>CP064963.1 GCA_016699165.1 Candidatus Melainabacteria bacterium | reverse complement strand
TAATCGTGCCCAAAGCGTCAAATATTCTTTATTTGAGTTAATTTGTCTATACGAAAGTCCAGATAATTCAAGCTCTTTAGATTTTTGAGTTTTACAGCTTGCAAAAGACGTACCTCTGCGGTTTTTATCAGTTCGATTTCTTCATCGTAAAGATATTTCTGCGAGTGCGTTTTTCGCCCATTGGTGACGCTCCTTTCCTATATGTCCAATTGCGAATCTCACCCAATGCTTGTGCCAATTCGTGTGACGTATCGTTCCATCCAGTCTTGGTTGATGAAACTCTGCGTTTGTGGCGACCAGCATATTTTCACTGTTAAATCCATTTCTTTTGATGTTCATCAAAAATTCTCAGCGGAACGCGCAAAGTTCTATCTTCTGAAAATGTAATTCCAAGTAACTCCTCAACTTTGGCTAAACTTCCGGTATCTCAGCCGAGCGACCAAGTTTATTTTTTGCCGTGATTGCATAGTCAGAAAAATCAATCGAGTAATGGTGCCTGTGAGTCTAAAAAATATCTTCTGGTGCTGCATGCCTAACCAATACTTCTGCTATAACACATGTTCGCTCATTCTGCGCAAATATTCTTTTGCGTCAGTCTCTTGTCCAAGTAATTTTTTATTGCTCTTTCATCTAGTTTTGGTGGCTCTTTCATAATTCTTGCGCTGCTATTTTGGCTGCATCTTCTATGTCTAGTGGTTTTTATTTCTCAATGCTCTTTTTCTTTTGTGAATCTATTTTCCTATTTTTAATTTGTTTGGCGAGTCCGTCGAAAAAAATGATTTGATCTACCATGAAGTTGGAAAGATCTTCTTTGCCAAATTCTTCTAATTGCGCTTCTATTAGCAACTCATATTTCGAGTGGCTGACATTACCATGCAATGTTCCATTAACTGCCGCACCGGCTGGTTCCAGACCTGTTTTAACACTCTTGTCAATACTAGTTGCAAGCCTTGAAGTTCATTCAATACATCGTCGCCAATTTCTCTTACGTTTTTTCGTAAAACCTCTTATATCAACTCCACTAACTGCATCTGAAAGCTCGTGCTTTGGTGCTCGTCCTTCACCAATGGCGACACCACCAGTGACTAAATCGAAACCTATTTCGAGTGATTTTTGGCGCCAGCATATCTCTTTAACTTGACGCCCAGTACCTATCATTTCAATATCATCGAAACTATCTATGCTTTTAGCTAGACTGACCAATTCTCGTTTCGTTTTTTATTCTCTGGCAGGGTTAGCTCATCTAAAACTTGTTTGCCAAAATTCCTAAACATGCAGTTGATACTACCCCTAATACCAATAGGTAGACTCAGTATTACTCGAATGGCAGTGCCACCAAATACTCTGTTAGTCGTTCCATCTGTAAATAATTTACTGGGATTATCTTGTAATTTTTGTTTTCCTGCCTCACCAACTCCCTATTATTGGTGCAATACCAAAGACCATGAGCTGCCTGCCCAGTCTTGCAGCATTTTCCTGCCCATTAATTGATAAGTATCCGGTCCAAATAACAAAAGATATTGCTTGTCAATCGATATTGCCTTTATCTATATCGACACGCTCTATATGGTTCTTTGCCAAATCGATCACACGTGCTTGAAAGATTTTCGATTCGGCTGTGTCTAACTTCTCTTGAAGTTCTTTGCGTTCATACCAGGCATTCAATTAGGCGATATTCTTTTTAGCTCGCGGCTTAGGCCTCAATTAAATCCTGCTTTTCCCTTGCCATCAAGCCAAGCTGTCAGCATGCTCACGCAAAGTGAAACAGGCTCAGGCACCTGATTATTCTTAGCTTCAAAGCAAGCATAGTGAAAGATGTGAAACTATCTTCAAGAGCTTCAGTCTTGTGTTTTAGAATCACATTCGGGCTTGATTTCTTTATCGGGAGAGAAAGTATTGAAAAAATGAGCTAAACTCTCTCGTTGTTGCGGGCTTCTTTGTGTTGTTATTCTTGTGACTTTCGTTTGTCTGAATATCTGGACTATCAGTTAGCCCATCTATTTCGGATCGATTTGCTTCAAATGCTTACGCCTATCATCGGGCGATAACTTTTAAGCACCTGCTCAGACGGGCTGTCAGTTGAATAGTAATTTAGATTTTGCCCGAATATCTTGATGCTCTCGATCTTTGACAAAACCAATCACATCTTTTACAGTATTATCTCTAGTTTTGCACTAGATCAACATCAGTTTACCGATGTCACATCATCCGATTCGGCACTCTTATTGCTTCGCGGATTTTCGGTCATACAAAACCAAATTGCAAGATGTTAATTTATGCCCAGAAATACCTAAATCTAAAAGCGCTCAATGATAATAGTCAATTTTATCATCACCCTTGCGTGAAAAGTACCAATAATTGCGATTAGCTCATTGCATTTTCGGTCATACTCTTACTAGGACTAGTTTTTAAAATTCTATGGAAACAAGCCAAAGCCAGGACGCAATTAACTTCAAAGCCTATATCGAAGCCGGAAAACGTGCTTGACCTTGGGCGTATGAAGATGCAGAAAGACTTATCAAAAGGCGCTGATTGAAGCCAGACGCGAGAAAGCAAACGGCTTTATGTCGCCCGATGAGACTTCCGATAATACTTTAGACGCAATAACTCAGGAAGATTCTGGCAAGTCTCGAATCGCACTTGTAGACGACCCCAGTTTTGCCGAAATCTATCGAGGTTTTGGTGAAATTTATTCGATGCAAGGATCGTGGCTTAAGGCAGAAGACGCGCTCAAAGCTGCTTTTGCCGTGCAGGAGAAATGGCAGCAAGATTCAAACGAACTAGCTGAGACATTGAATAAACTGGGTCAAGTCTATCGTTAGCAGAAGGCAAGTTTCAAGAAGTGGAAAGTTGTTTTCGCAGGGCGCTGTCTATTTTTGAATCGCACGAAGACAGCGACAAAGTGAAACTGGCAGACACGCTTGAATCACTTGCCGATTTATATAGACTGCACGGCAAATATGACCAGGCAGAGCCTTTGTTCAGCAAAGCAATTGCAGTGCGCGAAGCCACTTTGGGTCCCGATCATCCCACCATTGGCGCCATGCTGCAAATCTGGCGCTCTTGTATCATGCCGAAGGTAGATACGACAAAGCCGAGCCATTTATGCGCGCGCGCTCGAATTTAAACGAAGAAAAATGGGCACCCTGCATCCAAGTGTCGCAGTGATTTTAAATTATTTGGCTGAGCTCTATCGCTTGCAGGCAATTTTCCAAAAGCGGAAGAGACTCATTGAAGGCACTTAAAATTCGCCAGACTGCCCTTGGACTCGACCATCCAAGCACCGCACAGACGTTGAGTAATTTAGCCAATCTCTTTCATATTCAGTGCAAGTACGACCAGGCTGAACCTTTGTACAAGACTTTGCTTGAAATCAGAACGCGACTGGGGCGCCACATGCATGTCGCCGAAGTTTTAAATTCGCTCGCCGAAGTCTATCAAGATCAAGGCAGATACGCTGAAGCCGAGCAGCATTTCTGGCGGCACTTTCAATCATTCAAGAAAACGTCGGTCCAGAGCATGCAAGCGTAGCCAAAGCAATTGAGAATCTGGCGCATTTATATGAAGACCAGGAGAATTTCGAAGAAGCAGACAGATTATATAGATGGAGTCTTGGGCTTTGCGAAAAGACTTTGGGGGTCGAACATCCAGAAGTTGCAGCTCTCATGGCGAAGTACGCTTCGCTTCAAAAGAAAATGGTGTCAGACGATGAAGACACCGACCTGCTTTGGAATAACTAGTAGGCGGTTAAATTTCGGGCTATTTGTCGATAATATACTTGTCGCAAAGGCAAGGAGTTCGAATTATGGCGGTGAAAACCAGATCAACCGGAGTTCAATCAATGACGGTGGCAAACAACACTACTGAGGCAAAAGGTCACATGATGCATTGATGGCTGATGCAGGATTATTTCGAACTGCTCAAGCTAGCGATAATACTTCAATTCCTAAAGAAGTAACCGAGAGCTTTAATTTACTTCGGGCAGGCGATTTAAATGGTTTTACTAACTATTTTTTGAATAATGCAGATGCCCAGGATTCAATCAAAGCGGCACTGAAAACTAAAGGAATAGACCTCTACGTTGAAAGATTTCCACTTAATGACCCGAGTAGACCTACTCGAATTGCATTGTCTACAGAAGTAAAAGGAATTGAACCTCTAAGTCGCACCTTACTCACGGACGGAAAGAATCCGCCCAAAGCTGATCTCCTTTACCCCGCAGGTTCAAACTATGAGGCATTACGCAGTCGATTTTTAGAAGCCGGAAACAAAATAGATGTAAATCAGTTTACACAAGAAATCCAAAGACATCTTCAACCGCCTAAAACTCCGGGCAGAACCATGCTCGGCTAGATTTTTCTAGAGAGCGTAGTCTCCCCATTTAAATCGAAGCGAATTCTCCTGACAATAGAAAGTATCCCCACCCAACTTTCTACTGGAGTAATCTGTCATGTCCGATTTAGATTTAGGCGCAAGAGATTCCGCAGAATCAAGAAATGGATTATCGGTCCAATCAGCCTTAAGTGCAGCCGACATGGAATATTTTAAGCCGCCTACAACTCGTGTAGATTCAACTGCGATGCAAGTAGCAATGGGTCAAGACCAATTTGCTAACTACGACAAACAAACTTACGTAGGTCTTCAGCAAATGGAAAATGCTCATGTAGGACGATTCGCTTTTACCTATTTGAATGGCAGTGAAAGGGTTCAAAGCGAGCTACAAAGTGCTCTAAAATCGGCTGGCGTGAAACTTGAAAGCGATGGCACAAACGTAAAACTAAGTTTGATAAGCGATGAAAAACGCTCTATGACCCTGGGACCCAGCGGGATTAATGTAACAGACAATGCAATTGGCAGAGAGATTGTGCGACGAGTTCAAAATCGCCCCGAAACACGCGCGCCTAAAGCTAATTCAATACTTTTCCAGTTTTAAAAATAATACTTCGCAGCATCTGACGACAATCACATTTTTGCAAAGTGCAATCATACCATCTGGATCTTTGGTGATGATGGTCATGAGCTTGAACGCCTTTCCTGGGGCTTCTTCTAAATATTCAGGCTCGGTGCATTCTGAACCTTCCCAATCTATTTGTTGAGTTACTATTGCAATGGGCACATCGAAATTCAAGTTTTCAAAATGATGTTCAATATCGAGTGGAATATAGATTAAAACGGTACATGCGACTTTGGATTCTTTTGTTACTACTACGTTTGACAAATCAACATTCTTAAAATTATTGGCGCTTCCACTCATACCTGCAGCATCGTAGAATGCGACAAGCTCTGCAAAACACTGATTTAAAAATTTTGGCTCGCTAGCAAAAGAAACGATAAGATCGTCTTTTGTTTTTTTGAGCGAACTATTTTTGTCGGCGTGAAAATAATCGATAAAGTTCATCACCACCTGAGCCAGTTTTCTAGCCAGTCTTTCGTTAGCTCCTATCAGTAGACCAAACTTCAGATGCTTCCATAGTATTATTGGCTCGGCGTTTGGTGAGCCTATGTCGGCAGGATATCTCTGTTTTAATTTTGAGAGAAAGTTTGCCGCTTCATCAATTTTAATGGCGACGTCGTCGTACAAATAGTCTTCTTGCAAATCGTTATCTGCAGTCGGACCACAATCGAGTTGGGTATTCTCATCGATTCGAATAGGTTGCACCATATTTAATGCCTTTTCAATATCGTCTTCAATTAACTGACAAAGCTCAGGATAAACAGATTCATTTTCCGCTTTTAACTTGCCAAAATCAGACTCTATCTCGTCTGCATGTTTGATGAATTGTTTATATAATCCAGTTGCTTCAGCATTGATTAGAATTCTCGACTTGAGCAAATCGTGCAACTGATCCATGCTCATTGGCTTTGAAGTGAAGCTGTGTTCGGGATTAACCATTGCATTGCTTGTCAGTCCTCGCATCATCATAAGCATTTGCTCAGCAGATTGCGCCATTCCCGTTGCATTTCTATACTCGTTATAAAGTGAACAAGCTTTGTATAAGCCCAGATTGAGACGCCCAATTTCACTTGCATGCCCAATATAGGTGGAATAAAATTCATCAAACTGCAAGTGCTGCTCTTGCTTTGTGATTTTAGTATCTCCAAATAATTTTCGAGCAGATGTTTGGAAAATGTTTGTGATTTGGATCGCCTTCAACTTTTCTCTCATTGTGATTGTAAGCCGCTTCCTCAATTAAAAGCAGAGCTTGCTTGGAATTTTTCTGAGATTGATATTCTTGAGTTAATTGAAGCAAAAATTGGGCGATGTTCCAGTCGAGAATTTTTTAGCCAGTTTGATTATTAAGGAGGAAGCCAACAAAGCCTCTTCTTGCATTTGATTATTGGCTAGTTTCAAATAAGCTTGAAAACAGAATAATCGAATCAGTGTCATACAAATCGTCAAAATATTTTCTAATTCAGGCAAGGCTTTGGCACAACTTGTTGCAGCAATTGTGTTGTCGTCGTCCAAAATACCCTGATAGAAATCCTTTATTGCCAAAGGGACATTTTGCAAGAGCTTACTCTGCCAATCAGATAGAGCTTTGCAAAAATCAGAAAGAGCGAACTGTTCTTTGCTTTCGCCCCTTTCCAGCTTGACTCTCTGGTTTTCGACATAAAGATTGAACTCATTGCCATAATCAGCGAAACTGTCGTTCTCGCCGCATAGAACTTCACGGCACAAAATCAAATTTATAGTTGTGATATCATGATCGTCCTTAAGTTCATCACTTAAGTAACATTGAAGCAAATCGCTCATATTTTAGTTTAGCCTGATTTTGGCGAGGTTTTTGTAATTGCCGTCACTGTATGCGGCTTAGTGATAGGCACCACCGATGGTGTAGGGATTGATGCCACTTTCTTTTTAATACCAGCACCTGCAAGCAGACCGCTTGTAGTGGCTTGACCAACTCCGCGTGTCCAGGAGCTAGAATCACCTATGATATAGAGATTCGAGATATTTGTTTCCATTGTTTTAGACACTGTAATAGAGTCTGGATAACTCTTACACTCTGGTGCATAAAGCAGGGTCGAGTCACCCGCGACACCAGGACAAATTTTGTCCAGTGCATCCATATATTCGATGATGCTGGCAAGAATTCTATGTGGATAAGCAAGACCGATGTCGCCGCATTCAGCTTCAAGTGTTGGTGTAATTAAGTTATTTGTGAGCGATTTAGTTCTGCGTCCCTGGCGCAAGTCGCCTAAGCGCTGAACTAGAGGTCCGCCGCCTGCAAGCATGTTTGCGACCTTTGCAATGGTCTGCGAATACATTTGGGGATCTTTAAAGGGACGAGTGAATGTTTTAGAAACAAGCACAGCAAAATTGTTGTTCTCAGATTTTTCGAACATCTTGGAGTGTCCGTTTACAAGCACATATTCGCGGTGATTCTCTGGTGTCACATAGCCACCAGGGTTAGAGCAGAAATTGCGCACCACATCGTTTGTATGCTTGCTTACATAATAAAGCTTGGGCTCGTAGAAACGCTCGTCCACTTCCTGAGTGAAGTATTTACTTGTCTCGACTCTAACACCGATGTCGACTTGACCAGGATTTGTGTCGAGCGATTTATAAAATTCTTGTTGGGTGAGCCAATGTGCACCACCTCTGCCGACAGAAACTATGCAGTAATCAAACACGTCACTTTGTTCGTCGCCAGGCTTTCTGTAATGATCAAAGAGCACTCTGAATTTGTCGCCCTGTCTATCGAGCTTCAAGACTTTTGTGTCCCAATGAAATTGAATGTTGGGACCTTTGTCTACAATTTCATTGAGAATGCTTGTGTTGATTGCAGGTGCATTGTCTGAGCCACAGTGCAAAAGTTCTTGATAGTGATAAGTCATGCCAGCAAGCGTTGCACGTTTATTAATCCAGTCAAGATCTTCTTGATCTGGCTTAACTACAGGTATTTCGACTGGAGCATGGGTCAGAATTGTTTGGCGCACTTCGTCCAAACACTTTTGCAATTCTGCCTGACCAATCAATTCAAATAGCCTGCCGCCAATGACGGGCGACGCAGATAATATAACTTTGAAATCATTCCAACTACCGGCAGATTGTCCCGGTGCGCAGTAACTGCAAGCCTTAGGCGGACAGACAGTCAATTTGCCCTGGTCGATGGGACATGCGTATCGTTTGTGATACTGAGGTCCGACGTCGAAAACTTCGACCTCTACATTTGCTCCAGCCAGCTCTTTTAAAGCGAAAAGTCCGGAGGCTCCCAAGCCAATTAAAGCTAATTTTTGCATCCCGATATAATACCAGAACCTTGTCAAGACTACATTATCTAGACCTTAAGCTAGACTTTTGCAATATTGGTCGAAGTATCAGATGAGGCCTCTTTAGCCTTTCTAATCATCTCTTGAATTGATTTGCGTGCAGTGTTGCCCAGGTCCTCTGAGCGCCTCTGGGCAATTGATTCTATGGCGCCTGCAAATGCTTGAAATCTTTCCATCGTTATGTGAGTGGCTTTGGGATGCGGCAAAAGACTGCGCATATATCCTTTCAAATTTTTAGCTTCGGTCTCAGAAAGTGGCTGCACGATACTAATTAGTTCGCGCAATAATTTGAGCGAAACAAGCGGTGCCTCGTAAGACAAGTTGCCTGTGCGCAGAGCTCGGTGCAACAAAACACAGTGAGGAAGAGGGGCTTCTTTGTCGTCACCGTCGCTTGGAATCGCTTGCAGTGACGGTTTCCATTTTTCATACTGATTAAAAACTTCAAGCAACGAATCTGCCTTCATATTTTTCTCGCGCACAGCCATTGAGCCGTAAACAAGTGAGCGCGCTTCGCAGTGGTCGATGTCGCGCGAAATATTGAGCATCACGCCAGATAGATGCTGAGCGCCTTTTATAATTGATTCTTCTTTAATATTTTTTTTGCGTCCATGGTTAAAACCCATTTCTTTAATGGCAAATTCCTGACACAAAAGCAGGTCCAAGACAGCGTCGCCAAGTAAATCTCCAAACTCGGCACAAGTCAAATTGCCCGCTTCGAAATAAATTAGAACTTCTGGAATGTTAGGACCAAAGCGCACATTGAGCGATCCAGTTACTTTCTCAAGACTAAGAAGTTGCATCACATTGAAGAGAGTGCCTTCTCGAACTGATGAAATGTGAAAACTGATGCCCATGGGCAGATTATAACCGTTTTTTCAGGGCAATCTTGATTTCTTCAGCGTCATTAAAATCGATAGTGCGGTCTTTAAGAATTTGATATGTCTCATGCCCCTTTCCAGCTACCACAACCATATCTTGTGCTTGAGCCTGAGCGATTGTTTGGTAGATAGCAGTGCGGCGGCAGGCTTCAACAGTCACCTTTTCTTTTTTAGACTGATCTATACCAGCTAATATGTCTTCGATAATTTTGTCAGGGTCTTCACTGCGCGGATTGTCCGAAGTAATAATTAACTGATCAGCAAGCGAAGCAGCTACCTCAGCCATTTTTGGTCGTTTCATAGGATCGCGATCACCACCACAACCAAACACAACAAATAGTTTTTTTCCATCTTCTACCATCGGTCTTGCTGCTTTTAGAATTTTTTCCAGACCGTCTGGAGTGTGCGCGTAGTCTACGATACAGATGGGCGAGTTCTTATCGTTTTTAGATTCATTTTCGCCTAAAGCAACTAATTGAAAGCGCCCAGGCACCGATTCAAATGTGGAAAGAGCTTTCTGAAATTGGCTCACAGACACACCTTCACCAAAACAAACAGCCATCGCGGTCAAAGTGTTATACACATTGAATTCGCCTAAAAGCGGCAGAGTGAGCTTGACCTCATCTTTTGATTCTGGTGTTTTCAAAACGATTTCAGTTCCAGTACCAGAGTATTTTGCAGACAATACCTGAAAGTCTGATTCTTTAAATCCAAAGGTGAAAAGAGTGGCCGATTCAGGAGTTGCTTGAGTAAAATAAATTACGCTTGGATCGTCTTTGTTGATAACGCTCGTCTTATCTTTGGCATTGCTCAAGCTCAGTAAGTCCCAAAGACCCAACTTGGCGTATCTGTATTGGTCCATTGTTTTGTGAAAATCTAAATGGTCCTGAGTAAGGTTTGTCAAACTGGCAGAAGCAAATTGACAGCCTTCTACTCGCTTGAGAAAAATGGCATGGCTAGACACTTCCATCGCAGCATGTGTAACGCCATCTTTGACCATTTGAGCAAGCAGTTTTTGCAAATCAATAGATTGAGGCGTTGTGTGATGCGTGTCTACAAAGTCAGCTTTGCCTGGCCAACGCACACCCATTGTGCCTATCAGTGCAGTTTTAAAACCAGAGGCATTGAGCACGTGCTCAATTACGTGAGTGGTGGTCGTTTTGCCATTTGTGCCTGTAACACCAAGCAGTCGTAATTTAGTACTTGGATAATCGAAGAAGTACGATGCAAGCTGCCCCATCGCTGTGCGCACGCACTCGACTTTGAAGTAGGCGCCATTGAAGTTTTTGTCTAAGTCTTCGGGCTTATCTTTTTCGCTAACTATTAAAAGGGCACCAGATTTGATGGCATCAGAAATGAACTTATTGCCATCGAATTTTTCGCCCGGGATACAAAAAAAGGCATCCCCTGCTTTTATTTCTTTAGAGTTATAGGCAAGACCAGTTATTTCGAGTGCGCCTGCATCAGGTACCTCGATACCAAGAACTTTGCCTAGCTCCTCAATTGTCTTTGCCAATACTGAATTTAGCCGAACTTACTTAGCAGGCTTGGCAGTTGCAACAGCAGCCTTAACAGGTGCTGCAGCATTTGCATCAGGAGCAAGTAAAATGCTAACGCGTTTTCTACCGCGGATTTCTTCATAGTTCACGGTACCTTCCATGACGGCGTACAGTGTGTCGTCAGAACCTTTTCTGACATTGAATCCAGGGTGAATTTTGGTTCCGCGCTGGCGAACTAGAATGTTGCCGGGGACCACGTGCTGTCCGCCGTAAACTTTGACGCCAAGTCTTTTCGGCTTGCTATCGCGTCCGTTTCTTGTTGAGCCTGCGCCTTTCTTATGTGCCATGACGAAATGTCCTCTCTCTCTTTTAAATCTTTATACGTTAATTCCGTCAATCATGACGCGGGTGAATTGGGTTCTGTGTCCCACTTTTTTGCGGGTGCCTTTTTTAGGCTTCATGTGATACACGATAGTTTTTTTGGAACGAACTGTCGAAACTGTTCTGCCGGTCACTTCGTTTTCTACCAGGTCCGAAAGAACATGAGCTTTAACGCTGGCACCGTCTATATAAGGTTTGCCGATTTTGGAACCGGTACCATCGACCACCATGACCACTTTGTCAAAAGTCAATTCGGCGTCTTTCTTCAAGTCGTTTCTGTCGATGTCTATATAGCGACCTTTTTCTACTTTGTACTGACGGCCGCAGGCCTCTACGATGGCAAACATTTCAGATAATCTCCGACTAGTTATTTGGACTGACTCGAACTTGACTTCGGGCTTTGAGCGCCAAAGACAAGTTAAGCGATGGATTATCCTAGCAAATTCCCAATTGACGGTCAATTTTAGGCTTTACATATATGGAGAATAAATACAAAATTTAAAAGATCCTATTTGAGCAGAACTTCTTTTCAACCCGATTTTATGGAATACACCTACAAACCACCTCTGATTACCATGTTTTTAGCAGCTGCCTTCTTTACAGCTTGTAGTTTTGTACTTTTCCACGAAGCAAGCACCAATGACCGAGGCCTTATTCTTTGGCATCTAATCACGTTTGATCTTCAGGGAGCCACAAACTTTTATTGGGGACTTTTTGTATGCTCGATTTTGTTCGTTCTGACTGGCATTATGGGCGCTTATAGGTCCATAGCCAACCCCGGAAAATTAAGGCTTGGCGAGCACGAAATCACCTTTCCCAACGGTTTTCTGGGCAGAGACTTAGCGCGAATTCAATATAGCCAAATTCAGGATTTATCTGAAATGACAACCTCTGGTCAAACAATTTTGACTATTAAGACCAGAGACAAGAAATATTCAATCGTTCAGGGACACCTTCCCAACAAAGAAGCCTATACCTCAGTCAAAAATAAGCTCATGCTTCACTGTACATAGATTATGATTTTGATATGAGTGAAAAAGAACAAGACTCGGAGCTCGGTCGGTCTAAATACAGCTCCAACCCATCGGACCATCTCAATCATTTATTGAATATTGGCTGGGACCCTAAAAGCCCACTAATCATGCGCTATGCCATGGCAAACAATTTAGAGCGTCAGCTCAGAGAATGGGTCGAGAAGTCAAGAAGTTAGACAGGTCATGTAATTAGACCTTGTCCAAATTATGCAATTTCCATTAATTATATTAAGGATGCTGGCGCTAGCGTTTACCATCTAAAGGAATCGGAACTGTTGAAGTTCCACCCACCTTTTTAGGGAGTTATCGTCATTATGTTGCAAGTTGGAAAAAAAGCTCCGCCCTTTGAAATGCCCTCAACCAAGGACATGAAGAGCCTCAAAGAAAATGTCAGCCTGGCCGATTACAGAGGCAAATGGTTGATTATGTTCTTCTATCCATTAGATTTCACCTTCGTTTGCCCTACAGAAATCAAAGCTTTCTCGGACAAAATTGAAGAATTCAAAAAAGCCGGTGCTGATGTTATGGCTGTGTCAACTGACTCGGTCTACTCACACAGAGCTTGGATCAAAACCCCAGAAGCCCAAGGCGGATTGGGTGAACTCAAATACATCCTCGCTTCAGATATCACTAAAGATGTCAGCCGCGATTACGGCGTATTGATGGAAGATAAAGGTATCGCTCTTCGCGGACTTTTCATCATCGATCCAGATGGTTACCTCCAATACCAAGTTGTGCACTCGCTCAACGTTGGACGTAGCGTAGAAGAAACACTTCGCGTACTTGAAGCTCTCAAAACCGGCGGACTTTGCGCTGCCGATTGGAAACCAGGTCAAAAACCACTAGCTGTCTAATTGATTGAATTAGTCACAGTTTCCAGAAAGTAACTAGCGAGTTGTCTTTTCATTGAGAATCGGCAACTCGTTTTTCTTTTAGTTCACTTGTTACTTGCGTGCGCTGCTAAAATAAACTTAGCTCTAAGAAAAGGAGACTTTATGCCTATTCGTATGGATAGTCCCTTGCCATCACTGGAAGGCGGGACGGATTGGTTCAATTCAGACCCTATCAAATTCGAGGATTTGGCCGGTAAGCCAGTTTTAATTCACTTCTGGTCTATAAGCTGCGGTTCTTGCAAAGAATCTTTGCCAGATATCGATCGCTTCCAAGAGAAGTACAAAGATTACGGGCTGAAAATAATCTCTATACATATGCCGCGTCAGGAATCTGATACCAATGTCGACGCTGTAAAAGAATGCGTTGCCGAATACGAAATCAAACAACCATGCGTGGTCGACAATTATCACGAAATCACAGACCGCTTCCAGAATAAAGTGGTGCCTGGTTATTATCTTTTCGATGCAGAGCACAAAATGCGCAATTTCTCCGCCGGAGAAAACGGAATCAAAATGATCGAACCACAAATCGATCGCGTTCTTGGTATTAAAGAAGCAGCTGAAAAATAGGAGTCTCTGACATGTTGCTAGTGGAAAAAACCCCGCAGAAGAAAGAGAACACCAAATCGAACAAATTGTTCGAAGAAGCCTGCAAAGTTTTGCCAGGCGGGGTCAACTCTCCAGCACGCTCATGCAAATCGGTGGATGCAACCCCGATTTTCATAGAGAAAGCAGACGGCTCTCGCATCATTGATGTGGACGAAAACGAATACATAGATTATGTCGGCTCCTGGGGTCCAATGATTCTGGGCCATCGTCATCCTCGCGTTTTGGAAGCAGTGGAATTGGCTCTTGCAAACGGTATCAGTTATGGTGCTCCCTGCCGCCAGGAAGTGGAGCTTGCCCAACTGGTCTGTCAGATGATGCCATCGATAGAAATGGTCCGTTTTGTAAATTCAGGCACCGAAGCCACCATGTCGGCTGTACGTCTTGCTCGCGGTTTTACCGGTCGCGACATGATAATCAAATTCGATGGTTGCTATCACGGTCATGCTGACTCTTTTCTTGTGAAAGCTGGCTCTGGACTTGCCACTCTTGGCATTTCCAATTCTAAAGGTGTGCCTGAAGATTTAGCCAAGCTCACTATCTCGATTCCATTCAACGATGTAGATGCGCTCAAAAAAGCGTTCAAAGAACACAAAGGCGAAATTGCCGCAGTCATAATCGAGCCCATTGTAGGCAATGCTGGCTTACTTTTACCCAAAGATGGTTATCTGCAAAGTGTGCGCGATCTTTGTACTGAAAACAAATCTCTTTTGATATTTGATGAAGTAATGACTGGATTCAGAGTAGCTCCAGGTGGCGCTCAAGAGTTGTACGACATCAAGCCCGACTTGACCACACTTGGAAAAGTAATTGGCGGTGGACTACCTGTTGGAGCTTATGGTGGCAGAGCCGACATTATGCAAATGGTGGCACCACTTGGCGAAGTTTATCAAGCAGGAACTCTTTCTGGAAACCCGCTTGCGATGGCTTGTGGTGTGGCTCAATTGCGTATCGTTAAAAACGGGGAGGCACTAAAAGATCTGAGCGAAATCACAGACAAATTAGTTGCTGGCATTCAAAAAATAATAGACGAGCAAAAAATTGACGCAATAGTCAATAAGACTTGCGGCATGTTCACTGTATTTTTCACTAAAAAAGAAGTGTTTGATTTTGAATCAGCTAAAAATTCTGACACCAAAAAATTTGCACGCTTCTGGCAAAACTTGCTTGAAGAGGGCGTCTACTGGCCACCATCTCAATTTGAAGCCGCTTTCGTCTCAACTATGCACACGGACTTTGATCTAGATCAAACTCTCAAAGCATTTGAATCTGCCTTAAAAAATCTAGACTAACTGTGCATAAGCAAATTGACGTGAGATTTTTATGCCAGCTGCAAACTTAGAGCACCCTCGCCCAAAAGCATTCAAGTTAGTGAACTTTCGCGGAGCGCTTAGCGCTAAGCGCTCCGCGAAAACAAATAAAAGACACATGCAAACTGACGTGAGATTTTAGTGATAGTTGGTGATATTACGCTTAAACTACAGACTGCGAGCGGCGGTCACGGCGATTACAGATTCAGCGCCTGAATTAATTAGAGTGCGGGCACATTCTTTTAGTGTCGCTCCTGAGGTAAATACGTCGTCTACAAGAATTATTGTTTTGCCGCTTAGATAGTGAGGAGAAAAGCGACGACAGGCAAATGCCATGTTTACATTCTGGTAGCGTTCTATGCGAGACAGACCAAACATCGGACTTGTTTCTTTCGTTCGCTCAAGTAGTTCTTCATATCGCGAGCGCATTTTTGATTTGGACTGTTTCAGAAAATAGAGTGCAAGCAACGCCGCCTGATTATAGCCTCGGTGCCTGGTTTTAGCTCTGTGCAATGGTACTGGAGTAACAATTATCGATTCATGACATTCAACAAGACGTTGCTTCAACACAATAGATTCGAATGTATCAAACATCATTGCACCCAAGTCGCGCGCGATGATTTTATCTTCGTTGTATTTGAGTCGCTTGATTAGACGTTGGGCCAAGCCTTCATAAGCAGTTGACGATATTACAGGTGCAAGCAGACTCTTGGGTTCAGATTCAAGATTGAGAAAGAGAACAGTTTTATTATTAAGTTCGATAAATTGTCTGCAGACACTGCATAAAGTAAGAAGCAGCAAGCTTGTATTTCTTAAAGATAAGGAAGAAGGGACTGGCGCCTTGCATTTGCGACAGAGTTCTTCAAGTAAAAGTGCGCTCCAGTTTAGGAACATAAAAATCTCCTCCACTAGTAAGACGTGTTTTTACTAAGTGGAGTTCAATTTTTAAAACAAAAAATCTGTTTAAATGATTCAAACTGACAAGGGGCACATGCCATCAAATGGGCGAGAAAATGGGCGAAATAAAAGACCAGAAAGCAAAACAATTAATAGAGCAAGCAGAAAAAGACCTACGCGATAGATTTGCTCTAATAGACGAAATTGCTTACAAGAATCAGTGCAAAGTGACTGAGGCTTTCAGACAAATAAGACTGACCGAAGAGTTTTTCGTTGAAAAAACTGGCTATGCCATTGACGATCCAGGTCGAATGGCGCTGGATAAGGCGTTTGCTATCATCTTTGGAGCAGAGCGTGCCTGTGTGCGAATGCAATTTGTATCAGGGACTCATGCGCTTGCCTGTGCCATTCTTGGAAATATTGCAAAAGGCGATAAATTCGTTGCACTAACTGGCGCCCCTTATGATTCGCTCGAACCAGTGCTTGGACTGCGTGATGAAGAGCCAGGAAACATGAAGAGTCTTGGTGCATCTTATGTTCAGTTAGATTTAAATCCGCAAGTTTTTAGTGCCGAAGAAATTAAATCTGTACTGCAAAAAAATGCAGGAGCAAAAATCTATTATATTCAAAAGTCGCGTGGTTACAGCGTCGACAGAAAGTCTTTGTCACAACAAGACATCAAAAAACTAATTGACTGCGTGCGAGAGACTGACAAAAACGCATTAGTATTAGTCGATAATTGCTATGGCGAATTCGTCGAAGAATTAGAGCCTACCGCAATTGGAGCAGATTTAGTAGCAGGCTCGCTCATTAAAAATCCAGGGGGTGGTCTTGCTATCACTGGTGGTTATTTAGCTGGCAAAGAAAGCGCTGTTCTTTCTGCGGCAAATAGATTAACGGCGCCTGGAGTGGGCGACCATCTTGGTGTTTCGTATAACCAATATAGAAGCATTTTCCAGGGTTTATTCATGGCACCACTTGTAGTATCGCAAGCTTTAAAAGGCGCAAGTCTTTATGCCATGGTGTTTGAAAAAATGGGTTATGTAGTCAGTCCCGGACCACTAGAAAATAGATACGACATTATTCAATCGATTATTTTGGGATCCCCGGACAAACTAGTCGAGTTCTGTCAGACCATCCAGAAATATTCGCCCGTAAATTCGCACGTTAATCCAGCTCCAGCCCAAATGCCCGGTTATCAGGATGAAGTAGTGATGGCAGGGGGTACTTTTGTAGAAAATTCGACCATAGAATTTTCAGCCGACGGTCCACTACGCTCGCCATATGTCGCTTATATGCAGGGCGGACTTTCTTATCATCATATTAGATACTGCCTGGAGCGGACTTTGTGTGAGTCGAAGAGCCTGGAAGCTAAGATTTCTTAGCGTAATGAAATCGTCAAGAAGTCGGTCAATCACTTTATTATTGAGTCGGACTGCCCTAAAATAAGCGCATCAACATCACTGGAGGGTCGGTTCTTGGTAGCACAAATCCCCGTAAGGGACCGCAAAGCACCCCTAAGTAGAACCGAACTGAGAATCCTTTCAGGCACGGCAAACCCCGAACTGGCTCGCGAAGTAGCTGAGTATATGGGTCTTTCACTTTCTCCAGTCAAAATTTCACCCTTTTCTGATGGCGAAATTTATGTCCAGGTTCAAGAAAGCGTCCGAGGACTTGATTGTTTCCTTATTCAACCGACCTCAACTCCCGTCAATGAAAATTTGATGGAGCTACTTATCTTGCTCGACGCTCTTAAGCGAGCATCGGCTGGACGCATAACAGTAGTAATGCCCTATTACGGTTATGGGCGTCAGGATAGAAAAGCAGCCGGACGCGAAGCCATCACATCCAAACTTGTGGCAGACTTGCTCACCACAGCTGGAGCCGAGCGCGTTGTAGCGCTTGATTTGCACGCACCGCAAATTATGGGATTCTTCAACATTCTTGTAGATCACTTGTACGCAAGTCCAGTGCTGGTCGAATATATCGCCGGATTGAATCTTTCAGATCTGGTTCTGGTCTCGCCAGATGTAGGCGGAGTTTCACGTACGCGTGCATTCGCTAAAAAATTAGACGACTCTCCAATTGCAATCATCGACAAACGTCGTACCAAGCACAACGAAGCTGAAGTAATGAGCGTTGTGGGTGACGTCAAAGACAAAAACGCCATCATGGTCGATGACCTTGTAGACACAGCAGGCACTCTTGTAAAAGGTGCTGAATTGCTCAAAGCGCAGGGAGCCAAGCGCATTTTTGCATGCGCCACTCACGCAGTTTTGTCTGGTCCTGCTATCGAGCGCATTATCAATTCGCCCATCGAAAAGCTAATTGTGACCAATTCTATACCGCACGAGAAAAGCGAATTGCCAGACAAAATTGTGCAGTTGAGCGTTGCTCAATTGCTTGGTGAAGCCATTTCGCGCATTCACGACGACAGCTCAGTCTCTGAGATGTTTGAATAATGCTTTTAATCGAAACCTTTCCTGTAGGACCTCTGCAATGCAATTGCTCAATCATTGGCTGCAAGGAAACAGGCGAAGCAATTGTGGTAGATCCAGGCGGTGACCCGGATGACATCATTGCATTTTGCGACAAAAACAATCTCAAAATCAAATATCTCATACACACCCACGCACACTTCGACCACATTCACGGCAGCCGCGCGGTAAAAGAAAAAACCGGCGCTGAAATTTGTTTGCACAAAGAAGACGAATGGCTTTATCAAAATCTAGCCATGCAGTGCAAAATGTTCAATTTTGAATGCGACGAGCCTTTACCTGTCGACCGTTTTTTGGACGATGAAGAAGAGCTTGTTGTGGGCAAATCGAAGACCAAAGTCTTGCACACCCCAGGACACACTCCTGGCAGCCTTTGTTTTTCGTTGCAGGACGAGGAAAATGTCCTCTTTTCAGGCGACACACTTTTCAGCCGTAGTATAGGTCGCACCGACTTGTGGGGCGGCTCGCACGAAAAAATTATCAAGTCTATTAAAGAACGTCTTATGGTTCTAGACGACTCTACCCGCGTGGTTGCCGGGCATGGACCAGACACATCAATCTATGACGAACGAAAACAAAATCCCTTTTTATAAAATTGATTCCAAACCAGTTTTCAAGATAATAGGATAATAAGGTTGCCGAAGCGGAGATATAAAATGCCTTTGTCTACAAGAACACTCGTCAAGTCCGGTTTGCTCGCAGTAGTTGTTGCGCTTGGTCTAAATGCGCAAAACGCTTTTGCCGAATCCGAATCGGGTGGTTTTGTATTTGGTGACGGGTCCGAATCAGGCGGCGTGTACGACACAGGTTCAGAATCAATGTCGGGCGGCGTCTCTAACGCAGGCTCCTCGTCGGAATCTGGCGGCGTGTACGACACAGGCGCCGAGTCACAATCGGGCGGCGTTTATGCCTCAGAATCAGAATCAATGTCGGGCGGCGTAAGCCAGGCTGGCTCTTCATCTGAAGCCACACAAGACGACCACAACTGGGGCCGCTACGTTCAGTATTACGGTCGCTAAAACTTTTATTCGATGAAAAGAGCAATTGCTCTCATGTTACCAAACACGATGAGCAGAGCCAATATTCAGATGGTGGCATTAATTGTACGCGCAGTTATCCTGTCTTGCGCGCAGTTATCCCGTCTTGCGCGCAGTTATTAGCATTTCGCGCAGTTATCTAAATTTGCGCGCAATTAATTTGTTTTGCGCGCAGTTATTAAGGTTTCGCGCAATTATTTATACTGTTCACAATTTACTTCGCCCACATGTATGGTGGCATTTCTCCTGGAACACTAGACGGCAAATAATTGATTTTAGTTTTGGCTTTAGCTAGCTCTTCTAAAACATCATCAAATTTAGGGCTATCCAAGCTAATAACTTCAGAAGTAGCACCTCTATCATCTAAAAGATAGACGCCACCATTGCCGGTTGCAGTAGTGCGTTTCTTTCCGTCCAGTGTCATTTGCATGAGCAGATTGTCGCCGCCGCGTTTGTATAAATTTAAAACTCCGCTTTTCCATTTATTTTCTGGATAGCTCGACAAATCATGAAAGGGAGTAATATTCAATGGAGGATTGGTCAGGACTTTTAGATTAGGCTTTGAAGTGTAGCGAACTTGCATTGGCAATTTCTGATTATTGTAAGTAGCAAGGCGCTGCCAGCCAGCGTCTTTGCACGTGTACATAGATGTTGTCCAGAATGAATGATACTTGCCTTTATTTTCAGACGAAGACAATTCAGTCAGAATAATCTCGGCTTTACCATCTCCATTTAAATCAACTATGTCTTCGCAATAACAATTAGCCTTCTTGGGCTTTTCATCATTTGCTACATCGTCCCAATTGAAATAACCAAAGAACTCAAAAACAAAAGGCTTTTTGTCTCTATCAAAAGTCAAAATAGTCATGCAATTCATAGGTGCCAATCCGCAACCGCCCGTAGCTTGCATTAAGACCATATCGTCATTGCCGTTTTTATCTAAGTCACCCACCATAAAAGTGGTACCAAGTCCGGCATATGGTTTTTGAAAGCGCCACGCTTTGCCTGACTTGTCTTTGCCTTCGATAATTAATTGCGGCTCCCCAGCCTTTGAGTCAGCAAGGTGCATCTTGCCAGGACCAATAGGAAGTACAGCGTCTTTCTTTAGATTTTCAGACACGACTGTTTTGAGCTTGAATTTCTTTGCTTTGTCTTTGGGCGAGATTGGCGTGTAATTCTCGATATAACTGAATGCGGGCAAACTCAAACCGATTAGCAGACTTGTTAGCGCTGCTAGACTGAGAATTTCCTTGCCTGTAGCCCGTTTCAATTTATTGTCCTCATGGTCTTTGATACTTATACTTGCCAGCTTGAAAATTTAGAGACCCAAAATCATTTTTATGCCTAAAACCGAACCCACTATAATCGAAACTGTTTTAACAAATCCCACCCCTTGCTTACGCCCGATGCGCGAGCCGATGGCAGCACCAGTGAAAGAGCCAATGGTGGATGGAATCATCAATTTCAGATCCCAGTTTCCATTTGAAATGTAGACTGCGGCAGCGAAAATACACCAGACACAACTTACAATATAGTAATAGCCCAGTGATTCCAGAATTCTAAGCCCGCGCGTGGCGGCTATGGCAGACGATGTAAAAATGCCGTTGCCTGCGCCAAAGAATGCCTCGTAAAAGCCCAGCGGCAGTCCCAACAAACCGGTGCAGACTCGATTCCACTTCGGTGCGCTTTCTTCTACTCCAAACTTGCGATGAACGAAGGACAGAACCACGACGCAAAGAATAATGCATCCGATGATGCGCTCTATGTTCTGGGGGCGACAATGCATGATCACCATTGCTCCGCCATATGCACCGATTAGCCCAAATGCAACAAAACAGGCCACGAGACGCCAGTCTATTTTGTGTCCACGCAGATAATTGCGCGCTGCAATCGTGGTCCATAGGGCACCATTTACATCGTTAGATGCAATTGCTACAGGCAATGGAAATCCAAGCATGAGCCAGACTGGAGTTGAGATCATACTTGAGCCAGTTCCAGACATCGAACTCAAGAGTGTGGCACCAAAAGCAGTGCCTAATATAATTGCTGTTCTTCCCCAGTCGATGTCTAGAATACTATTCTTGCCTCAATGAAAATTTTTCGATTACTTTGTATGACTTAAAATCGCTCATTACAAGCGCGACCTCGCTTACATTTTGAATCAAAGGTAGAGATTCTGTATTGAACTGAGTCTGGTCGATCGATTGATTTTTAAATCGAGCGATAGTAATATGCGGCTTAAAATGTCCGTGTTGCTCACCTGGACTTGTAAGCAATGGCGCCAATTTCTTTTGCATTTGCTCTACTGATGCGACAAACTCAGATGGTGGCGCTGATGATTCGAGCACTCCAACTCTTGGTCGATTACTTGATGGCCAAATTGAAAATTTGTCGTAAGTAATTTTTTGAGATTTACAATTTGTAGCCGTTTCTTCCAGTATCTGCAAAATCTCAGGTTCAAGTTCTTTCTTGCAATCGCCTAGAAACATCCAGGTTAAATGCCATTTGTCAGAACTTATAAAAGATTTGCTCGAACCTAAAAGAGACGCTAATAAATCTTTCTCTGATTCATTTAAAAATGTGGCGATAAACAATCTATTCATAAGATAGCTCGACTAATAGTGGCGAATGATCTGAGCCCACAGGCTTCAACAATTGTCTATTTGTAGTTATAAATTCACTTGCATGTAACAAGTGATCGATTGGAAATAGTGGCATTGGCCAATGCAAAGACCATGTTGGTTGGATACCATAACCGCGCTCTGAATCTTGCAATCCGCTTTTAGAAAGCAACTTGTCGAAATAGGGCGAAAAGGGCGTGCAGTTAAGATCACCTATTAAAATACATGGCAGTGATTGCGAACTAATGGATTCGGCTATAGTGTCAAGTTCGTCGTTGCGAAAAGTGGTGCCTGGCTTTGGCACTTTTGGATGACATAATACGATATGCGTTTTTTGCTCAGGAAAATTTATATCTCCTTCGATTCGAGTGCGCATACTCGATGGAAACTGAATAGTCTTTTGGTTATCGAGCTTGTATTTGCTAAACAGAGCGACACCGCCGTATCGCGGCTCCAGCACTGAATTATGAGTAACATAATACGGATACTTTTCTTTGAGTTCTTGGACTAGCTTTTGCTCCCATGTTTGAGTTACTTCTGACACTCCTACAACATCGGCATCTGATTTTTCTATCGCATCAAACACTTCTTTGTAATTGCGATTCTTGCCACCCCACAAGTTCATTTGCAGGACAGACATTTTCTTTGCATGGTCCCCTCTGGAAACAGGCATATAGAGCGGCGCTATGGCGGCTGCGTTCAAGAAACAAAACACAAGAGATATAGCAGTCCACATTCTATTGCGGCAGGAAATGAGCATTATTGCTAAAAATAGCAAACCTATAAAATGAAGAAAACGCAAATGACTTAGAAGTTCAAAAATATCATTTGCTTCGCCGAAGAAGCCGAGCACCGAGGCACCACCTACAATGATAGTAAGTAATATCAAACTCTTGTTCCAGAGTGATGCACGCATTTTCCGTCCCACCACAACTAGTGCAATTAAAATCGTAAAGTCTCGCAAGAAGTGAAAAAGACTATAGACGCCAATATTTTTAAGTGTCGCTATATCGAGAGTGGGAGCGTTGGTAAGCTCAGGCAGCACTTCGATTGTGATGGCAACTAATGCAAGAATGATAAACGCAATCCAGCGTATTGATTTGCGCCAGGTTATTTTTATAGATTCGTTTAGCTCTTTACTCAGACGTTTTTGATACCAGATAGCCAGTATCAATAATCCAATGGCAGAGCCTATGTATTGAAAAATAGAATAGGTCATGATTCCATGCCCATTGAAATAGCCTATAGAGCTTTGCAAGAGTGGAATTCGATCTACAAAAAAACCATGAGCATGAGTAAAACTGTCCCAAATGATATGAGTCCAGATTCCAATTAAGAAAGACAACACAAGCGCAAGAAAGCTAGATTTCTGAGCAAAGCCATTAATTAGCGCTTTGTCGAATGGCTCGAACAACAGTTCAGCAATTGGTACGCTATAAAAGCGCAACACCAGATACGATATCAAACAAACAGGAAGACTAATTAAAACTGAGCCAGGCAAAGTGTGCCCATACGCGCCAACATTCCAGAAGTTCAAAAAATAAAAGAAATCAGGACTTATGCTGCCCAACACGAGTGCAGCAAAGTTGAGTTTATCTGGACACAGCCGCCTGAAAGGTAAAACGGCTGCTGGATGGGCTAATGTAAAAGGCAACGAACTCTATTTGTCGTCAGTAGTCCTGAAGCCGAGCTTTCTGGCTGTTTCCATGTCTTTGTCTGACTTAGCTTGCAATGTCTCAGAGCGATTGAAGTAAGCAGCGCCTAGAGTCTTGTTGAGAGCAATGGCTTTGTCGAAATCAGCCATAGACTCATCGAGTTCGCCAAGGTGACGAAGTGCGTGACCACGGTTGAGATAAGCTTTAGCGGAACCTGGATTCAATTCGATTGCTTTATTAGCGTCTTGAATAGCTGCTTTGTAATCTTTCAGTCCGATATTTGTGTGCGAGCGGTTGACGTAAGCTGGTGCAAATTCAGGATTGGTTTTGATGGCTAGATTGCAATCTGCAAGTGCGGCTTGATGGTTGCCCAATTTGTTGTGGGCGTGAGCGCGGTTAGTGTAAGCAAGAACCAGTTTTGAGTTGAGCTTGATTGCTTTGTCGCAGTCAGCAACTGCCGCTTTGTAGTTGCGCATCACGTTATATGCCCATGAGCGATTAGCGTAAGCCACTGCCAGATTGGAATCGAGAGCAATAGCTTTGTCGAGGTCTTTTAGTGCTTCGCTAGTTTTGCCAAGCAACATGAGGGTGTTGCCACGGTTGGCATAAGCTAGAGCGTAGTTCGCGTCGAGCTTGATAGCTTCGTTGAACTTCTCAAGCGCTTGGTGAGGGTGCTCGTACATACCAAGTTTGGTGCCCTCTCTATTCGCTTCGTAGGCTCCGGCGTTTACTTTGGAAGCAGTCTTCTTTACTTCTACTTTTTCCTTAGTAACTTTGACGGTCGTTTTTTCTGTTTTTTTTGCTTCGGCTGAATTGACCGACAGGAGCAAAGAAGCACAGGACAAACTTAAAACGAACAAACCCGACTTAGACAACATTCTTGATATCCTCAATTAACTTTGGATGCATGGCACATTATGCCAGATTATCAACCAGAAAAGGAGAGACAGTCAGAGAATTCTTTTGCTACGTCCAGACTCTTTACTTCTTGCTGTTTGGCAATCCACTGCTTGATTATTGCCTCTTTGCTTTTTGCAATGAGCGAAGCTTTCAGTCCATCTTTGATTTCAGAAAATGGAACGACGTCTTTTGGTCTATTAATCAATTTGATTACATGCCAACCGTAAGGCGTTTCAATTAATTGCGGATAAATTTGATTTGGCTGCATCGCTTTAAGCGCTTTTGAAATTGGCGCAAACACTTCGTTCGATTCAAGCTCGCTTTGAGACATATAACCCATGTCACCGCCAGACTTAGCTTGCTTGGCTTCGCGGTCATCTGTGTCTTCGTTTGCCAGTTTGGCAAAATCAGAACCGGTCAGAGCTTTACGTAAATCGTATAGAGCTTTTTTGCGCTGAATCACTTCGCCATCTTCTAATCGCTTTGCAATATCTGCATCAGTCATTTTGGGATCGGCGGTCTTTATATAAGCGATCATACTGGGATTACGCTTCAATTCAGCTTTGGGCGAAGCAAAAAATATTTGAGCCCAATGAACTAATCCTTCGCTTTTGAATCTGTCTTTTTCCTGGACATAAAAGTCGAATACATCTTTGTTCGAGATGCGAACATCGGATAAAATTCGATCTTGCATCGCTTCGGCAAGACCTTCTTTGATGATTTGCTCTTGCAATTGAGTGGGAGTGATGTCGGTCACTTTCAAGATTTCTTTATACTCAGCTGAGCCTTTGTAATCGACATAATTACTATAGGCAGCCTTAGCAAGACCAGCCTGATAAGCGCCATCTATCAAAAGACACTTAGTTATTAGTTGATTTAAACAAGATTGCTCGACGGTCGAAGTTATCACTTTTATAGCCAGTCCCATTTGCAAAACTTGCTTATCGAAATCGGCAACTGAAATATTTTGATCTTTGAGTGTTTTATCTAAACTGGCTCCACCACGCTGGTGAGCCATGGCTATAAGCTTAGATTGTTCGTCTGGTGTCAAACTGATATTAAGTTGTTTGGCTTGCTCAACCATTCGTTGCTCCATGCCTGGAGTTTGATTGAGCAACAATTTCATTTGTGCTTGCATTGCTTTGAATGAATTTTTAAAGTCGCCTACATTGACGCTTTCGTTGCCGATTTTAAAAATAACTATTTGATCGCCAAGATTTTCTTTGCGTATTTTTTCAATCAGACTGGATTTAAATTCCAGGTTTGAAATTTTGCCAGAATAAAAATCAACTGCCGATTTTTGAGCATTATTAGTGGCACCGAGTTTGGTGTCGGCGTTGTCTGTATTTTTGGTGGCACAACCAGCGAAAGCAAAAATGACACCAAGTGTAAGAGCAGCCAATTTAGTAATTATATTTTTTTGCATTATGTTGTTCTTGAAGCACCAAAAGCCAGCATCGAAGAGATTAATTCAATTAGCAAGTTTAACTGTTCAACTGCCGATAGTCCATCCACCTTTACAATTACCGAAGGCTGAGCACCCTGTCCACCTGCTTGACCAGGTTTGTAAGTGGTTAATCGGCTCAAGTGTTTAGGCAATTTATTTTGAATTGGTAGCCACTGTTGCAAACGATAACTGACAGATAATCTAATGCCCTGGAAGTCTGGCTTGATGGCTGAAATATTGGCATCGCTTGCAAGCATACGCAGTTTTACTACGTCCATCAGCTGTTGAGCTTCGTCTGGAACTTTGCCGAATCTATCGCGCCACTCTGAGTTAATAAGCTCCAACTCGCGCATGGTCACAACATCTGCAAGACGTTTATATTCGATTAGTCTTTGTCTATTGTCTTGAACATAAGTTTCAGGCAGATAGGCTGTAACGTTCAAATCAATCTGACTATCAAGCGTAGACGAGCGTGGTGCACCTTTAAGCTCAGAGACTGATTCGTCTAATAGTTTGCAATATAAGTCATAACCGACTGATACCATGTGCCCGTGCTGTTCGGCACCAAGTATGTTTCCAACGCCTCGAATTTCCATGTCGCGCATTGCAATCATGTAACCAGATCCAAGCGATGTGAATTCGCGAACAGCTTTCAGTCTGCTTTGAGCCTGATCGCTTAGAATTTTTTGTGGTTTATAAAGACAATAACAATACGCTTGCACATCGCTTCTGCCAACACGACCACGCAATTGATAAAGCTGAGCCAGACCAAATTTGTCTGCGTCATCTATTATTATTGTATTGCTGTTTGGAATATCTAAACCAGATTCGATAATAGTGGTGCATACCAAAATATCGAACTCATGTGCGTTGAATGCAAGCATCACGTTTTCTAGTACGTGCTCAGGCATTTGACCATGACCGATACTTATGCGTGCTTCTGGCACCAGGTCTTTTAATTCCATTGCTACTTGTTCGATAGACTCGACTCTATTATGGACGAAATATATCTGACCGCCACGCTCTAACTCGTGCAATATAGCGGTTCTGACTAAAGGCAATTTGTATTCGCCCACAAATGTTTTGACCGGATTTCTATTGCTTGGTGGCGTACTTATATTAGATAAGTCGCGCACTCCCGATAGTGCCATGTGCAAAGTTCTTGGAATTGGCGTAGCCGACATTGTAAGCACATCTACAGCTACTCGCAATTGTTTTAATTTCTCTTTGTGCGCCACACCAAATCTATGCTCTTCGTCGATTACGACCAAACCTAGATCTTTAAACGACATGTCTTTTTGCAGCATTCTGTGAGTGCCTACAACAACATCGCACTCGCCAGTACCTAGACGACGAACAACTTCGCGTTGTTCTTTTGGCGTTCTAAATCTATTGAGCAAGCCAACTCTAATTGGATAAGCAGCAAATCTGTCACTTATATTATTGAAGTGCTGTTGAGCAAGAATAGTAGTAGGAACAAGCACAGCGGCTTGCTTGCCTGACATGACCATTTTGAAAATGCCACGAATTGCAACTTCGGTCTTACCAAACCCGACATCTCCCAGAATGAGCCTGTCCATCGGCTTATCTGATTCGAGATCTTTTTTGACATCCATAATGGCTTGCCATTGATCTGGCGTTTCTTCAAATGGGAATCCTTCTTCCATTTCGTACTGCCATGGAGTGTCTGGCAAACTTTGAAAACCAACTTGTTTAGCTCTGAGTGCATACAAATTGACCAGGTCTTCGGCAATGCGACGGACCGATTTTTTGACTTTCTTTTTAGTGTTCTCCCACTCGGAGCCACCTAATTTAGACAGTCTTGGCGCGTTATCGCCTGCACCTCTGTAGCGCGACAACATGTGTATCTGGTCTACAGGCACGTATAATTTGTCGTCGCCCGAATACTGGACTGTCAAATATTCTCTTTGTTGAGTGTCTACAGTAAGACGTTGAATACCGGTAAATTGTCCGATGCCCTGTTTAATATGAACGACATAATCGCCCACAGTAAGGTCGGCGACAGAAGTAAATTTTTCGACGTTTTTCTCGACAGCATTTTTTCGATAGACTGTTGGTTTGCGCTTCAAACCAAACATTTCACCATCGGTGATACTAACTATGTTTTCTTCTTCAAGCGAAAAGCCATGGATAAAGCCATTGCGAGTGACAAAAACTTTTCCATGCTGAGTTGTATCTTGCACATCTGTTTGAACAGGAGTGGCATCGTCTGATGTGGGCAAATAAGTGGCAAGACAATCCCACTCACGCAAAAGTCCCATCAAGCGCTGTGGCTGGTCGGTCGAAACAATTATTGCTTTTCCAGCAGCACGAGCTTCTTTTACCCGCGTCATTACTTTGCTCATGTCGTTACCGAATTTTTGAATCGGCACCGAGTTGAAATCAATCACCATTTTTTGAGCAGCATCAGAGCCTGCAAGCTCTGGATCAAAAATTGGCAGACTGGATAAATATGCTTTCTGGAATTGTTTTAATTGCTCAAATACATCTTTTTGCTCAAGATGCAATTTGCGAGGCAAGGGTAAAAGACGCCCGTTCTCAAGACCTTCATGGACATTTCGATCGATTTTTTCTTCAAACGAAGAAAGACTCTGGGCAATAGAATCATATTCGTCGATGGCAAGTATGGCATCGCTCGGCAAGTAATCTATTAAGGTGGCAAACTTGTCAGATATATATGGTGCGTAATACTCAATTGATTCTGGATAGGCACCAGATTCGATGGCTTCTAAATCGCCATCCATAATTGAGCGCAGCGTATCTCCGGGATTAGGCTCAAGCTTGGCGATGGCAGCTTTGGCTGCTTCGCGCAGGCGCTCTGCTAACTTGGTGCGCGAGTCTTCGTGCTCGTCTAGAACAATCCACCAGCGTGGCGGAATCTCAAGCACTTTGTTCTCTTCAAAAGAGCGCTGATTGTCTATATTAAAGAGTCTAATCGACTCAACTTCGTCACCAAATAATTCGACCCGCACAGGCGGTCCCGAACTTGGATAAATATCGACGATATCGCCCCTGATACTGAATTCGCCACGCAGTGTAACCAGAGTTTCGCGACTATAGCCAAGCTTTACAAGGTCAGTGGCAAGCTTGTCTGTATTTATATTTTCTCCAACTCTTAGCTTTACTGTATTGCGCGACAAAGTATCGGCATCGAGCACTCGCTGCATCAATGCACGCGCAGCCACAATAATTACATAGGGCTCACCTTGCTCATTATTTTTCATATCAGAAAGTGTGCGCAACACTTCCATTTGGGCAGCCACGTTATCTGGTCCGCTCAACACTTGCTCATAAGGCGACACTTCAGAGGCTGGATACCAGAGCACTTTAAAGCGCGAAAGATTGGTAAATTCTTGATGATAATGCGCTGCGCTGTGATTATCCTGACATATCATCACAAGCGGCTTTTTGACCTGGTGCTGCATGACCGACAAAATCAAAGTTTTAGCCGAGTCTGTCAAACCAGAAATATTTAGCTCGTTATCCTTCGCCTCTTTAGATCTATTGACGCGTGTTATGAGGCGGGCAAACTTAGGACTGTTCAGGAAAAGCTCATAAAGAGATGCCGCTAGAGGATTATTGCGCATGTAATTGGACGGGGCTACTCTCAAGAGTTAAACGCCTATATTATTGATAAGCATGAGAGCTTAAAGAGCGAATCTTGTATATTAGCATAAGCAAAGATGCAGATCACAGACAAAGCCATTTCCAGCAAGATTACGCAAAAATCGCCTCGCCAAAGGCGATTACTCGGTGGTCTTTTGATGCTTACTTTATTGTGCAGTTTTGCAAGCGGCGAAGCCTTGCTTGGCGCATCTGCTCAAAGTGCAGATAGCAATAACTCTAACGATTTTAATAATTCCAAGTATCCTGCGCAAATTTACGAATATTTGCAAGAAGGCAGCGAGCTTCTAAAAAAAGGCAATTTCCCTCAAGCCAAAATCTCGTTTGAAAAGGCACTCAGTATAAATGGGCGTTGCTTTGAGGCGCACAACAATATTGGGCTTGTTTACTATCGCTCTGGAGATTTGACTCAAGCAGCAAACGCTTATGAAAAGGCGATTGATATCAACCCCACTTTTCTGCCTAGTTTGTGCAATCTAGCTGTGGTTCGCTATAAGTTAAAACAATATGCCGAATCCGAGTCGCTCTACAAAATGGCATTACGCCTTACTAAAGGCAAAGATGCAAAGTTGCATTACAGTTTAGGAAATGTTTTGCGCGACCAAAAGCGTTATGACGAAGCGCTTGAGCAATTCAAAAAATCGGTCGAAGCTGATGCAAGCTTTGCTTTCGCCCACAATGGCCTTGCCAGTACTTATTATTGTCTCGATAATTTAGATCAGGCAGAAAAAGAAGGTCGGCTTGCCATCAAGCTTAAGCCCGATTACGCGCTTGCTTATTATCATTTAGGACTTGTGCTTGAGCGCAAAAATGACCTCAAAAACGCGCTTGATGCCTTCAATCAGTCACTCAAATTCGAAACAGAACCTGCCTACATTAACGATACCAGACAAAAGATTCTGGCTATGCGAAAGTCGCTTGGAATGACAGAAGAAGCGCCCAAACAAGACAGTTCTGAAAATGGCACCATCAAAAATATAACCGGTTATATAAAGACGGGAAAATATGTCGAAGCTGAATGGGACTGCCGCAAAGTAGTAAAAAGTTCTATTTCTGCCAATCCTCAATTTTGGAACTTATTTGGTCTAGCCCTCACCCAGCAAGGCAATTCGACCAAAGCACAAGAAGCGGTCGAATATTTCAAGAAAGCTATCATGCTTGAAGATTCAGGCACAGTGCCGCTATTGCACTACAATTTAGCCCAGGCGCTGAGACTATCTGGCGACAGTAACGCTGCATTCTTCGAGTGCGAAAAGGCTGTTGCCACAGCCAAGAAGCTGGGTGAGACCTGTCCCCTGGCATTTAATTTGCATGGCATGTTGCTCAAACAAGAAGGCAAGCTCGATTTAGCAGACCAGGCATTTAAAATGGGTATTGTGCAATCTTCGGGCAAATTTCCGGTTCTGCATTACAACCGAGCCCTTCTACTTGAGAAAATGGGCAAGAAAAGCGAAGCTGAGCGTGAATTCAAAACTTATTTGAAGTTGAATCCAAAGGGTGTAAACGTGGCTAATGCCCGTCTGCACTTGAAAAAGTAGATTAAATTAAGCGGGGCTAATTCCCAGAGCTTCCACTTGTCAATATAATGTTTATCTATGGATTCAGTTTGTGAAATCGTGGAAAAGAACAGCCCTCAAGCTGTGCGCAACCGCGTAAGTGACCCCACCAAAACTCGCGTTGCCGTTCTTATGTCCGGCGGCGTTGATTCGTCTACATGTGCTGCTCTTCTTTTAGAGCAGGGATACGAAGTAATTGGTGTCACAGGCTGGCTAATTAAATCGGGCAGTCGTTGTTGCGACACCGGAATGATTGATGCAGCACGCGTGTGCGAAGATTTGAATATCGAGCACCATGCAGTAGATTTGCGTGAATTATTTAAGTCACAAATCATCGACCAGTTTCACCAGTCTTACGAGCGGGCGAAGACGCCCTTGCCGTGCAGCTTGTGCAACACTCTAATTAAGTGGGGCGCACTGCTCAATTACGCCAAAAAGCATTTAAATGCAAAATACATTGCCACCGGACACTATGCACGCGTCTTGGAAGTAGACGGCATCAAGCATCTGGCACGCGCCAAAGATAATACAAAAGACCAGTCCTATGTTCTCTGGGGAATCACCCGCGAGCAGCTTGAATCGACTATGTTGCCGCTTGGCGATTTGCTCAAAACCGAAATTCGAGGCATGGCACAAGAGCGCAATTTAGTGGTGGCAAATAGGCCCGATAGTCAGGACTTGTGTTTTATTCCGCAAGGAAGCACTGTACAAGACTATCTTTCAAATCATCTGGATGCAAAACCAGGTGCCATAATTCATGTGGTGACAGGCGAGGTGCTTGGTCAGCACGAAGGCACGCACAATTACACCATTGGACAAAGACGCGGTATCAAAATTGCTTACAGCGAGCCTTTGTATGTAATATCGCTCGATCCCGATACACGCACAGTTTATGTGGGACCAAAAGAATCATTGCTTTCAAGCGAATTGACTGCTTCATTTGTCAATTGGCTTGTGCCCAATATTCCAAGCGAACCTTTTGAAGCACTCTGCAAAGTGCGTTATAACAGTCGCACTAAAAAAGCGATGGTCTACCCATTTGCACGTGAAAGCGAAAACGATTTATATAAAGTACGAGTTGTATTCGACGAGCCCGAACCAGCAATTACACCTGGACAAGTGCTTGGCATATACGACATGAGTGACACGTATATACTTGGTGGCGGCTGGATAGACTAGAATTAGTTTCTAGCTTGTCCTTGATCTTTTTGACAACGGCCTTACAATAGAACTTGGTGGCTGTGCGGTTTTTATTTGGAGTCATTTTAGAATTGGAAAAATTCGTATCTGTTTTTTGCTTACTACTTTTCGCTCAACTGCTCAATTTCGATTCAAACGCTTGCGATGCTCGCACGCGTAAATCGTCATCGCCCAAAAGTTCCGGTCGTTCTAGCCATTCCAGCCATTCAAGCCATGCCGCTCACAGTCGCAGCAAAAAACATGGTGGCAAATCTAGCCACCACTCTTCGCATGTGGCGAAGCACCACGGGCGACATCACAAACATCACGTAGCGCATCGTCCGCGTTATGCATATCCAATTGAAATGTTTATGATGAATGCGCCGGCATACGATCGCAGTCCATTGCCAGAAGACCAGTCAGAAAAAATTGCTCACGACTTCAAACAAGGACTTGCTGCCAAACATAATCCCAGAGCTCTTGTCCGCGCAGGTGTTTTTCAATATCATCCACTCAAAGGTGGCATATACTGGCGACGCGAGCCTGTTAAACATATAATTGTCCACTCGACCGAGACCGGAATTCCAGTAAGCGCCATTCGCGTAATAGAAGGATGGAACGGAAGAGGCAGACGTCATCCTGGTGCGCAATATGTAGTCGAGCGCGACGGCACCATCTATCAGGCAGTCGATCCAGACCTTGCTACTGTACACATCAATATTTTAAAAACACTACCTGGTATCAATAACGACAATAGTGTCGGCATAGAAATGAATCATTGCGGCAGACAGAACTATCCACCAGAGATGGTGCAGGCAGTTATTCGTCTGGTCAATTATTTGCAAGAACGTTATTGTGTCAGTCAAGAAAATGTCATCACTCACAGATACGCTCAGCAAGGGGATCATACAGATCCAGTATTGTTTGATTGGGGCGGATTCTTGCTTGCCAAAGACAAGTTTCGCCAGAACGCAATTGCGTCTCGTTTAGACAATATAAAGGATATGGCAAAGTCGTGGCAGGAATTCGATGGTGCTCAAATAGCATCTGAAGAAACCGAGCCGATAATTGCTCCACCCGAAGCTCCTGTCATAAAAGAATTGCCGCAAGATATGACCCGAATCAAATTGCAGCCAACAACAGGTGATAACGTCTCCTCGCCCGATATGCCTGAATCTTTGTTGGACGACTAATCAAAAATCTCACAACAGATTGAGACTACTTTTATAGTCTGGGTGCCAACCATAAGTAAAACATGCCGTAATACTTATGGTTGACCCCAAGAGATTTCAACGCTCAGCATTTGGTGTTAGATTTTTGACTGACTAAGATTTACGCGACTTAGCATCGGCCTTTGATTCGGCAATCTTGTCGGCGATAACTTTCTTCAATCCATTCGGACCGCCGATTCCTTGCAGAATTAGAGCAAAGCCCAGAGCAAAAGGAAGAAGCATGAAAACAACACCAAGCATCGACATTTGATCGAATTGCAGACGCAAACTGGACAAAACAGCAAATATCATTGTGACAACAGTAACGGCTGTAATAATCCATCCCCATACATTTTTAGCGTTGTAAAAAATCCAGCCAATGCCAAATATTAGTGGTACCAGAAGCAGTCCGATTCCGTGCGTGGCGGACATGCCCCAAAAGCCCCAACCGGTAGTGAGTTTCACGTGCTGGAAAAGCAAAAACAAACCCAAAGTGACAAGTGCCATTCCACCAAAATATTTGAAGTCGTCTTTGGTTGGAGCAAGTGACTCTTTAGAATTACTGGAGCCGCGCAAATCAGTATCGATAAGCTCGGTGCTTCTTTGAGGAGCGGCCACTTCGGTGCTTTCTTTGAGCACCGCAGATTCGAGCTTAATTAGTTTTTTTTGTATTTCTTCGTCTTTCATTCTGCAATTAATAACACATCGGCTATGACACTAAAAGATCTAATTTAAGGATACCATCACGCTTATTCTGATAATAAAGTTGGTATATCAAAGAAAGAACATTAGAAATCCGCCCACAAAGCGGGTTTTGCCCTTATAATTAGTCTAGATATCTAATCCATCTATTCTCCTCGTCCACTCAAAGCCAGCCTTACTAGAAAAGCGGTCTTATGAACAATATGCACTCAGCCCAAACCGGCACTTCGCGCCGGTCTATTAACATTAAAGCGGCTACGCTATCTTTATTGTTTGGTCTGTTCTTAGTAGTTGTGCGCCCGGCGCAGGCTATTGAGCACCAACCAGTTAGTTCGAATTATGGACAAGGCCTTGCTGAAGGTCCTGGCATTTGGGTCAATATGTGGAGTCATCCCAAAGACAATCTGGAACAGTACTGTCTTAAGCTGCACAATCACGGCGTGTCCAACATTTTTTTGCAGACTTCGCGCAGCAACACTCCAGCTTTAGCCGATGCTGAAAATGTAGGCAAAATTATTGAAGCTTGCCACAAATACAAAATTAACGTACTGGCCTGGTCGTTTGCAACACTTGCAAATCCAGAAGCCGACGCCCAAAAATTGGTTGACGCTTGCAACTTCCGAACTCCATCTGGAGCTGGTTTTGATGGCTTAGCCGCAAACCTGGAACAAGACCTTTCTTATGGCAAAGTTGAAGCTTACAGCAAACAGCTTCGTCAAAGCCTGGGAGACAAATATCCCATGGTTGCCGTGGTTTATAGTCCACTGAACAAGGCACCGCAGGTGGCGCGCACACCGTGGAAATTGCTCGACAAATATTATGATGTAATCGCCCCGATGGCTTATTGGAACAGTAAATACACCAAGCTACATGCACATAACTACACTAGAGACACTGTCAAAAAAGTACGTGAATTGTGCGGGCGCCCTGACGTAGATGTCCATGTCATAGGCGATGGCATGAAGACTCACCAGGCGGACATTCTCGATTTCATGAAAGCTTGCAAGGATACTTCGGCAACCAGTGCCAGTCTTTATCCTTTTCATCAAATGACCGAAGAGCAGTTTTTGTGCATGGGCAAATATAGCGATTATTTCCCAGCCAATAACAAGCATCGCTTGAACAGTCTTAAATATTTGATTTCACAAGGTCACGTCCCTGCCCAAAGCGATGAAGGCAAAAGTCTTGACCCAGCACAGCCTGTTTCCAAAGCTCAATTCTATAAATGGATTACGCATGAAGGTCTTAATCAGAAACATGCAAGTCCTCTCACTTGTCACAATGTGCTCAAATCTCTAAATTTAATCGAAGGCACTGAGAACTTAAACGAACCCATTAGCAAGCACGAAGCCCACAGAATTACATCTAAAGTAGTGGCTTTGAAAAGTCAGAGTCGCAAACAAAGCCTTCAAAATTGGTTTGTTGCCCCAGCTCAAGCCAGTACAGCTCCTACTTTGAATCATCAAAACCACCAAAACAACGAAGCAGCTAACTATTTCGACATTGGCGAACTTATTTTGCATGTCAGTCACTAAGAATTAAATTGTTGGCCATTTTTCATTGTTGCTGCTACGATCAAGTTAGCGTTTGACGACATAGGATCCGGAAGGCGTTTGTGATCCGGGGCTTTTCCATGTCAAGAAACAGGAGAAATGACCATGCAAGTTACGGTAACCGGACGCAATATAGAAGTCACTTCAGCCTTGAAGGACTACTTGAGCGACAAACTGCAAAGAGCACAAAAACACTTCGAGCACGATTTTGATTGCAAAGCGCTATTGAGCGTTTCAAAAAATCCCTCAGTTGCAAGAAGCCAAACGGCAGAAATAACCATTAACCTCCACGGACAGATTATTCGCGGAGAAGAATCGACCGAAAATATGTACGCCTCCATTGACCTTGTGGCGGACAAAGTAGAGCGCCAGCTTCGCAAATACAAAACGCGTTACCTGGACAACGGTCATAAATCTAAAGATAAAAAACAAAAAGATAAAAAGGTTACGGGCGGTCAAGCAGACGAAGACGTCATCGAATACGACGAGGACGAAGTCGATTTCGCCGCAAAAGAACTGGCGCTAAAAGCTGCAACCAAGAGCAAAAACGGCACAGAAACCATTAAAACTGTATCGGTAGAGCCAGGTGCTGACCCTAGAGTTGTGCGTGCCAAGAAATTTGCCTTAAAGCCGATGTCGGTTGATGAAGCCTGCCAAGCAATGGACTTATTGGGACACGACTTTTATTTATTCTTGAACAAAGATTCAAATAAAGTCTGCTCTGTTTATCACCGAAGAGATAGCGATTACGGGCTTATCGAACCTGAGTACTAAAATCGAAACATTCTCATCCTCCTGACGTCTTACTTAAAGTCCAAAATGCTTTATATTTAGGGTTTCCCATAGAGAAAAATGGGACGCTTTAGTATAGATTGATTTCAAGAGAACATAAGTCTTTGGCGACGTTTGGGAGGATAGTTTTAAATTGGCTAGCGGGAAGTCGGCACAAGCATCATATTTGGTGGCACTCTTGTGTCTTATGGAAATTACAGGTTCACCACTTGCGGTGGCGTTGCTCGCCAGTCAAGGTCAGCCAGCCTACGCTCAAGGGACCTCGTCATCGGTAATCAATTTAAATAACGAAGGTGTAAACGCTCTCAACAAGGGCAATTATGCCCTAGCCATTCAAAAGCTCGAAGAAGCTGTACGCCAGGATCCTACGTATGAAATGGCGCGCTCTAATCTTTCTATCGCTTACAACAATTACGGTCTGTCTCAACAAGGCAATCCTTCGCAAGCAATCAAAATGTTTCACAAAGCATTGATACTCGATGCTAAAAATGTAACTACTCAACATAATCTTGAAGGCATCATCAGAATGATGAGCCGTGACCCAAACAATTTTAAAGACCGCGTAGATCTTGGAGACGCAGCCAGAAAATCAGGCGATGATTTTGCCGGCGCCATTGTCGAATACAAAGCCGCTCTGGCTCTCAAAGACGACGCACCTACTCATGAAAAACTAGGCGATGTTTTGCGTGTACAGGGCAAAATTGACCAGGCAGTTACCGAATATCAGGCAGCAACGAGATCGGCAGATTCAGCTGGTCTTGAGGTGAAAATCGGTCAAGCATTCCAGGCCAAAAAAGATGTTGCAAGCGCCATCAAAGCTTACGCTCGCGCGCTGACATTAAATCCAAACGATTCAGATGTGCTTGATGCTCTGGTTGCCGGTTGGGATGCCGCTATCAAAGCCAATCCTACTGCACCTGAAAATCACATCGGTATGGGTCAAGCTCTTCAATACAGAGGAGACTTTGCTCAAGCGCAGGAAGAATACAAACAAGCAATCAGATTCTCGCGCGGAAATAACCCAATCGCTCAAGATTTACTTGCAAAACTTCCAGGCGTAATGAAGAAAGCGGAAGTTGATAAACACATCAACCTTGGTGTTGATTTGCAAGCCAAGAACTTGTACGACCAGGCAATTGAAGAATACAAACTGGCTCTGCAAGCCGATCCTAACAATGCTGTAATTTATGTCAACATGGGCTCTGCTTATCAAGCCAAAAAAGATTATGACAATGCAATGGACTGCTATCAAAAGGGTCTTCGTATCGATCCCCAAAACAAAGGGGCGATGGAAGGTCTTGCCACTTGCAACAAACACAAAGAAGAACAGCGTGTAGTCACCTTAAACAAAGAAGCAGACAGTTTGTTCAAAGCTGGAAAATTCGACGAAGCTTTAGCGCGCTTTCAAGAATTGCTCAAGAAAGACCAGAACGATCCTGCTATTCACTTCAATATTGGTGCCGCTCTTGAAGGTAAAAAAGATCTTGATGGCGCAATTGACGAATACAGATTGGCAGTCAAACTCGATCCCAAAAGTAAGGCATACGCAGACGCTCTGTCTTCTGCCATAGACGACAAAGTTGCTCCTGTTATCAAACAAGCACTTGCTGCGCACCAGGCAAAAAATTATACAGAGGCAATTAATCTGTATAACCAGGCACTTGCTATTCGTCCTGACAGCCCGGACAATGACGAAATCTGGTTCAACATGGGTGCGGCTCAATTTTCAAAAGAAGATTATCGCGCCGCTCAATTGTCTTATGAAAAGGCTTACAAGCTCGATCCAAAGGGTCGGGTAGACGATTTGTACTACATAGGTACAATTCTTGAACACTACGGCAATGGTGGCGATGCGGTGGCATCCTACAAAAATTATCTAGCGCAAGCACCAGGCGGTACAAACGCCGCAGCTGCTAAGGCCAGAGTAGCAGCGCTTAGCAAAAACATCACCGACACAGTCAAAATCAAGTCTGAGTCGCAGTTGGCTACAGAAAAAGACGCAGCCGATGCGTATAATGCAGCCGTCAAATTACAAGAAAGCAAACAGTATGATCAAGCCATTGCAAAATATCAGGAAGCCATCGCTAAAAATGACAAAGAAGTTGATTACGTTTACAGCTTAGGTACAGCCTATCAAGCTAAAGACGACTACGACAACGCTATGCTCTGGTATCAAAAAGCCAAAGCGATGGATCCTAAAGCCGACTATATTGACAAAGCGATGGCTTCGGTCTATCAAGATCAAGCAGGTCCGCTTGTAGAGCAAGCAGTAGCTAAACAAACTGCAGGCGATATGAAAGGCGCGATTGTCCTCTATCAACAAGCTGTAAAACTTGTTCCAAACAATGCGCGAGTGTGGACCAACCTTGGTATTTGTTTCCAGGAAACAGACGCCTTTGACCAGGCTCGAAATGCTTATCAGAAAGCCTACGATTTAGATAATAAGAACGAAATTGGCAACTTGTATTTACTTGGTGCCATTGATGAGAACTCAGGTCAGGGTGCTAAAGCGAAAAGCGAATATGCAACCTATTTGCAGAAAGCACCTGGTGGTCAGTATTATCAATTAGCTAAAGCCAGACTTGATGCACTGACAAAAAATGTAAACGATACACAACCGCTTGCAAGTTCCTCTGACAGAGCAAATTCTGCTAGTGCCACCACAGCTTATGAAGCTGGTGTCAACGCTCAAAAGGCAAGTGACTTTGATGAGGCTATCAAGCAATATACAGCTGCATCTAAAGCGATGCCGAAAGAGCCCGCTTACGCTTACGCTCTTGGTACTGCTTATCAGGGCAAAGGCGACTATGACAATGCAATTGCTAGCTACAAACAAGCCCTTGCAATTTCAAACAATGCTCAATTGAACGAACAAGTCAAAAACGCCATGGAAAGTGCAATTGGACAAAAAGTAGCCCCACTTATAGACGATGCAAACAAAGCATATGGTGCAGCTGACTATGCAACTGCTGCAGCAAAATATCAAGAAGCGCTTGCTATCCAGCCTAATAATGCCGATGCCTACACATTTTTAGCTGCGTCATATCAGTTCATGGGTAATTTTGCTCAAGCTCGCCAGGCTTATGACAACGGCTTTAGAGTTGGTGGCAAAGCCAAAGCTGATAATTTGTATTTCCTTGGCATGCTCGATGAGACAGACGGCAATGGTGCCAAAGCAATAACCACCTATCAGAAATATTTGCAAAACGCACCAACCGGTCAGTATAAAGCTGCTGCCCAAGGGCGTATCGATGCTCTAAAAGCAAACGTAAATGCTGTACAAAAAATTCAGACCAAAGCCGAGCAAGAAAAATCAGCTTCGATGCAACAAGCTTATACAGATGCTGTCAATCTGCAACAAGCTGGAAAATATGATGAAGCAGAGAAAAAATATCAAGAAGGAATTGCTGCTGCACCAAATGAGCCATCGCTCTATTACGGCTTGGGTACTAACTATCAAGCAAAAGGCGACATGGAAAATGCTTTGAAGAACTACGAAAAAGCAGTGGCACTTGCGCCTAAAGAAAAAACCTACATTGATACTTTGCGTGATGCAAAACTGGCTGTCAATCAAGCTAAAGCAGCACCTTTACTTGAATCGGCATACAAGAAACAAACTGCCACGCCGCCCGATTATCCAGGTGCTATCGCCGATTATCTAGGAGCTTTGCGTATCGCAGACGATCCTGGTACTCACTTCAACCTGGGTACTGCTTATCAGGGTAAAGGCGACAATGCCCAAGCCTTGCAAGAATACTCAAAGGCTATTCAAGGCGATGGCAAAAATCCGGACTACTATTATTATCGTGCCACCGTATATGAAGCTCTTCAGCAACTACCTGCTGCCAAAGGTGATTATGCAAAATACTTGCAATTGGCACCCACAGGACAAAATGCAGCTGATGCCAAAGAGCGCTTAAAACTCTTAGGTGGAGCCGGAACAGCTAAGCCACCTGCTCGTCGCAGATAGATTGCAAATAGCTCTAATAAGCAATTAAGCTGTTTTAGTTTTTGCGCGCTTGAACAAAAATAAAGCAAAGCACAGGGCCAATGCCAGTGTAAGTGCACTTATTAAAAGAGGCACAGGTATATTCATAAAATTAGCCACGCTATCAATGCGTATAGGCTCAATTAAAATTCGCCCAAGCGAATATCCGGCAAGATAAGTACAGAAGGAAAGACCGGGATAGTTAGCCAATTTTTTAGACGCATAAAAATACAAAAACAAAAATAGCAAAATATTCCAGAGTGATTCATACAGAAAAGTCGGATGATAATAACTACTCGAAGCAAATTCAGACAGTCTACAATTGGGCGGAATATAGAGCTTGAGCCAAAAGTCATCGCTCACAGGCGCTCCGTATGCTTCTGAATTGAAAAAATTGCCCCACCGACCAATGCCCTGAGCTAGTGGCACAAGACAGGTCCAGTAATCGAGCGATTTTAAAATAGGTAGATTTGTTTTGCGACAATACCAAATAGCTGCAAGCACACCAGCTATGATACCACCGTGAATAGAAAGTCCCCCATGCCAGGTCTGAGGAATTTCAATCAGATTATGAATGAAATAATCCCATCTAAGCGCGCAATAGTAGAGACGCGCGCCAAGAATGCCTGCAATGAAAATGACGAAGATTCCATTTGAGGCTTTTTCGTAATCGAGCTCCATTCGCTTAGCAAGCGGTGCTGCGACCCACAATGCCACAAGAAAACCAAGCGCAATCATGACCGCGTACCATCTTAAAGTGAAGAAACCCCACTGGCAGATGATTGGCCCGGGCGATTGGAACATAGTTACCTATTAGTAGGGATTTTTACCATTGGGGATTGCTCCGCCATAGACATCTTTGGGTGGCCTTGCAGCATCTGCTGCTTGATTTGCAGGCAGGTCCGGGTCGTGGACTTCATCAGCCGGATCGTCACCTTTAGGGTCTGGACTATAAGGATACCTGTTTGAAGGATACTTTTGAGCGACGATATATACATCTGGCTTAGATGAGTTGTCGAAGTTATAGCCAGACAAGTCCCCTTGCGAGGGAATTAGGCTCAGAGTGCTGCTCAAAGCTAAAAGACACGTTATCATTATATCCACCCTCCACGGAAGAATTGCTTAGGGGCGCCAATCATGCCAAGTGCAATCTTAAGTGCGTTTGATAGATAAGACTAATTAAACGGAGTTTAGTTATGGCTAAAACCAAGTCTCGCTGGCTTTGTCAGGATTGCGGATTCGAATCTAGTGGCTATCTAGGCAAGTGCACAGATTGCGGCGCCTGGGGCACTGTGGTCGAAGAAATGGCGCTTGCACCTGCTTTAGGAATAAGAGGCGCAAGTGTATTAAACACGGGCAAATCGCTTTTAAGCGAGCCCTTGTCTTTGCTTGAAGATGTTGATTTTGGCGACGCTCAAAGACTGCCTACATCTATAAATGATGTAGACGAAGTGCTTGGAGGCGGACTTGTGCCTGGCGGTGTCATTTTAATTTCGGGCGAACCAGGTATTGGCAAATCGACGCTTTTGTTGCAACTTGCAGGTGCCTTGTCTAAATCAAAATCGAACAAAGTCTTGTATTTTGCAAGCGAAGAATCAAAAGGTCAGGTCAAGCTTCGCGCAGAGAGGCTTGGTTTTGGCAATGCTCAAATTTATTTAGACGGCTCGCACAACACGCAAGAAATTGCCCAGAAATTAACTGATGCAAAAGCACAAGTTGCAATAATAGATAGTATTCAATCAATTTATCATCCTCAAATTTCAAGCGCATCAGGCTCAGTAAGCCAGGTTCGAGAATCAGCCCAGCTCATAATTGACACAGCCAAAGAGGCAAATACTAGCGTCATTCTAGTTGGACATGTCACCAAAGATGGTTCTATTGCAGGTCCACGCGTGCTTGAGCATATGGTAGATGTAGTCTTGATTTTCGAAGGTGATCGCACGCGCAGATTGCGTGTACTTAGAACTATCAAAAATAGATTTGGCTCTACTCAAGTCTCTGCTATTTTCACGATGACTGAAGATGGTTTAAAAACAGTCGATAACCCGTCTGAATTATTATTGGGCGAGCGACTACACTTAGTCGGCAAAAAACAAGCACCATCTGGCACGGCTATAATTTCGGCGCAAGAAGGCAGACGCAGTCTCTTTTTAGAAGTGCAGGCACTTGTTGCCAATTCAAATGCAGGCGCTAACTCCTCACCCAAAAGACTTGCAAATGGCTGGGATACAAACAGACTGCTTCAAATAATTGCAGTACTGGAAAAGAAAATGTCGATGAGTCTAGGTCGCGCAGATGTTTATGTAAACGTGGTAGGTGGTCTTGATTTAAACGATCCGGCAGGCGATCTGGGAGTTTGTATTGCTATTGCGACCTCTTATATGGATCGATCTTTAGATCCAGGCTCGGTCTTTATTGGCGAAATCGGTCTGACTGCAGAAATAAGAGCAGTAGCCGATTTAGAAAAAAGATTACTTGAGGCGCAAAGGCTTGGATTCACGCATGCATACGTGCCAAAAGCTAATTTGCCTTTGAGTAAAAATCCAGGCAAAATGAAAGTTGTAGGCGTAGACAACGTCAAAGACGTTTTCGAACAAGTTATGCCACAGCTTCTAGCTAAGGCAAAAACACAAAACCAGACACAAGCGCCGACTCAAACTTCAACTTTGCCTTCGACTTCAACCCCGACTTCTACAATGATATGAATTCGCAAGACAACGACAGCACAAGCGAAAAGTTAAGCGACACCCAAACTAGAATCTTAAATCAAGTGCGGTCGTTGCCCGACCAGCCTGGTTGCTATCTCTTCTCCAATGCCAAAGGCGAGATTATCTATATAGGTAAGGCAGTCTCGCTCAAATCACGCGTGCGCTCCTACTGGAACCAGGCAAGTTGGCGTGAGCGTCCCAAGCTTGCGGTGATGGTTCCCAAAGTGTTTACGCTTGATACCATTTTGACTAATTCTGAAAAAGAGGCGCTTCTGCTTGAAGCCACTCTTATTCAAAAGCACATGCCACGCTACAATATCGCACTCAAAGACGATAAGCGTTATCCCTGGCTTGCCATCACCTATGATGTCGCTTATCCACGACTCGTGATGATTCGCGACCCGGTTAGATTCAGACATACAAATCCTAAAGCAAAAATATTTGGTCCATATGTACAGGCTTCTGCAATGTGGGAGACAGTGCGCATATTGCGCAAAGTATTTCCCATGCGCCAGCGCAAAACGCCTTTGTTTAAAGACCGTCCGTGCATGAATTATCATATCGGTCTTTGTCTTGCACCATGTCAAAAATTGATTGAAGAATCTGACTATAACAAAATGACCCACCAGGTCGAAATGTTTTTAGCTGGTCGTCAAAAAGAAGTAGTGGAGCAGCTCAAACATGACATGGAGAGCGCCTCTGAGAATTTAGATTTTGAGACGGCTGCAAAATATCGCGATAGGCTAAAAGCGTTGTCTACAGTAATAGAACGCCAACAAGTCTTTTTTGAAAGTGAAAAAATAAGTTATGACGTCTTTGGAGAAGCGCATACATACACGAATTTATCTGTTTGTCTCATGCGTGTGCGCGAGGGCAAGCTAATATCTTCTGAGTGTGTAAATATTCCACTCACAGACCAAACCGGATGGGATGAGGCTTACGAGAGCTTTATAGATCAATATTATGCAAACTGCGAAGATATTTCTATACCGCGCGAAGTGATCCTAAAACACAAATTACCAGATGAGCACATGTTGCTTGAATTATTGCAAAGCAAAAGTCAGTTTGGCAGAAATGTCACTATCTTAGTTCCACAACGTGGCGACAAAACAAAGCTCATCGAAATGTCCAGTCGCAACGCCAAGATGACGCTTGAAAATGAGATAGCATCCATATCTCGCGATAATCCAAGCAAGGCCGAAATGGACCCTGTGCTTACTCAATTAAAAGAAGAATTAGGATTAAAAAATGTGCCTGAACATATCGAATGTTTTGATATCTCAAATATTCAAGGCACAGACAACGTCGCAAGCATGGTCGTTTTCCAATATGGAAAACCAGCTAAAGGAATGTATCGCACATTTAAAATCAAGTCGGTAGAGGGCGAGCCAAATGACTTTGCCTCAATGAAAGAAGTGGTCAAACGCAGATACACTCGACTGGTAAAAGACCAAAAGCCGCTTCCCGACTTAATAATAATAGACGGTGGCAAAGGTCAATTGTCTGCCGCCCTTGAAGCGCTAAGCGAACTTGAGCAAGAAGAACCTGTATTCAAGCTGGCTGAGCGCGACATAATTGGTCTAGCAAAAAAGCGCGAAGAAATATTTTTGCCAAATAAAAGCGACCCCATACTACTTAGCAGACGTAACGAAGGTTTATTCGTTTTGCAAAAGGCACGTAACGAAGCGCATAGATTTGCTTTGACTTTCCATCGCAAACTACGTGCCAAGCGGTCCATAAGCTCGAATATTGACAAACTGAGCGGGGTTGGCAAAGTGCGGCGCAAATTATTACTAGATCATTTTGGTAGCTTCGATAAGCTTAAGGAAGCTACACTTGAAGAGCTGATGCAGGTTCCCGGGCTAGGCAAGGCTCAAGCCCAGTCTATCTTTACAAGCCTGAATAATCCAGCTCAAAACTAGTGATACAATATTTTGCATGTCGAATTTCTTCAGAAAACATCAGCGCTGGATAGTTCTAGCCGTGTTGCTTACTTTTCTAGCCAGTTTGCTTCCGTCAGTAATGGGCGCGTTTTAAGCTGTCCACTATTCAGACTATGAAACAACCACTTGCCGATCGTATGCGGCCTCGCAACTTATCCGAATTTGTCGGGCAAGAAAATATTGTCAGTCCAGGCGGCATGCTGTCTGCCATGATTGACTCAAAAAAATTGTCATCTTTTATATTGTGGGGACCGCCTGGTGTAGGCAAAACCACCCTTGCAAATATTGTCGCCAACTCGACCAATTGTGACTGGGTGTCATTCTCGGCCGTGGTATCGGGCATCAAAGAAATTAAAAATGTGATGGCAACCGCCGAAGCACTGCGCAAAATTGAAAATCGACTTACTGTTTTATTTGTAGATGAAATTCATCGTTTTAATAAAGCCCAGCAAGACGCATTTCTTCCTTATGTAGAAAATGGCACTATCGTTTTAATTGGCGCCACCACCGAGAATCCGTCATTTGAATTAAACGGCGCGCTTTTGTCTCGGATGAAAGTTTTTGTCCTCACTGAGTTATCAATAGAAGACGTCGTAAATATTTTAAAGCAAGCACTGGCTGATTCACAGCGAGGTTTGGGCGAGTCTAAAATAACTGTAGAAGACGATTTGCTTTCATTGCTTGGTAATTTATCTTCGGGAGACGCACGCTCAGCACTCAATAGCCTTGAATTAGCGGTGATGATGGCCGCTCGCGAAAACAGGTCTGAAGTCAACGAAAATGACATAAAGCAAGCCGTACAAAAGGCAATGCTCAAATATGACAAAGACGGCGAGAATCATTTCAATTTAATTTCAGCTCTGCACAAATCAATCAGAAATTCAGATGCTGACGCTGCACTTTACTGGCTTGCTCGCATGTTAGAAGCTGGCGAAGATCCTATTTATGTAGCAAGACGCCTGGTGCGATTTGCTTCTGAAGACATAGGACTTGCCTCGCCCCAGGCGCTCAGCCAGGCTGTTTCTGCCATGCAAGCTGTTCAATTAGTCGGTATGCCCGAGGGGAAATTGGCACTTGCCCAAGTTGTGGTCTATATGGCACTTTCTCCCAAGTCAAACGCTGTTTATGTGGCTTACAATCAAGCGGCAAAAGACGCCAACAACACTTTTGCCCACCCGGTTCCGCTTCATTTAAGAAACGCCCCAACCAAACTAATGAACGAAATTGGATACGGGCGAGGCTATAAATACGCTCATGACTTTGAAGAAGGCAAAGCAGACATGAAATGCCTGCCTGAAGAATTGAGCAAGCGCAAATACTACAATCCAACTAAGCGCGGTTTTGAGGGTAAATTGGGCACATAATATTTGAGGTTAATCTATGAAAACTTTTCTTAGACTTCGAATGCTCATAGCTACCCAAATTTGTTGTGCAGCATTATTCTGTTCCATTTTCGCTTTGAAGAGCCACATGACAGTTGATGTGCTTACAGCTGAGCCTACAATTAAAACCAAATATGTAAAACAAGCTGATATCCTAACCGAGTTTGGTCCAGATACAAAGGCTCGCTGTGACTATAAATTTGTGCTTGAGAGCCTAATGGACTACGACATATTGGAAGAAGTAAACGAAAACAATAAGTGTCTAATTCGCCTTAAGATTTCAACAGTACATGCAAGCCTTTCGTTGCCCATAGAAATTTTGTATCCTCCCTCTCCCGATGAGCGCACAAAAGCTCACGAGATGGGACACGCTACTATTTGCAAACGGGTTTATAAAAATGCTTCAGTCGCCATTAAAGATGCTGCAAAGCCTTTACTAGAGCGGGTCTACACCGGGCAAGGGGCAAATAAAGAAGAGGCTTTAGATGAAGCACTTCAAATTGCTTTGAACGAGCTTGGCGGAGAGTACAACATGCAAACTGCCGATGTGACAAAAGACATTTTTGAAATCTACGATTTTTTGGAGTTGGGTGAAAATACAAACTCAAATGAGTCAGTGGAAGAATCATTTAGACGTTTTGAACACGGAAAAACTCGAAGAATCACTTGGCAAAAGAAAAACACATCAAAAGGCACCGGACGCGACATTTTAGTGCTTAAATTGTAAAAGGGTCTGATCTTGGGGGTAGAGACAAATGCGCACGTATCGAACAAGGAATCCCCACGGCAACATGATTATTTTAATCACGGCAATAATTGTCGGAGTGGTGATTGCCTTAGTACTTTTCAGCACCAGTTTTGTTCGAATAATGGGCACAAGCGGCGAGCAACAAACTGCAATTGAAGCTGCAGCTGCAGCTGCGGCAAGAGATTTGAGCCGCATTGTAGTTGAAACCCCTGAGTGCGGTTTTGTATCACTTTCAGACTTTGCACCAGTTGGTACTTACACTCAAGCTGCCGACGGATACGCACTACCGGTCAAAAGCATAAACACTCTTATTGGCACTGCAAGAGTTGACATGATCATTGCAGACAAGCTAGGTCAACAAGTAATGATTGACTTGTCCAAACAAGACTTGCAAAACGCTTTAACTGCCAAAGATACACTCGTTGCCGCACTAAAAGCTTCTCTTACTAAAACCGGCTTTGGCTACGACAAAGATGGCAATCAGGTGCGACTATATGCAAGTGCCGAAGACGCATACACCCGCAATCACATTCGCATGTCTGGCGGCTCAACCTATATTGCCGATTCTCTCAAACTAGAATTGGGTTGTCTTGAAGGTGGCGCGGCCACAGGCATCCCACTACCCAATCCACAGTCGAAAGCAGCTGTAACTTCAAGTCAAAGGGCAGGTGATTTCTATAAGTCATATGTCAATATTCCTTATTTAGATACCAATTTTGTTTTTGGAGGAATAGGAAGTTCAATCAAAATTGTGGACAGAAAAGCTTGGCGCACAACGATACCTGGTTTGGCTTATCAATTTCCCACTATTGTGAGAGCCGAAGCCACACAAAATATCAAAGATCTGCACAGCGCAACTGGATACAACACTCAAGCCGTTGCTTGTGCCCAACCAGCCACTGTGCACGACCCCCTTCCAGCTCCTGGAGCGCTATCCATCTCGTTTCCCGATGGTCGAGTGCCAGAAATTCAAAGACCGGAAGACTGTTACTTAAATGCCAATTTGAGCGCAGCTGAAGAAGATCCCATGGACTTGCTTACATCTAAAAATGGTGATTACCCTATAGATGGCGGCTCTCACATGCAAAACAAAACCTGGCCATTAGATGACAGCAATAGTATGCGTCCTACAGGCGATGTGTGGAAAGTCGGATTGCACGACTGGTTTAGAAGAGCGGCAACTAAAGCCAATATAGACTCGTGCGTCAACATGCAAAAACAAATGTTGGACATGCCAAGTCCTTCAACAGTTACTTGGCTTGCACCTATTAGTATGGGCTGACCTTATTTAAACCTTGGAAAAATTCCACGCGGCATCATTCATATTTTCAAATTCAATCCAGATGGCACTGTTCACTATAGAAGTAAGCAACTGACACCTTATCCGTTGTATTGCGCAAGTCACGAGCAGATGTATGGCGAAAGTATGATTGCCATTCGCAATAGCGCAGTTGGTACTCAGACAATCGTAGTCAATAACAAAGGACCAAACCCACCCGACGATACTGTGGTTTTGACTAAAACTTGGGATGCTTATATCCGCGACGAAGTTAGAAATCCAGGACGAATTAAGGGTGGAAAGCACGCTGGAGAGCCGCTGAATAAACCAGTGGTAGCCTTTGGAGGCAAAAAGAAAGAACAAAATAACATTGCCTACACCACATATGGTGCAGGTAGCGGAGCGGTAGGACACGGTCACGGACACGGTCACGGCAAAGGCAAGGGGAAAGGAGCCGCAGGACCCACCGGTAATGGTGACAAGGGTTGGCCTCCACTCATAGCGCCTCAATCAGATTTTGGAGAGCTTTCCAATCCACCTGCCACGGTAGTTAATCCCATGCCATCTGGTAGCGGAAAGCGACCTTTTTATGAATCAACCGGAACAGCAGTAGACATTCGCTTCCGTCGCCAGGTCGATGTCACCGACGTCGTACTGGGTCCGCCTTCAGCATCGGGAGAAACAGGTTATATTGGCATTGTCGGCCCGTAAAGATTGGCTTCTAATCCTTTGCGGGACCATTCTCATCATAAGCCAATATGTTTGTGTTCGCGAATTTGGGTCGTGTTTTTTTTCAACCGAAATTGTCACTCTGACTGCCACCGTAATGATTTTGCTAGGACCAAGCTTAGCTTATTGGCTTGGTAAAAATTTAAGCCAAAGAGTTCTTGAGCTTTGGGGTATTTTTACTTTCATCGCCCTTGTATCGATGCCTTTATCCATTCGTTTACTGGTTGCCGTTTTGAACGAATGGCATCTAGAGTGGCTGGCAATGGGCCTAATATTCTCAACTGGGTGCTTATTTTTCTCCGCTTTTTTCGCTCTATTTCTCCCTAAACTATGTCAAACTCCGAATTCTTTCAAAAAGTTATACGCGCTTGAATTAATCGGTGCCATACTTGGTCTTTTATTAATTGGAGTCAGCGCCTCTATTTCCTGGCAAGCTTTAATTACTGTATTTTGGCTATTAATCGCGCTGGTATTGCACTGGTCTATCAATCGAAAATTAGTAACCATCTTGAGTCTTGCCACCGTATGCGGTGCCTCATATTTTTATCCTCAAATTGACAAGATTGCGATGGAAAAATATCTTGAAGATTATTGGTACATAAAAAATCCAAAAATAATTGAGACAAAGTATTCTCCTTTCCAACGTATAGACATCGTCCAGGAGCCCGATGGCAAGGCAATTTATCTAGATGGAGTGCCGTATTATCAAAGCGGCGATTTGCACTGGTTCAATTACTACATCTCGGCGCTTCCTGGAGCACTTCTCAAAAATAAAGGTGAAGCTCTAGTTATAGGTTCGGGAAGCCTCAATTCGACCAATCATTTACTTGAAGAAGGATATTCAGTTACTACAGTAGACATAGATAAAGAGGTTGCAAATTTAGGTCTAAAGTACTTCTCCAAAATTAACTCACCTAAATTTAAACTGGTGATAGACGATGCCAGAGCCTATGTACACAACCTTGGTACCAAGCAATTCGATTTAATCGTGATGGATACACCGGCTCCATATCACATTCAAACATCAATGCTATACACCAAGACTTTTTTCTTAGATTTGAAAAAACATTTAAAACCAGGTGGAATAGCCTCGATTAACACATGTTCCTGGCACCTGGACGATGAAATCGGCGGCTCAATAGCCAAAGGTGCCACCGAGGTTTTCGAAGACGTCTCAACCATTCAAGGTGAGTCTGTTGGACTTACAATTTTATATTGTTCGAATCGACTTCCCTTTGACACAAAGAGTCTTCGAGCTGAACTTTCACGCCAATCAGAAAAGAAATTTACTATCTACGATCGAGCTGGGCTTTTAACTTTTCTCGATTCATCCAAAGCAAAAGCACACAGCATAAAAAATCCTATTGCCCTGCTTGCCCTTGCTCGCATACATTTACCAAGGTTAAAAGCCAATTGAAAAGGCGTGAGATTGAACTACTTTTGACCGGTTTTTTTCTGGGCTCAGCTCAAGTAGGAACTTATTTCCATCTGCTTTTAGCCGAAGGCGGCTCGCCTGCACTCTATTTTTTGCTTATCCTCTTTTGGATTCTTGGCTCAGTTACAGGCATGTTTGTGTTTGCAAAAAAGCGCGCAGGATTTATCTACAAAACGCTTTGTCTATTCTTTTATCTTGTTACCACTATCGTGTGTGAGTATGCAGAAGCACTATTTTTCAGCCTTTGGGTCACTGTAGTTGTACTTCTTTGTGCTTATATCTTTGGTATGTTTGCCGGATGGTTTTTCCAAAACAGAGTTGAAACTTATAAAGATGCTCGATTGGTATTGCTTCACGAAAACAATGGCTTCATCTTAGGCTATGCAACCAGCGCAGCACTTTTATTTTTTTCCTCAGACTTCACCAATGGCGCCGTTTTTCTCTTTGGACTGCTTCTTTTTCTTTGTCCTGAACCAGGGCAAGAAATACAAAAGCAGTAACACCTTTTGTGACTCAAAAGGTATTTTTATAGCAAAAACCAGATCTACTGCACTATGAAAAGAGAGCAAACCAAGCCCAATTAAAAGGCGAAGTGGCGCAAAAAAGTTAGCCAAAAAAGAAAAGCACTCAAGATATAAAACGCCACTCTGCATTACTTTGGCATAAAATCGATCTGTCAAAATAAGCTTGGTTACAATCGAGTTTTGATCTCCAAAGGCCACTGTCCAAAGCTGCAATGAAAGACCGCTGCCCCAATCGGGCGCGCTTATAATCTTACTTATTCCAGAAAAAGTATAAAAAATAGCAATAAAAAATACGCTGGCACCATAAGTCCAACCTGGATAAAGCTCCTTTTTAAAAAAATCTTCGCCTCTAATGGCACTAATAATTTCTTTTGCGTAAAACTGATACCACAATGCATTTATAGTCAACAACCAGAAAGGCAAGACAAATTTATGTCTTACCCAGGGCAAGTTTTCCCAATAAGTACAAGACACGAAGAAATAGCTAAAAACGCATATCCAGACACAAAAGAGTAACGCCTTAACTAACTTTGCCTCATCAGCATCACTCCATTTCTTCGCCCACAACGGCAAAAGAGCCCAACCAAGAGCAGAAATGAAAAACACCACTTTACCAATGGGCAATATCAGCCAAGAATTCCAAAAGGAAGCAGGCAAAACATATCCAAGTATAGATAAGTTGTCACCTTTAGGTAAATATTGAAATTGAAGGTGCGTTTCAAGAACTAGATAAGAACTGGTTAAAAGCAATATCCAGAGTGAAATCTGACCAAAGCGTGGGTTATATAATTCGCTCCAATATTTCATTTGCTTTTAAAATTGGGGTTGTCCATTTTCATGGTTCTGGACCAGACCGGGTCGATATGTTTTGGATCGACCAAAACAGGTTCCATCAAATTTTGAGATACAGATACATAGCCTAATTCCGGTTCGTTTTTCAGTTTGTCCAGAACGAATTGTTTCAATTCCTGCTCAGATACAACTTTGGCATAAGGCGGCTCTTTGTCAAAGGTACTGAGCTTGCCTACCTCACGCCGACCATAACCAGTTCGCCCCAACGTGAGTGGAGGCGGGTCAAACAGATTATCTGATTGAGAATAAAACCAGTCTTCCCCCACTACTTTTCCTTTAGCATCGCGGGCTTCGTAGATATAAAGCTTAGAAAGAGGAAAAGCAAACATAGTAGCCATGGAGAATGGATATAGTTCTTTCACCACGGGTGAAATCAGAACATAGATAGCACAAAGGGCTGAAACTACAAGAATTTGTTTATTGATCATAAATCAAATTCCAAATATTCAAAACTTAAGTAGTCTTTTGCCCTTTTATTAAGCCAATCAAGCTCTTATACCAGGAGTATAAATGTTGATACCACTTGCGATTTTTGAATTCGCGCAATTCGATTAATTCGTAACTGAGATCGTTTATTTTACCGGCTAAGCGACTGTTTTCTTTTTCACAAACATCAAGTGTATCTTCCAGGAAGTCACGCTCCACTTTTAGCTTGGAGAGCGCATCCATAAGGAACCTGCGTTCTTCGACTGCCGCTTCTTTTTCGATTTCTAAAACTTTCAGTCTTTTGACTTCAATCTCTAAATACTGCAATTTTTCTAAAGCGAAATATTGGCTTACCATTACCTGCTTGACTGCAGCATTCTCTTCGGTAAGGTCTTGCACCTTTTGCATCAAAGCAATAGTGCGTCTTTGTAGATAAGCTATTTCGTCTTTGCTTTTGGATATCGCTTTTTGTTCGTGATAGCGATGGACAATTTCTAGAACGTCGCGCTTCACTCGTTTCTCACGAGCTACTCTCAGGCGCAGATCGTCTCCGTCTGCCACCATTTCCGCCGCCCACTTGAATAGATGATCCATTCCTTCTAACGAAAGAACATCATCATGATCATTGTTTTGTTGTGGTAATTGTTGTTGGCTCACGGCGCCCCCCTTGCTTGAGACAATAATAACCACAAAGATTTTCTTTGTACAAGAAAAATGGCACCTTCCATGGTGCGCAAAAGTGCTACCACTTATGATGTCATTGTCAAAAAAAGGCTGTGCACCTTACTTGGTGGCATCGTCTTATTTATCGATTTAATCAACATAGATCAAATTACAGGTTTAGACGTATATATATTATCTGACCTGATAAAGCTATATCATCCACTCGCAAGTGCCAGTCAAGCGCCTCTTTTCAACTTTCGACAAACTCTTTTTCAAATCTCGAATGGGAAAAGTCCCATAGCCGTGCGTAATTGCACCAGCGACAAGAGGCTATCCAAACAGCTAACTTAACTGGTATGCGGAGAAATCCAGACTGTTTGACTGGCGACAACGGAAAAACAGCAAAGACCACACTCACAAGGAAACTGAAATGAATCAGGTAAAAAGGACAAGAAGACAAAAGGACCAGGTAGTACTTACCAGTCTTCTTGCCCTTTGCCTGAATTATGCATTCCAGGCACAAGCCAAAGCAGACTGCGGCGAACTCGACATAGATATTGATGCGGCCTGCTCAAATATGAGCGTCAGCTATTCGCCATCGTGCGATTCATCATATATAGGTTCAGGCGCAAGCTCCGGTTCGTACTGCCCCACTTCAAATTATGGCTCTGGATACAGCTCTGGATATGGCTCTGGAAGCGGCTCCAGCTGTGGCTCGAACTACAACTCGAATTACAACTCAAACTACAATTCAAATTATGGCAATGGCTCAAGTGGACAAAACTTCGGTCGCAGCCCAATTACAGGTAACCTGAACAACATCACCAATTACAGTACTTACAATTCCTTATATAACTCAGGTTATGGTCAAAATACAAATATGGGTCGCGCTGGTGGATACCGCGATGGAAACTCAGGCGAAAGCGCTGAGTTCATGCGCACCATTCGCACACCTTTAATTCAAGGCGCTCCAAACGGAGCACCTAATCAGTGCCCCACTAAGGGTCAAGCCCCAGCCACAGGCGACGGCTCACAACCTACCGGTGTCACTTATGGTCAAGGCTATTACAATCCAGAATATCCAGCCACACACGTGAACAACGTACCTTTGACCCCAGGCGGAATCGAAGGGCAATGCATGGTCAACTCAGCTGTTCAACCTTATTTAAGACCACCAACTCAAAACAATGGCTCTGACCCAGGTATGCTCGACACACCACCTGATTTTTGTCAGGCACCTGCCACTGTAACCAACATCTGCCCCCAGGGCGGAATTCAAGGACATGCTCCAACAGAGCGTTGGGGCGGTCAAACAAGCAGAGATTATGGCACCAATGTCAAATGCAAAAAGGAAACGAACCAAACTAACGATTTTGGTCAAAGACTAATCGACAAACCAGATTTATACGCAACACCTCAATGCGCTGCTGACGGACCGCGCACTGATTATTGTGCAACGGACAACAGTTCACTTCGTCGTGCACCCAATCGCCCCAACGCTCAAACCACACAAGACCGTCAAGGTAACCGAACATTTTTTAGAGGCCCGAATTTACGTTCTAAGTCAACACTCGCTAACTACTAGCTTCCAGGAGGCTAATCAAAGTCATGTTTACTCCAATTAAACACATCGCATCCAAATCTCAGTCAAAAGCGCTTGCAGGCGCAGCGGCCCTGAGTGCTTTGATAAGCGTGGCATGCGCCTCTGCGGCATTTGCCCAGTTTCCTGGCAATCCGGTTCAACCAGGACCTGCTCCAATTTCGCCAGTGTCTACACTGCGCACACCTCTTATAAATGGACAACCGTCCGGGGCACCATTTATGTGTCCACCCCAGGGACAGCCACCTGCAATCGGGGACGGACCAACATCTATGCCTGTCACAGGCGGTATGGCGGGAACGCCCATCGACTTAATGCCATGGGTGCCGTCTATTCCAGCAAACCAAATTGACAATAACACTTCGGGCATTCCATTACCTGTAAACCCGGCTGTCACCTCACCTCCTGGAGTACTTGGTCCACTGCTCACACCAGTGATTCCACACTCTCCATCAACACCAGGTTATGACCCAGGCTCGCTTACTGCACCTGTTGGTTTTATGAATGCTTCGCAAGAATTGAATATTAATCCTACGGGCGGAATTCCTGGAACAGGCGGATTCAATACATCTATAAATACAATTCGCAGAGGCGGACAAGAAACCAGACAATACGGCTATCGCGGTCGCAACTCGGTTCTTGCCGGCGGCGGAACTGACGGAAGCCAGGACAACATCGAGCGCATGGGACCATGGTCTGGATTTGGTGCTGTCACAGGCGTGCCTACAGGCTCTGGATGGAGAAGCAGTGCCATAGACTTGGGCGGCGGTCAACGCTTCCAGGCTGGTGGCAACTGTGTAATTCCAACCGGCTCGACCGTTCAAGACTTCGGTAACAGCTCAACTCGTTACAACTCGACCATGGGCTTGACCGCTCACCAGTCGACTGAGTTTGGACAAGGTAGACGCAGATTGCCTATGTACAGTTCTAAATCAACTGACTTTGGCTTTCCGTACACCCAGTTCAATCCATCAAATGTCTCAAATCAGAAGCGTGATCACCTAATTAACCCAACTGCGGTCATCACAAACTTCTAAATAACAGGTAAAGAGTGGGGGAATTCCCATGGGTTTGGGAAATCCCCCGATGTTCAAACGCATTGCGATTTCATACTATGGACTCAAGAGATGCAACTAACGCATCTAACGCAACGAATCAAACGAAAATCAATCGATTCACAAGGACTACTAAAATGGAAGGCAAAAATAAATTGAATAAAGCCTCCAAATCCTATGTAAAAGGATTGCTTCTCGCAGTTGCTCTTGTTTCTAATAACGCCGGTGCTTATGCTCTAGAGATAAGCGAATCCCCTTTAATGGATTCACTTATTCCTCCTGAAGTAGTTCCATATGAAGGAGCTAACTTGGGTATTAAGCAACAGCTCGAGCAGCCTACTGCTAGCCTGAATTCTAATATGATGAATCCAGTTACTAGTGGCTATCCAATGAATGGAACTGCTCAGGAAGTACGTCAGGCAGCGTTCAAATCGCTCATGGGTCAAGGCAATCTTGCCACACTCATGCAGCAAGCTAACCAAATTAACGCACAAAACCAGGCAATGAGCCAGGCCCCTAGCACCAGTGGTGGTGCACCACAGTTCAATCAACCGAACTGGATTAATCAGGGTCCGGATCACATGACGGCTTTAGGTGGAATAACTCAGTCCCAGACATTAAGCGCTGGCTCTAAGTTGCCCATGGTAAGACGTGATACCCGCCGCGGTGGCAGCGCCAACAAAGTTAGTGGTTTGGGTGCTCTTGGTAGCGGGCTATTCTTAGGCTCGACACTGAGACGACCAAATTCGCTGTTCGGACTGGGTGTAGCCGGACTATCAGCAACCGGTTTTGGTACTCGCAACGGATTTAGATATTAGGTTTTAGGATAAGGATTTTAGGATTACGGACATGAAAAGCATTATCACACTATCAGCATTAACTCTGGCTGGCGTTACTTTATTGATAACTTCAAGTCCTGCTCAAGCTCAAGATCGTGGCACAAGATTCACATTCTCGCCAAACAGATACTTGAAAGAGCAGCCCAACGTCCCAGTCGCAGCCTACCACCCTCCAGTTGACCATCACAAAGTAGGTCACGGAATGGCAAAAGGCAACTTCCTCTCGGGAGTCGACCCAAACTTCTTGAAGCCTGTTGCAAGACCACAAACTCAAGTGGCAGTTATTCCGCAAATGATGCCGCAACAAAATCTAACTGGTTCGTTCCATCACAGTTTCGGTAAGCCCGAAGCGCACGAACAGCCAACTGCAATCGTTGCTCACAACACACCCATGATGGCCACACCAAAAAGTTTTTCGATGCCACCACAAGCGGCTGAAGAAAAAGTGGTCATGGCTCGCAAGCTACCCTCTAGATCAAACAACGCTAACTTAAGCGGCAAAATGCTCAAGAGACCAGCTCCCAGAGCCCAGATAGCTAAAGCCAACTCAATGGTAGCAAGCTATGGAAACAGCAAATATTATTCGCCAGGTGCATTTACACCGTCTGCGGGCGGCGCATCCGAAGCGAAAGTTTATGGTCACGTAATTCCTCGTAAATAACAAACAAATTGGAAGTCACATTCAAATTTTTCACCCACAAATTAAACACATAAATAGGAGATACACATCATGGCGACTAAATCAATCAAGCAACTAGCGAAGAAGATCAGCTCTTCTCACTCGTTCAAGGTTGCCTCACGCGTTGGATTCCTAATGGCACCTCAACTTCTCCTTATGGCAATAGGCGTATATGACCAAGTCGCCCATGCACAGGGTTTGGTAGGAGCGCCAGTAGATCCACGCTACGGTCAATCAAATGAAGTAGGACAATTAGCAGACTTCGGTTATGACACCGCTCGCGACGTATCGCGTGTAGTCACAGCCGTCTCGACGGTACCCTCATCCCTAGCAGGAATGAAGATTGCCTTCGGTCAACGTGACGGCGGCGAGTCCGCAATGAACGTTGCGAAAGGTCTGGGAGTAGGATTCGGCGGACCAACCGCGGTTCACCTTATCGGTACATTCGCTATCAACAACTACGGTGGTCTCGGCGGCGGTCTCTAAATCGCTGAGAAACCCAAAAGCTGTTCATCAAACGGCTGAGAGAGCTGGTGTTGCAAGACACCGGCTTTCTCTTGCCTACAAAATCTCTATATAAGGAATCAATTTTTCTATTCTGTTATTGAATTCGGTTTCTCCTCGTTTCTTTTTTCAAGTCACAAGGAGAACTATTCATGCAGACCTTACCTTCATCAGAATTTGGTTTCAAATACTGGCTAAAAGTAATTGTGGTTATCGCCACCTTCATTTCACCGCTTATATACTTTGCGACTTTGTTCAATTACTCTCATACCATTGGGTATTTTATAAGCGACCCAACTATTAACCAAGGCACCCCAGTCGATACGTGTATAAACTACAGATGCTCAGGCGAAGTGGGTCAATTAGCCGATGATGGTTTTGGTTATGACATGGCTCGAGACGTAAGCCGCATTGTAACTACAATCACACTTTCCATAACTACTTTCTTAGCCTTCAAACTTGTCTTCCGCTCCGGCTCAAGCAAAATGACCGCAAAAGATATTTTACGCGGATTGGCATTGCAGTATAGCTATCCAATTGCTGTGCATTTAATCGGCACATTTGCGATTAATAACTACGGTGGAATTGGAGGAGCTTTGTAAGATGAACTCTCTTCCAATTGAATTTTTCTCTAAGATCTCAGCTGGACTATGGATTGCTGTGAGCGCTCGCGTTGCCTTGCTATTGTCGATGCAATTGTTTTTGCTTGGAGCTGGAGCTTATGTTCCAGTTTTTGCACCAGTCTCTAATCCAGATTCACAAACGCAAATACTCAATTCGGTCACGATTGTGCTTTTGTTTTATGCTCTTCCTGCCTCCTGGCTTGGATATAAAATCGCTTTCAAAGACTGGCTTAAATGCTCCTGGCGCAAGAAATTTGTGCTTGGGTTTATTGTGCAGTTTATTGTTTTTCATGCGATGAACGTATTGATTTTGAGTCTGGCTAAAGATCAGATAGGACCTCTACATCGGCATTCGATCCACGGTTGTTCATTCTGGTAAAAGCACTCGGTGCAAACCCTAAGCAAAACATGCCGAAATGCTTATGGTCAGCACCCCAAGCTTTTGATGCCTTAAGGCCTCATATAAAAATTAATCGCCAATCGCTCCGCGCGGAACGTTCCGCGTTCCGCGATCAAAAGATTAAATCGTGAGGTCCAGCGTCCAATCGGCTCAGAGATCAGAGATCAAAATTAATCTTGCCAACGCAAGGAAAAGGCAAAAATCCAAGCAAAAAATTTTGATTAAAAGTGCTGATTTTTCCAGAAATAATCAATCAAATGGGAATTCCACCACTGACAGACATGGGGCTCGTTTCTAAGATAAGAGTACTAGTCGGTCACCCCCACCGCCCCCAAATCCCAATGAACAACCCAAACCCCATGAAAAACAAAGCAAACAAGCGAAGCATCAAACAGAAATTGTCTGTTCTTGCATTCATCGCGCTTTATCTCATCACTCCACTTCTTACCAACGTCACCGCTCAGAGCGCTTTTGCGACTGAATCAATTCCTGTGCCAATCAGCACTACCACTGGCAATGAGTATGACGAAAACGGCTTGCTTTCACCTGGTGCGGCTAAAACCCAGAGCACTGTTCCGACTTCGCCTTATGAACATCCGACTATGAGTCTCATCGAGCAAGAAACTCAAACCAGCAACAGCCTTGCTTCGCAAGAAGTAAACCGCAACTTGAACAACGAGTTCGCCAACTACAACGAAACCTATTCTGGTTTGAACCAATTCTGGAACGACACCATCGTTGGCAAATTCTTCAACAACTTCCTTCCCTGGATCGGCAAGAACGTAAGTGAGTTCTTGTATTCATGGATCCCTAGCGCCGTTCAGTATCTTTCACGCGCTCTTGAAATATTCGTCTTGAACCCAAACATCGCAGTAAACGGATTGTCGAACGATCCTCGAATGACCATCTCTAACACTCCATCTGCGCAAGAAGGTCAAACCTACATCAACGCTATCGCTCCTGAAGTTCGCAAACTGGCTGATATCATGTATGGTATCGCCGTCGACTTGCTTCTTCTTCTCTTTGTATTGTGTATCTGGAAATTCTGGGCAGACGCCTCCTGGGGACGTGGTGGAAGCAACCTTATGGGTGCTGTCGGCCGCCTCATCACCACTTCTGCCTTGATGCTTGCATGGCCCACTATCTACGCTTTCTGGATTCAGATAAGCAACGAAATGATCAAAGCTATTTACTTCAATAGCGCTGCTGAAATGGTAGCTTTCGACCAGGCAATGGCTACTGTTATCAAAGGCGGTTTGCTTGCAATCGGCGGTCTTTTGCTCAATGCTCTTGCTCCAGTTGCAGGCGCAGCACTTGGTGGTGTGGTCGGTGGACCGGTTGGCGGTCTTGTCGGTGGTACCATCGGTGGATTCGTCGCATTTGCCGGTCTAATAATATTCATGGTGTTTGGTGCAATTCTTATTGCTCAACTCGTTTATCTTGTAACACTCAAATCAATTCAAACTATTTTGCTTACCGCGCAATACATGTTCGCGCCAATCTTTATAGTTATGTTCGCCACGCCTGATACTGAAAATGCGTGTGCTGGTTTCGTCAAATCATTTGTTGAAGTTAGCCTCTGGTCATTTGTATGGGTAGGCTTCTTGAGACTACTTGTCGTTATTATGAACACCGATTTCAGCCCCTGGGGCAAAGTGGTGCTCGGGCTTGGAATATTGCAACTTATGATTTCGGTGCCAGCCTTCATCGCTCGCGCTCAAATAAGCCCTATGTCCGACTTTCTTTCAGCCGGTATGATCACCGGTGGTTTGGTCAAAGGTGCAGCGGCCTTGGGCAACACTGCCAATACTTTTGCTGGATACTGGGCTGACCACAGAAACAAATCGCACACAGTTGGTGGAGCTCAAGGTGGACAAAAATCTGTTCAAGCCAATTTGGCTCCACAGACTCAAAACAATTTGAATCCTAATTTGAATAGCAAATTAAACACAGCATTAAATGCCAATGGAGCCACTCCTCCAGCCGGCACTCCTGCTACTGGAACTAATGCTGCAGACGCACAAGGTAGTTTGAATCTTCAAGGCGGAAAAATGAACACCCCGCCACCAAACAAAACCAATCCAAATCCGACAAATCCAAATGGTCCTGGAGGACCTAAAGGTCCAACTCCTCCCACAACTCCTACAACTCCAACTACACCTCCTACCAACCCTCCAACTGGTGGAGCAGGCGGCGGTGCAGCAAGTACCGAAGACACCAGTGCGGCGAAAAATGGTCCAGAAGAAGCTCAAGCAGTTCCTGGAAATACCACTAACGCTGGTCCTGGCGCAACAACTAGCACTGCTGCTAACACCGGCGCTGCTGCCACTGCGGCAAAAACTGGCAGTTCATGGTCCAATATTAAAGAAGCAATGAAGGCGCCTTTCAAACCAGGTGCTCTACAGAATCACTCCACACTGGCACAATTTCTTGGCGGTATGTGGGCACGAGCTGCAACTAACTCAGCTCGTGACTTGAGCTCGCCCATTCTTGGCAGCAATGATGGCAGTTCGCTCACAGGAAGCGCTGGCGGCGGTGTTGGCTTGACTCATGTGCAACGCGAACCGATGCTCGATGCAGATGGCAACCACATGAAAGACGCCAATGGCAAATTAATGTACAAACCAATAGATGATGTCCGCGGTGCTTATATGCTTGCAGCTTCTGGTATCGTCGGGCAAATACCAAAGAACGAAGTTCTGACAGACAAAGTGAGACAATCTGCCATCAATGCTGGCTACGACAAGCCACAGGGCTTCAAAGACAGAATGGCATCGGGTATCATGATGGGCTTGAGCGGCAAACACTGGGGTAACACCGCAGCTGCCAAACAAAACTTCCAACACGGCATGTTCAAAGAAGGTGCCAAAGGCGCTATGGCTTGGGTTCAAGGTCAAAAAGGCAACGCTCTCACCGACCATTTAAATTCAACCCTTGGATATTGCGGCGAAGACGAGCAAGTCGACTTGCTTGCCGGTATCATGGACCCAGAAAACATCAACTCTGGTTTCAAACCAGAAGCTGTGCAAGCTCGTATGAGAATTGCAAACATGGGCTTGGGCTGGGACACCTGGAACAACGCAGCTGCAAGTTCCCCCGCCACCAAAACTGTTACTCAAGCAGAAGCTCTACCTGCCATTCGCGGAACAGCATCTTTTCTTCAAAAATCAGTTGGTTCCACCCTGGGTAGAACCTCTGGACCAGATATTGCCACTGTCGCTACCAAAGCAAGTTCGTCCCTGACCCCAGGACATGGTAAAGCCATAACCCAGGTCATGGTCAAATATGGTGATTTGAACAGAACCGGCAACGACGCCGAAGACGTAGAATTAATCTGTAATTCGGTAGACATCGTCCAGGACGTATATGGACCTAATGCCAGACCTAATAACTATCTTGAAACATATGACGCACTAGTTGCTGCCAAAGGTCTTTCAGCCGAACCACCTGCTGTCGGCAACGGATCTAATGGTGCACTTCTTCAAAAATTGAACATTACTCAATCCACAGTATCTGGCAATTATGCCCAGAACTACAGCCAGAGCCAAGCTACTGGTGGTGAATCGGTGGTTCGCATGATGGCATCAGCTGGAGTGCGCGGCAACGCCATGAGCAATCCAAAAGTAGTTCAGGTTGCTGCCCAAATCAACCATGAAGACACTGATGCCGTTCGCGCCTTTGGTACTGCTGCAAATGAATTGGGAGACAACATCTCAGTCCAACGCGTACACATCATCAAAGAAATGATGGCTTCAGACCCTGGCTCGTACAGACCAGATAGCATTACTGACAGCGATGTCTACGTAGCTGAAGCGGTCGCTCACATTCAATCTACAAGCGACAACGACCTTTATAAGAATCGCGTCTACATCAATAGCGACATGGTTCGCCAAGTATCTCGTCAAGCCGACTACAGACCTGGTACTGAGTTACCTACATACTCAAATCCAGACGGCTCAAGCAGCGCCTACTCACCTGCGGTAGAGAATATCGTCAAGAACTACACGCTCAATCGCCCACCACGCGGTGGTAGCGACGGTGGAGGCACTATCCACTTAGGCAAGAAAAAACCGGTTGAGAATGGACCAGCTGATGATCCTCGCGAGGTAGATGCCAGAAATGAGACCGGTGACGAGAATCCTTAAAAAATAACCAAGCATGGGAATATTCCCACTGAGCATGGTGGAATCCCCCATTCACAGGTCGTAGCCACAGTATTACTCTAGTAATACAAAGAGGAGGCTACGCACACATGGAACTCGTGAAGGACACACTCGAATCAAATCCTGCAGGCAACAGCTACAAGCTTGGCGAAGTGACATTAATGTGCCCTAAGTGCCAGCAAATATTCGCTACTGCTTGTGTGGACGAAATCCCGGTTTTGAATCCGCTTGCACGCATTGAAGCTGATTTGCACCGCGTACTTCCCGATGCTGCCATTCGTGCAGCCATGATTGCCACCTGCCCAAACTGCACTTACACCTGGTGGACTGAGTCTTTCATCCCCAATGACACTGTGCCGCTTATGGCTATTGATGCACCTTCAATTGACCCGGTCAAAAAATTTGGTCATGCAATTTTAAGCAGCAGAATGTACGGTGCCACCAATCTTGAAAAAGCGCAAATCGCACTAAACGCCTATTACTGCGCAAGAGACAGTTTTCAATCAGGCGAAAAGATTCTGCAAATCGCCAAAGAAGAATTAAGAAACGCCATTGAGACCGAACCCTATCTGAAAAACAGAAGTCGCCATATCTATCTGATGGCTGAAATCTACAGACTAAGCGGCGAGTTTCATGAAGCAGTCAAATTCTATTTTCAAGTCGACAGGTCTGCTCTACTTCCTCAAGAACTTTTAGACCACCAGATAAGACAAGCAAAATTAGGAAACGCAAAACCGGTCACCATCCCAAATCACATAGTCAAACAAATTTACGACCTTCGAATATCAGCCGACCGAGCAGCAAGATTCCTCTTCATGAGCGCAGTAGCCTAAGTAAAGTAACGAGAACAAGAAAATGAACGACATCACACCACTTAACTTAGAAGACTCTCCCAAGCTTTTTGGATTGCGCATAGACCAGCTTCTTGCATGTGCGGGAAGTCTTATAGTTGCAAGTCAGCTCTACAGCTGGTGCCAACCCATTCCAATCATGGGTGGTCAACACGACCTTCGCATGTTCATCGCTCTTTTTATTTTGCTAATAGGACCGGGATACTCGCTGGTCACACTTAATGCAACCGGCAGCTTCTGGGACACAGCCTTCGATTTTTACATCTCGCCTCAAACATACATTCCAGGCGCAGACCCTAAACAAGAACGCTTCATCATGGACGAAGACCTCCCTGAATTTCTAGACTCAAAAGACCCGGACCAAGAACTAAATTTCGAACTCAATCCGGCATTCAATCCAGAACTCAGTCAAAATCTCAGTCCAATCCGATATCTAGACCTCACTCCTCCTCCTCCAAATCTCAAGTTCTAAGTTCTCAGATCAAATCCCCAGTTCACACCTCCCCCCCAATCCCCGTTACTCAGGTACAATAAGATGGTTAGCTCTATGAACCGCATATCTAAAATTAAAGCAGCTCAAAACATCAAGACTGGATTTTCAATATCCAACTTGACTAAGCTGTTCAAAAAAAGCGAAGACTCGGTGACGACCCCGAAGATGGCTGAAGCACTGGCTAAATTGCCATCGCTTTCGGTGCCACGTCCAAATCCTTCGTCCGCCACTTTATTGCCAATTTGGGATTTGTTCCAGGACGATGCCTCCGGACTTGGTATCATCGTTTTGAAAGACGGTAGTTACAGATGCTGCTACGAATTGGACGGTGTCCACGTTAGCGGCTTTGATGAAGTTCGTTTAGTTTCATTGATGCAACAGTTCAGCGGATTTCTTGCTGGTATTGATACTTCAGTGCAATTTACAGTAGTTTGCAAAAACACAAGCTTGAAAGAGCACTTCGAGACACATCCAGTCGAAACCACTGAAGATAATTTCTTGAAATATGTGGCTAAGTCTTGCGAAAACGACAGAAAGAATTTGCTTGAGCGCAACTTCATTCCCAAACTGCGCTTTTATGTCACTTTTGCATACAAGCCAATGAGAAACAAACCTGCAAAAACAAGCATCAAAAATCAAATTCAAACCAAGCTTCAAGACGCTTTCGGCAACAAAGCCGCCAAACAAACTCTTGTAAGCCACGGCAAAAACGTCAACACCTTAATCCAACGCGCTCAAGGCTATGTGAGCCAGCTTGGCGGATGCGGCATGACACTGACTCCGCAGTCTGCTGTGCAATATTTTCAGATGATGTACAAAGATTTAAATCCACGTACAAGAGAAAGATCTGCCCATGAATTACCTGAGCCACAAAGAGCAACTCATGCTCCTATGCCTGCCTCGGTGCGCAGAGTCTTGCCCGACATGGATATGGCCACGATACGCCAACAGTTGACCGAATCGCAATACGATTTCAGCAAGCCAGATTATGCTCGCATCATCGACACAAATGAGCTTGATGAATTCACTCAAAACGAATTGCGCACCAAAGCTCCTTCCACTCCTACCGACGATGAAAAGGGCGGAAACTTTGTTCGCACTTTGTATATGACTCGCCTTCCCGAGCGCACAAGCCCACTGTGGTTAATGTCGATGCTTCGTCTTAATTGTGAATGGCGCATGAATATTTATGCGCACAAATTGGACAAAGAACTTTTCCGCAAAAAAATGCAGCGCAAACAAGCTCAATCATCTGCAAACACTTATCAAAGTTTGATGGGGCAACGCTCCACTCCAAACCAGGAAGAAGCTGAAAAAGCGCAAGAAGCAGCAAACATCGGCTCCGAGTTGTACACATCTAATATTGACGTATTCAACTATGCAATTTATTTCAGTCTCTTTGGCGACTCTCTAGACGAATTAAACAGATCAACTGAGTTGGTTCGCACCGCCGCTGCCCAGTGCAATGGTGCTCGCTTCCAGATTGGTTATAGAGAACAGAAAGCACTCTTTGTTGGCAGCTTGCCTGGCATGGGACTTGATGTCACAAGACGCGGCAAAGCAGTTCGCACACCCACACTGCGCAATTCGTTCCCCTTCGTTCATGCCAAACTTGGCTCAGACAAAGGCGGCGATTGGCTTGGTTTCTCCAAAGAAACATTAGAGCCAGTATTTCTAAATCCTTATGACCAGCGCTTGCCCAACGCACTTTGTGTAGTTTTCGGTCAGCCTGGTGAAGGTAAATCTATGGTTGCTCAGCAAATCATTCAAATGAAAATGATGGCTGGAGCCAAAGTGGTAATTGTTGACCGCTCAGGTTCATACAAACTTTTGTCCGAAATTTATGACGACTCGTCCTACATCAAACTTGGTCCAGACGGTCATGTCACCATCAACTTGTACGATTTGCCAGTTGATAATTTCGATGGCAAAGAAATCGATCCTGCATTTCCGCCCGAATCACACATCATCAAAATATTGAACTTCCACTCAGTAATGCTTGGTGAAAAGGGTGAGTCATCTCTATCCAAAGATGAAAAGCCAGTTTTAATGAAAGGCATTCAGTCCATTTACACAATGGCTGCAGCAGAAGGCAGAGTGCCAGTCGAGACCGACCTGGTCAACTGGTTAATGGACGAAGCCCAAGCTCATCGCGGCTCCAAGCGTGGTGAAACTTGCGAAGATCTGGCAAACAGATTGAGCATGTACTGCCGTGGTGCCATCTACGGAAGATTATTCGATGGAGCCACTTCGCTCAACACCGAATCTCAATTGCTTGTATTTGATACATCAGATTTGGCTCATGACAAAACTCTTGAAGCGGTGGTCACACTCTTTGTGTCGGACTTCGTATTGAGAGCGGCTGCCAGACACAAACTAGAAAAAATGAAGCAAGGCAAACCAGCACGATTTGTATTTTGTATAGACGAATTGTGGAGACTCTTGCGCTACGAAGGTGGCAAAGTTTTGGTTGAAGACGCATCGCGTACCTCACGCCACTTAGGTTTACTTTTCATCGGCATCTCCCAGGAATTGGGCGACTTGTTGCGCGACGACCGCGCACGCAGTCTTGCCACCAACAGCGCCATCAAAATTATTTTGGGTAATGACCCAAGCAACTTCGATTTAATTAGAGACTCATGCGCACTCACTCCGCAAGAAATGTCTCAAATCGGTAACCTCACTCGCAAAAACAGAGAATATTCAGACGCATTTTTGGTTTACCACAAAATGTCTCGCGGCGTAGTTAGACTAGTCGTGCCCCGCTTCATCTACTGGGTCGCCACCACCGAACCTAACCACGACCAACCAATGCGCACCAAAATGACCGAACTTTGCAATGGCGATGTTCGCTGGGCATGTCACTTGCTCAGTCAGGGTTATACTCCAGATACTTTCTCACCAGAACTGTTGAGAGCTGGCTAGAATGATGTTTGACTATCACGCTGGTGAAAAATTCAAAATCCTATTAATAGGTACAGCAGCGTGCGCTTTTCTTGCAGGCGTTTTGATGATGGGACTTTTTGGCGGCGGCGGCGAACCTGCACACATCACCGAGGCTCGCAAGAAGCACAAAAAAATGCGCACCGACCAGGGCGTCATACCTTCTGACAGAGCAGCGCAACAAGGCTATCAACCAACTGACGTTCGCCAACCCGAAGATGGCGGCAGCCCACAAAATCCAATGGCAGGCGTTCCTGAACCGGGAGCCAACTACACAGTGACAGATCCGCTACAAGCGCGGAGCTTGATTGAAAGTTTTCTTCCATATAGTTGGGATTTGAGCGCGGCATCAGCCTCTAACAGTCAGGAGCGTGCCATCATGGTCATGACTCCAGAATGCGCACAAGCGTATCGTCAATCTATCTGGACCAAAGAAATGGCGGCTCAAATCGAGCAGTCTGGACTGAAGAGCACATTTACTCCAAGCAAAATTAATGTGGTCGGAACCAAGCCAGACGGTGCTGTAGTGATTGAAGTCGAAGGCATGCAAGTGCTCGAGATGGAGGGCAAAGGCGCCAAGAATCGAGCCGTAAAAATGGAATATCTGGTCAAATCAGTAGACGGCAATATGAGAATCACTGGCATAAACGAAGTTGGCGGCTAAAAAAATCCAAAAAAATTCTTTTGGTTTCGTACAAGTACGATAGACCTTGTCAAGCGAGATAAGTAATATCAAAGTACGTTTCTAGAACCTATCGAGATATAGCAATGGCATACAGGGTAAAAACAGACGAAAGAGGCAATCCATGCGGTTACACCGATACCGCAACTGGTGAGCAACTAACTCCAAAAGAGTACAATAGACGCATGCAGATGCAGCAATTAGCGCCTGCACCGACCTATCAAGCTCAAAATCCGGCATTGATTGCCGCACCGCAGCAAGCTGTACCTCAGTATCAGGTTCCACAATATACTCAGCCTATTCAAGGTCAAATGCAGGGTCAAATGCAGCCGATGCAAACCATGCAGCCTTATCAGGACATGGTTCACTATCCCGGTCACGGCGCTCTTTTGCCTACAGATGGTGTGAAAATTCAACCTAAAGTTTCGCAAATGCCCGCTGAATATCAAATTAATCCTTATCAAATGCAGGGCATGGGTCAGCCTATGGCTATGCCTAATCAGATGGCTATGCCGACTCAAATGGCCACACCAGGTCAAATGCAAGGCATTCATCCTTTGGCTCCAACTCAAGGTATAGAGCAAGCACCAAATCCATTAATTCAACAAGGCGCTCGCATGTTGAATGGTGTTCAGCATAACTCCGCAGGCACTGCCGTTCCAATGCCTGCAAATGCTCAGGACCCACAAGCTCAAGATCAGCTTGGTACCCACGCACAACCGCTTGGTAAAAGCTTGCGCATGGAGTCGGTCAAACGCGACCATCCTCAACAGTTGCATCCAAATGTTCATCCAGGACAAACGGGACGAAAATCACACGGTTTTCTAGATGCGACATCTATAGCTATTTTATTGCCTACACTTGTGTTACTTGCACTTATCATTGCAGCCGCTCACAAGAAACGCTTGTTCCCGTGGCAGACCATCCGGACCTTTAACCCACCACTGGGTATCATGATGCCGCGCGACTACGAAAAATCTTTTGTTTGCCCACCAAACTTGAGAAAGCACGGACGTATGGGCAAACGCAATCCCAATGCCACCTGGACAGATGCAGATGGCGTTGTTCTGCCGTTTGGATTTTTGGCAAGAACACACTTGCCAGTCACAATCCCGATGGGCAGACTACCTAACAAAAACATGTTCCTCGTGGCACCATCTGGTTCAGGTAAAACCACCTTGATGCGCGCCATTATCAAATCGCTTTTGGCTAAGCCTTGCGTCATCATCGCACTGGAAGCTAAAGCAAACGATCCTAACTTAGACCAGAAGAAAGAAGGCTTCAAATACACAGTATTGCCCGAAGCTCAACATGCTGGATTTAACACTCTATACTTCAACCCACTAGATAGCGAGTCGGTGCACTGGAACCCACTTGAAGTCTCGCCTGTAGAATTTGCATCTTCAATCGTAACCGACGTAAACTCCCTTGATGCTGAAGAACAGCACTGGGCAGAGCGCGACCTGGGTTATATCGAAGGTCTTGCTCAGTTGCTCAAATGGGGCGCGGTCATGGTAGTGGGAGAAGACGAGAATGGCTCGGCTTCAAACTTTGAGCCATTGCCTTGTAATCCATTTGGTTTGATGAAACTGGTCAACAACAGACGCAACATCGTCGAGTCGCTTCGTCAGATGAAAGGACGTCCTGATATAAATGCCTCGGATCTTGGTGAATTAACTCAACGTCTTTCTTCTATCATTAGAACAGATGCCGATTGGGACAAAAACATCCAGGGTGTTCGCGGTCGTCTACGCGCTTTCAAAAACGAAAGTATTCAAGCCGTCACCCACCAATCGAACATCGACTTGCGTGCTTGTATGCACAAACCAACAGTGCTTATCTTCGGTGCTCCCGCATCTTTGGGACCTGACGCAGAATCGCTTGCTGCTTGCTTCGTCTTTCAACTGCAACAAGCCTTGCACACCAGATACGGTACTATCAACGTTCTGCCATTATTCGCGTTTTTCGATGAGTATCAGACTTTGAACATCGACTTAGCCGGCAGATTGTCCGCTATCGTACGCGGTGCCAACGGCGGACTGACAGTTATTCTTCAGAACTGTTCACAGGTTGCATCCGGCGGCGGCAAAGCAGCCGAAGCTGAATTGCGCACCATTTTCTCTAACAGTGCCATACGTGTTTGTTTGCACAACTCAGACGAATATACAGCTGCATTCTTCTCAGAAGAAATTGGTAAGCACGCAGTTGTAGTCCCAGGTATTGCGGACCACTACCAAGCCACAGGCTTTGGTATCTTCCCGACCAGTTGGAACAGAATCCACTCGCAACAGGTCGTCGCCCGAGTCGACACAGACTCGATTAAGCGTATGGAAAAACATCACGCACTTGTCTATCTGGCACCAGCGGGTGACCCCGAATATGGTGAAACCAAACCATTCATGGTAGACCTGCGCGGTATTGAAGAAATCGCAAGACTGCACTTACTGCACAACGTCACAAGCAAGGATGATGACGGCGGCGACGATGGAGACGGACCAGACGGCGATGGTCCAGGATCAGGTCCTGACCAGGAGCGTCAGGCGCATCCAGGAACACTGTCACCAATGCCAACCTCGCGTAGTTTGCCAATGGCCGCCAAGCAAGTCTTTGGTCACATTGTCGGATCGAACATTGGCTCGCAGGAACAATCTCAAGAACCAGAAATTCCATCCGGTGTTCAACCAGCACTTGCAGCCACAAGTTACGCAGCACCTGCACAAAATCAAATGGTTCCAGCCCAGGTCAACCCGATGGCACAAGCTGGCGAGCAAGCTCAACTTGCTTTGCAACAATCACAAGATCCAAACGCAAATGCAAATCTATGCCCGCACTGCAACAAGCGCGCCGGCAAAGGCAAATTCTGTATCGAGTGCGGCAAGTCTGTAGCTCTTGCACCAGCCATGTCTAATCCTATGCCACTGCCGCAACCAGCTCAAATGGCACAAGCTCAAGTGGCTCAAACTCAAGCGATGGCTCAGCCCAATCAAATGGGTCAAGCTCGCCCTGGAATTCCTCAACCTCGCTATGGCGGGCTTGAAGTTCAAAACAGAGACGCCATGCCAAACAAAAGACCTTCGATGATCCCAAATGCCTCTCAAGTGGCACAAATGGCTCAACGCGCACAACAAGCTGCAAGCGAAGATCAAGGTGTTGGTCCACTTTCACAAAGAGTGGCAAAAGATATGGCAGAGCAGGCTCAAGGACAGGCAATCTCAAATCATCGCCAGCCCGTGACAAGCTTGACTCCCGATATCTCAAGATTAGGTCTCAAGCCACAAACAGGCGGCGTCGAGTTCTAAGACTAAGGTCTGATAGTTTAAAATCTGCTTGATTGCGGGTAGCTAATTAAGGTAGCCCAAAAATACAGGCATAAATAGAAGATTATGACCGAAAAACGGGGTCAAATGGGGGCTCCTCGCACTAAAAAGCGAAACGTTGTTCTGATGGAACGCGACCTCACCGCGCTGTTTGAAATTTTCGTTCATCGCACCATCACTTCTATTCAATTATCCAAACTTGGTTTTCACGACGTCAGCTATGAAACTGCGCGCAAACGCATCAGAAGATTGCAGCAAGCAGGCTTCATTGGCTCGGCTACAAGCGGTCGCATGGAATATTCGCGCGGTCGCCCAGAAAATATCTATTTCCTGACACCCCTTGGTGCCAAGGCACTAGAGCAATATCGCGGCATTTCCTGGAATGATATTCCAACTGGTATGCCTCACTCTTATCACAAAGAACATTTTCTGCGTCTTGTTGATATTCGATTATTGTTGATGCAAGCAAAACTAGATGGCATCATTTCACAATTCGAATTTCGCACAGGGCGTGAATTCTGGCGCGAACTGACAAAAGAAGAAGCGATTGGCTCAGAAAATGCCGATGCCACCATCACATTTACTTATCAAGCAAATCAGCCCGAAATCACAGTCTTACTCGAAATGGATACAGGCAATTTCAGACAGACAAAACACTGGGAACCGAAAATCAATTCTTTTTTGAAAACCGGACTTCCAATCTGGGTCATCACAGGCAGTGCTCCAAGAATTACTAAACTGCAGCAATGGACTCAACCACTTTTAGAAGCAGCTGGTGCCGGTGCTGGCAAATGCGTCTTTGCCATTTACGAAGACTTGATGAGTGCTGGTTTCTTTGGCGCAGTCTGGCAACGGACCGATGGCACTATCACTGATTTAAAACCCAAGTCTGTAATCTGAAATTTATGTCTCAAAATGAAAAATCACCCGCCCCCCGGGGCATGTGGCCCGGGCGACGGGTGATTTTCATACATATCTCTTAGCGGAGCGCGGAGCGCTAAGCGCTAAGCGCTCCGCGCTCAACAAAAAAACTGCTTCTTATTTCAAATCTTCGGCAAAATGACAGGCAGAAAAATGACCAGGTTCGATTTCGCGCAAAATAGGATCATCGACTTTGCATTTATCTTGAGCCATCGGACAACGCGTGTGAAAACGACAACCCGAAGGCGGATTAGCCGGACTGGGCAAATCACCAGACAAAATTATGCGGTCGGTATGAGCATATTGTGGATCTGGTACTGGAGCTGCAGAAATAAGCGCTTTAGAATACGGGTGCAATGGTTTGTTATAGACTGCCTGACAGTCACCTATTTCCACTACTCGCCCAAGATACATCACTGCTACTCGGTCGCTTATATATCTGACCACATCTAGATTATGAGCGATAAACAAATAAGTAAGATTGAATTCTTTTTTGAGGTTCAAAAGTAAATTTAAAATCTGTGCTTGCACACTTACATCAAGTGCAGAGACAGGCTCGTCTGCCACAATTAGCTTAGGGCGCAGGGCTAGAGCGCGGGCAATACCTACACGCTGACGTTGTCCGCCCGAAAATTCGTGAGGATATCTGTCTAGCATAACCACAGAAAGTCCGACTAATGATATAAGCTCATCTACTTTCTTGTTTAATTCAGCACCACTTGCAATACCGTGCACTTGAAAGGGTTCAGACAAAATATCTCTAATAGTCATACGCGGATCAAGGCTGGCATATGGATTCTGAAATACTATCTGAATATTTTTGCGCATCTCTTTCATTTGCGACTCAGACAAACCAGACATGTCGCGTCCCATGAATTCGACTTTGCCAGAACTTGCTGGCAACAACCTGAGCAAGACTCGACCTAAAGTCGATTTGCCACAACCCGATTCTCCTACCAGTCCAAGAGTTTCACCTTCTTGCACTTCTAAATCAATGCCATCTAGAGCTTTTATAGAACCGGTTTCGCGGTTGAAAAATCCGCTTTTGATAGCGAAGTGTTTTTTTAAATTACTTATTTTGACCAGACTCATTTTATTTAAATTCAACTATCTTACTTTAAAAGATTCAGTGCTTCCAGTGCCGGTTCCGTTTAACAAGAAAGTGCACTCAATCTCGTTATCTTGGTTGTCTTTATCGTCTACTTCTCTCATTTGCACATCGTCTGCCTCATTATCATTTGCAAGCATACGCTTTAATCGAAGCCCATCTACAAGAGGTCGTTCTTGCACCACTTCCACAAATGGCTCTTGAGTGGCGGGCAATAATTCACGATAGGCTTTGAGCGGCAAAAGTTTTGTATTCTGCAATTGCATTGTGCTTATTAATTGACGCTCGTACTCTTCATCTTTGACCAGTCTATGCGAGATGGCGCCCCAATCTAGCATAAAAGCAAGTAGACTGGTAGCAAACAAAAATGCAAGCATGACATAGCCTATTTTTTTGCTCCACTTAAACATTGAGGCAAAACAAATAGCAAGCCATGGATAACAAGTGAGCCCCAGTAAAAGCGATGGACCGGCAGCAAAAATACTGCGTCTTGCCCAATTAGGATTTCGCCACAAAACATAAGCACCAAGCAAGGGCATCAAAAAGCTCATACAGAGCCATATCATTCGAAAGCGTGGACTGACAAAATCAAGCGCACCAAAACGACGGACCAGTCTATAACACAAGAGGAAAAATAAAAATCCAACGATTACATCGAAGGGCAATTTCTTCCAACTGATATCTTTGACTTCAAGCACTAGGCAATCGAAAATAGGGTTTTGGTCTGAGCTTTTTTCTTCAGTGCTTTCATTGCCGCTCGCTTACCGGCTTCTACTGCACCTTCAATACATGGAATGCCCTGGACACTTGAGTGTGCAAATGAAAATACATCGTTGTCGTTTTTCAATAAATAGGCATTATTCTCGTACATTTTAGGCGCTGTCACCGCAAGCGCATGTCCCCATCGGCTCAGGACCACTCTATCTAAGTTAGCCATTAGCTCAGAGGAAACCGAACTAACTTCTTTCAGTGTATCTTCGGCAAGCTTTTTGCGATCGCCCTGGAACAATAATCCCCGCCCAATCGAATTGGGCTCGTATGGCATATAGACAGTTAGAACCTGACCCATTTCAGGCTTGTAAGTGCCTGCAACTTTATAGGGAGATTCGGCTGTAATTACATCTGCCACAGTATGAGTGCCACCAAGCCAATTGTCGTAACTGCCTTCGAAGACTGGCTTTTTCAGACACAAATTAGCCACCAGATAAGAGCCATACTTATATTGAAGTAAGCGTCCTTTGAGGTCGTTATTCATATTTTTGGTGATACGCGCAGTCACCATATGCGGTATGGCGATGGCAACGTGCTTGCATTCAACTTCGTGATGACGACCTTTTTTGTCGCCATAAATAATCTTGGCACCGTCATCTTTAAGTTCGATTGACCAAACAAAAACGCCTCGCTTAAACGAATCGGGTCTTTGTGCCACCAGTTTTTGAGCAAGCGCTTTTGCCACGCCAGGGTTTCCACCTGGTGCTACATATGATGTGTGGTACAAATCTTCGAGCAATACAAAACCGCTCAGTGCCGACGTTTTTTCTGTGCCTACGCACAATGCCGACTTGCAAAAATTATCGAGCAATTTGACAAAATCTTTGTCATAGCTCTTCAAATATGACCCAAGCGACACTTGATCAAGTGCGCGGGCATCAGGATCTTCGGCAAACCATTCGGCTCCGTCATTCTTTTTATTGAACAAAACTTTCTTTGTATCCTGACGAATTTGATCTAGCTGCGATTGCAACTTAGCATCACTAAGACCTTCGACACCGTGGTGCCATTTATCACCCCAGTAAAAAGAATTTTTGGAAGATTCTAGTTTTGCAGCAGTCACGTTGGCGTATTGCATCAGTTCTGCAACATCACCTTCGGGCTCGCTCATATAAGCTGGACCGTACGAGAAATCCATTCCGCTATATGTGCCTGAGCGCGACTGACCGCCAAGATTATCATACTGGTCTAAAAGCAGATAGCTCTGGTCTTTGAGGTTATAGGCGCAAGCAAGTCCTGCCATACCTCCACCAACAATGACAGTGTCGACTTTGGTCTTGGACTGGCACTTGAATTTTGGCACCTTGCCATCTCGAAGCAGATGACCGAAAGTGAAATCGTCGCCGGTCCAGGGGTCTAATTTGTAGCCGCCTTTTGCGTATGCTCCATTTATAGAGGGGTCGCTTAAGTAAGTTTTAGCTAGTTCAACTCCGCTTAAAGCCATAGTGGAGGATGCAAGAAACTTGAGAAAGTCACGCCGTGACGAGTTTCCATCAATTACTTTTGGCACGCCTTATACCTTGGTAGGGGATCAAAGCCCATTATGTCACCCTAAGAACGGTATAAAATAAGCTCTTTGTAAATTGAACTCGATTTAAAATCTCAATCAAGTAGTCAAGGACAGCCTGAGACAACCAAGGACATTGAAAATGAACACACAAGTGAAAGAGGCGCAGTTGAAAGACGACAAACAAGCACAAAGTCAGCTTAGCGACAAACTGACTGAAAAGCTCAAAACAATAAGCGAAGGCGGCGCGCCTAAATATCACGCCAAACTAAAAGAAGATGGCAAATTATTTGTCCGCGACAGGCTCGCTCTTCTGCTTGACGAAGGCTCTTACATAGAAGACGGCGTGCTTGCAAACTGTCTTGACAAGACCTTACCCGCAGACGGAGTGGTATGCGGCGTAGGTGCCATCGATGGTCAGAAAGTTTGTTTCATGGCTAATGACTCGACCATCAAAGCTGGCTCTTGGGGCTGGAGAACAGTCGAAAAAATCATTCGCATTCAAGAGACCGCCGAGAAATTAAGACTACCTATGATTTATCTCGTCGACTCAGCTGGTGCTCGAATCACAGACCAAGTCGAAATGTTCCCCGGTCGTCGCGGTGCTGGAAAAATCTTCCACAACCAAGTGAGACTATCAGGATTCATTCCCCAAATTTGTTTGCTCTTTGGACCTTCCGCTGCAGGTGGTGCTTACATCCCTGCTTTCTGCGATATCGTCATCATGAATGATGGCAATGCATCTATGTATTTGGGCTCACCACGCATGGCCGAGATGGTCATCGGCGAGAAAGTAACTTTAGAAGAAATGGGCGGAGCAAAAATGCACTGCTCAGTAAGCGGATGCGGCGACGTTCTAGTTAAATCAGAAGAAGAAGCGATTAATCTGTGCAAAAAATATATCGCCTTCATGCCCGCCAACTGTCACGATCGTGTTGAACTGGAAGAAATTATCGCACCAGCCGAATTTGAAAAAACTCTGGATCAAGTAATTCCAGAAAAAGAAAATGTTCCATTCGACATGTATCAAGTAATTGATAGATTGATCGATAAAGGCAGTTTCTTTGAAATGAAGAAACTATTTGCCGCCGAGATGATCACTGGCTTTGCAAGAATTGGTGGTCGCGCAGTTGGTATCATCGCCAATCAACCTCGAGTCAAAGGTGGCGTACTATTTGTAGATTCAGCCGACAAAGCCACTCGCTTTATTTGGCTCTGCAACGCCTTCAACATTCCGCTATTATTCTTAGCTGACGTGCCAGGATTTATGATCGGTACCAAAGTTGAGCGCGAAGGAATAATTCGAACTGGCGCCAAATTGATTTCAGCCATGTCTTCTGCAGATGTTCCAAAGATTTCGGTCATCATCCGCAAAGCTTATGGTGCCGGTCTTTATGCAATGTGCGGACCCGCTTTCGAACCTGATGCATGCCTTGCACTTCCCACTGCCTGGATTGCAGTCATGGGTCCAGAAGCTGCTGTCAATGCCGTTTTTGCAAACAAAATTGCAGAGAAGCCAGAACTAGAGCGTCCTGCATACGTTGAGCAATTACGCCAAGAATATCGCGAAGACGTTGATATCTACAAACTCTCAGCCGAGCTAATTGTAGACTCTATGGTCACGCCCAATAACTTGCGTGAAGAGCTTATCGCCCGCTTTGGTTATTACGCAGACAAAGAAGTGCCGCTTCCCAACAAGAAGCACAGCGTCTTGCCTGTTTAATCAGTCTTTGACATAGGCTAAAATCTCACATACTTTTGAAGGTGTCTTTTTAAAAGGCAGGCGGCCTCCGGACAGGATCACTAAAGCGCAAAAGCACCTGCAACTGTTGTTAGATTTTCGCGCGTCTAAAAACAGTTAGCATTCAATTAATTCGAAAACGTAATTGCGATCGGCAGTGATGACGCTATTGCCGAAATAGCATTCAAAAGTCTCGGGCGTGTAAGTGCGACCATGCGAGTCATGAAATTCTTCGATGGCAAATTGCGTATCATTGACCCATTCATACACTTTTTGTTTGTGCTCTTGCGGCACACGACCGAGCATTTTAGCCAGCTTCCATTTATTGACTCTGTAAGACTGAAAACCAGGGTCAACATCTACATCTATTTTTTTGAGCTTAATCCAGGCTTCAAGCAATTCCTCAACTGGACATGGTGCTTCGTAACCATGAGACTTGATATAGACTTTATCGTTCCAAGTAGTTTTAATTTCAGTTCCGCTTCTATGGCGCATGAATCCATAATCGCCCCATTTGCTTTGCACTGATGGAAAAGCGGAACAAAATGCTTTGTCTTTCAAAAGATCAGTAATTGGCTTTGACTGAATAGTCAAAATTTGACGTACCTCTAGTAAATTATTCAAGGACAAAAACACGTCGTAAACAAGCGATTGGTCAAGGTCTTTGATAAGCATGTCGGGCTTCAAATTCTTTTGCAAAAACTCGCCATCTGGAAAGCGTCCGCGCCAGAGACCATCAACTCGTACATCGGCACCAATTAAATTAAGACCAAGAAAGGCTTTTACCAGAAAAAGCAGGTCCACGTCATCTTCGATATCTGGCTCGTCATCTTTTATTTTGACAGTTACACCCTCATCAGTCAGGTCATAAAAGTAAGTGCGCTTACGTGTTTTAATTTCTGATTCAGAAATTGATCCATCAAGACACCAGCCAATTAATTCAATCAATATGGCAGGCGCGAAGGCACTTTTAGCAGTAAGACATTCGAAATGTTTCTGGTCGGTCATTTCTATAAAAGTAACTTATTCAGAGACGCGCTGCCAGATTTCATACACTTGACCTTGGGTGGTATTAAATACGGTGGGTCGTTCTGTTCCAGGAAAAGAAAAGATCGCTTTGAGCACATCATGATCTAGCTCAAATATTCCTTTCAGTTCTTTTCCTGCAAAAGGACCATCATGTGGTATCAGGTCAATTTGTTGATGGGCACCATCTGATTTTGAATGAATGACGACTTTGCCGGTTTTGCTTTTTGGAAAGCCTCCTACGAATTGAGGATAGGATAATTCTGACCAGGCAAGCTTGTATGTGTCATCGGCATTGAAGCTATAGCGAAACTCTTGAAATATACTATAAGGCAGCCACTCTGCGTTCAATTGACAGCCAATCACTTTCCATTTCCCGACCAATTCTTTTAGCATGTGACCTCCTTAGCGAGTGCGTGCATGAGTGCCGACATTTTTTCTAAAACGACTGCATTTTCATGAATGCTGTATTCTTCCAAAAAATCTTTAGGATCGCGAAAACCGATAAAGGTATCTTTGTCTTGCCAGATTAACATTTTAAGCGGCAGCTCGATTGCTAATGGGGGACATTCCTTCATTAAAGCGGTGCCAACCTTGGGGTCGCCGAAAATAACCACAATTTCATCGTTAAGCTCAAGTCCAGAGTCTCTGGCAGCGGCTGCATGGTCAATGCGGGCAAAAATTCGAATACCTCGACTGGTCAATAATTTCTCCAGTCGATCTGCCGTTTCGTTTGCCGCAAAAGGGCTCTTTATTGCTACCAATGGGTGTTTCATGGTCGTCTCGCTTTGAGCTTAACCGGTCCTGTATCCTGGAACATATTATTATATTGATATGCTCGAACATTCATTAGACGAGAGATATGAAGTCAAAGGCATCCTTGGCAAAGGCGGCATGGGCATTGTTTATCACGCCCACGACAGCATTTTGGGCATTGATGTTGCCATAAAAATGTTACGGGCCGACCTTATGGGCATCGCTGCCATCCGCCTGCAAAGAGAAGCGATTGCCGCTGGCAAATTGCAAAATCCAAATATTGCTCGCATATTCGATTTTGGACAGACTAAAGACGGCTCACCATATATGGTGATGGAACTAGTAAGTGGCAAAAGTCTTGCGCAAGTAATTCAACATTCTGGTGCAATACCATATGAGGCAGCCATACATATTTTCATGCAGATATGCCGTGGACTAGACCATGCTCACGCAAACGGTATTGTGCATCGCGATTTAAAACCATCAAACGTCATGCTGATTGAGCGAGAGTATGGAGCTTATCTTGTAAAACTGCTCGACTTTGGCGTGGCCAAAATTGAAACAGACCAGAAACTTACATCTGAAGGCTCTATTATTGGCAGTCCGCTTTACATGAGCCCCGAGCAAGTGGAGAGCGAATCTGTTAGTTTCAAGGCGGATATTTACAGTCTTGGTTGTTTGATGTTTGAAACATTGTCTGGTAAGCCACCGCTCAAAGGCGAGACTGCAATAGAAACAATGTCTATGCACAAAAAAATGGCGCCACCACTTTTATCTGAAGTGACTCAATCGCCAATTCCAGCCGAACTTGTAAAATTAATTGATGCATGCTTACGCAAAAGCCCCGCAGACAGACCTGAAAGCGCGTATTTCATTGAGAAAGAACTCAAGAATATTTTGCATCCAGTATTGCCTGATATCACTGAGAAAAGTTCGCAACCAAAGGAATTCAGACCTGAAACCGAAGCAGAAAAACGCTTATCTAAAATGCCAAAAAGTACTGCCTTCACCATTGGTGGCACACTAGCACTGGCTGCTGTAATTGCTTTAAGCATGTCATTTGCGCACTTTCAAAAAAAGGAAAAGGCCCAATTCGAGCAGGCCACAAAAGCTTCCACTACAACCAGTCCTAAAGGTCAGAGTGAAATTGACGATAAATTCAATGCTAACCCGAACTTCGAGTTTAGCCAGTTCGAAGGTAAGCCTGGACATTCAGCTAAAAAAGCTGCTACAGACGAGGATCTCAAAGATCTGATCGCCACTAATTATCCTGTTTTAAAAATAAAAAAAGGGCATATCGACGGAACAGGCTTGAAGTATCTAACTAAACTAGATATTGAATGGCTAGAAATACGCAATCCCAGGTTCAATTGCAATAATGTCAAATATCTCAAGTCTTTCAAATGCTTGAAAAAATATGTAATGTCTGTTCCAGAATTAAATGATGAGAACATGAAAGACCTGGCAGACATCAAGACTCTTGAGACTTTGATAATCACCGTTGGTGATATCACAGATAAAGGTGTCGGATATCTAACTAAATTGCCCAGTCTAAAACGGCTGGAAATCAACCTATGTCCAAAAGTAAGCAAAGAAATTGGCAGAAAAGTTGCCACTATAAAAACATTGCAATATTTCACTTTACCCTGCATGCAGTCACCCGCAAGCCTTGCTGCCATTAGCAAAGCCAATATCAAAAACATCGGATTGAATAGTCTTTACTTAACTGGAAAAGATCTGGATTTAATTTGCGTTGGGCTTCAACCAGACACTTTATGCATGAGTAACATATTTATCAAAGACAATAATTATTCTGGTTTGCAAAAACTCAAAAAGCTGCAAAAACTCGATCTTACATACAACAAAATATTTGCTCCAGGTCTAATTACCGAGCTTAGTAAATTAAAAGTGCCCGAAATTGATTTTACCGAGTCGCACTTAAATGCCACGCAATTTAAACAGCTTTTAAATAATCCCAATCTCAAAAAAATAACTTGCAACTTTTGCCGCAAATTGCGCGACGATAACATGGAGTATTTTAAAACAGAATACAAGAAGCGCTGGAATAAAGATGTTCAAGCAATCAAGCTTGACTTTGATCAGGCTGACCTCAACAATTTGAAATCAAAACCATTTGAAATAGACATTCAATGAAAACACCAATTGCAATTGCACTCACAATCTTGAATCTCCATGGGCTTAGCAATGCGGCTTATGCGGCAGACCAGCGCAACATTTTTTCAATGAGCGAAGGTACGGTTATCGTAAGCTGTTCTTCAGACGATCACTCAAGTATGTGGTCACCGCTTAATGCCTTCGATGGCGATCCACAGCGTGGATGGGGCACCGCCAAAGGCAAAATAGCCAATCAAGATATTGTGATTGAACTAGCCCAAAAATATAAAATGCGCCAAATTATTCTAGATAATGAAAACGCTCAAGATGGTGCTTTTTGTGCCAAGACCGTCGAAATCTGGGGTTCGGTATTCGATCAGGCGACCGGCTTCAAAAAAATTAAAAGCATCACTGCCCTTAAATTAGCTCGCACCAAAATAGACTTGCCTGACTCACCAACATTACGCCGTATAAAATTTGTAATAGTTGATAACTGGGGCGACTTGAATCAGGCACAAATTATGGAGATAGAAGGCTTTGGAGAGCCAGAAGACAAAGCTGAGACAGCACCGAATTTTATCAATGGAACTTACTCAAGCGATTTAGGTGCAATAAAACTAAAACAAAACGGCACTCAAGTTCTTGGTTGTATCGAGAAAGACTCCGGCACCATATACGGAGCTCTTACAGGCAACGTGATGCGCTTTGAGTATCGCAAAGATGGCACCACTCCTAGTGCGGCTAGAACGACCGGCGCGGGCATTATGATTTTCAATGGCTCTGGCATGGAAGCAAATGGGTCTACGTCTAAAGATGGCAATATCCAATCTCTATGGCTAACCAAGAAAAACAACATGATTGCCTGCTATTGCAAAATGCCGGATTTTAACTCAATAAATCAAAGACTAAAAGAAAACAAACGAGCGATTCTTTTTGGTATCACTTTCGAGGGGCGCACTGCTAGTCTTCGTCCCGAAGCTGATGCTGCCTTAAGCGAACTTTTAAACGCACTGAAAGACAATAATCAAAAGATACAAATTGAAGGTCATTGCGACGCCAATGGCACCATCAATGCAAATATGCGATTATCAACAAACAGAGCCCAAGCAGTCTTTGATTGGCTCAAATCTCACAACATAGATGCAACTCGTTTATCTATAAAAGGTTTTGGAGAGTCCCGCCCCATAGGGGACAACTCCACTCCTCAAGGGCGATATTTAAATAATCGCATAGAAATCAGCACCAAATAAATCAAGGCATAACACCAGCCAACTTAAACAATTCTTTGGTGGCATGTTTTTCTTTTTTACTCAATCCATCACTCGATAGAAAAATCCCCTCAGGATGAGCGGCTGCCTCGCCACTAGAATTCTTCATCATCCAATTTTTCATTGCTTCGACAATATCTTCAGAACACTGACCTTCTTCGCAAATTAAATGTTCGGCATTAGCATCTAGCAGCAGAGTTTTTTTGCTTCCCGAAATTTTATTGAAAAGCATAGCCGACCATTTAGTTTTACCAAGCTGATCGTTCAAGCCCTGCACAATAAATACAGGCGTCGTTTTGATTTGCAAAGCCGTGCGCGGACTAGTATTAATAAAATGCATAAATTTGAGCGATTCCCAGATAGAAAAGCGCTGCCTGCGCCCTTCTTCGCGGAGCATACGCGCCTGAATATCTTTATTAACAGTTGTCCTTCTAATTACGTAATTAACCGCAAGTCCCTGTCGGCGAGTCCGCAATACAGTCAAATCCAGAAATTCAAGAAACGCAATCTTGTTTCTGCCATTTACCTTCCAGGTTGGCGAAGAACACAAAATGCCATCCACACAATCGGGATATTTTGCAGCTAACTTAAGGGCAATCGTGCCACCCGTGGACTCTCCCAGAACAAATACGGGCAAATTGGGGTGATTCCTTTTATATGTTTGTGCCGCAAGGCGAACTTGCTCCACTGTCTGGTCAAAATCAATCAGGTCCTGCTTCGAGCCAGGCTCAGGCGCCTGAAATCCCTGCACGTCAAGCGACGTGGTCGTTATGCCATAAGCCGCCATCTGGCAGGCTAATCGCTCATAGGTTGACGAATGCTGAGTGAGCCCCGGGATGCACAAAAGTGCAGCCTTCGCCTCAACGGCATGCTTTGTACCCGCAAGAGCGGGAGCCTGGTTTAGTCCAAGTGCAAGGAGCAAAATGAGCAAACTTGAGACGGTTGTATTCTTCATTTCACCGACCTATTTGTGTACTATCTGCCTAGCTTATTTAAAGCCAAGGGAAGCCTTAATTCATACTGAAACCTAGGGAAAACCACAGGTGTGATTGCAGGTTTTCGGCAATGACTTATCTTTGCTTTGCACTTACGATGCAATTGTCTATTCGCATCACGTTACTTAGCCCCTTGCAGGCGGTACTTACTATGACACAAACGGATATTTTGTTTCCGGCTCTTGCAACCAGCCTAATTTTTCTGTCAGCAAGCGCAAATTGCAGCATTAAAGAAATCGACGAAGCGGGCGTAAATTTAGAAGAATTTGAGCGCGTTCATGCATCCGACGGCAAACACAATGCAGCATGCATTAGACAGCGTTTTGCCCTTGCAAAAGCCTACTTGCGCGCAGGTGACCACGAGAAAGCAGAGCGTTGTTTTGAAAAAGCTCTGGGAACAGCAAGGATGTTTTGGCCGTCAATTCAAACAACAGAGATGCTTAAAACCGAATGGCGTTTAGCCAGGGAGACGATTCAATCATGAGAAGCGTAAGAAAACATAATTATTCGCTCGCCGCGAGCTTTTATATTTACGCTGATCCCAATGGTCCTGCCGAATATAATTCGCTTCGAGCAATTGAGCATAATTTGCAATTAGTCAAAGATTTTTTGCGCGATTCTGATTACACCAACGCAGAGTTAGCATGGATAAAAATGCTCGAACTGATTGGCAATGTTCCTGAGCAATACCACACAAAATTGTGGTGCATCTTAAAAGAGATGGAAGCAATTTTAGATGGTATGTCAGTTATGAATTGTTTGAATTTATATGCAGGACTTATTACTTTGTATGGTCGAATCGGATATGTGAAAACACAATCTGAACTCGAAAGCAAACTTGGTATCAGACTCGATGTCAGTCGAGTAGCGAGTTAGTTTGATTTTGGATCGTCTTTGGTGTGATTGAGCGAGTCATAATAGACGCGAGACCAGCCTATACCTTGCCCGTGTTCAATAACGAGTCGCTTGTATCCGAACTTCGACAAATAAATTTTCAGCTCTTCTAATTGATTGTCGTCACTAGCTAACATGCTTGCAGAAAGAAAATCTTTGCGCTTTTCTTTAGCAATTATTTCCTCAAGCTCTTTGCGATTCAATTTGGCATATATTTGCTTTTTTAGTTTCCAATTTTCAACTGAAAGGTCGTCGGGCAAACCAAAAGATAAATGCATGTCGCATTTTTCATATTCCTTACACATCAACTCGCAATTTTCTTTGGAGCGTACATTTTCCTTTAATGCCACCCAGTCTGTCGAAGAGGCCAGACCAGGCAAAATAAAAATCAAGATCAAAAGTATCGCAATTGATAGGCGCACGACAGAATTACCTCTTTCAAAAGAGTATACTTCCTCAAAGTGTCTCTACCAATATTTGCTTACTGAATAATGATTAAAAAAGCCATTGCAGCTGCCATAACACTCTTATTATCTTGCAGCGCCGTATTTGCGCATCCCTCAATCTTCTCAGATTTGACTTTATCTAAAGCTCGCCAAAAGGCAAAATCAGAGCATAAGCATTTGCTACTCGATTTCACTGCTGAGTGGTGTGGTCCCTGCAAGCAAATGGACAAAACGACCTGGACTGACGCGAAGGTAATTAGCTGGCTAAACAAAAATGCAATAGCGGTGCAACTGGACGTCGACAATAACAAAAAATTTGCCGAGGATTTTAATATTGCTGCAATGCCTACGGTAGTCATTTTTCAACCGCAAGATATCGAAAAAGAATTTGATAGAGACACCGGATACAAAGAACCTACAGAATTGCTCAAGTGGCTTGAAAATATAGCGCTCAACATCAATTCGCTCAAGATGGCTCAAGACAGGGTCGAAAAGTTAAAAGACAAAGTTAGCGATGAATCAGTAGAAGCTCATTATGACTTAGCGGGAAAACTTTTTGACAAGGGCAATTATGACCAGGCAACCGAACATTTCTTATACGTTTGGAAAAACGGTGCACAGACACCAATGGTTGGTGTACGTGGGTCTTATATGATCGATCAGATTTCTGCACTCTGCAAGAAGTCTAATAAAGCGAAGCAAATATTTGAAAAAGTAAGAGATGAATCTCAAGCAAACAGTGACGATTGGGTGATGCTCAACTCGGCCTTGGATGAGAATGATAAAACGCTTGCATGGTTTGACAAAGCGAAAAATGATCCTAAAAAAAAGAAAAAATCTTGTCGATGCCAGATTAACTTTGGAAGACTTACTACTTCAAGACAACAGATGGGCAGACGTATCTTATCTATATCCCGAACCTGATAAAAGCATAATAGATTCATATGAACAGCTTCAAGAATTCAGAAAATTCGCTAGCGCAGAAGGAAAGAATTCGAACCTAGCGAAGGATTTCGCAAAGGAATACAATCCATTTAACGATGAAGTTTCAACAATTTACGCTGCGTTTCTTGCTGCGGGAAGAGACGACATAGCTAAATCTATAGCTGACCAAGCATTTAAACTGGAAAATACTCCAGACCTTAAAATTAAAATGCTAAAGAAGGCGAAGAAAGCTAATCAATTCAGATGGTGGCATTTATGGTGGCAAATCGAATCATCAAGTCCAGGAGCAAATTTAGAGCTAGTACTTAAAATAGTTATGCCAGCCTTTATTGTCTCAACCTTTTGCTGGATACTATTACTGCAGCGAAATTACTTGCCTGTGATCTGCTGCTTGTTGGTATTTCTGTTAAACCTGTGGCAACCTGAAAACCCAAGCTACTGGTTAAGCCTAACGCGTTCGTTATCAATTCCAATCTTTTGTCTTATCGCTGGAATACCGCTTTTAATTAAATCGATAAGACTAAATAAACCAGTACTAAAATACAACCAAGGAGATGTCGAAGCAGCGCTCAAGGAAACTCTTGCTGAGCTTGAAAAACGTCCCAATGATTTTGATCTTCTGAGCCTAGCATCCACGTTTTATAACTCACTAAGCAAATACGAAAAAGCTCTTGAGTATAGCGAAAAATGCATCGCAATAAGGTCCTCGAACCCACTAGGTTATCAACTTAAAGCTCTTGCGTTCCTCGGCATGAATAAACTGAACGAAGCTTGTGACGAACTTAAGAGTGGTGCAACTCGTTTCAGATTTTTTGATGCGTATTTTAAGTCTGCTTTCAAAGAAACTCAATCATTGATATCAGCAATGCAAAACAACAAAGATGATTCGATGGCGTTTTTAAAAGATGTCGGTATTGGCAAACATTTTCACCCGTTCTACTTCTTACTTATGGATTCCTATATTTTCCTCCTTAATGGAGAAATTGAAAAAGCATCTGAAAGTATGACTAAATTGCTTAAAATGCGTATGCCGCCTGCTTATTTAGCATCCGCTCAAGCAATAAACGCGCGCATTCTGCTCAAACAGGACAAACTAGATAAAGCGTTGGAATCAAGCAATATGGCCCTCCACACAAGTAAAGTCAGTGGCAATTTTGCAATCGCCGGACTGATAAAAACTAGAATGAATCAACCCGAACAGGGCTTGGAGCTTATTCAAAAGGCAATTGATTTAAATCCGTATAACGTCGAAGCGTATCACTTTAGAGCAGAAACTTATATCGCATTAAAAGAGCCCGAAAAAGCAGCGGAAGATAAACTCAGAGTTCAGGAAATGGGCGACTGTAAAACATTCCTCTCATAGACCACTCTTCAAGAAGTTAAAATAAGCGCTGACTACTATGCTTGTTTGGCTTCTGGGGGGACCCTACTTGCGAAAAAGGTTTCTAACATTGGCGATTGCGTCCGCTTTGGCGCAAATAGGTGTTGGTGCCGTTTTTGCTCAGTCGACCGAACTCTATGACTCCTATTTTTTCAGCTCAAACAACCAAGTCCTCAAGACCAAAGGCGCTGCAACAATCACTGGCTCCGCCGGAACAGTGATAGAAGATACCGGCAATAACTTTCGTTTGGTCAGAGGGTCTGCTCTGATTAAGACTGCAAACAGTCCAGTTTCTATAGATTGTGGCAATGGTGTCAGCGTGGTGCCCACTCAATCTTTGTCGAGCGTTCAACTTGAAGAAGAGCCCCTTAACAACTCAGGTGTTACTGCAAACAATTTAAATTCTTCATCCCAGTCTAAACCACTGATGATAATCGGAGACTGTTATGGTCTTCAATCGGTAGGTCGAAACAATGAGGTTTCACTGGCGGAAGGCAAAGATTTCTTTTTTCCAGACCGTGATCTCACTATTCAAACACCGCTTGGCTCTATTCATTCTAAAGCAGGAAGTCGCTTTCTAGTGAAATGTACACCAGGCGAAGTGCGCATTTTATGCTGCTCAGGCAATGGACTTACTTTCCATCACGCAAATAAATATAGACGAATAAGACCTTCGCAAGAGTTTGCCGTATTCGATCATCGTCCTGCCCAGTTCGAAGTTCTTCCACGCGATGGCATAGGCAGAAAAGAAGTCACCATGCACGATATCGATGGCAATTCAATGACCGCCACCAGTAATAGTTTTTCGGTGGTATCACTTTTGATAAGTCCGATGTATTTAGGTGCATGGCAAAGAAAAAGCGCATTCGACAAACGTGCCACCAAAGGCATTTTAAAAACAGCAGCAGCTCATGCTGCAGTTTCGCCCAGCTTCGACGATTTTTATAGAGCGCCTCGATTCAACGAGAAAGCAATAGCACCAAATGCCGGGTTAAGAAACTAATGGCAATTCACTCCTTTAGTTTAAAACTATTTGTAAGCGCAATGATCGCAGGACTTTTAGCAGCACCCGTATATGCGCAAAGCACCACACCCGATGGCATCTTCTTGCGCCCACAACCAAGCTTATTGCCAATTACATTGCAAAACACTGCGTTTCAATTAGCAGCAAATCCGGTGGGCAACCCGTCCATTATTTCTACAGACCAAACACCGACTCATATTGGCGATGAGCGCGAGCTTTTATCATCACCGTGGAAAGCGACTATACTTGAGAAATTACCTGCACGCATGTATTTCTCCTCGGTTACTGAAGTCTCGCAACGTTTCGAAAGTAACGTGCTCAGCACAGTCAATAATCCGCACCGCGACTATGTTTTTCGCGCATTGCCCAATGTCACTTTAGGTTATAACCTTCTACCTAAAACAAGTGTCTACGCCAACTATTTCGTAGTTAAAGACGTCTTTGCTAACACAGCGTTTTTGAATCCAATTACTTTTCAGTCAGTATCTGGTGGCATCCAACACGACATTGCACTGGGCAAGAAAACCAATTTGCAGCTCAATTATCAAATTCGACAATTATTTCAAGGACGTGGTGTCAACCAGGCTGACATGATACCGGGGTTGACACTAACACATTACTTTAGTCCGCGTTTCATCGGATTCTTCAACTCTCAATTACAGATGCGAAGTCATTACATTTTTCAAGGACCAACGCGCGAAATCGACCCATTTTATACACTTGGTCTTTTATATAGAAAAGGTGATTGGTCTTTCACATCGACTTGCACGATGGTGAATAACTTCAGAAACAGGCATGCCATCCCGCCAACTCCAAACTCTTCTATTATTTGTGATTTCGAGGCAGCAAGACCTGTCTCGCGCAAACGACTTCCTGGGCTCGATGCCTTCGTCCGCGCAGAACCAATCTGGAACACACAATCACACAGCGCACCAGGTCTTAGTGGCTTCGACTTTCGTATTTTCGGTGGTGTCAGATACACGCTCTACAAGCCATCTGTATATCCACAAATGAAAGCACTGGAAAAGCAATTAAAAGAAAAAGAGCAAGAACAACAACCGTAAGTAATGAAGAATTCATGAGCACACGAGATTAAATCGTTCTCACCGCTTGGCTTGTCATGCCTTTTTTCGGTATCTCTTCTGGCTGTTTCCCATAAGTGCCAAACACACAACCATGATGATGGAACCCATTGCCACAGGCAGAATAGCGACGCCGGCGATTGAGGGCTCAGGTGGTCCGAGCTTGACTGCAATTACGCCGCCAATAAAACCAACAATGGTGCCAGCGACAATGCCGCCTGGTATGCGCTTTGGAACCACGCAATTAACGATAAACGCAAATATTGCTGAAGTGATTAAATACACAAAAAACCCGACAACAGTCATAACCCTTTACCTCAGTCCAAAACGTATTACTAGACTAGGTAGAAAAAGGAATTGGCGGTAGGAAGAGCCCGACGTCGGGTCGTTTTAGAGCCTGTCTTTTAACAATATACCCTGGTTTTACGGACAATAACATATGCAACAACTGCGCCAAAAGGCTTGAAAGCTGGATTTCAATATCTCATACTATCACTGCTCCCGACACTGGAGCCGCTCGGCCGAAACTGTTAGATTGCCGTGTAAGTGTCATAGAAGAAAATAAATGAGTAATGATAAATTGAAGCTCTTCGTGGGCAACTTGTCCTTCAACGTCTCCGAACAGAGACTACAAGAGATCTTCGAACAAGCTGGCGAAGTAACATCGGTTGCGATTCCTCTAGATCGTAGCACCGGCCGCAAACGCGGTTTCGCTTTTGTAGAGATGGGCACTCAAGTTGCTGCTGAAGAAGCAGTAAAAATCTTGAATGGTACCGAAGTTGATGGCAGACAAATTGCTGTTAATCCATCACAACCACAAACTCGCTCACGCGGCTCGTGGTAGTTCAAACCCACTTTTAGTTCGCACTAAAAAACATCTAAGAAGGACAGACGAAAGTTTGTCCTTCTTTGTATTTTAAATACTTTTGTGGTGGTGTTGTTGACGTCCCTTTTAGTTGTGCTATAGTGATCTGTATATCAAACGTAGTCACACAACTACAAACCAGGTGCTCGCAACTACAAATGGCTGAAAAGACATCAAATATCAGTGTTCGCATCCCCGAAGAATATCGCAAGCGCTTACAGTTACAGGCTGACAAGAAAGCAATTAGCTTCAATTCGCACATTTTGAGAGTGCTCGAAATTCACTTGATGAATTCGGGTTTTGGACCCCTTTCGCTCACTTCCGCTTCTGGAAGACTGTTTCAGATTCGCTGCGAACCTTATATAGATAACGTAGACGAAACCACTTGGGCGTATTTCATCGATGAGCCTAAGTACGAGAAAGAGCGCGCTTATTACTTAATTGGAATAGGGCGAACAATTCTGCGTGACTGGCAAGTCAAAGACAAATCAACGGTTTCAAAAGAAGTTGGCTTAGCTCTGTTGTCTTATTACAACCGCAAGGGAATGGACATCGACAGGCTGTTCTTCTCTCAATATCCCGGTCCAGACAACGATGGACGGCGCGTTTTACAGGTAGCGGAAGTACCTGAAACACTAGAACAATTTTTAGATCTGCTAATGACAGATAGCTGGACGGACAAGTTTGTAGAAGCATCCCAAACCAGCCAGGACCTGCGTAGAGGCCGATCAGAATCGGCTCTTTATCGCTAATACATACTTACAATTTACGCATGTTTCGAGGGCATTTTTATGGTCACTTTACTTTCTGTATTCATTTTTTGCTACATACTACACGCACTCGGCGTGACCATCGGCTATCACCGACTCTTGTCACACAGAGCATTTACCGCTCCTAAGTTCGTTGAATATTTCTGGGTGCTCTTAGGTTATTTAGCTTTCGAGGGTTCGCCTATTTGGTGGGCGACTGTTCACAGAGCGCACCACAGACATGTAGATACTGATTTGGATCCTCATTCACCAAGATATGGTCTTAAAAATGCGCACTTAGGCTGGCTCATGCACGACAACTATCCAGCACACATAGATCCTGATACTCAAGCAAAAGATTTAGTCAAAGATCCGATTTATCGCTTTCTTGAACTTGGTGGCGATTGGAATAAAGCTCACGCGCTAACTTTTGCAATTGGTATCACTTTTCGCCTTATCCTTTTGTATTTCTTTGGATGGCAGGTCGCTTTAGCTAGCGCTCTTGCAGGTGTTGCGGTGTTGCAAATTCCACTTATGCTCAATGTTATTTGTCATATTCCAAAATTGGGATACAAAAACTTTGCCACCACAGACGATAGCGTCAATGTTTGGTGGGTCGGCATTCTAGCTATGGGCGAAGGCTGGCACAATAATCACCATGCAGAACCCGGATCTGCGCAAACAGGCATCAAGCCTTGGGAATTCGACTTATCGTGGATCATCATTAGAGTGATGAAGCGCCTGGGATTGGCTGACAATGTGAACAAATCTAAATATGGTATAATGTAAGTATCCGATCCTTTGGATTTAATTCGGAAAACTTCTATAAACGGCACACCTGAGAATTGTCCTGTCATGCAAGAATCCATAATTCTCGCAACATTTTAAAAACAGGCAATTCAAAAATGAACATACTTCTAATTGAGGAAACCCCTCATTCATTACTTTCCACGTGCAGTTTTTTACAAAGTCGTGGTTTCTCAGTTCACACGACTTCGGATAGAGAAGCAATTCCAGGTATTCTTGCGCTTAAAAAAATAGAAGTTATTCTGCTTGAATTTAAAAATCAGAGTTTCGACCTTGAAATTTTTAAATCAGTCAGAGCAATTACCCAAGGATACCCATTAGTAATATATTCATCGCAAGATGCCCAAGAAATTTCAATTGAAGCCATCAAACACGGTGCACAAGACTTTGTGGTAAGTGGAATCACTGGTGGTGATTCGCTTGTACGCATCTTGCATTACTCTATTGCCAGAAACGACAACGAGAAAGGCTTGAGAGAAAGTCAAGATCGTCTGAAAGCTATTTTGCAAAACTCAGATGCTTTTCTCTCAATGGATTGCAACTGGAACATTACCGATTGGAACTCTTTAGCTGAAAAGACTTTCGGCTGGAACATAACAGAGATTCAGGGCAAAAATTTCTCTCTTATTTTGCCACCATATTTAAGACGGCCTTATTTGAAGAAAATCAAGGAGAGATTGAACTCTTTGGAGGGAGACATTGCAAGAGTGCAGGGAGAAGTGCTTGCGACCAATAACGCTGGATTTGAATTTCCCATCGCCTACGTAATATTCAAAATCAAAAACGACAACGACTACATGTATTGCGCTTTTGTGAATGATATAACAGAAAAACGAAATGCTAAAGAAGAGTTGGAACATCTGGTGCAAGAGAGAACTCTAAAGCTTACTCAAAGCAACGAGCAGCTTCGTCAATTCGCCAAGATTGCCTCACACGATCTTCAAGAACCACTTCGATCTATGCAAGGATTTGTTTCTCTTTTATCCGAAAATATCAAAGGAAAAATCGATAGCGAATCAGATGAATACCTGGATTTCATTGAAAAGTCTTCAAAGCGAATGCAAGAGTTGGTTCGATCAATTCTGCAACACTCAGAGATAAAAACATTTTCCGACGAAGAATTCGTCACCGATTGCAACTCTGTTCTTGAAGAAGTGGTACGAAATCTTAAAGACACCATTAAAGAGACAAATACCAATCTGGAAATTCACCCACTGCCCGAGGTTGGCGTGGAAAGAGGACAGATGGTTCAACTGTTTCAAAATTTGATAAGCAATGCAATTAAATATCAAGGAAATGAAAAACCAGATATTCAAATTAGTGCTGAAAGAATTATTGATAAATGGATATTCTCAGTCAGAGACAAAAGCATGGGTATAGACCCATCAAATTACGACAAAATATTCGATATGTTTGCACGTTTGCACAGCAGCGTAAAATATCCTGGAACCGGAATGGGTCTTGCCATTTGCAAGAAGATAGTAAACTCTTACGAGGGTAGTATCTGGGTTGAATCCAAACTGGGCGAAGGGTCCATTTTCTTTTTTACTTTGCCTCCAGCCAAAATTGTTATAGAGAAACCAATTTCCAACGAAATTAATATTCTGCTAGTAGAAGATTCACCTGCCGATGTAAAACTGGCTAAGGAAGCGCTCAGGCGATCTGGTCTCAAATATCAACTAACTGTTGCTAATGACGGACTTGAAGCGTTGACTTATTTGCAAAGAGTCAAAGCATCAAGCAATAGGTCGCTGCCTTCTATCATATTGCTTGATTTAAATATGCCAAACATGAATGGGCATCAGGTTTTGAATGAAATAAAGGATGATCCAATTTTGAAAGAAATTCCGGTCATACTACTGACGGTTTCAGATAGACCGACAGATATAGACGAAGCGTTGCGCTTAAAAATGAATTATTACGTGCCAAAGCCCGTGACGGCAAAAAAAATATCGACCCTTATAAAGTCTTTCCACGAACTAAATATGCAAAGTTCGCTTGGCTTAATTTCAAGCTGCGACGAAGAAACGCATATCAAGCTAATTATGGCTGGCAATCCGCATACATCTGAACATATTCTCAAACAGCTATCAGATGACATAGACGAAAAAATACGTAGTCGCATCGCTGAAAATGTAAATACTCCTCAAGATGTACTTGAAAAACTATCTTTAGACCTAAGTTCGCTCGTGAGGCTAGGTGTCTGCGACAATCCGGCAAGTTCTATTACTCTGCTTGAAAAACTGGCTCAAGACAAAAGTGAAGATGTTCGATTAGGTATGTCTGAAAATCCCAACTGTCCCGAATCTCTTTTAAAAATCCTTGCAGATGACGAAAACACATTTGTATCGTCGGCAGCTGCAAAAACCTTGTCATCACTAGAATAAGAGAAAGCTTGAATTCTAGGCGCTTTTATGATGTAATGAGGTCTTATGGAAAGAGACTTCTTAGCGTGGCTTACAGGGCACGACCTGGAAATGGTCACCGCCAGCGATTGGCTCAAGATTCTAAAAATTCCAGCCATTACAATTTGGTTGCTCACTCTACCGCTGGGAATTTACGATAACTTCGCAAACAAAGTCACTGCATTTGTAATAATTGGTGGACTGTCCGGTCTCTTCGGCTTGATGGCTTTGTTTTCCAAGAATGAAAAGAATCGAGTGATTTCCGCATTTTTCTCTATACTTGGATTTTTGACTTTCGCTTTTCTGGCTGTTTTTCGTGCGGCTGAATTTTCAAATAGAGTTTAATAAATTGAATTAGATCGAATTTGCCACCACTTTATCCGAAGTGAATACTTATGCGAGCATCTAGTTTGAAAGGGAATGAAACTTACTCCTCAATCATTTAGTTAACTGCCCAATTCTTTGATGCGACATTGAACCTTTTCAACATTATCTAAAATTTCGCATGCTTCTTCTGGCAGTAATATTTCATCGACTAATTCGGCTTCTCGAATTCTTTTTCTACAATGAGCCAAGGTCATTTCAACAACGTAAACAGATTAGCCCGCACCCCGGTTGTCAGGCACTTTTCGAGTTTCGGCCAGGTTTCCTAATATCACAAAGGATACTGAGTGCGATCCCAGAAACCATCATGAGTTAATCGATTCGAGCCTTTACGGACACGAAATTTGCACAAAAAATGTTGTATCCTATGAGATCGCTCAGACTTACTAGCGAGCCCCTATGGAGAAGATATGAACTCTAAACACATTCCTGTTTTACTTTCGCTTGCTACTGCAATTTCGCTCAGCTCAAAAGCGATGGCAGCAGACGCACCTAAAATTGATTTTCCTGCTGCAAGTCCCGCTTGCACACTCAAACAACGTGTCGGTTTGACCGATATCGAAATCGTTTATTCAAGACCAAGCGTAAAAGAACGCGCTGTATTTGGCGGCATGGTCCCTTACGGCAAAGTCTGGCGCACAGGCGCTAACCAAGCCACAAAAGTGACATTCAGCACCAATGTCAAACTAAACGGCAAAGAGGTTCCAGCTGGCACCTACGCTTTAATGACTATTCCAAACAAAGACGAATGGACTGTCATTGTCAACAAAGGACCTGAAGGCTGGAGCCCTTACAAATACGACGAGAAACAAGATCTCGTGCGCTTTGCGGTTAAGCCTGTTGAGATGCCTAAATCTATGGAAACATTCACCATTGAATTCAACGACATTCGAGACGAATCATCCAAACTCAATTTAGTCTGGGACAAGACTAAAGTTCCAATAGATTTGACAGTTGAATATGCAGACAAACTGACCAAACAAATTCAAGAAGTAATGGCCTCAAACGATGAGAAGAAGCCATACTTCCAGGCTGCAAACTTCTACTACAATCATGGCAAAGACATGAACGACGCCAAGAAATGGGTTGAAGAAGCTCTTAAGGAGCGCGAAGCACACTACATCGTTTTCTTGAAAGCCGAAATTCTAGAAAAGCTCGGGGATAAAGAAGGCGCAGTTCAAGCTGCTAAACGTTCAAAGGAACTGGCTGAAAAAGCAAACGATAATGGCTACATCAAATTGAACGAAGCTCTGATCAACAAGTTGCAATAACTTAAAGTGAGACTCGCTCAAAGCCATATCAGATTAATACATGCCAAATGGTGGCGTCGTTGTTTAGCACTTGTGGTGCTATTTTCAAGCACGATGCCACTATTTGCTCTTTCTTCCTCAAATATGGATACGCAAGCAGATATGGAAAAAAATAGTTCTAATTCAAAAGCGATTTTGCGTGAACTTGAATATTTTCGCCAACTGGGAAGTGTTTTATATGTGGCTGCCCATCCTGACGACGAGAACACTGAGCTTCTGACCTATCTTTCACGCGGTCGCAAATATCGAACTGCGTATTTATCTTTAACACGCGGAGACGGTGGCCAAAACGTTCTTGGTGCAGACTTAGGCAACAAGCTCGGTATGGCTCGTACTCAAGAATTACTTGCCGCGCGCGCATTAGACGGAGCGCACCAGTTTTTTACCCGCGCTATTGATTTTGGCTTTTCAAAAGACTATCAAGAAACTCTAACTCTCTGGGACAAGAAAGAAATTCTTTCTGACATGGTGCGTGTCATTCGCACCTTTCGTCCCGATATTTTAGTCACTCGTTTTTCTACTAGCCCTGGTGGCACGCATGGACACCACACCACATCGGCAATTCTTGCATGTGAAGCTTTTAAACTAGCAGGTGACCCCAAAGCCTATCCCGAGCAAAAGCTTGAAGCGTGGCAGCCAAAGCGTATCTTGTGGAATGTAGGACGCTTTCAAAAAGATAAAGTATCTAAAGATCCTATTATTAAAGTTGAGGTTTTTGGCGACGATTCTGTCACCGGAAAGTCTTTTTACGACATTGCCAGCGCCAGTCGAGCAGAGCACAAAACTCAAGGTTTCGATACTTTTAAGTTGCCTTTCGTTCAGGGAGAAAAGCGTCAGGAAACTTTTCAGTTAATAGATGGAGAACCTGCAAGCAAAGACATTTTAGACGGAGTTGATACCACCTGGAGTAGGTTCAAAGGTGGCGAAGACATCGAAAAATCAGTGGGCGATATCATCACTAAATTCGATACCAAAGATCCATCTAAAAGCGTTCCTGGTTTATTCGAGCTTCGCTCAAAACTAGCGAAACTGCCGCCGAATCTTGTTATTAAAGAAAAACAAAAACTACTCAACTTAATTTTGCAGCAGTGCCTAGAGCTTAAAACCAAGACGACTATTAAAAATGCAGATGTAGTTCCCGGCGAGACCATGCAGCTTCACTCGACAGTCAGCATAAACTCGAATGTGTCTGTGACCTGGACTGGTATCAAATATTCTATGTTAAATAAAGAAATAAAGGCTGATTCCGTTCTCAAGAAAAATGAGCCAAGCTCTTTAGACTCGACTCAAACAATGCCCATTAATGCGCTTTTAACCCAGCCCTACTGGCTATATAAAGATGGCTCGCCTGGCATGTTTCACGTCGAAAACCCCGAGCTTATTGGCTTGGCTGAAAATCTTCCTTCTTTTCCTATCGTGAATACTTTTAAAATTGGCAAAGAAACTCTAACCATAGAAGACCAACCGATACAAGAAATTAAACGCGATAACACCATAATCCAAACACGCAAACTAAATGTGATACCGCCTGTATCATTGTGGCTCAATCCAGAAACAGCCATTTTCACTCCAAATTCATCTCAAAAAATTGAAGCCAAAGTACACGCAGCACGTGCCGGTACGAAAGGTTCACTTCATTTAGAAGCGCCTGCCAACTGGAAAATTGAGCCTGAAAATCAGCCTTTCTCGCTAAAAAATGCCGGTGACATCGCCACATTTTCATTTACGATTACCGCACCCGCCAAGCCACAAATTGCTCAGATAGCCGCATCTGCAGATATTGGTGGCAGCATATATAAAAGTCAACGCCAGGAAGTGAATTATGCACACCTGCCTTTGCAATTGTTTCAGCCACCAGCTTTGGTGAGAGCTGTATGTCTTGATTTGAAGAAATCAGGCAAAACAGTTGGATATCTTCCCGGAGCCGGTGACAGCTTGCCTGTAAATCTTAATCAGATGGGTTACGTCGTAAAATCTCTAGACGATGCCACCTTGAGTGAAAAAGACTTAGTGGGACTTGATGCAGTCGTGCTTGGTGTGCGCGCTTTTAACACAAGAGAAAAAATCGGTAAAGCGATGCCAGCTCTTTTGTCTTATGTTGAAGATGGCGGCACTATGATAGTTCAATATAACACTGCCACAAAATTGAAAACCGACAAGCTTTCGCCTTATCCGCTCACCATCTCGGCAGATCGTGTGACCGATGAAAAATCAGTTATGACCTTTTTGGCACCAGACCATGAAATACTGAACAAGCCAAATAAAATTACCAGTGAAGATTTTGACGGTTGGGTGCAAGAGCGCGGCTTATACTTTCCAGACAAGTGGGACGAGCATTTCACCCCAATTCTTGCATGTAACGACACTGGTGAAGAGCCTAAAAAGGGTGTTTTGCTTGTGACTAAATATGGCAAGGGTCATTACATTTATACAGGCTTGAGCTTTTTTAGAGAACTTCCCGCAGGCGTGCCTGGTGCATACAGATTATTTGCAAATATGGTTTCAATCGGCAAATGACAGAAGACAAAATAGACAAAATAGAAAAAACGATTGAAGATAACACGACCGGATTGCCATGGCCTAAAAGCTGGAAAAATGCTTACATTCTTGTAGCTTGTAGCTTCGCTCTTTGGCTTACATTATTAGTCTTGCTTGGAAACGTCGGGCAATGAACGAACTCGACATTGCCGTACTTTTAATAACTATATTTAGTATCACAGCGTTTGGCATCTGGCAAACTAGAAAACGCGATAGTTTATCGAGTTACTTGAAAGGCGCTGGTCAAACACCCTGGTGGGCAATCGGCTTATCTGTGATGGCTACTCAAGCAAGCGCAATTACTTTTCTGTCTACGCCTGGACAAGGTTATTTGAGCGGGCTTGGCTTTCTGCAAATTTATTTTGGTGTTCCGCTTGCGTTGATTTTAATATCGATGTTTTTCCTACCGATTTATCACAAGTTAAATGTATACACCGCCTACGAATATTTAGAGAAAAGATTCGATGGCAAAACGCGATTGCTTGGCGCAGTATTATTTTTATTACAACGAGGTATCGGAGCCGGTCTCACTATATATGCACCAGCAATTGTTCTATCTACAGTATTTGGCTGGTCGCTTCAGACCACTATCATTAGTTGTGGATTAGTAGTAACACTATACACAATGCTTGGTGGCACAGACGCGGTAACAGTAACTCAAAAGTATCAACTAGCAGTTATTTTTATTGGCATGCTGACGGCTGCCAGTCTGCTTATAGCCAAACTTCCACCAGATCTTTCATTTACAGATGCCATGCACGTAGCAGGAGGTTTTGGCAAGCTCAAAGCAGTGAACTTATCTACTGATATAAATGAGCGCTATACACTCTGGTCAGGATTATTTGGTGGCACATTCTTGATGTTATCTTATTTTGGAGCGGATCAATCGCAGGTTCAAAGATATATTTCGGGCTCGTCTATACGTGAAAGTCGGCTTGGTCTCTTGTTTAATGCCATCTGCAAAATCCCGATGCAGTTTTGCATTCTAATGACTGGCGTGCTCATGTTTGTGTTTTATCAATTCAAAGAGCCACCTCTATTTTTCGACTCAAGAGTGGCAAAGAATCTGCCGACTTATCAAGAAGAATTCAGTAAAACGCACTTACAAAAGAAAAGGTATTTAGAATCGTGGGTGCAAGCAAGACATAAAGGCGATGTGTCGGCAAGCAATATTGCTTTCGACCAGGCAAAAGCAGCTCACTTAGAATCTGAGCGCATTCGTCTGACAGCCACAAAAGAACTTGCCGGGCAGAAAAAACCAACCAAAACAAATGATGCAGACTATGTCTTTATCACTTTTATTTTGAAAGAACTTCCACATGGTGTCATTGGTTTACTCGTAACATCATTCTTTTTAGCAGCGCTTTCATCCAAAGCAGCAGAGTTAAACGCACTTGGTGCCAGCACCACTATTGACTTTTATCGTATTAAAATTAATTCTAGTGCAACCGATTTTCAATGTCTAAAAGCCACGCGATGGTTCACATTTGGGTGGGGGCTTGTTGCTATCATGATCGCACTGGTAGCTAACTTTTCTGAAAATCTCATTCAAGCTGTTAATATCCTTGGCTCTATATTTTATGGAGTATTATTAGCACTGTTTTTGGTGGCGTTCTTTCTCAAGAAAGTGGGTGGTACAGCCGTCTTCTGGTCGGCCATTGTGGCACAATTGCTTATATTTGCAATGTATTTATCTAGCTCTATCTCTTATTTGTGGTTCCCCCTAATTGGATGTACCACATGTGTAATTTTGAGTCTTTTACTTCAGCATTTTATTAATAGTCAAAAATCAACTGGGAAGACTGCCGCATGAGCTCACCTATAATATGTTTTGGACAACAGCCTTGCGGATTTTTTCCCAAGCGATTTCTGGTGGCAAAAATTACTGCTGCTCGTAAGCTACAAGCACAAATTGGCGGCGAAATAGTTTTCTTCTATCACGATAGTGACCACGACCCACGCGAGACTAGAACTATCCTCAGACATCGAACGACAAACGAAGAAGCCAAGCTCAATTTTACTTTCGAAAATAAAACTCAGCGCAAATTTTCGCCACTTTACTTAAAGCGCATCGAGTCGGGCTGGCACGAAAAAACTATTTTGCAATTGCCCAATTATCTGGATCATCCCCAAATAGATTTATTCAAGAGTGTCACCACAAACATCGTCTCTGATTTTTGTCTTGAAATGTATCGACTAATGGGATTTCTGAATGGTATCAAAGTATTAAAATCAAGCAGTGCCGAGTTTCGCAGAGAAGCTTGCGATATAAAAGAATTCTATGTCGATATTGAGCACGATGGCGAAATTGTGCGTGCAAGATTTGCAGGGGATCATTTTACATTGCACGAAGGTGGCGACAAGTTTTTAAAATTGCCCATGACTACTTATTCAAAAGAGCAAATCAGTCCAACACGAGACTCTCGTTTAGGCTGGATGCAATCTGTAATTAAATGCACGCACTATGTGTCTGGCGCAGGCGAGCAAAATTATATTCGCAAGCAAGACGCACCAGAAATAGAATATGTAACACGCGACGAGATAGACCGAGTAGATGAAGCCTATACCAACCTAGATGGAGCACAAAATGGATAAGAAACGCCCTCTTAGAATAGGTATCACTTGCTACCCCACGGTTGGTGGAAGTGGTGTGGTGGCAACAGAGCTTGGAATCGAGCTTGCTAAGCGCGGTCACGAAATGCATTTTATTTCATACGACCGACCATTTCGTTTGCCCGAGCAGGCTAAAAATATTTATTTTCACAAAGTACATATAAACAGTTATGGACTATTCAAATATCCAGATTACACTCTGCCACTTTCTGTCGAAATGGCCAAAGTAAGCTGCAAATACAACCTGGATATTTTGCATGTGCACTATGCAGTTCCACACGCTACAGCTGCCATTCTTGCTCAATGTATGCTGCCTGAAGATAAGCAACCAAAAGTGGTGACTACTTTGCACGGAACTGACACTACGCTTCTTGGAGCAGATCCAGGTTATGGACCTGCGATTTTGCATGCACTACAACAATCAGATGTAGTTACTGCCGTGTCAGAATTTCTCAAAACAGAAACAGCACGAGTAATTGGATTTAAAGGCGATATCAGAGTCATTTATAATTTCTCCGACTTGCCAAAACCTACAAGATCAAAGTCTGAAGTGAGACAAGAACTTGGCATCAAAGACGATGAAGTGATGATTATTCATGCCTCAAACCTGCGTCCGGTCAAACGATTCGATTTATTGCTCAAAGCAGTAGCCGCACTAAAAGATCGGAAAAAATTCAAACTTGTTGTAATTGCAGGAAACGACTTTACTCCATTCCACAAAGACGTCCAGAGTTTGGGATTAACCGACAATGTGGTGGTGCGTGAAAACGTATTGCAAATCGAGAATTATCTTCAAGCTGCAGACCTTGCTTTGTACACTTCTGATACAGAAAGTTTTTGTCTCAGTATTTTAGAAGGCATGCTGTTCAATTGTCCCAGTGTCTCCACCAATGTTGGTGGCATTCCAGAAGTTGTAAAAAACAATGAAACCGGACTTCTTGTACCCAAAGCAGATGTGGAGGCGCTGACTAAAGCGCTTGAATCACTTATTCAAGACAGCAAACTTCGCAAAGAATTGGGTGATGCAGCAGCCATAGACGCTAGGGCAAGATTCTCCGCCAATATTTTGATTCCACAATACGAAGATCTTTATTACAGTCTTATAGAAAAGAAACTAGTTACCGATTCTGCACTCAGCAGCAGCAGCATGTGCAGTTAGTCCCTCTAATCTGGCAAACTGTGCTGTTTCTCGGCCCAAATGATCTGCTTTGTCGCTCGATTTCATCCAAGACTGTGCACGTAAAAACACAAGCGGATTAAGCGCACCTGAATACCTTGCAGCACCACCTGTGGGGAGGGTGTGATTTGGTCCAGACATATAATCACCATGCGGAACCGTTGCATAATAGCCCATGAATAGAGCACCATAGTTCAACAGGCCAGATTTCAAACTCTCTGGATCTTTGACCTGTAGCTGTAAATGTTCTGGTGCCAACTCATTTGCTTTGTCGACGCACTTAGATAAAGACGGCAAAACGAGAATTGCATTGTACTTAACTGAATCACGCACGAAATCAGGCAAATCCAGTGTATCCAGGTTAGCTGTAATTTCTTTGGCAGTCGCTTCGGCAATATCTTTATTATCAGTGAATAAATACGCCCTTGCACCAGGATCGTGCTCTGCCTGCGATAATAAATCAAGTGCAAGCCACTTTGGTTTAGCGCCACAATCGGCGATGATGGCAATTTCACTTGGTCCTGCCAGCATATCTATGCCTATTTGTCCTTGCAATTGTCTCTTGGCTTCTGTGACATAAGCATTGCCTGGACCCACAAGCATGTCTGCGCGCTTCACCGATTCTGTTCCAAATGCGACAGCAGCGGCTGCCTGCGCCCCGCCTATTTGATAAATTTCACTCACACCGCATAAGGTGGCAGCATAGATAATTTCGTCGCATACAGAAGGCGTACAGATACAAATCTCTTTCACCCCTGCCACACGCGCAGTCATGGCTGTCATGAGCGCAGTAGAAGGCAATGGATATCGTCCTGATGGCACGTAACAAGCCACTCTTTGTACAGGCTTGAAGTCCATTCCAGTTTGGAAAGTCTCATTGTCCACCGTGACAGGCTTTATTAAACTCATGACGGCACTGGCATATTTTTGAATTCTATTAGCTGCGATTTCAAGAACATCTTTAGATTCTTGAGGCAGTCGCATACAAGCTGCATCTATAGATTCAAGACCCAAAAGCCAGTTATCGGTCACTTTATCATTGAGCTTTTTTGCCCAGTTCTTGAGCGCTTGGTCTTTGTCTTTGCGAACTGAAGCAATTATCTCCTTCACTCGATTTTCAATTTCAGACTCGTTTGCCTCGTCGTGAATGGGTTTGAAATTCAGAGCTTCGTCGCCATATAGAATTGGGATCATTTTATTTGGCTCTCCCAGACAACTCACCTTCAATTTGTTTCCAGCTCAGTCCTTCGTCGACTGCAAGAACACTGACGAAATAAAGCAAGTCGCCTATTTCCCACTGCAAATTCTGGCGCGAAGTGTAATTCATCACTTCACCGCATTCTTCCGATATCTTTTCAAGTAATAGTTTTCTATTTTTCAGTAACTTGGTCGTGTAAGACTTTTCTGGCATCTCTTTTTTGCGCTCTTTTATTTTTTCAAACAAAACTGGCAAAGAAAAACTGGGCGCGGTCTGATTTCGGGTAAAACAGCTATAACTGCCGTCGTGGCAAGCAACGCCTTCTTGAATGACTGTAAATACAAGACTATCTTTATCACAATCAGTGCGACAAGATAAAAGGGTCTGGGTATTACCAGATGTTGCACCCTTCTCCCAGAGTTCTTGACGAGAACGACTAAAATAGATGCCTTTGCCAGATTCCAAAGCTTTTTCAAGCGACTCTTTTGAGCTATATGCAAGCATCACTAATTTTTGATTCTGGTCTTGAACCACTGTTGGTATCAGTCCATCTGGTGCAAATTTAAGACATTCTATTAATGCCTTGCCAAGGTCAATGCGTCCTGTATACAATGCCATGCCGACCTGGACGTCAATATTATTTCGACTTAGCTCTATCACTTCTTCTGTATTAGCAACGCCACCAGCCACAGTGAGCGGTTTATCCAGACTATCTCGCAATTGTTTCACCGCTTCAATGTCCATGCCACCAAGACCACCTTCGGCTTCGACATATGTGCTCAAAAAACTATTGCAATAAGGCGCCAGTCGCTTGGCTCGCTCAAGCACAGACTCACTAGTGGTATTAGTCCAGCCTTTGTCGACTACTTTGCCATCTTTGTGATCGAGTGCCACCATTACTTTATTCTGAGGCAATTGTTTTAAAAGCTCAGGTTCTGCTCTGGTTCCAATTATTATTTGGCTTGCACCAGCTCGCAAATATTCCTGAGCAGTTTCGACATCTCTAATGCCACCACCAACGCGCGCATCGCAAATCTGACAAATTTCCTTTATTAAGGCTTTGTTTTCACCTTTGCCCATGGCTGCGTCCAGATCAATTACAGCCACTTCGCCATATTTATTGAACTTTCGTGCAAGCTCCAGTGGACTTAATTCAGCTTCCAAAACAAATTCTTTGCCCTGACGCAACTGAACTGCTTTGCCATTAATAATGTCTATGCTTGCCACTAACATATGCGCACCTGCACTCCCTCTTGATTGAGTATATTTTTGATTTCGCCCACTGTATGCGAGCCATCGTGAAAAATAGTGGCAGCAAGTGCTGCATCGGCAAAAGCTAGTTTGAACACATCAACAAAGCTCTGGCTATTTTTGGCGCCACCAGATGCGATGATTGGCACAGGCAAGTTTTCGGAAAAGTATTTGACCAGCTCTAAATCGAACCCAGATTGAGTTCCGTCTTTATCCCAAGAAGTAAGCAATATCTCGCCCGCTCCAAGCTCCACGCACTTAGTAGCCCAATCGTATGCATTCATGCCTGTGTTCTCACGTCCGCCCTTAATTAAGACTTCCGCTACGCCGTCTGAATTGCGCTTAGCATCTATGGCTACGACACAACATTGCGAGCCGAATTTGATTTTAATATCAGTAATGAGCTTTGGATTTTTAACTGCTTGAGTATTGACCGATACTTTGTCAGCACCAGCTTGAAGCAAGGCTTGCACATCGTCGATTGTATTGACGCCACCGCCTACAGTGAATGGAATAGATAGATTTTTAGCTACATCTTTTACCCATTCAAGCATGGTAGAGCGCTTCTCGTGCGAGGCTGTGATATCTAAAAAGACTAGTTCATCGGCACCTTGCTTTTCGTACGCTGCACCCAATTCAATAGGGTCGCCCATATCGCGCAGACCAGTAAAATTAATGCCTTTCACTGTGCGACCGTTGGCCACATCTAAACAAGGGATAATTCTTTTACAAAGATTATTTGCTGACATCAAAAAGCCACCTTTGCATAAGTTTTTGTCCAAAGGCACCACTTTTTTCTGGGTGAAACTGAAAGCCAGTAATGTTATCGCGCTGCACTGCTGCACAAAAACGCTCGTAATAATCGGCCGAATATAAAGTATCAGATGAATTAGTAGGAACTGCGTAGTAAGAGTTAACGAAATAAGCGTATCCAGGCTCATAGCCATTGTTCTGCAAATTATCTAGCTTGTTCCAGCCAATTTGTGGAACTTTGCCCTTTAAAAAACGCACCACCGACCCTGGTACCAGACCAAGACCGTTTACACCTGGTGTCTCCTCGCTTCCATCAAAAAGAATCTGCATTCCCACACAAATACCAAGATAAGGCGTGCCAGATTTTACTAATTGCGATACACACTGGCTCAGTCCGCCCTTCTCAATAGATTGCATCACCGCACCAAAAGCGCCTACACCCGGCAATATAAGGGGTCTATTTCCTTTGGGTAAATTATCAAAACCAACTTCGTTAACACTGACATTCAGACGCTCAAGCAAGCGCAACACGCTTCCTTTGTTACCGCCGTCTATGTTTACCAGATCAACTTCTATCTCAGTTTTCATCGAGCATGCCCTTAGTCGATAAATACTCGTCATTGTCTAACTGCTTGACGCACTGTTTCAGTGCGCGTCCACAGGCTTTATAAACTGCTTCTATAACGTGGTGGTCGTTGTCTTGCACAATTATGTGAACATGCAAAGTAGCTTTCAATCCGTCTACAAATCCTTTGAAGAATTCTCTGAATAAATTAGGATCGAAACCGCCAACAGTGAAATTGCCAAACTTGACATTCCAGGTTAGATTGCGTCTTCCGCAAATATCTATGGCGCAAACTGCCAGACTTCCGTCCATCGGAAAGGTAAATGACCCTGCGCGCTCTATTCCTTTCAATCCGCTTAAAGCTTTGTAGATTACTTCGCCAAGCACGATGCCACAGTCTTCAATCAAGTGGTGCGGGTCGACCTCGATATCGCCTTTTGCTTTAACGCTTAAACTGAATCTGCCATGGACAGCAAATGCTTCAAGCATATGCGACAAAAATGGCAAATTAGTATCTATATCAACCGAACCTGGACTATCCAGATCGATAGTCATTTCTATCTGGGTCTCTTTGGTATTGCGCTCGACTGTTGCTTGCCTGCTCATATTAGTTCAGTCCTCATAGTCCCAAAAGCTCCTTCAACTCGTCTACAGATTTTAAAACACGCGCTGCACCAGATGCAGTTAACTGTTCGGCACTAAGTGTGGTACTGACACCAAAAGCCTCAATTCTTCGAGAAAGTGCTGCTGAGACATCGTCTACCGAATTGCCAATATAAATTGCATCGCTCAAATTGTTCTCTCTCATGCACGCCTCAAGATAGTCACCCGAAGGTTTTGCATGCAAGTGAGGTCTGTCGCCAACACAGTAAACCTGGTCGAACACCGAATCGAGACGCGAACCCCAAACAGGGTCATATTCAACCCGACAGCGTCCAGTTACTATAAAAATTCGATGACGTTTGCGCAAAGTCTCAAGTACGCCAAGGTCGCACATTAGCGTTTCTGCATCCATCGCGATTTCTTTATACATCGGAATCGCGGTCAAAACAATGTCTTCAATATCGGCTTCATAACCGCGACGATTGATTAACTCTTGAGTGGCAATCCAATCATCGTTGTAACCGCCCTCTGCTTTGAGCGCGCTTAATTCGCCCTCTTCAAGTGGAATTCCAGTATAGTTTTCCACTAAATTCTCAACCACTTTTGCAAAACTTTTGGAAGTATCGACGATGGTATCGTCTAAATCGAAAATAATTCCAAAAGACTTAGAGAACTGGTCAAGCACACTCAAGAATTTGTCATTCTCAACTTGGGTTCCGGTCGAAACGCGCACCATGCCGTCTATCACTTCGCTGCGGTCACGTATAAGCACAGACTGTTCGCGACAAAATTCGGTAAAACGCTTAGACAGAAAACCCATTTCAACTAAAATGCTATTGCTTGCACCCCGCGTCACTTTGTACCCGCGATGCTCAATTTCTGTCGCTAAATTATCCAATCGAATCAACGAATTTTTGACCTCCAACTTTACCCTTGTTGCATTATCCAAAAGTTTTTGCGCCATCCACACTGCAGCTGCGTTTACACTGTACGGAAGCTTGACTCGCTCCAATACTTCAATTAGCTCTGGCTTGCCAAAAACAATTCCAAGTCTAAGCCCTGCCATTCCCCAAGCTTTGGAAAATGTTTTGAGCACAAGCAGATTATCGAATCTATTTATAAGAGACAAACAACTATCCTGATTGTATTCACCATACGCTTCGTCAATTACAATCAACGTCTCCGGATAAGCTTTGCACCACGACGCAACACGCGAAACTTCGAGCACTGCGCCAGTTGGATTTTCTGGAGAGGCAAAGAAAGCTATTTTGGCACCACTTTTTAGTTCGGCTTCGATTCCATCTATATTAAAAGATAAATCAGCCAACACTTTTACAGCTCGAGTCTCGGCTCCAGCCAGTCTCAAACTATGTGGAATAATGGCAAAACACGGGTCCGAAACAATGGCGCGGTCTTCTCCAGCCTCTATAAAAGACGACGAAATAACAGATATGCCTTCGTCACTTCCGTTAGTCAAAAGCACCGATTCTTTTGCCACCGAATAATATGCTGCAATCTTTGCATTTATCTCGTCATATTCAGGATATGTATTGAACAGTTCTTCAGGTAAATCAGCGCAGTTAAATACATCCGAAAAACCAGTTGTGTTCTCGTTAAAATCAAGACGAGCGAAATTGTACCTGCCCTCTTTGGGTCTTTTGTATGGTGGCAACTTGCTTACTGTCAATCTTGGCGAAACGGACATTAGACAATTTTCTCCAATTTATATTCGAGAATATCTTTGGCACCCCATGCCACCAACTTTGGAATCAAGCTTGGCACCTCATCTTTGTCTACTGCAATTTTGACTGCATAACCAGAGCCTTGATAAAGTTCAGATACTGTAGGCGATTTCATACAAGGAAGATTTTTGACGATACGCTCAAAATCGGCTTTGTCTACGTTCATTTCAAGCAACACTTTCTTACGTGCGGCAAGCGAGCTTTTCATCAGCATCACAAGCTCTTCTAACTTTTGCTTCTTGGTTTTATTCTCTAAAGCTTCGCGACTGCAAATGAATCTTGTGGTCGAGCGCATCACTTCATCGATTATTACTAATCTATTAGATACAAGCGTGGCACCAGTGGCAGTGTTATCTATAATCAGGTCCGCATCTTCTGGTGGCAATGCTTCTGTGGCGCCATAAGTGCGAATATAAATGGAATTTAGTTTCTTCTGTTCAATATAAGTTTCAGCCAGACACTTATACTCAGATGCAAGCACAAGCGGCTTACTTCCACTGCGCGCCTTCTCTAAATCTAGATTTTCAGGCGCCGCCACCACAATTCGCACCGGGTCAAAGCCGAGATCAAGCAATTCGACCACATCTGCTTTCTGTTCAACAATCCAGTCGTAACCTGCAAATCCGCAATCGTGCCTACCTAGAGAAACCAAACTTGGAATATTCTGCGCTTTTAAAAATTTGCCCTCGATCATCGGATCGCTTGATGTTGGGCGGTAAGAGCGCGATTCCTGACTAAACTGAATACCCAACCCTTTAAGTAAAGCCAAAACTTTATCTTGCATACGCCCAGTTGGGACGGTCATCTTCAGGACATCTTTGCCAGAGTCGGCACTGTTATCCTTCTTAGAATTGGCTTCTGTTGTGGTTTGCATTGTTTGCCCCTACCTTTGGCTAACTGTTATAACGTACAAAAAAACCCGCTTGGCGCGGGCTCTAACATTTACAAGATTGAATTCAATCTAAAGACCTGTCAGCCCGCTTCAAATTTCCAATTTGTGATGATGTGCGTGACGCTTGCGGCTCACACTTTTCCATTTGGCAAATTTGAGGTCGTTCTCTAAAAGCATTTGCGCCTTCCGATTTCTGACTTTTCCAGGGTAACATCGCCAAAATGCCATGGCTACATTTCCATAAGCAATGTAACATGACAACTGGCTAATGTTTCATTCTATGGGGCTTAAGGCAGTTTGCGGACCGCAGCCCGACCTTCGGAAAACGAGCTTGCAAATGCGTATTTGGGCTTTATAACAAATTCGCCAGTGGGCTCAATGTATCCAAATTTTTCTTTCTTATTCTTGCCCGAACCCTCGTATATGGACGCAGCCGCAAGACCATCGTTGAAACTTTTGGCGGATACAAATTTGCAAGGAATGACAAATTTTCCAGTCGTATCTATATAACCCCAGAGTTTTTCTGAATTTACTCCCGACTCTTTTTGTACCGCTGCCAGACCCTCACTAAAGCGACGGGCATCACAAAACTGTGGAGGTATCTTGAACTCGTAATTCGAATCGATATAACCCCAATTGGCGGTGCCTATTTTTCTGGCAATCGCAAGTTCCTCAGAAAAAGGAATACATTCCATGCCATTTGTTTTAATCAAAGAATCAGGATGCAAACTAATGTTTTCATCACTCTCATACAAAGCAGGGTCGTCGTCCATTGTATTTCTGCGCTTTGGTTTGGGTGTATTTGGCGCAGGTACGGTCTCTCCAAGAAGATCGATACATTCCACCGAACGGCTTCCTATCCTTCTTACTTCAGCAATATAATTATGAAATGGCATGGCTAAATCATATCCGTCATTAATCTCGATATCGCCATTCTGGTTTATATACTGATAGGAATGATCGAAAATTGTGGAGTCCGGATCAACGAATTGAGCCCCACCCAAAAGGGCAATAATACAAGCAAAAAACTGTAAAACCATCAAAACTATTGCAGCCTTTGTAGAAGCATAAAATTTATCGATTGTGATAAGTCCAACGGCTTTATAAATCGCTATTAAAATCAGATTTGCAATGAACAAAATGACGACCGCAATACCAAGGCCAAAGGTCCAAATGACCGGCAAAGGCGCAACGCCACCACTAAGCGAAACAAAAAGATTGGCATAAGTAAAAATAACAAAAGCAGCTGCAATGGCAATGCAACTTACCAATGCTTGCAATGGAGCAAATATCAAACCGCTAACTAGTTTGTATTTTGCAAGACTGATACCAGTTAATCGTGGAAAAACGAAAAAGTACACAAGAAACGAGCTGAGCAAAGCTGTTGCGATGTAAATTAAGATGTAAGTTAATTGACTCATTCGATTATGTTAGCAGGAAATTTCGGCAAAGGATTTCTGGAATTAACAGATCCATTACTAAACTATCAAGCCATGAGGCTTAGCCCTATTGACGAACGACGGCAAGTCCCTCAGAGAAAGAGCTTGCTTCAACATATTTTGGCTTTATAACAAATTTTCCAGTCTTATCGATATAGCCATATGCATACTTCTTATTCTTACCACTGCGCTCTAATATGCATACGAGTGAAAGACCATCGCTGAAGCATTCTGCAGAAATGAATTTTGGAGGGATGACATAATTGCCCGACTTATCGATAAAACCCCACAGAGATTCTGTTTCGAAGACCGAGTCTACACACACTGCAGCCAAACCATCTTTGAAGTGCCTGGCGTCGCTAAATTTAGGAGCTATCTTGAACTGAAAATCAGGATCGACAAATCCCCAATCAGTAGTCCATTTCTTTCTGGCTAAAGCTAAACCTTCAGAAAAGGGAATGCACTGAAAGACTTGTGTCTCGATAACAAAATCGGGATCCAGGCTTCTAGGTCCCTTGGACTCGTACAAAGCTGGGTCATCGTCGAATGTATTTTTGCGTTTAGGTTTCTCTTCCTTTGGCGCAGCAACTGTCTTTCCAGTACGATCGATATATTTTTTATACGATTCACGACCTCTGGTTTGCACCTCAGCTATTCCGTTCTTAAAAGGAGAGGCAGAACTAAATTTTTCATCGATAGCTACGTTGCCTTTGGTATCTATAAATGAGTAGGAAGGTTCAAAAGGAGTAAAGTTATTATCGAATTTCACAAAAGGGGCCGCACCAAAAGTGACGGCAACACAGGAAATCACTTGCGATACCATTAAAATTAAAATTGCTTTTGTGGCAGCATACTTCGCATTAATTTCGATGATCCCTAAGGATTTATAGAAAGATATCAATGCCAGATTGGCTAAAAACAAAATTGCAGCCGTAAAACCCAAACTCAAAGTAAAAATCATTGGAACAGCAGCGACACCGCCACCAAGGGCGGTGAAAATACTTATCACCGTAGAAAAATATAGCGCGATACCAAATGCAATGACAGTGACGACTCCTTGTAACGGCGCAAAAATCAGTCCGCCAATTATTTTTGGCCCAGTCAATTTGATACCAGTCAAACTCGGAAAAACAAAGAAGAATACCAGTGACGAACTGAGTAAAGCTGTACCGAGACATATTAAGATTAGAATTAACTGACCCATTACCCAATAGTAGCAATTTTGCAATTGGATATAAAGCCCATGGTCTAAAATAGAGAAAATTTCTAAGGCAATTCGAAAAACGGGATATGCTTCCACTGATCAATTTTAGCTTTGTCAGCAGCGGCTAACTCAATCATTCCCATCTTCTCGAAGAGCTTGTAGCGATAGTAATAAGCATCGCCAGAATAAGAATCAATCTCGATTGCCTTATTAAGCGAATCTCGGGCTTCATCATTCAAGCCATTCAACATTTGCATCAAACCCAGATCAGACAATATTTCTGCACTATTGGGTCTAGTTTCATTGGCTTCAGAAGCTAGCTTTAGTGCTCCAGGCAAATCGCCAGTCTTCCACAAATAAGTCGATTTTGCACACATTACATAGACCCGCTCAAGAACGGATTTAGCAAGCTCCTGAGCAATGTCTAAATCTTTTTTTGCATCTTCAAACTGCCCAAGCAACATCCGACAAAGCGCTCGGTTAATTAGTGGAAACGACACTGTCGAGTCGAGCTGGTGCGAATTCGTTAGCTCCTGAATGGCAGTCTCAAACTTGCGCTCCTTCATACGAATAGAAGAACTAAAAGTGAGCAAATGTGACATCTGCTCCTTGGGAAGTTTGTCGGTTAAGTTCTGCATCAAAGAATGAAAATCGGATATCGCCTTTTCAGTTTGATGAACCTTCATCTCAAGCTGAATTCGCTCAAGTTTTGACCACAAGTCCGGCTTCTTAATTTTATCAAGCTCAGCTAGAGCGTCTTCGTGCTTGTAGAGACGCTGAAAAGCTTCCGCTCTAAAAAGGTAGAGTTGCTCAGCTTCTTTATGCTTGGCTGTGCGACCTTCACTTGTAATCAATACATCCTCGAAACGGTCGAGTTTCAATAGAGCATGCAATTTCAAAATTAAAATCGGCTCGCAGTAAGCGATCTGATTAAGATAGCGATCAGCAACTGATATCACTTCCTCAAAATGGCCCAATGCAAGATGGGCATGCCCACAGTAAAGATAAAGATCTCGTTTCTTTGGAAAGCGCGCAATCATTTTTTCATACAGCTCAATAGCTTCGGTGTAATGCTTATCAACGAATTTTACATGCGCTTTTTGAATATTGCGATCACCTATTGCCAAGGCACCAAAGAAAACCAAGACACTTACAAAGTTTGCCGCTTGAATGCTTTTGGTAATATCCTGATAGAAAATGAAAGCGAGCACCGCTAGAAATACCATCAAACAGACAGCGACACTACAAGATGTTTTGAACGAAGCAAGGTCTCTATAAAACAAAACTTTGAATGTGATAAGTCCAATGCCTAAGATGAAAAGCATTAGATTTAGGACATATACTAAAGTAACCGTCTGTTCGTGACTCATTTATAAATCACTCAACAAAACTGGGCAGCGCTCAGTGAAAATCTTACAGCTTTCATCCACATCTTTCTTGTAAAACTTCACAAGCTCGACAATCTGCGCATCTTTCTCTTGCAACAAAGAATCAGCAAAGAGCGGTCTCGATTCTGGTGGTAAATACAAATCCATGTACTCATCTACTAAAGGACTAATTAGATTCAATAAATCGTACATTCTGATGAGCTGACAAAGCGATGCAATCTCAGTTGCTACAAGCATCTCGTCTTCTTTTCCAGATAAATAACTCTGCACCAACCCTTGAACATTTTCTATTTCTTCGCCGATGCTTTCCACGTCGATGGTCGCTACAGAATAAGCTTGATTAAAAATGTCTTGTTCCAATCTGCGGCTGGTCTTTTTTAGTTGCGAATACTCATCTAAAAACTCAAGATACAAATTGAACGGCCACAGCTCGCGCCCAGAAAAAAGTACCGAAGCTTCCTTGATGCTCAGGTTGCTGTTAACTATTTTGTGGGAAACGTCTTGCAGTTCTTTAACAGAGGGCATTGGTTAAATTCCAGGGGCGAATCTGAATTGTAATCTATATCCCTCGTTATGCCCAATCTTTCTCACCTATTGGTCACTTCTTCAAAGAGCCACGCTCCGAAATAAACCATCTCTCGACCTTATTGTCCTTTAAATGGAATACAATGACCATTTGCATTTCTGGAGAGCAGAAATATGGACTCATTTCAAAAAGTACTGCGCCAGTGATTGTAGTTTCATTTGCTGGACCCAAATTCCTTTCGAGTTCTTCTTTCGTCATTCCAACAATCTTGTTGTCACGAACAAATCGCTTAAACATATCCTCTCTCGAAATCGGATACATCACTTTCTTCTTCCAATACTCGGAATTAAATTTGCCATCGTCCCACTTTTTGAAAGTAATATTGACGTCAGTCACTTCTGGATAATCTGGACCAGAATTCATTCGAAATTTAGTTTTGATAGGTCGAACAGCCAGCTCCTTTTTGGCGCAATCAAAAATGCGTACCTTACGATATTTAGAACTATTTGCCTCAGCTCTAATGGCAACCACACCCAAACCATCTCGAGGCATTTCGATTAAACCACGTTCGGCAAGAAATATAGTATTACCGGAGGTATCACACAATCCGGTTTTATTACCTTCGCGGTATTTTATTATTGATTCAACCGGCAATGAATCGAGCATCAAACCAGGATCGGCATCAGCTTTTTTACCAAACCAATAAATCCTTAAAAAAGTTCCACAATCTGGATATTTAACATCAAGCTCTTTTCCTGTTCGATTAAATACATGCCGAGCGCCTTCTCCATATTCGAACTGGTTAGATTTATTAGGTTCTATTGCAAGATAAATTCCATGCCCCATGTGCTCAATCTTGGCATACTTCTCGGGTAGAATCATTTGCTCCTGCGCATTTTTTAGCCCATAGGCATTTCCATCACAGCGGAAATTCGATTCTTCATCCAAGGTCATTGGCTCGATCATCATAACCGCTGTGATTGCTAAACTAGTTAACCAAGACATGCCACTAGACCTTTCGAAGCCTAAGTCCGCTTTATAGCAGGTGGTGCCCAATCACCATTCAACACGCTAGCACATGGTGCGTACAACCTCATCGTCACGCCAAGCGTGCCAGATGCAGGAGCTGGAAGCCAGTTTGCGACTTTATCTTTGCCGGGATTTTTGTGTTGAATATAAAGATCAACTGAGCCATCGGAATTTTTGTTCAATGGCATCCACGAACTAATTGCAAATCGATTCAACTCATTTGCAACTTGAAATCCAGCCTCATCATACATTGTGACAGACCAAAATGCATTCACCGGGGGCAGTGCCTCTTTTTCGAAGTGAAGCACATAATTTTTGTCGCCAGTGAGTGGCTTGCCATCGGCATCAGCAAAGTTTAGTGGATAAACGGCATCCTCAGGTGGATTAGCACCCAGACCTGCCATTGAAACGATCGCTCGCTTTAGATAATAGTTTCCATAAACTCCAATTGAGTCTGTATTCATTGCCCAGCCATTGACTGGTCTTCCCATCGCTTTCAGCTTGCTCAACATCAACTTCAATGAGTCTTGGGTACCGCGCACGAATTCTTCCTTCAATTTTTGCTCGAGCGCTTTAAGTTTGAAATCTTTTCCAACTTCAAATCCGACACGCCCAAGTCGCGCAAGAATAGACCAATCAGAATCATGAGACGGATTAGTTTTTAACAATTCAGCTGCCATCGCAAAGTAATCTTCTGGCGACATTGCGTTGACAAATTCCAGTGGAGGAGTCTTCATATCAACACTTGCATCCTGTGTAAACGATGGCACCACATTCGACGGCGTACCATTCCATTTAGACAATGGTGTTATTTTCATCGCATCCTGGATGGCATGGACATTTACATAATCATCTGGTCCATCGGTTTTAGTACGTCCAATAACCCACACAAATGGCGTAGGAGAATTGATTCTAGAGACACCATCTGATAATTTTCCACTCCAATTAGATGGGACAATGGCATAATTTTGCGCACTAGTTCCCGATGTACGCCAACCTGGTGATGCAAAAACATCGGTCCACATATCGAGCATTGGCATCAAATAGTACCTGCCATTCGTGTCTGGAATCGAGATTATGACCGGTTCTTTAGTCAAGTCGAGCCATGCTGAACTATAAAGAGTATCAAAATTCGGTCTCACAACGACCTTAAAATCGGCATCAGGAAAAGCTCTCGTATGACAAAACTCATTTGCTGGTCCATAGCCCATTTTCTGTCCGACGGGCAAATTAGTTAGCTGGCGTCGTGTGACTTCCATTGTAATTAGCGGATAAAAGTAGCAATATGCCTCAAAGCCGATTGCATAAGCAAGCTCTGGAGTGATGCTCAAAGACGCAGTAGATGTGGTCATATAGCCTCCGTCGGGTGAATTCAGGTCACGGTAGATCACTAATTTATCAGCTTGGCAGCTTAAACTACAGCTCATCCTTTAGAACGAATGCGGTCCTTCTTAGGCAGGAGGTTTGGGATAACCAGTCTTTTTATAATTTGGATAACCGCCGTTTCTACAGGGAAGTGTCATGAAAGATAAATTGCAGATTGCCGGACTGTGGCACAATCAACACCACTCGGAGATTGACCTTAGCCAAAGCGACAATGGTCAAATTACTGGAGCATTCAAAACTTGCACACAAGGCATGCACAAGGAATATCCGTTAACAGGATTTGCTCACGATGATGTCGTAGCTTTTTGCGTCAATTTTATCGAACATGGAAGCATCACCGCATGGGTAGGACAAATTCAATTCCAAAATGAAAAGCCGTTGTTAAATACACTTTGGCATATGTCGATGGAAATGGGTAAGTACGAAGCTCGCGATGACAAATCGTGGAAATCCATTCTATCTGGCGCAGACAGATTCTATCGCGGCCCTGCAATTTCTATGAATGGTGAAGGCGAAACTGAATCAATTGCTCAATACCCGCCATATCTGGTTGGAGCCAGAAAGGCTTCAATTTATTAATTCGACTTAAAAGGTGTATAAATCATGGTAACAAGATTACTTCTGGCATTAACAGGTACCAAACAATCCTTATTTGCAAGCGAAGTGGCATTTAAGCTGGCAGTAAAAACTCAAGCATCAATTACCGCTCAACACGTAATCGACACTTATACAAGCTGGGAATTTCTTCGCAACGACGAGCCGGGGCTATTAGCAAGCGGGCTGTACACAGACGCTTTTACCAGTCTGAGACACTCTCAAAAAAACATTGCTTCCGAACTAATTGCCGTTTGGAAAAGCTTAGCCGACAAGCAAGATGTCGAGTACAAATGTTTTGTTGACGAAGGAAATCCCGTAAAAGAAATCTGCAAAAGAGCGAAAAATTTCGACCTGGTCATTGCAGGGCACCGTGCGCGATTACAAGATGAACCAGAAGGTGATCCATGGCACGGAGTCAAATACACTGTGGCAGAGGGACTCGCTCATGACTGTCCAAAACCACTATTAATCGTTCAGCAGGCAGTGCCTAAACTATGGAAAAAAGTTTTAGTCTTGATGTCACCCAACCATGAAAATTCAAATTTTATGCTTGCCTGTAATGGCATGGCAAAATTACTTGGTGCCCATTCTGAAGCCAAAATTATAGCTAACATGCCTCCAGCAAAAACAGATGATTTATTTTTGAATGAAGATTTCAACCGCACACTGCTTGTACTTCCCACAAGATTAGTAAACTCTAGAAGAGTTTCAATTCTGGACGAGCCAACAGAACTTTTCGTTCGTCGATTGTCTCTACCGGCGATACTGCTTTGGCCAGAAGAATCAGCCTATTCTATTGAAAAAATAGACGAAACAGATAAACAGGTGGCGTCTTCGCTCTAACCTAACTCGAAGGTTGTAACACCGTAAATCTCATTGTAAGCCAGATTTGGTGGACTGCCGTAATACATTCGCGCGCAGCCAAAGCACTCTGTCATTTTGTGTTGACTAGCTAATTCAATTGCATTTTCATTTACTTCAGGAGTATCCAGAAAAACGGGTTCACCTACTGCCACCGTATTTAGTGCTCTAAATAATTGATTCGCGACTTCGGGTGATTTAGCAAATAATGGACCAATTTTCCATCCTGAATGACAGCGACGAATGGTGCCAAAGCCAAGGAACTCGGTGCTTCTGCGATAAATAAACGTCGTACTTTCAGGCATTAAAAGCCAGCTTCTCAAGAATCTATTGCGAGCAAACCCAAAGCAACGCCTATCGAACTGTTCAATATCAGAAAAATCTTTTTCGCTAAACGGCAGCACACAAGACTTATCGTAATCTAAATATTGACCAGTTGTCTGCATTCGAAGATTGCGATGGCTAAACTTAAAACCACCTTTTGCATAAAATGGCTGCATCGAAAAAACGCCATCCATGCCGATTGCAGCTTGCGGCTTCAATCTGGATAATAACTTATCGCGTCTAGCTATCCATAAATCTCTTCCCAAGCCTTCGTTACGCAGATCGGCACGAATAATGAAGAACCCCATGAAACCAAACTCGCCATCATAAGATACAGTCGAGCCCGAGCCAATCATTTCACCATCTCGCTCAAGAGCAAGGAACCCATCTGGATCGGTCTGCCAAAAGACATCGGCGTCATGCAGACCTGGATTCCATCCTTCCAGGCGCGCCCATTCGACTGCTATTTCTAATTCGTCGCGAGTCATTTGTCTGATAGAGGTTTTAGTGTTTATCGCAAGTCCTCCGGGCTAAGGTATCGGCTAGGTCGAGTAGACCGGTCCAACTTAATCGTCAAATCAACAAACTCTCTAAAACTATCCGCCCATTTGACTGGCTTGCCGATTCGGGTGCACGAGAGAACCTCCTCGTGATCTATTTGCACTACTGGATAATCGTTTGTTTTTGCTCCGTTCAAGTCGAAACAGAAACGATCGTAACTAACATCAGGACCTTCTGCAAATGGCAAGTAACCATGTTCAATACAGAAATCAGTCAAATATTTGTCTCTGAACAAGAGCCTCTTGAAAGTAGAAAAATCCTGTTCGTTCGGATTGGGAAGAAATTCGCAAATTTCGGTATCCGAAAAATGCTCCCAGCGAAAGTTCAGTAGTAATTTTTCAAATAGTTTTGGATATCGAGCGGGCAAAAATTGATATAACGAATTAAGATGTGACGAATCTGTTTTTATCTCTTCAACTAGAAATTGAATCGGCACCAAATCATCTTTCCAGTGTTCAGCATCACATTCACATCCTTCCATATTGAAGAACTTGACGAGTTGTCGAAGTTGGTCGATATCATTCATTTAATTAAATAGACATCCACTCAGAAGGCTTATCCGGATTGTACTTTACCCGTTTTTTGCTATGAAGCAATTTCTGGGCTGCTTCGTCAGCGCTTTTGCGATCACTAAACCCAAAGAGCATGTTGCCCATTTTGTAAGTGTGCCGCCCCTTGGGCGACATGTACTCAACCTGACCGTCTATGTAAAACGGTGTGAATATGCCATGTGTTGTGTGGTGACGGCTTTTCTCTTCCTGCACAACCGCCTCTGTCACCACAGCATCGGTCTCCACCCACTTGGAGCGGTCGCCGTTAAAATATATTCCTGCGGCAAAGACAGTGATAGCAAACAAGATGAGAAATGCAATTTTCATGAAACATTCAGTCCATTGTCTTAGATTATTGTGCCCGTTAACGCTAAAATTGACCCCATTCTTCTACTCATCGGACCCTAATGGCAAGTAAGCCCCCGACCATACTTGAATTCAGCAGCGACATCGAGCAGGGAGCGGCAATAGAATTTGTCGGACTGGTTGCTCAGGGCACGGTAGTCGAGAGCAAAGTTAGCTCAATTGCCGCCACATATGTTTTCGAAAAGCAAGAAATTGTGGTAAAAAATTCAAAACAAAGAAGTGCCACAGAATTCAAAGCTGAAGTTGAAGTGGTTCGAGGTGCATTGCAATTATTGAGAGATACCTCCGGCGATAATCCTATTGATGAGCGTGGCAATCTCACGCCAATCGATCTTGGCGAAATCTGGCAATCTCTAGCGCACGCAACTCAGCCTATTGATGCGCTTCTTTGTGACGAAGCATTTGTTGCACTTTTTCCTTTTGCCGATCTTGTGGCAGGAACATATGAGAGCCTGCGCCACAAAAGCGGATGCGTCATTGATATAGAAACTCGCAAAGATGGTACGCTCTTGAGTCATCGAATCGATGCACCAAATCCGGTGAGTACAAAAGCTCCATCCAATTGTGGCATTTTCAAGACAGACGGATATCTAGGGACCGATGAAAGTCGGTGGCACATATCGAAGATGCTCGGTGCCGTGCCATCTAAGCACAAGTCAAAAGTATTCGCCTGGGCACATGATGCAATTAACTTAGTCGATGAGTTTCACAACACACATGGTGGCGTGCAGCTACCTGAAATTTTCGAGTGCCACTATGACGACGTGCACTTAACTTGTGACCGCGACTTAAGATTCGAAAAAAGGTAACTCGCTCATGCAACCTGCAGATATCAAAAAGATTATGGCGGACCAAAGTAAGCGTGGCGACGAACTCTTGCGCGCTCTCGCTAATTATTCCGACTGGTTTTTAGTGGTAGACAAACAGAATTGCGCAATTTTTTGGGAATTCGACGGTAAAAAGACTTTAGGAGTCATGACCGAGCGCAAAAGTCCAGACAAAGAGAAGCGCGAGTTTCTTGAAATGCGCGGTCGTCACCTGATGAATAATCTGCCTGAAGAGACCGACATGATTTGTTTCGATCTAAGTACAGATCATGCCGTTTGCCTTAACGACGAAGGAATTAGTCGTCTCAAAAATATTGCCCTTGCACTCAGTTGCGAGGAGGCACTGTCGGCGCCACCAGTTTTAAGTACAGAAAAAGACCTTATAAACAAGTCAGACAAAATTCTGAATCACGAATGGATTATCCTGTGGAACAAAGATCAACCACTTGTAATGCCATACAAAGGACTTGAAGGTGTATTGCTTTTCACCGCTTTTGATACCATTGATGCATTTCTTGCCAAGCAAAAAGACCCTGAAGAATTTTACCTGGCACATTTGCCTGGCAGCGAGATTTTCAAATTACTAGATGAACGAACAGATTATGACGGCGTTTTTATCAATGCTGGCTCGGATCTAGAATTGTTTCCATTCGCTCCAGCCCAGATTCACGATATCGCAAAGGGCAAGCAGCCTCGCCCTGAGCGCAAGATTTTGAAAGCCAGATGCATAGGCGAACTAAATCATTTTCTTGACGAATCTAGCATGGTGGCAGAGCGTCCACATACTACCGAGCGCATAAACGACGAAGAAGTTGTTCATTACACCGGTGAGATATTGCCGGGTATGGAGTCGCGTACCTTTCGTTTCTATCCTCTAAAACAATCAGCCTCCGCAACTGAATGGGGCGATGGACCAAGTGAAATTGTTTGCCCTGGCAAATTGGCTGATCTCATTCGTCGCAGACTTGAGATATTAGAAGATGAACAAAAACCACTTAATGAAGACTTGAAAAAATTCGCTCAATCGTCCATCGTTTGGGTGAACGAGCTTAAAAAACTATTCGACCCCAACACAGGCAAACTTCCTCGCCAGGTCTTGCGCACTGTTGATGGTGCGCGTTTCGTTCGAGAATATCCCGAGATTGCCACTCGTGCATTTGTGGATAAAGCACTGGCGACACTAACATCATAATTTTATTTATTCGTCCGAATCTGGTCCAAATAAATCATGCAACTTCTGATAGATTTCGTTAAGCAGCGTCAAAGACCTTCCTGAAAGTTCTTCTTTTCCAAGCTTTTCCTGAAGCAGTCTTTCCACTACCCAGCCTCTTACCAAGGCTCCAACAGGGACGCCTTGTGCATAGGCGACATGCTGAAGCTCACGAATAGTGCCTTCCTCTATTCGGAAATTCAACTGCCCGCTTTTGGCAACTTTTTCAGTTGCTGCTCTACCAATCCTAGCTCGCCAAACTGCGCGTTCATCGTCAGACATACTACTTCTTGTTTTTTTCATCGTTCTAACTCAAAGAGGAAACGGTAAAAGGTAGACACATTTGATGCATGAAAAACAACAGTTTTTTCATTCGTGCATTTCATAACAGCGTCTAGTTACATTTTCATCCGAAAGAACTACGTTAATTTCTTTCCGTGTAATCCCATGCTTCAAAGCACTGTCCAGAATTTCATACTCTAGATTCATGAACGAAACCCTGTATAACATTCGCACCAAGCCGTCAAGAACTAGCCGGCTCTACTAATAAAGACGACTCCGTAATCGAAAAAGTTCAAAATATTCAGAACAAATGCACAAGCTCTTGTTAGTTACACATAACCCAAAGAGCCCAGTTTGACGAAATGAAATCGAAAAAGATGCTCAGGTTTAATACATGATGTGCTCACTTTTCCAACCGCTTCAATTCATCTAGCATCCAATGCTTCGCCAAATATTTTTTCAGATCCTGCTTCAAATCTATCCCGACAAATTTAGCTGGCGCAGCCTCACCAATTTTTTTCTGCCACGACGCACCACCAATCCAAAAGACTTTATTGCCCTCATTCGTAACTCGCTTCTCCTTGCCATTCCAGTTATACATTCGCTCACAAGTAAACAAAGCATACTTGCAAGGTGCCACTTGCTTGTAAGTCATGATTTTATCTTGTTGCCAAACTCTAAAAACTGTTCCGGCAGGAAAGAGTGAGCTAAAGTCTTTGTATGCAACTTTAGGCTTTACATCAAAATGCAGAGAGACGGTTCTAAAGGTGACACTGCCATCACCATTGGTGACTGGTCGCATATTTTGATAATAGATGTATCCTAAATTTTTAGAATCGGATCTACCCGATTGCGTCCAATTGCTTTGAGCGTTATTTTCATCGTAGTGCCACCAACCACTATTATCGCGCGCACGAACAAAGCCTCTTCGTGTTGCGTAAACGGGTGAGGGTCCGGTGTGAAAGGCCATTGAATTTTCGTCTGGTGGGCGCAAAACTCCATTGATTTCTTCGACCTTCACTCCTTTGGGAATATCTTCTCCCCAAAGACCAGCAAACCAATTAGGAATTTTGTACCAGGTAGCATCACTTGCGGTGCCTAATTTCTTTTCGATTTCTTGAGTAAATTTCTTTTGATTCCACTGTGCACCTGGACCTAATGCAGCTATCAATGGAAGAACAGAATTCAATTTTCTAGACTGATGAGCCTGCTGCGCATAAAACGCTCCAAGCTCAGTACCCAATTCACGCTTTTTACTTTCGATCAGACTATTCTCGAGCTTTGCAATTTCAGCCGTCTTTCCGAGCCCATCATAGACTTCCAGCAGATGTTCCATTACATATTCAGTAGTAGAACCATACTCGCCATAAGTAACTTTGCGCATTGCTAAAGAGCGCTTCAATAGAGGCTCGGCAGCGCGGAAGTTTTTCTGATTCACATATGCATCTGATAATCTATCTAATGCCATAGCGAATATTTCGCTACTTGGATCTTGTGCGAGATGACCGTTTTTCTCCATGGTGGCAATCCATTGTTTGAACGCATCAACTGCCTTTGCGTACTCCTTCTTATCCATAAGGACATAGCCGATACCTTCGAAACAATCGCCTAGAATATCTTGATGAGCCTTCGCATTTGATGGCGTCTGTAAAATTGCAATAGCCTTTCGAAATGCAGTCTCAGCATTTTTATAGTTTCCTTTTTTGATATAAAGATCACCTAGTTCCTGCTGAATAGCGGCTTCTGCAATACTATTAGCACCATGTTTCTGCCGCACTTCGGCAATTGCTATATCAGGAATCGAGATGGCACAAGCGGCGACGTTTCCCTTATTAGATTGCATCAGGACTGGTGGGGTTGCGTTTAGTTTCTGCGACTTTGTTTGTGCAAAAGCACTAGGAGCAAGCCACAAAGAAGCAGCCAGACAAAGAATCAAGCGCGAATGTTTATGCATTTGAATTAACCGAGTAAGCGACACACTAAATGCGAATCGGTTTAATCTTAAAACGGCGGGTAGGTCAAAGATATAGGGTTTGGGATAGATTTAAGTTAGGTCTCAACTAATCATCGCCTAGAAGTTGCAGGCAAACCAACATGCGGTTCGATGGGTCGATGAGCAACATTCTCACTGGGACTGACTCCAGCTCGTGCAAAGTTTTCGCGAATCAAAACCCAATCGACAGATTTTGCAGAATCTGCAGAGGTCAAAATTGCTTGAGGTCGTTTGGACACCTCATGTTCTGCGGTTCTCACAAGCCAATCTTTAATGGCAAGAAATAACGGTCGAGAATATTGTCCTTCCTCACAAATCAAATGCCCCGCTTCGGCGTCCACCATATAGGTTTTTCGCTTAGAAGAAATTTTGCTAAACAAAGTTGCGCATGCGTTTGGACTGCTTACTTTGTCATTCAACCCGTGCACAAACAGCACCGGAAGGTCTTTTACCTGACAGGCGGTTTTGGGACTAGCATTCATAAATCGGAGAAATTTCGCAGTTTCAATAACCGAAAAACGCTGACGACGCGACTTTGTCTCAATCATTGCTTTGCGCAAGTCAGGATTATCTGTTGCCCTTTTAATCACCAAACTAGTCGCAGAGGCGTGACGCTTGGCTCTCAATAAAGTCATGTCTAAAGTTGCAAGACATCCTATTTTGAAAGTACTTCTAATCTTCCAGGTTGGAACTGCACATATCAATCCGTCAATTGACTTAGGATGAAGAGCAGCAGCTTTCAAAGCAATTGCGCCGCCGGTTGATTCACCAAGGAGAATGACCGGCATACCAGGATTTCGCTTTCGCAAAGACTGGGCAGCATCCTTAACAGTCTCGACTGACTTGCAAAAATCAACCTTTTCCTGTTTCTTGCCGCCCTGGGTAATCTCATAGCCCTGAACACTAACAGCATAAGTGGAGACGCCGTGAGGCGCCATCTCGTCAGCCATTTTCTTGAATGTCTTTGGATTTTCAGTAAGTCCCGGAACGCACAACAGTATTGCCTTTTGCTCTTTAGACTGAGCAATTCTGACCTGTGCGTTTGCCGGTTGGAATTGGGTCCACAAGAACAAAGATAGTATTAGGATGCCAGTTTTCTTCATCACTCAACCATGTAGCTTTACTTCCTGTCTAGCTCAAGTGCCGCAAAAGGAAGTCTAACCCACTCTTTAAGGTCGATTTGCTATAAAATTGCAGAACAGGCGAGGAACAAAAATGGCTTCTAAAACGGCATACATGTGGATTCGAGACGGTGTTCTCATAAATAGAATGCACGTAAACCCGGTCGCCTTCGCCCTGTCTTACTGGTTCAACTTAGAGCAAGAACAAAAAGAATCAGTCACCATAGAGACCTTAATCAATTTTGGCTTTCAAAAGTCTGGCTATTCCTGCCTTGAGAAAATGCGTCTATTCAACACCGAACACTCACCATTACTTTCAAATTTAGAAGACGCAGTGGCAAACTACAATGTGCTTGCCGCAACAGCTGGAGAGCGATGCACTTACTTTGACTTCGCACCACAACTGCTTCAAAAACTAAGCAATGAAGGATGCAAAAATTACATTACCTCTGCGCTCGATCAGCAAATTATAGACAACTGGATAAATTCTGCTCAAGGCAAAGAGAGCGAAAATTCAATTGACGAAATATTGGGTCACCGACCAGGCTTTAACAAAGGCGCAGACCATTTCAAATATGTGTCAGAGAAAGTAGAAGGCGGTCGTATTTTTTATATCGCTGATGCAGTTTCTGAAATCAGCACCGGAGCAAAATACTCTGAGCAATTTAACATAACCACAATTGGATTTGCCTACTATATAGATGTTAATGCTGTCGAGCAGGCTTACAATCTAATCCTGGAATTGTTAACTAGCACCAATGGCGGTACCACAACTGACCAGTTACCAGCTCTGGATAAAAGCAAAATCAATTTACCCCAATCGCACGAAATTGTTGAAGCTTTAAAGAATGCAGGCGCTGATGCTGTTGTGACGGGAAGTTCAGCGACCATAATGGCAAATCTGGCAGTGAAGTTACAAATTTTTGCACTCGGTTGACATGCATGGCAAACAAAACTAAAGTTGTGGGGCAATGTTTTGCACTAGGATAAGTATTTTGCAATCAGCACATTTCACTAATGCCCAAAACCGCCGTAACCGTCGCGAGCCAGACTCGGGGACGGTAATTTGGGTGCGCTGATTTAGCCAATAACACCAGATTTTTCATCCCCGGGTCAGAAAAGACCCGGGGATTTTTGTTTCGCCCATCTCACCAGACTGTTACAGCACAACAACATCGGAGCCAGAAATGACCAATCACTCATCGACTCAATTTAAGTCTAAATCCATGCCTTCGCAGCGTATGGTAGCGCCGCGTGGGCGCTCACCAATCACTTACATTATGTACGAAGATGCTCTAAGGGGCAAAGACATCACAGGCATAGAACACTTGAGCAAAGAAGAGCTTATGCTCATCTTGAAAGTGGCTGCAGATCTCAAACTAAATAAATTTGATGAAACCCAAACACAATTTGCCAAAGGACAAACCCTGGCAATGCTCTTTGAAAAGCCATCTTTGCGCACTCGAGTGACTTTTGAAGCCGCAATGACCCAGTTGGGTGGCAATGCAATCTATCTAGAAGGTCCAGTTGGCGCGCGCGAAACCGTGGGTGATGTCGCCAAAAATCTTGACCGTTGGCTCGACGGTATCATGGCACGCACCTTCGAGCATAAGACCGTGCTTGAACTTGCAGCTTACGCAAATATCCCTGTTATAAACGGTCTGTGTAATCGCGAGCATCCATGCCAGGCGCTTGCAGATTTTCAAACAATTATGGAAAACAAAGGAGAGCTAGCTGGGCTGAAACTGGCTTATATTGGCGACGGTTTCAATATCGCCAATTCATTAATGCTATTTGCGTCAAAAGTGGCCATGGATTTTTCTATAGCTTGCCCACCTGGATACGAGCCTTCGCAAGAAATTTGGCAGACTAGTCTTGAGTTTGCTAAAGAATCTGGCGCCACCATGCAATTGACTCATGATCCTGCAGAAGCTGTAATCGGCGCAGATATTGTTTATACCGATACATGGATCTCGATGGGACAAGAAAAAGAGTCACAAGAAAGACTTGCAGCATTTTCTGGTTTCCAACTCAATTCACAATTACTGGCCAAAGCAAAACCAGATGCAATTGCAATGCACGATTTGCCAGCACATCGCGGATACGAAATTACCGACGAAGTTATGGATGGACCACAATCGGTCATTTTCGATCAAGCTGAGAACCGCTTGCACGCTCAAAAAGCGGTGATCGCTCTCACACTTTAATCACAATTTTATTTATAAGGAATTCACCCCATGAAAAAAATACTTTTGGCTTATAGCGGAGGACTCGATACTTCCTGCATTTTGACCTGGCTTAAAGAAGAGTACAAAGTACCTGTTGTAGCTTACTGCGCTAATGTGGGTCAGAAAGAAGATTTCGGCGAAGTAAAAGAAAAAGCCCTTAAAACAGGTGCGGAAAAATTTGTCATTGACGATTTGCAAGATTCTTTTGTAAAACAATATATTTTTCCAGCCATTCAAGCTAACGCTCTCTACGAAGGCGTTTATTACATGGGAACGTCGCTAGCCCGCCCATGCATTGCCGAAGGCATGATCACCACAGCGCTCAAAGAAGGCTGCGATGCCATTGCCCATGGTGCAACAGGAAAAGGCAACGACCAGGTACGCTTCGAGTTTGCAGCAGCAGCGCTGGCTCCACACTTATCAATACTGGCTCCCTGGCGCACCTGGAAATTTAACGGACGCAACGACTTATTCGACTATGCCGAAAAGCATGGCATCCCACTGCCGATGACAAAAGAAAAGCCATATTCAATTGACGCTAACTTAATGCACATAAGTTATGAAGGCGGCATTCTAGAAGACCCGTGGACTCAGGCTCCTGACGATATTTATCAATGGACAACGTCGCCTGAAAATGCACCAGACCAGGCAGAATTTGTCACCATCGAGTTTGAAGCCGGCATTCCTGTTGCCATTAACGGCGAGCAACTGTCTGCTGTAGCATTGCTGGAAAAAGCAAATGAAATTGCCGCCAAACATGGCGTTGGCAGAGTAGATCTTGTCGAAAACAGATATATCGGCATAAAATCGAGAGGTGTTTACGAAACTCCTGGTGTAACCATTTTGATGCAGGCACACAGAGCAGTTGAGTCGCTTACATTAGACCGCGAAGTTGCTCACTTGAAAGATTCGCTTGCACTGAAGTTATCCGAACTTATTTATAACGGATTCTGGTTCTCGCCCGAGACTCAGCTTTTATTGAAAACAATAAACGCATCACAACTTCCTGTAAGCGGAACAGCCAAACTAAAATTGTACAAAGGCAATTCGTACGTCGCTGGAAGAAAAGCTCCGGTATCACTTTATAGTCAACACCTGACCAGCTTCGATGATATGAGCGCTTTCAACCCTGCAGATTCTACAGGTTTCATCAACATATCGGGATTAAGACTGAAAGCCTGGAGTCAGGCGCATGGAAATATGTCCAAGATGCCACAAAATGCGGAGGTCTAGTTGATGGAAGTTTTAAGAACGGCATTCAAAGAAAAACTAAATTCGCAAATTAGTGAATTTGTGTCTTCCATCGACGCTGATGAAGAGCTTATTTTGGCAGATCTTCAAGGCAGCATTGCGCACGCTTCGATGCTTGGAAAAATTGGACTTCTAACACCTGAGCAGACTGAAAACATTTTGCATGGCTTGAATACAATTATGGCCAAGGCTCAAGCCGGAAACTTTGAACTCAAAAGCGAATACGAAGACGTGCATATGAATGTAGAAAAAGCCCTAGAAAAGGAAATCGGTGCCGATGCCTTGCGGCTGCACAGCGCACGAAGTCGCAATGACCAGGTTGCACTGGACACGCGTATCTTTGCTTTGAGCCAAATTGAATTGATAATTGACTCAATTGATAAATTGAAGCAAGCATTGGTGGACAAGGCTAAAGAGTACGATAATGCAGTGATGCCTGGCTACACTCACTTGCAACCAGCACAACCAATTCATTTTGCTCATGCCATGCTTGCATTTTTCGAAATGTTTGAACGCGATCTGGACCGCTTCAAAGACGCAGCTAAAAGAACGGCTGTTTCACCATTAGGTGCTGGTGCCCAAGCTGGTAGCGGTTTATCAATCGATCCATTTTTAAGCGCTAAGCAGCTAAATTTCGAACATGTATTCAAAAATTCTATTGATGCAGTATGCGATCGCGATTTTGTGGCAGAATTTCTGTTTGCCTCGGCACTTACTGCCACTCATTTATCTCAACTGGCAGAAACTTTGATAATTTGGACATCCAAAGAATTTGGATTCATATCATTTAAAGATACGGTGACTACCACTTCAAGTCTAATGCCGCAAAAGAAAAATCCTGATCCCATTGAGTTAATTCGAGGAAAAACAGGTAGCATTTTTGGTGAGTTAATCAATATTTTGACCACCTTGAAAGGGCTGCCACTGGGCTACAATCGTGACCTTCAAGAAACTAAGCCGCCACTAATCAAGGTGGCAAAAGTAATCTCTTCTTGCCTAACGGTCATGACTATCGCCATTGATCAAATGCAGATCAACGAGACAAAAATGCTAACCGCCGCCTCTGATCCCGAGATGATGGCAACAGATCTAGTTGAATATTTAGTGCTTAAAGGATTACCTTTCAGAGAGTCACATGAGGTGGTGGCGTCAGTGGTGAGCATTGCTCGTGATCTTAAAATTTCACTTTTAGAAATGGAACTTACAAAATATAAGTCTGTCTCGATGCTATTTGATTCGGATCTCTATGAAGTATTTGACGCTGTGAAATCAGTTGAAATGAAGAATTCCCACGGCAGTACAGGCACTTCGAAAGTGATGAGTGCGTTAGAGGAAATGATCGGTCCATTTGCTCGACCTACAATTCCGTATCGAAGTGCTGTATAAATCCGTACTCGGTTGAACCGTTTTTGACTACATATGGCAACGTTACAGTTTGCGAAATGTCGTCTTTATTCAAGAATTGAATAACGATGGCGTCCTTACGACCTTCAATCACGTTTTTCACTCGCCCAGGCGAAAACGCCACAATCACTTTGATTTGGCTAGGTCCGCCTTTTGATTTGCGCATCGCCACAAGTTTTCTCAATCCAGTCTCTAACGGAAACGCCGAATAGGTCGGCGCGTAAAATGGGTTCATTTTGCCGGTTGAATCCAGAAGCACCACAGATGGTTTGAAACTACCGGTGGTTTCAATAGCAGTATTTATTGCTGGCAAACCATAATTTATTACGCTCTCAAACTCGCGAATCTCATCGGGACGAACTCCCATCATTTGACCAGAGTTGAGGCTAACGCCTTTTGTAATCGGTTCCTTTGAATCATGCGACAGCAATAGATACGCAATCCAAACTGCAATTATTGCGACAAATATATAGGTAGCTTTTCTCTTGTCTGGTTCTTTTTTCATGTGGAAAAAATTATTGCTTCACTGCATCAATCGTGTCGTGATAACCGGTTGGTCCAACATAACGAATCTTGATCATCGGGCGTCCTTTGCTGTCACCTCCCACGTATGCGACTGACTTTAACGTGAAACCCTCAGGCATCGAAACAAGTCCGGAGCTTAAATTGAGGTTGCCACCACTTGTGGTGTACGCGTGAAATGGACCAGATTTTGTAAATCCGCGATAATTGTTGCCCTGAATTTCCAAAGTTCCGATGTGAATGAACATGCCACCAGAAAGCATGTTACAAGTGTACTCTCCGCTTGGTGGTGCGCCCTTGCCGACATCGGCTTTGCCACCCTGATTTGCTTTGGCGTTGGTTGCGGGTACAGCGTTATTGTTTGCGTTATTTGCTGGTGCAGTGTTGGCTTTGGCTGGAGCTCCACCCTTGATCCATTCTTTTTTAACAGCCAGCTTGAGATTATTGTGGTCGAAATGTACTTCGAACATGCCAGGTGCAGGCTCGCCTGTAATTGTGCCAGGATGCCAGTAGCTGCCTTCAGTATGAATGCTGTTTGCCATTACGCGCTGACCAATACTGAATCCAGCTTGTGGAGCAGTTTGCTCAGGAGCTTCGCCACCTGGTTGGGCGCCACCATTTACAGGTTGCGGGGCGTTATTTGCAGCAGGAGCGGCAGGTGCACCCGCGGCAGCAGCCTTCATCCACTTCTTTGCCACAACATATTCTTCGCCATCTGGATATCCGGGTCGTTTGTCTAATCGAACTTTGAATGAGCCACCGCCAAGGTCTTCTACGACTGTGGCGCCAAACCACTGGTTTGCCATAGAAAATGGTGACACCTGCACTTTAGAACCGACCGCTTGAGCGATGGCGTCAGGCGCAACACTAGCGGAAATTGCGAATAAACTAAAAGCGAAAAGACTTTTGAAAAATTTTGCAGACATCAAGGGACTCCTTGTTCGTAGCCTACACATTGTAGACGTTTGACAACCTCCGAAAAATACTATAAAATTACTAGTAAAATACTAGTATTTTGGAGCGAAAAATCAAGCATGGCCGAGAAAAGAACTGTAATGGTGCAACTCAGCGAAGCCGAGTGGGACGCTTTAGAATCTCTTGCCGAAAAAAAAGACCTCAGCAAAGTGGCAGTAATGAGGCAAGCACTTCGTCTGTATCAGCTAGTTGACGTTAGAATGGCTGAAGGCGAAAAGCTGATTTTCGAGAGTAAGAAAAGCAAGAAAGAAGTATTAGTTCTATGAGTCGCTCTGCCGTAAAAATACTCAACCTTAGGGCAAATAGACTAGTAACAGCAACCTTGGTTTCCGGCGTCAGCATAAGAGAAGCACAAATTGCTCAAATGCATTGGTCGAGAGCACTTCAAAAATATTTGGAAGCGATTCCAAAAGAAAAATGGCCCGAACATGGTGGATGGGATTGGGAAGCAAAACACAAAAAATATGGTCGACTAGCAGCTTACAGATTTTACGGCGTAGAATGCGCTAATAAGATGCAAGGAATGCTATTGCTAAGCACACTGCTGAGAACAAGCCGTATCGATAAAAAAAAGCAAATTGTTTACGGTGTTTATTTGGCATCAGCTCCATGGAATCTCCGCTTGCTCACCGATGCTCCAGAGTATTCCCTTGTGGGTAGTGTTCTAGTTGCAACAGCAATACAGGCGAGCCACGATGAAGGTTGTGAAGGTCGAATCAGTCTTCACGCTTTGGAGCAATCGGAAGGATTCTACAAATCCTGTGGAATGAAAGATTTAGGAGTGGACGAAGAACACGAAAATAGGCTCAAATATTTTGAAATGACCACAAAAGCAGCAAAAATATTTTTGACGGGAAAATGAAAATGAAACTAAAATTGTCAGACAAGTGGTATCAGATTCGAACTAAAGCGGAGGCGGGTTGTTTGGACATTGCCGCAGGCATGTCTCTAGAGCCAGTTTCGAAAAAGCAAAAAATTCGTAAGGCAAAAAAAACTGTATCCACGCGTTCGACGGCTAGCAAAGTTAAGACAATCAGCAGAACACGCGCTAGCTAAAAAAATCATATAATTTCCGTTATGTCGCACCTACCTGAAATACCCGAAAAATTTAGACTGTCCAGAACAATTAGCCGCAGGTCACCTGCCGGCATCATGGAAGATGTCGGCGAAGAGTTCTATGACTTTAGAACCAAATATCCAAGTTACGACACTTCAATCCTCGAACACTTCAAGGGCGTCTACGATTCTGTTTATGTCGCACTTCACCCTTTTATTTCAATAAAAAAATTAGGGACGGAATCACTTTCAATTGACTACAAAACATTTCGCATGTTGGAGAAAAGTTCTGCAAAACAATTGACCTGGTCAGAAATCGGAAACGCATGCGACATCTCTGATATCAAAGATATGAATCGCGCCCTGCTCACCTTAAGCCTTGCATTAAACGAAAAGGCTAATGATAAGTCGCAAAACCCAGAACGGCTAAAAAATTATTGCGCAAAGCAAGAGTTTTTTCTTCCTACCCAAGGATCGTTTCCGGCTTCGTTTGAAAACAAGATACTCGATTTATTACTGCAATTTGATATTACAGAAGCCTGTTTCGGTGACGAACACGATTTTAATTGCGAGCTGATTTCGTTGAGTGAAATTAGCAGAAACAAGCCATGGGTGAGCGAAAGATCAGCATTGAAATTCTTGCCGCAGAAAGTTTTCACAACCGACTATCAATTACTAATTATCGTAGATTGGGACAGCGTCTTCTCACTCGTCTGCACAAACTTGGACGCGAGCAAAAAAGGTCTGATTGAAGAAATGTTTGAAGGCTTCTGGTGCGATGAGAAAACGGAGCATGCGTGGTTTGTATGATCATTGAAAGCATCAAAGATCCTAGATTCATTTATCTGAGCGAGCAAGTCGCTTTGATGACCGACGATACGCCTGGAAAAATAACGAAACATTCGTGCGAGCTTCTGGCTCATTTGCTTGAAGCGCATGGTTTCGATAAGTACAGAAAAGCTGACAGGGTGTGCATCAAAAAATGTAATGAATTTACTTTTGAAGTCTCGTTTGGAACGAATTATAAAAATAATGAAAGAGGTAAATTTGTCGAACTCAATGTGTATGCATTGGTGCGTTCAAAAATAATTGCCGACCACTGCAAGGGGCTGAATTGGTACTGGGCTAACGAAGGTCTCGGCGGCGGACAGCTCGGAAATCTGGTGAAGCCTCACTCTTGGCTCACCTGGGATTTGTCTAAACCCGAACGAAGACCCAAAGACATTGGGTCAGCCTATAATCGAATTCAAAAAATTGCTTTTCCATATTTTGAAAATTTTGAAAACGCCAAGCAATTGACCGAAAGATTTGACTTAGAATACGTCATCGATGTTGACCCTAACGCTCAATTACAAATGATTATGTATTACTTCGGTGTCGAGCGAGCAAAGGAAGTCGCAGAAAAATTTTTATCCAGGCATTCAGAAATACATGATGAATATTTGGAAAAACTGAACTATTTTGCCGATCCATCAGCTGTACCTTCAGGATTTCGAACACAGGCGCACATGCTAGCTTATCTGGCGAAGAGACTGTGAGCATATTTAATCGATTCGTCTCAAACCAAGCTTTTTGATGAATATCAAATTCTTTTACTGCAATTTAAATACGCGGTACGAAATTTTAACAACACATTCTTTAATGCCCTCATTGCATCAGCATTACAATAGAATTCAGGCAAGGACTGCTTTGAGTGTACTGACAAATTTCCTTCGTCATCCATTGAACAAATAACACTCATATTCGGTGGTGCAAACAATATTTCAAAATGAGGTGATACGTCACTCTCTTCAATGATTTGGATTGATTGAATTTTGACAGGAGCATGTATGGGGTCAAAACTGTTCAAATAAAAAACAGCGCCAATACTTTTATCGAATTCTCTCAACTCATCAATAGGGTTCGTTAAATTCCAATACTCAGCGTCACTGCAATCCGAAATTGCGCTTTGTCCCGGCTCAATCTTGCTGGCTTTATAGTTGCAGACTCTGCGGCCAGCAAGAGTATCAAAAGTGACCTCTACATTGTGTGAATCCACCACTGTAATGATTTTTGGAATATGAACTTCGATTTGCATGTTTTCAGTAAGTAATTTACTTGCTGGTTACTGGGCGCTCATTTGGTTAGGTTAAATTTATCGCTTTTGGGGACATTTCGTTTAATAAGTCCTTCTCGCTCATAATATTCTACTCCAATCGCTTATATACCAAATACCGACTCCAGTCGCATATAATAACCCTTGGGGTTTTGCCATGTCGCAAGATGAATCTAACAAAATTCAGGTCATGGAAAGCGATGATGAGTTTGTCGAAATGCTCCTTGAGCGTTTGGAGCAGGCAAAGTTATTATTCAACGACGAGTCTCCTGATATGAAGCGCCTGTATGAGGTGCTTCATAGGACATGGCAGCATATAGATCGACTTGAAAGATATTCGGAGCTTCAATCGAAATTTCTTGAATTCTCTTTGTGGTTTATCCAAAATGAATATTTAGAAGAACAGGCTTTGCTTTATGCCTCAGATGCTGGACGTTATTGCAACAAGGAAGATTTCGATAAAGCAAAGCCCATCTGGATAGAATTTTTGGAAAACAATCCTGACAGTAATTTCATTCCTGCCATGGCCGGCAATTTTTTTCTGGTGCATGATACCAAAGAGGGCGAAAGACTGTTAAAGAAAGGTATCGAAAAGTTGCCTGATGTCTGGTTCTTACCCAAGATTTTGATGGAACACTTCTTTGATAAGTGGTGCCTTAGTGAAGAAAATAATGAAAATAAAAAATCCTTTGCGCAAAAAGTCGTTTGGACTGCACCACATATAATGACTCATCTAGACTCCGGAATGCCACCGGATGTTCCGCAAATTGCAGAATGCGCATGGTATCTGCGGGATATGGAGCTTTGTAAAAATCTCGCCGATTTGTTGCTGCACCGAGAACACCCGTACTATTGGAATAGGCAAGGAGCAGCTCTATTCGCACTCATAGATTTTCACGAAGGTCACAAAGAAAAAGCGCTCGAATTTTTTCGCAATGATATCGCAGACTACTTCCCTGATAGATTGTCGATTGCTCTAGTGCAAGAGGCTTTGAGACAGGGTGAGCGTGAAATTGTTCTTGATTTTGTAGAACGAAAGTATGGACCTGATATTCATAAGCAAATAGCCGTGCAGGAAATTAAGGAAGGCAAAATCCCGCACTTCATATGGTGGCGGTACAATATTGAAATCCACAAAAAGAAGTTGGCAGCTCAGGCGGAATAGTGGTTAGTTCAGTTGACTGGTTTGCCCCATCGCCACTCGATGTAAGTGCCATTGTTTCTAACTGCAGGGCAGCCGACAACTTCACGAATATTGCCATCACCATATTCAATCGTCCAGCCCCAAATATCCGATTCTGAAAATGGTGGCGCTTGATATGGGTCTTTTTTGCCAGTAAAAAATGCAAACATTTCAAGATATCTATTAGCGGCTTCAGTTAGTTCTAAATCCCCAACCATAGACATGCCTTCGCGGATGGGATTTTGAATTGTGCCGATGAGTTTTGATTTGTGCATTAACTTCATCATTTTGAAATCTCCAGAAACCGAGCTGGGATTGGACCTTTTACTAACATCTCTTTGTCTTCTTTCACTAGTATTCTAGCTGTGTTTTTGTAGTTAATATCAAATAGCGAATTTTCACTGTTATTTTTCTATCTCCAAAGAACATTGCAGATTCATTCGCAATTCTATCTGCTCTTTGTTGGGGATGGAAAGATTGGCTATAGATGGAAACTGATCTGGGTTTGATGCAAGTGCTTCTGTGTGAATTTGGTTTTGTTTAGTTGTCTTTATTGATTCTGTGCGTGTTAAATCACTATCCGCTTTATGAATCGGATCTAATACGTCTTTCTTGCTTAATGCAAACTCACGACTCAACGGAAGGAGACCTTTGGATTTGCATCGCATGTGTCCAGATATAGTTATTAAATATCTGGGTCTCACCTGAAACGCCTAAAGCTTTTGCTTAGCCAGCATCGCCTGCACATGCTTCAGACCCATCATGTTGAATTTATTGCCTGGCTCTAATTTCACTGCAATCTTCATATCTTCCAAAGCGCCTGTCAAATCTTTCAAATCGATTTTCGCAAATGCGCGCGTTCGATACGCATAATCATTTTTTGGTGCTAGAGAAATTGCTCTATTCGCATCGCGCAAAGCACTATCAGGACTTTTTGCAACTGCATTCGCCCAACTTCTAGTGCAATAAAAATCTGCGTTACGTGGTTCCATTTCAATTGCTTTGTATGCGTCACGAAGCGCACCAGTCGGGTCTTTCAAACTGCATTTAACTCGTGCACGCAAGTTAAACCATGAAGCGTTGCCGTCATAAAACGAAATCGCCTTGTTCAAATCATCCAATGCGGCTCTGTTGTGACCTGAAAAATAATAATTGATACCTCTGTTGTAGTATGCAACAGAATACGATGGGTCGAGCAGAATCGCATGAGACAAATCCGCCAGTGCAATCTCATCCTTATGCAATAAGTCTTCGACATATGCCCGCTCTCCAAAAGCGATTGCGAACAACGGATCGGCTTGGGTAGCTTTGGTAAAAGCGCTCAGTGCAAAACCCTCATTACGCATTTTCAAATAGGTATCGCCAAGTTCCAGATAACCCAACACAAAAGACGGATTGCAATCGATTGCCTTTTGGAAGTGTTCGACTGCTTTGTTGTCCTCTCCAGCAAATGATGCGAGGCGTCCAAGCTCAATGTGAGCCAATGCAAAATTGGGATTGATGGCGAGAGCTTTCTGAATCTCTTCTTCGGCAATCTTAGAAAAGTCGCTGTGCCCCCAGATTGGTCCTCTGCGAAGCTGTCTTGTCGCTTGGACATTGCGTTTGACCAAGTTGGTGTCTGGATTGGGATCGATACTTGCTAGAAACTTCTGAATCTTCTCCTTGGCTCCATCTTTTAGTATCAGATGTTTGACTTTGTACATACCGGCAATTTCTTCGAGCTCAAATCGCATTCGAATATAAAGGTGAGGCATTTCAAGCTTGGATAAATCGACAAGAACTCTTGTCACATCGACAGAGTTGGGACCTTTGGAATAATCGGCAAAATAGCTTTGCGGCTCGATGACGTCTATTGGCAGCGCCTTATCTGTGTTTTTCCAGAATGTCTGACGCATGAGAGCTTCGACTTCGGGGCTTGCATAAAATCTGGCGTTTTTGCGATAGGCTTGAACGTTTGGTGCCTCGTTCTCGAACGCTTTCGCTGTCCACCACGATATAAATTTACTAGGGTTGCCGCAGGGAGCCGAGTCCGAGAGGCACTCACGGTTGAAATAATTGTAGAAAAACTCATTATAGAGCGTTCTGCCCTGGGTTGCACCAACGAACAGCGCCACCGCCACCAAAATAGCAATGGGGACGGACCGATTCAGTTTGAGCTTCGTCCAAGCTTGGTTCATATCTTACTAACTTATATCTATTGAGGCGATTTGTCACTGGGCAGTCGCTCGCTTCGACATTTGAGCAGATTCTTTATCCAGCCCTGCCTGAGCCAAATAGATTGCACGAGTTTTGAGATAATTTCTATATTTAGTCTGCCCGCACCGCGGGTAATATCATAATTATTTGTTTTTTTCGCGACAAAATTCGCGTTCAATCGCTTTGGCTTTCTTTTTGTTCTTGGTTAAACGCAAAAGAGTCGCGTAACGCTTTGCCACCATTTTGGCAAAAACCGCGTCGTATCCATTTTTAGAGTTTCGAAACGCATCTATAGAGCACTCATAGGAAGCCAATGCCGATTCGTAATTTTTATCTGCTTCGTATTTTATAGCTGCATCAAAAGCGTCTTTAGCAGAGGTATCCGGTCCTTTGTCAATGTAAGGACGGGAAATAGTTTTTATCGGAGTACCATCTTTATCGCGTTTGAGATATGGTCTTCCATCTATGACATTACTCACTTCGAATAAATTCATGTCTGTGGGACCTTCAGTTCTTCCAATTTCCTTCAATAGCTTTGAGTCCGATTGCGCAAACGCACTTGCGGAACTTATGAATGAAACTATGACTGCAGCGATAGAACGTATTCTAAATTTAATTCTGTCAGAAAATCTCTTGCCGACTGGACAGTCTTTAGTAATGAGGGTTCCGTCTTTACGCCTGTAAAGCCTTAGACAAACTTGGTCTGATTTATCTTTAAGTAGCTCTTCTGCCTCAATACGAGTCATTTGAGAAACGTTATAAACATTGAGCTGGCAGAGATCGCAAAATCGAATTTTTTCATCGCCGGTCATCTGCTCGAATTTAACAGGGCAGGGAGAAGCGATGCTTACATCATCTAAAATGGAACGTTTTTGGAACATGATAGGGTAATTGTATCTACATCTTTTCTTTGTTGCCGGTAGGAATTAGTTGCCCTTGAAATTGGCTTTCATGAAGATCTGGTATTCCTACCACTTCTTCCACAAGAAGTTGACAGATTGGTTTGTGCAACGCAAGCATGATCGGATAAGGTCCGCAATTCATTACTTCCAAAGCGATGACACCACTAAATCCATTGTGAATGGTTGGAGCGGTAAAGTGAATAAGAACACCTAACCTGGCATATGAACTCTTGCCCTCAACTCGTGCTGCCAGTAAAGGTCTTCCTTCCCACTGATCTTTTCTTTCAGATTCGCGAGCCAGGGTGACAATTTCAAATGTACTTGCAAGCAAGAATTGTTGAGGCTCCAATCTGAAAGGTTGAGCTGGAGTAATCTCATGCTTATCGGATGAGTCGTTCAAAAATTGAACCAAGTTTCCCTCTCCAAGAGTTATTGCAGTGGGATACTTTTTCTTCGGAACTTGGATAACAGGGCCTAATGTAAGATTGACAGCTGTGGTATCAAAAGCACAGTGCTCATTCGGGACGATCGAAAGTCTGCCATCCTTAAGAGCTTCTCGAATTTTTGTGTTACTCAGCAACATCAGGCAACTTGCATGACCTCTTTCAAATTCTCGGAGGAAACTTCTACATCAGTGGTGCCATTAAACGACTGTACAGGCAATCTAACGTGAGCAGATTTTTCCGTCTTGCTAAGGACGGATACTAAAAGAACTGATTCTTCTTTGTTGATAAACTTTTCAGAAGAAAATAACGAAACGTCGTTGCCGGCCAAATCTTTAAAGAAGATTCCAACTTCACCAGGGAACATTCCCTTGTCCATGTTACATTTCATCCATGCTTCAATCATGCTTTGCCAACCTTTTTTAGAAACGCCAAAATAAACCAATAATGGTTGTTGTGAATGCCATTTGTAAAGTCCGCCAATCGTATAGCTATTAGTTACGTTATCAATGTACCATACAAACGTATGTCACGCAAGAAATATTTCATCATGGATGAGAAACCTAATTCGTAATTAGTAACGGCAGAAAAAAACTTCGAGCTGCCAATCTGCAATTCTAATTGTCGCTGCTCACTCGGTACGTTACGCATTTTGCATAATGCATTCTGCGTAATTCTGCAAAGTGACTGCAGGAGCGATTTGAAGCTCTGCCACCTTTTGTGCATTTATCAAAAGTGACTATTAAATAGGTGAAAGCTCACTTCGAACCCGACTCCGCAAATTCAACTGCCCGCTTCAAAACCAAATCATCCATTTTCGGCACATCAGTTTTACTCTCGATAGACTGCAGCCACCAGTGCCTGCCCGTGTTCTTGTCGTCCGCTTTTGGCAACTCAACGCTAATGCCAGGCTAGACACCAAGCCCCACGTCCACGTTTTCAGCGGACGTCCATTTGCCTGTGGTGACAAACACACCTCCCGAGTCGTTGAGGCTATAAAGGCCCAATTGTTTTCCAATCCCTCTCGTCTTGCGGCCAATTAAAGTGGCGGCTCCACATTCACGTAACCCCTGGGCTAAAGCTTCGGCCGCGCCGGACGTGGTTGTGTCCACCAAAACGATAAGCTTGCCTTTGAATATTTGCTCGCCGCTAGTCTTACATTCTTTGATGCCATCTTTTGTCTGCAATTTCGCAATTACTTTGCCGGGTCCGACAAAGATGCCTCCAATATCGGCGACGCTTTCTGGAGTGAGTTCGTTTAGAAGTCGAATATCGAGAATGATACCGGAGCATTTGTTCAGTTTCGCCACCGCCTCTTGTGTGTCGCGGGCAGGATTTTTGGCAAATGACTTCAAGCAAACGTATCCGGTGTTGCCTGCAAGCACTCGCGCATCAAGTATTGCCGTAAGAGTGAGACCCTTTCTTTCAAGGGTGATCGTTTTGCCTTCTTTTGAGCCATCGGCGATTGTAATTTTGACCATAGAACCGGCAGGACCACGAAGGTCTTTCACCATATCTTCAAGGTGGCGATACAGAGTGGGGTTGCCATCAATGGCGGTGATTTGATCGCCGGCTCTAAAGGCACCACTGGCGGCGGCAGGTCCGCCATCGACTACTTGTGTGACGGTTAGTCTATTGTTATTATTCATGCCGACCCCAAGACCTATCCCGGCTTTGGATTGCGGCTCTCTGTGCGTTATTTCGTCATCGTAGTCCATTTTGTAAATTCGTCTAGTAGAACGATCGCCAAGGCTGCTTATCATGGCGTCGATTGCGTCCTGTGCGTCTACACGCTTTTCTATTTTTCCGTCGAATTTTGTTTTCCAACTGTTCCAATCTTGATGGTTGAAAGTGCGGTCATAATAATTTTGCTGAATTAATTCCCAAATCTGTAGATACAACTTTGGATAGTCAAAGTTATCGCGATGAATTGCCGCGCGCGTCCCCTCATCACTCAACGCATTTATAGTTTGCACCAGATTGCCCCTACCAGTGGTTTCAACTAAATGCTTGAGCATCAGCCGAACATTATGCTTTGGATAAGCTCAAGATAAGTATTCATATTGTTGCGGTCGTTCAGCCAGAGATACACCGCGGCAAGATTCAGATAGTCTCTGTCGAGCGGGTATTCAAGCTTCTGGGCAATGCGCTCATCGATAATTTCTTTGTACAATTTAGCGGCTGTCTGCAGTTTTTCTCTTTCGCCGGGTTGCAAGTTGAATTTTCTATTTGCGATGTACTCTTCAGCCGGCACATAACTGAGGAACGTATCGCACGGCTGGAAATGGCTCGGATTCATTAGGTAGCCATAAGCCAGGCCGGGAGTGGGTTGATGTCCATTGGCGTAAACGATGTCTGTTTCTTCTAGAAACCTGATGATGTGGTCGTCTGCAATCACTTCTTTGGTTTCAATCGCTTCTTTTGAGCCAGGTTGAAATTTCTTCAAAAGGTGATTCAACAGCTCATTGCCGTTATTAAAACTCTTAGTGTGAGACGAATAACCAGCCAGTCGATACAAGTAATTTACTGTTGTGAATCCGAATGCATTGTTATCGTTGTTGTCGATGTAATCGATGACTTCATTTACTTCGGCTGGGCTCAGATCGATCTTATTTGATTCGCAATATTTGAGTGGCGAGTAAGCCACAACCGGCTGCGCCGTAATTGACGCGGCGAGTATGGCGGCTAGGAGGATGTTGGTGTGGTGAGGGGACATGGGGGAATTATAGATTGTTCTGTGGAGGCTTGTTAACTCAGGCGTTTCGAGCACATGAAAACTAAATTCTGATAGTTCTGGGGACATTAATTCTAGCGGATTATACCCACGTATTGTCGGTTTTGAATTGACGCTGTCATAGTCGGTAGGTAGGATCTTTTGTACCTTCGTGTGTTCATTTTGAGGAATTTTTCGGCTTCAAACATGTGGAAATTGGTTTGTCTATTAATACTCCTTGTACTTTGCGGTGCACAACAACAAGGTATTTGTTGGTCCCCCGATATTGAACTCGGTTGGGAGGCTTTTAGAAAGAATCACTATACAGAAGCGGAAAATCATTATTTCGCTGCATTAACCAAGCACGAAAATCAATCCGCTAAAAAAGCAATTTTTGAGCGGATTGCAACCTTATACTCTCATCAGAATTTGAGTGCGGATCAAGTGAAACGCAGGACTCAAAGCAACTCAAATATTAGCGAAAAGGAGTTAAGCGACATATTGAATTTCATGATTTTGAGTTATGGAAAGTTTGATTTAAGAAGTAAACATTTAAGGGCATATCTGCTGCTTCCAGAGCCTGAAGTCATTGAAGCCGAAACTGTTAAGACACCTCCAAGAAAGAAAAAAGATATGGAAAGATAGAAAACTTTGAGAATTCATTTATTTCCAAAAGAATTTCGAGTTTACTATGTCTCTTTAATGTCGAAATTGTCTCCGGAGAAATTCAAAAAGCAAGTGCTCCATCCAATTACTCACTGATGCATAGATGTCTTGCTCCATTCGATGAAACTTTAGATAAAAGCGAATTGCGAAAAAAACTAGTGGCGTCAATTCAGTCACTTTACAATTCTCACGATGAAAAAGAAGATAAAGATCAGCTCCAAAGCCTTGTTTTAACAGATTCAGCTTCTGCGTGTAAGTATTATGAGGATTGGAAAATTCAAGAGACGTATTCGGTTATTTTGGATCCGACCCAGCCTTATAAAAGAAAATCAAATTAAAATTGAACGAAATTCCGAAAAATGAAAGTTCCAACGGTATAGGCGGAATCTGGACAACTGCTCAGTGATGCTACTATCAAATTTCGCTTTGTTGAACTAGATCCTTAAAAAGGGCAAGGACAAGTTTTTGAATGATCATGGTGCCAGATGAATAATATTGCCGCCGTTATCAAATATCGCTATAGAAGCTTGTTCAATTCCCCTCTCATCCATTCCCGCTCCAATAATTGCCAATGGCTTTTCGTTAGAATTAACAAGTTTTATAGTGCTGCTGGATCCATCGCCCTCAATACTTAATTGAAATCTAGTGTTGCCGACATTATCATAAGCAACAATACGATTATTACCTTCCACATCAACAATTAGCAGCAAGTGTGGAGAGCCGTCACCATGATTTAAACAAATGTGAGACTGCCCGTCTAATCCCATCCCGATTTGAGTTCGTATTTTTCCGCTCTGATCAAACATTCTCAAATAGTACGCACCTCCTTCATCTTCGCCCAAAGATGCGCGCAATCTACTTTCAGAATCTAAAAAATTCAGCTTATTTACGGTTAAGTTGTTTATGTGCTGATCGTCCATTTTTCACTTCCTTCTTCGTTCATCGTGTGACTACTTAGGTAAAAAAATATTCTAAAGCCTAGAAACTTTTAGAAATGGAATTGACGTTAAGAATCAAACCATCCGTGTTTTGAAGCGTACGTCAAGCTAAAGATCCCCCTTAATATCAGAAGTGAACCGGCACGACTATATCTAAAACCTCACCCAACTTGGTGTGCCTTAGACACGACTCCAGCGAGCTTTTCGTTTTCCAGCCTGAATCTTCTGAAGAATAGCTCCCAGCAGATGTGTAAGTCTTAACTGATGGCAAATCTCTACGAATCTCTGCCCACTGTTGAGCCCAAGTTTTTGCTTTAACAGTTGTATGGGGATGTTGCAGCACAATAGTTGGTTTAAAAGCTTTGGCAATCTTTCTAAATTTGCGAATAATTGCGCTACGCTCTAATCCTGCCTTCGCATTACCGCGCGGGCTAAATATTGTTAGATCGTGGCACCCTAAAATCAATATTCGTTCCCCGGCTACTGATACGAAATGAGATTGCAGATCGTCATACCGAATCAAATGACGAGCCTGATTGCTGGTAGGATAAATTTTACCCGTCGTAAAGCACCTCAAAGTTTTCAGGTTAACCAAAACAATAAGCTCGGCATGATCTTCTTTGATGTAATTTGTAGTCTCAGAAATTTTTGACTTGTAGGTATCAATACCAAGCGAAATATATTCAAAATGTTTTCTTAATCGCTTTAGCAGACTATTAGTCAAAAATGTTCGCGCCGCATTTTCCACTTTCAACTTAATAACCATCTGGAGCTCCATATTAGAAATATTCGGACTGGATGCTCTAATCTGATCCACTGACTCAACCCGGAGAAAACCGCCACAAGTGACTAAACATCTAGCTTTTTGAAATGCGGAAATCTGATTACAGGCTCGGAAAAGTATTTTTTTACAATTACTAGCCTGCCCACTCCAATCTCCATTAATGACTAATCTTGCTAATTCGAATGTTTCTACCTCTTTCATTTTCTTTTTAAAAACAGAAAGGTTCACAAACTTTTTGAAGGTCGAAATATCTTTTTTGAGTTTTGGATTCAAAGTGCACCAGCGAAAATCTTTTGAATAAACTCGAACAATACGGCTACCTGACAAATCGCGCAGCGCGTCGTACCACGCACGTTGTTCATCTCGATATTCTGGACTATTATCTTGGGCATTCAACTGTTTACACAACTGAATCCACCTTTCCTTGTTAAATCCTAGCTGCAGTTCGGCTGGATAAGCTTTAAGTGCCAGCATTCGCGATTGTGTAAAATGCTGAGTTTCGTCGAATTCAACGATAGTGTCGTATTTCGGCAAATAAAAATCGCATGGTGCCAAATTCTTCTTTTTAGAAAATTTTTTGCGGCCTCGTTGATTTTCAAGCTTCTTCAACAGCTTTTTCAAAGTTGGATAATGAAGTGAATCTAGATGTTCTTCCAAACGAGTGGGGATCGTTCGTTTAGCAGTTGAATAAGCCTCACCAAATGCGGCTTTCAACATTAGAAGAAACTTGATCTTGCATGCTTTGCATCGATCGTCATTGTGCTTAATAGAAATCTTTTTTCTAGATTCTAAAACTACAAATCCAAGCTTTCGAAGAAAATTATTTGCCTCGCTCCCACCACTGAAATCTTTAGATGGAAGCTCAATTCCTATTGCATATTTCGCCGCGCAACTTATAAGCAATTTCGGAGGATATTCTCGGCTGTTTACTTTCGCTACATATCTAGTAGACTTGCGTCTGGCGAAATTTTTAGAGCTATCCAACTCCTTAGCTGCTTTCAGAATATGTTTTGCAATTATCGAAGTTGGTATCATATTTGGTTAAGTGAACTACAGACTCTAAAAGAAATTGGGTCTATTTAGTTGTCGCTTTATCCAACTCCATTTTCTTCCATTCGCCATATGTTAGTTGAGTTCCTTGAACACGCCACAAGTTTCTACCATTTGTTGAAGTACCGCATATTACGTCTGAAGCAGCAGATGGACTCGGAAATGCAACATCATTCTGAAATGCCAAAACATCTTTTCGATCCACCACTTCTCCGATTTGGCTCTCAGCTATAAGCGAGTCAATGTAGATGAGAGTGTTTTTTCTCAAACTAGAAGTGGCTTCACTAGGATGGCGAATAAGTGAACCCTTTTTTACAACGATCTGTCCTTCGTACTCATATGCGCTGGCTTTTACGCGACCATCGTGAGCAACTAGCTCAAACTCTGCTTTTCGAACAGCCTGCGAGTTTCTGTTACTTGTCGAATCAGTCAAAAAGGTAAATCCAAGGATTGGCAAAACAAGTTCCAACTTCTCAATTATGTTTTCCACTTGAGACTTTTCAGGTCGAGAAAGATTTACTGCGACTCCATCGTTTCCATTCTTAATCTGAGCAGTCTTTAGTGATCTTAGTCTTTGAATTAGATATTTTTCGATGTGGGTAATGTGACCTGAAGAGAGATTCTCGTCTTTAGCAAAGTAAATAAAAATGCGATGAAAACGGTCATCATTTGCCAGTAGCTCGTGACCCTTTAGGCGCTTTTCTAAATTATCACTTTTTCCAACGTAGACGACCGAATGCAAGGGATTGTCTTCGTCCGGTCCAACAAAAAGATAGACGCCAGCCTTATTGAGTTTTTCAAGGTTAAAAACATCAGGCAACATTCCACTTCTAAAACTTAGAACTTTACCCGTCCACTGATCTACTTCTGCAGAAATAATGCCTTCAGGAGAACCATCTTCAAGAAATAGAGTTATTGTATTTGCTTTCTTTTCCATTAAATTTCCGTAGATAGCGTGCTGAATAAATCGGTCGGATTTGAGTTTGTCCTAGAATATGCTCCAGTGACTTCATAAAAAGGCATTTCAACTTATCACTTCCAGCTCAGTTTGTCGGTTGTCTAAGTTACTTTTCTCGACATCATATTCGGAAAGACTAAAAGCATTAGTGCGGCGATAAATTACAGGCATCTCATGACAACCGCCCAGATCTTTCTTATTATGTACCAATGAAATCTAAACTGGCATCCATCTCAATTGCAATTGCAATGTTGTTGTGCCAGTGGGGCGCAACGCCTACAGCTTTTGGCAGAGAAATATCCAAAGCTGGCGAAATTTTCCAAAATGCGAAAGATGGCGTGGTGACTGTTTTTTCATCCACAGGATGGGGCTCAGGTTTTCTAGCCGATTCTTCAGGACTCATAGTCACCAACAGTCATGTAGTGAATGAGCAGTCTGGGCATTTACGAGTAAAGTTCCGCCAAAACGAAGTCCTAGAAGCGCTAATCTTAGAAAATGATAGAGAAAACGATATTGCTATTCTTGCTGTCAATTTAAAAAATATAGGTATCTACAAATCTCTTCCTTTCTTCAAACCGAACGGGGAAGAGCTAGTTGTGATCGGCGAAAAAGTCATAGCTATTGGAAGTCCGATTGATAGAGTTAATTTGCATCGGATGATGACCGAAGGTGTTGTCGGTAAATGCGACTCACAAATGATTTTCCATGACGCTCAAATTAATAAAGGGAACTCAGGCGGTCCGCTCCTTAATTACGATGGAGAAGTGATTGGAATTAACACCATAAAAGTCAAAGGTGTTGATCCAGGAGGCGCAGTACCCATCTCATTGACCATAAAATTAATCGAAGCCGCAAAACAAAAACAAAAAGAAATTGGAGCTCCTTCCCCTGAGCTGTTGCCGGATATTCCAGAAATTGCTTTTCCGATCAGCCAATTTCTCAGAGATCGACCTGAGTTTTTCAAAAATCGAAAGCAAAGCAATTACAACTTTGATTCTAACTATTTCTTTGTTTCGGTTTTAACGCCGCCTCAAGGCTATCACCAAGTAATGAAGGAACAAGACAAGGTTCTCAAAAGTAGAAAGGCAAGGGCGAAAAAAAAGAATTTTGCTGTGACGGATGACGAATACGATTATAAAAATGACAAAGCCTACAATTATAAAAAGCCTGTGGTTACTGTATTTGTGATACCAAAACCAAAGCTGACGACAGGAACAAAAATTCTTCGGTCTGCCGGGTTAGCCACAGCAGCTACTGCAACAGTTTTCACTTGCGGAATTGCAGCACCACTAATGGCGGTGCCTTTCATGTATAGTAAAAATGAATACAAAAAGGATTTTTTAAAACTGTCTCTTGTCTCTGATGATGGCGAATCCATTAAAGAACCAATTGAATCAGGAAGACATCCCTTTGAAAAAAACGAAGTGTCTTTGACTGAGTACAGCAGAAAGGAGCTGGTAGATAAGTCATACATGGGCATCTACACTTTTGATGCAAAAGAGTTTGATAACGACAAGAAGTTAAGCTTGCAAATAAACATCGAAGGTAATGACAAGAAATTGAAAATCAAATTTCCTGAGAAGATTAAGAAGTTGATAGTCTCTGATTTTTCATCATATTGGGATTATGAGAGAGGTCAGCTTGCACAAAAGAATTTGAAAATAAATGCGCAAGAAAGAGTTGTCTCAAACGAACAGGAACTCAAAGAATGAAATTAAAAAAACTAGGATTTTCCGGAACGTTGATTCTGTCCTTGTTTTTATTCACCAATCCAGCGGTCTCCATAGAAACTCCATCCAGTGCGGTTAATGAGACGAAAAAAACTCCTTCAATAACAAAAGTATTGAATTTACTTGGTGGACTTAGTGAATTTGAGAAAAAACAGATCGATAAATGTAGTGCCGACATTGCTGCAAATCCGAGAAACATGGAAGCCTACATGCTCAGAGGCATCTACAACCAAGATCATTTTCCAGAAAACGCGATTTCGGATTTTTCAAAAGTTATCGAACTTGATCCCAATAATTTTGAAGCCTTCATTTATCGCGCAAAAGTGCGTACACGAAATAAACAATATTCAGAAGCGCTTGCGGACTACGCCAGCGCCATTAAAAACAAGCCAGATCCTGATGCATATTACGAACAAGGTAGTATCTATCAATACAGTTTAAAAGAGCCTGAAAAGGCTCTACCCTATTACAACTCAAGTATTGGATTGGATCCATTTTTTTCTAAAGCTTATAGCAGTCGTGCAAAAGCAGAGCTAGATCTTGGTCAGTTCGATAAAGCTCTAACGGATTTTACCAAAGCAATAGAACTCGACCCGCGAGACTGGTCTAATTTTCTGTATAGAGCTGACGTTTACAAAAAAACTGGGCAGCAAGAAATGGCTGATCGAGACCTTGCAGCCGATGATTTATTGATAGGTTCTAAACCTATGGAAAACTACATTCAAGCAATTGCTAACAACCCCGAGAATGCTGGTCTACTATACAAACTTGCAGATCTGCAGTTAATGGAAAGAAAGTATCAGCCAGGGTTAGATACTCTAACACGCATCATTCAAGCTAATTCAAAAGCAACAGAAGCATTTTATATGCGTGGACAATGCTGGGATAGGTTGCGCAATTCGGAAAAAGCAATTGAAGATTATTCTGAAGCGATTAAGTTAGACCCAACCGGACTACAAGCCAAAAGGTTTAAGGGAATTTCTGCAAGCCGAAGCATCATATACGAGGCGAGAGCAAGCTTGCTTTATACGCTGGGACGAAATCAACAAGCGATTGAAGATTACAGTGTAGCGATTACTTTTGATCCAACCAACATGAGTGCTTGGTTGGGCAGAGGCTCCGTATATGGTGCCATGGATAACAATTATCGATCGCTATCGGACAAGTCTCAAGCTATAAAACTAATACCAACCAATCCTCTTTTGTGGATGTCTAGGGGAGTAACTTATAGTCAAATGCGTCAATATGAAAATGCGCTGAAAGACTACAGCCAAGCCATTCAAATCATGAGTGAAGATGATTTTCAAAGAAACACATTTTTTGGCGACCCCAAAAGAAGCTTGGCGGATGGATTTCAGCGAAGAGGTTTCATGGCGTTGAGGCTTGGTCGAAAGAAAGAAGCCTCAGCTGATTTTCATCAAGCAATTGCTCTTTATCCTGACAGTGCTAAATACATTCAGAGTGAGCTAAAAATGCTTCAGTATTAGTTTTTGAATAGTTCTTCTAAATACTTTTAAAATTTTTCTGGCACGAAATGACGAAATGATTCATCCCACAGAATGTCTGGAATATTTTCATTGCGCTTAAAGCCAACAAAAAGCACCCCGACTTCTCCAGGGGGATCTATAATTTGCATGGGATAAATACTTCGCATCCGATACGTTTCCCAATCTACTTTATTACGATAAAGTACTCTAACTGTGTAATCTTTGTCCTTTCTCTTCGAAAAGAAATCATTTAATCGAGCAGTTAGCTCTCTAGCGTTACTTTCACGCTGTCTTTGTTCGGCTTCTGCTTTTTTCAATTTCAATTCCCTTCTTTTAGATTCTATCGGTGCCAAGGATTCACGTTGCCAGACGTCGAATAGTTATTCAATGGATTTCCGTCAGCATCAGTTTGATTGTATGGATCTATCCATTGATTCTTCCATCGATGTCCTCGCACTTGATGGTAATTTGGATTTACAGGACCACCGAGAGTAGCTTGCTGATATGCGGAAGCCGGATAATAATTTCGATTGGAGTTGTTGTTAGATGTTTTCACCAGAGCGTAAATTGCAAATCCTGTAAGTGCGGCAAAGCCAGCTACAATTGCCGCTTCAATTACTGCATTTTTGACTGCTTGTTTATCAATGATAATTGGCGGTTGCTTGCTGCGAAAAGTACCTGTAATTTGCAGGGCATTGATATGGTCCGGAATTACACCAAAAGGTGCCGCGTTAACGATTGCGTATGCGGCGAGTCCCTGCAACTGCGGCTCGTCGTTATTGAGGTTCTGGATGGCGGTCACTTCTCCGGTCCGAGCCACCAAGAAGAAGATTTTCACAGTCTTACCAACACGCGGATCGTATGCGTCCCATTGAGCCTCGATTTTCTTTCGAAGCTTCACGACATACGGCTTGATGAATTCCTTGTGCTCAATCTGCGGATTGGATATGTCGAGATCGATGTCTTTGCTATCGAGCGGGTTCGATGGCAGACAACCAAAAGGTTGAAATATAAGAAGGCATGCAAATAAGAAGGCAAAGATTGTCTTCACAAGGCGGCTGGTTTTTCCCAGGAGATACAGTTTTAATCTACCAGCTTCGCGCCCGCTTGTCGGTTAGGTAGGCGACGTTTTAGGTGGATTGACTGGATTGGTTGTCTGCACGACCGACAAGGTGTGGTTGATCTGTCATATTGAGCAAGCGCTCATCTCACAAGCCGTCTTTTAGGGATGCCATCATACGACTTGCAGGGTAGGTAGCACACGTGGTGGTGAAATGAGATACTGACCTGTTGGCTTTAGCTGTTCGCCATAAAAGTCTTTTATTAAACTTTGGGAATGCACCTAAGACGAAAAAGTGGAAAGAAAGATCCAGTCTTTAAAAGTTCTGATGAAAGATGAAATATTTAAGAGAGAAACCTTAGCAACGTATTGGTTGCGACATTCTGAAAGGAAAATGGGGGAGATTTAAAATGCGTACGAGATCAATTAGAGTAAGTATCCTCGCCTTAATTGTGGCATGCTTTCTCTGTCCTCCATCAATAGCTGAATCCAAAATAAATGACAAGCAAAATGTTATTGCCAAAATATTCTACGTCACTTCTCGCAAATGGAATGGGAAAAGTTTCACTTCGGATAGAGGAGACGCTACCAAACATTCTTTTGGAAGTTGTAAGGTTCATTTTCCTACGAATGATACTCGCTGGGACATGCGAAATTACTTGGAGAGTTTGGAAGCTATTGGTTGGGAGGTGGGGCAAGGCTCCAAATCATGGGAAACAACTGACGTTTGGCGTAATGAAAACTTTGAGAAGTTTTTAGAAGGTTTGCGTCCAGCTGTGAATCAGACTGGGGAATTAATTATTTACGTCCACGGCTATCACAATGCATTTGAAGATTCGACAAAGGATGCTGCAATTTTGAGTTCGTATTTAAAGATGCCGGTTATCGCTTATTCATGGCCAACGCCGAAAACTCTAAGTCCCACCCCTCGCAATTACAATATTGCCCAAAATGACGTGACATGGAGTCAACAACCTTTCACAGACTTCGTCGGACGTATTATCAAAGAGTTTCCGCAAAAGACAATTAGTATTGTTTGTCATTCCATGGGTAGCAGGCTTGTAATTGGCACACTGCATGATCTTTTTCCTAGTGGTGGCAACGTGGTTTTAAAAGAAATAGCCTTTGCTTCGGCGGACTACGATTCTGCGACTTTTGTAAACAGAGTGGGACCGGCTCTTGGAGCGGCAGAGAGAACTCGCCTCTATATTTCTCCCAAAGACAAAGCCATCGCATTTTCTCAGTGGCTTGTAGGGAATCAAACTAGAATGGGTTCTCCCGGTGACAGCATCAATATGATTACGAGTTTGCCTAATACAGAGGTTGTTGATTTCACCACCTATGGTGGCGGTATTACAGGTCATTCAATAGCACACTGGTTGGTGGCGAATATGCATAAATACGGAAAACCAGGTGGTGAGTGGGCGTTGCAGCGTCAGGCTTTAAGACTTGTCAAAACAACAAAGTAAACAATTTTCTGTTTTTTCCATTTTTCAAAACTGAAACGTTTTTTGAGAAAAAATGATTGATACAAGTTGAATGAATTTAAGAAGTATTGAAGATGGATTGATGGAATGCATTAGCCATTATTGGATTTATCACCGCAACTAATTAAAACTTTTGAGAATAAAATGAGTCGACACCGCTACTTAAATATGAAAAAGCTACTTTCGCAAGAAGATTTAGGTCTTTGCATTGCCTGGATGTTAGCGGCACATGATATGGAAAATGCCACTCAAATTCAAACAACTGTACGGGCCGAAAATCCAAACAGGCAAATTGCGAAAGAAGAAATTCAATCAGGCTGTTTTATGCTAAGCCGACTTTATTGTGCGCAGGTGAGTGAAGCAATGAGGCTCGTAGAACCTTCTTCCAAATCCGACGGAATTCTAACTCTACTTAAATCAGACAAGTCGGCCCTAAATGCACTTACAAAGCTGAACGAATTAGATAAAGAAGATTCCACAAAAAAGCTGTTAGAACGGATCAGAAATAAAGGAACCTTTCATTTCTATGATTGGAGAGAAAAGAAACTTCCCGTTTGGTTTACCGAAGCCGTTCACAATCTAGCAGACTCCGATTTCTCAATACAAAAAATAGTAATTTCAGACAACAAGGTTGTTAAACAAACCTACATAGACACGATTTTCGCAGATGTTTTTGCCAAAAAGATTTTGCAAATAGAAGAAGATGTAGAAAAGTTAGGAATTGAATTAGTCAAGAAAAAAGTCAAAGCAATCATGCAAATGGCTGATGGAATTTTGACAGTTTCTGAAGCGATTGCATATCGTCTTTACGAACGAGCACAATGCTAAAGAAACGCAACCCTTTTTGGGAACGAGAGGAACTAACACTCGCTCTTGAACACTACTTGACCAAAGTTTTGGTGGACTGACCTGCTACCCAAATCTTAGAATTTAATCGACAGGTTACCAAGAGTCTGGGACAGATACACATAAATTGCAGTCACACAAATGACAACAGATTTAGAGTAAAATCTCATGTCCGCGGCTTTCGGTGACGAGAGTTCGCTCTTTGCAATCGTGCCAAGAGGGCGGTGCTGCACTTGTTTTTCGAGGCGTTGGATCAGTGATGACTTCAAAATATAGCATCACATTTGCCAGAAGAGGTTTGCTACTACTTGACTCCACCACCCTCACAGACCTTTACTTTAAGCTGCACGACTGGTCCAAAGTGAGGCAACATGCCATCGAAGAAAACCTTTTACAAACTCGAACTGTTAGTACGGCGAAAAAACACTCGTCTGAAATTGTTTCGAGACTCAGAACATTGACGGAAGAGCAGCTTCACCTTCTTGCGACAGCCGCAATCGACGAGCAGCGTTATCTCCTTTGGTTGGCGGTATGCAAACGTTACAAGCTTCTATTCGATTTTGCACAAGAGGTGTTGCACGAAAAGTATCTGCAACTCGATCTGCGTCTATCCTACGAAGACTACGACCAGTTCTTCAACTCAAAAGCTGAGTGGCATGAGGAGCTCTCACGTCTCAGCATGGAAACTCACCGAAAGGCACGTCAGACAGTTTTTCAGCTCATGAGAGAGGCACAGTTGATAAACAAACACAATGAAATTCTGCCGGTCTTTGTATCGGCGAAGTTTCTCAGGATCGTCTGCCAAGACTCCAAGGACAACCTTTCCATCTTTCCGCTCTCAGACAAAGACGTGAGGGCCTTCGCACGATGAAAACCATGGAACGAAGCCCGGTGCAAGAACGATTTCAGCATTTGCTAGCAGTCATAAGCAGTCAACGCTTCCTAAAGAAGGAAGGCTTAGGCAATGAAGTGCCCTTTTTCATTTGCCCTTTCCGACCAGAAGAAGCTGTGGAAATGGCTCGGGTCCAACGTCAATTGATCAATAAGCTCAATCAAACGGGCGTCCGCGTACTGGAAATCAACTTATACGATCTATCAATTCGGTTGCTCAAGCAGCGAGATGTCTGGGATCGCATTCTCAATACAGAGCCCAATGTAACCAAAGAACAATTGAAAGAACTCCTGCAAGGGATGCTTGACTCACAGAATCACTTGATTCCTGCCACTGCGGAAGAAATGAAGAATGCCAACTTTGATGTGATGTTTATCACTGGCGTCGGCGAAGTCTTCCCGTACATTCGCTCGCACAATGTGCTGAACAACCTCCAAAGTACAGCCAAAGACAAACCAACTGTGATGTTCTTCCCGGGCGAGTACACGCACTCTCTACAGGACGGTGCATCTTTAGATCTTTTTGGTCGTTTACACGACGACAAATACTATCGAGCTTTCAACATTTTTCATTGCGAAGTATAGAACCGAGGACAAGTAAATGCGTTTGAGCACCATCTTTGAGAAGCCCGTTAACCGCCCAATCGAGGGTGTCATCAAAGCCGACGATGAAACAATGCTGCGCATTGAATTTGAAGAATATGTACTTACGAACGAAGTCGCTAAACGACTTGAGAAATTTCTTGACGCCTACAACAATTACGAAGGAGCCAATGGAGCTTGGATCTCGGGCTTCTTCGGTTCTGGCAAGTCGCATCTTCTCAAGATCCTCGCTCTTCTCTTGGAAAACCGCCTTGTCGACGACAAACCGGCTTTGGACATCTTTTTGCCAAAGTGCGCCGAGAATGAAATTCTGCGTGCTGATTTGAAGAAGGCCGTTTCGATCCCCAGCAAAAGCATTTTGTTCAATATCGATCAGAAGGCCGACGTCATCAGCAAGACACAAATCGATGCCCTGCTTGCAGTTTTCGTAAAGGTCTTCGATGAAAGCTGTGGCTATTACGGAAAGCAGGGGCACATAGCCAAGTTCGAACGAGATCTGGACAGCAGAAAACTTCTCGACAAGTTCAAGGCGGCTTACAAAGAAATATCCGGACAGCCCTGGGAATCTGGACGAGAGCAAGCACTTCTCGAATCTAACAATATCGCGCAAGCTTATGCGACCGCGTCAGGCGCCACTAAAGATGCCGCGATTAACATCCTGGACAAATATCGAAGTGAATATAAGGTGTCTATTGAGGACTTCGCAGAGCAAGTAGCTAAGTATGTGAATGCCCAAGCACCACAGTTCCGACTCAACTTTTTCGTCGACGAAGTCGGTCAGTACATCGCTGACAATGTGAAATTAATGACCAATCTCCAGACAATTGCTGAGAGCCTCGCAACCAAATGCTCTGGCAGAGCCTGGGTGATCGTAACTGCGCAGGAAGACATGAATGCTGTCATTGGCGAAATGACAAAGCAGCAAGGCAACGACTTTTCCAAAATCCAAGCGCGATTCGCAAACAGGTTAAAGCTGACCAGTACCGATGTAGACGAGGTAATCCAAAAAAGGCTATTGAAGAAGAACGAAGCGGGCGTCGAAGCGCTTTCTGATCTGTACCATGACCAATCAAACAATTTCAAAACACTCTTCAGCTTTGCGGACGGTTCCAAGACCTATGCGACTTTCAGAGATCGGGACCACTTCATACAATGCTATCCCTTTGTCCCATATCAATTCACCTTATTTCAATCTGCGATTGAAAATCTTTCCCAACACAATGCCTTCGAAGGCAAACACAGTTCGGTGGGCGAGCGATCTATGTTGGGTGTTTTTCAACAAGTGGTTGTTCAAATATCGGAGCGAGATACTGATCAATTGCCAACATTTGATTTGATGTTCGAAGGAATTCGGACGTCGGTAAAAGCGCAAATCCAAAGATCAATTTTGCAAGCCGAACAGCATTTAGCTAATCCATTTGCCCTTCGCGTGCTCAAGGCCTTGTTCCTGGTCAAATACGTCAAGGAATTCAAATCAACCGTTAGAAATCTCTCCGTCTTAATGTTGAATCGACTTGACGAAGACTTACCCGCTCTTCGCAAAAAGCTTGAAGAAGCACTCAATTTGCTTGAACAGCAAACCTATATTCAAAGGAATGGCGACCAGTATGAGTTTCTGACTGATGAAGAAAAGGATGTAGAGGAAGAGATAAAGAACACTGAAGTAGAAGCCACCGACGTTGCCGACGAACTTGCAAAAGTAGTCTTTGATGGCATCATCAAGAACAGAAAGATCCGATACGACCAGAACGGACAGGATTACCAATTCTCGAAAAAACTCGATGACCGGCTGGTTGGCCGCGAACATGAGTTAGCTATTCATGTGCTCACTCCCTTTTATGAGCATTCCGGGAACGAAGAGATTCTTCGCGCACAATCATTGGGGCGGGACGAGCTATTAGTGATAACTCCGCCAGACGACCGAATCGTACGCGAGCTATTAATGTACAAACGCACTGAAAAGTACGTATCTCAGAATATCTCAATTACTCAACAGGAAGCTGTGAAGCGAATTCTAACGGACAAAGGATTTCAAAACCGTGAACGGTATGCTGATCTGCAAACCTATGTATCCAAATTGTTGGGAAAAGCAAAGCTGATAATCAAAGGCGAAACACTAGAAATTTCTACTGAAGATGCGCAGTCTCGGGTCATTCAAGGCTTTCATGAGCTTATTTTGCGCTCCTATCCTCACCTCAAGATGCTTCGAGGAATTAACTACACAGAAAACGACATATCGAAATGCATAGATCAATCGTCCCAAACATTGTTGGGCTCAGACGGCACTACCTTCGCCGAATCAGAACAAGAGATGCTTTCCTTTATGCAAGGAAATGCAAGAAGGAGTGTCCGAACAACGCTGAAGTCACTCATCGAGAATTTTGAGCGAAAGCCGTACGGGTGGTATCTAGCAGCAATTCTTTGCACTGCAGCGAAATTATGCGGTAGAGGAAAGCTCGAAGCTCGTCTCGACGGAAACATCTTAGAGGATGTTGATCTCGAGCGAGCCTTTCGCAACACGCAACAACATGCGAACCTGGTACTTGAGAGCCAATTGGAATACACCCAGTCGCAGGTTAGACAACTCAAAGATTTTTACGCTGACTTCTTCGACGAGCCAGCAAGCGCTACGGAAGCAAGAGCGTTAGGAAGGGAAACACTCACTGCTCTCCAGACGGTCCGTGATTCGCTGACTGCATTGCTTGCGCAAAAATCTGTCTATCCTTTTTTAGCCGCGCTCGATGAACCCGTCAAACTTCTCAAGGAACTCTCGCAAAGAAATTACTCGTTCCTTCTTACTGAATTTGCGGAGCAGAAAGAGAGCATTCTTGATCTGAAGGAGAATACTCTTGATCCAATAAGACGGTTCATGAGCGGCTCTCTGAAAGATCTCTATGACGAATCCAAAAAGTTTCTGCAAACCCAAGAAGCTAATTTCATCGATATGCCGGCGGATGAAGTTTCACGACTACAAGCGATTCTCGACAATCCCAAATGCTATTCCGGAGACCTCATGCAGCAAGCTAAGGTTTTGATGGATTCATTGAAGGCGAGTATTGGCGCACGACTCTTGGAAGAACGCAAGAAGGCGTCTGAGTCCGTGCAATCACTAAAAACGCGACTTTGCGGATTGGAAGAATATTCAAAATTGCCGCCTAAACAGCAGCAAGAATTACACCAGTTGTTTGATCAATTCGGTCAAAACATTGAGCGACAAACGATCGTTGCCGTTATTCGAGATCAACTGCGTCGCTTCGAAGAAACTGAGTATCCAGAAATCCTCTCAAAAATTGACAATTGGTCCCAGCCTGAACCTGAACCCGAGCCTATCGCGGCCGGTGCTGGCCAAGTCTGTGAGCCAACAGCCAGTAAGCCCAAACAACGTACCCAAAGCACGATTCAGTATGTTTCAAGCCGTTCCTTGCAGGTCCAGTTCGATAAGGCATGGCTCGCTAACGAAAAGGACGTCGACAGGTATTTGGAACTCTTAAAGGAATCCATCATGAAGGAGATAGCTAAGGGTAAGAAGGTGCAGATCTCATGAATACAGTCCAAGAGCTAAAACGCATAGATACAAGAGCATTAAAACGATTCGCTCAAGATGCGCGGCGCAAGCTGCGAGAACAAGTTGCCGCCCAGCTCGATCGAGTAATCAAACATGACTCTGCTGAATTGCGTGAGAAAGAGCCCGCTATCAAAGAACTCAAAAGTCAAATTGCAGCAAGTTCTCGCGAAGCCGTTATTGAACGGGTTGCATACGTTTGGTTCAACCGCTTTTGCGCTTTGAGGTTCATGGATGTAAATCAGTACACCCGAATGGGAACAGTCTCACCTGCTGAGGGGTTTAGTCAACCAGAGATCCTGGCTGAGGCAAAACAAGCGCATATTGACGAATCATTTAAGTCTTTTATCCCAGAACAGCGCGTTTTCGATTTACTGAACGGACGAATAACGTCGAAAGATCCTCAGCAAGAAGCATACCGATTACTGATAGTTGCGGTGTGCAACTATTACAACTCGATAATGCCTTTTTTGTTCGAAAGAATAGCCGATTACACAGAACTATTGATGCCAGAAGACTTGCTTTCTGATTGTTCGATTCTTGCAGATACGCGTAGCAACCTAACTCTCGAAGTATGTAAGGAAGTTGAGGTCATCGGGTGGCTGTATCAGTTTTATATCTCCGAAAAAAAGGATGAAGTTTTTGCCGACCTCAAGAAAAACAAGAAGATCAGTCCGGAAAACATCCCAGCAGCAACACAGCTTTTTACGCCGAGGTGGATTGTCCGTTATCTAGTAGAGAATTCGCTTGGTCGTCTCTGGATGCTGAATAGACCCGAATCCCGGCTTACTGAGCGAATGGCCTATTACCTCAAACCGAAGCAAGAGAGTTCAGATTTCTTGCGTGTCACCAAACCGGAAGAAATAAAAATCTGCGATCCCGCGTGCGGCTCGGGACACATGCTGGTTTATGCCTTCGATCTGCTATACGCGATCTATGAAGAAGAGGGCTATGAAACAACTGAGATTCCACGACTCATTCTGGAAAACAATCTGTTCGGAATCGAGATCGACGAACGAGCTGCCGAGCTAGCCGGCTTTGCTCTAGTGATGAAGGCAAGGGAAAAATATCGCCGCTTCTTTAGTAAGCCAGTTCAGCCCAACGTTTGTGTTCTTGAAAATATAAATTTCGAAGAAGGTCAACTCGCCCCGTATCTACAAGCAGTTGGTCCAAATCTCTTCACTGATAATCTCAGGAAAACTTTGCATCAATTTCGAGAATCCAACAATTTTGGTTCTCTTATTAGACCCGCCACAAGTGACGTGGGTACGATTTGCGCAATGCTAGACGAAAAGAGTGTTGGAGGAAATATTTTCCTTCATAACGTACACGAAAGAGTCTTAAAGTGCCTGCAGTTCGCCAAGTACCTCAGCCCGAGATATCATGTCGTCATTGCCAATCCGCCGTACATGGGCAATCGTAGTCTCAATGCACAGCTGCAAGAATTCGCCAGGCTTAACTACGAAAATAGTAAGTCAGATCTTTTTGCGATGTTCATCGAGCGCAATCTTGATCTCGCTTTGCCGGGCGGAACCGTCTCAATGATCACAATGCAGAGTTGGATGTTCCTTTCATCCTACGAGAAAATCCGCCAGAGAATTCTCAGAGAAGGAACCATTTTGTCTATGTCCCACTTGGGAGCGCGGGCATTCGACAGCATTGGTGGCGAAGTTGTGTCAACAACGGCATTCGTCCTGGAAAATGCAAAGCGTCGCGATTATAAAGGCAGATATCTTCGCCTTCTCGACGGCAAATCAGAAGATGAGAAAGACAAGGCTTTGCGTCGTGCGACGAATCCTACCGACTGCGATTGGTGTTATGAGTCTTCAACAGAAGATTTCCAGAAGATTCCAGGTAATCCTATTGCGTATTGGGTCAGCGATAAGTTACGAAACATTTTTGCCCAATGTCAAAGAATATCCGACATTGCCGATACCTGTGCAGGACTCCAAACAAGTGATAATGCCCGTTTTCTTCGACTTTGGTTCGAAGTGAGCTGGGACAAGATAGGACTCGCATTTCCTAATCGAGCGGCAGCAAAAAATTCAAACCTGAAATGGTTTCCATGCACAAAAGGGGGCTCTTATCGCCGCTGGTATGGAAATAACGAGTATGTAGTCAACTGGGAATCTGATGGGGCAGAATTGTTCACCTTTGCCGGTGAACTATACGGATCCGCAACGCGAATTATCAAAAATGCCAATCGATATTTTGAGGAGGGGCTCACTTGGTCGAGTATTTCTTCTACCTTCGCGATGCGCTACACCCCACCCGGTTTTATATTCGAAACCAAAGGCTCCATGTGTTTTCCACATAAGAGCAGTGATATGAAAGCTCTCCTGGGCCTTGCGAATTCGCGTGTTGTCGAATACGTCCTTGGTATCTTCAGTCCAACGCTGGACTTTCATGAAGGACCAGTCGGGAAAGTACCGGTTGTATTCCCACAGAATCAGACTAGGTCCAGCTCGATTTCTGAACGCGCGATCGAAATTGCAAAGAATGATTGGAACTCTTTCGAGATTTCGTGGGATTTCAGCAGCTTTCCACTGCTCAAAGCGCCGTTTGAAAAAGACCTTCTTCTCTCAGAGAGATTTACCGAAGTGAGGAGTTTGTGGCGCCGAATGTCATTGGAATTGCAAACTCTTGAAGAAGAAAACAATGAGTTATTCATTGAGTCCTACGCATTGCAAGGCGACTTATCTGGGTCTGTGCCTTTATCTGAAATCAGCCTCAATCGAAACCCGCAGTACCGTTATGGAGAACTCAAGACTGAACCAGAGTTGGAGTCAATGATGCTTTTGGATACAGCTAAGGAATTCATTTCTTACGCTGTCGGCTGCATGTTCGGTCGATACTCGATCGACAAACCCGGTCTAATTCTCGCGAATCAGGGCGCAACAAAAAAGGAGTATCTAGAACAGATCCCTGACCCCAGCTTCTCGATTGACGATGACAATGTCATACCGATACTTGATGGAGACTGGTTCATTGATGATGTAGCCGAGCGTTTTAGAAAGTTCCTGCGCACCGTATTCGGTGACATGCACTATCAGCATAATCTTGAGTTTCTAGAGAACGCACTTGGGAAAGATATCCGCAAATATTTCCTTAAGGACTTCTACAGTGACCATGTGAAGCGCTACAAGAAGCGACCGATCTATTGGCTTTTCTCCAGTCCTAAAGGTACATTTAACGCTTTGATATATATGCATCGCTATCGTTCGGACACGGTCAGCGTGGTACTCAACGATTATCTCCGCGAATTTCGAAGTAAGTTATCCGCACGAAAAAGCCATTTGGAAACTGTGACCGTTCGTGCAGATGTCGATGCGGTAGAGAAGACTAGGGCGCTGAAGGAAATAGAAACCCTGAAGAAAGGAATTGATGAATTAGACACTTACGAACATGAAGTGCTATACCCGCTAGCCACACAGAAAGTCGAAATCAACCTTGATGATGGGGTAAAAGTCAATTATGCCAAGCTCGGACGAGCCCTGAGAGCCATTCCTGGAATGGCTAGTGAGGAAGACTGAAGTGAGCACCGAACGAATAAGACAAGGACTGCTGAAAGTCTTCGAACGCCACCGCGTAGTGTTCTGGTATGACAAAAAGCAGGAACTCAGAAAGGAATTCGATGCGGTTGAACTTGCCGATATCCAAAAGCTCGAACTGAAGAACAATGAGTTTGCAGTCAAGTTTCGAGTCTTAAGGGAGGAACCAACACAGAAGTTCCTCCTTTACCAAGAAGGCCAGCAACCCCAAGACATAGACAACTGGCTGCTGGATGTTTTTTTGGCAAACGGTGAATTCCGTACAGATCAAGTTGCAATCTGGCTGGCCGAATTAGGACTCGGTATGGAATTCGCTGAAGTTATACAACCACATGTAGAGTTCTTCAATGCTGCTAAGAGGCGCGAACAACTTCAGTCACTGATCAAACCCGACGATACACCTGGCAAAGTGAGGCTCAAAATCCTTGCTGTTTGCGCTGGTTCAGAACATCGTATCGATGAAATCATTGAATCTCTTTTGGCAGAGTTGGCAGAGCGGCGCGATGAAAAAATTAGGCTCATAGAGCGCTGCGGTCTTGCTGAGTTCCTCTGGGACCAGCTGCGCCGCCATTACGGATACGACTCTGAGCGCCCTGGTATGAGAGATTTCGTTGTTCAACTATTCCAGTCTTGCTATGCAATGGGCACCGAAGGTGAAGTCAAACTTTCAACCGATGCCCTCGTCTTTTTGAGGCGCTGGAAAGATAGTCGCCAGCACGAAGCCGCATTCGAGTTGTTGTCCGACGAGTGCGCCGATGCTCTGCGTATTGAGCAAGACCTAGACCGACACGATTTCAGGCGACTCGTGGAACTCGATTACTTCGAATTGATAGACCAAAAAATCTTGTTTGACTTGGTTAGAAGCGTAACTGAGCGAACCATTTCACCTGGAGACTGCGCTATTTATGTGCGCCGCCGACGTCAGACTCACTGGTACAAAGAGTTTCAGGATCTCTATCAAGCGGTGGACTATGGCGCGCAGTTCATCAACCTCTTGGATCTTTCGAAACTGTCCGCTCCATCTATGCAGGAAAGTATTCTGGCATATTCAGAATCCTGGTTCAAATTCGATCAACTCTATCGCAAGTTCATTTGTCATGCCCGCAGATCTGCGCAGACGTCGCTTCTGCAGAAATTAGTGGAAATGATCGAAAACCTTTATTCCAACACGTTCTTGACCAAGGTCAACGAAAGCTGGCAATCACTAGTGAATAATTGTCAAAAATGGGAGATACCTGGAGTTACGCTCCAACGCCACTTCTTCCAAACATGGGTTCGCCCTATTTTAGACAAGGGCAACAAGGTGTTTGTCATCGTCTCGGATGCTCTCAGGTATGAAGCGGGAGAAGAGCTAGTAACGCTTATGAGGCAGGAGGATAGGTTTGAGGCAACAATCCAGCCAGCGCTTTCTATGCTTCCTAGCTATACACAACTGGGTATGGCTGCGCTCTTACCAAATCGCAGCTTGATGATAGCTGAAGATGATACAGGAACCACAAAGGTTGACGGACAAAATTCTCAGGGCACAGACAACCGAACAACTATTCTCTCGGCCGCCACTACCCAACGAGCGAAGGCCATTCGCGTTGAGGATTTGATGAACCTCAATAGGGACGAATGCCGTTCACTTATCAAAGGTCACGATGTTGTTTATGTCTACCACAATCGTATCGACTCAACTGGACACAAGTTGCCATCGGAAGAGCGAGCGTTTGAGGCGGTCGAAGATTCCTTCGATGATCTCATCAAAGCCATCAAGAAACTTACTAATGCGAATGCCAACAACGTTATCATCACTTCCGATCACGGCTTCATCTATCAGCATCGCGCCATTGACGAAAGCGATTTCTTAGCTGCCGAGCCCAGCGGCGACAAAATCTTATTTCGCGACCGCCGCTTCATTCTGGGATTAGGACTGCAAGAAAATCCGTCGCTCAAGAAGTTCTCTGCCGCTGCTCTTGGTCTCGAAGGACAGATAGAGGTCCTGATCCCAAAATCTATCAACAGGCTGCGCCTGAGAGGGTCGTGCACTCGCTTTGTTCATGGAGGCGCTACGCTTCAGGAAGTAGTCATTCCTGTCATTCAGATCAACAAGAAACGGCAAAGTGACATCTCTAGCGTAGAAGTGGAAATACTCAAAAGCTCGTCCTCAATTATCACGTCAAGCCAACTCTCGGTTGCCTTCTACCAAGCGGAGCCAGTGAGTGAGAAGGTTCAGCCACGGAAGCTGAGGGCTGGAATCTACACCGACACAAATGAGCTCATCTCCGACAGGCACGAACTCACCTTCGACCTCACATCGGAAAACCCGCGAGAACGCGAACTACAGATCCGCTTTGTTCTTACAAAGCAGGCCGATGAGGCTAACGGAAAAGAAGTAAGTCTGCGCCTAGAAGAGCTTGTGATGGACACTTCGCACTACCGTGAATACAAGTCGGTCAAATACGTCGTTCGCAGATCATTCACTAGCGACTTCGACTTTTAGGAAACCGATTCGAAAGCAAGACACACAGGAGAACAATCCATGAATCCGCGCGACGACAAAATCAATGAACATTTTGCTGGGCTGGTCGTTCGCAAAGACCTGGTCAAAATCGTTAAAGGTAACGCCATTGTCCCTACCTATGTGCTCGAATACCTGCTCGGTCAGTATTGTGCAACTTCCGACGAACCATCAATCATTTCTGGTATTGAGACGGTGAAAGAAGTATTGCGCAAGCACTACGTTCATCGTAACGAATCTGGATTGATCAAGTCTACGATCAAAGAGAAAGGTCGCCATAAAGTCATCGACAAGATAGGCGTGACGCTGAACGACAAGTCTGATGCCTATGAAGCCGAGTTTTCAAATCTCGGGCTCAAGAAAGTTATAGTCGATTCCGATACCGTCAAAAAGAATCCCAAGCTTTTTGTCGGTGGCGTCTGGTGTCTTGCGGACATGGAATACATGTTCACCGAGGACAAAACGTCTAGTCCTTGGATACTAAACAATCTCAAACCAATCCAGCTTAGCAGCTTCGATTTTGATTCCTACATCGAAAAAAGAAAGGCATTTACGACAGATGAATGGATCGATCTGTTAATCCAGAGCATCGGCTTAAATCCGGATCTTTTCGGGCGTCGCAGCAAGCTCTTGCAGCTCGCTCGTTTGATTCCTTATTGCGAACGAAACTATAACTTGATCGAACTCGGTCCAAAAGGGACAGGGAAGTCGCATATTTTCTCGGACTTTTCACCGCATGGAATTTTGATTTCTGGAGGTGAAGTCTCGGTGCCCAAACTGTTTGTTAACAACTCGAGTGGCAAGATTGGCTTGGTAGGCTACTGGGACGTCGTTGCTTTTGATGAGTTCGCTGGAAAGTCTAAGCGGATTGACCGGGCGCTCGTAGATATCATGAAGAATTACATGGCAAACAAGTCCTTCTCCCGTGGTGTAGAAACGCTTGGAGCAGACGCTTCCATGGTGTTCGTGGGCAATACCCAACACAATCTTCCTTACATGCTCAAACACTCGGATCTTTTTGATGAATTGCCGGAAAACTACTACGACCCGGCATTCATCGACCGGTTGCATTTCTATGTGCCAGGCTGGGAAGTTGATATTATTCGTGGAGAAATGTTCTCCGAAGGGTTTGGCTTTGTTGTCGATTATTTGGCAGAGATCCTTCGAACCCTCCGAAACCACGACTTCTCCAACGCTTACACCGAACATTTCACTCTCAGCACAGACATGTCCACCAGAGACAGGGATGGTATCAACAAAACATTCTCTGGACTCATGAAGATCCTTTATCCTGAAGGCAAGGCGTCGCCTGAAGAAATGGAAGAACTATTGCGCTTCGCCATTGAAGGCAGAAAGCGCGTGAAAGATCAGCTGATGAGAATCGATAAGACATTCTCAAAGGTTCGCTTTTCATACAAAACCAAAACGAATCAAGAGGTGCTTCCGCACACGCTGGAGGAAGATGAATACCCGCTTCTTTATGGTACCAAGAGCCAAACAGAAGACGTCTCTGTATCGGCTTCGCCGACTAAATCCGTCGCGAGTCCTGCTCCGTCCATCGCCGCCGAGGCAAGCTTAGAAGAACATCACGCCGCAACCGGCCAGGCGCCGATTAAAACTAATGGTGGTGCCGCGAAACGTGTGGTTGCTGATGAGCTGTCCCTCAAGGAGGGCCAGCTCACCGTGCAGGAAAATCAGAAAGGCATCTCATTTGATTCTCTCTTCGCGCCGTACCTGAAGGGCGCCACCAAGATTGTCATCACTGATCCCTACATAAGGCTCTTGCATCAAGCAAGAAACTTGATGGATTTTATCGAGGTAATTGCAAAGCTCAAACCAGATGAAGACGAAGTTGAAGTCGAGTTGATCACTGGCGAAGAAGAAGTGAAACGACTACAGCAACTTGAGTATCTCGAACGCATCAGAGATGCAGCGAACGCTGTTGGCGTCCAGTTCTCATGGAAATTCGACTACACTATACACGCCAGACACATCGTCACCGATAACGGCTGGAAGATTCTTCTCGACCGAGGTCTTGATGTTTTTCAGCATGTCGAAATGAACAATACGTTTTCGCTTGCTGCAAGAATGCAAAAGTACAGGCAATGTAAGGCTTTCGAAATAACGTACATCCGCACTGAAATCACAAAATCGGCTGCGGTCGGTGCGGTGGAGACAAAGCCGAAAGAGAAGGCCAAACCAACGCGTGAGCCTCTATATCATAATGGCTCAATCGATTGGAATGCGAAGTAAAATAGGTTTCGCTCCATACATTTCTAAGGTTGCCAAAGCCTTAGAAGACAACTTTTGCGTAAACAGAATATCAAGATTTTTTCGAGGTCCGAGTTGCGCAGCGTAGACGACTGATCGCGCATGAAATTATTTTGTACTGCTCAGAACACGACAAGGCGCCTGTATCTATCGATGAGTTGACTATTGGAACGACACGGCGATTTATTTAAAAGCATCGGTTGTACTTCAGGTGGTACTTATTCGCTTGCCACCACCGATGGGGCTAGTATGCTAGTGGCATATCAAAAAATCAGCTTTTTCGTTTTCCATAAATTGCTGCTCCATTTGGGAGCACTATGAAGTTGTCATCAGTTTTTTCAAACTTGTAATTTCTAATTTGTTTGTCAATGTCACGAACTTCACGTCTCCAAAGTATCTGCAAAACCCTTTCATGCAGGTAGATAAACCCTCCAAACGGATTAAAGCCAATAGGTTTAAATGGACCTTGAACTTGCTGCGTGAACCTATAGAAGTCGTGCGGCAGTTGTTTGTTTTGAATAAGATAGTTTGCCAGAAAATCACTACCAGCGTATCTAAAAACTTTGGCGTAGGATAGTCTAATGAAGTCATCAAGATCGTCAATGTTTTCTATCTCATCGTTAATATTATCAGGGTCCCAGATTTGAGTCAGAGTATTTGAGTTGCTTCCCCCTTCGACTTCAAAATCTGTCGCAATAACAAAATTTCCTCCAGCATTCAACTTAAGCGATTTGACCGCTTCAAATTGCAATTTCCCTTCTTCGATTTTTTTTGGTAGATCCTGTCTTTTGTTAATACCTCCTTTTACTTCCAAAAAATCTAGTCTTCGATTCCTAAGTCCACAATAGTCTGGTCTTTTTTTCTTGCCCACCTTGTTAACGAAATTTTGGTTAACGGCAGAATTGAAATCACAAATGTGAAGCATTCTCAAATGCCTGGCCATAAAGAACCACGCTACTCCAACGGAAAGGTGCTCTGCCATCTTTTGTCTTTCTCCGACTAGCCATTTAAGTATGTCCCGCGATAGCAATAGTTCTGAAGTATTTCCTTGAAAAAAATGTCCATATGAATATGTCAAATATTGAGTCTTTTTTTGATTCGTAGAATCGGCAGGTGTCAATGCTATGCCACAACTAAATAAAAGTTCGGCTGGTGAAAACACTAGCAGAGCCGGAAATTTTTCCTTATGGCAATCTAGCTGTTCAACCAAAGATGTAACGGGTCGACGTAAATCTTGCAACCAAAGATTTCGAGGTAGATCCAATAATTCCAATATTTCTTCTGGTCGAAGAATAAATTGTTCAGGATTTAGGCGTTCAAATAATCGAATCAATTCCTCTGTTTCGGGAAACAATTGCATCACCTCGGGTTAGCTGGTCGAGAAAAATACTTTAGATGCCATTTTTTTACAGACGTTTTCGAGAAAAAGGGCCAAGATTTGACAGACAAAGCTGTATGAATGTCATGGAACATTATTGGCGACACATTAAGCCTTTGAAATTAATTAGAAAGTGATCTTTACCAATTATTGTCCCGAGAATTTCCTACAGTTACAAGCTGTTTTGAATTTCGAATCATACTATCAACCCAAAGTGAATAGCCATAACACTCTCCAGTGAATGTGGGGTGATTTCCATACGAGATTACAACGATCAGAGTTATTAAGACGACAATTTCATCATTAATTCCTCGCAGGTGAATAGACCACTATGCCACAACGAAATCGCCGTGTCGGTAAGCTGCACAACCTTTTAAAATCAGCCTCAATCACTTCCTTAACTGTTTCCCCACTGCTGACCCACCAACGACCCCATTGCTAAGCTGAGTCCTATCAGCCACGCAATCACGCACACTTCGACAAAGGGGTTAAAACCATGGTGTCCGAACTTCGCCCGCAAAAATCAAAACCGGCAACATATAAATGGACCTTGGACCAGATTCAAAAGTGGTGTGACTTCAACCCTAATGATCCGGCTATTCAATACATTCAACTGCGACTTTTGACAGAAGCCGATCCCAATAGTCTTCTTGTATGAAATACGTTCCAAGCCTCTTCAAATCATGGATGAAGCGGAACAAGAAATTCTGCCAAATGGCATGAAGAGCGCAACTGCTTCTCTGCGATTTCTTGAAGATGGATTGTGGGCGAGGTTGGAGTTTGATCTCTGATAATACATGGGACTTTCATTATGCTTTGGGGACAAGTGATTCGGATGGCACTTCCGACGTTGATCTTCCTAAAGTCAATCTTTCACACGTGGCTTTATTTCAAAAATAAATCCGAAATAAATAGTGATAAGTCCAAGCATAATGCAAATCACACCGATGATGCCCCACCAGGTGTAAAAAACCAGATCGAACGAGTCCAGATTTTTGCAATAAGAATGGAATAGCCAGCCAGGAAAAACAAATCCTACAAATGTTTGAAACTCACCAAATATAGTGAGGGCAACAGCAACAACAAAGTACAAGAATTTTTTCATTGTTCAGGCACCACCTTGTCTAGATGATAATACTTGCCTTTCATATGTTTAAACCAGCCAACTATTCTGTCCCAGCTAGCGTCAATTTTCATTTTGAAATAAGTATGCCTGTCGCCCGATACTGGCTTGAACGGTGCTAGTTTCAGCGAATCGGAAACATCTTGTCTGAATTTTTCACTAGGCAGACAAGGCTTGGCTTTTTTGTATTCTTTGTCGCGAAATTCTTTGATTTCCCAACTGCCAAGACTTGAGAAAATCCGCTCTCCCAAGCTCATATCGAGGAAACGAATAGTCGGGGTGATGTTCGAGTGTGCATTTATGAATTGCTCCGCCCATTCATTTTCGCGGAAAAGATCATCATTGAAAATACATAGTACAAGCCCATCCGGTGAAGGTTTAAGCAGATACTTTATTTGAGCGGGGTCGACGTCGCGTCTGTAATGAATGACCTCCACTTTTTGATCTGGGGCATGTTGTGCGAGTCCTATCTCTAGTTGCGGAATATCCATTTTCATAGACATTTCCACCAGGTTAAGACACTGACGGCAAGGATTGTTCTGCTCAGCAGTCGATTTGCACAGGTCGGTATAGAAAAGAAATTCTCGCTTGTCATCGCAATTTCCACCAAGGATTAAGTGGATTTCCGGGTTTATTTCTTTCAAGATACCGACGGTCTTTTGATAAACCGGATCTTTTTCTGTCTGGACAGATTTTAGTGCTGAAGCATTGGTTTTAACATAGTCCCAGAAATAGTCTTTTTGATCTTTTTTTACACTTTCAGGTTTTTGTTTTTCTTTAAGCTCGGCTTCTTTTGACCAATTCAACACGAATGAATAAAAGTAAGCCAGATAGCCGGCAAAGCCAAGCGAAATGACAAGATAGGCAATTATCCAGACGCGATTTTCTTTAAATTTCGATACAACTGCCATCGTTTCAATCCGTAAGATCTATCTAAACAAAGGAATTTGGCTCGCCTCTTGTTCGTCATTCAATTCAACCGATTCTATTGCTTTAAGAATTCGTGGAAGCGCCGCACGTCCGCTATTTTTACTCTTCATCAAGGGCTTGGCGCCCTGTGTTAGCAAAAGCCTATTGCCAGATGCTGTTTCCGGCATCCCATCATAAACCGGCGCAAATAGCGGTCGACCCATTTCAAGACAAGTTCTGCCGGCAGCAATACTTCCGCCTTTCATTCCCGCTTCGATTAAAATCATGACTTTTGATAGTCCGCATATGACCGAATTTCGCGTCATTGCATTATGAACACTCCAAGGAATTTTAGGTTCAAATTGACTTACAACAACAACCCTATTCCAATCCCAAATGTCTTTGAATTCTTGCTTTAACTGAAAATTCAAAATGCCTTCTGGCAAAACGATAATTGTGCTACCACCCGATGCGAGTGCAGCAAGATGTGTGGCGCTATCAACTCCAGCAGCATAACCCGAGATTACCGTGTATCCTTCGTGCGAAAATTGTTCTGCGCAGTCAGTTGCTGTTTCAATTCCCTTCGAGCTAGCTTTTCTAGATCCGCAAAATCCTACTCCGGGCATGGAGAGTAATTTTGTATTTCCCCTACAATACAAAATGGGAGGAGTTTTTCCTTTCAATCCTGTCGTCAGTTGCGTGGGGTATTCAGAATCGAGAACACCTAAAACCTTGATTTGTTTTTGTGACAGCTCACTTTCTACAGTGTCGGTGTATGTTTGAAAGGTATCTATCTGTTCAGCTGTCAATCGTTCTTTTAATAATTCTGGGTGCCTAAACATTTCCGCTGGAGTCTTGCCGGATTTTTTTCCCCAATCAAGAATTGAATTGACCTTTACGGGTCCCAAGCCTGGAACACTAAGAAGTTTCATAATTGCTAGGGAGTTTTCACTTCCGATCATTTTTGTCTCTCATCAATCCTGATTGCTGCAAGACTTCGGCCATTGATCCCAGGAGAACTCTTTTTTCAATGTTCGAAATCGTTCCCAGCCAATAATTTTTTCGTGCTGTAATCTCCCAACCACAATTCCTGGAGCGACACCAATATTTCTAGAAAATTGTTTGATTGACTCTGCTGAAAAAGTTGACTTTCCTACAAATTCTGTAAAATCGGTTTTTGATATAAGGAGATCGGTAGCGAATTTGTTAGCAATAATTTCTCTTTGATCAAGAAAACCTTTGAAATCTGTTTCTAGAAGCACTTCTCTTTTGGCATGTTCATTGTATACATGTCCAGCCTCATGGAAGAAAGAAAACCAAAACATGTCATTGCATTTGCAGCGAAGTGAAAGCTGAATCATTGCTTTATCGGGTGATAGCCAACGAGTGGCTCCGCTTACCGAAGTTTTGGGAAGTTCTGGTATAAAAACCAGACAAACTCCCGCATTGGCACAATGAGAAATTAGTTTGGGAACAAACACTTTTGGATCTTCTGCAGTCAAGGTTCGAATAGCTGATAAAGCCTCTAAAAACTTGTCGCTATTATAGGGACGACATCTAATTTTTTGTGCTTCTAATTCACCTTTTCTAAGCCAGGCCGCTAGTGCCCATTTGTTAACAGCAAATTTCTCTGATTTGCGAAACGCTGCTTCTTCAACAAAAGGCAATCTATCCAAACTTACTACTCCGAAGAATGAAAGTATTGCTTTGAATTTTTCTCTGGTGTCGTCGAATTTTTCAATCCATCCTAAAGATTCCATATCTTTCAGCGGAAGTTGTTTTACTAAATCCTTTTCTTTATCGATTCGCAGGTCGTCGTCTTTATGAGCTAGCCATGCTCTGTAATGCGCTTCTCGCGTAAGCCAAAATTCAGCAGGTACATTTAAAACCCTTTCCAGTTGGATGGCAGTATCGGGAGTAATGGCAGCTTTTCCTAAAATTATCTCGTTAATCGTTTTTTTTGGGCGCCCGGTACGAATTGATAAATCGGCTTGGGATAATCCTTGCGTGTCCAAAAGTTCTTGCAATGTTTCCCCAGGTGGAGAAACATAGTCTGGGTTGTATTCGTTTTTTCTTGTTTTATTCATGTGTATCGTGAATACCTAAAATCACAACCGAGGTTATTAGAGACCAATTTAGCCCGCCATCTGTTTTGCGAGGCGGAGGATCTTCAGCTGCCGTAAAAATCAGTCTTTGTGGGTGAACTAAATCCATTGAGAATTGACCTTTTCGGTCGCCGTGCAGTTCGTGACAGCGTCCAAAGGCTCGAACCACTTCTAGATTCTTAGCTGCACGAATTTCGTCCAGTCGCCGCCCCAGAACCTTTGCCATCTGCAATCCATACTTCCGTACTAACTTGGTATGGCTGTTGCAGTTTTGTTCAAATTTCTTGTCGTCGAAGAAAATATCCACCCTTTGAGAATACCAGCTTGACAATAACCTGAGATGTTAATATGATTGTAATAACCTCCGGGGTTAATACTAATTCTAGCTCGCTCCCTCCTCGCTGTCAAGCGCCGCCGAGGAAGTAACGATAAGACAAAAGGCACAGCATGCACCAGCGATGGCCAGTCTTTTACCTATATCTACTCATATGAGTTACATTTGCTCCGCCCCTGGAAGGCATCAGCTCGGGTTCTCTCGCCAAGAGATCTGCAGTCCACTCAACGGAAGCTGGATCTTTCACCCAACTGGCAGCACCAACAAGAACATACTCCTCAGCCTCTTCAGGACTTCCTATTGCAACAGGACCAGAAGTGTTTGAAAATCTGCGCATTCCAAGCAAGAATTCCATCACATATTTGTTTCGTTTGATAGCTTTCCTCAAAGCTACGCAGGCATCTTTTGAATCACCTTGTTTTTTAAATAAAAACAGCGCTCGCGAGTAAAGCATGCTGGCGCCAATGTCGGTCTTGTATTTTTCTATAATTACTTCAGCTTCGTCCAATCGATTGTGCTCTAAAAGCAGCGGCGCCAAAATATATCTTGCACCTTGATTGTCATTTGGATTAAGTCTCAACAACTCTTTCCATAAAGCCATCGACTCTTCGACATCACCACTTGCATGGAGTGCGGAAGCAAGTCCTGCCAAAGCTCTCATGTAAGGCCGCGTCTCAAGCATTTGCCAAAACGGAAAGGATGCTGGATCCTTTTCTAATAACTCAGAAATTGCTCGCTTGCCTGCTTCGACCCCTTGTCGGTAGTAACTGATCATCTCACTGCCGCTATCTGTCATTTCCGCAAGAAGTACATATGCATCGGCACAGTCGTCACTAATTTTTAATGCTTCCTTTGCCAGTGCTATCCGCTTTTTCTTAGACGGCGCCTCAAAGGCTTTCCACACAATAGCTTGAGCTTCTTCAAGTGGCGATTTTGGTTCAAGCTCTACGTCGTCCAAGCACATGCCTGCGATGTTTTCTGCCATGAAAGCGTTTGCTTCTTCTAAACTTGCGAAATTTTGACTCGATAAAAGCTCTTGAATTTTCGCAGACAATGCCTCAGTTGAGCGCTTGTCTGTCAAAGGACGTCGAGCTCCTATTCTTGAATTCTTTCGTTGCGACATACTAGCTCCTCCTGACAAAAGCAAAGTGAAATTCTAGCCTTAATGCTTCAGGTTTTCTTTAAAGCCAGGGTACGATTTACCCAAGTATCTTGAACAATCAATTAATGAACTGTTTGCTTAAGTGAATTTGTCGGGTCGATTAGACCCTATTCTGGTTTCTATATCATGGACGACCCCACAAACCTCCACGAACACGTAAAAATCCTTGCCACAAGCGAGGGCAGAGCCGTTGGCACGCCCGGGCATGAGCGCGCCAGAAAATATCTCTGCGCCAATCTAAAACATCTTGGATTGTCACCATACGCAGACTCATTTGCAATCGAAGATCAAACCAACGAACTGAAACTAATTAACATCGTTGCCACCGCCCCTGGTTTGGACCACCAAGCGCCACCAATTCTACTTGGTGCCCATTACGACACCTTCGAATCATATCCTGGCGCAGACGACAACGCAGCCGGCGTAGCAATCCTGCTTGAAATCGCAAGAAGTCTAAAACAATCGCCCGCGGCTTGCGACGTGATACTAGCCTTCTTCGACGGCGAAGAATTAGGCGGCATCGACAAAGACATGATGGGCTCAACCAAGTTCTATCACAAGCAAAGCACGCGTCCCATTAGATGCGGCTTCATCCTCGATCTAGTCGGGCACGATGTCCCGATTGCGAACCTGGAGGACATCATGTTCGTGACAGGCATGGAAAGTAGCTCTTCATGGTCCAAGCATTTGCACGACGCCGAAGCGGATAGTGGTATCAAATGGGCGACCGTCCTCGACTCATACGTCAATAGTCCCAGCGACCATTACATCTATGTGCAAAACAAAATGCCGTATCTGTTCTTTTCATGCGGAAGATGGGCGCACTATCACTCGCCATCAGATACATACGAAAAACTAAATTACTCAAAGATGGCGCACTTCAAAAACGCTCTTCTAGACTTGGTCTATCAATGCGCGAACAACGCACCGACACATGACACCTACGACAGCACGAACGACGAATTGATGTTTCTCAAAAAGAATCTGCTGCCAGGGCTGGACATGGTCAACGCACCATTTAATTCAAGACACGACATCGACCAGCTTGCGCAATTTCTTTTGTCGAATTTTGAGGTTTAGAGGTGAAGCTGCACGAAATTCTTCGTGAGCGCCTGGGCAAGCTTACATTGATTTTTCATCAAATTTTGATAGAATGAATTCATCTACCTGCTGCCTCACTTAGAATCAGCAGGCGCCCTCAGGTTAATATTAATGCCTGGGGGTTTTTATATTGAAAATTGGGGACGCTTCCACTCCTTAGGAATTTTCACATAGGTTAAACCCTCACTATCAAAAACTTGATCAGAGAGTCGGTGATTTTGGTATTCCTTTATTTCGAGCATAGATGCACAATCTGCTACACCGGTTAAACTTCGGTTGTTCCGCTTGTATGGCGATAAGATGGCTACTTTCTTTTCAGGGAAAAGTCGACGAGCAGTTACAACTGCCGAAATAAGGTCTCCGTCGCCCGAGAGAATTATGCATCCATCGCAGGCATCGAGATGAAACAATTCTAGCAATTTGACCGCTATATTCACGTCTGTTCGCTTTTCCACGTGAGCAATATATTTCTGTCTGCACCTAGCCTCGCAAAGAACTTCCTTGGACTTGAACTCCCCAAAGTAAATCTCAAAACCTGTGATTTTCAATGCTTTTATGAATGCTTGATGACGATTAACTACGCGAACATCTCGATAGTTAGCCAACGACGTAAAGTAACATAGCTTGTTAATCAAGATATCTTTCCTGTTGAACATATCCAGCTTGGATCTACATAAAGCATGGATGTTTAGCCATTTGATGGAATTATGGGCGCCTTCTTCTATGGCAGCTTCAAGTGAATGATACAGATTGAAGCCGTCGACTAATGTTGCAACTCTAAAATTTTGCTCTTGCATCTTCTGAGTATATTTCAGAAATCGCTCTGTGAGCGCTTAGGGCCTTGTCACTTTGTGTCGCGTTAATGTTTCAGGCATTCGGAACTAGGTTAGTATGAGTTGGCATAAAGCATTCTCGCCTTTCGAAAGAATGGCTATTGTCAAATATAGAAAATTTGCTATATTTATAAAACAAAGTTCAGTGGCTCTAACAAAGACCTGAGCCTGGCTCGGAGCGCATATGCGAAAATCCCAAAAATCTAAAGAAAGTAAACCAGACAATATTTTTCGCGAGCTTGGATTTTCTGAAACTGAATCATGCAATCTTTTGTTGAGATCGCAACTAATGCTTGCGACTCGCAAAGCAATTAAGGCAAAAGGATTGAGTCAGGTCGATGCAGCCAAAATTCTAGAGGTTGGGCAGCCCCGCATCTCCAATTTGTATAACGGTAAGATTGATCGTTTCACTATTGATGCGCTGGTGAATTTTCTCTCGCGTCTAGATAAGAAAGTGAAAATTGTAGTGGAATGAACCAGCCGGAAATTCTTTTCAACATACGCATCATAAAACACCTATGTTCTGCCCAGATCGCCATATCTTCGAGTCTACATAAAAGTGGTGCAATACCATGGCTAAGAAAACGGCAGCACATGCGACTTCGAAATTAACACCTTGAGTTCGCAAATAAGCCGGGACGCCACCATATATCAATGCCGTCACCACAAGCAGTATCAAGATATAAAAAATACTCGATGAGAAAATGGCATCCGAATTTGCAGATTCTGCAAGCTTCTGTGTTTTCAACCTGGACATGAATGTAACAACAAGATACTGGCTGCCGTGGAAAAAGCCAGGAACGAATATCCACAAGTCACCTGCAATCTCGCGTGAGAAAATAACCACCAATGATGCGTTTAACAAAAGCAATGCACTGCTCCAGGGGAAACATTGACCACGCATAGCTTGCAAGGTCAATCTAAAAACTATCGTTGAGCCCAGACAAATTAAAAGCAGGATGGACAGTCCGACAAGCCAATCAGGCACTACCTGGACGAAGGCAACGTCCACACCGCGTAGAGGACTTTTCGCAAATGCGGGGTAGGCAAATTGCCTTAGAACGGCAAATAACATCACCAAATGCATAAGCGTAGAAATGAGCTGCTTGTCAAGCGAGGTCAGCTTGAATCCTTGCTTTCGACAATATAAAAGACTTATCCCATAACACTGCCTGAGTCCATGGTGAATGCTTGTAACCACATATATTAAAGCCGCAAACGAAAGCAACGAAGGCGACAAACACAGTGCAGCCAAAATTGCTACGATGATGGGCGGTCCAGTCAGCATCATCCATTTATGTCTGCGTCGCATTGCAGCAGTTTCGTACAAACGAACATGTGTCGCAATTACATGAGCTTCGGCAAGTATTACACTTAAAATTAGTGAGAGCGCGCCAACATGATGACTCGGCAGCACAAATTGAAATAGACCAAAGAGTAGCCACATCAAACCACCACACACGAAGACGGTGTCAAATAGTGGATTCACAAACCAGAAAGTATTTGACTTACATTGGCTGGGAAGTGGTGAATCGTGCGTGAATGAAGCTGTGGAATGCATGTCTGACTCAAGATGGGACGATTTAGTTTGAATCAGAAGTGGTTATGTAGATACTCGGTAATTCCCACTTAGAAGGCGACAAACTAGCGAATTCACTGAGGCATTCACGTATTCTCGAATTCAAATTGGCGACTTATACTCAAAACAGGAGCATTGAGTCATGCCATTTTCAGATACACAAAAAATCCTTTCGCTCATTTTGCTCGTCTTCCTGAGCTCATCGCCAAGTGCAATCGCGATTGAATCGCCTCAAAATGTACTTCAAATGTTGAATTCGTTGAAGAAAAAAACATTAGTGGAACATAAAGCTGTTATATCTGTGGTCGAAGCCGCCGAGCGATGTTACGGAGGTCCAGAATTTGACCCAACTATTTTTCAACCAGTAGTCGATTTCGCCGATTCACAGAAGCTTCAGACTTTTGAGCTGTGTCGACTCAAATCAAAAATTGCATACGCTTATTTTAAACGCAATGAGTTTAGCAAAGCCGCATTGCAAATGGAATCGGTCATCAACACTCCGCTTGGAATGAATCCAAACGAAATGAACGGTTATCGAACAGATGCGATTAAGTACAATTCGCTGGCGGGGAATATCGATCAAGCCGCTACCTTACTTACGAAATTCACCAATGATCCTGAGTTCATGCGCTACTCCGCAATGATATCGCAGGTGCCAGGACGCAGTTGTGTCGCCTACTTTGCCGATGCAGCATGCGACAAGAATAAATTTACAACTGCAGAAAAAGGTATAAAACGGCATCTAAACGCAATCACCACAATTTATGCAGACGAAAAAAACTATGCGTCTTTGCTTAATCTCATTCTTGCAAAAGCGTACACCAAATGCGAAAGATATAACGAAGCTAAGCGCACAATTGAGTTTTCATTGAATTTGGAAGATAGTACAATTGGAGAACTCAGTCGAAAATGCTGGGAAGATTCACCACAACCAATTGCACTCATGCTATTTGATATTGCGGACGAATTCGAAACCCTCGGCGATATACGTTATGCAAAACTGTTGCTTGCAAGATACGACAGTTTGCAACGCAAATGGCAAGGAGCGAAGAACCCACAGCGCATCGCACTTCTTCAAAGGTTCGCACATCTTGAAGGCATCACTAAAAATTCGCGGCAGCAGTCTTCGATGTTGCAAAAGTCACTGCAAATTGCTGAATGGAATTTTGGTCGGCATTCAATCAAGACTACAGAAATTCGAACTGCCTACATTTCCCTTTTGCGCAAAAACAACAATTGGATCGAGGCGACGACAGTGTCTTTTATCCGCCCTGACCGCCAGCGCAATGTGGGTCCTAATTTTCCTCCTCCTGATACTCACGTAGGCAGAAAATACTTTTATCAAGACGAAGAGCATTCGCTCAACGAGGATTATTATCAGGATGCAGATTATTCTGGCGAAGGCAATCTGATGACTATCGTTAGCATGAAGCGACTAGTTAGGTTTTATACTCAGTACTACAACTTCTTCAAACTGGCTGAACTCAATTTGCGGATGGACGCGATTGGTCGAGAAATTTGCGGTCGGTCCTATGACCGAAACAATCTGCCCTTCGAGCTGCAAGATGAAAATGTCTATTGAATCAAGCTCTGACTCGCCGAACGAATAAATAGCTGCAAAAAACAAGTGCTAAAATCGAAAGCACAAAAATAGTCACCTCAAAGGGTTTGGAAAGTCCTTCATCTATAAGCCTTGCAATGTTTTGTTTTTGTATTTCGTCGCCCTTGTAAGTCTTTCCGTCGTACCATCTTGTGTCTTCCAGAACCCTCGATACGTCGTGAATGGTGTTGTATTCAGCATCATATACGCCGTTGAGCATAACGTTTCGACCATTAAAATGGAGAATTTGCTGCCTTTGTGCCGGATTCTTGAAATCATAAGTTTCTTTCTGGGTTGCCGTGAACGATCTGTGACCTAATGGTTCAAAGGATATGTCGCTTTCAGAAAAATCCACTCGAAGAGAATTTTCCATTCGCAGGAAATCTGCATCTTCCTTGGACAAATACAAGCCGTAGTCTTCGTACTCCAGATGTAGAAAACCATTAACTTGAATTTTCTTTCCGTCATACCGCTCTGGATTTGCAATAATGGAAATCAACGAATCCGTTATGAATTCATTTTCGTGGTGCGTGCGAATCTTTGCCCATGATGGACTTACCGAAGAGAAAATAAGCAGCATTCCCACCGCAAAAGATAGCAGCAAGACGTTTGTAATAAGGTGTAGTGGTTTCAGATGGCGCATGGGTTCTATACTCGAATTCAATTATCGATATTCAAGCGAATCCCGTCATTGGTGAAAACCCTAGTGAAAGCGCAAGGAAGAGCAGATCAAGCAGATAATCGCGCTCAACACTGCCACAAAAACTTCCCACCACCACACGCACAATCAAACAAATAAGCTTCGCCAGTACCAAAATTGAAAGTCTGCATCGGGTCTGGTCCCTCATTCAAGGTCGCCACAAAACGCATTGGCTTCTTGCATTTCTTGCAATTGGGAGTTTCATCATTTTGAATCCAATCGGGCTCGCCATAAATATATCCCAGAATCTTGTCGAAGGTCGAATTTGTTTTCTCTACATAATTTTTCATCGCATCATAAATATCTTCGCCCGATGAATCTGCCACCATAGCACCATATGTAATACTATGCAGACATCCATCAGCACTTGGCGATTCCATCAATGTCATAGTCGGACCTACCGGCACCACAATCACCTGGTTGCAACCTTTGTCCGGCATCCAGCTGGAGCATATACTTTCTCTATCGCACTTGAATATCAAAATCAAATTTTGCGACGAGGCATCGTGAGCCGGCACCATCATTTGCCCAATAAAAAGCATAGGCAACTTGCATTCCTTGCAATTCGGCCAGACCACCTTCGAGTCTCTAGCAACCAGAGGTCTACCACCAAATCTATGAGCCGCAACACTCTCGGCAGGCGCGTCATCGCTGACTAACAACTTATATTCTGTCATTTGCTACCCTCAACGTTTTCGCTCTCATATTTTTTAGTATCTGAAAAGAGACCAATCTGTTCATTGCTCATGTCGACATCCAGAAACAATAACCACGACTGATGTGAGAGTCCATGCTTGTCGCACAATTCCTTGAAAGTCTGTTTTGCTTTAGCAACGTCGTTCACAACACAAAGTAATTTAAGCGAGCCACCCTCGCGATAGCCTATGAAAACGCGACCGGCTTTCTGCGCCATCATCGAAACATCAGCATCTTCAAAAATCTTTTGATCCGTTGCTTCATCTTTAATAGGTGTGCGCGTCGAAAAGGCGACAATCTTTTCGCCGTTCTTTGAAAATCGACAAGAATCAAAAGGCGATTGCATGACTGCCAGCAAAACATTAGGAACGAAGTCTGGCTCAGGAGGCTTGTTTGTATCCAAGGCGTCTTTGCTATTGTCGGGCGTGAAATATTTATGCGACTGACCTTTGAGTTCATAATAGTACTTATCGGGAAGTTTATTCAAAGCCACCGTCTTCAACAACTCAAAGTCACTTTTAAATTCTCTCGCTGCAGACGTGGGTTTGATATCAGATGGACCTCGCTTTGCAGTGACTTTGCCAAGCCAGGTCGAAAGGGCTTCTTGCCCAAGCACAAAATAGCTTATAGTGGTTGCTAATCTTACATTTTCGTCCTCATTTTTATCGTCAAAATCGGGACTTGTGATTTCGACTTCAATCAGATTCGATTTGGTCAAATGACATTTAGCTTGAAACGAATTGAGAACGAAACTCTCCTGCGCACTCATCGTTTCTTGAATTTTTTCTGGTGGCACCGGCTGCTCACACCAGTAATAATTGCAATCAGATGACTTTGGTGAGCGCGAAACCATGGTGCGAATTATGGGAAAGTATGCTGCGCCCGCGTAGGTGTAAATTGTCACGTCGTAATGCGGCTTATTCTGCGCGTCTACACTCTTTTGAGCTTTCCATCTGAACTTTGGATGCACGCTAATTAAACTGCTATCAAGCATCACATCTGATGCCATATTGGTTTCGGGGTCGAACATCTTATCGCCCTTACTTTTATAATTTTCCCAGAAGCGATCCATCGCTTTTATTCTGCGCGCCTTCCATTCTTGCTCGGCTTTATCTTTCGGGTCGTCGTAAATCCATCTGCAACGTTGGACCGAATTCTGCTCTGCAAGCCATTGTGTAGGACTTAAATTGAGTTTGTCCAGAGGATGGAAAAAGATAAACGCAAGCACCACCGCTATAAGCACATAGTTGTATCGAGTAAACTCAGTGTCGACACGAGCTTGCGGTGCCAGGTGCGCATTGATTTTGAGCAGCGCTTCATTGGGCTTGCTCAAAAGCCAGGTAGTGAGCACAACCGGCACCACAAAGCTAAAAGGCACGGCATAATAAGCTAAAACGCCTCCGATTACCGGAATGATAACAAACAGACAAATCAAATAGAATATGCGCGGGAATTTAACTGGCACATCGTGCTTGGCGCCTTCGGCTTCGATCAGTTTCATGAGGTGGTTGAAGCGAAAAACAATCAAGATACTATTGATGCCCGCAAGAATTTGGGGGCGCTTGGCTGGCGTCGTGTCAAGTGCGAGGAAGTTTTTGTATGCCCAATAGACGGCGTAGAGCCTGGCGGTCAGAATCATCATCAGCCAGAACTTCCTTGGCGAAACAGGGTAACCACACAAGGGCTTGGTGTCAGGGAAATTACTGGCGGTGTCGTGGAGACTCATTTAGCCACTTATTGTAGACTACTTGACTAAATCAAATAAACCATATTTTTCTTCTGCGATTTTGCAACCAAAAGAAATTCTAGATTTCAATGCTTTTTGACCTTTACCATTCTCTGCGTTTTTAATCTCCGCAATCTTCTTCAGCACTTCAGCTTGTTTGTCAAACTGTCCCGCATCTCGATAACAGTAAGAAAGCATTTGGCGATCGAAATTAGTATGCAATGGACTACCTCCAAACGCCTCTTCCATCGCAACCAACTTTTCACAGGTCGAAACTGCGTTTTCATAATCTTCCATATCGCTATAGTTGTACCTCAATTGGCGATAGGCACAAACAACCTCTTCGCACAAAGGTTGCCCTTTAAAAGCATCAAGAACCTCATTGGCACAAGCCATCGAATTTTCGAACTGTCGACCATCGCGATACGCAATCGCCAACGAAATCATTGCCCAAATCGTACGACCATCTTTGTCGCCATACGCTTTACGGAAACTTTTCAGATTCCTTTCGAAAAGCTCTATAACCTCTTCATCTCGCTCCTTGTACAACAATTGGCTTCCATAATCAAAAGCGATAGACCGCCCAGCTTTTGTGTCTCGCTCAATCTTTGGATAGACAAAATGCGCGATTTTATTTCCAAACTCACCGTGTTCAAGCGCATAATAAGCAATCCTTTCTCGCGCACACGCTGTCAGCGCAGCCGGCTGCATATTCTCGGGCAAATACCACACTATGAGGTAACCCAACACAACGTAGAGGGGCAAAATGCATAAGGTGAAGCGATTGAGATTAATGCGCAAGACTGTTTATCCTTCTAATCTCATACTAAGCTAAGCTTGCTAGATTGTCTTTAGTAGGATTACTAGTTAGGCGCTCGTCTTCTTAATCACACTATGTAGCTTTTCTGTGACTTGCCCGTTTCGCCCTTTTTGCCCTCTCACATGCTTGCCCTTGCACACCCCGCACGAACCTCCGTTCTGCGCACAGTGTTTGCAGTAATTGCAATTCTTGCAAGCGTCGCAAGGCGAGTAGCCATAACACTTTCCGGCGAATGCTGGTTGATTCCCACACGCGAAGACAACGACCAGAGCTATTAGACTCGACAATTTCATCATTAAATCCTCGCGTGACGAATAGACTACTATGCCACAATAGAATTCTGATGTCGGTAAGCTGCGTAACCTTTGAAAGAGGCTTTTATGACAAGCGACAAAAATCCAGAAACGGAGAAACTTCAGATAGATTCGCCTGAAAAATCAGAAGTCGCACAAGATTCTGTAGTTGCTGGCGTCAATAAAGTTGAGCATCAATCTATGTTTTTTGAAATTAAAGCAGAGGGCAATCAAGACAGTCCGTCCGACATGAGCCTTCGAGCACTAAGTCCTGATGACCCTGAGTATGCAAATCTTATAGCAAATCGATTCGAAATAGTGGACGACAGTGTTGAACGTTCAAATTTGAAAAAAACTACTGAAAAATTGAAACCCAAAGATGGTACAAGAGTTCTCTTCCAAGATTTATTGAAAAACTACTCGACGCCGTTTCTTGATGCGTACTTTAAATCCAAGTCTCTCACCGATGGGCAGCCCGGCAAGTCTAAAACACTTGAACAGATCATTGACCGAATTAAAACATGTCCATGGTTCGACCAAATAAAAATTCACTTTGATTCAAACGCTAAGAATCCAGAATATGACCGGTCAAATAGCACCATCACAATAGATCCAACAGCTTCCATAAGCAAGCAAATCGAAACTTTTGCGCATGAAGCTTTCCATTCTACTCATCAAGGCATCAAAGCTCTTTATCTCGATGGACAGGTTACTGACCTCAACAAATACCTTGCTATTAAATCGGATCTTGAATTGGGCGCCTTTATTAGCGAAATTCAAGTTCATAACGAAATCACAAAAAACATTTTAGGCAGTGAACCTGTTACTTTCGCTAACATCTCAAGCCATGGCGTAAAACTGCCAGACCTTGATTTAGTCTCTATCTTTCATGCAAAAGGGAAGGATGGATTACGCGAAATTTTGATTGACAAAGCTATCGCTGGCATGCAAATTGATGGAAATACAAGGCCCTCAACTTATCGAAATTATTTTGCTTCTGGTCATAAAACCTATTTAGAAAGCCATGCCGAAAACTTGAGGAAATTAAATAGCTGGTTCAATTCCAAACCCGAAGTTAAAAGCAAAATTGTAAATGGCAACTTTTAGTCCCAGTGAACCAGGTGGACATTATAGCTTGCGACTTTACCTTTAAAAAAAGTCAAAGTAACATCTGTTGCTGTTCCTATGGGAGACTTGTTCTTTCGCTTCCAATCAGTTATTCGATAAACGAGCTGATTCTTTTCGAAACCTGAGCCACCTTTACCAAATAAATCTGTAACTTCCTTTTCGGTTTTTCCTAAAAGCGTTTTTTCGTTAGACTGAAATAGCTGCCACCGCTCTGAATCGGTTTTTCCGGGTAAAAGTTCGCCGCCAGTAGAGGAACCCCAGCGCACGTTTTCTTTCGGACCAACAAGTCCCTGAGATTCTACTTTGACTGGAAATAGGATGCAACAGAGAAGCAATATAAGAGTCGTGTATTTCATCATCGATTCAGGTTTTCCGCGGACCTTTCCCAAGTGGTGTAATAGTCTATTCTTTTCCAATGTCTCAAATAAGTCAATCGGCTTCCGACTTACCACTCTCTTCTTCCAGCCCTTCCCACCAACTCTTACGCTTATGAACTCCATCGGTCATCGCATGATTTAAATACTTCAAAGTGCCAAACGTGCCAAAACCTTCGATTGTGCTGGACTCGCACGTGTAGACACCATCCCGCTTGAGGTCACTGTCCATCTGTGCGCAAGACATTCGATTCGACAAGTCCCTTTTGTTATACGCAAGCACCCAAGGAACTTTGAATGCCCTCAGAGTCTTTTTACCGAGCGAATACCATTTACCGTCAACAGGCTCAGCATCGAGCTTATCCGTAGTCAGTTCTCGCCCTGACCGTTTCATATACTCGAACAAGAAGTCGAGATACTCTAAATTTTGCGCAGAGTTATCTGGATTTGAATCAGCGATGAAAACTATTCCATCTGCCGCGTCCAAGATCCTTGATACCAAGGGCGGTTGTTGATGAATATCGAGCGAACAAGTCATCACATTCAGCACATGACAGAACTTCTCGATTTTAATTCCTTCCATGGGCTCATATGAAAACGACATAGTTTTCTCGTGCTCAATCGACGACTCAAGCACTTTGCTTGGCTTGGGAATATAGCGATGCATGTATTCAATCCAGGTCTTCTTGCCGCACTCGGGCGGTCCAAACAAGACTACGTTGAACGATATTGTTTTAGTGTTGAAATTTACTTCTACCATCGTAGCTCTCAATTTACCATCTAACCACGCTTGCAGAGATTTGAAAAATGATATACTGTATAAACGTATGGTATTTTGATTCCCTGGAATATAGCTAAAGGCGCGCTTAAATGAAACTTTTTACCGGTTTTGCTTTAGATATGGCTTCCGATTTTTGCGGACTATCGAAAGGCGAAATCAAATGGTTGGTTTCCCAAAAAGTGGTGGCACCGAAAAAGGATAAAACCGGTTCGTTCGTATATTCATTTTCAGAGCTTTTGATGCTTCGACTTATTAAGTTATTGAAAGATAATGGTGTCAAAGTCAAAAATGTAAAAAAAGCTCGAGACTATTTAAAAGACATTGATCCCAATCATGACCTTACAAACATTCAATTGTACGTTCGCTCTGATCGCCAACAAATTCTATATTTAGGTGAAGACCCGCAACAACACACGCTCGTTAATATGAGCGAATTTGGACAACTGGTCGGAAAAAACCTTCTGCACATTATCCCGGTAGGAAAAAAAATGGAATCCATGCGTCGGGAAGTTATTGATTTAGATAGTACACTTTCAGAGCGTTTAAACGTAAAAAAACTCATTCCAGCAAAAGATTTGCTGAGAAAATATGGAATGGGGTAATAAATACGGCGTCGAATTTGTTCCTGCAGCCGGCCGAGAATTTGGAAAACTGGACAATTCGATTCGCCTGCTATTTGAAGATCCGATTCTCAGATTAAGCGAAAAGCCCACGCAAGGCGCCGATAGAATCACTAAACTAGAGTCTGAACTGCCCATATACAAGAGAAGGGTAGGGGACTACCGAATGTTCTTTTCGTTAGATAGTAAGAAAAAACAGGTAGTTATTTTGGCTTTCAGAAAACGAGATAGTGACACCTACGATGTTCGAGAATTAAGGAAAATAGCGGGTCGACAATAGTAAGTATTGGAGAGTAACAATTATGAATCTCTCAAAAATCGCAAACGTAGTTGATATCGAGCATGACAACGGCAGATTGATTGAAATTGGTATCACTACCGTAAATTTAGAAAAACGGAAAATCATTGAAACTTACAGCATTCCCATCAAACCTGATTTTGAAATCTCACCTGAAATTCAGCGACTTACTGGCTGGTCTTCTGCAAAATTAAAAAAGCAAGGAATTGAAAAGGAAGAAGCTCTGCGCAGATTACTTGTTTATGGATTCGCAAATAGGTTACTAATCTCGGACAGTAGCAATGAAATATCATTCTTGGAGGAAACGTTTACTGCTTCCTTTAGCCCTCATCGGTTAAATGTTTCAATTCTATTTGCTTTAATCACTGGCAAGGATATCAATTTCAGTTTGGAGGCGATGCTAAAAAAATTTGAAATGGAATTTGAAGGACGCTTACATTCTGGAGCTGATGATTCCCAAAATATTGCACGTTTATTTCTTCGCCTTATTTATGGAGACGAACTGAGTCACTCATAAACAGCACTTTCTTCCACCTTCTCAAAAAAATCAGCAAGCGCAGTCAAAAACTCTTTATTCGTTTTCAACTCTTCGTTTGACTTGCGCGCCTTCAACATTTCGAGCACAGGCTTGGAAGCCTCTTTCAATTTGTCTCGACTTTCCGCTTTGAGATAAACAGTACTATCTAGAATTATCGTGATACTATCCGAATCTTTCATGCCAGGCGTTTCTACATAAGTTTCAATCTGGCGAAACAACACTCGAACAAGCAAATCTTTGCCTTCTTGAGGAATACCCGAAATATCCATTTGCGCTCTGGCAAAATCTCCATCGCGCAGTGCCTGACATAAATTCTTTACGGTTCGTTTTTGTGTCAACATATCAGCCGACTTCGTATTGGGCGTGCTATCCGATTTCTTCAACGGTCCGTCCAAAATTGTGACCACCGATTTCTTGCTCCAAATCCTGCCCATGTCGAAATTGACTGCCACATTTAAATTAGCACGGTCGTCGGGCAAAGGCTTGTAGGGCACCGCACGCTCAACAGCCTCCAGAGCCGATCTATCGTATAAAGGACAACCCGAACTCTTCTTCAGTTTGACACATGTTATCCCACCGTTTTTCTCGATGCTGAATGCCACTTGGGTCAATCCAGGCGACATACACTTAGGGGGAAAATAGCTGCGCATAACCCGCCTTTGTAAGTCAGCTTTATAAGCTTCTAGCAGATTACCATCGGCCTTCACCTGGGCGAGAGAACTGCTCGCAAAGCTTGTTGCCAAAGCAAAAGCGGTCAGTAACCATAACCTGATCAGTCTCATACCGGCTCACCCGCATTTGATGTCCAATGACATATTGGCAGAGCAACCCGCCTGGGGCTATAGGGTATTTCCTGTTTTGCGGGAGAACTAACTCAGCACCTTATCTAAATCGCGAATATCCAATTCGATCTTTCGCAAAGAATCTTTCTTCTCTTTCAAGTCGCGATACAAAATATCTATAGATTTTTCGTCGCGCTCATTTGCTCGCTCAAGAATATTTATGTCCGACTGCAGATGGTCAGCGTCTTTCCATACAGAATCGTATTTGATCAATAACTCTTGTCGATGAGTGCTGACAGCTTTGTAAGCATCGCTGCTCAAATCTGATGCCACCGCTGGTGTCGCGGTAGCGGTGACGACAACAACTGATGCACCAGCCAATATCACACGATACTCTGCCAAAAGGCGCTCGAAAGTTTTGGTGAAGTCAGGTATCTCTTCGCCTTTGACCAGAGCGATCATCGACTCAAGATGCGTATGCCAACCAGCAGCAACAGCAGCCATCACCTCGGGATTGAGGTGGCTATGCGTCAATACAAGATGAACCTGCCCGTCGCGCTCGGCTAATTCAATTTTGAAGTGCGTCGCAGCGTTGTAACTTGATTCATTCCAGGAGAATGCAAGAACATGCGGCGGATCGAATTCATTTATGAGTCCGCGAATCCAGCATACATGCGGTTCTATCTGGTCTGTGTCGTGGGTGCCAGGAGGAACTGGGTCAACTTGAAGCGTAATGAGTCCGCCAAGCTCAGGCTGAATTGAGCATTTCATCAGCCATTTACTAAATAATTCTGATTTAGCAAAATGGTCAAAGACCAGCTCGATAGGACCCGGCACAAGGCGCTCAATCCTGAACGTATTGGAAGGAAGGAATTCACCTTTGCTATTCATTGTTTTTTCCTTTGGCGTGCTTTAGTTGCCTAAAATTGTATCGCAGATTTATGTTGCCAAATCGGTAAAGTTTGGGTATGTTTAAATAGTCACCATTTTGAGACCAGTCATGAATTTGTTATTGCCGATCACAAAACGATTTAGAAACCCCGACTCCTGAAGTCTGGGTGTTAGTTATCGTCGGCTCTAGCGCACGAATTTGCGAATTGATGTCTGAACATACTCCCCAGCTACTGAGAAGCGGGGATTTTTTGTTTGCACCTAAATCACATTAATTCGATTAATTCCGGAGAGTATAATGATTACACCTATTACCTCGGGCGCACTTGAGCGCGCCCTTCATTTGCGCGACCTTTCTGATCCACTGCAAGGTCCGCATGCAATGCAGCTCATCGTAGAAGAAATTCACACAGCACTTGCGCGCCTCTGGCAATGCAAAAGAATTATATATCGCGGCAGCCCTGTGGTGTCGGTCGAGGACAATTACGACCGGCTTGGTTACCCACCCGAAGGCGTGGTGCGCGATGTTCGATACACTCGCTACCTAACACCGCAGGTGATGCTTCGCGCGCATACAAGCGCCATGATACCTGGGCTCTTGCGAAGCTTAGTCTATGATCCTCCTGAAGATATTTTGCTTGTATGCCCCGGCATGGTTTATCGTCGTGACACCATAGACAAAATACACTCTGCAGAGCCGCATCACCTGGACTTGTGGCGCATATGCAAAAATAAAATGAGCATCGAACATTTGCATGAAATGATTCGCGAAATTGTAAATGCCGCACTTCCTGGCAGTGAGTATAGAACAGTCACATCACCGCATCCATACACCACAAACGGACTACAAATTGATGTTCGTGTAAATGAAAATTGGATTGAAATTGGCGAGTGCGGGCTTGCTTCACTCTCTGTTATCCATGAAGCGGGGCTTGATGCTACAGGTCTTGCCATGGGATTAGGTTTGGACCGAATCTTGATGCTACGCAAATCTATTGATGACATCAGGCTTTTGCGCTCTAGCGATGAGCGAGTGCAGAGTCAAATGCTCGATCTAAGTACATATGTAATGGTATCAAATCAGCCACCAGTTCGAAGAGACTTATCTATCGCAGTCGATGAAGAGTTGACTGCCGAAGAACTTGGTGACAAGATTCGCCAGGCATCACCAGAACATGCCTCGCGCCTTGAAAGCATCGAGATTATTAGCGAGACACCATATTCTGATTTGCCACCAGAGGCACATACTCGAATGGGAATGAAGGAGCGACAAAAGAATATTCTTTTGCGTTTGGTTATTCGAGATCCAGTGCTCACATTAAACAGCAAGCAAGCCAATGAAATTCGCGATCTTGTATATTGCGCCTTGCATCAAGGCGATCGAAAGGAACTGGCAAGTAACTAGTATTTCATGATCGCTTCTACTTCTTGAAGAGATAATGAGAAACCATCCATTCGTCGCCGTTCTTGTATCCCCAGAGTTCGGCGCAAGCAAGAAAAAACAAACGCCAATAATTCCACCACTTTTGGTAATTTTCAGCGCCATAGGTTGTTTCAAATTGGCTTTGCAAATTGGTTTTATTTTGATCCATCTTTTTGAGCCATGCATTGGCAGTATTTCTATAGTGTCTGCCATCAACTCTCCAGTGAGATTCTATTTTGAGATCATTTTGAAAGTATAAAAGCAAATCGTCACTGGGCATGGTGCCACCGGTGAAAAAGTTTTCAGTCAACCAGTCGTTGCCATCTATGTTTTCGAAGTGATAAGTAAAGTTTTTGTGGGTAAAAATATGCAAAAACAGCTTCCCGTCTTTATTGAACCATCGAGAAATTTTAGCCATTAAAAGTTCGTAGTTTTTCATGTGCTCAAACATTTCAATTGATACCACTCGATCAAATGATTGCTCCATTTCAATCTCGGCTACATTACCTGTAATCACAGACAAATTTGACAAATTCAATTCAGTGGCGCGATTCAAAATGTACTTACGCTGTACATTTGAATTGGACAATGCGGTAAATTTCGTTTTTGGAAATTTAGATGCTGCATATAAGCAGAAAGAACCCCAACCACAGCCGAGATCAAGCACCGATTGATTATCTCTAATTTGGGCTCGCTGCAAATACAAATCTAGCATAGAGTCTTCGGCTTTATTTAAGTTCTCTGAATCGAGCGTCGCATTATCCACATTCAACCAATAACCACTGCTGTATTTGAGCCGGTGTCCAAGCACTGTTTGGAAAAATTCAGCCGGTAGCTCATAGTGTTGCTTATTTGCAGTGTCTGTATGCAAAGCTATTGGACTGGTCTTCAATTCTTCCACAAACTGCATAAATTTTTCTTTGCCAGCATCTGTCGACAAACTTCTAAAGTCTTCGAGCTTGGCTTTGAGCATTTGTCTAATGCCGAATCGAATGACAAAATCTGGCAGCAATCCCGCGCTAATCAAGTCGTAAACAGTCATCGTTTCTCACTTTTAGCCGTTTTTGCAGGAAGTGGAAAGAAACTGCTCGTTCGACTCATGTACTCTTTGTATGCTTCGCCGCGCTTAGCAAGTGACACTTCCTCACTGAGCTTAACGCCCGATATCTGCGTAAGCACCACATAAATAACGAGTGGACTTAAAAAGGCCAACAAAGCTAGTGGCGAATTGAGAGCAAAAATGGCCAGAGACAACCAGATGCACCACTCAAAAAAATAGTTTGGATGTCGTGAATATTTCCAGAGTCCTTTGTCGCAGACAGACTTTTGATTATGATTGTGACGAGAAAAATCGGCTAATTGAAAATCGGCAATCCATTGCAAAATAAACGAAATGATAAACAAAAAGAGAGCAAATATTTGTGCCAAACCAATATGCAGTCCCGAATCCATAGCGCAAACCACATAGCAAGACGAAAGTAAGATTTGCAAAAAAGCTTGAAACTGAAACAGTCCAAAGAATATTAGACCTTCGTTCTTTTTGACATCACTTCTGATTTTCTTGAATCTATCATCTTCTTTGTAAGGGTCTTTGAAAATTCTGCCGGTCAAATAGATGCCTAGTCTTGCGCTCCAGAGTGTAATGATCAAAAGATATACAATGTGCGCGGTGGACCAATTATGATGATATTGGGTAAGTGCGGCGAAGAAAACAATATTGCCAAAGCACCAGGGAATATCGCCCAATGATGCATTCTTATACTTGAGATGCGCCAACCAAGCCAAAGTCATCATTGCCGATGCCATGACGGCTACGATGGTATAACTAAATGCAATTTCGCTCATTGTATTGCCCTCGCTTCTGCCAGCTCTTTGTTGTTAGGTCGGCTCAAAACGATTTGTAATAAACCGATTTGTCTTTTGGCAAACGCAGCTTGGCAATAACAAAAATAATATGTCCATTTGCGAATAAATGAATCGGTGAAACCTAGTGCCTTTATGGCATCTTCTGCTTGCAAGAAATTTTGACGCCACAAAAACAAAGTCTGAGCGTAACTCTCAGCATAATCACAAAGACTTACTAATTGAAGGTCTGATGTTTTGTGGGTAGCCCTCACCACTCTTTCGATGGATAGCAAAAGGCTGCCTGGAAAAATATGTTTTTGAATAAAGTCCACACTATTTTTTAACTGGTCATAGCGACTGTCGGCTGACGAGATCATTTGTATACCTATCAGACCATCTTTCTTCAACAATTTAGAACAGGCTTTAAAGAATGTGTCCACCTGCCCGTCGCCCAATGCTTCAACCATTTCAATGGAAACAATTTTGTCGAATTTTCCATCCATATGTCTGAAGTCTTTCAACAAAATTTCAATCCGGTCGGAGAGTCCTTGCTCCGCCACTCTTTTTTTAGCAAAATCAAATTGTTCTTGTGAAATTGTTATACCTGTGATTTTCACCTTGTATTTTTCGGCTGCATAACAAGCAAAGCCAGCCCAACCGCAGCCGATTTCAAGTATGTGGTCGCCTTCTTTAAGATGTAACTTTTGACAAATCGATTCGTATTTATTTAATTGTGCGTCGCGCAAACTTTGCGAGCTATCGGCAAATATTGCGCTTGAATATGTCATGGTATCATCGAGGAACAAAGAAAAGAATTCATTCCCCAGGTCGTAATGCTCATGGATATTGAGTTTTGCTATATCAACGGTGTTTGGTCTCATTTGATGCGCTAACTTATTAAACAAATGCAAAAGATTGAGAAATCCAGACTGACGTTTAGAGCTTTCCATCACAGTCGACTGATCGGCGTTTGAAATAAACCATTCTATAACTTTGGTCAAATCAGGGGTGGTCCACTCTCCATTAATGTATGATTCGGCAAAACCTATGGCACCAAATTTGATGCACCGATCAAAAAAGGTCCAAGAATTCACATTAACTTCAATATCTGCTCCGGGGCTTTGCGACTCGTTTTTATGAACAGATCCATCGGGCAATGTTAGCACCAGATTTCCTTGCGGCATAGAAATCAGAGATTGCAGCACCAGTTGTCGAAGCATTTTCACTTGGACATTCTCCTCAAGATATTAGTCTGCAAATGAGGGTTCAATTCTTTTCTCAAGTGAGGAACACCTTTTAACCATAACAGGAGTGCATGAGCATGAATGCCTGCTGAAACCAAAAAATTACTAAATGGATATTTGCGCATACAATCTAAAAGCGCACTATCAGTTAGTTCTCGACGCCGCCCGCTCATTGAAGCAATGAGAATAGTCTGATCATTTCGCTTGGTGGTGACTTGAACATTTAGCAATTCGCCAGGCTCGCTGAATTCAAAATGCAATATATCGTCCAAGTTAGTAAAAGGGCTGATATAAAACTCTTTAGCAAAGCATGCTTTAAAACTAGTCTGTGCATCGTCATTTTGACAGATCAAATATGACTTTCGCTCGTGAAAAGTGTTGCAAATTTCTGGTACCACTAGACTGAGTTTTTCATTCTTGTCAAAGCAGTAGTAAACAGAAAGCGGATTGAAAACGTATCCCAAATGTCTGGGACTTGTGAGTAGTAATACTTTTTCAACCGGCACATTGCACTTTCGTTCAGTAAAAAACGATTGAGTTTACTTCTTGCCGAATCATCGCCTGCATAGGAATAGTCGCTATTTCTGAAATTAAACAGTGCACGCCCATGATGCGAAAATAATTTTAAATTACGATCTAGCTCGTCTAATTCGTCTAGATCAAACAAAAACATGTAATGCTTATTTTTGAAGCTGTGTCGCTTGGGTGACAATCGGTGATGTTCTATGGAAAACTCGTAGATTGCTGACTTCATGCAATCGATCTTCGCAATATTGACTGACAAAGATTCACACTCGAGGCATAGGCATCTTCATGAAACCCGTAGCCGTGGTAGCTACCGACAAAAAACAATCGATTGGTCTCACACTGATTCAATCGAAAAAGCTCATCTTGAGCTTGAATTGATTCAGTAGTAAAAATAGGATGGGTGTAGTTAATTTGTGCCTTTATTGACTCGGGATTGATATCAGGGTTTTGGTCTAGAGTGACAAAATAGTTTTGCTTGCTGGATAGCTTTTGCAGACTGTTCATCCAATAATGTGTTGACGAACACAATTTGCCTGACTGAGCTTTTATTCTGTAATTCCAGGATGCCCAGTTGCCTTTGGTTTTTGGCATCACGCTTTGATCACAGTGTAGCGTAGCTAGGTTGTCGCTGTATTCAAATTTGGACAATAACTTTCGCTCTGATGTCAAAGGTAGTGGCAAAAGACGCAAAGCCTGATCGGCATGACAAGCGAAGATGCACAAATCAAAACGACTTTCCTTACCCTTTATGTTCAGCGTGACACCATTATCTTGTAAAAAAACCGAGTCGACTGGACTTTTAAGCTGGACACATTCAGCAAATGGTTCAATCATTTTTTTGACATAAGTTTGGGAGCCACCTTTGACGGTATACCAGTCTAGTTTGCCATAAACACTAAGTAGTCCATGCGAATGCATAAATTTAGCCAACAGAATAATGGGAAACTTGCAAACGACATCGGGTGTGGCCGACCACAACGACGACATCATGGGCAATACATAGAATTGAAGCAATTCCTCCCCGATGCCTGCACTTCGCGTTGCTTCTTCCACTGTTTGAAGTTTTCGCTCCCCACGCTGCCACTGCTCAAGCACTGCTAGACACATTCGATTGAACTTGGCTACTCCGCTCACCATTTTCAAAAACCTTAGATTGAACAAATTTCCTTTTTTTGCTAACGCTCTTTTTATGCCAGTTCCAGACCATTCAAGCTGCGTTGGAGCATGCTGGACACTAAACGACATGTCGGTTGGTTCAATTGGCGTCTCTAATTCGCATAAAAGCTTATAAAAATTTGGATAAGTGGTTTTATTAAATACCATAAAACCGGTATCGATGGAGACTGTTTTGCCATCCTCATTTACTTCGATAGTATTGGCATGCCCCCTGCGCGAGACTCACTTTCAAACAATGTTACTTGCATATGCTTGCTCAGAATACGAGCACATCCAAGACCGGCAATGCCACCACCAATAATGGCAACGCGCGGGCTCATTTCGATGTCCTCAAATCCCACACCAAACCAAACCAGCTCATTGCCTTAAGAACAAGATATGTAGCATCAAGTTCCCATACTTTTCGACCCTGATTGACCCAGCCAGGATTTTCATGATGATTATTGTGCCAGCCTTCACCCATGGTGATGAGCGATAAAACAAAATTGTTACGACTCGAATCTTCTGTCTTGAAGCGTCTTGAGCCAAAAATATGAGCAAGCGAATTGATGAAACAGGTACAGTGGAACAAAACTACGGTCGATAGAAAAGCCCAGGCGACATACCTAAGACCACCCGCGGCATAGCACCCAAGCGAGAGAATGACCACCGGTACCCAGTCGAATCGATTCAGCCAGACCAACTCTGGATAACAAGTAAAATCCTTGATTCGCTCATAATCGGTCGGCATGTACTTTTCGCAAGTTATCCATCCTATATGAGACCACAAAAAACCACTTTCTACCGGTGAATGAATATCGTGCTTTGTGTCTGAAAAGCGGTGATGATGCCTGTGATGAGATGCCCACCACAAGGGGCCTCTTTGACAAGACGTGCATGCGATAAAAGCAGATACAAATTGCAACAAACGGGATGTTTTGAAAGTTCGATGAGCAAAATATCGATGATAGAAAGCTGTTATGGCGAACATCCTCACCCAATACAAAACTATAGCAAGAATAATTACATCGCCACTGACTTCGAACAAAAATGCACTAAGCCCAAGCAGATGAAGGGCTGCAAAAGGTATCCATCTGTCGATACTCGATTTATTAGCGGCATCTTTCAGCTCATCGATGGGTTTAGATGCATTGTCCGAATCTAGTGCTTTGAGAATCTTTTGTGCGAGCATTGGGCAATTCGCCTGTTTCCTGAGAGTTACTGTCCTCAGGATATGGGCGTAAGATGAATTCCAGGTGAACAAGCGCTGGGCTGTTTGACTTTCTACCCGTTAAAAACTGCCAGACCCATGGAATGTATTTTATACGTCAGAATGGGGCAATAGGAGCTTGCAGTGAAAATCTGGGCATTAATTAGACCTGTGTTTTATCTTTTGATTGGCGTTGGCTTAGTTTATTTCGCGCTCACCGACCATCCCGCAGCAGAGAACAAATTAAAACTGTTCGAAGGCGTTCCTGAGCAGGTACACTTCACTCGCACCAGACGCCACGATCAAATTGCATTTCGGTTAAACGACATGCGCACCGATTATCAGGACGACAGTCCTCACTACACTGAAGTGCAGGCAGCTCTTCAAACCGGACAACAGGTCAAGGTCTGGGTTGATAATGAAGGCACCAAAGACAAATACGGACGATTTTATAAAATGTCGGCTGGCGACAAGGAAATCGTCTCTTATGCAGAAACTGTCGAATCGAAGAAGAGTTCAGGCAATTTTATGCTCTGGATAGGCTTGGCTTTAATAGGTATTGCAGGCTTTCTATTCTGGAGAAGAACTAAAGGCTGAAGATGGTTGAGCCCAAGAAAGGCTCGGCGCCAAACTAATTCATGTTCTGTCCCCATTGCCTTTGCTCGGGACGATATTGCTCGGTCTGCCCCCAGAGCCGATTATCGCTTGATTGATTTGTTTGGTTGACTTGGTTGAATTGATTGGACTGGCCTCTTTGCTGTCTCTTTGCCCGTTTTCTCATCACTTGATCCGGTATTTTTCCTATGAGCGGTTTGTCTTTCACCGAATCTGGTGCCATATCTACAACTCTTCCATTGTCTAAAAATTTTCCATCTGCTGTTCTGAAGTCTTCGTTCTTGTCATAAAGCGGACGACCATACTTAGCGAATTGACTGGTATCGAAACTGGTGTACGAAACAAACGGTCGCGTGGCCATACGCTCGTGCATAATTCTGTCGGTCGTTTTAAATGCTTGCATTGCGCCACGCTTCAAATGCCTGTCTTCGTTAAGGATTGCCGTTGCAGCACCTCGGTCGAGAATGGTATCAGAAGTGTATAGATTATTTTTTGCTTCATGCGCCATGTCGAAATTCTGCATACGACTTCTTTTTACCATTGCAAATGAATGCTCGTTGATATGAGCAAGATGCATTTGCTTGAAATAATTGTTCTTCTGCGTGTGCGACATTTTGGGATTGGTCCAAACATTATTTAAACGATTGGCAAACTCGATTTCGCTCACCAGATCAACCGGGTTCCAGAAGCCCGGCAAACAGCTCAAAACGGTTCCGTCGGACGAGAGTAAAAATGTCTGAAGATTAGTGGGACCCGCACCGTTTGATGTATTAATGGCGTTGCCGCCCACTTCGTGCTTGCCCGAAAAGCCGGCGAAAGACTCGTTTGAAATATCCTTATATCCGCAAACGAGATAGTTTTTGAGAGTGGAGAAGGCTGGTTCTTGCGAGAGCGACACGGCTCTCAGGCTATTTGCGGCACTTCACGTCGCGCCGCTTAAATTGCCGACCAGGTGCACCCAGAGGACCATTTTGTTTTGCCTGTGCGCTTGCGCAAGGGCGCTATTAAGATTTGAATTCCAGCGTATCTCAGAGGTTACTTTCTGGATGTTCTCTTTGGCGACATCGCCTGGCATGAGCGCCATTTTCTTTTGCTTGCCTGGTCTGCCCTGCATATTTTGCCTGCCCTGCATGTTTTGCCTGCCCTGCATGCCTTGTTGCGTGGGCTGCCTATCCATTCTGCTAACCTGGTCAACCTGCGTCACGCTCTGAGCGGAAGCGCCCTGAACGCATGCAAGCCCTGCTACGGCCACAGCAAGAGTAATTGAAAATCTTTTTGACATTGCTGCCACCTCGGACTAAAAAATGGGGCGACCGGATGTGCTTCTACTAGTTAAAACGATCTGTGCGGCTAAAAAGTTCAATTTTGCCTGCGAATTAATCATTAAATCTGCCAGCGCCTCTCTCGTGTGCTTTCTGGTTTAGTGATCCTGAGCGCTGAGCGCTTAGCGCTTAGCGCTCCGCGAAAGTTGAAAAGTCGGATGACCTCAATGGTTTCTTGAATCCCGCAAGATGCAAAAACAACTGACCAGTTCTCATTGCCCTTTAATCTCCAGGCGCTTCACGAGCCATTTCTTAACCCGTGGAAAATACTTGTACAAATTATCTGTATTCTCGTTGCGACCGCCCATCATGGAGCCGAACATCTCAGCACAGGTTTCGCGCGGACCCCAATCATCAAGCTTGGTAAAGCTCGCTACTTTTGGCTGCACATCAGGCGGAATGAATTTCTTATCTTCGTTCCATTCTTTGCGCAGAGCAGGATCTTTCGATAAAGTCATCATGTCATCGAGTACCTGAAAACACATGTCACCGACTTGTAGTTGAATATATGCAGGTTTACGCGCAGCACCAAGGTCGGTGCTACCGCGTTTCTTCGGGCGCTCGTAAACGCACATATCAAGCCCGTAAATGCGACCTGGTTGTTCAGCCAAAGTTGGATTTGGATCCTTCTCCGCCTCGGGCTGCTCTTTCATAGATTCAGGCCATCTGTCAGTCATGTTGGGCGATATAATCACACGCGCTTCGCTTTGGTCAAGCTTGGTGCGAAGAGCCGGTGGCAATGCGTTAATAGCATTCTTGACGGCTTGAATACTGGCTGGACTTACAGCCGGGTGTTTGAACGCGGGCGGGTTAACTACAATGCGACTAATTAGAGTCGTGGTGATTGCCGATGGGGTGGAAGTTTGAGTCGCTTTCGGTGTCGCATTTGGCAAAGAGTTTTGCGTGGCGCCTTTTAGTGGATCTGGTCTGCCAGCCGTTATTGATTCATCACCATCCGACGCGCAGCCAACTGCTGCACTATAAAGTAAACCGACCATCAAAGCCCATTTTGAAATGCGAGCTGGCGATAACTTGTTCGACTGCATGAGGACCTCCGGAAACTTTGGGTAGTATAATACACCAGCAGCTACGCTTCTTATCTAGCAGTCGCCAAGATAAAGCAAACAGTAAGCGCAATGAATGAAATGACGAGAAGTGCAGTAATTCCAAGGATCAATTTGTCTGAATTTGGAATATTACCATCGGAAATGGAGCGGCGTTTTTCACCGGGTAAAGGATCATCGAAAATCTCTCCTAAAAACAGATTGCCCTTAAGCATTTGATAGTGATGCCTGGCACAATTGACACCATACATGATGCGATTATTCTTGCATCCTCTTTTCGCACATTTTTCATTTGCGATTGTCGGAGGATTTCTTAAAGCTCGAATTTGCGCCTTATACTCTGCAATGTGAATTTTGGGAACACCCTTGTAGTAGGCACTTTCAATGAATGCCTGAACCGATGACTTATCTTTAAAAATGAATGTAGTAAATTGTCCAAAAAACATATAGCCTGATGCTTGGACTTGATTCAAAAGATCCCAATGTTTATCAAACTGATTAACGTTAGTTTCACTTAAACGGACATTATCAAATGGCTGCAAATCAGTTAAAACTTTTAACGATTGAGTGTTGATTTTTTCATCAAAGAAATAATATTCATCGCCACATCCCGAAGAAGGTAAATCCATTGGAGAGGTCAACTTGAAAGGTTTTTCGCTCGATTCATAATAAATATCCGACTCGTCCGGCGGCAAAAAATCAGAATAATCGAGTGCGGTTATTATTACCCATTTGTTAGTAAACAGTTGAGGGCAGCGATTATACAATTCCCTAAGATCGAAATAATCCGACTGGAAATATCGAAAGTCACGATATTCTCCGTAGTCTATAAAATATGGTGCCCGAGTTAGATGCATTGTTTTTGAATCGAACTACGGTGTTCCCAAAGTTTTCAACTTCTCAAACGGCTTGGCACCGAGCTCCTCGGGCACATAATCGTATCTAAAACCAGTAGCGTTAGTGAATAATGCAACGGGAATATCGAAGATATAGTCGACACCACCCTTGCTACCAGATTGCTCAGAAAACATTTGTTCTTTTACTTGCTCGAAATCTTCTGGTAAATCACCTTCGCTGGTCAAGTTTGTTTCGTTATCTTCGCCATCACCTGCGTGATAAACAGACCAGATTTGCTTACCGTCAGACCAGCCCGTGGCCACACTGTGCATCAAATGTTCTTCGACCATGCAGGTTAAAAGTTCGGTTCCCTGAGAGAGTCGACTCAAGCTAGACTCTTTAAAAATTTTGGATTGAAACTCATTTGCCACCACGAGATACCAGCCGTTGTCGAGATCTGCGCCGTTATAGTCGGAATCAAAAAACTCTTCGAATTCTCTTGTGCCCTTCAAAGAAAGATTTCTCAAAATCTCAAGTTTCGCCTTATTTTTGACTGCCAAATACGAAACTGAAAATCCCATCGATAGTCTCCAAAACTGTAACCGCTTCGATATAATAACCGCTTGACGCGCTGGAGGTTAATTACATGCCATTCAAATTATTATGTCTCGTTTGCATTCTTGCGCTGGGCTGCCAGCCGCTTCTAGCACAGAACTTGCCCAAAAACTTGACTGGCATGAAACCAGGTGTTGCACTTGGCGGACCACTTCTCAAGGGCAAGACAGATGCCGAGCGTTGGAAGTTCTTCCAAGCGCAGGAAAAGACTCTACTTGGAAAATCGAAAAAAGAAGTTATGGCTATTTTTGGCAAAAGCGACTGCACATTTACGGCTGAAATGTGGGTTTATCAAATCACCGACACAAAGAAAACGGACGGCAAGATTTCAGGCGACATCACCGAGCTTGCGATTAGTTTTTATAATGACCAAGTAGAGCGATATTCGGTTTATTTAGTGCATCAACAAAAATCAAACCAATAAGTTGATGTTATGATGATATTCGCACTTATGGTTCGTCGGTGGGAGAAAGCGTATGTCGCTACCTGAAAGTATTTGTGATGATGAGCGTTACATAGGACGTCTACAAGAGATATCCTCACTCAATGACATTCCGCGTGAATGGCGTGATTCGCCAATCGAAAAACTAATTTGCTCAGAGAATTTTGGTCAAAAAATAGAAGAGTGCAAACAACCCGAATTACTAATCGCTACTTGTATCGAGTTTCGCTACGCATTGCCAATTCCACGAATGTTTGCTTATGTAATTCGTCGTGCCAGCGGTAGACTTGTAGGCTCTGAATTCAGCCTTGCCTACATACTTTCGGCGGGAGTACGGCATTTTGTATTGATCGGTCACAACGACTGCGGCATGACTAAAGTTTTAAAGAAACAGGATGACTTAATATCCGCCTTGATAGAACAAGGCTGGCCGCGAGATCGTGCTGAAGATTTTATCCACTCGCAATCAGAGCGACACATGATGAAAGACGAAATAGATGGACTGCGTCGTGAATACATTCGGCTGCGTCGACTTTTCAAGAAAGTGACAATCGCGCCCATGTTTGTAGATCTTGCTGATACCAAATTGTTTATTCCTACTTGGTATAACGAATTGGCAGAGTTAGATGCGGACCTCCTATCCGATAAAGTTTTAGATATTGATCTAATTACGATGTAAAAAAACAAGAAGCAAATATAAGTATGGCTAGATTGAATGTCATTGCGCCACTGACAACCTCCTAGATTCACCCAAGTGACCTTGGTAGTAGTGCGTCAAGGCGCTTCTAGAACAGCTCTCTAGGTTTTAGCATTTAGAAACTTTTCTCTATTTTTTCACTCAATTTTCATTTGAGAGAATGTTTTATTTGCTGTGAGTGGCGCGATACTGTGCAGCGTTAATTGGTTTCATACTTGTATAAGTCCGTCTTGGCTGAACCTTCGACACAAGTTCAATCACTTTTTCGTCTGCATAATTTGGCTCTTGTTTGAACGCCTCAAGAATCTGTCTTCTAAACTTAAACACTAGAATGCCCATTAAGGGCGTGCCAACACAGACAATAAAACCAACTAAGTAAATCGCAGTCAAAATCATTTGACTTGTTCGATCAACTGATTTGCGCAGCTCTTCCAGGTTGGCATCCAGTCGCGTTAAGTGCTCTTCAACTTTTTGAACTGGTGCAGGCAGTTGTGCAATTGGCGCCTTAAGCCCTTTGACACTGGTATCGAGTTCGCTGAGCGAATGGCTCATTTCAGAGATGACACCATGCATGGTGTTCAATTGATTGCGTGTTTGCTGAATAGCTGCATTTGCTGCAACGACCTCACGCCTGGTACCAGACAATTCAGACTTAGTTGATACCACTTCTTGCCTGGTACTCTGCAATTCGTTTTTAGTGACTGTCATCACTTCTTTTGTATCTTCAATGGCCTGGTTGGTGGCATCGAGTTTGGTATTAGAAGATGCAATTTTGTCGGCAGTAGTTAGCATGTTTGCTTCAATGGAGCGCATGTCTCTGTTGACGTGCAATAAACGCGCATCAACCGTGCGAACATCTTTGCGCAGGTCGAGCATTGGTTGGCGAATGCCAGCGATTGGTCCCTCCAGGCGCATTATTTGTTGCTCGAGTTTTACTATGGTCTCTTGCATCTGTGTAATTGGACCGTAGAACCACTTTAGGGGATTGATTCCAAAAGCCGAACTTTCCACATTTTTGGGCATGGCAGGCGCTTTCTTGGGCTCCAGCGACTTTTTGGCAGAAATGCCGGTCGATTCGCTTATAGCATCTGCCACCTCGGTGTCTAACTTAGAGTTAGCCGAAGGCTGAGCACTTGCACCAAGCGGACTTACAACCGCTATGACAGTTAAAATCACAAGGAAATTTCGATATAAGTAAGCCATGATGCCTCTCCCAAGGGATAAAAGATCCTTAGCACCGTTTTCGCATTAGATGCCGTGAGAGGGAATTTACGACTCAGTTTGGGCGCCGCTGAGTACTTTGCTATAACGCTCGACCACTGCCGAGATGTTCTGCTCCACAATGGGATAAGCCTCGGGGTCTACGTGATCGTCTAACGCTGCGACCTTGAGCCACATTACAAGAATTGCCATCTCAACTGAGACTGAAATCATTTCTTCGTGGCTTAATTTTTCAAATAGAAAATCAACCACTGCAATTGCCTTATCACAATGCCCGCTTAGCTCGTCGTCGTCGAGCTCTTGATGCTTGATACCAAACTTGTGTTGCAGCATCAAAATTGTTTCCATTGAGCTGTAATCGACGTCGCCTTCAAATTCATCGACAAAATCAAGAGTTGCTTCAATAATCGGATTCCAAACCAGGTCGAAGTCTCGCGACCAGCGCATGAATTCAAGCTCTGTCTTATCTCGCGACATGGCGGCGCATTGCAAGAACCAATAGGAAAGGGCAGCTGTGAAAGCAGCGGGGGCGACGCCTGCAATCATGGCGCTTACGACTGCATAATCGATTGTAGTGAGGCTGTGCTCGTAGCAAACACGAACCATTTCCAGATTATGCTCCATGGTTTTAGACTTGGCTTTGGAGCGAGTGGTCTTTTCAGCTTTTTCGGGCTTGTCCGTCTTACTTTTCATATCGGCGCCAGTTCAATGGGAAATAGTCATTATATAAGGATGAAGTTGGCAAGTGCTTTTGGTTTCATGGTTTAATTGCGCGAAATGGGAAATGACCTGAAAATTAATTGTAAAAACGTCGCAATAGTGGGCGGCGGTCCCGCTGGACTGATGGCTGCTGAGGTTTTAATCGAGGCTGGCTTGAGCGTCGATGTTTACGAATCAATGCCCACGCTTGGGCGCAAATTTTTACGTGCAGGACTTGGCGGATTGAACATCACCCATAGTGAACCTTACGAGAGATTTTGTACGCGCTACGACGATAAGCAAAAAATGCTACAAAAATATCTAGACTCATTTCCGCCAGATGCATTGCGCGATTGGGTGCACAACCTTGGTATCAAAACTTTTGTAGGAACATCAGGGCGCGTTTTTCCCACCGAAATGAAGGCAGCACCATTGCTTAGAGCGTGGATTCACAGATTACGCAATGCAGGTGTTAATTTTTATTTTAACCACAGGTGGTGCGGATTTAGTGGCGAATTTGGCAATGATACAGTTTTGAATTTTGAAACACCTACTGGCTTGAATGGTATCAAATCTGATGCTTTTATTCTTGCCCTTGGTGGTGCCAGTTGGCCGCAGCTTGGCTCGACTGGTGCGTGGGCACCATGGCTAAAAGAGCGTGGAATCGATGTCGCGATGTGGCAAAGTGCCAATTGTGGTTTCGAAGTTGCGTGGACAAAACTTATGCAAGATAAATTTGCAGGTGAGCCACTAAAAGCGATATCACTCACTTTTACCGGACTCGATGGTGTCACTCAGTCTAAAAAAGGCGAATTACTTATTAAAGAATATGGCGTGGAAGGAAGTTTGATATACGCCTTCTCAAAGCAAATTCGCGAATATATGAATACACAGAAAGAGGCGGTCATCAACATTGATCTACTACCTGAAAAATCATTCAACAATGTTTTGAAAGCTTTAATGCGTCCACGTGGGTCGCGATCTATTTCGCGTCATTTACAAAACTGTATCGGCGACAATGCATTGAAAAAAGCATTGCTGTTTGAGACTTTGAGTAAAGACCAAATTGCCGATATGCAAATTCTTGCCAAAACAATTAAATCATTACCGATTAGATTGCTGCGACCGCGTCCAATTGAAGAAGCCATAAGTAGTGCCGGTGGTGTTACTTTTGCATCGGTGGATGACAATCTTATGCTTAAATCTATGCCCGGTATTTTTGTGGCAGGAGAAATGTTAGATTGGGAAGCACCAACGGGTGGATACTTGCTTACAGCATGCTTCGCCACTGGACGTGCTGCAGGAATGGGTGTGAAGAAATGGCTTGATGGAAGGGATTGATACTATGGTAATAAGCAAAAAACTAGTATTCGCTTTTACAATACTGTTGAGTTTCTCCCAGGCATCTGCAAGCGAATTGAACAGAAACACAATTCGCGAAGCGAGACAACTTCAATTAGTTTTAGATGCAGCAAAGTTAGCAGCAATTCCTCAAAGTGATAATGAGTTGCGTAAAGGTGGGATTCCATGGGCTTTTAAGGCCGCAATCAAAAAAATAGCACGCATAGAAGACTTAAAAAAACTTGTGTTTATTCTTCAGACTATGATGCAAAATAATAGTGAAGCAGGGCTTCAACATTTATACGAGCCACTTGAAAGAAGTTTCTTTTTTACGATAAATAAAATCGCAAGCTTCCGAACACCAGAAGCACAAGAAGCTCTTGATCAAATCCGAAGTGACTGCCCCATGGTAGGTGATGCAGGCGGAAGCATTTTGTTTAAAGAAATTTGCAGAAAAAACAAGATGAAATGCCTTAAACTACCAGATAGAACATTTACTTCCCACAAAAAAGAGTACGAATAAGTGATCACCACAAAGCAATTAATTAGGAAGTACACATTAGCGCTTGCGACAGTTCTATTCACTTTCGCTCCTGCCTACGCAAAGCCCGATGAAGCCTTCGATCCGACTGCCTATATTAAAACTCACGAGAATGAGTTCGTTCGTATCTCGGTCGAGAACAAACCAACATTTATGAAAATTGCGGACGATAATCCAACCGCTTATGAAGCCAGACTTTCGCAAATTACAACCAGTCCAACTATCAAGAACATCGATATTCTCAAGTCATATGGCGCGCTCAGCATGGCTTACTCTTACAACGGTGAATATGAGAAGGCAAACAAAGTTCGTGCAGACTTGGTAAAAAAATGGACTGAAACTGAGCCTGAAACTTTGGATATGCTTCATGGTCTGCAAATAATTTATATAACAAACTGCATTGCAGCCAAGCGTTTTGCTGATGCCGAGCCTGTTTTAAAAGAGGCAAAAGAAGAATCTGAACAGCCATATTGCAAAGATCCCACTCATGGCTGGACCGTAGACATCTGCAATGCAATAGTGAAATTGCATGAAGGAAAAAACGACGAAGCCATAGCACTTTCAAAAAAATGTAAGCAAACGGAAGGCATTTTCAACCAGAACCAGAAACAATAAGCGGCGGCTGATGTCAACTGGCTCAATTGCCATACGGGCATAGGGTCAGGCAGAATCTGCTATGGTTGTTTCTGTGATTAATCGTCTTCTTTAAGGTCAATGCGTTGGCGTCCGATATCGCGAAGACTTTGCTTCTGGAGCATGACGCTGATGAAGCACCGCTTCACTCCGAGCTATTTAGCTTGGAGCAAATGTACAGGCATGGAAAAGCATTTGCTGCATCGCACAAGCTAGCCGCGGGTGGCGAACCCTATCGAATTTTAGATAGGCTGGACGACAATGAACATATTTTAACCACAATATGCGCGCGTCTCACTCAAGTAGTCGAGTCGAATGAGCGCATTACACCAGCTGCTGAATGGCTGCTGGACAATTTTTATCTTATTGAAGAACAGATTCGCTTAGCCAGACGCCACTTGCCCACAGGTTATAGCAGAGAGTTGCCTCGACTGGTCAATGGCTCTACGCCTGGCATTCCACGTGTTTATGAGCTTGCCCTGTCTGCCATCAGCCACGGTGACGGCAGAATCGAGCCTGAGAGCTTGAGTCGCTTCATCAATGCATATCAAGAAGTGGCCGAATTGAAAATGGGCGAACTATGGGCGTTTCCAATTATGCTGCGCCTAGCTTTGATTGAGAATTTGCGTCGTATCAGTTTGCGTATTGCCAAACAAATGGACGAGCGCAACCAGGCAGACATTTGGGCAGACAAAATGCTCGATGTTTCACTAAACGATCCAAAGAATCTAATTATTGTCATTGCCGATATGGCACGCTCCAATCCCCCCATGGTTAGCTCATTTGTGGCTGAATTTACCAGGCGGTTACAAGGACAAAATAGCGCACTTGCGCTTAGTTTAAATTGGATCGAACAGCGCTTGTCTGAGACAGGCACCACAATCGAGCAGATGGTGCTGACAGAAACACAGCAACAAGCATCTGTTCAATTGTCTATCAGTAACAGCATTGGAAGCTTGCGCATACTTGGCTCCATGGATTGGCGCAAATTCATGGAAGAGCACAGTCTTGTTGAGCGTGTGTTGATACAGGATCCAGTCGGCGTTTATGGAGCGATGGATTTTGGAACGCGCGATCAATACAGGCACGTGCTAGAAAAAATCGCCAAAAATTATGGTATCGCCGAAGGTGACCTTGCTCGCAGTGCCTTAGACTTAGCTAAGTCTTCGGGCAAACACATTGGATATTACGTCATTGACGAAGGTGTAGTTGAATTAAAGAACCGCATCAAACCAGGTTCGGGCAAGTCGATTACATTGCCGCCTATTATGTTTTATGCGGGCTCTATTGTATCAATAACTCTTATTCTTACTATATATCTAACCCGCTTTGCAGAAGCTCATCATTTGACCACTATGCGCTCGTGGTTATTTGTGGTCATTGCAATTGTTTTAATGTTTTGCTTGAGTCAGTTTGCGGTGTCTCTGGTTAATTGGCTTGCCACTCTCTTTATACCTTCCAAAGCACTGCCCAAGATGGACTTTTCGCGTGGTATTGCATCTAATGCGCGCACCATTGTTGTAGTTCCGACCATGCTTTCAAATCTTTCGACTGTAGAATCCTTGATGGAAGCGCTTGAAGTGCGATTTCTAGCTAATCGCGACCCTAATTTGTATTTTGCTTTGCTCACAGATTTTCCAGATGCCGCCACTGAAAATTTGCCGCAAGATACTGAAATTTTAGAGCTGGCTAAAAAACGAATTGAACAACTCAATAATAAGTATAAGTCTGAATCCCACGATGAATCACAACAAGATATTTTCTTTCTATTTCACAGACCTCGCTTGTGGAATGAACAAGAAAAAGTTTGGATGGCTTATGAGCGCAAACGCGGCAAGTTAAGCGCTCTCAACGAGCTTTTGCAAGAAGGTGTTTCTGAGAAGTTTTCACTAATGGTCGGTGATATCTCAGTTTTAAAAGATATAAGATTCGTTATCACTCTTGATACTGATACTCAGTTGCCACGAGATTCGGCCAAACATTTGGCTGGAACAATGGCGCACCCGCTCAATAAATATGGCATTTTGCAGCCGCGAGTTTCGGTCAGTTTACCGCTGCACGAACGCTCACGCTATGCCGCTTTATACAGTAGCAATGCCGGAATTGACCCATATACAAAAACTGTATCTGACGTCTATCAGGATATTTTTGCCGAAGGATCTTTTATTGGCAAAGGCATTTACGACATCAAGGTTTTTGAGCGCACTCTCAAAAATAGATTTCCTGAAAATCGTATCTTGAGTCATGACTTGCTTGAGGGTTGCTATGCACGCTCGGGTTTGGTTACAGATGTAGAATTATTCGAAGAATATCCTACTACTTATATGGCTGATGTTATGCGTCAGCAGCGGTGGATACGCGGTGACTGGCAGCTCTTGAGCTGGCTTGCACCCACTGTTCCCATAGGCGATGGCAAGAAAACAATCAATCCCCTTTCGCCTCTCTCGCATTGGAAAATATTCGACAATTTAAGGCGCAGTCTCGTTCCTGTAGCGTTGGTGGCATATTTTATAATCGGCTGGATTTATCTTTCACCAGTGTGGCTATGGACCGCGGTGGCACTTGGAATAGTTTTCCTTCCACCAATGTTGTTTACTTTGATTGATCTTTTTCGCAAACCGCACGACATAGTTACGTCTCAACACCTTGTCTCCGCTGGTAGTGCCGCTGGTACAAGGTTAACTGAAGCTGCATTTAATTTTGCCTGTTTGCCTTTTGAAGCAAGTCACTGTCTTGGTGCTATTTTACGAACCTTATATAGATTGAACATTTCGCACCGCAATCTGCTGGCCTGGAATCCCTCCAGTTTTGCATCAGCTGCTTTTAGCACCACAAATTTAAATCATATCGCAAGCAAGATGCTCGCTGCACCATTTTTAGCCACAGCACTGGCTGCCTATCTAATTAATCACAGACCCGAATCATTACCTTTTGCAGGTCCTATTCTTGCAATTTGGTTTATCTCACCTGTGCTTGCCTGGTGGATGAGTCTTCCCATCGAGAAAGACAAAATCCAGTTAAATCACAGTCAAAGAAAATTCTTGCGCACTTTATCCAGAAAGACTTGGCATTTCTTCGAGACTTTTGTTGGTGCTCAAGACAACTATTTGCCACCAGATAATTTTCAGGAATTGCCAGTCAGTGTGGTGGCACACCGCACGTCGCCCACAAATATTGGACTGTCACTGCTTGCCAGTTTGACTGCCCACGATTTTGGTTATATCCAGAAGACTCAATTAATAACGCGCTTACAAAATACTCTGACCACGATGCAAAAGCTCGAACGTCACAGAGGGCATTTATATAACTGGTATGACACCATCAGTTTGAGACCACTGCCACCAACTTACATTTCCACCGTAGATAGTGGCAACTTAGCGGGACATCTTTTAACATTGAAAGTTGGTCTTTCTACTTTAGTAGATGAACCATTTGATCAGACCAAATTGTTTCAAGGCTTACAAGATACTTGTTTTGTATTGCTTGAATTGCTTCAGAAAAACCCTGAGCCTGCACAACTTCAAAAATTTGTGGTGGAGCTGAGTCAGCTAATTTCAGGTCCGCTCTTGTCACCACTTGAATTATATGAAGCGCTTGGCACTTTAGAAAATCAGTGTATCGATATTTGTTTCGCCTTAGGCAATTATGGATCTGAGATTCGCGACTGGGCAAATGCATTGACCACTCAAGTCTCAGCCATTAAAGAAGAGCTTCTTTTTCTAATCCCAAAGTCCAAACTCAAAGAAGCCCAGACTATTCCATCTTTAAAAGAAGTGGCTCGCGATCCTTCATCTGAATCAAGTCAAAAGGCACGAAACCAAATAGATAGTATCGAGCAGTTAATGCTCATGTGCGCCGACTTTGCCAATATCGAATATGACTTTCTTTTCGATAAAGGGCGGAAATTGCTTGCGATCGGCTATAACGTCGACGACCGCCGTCTGGACGCAAGTTATTATGATTTGCTCGCATCAGAAGCCCGCCTTTGTAATTTCGTTGCCATAGCCCAAGGACAGTTGCCACAAGAGTCCTGGTTTGCCTTGGGTAGATTACTTACCACCGCAGGCGGTGAACAGGTTTTGTTCTCCTGGTCAGGCTCAATGTTTGAATATTTGATGCCACTGCTTGTGATGCCGACTTATGATAATACTTTGCTTGACCAGACCTATAAAGCAAGCGTCAAGCGCCAGATTGAATATGGCAAAAGGCGCAATGTTCCATGGGGAATATCTGAATCTGGATATTTTGCAGTCGATGTTAATCTGAACTATCAATATAGAGCTTTCGGTGTTCCTGGCTTGGGACTCAAGCGAGGACTGGCGCAAGATTTAGTTATTGCTCCTTATGCCACCGCCCTTGCTTTAATGGTCTTTCCCAAAGAGTCTTGCACCAATTTGGAGCGTCTAAAAGAAGAAGGCTTTGTAGGCAGTTACGGACTTTTTGAAGCGATTGACTACACAAGCTCTAGAATTCAACGTGGTCAAGATTACAGTGTTGTGCGCTCATGGATGGCGCACCACCAGGGTATGGCGTTTCTTTCCTTTGCACACGCATTGCTCGACAAACCTATGCATAAACGCTTCGAAAGCGAGCCTTCGTTCCAGTCTACGGCACTTTTATTGCAAGAGCGTATTCCCAAAACAAGCGTTTATCATTCGCAAACAAGCGACAATTCAGAGCATCGCATGAGTGTGAGCACAGAAGAATCGCCTTTGCGAATCTTCAACACACCACACACACCAGGACCAGAAGTACAACTGCTATCCAATGGTCGGTATCATGTGATGGTATCAAACTCAGGTGGTGGCTACAGTCGTTGGCGCGATATTGCAGTTACGCGTTGGCGCGAAGACAGCACACGCGACAACTGGGGCAGTTTCTGTTATATCCGCGACCTGTCTACAAAAGAGTATTGGTCAGCTGCCTATCAGCCTACACTCAAGAAGCCTGATTTATACGAAGCAGTATTTTCAGAGGCGCGTGTCGAATTCAAAAGACGCGACAACGACTTCGATACACATACAGAAATTGTCGTATCATCCGAAGATGATATTGAACTTCGCAGGGTTCGTATCACAAACAGATCACGACAGAAAAAGACTATTGATTTGACTACTTATGCCGAAGTCACAATGGTGGCAGCCATCGCCGATGACTTGCACTCAGCCTTTAGTAACTTATTCGTTCAGACTGAAATCATTAAAGAGCGCTCGGCAATTTTATGCACCAGAAGACCACGCGGCGAAGAAACGCCACCATGGATGTTCCATCAAATTTCCATTCCAGGCGTTGAAACAAAAGACACCACTTTCGAAACAGACCGACTAAAATTCATCGGTCGTGGCAGGTCCTGCGCTAATCCTATTGCCATGGAAGGTCAATCTGAATTGTCTGGAAGTTCAGGTTCGGTACTGGATCCAGTGGTGGCAATTCGCACCAAAATTGTTTTAAAACCCGAAGAATCTATCAATGTGAATATCGTCACAGGTATGGCTGAGACACGCGAAGGTTGTCTTGCTCTAGTTGAAAAATATCAGGACAAACACTTATCAGATCGTGTGTTTGATCTTGCCTGGACTCACAGTCAGGTGGTGCTCAGACAATTAAACGCATCAGAATCAGACGGACAACTTTACGCTCGACTGGCAAGCTCAGTCATATATTCTAATCGCGCTCTGCGAGCAGATTCGGGCGTCATGATCAAAAACAGACGTGGTCAGTCAGGACTCTGGGGATACGCTATCTCTGGCGATTTGCCTATAGTTTTACTGCGCATAAAAGATTCAGAAAACATAGACTTAGTCAGACAACTTGTACAAGCACACGCCTACTGGCGCTTAAAAGGCTTGCCTGTGGATCTTGTTATATGGAACGAAGACCAGGCTGGTTACAGACAATTGATTCAAGACCAGATAATGGGTCTCATCGCATCTGGTATCGAAGCAAATCTAGTAGATAGACCTGGTGGCATATTCTTGCGTGCCACCGAGCACATTTCAAACGAAGACAAGATTTTATTTCAAACAGTTGCTCGCGCCATCATATCTGACACCAGAGGAACACTTCAGGACCAGATTATCGGTCAAGCCTGGCGCGATGTTCAAGTCCCTCGCTTTTCACCCAGCCGCACCCAGCGCTACGATTCAACACCCAAAGAAAGCATTGATAGAAGCGATTTGATTTTATTCAATGGCACAGGCGGCTTCACCACAGATGGTCGCGAATATGTAATCACAACCGGTCTGGACCATGTGACACCGGCACCATGGTGCAACGTCATTGCCAATCCATATTTTGGAACAGTGGTATCAGAAAGTGGACTTGGTTACACCTGGCTTGAAAACGCGCACGAGTTTCGTTTAAGTCCATGGTACAACGATCCTGTATGCGACACTCCAGGCGAAGCAATTTATATAAGAGACGAAGAAACAGGACATTTTTGGTCGTGCACCCCACTGCCTGCCACCGGCAAAACCAGATACAGCAGCAGACATGGTTTTGGCTACACAGTATTCGAGCATGAAGAAGAAGGCATTTTCACCGAACTCTGGGTTTATGTAGCAATAGATTCACCTGTCAAATTCATGGCGTTGAAGGTGCACAACCGCTCCGGGCGAGCGCGTAAACTATCTGCAACATCATATGTTGAATGGGTACTTGGAGATTTGCGCCCCAAAACAGCCATGCATATCTCGTCTGAGATTGACCCCAAATCTGGTGCCCTGTTCTCACGCAATAGATATAGTTCTGAATTTGCCGAGCGTGTAGCATTCTTAGATGTAGATGATACTACTAGATCTTTGACCGCCGATAGAACCGAATTCATCGGACGCAACAGAAGCCTATCCGACCCCGCCGCTCTGCACCGCACAAGGCTCTCTGGACGGGTAGGAAGCGGACTGGACCCATGTGCTGCCATGCAAGTAGCTTTCGACTTATCCGAAGGGCAAGAGCGCGAAGTAGTATTTAGAATGGGCATCGCTCAAAACACCGAAGACGCCACCAAACTTTTAACCCGTTATAGAGGAAGCACTTCGCGTAATCAAGCTTTCATCGAGCTATGCGAATACTGGAAACACACTCTTGGTACGGTGAATATTCAGACACCAGATCCTGCTGTAAACATGCTTGCAAACGGATGGCTCATTTATCAAACCATATCCTGTCGCATCTGGGGACGAAGCGGCTACTACCAATCTGGTGGCGCATTTGGTTTTCGAGACCAGTTACAAGACTGCATGGCGCTCATCCACGCAGAAGCACCACTTTTGCGCAAGCAACTGCTCTTGTGCTCATCAAGACAATTTACAGAAGGCGATGTTCAACACTGGTGGCATCCACCTTCTGGTCGCGGCGTCCGCACTCACATATCTGATGACTATCTCTGGTTACCGCTTGCTGCCTGCCGTTACGTGATGACGACTGGCGACACTGGCGTATTGGATGAAACAGCACCATTTCTAACCGGTCGCCCAGTCAATCCCCAAGATGAATCTTATTACGATTTACCTGGACGCTCAGACGAAGTTGTGAGCCTTTATGAGCATTGTAAACGCGCTATCAAACATGGTCTTCGCATGGGTGAGCACGGACTGCCATTGATGGGCTGTGGCGACTGGAACGACGGCATGAACAAAGTGGGAGAGCATGGCAAAGGCGAAAGTGTCTGGCTTGCATTCTTCTTATGCGAAGTCTTGCGCCGCTTCCAAAAGATTTGCGAACTGCGTGGTGATACCAAGTTTAAAACACTGTGTCAAAACGAACTGGCTAAACTAAAATCAAATATCGACAGAAATGGCTGGGATGGAAAATGGTATCGCAGAGCATACTTCGATGATGGTGTCGCCCTTGGTTCGGCTTCTAATGATGAATGCAAAATCGACTCGATCTCGCAAAGCTGGTCTATATTGTCTGGTGCTGGCAACAAAGACAAATCTGGTATGGCATTAGAGTCACTGTACGAACACCTGGTCAAGAAAGACGCTGGTATCATTCAATTGCTCGACCCACCTTTCGATAAGTCTGAGCTAAATCCTGGATACATCAAAGGATACGTGCCTGGCGTGCGCGAGAACGGCGGTCAATACACGCATGGTGCCATCTGGGCTATCATGGCTTATGCCTCGCAAGGCAATCACGAGCGAGCCTGGGAATTGTTCTCCATGATTAATCCTATTAATCATGCGCGCAACCAAGAAGAAGTAAATAAATACAAGGTCGAACCATACGTAGTGGCAGCTGACGTATATGGATGCGAACCTCACACCGGGCGTGGTGGCTGGACCTGGTACACAGGCTCCTCAGCCTGGATGTATAGACTAATTATGGAATCGCTCCTTGGGCTCAGACTCAAAACAAACAAACTTGGCTTCGCTCCATGTCTACCCAAAGACTGGAATGAAGTTCAAATTCACTATCGTTTCAGAGAGACGGTTTATCACATAACAATTATCCAAAACGCCGGCAAAAAATCTGTCGTCGTAGACGGAGTCGAACAATCAGACGGATTGGCTCATTTAGTCGATGATAGACAGTATCACGAAGTTAGAGTTAGTATTTAATACATGTCTGAAAACGAAAATTCACTCATCGATGAGCTGATTGCTAGTTACGAAAACAACAACAATCGCGAAGAGTGGCTAGCTAGGGAAGAGAGGCGTGTCGAGCTGTTTAAACAGCTTAAGCCTAGTGCTCATCGCAAATTAAACGAAGCAATCGAAAAACAGATTGTAGACGATAATTATTCTATGAATGAAATGTTGAATGATCTCCTCATTTTCACTGATTTTAATATCGATAGTCTTCTTAAATTCTGGATTGAGAATGGCGAGGTTAACTTATCTGGCTATCTTTTTCGCGGTGCGGAAAGTCAAACTGAAGAGCTTTTGTTTAAGCTGATAAACGACGATTTTTCAGACCGTACAATTTTTGCGCTCGAGTATCTTCCCTGGTGCAACAGTAGTAAAGCATTTAATCAGTTTGTCGAATGGAAGAAGCGACCTCCCAAATGGAGCAAAAGACTAAATGCACCTATTGAAGATTATCCCGAAGTCGCCGGTTGGGAACTAGACGACAAATACAACAAGAGACTTTTGTATTCTCCGCTTTGCCATGCTTTAAATATCGCGTTCATTCAGACAGACGAATCCACCTCTGACAAATGCCCATTATGCGACAGACCATTAATTCGCCTCCAGTTGGTACCATATGCAGTTGCAGAAGTGATTCAAGGCTTCGGCATTGAAACTATTCACATGCCATTTTGCAACTTGTGCTCCCGCTTCGACCTCGGCAGCATGAGCGTACTAAAAGATGGAATGATGAAAATTGATACCGAGAATATTTATAAAGACACTGTTCCAGATTGGATAAAAGAAGATGATAATTTAAGTGGCGATTTGATTTTGAAAAAAGATGCACAGTCACGGGATCCTTACTTTGCTGCACCTGAGTGGTCTAAATATAGATACTCTCAACTAGGTGGTTTTCCGACCTGGATTCAACACCCGGAGCATCAAAAATGCCCGACATGTTCTAAAAGAATGTTTTTCTTTTTGCAGTTCCAGGAAGAGGAAGTTTTCGCCGATCAACGCGACGCGACTTTTCATTTCTTTTACTGCACTCTCTGCAAAGACCGTTTTTATGTGAATCAACAATTCACTTAAGCGTTGTTTTATCGCTACGGGGTGGGAGGCTCGGATTTTTCGCCGCCCTGCTTCATTATCCAACCACCAAGCAATATGGTGCCCCAACCCACTAGGGGAAATGTCGGGAAAAATCCGAAAACATTGCCACAGAAAAGAAAAATGCCTACGACAACAACGATTATCCCTAAAATTTTCATCCGTTTGCCCCGTCAAAGTTAATTGTTAAATGGATGCCTTTATCAGTTTTACCCAAAGCATGGGAGCGTTGAACCCTGAATTTTTGAGTATAATCTTGCCATGCCAACTCAAACATCCTCCACTTGTCAAATCTGTTTCCGCCCAGTAGCTTTGCCAGGGTCGGAACCAAAGACGCAATGGTTTTACGCGTGTCGGTGCGAGCGTCCTTATTCGCCCAATTCTCAGTTTTCAATTGATATTTGTGGCAATTGCAAGCGTCGAGTGCCCGCGCAAACCAACGATTCTTTTCAGTCGCCAGGACTTTGCTCATGCCCTAGCCCAAACGCACAAAAATTAGCCTCTAATTTGAAACAAGGCGAGTTAGATCCTGTTTCACTAGATCCGACTTCTTTGAAAATTCAAGCGGACAGTTTTCCATTAGACAAATATGCGCCGATTGCCTTTCTAGGCGACAGCCCACGTGCCACCACACTGCTGTGTCGTGACCGTGCGCGCGGGTCTAAAGTTGCAGTGAAGTGTTTTAAGCGTATTGCACCCGCTATGCATGCCACTTTCCAGAGTGAAGCAAAAAAGATTCAACCACTTACTCATCCAAATATTGCCAAGGTTGTCGATGTCGGTGTTCAAGGCACGACACCATATTTGGTTTCAGCATATAAAGACGGATTTGATTTAGACCAATACATTGCGATGCATGGAACGCCAAGTCCTGAGGTCGCAATAAAAATTCTGATTGGAGTATGCGAAGCGCTTAAATACGCAAAATCACAAGGAATTATGCACCAGGATTTGCGTCCCGGAAATATTTTATTCATAGACGATATGAACTCTGAACCATTTGTGGTGCTAACTGACTTTGCTTTACCTAAATGCAAGTTTGCCGAGACACCACTTACAGCCTGGGACGCGCTATATTTATCTGGCGAAGAAGCGCGCAACATGGACTTTACTGAGAATTGCGAAGTCTACAATCTAGGCAACATTGGCTATGACCTTTTAACTGGAAGGGCACCATTTTCTGGTAGCGAATACCAAGAAATAAAAAACCAACACGCACTAAAACTGCCACCACGAATTTCTAATGTCAAACCTGACATGAGCCGTCCTGGTGAACTCGACGAAATAATCGAGAAGTGTTTGGAAAAAGACCCCAGAACTAGATTCGAGTCACCTGCAAAACTAATGGAACGACTTGAAGTATTTCCTCGCCGTGTGCAGATGCTCATTGAAAATGCGATGATAGCACGCAAAAGAAGACAGATTACTAAGATTGCGGGCATCGCCGCTGCTGCGATAGCTGTACTTAGCATTATCGGATTCTTTGCGTTTAATCACTAGGCGTATTTGTCCAGCCAATAAATAGTTTCAATAGGTTGCCACGATTCGGATAGAAAATCCGACAACTTTATTTCACTTTGAAAACTGTAATCTTTTATCATTTGCGATGCTGATTCTCCCTTTTTCGATTTGAAAATCACTGCGTCTTTGGTAATTTTCACGTCGTTTATCAGAGTTCTAACATCAAAAAACTTCGAGAAAGAAAAAACAGCTTTTTTGGTATCTATGTTTTGTCCGGGGATTTTCAAATGCAAGAAAATCAGATATTTACACTCATGGGTAACAACGATAAAAATCTGAGCGGTGGCAGTCTTAAACGACTTATCCAAAAGTATACTGGATGCAGTTTCACCCTCTCGACGCAAGAATTCAATCACATGGTTAACTGCCTTCAGCAACTCGGGATTATCTGTGAACAACCTATGTAATGCAACTTCCATAATATTAATCCAGAAAACGAAATCATCTTCTGAGCTATTCTCTATTTTTTCAAGCGCGACACCAACTTGAACCATTCGCCAATCAAACGTATGAATATCTGGTGGCATGATTTCCACCTGGTCTTCCGATATTTTATCAGTACACAAAATTGCAATGGCGCTGTAACCAGGAAGCTTAAAATGCAATTCCTGTAACTTCAAGAGAAAGCGCTCAATGACAGAGTTAAACGGTTTTTTTATTGGATGATCCCATCCATCAAATATTAGGTTTTTATATTCAAATGAAATATCCAAGCGCTCAATAGATTTAGGTCCCAGCTTCAGAAAATCATCATCGACTTCGATATCATCGATCAGTTGCAGTAGATGCTCAAAACTTTCTTCTCCTTTTGGCATCAATTTGGGATTGTGCAGCACTTTATAAAAGTGTTCTCTACCGCGCCCAATTACAAAGCATCTAGCATACAAAAATGTATCGTCTGATTGAGAACCGGGACACTCATTTCTATAGCTCTTATCATCGATCCTGTCGAGCATCTGAGCAAATAATTTTTGAAAGGATTCAAGTTCTGATTTAGATAATCTCGTTAATACGTTTGAAAGCTTTTCAACCGCCTTAGTCTCTTCGCCACGTAGCAAAGCTTTTTGCGAAATCATTGAGATGAAAGTCCAGAACTCGTCTTCGTTCATTTTCTAAAAACCATCAGCTAACAAAATACCAGAAGAGACTTACGCTTGATCGACTCTTTGCACGCTTCAATCAGATTCAAACAAACATAAATTTCGGTGGCATAGCGCTTCCATTCAGTCTCAGAGTCGTTCTCAGATTCTTCAGCATTCAAGATTTCGACTAGTTCGTCGCTGTCATATTTTAGTTCTGAAGGAATTTTCAAATGCTTCGCTAAACTCTCACACTCTGCCAATAAGCGCTGACTTGAGCCTAACATATCGCCATCAATCTTGGTGGCACTCCCTTCTTCGCCACCAAAAATAACTTCAACAAATTCTATTGGTGCATAAAACCCCTGACAGTCACTATGAAACATCAGATGATCAAAACGCTCACCGTCTTTAGCTTTACCCATACTCTCAGTATAGAGTTTGCTCCATTCACTTTTATTTTCTTTGGAATAAGGTGGGATATTAGTTTCGCCAGCCCAAACATAAGCTGCAAAATGTCTTAAATAGTGAATTCCTGAATATCCAGGCATTTGCAAAATTAAAGCTAATGGACCATCTCCATTGATAGGTTCTTTAAAGCCAGGAAGTGATGACTTTTTCAGCAAAAGGTCTATTGCTTTCATTTGCGTTTTTAGATGTTCGACTTTTCGTGTAGAGAAAAGATTTTGCGCCAAACCCACACACAAAAACAAACAAGAATTGTCCCAGGAGAATTCGCATAGAACGGGAAATAAATGCCCAACCTGATTTGTAACAGGATTGCTCAGTATTGATGCACCTAGTTCCACTTTTCCTTTATTCAATTTGTATGAAGTGATTATGTCGATAAATTCGCCCATGCGAGTTTGTATGTTTACATGAATGGCGTCTTCTTTTTTAAATACACCTGATTTAACTGAAACGTTTATAGCGACCGCAGTGGCTTGGAATTTTTCTTCTTCGATTGTTTCCTTGAAAAGCCTGAAAAACTCGGCGTTAAACTCATTTGCCTTTTCAGTTTCTGACTCTATAGCAAAATATGCGTACTCCCCCTCTTTAGTGAGTGCTTCAGCAACTGGAAAAAAACTACCCAACTCTTCCAGAAATTGGCACGCCATGCGCATGACATCATCAAAAAGGGTCTGACAGGTTTCGTCTAAGTCTAGATCTTGTGACATGCAAATATAATATACCAATGCCCCAAAAACCTCCTGCAAGACTTTTCGTACTTTTGGCTCGCGAATCCCGCCAAGCCTTAATTTACCGTCGAGGTCCGTCGAAACAAGTGCAGTTAATTTCGTGGAATCGCCAGGACGACACTTTTACACCAGGACAATGGTTTAAAGGTCGTATTTACGAGAGGCGCTGTGACATCTCGCCTGACGGAAAATTTCTGCTCAGTTTTTTACAAGATTATGGAAGAGCACCATACACCTGGACTGTTTTAAGCAAGCCACCGTATTTGACTGCGCTAACATACTGGCCAAAAGGTGATGCCTGGGGAGGCGGTGCATTATTTGGTGAAAATAAAACTATTCGGCTCAATCACAGGATGGAAGAGTTTGCGCCAGGAAATGACTCAAGTGTCATAAGGCATTTCCAACTGGAACCATTGCATGAACATTCAGGCCGGGGTGAAGATCAGCCTATATGGGGAATGCGACTTGCGCGTGATGGTTGGACTTATACAGGTGAAGGTCATGATGAAATGTACTCTTATAGTAAGCCTTCACCGAAAAATGCAATTTCACTCCAAATGAAAATCGTAAATATTTCCAGCGAGCCACCATTTCCGTGGTATCACATGCACTATCGAGTTAGTGATACTGCGGGCGACATCTTAATTGATCTTGATCGAACCGATTGGGCTGATTGGGATCAGAATGGCGACTTGTTATTTGCCAAAAATGGTGGCATTTTCAGATGTTGTAAACGCGATTTGAAAGCCGGAAAAGGAATGAAAACTGCGGTCGAACTGATAAATTTGAACGCCTCTGAGTTCGAAAACGTAGCGCCGCCCAAGGGATATGAACAATGGTAGGCGATCGCCGCCTGACCAATAATAATTGTCACAAACCGATTAATGCTTTGTTTAAAAGCTCCAGAATACGCCCATAATAGATATAGCTCCCGGCACTGGGGCAAAGCGGTCGAATCTGTTAGTTACCGTTATTAGTGTCAAAAGAAATATTAATGTATAACCAATCCAAGAAGCTCTACGTGGGCAATCTACCTTCCAACGTGTCCGAAGAACGCCTTCAGAAGCATTTCGAACAAGCAGGACCTGTCTCATCGGTTGCAATACCTTTTGATCGCGAAACAGGAAAGCAACGTGGGTTTGCCTTTGTAGAAATGAACTCACAGTATTCAGCTGCCGATGCAATCACCATCCTTGATGGCACACATCTGGAAGGCAAAAGAATTGCAGTCAACTCTTCAGATAAACCAGACAGATCAAAATATCGCTGGTAATTTCTAACTCGCTTCGCTTGGGATGTGGCTACTCATGCCACCTTCCATCAACGCTTTTACGTCGTTTAGAAACCCAAGAGCAATTATTGGGTCCAGCACTCGCTGATCGAAACTCAATACCATTGTAATCATTGGTCTTATACAGAGCACGCCGTCGTTTGCTACAACTCGATCTTCCTGTGAACCAACTGTAAAAGTTGACGTGCAAATGCAAGGACTGAAGACAGTTTGAATTCCGTATTTCCCAAGCGAAGTCAGTCCAAATGTTGATTTCTGGAAAGCCAGTCTGGATGATGGAATCTTGATGGCAAGGTTGAGGATCACTTTCCTCAGAAAACCAGGCAAACCCGAAAAGAGATATTGTTTTTGCATGGATGCTACTTTTGCTATCGGATCGACAGAATAATTCTTAAGTTCCGATGCAAGATCAATTAGCGATTTATTGTCAGGATTGCTAATCTCACCAAAGAAAACGGTGGGTTTGTAATCCACGTCACGCTCTACGGTGAAACCAGCCACTATATCTTTGTACATTACTCTTTTGCCCCAGGGCAAGACTTCAGTTCTGCTTAGTGGATTAGTTCTTTGAGCAAGAGCAATTGCTTTCAAAAAAAATGCAGTTATCGTTACTCTTTCACCAGAATCTAGCAATCTGGCTCTGACAGCAGTTGCCCAGCTCATATCTATGTCGCAAATAAGATGTCCAGGTTTTGCTCTCTGACTGACTATTCCAAGCAAATCGACCACTGTGCGGCGACCGCGAGGAAGTGATTTTGAAATATATGGTTTATCTAGTACTGCGCTTTTCACTGCATGTATTGCCATGTTACGGCAATAGAAACCAGCGCTAGTCCTAGGATGGCGAAGAAAATTGTCAAAGAAATGCTGACAATAAAAAATAGTAGGTCCAAATGGACTCTCCCTTTTTACTTTGTCTGAAGGAAAGAATTTAAAATATGATGTGATCGCTCAACTGCATTTGCGCAGGCTGTTGGCGAGCGGTGGTGCTAGTTGGAGTTTTAAACGTTCTTACTGTAGGCGGACGAAGCCAACTTCCCAAAAGGTCGTCCAGGAGCGATTTTCCTCGTTGTGGAATTTGCTCCGGGCTTTGAACATCTACGATAGATTTAATCAGGTTTCCGTGCACATATTTGGTTGCAATGGTCATCAAACAGCGACCATTTTCAGCTTGAACATTCATCAGTTCATAACCTTCGCTTGGGAAGATATCCGCTGAAGAGTATGGAATGGCATTCTTCTTCTCGCTAAAAGATCTTATTGATTTGTGCAGAGCCAGAATCTCATCGGCGCCACCATGGTCAGTGCGGTCGCAAGGCTCTAAATCGTGCTTATTTAAAATCTGGCAAACTGCTTTCCAGCAGAATCCAACTGCAAGGGCAATCATATTCTTGTGGTTAGACTGCACTATAGTTTCTTCGCCAGAGGGCGATTTAATTTGCAAGTGGAAATCACCAGATGGTCTTTTATCCAGCGTAATTGAAAGCACCACATTTGGAGCGAAGACATAAGTCTCTTCAAAATCTGTGATATTCGCTTTTGCAATAGTTACCAGGTCTTTTTTCAGCTGATTGAGAATTTCACATGGTGAAATCTTGCTGTCGCAATCCATTCAGAGGCTCCTTTGACGCGGGATGAGGAGCTAAAATGTGAATTATTCGCACAAAAGATCCAGATATATTCATTATACCGGCTTTTTATCTCCAAAAGATAGTTAATTATCTAGAGGATAGTCAAGCGTGATCTACTGGACCTTTGCATGCTACACAAAAAGTTGGCCTCATTCTTTTATTCGGCAAAGGAGCTTTATGAAAGCACTGATCCATCGCGGCTTGGTAGGCGGACTTTTTGCTGTTGGTCTTATGACTGCTTGCTCTCGGATGATGCGTCAATACTCATTCAAAGACAAAGTAGTCGTTATAAGCGGAGGCTCGCGGGGGCTTGGTTTATTGATGGCTCGAAGGCTGGCAAAAGAAGGCGCCAAGCTGTTTCTCATTGCCCGAGACCAGCAAGAACTGGAAAAGGCTCAAAGTGAACTAGAAAAGGCTGGATACACTGCTGCCATAAGGGTTTGCGACGTTACGTCTCAAAGTGAAGTCGATGATACTGCCGCCTTCGCTATGGAGCATTTTGGCTCAGTCGATGTACTCATAAATAATGCTGGCGTCATTCAAGTCGGTCCGATGGATTCAATGACCACAACAGACTATGAAAACGCGCTCAAGACACACTTTTGGGGTCCGCTTTACATGACTATGGCGTTCTCTCCAGGTATGCGCCAAAGAAAGTCTGGACGCATCGTCAATATCTCTTCAATCGGTGGAAAGGTGGCTGTACCGCACCTTTTGCCCTATGCAGTCAGTAAATTTGCACTGCTTGGATATTCAGAAGGTCTGCGTATGGAACTTATACGTGACAAAGTTTACGTTACGTCGGTTTGCCCAGGATTAATGCGCACGGGCAGTCATATCAATGCTCAATTCAAAAGTCAGAACGAAAAAGAATTCGCCTGGTTTAGCATTAGCGATTCGATTCCATTTCTGAGTGTTGATGGTGATTCGGCAGCCAAACAAATTCTTGAAGCGTGTCGCCGAGGCGACCCTGAATTGATAATTACTTTGCCTGCTCAAATTTTAAGCAAACTAAATGGTATCTTCCCCGGTGCGGTAACAGATATAATGGGCCAAGTAAGCAAAGTGCTTCCAGCCTATGGTGGCATTGGCAAGGAGCAGGTCAGCGGCAAGGAAAGCACAAGCGCCCTTTCGCCAAGTGTTTTGACGACACTATCTGATGCGGCTTCGGTCAAAAACAACGAGGTTTAAGGGATGAAAATTGCTCGCATAATTCAACTAATCAATGCTGGTGCAGTTGCCACCAAAATGATGAGTGATACCATGGAGAATGCCAACAAAATTGGCATGCCTGCTGTGGATATTCCCGCAGTGCTGGGCTCTAAAGTTAACTACGAAGTAGATCCACCAGATGGAAGCAAAAAGTGGACCACTGGAGCCATAGCTCATTACGCGCTTGGAGCAGTTGTTTTTCCTTTAGCTTATGAAACACTCTACAAAAAAGTTTCACTTTGTCCCAAAACTATTAAGCCTCTATCTTGGGGTCTATTGCTGTGGGCAGGCGGTGCCTTCGTGTTCATGCCCATGATTGGCAAAGATCGATTTAAGAAGAAATCGATTCTCACTACTTATCTTGCCGGTCACATCGTATATGGTGCGACTTTTGGTGCGCTTACGAAAGAAAAGAAGTAACATTTGACAAGCAATTTTTATCTTAAATCCTGAAATATGGCGCGATATTAGGCTTGCAAACAGGAGAAAATAGGCAGACGATATCTGGGTAGATAATGTCTCCTTGCAACTACAATCGAGATCAAGTACTGGCGTTGGCGCCAGATGAAAGCTCACGCAAAGCGGGAGAGGGGCTTGCCACTGCGCGCAAATGGTCAAACATGGGACTTGACGAGCGCTCGCTCTGGGGAGAATGCCAGGGGAGCGGAGCGCGCCCTTACCAGACGTGTATTGACTTTGCCGAACCAGCGTTTAAATGCACTTGTCCCAGCCGCAAATTTCCCTGCAAGCATGGCTTGGGACTCTTTCTCCTTCATGTAAATGAACCAGGGGTGGTCATTGCTGCAGAGGCGCCCGAATGGGTTCTGGGCTGGCTCGACAAGCGAGTTGAAAGCAAAGAAAAGAAAGAACGCAAAATAAAAGAAGGTCCTCAACCAATTGACGGCGAAGCGCAAGCCAAACGCCAGGCGAAACGTCACGCCAATATCGAAGATGGACTTGGCGAGTTGGATAGATGGCTTTGCGACCGAATCAGACAAGGTCTTGCCAAAGTGCAAGCTGAATCTTATGAATTTTGGGATGGCATGGCGGCGCGCATGGTTGACGCTCAGGCGCCGGGAATGGCGCGCATGCTTCGTGCGTGCGCATCAATTGCATCCTCTGGAGAGAACTGGCAAGAGCGGCTTCTGGAGCGTTTATCGATAATGCACTTAGCTATTCAGGCTTATGGAAGACTTGCAAGTCTCAGCCTTGAAATGCAGTCTGAAGTTAAACAAGTAATGGGACTGACTGTAAATCAGGACGATGTTCTTAAAAGCACAGGTGTTTCAGACATCTGGCAAGTGATGGGACAAAGCATTGAAGTTGAAGACAAATTAAAGGTAAAGCGAAGTTGGTTGCGTGGTGGCAAAACCAATAAATGGGCGATGGTACTAAGCTTTGCCCACGGTATGCAACCGCTTGATGTAAGCCTCATGCCAGGCTCTTTTATTCTGGCTGAACTTGCATATTATCCTGGCGTGATGCCCATGCGAGCCCTGATAAAAACGAGAGATGGAGAGCCTTTAGTCGCACCTTTGACCGAAGTCTATGCAGATGCTGACTTGGCTTTGCTCGATTATGCAAAAGCTCGAGCGTCAAATCCATGGCTTGAAGTTTATCCCTTTTCGATAGAAAGTTTGGCACCAGTGGTGGTGAATGGCAATTTTTATTTGAAAGACACAAAAGGCAATTTGCTCAATACTAAAATTGATAGACTAAATAAATTGCGTCTACTGTCGGTAAGTGGTGGCAGACCAGTATGTGTTTTTGGAGAATGGGATGGTGCGTCGCTGCGTCCTTTATCAATGAATAATGGCACGCGTTATTTTGGTCTTGAAGCGGGGTTAAAATCATGACCGCAAAAGAAACTTTAGTAACGGCAGCGCTGCTTGGCACCGAGAACCATACTATGGAGCCATTGAAAAATATCGACCAAGCATCGCAATTAGAGCTTTTAATTAACGATGCATTGACTAAAGAAGAAGCTGCTCCAGAATCGCGCCTACTTAGTGCAGCATCAATTGTGTTTCAGTATGAGCGCGCCGGTATGATGCTTTTGCAAACTGATACTGATACCGATTTTGAAATTAGTGACGAGGATACTCGACCAGTTGTAAGCGACAGACTGTCTTCTAGCTTTAGAAGAATAGTGGAAGATTTTCCAAAACTAAAAGATGAGTGGTTTGTCCAAGTAGACAAAAGTAAAAATAAACTGCCCGAAGATTTATTGCCTGAAGTTTTGGATTTTTTAGCTTCAAGCAAACAAGAGCCAGTCAATCCTGAACTATTAAAAAGAGTGCTTGGTCCGCGTGGTGTGTGGCTTTGCAGCATGAACCCTGAATGGAAAATTCTGGGCGATGCAATGACCCCATTAAGTGTAGATTTGTTCGATACGGGCGATTTTGATACAAGATGCAGTGCTTTGAGTTTTATTCGCGAAGAAGATCCTGCCAAAGCCCGTGAGCTTTTAAAAAATTCCTGGCAAGAGAATACTCCAGCTGAAAGAGCAGCCTTTACAGAAATTCTCAAAAATAAATTAAGTCAAGACGACGAGTCTTTGCTTGAATTCGCTTTAGATGACACGCGCATGGAAGTGCGACAAGCGGCAGGGTCTTTGCTTGCGTTTCTACCAGATTCTGCGTATAGCAAACGAATGAAAGAGCGCTTCGACAAAATAGTCGGGATCAAAAAAGGTTTTATGTCGAGCAAGCTCGAAATAAATGTTTCGTTTGAATATAGCAAAGACATGAAGCGCGACGGCATGAATCAAAAACTTGATTATGTGCAAGGTGAAAAAGCTGGAATTGTTGTCCAGGTTATTAGCAACATTAATCCAGAAATCATTATTAAATCAAGCGGTCTTTCGCCCGACAAATTGTTAAAACTAATAACTGAAAGTGAGTGGAAAGACACTCTACTTGTTGGTTTAGTGCAGTCATCCATAAAATTTCAGAATCAAGAAATTTTACTTTCTATGCTTTTGTCGGATATTCCATATTTATTAGAAATTGAAATGTTCGCAGAATTAGAATCGAGCCAGAAAGAAAAAGTGGTGGCAAACTGGATCGAAAAAAGTAACGGCAATTTAATTGCGGCTCACAATGGCTTTAGACACATAGAATGCATAAATCGTATGGATTATCCCTGGAGTCAAAAGCTGAGCGACAAAATTTTCACCGCCATGCAAAAAATGCTCTCTGAAAAGAACAATGAGTATTTTCTGGCACCCTTTACATTGACGGTTGCAACTTTTGCCGACAGTTCAATTTTAGACAGGCTCGATAAGGCAACGGCAGATTGTGCTTATTTGAGCGATAGCAGTATTGACTGTATTCACTCACTAATTACTCTTAGAAAAACAATTTTAGCGTCGAGTCCATCATCTTAAAGGAGATCGAGATGACCGAAACAGCCACCAAAGTAGAAAGTATTCTGCGCGAACACGCAGAACAACAGTATGCAAATGAGTTGGCAGAACTTAAGCGACTCGACACCAAACAAAAACCACCAAGCTGGAACCTATCACCATGGGCAGTATCTAAATATATACTTGGTGGCAAACTAGAAAACAATTTCGAAATTACGCCCAAATATATTGGCAAAGAACGCATCGTCGAGATTGCCATTGCCACTCTTGCCACCGACAGAGCATTGCTGTTACTAGGTGTTCCAGGAACAGCCAAGACCTGGCTTTCAGAACATCTGGCAGCCGCTATATCTGGTGACTCGACTCTTATTGTCCAGGGTACAGCTGGAACTCCAGAAGAGGCTATTAGATATGGATGGAACTACGCAAGACTGCTTGCTGAAGGTCCTAGCTTGAAAGCGCTTGTGCCATCGCCTGTGATGCGAGCAATGAGTGAAGGTAAAATTGCAAGGATAGAAGAGCTTACAAGAATACCTGCTGAAGTGCAGGATACATTAATCACCATACTTTCTGAAAAGACGCTGCCAATTCCCGAATTGAACGAAGAAGTACAGGCACGCAAGGGCTTCAACGTTATTGCCACAGCTAACGACCGCGACCGAGGCGTAAACGACTTGTCGAGCGCGCTCAAACGTCGTTTCAACACAGTTGTTTTGCCAGTGCCAGACACAATAGAAGAAGAAGTAGATATTGTCACGCGACGCGTTGAGTCTATTGGCAAAGCGCTTGAACTTCCGTCTGAACCGCCAGCTCTAGAAGAAGTTCGAAGAGTGGTTACTATCTTTAGAGAATTACGAAACGGTATCACCGAAGATGGCAAAACAAAAATCAAATCACCTTCAGGCAGCATGAGTACAGCCGAAGCGATTTCGGTCATCACCAGTGGAATGGCTCTGGCAAGTCATTTTGGTGATGGTAATATGATCGCTCGCGATATTGCAGCCGGTATCAATGGTGCAGTTATCAAAGATCCTATTCAAGATAAAATTGTGTTTAAAGAATATCTAGAAACAGTAATCAAAGAACGCGATGGCTGGAAAGACATTTATCGCTCATGCCGCGAGATGTCCTGAGGACTAAAAGATGGCTGCAACTGAGACCGACATACAACTTTTTGGCATCCGCCACCACGGACCGGGTTCTGCACGCAGCGTTCTGTCTGCACTAAAAGAACTCAAACCAGATTGTATTCTTATTGAAGGACCACCCGAAGCTGACCAATTAGTTTCATTTGTAGAACGCGAAGAGATGAAGCCGCCTGTGGCTTTGCTTGTTTATAGTCCGGACTCTCCAAGACAGGCGGTATACTTTCCTTTTGCAGAATTTTCTCCTGAGTGGCAAGCAATCAGATATGGTGTCAACAACTACGTGCCAGTAAAATTCATGGACTTACCCATGACTAACTGGATTGCTATGGAAGAACAGCGAAAAAAAGAGCTGTTCGAACTTCTAAATAAAAAACTCGAAGACGACGAAAGTGACACAGAGAAAAGCGAAACAGGCATAGATTTAAGCCAAATAGAAGAGACTTCTTCTGAGAAAATGCCATCTATTTCAAAAGACCCACTTACCTGGCTTGCGCGTGCTGCCAATATGCAAGATGGAGACGGTGAGCGCTGGTGGGAGCAGATGGTCGAGCAGAGGCGTGACAGCAAAGATTTGTTTGTGGCACTCAACGAAGCAATGACAACTCTGCGCGAAGCACTTGGCGATGAGCCTCAAAGCAAACACGATGCAGACGAGCCTTATCGCGAAGCATACATGCGACAGACTATCAGGCAAGCTCGCAAAGATGGATATAAAAACATTGCCGTCATCTGTGGTGCGTGGCACACACCAGCGCTTAGTCAAATGCCGCCAGCTGCAGAAGATGCAAAACTGCTCAAAGGACTGCCCAAGACAAAAGTTACAGCAACCTGGATACCCTGGACTCACAGTCGCTTATCGTATGAAAGTGGTTATGGTGCAGGCATAGTTTCGCCCGGATGGTATCAACATCTCTGGGACCACGACGAAAATATTATTGAAAAATGGATGAGCAAAGTTGCTCGATTTTTACGCGACAAAGATCTTGATGCATCGTCTGCTCATATCATAGAAACAGTCCGTTTAGCAGAGACCCTTGCTGCTATGCGAGGGCGATCTGCAGCTGGGCTTGGCGAATTAAACGAAGCCACTAAAGCAGTTTTATGTTTTGGTGATGATACGCCATTAAAACTGATTTACAAAGAGCTTATTATTGGTGACAAGCTGGGCGAGGTGCCACCAGAAACTCAAGGCACGCCACTTGCCAAAGATCTGGAATCAAAGCAAAAAAGCTTGCGGGTAAAAGCAGAGACAGGCGAGAAAAGTTTAGACCTTGATTTGCGCAAAGACATAGACCGTCAAAGAAGTCATTTGTTGCACAGGCTCAACTTGCTCGATATCAAATGGGGACTGATAGAAAAAGGCAAACGCAAAAGCGGCACTTTCCACGAAGTCTGGAGCCTTAGGTGGCAACCCGAGTTTGTCATCACCTTAATCGAAGCTAGTGTCTGGGGGCGCACCGTATCTGAGGCGTCTGAAGCAAAAGCTCGCGACCGCGCAGATAAAGATCCTACATTGCATGATCTGACCCAACTCTTAGATTTGGTTTTACTTGCCGACTTGCCCAAAGCCACCGAATATGTGATGGACAAAGTAAAGTCGGTTTCTGCAACTGCAAGCGATATTTCACATTTGATGACTGCACTAATGCCACTTGCACAAATTGCCAGATATGGAAATGTGCGCAAAACTGATGTCGACACAGTCTTGGGTGTATTAGACAGTATGGTGGCACGCATTTGCGCCGGACTGCCGGCATACTGCTCTTCTTTAAACGATGATTCAGCAGCAGTTGTTTTTGACAATATTATTCAAGTCAATTCAGCCATTAGTTTATTGAATGAAAGCGACCAATTAAGTCTCTGGCACGAATGTTTGCAAAAACTATTACTTGATGCAAACATGCACGGACTGATTGCAGGACGAGCGGCTCGATTGTTGCTTGATGGAAAAATATTTGCTCAAGACGAAATACAGAGATACTTTGGATTAGCTCTATCGCTTGCACAAGATCCAGGACGCGCAGCCGCTTTCGCCGAAGGCTTCTTGCATGGAAGCGGTCTTGTTTTAATTCACGATATTGCGCTACTTGAAATTGTCGACTCATGGGTTTGCGGTTTAAACAACGATCAGTTTTTGCAAATACTGCCTTTGATGCGCAGGACCTTCTCCAGTTTCACACCGCCAGAGCGTCGCCAAATCGGCGAGCGCATTAGCCAAGGACAACTAGTGGCACCAAAAAGTCACAGAACTTCGCAAGTAAACGAAGAGCGCGCGCGTCTGGTCTTACCGACGGTGGCGATGCTTCTTGGTTTGAGGGAGAGTGAATGAGCACCATAGATAGTGACGAACGTCTCAGACGCTGGCGCCTTATTCTAGGATCTAATCAGTGTGACGGCATTGGCATTCAATTAACCAGCGACGACGGTCGCATAGACGGTGCACTGTCAGCTTTGTATGACGCTCAAGTGGAAGATACAAAACCTGATAGAGCGCAAAGCGGTAATGCTGGGCTTGGATCGTCGGCACCAAAAATTGCTCGTTGGCTTGGCGATATCCGAACTTATTTTCCAACTACCGTTGTGCAAGTGATGCAAAAAGACGCACTTGAGCGCCTTAAAATTCAAAAGATGCTGCTTGAGCCCGAACTTTTAGCTTCAGTTGAAGCAGATGTTCACTTAGTTTCAACTCTGATATCACTTGGGCGAGCGATGCCCAATAAGACCAAAGACACAGCACGACAAGTTGTACGTAAAGTTGTCGACGAACTGATGAAAAAATTAGCCAATCCAACCAGACAAGCAGTGATGGGAGCTTTGAACAGAGCGCAACGCAATTTCAGACCTCGCCATAGCGAAATAGATTGGAACCGCACTATCAAAGCCAATCTCAAGCACTATCAACCGGAATATAAAACTATTATTCCAGAGCGTCGCATCGGCTTTGGACGCAGACGCTCAAGTCTTGCCGACATAATTTTGTGCGTAGATCAAAGCGGCTCGATGGCAACTTCAGTAGTCTATTCAAGCATATTTGCCGCAGTGCTTGCGTCCATTCCTGCAGTGAATACATCTATGGTAGTTTTCGATACATCGGTTGTGGATTTGACACCAATGCTACAAGACCCAGTTGAAGTATTATTCGGCACACAACTTGGTGGTGGCACCGACATAAATAGGGCATTGGCTCATTGTCAGACTCTTATTCGACGCCCTACCGACACTGTACTTGTGATGATTACTGATTTATTTGAGGGTGGCAATCAGGCAGAAATGCTCAAACGCGCTGCTCAGATTGCTAAAAATGGTACCAAAGTAGTTTGTCTTTTAGCACTAAGTGACGAGGGTGCGCCAATGTACGATCATAAAAATGCAGCAGCGTTTGCATCATTTGATATTCCCACTTTCGCCTGCACACCTGATTTATTTCCAGACATGATGGCAGCTGCTTTACTCAAACAAGATTTGAATAAATGGGCATCTAAAATGAATATCGTCAGTCAGCGTGCATAAAATTACTGAATCAATGTCAGGGTGAACAACTCTTTGACCGGAACGGCACCGCGTGTTCGTTCTTTATCTTTTGGGAATTCGGCCCAATATGGGGGAAAGACAGTAAATCCTTCATTTCCCTTCAATTTTGCGACATCCTCTTGCCAGCTTGACCAACGCAAATCTCCAGAATAAGTGACAAAATCAACATCAAACATTCCACCGACAAAATCGGAATAACTTAGTCCAGTGTTTTCCCATCCTGGGATATCATGAGCGTAATAGAATACCTTTAGTGGTGCACCAAAAAATCCGTAGTCTAGAGCATAGAAACCACCTATAGCATCATCTGCTATGAGCAAATATGGAACTTCATATAAGCTCTGCTCGTGTGCTTCTTCATTCCAAAATGGAAGCGAACGATCCAGACGCTCGTGCCCCGAGCCATAAATTCTGAGCCAGCCATGATCGACTAATATGCCTCCAGTTTCATAAATTATCGCGCCCATCGCAGAGCGAGTGGTAACCTGTGCTTTTACTAAAGCTTCATCTCTTTTTTTGGGTGAGGGAGGTAAAACTTCTACATGATTCTTGCCTGACTTAATCCATTCCTGAATATATGGCCAACAAGGCTCTTCAAGATTAATCAGCTCTTTTAGCGGTTTAAGCTTCATTCTTTACCGTTTCATACTGAGCGAAATACGCTTGCGGGCTACATCCACTTCAAGTACTGTCACTTGAACTTTTTGCTGAACTGTTACAACTTCACTTGGATCTTTAATGAATTTGTTTGCAATCTCACTAACATGCACAAGTCCATCCTGGTGCACACCGACATCTACAAAGGCACCAAAAGCGGTGACGTTAGTTATGATACCTGGAAGTTTCATACCTTCTTTTAGATCGTTCATAGAATGCACGCCTTCGGCAAACTTGATTGCTTCAAGCTTGGCGCGTGGGTCACGACCTGGCTTTTCAAGCTCTTGCATAATATCGTTTAGCGTAGGCAAACCAATTTTATCGTTGACATATAACTTCAGTTCAATCTTTTTGCGAGCCTCAGTATCAGACATCAAGTCGCCTGGTTTGACACCTTGGTCTTTTGCCATTGCTTCGACAACGCTATAACTTTCCGGGTGAACACCGCTTTCATCGAGCGGATTTTTAGCACCACGAATGCGCAAGAAGCCAGCACTTTGCTCAAAAGCTTTAGGACCTAAACGAGCCACTTTCTTAAGCTCAGCCTTCGATTTGAAGGGACCATTTTCCTGGCGATATTTAACTATGTTTGCTGCAATCTGATTACCCAGACCCGATACATATGAAAGCAATTGCTTACTCGCTGTGTTTAACTCTACACCTACAGAGTTGACGCAGCTCATAACTGTGTCATCAAGACTAGCTTGCAATGCCGATTGATCAACGTCGTGTTGATATTGTCCAACACCAATGGATTTAGGATCTATTTTTACCAGTTCAGCCAATGGATCCATCAAGCGTCTGCCGATAGAGACGGCACCACGCACAGTGAGGTCGTAGTCGGGAAACTCGTCGCGTGCCACTTCAGAGGCAGAATAAATTGATGCACCAGACTCGTTGACCATCACGATTTGAGGCATATCAATTTTGTGTTTCGCCCAATCTACATTGCGAACGAATTCTTCAGTTTCACGTCCGGCGGTACCATTTCCGATGGCAATGGCAGTTACGTTAAACTCTTTGATTAAGTCAAGTATTTTCTGCTCAGATTTAAGTCTGGATTGAGTTGCACCAGCTCCGGCACCATCCATGTGAGGATAGATAACATCATGCTTGAGCAAGTCGCCCTGTGGGCTTAAACAAACAAGTTTGCATCCAGTTCTAAATCCAGGGTCCAGTGCAATCATAGACTCCTGCCCCAGGGGTGGTGCCATAAGCAATTCGCGCAAGTTCTTTGTAAAGACACGAATAGCTTCAACATCTGCTCGAGTCTTAAGTTCGGCACGAAGCTCTGACTCCATAGATGGTGACAAAAGTCTTTCGTATGCATCTTCAATTGTTTCTTCAATCAGGTCGGTGCACTCACCTTTTCCTTGTATGAAAATATTGCGCATCATATCGAATGCAGATTTATAATCAGGATAAACTGCAATCTTCAAAATGTCTTCTGCTTCACCACGATACATTGCAAGAATGCGGTGCGAAGGAGCAGCTGTAACTTTCTCGCTCCAATCGAAATAATCTTTGAATTTCTGACCTTCTTGCTCTTTGCCTTTGGCCATGGTCGAAGTAATGACGCTGTTCTTAGCCCAATATTGACGCAACTGTTTGCGAAGCTGTTCGTGTTCGCTCATCCACTCAGCCATGATGTCGCAAGCACCATCGAGTGCCTGCTCGATATTTTCTACGCCTTTTTCTCTATCTATGAATGCTTCGGCAGCTTTGTTCACGTCTTTGATTTTGTAGTTAAAGATATCGGTGGCAAGCGGCTCTAGACCTTTTTCACGAGCGACACTAGCGCGAGTTTTTCGTTTAGGTTTATACGGCAAGTAAATATCTTCGAGTTCGGTAATGACTGCTGCGGCGTCAATCTTCTTGGTCAATTCATCGGTGAGCAAACTGCGTTCAGTCAAAGATTTGACGATGGCAGCCTTGCGCTTATCAAACTGAATCATGCGCTCATTAGCGTCGCGAATAGCAGCGACCACAACTTCGTCTAAAGACCCAGTCGCCTCTTTGCGATATCTGGCGATAAAGGGAATAGTGCAATCTTCAGCTAAAAGCGCAAGGGTTGCCTGGACTTGACTGACATTGACTTTGAGTTCCTGCGCAATTTGGGCAGCATAGCTTGGCTGGGTCATTACATTTTTCCCGAAATTGATAACGTATTGGCAGATCATATCATGAACGAAACCGACAAGCCCTTGCCTGTTTCGAGCCAATATCTATTGCGAACCATTCCAATTTCAGTCCAGAATTGTGATGAGACTGCGGTTTGGACATCGCTTGACAAAATATCGCGATTAACGATATAGTGGGGATTATGGCTTCATGCTAATTTTGGGTTTTAATCAAATTAAAGCCTTCAAAAGCAAACATGCTAATTCACGGACATCCTTGAGTTCTTGGGAGACTGCTGTTCGAATTGCACAATGGCAAAACATAGAAGAAATAAGGCGCGATTTTAAGTCTGTAGATTACATCCCATTCAGGGATCTATATTGCTTCGATCTCAAAGGCAATAAAATTAGACTGATAGCAGCCGTAAATTATTAAAAGCAAACATTATATGTTAAAGAGATCTTCACCCATGCAGAATATGACAAATGGAATAAAGCGAAGTAAAAAAAGTTCTAGCGAATCAGCTCTTTATCAATTCATAGCTGCAGTCAAAAAATTTCCTCTAAAAAAAATTACAAGCTCCGAGCAAAATGAGAAAGCACTTGTTCGCTTCGAAGAACTGATTCATGCTTCGAACAGAGGCAAACTTTCACCAGGTGAGTCCGACTACATGGACGTCCTTTCCCTACTTATCAGAGATTACGAGTCCACCATTCACACATTTGAAAAACCGGAAGGTAGAGAAATGGTGCGTTTTTTCATGCAACAGCACGAGTTGAAGCAAAGAGACATGGTCCCACATATTTTCGAGACTCAATCAATAGTTTCAGAAGTTTTGAACGGTAAAAAGAAATTGACGATCGACCACATCAAGCGCTTGGCCGATCATTTCAAAGTCAAAGCCGAACTCTTCATAGACTAATCTAGATGTCATGGGATTCTGCAATCGTCTGCGGTGGCAGTAAATAAATACTAGTGCTCCTATATGGGATCGGAATCTGTCATGACCAAAATGTCCAGACTCGCAGCTGGTATCGGCTTTCTTACTGTAATTTTTTCTTGTTTGCTCGTCGCGCCTGAAGCGCACGCCCAAGCACCAGCTCCGGCGCAGGCTCTGGATCCGGCGCAGGCTCCAGCGCAAACAAACACACAACATGAAGGTGCTGCAGTTGTCGTCAACGGAAAGCGACTTTTTGTTTTCTATGCCAATTTTGATGGAAAGACACCCCTTGAAAGGGCCGAGCGCACGTCAAACACATTACGCCTGTTGTCTGAAAAATCTGATTTTGATATCAACTCAATTCAAACACTCGAAACTGCTCAAGGTACTGATATTTTATCTGGGACAGAACGCATTGCCACCGTATCTGGTGAAGATGCAAGAGTAGCTCAAAGCTCACCTTCTGCCCTGGCACGTGACTTTGCAGGCAAAATTCGCTACGCACTTGCCCAGCGTATAGAAAAAGTCAATGCCGGCTCAGTAGCGACAAGTATTGGATTAACTATTCTTTGCAGCGTGATTTTAATCTTTATTCTAGCCCTGGTTACAAGACTTACCACAACTCTATTTGTAAGACTAAAAGAGTGGCGCGGACATAGAATCAAAGCAATAAAAATACAACAGGCAGAACTTATAGGCGAGCACTCGTTATACGAGCTAGTCGTAAGCCTTGTTCGATTTGGACAAATCGCACTGATTATTTTTATCATTGTAGGATATGTTCTGCAGTGTTTGTCATTTTTTCCTGGCACAAGGCATTTATCAAAAGCAATAATTGCAAACGCAATCGCGCCAATTCACTCATTTTTCGATGGCGTAATCGACTTCATCCCGGAAACACTAGCATTAATCGGCATTGTGATTATTGCTTTTCTAGTAAACAGTTTTGCTCAATTCATTTTCAATGCCATTGAAGATTCGACCATTCGCATTGCCGATTTTGATCCCGATTGGGCGGTCCCAACATACAAACTTGTGCGTGGACTCATTTGCGTAATTGCAGTAATGGTGGCACTGCCTTACATGCCCGGCTGGGGATCGCCTGCATTCAACCAGGTTGGATTACTCTTAGGCTTACTGGTATCACTTGGATCAACTGGCGTTGTCGGTAATGTGATGGCAGGCACGGTGCTCACTTACACTAATGCTTTTAAATTAGGCGACAGAGTAAAAATCGGTGAATGCACAGGAGACGTTGTGGAGAAAACTCTTTTTGTCACCAGAGTTAAAACACCTAAAAACGAAATTGTTTCGATTCCTAATGCTCAGATCTTAAACACTAACGTAATGAACTACTCGGTACATGCAAAAACCGGCACACTGACTGTTTATACATCGGTCACTATTGGATACGAAACACCTTACGAACAAATACAAAATCTATTAATAGATGCTGCACTTTCATGCCCAGGTATTGAAGCTGAACCCAAACCGTTCGTTCTGCAAACATCTTTGGACGATTATTACATCTCTTATGAGATAAACGCATTTACAAGGCTTGCAAACGAATTGCCGCAAGTTTATTCAGACTTACATCTTAAAATTCTCGATAAGTTCAACGAAGCACAAGTCGAAATCATGTCACCGCAATACTTGTGCTTGCGTGATGGAAACCTGACTTCCATTCCGCTCAACTATATGCCAAAAGATTATAAGGTGCCACCATTTGCGGTGGAGCTTTCTAATTCGCAGCCACAGAAACCAGTTTCATAGAATCTGCGATTTTACACAAAATCTCAATGTCGCTCTTAGAACCTCTGCTTGGGTATCCCACGCGATAAACACACTCTTTGTCTGACCATTCCATGCAAAAGTCTTTCAAGTTCTGAATATAAGCAGTTTTTCCATTTTTTAGTTTAAAAGAACGCTTGGTTCTAGTCGCCTTACCTTTGCCACCACTTACAAAAAGAGTTGTGTCGGCGCTACATGTACCAAGCCAGATTTCATAACCATCTTGAAAGGGACCAGTGCCCGTTCCAATCGGTCCTTTACAGTTAGATGGCAACCATACTGGTAGCATCACTGGTGTCTTGGAGTCTTTGATTTGCTCGATTGCTGGTCGAATTATGTCTGGAATTTGGCTAGACTTTACTTTCGATTCTCCAGCATGAAGTGGAGCGATAGTCCCACATAAGATCATAAAAGTGACAATGAATCTTGTAATAGACATCGCGTCTCCTCGATTAGTTTTGGACTTGTTTAAGTCAAAGCAGATGTTCGCTCAAATTGAGCTGCAAGCAGTCTTGCGTAGATGCCGTTTTGTTTTTCTAACTGAGAGTGAGTACCTTGCTCGGCAATTTTGCCATTGTCCAGAACAAGAATTTTGTCTGCGCTTCTAATGGTCGAGAGCCTGTGCGCAATCACAATCGTGGTGCGATTTTTCATCAGGTTATTGAGTGCTTTTTGCACATACGCTTCCGATTCGTTATCTAAAGAACTGGTGGCTTCATCTAGTATCAATATTGGTGCGTCTTTCAATATAGCTCTGGCGATGGCTACACGTTGTTGTTGACCACCAGATAGTCTGACACCACGCTCACCAATCTCGGTATTATAACCCTCTGGCAAAGCGGTGATAAAATCATGACAGTAAGCGGCTTTGGCTGCTTCTAATATTTCTTCTTCGCTGGCATCAATTTTGCCTAAGCGAATATTTTCGCGCACTGTGGTGTGAAACAAGAAATTGTCTTGTGTAACCATTGCTATTTGGCTACGGAGCGACCTCATTGTGTATTCGGGCAGAGATTTTCCATCGATTAAAATGGCACCGTCTGTGACATCATAGAAACGTGGTACCAAATTTGCGATTGTAGATTTTCCGGCACCCGATAATCCTACCAATGCAACCATTGTTCCCGATGGAATATCAATGGAAATATCGTCTAAAACTCGCTTTTCTTGACCTGGATAAATAAAACCGACTTTGTCTAATTTCAAGTCGTGCGAACCTTTGGGCAAATCAATTGCACCTTGGCTGTCGACCATTTCAGGCTCTTTATCTAAGACTTCGAATATACGCGTTGCAGCAGCAAGAGCTGGTTGTACGATTCCGTTGACACGCCCCATTGTTTTGAGAGGAGAGTACAAAAGTATCAAAGCAATAATAAAGGAAGTGAGAGCACCAATTGTAAGTTCATGATTTACCACCTGCATGCCAGCTACATAGACTACAGCGGCAATACCGGCTGCACCTACGAGGGTTAAAATAGGAGATTGAATCGCTTCTGACTTCGTAGCTTTGATCATGCTGCGCAAGAATTCGCGATTTGTTTCTTTGAACTTGCCGATTTGATACTCTTCTAAATTGAAAGATGTAACTATTTTGGAACCTTGAATAGATTCGGACAAAACTGCAGCCAAGTCGCCAATTGCTTCCTGACCTCGCTTTGATGCCTTTCTGATTTTTGATCCTAGAATTGCCACTGGTGGCACTATCAAAGTAAATATAGAAAGCGCAATAACACTCAAATACCAACTCTGATAAATCAAAACGCAAGCCAGGGAAATGAGAGTGATAAATCTCGATATCATTGTTTGAAACGCTTGAGATATGGCGTTTTCGATGATATTAACGTCATTAATAATACGACTGACTAGAACGCCAGATTTAGTTGAAAGAATGTATCTAATGGGTTGTTTTTCTAAGTGTGTGAAAAGTTCGTTGCGCAAATCTGCAATTGCGCTTGCACCAACTTTTCTAATGCAATAGGTTTCTAGAAACTGAAAGAATCCCTGAACAACAGCAATTCCCATCACTGCAATAGGAATAAAATATAGTTTGGACTTGTGTCCCTCAACTAGAATTTTTTGCACACCCTGTCCAGCTAAAAGAGATATGACACCATCCATAGCTCCAGAGGGAATAGCTGCAAGCAAGCCAATTACAAACATGATCTTATATGGCTTTATATAGCCAAGAAGGCGACCATATAGTTTGGCGCCATCTACAAAACCTTGAGTGAATCCGTTCTTCAATTCGAACTTGCGACCTCTGCCACTTCTAAATATTTGTCTATTTCACTTGCACACGATTTGACGTAATCAATTTTCTGATCGCCCATCTCCAGTTGATTGCGAAGACTTAATAGCGTTTGAGAAATTTCTTTGCGCAGTCCAGGCACATCGAGCATATCGTTTGTGTATCGAATGAACTGCTGAGCACGACAATCAATCTGCAGACACTCTGGGACCAACTGCCGTTTGGCGAGAATATTGGGTAAGCCAATATTCTTGATTGTTTTGACTAGGATAACAAGAAAATAGGATATCCAGTTGCCTCGGTAGAAAATTATCATCGGCGTGCCAAACATACTAACTTCAAGTGTAGTAGTGCCGGACTTGGCCCAGACCAGGTCTGAGGTGTTCATCGCATTGAAATTATCGTCGTTTTCAATCAAGAAAATTGCTTTACCAATTTGCTCTGCCACAATCGGTGAACGCCTGAGCTCCTCTTCAGCCACAGCACGCAAGTTGGCATTAGCCATGGACACAATAAATTGAATACCAGGGCGCGTCTGTAAAAGCTCTTCCATAGCTGAAACTATGACAGGCATGTGATTTTTGATCTCTAACTTACGACTGCCAGCAAAGATTGAAATTAGCTCATTATCTGGATTGAAACCAATTTTTTTTGAAAATTCGACTTTGCTTGGATAATCAGACAAGTCGCCTATTTGTTTCAAAAGCGGGTGCCCGACAAAAGTTGCTTTGATTCCTTCCTTTTCATAATGCAATTCTTCAAAAGGAAAAATCACAAGCAGTCTGGAAATATTTTTAGCAAGAGCCTTAGCCCGCCAGGGTCTTGATGCCCACACCTGGGGACAGATGAAATAGACAATAGGCATCTTGGGATATTTGACTCTCATTTTTTTAGCAAGACGCATGTTGAAGCCGCCATAATCGACAAGCAAAACCAGGTCCGGTGGTGCTGCTTCCACCTCTTTTATGATGTGGTTCTCCATGGCAAGTAAGCGAGGCAAGAACTTGATAACTTCAACTATGCCAAGCACGTTTAAGTCATCGAGATTGAAAATCAAGTCGACCCCGGCATCTTTCATCAAAGGTCCGCCCATGCCGCGCACCTTCAAATCAGGATAAATCAATTTCAATTCTTTTATTATGGCGGCGGCGTGCTTGTCGGCTGAATGGTCACCAACTGAAACCAGAATAGATTTGGCCATGATTTTAAGGCACCCGACCGGTGTGCAATGCCACCGAGCCACCAGCTAAAGCGATATGCTTGACATCGACCAGTCCAGATTCTTCAAAAATTTTGCTTATTCCAGCTGGCTTTGGATACGTAGTCCTGGATTCAGGCAAATAAGTGTAGGCAGAGCGGTCATTTTGCACAATGGCGCCAATCATTGGCACAATCACATCAAAATGCAAGGCGAAAAGTGGGGCAAAAATAGGACCCTGTGCCTCACCCAGGTCAAGATTGAGCACAAGCCCGCCAGGCTTCACAACCCGGGTCATTTCGGCTATACCGCGGGGCAAATCGGTCAGGTTGCGTAAGCCAAAGCTAATTATGGCTCCATCGAACTGATCTTGTTGGAAAGGCAGGTTTTGGGCGTCGCCCTCTACAAAGCTCACTTTACAAGAAATGACATCACCCGCTTTATCCAAACGCGAAGCGGCACACGAAAGCATATTGCCTGAAAAATCGAGTCCGGTAACAGAATCCTGGTCTTTAAGCTTACTTGCTATTCGAAGGGACAAATCGCCAGTACCGCAACAAACGTCTAAGTAGGACCGATTTTGCGGATTTGTAGTATTTTGGGCATTTTTCAAAAGAATCTGGACAGCGCGCTCTTTCCAAAAACGATGCATGCCAAAGCTAATTACGTCATTGGTAAGGTCGTATTTTGCTGCAATACGCTCGAATTGCGCATGGACAAAAGCGTGTTTTTGTTCTTGCGCAGGCAACGCCATGGCTATTTAACCAGACCGAAGCCCAGCACTATGCAGCACAAAAGAAAAGAGATGCTGAAGCCCCAGGTAATGCGGTCTAGACCGGCTTCCGCCCCGCGCTTGGTTGAAAACATGCTGGCTGAACCGCCGATTCCGCCCATACCTTCGCCTTTGGGCGAGTGGACCAGAATAAGGGCGATCATTCCTACGGCAAGCAGGGTGGTGATTACTAACAGTGCGATGTAAATGGGACTCATAAGCTCGAAATTATAACCCATTGATTTGGCCAAACAAAGTTTTACCAGTGTCTAAGTAAAGTGTTTTGTCTTAGACATAAGGTGTGTATATAAACTCAGATTGAAGCGTTGGAAATATAGTTAAGCATTGGGCAGCGAACTTAAGTGAAAGTTTTAGTAGCCACAGTCGAGCAAAAACAGTTTGACGACATTTTAAACATGCTCGAAAACAGCTTTCAGGAAAGCACGACCTCATTTTTTTTGGATCATGCCGCATCGCCGCGCGATTGTTTAATCAAACTGCGCAACGACAATTTTGATGTAGTTATTCTCGACTCGTCTTTGACTGGCGACGATCCAAGCAAGGCACTTGGAAAAATTCATGCAGCGGCACCTCGAAGTTCGATTATTGTCATTTCCGAATCTCAAAGCGAGGGCGACGCGCTTGAACTTATCCGACTTGGCGCTCAAGATGTGATTGCTCAGGTTCAACTAACTCGAAGCGAATTAATTAAGACTATTTATCGCGTCTACGAGCGCTCACTTGCAAACGTTCAGGTTTTGTCGCAAGCAAGCGATTTAATTTTGACCAATACTTTCGATGGCATTGTGGTGCTCGATTTGCAAAATCGCATCATGCTCTGGAACCACGCTATGGAGCGCATGTTCAATTACAAACATCAAGAAGTTTTAGGCAAAGTGATGTCAGAAATTTTGTCAAATATCGTGGTGTCATACGACACTTTTGACATTGACGAAATGAATATAGAAATTGCTCGAAGTCTGCAAGGATATAGTTTCGTCGGTCAAAACAAAATGCTCGTAAATAAAGGGCAGACTTTTCATTTTCAACCGTATTATTCACCCTTGCATAGCCGCTCTAAGCGAGTAGTGGGCACAATGATTATCTTTCGCGACATGACCGAAAAGATAAAAAATGCGATGGAAATATCGGGCTATCGCGAAAGCACTAAACAACTTGCAAATTCAATCAGCAAGATGATTTTCATTTCCGACGCAGATGGTGCGCGTAATTACTTCAATAAAGCCTGGCTCGATTTTATTGGTATCGAGACTAATAGTATTAGTTATGAAACCTGGCTTTCGCATATGCATCCACAAGATAAAGCCAAAGCACAAAGCGCATGGCAACAAGCAATTAGCGAGCATGTTGCATTCAATGCTGAATATCGCATGAAAAGAAACGACAACACTTATAGAACTATCATGGAATCAGGCACTCCTTTACTTGGCGATGAAGGAGAATTTCTGGGACATATTGGATTTTGCACCGATGTTGGTGAATCGGGCGTGACAAATTACAGACAAGAAAGCCTTGGCAAACAAAAAATAAGTACGCCAAAACTTGTATTTGAAACTATCTCGCGCAGCTCTTCTAGAGCTGAAGAGTCTGTTTCTACCATGGACAATTCTCCCATTGGAGTATGGAAACTGGATACTAATTTTGTTATCACAAAGGCACCACCTGTGGTAGCAGACCAATTAGGTCTATCACCTGGCGAGCTTGTGGGAAAGACGTTTTATGACGTGGTGCCAGCAGTAAGCAAAGAGTTCCTACAAATGGTATTGGCAAAACAAGAGACCCTGCAATTAAACGGTCAAAAAATAGAGTATAGCGATGCTAGTACTATTACCAATGGACATGGACATAAGCATGTATTTTGGGATCTTGCCGCCTGGCCGCTCAAAGATAAATTTAAACAAGTGATTGGCGTTTGCATTTCTACTATGGAAGTAGAAGAAAAAAATGTGAACGACAAACAAAAGGAAGATTTTCTTGCCACTCTTGTGCACGATTTAAAAACACCGCTCATTGGCGCAGACAGAACGCTCGAATTATTAATGGACGGCACCATTGGCGATATGGATAAATCGCAATCCGAAGTTTTGACTATGCTCAGACGAAGCAATCAAGGCATTTTGCGTATGGTGCAGAACTTGATTGAAGTAAATAGATACGATTTTTCCAAGCCAGATCTTGCCCTTGAATCGGCTTATGTATTCGACATTGCATCAGACTGTATAGAAGAATTATCTGTGCTTGCCAATCAGCGCAACATAGACTTAAGCATCGAACTACCACGCAATCAAGGCAGTGTCACAGCAGATGTTTTTGCCATGCGCCGAGTGTTTTTAAACTTAATAGACAATGCCATTAAGTTTACTCCTCAAGGCGGCAGTATCAAAATCTGGGGAGAAGAGACACCAAATATAGTGAGCGTATTTGTCAAAGATTCAGGTATTGGCATATCGGAAGACGAGCTACCATTTATGTTCGAGCGATTCTGGCGCAGTCAAAAAGGTAAAGGCCAAGCGGTTGGAACGGGCCTTGGACTATATTTGTGTAAACAAATTATGGACGCGCACGAGGGAGAAATCAATGCAATAAGCAGGGAGGGCGGAGGTACGACTATGTCGATATCGCTTCCGCGCAGGTCATGATGGATTCAGCTCTGCCACCACAAGACGTACCTAAAGGAATGTCTGCCAAAGAGTATTTTGAGCTTGGCAAGCAATACAAAGCCATCGGCTGGATTGGTCAGTCTAGAAAGTCGTTTCAATTAGCGATGGAATTTGACGAACAAGGAAATATTGCCCAAAAAGCACTTACTTTTATGAAGACAAGATTGCCACTGCAAGAAGTGCCTCAAGAAGCTGTTGCTGCCAACATAGAAGGTTACAACAATATGTTGACTAACCCAAAACAAGCCAAGCAAATATGGTGGCGCCTAACTGAAGAGTATCCTGATTTTGAATGGCCCTTCAGTAATTTAGCCAGTCTAATTTTGAGCGAAGGCAATATTGAAGAAGCAAAAAAATTGTTGGAGCAGGCGATAGAACTAAATCCTTGTTATATAAATGCACTGCTGCATTTGGCCAATTGTCACGCCATTCAAATGGATTATAAGAAAGCCAAAAATTATATCAACCGGATACTAGATTTAGAGCCCGAAAATGAGCAGGCACTCGCTCAAAAACAAACTATCATCAAAGTTGCTAAATTAACTGGTCAGGGAGAGTAAAGCGCGCTATGAGTTTCAAACAAAAATTGAGCGAAGGCGTCAAACATTTTGAAGATGGTGATTACGTTTTTTCTTTGCAATTATTAAATGAGGCTCTAACTGAATCTAAGACAAAAAATGCCACTGCTCTTGAAATTGCCGTAATAAAAACCGAACTTGGTGGCACTCTAAGTGAAGTCGGTGATTTTGAGACTGGCAAATTAGTATTAGAAGAAGCCCTTGCTGAATTGAATAAAAAAATTCCAGAAGACCAGAAAAAATATAGAGCTAAAGCCAAGAACAGCTTATCTAGCATATTCATGAAAGAGTCTGAGTACGATAAAGCGATAGCAATTGCAAAAGAAATTTTAGACGATAACGATTTAGAAAACTGCAAAGAAGAGCAAGCTACCGCAATTGACCTGCTTGGCGAAATTGCCTGGCGCAAAGGCAATGCGCGCGAGGCAGAAACACTCTTTCAAGATGGACTATTAAAACGTGAGCAAATCTTTGGACAAAAAGGTCGCCATTATGGTGCGTCGCTTGGAAATTGTGCTCTCATTCTATATGCTGATGGACGCTTGCTTGAATCCGAAGAAATGCAAAAACGATCACTGCAAATAAAAGAAGATGCACTTGGACGGGTTCATCCAGACCTGATTTGTACACTTTCAAATCTGGGAATGCTCAGTCAGCGCTTACGTCGATTTGACGAAGCAGAAACACTCTTAAAACGGGCTCTCACGATTTGCGATACTGCCTATGGTGCAAATAGTCTTACTAAATCGCTCGTATCAAATAATTTAGGTGGCATTTATCTAGAACAGGGAAAATATAAAGACGCCCTTCCACAGTTTGAATTATCACTTGCATCGCGTGAAAAATATCTTGGCAAAAACAATCCCGCACTGATCAAAATCATAAACAACGTTGCCTTGGTATATAAAAAATTAGGACGCGACCAAGATTCAGATACGATGGCAGAACGTGTCAAAGCACTTATAGAAAGCAATATCGCTGATGAAAATCACAGTGATCCGATGTCATTTATACTCTTGTCTGACTTGTATTCTAGAGAAAAGAACAAAAACAAATCAATTGAAGTTATTAAGTCTGGCATTCTTCGCATAGAAAAAATATATGGCAAGAAAAGCATAGAAAGCGCCAACATGCATGACAGCGCTGGCAGTATCTATGTCACTTTCAAAGACTACGCCAATGCAAAAGAACATTTTTCCAAAGCAGTGGGAGCCAAGAAAGAAATTCTCGGCATGGACAATCCGGATTTAGCTAAATCGCTTCGTCATCTATCGCTTTGTTTGTCTATGGAAGGCGACATTGAAGCATCCAACTTAGTAAAAGCCCAAGCAGATGTTATAGACAAGAAAAACGCTTTGCCTGACAGCACCGAGACTTTGATGCGTAAGCAAGTTGAAGTATTCAAGCAAAAATATGGCGAAAATCATAAAACTGTAGTCGAGTCGCTACGCATGCTTTCATATACTCTTAGTAAGCGCGGCTTACACGAAGAAGCTAACGCAATTCAAAAAGAATATCTGGAAAAGCTGACTCATCTTCATGGTGAAGACACACTTGCACTGGCACAAGAAATAGTAGACCAAGCGACCATGGCATGGAGCGGACAAGAGTTTGAAAAATCGATTGAGCTATCTGCTCGCGTGCTTGATATATTTTCTAAAAACGAAGAAGCGGTAAAATCGGATCTTCAATACGCCGGGACCTATGAGCGCATTGCCACTTTCTTTGAGTCTGCACAAGAAATCTCGCAAGTGGAAGGTCTGCTTAAAAAAGCAATGGAAATACGAATGCAAAAGCAGGGTGCTAATCACTGGCGAGTGCGGGGCTTGCTTATGCGTCTTGCGGCTTTGTGTCGCTCTCAAGATAAATTAGAAGAAGCACAAAACTATGATGAAATGGCAGACAGCATTCCAAAGCCCTCTGACGACCAAATCAAAGCGGACATGATGGAAGAATCACAATACTTATTGCAACGCATAATGGGCAATTTGACAGAACTGGCAAAAGCATACGAACAGGAAGAGTTAGACGAATGACTGATGAAACCACACTAAAACTGCACTCACAAAAGAGCATCGCGTTGCAGCTCTTCTGGCTGAGCTTTGTAGGACTCTTTCTTGAACTGGTTGTAATTCGGTGGCTTGGCTCCGAGGTTAGAGCATTTAGTATTTATAAAAACTTCCCACTAATTGCTTGCTATGTGGGGCTTGGATTTGGCTTCATGCGCGACTCTGAAGCGAGCAATCGTAAGTTCAGCTTATTTACTTATTTTCCCTTTTACTTTTACTATTTGTAGCTCTGGTTGCCACTTGCGACTGGACCGGACTAACCTGGGTGATGGCACCAGGGATGAGAACCCAAATTAGCTTTTCATGGTGGGATACCACTCACCCGCCAGCTACGGCCTTAAGCGATGTCACCTCATATATGGCGATATCACTGGTAGTGTTCTTTTTCTTTATTACATTAATAGCTGTTACTTTTGCTGCTATTGGCGAGAAGCTCGGTAAGCTATTTAACGAGTTCAAACCGCTTGAAGCTTATTCTATCGACCTAATTGGTTCTACACTTGGCATTTTGACTTTTGCTGTATTATCCTTCTTTTGCACACCACCGGCATTGTGGCTTGCAGTGGGAGGCATCCCAGCTGCATGGATAATTTTAAAAGACCAGAATTCAAAAAAAATTCCAGCCATTTTCGCCTTAGTACTTGCAGTCATGGTGCCACTCTTGGTGCCCAGTCGAGGCGTAGTAGGTGCTGATGAATTCAATGCTCAGGCACGCACTTTGTGGTCGCCTTATCACAGATTTGAAGTCTCACCAATATTCATTGATAAAAACAAAAAAGAGCTGATTGGTCAAAACATTACAGTCAACAAAGCTTTTTTTCAGGAGCCACTAAATTTATCGAAAGATTATATTGATAAATCGTCTAGAAAGGAATTTTTAGAAGACTTCGCTTTTAATCAATATAATTTGCCCTATGAGCTAATAAAGCCAAAGCGCGTTCTCGTTCTTGGCTCTGGCACAGGTAATGACGTTGCAGCGGCGCTGCGACATGGTGCCGAACATGTAGACGCTGTCGAAATCGATCCTTTGATGGCAAAGCTTGGTCATGAAGTACACCCTGAAAAAGCTTATAACGACCCGCGTGTCACAGTTATAGTAAACGATGGTCGCGCTTTCTTGAGACAAAATCCAGACCTAAAATATGACCTGGTTTTGACCGGATTGCTAGACTCACATACAGTGGCAGGCAATTCACTATCTGTGCGCTTAGACGACTATGTCTACACCGCAGACGGCTTACGCGATGCATTGAATCACGTAGCTCCAGGCGGGCTGCTCAGCATCTCTTATTCTGCCATGGAAGATTATTTGTCCAAGCGCATTGCATCAAATTTGCGCATCGCAGCCGGTGACACAACCAAACCGATTATTTTCAAAAAGCGTGAAACTTCTGTCTGGCACTTAATGGCACCAGTAACACCAGAACAGAAACAAAAAATTGATGCTCTTGCTAGCAAAGGTTTTGAAGATTTCACTAACATGGATACAAATGGAGTACGTCCTTCCACTGACGATTGGCCATTTTTATATCTGAATCCAACAGTCTTTGACCCGCTTTATCTGGGCGTCAACGTGCTTGTACTTGCACTTGCCTGGCTTGCTTGCGGAAAGCGCATCAGAGCCAACGCAAACGCCTCACGCTGGCAGCTCTTCTTTTTGGGTTCGGGGTTTTTATTGCTCGAACTTTCAATCATAGACAGACTTGCTCTTGTCTTTGGCACCACCTGGCTTGTAAATTCTATTTGTATTTTGTCAGTGCTGATTGCCATTATTTTGTCTAACATGGCGATTATCAAAAAGCCTGAATTATTCAAACCCAAAATTCTCTACGCAGGACTTATAGCCACTCTTGCTCTCACTTATTTCACACCAATTGAGCGATTTACTTCAATTGGAATGATAGTTGGTGGCAGTCTTGCTGCGATATTCTCGGCGATACCAATATTTTTTGCGGGTCTTATTTTCTCAGGTTCGTTTCATCGAGAAAAAACACCAAGCGTCGGTCTTGCATTCAATATGCTTGGTGCCGTCATTGGTGGCTTGCTGGAATATGTAGCTACTTATACTGGCATCAGAAGCCTGCTTTTAATAGCAATTGTAATTTATGGCATCTCCTTTTTGTGCTTACTCAAAATAAAAGAGTCCCAAGTTGAAAGCTAAAAGTTCAATCTTTATATTGATATTACTTGCATGTACTTTGCCATTGGTGTCATGCAGTCAAAGCAAAGTTAGTAACACCGATGTCGAGGTGGTAGTCGACGAAAAAGAAAAAGATCAGACCGAAGATGAATCAAAGAAAGAAAGTTTGGACCAGTCCAAAGATGTAAAAGAGGTAAAAGAAACCGGAAGTCTCAGACGTTCTGGACCTGAATTTAACATACAAAAAATGGGCGACTACAATGTCAAAATGAAATCTGGCACCAAAACACTAAAAGGTTCAGTCGATCTCGGTCGCGAACACGAAGAACTCATGCACATAGACATAAAACCTGACGCCAAAGCGTCATTGTTTCAACCCGATATTTTTGGACCAGAAAAACTGATGGTTATTCAAGTTCAAAATTCAGACTCAATCTTTGAATATATGATTGTGCCATTGGATAGCGACAAGCCAAAAGTGGATAAAACATTCACAACCTTCAATTCTGAACCAGAAATTGTAGTGAAACCCAAAAATGGCGAATTCACAGTTGCTTTCCAGGAGCCGTTTCCAGGCTTCTCCGGTGCGCGTATGGTGGCACCTTGTGTAGCACTAAAATATAGCAAGGGCAAACTAGCTCTAGACAAAAAGATTATGAAAGAGCGCGCATCTGAAGCCGAACTTGGCGATACAGCGTCGATAAAAGCAGCTTTTGAAGTTCATGGCGACAGTGATGACGTCCCAGCCGAGTTAGTAGACGAAATAGTCAGTCGATATTACATTGGCAAAGCTAAAGAAGCCCGAGAATTTTTCGACAAAGCATGGCCAAAAAATCATAAAGGCAAAGCTAAAGCCTGGCAGACTATTATGGATGAGTTGAAGCAAAGTCCTTACTGGTCTCAAATAAAGGCCATGAACAAGCTTTAGATCAGGCGAAAATCTAACAAGAATTGAAGGTCTCACATCTACTTAGTGATCCAGGCCGGCCTCCGGAGTCCGGACTCCGGACTGCAGCAATAATCTTATAGAGGGTGTCACTTAGCTGTGAGATTTAACGCCAAAATGCAAGCAAAAGTATTTTGTCTTACCGACAAGCGCTCATTTTTCGCTTACACTGGAAATATAAGATGCCTGCTCCGTTCTTCCACGGGTGATTTAATCCATGTTTCTACAGAATTTTGCGCGCTTACTAGCTTTCAAACAAAAGCCCTACATTCTCTTTCTTATGTTCGGTCTTTATATAGGCATAGTCGGATACACCGTGCACTATTTATGTATGAGATGCGAGGAGACCAGAGCTGCGCAAGTAATGGAAATTGCTCAAGCTTCGCCTCAAATTAGCGACCAGTTCGCTAAGCTGGTTTTTGACTCTGCCTACGCCAAATCAGACTCCTGGACTGACACTGTTCATTCGATGATGACCAGAAAAGCGCAAGCTAAGTTCGATCAAATATTTCTATCTTCTGGATCAGAAATCTATCAAAATGGCAAAATCGCACTGGTTCCCTGGAATGTATCTGTAGTTCCAAACATCTCTAACTGTCCTATCCAGCAAGTTGTTCACTGTGAACAACGAGGCACTAGAATTTCATGTAGGATGCTTTTAATCGAAGTCTCGAAGAACAACATGCCGTGCAAGGAATTCACTCTGGATCTTAAACTCAGAAAGAAACACGGTAAAATTCTCATTGCCGACATCAATGTTTCAAATGCCCTGGACGGTACAACATTTGAGAATTTCTTGAGCGATGCAAATGTAATTGAAAACTTAGATCAGTTCAATAACAGTCGCGCAGCCACTGTATTTTACGCCCCATCCTACACCGGCGGAGCACCAAGATTGTCATCAGATGTAGATTGCGCAAGCATGGCTTTATCACTAAATCCTAAGTTTGCTCTGGCTCGTCTGCAAAGAGTTAAATTTTATATTTTTGACGGCAAGTTCGATCTGGCTGAAAAAGACTTGCTCGAAGCTCGCAAGTATTGCTCTGGTCCTGAGTGCGAACGCTTGCTCAAAGACTATGCTCACTCGCTGCAAATCCTAAGAAAGAGCCAACTGACAGCCAAAAATTAGGCACCATATTCGGTTAGCTTTGGGTTTGAACAATCTAAGCAGTAGTCTGTGGAGTTTTTCTATCCAAATGCTTTTGCAGAATAATCGCTGCAGCTTGCATGTCCACAAGCCCTTTTTGTTTGCCAGTGTTCACACCTTGAAGTACAAGTGAGCGTATAGCTGAAACTGTGCTCAAGCGCTCGTCTTCATAAACAATGGGCAGACCTGAAGCACGCGCCAGTTTGCTTGCAAAGGAGCGCACCTTTTCGGCTTGCTCGCCAGACGTGCCGTCCATGTTGTAAGGCAAACCAATGACAATTTCGATGGCGCCATGACGCTCAGCAATTTCTTTCACTTTGCGCACGTCATCTTTGATTCTGACGCGCTCAATGGTTTCAAGTCCAGCAGCTGTATAACCAAGCGGATCTGAGATGGCGACGCCTATGCGCTTGTCGCCAATGTCAAGTCCAATAATTCTCGGTTTAGCATTACTCATGCCATTAATCTTACAATTAAATACTTCCTCAAGGAATGCCTAAAGGAATTATTGGCAGCGTTTGTTCTGACCCTTTTTGGGGGAAGATCTAATTGATGTTTAAATGGCCCGGAGAAGTCGAAAAAGTTCAGCGTCTGGATGCCAGACCTGATTTTGCCACGCTCAAACGCATTATGGCGCAAAGTGCCCAGAAGCAAGCGGTAAAGACTACTTTTAGTTGGCAAGAAAACACTTTGCAGCGCGAGTACCAGATTGCAGTCAAATATATGGCTAAAACCTACTCTTTTGAGTGGAGCCTGCATTTTGTTAAAAATGGCGAAAAGGTCAAAGTTTGGACCGAAGTGAGCGATAGCGCCAAGACCATAGTCGACCGCATTACTCAAAGCGTAAATAATCCTGGCGAAGACCAGAAAACATCTACTGGAGGTCAAAGACCTCAACCTTTTGAAATGACCACGGCACGCATGAGTGCGGCGCGCAAGATTTTAGAAAAAACCTACGACAGTGTGCCTTCAGAAGAATTGGAGCAATTAACTGTTAAAAAGGCTGCCCTCAATGGCAATCTTAAAGTTCTGAATATCACTAATCTCTTGCAATCGATTTCGCTTGGACGCATGTCGGGAAAACTATCAATCACACGTCCTGGAGAATCCTTTCAAATATTTTTCAACGACGGAAGACCTGTTCACGCCGAGGGCAATAAAGGGCAGGGAGAAGAGTGTTTTCTCAAAATAATCAGTTGGAAAACAGGCGACTTTACTTTTGAAGAACAAGTTTCGACCAAAGAAGCCACTATCAATCGCAGTCTTGAACTGTTGATTTTAGAAGGGGTTTTGTTGATGGACTTCAACGACTTCCTAATTGGTGCAGGCTATTGCACAGAGGCAGTGCTTCAAAAATCAGACAGCAATTTGAGCGAAGCACAATTTGAAGAGATAGTAACCAAGGGCGAACCAGTAGACTTGCGCCTACTCAAAACAATCTATTTACAGGTCGATGGTAAAAAAACAGTCGATGATTTGTGCACCATTATTCGAATGCCTGACAGTCTGCGCATTCATGCCTTTACCAACCTTTTAAAAACGAAAGTTTTAAAAGTCAGCTCCACCAAGCCAGTCGAGAAAAAAACGCAAATAGCGGCCAAAGTTTACGACACATCTGCCATTTCGGCTATAAACAACCAGCTCACAAACCAGATCTCTGGTCTCTACACCTATCAAGCCTTTTTGTTTTTAACCGATTATGCCATCAAGTTTTCGCCTGATAGAAATCTGGCATTGCTCTTATGCAAGTTACAAAATTCGCCCTATCAAGAAAAGGCAAACCCAGGCAACACCAGTCGAATCAACATCGCCAATCAGTATCGCGATCTTGTAAAAACTATTGAGTCTGTCCCTGAATTCAATGGGGTAGTTTTCCAGTACGACGGTGGAGATATTGTGGTGAGTATCTCGGGGCTTAATAGTTTTGCTGCTGCCACCATGGCTGAGCGTGTTCTGCGTGCCACACAGGCTAATCCAAGCCCGGGCAAATTGCTGGTTAAAACAATGGGTGTGGCGTGCTTCCCCCATGACGGTACGAATATGGGATTACTGCTTGGCGCTCTGGAAGCGGCAACAGAGCGATCGCAAAAACATAGCGACCATCCAATTTTTCTAGCCAAAGACTTATAGAAATATCAAACTCAGTTAGTACTAAATCTGGTGCCTTTATTTAGACTTTAAGACCACTAGGCGGTTTTGCCACAGGTGGTTTAGGTGGCTTCGAGTCATTAGCAGCAAAAGCAGCTGCAAATGGAGCAGGCGGAGCTACGTCGTGACGCATAGCTTCTTCTACTTCTTCGGCTGTTATTGCCCAGACGTATAAGCAAGTGTAAAAGGCAGCGCGTATATATATTGATAGAGCGGTGGTGAAAATCAAAATCACCATCCAGGCAGCTCCAGCGGCTATAACGGGTGGAGCAGTCATTGGCATTTGGAAATAATAGAATGCTCCAAAGCCGCCTACACCAATGGCGTAGACCAATGCGCTAAAGCCTCGACATATTAGGTCTACTCCAACTTCACCCACACCAATAGTGAGCAAATTGCCTTGAGCCATTTTGTCTGCACGCTTCATGGCACCCCAAAATGAGGTCCCCTCAATCACAATGGCTGGAAGAATCAAATGTTGAGCCAATGTCCAGAAAATCTCGATGATTCCAGCAAGAAAGCTAAAACCAAATCCAAACACTCCCCCTGAGCCTTGTTTGTGGCGCAACCAACCGGCGATTCGCTTAGCTAACAAAGTAACGAGTCCAAGCATGATAATGGCTGGAAGACTGGTAAGCACTGCAAGCGCTGCAGTGGAAAAACGTCCAGTGCCTTTGCCTTCAGTCAAATGGCTATAAACAAGGGCAGTGGTAATACCTTCTAAAACTCTGTTGGTAAGCCACCAGACGCACAAAATACCAGTGACCGCCATTACTGCGTCCTGGCTTACAGCACCACTCAAACCCGACATACCAGATGGGTCCATTGGTCCGTTCAGTCCCAGAAATCCGATTTTTTCGTGCAGATTACCGCCTGGAGCAAAGATTTTGCCGCCCTGAGTGGCGAACTGATTGGCTTCGGAAGATTGACCTCCAAACCCTGTCTTGGCTTGCAAGAACATCAAAATGGCGAAGAAGAAGTTGCTCACTACCGTGAGAACAGAGGGTACCAAAAGGCGTTTGTCGTGCCAGCCCATTTTAACGCTGGCCCAAATTAGCCTAAAACCTCGTCCAATTGATTCAAACATAGCTAGATTTTCCTCGGCAAAGCCTTATGCGGAATTCTCTGGGGTATTTTAGTAAGTGGGCTTTTGCCCGGTTTGGCAAAACTTGAAAAACAATTTGCCGCCATTATTGTATCTAGTTGCCAAGAGAATGTAAAGCGTAATTAATATAAGAGCCTTATTCTCATTTTTACCCTTCTATGTCGTTTGCGCTTGAAGATCGTCTTTTTCGTAAAGATTGTCCAACATCTCTTTGTGTTTTTCGATTACGACTTTGCGTTTTACCTTCATTGTTGGCGTCAGTTCGTTATTCTCGACTGAGAATTCCTCTTTCAAAATGCAATAGTGTTTGATTTTCTCAAAACTAGCAAGTTTGCTATTTTTTTCCTGAACAGTCTTGTCGATTTCATCTTTGATTTTTTCGTTTTCAAAAGCTTCGTCAAAATTGGCCAGCTTAATTCCGTTTTTCTCGCAAAAGCTCTTGACGCCTTCTTGATTGAGCGAAATAAGTGCTGTAATAAATTTGCGTCTGTCACCGTATATGACCACATGAGAAATCAAAGGCTCGCCCTTAAACAAGTTCTCAATCAGTTGCGGCGCCACATGCTTACCACCAGATGTGATGATGATATCTTTCTTGCGGTCTGTAATTCGAATATAACCCTGGTCGTCAATTTCGGCTATATCTCCAGTTTTGAAAAATCCATCATGGTCGAATGCGTCTTTAGTGGCTTCGTCATTTTTGTAATAACCAGCAAAAACATTTGCGCCACGAACAAGCAGCTCGTTGTCTTTGCCTAGTTTAACTTCGCAGCTTGGAAGCGCTTTTCCAACAGTATGAAATTTATTGTCTTCAAGTGTATTACAGGCTAGTGGCGCGCAAGTTTCAGTCAATCCGTAACCTTCAATAATTTGCATTCCAATTGCTTCAAAAAATATGTGAACTTCATTTGCAAGTGGCGCAGCACCCGATGTCATCATGCGCAGCCTGCCTCCAAAACGTTCTCTAATTTTAGAGAAAACTAGCTTGTCTGCGATTCTTAGTTCGGTTTTGTAGATACGATCTAAAATGTCGGGAGCGACTTTTGCTTTTAGTTTTTGTCTGGTGGCACGTTTGCCGATGCCAATTGCCCAGCGAGTAAAAGTCTGTTGAGCTGCTGGAAGATGTTTAATCTGGGCTTGTACGCGTTGATACGCTTTTTCATAAAAGCGAGGCACCGCATTTAAAACTGTCGGTCTCACTTCGGCTAAGTTTGCCGGAACACTTTCCATTGATTCGGCATAGGCAAGAGGAATGCCTTGAAAAATAGTAAGAAACTGTCCTCCCACACGCTCGTATACGTGCGAGAAGGGCAAAAATGAAAAGGCAATATCGCTGTCTCTAAATTTGCAAAGATCGCAAAGGTCATTAAGCACAGCATAAATATTGCGGTGCAAAAGCATCGCGCCTTTAGGCACGCCGGTGGTGCCAGATGTGTAAACAATGCTTGCAAGATCGTTTTCATTGACCGCTTCGCGACGCTTTGCAAGCGATTCATCATCGATTTTGCCTTTGCCCAAATTGGGAAAATCGAAAGCATTATAGATAAGAATCTCATTGGGTTTTTCAAGACAATCGCCTTCGAACATAGCTATGAACTTGAGCGACTTGTGCGGAATTTCACACGATTCAAGTATTTTGGCAAGTTGTTTTTCGTTTTCTACAAAGATGCCGGTCAAGTCAGAGTGGTCGATTTGAAAGCAAGCTTCCTCTGAATTGAGTGTGGGATAAATTGGAACAGTAACTGCCCCGCATGACAAAATAGCTAAATCTGCCCAGGTCCACTCCGGTCTATTCTGGCTCATGATGCCGATTTTGTTCTGGGGCTCAACTCCACATGCCATCAGTGCGCGCTGGAATTGTGCTGTTTTTTCTCCGTGAGTCTTCCAATTCATGTTCTGGTAAGAGCCACCTTGTTTGAACATGATTGCTGTTCGCTCAGGCGTTTGCTCTACTCGTCTCCAGAAGATATCGACAAGGGTCGACTCGGCTTTGTTGGTCACGAATTTACTTGCTCCTTTTTCACTACGCACTCATTCAGCCAACGAAGATATTTTTCACAGCCGCGTTCAATGGGAACGCTTACAATTTCAGGCACATCATAAGGGTGCTCTTCATGTATTTTAGATTCAAGCTCTTTCCAAACTTCTGATGTAGTCTTGATTATAAGCAGAGCTTCGCTGTCTTTTTCAACGCCATCTTTCCAACGATAAATAGACTTAACACCCGAGATGACATTGACACATGCAGCCAATCTTGAATTGACAAGCGTTTCGGCAAGAGTGTCTGCCGTTCCGTCTTGAGGGCAGGTCACCAGAACCACAATTTCGCTCATTCTTATTTTTGACCCCACAAAAGATCTTCACCCACAGAACGCGTAAAGGCGCTAAGTGTATCTGCCATTTTCGAAAACAATTCAGGTTGCAAGCGTGGCATGCGATAACGCTTGCTCAATCTGAGCACCACAGTTGGTGTTTGCAATTCGTCGCTCAAAAATGTAGCAAGTGGTTTTACCGGAATATCCATTTCAGTTTCTTGAATGGGTTCGAATGCCGCTAATTTATTTTTGAGCATGTGATAGTAACTATTGCAGACACTGCTTTGCGTGCCGTGATACGCCATTTGAATGCCTGCAGCTTCGCGATTGCTTGCGCCCAGAACAATCATCACCATTGCGATTTTTCCGGTTCTGACTATATCTGTAATCGCTCTTCTAAAGGGCGTCTCCAAATACCAACAAGGATCGGCTACTGCACAAAAATTAGAAATCATGGCATGACAATCAGACGATTTGTTAATGACTGAACTCAAAGATCCTGTAAAAGAATCGGGTTCCATAAACTCGCCTTCGTGCCAATATGCGGTGGCGTGAGGTGAAAGAACAAGGACAGGAAACTCTCCGCCCATAAATTTGTAATCTGGCTCGCCATGGGGCGGAAGCTGCTCATAGCGCTCAGACAACTGCGCTTCGTATTGAATTGCCCAATTAGCAGGCGCTGTGCGCGGCTGTTCTTCAGCAATATATTCAATTGCTTTGTCTATGTCGTGAAATCTTGCCTGTGAGTGCGAAAGGACCCAGGGACTAAATGGCGAGGGACCTACAACCGTAACCATTTTCCCGCGGCGATGTGCGTAAAAGATTTCCATCGCCACACCGACATTTGATTCTTCAAGATTAGCCAGAAGTGCGTCGCTCTGATCTATTAAATCGAGCGCTCGTCTAACGCGAATGTCGTTTGTCTCGCCCACTCCCATTTCGCGGCTATCCCTGCCTGCAGTTGGACTCATGTAGGAAAGGCTCAGCGGATTTACGACCTTGAAGCCGTAGCTCTCAAGGCGACTAAAAGCAAAAGAACGCCAGTCTACACCTAATTGCTGACCACTTACACGCAGATCGTTTTTCCAGTCACGACCAAGCGCAATGCCATCTTTGTCATTAATGGTTTCGCCTGTAAGATAAACTGAAGCTAGCATCGCTTTTAATCTCTCGTGTACTCTATCTTAGGTAGCATGAGGCTCCAACTATTATTCCACTATATACCACGCCAAGCAAAATCAAAATCCATATCAACTGGCTATCCTAGGGCATCATGCCTATATACCAAAGGTGGAAAATGCACCGCAAAAAACATATTCAATCTCTATTCTTTCTAGTAGCAGTCACTATTTTGCCCATTTTGGCAAGTCTTTCTGCATGCTCAAATCAAAGCGAGCAAAGCGCTCAAGCCGAGCAGGCAACTTATTCTTCCAACTCGACCAAGACAAGTGACGACCAGGAAGTGCTTGATGCTCAAAGTAAAGGTATGAGCAGAGTGCATGTCACATTCTCTGCAGTGGTTTACAAATTGCTGCCCGACGACACCAAAGGCATTCCTCATCAAAGATTTCTTCTGCGCTTATCCAATAACACGACAGTGCTTATCGCCCACAACACCAATCTGGGTTCGTATCTGTCCATTCAACCAGGCGATATGGTCGATGTGTCCGGCGAATACATATGGAATAAGAAGGGCGGATTGGTTCATTACACTCACCCTTCGACCAGTACATATAAAGAAGGCGGCTGGATTAAGGTTAGAAGTCTCACCAGATAAGCGATTGCAGGTTTAATTCAATTTTTAGAGCTTCGAATTATATGAAAATGCTAGTAAGTTAGTATCGCTTGACAAGCCGGTTGAGCACCAGTTGAAAAGTAGATCTTTTTTCCTGAAAAATACTTTAGGAAGAGGGTAAACGCCCGTCTCTGCTTGGTTTTAGTGTTTCAATGATAATTAAGAGATTCCTATCTTTTCTTTCATTTGCTCGACTGCACACTTATACTCAGTACAGGTTACGGACAGATTGCGAACCACACATAGATAAGGTTTAAAAGCCCATGCATTTTGTATCCACAATTTTAGCCCTGTCGACCGCGCTAACAAGCGCCCTCGCTCCAGTAGGCAACAAGACAGAGTCACAAATTCTTTTGTCCTCGGCACTGCCGACCAATGTGGTCAAACCGGCGAATGTCGACAACAGCCAAGTTTTAAATGATTTCGACAAAGCGGTTGAACAAAGAGAAAAACGTAAAAAATACCAACCTAGCCGCGATAGCCAGGTTGTCGATTCACAAAAACAAGACAAAATTTTGATTTTAGGCGGCCCCGAAGTCTTCCCGATGTAGTTTCGTGCCTGACGGAAAAACATCCAGATACCGCATCTCAGATTTAAAATGGCACAGAATCCGTAAGTTCGAATCTCTGGTCTTTTTGTTTATGTTTTTTGCTGTTCCACTTTTCGCTTTGAGAGTGGTCGAATACACGCAGGTACAATTACTTGTAGCTGCAGCCGCTCACGATTTAGTAAATGATTTGCATAGATGCAAAAACATGTCATCGCAACTAAAACAAGTTGTGACTGTTCAGGCAACTGAGCGTACACCTAGTTTGCTTGCCGGAAAACGACTAGCGATCTTGATTCCCAACGGATTTAAATATGTCATAAAAGTAGCTGGTCAAATCAAAGAAGAAATGACTCTGGCAGAGGGCATGAGGCTTGCGGGTCTTGTTACTTTTATGCCACCAGCAGGTGTTCCAGAAAAACCTTCGTCATTTATTTTGTCGAGCGACTACAAAACCACAACTATAGAGATAGACTCCCAGGGCGACATTTCAGTCCCTTAGAAATTCAGTTTCTAAATTTAGTACTTCATCACACAACAGTCGACATCATCCGACCAGGCATGAAGACCGCCTGTCAGATTGAGTATTCGAGTAAATCCAGCTTCTTTCAAAATGGCACTACACTCAACGCTTCGTTTACCAGTGCGGCAAAAGACCACAATATCAGTGTCGTTTTTAAATGGCTCAATTTCAGATAAGCGGTCGTTGAGCTCACCTTTTGGTATGTGAATCGGCTTAATGGCTTCGTCTAAATTAGCAATGATCAACTCATGCGCATCGCGCACATCGAGCAAGACTAACTTGTCACCCGCATCGAGTCGTTCTTTCAATTCAGTTGGACTAATTTCCATGTCTGTATTCTAAACGAAAACGTCAGGCTCTGAATAACAGGGACTGACGTTTTTCATACTTTTACTTAATTGCTGTTCTTATTTTTTGAACATCTTTTTGGTTTTTTCGCCCATGGCTTTCATGCCTTGACCCATCTTTTTGAAAGGCCAAACAATTGCGTTGCCCACTTTTTTAGCTCCAGCTTTGACTTTATTGTCTTCTGCTGATGCTGAGTTGGCGCAAGCGAAACTTACTAAACCGGCAACTAAAAGTACTGAGAGTACGCGCTTCATTGGATTATTCCTCACATCTTGCTCATCGTATCAATGCTTTTATAACACAGATCTTCGCTACTGGCGTAAATAATAGGTGCGCAATATATGTGGTGTAAATATTAGGAATGCTTTAAGCGACCCAATTGCTCTTTGCTGGCTTTCAATATTTCACTTCTTTGAGGTGAATCAGGCGCTTGAACCGCCATCTCCACAGCCTTTTTAAAACATTCTTTGGCGCGTCTAAAGTCTCTTGCACCCATATGAATGCTTGCGTTGTTAACGTAAACACCAGCCATCTGAAGTTTCAATTGTCCAAGCCACTCAGTAGTTTGAGACTTTGCAAACCTGCGCATAAAGCTCTTATTTTTTTTAGGGTCGGTATAGTCTTCAAGCATAAAGTTGAAAGAAGCCAGCGCCCTGTCATTCCAGACAAGTGTTTGTTTGATGTTGCCATCTACTTGATTTACAGTTCCAGCGTAAGCACAAAGTGGTCCCATGTTCATCGCTTGTTTAACATTCTCGCCATTTCGATTCCATTCGTCTTCAGCCACAGCAAGCGACTCTTTGTATTGTCCGCGTTGCAAAAGACTCTGACACAGCGCCAAAGATGCCCAACCCGTGCCGTTTGGCATAAACTTATCGAGCTTGATTGCAATTCTAGATGTTTCTTCAGACCGCATCCATGCGCCCATACGAGAGCACAACATCACAGTGCCAAAAAATCCAAGCCATACAAGTGTGCGAGCGGTATAAACGGTAGCCACTAAAAAGCCGACCATTAAAATGCACATCAACCACGGAATCGGTTTCGACTGCAGTCCCTGGACAATTTGACTGATGAAATAATATGAGCCACCAACGAAAGTAACTAAAGCGAGCGTCAGAGCGGTGATGTAAAGCGCCAGACCCAACTTGTCGTATTGCTGGTTACTTGGAGCATTATCGACAGGCAGTTCTTGAGATTGACCGATTTTGGTCCCTTTCTTTGCCATTTTTCTTACATTTGCCGTTTCGTAGCTTTTAGCCTTCATAATATTCACCGGGTTCTGGCGTGACCTAGACATCAAGAGATGTCAGGTACAAATTTAGCACCGACCTCTGGCGATTGTATTAATAAATGGATAACTGTGAATACTTATTGTCTTCAAGATTTTTTAGAAGAAACCAAGCTTAAACGCTTTGAAAGTTTGCACCAGTTCTGGCGTGAGCTTGATAGTAAATATCCGCCTCAGAAAGTAAAAGAACTGGAGCGTGCCTATGCAAAGCTCGAAGACAATGATGAAGCGGGATTCTACGCGACTATTTTTTCCGACTACGAACTAGCACTCACTTTTTCGGGTCTTAGAATAAGTCTTTGTCAAGCTGTAATTGACTGGATTTTAGTATGTCTTAGCGAATCTAATCCCCAAAAGATTCTCGATGCTGGATGCGGCAATGGCATACTTACTTGCTTTCTGGCAAAAAGATTTCCAGATGCAACAATTATTGGCATCGATATTAGTGCAGAGGGAATTGAGCAAGCGCGAAAACTGGCTTTGAATCTGTCTTTGACAAACATCAAATTCGAAGTGGGCGATATCAAAGACTTTTCATTTGATGCCACAGATAGTTTCGATCTTATATTGAGCGTTGCTGCTTTGGAGGTTACCTCGCCCTTTCTAATAAAGCAATTGCATAATCTGGGCAAACATCTTTCAGAAGATGGGTTAATGCTCAATTTCGAAAAGCTTTCAAATCCTCAGATTCAAAAATATTTTGTGCAGGCCTTAGGCGAATCTGGTATTTGTGCCGATCTAGAAAAATCCAAGTGGCTCAGCTATGAAAATGCCGATGGAGATGAAATACATTTACCTGCTTTTGCATCGACTAAAAAATCTGATCAAGAGCCAATTTCAAACGATCTTGCTCAATCGTTTTTATTGACTGAATTCAATCTTTTGTCGAGCCTAGATCTATCATTTAAACAAGAAGCGCTATCTGAATTATTATTCAATCAAATAAATCCCAAACAATTAGTTCGTGGATACAAAGCCGGCTTCAATGATGGCAGCGGCACCTATTGGTTTGAGCAATGGCAGTCTGGTCCATTTGCTTTATTGTACGAACATACAAATCAAGGCTATCGAAATCTGCGTATTTTGCCTTTGTACCTTGCAGCAAACTTTGATCAAATATTTGAAGAGTGGCTCGATCAAACAGCTAAGTATGCCGATTTGGAGCAAATAAAGTAATAACAGGCGCAAAGAACGTGATTATCCAGAGACCTGGATGAGCAGAAAAAATACACGGTCCCGAATACAAGAAAATACTTGCAGCAAGAAATGGTACAGCTGCAACTGGATTGCGAGCAAACCATCGCAAAATTGCAAGACCTTGTGACATTGCTTTAGAGCCAAATCTAAGCTCTAGAATCATGTAAGCAATTATGATACCTGAAAGCATAATTGCAATCTCGCTTTCAATACCCACTAATGGATGATAGACAAAATATAGATGTTCATTCATCGCAGGAGTGAACTCTTGCATACATGCATATTTAATACATCCAGAGCGCCAGAGCAAAATATAGCTGCCCCAGAGAAACAAACTGGCTGACAGTGCCAACCAGCCAAAGATTCTAATTGGGTTCAAGACCCAAACAGGCATAAACTTAAGTATTAGCATAACAATTTCCCCACCCGCCTACTTCGAATCTATCACCGCGCAAGAACTGCCGGTAGTAGCTGGGAGGCGACAAGACATTTATTTTTACAGTCGATTTTGAAAGCGTTTTAAAACACGCCCGGAATAAAACGCCACTTCACTTTTTGGCAGTATTCTTGGTAGTGTTCTTCGCGCATCAAATGCTTTTCTTCAGTGAGTGCGCGCCAGACATAGAATGCATTTAGAACTATTAGTATAAAAACTGATCCAATACAATTAACGCCACTTGATACAAACCAGGGCATCATGGCGAACCACCAGAAAGTATTTTTAGCTATATAAGCTGGGTGTCGAACTATTTTGTAGGGACCACTTGTGATAATGCCGCGATTAGTCAAGTTCGAGAATCTGAGCCCGAACATGACTGTGGCAAGACTATAAATCGAAATTAAAACAAGACAAATTACTGATACTGTATTTAGTATCAATGGGTGCGAAATGTAATGAGTGATTTCGAGCTGTTCATAACATACATGATTTAAAAGCATCGTCTCAAAAATCAAATTAAAGGGCGGGTAGCACGCAAGTGCAGCTATCCATCCGCTTGGATGAGGGTCTGCTGAAGTAAACTGAGTATCCAGCAAACGACAGGAAGAAATATAACCAAGCATGGCAATGGTGATATCTACAACAATAGTAAATTCAAGCAGTGGCATAAAAATTTCTCTGCCTAAAAGTCCTGCTGGTACTCCATGCAGGTTCGAGCCTAGAGACTGAATCAAAGAGATGGTCTTCATTTGCCAGAGCCCCCAGTAGGTGCTGCAACTGGCTGTCATAAATGGAATGAAATACGATTTGATAATTATGCCGCGCAACAAATTGAGCATATGCTCTTTTTTCATTTGCTCCGTTTCACTCGATACTCCAGCGAGTCCAGGCATAATGATTTGGCTCAAAAGCAAGATTTCATCAGTAGGTGAGTTGGTCTCAGTTTTTGCAAAGCGCTCGCACAGAATAAAATATGGAATTGCTCCCAGAATAATTAGTGGCGCAAATAGAATATAAAATGGTAGAAATGCAGGAAACAGAAATGTCATTGGCACCACTACAAAAGCAGAAATGACAAAGCAGATAATAAGTGCCAAAAAGCGCGCCAAAACTCGTTGCCATGCCACTTTGTCTAACACGCGTTTATTTGAGAAATCGAAATTTCTTTGATGTGTTTTAAAAACTAATATTTCAATAGCCACCATAGCCACAAAAACAATCATCCAACAAAGTGGCTTATGCAAAGGCCACAACTCTTTATGTTCGATGCCAGGTATCTTCAAAAGACACAAAGTTATAGTAACAATACAAATTGCGATGGCACCAAGTCCCACATATCCTGTCAGTGGACTTTGAGTTCGCCCTAGGCTCCAGGAAGTGTTTGACTTAATTTCTTGCGACATTTATTTGGACAAAACTGGTAAATACGCTTTATAACGCTCTCGAGCCAGACACAATAAAGCCTTGTCCAGATCGGTGCCGTTTAGGTTAATCAAGTTGACCATGGACTGAGCGCAATTAATCAAGCTCTTGGGCGAGCCGTATAAGTCTGTAAGTACTTTTCTCAGATATTCATCTTTTAGATAAACGTCCATAATAATATCTTTGACCGAGTCAGATGGAGTATCTGGACCGAGATCTAAATTGATAATTGTGCCCAGGTCGCTTAATTTTGAAAGCATTAAGCGTGTTAGTTTTCTCACTTTAGCTTCAGTCAAAAAGCCGCATGCAAGCAGGAATTGATAAAGCGAAATTCGATCATCTGCGCGTGCACCTGCTTGTGCGTGTTCTTTATTTTTGACAAATTCTGTAGCATCGTTTGCCGTGACATAGCCAAATTCAAGCATCAAAGCCAGTCCCGATACTGCCGAGACCAGATTATAGTCTAGCCAATTAAAACTTTTTACTACTGTGTCAATATTCAGTTCGTTTTTCTTGGCAAAATTGGTGGCTGTTTTAGCTTCGCGCGAATCGAGTATTTTGCCCAGCACAAGCAAATCTAGAAAACTTATCTGAGTATCCAATACAATACGCTGAGAAATAAACTGAAGCGGCATACGCTTCAATTTTTCAATTGCCTCTTCGTGCGTTATTTCATCATTCTGCAATTCGTATTGCAGTTTCGCTACAGCATCTATTAACCCCTGAGGCACACCTAAATCAATGGCGAGAATCTTGCCTATAGGCAGTCCACAAAGTTTCTGCAAATCAAGCGCCGCCTCAAGCTCACTTGCATCAATTAATTCACCTGAAACAAGAAGTTCGCCCATGCGAATATTTTGCTTGTCTAAAATCTCATCAAAACCCATGTGAGCAAGAGCATCACGCACAGATGAACCTTGCTTGCGAGCCAGGGCAAAGGCTTCACGCGCTTGCTCCAGATCGATTTTCCCCTTGCGCAGCATTCCATGCAGCTCGAGCAGTTTGGGCAATTCGTCATTTGCTACAAGTCCATGCGCCACAAGACATTTGCCGATTGGCAATTTATGACTTTCGACAAGACGCAAAGCCATCTCAAGCTTTTTAGGCGATACGATGTCGAGGGCGCTTAGAAAATCTCCAATGCGCATGTCTTTGTTTATATTGGCGTCAATCTCGCTCATACAATTTATATCTACCCGCTTTTAAGTCCGGGCAATTATTTCTCTAAAAGCCTCATGAAGGCGCTTGGTTATCGGTCCAGGGCTTCCTTGCCCGATTTTTGTGTCATCCACCTGGATTATGCCAATAATTTCTTCAGGCGTGCCTGAAAGAAAGAATTCGTCCAAATCGAGCACTTCTTCTTTGGTCAGTCTTTTTTCGGTGGTCGCAATATTTTTTATTTTGGCAAGCTCGATTATTTGTTTCTTTGTAATTCCAGGCAAAATATTTTTGGATGCCGGAGTTAAAATCAATTTGCCGTCTTTGATTCCAAATAAGGAAGTGTGACTGCCTTCGCTTATGTAGTTATCTTTGCCATAAAAGACTACTTCCATTGAGTCTTGTTCGCGAGCAAAATTAGCTGCGATGCAATTGGCTGCAAGACTTGTAGCTTTTATGTCATTTCGCCCCAGCGAATATCTGGATGAAAAACAGCTTTCACTCCCGTTTGGCGTTGCGCTGCAAAGGGATCGTCAAAAGGGGTAAAGAACATAAAACAGTTCGGCGTATATTTTTCTGGATAATAATGTGTTCGAGGAGCCACTCCCCGCGTGACTTGAACATAGGCAAGAGCATTTTTCAATTTAGATGCTTCAAGCGTTCTATTTAATTGTAGATCTATATCATTAATATCAACGCCAGTAATTTTGAGCGAAAAGAGGCTTGTTTTGAGTCTTGCCAGATGGTCGCTTAGATGCAAAAACCTGGCGTTGTAAACTCGAATCACTTCGTATACTGCATCGCCAAAGAGAAACGCGCGATCCAATGCCGGCACCATCACCTCGCCCACAGGCATTATTTGCCCATTGAAGTTGGCGGTCAAATTGAAATAATCGTCTATATTCACTAAGGAGTCTTTACCCTAGGCATTACAATTGCAGGCACGCTCTGCAAAGCAGTCAGTTGAAGATCGCCTACAGAAGCTCGTTTTTCTTCTTTAGTTATTTCGCTTGAAAGTTTAGTCACATTTGTTTTTTGCGGATCGAATATCACAACACCCTCATATGGTCTCAAAATTGAGATATCAGCTTTGAGCACGCCTTTGTTGTCGCGCAGACGCTTAGCCACTCTTCTGATACAGGTTACACACGTAGCGCCTTTCAAATTGAAATCAAGTCGAAGATAAGGAGCCTTTTCGATGTCACCCACTTTCAAAATAGGCTCCCCTACTTCTTTTGATTCGATTGCATAAGCAAATGGTGCGTAAGTAGAAAAAACGAGTATTGAAAGAAGAGCAAGAGCGCTTTTATTCATCAATTGATTCCGAGTGCATTTGTAATTTGAGTTTGAAATACAATAAGTACGATAGCTATTACTATATTGAATCCAATTACCATGGCAAGCAAGCCCGTTCCGACCATTAAATGCCAGCACACCATGGCATAACGAGGTTCCATAGTGCGTAGAATTCCAAAGCGCGACATTACAAATCCAAGAATGGCCATTATAAGTAGTATGTCTGCAATGACATAACAGACTGCTGCCACTGACGATAAATTGAATGCAGGCAAAACAGCAAAGACAAGCGCTCCTACCAGTGAGAAAACAAGCAAGTTGGTCGTTGTAGTGTCTGACTGTCTAAATGTGAGCGACTTGTCCGCGCTAATACGACTTAAGTAATCAAAAGTCTTGGCGCAGCTCTCGAATGCATTTGCGCGTGGATGCAGATCGCCATCTTTGGCTTTGGATTCGACCGCTTCTGGTTCTTCTTGCTTTTCTTCTGCGTTACTCACGATAGACCTCAGCTCATAGATTGATTATATTGATTAAATTGTACATTCCACAGCACAAAGCAAATTCTATTGATACCAGTGCACTCAAAGCAAAGATTATCTTTTATATCAGCCAGTTTAATTGTGCTTTTATCTGTAAGTACCGTACTGGCGCAAGGAAATAAATACTCCACCACGATTGATAGTATTCGCAGAGAGTATCAAACCAGGCATTTCGATAAAGCCAATCAAATGGCTCGAAGACTTTTGAAGCGTCAGGAAATGAAAGAGGGCAAAGATAGTCCTTATTTAATAGAAACGTTGAACCTGGTTATTGCATCTGCATGCGCTGGCAAAAAATGCTCTGATACTACGCCCTGGTTGCTGCGCTTGCTTGAGCTTAGAAAGAAAGTTTTGGGTCCAGACCATCCTCATGTGGCTGTCACTTTGGCCATGCTTGGAGAGAATGCCGAAATGAAGGGTGAGCTTTTAAAAGCCAAACAATATTTTGAAGAAGCTCTGGCAATTAGAACCAAGGTCGAGCGAGCGTTAGTTGAGCCGACCCGAAAAAATCTAGTGCGAATCGAGAGCAAAATGAGGCAAAAGTGACCAAACTGTGACCACTCGAAAAGCTCGAAAGGTTAATTTAGCTTGACCATTGAGATAAAACGGGTAAAATTAAAATTAATTTAGATACACTTACTATTGCGACAAATGCTCTATTTGCGCAGAAGCAATATATTAGATTTGTCGCTATTTGTTCAGGAACTTGAGGATTCAAGCCATGTACAGGAATTACAACCGTGATTTGCAACGTAAACGAGGAGCCGTCCTAGGACTCGTAGTCGTTAGCACACTGGTATTAGCCATCTTGGGCGTCGGGCTTATTATGCTCATCATGCAACTTGGTGGTGGGCAAGAAATACAGCACGCCACAGATTCAGGCAACCTCAACGTGGCAAAACAAGTGCTTCGCCATCCTGGAATCAAGTTGCAGAACGGAGACGAGCAAAACATTTTTGGCGACACAATCGACCCCGAGACGAACGAAGCCAATCTTCTTTATTACAATCGCTTAGTCGCTCAAGCATTACTTATTCAAAACAATGCCGCAGTGCTCAACACAGGCAACGCAACTAGCCACTCAGGCCAGATGATGAATCTTGTAAACGGCATTGCTGGTCGTTTGAATGACCAGCTTGTAACTTCTGGCAATTTTGACAAACATTTTCATGACACAGCTCAAAACCACGCTATGCGTATGTTCGAGCAACTGGGAAATAATCTCACTCACGTAGGACAAAGTCACGAAGTTTCGCACATGGCTCGTGGAGCTGCGACCAACGTACATATAACTAATGCGCAAATTTTAAATAAAACTGGAGTAACTCCACCCAAAATCGATGATTTTGCAATCAGCGGTCCTGATGGCAAGCTCTATCTAGTTGGTTACAAACAGTTGACCACTAATGGTGGCAGCACCTTATGGGGCGTTCCACTACGTCCAACCCAGCCACCACACTTGGTGTCTGACAAAAACTTCGTCACCAACCAACCTCGCGGACCAATCCCACAATTCGTTCCGCCAAACTCGTTTAAATCAGCTGGCTTGACCAAAGATCAAAGGGCAAGCAACATGAGTACTCGAGCTCTTTCAAGCTCTATTGTGGGCTCGCTCAAAAAGGTGTGGCAAGCTCAAATTCCACGCGGTGTCATAGTGGTAGACAACAAAGGTTCATTCTGCGGTAGTGTCACCAAAGGTGATTTCGACATCTGGGTAGACAAATTGATGAACCCTAACTATATAGAAGTGTTGGGTCCCGATGCTGCGACAGGTTTGATTTCAGATGATTCTAATGGTGCTCTGCAAAATATCAAAGATTATGTCGATTCCAATTTCGACGCTTTAATGAGCGGAGACCAGAATGCCAGAGACGGATTATCAAACAGACTAGCAAATGCTGGTATTGATAGCTTCGGTAACTTTCCCGCTAACCCGACTGCAAATGCTAATAATCCTGATTTCATTCGCTTCATCCACGATAACTCATCTACTCGTTGCACCAATGGTGCCTCGCCTGTAGCCACATCTGCTTCAAGTGCAAAATGCAACCTGGGTAAATTCATGTCGCTTTACGGGCAAGGCTCTGGCGGCGGAACTAGCAACAACGATTGCAACTTGATGGCAGTAGAAAAGTATCACGTTGACCTTTGTACAGTAAGAGCTTCTGGTGCTGAGTGCGCTAACGTAAATTCGCAAAGCACAAATTCAGGTCTAAAACTCTATCCACAAAACGGCAACTGCGGCTTAACCAACGTCACTCAAGGTACGCTTGCTCAGCTGCTTGCTCAGACCAATTCAGCATCTGAAGTGACTCAGCAACTGGTTACATATATGTATCAAATCAATCCTGAAGCTGAAGATATCAACGGCCAAATTGCAGGTGTGTTGGGATCGACAGTAACTTTCGACAAGATTAGCTACATTTACCGAAATCCAAACAACAACAAGCTTGTCTTGAGTACACAAACACCACCATGGCCATTGCCCGATTTAAATAATCCAAGCATGAATTTGCCTGATGGTCCGACATCCAAATATTATCGCCAAGTGAATATGGACGCGCTCACCAACTGCGATGGCGAATGCGGTTATCCTCACCCCTGGGATTGTCCAATGGGTTCTCAAGCCTCTGGTCAAGACTGGTCGGAATGGACTCCATCTTCTGGATTCAGAAACATATTGGGTGTACTCAAATTCAGAAATAGAGCCGATGGTGGTGGTACCTTCTGCTGCCCCTGCTAAGCACTCTGTAAATATGCTCGCCACTGTAATATACTCAGTTAGTCCTTATTTGGAGTAACTTTCAAATGCTCGCCCAAAAGAAAATGGCATTCGCCTTAATTGTTGCTCTTGGATGTATTTTTCAATTCATTCCAGGCTCAAACGCTCAACACTCCGAAAGTGGAGGAAAAGGCGAAGGATTTTGGCAACTTCTCAAAGCGCCAATAACCGTTCCTGAAGTTCCTAGTTACACTGGTCAAACATTTTTTGTTGGTGGTTTGATGTATCCAAACAAAAAGGGTGGACCAACAGTTTCAATGCACTACAGAGTACGTGAAACTCCTGATCAAGTAATTGAGTGGTACGAAGAGGCTCTAAAAGCTTATAAATGGGTCGGCAGAAAATCTCCAGTCACAAATAAAGGAAGAAGTTACGAGGCATCCAAAGGCAACAGTTCAGTGACGATTTCGGCAAGCGAGTGCAATGTACAAGGCTTTCGCACCGACCTCAGAATGAGCTGTAAGATCGCACGTTAATATAATGCACAGAAAAATTTTACTAAGCGCTCTGATTCTATCGCTCAGCTTGCCCTCAGCCATAGCTTTCACAAGTGCAGAAAAACCAGATTACGACTTGCTGCGCAAGAAAGCGGAAACGCTTACCTTCGCTGAAAAAGACCTGGTCAAACTAGAAGCGTTGATTGCAAAATATCCACAAAGTGCAGAATTGACTTATTTGTTAGGCCGATATCTCGAACAAAATGGATATGAGAGCCTGGCTGTTGATGCTTATTCCAGAAGCGCTGCTATCGATCCCAATTTTCTTTCGGCACGATTTCATCGACTAATTAGTTTGATGAAAATAAAGAATGAAATGGAGGCTCAAAAGGAATTGAGCGAGTGTATTCGTTTACTCAAAAACGATCCTACAGGTCTTGCCAAACTGGCTTTGCTGCTTGAATCAGGTGGACACTTCGACCTTGCTCAGAAAGTTTATGAAATAGCAGCAGACGCACCTAATGCGGTATCAGAGTTGAGTGTCACTGTAGCAGAGATGCGTTTTCGCCAATATAAGCTAACTGAAGCGATGCAGGCGTTGGATATTGCTTTGCGAAGAAATCCCAAAGATCGCAAAGCACTCTTTATGAAAGGAAAAATCCTTTGTCTTCAAGGCAAAACTGATGCTGGTATGGACGCCTTTCAGCGACTATACGAAGTAGATCCCTGTCACGAGGGTGTTTCTTTCGTGATAGCCAGAAACAATTTGCGCTTGAATCATCCAGATGAAGCGCTCCTTGCCGGCATGGTATCTATGATGTGTTTCAGCAAAGATCAGCATCAATTCAACGAAGCAAAAAAACAAGTTGAATTGTGCTTAAAAAATCTTCCCGATAACAAATCAAAAACTTTAATAGAAGCATTTGCCACTCAAATGACTTCGGTCGAAAATCGTGTATTCTTCCGTTTTTCAATGGGTGATGTTTTTGACCGATTAGGCAAAATTGAAAGTGCCATCATTAAGTATCAAGCAGGTGTACAAGACAGCAAAAGTTTGAACAAAGACTTTGCACCACTTTTGGCACGCGGTCTTTTTCGATGGGCACAAGACGAAGAGACACACAGACATGACTTTCAAAAAGCGCTGCATCTCTACGATCTAGCTAATCAACTAACTCCTTACGATCAAGAAATTACAGCGAATCAATATCGATTGTTGATGCGAGTCAAAAATGTAGGCAACGATCCGGCTTTCAAGTTCAAAATGTGGCTGAAAGATTTGATGGAAAAATAATCTAAGATATAAATCTAGGGATTAGCGGTCAACATCACAATCGGCTCAGTAGCCCTTGCATGCATCGGTCTTCCATTTTGAAAAATAGAGACTATTTGAATCGGTGCAGGAATATTTATAATGGTCTTTGTTTCGACTACTACTCTGCCGCTTTTATCTTTGTCGTAATCAACCTTTTCCACAGAAATAGACGTCACAATACCATTGGGCAAATATGCTGACACCACGTTTTGTGCAGCAGTGGCAGCGGCTCCAGCGTTTTCTTGATGAGCAGCGGCTCTTGCCGCACGCTTAGCCATCGCGTCATTGACTATTTGACCAACGACAATGGCAGAAAGATCAATAATGGCTAAAAACAAAGGAATGATGATGAACAGTCCTACTGTCACCTCAACCAAGCTTGCACCACGTTTTCTTTTCACTCTGGACCTCGCGCTTTTAGACGCCTGTTAGTTTTTACCCTGTTCTTCCTGTAACCGATTGCTTGTCACCGTAAAGATTACCGGTTGATTGATACCTGCTACAGGCATGATGAATGGCAGCGATAAAAACGGTTGGACCGTTGCACGCGTTGTTAACGTTACGTTTTCGGGCGTACCCGAGCGAACGGCTTTGTTGGGCAATGGGTGTTGAATTTGAGCTGGTGTTAGTCCTACAAATTTTGCCATGCCTACGCCCAAGAACTGAGTATCTATTTCATTGAGTGCTTGAGAGGTTTCAGCTGGCACTCTAACGGCAAGCTCGCGCACTTCGAGGTGATTCAAATACCAGACAATACTGTAAGCAAATCCCATATACATCAAGTCTATGAGCGGGAAAAGAATCATGATGAACAAGATAAAAATGGCCGGCGCAGTCTCAGTAATAGCACTGCCATCGTTTTGTCGCATCGACTTTGTGTTTAATTTGTGCGCCATTAAATTACGCATGACTGAAAACTCTATAAAAAAGAGAACAGTAGTAAGTGTAAACCAAGATCAAATACATATTAGGTTCTGCCAACCCACTTGTCAAGCCAGACGAACCGCATCATCTGCGACCGCAAGCCTTTTGACGACGCTCAAACGTGAAGCTTGTGGTAGGAGGAGGACCTGAGTATCCGTAATCTTCACCAGGGGTAATCCAGGCGTCTGCGCCAGGACCTTTTGTGGCTTTAGCCGTTTTAATTGCTTTGGAAGATTCAGTCGGTCTTGCCTTCATAGCCTTATTTTGAGCTTTCATTCCGCCCACAGACTTGAGACCCTGCCAAGCTTTGTATTTGAGCGTAGCGTCTTGTCCCTTGCTATAAAGCCAGTAATATTCTCTTTGAGCAGCTTCAGTCTGATTAGTTTGCTGATAGCAAAGCCCTTTGTAGTACCGACAAAGCTCACTTGAGCCATCGCTTCCCGAAAGAGCGTTCAATTTTTCCAGAGCGCTTGCATATTGTCCTTGTCCATATGTGGCGATAGCCGTCTTCAATGCCTCCGACTGTTTTTCCGCCGCCTGCGCCACACTTGCACTGATGGCTAAAATTGCCACTAGCGCAAATAAACGGACGGATTTGATAATTGGTTTAAGCATTGGGCAATTATCCCGAAAGTCGCTCTCTATAAGTCTATTCTTCCATTGTGGCAGCGTTTTGAAACTTTATCAATGTCCAAAGATAGTCCCGGGTAGAATATTTATATTGTGATTCGAGTATTTTCTAGAAACAAATTATTGTCTATCGCGCTTGTTTTAATGAGCGTCTGCGCCTGTTCGGTCAAACCACCCGAGCAGGTCAATTTTTCAGTCAAAGGCTCCCTTGCCAAAGATAAGGCGCCGAAGCTTGAATATTCGATAGACACGCATCCTATCGGCGATGTTGAAGCCGATGTTTCAAAGGCTCAAAGCGAAAAGTCGAAAGAATCAAAAGTTTCAAAAGATTCCAAAGAAACAAAAGAAACAGCCAAGCAGTCTCCAGTGAGCTTCGGCAATACACTATTGTTTAAGCGTGGAAGATACCTGCCGCAAAACGGTGGACAAAATTCAAATTCCAGCTCAAACAACCAAGCAAACAACACTCAAGCCAGCTCACAGTACGCTCCCGATAGACTGGCTCGCGCTGCTGTAATCAAGTCATACGCGCCTGTGCAAGTGGTACCAATTGGACTTGATGCATTCTGCAAAACCGCATGGATGAACGGGTTGCTGCACGTAAGAGTAGCTTTGCTTGGACCTGAAAATAATGTCAAAACTTTTTTGCAAGATTATCCCAACATGAAAGTGACTTTCAGAGACGAAAGTGGCAATGCTCTAAACGAATACACTTTGCCTGCCAGTCTTTTTAAGAAAGCAAATATGAACACCAATTACGGCACACCTACATTCGAATACGAAGGACAAGTGGCGATGCCACTTGAAGCTTATGAGCAATTCTGGCAGTGGACCCTTGAGTGGGAGTGAAAGCGATTCGAATAATTTTGGCGATTCTCTTCCAAAAATAGAGTCGCTTACTTGGATCACGACCTGTTTTGGCTTGCTCTTAGTCAATTTTAGTCAGCGAATAGCCGATTACAAAAATATGGCAGGCGATATGGGTCTGTATCTGCAATGCGGACAATTACTATTGGCTGGGCAAAGACCATATGTGGATTTTTTCGATACCAATCCTCCACTGATAATGTATTTGAGTATGGTGCCAGCCTATTTACATGCCACTATGGGCAGTGACATAGTATTCTGGTTTCAAATATGCATGTTAACATTGAGCCTAATCGTAACTGCAAGTCTGGCAGCGCTTCTCTATCAATCACAACTCAAGCGGTTATTTATCCCAGCCTTTGCTTCTATTTCTCTTATGAGCATGATGTCGATGTTCGATTATGGACAGCGAGAATATATTTTCTTTTTGCTTTTTCTACCTTATTTTTTCTTTTGTCTGGTACGCTCAAAAGACAAAACTCCAGGTGGAAAGTTTTTTTACCCTCTAGCTATTTCTTTTGGAATTGTAGCAGGCATAGGCTTTTCACTTAAACCACACTTTTTGATTTTTCTACTATTTCTAGAAGGATGGACAGCTAAAAATTGCGGCTTAAGCTATCTCAAGTTTATGCTTCGTCCAGAATTGATTGCATGTATTTTCACTGGACTTGCATATGCTCTGCATTTTTTATTTTTACCAAGCGATATTAAGTTTGGTTTTTTCGACCAGCTCATGCCCATGATGGTTAGTGGCTTTGCTGCTTTTGATGCCGATAAACCTTTTTTTCTATCGCCTTTATGGGCGCCACTTTCAATTTACAGTCTAATTGCAATTATTCTTTTAATTGTCAATTTCAAAAAAATGCAGTTAGCTTTTCCACTGCTTCTAATGCTTATCAGTTCAATTTTACTAATTCTAATTCAAGCCAAAAACTGGTCATACTACGGCGTTCCGCTGCTAGGATTTAGCACTTTGACTTATTTGTTTTTGCTCTTTAATCTGAGCGAAAATACTAAAACCAGAATAATCAGAAATCTATTCTTACTTATTTGCGTTATTTACTCTGCTGCTCAACTTTTCTGGATGAACAAAGTTGCTAGCGCCATGGATTTTCGCTTTGCTCCTGTAGTCAGAAAATATGCTTCAGCTAAAGATAAAGTGCTTTATCTTGATACTACATCTTGCCCCTGGTATGCCTTTGCAGCGCACGACGACATTATGCCAGCTTGTCGTTATATGTGGTTATTTCCAATCACAATGAGCGAGTATGAGCTAAGCCTCAAAAAGAATGAGCGCATTAAGCCAGTTCTTTTAGCTAGAGAAGACGAAGCGATAAAAAATATTCTGAAAGACGCTCAAAAAAATAAGCCACCACTTATAGTGTGCAGAAAAGATCGCGCTTACAAAATGCCCGAGCAATTCAATCTATTTGAGTTTCTCAAACAACGAGGTCTGGCGCCGCTTTTCGCTCAGTATAAATTACAGCACGAAGACTCGGACTTTGTTTATCTTACACCAATTAGTCGTTAACAGACATCACCAGTTGTGGTGTTGGAATATGGTGATCTTCGCGCATTGGAACTATGGCAGTCCCGACTGAGAAGAATTCAAGCACGTGCGAGCTCCAACCATAATTGCCTTCCGAAATATTGACACCCACGATACCTTCGGCATGACACTGCTCAGCCTCTACCTGCATGCGCTCCATAGCAAGCTCGCGTGCGTCATAAAGACCCTGGGTAAAATTGGTCATCTCTACGTTTTTGCCGATATTCTGGAACCATTGTCCGATGCCTTGGTATGCTATGTGATAAACACAATTACCCATCACCATTCCCACCGGTCTATAACCTGAGCGAAGCAGCGTCCAAAAATCTTGACCAGATAAATCGCTTGTAAATGGCTTACCACCTGGACCTCTAAAAGACTTATCACCATTTTTGTTATAAACGGCAGTTCCTATAGCTACGAATTCTGCAAGGTCTTGATTCCAGCTCATGTGTTTTACATGTAAGCGAACCCCGACAATACCGTCAGCATCTAATTCTTGCGCTTCAGCTTGCATACGAGTCATTGCTAATTCGCGTGCGTGATAAAGTGCCTGAGTTAAAACATCCATTTCCATGTTTTGCATCAAACGTGGGAATTGAAAACCAATGTGATAAATCGAACTTCCCACCACAAGACCTGCAGGTTCAAATCCAGCTTCTTTAATAAGCAAGAATTCGTTTACAGATAAGTCGGAAGTAAAAAGCACTCGCTTTCCACCCGTCCCCTTCATGTGCTTCAAGCGCTCATGAGCGTGCTCTGGAATTTCCATCTCATTTGGATCAGGCATTTTTCAAATTAATCCCCATTACCGTAGTATTTTTTAAGTGAGTCAAGCGATATTTTCTCAGAATCAAGTTCGCGCATGCGGCTAGGCTTGGCGGATGCGAGTTTTTTGTCTCTTAGATTTATGCAAAACTGAGGAGACAACTTAGACAATTTTTCTTTGTCTTGCGGAATATAGTCGTGATCTTCGATGATACCAGTGCCGATGGCAGTCATATGAATAATCATGTCCCATTGATTTTCATTTTTTTCGTTCAAAGGAATGTGTTCTAGGTTGTAATCTATCTGTACACCTACGATTCCGTCAGCTGCCGAGTTATTTAAGTCCGATTTTAAATGACTCATCACAAGATGGCGCGCGTCATAAAAACTTTGAGTGAATAATTCTATTTCCTGATTATTATTCTGGTTTCCACCCCACCAGGCATACATTTGACTTTGAGTTCCCCAGGTGGTGTAGACATAATACGAACAAATTCCAAAAGCAAGACTGACAGGACGATAGCCAGAAGTAAGCAATTGCCAAAATTCCTGACCACTCAAGTCGCACACAAAGACATCGCGATCGCGAGGCCAACCCGGTATTTTAACTGCTGTTCCAACTGCTGTGAATTCGCGCAAACTGCTGGACCATGAGCGAGTGCCGGCATTTACTTTCACACCAATGACACCATTTGCACCCATTAAACGAGCCTCTTCTTTCAAGCGCTCGACGGCTTTGTGCCTTGCTTGCAAGAGTGCCTGACTGACCGATGTCATCTCACCAGTTTTAAGTCTTATGCGAAAGAAACTGCCGAAAAGACTAATATTGAAAAACGCAGTGCCCATTACCTGACCTATAGGAACAATATTTTGTTCTCTGGTCAAAAGATATTCTTTCACCGAAAGATCGCTTGAGAAAAACTTAGAGCCAGATCTTAATTGTGCTTCGATTCGCTCTTTTGCCAAAATAGGAATGCCACCACGCTCTAATTCAGCACGTGATGCCTTTTGGACCTCTTTATAACGCTTTTTATCTTCGCTGTTTTTTGCCATTTAGGAATTATTGCCTGAGATAAAGCGAGAAAGTGCTTGTCTTGCAGCCGAACTCTTGGCAGCAGTTTCGCTTAAATGCTGCACAATTGAATCGATACATTCTTGCACTTGCATATCGGCGCTGCTTAGTGCAATACCGCGCACAAATTTTTGTTTTTTAGCAGAAACAGCGCCTTTTTTACTAACTACTAAAATGTAAGCGCTTTCGTCGAATTGAACAGTCAATTCTTCAAGCGGTCTATCTTTGGAAAAGAACATACCGCCGCGTTTTATTTTTACATGTTCTGGCAAAGTGGCTTCAAGAATGTTGGACAAAGTCTCCACATGCTCTTTGGCCTGTTTTTTGTCCGAGCTGAGCATTGCTGCAAGAATGTCAAGCTGGAGTGCTTTATCTGTTTCTTCATCCATGGCGAAATTTTAACAGATCAAGCAATTGAATCGCTCACAAGATAAGCGGCAATCCCAAATGCAACCGCCACATTTAATGATTCTTTTTGACCTTTCATTGGCAAGTGACACAAGAGATCGCAATAACGCATGACTTGTGGAGATAGACCGGACACTTCGTTTCCGACCACAATACAAAGCGGCTTTCTAAGCCTGTTTTGACTGATTACATCAGTTAAAAGCACACTTTTATCGTTACGCTCAAGTCCTAATATTTGCACGCCGTTTGACTTTAGTTCCAAAATGAAAGTTACTGGATTTACTGCATATTTCCAGCTCAATGTTTTTTCCGCTCCCAAACTCACTTTTTCAATTTCTTTGCGAGGAGGGGTGCCGCTGATACCACTTAAATATACAGCTTCAAATCCGGCGCCATCGGCGGTGCGAAAAATGGAACCTACATTCCACAAGCTGCGAACGTCTTCGACCACAACACTCATTGAAGCAAGTTCTGATAGCTCCGCTCCACCTTCAACCAGGTTGGCTTCTTTGCGACGCTCGAAGCTTGATTCTAATTTTTCTATAGCGTCTCTTTCTCTAAAAGTAGCAAGCTCGTTGCAGGAAGGACAAGTAGAAAGCCAATGACCCCGTTTGTTTATTACTTCTTCATCTGCCTCAAGATCTAGTTGGGCCAGGCAGTCTGGATAAGGACAAATAGACTTCATCATTTTCATTGTCTTAGTCTCTAAACAGCTGCTGTATACCAGGTGAGAGAAGAAAAAATCTGATCTATTTCCCAGGCAAAATCATGATATTTTTCCGGCGGTGACATAAACCAGACTTCCTGAACATAATTGCCAGTATCATATGTGGTATCAAGTATCAAAGCGCGACTGAACATATTTTCTTTTATCCAGAGTCCTTGCAGTTCAAGAACATTGCGTGGATTAAAAAAGGTAGTTTTGGCTTGTTCTCTGGAAAATCTAGCAGGCCAACTGGCTTGTTCTAACAACAACTGAATACCTAAAAACTCCTGCTCCGAAAGTGGATGCGGAGGTTTACGCAAAAGTTCCAAAAATGGATTCTCTTGACTGGATAAATAATCATAAGTCTTCTTACCTGGAGAGCGCAGACAAATCCCAGCGCGCTCGTCTCTTGGCGAAACAAAAAACTTTTGCATTTGCAAATAAGCAGGTCGAGCCGGCTTTTTTCCAGAGATCCAATCTTCGGGCAAAGTTATTGTTGCTACAAGTTGGTTCTGGCGGTTTGGAATTTGAATCACTGTCATAGAATTGTTTTATCATCCGGCAGGATTTATAATCAATCTATATGCTTAATCTTTACCTATTGCGTCATGCAAAATCGAGTTGGGATAGCCCTAATCTTTCTGACTTCGACCGTCCACTCAATGAGCGCGGCAAGCGCACAGCTCCATTTATGGGAGAAGTCTTTGCCAAAAAGAATTGCCCTCTAGATTTAGTTATTTGCTCTCCAGCCAAGCGCACGCGCGAAACCTGCGATTTATTCTTGCAAGCTGCCAAGTTAGACGTCCCTGTAGACTATGAGGACGGTATCTATGAGGCAAGTTTGCGCTCGCTTATGAATATCGTCAAACGCCAGGACAGCGAAGCAAAAAAGATTTTGATGATCGGGCACAATCCAGGCTTTGGTGAATTGCTTTATGCCCTTTCTGGCACTCGCGAACATTTTCCTACAGCCACTCTTGCCTCTTTATCTTTTAGCTTTGACGACTGGTTGCATGTCAATAATGATGCTGGAGAATTGCAGTGGATTTTAAGACCCAAAGAGCTAAATGGCTACAACGCTTGAAAACTAGGGGAAACCCTATTTTGAAATAGTGCGGTCTGTCATAAGCTAAAAATCCCTTTCGTCTGCACTGCATAAGTATTTCTCGCCTCAGGGCGACAATATCACTTTGCCAATATTTGCCGTGAGATATTTTGCCACTATATGTGGTGACGTTTTTATTTGAGGTTTTTTTACTATGAGCACAGATCTAATTGAACTAGACGAGTCAAAGAAGTCACCAAATTCCTTTCTGGAAGAATTAGCTGAGAGTATTGAAGATAAAAATAACAAACCAAGCATTTGGATAATCACACTGGGTGTCGTACTTCCCGCCCTTATGTTAGTGTCGGCGCTTGTGACCAATCATCTTCAACTGACTCTTCTTTTACTTAAACACCCAATTGAGTCTGTGTGTGAATTTGCCTTATTAATGTTGGTACCAATTGCAAATTTCAATACCTGGAATTCACTTTTGAAAAACAATTTCAAAAGCCCCATTAAAAGAGGTCTTTTAAATGGAATGGCAATCACTACCAGTGCGATGGTTTTCTTAGTTTCGGTCGCAGCAGTGATTCTACGCTACCCAACTCATTCGCTCGATGGTACCAGACATGGTGTAGCAGTTGGAATTATATCTATAGTATTTTTACTTTCATGTGTTGTCTCGGTATATCTTGCAAGTTGGGTCGCAGAGTCGAGAACAACAAAGAGCAGTCGCAAAAAAGCTATTGCTTATGTAGTTTCAGGCGCTGTTCTCTCTTTTGTTTTACTCCTTGCTGCAGAAGCTAAACCAACCATATTGCGAGCAGCTGAGTTTCTAGCTGTTTCTGAATTGGACGAAGATGACACATGGAAAAACAGAGGCTATCAGGCTCTACATTTTTTAAATCCAGAGCGCGAACTCACGATGGAATGTGCCAATCAAAAATCAATCGGCATCTCTGGAATGTTTTTGCAAATAGACAATGTTTCTTTGCGCCAACTTTATTTTCAAATAACAGGCAAACCTTTTAGAGAAGATAATTCTTTGAACTTTGCCACCATGCCAGACGACTATCTAAGTAAGCATGTGGTTGGACTTCCAGTAGAGGGGCTCAGTCTGCATCGCTCCGAGCTCTATGGACATGTGAATGCCAATTCTGCCTCAAGCACTTTTTACTGGACTTATGTTTTTAAAAACAGAACATTTGAAGGACAGGAAGTACGAGCAGAAATAGGACTACCTGAGGGTGCTTGCGTCTCGGGCATGAGCATCTGGCAAAAAGATGGAGTGGCACAACAAACTGTTTTTTCACCAAGCGTCAAAGACGAATCGGCTGGTCGGTGGGTTGAAGCTAGTCACCAGGCACCAGCCATTGTTACCGACCTTGGTCGCGATCGTATTTTAATGCATTGTTATCCAGTACCTGCTCAAGGGCAATTGAAAGTAGCACTGGCAATTACAGCACCGCTCAAACTGCACACATTAAGTGATGCCAGTCTTTGTCTGCCGCATTTGATTGATACTAATTTTTCGCTCAAAGGCAATCACGAACTTAGAATCTTATCCAAAGAGTCTATAAAAACAAACTTGAAAAATATTTCCGCATCAAAACTAATAAATAACGAAAATGTTTTGTCTGGCAGACTCAGTCAAGAAGACATTTCCGGCAACACAATGGCATTGCAAATTAATTCGACTTTTGCAAATTCTATTACTGCAATTGACTATTACGGAAATTATATTACTCAGACTATCACCAAAACTCCTTGCCTTGCGCCCCAAAATCTGGTTGTAGTTCTAGACGGCTCTTGCGCCATGAGTCAGCATTTAGACAAAATAAAAAATTCACTTTCTCATTTACCAGCTGGTATTAATGCATCAGTAATGGTGGCACGAAGCGGAGTGGAAAATTATCAAGTTGAACCGCTGGCTAAAGCCATAGCTAACTTAAAACCCGAGCATTTTATTGGAGGTCAGGACAATTTGAATGCAGTGATTAAAGCATCCGAACTTGCCGGTGAATCCACCAATGGTGCTGTACTCTGGATCCATGGTCCTCAACCAAGTTTCAATAAAGAAATCTATATAGTCAGTCCATATGTGACTAAGCCAAGATTTTTCGAATTGGCTCTGGATAACGGTATTATGGAATCGCCAGAATATTTCAAGCATCACAAAGAAGTGGGACCCTTTCAGGCGATATCACGCAATGGCTCGCCCGCTCAAGATCTCGAACGCTTCTTTGTACGCTGGCAACCAGGAGGTCATGAATATCGTTTAGCATTTTCAGAAAGCTCCACTCGCCCCAATTCACTTATGGCAAGCGCAGAAGAACAGTCTCAATTAATTGCCCTTTATGCCAAAACAATGTGTCAAAAATATCTAGAACAAGGTCAAACACGCCTTGCTGTAACAACTGCAGTGAATCATCAAATAGTTTCACCTGTAAGCATCGCTTCATCCAATCTTGAGCCCGGCAAGAAAATAGAGAAACTGAACAATGAAGATGCATTCAAAATAAAACCGCAAGAATCAAATGCACCTGAATCTGCATACGTGCCAACACGTTCAACTTCAGCCCCTGCAATGCAAGGTATTACCAATGGCACCATTGGACCTCAAGGCTCAGACTGCTCATTGCAAGTCGACACTGCAGGAACTGTGCGAGTAAACAACCTTGCAAATTTAGAAGCATTGCTCAATGTATTTGCTTATGCAGTCGAAGCCATTGCCATAATCTATGGCGCGTTAACTATCGCAAGCTGCCATTCGCGCTATCAGTCAAGTAAATATGACCATCTCTTATTTGGTTCAACCAGTAAAATGGCTCGTATAAATTACGGCGTCATCGCCATCTTAGCTGGTATCAGTGCGCCTGGCGCAATCAACTTTCTGGTGGCGTCTGCTCGTGATGCGAATCTGTTTTCTTAGTTTCTTCTTTTAACAGAAACTTTTGCACCAAGAAATCGAGAGAGATTTTGCCCGCACCAAATGCGAAGCTCACAACACCTAATAATAGATAAAAGAAAGGATCCGCTTGAAAGAACTTATCTTGATGGTCAAAAGTTATCTGTAAGGCGTCTTTGTCCGCCGTCAGATAGGCTACGCTCATGGCGATGGCAATCATCAAGCCAAAGGGTCTGGTTAACAGTCCAAGGGCTAGACAAAGCCCTCCTATCATTTCGACACCGCCAACAAACCAGGCATTCAAATCTGGAAATGGAATATTGAGGCTCGCAAAAATTCAGCCACATCTTTATGGTTATTCAGTTTGCCATGGCCGATATTGAAAAGTTGAATTCCAAAGTTCAATCGCATCGCTAATAGAAGTAAATGGGAGAATCCTGCTCCCACTTTGTTCAATAAGCCGTAAAGGCGGGCAACAGCCCGGAAAATTAGTGTTTCTTGCATTGTCTAATCATAGCAAGTCAAATCGGCATTCTTACATCTTGAGTTGTCAACTGCGTAATTCCCCCACTAATAAGCAAAACCGGGCATGGGGGGATTCCCATTTTGGGGTACTTTGAGGTACAATTTCGCCCCACTTAAGCCCATAATGAGTAGTGTAGTCGGGCAAGCGCCCCACGAAAATCGCAAGTTCAAGGAAACGAATCAAGTGTCTACCGCCCAAGCCAATCCAGAAAACGTAGAAGTAGCCAAAGCTACCTCTCCTGGCGATGGCTCAGATTCAAACCAAAACCTTGCCACTCGCGACAACCCACTTCACACAGAAGCCATGACCCTGGCGTATAACTCACCCAACGCCCGCGATAATTTTCCAAGTACTGCAAGCACCGTCTCTTTAGCTGCAATCGACAACACCAGAGGAGTAATGTCCTTCCAAGCAGCAGATTATGGCTCGTTCGATCCAGCTAATGCCACCAGACAGTTTGATCAATTTGCTCGCGCAGACTTCCCGACGCAAAGAAGAGATGTCACATCTATAAATGACAGACCTCAAGGTGTACTCGATCAAAATTTAGTAAGTACGTTCAAAACCAGCATGGATCAGCTGGCTCTCGACAGAAACGGTAAAGATACTAAAATCGGTGTGCGTGTAAATGAATTTTTACAGCGTGTCAACGAAGGCAAAATCAAACCAGAAGACGCCAACAAAATAATGAAAGACCTCATGGCTTTGCAGAAAGGCGATGGTGTCACTGCAAACGGTATCCAGAACGCTGATACAAGAAGAGCTTTCGTAGCAGGTTTGCTCGATAACGTTGCTCAACCAGAAGAAATTGACCAGACTGGCACCAACACTTGCAACGCCACCACTGTGCAAGAACAAATTTACAAACACAATCCAGCCGAAGCAATCGCAAGAGCTCGAAGAATGGCTGAAACTGGCGAATACACTGCCAATAAAGTTGATGCCAAAGGCAATTTAACGAACGAAGTATTCAGTGCCAAATTGCCACCAAGCTATTTTAAAACAATGGATCAGCTTGCACAGGGCGATCAAACTATAAAGGATAAATTGAATGTGGCCACTTCTGGTGTAAGCGTGGGAATGCTGAACCACTTCTATCAACAACGCGGTTTGTATTACAACATAGAAAAAGGTGGCACCGAGCCAGCAATCAACAATAGAGACACCAATGGCGAATATCTCGCCAAATTTACCAATGGTCAGTTCACTAATACCAAGACTCTCACGGGTGGTCCTGACACCGATGCTTATGCAGTTGCAGATATGGGTCGTTCGGCTGGTCTCAAGGGTGCATTTGTTCTTGCAAGAGGCAACTTCTTGCGTGACAACAGAGAGCACACTGGTGTTGCAAGAATAAAAGACGATGCCGGTATGAAGGTTGCGATGGACAATTTGCAAAGAACTGCCGGCGTTGACTCAGCCATCATGGTTATGAACGTAGGTAACGTCTATAGCGATCAGCGCGGCGGTCACGTTGTTTCAATCACAAGAACGGGAGCGGATCTCTACCGAGTTTCGGATCAAAACGCAAATAGTGCTATTGAAGGCAAAGAAAAAAATAGCAACACCTTATTTGCATGGATGAATAATCTTGGCAAACAAGATACACCAACTACACCTCCAGGCGAATTCCTCGACCAGAAAGAGCCTAGCAAATCCAAACCTAGCTACGATCGTCCTGGTATCACTCCTTCTACCGAGTGGCAGCAACGCTACGGTTCCAACGAATTCGAACAACGTCGCGAACAACAACGCTTGGAAGATCAAAATCGAAACGGACACGAAATCAAGAAAGCCGAAAACAATCAAGATAAGCAAGAAGAAGCAATCAAACAAGCCAAACTGCGTCAAGAAGGCGACCGTCGCCAAATGTATGCTGCTAACATACGCTCTCAAATTAACGCTCTTGAAGCTCGCTTGAGAGGACTTGAAGCATCAACTGAAGTTGCAGACAGAAGCCAAGCCAATCAACTCTCAGGAAGAGTTGCTGATTTGACCAGCAATTTGGTCCAACTATCTGCCTAAAGCAAAGTTGAGTTGAGCATATTTGTATATACAGCTATAAATTTAGTTAGCCTAATTACTCCTTGACAACAATTACATCGCTCAAGAGCATTGCCTACTCTTAGATCGGCACCCCTCTTGGCAACTCGCGCTAATTCTTGACCTAAGTTAATAGGTATTCAAGATACGCCCCGCCGTCACTGAATACCGGTAGAATTTTATTTTGCCTAATAGCTCTTGGAAATCAGAGGAATCTTGATCTTGTCTAAGTTACTTTCGTCGTTGGTCTTAATTGCAATCACCTGCTCAAGCCAACAAGCCGCTCAAGCAAAAACAATTCATGAAGTTCGCGAAGTAGAGCACGCAGTTGCTCACGAACACCAGGCATCACAGTCTCATCTAGTTGTGAATGCAACACCCAAACAAGTTTATGAAAGCATCATCAAGCTCAGACTTGAAAGCAATAACAAAATCAAAGAAGTCGAAAAGAAAGGCAACTCCTGCCTGATAGAAGAGAAGTTCGACAATCTTCCTGTCATTGGCAAAGCATTTTGCGTTTATAAAGAAACTTACACTCCTTACAAGTTTATCGAATATGCCATGGTCAATTCAGATAAATTCAAGGCTTTTGAAGGTCGATGGAATATCGCTCCTGCCAACAACGGCGATCATACACTTTTGACTTTGACCACTTATATCGATGTCGACATCAAAGTGCCATTTGCCAAGCAACTAACCAAGATTCAGACTATGAGCGGCGTTAAGCGAAGACTCAAAGCAGTAAAAGAATTGTCTGAAACTAAAAAACTTTCAGCCGCTACAGTCGCTACTCTATAATTTTGCTGGCAGCGAAGATCTAACTTCTTCCATGCGGCGATTCAACTCTTGAAGATTGGCATACTCAGCTTCAAGCGACCTGTTTTCTGCTTGCAATTGTTCGATAGATATTGGACCACCGCCACCAGATGAGGTGGCACCCTGATTGATTGGTTTAATTGAATCTAGTTGCGATAAAACAGAAGCAGAAAATCGGTTGTGCGCATCAGCACGCTTGAACAGACCTTGTTGCAAGCTATTAGACTGAGAATAAGACTGATACGCTTTCATATGTTCTGTATAATCACCATCGCGATTTGCCGAAGTAATTAAATTGTGCACGCTATCAGAAATAGCAGCACCCTTTTGAATAGATTGATGATTAAAATCACTAGCTCCAGCTTGCGTCTGAATAGCAAGCTTCTTTGCGTCGTTCCACAAGCTCGCGTACTGAGCCGCGCTTTCACTTTGACTTGCCACCACAAGTTTACTCATATAACTAGATAACTGATTCTCGGCTTGAAACAGTTGAGTTTCTAAGTCAACTAACTGCTGACACTTTGCTTCGGTCTTCAGTTGCATCGGCTTAAAGAGCGTGCTGGGAGCCGGACTTACACCAAAAGACTTCGGATTAATGCTTGGTTGGCTGTGATAGGTCTGCGAATGCGAAAAATAATCTTTGCGATGCGCAGTATAAACGGCAAGCGCCTGCTGATACTGCCTGAAGATATCTTGATATGACTGCCAGCTTACTCTTGCAGCACTTGAATCAGAAGCTTTCTGGTCCAGATCTTGCGCTTTTTTAGCCAGCAAAAGGGTGGTTTGTTTTATCCGACGTCCCTCGCTTATCAATTTATTAGCCGAATCGATGCGACTGCAATCGCAAGCCTCTTGGGCAATAGCCGCACCGCTACAAACGGTGAGTAAAAGGGCAAGAAAAGTGGGTACAGAGATCTTCTTACTAGTCATCGTTACTATATTATCCACGATAGTGATTAAAAATGTCCGACGGTCATGATACGCCAGAGCCCGAAAAAATTCCTGCGATCCCTAACCTGGGTCCAGCTCCTGGCGCCGGTCCAGGACCAGGTTTAAACTTGCGCAGAACCCAGTCTCCTCGTTTGGCGCCACCTTCATTAAATGAAGCCACAGGCGAGGCCGACCTGCCTTCTCCCACCGAGCTTTTCGGTATTCCAATATCGCCTTTGCAAGGTAGATACGAATTTATCACGGTCATTGGCGCTGGTGGTGCCGGTGTAATTTATAAAGCTAAGCAAAAACCGCTTGGCCGCCCAGTCGCCATCAAAATGATTCACTCACATTTGGTCAATGTCACAGCATTGAAGCGCTTTTTACAAGAAGCCAAAACCATAAGTACAATGCACCACCCCAATATTATTTCGGTGCACGACTTTGGCGTGTCAGAAGACAATCAACCTTACATGGTTATGGATTATGTTGAAGGCACCACTTTGTCTGACTACATAAAAAAAGAAGGGGCACTTGAGCCTGAGTTTGCAGTCAATCTTGCCATGCAAATTTGCGATGGCTTGTCGCATGCCCACTCGCATAGTGTTTTACACCGCGATTTAAAACCAAACAACGTAATGCTCGTTCCACTTGCTGCAGGCGAATATCATTTGCGTGTGCTTGATTTTGGCTTAGCTAAACTTTTCGCCGAAGATGAACAAGCAGACCATCTCACTAAAACAGGCGAGACTGTTGGCACGCCCGCATACATGGCTCCAGAGCAAGTGATGGGCAAAAAACTAAGTCCACGCTCTGATATTTATTCGCTTGGATGCTTGCTTTATCACTGTTTGACAGGCTTCGTACCATTTGGTGGTGCCACCAAAATGGAAACAATGCTCAAGCAATTAAACGATCAGCCACCACCATTCAGTGAATACGATATCGATGTGAGCGAACGTCTAGAAGAGCTAGTGATGCAGATTCTGTCCAAAGATCCTGCCGGACGCCCCGAATCAATGTCTCAAGTAAAAGAGCGTTTGAAAGCTCTTATGAGTTATCACTCTTCTGGCAACGTGTCTGTTTTAAGTCGCAAAGAAAAGAAAAAAGAACCACCCAAAATCGAGCCAAAGAAAATCGCCCTGATAGCTGTGCCACTAGTTGTGGTATCAGCTGCCAGTCTCTTTACTTATTTTTATTCTCAACAAAAACCCGCGACGGTAGTGGATGCAAGCACTCAAGTTAAAGCTTCTGAACCTGCAAAAACTGAAACAAAGCCAGAAACCAAAGAAGTAAAAGTCCCCGAACAAGATCCACCGGCACAAGCGTCAACATCTACTCAAGCCTCGACGTCAAATACCACGCCCAATCCAGCAGAACAAGAACCTGAATACAAAAAGAACTTCGACGATCGAGTTTTTCTAGGAAAATTCGAAGGCCAAGATAATATCCATGAACTTTCAAGTGACGGTAACGACATTCAAAATCAAAGCCTCTACTTTGTCGCTAAGCTGAAAGATTTGAAGAAGCTTGATTTAAACAAATCGAAATCAATCAACGATTCAGGTCTGTCCTATTTAAAGAACATGCATCTCATGTCTTTACTCCTTGGAAGCACCGACGTGACAAACGATGGACTTGCTTCGATCGCAACACTTAAATCACTTAAAAATCTGGATTTAAGTAATACTAAAGTTACAGCAAATGGTCTTTTGCAACTGGCGCCATTACGCAATCTTCAAATGTTAAACTTGCATCAAACAAAGCTCGGTAATTCAAATCTAGATGGGCTCAAAAGTTTAAACAACTTAGATATGTTGATTCTTGGTCAAAGTGGAGTTGGCGACTCAGCTTTAAGTGCTTTGACAAGTATGAAAATGCTGAAGACGCTTTACTTGAACAACACGTCGATAACTAACGCGGGACTAGTCAGTTTAGGTAATTTAGAAAATCTACAAAAACTTGATCTAACTGGGACCAAAATAGACAAGCAAGGTTTAAAGCTTCTGGCTAAATTGCCAAACTTGAAAGATTTGAAATTGAAAAACGTAAAATTAGGCAATGACTCAATGTCTGAATTTGTAAAGTTCAAATCCCGTTTAGAAGATCTTGATCTAACCAATACAGGCATTGACCAGACGGCAACAAATAGCTTCATGGAAAAAAATCCGCTGTGCAAACTTAGATTTAATTCCGCCGACTAAGTTCAGCTCTTCCAGATTTTGTTTTTCTCATTACTAGAAGCATCAAGTGCAATCTTATCGAATTTGAAAAGTAGCATGCTCACAAGCGCTGCCTCTTCTTTCTTGTCTTCGATATTTTGGCAAGGTGCACTGAAGATATCGACCAGACCAAGCTTTCGCTTCTCGGTAAGCTTTGCAATCGATTCTATGTTTGATTCATTTTCGCGCATTAGTAAGAAGCCCCACCCGAGCGTTGACGTAAAGTAGCTCACAGGCATTTAAATGAATAATAATTGTCAAGTGTGACGAAAGTGTACCTTTTCGGTAGGAGTTTTGACTTCTATCTGGCAAAATAAAAGTCTATGAAACGCTTCCTCCAATACTGCTTACCAGCACTTTCGGTTTTGATCCTATCGGCTCAACCTTCTTTTGCCGCCGATTCAACTCTGACTGATTCATCTATAGTCACTTTAGAAAATCATTTCTTCGAACACACCTATCCTTCCGACGACAATGAAAAACGCGTAGAACGGCTTGAAAAGCTGGTCTTTGGAGAATCCAAAACCGGAGATATTCAAGCACGTCTTCAATCATTGAAAGCTTCCATGCCAAAAGACACAGATGCAGCTCAATTGAGCGGCACAGGTCAAAGCAGTCAGGTTGCTCAAGCTCCGGTGCAAAATCAAAATAACGCACCCGCAGCACCACAAGCGCAAGATACACAATCGACTCCAGACGATCCAAGTACAGATTATCCAAGAGTAGATGCTGCTGAGCATCTGCTTTTAGGTAAAACTTTTCAACAGGAACCTATTAATCGCAGGTTAGACCAGCTTGAAGTCAAAGCTTTTGGAAAGTCTTCTGGCAATCCAGATTTGAGCGACCGCGTAGACAAGCTCGATGACTACATTCAAACCCGATATCATCAGTCTATTGCAGAGTTAACCGATCCAAGAAAACAACTTCACTATTCATCTAGCAGTGACGACGTAAACACTGGACCAATTACGCTAAATCGCAATCCCCAGTTTCCGAGCGCTTCTTCAAACGCACCTTCTGTAAATGCTCCGTTGCAAGATCAAGTTTCCTGGATGGAACAAAAGATTTTTGGTCAGTCGATGCAAAACTCACCGATGTCTTTGCTCGATAGAGTCAAGCGATTAGAGGGTCAAGTTTTTCCTGGAGAAGCAACTGATACCACCGCGTCTCTTCCGATGCAAATCAAAGTGCTCATGAATGCAGTTGAACTGTCAGTTGTGGCGCCACCAAGAAATAACGTCGCATCGGCACCACAGCAATTTAACCATCAAGTCGCTTATAACCAGCCGAATTATGCCCAACCTGCGTACAGTCAGCAAAGTCAATATCAGCCTCAACAATCCCAGCAGCAACAACAGCAAGCCCAACCAGAAGAACAAGCTCAAAGCAAAGGTCATCCATTTTTAAAGAGTTTGGCTAAGACTCTTATGACTGTGGGATCGATGGCTGCTAGCTCAATGAGCTATGGCAGCATGGGTGGCATGAACAATATGGGAATGGGCGGCATGAGCGGTTACAACCCAATGGGTTATGGTGGCATGCCACTGAACATGGGCGGCGGTGGACCATCGGGATTCATGTGGTAGTTTCAAAACAAAAGACCCGGGCATAAACCCAGGTCTAAAGTTTTTGCTATCGATGCGCGATATTATTCGGCTTCGAGTTCGCCTAGACTGAACGAATCTGGATGGAAAGGAGTGTTGAACCCGCTTACGACACCGTTTTTGGTACCGTAATAAAGTCCCTTAGCTCCGCCTACCAACAAACCTGCTGGAAGAGTGACCAAGCTGACGACCAGGCACAAAGGTCCTGAGTCTTTACCACCCATTTTTTCGCCGACTGAATCAGCAGCGCCCTGGGTCAAATCAATATAAGATTTCACGGATTCTCTGACAACTGCAATTGGAGTACCAACTACAACACCAGCTCCTATGCCACCCACACGGGTGAACATGAGGGATCCTTGGGTCACCATATCTAAAGGCTCATCAGCTGCTCTGACTGGTGCTGACACCGCAAGAGTAGCCACTAGGGCCAACAAAGCTCCAAATTTCTTCACTACCTGTATCCTCCTAATACCTCGGACTCTTATATAGTAGAGCCCTTTACTATTGTATGCCTCATTACAACAACACTTACTCTACTGTTGAAGTTTAAATTTATTACGAGATCGCGCGCGTATGCCATTGTAGTACATGTCAAGAGATTGTATAATTTCGCATGAACCCAGACAGTGCCCGTTTTTCGTGTCTGGAGGCCGCTTTCGGGAGTGAGACTATATGTTGGCTGAAGGTGAAGGCGCATTGTTTACCATAATCGGTTGCTGTATGGCACTAGCGATTGTCGCCATATTGCAAAATTTGGGATGGATTCCCTTCTTGTTCTACTAGTGCTTAGAATTTTTCTTTGTTTGTTGATTATCGGCTGCACCTCTGGGTGCATCGACAATAATGTTGCATCCAGTCAGGACAAACTCACTAAAAACGTCACCATCCAACTGGTGGATTGGCACATCATTGGTTTGTGGGTAGTCAATTGTCCGTCTGCCTGGATTAGCGTGAACAACTACAACAATGTTGGAATCAAGAATATAACCATCCGCTACAAGACCTACGGCTATCAAAGACAAGTGCTCGACACAGGACTTTGTACCATTGAGCAAAAAGTTCCAGCTGGTGGCATGAAAAATTTCACCGAGCAAGCGCTTGGACTGGTCAATATTGAAAGCGACATGCTCTCTGTTGAACTAGTAAAAGTTGAGCGTGACAAATAAGTTTCGACTTTATAGCTTTAGCGGTACAAGCCTTCTTTATACATAGAACGCACTATCATATAACCGATAGTGGCGTAGACAAGTAAAAGCAATAGCATTAACAAGAGCGGCGCTTTTCCAAAAATACGCAAAAGCGGGCGGACCAAAAAGTCTATGAGAAATAGTCCGGTCGCTGTACCTGGCATTTCGCCCCCTGCTTGAGCTGCTTCAAGCTGAATTGTACGGGCTCTGGCTCAAGAAGCCAATGGTGAGGTTACGAACGCGTGACTGTGCTTCTAAAAATTAGTGTGATCTGAAATCATGCCCTGGGAAAAACGGGCTCAAAATCTCAGGATTGAAGATTGCTGCGACACCAAGCAGTAAAACCGTACAAATAAGCATTGATACTATAAGCACCATAACTTTATTTCGAACTCCTGTGAGGCTGAGAACTACTCTTTGTACTCATTCTCACAGGATTCGTTTAAGGCTCGGTTAAGACTTACCGGCTGTGAGATTAGAGATGGTGAAGGTCCACATCGATGTGAAGCACGCCGCTTGGAAGTTGAGAAACAACAGTAACTACGCCTTCATCGTGTGAAGAATGTGATGATACACTCGGTGATGTTTTGTTACTATTCTTTGCAACCGTCGTTTTCTTCACTTCTGCGCCCTTCGAATACGAAGACACAGTCTCCTTCTTCACGATTTTTTTCTTGGGCGAACCAGACTCAGCTTTCTCTTTTCTAATCTCAATTTTTTCGCTTGAACTCGATTCCTGCACGAATTTTTGCTTAGTTACAGCAGGATCGTTATATGCGACGAGCACCTTTTGCGGTATCAGATCTTTGGAGCCGGTCATTGCCGAAGCAATGAGAGTGGGAGCTTCAGCCTTGTTTCCAAGATATGCTTGAGCATCGATTGGTGTGCGAGACAAAACTAAAGTGACCTTTTCTGTACCGGGATTTTCATCGAACGTAAGAAATCCTGTCTCGGGCAAAGTATAGTCCTTGCCATGTTTTACCTGATTGTTGTCACCGCTTTGGGGGTCAGGAAATAGAACTGATTGCTCACCGCGACTTCCGCTGGACAATAAAATGTAGGCGTATCCGTCGATATTTGATTTGAGGTGAAAGCGGATGCGATCACCGTTTTGGAATTTTTCTTTATTGGTAGTTCTGCGGTTAACGCCACCACGTTCAAGTTCGATGTAATACTGAACGCCTGTATTCAAGGACTTCTCCTGGCTCTCCATTTGTTCGAAGAAAAGACCTTTGGCACCTTTCTCGAGGCAGAAGCCAACTGTGGATGTGGCTGCAACAAGTGCTAGTGACAACATCAACGAAAGACCAAATCTATGCTTTAACACGGTAGTTTCTCCTAAAGAAATCATGGCTTGATGTGACTGATGCGGCATCTATTAATAAATATGCTAACCGCATTTGTCGGTTTGGGTCCAGGTGTACCTTCTGGATTTAAGGCAGGAACTCCACTTGAGTCTTGAGTTAAATTGGCTTCTATTCCGTTGACCGAATCAAAGGCTTCGTTGCCCATTATGCTTTCAGCTGTTTTGAAAAGTGATTTCAATGCTTTCTGACTCATTTGTTTTCCATCTTTGCCCGCTAACAAATCCAGTTTGGTCGGACTGGCAAACACAAGGAAGGTGTCGAGCCCAGGCGAGTTTGAGATGCGAAAGCCGACAAGTTTATGTAATTTTTCGTCGATCTGCTCATCTGTACTTCCTGGAATGGTGAAATGTTTTCCCTTGGTTTTGCTTGAATCCTCAACAGCTTTACTTGGATAAATTAGGTGGACTTTTGATTCTGGATCTTTTGAGCGATACAGAACGTAAATAAAACACTCTCTGTCCACAGTGCATTTGAGATGCAACAGGTCGTTTTCTTTGTAGATCTCACCTGGAGGTTGAAGTGACCAGTCGGAAAGCACTCCGCTTTCAGCCCCCTTCTTGTTCATCTTATATATGTCCATTTGAAGCGGTGGGTGCGCTGGAATGACAACCCAGTTGGCTGGAACGAAGCTGGCTTTGCTGTAGGGCAGGTAAAGAGTGAGCCCAAGTCCGGTACAAACTAGTACCAGAACCACTAGTACAAGCAGAAGCGGCTTTTTGGAATCTCCCAACGGATAATAAGATGATTGTGCCATTCCAAAATTATAAGTTGAATTATGCGTGTAATTTGCTTTAAGCTAAATCAATCTACCAATCAGAGTGATTGGAGGAGCTATGCGCCCGTAGCTCAGTGGATAGAGCATCCGCCTTCTAAGCGGGATGTCGAAGGTTCAAATCCTTCCGGGCGTGCCATTTCAAAATAAATAAACTCGATGTATGATGCTAATGGATCATTAGCTCAACGGTAGAGCAGTTGCCTCTTAAGCAATTGGTTCTGGGTTCGAATCCCGGATGGTCCAAAATATTTAGCTGAAAATTTATCACGTCTTTGCAAGTAATCGTCCATGAGATATGTTGGTATTACTGACCAAGGACGATAATCATTATATGAATAGTTTTGGACGAGTATTTGCATTCATATTTGCGATGGTCTGCGCTTTCTTTTTCATGAATGGGCGCAACTCGATAAATAAAAGTGACCTGGTCAAGAACGCCGAATTCATTGCCATTGCCAATTTGCGCGATCCCGTTCCAACCGCACCTGAAGGTGCCTGTAGCAAGGGACATTACGCTTTTCGGGGTGATTGCACAATTGAGCGCCCAATTAAGGGAAATTTGCCAAATTCGATCAGCTTCTATAGTGCCGGCAAGGGCTGAGGTGGCGTTTCTGGCATTAGCCCCGGGCGGGCAGTAATTTTTCTCAAATTAGACGATAAGAAAAACTATTACTTAATTCGCGGTCCACGCTCAGTCTTTTCATTGGAAGGCGACAAAATGTGGTGGTCGCAAGGCTCAGATCTGAATTTGCTTGAGCAAACTCCAGTCAGCAAAGTGATTTTGGACATTCAGAAATTGAGTCTGTGACACGCGAAAAGGTCGGCTGCGCTATAGCCCCTCTTGTCAAACCAAGAGGCATTAGGGTCATGGGCGATTTTTTTAAAATGGTAATAGCTTTGGCCTTGATTTTTATGGCTTTCATATTCGTGACAGGGCGCGGCGGGCTGGATAAAACCAAATTAGTTAAGAATGCCGAGGCATCAGCCCTTATTCAAATTAGGAAAGTAATTCCTGTGACGCCCGGAGAAAAAACTGTAGGAATAACATATCCACTCAAGATCGAAGCCGAACTTTTAAAGCCCATTACAGGTGAGCTGCCAAGTTTCATGGTCTTGTATATGCAACAGCTTGGTCCATCTAGTTCTGCCGATATCATGCCTGGAAAAGCTATTGTTTTTGTCAATAAAGACGAAATGGGCAGGCTCACTTTAGAAAAAGGTCCTAAAGATGTTTTTGCAGTTACGGACGACAAAATCTGGTGGTCCAGAACTAACAAGTTTATGATTGTGCGTCGCACACCTATATCTGAAGTAATAAAAGATATACAAGATATTACTGTCGGTCGTCACATGGCCAATGGTACTTCGATACTTTAGAGTGTGTTAAAATCGCTTCGGCACCCTTGTTTTTAGCGTTTATCAAAAACTAAAGTGATGCTCATTTTGACCCGAAGATTTTTACTAAGCTTTTTAACTATTTTGATTTTGCAATTGCAGATGCCACCGCAGATGGAGGCAGCAATAACTGCCGGACAAGGACAAGCACCTCAAGGTCAAGCCAGCCTGAATAAGGTGGGAAGCCTCCTATTGGCTGATGGTGTAGCCATTTTGACTGAGACAACTTTGACTATCAACGCTATGCAAAACGGTCAAACTCAAACAGTGCTCCAAGGCAACGTATTCAAAACAAATATATCTAGTTCAGGTAATGTTACTGGATTTGTTCAATTCAATGGTGGCACCATGCTTTCTCGCTTGCAGCCAAATACCCATGAGCGAGTAAGCAAGACCGATGGCACCAAACAAAATATACAAATCGTCAGTGTAAGTCCTCAAGTAATTGAAGCTAAAGAATCACAAATTCCCGTACCTCAGGTGAATCATGTACATTCGCCCCACGTATACACTTTCGAGATAAGTGCAGGTCAAGATCCTAAATGTATCTTGCGTCCGACTTGTAATTGTTTATTGCGCAAAAGATTTGTGATGGCTTTGATCCTAGTTGGCGTGGCTTGCGCCATAACATTGCCAATCGTTATTCCACTTGCAGCAAGTGGTGGAAATAATAATCAGTGGTGGAGAAATAACGGTGCCAGCCCTGGATTGCCCGGTGGTGGCGGTTTCATTGGCCCTGGTGGCGCCGTATCAGCTGCTGCAGCTGGCGGTGCACCAGCTGGTGGTGGTGGTGGCGGCGGAGCGCCAGCCGGTCCTGGAGCTTAATTTAGCCAACCAAAACTATTGTTTTTTTAAACGTTCTCTTGAATCTTCCAAATCTTTTTCAGATTCAACGATAATTTGCTCCATATAAGAATGGCTTACTTTGCGCTTCTTATTGATTTCGAATCTTTTGGCAATCATGATAGGAAGCATAAACAAAGCTTCGAATGTTCCTAACATCCATGGTATCAATTGCCCGCCTTTCAAAATCACGACAGCGCAGTAGAATGCCTGCCAATAAATTATTTGAGGCAAGAACTTGATTAGAAGCGGCATTGGTATATTTTTAACTATGGTATTGAGGTTATTGCGAGCTGATAGTTTTACTACTAAAGGCGAGTAGCCACTTCCCGTGGTGCCGCATCCCAAATGATAAATAATAGCGCTTGGTACATACAAACACTTGTATCCTGCACTTTGAGCCCGAAGAGCAATATCTACATCTTCTAAATAAGCAAAATAATCTTCGTCAAATAAACCGATGTCATCTAGCATCGAACGTTTATAAACAGCAGCACCACCACAGGCACCAAGAATATATCTTTGAGTATTGAAGCGCCCGGTGTCTATTTCGCGATGTCCAATACGACCGGGTAATCCGCCTCGTCTGTAACCATCTCCCACTCCATCGAGCAATTTGTGATCGTCGTATGCAAGCATTTTGCATCCAACAGATCCAATTTCTGGATGCGAATCAAGCACTGCTGCAAGTTCGCTTACCCAATTTTTATCCACTACAGTGTCATTGTTAATCAGTGCCAGATACTGGCCGGAAGCGGCTTTGATGCCGGCGTTTACGGCTGGTGCAAATCCTGTGTTGTGAGGAAACTTGACTAATTTTACAGAAGGATAATTCTCTTCAATGAATTCGACCGAACCATCTTTGGAGCCGTTATCTACTATATATATTTCAAGCTCGCTATAAGTCTGCTCCATAAGGGAGTCGAGACAGCCCTTTAAAAAGCGCTTCCCGTTCCAGTTTGGAATTACGATACTAACAAGCATGATTGAGATTTATTCTAAGCTCCCTGCAAATCCGGGGCTTTACAAATATCTCACAACCACGCCTGAATAATCTGAATTAGTAGAAACGAAACATATTGCGCCACAACCCAGAGGTGCGATAACCGCCACAGTTGCGATTGCGCCAGTGTCTTGAATTATGGTTGTGGCGTCTTTGACCACCCATGCCCCATCCATTGTTCCAGTTGGAATTACCATTATTCCAATTACGACCATGGCATCCATGATGGTGGCGAGCATAGGCAGGCTGAGCAAAACCCAGACTAAGAGCAATTGCGCCTAAAGCTAGAACTAAAGTCAAGTATTTCATTTGCACCTCGCGGTTTACTAAAACTAGTTTTCTTGTCGCCTTTGAGAACTGAAATGTTCCGAGCTTAAGACATGTTAATCAGACCTCGTCGATTACATCTTTATTGATGTAAACTGCCATTGTCATGACAAATCACAAAGCGCGAAAAATTCTACTGGTCACACTTGAACCCGTGGCAAAGTCGATGGCCGGACCGGCTATTCGATGTCTTGAGTTGGGCAAGCAATTAGGCAAAGAATTTTCTGTGACCATTGCATCACCTGTGAAAGTGGCTGAAGCAGACGCTCTAGATTTGCAGCAAGACCCGCTTGCAAGCCAAATAAAATTGCTTGCTGGAGTGAGCAAAACAGCTCTATATAACGAAGCGGCGATATCTGATGTGCTTGTGATTCAATCTAATGTATTGCGTCCGTTTCCAAAGCTTGCCACCATGGGCAAATATTTGGTAGTGGATCTTTATGATCCGTATTTATTTACTGTGCTTGTCCAATATAAAGATAAGGGCAAAAGCGGGCTTGCAAGCTATCGTTTAATGCACAATATTTTGGAATCACATATGGTGGCATGCGATTTCAGCATGTGCGCCTCTGAGCGTCAGCGCGATTATTGGCTTGGACGCTTTTGTGGCATCGGACGCCTGACACCCGATATTTATGCGTTCGATCATTCGTTGCGCAAATTAATCGATTTAGTCCCGTTTGGCTTACAAGACAAGCCTCCAATTAAAACTGGACCTGGCATCAAAGGCGTGGTTGCGGGCATCAGCGAATCTGACAAAGTGATTTTGTGGGGTGGTGGCATCTGGGATTGGTTCGACCCGCTCACTGTCATTTGGGCAATAGACAAAATCAAAGACAAGATTCCAAATGTAAGACTTTATTTCATGGGAGTGAAATCGCCAAATCCAAAAGTGGTGGTGATGGACATGGCCAACAAGGCGATGGAACTAAGTCAAAAACTTGGTCTTACAGGCAAGTATGTCTTTTTTGAAGAAGGATGGACACCCTACGACAAACGAGTGAATTGTTTGCTCGATGCAGACGTTGCCATTTCTGCCCATTTTGATTTGCCAGAGACTCGTTTTTCTTTTAGAACAAGAATGCTTGACTACCTTTGGGCCGGGCTGCCAGTGCTCACAACGTGTGGCGACGACCTGTCTACTCTGATAGATCAAAGAGGAGCAGGTGTTTCGCTTCCATATGAAGATGTTGACGCGATGGTAACTGGAATGGAAAAGATTTTGCTTGATGAAAATTTCCAAACAAACGCTCGGGCCGCATCGAGCAAACTGGCAGAGGAGTTCACTTGGCAGCAAGTGAGTGAAAAATTAGTCGCTTATTGTCGAAATCCTTATCATCTTCCACCCTTTTCAAAGGTGACCATGCCATCTATTATTGAAAGAGCTCAAGCCGTGTATGCACGAGGCGGGAAAGACTTAATTATAAAAAGGTCGAAAGAAGTCATTTCGGATATCTTTCGCTAAAAAAGCTTTGTTAGCTTACATAAAGGAAACATAGATGGCACAAGACTGGCTCAGCATGGAATATCAGATTGCTCAGGAGGCAGTAAGCGAGCTTGAAGGCGTGCTTGTGTTTTTGAAGCAAGAAGAAGGCAAAGAGTCAGTCCACGATATGCGTGTCATGTTCAGACGCTGGTACTCAATTTGGGGCGTCATGCGTCGCGATGGTTGGGAAACAGAAAAGTACAAGAAAGGCTTGGGACGTGATATTCGCCTCGCTTACAAAATTCTTGGAAAAATCAGAGAATTCGATGTGATGTGCAGCCTGTCAAAAAAAATCGGGCTGTGCGACGACGTGGTTAATGCTTTTAGAAGAAAACGCGATAGTGTGCGCGAAAAGTTGGTTAAGCAACTTTCCAAAATCGACCTTTCCAAGCTTTTCAAGAGATTGCGTCGTTATTTAACTGAACGCGAACAGATTCTAGATATCAAGTTCAAGGCTCGCTCTAGATTTTTGCGTATAGTAGGCGGCAAATCAGGCGGCAAATCCAAAGCTAAAAATAGAAAAGCCCGCAAAATGGTCGAGACTGAAGAACATTTCAATATAGTCTTAGCCGAGCACGAGCGCCGCACAGCGGACCTTGTTTCGCGTGCCCATACAGTAGAAGAGCTGCACGATGTGCGATTGAGCGTCAAAGCCTGGAGATATCTACTTGTCGAATTTTTCGACAATACCCACCCTGTGCTTGTAAAGGCTCAGCAATACCTGGGAAAAGTAAACGACCTGGATCATCTTGCCATTTTTCTTGAAACTAAGAAATTGGGTCTGGAACCTCATTTGGTTAAAAAGCAAATCTCTATTACACTCAAGAAAAGAGACGAAATGCGCAATAAATTCGACCAGCTGAAAAGGTCTTTACCATACGGATTTAGACCCGGTCTGCCCGGACTGCAAAAACCAGCTTCTAACCACGCTTAATAAGTTATCCTAAATTTGCTGTTTTTAGTCTTCAGGCGGCTTACAATAAAGATTGAAATTGCCGAAGAGGTTGCCATGTGGCGCTAAAACCTCCTTCTATCCGACGATGACAAGGGATAGTCCGATGCCGAAAAAAATGAAACTTACAATTTTGGGTTCCGGTGCTGCCGGACTTACTGCTGCAATTTACGCAGCCAGAGCCAATCTCAATCCGCTCGTGATTGAAGGTATGCAAGCTGGTGGACAATTGACGATCACAACCGACGTGGAAAATTTCCCCGGTTTTGAAGATGGCATTCTTGGTCCAGACTTGATGACACGCATGCACAAACAAGCAGAGCGATTTGGAACCGAGTTTATATACGACAATGCCGAATCAGTCGATTTATCCAAGCGTCCTTTTGTAATCAAAACAAGCGAACAAGAAATTCACACAGACGTATTGATTATTTGTACTGGTGCCACAGCAAAATTGCTAGGACTAGAAAACGAATCTAAACTGATGGGACATGGTGTGTCGGCCTGTGCCACATGCGATGGTTTCTTCTTCCGCGACAAGAAAGTGTTTGTCGTAGGCGGCGGAGATACAGCCATTGAAGAAGCTATTTTCCTTACACGATTTGCAACTTCTGTAACTCTCATTCACCGTCGTGACAGTTTTAGAGCGTCACGCATAATGGTTGATAGAGCCAAACGCAACGAAAAAATCGACTACATTTATGACAGCGTGGTTGAAGAAATTGGCGACCCTGCTGAGCATCAAGTGAAGTGGATCAAAGTCAAAAACATCAAGACTAACGAAGTTACACAATTGGACGCAGACGGCTTATTCATCGCCATTGGACACCAACCCAATACTGATCTTTTCACAGACCAACTGGATCTCGACCCATCTGGCTATCTACTTACAGATGGTGTAAAAACCAAAATCCATGGCGTATTTGCTGCAGGCGATGTAATGGACAGTGTTTACAGACAAGCTGTCACAGCTGCTGGAACTGGTTGTCGCGCTGCTCTTGAAGCGCAATGGTTACTTGAGAACGAAGAAGACGCGGAGGGCGGTCAAAGCGAAGAGGCTGTAAAAAAGCATGAAGTCACTACAGCTGCAAGTATTTGACCTAAATTCAAGTGCTCTCTTTCAAAATAACTAAAGCAAGTTATTTGCGTGACCTGGCCAAAAACCATGCGGCATCACGTCACCCCTTTTTGCAAGGTCCCAGACTGAGCGCAAGACAAGCTATTAATCTATTGTTCAATTATGACGCGCATGCATCACTTTTGCGTCGCTTGTTATTAAATGCAGCAGGCAAAATGCCTGAACCTGCGGTGGGCTTTATTCTGGAAAACGTGCGCAACGAGTATGGAAATGGCAATTATGATCATTGCCACCAGGGGCAGTTGCGCGACTTAATGTTCAAACTAGCGATGCTCGCACCTGGCGTTCACCCGGATAGAATAAGCTCAGGCGTGCGTGCATACATGAAAGCGGTCGTCGAATTTTACGACCCAACCAACGCTGAGACTAACGATAATGGTTTTTACTTACCGGCTGTGATTGCAGGTGCCATCTCTGCTACAGAAATTATGGCACTAGATGAATTTCGTTCTTTGTTCCAGACTTTTCACGATTTTAAATTACAAAAACATATCTGGTTCGACCACGTCACAGTCGAAGCAGAGCACACAGACGAAGCACTTGCTTTAGCCGAATATTTTCTTGCCAGCGCAAGCGCAAAAAAAGCAGTCGAATATGGCTTCAACGGCGTGCTTGATGCCAATTGCCATTTGTACGACGGATTGATGGAAAGCACCTGTTTTTAGGATTTAATTCATGCCAGTATCTCCACTTCTAATCGGGAAACACATTGCGATGGTGGTGCGACAATTCAGTCCCCATGGCGGTCTTGAACTCTATACTCACAAATTGGTCGAAGGATTGCTTCTGAGCAATTTGAAAGTGACAGTTATTTGCGAAGAAAACAAGTCTGAATTCAAACATCATAATTTGCAGATTTTGACGTATGGTGAGATGGAGCGTCCGGGCACTGACGGACTGGCTCGCGATGAGCGTTTTCGTTACGCTTTTCGCAATAGCAAAATACTTTTGCAAAGACATAAAGGCGAATTCGATCTTATTCATAGTCAACATTTGCCTTGCCCAGAGCCCGATGTAGTGACATTTCACAATCATTCAGTGAGACGATTGTCCAGTGTGGGCGAGACCTGGGAAAAGCTTTTAAACGAATCTAAAATCGCTCTGGCTAAAAGATACAAAGCGCGCAATACATTCGATAAATACTTGATGGACAATGCCCTTTGTCGCGTTTTTGTCTCACAAGTTATGAAAGAAGATTATTACCAGGTCTTTGGTGCAGACGAAAAAGATCCATATGTGATTGCCTATCCTGGCGCATCTACTAACACAGATTATTCGACCATAACACCTGTAGAAGAAAGTGAATTCACCTTTGTTTTTAGCGGGCGTGGTTTTCGCAAAAAAGGACTCGATATCTTATTTAGAGCCTGTCAGATTTTGAAAAAGCAGGGACAAAAGTTTAAACTGCTGGTCACAGGCGTGCGCGACAGACTGGAATTAAAAATCAGAGCAAAATGGCTTGGCATCGAAGATCAAGTTGAGTTCTTAGGATTTGTGACTGACATAGAAAGGATTTATGCTCGGGCCAAAGTTCTTGTACTGCCATCGCGAGTAGAACCATTTGGAATGGTCCCTGTACAAGCCATGCAATTGGGTCTTGTGCCCATAGTTAGCCGAGCTTGCGGTGTGTCTGAAGTACTTAAACACAACGAAGATTCGCTCATTTTAGAAGACCATCTCGATCCATCTGAGCTTGCATCTCTAATGCGCACTTTGATGTTTGATGATCAAATGCGTATTAATCTTTCAAATAACGCTCGCTTGGCAGTCAAAAACATTAACTGGCAACACACTTTAGAGGCCACTCTTGAGGCTTACGAAAAGGCGCTTTCGACCCCGCGCAAAACACCTGTCGCGGCTGTGGCTTTAGCCGATTATGCTCGAGGTTTTGATGAACAAGAAAGCTAATAAACTAATTGACGAGACAAGCACTTACTTATTACAGCACGCACACAATCCAGTCGAATGGTATCCGTGGTCACAAGAAGCGCTTGATGCCTCAAGAGCACAAGAAAAACCGATACTTTTGTCAATTGGTTATTCAGCCTGTCACTGGTGTCATGTGATGGAACATGAGTCTTTTGAAGATGAAGAAACCGCAGCTCTCATGAACAAGCTTTTCATCAACATAAAAGTAGATAGAGAAGAGCGTCAGGATTTAGACGAAATTTATATGCGTGCAGTACAGGTTATGACCGGTCATGGTGGCTGGCCAATGACTGTATTTTTAACGCCTGATTTAAAACCATTTTTTGCTGGCACCTATTTTCCACCAGAAAATAAGCATGGCATGCCGTCTTTCAAAAGAGTAATGCTTGGAGTAGCACAAGCCTGGCAAGATCAAAGAGCCGATATATTAGAGAGTGCCTCAGAAATCACCCAACACATCGCCCAGCTCAATTCAATTAGCAGTCAGAACACAGATCAAAATGAAGATCAAAAAATCAATTTTGACAAATCGATTTTCACAAAAGTGCTTCAAAAAATATCTAGCAATTTCGATCCCAAATGGGGTGGATTTGGCGGAGCACCCAAGTTTCCACATCCCTCGACCTTGCAATTACTTTTGCGTATTAGAGAAATGCTTCAAGGCGAAGAGCAAAAACAAGCCAATCGCGTGATTGAAACTACATTAGACAAAATGGCTCTAGGCGGTATCTGGGACCATTTAAGCGGTGGCTTTGCCCGCTATTCTACCGACAGACGCTGGCTTGTTCCTCATTTTGAAAAAATGCTCTACGACAACGCACTACTTGCCCCAGTTTATTTCAATGCTTATTTAGCCACAGGAAAAACTTTCTACAAAGAAGTTGGATGCTCCATTCTTTCTTTTGTCGAAAATGAATTAACGAGCGAAGACGGTGTGTTTTATTCCAGTCTAGATGCCGATAGCGAAGGGGAAGAAGGAAAGTTTTATGTATTCAGCCTGGCTGAATTAAAAGAAGTTCTAGGCGAAGTCGAATCAAAATGGTTTGCCACTACATATGGGGCTACTGAAGAAGGGAACTTCGAACATCATACAAATGTTTTACATTTGCAAGATATTTTGTCTGAAGACGATATGGAGCGAGCGCGCACATCAATTCAGAAATTGCTCAAAGAACGCTCTTTGCGTGTACGTCCTGGTCGTGACGACAAAATACTCACAAGCTGGAGCGCACTTATGATAACTGCTCTGGTTTCTGGCTATAGAGCGACTAGAGAAATTGTCTATCTTGAGCGAGCCAAACGTGCTGCCAGTTTTTTGCTTGAAAAAATGGAAAAGGATGGCAATCTATCGCGCACATACGGGCGAGGCAAAGCCAGACTAAATGGCTATCTCGACGATTACGCTTATTTTGCTCAAGCACTTTTAGATTTGAGTGCTTGCGATGCAAATCCTATGTGGTATCAAAAAGCGCTTTTACTAACAAACAAATCAATCGAATATTTTTACAGCCAGGATGACAAAGACTTCTATTACACGCCTACTTTTCACGAAAGCCTCATAATCCGCCCCAAGAACTATTTTGACGGGGCTGTACCATCAGGCACCTCGGTTGCCCTGTTAAATTTGCTGCGTTTGTATAAGCTTAGCGATAACGAGCAATTCAGCTCCATTGCAATTGATGTGATGGGCACGTATTCCAAATTGTTTGAACGCGCACCAGATCAATTTGCCATCATGCTTTGTGCGCTCGACATGCATCTTAGCCAGGGCAAAGAAATAGTTTTTGTACTCGATTCAAATGATGCAAGTCGCATCAAATTTCTTGAAGTAGCACTTTCTAGATTTGCACCAAATGACCTTGAACTGACGAAAATGGCGGATACAGAGCATTCAAGCCCGATGTTTGAGGGTCGTGGACTGCACAAAGGTAAATCAACCGCATACATTTGTCAGAATTATGCCTGCCAAGAACCTATTACTGATATTGATCAACTCAGCTGTCAATTGCATCCTCTCTTGGTAAAATCTAGCCAAAAGGAAACCAAAAACTAATGAATCAACCACAAGACTTAGAGTCAAAAATTACTTTTATTCGTTATGTCAAAGCACCTATCCTGGTTGCAAGTTTAGTCTGGTCAATTTTAGCCATAACCTTTTGTCTTGCCATAGCCGCACAAGATGTAGCCAGACTCGATAAGGTTCCTGAAGTTTCTTTTCTACTTGGTATAAGCACATTTATCCTAAGCACTGGACTTGTGATTCTTCTATATCAAATTCGCCGACTGCACAAGAAATTAAACACAGTGGCTGATTTGCTCGAAGAAATGAACAGCAAAAAAGAGTAATTTATTTAGGATATTGCACAGCGGTGTTGGGCAATTTCTTAAGCGGCACAATGGGATGATTTAAAAATAGTTTTGTGCGCTTTCTCACATCTGGATCCATTTTCTCAGCTATGAAAAGTGCTTCCTGAGCCTGTTTTTCCCACTTCAACCGTTTATAAAGACCGTAAAACAGATAGTAATAGTCTGAGTTTTTGGGATTCTTTGCTGCAGCATAAGTTTCAAGATAACCAAGCGCTTCTTCCAAATGTCCGCTTTCAAGAGCGGCATATGCTGTGGTCAAAAGCAAAGCATCGCCTGTACCAAAGACTTGTCGTGCTTGAGTGGCAATTTTCCAGCCAAGATCCTGCATCTGAGTGGTGCCTACACCAATACATGCTCTAGCTAACGGCTCCAGTACATCTGCGTTGTATCTATCCAGTAAGTGTGCTTGTTGCAATTCAAGAAAAGCGGCATTGTGATTGTATTCGGCTAGATAACACCTACCCAGAATCAAATGCAAATTAGATCTATTAGGCTGAACTTTGACTGCTTCGGTCGCATACTTGCGCGCAGTGACAAAGTCATCGGTAGCATTGGCGGCTTCTGCTAACCCCGATTGCATCTCCCAAATAATTTCACTAGATAAATGTTGCTTGTCTGCAAGCGCCAGACCTTCTGTAAAATATTTTTTGGATTCGTCATATTTTTTACGCTTCAGTCTATGCGTGCCAAGCACCAGATCAAGGATTGCTCTATTTTCGTTGGAATTACCTTGCTCATTTAAGACCTTTTCTGCACGCTCAGCTCCTTTATCCAGTTCCCCTTGAAAAGCCTGAGCCCAGATATCCATAGCCTGGCTGCGCTTACTTGTAGGATTTAATTTATAAGTCTGGCTCCAGAGTCTTACATCGTCGTACCAATAATAAGTCCGCCAGTTAGTAAGTCCACAAAACAAAAGTATCAAAGCACTGGAAATAGCGATGAGCACTTTTGGTTTTTCGAATAATTTGACAGAAATTGCATAGGCGACAACACTACATAAACAGGCTGCAGCGATGTAAAATCGCCTATCCGAGACCACTTCGGGCTGAACCATAACAAAGTTAGGCAAAAGTGAAAGCACAAGCAGTACTAGAGGAAATGACACTACAAGTGTGGTGCGCATTCTGTAAGCAATATACAAGAGTAAAAGCGGAACTAAAACACCAATAAAAGACAAAGCCTGATTCAAGGCTAAAACTGGCAATTGGGGGGGATCTAAAGTAAATCCGTAGGGAACAAAAAAAACACGCAAATAATAAGTCAGTAGCATTTGTCCCTGACTGAGCAAATAATCAAACGGACTTAACTTTTCCAGTCCAAATCCATTGCCGATTGGCGCCACATATTTAACCAATAAAACAAATGGCACAACCAGAGCCAGAAACAACTGGGCAAAAAATTCATAAGGACGACTAACAAGCCAATCTCTGTATGTTTCCTTTTGCGGCTTCATCAAAACAGTTAAGCAAAGAAAGGCAGCTGGTGCGGTGATACCCTGAGCCGATGACCAGGTAGCAAGAATGACAAAGAAATAGCCAAAACCATAACCAAATAATCCGGGAGTTATTTCTTTGGTCAAAAAGCCGAGCATAAAACAGTGCAAACTAGCCAGATAATAAAAAGTGACAAGCAGAGTTGATCTTGCCGAAATATAGCCTACCGTCTCACTTGTGATTGGATGACTTGCAAATAAACAAGCTGCCACCACTGCTAACAAATACGGATTGAACTCGAGAGAATTTTTCCATGTTTTAAGCTGATAGCGAGCGATTCTAAAAACAAGCCCGCCCCACAAAAGACAGTTGCCTAAGTGAAGAGCTAAATTTATCGAATGATAAACGGACGGATAACGCATACGCACGCCCTGCACATCCAGAGCAAGCGTAGCCCTGAAGAGTGGCTCACTGAGTGGGCTGGTCAAACACTGAGTCAATGTTTCCAACCAGAATTTTGGCCAATCAAGAATTGCAATCAATGGCCATAAATTGAACTTATCCATATAAACGAATTTGTTCCAAAGACTTTGCAAATGACAAGCAAGCACCACCGCCGCCACCACATAAGCAATCGTTCCCAAATATCTATAATTGATTTTTGGCTCAGTCACCGGATTCTCCGCTTAACTCAAAACTTGCCGCTTCAGTAAGATTTTTAGTAATCTGGGCCGGATTTCCCAAAAGCTCAACTCTAGCGGCTCCTGAGGCATCAAGCTTGAGGCTGTCCTTAGAAAATATCTTTGCTTTGCAAGCGCCATCTATGTTGAGAGTGGTATTTTTGCAAATCAGTTTGCTTGCTTGTAGTTCGCTTGCTCCAGACAAATCTGCGGTCAAATCGTCACATGTTCCACTACAAGTGAGGTTGGACGCACCATCTAAGTTGACTTTGAGTGCACTAGACTTAATATCGCTCATCTTGGCTTTCCAGGCGCCGTCTATATCGACACTTTCAATCTTAGGCATTCCCACCATGATTTTGGGTGCAGACGCAAGATTTACACCTTTGATTGATATTTGAAGAGTGCCGTCTTTGACCTCGGTAATGATTTTGCTTAATGCCTTTTCTTCGGTGGTGATACTAAGCGAACACGCTTCCTGCACTGAAATATCTAAATCTCCACTCCCATCTACTAGCACAGAAGAAAATGTGTCAACTTTGCGTGTATCAGTCTTTTGAGCCGAAGCACAACAATCATGCGTTTTGGAGTTATCGCCGCATCCTGAGCTTAGAAGACAAGCAATCACAACAAGGGGACTGAGTACAATTTCGTAAGTCTTTTTGAATTTCAATCTATCTCCAATGCAAACCAAGATTCCCCAAATTTCTTTCCCTATTTTAAATGATAAAATGGAAGACATGGAAAACAAAGAAAAGAACGCCCCTCAAACCAAGAGCGACAAAAAAGTGGCTCGAGCTGAGCTAATGCAATCTTGCAAGGCTCTTTATATCCCGCTTGCACTCTTTTTGTCTTGTGTTAGCTTTGCCGCTGGAGCCTTTCTAATTAACGAAGGCGAAGCATATGGCTGGCTCTTTATCAGCATTTTCGGATTTTTATCCATTACTGCTTTCATTGCTCTTTTCAGTTTCCAAAATCCATTTCGAGCTAAAGGCATAATTACACCTTCAAAGCCCGACGACAATTAGATTCTCAGAAGCCTTTTTACTGGCTTAGAACTAGTTGACTTAATCAAGTATTTTTCGATGCTCGAAAAGCTGATTCTGTCTTGTTTTTACACATTAAAATTAGTTGCCTGAAGCAGCTAAAAATTAGCTTGGAAAAAGACCCTCTAAACAAAAGGTCCCGCCGTAAGCGAGACCTTTGAATTTTAACGTTTCGAGAATTGGAAGCGCTTGCGAGCACGCTTGCGACCATATTTTTTACGCTCTTTCACTTTGGAATCGCGTGTGAGCATTCCTTGTGTACGAAGAACTGGTCGGTTAGCTGGATTAGCTTCGGTCAATGCACGAGCGATACCATGTCTGATGGCACCCATTTGTCCGACGATGCCACCACCGCGAACTGAAATCATAACGTCGAAACGACCGACAGCATCGGTCAATTGAAAAGGAGCTTCGAAGACTTTTTCTAGTCCGTGACGTCCGCCTACATAATCTTCTACGGTGCGACCATTGATTGTCATTTGACCTTTACCAGGCAAAAGACGAACTCTGGCTGTGGCAGTTTTTCTGCGACCGGTTCCGTAGTACTGAATAACGCTAGTCATCTGCTTGCTTTTCCTTTCCTTTAGCGAGAGAGAGTATAAGACTTGGGTTGTTGTGCTTCGTGAGGATGCTTGTCACCAACATAGACTTTCAATTTGGTGAATTGCTCACGACCCAAAGATGTGTGAGGAAGCATGCCTTTGACGGCGCGCTCGATAATTAGTTCTGGCTTTCTGCGTCTTACTGCAGCAAGGGTTTCTTCCTTGAAGCCGCCTGGAAATCCAGAGTGGCTGTAATATTTTTTCTGAACTTCTTTTTTGCCGGTTACTTTGATTTTCTCGGCATTGATGATGACGACGAAATCTCCACAATCAACGTGTGGTGTGAATTCAGGCTTGTTCTTGCCTCTGAGCATGACCGAGACTTCGTTTGCAAGATGACCCAGAGTTTTTCCATCTGCATCGATCAGATACCACTGTCTGGACACTTCACTTGGTTTGGCTACATAAGTTTTCACGGTCTTGGTCCTATCTTTTAGTTTTGGTCTTTGAACAAATTGTATTCGTCTGGGTAAATCACTCGATGGAGGGTGAGTCCCCAGGGTGGAGCAGTGGGTCCCGACATATTACGGTCCAACTTCTCGAGGGCGCAAGCTATGCTTTCGATGCTTCGCTTGTGAAGTCCAATCTCGACTAGTGTTCCCACTATTATACGCACCATATTGTACACGAAGTGGTCTGCTCTAATCCAGAATTCAAGCTCTCCTTCACCTTTGTTCAAGATTTCGGAGCGCAAAACCCTGCAAATTGGGCTACTTATTTCTCTTGGATCTGAACTTGTTGAGCGAAAAGCACTGAAATTATGCTTGCCTTGAATCTGTAAAGCCGCATCAGTTAATAGTTTCAGGTCTAGAGGCTGACGCACAAGAAAATGTGTGTCGCACATCAATGCAGATGCATGTTTTCTGTTCAAGATTCGATACACATACTCTCTTGACATAGCTCCACGTCTGGCGCTGAATTCGCCTGGAACTATTTGGGCTTTGACAATTGACATGCCTTTGCCGGTGATACCGTTTAAGCTAGTCTCAATTTTTTCTAAATCAATTTCAGATTGCTCAAAAGGCCAGTCAAAATGAGCGACCTGACCACGTGCATGCACACCAGCATCGGTGCGTCCGGCAAAAATAACTGGTACGCGCTGCTTGGCTAGAGTGGTTATGGCCGATTCCAGATCTTGCTGAACTGTCATTACTCCTTTTTGAGTCTGGGAGCCATGATAGGCTTTCCCGTTGTACTCAATTAAAAGAGCAATGCGTGGCAATTTGTTTTTGGACTTGAGCTTAGACTAGCTGGATGATAGCAAGTGTTGTGTTATCGCCGCGTCTTTCGCGGTATTTGATGATGCGGGTGTAGCCGCCTTCGCGCTCAAGATATTGAGGAGCGATTTCTTCAAACACACGAGTGACAACCTGACGATCGTACAAGAACGAATTCACTTGTCTGCGCAAATGGACAGATTTGAGAACTTCTTTCAAAGCTTCTTTGTCTCCGCCTTTGGCTTTGTCGTAAGCAGCCTTATAGTCCTTGATGAAACCTTTTTTGCCTTTGGTGATGAGCTTCTCCACTTCAGGTCTCAAAGCTTTCGCTTTGGCCAAAGTGGTGATGATTTCTCCATGACGAAGAAACTCTGTGGCTAAGGTTCTCAACACAGCCTTTCTTTGATCGGCAGGTCGGCCTAAATGGTGACGCGACTTACGGTGACGCATGATATCCCTCTTTTACTTGTCCTTGTTTATGTCATCAAGTGTAAGACCAAACTGTCTCAGTCTTTCCATGACTTCATCAGCTGATTTCTTACCGAAATTCTTGATATTCATCAAATCATCATAAGAGAGCTTGAGCAGCTCGCCTAGCGAATTGATGTTTGCTCTCTTCAAGCAGTTGTAGGCACGAACTGAAAGTTCGAGTTCTTCAATTGAGATTGAGGAGTGCTTGCCTTCTTGTGGCTGAGGCGCGGCGGTTGTTGCCACCATCGGCTTGCCAGACAATTCGGCGATTGGAATGAGATGCTCGACGAGCTGACGAGCTGCTTGCGAAATGGCTTCGGAAGCGTCGATAGCTCCATTAGACCATAGTTCGATTGTGAGCTTGTCGAAGTCGGTTGATTCGCCTACGCGGGTTGGTTCGACATTGTATGAAACTTTGCGAACCGGCATGTAGACTGCGTCGATTGGAAGAACGTCGATAGCTTGTTTGAACTGACTATGAGCATCAGCTGGCACATAACCACGACCACGCTCGACTGTAATTTCAGCGCGGATTCTGCCGCCTTCAGCCAATGTGCAAATCTGCCAATCAGGATTGATGATGGTGGCATCAGCTGGACAGAAGATATCACGGCCGGTGACAGGACCTGGACGCTCTACATCAAGATGTAGGTATTGAGGTTCTTGACTGAATGTTTTTACAACAAGACCTTTCAAGTTGAGCATGATGTCGATTACATCTTCAACTACACCAGGAACGGTGGTGAATTCGTGTGTGATGCTCTCGATACGCACTGCAGTGACTGCAGAACCTTCAAGGTGAGAAAGAAGTACACGACGCAGTGAGTTGCCCACTGTGGTGCCATAACCGCGCTCTAGAGGCTCAATTACGAACTTACCGTAAATAGAACCATCAGCGTGAGTTTTGTTTTCAAGACACTTGATTTTGATTGGCTCGCGAGGACTTGTGTTCGGCATATAGCCCCAGCTACCAGCTGGATCTGGCACAGTACCAGGAGCCGGAGTTTGACGCGGGATCATTCCACCCGAACCACCCTGACTGCCGAAGCCGCCGCCCATATTGATTCCGTATTGTCTGTTGAAATCGTTGTTCACTTGTATGCCACCATTTCTGTTGCTATGCCAATGATATTGAATAAATCAATTAAACGCGTCTTCTCTTAGGAGGACGGCATCCATTGTGGGGGATGGGAGTTACATCTTTGATCAAGGTTATTTCAAGACCAGCTGCTTGCAGCGATCTGATTGCAGTTTCACGTCCAGCGCCTGGTCCTTTGACCAGTACTTCAACCTGACGCATGCCGGAGTCCATCGAGCGACGGGCAACGATATCTGCAGCTTGTTGAGCGGCAAATGGAGTGCCTTTCTTAGCGCCCTTGAAACCGACAGTACCAGCAGATGCCCAGGCAATAACCTGACCCTGTGGATCGGTGGAAGAGATGATGGTGTTGTTGAAAGTGCTCTGAATATGCACAACGCCTTGAGGAACAATGCGTTTCTCTTTTTTCTTAGTGCGAGACTTTGCCACCTTTGCCATATTCGTTTAGTCCTTTAAATCCTTTTTGGTGAAGTTAAATTTTAGAGTAGATTGTCAGTATTTGGTGATTTTTGGATTCAATCAATACGGAATGTATATCTACTTAGATGTTATTTTGTAGCCACTTTCTTATTGGCAACAGTCTGACGCTTGCGACCGCGACGTGTGCGGGCATTGGTCTTAGTACGTTGACCACGAGTAGGTAGACCGCGTCTGTGACGTTGACCACGAAAGCAGTTGATTTCGATAAGACGCTTGATGTTGAGACCTTCGACTCTGCGCAAATCGCCTTCGACGGTATAAAGTCCGCTCTTCTCGATTTCTTCGCGAAGTTTAGCTACTTCATCGTCACTCAATTCGTTAACGCGTCTTTTGTCCGGTATGTTCAACTTGGTGCAAATTTTTTCTGCTGTGGTTCTGCCAATCCCGTGGATGTAGCAAAGAGCAATTTTTGCGCTTTTGTTGCGGGGTAAATCGACGCCGGCAATTCTAGCCATGACCTAGTGGTCCTCCAAATAATTTATTTTCTCTAACTCTGCAATATCTGTACTAAAAGATTACCCTTGGCGCTGCTTGTGCTTGGGGTTTTCGCAGATTACAGCAATACGTCCTTTACGACGAATTACTTTGCATTTTTCACAAATTTTCTTCACAGAAGCTCTAACTTTCATGATTTCTACCTTTATCGGTGTTCTTTTCAACTGAAATAGCCAGCTTCAGGCAGTGTACCTGAAGGGCATCTCAAGCCGCATCCCTGGGGCTTCTGGCGAATCTAAAAATAGATTTGCATCAAAGATCCCAAGACGAATATGCAATTGTACCTTATTCTCTAATTCTGTATGTGATACGGCCGCGTGTTAAGTCATATGGGGTGAGCTCTACACGCACTCGATCGCCAGGGAGAATCTTAATGAAGTTCTTGCGAATCTTGCCTGAAATGTGGGCCAACACTTTGTGGCCGTTGTCGAGTTCTACTCGAAACATGGCATTGGGCAAGGATTCCCGGATTGTCCCTTCGAATTCGATTACGCTTTGCTTTGCCATCCGGCTTCCTCGTTCGGTCGCTTGGTGAGCACTTCGGGCTCGCCTTCTGTTATTAAAATTGAGTGTTCAAAATGTGCTGATGCTTTGTAATCTTGCGTTACAACCGTCCAGCCATCTTGTTTGGTGCGCACTCTGTCACCACCCAGATTGAACATGGGTTCAATGGCTATTACCATACCAGGTTTTAAACGAGTCTTGCTACCAGTGCGGTAATTGAAAATGAACGGTTCTTCATGAAGTACATAGCCGATACCGTGGCCGCCGTACTCTCGCACGATGCCATATGCTCCGGCGTTGCCTACATCTTCGACCGCTCCGCCAATATCGTCTAAAGTTGCTCCAGCTCTTGAAGCTCTGATACCGGCATAAAGACTAGCGCGTGTGTCTGTGATTAGTTTGTCTTGCATTTTGCTCACACTGCCTATAGCCACTGTGGTTGCTGTATCTGCAATGAGATCGAGCATCTTGCCATTTTCTTCGCGCTGGAAAGTGACACCAAGATCGATACTCAACAAATCTCCATCTTTTAAAATGCGCGACTTATTGGGGATTCCGTGAACGACTTCCTCGTTTATAGAAACACACAAAGTACCTGGAAAATCTCTGTAACCTTTAAAAGTAGGAATTGCACCAGCATCTCTTATAACCTTCTCGGCCATTTGATCCAGCTCTAAAGTAGAGATACCTGCCTTTGCACTTTGCATAAGCATTTCCATAATTTCGCCAGCCAGCTTGCCTGCTTTGCGCATGTATTCGAGGTCTTTGTCTAAGGTTACGATCATATGCTTACTTACCTAAACTGAGACTTGAAGCACTTTCAATATTTGCTCGAAAATGTGCTCGGGAGTATCGTCGGCATTTAGAGACTGAAGAACGCCTTTGCCTTTGTAGAAACCTATTAGAGGCTCTGTCTCGCGCTTATAAGTTTCGAGTCTGCTTGATACCACTTCCACTTTATCATCAGAGCGATGCACGAGCTGACTTTGACAGTAGTCGCAAACATCGGCTTCTTTTGGCGGAGCGAATTTGACATGAAAAACGTTATTGCAAACTTTGTTTGGACACGATCTGCGACCAACAAGACGCTCTTCAAGCAAGGATGTGTCGATTTCCATGTCAATTACAGCATTCAATTTCATGTCGAGTTCGTCGAGTAATTTGTCCAGACTTTCAGCTTGAGCCAGATTGCGCGGAAAACCATCGAGGATAAAACCTTTTTTCAAAGCTGGCATAGATAGAGCTTCTCTGAACATATCTATTAAAACTGGATCTGGAACAAGTAATCCCTTATCCATGAACTCTTTGGCTTTAAGACCAGTTGCAGTGTTTTCTCTGATTGCAGCGCGAAGCAAATCTCCAGACGACAAATGAGCCAGCCCCAATTTAGCCGACAGTTTTTTGCACTGAGTTCCTTTGCCAGAGCCTGGTGCGCCTAAAAACAAAACTTGCATTGATCTTTTCCTCTAGATACTTGCTTGCTCGTCCGACTTTCTAAACAAGCCTCGGGCCTGATATCGAGCCGATAGAGCGTGGGTGACAATTTGCTTTTGAGTATCAACCGCCACACCCACAAGAATGATTAGCGATGTACTTCCAAGCCCCTGCAGAGTGGTTACTTGAGTCCATTGCTCGCAGTGTATTGGCAAAATAGCAACAATACCAATGGCGCTAGCACCAATAAAAACAAGCCGTCCAAGAGTCGATTCAAGAAACTCGGATGTTGGTCTGCCTGGTCTTATGCCCTGGATAGCTCGTCCTTGTCTGCGCAAATTTTCAGCCATATCTTTTGGTTGAAGAATAATTGAAGCGTAGAAATAAGCAAAGAACATAATGAGGATGAAATAGATAACTGAGTGCTCCCATCTGTAATAAGAGAGCGCGTTTATCATTTCGGTCGAAATAAAGCCCCAGACATTTTTGGCCCAGTCTTCTTTAGCAAGCGACTCTATGCCCTTGCCTAAAAACGGTATCGATACCATAAGCTCGTAGATGACAGTACCTGGGTCTTTGCTTTTGCCTTGACTAACGAATTGCATAACCGTGGTTGGGAACATCAAAAGTGAAGACGAGAAGATAATTGCCATAACACCAGATGGGTTGATTGGCAAATATAGATAATCGTCGGGAGCGGCAACAAAGACCTGTCGACCGACGTTACGCCTTGCACCAAGCACCATTATTTTGCGCACGCCTTGTTGTAAACATACAATCAAAGCGGCCATGGCAAGGAAAAACAAAACTAGTACAGTTACGCCCCAAACAGGCGATTGCCCCGTGTTTACGGCATCGTAAGTATTCTTCACCATCACAGGCAGCCTGGCCACAATACCTAAAAAGATCAAAAGTGACGCACCATTTCCGACACCACGCTCGGTTATCAGTTCACCAAGCCACATGATGAAAAGAGCTGAGGCTGTCATGATCATTGCCGAAGTGATAATGAACCAGAAACCTGGAGTGAGCACCACTGGTGGCGCCTGAATTTTGGAAAGCAAGTTTGCAAGCATCACCGACTGCATGATGGAAATGCCTACCGTAGCTAGTCTGGTTATTTGCTGTAATTTTTTACGACCCTGCTCGCCTTGATTTTTTTGCAAATCTTCCAGTTGAGGAAAGACTTGAGTCATCAGTTGCAAAATAATGGAAGAGGTAATGTAAGGACCAATACCTAGCGAAAAAATAGAGAGCTTATTCAAGGCGCCGCCTGTGAATAAGTCGACCATGCCAAGAAGACTCTGAGCATATTCTGGGTGTTTGAGAAAAGCGCTTGAATCAACGCCTGGCAAAGGAATGTGCACACCAGCTCTGTATAGCAGGATTACACCAAGGGTGAAAAATATTCTCTCCTTGAGTCCGGCAGCTGAGAGCATTTTGAAGAGATCTTCAGGTCCGCCGATTTTACCTGGCTTACGCCTTGGTGAATTCACTTTGTAATTTTCCTCGTACTTATTTTATTAGAAGGCAAAGAATAGAAAATACCTCTAGGCTGAATTTATGTCTAGAGGCATTCTGCAAGGATTAAAAGCTCAACCGGGCTTAGCGACCACCCACGGGGATGCGTCCGCGTTTTTGTGGCTCTGGATGAATAACTTCATAAGAGCCGCCTGCTTGCTGGATCTTGTCAATAGCACCTTGAGAGAAGTGATGAGCGTGGACTTTGAGAGCCACTTTCAAATCGCCGTTGCCAAGGATTCTCAAACTATTGGTGGCACTGTTGTGCAGACCAAATTCAGCCAGATTTTCTGGATTCAATTCGGTATTGGCAGGAAGATTATTCAAGGCACCAACATTGATGGCAACCCAATTACGTCTTTTTACTTGATCGAAATTATGGATTTTGGGAAGACGTCTGAATAAAGGAGTCTGACCACCTTCAAATCCAAAGCGCTTGGTTTGACCAGCTCTTTGACCTTGACCGTTGTGGCCTCTGGTTGAAGTTTTACCATGACCCGAACCACGTCCGCGTCCTACTCTTTTTGTGTCTCTTGTAGAACCCTCTTTGGGTTTGAGATCTATGAGGTTCATTTTCTCTCCTTATGCCTTGCGCCGTAAAAACGACTCGGCTTCTTGTTTTACTGGTTACTTAGCTTTAGCTGTAACTTTTTTTTTGCTCTCTTTTTTGTCTTTCAAATCGCAATCTTTTGCTTCGCAAACTTCCACCAAGTGAGCTACTTTATCGAGCATTCCATTGATGGTGGGCGAAGGGTTGTGCACGGCTGATGTGCCGAACTTACGCAGACCAAGAGCTTTTACGATCTTTTTCTGTGTTTCGGTTCTACCGATCATTCCTTTTTTAAGGGTAACTTTTATCATGCTCATTTTTCTCTGGCTCCTAGTTAAGCATTTGCTTGAGGGTGATGCCTCTCAAACTGGCGGCGCGTTCAAAAGTACGCAGCTCTTTTAAGCCGTTTACAGTGGCGCGGGCAACGTTCAATGGTGAACGCGAACCCAGTGATTTAGACATGATATCGCCGACTCCTGCAAGCTCGAGCACAGCGCGTGCGGCACCACCGGCGATGACGCCAGTACCTTTAGCAGCTGGTTTGAGCAAAATACGGCTGGAGCCTTGTTTGCCGATAATTTGGTGAGGAATACTTGTGTTGATTAAGGGCACAGAAATCATTGATTTGCGTGCGTCGGAAACACCTTTTTGAATAGCGACTACAACCTCGGCAGCTTTGCCGATGCCGATGCCAACTTGACCTTTACCGTTGCCTACTGCCACTACAGCACGGAAGCTCAGTTTCTTACCACCCTTAACTACTTTGGTTACGCGGCGAACTTGAATGATTTTCTCTTCCCATTCAGATTGCTCACGATCGCGACGTGCATCGTCCTGACTGCGACGATTTGATTCGCGCGAAGACTGACGACGTCCTTTTTTAACGCCATCGCCACCAGTGGCTTCTTCCACCGGACTAGCCGGAACTGGGTGATGCTTTTGCTCTTTTTCCATGAGTTCTTCTTTTCCTCTTTAAAGACTGAGTCCGGCGGTGCGAGCACCTTCGGCAATAGCGGCAATGCGTCCATGATAAATGTATCCGCCACGATCAAAAACGACGGCTTCAATTCCTTTATCTTTAGCTCTTTTGGCGATTAGCTCACCGACTTGTTTTGCAGCATCCTTATCCCAGGATTTGCCACCTTTGAAGTCACCATCCAGGGTGCTTGCGCAAGCAAGTGTAGTGGATGTGGAATCGTCCACAATCTGAGCGTAAATATGTTTGTTTGAGCGATAGACACAAAGACGCGGACGCTCTGTCGATCCGTAGATGCGGCGTCTGATGCGGTTATGCCTCTTGACTCTTGCTGATTTTCTATCTGCCTTTGTAATCATTTTTCTTATTCCTGATGCAATTTTTTCTGGTTATTAGTGCTTTGTCCTAATTATTTGCTGCCGGCTGCTTTACCGGCTTTCTTCCTGATTACTTCCTCAATATATTTGACACCTTTGCCTTTGTAGACTTCTGGAGGACGTCTTGATCTGACGTCGGCGCAGAAATCGCCAAGTACTTGTTTGTCAAAACCGTTGATGGTGATTACGTTACCTTTGCCTACTGCAACTTCAATTCCTTTTGGAATCTCGATTTCGACAGGATGCGAGTAACCTAGCGCCAAGTTCAGTTTGCGACCTTCTACTACGGCGCGATAACCAACTCCGATAACTTCTAGTTTGCGCTCAAAACCTTGCGACACTCCAACCACCATATTACTGATGAGAGTGCGGGTAAGACCGTGCAGTCCACGTGCCAAACGACCATCGGTTTCTTCTTTGCGCTCGATTTTCAGATGTCCATCTTCTTGCTTAATAGCCATTTCCGGACGGAAACTTTGCGACAGCTCGCCTTTGGGACCTTTGACAGAAACTTTGTTATCTTCACCAAGGGTGACTGTAACTCCTGCCGGAATCTTGATTGGTGCTTTGCCTATGCGAGACATGGATTTATCCTCTTATATATTCTTTGAAAAAACTACCAGACGTAAGCTAGAACTTCGCCGCCAACAATGCTTTTGCGAGCCTGGCGGTCGGTCATCAAGCCACGATTAGTGGAGATGATGGCAACACCAAGTCCACCTGAAACACGAGGTAGACGATCCGAAGATCTATAAATGCGAAGTCCTGGTTTGGAAATGCGCTTGATGCCCTGGATTACTTGCTCACCCTTAGGACCGTATTTGAGAACGATACGCATTCTCTGTTTCGGGTTGCCCAGGTCTTTTGTTTCGAACGAAGAAATAAAGCCTTCGTTGCGAAGCAATTCAGCCAAAGCTATTTTTTGTTTGGAGGCCGGCATTTCGACAACTGGTGACGATACCCGCGTTGCATTGCGGATATGTGTAAACATGTCGGCTATTGGATCTGTTACTGGCATTTATTTTTCTCCTACCAACTCGATTTGGTTACGCCGGGCAATAAACCTTCGTGAGCCATTTTTCTGAAACAGAGGCGGCACAGTCCGAAATCACGGAAGACGCCTTTGGGACGTCCGCAAATGCGGCAACGATTGTGCAAGCGCACTTTCGGATACTTGCCTTTCAGGACAAGTTCCCTGCGCTTATGCTCTTTGTCAATCATCGATGTCTTAGCCAATTTTCTATTCCTCTCCTTACTCGCTTACGCGACTACTTTTTAAATGGCATTCCTAATTCTTTGAGCAATGCAAGACCTTCTTGATCGGTTCTTGCAGTTGTGACGATGGCAATATCCATGCCTCTGGTCGCGTCGATTTTGTCGTACGAGATTTCAGGGAAGATAAGCTGCTCTTTGAGGCCTAACGAATAGTTGCCTCTACCGTCAAATGATTTTGGGGATAATCCGCGGAAGTCTTTGATACGCGGAAGTGCAATGTGCATCAATTTAGACAAGAAGTAATACATGCGTTTGCCGCGTAGCGTAACGCTCACGCCAACTGGCATTCCTTCTCTCAATTTGAACGTCGCAATTGATTTGCGCGCTCTTTTGATTACCGGTTTTTGACCACCGATAGTGGTTATGTCACTGACACCACCTTCAATCGCTTTAGCCGATGAAGTAGTTTCGCCAATGCCCATATTGAGGACAACTTTTTCAATGCGCGGTATTTGCAGTTCGTTTTTGTAGTCAAACTGCTTTTTCAAACTTGGCTTTACTGTTTTGTCGTAATGCTCTTTTACGTCGATCATTTTGGTTCGTCCTTCTAATTTTAGTTGTCTAGAATCTCGCCTGATTTCACGCCCACTCTCACTTTTTTGCCATTTTCAAGCACTTTATGACGAATGCGGGTCGGTTTTTTGGCGACGGGATCGTATAACTGAACTTTGCATGCGAAGATTGGAGCTTCTTTCTCCACGATTCCGCCTTGAGTTTGCATCGAACCAGGACGAGCTTTGGTGGCTCTTTTAATCACGTTGATACCTTCAACGATGATTTTGCCCTGGGCTGGAAAAACTTTGAGCACTTTGCCGATTTTGCCTTTGCCTGCTTTTTCAGATCCGGAAATCATCATCACCAGGTCGCCGCGTTTGACGTGCATTTTGGGCACCAGATTGGTGACACCTTTTTTCACGAGCGCTTCAGACACAAGAGCGATGCCACCAGATTTTATCTTGACGGATACAGCCCTCTTGGTGAATCTAAGCTTGTTAGGCTTCACTGGCTTCTTTTTAGATTTTCGTTGTCCGGTTGTCTCTTGAGCGGAACTCATTGTTTTTACCTCTGTATACTTCTTCAATTTCTTTCGTTGGACTTAAATAACTTCTGGTGCCAACGAAATTATCTTGGTGAAATTCTTGTCTCTGAGTTCGCGGGCGATTGGTCCGAAAACACGAGTACCTTTTGGGTTGCCATCTTTTTGAATGATCACTGCAGCATTGTCGTCAAAGCGAATTGTGGTGCCATCGGGACGACGGACACTTTGTTTGACTCTTACAATCACGGCTTGAACTACGTCAGATTTTTTTACTGGCATGTGTGGAATCGCTTCTTTTACAGTGGCAACAATTTTGTCGCCCACTGATGCGAAGGTGCGGTTGCCACCAAGAACGCGAATACATAGAAGCTCTTTGGCTCCGGTGTTATCAGCGCATGTCAGTCTGGTTTCTTGTTGAATCATTACTTGGACTCCTTATCGTTCGAAGACGAGGGCGAGGAGACGACATTGTCTTCAGAAACTTTTTGAATCTCGACTACTTTCCAAGTTTTTTCTTTGGAGAGTGGTCTGCACTCTTCAATTTTCACTTCGTCTCCAGTTTTGCAAGCATTGGAGGCATCATGTGCTTTGAACTTGGTTGTTTTGACAATCTGCTTCTCATAACGTGAGTGAGCAACGCGTCTTTCCACAGCAACTACGACGGTTTTATCCATCTTGTCTGATACCACGGTTCCGACTAAAACTTTCTTTGGCATGACTTACTTACTTCCTTTTGATACTTTTTTCTCAGACTTGTCAGCTTTTTCTGTGATTATGGTGAGAAGTTGAGCCAGTCTTTTCTTTGTCTGCCTTAGTTTGGCAGTGCTCTCAAGCTTGCGCAGCGAGTGAGCAAAACGCAGACTGACAATTTCCTTGCGGGTATCAGCCACTTGTGTATTCAATTCTTCTTGCGATAAATCTCGCATTTCCTTGATTTTCATCTTGTCCTCACTAACTACCAAGTTGGCGTTTGACTACACGACACTTGACTGGAAGCTTTTGTGCAGCCAGAGCGAGTGCTTCGTGCGCATCTTTTTCGTTTACGCCTGCCATTTCAAACATTACGCGACCAGTTTTAACCACAGCCACCCAGAATTCTGGATTACCTTTACCAGAGCCCATACGGACTTCGGCTGGTTTTTTAGAAACTGCTTTATCAGGAAATACGCGGATCCAGATTTGACCACCACGTTTGACCGAACGGGTCATCGCTTTACGTGCCGCTTCAATCTGACGCGATGTAATCCAGGCTGGCTCAAGAACCTGCAAACCGTATTCGCCAAAATCCACTTTGACGCCACGGGTTTCGCAGCCGGTCATACGGCCCCTGTGATGTTTTCTGTATTTGGTACGCTTCGGCATTAACATTTCGACTAACCTGCCTTTCTGGATCTCTTGCCAGATTTTTGCGGAGCGCGCTCCGGTCTATCCATATTTTGTCTATCACGATCCGTTTGGAGCTTGATATTGGGAGGAGACCATTGACCTGGCTCGAGTTCGCCTCTGAAAATCCAGACTTTGACTCCGATTACACCCATAAGAGTGCTTGCTGAAGCGACACCGTAATCGATATCGGCTCTCAGTGTTTGTAGTGGAATTCTTCCTTCTTTAGCCCATTCGGTTCTGGCGATTTCAGCACCACCAAGACGTCCTGCCACCATCACTTTGATACCAATGGCACCAGCGCGCATACAACGTTGCATGGCTTGTTTCATGGCTCTTCTGAAGGCGACTCGTTTTTCCAACTGTTGGGCGATTGATTGTGCCACCAATTTCGATTCAAGATCGACACGATTGATTTCAAGGATATTGATTTTGACTTCAAGTCCTTTGCGGCTGAGCATTGCGCGAATCTTTCCAGCCAATGTCTCGATGCCTTGACCGCCTTTGCCGACAACTACGCCGGGACGTGCAGTATAGATATCGATTGTGACCTGGTCGACTTTGCGTGAAATTTCAAGCTTCGACACACCAGCGCCTTCGAGTTCTTTAGTCAAGAAACGACGTAGACGATTGTCTTCTTCGATTAGAGGAGCAACTTCTTTTTTCTGAACAATCCAGTTAGACTGCCATCCTTTATGGATGCCGACTCTATAACCGTTTGGATGTACTTTCTGACCCAAGATCCTGCTCCTTATTTATACGTCTGAGAGAACAACTGTGATGTGACTTGTGCGTTTCAAGATTGGCATGGCACGTCCACGTGCTCTTGCTCTGAAGCGGCGGGGCAAGGTAGGACCTTGATCGGCATAAGCTTCTGTGACGACTAGTCTTCCGGCTTCTTCTTCAGAAATCGGATTTTCTTGATGATGAATGAGATTGTACATAGCCGAGTTGACTACTTTCCAAACTTCTTTGGAGGCGGCGTAAGGCATGAACTGGAGCATTTCCAGAGCTTCACCGGCGGATTTGCCGCGAATCTCATCAATTACGCGACGCACCTTGCGTGGTGACATCCTTATCCATTTGGCTTTTGCTTTGCTTTCCATGACTTATCCTCTTTTGGCTGTCTTCTCGCCGCCAGCATGACCTTTGAAAAGTCTTGTGGGAGCGAACTCACCCAGGCGGTGACCGATCATTTGTTCGGTGACATATATCGGTACGTGTTTGCGACCGTTATAGATGGCGATGGTGTGACCGATCATGTCAGGCACAATCATTGAAGCTCGTGACCAAGATTTGATCACGCGTTTTTCGCCTTTCTTATTCATCTCTTCGATTTTTTTATGGAGCGAGGGATGAACGAACGGACCCTTTTTAAGCGATCGAGACACTGTAACCTCCTGAGCTACTTCTATTTAGTGCGTCTTTTAACGATGAATTTATCCGAAGGACGGCGACCACGGCGGGTTTTGTAACCCATAGCCGGTTTGCCCCAGGGAGTTTGTGGTTTGCCACCAACTGGTGATCGGCCTTCGCCACCGCCATGTGGGTGATCTACAGCGTTCATGGTGACACCACGGACGGTGGGCTTGATACCCATCCAACGGGTGCGACCGGCTTTACCTATACGGACGTTTTTAGCGTCGGTGTTACCCAACTGTCCGATGGTAGCCATACATTCAACAAGCACCATGCGCATTTCGCCTGATGGCAAACGCAAAGTAGCAAATTTTCCTTCTTTAGCTAGAAGTTGAATTTGGGTTCCAGCTGAGCGACCAAGTTGACCGCCTTTGCCCAGGTTCATTTCAACGTTGTGAACCATGGTACCCAAAGGAATTTGTTTAAGAGTAAGAGCATTGCCAACTTTGATTTCGGCATTAGGTCCACTCATAACACTTTGTCCGACTTTCAGTCCAACTGGAGCCAGGATGTAGCGTTTTTCGCCATCGGCATACTGAAGCAAACAAATTCTTGTATTGCGGTTTGGATCGTATTCAATAGCTTTAACTTCAGCAGGAATATCGAATTTATCTCTTTTGAAATCGATGATGCGATATTTGCGTTTGTGTCCGCCACCGCGGTGACGCAGAGTGACGCGACCCTGGTTGTTACGTCCAGCGTGCTTCTTCAATGTCGCGACCAGAGACTTCTCGGGAATCGACTTTGTGATTTCCGAAAAATCTGCAAGGGACATATTGCGACGTCCGGCAGATGTTGGATTGACTTTCCTTACTGGCATTGTGAATTTCCTTCTTTATTACGATTCGAAAAAGTCGAGAGCATCACCGGATATGGTGACATAAGCTTTTTTGCCGTCTTTAGGAGCGCGACCATGACGTTTGCGACGTGAGAAGCGATCTCTTGTTGCGACGGTGGCAACCTTAACCACTTCGGTTTTCTTGTCGGGGTAAAGCGAGGCAATGAGCTCGGTTAAAGCATTTTTGATCTCGACTTTATTGGCATCCGGGCACACTTCGAAAGTGTATGTACCGACTGCAGCCATCTGAGCCGATTTCTCGGTCAGGATAGGTCTTTTGATAATTTGAGAATTTCTTTTATTCATGGCTCTTTATTTGTCCGATTTTTTGGCTTTGCTTTCTTTTTTCTCGCCGTCTTTTTTGGTTTCGGCTTTGGCTTCTTTAGCTGGTTTCTTAGCTTCAGTCGCTTTTTCTTTTTTGGCTTGTGGAGCTTCGGCTTTCTTGGCCGATTTTTCTTTCTCTATTTTGGCTTTAGGAGCCTTGGCTGATTTTTCTTTTTTAGAAGGAGCAGCTTTTTTAGGTTGAACTTTTGCTTTTCTGGCTTTGCCAGATTTTTTCTCACCGGTCTTAGCAGCAACGCGCTCTTGTTGAGCTTTGCTTGGTGCCAATCTTTCGTTCAATTTTTCCAAACTACCTTGGGTAAGGATGATTGCTTCTGCATTGAGAAGATCCTTTACGCTCAAGTTACCCAAACGTACCACTTTGAGCTTTGCAATATTGCGGCTAGCCATCTGAGTTTTTGCGATTGCTCAGCCAGTTTTTCGCCGTCGAAATCGAGAGCGAGAACTACTTTTTTGCCTTCCAATTGCAAGTCTTTCAAAATTTGGTTGAAACGTTTGGTATAGCCTTTGGTTTCTTTGCTGTTAGCAAAATCTTCAAAACCATTGACTACGACTAGTTTATCGAAACAATAACCAACTGCTTCACGCAGTGCTGCCACACGCATTTTTTGTGGCATGTCTTTGGAATAGTCTCTTGGCTTAGGTCCAAAAGTGACACCACCACCGTTCCACAAAGGTGAGCGGATAGAGCCTACGCGGGCTTTACCAGTACCTTTTTGACGCCATGGCTTGCGACCACCACCACGTACTTCAGCACGTGTTTTGCTGTTGGCGCTGCCGGATCTAGCGTTAGCCAGTTCTCTAACGACTGAAAGGTGCATTGTGTGCAGAGCGGCATCTTTATGATGTTCGTTCTGTGCAGAGGTGAACGCCGAATTTTTCAATTGGACGTCGCCTACTTTTTTTCCTTTGAGGTCTAATACTTGGGTGGATGTCATTGTTTTATCTCTTCTGCTTTTGACTTACGGTCTACTTAAATAGGTACTAGTTCCACTTTGTGCTGGAGGGTGTGATAACAAGAAGACCCCCTTCAACGCCGGGTACTGCACCCTTCACGTATAGGAGACCTTTTTCTGAATCAACTTTTACAACTTTGAGATGGCGTTGGCAGACATTTCTGTTGCCCATTTTGCCTGGCATGTGGGTTCCGCGGTATACGCGACCTGGTGTGGTACCAGCACCAATAGATCCCATTGAGCGGTGGAATTTAGAACCGTGAGCCATAGGTCCGCGACCGGCATTCCAACGTTTAATAGTACCTTGCATACCTTTACCAATTGAGCTTCCGCGCACATCAACTAGCATGTCTTCTTTGAAAAGGCTTTCTGGTTTGATGGCATCACCGATGGTGAACTCATCTGGATTGTCTACTCGAAACTCTTTAAGAGGTTTAACTGCAGGCACTGAATTTTTCTTCAAGGCGCCCATTTCTGGCTTGTTCAGTTTCTTCTCGATGGTTTTGAAACCGCCAACTTGAATAGCTGTATAGCCATTGTTTTCTTTGCTCAATTTAGCTGTCACTATGTTGTCGCCCAATTGAACGATGGTTACAGGCAAAGCAAGACCGGTCTTGTCATAGACCTGAGTCATTCCTATCTTTTTGCCTAACAGACTTAATTTCATCACTTGCCTCTCTTTAGAGTTTCACTTCGATGTCTACACCAGCAGGCAAATCAAGACGCATAAGCGCATCAGCCGTGGTGGGGGTGGGGTCATTTATGTCGATCAATCTTTTATGTACGCGAATTTCGAAATGCTCTCTGGATTTCTTGTCCACGTGGGGTGAGCGCAACACGCAATAGATTTTCTTGCGAGTCGGCAAAGGAATAGGACCGCAAATTGTGGCGCCGGTACGACGGGCTGTATCCACGATTTGATCCGAAGATTTGTCGAGCAATTTATGATCGTAAGATTTGAGACGGATGCGGATGCGCTGCACTTTTGAAGCGTTTCCATTAGTCTCGGTCTTTTGTGCCTTCGCACGCGCCATGTTTCGTTTCTCCATCTACATATATGTGGATTGCTGGTTTTGACACCAATGCTCGTTTTATCGGGACAAGCCCGGTCCAAGCAAAAATTAACGCCGTCTTATACTTGAAGTCCTCACAGGACTGCCGTTTCTGGCGACGAAAGAACAATTCTATCTATAAGAATAGCTTTTCGATTCTAAATTTTATCTTCATTAAACAATTGAATTTACTGGATTTCGGGCGATCCTCTCTAAAACCGGCTATTTACGCCACTTGCCAAGGACATCCATGGCTTATTGCTTCATACATTTATGTAAAGCATTCAGTACATATCAAGAAGATATAGCGGTTTTCAAGAGAAATATTCAGTTCAATTTCTGTTGAAGATCTCAACAGATCTTTTTTGCAAAAAAGTTGAGCATAAGTATTTCGGCAAGTTTTGCTTATGGCCAGCACCTAGATTTTTTCGACCCTCTCAAATTTTAAAAGGTCAGATCTAAGGTGTACAGGAAGAAGACCTTATTTTTAAAACGGCAATAAAAAACAGGCACCATCGCTGATGCCTGTTTTAGATTCATCGTTTCGTTTTTTGTATCAGTTCTTATGTAAGAATGTCCGACACAACTCCGGCTCCGACGGTTCTGCCGCCTTCGCGGATAGCGAATCTCATACCTTGCTCAACGGCTACTGGTTGAATAAGTTCAACTTTCATAGACACGTTGTCGCCGGGCATGACCATCTCAACGCCTTCTGGCAATTCGATGGATCCGGTCACGTCAGTTGTTCTGATGTAGAACTGAGGTCTGTAACCAGGGAAGAATGGGGTGTGACGACCACCTTCTTCTTTGCTCAAGACATAAACTTCAGCTTTGAATTTGGTGTGTGGTTTGATTGAACCTGGTTTGGCAATAACCTGACCACGTTGAATCATTGTTTTGTCGACACCACGAAGAAGTACGCCTACGTTGTCGCCTGCGATACCTTCATCAAGAGTTTTTTGATACATTTCAACACCGGTTACGGTTGTTTTCTTGGTATCAACTAGACCGATGATTTCGACTTCATCACCAACTTTGCATTGACCGCGCTCAATTCTTCCTGTAGCTACGGTACCGCGGCCGGTGATGGAGAACACGTCTTCAACAGCCAGCAAGAACGGTTTGTCGATTTCACGCTCTGGTGTTGGAATGTATGAATCAACAGCTTTAGTTAGTTCATGGATTTTTTCTTCGTATGCTTTATCGCCTTCAAGGGCTTTAAGAGCGGATCCGCGAATGAAAGGAATATCGTCGCCTGGGAATTCGAATTTGGTGAGCAATTCTCTAGCTTCGATTTCGACCAAGTCGAGAAGTTCTGGATCATCAACCATGTCGCATTTGTTCATGAACACGACGATGTGTGGAACGCCTACCTGACGAGCAAGCAAGATGTGCTCGCGAGTCTGGGGCATAGGTCCATCGTTAGCTGAAATAACCAAAATAGCTCCGTCCATTTGGGCGGCGCCTGTGATCATGTTTTTGATGTAGTCAGCGTGACCTGGGCAGTCTACGTGGCTATAGTGACGTGTATCTGTTTGATATTCGACGTGAGCGGTATTGATTGTGATACCACGAGCCTTCTCTTCTGGAGCGGCATCGATTTCGTCGTATTTCTTGTATTTAGCTCCACCCTTCTCAGACAACACTTTTGTAATTGCTGCGGTCAGGGTTGTTTTACCATGGTCAACGTGACCAATAGTGCCAACGTTGACGTTGGGCTTATTCCTGTTGTATTTCTCGCGGGCCATCTCTTACGATTCTCCTTAACTACAGATGCCTATAAAAGGTCAATGTTCAATTACTTTTGGTCTGCTCTAGATAATTTATGGAGCCCATGACGAGGTTCGAACTCGTGACCTCCCCCTTACCAAGGGGGTGCACTACCACTGTGCTACATGGGCGTGAACCCATCGCTGCCGCATAAATATTAGTATGTCTATTTGGCTCAGTAGCAAATTTTTAAGTAATTGTACGTTTTCCCCTCCACAGACTGTTGTTTTGCTTGTTTTTTTAAAAATGGGCAGGACTGGATTTGAACCAGTGTAGGCGTAAGCCAACGAGTTTACAGCCCGTCTCCTTTAACCACTCGGACACCTGCCCCCAAAGCCGGTAATGGGATTCGAACCCGCAACCTACGGTTTACAAAACCGTTGCTCTACCGTTGAGCTATACCGGCATAAGGAAAATGAATTCTACTTATATATATAAACAAAGTCAATTTTTACAAGCGCTTCGCCAAAATCTAGCTTTACGTCTGTTTATCAGATTTGGCAAGGGTCTTAGCAAGTGTCTGTTGACGCGCAATTTCATAAAGGGCAATTCCGCATGCCACAGAAGCGTTCAGAGACTCAGTCTTGCCAAGCATTGGAATATTGACTAGAACGTCACAAGTTTCTTCAACTAAACGTCTCATTCCTTTGCCTTCGCTGCCTATTAATAAAACAATTTTGCCGTTTAAATCTACCTTATATATAGGATCTTTTGCTTCTGGTGCCAGTCCAATAACCCAGAACCCACCTTCTTTTAAACTCTGTAAAGTGCGCACCAGATTTGTCACTTGAAAAACTGGAATATAAGCAAGCGCACCAGCACTCACCTTGGCTACTGTTTGAGTAACTTGCACATTGCGTCTGTCTGGAACTACCACTCCACAAGCGCCAATCGCTTCAGCCGCTCTCACTATGGCACCAAGATTGCGCGGGTCTTCAATTCCGTCACAGGCAACAATCATGGCGTTGCCTTCCATGTTTTTTATCATGTCAATTAAGTCGGAATGAGTTTTGAGCTTGGCTGGACTCAGGCTTGCCACGACACCTTGGTGCCTGGTCTCGCGCCCGACCATCGATTCGAGCTTGAAGCGTGGCACGTCCATAATGACGATACCTTCCTTTTTAGCCAGCGTCTTGATCTGGTGCAAACGAGGGTCGTCCTTCGCTTGCTGCATCTCCATATAAATACGATTAACCGAGGCGAGCTCCGGACCCTGATTATTCGGTCCATTTTGGCTGCGCTCGTCTAATTGCTTAAGATAGGCAAGAACTGTATTGCGACCGCAAATAAGCTCATTAATTTGCTCTTGCTCTTCGTTATTGTCCATAAGATTACAGAACCTGCATGTCTTGCGCTGGAAAGATCGCTGGGAGGATCACCATGGACAGAGGATAGCACTCTGCCTATGATCTGGTCATGTTATTTGATGTGGTATTTTTTGGACTTCCAGCAGCACTGATGGTGTGCCTGGCTGCTCATGCCCTTCGAGGCGATGATTTTAGATTCTGGTTGCCAGCTTTTGCCACAAGCTCCTACTGCCTTTTTTATCTTGTAGGCGGCAAAGACGTACTTTTATATTTGACAATGGCTCTATTAATGGGCGGCGGTGTGCTATCTTGCGCGGGCTCGTCTGCGGGAGCTGGCGGGATTTAGTCATAGTTTGTAAGCAAACAAAAAACACAACCGATATCGGTTGTGCTTTCGTTATCAGTTCTTTTGTTATTCCATGCGAGCTTTTTTCATTCCAGCCGGAATTGGGATGGCATGCCGATTTTGTTGCGCCTCAGCTAAAGAACGCATATTGATTCCGTGCTTTTTCAACCAGCGCGAGATAGTATTTGGGTCGCACCAACGATTTTCCTGTTCGCGATAAAGTTTGGCAATTTCAACCGTGCTCAGCTTTTCTTTCACATACCGGTCGTAAAGCCATTCTCTGTCCTGGTAGAGGGTTTTATTTCGAAGACTTTTACTCAACTTGTTTCACTCCCGGAAGGAGGCCTCTCTCTTACTACATATTCTAATTGTTATGGTTTATCTCTCTCTTTGCAACCCCTTTTCTCATAAATTTGGATTATATTTTTAAATTGAATATGAAAAACGATAAAAAACCAGACCTGAGCAAGCTTCCCCAAGTTGAATCAATATTGAAGCAACCCCTTATCGAGCAGCTGGTAAATAATGAAAAGGCAAACAGACTTGTTTTGACTCAACTGACAAGAGAAATTTTGCAGGAATTGCGACAGGGAACCCAAATAATAGATTCTTGCGACCCGGATTCGCTTAGCAAGCTGGTCGAGCGCAAATGGCGCGAACTTTTCAAACATCGAATGACTCGAGTAATAAATGCCACTGGCGTCATTTTGAACACCAATCTAGGTCGTGCACCAATTGCTAAAAAAATCGCAGATCAAGTTTGCCATTTAATAACTGGTTATTGCGACCTGGAATATGACGTAAATAAAGGTGAGCGCTCTAATCGCAACAAAAATGTCAGCCGATTAATTCAAATTTTGACCAAAGCGCAAGATGCCATTGTAGTAAACAATAACGCCGCTGCAGTCATGCTTGCGATATGCGCTCTGGCTCAGGGAAAAGAAGTAGTAGTTTCGCGATCTGAACTGATTGAAATCGGTGGAAGCTTTAGACTACCCGATGTAATTGTGGCATCTGGAGCCAAGCTTAAAGAAGTTGGCACCACTAATAAAACCAAAATAAATGATTTTTCTGAAGCCATATCATCCCAAACCGCATGTTTACTCAAATGTCACCAGTCTAATTTCAAAATTATTGGTTTCACAGACGAAGCAAATCCCAAAGAATTAGCAGCTCTAGCCAAAGAAAATAATATTCCTTTTGTACATGACCTGGGCTCTGGCTCACTTATTAATATCGACCAATTAGGTCTTGAACACGAACCTACTGTTCAAGAATGTATTGAGCAAGGTGCAGACCTCGTGCTATTTTCGGCCGACAAATTATTAGGCGGTGGACAAGCAGGCATAATTGCCGGACGCAAAGATCTTGTGGCAAAGCTTGCCAGCCATCCTATATATAGAACGCTTCGTCTGGACAAATTGAACATTGCCTTACTTGAGTCAGTGCTTGCAAGTTATCTCAAAACGGATACTTTCCAGTCTATGCCAGCTCTCAATATGGCCCAAGAATCGGTAACAGATTTAAAATTGCGAGTGGAAAAATTCCTCCAATTGCTCCCAGCAGAAATCAGATCTTCATTTTCAATCGAGCCTGTAAGCACCACATCCACGCTTGGTGGTGGAAGTTTGCCTGGCCAATCACTGGATAGTTTTGGTCTTTCACTCACCGGCAATGGTGGCTTTAGCACATCAAAACTAGCAAACCGACTTAGACAATGGCGAACTCCTGTGATTTCGACAGTGCACAAAGACAGAGTGATTCTAGATTTCAGAGCTGTTCTAGCTCAAGACGAAGCAGAGTTGTTGAGTGCCATAAATAACTTATCTAACTATTCAAGTGGTTATAATGAGCAAGACTAACGCTTGATGTTAACTCTGACATTTGGGAGCAAGGCGATGGAACGCGATTTTGAAGAACAGTTTGCATTGCTGAACAAAAAAGTTGAAGAACAATTTCGCTTTACGCGAAATGTAATTGTGCTTTGCACTCTGACGATACTTGGCATAATCGTCTTCACCGTAACGACTACGCTTGAAGCGCTTCCACCACTTGTGATTTCGCACTGCATGGTCAATCTTGATCAAATCGTGACCGAGTGGAAAGCTTGTGAAGCGTATCAGATTAGACGCAACAAACAATATGCTAATCCAGCCGCAGCACCCACAACAGCTCCAGCAGTAATCCAAACCCCTGCCCCAGAAGCTAAATAGAAATAAAAATCTAACGCAGCATGTCCTGGCGCTTTTTCACTTCAGCTTCAACTTCATCGGCTGAAATACTATTGACTTGCATTGGTCCTGCGCAAATCTCGCGCCAGGGTGCTCCAGCCAATGCTTGGCGGACAATTACTTCGAAAACCTGGGCACGAACACCGTTTCCGTAACTACCTCCACCCATTCCCCCACCCATACCTGGAGGAACATTGCCACCGCCGCCACCACCACCTCCACCAGAAGGTAGCGGTGTTGTGGGTGGTGACGCACCATATCCAGTGCTTTGTCTAGCAACGTTAGGTTGACTGTATGCGGGCTCGGATGCCGGTATGCGAGACATACTGTTAAACGTGTCCATTTGTTGATTAAGCTGACTCTGAGTTTGAACCTGTCGCATTTCCTGATTGCTGTCGAAAAATCCACCAGTACTTGCTGGCTTCGACTTAGAAGGATCAGGCTGTTGCATCATTGGTTGAGGTTGAGGCTGTGATTGCTGAACGGGTTGTTGCAACATGGGTTGTGACTGAGTAATCTGCGGTTGCATTTGCGGCTGCATTTGTGGCTGCATTTGCGTTTGAATTTGCGGCTGAATAGCAACTGACGGAGCCGGAACACTAGATTGTTTAGCCAGGTCGGCTGAAGCTTGTTTGACCGAAGTCAACTGTTTCTGCAAATCGCTCACAGTATCTCTAAATTGGTCTTGCAATTCGGACAATTGTTGTCTCAATTGAGCGATTTCTGACGCCTTTTGAGCGATATCGTCTTCCTTTCGCTTTAACTCCTCTTCTTTCGCTTTGGTTTCTTCTTCTTTGTTGTTTAGAGCTTCTTTGCTCACCTTTGCTGTAGATTCGAGCTCTTCAAAACGACTGTTAAATTCTTCTATTCGCAGAGATAGCGTGTCTTGCATCTCTTGCAATTCTTGCTCTTTACTTGCAAGAATCTCTGCATATTCTTCTTCAACTTCTTCGACTTTGCGGCTGACATCAACACTTCGACCATCAAGTAATTCTTGCAACTCTCGATTAGTTTGAGTTAGTTCTTCAATTCGACCAAGAAGTTCGCGGTCATTTCCAGAAATTTCATCAGAACCATATCTGGTACCATAACTTCCGCGCGATGGTGCCTCGGCAGCTTGTACGGCGTCATAAGCAGCTCTAAACAATGTGCCAGACAATCGTTGAGTTCCTAATAGTTCAACTAATCTATGCAGCAAATCGGCTGGATGATCATCGGGATAAACAGCCATATAAGCTGACTTAAACGTCCAGGGATCTATCTCTCCAGATGCCAATTGATTAGAAAGATTCATCAATAGCTGATCGGGGGAAACTTTGCTAGGTGCGCTTTCCGCCCCCATTAAGGAGCGGGTCTCCATTGTAGCTACTAACTGATCAATAGACGGAACGAGCTCTCCCACAGCCTTCATTGGCTCAAGGGCAGCCGACAAAGAATCAAGCAGAGTATTTAAGTTAAGACCAATTTCAAAAAAGGTCTGATTCTGAATCAAGTCACGCAAAGTAATTAAGGCTTCGCTTTGATCAGAAGATGTTTTGACCAGTTGCGACAAATTCATGGCGCACACGTTGAGGCTACTCTCGACACTACCTAAAAGGACGAGTGCATTGCTTTGAGTGTTTTCCACAGGCTGAGCGGGACTCGGGGCTGGAGCGCTTGGCTTTTCTTCCTTTTCTGGCTCTGGCAACGCAATTTCCTTTGGCGGGGATGCGACGGGTGTCACGGGTGCTTCTTGAGTAATAACTGGCTCCTCAATTATAGGCGCACTAGCCGGCTCAGGCGATTCTTGACTTTCATCAGCATAAAATTCAAACGAGTCTTCCTTTGGCTTAACTGCGGGCTTTTCGACGGGCTTTTCGGCGGGCTTTTCGGTGGTTATCTCGCTGCTCTTATCTGTAAGTTCTGTAACCTTTGCGTCTTTTTCCTGTGCAGCGGCAGTGTTGTTCAGAGCTCCTGGCTGTTGAGCGAGGGCGCGAAGTCTGGCTCTCCGAGCAGAAAGTGAAGAGTCCTGTCGGCCAGATTTACCTGCATTTTCGCTCAAGGAATTACCGTTTCCGCCCTTTTACTAATCTGAGAAAGCACCTTCATCCATGTACCCATTTTTTCAGCATCTCAGCTACTGTATTTTACTAAACTTTATCGTTGCTTAACAACCTAAATAACAAGCTGTACCTACTTTTCATGAATTTATCAGATGCAGAGTTAGTTTATTTACTATGCAATTTATTCAGTCGAGGCAGAAGGTTATTTTTAGGGGGCTTCGGGTACATCTATAGGAGCTTAGTACAGGAGAGAACTAGTTAGTTGATCGTTTGTTACGGGTGCGGTGTCTTGGTTCGGTCCAAAGGCCAGCAATGTGCTGTCTGCGGGGCCGAATTTGTCATGGCTTCGCCGTCATTCGTTCCTGAGTTTTCGAAAACTCATCCTGCTTTGTCAGTGCAAATGAAGCAAGACCATCTGCTTTTAGAACGGGTGGTCGCTCAACGTCAGTTGGCCAGTTATATGCGTCCAAAACCTGACTCGAATGGAAATGGCAACGGCAACGGCTCTCATGACTATGCCTCGACTCAAGGCAATAGCAATGGCAACGGAAACGGAAACGGAAACGGAGATGGAACTGGAAATGGAAATGGAACCAGTACTACTACTGGTGTTAGTCCTGGTTCTGAACACACCCAGGATTTTGCTGCAGACCAAGCAAACAAACAATCAATGGAACCTGTCCAGAACGATCAAAGTTATTACAACAACGATCCTGCAAGAACTTTTCAATCGCCAAATCCAGCTCCTGCTCCTGCACCCACTGCGCAAACCGCCGGACTCAATGCCATTCCGATGGGAACTTCAGTTTCAATTGCTCTTGGTGGTTTTTCATCATCGAGTGCACCCTCGGCCATGCCTGTTCCGGGAGGCGGAATGGCAGGCTTTGCCATCAATGCTCCGCAAGGCATGCAAGCGATGGCTACTGAACCCAGTGCAGCAAGTACAGCCCAAGTCAATTTCGATGAGTTAGAAAATACAATCGAGCGCAACGTTTCTCCATCGCCTTCCTCACCCAGTCTCAACACAACCATCTCCCCTGAAGAGGACACTGGCGAATTCGTCCCGTACGTTGCTCAAGCAGCTCCGCAGCTCCAAACTCCAACACCTCAGGCACAAACGGCGACCTCGTTTGATTTTTTTGAGGATGCAGGAACACATTTTGCACCAGAAGGTTTTTTCCAAAATACTGCAAGTCCACCCGAAGGCGATGCCCATTCTTTTGATGCAAGCAATTTGGCTCGAGCTAGTTCAAGTGCTGGAGTGGCTCCTGCCGCCGCGGCACCAAGCACGTCGCAACCTAATCTTCAAGAAGTAGAAGAAGCTAAAGAGCGTCCTAAAGTAGCTATGCCGCGCTCTATTCAAGGAAAGATTTCACGCAATGTTGGAAGCTCACCTGATTCAAGCTCATCAAATAAATTAGCCGAAACTCAAAGCCCAAGCACGTCTGGCTCAAACATGATTTCCATGGAGGCAGAAAGTCATAAAACGCAAAGCCATGACGATTCAGACGATAAGAGTGCTACCAAGTCAGATGCTTCCAATGACGATAATGAAAAAATAATTCCGCGCAGACGTAATTTTTCAGGTGGAGGCTCGCAGTTAGACGAATTCAAGCCAAAGAACAAGCCTCAAAAGCGCAAGGTTCAAAACGACGATGAAGACTATGACCAAGATGCTCCACAGTCTTCGCAAAAATTATCGACCGTTAATTGGCTAGAAGAACACATTCAGTTTCTTGGCTTTCCGATGAGTCGCAAATCTGCTGGCGTCATGGTTATAGTGGCATTGTTTGTTCTTTTCCAAATTCCCGGATGGTGCTCGACGATTTGGAGAGCAGCGACTGGGGCTCCTCTAGCAATGAGCAATGGCGATCCAGGAAAGCCAATGACTCCCTTGGAAAAAATGCGCAAGATGCATGGTGGCAGTATGTCCTCCTCTTCCATGGGCAGCCCATCGGCTCCATCTACGGGTGACTATCCCGACATGCCGCCAAGCTTCAACAATCAACAGCAGTCTCAACAACAAACTCAGCAGAATTCTACTCCAGCTCCCATGAACGCAGATGGAACCCCAGTTATAGGAGGCAGATGGAAAATAGTTGCTTTGGCAGGACAAAAACAATTTCCTGGCGAAATCATTTTGATTCAAAAAGCCCTCAAATTCAGCGGCACAGGCAAAGACTCGGCTGGTAATTTCCAAGTAGCAGGAGAACTCGTGCCACCAGATAAGGTGACATTTGCCAAAGAATACGACCAGGAATCTCGCAAACGAGGCGCGCTTCCTAACACAATTTTTTATGAAGGCCGATTGCAAGATCAAAACGGAATGTATGTTTGCGCTGGTGGTTACTTGACTGAAAAGCGCCTGGGGTTTGAGCACAGTCAATTTAATCAATCCAAAATGATTCGCATTTCAGGCACGTGGAAAGCGCAACAAATTGAACCGGCTGCGCCACAAGGAGGCGGTATCTCCTTTCCATTTGGCAACAACAAACCGGCAGACAACAAGAACGTAAAACAAATGGATTATAAGCGGCAGCAAGATGTCTTCTTGAGAATTGGTCTATCTTGCCTTGTTATAGGTGCCATCATAGTGTTTCTGTTCTACGTAGTGTTCTCACCTGAAGGTTTGATTAACCAATCTGAAAAGAATAAGTATATTCCGTCTCAATTCAGACGTCCTCACGAAAAACTAGTCAAAGAATTCGGCAGACCGCTGAAGCCTGGAGGCATCCCTCTAGGTAAGCGCTTAGAATGGCATTGGCTCTGGTTCTGGACTCCGCGCTATCTTTCTCTTCCACCTGATACTCGAACCAAGAACCCGCATATGTTAGTACTGGGTGGTTCGGACCAGGGCAAAACTCGCATGATTGCCTCAATGGTCACACACGATATTCAATCTGACGATCGCGCCGTTGTAGTTATAGATTCAGACGGACACTTGACCGACTTAACTGTTAATTGGATCGCGTCTCAGCCAAACGCAGCCGAGATTGCTAAGCGCGTAATTGTTATAGATCCCACCTACAAAGAAGGTGCGCTTGCCTACAACCCGCTTGAATATCCTGATGATGGAGATTTACAAGCAGCCTCATCTGCCATCGTGCATGGTTTCAAAGCAATCTATACCGAGCCTCCTGGATCTCAGTCTAAATGGGATGCTCAGACTGCTCACATTTTGCGTAACGCAGCGTTGCTATTAATGGTCAACGGTCGTTCGCTCACAGATTTACCAAGCTTGTTGCAAGACAACGATTTCCGCGACATCATGTTGGAGACAATTGAGCGCAAGAAAAACGAAAAATCCGAATACATTTCCATTATGGAAACATGGAATCAGTACAAAAAATTAGCACGTACTGATCAGTGGATAACCTGGGTAGAGCCTATTTTGAACCGGGTTGGACCAATGCTTTCAGATGGCCGTATTCGACCGATTTTGACCAAACCCAAAAGCGATTTAATTTTGAAAGATGTTATTCGCGAAAAGAAAATTCTTATAGTAAAAGTGCCACAAGGTGAGTTGGATCAAAACGCGAACCTTTTGGGAAGCTTGATTGTGACAGGCATTCAGCAAGCCGCCATTTCGCTTGGTCGAGCAAATTCCAAGTCACTGCGTCCGGTATCACTATATCTTGATGAAATGGACACCTTTATTGAAAAAGACACCTTAAGCACCATCACCTCAGAATCGGCTCGTTATCAAATTGGTTTTATAGGCTCGATTAAAACACTTCAAGGACTGCCTGAAGACTATAGAAACAGCCTCATTATTAGCGTAGGTACAATCGCCGTATTTGCATTGTCCAAGAAAGACGCAGACATGATGGGTCCACAACTCTTCCGCGTAGACGGACGCAAAGTAAAACAGATGACTCTAGGTCAGTTCTTCAACCCGGTAAACGCGCCTCGCACCTACGAACTTATTATGGACGAAGAAAAGCTCAACATCGACAGAGTTGTGGGACAAGAAGAACAGTGTTATTTCTGTTACCGTGTAGGCACCACCGCAGGTGTATTTCGTCTCAAAGCTTTCGACTTCAAAGATGAAGTGGAAAGCAAGTTAAACAAGGATCTGATCTCTGCGATGCACGGACCTCTACAACACGATGTCTGATAACGGGCGGCGTTTTGAAATAAGCCTTAATATAGATAATTGTCGGGTTTTTAATTCAGGGGTCTTAAGTCGTGGTTATGGCATCTAATCGAAACATATGGGACGAGAAGATCGCCGATCTGAGGCGTTACGATCTCGACGAAATAGACTTTCAAAAAATGGATGCAAGCGAGCTTGTTAGCTGGCCCATTCCCAATATGACTTTTGTGCGCATAGACGGCGTGCTTCGCTCGTGGGACATCGAGCGAGAAAAGAATCAACAATCACAACAACCGCAAGGCGGAAACGACCAGGACCCTTCTAAACCGCCTAAGCGGATGTATTTGTCAGAAGACGCCCTTTGTGGTCTACACAGTCAGAAAGCCAACTTAGCTTTCGTAGTCATAGGCAACAAGCAAGGCGTCAAATATTACATGGGTATTTCTCTACCCGAACAAGAGCAAAATTGGGATGGCGAGAGCGCAAGCACCGTTTCATTTACCAGTTTGCGTTCTATATTGCACAGTGTGTATAACGGCGTCGATATACACAAAGAACCTTATACATCAGATCAGATAAAGTCAATGATTCAACCATTGGCAGTGCATACCGGTCTGGTCACAGGCATTCCCGCACTCAAGTCGACCGCTGGCGATACGGCTGAATCAGAGCAAATTGAGCGATTGGCTAATGGTCTGCAAGGTCACGATTTTGGATTTTTAGTTCTTGCCACTCCAATACCAAATAAGAAAGTTTCACAAGAAGAATTTGCCATTGTTGATCAAATTCAACGATCGCAAGAAAATGAAGACCCAGAAAAGAAGCGAAGAATTAAATATTATCTTGAATTGCTAGACGCCTATTTGAAACATATTCAACTTGGGACCGCCGTTGGACAGTGGCTCACTGGCGTATATTTTTTCTCGACCGAGCGCTCAGTGTTTGTTCGATTGCAATCGTTAATTCGCGCAACTTATGTAGATGAAACCAGTCGCCCTACACCTTTGAGAACCCATGAAATAAAGGGTCTAGCACCTCACATTCAACAATTTGGAATTTTGCGCACCAAACGTCCCGAAGGTGTGCACCAGGAATTACTTGAATATAAGTTTCTATCTCCGCTCAGCTCACGCAATCTTTCAGCATTTGTTCATTTGCCCAAACGCGAAATGCCAGGTTTTAGAATCAGACGATCTGCAGAATTCAGTTTGTCTCCAATTCAACCAAACAACCCTGATAGATGCATAGCAATAGGAAACATACTTGACCGGGGCTTGGACACCGGTAACTTGTATGAAATTGATATTGATGCCATGCAAAAGCACACCATCGTATGCGGTGTCACAGGCGGTGGTAAAACAAACACTTGCTTCTACTTGCTTGGACAACTGTGGCGTTTCAAAATTCCATTCATGGTTATTGAGCCTGCCAAATCTGAATATCGCCACATGATGCTTCAATCTGAAGCCTTCAAAGGCGTTGGACAGGCGTTCTCACTAGGTGATGAAACAGTTTCACCTTTTCGTCTCAATCCATTTGAAATAATGAAAGGGGTCAAAGTTCAGACCCACTTAGACGCGCTTAAATCTGTATTTAACGCTTCATTTGAAATGTATTCACCGATGCCGCAGGTGCTTGAAAAAGCGCTCAATGAAATCTATGCCGTTCGAGGCTGGGACTTAGTTAACAACAAAAATAGGCGTTTGCCACCTGGTGTCAATACTGGTGACCCAGAGTGCCCCAACGAAATTTATCCCACCATGAAAGATCTATATGAAATCATAGATCCGGTAGTCGAATCATTTGGATATTCCGAACGTATCGGACCTGACGTGCAAGCCGCTCTCAAAGCACGTATCGGCTCTCTGCTCATCGGTGGTAAAGGGCAGATGCTCAACACCAGACGATCGATTCCGCCCGATATGTTATTTGGAAGACCCACAGTAGTTGAGTTGAAGATGGTCTCCGAAGACTCTGAAAAATCGTTCTTGATGGGTATGCTTCTGGTTTTCTTGTACGAATATAGAGAAGCGCTCGGACCAAAAGAACACTTAAAACACGTAATGCTGGTAGAAGAGGCTCACCGTCTCTTGAAAAACGTCAACACTCAGCAGTCTGGAGAGTCGGCTAACCCAGCTGGTAAAGCAGTAGAATTCTTCACCAACATGCTTGCTGAAATTCGCGCTTATGGTCAGGGATTTATTATTGCTGACCAAATTCCAAACAAACTGGCTCCAGAAGCGCTTAAAAACACGAACTTGAAAATCATGCACCGTATCGTAGCGGTAGATGACCGAGATTCGATGGGCGGTTCGATGAACCTGGACGATATTCAAAAACGGCATGCCACAGCGCTTGGACAAGGTCGCGCTTTAGTTTATGCCGAAAAGATGGAACAACCTTTCCACTTACAGATCATGTTCGATAAAAGCAAAGAAGTTCCAGCACCTGAAACTCCTGAAGAATCTGATGAAATCGTGCGTCAAGCAATGAAACCATTAGACATCGTAGGCAAATTCGACAGACATTTAGGATGTAAGTTCTGCCTGCACCGATGTGATTCAAACATCCTTGACACAGCCGTTCCCGTGGCTGATGATTTACTTTTCAGGCAAGTCTATAACAGATATGTTTTATCGACTCTAAAAGATTTGACTCAGCTTGTACACTTTCGTGCTCAAATAATTCACGAGATTCAGCGTATCATCGGAGGTCGAGCAAGAACCGGTAACATCACTGGTATCACCTGGTGTGCGCTTACTCAAGCCACCGATCGTTACTTTGAGCGCAAAGGTGAAGAACATTTCTGGTTTTACGACCAGGTTAAAGAACAACATTTGCGTTGGCTCAATCTTTTAAGACCAGCATTTCAACCCACTGAAGTGAACAGAAAACTTGATATCAACGTACTTAGACAATGGCGCGATGATTTCATCGAGCTTCACAAACGCGATCAAGGTCCGCTTCCCACCTGCGCTCCATGCACATCGAAATGTTTGTATCGATTCGAAGTAGCAGAGGTGGTGCGCGATCCCAAAATCAAATTCGACTTTAATTCGTCAATCAACCGAAAAGACTCTCCCGCCTCCGATTCTGCTGCTTGGTTCTGTCGCCTATTGACAGAGCGACTGGTCGGACAAGGCGAGCTAGATCTTTCTTATTGTCTTGCTGCACACTTAATCAAAGACCAGCAATTATCTACCGATGCTCAATTGGTCTTATTGCACAAAGTTCGATCGGCGCTCGAAAACTTTGATAAAGAAGGACGTGATGGTGGAAGTGAAATGCAAGGTACACCTGGCACCGAATAATCTATGAAAGAAAATAAACCGAAGAAAAAATCCAGTTCCAAGTCCAAAACTACTCCTACGCCAAGAGCGCAGTCTTTTGCAGAGGAGCTAGGTGTAACGGATTTAGGCGATCCCATTCTTGCTAGTCATGGTCGCATTTTTTCTGTAGCAGGTCCGGATCATCCTGTAGCTGAATTCACAGACGAATTCTTAGTGATGCATCCTTCAGACAAGCCTTATCAGGAAGAGGATAAGTCTCCATCTGAAGATATAGTTTTTAAAATGGACGACCGTGGTGTCATTTTAAATGAAATAGGTGAGCCAAAAAAAATTCCTGGTGCTAAATTCAAAGGCAATGAACTTTTTGTCTATTGGAAATTGAGACCTGGTTCGCTTTTTCATTATGTGGTCTTTTTCGATCAAAATAATGCACCCAATTTCCTCATAATCAAAGGACATAAACTCACAACTGAGCTTGTGTACAAGTTACGCAATATGACTCACAATGGCGAGCTTACTCATTATCCAGACATCAGCTTCGAGCCAGATACGGAAGCGTTGTAAATTACTGGTCGAGCTTTTTACTGACTTAATTTTTTGCCTGCAAGGAATTTCTGACAATAATCTTGCCAGTTGCGAGACAAATCGTTGCGTACCATTTCTTCTACGGCTGCTGAAGGCAAGTTCATCTTGATTGATTTTTTTGCTTTGCCAGTTATGTTGTATTCATGACGCATCGAATTATCGCCAATGATTTCGTATGCAACAACTGGGGTCCACTCGTCGTCTTTCAATACTTCAAGTTGCCATCTTTCCGCTTTCTGATTGTTCAAATCAAGCTCCGAATCAAGCAGAACGATGCGCGAAGTATCGCTCAAGTTCTCAACAAGCTTGCTCATTTGATATTCTCTGGAAGGAACTGAAGAATCTTTTCTTGCTTTGTGCATATTAGCCATCGAATTGAGCAAAGAATCCGATGTTGGTACAACACTGGAGCCAGAAACAATCCCCGAACCCGCATCGGCTCTTGAACCCAGCGGATCATTTAATTTCAATGTAATATCTGATTTTGCTGCAGCACTTACATTCGGCACACCTTTAGGATCCACTTCAGTTTTGGGTAAAGGAGACACATCAGAATTTGCCACCTTGCGCTCAGGCTCAGGCAAATTGAGTGTGTGAACATTGTTTTCATCGTCATTTTGCTTGGGGGCAAGAGGATCGTGCTCGGTACTTGCGCCACCAATATTGGTAAGCGCCACTTGTTTGCTCACAGTCGAAATCTTAGTATCAGGTCCGATACCAGAAGCTGACTCCTGGAACACATGACCGCAACAATGACAAAGACTTACACCAGATGGTGTGTTTTCTTTGCAAGACGGACATTCTTTGAATAAAGTTACGTTGGTAACCAGATCTGCAGGTCCGTTTGCTCCATGCTTCAATGAAGATGGGTGAACGAGAGCACCATTGTCTTTTCTGAACTGAGCAATCTCTTCTTTGGATGGAAGATTGAGTGCAGTACCTCTTTCCAACGTTACTTTGGGAGTACCCATAGCGTCAGTTTCAATAGACATATCGTTGACTTTAGCAAGTAATCTCCAGAGCGAGACATCATTTAGAGCCGGGTGCTTCATTGCGATAGAGCGAAGTGAATCACCAAATCTTACTGTATATGATGGCTTGTAATTGGTATCAGCAGCCATTCCCAGCGCACCAAGCACATTCTCCACATTCAATCGGCGTTTTTCCATATTAGCCAGATCGTCTGCAGTTAGCTCAGTTTGCGCCACATAAGAATTGTCGACAGTAGTCAGATATTTACCTCTGCTTATCCACTCGCGCGCTTGACGCGGGCTTGGCAGTGTAAGCACACTGTTCAAAGTGAGTTGATATGCGGTTTTTCCTTCTTCTTGCGACAATTTTATTTTAGCTGGATTCATTTCATAGATGAGACGAGCCAAGCGTGGATCGCGGAAATGTTTCTTGGAAATGTTTTCTAGCGTGTCGCCTTTGCGCACGGTGTATTTGATACGACGAATATCTTTGGTTATAAATTCTTCAATCTTACGTTGCTGTTCAATTAAGCGTCTGATGCGGTCAAGCTCAGCTTGTCTTCTTGTGGCAAGTAGAGAATTCATAAGTTTGGTCAAACGCTCGATTTCGTCGCGACGCTTGCGAAGCTCATCTTCTTGCTCCTCCAAACGTTTTTCTTCTTCTTCTAATTGATTGAGAATATTGTCGAGACGTTCTTTTTCTTTTTCCTTATACTCTTCGTCGGTTCCAAAATCCATCGACTCTGGTCTGGAAATATCGGCAGCAATTTCAGTTGGAATATCCTCCACTTCTTGAGCATCGTGCAGAGCATCCTGGACGTGAGAGTAAGCGCTTATATCGTCTAATCTAGTTTCGACATTGTCCTGAATGGTGGCAATTTCGTTGCTCAGATCGATAATTGGATCGGCTTCGGGAGTAATGGAACCGACCGGATTTCCGGTCAATGGATCGTACAAAATTCCGGTGGTGGGATCGTATGGAAATCCAGTAACAGGGTCAACAAGGCGTCCATCAAATGGATTAGCCGATATAGAATTTGCAACGGATTGATCATTGATATTACCGATGATATCACCGGTGTTCGGGTTTAAAATATAACCAGTATCAGGATCGTATGGAAACCCTGTGTTTGGGTCTATTGGCAAACTCTTGATGTGAGCAAGCGGATCAATGAGATTGTCAGCTTGTTTGACATCATTGTCGATGTAAGCAGCCTGTCCCTGATTTTCAATATCGAAATTAGCAATGAAATCTGATATTTCAAGCGGTACATTCAAACTTGCATTTGGTGCCAGTGGCGAGAAGTCGGAATTGGCAGCGTTGGCTTCAGCAGCTTTTGCAGCAGCGCGATCTTGCTTCGCTTTTTCTATTTGCTGATCGGTGAGTATATTTCCTTTTGCATCAATAACATGCATGTGTTTGCCATTCTCATCAATAACATCTACATGGCCATGATCGTGATTGGCTTTAGTTTTCCACTCAGCCGGCATTGGCTCCATACTGCCATCTGGGAAGATTAAGAAGTCTGGCAGTGGAACAGGCTGGTTATGTGCAAGTACTGCAGTAGGATCATGATTTGCTGTAGTTTGTGTTGTGACTGGCTGAGCCGTCGGTATTTTTCCACCAAAGTCTTCTTTGCTACCAGTGACTATTACTCCATCTTCGTCTTCTTCGTCCTCATCATCATCTTCGTCAGAGCGATTTTTGCCATTAGATATGGTGACAAAATTAGAACCGGATTTGATTGCTTCGGTAATTGTTTTTTGACCTTGCACGCTCTGGATAAAGATTCCGTCTTCTAAATTACCCATACGAGCGGGGACCAAAATACCATTTTGACTGGTGTACACCAATCCACTTGTATAGCCAACCTGGACATTGAAGCCCATCTTGACACCATCAACAGTGCCGGCTCCAAAATACTTAATCAGCTCTGGATTACTCATATTGGTCAGTTGCGTATAGGACAATCCCCCCGCTACTGCAATATTTAAAATGCGCACAAGATCTGCACTTGCTAGCACACCATTCAAAGTGTTGATGCTTATTTGATTAGTCGCAAGCAAATGGGCAAGCAATGCCGGATTCGCCATTGCGCGCTCGATACTAATCATGGTGCCATCGGCAGTGATGATATTAGTGGTGCCTCTGCCGGTCAATGAACCATATTTGACATTGAGATCAATTGGCATTGTGGTGATTGGCGAAGCGAATGGTTTGGCACCGCTGTCTCCTTTTACCAGCGCTCCAAGATCACCTGTCAGTGAGAAGCTTGGCAAGAAGTCGAGCGCACTTCTGTTTAGTGCTGCGATTCTTATTGCTTGCTCGACTCTCGCCTGCAAGCCAGTTGTAAGTTGAGCCGCATATACTGCATCGATTATGGCGCCTTGTTGAACTAATTGATTTATTCGCTCAACAGCTTGACGAACAACCTGCTCGGCAAGTGTACTCACTTCAGCAGGAGTACTGATCACTCTCACATTTGGCTGTGATTGGCTCTGATTATCGGTGACACCCGCTAAATTGTTATCTCCTTTCACTAAGGTAGGATTGTCACGGTGCATAGCAAGAAGTGCAAGAATCAGATTCTTATTGAGTTCGTCAGAATTTTTCAGCATTGCTGATTTGACGAGTTCAATAATCTCCTTGCCTTTGGTGGTTTCTGCCATAGCTCCAAGAGCTGTTTTTACCGCATCTGGTATACGGAACTTCATTTCCTGAGCAATAATCTCAGCTTTACGCTCTTTGATTGTATTTTGAATCGTTTCAAGAGCAGCTATTTGAGTGGTTCTTTGTGATTCTGTCAGCGTTTTATCGCCCTTAATCAACTCAATTTGTACTTTAACATCTCTGGCTTGTTGTGTAAGTTGAACACGATCTGCAATATGAGCATTTACCAAAGCCAGATTTCTTGCGGCTTCAGCCGGATCTGCAGAGACTGCCCATACAGCTGCCGACAGTTGCTGCTTGGTTGCGACTATCGAATTCGCGACGGAATCTGTTCCAAGACCACCACTTGGAGATTTAAGTATGCTGGGAATAGCACTAACCGCGGCTTCTCTGACTTCTTTGGGCAGTGTAGCTATTGCTCTGAAAGTAGACAACACTCCTGGAGGAACGAATCCTTCTAAGAGTTTTGGATTATGTTTAGGATCTGCATAGAATTTTGCCAAAGCAACATCAAAGTCTGCCCTGTTGGCTACAGTAGCCCTGATCGTATTTATGTTTTCGGCGAATTTGAGCCCGGCAAGAGATCCAGCAACATATAGTTCAGGATTTTTTCCTGGAGGGAAGCTAGGTGCCAGAGCCTTGATTACTTCCGTATTGATATCACCCAAGGTTCTGCCTACTGGGCTTCCAGAAAGGCGTGTCATGGCTCCAGTCAAATCGTTACTAGCTAAGGCTGCTCTAACTTCTTCTTTCTCTGATGGAGAAAGATTGTTGCGAGTCATAATAGCTTCGACTCTATTTCTAATTTCAACAGCCTGCTGAATCTGAGCAGTTTGATCGCCTTGTTGAACCACAGCCTTTTGAGCCGGAGCATCAATGACTTCGCCAGGTTGACCATTCACGACTCTGTTCATTGCCGAGCCCGGAAGCTTAAGAGCAGCAGCCGGATCCGGTGTTGTAACTTCTGCAACACCATCTGTTTTCGTGGTGGTACTAGCAGGTGGTAAACCGGCCCTGACTAGTTCAACTGGTCCTGGTCCTTTTAGCTCTGGTGCAGCTTGAACCGGTCTATAACCTGTCAGAGTGCCAGATTCCATATTTGCTTGGGTACGAGTTTGTTGAACTACTGGCGCCCCAATTGCATCCAAATCGATTTTGGCAGGTGGATTTCCACTCGATAAAATCTTAAAGCCATCCGCTTGCAACTTGGCGGTCAACTCGTTAGCTCTATCGGTAGATTCGGGACGCAAAATGAGTTTGGCGTTGCCTTGACTGTCTACACGGACAGTACCAGGCATGGTGCTAACAACGTTGCCATCTTTATCCAAGAATGAGACTTCATTTGGTTTTGCCGGATTGTAAACGATTTTTCCTTGCGGTGTTTCAAAAACCAAATCACCCTTTTCATTAGGTTTTGGCTGTTGCTGAGTGTCTACTATAACGTCTCTACTGACGTAATCGGTTTCGTTTACGCCTCCTTGTTTAAGCCAAGATAAATGAGTCGTTTGAGTAGCCTTATTATCTAGAGCAACTTTCATATCGGCAGTTAATTGTGGATGATTCTCGTAAGTAATCTTTCCTGAAGAGGCGTCGATACTGCCACTCAAAGGAATCGCAATTCCATTTTGGCGATAAATCAAAGTTCCAGGCTTAGCCAAATCAGGTTCGACAGTGGCGCCATTCTCTAAAGAAATTCTAAGCCCCACGGGCATTCCGTAATCACGACTATTTAAAGCAGCTTTGATATCGTCTCTAAGATTCGTGTCTGTAATAGTGATTTCGTTAGTGAGAGGATTAATCTGTCCTTTGATTTCAACGATCTGCCCATTATGCTTATACAAGAGTATGCCAGGCTTGTTGAAACTAGCCTCAAGAGTTGCACCATTAGTGAATTTGATCTGCGAGCAAACACTTCCTTCTTTTAGAAAATCTTGCAATCTGCGATAATCATCCGGATTTGAAAGGGTGATGACAGGCTTATCGTTTACCATGTCCATTTTGCCCTGGAGCGTGATTTCACGCCCATCAGCAGATTTATAAACGAGACTATTTCCGCCAACAGATGTTAGAGATGAACCATCAAAATAGGTTTGTGTTATTTGTCGCTCTAATACTTGCTCAAGTGCACCATTTACATTTACTACTCGCAGCCTGTCAGAATCTTCGTCGAAGATTGAAGCATTACCTTTTCCGTCGACTGAAATTTTGCCTTTAAAGCTATAAGTCTTTTCTCCAGATACATAAACCCTTCCAGCATCAGGATTGTACAAATATTCTTTGCCGGTACCATCGCGATACATAACATCGCCATTTGTGCGAACTTCAATTACTCCGGCTTTGGGATCTACATTTCCTTTGTCGTCAAGCTTCGTTAAACGTTTTTCCACCGAAGCACTCGGATTGAGGTCGACTCTAGTACCATCTGATAATATCTGAGTACCATTTGCGAAAACTTGGACGGGCTTATTCCCCTGCGCATCAGACCAAGTCAGAGTGCCGTTTCCAAAATCAACTTTGATTTTGACTCCGTCTGTGTTCTCCGGAGAACTAAATAACCCATTACCCAAACGAGAATAGGTAACAGAAGTATTGGATTTTTGATTAACGACTGTTACTGACTTCAGCTCGCCTTTTTCGTCGTATGTAAGCGATGTCCGCTCGCTTCCATTATCTATAAGAGCTGGACGACGAAAACGGTCATAACTGATACCATACCTGTAATTGCTTTCTGGTGTGAAGTACATCTCCTTACTGCCACCACTGTGCTCATACAGCGTCCATTTGACAAGATCTTCCTGATTTCTGGATGGATCGCCGGGCTTCTCTTCTTTAGTTAACAATTCGCCGGTGCCAACTAAAAATCCGCGCTCTCCTTTGAAAACAGCACCGGTGCTGTTAACCCATGTATTGTCAGACTGACGTGTCCATTCATTAACGTCTTCTCCGCCAGTTCCTTTTCTTCTTATGGTTTCCTTGTAACTACTAGGAATTTCATAAGTAAGACCTGAAGGTGTGGTTCCTGTGCGAGTACCTTCAGTTGGATACGAAGCTTGAATAGTGCGCAACCCATCAGACGAGATTGTCGTCACGTCTCGTTGAATGACTTTATCTGGATCCGATTTATCCCTGATCAGCTTTTTAAATTGCTGCGAACCATCTCTCTGAATCACGCCGGATAGATCCTCATCCGCAAAGGTGAGTTTATAACTACCCGTACTAGCATCATATGCAATACCAGTAATTTGACTTCCGTTCAGGCTGTCGCCAACGACTGCCGCTGGTGTTTCACCAGGTCCTTTGGCAAAAACAGCTTTACCGTCAGAAACACCCTCAATCATGCCATTTTTGTTGTGGGTGAATGTGATTTCCTTACCATCCGAGTCTTTGGCTTTATAGGTCAGCACGCCATTTTCGCCGACCACCGGAGCACCGGTCAAAACATAAGTTCTGCCATCATGAGTAACTTTGGTAGTGGAACCAGATAAGATACCAAATGTACCGGCCTCGGTTTTGAAAACTATTTCTTTTCCGCCTGGAGACTTCCAACTTTCAACTCCGTTTGGTCCAGTAACGTATGTAGTACCATCTGGATGTTCTGTAACGGTTTTTCCGTCGGATGATTTCGTAACGATTCTAGAAGAATCCGCCAGAAAACTAACCTTATCATTTTCAGTGGATACAGGTCCTTCGAAAGTTTGACCAGTAGTCAAATTCTTCCACTGATAAACTTTGGTACCATTTTTGTCAGTACCTTCATCCATCCGCTGCCAGACAGTCTCAGTATTTTTGTTGGCATCCAAAACTCTTATAGCAGAAGGAACATCGCTTAATCCCTTATATTCCAAACTTTTGATAATACGAGTTTTCAGATCGATTTCCGAAGAAACCCGCCCCATGGTGTCATGAGTGATTCTACTCTGACCGCGATTGATAATGTCGTAAGAGCCATCGGACTTGTACTCCCAGTCTTGATTGGCAGAATTGAGAGACAGTCTTAAAACATCATTTTTAAAGGTAGCAGGGTTCCAGCTCTTACCGCCGTCTACACTTCCAACAAAATTGCCTGACTCATCTAGTTTAAATAGGTGATCTGCCGCACCAGCTTGGCCCACAGGAATCGAAGCAGCCACCAATTTTCTAGTTATTTGACTTCCAGATGTTACTGCTTCATAAGTGTATTTGCTACCCGTTTTTAAATCTGTTTCTTCAATCTTATTGCCACTAGATATAACAAGCTTATTGTCAGTGAGGGTTATATTGCCAACCTTGACTTGATTTGGACTTTTAAATCTCTCGTCTCTGGCCTGAATTTCAGACAGAGTTTGTTGATCGCGAACAACAACTGTTCCATCGGCAAGCTTTACAGCATCAATCTCTCCACTAGGTCCATGATAAAAATTGATAACATTACCATGGTTGTCCTGGCTTACATCAACTTTGTCTCCTTCGAGAATCTGTGTGAAAGCGCTATCCAAATTCTCTCTTCTAACTGTGCCATCAGCTACGCTTTCGCTGGTCAGAGTTTTAGAAGTTCGATCTTCAATAATTCTGTTACCGGTATTTTTGTCTACCGTCATCAAGCCAGCAAAGCTATCGCCCTTAGAACTCTTCCATGTTCCGTCTGGTTGAAGCTGCCATGATTGGCCACCATTTAATGGATCGCCTTCTTCCACTCTCGTTAGTCGCGGAGTCTTGGTTTTGATGTCCATGTCATACTGATATCGTCGAACGTTACCATGTCCATCTTTAGTCTCTGTAACATTTCCAGAGCGATCGCGAAGTATGGTGGCACCAGTTCTATTGAATTTGGTTCTCGATTCACCAGTAGGTTCAATCTGCGTTAATGAGTTGTTCTCTGCATTTTCAATCCGCACAGAGCCATCAGCAAAAACTTCGACTTTTCCTTTGGTGGTTTTAACTTCCTTGCCATCAGGGCCGATCTCAGAATATGTTCCTGAAGCTTTGTCATATTTGTATGTGGTGCCATTAGGTGGGACACCGTCTCTTAACTTAATTACGCTGCCAGTTACTTCACCTTTTGCGTTTTTGATAGGATCCTCAGAAAGCAGCAATTGCTCCTTCGGATCGGACTTGCTGAGATCGAGCACGCGACGCTCACCATCGGAATTAGTGATAATCGTTGTACCTTGAATAGTTTGGTAAACAGTTTCAAGTTTGCCATTATCATTTCTTCGCTCGGTCTTTATCGAGCCATTTTCTAATACTGAAACATTACCAACAATCTCTTTGCCGTCGGGTCCTTTCCAGACATCGAATCCATCGCGTTTTTGATCTGTAAGTACAAATTTACCTGAACCATTACTATATTCGACGACACCATATGTGCCATCAGGTTTTTGTTGATACTTATAAGCTTCAGTTGGCTGACTGCCGGGTCCGATTTTTTCTCCCGCTTTGTAGCGGTACATCAAACGGCCGCCTTCATCAAAAACACTGGTACTTCTGGGACCGGATTCCACACGGGTTCCCGCCGGCAATTTGGAGACTGGATCGTCTTTTAGATTGAAAGTTACTACGGACTTATCGCCTACCACATTGGCTTCTCCAGGGGGCGATGGAATCTCGATGTAAGGATTTCCTTGTTCGTTGAATTTAAGACCATTGGAAGCAGTATATAGATTGTCTTTATAGACAAGCTGCTCTACCTGACCTTTGTCATTGGTAATTGCAGCATAATCGACTCTCTCTTCACCTGCGTTACCGGATATCTTTCTTATTTCCTGTTTTCCGTCGATACCGATATATGTGCGTAGATTATTAGCGGTATCATTAATGGTGATTGAACCATCACCAGCGATTGAAACGTTACCTACAACTTTACGATCACCAATTTTCCATTCGTTAGGCCCCGTTCTCTCCCATTTGGTAGCGGTGGAACCATCAGCTGATTTGATAACTATCGAAGTAAGTTCTTTAGTACTCTGATCTCTATTTGCGATAACTGTTTCGCCATTAGACCTTTTAACTTCTGAAACAGCACCAGCTGTGGCTTTAACGCTTGAATCGACTTGTTCGCCCCTTATGTTTTGGGTGAATTCTACGTTTGTTCTGGCGTCAAACTTCAACAAGGACATTTTGTCCATGTTGGCGATGTTATATACACCCTTCTTGCCCGTATCGGTTATAGAAAGGTTTTGAGTAACATCGTACGCTTTTCCATTAACAACTAACCTTCTATCCGCATCAAATTGGGCTCCAGCGAGCAAAACAGGCTTACCATCTATCGTCACGGGTTTGCCATCGGCACCAATAATTTCCCCAGCTTTATTTGAAACAATCCACTTTCCGTTAGGACCCATTGTGTAAGTCTTATCAGGAGTTTTTAATTCGGTGATATTTCCTGCTGTGTCGCGCGAAATTTCTGTATTGCCCTGTTGTCCTGACACATTTGTGACTAATTCCGCCTTAGTTCCATCTGGCTTAACGTACTCTTTCAGCCTTAAAGTGGCGTTAGTTCCATCACCCGCCTGCACTTCCGATTTAAAAACTCTTGCGAAAAATTTTCCAATATCGCCTACTTGCCCCTGTGCATCAGGCTCGACCTCAATAGGCTTCAATCCATTTGCTTGAAAAATTGAGTTAGTTTCCGCAAGGCGATTATTAGCAACAGTTTTAGGATCGATTTTGAAAGGAGTAGTTGTTACTTCTCCATTTGGACAACCCATAGCTGTAAGTTCACTATTAGCCGTTGGAACGGCCACCTTTGGTAAAATTTGTCCAGCATCGGTTCCGGCTGCAACGGTAAGCTTTTTAGTCGGATCAGAACCGTCTACAGCACATGCGTTCACTACAGCCGTAGACTCCGTTTTTGGGAGCGGATTTTGGATCGTCATGTCGACAGTTGGAATCTCTGGAAGCTTAGGCTTTACTTCCGGTTCCTCTACTTTATCTGCTGGTACATCGTTCTCAGGCGGCATTACTTTAGTTCCTAAAATTTTTCCCGAGGGATACATGCGCTTCCTTACAGCTTCGAAAGCTGGGGGGCGCCCTATATGGTGGAATCGCTAGAAACGCGGATTTGGTAAGGGGTGTTTCCAAGCACCGGGTTTGCTTATATTACATATATCTAAGCAATTTAGATGTAAGTTAGACAACATTTTTCTACTACTTACATTAATTTTTCCGGACAGGCGCCAGTCGGGGATTGCAGACTTAATTGTTAATTTTGGCAGTACCCTAAGAGGGCAAAATGGTCACAAACTTACGTTTATAGTTCTGCCAGTTCTTAACCAGGTCATTCTTCGCCAAATCTTGGGCGGCTGAAGGAGGCAAATCGATTTTGACAGTGCTGCGCGATTTGGCATCGGTGTAGTCAATTCGGATTGCAGCATTCTCACGCATTTCATAGCCCGCCACAGGCAGCCATCGTCCCTCAACCAGCGCCTGTAGCAGCAAGAGTGAAAACTCAAGACTGGGATCAAAAACAGAATTCAATTTGACAATGCGAGTTTCAGGATCAAGATTGGCAATATCATTCCAGTGATCGCCGTCTACATGTCCTGATTTTGCAGCTAACTCGAAGCGGTCTTCTTTTTTGCTAGGAGTTCCTGCAAGAAAATTATTTGTTGCTACCTGCGATTGAGATTGATTTTCCTGATTCACCATATATGGTGCTCCAGTATTAGCAGCGGCAGAAACAGATTTTATTGAATCACTCACAAATTCGCTACCACACTCACATGTAGTTGCCGTATGAAGTGATTTCTGTCCACAATTCGGACAATGCTTGAGTGAAGGCAATGCACTACCAGTGGTGACACTCTGTCCGGGAAGTACAATTGCTTTACGCAGACCCATTTTTCTTTTATGTTCTTCTACTTCAGCTCTGGTTGGTATCATGAGCACCGAACCACGCGGGACGATTGCTTTTGGATTGTCGTTTGCATCGGTTTCTGTCGAAAAATTATTTAGCTCAGCAAGCAGTCTCCAGGACGATACATCCTCTAATGCTGGATGCTTCATAGCAATGGATTTGAGCGTGTCACCAAGCCTTACAGTGTAGCGCATTCGGCCATCAGCAGCTCGCTTTGGTCCCATTTGCCCAAGCACGCTCTCTATGTTTAGGCGACGTTTGGTGAATTCATCCATTTCTTCTTGACTCTTTCCATTTTGCGGTACATTTTGTGATAAGTCGGACTGTCCTTCTCCAGCTTCGGTCCCATGCCAATTGGATCCGAACATCGCCTCAAGCTCGTCTTCTGCGGTCTTGCCTTGCTGCGAAACTGCGGGCATGGTGAAGTCAACTTTGTTGAATTTAGGACCAAGTGTAAATCCTGCTTGCGAAAAATCTTTTATCTCTTTCACCGAAGGTAGCGAAAGAATGGCTCCGACATTGAGAACTGCAACTTCTTTGCCGTTCATAAACTTAATTGGCACCACTTTTTTGTTAATGTCAAAAATAAGTCCAGCCAATCTAGGATTGCGCAGCTGTTTGGTGGCAATATTTTCGAGCGAATCGCCGATGGCAACTCGATATTGCGCACGCTTCGCTTCTTCTTGTTTGGTTATTTGCTCTTTGAGCGCTTTTTCTTTTAACTCTTTCTCGCGCTTTCTACGTGCTTCTAAAATTAGCAATAGTGCTCTTCGTTTAGCTTCATCCTGTTCACTAAGAGCTTCCAACTCCTCTTCGCGATCTTCTTCCTGCTCGCGACGCTCTTTTGCTTTACGCTCTTGTTCATCTTGTATAAATTGCTCACCCGAGCGAAGATCGCCTTTTTTCTTCTCTTCTTCAAGCTTTTTCTTCGCCGCTTCTTCTTCGATAGTGAGCTTCTCGCCAGGCAATTTAGCACCTGGTAATAACTGATCTCCTTTTCCTTGTAAGTTTTGCAAATCTCCTTTCATCGAAGCTTCATGCGCGGCTGCAGTAAGTGGACCTCTACGACCGCCCATACCATCAAGAGCACGTCCATCCATTTCAATATTGCCGGTAAGAATTCTAGGACCGTCGAGTCTTTGTCCGGGTTGTAATCTTCCAGCGTCCTGTCTTAACGGATCGAAATTCTGAAGAATTTGACCTTTGCCTCCAGGATCAAGTTGACCAGGTTTAAAATCACCCGGTAAAAGACCAGGGGTCTTGCTCATTTGAGCAAGTTTGGATGCATCCAGTTGTTGATTCAACCTAGCAGAATTGTCTCGCAAGGTATTAATCAAATCACGATTTCCCTGAGTCAAACTAGCCGTAAGCTGAGTTGTTCGCAGCGCACCATCTCCGGTGCCTGGACCAAATGGATTCCATTGACCTTGCCCTTGTCCAGTAAAACCTCGACTGAGAATATCTCCGGCTCGAAGTCCGCCTGTACCAAGAGACGCTTGAGTCTGGCGACCATCTGAAGTGAACAAGAGTCTACCGATTTGTTGAAGACCAGTTTGCCCTCTATCTCCAAAACCTAGAGTTAGAGCACCAAACCGAATTTGAAAATCGAATCTACCATTCAATCCAAAGGACATCATCAAACCAGATCTATTATCACCAAACTGCATGCTTAGACCAGCTCTATCACCGAATCCTTTAAACAGAGTGCTTAAATTCATGATGTCTTGCATGCCAAGCGCGTCACTACCTTTGCGACCTAACTGTCCCGTCAGGAAGTCACTAAGGCGCATGATGTCTTTGCCATTCATACGACCGTTCATCAAATCAAGAAGTCCATTCAAGCTGTCGCCTGGCTTCATGCCTTGAATGCCTTTCCAAAACTCGATCATGTTGCGATGCATCTTATCACCGCCACCGATATCAAAACCTGGCATTTTTGTGGGGTCGCGCATTACAAAATCGCCGCCCTCTCCAAAGCGACGCTGCGCCCATCCCGGCACGTTATCGCCAAACATTTTCTGATTGAAGCCTTCCATTGAACGATTCTGTGCAAGATAATCAGCTTTAGCTTGAGAAAAGTATCCACGAACTAAATCGCGACCAGTTAAATCTGGATTTGCAGCTTTGAAATTCTGAAATTCAGGTGTATTTACAAAAGCTGGAGGATTGTGAGGTCCGCCTTTTATAACCAGATCGCCTTTAGGGTTAGGCAAGGCAGAACTATCTGGACTCACAAAAGCCGAATTATGAAAACCACTATCTTTGGGAACTAGTCCGCCATGACGATTAGGAAAAATAGCTCCACTTTCCAGTCCCGCTTTTATTGTTTGAATTACTTGTCCTTTGTAGGCTCAGGGACATCACTCAGTTTGACCATGCCACGCTCATTAGCTAAAGGGCGCAGTTCGGCTGGCAATAGATCGGCTAGAATTCTAGTGTTTGCTGGAATTACTCCTTCCGCATTCACAACAGCTGAAGCTTCAAAAGTTTTTCGTGGCGGAACTATTCCCGCTATTTCAGTAGCAGGAAGACTGGGGGAAGCTAATGAAAGAACGGTGTCACCTTTACGACCGAGAGCGCCAGTTTCAAGAACAACACCCGATGGAGTGAAAGCTTTAACTGTGGTGACCTTGTCGTTAACCGGATTGGACATAGTTACCCCATCCGGGGGAATTACAATTGGTCGAACGACGCCAGCACCACTTGGCACGTCGGTAATTTTTCCGGTAGTAGGATCTTTCTCGACTTTGATTAAGACTGCACGTTTGTCCGGTTGCTGCCTAACATCATATGTATCGCCTGCTGTTGTAGTTAAGATATTGCGATTTTCAACTCTAGTTACATTGCCTGTTAATTCAGGACCGTCTTTTGGTTTGAAGGTAAAAGTACTGCCATCTGGCACGGCGGCAGGAGCTGCAGTTTCTAAACGAGTGCCATTTGCAGGAGTTACTTCAGCTTGAATAGGTGCAGAAGCATCCGTAACAGGTGCTACCGGTTCTACTCTATCTGTAACTTCGTTAACAACAGGGGCTTTGGGGTCGGCCATAGTAAAAAAGTCCTCTGAAAGGCGCAGCAAAAAATCATTCAATTAATAGTAAATATGCCACCTTATACTATGTCCGACACGCCCGCTTGTCAAGAAGATTAATTCAGGCGCCAGCTTAGCTTTGTAGCTTATCCAATACTACTTTGGTGGTTATTGATTTCATGCACTCACCGCTTGCTTCGCCTGAATTGAGCTTGCAAGCCTTTTCATAACGACATTGACACTGGTCACTTGCGTCTATCGCGTCAGCTCGACAGTCATATGGACCATAACGACTGGCTTGAGTCGGTCCATACATTCCAACAACTGGAGTTCCAACCGCAGTGGCGATGTGGGCAGGTCCGGTATCGGCAGAGACTACGAGATTACAATTTTTGAGTACATAAGCAGTTTGTGCCAGACTCAATTTGCCGCACAGATTTATGCAAGCGGGAAATTCATTTGTTAACTTCAAGCCTAACTCTACTTCTTCAGGACCACCGATAAAGACAGGCAAATATTTTCCTGATGCCAAAATGTTTTGAATAAGCTCAGCCCAATTCGTTTCTGGCCATGCTCTATTTGGTCGCAATTTACCGACACCAGGGACGATGGCAATCAAATTAGAATTATTTTGAACCACCTGCACCACATCTGGTGACAGGGCCGATTCTGGAATTCTTTCAACATCAAGAGTTGGGAAAAACTTTTCGGGCAACTGAGGACAAATAGGTCTGATGGTATCAAGAAAGTTATCCACCATATGCCCAAAAGCTATATCGCCCACTTTTTGCTTGGTCATACAAAATGCTTTGTTCGCTCCCAAAGCAGACAGAAAGCCCCCGCGCAAGGACGCTGACAGGTCGATGAATAAATCATTTGGTTGCTTTCAATTGAGAAAGCAACCGAAAAACATTTTCTTTTTTAAAATCCATGAACGAATCGATATACGGACACATATCTAGAACAAGCGGTCGCAGACTTGAATGTGACCAATAAGTAATCTTTGCGTCTGGAAAAGAATTCTTCAGCACCATAGCCACAGGAGTTGCCATCATAGAATCACCAATGGCGGCAGGATGAAAAATTACTATATGTTGAGGGCTTCTCATCTCTCGATTTTGCCCTATTATTAGAGGGTATGCATGAAGAAAATTATTACGTTTTAGGTTGGCCGCAGCCCTCGGGGAAAGTAGCTATTTTATGCCGTTCCAAGGGTGCAAATCCAGGACCTGCATTTTGCTGGACCAAACGCGAAGCTATTCAGTTGCGCACCAGACTGGCAAACGACAAGCGCGGAGACGGTAATCCTTCCGCCCGTCGCATTATTCGCCAATTGCTCGTATTTCGTTTTCTGAGCAAACAACCCATGCACTGGCGTCCAGGCGACCTCTGGGTCTATGCCGATACCAATGCAGTAGAACCGGTTGAAGCTAGATATACTTCGCCCGCATACTAGATTTAGCTTAGCTTTAAACTTTTATCAATCCAGAGCGTTGCTTGAACGTTCTTATATAACTTTCATATGCCGATTCTATCCATGCGCTCATAGTCAGGCTACTGGAGCCGCGAACCATCGATTTTGAAAGCAGCTTGCATAAATCTTCAAGATTACTTTTGAGCAAAAACTGATCCAGGTCGACATAGTAATTTTCTTTCTTGTCCTGAACCAAAAACTGGACCGGGCTTGAATCGAGAAAGCCAAGTTCATGACGAAGAGCGGTCTCGCAAATAAGAGCTGCCGCTTCGCTCCAGAGCATGACGTCCTTGTAATTTTCCATGTCTAGTTTTTCTTGACCGTAAAGCCTGTCAATACATGGATTAGCCAGGTGATAAAGCTGATGACACAAATCCAAAAGTGTCTCTTCTATGTTTAGGTGCGAATCGAGCTGCAATAAATTTTGATGAGCACAAAACTCTTTGTGCTCAAGCAATTGTTTCCATTCGACTGAAACCAAATTGAGAAATGGATAGCTTTTTACACCAGACAATAGTCGACAAAGTGTATCTGAAAGTTGCGTTAACTGAGCAAGGACTTCTGCCGCCTGAGCAAATGAAGTGATTTTTCCGATGTTGTGGATAAAGCCAGCGGAGTGAATTAACTCAAACTTGTCTACGTTAGACATTCCCTGGCTGAAAGAGACGAATTCCTGGGAAGCTAAAGGAAGTGCGCAGGCCGATGTCATCGAGTCATAAATGAGTTCGAATTTATCCACTGTGGCCATGCCTTCCGAAAAAGAAACAAAAGCGTCAGGATTACTGGCTACAGCCTGCTTTAGCATTTTGGCTTGTTTAGCCGAGCGAACCCGACTGGAATCGAGAACATCTTCGTCCTCGTCGTCCTGGGCTTTTCTATCATCGGACTTTGAGCTAATAATTTAACTCCTCAAGTTAGAGCTGTAAAAGTCGTATGCCAATAGGCTATTCTTAACCTCTACTTTACCAAAGAATTGATATTCAATTAGAGAATGTCATTACCCAAAATAGGAGCTTGAGAAGGCTCTAGCCTCTTAAGAATAACTAATGTCTGTGGACACAGTAATCGCCGTCATAGCAGTCGCTCTGGCACTGGGATTCGATTTCGTCAACGGCTTCCACGACACGGCAAATGCAGTTGCCACCGTCATTTATACCAAGGCATTAAGACCTGGAATCGCCATTTTCATGAGTGGCATACTCAACTTCATGGGCGCCTTGCTTGTAGGAACAGCGGTTGCACAAGTGATAACCAAAATTATCCCAGCCGATCATGTCACTCTACCGATTGTGGTGGCAGTGCTTGTATCTGCACTGATTTGGAATTTATTCACATGGTGGCATGGAATTCCAGTGAGTTCATCACACTGCCTGATTGGTGCCTTATTTGGTGCAGGTGTAATGGCTGCAGGAGCAAGTGGTGTTGAGTGGCACGAACTGAACAAAGTATTTTTAGCTCTACTTATTTCACCTTTAATTGGCTTTGGCTCTGGCGCACTGATAACCTGGCTTGCACTCTTGGTTTCGCAAGAAAATAATAAAGAAGAAGATCCAGCCAAACTGAAGAGTCGAAGACAGATGATGCGATGGGCTCACATTTTTTCAAGCGCTTCTGTAAGTTTCAGCCACGGCGGCAATGACGGTCAAAAAACAATGGGCATTATCGCTCTAATTTTAGGCACACACTTTAGCCAGTATGGATACACTACAACTGATATTCCGCTCTGGGTCATGATTTCAGCAGCAACTGCCATTGGACTTGGAACAGTGATTGGCGGATGGAAAGTTATTCGCACCGTGGGCACAAAGATAAGCAAAGAGAAATTGACTCACTCGCAAGGCTTTGGGGCTTCGATGGCCACTGCACTTATAATCATGGTCGCCTCTCACATAGGAGCCCCCATAAGTACAACTCACACACTTAGCTCGGCAGTAGCTGGTGGGACAATTCCGTCTTATGGACGCGAAAAATTGAATCCCAAGACATTAAAACTGATAGTATTAGCTTGGGTACTAACCTTTCCCGTTGCATTTTCTCTATCTGCAGCGTGTTATTTTCTTTTGAAATTAGTTTGGCATGGTTAATGACGCTTAAAAACATGGAGTTAATCTAAACTATGAAACTGGTAGTTGCATTTACTAGCCCCAAAAGAAGTGCCAAAGTGTTAGCCATGGCTGAAAAACAGGCACGCTCTCTCAATGCTGAACTTGTATTACTTCGCATTATGCCGGATCCTGAAAAGGTTGGCGTGGTGGCACAATTGGTGGCGTCCGAACGCCCAAACTTGAAAGCCAACAAATTAATTGATCGTGTAATTGGCGATTTGAAAAGTCGCGGTATTAACGCCTCTGGAGAAATCCGCACTGGTGAAGTCGCTAAAGATTTGCTCAACGTCTCAAGAGAGCTAGGCGCAGACTTGATTTTCCTTGGAACAATCGACCCTAAAAGAAGAACATTCTTTCAAAAGTTAAATCCAATTGTGAGTTATCTGATTAATAACTCAGAAATTCCTCTGTGTATCGTTCCAGGCGAAATAGAAGACATAAGCGATAGCGACGTTGATACATCTGACGAATTACAAGCTGAATAAGGAAGCTTCTTTCAATACAGCAAATAGATTTTCTCAAACATCGTTTCTTTCTCGCACTAAAACAACATTTGCAGGGCAGCGCTCCGCTACATAATGAGCGATAGGATCGTTCTCCATAAGCAGTCCAGATGGATGTCTTACATCGCGTGTACCAAGAAAGACCATATCGACTCCCAACTCTATAGATATAGAGACGAGACCCTCTGCCACGTTATCCACCTTGCGAACGACCGCCTTCACATCAAGTTCGTCGCTCATCAACTCGTCAACTACAGACTGAACTTCAGAATTAGCAAGGACGAAAGGTTCATCGGTCGCTATCAATTCAGCAACAACCCCAACGGCATGTGGGTTTGCAAGCACCTTTAGAATTGTAATACGTGCTTGATTAGCTACCGCAAGACGAACCGCAAGCTCTAAGCAACAGCGACTCTGATCGCGACTAACAAACGCCACTAAAAAATGCAATCGCGCTCCTTTAGTTATCATCCTGCTTCAATTCTTCCAATTGTCTATTAAGAGGAGGTTAAGATATTAAACTACGTCGAGCTTTTGAGTGAGTATCAACCTTAACTATTCAAAGAATTGACGTTGAAAAAGCTGGGCAGATCTTGCAAGTTGTGCGTCACTGACATGGGCGGCAGACATTCAATAATTTTTTGACCATAAGCTTTCTCGGTCAAACGTGGGTCTAAGATTGCCACAACACCTTTGTCTGATTGTGTACGAATCAGCCTTCCCACCCCTTGTTTCAAACGAGTAATAGCATAAGGCAGTGCCAAATCACCAAACCAACTTTTCTCTCCGCCTTCTTTCAAACGCTCGCAACGAGCTTCGTAGATTGGGTCGTCTGGCGCTTGAAAAGGAATTCTGTCAATTACAACCAAACTCAATTGGTCTCCATCGACTGACACACCTTCCCAAAAAGAAGACGTTCCAAATAGTACTGCATTTGGTGTCACCTTAAACCATTCGAGTAACTTATTCCTTGGCATTTCGCCCTGACGTCTTGCCTCATAAGGCAAGCGTTTAGAAATAATCTCAAAGGCTCTGAACAAAGCACTTCTGCTGGTAAATAAAATAAACGCTCTACCATGGCTCAATTCTATTAACTGTTCAATAACGCGACTAGCTTCAGTAATATATCCAGCGTCATTTGGGTTTGGTAGGTTATACGATTTTCTACCAGGCAAAAAGAGCATAGACTGGTGCTTATAGTCAAACGGTGACTGGAACTTGTCTTGAACAACTGGACCTATGACACCAACTGAAGTTTTAAAATAGTCAAAAGGATCATCGCCTGCGGTGGCAAGAGTGGCTGACATACAAACTGTAGAGTGCAAGCCCGCTTTAGAAAGCAGATTGTCAGCTATAAAACCAGATACATCTAGAGGCGATGCTGTGACAGAAAAGTTTTCATGATTTGGATTAGTCGATTGCTCGACATATATAACCCAGTTAGAATCAGGCAACTTGAGCAGGTCGAGACATTTTATATATCTGTCGATTGTAGAAATTACTGCTTTTGCTTTCAGCTTCAATTTTTCTTTGGCCAAATCAACATCAAGAACATTTTCATAATCTTGTGATTCAATCCAGCCTCTAAGTACATGCAACGACATGAGCATGGGCTCAGCTTCTTTGATACTTTGTCTCACTCGTTTTTTATTGAAAGCGTAATCGTTGCGCAATCGATGAAAAAGAGCATGTGAGTCGAACTCGATATCTTCAAGCAATTTTATTGGAGCATTCAATTGCTTGGTGGCTTTGTTTCTTAGTCTTTTGAGCCCTCGGCTGCTTATTTGCGAGCTAAATGCCTCAGTGGCAATATCGTTTAAATGATGCGCCTCGTCTATGATGAGCAAATCGTATTTGGGCAATACGTTGCCACCAGAGGCTGCATCAACTAGAAGCAGATTGTGATTGACTACTAAAATGTCGGCATGTTCAGCCGCTTCGCGCGCGCCAAAATAAAAGCAATCAGAAAAATTTGGACAGCGTTGTCTTAGACAGTCTTCGCCATCTGAATTGATTTCCTGCCAAATTTCACCAGGCAGTGTAAAGTCCAGCTCGCTTATATCGCCGGTTTCGCTTTCGTTTAACCACTCTACAAACTCGTCGTCAATGGCATTGCTTTTGGGATTTTCTGCCACAAAATCGTTGAAACGCCTGATGCCGACGTAGTTGCCGCGACCTTTAAGCAAAGCATAATTGAACTCGAAAGGAACAAGCTTTTGCAGAAGTGGAATGTCCTTTTTTATATATTGCTCTTGCAAAGAAATTGTGGCAGTAGATACAACCACTTTTTTGCGCGACAAAACAGCAGGGACAAGAGCCGCAAGACTTTTGCCAATGCCTGTGCCGGCTTCGAATATGCCTGTTTTTCCTGTTAAAAAGCGCGTTCAATCGACTTAGACAAAGCCAATTGAGGCAGCCTCATCTCATAGCCTGGCAGATGACTGGCAAGCATGCCTAACGTGCTCACCACATCTGGGACTGTTTCGTTTTCCAATTGAAGTCGGGACTCTTAGTTGACTCGGCCTTGGTCGGTTGCTGCCAAACGGCTAGTCTGAGTTTGATAAGGAGGCAAGGTCAATTTCTGACCCAAACCAAGCATGTGAGCACTCTTCAATTTGTTGTGTTCAACAATGGCATCAATCAAACGAGGTGTCACTTTCTTGTAATTAGAAAGTGCGATTGAAGCAAGAGTGTCGCCTGTTTTCACTTCGTATGTGCTGCTAACAGGAACGATTACTGAACTTGGATCAACAGTATTGGAGTTCATGGTTTCATTTTGGGCGGCACTTGGTGCTGCGCCTTTGGCGATTACCATACTCTTTTGTGCTGTGCCTTCGGCAATCTTGGATGAAGCGAGAGAATAAACTCCAACTACAGCAAGCGAGACAACAGCGCCGCCAATGAATCCCAACATCATATAAAAGGATGGGTTTCGTTTGGCTGCTTGAGGAATTAGCTCATGGTGGACTCCAGGCCAAAGAACTTCTAGTTCATCGGACTTCTGAGTCTCTAACACTTCTTGATTAGTCTCCAACAAGTCTTCCAGACCTCCTAGACTGACTTTGTTATCTTGCGGCGTATAAGGAGACAAGAGAGGACTGCTTAGTCCTTTAAATGTTCCTTGAATGTGATTCGCCGAAGTTGAATTGAAAGCAACATCATCACGAACTAGTTCGGGGATGCCTTCGATAGCGGTCGTTTCCATAGGCAATTTGTATGGCTCCGTAATTCTTGGCAAATCTTATCGAACTAACCGTCTGTAAGTCAAACCCCCTACTACAACTCGAAAGCCTCACAGGTACTTGCTTTGCAATTAAATTGAAATTGCCAAGCACCCCAAGAGCCCCACACAATGCCCCTTTGCCCCCTCGACATTAATTCACAAAGCCCGCGTCCCCTCTTTACATTATCTGAAACTCGGCTTTATGTGCACCAGTTAACCTGATGCACCTCTCATTTGCTTAGCAAATATATTTACGATCTACAGAAATGCGGCATAACCTTGATATCTATTGACAAATACTCTTTATATATTTTGCATTTCAAAGAAGAAAAATAGAAGTTTTTAAGTCGCAGCTCACAAACAACGAAATTCGGCTTAATTGCTCAATTTCGATTGGAAATAGTTAATTTACTTGAGGTTAAAACCACGAGTTTGTTTCAAGTTTTTACTGTCAGATGACACCACAAGACAAGACAACTCAGGCACAAACTCTTGCAAAAGATATGCGCGCGCCACATCAGGCTTTATCTGCAAGATATCTTTGCGCACTTGCCACCATGCATCAGCCTGCCCGGTCGTGGACAAGCCCTCAAGCATGGCTCCGGCGAGCTTATGCATGTTTTCCATTTTGCGCAAACAAATTTCGCCTTGCAAAAACTCTTTCATCTTATATATGCGAGCATCATCAGGCGAACCAAATTTGGTATCAGCGATAGATTGCTTGACTGCATTCAAAATATTCTTGGTCTCAGCTTGCGGTCCAGCCACAATCAGTTTCCAGATACTGCAATTATCCAGCGGTGATACGTCTGATGTTACTTTGCGAAAACTGGAGTCAGTGCCAAAATATTTGACTGTAGCCGAATAAAGCGGATGCTCGCACATGAGGCAGTTAGCCAAAAGCAATCGACTCAATTTTCCATTGCTAAGCGAATCGGGATAAACCCTACCAAGAGCAACCATAGTCTCGCGCGGACCGGCAGTGTTAGAAGGTGTGTTGATGAGCACTTTCTTTGACATCTGTTTGAGATTGGTATCAATTTTCGATTCTATCTGACCACTCCAGCTATGCCCTTCAAGAGCGGCGCTCAAAGCCTGATAAGCCTGGTCCATCGAAATATTGCCTGCAATCACGATAGATGTCTCAGACGGCTGCACATGCTGCAAATGAAACTTAGTTACATCTTCTTCGCTTATGTCCTGGACCGATTTTAAAATTTGAGCCGGCTCATCTGGTGCCAAGGCTGATTGAGCAGTGAAGCAATTGCGCAGAATTGCACGCTCAAGGCGTTTTTCTGGCTGTTTCTCAGCCGACATCACACCATCTTCCACCGCTTTTTTGGCACGCTCAAGCGTGGTGGCATTGACTGATGGTTCAATCAAATGGTGGAAAACTAGCTTCAATTGCGATTCCAAGTCTTCGCTGAAAGCTCTTGTTCTGAATGTAAGTTTGATTTTTTCAGGGTTGAAATAAATTAAATCGCGCCTGGGTAGCCCTTTCATGAATTGCAATTCGGTAGTCTTTAGTTGACTTATTTTTAGCGAATCACCATTTAATACTTGAGCATGTACTTCAGATAAACCCGGTTTTCCAGGCGAATTGTAAGCAAGACCAGCTTTGCAGGCACCGGCAATTTCAAGCACTGGACTTGTTTTAACTTGTAAAACAGTGAGAGATAATCCGTTTGGCAATTTTTTAGTAGAAATTGCCAGAGGCAATTGACTCTGCCCGCCACCACTCATAGTGGCAGCCATAGCTGATTGCACTGGAAAAGAACACGGTGTGTAGCCAGCCATAGTGACAGACTTTGGATGATAGTCTTCAATATTTGGAATTGACTCTGCTGACTGGTTTCCGCCAAGAGAAACAATAGATCTGTTTGTGGCAACAAAATGCTTTTGCACGCAACTGCGGACATCTTGTGGCGTTATTTTGGCGATTTTATTTTCTAATTCTTTGAGAGTACCTTTTTGTCCATTGGCTGTTACATCAAATAGACCTAATTGAAAAGCTGATAGAAAGGGACTTGTGCGCGAAGCTTGCAAATTAAATAAAGTCTGATTTTTGGCTCGCTCAATATTTTCAGAATTCAACGGATTATCTTTAAGGGTGTTTACCATCAAGTCGACTTCGCTCAAAACAGCCTGTACATCCACTCCTTGTCTTGCTTTTAAATGCAATAAAAACAAACCCGGATGTCGCTTGTATTCGAAGCTTACACGAGCCGATGAGCAAAGCTTGGTCTCAAGAAAATGATTGACCAGAATGCCACCATTGTTTGCGTTTAACACAGATTCAAGCACCATGAAAGCAGGAGCATCAAGGCTTGTCAGTGAAACAGCCTGATAGGCAACAAGTGCTTCAGGGCTATCTGTTGCCACTTTCAAAAAAGCTCGGCGCTCGGCATTTTGTTTGGGATGAACAAAACGCGACTCTGGCCTAGGATGCTGCGAACTTATATGTCCGATGCTTTTGTCGAGCTGACTCAAAATATTTTGTTGAGCCCCAATATTGCCGGATAAAACAACTGTGGCGTTTTGTGGTCCGTAATGCTTGGCGAAGTATTTATTCAACTCATTAATTTCGAGTTGCTCAAGTGAAGCAGGATCTCCAGCTGGATGGTTGGAGTATCCAGCCAGTCTATAGGCCAGATGACGCATTTCAACATCGAGCAATCGCGACTTTTGTTTATTTTGCTCGTCGATTTCAGAGACAACTTGTTTGCATGCCACTTTTAACTCGCCGTCGCTAAAGGGCGATTGATTGAGAAATTTAGGCAGCGCCCCAAGCGCCACGTTGAGATTTTCACAAGCAAGATTTTCAACAAATAAAGTAAAGTCGTCGCTTGTAGAGGCAGAAAACTTAGCACCGCACTCAATTAGACGTTGAGCGACGCCGTCCTTATCGAGCTGCATTCGATTTTGAATCATATGCTCGATAACATGGGACAGTCCGTTTAAACCAGGCGGGTCATTACGCGAGCCGGTGTGAAACCAGAGCTGGCAAGATACCGCAGGAAAACTTGGCTCTGGCAAAAGAATGACTTTGCACCCGTTTTTCAGATGCCCGTCGGCGACGGCGTGGTCGTTGTGCACATGAGAAGGTGGCGCAAGCACTGTTTCCTGTCCAAGCGCTTGTGTGGTGGGCAAGGCGAAAAGGATAGTTAGAACGGTTAAAAACGAAGCAAGGAGTCGTGCGCGCATCCATTTAAAATATCAGATGGGATCTTGCTCTAATTAAAAAAGAAACAAGAAATCATATAATGGGGCTGAAGAGGTTGGCTCCACCAACAAATGGTGTGATTTCCTTAATCTGTTTGTGACGTTATGAAAACCCAAACCACTACAACCGACGCAAAAGTGGCTTCTATAGCCACTAAACGCAAACACGTGGTCTTAGTGGGTAATCCCAATGTGGGCAAGTCGGTCATTTTCAACGCTCTTTCTGGGCTGAATGCAGACGTATCGAACTACCCCGGTACAACAATAGACATTGCCCATGCAAGTTTGAGCGAATTCGATCTTTACGATTCGCCAGGTGTTTATGGCATATCGAGCATCAATGATGAAGAGCGCGCCACTCGCAAAATAATGCTTGAAGGCGATATCATCATAAATGTCGCTTCAGCACTGAGTCTTGATCGCGACCTGTTTTTAACTCTTCAATTAATTGACACACAAAAGCCACTGATACTGGTCATAAACCAAGTTGACGAAGCGATAAAGCGCGGTTTAAAAATAGATGCAAGCGCTCTTGAAGCCGAGCTTGGCATTCCTGTTATCGAATGCGTTGCAGTCAAAAAGCAAGGCATTCAGCAGATTTTAAATCAGATAGAAAATGCTCGTCCTGGAATTTCACCACCTTCTGTAATGGACCAAGTTCAACTTGTAATTTCTGCGGCATCCAATAAAAATTTAGACTACGCAAAAGCCTTACTGTTTATCGAAGGCGACGACGTTACACTAAGCGAACTTCCTGAAATTCCCCAGGCACTTAGAATAGATGACACCATATATAGTGAGCGCCGCGCTAAAGTCGATCAGATAGTTTCGCTACATGTTATCGACAAGAGGCTTGGCACGCTTACTTCGATCAAACTTGGCCGACTACTCCTGCATCCGGTGTTTGGCACTATTGCAGCTCTTGCCATTTGTTATCTCATTTTCTATCAGCTATTGGGAGTCTGGGTAGCAGGCGATCTGGTTGATTTAACTGAAAAGCGAGGGATGAAAGTTCACTGGGAGCCAAATGTTCGAAAGCTTGCTGCTTGTGTTTTTCCAAGTGAAATAAAATACAAAGATACTGTCATTTCACTACCAAATGCGGCATCTACCAATGAGCAAAAAGCACAAATAGAAAGTCTTTTAAATTCAGCCCCTAAATCGGAAGTGGCCTTCGATTTCTGGAAATATAAAAACAATCCATTATCTATTGTTGGCAATTTGCTCGTTGGCGAGTATGGCGTTCTGACACTCACTGTCACATATTTACTTGGACTTTTATTTCCACTTGTAGCCGCATTTTATTTTGGTCTAGCCTTACTAGAAGACTCAGGCTATCTGCCACGCTTGGCAGTCCTCGTCGATAGACTGATGAACAAAATCGGACTAAATGGCAGAGCGATAATTCCATTAATACTAGGTCTTGGTTGTGTCACCATGGCCACAATTACAACTAGATTACTCACAAGCACACGCGAAAAAATAATTGCCACAGCCTTGCTTGGAATTGCAATTCCATGTTCTGCTCAACTAGGCGTGGTAACAGGCACACTTGCACGCGCCGGTGGAGTTTACGCCTGGGCTGTTTATGGCACAGTCGTGTCCTTAATTCTTGCAGTCTCGGGACTTTTGCTCAATCAAATTTTGCCAGGCAAATCGCAGCCGTTAATTATAGACCTGCCACCCATGCGCCTTCCTCGCGCAGACAACGTGTTTAAAAAAACCTGGAACAAAACATATGCTTTTTTGCGCGAAGCACTGCCCATGTTTGCACTGGCTGGAGCAGTTGTATCTATTGCCCAAATGCTTGGCTGGCTCGATACGTTCGTAAATTGGCTCAAACCTGTTGTCACTCAGTGGCTATTGCTTCCAAGCGACCCCAGAATTCCAACTACCTTTATATTAGGAATAGTGCGCCGAGACTTTGCCTCATTCGGCTTGACCGAGGTTGTACTCACCGCCGCCCAAGCTGTTACCGCCATGATAGTGATAACTCTCTTTGTTCCGTGCATCGCCACAGTGGGCGTCATGATAAAAGAGCGGGGCATGAAAATAGCCATGACAATCTGGATAGGCTCCTGGGTCTGCGCCTTTGTGATTGGGGGCGTACTGGCCAGGGTTTTGCCGCCTTTCTTTGCATTTTGTGGCGCAAACTAAGTCTAATTTGAGTCCTTATTTGACGTTTGTGTATAATGGAATTTGCGGTACTCGCAGTATGGCAGGCGTCGCCAAGTGGTTAAGGCACTGGTTTGTGGTATCAGCACTCGGGGGTTCAAGTCCCCTCGCTTGCCCCATATTATTCTAAACGCTCACAGGTTGGGCGTTTTTCTTTTTCAAATTTTGCTTGGTCATACTTTTAGTCATACTTATCAAAAAGTACATTTTAAAGACTCGAAGTTAGATTTTACTGAGCGCCCACCACCACGATTGAGTTAGTCATTCGTTTTTGAATACCACTGTATGCGGTGCATTTGCTAATTGCGCCGTTCGGCTTTCAGCCTATCTTCCGCCGACAATCTATCTAGAGTTAAATGACAAATGTCTTTTACGACTTCGTACACCGAATTTAAAAAAACAACCTCAATACCTTTCGATTTTAGGTTTTCGATATACTTTTCTGCATTAGCAGGTATGGAAATACAATATTTTGCAAGCACTCTAAGCAGTCCCGGGTATGAGTAGCCAGACAACTCACAAGTTCTTTTCCAATGCCTGCAAAATATCTGCAACGGGTCGTATTTACCACCTATCTTCATTGCCATCTTGCGCTCTAGCTCCGCATAAATAAGAGTGCACGCAGAATCATACATCGGAGCTATCTCAATTATTCCATCGTCTTTGTGCAGCAAAGAATAGTTTTTGCCATGAGCATCCATGTTGCCGAACAAGTAATTAAAGACCAACATCCGCATGAATTGATTGCGAGAATTCACTGGGCTGCTAGTTTCCAACAATAAGTTCATACAATCTGAAATACTTGGACCACCATCACTTTCATATTTGTCGGATGATGTGATGTTTAAAGCTTGGCAAAAATCTTCTTGATGAATGCGCTTTATTTTTCCATCTTTTGAAATTCGATCATAGCGCTCAATCAATAAATATTGAGTTCGTCCGGCTGTCTTTAGTTCGACCGCCGGGACAACAAGTCCAAGGCTTTTCGCGACAATCAGAGAAAAAAATTCATTAGAGGTTGTTTGATCAAGACCCTCTACAGCAGGCTTTAATATGTGCGTTGTGGGAGTCTCAGTCAAAGGCAAAAATATTTTACCGTCACGATAAATTACCGCGGCTTTAGGCTGCGCTCCTGCAAGTGAAAGTCTTAGCTGATTTTTCTTGCTGATGAATAAAGGATTTTGAGGCAACTCATGGATTAAGCCTTCTAACTCCTTTTCGCTTACTTCTTTTAGCTCATCCTTGCGATAACTACTTGTCTTGCTTCTCGGCTGATGGAAGGAAACCGCTCCTGCACAATCTGCTCCAATTGCCTGCAGGAGGCGAAATGAATTCTTTTTGTTGATACTAAATTTTTTTGCTATCGCTTCTCTTTGGAATTCACTCTCCGGCAACAACCCATCAAAATAAGCAAAACATTGCCCTTGAGAATACGCCTCATACTGAACCGGTAAACTGAGAGATAACGCCCTACTTGCCTTAAGAACGTATTGATATGAGATATCTCCAGAGTGCAGTTGGTACAAGTGTCCGACTAATTCATCATGTAGCCAAACCTCAAGAGTTTTATCAGTTCCCACTTCTTCTTCACTGGGCATTGTTATTAATTCCAGTTTTGCTGACCAGTTCGACTTTGATGCCTAGTACATTCAAAACCATAAATAACTTACCTGTTTGACAGGTGGATTTGCCGCGCTCTAATTCCCCCAAAAATCGTTTGCCTACGCCGCAAGCTGTGGCAACCTCTTCCAGCGTCAGGTTCTGGGCTTTTCTAGCATTACGAATATATATTCCTAATGCGTTGGCGTCTGAAATTTTCACTTTGCAAAGTCCCGAACGGGAACTTTTTAATCTTAATCCAATAAATCAGGAATTTCAATCCCGCTCGGGAACCAAATTGAAGATTTAACGTATTCGCATCGAAAAGTTCCCGAACGGGAACAACACCAAACAAATCGGAATATGCAAACAGATGTTTTGTTATTGCACTCGTTGCTGTAGCTGTATTGATTCGGGCGCTTTCTGCTCTATCGGAGCATCAGTTGGTGGCGAATCCGGACTTGGAACATGAGGAACTTCTGGTTCTTGCGATACCACTTGAGTCATTGCGTCCAACTTGGCTTTGTATTCAGATTGGCGCTGACCGTTGGTTTTACTTATTGCATATTGCAAGAACTGCTTGCATTGCTCGGTCTGATTCTTTTTCTTATAGTTATCTATGAGCTTCACTGCGACCAAATCTACTTGCACGTCTTCACCGTGTTTGTGAAAGGGAAAGTCAAATGACGCACGCAAGAGCTGGTCGGCATCGGCGTCTTCAGATCTGGCAAGATTTTTATCGGCAAGACGGGCAAATTTCAAGCAAATAGGTACTACGGCTGCAGTGGCAAACCAATTGGGGGCGTGCATAAATTGAATAACGCGACTCCATTTTTGTTTGGAGCGATCATATTCATGCTCGTCAGCCAATCGTTCGGCATCGTGCAACATGAGGTCCATGCCCATGTTGTCGAATAAGTCGCCGTCTCTGGCTTCGCAATAGGCGGGAGCCGCAGACGAAAAGAGTGCAAAGGCTAAAAGAGCGATGATTTTGTTTTTCATGAATTTTCTACTTACTTGTTTTGAATTTTAGGATGCCGATTTCTTTTTTTTATTTAGTGAATTTACGACGAAGAAGCCCACTCCGCCACCAACTGCAATTCCCAGAATTATTCCGACCATTTGGCCTAGATTTTGAGCTTTGTTTACATACAATTCATTGGTGACTTTAGTATCAACTTTAAACGAGGTGAAAAATTCTGGTCAGGCACTGCGTTTTGACTAGATGCAGTAACAAGGCAGTATCCGACATTTTTATTTTCGCTAAGAGCCGCAAGCATCTCAAGCTTGGCCGGTCCAATACTTATGTAAGATTTTTTACCGGACCAGCCTTCGCCCTGAACGTCTTCTTTTTTATCGACAGTTAATGCCACTTGCGCTTTCTCGGCTTGTTTTTTAAATTCGCCTATGGCTCCATTGCCGATGGCGTCAGCCGCATCAGCTGTAGGACTTGAGCCCACTCCAGCACCGTGCGTTATTGAATAATTAGTGCCGTCTTCATCAGCAGTGAAAGCTTTAATTGTGACATTTTGCACTTTCTTTTCAACCATTTCAGCATTTGCAGGCATAGATACTGAAAAATCTTTTTCAGCGGTCTGAACCAGTTTCCATTCACCTTTTGCCGATACAGAAATCGGATGAGCAAATAACATTGCCACTATGAGTGGTGCCGACCATTTTAGTATGTTTTTCATTTGCTCCTCATCATTTTAAGCTTTTGGAAAGAACGGAATAAAGATAAATGCAGTCAGAACCAAAATGCCTACTATTAGAAGGATTCCCTTCAGTGTAGTTTGTTTCTGGGTGGAGGCGTCGCCTTGGGGATAATGCCACCATTTTAAATTTTTGACTGTAAATGGAACCACAACCCACTGCATAGCAGACACAGACATAACAATAGATGCAAGCATTTTCCACACATGTGGAAAATCGGAAAACAAAGGAAAAGTAACAAGCGCTTGCAAAAATAAAAGTGTTGGATAAAGCGCTACAAGAATAGTCATAGCCATTTTCCAGGAGGGAATTTTCACCGCTTGCGGTGGCTGAAACCACATGTCGAAACCATCTGCGATGCGACGCATTTTGAACTCGCCGAAATCTTCCTTAAATTTGGCATTTAGCTCTGCTCGTGTGTCAGAGCCGATCCAGTTATCTAGATTTTCTTTGCTTGAAAAACGAACGATTGTAATCCATTCGTCGTGCAGCCCTTCCGCTGGAGGGAAAACTTCTGTACGCTCATAGCCTTCAAACTTAGAAGATGCTTCAGTCATCAACTTCTGCCAATCAAGAAAAGCTTGCGACTTTTCAGGAGCAATTTTCTGAGAAATTACCATGATCAAATCGGAGCCGGGCGGCAACACATTAGGACTTACAATTTTGAGTTCTTCCTGCACCGATATTTCCACTTTCGCCATCTAGTGGTCATTTTCGCAGATTGACAACAAAATTTGAGGGGTCCGGTCGCAAAATTGCAATTATGATATGCTGACCTTACGTTGCACTGTCCTGGGTTGTGATATGGGTATTTCTCGGGGAATTATGGGCTTTTCAAGCACTAAAAACAAATTATTGAAAGGCGTCTTCGCCACCAGTCTCTCTCTATTTCTTGCCATAAGCACACAACCAGCCGCCATGAGCGCAGACGCCTCCGAATCGGTTGTTCTCAATGCGATGGAGAAAGAGCTAAACAGATCTTTCAGCAAACTCAAGGACATTGGACCAGAAAAACTCTATTTTTTGAGCTATTCGGTTTACGACATAAAAAATGTTTTGCTTTCAGCAAACTATGGTGCTCTAGACGATGATAGCGACGACCACGACAGACGCTTAAGTATAGCTCTTAGAGTCGGCACCAAAGAATTGGATAACACGCACCAGATACGCGGAAGCTCTTTTGGCATGCCAATGTCGTTTCATTCTTTCTCAGCATCATCTTTCACTTTTCCACTAGACGATGACGAAGTAGCTGTGCGCGACACACTTTGGCTCACTACCGACCGCGCGCTCAAAGCGGCACAGAAAAAATTCTTTCACGTCAAAGCAAATAAACAAGTCAAAATTGAAGCTGAAGACGAATCGGCAGATTTTTCTGACGCACCAAAAGTGGTGCACTCTGAAAAACCAATTGATTTTTCAATCGACAAAAAAGCATGGGGCGACACTCTGCGCAAGGCATCTGCCATTTACAAAGACTACCCAGCAATATTTTATTCTGGTGTTGATTTAAAAGCAGAAAGTGTACGTCGCTTTTTAGTGAATAGCGAAGGCAGCAAAATCGACGATAGTCGCTTTGAATTTAGAGTGACCACATCAGCAAGCGCTATGGCAAAAGACGGCATGGTTGTTTCACTCTTTGACAGTATTGAAGTTACAGAACCAGGCAAATATCCAACCGCCGACAAAGTAGAAGCGATGGTAAAAAAGCTTGCTACATCTGTTATCGAACTGGCTAATGCTCCAGCAGCCCAGCCGTATGTAGGACCGGCTATTTTAAATGGCAAGGCGTCGGGTGTATTTTTCCATGAAGTTCTAGGTCATAGAATCGAAGGTCACAGACAAAAAGACGAATACGAAGGTAGAACTTTCACCCAAAAAGTGGGCGAAAAAATTATGCCACCTTTCATATCTGTCAAAGACGACCCCACTATAAACAAGCTTGGTGACAACCTTTTGGTTGGATACTATAAATTCGACGACGAAGGCGTTGCATCTCAAAAGGTGAATATCGTCGAAAATGGTGTTTTGCGTAATTTTCTGATGGCACGCAGCCCCATTCGGAGCTTCACCTCATCAAACGGACATGGCAGATGTGCTGCAGGAATGCAGCCAGTGGCTCGACAAGCCAATTTGATAGTAGAATCGCAAAAGAAAGTTCCATACAAAAAACTGCGTGCGATGTTACTTGCTGAAGCTAAAGCGCAGCACAAGCCATATGGGCTTGTTATAGACGAAATCGCTGGTGGTTTTACCACCACTCAAAGTTTCACGCCGCAAAGCTATTCTCTTTTGCCGCTTAGAGTGACCAAAGTCTTTGTAGATGGCAGACCAGACGAATTGACACGTGGTGTAAACATCGTGGGAACACCACTTGCCTCACTTGAAAAAATAGTTTTTGGCAGTACCGAAACAGCTACGTTCAACGGACGATGCGGAGCAGAATCGGGATGGGTTCCAGTATCTGCAAGTTCTCCCAGTTTGCTAATAAAAACAATTGAGCTTGAAAAAGGTTTGAAAGAACAAGAAAGACCGCCAATTTTGCCGCCGCCTATTTCGGAGAAGAAGAAATAATGCAACCAAAATCGCGACTAACTTTGTTTTTGGCACAAGCATTTTTCTTGTCTCAAACTCTCACAGCAGCTTATGCCACCACTCCGGATCCTGCCATGGAAGGCAAGCAAGCGATTCCTCAAGATGATGTCGTCATGCACGCCATGAAAGATGAGCTAGATAGAACCAAATCAAAACTGAAGCTTGATAAATTCGCCACCCCATATTTTGTTTCGTATAACATTACAGATTCAATTGGCTTTTATCTTGGTGCCAGCTTTGGAGCAATAACAAATAAAAGCGATTCCAATTCGCGCTTTGCAAGAACAGTGTTGCGCATCGGCGATAAAAAACTGGACAGCGACCGCGGCTCGACTTTTATGTTTGGCGACAGAACTTTTGTATTGGACGACGATTACGATGCCATTCGAAATGCGCTCTGGCTCTCATCTGACAGAAGTTATAAGTCAGCAGTCGAAAATCTGGAATCTAAAAAAGCCACTCGTCAATATACAAAAGTTGAAGACCAGCCCGACAGTTTTTCTGACGCAAAAACAGTAGTGAGCGTCAAAGTTGTTAAAAATACGCCTATTGACCAGGCTGACTGGGAAGATAGACTGCGCAAAATTTCTGCCATCTTCAAAGAATATCCAGACATCACACAATCCGGCATAAGTTTTTCAACAAGAAAGAAACTAAGAAGACTGGTTAATAGCGAAGGCACTACGGTAAAAGATCAAGAGACTGGTGCAAACTTCCGCATAGAAGCCACCGCTCAAGCCAAAGATGGAATGGAAACATCTGATGATGAGACATTTTCGGTCAATGCTTTAGATCAATTGCCTGATCAAAAAACGATGGAAGAGTCAGCTCGCAAAATAGCAAGCCGCGCCATTGAATTATCTAAAGCCAAAAGAGCAAGCGATTATCTTGGTCCTATTTTATTTGAAAAAGATGCCGCAGCCGATCTGGTCTCGAGCGTGATATCACCACTTGTAGTGGCAGATAGAGCAGACGATATTGGATACTTTCGCAGCTCACAATCAGACAAAAAGATTGGGCAGCGCTTATTTCCCGAGTTTTTGTCAATCGTAGACGACCCCACAGCAAAGACTTACAAAGACCTTCCGCTTAAAGGCGGTTGGGAGATTGACGATGAAGGCGTCAGAGCCCAAAAGCTTACTTTGATAGACAAGGGTATCTTGAAAGCTGTTTGCTCAACACGCAAACCAACACGCTTGAGCAAAGAAAGCAATGGTCATAATCGTGGTGGCACCGCCTGCCCTGGACATTTGTTCATTGAAACAAGCCAACCTATGAGCATGAGCGATATGAAGAAGAAGCTCATTGAAACGGCTAAAGCACAGGGCTTAACCAGTGCTTTAATTATTAGAAAAACTCAGTCTGGTTATATGGGAATCGATTTTTCTGGCGTGAGTGGATTGCAAATCCTTTCATCACTTGGCGGATCGCGCTCATCGTCATCGTTTATTTATTCAGTCGATGTAAACACAGGCAAAGAAGAATTGGTGCGTGGAGCGCAATTGCGCAGACTGACCCGACAAGATTTGCGCAATATGCTTGCTGCTGGAAACGATGCAAATACTTACGTAGCAAAATATCCAAGCGACTATACAGGCACCGCCATTTCGCTTGTAACGCCGTCTCTATTGTTTGGCGAACTTGAGATTCAAAAGCCGCCACTTGAAACAGATACACCACCTCATTTGAAAAATCCATATTTCGACGAAAAGAAATAATTACAGGAAAAAGCAATGCAAGACTTGTCCACAGAAGAGCAAGAGCGGCTGGAGGACGAGGCAAAAAAACTCACCTTAGATGATGTTGCAAAGCTCGAGAGTAATCTAATTTCAGACGAAGATGATATTGCCACCAGGTTCAAACTTGCAGTTGCGTATCAGGAATTACCCGCCTCTATGCCAGAAAGGCTGCTTGAATTCGACAAGGCTCGAATCAATCACGTGTCTTGGTTTATAGAACACATGCCCCAGAGCGAAATTTTTGCAAATATCGCTTTTGTGTTTATTTTTGGAGATGGCTTCAGAGCAAGAGCCCAATCTAACTGGATTTTGCAAATCAACAAACATCACGGAAACAAGAAAATAATTGAAAATGCCTTTATAAATTTAGTTGCTGGTAGCGGTCACGAGAGGCTAATTAGCGAACTTGAAGCGCAATTAAACAGAAACGAATTTGATCCAGTTTACGCAGAAGATTTTTCGATTCCAGTCAAACCATATATTGGATTGAATTTGCAAAAATCATCAGAAACTCAAGTCTGTGTACTTGAAGCAAGTGATGGCGGTCCTGCGCAAATAGCCGGTCTTGCAAGTAATGACCTGATCATTTCGGTTAATAGTGAGCCAATTAATTCGATAGACCAATTTTTGAATATAGTCTCAAACTGCAACCCGAATCTTGATATTCAATTAGCGATTCGTCGAAATAACGAAAGGCTTTTATTCAACATCAATCCTTTTGTTCAAGATTCTTTCGACCAAAAGAAGTAATTCGGTCCTAAATCTAACACCAGTCGATGATGCACTCACAAGTCCATGTCGCAGGCCGGCCTCCGTAGGCCGGCCTGCGGCACTAAGTCTGAAGACCCTCTCAAAATGCCGTGAGATTTTCGCTTTGAATGTTGAGGCTCATTACTGATGAGTGATTCTCAGGGTTTTCACTGAACTCTTGTCAATTCTTGCATGTTAGTATTTATGGCAGTTAGTCCCATGGGAGACCTTTTAATGGTTACGGTTAAATCTGCTTTTGTCCTACTTACAGCTCTTTCTCTAGGCGTTCAAACAGCCGCTTTCGCCAAAGAGTTGGAAATAGGCCAAGCGACTTCTGAAGGGACTTCAATCACTATCTATAACCAGAATTTTGGTCTAGTAAGAGATGTTCGCACTTTGCCATTAGAGAAGGGTGTCAACTTCGTTCGCTTCTCAGATGTGGCTGCAGCCATTGACCCAACTTCGGTTTCATACACTTCACTAACTGCGCCAAACGCAGTGGTGGTGCGTGAGCAAAATTATCAATACGATGTTATGTCGCCTGAAACTATTCTTTCAAAATCAGTTGGCAAAGAAGTCACTTTCAGACGCTATTTAAATTCGTCTGTTTCAGAAACTAGAGGCATCTTACTAAACCCACCTCAAGTCACAATTGTAGACACAAACGGCAACCCCTCTACTCAAAGTGTGGGACTGGTTTTAAAGACAGATTCAGGAATTATTTTAAATCCATCGGGTGAAAGCGAAGTAAAAGAATTGCCACCAGGATTGGTACCAAAACCATCTCTTTTATGGAAACTGGAAACAAATAAACCTGGCGATCATAAAAGTGAAATAGCCTACCAGACAGCTGGAATGAGCTGGAAATGCGACTATGTAGCCATCGCCAATGATGACGATACCAAAACAGATTTAACCAGCTGGGTTACACTCAATAACGAATGTGGTGCGTCTTTCAAAAATGCTGCACTAAAACTTATGGCAGGTGACGTCAATCGTGTCACAGCCCCAGCTCAGCCCATGTATATGAAAGCGGCGAGAATGGAAGCGGCAAATGACATGGCTCAACAATTTAGCGAAAAATCTTTTGCCGAATATCATTTATATACTCTTGCTGGCACTACTGATTTAAATAATCACGAAACCAAGCAAATGAGCCTGTTTAACGCAGCCGCAGTTCCCACAAGAAAGCTCTATATTTATGAGCCCGAGATGTCGCAAACTTATGGTGGCTGGTCGCCGCAGCGCAACCCTCAAAAAGTGAATGTCAAAATCGAAGTAGCTAACACCAAAGCAAACAATCTTGGAATGGCGCTTCCCAAGGGCAAAGTGCGCGTTTATAAAAAAGATTCGGACGGCTCGCTTCAATTCATTGGCGAAGACTTAATCGATCACACTCCAAGTGATGAAAAAATCAGGCTCTATATCGGCGACGCTTTTGATCTTGTCGGCGAGCGCAAACAAATGACTTACACTCAAGTGAGCGACAGAAAATTCAAAGCCAATTATGAGATAAGTCTGCGCAATCGCAAAAAAGAAGGTGACGTCACAATCACCGCTGTCGAGCACTCATATGGAGACTGGAAAATAAATTCGTCCAGTCATAAATACAAGAAAGTCGACTCGAACACTTTTGAATTTCCCGTAACCGTGCCAGCCGGAGCGGAAGTCAAAATCCAATACGAAGTTGAAGTTAAAAGTTAAAATCTAAAATCCAAATCTAAAGACTAGCGTCTGATCAAGATTTTGGAAATGATTTTAGTAACGATCATTCCAGCACCAATCATGCCAGCAGCCGAGCCCACTTTTTGAGCTTGCCACTCGGCGGTTGTGACGTCTTCTTGCTTTTCGGGAGCTTTGACCAGTTCTATCTTGGGCACAATTTTCTTGCCCACAAGTCCGTTCACAACTTCGCGCGTAATATCAAAAGGTGTCTGGACCAGCGCATGACCAAAAGCATTCGTGAATGCGCCTGCCATGTTATTTGGGTCAAGAGATGATTTAGAACTGGAACTAGAACTTTGTTCCATTGGTTCGCCTTCAATTGGTCCGTTTTCTTCGTTAGAAGTCATAGCTTGTCCTCAAAAACACAACAAACAAAATAACCTGATAATTCGACTATACCCGAAAATCTATTTCGAGTTACCAGACTTTGCAAGTTTGTTTATGACAAGCTGAGAAACGCCAATTACGCCAGCATCTGAGCCAAGTGAAGCCAAATGTATTTCAAACTTTTCTTTCAGACCCGGTATAGTCCGGTCCATCGTCATTTCTTTGAGCATTTCAAGCTGGACGAAGCGAACAAGACCGCCTGCCAGGATAAAACAGTCTGGATTCAAAACATGAATGAGCGAAGACATCCCGATAGCCAGGTGTTCGTGCCATTTTTCCACTACTTTCTTGGCAATGATGTCGTCTTCGCCGGCTGCAGCAAAAATAGCATGGGTTGACACCGATTCTGGGCGCATTGCAAGCGGTGATTGTTGCGGAGTAACGCCTTTGAGCATCTCTTTGGCGGTCATGATTATGCCGCGTCCTGCTCCAAAAGCTTCCCAACAGTCAAATAATCCACAGGTGCACAGACGCTCGTTGCTATTGGCTATTTTTAAGTGACCGACTTCACCGGCTGCCCAGCTGGCGCCGCGATAAAGTTCGCCATCAATTATTATGCCTCCGCCTATGCCTGTTCCCAAGGTGACAGCCATGACACATTTTTTGCCTTGAATTTGCTCTGTGCTTGCTTCGCCAAAGCCTGCGGCGTTAGCGTCATTTTCTACATGGACAGGCAATAAGGTCTTGCTTTCAATTATTGATTTAAGGTCGGTTCCAGCCCAACCAGGCAAGTTTCCAGTCGATCCAATTACTTTGCCTGTCGAGGTATCTACTACACCTGCTGTAGCAATACCAACACCTTGAATGGCGTTACCGTACTTCTTTTGAAAATCGCCAATTAATTTGAGCAGGTCATCCACAATGGCATCGGCACCTTGCGGAGTGGAAATTTGAACCGGTTCGCAGACTAATTTGCGATTCTGCACTACGGCTGAGCGAATTTTAGTGCCACCAATATCGATACCAATGGCGGTGATATTTTCTTTGGCGAACTTATCCAGTTTGGCTTGATCTACTTGTGCGTCTTTGTTGGAATCTTTGGTTAAGCCAGAAGCCATTTAAATACCACCCAATTGACCATGGTCGGGATTGCCCTTGAGGACAAGTTTGTTAAATGGTATCGCACTTCCGTACAAAACGTTGAAGCCAACCCTGTTGATTCCTCGCACCATTTCTCTTGAGACTATCACTTTGAAATCTTCAGGTCCAATTGCAGCACTAACAGTACGTGAGAAGAACAAACTATTAGTCAAGTTGTATCCAGCACCAGCACCAAGCGTCAGGTACTTGTGCACTTTTACATCGCCCATCAAGTTCATTGAGCGCGTGCCCTGGATGAATTGGTCGAATACAAACGGCGAATCGCCACGAACGGCGGATTGGTTGTAATTGGCTTGCAATCTCACTTTGTTCAAGCGAATGTCTAAAACTGGACCTAACTGTCCAATCAAGCTTGCATCTCCAGATGAGTATGCTCTAGCAGCCACACCACCATAAAGAAATCCGCGCATACCATATTTGTCGTCGCCAACTGCAAATATGGGCTTGGTGGCAAACTGCATTTGAGTCTGCAATCTAAATCCACTGGGCATCACTTTGCTGGTCTGAGTACCGCCAAACAATTTGGCATAATCGGCAGATTGATTAACAAGCTGCGGATTATCTTGGAACCAACCACCTGAGTTACGCCATACGACGCTGCTCATGAATGGGACTTTGGTATAAATATGTCCATCCACAACTTCAGCAGCCAACCTGGCTCTTCTAAAGCCGAACATACCATCATCTAAGTATCGGTTGATACCAGATTGAAATTTCATATGGTCGTTGATTTTGTAGTGCAAGTCGGCAACAAGCAAGTTGTTTACAGAACCTGCCGCAACGTTTGCCATCAACTTTTTGCCGGTGTAAGAGGCACGTCCTGAAAGTCCTATGCCACCACTTGAAGCGGAGCCGTCAAGCGATTTTCCACCGAACTGAAGCATTGGTGACCAGGACAAAACGCCTTTGCCCACAATCTTATTGAAGCTAGGACCAAGGTGAACACCACCTATTTGAAGGTTATTACCTAGAGCCGGTGTGACAGGAAAGACGACGTTATTCGATTCCTTGTCTACTGTGGCTGTAAATTTACCAAGCGGAATACCGAATTTGTCTTTCTGACCAAACATCATTCTGCCGCCAAAGACGGTCAGGTTGCCTTCTTCTTTGTATTTTTCATAAACCATTTTATCGGCTTTGAATTTAAAGCTTTGTTTGGCAGGCAAATAAGCCTCGGGGTGAGCTTTAATTTTCCACATATCATCGAACACGCCGGGCATGCCGATTACGTTTTGTTGACGAGCATAATAGAATGGCTTGTTCATGGTCATGTTCCCTTTCGAGAAACGCAGACCATCATTTGCGCCAAGCATTCTTTTCGCCACGATAGTGGTGCCATTAACAGCGGTATCAGGCGACGTAATCAAATATTCTTCTTTGTTGACGTCAAATTTGAATGCACTACCGGTGGTTACTTGACCATCGCGATAAATTCGCACATTGCCGCGTGCATCAATCATGTCTGAGTTTTGATCATAGAGGATCATGTCGGCTTCAAGTTTTGAGTCTTGTCCGGCGATGATACAAACAGCATTTCCTGTACCTAAGAAAGTGTTTTTCTCTTGGTCAAATTCGGTATCGTCAGCAATTAGTTGAACAGTACCTTTAAGAGTGGTGTCCTCATTTATTTCGCTTGAAATACTTAGTTCGTCTTTGGCACCTTCTTGCTCTTCGATATCAATTTCTTCAGACAGCATTGGTGTTTTGCTATTAGGACCAACTGGTACTAATTCTTGCCTGACACCTGGCTCGCTGCCAACGCTCTCATCAATTTTTGGGGTCAAAGGAAGCAGAAGCGTTCCTGGATTTAGATTTGCACCAGCAGAATTTTGACTGGCGCTTGGTGCCGTATTTGATGGCACACTAGAACTTACTCGTGACTTGCTTGCATGGTGTTGTACCGAAGCTGCAGCCAGAACTGGCGCGTTAGCGGAAAACAAAACAAAACAGGAAAGTAGTATGGCGCCGGAGACTTTTATTTTGATCATTTAGTTATAGCGGTCTCGTTTTGAAAGTGATACCAGAGCTTAGTGCTAAGCCAGCCCGGATGTCAACATTAACACATTAACCAGTGGAAGAATACGGTATTCAACTTAGTTTAAGTGGACGTCAATAATAAATATAATTCAACTACTCACAAGCCTGCTGTATTATCCTTTTTACATGAATCCGTTTATATTCAACTGCCCAACTAAAGTCTGTTTTGCCGAAGGAAGTTCAAGCTCTGTTGCCGAACATCTGGCGGATCTAGGGGCCAAGTCGCCCTTCCTCATAACCGATGAATTTCTTTTAAAGAATAACATAATCGCTCCAGCATTAAGTGCACTGGAAGAGCGATTCGGTAAAGTCAGCATTTATTCTGACGTACCGCCTGACTCAGATCTAGAATGTATAAACAAGGTTGCCAAGAACGCCAAAGATGCCGGAGCCGACAGCATAGTGGCAATTGGTGGCGGTTCGGTCATAGATACTGCCAAAGTGGTGAATATTTGTTTGACTCTGGGTGGTGACATTTTGAGCCACCAGGGTCTAAACGCAATTGAAACTAAACTTTTTCCACTGATAGTAATTCCCACGACAGCAGGTACCGGGTCGGAAGTTTCATATGTGGCAATGATTAAACACCATGTAGAAAAACGCAAAATAGTTTTTGGCAGTAAATTTCTGGCCCCAGATATTGCCCTTTTAGACCCAATGATGCAATTAACTCTTCCTGCCAAACTGACTGCAGCCACAGGTATGGATGCATTGACTCATGCAATCGAGAGTGTTGTCTGCGAAATTACAGGTTCCAGTTTTTCTGATGCATTGGCTACTGAAGCAGCTCGAATGATATTCAAATGGCTCCCTGTTGCTACCGCAGATGGTGGTGATTTAGAAGCGCGATCAAATATGTTAGTAGCAAGTTGCATGGCTGGCTCAGCCTTTTCCAACGCCGGTGTAGGCATTGTGCACGCCCTGGCTCACTCTACTGGAGCACGCTTCAACACCCATCACGGGCTTACCAATGCCATCTTTCTGCCTCACGGAATGAGATTCAACCAGAGCGTTGCCCAAGCAAAATATGCTCAATTATCCAGACAGCTTGGCTTTTCGAAGACTTTAGATGATAATGAAGGTACTGCAACTCTGATAGATTCTGTTGAAAACTTACTAAAACAACTAAATCTGCCCTCAAGGCTTGAGTTGATTGGTGTCCCCAAACTAAACGAATCCGAGCTCCAGCAATGGGCGAATGATGCGGTGGATGACCCCAGTACCATGTTCAATCCTAAAGAACTGACTGTTCAAGACGCTATAGAAATCTATAAGAGGGCTTATTAGATGTCATTTTTTGCCAATACCCAGGAACTCGAAATGGTTATGAAAGGGCTCTGGACGGCAATCAAAGAAGATCCAGATATTGCCGGTCCTTTAATCAAATCCGGTCTTGTAGTGCGTTTTCACTACAGAGAACCAGAAGGCAGACTTACTGTTGACTGCTCGGACAATCAGAATATGGTCATTATCTGGGGCGAATGCGATATCAAACCAGACGTCGAAATGTTCATGAAATCAGAAGTAGCCCATGAATTCTGGCGCGGCGCGGTAAGCGTTCCCATGTATTTGATTGCAGGCAAAATCGTAGCTAAAGGTCCAGTGAACCAGGCGTTGTCTTTGCTTCCAGCAATTAAGCCTGCCTTTAAGAAATATCCAGATGTTGTTCAACAAACTCTAAACCGAACCCTGGTGTCGAAATAAAAACTGTAGTAACAGTTGGAGAACTCGGAGTCGACTGGATTGCCAGTACCAAAGGGTCCAGCTTTTTTGATTGTCGCAATTTTGAGCGCAGCCTGGGCGGAAACGCAGCCAATGTGTCTGTTGCTCTTGCTCGACTGGGCACGCCTTCGCGTATCGTTGCTTGCCTTGGCGAGGATTTACACGCCGAATATTTGCGCCGGGTTTTAAACAAAGAAGGCGTCGATACCACCTTCTTGTACACAAGCAAAGAGTTTTCCACTGCTCAATGCTACGTTTTCGCCACTGTAGACGAAGATAACTCCTTTTATAATTTTCCTAAAACTTCTGCTGCAGCCGATTTAGACCTTGAAAAAGTGGGCGAAGAGCAAATAGAAAATGCCGCTTGCCTGCATGCCACGGGAATTTCGATGATGGCGGAACCGCGTACAAGCGCAGTGCTTGCTTATATGCAGTTGGCTCGCAAAAAAGGATTGATTGTTTCTTTTGACGCTGGCTTCCCCACTGGATTTGGCTCCACAGTCAAAAAAGCGGTCACAAAAGCAGTCAGTCAGGCAGACATTATCAAAATGAATCTGCCCGAATTTATTTACTGGTCCAAACAACTATATAGTCTAGATTTAGTCGACCCAGCAGCCCTCTCTTTGTACGACAATCAGCCCTGCTCAGGTTTCGAATCGCAGAGTCTGGCAGCCTTTTTTGAAATGCCCAGAGAAGCATTTGAAAAAGCGGCTCTATCCTTTTATAAAGAATCAAATTGTCCAGTAATCATAATTACACTGGCCGAAAAGGGCGCGCTTGTTATTTTTCGCGAGAAAATATTCACATCCGAAGCCTATAGCGTCAATACTGTCGCCACAGTTGGTGCGGGTGATGCTTTCATATCGGGCTTTTTGCACTCGATTTTAAGTAATCTAGAAAATATCTCAAATCTAGAAACTTCAAGTACAGAACTAACTGCAAGAGAGAAACTAGATTTAATTAGCGAAGATGATTTTGCCAAAGCCGTCCCATTTGCCTGTGCAGTAGCAGCCTTAGCTACTACTGAGATGAGCGCGTATAGAGGACTGCCAAGCAAAGACCAGGCGCTATCGATGGTCAAATCTGGCGCAATGAAATGAGCGCGCCCCTCTAGACAGGCGTGTTAGTATTGAGTCAAGAACAAGCAGGTTTTTGGCGTTGGAAAAATTAGGCCAGTTCGTTTCCTTCTTTCACACAGCAAGCGATTTAGTCATTATCGCTATAATTTTTGGCACGCTTGCAGTAGCCTTCATCACACTCAAAATTGTAATGGGCAAAGACTCTACCTGGTACGACCGTAATTTGTAAACCGACCGTAATTTGTAACTAAGGCTCTATCACTCGCTCTGCAGTCATCAAATATTCGCAAATGGCGAACATGTTGGTGATTTTTTCGCTTGCAACCGATTCTTTTATTTTGTAATAGTCGACACATAAACCGCAGGCAAAAATGCTGGTACCGGCTAATTCGAACTTTTCCAAGACCTCTTTAAATGCAGGGTCAGCCATTATTTTCACGCCGCTATTAGCCATTAAAATGGCGTCGACCTGGTGTCCTGTAGCAAGTAGACTCTGCAAAAACATATTCAATAAATGATTTGAAAAAGTGTGGTCCTCTGGCGCACTGCCAGTTCCAAAGCTATCTTTGCTAATGAAAACAACTGGTCCAACTTTTGTTTGGTCTTTCTTTTCTTCTTTAAGCGCTTCTTCAGATGAGGGTGCAATGAGCACTCTATAATGATCGCCCACTTTTTGAGATTCAAGAATCTGGGCATTATTAGCTTTGCTCAGACGTTCAAGATTTTTCACTGTCACATCAGTATCTACTAATAATGAAATTGGACTGGTCGACTTCTGGTCTAATATTTTTTTGGTTCTCAAAACAGGCTCAGGACAAGCCAATCCACGAAGATCAATTTCACTCATTATTGCACCACCACTCTACCAATTTGCTCTTCACTAACAAAATTTCCAACCAGGCTTGGAATATGACCCTTTTGCAAGAGGCGCTCCATTAGTGAATTTGCTTCACTGGCAGGAAGTGCAAACAAAAGCCCACCCGATGTCTGGGGATCGAAAAGTATATCTTCGTCTTCAAGTGGAACGCTCTTATCAAATTGAGTGAATTCGCTGTAAGAATCTCTATTTGAATATGAGCCCGCAGAAACAAAACCCTCACGTGCCAATCCGCGTACCTGGTCAAATGTATTAACTTGCGTTCTATTTATATAAGCATTAAGACCGCTCGCTTTTGCCATTTCATGCAGGTGTCCAATGAGCCCAAAGCCAGTCACATCGGTCAATGCATGTATTTCAAAATCTTGCGCAACACTCAAGGCCGATGCGTTAAGCATTGTCATATTGTTTAACAGCTGATTGATAGTGGGCTCTAGTAGTCGCTCTCCCTTTAATCCCAAAAGAGCGACACCGGTGCCTACGGGCTTGCTCAGCACGATAGAATCGCCAGAGCGGGCACCACCATTGGTGAGGATTTTCTTTGGGTGTGCAAAGCCCGTGACGCACAGACCGTAGATGGGCTCAGAGAGTTGAATTGAATGACCGCCCGCAAGTAAAGCGCCAGATTCTTTTACCTTATCCGCGCCGCCCTTTAATATAGGATGCAAAATTTCTTGCAACTCATCTTGGCTGTAATCGCAAGTTGGAAATCCTATTATATTGAGTACAAGAGTGGGAGTAGCCCCCATCGCATATATGTCTGAAAGTGCGTTACAAGCGGCAATTTGACCAAACAAATATGGGTCATCAAGCATTGGTGGAAAAAAATCAAGTGTCTGTACAACAGCCATATCTTCCGAAAGCTTGTAAACACAAGCGTCTTCAAAATTTCTCATGTCAGTCAATAGGTTTGCGCTATTGTTTTTTTGAAGCACACTGAGTATAGAAGACAACTCTTGAGAGCTTATTTTTGAGGCGCAACCGCCTGCTTTCACTTTTTTTGTCAGTTTATTTTCTTTATGCATAAGTCGGCATTATCACATATTTGGCCGCGACTAAAAAAATCAAGTGAATATATCGAAATACTACAAAACCGGAAACACTGAAAAAACTGTGTTGTCCAGAAGCAGTAAACATGCAGATTTCAGATTTGTCTGGTTTTTTCGTCTTTCAAAATTACCCTTTAAATTACTTTGAAAAAAATGGATCAATTATGGGCATTTGAGCCCTTTAAAAACGGTTGAGATCGGTGTACATTTTTACTTGAAGTTTGAACCGGCAATTCACTCGAAGAAAATTCGAATTGAAACGCCGACGGATCTTGCTGTCAATAAATTTAAAAGTGCACTATTAATGCGATCAAAATCGCAACTTGCGAACCGAGTGTCACTTTAGTTCTGATGTTCTCTGCCTATTTCTCTTTTTTTCCAAAAGGTTGTCGCATGCCCAAGAAAGTACTCGTCGCTTTACCACCAGGACTGCTCGAGCAAATTGATTTTGTTGCTCAAGTCGAACACAGAACACGCTCAGATTTGATTAGAGAAGCGCTTAGACGCTATATCGAGGGATTCAAAAGAACCCAGGCGCCTCAAATGTCGGTAAGCACGATAGGCAACCAGAAAGTAGCTCTATTTACCGAAGAGTAGTAATTCTCCCATCTTTACATTGACTTCTTTTCCAGGCGCGCTTAGCATATGCTTTGAGCCTAAATAAGAGGTTTGGACTGATGCAACCACATGAAATCATGCTCTTTGGACCCCACTTACAGTGGAATAACATCCTATTGACCGAGCTTGGTTTTGTCATGCTAGTTCTCTTGGGTCTGGGTCTGGTTAAATTGCCTCGATTGTTGTTGCGCAGACGCTTGTCTCGCTTCTTTCCCTGGGGTTATTATCCCGATCAAGTGCCCAAGAAGGATCCTGGCTTCTGTCCAGAGAATTCGACCGATTTCTTGCATAACCAGGGAACCGAGTTTGCCGGTATGGACGGCATTGGCGACTATGGCGAATTTAGCGGATTTGGCGAGTTGGGTGAGTTTGGCCAATCTTTCTTTGGTGGCAGCGGAGAGTAAACTCTCGTCCGGCATTTATTGAACACAACATACTATTTTTGGCTTGCAGGCTTCGTCTCATTGGGCGTTGCTTGCATCACAGCGCACCTACGTAAATCGCCACAAAGAATGCATGTCACGCATGCTTACTTGCTTTTTGCTTTTGTTTTTGTGGTTATATTCGGATATAAATCATTCGAATTGCGCAAGGACAGTAATTTAGCTGTAACTGAAGCAGAAACGGCTTCGCTCAAACTTAAATACGCAACCTCTATAGTTGCCTTTAGCCATGCCTTTTCACAAGACCTAAAAAAGGGAAGCGACATTGATAAGAATGTCAAAAGCACGCTTCAATCAGCACTTGACACTCTGGAGAAAGACAAAGAAAAGTCAACCTCTCAAAAGCCCGACCTAGAGCTTGATTGCAAAATTATCATCGTAAAAGCTGAGCAGAAGCTTGCGGTCAAAGACGACATCGAAAAAATGGCCGCATCAGATCCAGAGCGTGCACGGCTTTTGAAAGCCGTTTTACAAGACAAATCACTTAGTAAAAAAGAAGCAGAATCTCTTAAACCTCTAATAGAAACTAAAATTCCAACCGGTTGGTATAACGACGTTTTTGATCTAGAGTGGACCAAAGCGCTTGGTGACAAGAAAAAGCATCAGGAAAAACTAGAAAGCTTTTACGAGCATTATTTCTGGTATTTGATGCGCATAGCAATATTCTTCGCTTTCTTAGCCCTTGTAACTCTTGTGGGCATTATAACTGTAGGCTTGCAACTCTTTCTTTTGGGACGTAATTCCAGTCGCGTAAACGATGTTTTAAATGATCATGTAGTCTGGTCCTGGCAAACAGTTGCCGCAACACTGCTTACATGGCTTTCTTTTACATTTTTGAGTTCGCCCATTTTAAAAGGGCTCAGCTTGAGCGCAACCCAGGGTGAAAAATCTGCTTTAATACTGGCATTGAGCACCATGGGACTGTATCTGCTACAGAACCTGCCGGCCCTTTTACTGGTTTATTTTCTTGCCATCAAACCCGGTGGCATGAAACTAGGTTCCGACCAGTTCAAAGAAGCTTTTTGCATAACCTGGAAAACTCCAAAGCGCGGAGCGTTTGGACTTATTGTCATGGGTTTTCTCACCTGGGCTAGTTGTTTTCCCTTTGTGCTGCTTTCGTCTTGGGCCGCGTCTGGATTTGGTTCGCATATGTCCAGCAATCCTATAATCAGCGAAGTTGTCTCATCGGTCAAAGATATGAGCGTTTTTGCGGTGCTTGCATTCACACTCACTTTAGGCATCATACCGGCTCTTGTTGAAGAGCTTTTGTTTCGTGGATTTGTATATATTTCTCTACGCAAATATTTAGGTGCCTTTTTGGGAATTTTGCTTAGCGCCGGTTTATTTTCAATCGTTCATATGGACCAGGGCAGCATGCTGCAATTGTTTTCACTTGGCTTCGTTTTTGCCTATGCAGTGGAGAAAAATCAGAGCCTGATACCGTCTATGGTGGCACACTGCCTGTGGAACCTCACGGCTTTCACCATGCTTCTTATGATGTACTCATAATTTACGTATGAAAACTTATCTTGTCACCGCCATCAATCTGAGCAATTACGCCATTGGCGAGTCGGACAAAGTACTGGTTATGTTCAGCAAAGAGCATGGACTCTTAAAAGCCGTAGCCAAAGGAGCCCGCAGCACCAAGGCTAAAATGGCTGGTAAATCAGAGGCTTTGTGCGTAAATAAATTGCTCATAAACAAAGGCAAAACGCTCGACACCATTTCGCAAGCAGAATCGATTGAAACCTTTCCCAAATTACGGACAGACTTAAAGCGTCTCACCACAGGCTTTTATCTGGCAGAGCTAACCCAGGCATTTGCAGAGGGGCTTGAATCTGAGTGCGACGAATATTTCGAGTTTTTAAACAAAGCGCTTAAATTGCTTGAAGACAAAGATACAGATGCGACTTTGCTCAGACTTCAAGTTGAAATGTGTCTTCTAAATATATTGGGCTTGAAGCCCGAATTGACTGTCTGTGTCAATTGTCGCCAGCTCATTACCGAATACAGTATCGAAGCGTTTTTGAGCCAACTTGGCGGAGTGGGATGCAAATCTTGCATGCAGTCAGCTCAAAGCTTGCCCAAGATTAGAGAAGCCGAGGGTTTCGAGAATATCGCTCAAATGAAACGAGTTTATTTAAGCCCGATGGTCTGGAAAACGCTTGTTATGGCACTGACTAATAGTGACAAACTGGACCCCAACCCACGCATAATCTTAAGTGAAGCTCAGCAAAAGGCGCTTGCTTTCGCAGTCAAAATAAGCAAACGATATCTTGAAGACAGAGCAGGTAAACCATTTAAAACGTTAAGTCTTCTCGATAGCATTACCTAAAGATTTGAGCGCAAGGCTTAACTGCAATCTTTCAAAAAATAGTAGTCAAGCAAGCTACAATTAAAGAGAAATTGCTATTTGCGGGGATATCTGTGTGAGTTCGAGTCTAAGTAAAACTGATCCGGAGCTTTACGCTTCCATTAATAAGGAACTAGAGCGTCAGCGTAATTGCATCGAACTTATTGCCAGCGAAAATTTCGTGAGCGAGGCGGTGCTTGAAGCGCAGGGATCTGTTTTAACAAACAAGTACGCGGAAGGGCTGCCTGCCAAGAGATATTATGGTGGTTGCGAATTTGTGGACGAAGTGGAAACACTTGCAATCGAGCGTATCAAAAAATTATTCAACGCGCCTCATGCAAACGTTCAACCGCATTCTGGTGCTCAAGCCAATATGGCTGTTTTCTTCGCCATATTAAAACCAGGCGACAAAGTGATGGGCATGTCGCTAGACCAGGGCGGTCACTTGACTCATGGCTCTCCAGTGAATTTCTCGGGCAAATGGTTCGATGTAAGCCACTATGGAATCGATACCAATACCGGCAAAATTGATTACGACGTAGTAGAAAAGCAAGCGCTTGAATGCAAGCCCAAGCTAATTGTGTGCGGTGCTAGCAACTATTCGCGCATTATAGATTTTGAGCGTTTCAGAAAAATTGCAGACCAATGCGGTGCCCTGCTTATGGCAGATGTGGCTCACATAGCTGGTTTGATTGTAGCTGGGCTTCATCCAAATCCATTTCCTCATGCTCATTTTGTCACTACCACCACACATAAGACTTTGCGCGGTCCTCGCGGCGGGGTCACCATGTGCTTAGAAGAATACGCTAAAGACATCGACAAAGCAGTTTTTCCTGGACTTCAGGGCGGACCGCTCATGCATGTCATTGCAGCAAAAGCCGCCTCTTTTGGCGAAGCGCTTAAACCTGAATTCAAAACTTATCAAGAAAATATTGTGGCTAACGCAAAAGCGCTGGCTGGCACCATCTTAAATCAGGGATTGGAAATAGTCTCAGGCGGAACAGATAATCATTTGATGACAGTTGATTTGCGTCCAATCAAAATGACCGGCAAACGCGCTTGTATAGTGCTTGAAGAAGTTAATATCACCACAAATAAAAACGCCGTGCCAAACGATCCAGAAAAACCAATGGTTACAAGTGGTATTCGCATCGGCACTCCAGCTGTCACTTCGCGCGGCATGGGTGTAAGTGAAATGGAAGTCATAGGCAATTTAATTGGCGAAACACTAAAAGCTCCAGATAATGAAGAAGTTCGCGAGCGAAGCAAAAAAGCGGTGGCAGAACTTTGTCGCAAATTCCCGCTTTACGCAGTGAACTTGACGGGTGCTACAAGTAAGTGAGCAATAAAATGACGCTTGGCGAAAACGAAAAACAGCCAGAGCTTCCTCCTCCTAATTCATCGGATGAGGCTTCGGCTCAGCCTGCTTCGCAAGTTTCGTCTGCTCCACCAGCTCAACCAACACAACCGTTTCCACAAGATCCAGACGAGCCTGAAATTTCAGACAACTTAGAGCCTCCACCAATCAAAAATCGCGCGACCAATATAATGATTCGCGCATGCCAACTTTTATTATTTTTGACCGGACTGGTTATTGCCATCTTTATAATTCCACGCGGCCACCTTGAGCAGATGCAATACGCTGGATTTCTCATCGCTCTTTCGATGAGCTGGTGGCTCACTCCAGAAATCAGATCGCGCGCACTCAAACTTGGTCTGGTAGACAAACCAGGCGAAGAGCGTCGCATTCACAAAACAGCAGTACCGCGTCTTGGCGGTGTGGCCATTTTTATAAGCATTCTATTTACCATTGGAACTCTCGTTGCTATCGCCGGACGCTTACCACGCGATGCGCGCGGAGTGGAAGGTATTCTTGGCATCGCCATTGGTGGCACACTCATTTTCGTTCTAGGACTGCTTGACGATTTAGAATCCATTCGAGCACGCGATAAATTCATCGTCCAGATTCTGGCGGCCACAGCGGCTTACTCGCTTGGCGTGCGCATTCGCTCTATCCCTATTCCTTTAAATATGGATTTAGACTTGGGCTTTTTTACAATTCAAGGAGGCGTCCCCATCGAACTGGGTCCTCTTAGCTTGCCGATTACAGTCTTATGGCTTGTGGGCGTAGCAAACGCAGTTAACTTAATTGATGGTATGGACGGACTGGCCGCAGGCGTTTCTGCTATTTCGGCCATTACAATCTGGAGCGTTGCGCTCAGTCAAAGCATCGTGCGCCCTTATGCAGCCTTAATGGCAGCAGTTGTAGCTGGTGCACTCTTTGGTTTCTTGCGTTGGAATTTTAACCCTGCTCGTATTTTCTTAGGAGATTCAGGAGCGTATCTCGTTGGCTTCATTTTAGGGGCCATATCTATAACCGGGGTAATCAAGGGCGTTGCTGCAGCAACTGTAATAGTGCCGACTTTTCTTTTGGTCGGACTTATTTTGTTCTTTCCGCTTCTCGACACATCCTGGGCTGTAATAAGACGCATGGCTGCAGGTCGTTCAATTTTTGCACCTGATGCCGGACACATACACCACAGGCTGTTGCGCACCGGATTATCGCAAAAAAATGTAGCCTATATTATTTATAGTGTGTCTGCACTCTTGGGATTGGTTGCCACTTTCTTTGTCGGTCAGCATTGGTATTTTTTAAAACTAACTGCATGCGTGCTTGTGATGGCGCTATTCTTTGCCGAAGTCCTGAACAGGCACAGACAAAGAGGCAGCAAAAAACCAGCCAAGAAAATCTGAGTAAAACGTGAGATCTCACTTCCTCATTTTAATGGCAATAATGGCTTTGGGTCTTTGTTTGCGATTGTTTCTGATAAATGGCGGAATTGATTTAGACGAAAGCGTCACAGAATACGTAAGTTCGAGCCAATCGATACATGATCTGGTTTATCGAATTGAGCACTATGAATTTGGTCCGCCTCTTTATTTCTATTTGATGATGCTCTGGCGGAAAGTGACACCTGATCAGCCCATTTATTTGGCTTTGCCATCTTTATTTTTTAGCATAGTTCTAATTTCTCTCACTTATCTTTTAGCAAAAAAGCTTACTGACTCAAACAAAATAGCAATCGTCTCAGCTTTGTTTTGTGCCTTATCTCCACTTGCTATGTTTTACTCGCGCGAGGCACGCGTTTATTCTTTGTCCAGTTGTTTAAATGTGATAACGGCTTATTACTATATAAAATGGCTCAAAGATAAAAACAAATCTTCGTTAGTTGGACTGGCAATTTCTGCCAGTCTTGTGGCATACACCCATTATCTTGGATTTTTCTTTTTGGGCTTACTTGTAATGGGCGCCTTCGTTTACTGTGTACTCGAAAAAAAGACATCCGATTTTTTAAAAACGATACCTATATTTTTTATACCAGCAATATTGTTTTTGCCCTGGCTAAACAGTATGAAAGAACATATGAGCGTAGGTACTTACTGGGTCGAGCGCACACCGCTTGCTAACTGGTGGCAAGTGTTAGCCTCAAACATTGCGGCTCTGACGCCGGCACCATGGATACTTGGAGCTTTTTTTCCATTCCGGTTATTTTAGTTTTCATAGTGCTTTGGCTTAAAAAGAAACTGGAATTACCCAAAAGCGAAATTGCTTTTTTACTTGCGATAATTCTTCCACCTGTAATTTTAGTTGGTTATGTAACTCCATTCATTCTTGGATATTGCCGTTACATGATGCCTTTTGCACCGTTTGCCTGGATTATTTTTGCCACACTTTTTTCAAAGAGTTTAAAACCAAAAATGCTTGTGGCACTACTAGTGATACTAGGATTGTTTAACAGTTATGAAGCTTACAGTCTTGGTTCACTCAATCGAAGCGGCTTAAGACAATTAGCACACCACATACGCGACAACCATTTTGGCGATTGTCTTTATCTTGTAATACCAGATTTCGATGTTTATACTTTGCGTTATTATTTGCGCACCGAAAATTCAAACTGGAACAAATCCACAATAATTGCTTTTCCGGATCTTAACTTGCAACACCCCAACGCCCACCAGGGGTATGCCAGCACCTGGAGCGACAAGGACAATGTGAGCAGACTTATGACATATCTTGAATCAAGCAAAGAAAAGACATTACTTGTAATTCGCGATACTGCCATTCTTGAAAGCTCACAAATGCCAGCCAAATCTCGCACAGAGCAGGTTATGGCGAAGCTTGGTGAAAAATATCAGAAAATAGGCGAATCAATTGAGTACAAAGGCAAAGGCCGGACCTATTTAGTTGAGCGCTTTAATTTATCTAGTAATAAATAAAAAGAATTCGGGAATAATAAGTCGAGCTTAAAGCCCATCCTGAGTCTGATATTAATGAGCCCGCAAAGGCAAAAACTAACTGTCATATGTCCTGTGCGCAACGAAGATAAGGTCGTGCCACTCTTTTTCGAGCGTTTTTTGCCAGTGCGCGAAAAATTACAGAACAAATTCGACATCGAGTTACTATTCACCAATAACGCTTCAAGCGATAGTACGCTAGATATTTTACGCGCCCTCAAAGCTGAACATTCATTTGTTTATTTCATCACAATCAGCCGCGACGTGGGCTATCAAGCCTCGCTTGAATGCGGATTGCGTAAAGCTCAAGGCGATTTATTTGTTTTTATAGACGTAGACTGCGAAGACCCGCCTGAAATGATTGAAGAATTCGTACACTGGTACGAGCAAGGCTTTGATATCGTATATGGTGAGCGTGTCGACAGAACCGAGCCCAAATCACTCGTGCTCGGGCGCAAATTGTTTTATCGCATTTTAAAGGCAGTGGCTGATGACGACGTCATTCTAGACATGGCTGAGTTTTCCATTATGACTCGCGAAGTTCGCGATGCCATCAGCTTCGACAAAACATCTTTCCCATTCATTCGAGCATCAATTGGAAGAGTTGGTTTTAGACGCAAAGGTATTCCTTACAAAAGACACAAACGAGTGGCCGGACAGACTCATTTTCGTCTTTTAGGCATGATTTATTTTGCTATTGCAGGAATACTTGCCTCTTCCACATTATTCTTGCGTCTGCCCATTTTTTTGTTACCATTCTGGGTGGTGGCAGTGATTGCCTTGTGCATTTATCGCATTTTGCATCCCAACTTGTGGGTCGATTCGCTACTCATATGTGTTATTGCTTTGTATTTAGGCGTATGTCTTTCATTCATGTCAGTTTATTTAGGTCGAACCTACAAAAATTCGCTTGGTCGTCCGAATTTTATCATTAGTCACAAAGATTCGGTGCTGCAAGATGAGCACTGAAAGCGACAAATTGCTCACCAGTTTTGATGGTGGCTTCAAATGCAAAGTCCCAACTAAAAGCATAAAAACTTCGGCCGATTTAAATTTAGACAAAGAATTTAAAAACAAACATTTCATCTCGCGCGGTGCGGGAATGTCCTTTGCTCCAGCCAGCTTCAGACCAGACACACTTTCACTTTTGAGCAGCGCAAATTCAGTAATTAGTTTTGACAAAGAAACAAAAATGGTCGAAGTTGACGCCGGTATGAGCGTAGGAGATCTCGGTCATTACTTGATGGACAAAGGCTTTTACATAAAAACCGTACCAGGATATCCCAATATCACAATTGGTGGCTGTATCGCGACTGACGCACACGGCAAAAATCAGTTACAAGACGGAACCTTTCAAAATCTGGTTGAAAGTTTCGAACTTTATCATCCAGAATATGGCTTACAATCTGTGTCTCGGGCGAGCAATCAAAAATTGTTCGATTTAACCTGCGGTGGCTTTGGTTTGACCGGACACATGGTATCAGCCAAATTGCGCTTAAGCAAATTGAAATCGAATTATCTAAATTTACACACTGAAGAATTACCTGACATTTATGACTTGCCGATGGCGCTTGAGCGAATAAACAAACGAGACTGCGACATGCTTTTGAGCTGGCACAATTTTCTGCTCAATGGCAAAAAATTTGGACATGGATTTATTCAATATGGTTTTTTCAACAAAAATAAATCTTCAATTCAATCTCAAAATGATTCTTTCAATCAAAAACCAATTCCTGGTTTATATCCAGATTCAAGAGGCGACGGCTGGCCATCTGTCTTTTCATATGTTCCGACCAGTTTAATGAATTCTCTTTATACATATTTGCAAAAAATGAGTTGTGCAAATCCTCGCGCCATTCCCCTTTCTTCGTGTTCTTTTCCCAGTCTTAAATTGCGCGACTTGTATTTTAACGCTTTTGGTGCCAATGGATTTCTCGAACATCAAGCGGTGGTACCGGTTTTTGACTTCGCCGAATATATAGATAGAATTAAATGGTGGCTCAATCAAAACGAGCTACCAATCACTATTGCCTCGTCTAAATACTTTGGTGGCAGGGGCAAGTATCTGCAATTTCGCTCTAGTGGCATATGCTTTGCCATGGACTTTCCTCGATGCAAAAAGGCTTATGAATTTCTTGCTTACTTAGATCAAGTCTGCATCGAGCTTGGCTGTCTGCCCAATATCATTAAAGATTCTAGAATTGAAGCTGATTGCGTGAGCAAAACTTATAGAGAGTACGAACTTTTTAGAAAAGCTCTGCGCGACTATGACCCCTGGCGCCTTTGCCGCTCTGAGCTTTCAGACCGCCTAAAACTTTAGTGCATGTGGAATAAAGGCAAATACGATGCTTGAATTTCTTACTTTCGAATTGAATGATACTAGAATAGCTCTGCCAGTAGAAGCAGTGTCGAGCATTTATGAGGCGGTTGCTATCCATCCATCCAAGATAGAGTGTCCGGGCATTTTGGGCGACTTCAATCTACACGGTGAAATGATACCAGTCCTGAATTTAGACCGACACTGGAAGCGCTTGGCGCAAACAACCAATCTAGACAGTCAAATTATCGTACTTAATTACAGCCAAAATCTTGTTGCAATCATAGCAGACGACGTCAAAGGCACTATTCGCGTGCAACCTGAGGCAGTAATCGCCTTAAACAACATTTTGCCTCAAGGTTATAACCTAAATCCTCATGGTTTGACTGTTTATGACAACGAAATTTATTACGTACTAGATCTTGAAAGTGTCCTTGCCACTCAAATGGACGAACTCAATCATGCATGAATTATTGATGCTTGCAATCGATAGCACCGTTTTTGCAGTTCCGACCTCTTACCTGGTCGAAGTTTTACCTGCCGTAGCGCTGAGCTCTATGCCTCATCAGCCCGAATTTATAAGCGGCTTGATGAATTTGCGAGGAGAAGTGATTGCCGTGCACGATATGCGCAAGCACGCCGGTCTCATCGCCAAAGAAATCGAAGAAACAGACAAGATTGTGGTCGCTACTGACGGCAAGATTAAACTTGGCATTCTGGTTGACAAGATAGATGCTGTGCAGCGCTTCAAAGAAGAGCAATTATTCGCCCAATCCCTGTCGCCACGCGCTTTTCGCATAATCGAGCTCAAAGACAGAAACGTGCATATAAAAGACCTTCAGGATTATCTGGATGACTAATCTGGGTATAGAAAATAAAATCAGACTCTATCTCGGAGACGCTTCATGGCGAAATCGGCGACTAACGGCAGGAAAACAACGGCTAAAACTCAGTCGAGGGTAACATCAAAGCCCCCGGCGCAGAATTTTAAATCTTCTGACAATTCCAAGGACCAATATGAGCGCATAGACGAAATGGTGCATGAAGTTTCGCGCCTGGCGCAATTAATTCTTGAAGCCGCCACTAATTTGTCAGTTAACTCGACTCAAACTGCAGCAGCCGTCACTCAGACCACCACAATTGTGGAAGAGGTCCGACAGACAGTTGAGGTCTCAAGCAAAAAAGCTCAAAATGTCTCGACCGATGCGCGAAACGTCTTGCAAACTTCAGAACATGGTCAAAAAGCAGCAAATGATGTTTTACAAGGTATGCAAGCGATTAAAGAGCATATGGACTCGCTCACTCAAACTATTTTGACTCTGCGCAATCAAACCAAACAGGTCGGCGAAATCATTGCTACTGTAGACGATATCGCCCAACAATCTAATTTGCTTGCAGTAAACGCAGCCATTGAAGCGGCAAGAGCAGGCGAACAAGGAAAAGGATTTGCTGTGGTGGCACAGGCTATTAAAAGTCTGGCTGAACAATCAAAAAAATCCACTTCAAATGTACGTAGCATTCTAAACGAAATTGTTGAAGCCACCGCATCCGCCACTATGAAAACCGAACACGGTATCAAAGTAGTAGCTGATGGTGAAGTTTTTGCCAAACAAGCAGGACACGCCATGGTAGTTTTGGCTGATAGTATGCACCGCTCTGCTCAAGCAGCAATACAAATTGAGGCTTCAAGCCAACAACAGCTGCAAGGCGTACAGCAAGTTCTAGAAGCGATGAAAAGTGTCGAAGAAGCAAGTAACGATAATCAAAAGGGTGCCAAAGAATTAGAAGAAGCAGTTACTCGCCTAAACGATCTCGGCGGCAACTTGAAGCATCTAACCGAGCGACTCGGCTCGCGCAACTAAATCAAGTAATTGAGTAAATTATGACGGTCAATATCTCCTCTAACCTGGTCAAAGCTATGCTTGATTGGGTTGAGCTGCAACTGGGCCTCAAAATTTCAGAATCGCGCTACAAGGACTTCGAAAAATCTTTGTGCCTTGCAGCCACCGATGCTGGTTGCCAGACACCAGCTGAATTTATTTCAAAATTCATTCGCGGCAATCCTACCCAAAAAGAAATTGGAATTCTTTCCACTTATTTGACAATTGGAGAAACTTACTTCTTTCGAGACCCGCTCAGTTTCTCGGTTTTGGTCAACAGTGTTTTACCGGAAGTCGAGCGTCAAAATCCAGAAAAATCAATTCGGATCTGGAGTGCCGGGTGCTCCACAGGTGAAGAGCCATATTCAATTGCAATTTCGTTAATCACCAAATTAAACGATTGGACAGTAGATGTTCTCGCCTCCGACATCAATCCTCAATCTCTAGAGACTGCTCGCAAAGGGACTTATAGACGCTGGTCCTTTAGAGAAGTACCCACATTTATTCAAAATAGATTTTTCAGTTTAAACTCCGAGCATCGCTACAAAATTTCTGACAAAGTAAAAGACCAGGTCAAATTCTTTTATCTTAATCTAGCCCAACCAGAAGCCGATTTTCCAAGCGAACTAAACGGCACCACTAATCTGGATATCATTTTTTGTCGCAATGTATTGATCTATTTTAGTCCAGAACAAACTGCCGAAGTGCTCTATCGTTTCTACAGAGCCCTAAAGCCGGGTGGATGGTTATTTCTAGGTCCGACTGAAATTCCTCATCCCACCCCTGCTTTCTTTTCTGTTATAAATTATGATGGTGCTTTAGTTTTACAAGCGAAGAAATCATCTTCGATTGAATTCGACCACGCACAGGTGAATATTACAAAATCAAATTATTCTTTCTTTGGCTCAACTGTAGAATCCAAAACTTTCGACTCACTAGTCCAGCCTGACGACTCTGCGCTAGCGGCATCTTCTACAAGCTGGAGCAGTCTTGCTACACCCAACGTCAATACTATTGGTGGTATCACTAATTTTGAAGAGAGTCCTGGTAGTCTCTTCAACCGTGGCGAATACAAACGAGTAATTGACAGGCTTTTTGAAGCCACCAGACCATCCAATAAAAAAACGACCGAAGAAATGGCGTTAATTGCAAAATCCTACGCCAACCTAGGCAATCTGGATGCCGCCAAAGATTGGTGCAACCAGCTTATTTCTCTGGATGTAATAAATCCTCGCTGGTATTATCTCAAAGCTACTATCGAGCAAGAAAACACTCAAGACAAAGAAGCTATCCAAGCCTTGCAACAAGCCATTTTCCTCGATCCCGGTTTTATTATGGCTCATATGGCTTTAGCCAATATCTTCAAACAACACGGTAAAAGTGTTGACTCAAGCAGATATTACAAAAACGCATCAGAATTGCTTGGTGTGCGTGAAAGCGATGAGATAGTGCCAGACTCTGACGGACTAACTGTTGGTCAACTTTTGAATATCGTGCGCTCTCTAAGTCCCCAAGGAGGTTCTAAATGAGCGAATATCTCGCACACGAAGACGCTGGACGCAAGGCGCTCGAGCGCAACATACTCAAACATCGAGCAATGCTGCTTGCAAGGCCCACTGAAAAACCTTTTACTCCCCCGGGCAAACAATATGTTGTTTTTGAACTAGCAAAAGAAAAGTTTGCCTGTGATATCGCATTTAGTGACGAAGTGATAGTAGTAAAATCCATTTTGACTATTCCTTGCACACCTCAATATATTGTTGGAGTATTGAGTCTGCGCGGGTCTCTTGTTACCGTAATTGACTTGCGTTATTTCTTTAATATGCAAGAAAAGACAGTGCTAGGCTCAGATCGTGCTCTCGTTATTAAAAATGGAGATTTTCGGGTTGCCTTGCTTACAGACGATGTGGTCGGTCTGCAATATATTGCTCACGATGAGATTCAATCTAATCATACAATTTTGTACAGTTTTCCCAAAGAACACGTATCTGGTATCAACAATGAGCGCACCATAATCTTGAATCCCCCATCTCTATTTAAACGAGAAATACTGGAAGTGAATCAATAAAACGATGAGTGTAGATCTGGAATTTTTAAAGAAATTGCGTGAAGCCTTTCAAATAGAGGCGACAGAACATCTTGAAGAGGTGTCCGGTTCACTATTGTCGCTTGAAAAAGATCCAGGTCTTGCGCAGTCACAAGCATGTATTGAAAAATTGCTGCGCAATTTTCATAGTTTGAAAGGATCGTCGCGTGCCGTCAATCTTGGCTTAATTGAACGAGTCTGCCAGGAAGTCGAATCTATACTTGTAGAACATAAATCAGCCAGTACTGAATTGAGCACAGATCTGACAGATGACCTTTACAAAGTGGCGTGCGCCATGCTTTCTTGCGTCCATTCCCTAGATTTGGCAAGCGGGAAAACAAGCGGAGAAAACGAACTTGAGCAATTGCTTGTGGGCGCTTTGTCTCGCGCCTCAGCCTCCCCTTCTGAAGAACGTAATCCGATATCGGATTACGTTTTAAAAGAGGAAGAAAAGGCAAGCCCGACAGAAAACGATGTCAAAGGCAAGCACTCCCTTGCCAGTTTGAGCACGGGTACCATGCGCGTTTCAGTAGATCGCATGGAAGAAATCGTCAAGCGTCTTGAAGAATTGGTCTATGCAAAGCTAGTTGCTGACCAGCGCTTGACAGATTGCGACGATTTGCAGTCAATCCTTGGCAAATGGACGAGGCAGTGGCATCGCATTAGACCTGAAGTAGAAAACGAAGCGCAAAAGTCCGGTCATAAACAAAAAAACTACATTCAAGAATTCATTGATTTGCATGACAGTTTCATTGGCAGATTGCAAGAAAAGCTGCTCAATTTAGAAACATCGTTTCAGCAAGAAAAACGCATCACCCACAATCTTGTAGACGGATTATTAGAAAAAAGTCGCGAACTTACCATGACACCATTTTCGGTGCTGCAAGATTTATTCGAGCGAATCATAAGAGATATCTCAAAACAACAAAAGAAAGAAGTAAAATTCACACTCAATGGTGGCGAGACTGAGATAGATCGCCATATCTTAGACGAATTCAAAGAGCCATTAATTCATTTAATTAGAAACAGTATCGACCACGGAATCGAATCTACTAACGACCGCGAAAAGTGCGGTAAGCCCGCGCAATCAAATATTAGAATCAATCTAGCCATGATAGATAGCGGCAAAGTTGAAATCAGCATAAAAGATGATGGAGGCGGTATAGACTTAGAAAAAATAAAAGAGCGTGCTGTAAATCTGCGCATGATGACTGCTGAAAAAGCGGCCGAATCAAACGAACAGCAATTATATTCACTTTTATTTAGATCTTCTTTTTCGACCAAAGATGAAGTAAGCGACATATCTGGGCGAGGAATTGGTCTTGCTATCGTTAAAGAAACGATAGAAAAACTAGGTGGCCAAATCGAAGTAGATTCAAAATTAGGTGAAGGCACCACATTTAGATTAATAGTTCCAGTAAGACGAGCCACTATGTTTGGTGTTACAGCAGTGGTGGACAATCAGACATTAGTTGTACCAACTTCTGCTATCCGCTCTGCTATTCGAGTGCGCGATTGTGATTCGCGTATAGTGCAAGGTCGATGGACACTGACATTTGGTGAGCGTCTTGTACCAATGGTATGGCTTGCAGATATTTTAGATTTAGATAATAAAGTCGACCACGAAGAAGCGGTAGCTTTAATTTGTGGCAAGGGCGATTATCCTGTAGCAATTCTAGTCGAAGAAGTTACAGGCGAACAAGAAGTGGCGGTTAGTCCGCTTCCTACGCCTCTTAGTAGAGTGAGACACATAACTGGTGCGACACTTTTAAAAACTGGTGACCTGGCTGCAGTAATAAATGTAAATGACGTATTATCTTCGGCTCATTTACTGGGCTCAAACCAGGACGCACTTGAAGCAAGACGCGCACGCAAAGCCAAAGCGGGTTCTGGAGCTGCCACCAAGAAAATACTTGTGACTGACGATTCTATAACGTCGCGTGTGTTACTTAAAAACATTCTTGAATCAAACGACTATCAAGTCGAAGTGGCAAACGACGGAGAAGACGCCTGGCAAAAATTGCACACAAAAAGGTTTGACTTACTTATTACCGATGTCGAAATGCCAAAAATGAGCGGCTTTGAATTAACTAAAAAAATTCGAACCGAATCTACATTTAGTGACATTCCAATCATTGTTGTAACTTCGCTTGCATCTCTTGAAGACAGAAAAACAGGGGTCGAAGTGGGGGCAAGTGCATATTTCGTTAAATCTAATTTCGAAAAATCCAACCTAATCGACATGGTTAAACGGTTAATTTGATATGAGCAAAAGCAAAATCAAAGTACATGTCGTAGAAGATTCATTAGTAGTTCAACAACTACTAGTCAATATTTTGGAATCAGACCCAGACATAAAGGTAGTTGGCGTTTCAGAATCGGCAGAACACGCACTTGAATGCATTCAGGCTCTAAAGCCCGACTTAATCACAGTGGATATTCAACTCCCCAAAATGAACGGACTTGCACTGACACAAGAAATAATGAGTCGCGACCCCATTCCAATAGTAGTTGTAAGCGGAGTTTCAGAAAAAAAAGATGTGGCAAAGGCTTTTGATTTAATCGAAGCTGGTGCACTTGCTGCCATTGAAAAGCCCGTTGGTTTTGGACATGCCGACTATCAAAGACTGGCGCAGCATTTTATTTCAACAGTGAAAACTATGTCTGAGGTAAAACTGGTCAAGCGTCGCATACCACTTACTCACAAAAAAATAAAAGAACACCAAAACCAAGCAATCATTCCGGTCAAGTCGCAATACGAAATAGTGGTTATTGGCGCATCTACAGGCGGACCCAGCGTCATTCAAACAGTCTTAAAAGACCTGCCAGATAATTTTCCATTACCAATTATTATTGCCCAACATATAGCGCCGGGCTTTCTAAGCGGATTGGTGCAATGGTTAGCTAGGACGACAGGTAAAGCTGTCGAAATAGCTCAAGAGCGCGAGAAGCTCAAAGCGGGCACCGTTTATCTTTGTCCAGAAGGACGCCAGACAGGTTTTGCTACTCGGCAGACACTCAAAATTATTCAGTTTGATCATCCGTCAAACTTGGCTCCATCAGTGTCTTACTTATTTCAATCGACGTCTGAAGTATTTGGCAAAAAAGCTGTAGCCGTGCTTTTGACCGGAATGGGACAAGATGGGGCGAACGAAATGCGACTGATAAAAGATAAAGGAGGCATGACTATCGCTCAAGACGCAGAATCTTCAGTGGTTCACGGCATGCCTGGCGAAGCAATAAAAATGGGTGCGGTGGACAAAGACGCCATACTTCCCGCCTGCAAAATTGGCTTAAGGCTCAAAGAACTGGCGCAATTTCAAATGGTGCAATAACTATGTCAAAAGACATTCTTCTGGTCGAAGACACGCTGACCCAAGCCATGCTCTTTCAGCATCTGCTTGAAAAAAACGGGCAATCAGTCAAGCTTGCGCGCTCCGGCGCCAAAGCACTTGAGCTTCTAGAAAAATTGAATCATTTAAATGAATTACCAGCGCTCATTTTGACCGATATTAATATGCCAGAAATGGACGGCTACGAGCTTTGCCGTGCGCTCAAAGCCAATGCGACCTATTCTCATATTCAAGTAGTGCTTTTCGCGTCAGCAACGTCTCCCGACGAAATTGCCGAGATCCTCAACTGTGGGGCAGACAACGTCGTTTTGAAAAAATGGAACGAGCAAAAACTTGTAAACAAGCTCAAACATCTGGTGGAAGAAGCCCCAAAAAACGCCTCAAATGGCACCAGTAAAAAAATGGAGCTAGGCACTAAAATCAACGGCAAGGACCTGGATGTGAGCTTCGATGCCAACCAAGCTCTTGCCATCATGACCTCTTTATATGAGTTTTTATGTACCGACTAGTCATGTTTTTAGGTCGGCGGTGAAGCAACTTCGGTAACGGGGTACAAATTTACTAAGCGTTGGAGCTTTTTTCTCACATTGCCCTCTGAAAAGGACGGACTCACACATGGCAAATGAATGGAACACACACCTGGACTCGCTAAAAGACAGGTTGTCCGAATTAAACGAGACAATTGACGTCATTAAAAACAAGGTAGAAAAGCGACCCGGTCTGGATGCCGCCACCCAAGGCATTCAAGGACTGATGTCAAACTCTTCCGACAAATCACTGTCTCAATATCCAGTGGTTTTGAGCAATGTCCTGTCCGATTCGGCAATTGGAGCGATTATGCTCAATTCCGAAGGCAAATTTATGATGTTCAATTTCACTGCTCAGCGCATTTTAGGTATTGCTTATGTCAGTCGCATGTGCGGCGCCGCAGACATGGAGCGCCCTGAAGAGCCAGTTAGCTTTTTGCGAGCTGACGACTCGTATTTTGAAGAGCGCGAATTACCATGGAAACGAGTGCTTGATGGTATTCAAGTCAATAATTTCCGTCTCAAAGTGAAGAAAGACGCAATCAATGATGTGCGTTGGATCAATATTTCAGCCACTCCGTTTACCGACGCCAATCAAGCGGTGTGCGGGGGCGTTGTGTTTCTATTTGATTTTACAGACGAAGTGAATCTAGAGACTTCGATCAATTCTCTTTGTGGTGTCATCGCTGGACAAATTTCGCAAGTTGGTAATTCTCAACGCGAATTAGAACAATTAGCAAATCAGTTGGCACAAACTGGAATTCAAAAAATATTATTGGAAAAGGGCATCCATAGCCCCGAAGCAAGAGCCCCCGAACCAATTGCGGTGGCACCAGTGCCGGATCTTTCTCAACGTGCGCGCTTCCAGCCTGAAGCAATGAGGGAGGCAGTAGAAGAGCGAAAAAAGTCTGAAGAGACCCCTGAAGCTTTAATGAACAGTGCGGCTGACATGGCTCAAGAGCCTGAACAAGCCAAAGCCCAGGAGTCTCAACCACACGCTCAAGCTGACGACCACGATTTAAACGATGAAGAAATTGCACCATGGCCAGATGAGGCAGATGCAGAAGACTTCAATCGTCCGCTATGGGAAGAATATGGCAAAGGCGAAGAAGAAACAGCACAAGCCTGGACTAAAAATCTCGATGCGGTAGTATCGGAAGTTATTCAGCAAGAAACTCAATCAGTTTCAGATGACGAAGAAGATGATGATGATGATATCGATGAAGCCGAGGAAATTGACGAAGAAGACGAGATTATAGAAATTCATCACGGCATTGAAGATGTCGAAGAAGTCTCCGAAATCGAAGAAGCAGAAGAAGTTCAAGAAGTTCAAGAAATAGAAGAAATAGAAGAAGTTGAGCAAACTGAAACCACTTCCGAAGCTGAAGAAATTGAGCACATCGAAGAAATCGAGCAAGTCGAACAGGTTGAACAAGGCGAACAAGTTGAGCAATTCGATCAATTAGAAGAAGCTGAGCACACCGAAGAAGTAGAAGAATACAGCGAAGTCGCTGAAGTCGCTGAATTCGGGGAAGTCGAGGAAGTCGGTGAAATTGGTGAATTCAGTGAAATAGAAGAAGTTGAAGCCGTTGAAGCCGTTGAAGAACAAGAAGTCGAAGGTTTCCCAAACATGGAAACAATCGATCAAGCTATAGCCCAATCTGACACCGAATCTGGTGCGAACCAAATTCCAGATAGCGAGTTTGACGAGTTCGAGCCTATCGATCAAATTTTGTCATTCGAAGAAAAATCTCAACCCACTGAAGAAGTAAATCACATTTCTGAATCGTTCGAACCAGCTGGAATTTTCCAGTCCGAACAATTTATGCAACCCCCGCCCCAACTTCAAACACATTTGCAATCGCAACAACAAACACCACCGCCTCCAGCACCACTTCCTCCGCCTGAAACTCCTGCTCTCATGCAGCAAGCTATGCAAGCTCAGGAAACACCGCCGCAAGAAGCGCCAGTAGAAGATTTCTCTAACATAAGCAGTCTGGTACAAAAGCCCTCTTTGAAAGACACCCTGCTTGGCGGCAAGAAAAAGCGCAGCACAAGTGCTTCGATGCATAGAATCAAAGCAATGAGTGGTGCCACCGAACTTAGTGCCGATGATGAACTAGCCGAGCAAACAGTGGTTGATTATAGTGAAGAAGCTGACAGCGACTTGAACATCAAGAAAGTTCTAGTTGTAGACGATATTCCAGTCAATCAAAAATTGTTATTGCTGCACTTGAGACGTCTTGGTTACGATGCCGATGTCGCCTCAAATGGACAAGAAGCTCTTGATGCTCTAGCTGCCAAAGAATACGAGCTCATTTTGATGGACTGCGACATGCCTGTCATGAACGGCTTTGAAGCTGCCGCTCGCATACGCAGCAACGAATCGTACTCACATACACGGATTCCAATAATTGCTCTTACATCGTACGACCGCGAAGGCGATCGCGAACGTTGTATTGCTGCGGGTATGGACGACTACATCACCAAAGGTGCAAGCCGCAAAGAGTTGAAAGAAGCAATTAAACGCTCGGTTGTATCCGCCCGTGAGAAAGGTCAAGTTCAATCCGGCGAGTTCAATCTGGATGATATCCAGGCAGACATCGCGCCGCTTGACATCAAGGCGATGCTCAAACTCTACGGTAAAGAAGAAGTGGAAGAAATCAGCCGACTCTTCTTGAGCAACATGGGGACATATATCGAATGCATGCAATTGGCTATAGATGAAAAAGATGCCGATTCGGTCGTGCATTTTGCCAATGCGGTCAAAGGACCGTGTGCAGCCCTTGGTATGAAGCTCATGACCAGATTGACCACCGATATAATTTCCTACTCAGAAGCCAAAGACTGGACCCAGGTGCGCGTTAAGTACATGCGTCTCAAAGCTGTCTTTGTACAAACGAGAGAAGAATTGAAAAAGGTCTGCCCTGACGACTCTCTACTGGCTAAATAACAATGAATTCACCATCACAGGCTCATGTTGAAATAGAAAAACTGGAAGAAGAGTTTGATGTCGAAACGGCTAAAGAACTTGCTGCGGCCTTCTTAGAAGATACCAATGATATCGTGGCTAAAATCGCAAATGCTTTGACATCAGGCGATCTAGAAGCCTGTCGCAAACACGCCCATATGTTAAAAGGTTGTTGTCGCGTGATTATGGCGAATAAATGTGAAAAAATAGCTTCAGACATTGAGGTTTTAGTATCAACCGGAAAAGTCGACGATGTCAAGATTCGACTACCTGAACTGAGTCAAGCCTTCACTGAAACCGAGGAGTTTTTGGGGCACTATCTGGAATGAATTTTGTAGAGTTGTCGGCGTTGGTTCTAAGTGTAATATCAGTCTCAGTGGCAGTGGTATTGTACGTAGTATCAACCAAACGCAACCAACGTACGTACGAAGAAATAAGTAAGATGCGCCAGGATTTGTTGAAAAGCCTGGATAATATGCAACAGGAATTATCCAAAAAAGTGGGTGCCACCACTTTCCATCAACTAGCATCGCTCACTGATTTGTTGAAAGAAACTCAAGAAGAAGTAAACAAAAAATTCGAAACCATCTCTGAAGAACAAAGGCAATCGCAGCAGTCATTGCCACAACAGACACCACCCAAGCCAGCACCCCAACAGATTCAGCAACAACCGCAGAAGCCGCAACCAAAACCTCAACCATTTCAAGAAATCAGAAGTGATTTTGCTCCCAATTTACCTGAAATGAATTCATCCGATGCCTTGCCAGTAATTCCAACAGATGAATTCACATCGGCAGTAAGACTGATTTGCAATCCATCGGGAAGTGCAGGAAGAACACGAGGTCAAGCTAAAGTCATCATTGCTATTTCTAAAGAAGAAACTTTAGAAGGGCGTGAGCGCATTTCGCAAAGTTTCTTGCAAAAAGCTGAAGCAGAGTTTGGAGATAATATTGAAAATTATTTCAATATGCTTGATGAGCTTACAGACGATCTTCTTGAACACAAATTATTGGAAGAAGCATGTCCTTATGTACTCAGAGCATTTAAGCTGACACTGCACAATCCACAGTCTGACCCGTTTAGACGAATGCTTGGGCGAATCAAATCACTTGCTGAGCAATTAGTTGAAATCAAAAAGTTTGACGCTGCAGACGAGCTGTATCAGCAATCGCTTGCATCAATGGAAAAATTGAAAGATCCACCAAAGAAAGCAATTATTGGCTTACTTAGAAAAACAGGAACTCTTTGCGCTCAAATAGAAGACTACGAAAAATCGGAAGCGGCACTAAGAAGAGCATTGCGTATAACCGAAGTCTTGTTTGGTGAAGAACACCCAGAGACATTGAACTTGCTTATGCAGCTTGGGCACTTGATTCGAAAAGCTGGACATTTCGAAGAGACCGAACACATCTATAAGCGTGTACTTGAAATAAGATATAAGATTCTTGGAAGCGAACATCCAGACATTGTGGAATCATTAATGGAATTAGCTAAACTTTCGTCTTTGCAAAACAACAAAGTGGAAAGCGAAATTTATCGCGAAAGCGCAATCGAAACAGCCAAAGCCATTTATGGCGAAGACTCGCCAAACGTCAGCGAGTTAGTCAAAGCATTTAACGAGTCTCCAAGACAAGCTTCTTTCTAACAAGATCCGAGTCTAGCTCATTGCATAGTGCCGCAGGCCGCAGGCCGGCCTCCGGCACTAACTTTGTAAAAGACATCTAAATAATGTTAGATTTGTCGCTTTTAGAATTAGAACTAAGTTTGGAGAATTTTGCTACAGCATAAGCGAAAGCTAGAGTCAAAATTAAAACAAGTATCACAGGCGCAATCGAGTGTGTGCCTTTTAAATTTGTTGCAAAAAAGTAGACAAAATACAAATTTATAGCTGCGTACAAACCGAGCATTAGGCGCTTGAACTGCGGCTCAATGGATTTTGGCAGGGCGTCGCTTTGAACAATTAAGGCTACTGCGACAAAACAACAAAGATCATAATAGAGAAAATGCGGTAACACCAGAGGTAGTACCAGCACCGAAAGTATCAAAATCATGGGTAAGGCCTGCTCTTTACCAAGCTTACTGAGTAACTTGGTGCAAACTATCAAAGTAAAAACTCCAAGCAAGGCAGCAATAGAATAAAGCACTATTTTAGCCACTCCAGTCTGTGCCGTAGGCAAAAGCTGTAGCACCACAGATGGTATTGAGACAGCTAAATAATGCGGATAGTTGTAGACAGGATTTGTAAAAATAGTATCGCTAAATTTTAGACTTTGATACCAGTGCATGAGCGCTTCTGGTCCTAAAGATAAAACAGTCAACAAAGTTATAGCCACAGAACCTGATGCAAAGCCTAAAAGCAAATGCCATCTTTTTGTAAGAGTAAAGCAACCAACAAATAAAAGAGCCGCAGGCAAAAACTGCGGCTTTAAAAACAAAAGCGCCCATATACAACCGGCGAAAAAATCTTTTCCTTTTGCAAGGAAAAAATATCCCAGACACAAAGGCAACATTCCAAGAGGAATACTCAGATGTCCAATCAGGATTTGTTGAATTACCGGAGCGAAAAGTGCCACCCAGCCTAAATGTTTGGTCTTGGTCAAAGCACTCTTTAGAGACTCAAACGGCACAAGCAGTGGGATGCAAGCAAGCGCACAGACCACGATTATGCTCTGCCAGAGAGCCAGCGCCACAACCGGATTAAGGAGACCAAAAGGTGCAAACAAAATGGCTGTAAGCGGACTATACATGTAAATGGCGACATTTCGCGCAGGCAGCTTTTCGAGCAATTGGTGGGCATAATTATCAAACGGAGTATGAATGAGCGATGTCGCTTGCAGGGGCGGATAAATGTCCTGAAGCTTGCCATGCGCAATCATGTTTCCCACAACATAAAATGTCATGGAGAAGTCGCTGGCTTGCATGATTTCCTGGTATCTTAAGCCTATAATAATTGGCACTGCAAGCATGAATACCGATAGTATCGCCGCCAACTTATACTGTAGAGGAATTCGATCCTTGTCCATGTCTTCCAAGTGAATTGACTTATGAGCGATTATCGCAGAATTTCAGTTATTATTCCTGCTTTTCAAGAATCGGGCAGAATCGGTGGCACCATCACGGCCTGGTCCAGCTATTTAAACGAAAACTATCCTAACTCAGAAATTATTCTCGTTTGCGACGGTTGCACAGACAATACAGCAGAAATGGCTAGAAGCAGTTTGCAAGCCTCTTCAAACTGTACACTTGAAGTGATTGAACTGCCAATAAATCAAGGCAAAGGAAAGGCTGTTCAAACAGGTGTCCTAAAAGCAGCTCAAGATCTCGTAGTTTATACAGACTCTGACTTATCTTACTTGCCAAATATATTGAACCAGTTTATCGAAGCAATCGAAGAAGGCGCAGACATCGCCATCGCTCAAAGATCCAAAGACGAAAAGTATCCTGGCTTTGGTCGGCGACTAATTGCGTCTATCTCAAGATTTGTCATAGGTAATTTTGTTTTACCGGGAGTTCGAGACACACAAGCTGGATTTAAATTATTCAAGCGCGAAGTGGCAGTTGATATTTTCAAAAAGATGACTATCAACAGATTTTTGTTTGATCTTGAAATTCTGACTATTGCCAATATTAAAAAATACAAAATAGAAAAAATCTATGTTGATTGGCAAGATCGCCCCGGATCTACTGTGCGCATTTATCTAGATACCATGCGCTCTGGTCGCGATTTGCTTTTAATTATGATGCGCAAATTAGCTGGCAAATATCGCTAATGAATATCAAACCAAAATTGAAATCGCTAATCGACATGGCAGTGTTTTCTGTTTTTCTATATTTGTTTTATCTGGTGACCAGAATTGGTTTTGACCTATTTACAGTAAAAGTCAAACTAGACGATGCAAAATACTACATTATCTTTGAATTTCTATTCTTCGCCACAATCGCTTTAGCAGTCTTTGTCACTCAACTGCTACGCAAGAGCACAAAACTTTCAGATGTTTTCGCATCTAGTAAGTGGGGTTTAGATATTCTGCTTGGATTCAGCATTGGAGCTGTATTCATGTCGGTTACCATAGCGCTCACTTATCTTGGTGGCGGTTATCTTCCTGATCCAACTATAAATCTAAATATCAATTTTGCTGTTCCACTGATATTTTTCCTTTTCGTGGGAATGGCTGAAGAACTAATTTTCCGCGGATTTATATTTTCAACTATTGAAAAAGGCTTTGGCACCAAATGGTCCATAGTCATAACATCTTTGATGTTTGGTTTTTTTCATATGTTAAACAGACTCGATGGAATTGCCGAAGACTACAAACCTTTAGCATGTCTATTTCTGGCAATTGAAGCTGGGTTTCTGCTCAACGCAGCATTTTTGATTCGCCGCTCTCTCTGGATTCCAATTGGAATTCACTGGTCATGGAATTTATTTGAGACTTCAATTTTTGGTGCCAAAGAAGGACAAATTCATTTCTTGCCATCACTTTTTACCGGTCATTATCAACCAGGATTGTTTTTGCCAGGATTTCCAATGGGGATGGAATCAAGCTATATCACTGTCGCAACTGGCTTAATAACCGGCTTTATATTATTGCGCTACGCAAAATCGAACAACAATTTGCATGTGCCTGAAAGCAAAAAGGGCCAACCCTAAGTGAAACGTCCCGTAATACTTACGTTCAACTTTTTTGGAAAAAAGGCATCTCTAAGCGAAGGCAGATATTTCAGTCTTTCTTGGCGGGGTCAAATTTCAAAGACGCTGAATTAATGCAATATCTCAAGTTAGTTGGCTTGGGACCATCTTCAAAAACGTGACCAAGGTGGGCATCGCATTTGGTGCAAATGACTTCGACCCGACGCATACCATGCGACTTATCTTCAACTTCACCGACATTCTGGTCTTTGGTGGGTTGATAAAAACTAGGCCAGCCGGTGCCCGAATCAAATTTATGCTTAGAATCAAACAACTCTGCACCACAACAAATGCATTTGTAGACGCCTTCTTCATGGTGATTATAATATTTGCCAGTGAAAGCCATCTCGGTGCCTTTCTCGCGAGCGATTTTATATTCTTCGGGAGTGAGACAGGTCTGCCATTCTTCTTTTGTTTTTTGTGTTTTATTGTCTTGTGACATTTTTACTCCTGCCTTGTTTTCGGTTTTCTCAATCTTTGATACTTGCTTTTCTTTAGCACCACAACCGCCAGCTAGCATAATGAAAGCGACTACGGGCACGACGATTTTTTCAATTTTCATCTTCTGCGCTCATCCATTTTGAATTCGCCTACTACTACATCTATCGGCACCAGTTTGCCTGCTCGCAACACAAGAAAAGTCATTCGATCTTTTGGTTTGTGACCTTTAATCAAATCTTTCACGTCTTGGGCAGTAGTCACTTCTTTGCCGTCTATCTTCTGAATAACGTCTGCCAAAGCCAGGTTACTTTGTTCGGCGGGACTATCTGGTACAACTTGAATAACAACGACGCCATGCGTATTTTTGGCCAATCCCATCGCATTAGCCAAGTCATCATTTATGTCTTGCATTCCAAGTCCAACCCAGGGGTGAAGAACTTTTTGTCCTGAAATCAACTGCTCAGATACTTCCTTAAAAACATCCACCGGAATAGCAAAACACATGTTTTGAGCAAATCGTGGATTGAAAATTAATTCGTTCATTCCCACAACTTCGCCATGAATATTGATAAGTGGACCACCAGAGTTACCCTGATTTATAGCAGCATCGGTTTGAATCAACTGAACGCGACTACCTTCGTTAACTAAATTACGATTAACGCCACTGATGATGCCCATCGTTACGGTATGGTCGATACCCATCGGACTTCCAATTGCAATCACCCAATCACCAGGGCGAAGCGTTTTACTCACACCAAGTTTGGCTACAGGTAAATCATTTGCTTCAATCTTGACCGCCGCCAAATCGGTATATGCGTCTTTACCGACCACTTTGCCTTTGAACTGACGCTTGTCATTCAAAGTAACCAGAATTTCGCTTGCATCTCCCACCACGTGATAATTAGTCAGAATATATCCATTACTTTTGACGATAATCCCTGAGCCCACGCCCTCTTGAGGCGGCATCTCAATACCCATCATTTGAAGCATGGGATGGACTTGTGCGTTTGTCCTTACATTTATATTGACCACACTTTTGGAAGCTTCTTCGGCAATATCGGCGATAGTGTTTTCAGCCATGGACAAAAAGGCGCCATTGCCGTTAGAAGAGGTAGTTCGGGTTGTAGTGCTTGTGGCGATGTTTTGAGCCGCTTTGTTGGGCATACGCTGGATTACGTCATATCCAACCAGGATTACAAGAGCACCAAGCAGGCACCCAATCATCATGGATATAAAGTCGATTTTTCCCGATTCGCGATTTCTGGACATTCAAATACTCTCCCATCGTATTATTATTTAAGTCCCTGGCAACTCTTATGTGCCCGTAACTAATGATTTATTCAGGATTTATTACAAGCGTGTTATCATTTCAGCGTCTTTGAGGCAAAAATTCGGATGATTGTTCAAAATCTTGGTCAAATTAAAACCATGGAGCTGCCCGACAGTTGGCAGTCTCAGGACAATGGGCGCCCAATGTCTCCTGGGATGAGCTGGGAAGTTAACTATACTTCTACCGCCATGCCCAACACCCAGATTGTCTTCAAGGGGCGGGGCATGCCAATCGATAACGCCTCGCGTCAAATTCTTCGATATGTACTGAAAGAAAAACACGGCCAAGAATTATCGAGCGACGAAATAGTGGCACTACATACAGTGATGGGCGTTGCCACCACTGGTGATAACCAGTATACCAATCAACATGAAAAAGGAAGTATCGAAGGACCATCTTTCTTCCTCAATAAGATTTCAGTGGAGAAATTAGGACCCAAGCCAGTCTTGCGCGTTGAAGGACAATTCTCGAACGACTATTTTTATGATGGCATCGTTTATCCCGCTGGCGTTGCTGGTCAAATAGTCGAAGAACTTTATTTGCAGTCTCTCGATACAGACGATTTTATAAACTCGCGCGAAGTATTTGATGCAGCGCTAAGTAGCTTGACCTGGCGCCTATAAACTGTCATGCGTTGGCTTTATATTCCCGACGAAGACGATCCAGATTTCATTGCTAAACAAGAAACCATTTCTCGAATTGAGAAGTGGTGGCAAGATTTTGAGCAGTTCGGATTACCGTTGTTCAAACAAGACATAAACGAATTATCAAACCAGTCTGGGCCTTCAGATTTTACTCAATGGGTAGTCGAGCATTTACATAAAATACATCCCGACATAATGTGGGAAGTGCGCAAAGACGATGATAATAACGATGTTTTCATCGCAACTGTGGAAGATTCTTATTTTGACGGCGGCATCGTACTGACGATGATAGAGATGGCGCCTAAACTCGATAACTGGCGATTTCTCACTCATCGCCCTCCTGTTCCAATCGAATCGATTCCCGAATATCTCAAGCACACGATAGGACTCAAATTCCCAAAAGACATTCGTGTGTCGTGGGAAAAAAGCGATATCAACAAAATAGATCTTAGCTACTATTCATCGACATTCACTGGTGATTTACGCAAAGACTTAATGCTCACTCTCAAATTGACTTCGGTTATTCTGGGCGAAGAGATGTTCGAAAGCTGGATTAACGAAGCCGAAGCTCTAAAGCCGGCTTCAGGTCCCGCTCAAATGCTTAATAGCTTAATTGGCAAATCGAATCTAGTTGCACACGATATCAGCAATTTGCTCGAGCAATGTCAGAAAATAAAAACCGAGATTATAGATAGCCTTCCAGATAAATGCCAGTCGGAGATTGTTATATCCCCGGCAGTGGATGAAGATGCGCCGCTCTTCATGTTCAATCGCGATCACGACGAAGAGAATGTGCCTGAAGCAAGGAAATCGAGACGCAATTTTTATTTAGCCAGTCAAAAACTGTTAATAGGACTTCTGGCTGGAATATATTTTCACTCGCATTGCCATTCGAAAATGGGAGAAAAATTTTGTTATATCGAAACAGATCTGTTTTTTACAGATGATGGCAATCTGGATTTCGATACACGCGACGAATTTATGAAAAAAATCGACGTTGTTTTGCGTGAAAACAATCTGGGATGCGTAGTCGGATATGGCTCAGGTAATGAAAAATTCTATTTCGATCTGGCGCTTACGGATATAGAGAAAACCATTCCTTTGTTGCGCAAAATGGCGGAGAAATTCAAACTACCTCTAGATAGCTGGCTTTTGTTCTATGACAGCAATTTACGCGACGAATGGGTGGGTCTGTATAAAGACACCAAATCACCTCCCAGAAACTTCTAGATTAAGTCAACTTCCAGATGCGGCAGCGCTTCTATCACGCGATCTACATCTTCGGGATCGATCCAACCATTGCTCAATGTCACTCTGCGCAATTGTTGCATTTCAGAAAGCGAAATCAGATCTTTGTAGGCGACGTTGCAGCCGCTTATATTCAAATAATTTAGACGAGTCAATTGAGGCAAAATCTTGAGAGTCTTCCACGAGATTTTTGTATTAGACAAATCCAGATTGCGCAAGCCTTTTAACTCAGTCAAATGAACTGTTGTGGTGTCATCTACGTATGTATTTGCCAGGCGCAATTCATGCAGATTTTGCAATGCATTTAAGAACATCAAACCAGTGCCAGTCACTTCGGTGCTTTCAATATCGAGCACTTCAAGATTTGTGAGGCGACTTAGATTTTCAAGTCCATTGTCTGACAAAAGCGAAAAGGCAAGCCGCAGAGTGCGCATTTCTAACAATCCACGAACGTGAATAAGACCGGCGTTACCGACACTACTATTGGATAGATTGAGCCAACGCAAAGAGGTCATTAATCTCAGACAAGCTAGTCCGCGATTATGAAAGCGTGTGCAGTTTTCGAGATTGAGCGATTCGAGTCTGGTTAAGTTAGACAAGGAGGTTAGCCCCTGGTCGGTCACTTGCGTGTTAGCCAGATTGAGATTGCGTAACTGGGATAATTTACTAAGTTGAATCAAGCCTTCATCAGTCACTCTGGTGCCAGCAAGGCTCAGATTATTTAATTTCTGATTATTGCTCAGATAACCAAGGGTGGTATCAGAAATAGTCGAGCGAGAAAAATCTAGCGAACGCAATTCAGTAAATTGTCTTACATGCTCCATGCCTTCATCAGACACTCTTCCCAGCCTAAGACCAGTGAGTTTGGTCATTTTTTGTATTGGAACAAGGTCTTTGTCTTCTAATTTTTGCGGAAAATCAATCACGCGCAAATCTTCAAGCGAACTCAAATAAGGCAGCGCATCATTAGTAAAGTTGCCGCTCGAAAGAGAGATGGCAACTAAGTGCTTCAAGTTCTTTAATTGTCCAAGTCCAGAGTTAGTGATACCACTTGATGCGAGATCCAGTTTTTTCAAATTCTTCAATTTGGCTATGGCTTTGACTGTTTTATTTGACAAGCCACTGTTGCCGTGCAGACTCAAAGCTTCAATTGACGAGAGGGTCTTTAGACCTTTCAAGTCTTTATCTTGCAAATGCGGATTGCTCGACAAGTCACAAAAAGAAATTGAATCAAGTCCGTCTAAAACAATCGAAGGACCAGAAAATCTAAGACTGAGATCTTTCAAATTACGACAGTGCACTATCTGCAATGGCGAGTTATTTTCGCTCGACGCGCTTATAGTCAGTCTTTCCAAATTAGGCAAATTTGCCAAAAGCTTGCTGTAATCGCTTTCAATTTCTACCGTGCGAATGGTCAATTCGCGCAATTCGCTCAGATAAGAGATTGACTCAAATATAGAATCTTTGATTTGGTCGGCTCCCAAGAACAAGCGCTTAAGCTTTGAAAGCCCAGATATAACCGCAAGTCCTTGCTCGGTTATATGATTAGTTCGAATTACAAGACTTTCTAGATTGGCAAAATTAGCAAGTACGCCAAGCCCTTCGTCGTCGATGCGCGCCAGCACCACATATAGTTCGGTCAGATTACTTGGCTCGTTTAATTGCTCAAGAATGGCATTGGAGATTGAATCGCCTTCAAGCAACAACTGACGCAAATGAGACAATCGACAAATGCCAGAAAGAGCTTCGGGATCTATTAGACAATGCGAAATTCTAATTTCTCTAATAGATTTATTTTCAGCAAGCGACTCGAATATGCCAGATCCAAGCTCACATGCAGTTAATTGCAAACTGCGCAAGTGAGGCAAATTAGCAATAAAATTAAAACTCTGCGCATTTAACTGCGCCCCTGCCAGACGCAATTCTCTAAGCCCACTTAGATGCGCAAAGGCGTTCCAATCCTCGTCTTCGATGACGGAGCCCATAAAATCGATAGATTGCAAATCGTCAGGATTGAAACGACTAAAGTGCCTGAGCGCCTCAACACCGTCCACTTCGAGCCGGACAAACGCACGTCTCGATAAAGGAATTTGTCCTTGCGCTTCGCACAACTCAGTCCAAACACGCTCAGTGTGCGGGTTGACCGATGCCACCCAGATTTTACCAAGCGATGTTTCGTCGGGACAATTTATGACACGCTGCGAGCGCCAAATAATTTGGCAACGACTAAGCGCCTTTCTAAGAATCTCAGCACCAACAGGCGTGATGCGCGTTCCATCCAGATGTAACTTGCGCAGCCTGGTCAGATTTTTTAGATACTCGACACCTTCATCGGTCACAACCGTGCCGCCTATATCTAAAGTCTGCAAATTCTCAAGATTAATCAAATAAATAAGACCGCGGTCTGTAATTGGACTTTGAGGCAAACTCAAATATTTAAGATCCTTCAATCTTTGAATATGCGAAAGCTCGAGGTCATTGACCGGTCGATGCCTGAAATCAAGAGAAACAAGACCGCAATTCTGCAAGGCAACCAAGTGCGAAACGTCAGCGAAGCTCTCGACAATTAGATGTAAACGCCCAGCGTAGGAGCGCGGAATCTCGACCGTTCCCTTGGCGTCCCCAAGCTTATTCTCCCACCACGACACCCCGTCCTGGGCGGATGTTATGAGATAGAACGAGCCAAGCGACTCGTTTTCGGGGAACCTGACCGTGAAAACGTCTGGAGACTCGTGAGCCTCTTGTGATGCTTGGGACTGGTTGTAATTGCTGGTTTCCATGATGTGTTTATGAAAGCCTTAAGAGTCATTAGTTTAAGTCATTATTGGGATAAAATTAGTATCCGTATAAAGAAAATCCACCAATCGCAATGCGAGGGAGTTCAAGCTATGCAAACGGCACCGCAAATGGAAAGCAGGACCAAACAGTTGTCTAAGCTGGGTCAGTCGATATGGCTGGACTTCATAAGCCGCAGTTTTTTAAACGAAGGCAAGCTTAAAGGGCTGGTCGAGCAAGACGGTCTGCGCGGTGTGACCTCTAATCCATCTATTTTTGAAGGCGCCATTGCCAAAGGTTCTGAATATCTAGAAGAAATGAAGTCTCTTGTTGGCGAGAAACACAACGCCATGGATATTTATGAAAGACTTGCTGTCAAAGACATTCAAGCCGCTTGCGACGCCCTGAGATTGGTATATGACGAAACTCTTGGTCGCGACGGTTATGTCAGTATGGAAGTTTCACCTTACCTGGCTCACGAAACACAAGGCACGATTGACGAAGCAAAACGTCTCTGGGCCTGGGTCGACCGTCCAAACTTGATGGTAAAAATCCCTGCTACTCACGAAGGCTTGCCTGCCATTCGCGCTGTGATTGCCGAAGGCATCAACGTCAACGTCACTCTTTTGTTCGCTCAAGACATGTATAAGGAAGTCGCTTTTGCCTACATGGCAGGACTTGAAGACTATGTCAAAAAACACGGCGCCTCCGCCAACGTAGGCAACATCGCAAGTGTAGCCAGCTTCTTTGTAAGTCGTATCGATGCCAATATCGATGCCAAATTGCAAAAAATGATAGACAACCCAGAAACAAGCGAAGTCGACAAAAAATTGGCTAAGAATTTGCTTGGCAAAATTGCTATCGCCAATGCCAAAATGGCTTATCAAGACTATCGCGAAATTTACACAAGCGAGCGTTGGAAAGCATTGCTCAAAGCAAGTGCCCGTCCTCAACGTCTGCTCTGGGCATCAACCAGCACCAAGAACAAAGCTTATCCCGATTGCTTGTACGTAGACGAACTTATCGGCAACGAAACAGTAAACACACTTCCCATGCCGACTCTGGAAGCTTTCCGCGATCATGGCAAACCAGTTGAAACACTTGAAAAAGATGTCGAAGGCGCAAGAGAACAACTCGAAACTCTAGAGCGTCTTGGCATTTCACTTGAAGAAATTACTGCGACATTGCTCGATGAAGGCGTCAAATCATTTGCAACTTCTTTCACGAAGTTGCTTTCTGCTGTTGAAACTCATCGCCGCTCTGCTCGCAAATTAGCGACCGTTTCAGTCAATCTACCCGAAGCCCTCAAAGCCTCGGTCGATAAATACACTGAAGAGTGGGTCAAAGAAAAGAAAGTAGAAAAGCTTTGGGCGAAAGACGCATCACTTTGGTCTGGTACAGACGAAGCGCAATGGCTTGAATGGCTCACAATAGTTCAAGAAGAATTGAATGATTCTGCCACCTACGAAAAATTGATGGCTGACAAATCGACCAAATTCGAATATGTGGTATTGCTTGGAATGGGCGGCTCAAGCCTTTGCCCAGAAGTGATGTCGCACACATTCTGCACACCTGCAAAGGAAGGCTTCCCTAAATTACTGGTGCTCGATTCGACTAATCCTCAAAGAATTGCCGACATCGACAATCAGATTGAAGTTGCAAAAACTCTCTTTGTGGTGGCAAGCAAATCAGGCAGCACGCTTGAGCCAAATGTGATGGCAGCTCACTATACAGAGAAAGTGGAAAAAGAAGTTGGCGGCGATGCTGGCAAGCACTTTATCGCGATTACAGATCCCGGCTCGTCGCTTGAAAAATTAGCTCAGGAAAAATCCTACCGCCATATTTTTTACGGCAAAAAAGCCATCGGCGGACGCTATTCTGCACTCTCCAAATTCGGCATGATTCCAGCAAGTCTAGCCGGTATAGATACCAAAGCCTTTCTTGAATCTGCTCAAGAAATGGTTGATACATGTAATATATTTACACCAGAAGCCGAAAATCCTGGACTGACACTAGGTATCATCCTTGGTGCCTGCCAGAGAGCTGGTCGCGATAAATTAACTATTGCCACAAGCAAATCTTTGAGCAGTGTTGGCAACTGGATCGAACAATTAATTGCCGAGTCCCTTGGCAAAAGCAATGTCTCGATTATTCCAATCGTAAACGAATCACCGCTTGCTGCCTCTGCTTATCAGCAAGATAGACTCTTCGTCACAATCACTCTTGCAAGTGACAGAGAAGCATCAATCTCTGATTCTCTTGTCAAAGAATTAGTTGCCGCCGGTCAACCAGTTGTTCAAATCAAAATGAATGACAAAATGGATCTGGGTCAGGAATTCTTCAGATGGGAAATTGCAACAGCCGTTGCAGGTTCTATCATGGGTATCAACACTTTCAATCAGCCCGATGTTGAATCGGCTAAAATAGCCACTCGTGCACTAACTAAAGCGTTTGAAGAAAAAGGTCGCTTCGACTATTACACTCCTTTCTGGGGTGGTGATGCAAAACTCGACATGCTTGGCGCCTACTCCGACAAGAAAAATGAAGAGGCCATTAAATCTAAAGTAACTGGCGAACCTTCTCTTGCTGCCATTCTCCGCGCTCACCTGGAAAGAATTCAAGCTGGAGATTATTTCTCCATTCTTGCCTTCCTTGAAATGAATGACCAGAATGTTCAGTCTCTAGAAATAGTGCGCAAGTCTGTTGAAGAAAAATTCAATACTTCAACAACACTTGGATTTGGTCCTAGATACTTGCACTCGACTGGTCAAGCTCATAAGGGCGGCGCCAATAACGGAGTATTCCTTGTGATTACATCCGACTACGAAAAAGACATGCCAGTGCCCGGATACAAGTCGACTTTCGGCAATATCTGCACTGCGCAAGCCTACGGTGACGCTCAAGTCTTGTGCGAAAAGGGACGTCGCGTCCTGCATTTGCACTTGACTAAAAATGTTGCTCGCGGTCTTGCAAGTCTCATTCAGGAAACGAGAAGCGCTCTATCCTAGGAGCATGTTCAGTCCTGAAGCACATAAACTAAGAGCCCGTTGGAAAGACGTCGCAGTCCAAAAACTTGATTTCTCCAAATCACCTTTTGGACTGACCGAAAAAGGTCTGATTGACTTCCGCGGGCTCGTGCTTCAAGGCACTACAAAAGAACCCCTGATTTTAGAAAAACCACGTTTTGAGAAATGCGACATGACTTATAGTCGCTTCATTCATTGCCGTATTCAGAGCGGACTCTTTATTGCTTGCGACATGACACTAGCTGATTTTCATACTTGTGATGGTAATTTCACTAGTCCCGGCTCGATTCGCGAAGGATGGGTGTGGTATCAGACTCAGGACCCATTATTAGATTTGAATGAATCACTTCTGCCCGAACTTTTAGATGGACCAGCCAAACAGAAAATTCAACTTACCCGTCTCGATAAATTAAATCCAGAAGACTTCGACAAACCGTCTATTCTTTTCTTTTGTGACAATCGAAGGATCCCGAGCGCGACGTGCTTTCACAGGTTGATTGAATTATTAAATGGATGCGATGCACCACCAGATATTTTCGTTTTGGACTCGAAAGATTATGTTACGTGCAGCAAACCTGAGAATCAATTTTTGCAAGAATTATTTCCATACGGACTTGATGGAATGGGCGAGTGCTCCTGGTTCAAAAATCGAACGCTTCATGCAAGCAAAGCGCTTTCCACAACATGTATCGTAGATGAAATCGAATCGAGTTTAGTAAAAATAGGTATTGGTTCCAATTCTATAATTGAAAAGAAAAAATCTGAAGAAACCGATTTCTGGAATTTCGTTCGGTCCGCCTATCCTCGCTTTGCCAAATATTCTCTTGATTCTCATATTGAAGGTTTTCATAACGCGTTGATGAAAGTGACTGAAGAAGACTTCCATCGATATCGAAATATGGTCGATGAACTAAGTGAACAACTAGAGTCCTGGGCATACACTGACGCGGCATGTTGCATCGAGTGGTGTTCAGATGACAGTTTCACAGATTTCTCTGCGAGCATTATTTTAAGAGATAATTTGTATTCATTTCTCTCAGATCCGGTTGAAACGCTTTTAAACATTGAGCAACCTAAAGCGCTTTTCAAAGAAGGTCTTTATTATGTGTTTTATAACGTACAAGAAAAACGTCAAATTCCTGACCTAGCATGTACTGCTAAAAGCAAAAACCACTCACGAACACTTGCTGGGACTCAATCTAGTGAAACGTTGAAAGGGTTACACGAGCGATATCCTCGTTTATACGAAAAATACAGAGCTAGAAAAAACACTTCCAAATCTAAATAACAAACTGGCAAGGTCTAAGTTTAATTCGTCGCGCTTTCATTGAACTTTTTTCCAAAACTGTTCGTCATAAGTACTGAGGGATGTTTTGCTTATCTATGGAGATACTTACTATGGAAAAGACCACAGCAATACTGGTTCGAAGATTTCTATTAAGCTTGAAACCTAGACAAATCTTTTTTAGAAGCGAACTTAGGAAATTTGGAAATGCCAACACAATTGATCAATGTATTTACCGCCTTATAGATTCAGAAAGAATCGTCAGGCTTATAGAAGGAGTGTATTTAAGACACCAAGCAGACGGTTGGCTTCCATCAGCAGAAGAAGTTGGTAGAGCTAAGGCTAAAGAGTTGGGTCGCATACTTACTGAAGAACCAAAAATCATTGCTTCTAAAATTGGTCTTTCAAGCCTTGAGGTAACTGAAATAGTTTTTTACACTACTGGCCGAACTTTAAACTTTAGGTATCAAGGAAAAATAATTCGGTTCCAAGAAAAATCAGCTAGAAAAATAAAAATGAACGATTCAAGGCTTGGAAAGGCAATAAATATTCTATGGTATTTGGGGCCGGAATTTCCATTAGAAGACTCACGATGGTTTTTAAGAAAATACTTGCATCGGGAAGAGAGACAACAACTACGACAGGATCTTCCTGGAGTTCCTGAATGGCTTTTGACACGTTTGAAAGAATTGCTGCCTGAATATTTGCCGCTAGGTTTTCGAGCTTATGATGCTGATGCTTACGAAACGGAAGATTCCCAATACGACATTAAAGGCGATGGATACCCTTTTATCAAAACATTCGATTTCAATTAAATGCGAAAAGTTTCTAACAACAAATGTGACCTGCCTTTTTTTGAAATTGCTGACCATAAGTATTTTGGCATGTTTTACTTAGGGTTGGCCCCGAAGCAAAAAAGACACACTGAATCTTCGTTAGATTTTGGTGGCGGTTTTAGTTGGTTCAAAGTTCAGCAAAGCAGAAGTAGAGGTAGAGGTAGAGGTAGAGGTAGAGGTAGAAGCAGAAACGGCAACTGGCGCCACAGAGTAAGTACTGAATTTCACGACAATACGAGTCCCGACATTTTCAGAACCAGACATGATGCGCACAGAGGCACCATGTTTATCTGCGATTTCTCGCACAATTGAAAGACCCAGCCCACTGCCAGAAGCACCATTGCCAAGCACACGATAAAAGCGCTCAAAGACACGGTCGCGCTCTTGTAAATCAATGCCGGGACCATTATCTTCAACAGCAAAAACCAAACCATCAGAGACAGAAATGCTTACAGTCACTTTGCCATTCTCAGGTGTATAAATAATGGCGTTTTCAATGAGATTGATCATCATTTCAAATAATATGTCAGCATCACCTTCAATCACTGCATCTGGTGCATAAGATTCGTAGCCCAAGTCAATATTTTTGGCAGAGGCAAGTGGTGCCATTTCACTTGTTGCGTTGCGTGCAATGTCTTCCATTTGGATAGGAGCAAAGCGAGTAATGCGACTTGGTTCTAATTGGGCAAGAGTCAAAAGTTGATTAACAAGTCTGTTAGCGCGCTCAGCGCTTGAGCCCATTAATTTGACGGCATGATGCAGTTCACCTAAATCAGATTCGCGCAAAGCCAATTGACTTTGAGTTTTAAGTCCAGCCAAAGGAGTGCGTAATTGATGAGCGGCGTTTGCAATAAATCGCTTTTGTGCTTCGCGGTCTTCGCGAATTTGAAAGAGCAATCTATTAATAGCTACAACAAGAGGCTTCACTTCTTTTGGAGCGCCGGCTTCGGTAAGTGGCTTCAAATCAGCTGGGCTTCGGCGCGAAACCGAGTTTTCTAGATTGCGTAAAGGGAGCAACCCGCGCTTGACACCAAACCAGATAACAAGTGCAGTTAGAGCGATGATGGCTAATTGAGGTAAGAGAATCATCAAGATAATGGTCTTGATCAAATCGTGTCTGTTTTGAGTAGTTTCAGCAACCTGGACAATTACATAGTCTGTTTTATCGGGAGAGCTTGCAATAATGCTTGCAATACGCACTTTGGCTTTGCCGATTTTACCTGAGCGAACATCTGGCTCAGATGCACTCAAATCTCCAGATGGTGCAGGAATAGATTTTTCACCCGCAATAGTTTTACCAGCGGAGTCGAGAACCTGGTAATAGATTGTGTTCTTCTGATTGGATTTCAAAAATGAAAGTGCTGTTTTGGATAAATCGAGCTGAGGTTTTTTATCGACGAAATTAAGACGAGATGCAACGGCACCAGCAGAGTCTATGAGAGATTCGTCGTAAGCGTCATTGGCAAATTCGACTGCCATAATATTCACAACAACAGTATCGACGCCTAGGATAATGGTGACTGGTATCAAGAGCCAGCAAAGCAGTTGACGCCTGATAGAAGAATTAAAAGCAATCATGCTTTTTTCTCCAACTTATCCAGCATGTAACCAAGTCCGCGCATCGCTTTGATGGTGACACCATGTGGTTCGATTTTTTTGCGAGTGCGATGAACATAAACTTCTATCGCATTTGGTGTCACGTCTTTGTCCCAGCCACAAATTTGTTCGAGCAAAATTTCTTTGCTAACCAGTTTTCCCGGACGACTCATAAGGCATTCCATGACAGCTAGTTCGCGAGCAGAGAATTCAAGTTGTTCGCTATCAGCTGAGATTGTGCGACCGACTACATCGAATTTAAGTGAGGCGAAAATTATTTCATTATCGGCTGAATATTTACTGCGTCTAATGAGCGCTTTCACTCGTGCTTCCAGCTCGGGTAGGTCGAATGGTTTCGGCATGTAGTCGTCAGCACCTAAATTCAAGCCCTGCACACGATCTCCAAGACCGGCGCGCGCTGTCAAGAGCAGGATTGGAAGCTTGTTTCCACGCGAGCGTGCATTGCGCAAAACGTCCATACCATCCATTTGTGGCAAGCCTAAGTCAAGGATGGCAAGGTCAAAATTGGAGTCTAAAAGTGCCGTGTCAGCGTCTACACCATTCGCCACTTTTTCCACGACAAAGCCAGACTGACTGAGGGCTTTGGAGATCCCGTCTTGCAATATTTCGTCGTCTTCGGCTAACAGAATGCGCATATACGCTCCACATTCGCGTGATATCGAAGTGCCAAAAATACGCTAAAACAGCCTGGGTTCGCAAGAGGAGCCGTGTAAGCTTGGCGTCAGTTTGAGTCGATATAGTAGATGCAAAATTAAACTGGCATCATTATGTTGAGGCGAAAAGTAAATGACCACCAATGCAACGGTAGAACCCAAATCGAGCGACGAAATCACAAAAGAGGAAGACGCACTTTTAGAAGTCGAATCCGAAGTCTGCTCATACGGTGACACCGTTCACTATGCCGAACGTCCACAATTCTTTGACACTTGCGAAGGCAGCTATCTTTATGACAGTCATAAAAAGCCATTTCTCGATCTGCAAATGTGGTATTCAGCTGTCAACTTAGGTTATGCCAACAAGCGCGTCAACGACGCTTTGAAGAACCAAGTCGACAAACTGCCGCAACTAGCCTGTCAGTATTTGCACAAAGAAAAAGTGCAATTGGCAGAAAAAATAGTTACGTCAATCAAGCGTGGCTTCAAAGGTCAAAAGGGTCGTGTCCACTTCAACGTAGGTGGTGCCCAAGCAGTTGAAGATGCACTAAAGCTGGTGCGCAAACATACAGGCAAATCTCGCATGCTCGCTTTTGAAGGCGGTTATCACGGACGCACACTTGGTGCGTCTGCAATCACTTCATCTTACAGATACAGAGAAAACTATGGCGAATTTGGCGACCGCGCCGAGTTCGTGCCGTTTCCTTATTGCTTCCGCTGCCCCTACGGCAAGACTGTCGATTCGTGCGAGATGTTCTGTATTCAGCAAATAGAGCGCAAATTCGATCATGAATACACCGGCTGGTGGAATCCCAAAACAAATAAATCAGAATTTGGTGCATTCTTTGTTGAAGTAATTCAAGGAACCGGCGGCTATATTCAGGCTCCCAAAGGCTATTTCGAAGCGCTTGCCAAAATCTGCAAAGAACGCGGCATTTTGCTTATAGACGACGAAATTCAGATGGGCTTTTTCCGCACTGGAAAATTGTGGGCATTCGAACATATCAATGCCACACCAGATGCACTTGTATTTGGTAAAGCACTTACAAACGGACTCAATCCTTTGTCTGGCATTTGGGCAAAAGAAGAGTTAATCGCACCTGAAAAATTCGGTCCCGGATCGACTCACTCGACGTTTTCGTCTAATTCGCTTGGCACAGCTACTGGACTTGAAGTAATGAAAATCTTCGAAGAAGGCGACTATGAAAAATCAGTGACAGAAAAAGGTGCATACTTCCTTGAACTGATAAAAGAACTGCAAAAACGTCACAAGGAAATCGGCGACGTAGACGGCAAAGGCCTTGCCCTACGCATGGAAATGTGCGAAGCCGACGGCTACACAGCCAATCGCAAACTTGCAGACCGCATGTTCCAGATTGGACTTGAAGGCAATTTACTCGTAAATGGAAAACGCATGGGTCTTGTGCTCGACATCGGCGGCTACTTCAAAAACGTAGTGACACTGGCACCGTCACTTGAAATTACACGCGAGGAAATGGACCTTGCAGCCAAACTTTTGGACATGGTACTGACAGAAAGTAAGAAGGTTGTCTAATGAAACAACAATTTGATCGAGTGCAAATATTTTGTGATTTCGATGGCACCATCACCAAAGGTGATACCGTCGATTTATTGCTCGAAAAATTGGCTCTGGAAGAGTGGAAAGAAATCGAAGCTCTTTGGGTAGCTGGAAAAATAAACGGACGCGAGTGCATGTCGCGCCAGATTCCACTTATCAGAGGTGGTTGGGACGCAATTGAAAAAGTGCTTGCCACAGTTGAGTTAGATAAAGGCTTTGGAGCATTTGTTGCATGGTGCCGTTTTCGTCATATACCATTTTCGATTGTTAGTGACGGTTTAGACATAGTGATAAATACTTTGCTCAAACGCGAAAATGTGCGTGTGGACAAAATCTGGTCCAACAGACTTATCGAAAACGAATTTGGCTCACTTAGAATCGAATTTCCAGAACGTGCACATCGCGTTGTCTGTCAAACCGGACGATGCAAATGTCAGGTTCTCGATATGGCTCCCAAAGGCGACTTAAAAGTTGTAATTGGAGACGGGCGCTCAGATTATTGCTGGGCTCAAAATGCCGATGTCTTGTTTGCAAAAGACAGCTTGTCGCGTCATTGCAAGAGCGAAGGCATTAACTTCCACTCTTATGAAAGCATGCTCGAAGTGCGTATGGCACTTGAAGAGTTGATACCAGTTATGGTACCAAGCCAATTCTCTACCCCACAACAAACACAAATGCCTGTGGTAGATCATTTCTACGAAGGCGCCTGGGTTACTGCATAAATCGAGCTTGAATCATGCGCATTGGAGTCTTACTTCTACACGGTCTTACCGGAATGCCTTCCGAGCTACGTCCGCTTGAGAAGTTTTTGCAAAAAAATGGAATTGAAACTGAATCACCAGTTCTTGCCGGTCACGGCGGCACGCATCTAGACTTAAACAGAGTCAAATTCAAAGAATGGGTAGATAGCGCCAGAAACTCATTAAATGAATTACTTAAAAGAGTAGACAGGGTCTTTCTTTGCGGTTTGTCGATGGGGGGAACCATTGCAGCAATGCTTGCTTTAGAAATACCCGAGCGTTGTGCAGGCTTGATATTGCTATCGCCTACGCTTGATTATGATGGCTCCAATCTTGATAATTTGACTCATCAAAAGGCGCTTAAAAGCAAAGCTTTTAGAAATATTTTGCACGCTATGACTGAGTATATACCTGGCTTTGGTGGCGCTTTCTACTGGACCGAAACACCGCCTTACGGCTTAAAAGACAAACGTCTGCAAGCGCAAATAACTAAATCTATAGAAGCTGCAAAAATTGGTCAAAGCAATGAGTTTGGTTTGTTCAGAACTTATTTTTCTTCACTGCACCAGATGAAATTGTTGACTGACAAATTTCACCAGGTGGCATCTCAAGTTGATTGCCCGGTTCTAATTTTGCATAGTCTTGAAGACACGCTTGCAAGCATGAATAACGCCACCGAAATGTACAAATTGCTTGGCTCGCAAGACAAACGCTTAATCGCTTTTACCGGATGCGACCACGTTATGACGCTCGATTTGCAACGTCATTTCGTTCTAAAACGAGTAGGCGAATTTATCACGAGAATAACTGACCACGAAATTGTCGCACCACGAAAAGAAAACCCAATCTGGTCCTTTGAGTTATGCGACAGACTGAGCGAAGAAGGAAGCTCATTCTTCAATAATTTTATTACCGAAAATCCCGATTATTTGTCTGCCCAAAAAACACTAGTTAATTCAAAAACAGTCGAGTGCCAGGGCTCGCATCTTGAAATAAAAGAAAATAACAGAGTTAAAGCGGTCATGCCTTTATTTGCAGTAGCAGGCAGAATTTTAACCGTAGGCTATTCGCAAAAACGATGGTCCACAGACTTTAATCAATCGGTGGAAAATTTCACAGTCAAATATTTGCTTCATTCATTTTTGGATAATATCGCCAAATCAATAAATGCCAATCGCATATGTTTGATTAATGGTCAAACTCTAAACAAGAATCAAGTAACCAAACCAACACCTGCCGCTCAATTAAACTCTGTGGCTGAAAAAAAGAGATGATGCAACTGAGTCACCTCAAAGAAATAAACGCGCTCGAGCCGCCTTCACTTGCTGATTCTTTTCACAACCATCCACCTGAAAATTTCAAATCAGTCAAAATAAACTACGAAGACACCAAACTTAGTGCCTTTTTTGCTCGCTTCAATTTGCTCACTACTTTAGATGATGATCAATTATGGATTGCAGATAAATTGACAAAACTAGGCTTGTCTAATTTGACCTGCTTCAACACTCTTTTCTCCGGCACCACAGTGACTGAATACAGCGTTCTTGCTTCGTGTCGTAATTTAAAAGGAATGATTGAAGCCTATATAAACGAAGCAGTCAATCGCAAAGCTCAATTACTTATTATCAAAGACCTGCCGCTTAATTCACCACTATTGAGCGCAGAGGAAAATCAAGTATCAAAACAAATTCTAGATAATTGCACCAACGACAAAAGATTCTTAGTGCTTGATGGTCAGGCGCTAGCCTATGTTCCAATTGATTTTGAAAATATAGACCAATATCTTGCAAATCAAAGTAAATTGCGTCGCAAAGATTTGCGCAAGAAACTAAAAAAGAAATCCGAACTTGAAATAAAAGAAATGAAAACCGGGTCTTTTTTCAATGACAAAGAACTGCTTCAGTCCATGTATTTGCTCTATTTAAACGTCTTTGAACAAAGCAAATATCATTTTGACAAACTCAGTTTTGATTTTTTCAAAGATATTTTATCCACTCAAAACAATGGCATAGTCTTTCTTTACTATTGCGATCTGAAACTTATTGGTTACAACATTTGCTTTGTGCACAATAAAAACTTGATAGACAAATATGTCGGCTTTGCTTATCCTGAGGCGCGCGAATACAATTTGTATTTTGTCAGTTGGTTTGTCAATCTCGAATATGCAATAAAGCATAATCTCAAAAATTATATCGCTGGCTGGACCGACCCTGAAGTAAAGGCATATCTTGGTGCTTCATTTACACTGACCAAACATGCGGTTTTTATTCGAAACTCAATTCTTCGAAAAATACTGACACCACTTAAAAAATTCTTTGAAAACGACTCTAATTGGCAAAAAGGCAGAGGCTGAAGATGTCTGCTGCAGCAACTTTAATGTGGTTCTTAACTCTTGTATTTGACACCTTTGGTCAGTTGGCGCTCAAAGCAGCAGCTGGCGCAGACGGTGATGGTCTTGCCCACTGGAAGGCGATGGCCAAAGACAAATGGATCTATTTTGGAGTTAGCGCATACGTCATCGAGTTTTTTGTCTGGTTAGCTTTTTTGTCTATGGTGCCGCTCTCTCAGGGAGTATTAGTTGGCAGTGTAAATATCTTGACTGTAATAATTGGTGGTCGCATCTTCTTCAAAGAAGCACTTACACCCAAGCGAATAGTGGCATCAATTATGGTGGCAGCAGGCGTGGGTCTAATTGGCTGGGCAAGCTAAAATGAGACCCTTTTATCTTATTGGTTTTCTTCTACTTGTGGCATTTGATACCGCCGCTCAAATTGGTTTTAAATTTTCGGCTACTAATACGTCTCCCGCTTCATTTACACCCGAATGGATTTTAAGTGTAATTTGCGAAAAGTGGTCATACTTGTCTCTAGCAGGCTATCTTGGCGCTTTTGTCACCTGGATGACCCTACTTAAAACTGCACCAATAGGACCCGCTTTTGCAGCGTCACACTTAGAAGTTGTGACAGTTATGATAATTTGTGTCACCTGGTTGCATGAAAAACTTACTTTACCTCAGATTATTGGAAGCCTTTTGATTGTTGGTGGCATTATTCTCTTTGCTGTTGCCGAGGCTGAAATCGAAGAACCAATTGAGCTTGGAACCACGCCTGATGCCGGGACTGTTTAAGCTTAGAGAAATTCCACCCACGGCAGGAATGTCTTTGTATTTGAGCGATTTCTTTTCGACAAATACCAATCTTGAGCGTGGACTTGAAATTTATTTTGATAAAAAAACTAAAATTAGACTCTTATCTTCTGGTACTGCAGCACTAATAGTTATTCTAAATGCGCTCAAGAAATTATCCCCTCAAAAAGACGAAGTGATAATTCCAGCTTTCACTTGTCCACTGGTAGCAATAGCGTGCAATCAAGCCGGGCTTAAAATCAGGCTTTGCGACTTTGAAAAAGAATCGGACCAGCTAGATATTAATTTGCTAAACGAAATTATTAACGACAAAACCTTGTGCGTTATTCCAACTCATCTTGGATTTTATCCCCAAAAAATGCAAGAAATTTTGAGCCTGGCTAAGTCCAAAAATATATTTGTAGTCGAAGATGCAGCTCAAGCACTTGGGTCCACCATTAATCAAGAAAAGACAGGACTTTTAGGCGACGTCGGCTTCTTCAGCCTGACAGCAGGCAAAGGTCTTACTATTTTTGAAGGTGGATTTATTGCTTGTGCCAATCAAGTCATTTTAGACCAATTAGACCAAAGTATTAATGAACTAGCCAGTTTTGATTTTTTTAGCGAATTTCTTTTGAGCTTGAAATTAATCGCTTACAAGTTTCTTTATAATCCATTGGCATTGAGCATCGTATATGGTGCACCACTTCGAGCCAATCTAAAAAAAGGCGATGAAATAAAAGCTTTAGACGAAGTATTTTCTTTGCAAATTCCGGTAAGAAAAGTCGGCTCATTCAGGCGCGCAGTCGGTCTTTCGGCACTCAAACGTCTAAATGAATTCACAAGCGAGAAAAAGCATCACGCCCAAATTCTGATCTCTAAACTAAAAGAACTCGAAGCTCAAGGACTCTTTTTAGTAAAAGAGTCAAGCGTAAGTATTGAGGGAAGTTTTGCTTATGTTTTAGTCCGAACAAAAAAAGAGCAGATGCGCGACAAGATTTTAAATTCACTCTGGAGCCAGGGACTCGGCGTGAGCAAAGCCTTTGCCTGTGAGCTAACTGCGTACAAATATTTAGAGACTCTTGTGCCCAGAATATCGTGTCCAAATGCCGAATCATTGGCAAGACAAACTATAACTATAAGCAACAGCAAATACCTGAGCGAATCAGACATAGACGAAATAATCGCACTGATAAAGAGCCAAATAAAAGACTAAAAACTAATTTGTAGTTTGATCATTCTGCACAGCTACTGGCTCAGCTTTTTCAGAATCGGCTTCTGAAGCAGAATTTTCTGGCGCGGCAGGACTTGCAGGAGTCAGAGCATTGGCAGCTTGTGAGGCTGGACCAAGTATCGACGGTACAGCTGGTGAGCCGGTCATATGTTTGACTACGTTTTCGCAATAAGTCATCAATATAGGATTTTTAGTCAACTTGGCTATTTGATATCGATCAAGAGCCAGGTGCGACTTTTCCGAAATTAGTGTACTGCGACTAGCGAGTCTTTTGTCCAAATAAATTTCGCGCAGCATTTTGTCTTCTTCATCGCCGCCTGTAGCCATCGTATAAAAGAAGAGCGCAATTTGAGATGCTGGTGCCACCACTGTGGGACTCATCGAAGCAATACCAAGACTAGTTTTGATTGTACGTGCAGTGGCCAAATACAATTTGCCATGCCCGTTATATTTGTGCACAGCATCCACAACATCTTTTATGACTGGGTCTGTGTCTTTGCAAATTTGCATAATCGCTTTTTGCTTTTCTTGACGCTGGCTAATACTCCAAACTTTGCCATCGAATGTCGAAACGGTGGAGGGACGTTTGGCCCAGGATCTAAATTCGACTACTGTTTTGCGAGCAAGTTCTTCACCAACCAGTTCTTTCAAACTTTCATAGGCAACAGTCGCTTGCGACTTGTCTTCGTTTGCATCTGAAAAAGAACCACCAAGAGCAGCAGCCAGATCCATCGCTGTTGCCACCACGGCTAATTCGACTTCATCTCTGTGCTGTTGACTGAGCCATTCGGCCGAGCCTTTGCTTTTTAGCTTTTTCTTTTCTTCCAAAATGACATCGCCCATCTCGCTGGACGGGGTCGAGCCTCGGTATCCAAAAACGTAGTTGAGAGCATCGAAAGATTTGGCGATAACTTTGCGATGGCCAGAATTATGAGTTTTGACTTTCTTATCGAGTGTTTCGGTACGCGGATGCTTTTCTTGAGCTGTATTGACTAGCTCGTCAATAATGGTGGCGTTTTCGTCCTTCTTATCGGTGATTTCGACACCGGCTCGAAGCACAGTTCCTTCTTCAAGCTTCACATGTGGCGTCATAAGGACGTTTTGTGAAGGGAGCGAATCTGCTTTAGCCTCAGACATAGCTGCCCCAGAGGCTGGCTGGACCAGAGCTAAAAGTGCAATAAGTGCCAGGTTGCCGATTTTACCGGTTTTACTGGTTTTAGAAGAGGTTGTCATAGGACTCGCCAATAGGAGTCCTCAATTATACTCAGCAACTTGATGCCAAGTAGTACTTTGCAATTATCAATTTCTTATTGAATATTCTCTGATGCAGCAACTTGCGACTGGACACGCTCAGCCATAGCTTTTACATTCCCAAGTCGGCGTTGAAGCTTTTTGCCGGTAGCATTGTTCATCATGCTTTCTGGCGCTGGAAAACCAAGGTCGATGTGGGTTGAAAGAACTAATTCGGTCTTTTTGCCATTATCGATGGGATTAAGCACCCACGAGCCTTCCATCGCTTTAAAACGATCCGAGTGAAGCAGTTTGTAGTCAATTCGTTTGCCTGGGATTTCGTCGTTGCTCATTTTGCAGACCGATGTGCCAAGAATTGGAAGTAATTGGAACTTTTGCTCTAAGACGGCATGGTTATCTTTCTGAGAAAGAACTTTGCTGTAAGCCAAATCAGGGTCTTTTTTGCGCTCGTCGTGCACTGTATCCCAAACAACATTGGGTGGAGCGTCAATGACCACTTTAGCCTGGACCCAATTCTTTTTGTCTTGATCCTTTATATACGAAACTTGAGTTGTGCTAGTTTTGTCTTTCGACTTAGCTTGCACGCTTTGGGTACTCACATGCATTGCAGCAATCAATACTGCTGTAGTAGCAAATATGGTGGCGGCTTTTTTAGAGTTTTTCTGCATTGTGAACACCTGAGTTTGGTAACTAAGATTGAGACGGTGACTGACCACTAAAGTTCCTTTTCTACACAAATTATACGCCTATAGGTATGAATCTGGGAACCAGTCTTCTCCATCCCATATTTTCGGCATATTGCTTATAAGGCTCTCCTAAAGCTTCAAGCAACATTTGCTCCTCATACTTTGCGCGTCTGAGCCAGAGCGGTGCAACCATGAGTACTGTGAACAATGCGCAAAATATAGATGTGCTTGCAAGCGAAGCACCAAGCAGCGATTGAATGATTCCCGAGTAAGCCGGATGCATCACGTATGCAAGTAGACCGGTGTCTTTCACTTTATGGTCTTCCATCACTTCAGCATCGGTCGAGAACATTTCTCCAAGCGAATACCATCCGCCAATCATAAAAATAAGACCGCTGAGCAAAATTACATTTCCAATCCATGACACCACAGTGGCTGCAGTAGCCAATGCGCCTGGCGCTTGCGTTCCATCAGTTAACACAATAAAAGGAACTAGAGCTGGGATTGATTTAAAAAATCCGTTATATGCAAAGACGCTGAATGCAATTAGGAAAATAGTGAAAACAGAAACTAATTGCGGTGCGCGTTGAATGAGGAAATTCTTTTCGTACTTAGTGCCTGTTCCTCTGCGCATGAAGCCTTTGGCCAAGACTGGCACTGCAAACAATAGACCGACGCCCAAAATTGCGTACATAGCCAGGGTAGACGGGGTGAACATTCTTGTAATTCCTCTCTTATTAGTCCAGTTTTGCTTGGTCTTTTGCGCTCAATTTGCTGATGTCAGTTTTGACACCTTTAACATTAAAGAAGTTATCGGCAATGCCTTGATTTGCTTTTACAGAATTCCAGGTGGCATAAGACCAGAGCTTGCCACTGTCGCTGTAATCCCACCATTCAGCAGGTAATTTGGTTTTGGCGTTTACGTGCACTTTCTTCCAGAGCTTGTCTTTATATAGCTCAAGCACATAAACAGACTCGCTTTTGCCTTCTAGCGATGTAGGCGCTTTTGAAACCTTAGTGGTGACACCATCTTTGCTAAATTCTTTTAGTGCTTTTGCCAGCGATTTAAAATCGGACTGAACCATTGGATGTCCGTTTGCTGAGCGCAACATGCCTGAGTCTGCGGGAAGTTCTGCCACAAAAGATTTGAACATTCCACCCAGGTGAGCACGCACTTTTCCATCTGGACCAAGCACAGCTACTGCACCTTTTTTATATTGACCAGTTTCTTCCAATCGAATGAGACCTGGTTTTTTGTAGGTGAATACGCCTTCTTCGACTATCGGTTTAGATTTTTTGTACACTTTCATGGTGTAGTTAAACGAATAATCGTTGTATCTATCTGAAGCTTCGAGCATGTCTTGAATGAAAGCCTTGCCGTCGATCATTTCTTTTGAGTCTTTGGAATCTTTATTTTCAGTGGCTGGAGCATCGTTTAACATGCTCACTTTTTTTGAATTTTGTTTACCGGCAGCAAATGCATCGCCAGCGCTAAAGCCGCTTACAGAAAGAGTTGAAACGGCAAGAGTTATTGCGATTGCAAGCGCTTTTTTGGTCATTTTTTTACCAGCTCCCTTTCTACACTCAGAGGTGATTGCCACCATTGATATATAGCGTCTACCAGTTGAATGACGCTTGCAGGTAACTTATTAGGCGGGTCAATTTTGAGCTCTTCGCTCAAGCCTTTGATCCATAGCGCCTGCCTGGCGTTTGGTTTGGCGTGATAGCGAGCCCATGCCAGACCATCTATTAATTCTTGCTGGCTGAAAACGCGACCGTCAATCCTATTATGATCGGGATCACTGAAATATTTATCGACAATTTGATAAGAATAACGTCCAAAAAATGTGGCCGCGAGCTCGATAGTCAAAATGGCTAGAATGCCTTCCTGAAGGTCATTTGATTGACATTGAACTTGAAAAAGCTTTTGAAGCGCTGCTGTTCTTGGATCTGGAATCCATGCATTCAACTCATCTTCGCTAAAGCCAAAAAACCGGCATTGATTGAGATTCATGGTCTGAAAGTGGTTATCTTTATCCGCCACCTGGTCAAAAAACTTGGCTGTGTAGACCATTTCCTCAGGTAAAAGCTTTCTTATCTTGACAACATTTTCCGGGACGATCGAAATCAACGGCCACGACCACTGACAAATTTCCTGGCTAACTGCAACAGTTCGCTCTGGCGACTTTAAATCCGCCAGGATTGGGCTTTTCGCGCATCCAGTTTCAAGCAGATTTAGTAGGGTGGCGAACCAAGGAGTGATCTTCATCTTCAAAGATTACTATGTGTAGCTATTTGGCTCATGGCATCACGCTAATATTGTGTCAATAATGTTAAACTCAACGACTGGACTCCCCTGACAGATGGTCGAATTCCTAACTGGTGCTCTCACTTGAAAGACAACCTAGTCGCCTCCCCGCTTCCTCAATTAAAATCTTATCCAAGAACCGGTATAGAACCGGAATTGCATTGGATTAAGGCGTCGGACGATTATCAGGTAAATTGTCGAATCTGGCGTGGCAAGGTCGGCTCACCTGTCGTGCTTTATCTGCACGGAATTGAAGGGCACAGTCAATGGTTTGAAAATACCGCATTTGCTCTAAACGAAAAGGGCATAACTGTTTATGCCCCCGACCGCCGGGGCTCGGGATTAAACCCGCGAGATCGTGGTCAGTTGAGCAGTTACAAGCTTTATTTAAACGACATACACTCAATGCTAAGACGCATCGAGCGCGACCACGCCGGACATCCCATTGTTTTGTGGGGAAATTGCTGGGGAGCAAAGGCAGCTGTTCTAATTTGCCAGGATCCAGATCCAAATGCAAAAGGCGAAAAGAAAGAGATTCAAGAAGCAGAATCGCACCCAATTTCGGGTCTTGTGTTGTCCAGTCCAGCGATTTTCAGCCAAATAGATTTCGATTTTAAAACCAAAGCCGAGATTGCTTTCAACCACTATATGGGTGACAAATTGGGTGGCGACCGCCGCTCCATGAAAAAATGGCCGTTGCCACTAAAGCCTTCGATGTTTACCGACAATGAGGCTTATCTTGAATATTTAGAACACGACGCCCTGCGAATACAGTTTGTTACATCAACATTTTTGGTGGAAAGCCACAAGATGTCGGGCTTAGCTAAAAACGCAGCCAAAGGTCTTTCGCTTCCAATCCTAATTTTGCAAGCCGGTGCAGATCAAATAGTGGACATCAAAGCGACCCAGAATTTTCTGGCAAAAACTAAAAGCAGCGAGAAATCTATGCGACTCTTCCCTGACGCCAAACATGTTTTAGATTTCGACAACAACTGGTTTAAAGATTACGCCCACCTTGCCGGCGAATGGGTTTCGGCTCGACTACCTGTAGTGTGCTAAGAAGCAATTAAAAAATGCGTATTTCTAATATCGAAGTTATGGTTGTTAATCTGCCCTTCAGGGTGTCATTCGGACACAACCTCGCATCTAGAAAATCTTCAAGCAATGTCTTAGTCAAAACCACGCTAGAATCTGATGATAAGAGAGTCTTTACCGGTTATGGCGAAAGCATACCTCGCGACTATGTAACGGGCGAAACAATACAAAGTGCACTGAAAGCAATTGAAAGCCAATTCATCCCTCAATTGAAAGACTTTCAATTTGAAACTCCACTTGCTGCTCTTGCACACTTAGAGACTTATTCTGGCGCAAACAACGCCGCCTGGTGCGCCGTTGAAATATCGATTTTAGATGCGCTGGCTAAAGCAAGCAATTTGCAACTGGCTTATTTACTATCTTTATATGATTCAGCCAAAGCAAAAAGTCCGGCAAAAGCAAGTTCAATCAAATCTACTTCTATTGAAAGTGTCATAGATTACGGTGGTGTAGTACCCTTTGGTCCCAATCCAGCCATCGCGGCCTTAATCCTGTGCTATAGGCTCTACGGGTTTAAAACGGTCAAGCTCAAAATGGGTCGTGACTTCGAAAGAGGATTGTTTACTCTTAAAATGGCACGAAAACTAATGGGAAGTGAAGCCACCATCAGAACAGACGCGAATTGCGCCTGGACGGTGGAAGAAACTTTGTTTTTTGCTGAAAAAATGCGCAAATACAAAGTATCTTCAATTGAGCAACCAATAGATGCTGAAAATATTGCCGGATTACAGCGTTTGACCGCCGAGGTACCTGAGACCATCGTAGCGGACGAATCATTGTGCACTCTAGACCAGGCAAAGCTGCTCATCAGTACAAGAGCTTGCGATGCTTTCAATATTCGTTTATCCAAAGTTGGTGGAGTTCTCGCCTCCATGCAAATGGCCGACATGGCAAGACAAGCCGGTCTTGGCTGTTTGATGGGAGCACAGGTGGGAGAGTCCGCTATATTGAGCGCGGCTGCAAGAGCATTTGCAGCTGTGAAAGGTCCTTTTGATAATTGCGAAGGGTCTTTCAATAAGCTGTTATTGCACGAAGATTTGTCTAATACCAACATAGGCATCGCACCTGGTGGCATTGGTCAACTTCCTACCATTCCGGGTATTGGTGTCGAAGTCGACGAGCGCAAACTGAAAAAATACGCAAGTTCGCAATACAAGACCACAGCTACTGGCTCTCAGGCACAGTTGGCTGACACGGCGATCTCATAAGATCACAATCCAGCGGAAACGGAGCGAAAATGCACTGGGACATTTACATCGGACAAATTCTTCGCAAATTGGCGCACGTCGATGGATTTTATCGCGCCCTTAAAAACCCAGCCGAAGCGCAGCGTCAAAAGCTCAACAAAATTATAAAAGCCAACACTGAGTCTCAATTTGGTAAAGATCACCATTTTGCTCAAATTGAAAATTATAAAGACTATCAATCAAGAGTTCCTGCAAGCGACTACGAATATTTTCGTCCTTATGTAGAACGCCTGGCCAAAGGCGAGCTTAAACAATTAACCGTGGAAGAGCCTCTAATGTTCGCCACCACATCTGGCACTACAGCTAGTCCCAAATGGCTTCCGGTAACACCGCAGCATCTGAGCGACTATACTCACGCTTTTCATGTCCATAACTATTCGATAATCAACGATATTCCAAAAGCAGCGACAGGAAAGTTTCTCACCATTGCATCTAACGACGAAGAATCCCGCACGATGAGCGGCATTCCTTGCGGTGCCATTTCTGGATTACTCGCTCGCAAACAATCACCAATCATAAAAAGACATTTTGCCTTGCCCTACGAAATCTGCAAAGTGAAAGATGTGGATGCAAAATATTATTTGATGCTTCGAGCAGCGCTCATGCAGGACGTTACAGCGGTTGTCGGTTGCAATCCATCCAGTTTGTTATTGCTCGGGGATCAACTTAAAAAATATTCGCACGATCTTATCGGCGATATTGCCAATGGCACTCTGAGTAAAAAATTCGACTTGAGTGATATTCTGCCACCAGATGCGCAAGGCTGTTTCGATAAATATTTAAATCCAGATCCAAAACGTGCGCGCCACTTAGAAGGGCTTCTTGAGCGAAATGGTTCTCTTCGTCCTGAAAACATCTGGCCGAATTTGTCTGTTATATCTTGCTGGAAAGGCGGACCCATGTCTTTCTATCTCGATAAATTAAATGACCTGTACGGTCCAGTTCCAGTGCGCGACTTAGGCTATATGGCTTCGGAGGGGCGTGGCACAATTCCAATTCATAATGAAGGGTCAAGCGGCATTCTAGCTGTAACTTCGCACTTTTTTGAATTTGTGGAAGAAGACGAAATTGAAAAAGAGAATCCCACATATCTCACAGTAGAAGATTTGAAATTAAACGGACGCTACTACATCTTTTTCACTACATCGGCAGGCATATACAGATATAACATCAATGACTTGATGGAAGTAACAGGATTTGTGGCTAATACCCCTCTCATTAGATTTGTACGCAAAGGACTTGGAGTAAGCTCCATTACAGGTGAAAAACTAACCGAAGAACAAGTGCTTGTTGCCCTCAATCAATCGGTACAACTGGCACGCTTAGAAGGTCTTGTACATTTCACTGTTGAGGTAAAATTGTCTTCGCCACCACATTATGTATGTTATGTCGAAATGGCAGAAAACAATCTAATTGGTCGCGAAAAACATCATGAGTTCGAACGTATTTTCGACCAGTGCTTGATAGCTCAAAATCCTGAATACAAAGATAAGCGTTTAGGCTTAAGATTAGACCGCCCCAGACTTGAACTGTTGAAGCCGGGCACTTATACTCGTTTGCGCCAGCAAAGAGTAAAAGAGGGCGCACCTGAAGCCCAGGTGAAAATTCCTCTTCTTTCGGCACCTCAATCGTTCTCTCAAAGACTGGAGCTGTTGCAAAGATAAATGAGCGCAAAACCCATAGTAGCTATAACAGGCGCAAGCGGGCTCGTGGGAGCCAATTTGAGCCGATATCTAATCGAACGTGGCTATGTGGTGAAAGCACTGGTGCGTGACATCAGCCGAGCACCTGAAGGTAGCGAGCCTTTCAAAGCCGATTTGACTGACAAAGAAGCAATGAAAAACTGTTTTAGCAAAGCAGATATCGTCGTTCATGCAGCCGGCATGGTTGACCCTCACGGTGAGCGCCAGGTCATTTTTGATATTAATTTAAATGGCACAAAAGCGGCACTGGAAGCTGCAAACGAAGCCTCGGTCAAACAATTTATTTATATCAGCAGTCTGTCTGTAATAACAGGCAAAGACGATCAGTATGATGTAGACGAAAATGCTCCTCTCGTTTTGAGTGGTGAGTCATATGCAGACTCGAAAGTAGAAGCTGAAAAGTACTTATGCTCGATAAAAACAGGAGAAACTAAAATAACTTGTTTGCGACCGGGATTTATTTACGGTCCTGGAGAAAGAGCCTGGATGCCGCGTTTAATCACCGCCTTATCTAATAACCAGGTTATGTTGATTGATGGTGGCATGAAAGAAACCAATGTTATTTATGTGGACAATTTGAGCAAAGCAATCGAATCTTCTTTCTTGAATGAAAAAACATATGGTCAAGTTTATAATCTGACAGATGGTCAAAAAGTGACTAAGAAAGAGCTTTTCGACACTATTGCGGATGGCATGAATTTGCCTCGCGTAAAGAAAAAAATGCCCTCTACAATTGCAAAGCCTTTTATTAATCTGGTATCAAGTGCAGTGAAACTTCTTCCTAAAGAACAGCACAAAAACTTTTCGCGTTTCTCAACCGCTGCATACAGATTAGCCGGTCTCAATCAAGGTTTTAGCATTAAAAAAGCGGAGCGCGATTTAAATTATACACAGCGCATTTCGTTCCAGGAAGGAATGAACAAAACTCTGCAGACTTTTAAATAGGAGAAGCAAAATGTCTTCGCGCCCTGACAAACTGGCGATTGCTTTTTTGATTGATTATGCTCAAAGACATAAACATCCTGTCAACGCTGCGCTGCACATAGTTGGCGTACCGGCTGTATTCTACGGGGTCTATCTTCTTTTCGTTCGCAATTATTTGGTAGCGTCTGTCCTGATAGTTTTTGGATATTTACTTCAGTATTTAGGTCACCGCGCTCAAGGTAACGAAGTGGGCGAAGTAACCTTAATCAAAAAAATCGCAGCAAAGGTTTCGGGCAAATAATAAATTTATGAGTTCAAATCCTGAATCCAAGCTTGTTTTAGTCGATGGTGCTACAGGTTATCTGGGAGCGCATTTAGTCCATGCCTTAAATGAGCATAAATACAAAATACGTTGTCTGGTCAGGCACAACACTAACCCTTCTAATCTTGAATATTTAAATTCTGTCGGCTGCGAAATTTTCACAGCAAATGAACGCGCCTTTGAAGGCGTGAATTATGCTGTGCATTTAGTAGGGAGCATTGCTCCCTCTCGCAAAGAGACGTTTGCTCAATTGCACCAGGACATGACTAAAGTCTGGGTGGAAAACTGTCAATCGGCCAATATTGAAAAAGCGATACTCGTCACCGCCCTTGGTACCAATGAAAATTCACCATCTGCCTATCACCAGACTAAGCGAGAATCAGAAAAGGTTTTACAAAAATCAAGCTTGAATCATGCCATCTTAAGACCGTCACTTTTAATTGGACACCAAGTCTCAAAACGGCACAGCAAGCTGGTCAAGCGACTTTTAGAAATGATAGCAACCAAACCCAAGGTGCCACTGATTCATGGTGGCACAAATAAAATTCAGCCACTATTTATTGGCGATATGGCGAAATGCATTATTGAGACATTCGACAAAGAAATTACTCAACCACTCGATTTAGCTGGTCCAGAAATTTTGACCCTGGCAAAGCTTGTCGACAGACTCTCGGCCCTGCTTGACAAGCGTGCCCGAATCGCCTCAATCAATCCAATGCTGGGAATGGCCATAGCTTCACTTTTATCTTTAGTGCAAGATGTTCCAATCTTGAGCAAAGACCAGGTAATATTAGCTCAGATGGACAATATCGCAAGCGAAGAGGCTAACGGGGTCAATATGCTTCTGGGTCAAAAAGGCACATCTCTGGACCAATCGATCCAAACTTATAAAGGCACTGAGCTTTTAAGAGAGCTCAAACAGGCTAAGGCATAAGCAGATGAGCGAGCCTGAATCGCCTAAAAAAGTACTGGTCACTGGAGCAAGCGGCTTCTTTGGTATTAATCTGGTCCGGCGGCTTTGTCAGGAAGGATATCAAGTTCGCACACTCAGTCGAGCAGGAGCGCCTCCCAAAGCACTTAGAGATTTGCCTCTTGAACATTTTGTGGGCGATTTGACCAATCGCGAACGCGTTTTTGAAGCGGTGCGCGGCTGCGACATCGTCATTCATATGGGTGGTCTGATTTCGTACAAAGCCAAAGACACGCAAAGACAATTTACAGTAAATGTAATTGGCACTCGCTATGTAATGCAAGCCTGTTTAGATGAGCGAGTCTCTCGCGTAATCCACACTAGCTCGGTTGCTGCAATGGGCGTGCCTCCTCAAAATACAGATAAAATTGCCGATGAGAGCTTTGAATATAATTTAGAGGGATTGAATCTAAATTATTGCGACTCAAAACATTTAGCTGAAAACGAAGCGCTGAATGCCTACGACCGCGGCTTGAATGTGGTCATCTTGTGCCCTGGTATTACATTTGGTGAAGGGGACCATCACAGTCACCACAAAGCAATAATTGCTTCCATGGAAAAATGGCCGTTTGTATTTGTGCCACCAGGCGGAGTAACTTTTTGCGATATTCACGATGTAGTTGAAGCTCATATCAGCGCCATCAATCATGGTGCAGCCGGTTCGCGATATGCCATCGTGAGCGCCAATCTCACTTTTAAGCAAGCAGCCGAAATATATCTCAAGACTTTTCATAAGAAAAAACCGATATTTGTAGTGCCTGCTCCAATTTTAATAGCGGTTAGCTTGATGCTTGAATTCTTTGCCTACGTCATTGGTAAAGAACCCACTTTTAACCGACAAACCTCATATCTGTCTGCCAGAAAAATTTTTTTCAGCCCAGATAAAGCAATCGCCGAACTTGGTTTCAAGCAGACGCCATTCAAAGAGACGTTGAAGCGGCTTGGTCCATATTACAAAAACTCTTAACAAACAGCCTATATTTTCAAGAACTGGTTTGAAGACCGGGGCTAGGGGTACAATCTATATGCCGGCGTCGAATTTCAGGTCCCTTTGTGCGCATTTTTGTCAGATCAAACAAAATTGAGGATGAGACGCCTTGGTAATCAATATAAGCGGAGTGGCTAACGCCCAATCCATTGCAAGTGCTCCAAAAGAGATAGCAGACCCCGGAAAGGCAAAGCCCTATCCCTGGATCATTAATCCGGTATTCGACTTTGTTTTCGTGACCGGCGGAGGCGTTCTCTGCTTTATGCTGTTCAACTATTTTTTCATCGGCTGGACGGTGCCGACCGAGTTCAACACGCCAGCCAATATCTTTTTGATAACTACAATGTTTATCGCACAGCATTTGTTTGCCGACTCGCACAACACTGCTACTTATATGCGAATCTGGGGCAGTCGAGAAGACCAGCAACGCTTCAAATTTTATCGAACATGGCTTGTTTACGCCTGTATTCCTGTCTTTGTTCTAGGCTTGAGCAAGCCTGAATTTACAAGCGGAATCGTTTACTTATATCTGATTACAGTTTTCTGGCATTATGCCGTTCAGGCTTTTGGTATCGCGCTCATTTATTGTTATAAGCGCAATTACATTATGAACAATACAGAGAAAGAAATTTTCCGCTGGTTCATTCTTTCCATGGCTGGTTTCGTCATCATTCGCTTTTTAACAGACCAGGACTTCAGCCCGCGGAACTTTTATGGCGTGCCCATTCCATTTTGGGGACCTCTGCCCATCGGCCTTCTATATGCATCGCGATTTATATTTATATGTTTGAGCATTGCTTTTGGTTTTGTTCTGGTGCGTAAATTCATCATGGAAAAGAAGCTGATGCCAGTGCCATCTTTGTTATTGATTCTCACTGTTGCAGCTCTTGGACTGTCGAAAGGCACCCAGAACGCAATGATGTGGTTCTATGTTCCTGGCTTCTATCATGGCAGTCAGTATCTGGCTGTATGTCTATCCTATTTCATAAAAGAGCGCGGAATGCCAGAAGGCATGAGCACCTGGGACGTAGGCAAAGTAGCTGCAAGCGGTGTTGGACTTAAATATATAGGTACTGTCATTTTGACTGGATGTTTCTTCTATATAGGTATTCCGCATTTCTTCATGCAGCTTGGGTTTGATTACGCTGCGATTGGCGGCTTGGTTTTGGGGACGGTGAATTTCCACCACTTCATAACCGATGCGGCAATCTGGCGCTTGAGAGACAAGCGTTGTCGCAATTTACTTTTGGCTTAGACTTGGATTAGTTCAGGAGGCTAGAAAAAATTGGTCAGCACAACTATTCCAATTTCCGGTTCCAATTCAGGATCAGGTTCGAATTCAGACGACATAATCAAAGCTGAAAGCGCACCCCAAATCAAAGACAGCACCAAAGTCAAACCGTACGCTTGGATTGTCAATCCGTGGTTCGATACTATGTTTGTATTTGGAGGAGCTCTCTGGTTGCTCTTTGGACTTCATTTCTTCGTTTTTGGATGGAACCCAAGCGAAGTGGAATTGCCTTGGCGGGGTGCTTTTGCCGTAAGCACTTTGCTTATAATACTCTCCACTCTAGGGCAGCATTTGTTTGCCGACTCGCATACAGTCTCAACTTATATGCGTATCTATGCAACTCCCGAATCGCGCAAAACCTTCAAGCTTTATGCTTATTACCTTCCCTGGTGCAGTTTGTCCCTATGGACTATGGCTTTGCTCTATCGCGAAGCGGCAGGCATGGTCATTTACATTCACTTGATGTGGGTCTTTCAACATTATGTTGGTCAATGTTATGGTATAGGGCTGATTTACTGCTACAAACAAAATTATTTCATGTCCAAATTCGAACGTGAAACATTTCGTTGGTGGATGCACAGCTTATCTTACTTTGTCATTATTCGAATTTTGACTCAGCGAGATTTCAGTCCCTATTTCTACTATGGTGTCGAAGTTCCGTTCTGGGGGCTTCCAATCTGGCTCTATAAGCTGGGCGAAGTTTTTCTTGCCACTATGTGTATTTTGTTTGCCGCATGCATCGTGCGCAAATATCACAGAGACAAACAATTCATTCCTCTGCCTTGCCTGGCGGTTGTTGGAACTGTTTGGGCAATTGGACTCTCCACAGGTATGGCTTCTGCCATGGTTTGGATTTATGGTCCTCCTTTCTTTCATGGCAGTCAGTATTTAGCCGTGTCGCTTGGCTATTACATCAAAGAGAAAGGCTTGCCTGAAGGCATGATTCCCAAAGAAATTTTTGTCAATTGGTTCAAACCAAGAGCGCTTAAATATTGGGCTTATGTCATTATGGCTGGCATGTTCATCTATGTGTTTTTGCCTCACTTCCTGATGTATTTTGGTCTCAGTTTCGCACTTGGAGCAAGTACTATCCAGGCATGCATCAACTTTCATCACTTTGTTTCTGACGCAGCCATCTGGCGTCTGCGCGATCCTAAGTGCAGAGATGTTTTGATTGCTTAGTCTAAGTTAGAAAGTTCCGATAATCAGATGCGATACACCGCGCCTTGGACGTGGAACTAAGTATTTATGCATAGTTATCCACCAAAAAAAGAAGAAAACGCCGTATCAATGGCAAAAGTGCCATTGATAATTCTTGCTCTAGTTTTAATTGGATTTGTCGTTTATTCAATTAATCACTACATGACCGATCGTTATTCGGTGCATGGAGACAGGCTCTTCAAAGCTGCCTTTGATGAAGACATAGCATCAATCAAAGATTTGACCCAGGGCGGCAATATTTCAAGCGACTATGACGAGTGGATTCATTTCAAACTAGGGCGCGCAGCCAAAGTAAGAGATATTGAAAATTACAAAGGCGACGATGCTCAAGAAGTTGCTCGCAGATGGTTTGAAGCAAAATTTCCAGAAGTGAAAGGCTGCGATTCCACTCAACGCCCCAATTTGAAATTCTGGTCGCGAGTAGATTCCACATCAGCTCAGCTAAAGCGTCAGTGGTATTTATACAATTGGCGCACAGATGACCATTTTTACCGAATCTTCGGAATGTAATTTGCAGTGAAAGAGCAAAACATCTTAAAGCTAATCACGCTTGTATTAATTTCTCTATTCATATTTAGACTCGTTTACGGCGCAATCTTGCATCCGCTATACATGGGCTGGGACCCGGGCTTGCATTTAAATGCAGCACAACTTATTTTGCAAGGCAAAGTGCCTTATGTAGATATGATGGATGTAAACCCGCCTCTAGTCTGGTATATCGACATGATACCGGCTTTATGGGCCAACATGTTTCATATGCCAGCACCTCAAGCATTCACACTGTTTCTGGCGCTGGTGATTCTGTGTTCCGCGTCAACTTGTTATTTTTTGTTTTTTCAATGTGCCGAAAACAAGAAGGCAGAAGACACTGCCACTTATATCGCTTTCATTGTGGCGCTCATTTATTTTAATTTTTTACTGAGTTTCGATTTTGGTCAAAGGGAAACTATTTTCGTTTTATTTTACATGCCATTTTTTGTGCTGCGCTGGCTTTGTTGGAATGGACGAGCACCAAAGCAAAAATGGATTTCAATTTTAATTGGAATCATAGGCGGTATGGGTATTTGTCTCAAACCGTATTTTTTAATTCCTGCTTTAGCAGTTGAAATTTATTTTCTGCTTAATAAAAATGTTTTGGATCCAAAAACATATAAACACTTTATCTCGCCTGATGCACTTGGTGCACTTTGTGCTGCAAGTGCTTATGCCTTGCATTTCTTGCTCATGCCGCAAGCTATGCGCGACAACTATTTTGGTTTTGTGGTGCCAGCATTTATGCTTGGTTATAACTATTGGGACACATCTCTTGGTGGCAGTTTTTGCCCACCTGACAAAAGAATGGTTTTCTGGCTTATGGTCCTTGCATGCGCACTGGCACTGTCTTTGCGGCGAAAATCAGGTCTTATTGAGCCCCTAATAGTATTTGGGATAACAAGCAATATTCCATATCTCTTGCAATTCAAAGGATGGGCTTATCATGACCAGCCTGTTTTAGCCGCGTCTTTGATACTTGCTTTCATTGCGATTTCATATTTTCTAGTCTTTATAGGCGAGAAAATAAACGAAGCTTGCTCGATACCACATATGATACTAGTATGGATTGTGCCTGTGGCTATTGGAGGCTATCTTGCTTATGACGCTTTTCAAGACACACAAGCAGTTAATCGAAATGCCAAAGTGGATATGGCCTTTATTGGCTACGATGGCTTTTCTCCAAGAAGCGATATCAATTCTCCCTTCTTTGATGTCTTTCAAAAAGAGTGGAATCGCGAAGACAAAGTTGTTTTCATTTCTAATGGTGTTACTCCAGAATATCCGTTTCTAACCCAAATTAATGCCGCACCAGGCTCTCGTCATTTACACTGTGTAATTTTGTCCGTGCTTCAATATATCAAAGACATGCGTGAAAAAACGCCTAAAAACATTGCATTATTTGAGCAGGAAGAGCGAATTGTAAAAGAATACATACAAGATATTGAGGCAAACAAGCCCAAACTAGTTTTCGTACAAATCGGGCCAGTTTTGGATTATCTCAAACCATATGGTTTTGTGGAGAAAATGCAAGCAAGCTACGACAAAATAGAATCACACGACAATTTTGATGTGTACAAACTGAGAAATAAAGGATCGTAGGTGTAAGCGTGATAACAAGTGCGAACCTAAATTCTCTGAAGATTGAAAGTACTAAGCGATTGACAAAACTTCGCGGTCACAAAGACTTGAGCAAAAGCGAAGCTCAAGTCTTAATTACAGCCGTTGTTCTAATACAGTTAACTTTGCTATGTGTGTTTATTATGCACACTTTGATGATACCTGCTGAAGCCGCCAAGCATCTCAATTTTGCCATGATTGTTTTGCAGGGCAAAATGCCATACAAAGACGTTGTAGATATGGTATCACCCATGATGCTTTACATTGATGTGATACCAGCCTATATTGCAAAATTTGTTCATATTCATCCAATTGTTGTGTATAATATTTTTGTTTGGATTTTATCTTGTATAAGTCAGGTACTATGCCTGGGTCTTGTGCTTAAAAGCCAAACTAGAGAAAAATATTTTCTTTCTGCAGTGGTACTGGCTAATGCATTATTGCAGTTATTTTTCTTGCAAGAATTTGGTCAGATAGACCATTTGTTTTTGCTTTTCACCACACCTTACTGGCTCAGCCGCTTTATGCGCTGGAATAGTCAAAAGCCCGCACAAAGTTTTGCCATGTTTGCAGGAATAGGGGCGGGAATTGGCTTTTCGCTTAGTTTTCTTTATAGCTTTTTCTTCCTTCTAATAGAATTTTGTTTTTGGATAGAAAAGCGCAGGCAAGAAGCCTTTACCGGTCCTGAGTTTGCCTGTTGTTGCGCTATCATGCTTTTGTATTTAGGACACATGATCATTTTGCCCGAAGCAATGGCAAGCGGCTATTTAAGCTGGATACTACCTCTCACATTCGTTGATTACTGGCTTTGGGACGAGCGTCTCACATTTGTAGAAAAAACTCCCGACCGCCGCGATTTGATCTATATTTTTGCCATAGTTTCGGTACTAGCAATTGCATCCAGTCGTAGATCCAGGCTGGTTATTCCAGCAGTCACATTTTCTGTGCTTGGCTTTGGTCTCTATTTAATTCAAGGTCAAATGTTTACCTATCAGGCACTACCCATGATGTGGGGAGTAGGTTTTGCTCTGGCTTTGGTAATTGCATTTGCTACAACTTATTTACCTGACATGAGTAAAAAGGTCAAACCTACAATAGTGGCTCCGGTTGTGCTGATTAGCTGTTTGATATTTTTATATTTTCAATACTTGCCTGTAAGTAAATCAGCGCGACTTGATTTAACAAAGCAAAACTGCTGGGGATCGGCTCCAAAGTGCGACCTGTCTAATATGTCTGAATTTTTTGAGTCTAAAACCAAACCAGGCGATAGCGTACTAATTTTGAATGACAGAACAAGACCAGCTTATCCACTGATTTTGCAACTAGGTCTAAAACCGGCCGGCGCAATGCTTGATTATGCTCCGTCTCGTATTTACGAAAATTACTTTGCATTAGACAACATGGCAGCGATTTCAAAATTTATATATTTCGAAAATCTAGTCTGGGAGCCATTGTCGTCAATGATTGTTTTTAAAACACCAAAACTTGTATTGTACGACCAAGATGCCATGAATCCGCTCTTGGATAAACATCTGCTAAAAACAACACTAACCAATATTTATCCAGATGCTGTTTATGCTGATTGGAGCGAAAACATACACAAGCATCCTAAATTTGAATATTTGAGCTTCCGCTTTCCAGCGGCAGTTCATGTAAGGAAAAACTAAGGAGACAGAAGTTGATGCGAAAAGTGAGACTACTGACTCTTTTGACGTTACAGCTGGCATTGCTTATGCCATCTTGGTCTCCAGCTCATGCACTAAATATAGAGGCAGAAAAAGAAAAGTATCCAGTCCTCTTTTCTATGAAAACCGAGCTTGATAGAAATTTTGCCGCCATGAAAAGTCAAGGCAGTTCACCAGTTTATTTTCTTGCTTACAGAGGGCTTGAAGGCGAGCATACAAGTGTTTCTGGCAAATGGGGCTCGCTATCAGACCGCTCGGATCCAATGCGATTCAGATTCGCTCAAGTGGAGCTTAGAGTGGGCAGTCCGAAACTGGATAACTCACATATTTTGCGCGGATACAACGACTCTTCTGTGCACGTTGTCAGTGAAACTTTGCCCATAGACAATAATGATATTGCTTTGCGTACAATTTTGTGGAGACTTTCTGACAAAGCTTTCTGGATGGCGCAAAAAAGATTCGCACTGATCAAAGCGAACAAAGACGTAAAAGTAGAAGAGCTTGATCAATCCGATGATTTCACCATCGAACAACCCCAGACTTTTGCTGCAGAGCCACTTAACTACAAAGTAAATAGAGAAGAGTGGGAAGAAAAAATTCGCCGTCTCTCAGGCGTTTTCAATAAATTTCCCGAAATAAAAGATTCATATGTGCGCTTCACATGTGGTGCACAGGTAAATTATCTAGTATCAAGCGAAGGCTCGTGCATCCAGGACACATGCAAATCGAACATAGTAAGTATTTATGCAGATACTGTGGCAAATGATGGAATGGTGCTCTGGTTGTTTGACCGATTTGAAGCCAACAACATAGACGATCTGCCAAGCGAAGAAGCTCTCAAAGCCAAAATCGAAGACATGGCTAACAAACTCAAAGTTTTGCGCTCTGCACCACTTGCAGAACCTTTCGTAGGGCCGGCGATACTAAATGGCAAGGCAGCAGCTGTATTTTTTCACGAAACTCTTGGACATCGCCTTGAAGGACACAGACAAAAAGATGAAGGAGAGGGACGCACTTTCAAAGAAAAGGTGGGAACTCAAATCTTGCCTAACTTCATTTCAATAGTAGATGACCCCAGTCGCTTTAAACTTAACGATACCGAACTGTCTGGCTATTACAAATTCGACGACGAAGGTGTTCCATCAAGACCTGTCACACTTGTGGACCATGGCAAACTAAAAGGCTTTTTGATGAGTCGCTCACCAGTGTCTGGTTATCCCCATTCAAATGGTCATGGTCGATGCAACTACGGCACTCCACCATGTGCAAGACAAGGCAATCTGATGGTGGTGGCAGATCAAAGTAAAACTATTTCATATGATCAATTGCGTGCCAAACTAATTGATGAAATGAAAAAACAAGGCAAATCATACGGACTTATTTTTGATGAAATCGCAGGTGGCTCCACAATGACACAAGTGGGAGAACCACAATTATTCAGGTTGTATCCCTTACTTGTGACCAAAGTTTATGCCGATGGTCGCAAAGACGAAATGATTCGCGGTGTAGACATTGTAGGCACTCCCCTTGCCAGCCTTGAGCAGATTGAAGCAGCAAGCAACGAAACCCAAATCTTCAACGGAGAATGCGGTGCCGAGTCTGGCTGGATAAGTGTATCAGCATCAGCACCAAGTTTGCTTGTCAAAACAATTGAAGTGCAGCGCAAACAAAAGTCTGACGAAAAACCACCGCTACTGCCAGATCCGTCTATTATTCAGGCTGGTGCACAGGAGCGCAAATAATGAAAAGAAAATCGTTGATAAGCGCTTTTGCTCTACTTTGTTTAAGTGTAAACATCTCCAACTCTGTTCTTGCTCAAGACATCAAAATCGAGTCAACCAAAACACCCCCCGAGGCTCTTGATACCAATTTCAAGGCTCTGCTTGACGAGTTGCATCGCTCACTAAAATTATTGCGATTACCTGGTCATGAAGCACCATATTTTCTTGCCTATAACTTATACGAAAGCTTAGACTTCAGCGTAGAAGGTGTACTAGGAGCCATTACAACAAGATCCGGCAAAAAAGATCGCAGTCTCTACCCAATAGTTCGGGTGGGCAGCTACAAACTAGATAACACCAATTTCGACAGTACCGACTATGCCGAAGTAAGCTCCACCAGATCTGATACCACACCAATTGACGAAAACTATATGGCTTTGCGCAAAAGTGTCTGGCTATCTACAGATCTTAAGTATAAACAAGCGGTCAAATATCTAGATGAAAAGAAAGCTTTGATGCTTGAGCGAAATGTCAATTCTGCTCTAGACGACTTTTCGCCAGCACCGGCTTTTAATCTTATAAATCCAGCCCGCTCCATGAATTTGAACAAAGACCTATGGACAGATAAAGTGCGCGAATTATCCAGTGTGTTTCTTGAATTTCCAATGTTGCGCAATTCTTGGGTTCGCTTTGACGAGCGTGTACTGAATCTGTGGCTGGTAAATAGCGAAAGCACTATTGCTCGAAATGGAGAAGTTTCAGCTCGTTATCAGGCTTTTGCCAGTATACAGACCAAAGAGGGCGAAGTAATCTCAGATGGACTGGAAGCTCTTGCTCGCGATGAAAATAATCTTCCTTCTGTCGATCAAATGAAAGTCGAATTGCGTGATTTAGGTAAAAGACTGACTCAGATTGTGCAAGCACCCCAGGGTGAAGATTATGATGGTCCTGTACTATTTGAAGGACAAGCTGCAGCCGAGTTTCTGGCAAGCACGCTTGCACCTAATATAGTGGCAAAAAGAGATCACTTATCCAATTTTTCAAATACCGCAGTATCAACCAATCCGCTTGGGCGCAAAATGAACAAGCGCATCATGCCAACCTTTTTAAGTTTGATTGACGACCCTTATTTGCGAGTCTGGAAAGGCAAACAATTATTTGGTGGCTTTGAAATAGACGAAGAAGGTGTTCAGCCTCAAAAAATAGATATCGTCCAAAAAGGCGAATTAAAAGCCTTTTGCTCAGGTCGTACCCCCACAAAATTCACCAAGACGACAAACGGGCATGGTGTCATTTCAGACGATACCGCTCAAAATAGCGTTTTACTTTTAACCAGTACCAAAACCAATTCAAATAAAGATCTGCTCAAAATGTTACGCCGCCTGGGAGAAGAATCAGGATTGTCTTACGTGATAGTAGTGCGCCGAATGGATAACACCCAACGCGAAGCATTTTCAAGTGACGATCTAAATGGCACATACTTACTTAGCTCAACTTCTTCAACATCCATAAATCTGCCTAGTCCAATTTTGGTTTTCAAAGTGGACACTCGCTCTGGCAAAGAAGAACAAATTCGCGGTGTCAAATTTGCACCAACAAATATTCGAGTACTCAAAGACATTGTTGCAGCAGGCAACGATACAGACGCGTACGCAGTTGAGCAAACCTCAAACAATTACGCCCATCTTGTGACACCATCGCTACTTGTGCGTGACATTGAAATGGTCAAATCAGAAGCACCAAGCCAAAAACCGCCCGTGACACCAAGCCCGCTTATGAGTATTCAGAAATAAAAGCAACCTGCTTTTAAAAATTAGCCGCCTCAGCCACGCCTGGTGCCGCCCGCTCGTCCATAACCTGAAGATGTGCGAGCAAAGAGATTGCCCTGCCCCTGATAAGTGCGACGTGTGCTGTAAGCAGAAAGCGAATTCAAAATGACCTGGGCATTGTATTTAAGCCGTGGGTCTTTGCCATAGGTTGCAATCCACTGAAATTCAGATGCGGCTTTAGCTAATTGATTCTGCCCCTGATAGCAGAGTCCGGTGTAATAGTGAGTAAGCTCAGATGGCTTCATGGTGGCAATTATATCTAGCGCCGCTTTCCATCGACCGCCATCATAAGCTGCCTTAACTTCTTTGAAGGCTGGGTCATTGTAGTTGACTTGCGAAGTGGTCGACTGAGACTTAGCCTGATTATTTTTAGCATTACCTTTTGCTTTACCTTTTGCTTCTACTTGCAAATCAAATGAAAATGCGCCGCCCCAAATAGTGGCAACGCAGGCAATTAAACTGATTCGAGCTAAAACCATTTTTTTCATCTAAAGCTAACGTCCCGTCATTGGAGGTGGTCCAACACTTTCGACACCACCGTTTTTGTTGCCGATATTGCACCACTTATGCAATTCTTTCATACTGAATTTACCATGCAATAGAAACTGTTCGAGCACATCCAGGTCGTTTAAACTAATTTTGGTTTCTTCTGGTCCGTCTTCGTCTTCGGACAAATTTATAACAGTGTCAAAATATTTGGTGATTAAGCGCAGCATCTCATACTCGTCTTCGCTATAAGACTCATGATTTCCAAGCGCTGTTATAAGCTCTTTGCGAGTGATTCCATCATTATCTGGATCGAGTTTGCCAAAGTTTTTGCGCAGTAGAGCACAAACAGTTGGTCCGTCCAAATACGAGTCGCCATCACCAAACTCTTCAGCTTTGTCCTGACTATTCAAGAGCCAGCGAATATCGCCTAAAGCTTTCTTGGCTGCATGTTCTCTATCGTTTTGCATCAGTCAATAATTCAGTCCGTTAGTAAGTACTACTAAACTATCAAACAATTGTCACCATTTTGTAATTACAGATCAGACGAAAACCAGCTGACAATTGCCAAATGCCTTATTGCTGAAATCATCCTTTGTCATACAAACATATAAAATGCGCGATGTTTCCTGGTCCAATATATTTTTTTCCCTAATTGCCAGAAGAACAAACCAATTACGGGCAGATTCAAGCAAATGTCCATAGTGAGGGTCATTGGCCCGAGCAGGGCTATGCGAGATGCCGTTGGCGTGAAACGCTGCAATATTAAGGGCTTCGGCAGGATTGACGTCGCAAGACAAAATCAGGTCTTCTTCGCGTCTGAAACGTTGGCGTGTTTCACTTGCACTCAAGTCTAGAGCCAATTTAGCCCAAGAATTTAACCAACCTTCCGTTTTAATTGATGACGGTGGATCGAGTGTCAAAAGGTTCCAACCTCGCTCTTTGGGCTGATAGTTTCTATAATCTGGGCTCAAATATAGATTCAAAGTGTCTTCCACGCCCATAATCGATTTGAAATTAAACTGACCAACAAGGCGCAAATCCTCGCCCCGTTTGCCTTTTGGACCCAAAAGGGCTTCTGCCTGAATGGAGCGAATTTTATGACCCTTATCAGCTCTGTCATCCGGTTCAAAAAGAACACAGGAGCTGGATTGCCACGCGTCTTTCAGCTCAATGGCATATGCCACGGACAATACCTGAGAGCGGGGGTCTAATAGTGGTTTAAGTTCGAACATGGCTTATAGTGTACAATTTTGCCATTCTTAATTGTGCCGAAGGAGTCAAAGTTTTGAGCAGTTCATTTAATTTTGCCATCGCAGCCTCGCTCATTTTGACATCTTTCAATTTTGAACCAGCTTTGGCCAAAGACAAAGAAACTCTGCAAATTTGCAGCACCTCGTTTCAACCAAACGGCGAAATTGCAAAAAAATATACAGCCGACGGTGAGGACATCTCGCCTCAAATAGTTATTTCTAAGCTACCGACTGGCACAAAATCGGTTGCTCTTTCTTGCGAAGACCCAGACGCCCCTGTAGGCACCTGGTTCCACTGGCTTATTTGGAACATCTCACCTTCGACCACCGAGCTTAAGGAGGGCGTCTTGCCCAAACCAGAGCTTGCAGATGGCTCGCTTCAAGGATTGAACGATTTTAAAAAAACCGGTTATAACGGACCATCACCACCAAAAGGACCGGCACATCACTATCATTTCAAAGTATTTGCTCTAGATCAAAAACTCGATTTGAAAGCAAATAGTGACAAAGGTGCATTTTACAAAGCAATCGAAGGTCACACGCTTGGCACGGGCGAAGTTATTGGACTATACGGCCGCAAATAATGCATAGTCGATTTATATCATCACTTTGTTTTTCAATTCTTTTTTGGCAAAATTTATTTGCTTTGCCTCTTAGCGCCCAAAGCCAATCTTTCATAGATAAATTGAAAGCCGGTGATCTTGCCGTTTCCACTCATGATTTTGAGCAAGGCATAAATTTGTACAAAGAAGCTCGCGACATTGGACAAAGCGAAAATGACAAATACGAAATGTCCGAATCATCACGCAAGATTGCAGTGGCATACGCAGGGGCTGCTCGATATGACGAGGCCATTGCTAGTTTTAATCAGTCCATAGCGGAAGCAACTGATTTGAAAGATGCCAAAGTAATGCGAACTTCTATCTTGTCTAAATTCGGTCTGGCCAAAATGTACAGTATGACAGGCAATGCAGAACTTGCCTGGGTAAATATTGAAGAAGCAATCGCACTTGCAAATGACAATCTCTCACCTAACGATCCTGCAGTATCAAGATTAACGGCACTTAAAAGCGAATTGATTTTCAGCAAAGCAAAAATCAATATCGACACGCCCAAAGCTGAATCCAAACCACCCACTTCCACTTTGGTAGCCGAAATTAGTATGAGTGCACCAGCTGTAATACCACAAGCTCCAGGTGCATTTCAAAAATTACAACCCGAAAAAGGAGTTCTTGTAGCATCGCAAACTGCCAAAGCTCAAGATCACGCTCTAAGCGGCGGAGTATCTAGTGCCAGAAAACAATTAGCTGTTCGCCTTATGCAGTATGGCACTATTGGGTTGTTACTAAGCAAAAATATCGGCGGACCCTGGATAGTGCAAAATACTCTCAATGGTGGTGCAGCTCAATATTATGGTGTGCAAAAAGGCGACATTCTTGCATCAATAGACGGTCAAGATATCTCGCAGCAAAATATCACTACCATTCATTTCATGCTCACAGGTAGGCGCGGTCAGATTAAACATCTAGAATTAGTGCGCCCAGGACACAAACTGGAATTGCAAATTCCATTGTGGAGCGTGTATGACATGCGCGACCGCAACTCAGAATATATTGAATACTACTGGTTCTTGCTCTATAACAATTTAATTACTCCAGAACAATATTCAAGATTAGCTAAACCCTTCGAGCCATATATTCAGTAATGAAAAAATCTTTGAAAATAGCAATTCCGGTTTTAGTGGTGGTATCACTTGCAGTACTAGCTTTTCCACTTTCCAACAACTTAGCCAAAAGACAAATTGAAGAACCACTTGGTGGCGTAAGCGAATTCAAGCCAGTATCAGTGATCATGCAAAATAAGTGTGTCGACTGTCACACCAAGGGCAAGACCATTTATCCTTTTTACACAAATTTTCCGATTGCAAAAAAACTAATAGACGAAGATGTCCAACTTGCTTCAGACAACATGCCATTTACTCGCGAAAAACTGCTTGGTTTGCAAGAATTCAGTCGTCTTGATTTATCCAAAATTCACACAGTGGTTGAATCTGGCGAGATGCCACCAGCTCAATACAAGATTTTGCACTGGGATGCTTCTTTATCTGATTCAGATCGCAAAGCTTTCATAAGCTGGATTGAAGCTGAGACTAAATCACGCAAGGGCCAGAGATAGTTTTTCAGCCATGGCCACATCAAGGCTGTGTCCGCCTTTGATGCTTATAAAGCGTGCGTTTATGCGCAGTGGATTCACTCCGCACAAGAACATGTCACCAATTAAATCGAGAATTTTATGACGAACAGGCTCGTCTTTAAAGCGCAATTCTTCGCTGAATCCATCTTTGGTGAAGCTTACTACGTCTTTGTCAAAGCCAAGCATTTTGTGTTCTTGCAGTGGACCAAATGTGCGAGCATTGGCAATATCGCATATATTTTCGCCGCAATCCCATGAGCCCCAGACGCGACCTACCAGTGGGTGATTCATATCTAGTAAATAAGAAGCGGAAAACTTTTGGTCTGGAATTGCCATCACGATTTTATCGCCAGACGAGGCGAAAACAGTTTCTTTCAAATCGATCTTATTTGATATTGTCTTTTGCATTCCAGCATCTTGCAATAGCTTTACCCAGAAATCGCTAGAGCCGTTGCCCATAGGCAACTCGGCACCATCGACCTGAATTTCCAAATCGTCTATGCCACAAAGAGCAATGGCACACATGAGATGTTCGATATAACATACTCGATGTCTATCTTTACCAAGAGCGGTATTGCGAACAGTGCTCACTACATTAGATGCCGTGGCCGCAACTCTTATTCTATTCCAGGACTTTTCATGATCCTGGCAGTAATTGCCAAATTCAGACAATAAGAAGGTCACGCCAGACCCAGGCTCGGTCTGTCTTATTGTGACAGTTATATCCTGCCTGGAAGTAAGACCTTTACCCTTAAAAGTCAGCGATTTAGTCATCGACTGTTATTTTGCTTCAGCCAAATTGAGCTTTGCAATAATAGCTTCGAGTTCTCTAACTCTATCTTTCAATTCGCGAACGTCGTCATTGATGCGAGGTATGCGACGCATATTAGCGTGCATTTTGATTTGTTCTCTTGCGTTTGTAGCAGGAATACCAACTTGAATTTCGCAATCATCAACATCGCGCATTACACCAGCAAGACCCTCAAGCACAACGTCTTTGCCAATGACCACATGGTCTTTGATTTTGACGCCGCCTGCAAGAATGGATCTATCACCAATCGTGCACGAACCACCAATTGCCGACGTTCCAATCACGATACAGTCTTTGCCTAATTTGCAGTTGTGAGCAATCAAAGCCAGATTATCGATCTTAGTACCAGTTCCGATAATGGTATTACCAATAGTGGCACGGTCAATGGTGGCGTATGAGCCAACTTCAACATCGTCTTCTATTATTACTCGGCCGATTTGAGGAACCTTAATATGTGGATTGCGCTCTTCTGATAAGTGGCTTGAGTGTCCGCCTACATATATGATTTCTGCATTTGTAGGACGAGCAGTGGTGTATCCAAAGCCATCAGAGCCAATACCGGCACCTTGCTGCAAGATAACGCGATTATGAATCTGGGTATAATCGGCAATTAAACACGATGGATAAATCAAACAGTCCTGTCCGATTTCCACTTTGCCGCCGATACTTGTGTGCGACATAATAATAGTTTTGTCGCCAACTTTTGAATGTGGTCCAATAACTACATAAGGTCCAATACAAGCGCTTTCACTAACAGTAGCAGTCTTGTCTATTACTGCTGTTGGATGAATACCCTTTTCAGGATAGAAACGCGGCGGTGCCAATTTCTGGCAAAGCTTCTGAATGGCTATCTTCGGACGCTTTACCAGAATTACTGTCTGTCCTTCTTTCGAATAGTCGAGATCATGAGGCACCACCATAATTGACGCCTGACACTTGTCGATGAACTTAAGAATTTGTCTGTCGGTGACAAGAGCCATATCATCTTTGGTGGCTTTAAGCGGATCGAGAGCAATGCTGGTGACGGAGACATCAGCGTTACCGCGAATCTGACCCTCTGCAATCTCGGCAATTTCTTTTGCCGTCATAGGACTAGGCAGTTGCATAAATTGACCTCTGTATTATCGAATTTCTATTTGGTGACAGCAGTGCTGGAACCAAGTCTTTGTACAACACCATCAGTGATATCGGTGCCACCAAACATTACAACGCTCTTATCGAGCACAGTGTCGCAATTTTTGGTTTTGGCTTCAGCTTTGATTGCATCGTCTAATTCTTTTTCCAAGTCTTTTTCCATTCCCATGGCTTTGTCTTGGAATTTTTTGAATTCTTCGTCTATTTGAGCTTGCAATTTTTTGTGCATTGTTGCCAACTCAGGCTGCGGTTTTTTCGCTTTTTGAGCGGTTTGAAATTCTTTGTTGTTTTTTTCAATCAGCTTGTGAAGCTTTTCTTCGTCATCTTTGATGTCGGTGGCAGCTTTTTGCAAGCGAGGATATTTTTCGTATACACGTTTTTTGTCCACAAAACCAATTTTTTGAGGACCGCCTTGAGCCTTGGCTGCTTGGGCAAACGATGCGTTACAGGTCAAAACACCTACCAAAATCAACGAAAATGAAAGGGCTGTTTGTTTAAGCATGCTACTTTGAATTCTCCGTATTTTCAAGATTTCCCTGATAAGGGAACGCGCTCATCTTACACCATCTGGATAGAGCCGAGATCATAAGATATAGCCTGGTTTTTAAAACTTCTCTCCAAATCCAATATTGAATCTGGGAACGAAACTTCCACTCATAACTGACTGTATCAAAGGCATACCGTAATCCAACCTGACAAGTCCAAGCATTGGCACTTTCAAGCGCACTCCAAGCCCCACTGATGCGGCAAGTGTATTTCTGCCCATCAAACTGTTATTCAAGCCGCCACCTGTAACCACGCCTGCATCTAAGAATGTAGCTAATTTCACATGATCGTTTACGAATTTTGTGACTTTACCACCATCTTTAGGCATAAATGGAACTTTGGTGCGGAATTCAGCTGTACTCATCAAAAGCCCAGCTCCAGAGCCTAAATCTGAAAATTGACGATACCCGCGAACACCATTCCAGCCACCTAAGCGGTATTGTGCAAACTGAGGCATACCGCCAAGTCCCGCTCCACCTTGCACGTTGAATGCCAGGGTCGAGCTTTTTCCTACAGGCACAAATTTACTAACACTGGCACCTAGCTTGGCAAAACTGTTTCCAGTCAGTCCCAGCGAAGGACCACCAGATAATCTTATAGATGTTCCTTTGGTGGGGTCGATTGCAGCATCGCGAGTGTCAAAAGCAAGAGTCGGTCTGATGCTCATGTAGAGCCCGCCTTGCATCTGGTCATTTCTAACCTGACCGGCAAGCATATTAGCCTGGTCCATAGTAGCCGCACGCCCAGTAGAAACCGCTCGCGATGCCATTCCAAGCAATGTATTTTGCTCGCCAAGAAATCCGCCAAGGTCTCTTAAAGATGTATTTTCACCAGTGAAGCCGGTGCTCAGGCTCCAACCTTTTCTCAATTGTTTAGTCAGTGTCACACTGGCACCAAGAGTGCGTTGTTGCGCTTGGTCTACAAGCATACTTGCATTACTGCGACCAAATCCGGTGACAGCAAGTGATGTGTTGGTGCCTTTTAAGTTAGGCTCAATCCACGAAGCTTCCATATTGTAAGTACGAGCATTGGGAATAAAATTCTGACCGCCATTGTTCAAGTTGTTTGCAACACCACTAAACATGGCGGATCCAACTTGCGAGTTGACAGACAAAACCTGCCCTCTGCCTCTAAAGTTATTTTCAGAAAAACTAAACTGTCCAAAAGGACCAGTAGCCGAATCGAGTCCACCGCCAAGACCTACTGAACCTGTACGTTTTTCTTCTACTTCAACTTTGAGTGTAAATTTTTCTGGGCCTGCAGCAGAAGGCTCCAGACTGCGTTTTATATCCTGGAAATATCCATTTGCATATAGTTGACGCAAATCTGCCGTAATTTGCTTCTCGTTGTAAGCGCTGCCAGGCTTAAGTTTGAGTGCGTTGCGAATTATTAGGTCTTTAGTTTTGCGGTTGCCAACTATTTCTATCTTGTCTATGACGCCTTCGTTTACAGATAAGCTTACACTGCCGTCTGGAAAATCTTTGACGTCAGTAACACGCGCAAGCATGAAGCCTTTGTCGTGATAAAGCTTTTCTATTTTGTCGACCGAAGCTGAAAGCTGATTGATATTTTGTGGCTTACCAAGCTGCTCATTAAGTATTTTGGAAATCTCATCTGATGAAACAAGATTATTTCCTTGTACGCTGAATTGAGTAATTGGTGCGTTTTCTTGCACTCTGATTTTGAGCAAAACACGATTGCCCGACTTACGCTCAGGTGTCACTTGCAACGACTTGTCGTCGAAATAACCCATTTCGTTTACGGCTTTCAAATCTTCCATGATTTGATCGCGGTCAAATTTGTCGCCTGGTTTAGTTTTTATGACTGAAGTTATATTCTGAGTGGAAATTAGTCTATTTCCCTCAATCTGAATATCATCGACTGTAAGCAGGTCTTTGCTTGCTTGTCCGTCTGCTTTAGTCGAAGTATCTTGCGCCGCTTTTTCGTTATTCGACTGAGGTGCAGTTTCGTATTCGGTATCACTCACTTCTGCTTCAAGCAATTTAGAACTTGCTTGCTCAGCTTGTGCAGCCATTGTGGCTGGACATGCAAAAGTTGTCCAGATAAATGAAGCAGCCAGTGCCACCGCTATTTTTTTTCTGCTCAGATTTTGATGAGACATAAGTTTTGGCAAAAGAGATTCCATCTTGACAGGCTTTGAAAATTCTACCATAGAGCAAGTCGCCATCCCGATTTATTTCATTAGATTGTAGTTCAAAATAGATCCAACTCTTGACATTGCAATACTTCTTGACAGTTCTGGAACAAAGCGAGGAAAAAAATATTCCTCTAGAATTACCAGAAACAAATTCTGTTTAGGAGATTCCATCCCCTGACAACTATCACATTCCGGCAAGGAACACACAAATGAAAAAAACTGTTTTAACGGCACTAGCAATGGCATGTTTCTTTGGACTGCAAGCCACACAAGAAAGTGCCCTGGCTAAAGACAAATTGGATTCTTCTAATAAATCAAAGCTAATTGCCGAAGCAAAAGCAGGCAAGCCTAAAGTTCTCGACTTCTATACAACATGGTGCAATCCATGCAAACGCCTGGCGCCTGTGCTTGAAGAACTAGAAAAACAATACAAAGACAAAGTTGAGTTCGAGCGCTACGATGCTGAAGCTCCAGCCAACAAAGCTCTTGTAGAAAAATATAAAGTAGAAGCTTATCCCACTGTAGTTTTTCTTGATAAAAACGGCAAAATTTCAGATGTAATGAAAGGATTCGCAGGCAAAGATCCAATCATTGAGCGAATCGACGCACTGCTCAAATAGAATAGTTAATAAATGAGCAAAAAATTTCCCGGTACCTTCATTACTCTAGAAGGACCTGAAGGTGCCGGAAAAACCACACAGGTCAAACATCTAACCGCACTTTTAACTGAGCGCGGAATTGATCATTTGGTCACTCGCGATCCTGGTGGCACTCCACTTGGAAAAAAAATACGTCGCATTCTGCTCACGCCAGGACTTGATGTTTCGCCACGCGCTGAGCTTCTTCTGTATCAAGCAGACCGAGCCCAGCATGTTGAAGAACTAATTCTTCCTGCACTGAAAGCTGGCAAATTAGTAATTTGCGATCGTTATACCGATTCAACAATGGCTTATCAAGGCTTTGGGCGTGGCATCGATTTTGATTTGATCGAGAATTTAAATCAAATTGCAACTGGTGGATTGAAACCAGAATACACTTTTTTATTCGATCTTGATTCCGAAGAAGGGCTTTCCAGGCGGCATCCAGCCGGATACGACCGCATGGAGCGCGAGGCGATGGATTTCCATCATCGTGTGCGCAATGGATATTTAAGTCTAGCTAAAAAAGAGCCAGAACGCTGGTATATACTCGATGCAGCCAAGCCATTATCGGCGGTGCAACAAGAATTTCAAGACGCTTTTTTCAAAAAATATAGTTAGTATTTTTCGTTACGTCCAAGACGCCACTGCATCTCTTTCAAGACCTGGGCTACATCCTGGCGCAATTGCGATTCATCATGCGCATCTAATGTTCCACCAGCTTGATTGCGTAAATATCTCTCTTTTGAGCCGAGATCTTTTAAGCGTTGAGACATATTTTGATAATCGCGATCTGAAATCTTCTTTTCTTTTTTCTTTTTGTCCAAAAATTCGTTTGTATCTTCTATAAAAGTAGATACTGGCGGATCGGCAGCAGCTGGTGGATTGTATTGTGGGCTAAAAACAATCGGGACATAAGAAGGATAATTCCATCCAGCAGGGACCCCGCAATACGGATAATAATAGCCTGACGGCGCCTTCCACATATTTATGTTAAATCTGCCCGCACTGACTGAAAAGATTCCACCGCCGACTGGCTGAGGCATTCCAAAAGCAGGATAAACAGCTGTTGAGGGCGAAAGCTTTCCAGGAGCTATGTAAACTCCGCCTGAGCCACAAGTCTTTCCGCCTGCACACGCTCCTGACCCTTGAGCAAAGACCGGAGATGTGCTCGATAAGAGCACTAGACTTAAAATGTACGACACACTTTTCATAGTTTCACCAAAAGCAGTTACTTCTATTCTATACGTATATTTTTGAAGATTTAGGACGTCTTTTCCAGGTCCGATTCTTTGACGCCGTCGCCTTTGATAAACCACTGAAAATTCATTTCTTCAGCACACATATGTACCGAAACCATGCTCCACCAGACGATATAGCCAAGCATTGTGACGTTATAGTTGCCCGAATTAGGCAATTTGCCTGTAAAAATCAAATAAAGCACACCTGGCATGCCAACCACGGCGCAAACTATGGAAAGTCGCCTTGCCACAGAGAACAATGGCTTGGTAAAACGATGTTTGCTGCGGCTCAAGACCACGGCTGTGCAAAATAAAACAAAGGCGAGCACGAATCCACCTACTGCTGCATCGAACAAACAATGCCCAATTACAGCAATCGCAGCCTGCCCGACTTCGCTTACAGTCTGCTGGAAATTGAATTTTTCTGCTTGCCCTTCCATTTTTCGCTCCGTTTCTCTATATTTTAGCTGTCTTATCCTAGAGCTTTTAACAAACTAACAAAAACTACATTTATAAATATGAAATTTGCCACTTACAAAATTAGTCTTCGAACCAAACTATTAATTGGTCTTGTGCCGCTGCTAGCCGGCTTTATCGCTCCAAACACACCAGTCACAGGTGCCCCTGAGCAGATGAGCAGAGCTGAGAAAATGCTTATGAACCTGCGACTTGGTCAAGGTTCTGCCACTTTCTATCTACTTGAAGCAGCTCGCCAAAGTAAAGACGTGGAAAAGAACCTGCGCAAAGCGCTATTTCAAATCAAAGAAGTGGACAAAGCTTACGCCAAATCTAAGGGCAAGCCCGATAGCAAATATCTGGAGGCTATTACAGTAAAGCTAAACAGTTGCCAAGAAAAAAGCGTCGATGTGTCTCGCTCAATTGAAGACTCGGTAGGCGATCTCAAAGAACAAATCAACGACGCTTTGTTGCGATAGTACTTTCGTGATTCGAAAACAATGTCTTAACTGCTTTCAAATTTATTCTGCCGAAGATAGTGTCTGCGCTAAAGACGGCAATGCCCTTTCGACCATTCTTGTTCAAGATCTCGATGGTTCTTTGATTTCGGGTCGATACCAGATTGAAAAAGAAATCGGACGCGGTGGTATGGGTGTGGTGTATCAAGCGCTGCAACTGGGGCTCGATCGCAAAGTGGCGCTCAAAATGCTCTTGAACGATTTGAGCAAAGACGATATCGGCTGGAAACGATTCGAGGTCGAAGCAAAAGCCGCAAGCTCGCTCAATCATCCCAGTATCATCAAAATATATGAGTATGCAGTTTCTGAATTTGGATTGCCTTATATGGTGATGGATTTCGTCGAAGGCGAATCACTAGCCGATCTCTTGGACAAACAACACAAACTGACCGCCAAACAAGCACTGCCACTTTTTGTTGAAATTGCCAATGCTCTCAATCACGCTCACAAACGAAATGTGGTGCATCGTGATTTGAAGCCAAGTAACATAATGCTCATAAAAAATGACGACGAAGAAACTGATAACCAGGAAGTTGAATTAAAACCACTCATTCTAGATTTTGGTATCGCCAAAATTTTCACCCAGTCAGGCAAAGCTGCTCTCAATCTCACAAAGACCGGCGAAGTCTTTGGCTCGCCGCTCTACATGAGCCCTGAGCAATGTATGGGACAGCCTCTGGATCCTCGCTCTGATATTTATTCGCTTGGATGTATTTTGTATCAAGCGCTCAGTGGTGACACACCAATTAAGGGCGAGAATTTTTTGAATGTTTTATTCAATCACATGAACGCCAAACCCCAGTCACTAGATTCGGTATCACTCAAGATTCCCGAACAACTTGTTGAAGTAATCTATAAATGTCTGTCCAAAAGCCCTTCAGACCGATACGAAACTATGGCCCAACTCAAAAGCGACTTGATTTTCATAAATTCGCAATTGAATGAACTTGAATCTCCTGCTCCTTGTGAAACTTCTATTGAAAAATCTTTGCTCGAAGACAAAACAATAAATGTCACAGACGAAATTGATGCAACCAGTGCCAAAGGCGAACAGCCTAATTCTGAATACATCAAAAAAATAATTGCTTCTGCCAAATCAGGCAATTTAGAAGCTCAGTTCGATCTTGGTTGGGCTTATGAAATAGGCGATGAAATAGAAACAGATCTGAGAATGGCATTTCACTGGATTAAATCGGCTGCTGAGGGTGGACATTCTAAGGCGATGCACAAAATTGGTTACATGTACGAAAATGAAATAGGCACCGCAAAAAATGAAAAGCGCGCCTTTGAATGGTACAAAAAAGCAGCTGATGCTGGCGAACTTCAAGGCGAGCGTGACTTAGGATATTGCTATCGCTATGGTGTCGGTGTGGAAGAAGACCTGGACCTTGCATTCTTCTGGTCGTCAAAAGCTGCTCAAAATGGTGATGTCACTTCGCAATGCAGTCTTGGAGATTTCTTTTTGCATGGTTTCATGGGCGAAGTAAACAAAGCAAAAGCAATCGAATGGTATACGCTTGCAGCTGATCAAAACGATGTTTTCTCGCAGCGAAGTCTTGGAAACATTTATTTGAATGAGCCCGAATTTTTGGACCCAACGCGCGGAGTGATGTGGCTCGAACAGGCAGCCGAACAAGGTTTAGCGAACGCGCAATTTGATTTAGCCATGCTTTATAAACGCGGCAAAAATGTAAAAGTCGATCAAGAAAAATATTTGAACTGGCTATTGTGTGCAGCTGAGCAAAAGCATAAAGATGCTGTTATCGAAGCGTCAAGTCATTACTTTATGCGCAGACGAGAAGGCAAGAACTTGTCGCACGCGCTGCATTGGCTAAAACTTGCATCAGATCTGGGAGACGAGCAAGCCTTGACGCGCTACAAGCAATGCAAAAATGAGGCGGACGAATAAATTTTTCACCACGTTTTTTCGCCAGCAAAAAATTTCCACGCGACACTTCTATCCGCCTAAAAAATCTAAACCGATATCGGAATACGTTTTAGAAATGGCAATAGGGGGGCGCGGAAGCCCCCAAAATTCAGCTTTTAGAAAAAAATTTGGCTCCGACAGGATTCGAACCTGTAGCCTGGCGATTATGAGTCGCTTGCTCCACCATTGAGCTACGGAGCCACATCTCTACAAAAGAGATATAGCAAAAGGATATATCATTTCACCTTAGTTGTGGTCATGAATTTTTCCACAAAATCGGTGCTGACGTCTCCAGCTTGAAAAACAGAATGCGACAAAACTACTTGGTGAAAAGGGATTGTCGTTTTGATACCGGTGATAGCGTATTCGTCCAAAGCCCTTTGCATTCTTTGAATCGCCTCCGCTCTGTCAATGCCCCAGACAATTAATTTACTGACGAGCGAATCATAATAGGGAGGAATAGTGTATCCAGGATAGCAATGGCTATCCACACGCACGCCCGGTCCGCCTGGTGCTATGTAAGCATCTATGCGACCTGGTGATGGCAAAAAGTTTCTGTCTGAATCTTCGGCATTGATACGACATTCAATAGCGTGCCCACGAAAAACAACATCTTCTTGTTTCAAGCTCAAAGGCTCACCAGCAGCGACGCGTATTTGCTCCTTAATAAGATCTACGCCAGTGATCATTTCTGTTACTGGATGCTCGACTTGAATACGAGTATTCATTTCCATGAAATAAAACTGGTTATTGCACCAGATGAATTCAACTGTTCCAGCGCCTTCATAACCAATAGATTTAGCCGCTTTAACAGCAGCATCACCCATTTGTTTACGCATTTCAGGAGAAAGAGCAGGGCTTGGTGATTCTTCTATCAATTTTTGGTGACGGCGCTGAACAGAGCAATCGCGCTCACCTAAGTGAATAACGTTACCAAACTGATCCGCCATGATTTGAATTTCGATATGGCGAATAGGCTTCAAATATTTTTCGATATAAACGCCACCATCACCAAAAGCTGCTTGCGCCTCTGATCTTGCAGCAGACATTGCCGATGCCAATTGACCAGCATCGCTTGCAATACGCATACCGCGACCGCCACCACCTGCAGTGGCTTTGATTATTACTGGATATCCAATTTCATCTGCTAATTTAAAAGCTTCTTTGTCTGACTCAACCAGTCCATCCGAGCCAGGAACGCAAGGCACGCCAGCTTTCTTCATTGTTTCGCGAGCAGATGCTTTATCGCCCATCGAATTTATGGCATACACAGATGGTCCAATGAATTTGATTCTGTGGTCTTTGCAAATATCGGCAAAGTTTGCATTTTCCGACAAAAATCCATAACCCGGGTGAATGGCATCAGCACCAGTAACCACCGCAGTGGAAATTAAGGCTGGAATATGCAAATAACTTCTTTGCGATTGCGCCGGTCCAATACAATATTGCTCATCGGCAAGTTTGACATGAAGCGATTCTGCATCAGCCTGTGAATACACAGCCACAGTTTGAATATCCAATTCCTGGCAGGCGCGAATGACCCGAAGGGCAATCTCACCTCGATTTGCGACTAAGACCTTCTCGAACATATTTGGATTTAGTCCTTAGCCTCTAGGATCAACAAGAAAGAGAGGCTGACCATATTCAACTGTGGTGCCGTTCTCTACTAGAATTTTGACGATGCGACCTGCCACTTCAGTTGGCATGTCATTCATCAATTTCATCGCTTCGATAATGCAAACGGTCTGACCAACCGACACTCTGTCACCAATTTCGACATAGTTAGCAGAACCAGGAGACGGTGCTCTATAAAAGGTTCCGACCATTGGAGATGTTATTTGCAAATAATTCGCCACTGGCTCTTCCACCTTAACCGGTGCAGGAGCGGGTGCAGGAGCCGGCGCTTGCGCGGGAGCTGCAGTTGCAGCTGGAGCAGATGACTGTGATTGTTTAGCGACACCTGAATTGTTTTGTCCGCCACCAGAATTACTCGAAACAGAATTGCTGCCCGAATTGGCATTGACGCTGACATTTTTGGTGCCAAGGTCTTTTTTCACAGTTATTCGCTGGTCGCCGAATTCGATCGTCAACTCCGACACATCGGTCGAACTGACTACATTTAAAAGGTCGCGAATCTGGTCGAGATCTATTTTCACGAGAAGTTAAACCCTTGTTATGTATTTTCTGGAGCGTGTATCAACTCTGATTTTGTCATTGAGCTTGATGTGGAAAGGCACGGTGATTACAGCGCCAGTTTCTAATGTGGCAGGTTTACCACCGCCTGAGCTTGTGTCGCCACGCTCATCGGGGACTGTGTCTGTGACTTCAAGTTCAACAGTGTTTGGCAATTCGACACCGATTACTCGCCCGTCGTAACGCAAAACGGTGATGCCTTCAAGACCTTCTTTCAAAAATTCGTCTGCACCGCCAAATCTAGCCGGTTCAATTTCAAACTGATCGAATGTTTGCATATCCATTAATGTGTATGCATCGCCAGACTTGAAGAGATACTGCATGTCTGATTTTTCCACCACGGCAGATGGAACTTTCTCAGCTGCGCGGAATGTGGCTTCAAGCACGTTGCCTGTCTCCACATTTTTCATTTTGGTGCGAACAAAAGCGGCACCTTTACCAGGTTTGACGTGCATGGCTTCAACAATCTGCCATACGCCGTTATTGTGTTGAATGGTTACGCCGGGTCGAAAATCGTTCGATGAAATCATGCCTGAAATGAGCCTCGATCTAGATAGACAGATTTTATCACTATAGCTAGCCTCATTTTGCCTTCGTTTTATTTTGCGACATTTGTTAACCGGCGCATCGACCTTAATTTGCTCTAGGGTTCAAAAGCCGTCTATAATGCGGTTTTTACAACTTAGCAAGAGCTAAACAGCTCGGCTTAACCCAGCGCAAAAGTAGATGAAAATGGTAAAAGTTATAATGTCAGCAGAAGAAACACTACAGAGCAGTCACTGGAATGCCGAGCAGGTAGAGTCCAAATGGACCGACTACTGGTTTTCTCGAGAGCTTTTCAACCTATGGATAAAATCTGAGCGTCCTAATTATTCAATAGCTCTGCCCCCGCCGAATATCACAGGCAACCTTCATATGGGGCATGCGCTGAACGGCACTTTACAAGATGTTTTAATCCGCCTTAAAAGAATGCAAGGCTTTAACGTCCTTTGGCAACCTGGCACAGACCATGCTGGAATTTCTGCCCAGATGGTTGTCGAGAAGAAGTTGAGACTGCAACATCAAGAAGAAACCAAGAAAAAACCGCAAGAAGAACGCAGACCTTTTAGTAGGCAAGCAATCGGTCGTGAAAATTTCATCGCCAAAGTAAAAGAATGGCGCGAAGAAAACGGCAACCAGATAATGCACCAGTACAAGAAACTGGGCGTGAGCTTCAACTGGGACCGTGTCGCTTACACAATGGACGACGATTATGTCAAAGCCATTTATCGCGCATTTGTTACCTTGTATAAAGAAGGACAAATTTATAGAGGCAAACGAATCACCAACTGGTGCCCACGCTGCCTGACAAGCTTGTCAGATTTGGAAGTCGAACACAAAGAAGAAAAAGGCAAGCTCTATCACATCAAATACAAAGTAGTTGATTTAGACAAAGAGCAAATAGTAGTTGCCACCACACGTCCTGAATCAATTTTTGGTGACGTTGCAGTTGCAGTCAATCCAACGGACGCTCGCTACATACATTTGATAGGCAAAAAGGTTCGCGTTCCGCTCAATAATTTAGAAGTCGATATCATCGAAGACCATTATGTCGACAAAGACTTTGGAACCGGTGCGCTCAAAATCACACCAGCTCACGATGCAAACGACTACGAAGTGGGACAACGTCACAAGTTGCCACAAACTTGCGTAATCGACGAAAATGGCAAATTAATTGCGTGTGCTGAAGTTCCAGAAAAGTATCAAGGCAAAGATAGATTCGCCGTGCGCGAAGCTGTTGTAGAAGAACTCAAGTCATTAGATCTTTTAGATAAAGAAGAAGATTATGTTCATGGCGTCGGTCAGTGCGAGCGCTGCGCCACAGTTATCGAGCCATATTTGTCTGAGCAATGGTATTTGAGTATGCAAGAACTGGCTCGCCCAGCCATTGCCTGCGTCGAAGAAGGCAAAGTCAAATTCATTCCAGAGCGTTATGAATCTACTTATTTAGATTGGATGAAAAACATTCGCGACTGGAACATAAGCCGTCAATTATGGTGGGGTCACCGCATTCCGATATGGACATGTGGCGACTGCCAGAAAGAAGACGCGTATGAAATTCCACCGACCAAATGTCCATCGTGTTCGAGCACCGATTTGAAGCAAGACGAAGACGTGCTTGATACCTGGTTCTCGTCTGCACTATGGCCATTCGCCACACTTGGTTGGCCAGATGAAAACACACTTGAACTGAAACATTTTTATCCCACCACTATTCTTTCAACCGCGCGTGAAATCATCAACCTGTGGGTTGCGCGCATGATTTTCATGAGTCAAAAATTCATGAAAACCGTCCCTTTCAAATATGTGCTGATTCATCCTGTGGTTCAAACCGAAGATGGAAAGCGCATGTCAAAATCGAAAGGCAATGCTGTAGACCCGCTCGACATGATCTCCAAATATGGTGCCGATGCAAACAGATTTCTGTTTATATCGATGGGCGTCAAAGGCGATCAGGACGTGCGCTTCCGCGAAGAACGTTTGGAAGAATACAAACGATTTGTCAATAAATTATTCAACGTCGGAAAATTTGTGGTATCACAATTAGAGGACTACGAATTTGGTCCGCTCGACACAGAGAAAATGACCCTTGCCGATAAATGGATCATTTCCAAATACGAAAGTCTGCTCGATAGAATTGATGCTGGTTTTGCCAATTACGATTTCGATGATGTCGCCCGCGACATTTACGATTTTGTTTGGGATCAATTCTGCGACTGGTACGTCGAAATTGCCAAAATTCAATTGCAAGACAAAAACGATTCTGGTCAGACCAAACACATTCTTTATTCTATTTTTGAAGGCTTGATGCGTGCAATGCATCCAATCATGCCATTCTTCACAGAAGAAATGTGGTCACACTTACCTAAGCGCGAGTCGCTTGCAGACTTAGATTCAATCATGTTTGCTCCTTATCCGCACGGCAACCCGACTTATATAGATAAGAAAGCGGAAGATGAAATGAATTACTTTATAAAAGTAGTTCGCTCAGTTCGCAACATCAAGCAAACCTTTGACGTTCCTGTAAACGTACCTGCCGAAGTGGTTATAAATTCGACCAAGAAGTCAGAACACGACATACTTTTGGCCAACAAAGCCAATTTAATTCGCCTGGCAAAAACTAACGAGAATCCACTTCCCGAATACAACGCAAGACACGTGATACCAGAAGGCAAAGTTGCGCACGAAATTTTTGGTGATACCAGAATCAACGTGGTGCTCGACTCTTTGATTGATGTCTCAAAAACTAAAGACAAAATTCTAGCTCGCAAAGCTGCCAAAGAAAAAGAGCTTGAGCGCATCAAGAACTTGCTTTCATCAAAGGGTTTCCTTGATAAAGCACCGGTCGATCAAATCGAAAAGCAAAAACAACAAGCCACCGAAATTGAAAATCAAATCGCAAGCTTTGATGCTCAAATGAAAATACTTGAGTCCTAGCTCAAAAATTTCAGTTCGGTTTGTTAATCATAAATGTGGCGAAGTGCTCGAAGAACTGATCTAATACAGTTCGCACCGAGGCAAACTCAGGCGTTTTATCAAGCGCCGCATTCATGCACACCATCCAGGCATCGCGCTCCGCTTGCCCGATTGCAAACGGCATGTGACGCGCGCGCATACGCGGATGACCTTTCTCGTCACTATATGTGGTTCTGCCACCAGTGCGTTGAATTAGAAATAGTGCCAAGCTGCGCTTAGCATTATCTAAATTCTCAGGATAAAGCGGACGCAAAACAAAGCTTTGCTCGACTCCAGCGTAAAACTCGTCTACGAGCCGAAAGAAAGGCTCTTCGGCACCTATTTGTTTGTAAACTTCACCAAGGGGATCCACGTCAATATCTACAAGTTACTGAGCAGTTTTGGGTGGTCCCATCTCAATCGATGCTTTATTCTCAGTGGTTGGTCCCAGTCTAAGTTCGGTCACGATGAAAATGGGATCTGTATCCATGTCGGTAGAACCTGAGCGCATCTTGCGCGCATACATGGTGACATATTTGTCGTGTTGAAAAGCAAATAAGTTGTAAGGCTGCGAACCGCTCTTTGGTTTGATTTGATAACATTTCACTGCTTTGAGAGAAGTGACTGCGCTCAGTGGCAAACCGGTTTCTTTAGCAATACGAGCTGATGTTAGAGTCACTTCGCGCTTGTTGTTGTCGTTCAAATAATCTTTCGAAAAGCGATTGTTGCTCAGGTTGCCCATTTCGCCCACATCGTAGCACTCAACTGTCACTTCTTCGGGGCTTGTAGCAATGGATACATTGGAGAAGTCTTCGCCGATTTTGACAGTGCGCAATACTGGTCTGTCCAAAAACATTCCTTTGGTCAGGTCGAGTCTTTTAGCCTTGATTGGCACGAAGCTCTTATTGTTGAAGCGGACTGTCACTTGACAGTCAGGCAATACGAGCACATCATGCTCTTTATCATAGACGAGGTATTGGGCAAGAGCGGGTGCTGCACTGGCTACCACCATCGTGGCAGCCACTATAAATCTGGAGACTGTACTTGGAAAACTAAAACGGGCGCCTTTCATTTGTATTTATCTCCAAAATGCTATCTTTAAGCTCTGAACCTAAATAATAACAGATACTCCTGGAGCGCTTATGAAAGTAGTACTCACAAAGGCATCTCTGGCAACCTCGCTTCTCATTTTTTGTACACTTACCTGCCCTGCAGGGGCTCAAATCCAACCTATCAAAGCTGTGATAGTAGACGAAGAAGTTCGAACTCCAGAAGGAAGTTGCTTTGCGAGTTCAACTATTTACGAACCTTCTGGCGAGGGTTTTAAATCTACAACAGGTAAAACTCTTTCTAAAGAGCTAATCGATGAAATTAGGCGTGCGGTAATTGAGTCCGAATCAAAAACAAAACCTGATTTAAAAGACTTTGGAATAACCCCAGAGAGCGTTGAGAAAAATCGCGATATTTTAGTCCAAGCTTCGTACACTAAGTATGGAAGAAACAAACCAGAAAAGATTGTAACTTTTAAAAGTCTTGCTCCGGAATTGCAGAGTCTTTTTGACTTTGATTCGGTATCAAAAAATGCTCTTGCCACCATTACTGGTTCAATGAACAGTTCGACAGACTGTGTTAGATTTTACATCCCCGGAGAGCCACCAATCATCGCAATCTCACGCCATCGCCAAAGCGGCATGCTTCCCTGGCGTGTACAGGTTGGTGAAAAGGTCTGGTCCACTTATTCGCGCGACCTTCCAGTGGCACTTTCAAAAATTGCTTCTCCAGCAAGTGCTCAGTATTTGTCTGACGACAAACCTGATTTCCGCTTTCAGCGGTCCTTTAAACAAAAAAATCAATTTTGGCCCGATGGCTTCTTCGCTCAATATGGAACCTGGAGTGGTGACAAAATTCAGTCATTTGAAGACATTCAATTAGCTAAGAATTTGAGCGGTTACGAAGATGCATCAAAATCAATCATTTTAGAAGATGCAATTAAATATGATGATGGCGAATTTTTAGTCCAGGTTCGATTTACAAAACCTGAAATTCTGATTGATAGAATGCGTTTTAGAACTGAACCAAAATCCAAAGATGAGAACAATTATTTTCATGATTGGACAGATGCTTTGAACTGGCACAAAATGCTCGAAATTTCGACTCAATCACTCGATTGGCTATGCAAGTGGAAAGCGGAAGGATCCAATCGATCTGTGCTTGCAATGAGAACAACCGATGAGGATCCATCATATGTAGAATCAAATCAATTAAAAGATTCATGGGCTCAACTCAAGCTAGAAGATAAACCGAAATACTACTTGAGACTTTTAGAAAACGACAAGCACATACGCGATGTTTTTGTCGGCTCATCCTTTAGCAAATCGATTGTTACTGACTTGGGTCCTTTCGGGGGACCAACTGCACGCTTGCCAAAAGTAATGCAAAGCAACTCGAACTCAGTTTTGCGAAATCACGAAAACGGAAGTGACAATCTAAGAGAAAGAGTGGCTGCTTTAATAGATAACAATGGATTGGTAAAAAGATCTGCCGTTCCACCCAACTACGCACTTCATGCCGATTTCCCATTTCCAGAAGCAAAAGATCCAGTATATAACCATAGTTGGCCTGTGGATTTTAGTGCTCAAGAAGACATCGAATATATTTTCTCCAAGTCAAAAATGGAAGATGAAGAGATTGAGTCAGTCACTCCACGCGAGTATAAGAAAAATACTTGACGGGACTTGTGAATAAAGAAGGAAAAGTTATATTGGCTCCCCAATGGCAGAAAGTAGGATCTTTTGCGTCTGGTCTATGCCCAGTGAAAAATATTTCTGGAAAATTCGGATTTGTGGATATAACCGGCAAAATAGTTGTAGAACCGCAATACGATGATGCTGACGCTTTTTATGAAGGGCTAGCAAAAGTCAAACTGAACGACAAATGGGGATTCATAGATCCATCTGGAAAAATAGTCATTGCAATGACGTTCGACTCTGTGCGTAGATTTGCAGAAGGTCTGGCTCCAGCACGATCAGGAGCCAGATTTGGCTATATCGATAAAACAGGCAAATATTTGATCAATCCTTTATTTGGAAGAGCACGTCATTTCAAAGATGGACTCGCCTATGTTCAAACAGATAGAAAACGAGCATACATCAAGAACAATGGCGCTCCGATCGGGGGCAATTTTTACGACCGCTTAGAGCGCTTCTCAGACAAGCGAGCTCTTATTGGTATCAACGATAAAGTTGGATTTATAGATCTTGAAGGCAATCAAGTCATTCCTGCAAAATTCGATAATGCAAAAGCTTTCCGAGACGGAATTGCCGAGGTTAGAGTTGGCAACGATACAAAAGCGATCGATACTAATGGCAATTTTGTAACTAAACCAGTAGCTCACAACGATTTCTGGGACGGTCCTATAACGGACGGACTTGTTCGCATGAGTAAGGAAGAAAAATGCGAACGCAAATATGGATTTTCGGACCGCTTTGGAAAAGTTGTCATAAAACCTATCTACGACAACGTGGGAATATTTTCAGATGGTTTATGCCCTGTGCAGATCAATGAAAAATTCGGAGTGATAGATAAAACAGGAAAACTTGTAATTCCTGCCATATACGATCATCTAGGACAATCATTTGAAGAAAAGAGAATTTCTTTCTTCCTTGATGGAAAATGCGGAGTATTAGACGAACAAGGAAATGTTGTAATTCAGCCAACTTACAATCGCATTTACCCGTTCAAGAATGGATTCGCCGTAACACAGCAAGGCATCAAATACGGTTTCATTGATATGAATGGAAAGGTACTCTTTGAGCCACAGTTTGACTCAGCAAGTCGCTTTGGAGCAGAAGGCTTGGCACAAGTGGCAATAAGAGTTAACAAACTTGAAGAAGTTAAGTTACCTTAGATATTCATGCAGTTACCCGATGAAGAACCTCGATTAATAACCTGGGACGATTTACCTCATCGCACGGATTTGGACGAGTTCGAGCGAAAAATCGCCAAAGATCCATTCGATGTAAAGTTGCGTGCTCTGCTTATGATGCGCCTCGTTTTTTGGGCAAGCGATCAAGCTGAGCTACAATCAAACAGACTGCGCCAAATTCTTTGGTTTATTGAAAATGTACCTGATTGGAAGTACTGCGGCAGTATGTTTGTTCAATTAAAACCAACAGACTTTGGATTTGCTGCAGTTGAAAATGCCTGGAAAAATCAGATTGAGAATTCGGATAATGTGATGCGCAGAGTTAATAACTACTTGCTTCATTATTCACACCAGAATAAATTTATGCCTGAGCTTTTCGATAGCCTATTTGAAAATTACAAAGAAAACTTATGGGTTCGTTGGTTGAAAGAACTAAAGAATCCTGACCATAATATTTTTGACGAGCTTCTAAATGAAGAGCGCAACAAGCCACTTCCTACAACTGAAGAAATAGAAAAAATTAGAGCTGAATTCGATGAAAAACTATTTCACGACACAGCCTATTTTGAAAATCATGCATTTAACGAGTACCAAAAAGCGCTAAAGTCATTCGACGAAAAATTTTCACCCAAAGATTTTGCAGTCATCTCAGGTTACAGTAACAAACATTGCACGTTCTTTTTTGAAATGGATTTTGATCCTGAAATTTTGATGGACAGAATTAGGATTACTTCCTGGACCATTCGTCACATGCCATGGAACAAAGCTTTTCGAGGAGGACTTCTAATCTCACCTTTTGATAATGGAAGTGGTTTTGAAGGTAGTATGAAAATCTTGGCACCAATAAAGTTTTTCTGCGACTTATGGCTAGAACAGTTTGAACGCTTTCCAGAAGATTTAGAAATCGCTCGCAATGCCGCATGGTATGGTAAACGAATTTGGTTGGTGGCACCCGAAGACTACAAAAGAATGATGAAAGCTCTTGGAAAAACCGCAGTCGGAAAGCGCGCCAAACAATTGACCAGATAGTTAATTTGAACCAATTTAACGTTCAATATAATAAACAGTATAACGCCTAACGTTTATTCTTTTGGACGCTACTAGTCTACGGTATTAAACCTTCCTGGACTTTAGGTCCAATATAATGTACAGTAAATATTATACAGTACATAATATGAAACCATAGCGATGTTTAAAATTGACTCAAACGTCCCCATACCGGTCCGCCGAGCATTAAAAAAACTCGGTCAAGACATTCGCGACGCAAGATTGAGGCGCCGAATTCCGACTGAAATAATGGCTCAGCGCGCTTCCGTCAGCAGGACAACTTTATACAAAGTAGAAAATGGCGATGACTCAGTTTCGATAGCCACCTATGCGACAGTTTTATTCATCTTAGGTTTACTGGATAGAATTTCAAGTTTGGCTGACTTAGCTAACGACGAAGTCGGACGACAATTAGAGGAAGAACGTCTACCTAAGCGAATTAGACTCCGTCGTAGCAAATCGCCGAAGGAAAATAGCGGAAATAGTTTTTAAATGGATACCGAAGTCTATGTACATGTAGAGTTAGATGAACAAAACTTTTTGGTTGGTAAACTTTGGGCGCGCAGTCGCGGCAATAGAGAAAGTGCAACTTTCGAATATGATGATAAGTGGCTTTCAAATCCCCTAAGATTTTCTCTGGAACCATCTCTAAAGGTTGGCCCTGGTCCATTTCACACACTAAACGACAGAACTCTCTTTGGCTCATTCGGCGATTCAGCTCCAGATAGATGGGGTCGGACCCTAATGCGCCGAGCAGAACGCCTGGAGGCGACAGCAGAAAAACGCGCAGTTCGATCCTTGCGTGAAATCGACTATCTATTAGGGGTCAATGACTTTGCTCGGCAGGGTGCACTTAGATTTTCGCTCAAAGAAAACGGTTCTTACCTGAGCACAGATGGAAAGAAAAAAATTCCACCTCTAATAAACTTGTCAAAATTACTTTCAGCGTCAAAAAAAGTTTTGAGCGATAAAGAATCAAGTGAGGATCTCAAATTACTGCTCGCACCTGGCTCTTCACTTGGTGGCGCGCGACCGAAAGCTTCTATTCTCGACAAAGATGGTCAACTTGCAATAGCTAAATTTCCACATACTGCCGATGAAATAAACACCGTCATTTGGGAGGCAGTCGCCCTAACCCTGGCAGAACAAGCCGGCATTAGCGTGCCCGTTTGGCGACTTGAAGAGATAGAAAATAACTCCGTGCTTCTGTTGCGACGGTTTGACCGAGACGGTCTTCGGCGTATCCCTTTTTTGTCCGCGATGAGCATGCTCAACGCCAGAGACAATGAACAACGAAGCTATCTAGAATTAGCTGACATATTAAGGGTTTACGGTTCCAGCGTTAAAACCGATTTGCATGAACTTTGGCGGCGCATCGTATTTAGTACCATGATTTCCAACACTGATGATCATTTGCGTAATCATGGCTTTTTACTTTATGGTAATGGCGGTTGGCGAATTTCCCCAGTTTACGATATTAATCCAGTTCCATTAGACATAAAGCCTCGCATTCTGAGCACTTGCATAGATCTAGATGACGGAACTGCTTCATTAGAATTGGCACTAAGTGTACACAAGTATTTTGACCTCTCTGAAACTGAAGCAAAAGAAATCATCAATAAGGTAAAAAGTTCCGTCAAAAATTGGCGCAAAGTAGCATCGGATTTTGGTATTAAAAAAACCGAAATAGAAAGAATGAAATCCGCTTTCCTGTAGGACATTTGTCCGTCGCTATGGACAAATGTCCGATTGTTTGATAACATCGAAAAGTAGGAGTTATCGTGCCCAATACTGCATTTAACTTAGAAAATTTATCTGAAATGCCTTTTGGCTCTCAGGTTGCCACGCTCAGAAAGCTTTTCGGTTTTAACAAAACTGAGTTCGCAGAAATTCTTGGTGTTAATACCAAAACCATCCAACGCTGGGAAGACGAGTTAAACGAAACGCCTTCTAGCAGCGGAAACAGACAAGCCATTGACACTTTAGTCACTATTGCCGAAAGCTTGGGCGACTTATTCGAGCCTGATATGATCAAGGTTTGGGTAGAAAGACCTAATCCAGCTCTACAAGGTGAACGCCCCAAAGACTTTGTCAAAAGGCCTGGTGGCATTTTCTTGATGGGACATTTATTAGGCAATCTAGGTCGATAATATGGCTCTCGATACTAAAAGACTTTATTCGGTTAAAACCGAAGAAATTAAAGGCGAGTTTTTCCGGTACATTCGCACTAAATATGCAAATGAACCTTTGTCTACAGAAGGCGCATTCCAAAATGGTGGGCGCTACAATGTAGCCAAACTTTTTGCTGCTTTATACCTGGGATTTGACCGTCAAACCTGCGAAGCTGAAATAAGCAGCGGTATCGCAGCTGGTGTTCCATTTAAAACTGGTGCATTTACCGTTTGGCGATACAAAGCAAATTTACAGGAAGTTCTTCGACTCGATAAGGATGATACCTTAAACGAAATTGGTATAACGAGTCTTGATATAACCAAGTTAGGTGATCATTGGACAGCAAGTGGAATTGGAGAACACATTCATAATCGTGGTTCAGAAGGAATAGTGGCACCATCATCTCAAAGACCTACGGGAAGATGCTTAAATGTCTTTATTGATAATCTAAAATCCGGGAGTGAACTTGACCCTTTAAAGAACCTAGGTAGATGGCCTACTGATCAAAAGCAACGTGCTTAAATATTACTCTTGTACCGATCTCTGCATCACGAGCAATAACTTCTTCTGTTTGCGCAACCAAATAGTTTTCCATCTGCAAATAAATTCGATCTGCATGTTCAGCTTTAACTAACTGTTCCCATTCAGAAATCGCGCATTCATCAATGTCTATAGAAAGTTTTTGAATAAAGTCTGGATTTGGTTCATTTGATACCAAAGTAATAAAACTCTTTCCATCGTGCTCGGTTTCCGCCATGTCGTAAGACATAATCGGCATAAAGTCCACACGCGTGTGGACCAATTCGGGCAATAACAAACTTCCAAGCAAACTAGAAGTCAAAAGCGAAGATCCATTTGCCATCGCAAGTGCTTGTTCCAGCTTGGGAATCTCAACGTGCTCCCCCTGGAGAAAAAGCTCAACTTTGCCATCTTCAAAATGAATATGCTTTTCGTCAGTGAAATTTTCACTTCTCCACCTGAATGAAAATCTGTCCGGTCGCACATAGTAAGTCTCGAATTCGATAACAAAATCTCTCGAAAACGCCATGCCTGAATCTCGATAAGTACGGCATGTCGCGTATTTATCGACCACGACTTGAATTAATTGCTCAGCATTACCTGAAATCACTGCTTTTCCTTGAGTGCCCCTTTGTACTAGCTAGCACATCGCGCAACGAGTAACTGCATCTTAGTATTTGCACCAATCTAAAATGGTGACTTCGCATGAGGTGTCAAACCAACCCATTCGTCACAAAGATGGCTATCATAAAAAAGCAACCATGTACCTTCAGGTAGCGCATATTTTCGAACAATACTTTGTAAAATTGGCACGGCTCTTTCGATATCCTTCAATACCAAATCAACAAAAATACTAGTGAGACCAGCTCCGACCCCAAGAACGCATCCCAGATTTTCATTGCGCAAACCACCATCTAGCGCAGAATGGAATTCGCTTCTCTTCGTTTGAGCATATTCAGAGTCATAATCAAACGGCATCGACTTGATGTAGCAAAATTTTTCACCCAATGTAGAATGGCACTGCGAGTGAAAATAAAGTGCATTCATCACAGCAAACAAAATTGATTGGATTTTCATCGAGTAAAATAGTCGCTCTTTGCGCCCAGGATGACTTTCATCTTCCGTGTCGCGAGTAACCGTCCAATTCGATAATTCTCCGCTATCATCTAATGTAACGAGATCGCTCACAAATTTTTCAGGAAGACCAGCAAGATATGACTGCTTCATCCTTTCACACTCTGCTTTCAATTGGCTCAAATCAAAAGTTTGAGATCCAGATTTGCCTATCACTTTGTTGAAAAATTTCGAGGTAGAAGACGGTGGTTTTGACATCATTACCCTGTCAACCCATCGTTCGAACAATTCCTCGCCAAGCGCGTATTTGCTTATGCGAATGCACTTGTCGATGCTCTCAATGTCCTCAGAAAATTGCTTTGAAAAGAACGTCAAATCGATTCTATTCCAGCCGGTATCAGCGCATGAAACATTCAAATCATGAGGAACTTCAAATCCCACAAAATCTTTGCAGTAGTGAAACAATTCATCCATTTCATGAGCAGGAAGATATTTTAGAAATCGCCATCCCTCAAATTCTGGTGCACTATGGATGACCGCTTCAGCAAGCATTTGTTTGGTTTCATCGTTACCCGCAGTTACAGCAAAATAGAAATTATTGTCGTCTATCTCGTGCGCTTCCCAGAGTAGCTTTTCATCGACAAGATTTAACTGCTTTTGCACCCACGATGCAAAATTATTCAGCCCGCCTTCTTGCTCGTGTCTAGAATCCCAAATAGGCAAGCATATCTTTTCAAAAGCAATCCAGAAGTTGCGGATGCGCTTCAACTTCTCTTCTTTGATTTTGAAATCAGGATCTTCTTTGTCAAACAAGTATTGCCAGCGCATCACTCCTCTCGCTTTTGGTAAGCTCGCGTGCTCAAGTCTAGAAAAGATTTATGCTTAGCCGCGTAGATAAGATCTTCGATTGTAATTGGAATGAAGCGATCATTACTAGGAGGCATTTCCATTCCGAAAATTTTTTCAGTGCAGAACGACGCGAATCGCATCATTGGATCGAATCCCGCTTTAGTCGAGAAATTGAAGTGTCGCTCAAACTTAAAGTCAGTGGGGAAATAAAAAGTACCGAAACCAAACTCAGTAAAAAAGTCGGTTAATAACGTTAGTCCGTCAAAACCATCAATTCCCAGGTCGTGATACAAACGTGTATCCATACTTAACTCATGGACCTTCTTACCTGAGTAATCAGCAACGAATTTAAAAACTCGCTTTTCTAATTTCAGTTGTTCATTAACTTCCATCAGAAACCTCAGCAGCCTTCCATTTTCCTAATGCAAAAAGAAAACTAGCTAGAACAATAGGTGGAAATACGAACCACCCCCAAACACATTGAAACAAGACGTAATACCATAATAGCGAAACAACGCCTTCAAATCCATTTTCATTAATGTAATACGGCATCGATTCTTTAGTCCAACAAAAAAATGCCATAATGCACAAAAGAATTTCGGCAATCAAAAACCCATCAATAGCGCCTTTCAACAAATACTGTTTCTTGGTTTTCATTGCTTTACCAGATAAACATAAAGCCCATTGTCCTGACCCGAGATCAATACCAGATTCCCGCACAATTGCAAATCGCTTATCGAAAGCGGAACAGCAGTGCTTTGCAGTTCTGCAATACGTTTAATATCCTTACCTTTATATTCTAGCAAACCGACAAAACCATTCTCTTCGACTGCTATCAAGCCATTATTGACACAGAGCTTTCTGGCACCCTTTAAGGCTATCTTTGGCTGCTCACCTTCCTTTATCGATGGCGATGAAACAAACAACGAATTGTCGCCCATGAATTTGCCTTGAATGTAATAAATAAATCCATGATCGATCGCTAAATCTAAAACACCTTGATGCATAGCCGTATGAACGAACTTCGCATCCTTAGGTAAAGTAATTTTGTCTCTAAATGTTTGCATTCCAAAAAATCCAGCCGGAGCAGTGACGAGAGTTCTGCCATCACTGGCGATGGTATCTACACTTTCGTCTTTTAGCAAATTATTAGTGCCGGTTGATACCACACCATTTTCGCCACCACAAAGAAAGTCGCCTTGAAAAAACACAGGAGCAGAAGTTAGTCTTGGACAGGAGACGCTAATAGTTTTCTGGGTTTGGGGAGCTAATTTCCAGATTTCGAGATTGTCGTCAGTTTTGACTGCCAATCCCTTTTCATCTATTCGAACATATCTTATAGATTTAAGATCCACGCACTTCTTACAGTTTGAAAGATTAGACAGACTTGACGCAAATATTCCGGACTGAGCACCAATAAATAATTGTCCAGTTCGTTTGTCTACATGAGAACTGACAATGTAATTGGGAAACAATAATGACGCCGCAACGGCTGGTTTATCTTTCAAATCCAAAACAACAAATTGACCATCCTGGGTGGTGGCACAGCCTTTATCATTTTCAATGGCCAAACTCAATACGGGCGATGCGCTTTTCCAAAAATTCTGTTCGACAATTTTAGGCGAACCCAAATCAGCAAGGTTAAGCGTGACAATTCCGGTAGTGCCATAAATAAAAGCAAGTTTGTTCTTAACTTTGACACCATTTGCTTTGAAGTCTGGAACCTTTAGTGTCGATGCTTCGCGGGCACCACATCCGGTTAGTTCGAATATTTTAATTTCCTGCTCTTTGTCTGGCTTGCTGGATGCCACCACAACTGTATTGCCTTCGCATCCTACAAAATCCGGCTCGACATGTGGCATCGTGTGCTTGCCAGAAATAACTGGAAACTCTGGATCTCTCAGGAGCATTAGCCTGAGCCCATTTACGGTGTCAGACGAAACCAAAAAGTCCTGGTTCGAGCACATATTTCCAATTTCGCAGGGACCATTTGGGTGATTAGTCCTGTCGTCGAATTTAAGCAAGCTCAGCTTGTTTCGCTCTTGTTTTAAAATTTGCAGACCATCCAATTTGGACGCGACATAAACTAAGCTACCTCGCTGCAACACATGCTGGACCGCACCTCGATGACCGTAAGTGGCAATCTCTTTTGGAGCCTTTGGATCAGCAATATCGATAATGCGCAAACCGCCTCGCCCATCGGCGACATAAATGGCATTTCCAGCCTGTTCAAAGGTGATTTCTTCAATTTTACTGAGCAACAATATTTTGCTCAGTTCTTTTGGATTTTTCAGATCGCTTATGTCATACAAATGTAATTCCGGACCAGTTGAAAATGCAGCGAGATTTTCGTGCAGTGCGCATGCCGAAAGGGTTCCGCCAAGATGTCCTGCAAATTCAAGATTTTTAGCTGGTGGCAGACGTGGCACATCAAAAGTCGGTCCGACTGTGACATCGTATCCGGTGTACCACTGAGTAAAAGTTGTAAGTCTTTTTAGTTCGGCGCTATTTTTGTAAACCATAGTTGTCACAGCAACTAATGCCAGACAAATTGTGCCAATCATAAACCATCGAAGATATTTCATTCGACGAAGTTAAACTTTAATCCCTTGCTCAGCGGAAAGCAGGGCAGGAAGATTCTCTCGGTCGGTCACAATCAATAATTTGTCACCACTTGCCAGAACCAGATTTGGTGGCGGGTTCCAGTCAACATCTTTTTGACGCTGGTGCATAATAATAGTTGCTTCGTGCTTACGTCTTACGTCATCGATCTTTTCGTTGATGAAATGACTGCCTTCTTTTATCTCTAATTGAAAGGCATTGATTAACTTATCTCCAAAAGAAAATGAAGACAAAATGCTGTCGCTCAATGCTGCTTGTGCAAACACTGGAGCTGACAGGGCTGATGCGCTAAAGACACTATCTATGTCGAAAGATTGTTTTACTTTGTCAGCAAGAGATTGATCAAACATGCGCATCACTACTCGAATTTTTGGTGCCATATTTTTTGCGGTCAACGCTGTATCTAAGTTTGCCAGATCCTGATCGGTCAAGACCATTATCGCTTTGGCTTTCTTGACGTTAGCTTTTTCAAGCAAGGTTGGGTTACTCGAATCTCCAATAATCACCGGGACTTTGCGTTTTTCAAACTCTGCACTTGCATAAAAATCAACCTTGCGCTCGATGCAAACAAGTTGCTCTCCAAAGCTCAAAAGATAGTCGGCAACACGTTGACCGACATTACCTAAGCCGCAGACTATGATGTGATTTTCGTATGATTCGGCAATCATTTCTTGCCACTCCCTTGTGAAATTTTGTCTTTGCAAAATAAGGTGACCGAGCTTTACTACTCCGTCTGCGATAACTAATAAGCCTAGTATCGGCAATCCAAAAAATACAGGCACCAAACGCCAGTCATCCACAAACGGAATGGGCTGCTCAAAAAAGGTCATGAGCATCACATCGTATGCAATGCTCAAATAACTCTGCTGATGCGGTGGAAGGTCAGCGCGTGGATAAACGTTATACAGAAGCACAGTAGATAACAAAAACGCCGATACCGCAACAATAATAAAGGTAGTGAACCCTCTAAAAAAAATGCCAAGCAGGCGAAGTTGTTGACCGACCATTTTATTCATTAGCGCAGAATGGCATCTACTGTTTCGTGTGCCAAAATTCTATCGCCGACATTTTGGGCCGTTGCGGATGCCATAGAACATGCTTGAATTAGTAAGGCGAGTGAAACTGCGACAACTGGTTTGTACATAAACAACTCCCCTGAATTAATTTGCTTCCAACTCTCGATACTAGAACGCAAAATTATATAGGTAAAGCTATCTTGAATACTGAAAAATCAGCTGAACCAAAAGCAAAAAATCCGAACAATCCATACAACTGGAAAAACCTTCTGAAGGGTCTGGCGCAACTCTATTGCTTATACGTAGTGATAGCTGTCGTTAGTCTCTACTTTTTTGCCGATAAGCTGGCACTCTTTCCCAGCTCAGACTTGACCGACAAAGACAAAATTTTGGCGTTCATGAAAACCAAGTTTAATGTGACAGCCAAAGAGGTCAAGTTTCCTGCCAAAGACGGCAAGAATCTTGTCGGATGGTACTTTTTGAATAGTGCCAAAAAAGATGCGCCAGTCGTGCTTGTAAGCCACGGCAACGCCTCCAATGTAGAATGTCGAGTGGGAATTGCGGCATATTTGCTCTTTGCCGGAACCTCGGTCTTTCTTTATGACTACAGGGGTTATGGCGAAAGCCAGGGTGAGGCTCATCTCAAAAATTTAGTCCCCGATGCGCGCTCTGCCTACGATTATCTAATTACTGGTTTGCATTACAAGCCTGAGCAAATTATTTTGTATGGCGAATCGATTGGATGCGGCGTCACTTCGGACCTTGCACAACAAGTTGCATGCAAAGCAGTGATTTTGCAATCGCCCTTCACAAGCCTTTGTCGCGCTGCCAAAGACCATTTATTTTTCCTGAATACTCTGCCAGATTTTGTTTTTCCCTTGTGCGTGCCAGCTCTCGACAATTTGAGTTATGTCAAAAAAGAGCATCCGCCTCTTTTAATTATCCATGGCGAGAAAGACTCCACCTTGCCTTTCACTTATGCCAAAGAACTTTATGCCGCCGCAACCGAGCAAAAGACTTTGCTCTCAGTGCCACAGGCTGGTCATAACGACGTTTATGAGTACTCCGATTCGGGGTTACTTGCAGGTCTGATTAAATTCGTTTCGAGCCTGAAATAACAGACATAATTTGATAAATTAAACAAAGATTCTGGGTATGTTCTAGATTCAAGTCAAGTGGCGTAGGAGTTGGTCTGTGGCTAAAACTGAAACTAAAAATAAACTATTTCTGGCACTAGCAGCAAGTATCGCTCTTTGTTCGCTTGGCGATGTGGCAATGGCAGCTAAAGGTCCAATGAGTCCTGATGCAAGGATAAAAAGACAGTACTCGCGCATAGATACTGCACTCAAGAGTGGCAGTCTCACGCAAGATCAAGCCGATTCGCTCAAAGCAAATGTGGCAGACATACAAAGAGATGTCGATGCGAAGAAGGCTTCTAATGGTGTATCGTTAAAACCCGAAGACTTAAAAACTGTCGAATCACAGTTGAACGAAAACAGCAATCAAATTCAAGCTGCTCAGTCTGGCGGTTCTAAAAATGTTAATGGCTCAAACACACTTGGAGCCAAGTGGGCAAAAGGCGCTGATGGTGCTCAAAACCCAAATAAACTGAAAAAAGAAATGAAGTCTGAAGAAAAGCGCGAAGTGCGTCAAGAAAAACAAGCACTTGAGCAAAAAGTGGAAAATCAACAGCTCGACTATGAAAAACAAATGGTCGAGAAGCTTGGCGAACAACGTCCGGCGATTCAAAAGAATAAATCCGACTTGCAAGATATTCGCAAAGAATCAGGCGCTGACTAATGAAACTGAAAAAAAATATTCTTGCCCTAGCATTGACTATATCGTTTATTGCTTCAGGTCCGCTTTGCATAAGCGTTTACGCTGAAGAAAAACCAGCTAGCAAGAACACCATTTTTTTGAATTTCATCACAAGTGGTGAAAAAGCTTATAACGAAGCGCGCTACGAAGAAGCAGAGCGCCTTTGCAATGAAGCGATGAAAGAAGCCAAAGGACCCAAAGGCGATAACGTGATGCTTGTGCGAGGCTTGATTGACCTTTCCACAATCGCGATGAATCAAGGCAAATATACCGAAGCGGAAAAATATTGCAAAGACGCGCTTGAAGCCATCGAAAAAGACCCAGCCATGGGCTCTGAATCGGCCAACATGGCTATGGTGATGAACAACTTTGCGGCTCTCTATGCCAGTTTAAGCCGCATGGACGAAGCGGAAACTTTTTATAAACAGGCAATTGAAGTAGGCGAAAAACTATACGGAAAAACCAGTCCCAATGTGGCAATTGGCTGGTTGAACTTAGGACAACTTTATTACGATTGGGGCAAATACAAAGAATCGCGCGAAGTGTTAGAACATGCACTTTCCACTTTTAAGACGCCCGAATCAAAAGCGACAATGTTTTACGCAGTCTGCCTGCACCACATGGGTGAAGTGAATAGACTTGAAGGCAATTACAAATTATCCGAGCAATATTTCAAACAAGCCATAAGCGAAGCGGCAACATCAATCGGCAAGAATCATCCATATTATGCCGGTGCCATGCAGAATCTTGGCGAATTATACACAAGACTTGGTCGCTACAAAGAAGCCGAAACACTGTACAACGACGCCCTTGCAATTTATGAGCGTCAACCTAATCCTGAATTTCCAGGTAAAGCTAAAATTTGGCACGAGCTTGCATTTCTATATGAAGAACAAGGCAAATACAGCCAAGCTGAAGAGATGTGCAAGAAAGCACTTGAGTTGCGCGAAAAAATCTTTGGCAAAAAACATGGCGAGTATGCAGCCAGTTTAAATTGTCTTGCCACCATTTATGCAAGTGAAGGCAAATACACAGATGCAGAGCCACTGCTCAAAGAATGTCTTTCGATTCGCGAGCGTGTTTATGGAATCGATAATCCCAAATCAATTCGCACGCTGAAAAATCTCGGCTCGCTTTATACCGATGAAGACAAGCTAGAATTAGCAGAGACGACTCTCAATAAAGCACTTAAATATGCAGAGCGCAAATTCAAACCAGACCACGCCGACATCACAGATATTGTGCGTGAGTTGACCGAAGTTTATGAAAAGCAAAATAAAATAGCCGAAGCTATTCCCATGTCTCAAAGAGCACTTGCATCGCTTGAGAAAAACTTTGGTGCTACAAGCGTTCGCTATGCTGAAGGTCTGCGCGAAGTGGCATCGCTTACTGTAAAACAAAACAAATACAAAGAAGCGCTTGCAATGTACAAGAAAGCGCTTGCAATTGACGAAAAAGAACTTGGCGCAAATAGCACCACTGTTGCAAAAGATTTAAGCGCCATTGCAAATGTCTACACCCTTATGAAAGACACAGCCAATGCAAAAGAGGCCGAAGCAAAAGCTGAAAAAATCAAAGCGACGTTGCCTGGAAATAAATATTCTAACGAAGTAACTGAGGCTTTCAAAAACAATCAACGTGTAGTTGAGCGTCCATTCAAGCCGGTCGGCAATAAATATGCTCTGGTAGTTGGCATAAGCAATTTCGAAGATAAAAGTATCAATTTACGATACGCTGCAAAAGATGCCACAGACTTTGCTAATTTTCTCACTACTCGCGGTAACTTCAAAGCAGATAACGTCAAGTTACTTACAGACGAGCATGCAACTCGTCAGGGCATTATCGATGCGTTAGGTAAAAAATGGCTAGGTAGTAAGGCCAACTCAAACGATTTGGTTATTATTTATGTTTCAAGCCACGGCAGTCCAGCCAAAGAAGAAGCAAACAAGAATAATTTTCTGGTGGCATTTGATACCAATAAAAATTCACTGCTTGCAACTGGCATACCGATGCAGTGGTTGTCTCAAATAATTAAAGACGAAGTTCGCTCAGATAGAATTGTCCTAGTTCTAGATGTGTGTCACAGCGGCGCTGCGCGTCAAGGTGAGAAGACTTTGTTCAGAGAGCCTGGTATCAATATGCGCAATGTCACATTTGGTGCTGGACAATCAATTTTATGTTCGAGCTTAGCCGATCAAGTATCGTGGGAATCGAAAAAATATCCAAATAGCGTTTTCACCAAACGGCTCATAGAAGGCTTAGTTTCACAAGGCGACAAGACTACTCTGGTTCAAGCCTATGACTATATAAAAGATAAAGTCGAATCAGAGGTAATGACAGATCGTGGCGAGCGTCAAACTCCTATACTCGATACATCACTCTGGGAAGGCGACAATGTAATGATTGCCGTTCCCCTTGAAAGTCAACCAAAAGACAAGGTAAACAACAAATGAAGAAACGTCTCTTTGCTTTTTTACTAGCACTATCTGTGGTGCAAGTGCAATCGGCATTTGCTTGTACAGATTTTGCCATCGCCTCTAAAGACGGTGACATAGTGGTAGGACGCTCAATGGAGTGGGGTGACGATTTAGGCTCGCGAATAAACTATTATCCAGCCGGACAAAAACGCGCATCTACTGCGCCTGGAGACAAAACAGGCAAAGAATGGACTTCCAAATATGCTTATTTTGGAATTGACGCTTATAAACAAGATCTGGTCATTGACGGGCTAAACGATCAGGGTTTATCGATGGGAATGCTCTGGTATCCGCCAGCTGTATATCAAACTGTTAGCGAAAAAGAAGCAGCAAATGCAGTTTCTGTTTTTGATCTTGGATTTTATATTCTTGGTAATTTTAAGACAGTGGCCGAAGTCGAGCATGATTTGCAATCAACAAAAATTTGGGGCGCAGCCAATCCGAAATGGCCGCTAAATCCTTCTGTTCATCTAGCTTTGCACGATGCTACCGGAAAAAATTTGGTGGTCGAATTTTTGGATGGTCAAATATTTTGTCACGACAATCCAAATAGTGTTTTGACTAACACGCCTGATTTTCCCTGGCATATAACCAACTTATCTAATTACATTTCATTAACTCCTGACACCCCGACTCCGCTCCATGTGCGAGGTGCGGTCATTTCGCCAAACGGACAGGGTGGTGGCTTTGTTGGCATACCAGGAGATTGGACACCGCCATCGCGCTTTGTGCGAACATCTTGCATGCTCACATATGCGGACCCGGCAAAAACTTCTGAAGATGCATTGATTCAGGCTCAACACATATTGAATGCAGTCGACATTCCCAAAGGCGACATCAGAGATAAGTCGACTGGTTATAGCGACTATTCTCAATGGGCGTTGGTGAAAGACTTGAAGAATAAAAAGCTTTATTACCGCAGTTACGAAAATTTGTCTTTGCGCAGTCTGGGTTTGAATGAATGCGCCAGTCAAAAGAAAATGGAGCCTGTTGCAATTAAATAGATAAAGGGTCTCAGACTGAACCCATTTAATGTTTAGGTTGCCAAGTGGGCGGGTAAGTCATAGTGTTTGGGGCTTTCTAGCATGGTCGTATCGTCATGTCACAGATTGATGCACCCGGAGTCGAAGCGAGCACACTACTCACAGATTCGTCGCCAATGGATTTAAATATTCCAGGCGACAATCGCCTACGTGGCATCAAAATTGACTGTGTTTCCAAAACATTCAATCCGCCAAAGCTCTATGTAAAAGCTGGTCAGAGCAAACACAAAGTTGTGGCCCTTAAAGAATTTAGCCTCGATATCGTGGCAGGCGAAGCAATGGGCATCATCGGTCCAAACGGTGCAGGCAAAACTACATTGATGGGGTGTTTGCTTGGCTTTTTGCGACCCGACTCAGGGTCTATATTAATAGATGGGCTTCCGCCCAATTCTCTTCCCATAAAAGAGATAATTGGTTACTTGCCTGAGCGACTCAATTTCGATAACTGGATGACCGCCAGACGTTTTGTCACGCACCATCATGAACTTGCATACCAACCTGAAAATACACGCGAACAAGAAGTTGAAGATTTACTAACAGCCGTTGGTCTTGATTCTAAAAAATGGGATTTGCCTGTGGGCAATTTTTCGCGCGGAATGTTGCAACGAGTTGGTCTTGCTCAAGCACTTGTGGGCAAGCCTAAATATTTATTTCTGGACGAACCCGCATCCGGTGTCGATCCTGGTGGTGTACTTTCCATAAGACAAGTGCTCAAAGATCTCAAAGCCAAAGGCATGACTATTGTTATTAACTCGCATCAATTGGATCAAGTAGAAAAAATTTGTGACCGCGTCGCTTTTGTAAAAGGTGGCAGGCTTGAAGCGCTAGAAGATCTGGTTGAAACACAATCGCACAAACGCGAGATAGCCGTAAAATTTGTAAGCGATTTAAATCGCATGCCAAGCAAAGAAGCGCTCCAAGACTTAGCCATTGAATGTCAGTCTCAATTGATAGAGCTAAATTATTTTGTCGCACATTTTTCAGTTAATAACAACGACGCCCTTTGTCAGTTAATTAAGTTGCTTGTAAGCAAAGATTATCCGGTGCTGGAAGTCATTCCCCAATCGAATCGCCTGGAGCGATATTTTAAGGAGGAAAACGCATGAAGGATAGTGTTATCAACAAAGCACTCTTCAAAGCAACTATTGAAGAGTGGCGGTATAACCCGGTTTTTCTCCCGATAATGGTCTTGGGCTATTTGTATCTGATTGGATTTGCAATCATTTCTGTCTCTTTTGTAAGCGCACCAATTCATGAAGCGACCTTTTCGTCAGTCTTTTACACAGCCGCTCCATGTGTAGCTTTGCTTGGTACTGGTATCATAGGTCAGAATGTTTCATCAGGCATCTTGTCTGTCTTATTTGCAAGACCGATAAGACGATATAGTTATGTTTTAACTCGCTGGCTGGCACTATCTGTAGCATCATCAACTCTTTGTCTGATTTTACTCTTGATTGAACAAGTAGCAGGCATGGCAGCTTTTCCAGGAGTAGTACCTGACTTCAATACACTGTGTCAAGCGGTAGAGAGAGTAAGTATGTGTTTTGGTCTATCAGCTACATTTATCATGTTTTCTTCCGTTCTACCAAGTGCAATAAACTTGTCGGCGTGGATTGTATTTTGTTTTGTATCGAACATAATTGTTGAAATAGCTCATATGGAGCCATATTTGTTGCACTCATCGTATGGTAGCGAGCTGGGTCGCAAACTGGGCGAATTTGTTATTCCAATCTGCAAAGAAATGGCGCTGCCTCTTCAATCAATTGCTTTTCCATATATTGATCTTTCATTTCTGGCTCATACAGCATCGATAAGTTGGTTTGCGGTATTTACTTATTTTTCCAATCTTAGTTTATCTCTTCTCATTGCGATCATTGTAATGAATCGCAAGGAGGTTTCCTATGCAAGTAAATAAGAAAATCGCCACTGAAATGTTGCCATCGAGTTTGGTGGCAGTCGTGATTATCTTGCTTTTGGCACGAACTGGCACAGGCATTTATGAGCGCTTTCACCCAACCCAATTTTTGAGCAGAGATCTGGTGCAGTGGAGAGAACCGCTTGCAGGATTAACAGAATCAAGAACGACTGGAAAGCCTGTATTCATCTATTTTTCTGGAGCGGCATATTTACCCAAGGAAGAACAGTATAGACGTAATTATTTCAGCGATCCTAAAATTGCTGATACTATAAACGCAAAATATATTCCAGTCAAGGTGTGGGACAAATCGCTTGGAGACACACCCAAAGATCAGATAGTAAACCAGATGCAAACAAAGTATTTGCAGTGGTATTGTCAGCCAGCAATACATGTGGTGCCAGTTGAATGCCAGATGGTGCACAACGAGCGTTACAAATTGCCGCACTTTTACACGTATGGTTCTGTCGCCCCCAGAAATACAATGTTCAATTTTTTAGACGAGAATGCAAACTGGCATCCATTGCCGGTTTCACCATCTCAAGAAGTGAAATGGACTCGCATAGAAGAGGCACAAACCAAAGCCAATTTAGAACACAAACCTATCTTGTATTTCTTTGCCCGCCACAATGACGAAGAATGCGACGAGGCTATGCGTGAGCTTTTCGACGATAATGATTGTGAGCATCAGCAGCTCAAGAATTATATTTGCTGCATGATTTATGACCACACAGCAACCGGGTCAAAAAACTCACAGACAGTCGATAGATTAATCGGCAAGTATAAAATTCAGACTTATCCGACTTTTATTGTTGATAAGACCTCACTCTCGGGTCAAAACGATAAAATAATCGGATACCGAGGTCACGATTCAATGGAAGAATTTCTTGCCAACAATAAATAGTCAGTGGTTAACTGATGCGCTCAAAACAACAGGCGTTTTGAAAGATGCCCGCGTGGTCGAAATCGAGCGCATAGATTTTGACCATATTCCTTCTTATTTAAGCCGAATCGCAAGATTCAAACTTGTATATGACAAAGAATGCGATGCGCCCAAAAGTATCGTTGTAAAAGTCCAGCCAGATCAAGAACCATTCAAGTCGGTCGAGCAGTTGTATCTAGCCTTTGAGCGCGAAGTTTATTTTTACGATAAAGTTGCGCCCAAATTGCCTAATTCTTTCGAGCTTGCGCGTTGTTATTTTGCTTGCTACAACACAAAATCGCACCCGGGAATTCTAGTGTTAGAAGATATGAGCCACCTTGAAGCTGGCGACCAGATACAGGGTCTGACTTACAGACAAATAGAATCGGCCACAAGACGAATCGCCAGCTTGCATGCCACCTTTTGGGATGAGCGTCTTGCTGAGCTTAGCTGGCTTTGCGAGCGCAATTACATGATGATCGATAGATATAGCGAGTTCTTTGGACTCTTCAAAGAAAAATATCAAAATCGAATAGACCAGGAGTCGCTTTTGATTGGCGAGTTAATCGCCCAATCTCTTCAAAAACTGTTGGCGCTGGCAGCCTCGCGTCCACAAAGCCTTGTACACTGCGATTTAAGGGCTGACAATCTGAGATTTGGCAAAGGAGATGAATTGGTCATTTTCGACTGGCAGTTAATAACAAAGGCTCTGCCTGGATTTGACCTTGGTCGTTTACTTGGGGAAAACTGTGATTTAACCATGGACGAACAAATCAGTCTGGTCGAAGTCTGGCATCAAACACTTTCATTCTTTGCAAAAGACTATATAAAAGGATATTCAAAAGACGACGCTTTATTCGATTACAAGCTGGGTCTGGCGCTTGCAACACACGTGCCTGTCATAAATGCAGCCATGTTGAAAGATGCAAATCCGCGCACACAAAAACTGGTCGACCTCATGGCGTTTCGATTCTTTAAATGCGCAAAGGCAATGAAACTGGGCGACTTCGTTCGCTCGACCCAAAGTTAATCTAAAGCAAACCCAAAGGGCAAGCTCGCTTTACAAGGTACGGGTAAGATGAAATATAGGACTAATTGTTTATCTGCGGGAAATTTAAGTAATGGCTGAACTTGCACTTAACCCGGTGTCGCCCCTGCTTGACGGTCAGGGCATACTAATTGATTCTGTGGTCAAATCTTTCAAACCGTCCATTCGCAACATTATTCGGATGGGCAACCGCAAACGCGTGCTTGCGCTCAACGAAATTAGTCTAAAAGTTTTGCCTGGCGAAGCTTTAGGTGTAATCGGTCCCAACGGCGCTGGCAAGACTACATTAATGGGCTGCTTGCTTGGCTTTTTGCGTCCCGAAAAAGGGTCTATTTATATTGAAGGGCTGCCGCCTGAGTCATTGCATATCAAAAAGCTTATTGGCTATTTACCTGAGCGACTGACTTTTGACCGCTGGATGACAGCGATTGAATTTGTTTCTTATCATCACGAGCTTGCCGGGATGCCACAAGATTCAAGACAGCAAGATGTTGAAGAACTACTTACCAAAGTAGGACTTGATTCCAACGTTTGGACTTCGCAGTTGTCGCGTTTCTCGCGAGGGATGTTGCAGCGCCTGGGACTGGCTCAGTCGCTTATCGGCAAACCGAAATATTTGTTTCTGGACGAACCTGTATCTGGCGTGGACCCAGGTGGTGCGCTTCAAATTCGACAGGTCTTGAGCGAACTTAAAAAATCAGGCATGACCATTGTTGTTAATTCGCATCAATTGGACCAGGTTGAAAAAATTTGCGACCGTGTAGTCTTTGTAAACAAAGGCAGAGTGGAAGCAGTTGAAGATTTGCTTGAGCCAGATCATCAACGCAGATTAGTCTTAATCAAATTCGACAGCCACGAAGGCGAATTGCCTGATGCCGAAAAACTAGGAAATATTGCAAGACAATGTGGTGCTGAGGTAACATCATTTTCTTTCTTGCACGCCACCGTAGAAGTCAGAGACAACAAAGCGCTTGTTACTCTGGTGAAAACTTTGGTAAGCGAAAATCATCCGGTACTAGAAGTGGTGCCACAATCTGGCCGCCTGGAGCGGTTCTTCATGGAGGGTAAGTCGTGAACAGGACCATCTTTCGAACTACCCTGAAAATGTGGTGTTCAAGTGCCGGGATTATAAGCTTATGTGGCTTGTATTTCTTATGCTTGCTTGGATACTCGGTCTGCAATATTTTATTTACCGAATGGCAAATCGTAGAGCCGACTTTCGTCAACACATTCTTTTTATTGCCCTTTATTTTTGCCTTGGGCACAGGAATCATTGGCAAAGATATTTCAAGTGGTGTTTTATCCACAGTCTTCTCACGCCCACTTGCTCGCACTAAATATGTAATGGCAAAATGGCTTGCTTTGTCAGTTGCTACAAGTGCAATTGCTATTGCGCTTGCTCTTTGTGAGCAAGCAGTTGTGAGCGTCACTTTTTTAAATATGCCTGATGTCAATTTGTGCTCAACCATTGCAGAGCGAATTTCACTTTGTTTTGGACTATCGGCAACCATGGTTGGCTTGTCTAGCCTGTTTGCTGGAAATAAAAATATGGTGGTCTGGTGTGTGCTCTTTGGTGGCATGTTCGTTTTAACGCAATTAGCGCAGTCATTGCCCAGCATGTATTTTGGCAGTTATTTTAGTCTTGCCTGGATGGCCCAGTTTACTCCCATTGTGAAAGCCATTGGAGAATTCACCACATCTATCTGCCTTCCATGGCTCGATATGACAATGGTGGCAAATGCTTTGATACCATCTGCGGCAACAATTCTTGGTTATAGTTTTACTGTATTTTTGATGCTCACCATAGCGATATGGCGCATGAATAATCTGGAGGTCTCATATGCTCAACAACAGTAAAAGCATAAAAGCTCCATCCAGAGCCACTGCTAAATGGTTGCCCATTATCTGCGTATTGCTTTTTGGTGGCAAACTGGTTGCCGATCAGCTTGAAGCAAAATTCCCGCCCTCTTTTCATGACCATGTGCAGTGGCGCAACATAGAAGATGCTAAAAAAGAAGCGCAAGCAAGACAAATGCCCATTCTTGAAGTAGTAACCAATAACGTTAATGGAGAGCATTTCAAAACCCTTGAGCGTTATTATTTTAGCGATCCAACTTTGGCTAAAATCATAAATACAGACTACATACCTGCTCGAAGTATATCTACCAATTCCAATAATCAATGGGGACCTTCATATCACTATGAACGCGACCCTAAATCTAAAGTCGATTACGCCACCGTGCGTGTCGTTCCACTCGATTTGCAAGAGCGCGCATGTGATGATTACAGACTACCGCATTTGTATCACACGCCTGGATTCAAACAGAATGTTTTGAATTTTCTGGCTGAAAATAAACATTATAACTATGGTGGTTATAACTCAATCATAGCCAAACATAGCTGGTGCAGGCTATCGGATGTTGAAGCCAAAGCAAAGGCTGACAAGAAAAAGATTTTGTATTTCTTTTATCAACAATACGACGACAATTGTTATAACGTGATGCGTTATCCGTTTGACGACTACGATAAGAAAAAACTTCTAGATAAGCATTTTGCATGTTCAATTGTTCTGGATCGTACTTCGCCAGTGGCTAAAAATCCAAAATATGTAAATGAGCTGGTCAAAAAGTATGAGGTGCAATCGTATCCAACCCTTGTGTCGGTGGATGCAAAGACAGGCAAGTTCGAGAAACTTGGTGGCACCAGCAATAGAAGTGAAATAGACGAATTCCTCAAAAAAGAATCTGGAAACTAGATGCATCACAAAGTTCGCAAACTTAAAAGTGCAATTATCACAATTGCTGTAGTTCTGTGCGCTTGCTCATTTACTCAGACTCAAATGCCAGGTTTTGCTCAGAGCGAAAACCAGTTGAAGACGCAGCTCTGTTAGTTGAGGGAGAGCCTGGTTTTAAAAAGCCCGAAAAGGAAATTGAAGAAGCAAAAATAGAAAAACCAAAAATATCAGAAAGTGTCGAGTTATATTTTTCGACTATGTACAATCTGCTAATTGCAGGCGGCGTGGTCCTGGTTATAATCGGTATCTACACTGCCACAAAGAAGAAAGTATAGTCTGATTTTAGTGCAGCCAAGCTATTCAGTTTCGAGTTCGCCTTTTGCTTGTAGCAATGCTGCACGTGATTCTTTGCTCACTTTTGGATAATGCAAGTTCAAGTCTTTTATACGTGAGCCAATAATCTCTGAAACAATTATTCTAGTACTTGGTTTATGATCCGCCGGCACTATATACCAGGGTGCCCATTTGGTGCTTGTGTTATTGATGCAGTCTTCATAGGCTTTAATGTAATCATCGAAAAATTTGCGCTCTTTCAGATCGCTTGCGCTGAATTTCCAGTTTTTCTCAGGGTTGTCGATTCTTTTTAAAAGTCGATTCTTCTGCTCAGCTTTGGAAACATTCAAAAAGATTTTAATTACTTCGATACCATTGTCGACCAAATATTTTTCAAAGTTATTGATTTGCTCGAAGCGGTCATTCCAAAATGTTTTGGTCATTACTTCTTTGGGAAGTTTTTGACTTTTAAGCATTGTGGGATGAACACGCACCACAAGCACTTCTTCATAGTACGAGCGATTAAAAATACCAATACGTCCACGCTCGGGTAATTTTTTGGCACAGCGCCAGAGATAGTCATGATCCAATTCTTCCGACGAAGGACTTTTAAAAGCAGTTACTTCGCATCCTTGAGGATTGATACCAGACATCACATGAGCGATGGTACCATCTTTTCCGGCGGCATCAAGCGCTTGAAAAAGAATGAGTACACCATAAACATCTTGAGCATAAAGTTTGCTCTGCATCTTAGCTATCTTGTCTGTACTCTCACGCAGAGCTTGTTCTGCAATTTCTGGAGTGAGACCCTTAATTTGCATTTTGGGATCATAGTCAGATTGAAGTTTTATTTTCTTGCCAGGTTTAGCCAAAAACTCGTTCAACGAAACATCTTTTATTTTCATAGATCTGTTTTCAATACTTCCTTTATAGAGAGGGAGATAGTTTGACAAATACGCTCAAGCGGCAATTCGTTTGGCAGTGTGCCAAAAGGTCGCTCGACCTCTTCGGCTAAAAATTCAAGCGACAACATAAAATAACTATTGAGCACCACAGCAACTACAGTGTATTGATCAAGTGTAGGTACAAGCATCCAGGGAATTAAAAGCAAGTTTATTGCAATACCTATCCACAAAATTAGCTTGTAAGAACCCGAGATGGGAGAAGCTAGAATACGCTCAGATGCCCCGCATATGTCCATAAAAGCACGGGCATGATTATCTATTTGCATTTGCTTAAACGAATCAATTTTGCCTTCTTGGCGCCAACGCTCAATATACTCATAAGCGCGACGACTAAAATAAAGCGGCAGATGTTGCACGTCGTCAGGCACTTCCATACATTTTCTAAGTGCACCATCCACGGTTCCACGCAAATGGTGCATAAGTGAGATGTTGAAATTGGACAGTATCAATCCGAATTGTGATTTCTCAACACTATCAATGTCTACATAAGTATCGACTTTGATGCACAGATTGCGAGTATCGTTCACCAGTTGTCCCCACAACTTGCGTGCTTCCCACCAGCGCTCGTAGGCACTGTTATTTCTAAAAATAAGCAACAAACCAATAATGGAAGAAGTGTATAAAACCGCATCAGCCTCCACTATTTTCTTAGCTGGAAAATAATGGTCGTCAAACCAGACTACACATGAAGTGTAAATCACCATGAAAAGCATCAAAAGCCAAAATGCCGATTGTCCGGGAGCGAGAAATCGAATGAAGCGAGACAGTCTGGTCATTTTAGTTTTTACTGAACCTTGCCTATAATCAAATCTTCAAGTATTCGCCCGTCTCTGACTTTGACAATTCGTCTGGCGCAAGCTGCCGTTTCTGGATCGTGCGTAACAAGAATAACCGTTATTCCTTCTTCTGTCAGTTTGGTAAACAAACTCATTATCTCTTTGGCTGTATGACTATCAAGAGCGCCTGTGGGCTCATCTGCAAGCAGAATTCTTGGTCTATTCACGATGCTTCGAGCAATTGCCACGCGCTGTTGCTGACCGCCAGACAATTCGCTTGGTTTGTGATGTATCCTGTTTCCAAGTCCTAAATCTTTGAGCGCCTGCTCGGCACGCATCGTTCTTTGCTCTTTCCCCATGCCTGCGTATACAAGAGGAAGCATAACGTTATCGAGTGCAGACATACTTGGCAACAAGTTGAACTGCTGAAAAACAAAACCGACACTTTTGTTTCTTATTTCGGCAAGCTCGTCTTCGCTTCTTGTGCTTATGTCTGTTCCATCAAGTAAATATTGCCCTTGACTTGGACGATCAAGACAACCAAGCAAATTCATCAAAGTCGATTTACCCGAGCCCGATGTGCCCATGATTGCAACATACTCTGACTCTTTGATTTTCAAGCTCACACCTTGAAGTGCGTGAACAGGCTCAACACCTTGATTGTAAGTGCGCCAGACATCTTTTAACTCCACTAAAAATTCAGACATGGTTTTTCTTAATCAGACCTCAAGGCCACGATTGGATCTAATTTTGCGGCAGTGCGAGCTGGATATATTCCAAAAAACAATCCGATACCAAGCGAAACGAAAAAGCTCAGAAAAATGGAGTCGAGGCTCACAACCGCTTTCCAATTGGCAAAACTACTCAATGCATTCGAGCAGACTATGCCTAAAATAATTCCGACTATCCCTCCTGAAAGCGACATTACTGTTGCTTCTATAACAAACTGAGAAAGAATTTGACTATATTTAGCACCAATTGCTTTGCGCACTCCAATTTCTCTTGTGCGCTCAGTGACTGAAACAAGCATTATATTCATGATACCAATTCCCCCTACTACTAAGGAGATACCAGCTGTGGTGCCAAGCAAAAGAGAAAAAACACCAGTGATAGATTGTGCAGCCTGCATGATGTCTGATTGGGTGCGAAGGGTAAAATCATCTTCTCCCGGAGCGGTAATATGATGTCTGAATCTGAGCAAATTAGTAATCTGAAATTGAGCAAGATCATCTTCTTGTGGTTTTGCTTCTACCAGAATACTTTTGACCGTTCTACCTGTTACTTGACTGAGACCAAATAAAGCAGAATAACCAGTTGAAAGCGGAATGAAAATCTGGTCGTCCATATCAACTGCGGAGTTAGCACCTTTGTGTTCCATTACTCCAATGACGTCGAATAATTCGCCTCGAATCAAAATTTTCTTTTTGAGCGGATCTGAAAAACCAAACAAGTCCGCCGCAACAGTATCACCAAGAACGCATACTCGCGCCTCTTCGCGCGATTCAGAATCGTTGAAGAAACGACCCTGAGCAGGATTGAAATTTCTAATTGTGGTGTAACTGGGCTCAGTTGCATTTATAGTCGTGAGTGTATTTTTCTCTCCATACTGCACTTGCAACTGACTTGAATATTGCGGAGCAATATTTAAAACTGCCGGACAATTTTTTTTGACAGCCAGAGCATCTTCATAAGTAAGTGTCTGAATAGTGCCTTGTCCGAATGATATGCTCGAACTGCTCTGCGAGCCGGGACGAATAAAAATCAAATTGGTACCAAGAGACTGGACTTGCTTTTCTGCTTCTAACTGAGCACCCTTACCTATGCCAAGCAAAGTAATAACTGAGGCAATACCAATTACGATACCAAGGACTGTAAGTAAACTCCTCAGGCGATTGCTCATTATCCCCTGCCAGGAGACCTGAAGTAGTTCAAAGAAGCTCAATCTTCACCTATCTCCCTAGACCGCGCATTCCTCTGCCGCCGCCCATCATGCCAGCGCCTCCACTTAATCCAGCGCCGCCACGTTTCATCGGATCTTGTGCGGCATAACCTTCTTTAGCCAGCTGTGCTTTAGATAAACCAAGCAGAATTTTGTCTCCATCAGACAAACCCTTTTCTACAACTGTAATTTCATCGACGCTGGGACCAAGTTTCAATTCTTTGAACTTTGAATCACCATCTTCAGATGGAACATAAACACCCATTTTGCCTTCTTTGGACACAATTGCAGCAGTTGGCACAGTCAACACATCGTGCAGTTTGCCCATCGAAAATCTAGAGCTAATATTCATTCCGGCAAGCAAATGTCCTTCCGATTCTTTATCTAGACTTGCATGCACTTCAAACGTGGTAACGTTTTGAGTAACAATTGCAGCAGGAGCTATTTGAGTTACTTTTCCGTGAAAAACTTTTCCTGGATGAGCTGTGGCTGTGATGTCCACTTCTTGACCGATTTTTATTTTTGGAATATTCGATTCTGAAACTTGTGCCACCATTTCAAGCCGTCCTGCAAGCGAAACAATCGAACTCGATGTTGCAGATGTAGTAGCAGCCGAAGTAGTCGGGGTCACAATCGATCCTGCATCTGCATACTTTTGGGTAATGACACCATCAAAGGGGGCTCTAATTTTGGTATCAGCAAGCAGACTTTCTTGATAGATAAGATTCCCGCGAGCTTGATCAGCGGCGTATCTGGCTCCGGCAATTTCTTCTTTGCGAAAACCGGATTTCATCATTTGGAATTGTTCTTTGGACGCATTAAACTCAGACTCGTTTTGAGCAGCAGTAGATTTAGCTTGTTGAATTTCGCGTCTTGCAGCATTCAAGTTTGAGCGCGTAACCTCAGCGGCGGTAAAAGCATCCATTCGCGCTTGATCTGCCACTGCTCCTTCTTTGGCAAGAGCGGCTTGTCTTTGTGCAAACATTTCATCGCGCTTCAACTGGCTTTCCATTGCTGAAATTTGCGCTTCCAGCCGCCGAACGTTTTGATGTCCACCTTGCACCACTTTTGAAGCACGTTGCTGTTGAAAATGCGAAGCGGCCACTTCTTGAGGTCTGTTTCCATTTTTCATTTTGAGATAATTTTCGTGGGCCGAGTTATAAGCGCCGCGAGCAGCCTCGACTTGACCAACTAAATTGCTGTCATCCATCGTGGCGATAATTTCGCCTTTTTAACTCTGTCGCCTTGCTTTACTAAAAGTGACTTCAAAAGCCCGGTTTGCTTGGGACTAATTTTTACATCTTGTTCAGGACGAATGGTTCCTGTGGCTAATACAGCAAGGTCAACATCAGCGCGCTTAACGGCTATGGCGTTGCGTTTGCCTGAATCTTTGGGTTTAGCAAATTGGTCATAAGCGAAATATCCGCCTCCTACAACCAATATACTGACAACGGCGATAGTGAGGCCGAGCTTCAATTTTTTCGACTTTGGCTTCGTCATTTTGCCCGATTTAGTAATTATTTCTTGACTCAATTTAGTGAAACAACCGCTCTTTCAAGATTTGTCCTAACCTAGTATAAACTAGACATTTACTGAAACGACTTTGTTCCCCGGAATCTCATGTTCAATACCAAGTTAGCATCAAGTCTCACTATTAGCGCACTTATGGCTCTCAGCCTTTGCAAGCCTGCATTGTCCCAGGATGACGCTCCGCTTTTGCGCCCTGCCATCGACACTAATAAACCCTCAGAATCAGTCAAAACACCGCTCATAAAAGACACTGACTCAAGCGCGACCATTACACCAATCGGACGCGATAAAGTGCCCCCGCCGCCAAGTCTGGACGAATTGCGCCAAGTGATTCAATTTAGTGCGGTAAGCGAGCCGGTTAAACGAGAGCCAGATCTTGTGGGCATCAAAATAGAAGTGCAAAACAACTCAAATACGCCATTGATGTTCGACGGTGAAAAAGCGGTTTTACATGCTGCAGGGCAGAATATTCCTGCCATTGCATCTGTAGAGAAAAAAAATCTCTATGAAAAAAGCTTTCGTCAAAGAAACCAACGCAGCAGTTGTTGCTGGAGTGACAATTGGCGCATATCCGACCATCAGAGACCTGAAAAATCAAAAGGGTCCCATTCTGGAGCGATATGGCTCAGATGAGCAACGCAGAGAAAATATTTCTGAGCGTTTTGGAAAAAGAGTCTTGTGGCCGGGCGATATATCGCAAGGTTTAGTGTTTGTGCGCGAAGGCGAAAAAATTGCCGGCGCCTCTGTCGAGATGCCTGTAGGCACTTTTCCCGAAATGAAAATAATTGGACCGATTCATTCGAGCGTCGCCTCTACCAGAATCAATCCTTAATATAGAGTTCGAAATTTTTAGTTAATCGACTGTGGCGTAAGACCAATCGGCTGTTTGTTAGCATCTTTTGTCAGTGTTTCCACGGTAATTGCACCAGTGTCATGAAGCAATTGTGCTTGCGCCTGATTCGAACTAATAATGGCTTGAGCATGGTTGACCAGCGTATTTATATAGTCGCGCTGAGCAGTGAGCAAATCAAGATAGGTATTAATTCCATTTTCAAGACGCATACGCGCAAGTCGCAATTCTTCGCGTGAGGAAACAACACCCACTGATGCCACATCAATATTTTCGTGCGCTGTTTTCATATTAATGTACGAGTCACGCACTTGTTGTTGCACTTCGAGTAAAACCTGATTTGCTTGCAAAAGTGCCTGGCGAGCCACTGCTCGCGAAGACAAAATTGACGCCACGGTTGAAACGCCCAAATTTCCAAGTGACCAGTTGATATTAAAACCAGCCGAGATACTGCTTACAGTGCCACCAAAAATACCGATACTGGCAGGGTTACTACCACCAACCACTGTTTGTCCAGTCGTTCCAAAAGCGCCGCCAACTCCAGTAGACAAACCAGAACCGGTGGTGACAACCGTAGTTCCGGTACCGGCTGTAGTGGCAGCTGAAGTAGTCGTTCCAAGAGTTGTATTTGAAGTACCCGGCGTGACACTGAGCCCACCTGTACCTGGTGTTATTTGTGAAACACCAGTCGAAGCACCGTTCACCACTGGGCTGCCGGCTTGGGTACTAAAAATAGCAGGGCTTGTAATTGGTGAGCTCACTCTACTTATACCTGCGCGCGGGGCACTGGCAGCACTGGCAAGACCACCTCTGGGAGCGGAGCCTGTGACGTTGGTATCTTGAAATGTATAGTTGATGTTCCAGCCAACTGTGGGATAAAGCGATGAGGCAGCTACTTGAATGTTTCGATTAGCAGCCAGACGCAAATATTCATATTGTCTCAATTCAGGTCTTGATTTGAGAGCAGTATTTAAAATAGTGTTGATGCCTAGCTTTTCGTCATAAATTTCTACTTCAGCAACAGATGTCTCTACTGGAACTAAATCAACAGTAAGTGGAAAGTTCAATGTAAATGCCAGTTGAAGACCGGCCTGGCGCACATTTACTTGTTGTTGCAACAAAGCTTGCTGGTCTATCGATAACTGAGTGCGCGCTTGCATTACTTCAAGCTTAGTGCCCACACCATTTTCATAAAGTCTATCGTTGAGACGTAATTGTTCTTCGTCTACTTCGACCGCTTTGATGCGAATGCGCAATAATGCTCGTTGCAAAATTGCATTTGTATAAGCTGTATATACATTCATCAAAGTATCATTGATAGAAGTCTGATACTGAGCGCGTGCCGCTTTCATGCGATACAGATTAGACAAAGTGGTATACAAAATGCCACCACCTTGAAAAGTTGGCAGACTGACACCAGTAGAAAAAATATTGGAACTCGAACTAGTGTCCGGCTGCACTTTTGCAAGAGAGTATACATAATTGGCATTGTAACTTGGCAGATATCCAGCAAGCGCACTAAAAAACGAATACTTATTTGCTTGGTAAGTCTCGTTGTTTATTTTGATTGCAAGATTATTAGTCAACGCATGATCAAGTGCTTGCTTCAAAGAAATGGGTTCACTGTAAGTGGCTTCCAGCCTGAATGGATTGAGACTCTCGACCTTAACCAGACTGTCTTTGTGAATATAACCCAGAGGAAAAGATCGATTCATGTCATGCTGACCAAAATAATTAGTATCAGTCAATTCGCGAGACAACGGTGCAACCGGATTGAGCGGACGCAATGCTGGATTCAATTGTCCGTCTTCAATATTTTGAGCAGTGGGAACATCTTTTAATGGTGGCGGAATAATTGAATCTGTTGTTGGGCTTGTCGGATTCGACGGGTTTGCTGTGTTTGATACATCGCTTTGAATATTTTGCTGCGGCGATGGTGTCACAGATGGTGCAGGACTAATTGACTGTCCAGTTGAAATTCCAGTTGGTGTAACTGAAGGCTGAGTGGAAGAAGGTTGAGGCGTTTGAGCCATAACGGATAAATTGCTCATTGCCAAAATCAATGTGAGGCTGAGCAACACTGCTTTGTTTTTCTTTGCTCTCAACTCAGTCAACATAACTAGTTAACCTTGTTTGAAGGCAATAGTCCGATAGGTTGATTTTCGCCTTTTGTCAGTGTATCCACCGAGATCAAACCAGTATCATGAAGCAATTGCGCTTGAGCCTGATTAGAAGCAATAATTGCTTGGGCTTGATTGGTCAGTGTTTGAATATGATCTCTTTGGGCGGTGAGCAAATCTAGATAAGTGGCTACACCTGCTTCCAATCGAATTCTTGCCAGATGCAATTCCTCAGTAGACGATTCAACTCCAACAGCTGCCACGTCGATATTTTCATGAGCTGTGCGCATTGTTATATACGAAGAGCGAACCTGTTGTTGAATATTGAGCAACACTTGATTTAACTGCAACATCGATTGTCTGGCGATTGCTCTTCCAGCAAGAATGTTGGCAGCACTGGCCATACCTAAATTGGGCATTGACCAACCAAGATTGAAGGCAGACGACAAAGTATTGAACGTTCCACCGAACTGCCCCACACCTGCGGTGGAAGTGGTTGCAGTGGGAGCGTTTGTGACAATGCTTGTGCTTTGATAGTTATAGTTGAGAGTATATTGAGCAACTGGATAAAGAGGTGCAGCCGCCAACTGAATATTGCGATTAGCAGCCAGTCTCAGATATTCATATTGACGCAATTCTGGTCTGTGCACCAGAGCCTGACCCAATAAACTATCTATAGATATATCGGTGCGAAAGAGTGCACTTTCAGCCGCTCTATCTTCTAAAGGAATATAATCTCCACTAAGTGGCATGTTCAGGTCGAACGCCAATTGCAAACCTGCTTGACGCACCGTTTGCTGTTGCAACAAAAGTGCCTGCTGATCAAGGGACAATTGAGTGCGTGCTTGCATGACAGCCAGTTTGGTACCAACACCAGTTTCATACAAACGCTCATTGAGACGTAATTGCTCTTGATCTACCTCGACTGCTTTGATTCGAATTCGAAGTAGCACTCTTTGCAAAACACAATTTGTGTAGTCTTGATAGACCTGCAACAAAGTGTCATTGATAGATGCGCCTAATTGTTGGCGCGAAGCTTTCATTCGATCATAACTTCCGATAGCACCATATGTGATGCGACCACCTTGAAAGAGAGGGAAGTTAACACTCTGCGAAAAAACGTCTGAAGTTGTGTGAGTATGCGGCTGAATAGTAGTATGCGTGTTGCCGTATACGGTCTGCGAGTTGGGTAAGTATCCCGCAAGTGCCCCTGCAAAGTTATAAATTGAACTTTGATAAGTCTGTTTATTAATTCCAATTGCAAGGTTGTGCTCAAGCGCATGAGTCAGAGCTTGCTTTAGAGTTATTGGCTCAGTGTAATTCGCTTCCAGTCTTATAGGATTGAGCGCTTCAACCTTAATCAGTCCCGCGGTATGAATACGACCAAGCGGCATACTTTTGTGTTGTTCGTGCGAGCCGGATACACGTGGTGGCAATTTAGGCGGAGGTGTAATTTTTAAATCGGCCGGAGGATTTAGTGACGTATCGGCCGCTTCCTGCTTTTCCAACTGACGCAGAGCGGTGCCATCGTCCGTGGTCAATGAGGCATCATTGGGCACATTACTCGGTACGCCGCCCGACTTGACATCTTGCGCGCTCGCTTGGGTACTTGATGCAAGCATCATGCACAAACCGCTACTTAGTACGAATTTTGAAAAATGATTGCTCATGTGTTTGAGCCTAGATCGGGATTCCACGCCAAAGTGTAACACCAATGTGTGTTTATTATGTGATAGCAACGATGAAGTCAAACAGTGCAAGTCTTATAGTTCTTTCAGGTTGATTTAGAGTTCGTCTAATTCCTGTGCCCTCAAGGTTTTTTGTGTTATAAAGACCAAGCACATTCGAGGGAAAAATCGTGGTCAAACCTTATCACTGGTTAATAGTTCTTGCGACAATCGCCGCCCAATCACAATTATCTGGTCTGCAAGCGCAAACACAAAGTGATCCCGGAGCATCTGGAGTGATTGATGGTACCGACGTTTACCAGTTTCTAAACTCTGGAGCAGTAATCGATCCAACTCGAATGGAAGAAGCAAGTATCAGAGGCGACAAAGTGATTAAGATGCCTTCAAGACATCAAACCAAGTCGTGGCAAGAAGTTATAGACCGTGACAAAGATTTGGAGAACCAAGCCGAGGTTGTCAGGTTCAAAGGCGATCTCAACGCCAGTCCTAATAGAAATCCAATCTCTGCACAAACTTCACAAGGTGGCACAAGTTATGGTATCACCCAAGATACTAACGCACAAAAACCTCACCACACTTTTGTTCAAAAATTAGAGAACGGTTTTATTCGCGCCTCAGAAGCAGTCGGCTTTCCAATTTCGGACGAGCCACTACCAGGCGATGTTGATTCAAGCCTTGCAGGTGATCTCCCTGCAGGACAAGACCCGCGTGTTTACGTACACCAAGGTCAGCCAGCCATGCCCACACTCAATCAATTGACAGCACCCATTAAAGATAGAACAGGCAGTTCTAATCCTCCGACGATTATAATGGAATAACGTGAAACTGGAAATTTTCTCAGACCTCATTTGCCCATGGTGTTTCATCGGCAAACGACGCCTGGAAGAAGCACTCAAATCGATAGAGCAATCTTTTCCAATTGTCTGGAAGCCATTCGTATTAAACAGAGCTATGCCCGAAAGTGGCATGGAGCGCAAAGTATATAGAATTCAAAAATTCGGCAGTCTTGAATATAGCGACACGCTCGACTTGCAGGTTAGTGAAGCAGGCAAAACATGTGGCATTGATTTTAAATTCAATGACCGCTCACCCAACACAGTTTTAGGTCACAAACTGGTTTTATTTAGTGAGAAAAAATGCAATCAAAATGATTTGATGGAATCTTTGTTCCAAGCATATTTTTGTTTAAATCAAGATATCGGTGATAAAAATGTTCTAGCTGAAATCGCGGGCAAGCACGTCCTAAACAGCGATGATGTATTGAGCTATTTAGCAAGCGAAGAATCGCAACACGACCTGGACAGCGAACTTGCAGTTGCTTCAAATTCAAACGTGAATGCTGTTCCAGCTTTCGTGATAAATTCAAAACTGGCTTTCAGTGGTGCTCAAAGTCCTTCTACTATCAAGGACATATTAAATTCTGCAATTTAAGTCTCATGAAAAATTCACCAAGAACACTTCTGACCATTATTGCCTTATTCACTTTTTCTTTGCCTTCTTGGGCAAGTGCAGACGAACAGGAACTTGAATTGGGCATTGCTTTATTTAAGCAAAAAAACTATGAAAACGCCTTACCTCACTTAATCAGTCAAACTAAAAAAGAGCCGAAAAAACAAGCAGCCTTTTATTATGCAGCCAATAGTTTTGAGCATTTGGGCGAAATCAATAAAGCCATTACATTTTACAAAAAGGTGGTTGAATTAGCACCAAATTCTCAATACGCAAAATTGTCTGCTGATGCACTTTCGCGTCATCTACAAGGTTATACCTCGCCTAAAACAGCACAAGACGCTTTAAAAGCACTTCCTTTACGCGAGCGAATTGTGGTTATCCCACCAGCTTTTGGACATCCTACTGTATCGAGCGACGTTGTGAATACAGCTAAGCATGTGATTATGCGCCTTCCCGCTCACATTTATCGAATGCTCGACAAGGCAGGAACGGTAATTTATATTGCCCCCAACGCCACCGACAAATTTCCCGAAGCGTTGAAAACAACTCAAAAAACAGTCGAGACAAAATTGCCGCTGTCACAAGAAAACGGACGCACTTATAATCAAGATATTTATATCTACGAGTATGCCACCACAGAAGGTACCAAGCTTGGACCCAAGCGCCTAGTCTCTGACATGATAAATAATCTCATGCATGAAATTGGCCATGCCATTAACAACTGTCAAGAAAACTATGCAAACGACAGAGAGTACATGGAACTGCTCAAACAAGACATAGATACAATCACCCCTGAAACAAAAGAATTTTTGCGTATTTACACAAGAAACACAGAAGCAAGCGCGCAAGAACAACAAGCCGAAGTGGCAGCATATTTGCTTGGCTCAAGAACTCGCTCAGCTCTAACTATCGGCTCTCAGTTTGCAAACACGCGCAATTATGTTCGACGCAAACTTTCACTCTAGTTGAACCTAACTAAGTCAAAATGTCAATTTCATCTTCAGCCTGCAACAATCCTTTTTCTATATAAATAGGCTTTGATTGTTTTCTCAACTCAGGCATTTTGGAACCAAACACAAGAGACACAACAAGACAATAAATTCCTGCACAAAGAATAGTGGCATGATACCCATAATGGTTAGCCGCCGCACCACCTATGAGACCACCAATTGGTGCAGTTCCCATGAATGCCATCGTGAACAAACTCATAACACGACCACGTTTTTCTTCTTCGATAACAGTTTGCAATATCGTACTGCAAGCGCTCATCATAAACATCATTGAAGCGCCCATTATCACCATCAGTGGTGCGTACTGTCCAAGAGTACGACAAAAAGAAAATAGTATCAGTGCAAGCGAAAACAGAAAGGACGCTGCCACAATCCACTTTCCTAATCCTAAAATACTCTTTCTAAATCCAAGTCCCACAGCACCGATACACGATCCAACGGCAGAAATGGACATCAGCATTCCAAGCGTGCTCGGGTCACCATGCAATTCTTTAACAAGCACTGGCATCAAAGTTATATAGACAAAACCGCCCATACAAAAGGCAGCCATAAACATGATTGTCGCCCGCACTGGAATTGTATTAATTGTGTACTCAAACCCTTCTTTGAGTTTAATTAGCCCTTCGTTTTTGACCCGCTCTCTTTTGGGAGGATCGAAATTGCCTTTGATCATGAGCAATGCCCCTATCACTGCGATATAACTCAGTGCGTTAATCAAAAAACAAATACCGATATTCAGCTTGACCATGATGACGCCAGCCAATGCAGGACCTATTAATCGAGTAACGTTAAACAGTGCTGAATTCATCGAAATTGCTTTGGGCAAGTCTTCTTTCTTATCAATGATATTTACTAAAAACGCAGACCGCATTGGCATGTCAAACGCCATCAAAATGCCACTAAAAACTGCAAGTGCCATCAAATGCCAAATTTGAGCAACTCCAGTCATTACCAGAGCAGTTAAAATCCCAGCCTCAATCATGGCAAAAATTTGCGTAAGCAAAACTATTCGATGTCTGTTCATCGAATCAGCCATCACTCCAGCAAAAGGCATTAAAATCAATGACGGAACTTGCGCCGCCACACCGACTGCCGCAAGCAAAAAAGCTGAATGGGTCAAATCATAAACGAACCAGGACAATGCCACCTGTTGCATCCAGGTGCCCGTTTGCGAAATGAACTGCCCACCAAAATAGAGAGTATATTTGCTGCTTGCAAAAACATCGAACGGTCCAAGAACTGATTTTCGGGATTCCACAAGCTCCGCCATAAATAACTCACACTAAATAGTACTAGTTATTCCTAGCACCTTCCAGCTTGAGCAGATACTCCTTGCTTGGCAAACCACCCGCGTAGCCCGTCAGAGCACCCTTTTCACCGATTACTCTATGGCAGGGCACAATAAGAGATATGGGATTTTTGCTGTTAGCCATGCCCACAGCTCTTGACGCTTTGGGATTGCCTACTCGAATCGCCAGTTCTTTATAAGAGATGGTGGCACCAAAGGGAATCTTAGCTAATTCGCTCCAGACCTTCTTTTGAAACTCGGTGCCCTGTGCACTAATGGCGATATCAAATGATGAGCGCTCGCCTCTAAAATATTCTTCTATTTGCCCCTGTGCTTGGTCGAATAGTAAATTGCACGACTCCGGCACACTCATTTGCGGACGCGCTTGAAACCTGCTTCTTTGCGTAAGATGCGACGAGAAATAAAGTCCTGTGAGTGAATTACCATCGCTTTCAAGCAATATTTTACCGATCGGTGTATCAATAAATCGAGTAAATGAAGTGTACGAGATCATTTCTTCTCCTCCAATCCGCTCCAGAGATGCATGCAGGCGTAGGCTCTCCATGGTCTCCACTCATTTGAAATTATGTCCAGTTCTTTGTTATTAGTCAATCCAAGCGCTTTCTTAATTCCCAGGTCTCCCGCCGGAAATGCGTCGGGATGAGCAAGGGCGCGCATCGCAATTACCTGAGCAGTCCAGTCGCCAATGCCTTTGATATCTTTTAATTGAGCGAGTATCTGATCGATATCGCCTGATGGCTCAAGGCTGAGCTTTTGTTCCGACACCAGTATTGCAATTTGTTTGATGGCAGTTGCGCGCGCACTGACAATTCCTAATTTGCAAATATCATCCAAACTGGCACCAGATATAGTGCCTGCATTTAAAGGTAAGTGCGTCAATTCTTTGAACGGAGTATCGAACTTTTCAGAAAATGCATTAGCCAGCCGCCCAGACAAAGTGGTGGCAGCACTAACACTTACTTGCTGACCCAGAATAACGCGAGTTACCATCTCGAAACCATCAAATGCACCAGGCACTCTCAGTCCTTTTATTTTGACCAGTTTACCTAGTTTAGTTTCTATATCGTTTATAGACGCGCTCACATCAAAAAGTCTTTTCACTCTAGATATTACTTTGGGCATCACTGGCGCAAGCGAGGATGACATTGTCACTTTGAGCAATGCATCTTCAAACTGATTTTCGACTTGAATCCAGCCTTTGTATTCGCCAATTCGCAAAGTTCTTATATAAATTCCCGACTCAAGATCGACATGCTCAATTCCTTTGAAACACCGCATCTTCAAAAATTTCAAAATAGACAAATAATCATAAGGCACTTGATAGCGAAGCAGACATTCTAATCTGTCTTGAACTTTTAGCTGCCCTTCTTTGCGCAACTCTGTCGGCTTCAATCTATATCGTTCCTGAAACAAAGCATTGAATCGTCTAATGCTATTAAAGCCGCTTGCCATCGCTATTTGCGTGATGTTCATGTTGGTGTCAGTCAAAAGTCTTTTTGCTAGAAGTAGTCTTTTAGTTTGTAAAAGCTCAACAGGTGAAACGCCATATTCTTGCTCGATAACTCGTCTTAGATGTCTTGAACTGATTTTAAACTCATCTGCTAATTCTTCTAAACTAGATGAAGACGTCTCGCCATCCAACTCTTCGAGTCGTGCAACTATTTCTCCAGCTAACTTGCTTACACTATCTGCCTGCGACGAACCTGGTGCAAGCTCAGGTCTACATCTAAGACATGGTCTGTATCCAGCTTTTTCAGCTTGGGCAGCATTTGTATAGAAGGTGCAGTTTATTTCTTTGGGTAGCTTGACCCGACAAACATTTCTGCAATAAATGCGAGTGCTTTTGACCGCTACAAAGAAACGACCGTCAAATCGTTTATCGTGACTTTTAAGCGCTTCATAGCAAGACTTAGAATTCAGTTCATCGAGATTCATGCTCTTATTCTAAGCGCATTCGAATTAAATACTAGCCGTTTTCGGACCTGATGTTGAGGATTTTTTAGACAGTCGTAAAAACTTGTTCAAATCTATTTTGGGGAGCCTAACGATAAGTCCTTTTCAATTCTTCAACCCTGCGTTATATTTATTGCTGCAAAACTTTGGAGAAAGAATTCTGATGCGCATCAAGCAGAAGTCATTAATCGTTTTGGTTGCACTGTTCAGCCTTGGGGTGAGGCCGGCTTATGCAGGCGGTGAAAAGCAGTTTGCAGACGGAATGACTGCATACCAATCTCGCAATTATCGAGCTGCCTCAGCAAAATTTCTTGAGTCTCTTGAAAGCGGCAACGGAAGCCCCGAAGTCTATCTCTATATGGCTCACTCGTATGCTGCCTGCGGAGAAAGAAATAAAGCACTCAAGAAGTACCACGAAACTGTCAAGATTTTCAAAGGAATGGATGCTGAAAATATGGCATTGAGATGTATTAAACGGCTCGATCCCCATAATCAGTATCGCGACAGAGACCAGATGACCACCACTGGTAATACCAAAAAGTTGAGCTTGATAAATCGTATTTTTGTGTTGCAGCCTACCATTCAAGGGCATCAACACGTATCGCCCGATACCGTAGGAACTGTGCGTTCTGTGGTGTCACAACTTCCCAAGTATTTGTATGATTTACTCGACAAAAACAACGTGAATATTTATATTGGACCCAACTTTTCGGACAAGTGGCCTGATACGTTGACTGGCTCAAAGCCAGGCATGGAAGAATTGACTATGTCTCAGGAATGCGCCAGAACGTATGACACTGAAATTTATCTTTTCGAACGACCAACCAAAGTAGGCAGTCGCGAACTTGGACCGCCAATCAGTCAAGTTAATCAAAAAAAAGAAATAACCTATCAATTGTGTCATGCAATTGACTATTGTTTAAATATCGCAAACGACCCTCGGCTAAGGGCTGAATACGATACTGACAAACGATATCTCTCAGAAGAAATCAAACCGCAACTTAAGTACTATCTTCAGCCTAACTATAACGGTGTGGGAGAAGTTGTTGGTTCTGCACTTCTCAATATTTTAGGAGGCTACGATAAGGATAATGTAAAGAATTCTTTTCCCCGCACATGGAAATGGGTCGCCAAAAGGATGGATGAAGAACGCACCAAACGACCTGACCTGCGTCCTGCCAATCCCGAAAAAACATTGACACTAGCAAAAACTGCATCAGCAATTAGCAAAGCGCCAGCGCCAGCAACAACAACAACAACAACAACAACAGCAGCAACAACAACAACAGCAGCAACAACCGGGACAACTTCTTCTGCCATCGCAGTGGATGACGACGTAACAAAACCCGAAGATCCGGCAGCACCAGGTGATGTATTGCCAGAAGAAGATCATGTTCATTTCTATAAAGATCCACACGGAAAACCAATGGTGGATGGTTTTATAAACGGTAGACCTGTTCGAATGCTTATAGATACAGGGGCTTACAGAGTTGTGGTCGGCAAAAAAGTCCTTGATGCTTTGAATATCAAAACACCAAAAGAAAAACCGACCCGATTCTCGCATGGTGCCGGAGGCCGATTTTATCACTGGACAATTCCACTTGAAATTACTGTGGGTAAAACGAAAAGAGTGTTAAAAGTACACGCGGTGGAGAACGAAAGCTTTGTCTGTTTAGGGCAACCATTTCTCAGAGGACTTCACTACCGATTTGATAACAGCAAAAGCAATATTTTCATTTCAAAGAATGCTGCCCGCACTGAAAATCTTATGGCTAAAGATGCCGTTGAAATTCCCTTTAGGATGGTCAATGGAAATATGATCATTATTGTAAAAGTGGAAGGAAAAAACCTTGAAACCAATTTTGATACTGGTGCTCACGGATTTCTCATTGGTTACAAACAAGCCAAAGAGCAAGGCATTTTTGATGACAAAGAGTTTGGAGCAGTGCAATTAAGGGGGATAGGAGGAAAAGTTCAGGATTCCTACGCTTGTATAGTTAAAAGTATTGAGCTTGGACCGATGAAATGGTCTAACAAACCGGTCTTATTGTATGGTGGTTATTCAGTAATCGGTCAGGATTTCTTTGGTGACAGACATTTTGTCATTGACAACGAAAAGAAAGTAATCAGATTTTCCAGACGATAATTTACTGAATCCCGGTTCCAATGGGCATCTTAGCGACATGATGATTGAGCTTAAATCTCCAAATGGCAAAACCATCAAAGTTAATAGTAGAACATTGCACGTAAACAGAGGACTGGACGAAAGAGACCACAACTATACTATTTCAGTCGATCGCATTGATTCCAATAATCAGCCATTTTCAAAGCAAGATGTTCCAATTGATACAGAAATCTGGTTGCCGATAAATTAGCTATGGACGAACAGAAACCCAAACATGAAAGCAGCATGTCCGAACGAGTCAGCAAATTAGGCGGCGGTCAGCCCGTACCAGATGGTGACATGCGTATTATTGGTGGATCTTTCGCGATCGCGGGTGCGGCAATGGCGAAGTTCTTTGTTTTAGACAAGTTTCAAGAGGCGCAGCGTCATGTAGCCAGTCTAGAGTACGACATGAAAGCAATTGCAGTGTGCGCCGCTGCCTTAAGCATCGGTATTCCGCTTTTGATTTTAGGCAAGAAAGCAGATAAGCTCACAGCTGTAATAATCGGCTTTGCCTGTGTAGCAGCGTTTGCGGCACCCTTTTGTTTTCGCGCTGCTATTGCCCCATTGGGTTATTAATAATTTGACCAGTCGTAAAAAGACTCCAGAATGCGGCTGTGTTCGCTCCGGACAATACTGATCTACCGTTAGAAAAAGAATTACCTGCGCTACAATAACAACCATTTTTACTAATTGGGATTTTGATAATGACCAAATCAGCCGTCGACTATCAACAAAACGCAGATTCTATTTTCAACCAGCTTCAGTACATATGGATCGAATTTGAAAAAAACGATCCACTCGTATGGGGTTCTGAAATATGGCGCAAAGCAAACACCATGGACTCGGTGCTCAGATATTGGGAACAGCCGCTAACAAGTAACGAGCAGAAGCAAAAAGCTGTAGGACTATTGACTGATGGTTGGCAATTTTACCTGAGCAAAAAAACCGCGGGCTGGTGGGTCGACGACTTTGGCTGGGTAGCAATGTTTGCTATGAATATGTTCGACTTATTAAGCGGACCAAATGCACCCGCGTTGCCTTTTAATGCAGAAGAAATGCTGAGCGAAGCACAATACTGTCATGAAAGGATGCTCGACAATCTAGACCAGGAGTCAGGAGGCATTTACAACATTCATGACTCTCATAAAGAAAGAAGACGAAACACGATCACCAACTCGCTCTTCTGGACGCTATCTACAAGACTCGGCAAAACGAACTCTAAATACGCCGAATACGCAGACAAATGGTATGCCTGGCTGCTGTCGGGTACTTGGAACGGTAATACGCCACAAATTTGGGGATTCTTGAATGATTTGAACATAGCGCGTGAAACCGCCCTTGGTGCAGCAAAGCCATCTTTACACAATAAAGAATGGTTCTGGAGCGGCGATCAAGGTTGCGTGCTTGCAGCTTTGATGTACTACGGCATGTTCAGACGCGCAGAACATCCCACTTTGAATAAAATCGCATTGAATTTAGTAAACGGATGTCTTCCTGCGGGCGCTCCATTTTTTGACCAACAAAGCATTTTGCACGAGTCGGATTTTCCCGATAATTTCAATAACGATTTTGCAGATTACCCAAACGATTATGCTACCGGAAAGGGAGTGCTTCTGCGCCACTTCGTAGGGTTTGCACCATCTGTACCGGGTGTCGATATAACTGTTTTAAAAACTCGTTTTTGTGCCACCGCCGATGCCGTCTGGAATACAAGAGAAAAATATGATCAAGTAGTGCGCGACTGGAATCCCAAGGCTGGTCCGCTAGGAGAAAAGGGACCGACAGATGGTCTCATGCTCTGGCCGCAAGTCTTACAAACCGGAGGACTGGACGCTACGATTGCAGCACTTAAAATATCAAGAGAGACGAAATCCGACAAAGCCTAGTTCGGATTCTTGAGCATGACAATTTGTTCGCCTTTTAAAAGGCGCGCAGATATTACACCCACCGTGGTTTCTTCTTTGGCGCAGCCCTTGCTAAATAGTACACGACTGTTATCGTTTTGCCAGGTTTTAAGCAAATTAGTGGCTCTGGTGCGGTCTATTTGTAGCAACAAGATTGCGCCGTATAGTCTTGAACCGCTTGCTTTGGCTTTAATCAACTGATCGATTTGAGGTCTTGCTCCACTTCCAGCTTTAAGAAGATCTTGAAACGCAAGCCAGGAACGAGAAGGTTGATTAGAATCACCTTGCTGAAAGTGTTCAACTATATTGGTATCAGAGATGATTGCGATACTATCTGCGGTGACAGGAGCTTTCAATTTACAGTATTGCGAAAACTTGAAATTATTAAAACATCCATTTTTTATAAAGCTGCCTGCAATTTCTTTCACCTTGTATGTCGAGCCCATACAGCCACTTAAATAGGTAACCGTGGCATCGTCGCCAAGCAATTTTGCAAAACATTCGTTATCGCCCACTCTACCACTTTGTTTTAGTAAAACAGCCGCATAGAGCCGTCCAGCAGGACTAGCATGAGTAAGTAGATACTGCAAGTCACTGGTTTCAAGCGCCTGGATTTGATCGCTTGCGGCAGCATAATTTTTGAAATTTGTGCTTTGATCACCATCGCCTCTTACACTATCATCAAATGTGGTGGCAGTTAAAAGAGCTGTTAGAGATGCTGGCAATTTTCTTTTATTTACCATTTGGCTTGCTGGTTTCTTTTGTAAGTCGTTTGCATAAATTGGAAGCACACATAAATTAGACTCAACAAGCTGTGACACCAAAAACATACTGGAGCAAATTGCCAAATTAAACTTTGTTAGATTCGCCATTAACACATCATCCACCTCTCCTCCAGATCGATCATTCTTTGCATATTATACGTTTCCTTTAGCGCTTAGAATGGACGCTTGACAACCAAGCCGACCTCTGATAAGGTTGAGGGGTCGTTTGCAAAATCGAGTTTTCCCCCCTCCCTTACTAATCACATTTTCTAATATGACTGTAGAAAACGCACCAGTCACTCAGCCTGATGCGGGCGATAATTCTTATCGTCCAAGTGAAAGCCGCGAGTTAAATTTTGGTATCAACCTCACCAGCCAACTCTTCAATCACGATTGGAGTGCGGCCTGTCAGTCCTTTTCGCCAAGCACCACTGGCGGTTTGCCCGATTTGAAAATTTGCGGCGATAGAGATAACGCAGGAAGTGATCAATTTCGCATCGCACAAGTTGGCGATAACATTCCATTTCCATCTGGTATCACAAAGAAAAATCTCGATGCCAGCCCACAATTCAGTAACGAAGTTAATCAGGCATTCAACAACACCTTCGGCAACTTAAATCCAGAAACGCAAGAAAAATTGAGAGGTCTTTCGGTCGTCTCGACAAAACAAGTCAACAAAGTGATTCCTGGAATGCCACTAGATATACCGGCAGTAACTCCCGATTTGAGTGAGCGCAAAGGTAACGTAATGGCCTTTTCCGAAGTTGGTATCAAAAAGACTAAAGCGCCCGTTCAAGATGTTATGAACCACGAACTCTGGCATCCCATCGACAACGCCACTGGCGCCTCAAAAGATCCAGAATTGCGCAAGGCGATCGATTTGGGTATAAGTCGATTGCCCAAAAGCGATCAGCGTAATATAGCAGTTAGAGGAAAAGAACAAACAGATCAAAGATACGCCGAGTTTGCAGGCGATATTATGGCGCTTGAGCTGGGCAGCAATCAAAAAGACCTTGCATATCTTAGAGACAGAAGCAACCCATACGATAATTTCCGCGAAGCCAGAGAAATAATCAGAAAGCGCTTTTTAAAATAAGGTTTGAAAAGTCAGATAGAGAAGTATCTACTTTGGACTGAATCTCATCACTTTGAGGGTATTAATAACCGCGTTGGCTCAAAAACTGCTGTGAAATGGCGCAGAGCAGGAGCTTCTTTAGTTATTTTTAGTCCGCTTAGCTTATCGACTCGTTTTTGTATGTTTTCGAAAGCTTCGATAACGTATTCGAAATGACTTTGAGTATAGACGCGTCTTGGAAGGGCCAATCGAACTAGTTCGCGTTGGGCACATATTTGTGTACCGTTTTTCTTGTCAGTTTTGCCGAACATCGCGGTGCCAATTTCGCAAGTACGAATTCCGCCTTCTAAAAATAATTCGCAAACCAGTACTTGTCCGGGCAAAAAAGCCGGCTCTATATGCGGTATCATTTGTGCGGCGTCCACGTACACCGCATGCAGTGCTGGTTTTTGAATCAGTGGTACGCCGAGTTTATTCAGTCCATTCCAAAGAAAGCTTGCTGAGGCTGCTCTATAATTCAAATAGTCATCTTCCAGAACTTCTTGTAAGCCAACTGCAATAGTCTCCAGGTCGCGTCCAGTTAGTCCACCGTATGTGGGAAAACCTTCAGATACGATGAGATTTACTTTCAGCCGCTCAGTAAGTTCTGTGTCCTTTAAGGCAATAAATCCACCGATGTTTGCCAGACCGTCTTTTTTACACGACATCATGGCACCATCTGCGTAACTAAATATTTCATTGGCAATTGAAAGAATAGAACGCTTTGAGTAACCCGGTTCTAACAGTTTGATGAAATAAGCATTTTCAGCAAATCTTGCAGCGTCTATGTATAGTGGGATTCCATAAGTTTTCAACAATTGGCTGGTCTGAGCTATGTTTTGCATGGACACAGGCTGTCCAGCGCAAGTGTTACTTGTTATAGTCAAAATCACAAGCGGAATATTTTCAGGACCAGATGTTTCGATCAGATTCTTCAGTCGCTCTAAATCTACGTTTCCAAGAAAATCCTGGTCGCTCGACTCAAGCCAGGCTCTGCACGGTAAGTCGACCGCTTCGGCTTGCAGTCGCTCAATGTTTGCTCTTGTAGTATCAAAGTGAGCATTTCCTGGTACGATATTTCCCGGCTTAACTAATTCACTAAAAAGTATGCGCTCAGCCGCTCTGCCTTGATGTACAGGGAGTACTTGAGAAAAGCCGAAAATATTCTGGACCGATGATTTGAAATGATGAAAGCTGGAGGCACCAGCATAAGACTCATCACCTAGCATCAAAGCTGACCATTGTTTGGAAGACAGGGCGGACGTGCCACTATCGGTGAGCATATCTATGGTGATATTTTGTGCGTCAATCTGAAAGAGATTGTGACCGGAATTTTTCAACAACTCAGCTCTTTGCTTTGTTGTGGTAAACGCAATAGGTTCGACTACTTTTATTCGGAACGGTTCGATGATGGTCTTGATCATTTCCACTTACACTCCTTTCAACTTGTTTTGCAAGGTGAAGAGTGTTTCATCAAATTCTTGTTGCTGCCTCAATCTTTAGGTGGTTACCTTTTTTTATCCACCTAAGGACTGATTTCTTTTAGTGATGTTTTGCAGCATACTGCCGCTGGACAATTTTGTCTGTTTATTCCTGGGTGGAAATCGGGAGTTGGATAATGCTGAAGAAAAATATGCCGGTGGCAGAACCATACAAGATAAAGATGGTAGAACCGCTTACAATGACCACTCGCGAGTATCGCGAAGACAAAATTAAAACAGCTCACTACAATACATTTTTGCTCAAATCAAATGACGTATACATTGATCTGCTCACCGACAGCGGAACTGCAGCGATGAGCGAGTATCAATGGGCAGGAATGATGCTCGGCGATGAGTCATACGCAGGCTCAAAGAACTTTTATGTTTTGGAGCAAGCAGTCAATAAATATTATGGATATGAGTATGTTCTTCCTACACACCAAGGACGCGGAGCCGAGCATATTATTTCCAAGTTGCTCATCACGCCCGGTGACTATGTTCCAGGTAACATGTATTTCACCACAACCAGAGCACATCAGGAGTTGGCAGGGGCAACATTTGTTGATGTCATAATCGACGAAGCTCATGATTCAAATTCAATGCATCCATTTAAGGGCAATGTGGACTTAGTCAAATTCGAAAAACTTGTACAGAAAGTTGGCGCGACTAAAGTACCTTATTTGAATTTGCAAGCTTGTGTAAATATGGCAGGTGGACAGCCCTTCTCCCTGGAAAATATTCGTGCAGTGCATGAATTTTGTCAAGTTCATGGCATAAAAATTATTCTGGACGCAACACGGTGTCTTGAAAATGCCTGGTTTATAAAACAACGAGAAAATGAACACGCTCATAGGTCAATTGCTGAAATTTTAAGAGAAATTTGTAGCTATACCGATGGTTGCACTATGTCCGGCAAAAAAGATTTACTTGTAAATATAGGCGGATTTTTGGCTGTTCGTGATCCTAAAATTTACGAGAAAGCTTGCGAGCTAGGCACCTTATTTGAAGGCTTGCATACTTATGGTGGCATGGCTGGTAGAGATATGGAAGCGATGGCACGCGGTCTTGAAGAAGCAATCAAAGAGGAGCATCTTAATCAGCGTATTGGACAGGTACATTATCTAGCAAATAAGATTCAAGAATACGGAGTCCCGATTGTGTTGCCTGTAGGCGGTCATGCTGTTTATCTCGACGCGGCAAGAATGTTGCCTCATTTGAGTCAAGATGAGTATCCCGCTCAGAGTCTAGCATCTGCACTGTATGTGGAGACTGGGGTTCGTGCTATGGAGCGTGGTATTGTATCGGCCGGACGTGACAAAACTACCGGGCTCAATAACTATCCAAAATTGGAATTGGTAAGACTAACAATTCCTCGTCGCGTATACACTAATTCGCATATGGATGTAGTCGCTTATGGAGTCGGTTTATGTCAGGAAAGGCACCATAAAATTCGAGGTCTTGAAATGGTTTACGAGCCAGAAAATATGCGATTCTTTCAAGCTCGATTTGACCTTGCTCCAAAGAAGCACAAAACGAAGGCAGATAATCAATTCTCGGCCGCTAAATCAATTGTTGCAAACTTATCGCCTAGTCTACATTGAGGAGAAATTCAGCCAAATAAGGCAGTAAGTCATTCCTATGTCACCGAAACGCAATCGGCATTATTATTGGCTTAACTCGGCGATTTCTTTGTCTGCAGGAAGATATCCATTGGCTTTTGCCTTTTCAAGATCCTTTTTGGCTTCATCCAGGCGATTTAGTTTTTTTAGAATTGCTGCTCGCTCACTAAATCCGCGACTAGCTTCGCCATTCTCTAGATACTTAGAGTACGATTCTAAAGCTAGATCTAGTTTTCCTTCAGCTTTTAAAATTCTACCTTCTTGTCTGTAATATTCTTTGCAATTAAGGAACTGCTTTTTAAGCTCTGCAAGTTCTTTTCTTGCTTCTTCGAATTGGTTTAATACCATGTAAGCCATGGCACCATTTATGAAAGTATTGTAGTCGTTAGAATCTTCTCTTTTGGTCTTTGGATAAAGCTCTATCGCCGTTTTTGCATGGGGTTCTGCTTCATCAATGTGTCCTGATATTTTTTCCAGCCACGCATAATCGCTATAAGAATTCATATGGGCTTTTCTTGTGGCGATAGCTCTTTTGAAAAATTCAGCAGCTTCTGAGTCTCTGCCTAGTTCGAAAAAATAGTAGCCACAATTTCCTAAATACAATGGATCTTCAGGTTTTTTAGCGACTGCTTTCTTGCCCAAATTTGCAGCATCTTCAAAATAACCAAGTTTGGAGCCCAGGATGGCAGCATCGTAAAGTGCCAGATGGTCGAGGTCGGCATTTTTCATTCTTTCGAAATCTTTTTTGGCTTCAGCTATTTTGTTAAGTTCCAAATTGATAGATCCGCGAACGGCATACAACATTTTGTACTTTCCGGCGGTATCCAATTTGATAGCCTCATTCAAATTTTCTAGAGCTTTTGGATAGTTTTTAAGTTTGGCATAAGATTTTGTACGTGCCATGCATAATGGCAATTTACCACCAGGAATGCCAAAGCGCGGATTCGGATTAGTTTTCAAAAGGTTCTGTGCTTTGTCTAAAAGTTCGATCGCTTTTAGGTGATTATTTAGCGAGCTTTGAGCCTCGCCAGCCATTTGATAGAAGGCAGGTTCGTTAGGAAAATGCTGAATCATAAACTCTTGAATTTTTAGAACACTTTTTGCATCGCCAGCTCTCGCGTAGGCAGCAGTTTTGGTCAGATATGAGCTGACAGTTGCATTATCTAAAGGCGCTACAGGAGATGGCTTAGCAGCTAAGGCATAGGGTGCAATGCAAGATTGAATAAGCAAAGACAGACTTATGGCAGTCACAAATTTGCGACTCATGTGATTTAACCCTCCCAGGCATAAAAGATACATTCCATGTTGAGGTCGCCACGAATCATATCAATAGTTAATAAGTGCGATTACTGACTGGTTTCCAGCCAGCGACGTCTGAAATGTCTTATGCCTTGATCACTTGGATAGAGTATTTCGTGGGCAGCATCTACACTTACGTTTGGTATTTGGGATAGTACCACTCGTTTGTCTTGGTTCAGAATGTATTTGCTCTGCCAGGCACCTATGGTATCGAATATGGTGCTTATGCCGAATATAGTTACGAATGATTGATATCCGCGAAGATACAACCTAGTCATGTTTTCATTTACTGGAACAAATGCCATCATTTGAGCAAATTTACCCGGAACTATTGTAAGCATCCAAATGTTGGGAAATCGAAATTCGATAAATCCACTGCCATTCTTTTCGGATCCAGGATAAAACCTTATCGAATCATCTTCCAACTCAAATTTAACTGGTTTAGTGACATCGGAATTGCCACCTATTGTGTTGCGGTGAACAAAAGGAAGGTGGGCGTAATCAAGCTGATTTTCTATGCACCTAGTAACGTGTGTCTTCCAGTTAGTTGCTTGTTGACTGAAAGACCATTTGCCTTGATCCAAGGCTTCAAACCAGGGCAAGTCTGTTGTTTTGGGTTCGCCTCCATACCATAACCAAATGAATCCATGCTTTTCCACTAGCTCAAAAGTTTGAACTGTTAGATTAGCAGCAGCTTTCTTGATCTCGGGTACAAGAGTACATCTACCTTCGTGGTCATATGAAAATCCGTGAAACGGACATTCGATACAACCTTGCTTAATTTGACCAATACTAAGTTTGGCTGAGCGGTGAGGACACTGATCAAGCATGGCTACAGCCTTGTCATTATTATCTCGCCAGAGGACCAAATTTTTCTGAAAACGCTCTATGCCTAGAGGCTTGTTTGGCTTCAATTCGCTTGAAGCAGCTATCACATACCAACCACTCGGTAATAACATTACTCTATTCCGTATCAGATGCCGTTTTCATGTCGAATTATCAACTCTAAACCCTTATGGGGTCAATGAGATTGAGTGATACGGTTGCAAAACAAATTCACTTGACATCCGCGACGGTAAGGGTTATTTTCAATAGGAAGTTACCATGATTTTTCTTGTATCGCGCGTTTTAAATCAACGCGTACATCTTTGATCATTCTTGATCGATTCTATTTTTTCCCCTTACTAAATAATCGATATGAATGATTCCGGACTTGATACCACACCCAAAAGCCCTCCCTCAAGCGATTCTCAAGGGTTAGATTTTGCTCCGATAGTTTCGGATAACAATAACCAAACAAGAACATGGTCGGACGTTTCACGCGACGCTTATGATGCGATGAAACGAGGATATCCACTTACTGCCGCAGCCGAACTTGTGGTTAAAGGTGGTCAATTAGTCTTCGATTCAATATTTGGTCCTAAAAGCCCGAACCGGCCTTCTCCAGATACCCTAAAAACAGTGATGAGCAATTATCCTGGTTTGGATCAAAATCTAAGACCTGGAGCAATTTCAGCGCTTATAGAAAACGAGACACTAAATATCCGAAACGACTGGAAAGACAAGCCAGAAGAATGGGGTGTCAGCTTACTAAGTAACCTACGACGCACTCTTGGCAAAGGAAATGCAACTGACTATTTCTGCACCAATGGCGGTACTAATGCCCTTGAAAAAATTGGAGATCCTGTTATTAACAGAATCAAGCCAGGATTAGGAGTGCGCAATATTTCCATTGGTCCAGGTCAAATGCAAATACAAAATATTTGTGCATTGAGAACTCAAGATACTTACGGTGGCAATAGACATACCCTTGAAGCGTCTCTCACCGTCGATGGTGCAGCTGATCTTGTTGGTGGATATTTGAGAAGAGAAGTTGATCGTTTCAGCCAAAAAGATTTTAAAGGACCAAATGGTGAAGCTCTGACTTATCATCAATTTCAAGCACAAAATCCAAATTTGCGTGAAGATGTGCGCGATCGCTTCAAACGAATGCAAGAACTTTGGACTCTGGGTGTTAACACTCCAGGCGAGGAAGGCATGAAGCTCAGGGAGTTAGCGTTAATTTGGTCTTACAATCCTGGCGTTGGACGCTCTGGAGCGCAAAAAATTCAAGATAAATATGTGCGAGTCTAGTGCTATTAATTCGTGCCTTCGAAATATACCGGGCTTGGGAAAATCAAGACTGATTCGTTGATCGTAAATGCAAGCTTTTCTTCTATTGGTGAATCTTTGGTGCTCGATCCATTCTTAATGTAACGCTTTGGAACATTAGGAATCTTGCCTTCCTTTAGCTCGCTCAGCGTCTGTCCTTCTACTAAAATAAGATTGTCGAGAGAGTCCATACCTATCGGTATAAAGTCTCTGCCATAAACTTTGACTGGAAAATGTTTTGAAAGAGCAGAATTGTTGAAGGGGCTGCCAGTCACCATTGCATCTGCCTCTTCATCACGTCCTGCCAGACGAAATATTTTGGCATAGGCGAGGCGCGACAGCTCTGTTTTTACTTTGACTCCATCTAGATCTTCGATGTCTTCTTGCTTTACTTTTTCAATGAGTGAAATACTGTCTTGCTCAAAATTGTCGTGTAATAAACAGGTGGCAACAATAATTCTTTGAGCAGGAATCTGAGTATTGAGCAAACGCGCGGCGGCTCTTTTCCTTTGCAAATTCATAGACGAGCAGCGCGAACTGATGCTGCCTTTTGATTCTAATAAAATGGTCTGGCCGAGTTCATCCAAACAAGCTAGATCTGGATATTCAATACTTGTTTTGTCGATGCCGACCATTTGCCATAGCTTATAATCAGCCAGGTGCACTACGTCGAAATATTCGCGAGCCAAAAATGCCGCGATACCAAGAGCTAATTCCTCTGCCATCAATGCGCGCAAGCGAATACTTCGAAGCGAAGGGTCACTGTTTAATATAAGTTTGTTCTTGTTCTCTAATTGAAGCGGTTTGAAGTACTGACTGTAACGCAATGCCGAGTTACCGGCGCGAAAGTCGTTGAATGGAGAAGCTGCCGGGGTCATCACGATCGACGCTTCGACCAGTAATCTAAGTAGATTGGTTGTTTGAATAAGATGCTTTTCTTCTTCAATATTTTTGATTGAATCTACTGAATCTGATATTTCAACTCTCCATTGATACTGGCTGCTCAAAAATCTTAAATCAGGGTTGGGAGGTAGTTTTGGATTGGGCAGAGCTTTGAATGGGTGCCAAATTGGTTCCAGCACGCTCAAGAACCAACGGCTGTATGAATGTAGGTCGTGTGAAGTGATGGCGTGCATATTTTATAACTTGTTCATCTTTTCAGTTTCAGCCCAGAATTGACTTTCACTCATTTGGTCTATAACAGTTTTCCATGCAGTTTCTTTTCTTTTTCAGCTATTATACGATCCATACAGGTGACTTGGGTTTTTAATCGAAAAGTATGAGGAAAAGCACCACGCCCTTCAAATAGAGGAAATGCCGCCGCAAACGCTTTTCGCCACCTCATCTGGTGTCATGATGTGCGAGTCTAGTTACTTTTCCAGTAAACCAATCTCGACCAGCCTTTGGTGAGTGCAATATCTAAAAGTGAATTTAAAACTCCTAGAAGCAGCATACAAAGGAAGATTACATGTATCGAAAATGTAGACCGAGAAGTTTGAATAAGATACCCTAAACCAATTTGAGCACCGAGCAATTCTGAAACAATGACTACGCCCACGGCGGTTGTCAGCGAAAATCTCAACGTAGGTAGCAGCGCCTCAAATATACGAGGCAGGCTGTACTGGACCACGAATGTGGTAGGGTCGATGTCAAAACTTTTAAATAGAATTCTATCCTTTTCTGGAATGTCCCTCAATACCTGATGGGTCGCGATGGCTACGTTAAATGCGATTCCTGTGACCACCAGTATGATTTTTCCCCATTCTGAGAATCCAAACCATAAGAGAAAAAATGGCACAGTGGCTATTGCAGGGATCGAGCGCATAGACTGCAAAGAAGGCGAAAGTAGACGGTTTATCGATTCTGATCTGTTTATGAAAATCCCGATCATTATGCCTGCAACAGCACCCGCGATAAAGCCAGCGACAAGGCGAAAAGATGTATAGGCAAAATGAACTAAGATGTTAGGCTCAACTTCACGAAACGCATCTAGCACCGCTATTGGTGCCGGCAAATAACGATCGCTCACGATGTCAAAATGCTTCAAACATATCCATATAGCTGGCCCAGCTAGACATCCAATAGCTGTCAGTATTTTCAATTTGAGCGAAGCAGAAATCCTAGGCGCCTTTTTATTTGGCTTTGCTAAAACTGGAAGTTGCTCTTCTTCTTGAGCAATTTTCTTGTGATTTAAAGTTTGCATCAGACCTGCCTACTCAAACAATCAATGGAATTTACTGGAAACTTTCCGTCAAATTTGAACACATCGGCAGAGCGTTGAATTTCGATGTCTTCTTTGTGGTGATTACTTAGCACCACAGTCGTTCCTGTCAAAGATAATTCGACCAAAAATGGTGCAACTGCATTTATATTGATTTCGTCTAAAAAGTTAAACGGTTCGTCTAAGTAAAGATAAGGCGGACGATGAATAATCGCTCGAAATAGCTCGACCATACGGCGCTGACCATAAGACATTTGGTACGCTTTTTTATCGACGAATCTAGAAATCAACTTATACATAGGATGTTGGCAAACTTCACACGAAGAGATTTTTGCAAATTTGCAAATGTTTTCCATGCCTGTCATCCAGGGTAGAAGACTGTCTTCTTGAAGAACCAGACAGCTCCCTTTGGCGCTTGGCATATATTCAACTCTTTGCGGCTGAAGATGACCGGATAACAATTTCAGTAGCGTTGTTTTTCCGCAACCAGATGCACCTCTTAGCACTATCAATGAAGCTGCAGATTGCAACGAAAAGTCTTTGAAAACCTGGACGCCATCGCGAATATAAGACAGTCCGACGACTTGCAAACCTTCAGAGGTCAAAATTATGCATGATTGAATTGATACAGCCAATGTGCATCCCCACTATTCACTTTTGCAAGGTCCTTTCCTTATAAATTGTTCCAAAGATTGGACTTAATGTGAATGGTAAGATTCCCATGAGTGGACAAAATCGCCCAGTACTATCCAAAGGAAAAGAACTTGCTTAATCGAGTAACGACTCTCTGTCTTGCATTGGGGCTAATTGCACTGGCGGGATGTTCGCCAAAAACCTCAGAAAACGCACCCGAGCGAGGCGCTCAAAAAACTGAACAGGCGCCACTCAGAATGGCAATATCGCCTTATCAGGAAATTGCCCTGCTGGTAAACGAAAAGCCGCTCGGTCTGGAAAAGAAATATGGCGTAAACCTAGAATTGATCACAATACCATGGGAAGAAAACCTACCCTCGGTTGCAAGTGCCGGTCAAACTGTCGATGTAGCCTTTGCTAGCTTGTCTGACTATCTGGCAAAAGCTGAACGCTTAAACAGCCAAAAGGACGACCCGATTCTATACTTGTTTCCGGCATGGACTTTTCATGGTGGCGGATACATCACTTTCAATGACAAAGTTCCAGAACTAAACAAAGAGAACGTTAAAGACCCAGAGACGGTGAAGAAGTTCTTGAGCTTTAAATTTGGCAACCAAAAATTTTCGCCGAATCACATGTTGTTGTGGATACTGGCTAATAAAGTCGGCATCAAACTTTCGGCTTTGAATATAGTTGATACCACCTTAAACGAAGGTCTGCTTGCGACTGAAAACGGCAGTCTAGATATGGCTGGAGCCGGACTGACACAACGGACCGAAGCATTGAAGAGACACGGACGAGTGGTGCTGACCATGGACACTATTGGTCTTATGGATCCTGGTGGTTTTATATGCAAGAAGAGCGTTTATCTCAAACGCAAGCGGGAAATTGATGCACTCATCCATATTTGGTATGACTGCACCAATTACGTGCTGAGCGATATCGATCATCATAGCGACTACACGCTTGAGTATTTGAAAAAACACTCGTCAACTCATTACACTCTTGCAGAGTTCAAAGCAGCACTAGCACAGGAATATGTTCCTAAAAGTATTGCCGAGGCAAAAGAAAAAATAGGCACCGGTGATAGTGAATATTCGATTGCGTCGGCGGCAAAACAGATTAACGCATATCTAGTGGAGACTGGCGCGATAAAAGCTCCAGCGAAGATTCCTGAAATTATAGATCCATAATCAACTTGTTCAAGATCTTCGGAATCAGCCCAATGTATCTAAAAACACGTTAGCCTGGTTGCGCCTGAATCGCACCAGATTTGATAGCGTCGAGTAACCTGTTGTAGTCCTTCTCATTTTGAGCAGAGTAAATTTCAGCAAAGTTAGCCACCGCTTCTGGTAGCACTTTTGCTTTGCCAATATATCCGCTAAGAACAGCAGGATCGGCTGAGCGCGCATGTGCGCGAGCTAGAGCCCAACCGCATTTTTGGGCGTAAATAAGCATTTGCTGCGCAGAGAATGTCTCAACTGGAATCTTTACTTTTACATCTCGCAGTTGTCTCACATAGTAGTGTTTATTTTGCAATAGTCCGATGAAGTGCCCCAGGAAAACGTCGCTGGCGGACTGCATTAGACGCTGACCAAAAACAACGCGTTCTCCATGAGACTGAAACGGTGGATAACCCGAATATGGCTCTAGAACAGATTGCCTAGCTTCCTTCACTTGCAAGAATAGCGGATCATTTTCGGCTGCAAAAAACAAAACAATCAAACACATCGTTCCCACGCTGCCAACGCCAACTACCTTGATCGCCGTGTCGACATATTCATAGTGATCGAATAACACTCGCCGTTCCATCGGCAGAGAAATGCGGTAATCTTCAATGCCCGCCATAATGGCGTTTTGAAATTCGGGAGTGTGATACCTTTCGTCGCGATATATTAAAGGAGGCTGCTCCTTAATTCCTGGCTTACCATTGACGAAATGACCTAGTTTGACGAATTCTGTCAGTCCATCTCGCGCCTTCGCTTTCTTCAGGTCTTTTCGACGCTGCTCTTGGAACTTGCTATCACGGCTGCGTTCGATCAATTCTTCATAACACAAGAAGTCGTACCAAGCCGATAAAGATGGCATCTGGGCAAGCGCCAACATCCGCTCACGATAGCATTCGACCATTCTTAATGCAGCTTCACGACAATCTGATTTTTTGTGCCCATTGTGCTTACTGGCGATCACAAAACTCGCTGCCAATCTTTTAAGATCCCACTCCCAGGGAGCTGGAAAGGTTTCATCAAAATCGTTTATGTCGAAAATTATGTTCCGCTCCGGCGTGGCGAACGCGCCAAAGTTACATAGGTGACTGTCTCCGCAAGATTGCACCGCATAGCCGGTATCGGGAGTTTGAACCAAATCAGCCGCCATTATAACGGCCGATCCCCGGAAAAAAGCAAAAGGCGACGTCGCCATGCGTCCGTATCTAATAGGCAAAAGAGATTCAATTCGCCCTTGGCTTGATTCGATCAAAAGCTCGATCGGATCCCTGCGCTTTTTCCAATCCACTTGGTATTCTGAGTGATCTGCTCGAGGGCATGTTTCCCGCATCGCCCTTCCGACTTCAAATCGATCCTTGCGCGTGCGCAGATGAGCGCATTTCTCAAGATAGTCGGCATGGAGAGTAGAACTATGTAACTGTCTAGAACCATTTATTTTTTGAGGTTTCTTTTTCATCCAGTACTCATTGCTATATAAACAAATGGATTCTACCCCTCTCACCACTTTACAAAACAGGATTGCACACAAGAAACTTTGAACGTGGTCTAAAATAGGAGCTATCTTACTGAGCTAAAGAGGACCAAAATGCATGATAAAAACAAGAGCTGTATTTGTGCTTCCATTGTTTTTCATGGCATCTTGCCTGACTTCAGCAGCCGCCGAAAACATGGTGGTTTTACAAGAATCAAAACCGCTCGTGACAAGGGCTGGCGCCTGGCACACCTGGAATGATCATATTCATCTCAAAGCAGGTCAAGAAAAACTGCCTTTGAGCCTTACCTTTAACAACGGCGTCGACAATAGACCACAGATTACTGACCTCGTGGTAGAGCTAAACCGAAAACCGATTGCTACATTTAAAAATTTTGGCGGTGGAGACAAATTTACGATAGATTTGACGGGCCAATTGGCGTCGGGAAATACACCACTTATGGTGAAAGGCTTCGGACCATCTGGCGCGCGGTTGAATTGGAAAGTATTTATTGTTAGACCTCAGATATCCGAGGTGAAACCGGATTTAATGAGCGTGGTCGATACGGTCACAATATTGGGCAAAAACTTCTCAGATCGCCTTGAACGAGTTAAGGTGTACATAGGCAAAAAACAGATCAAGCCGCTAAATAGTACTGAAGGAAAAATAGAGTTCAAGCCTCTGACAGATCAGGACGGTGGTAGTACGAATCTTATTGTGGCAGTGTCGGATGTGAAAAGTGCCCCAGTCAAAGTCACAATGCGTTCGCATCCCCATATCACTCGGCTCAATCTGCTCGCATCGCCACCTGAACACCCCGTCACCATAAGCGGAAGTGGCTTTTCGCCAGTTGTTGCCGAGAACGTAGTCACTTTCGGTAAAATCAAGGCTCATGTGGTATCAGCCACTGAATCCAGTATCACGTGTATAATTCCCAACATGCATTTTCCAAAATGGCATGTGCCGATAGTAGTGACTACAAACGGCATGTCCACCAAAGAAAGAGTCTATATCCACTTAGACATTAGGGTGGTAGAAAACGAAGGCGTTCCAATGAGATGAGAGAAATGCATATCATAACAGTCAGAAAAGTTAGAAAGGAAAATCTTGCCTACAAAACTAAAAAAGATAATGCTTGCGACCTTAGTTGCATTTTCGTCGATTAACTTGCAATGCGTTTGGTCCAAACCCATAGCACCATCATCGCCGCCAAGAAAAATCATGACATTTGGCAAGTTGCACAGATTGTCGAATGAACCCGTACTCTCTGCACGTCCTGGAAAATTTGATTCAGCTGGAGCATTTAATCCCACTGCCGTTAAGCTTGACGACGGGCAATATGTCATGCTCTATCGCGGACAAGATCACGCTGGCGTCTCAAGAATTGGTTATGCCCAAAGCACAGACGGTATTCATTTTACTCAGGAAGACAAACCGGTTCTTGAACCGCTGTTTCCCGACGAAAAAAATGGAATAGAAAATCCTCGCGCAAGCCGCAGTTTGCAAAATCCGAAAGAGTGGTTAATGACTGCCACTGCCTATAATACCGATTCTCAATTAGCCTTATATAAATCTGGCGACCTGCGAAAATGGGAGCGCGTCGGCATAATTATGCCCGCTAATAAAGGTACGTGGAATGTCCACTGGACAAAGTCGGGAGCTATAGTACCTGCAAAAATCAACGGTAAATACTGGATGTATTACATGGGTGATGCTGCTGGTGGTGCCGATCAAACAGGAGTAGCATTCTCAGATGACGGCGTTAACTGGAAGGATGCCACAGATAAACCTGTTCTGACTCGCCGTCCTAATATGTTCGATTCGCATACGGTCGAGCCAGGACCAGCCCCAATTATCACCGAAGATGGCATTCTCCTTCTTTACAATGGTGCTGATGACGCGGTTTGTTATCGCACTGGCTGGGCGCTATTCGACAAAAATGATCCAACTAAATTAATTGCCAGATCCAATACGCCAATTTTTGAGCCAGAAACTGCATGGGAAAAGAAAAACGCAACCGATGGTGTAAGTCAGGTTCCCAACGTGGTCTTTGTAGAAGGAATGGTCGAAGACTGTAATCGTTATCTGATTTATTATGGTGCCGCCGACAGTTATGTGGGTGTAGCTGAAACGAAACTTGTGCCTTTTGAATTATAAAACGGCTCGCTAACTCTCTTATTCTTCTATTACTGGTGCGGGTAAGGCGGCTCTACGTCGAAATACGAAATTGGCGCATTTCCTAATAAATCTCTTGCGGCTTTGCGCCCAAGTAAGATTTTGTCGCTGCTTCCATTTCCATAGTAGTTTTCTTTCGTTGCGAGAATGACATCAGGATATTTCTTTGTGTCTTCAGAAAATACCGATAGGTCTTTTGCAGTAATAATGCTGCCTTTTGGAATATCGTGTCGAGCGTAGAACATTGGTCTGGCAGTGGGAGTCGGAACATAAGGAGGCGAATATTCCATACGCCCAATTCTGTAAACCCTATTTGAAAAATCATCATAGTAATAATGGCTCGCGACAGCGGGACCTAAGAAAAACAACAAGTTCGGTGGCAACATAAAGAGAGCGAAGAAGACTACTCTTTGCAAAGCGTACAGAACAAAATGTTTGTCCTCTTTCAACGGAGAGATAATGTAAAGCCCAATGCCGAATATTTGCCATGCAAAAGCAATGAGAAGGCAGATTCTGGCAATCGGATTATTCAGAAGTGGAATCACATAGCCAGGTGTTGCGCAATAAATCAGAAACATTATGGCGAACTGCGCACCCAATGAATACAGTACGAAGTCACGCTTTTCTTTTAAGTTAGTTATTTGAATGCTTGGCACTCTTCCATACTAGCAAATAAAAGGGCGCCAGTTTATCGCTACCTACGGACAAATATCGAGATCTGTTAAGCGATCATGGTCCTTCCATAAGCTTGTACGAGCTTTTTTACCTATGACAGAAGAAGCTTTAGATGGACCAGGATCGACGGCCCGATTGAATAGTGCATTCGCTTCGTAAACGTCTTCCTTTCGGATCTTATCCCCTTTGGCAACGCTGTTTACGAGAAATACTGATGATACTTTCAACCACGGAAAATTAATGATGTCGCTGTCGTAAATGATTTGTCCCTCAAACAAGTCATGATCGGGGCGCTGTCCTACTACTAGCTTACTAAGCCCAATCGCGCTATCCGGTATCAAATTTTTCGCCATTGGTTTCAATGTAATCATGTCACTGGTGATTTTAGTTTTCTTCTTAATCGCAGTTCTAGTCCAAACAACCATTCCATTTTTTTGAGAATTGTTCGATGATTTTGAGTTGTTACTATTTTGTTTCAGCAGTTTTCGTGAAGCCTGCTGTAAATCAACAGTACCAAGAATAGATCCTGGCTCGATATCGTATCGGGCAATTTTTCCTACAACAGAAGAAACTTTTTTATAGGCATTGTCGGGAATTCTTGTTGAATCGGCTTGCATTAATTGAACGTCGCCAGCCAACACCGTAGCTTTACTGAGTATTCTTCTTTTTGCGACGACTAAATTTCCTATGGGTTGTGTTCCTGTTACCGCCGGCTCTCTATGTGCCAACAAAACGTTTTTAGAACCAGCAAAAACAGGAAAGCAAAACAATTGATAAAATATAACAATTGATGAAATTAATCGAATCATGAATAAAATCCTTTTTTCGGAACTAAATTCAATCTCTTATGCCGTTTGTCATTTCGACTTACTCGCATTCTTCTTCTGTAATTTAGATAAAATACACACAAGTAGCGCTCCAAGAGTATACACAGGCAAGATAATTATGGTTGCAACGGCACAAAATCCAAATTCATCGCGCGGTATTCGCGAGTAGAAGGCCGCGATATCTGCACGAAAGAGCGCAGCAAGAAATAAACAAAGTCCCATCAGCAGACCGATGATTGCAAGTGATGATGATTTTGTTCTGTCTGTTGTGCCGTCAGACATATGCAGCTCCTTTCATCTACGAATCATATCTCGCATTATATCAGCTTATGACTGACGCTTTTCAACCTTGGTGTCAATTATGACTCTACCCACGGTGGCACTAAGTAATGAACCCATCATAAGAATTTGGCGCCTTTTCTTGGCGTACTACTTAACTTAATTAGCAAAGCGTGACAGAATTAAGCCCAGTTCAAATTTTGGGGAGATGAAATGCGCGCGGTAATGAATCTCAAGTTCTTTTTATCACTGTTTTTACTTACTTTTAGTTTGCTTCCCAGTTCTTCTTGTCTTGGAGCCGATAAAAAGTCTGCTGCAATATCGCAAAAGGCAATGGACCTTTCAAACTTTATGTCGCACTACTACCAGAAGCCGACTCCTTCGCTTGTAGGCAAGGCTATGCGAGATTTTTCGGACTTAGACGCTTCATTGAAGCCTAATGCCAGTGCACCATTTGCGGCCTTCTTAGGCGTTCTTATGAGCAAGCATCCTGAGAAGGTTCCAGGTTGGATAAAAGAAATGACTTTCAAAGAACAAACTGACCGAGGGGTAATTTGTTATGCACTTTGGATTGCAAACAATAATGTTTGCCGCGAACAACTGAAAGTGGTGGCACAAGGAATGGAAGGAAAACGTAAAGAAGCCATTCTCGCTCTAGTCGACAAGAAGCCGGATAATTTGAAAACGATGCCTATAAGGACACCGGCGGATCTGGACAAGCTCTGGTCTGCTTTTGTAGCATCAGGCGATCGTATTTATGTTGAGCGCGTTATGTCGGTATTGCCTGAAATCAACGGCAGCGGAGAGCGCATTATTATGGGCGGTGCAGCGCAATGGTCGCTTTCAGCCAATGTGAAGCAACATGCTCTGGTCAAACAAATTTGCATAGACGAACTGAAAAAACATCCTGAATACAAACCATTCTTGAAAGATCTGAAATTGAATTGATCAGCGTCCAAGCAGCAGCGTCTCTGCTCACCGCTAAAGCAGCCGTGTTTGACTTGAACATTTATCCTTGTTTCTTCAAATTGACAAAACGAATTTCTAATCGCTTATTTAGAGCGGCTGCAATTCGAAATAGCATAGCAAGTGAATGACCATTGTAATCCGCATCTTCAAGACGGCAGATTACGGACGCAGTTGTTCCAACTAATTTTGCCAATTGTCTTTGAGTTAGACCAGCGTCTTCGCGAAGATCATAAATTTTTCTAGCAACCTCGGCGTTGGCCCGCTCTTCTTCAAGAAGTGCCATCATGTCAGGTCGTCCCTTGATGTATCTATTGTGCAAGATTTCAACCGCGTCGGTTATATATTTAGTTTTCTTTGTCATTGTTGAGTATCTCGATGTGTATGTACAAACGGATTTTTCTCAAACTTTTTCTTTCTAGCCAATGCCTTTACTATTTCCTTTCGGGGGTAGGAAATCACCTTTGTTTGCGGCATGGATGCCTCTCTTTTATTGTTCGCATAATTGCGAACGAGTGTCAAGTAAGCTTTGGAATTTCATTCTGCCAATCGATTCGCTCCCTGCCTACTTGACGGTTGCGTACTATTCAGCAAGTTAATATGAAAATATTTTGGAGATGAAAAATTGAATTTTAGGCTCTATACAATCGAGGAGTGGTTTCTCGGGTGGATATTTATATACAGTCTGTTATCCTAGAGTTTTGCTGTTTCAATATCTGGGATGGAAATTTGAGTGAGCACTTCCGACGAAGAAAATGAAGAGAACGACTTACATGAAGCAATTAACAAATACGCTTCGATTATCGAGAAATAGATGATTGAACTAAGTGAAGACACAAAAGAATTAAACGAAGCGATGAATCGCTTCAGGCAGGCTTCTAGTGACCTCCGCAAACACTTTTCAGCTGCGTCAGATTTTAGAGGACATGAACACAATATTTCGGAAGGTTGGGATGAGATTCAAAAACTTTTGTTTGATCGATTAGTCTGCTTCCCTTGTGCACTTGAACATTTTGAATATGGCAAAGCGCACCAAGGAATTGAAGTAAAGCCCAAGTATCTTCCGATAGGTTTATTCGCTGGAAGTAATAGTGAATGTTTTTCTTCGAGCGATTTTGTTTTACTGTTTAGAGATTATTTCATTCCTGCTGAAAAAGAGTGTGTAAGCTTCAAAATTCTCAAATCAGCCGAGTTTCCAGAACTAGAGGGTAAAAACGGATTTGTAGAAGTCGATAAAGTTTATTATGAATTTCGAAATGTCGAATCTACTGCGGATACTTAACGCAGCGAAAACCTTGCGTAGGAAATCAAGCAGGCACTTCTACCTTCTGCATTTGGTAACCAAGGTCACGACTTCTGAACATTATTTCTTTGGCAGCGGTAACGGTTTGATTTTTCAGCAAAGCGCCCTCGTGCAACACTATCAGCAAGCCTGGTCTCATGTTTCTCATCACCCGCCGAACGACGCTGTCGGCTCCTGGAAGCAGCCAATCTTCAGAGGCAGAGCCCCAATAGACAGCGGTCATTTCTTGCTCACGCAGACAGGCAGCTACGCGCTTGTCCATAAGACCGTAAGGAGGGCGAAACAAAGTTGGCGCGCCTTCGGTTATCGCGGCGACCGAATCATTCATTTTCACTATTTCTCTCTCAATAGTGCTCGTTTTCAGCGCGGGCATAAATTTGTGCCCATAACTATGGTTGGCAATCACGTGCCCGGCATCATGGAGCTGTTTCACCAGGTCCGGATAACGCTCGACGTTCTCTCCTATCAGGAAGAAGGTTCCCTTTACACCTGCCGCTTCGAGCAATTCGATCAAATAAGGAGTGGTATTAGGGTGCGGACCGTCATCAAATGTCAGGTATAGAGGGGGTTTAGAGGTTTGCTCAGGGTCTTGATTTCCTGCACTCCTGTCGATTCCTCCCCAGTGACCAGCCGGTAATATGAGTTTACTGAGCTTGGTCAAAAACGCCATGCGACCGACGACATAGGAGTCGTTAAGACAAGCCAGCTGGAATCTTATTCCAGTTGGCGGTATTACTTCCGGTTTTGGCTTGTTTTCAGTCACGCCTGCATCCCACCACCTGACCCCTTACTTGTATCACGTCAAGCCGAAATAAGGTATAAAACATCTATGCATTTAAAATCCTTCGAAACCACTCCTAATCCCAATAGTATGAAACTAAATCTCGACGAGAAGGTAGGTGCAGCCACCACTTATACTGTTGAAGATAGAGATGCTTATCCCGATTACGTCAAGAATCTTTTAGAAATCGATGGTGTAAAAAGCATATTTGTTTGCCACGATTTTCTCACACTTAACAAAGACCCCAGAGCAAATTGGAAAACGATTCTAGATAAATCGGCTCTGATACTGGGCGGAGACATAGGTCCTCAAGGCACCGACGAGATGCGCCAAATCGCTGAAAAGTCTGGTCAAGTTCAAGTGCTCGTTCAAACTTTTAAAGGCATTCCTATTCAAATAAAAGTTGTCGACTCAAAGGGTGAATCACGAGTTAGTCTTGGCGAGCGGTTTAACGAAGCTGCACAATTTGTTCAAGCCGAAACTGGTGTAGATTTTCTCAAAGAAAGATACTGGGCAGATCACGGCGCACGCTATGGAGAGTGCGAAGAAATCGCAAAAGAAGTAGCGGAAGAATTGCAAGGCATTTTTGATCTGGATACTCTTGAGCGAACAAAATTAGAAGCCCTAGGCAAGGCACAATCAATTTCTAGTGAACTAGAAACAATCAAAAACTGGCTCAATGACACAGATTGGCATAGACGACTAGCTGGTGTTCAGGAGCTAAGTCTTAAGGAAGGCGACGAAATAGTATCGTTGCTGGTGCAGAGCTTAAGTGACGAAAATGCACAAGTTCGCAGACTCAGTGCGGCGGCACTCGGTGCGACAGGCAAGGTTGAAGCGGTAAAACCACTTTGTCATTCGTTATTGAACGATCCATCGGTTGGAGTTAGACGCACCGCCGGTGATGCCCTGTCTGACATTGGCGATTCATCTGCGCAGGTATCAGTGATCGAATCTCTAAAAGATCAAAACAAATTAGTGCGTTGGCGTGCAGCACGATTCTTAAATGATTTGGGAACAGAAGAAGCTTTGCCAGCATTAGAAATTGCAAAAGACGATCCTGAATTTGAAGTACAATTAGAAATCAAGGCAGCTATAGAAAGAATCCAAAAAGGCGGTCAGGGGCTCGGACCCGTTTGGAAAAGAATTCTGGAGCAAGATTAATACTTCGGGATTGGCGAAGCGAGCCTAAGCACAGGTGCAATTCAGAACTAAACTACAGAATTAATCTTAATTCCTCTCAAAACGAGAGTTCACCCCTTGCGAAGCAACTCTCATTTTGAGAGTATTGAATACATGGAGGGACGCCAACGCGTGGAAATCTTAAATTCCAGGATCATTAAGCAGTTCATTGAAGTACATCCTGATGCCGAAGCGCCGCTCAACGATTGGATTTATAAAACAAGGACGGCTCATTGGAAAAATAATTCTGATGTACAGAAGACCTTCAATAGTGCCGACCATTTAGGAGACCAAAAGTTTATTTTCAATATCGGCGGTAACAATTTCCGCATGGCTGCAATGGTTTGGATAGAAAACGAGAGGGTCTACTTACTTAAACTCATGACCCATGCCGAGTACGATAAGGAGAAGTTCTAATGGTAACTCAAAAATATAGAGACCTCATTGAGCGCTTCCCCTTGGTGCCAATAAAGAGTGATGCTCATCTGGACAAGGCGCATGCAGTTGCGCAAAGTTTAATGCTTAGGAAAAAGTCGATGGCTTCCGACGAAAAAGAGTATTTGGAAGTCTTGCTTGACGAAATTGAGAAGTATGAAAAAAAGCACCACGCCCTTCAAACAGAGGAAATGCCGCCACATAAGCTTCTGCAGTCATTCATGAAAGACCATGGACTAAAGCAAGTTGACATGCAAACGATTTTAGGCACCTCCTCTGGTGTCATGAGTGAATTAGTTTCAGGCAAGCGAGAACTGTCAAAGGAACATTGTGTTAAACTCGGTCAATACTTCAAAGTAACTCCGGCAGCATTTCTTCCCAAAATATTTGCCTGACCATTCCCCTTGGTATCACATGCAGTTCATCCCAAAGTCACTTTTATGATCTTAATATAGAAGTATCGGTGAGTGCGCAGCTTCACCATTCTATCTGGAGTGTGAAATGTTACCAGTCTGTGTAGTTTTAGGAGCAGGTCCCGGCATTGGGCATTGCGTAGCAAAAAAGTTTCTTGACCTCGGTTATCAAATTATTCTTGTAGCCAGAAACGCTGACAAATTAGCCGACATGCAAGAAAAGCTTGGGGCAAGCAATGTTGCAACAATAGTCTTAGACGTTTCTGACATCAAAGCATTGAAAGAGTCATTTTCATCAATAGCAGAAACGCACGGGGCTCCAGAAGTGCTAATTTTCAACGCCTACTCTGCATCGCCTGGCAAGCCGACCGACTTGACACCAGATGCTCTTGCAGATTCTTTTAGGATTAACGTAATTGCAGCTCTAGCCGCATCACAAGCGGTTATTCCCGCCATGAAGAAAGCCCGCAAAGGCACAATCATCTTTACAGGTGGAGGATTTGCCTTGAATCCACTTAGCAGTTTTACCGCTCTATCAATAGGAAAGGCTGGGCTCAGAACTCTTGCCAATTGTCTCTATCGAGAACTCAAAGCAGATGGAATACATGCTGGAACAGTGACAATTTGCGGCACAGTTAAGCCAAATAGTCCTTTTGACCCAGGCAAAATAGCTGACAAATTTATTGAGTTTCACTTGCAGCCTCAAAATGCATTTGTATCTGAAATCATGTTCGACGCTAAATAGAGACTTAGTTCCAGCCCTGCTGTTTCAAACAACGTCACTTCAATTGATTGGCGTTGGGGAAGAGAAATTAACTAGCATACTCAATCGGCACCACATTTAGTGCAACATAGTGACTATATTCGGATCCGCTAATTACCTTGCGAACTTAGTTGCACCGACTATTGTCGCAGTTTTGGAAGCAAGGACAAAATCAACACTCTAAGTATGGCTCCGCAGAAGCAGCTGGCAGACACAACGCGGGTCTCCTCCCCATTTAGATTAAGGCTTCTGAAAACCTCGGGGTATATAACTAAGAGCTTCTTTGAGGAACTGTTATGACTGGTGAGCAGGACGATGTTAAAGACCAGGTCAATTACGACCGAACTGACTGCACTGCTGAATCGACGGCAGAAGATTCCGTAATTGCCGGCATCCGGAAGCGTGACCACCAGCACCGGCATCAGGAGATGGAGAAATCTGGCCGCGACTTCAACACATTCTCTGACAATCACGATGACCAGTCCTTTCAAGCATTAAAGCCGAGTGAAACTCTCGAACAGTATCAAGCTCGATTGGCTCAAAGGAAAGAGCAAATAGCAGTAAAACCAAAAGTGGACCCTTTCGGTATCGACTTCGGAGATGGAACCATAGAGACAGCCAGGGGGCAAACTGTTTTGTCTACCAGTTTTAGGCATGAACATACTACCAATCCAATTGAAACAGAGCAAAAAGTACTAAATGCAACTGAAAATCCGCCTTCCAGTATTGGCGATTCAAGTAAACTCTCGGACTCAGACATAGCTCCGAATATTTCAAACTTAGACCAGATGCAAGTTGCTACCGATGCGACTCCAGACGCGATAACGGCTTGGGACCCAAGACAGGCTTACCAGAATGTTCGGCAGTATGGCTTGAGAACAGACATAGTGCGGGCCGCTGATATAAGCGCTGCTGCTCATCCTTTTCGTGGTAGAGAAGCATCAGAGGTCAATAAAATTCCAGCAGCTAGATGGGATGAGGCTTACCATCTGTTTCCCCAACTCGCAGCGACGGGCATAAAGATTGATTCAGTGACCGAGGTTAGCAAGGCTATAGTGCGCAATGAGCTACACCACTATGACATGTGGGATCGAGCTGATGACACTGCGGCTAGCGTGACTGGTCATCCTATCCCTCTGCGAAAAAATGAAGGTGATGCTACCCTTGGATATAGCCAACTATCACCGGACAGTATCACAAAGCGGTGTGAAGAATTTTCCCAGCTCAAAGAGTATCTAACCAAACATGGTTACCCGACTGGAGCTGAATTAAAAGCTTTGGCAGATCCTGAGATGGTACCAGTTTTAGTAGCAGCTAATTTGGCTCACAACGCAAAAATGTATGCGCGGCACGACATTCCGGTGAATGAGCGAACATTGGCTTATGGGTTCAATCCCGACGAGAAAGACTCAAAAGGATCAAAGATACTCCTTCCTGATGAATCAACTTTGAATAACTCCCGACACGTCGCCAACGTAATGCTTCAGCTTGAGTTACTGAGAAAAGGTCATTAGTTAAGGTTTTTGTTGCTTGTTTCGTCTATCGAACCAGGTCGCTGCCAGCGCTAAGATCCAGCACAAGAATGTGATAACAAGGATGACTCCAATGGCAACACTAATCTCGCCACGTACGAAGTCATTGTAGTTATTCCAGGTCTTACCCCAATCGCGTGCCTCTGACAGAAAATGCGAGTAGCCCAGACCACCGCCTAAAATCAGGCCGAGTCCGGCAGAATAAAAAAGAAGTTTGAGCGCTCCTGCATTGGTCTTATCAGTTTTATTTTTGGTTAGCATTTTGAGAAAACAATCTACAAAGGGTTCAATTTAATCACTATTTTTAACACCCCTATAAATCATAGCGCAGCTTATGAGACTCTTCAATTGCAGTATGATGATAATACTCTCTGATGATGGTCACTGATGCCTGTTCTTCCAAATGCTTTTCTCTGCATATTCTTTGTTATGTCCATTCATGCCGTTGTACTTCCGGTTTAAGACATTGCCACTACGGACTTGCCGGTCTTTATTCGAAATTGATTTTGCAACTAATTGATTGTGCAAGCTTCTCAATTTGCGTTTTCATCTCTAGCGAAATACTTGATCAAGCGACAACAATTTTCAGATATTTTTGCCCAAACGAAAAACAAATCAAAATATCTGGACTGAAAATCTTCATTATCAAGAAGACATCTTCAACTCTGCTGCAATTTGTTTGCTAATAATCACTCGCTGAATTTGACTTGTTCCTTCGTAAATTTGAAATATTTTTGCGTCGCGCATTAGCTTCTCGACTGGGTATTCGTGCGAGTAACCGTAACCACCAAAAATTTGCACTGCATCAGTTGCAACTCTCATAGCAGTGTCTGCTGCAAATGCTTTTGCCATCGCCGCTTCTTTGCTATTTCTTACTCCCTGGTCTATGAGCCATGCAGAGCGCCAGCAAAGCATTCGTGCTGCGTCAATATCTTTTGCCATATCAGCCAGCATGAAGCTTATAGCTTGATTGTTGAAGATTGGCTGACCAAATGCATGTCTTTCAAGCGAGTATTTAAGCGCGTGTTCCATTGCGCTTCGAGCCAGCCCAACGGCTGCGGATGCCACAAGCGGTCTTGTGTGGTCGAATGCCTGCATCGAAATTTTAAAACCATCACCTTCTTTTCCAAGCAAATTATTTGCTGGAACTTTCACATCTTCGAAGGTCACGCCTCTTGTGTCACTTGCACGCTGTCCCATATTTTTTTCTTTGGCGCCGACACTGATTCCCTCACTGTCTCTTTGCACAAGAAATGCAGACATGCCTCTGTGCCCAGCACTAGCATCGGTGGCAGCAAGCACATAATACCAATCGGCAACACCTGCATTTGTAATCCACATTTTCTGGCCGTTTAGAATGTATTCGTCACCGATTTTTTTTGCTGTAGTTTTGACGCCTGCTACATCTGATCCCGCTCCAGGTTCGGTTACACAATATGCCGCAAACTTCAATTCTTCTGTCATTGGTACCAAGAATTTTTTCTTCTGCTCTTCGGTTCCAGCTAATATGACCGGAGCTTCAGCAAGATTATTGGCTTCCATTGCAGTACCAATGCCGGTGCATCCAGAAGCAATTTCCTCGGCGATCAGGCAGCCTTCAAAAGAACCCAGACCCATTCCGCCGTACTCTTCTGGAATGTGTGTATTCATGAGACCCAATTCCCATGCTTTTGCACAAATGTCGCGAGGAAACTCTCCTGTTTCATCATGGTGCGCGGAGCGAGGCTTGACCTCTTTTGTAGCAAATTGATTCGCTAGTTGTTGAATCTGACGTTGTTCGTCATTTAGAAAAAAGTCGACCATGAAAAGAGACCTCCTGGACCTTCGAGTCTATATTTTAGACAATTCATTTATCAAAAGCATCTTTTAGCGATGCTACAGCCGCCATATATTTTACAGCGGTAGAACAGAATTCAAGTTCGCTTTGCAATCGCTCAACTACACTATTCATCTCTAAAATCTTTTGCTGCTCTTCGGTTGATGCATACAAAGTAGCTGGAACAAAAAATGCAAGTTTTTCAGGGTCTTGAGGAAATTCCTGCAAAGAAAAAAGGCGACTTTGAGGCTTAAGCTTTCCAGATAAGCGAATAACCTCTTGAAGAGCCTGTTTTACTTCATCTGCCAATGAATTCGCCTGAGGCTCGGGTTCAAATTCCGGCAACAATCTCACTTCGGCAATAATGTATGGCGCGTCGCTAACAACTTTCAGTAATTCATAACGCTTTCGCCCAATTCCTTCTATATTCATCCGACCGTCTTCAAGTGGATCAACTTCAAGAATTTCAATCATGCACCCGGTCGTTGCAAGTCTGCCTGTTTTTGGGTCAATTCTCAAAATTCCAAAGCACTTGTCTGATTTGAGCACATCCGACATCATTGCCCGGTATTGATACTCAAAAATGTGCAATGGCACCAAATGACCGGGGAATACCACAATCGGCAAGGGAAATATTGGCAGTGTTCGCACTAATTGGGTGATTTCTGACATTGATTGGTCCCGTTTCGTACATCTTTAATGATGAGCCAGTCGGATGAACAAACCGTGAACTGAGCGAAAATCATGTCCAGACCCTTAAAAGATGTCCAGTGCACAGAGATGGTGATACATGCTGTCTTTGACAGGATTAGACATGTTAGGATAGCGACTCGAAATCTTTTGCCAAGCGCTCATATATAGGCTCGATGCCAATTTCCCTTCTGGAATCGACATTATGTCCTGAGCAGATTTGCCTTGCAAGCGCATTTGTGCGGCTTTTTGAAAGAACACTACTTGTTTATCTAATCCGTTTACTACGTCGTTGCGAAAGCCTTCCAAGCCCTTTGGCGGGACGAGCTGGAGAAACTTTTGTCTTGCCGAAACAGTGCTTGAGTAGTAATTAGAATAGGCGCTATTGTATTGCTGATTGTCCCAAGAGACTGTATCGAACATCACAATCTTTGCCTGAAGCATTTTAAGCAAAAGCGAAAAGGCATGGTCTATGTAAATCTTTTCACTTTGCACAATCCCAGTTAAGTCTCTGGGCAAGGGATTAAGAGTGCAGGGATATTTGTGATTGGCTGGCAGAGCAATACTTTGCGGATACCAATAGTTTCCAGCCGTCTGGCATAGTCCACTTGAAATCAAAGAATTGAGAATTAGAGCACCGCATGCGGTGACTAAGAAGCTCGACTTTTTAAATTTATGTCTGTTGAGATGAAGCTGCATTTCCTTTTCTTTTACCACAAAGTCAATTGCTACGCATCATTCTTTAGACTGAAATATTCTCTAAAAGCACAAGGCAATATTCTTAGATTTTCGGGGAATAATATGCTCTAATGCTCACGCTGGAGGCAATTTTAAAAGCGATGAAAAAAAGATTCACACATATTTCGTTTGTGTTTCTTCTATTGCTCGCTCTTTTCTGGCAATCGTTTGTACTTGAACAGGCAGTTGCACGAGGTGTGGCGTACACTATTGACCAGACGGTTTGGAAAAAGGCACAAACTATCTACTTGAATGTTTTGCCTAAGGCAGAAATAAAATATGGTAAATCGTCAGCCACTTACGCCGACTTTTTAACAAACCTTGCAATTATAGATGTGATTATTGGAAACAAAAATGCGCTTCCGCTATTGATACAAGCCCAGGCAATTCGAACCAAACTTGGTGACACAGAAAAAAGTAAAGTTTTAGAACTTCAAATAATGCAAGCCGATTACTTGCGTGAATCCAATAGATTGGAAGAAGCAGCCAAGCTCTACGAAAGCTGCATCGAAAGAGTAGCGTTGAGCAAAAATCTCAAACCCGGCGATTACGATGCCACCATAGATGATTTGCTTAATAAATATGTTATCTGCGATGGCACTTATTCAAAATCTTCAAAAGACGGAACATGGAAATTCGGCAAAGCTAATATCAATTTGCCACACCGCATGTCACGCTGTTCTCTAGGTAGCTCATGGCATAATAAAATGGTACCACTAGATAAAGGATATCTGCTTGGCGCCGACGGTAATGCTGTAACTACAGATGACCTGCATTCTCCTAAACCCTGGGTACCAGGTAAGTTTTAATCACAACAGGAAAGTATAGATGGTCAAAAAATACTCGATACTCAGTCTCGATTTTGAGACATCCTGCCCTATCGACTTAGTGCTTGATCTACTTAGTGCCAAGTGGACCGTCCAAATTTTGCGCGAGTTGAGTCTTGGACCTGTCAGAACAAGAAGATTTTTGAAGTTCATTCCCGGACTCAGTATGAAAAGTTTGCAAGAGCGGCTCAAGGCGCTGATTGAGACAGGAATGGTAACAAGAACAGTGTTTGACGAAAAAGTTCCCAGGGTCGAATACTCCATAACTACGCGCGGACGAAGACTATTTGCGGTTATGAGCGAGTTAAAGCAAATTGCAGCAGAAATTGGCGAAGTAACGTGCAAATGCCCAGTGGAAGAACCTTCAGGCTGTCAAATCCAATGCCACCAACGAGGCAAACCGTCTGGACTGGTTACCTGAGGGTTACCAGTAGTGATACTTGTAATCACTTGCTAGACTAAGCCATCGATTTTGAGGGCTTTTGTGTGTACGAACCAGTTTTAATTCAAGGTGGAATGGGTGTTGGTGTATCTAATTGGTGTCTAGCAAAAGCTGTATCATCACAAGGACACCTTGGAGTGGTATCAGGCACTCTTCTAGAAAATGTATTTGCAAGACGTCTGCAAGAAGGTGATCCAGATGGGCACCTGAAGCGAGCTTGCTTGCAATTCCCAGACCAGAAATTGAGTGAGCGCGTATGGCAAACTTATTTTATAGAGGGCGGTAAAAAAACTTGTGCGCCATATAAGTCAGTTCCTATGTTCAGTTTGATACCACCAAAAGAACTTGTCGAATTGACTATTCTTGCTAATTTTGTCGAAGTGTGGCTGGCTAAAGAAGGGCACCAAGGACTGATTGGTATCAACTATTTGGAAAAAATACAGTTGCCTACACTTCCATCTTTATACGGCTCAATGCTTGCAGGAGTCGATTATGTACTAATGGGAGCTGGTATTCCTAAAGCTATTCCAGGCATTTTAGATAGACTTTCAAAAAATCTTGATGTATCGCTAAAAATTGATGTTGCAGGCGACAGTGAAAAACTAACTCAGGAGCCAATCACACATTTTTCACCCAGCGAATTTTTAGCTGAGACATACGACTTGAAGCGTCCAAAATTTATTGCTGTAGTTTCATCACACACGCTTGCAGCAAATCTCGCTAAAAAATCATCTGGCAAAGTAGATGGCTTCGTTGTAGAAAATCACACAGCTGGTGGTCACAACGCCCCGCCACGAGGCACCCTTAAATTGGACGAAAACAACGAGCCTATTTACGGACCAAGGGACAGCGCAGATCTGGAAGAAATGAAAAAACTCAATCTTCCTTTCTGGTTGGCTGGAAAATATGGAACGAACGAAGCTCTAAAACAAGCTAAACTCGCTGGCGCAAACGGAGTGCAGGTGGGCACACCTTTTGCATTTTGCAAGGAGTCTGGTATAGACAATAAATACAAAGAAGAAGTTCTAAAAAAAATACTTCATGGCGAAGTAAAAATTCTAACCGATTATCGTGCGTCAACATCGGGCTATCCTTTCAAGGTGGTCGAAATAGAGGGAACCATCTCAGAAAAAGATGTGTTTGAAAATAGAAAACGAGTTTGCGATCTAGGAGGTTTAAGGCAAGCTTACACCAAGGATGATGGCACTATCGGTTTTCGTTGCCCTGGAGAACCAGAAGATATTTACTTGAAAAAAGGTGGAAATAAAGAAGATATCGAGGGACGTAAGTGCTTGTGCAATGCTTTGCTTGCAACTATAAGCCTGGGACAACAGCGCAATTGTGGCAGTCTTCCCGAACCCGCCATAGTGACAGCGGGAGACCATTTAGTGGAGCTAAGTCAATTTATTTCGCCTACGAAACTTTCTTATTCAGCCAAAGAAGTAATTCAAAGCATCACAGGTAATTCTAGATAGATTATAAAGTGGTGCACATCAATTTTTTGTTGACAGCATGGCATCAATCACTACTTCTTGCTCAAGAATTATTACTCAAGACTCAAGCTTCGACTCGAAAAGGTCGATCAGTAGATTTTTCACTCTCTTTGATTCCAAAGGTCTTATTTTTGCTCCGCCCAAAATTTGCTGCCATACAAGTAATGACCAGAATGAGCCACCAACAACATGTCCAGCGGCAAAAGAATCTTTTATATTTAGTTCGGGGTGCAGTTCAAAATACTTAGTGGCAATTGTCATTCCTTTTAATAGAACTACTTTCAAGTAAAGTTCAGGCAACTCAGGGAATCGCGCCGACTCTCCAATTAAAATTCTAACCAGTCGCAGATATTGAGGATCTTTCTCAAGCATCGAAAACTTTTTGTGCATTCCTTCGATGAATTGGCGAGGCGACATATCTGGCAAAGACTTGACCATCACATCGAAATCCAATTGCATTTTCTTTATTGTGATCTCTTCTATTATGGCAGTAAATAATTGTTCTTTGTCTTTGAAATGGCTGTAAATAGTCGCTTTAATTACGCCCGCCTCTTTAGCTACCTCAGAGATACTGGTGCTTGCATAACCACGGTCGAGAAACACTTCAACTGCAGCAGTAACAATATCATCACGTTTGCTTTGGGGTCTCCCTCTGCGCCTGGGTGGAGACTCAAGCTTTAAGGCATTCTTTTTGGTCAAGATTGACATTCCTCAATTGACGAATATACATACCGGTCGGTATTATAATTCAAATTGTCGCCATTAGATAAGAAGCGAATGAAAAAGAAGCTAAAAATAATCATCTTAATCCTTATAATCCTGGGCGGTTCGGCCGCATTCTGGTACTGGAAAAACCGTCCAGGAAAAATGTCTGAACTGCTTATAAGTGGACGCATTGAGGGATACGAAACAAACATCGGTCCTAAAATTGGCGGGCGAGTAGATTTTGTTGCTGGCAGAGAAGGCGAATTGGTAAAAAAAGGTCAGTTGCTAGTCAAAATTAGCGACGACGATATTCAAGCCCAGCTCAGAGGGGCAAATTCGCGCATATTGATGTCGCAAGAGCAAGAATCTGACTCATCCTTTCAAGTGGAGGCGATTAAGAGTCAAATAGAAGAAGCTCGAATTAAACTGCAACAATCAAAAGAAGAAGCTTCCTCTGAAATTTACCAGGCCGAATCCAGCGTTGCCCTGGCTCAAGCTCGCCTGGCCGAATCGCAAGCGGCTCTGGAGCAAGCAATAGCAGAGCTTGAACTAGCAAAAAAAAGAAAGCAACGCTACCAGATAATGTTAGCAAGAGGAGCTGTATCGACTGACGAAAACGACCAAGCACAAACCACCTGCGATACCGCAGAAGCCATTGTCAAAGCAAAGCGCGCGCTGCTTACTGTCGCTCAAAAAGACTACAAAAAGAGCATGGGAGCACTAGAGCAAGCGCGCAGTATGCGCTTAAATCCACCTATGCGCAGTAGTCAGATCGAAACGCTGCAAAAACAATTGAGCCAAGCCGAACACAAACTCAAATCGGCAAAGCATGAAATAGCAAATGTAAAAGCCCAAAGAGACGAAGTACAGTCAAGCATAGATTATTTGACTGTGGAGTCGCCTATTGACGGGGTGATTACAGCTCGCTCAGTGGAGCCAGGAGCGGTTGTAACTCCTGGACAGACACTTCTTTCTGTAATCAACTTGGACGAAGTATATTTGCGCGGCTATGTGCCGGAAGGAAGAATCGGCGAAGTGCAGGTAGGACAGACGGCAAAAGTCTTTCTTGATAGTTTTCCCAAAAAACCTTTTGAGGGAAAAGTCACTCAAATTGATCCAGAAGGTTCTTTCACACCAGAAAATATTTATTTCAAAGACGACCGAGTTAAGCAGGTATTCGGGATAAAAATTAGCATTAAACAAGCTGAGCACTTCGCCAAACCAGGCATGCCAGCAGATGCCGAAATTGTACCGGAGAAAAAAATGTAATGTCTCAAGAGCCCGTCGTGCAAGTAAATGATTTAAAAAAAAACTATGGAAAGACCGAAGCCCTGAAAGGGGTCTCATTTCAAATTTATCCTGGAGAAATATTCGGCATTGTCGGACCTGATGGTGCCGGCAAAACAAGCATGTTTCATTTGATGGGCGGCATTCTCAATGCCACTTCGGGCGATATTACAGTGCTCGGCAAAAAAGCCCGCGATACAAGACTTGAAATAGGCTATTTGACCCAAATATTTTCACTTTACCTGGACTTAAGTATTAATGAAAACATTGAGTACGTAGCAGGACTGCGCCAAGTGAATAAAAAAGACCTACAAGAAAGACGCGAAAAATATTTGAAACTAATGGACCTCGACCGTTTTTCCAAGCGACTAGCTGGACAGTTATCCGGCGGCATGAAACAAAAGTTGGCTTTGTGCTGTGCCTTAATCGCGCGCCCCAAACTATTATTGCTCGACGAACCCACAACTGGCGTAGATCCAGTTTCGCGGCGCGAATTCTGGGATTTGCTAGCCTCAATTACCCAGGAGGGCGTAACAGTAGCAGTAGCGACGCCGTATATGGACGAAGCTGAGCGCTGTCACAGACTGATTCTTTTGCATGATGGTGAAATTCAAGACCAAGGAAGTCCTCAAGAATTGAAAGACAAGATGAAACTAAAGCGGCTTGAATTGCGCTCGGACAATATGGTGCAATTGAACAACTTATTGCATGAGGCGGTCGACAAAAAAGAGTATCACTTTACCGATATTCAAGAATTTGGTGACAGGATAGATGTTCTTGTAAATGATATGGAACATGCTCAAACGAACATAGAAACTCTGGCTTCGGGAATCAACTTGAGCATTTCACAACAAGAACCCACCCTTGAAAATGTGTTCGTAAGCAAACTCAAGAACAAAGAATCGCAAGGCGCACCAGTCAGTTTTCCTTTTGTGCAAAATGACTTGTCCAGCAATACAGCAATTAATGCAAATCATATTTTCAAGGAATTTGGCGCCTTCACAGCAGTGAAAGATGTTAGTTTGCAAATAGACTACGGTCACATTTACGGGCTTTTGGGAGCTAATGGCGCTGGCAAGACCACCACTATCAAAATGCTCTGCGGACTTTTGTCGCCCACTCGAGGACAAATGAGCCTTGGTGGAGAAAAAGGAAATTTAAGAAGCTCACAGTTGCGCAAGAAGCTTGGATATATGAGTCAAAAATTCACTCTTTATGATGACCTTACCATCTTGGAAAATCTGGACTTTTATTGCGGTGTCTACTGTGTGCCTCCAGAACTTAAGCGCAAAAGACTTTCGTGGGTGCTCGAGAATACCGGACTGATTGGAGAAGAAAATAGGCTAACAGGAAATCTTCCCGGTGGATGGAAACAAAGACTGGCTTTTGGAGCATCAGTCATGCACCAGCCAGAGGTACTCTTTCTGGACGAACCGACCTCAGGTGTGGATCCGCTGGCAAGAAGACAAATGTGGCAATTGATTAGAGATTTCGCAAAACAAGGCACCGCCATACTTGTTACCACTCATTTTCTAGAAGAAGCAGAACATTGCAGCGAGCTTGGCTTTATGGTGGCAGGAGAATTGGTGGCACAAGGTGCTCCAGGACAAATAAAAGCAGAACAACCGGGCTCTCTCATAGAGTTAAAATTCAATGACAATCAGACGGCTTACAATGTTTTGAAAATGAAATTAGAATCGTGGAGAGTGTCTATTTTTGCCGATTCTGTTCATCTTGTTTTAGATAATCCACAATCAGAATTAGAAGAGATAATAAAATTTTGTAATGAGCAAAATATTGAATGTCTTTCTAATCGTCGGCTGCCATTCAGCTTGGAAGATGCTTTTATCGGCATCGTTAAACGTCAAACAGAATCAAATAAATCGGTTAGTGCGGCATGAAAAAAATACTCACTCAATGCAAAAAAGAGTTGAATCAGTTCCGCCGAGATAGATTGACAGTCGCTCTTGCTTATTTCCTTCCGACCCTGGCAATTATTCTTTACGGATTTGCTACTCGCCTTGAAGCGAAAAATATTCCGGTGACAGTGCGCAATTATGATATTGGTTTTTACAGCAGAGAATACATTCACACTATTTTCAACAACGGACAAATGGTATCAGTTCCATGGTCCGGCAAAAAAGATATTGATCCACTTGATTCAGGCAACGCGCGTGCAGTCATAATCATACCTCCAGACTTCTCCAGAGACATACGAAATGGTCATACAGCAAGCGTGCAAGTTTTGGTTGATGCCACCGACGTCAACAATGCAAGAGTAATCAAAAACAGTATCATCGCCACTTCACAATTTTTCTTACGTAGCAAAGCTATAGATAGCAAAAAAAACTTAATTGTTCCCCAGATAAGACTGTGGTTCAATCCTGGAAGAAAAGAGAGTCTGTCTGTAGCGCCCGGTTCTATAGCCGTTTTTCTCTGGATTTTTCCTTGTCTTTTATCGACTCTTTGCATATCTAGAGAAAAAGAACAAGGAACCGTCTTACAACTTTACGCCTCATCTATAACCGCTTTTGAGCTAATGGGAGGAAAGGCACTTGCATATATATTAATTGGAATTTCGCAGGCGATTGTTTTGATAAGCTCATCTTGTTTGTTGTTCCAACTTTCTTTTGTAGGTAACTGGTTAATCTTCGCTCTAGCTACTGTACTATTCCTTGCCTCATCTGTATGTTTTGGACTTCTAGGAGGTTCGCGCACCAATTCACAAAGTGCCGCGGTGCAGCTCGTTGCCACCACCGGATTCACCACCTCACTTTTACTTTCCGGATTTTTATATCCACAAAGAAATATTCTTTTTCCTCTTTCACTTCTTTCTAACATTCTTCCTGCCCGCTATTACGTGGAAGCTTGTCGAAATTTCTTTGTTCGTGGAAGCGGTTTTTTTGATCAGCTTTACATTATTTTTGCACTTGGATTAGCAACCATCATCATTTTCAATGGTGCCCGCTCGGTCATGTCAAAAATGCAGCTAAATAATTGAAGGTACAAATATAAATTATGGACTACGCCATTCAATTAAAAGCATTAATTAGAAAAGAGCTTCGACAGATTTTTCGAGACAGGGAGTTGCTCTTTCTTCTTCTATTCATGCCGGTAATGCAGATAACACTATACAGTTTCGCTCTAAGCCCTGAAGTAGAACATTTGCGCTTAGGTGTGATCGATTATGCCAATTCATCGACTAGTAGAGAATTGGTGGGTAGGCTGACAAGCAATATGGTTTTTGATCTAAAACCAGCAGGAGCAAACGAACAAGAACTATCCAATAAAGTAAAGGGGGGCAAGCTGGAAGCCGGTATGATAATTCCCCCCGAGCTAGAACGCCATATTCGATCGGGAATTCCAACCAAAATACAAGTATTTTTAGATGGTGTTGACGCCAATACTGCCGGTATTACCGGTGGTTATTTAACTCAAATTCTGAGCGCTTTCAATGGCAAACTAGAAAACAAATCGGCATCAGAAAAGAGCGCGGTAGAGCCGAAAGTAACATATGTATATAATGCCGGATTGGAAAGTCGTTGGTTCTTTGTGCCTGGTGTTCTGGCATTGGTATTAAATTTGGTCAGTACCCTAGTTTCCAGTGCCGCGGTGGTGAGAGAAAAAGATACAGGCACACTTGAGCAACTACTTATGACACCAGTCAGCTCTTTTCAAATTCTAGCAGCTAAAGTAATACCACTATCAGCCGTTTTAATGGTCAATGTCCTCATTAGTCTTTTGGTGGCAGTAGTATTTTATGGTGTGCCTTTTCGCGGTAATTTCTTCCTCTTTCTTGGAATTTCATTTCTAGCGATTATCGTGGGTATTTCAATTGGAATTGCACTTGCTGCATTCTCCGCCAATCAAAGACAATCGTTGCTCACTTCCTTTTTTATCAATCTACCTGTGATCCAACTATCGGGTGCTCTCTCGCCTATTGAGAGCATGCCTCAGTTTTGGCAAGACTTATCATTGCTAGATCCGCTTCGTTACTACGTTACTTGTGTGAAAGCAATAATGCTAAAAGGAGTGGGTTTTCAAACTATCTGGCCAAATGTACTGATATTAGCAATATTTGCCATCGTATTTTTATCTTTAAGCTCGGCTCGTTTCAGGAAGCAACTGGCATGAAATACAATCGAACAATCTCTAAAACTCTCTTGATTCTTACGTTTGTTAGTACAAGCTCACAGCCTGGTGTGGCTCAAGATGCACAATTACGCGGCCCTATTAATTTGGAAACTCCTATCAATTTAAAACAGGAGACAGAATCAATCACCAAACTTTTCGATGAGCCCGACAATCCCGAAAAAATTCAAATCTCAAGCCCACGACTTAGCGCTCTCATTACGCTCGATAAAAGACTCGACCCATATGGCTTAGATTCTAGTTCTTCTAGAATTATGTCGCTAGCGGATGTGGCTAGAAAAACAATCGACTCCAATTTGGATATTGGCATATCCAATATGGAGCAAAAAATCCGCAAAGGAAAATTATTGTCCAGCATGGGACAATTTCTTCCCGACCCGAATCTTGGATACAGATACAATTATCTATATGGCACCGCCAATGTTCCCTTTGGCACCACAGCCGAACCTTTGCGTTTTGATAATTCACTAATCATTGCCCAAGCCGGATTAAGGTGGTACCTTTGGCGCGGTGGCAAGGTGCTCTACTCAACGCTGAGAGACCGCAATCTTTACAAAGCCGCTCAACATTCTAGTCGTGCCACCATAAATGATGCACTATTGCAGGCGACAAGACTTTATTATGATTTATTATTGCAAGAAGCCATTTTGCAAGTTCGAATTCGAGCAGTCGATACCTCGATTTCTCAACTCAAACTAAATCAAGACCAGAAAGAAGGCGGGTTGGTAACAAACCTGGAAGTACTTCAGGCCCAAACCCAACTTTCGCAAGATCGTCAAAAACTTATAGATCAGCAAATTGAGCGAAGAGACGCCGCTATTCGTCTTAGTGAGTTCTTGAATCAACCTCAAGAAATAGATATTGCACCAGCCAACAAAATGATTGTAAAAACAAGGTTGGTATCAAATGAAAACGGTCCCAATCAATTGATTGATATTGCAATCAAAAACAGACCCGAATTAAAACAATTTGAAGAGCAGCGTTTAGCCGCTAAAAAAGATATTAAAGTGGCGGCTTCTAAACTCTCTCCCACTTTTCAATTCAATTTAAATGGTCTTGGAATAGGCGAAACGCTCAGTTCCAGTCATGAAGGCGTATTAGGATTGAACGGTGCCATAAAGCAACGCAATAAACAAATAACCCCCTTACTTGCAGTAGGCTACCAAGTCAATTGGAACCTTGAAGGTATGGGAACAGTCGATGCAGCCAATACTTACGCAGCCATGATGAATGCAAGAAAAGCTCAACTTGAATCTAGCAAAGAACTAAATTTAGTAACGTCACAAGTACGCAGAGCCTACCTTGCTGGAATCCAAACCGAACGCAAAATAGAAGAGGCCATTGCCCAAGTTAAAAGCTCCGAGGAGGAGCTGAATCTTGCCCAAATAAGATACCAGAATGGTCTTGCCAAAAATATCGATGTATTGAGGGCTCAAGAAGACTACACTGAAGCTCTAATCCAGAAAGCAACTTCGCTCGTGAACTTTAATCTAGCTCAAGTAGCGCTTCTACGCGAACTGGGAAGAATCTCATATGACAGCTTGGTGGCATCTGTACCAATCAGAAACTAAGTTAGTAAATAAGACCTTTATCTGGTGAAATGTCAAACCAGGCGATTACGATGCCACCAAACCAGTGCTTCGGTTTCGGGACCACTTACGAACAAGATTTTCAACGCAAATCGCAAATCTGATTTATTAACCTTCAGCGGTCGAAAATCAGGCACGCACTTCTACCTTCTGCATTTGGTATCCAAGGTCACGACTTCTATAAATTATTTCCTTGGCAGCGGTAACCGTTTGATTTTTTAGTAAAGCGCCCTCGTGCAGCACAATTAGCAAGCCCGGGCTAATGCACCTCATCACTCGCCGAACGACTCTATCGGCGCCCGGTAGCAGCCAATCTTCGGAGGCAGAGCCCCAATAGACGGCGGTCATTTGTTGCTCACGCAGACAGGCAGCTGCGCGCATGTCCATAAGACCGTAAGGAGGGCGAAACAAAGTCGGCGCGCCTCCGGTTATCAGAGCGATCGAATCATTCGTTTTTACTATTTCTCGCTCAATTGTGCTCGTTTTTAGCGCGGGCATAAATTTGTGCCCATAACTATGATTGGCAATCACGTGCCCGGCGTCATGGAGTTGTTTCACCAGGTCCGGATAGCGCTCGACGTTCTTTCCAATCAGGAAGAACGTTGCTTTTACACCAGCTTCTTCGAGCAATTCGATCAAATAAGGAGTGGTATCAGGGTGCGGGCCGTCATCAAAGGTCAAGTATAGAGGGGAATTGGAGGTTTGCTCAGGGTCTTGATTTCCTGCTCTCCTGTCGACTCCTCCCCAGTGCCCACTCGGCAATATACATTTGGCGAGCTTGGTCAAAAACGCCATACGAGCGACGATACAGGAGTCGCTAAGACATGCCAGCCGGAATCCGATTCCAATTGGCGGAATGGCTCCCGGTTTTGACTCGTTTTCAGTCACGACTGCATCCGCTTTCTCTTACAATCACCTGCCTCTTAACTTGTACCACGCCAAGCAGAAATGAGGTATAAAACATTGTGCAAGCTTATCCAGGGTAAGTCCGAAATGCATCTAATATCATTCGAAACCACTCCTAATCCCAATAGTATGAAACTAAATCTCGACGAGAAGGTAGGTGCAGCCACCACTTATACTGTTGAAAATAGAGATGCATGTCCTGATTACGTCAAAAAACTCTTAGAAATCGATGGAGTAAAAAGCATATTTGTTTGCCACGATTTTCTCACACTAAACAAAGACCCCAGAGCAAATTGGAAATCGATTCTAGATAAATCGGCTTTGATACTGGGCGGTGACATAGCTCCTCAAAGCGGCGACGAGATACGCCAACTTGCTGAAAAATCTGGACAAGTTCAAGTTCTTGTTCAGACTTTCAAAGGCATTCCTATTCAAATAAAAGTGGTTGACTCAAAAGGTGAGTCGCGAGTTAGTCTTGGCGAGCGATTTAACGAAGCCGCACAATTTGTTCAAGCAGAAACTGGTGCAGATTTTCTCAAAGAAAGATACTGGGCGAATCATGGCGCACGCTATGGAGAGTCCGCAGAAATCGCAAAAGAAGTGGCAGAAGAATTGCAAGGCATTTTTGATCTGGATACTCTCAAGCGAACAAAACTAGAAGCACTCGGCAAGGCACAATCTCTTTTTAATCAACTGGAAACAATTAAAAACTGGCTTAATGATTCAGATTGGCATCGACGACTAGCCGGGGTTCAGGAGCTAAGTCTTAAGGAAGGCGACGAAATAGTATCGTTGCTGGTGCTCGGCTTAAATGACGAAAATCCACAGGTTCGCAGACTCAGTGCAGCGGCACTAGGTGCTAAAGGCAATGTTGAAGCGGTAACACCACTTTGTCCTTCGTTATTAAATGATCCATCGGTTGGAGTTAGACGCACCGCCGGTGATGCCCTGTCCGATATTGGCGATTCGTCTGCGCAAGCATCTGTGATCGAATCTCTAAAAGATCAAAACAAATTAGTGCGTTGGCGTGCAGCACGATTTTTAAATGATTTAGGAACAGCAGAAGCATTGCCAGCATAAGAAATTGCAAAACACGCTCCTAAATTTGAAGTGCAATTAGAAATCAAGGCAGCTATAGAAAGAATTCAAAAAGGCGGTCAAGGTCTGGGACCGGTTTGGAAAAGAATCGTGGAACAAAATTAGGAGAACAAATAATTCTGAAACTTACTGGGCATATTAAGATTTGACCACTTTAGGAGTTTGGTAAATGAAAAGACTAGTTCTAGCTATGGTTAGTGTACTTTCTGTAGTAGGGATCCCAGATGCATGGGCTTTCCAACCAGGTGAACGCGTAACTGTTGGTAGTACAAACCAATCCGGCATTGTCCTTGAGGATACAGGAAAGCTCGTCAAGGTACGTTTTGATTCTCATTCTGGCTATAGTGAAGGCGTGGGAGTCTGGTTCGACAAAGTAGAGCACAAGGTTACCAGTGGCGCAGGTGGTACCACAACGTCGCCAGCCACTGATGGTAAAACTGATGGAACAAACTCCACCGGGCAAGGCAAACGCGTAAAAGTGGGCAATCAAACTGGAACAATCCTTGAGGAAAAGGGAGATATCGTCAAAGTACGTCTAGACTCTCATTCTGGTTATGGTGAAGGCGTGGGAGTCTGGTATACCAGAGCGCAACTAAATGGTAATGACGGCGCAGGCAATACTCAAACATCGCCACAAAATGGCACTCCCGGTGGTATCAGTACGAATAATCCCGGACTTGCAATTGGACCTGGACCTGGACCTGGACCAGTAACCCATAAACCAAGTCCGCCGACTCACGCTACTCAAGAAGCACCAGCTACAGAAAAGGGCATTGGTGCTCCTCCAGATGGAATCTATACGTGCAACAAAATTTCAGGCAGAAGCTACATCCACATTGGAACTATAGAAATCAGAGGCGGCACCTACAAAGGTTTTTCTAGTCAACAGGGCTCTTTTCACCCATACAATCTAGCGGCATCAGGTGATATCGTCTGGACCGGCGGTCTCTCTAGCTTTCCAACCGGTTGGACGTTGAAGCCCGGTAAATATGTAGGTCCAGACTCTAAGGGACATCCTAGAATCAGAGTCTATTACACCAGTGACAGAGGAGCCGCCGAAGTTATTGATGCAACCAAAGAGAAATAAATTTGATACTTGCGTATTAATCGTCGCGCGATTCCATTAACGTAAGAATGTTGCCGTCAGGATCTTGAAAGGTTGCGATGGTACCGCCCCACGCTTGGGTACTTGGTTCTTGGGTGAAGTCTACGCCGCGAGCTTGCATTTCGGCGAATGCGTTTGCAATGTATGTTTGCCAAAGAGTGCAGAGTTGGTATATTAAACTATTCAGGTAACGTTCCACTCTATCACATAAGAAAATTAAGAAGCATGGATGAGGTCTGAATAAAATTGAATTGGATAAAAAAAATTATTGGCGTTAAACCAAGTCGTGACGAATTTGCTGATATAGCAAAAATGGCTTTGCAAAAATATTCCAACGCCGAAGATATCATTTACGACCAGGAAAATTATTCATTGTCAGCAAGAGTGGCTGAAGATTTAGTAAACCCGGTTTATTTTCTAGGAAATGCTTTTGAGGAATATTGCCTTGCTCCTAGAGCTGCTAAAGAAAGTGTGCTCCAAACATTTTTCGGTTCGCACATGCTAGTGAAAATACCGTCATTACAAAATGAGGCTCTTCCAAATTTGTTACCGCGTGTTCAACCGCGATCCTATTTTGAAGAGTCTGCACTACAAGCTAAAGCAGGCGACTTCAAACTTAGTGCGGATAAAACCTGGGATCTTCCCTTTGCAATCTTTGCCGAACACTTTGGTGAAACGTTGATTTTTGATACTCCAACGGCTGTGCTTCAAGTGGATAAAGATAAATTAGCAGAATGGAATGTGCAACTTGAGAGCACATTGCATCAAGCAATGCAAAATTTGAACAAGATAACACCTGAACCGTTCCAAGAAGTAGCTCCCGGGCTATATGTTTCTCAATACCAAGATTCACATGATGCTAGCCGATTACTATTGCTCGAACGTATCAAGGAATGCAAGGTACAAGGTAGACCGGTGGCAATGATTCCAAATAGAAACATTTTGATCGTGACAGGAGAGAGTGATCATGCCAATCATTCGTTAATGCTGAATATTGTCGAAGAAGCACAAAAACAGCCACGTCCCATGCCAGCCTTTCCTGTTGTACTGTCAGAGCGCACTTGGCATTTGTGGCAGCCCGGTCAGAATCATTCAGAAAAGCAGCGCTTCGATTACTTTAGCGCATTGAGCATGCTCGATATCTATAATACACAAAAGAGCTTGCTTGATAAGATTCACGAAAAAGAAAAAATTGACTTATTTACTGCAAACTACATCGTATATCAAAAAAAAGAGACCGGAGATATCTGCAGCGCAACGGCTTGGACAGAAGGGGTGCATGCATTCCTGCCAGTAGTCGACAAGGTGAGTTTTGTACGAGTTGAAGAAGAGGAAGATGATAGTGGCGTGCTTGCCACCGCTCCATGGGATGCGGTACAAAAAATACTTGGTTCTTCGATGCGACCACTTGGTACTTATCCTGAACGTTATGAAGTAGAATCATTTCCAAATGAATTACAGTTAGCCGAATTGAAAAAATATTCGGAATAGATTTAGAGATCAATGCAATGTTCCTTCCAGCACCAACTTCTTCCACCATTTGCCGTCAGGGCCATATTCAACTTCTGCTACTTTCACATTCATTTGAAAAGCAGCAAGTTTCTTAAAACTAAAAACATGCTCGGCGTAAAATTTGGATTCACGCTTGGTAGTTTTATTTACAAGCTTCACAAGTGTGTAAGTATTCTGTTCAGCCGTATTGTCACCAAGCAAATTTACTTTGTTGAAAAGCAAACTGTCTTTTGAATGCGCAGTACGACTATTGCTATCGAATTCTTTTTCCGTATGACCGGTGGAAAGATAAAGAATTCCCCGAGTCGATTTTCCGGTTTTCTTATTCACTTCTTCATGCTCGGTTTTTATTTCTGGTGCATCCATTGAAACGCGTCCGGCGGATGGCATGTAAAATCGAAACCGTGCATCCATGTTTCTGCCCACGTAAAAAAATTCTTTGTCAAAAGCAGCATCGTCGGGAAGTGCTCTGGCAAATTCAGGACTGAACTCAATCGCCTTTACTTTCAAAGTGCCTTTCCACTCACCGCGCAATGTCACGGGAAACGATTTAAGCTCCGCCCGCAAAATCTGCGGCGCCAGCTTCTTGCGAATAGCTTCAGGATCTAATGTGCCAGTAACAGCCTGCAGTTCAAGCGGCATTTTGACATTTGGAGAAAAGTAAATTTCTTCCACGCGACCTTTATACACTGTCTGAGGTTGCGCCCAAACAGCGTTTGACGAGCACAGTGCAACTATAAACAGAATGAAAAGAATTTTCATTCCTCAATTATACGAGCAAACTTCTGTGGAGCTAGGAGCGATGATTTTCTCAACTGAAATTTGTGGTCACCTAAATTCTATGCACTATTGCTTAGCGCTTCTTTTTCTTTGGTGGTGCTTTTTCTTCTTCACCCCAAACAGTTTGGACATTTTTTATTGCCGACATCATTTTTTCGACTTCTGAAGTATCAGGAGAAATGAAACTAACTCCCTCCATGATCCATTGAGCTATATCTGGTTTGCGCAAATGGTAGAAAACGTTTCGTCCTTGCCTGGCTTCAATCACAAGATGGTGACTTCTGAGCACGGCTAATTGCTGAGAAACCGCAGAGTGTGAGATACCCATTATGTCTTTGAGAGTTCCAACTGTAAGATCTTCTTTCTTCAATTCTTCGATAATTCGAATTCGCATAGGGTGCGATAACACTCCGAAAAGCTTTGCCAGTTCTGCGCTTACGACCGCTCTAAAGGGCATAAATCGACCTCTTATTCACTTGTGCAAATATTAGCATATCTAGATATACAAGCATCAGTCAACAACATTACTTTACAACCTGCAGGTTACTGCACTGAAGGCCGCTAGAGACTGAAGATATTCAACATGGACCTCGACCAGTCGCATTTGCGCTTCCGCTGATGCTCTTTCCCGTTGGTTCACAAGAAATAAAGTGCTGTCCCCTATACCAAAACGAATGCGCTCACCTTGCTCTACTTGCATGGCCTTTTGCACTTCAAGTAAAGTCGCTGCCCAGCGTTGATAAGATGTATTCACTGCCGATACAGTATCGTCTACTTCGGCTTGAATGCGAACCTTCTCAGCTTTTTCATCTAAATTTAGTTTTTGAATCTTGAACCGAGCGGCTTCCGCTAAGCCTCTTGCTGTGCGTTGTCTCAAAGGCATATTCACAACCATTCCAGCTCTTACAACCGGTCCGATTCCTTGAGGACCGGTGTCTGCACCTTGCAATAAGTATGCGTCCATCGCCGGAAGAATCATATTTTGAGCTAACTTTTTATCAATCAAAGCTTGTTCGCGTTCGATGGATATTTTTTTTAACTCTGGACGAAGTGACAATGCCGACTTTCTACCCTCCATCCATTCGCTATCTGAGAGTGACCTTGGCTCAGGACGTAACTTTGGCATATTCTTTGGGGCTGGAACTATTCTTGAAGATCCGTTTTCGTCCCACAAAAATACAGACAAAGTGAGTGATGCCTTTTGTAATTCGCGCTCCGTTTTGACTAAAGCTGCAAGTCTTCTTTGAATTTCTTGTTCTGATTCAGCGATGTCGAGCGCTGGAACATCTCCGTTTTCAACTCTTTGTTTTATTTGCTCCACTCTTGCTTCGGCTATTTTGAGCAGGTTACGGGCTATATCAACTCGTGCTTTAGCACCAACCCAGTCCCAGTAAACAGCTGCGGCCTTCAAAAGAACTTCAAGTCTAGTGGCTCCAAAGATTTGGGCTGCAAGCGGTTCTCCTAGTTTCGCCTGCTCTTCTGCTGCTTTTTTTTCATTGATTTTTAGACCTCTAAAAAGTGGCACCGAAACACCGGCATAATATTCACCACTCTTACCAGTAGGTACAAATGGAGTCTTGGTATCATTTGGATTCAATCTCATTCCAGTGAAAACTTTGATGCCAGATCTGGTCAACATGTCAACGCGCGATTCGTTGTGAATGGCATTTTTCGCTTCTCCTGGAGTAAAAATGTCTTGTACACGCAGATACTCGTTTGTGCTAGTAAACACAGGATCAAAAGCGCCTGACTTCTCGAGCCGTTTGGCAGTTGATATGCGACGTTCGGTGTCTGCTGCTTGTAATTTTGGATAATTGTCGTTTACCAGTTTAAGAAAATAATCAAGTGAAAAAGCATCGGCACCTTGCAAATCTTGTGCGACCTGACCGTTCATCTTAATAGGATTTATAGTTTCCAGCGCAAAGCATTGTGGTGTTACATACAATGCCGTGACAGATACAGCTATGACTTTTAATACTGGAGAAAAATGCATTCTTTTCTCCTATTTCGATTTACGCTTTATGCTCGATTTTTCAGTTTCGCTCGATGAATTGTGTAGACCAAGCTCTTCCGGTTTCACAGTAGGGGGAAAAGCGTTGAATTGTCTCCATAACTCAAAGCCCAAACTAACAGTGTCAAGCATTATCCATCCACTAACTTCAGCTCCCGGACGCAAAAACTTTGAATTTGGCCAGGGTTCTTCTTTACCATTGGCGATTGCTTCTTTGTCTGGCTTTACAATAATGCGGTAACAATTTTTTCCATCTGAAACAGCATCGATAACTGCTACTTTGCCACCAAACGTACCAACAGCAATAGATGGCCAGCCAGCAAACTGAAGCGCAGGCCATCCGGCAAATTGAAGTCTCACAGGTCTGCCGACGCTTACAAGTGGAGCGTCGTTGTCACTTACAGTAAGTTCAGCCGCCAAATCTTGTGTTTCAGGTGCCATCACAGCTAATACCATTCCTGCATCCACCGTCTCACCGGCTCCGACTTTGTTCAGCCTTACAATTTTGCCTGAACTTGGGGCATAGACATTGCGTTGTTTTGCGCGCTGGCAGAAGTTTTGCAGGTCGATATCTAGTTTGTAAATGTCACTTGAGGTCGATTCAATTGTCTCCTGGGCACTGGCCATGGATGCACTAATACTGCTCATGGCAGCATCAGTGTCAGCTGCAACTTTGTCTAGATCAAGCACTGCTAAACGTTGATCTCTTTTAGTCACTTCTAGCGAAGCTTGTGCTCGCTCTAATTCAGTTTGTGCTCTTTTATGATCGAGTTCCGACAACTCAAGATCTCTTTTCGAGCGTAAACCTTTTTCGAACAATTCTTTAAGACGGCTCAAATTTAATTGGGTTGTAATTGTATTTTGCTTAGCTGCTTCCACTGATTGTTCTGCTGCCCAGATTCTGTCTTTTGCCTGATTAGCTCTTTCGCCGGCTGATGGAAGCGCCGCGCACTGCGAACGCTTCAAGCTATTGAGTTGTTTTTCCAGCGCCTTGAATCGAGCCTGAGCCGCTTTGCGACGAGCAAGTAAGGCTTCTTTTTGTTGATCCAATCTTTGGCTTTGATTGGGGTCTAAATACTTCTGATCAATTTCAGAAAGTTCAACAATCAATTCTCCTTTTTTAACTGTCTGACCGTCCTGCACATGCCATCTCTTTAAGCGAGCTGGAATGAGCGCTTCGATATTCTGTGGTCTTTCCATGGGGCAAAAAATAATTATTTTTCCAGTCCCGGCGACACTTTGTTGCCAAGGAACAAAAATAAGCATAAGTATCAGTGATACCAACATTACGCACAAAAACGTAGAGCAAACAAGATATCCTTTCGCGCTTGCAACTGCTTTAAGAGAAGCGTAGTCATGGTTCTCCAGTTCGGGTAAAGGACTGGTTTGTGTTTGAATGTTTTCCATCTATTTGCTTTCAACCCTTTCTTTTTTGCGTCGCTCGACTCTTCTAATTTGATTGGCTAAATCAGGAAAGAGCAAAGAAAATTCGCTTTCAGTCCGCCAAGCTAAATCAGCTGGACTGCCCGATTCGCTAATGTATCCATTGCTAAGCAGGTAAACTTTGTCCGAGCGCACCACAACCTCTGCATCGTGCGAAATATCGATAACTGTCCAGACATTTTCAGCACTAAAAATTGATTCGATAATTTTGAGTTTTGTTTTCTCATCTATACCTGAAAAAGCTTCATCTAATATCAACAATTTTGGACGCTCTGCTATGGCTCGGGCAATCAAAAGTCTTTGCACCTGTCCGCGCGAAAGATTTCTACCTCCGCTCACAAGCATAGTGTTGATGCCGTTTGGCAGATGAATCAAGTCATCGGAAAGCTGTGCTACATCAATAGCCCAACGTATATCTTGATGAAAAACTCCCGGTCTTCCAAGACCTACATTTTCTTCTATAGTTCCTTCAAAAATTTCATTGACGTCCCCAACCAGCCCAACATCTCGTCTGAGGCTCATCACGTCTAAATCTCTAGAATCAAATCCGTTTACTTCAACTGTTCCCGCATCGGCTTCTTGTAGAGCACAAATAAGGGATGCTAGCGTCGTTTTGCCAGCTCCGCTTGCTCCAACCAAGCTGGCTCTTTCTCCTGGAGCTATGGACAGATTTAATTGCGAAAGAATTTCTCTTGAGTCGTAGGAGAAATGGAGGTTGATACATTCTATATGTAGACCGCCCTCGCTTTCAGGTAGCTGCACTCCACCTCTGCGCTCAATTGGAAGATCGCTTATGTGACCCACTTTATCCAAACCAGTTAAAAGGTCATAAAAAGTGTCACAGTTGCGGATTATTTTCTCAAGTGCCGATAGTACGTTTAACACTACCAGTTCTGATGCAACAAGTTGACCTAATGTCAGTTGTCTGTTGATTACAAGCCAACCTCCAATAGCAAGAATGCCAGCGCTTGCAATAGCTTGAAAAAAATAGGTTCCGAGTGCCTGACGAAAAAGAACTGCAAAATGTTCTCTTCGAGCTTTGATATATTTCAAGACTAAATTGTCAGAGCGTCGAGCAAGAAAAGCGTTTATACCATTGGTCTTAAGACTAGTTTGGCATCTGCCCATATCCTCTAACCACTCGGCTACTCTATACTTAAGTGCGGATTCGTGGATGCTTGAATTTAAACCACCAATACCAAGTATGGTGACGGCGAAAATAACAAACAAAATGATAATAAGGTCAAAAGCAAGTAAAAATGGGCTGTAAAATGCCATTAGAATGAGTCCAATTGCTACTTGCAATAAAGCGGCAGGAACTTCTAAAAGCAATTTGCCCCAAGATTTTTGTATAGTCATTACATCAAAGAATCTATTTATGAGCTCTGGCATATACTCGGTATTCAAAGCAGAAGCTTTTATGGCCGGTATCCTCTCACTTAAAAGCAAAGTAATTCGAGCAAATATTCGCTGCTGTAAATTTTCTACCAGGCAGAATTTGAGCAATCTTAGAAAAGCGCTGAAAAGTAGACCTGTCAGCACCAGCAAGGATAGGACAATCAGTGGCTGAATGAAAATTCCTGCCGCTATTGTATTCACCAGTGATTGAGCAGCAAGTGGCACTGCAAGCGATACAAGCCCTGTAATAAGGGTGTAAACGGTTAAAACCACCAGATCACGCTTGTCGACCACTAACATTTGCCACAGTCGTCCGAGCGGATTTATGCAATCTACTTGGCCCCGAACAGTCATCGTGGAGGGCATTTAATGGATTCCTCTATCTGCTACGATTTTCAGTCTAACATGAATATGTTCAAATATGCAAGAGTTTGAATATATAGATATTTGAATTATCATGTAACACAAACCACTCATTGCAGTTAAAATCAAATAACGACCGATCGCAACGTATGGGCGAATTGTTCTTTGTAATCGTGCCAATCGCCAAATCCAAAGTTATTTGGATTGCCTATCGATATCACACAAGTCCATGGTCAATTCAGGGCAAATCTGTTTTTATCCAGATTTCATTTCTTCGCAAGAACGGCAAGGTCCATGGCGGGTTATAAACAGCAACGAAATGCTCACTGGAGTGCTTAGTAGAGTTTTTTTCAAGGAAGCGCACCAACTTCTCTTTTTGATCCTTGACCGATTTGTTATCGGCTATACCAGAAAATCTAATTGATGCAACAGTACGTCCTGGAACTTTAGATAAAACAATTCGGTCGTCCAGCGGTTTGGGTAGCGAATCTACCTGGTATTTGGAAGGCATAAAGAATGTCATTTCCATTTGCGACGTTTCTTCTTTCATCGCAACAGGTGTGGTCATTTCTATTTTTTCTTTTTGACCGCTTTTTTTAGATGTGTTTTTCCCGAAAATATAACCAGCTAGCACCATAAATGCCTCATCTGCAGATGACTTTCGACTGCCGCTGACAGACACCGTTGCCGCGACGAGTTCGGGGTAGCGACGAATTTCAATGTCTCCCGATTTGCTTATGATGTCATATTTGGGTTCTTCGTACTTGGCCATTGCTTGATAGGGTCCAAAGAGAAATACAGTTAAATTGACAAAGAGAGCGATAAAAAAAATTTTGAACTTCATGCTTCCAGCCTTCATAATTAAACTGTTTCAGAAAAAGTACTGATTGTCATTTCAATAAATTGTAGCTGAAATTCTTTCGGCTTGGATCGAGGCTGGACTTTTGTCCACCACTGATACTGGAATGCATCCCAAAGTGCAGATTGTAGTATATTAGTGCCTTCTCACTGGAGGGCGACGCAATGGCAGGCATTTTGCAGAAGGAAGGAATTGCAAAGCGTGTTCCTTATCAAGGTCTGGTAACGTTCTGGCGATGCGATCACACGCAGAATCTTGAAGGTGCAGATTTGGCGGTGTACGGAATACCTTTTGACGTAGAGATCTTCAATCGACCAGGTGCAAGGTACGGTCCAAGGGGTATTCGCGAGCAGTCGCTATATATTGGTATGCCAGGCGTCCACTGGCCATTCGACTATGATCTTCGCGACCGCCTTAGGCTGATTGATTTTGGCGACATTGCATTCTATCCCGGACAGACGACAGACATGCTTGCTAATGTAGAAGAGAACGTCACTCTAATGTCAGAGAAGGGCATCGGCACACTTGGACTGGGTGGCGATCACCTTGTTGCCTATCCTGCCATTAAGGCACACGCCAAAAAGTATGGAAAGTTGTCATTGATTCACTTTGACGCTCACACCGATACACACGGCGGTCCGGTTCTCAATCATGGAAGCATGTTTATTTACGCCGCTAATGAAGGTTTGATCGATCCGAAGACATCTGTGCAAATTGGCATCAGAACTATAATTCCAGAAAATGATGAATTCAATGTTTTTACGTCGCATGAATGTATCGACATGGGTAGTAAAAAATTACTAGAGAAAATTCGAAACATAGTCGGCGAGCGTCCTTGCTACATCTCTCTTGATGTGGACGGCATGGATCCTGCTTACGCTCCTGGAACTGGAACACCAGTTCCAGGCGGTATCACATCGGCTATGCAGCGTGAAATTCTTTGGGGACTCGTAGGTCTTAACGCTGTCGGCGGGGATGTGGTGGAAGTTTCACCACCGTACGATCCATCACATATTACGGCTATTCTTGGTGCAACTATCGCCATGGATATTCTCTATGTTTTAGCAGTCGCACCAATTTTGGTGAAACAAAGATCCAAATCTGCATTAACAGTATAGTCTGAATGGAGCAATTTTGATGGCAAAAAAAATACTTCTGATAGTTTTGGTGGCACTATTTGCAGTGGCACCTGCTTTAGGGTCTGGAAAAAAGAAAATCAAATCTAAAGGCACCACTGCAATTAACATGGTCAAACGCGGAAAAGATCTGTATCGACAATATCAGTGTTCAGACTGTCATTCAATAGATGGACAGGGCAACTTAGATGGTGTCAGTCTAGACAAAATAGGAAAGAAGCGAAGCCGTCAATTTTTGATTGAACAGATTCTTGACCCTGAAAAACATGTAGAAAACAATCCCAAAGCCTTCAAAGGCGATACCAATTTAATGCCGCCTCAACAACTCGAAAAGGCTGAGGCTAGTGCAATTGCAGACTACCTCAAAACATTGAAATAAGTTCTTACTACAGGGAGAATTTGTCTATGGGAAATACCTGCACGAGCGTACATATTGCATGGAGAGGACCCCTGGAAGAAGCAGTAAAAGTCGTATGGCGAGCATATAGCAAACTTGGTTATGAGCTGACGAAAGCTCCGCAAAGCGAAGTTGATAAGCACGTGATCTTTAGGACCGACCCAGGCGAAAATTTCGTGTCGGTGTACGACAGCAATAATGCCAAATTAGATAGTGGCGAACTGAAAGATATGGCTCTTGTTGCGTCCAAATTACTAAAGACGACGACAATATTTACCAGCCTCAACGACAGCGATAGCTTTGAGTTTATTGTCTTTGCCAACGGCAAGCAAATTGATTTAGTTATGACTGACGCAGAAAGCTACGAAGGACCGCATAAGCGTCTTAGCGACAAATCACGAGCAGTGCAATGGAGCAAACTTTTCGGCGAAACACTAACAGTATCCGATATTAAACAAGCAATCGACACCAATACCGCTTTCGCAGATGACACCTTGGCGCGGCTTTGCAGGCTTGCTGGTATCACTGATAATCAGGCTCAGCTGCCGTATCAGGATTTTGCAAGCCAACAAGAAACCATATCTGCACAATGCTACTTAGCAAAACAACAAAGTGTGTCATCGACAATCCCTGATGGGCAAGTCTCTTTGAGCAATCTTTTCGATCCTGATGCAAATAAAATGCTCATTGTTTATCCTGCTAGTTGGCCTATACCTGTTGGCAAAGAGCGCAAGACTACATGGTCAATATTGAGTCAAGGTGCAGGTTTTAGTGGTGGCAAATTAAGTATTCGCGTACTTGGACCCGACGGACTGACGCTGCCTACGGGATCTGTCAGCGGCTTCAAGTTTCATAATGGGCAAATCGTTGGTGGACTCGATTCGCCACCAAAAAATGCAAGCCACGAGGAAGTCCAAAAATTTCTCGAATCGAAGCGTTTTGAAGTGGTGGCAACTGGCGTAGAAGAGGAAACCGGAACTCGATCTTTTATGGCAATAATGCCTAACTTAGTTATTCCGCCGTTTACGACACAGAGTACATCTCAAATTTTGATCGTTTTGCAGCTGGATTTGATTGCTGAAAAACAAGGCGAATGGCAAATTGAAGTATCGTTCGAACCGCAGTCACCAACTAAGTTTCGATACAACTTGCCTAAGGTGCGCATTGCCGCGGTAGATAAGAATTGGCTGCCGATTGTATCCGGTCTTAATGCAAAGGCCTTCTACGATACATCTGATCTAGGCGAACATTCACATGGAGCGCTTATGCAGAAGGAACTTACCTATAAGCAGTCTTCTATTCAAGATGACCGTAATCTTGATCATTTTGCGGTCGCCTCTAACGTGGCAATTCTGAGTGGTGACGAACAAACTTCCCTCGATGCCGGTCGCTCGCTTATCGAATCCTGGCTGCGCCCACTTCTATCCAAACAGTCGGGCGAATTGCGGATTCTTGCAGAAAAGCGCATGACCGAATCGGCCTATGTCGGCAGGAGCAAGAAATCACTATCGGCGGCTACTTTCATTGATGATAAGGCTTGGAAGAAATTGTTTGAATTTGCAAGCAATTATCAAACCGTGCTTGCGACTTTCTATCCAAGTGGTGCAGATTATCCAATAGCGGGAATCGGTCTTCAGTGCACACTAGAAGATAGTGGAAAGCATCGCGGACCTCACAAGGACTATTACGAGCAGAGCATGGCAAATACTCTTTCAAAAATGCGCGGTCGTGCTTTTGAAAAAGTGGAACACAGCAATACGCTGCACGTATTCACTTGGGTATTGAATCATGAAGATTGCTTCGAATATTTGCAAACTTCTGTTAGCGATATGAAAAAGCGGATAGATGATTTTGCTGCCGCGCATTCACCCCTTCAAGCTTGGTACAACGAAAGCACATGGATACCCAGGTTCGATCAGGCAGACAACTATCATTTGACCGTTTATGAGGATTCAAGCGTGTTGAACTGGTTTCGCGGAATCCTCGATAGCGACGGCGGCTTAAACGACCGCAAAATGTCTTTGCAATGGTGCAGCAACGTCTTGCGAATGGTGACTCCGCAGATGTGGCTTTGTCGCCAGTTGATCGAGCAAGTAGATATGGCTGGCCTTGAGCGTGTGGCGATGGTTACACAAGCAAACGGCGTCTACAAAGTGACATTGCGACAAGAATTTGCGCTCGACGACCTGGAGCTTGCTTTGTTACCAATCCTTCCGCTAGAAAGCGCCAGAGTACATACAAAATCAATTCTCACTTAAGAGGTGCTTCGGCTCGACTCTTAGCAAATTGCTCAATTGATTCGACAAGAGCATTAGATAATCCAACTTGTACCAGATGATCGAAAGATACAGTTTTAACAAAGTCGTGTCGGGCACCGTTGCTTACCAGTTCATTGTCTAAATAATCGAGAAAAGCGCGACCGAATTTTGCTCTACTTCCAATCTGGAAAAAGACGACTGTAATTTCACGCGCATTTTTCATATGTTTGCTTGCATTAACTAATGTGCTTGCCACCATAATTGGTTGCTCTTGCGGATGCGGAACACCATCTGTAATCACAGCAATTAAAAGTGGTTTAGAGCCCGACTTGCGGCGTGTAAAAAATTCATTCAATCTATTGACGAGTGGCTCTGCAAGCCTTGTGCCTCCGCGAAAATTGGGATTGTTAAAAAGATCTGCAATATTGCTTGGCGTAGCGTTGCGATAAACATTATACGATCCGTTGAAGGCAGTGATTGTAAGTCCACGCGGGACATAAGGACTTAACTTGTCACCTAAATCTTTAGCTTGAATTCCACACCAATTCCAGCGCGAAAGACCTGATGGACAGTCCGTTTTGCGCATAGAAAGAGAGCTGTCCACAATTAGCTCGACATCATAGTCGGCAAGGAGGCGCACGTTAGTTTTCGTCTTGCCCTTGAGTACGTTTTTACTGGCGTCCACCTGAAATGTGTTGGCATTGTCGGTTACTTCTAGAATATTATCCAGCCTGGGCGTTCTAGGCGTCAAAGAAGGAACAACTACTTTTGTTTGAATGCGCTCGCCTTGATTCTGTGCTGCCCCTGGTAGCACCAGCAACAAAGATAATAATGAGAGTGCAGCTAAGCGCGCGTTGAACATTTTTGTGATTGTCCGATTTTAGCCCTCTCTTATTAAGACGACAAAAAATCCAAAATAGTTCAATTCTCAAGATTAAAATTCGAAAGCACTGACTAGGCAGATTTCCTGGCAATGCTGTCCGGGGAACGTGCTATAAGGTAATCTGGTCATCAATAGGAAACCCCATTTTGTCATCATCAATTCGAAGCGACAAAGGTTCAACTCCCTCTCTGGCAGAGCTGATTGTTTCAGTAAAGAAAACTCTTCCAATGGTTAGCGACGCCACCGGGCGCCTGAGTCTAAGCCAACTCAAATCATTTCTTGGACCCGCTTTTAAGGGTCTGATTCTGCAAACTTCCCGAGGTGCCGATTCAACCACAATGAAAACGGCTCACGACGTACATTACGACTGGACCTATGAACGCGAAAACACGACTATGTCCAAACTGTACAATGCAGCACTTTCGTCTCAATGGAATGCCATAGACCTGGACTGGTCATGCGAAGTGGACCCCCTAAGCATCAGCCGACCAATCATTCCCGATGCGTTTTGTCCCGGCATAGTTTTGCCGCAATGGGCACTTTTATCCGACAAAGAAAAGGCAAAACACAGACAGGCCTTACTTAGTTGGATGTTGAGTCAAATTCTTCACGGTGAGCAAGGCGCACTTTACGGCGCTTGCCAAGTCATTCAAGCCGTTCCATGGATGGATGGCAAACTGTTAGGCAGTACTCAAGTTCTGGACGAAGGACGCCATGTCGAAGTCTTTCACCGCTATTTAAACGAAAAACTCGGTCGCAAGTACGAGATTAACGAAAATCTGTACGTTTTAAGCGAATTCTTGGTAAACGATTCTCGCTGGGATGTGAAGTTTCTCGGGATGCAAATAATGATTGAAGGTTTTGGACTTGGTGCATTCACTATGATTCAAAACATAGTCGACGAGCCACTTCTCAAAAATATTCTGAAACTTATAATTCAAGACGAAGCCAGACACGTTCATTACGGTGTGCTTGCGTTGCAGAAGTTTTACGAAAACGAACTGTCCGAAAAAGAGCTTCGCGAGCGAGAAGACCTGGCTTTTGAAATTTCTCTTTTATTGCAAAGAAGATTTCTTGCCCACGAAATTTATGATGAATACTGGGGTAATCATTTAAGTCTCAAACAGTGGGACAAATTTGTGGGGGAAAGCCAATTAATGCGCATCTTCCGCAAGTCAATGTTTCGATTGGTGATTCCGCATTTGAAGAAATTGGGCTTGTTATCACCTCGGATTCAGCCTCGATATCGCCAGGCCGGATTGCTTGATTTTCAAGAGGGCAAAGCAGTCTACGAAATGTCTCAGCAGGAACTACTGGGACCGGTGGCATGTTAAAATTGCAAACAAATGCAATCGAAACATTCTACCGGTAAAATTGTTAGTGTCTGTGTAAGCAAGCCCAAAATAGTTGAAGTCAATGGAGAACTTGTAAGCACCGGGATTTTCAAAGAACCCGTTAGCGGTCGAGTCCAGTTAAGAACGCTCAATCTAGATGGTGATGAACAAGCAGACTTAACTGTTCATGGTGGCATCGATAAGGCTTTATATTCTTATCCACTCGAGCACTACTCATGGTGGCAAAAGCAATTACCTGACGTTGAATTCCCGCTCGGTAAATTTGGTGAAAATCTGACTACAACTGGACTTCTAGAAACAGATGTTTTCATTGGCGATGAGTTTCAGATGGGTACTGCTATTGTAAAAGTTTCACAACCACGACTGCCGTGTTACAAACTCGGCATAAAATTTGGAAGGCGTGATGTTATTAAGACGTTTGTACAAAGCGGCTTTTCTGGAATCTACTTCTCTGTAATACAAGAAGGCGAACTTGGCGTTGGTGATAAAATAAAATTCCTTGGCGGAGACGAGTACCGAATAAGTGTCAGCGATGTCGCAAATTTATTCAACGGAAAACGTGCGCGAGATCCAGACTTTATCGAGCTTTGTTTGAGATCTCAACTCGCAAAACAAATGAAAAGGTTTATAGATTAGAATTGCTGACCTGTGTGAACAGACTTGCCCTAAGGAGAAAACTACATGTTCGAAGAGCAGTCAAAAGACATGGTCCGCTCCTTACTCCGCACCTTTACAGAAAAGGGGCTCTTTTCTAGCAAGAAAGAAGCACTGGAAAAACTGAAAGACCCTGCATGGATAAAAGAGAAGGGTTATGGACACATAGGCAGCATTTTAAATAGCGACATGGCCATCCGCGAATGCAACCAATTTTTCGACGAGCTAGACTCCCGCCTGCTGAAACGGCTAACAAGCGGCATTCACGAATTCAAGTCAAAAGAATTTTTATCCCAAAAGGAATTGTTCGAGCGCCTGGCAAAAAAACAAACTCCAGATGCGCTGTTTATCACTTGTTCCGACTCGCGTATCGTGCCTAATCTGATTACTCAAACTGATCCTGGCGAGTTATTTATTATTCGCAACGCCGGAAACATCATTCCACCATCTGACGCAAAAGCAAGCGGCGAAGGCGCAAGTATTGAGTTTGCACTCAAGCACTTAAATATTAGAGATATCATCGTCTGCGGTCATTCAGCTTGCGGTGCGATGGAAGCTATTGTGCACCCTGAGGCATTACATGATTTGCCCATGATGGCAGATTGGTTACAGTATGCAAGCGGCACAAAAAAAATCATCGAGAAAGAGTACGCAAACGCTTCAGACGAGGAAAAAATCGATTTTGCCGTACAAGAGAATGTGCTTGTTCAAATTGAAAATTTGCGTACTCACCATTCGGTTGCCGAGGCATTGAGTGATGGCAGACTGAATTTACACGGCTGGGTATACGACATTCGCACAGGAGAAGTTCTTGTCTATTATCCTGAACTAGAGCAATTCCTGCCCATCGGTAACAAACCAAAGTCCCCTAGACAAGAGAGAAATACTGTCTCTATGTGATTCAATGCCCATCACTTTTATGCATAATCGATTCGAGCCGACTTTCGATCCAGGCTCTGCAACGTGGAAATCCGCGATTCAAATCCTTATCTTGCATATCAATTTTTCCCATTATTGAGGCAGCGAGATTGGCAAACGTTTCGCCAGTTCCGACCGGTTCATCTACGACAAAGGAATGCAATTTTCCACGTAAAGTCAAACTCATAGCAGCCTTATCCTGCTGATAGACGCGCTTGTACTGTTCGCCTCGCGACGGAAACTCCAAACAGGCATTGAGAGCGTGGGCAAGAAGAATGTACACAGTCGATCTAATCAATTCAGGTGAGTTAGGCTCAGCAAGCTCCGCAGAGCCTCCCCGAAGTGCTCGACGTTCGTAAATATTCACTTCGGTATCGTAAGTTCTGCCATCTTCCAGGGACATAAACTGCTTTGTTACCGGATTTACACCAGTGACCGCATCGGGATACTTATCCATTATGTTTGGCATAATATAGACGTTTACGTCACCTTCATTCAAAATCTTATAAATATTTGGTGGCAGATTTCTGATCACATCTCTAACAAGCGCTACCATGGAAGAAGAAACAGACGAGTGATTAAACCTCGGCGGAACGATATAAATTCGATTGTTCAACTCTGTTTTCGCCGCCGGTGTTGCAGTTGATTTGATCGTTCCGCTCATTGGTGCTCTTTGAGTTCTAAGCGCCCTCATCAATTTAGTCGCTTCCAATGCTTCCGGGGCCGATGGAAAACCATTCACAAGCGTTTTATAAGATTGATACGCGGCTTTTTTTACTCCTAGTCTTTCATAACATTTTCCCAGAAAGAACCATGTCGCAGGAGCCTGATCGTCTTTGTAGAGTTCCATTCGCAGGATCTCTGCAGCCGTTTTATATTCACCTTTTGCCATTAATTGTTTGGCTTTTTGCAAGACTTCGGGGCGATCAGCTGCTTGTCCTTTTTGGCAAAAAACAAACGATACGAAAAAGACTAAGGAAGCTAGTTTTGCTAATGTCATCAGACTCCCAATTCAACAAGTTCTGCGGCATTTTAACATGTAAAAAGAAACACAGCAAAGGTCTGGAACACCTCATCGTTGTGTAATGGAGTAAAATTAAACGATAGCGCTTTTATATGCACGCTGACGACTAAAGGAAATGCTTAAAATGCTTTCAAAGACTCGGATAACAGGAATTCTTTTCACCCAGATTATTCTTCTATTCTGTTCAACCAGTCACGCTTTAGCTGTTGACAGCACCGCAGCTATTCGACGGGCTTATGATGCAGCAGATTATGAGATTGCAGTAAAATTGGGACACGAAGCTCTTAAGTCCAGTCCAAACAATTTACTTATTCACTATTATCTTGCAGTCTCACTTGCACAGCTCAAAAGATCCGACGAAGCATTGCTGGAATTTCAAAAGTGTAATTCGTTAGCGCCAGATTCGGAAATCGGGTTGAAAGCGTTAGAAGCCATGCAGAAATTACAGCAACATTCTTCTCAAAAAAAATCTATTTCCGTGCAAAAGTCTTTGAAATCCGCTCACGATAACAAACTAGATCAATTACAACACTCGGCAGAGAGTGAGAAGCAGAACGTTTCAAACCGATTTGATCAAGAAGTAAAACGAATTCAAGAAAACTCCGGCTTATCAGATTATGAAATTCAAAAAAAAACTCGCGAAGCATTTAAAAAGATGCAAGCCGAGCATTCGTCCATCGACGAGCGTTATCAGAGGACGGCAAATGCACTTTCAAAAAACCATTCCAGCAATTCAAGCTCAAATGTCCAAGAAAACGGAAATAGCCGACTGATACCTCACGGCTCAAATACATACGTTCAAAATTATGAAAATTTGTCAGAATCAGATGACTACGATGTTCCAACAGAAAATCCATTGAAAGCACAAGCAAAGCAAATGAAGACAACTGGCGCGAAGACTAAAAGTAACGTTCATCGAGGGCGCAAATGAAGAATCCTATTGTTGCAGGCATAACAATAGTGCAAGTTGCGATTGGACTTTTCGGTTTGGCACAAAAAGCAAACAGCGAACCAACGCAAAAACCAGTAGAAAAAAAAGTTCTGTATGGTCATATCAACGAACTCGGCTCTATTTTTGTCTCCAGTGGGTTATATCCTCAAAGCACCCAGTTTCCAACGCCTGTGCTGAAAGTAAAAATGGGCTCACCGGCTTATTACGCAGGCATTAAAGAAGGCGACCAAATAAACGAATATCAGCTCGGCACCAATCTGCTCAAACTAAAAATAAATCGCAACGGCAAAATATTCCTGGCATCAATGCGCGCAAGAACAGACAAAACAAATTTGCTCAAATCCAATGCCAACAATATGGCTACAGGTGTAAATTCTGGATTTTGGAACAAACTAAAAGAATTCGATATTGTCTTTGTGGTAGATCGCTCGGGCTCGATGTTCAACCCACTTGCAAGCACTGGAAAAGCACGGTGGCAATGGGTGAAGGAGCAGATACCACAATTTTGCAGCGAAGCGCAAAAACGGTCGCAAATTACTTTTACGCTGTGCTTATTCAACAATAAGTGTACAATCGAAAAAAATCTTAGCGCAGATGACGTGAGAAGATCGCTTTACGATACTGTCACCACTGGTAGTACGGATCTCGCATCAGCCTTTAAAGAAGTGCTCCGCACCCATACAGATAGTGGTAAACCGGTAATGTTGATTGTCCTTACGGATGGACAAACTTTATCGAGCGGCGATAGCGAAAATGTCATTCTCAATTTCGCCGACCATGCAACCGCCGGGAAGCGGTTTCAGCTTGTTTGTATCCAGTCTGGACAGGAACAAGAAGGTGCTCGATTTATATCAGCTCTCAAGCGCGATTGTGCCAGCCGTGGAATTTCCAAGTCCGTTCACGCTCTTCGCTTTGAAGAGGTTTCTCAAGAAGGAATTGCACCATTCTTAATTCGTTTTCTACAGTAACAAGTGGCTTGAATGCTAGCTGGCTTTTTCCGCTCGATTTGCTTTCATGTGCATCATCATGTGATAGAGCGTGGCTGCGCCTACAAGTCCATAAAGAACATGCGTCATAGTGCCGTCACCCATCATGGATGTGACTAGATTGTAGTTGAAGATTCCGACCAATCCCCAATTCAGCCCACCTACTAACAAAAGAATAGTAGTAATTATCTCAATATTTTTCATTTTCATTTCACCTTGGGCATCAAACCCGCATAGACTCAAGGGATACAGGGAGTTGATTTGAATGCCTATTACTCAGCTTAATAGATTCTCACCAAGCTGTCAATATCTGGTGCCTCACGAAACCCTTGCCGGTACTGCGATGGAGTGTTTCAAACCACGAAATTCGGCTAAAAAATGATGGCACAATTTCACCCAGTGAAGACGCTAAGCTCACTCGATTGTTGAATTTAGCAAAAAGTGAAAAATTTTTAGACTAACTAATCATCCCAAAGAATGATTTGGCATCCTCAAAATACTCATTAGTGGAGATATCAAAGTCGGCACGAGACTCTATTCTGAAATGGTTCGGCATCAGGGCATCTCAAAATGGAACTTTCATCCATAATTCCTAATTACCAACCGCTTCCTCTTCCAGCCCCTCTCTGGCTACTCACAACTCTATTAATCCTTGGATTCTATCTGCATGTTTTACCGATGAATGTCATTCTAGGTGGGACGTTTTTGTCTAGCTTCATGTTTTTCAAATCTGCTCACGACAAAAACAGTCGAATGTATGAGGCGGCTAAGACAATGGCATCGATTTTGCCTGTGTTTGTCTCATTCACCATAACTCAAGGCATTGTTCCTTTGCTTTTCTTGCAACTATTGTACGGACCAATGTTCTACACCTCGTCCATTATTATGGCTGTGCCCTGGATTGGCATTATCGCCTTACTGATTGTGGCCTATTACGGTTGTTATTTTGTTATTTATCGTTTGTTCAAGCAAGATCAAGCACAAGAGAACGCAGGAGCTATTGGGCTTGTACTTCTCATTTCATGTGTACTTTTCATGCTTATAGGATTTACATTCTCAAGCAATATGCTGCTCATGACACATCCTGAAAAATGGCTTGAATACTACAATCACTCAAGCAACGGACTAAATTTTCATCTAAACGACCCTCAATTGATTCCACGATATCTGCATTTCTTTCTTTCAGCAATTGCTGTAGCTAGCCTGTTCATGGGATATCTTGGTACAAGAAAAATCGCCAATGACCACGAGCAAGGTACCTGGATGATTAAAAAGGGTGCAAGTTTGTTTAGCATCATTACCAGTCTCCAGATAGGTGTAGGATTCTTCTTTCTGTTTTCCTTGCCGCGAGATCTTGTCCGTCAATTCATGAGCGGCGAGGGACTTATGTCCTGGATTTTCTTCGCATCACTTGCACTGTCTGCAGTATCAATAATTTTGGGTTACACGGCCGCTTCCTCCGGCAACCCGAAACATCTTAGAGCCACTTTTCATACCACTTTGCTGGTCATTTTGACCATGGTCTTAAATAGACACTTTCTTAGAGAAGCCTTACTTTCACCTTATATCAAACCGGAAACGTTAAAGATTCAACCACAATGGGACTTATTGGGAATTTTCATCCTTTCAGCAGTCGGATTAATCGTTTACCTTGTTTGGTTGGTCAAAGTAAGTAAACCAGATGTAGTGGCAGAGGCGGAATAAATCATGTCAGAAGAAATAGACATATTAGATGGTGAGAAGAAAATAGGGCGTGCCACTTTTGTTAAAACTGCTATGGGTGGGTTCGCCATCATGTGGGGCGGTCTAACACTCTACCCTGTTTTTCGTTACTTATGTCCAGACGCCAAAGACGAGGAAGACGCGTCATCTAAAATTGCCAGCCTGGATATCGGAAAAGTGACAGATTTTTCCCCAGGTTCGGGAAAAAATTTCAAATTCGGCAGTACCCCTGCGTTGATTATTCGCAGCCAGGATGGAGAATTCCACGCGTTCAAAGCGGTTTGTACTCATCTTGGTTGCACGGTGCAATATCGCAAAGAAAAAAATTCGATATGGTGTGCTTGCCATGGCGGTGCCTACGATCCAAACACTGGTAAAAACGTGGCCGGTCCTCCACCCAAACCACTTTTAGCTCTAAAGGTCGAAGTCGTCAAAGAACGGGTAATCGTCTCAAACGCCTGATAGCATCAAAGGAGTCCTGTTTTGTTTTTCGGTAAAAGAGAGAAGCGCAAATTACTTTATTGGTTCGAGAGGCGGCTGCACGCATCTCCTCTCATAGAACTTGCACTACACAAGAAAGTACCTGTGCATAAGCACTCAGTTTGGTACTACTTTGGTGGCATCAGTATGCTACTGCTAATGGTGCAATTTGTTACTGGAATACTCTTGATGGTTTATTACGTACCGGAGTTGGGCTCTGCTCACGCCAGTATTTTGAAAATAAATTCAAGCATAGAATTTGGTTGGTTCATTCGCTCTCTGCATAGTTGGGGAGCCAACTTAATGATTCTGGCTGTATTTGTGCATTTCTTCAGTACCTATTTCATGAAAGCATATAGAAAGCCAAGAGAGCTTACCTGGCTATCCGGTGTGCTCCTGCTTGTACTCTGTCTTGGTTTTGGATTTACCGGTTATCTTTTGCCCTGGGATGAAGTGTCGTTCTTTGCCACTAAGATTGGTCTGGATATTTCTTCAAAAACTCCCTTCATAGGTGAGCTTGTAGCGCTCATGCTACGAGGAGGACATAATATTGGACAAGCAACGTTATCGCGATTTTTTGCCATTCACGTTGCAGTATTGCCTGTAATGCTGATGGGACTTTTGTCGCTCCACTTAGCAATTGTGCAGGCTCATGGTATGTCGGCTCCAAAAGAATTCAATGAAACACCAGAAGATAAAAAAGAGTATGAGCCTTTCTTCCCCGATTTCTTCTTGAAAGATATTTTGGTATGGATTCTTGCAGGCAACTTGCTTTTCGTTCTCACTATGCTTTGCCCTTGGGGAATAGGTCCTGAAGCAGACCCGTTTGCTCCAGCTCCGATTGGTATCAAACCTGAATGGTATTTTCTTGCCATGTTCCAGTTCTTAAAATTGATACCGCCAATGGTGGGTCCAATGGAGGGCGAATTATTCGGTGTGCTTTTGATGGGTGTCTACGCCCTAGCCTTGGCACTTGTGCCACTCTGGGACACAGGCGAATCGGAAGCTCGCTCTAAGCTTGCCACCGCATTAGGTGTGGTCACTCTTTTGTTTATGGTTATTTTCAGCGCTTGGGGAGCAATGTCATGAATTATCCAATTTGGATAGTACCGCAAATAGGCGGGCCATGGGTGATAGGAATTATTGCCATAATCCACATTTTTTTGTCACACTTTGCAGTTGGCGGCGGAGCCTTCTTAGCCGTAGCTGAATGGCTCGCTTACAAGCGAAACGACAGCCGTCTATATGATTATGTAAAATCGCATTCGCGCTTTTTTATACTGGTCACCACAGTGGCTGGAGCCTCAACGGGGGTAGCCATATGGTTTTCAATCAGTCTAGTTAGTCCCGATGGCACAGCATCGTTGATTCAAAGTTTTACCCTCGCCTGGGCGCTTGAATATTTGTTCTTCGTTGGCGAGCTTGCCACCGCTTTTGCTTATTATTATTCTTGGGACAAAATAAGCAAAGAAAATCACTTGCTTCTGGCAAAATGGTATTTCGCCATGTCGGTCATGACTCTTGCAGTTATAAACGGCATTCTCACTTTTATGCTCACTCCTGGACGGTGGGTTGAAACAAGATATTGGTTGGACGGGGTTTTGAACGAAACCTATTTACCGTCGCTTGTAATCAGACTTTTAATCATGTTTGCCATCGCTGGCATGTACGCCCTTGTAACGGCTACCAGAATAAAAGACGAAGAGTTGCGCGTTTATGTAGTCAAATTTTGCGCCAAATGGCTTTTGCCTGTATTCTTCCTGGGACCAATAGCTAGTTTTTGGTATCTCAGCCAGGTTCCACAAGTTACTCTAGAAACGATTTTTACAGGAATTCAATCATCGGGCGTTGGCAATTTTTCAGTGCTGGCACGTGCTCTTTATTTGAGCCTGGTCTTTTCTGGAACAATTATAGTTTTCGCTTATTTTGGCCCCTATCTTAACCCCAAAGGTTTTACATTCAAGATAGCTTTGTTATTTATGTTATGTGGATTCATCGCCACGGGATCGACAGAGTGGATGCGCGAAATGTTGCGCAAACCTTATGTCGTATACAACTACATGTATTCAAATGGTATTCGCAAAAGTCAGGTGGAAGAATTGCGTGAGAAAGGATTTCTCACCCAAGCAAAATGGGCAAATGCCACTAACCCAGTAAAAACTGATACCACTTGTGGTGAAAAGCTCTTTCAGTATCAATGTATGGCTTGTCACACCGTAGACGGTTACAGAAGCATGAAGCGCCTAATTGGCGAACGCGACGAAGATTCTATTGTTTCATTTTTAAAAATGATGGATCCAAAAAACAAAGAAAATCCTTACAAGGGAATTATGCCACCATTTGCCGGTACCGAGAATGAAGCAAAAATGTTGGCTAAGTATCTGGCGGGAATCAACAAGACAAATAATTAGTTTGCCATGATTATCTGGAAAAATTAATTTAGCTATCATGCGCGGAAAATTGCCTTACCATTAGTCGAATGGATAAGTCACACTTTAACTGCGATAAAGTATTATGAAAATAGCTGATTACTCTCCTGGAGTTGTCATAGCAGATCGATACAAGATTCTATCTGTTATTGGGCAAGGAGGAGTCGGTGTAATCTTGCAGGCTATTGATTTGGTTTTAAATCTTGACATGGCAATCAAGATTTTGGCTGTCGACCATACTGGCGTCAACGCAGCTCGACTACAGCGCGAGGCCATTTCAGCCGGTAGTTTAACGCATCCAAATATCGCCCGCATATTGCATTTTGGCCAGCTAAAAGACGGCGCACCATTTATGGTGATGGAGTTATTACCCGGCTTCAATTTGGCTCAATTCATCGAAGAGCAGGGCAGAATTGACTACATCGATGCCATTGCCATTTTCTTGCAGATTTGCGAAGGGCTTGATTTTGCACACAAAAGAAATATTATCCATCGAGATATAAAGCCTTCAAACATTATGCTTGTTTATCACGAAGGAAGACAACAGGTCAAACTTTTAGATTTTGGAATAGCCAAGACTCAGACTCAAAAAAATACATTAACAGCTGAGGGGATTCTGATTGGAAGTCCCTTTTATGTCAGCCCAGAGCAGGCTCAAGGTAAAGAACTTGATTATCGTTCGGATATCTACAGCCTTGGTTGTTTGATGTTTGAGTGCCTAACAGGAAAACCACCATTTGTTGGTCAATCCGCCATTGAAACAATAACTATGCACCGCAAACAAAAACCGCAATTGATATCGTCAGTGGTGCCAGAATCAATTTTTCCGGATGAGTTGATTGAAATTATAGACAAGTGTCTTCGAAAAGAACCTGCCGACAGACCAGAAGACTTGCAGAAAGTAATTACCCAACTCAACCAAGCACTTTTGTCTAAACACGACCCAACCGAAACCAGAAAAACTAAAGGGCATACGCAAGACAATAAATGGACTCTTTTAGCCATTGCTGGTGGTGTCATTTTAACTGGTCTTTGTACTGTTCTCTATTTGCAGAAAAAAGAAGAGACTAACCAATCTTTAACAAAAAAATCGTTGCCGGCTCATTCAAGCGGTTGGGACACATATAGAAAAGTCAGGAAAGCAAACCAGGAAATAAAATTTAGAACTTCAATCCAAGACAATTGGATTTGTGTAGAAACCATTTCTGATTTGCTCAATGACGCCGACTTAAAAGAGTTGCAAGGGAAAAAAATTGATGAGCTGAATTTGATAGGTTGCACCTTTGATGGTTCCGGAATCGAATATTTGACAGATTCAAACTTATCAACTTTGAAAGTTTTAAATTGCAATATAACTGATACTTTTTTGATGCAACTGGCAAAAATAGACAAGCTTGTAGAGCTAAGAATTGATTCTCCAGACATAACTGATGCTGGTATTCAGTACTTAAATAATTTCAAAAGCCTTGCACATTTAGAACTATCTTGTCCCAAAGTAACAGATCAAGGACTTAAAACACTTTGCCTTCCATCGCTAAAAAAACTAGTGTTGCTCACTCCTAAAGCAACTGATGCGTTGGTCGAACCGCTTAAGAATTTTAAAAATTTAAACACTCTGAGCTTGTCGGACACTAACACAAGCAAAGATTTGGGAGTGAAGTTGAGCGGATTGAAGGGACTTAGATCTATCGAACTTTCTGGATTACAGTCACTCTCTCTAGATAGTATAACTGCCTTCGAGCGCATGAAAATTTTAAATTTAAAGCTCAAAGATATTCCTTTAAACGATGCTCAGTATGAGGCGATTGGTAAAATTAAAACAATTGCAGTTCTCGATTTGGCGCAGAGTCCGTGTACCTCACACAACTTAAAACACATAATAAATCTTCCCAAGCTATACGCCCTAGACTTAACAGGCGCTCGAGTTATCACTGATGAAATGATGGAAGAATTGGCCAAAACTCATTTGGTCAACCTAGATTTACGCAACACATCTATTAACGACAAACAACTACGCAAGTTGATTAAGCTCAAGAGCTTAGAAAGGCTCATTTTAAGAGACTGTGAGAACCTATCTACAGATGCGGCGGAAGATTTTGCCAGGGATTTTCGAAATATCTGGAAGAAGAAAATAAAAATTGAAGCTTTCGACTTTTATCAAGGGGGCATTAGAAGATAAAAGACTAGAGAAAACGCCCACTTAGGGTTAAAATTTAGCCTTAATACTACTCAAAAGCAAACAGCGAGCAGTCTTGAGGTTGCAAAATGAGCGCAAAGAGGTCACAATTACTAGCTTGGACGGGCTTTTCATTAATGCTGTCCGTTCTGTTCACTAGCTTGCTAACAGGGGTAAATGCCCACAGCAGTGGCGTTGAGTCGGATCTCAAATCTACACGCGACGCACTAATTAAACAAAGAGCTGATATTGAAGAAGCCATCGACAAGAAAGGCGGTCAGGTAGCTAATTTACAATCAGAAATTGATCGCCTACGTGCTTATCTTCGCGATACAGATCACGCCCTGAGCAGTGTAGACGCAGCCCTAAGAGGACGATAAAGTGAAAAACCAACTTTCGAACCTACTATTTTTCAGTATGGTACTGGTTTCAATTACTGGTCCTGCGGTTGCTGGTGAGAATTCCAACGAAATCACAAAATCTGCAAATTGTGCCATCAGTTGTTCTCAGCCCATGGAAAATACTTGTGAAACTATAATTGCAGTCCTAAAAGCAACCACAAGAGCCGTAGCTGAAAAGGATTATGTCGAACTTGCCAAATATCTCGATGAAAATTGCACCACATATGATGTCTGCACAAAAAAAACAGTGGTGGGAAGAGAAAATATCATCGCAAACGTAAAAGCTAAAATTGCAGCAGAAGAAAAGCGACTAAAAGTTCCGGCCATCGCCTTCACTATCGACCAGCCCTTTGCAAAAATAACTGGCGACAAAGCTGTAGTTACTTTCGTATTGAAAAAAGAAGTCGGTGGTGCCAATCCAGCCGTTTTTGAATCACATGTCACTGATGTGTTTGTAAAACGTGATGGTGACTGGAAAAAACTCCATTATTGTGGTGGCGACTGGAAACGCGTTAAATAGATCATGAAACATCAGCGATTCGTTCACTACCTTCTTTTATCGGCTATCCTCTCATATCCAATTAGCTGTTCAGCCAAAAGCTCGCCTAAAGAGCTTACGCCAGCCAATGCGCATAAGAAAAAAGCGATCGAAGACCTGCCCAATTTTCATGAAGTGCATCCATTTTTATATCGCAGCGGCGAGCCGACAATGAAAGGATTGCACAAGCTCAAAGAAATGGGATTCGATACGCTTATAGATTTACGCGCGCCATCGGAGCAAAAATTCGATGAAAAAGTAGCGGCTTCTGAGCTTGGATTAAAATACATAAGATTGGTTATGACATCGGCACCGCCAACAAAAGAGCAAGTCGACACGCTTTTGAATACAATCAAAAAAGCCGAAAAAGATCCTACTAATGGAAAAATTCTCGTTCATTGCGCACACGGCTCAGATCGTACGGGTTGCATGATTGGCATCTGGCGCGTAAGCCAAGAAAATTGGAATTACGATGACACCTACAAAGAAATGCGCAAATACTGGTTCACTCCCAAGTTTGTAAAACTATCGGGAGCAGTAAAAGAATACGCCGAGAAAAATTAAGTAAAAAAACATGTCTGCTATAGAGCCTACACATAACATCGGTACATTCAGCCTACATAGCCTAACTGAGCTAACAGAAAAGCAAAAATCCGCTCTCAATGTTCTTTCAATAAATGTCTATCCCCCTAATGAAATTGCTGATTGGAAAGGGAAGTCAATTGAGTGGGCTTCCCCTCAATGGTGCTCGATATGTTGGGACTCTGACGAACAAGCTTTGTCTTACGTAGGCGCAATCATTCGAATTGCAATGATGAATGATGTCAAAGTAAAGATTGGTGGAATAGGCGGAGTCAAAACTCACACAAGCGCCAGGAAACTAGGATTGGCATCACAGACGATTGAAAAGACACTCGATTTTTTCAAGGAGCAAAGAGTTGACTTTGCATTGCTTGTCTGTGAATCGAACCTCGTTCCACTTTACGAACGGATGGGATGGCAAACTTATGAAGGAGAAGTCTTAGTGTCTCAAAAAGGCAAGATAGACAAATTCACATTTAATCTACCAATGCTCAAATCAGTTTGCTCACCAGTGCCGATGGGCGGTGTGATTAATTTGATGGGTCCCCCGTGGTGATGTCCGCAGGATCAAAAGACACTACTGATCTGTAGTGAGAAATTTGACCGATATCTAATCAACTAGCTAGTAAAATTTAGCTTTTGCCAGCTTGCCCTTGAGCATCAGAATGTTTCAGGCGAACAAGCAAGAATTGCTCAGTTCTGCTCTTGTCGAAATGGACCAGAATAGGCGCTTGCTCTTGCATCAAGTTACCCAGACCACAGTCATAAACTACGGCGGTATTTTTGCCCACCGTAAATGCGACACGCTGAGTTTTCTTATCTAAATGACCATGCACTTGCTGATCTTGATCGGTAAGCATGTCGTAGTAGTTGCCGGCAATATCGCCTTTGGCATTGATTGCAAGCTGGAACATCGTGGTCGAATTAGTTTGATCGCCTTGAACCAGAGAAAATACACCAAGTGGTTTATATTCTGCTTTCTTTGCATTAGCATCAAGTTTGGCTGTAGTTTTAGGATTAAAGTCAGCTGGTACCGCTGGCGCTACCGCTCCAGAACCCGACGTAAGCATCGGACTTGTATAATTTGTTGCGGTCGGTCCTTGAGTAGCCAAAGTCTGAGCTTGCGAATAATACTGATCGGCTGTTGCTACAGGCTGGTCGTTGTAATAAACATTGTTATTGTTATAAGTGACTGAACCGCCACCACCGCCGCCACCATATCCATATAGAAGTGGTGTCACAGCAGACATGGCAAGCATCCCGGCCATCATGCTCCAGTCAGTTATCATCCAAGCAGTACTTGCACCCCAACCAGCGCCGTACCAGCAACCAGGATAACGTCCATACCAGCCATGTCCATAAAAGTGGTCATAGCCGTTAAAACCATTGCGAACAGCAAGTCCGCGATTATTCATATAAGTAGGTGAATAATTATAGGTATTGTGACCGCCTTTGAAAACGTTATTACCGTTGCCAGAGATATGGTCAAAACCAAAGCCGCCATTGTGAACTGGGTCTAAGTGCCCAGCGCCACCAATACCGGTGCCAGCGGGTCTGTTCCAAACACCGCTTGTAAAATTGCCTCTATCTATCCCAGAGCCGCCATCAACGCCGCCTGGTCTGGTCCAGACACCGCGATTAGGATCTGAATCAATTGAGTTATTACGACCTATTCCATTGTCGCCGCCTCTGTCGAAGCCCCCGTTATCGAAACCGCCTCTGTCCGCGCCACCGCGATCGAAATTACCGCGGTCAAAATTTCCACGGTCAAATCCTCCACGGTCAAATCCACCGCGGTCGAAGCCTCCGCCACCACCACCAAAGCCGCCACGCGAAAAGCCGCCTCCGCCGCCCCCAAAACCTCGAGCCTGCGCCTCGAGCATCACGCCTGGAGCAAATAACGTAACTGTCAAACTTGTAAGCACTAAAGAAGTGATAATTCTGTTTTTCATTTTTTCTATCCCTTATTGTGCAAGTACATTGACGCGACTAACTGTAATGCGCTCAGAATCAGGCAAGTCCATCCCTTCGAACACACGCTTAGTCGACTGCCAGGTAAATTTATCTGGAGCATCTAGTTGCCAGTAATTAACCGCGGACAATCTTTGCCCGCCTGGAGTTATTCTGCTCATGCGGCTTTCCCACGTTTTGCCATGGCCGTACCAGCGAGCTTGACCAAATCCGCCTGTGGAATCGAAAATCCAGGAAACCAACGCATTTTGAGTTGGGTCAAATCCTGTGATTTGCATCTCTTCTCGCCCTTTGCCATTTTTGTCTTTCAAGTCAAAGCGGGTAACAAGAAAATTGGATCCGTTTGCAAATCTGGTAGTAACAGTGGCTTCACCGTAAGCGCCCTGAGCATGCCATTCGCCAAGCATCCAGGCCAGATCTTTTATAGACTTTTGACTTCTGGCATCAACCTCACCATGATCGGTGGCACTTGCAATTTCCCATTTTCCACCGTTGAGTACATGCACAACTGTGTAAGTGCAAGACGATAGGGGCTTGCCATCAAGGTCGCTAAAAGTGGCTGTCCCCTTTTCAATGGCAGCAGCATCACCAATTGGTTGAACAGACTGGACAGTGATTGCAACTTTGCCCTTTTTGCAAGCGAAAAAATCTTTGTAATTGTCTTCGATTGCTTTGCGACCGCTGAACTCCCAGCCATCGGTATCTATATAAGTCCCTTTTTCAGACCACATAGAAGCAATTTTTGCGGCATCACCGGAGGCGAAAGCTGTTTCATACTCTCTTGCCTGGCTCTTGAAAATACTGTCTAAGCTACTTGACTCGCTTCTCTTTACTTCTAGTTGTGTAGTGGCACCATCTTGATCCAGTGCTAAAGTACTCAGTGTGCCTAGCGGACTGAGGCTGAGCACAAGCGAGAACATTGCAAGCTTTGCAGTTTTGCCGAACATAACTTTAGAACTCCTTAGAACTCACATCCAAAAAAATGTATTTGAAGAATTTTACCAGTCTTAAGCGCTTAATATTTATCTTCTTCGCTCTTCTTACTTTGAGTTGTCCTGGAAATAATAGTCCAGTTTTTGCCGTTCCGCCTCGTCCTTTCAATTTGGAAAATGAAAAGAGGAACGCATTTGAGTTACTCGAGTCGAGAAAATTTAAAGAAGCAGCACTTTTGTTCAACAGATGCAGTGCACTGGATCCAAACGATCCATCAGTTCAGTATTATTTAGGCATCAGCTCACTTTATGCAGACGACTACAAAACGGCTGAGCATGCCTTTTGTCGCACTGTAGTAATGACCAGTGTAGATAATACCTTTTCAAAAAATGCACTGCTTTATTTGAAAAAATATCAACAATTTAAAAATATCGCTCCATACAGTCAATCAAGCGTATCCGGCTTGTCGCGCTGGAATCGCTCTGGTGCGCCACTCAAAATTCATGTCACAAACGGTTTAAAATTTCCCAAAGGATATTCTGGTGGTGACATGACTGTCGACACTTGTAAAAAGCTTTATCCATATTTGATCAAGCCCGAGTTTTTCAAAAGGCTTTCTACTGCAAACGATTACAAAGGCGAATATAAATCTGCAGTGATGACAGGCATCAACGCCTGGTCAGCCATAATGAAAGACAGTCGCATCAAGTTTCAATACACAGATGATCCATGTAAAGCCGACATTTTATTTGTATGGTGCGAAGAAGAAGGACGCGGTGCTGTGGGCAGAACTTATTATCCGTGGCAGGGTGTGAAAAACGCTCGCGCCATTATTCATATTGAGACTAAGTTTGCTAAAACCTGGGGTGGTCATGGTTCGCGCGAGATTACTCATACTGCCATGCATGAATTTGGACATGCATTAGGTCTGCAAAATCACTCACAAAACGCGAAAGATATTATGTACGATCATGGAACCGGCGTAGATGAAAACGATTCGTATAGTGCAGCGCGATATAATCGCCCTTCAATAAACGATTTTGTCACTTTGCGCGCTCTTTATGAATTGCCAACCACTGACTTGTATATTCCTTTTAAATAAGTCGATGAGCTTGACACCATATACGGTTAATTACAAAAGAGCGGGGGATATTTTTCCACCTCCCCAAACTGGCTCGAATATTCTAAATTGGGATTTAAAAACGAAAGGCGTTAATGCACTTACAGACTGGCTTGATGCTGAAAAATTTACTGGTGTTTTAAAAGCAAGTTCGGACCATCAAAAATTTAGAGGCGCAATACTTTTATATGCTGGCTGGTGCGTAGGTGCTTTATATGCCGGTTTAAACCAGGAAGCAATTAAGCACACACACAAAGCATTGCCAGCTTTATTGACACAGCTCAACAAAGACGATTCCACTCAAATTCAAATTTATGAGTTACCCGAGTCAATTGTGTTGCCATTTTCATCGGCTTTCATCGGACAATTCATGGAGCCCGCTCAAACCGAAAGCCCAATCCAGATGGCAAAATATTTTATAGATCATATAAAAGACCTGCCAAGACACTCACTAATTACGATGAAGACTTTGAGCGAGAGTGCAAACGAGTTGTGTTTGGTTTATTTTTTTTGGGGCAAAATTAGCGGTTATTTTTTAGTAGAGCGCCAGGAATTTTCAACCGACAAAGTCTTTCCCGAATTCGTTCTAAGTGATGCAATTGAGGCAAAAATTCATCTGAGCATACTCTCACCTGAGATTGCCGGAGTATATAGCGGCAATGCCAGATTTGGTTTTCCACTAATTATCGAGTAGTCAAGCGTCGAATTCGATCAAACTAGCCCAGTCACAAAATGACCACATCAAGCATGATAAAATCACTGTCTATCACAAGTGAGACTCAAAATGCTTTTGAAGACAAAAATATCTGTGTCAGTAATCGCTTTGCAAAGCGTGTTTCTTTTTAATTTAATTCCCGCCCTGAGCGCTCAAATGTCTTTTCAAGATTTAATTGATCGCGGCTCCAACGAATTTGTTGAAGGCAAATTGCCTCAAGCTCGAAAAACTCTGGAAGAGGCAATGGATGCAGCGCAGAAATTCAGCGATAAAGATCCCCGTCGTGCAGTTGTTTTTAACCAACTGGGAATGGTGTTATTTGAACTTGGTGAATACAAAAAATCGCACCAATTCTTCAAGCAAGCACTTTTGATTCGTGATAAAGAATTAGGTTCAAACCATTTGTCCACGGCAGAAAGTATGGTGCGCCTAGCCTCTTCAAGTGCGGCTCTTGGTGAAAATGAAGAAGCAGAAAAACTTTTGCGCAAGGCGCTAAGTATTATGAATAATTCTAAAAATACATCTCCTGACGAGCGAATTATCGCCACTCAGCACTTGTCTAACGTTTTAGATAATCTTGAACTTTCACGCGAATCTCTTTTCTTGCAAAAACAAGTAGTAGAGTCGCGTCGCAAACTTCCCAAAGACCCTGAGCTAGGCACAGCTTACACTAGCCTGGGTAACTGGTATATCAAGCACAACGAAATTAGCAAAGCGAAAAAGGCGTTTGAAGAAGCGCTTACAGCGGACCAAGCAGTGCTTGGCTCACATCACCGTAATGTGGCACGCGACTTAAACAACGTTGCCGGAATATATTCTTTGCAAGGTAAAAATGAAAAAGCGTTGCAGATGCTCAAACAATCGCTTGCCATTCAAAAAGAGTCGACTGGAATTGAAAGCAGTCAATTCAAAGATTGTCTTGAAAATATCAAAAAAGTGTTGCGCAAATTAGGGCGTCAAGACGAAATAACTAAACTGGACCAAGAATACAAGAGCTAAAATGACAGAGAATAAAATTCGCCTTTGCATTGCCGGAATCACCGGATGGACAGGAAGTGAAATCGGAAAAGCAGTGATTTTATCGCGCGACTTTGAGCTTGCAAGTGCAGTTTCACGCAAAAGTGCAGGTCAAAAATTCGAACACGCATCGGTCTATGCCACTGTCGAAGAAGCTCTGAATCTAGATCCAGTTGATGTCTTAATTGACTATACAAGCGCTCTTTCAATCAAAGATCACGTGCACCAGGCACTCGATAGAAACGTAAATGTGGTGGTGGGAAGTTCAGGACTTTCAAGTGAAGATTTCGAGGAGATAGAAAAAAAAGCCCGCAAAAAAGATCTAGGAGTGATAGCAAGTGGCAATTTTTCCATCACAGCGGCCCTAGCCAAGCGTTTTTCGCTCATGGCAGCAAATCACATTCCTCATTTTGAAGTGATTGATTATTCGCACGCTGAAAAAATCGATGCACCCAGCGGAACCGCGCGCGAACTGGCAGAAGAATTATCGCAAGTACAAATAAACAAAATGGCTATCTCTGTAGATGAAACCGCCGGCTACAAAGAAGCTCGCGGCGCTCAAATAAAAGGGACTCCAGTTCACAGTTTGCGCTTGCCTGGATTTGTATTATCTTTCGAATCAATTTTTGGACTACCCGACGAAAGACTTACAATTAGACACGACGCAGGTTCAAGCGCCAGGCCTTATGTGGACGGAACTCTTTTAGCTGCGCGTATGGTCACCAAAACAAAAGGACTGGTTCGCGGTCTGGATAACTTACTTTTTGGTCAGTTATAAAATGTCATTTAAAATTGTGCCATTCTCCAAAACTGAAGAAGACTTCGCCTCACTGCACAGAATATTTTTAGAGATAAATGCGCAAGGCGACTCGTTTCCTTATCCTGCCGATACCAGCCTTGAAAAATTTAAGCAAATTTGGCATCAACAAGATAGCATCAGCCACGTCGCATTCGACGTCGAATCAAACACCATAGGTGGTGCTTACTTGATCAAGCCTCAATGGCCAGGAAGGGGTGCTCATGTAGCAACTGCTACTTATATGGTGGCAAAACATGCCCGAGGCTGTGGTCTTGGCAGACAATTGGGCATTCATTCTTTTGAAATTGCAAAAGATGCAGGTTATAAATCGATGCAGTTCAATTATGTAATTGCAACCAACACACCAGCCGTCAATCTCTGGAAAAGCCTTGGTTTTAATATCGTAGGCACACTTCCTCAGGTCTTTGACCACAGCATGCTTGGAGCGGTGGATGCTTTTGTAATGTTCAAACACCTAAATTCAGATCAAGAAAGCGATACTAAAGAGATGCTTTGATAGCAAATTTCTGTATCTCGACACCAGACTGATTAAAATCGCCATTATCCAGTGCTGAAATTTTATCCAGATACATAAGAGCCTCTTTTCGGTGTCCTTGACGAAGCTCAAGCTCAGCCAGGTGTCGAAGCGCGTTTACATAGTCAGGATTGATTGCAATTGCCTTATCGAGATAGATTCTGGCTTGATCAAATTCTCCAAGTTTTATGTAGAGCGAACCCAAATTTCCATAAGGCCACTCGAACTCAGGGTATTTTGCCATACAATTTTTGAAAGCTTCGATTGCCTCTTTCGTTTTACGCGAAGCCATTAAATTGTATCCTTTGATGTTCATTCGCTCAGCATCTTTTGAAACTGGATTCAAAGGCAGATGAGTGCGAATATAAATTTGAGCCTTCTTGGCTGTATTAGGCTCGAAGCGCTGCGCTTCAATCATGGCTTCTCTTGCTTTCTCGGTCCACCCATAAGCTTTATATAAAACACCTTGCTGATAGTATTCGTTGCCATTGTTGAATTTGTGCTGTTTCGTTATATCCGGCTGCATGGATGAAATACAGAAAGGCATTGTCACCAAATATAACACCACCGGCGCAATTGCCCAGCTTGCCACTTTCGATTTAACCAAACTGGTGGCACCATTAACAATACCAACCACCCGTCCTGAATCGTCGATATATGCACTTCCATAAACGGGCTCGCCATCAGGAACTTTGTTGAATGATTCAAGCAATAGAATTGATTGCAATGATTCTCGGTCATCTTTAAAAATGACATTGACTTTGGAAATTTTAGGATTTAAGAATCCCAGAATGCCACGTTTGAGCAAAGTGAACTGACAATCGACTTTTTGAAGCGATTCTTTCATACGAGCTAATTTCATACTTTCTAAAAAATCCGCCAACAAAAACACAAGCGATGCAATGACAGTAATAGACAGAATCGGCTTGGCATGCGCTGGGAACATGCCCAGGTTTAAACTAATCGGCGACAAGAACACAAGATATACAAAAGTCATTATTGCAAGCGACGTCACTTTTCCTTTTACGCGACGCTCTAAAAATTTTGTTTTATCGCTAAATCCAAAGATAGATTGCATTAAACCTAGTTCGTTTGGTTGTTCGAGCAATAAGCCGCAAGGTGTATCGAACACTCTTGGCTTTGGATTAGACTTTGGCTCGCCGTACATGTCCACCTGCGTGCTTTGAGCAATCAAATTGCGCAGCTCCATTGGCTTATGGCGACAGACGAGCTTGAAACTTTCCTGGCTGCCATCATCGTAAGTGACAGTGCCGTCTAAGAGTGTGCCACCATTTAAACTCAGTTTGCTCTGGCGCATTTTTAAGTCTAACAAGACCTTAGCAGGCGCACTCGAGTTGATTAGCATCTGTGCACGTTTAACATACGCAAGTCCACCAGCCAAAATTAAAGGTCCAAGCGTGGCGAAAAGAATGCCATGAACACAAACGAGCATGTAAACGAGCAAAATCAATATCTGTGCGTCAAGTGCTCCGCCTGCAAAGCTGAATTGAATAGTAGCGGCGCGAGCATAAGTCCAAAATGGAATGGCAAGTAGAAAAAATCCGCCAATTAAATAGCGCAAACCCTGGACGACAAAACTGTGCTGAAGCCCAGATAGATCCCATTGAGTTCCATTTTTCATACCGACCAATCCACTATATATAAGGAACGTATTAGAAACGACTAATTTTCAGCATAACAGAGATGTTACTATTTATCACATATATGATGGAACTCGGCTCCAGCCCTGTTTCAATCCTTGTTCCAAACCTTATTTCAAAGGGGGATTTAATCTCAATGGTAAGTACTGTCGCTAAATCGAAGGTCAATGTTGACCGTCAATGGCAATCATTTATAGATGGAAAAGCAGAAAAAGGCGCAACCGAGCGTCAACTCTACAATCCTGCCGATGGAAGCCCTCTTTGCAAAGTTTCAGAAGCAGACACCAAAATGGTCGAGAAAGCTATCAAAGTCGCACGCAAAGCTTTTGACGAAGGTCCATGGCCTAGAATGACCGCTTACGATCGCGCCAAAGTATTGTTTGCTATTGCTGACAAAATCGAAGAACACCAAGAAGAATTAGCCGAGCTTGAATCACTGAACCAGGGCAAACCATTGCGCGAAGCTCAGTACGACGTTTCAGATGCCGCCAACTGCTTCCGCTACTATGCAGGACTCATCACCAAACCAAACGGACAACACGTTCCAGTTCCAGCCAATTCAGAAACAACAGTAGTTCGCGAACCGATTGGTGTATGCGGACAAATCGTTCCCTGGAATTTTCCAATGCTCATGGCTTGCTGGAAATTCGCTCCATCTCTTGGTGCAGGCAACACAGTCGTCTTGAAACCAAGTGAATACACGCCTCTTTCCACTATTCGTCTAGTTGAATTAATGCACGAATGTGGACTTCCTTCTGGTGTTTTGAATATCGTTCTAGGAGATGGCAAAACAGCTGGCGCGCCTTTGTCAGAAAGCAAATTGGTAGACAAAGTTGCTTTCACAGGATCAGTTCGTACGGGTAAAGCCATCGCTCAAGCTGCTCTGGGTAACTTGAAAAAAGTCACTCTTGAATTAGGTGGCAAATCACCAATGGTTGTTTTCCCTGACATGGATTTGGATACGGCTGTTGATTATGCCTTATTTGCAATCTACTGCAACGCTGGTCAAGTCTGTTCTGCTGGTTCACGCTTTGTTGTTCATGAATCAATCCATGATAAATTCGTGACAAAAATGACTGAGCGTGCCAAAAAGATTAAAGTCGGTCCTGGCAATGATCCTGAGACAGAAATGGGTCCACTTGTTTCCACTCAGCAATTGAAAACAGTTACCGATTATATTGAAGTCGGTAAAAAAGAAGGTGCCAAAATTGACTTCGGCGGCAATGTTCTTTCTGGTGGCAAATATGGTCAAGGATATTATGTCGAGCCAACATTGTTTGTTGATGTGAAACCAGAAATGCGCATCGTTCAAGAAGAAATTTTTGGACCAGTGGCAGTAGTGCAGAAATTCAAAACAGAAGAAGAAGCAATTGAATTGGCTAACGGAACTGACTTTGGTCTAGCCGGAGCTGTTTTCACCAACGACCTGGCACTTGCTCATCGCGTGGTGAAAGCATTGCGCTGCGGCATCACCTGGGTTAATGGCTATCACTTCACTTATAACGAAGTGCCATGGGGCGGCTATCGTCAATCTGGATGGGGACGTGAACTGGGAACCTTCGGACTTGACGCTTACACCGAAGTGAAGCAAATAAACGTGAATCTGGACAAAGGACCAATAGGTTGGTTTGAAAAATAAGTCCTGATTCTCTAGCAAAATCTGAGAGCCGACACTTAAATTCGGCTCTCTTTTTTTGGTCGATTTTAGCCTCTTTCAAAATACCGCCCCAGCTTGACTCTATAGTCTCGAAAAACGTAATCCGATATCGGAATACGTTTTTGACTGAGACAAGTGGTTGGCGTCGGTCAAAAAAAGCGTGCTAGAAAAGAGGTAAGAATTAAAGATGAACACGGCAGGTAAACCTTTTAATAATTAAACCAGTCCTAATGGCCAACTAATGTCGCCGAGGCAAAAACAATTTAAAACGGTCAATCCTGCCGAATTCATTTCCCACCAATAAAATGGTGGGTTTATTTTTTAGATACTTGCAATACAAACGAAGGCACCAAATTTGGTGCCTTCGTAAAATTCGAAATAGTCTCTATTTTATTTACTACGCAATTTATACAACAGACGCAATATTTCAACATAGAGCCAAATTAGTGTAACCAGTAATCCAAAAGCACCATACCACTCCATGTGCTTGGGAGCGTGCTTCTCCACGCCTGTTTCGATAAAATCAAAATCAAGCACTAAATTAAGTGCAGCAATGGTGACGATAAAAAGACTCAATCCAATTCCAACAAAGCCAGTGTCGTAAATTGGCTTGATTGGCAAATGAAAGAACGTGACACAAACGATGTTGACTAAATAAAGAACAAAAATCCCCATTGTGGCCGACATAACACCTAATTTGAAATTTTCAGTTGCTTTGACAATTTTGGATGTATAAGCAAAGAGCAAAGCAAGAAAAACACAAATAGTTAGACCAACTGATTGCACAACAAGCCCTGGGTATTTTGCCTCGTAAAAGGCAGAAATACATCCAATCGCAAGACCTTTGAAGGCGGCGTAAAAAGGAGATAAAGCCGGTGCAAGTTTGTCATTCATGCAAATGACAAGTCCTACAACCAATCCGACAATCGAGCTTCCAATAGCCCATGGAATAAGACTTTCAGGATTAGTAGCAAAAGCATAATGCCAGGTGACGCCAGCTGCAATAGCAGTTATGGCAAGCAAAAGGAAGCTTTTGTTGACAGTGCCTTGCAAGGTCATCGATTCGCCCGATGCTCGAGCACCCGCACCTACATCAGCGGCTGCACCAGAGACGCCACTTCCAGAACCCGAGACTTGTTCCTGAGACTTATCAAAGACGCCTTCTCTCAAAACAGGATTGCTGGTTTTAAACGTTTTCTTGTCCATTTCTTGCTCCAAAACTCATAGTTTAATTGGGATAAGAGTTTCCTTTTCTATTGTTCCCAGTTTGCACAAGTCCAAAAGCAATTTTAACAGGAACAAACAGGTTCCATTGCCAGCTGAGCTATGTCATTGCAGCCCTAAGTCCTGGGAGATCCTCTTGTCAATTTTGCCTTGTTTAGCACAGGTTACGCATGCAAATGCTAATTGATTAAAACACGAAAGTCCCTTTAAACTATGTTTTTCGCCAATCGGAGCAAACATCTTGACGAGCTTGAATGAAGTTTCAGACTATAGAAGCAGACAACTTGCTGCCATTGTCGAATCCAGTACAGACGCTATCATCAGCTTTATGCTGGATGGCACAGTCATAAGTTGGAACTCAGGAGCACAGCAACTCTTTGGATACTCAATTGAGTCCACTATCGGCAAAGGTTTACGCCAGATTATTGGCTCTGAATGTGACGCCATTTTAGATGGTATCAAAAGAGACAAAAAAATGGACAACCTGGAATTCATCCACGCCACTCCCGATGGCAGGCTGATTTATCTATCACTTAGTGTATCCGCCATAAAAGATGAAGAAGGATTAGTAAGTAGTGGTGCTGCAATTTTTCGCGACATTACTCAGATGAAACAGGCTGAAAGTGAGCTTCTTCGCACATCGCAGCAACTTGCGCAATCGAATAAAGAATTGGAAGAATTCGCCTGGATTGCAGCACACGATTTAAAAGAACCAGTGCGCACCATGGGAACTTACTCACGTTTACTCAAAGACGAATATGGTCCTGAGCTAGATGAGCAAGCTCAGCAGTTTCTCGATTTTATTCATTCTGCCGCTGGAAAAGCAATGGCGCGAATCGACGATGTGCTTAAATTTAGTGCTGTTGGTCGAGAAAAATTCATAGCCGTTCCAGTCAATCTAAATGAAGTTCTAAGCTCTGTTCAAGAGGACATTCAGCTTGTCATCAGAGAATCCAAAGCGGAAATCACAGTAGAGCCTTTGCCAAAAGTGAGCGGCAATTTTCACTATCTCACTCAGCTTTTTCAGAATTTATTGGCTAATGCAATTAAATATAGATCCGAGAGCACCACGCCCAAAATCAAAGTTTATGCAGAAAAAGAAGGCGGTCTTGCCAATATCATTGTGCAAGACAATGGCATCGGTTTCTCGATGGAAGACTCCACTCGCATTTTTAGAATGTTCCAAAGACTTCATCCCGAAACCAGATACGCAGGAACTGGTCTGGGTCTTGCCATGTGCAAAAAAATTGTAGAGCTGCACGGCGGAATTATAAATGTCGAGTCAGAAGAAGGTAAAGGCTCTAAATTCATTGTCAGCCTGCCAGTTGCATCCAAATAATTATAAAACTGAGCGAAGTTCTATATGGTATTAATTTCGATACCATTTATCTAATGCACTATTGAAAATCCTCTTGCATTCCCTATCTCAATGCTTAGATTTAGACTTGTAACCAAATAAGCCAAAACCAGTATCAAAGCACGTTCCGGAGGAAATCTTTGGACACAATTTCAGGCACCCTTTGGCGCTTGAGGCATTGTAAAAACAGTTCTGCGCTACGAAGTGAACATAAGCATGCAGTAGCAAATGCCACATAAGGGGTACATTCAAATGAACAGAGCATATTTTAAATCAACATGGCTTCCGAGGTTGGCAATTTCGCTTGTGATGGTCAGCATTGGTGTCTCCGCGGCACAACCTGGTCATGCAGAAGTAATGGAAAGAAAAATTCAAATCAACGGTGACGGTTCATCGACCACAACCATTACAACTACAAAACAAGTTGCGCCACTTTCAGGAACTGTAATTACATCATCAACACCGCAAATATCTGGCAATTGGGTCTACTTAGATTCAAGAAGAAGAGAAATCGAGCGCCTGATGGCCGAACGCCAGGCAGCTGGATATCTTTCAAGCGCAGATTCAGTTCGCTTGAGAGCTTTAATCGACGCATTTAACGCTGATTTTAATCGAACAGTAGCATTAGGATACTCAGTCGATACTGCCATTCCTCTTGCAACGAGACTCGATTCTATTTCTGGCGATCTGGTCACTTATGCAAGAGTGAGTCCCATGGACAGCCTGGTCTATTTAGACCCTGCAACGGGCGTTCGCACAATTAGAACGGTCACTACAACATCTTCAAGTTTAGGCAAACCAATAGTGGTATCATCACCAGTTGCTTTTTCATCGGATAAGGTAGTTTCGATCACTACAGTTGAGCCTCGCGTAATTCGCGATAGTTTAAGAGCACGCCACGATAGACTAGTAGAACTTATTTCAGCAGGACTTGCCTCAGGCAATCTCAATGCTGCTCAAGCCGCTGTTTATCGCAGACAACTCGATGATTTAGCTGCGCTACAAGCAGGTTTTGACCGAGGCGGCACTATCACTTACGCAAACTATTTGCCAGTAGCATATCAGTACGATTTGCTTCGCAATCAGTTAGTTACAGTGGTGAAATCGCCCTCTATCACAGTCGCTCCGCTAATTGACAATGGTCGTTTATATCTTGCCGCAGACAAAGTGGTGGCATTTGATGACATGATGGGACGTAGAGCTGGTCTTGAATCCAAGATTAGTTATAACCTCACCATGGGTAAACTATCATCGTCTAAAGCAGCTGAATTGCGAGCACGTCTGGATAGAATCGGATCGCTTGAAGGTGGTTATAGAAATTCAGGCGGCAGAATGAATGATGAAGAAGCCAAAAAACTCTACGATGAATTCGATAGAATTGGATCGGCTCTGGATCATGCAATTCACATGTAATTCGAACCCGTGAACTAATTTAGTTCATTGAAGGCATTTTGGTGGTGGAAAACCAGTAGGTTAGTACACCATCAATTGCTTTTTCATATGAAGCGGGATCAAGCGGCTTGGTTAAAAATGAATTGGCAAAATGGAAGTAAGTTTTTTTGATATCGTCTGGTCTTGATGATGTCGTCAGAATAATAATGGGAATGTGCCTTAGTGCCTCATTACTCTTAATATCAGTTAGAATTTCATGCCCGGAGCGACCAGGCAGGTTCAAATCCAAGAATATGATATCTGGCGGCGGATCGCCCACACCCTTTCGTAACTCTTCTAATCTATATTGAACTTCCTGACCAGTCTGTAAAACTTGAACAGAAGTTGTATGTGCTGTCAGATTGACACATCTTTTAAACATAAATATGTCCGCTGGATTGTCTTCAATCAACAATACCTTGATGGCTGAATTTGTATTTTTGGCAAGCTCTTCTGCCTCGATTACTAGTCCTGAAGCTGTCAACTCTAAAGCATCAGCAATTGAAACAAGACTTTCAAGACTAAGGTTTTTTGCACCGCGCTCGATGTTGTTTATAAAGGTCCTGTGCAATCCAGCACGCTCAGCAAGTTCTATTTGAGAAATTCCGATTTTTTCTCTTTGAGCCCTAATCGCTTTTCCAATTGCTCCAAGTAATGCTTGCGAATCTGCCATAAATTATGTACGCCGCCTTGTATCCTTTAAACTACTGCCAATTCTACAACCTCAAATGGCAGATTGACACACTTAACCTTTATTAATCTTCGAAGACTCTGAAGCCCGCCCCCGTGGGAGCCTATTTATCCATCTCGAAACTTTTTTGCAATTTGCACTCTATAGAATACAAACCGCTTGCCGCTCCGGGTAGATTAGTAGTATATTGAATACAGTGACGGTCTGAACAAGGACTATCAATGTTATAGCCTCCGACCCAAAACGTATTCCGATATCGGTTTAAGTAATCCCTAGCGACAAGGGGTGCAGGTCAAAAAAAATCGCAAAATTGGAGATTCAAATCATGTTCGTTTTAACTAATGTCAGACCGATCAAAAGCCCAAAGAAAGTCAGTGCTAAACAAAAACTGGAATTGAGCCACTTGTCACAAATTCGTCGCGCAAAAAGCGAACTCACTTTAAAACTTGGCTCTGAGCCAAGCTTAGAGCAATTATCGAGCGAGTTAAATGAATCACTGGAAAATCTGCAAACCGTTTTTGCAAAAAAACCAGTCCTTGCTGCAGTTAGCAATAAAATTTTGGAATCACAATATTTAAGTCAGAGAATATCTCAGTTACTAAATAAATTGACTAACCACGAAAGTGAAGTGATAGCTTCTCACTTTGGATTAGATCCTCAGACCTCCAAGAATGAGCAAAATGAAGCATCTTCGAAAATTGCCTATCTTGCAGAACGTAGATTAAAAAAACTGGTTCCGCAAGAAGAGTTTGGAAACTTCTTAGCCTGAATCCTATTTGTATTACAAAAAATCTATTCTGAGAGGTCAACATTCTCGTCCAGATTAATTCGCCTAAACATTGACAGGTTGCCGCTCTTTGAGCACTGAGACATAAATGATGAGCTATAACCAGACTATGAAAAACAATGTAGACCCATTTCAATCAGATCATTCTTCACTAACTGAAGTTGTTACTAAATTGAGAGAAGAAGAGGGTCTAACCCAAAAGGCATTAGCTCAGAAAATCGGGTGCCTGGAATCTACAATTGAAAAATTCGAAAACGGTCATACTTTCAGTCTCATTCTTCTCTATCAAATTTGCAACGGTTTAAATGTGTCCTTCATGGACGTTTTGAGAAACTCGGCATATAACCAAGAAGAATAAACATGAATCTCAAACCAATTTTACTATCTTTATTCTTGAGCTTAAACACTGTCGCTCAAGGCTTGCCAGCCTGGTCTCAAGACGGTGCAGGAAAAAAAACAATCGCTTTGGTTCTCGGTGGCGGTGGCGCACGTGGTGCGGCACACATTGGTGTATTAAAAGTTCTTGAAGAAAACGGGTTGCGTCCCGATATCGTTGTTGGAACCAGTATGGGAGCCATTGTTGGCGGCTTATATGCATGCGGAGTTCCCATCGATAAACTAGAAAAAGTGACCCAGGATGGCTCCATTAAAAGAGCCTTTAGACCAGTTCCAATTCCATTGCAGATTGTGAAAAAAGGGGCCAAAAAAGTACTTTTCTGGCGCAAAAAATCGGTAGCCGGTTTTTATACAGGTGAGTCACTAGCTAAATTTATCAATCAAACCGTCGGTGATGACAACAACAAAATCGAAAATTTCCCTATGCGTTATGCCGCGGTGGTAGTCGATTTGAGAGACGCGAAAGCCTACCGACTAGAGAAGGGCGATTTAGGCATGGCCGCTCGAGCAAGTTCTTCACTTCCACCTTTATTCAGTCCCGTCTGTCAGGATGGACATGCTTACGCCGATGGTGGCATTCGAGCAAACGTACCTGTGATACCGGCTCGTGAAATGGGTGCCGATTATGTAATTGCAGTCAACGTAGACGAAATAATCAAGCCGATTGAGGAAAAGGATCTATACACATACAACAGTCTCACTAATCGAATGACTTCGATAATCATTACAGCTCGCGACGAAACAGTGATGAAACAAGCCGATGTGGTCCTTCAACCCGACGTGGCAGGAATTCCTATTATTTCAGTAGAAGACAAAGATTACACGAAAGCGCTGAAGGCGGGTGTTACTGTGGCTCGCTCGAAATTGGCTGAATTGAAAAAAGTTTTTGCCCTGCGCGATGGAGCAAATATGAAGCTTGGAAGCAAGCCTGAGTAAAAGTAGCTTATAATGTGAACCCTTAATCCGGGAGGGTTCGAATTCAATGTTATTTGCCAAGAATTTTAATACTGCTATTCTTTTTTCAATTTTGACTGGTGCTGCACTCTTAAGCACAGCCTCGCTTCCATCATTAGCCCAAAGCTCTAGTTCTAGCTCTAGTTCTAGTTCGAGCGAAGTTACACGCGGGGTAGGTTTTAGACAAACCAACAAATTCGAGTTCAAATATAAAGAGCGTATCAAAACTTACGAAGACCAGATTCAGATGGGACTTAAGCGCGGTTGGCTCAGTTCAGCAGATGCAGAAATTTTCAGCTCAAGACTATTGAAACTAAAAGAAATGGAAGCAAGTGTCAGTGCAAATGGCTATCCAAAAGCCGAACTCGACACACTTGAGCAAGAAATCACCAAATTTAATAAAGAATTTTCCGACGCTGGGCAAAAGACTAAAACTGTCACGGCGCCAAGTGTTGCACCAACAGCCGCACCACAAGCAACACCAGCGGTTTCACCTGGAACAGCACCCTCAAAATCAAATGCGGCAGCAACAAAAACTGCAACTAAAACAAAGTCGCAACAAAAAAAGACTACAAAAACTAAAGCCAAATAAACTAATAACAGGCTTGAACTTAATATACGAAACAGCCTCCAGACGGAGGCTGTTTCGTTTCTGTTTAAGGAGGAGGGCGTACAGAAATTTTTATCGCATCTAATTTCAGGAGAACAAATTGGCATCACGAGCTGAAGCAACAAACCAATTTATTAATCCCGGAGTACAAAGTCCCAGAGCGCATATTGCAAGTCCAAGTGAAATTCGAACAATGGGACTCACCTCAACTCCAAAGATAGCAACTGTGCCTCGCAAGAAGATTCCGTGCAAAAAGAGCATGCCACCAAGGAAGATACCACTCAACTGCGCCAGATTGGCGATGATATTGAGCAGAGCTTCCAGATTAGCCAGGTTGTTCACCCGCACAGTTCCTGCTGTGTTTACGCCCATTATCACAGTGGCGTCGTCGCCTTGTGCACCAATTGTACCGTTTGTAGCACCTTGCAATTGTGGTGTGTTTTGCTCGTCTAAAATAACTGCGCAACTCACAGGTGTCACGATTTTGTACTGAAGGGCAAGTATTGCTGCTCTATCATAACGTTTTTGTTTGATTAAACTTTCAATCGTTTTTCCTGCGTTAAGCAAAACGAGCTCACGCTCTTCTCTACCAGAAAGCATCTGTATTTGAGTCTGGTTCGAAGTCTTTGCCAGTGCATTAATAGAATTGTATTGCGATTGAAAATCACGACGGCCAGGTTGCCATTTCAAAAAGAAATCACGCAGATTGCCGGTCAAATTGTGTCCTGCAAGCACTGGAAAGAAGCCCGAAATCTCGCTGTGATTTTTAAAATATTCAAGCGTGTCAGTTTCTCCACTGTCCAGGGAAACTTCAAAGAAGGAAGGCTTGCTTGCAAAAGGAGACATGATATAGATATTTGGAAACAATGCCGGTTGTGCTCCATGTATCCAAAGCACTACGCCGCCTTTGGCTTGACCAGCCACTTCAGCTGCGCGCACTACTGCTTTGAGATTATTTTGACCGCCCTGGAACTGGACTTTATCGAGTTCGCTCAGAGCTTGGCTAAGAGGTGTTGGTTTTGCAAGCAACTCGTCTTCCTGTGATGCTACCATGATCGATACCGGCACAGTTTGTGGAATTGACTGCAAAGCTTTTTTGATTTCAGGCAATCTGGATTTAACTGCTTGTGATCCATCAAGCACTACTACCACTCTGTTTGGAGCTTTAGAAGTAACTTCGTGTATAGATTGAGCAACAAAACGCGGCTCTTTCATACGCTCTTTCATCTGAATTTTTTTAATTGCTTTATTGCGCTGATTCATTACGTTGCGCACGTCTTCGAGTTGTTGCTTGACTCCATGTGCACCATCAATCATCACAACCAGCCCCTGTCCGTCAAGATTGCCCACTTCTTTGGCAATTTCAGCTTCTAATTGAGCCTTTTTGCGTGCGTCTTCAGCAAGTAAGTCTTTATGCGCTTGAGCAGCAGCAATTGGATCTTTGGCAGTCAATGTAAGCGAACTTGCGTTACGCTGGGCATTAATCACAATTGGAGAATGCTCAATTTGACTGGATTCAAGCACGCCTTCAATAACATCGCTGCCATTTGGACTTTTAGAAACCGAGAGCCCATCCACTTTACTGGATAATTTATGATTTGACTCAAGTCTCAAATTATGCTCACCATCAAGTGCAAAGTTAGAACAAACAAAGCGCGGCAGGGTCAAAGTAGCGGCATTTAGAGTATCTATTTTTAATGGCACCACCATAGTGGTTTGCACTCTTAGCTCTTTTCCTTCAGCCACAGGATAGCAATGCAATAAATAACGATTACGTCCAAGACTTGAAATCATGCCCGTATTTTCATGCCCGATATTGACATTGTTATTTTGATTTGTGGCTTTGCCTGTTGCAGCAAAATTAGCTTCAATTGGCTCGCCATCCTGCCATACAGTAAATTCGGTTATAACTGCCTCTGGTGGCAGAGCAATTTCGGCGCGTGCTTCTTTTGCGCTTGGTGTGTCATTATGAAAAACATAAGTCCAACCTATTGTAGATGTAAGATTATCTGGACTGAGTGCACCATTGATTGCTGATCGGACCAGTTTTAGCCCCGAGATGCGCTCGCCCACTACATGCCGGCTCAAATACTCATCCGACATCGAACTAAAATTCTCGTCTTTCTCATCTCTAAAAGGCTTACCTGTAACAGTAAAATAAAGTTTTTGAACATCCGAGTTTTTAATCGGCACAAAAAATCCGACAATTCCAACCGATCTCGAATCAGAACACTCCATTTTCAACCACTTCTCAGTATTTAATAAGCGCAGCCAACCAAGTCCTTCTTTGCGCTCATTTGCTTCTGTAGAAATAGCTGCTTTCTCGGCAAAGCGTACACACCAAGATTTAGATTCGGCACAAACAAATGCCAGAATACCAAGTATCAATCCAGATGCAATATTAAGAATGACGTGACGTCTGGAACTGGCGAATTCCATTCGACACCAAATCCGGTTGCCTACATAAAGCGCACAAATGCAAGCAGTGACCGCAAGCATTGCAATAGTACCAAATCCGGTGCTGAATTCGGTGCCGGTATTGTATTCAAATTCAGAGCTTCCTACAAATAAAGCTGCCCCGCTTACAAGTGCAGTTATAGCACTTGAAGCTATGGCTACGCCTAGTAATGAACCACGCAATATATTGAAGTGGTAGTTATTTTTACAATAAAACTTCCAGCAATTCAAAATGGCAAAAGGTATCATTGCCACCATTAACAGTTCAAGCATGGTCTCAAGTGGATTATTCAACAACATAAGTGTCATGCGCTGACAACATGTCATTGTCATAAGAGCGATCATCAAAGTCGGAATGGCAACACCAAAAGACATTACCGCCACGCCATCCAATCCGTGCCAGATTTTCTTTACTGGCGGAGCTGGCTCATCAATTTCGTTTGGATCATCTGTCCAATTAGTGGATTCTTGCTTATTTTTAGTCTCAGTCTTTTTTAAATTGACATGTTTGCGCATCAGCTGCTGCAAAGCTTCAACAGTCGACATAACTGTACTATTTATGGAAGTGAGCGATTTGCGCGCGTCTTCAAGTTTATTTTGGTCGTTGTCCTTATTCTTATTTTTGTTTTTTTCGCTTTCTTTTTGTGTATCAGCCTCTCTACCAGAGTAATCGTGATGATGATAGATGTGCACGTGCTGAGGAAATCCAATCAATGGAATAGTTCCTTTATTTTGATTCTCTAGATTTTCTGGTGGCGTTTGAGCGCCTTGTGATTCGCAAGTATTCATAGATTTTTCTCCGGCAAAAACAACTTGCCTCAACGAAAGAAGGCAACCTGAGGGCGAAACGTAGTAAGGGTTCTAGTAGATTAGAGCCGGAGAAAAAAAATGCAAATAGGGTTTACCCCAGAGCGGTATCAGGCAAAAATTCCAGTTACTGTCTTATCATTAGGCTGGTAGCCTGGAAAAACGATTTCTTTTTGTTTGGCAGCAAGCCCCATATGGTTGCCGATGCCCGATGCAAGCACATTTCGAAAATCGGTCATCACAGGCAAATCTCGCCCTTCAAACAAAGAGTTCTGATCCAGTCCGCTCCAGTTACCGTAGAGTTTGCCACCGTTTACTCTATTGCCCATTAACCAAATGAGATTGCCATGTCCATGATCTGTGCCACCGTTTCCATTCTCTTTCACGGTGCGTCCAAATTCGGAAACCACCACAATCATTGTGTTATTAAAGGCAGTATCAAGAGCTGCTGTAAGCTCCGATAATCCTTTTGCAACTGTACTTAATTGATTTGACAATTGTCCCTGACTTGCACCTTGATTTACGTGCGTATCAAAGCCGCCAAGAGCAAGAAATGCTACCTGCACTTTCGGCTCTTCTTTCATTAGTCTGCCCAATTGACGCCCAAATCCGTTAAATTTATTTGCGGGGAGGGCGCCACCATCAGCTGCCACCATTTCTTGCATGGCTGAATTTTCGAAGGCTTGATTAAATTCGCCACGTGCAGCCATTCCCTGTTCGAAAGTTTTACCTAATATATCGTTGCGTCCCGAATACATGTCAGAAAACGCAGCCGAAACCTGCGGTTGGTCTAAAGGAGCCATTCTTCGTTTGGCAGTTGGTGCATAAGTGGCAACAGCAACAGGACCAGATAATATGCGAGGCGTGGTGGCACCGATGTTAATTGCTCGAACCGGAGAATCGTTTGTTGGAAGTTGAGACAATAATCGATTGAGCCAACCAGTGCTTACACTCTTGCTTCCAGGCACTCCAGATTCCATGTAGTCTTGTGCATCGAAATGTGACCTTGTAGGATTGGGCGAACCTGCGTTTAAAACGAATGCCAGTTTTTTGCTTTTCCAAAGTGGCATGATTGGCGCCAATGCAGGATGCATACCAAAATGTCCATCTAAATATAATGCACCATTTTCACTTTGCGACCCGGGAATGGCAATTCTTGGTCTCAGTGAATAGTATCGCGAATCAGCTATTGGAGGCAGGACAGATAATCCGTCTATCGCTCCTCGCAAAAAGACCACCACAAGCTTGCTTCCGCTTTTCATTGCAGACTTGGACTCAAGCGCCCAAGCTTCCATTCCTGGAGCCATGAGTGAGCAGGAGGCTAAAGCAGCAGATTTTAGAAATTCACGACGATTCATAATTAGACCTCACTCACTATCAATATTTCATGAACTCAGGCGATCCTAAAAGCAATGGCATTTGCATCGCGGGTGGTGCTTTTTTAATTGCGTTACTAGTTTTTTCGCTCAATTTGCCGGGAATTGAATATGCAATGAGTTCTGGCTCTTTGATTTGTGGTTGCATTCCTTTGAGCCGTCCGGAACTAAAAGCGGTGACAAAGTTTAACCTGTTTACAAGATTATCTGGATTGAGCCAGGCTTCTTGGGTGTTTTTATATCCGTCTGGAGTAAGACATTTATATAAAGGCATACCTGCTTGTCGCAAATAATTTACAGCTGGTTGAACGTCTTCCACTCGTGTGTCCGTCGCACGCAGAGTCGAAATTAAAAATCTATATGGCGATTTGAACTTAGCATTCTGATTTTTCACGTCCCAAAACTCATTGGAGTGAAACAATGCATCCAATACTGTTGCGATGTTTCCGTCTGATTTTAAATAAATCTGACTTAGATTTTCAACAAGACTTTGTGGCGGTTTATCACAGACAAAATATTGTGCCAGCTTATAACTTATATGCTTAGCTGTGGAAGGGTGCTTCGCAAGCAGATCCAACACTTGCTCAATTTCCTTTTCGCCTTCTCCTTTTATAGTGACTTTCATAATTACTTTGTTGCCAAAATCATGTCTTCTCTCATCGAAATAAGATCCAAGCATACTGTCACCAGGCAACATGTCGGCAGAAACGAATTGACCGTAATTTCTAACGAACCTGTTTTTCATAGAAGGATTGCGATCCACTGCGTTTTTCATTTGTCTATTTAGTTTGCCCATCATAGAGCCTCTATTTGGGGTGCCCAAACCAGTCAAAACTCGAGCAAGCTCAGTTACATCTTTTTGAGTGTATCCGCCATCAACTCCAAGTGTGTGCAACTCCATAAGCTCGCGGGCGTAATTTTCATTTATGCCTTTATTATTCTTCTTTTTGTTATTTGCTTGAATGTTTTGCTCAACCGCTTGTGGTGCACTATTTTGCCAGTTGTCCAAATAGAAGAGCATGGCAGCATGATGGGCTGTTGCACCCAACAAATCTCTAAATCTTCCAAGCACATATGGGCGAATGGCTTTTTCTTCGTAGGCGCCAATCCAGATTTTGTCTAAACCTTTGTCAGAAGAAACGTTGAAATGATTGAACCAAAAATCAGTCATCACCTCTTCCAATTGTCTTGGACTTTCGACAGCTCTTGCTATTCTGTTTAAAGCTGTATCTCCATAAATTACTTGATTCGCCTCTCTCGCAATTTTGTTGAACTGCTTTTTGTTTTGCTCCGTTACTTTGGCTTTGTTACCCTTCAAACTTTGGTTCTGATTCTGGTTCTGGTTCTGGTTCTGAACAGCCGCCTTAATTGCTGGTCGACCATATTTAATAAATAATTGAGAAGGACTTGCTTGCAATGCTTCAGCCTTAGACAATTCGATCAAATCCTCTGAAACGACAAGATCCTGGGGATGAAGTTGAGATTTTATGTAATTTTCGATTCCCATTTTTGAAACTAATCCGATATCGGAATACGTTTTGCCAAAGGTTATGCGATTGAGCAAATGTTGTATTTTTTCAGAATCCGACTGGGTTTCAGACTTTTGAGGCAGAGCATTAGCTTCAAAGCCAAAAGTCAAAAACGAAATGGCAAGCAGGGCGGAAATGACTTTTTTTTGCATAGTAATTGGCAAGTCCTTGACGAAATCCCCTCACACTAAGATAGACGACTTTGAGTGCAAAAAAGTTCAATGCAAGCAACAAATTTAATCCAGTTTCTGTTTGGACAATCAGCCTACTATCACTTCAGGTCGCTTAAGCGGGTCTGGTTCAGCTATTCGCAAAACTTCCCGAGTTACAGGAGCTGTTTCGCCTTCGCCTAGAAAGATATATTTAAATACATAAGAAAGCGGACTGCCCTCAGTCCAGCCGAAATAAGCACGTGGAAGTGCCTGAGTTTTGTCGCGCAGATGCAACAACACGGCAGCAATTGCATTTGGAATTGCCGGGCTTTGACAATACAAGACACAATGCCCATCAACAATTCGACCTTGAACATCTAAACAATCCTCCGCAAATTCAGAAGGGTCTGAAAGTTCTACTTCAAGAAAAATGAAATGTGCTTCGCTAAGGGTCAATTTGTGAATTCGACGAGTGGCTGCTTCTTTCTTGCTGTAATCAGTACCGCCTGGTCTGCGAGCGAGCAAACAAATCGAACCTTCGCGCTTCATCATATCCTGGATAATTGAAGTGGCCTCACTATCCAAATGGACAGAGTCAAGACGCAGTTCAAGCGATCTCAAAGACCGCGAAATCAAAGAAACGAAAATAATTGCAGCGATGAAGAAAGAAGCAATATGTAATCCTTCTGGACGTTCGATCATGTTTGCTATCGTGGTGTAAATGAAGACTAATAATATCGACCAGAACAAGATTTTTTTAGAAATGCCTTCATTCTTGACGCTTAAGGCAACTGCAAGGGCAGCAGAGGCGAACAATACAAGCACCCCGGTGGCATAAGCGCCAGCCTGAGCGTCTACGTCGGCTTTAAACATCCAGGTCACAAGAAAGGATACACAAGTAAAAAACAAAACAAGAGGACGCTGTGCACGAGACCAGTCTGGAGCCATTCCGTATCGAGGCAAGTAACGCGGCACTAAATTTAAAAGTCCGGCCATGGCAGAAGCACCGGCAAACCAGAGTATCAAAATAGTGCTGATATCGTATATGGTACCAAATTGGCCGCCAAGATATTCGTGGGCAAGAAAAGCCAGGGCGCGTCCATTGGCGGCACCACCGGGTTTGAATTGTTCAGCTGGAATTAAAACAGTGGTCAAAACGCTTGAGAACAAAAGCAAAACAGCCATGATAATGGCAGCTGCGGTGAGCAGTTTGTGAGTATTTTCTATTCGTCCATGTGGATTATCCTTTGTGTCATCTGGCGAACCTTCCACCAGTGGCATTACTGCAACACCAGTTTCAAAGCCTGACATACCAAGCGCCAACTTTGGAAACAAAATCATTGAAATTCCAATTGCCGCCCAAATATTTCCATGACTGACTGTGACATTTTTGAACCACAACTCAAGGCTTTGCGGATGACTGAACAATTCCATACTGGCGCGAACAACGACCACACAATTGCACAATAGATAAAGCACAACCAAAGCTACCGAAACACCTATTGCTTCGCGAAAACCTTTCAAAAAAATTGCGCCAAGCATGGCTAAAATAAAGATGGTTAAAAGCTCTCGGCTTTGGACGTAACTGCCCACAAATGGATTCTGAGCCACATGAGCTGTAGCATCAGCTGCAGAAAGAGTGATAGTAATAATGAAATCGGTGGCAGCAAAACCTAAAAGAACTAGAATTAAAGCTTTGCCAAACCAGCTTGGAAGCAGATTCTCGAGCATCGAGATACTTCCCTGTCCGTGCGGGCTGGCTTTTGCTACCCGAGAGTACAGAGGAATCAAACCAAACAAAGTGACGAGTATCACGATTAATGTCGCAATTGGCGACAAAATTCCTGCAGCCAGAAAGGCTATGCCGGGCTGATAGCCCAGACTGGAAAAGTAATCGACTCCGGTCAAGCACATTACTTTGTACCAGGGCGCTTTGACTTGATGCGTCTCTTGCGAGCGCGCTTTTAGCCCTTCGAAAAACCAGCGCTCGAATCGATTTTTGCTAGCCATTATTATTACATCGCCCAAAGTCATAATATTCATGCCCATTAATGCAAACTTCATTAGACGTTAGGCCTGATAAATATGAACTAAAGCTTGATCTTTCCTTTAGTCATATTTTGTTTAACGTGCTTCAACTGTGCCACAACGATAAAACTGATTATGACTAGCAAAAACCAGGATGAAATCTTGGAACTGTGAACCATGCACCATTTGTCGGCTTGATATGGATACTGCCATGCGTTTAGAAAAGTGCTTATATTTTCGGCAAACCAGACAAAGAGTCCAATGAGCAAAAAGGAGAGAGCCAGGGGCATTGTGCGAGTTTTACCATCCACAGTGTAGTGCACCTTAGAGTGCCAAAATATGATGAAAACAAGCGGAATCAAAATTAATCGCAGATCGACAATAAAATGTTCAGTAAAAAAATTGGCATAAATAATGACACCAAAAGGAGACGCGATAATTGCCCTTGGGTAATTTACTAGCTGAAGATCAAGTCGACGCCAGGCTTGGCACATGTAGCTTGCCACGCTTGCATACAAGAATCCGCTGTATAAAGGAACGCCACCGATTTTAGTATAGGCAAAATCGGGATAAGACCAGGATCCCGAATGTGTTTTAAACAACTCAAGACAAAGTCCTATGGCGTGAAAAACTAAAATGACCTTAACCTCGTCAAGCGTTTCCAATTTGCTTGAGTACATAAAGACTTGGACCAAAAGACAAAATAGCAATAACAAGTCATATCTGGGAAGTCCCGGAATTGAGACCACTTTAGTTGCTGCAAGTGCCAAAAAAATTGCCACAGGAAAAATACAGCTCAATGCTTGCGCAATGGCAAAATGGAGCAATAGTTTTATTCTAAAAGAAGGCATCGGGTTCAAATATTATTTTCTGACAAATTCATTCGTCAGGCATAGTAACGCCGCAAAGTGGATCTTACTGTAAGAATTTGAATGGACCTGGTTAAGGGACAATTAGCTCGACATTAATCCCTAAGCAGTCACGCTGTGAGAGAATTTAGTAATAGTGTTGCTTGCTGTTAGTACTCAAGAGAAAAATCATGCCACTTACCGCTGACGAAAAACTCGAGATTCAAGAATTGGCAGTTCGTTATGCCCTTGCTATGGACGCAGAAGATGTTTCTTCCTGGCTTGAAACCTGGACTGACGACGGAACTTGGGCTGGTGGATTAGGCGAATATATTGGTAAAAGCTCACTCAGAGAGCTCTTTCATGAGTTAGGTGAGCGAATTAAAGGCAAGCGCCATCTAATGACGAATTTCATCATCACGGGCGACAGCAATTCAGCCAATATGAAATGCTACATGACTATCATCGACCGCATAAACGCACCAGAAATCATCGCCACCGGCGTTTATACCGACACTTTAAAACGAGTGAATGGTCGGTTCAAATTCTTACACCGCCATGTCAAACTCGACCCTAGTTTTAAAACGTAATCCGATATCGGATTACGTCTTAAAAAATACAAGTCCCGCAAATTAATATAAGTAATCCACTAGCTGGGCTTACTTAATTTATGCAATTAGATTCGTATTTTGGCGGCGTAGTTGTAGTTTTGCTGAGCACCCTGGCCTCTGTGGCCGGGCTTTTGATAACTCGAAAACTGGTTGATCTCAACAAACTACGAGCTTCTCATGAAGTGGGTGGCTATCTTCTATCGGTGGTTGGCACTTTGTATGCCGTATTGCTTGGTCTTGTGGTTGTTGATGCCATGCAAAAGTTTCAAGTGGCCCGCGATGTCACAGAAAAAGAGGCGAATTGCCTGGCTGATGTTTTTATATTGGCTTCTGGCTTTCCAGAACCAAAACGCTCTCAATTAAAGTCACTTTGTGTCAAATACGGTGAATTAGTCATTAATGAAGAATGGGAGACTATGAAATCAAATCTGCATAGTCCAGATGCCAGACGAACGGCAGTGCTCTTAATGCAAGAAGTGATTGCATTTGAACCAAAAACCGAAGGAGAAAAGGCAATCTATCCCCTTGCAGTCGACAACGCTTGTCAAATTTGGCAAAATCGGCGAACTCGAACCAATATGGCATTTGCAGGCATACCTACCGTCGAATGGGTGACCCTCTTTGCTGGCGCTTTCATAACCATCTTTTTCACCTATTTTTTGGACTGGAAAATCTTCCCTTGCAAATTATCATGACTGCAATGGTCTCAATATTGATTTCACTCAATATGTTTCTAGTGTTTTTATACGGCTACCCGTTCTCCGGAGAGCTATGCATAAGTCCCGACGCATTTATGATTACTCGTTCTATTTTCGATAATCGTGTTGGCCATACAGAAAAAACAGTGGATCCTGGCACCATACTCGATACCAATAACAAAAATAAAAATCAACCAAACACTTTATAAAATAATGGAGGCGGACAAATGCAAAAAATCATAGCTTTTCTGATTGTCATGGTCGTCTTTTTCGGTGCGTCCACAAGCACGGTTAAAGCTGAGGACAATGCGAAAAGTGCGGATAAAAAAGTTCGTTTTATAGCAATTTACGACGACAAATGCCAGTGGTCTTGCGGCGTAGTGAAACCACTTGTTGAAGGACTCAAAAAAGACTATGGAGAAAAAGTCGATTTTTACGAACTAAATACAAGCAAGGGTAAACTGTCAGAATCGACTAAATTGGCTAAAGAGTTAGGCGTAGAACCTTTCTTCACCAGTCAAATGCCGTACATACCATGCGTTGGTGTCTTCACTAAAAATGGCAAGTTAGTGAAAGAAATTCCCGCAGCCAAACCAAAAGAAATGTATGTCAAATTTATCGACAAGGCACTTGCTGCTAAGAATTAATCGAGGATGCCTTGTTAGATGCAAAAAACTGGTGAAAGAGCGATTTCGGCGACGCAGTCTCTTTCAACTGTCAGCAACGAGATCTTAAACCGATATCGGATTACGTCCAGGGTACTGGCAATTATTGTGCTGGTGTTGTCCGTTTTTGTGCTATTTGGATGGGCAATTGGAAACTATGGCATAGTCAGGCTTATCCCGGATTTTACTGGTGGAAGCAGTTCACAAGTTAGTATTCCATTTGCCGGACAAGTCAACTCTACAACTGCAATTTGCTTATGCCTCACATCGATTGCGCTGCTAATTTTAAACTTTACGACCAATTCCAAACTTTGGATTATCGCTCGTATTCTAGGTTTATCGGTAGCCATCTTCAGCATTCTGGGAATCTGGGGAGAAATTACAGGAGAAGAACTTTTTTCGCTGCGAATCCTTCAACCCGAACCTTCAGCACCTGGAATTACATTTCCCAACCCGGTTGTTCAAGAAGAAGCAGCTAGCTTACTGCTTCTAGGAATTGCGCTATTTACCTACGCCTGGACTATAAAGCGAACCTGCTTGTCGCATTTATTTCTGATTGCGAGTTTACTGGTACCACTTTTAATTTTATTTGGAGCAGCAACCAAGTCGCCACATTTGTGCGCAATGGGTGGCTGTTTTCAAATGTCGATAGGTTTTTCGATTTTAGTCATATTTTCTTCGCTTGGAACTCTACTTGCAAGTTGCAATTCAGGTCACGCATCACTTTTAGCCAGCAGATCTACCGGTGGTGCATTGTCCAGGCGCGGCGCTGCATTCTTACTGATACTTCCATTCTTACTATTGCTTCGCACAATTTTAGTTACAGTTGAAGTCAGAGGTTATCCCCTGGTGGAGGAACCATTGAGCTGGGCAATCTTTGCTCTTCTGGCTCTTGTTTTTACCGTATGGCTCATTGCAAGCGGAGCGGGAGCGCTTGAGAGAATCGAATCTGAAAAAGACGAAATAAAATTACAATTGGAAGAAAGCGAAGACAACATGCGTCGTACTCTGAAAACCGTCTCAGGAAGCGGCAGTGGAAGTGGCTCAAGTACTGGAAGAAATCAGTCAATTACTCGATTCAAAAAGATATGTATGGTGTGTTCTGGAGAATTCGATTACTCAGTTGAAATTTGTCCAAACGACCAAAACCCTCTTCAAAAAGTTAGATACGATACACTGGTTGGAACCACTTTTCTCGACAAATATGAAATTCTAGAAGAGCTCGGCTCAGGCGGAATGAGCACTGTGTATAAAGTAAAGCAAGTTTTTCTGGACAAAGAATATGCACTTAAAATTTTAAAAGATTCTGCTGCAGGCTCTGGAGAGGGAATCGCCCGGTTCCAGCGAGAGGCGCAAGCTGCAGGAGCACTCAAACACCAAGGCATTATATCGATTCAGGATTTTGGCTTAACACCAGATGGTCAGCCCTATATGACTATGGAATACATTGCAGGATCAAGCCTTTCTCAACTGCTAGATAAAACATCCAAATTAGAACTACGAATGGCTTTATCTTTTATGGACCAAATTTGCGAAGCACTCATGCATGCTCATGAGAATGGCATAGTTCATAGAGACCTTAAGCCAAGCAATATAATGCTTGTGACAGGATTAGATGGAAAAATCACGGCAAAAATCGTAGATTTCGGCATAGCAAAAGTGGTTGCAGAAAACAGTGAAAATTCACTCAATCTAACAAAAACTGGCGAGTTAATTGGCAGTCCGCTCTACATGAGCCCAGAGCAATGCAGAGGACAAAAAATTGATCATCGATCAGACATTTATTCGGTAGGATGCGTGTTTTATGAAATGCTTGTTGGATTGCCACCAATCGTAGGCAAACAAGTCACAGACACAATCCTAGCTCATATACAAAAAGCTCCAAATCCATTTCCAGATGGAATCGAAGTACCTGCAAATGTCAAAGAGGCAATATACAAGGCTTTAGAAAAAGAACCAGATGCAAGACACCAATCAATGCAAGATTTCAAAAGATCTATTTTCAAATCGTTTCACTAAAATTTCAGCACTTCAAAAGAAAACACAATTATGCTTCCAATAACAGAAATAGCTTCCAAACTGGGACTCACCCCAGAAGAAATAGAACCATACGGTCACTACGCCGCAAAATTAAGTATGGAAACTATCGCCAAGACCTTGGCAGAACCGCTCAAAGGAAAATTGATATTGGTCACTGCCACCACGCCTACCAAAGCGGGAGAAGGCAAAACCACAATGTCAATTGGATTATCTCAAGCTCTTTGCCTGTTGAAAAAAAATGCTGTAGCAGCACTTCGTGAACCTTCGATGGGACCGGTTTTCGGCATGAAAGGCGGCGCCACCGGTGCTGGAAAAAGTCAACTTGTTCCTGCTGCAGATATCAACTTGCATTTTACCGGAGACATGCATGCTATCACATCTGCTAATAATCTCATTGCTGCTTGTATCGACAACGAGTTGCACTTTCGAGGCCATCTAAATCTTGACCCTCTCAATATTTTGCATCGTCGAGTAATGGATATGAATGATCGAGCGCTTCGCAACATGGTCATAGGTCTTGGTGGCAAAATAAACGGAGTTCCACGCGAAGCGGGTTTTGACATTACAGCGGCGTCTGAAGTAATGGCAGTTCTGTGCCTTTCAGAGGATTTGAGCGAATTGAGATCGCGACTTGGAAAAATTATTGTTGGCATGAGTTTAGAAGGTAATCCGATATCGGTTTACGATCTTGATATAGTCGATGCATTACTGGCGATTTTGGCTCATGCCATTAAACCTAATTTGGTCCAAACTATTGAAGGTACACCAGCTTTTCTACATGGTGGTCCATTTGGAAATATCGCACATGGTACATCTAGCTTGATTGCTAGCAAAGTGGCTCGCAGGCTTGCAGATATAGTGGTGACTGAATGCGGCTTTGGCGCGGACCTAGGATTTGAAAAGTTTTGCGATATTGTTGCAGCCCCAAGACAAAAAGAACTGACTCCCGACGCTGTTGTGTTGGTAACAACCGCTCGAGCACTAAAGTTACATGGCGGCGCCAACGCAAAGGAACTAGATAAAGAAAATGTAGACGCGCTTAAGTTGGGACTTTCAAATCTCGAAAGACATGTTGCGATTGTGAAAAAATCTGGTCTACCATTTGTCATCGGCATAAACAGGTTTGCAACAGATACTGAAAGTGAAACTAATGCAATTTTGGATTTCTGCAAAGATAACGCCTGGCCTGCAGCCATTGGTAATCCATTCGACCAAGGCGGGGAGGGTCTAAAAGACTTAGGCGTCCTAGTTTTGAAAGAGTTAGAAAATCCTGGTCTTTTCAAACCATTTTATGATTACAATGCACCGATTCAAGAAAAGCTCGAATTGCTAGTGAAGAATGTATATGGAGGAAATGGCGTTGTCTATATGCCAAAGGCTCAAAAACAGCTTGAATGGCTGAAAAAGCACGGTTTTGATTTATTGCCGGTTTGCGTTTCTAAGACTCAATATTCTTTTAGTGACAATCCAAACTTATTGAATGCACCAAAAGATTTTAAAATTGAAGTAAGAGAATTCAAACTTTCTGCTGGTGCAGGATTCGTGGTGGCATTAACCGGAGAATTAATGGCCATGCCGGGTCTGCCCAAGCGTCCTTCTGCTTGCGAAATAAAAGTAGACGACACTGGAAAGATTTCGAATATGGCTTAGTCGATGCGACTGCTCTTACATCATCAAAACACAAGACTCTGTGACAAACTGAAAAAGTTCGCGACTGGCTCTAAATGTACTTCTGCAACATGCCTTCAGAAGTTCACTTGAACTCCACCTTTTTCTATCTTCAAAACACCAAAAAATCGCTAAGTAATACTGTAGATATTTTCGACTGATTCCGTGAATCTGACTTTTCACAAAATCCTTGAAAGCCTCGATTTTCACTTGAGTTGTCGCAGAAACAGATACATCCAAGCGCTTTTTCTTGATTTCAATTTTCTTTTGTTTGAGCGTGTAGTAATCGCCACCATGTCTCTCAACTAAGTTGCTCATCTCGAGATTTGTAAGCGAACCTATAACATCACCGCAATACAATCCTGAAAGGTGACAGATATTATCCAAATGTATTTTCTGGTCACTAATTAACCCCAGAATCAAAGCCTCTTCTTCCGATAATTCCATTGTCCTATTCTCACCCTCGAATGTTTCAGAATTCTTGGAGTCATGCAAATCACTTTTAGTTTGCGATTCAAGTAATTGATCAAAATATTCTTGCTCCATGTAAGGACGCTCGCCTATTGGAGTTTGATTACTACGCTTCCAGAATATCGAAAGAAATTCTGACGAATCCAAAGAATCAACTTCCTGCATACTTTCTAGATTTTCTTGAATTACTGAGCCTAGTTTTCTAAAAATCAGAAGAGCAGAAGAATACGCGCATTTGGCTAATTGATGAAATTGCCAGGCATTGATTTGAACCCCATGCTCAAATAACCAAACAGCTCCAAGCCACAATCTTGATCTTCTTATGAATTCAAAATAAGTGCCCGCTAAAATCCAACCTTTATAATGACAATCAGAGCAAAAATACCGACGCATTCCGCGTTTTCGCCGAAGCTCTCTTGAGTTACAGCGACTACATCTAAAAACCCAACCTATTTCATTCAAATATTTTATTATTTCTTCCAAACAATCTTCGTCTTCTGGAAAAGTATTCTGAAAATTTTTCCAAGCCATTTTTTGTGTTGCGTTCATAATCGTCCTCCTGCTCTCATAACTAATAACGATGAGTGCAAGCGAAAAGTTCAATTTTCCCTTGCCAGTTTGACTAAAATAAAAACGTAAACCGATATCGGATTACGTTTTGGATTGGTGTAAGTTGAGTTACTGGCTTAAAAGCCAATTTTTTGCTTCAATTAGAAGACAAATCAAATAAGAGGGTTTATCAATGCGTTTATTGAAAAGAGGACTATTATTTGCGGTCTTAGCTACGAGTAGTCCCTTGGCAGCGTTGGCAGACAATATGGAAGACGGCGCTAAGCTTTATGCGGCGAAGGACTATGTCAAGGCTAAGTCAGCTTTAGAAAAAGCAATCGCTGAAAAACAAAATTCATGGAAAGCTCATCTTTATCTTGGGCATACGTTACTTACTTTAGGTAATTTCACGCACGCCAAGTATCAATACCAACTTTGTCAGAGATTGACTACAAACGCTGCAGTTTTATCGCAATGCACTGAAGGCATTTCCAGAGCAGAAAAATACTTAGAAAAACGCAATAACGGCTCTAGTTCAGGAAGTAGCTCAGCAAGCAGCTCCTCAAAATCTGATGCTTCCGCTGCTGCAGGAGACTCAGAGAAAGAACCGGAGCTTTCACCTAAAGAGAAGCGAAAAAAAGCACTCATGGACGAAGCGCGGGAGAAGATGGACAAAATCAGAGCTGACGCAAAAAAACAAATCGAGGACGAGAAAAATGGTTCCAATGAAGTGTTTAAGTATGAAGATGGATCCCGCGGAACTGATATAAGCGATGAGCGAGAAAAAGAAATCATGAAAGAAGCTGAAGAAAAATGCAAAAAGATAAAGGACGATGCCGAACTTCGTTCTCGCTGAGAAACAACTATCAAGCCTTTCGTATTAGTTCTTGCTTATAGATACTGTTCGCCACAAAGTCGCTGCCTTCGTTTAAATCAAAATTACTGTTATAAAACACATGAACTGGCGAGCTTTTGTTTGGCTGTGAAGCACCACCCTTAGTTCCTAGAATATCTTTCATTTCATCAAAAACAAAATAAATCGCGGTGTTACTTGTTGCCACAAGATTTTGCAACCATTGAATAATTCGATTATCAATAATTTGTCGCACAAAGTCTGGCGTAACTAAAAAAACAATACAGTCGGCAAGTCCTTTTGCTCTATCCACCAGCCAGCACATATTATCTTTATTCAGCGAGGTGTCATTATATATGGTGGCAATTTTGGCTTCATTAAGCGAGTGAATAAGATTGCAAGCTCCGATTTCTTTGTTGTCATCACAAAAGACTAGAAACGCTTTAGATAAAAATTCAGGACCTGGTATTGGCGAGGAATAAACTAAATTCAAACCGCGCAATGGCAACTGAGATTCTCCGCTGCTGAAAGAGGCAGGCGGCACCGTAGCTTCTGAATCATATTTGGAAATAAGGCTAGCCTCAGCCACCGCAACCGGTGGTCTTTCCGAAACGGTTGGTATCACATCCGATGTCGCAGTGGCAGTTGATAGTGCTTGCAACTTCGTAAATGTACTACTCTTACGTGCTCGCGGCAGCTGCCTTTTGGACCCTGCAGAGGCTAAAATATGCAATTGATACAAAAGTCTATCTAAAGTGTCATTGATAACTGGGTCAGCAATCATCTCTTGAGCGAAATTTTTCAATCCCAAAATGTTTTTTTCTGAGGCATTGTCCATAGTACCAATGTTTTCATCGTGGATATTTTGTTGTATTCGAAAATATCGCTGCCGCCCATCGGTGGCAATAGGCAAAACCGAATGCATTTGCTGATCGATAGCGTCAATATTACTATCGGCGTAAACGCTCACAATTTCTTTCATCCAATGAAACTGTCCCCAAGTGCGAATACTGTCATAAGCAAGCCCTCTGGAACATCGGCCGGTCCCAAGAGAGACGAGCATGTAATCACACGGTTCATTTCCGAAAATGGATGATGCCTCGCAATAAGCTGTCAGAGCAGGATTGCTTGCAAATATCATGCCATCAACCATCGATTTAAAATGTTCATTTTTATTCAAATTAACTGGTTCAAAATAAGTTGGAATTGAACAAGCAGCGCGTGCAACGTCTCTTGCTGCCAAATCGAACTCTTCATGATTTTTTGCCAACCAGCTTTTGAACATGGTCGGTGATTTCAGTTCGGTATCATATCCGGTGACTGCTATTTTGGTTAGACTTTGTTTCAATCGAAAGTCACCCAACAACTCATCTAACGATCTATCCAAACTCTTTCTGTCATATTTGGGACGAAGCCACCCGTCCATAAAACTGTTTTGCGGAAAAATACTGCGTGCGTTGTCTTCGAAAAAACGCACCATATCCGATGCAGAGAATTGGGGAGTGAGCGAACTGGTTGAGCTAGGTTTAGTCAAACATAATGCAAGCAAGCCACCAGTTGAAGTGCCTACAATCAAATCAAAAAGCTCACTAATCGGCTTGCCAGCCTGACGCTCCATTTGGCTTAAAACAACTGACGGAACAATAGCGCGCACACCGCCTGCATCGATGGAAAGTATCCTCACTATGCGCATTATCGGACCTCACCTAAAATACTCGGGTAGCCTGAATATTGCCTGGGGGCACCTATCATTTAATCTTTAACCATACTATCATGGACAAAAATATTCCCCGAAATTGGCTTCAACCACCTTGGCTAGGACAGATTAATGAACACAATTGCAAGCGCAGTTATTTTGGTCACCGTCCTCGTCGGAGTGGCTATTAGTGGTCAAATTGTTTTTCGGTTGTTCGTCAAGGAAGATTCACTGGTCGAACATCACGGACCAGCCGAAGCTATGCTTGGTGTTGTTGGCACTCTTTACTCTGTACTTCTAGGCTTTCTAGTTGCAGGCGCCATGGAAAAATATGCTGAAGCCAAAATGCACACAGAAATGGAAGCCAATGGAGTAGCAAATATCTTCAGACTAGCTCGCGGTCTTGAACAAGAAGACCGACTCAGATTGCGTAACCTCTGTCGTGATTATTCAAATGAAGTGGTGACAATTGAATGGCCCATTATGGAATCTCGGGGTAAAATCAACCACAACTGGCAAGCCTATCAAAAACTATGGGAAGCAGTTGTTTCTGTAAACCCATTAAATGAGCGACAAATCAATCTTCATGCAGCTGCAGTTCAGGCAATGGAAGATGTGGGGATGAACAGACGCACACGCATCTTGATAGCCAAAACTGGACCCTCCACAACCTTGTGGATTGTGCTTGGTATAGGTGCATTTATCACTATTGGCTTTACTTTCGTTTTTTCTTCCAAATGGGCAGCAATTCAGGCGTTAATGACCTCGCTAGTAGCTGCTACCCTGGGATTGAATATGTGGCTCCTTGCGGTCTACAGCACGCCATTTAGTGGCGATTTGAAGATTAATCCAGACATGTTTGAATTGCTGAAAGAAAATGTCTTCAATACTCCCGACACACCTGCTCGATATATTCATGACGATCCGCTGCCCGCTTCTCTAACAGCACCTGGCAAACCGTCAAAATAGGCGACACCTTGGAAAATTTGAGATGCATTTTTGAACGTAAACCGATATCGGATTACGTTCAAAATTAGTCAAGCGCTTGGTTAATTTTAAGTTTCTTGCAAAGGGTGATATTCATCTTCGGTCAAGCCAAAAGTCCAAGCCACCGCTTGACGTGCCCGCATCATATTTGGTGGCACTCGAAGAAAATAATTTTTACGTGTTCCGTCAGGCTCTGGCGTGGAATTAATAACCCGAACAACAAGCATCGGCTCATCACCTTGCAAGTTCATCCGATACAAGATGCCGCAGTCGTCTTGATGTATTTTGACTAAATTGCCGGTTTTTAAATAATTTTCAAGCCCAAAGCGTTCAATTAAAACGCGACGCACCTCTACATTGGGCTCTGCTTCAATCATCTCTACCGATATCGGTTCAGATAGGTTGATGACATATTCAGGAACAACTATGCCGCGGTAAGAGTAAATGCCCCAGCCATCAGGATATTCAATGGCCGCGCCGCTTTCACTGTGCAAGTAAAGTCTATTTTCACGGTTCAGTTGTTTGGGTCGCTCAGTCAATATGCATAGGTTTTTATAGGGCCACCACCAGCCAGCAGCGCGAGCAACTTTTTTCAATCCCGAAACCGCATCCGCCTCAGCCAGTCCCAGACGAGAAAGGTAATCGAAATAAGACAACCATGGTGCATCATGCTGGCCAAAACAGCACTCCCAAGTTTGCCTTCCCAGTAAGATACCGTTGTTTACTGTCATTTCTCTGCGCAAGGGTTCAAGGATGCAGGCTTCGAGCTGTCTTTGCAGGGGACTGACTAACTCATGACTTATGAATAATGAGGTTTCTTCCAGGACTTTGTCTTTGATTTTGACTTGCACAAAGCGATCCATCTCATTTCGAACTTCTTCGAACACCGAATACCCATAGGCTTTGCGCAAGTGTTTCCAGATCCAAATTCCCAAATGTTCTGAAAAGCGTTCCTTTACTACTTTCTCAACGAGATGAGGATACTGTTGAAGAACTTTTTTCTGCGCCTCCTGTTTAATTTCTCTCTTTATTTCGTTCCATTTATCATTACCAACCACACTTTTAATGAAAGGCATGCATTGTTGCCAAACCGAATCCCAAACTACACGCTGATGAGGAGCAAGCTGAGCGGGCCAATCAAGGTCGCTTTTGAGTAATCGTACACAAGTGGCCCCTGCACGAGGCGAATCCAACCACACAAACAATTTGGGCGGATCGAGCTTGACTGCTCTGTACGCCTCAATAACTCCCTCTTCAGCCATCTTGCGATTGGCTGGAACATTAGATGTGCCTATTTTCCGCCAATAAGTCAAAGTAGTATCCAAAGCACGTCTTTGACTGCTTGAAAGCTTGCCAATATCGCGCACAATTTTGCGTTCTACTTTGGTAGGCGCTTTCACTTGTGCTTTGACAGACGCTTTGTCAGTCGAGGACATCTCGCGGAGGCGCCTCCGGGACGTACTCTCGCTGTTGAATTACTTTGTAAACGCCCTGGGGAAGGACAATAGTTGCATGTTCTTCATGCCTCAGGCGTGCGCCCTCTTTCACCTCAATCAGACGCTGACCGTTGAAGGTGAACATAGCGGCACTGGCAGTGCTCAACGCATGACAGTGACCAGTAACCTCTCCATATGCCAGAACAATACGCTCTTCGAATTCTACCGGCTGGGCACTAGCAGGCATAGAGTCAATTTTCTGCAAAAGCACATCGCCTTGTCTGTATGTAGGTCTGGTTTGAATTTGAGCGGGTTCTTGAGTTTTCTTGAGAAATTTCATCGGGGGTCTTTGATAACGAAGAGGTGACTCATTTATATATACCCAGATTCTGAGCCTGTCCTAAAAATGCTGATCAAAGTTTTCCACAAGAAAGATAAATCGTTTGAGAAAGTCCGGCGGAACATCAAATGGATAGGCGATTCGTGTCTCTAAATGTTTGTTCAATTTGGTTGAATAGGGCGCATAAAGCATTACATGATAGTACGAATATTCATTGAATTTTTTTGGCACTGCGTGCACACCGCTATACTGACCATCTTTCAAATCTATGTCGAATAAAATTCCGCCCCAATCAGGTCCTTGTTCGATCTTATTGATCGAAGGAATATCGTAAGGACGACTTTTAAACTCTACATGCAAATGCGTCGCGGACTGTTTGATTTTTGCCTTCGGGAAATACTCACGAACAAGCCCTTCAACCAACTTTGAATACGAATCCCATCCCTTTACACTAGCTTTGTCGGCAGTCTTACTGTTTGACTGAAGTGAAACTTCATCCAATTGAGGATTATCACCCTCAGCCAAATTGTGCTCCGAATTTTTAGCCTGGACGTCAATAACTTGCAAAAAACTGACCAAAACCAAAAATGAAGCCCAATTCAGAGAATTTTTCGAACGAAACATTTTTTACCCTTTGCAAAATTGAAATCTAATCCGATATCGGATTACGTTTACCAGGAATCCTTTCAATGCTAACATGAACATTTTGACAAGCGTGTTATTTGATGTTTGAAGAATTTACCACCCCAATTACTAACGAAAAACAAGCACTTGCCTGGTGGAAAAAATTTCGCACCTTAAGCAATGTTGCATTGCTATTCTTAATGGCAATATGTCTCTTTTGCTTCGTTTCGGTGCGGCTAAATTTGGAAATGGCAATTTCAGACCCAGCCAAAAGAGAATATTTCAGCGGACTGGGTTTGTGTCTTGCATTAGGTGTGCCCTGGCTCTGGAATACAATTTTCGACAAACTAAAAAAGAAGAATTTGCAAGAACTAAAAAAACACAAAACAATGCAAACCAAGAAGGCAAGCACGGCTCTAGTGCTTAGCCTCATTGGTACATTTTTCTTGGGAAGTCTGGCTTTCTTTCTTGATTTCAGCCTCTATACCGCTAACTATCAAAAAAGACAGAAAGCAAATAGCAATATTTATGCTATGCCTTTGCGTTAAAAATCGGAGAAAAACAGATTTAATTTACTTGCGAGATTCGTCACAGTTTCCTTCTGTGCGCTCACACTCTTCTTCTTTAGCCTTTTGTTCTTGCTCAAGTGAAAAATCGCTTTTGTGAGTCCCTTTCAAAGCTGATTCGGTTAATTCTTCTTTTTCCTCATCCTCACCAGTTTCATCTTTCGTTTCATCTTTCGCTTCATCAGGCTCATTGCCTGGTCTATTCGTTTTAGCCATCTCAAGTCTCCCTAAATTACTCATACTCGTTATAGGTAGCACAAGCTTGACGCAAGAAATAAGTTCCGGTTACGGGAATAGATAAATTAATTTTGTTATGAAAAGACGATGTAAAACCCATAAAAGTACCAACCCGAAAGGGTGTCAACGCCCTTGGAGTGCTCAAACTGCCTCTAATGAAAAGACTAAAACGGTTGGCGAAAAACATCACGACATTGCAAGCTTTCGTGCGATTTGGCCAAACTCAGAATCAAACAAAAACGCTTAGTCGAAGCAGAAAGATTGAAGAAGTAAATTTACTAAGCGACTTTACCTGTCAGTTCTTCTTTCAAAACTTGCACCTTCAAATGCATTTCTTTAGCAAGAGTTGGAGCCTCGCAAATCGAGGGGAGATACGCCTGACCAACCCGCATCACAACGCTATGACCACCAATTTCTGGATCGAAATTATACTCAATCGCTAAAGGTACAATAGGAATATTGTGATTGCGACTTGCAGCTTCCAGAGCTATTTTCGCTGCCCCTTTTTTAAACGGGCGAAGAACAGAATCATTGAAGATATTACCTTCGGGAAAAACTACAATTGGCTCTTTTTTGAGCAATCGCTCAAGTGAGAATGAGACGAGATCGTGCCTTGAACTGGCTGGAAAAGCGCCCACACTTTTTACCGCTCGTCCTTGCAGCCCTCTCATTTCGTTGGGTGATACCATGTAATTAGCTCTGCGATTGAGCAAGAACTGTACACTAAGTCCATCCCAACGCGACGAATGATTGGCTACTAAAATAAATGCACCGTCTGGCAGATTTTGTTTTCCAATCACACTAATTTTTTTGAAATGAACACGCATTACAATCTGGTTGATAAAATTCCAGAAAGTAAATCTCAGAAAGGACTTGTTGTCTTTCAAGTTTTTGCGCTTCTTCACTTTGGAATTAAACACTTTGGCATCTCCTTAATTGCAAACCGACACTATCAATATAGAAATAAGCGGTTGTGAATTGAGGAAGACTTGATCAGTTAATAGACTGTTTGGAATTAAGGGAGGCTTTTTGAAGCGACTTAATCTTGGCAATTTTCATGTCGTGTACAGTCTGTTTAGCTACCTGCACACCTATATATAGACTGCAAAAAGAGGTGACTATAAGAAATTGCAATAATATTCGCTTGTAAAAGCGCAAGACATAGTCGGGGCGCATGCTCATAGTAAATTAGTGCTCAAAAGCCGAACAATTTCATGCTAACGCGAAGCGCTCAAGTAAGTACCAGGGAAAACCCCAGAAATAACTAATTCTCTAGAGAAGTCTAGACTGACTACTCTTTATAAACTCCGCCCACGAATAGAAGCTTTTGTCCTGAATTGACCGCCACCTTGGCACCTGGAACTATCGTGTTTACGAGATTTAGCGGGTCGCATGCAGAAATCACAATTTCTCTTTCGGCTGGAATTAGTGTTTTGCTGGCTCGCAAACTATCGACAGCCATCTGACTGGCAAATTGCTCTCCGATAAAGCCATTGATAAATCGTCCGCCTCGAATTTCGCCACGAGCTTCCATACGTCTAAATGTATTCAGTAAATCTCGCCATTTGGGTACATTCACTTCTCTTGAAAGAAGTTCTCTAAAAACGATTCCGTATCTACGCAAAAGCATCCAGCATGCCGCTTCAACACCTGCATTTTCACTTTGTTCGGGTAAAAGTAAACTCCAGCGGCCGGGACTGTGTCTTGGCATTGAAGCGTTTTTGCTTTTGCCCAGTCCCTGTCTGCGTCTTGGACAAATAATAGAGCGCATATTTTCAAAACCATCGGCTGTGACTAATCCGGCAGTCACCAGTTCCCAGAGAGCTGTCTCAAGCTCGGCATTCACTAACTTCACTGAGCGAACAATATCAAAAAAGAATGATGCTCCTTTTCGTTCAAGATACTCAAGCACAAGTTTACCTTGCGTACTCAAAACAGATTTGTTGATTTGCACTTCTTGTTCTTGATACCACATTCCTTCTTCGCGCAAATAAAATGCAATAGGCGAAAAGCCATTTGGTGTTACACGCGTGGTTGATTGCATATCAAATACAGATGGGTGCCTGGATAAGCGCCCCCACCCGACTTGACCAGTGAGGCACAATTTATCGAGATGGGTCGAATTATAATTTTTCACTCTTTGGGGAAGTATTTGAGTTTCCCATGCATTAGCAGCAATTTCGAAACCTTGTAATTGGCGCAATACTTCAAGTGTGCCGTGTTCTCCAATTAACTGACCCAGACTAGATACATGCTGCCAGTTAAATAGCCAATCCATATACTGAGCTGGGCTTACAGCCTCGATTTGCTTACGAAGAGAACCAATAGTAAGTCGGTGAATTCGAGACAACAAACCGCGCTCGCACCATTCAACTCGCGATACCATATTTGATGGCGTAAAACTACCGCGCAAAATAGTTCCGCGAGTCTCTAGTGCAACAAGAGCAAACTGAATATCACCGATAGAAAATCCCAATCGCTCAAAGATTTGCTCTTCTGTTATGGGACCTACATGCATTAACAATCCATAGACAGCACGTTCAATAAACTCAGACTCGATTTGGTCGGCACTCAAATTTGACAGATTCTCACATGCAATCCAACTAGGTTTGCCTAAGTGTGAGCTGTCTAGAATACACGCTCTGTGTGCAAGAGCGAGCTCATTCAATAAACCTTGCCAATATTCTCTCGTGGTTTGGTTTTGTTCGAACAAATAACTATCAATGGGCAGAAAAACAAGCGACATTAATAAGTCATGCATCTCATCGGCGTTTCGAATATCAGGAAACGCTTCGTGTCTCACTTGTTCGATGGCATTGAGATCGAGTCCACCCAATTCGCGAGCCATATCATCAGGCAATGCTCGACGCATTCCGACCGCTCGAGCCCTGCGTTCTTCAAGTGGCGCATCATCGAGAAAAGCATAAGGATTGGCATTTAAAATTTCGGCTGCAAATGCCGACGGCATTGGGGTGTCCACCGCCAGGCATTCTATTTCACCCGATAAAATATCCTCTAATATTTTACTTAGACCATCAATATCCATGGCTTCGGTTAGAACGTCTTTCATAACTTCATTTATAAGGGGGTGATCTGGAATATCGATATCACCTTTTACATTGTCCTGACAGGCTGCAGCTTGAGGAAAAACACTTGCAAGCAAATCCTCAGCTCTCATGCGCTGTAAGTGCGGCGGTGTTTTCTTCCCTTGACTGTAGCGCAACAAAGCAAGAGACCTGGTAGCATCCCATCGAAAGCGCACAGTAAAAAGTGGCGCTTGAAGGGCTGTTTGCTCAAGTACATGCCGCAACGTATTTGGATGAAGATAGTGAAATACTTCGCCCAAAGGAAAACTGTGTTTGTCGGTTAGTGAAATGTTAATACCATTATCAGTGGCAGCGGCTTGAAGTTCAAAGTTGAAAGATTGGCAAAACTTCTTGCGCAGTGCCAGTCCCCAGGCTTTATTTATTCGAGCACCAAAAGGCGAATGAATAATAAGCTGCATCCCTCCACTTTCATCAAAGAATCGTTCTGCAATAAGTCTTTTCTGAGTAGGCACAGCACCAAGTACGCTTACACCTTCATTTATATATGCAGTTACTTGCTCGGCACCACTTTGACAGAGTCCGCAAGAACTGGTCAATCTCGACATTGGAGACACACCAATTGCTTTGGCATTAACCACTAATTCTCTGATTTCAGCTACTTGTTGCGACAACTCTATTGTGCGTCCAAGTCCTTCTCCCAGCCAAAAAGGAACAGTGGGTGGTGCTCCTTTTGCGTCAATCACTCGCACTTTACTCTGGATACCCTCTACCTTTTTTACGATCCAGGAAGTATTGCCAAGTAAAATAATATCGCCTGCATTGCTTTCAAGCGAAAAATCTTCATCAAGTGTTCCTACCATTTGCTCGTCGGGCTCGGCAATAACTGTAAAAACATTGGTCTCCGGAATAGTTCCGGCATTGGTGACTGCTGCAAGCCTCGCACCACGCCTGCCTTTTAGAATTTTATTTATGCGATCGCGATGAACGAATCGTCCATAACTATAATTTCGTCCCGCTACTCCCTCTGATACCATTTCAAGTACCCGATCGAATTCTTCATAGCTCAGATCGCGATATGGATATGCTCTTTTTACCATTGCAAATAAATCTTCTTCTCTCCAATCAGAAGCAGCACAAGCTGCAATTATCTGTTGAGCAAGCACATCTAGAGCGCAATCTGGAATAACAATGCGATCCATTTCGCCTTCTTGAATCGCTTTGACAATGGCGGCACATTCGACTAATTCATCGCGGGTGGTGGCAAAGAGTCTGCCTTTTGGAGTAGCCCCTCGCCAGTGACCAGCTCGACCCACACGCTGCAACGCGGCTGCGATACTGCGCGGAGAGCCAATTTGACAGACAAGATCTATACTGCCAATATCAATACCAAGCTCTAGCGACGCAGTTGCCACAAGCACTCTCAATTGACCAGATTTCAATTTTTGCTCTGCATCAAGACGCAGATTGCGAGCAAGACTCCCGTGATGGGCACCAACAACGTCGTCTCCAAGACGTTTGGAAAGATTGTAAGCAAGACGCTCAGAAAGTTTTCTTGTATTAACAAAGACCAGAGTGGAGCGGTGTTGTTTGACCAGTTCAGTTATGTAATCGTAAGTTTCAGTCCAGATGTCTTGCGATGCCACTGCTTGAAGTTCGTTTTGAGGCACGACCACTGATAAATCGAAATGGCGGCGTTGAGTGACTTCGATAATCTTAGGCATCGAAACATCATTTCCAACCAAAAATCGTCCAATTAATTCAAGCGGTCGTTGTGTTGCAGAAAGTCCAATTCGAACAGGCTTTTTTACAGCCAAGGCATCCAAACGCTCAAGCGTTAAAGAAAGGTGCGTTCCTCGCTTATCATCAGCCACAGCGTGAATTTCGTCTACAATTACAGTGGTTACGTGCCGCAAATTTTGACGCGATTTTTCAGCAGTCAACAAAATATATAAAGACTCGGGTGTGGTAACTAGGATATGCGGCGGCTTTTTGATCATCTTTTGACGATCGCTTGGCAGTGTGTCACCAGTGCGCACTGCAGTTCGAATATCTAGAGTCTCGATACCCTTACTCTGTGCCAGTTGCAATATTTCAGCAAGGGGAGCATCAAGATTCTTTTGAACATCATTACTCAGTGCTTTCAGAGGCGAGATATAAACAACTTCAGTTCGGGGCTCAAGCTTGCCAGCAAGCGATTTTCGAACTAACGAATCAAGACAAGCTAAAAAAGCAGCAAGGGTTTTACCGGAACCAGTCGGTGCACATATGAGTGCATCTTGACCAGACAAAATCACTGGCCATCCAGCAATTTGAGGTTCTGTAGGCGTGCCGAACTTAGTGGTGAACCACTCAGAAACAATCGGATGAGCCCAATCTAGAGATTTGGCGGGACTTGCAAGCATAAACCTGCCCCTCCTTAACAGAGACATTATATTGGAACACTAAAAAGAAATGCTTACGCCGCCTTGCTTTTATTAAAAACCATTTTGGTCAAACAGAAAAGTTAATTCAAGCGGAGGAAAATTTGCGAAAATCTCACTTAGGAAAGTATGGCTAAAAGGCATCTTGTATAAGGAATCAGAATTGAAAAGCACAACCTCAAAAATAATTGTTTTAAGCCTTGCACTATTCGCACTTGCCTGCGTCACACCCGCGCTTGAGTTTCAATCGTATCAAATGGTTCAAAACAAAAAAGTGATGGGAGAAATGATCACATGGTTCGGCTGGGTCTGCCTATACAAAGGTCTAATGGCTATTTTCATTGGACAGTTCGCCCAGTTTGCCAACATATTCTATGTAGTGGCACTCTTGATGCTGCAAGAAAAGAGCTATCTCACCGCAGCAATGTGCAGTCTCTTCGCCCTTCTATCTGGATTACACACACTTTCACTGAACAAAATGAACGTTTATAACGATGATGCCGGTGTTATTAAGCTCACTTTTCTTCATCCTACTATCGGATTCTATTTATGGATGGCTTCATTCTTAGTGCTGCTGGCGCTTTCAATCGGTCTTATGATCGAGCATGCAAAGGCTAAAAAAGGGCTAAGCCAAGAAAACAATCCACCCGTCAAGACCTGAGCCTAATTGCAGTACAATATTTGCATGAACAAACCGACAAGGTCTTTTTTAAGCTCGCTTCTCTTGCTTACTGCCTTTGCAAGCCTTTGGGCAAGTATGCCATTGGCCCAAGCTAGACGCGCTTACTCCTACGCGGACATGTATGCCCCGCAGGAAGCGGAAGTCAAGGTTGTCAAACCAAAGAAAAAAGTGCGCAAACCAAAATCTAAACCGATATCGGTTTACGTTTCAAAACCATTGGCAAAGAAGGCTCAAGAAGAAGCGCCACTTGCCGATTTACCGCTCACGCAAGAAAGCAACACTAAAAAGCCTGAGCCCAAAATAGAAAAGGCAGTAGAAACTCCCAAGCAAAAGCTGGAAGAGCCTAAGCAAGTGGTAGCAACGCCAATCCCCGAAAGAAATACATCACAAGATTCAGACAAAGCCAAAAGAATTACTTTAGAAGAACTACTAGGACAGGACGTAGTGAAAGGAATGTCCAGCAGATGAGTCCATTTAATCCAGACAAATTCAGGCTGGACTCTACCTCGCAAGGCAGCGTCAATATTTCAATCGATAGAAAGATAGAAAAGCTGTCGAAGAAATGTGCCGAGCTAATTCAAAAGAACAAACACAAAGACGCGAAAAAGATTTTGTCCGAGATCAAAGAATTAAAGGCACTTCGTCTACCAGAAGACGATGAAATGACAGAGCAGGAAAAAACTCTGATCACCACTCCTGCATTTCAACCAGGTGATTCGCAAGTTTCGGACTTAAACGATTTAGACTTATCCGAAATGGAAAAGACACTTGCTACAACACCACTAATTCTTGATCAGGAAACAACGGTCATAACCACGCAAGCGGCTCCTCCTTTGGTTCAAAAAATTCCGACTGAATTAGATAAGACCGTCGTAACCATGCCGTTTAAGCCAAATGCAGAAATTCAAAAAAATGACCAACATGATTTAGAAGAAAATGAAAATGAAAGTGAAAATTCAAAATCAAAAAACAAAGGCACCATTATTGGTATCGGTGCTTGCGTACTGACTTTTTTTGTGATGGCAGCCTTTTCCTTTTTTGCTTTTAAAGACTTTCCTGGCAAGGGCAATTACTTCGATTGGTTGAGAGCTGAGTCGGTCTATCAAAAAGCTGAGTCTGAACGAAAAGAAGGAGAATTTGACAAGGCCATAATCAATTATGAAGAAGCCAACAAAATCTATCCTGAATTAGCCAAAGCTGCTGATGCACGGGGTCTAATTCAAATTCTCAAAGGACAAGATAAAGAGGCATTATCTAGTTTTGAAGATGCAATTTACAACAGTCCTAAAGATGGCCGGTTCCAACGAGATTACGCCAACGCTCTGCGTCTGAACAATCAAGAAGTTAAGGCGCTTGAAGTTGTCACCAAACTTGATACCAAAGATTCTACAGTTGCTCAAAACAAGGCTTTGCTCGCGTTAATTCAATTACAATTAAAACAGCCAGAAGCTGATGATTCCATGCGCCAAGCCACGTCTAATGCACACAGTGCCGGTAACACTAATTTTGAGCGTGATTATTATGCTGGCATTTTTTATCGCAACAAAGGCGACCTGGCAAATTCACTCGAATGTTTTAAACGTGCAACCAAAGCTGAGCCAATGAATGTGCTTGCTCTAACAGAGTATATAAAGGCAAAGGAATTGCAAAAAGAAGACGCCACGCAAGAGGCAAGCGATCTAACAAAAATCGCACCTAAGTGGGTCGGCTCATACTCAAAGGCTGCTCTTGTCTATCTCAAAGCAGGCAAGAATGCAGACGCTCTGAAATTGGCAAACGACGGACTGAAATTGCACAGCGCCGACTTCAATTGTCTTGATGTAATTTCAAAAACTGATGAACATGCAGATGCAAAAAAGATGGAAGAACTTTATCAAAAAGCACTGAGCGAAAATCCTAACGAACCATCGGGTTGGAGCGGCTTAGCTCTGTGGCAAAGCAAGCAAGAAGGCAAATCTATTCAAACACTTGAGAGCCAAGCCAAATCTGTTAAGTTAGACCAGAAAAATGCAGCAGCCTGGTATCAATTAGCGCTTTACTTAGAGCTTTACCAGAACAAAAAAGAAGCACTACGTGCAGCGGCAGAAGCAATGTCGCTTGAGCCGGAGAATGAAAAATACACCGACTTGCGTATGAAACTTTTGTCGAGCAATTAATTAATTAATTAGACCGGAATTGGATTTCTCTCGGAAAAATGTCTTTGATGCCAGTATGGATAAATCGGTGTCTGATTGCTTGCAGCGTCTAATTTCGCCACTTGTTGCATAGTTAAATTCCAACCAAAAGATTCAAGATTTTGTTTCAGTTGTTCTTCATTACGCGCGCCAATAATGACACTGGACACCGTTGGTCTTTGCAGTAGCCAGTTCAAAGCAACTTGCGCCACGGACTTTCCAGTTTCGGTTGCCACCGCCTCTAGTGCATCTACAACTGCGTATAAATATTCATCGTCAACAGGAGGGCCGTACTCGGCTGTTGCATGCAAGCGACTCACCTGTGGAATAGGCTTGCCACGACCGATTTTTCCAGTCAGTCTTCCCCAACCAAGCGGGCTCCAAACAACAGTGCCAATTTTTTGATCGAGGGCAAGCGGCATCAATTCCCATTCGAATTCTCTGCCAATCAAAGAGTAATAAGCTTGATTAGCCACATAGCGAGACCATCCAAATCTGTCGCTCACACTTAGCGATTTCATCAAATGCCAACCAGAAAAGTTGGAGCATCCTATGTAGCGAACTTTTCCACTTTGCACCAAATTTTCAAGAGCGGACAACACTTCTTCCACAGGAGTAAGTGCATCAAAACCGTGCATGTAATAAACATCGATATAGTCTGTACCAAGCCTGCGCAAACTGTTTTCGCAAGCTTTGATCAAGTGATGGCGCGACGAACCTACATCATTTGGTTTGTCTGACATTGCAAAGGTAGCCTTGGTCGAAATAAGCATTTCGTCTCGTTTCTTTCCAATGGCTTTGCCAAGAATTTCCTCAGACGCACCGGTTGAATAAATGTCAGCAGTGTCAAAAAAATTGACTCCAGCATCCATACAAACATCAATGAGACGACTTGCTTCCTTAACGTCAGTACTTCCCCAGGCTTTAAATAATTCGCCCTTGCCACCAAATGTGGCGACACCAAAACTAAGCGCCGGCACTTTCAGTCCGCTATTTCCAAGTTGTCTGAATTCCATTAATTGACTCCTGCTTTTCGAACAATTTGAATATTATCGACAATATCGCTAGTAAATTCGTCGTTTCTGACAATTTCGCCAATTTTAATTTTGACTTTTCACTTTTGACAGATCATGTCTGGGAGACTACACTTTTAGACTCTCTGTATAAGAACACAAAAGTGAGGGTATCCGCGTGTCTAAAGTAGTTGATAGTGAAGCGCCTAAAAGCCTTATTCTGGAATTGAAAACACCAGATGGACAAGTCTGGGGGACCTTGACTGCAGAAGGTCGCGAATTCAAAACCGGTTCGGTAGGTTTCTACGCAAACGGCAAAATCAAGAATCCCAAAACCGGCTTGCCATACCAGGTCGGCACAAACATCATTCTGGTCGGAAGTAAAGGTTAAAGCGAAAATCGCCTGACAACCGCCCGATAGAATAATAGGTTATTATTAGAGCTTCCCAATAAAAGGAGCTCGAGATGACTTCGCTCTTTCGTCTGACTGCGGTATCCTGTTTCACGTTTTTGACACTTATTTCTTCAGGAACAGCATTTGCTGACGCCCCGAAAGAGAAAGGTATAACTCCTGGTCCGGCCCATGTAATTCTTGGCGATAATCTTGCATCAATAGATGTGCCTAAAGGTTTTTCATTTGCAGATAAAGAACTAGCCAAAAAATTTCTGGAATCAGATGGCGGGTCATCCGAAGGTGCACTTGGAATCATCTTTCCAGAAAATCAAAAAGACGACGCTTCTTCTTTTTGCATTATAAGTACCTTTGAAGATTCAGGCTATGTTCACGACAAAGATGCTAATGACCTGAAGCCAGACGAGATTTTAAAGACTTATCAGGAAGGAACGAAAGAAAATAACCCCAGACGCAAAGAATTGGGGCTTCCTCCCATATTTGTAGGCAGCTGGGCGGAAAAACCTCAGTACCAGAAAGACAAGCACCAGGTGGTGTGGGCAATTGAGGTGAAAGGCGAGGATTCGCCTACCGCTCCAGTAACAGACATAAATTACAACACCCGCATACTTGGTAGAAAAGGCGTGTTGTCTATGAATCTGGTTACCAGTCAAGAAAATTTTCCTGAAAATAAAGCCAAAGTAATGGCGATTTTAAACAAAACCGAATTCACCAAAGGCAATACATATGGCGAATATGTAGCAGGCAAAGACAAGGCGTCAGGCTATGGTCTGACTGGTCTAATTCTAGGTGGTGGCGCAATGGCAGCTGCAGCTAAAATGGGCTTACTTGGCGGACTCTGGAAGTGGGCGATCGCCCTCTTTATTGCCGGCAAAAAATTTCTAATTATAGCGGTGGTTGGACTTGGTGCTTTGTTTGCCAAATTCTTTGGTAAAAAAGACGGCGGAAATAAATGATTGCAAAGAAACAGGCGGCAAAATCAATTTATTTAAGTCTGCTTTTGCCGCTCGTTTCAAGCGTCATTTTAAGCTCCTGTTCTGGTTCTAACCAAATCTCCAAAAACGAAAGTGACAGTTCTTCGACTATTCACACGGCTGAAGAACTGTCAGTAAAAGAAAAAACAAAAAAAGAAATTGTGGAAATGGTGACCGACCAATTAGAAAAAGCAGGATTTAAGTTCGATCAAACTAAAAATGCCTTTACTCGAAGTAGAAAAGATTACAGAGACGAAATTTCAGTTCAGGCAAATAATCGCGGCGACTTCTATTTTCACTTCGGTCGTATTTTTCCAGCGGTAGCAGATATGGTGGCACCATTCCAGGCAAAAAAATTGTTCTCGACGCCAGACTTAACAATCTGGGACTCGTCTATGAACGCCGGACCTAATTTTCCTGAGCACTACAAAACTGAGGGTGGTTGGAATTTAAGTGCAGATACAAAAGCGCAAGTAAATAAAGAAGTAAGTGATTTCATCAAAGATTTCATGCTCAAATGGTTGGATAAATTTCCCGATTTAAAAGCTGCTCGCGAAAAGCTCGAACGCAGGCCTATGATCAAAGCCGAGACTACCATTCAAATATTAGCCATTGATGTATTACTAAAAGACAAAAAAGCTTTTCATCAAGAACTTGATCGTTCAATGCCGGCAATCGAAAACAGCACGAGTCGCGACGCCGAAGACAGAGTGCAGTCTTTTGTAAATGATGTTTATAAGCAACACCCCGAGTTCAAACAAAAGTAGAGAATATAAAAAGCTATGGCAGAAATCAAAACCAATGTATGTGTAGTGGGTGGCGGACCAGCCGGATTAATGGCTGGATATCTGCTTGCACGAGCCGGTGTTGAAGTTACAGTTATAGAAAAACACGGCGATTTTTTTAGAGATTTTCGCGGAGACACAGTTCATCCCTCCACCTTGCAGTTAATGCACGAGCTTGGCATACTGGAAGGCTTCCTTAAATTACCCCATCAAAAAGTTTCGTACTTAAGCGGACAGATTGGCGATGAGAAATTTATGATGGCGGACTTTTCCTATTTAAACACTAAGTGTAAGTACATAGCGTTTATGCCGCAATGGGATTTTCTCAATTACATAAGTGAGCAAGGACGCAAATATCCAAAATTCAGTTTGCGCATGAACACAGAAGCGCTAGACCTAATCGAAGAAAACGGCAAAATAGTTGGTGTTAAAACGCTCGACGATCAAGGAGAACTCTTGATCAAATCCAATCTTGTAATTGGCGCCGATGGAAGAAATTCAATCGTTAGAAAAAGCGCCAACCTGGAAGTGGAAGAAGTCGGAGCACCGATGGATGTACTCTGGATGCGGATATCTCGCAAACCATCAGATCCTGAAGAAACAATTGGAAGATTCGATGCTGGAATTATTCTAATTATGATTAATCGAAACGAATACTGGCAATGCGGTTTTGTCATACCTAAAGGCAAGCTCGAAGAATACAAAGCACAAGGTCTTCAATCGATTAAAGAGCGCATAATAGCGATGGCACCGTTTACCACTGATACCGTAAATGATATCACCAGTTTCGACGATATAAAATTACTCACTGTCAAAGTTGACAGACTTACAAAATGGTACAAAGACGGCTTATTATGCATAGGAGACAGTGCCCATGCCATGTCACCAGTGGCCGGAGTGGGTATCAATCTTGCAGTGCAAGACGCAGTAGCAGTAGCCAACTATCTCTACCTGCCATTGCTCAAAGGAACTTGTGACGAGTCTCACTTGAGACAAGTTCAAGAAAGACGAAGTTATCCAACTCGAATGACACAGCGCGCTCAGGTACTTATTCAAAACAATGTCATCAAGCCCACACTTGAAAGTACTCAGATGAAAGCACCGTGGTTTGCCCAGGTGTTTAATTCTCTACCGCCATTGCGTGCACTGCCAGCCAATCTAATAGGCTTGGGATTTAGACCCGAACATATCCACAGTCCAGATACCAGAAAAACAGTTGGAGTCAATAAGTGATGTCACCTAAAAAATCGATTCTAGTTTTACTCGCCTCTTTTCTAGCCTCTCAAAGTCCGCTTGCGGTGCTTGCAGCCGATCAATTTGACTTTGATTTATACAAGTCGCTTGCGGCTTTGAAGTCCAACGAAAACTTCTTATACTCGCCTTATAGCGTTTCTAGCGCTCTGACTATGACTTACACGGGCTCCAAAGATGCGACCAAAGAAGCAATGGCAAAAGTGCTTGGCTTAAGTGCAAAAAAAGATAGCGAAGTGAAAGCGGCTGCCAAAGCCGATATAGATAGTCTACAAAAACTAGACAATGGCTCAACTCTAGAAATTGCCAATGCATTGTTTGCCAATAAGAATATCGATTTCTCCAAAGAGTTTCTGAGTGAAAATGAAAAATACTTTTATGCCAGTACCAATTCGATGGACTTTAGCGCACCAGATGCGGTGGATAAAATCAATGGCTGGGTAAAAGAAAAAACGCATGACAAAATCAGCAAAATACTGGATCAAGTAAGCGGCGATGCCATCTTATATTTGATCAATGCTATCTATTTTAAAGGCGCCTGGCAAAATCAGTTTAAAGAAGAAGATACTAAAAAAGCGAAATTCCATCCGCATGAAGGAAAAGACCTCGATGTGATGATGATGTCTTTAAGTCGCAACTCTTTTTCTTATAGTGAGACACCTGAATTTCAAGTCATTCATTTACCTTACAAAGACAATCGGCTTGGGCTCTTCGTTTTCTTGCCTCAAAAAGGCAAAACTCTAGGTGAATTTGAAAAGAAGTTGGATTTAGCTAGCTTCAACAAACACACCGAACTTTTAGCCGGTCGCACTGGCACTTTAAAATTGCCTCGCTTCAAAATCGAAGACAACATGAAGCTCAAAGAAAATCTTTCCAAACTCGGAATGGAAGAGGCTTTCGACAAAAACAAAGCTGACTTCTCATTGATGACCAATGAAAAAGAACGCGTTTTTATCAACGACGTAATCCACAAAACCTACATGGATGTAAATGAAGTCGGTACAGAAGCTGCAGCCGTCACGGCAGTGGAAATGTGCATGACGACAGCCCGAATGGATCCCCAACCGGCATTTGAAATGACCTGCGATCGCCCTTTTTTCGTAGCACTGCAAGACATGCAAACTAAAAAATTACTCTTTATGGGACATATTAACAAGCCATGAAAATTTTGAACAAAAACTCTTCCATACTAAACATCTCTTTTGCAGCATCAGTTGCTCTAGGTTTAAGTCTATCGAGTAATCTGGCTTGCAGAGCTGACTCATTTCAGTTTGATTTGTATAAAAATTTAGCCAAAAACAAAGCCACCTCAAATCTTTTGGTTTCGCCATATAGCGTTGAGACGGCAATGACAATGACTGCTCTTGGCGCCTCCGGCACCACATATGACGAAATGCAAAAAGCTCTTGGTTTAAGCGATTCGGCTGACAAAATCGGGCAAAATGTTTTAAATGACCTGAACAGCTTTAATAAAGAAGACGAAACTACCAGTCTTAAAATAGTCAACAATTTATTTGGCGAGAAAGAAATAAAATTCGATAAGACTTACACTGAATCGATGAAAAGCTATTTCCAGGCTGATTTAACCAGCCTAGATTTTGCTTCGAGCGAAAGTACACAAAAAATCAACAGCTGGGTCAAAGCCAAAAGCGGCGGCAAAATAACAAGCCTGATTGAAAAAATTGATCCTTCAGCTTGTCTTTATCTAATAAATGCAGTTTATTTCAAAAGCACTTGGGCTGAGCAGTTTGATGCGAGCTTAACGGGTGAAAAGTCTTTTCACACAGCTGATGAGCAAATGATCAAAGTACCGATGATGGTGGCAGAACGCAAGAAATTCAGATACTTTTCAGATCCAAAGCTCCAGGCACTTCGACTTAACTATAAAAATGGACGATATTCGATGATTTTCTTTTTGCCTGACGAATCGTCCAGCTTAAGCGAACTGGAAAGTAATCTCAGTGAAGATACCTGGCAAAGCTGGCTTTCAAATTTTAATGAAAATCCAGGGAAAATCACCCTGCCTAAATTCAAAATTGAAGATAGTATGAAATTGAAGTCACCACTTTGCCAATTAGGAATGTCCGACGCATTCGATTCGCAAAAAGCTGATTTCAGCAAAATGATCGATAAAAGCACACATACAGAATTATATTTGAGCGAGGTGTTGCACAAAACTTTTATCGATGTAAATGAGGAAGGCACTGAAGCAACAGCAGCAACCGCAGTTGAAGCAAGTAGCAAAACGCTAGATTTTACTTCTAAGTATTTTGAAATGAAACTGAATCGTCCATTTCTTTTTGCACTGCACGATCAAAAAACGAACAAGATTTTATTTTTAGGGCATGTAGTTGATCCCAGCAAAAAATAGACAGCCAACTAATTTATGAATAACAAAAAAGAAAGTATCCTTGACCGAATCTCAATTGCAGCACCATGCAGTGCCGATTGGGACAATATGGTCGGCGATGAGCGCGAACGCTTCTGCAACCAGTGCACTTTGAATGTTTATAATATTTCCAGTATGTCTAAAGCAGATGCTGAAGAATTTCTATCTCTTCGCACGCAAGGACGTGTTTGTGTTCAATTTTACAAGCGTAAAGACGGCACAATAATCACAGATAATTGCCCCAAAGGACTTCGAGTCATTCGCGACAAAACGCGCAAAATGATTCAAGCAGCAAGTGCATTTCTGACACTTATAGCAACTTCCAATCTCTTTGCCTGGGCTCAACAAACAAACAAGTCTTCTCAGGAAATGCCTTTACGCGGCAAGGTTTCAGTCAAACCCGATGCGAATAAATCGGATCCCAATAAACCGGATCCTAACAATGCTAAAACCAACCAAGAAATTATGCCACTTCGTGGCGAGGTTTATGTCCCACCAAAAAAAGACGATACTGCCTGCTTTTTAGAATCGGAAAAAATATTAAAAGACAAACTTGCAGGTCTTGAAAAGACAAATAAAGACAAGCTTGCAATAGTTAGAGCACATCTTGATCTTGCCAGTTTTTATCGCTCTAAAAATCATTTAGATAAAGCAGATAGCGAATATTCTATTAGCGTCAAAATGCTTTCTAAAATGCCTGCCGAAAAAAACTTGTATAAAAATTCTATTTTGAATAGAGTGGCGGTTCTTAAATTGCTTGGCAACAATAAAGAAGCTGCCCGTCTGGAAAAATCAATTACCCAAGACAGCAAATAACTCAATCTTGCCTTTCAATTATTTGATACGTGACGCTTTAAAATCTGATGCTGAAGGCATAATTTCAGCCCATCAAAATGCGGTGCATGTGTCAGCTCAAGAATCTTATGAGCAAGCCATTCTGGATGAATGGTCTCCAATCTTGTCTAGCCGAGTTTTGCAAATGGAAGAAAAATTGCAAAACAATCCAGAAAAATCGATCATCTTAGTAGTCGAATCCGAAGGCAAAATTGCTGGATTTGGTGAAATTGTGCCAGCGCAAGAAGAGTTGCGCGCCATCTATATAGATCCACAATTTTCGCGAATGGGCTTTGGTAGAGCGCTTCTACAAGAACTTGAGTCTCGCGCAAAAAAACTAGGTCTTGCCAAATTGATATTGCACGCATCGTTGAATGCAAAAATTTTCTATTCACAAAACGGATTTAAAATCGACGGCGAAGGAAATCACAAACTGAGCTCAGGTCGTTTAATGCCATGCATCTTCATGAGCAAAACTCTCGTCTAATTTTCCGATGTGCTCGATTCAACGTCTTGCGCCGGGCTTGCGCCGTTTTGCCCCATCGAGTTTTGATCTAATCCGATATCGGAATACGTTTTAGGATCGACAAGGCCCTGATCGGGAGAAGTCGCAGAAAGCCCACCTGGAGCCTGTTTTCCAGTTAAAAGCTTTTGAGCAAGTCCCGTTACGCCGCTAATATCAACAGAGGTGTGACGAGGTCCAAGCCCAAACCAGGATCGTTTGGTTTCAATTCTGTCGCCCAAAAGGGACGAACCTTTAATAGAACTGCGACCAAAAATATTCTTCTCAACCGATACTCCATTGCCAAGAATACTCACTGCATTTTTCTTTTTTCCAAAAAAGCTTTTGTCAGATTCGTATCCATTACCAAGACGGTCTTGCAACTTTACAGTCTTAGTGCCAAATAATCCTTTTTTGACCATAACAGATTCACCCTTGCCTGTTTTAAATTCCCAGGTATCAAGTGCAAATGCGCTAGGACTTGCTGCAACAACAGATATAGTCAAAGCAACAGCTGCAAAAATACTTTTATTTCGAAATAACATTATGGGTGCCTCTTTCCGTTTCTGTTTAATTAGAAGAGGATAGAAGCTTGAATGTTCCCGAAATTTATTTTTTAGTCGTTTTGATACACAGGTGCAGCTGCATCGCCACCATAATAGTGATTCATGCACCAGAAACTGAGAGTGTTCTCAGATGGCACGCCGTTGCTTATTACACGCACTGGCAACGTTCCACCAGAAGAGCCCCAGTCAGGAATTACGCAGGTAAGATTATTGGAATTAACAGATGTGACATTAGCCGTATATGGTCCTATTCTCACCACATTGTCACTTGGAGCTGGTGCAAAATTAGATCCAGAGATAGTGAGATAACCACCTGATGGTCCGCCATAAGGGGTCATACCGGTAAGGTGGGGAGGCAGAGAAACAACTCCTACCTTTATAGGCTCACTCGTTTCGCCCAGTGCGCTCACGACTAGAGACATTTTTCCAGCCGAGGAAATTCCTGACGGTGGTTTCACGACAAGAATGCGAGCATTGGCTTGAAGAACTTGAGCGGGCTTACCATCGAAGGTGACGTTGTTTTCATTGGCATTCACACTAAATCCTGTGCCGTGAATCAAAACATCTTTTCCATCTTGAATTTTTGTGCAGTCAAGCACGGTCAATTTATTTTTGACTGTTGTAAGAGCCCAACTAAAAATGGCTCCCTTACTGCCTTCGCCTTCTACAAACAATTGTTTTCCGTTTTTGGACAACAAACCTGAGACATCAACTGTGATGGCATGCTTTTGAGTAAAAGCATTTTCGTCAGCCAGAATTTCTCCAATTTCTCCTTGACGCTGGTTTGGAGGTGATAGGAAAACTCGAATCCAACTAAATCCAGCTCTGCCACCATATCCGTTATAAAAGGTCATCCAGAGCGGTTGCGATTCTTGCTGTGCTGTTACATTTACGGCAGCTGAGAATTTCTCAAGCTTACCTGTACCTTGACAAACAAACGGTCCACCTTCTTGCACTAATTGCTGGGCAAGACTGTACGCAGGACATGCCATCAGAATAGAGGCAATTATTGAAAGACAAAGACTAAAGCGGCGCATCAACATCAATTATTCTCCCATCTTCATAATGGCTATCAATTCTTCTTGAATTGGACTGCCTGCTACAATCACATTTTTGGCATCGCCGATGTAAACATCAATTTCACTACGCACGCCAAATTCTTTCATATAAATTCCCGGCTCAATCGAAAATCCAGTGCAGGGCAGTAACTCTCGCTCATCGCGCGTTTCTAGATTATCTAAGTTAGCCCCGTTTCCATGCACCTCTTCGCCAATAGAATGTCCTGTGCGGTGAACAAAATATTGTCCGTATCCCTTGTCTATAATATGCTGGCGAGTTACATCATCAACTTGCCAACCGTATAATTTTTTGCCCGAGCTAACTGCCTCTTTGACGAAATTGAGTCCGGCGTTGCGTGCATCTTTGACGATTTCAAAAATATCAATATACTTTTGTGGAATGGTATCACCCACAAAAGCAGTCCAGGTAATGTCTCCGTAAACAGATTGAGGAACGTTTTCTTGCTTAGCCCATAGATCTATAAGAAGAAAATCACCCATCTTAATAGGTTTATGTATTTCGGCAGTGGGCTGATAGTGCGGATTTCCACAATTTTCATTCACTGCCACTATGGGAGGTGAATAGGTATAGAGCTTATTCTCGTTAAACTTAGAAACGATAAACTGCTGAATATCATATTCAGTCAGCGACTTGCCTGCGCTCAATTCTTTTTTCACTTGAGCAAACGCAAGATGCACAATTTCTTTCAGTTTTTCTGTAGCGAAAATGTGGCTATCGAGCTGTTCTTTGGTCCATGTTGCTTCAAAATGTTGGACTAAATTTGCAGATGATACCACTTTGACACCAAGTGAAGTTATCAACTCAATGGTCCCTGCATCGACTCGAGAAATATATGGCACAGCGTTGCGTGGAGAATATTGCATAGCAACATTTTTTGCACCAGCCAGAATTTCACCAAGTGCACTTTCCATTTCTTGCCAGCCAACATACTCGACTTTGCGTCCAGGCAGCGAGTCTAAAGCTCCCGCTTCTATTTTATGCACCAGTTTTATGGGCTCGCCACTTTTAGGAACAAAATAGTACCAACGTCTTGAAAACATGTGGGTCTCGGTCAATTTAAGCGCTGCCAGCGCAATTGGATCGTTGTTTTTAAAGAAGTAGAAAAGCCAGCCGTCAAAGGAATGTTCGGCTAACTTAGACTGAATCTTTTCAAGAGGAAACGCTGTCTTTGTCTTTGATGCGATGCTCATTGGATAAGGCTCTCACTATAAAAAATGAATGGGACAAGTGTTGGCATCATGATAGATCCAACATGCTAAAAACAGTGTCGAATCTGGCACAAGGCTCCCTTTAACTTCAATTAATCTCGCATTCTGTGGCGGAACATAATGAATTCATGGGCGTCGAGGGGACTATGTGAACCATGAAAATTTTGGAGATTGCGTATGAACAGCATCCAGCGGGCGATATGCTTAATATCGATAGGAACAGTAGGGCTTTCTTCCCTCACCTCAGTCACTGAAGCATCTGCCCAGACATTACTTACCGGAAATATTGAAAACAGCGCCGCCATGCCGCGCTTAATAAGACAAACACCTGTACTCGACACTACATACGTGCAGGTGCCTAAAAATTCGTTGCCACAAAGACGCGCATCTTATCAATCTGGTGGCACTAAATATGTAGTAGTTAAACAACCTGTGATCCAGCGTGTTTACGTACAAGATAATAGAACGTTCTTCCAGAAACATCCCAAAGTCAAGGCAGCTACTGTGGGCGCGGGCGTAGGCGCGGCAGCTGGTGCTGTCACTGGGCTCATTAGCGGACGCGGCGTTGTGCGCGGCGGACTGATTGGAGCTGGAACTGGGGCTGGTGTCGGTCTTGTACGTTCAAGCGATACACTAAAAAGACATCCCATCGTAAGAGACGTCGCTACAGGCGGCTTGGTGGGACTTGGTTTTGGTGCTGCAGCAAGCAGACGCAGCACACGAGCATGGCAAGGAGCTGGTGTAGGATCAGCAGCTGGTCTTGCTTACGGATTATTGAAGCACGGACTGAGGTAGGGATTATGCAAAGCAAAAAATTTAAATATCTGGCTTTTCCCGCATTGGGAGCCAGTTTACTTGTGGCAGCGGGATTTGCCGTTTTCCACTCAGATCCAAATAACATGAAAGTCGAGGCGGACAAGTTAATCGAGAAAGACAACTACGCTCAGGCACAAGTGGTTCTATCCAACGCCATTGCCAGCAAAGAAAAAAGCAAACAAGACGATATGAGCAAAGCATCGCTGCTTTTGTCAATGGGCAAGCTCAAAGCGAATCAAGGCAAATTTACAGAATCGAAAAAATATTTTGAAGACGCTGCCGCTATTCAAAATAAGGCCATGCGCCCACAGTTATTGCAATTAGCTGAAAGCTTGACAGGAGCAGGTTCTGCACTATCTCAGCAAGGTCAGCACGAAAAAGCAGAAGAAGTTTTGCAACAAGCGCTGACTATAAGAGAAAACAATTTAGAAGCGGGTGATCCAGCCATTGCAGATAGCGAAAACGCTCTTGCTGAGCTGTATTACACAGCCGGATACTATCCTCAAGCTGAAGCTATGTTCAAAGAAGCCTCTGGTATTTACGAGAAAAAATTTGGAGCTGAAAGCACTAAAGTAGCCATAGTTCGCAACAATTTAGGCGGACTGTATTTTATGCAAGGAAAAGTAGCTCAGGCAGAACCTCTATTTCGCTGGTCTCTTTCTACTTTTGAGCGCACTTCTGGCAAAGATAGTGTCAATGTTGCAAATTCGCTTGTGAATCTGGCAGAGGTTTTGCGTATGCAGAAACGCTATTCAGAAGCTGAACCAATGCTTAAGCGAGCGGTTTCGATTTATCAAGCAAAATTGGACAAAGACAGTCCTAATCTGGCAAATGCCCTCAATAATTTGGCTCTGATTTGTCGCATGCAAAACAGAATGGCTGATGCTGAGCCGTATTACAAACAATCAATCGCTATTTATGACAAAGCTCAGGAGAATAAAGCAGGTCTTGCAAGCGCATTAACCAATTATGCCGAATTATTGCAAGCCACCGGAAGGCAGGCTGAAGCCTCACAGATGCGCTTTAGAGCCCAAAACAAGATTGCGCAAAGATAAGCGTAAAGAGACGTAAAGAGGTATTGTCTTGTATGATCTGACAATCTTATAGAAGGTTAGAAGCATATATGAACACGGATGACAAGAGTGGCGATTCGCCAAACGACGACAAACCCCGCACAATGCGCATGTCGGAAGAAGATGCTTCAGCCTATAAAGAAAAGCGTACAAAAGAAGATGAGTCCGCAGGCGAAGGTGGCGAACGTCCACGTCGTTCAGATAGAGATAGAGGACAAGGACAAGGACAAGGACAAGGGCAAGGACAAGGTCCAAGACCTGCCAAACCGGCTAACGTAAATCTCAATCTTTCGCCTCGCATGCTCGACATTGCAGAAGGACTTGCTGAAGAAGCGAAGATGTCTGTCACAACGTTTCTAACTGAAATTCTCAAATATGTTCTGACTACTCAAGCCGATCAAAGAGGCATGAATGACAGGAAATTCACATCTGAATTCAAAAACGAGAATGAAGTAAAAACCACTCGTTGGAGTCCAGAACCAAGAGCCAAAAAAGATTTCGATTCTCCCGAGTCAGAACTTGAAGCTATTGATGGTCTCGACTTAGAAGATATGGAAAAAGGCGAAGAAAGCCAATCTGGAGAAGCAGAGCGCAAGCCCAGATTCACTGGAGATAGAGAAAATAGAGGACGCCAAGGCGCTGGTGCAGGTGGCGGCGGCGGATTTGGTGGAAGAGGTCGTAGCTTCGGCGGCGGTGGTGGCGGCGGCGGTGCCCGTGGCAGATCCGGTGGCGGCGGCGGTGGTTATGGCGGCGGCGGAAGTCGCGGCAGATCCGGTGGCTCTGGTGGCGGCGGTTATGGCGGCGGTTCCGGCGGTGGTTATGGCGGCGGCGCAGGTCGCGGCAGACCAAGTGGCGGTGGAGAAGGCGGCGGTTACGCTGGCGGCTCCGGCGGTGGTGGCGGTTATGGCGGCGGCGCAGGTCGCGGCAGACCAAGTGGCGGTGGCGAAGGCGGCGGTTACGCTGGCGGCTCCGGTGGTGGTGGATATGGCGGCGGCGCAGGTCGCAGCAGACCAAATGGCGGCGGAGAAGGCGGCGGTTACGCTGGTGGATCTGGTGGCTCCGGTGGTGGTGGCGGATATGCAGGCGGGGGTGCTCGCGGTAGGTCCGGTGGCTCTGGTGGTGGCGGCGGATATGCAGGCGGCGGTGCTCGCGGCAGATCTGGTGGTTCCGGCGGTTCTGGTGGCGGATTTGGTGGCGGCGGTGCCCGAGGCAGATCTGGTGGCTCCGGCGGCGGTGGCGGATATGGCGGCGGCGCAGGTCGTGGCAGACCCGGTGGCTCTGGCGGCGGCGGCGGATATGGTGGTGGCGGCGCAGGTCGTGGCCGACCCGGTGGTGGCGGTGGCGGTGGCGCCAGTCGCGGCAGAACCGGCGGCGGTGGCGGCGGACGCGGCAGATAGGCGATATAGGACTGATTTGAATGGGTATGGAAATTAAGCCATATCTAAGATCGATTACCTTATCGATTCCTCAAGGAAAAGCAGCCCAAAATTTTCCATTTTGCATTCCAGCAATCTCAAACTTAGAACGTATGGATTTTCATCCCGACGTGACCTTTTTAGTTGGTGAAAATGGCTCTGGCAAATCGACTCTACTCGAAGCTATTGCTTCGAGTATGCAGTTGTCCGGCGAGGGTGGAACAGGAAATTTTCAGGTCGAAGACGAATTCGGCTCAACTAACTTATGCGATTACATTCAAGGCAAAAAAAGTTTCCAAAAGCCTAAAGATAGATTTTTTCTCAGAGCAGAAAGCTTTTTTGATATCGCAAGTTATTTAGATAAACTCTGGCGAGATCCGGATGCATGTACTTCTAAAGAACAAGTGTTCAGACGATATGGCGGAAAGTCTTTGCACGAGCAGTCGCATGGCGAATCTTTTCTTGCATTGTTGACTCATGGACTTGGTGGTAAAGGTTTTTACCTGTTCGACGAGCCTGAAGCGGCGCTGTCTCCCAGCCGACAATTGTCGGCCCTTGTACGCATAGACGATCTGGTTAAAGACCAGTCTCAGTTTATAATAGCTACGCATTCACCTATATTAATGGCATATCCCAATGCCAAAATATTTTTGTTCGACTCAGATGGATGCAGACAGATATCTTTTGAAGAGACAGAACATTATAAAATAACTCGTGATTTTCTCAACAGTTATCCAAAACGCTTGCAGCAACTTTTAAGCGAAGACCATGACGATAGAGACGAAATGGAGGATTGAACAAAACAAAATGGCTACTCGAGCAAGAAATTTATTTTCCATCTTAAACTTATTATTTTTGGTCTTCGTGATGATATTTGCCAATTACCCTGCTATTGCACAAGAAGAAGACAACTTCGATCCTCGCACCCCGATAACTGACAAATGGGCACTGGTAGTGGGAATTAGTAAATTTGCCCGCTCCAATTTAAATCTAAAATATGCAGCTAAAGACGCCGATGATTTCAAACAATTCTTAGTAAACAAGTGTCATTTTTCACCGGATCATATTTTGAGCCTGGAGAATGAGAAAGCGACCAAAGACAACATCATGGAAGTCTTAGGCGACAGTTGGTTACCTCGAGTAGCCATTGAGTCTGACTTAGTTGTTATTTTCTTTTCCAGCCATGGCAGCCCCTCAGACATGGATGTTGCTGGTGTCAATTATGTGGTGGCACACGATACCAATCCAGATAAGTTGTTTACTACTGGAATTTCAATTCAAAATTTAGCTAACACCATTAAAGAGCGAGTGAAAAGCAAAAGAGTTCTTATCATTCTAGACGCCTGCCACTCAGGTGGTGCTAGCTCTAGCAAAGGTCTTATTCGAACAGCCAATGTCGATGCCGCTCAAATAGCACAAGGAACTGGACATGCAGTTATTTGTTCGAGCGCTAAATCTGAATCCTCCTGGGAATCAAAAAATTACAAAAACGGTGTTTTCACTCATACACTAATAGAAAGTTTTCAGACCAATGGCAGTAACACAAAATTGAGCGAAGCTTTTGGTAAATTAAAAACTGGAGTTCAATCTCAAGTTGCAGCAGAGCGAGGTGTCAGTCAAACACCAGTATTAGAAGCAAGCAGATGGAAAGGAGACGAGCTGGTACTAGCTATTACTCCAGCCAGTCCTCGTCCAGTTCCGGAACAAGCTTTAGAAGGACTAAAATCACTTGAGAGCAAACCGGTCGTTGCAGCAAGTAATACAAGTGTAGAATCAAGCAATAAAACCACTCAGGCTTCTGCACCATCTGCGATACCAGATATCAGTGGTGATTTTCTTGGCTCTAATGGCTTGAAATATTCTTATTGGCAGAAAGAAAGAAAATGCGGATGGAATATGCCCCAGTTTGGAGTAAAAGGAGACTGCAGTATTTCCGCCGACGGCAAAACTCTTTATTCAAGCTGGACCGGCTTTATATCAGGCAAAAGTACTGCCGCGCTTGAATGCGATGAAAATGGTAGAGTAGTGAAAATTACTGTTACTGACGGAACTGTTCTGGAGCGCTTAAATAAATAGCGCTATTTAGCCATGTCTTTTACTTTATTGCGATAGCGATAATAATCTTGCTTGTATTTTTCAGGGACTTTTAAATCTTTCAAATCGACACCAAGATTTGACAAATTAAACCCATTACTTTGTGCTGGTTGACCAGCCGGAACGGGCATAGCTTGCTGATTTTGAGCGTAGCCACCATTATTTAAAATGTTTTGTACGCCCGGAACTATTCCTCTAGGATTTGATACTGGTGTCACATTTGAATTTAAAGGTACGTTTACCTGATTACTCAAATTGGTGCCGAGTTTTTTATCAACCATAATTTCGATTTCTTGCTTGGCGCGGTCTTTAAGCCCACCGGCCATGCTGTTTGTGCCGGGTTGCAAGGCTGGTTGCGCATAGGGCTGCTGCACTGGTATTGGTGCCACCTGATTTTGTGAAGGAGCAGAAAAAGATTGATTGTTGTCCAACTTGTTTTTAAGCGCATCGCGTAATTCGTAGAAAATTTTCTTCTCTGATTGTCCTTGCGCACAAACTTCGACTTGCAACTGCAAACAAAATAACGACAAAGCTATCTGAGTATGAATAATCAGTTTTGGACTCATATGCATGCCCTTCCACCAGTATTTATCTATATTATACTCTTGCCAACCCATTAATATTATGATGGTGGCATGAATCTAGCCCAAATTCTTAAGTTAGTCAGCCATCGCACCTACCCGCCGCCAGAGACGCCGTGGTTGATGACACAAAGCTGGGACGAGCTATTGTTTGCTCATTGGCGAGTGCCCACAGATCAGATGGCATCGCTTATTCCTAGAGATTTTGAAGTGGACACTTACGACAACAATGCTTGGGTTGGCGTCGTGCCTTTTGTCATGCGCAAAGTGCGCTTTGCTAAAACACCATTAATGCCGTATGTCAGTGAATTTCTCGAATTGAATGTGCGAACCTATGTTCGATATAAAGGGGAGCCTGGGGTCTATTTTTTCAGCTTGGATGCATCAAATCCACTAGCTGTGGATGGCGCAAGAATAAGCTACAGCTTGCCATATTTCAATGCCAGGATGAGTAAGCGTCAGGTAGACGATTGGTCTTTGTACCAGAGTCGACGCGACGACAAAAGAGGCGACGATTGCCAACTCAAAGTCTTGTATCGCCCTACGGCAAACGTTTTAGACGCAACCAAAGACCCACATGGACTGCCGTATTTTCTCACTGAACGCTATCGTTTGTTCACTAAAAAAGGCGATGACGTATACAAAGCCGAGGTGCATCATCCGCCATGGCCGTTACAGCTGGCAGAGGCGCAGTTTTCAGTTAACACAATGTTGAGTCCGCTTGGTATAAACACCCAAGATGAGCCGGTCTTATATTACTCGCATCAATTGCTCACTCTTGAATGGGCGCCTCGATTATGCTAAATTCTCTGCCACAGGACGGCTTTGTTTATGAATGATTTCGTAATAGCTCGTTGCCAAATGGGAATGTCGATGTTTTTTCACATCGTATTCGCCGCTGTCGGCATCGCGTTACCGCTCATGATGTGCCTTTCCGAATGGTTGTGGCATAAAACCGGTCATAAAGAATATGAAGAACTAGCTAAACGTTGGGCTAAAGGCACGGCTATATTGTTTGCAGTGGGGGCAGTTTCTGGAACTGTCCTTTCTTTTGAATTAGGACTTTTATGGCCTGGATTCATGCGATTTTCGGGCGAAATAATTGGACCTGCTTTTGCTTTAGAGGGAATTGCGTTTTTTACCGAAGCCATTTTTCTGGGCATTTATCTGTACGGCTGGGATAAAGTGCCGCGCAAGGCTCATCTGTTTTCTGGAGTTATGGTGGCATTTAGTGGTGCCATGTCAGCACTATTTGTTTGTCTGGCAAATGGTTGGATGAACACTCCTGCTGGTTTTCGCCTCGAAAATGGAAAACCAGTAGACATAGATCCCGTTAAAGCGTTGCTCAACCAAGCAGGTGTTCCAGAAGCCATTCACATGCTCATCGCCGCTTATGCAGCAACCGCTTTTGCTGTGGCTGGCATCCATGCCTTATTACTGCTGAAAAACAAAAAGAATTTATTTCACCGCCGCGCCCTGGCTCTTGCTCTATGTCTTGGCGGAGCGATGGCTATGATTCAACCAATTTCGGGCGACGTAATGGCACAACTAACGGCGCGTGTACAACCAGTGAAACTGGCGGCGATGGAAGCGCATTATGAAACCGCAGCTGGTGCACCAATTGATATTGCTGGAATAATTAAAATTCCAAAGGTTCTAAGCCTCCTTGCTTTTCACGACCATAATGCCGTAGTGAAAGGGTTGAACGACTTTCCAAAAGAAGACTGGCCAAATGTTCCGCTTATTCACATCTGTTTTCAAATCATGGTGGGATGCGGAATATTGATGATGGCGGTTTCACTTTGGGCGAGTATTCATTTTTTCAAAACTAAAGAATTGCAAGACTCGGATATTTTTCTAAAAGCCGTGGCTTTGGTATCACCGCTTGGTTTCATTGCCATTGAAACAGGCTGGATGGTAACTGAAGTAGGACGCCAACCCTGGATTGTACAAAACATATTGCGCACATCGACTTCGGTAACACCGATGCCGGGACTTGCTTATACTTTTGTTTTATTCACACTACTGTACATATTTTTAGCTTTGATTGTTGTCTTCTTAGTCTTTAGACAAATAGCTAAAAGCCCTTTAATAGTGGAGAGCGACGTTGTTGCCGATAAGCAATCCTGAATTAGTCTGCCTTGCCGGTATCATCAGTTTAACACTGTATGCGGTTATGGGCGGGGCTGATTATGGTGGCGGATTTTGGGATTTGATGGCGACGGGTCCAAGAAAAGCATCTCAAAGACAAACAATTGAAAAAGCGATAGGACCCATTTGGGAAGCCAATCATGTTTGGCTAATTTTAATGGTCGTGCTTCTATTTAGTTGTTTTCCTCCGGCCTTTTATGCCATATCGATTGCCTTGCATATTCCAATTACTATTCTTCTTTTTGGCATCGTTTTTCGCGGTTCTGCTTTTACATTTAGAACTTATGATAGTCACAAAGACCAGGTGCAAGAGCGCTGGGGACGCGTGTTTGCTATTTCAAGCACAGTAACTCCAATAATGCTTGGTGTTATAGTTGGTGCCATTTCTAGCGGCAATATTTTGACCGAAGGCAGCTTTCATAAAGTGTACATATCACCATGGATTCAACCATTTCCAGTTGCCACAGGCGTGTTCGCTCTTTGTCTTTTTGCTTACCTTGCAGCCGTTTATCTCACTGCAGATACAAAAGATCCCCAACTGCAAAATGATTTTCGACTACGAGCTTTTGTATCATCATGCGCATCGGGTGTGATGGCTTTAGTGGTATTTCTCTTAGCCAAAGATGGCGCACCTGTTTTGTTCAAAGATTTGAAATTGCTTTCACCTGTCTATATTTGCACCGCCCTCACGGCTTTTACCACATTGTTTTTGCTCGCCAAAAGACAATTCCGCATTGCTCGGTTTTGTGCGGCTCTGCAAGTGGCACTGGTTCTCTGGGGCTGGGCGTTTGCACAGTACCCGTACTTGGTTAGACCTAGTTACACAATTGCAAATTCTGCTGCCAATGCAATTACGATAAATTTAGTGATTTTAGCTCTAATTGCAGGAGCTATTCTGCTTGTGCCAGCATCTTCTTACTTGTACAAGATTTTCAAACTCAAGCAATACTGAATATTTGATAGTAGGATAAATTCATGAAAAAACAATTGTTATTGGCTTCAATTTTGAGTTCAGGTCTGGCTTTGTCGACACTTGCAGCTCAGGCTGAAATCGACCAGGTGGCTAATGCCAAAGCGCGTTTGAAAGAATTCGAATCTAAGCATGGCACTAAGAACAAAGACTACTATTTAATGGTTGCAAGCCTTGCTCAAGCTTATCAATATGCAGGCAAAAGAAAAGAAGCAAAAGAATATTTCAAGCAATCGCTAGCATTGCTCGACCAACACGAAAATGGCAAACGAATTGCTGCTTATCAAAAACAAAGTTGGGCTAATACTCTTTTATTTGGCACTCAAAATGCAAGCAAAGAAGACCGTGAAGAAGCGCTTGCACTCTTGCGAAACCACGAGAAATATTTAGACTCGCAAGGGGCTGACACGCACGATTATTTGAACATTGCAGCCACATATTACAGAGCAAAAGAGTGGAGCGAACTAAAAGCGCTAGAATCAAAAATCTCGACAAAACTAGACGAAGCGGCAAACAGTACCGAAAGCAAAGGCAAAATTTATCACATAACAAATGGATTTTTTATACTTGGAAATATGCATGTAGAAAAGAAAAACAGGCAGTATATCGGCATTGCTTCCAGTCCTGAGGAATTAGAAAAAGCTACTTTCTATTTTCAAAAAGCGATTGCCTTGTGCGAACGTCTACCGGAGAAAGATGGTAATGCTATAGAAATCTATAGAAGCATTGCGCAGTTTTACAAAGCAAATGGTAAAACAGATTTAGCTGCAAAATATACCAAAGTTTTGACTAAAGCACTGGGTTCATCTGACCCAGTAATTTTATTTCCGCCAGTCGATATTTGTCCTGCTTGTGGACGCGGCTAAGTCAGATTTGAGCAATCGATTATCTAGACAAACTATCAATAATTGACTGTTGCAATCCTCTTTGGCGCAATTTATTTATTTCCGAAATTTCGACAATGTCATATTGGGCACCAGCATCAGTCAACCGATCTAATGCAGCAATATCGGGTGGAATAGGCTTATCATCAAGAAGCAGTAAATTAATACGCAAGTCATAGGGTCCGGCACTGCCATTTGCAGCTGCGACTATCAAGTCTTTAATTTCTTGTCTAAATCCAAAGCCACCATCGGTCAAAATAGTAATAACCATAGGACGTTTGGTCAGCATCGCACGCGATAGTGCATCTTCTAACGGCGGAAATAAATTGGTGCCACCTTCTGGTTTTCGTTGCACAAAAATATTTTGTACTTCGCCACCAAAACATGGTTGATACAACTGATACTTATCTGTAAAAGGCATAAGAGCGATGCCTTTTTTCAGCGAATTCTCCATCTGAGACGACATCGAAATCATTTGATTTTGAGCCCAGGTCCATTTGGATGTATTGATATTGGCGCCTATCCGCTGAGACATCGAGCCAGAACAATCAAGAATCAACACAACGTCGTACTCACCAAGAGCTTTGATATCCTTGTGCAGAGTCATTTTCTTTGGCGTTGAATTATTTTTACTAGCCTGCGCACACAACTGCTTAAACTTATCTAGATGTCCGCGCTCTTGCTCGAGCAGTCGTGCAGTCTCGGCATTAGGCACCATTACTGGCTCAGGCATCTCGTCCATAAATTTGTCGATTTTGCTTTCAATAGTTGCCTTGCTTGAAGTCTTATTTTTAGCAGTAAGACTACTATCGGTTGATTCTCTAAGCGCTTGAGCACTGACTGGAAGTGTCACATCAATTTTGGCTCCCTGGCGTTTCAAAGTCAGCTTCAACATATTATTTTCAATATTGGCACTTTCAATTTTGTCATTTTCAACAACACCATAATACGAAGCGGGACTGCCCAAGCGTATTTTAATTACTGAAGCCGGAAGTGACTCTTTATCAAGTGTGATACCAGCTGTTGCGCAAAGATACAAAAGCTGATTAATAGAGCCTTTTAGAAGTACGGGTTTTCCAGGTGCATGAGGCGGAGCCGCAAAAACAGAAGCGACGCTCAAACAAATAAAAGACAATAATAGTGAAAAAATTATCCTCACTTGCTATCCTTCTCCACTACCACAGCGGTCCCATAACAAAGAACTTCTGTCACAGGTTGACCGCCATTGTCACACGAAGTGCTGTCGTACTTCACTCCAATTAATGCATTGGCGCCAAGCTCGCGTGCCTTGGACACAGCCAGAGCATAGGCAGTTTGACGGGCTTTTTCTGCCATCGCCACATACGAATTTATTTTGCCACCAGCCAGTTTTTGAAAACCGGCAGTAAACGATTGACCAATTGTAGGTTGACGCACTGTGACACCACGCACGATGCCTCGATATTCTTTTACATGATATCCATCAATGGAAGATGTCGTAATTACAATCATGTCGGAAGGTGCAGGGCTTGCTGAGCCGCTTGAGGCGCTATTGTCTTCAGCCAGCACAGGGGCACTGCCCATAGCGAGTTGAGCTACTATGCAGAATACAATGGCTGCCTTGTTCATTTGAATCTCCTATTGTTCCGAATCTGAATGTGGTTTTGCTGGTGGTATCGTCAGTATAAGCTCGCGCCCCTGCCATCTTGTTTTTAACACTGGAGTTTGAACATGCCCTCGGTCTTTTAGAACCTCTGACTCGACATTGTCTTGCATTGTCTTAAATGCGTCTCCAAGCGAATTTTTACTATTAGCTCGCAGAGCTTTCAGTAATTGGGCAGTAAACACGCCGTTATCGTATCGCTTCGACTCCCAAGAAACCTGATCTGGTTTTGACGAACAAATTACCATCTGTCCAGTTCCAATAGGAAAGGCTTCCAAATTGACATTGCCATCACGCTTGAGACCTTTTGCAGCATCTGCAGCGCCACTGTGACAAGCATCCATAATTAAAACCGAGCGTTTGGCATGTACTCTCGACTTCAATGCAAATGCCAGATCTTGTACCGCAAGTCCAGTGGCATAGAGCCTTTGCGGATCTGTATTATGCATTACCAGATAGTTAACGCCTTCGCCATCAAGACTTGAAGGACTTCCATGAGTAGACAAATAAACTACCACTAAATCGTTTGGATGAGCCCGCTTAGGTAACCACTTGTCTCCAAGTTCGGTCAAAACGCGCTCTTTGGTGGCTTCTTCATTGACCAACAATTTGACATGATCAGGTCTAAAGTTTGCTTCGTTGATGAGATAGTCTCTAAAATCTTTTGCGTCTTTGGCGGGATATTTCAGGTCGATTCCAGAATTTTCAAACTTGCTTACTCCCACAACAAGTGCCCATTTATCGTCGATCGGCGTCTCTTCAACTGGAGTGCTAGTTGAATCTTGAATAATTACTTGCTGTGTCTGAGCCGGTTTTGAAATTGGCGCGACAACAGCAACTTGTTGCGGTGGGGGTGATTGCTGCACTTGTATTTGAGGCTGTACTGGAGCCTGATATGTCTGGGGAGCTGGATATGCCTGGGGAGCCTGATATGTCTGAGCAGTTTGAACGGGCTGATACACTGGTGTCACTGGTGGTGCAGTACGTATAACATTCAGGTTTCTAGATGCTCGCGCTGCCCTTGCTTGTTCTGCTTTTTGTTGCAAAACCGCTTGTTGTGAATAATTTCTTTGGGTATATTGCTTACGCCTGGCCTCGTTTGAAGCACGCAATTGAGCTATACGCTGAATCTCAGCTTCTCTGCTTGATTCAGCCTGATAACGCATTGCATCCACTTCGTCTTGCTCAGGAGACACTTCGTCTCGATTAACTGACCAGTAAGTTGCCCCATTTCTAGTGTTTGCGCGACGATCCGGTCTCTGGCGAGCACTTATATTTTCAATTGAATTGCGCATTGGCAAAGAGCTTGTGAGCGTTATGCGATAAACAAAGCTTTTCACTTTATCGTCTTTATAAAATCGAACCTGTATTAACACTGGCTGAGCACTGTTCAAATTAAATTTGGTAGTGGCAGCCGTCATCGCACTTGTAGCAGCAAAACTCAATCGCGCAACCGGATTGCCTCGCATGTCTGTGCAATTTACTTCCATGGTTGCCGCGTAAAAGTCTGTTTTACCGTCGGCGGTCAAAACAATTTCGCCAGGTCCACCATAAAATTGGTAATAAGTATCGCCGCCTTCGCCATGTTGCTCACCCACTATCTGATTGCCCGTCATAACAATGGGTCGATTGCGGTCAGTTGAAATGGTTTGGGCAAGGGCGCTAGGGGCGGTCAGCAAAAGTGCCCAAAGACAGAAAAGCTTTGCTAACAGCCTATTTACGGTCTTTTCCGCTTGAAAAATCATAGGAAATATTATAACTAATTACTCTTATACATGGTAAAACTCCCATTGACCCCTTAACATGCTAAAGCTACTATCGGGTGATGGTTTGAGGATTTTAGTCTAATGGCAAGAAAAACCAGATTATTAGTTCTGGCGGGGCTTTCAAGCCTTATATCAGTGCTTGTTGCACTTTGTCTGAGCTTTGCATTGCCTGCTCACGCTGCAAAATCGGGCAAAAATCCTTATGAAATGGGACTAGAGTTTTACCAGACCGGTGATTTTGTCAAAGCCTGTCACTATCTTGAGCATGTAGCTAAGCTGAAGCCAACTTTCTGGCCAGTGCATTATGCCTTAGGCAATACTTATATGAAGATGGGCAAACTTGAATTGGCTAGATTGGCATATATGAATTGTCTGTACAACAAGCCCGATGTTCCTACTTGTAAAAATTGCAGCAAAGCAATGGAATATTTAAATGTTGCAATTGCCGAACAACAAAAAACTCAAGACCCAAATAACCTAATCAGCCCCGAGGTTCAGAAAAAAATAGCGCAAGTTGAAGCGGATAACAAAGCCGAAACCGAAGCGCATGAAGCCCGGGTCAAAATAGCTACAGCAAAACGCGACAAAATTCTAGCCGAAGGTGACAAAGAAGCCGCTGTTTTAAAAGCTAAATTAGAAGAGCAGCTGAAATGGATTGACGAGAACACTAATCAATACGTAATTAATCGAGAAACCGGTGTCATTCGCACAGGGCTCGATGTTGATACCCATGCAGAACTTACTGCCGAATGTGATGCGCAAGTTAAAAGAGTTCTGGAGTTGGCAGAAGTCAGAGCACGCGGAATTCAAATTCCAAATGCACCAACTATTGGCACGTCTCTTAATGCCTCCAATGTTCACAGCAGCTCTAACGCTTATGTGCGTCACTACAAGCATCCGACCACACACAGTCAGCCACGCAAACTAGCAACAGGTACTGCTACTACATCAAAGTAGTAGATGGCCAGTTAACAAATTCGGATCATTTCAAAGTCGATTCCTAACAGTGATCACACAAGCACGTGTCTGTTTGGCCTTATGCTAAGGTCAGGCATCAACAAAACGATTATTTTTTCTTGTCGAACAGAGTTTCGAGAGGACCAATTTATTATGACTTTTATTCGACCATTACTCTTATGCTCAGCCATTCTGGCAGTGTCATTCGATCTACTTTTTCACGACGTAGTCACAAAAGCGGCTCCAATTGGAATAGGCTTAAGCGTCATGTTATCTTTTTCGATAGCTGCCTTGGTATTTCTGGCGGTGCGAACAAAATTGCCAGGACGCAGAAGAAGTTTGTACTTTTTAATTCCTGCATTCTTACTTTCTCTTGGATGCGCCTGGCGTGACTCGCATACGCTGTGTGCATTAGATTGCTCACTTATCATATTCTTTTTGTTTCTTTCATCGACCTCGATGCAGGGTTGCAAAATATTGACGGCTGGCGTCTCGCGCTACATTCAGGTATTCATTTGTATTTTTGATAGTTTGTTCATTCGACCAACCGATGTATTTTTCAGTCAACTCAAATGGAATAATCTTTTGCCACCAGAAATCGCTTCTAAAACCGGAGCGGTTGCAAAAGGGCTGTTTATTTCGTTACCGCTTTTACTTATGTTTGGATTACTTTTGACATCAGCCGATGCTGCATTTCTCGAACTGATGAAAAAAGGTTTTCAGGTCGATCTGCAATCGACTTTCAGCCATTGCTGTTTAACGCTTACCGCAATGTTTTTCTCGGTCGGAAGTTTAGCCACAATGTTCCATGGAAGATTACATAGTAAAGATTTGAGCCTTGATGATTTGCCATCATATAAACTCGGTGCCATAGAAGTTTGCACCATAACTGGTGTCGTCAACTTATTGTTCTTTTCATTCGTCATGGTCCAACTACAATACTTTTTTGGTGGCGCAAGTGTGGTGACTCTCACAAGTGGTCTCACATATGCCGAGTATGCAAGGCGTGGCTTCTTTGAACTTGTAACAGTAGTTGCCCTGGTACTGCCCATTTTGCTTTTTTTAGATTGGTCGTTTGTAAAAAAATCGCGGGTTGGTATTTTCATATTCCGCGGACTGACCATTTCACAAATCTGCATGCTTTTCGTGATGATGGCATCGGCAGTTAAAAGAATGATGCTTTATCAAGTCGAATATGGTCAAACTGAGTTGCGACTTTACACCACAGCTTTTATGGCACTAATGGCGCTTGTATTCATCATCTTCGCTTTCACAGTTTTGCGAGGCTATCGCAGCCACTTTGCCTTTGCTTCGATGATGGCAGGCTTACTTGTGACAGCAACAATGCATTTTATCAATCCAGACGAAATGATTGTGACTGCCAATTTAGACAGAGTTAAACAAGGAAAAGAATTTGATGTCGAATACAACCTATCTTTGAGTAAAGATGCAATACCAGTATTGGTATCACATCTTGGCGAGCTTGGTAAAGAAAATCAAGTGCGTATACGTGAACGGCTACAAGCAGGTTATGTCCAGGCGTCTACCTTCTCTAAATTTAAAGATTGGCGCTATTGGAACTGGTCGCGTGCAAAGGCTGACCAGTATGTAGGAAAAGACTTAAGACAACGAGCAATTGGGATGAATTATCCTGCAGGCAAGCCTAAAAACATGCCGCCAACAGGTAAAATATAAGTTCGCCCCAAGAGGTGCTCTTTTATGTCCAGGCTTAATCGAAAAATGCTCGCTTTTGGCTATTCTAGCCTAGTCATACTCTTGGCAATTTCAAGTCCACTTAGCTCAAGCGCTAAAGTAGACGCTTACAATACAGGCGTAGATCTATTACAGAAAGTTGATTGTAAGGGTGCAATAGTTCAATTCAACAAAGCTATAGCCGAGAATCCCAAAAATGCCAATGCCTACGCAAAACGCGGTGAAGCATATTATTCCAACGGACAGATTTCTAGATCTCTACTCGATTACAACAAAGCACTGCTATTAGACCCCAAAAATCTGGACGCTTATTACGGACGTTCGCGAGTCTATAGCTCAAAAAACGATCTTAAATCGGCTATCAAAGATTTGAGCAAAGCGCTAAATATTAGCCCAGCATATATTGAAGCGTTGGGTGACCGCGGCATGCTCTATAAAAATCAAGGCAATTTAGAAGCGGCAGTGGATGACTTCACTAAAGCAGTGACTCTTGCGCCTAAAAAACGCTGGCCGCTTGTGCAACGTGGTTTGATATTAATTGATTTAAAAAGATTTGATGAAGCGGTGAGTGATTTCGATTCTATTGTCAAACTTAATCCAACTGATTTTGATGGTTATGAATTGCGCGGTAAAGCTTATGAGAAGAAAGGCGACTTCAAAAAAGCTTACGATGATTATTCTGAAGTAATTAGACTGAGTCCCGATTATGCTGGCGGCTACGCTTGCAGAGCACGCGTGATTGAACAAATGGAAGGCAAAGACTCAAGCAATGCTAAAGCAGATAAGGAGATGGCTAAGAAACATGGGGCTTAAAAACAAAACTCCACGCTCTTTGCTCAAATCTCTTTTTGCTGTGGTTGGAATAATAACGCTTTCTTTCTGGATTTTATCCAGTATGTCGCAAGCTGGTGGAAACGATAGCAACTTATTTCAGCCCGACAAAAAATCTGTTTCTATCTGGGCATGGGATCGCTTTGACGACTTATCTTTTCTAAAAGACGACACTAGCGTAACGTCGTATGCAGGCACCTTTTATTTGCGCGATAACAGATCCATTTTTGACCCAAGAAAGAAAGATCTGATTTGTCCTAAAGAAACCGCACGCTTTCCCTCTTTCAGAATTGAGTCAATAAGTAAAATAGATCCTGACTATGAGGAATCAGCTATTGCTGGGATTTGCGACACTATCAAACAATATTTTAGAACTCATAGCGAATGTCAAAAAATGGTACAAATAGATTTTGATGCACGCGCAAGCGAGCGAGATCTATATAAAAAATTACTAGTAAATTTGCGCCAGACTCTCAAGTCTACTCAAAATACAAAAGACGTCAAAATTTCAATCACAGCACTTGCATCGTGGTGCCTTAAAGACAAATGGATGCAAAATCTCGACGTGGACGAGATTGTCATAATGTTATTCAGTCTTGGTCAAGACAAAGAGGATGTTTTGACAGACCTCAAAGACACCAATCTTGATACCGGAAATAAGGCAAGCACCGCCATTGGTATTTCAGCCAACGAACCTCAAACAAATGAAGCGCTGAAAATTTTAGGCATCATGAACGATGCTCGCAAAGTGTATATTTTCCAATCGCTTCCCTGGACTAAGAATAGATTTGTATCCATCACAGATGAGGTCATCGCGCAATGAAAAAGAAATTGAAAGCAGCCATCTCACTAGCGCTGACTTCCTTATTCTTGAGCTTTCCTACCTACAGAGCTGAAGCCTGTGGACCTGTCTTTCCAGCGGCTGTGATAATCAACTGGACTCATCCAGATATGCCACTAAAAATATTCGCTCAAGGCAACATAGGAGTAGTGCAGCCCTCCTGGGCACGCTCTTACATGTGCGTGGCGTATCGCTATTTAAACGAAACTGGGCTCAACGAAAAAGAGCAAAGTAGCATAATCAGGCTTTGGCACAAGCGTCTTGGAGAAGTAGACTTTTTTGCAGAAGGCACATACACAGATCCTCTGGACAAATATTTAAAAGTTAGAGCCAAAGTGATGGGACTTTCGGACAAAGAATACTATTCAGTTTATTCGCCCGCTTCAAGTTATGGCGTAGAGCAAAAAATCGTCGGTTCTGCCTACGACACAGCAAGAGTCACACTAGAAGAACGCATTGCAAAATTCGGCATGAAAAGTCCTCAGGTCAAAGAATGGATAAACGGTCAGGATCATGTTTTCGGCGTAGGATTCGATAAGGACAAATCGATTCCACCTGCACTTGGTGCAGATGCCGATCCATTAATTAAAGCAGACCGAACTTATCAAATTGCCGCAGCCAATTTCTATCTCAAAAAATATGGCGAAGCAGCCAAAATTTTTGAACAAATAAAAAATGATAAAAATTCACCCTGGTCTACTTGGGCACCATATTTGATTGCACGCTGCAAAGTCAATTCAGCTTGCGGCAGAGATAGTTATGCAAGTTTCGCTGATGCAAAATCGGCTGTAAAAGCCCTACTCGATTCAGAAACAAATAAAGACAAGCGCCAGGACTTCCTCGATTTTTTAGGTAGATTAGAAGCTACTGAAGCTAGTCCTGGCGAAGTACTAGATAAACTCACTCCAGTTATAACCAAAGAACATAGCGAGTCGTACGGGCACGATGTAGGCGATGTCACTGTATTAATGGACAAAATTTATTATGGTGGCGATTCTGAAGATGACAAGTCAAAAGTAACTTACGATTTTTCCAGACATGATCTGCTCGACTGGATAGACACTTTCCAAAGACCATTCGATTATCAATATTATTCAAGTGTCGAAGAAAAGAAAAAAGAACAGGCAAAATATACTGTTCAAGCAAAGAAATCGTTAGACAAATGGAGAAAAACCAAATCCAATCCCTGGCTTGTGGCGGCTGTTTCGGCAAATTCTTTGAGTAATCCTGCAAACAAAGATTTGCTCGATGCAGCGTTAGCTCTTCCAAGTTCAAATCCTGCATATTTGACTGCTAACTTTTATGCAATCAATGCTCTGATTGCTCAAAAGAAATCAGCAGAAGCAAGAAAACGAATTCAAACAATATTGGCGATGAAAAATCTGCCACCAACCACCCAAAACATGTATAAAGCTCAGCTTATGGCTGTAGCAAACTCAACTAGCGAATACTTGCAAGCATCGTGCTTCAATTTTCCAACTGAGTCGGACAACAATCTATATCTGCCAGCTAACTGGATCAAAGTGGAAAAGCAATCCAACTTCAACATAGCAAGCTCTGGTTGGGATGGAATGGTATCAGACGATCTTAATCGCAATCTTCCTTTGTCTAAACTAATTGAAATGTGCAAGGACAACAGTCTGCCTTTGGATTTTCGCAAGAAACTCACTGCTTGCGCCTGGGTTAAGGCACAAACGCTCAACGCACCTGAAGCGGCGAAACAATTATCGACTAATTTCGCAACTTATTATCCATCTCTAGCTGCAAATATAAAAGCGTGCGATGCAGCAGCTAATGCCACCACTCGCCAATTCCTATTAGCCAAACTAATGAACAAAGCCTTTGGTGCAACGCCTTATCTGCAAGGCGGTGTCCCGCGCATGGGAAGCGCCATGACAGAGTTTAACTGGTATCACAATAATTACTGGCTGCCCTTACCTCTCAAAATTGAGGCTAAAAAACCTGACGAAGCAGAAGGCTGGGAATGGCCACAAGTGGTGGCACCAGGCAATGACACCATTGATACAATGATTAGATCTTATTACAAGCCTGGCATCGCAAAACTGCTTACTGCTGCAGAAAAAGCAGCCGCAGCAAAAGAATTACAAACTATGTATACCAATCATCCTTCGCGCTTGCTTGGAGATGCAGTTATAAATTATTCGCAGTCAAATCCAAAAGATCCTGATGCACCAGAGCTTTTGCACTTAATAGTTAAACTTCCAAAATGGAGCGGCTCATCGCCTGTAGGAAGCGAGTATTCGAAAAAGGCGTACAAAGTTCTACAGGCCAATTTTAAAGGCTCTAAATGGGCTAAGAAAGCTACTTGCTGGTATTAGTTGAAACCAGTCTAAACAAAACTAATAGCACTCAAAGCTCTATTTCCGGCATGTTTTCTGGATAGATTTTCAATTTGCCAGCAGAATTGAATTCAAAAAGAGAATCCGAATATCCATCTAATTTGAGTTTTATTGTTCGCTTCAAATTTGATGCGAGTTCAAACATCAAATTAAGTAAAACGAGAATTGATGCTTTACTATTTATTTTATATGGATTAAGTGTCAATTCAACCATGTCGACGTCGTAAATTGTGAAATGGAGTTGCACTTCACCCATACAAACGAAAAAACTTGCTGGTTCTCCTTCTTCTAGGAAATCAAAATATTTTTTGAAGTTCTTGAAAGCATATTCTTTCGACTCAACGTTGATGATTGTGCCTTTTGATTTGACTTCTATTGTCTTGAATTGATTTAGCAAGGTCTTGAAAAACACGTCCCAATCGTATTCACTTAAATCCAAAACGACAATATCTATAAGTGCCCCTTCAGGGATAAAGGCTTGTTTTAAATCTGCCCAATCTTTATCAGTTAGATAGTCTTGGCTAAATCTGTCGGATGGCATAAATGGAACTCCGAATTAGTTTCAAATTAAATACGGAACATACCCAAAGTCACTAGCGATCTTCTTATCCGCTTGCGCTTTGTCTTTTTCGTTCATAGCATCATAAATCTGGTGGCGAATGTAATGCCCTTCTCTAGAATAAGAATCTAGCTCTATAGTTTTGTTGATATGTTCAAGCGCAAGTTCCAACTTTTGATTGTGCAAGTTCAAAAAGGCCACCATCGCATTTACAATAGGCGAATTGGGATATTTTTCAAGCGCCATCGAAGCTTCTTTCCACGCCTTATCCCATTGATTTTGTTTGATGTACACGCGAATTTGCGTATACATCGGATAAGCGCGCAGACTCTCAGAAATCTTCATGCGATTAAGATTATCGAGTTCGTCTTGAGCCTTTTTAATATCACCAAGCATCAGATAGCTTCCTGATCTGTTAACGTAAGCTGGCTCACAGCGAGGGTTTATTCTAATCGCTTCATCAAAATCTGCGATAGCTTCTTTAGATTTGCGCATACCGTGATTGATATTTCCACGCGTTACATACAATCCAGACAAATCGGCATCGGCAGATTGACTTTCCATGCGGCTCATTGCACTTTGGCAAATTTTCATCGCTTCGTCGAATCTATTCATCGAATTAAGCGCTTCAGCATGAATAATATCTACATCGAGCATATTAATTGATTGAGCCTGATTGCAGTCCGCAACAGCTTCTTTGTATTTGCGCTGAACCAGATATGCAAAGGCGCGATTCAAATAAGCAGGTTGCAATTTAGAATCAATTGAAATTGCTTTAGTAGCGTCTTGTTCAGCTTCTGCAAAACGCGACAAGTTGTTATTCGCCGCAGATCTATTACACAGTAAATTGACATTGCGAGGCGTGAGCGCCAATCCGCGATCACAATAATGAAGAGTCTTCTCAAATTCTTTCAGCGGAATGCACATGGCGGAAGCATTTACCAAAAGATTGACGCTGTTTGGATCTCTAATCAATCCTTCTTCGCAGTGATTCAAAGCCTCGGTAAAATTCTTTTGCTTAACCGATTCGTTAAATTTTCTAAGCGCCACATTCTCAGGTCGCATGTATGTGACGACATAATAGATTACCGATCCAATCAGTCCGAAAAAAATAAACCAACTAATTAGATCTAGCGAAGAAGAAAAATCCGAATTGGAAGTAGATGCTGATTGCGCATGCACCGCCTGCGCCACCACGAGCGCGTGAGTAAGTGCCAGTGCAAATAGAATTGAGCGAGTTTGAGAGCTTGCTGCGGATGTCATGAACTCTTGGTTTAATTTAAGTATGAAAGAATAGGATATATCTAAAGAGTATTTTGCTTCAATCGAACATTTCGGAGGTTAAGAACATGGTGGCAATAAAACGAGCAGTATTGTCCATCCTTGCCTCCTGCTACCTCTTGGCGCCCTGCGGTATCGAATCCGCAAATGCTTACTCAGCAAGACTTTCGCAGGGAATTTCATTTTTCAATCAAAAACATTACGACAAAGCGCTACCTGTCTTAAAGAAGGCGGTTCGTGACAATCCTCTGGATGCCAATGGTCATTATTATCTGGGGCTTTGTTATCAGGAGCTAAAGCAAAACAGTCTGGCAAGACAACATTTTCAGTGGGTGGTGGATGCCGGCAAAAAGAATCCCAAACTGCGCGCTAATGCCCAGATTGCCCTGAATCACTTAACCAAAGCAAAGCATTATGGCAAAACCGGACTTACACCCATAGCCGAGAACGCCCCAACTCTTGCGCCGGAAGAAACGGCGGCACAGCGTGGTCGTTGCACAATTCTATTAATTGAGTCCCCCACGAACAAAACATCGCATCAATTTTCGGTTGAGTTTATGCGCGCAGCACGCAAGTATGGTCGTTACATCGAATTCAAACGCCTGAATGGAACTGCCCCTGAAAATGCATATCTAAAAACGCATTATAAAATTGGCACCTTGCCCTGGCTTGTCTATCTGAACAAGAAAGGTAAAATTTTGCATAGTGAGAGTCGTTTGAAATTCCAGAGCCGCGTTAAAGAGATGATGGGCAAGCGCTACTAAGCAAGAGCTTTAGACCAGTCCGTGAGTAGTGAGGTAAAGGCGCCTTTCTCGAGGCGAAAAACCTTCAATCAGGTAAGTGCACAAAATAAAATCGCGCTTGAGAGTTTCTTTGTGTTCGAGCATTTTTGACTGAGACAAGCAAAGCTCCAGTTGGGCGATTAAGACAGATTTGCCGGGCTCTAATTCTTTTCCTGGCTTCTCGACAATGAGCGAGTAAATGCCGTCGTCGCCTGCTTTGAGCAAATAAGCAGGCACTTTTACTTGCACGCTGTACTTATTTATAGGTTTATTGCCTGTGTTGACCAAACTGATGGGAAAAAGATAGCTCCACTCGCCAGCGCCGCCTTTTTGACCGCTTAATATTTGTGCCGGACCAACTTGCAGGTCGGCAGGCATTTTGTTCTTTATTTTGGCGATAATCCAGGCAATGGCGTTTGCAAGCAAACCGGCAATCTCTGAATTGTCGTAACTGCTCATCTCAAATCCACAATTTCTCCACAATCCCTCCATACCCAATCCATAACCTCTGGCTATCATGCAATTATTCGGCACGAGAGGCGCGAAAATGATGCAAAGCCAATACGAATCCCACGCAGAAGATGTGAGCCCAGACATGAAGTCGAGGGATAGTACCGCGGCAAGTATCATTTTCTTGCTTCTCTTATATGTAATGTTTGTTTTTTGCCCTGTGGTATTTGCCCTTGCTGAAACAGACAAATATGAAAAACAGATTTTGCAGTCTTGGAAAGCGACGGCAAAAACGACTCAAATCGGCAATCAATTATTGCGATTGCTTGAAGCTACAGACCGCACACTCTTATTCGATCCAAAAGATAAGCAGTCTCTCTACAGACGCGGCTATCTGCTTGGAACTGTTGGTTGCACCAGTGGTGCCATTGCAGATTTGAGTAAGCTTGTACAAAGCGACCCTTATTTTGGTGCTGCCTACAAAGAAAGGGGTCTTTGTTATTTGGATCAGAAAGACTATAATCGCGCCCTGCAAGACTTAAATCGTGCTTGTATATTAGATCCCAAATCGGGCGATGCCCTTCTAGCGCGGGGTCGGATATATTTGCTTTTGCACCAACCAAATCTTGCACTGCGTGATTTTAGAGCCTGCAAAATGTCTGGAATCAAATTTCAGCCCGCTCTTCCTGGCGAGTTGCCTGCAAATCACTATGACGCGCTCGACTATTACACTGGCACAGCCTACGAGTCGCTGAATCGCTCTAGCGATGCTATACGCTGCTATAAAGAATCGATTAAATCGCCTCACCTGGGAATCACTGGTTACATTCATCGTTACGCCGACCAACCACTCGATGCAAGTTGGCGCATTAAAAATTTGGAATCGGAATAATGAAAAAGAAATCCAAACTCAAATTAGGCAACGGCAGTCGTTGTGAGCGTTTACATCAACTAGCCATAAGCGAAACTGGTTTTATTTTCGACCCTCAAACAGGTCAAAGCTTTACAGTCAATCAAACAGGACTCTTTGTTCTGGATGGATTTAAAAAAGGTCAGAACACAGATTTTGTCTCGCACAATTTGTCAGAAGCTTGCAGTGTGCCTATAGAACTGGCTCAAAGTAGTGTCGAAGCATTTATTATGCAATTGGAGCGCTATTTATGAAGGACTGGCGAACGGCAACTATAGCCATTACCGGTGTTAATGCGCGTGCTGAAAATCCCGGACCCGGATGTGCAGTGGCACGATGTATTCGCGAACATGGCGAATTCAAGGGCAAAATAATTGGTCTTGGTTATGACGCTCTGGATGCTGGATTGTACGCGCGTGACTTGTGTGATCAAAGCTTTTTATTGCCTTATCCCTCGTCTGGCGAAGATGCATTGCTTGAGCGCATAAAAGATATCGGAACAATCGAGCCTATTGATGCCATTATTCCTTGTCTAGATTCTGAAATGCAAAGTTTCAGTCGTCTCAAAAAATCACTTTCAAAAAACAATATTTCGCTTTTCATTCCAAGTCGCGATCAGTTTAATTTGCGCGCCAAAAACAACTTGTTTGCTCTGTGCAAAGAAATTGGTGTGCGAGTACCTGAAACTAAAACTGTCACCGATCCGACTTTTTTCGATCGTTGCGCAGACGAGGGCTGGGGCTATCCGCTCATAGTAAAAGGTATTTATTACGACGCCATTATTGTCTATAGCGCTTTTGATGCACATATGGCATTTTCCAAACTAATTGGAACGTGGGGTTATCCGTGTATTGTTCAAAAACTAGTTCAAGGTGATGAGTTGAATCTTGCTGGAGTGGGTGACGGTAATGGCCATTTATTATCGCCGGTGATGATGCGCAAGCGGGCTGTGACTGACAAAGGAAAAGCCTGGGCTGGAGTGAGTGTAGTGGATAAATCACTTGAGCGCCTGGCAGCCAAATTAGTAAACAAACTAGCCTGGCAAGGACCGCTTGAAGTAGAAGTAATTAAAGCACCTGATGGCAAAATATATCTGATAGAAATCAACCCTCGCTTTCCATCATGGATTTATTTGAGTCATGCTGTAGGTCGAAACTTGCCGGTGGCTTTACTTAAGACTATGTGCGGTGAAAAAGTGCTTGAATTGGCACCACCTTCATCTGGAACGTTTTTTATTAGGCATGCACAAGAATTGATTGTGCAACTTCAAGAATTTGAATCGATGATGGTGCTTGGCGGAACAAGACAAGCACCCATATTAAAAAATACAGATGCGGAGTCGGCATAATGACCAAACTTTTGTGGGAACCACCTTTTATTCAACCGCATCGTCTGGGCGAGATAAACAAATTTGGGCGAATGAAAGCACGCGACAGTTATGTCGAACACATTTTTGGGGTGCCAGTGACACTATTAAAAGAAGAGTTCGGATCGCCTTGTTTCGTTACATCCGAAACTCATTTTCGCAATAACTTGCAAAACTTGAAAAAAGCATTCGAGCGTAGATACGGCGATGTAATTCATGGATGGTCTTACAAAACCAATTATATAAGTGCCATGTGCAACATAGCTCATCAAGAAGGCTGCTATGCCGAAGTTGTATCAGCATTCGAATATGAAAAGGCGCGACACCTGGGCGTGCCTGGCGAAAAGATTATTTTTAACGGACCAAATAAAGGTAAAGCTATTTTAGAGCGTGCCATTAACGACGGTGCTCATATTCATCTGGATCATTTAGACGAATTGAATCTAGTAGATGAAATTGCTTCGCGCTTAAACAAAATAGTTAGTATTTCTTTGCGTCTAAATTTTGACACTGGATACACAGAGCCATGGAGTCGGTTTGGATTCAATATAGAGTCAGGTCAAGCAAGACAAGCAGCGCGTCTTCTTAGTGCCTCCAAGAATTTGAAATTAACAGGTTTGCACAGTCACATTGGCACTTTTATTCTAGAGCCAAAAGCTTATGCGCAACAAATAAAAATCATGTGCAAATTCATGCGCGAAATTGAAGCGCAAGACGATATCGAAATTGATACCATCGATATTGGTGGTGGTTTGCCTTCTAAAAATGCACTTCAATCTATTTATTTACCACCTGAACAGGTGATACCGCCGCTGAGCGAATATGCGGATGCCATCTGCAATACATTAATAGAAGAAACAAATTATCGCAGCCAATTAGGACGCAAAAAGCCTACTCTCATTTTCGAGAGTGGTCGCGCTGCAGTAGATGATACTCAGGCACTTTTGACAAGTGTAGTTGGAACAAAAAGACTTCCAGATGGAAAGCGCGCAGCCATTCTTGATGCCGGGACCAATTTATTATTTACTGCTTACTGGTACAACCACCAGGTGCAAATGACAAGACCGGCTGACGGTCCACTTGCAGACACAGCACTTTATGGACCCCTTTGTATGAACATCGACGTTGTACGCTCAAGCATTCAGTTGCCACCACTTGAGTATGGCGACACTCTGGTTATAAATCCAGTTGGAGCTTATAACAATACACAATGGATGCAATTCATCGAATACCGTCCTAACGTAGTCCTGGTTCATGAAGATAACACTTATTCTGTAATTAGAGAGCGCGAAGATTTGCAAGTCATGTGTCAGCAAGATAGATTACCTGCGCATCTAGTCACGTCTTTCATAGACTCTAAATCTGAGGCAAAATCTAAATGAAAACTGTTGCTTCTGTCTTTTTGAGTTATGGGTCATTTTTTGGATTGAATCATCCGCTGTCCATTTCACTGTTGTTTTTATGCTCGATGCTCTGTCCGCTCACTGGACTTACAGGTCTTCTTGCAGCGTCACTAGTATTATTAATTCGACGCTTACTTGGCTTCTCCAGAGATAGCGAAGCAATTGAAGTCATAAATGGATTATTGCTTGGAATGCTTGTAGGCTCGCTATATGTGCCAAGCGTTGCATCTATGTTTTTACTTTTATTTGGCTCTATTCTTGTAGTTTTAAGCACTGCAGTTTTCAATGATATTTTAACTCGTACATATAAACTGCCGGTGCTTGGAGTCCCTTATGTATTTGCCGGATGCGTACTTATTTCACTGGCACAAACATTCAAGCTTGCATTACTCATTCCAGGATCTGCATTTACTTTCTTTTCTTTGATACCAGTGCCCGAGTTATCCTGGACCACTTCTTATATTTCTGGTATTGGGTCCATCTATTTTAGCGGCACTGTGCTTGGTGCCATTCTGGTTTTACTAGCTTTTCTTGCATCATCACCATATTTAGCCATATTAACTTTGGGACTGGCTCTTGTAATTGCCATGACATTGCAGCTCATAAATATTCCACTAGGTTCTATTACTGCTCTTGTGGCACAAATGAATGGTGTTTTGACCGGTGCGGTGATTGGTGGATTATATTCAAAACCAGGATATCGCAGCATTTTAATTGCTATTTTATCGGCTTTACTTGCCTCCATTCTTTCACTTGCAATCGAACATCATTTGTGGTCTCTGGGTCTGCCTGCACTTGCCTTGCCATTTGTAATTGCCACCTACGCAATTCTAATTGCATTAAGCCCAGCGCGAGGCGGTGCGTGGTCAAAATTTTGGCTTGCAAAACCAGCTCTGCCTGAGACTTCTATTGAAGAGCAGAAAATAGCTGAGATTCGAGGCGTGGACCAGACAAGTATTGCAGTACGATTGCCTGTAAATGGCATTTGGAATGTTTACCAGGGATTTGGTGGCAAACATACGCACCAGAAAGAGTGGCACTATTCTATTGATCTATTTAAGCTAAATGACAATAAAAGTTTTAGCGGTGATGGGTCGAATTTGACAGACTATCATTGTTTTAGCCAGCCTGTTCTTTCTCCAGTTTATGGAACTATAGTCGATTATTGCTCGCACCACAAAGACAATGTCCCAGGCGAAGTGGACACTTTGAACAACTGGGGAAATTATGTAATTATCAAGCTTGATACAAATGGATTTTTAGTTCTGGCTCATTTACAACAAAATAGTTTTAAACTGAATAAATACGACAGAGTGGTGCCGGGACAAGAACTTGCATTGTCTGGAAATTCTGGACGCTCACCACAGCCTCATCTGCATATGAGCATTCATCGCGATATGAATTTGAGCAGCCAAACACTGCCGTTTCACTTTACTCACGTAGTGATTCCTTCTGGTCAGTCGCAAATTTACACTCTTTGCTCAAGACCTAAAGAATCAGAATCGATAATGACACCAACCAGAAACGCAGCCCTGAAGCGCGCCTTTCATTTAAATGTCGGTAGTCGTTTGCAGTTTGATACTAATATCAAGGGCAAAGAAAATTCTTCTGTATTTGATGTGGTGCTCGATCCCTCTGGACAATTTTATTTAGTCAGTGACAAAGGTGCATACGTTGCATTTAGCCTGAGCGACGATCTTGTGGCATTCTGGAATCGTCAGGGACCTGGCGATCCTGTGCTTGATGCTTTTATTCTTTCTGTAGGCTTATCGCCCTTAATTGAAGGTCAGGCTTGCTGGTATGACCTTGTGCCTCGACATTTGTTGCCTTGCAATTACTTGGTTCAGACTTATAATCAGCTTCTAAATCCATTTAATAGCTGCACTAAAAGCAAACTTGAGCGCATTTGGGAGCCACTAAAAAATAACTGGAGTCAGACTGCAACTCAGAAAATAAAATCAGTTTCCGGCGGCACGATCACATATACAAGTACGGCTAAATTGTGCGAATCGCTTGGGCTTGTGGCTCTTTTGATGAAGGAAAATGATAAAACCATACTGACAGCTACGCTTGTAGGACAGGGCAGAAGAGCGGATAATGGCATACCAGGGATAAGATCATTAATTTGTCGTGAAAATCAATCAATCGCTCAGACTGATTAATCAAATAATTTTGGTATCAAGCACTCTTGTGGCTTGTATCGCTATTGCTTTGCTAAATGGCAGTCCTGAATTCTTAGCCGAGCAGGGTATCAAACTATCTATTGCAGCGTTGATTTTATTTATAGTGGTGGCGGCTTCTGCCATTCTCATTCCCAGACGAATTTTAGCCACCATAACTAAAATGAAAGACAACGCCAGGAAAATGTCTCAGGGCGACTGGAGCGCTCGCATAGAAGTAGAAGGCGATGACGACTTGAGCGACTTGGCAACCGAATTAAACGAACTAGCCGAAGCATTAGAACGGCGCAACAGCGCTCAGCGTCAATGGATAGCTAACACCTCGCACGAGCTTCGAACTCCATTATCCATCATTCAAGCCCAGGTAGAAGCCTTCCAGGACGGAGTGCGCGAAGTGACACCCAAAAGTTTGAACACATTGCACAAAGACATTTTGGGTCTGGGTAAATTAGTAGAAGATTTACACTGGCTTGCCCGATTTGATATTGGAACTCTTCGCCATTCGTCTACACCCACTGATTTAGTGTTGACTGTCCAGGAAGCGCTCGATTCTTTCTTTGAAAGATTTGCCGAAAAGCAATTAAAAATAGAAACACAGATGCCGGCTACATCTATTGTTAATGGCGACCAGAACAGACTAAAACAAGTCTTTTTCAATTTGCTTGAAAATTCAATTCGCTACACAAACGAAGGTGGCAGCCTGAAAATAACTATTACTCAAGACCAGAATAATGCCACCATTTGTTTTGACGATTCAGAACCCGGCGCTCCAAAAGAAACTCTTACGCAAATGTTCGATCGTTTTTTTAGAGGCGAAGCGTCTCGCAGCCGCACGTTTGGAGGTGCTGGTCTTGGACTTTCCATTTGCAAAAATATTATCGAAATTCACAATGGCTCAATTCAAGCCTTGAGTTCTCCCCTTGGTGGAGTGAGAATAGAAATTGTTTTGCCTCTGGCAAAAACTGACACACAAGACAAAGAACAAAAAAATGGCTGACGACAAAAAAACAGTTTTAGTAGTCGAAGACGAAGCGGGAATCGCTGAAATCTTGCTTGAATATCTAAACAAGTCTGGATACACAGGCAAGCACAAAGACACCGGCGCTGGCGTTGTGGACATGGTTCGAGCAGAATCTCCTGATTTGATTTTGCTTGATGTAATGTTGCCTGTGATGGACGGACTTGAAATTTGCAAAGAAATACGCAAATTTTCAGAAGTACCAATAATTATAATCAGCGCACGAGTAGATGAACTCGATAGATTACTTGGTTTAGAACTTGGAGCAGACGACTATATATGCAAGCCGTTCAGCCCGCGCGAAGTGATACTAAGAATTAAGTCAATTTTTAAGAGAGCGCAAAACATTGCCACCGGTAGTAGTGACTCTCTATTTCACTGCGATGAGCCCAAAAACAGAATCACCGTAAACGGTATCACTCTAGATTTGACTCCAACTGAATATCGTCTACTCAAACAATTTATGAGTAAACCGGGGCGTGTTTATTCACGAGCCCAATTACTTGAATTGTGTTATGAAAAGGACGAAATGGTCTTTGACCGAGTAATCGACAGTCACATAAAAAACTTACGCAAAAAAGTGGCAAAAGCCCTTCCCGACACAGAGGTAATACATGCCGTTTACGGCAGCGGCTATCGTTTCGAAATTCCCTAGTTTATAATTTTTAGTATGAGTCTCGATAATTACACTTATATTTTGCATTGTGCAGACAACACCTATTACACCGGGTGGACGAACGATATTGCTGCACGCTTGTTGGCTCACAACTCTGGCAAAGGGGCCAAGTATACTCGCACACGCGGACCTGTAAAACTAGTGTATTGCCAGGCATCAGAGAGTCGCTCGCAAGCGCAGCAACTTGAATATCAGATCAAGCAAATGTCTCGTATTCAAAAGGAACGGCTGATTCAAGCGTTTCAAAATCTTTTAAATTAACGCTGATTGCATACAACGCAGAAGGCTTTGTTTCGTCATCAGTGTCTGCCACCAAAAATAATTCAATCTGGCTTTTGTCACGCGAGTGCACACAAAGCCCTTCGAATTTTTGTTTGCCATCAAGCTTTAAAATGCCTTTCACAGAGCCGTTTGCATTCATCAGTCCCACAACAGAACCAAAACATTTTCCATCTTTGTAGGCATCGTCTGTATCTTCTGCTGCGGCAAGAAATAAAATGTGCGCCTCATCAAGACACACCGCATCAGTAAATCCAAGCACCTGACCATCAAGTTTACCCAGATCAAATTCTTTGGTACAAAAAATATTTTCAGGCTTAGGTGTATGCGTGTCATGCAAGTCGCGCAAAAAATCTTTAGCTTTGAAATCTATCACTGCATTTTGACCTTGCTTGCGATTACCGCGTTGATAAAGCCTTGCCGTTTCTTTGTCGACAGTAATTCCTTCTATGTTTAACCCAGGAAATTGAATTGAAAGATGTTCTTGTAACTTAGAAAAATCAATTGGCAAAGGCTGTCCGCTTATCTGCCCTGTTTTATCTAGAACAAGTAAAATACCTTCTATTCGATTGGCCTTAGACATGGACGGAACCGCAAGTAGCGCGCCGTGAGGGGCATACTGATACGGGTTCAAATAAGTGAGAGCTTCAAGATCTGGTTTTGCTTTTTTGCGTGGTTTATATTCTAGAGGCAAATTTCCAGGCAGCATGCGATACCATTTGCCTGGCTTGTTTTTATCTTTTAAATCAAATTCAGCTAAATGCAATTCGTCGTCTGCCACTACAAATATTTTGTCGCCAAGTTTCACAAGTCCACTTGCAGCAAAGACATATTCGGGTCTTTTTATCTTTGTAGGCTCAATATTGAAATCGCGAATTTTAGTTACACTAACTGTTTTCAAGCGAAGCGCGCCCCAATCGAGTAAAATTTATTGCATGGCTTTGAGTCTAGCACTTAAACACAGTTAAGATAGAAGAATGTTCCTTAAATTGCCCAGATTCACTACAGTATTCTTCTTTCCTATCGTTGTGGGAACAGGACTTTTTTATGCGCTTTCATTTGTAGAAGGCAATTACTTTTGCGACTTAATTTCTCAGGCGAGACTGCTTTTGCTTGTACCTCTTGGATTGATTTTATTAATTACACTTTTGCGCAATAACGCCGCCATTTCGTTTTGTGCAACAGTATTATTTTGTATCATTGGCATCCAGACTGTTTTTGGCTCAGGACATCTGCTCGATAAAAGAGTTGAATCATTGCCTAAAGTAGAATCGAAAAATCAAATTTCAATTCTCAACTTCAACACCGAATTTCAGCATAACGATAATATCAATTCATTTATCGCTTATTGCAAAGAAAAAGATCCAGATATTGTGGTTTTAACTGATTCAGGAAAAAAATGGACTGACGCGGTGGAGAAGCTTGAATATCCTTCTTGCATGCACATTTTGAAAGGTGTAGGAATTTCAGTATTAAGCAAATATCGAACCTTAGGTTCGCAAGTTTACTCTCAAGGCATCTCAAAACATCCTCAGGTTCATTTTCAAATCATTAAAGATAATCAGATTATCAATATAGTCGTACTTCATTTATCAGCTATGCAAACTCCTGCAGGTTACAACGACAGACAAAGTGAACTTCAGACGCTACAAAACCAACTAAAGAAAACAAATTATCCAACCATTGTTTTAGGTGATACCAATAGTTCTAACTGGTCTTCGACTATAAAGTTGTTTTTGAATAATACAAATCTGAAAGACACACAAGATGGTTTCATCACCATTCCCACGTGGCCAGCACGAAAAGGCAAAATAATTAAAGACATCGCCATTCCAGCGTTTGTTGCGATAGACAATATTTTTGTAAGCAAAGACTTTGAGGTATTAGAGCGAAAAGTTGGACCGGCTTTAGGGTCTGATCACATGCCTGTTTTTGCAAAACTGGAACTTGACTCAAAGTTGTAACGCTATTGCTTCTCTTTATGCCGATTTAACTAGCGCTTTTTTAGGGCGCTGTTATAATCGCCTCAAAGGTCATCTATTAATGAAAAGCAATCTTCTGCTCTCGACTATCCTAATATTGGTATTCCTGTCGGCTTTAGGCGGCTCCATTTTCAATGCCACCTATGCGTTTGTAGGGGCGGTGCACAGCGTGGATGTTGAAGACACTTCAATAGATAATGCCGAAGATATAAGCCTTGAAGATGTTGTACCGGTCGATCCGTTTTTAGGAAGTATCGGTTTCACCAAGCCAGAGCTTGGACAAATGGTGATGTTCGAAAATATCAAATGTGGCTTGTTTGGACTCACTCAAAATTTACTATCATCGCCATCCCCTTCAAAAATTGTACTGCTTGAGTCTTCGTGCGGCGAAAAGTGGCTCAGCAAGGGACGCTGGCTCGATCTTGGCAATCTAAGACTTTAATATCTCCGATTGGAAAAAGGCATCCTCTCGGAATACTTAAATGCTCAATAGACTAATTCGCTTTGCGCTTGAAAATCGCGCATTCAATTTCATACTTATCATCACCATCATCGGACTGGGAATTTACTCAGTCTCGAGCATGCCAATGGATTCCTACCCGGACGTAAGTAACGTCCAGGTGCAGATTGCCACTGAGCCCGAAAACATGGCAGCTGAAGAAGTGGAATCGCTTGTGACTGTGCCCATTGAATATTCGCTCAACGGCTTACCCTTTATCAAAAAAGTGCGGTCCAGTTCTCGTTTTGGATTCTCTCTTGTTACCGCCATATTTGATGACAATTGCGATATTTATTTCGCCAGACAATTAGTCCAGCAAAGACTTTTAAGCCTTAGTTTGCCGGCTGGTGTTCCGCGTCCGCAGCTGGGACCAGTGGTTTCGTCTTTTAGTCAGATTTTTATGTATTACGTCACAAGCGACAATCACGACTTGATTGAAACGCGCACTATTCAAGACTGGAATATAGCCAAACGACTTTTATCTGTGCAAGGCGTCGCAAACGTTGTTACTTATGGTGGCTGGATTAAACAGTATCAAGTAATGCTCGACCAATCTAAGCTCAAGGCTTACGGACTGACTGTTACCGATATTTTAAATGCAGTTCAACAAAGCAACTTAAACGCCGGTGGTAGCTTTATCGAATCAGGCGACGAAGAGATTATTATTCGCGGTATCGGGCGCATCAAAACAGTTTCGGACATCGAAGATATTGTACTGAAAGAAGAACATGGCACTCCAGTAACTATTAAAAGACTGGCGCAAGTGAGCATTGGACCTGCATTTAGACGCGGTTCGGCATCGATGAATGGCAAGGGCGAGGCTGTCATCGGAATTGTGATGAGTCGCAAAGGAGTGAATACGCGAGAGGTTGTCGAAGCTGTCGAGCACAAAATCGCCAAAATTCAGCCCACTCTACCAAATGGAATAAAAATAGTTCCGTTTTACAACCAGAAAGAACTAGTCGATAAGACTATGGACACGGTCAAAGAAGTGCTCATGCTGAGCGGCTCTCTGGTCATAGTCATATTGGCTGCCGTTTTAATGAACATTCGAGTGGCGCTTATAGTATCTGTCGTCATTCCGCTTTCACTTTTATTTAGCTTTATCATGATGCGTTTTAGCGGACTATCAGCCAATCTTATGACACTTGGAGCAGTCGACTTTGGAGTGGTGGTAGATGCAGGCGTGGTGATGGCGGAAAACATTTACAGGCGTCTGTCTCAAATCCATGAAGAATATCCAGACCGAAAAATAAATACACTTGGCGTAATTTTGAACGCTGCCCTTGAAGTTGGTCGTCCCATAGCCTTTTCGATGGTCATTATCATCAGCGTGTATTTGCCATTGTTTGCCTTGGATGGTGTTGAAGGCAAAATGTTTGTGCCACTGGCGTTGACTTTCATATATGCACTCGTTGGCGCCCTTGGGGTAGCTATCTTCATTATTCCAGTGTTGTGTTTCTGGTTTTTAAAAGGAAAAATAAAAGAGAGACATAATCCAGTAGTAGAGAAGATCAAAGACGCTTATCTTTCCTGTCTCGATAGATTAATAAAGCGTCCAGTAGCTGTGATAATTACTTCTGGGACTCTTTTGTTATCGACAGTTTGCATTTTGCCCTTTCTTGGCTCTGAATTCATGCCCAGTTTAGACGAAGGATCTATCTGGCTTCGAATGAGATTGCCACCAAGCATTTCGCATTCACGCACTATAGACTATGCCAAAATGGTCGAACAAATGATGACCAAATTTCCCGAAGTAGACATTGCAGTCACTCGCATTGGACGCTCTGGTCTTGGCTCAGATGTAGAGGGCGTTGACGCTGCAGATATGTATCTTGGACTTAAACCAAGACACACATGGAAAGACCAGAATAAAGAACATTTAGTCGACAGAATGGCGCATGAAATGGACAAAATTCCAGGCATCATGCACAGTTTCTCGCAGCCAATTGCAGACATGGTAGATGATCTAATTACTGGTATCAAAGCCGATGTTGGTATCAAAATATTTGGACCGGATTTAAAAACGCTCGATGCTCTAGCAGATAAAGTGCGTATCAGTCTTTCTGATTTACGTGGTACTGCTGACACATCGCGCGAACCGGTTATTGGCGCGCCTGAGTTAAAAATCACCCTGAATAGACACGAGCTTGCTCGCATGGGCTTGAAAGTACACGAAGTGCAAGACGCAGTACAAGCATCGCTTGCCGGTAAAGAAGTGACAGAAGTAATTGAAGGAACAAAACGCTTTGGTGTTTTGGTGAGACTCCAAAAAGAGCAACGCGACACACCAGAGATGATATCTAATCTCACTATTCAAGCCTCAGACAAAGCGGTGGTGCCATTAAAATCGATTGCAGATTTGCGCGTAGAGCGCGGGGCAATTTTAATTAATAGAGAAGACGGTCAAAGACGCGCTGCAGTTATGATTAATATTCGCGGTCGAGATTTAGGCTCATGGGTGAAAGAAGCACAAGCCGAAATCAAGCGCGAAGTACCGATGCCTAAGGGCTATTCGATAGTTTGGGGTGGACAGTTCGAAAACCAACAACACGCTATGCAACGCTTGAGCATAGTGGTGCCTATCGTTCTCTTTTTAATCTTCATACTTTTATTTTTTACTTTTCATTCAATGCGAAATGCTGCTTTGATTATGCTAAACGTCCCCTTTGCCACTATAGGTGGAGTCGTTGCCCTGGCTATATCGCAGCAGCCTGTTTCGGTGCCAGCGCTGATTGGCTTTATTGCCTTGTTTGGCGTGGCGGTACAAAACGGCGTTATACTTGTAAGCTACATCATGCAAGCAGAAAAAGAAGGCATGACCACGCTTGAAGCAATCAAAAGTGGAGCCGAGGTTCGCTTCAGACCGGTACTGATGACTGCAATGGTGGCGATGATGGGATTATTGCCCAAGCTCTTTTCACACGGTACTGGTGCAGAGATTCAAAAACCACTTGCCACAGTTGTATTTGGTGGATTGTTGAGCGCTACACTAATGACGCTTCTGGTCTTGCCGACACTTTACTTGATGACCAGTAAACCAAAAGAAGAAACAGAGTAAAGAAGTCGCCAATCAGTCTTTTATGCCGATGAAGGTCTGGACCATAATGGCATGATTGCCAATGTCAAACTGGTCAGTACGATTGATATATTGAAACTGGTAGCCGATCTCAACTCGCGTTTTAGGAATTGGTCGAACACCAACGCCTGCAAAAATACGGTTTTGATCGATGCCGCCCTGTGGACCATTTTTAACAGAGTTCAAATTTATGAATAACTCGTCTGATGCCACCAAATATAGTTTCGGGTTCAAATCATACTCAAGTTTGAGCATATGGCGCAGTCTGTTTCCAGTATCTGCAAGATGAGGAAACATGCGCTGTTCAAGACGAGTTCTATTGATAATAGAAAGTCGTTTAATATCCTTATCGAACAAAACCTGCTCCCAGAGCCTATTTTCGTGCAGCACATCACCATTCTGATATGTTGTTCCCCACAAATACCCAGCAAAAAGCGAACATCCTTCATTCACTTTATACTGCAAGGCAGGTCGAATTAACAACTGATTCATTTGTGTGATGTTGTCACCGATGCGGGGATTTACTTCCAGATATCCACGCAAATTGCGATATATTCGCGCATCAAAAGTAACCGGCGTCCACAACTGTAAATCGTGCTCTACGTTGGCAAAAGAGGGCGCGGCAGCGCCAAACATATAGGTAGACGCAAGCATCAAAGCTAGGAGTATTTTTCGCCAAGCAGGCATTAATTGGTTGAATTACTGACGTGTAACTGACAACACATAGAGTAACATTTTTGGGCCCGAAATTCGTATAATTGACGCTCTACAAATCCCGTCGTTTCATGATTTCGAGGTCTGAAATTTATGAAGAGAAGAACTTTTCTAAAGAACGCAATTTACCTGGCAGCACTGGGGGAAGCATTTATCATGAATATGAAGCAGGCTCTGGCAACCGAGTCTCTTGGACCACTTTTGGAAACCTGGACAGGCGACCATAACGGTTATCCACGCTTTGATCTTGCCAAGACCGTCGACTTAAAAGCGGCAATGATGAAAGGCATGGATCTCAAGCGGGATGAGATCAAAAAGATAGTCTCTCAAAGCGACAAAGCAAATTTTGAAAACACCTTCGTACCGCTTGAAGACGCCGGTCGTCCCCTCAACAATTCCATTCGCTTTTTCGATATTTATACATCTACAATGAACGACAAGAAGATGCAGGCAATCGAGACAGATATGCGTCCCATTCTTGCCAAATTCGATGACGAAATTATCCAAAACGATCCACTGTTCCAGCGCATAAAAAGCGTTTATGAATCACGCCAAAGCTCTGGACTGACTCCCGAACAACAACGTTTGACCGAAGTGTACTACAAACAATTTACTCGTCAGGGTGCCGGTCTTGACGAGAAGAAAAAATCTCGTTTGCGCGAAATAAACGAAAGACTGGCAACGCTCTTCACAAAATTCAGTCAGAATCAATTAGCCGATGAAGAAGATTACACACTAGATCTCGATTCTGAAAAAGACCTAGAAGGTCTGCCTGAGAGCATCAAGGCAGCAGCAGCTTCACAAGCTGAAGCAAAAAGTAAAAAAGGCAAATGGTGCATCGCAAACACCAGGTCTGCAATGGAGCCATTTCTCACTTTCTCTACCAGACGAGATTTGCGTGAGAAAGGTTGGCGCATGTGGACCAGTCGCGGTGACAACGAAAATGCACACAATAACATTTCCACAATTAGCGAGATTTTGAAATTAAGAGCAGAACGCGCCAAAATACTCGGTTTCCAAACACATGCCCACTGGATTTTAGATAACAACATGGCTAAAACACCCGATGCCGCCATGGAACTTATGCTCAAAGTCTGGAAGGCAGCAGTCAATCGCGTCAAAGAAGAAGTGGCTGACATGCAAGCCATCGCTGACAAAGAGGGCGCCAAAATTAAAATTGAGCCCTGGGATTATCGCTTCTACGCCGAGAAAGTGCGCAATGCCAAATATGACATAGATCAAAATGTGGTCAAAGAATATTTGCAACTCGATAAAATACTAGAAGGCATGTTCGATGCCGCGGATAGGGTTTTCGGCTTGCAAATGAAAAAAATCGAAGGACTTCCTGTGGTGCATCCAGATGTCACAGTCTATGCTGTACTGCGCAACGGCAAGCAAATCGGCATGTGGTATTTCGACCCTTATGCGCGCGAAGGCAAACGCTCAGGCGCTTGGATGAACGAGTATCGCACTCAGGAGCGCTTCAAAAACGACGTTACTCCAATAGTGTCGAACAATTCTAGTTTCGTCAAAGGAAAGCCGGGCGAATCCACACTCATTTCATGGGACGACGCAAACACCTTGTTCCACGAGTTTGGACACGCTTTGCACGGCTTGCAGTCCAATGTCACTTATCCAAGCCTTGCAGGCACAGCCGTTAAACGCGACTTTGTTGAATTTCCATCGCAAGTAAACGAGCGCTGGCTAATGACCAATGAAGTCTTGAAAAAATACGCTCTGCATCACAAAACTGGCGAGCCGATGCCTGATGAATTGATTAAAAAAATTCGCAAGGCGAAAACCTTCAATTCAGGCTTTATCACTGTCGAATATCTAGCGTCTGCACTTTACGACATGAAAATCCACCTTGCCTCTACTCCCGATGCGGACATAAACGCAGGCGACTTTGAGAAAAAGACTATGTCTGAAGTTGGCTGCCCAACCGAAATTGTGATGCGTCACAGACCCACTCAGTTTGGACATATATTCTCCGACGATGGTTATTCAGCTGGTTATTACGTTTACATCTGGGCTGATACCATGTCAGCCGATGCTACAGAAGCATTCCATGAAGCTGGCGGTCTATACGATCGCAAAACCTGCGACCGTTTTCGTGACACTATATTCAGTGTCGGAAATTCAGTAGCGCCAGATGTTGCTTTCCGCAATTTCAGAGGACGCGACGTGGACACAAATGCCCTGATGCGCGACCGAGGCTTTCCTGTCTCCTAATATAGGTTTTGGTAAGTTAAATTAGCTTGACTACCCCCTTGCTTGGTTTTATCATGGCTCCAGGCGTATGAAACTGGGAAAATTTCAATGAATAACGACACGGGATCATCAAATCCCTGGTTTTCTGGCAAACGGAAAACAAAGGAAGACATACAGGCTCCTGAAAGTGTACCGCGCACGACCGAAAACGACCTGCTTGCGACCAGGCGTTTAACGGCGGCACCCAACGAAACAGACGGAAAAACCCGCTGGTTTGGAGTGCGTCAAAGTTATACAAATTTGCCCGCGCACAAACTCATAAATGAATTGCAGCAAGGACGCTATGACCCATATGCGGCAATAGACGGGATTCGCAGCCAGAGTTTAGAGCATATGGATGTTCCGACTCGCGCTCCTAGCCCAATGCCAGCTTCGACAACATGGGCATCTACTAATTTGGCAGATCGAAATAAAGAATCGGTATACACTCCTCCTCTAACTCAAGATATAAGCACCGATTGGACTGTTAATTATGCAACGCCGATGCTGCCACCGCTGCCAGATGAAGTGCAGAGCCCTTTGAATACTGCCAAGGCGGAAATAGAAGAAGATCACTCAATCTACAAATTCCAGCCCGAAATAAACCCGATGCAATTCGTCGAACAATATGGCGGCGAACTACCGAGCGAAACCTTGGAAGAAATTTGCTGCGACGATTTTTCTCCCATCGAAAATCAAATGGCTCGCATGGCTCAAACTGCCCAAGCCGCTCAAGGTCCTGGCACCCTTCAAAGTAACGACAATGTCTTTCAATTTAATTCAGCAAGCAGACTTCCAGCTTTCAAAAGACCACCGCGCACTCTGACTTAAATTATTTCATCCAAGCTTATAACTTGAACTACCATTTTTCATAATTCAAAGTCTCTTGCCAGACTTTATTCATGTTGTCTATTCTCTGATCATAAGCTTCTTGCCAGATTTGGCTTGGAGTTTCATCTATTCTAAAATCAAATAAATTCATTTCTTGGTCAATTTTAGCTTCGAGTATTTTTTCATTGAGCAAGCGGCATTTGATCTTTTCAATTTGATTCTGCTCATTGATTTGCAAAAACATTTGATCGCGCACAGGGATTAGTTCTTTGTTTTCTTTCTTGTTCTGAACGCGCATGTAAGTGATACCGCATTTGGTTAGCATATCGAAATAGTATTTTGTCCAGAATTTTGTCTGAGTCATTTCTACATTATTACTAAAATAACCCGAGTCAAGCACCCAAAAATTAGCCCCGCCTTGGTGCACTTGCAGCTGATACTCACCGCATGGTTTACCGTCTGTGAGCCCGGAGAACCAGACTGCCTTTCCTAGTTGACCAGACAAAACATTTCCTTCGGTGACAACCACTCCGGGTGTTCGCGGAATGTATCGCAATTCTGGTTTACTGATGTAAGAAGTAATTTGCTTTTCAGTCCAACTTTTTTCCAATTGAGCTTGCATGTGCTTTCGCACTTCTTGTAAATACTCTTCGAATCGCTTTGATTCAGTGTTTAAAGCTTGAATTTGGCTTTCGTTTAACTCATTTGTCGCACTGAATATGCCACCATTCAACCCTAAAAATATGCGCTCTGGATCCTTTTCATCATGATAGACCGGATTGAATTTCCAGATGTAGCGCTGACCTTTCTTCAGTGGCCTGGCGAAATCTTCGTAAAAAAATGCTTTTAGTTTTTGACCTTTTTTTAAATTGGCATGAAATGTCTTTGGTATAGTCTTTTCTTGCAGAACGCCTGAGGATTCAGCTTGGCTAAGAGCATCAGGCAAATAAACTTCATTTATGGTTGCCTCGATATCTATTCTGCCGGGGTGACAAGCTTCGCAACCCTTTTTGACAAATTTATTCTTAGTAATAGTCGCATCTACACAAGCCCTATAGGGAAATGAAGAATTTGCCAACCTCACCTTGAGCTTGTCTATTTCGCTTTGATCCTGATCTCTATCACCCAGAGGGAAGTATTCATTATAAATTTTGAGATGCTTCCTGAAGCGGTTTGGAGGCAAACTATTGAATGCAACCAAAACGGTCTTGCCCTGGGTAAAACGGCGAACGGCTGGGCTTTCACCCCCACTACCCATATTTAAAACGTAAACCGATATCGGATTACGTTTTGAGAAACTGCCTCTCAAAACATCGCGGATATTCGCGTAATAAATCTGGTCCTTGCCAGATTGTTCAATTCTTTCAATGGTTAGCAAAAGACAGGATTCCCAAGGGAAAAACTCATAGCGAGATTCATCTTGACAGTATGCGGGCGTCAAGACATTGCCAGACAAAATGCAAGTTGCCAAAAGAATCGCAAACAAGCATAGTTTTGACGAAATTGCTCTTTTTAATCTAAAAATTGATGCCACGATAGCTTGATTATATCAAGGAGACAAGAGGGAATAATGATTATCTGGAAATCAAACAGGAACTAAAAATCGAAGTGAAAAAAAAGCTTCTAATTATCGGAGGCGTACTTGCTGGATTGACTTTGGGCGGGCTTGTAGTCGCTGCAATTATGGTTGGCACTGAAGATTTTGGAGAAAAAATAACTTACTTTCAAAGCGCATTCGAAGTAGATAAGCCTTATTTCGACTCGTGCCCAACTGATGAAGAACTAAAAAAACTATTTAAAGAACACAAAAAAGATTTTCATCAGTTAGCGATCATGGCTTATGAAGACAAAATAAGTCAGATTCGAAAGAACTGGATTTTTCATAACGATAAATATCACGGTATGGTTTTCTATCCGTATATCCTGGGCGAATTCCCGCCAGATACGATAGTATCGCGAGATAGATTCTTCAAATATCTCGACTTAATGAAAAAATGCAAGGTTCAAGATATTGGCGCTGACTACGAGCAAGAAGGCAAAGACAGCGAAAACGATGACACGGGAAAGTCTATTACTAAAGGGCTGAGATTTTTCTTGTTTGAAGACTATAAATACGATGATGTGCCAGAAGAAAAATTCTTAGCAGTAAACAAACATATTTATTACTATGAAAAAGATGACAAAATTAAGTTCATTCCAGATACAGACATAATTAAAGAATCAGACAAAGTCAGCGATACGACTAGAACAGCATTTGCCAAATTGGAAGAGCATTGGATGATAGAAAAATCTATTGGTATTGAATTTGACGATCCCAGCAAGGACGAAACCAACGCCGAGAAGTCGGACTCTCATTAATTTCTGCGCTTAGCTCCACTTACAGCTTGAGCCGTAAGCGGATCTTCTGGCCATGAGTGTTTTGGATAACGCGCTTTCAAATCTTTGCGAACTTGAGCATAAGTATTTTTCCAGAAACTGCCTAAATCAGGTGTAATTTGTTGCACTCTATAATTAGGCGCAAGTAAATGCACCAAAACCGCAATTCGCGATTGAGCTATTCGAGGGGTTTCTTTCATTCCAAACAATTCTTGTATGCGAGCTGCAAGCACAGGCGGTTTATCGATTTCGTAAGTCAATTTGATTTGGCTACCGCTTGGAACAAGCATTTTTCTGGTGCTTCTTTATCAAGAATTTGCATTTGCTCATAAGTAAATCGTCCCAGAATGATAGACGACAAAGAACGAGCTTTTAACTCATCTAAACTCGCAATCCCACTACACCACTCATCTAAAAATTCAAGCCAGGGTTGGGTGGGCAAAAGTGGCAAATTCAACTCTGGAATTGCTTTGCTCAAACAATCTATTCGAGCAAGTAACTGTTTGCTCGTATCATCAACCAGGGTACTCAAATCAATTTTATTATCTAGCAATCCATTGGCCAATACTGCTCCTACATCGAGATCTTTTGGCATAGCAATAATTGATTCTTCCAAAAGTAAATCGAAAAATTTCTTTCGTCTAAATGCCACCACTTTGGATCGAGCCGAATCAAATGTGACATCAGTAGTATTTATCACATGATTCTGAGCCAACCAGGAAGGCTCGATTGCTGAAGCTTGACGAACTAAAGCGTCTGATTTACCTGTTTCGACAAGTTCGACCGCAACGAAAAAATCCGCTTCAGTAACTGCACTTTCTTCGGCTAATTTTACGCCTCTGCCACCAAGCATGACAGCAGTATTTTTTGCAGGCTCGCGCCGGCGACAAACTCGGTCGCTATAAGCAGTCATTAAGGCGCGCATCAACGCTTCATCTTCACTAACATTTTCTAAAACTGGTTGAATGTCTTTTTCTACAACTTTAATCAATCTGCTTAATTGTTCGGCATCGAATAAAATTTGCTTGCAAAGCCCAATCGACAATTGGCCAAGATATGAATCTTTGAGACCAGTCTTTTGATACTGTTCAAGCAAGTACACTCGATCGAGAACGTCTGAATTTGATTTTTGCAATGGACCACGATTGAATAAATCTTTGTCCTGGCGCTTAATTGGGTCTCTAGCAGCCAGAAGTGCAGCACATAGCGCAGCTGTTCTGGCATATCCCAGACGCGTACCTTCTATTAATAACCGAGCAAGACGTGGTTGCAGCGGCAGAGTCGCCATCAAACGACCCTCTTTTGTGAGCGCCCCGCCACTAGTGGCATCAATTCGCTCAAGTAAATCAAGAGAGCGCATAAGACTATTTTGAGGTGGTTTGCTGAACCAATTGAAAGACTGAAGATCTCTTTCTCCCCAATTCAACAACTGCAAAACGCACGAAGATAATTCAACTCGCTCAATCTCAGGACTATTGAACAGAGCCATTGACTGATGCTCACGCTCTGTCCAGAGTCTAAAGCACATACCATTTTGAGTACGCCCGGCGCGCCCCGCTCTCTGTTCTGCGGACGCTTTGGATATTCGCTCTAGCTGCAGACTATTTAAACCCAGGCGAGAGTCTAGTCTGTTCACACGCGCCATGCCACTATCGACGACAGCGGTGATACCATTTATGGTGAGCGATGTCTCTGCCACATTTGTTGCCAGCACCACTTTGCGTTTTTGAGATTCGTGCAAAACTTTGTTCTGCTCTTCCAGTGGCATCTCGCCATAAAGAGGCATGATTACTAAATCTTGTTCTGATGCAAAAGATTCAAGCAACTCCTGAGTTTTCTTAATTTCACGCACACCCGGCAAAAATGCAAGTATGTGTCCCGATGAAGATTTGGTGCAATTCTTGATGCCATCTACAACTTTTTGTTCCAGGCTATTTTTGTCTTGATGAGTCAAATATTTGATTTCAACTGGAAAATTGCGCCCAGCACTTTTTACCACCGGACAATCAGACAAAAACTTACTTACAGGCTCTGCCTCGAGCGTGGCTGACATCACCACTATTTTTAAATCTGGTCGAAGCTCAGACTGCACCTGGCGAACAAGTGCCAGAGCCAGGTCGCTATCTAAGTTGCGCTCGTGGAACTCGTCGAAAATAATTATCGATATGTTAGAAAGAGTCGGGTCATCTTGTAATTTGCGCAAAAATATTCCTTCTGTACAAACAAGAATTTTGGTCTTGCTTGAGGCGCGCGATTCATGTCTTACTTGAAAACCAACCTCATCGCCAACTTTTGTTGCCATTTCCTCTGAAATACGAAAAGCGGCAGCACGCGCAGCGATACGTCTGGGCTGGAGCAAGATTATTTGTCCATTAGATGAAGAGTTGGCTACCAGTTCTAAAAGTGCTGGCGGCACGCGAGTGGTCTTGCCAGCTCCAGGTTCTGCAACCACGATTACTGCGCTATGCTCTGACAAAGCAGTAACAATTTCGGGGATAACATCGCTAATTGGCAGGCGTTCCATTGTTACATTTTAACCCGACTCATGTGAGATACTTACAACAATTATGGAAACGATTCTAGAACAATTTAAAACTAAGATAGACACGCTCCGCTCTGGGTGCGATGGCACGTTGACACCCAATATCCAGATTGAAGTGAGCAATCAGATTAATCTATTTGTCAATCAGTTTAATACGCTGACGCGGCTGGAGTCCAAATACGGCGATGCTTTGTTTCAAGCTTGTCAAAACGAAATAGAAGAACTGATTGCGATTTGCTCAGATTGCAGTTCAATTTATACAAGTGAAAAAACAGACGAGATACTTTTAAAAGCAAGAGAAAACTCGGTCCGATTGAACATCTTACAGCAACGTATTGCAGGCAAAGTATTCAAAATCAAACCGAGCTCAAACTCTTTAGCGACCTGATTTATTTAAGCGAATCAATTTCAATTACAAAACGATAGCGTACATCGCTTTTGAGCAAACGCTCATAAGCATCGTTGATAACATGAATTGGAATGACTTCAATATCCGATGTTATATCGTGCTTACTGCAAAAATCGAGCATTTCTTGCGTTTCGCGTATGCCACCAATGGTAGAGCCGGACAATGATTTGCGATGAGGAATAATACTGAATGCTTGAATAGGCAATTCGTCGCTTGGAGCACCCACTAAAACCATTGTGCCATCTCGTTTAAGCATGCCCAAATAAGTATTCATATCTGCAGCAGATGAAACTGTGTTGATGATTAAATCAAATTTGTTCTGCGCTTTTTCAGCGGCTTCAAAATCTGAAGTGGCAACATAGTGTTTGGCACCCATCGCTTCAGCATCAGCTTTTTTGTTATAGCTGCGACTAATCACAGTTACTTCTGCACCAAGGGCATGAGCCAGTTTTACAGCCATATGTCCCAGTCCACCAAGTCCGACTATGGCAACTGATTTACCAGGTCCTGCACCCCAATGAACAAGTGGAGAATAAGTAGTGATACCAGCACAAAGTAATGGTGCCGCTTTATCTAGGGGCAAATTTTCTGGTATACGCACAACAAAATGCTCATCCACTGTGATGATCTCAGAATATCCGCCAAGTGTTGGAGTTTTGTCGTCTAACTCGATATCGTTATATGTGAGCACCATTCGTTTTTCGCAGTATTGCTCAAGATCATTTTTACACGAATCACACTCGCGGCAAGAGTCCACCATACAGCCCACGCCGACTCGATCTCCGGCTTTGAACTTGGATACTCTATCGCCCACTCTATCTACAATACCGACAATTTCGTGTCCCGGCACCATCGGATATTTACTATTGCTCCATTCATCTTTTATTTGGTGCACGTCCGAATGGCAGACACCACAGAATTTGATATTAATCAAAACATCACTGGGTCCTGGTTCGCGACGTTGTATCTCAAGGGGTTTAAGCTCTTCACCATGAGCGGTGGCGGCATAGGCTTTAGTTTTAATAGCAGTCTTAATCATTATTGTCTCCTAAGTCTATTTTCCGGTCATTGCTTCAATATGTTCTGGATAACGTTCTCCAAGCACTTTTAGCTTAGAATACGCATCTTCTATTTCTTTTAAATCTGCAGTGCTCAGCTCAACTTGTGCAGCACCAATATTTTCTTCCAATCGATTCAATTTGGTAGTACCGGGAATGGGCACCATCCACCTTTTTTGGGCCAAAATCCAAGCAAGAGCTATTTGACCTGGCGTGGCATCTTTCTTCTTTGCCATATCTTCAAGTATGCGCACTACGTTTTGATTGGCACTAAGTGCATCAGGTGCAAATCGAGGTAGAGTACTTCTAAAATCGTTGGATTCAAAACTAGCATCGGCTTCAATCTTACCTGTTAGAAACCCCCTACCAAGCGGGCTATAGGGAACAAACCCAATGCCCAATTCTTCAAGTGTTGGTATCACTGAAGCTTCTGGTTTGCGCCACCAGATTGAATATTCACTTTGTACTGCAGTCACAGGCTGAACGCTATGAGCGCGACGAATAGTTTCAGCGCTTGCTTCAGACAATCCAAAGTGTTTGACCTTGCCAGATTGAATTAGCTCTTTAACCGCGCCTGCAACCTCTTCTATAGGTACAGTGGGATCCACTCTGTGTTGATACAGTAAATCTATTGCTTCAACGCGCAGACGTTTGAGTGAGCCTTCAACCGCTTTCTTTATATCTACCGGCTTAGAGGTCAAACCAACCCATTTAGCTTTTCCGGTAGGATCTAGCTCGAAACCAAATTTGGTGGCAATAACAACTTTGTCTTTATAAGGTTCAAGAGCCTCGCCAACCAACTCTTCATTTACTAGCGGTCCATAAACCTCGGCTGTATCAAAAAATGTAACTCCACGCTCGACAGAATCTCTCAGCAAAGAAATCATTTCGTTTTTGTCTTTAGCTGGTCCGTAGCTGAAACTCATTCCCATGCAGCCAAGTCCAATGGCAGAAACTTCTAAATTTGATAAATTACGTTTTTGCATAAGCACTCCTCGACCGCTTGGATAAAACTCCAAGTCGCCCCGTCTCACAATTTAATCTTAGCCCCATTTAGCCAGGTATGGTATAACAAAATTACAGAATGATTGGACGATTCTACAAACCATAAGGAATGCCGATTGAGCACTAAAAACGAACATAGAGACACCGAAAACAGGCAAGAATTAGTCGAGCGACTGGCCAAAAGCTGCGTGCTTGAGGGTCAAAACAAAATGGCCGAAGGACTTAATTTTTACAAGTTTTACGGCAAGACACAGCCCACTCACGGGCAATACAATCCTTCTATATGCATTATTGCCCAGGGCGCAAAAGTTGTGCAGATGGGCGAGGACAGCTTCAGATACGATCCTGCCAATTATTTGCTCTGCTCATTAGACGTTCCAGTTGTGAGCCAGGTAATTGAAGCATCCAATACAGAGCCTTATTTGGGACTGAAAATGGATTTTGACCCGGCCTTAATCGCTTCTGTAAGCGTAGAGGCTGGATTATCTCCTGGCCGCAGCGATTCGAGCGTCAAATCCATTGCAGTTGGAAAATTGCAAGGTGAATTGCTCGATTCATTTATTAGATTGTTCAGACTTTTGGATAACCCATCCGATTTTCGCATAGTATCACCCCTGGTGACACGAGAAATAATCTATCGCCTTCTAAAAAGCGAGCAAGGTCCAAGACTCTTTCAAATGGCAACATTTGCTGGCAACACTACTCGCATTACAAAAGCTGTTCACAAGCTGCGCTCTAATTTTAATGAAGCATTGAGTATCGAAGATTTGGCGCGCGACCTGGGCATGAGCGTATCTAGTTTTCACCAGCATTTTAAAACTGCAACATCGATGAGTCCGCTTCAATTCCAAAAACAAATTCGCTTGCAAGAAGCACGTCGACTACTCTTAACTGAAGATTTGGATGCAAGCACCGCGGCGGTGCGAGTAGGTTACGATGATGCCTCGCAATTTACAAGAGAATATAAAAGAATGTTTGGCGACCCACCTATGCGTGACATAGCCCGATTTAGACAATCAAGTTTAGCTGCTCAATAAACGTACTAACCTTTAGGATAAGCCGCATACTGATACGGATCTGGAAGCTTTATTTTGTCATTTTGATGCACCACCCGTGATGCATTCACTGCCCAATACGGATCACGCAATGATTCGCGTGCCAATAAAATAATATCGGCTTGACCCATTCGAATAATCGAGTCTGCTTGCATCGGCTCAGTAATCATGCCTACTGCAGCGGTCATAATCTCAGCTTGCTTTTTAATTGCCTCGGCAAAAGGAACCTGATAGCTTGCCCCTACTGGTATTTTTGCAAGAGGTGTTCCAGCACCTGAACTACAATCTATTACGTCTATTTTTAATTCTTTCAATTTTTTTGCAAGTTCAATTGACTCGTCTAAAGTCCATCCACCTTCGTACCAATCGGTACACGAGAGGCGCACACTCATCGGATATTCTTGGGGCCAGATTGCACGCATAGCCTCTGCCGTCTCTAAAGTGAGCCTAATACGATTTTCAAACGAACCGCCATATTTATCTTTTCGTTGATTAGATAATGGCGAATGAAAACTGTGACAAAGATATCCATGAGCAGCGTGTAGTTCAAGCCATTTGTATCCACCTTTGATACTACGCTTAGTTGCATCTAAAAAGCTTTGTTTGATTCTATCGATTTCAGAAAGACTTAATTCTGTGGGAGTGTCATAATCTGAATCAAAAGGAATTGCACTTGGACCTACTGATTGCCAGCCACCTTTAGATTTTGGCACCGAACCTTTTTCTTTTTCCCAGGGTCTATACGTACTTGCTTTTCGGCCTGCATGCGCTAACTGAATAGCAGGTACTCCACCATATTCGTCTATGAATCTAGTTATTCTTGCTAGTGGCTCAATTTGCGAATCGGTCCACAAACCTGCATCCTCAGGTGAAATGCGACCAATATCTTCGACCGCTGTGGCTTCTGCAAAAATGAGTGCCGCTCCGCCCACCGCACGCGATCCCAAATGAATCAAATGCCAATCGGTTGCGTGACCATCAACCGATGAATACATACACATGGGAGAAATTCCAACGCGATTGCGAAGGGTGATACCACGAATAGTGAGTGGTTCAAATAGATGTGTCATTAATAATGGCTTCCTAGGTACTATATAAAATTCAAACGCAGTGGCAGGTTAGTATATCGCTTTACTTAATCTGATATCGCTTTTTTCAATGTACCTTCGCGATGAATTTTGTCACTTTCTGCCTTATCCGTAGCATTTGTCGGCTTTAAATCGACTATTACTTTCTCTATTTTGCCAGTAAATTTGAATGGAACTTTATATAGATCAGAAACTGCTGTACCCAGGTCACAACCAACATCGGTACCTTCATCAGCCGAAAAGAAAAAACCTTGGGTCTGATCGATTCTGCCCTGAGCGACTTGCTTGCCATTAACAGCAATTGTTCCGGTACCACCTTTTCCAGCACCACCACCATCATACGCAAAATCAAACCGGATTACTGACTCTCCAGCAGACACTGGTTCTGTAGCAGAAATCGTGTAGCGCTTTTGCCCAAGCCAATTATAAGTATAACTGGGTTTGCCATCCTTTAAATAAAAGCTCCATCCACCAAACTGCCCTGCTTGAGCAATTAAGGCACCATCAGCGCCACCATTAGGGATTTGGGTATGGGCCGTAATTGAAAAGGAGCGATTTTTTACATTGATAAAAACATTCTCTGACATCCCAATCATTCCTTCATGCAATGTCAGTGAAGTTCGTCCAGCCATTAAATCTGGGCGTCCTACAAGCGCAGCATTTACACGCTCAATGGAGCGATCGTCGAGCGGCAAAACAGTGTATTTAACTGCTTCCGACATAAACAGCGCCTGCATCTCTTTAAGTTTGTCTGGCATCTTAGAAGACAAGTCGTTCTTGAGACTAAAATCAGTTGTGGTATCAAAAAGAGCCCACTTATCGTTAGCAAGAGATGTTCGCGGTTTCATATTCCAAGGTTCTCGGTGAACAGTTCCGGCTAACCAGCCATCATGATAAATTGACCTATTGGCAAAAATTTCAAAGTACTGGGTAGTGTGATGGCTTTTTGCTTTTGCATCATTGAATGTATAAAGCATGCTTGTCCCCTCAATAGGAGTTTGGACAGTGCTATTCACAACTTTAGGTTCTGGTAGTCCAGCCGCTTCTAAAACGGTTGGTGCTATATCAATCACATGATGAAACTGCGAACGCAGCTCACCTTTTGAATTAATTCCTTTTGGCCAATGAACTGCTATACCATTTTTGGTGCCACCATAGTCAGAGGCAACTTGCTTTGTCCAGGTATAAGGCGTATCACCAGCGACAGCCCAGCCGGCGGCATAGTGCCCATAAGAATTAGGACCACCAAGATCTTCGTAATGTTTTAAAATATCCACGACAGTCTCAGGCACAGCGTTAAAATAGCTCATCTCATTGTAGAGACCATTGAAGCCGCCTTCGGCGCTTGCACCGTTATCTCCAACGATATAAAAAATCAAAGTATTATCGAGCTGTCCCTCTTTTTCAATCGCATTTACTAAATTACCTACGGCGTGATCAGTAAACTCGCCATAGGCTGCAAACACTTCCATTTGACGAGCAAATAGTTTTTTCTCGTCTGGCGTTAATGTATCCCAATCTTTAATAGCCTCTGGCTTAGGTGCAAGAGTCGCATCTTGAGGGACTATACCTAATTTTTTCTGGCGTGCTAACGTCTCTTCGCGCAGCTTGTCCCAACCCTGGTTAAACTTACCTTTGTATTTAGCAATCCAATCAGATGGTACTTGATGCGGTGCATGTGTTCCACCTGGTGCAAAATACATAAAAAACGGTTTGTCTGGTGTCAGTGATTTAACACTGCCCATCCAATTAATTGCTTGATTCGTCATGTCGGGAATCAAATGATAATTGGGATCTTTTGGTGGCTCAATTTGTGTCATTCCCTCATAAAGAGTTGGTGCCCACTGATTAGCCTCGCCACCTATAAAACCATAAAACTTGTCGAATCCAGAGCGTGTCGGCCAGCGATCTGTCGGTCCGGAGGGACTCACTTCCCAGGCTGCTGTCTCGTGAGATTTTCCAAACGCACCGGTGGCATAACCGTTTAATCGAAGCATCTCCGCCAGTGGTGCAACACTGTTTGGTCGTTTACCAGTCTGCCCGGGAAACGCAGTTGCAGTCTCCGTTATCGATCCCATGTTACAAGTATGATGGTTGCGTCCGGTAAGCAAAGCCGCACGCGTGGGTGAGCATAGAGCCGTGGTATGGAAGTCGTTGTAGCGAAGACCATTATTAGCCAACTTTTCTAATGTCGGCATATGAATAGGTCCACCAAAAGCGCTAGACTGTCCAAAACCCATATCGTCTATAAGCACAATTAAAATATTCGGCGCATTAGCTGGAGCTTTCACTTGAAAAGCTGGTGGCGGAGTGGCGTTTCTTGCATCCAACACCTTGGAGTGAGGATAATTCGGCTCAGGAATAGGCAATGTGCTCCGGTCCAATGAGCCACATTGATTCTGGTCGGCAAAGACCGGATGGCACAAAGAAACTCCAGAAGTTACAAGCGCTAGAGCTACTGACCATGCTCGAATGCAAATATTTTTCTTCAGTATTGACTTCACTTATTTCCTCTTTAAGTCGCTTCGACTTCCTATCAAAATTGGCTTCAATGCAAACGAACATTATATTGTCTTTTGTCTCCAGTGACTCAAGAAATATTGATACACTATTGGTCATATGAATATGAATCGATTGTCATGCGCCATTCTAACTTCGCTTTTGTTGTTCATTCCATTTCAACAAACTGCGAGGGCTAAAGACTTCGATGAGCTGGAAATTCCCGCGTCCATTATCAGTGAGTATCGAGAGCTTACCAGACGAATATTATTAGCGTTAATAGATGTTGAACGCTTTAATTTGCGCTATCGACGCGACAGTGCAAAAGAACCCAAAGGCAAGCGGCTTCGCTATTTCCTGGCGCAAGAAACAGGCGCCGCGACTGGACTTGCATACGAATGTGTAATTATCGATCAATTACAAATAGGGCGACGACGTCCCCTTACAATAAATAAAAATGCTTTAGACGGCGGCTTAAAAACAGTGATGATAGGCTCTATTATCGCAGGTGCAGGCTCTGGTCTTGAACTGGCGTCTAACTCACTACACGCACTAAAAAGTCACAAAGATAAAATTGACTCGCAAAGCGCAAACAACTATATGTCCTCCCACATCAAACAAATAGACGCGCTTATAGTAGAGCGTGAATCTTTTTTATCACAATACGCCAGCCATCCCCATTTTAGACTTGCAACACAAGAAGGCAAAATTCTGCGCTTGATGCGCGATGCCGTTATTTTTGAATACAGTCAGTTTCACAAGGACATTCGCAAATATCGCGCCAGAGAAAATATGTTTTACGCACTGAATATTGCCACCAACACCTTAACTGCAGTGTCCATTCAGCACGGTATTTTGGGTTTAAAAAATCCTGACAAAAATGGACCGGCAAATATACTTTTCTCTATTGCCGGAGCCTTTACAATGGCATCACCACTGATAAGTAATGCCACTGGCGTGGTGGTGGAAAAGGCTGCAAATAGAAAATTGAAAAAGATTTTTGGCGTAAAAAAAGAATTTGACTATGACGAATTAAAAGCAGCACAAGCAGAATTTGCCAATTCTTTAAAAGACATGGACGAAAAAGAAGTAACAAGAGCCGTTTATCGTGCCGGTGAATATACGCAAAGCACAGAAGCCTCACATCGACTGATGGAAAGCGAAACAAAAGTGATGCGTTACTTAAACAAAGTAGCAGTGGAGAATTCTTTGTTTGGTCCCGTCATTGGTGGCACACTTTTAGGACAAGGAATTGCCGGGACAGTTGGATACTACAAATATCATCCGTCTCTCAAAGAACTAGATCTCACATACAAGGGCGCGGTGTCGGGTTGTGTCGGAACAGGGATGGCAGTGGGTCTAAACGCAGTTGGATTAGTTGCTGATTTGTTATACTCTCGAAAATTATCCAAGAAAAATCTATTACCAAGACAAATTATCGAAGAGCGTCTTTCGCACCTTGATCAAGTCGAAAAACAAATTAAGGGCTTGTAGGTCATGAATTTAAGGATTCTTATCGATACCAGTCGCTAATCTTTTTAATCTGAACAGATCTCGCTTTTCCTTTGCTGTAAGCGTTTGATCGTTGATTACTTCGATACGAGTTTGCTTTGACTGCGGATACTCGTCAGTTTTAATCCAGCCAATTAGCCTTTCTAGAATGGCAGGTGAAAAGTTTCCTTCCTCAAGAATAAGGTGTTCACCTTTACCATCTATTAAAAAGGTTTTGTCTTCAGAGGGAATATCTTTGAATAATTTCGAAACCGCTTTGGCAGACACGAGATGATCATTGAGACCTTGCACTATCAATATGGGCACTTCAAGCTGTTTTGCGAATTCATCTGTCTTTGAAATGAAACCAAGAAAAGCCTTTGCCTCCCCCAGTGATAGTTTCAATTTGTGTGATGGATCGCTCAACCAATGCTTAGAAAGTTCTTTATCCTTGGTTGCCTGGTGAATGACACCACGAGCGGCAAAACCTGGCCGCTTTTGAAACAAAAACAACTCAAAGACACCCTTTACTGCAGTTGTTCGCATCTTTAGTAATTTCCAGGCAGGTGCAGAACAGATAACTCCATTTACAAGTGTAGGATTCTCTGCGGCAATTCTTATAGCAAGTGCTCCACCCATTGATTCCCCTATAAGATACACTTTAAAATCCGGATGTTCTTTGTGGATATTTAAAAGCAACTTGTTTACGTCGCCTACCGTCTCCAGGCAATTTAGTTTTGCGTACTCAGTTTTGACTCTGTCCGGGCCAAAGCCACGCACATTGACACCGAAGCCGTCGATGCCTGCAATTGAAAGTTCCTGAGCCAGCGGTTTGTATGCTCTTGCACACAGTCCCAAACCGTGGATGCAAACCACAATTATTTTAGCTGGATTTGGACTTTTCCATTCAAGCATGTGCGTTTCGCCGACAATGACACAAGAGGGTTCGGCTGTACAACGCGCACCAATCGAAGAGGTGCTGGATGAAGCACCAATTGTTGTACACTCATCGGCAAGAGTTGGAAATGAATGTACTATCGCTAAAAAAACACTCAAAAATACAGAGTAAATTGCTTTAGTCGATTTTGTTTTTATCGCCATCTTTAACAGATTTTTGTTTCACTTCTTGAGCTGGAGTAATTTTTTTCTGCTCGACCGAGCAGCTTCGAGACATTCAAGTAGGTATGCCTAGCTTTGGCAGTATCCAAAGTTGTAGTGCAAAGTAAAGTATAATGAACCCGAAAAACCAGATAATAGTCTCCATTGAGCTTTGCCCTCCTTTTCTTTCTAAATTTTGATTTGAATCACTCATTTGCAAACACCTGATACCTTCGATTTACTCTGATGAAGCGCTTCTTGATTCTCATTCATAGATTGCTTAGAACTCCATGTAAGATAACCACCAGATAAGTTTCTAACGCTGAATCCATTTTGTGCCAGAAAACGAAATGCATTGTAGGAGCGCTGACCACTTTGACAATAGGTGACTATTTCTTTTCCCGCTGGAATCTCAGAAACGCGCTTTCTTAGCTCCGGAAGCGGAATGTGAAGACTGCCCTCAATGAAACCGCGATTACGCTCCTTTTGTGTTCGGACATCAACTATTAAAGCACCGCCTGCACTCAAGGCGTCCACTTGATGCCATTGTACTTGCTCTGTCAAGCTATCAAGGACATTTGAGCCCGCCATACCAGCTAAATTGATTGGATCCTTTGCAGAACCAAAAGGTGGTGCATAGGCAAGTTCCAATTCAGCAAGATCTCGTATGGTCATACCTGCTTTAATAGCAGTAGCAAGAACATCTATGCGCTTATCTACGCCTTCTTTTCCGATTACCTGTGCGCCCAGTAACACGCCGGTTTCTTTACGGAAAAGCACTTTCATGTCAAGTCTCTGCGCCCCTGGATAATAACTAGCATGATGGCTTGGATGCAGATTTATTGCTTCATAAGGAATATTGCTTAATTTCAATTGCTCTTCATTTAGTCCAACCGATGCAACGGCCAAATCAAACACTCTAAGTATGGCAGTACCAATGGTGCCACTGTAAATTTCTTTCGCACCAAAAATGTTGTCTGCCACCATTCGTCCTTGACGGTTAGCAGGTCCCCCAAGAGCAATGAGAGTCCATGAATCGTTTATTGGATTGCGCACTTCAATTGCATCTCCAACCGCCCAAATATTTTGTTTGCTGGATTGTAGATGTTCGTTTACCCGAATGCCACCACGCTCTCCTATGGTTAGTCCAGCTTTGCTCGCCAAAGTAATTTCCGGTCTGATTCCCAGTCCTAAGATCACAAGATCTGCCGCAATAGGCTCATGATCACCTGCTAAAACAAAACAGGATTTGGGAATATTTTCTCGGTTTGTAGTCACTTCACCTGGTGCGCTAAAACCTTTAATCGGCTTGCTGAGTACGATCTTAACTCCATGTTTACGCAACTCATTGTGTACAATTTCTGCCATTTCAATATCAAGCGGTGCCAGTACGTGCTCTTTGCTGTCTATTAGTGTAACTTCAAGGCCCCGGCGAACTAATTGCTCAGCCATCTCGAGTCCTATAAAGCCACCACCAGCAACTACAGCTGTGCGCGGCTTTTGAATTTCAAACCAGGATTGAATAGTCTCGATGTCTTCAATACTGCGCAAAGTGAACAACCCTGGCAAATCGATACCTGGTACATTTGGCCTGATTGGAGCGGCACCTACAGAAAGAATCAGGTCGTCAAAATTTTCCTGGTAGATTTTTTGAGTGGTCGTATCTTTAATAGATATGACCTTAGCCTCAGTATCAATTTCGATCACTTCATTATGAACGCGAATATCAAGATTCAATTTGTTCTTCAAGGCATCTGGAGTAACTACAATCAATTGGTCTTGAGATTGAATCTCTCCGCCTAGAAAATATGGCAATCCGCAGTTGGCATAGGAGACATAGCCGCTTCGTTCAAGGACAATTATTTCTGATTTTTCAGAAAGACGTCTCGCTCTGGCAGCAGCACTCATACCACCTGCGACACCACCGACGATCACAATTTTTCTTGCTTCAAATTTAGAACCAATAACACTCATGATGAATTTCCTTATGCGATTGTTGCTTGCTCACTGACTGCTTTTTGTTCGGTCACAACTTCGTAGCCCTGACCTCTCCATGCGGCGGTCCCACCAACTATATTTATAGAAGGCATCAATCCGCTTCTATCAACGATTCCCATCGCAATTGTCGAGCGATAACCGCTGGCACAGATTAGAGCTAACGGCCGTCCTGCAGGTAAATCAGCTATACGCTCAGACAGATTAGCCAGAGCAATATTTATTGCTTTTGGCACATGTCCATTCTCGAATTCGCTTGGTCTGCGAACATCGACAACGACAATCTCCTCACCTTCATCGAGCATACGCTTTAGCTCATCGACAGTCAGCACTAACGACTGAACCACCTCGAATCCACCATCGCTCCAACCAAGGAGTCCGTTTTCCACATAACCGATAACTGTTTCGAAACCGACGCGAGCAAGCCTCATAACAGCTTCATCTACAGTCGCGAGATTACCTGCCTGAATGATGATCGGGGTGCCCATCTTTATGACTGTACCTGCCCATGAGGCGAACTGTCCGCCAAGTCCGATGTTTAGCGAATCTTTGATGTGTCCGGCGGCAAACTCCACCGCCGAGCGAACATCTAGAACAAGCGCACCGCGCTGCATTTCTTTTGCCACTGCTGCTGCGCTTAGTGCATCAGGTCGCTCAATGCTGCTCAAAGGCGCAGCGCCCTGGCGATTAATTTCCGCGTCTTTCGGGAAATAGGCGGGCACCTCCGGCAGGTCCGTCGTCATCATTTCTACAAAAGCTTCTTTAGACATAGGCTTTAGCGCATAATTGAATTTCTTCTCGTTTCCAATAGTCGATGATTTTTCATCCGAGAGATGTTTTCCGCAAAGCGATCCGGCTCCGTGCGCTGGATAGACTTCCACTGCGTCATTGAGTTCGATAAGCTTGTGTAGACTCTCGTACATAAATCCTGCCATGTCTTGTGCCGAGTAGATTTTTTCAGACACGAGATCAGGTCGCCCGACGTCTCCAATGAAAAGCGTGTCGCCGGTAAAGAGTCTTTCCGGAGTGCTCGAATCATCGGTATCTCTAGCTAGAATACAAATGCTTTCGGGTGTGTGTCCAGGTGTTTCGTAAATTTCAAGCTCAAGCTTTCCGACTTTTATGACGTCACCGTCTTTGGTGGCAATGTGCGGGAATGTCGCGCCTGCCTTTGAGCCGAAGACTATCTGCGCACCGGTTCTTTCGGCAAGTTCTCTATGTCCGCTGACAAAATCTGCATGAAGGTGTGTTTCTATGACGTATTTGATTGTGAGATTCTGCGCTTTGGCTTCTTCAATATACTGGTCCACGTCTCGCTGTGGGTCTATAACCACAGCTTCGCCTTCAGAGCCAAGCAAGTAGGAGCCATGAGCCAGGCATCCGAGATAAAACTGTTTGAAAAACATAAGTAACCTCCAACCATCAAGTGGTTATTTGAAAAACTGATTTGATAACATCCAGGCAGACAAACCGAGGAGAGTAATCGCAAAGCTAACTTTTAGCTTTTCCTGTGGAATGTAATGCGCCACCCCTCCAGCAATCGGAGCAGCGACCAGTGTGCCCAAGGCGAACGGCAAAATTGCCCAAGTCAGATTCAAGCTCGATCCGTATGAAATCGCCCCGACCATGCTGTTAGTGCCTACTACCAAAAGCGAGGTGCCAATTGCCTTCTTTATAGGAACGCTCAACACCATTGTTAGTGCAGGCACAATTATGAATCCACCACCGACGCCGAGCAGACCAGTCAACAGTCCAGCACCAAGACCAGCCGAAAGCATTATCGGCAGCGAATTAGATTTTACGTCGTCAACAGTCTCGCTTTGAGGTTGCCGTTTTCTCAACATAAGTAGCGCCACAAGAGCCATCGCGACTGCAAACAAAGTCAGCTGTACCACGTCTGAAATATACTGAGCAAGGCGGGCACCGGCAAAACTGCCTAAAGCTCCAGAGACTGCGAATATCAGTGCTGTTGAAATAAGAACTGAATGATTGCGAAAATGGCTCGATGCCGCAAGCAGGCTTGCAAGACCCACGATAACAAGACTTGTGCCTATAGCCGCTTTCGGTTGCATCCCAAGCATATAAATCATTATCGGAACAGCGATGATACTTCCGCCGCCCCCAAGAAGTCCAAGCAGAGTGCCAGTAGCAATTCCAGATAGAGCACCGCCTAGCATCGAGTCACCCTCCTTGCACTAAGAGCAACAATCTTTTTTACGATTTTGCGGCGGAACAGAAGAATTTCCTATTTTGTTCCAAGGCGCTTTCTGCAGCATGATTCCCAATGCGCAAGTTCCAGATAGTCCCGCGAACGTCAATCCAGCTCCGAAAAATCCGGGAATAATAAGAAACCATGGATTGACGAAACCCCCCAGAAGTACGCCTGTCAAAACGCCTACGCCTACAACAAGTTGAATCTGGCGTTCTATTGCAAGCATCTTCTTGCCTTCTTTAATCGGCAGTCCGGCTTTGCGCCAAGCCACCATTCCACCTTCCAGAACTTTTGGCTGAAAACCTCTGCCCAGAAGGGTATAGGCTCCGCGTTCTGCTCTTTTTCCCGATCTACATATAACTACTAGTCGACCTTTTCGCGGCACTTCTTCAAAACGAGCTTCAAGTTCGTCCAGTGGGATATTAAGAGAGTTGTCGATATGCTCGGTCTCAAATTCAATTGGGCTGCGAACATCCAGCAGCACCTTTTCTTCTGAATTAGCCGCCAATTCAGCAGGCGCTATTTGCTCACAAATAGTGGAATTAGTCAGTTCTGACATAGATGAGCCCTCTTTCGATAGTAAGCCCAGTATATCACTAGTTAGTTATATAACTAATCAGCCTAAAGAATGATTGAAGAATCAGTCGAATGGATGTAAACTGGATTTGTGGACCCAGGGGTTACATAGCATGAAAAACAAGAAGCAACTCCTGTCACGACCGGCACTCGAAATTATAGCCGCGCGATTCCGTGCACTTTCAGACGCATCCAGGCTGCAAATACTGCAATTGCTCTTCGACAATGAGCGTTCAGTACAAGAGATTTGCGAGCTGAGCGCCATGAGTCAGGCAAACGTCAGTAAGCATTTATCTGTTTTAGCAGAACAGGGATTAGTTCAAAAACGGCGACAAGGACTGTTTGTTTACTACAGCATCGCAGACAACACTGTCTATGAAATGTGCGATATCGTATGTGGTGCTGTCGGCAAGCGCTACGGACAGGTTATAAAAGAATTCTCTGGACGCTAGCAAAGATCAAATCAACTAAAAGACTGATTCGAGAATATTTTAGTTGACTGTAGTATGGAGTTGGTACTCACTAGAATTCTTAGCACAGTCAACAGATAAAGAAAGAGTTCTTCGAACATTGCACAGACCCCATTTATGAAAATCACCAAGATATGGCAGCACAAGTCCGCAATAATTGCGGTGCTTTCAATTCTTGCCATAGTATCGTATTTGGTGCTTCGCTATTGCTTCCAGACTAGTTCGGAAATTTACCAGATTCCCTTATTGTCCGCGCTCATTTTGGGTGGGTTGCCGATTCTGATCGATCTAATTAGCAAGCTGCTTAAGCGAGAATTCGGCTCCGATTTGCTGGGTGGTATTTCTATCATTACCTCCATCTTGCTTGGCGAATATCTAGCTGGTTCGATAATTGTTCTAATGCTTTCCGGAGGCGAAGCGCTGGAGAGTTACGCTCTGCGCAGTGCTTCTTCTGTGCTGGCGGCTCTGGCTAAACGCGTGCCTTCAGTTGCTCACCGAAAACGAGAATCTGAAATCTCTGATGTGGGCTTAAATGAAGTATTAGTAGGTGACACGCTTGTTGTTTATCCGCATGACATATGCCCGGTAGACGGCATCGTGCTTGAAGGCCATGGCGTCATGGATGAGTCCTATCTGACCGGAGAACCATTCCAAATAACCAAAACAACCGGCTCAACTGTAATCTCAGGCGCTATCAACGGTGAGTCTGCATTGACTATTCGCACCACAAAGTGCGCTGCCGATTCACGATACGCAAAAATTATGGAAGTAATGAAAGAATCCGAGGATAAGCGACCTCAGCTAAGGCGGCTTGGAGACAAGTTGGGCGCCATTTACACTCCGTTTGCACTGACGGTGGCACTTCTTGCCTGGGCTTTTAGCGGAGATACCATTCGTTTTCTTTCAGTGTTGGTTATAGCCACGCCCTGTCCGCTTCTTATTGCAATTCCTGTCGCAATAATTGGCTCTATTTCCCTTTGTGCCCGTCGAGCAATAATCGTTAAAAGTCCTGTCGTGCTAGAACAAATTGCCGAGTGTCGAACTGCCATTTTCGACAAGACAGGTACTTTGACATATGGAGAACCGAAACTAACCGAGCAACTAATTGCACCAGGCTTCACTCAAAAAGAAGTGCTGACACTGGTGGCAAGTCTGGAAGGCTATTCGAAACATCCTCTGGCACGCGCTATTCTAGCAGCGGCAAAGGAAGAAGGAATTGTGGTGCCTGAATCCACCCAGGTAAGTGAACCTCCAGGACAAGGGTTGAAAGGAGTGGTGTCAGGTCGCAACGTGCAAATCACCAGTCGCAAACAATTAGCAGTCCAACAAGTTGAGGATAGTGACAAGCTTCCTGCTATTACTTTGGGACTTGAGTGCGTGGTGGTGATTGATGGAAAATATGCCGCAACCCTGCGATTTCGTGATGCACCACGGGCGGAGAGTTGCTCTTTTGTTAAACACTTAGGACCCAAGCATGATTTTGAGCGGGTAATGATTGTATCGGGAGATCGCGAATCTGAAGTACATTACTTAGCTGAGCTTGTAGGCATTACTGAAGTTTATGCTCAAAAAAGTCCTGAAGAAAAACTTGCCATCGTGTCTAAAGAAACGACTCTGGCAAAGACTCTTTATGTTGGAGATGGAATTAATGATGCACCATCCATGATGGCAGCAACTGTTGGCATGGCTATTGGTCAAAACAGCGAAGTGACAGCGGAAGCTGCAGGAGTCGTTATAATGGATAACTCACTTGAGAAAGTGGACGAGTTCATGCACATTAGCCGTCGGATGCGAATCATCGCCCTTCAGAGTGCGGTCGGGGGTATGGCACTAAGCGTAATTGGCATGTTCTTTGCTGCCGCAGGTCAATTGACTCCAGTGAGTGGAGCCATCATCCAGGAAGTAATAGATATTTTGTCGGTGCTAAATGCTATGAGAGCAGCATTTCCGCCTAAAGTCATTCATGATCTTTAAGCGATTTCTTGAATACAGTTCAAAATTTCTTTAACAATATGAATCCAACGAAGATCTGCAACACAAATTCGATTTCACCCAACCCCATATCAGCCATTTTCCACCATTTAAAAGTTGCCCTCATATCCAAAGACAAGCAGCAACTGATTTGCATGCTCGGATTTGCAATAAAATAGAAGCTTCACCGCAAACCATTCTCCACAAAGACTTGACCACTACTAGCAAAGTCTATGCTAATTCCATGCACGAAGCGGAGCGAAAAGCACGTGAACTAAGGCTTGAGATTCTCTGCTCAATAAAGTAAATTAAAATTCCACTGACCTATTATTTTCGGCAATGTTCCACGTAATACCAGGTCTCAATTTAATTGAAGCATCCGAAAGTCGGCTAGACACAGGTCAGCACGGTAGCAGCGTACCAGCTCGAATTGGGAATTAGACTCATCAATTCTGTACGGAGAGTAACCAAATTGCAGAATCGAAAGATATCATGGACCAAATACATCTGCGCCATTGTCGTCACTATCATTAGTTTGACCTCTTTTAAGAAAAACATGGTATGCGCTGCAGACAACGACTTAATCAGACCTTCAACTGACACCACTCTCATTCGGGAATTGAAATTCACCTCAAAACTCAATATTAATGTGTCACAGGCCCGATTATTCCACATGAACTGCAGAGTGGCGAGAACCTCAATTAGCGATTATCATGTTGCCGAAGTCGTGGTTGTATCCGAAAATGAGTTTTTTTTGCTTGGTAAATCTCCCGGAGTGAGCAACGTAATGCTGTGGGGTGAGGATGGAAGTACACTGGGAATCAGGTTGAGCGTGAAGGAGAGCAGCACGAAAGATCAAGAGACCTCATTAACTTTCACAAATACCCCGTCAATAAAATTGCAGGAGCGAAGAGTTACAACAGAAGCGCTTGCGGACTTTAAAAAGAGCAGAGCCGCAATGAATGCAGTGCGACATTCTGAGGATTCAGAGCGTCGATGGAATCTTAGACCTGGCGAAGCTTACGAATCTGGGAGGGCAATTAAAAGTGCTCCAGAAGAAGATCCCAGACTTATTGACTTCAATCCTCAAAATTTAGAACCAAGTTTAAACATTAGCATTGAGCCTTCAACTTCCAGAATCTTCTGGATGCTGAAGCCGATAAAAAAAATACACGTAGGTGATTCTAAAATAGTAGAGCTTGCTTTATTTCCAGCAATTGAAAAGTCTTTTGTCCTCCTGAGTAGAAAGCCGGGAAAAACAAACTTAGCGGTTTTAGACGACGATGGCAATTTGATTAATATTGACGTGCAAGTGAAAGAACATTCCAGCTCAATTGACACAAAAAAAAATCTCAGCACGGTCCAACAGGAATCTTGGATTCCACCCATTGAGACAAAAAATATGGACCTGCAGGAAGATAAAACCGACCAAACAATTCTTCTTCCGCTATCCCACCCAACTGTATTCTGTTCAAACGAAAAATTCATAAGAACTTGTATCGCTGATCCCCGCATTGTTGAGATAGTGCCTGCGGGAAATAAAGCCGTTTACCTGATTGGAAAAGCAGTTGGTGAGACGACGCTTTTAATTTGGGACGAATATCAGACTTCTTCAAGTTTGAGGTTGAGTGTCAAAAACGGTCATGCCGCTAGAGAGAAATCTGCTCTCCCTCCTTTTTCACTATCAAGAGAGCCAGGTGAGGAGATTGAATTCTGGAGCAGCTCCAGGAAGGATGTTCAAGCTTGGCCTCCTGCGGTTCCTGGTAAAAAGTAAGCGAATTTCATCAAGCGCAATACGGTCTTATTTCAAATAAGGTGATTGACTTGGTGCTTGATTCTCAATCTCTAGTTTATGAGAGGATTGGGAACGCAACAGCGCTTTTTGGCACAAAAGCATTGTCTCTTGTTGAGAAAAAAATGCAGAACAAATTTTAGCTTCCACATCTTTACTAGATAACGTACGTCTTAGCGACCAAAGGAAGATTGTAACCAAGAAAAGACAGCCGTCTTGCTTTTAACTTTTTCAATTTGGCATAGTAAATTAAAAACACTTCGTCAAAAAGGCTTATATAGGCTTCCCACAAATCTGATGAGAATGGTGTGTAATCGTTGACCAAGATGACAAGCCAGTTATTCTCACCCGTCAAATGTGACTTGTCGAGTTTTTTCTCTATAGAACTTATTATTCGCTCTTTCTGTCGATCTATCCATTCCGCTACAGTGTCGCCTTTGATGCTAACATCACGGTCAGTAATTGGCCTACCGTCAATTTGATAGGGTTTATGTTTACTACCTACAATATCCCCTCCATTGTGGCCGGTTAAAGATAATGGAATGCTTTTTTCTAGTAATGATAGTGTTTTTTGCAGAAGTTCCAGATCCGCCGAAGTCGTTACTTCAATTGAATAAGTAACTTGAAGAAAATTATTGGTAATGAGCGCATCAGGAGCTGACCTGAACCCCGAAAATCGATCCGTTGCAAAGGTGACAAATGCCCTTAAACTAGTAGCTAGAAAGGGAAAAAACACATGCGAAAAAGTAAGTTCACTGACGAACAAATCGTCGGGATTCTCAAGGAAATCGAGAGCGGAAGCTCAATTGCCGAAGTTGCTCGAAAGCATAATTTGCAACCGCAAACAATCTATCGATGGAGAGAAAAGTACGGCGGCATGCAGAGTTCAGACGTAAAGAGACTAAAAGCTTTGGAAGAAGAAAACTTGCGTTTGAAAAGAATGGTGGCAAATATGGCTTTAGAAAACGAAGCCATGAAGGATCTGATTCAAAAAAAGTTTTGACGCCGGATGCGAAGCGAGAACATGTTGGTCATCTAATCGCATTCGGCTTAAGCAAACGCAAAGCGTGTGAGCTGGTAAATCTGTCACGGTCTGCTCAGGGATACCTCTCTAAGCGGCTTCCAGACACCGTACTGATTGAAAAAATAAAGACTATCGCAGGTGAGCGGCCACGTTTTGGATATCGTCGAATTTGCTTGATGGTTAATTTGAGCGGTCAATTGGTCAATCACAAACGCATTTACAGGCTCTACCGAGAACTCAATTTAGCAGTGCGCAAACGAGGAAGGCGCAAATACTTTTGGGGACGTAAGGCACCCAAGGAGCTTCCTGTTGCACCCAATGCCAGATGGTCAATGGATTTCACCAGTGATGGTCTCAGCGATGGTGGCAAATTCAGAACGCTAAACATCATCGATGACTGCACCAGAGAATGCATAGAAATAGAAGTATCCCGTAGTCTGCCTAGCGCTTCTGTGATTGCAACTTTAAATCGCCTGAGCTGGACCAGGGGTTTGCCAAAAGAAATAGTGGTCGACAATGGTCCTGAGTTCACGAGCAAGAAGATGATCAAATGGGCTTGCAACAATGGAGTAAATCTTCATTTCATTGAGCCTGGAAAGCCAATACAGAATGCTTTTGTTGAATCTTTCAATGGAAGATTCAGAGACGAATGTCTCAATGCATATTGGTTTACCACGCTCCGTGATGCAAAAGAAATTATTTCTTCCTGGAAAAAAGACTACAACGAGAACCGCCCACACAGCTCATTGAACAACATGACACCAGAGCAGTTTAGAAAATACATCGAAGAAAAGATTGCAAAGCAAGGAGAAAAAATCAGTTTGATTGGGAATAAAAACTTGGCAGAAGTCTCTTAATGAGTGGATCGATCAATGGGGCAAGGTCAGAGCCACGCTTCGATTACCTAAATATTTCACCGAAATTTCATCCTTCGGATGTAAAACATGATCAAAGTGACTTCGACAGATTTTCTCTAAAGCTCCTAGTTCGTAAGAATATTTTTTATTATTGCTTTCGTTGAAGTAATCTGAATTTTGATTTTGTTGCCACCAATTGATAAAATCTAGAACATCCCGTTCTTCATTAATGCCTTCGGGTTCAGAAGAGAGATTTTTCTTTCGTTTTAAATTACTCAATTATTCTCTCCTTCTAATTTTAAAATTAGTTTTCCAGTACTCATGAAGGCTTCTATAGCTATCTTCCTAAGCAACATTGAATTTTGTCTTTATGAAGGCAGGATAAACGGCGCGGTGCGTTAATCTGAATGGTAAGTATGATGGAAATTTAGCGCACTGCTGTTGGTGCCTATGTAAGAATTATGCATCGCGGTTTCTCAAAGCAATCAGTAGTGCTAGTCTTTACGCACCGCCGAGGCGGTTGCTTTCCAATCGGAGCACCGCCATCGACGAAGAGGTCGGCATTTCGCGCACCAAATGGGTGTTTTCAGATTCAATTATCATAATTCCAATTCCAAGCTTTTGTCTCTTGCTTCTTGCCAGGACGTACCTGCATCAATTATTTTCTGTAGTTCTTCATCAGTTGGAAATTCTAATTCGATATGAATGAAACTTTCTATTGAACTGATTCTCTGATGAATCAAAATTGCATGAGTAGCATAGTACGCCATAATTCCAAGTGTACCGCCACCGTACTGTTTTCTAATGAATTCAGCTTCCTTTATTGCGTATGCTTCCCATCTTTTCTGTACTGCATTAAAGCTTTTAAAGTTAGCTCTACTTACATTCGCCTCGATCCGCTTAACTAATCGGTTTAATTTTTCTTGTGAGAGTTGAAAATCTTCATAGGCAACTCCATTCATATCAGCCTGCGTAGTGGCAGAGACTCCCACCTCTTGTTCAACATAATCAATAAGAGCATCTACAAATTGTAGAGTACAAAAAACTAATGACTTTATTTCATGACTGGAAAATCTGTGTCGAAAATCAATTTCATGGCAAAATGAATGACGCAATTTAAACGTCTCTTCAATAGCGTGAATTACTGTATCAGCATTTGTTAGGATTCGTTTGTTTTCATCAGGTTCATCCAGATAGGATGTCCACTTATGCGTTGCATTTCTAATATCATCAAGAAAGCTTCTTCCAATAAGCTGTTTCATCTGCGTTTCAATATCACCCAAGCTACTGAATGGAACTAAATGTGACACTAAATCGGCGGTGGTCACCACGCGAGATTCAATGGTTAGTATCTCTTTTACAGAGAATTTCTCTTTGTAGAGATCACTAGCATTTGAAGCGTATGGTTCTCCTTGGTTTAAAAGAGTTTTTATTGCCCACCTGAAGGCTTTTTCGAGGCAGCCAATTGCGGCAACTGGAAAATATCGAATCATTTCCTCATCAGTAATACTTTTCATCGAGGCCAAGATCGAATCAATACGAGTTCGGATACTTGATGAATCAAAGTCTTTGCTTACCAGTGATGTAATTTGATTAATTGCATTTTCATGTTTGTTCATTTTACTTTCCTTAGTCATCCAAATTACCTTCTGGCAAAATATCCCTCAGTGATTAACCATATATGGTGGCGTCTCTAAAAACTCAGTAAAACAATGTTATTGGAAAATTCCTTACTTAGTCCAGTTTTCATTTTCCTAAATTCTATCTCTCCTACTCAAAAACATTACACCCGCATTACATCGCGTGGTATTACCAACCCCAAAACAAAAACGATCCGCTTTACGCGAATCGCTTCAATTTGCTTCGATTGAAAAATCCTGCCCGGTAAGACTCGAACTTACGACCTCATGGTTCGTAGCCATGCGCTCTATCCAACTGGGCTACGGGCAGAAGTGACGACCATAGGTCGTCGAACTTGGATATCCTACCACAAAATTATTTTCCGCGACCAAAAGTCAAAGCACCGCGTACTTTAGTCTTTACTTGTTGGTTATTTCCACTTGAAGCAGAATACGAACTACTTATAGGTGAATTGTTCGGGTCATAACCTTTGTACGGAGCGTACGTTTTGGTTGGACCACTGAAGCCACCACTGTTTGCAGTCGCTTGTTTACCACCAGCTCCGGGCTTGAGCGAACCGGCTTTGGCTTGTTTGCTCTTGGGACCATGTTTTACACCGTCGCCATGATTTAGTGTTGGACCGGCAGCAGGCAATTCGCGCCTGGGCACGCCATTTTCGACTGAAGGCAAATTGGGATTGTAGCCCGACGCTTGAGGCGGTGGCGTATAAGCGTTAAAACCAGCTTTGGGCAAAGGCGCGGGACGCTTTTGTTGCGCCATCGGATTATTCTGTTGTTGCTGCGCTGGATCGCCGCCTTTATAGTTGATTACAGGCGAATCGTCTGTAATTTGAATCTGCTGGCGCGCCATGTAAAAGTGCCCAATATTGGGGTCTGCGCCCCGAGAATAATCGGCAAAAGCAGGTGATGCCAAGGAAGCAGCATAAAGGCTTAAAGCAGACGCTAATGCAAAACTCGATAATTTGATCCGGAACTCCGGCATGACGCCAATCCTCAACATACTGAAATATCTACCTTAGATCTGTTTTATCCCCAAAAAAGCCCCATGTCAAGCAAAACGCCAAGGAAAATTGCCAACAGAGGCTGGCTACCACGTTTTCCCAAACTTGGTTAGGGGGAAAACACCTGATAAATTTCCCAGTCTAACCCTATTTACCAGAGCTATTCGCAACAGTTTAAATGGTGGAAAGGACCGGGCTGCCAAGAAATGTTAGATTTCTAACGAGAGTGCCTTCCGCACTGCGTCGAGTTAACATCACCCGAATTGAGCATGCAAACATTGACCCAAAATACTAGTCCTCCTCAAAGCACAGCCTGCAAGCGCCTTGGCGTAATTGCAGGAGATGGAAAACTGCCCGAATTGCTGGCGAAACGCGCCAGGGAAAAGGGTATGGTGGTGGTGTCGCTAGCCATGAGTGCTGAGGCGAAAGCACGCTTAACGCCTCATTCTGAGCAAGTTTATGAGATTTTCCCAGGTCAAATTGGTCGCAATCTTAAGCTGTTGCGTGAAAATAAATGTGACTCTGTCGTCTTTTGCGGCAAAGTGCCAAAGCTCGATATGCTCAAAAATGTGACCAAAATTGATTGGGTTGCAATCCGCGAGCTGAGCCGTTTGCCCGATTTTAAAGATGACACAATCCAGCGACATATCGGCGACTGGATGGAGCTTGAAGGCTTCAAAGTCTTGACCCAGACTGAGTTTCTCAGTCATTTGTATCAGGAAGTTGGCGTTCTAACTAAGAATAAGCCAGATGCATTTCAGTATGCCGACATCGATTTTGGTTTTAAAATTGCCAAAGAGTCAGCGCGACTGGAGATTGGTCAAACTCTTGTAGTTTACGATCGTATGGTCATTGCAGTGGAAGCGGCGGAAGGGACGGATCGCACCATTCAAAGAGCGGTGCAAATCAATAAAGGTCCGGTCACTGTAATTAAGGTAGCACGCCCGATTCAAGACCAACGCTTTGATATTCCCACCGTTGGAATGAGTACCCTGCAAGCGATGCTTGGGTCAAAATTGGGTGGAGTGCTCGCTATTGAGGCGGGACAAATATTGATGGTTGATGAGCAGGCGATGATTGAATTTGCCAATCGGAACGAAATAGTGATTGTTGCCGTCTAAAAATAGATACAATTAAGGAAGAGGTAGAGACAGTGAGAGCCAGATTTAACAACAAAGCTTTGAGCCTGACACTAAGTGTGGTGTCGGTAGTTGGAATTCTGAATGTGCCTGCACCCTCTTATGCAGCAGACGAAGACAAAAAGACCTGCGGTGCAGCGAAATTTGTAGCGCCACAATTTAGAGACAAAAAAGACGCCGTGAAAAAAGATGTCGAAGTTAAAGATGCCGAAGTTAAGGACGCATCTAAAGTAGAAGCTGCGGCTAAAGAAGTCACTGTCGACGATGAAAAAGTTGAAGCAGACGAAGTTAAAGAAAAAGCGCTCATGTACGAAGGTACAGATCACTGGAAGAAAGCCAAGGCTTATTCTTCGAAATGGAAATGGAAATTAGCCGATGTTGAGCTGCGTGCAGCAGTCAATTGCGTGCCCGACATGAAAATAGCCCACCGCGATTATTGTCTTGTAGCCTTGATGCAAGGACATTTTGGACGCTCACTGGCTGAGCTTTTGATAGTAGTCGGCGCGGCAGAGCCAATTGCTTTGTCTGAAGAGCAAAAAGAGAAGTTAACAGAAGACGCATCCACTGTGCATTACAACGAAGGTGTTGAATATGCAGGCAAAATGAAGTGGAAAGAAGCAATTGAAGAGTTGGTACAAGCGCGCAATTATGACCCTGCAGACCCGGTCATCACCCGCTCTATCGCATTCTCTTATGCAAGCGAAAACAATTTTACTGAAGCTGAAAAATATTACAAAGAAGCGTTCGACCTGGATCCAACCGATCCTTTTGCAAGAGCTGACTACGCCTTCCTTTTAGCCAAGGACGGAAAAGAAGATCAAGCTTTGACCAGTATGGAAGAAGCAGTGAAGTTGAGACCAGATGTTATCGCCCTGCATGTAGATTTGGGCTGGATGGCTGAATCCAAAGGTAACCTCGACCAGGCGGAAGAAGCGTTTCGCAAAGCCTGCGATTTAGAGCCTAAGCAGTCAACTCTCTGGGTGCATCTTGGCAATATTTATAAAAAGCTTGGCAAGGTTGAAGAAGCAAAGGATGCTTACAAAAAGGCGCTTAGTGTCGATCCGACCTGCAGTGAAGCAAAAGAAAAGCTCAGTCAGTGCTAGTCTTAATATTTCGCCCTCCAGCTGAGGCTATTTGCTAAAATAGCGGCATCTTTTTGGCGAGGTATCCTTAATGAAAGCCACTGAGGCGCTGCAGGCGCATACTAAATATTTGTGGTTCAACACCAAAAACAGACGCGACTATGTTCGTATTACCGACGAAGTCGCCCAGTTTTGCCAGGAGTCCGGCATTCAAGAAGGCTTCATTTTAGTTTCGGCTATGCACATCACAGCTGGCGTATATGTCAATGATTGGGAAAATGGCTTAATTCACGACATTGATGAATGGCTGGAAAAAATTGCCCCTGTCAATCCTGGATATCAACATCATAAAACCGGCGAAGACAATGGTGACGCGCATTTGAAGCGCATCTTGATTAATCACCAGGTAATGATTCCCGTGACCGAAGGCAAATTGGATTTGGGACCTTGGGAACAGATTTTTTACGCAGAGTTTGATGGACAACGCAAAAAACGTGTCATCTTGAAAGCGCTCGGTATCTAATAGATATGTCGTATTATTTGCGAAATCTTTATACCAACAATGTAAGGACACCGTGTAGCATTTTAATTGCAGCTTGATAAGGAGCTTGTTAAATGGCAGTGAATATAGATCCGAATAATAGACTTAGTTTTGTAGGAAGAAGCGGATCGCAGCAATCAAGGGCTCGATTTGACGCAATGAGCACAGTGAAGGCAAGACAACCCGTGACAAGTTCAGTAAATTACGAAGAAACGCCGCTTGAAGAAATATTCGGGTCCAATGTGTTCAACAGAAATGTGATGCGCACGCTGCTACCCAAGCAAGTCTACAAAACACTGCTGCGCTGCATAGACCAGGGAGAAGCGCTGGATCCCACAATCGCCGATGTGGTGGCAAACGCCATGAAAGACTGGGCAATCGCCCGCGGCGCCACTCACTTTACTCATTGGTTCCACCCAATGACTGGATCTACAGCAGAAAAGCATGATGCCTTTCTAGCTGGTACTGGCACCGAAGGTGGTGCCTTAATAGAATTTTCAGGCAAGTTTCTAATTCAAGGCGAACCTGACGCATCATCCTTTCCTTCGGGCGGAATGCGCTCAACTTTTGAAGCTCGCGGATACACCGGATGGGATCCGACCAGCCCAGCTTTTCTAATGGAAAGTGCAAATGGAAAAACGCTTTGTATTCCGACAGTATTTTGTTCGTTTGGTGGAGAAGCGCTAGACGAAAAGACTCCGTTGCTGCGCTCATTGCAAGCATTGAATGATACTGGTGTTCGTCTGGCTAATTTAGTTGGTGGCAATGTCAAACGCATTAGCAGTACAGTTGGTGCCGAGCAAGAATATTTTCTAATTGACGATGCTTTTTATCTAGCTCGTCCTGACATCATTTATAGCGGTCGCGCTTTGTTTGGCGCAAGACCACCCAAGGGCCAGGAAATGGAAGACCACTACTGGGGCTCAATCAAAGACAGAGTGCTTGCTTTCATGATGGATTGCGAAGCAGAACTGTATAAACTTGGCGTTCCAGTGAAAACACGTCACAACGAAGTTGCGCCAGCACAATTTGAAGTGGCACCAATTTTTGAATCGGCAAATACCGCCATCGATCACAACATGCTTTTGATGGAAGTATTTCGCAAAATCGCACAGAAACACGGTTTGCGTTGTCTCTTTCACGAGAAACCATTTAGTGGCGTAAACGGAAGCGGCAAACACAATAACTGGTCACTCTGTGATGAGGAAGGAAATAACCTGCTCGATCCTGGGCACACACCGCAAGAAAACGTTCAGTTCTTAGTTATGTTGACTGCAGTTATCCGCGCCATGAACACATATGGCGGACTGCTCAGAGCAAGTATTGCAAGCGCTGGAAACGACTTGCGTCTTGGCGCAAACGAAGCGCCTCCTGCAATCATGAGCGTTTATCTGGGCGAAGGTCTTACACGAGTTGTAGAAGAAATAAGCGAAGGCAAAGAAAAATCTTCAAGCAGCCCTCAAGTAGTGCAATTTGGTGTGGCAACGCTTCCAGATATCCCCAAAGATAATTCAGACAGAAACCGCACCTCACCATTTGCGTTCACAGGCAATAAGTTTGAGTTTCGTGCCATCGGCTCAAGTATGTCTATTTTCTTCCCCAACACCGTACTGAATACCATGATGGCTGAGTCCATGGATTACATGTACGACCAAATAAAGAAAATAATCGATAAAGGTTCAGACCCAGTGAAAGCGGCTGAGCAAGTTGTGCGCAGTGTACTTAAAGAGAATAAGCGCATTATTTTCAGCGGCGACAACTATTCAAGCGACTGGTCGGATGAAGCAGCCAAACGCGGTTTGCCCAATCTGAGAAACACTATCGAATCACTGCCTGAGTTGGTTAAAGACGAAACCAAAGCACTGTTCAAAAAATACAATGTATTTACTGAGCAAGAATTAGTTGCACGCTATAACGTAAGAGCAGCCAATTTCTGCAAGACCATAAATATCGAATGGCAACTAACAAGAAATATTGCCACCACAATAATTATGCCAGCTTGCTTAGAGTATCAAAACAGACTGGCAACGACCATTCTGCAAACTAAAGCCGCTATAGGCGGTGGCAACATCGCTGGTCAAGAAGGTTTCTTGCGCACTTTTGTGCAACGAGTAAACGACTTGCAATACGCGCTTGAAACTATGGACAACATCATCGCTCCTTCATCGGGCGGTCCTGGAGCAGGACACGGCGAAGACGCAGACCAGGTGTTACTTGCTAAATTCTGTCAGGAACAAGTAATTCCGGCCATGAACGAAGTCAGAGCGACTGTGGACGAACTTGAATTGTACGTAGACGATTCGCTTTGGCCATTGCCTAAATTCCGCGAATTGCTATATCTGTTCTAAAAAGAACGTCTTAAAAATTTGTCGGGCACCAGAAATGGTGTCCGATAACACATAAGTGTTTTAGTGTTCATGAACTTAGTAATAAGCTTAATAGGACACTAAGCACAGGTATCTCATTTTGACTATTTCAAAAGACAATTTTTCTGGGCAACTCCAGAGCGTCGAATTGCATGAAGATGTCAAAGAAGGAGATATTTTTGATAGCAAATATCAAATCATAGACAAGCTTGGTGCTGGAAACGTCGGCATGGTTTTTAGAGCCAAGCATCTGATTCTAGACAAATTCGTTGCCATCAAAGTGCTGATGGATTTAAAAGGCATCGAAAATTCAGACACAAATAACTCTACTCGCTCGTCATTGATGCGCTTCCAACGAGAAGCCAAAGCGGCAGCCAATCTAAATCACCCCAACGTTATAACCATTCATGATTTTGGTATTTTCAAAGACTCGATACCGTATATGGTTATGGATTTGATTGAAGGCGAAACATTGAGCTCGTATATGAAACGCAATGCGCTGCCCATTCACGAAGCACTTTTGATTTTAAATCAAATTTGTGATGCACTTATGCATGCTCATGGCAAAAATGTGATGCACCGTGATTTGAAGCCAGGCAATATTATGATAGTCAATGATAGCGGTCAAAAACGAGCTATTCTACTTGACTTTGGTTTGGCAAAATTTATTGCAGGCGACAATATAGCCATTTCAGTACCGGGCGAGGCACTCGGAACGCCAGCTTACATGAGCCCAGAGCAAGCACGTGGTTTTGCTGTCGACCATCGCAGTGATTTCTATTCGCTTGGCTGCATCATTCATGAGATGTTTTGTGGGCAACCACCACTTATAGGCAAAACTGCCATTGAAACAGTTATGAATCGCTTGAATGCCACTAAGCCGGACCTTTCACATTCTGTTTTTAATCAATATCCGCAAATTCGACTTTTATTAGAGCGATTGCTCGATAAAGATCCTGAAAATCGACCCGATTCAGCATCAGACATAAAAGATTATCTGACGGGCAGTATTAAACAATCGAAAAGTAATGCCGCCAAGACCACACCAGAACTTATAGCACTAAGCCAGGTGCAATCTGCCCAGGACAACTTAAAAACGGTAGTCTCTACCTATCAAAAGCCCCTAAAAACGACAAATATTCAGAAAGCCAATTGGAGTCGTATATTAATTCTGACCCTTTTAGCAATTGCTGTTTTGGGAATAGCTATTTATATATTGACCCATTTAAGCTGAGCCAAATTCCATCAACGCGAATAACAGCAAAATTTTGTACGCCATCATCACCATTGTGGTGGTGTCATCACTGAGTTTTTTCCTGGTACTAAATGTAGTGCCATCTAGCCAGAACACACAAATGTGGCTGGACCAACATACAAGTATTTTTCATCAACTTGAAATGACCCATGAAACACTTCGCAATGCTGAAGCGAATCATCAATCTTTTGTAGTAACTGGCGAAAAACGCTGGCTCGATGCCTACAGAACAGCTAGAGAGAATTTGCAAAAGCAAGTTGTAATGCTTCGCGGAATGCGTCAAGACGACCCGCAATACAGTGAAAATGTTAGACAGTTATCGAATCAATTAAGTACAGTCTTTGCTGGTTACGACCAAACTATTAAAGTGAGACAGACTCAAGGGGTTCAAGCGGCTCGCACTCTCGATGAGTCCAGTCAGCAGATGGATGACCGCAAAGCGCTTACACAGTCTATTGAAAAACTGCAAGAACAAGAATTCAAAGCAGTGGAAGAACGCACTCTCAAATATAATAACCTCATTTCAGCAGGACCATATCCGTGGCTTGCCTTCATAATGGTAGCTGGACTGCTTGGCGTTATATTGATTATTAGTACCCAGAAGAAACAAGACACTACCGACTCAAAGCGAATCGGCGAGTTGACCGAAGAATTGACTCACGCAAGGGCGCAATTAGAGCATATTTCCAATCTAGACATTGCTACAGATGCACTCAATATGCGCGGTCTTGAGCAAGTACTAAAAGTAGAAGAAAACAGAATTAATCGTGGCACCGGAAGCTTGATTGCAGTGATGGTGTCTTGTGACGACTTTGATAAAATCACTGAAGAGAAAGGCACCACTGCTGCAGAAAAAGTGTTGCGCGAAATCACCAAGCGCATCGTAGGCACACTAAGACCTTCTGACCACGTAGCTCGCACTGGCGACAATGAATTTTTAGTTTTGCTGCCAGATACGCAATTGGCTTATGGCATGCGCGTAGCAGAGCGCTTGCGCTTGGTAGTTTTAGAAAGCGATGTGCCTGAATTTAGAACTGCAACTGGTCCTATCACTCTCAGTCTTGGTGTTACTGCGGTGCCAAATGATGTGAAAGGCAAAGACGACATCATTGAAATTGCACGTCAGGCATTGCAGCGAGGCAAACAAGCTGGCAAAAATTCTGTTTCGGTCAATCGCAACACTCGCGAAGCAACCACTACTCAAAGCCTTATAGAACAGCTTCTGGCTAAAGAAAGTTACCGAGCCGTATATCAACCGATTATAAACTTAAGCACAAGAGAAGTCGTTGGTTTTGAAATGCTTATTCGCGGACCCGAAGGTGCTTTTGAAAGTCCTGATGACCTCTTTCGTTTAAGCGTAGAAAACAATATTCTTACCAAAGTAGATTTACAGTGCTTGCGCTTATGCACTGAACTTTCAAGCAATATTGCAAGCCTTATGCGTGTGCATTTAAACATTTTTCCCTCCACCATACTCGATACTGATCCCCAAGAATTGATCTCAATTTTTCCTTCTAATAGAGAAGGAAAAGTTTTCTGCGTAGAAATTAGCGAGCAGCATTTCATCGGCGATCCGGCTTATATGCGAGATCGACTTCTGGCTTTGCGTCATGCAGGTATCTTGATTGCAGTGGACGACATTGGCTTTGGCAGAGCTTCACTTGAAACACTCATATTGCTTGAGCCTGACATTGTAAAAGTAGACAGAAAATATGTTAATGGCATAGGCACAGATCCTACTAAAGTAAGAATGCTCAAACGACTCGCTAATGTTGCTAAATCGTTAGGGGTAGAAATGATTGCAGAAGGTATTGAAAACGCAGGCGACCTGCCGGTCCTTGGCGAACTAGGTATCCATTTTGGTCAAGGTTTCTTATGGGGCAAATTACTTGAAGTGGTGCCACCGACTCAAGACGATCAACGCAACATGTTCTTAAGTTGAGGATTTGAAATGGTTGATTCCGTTTTTTCATTAGACGAGACTCTGGCAACCTCCTGGGAAGTGTTCAAAAAAAACTTCTGGCGTTATCTAGGTCTTCTGGGATTAACGGGTCTTGTAATCACAATACCGGCAATGCTTTTAGCTGTCGCAAAAATAGTTATTGCAAAGGGTCTTCAACAAGTTCTAGTCATGCTAGTTTTGACTATCGCGGTAGCATGGATTGCGATGATAACCAAAATTGGTATAGACCTTGCTTGTCTCATGTTTTTAAATGGCGAAAAGCCTGATTCTAACACCCTCTGGAAGCCGACTCCCATCACCTTTCCATATCTAGGCGCGACCATTTTATTTTATTTGGCAATAGCAATTGGATGTATCGTACTTATTGTTCCAGGTTTTTACATTTATATTAGACTGCAATTTTATTTGTATTTTATGCTCGAATATAAATGTGGTCCTATTGAATCGCTCAAAGCAAGCTGGTATTGCACCGAAAATTCATTGTGGGAGCTTGTGCTTTTCTGTTTGGTGCAACTATTCATAGAAGGTGTTGGAGCCAGTCTTGTCATTACAGCAATTCCTGCTAGCATGTTTACCAAACTGGCAGAAGCAAAAGCCTATAGAGTTTTGCATGATGCTGCAGTACCAGATTTGATGCCATTTGCTTTGAACAAAGATAGAACTATCGTCGGAGAAAAACTATGATCAAAAGATCAAGATACTTATTTTTGGTTTTGGTTCTGACAAACTTAAGTGTCAGTGCAGCTTTTGCCCAGGATACAAAAGACTCTTCGACCACTGCAACACCCCCTGCAGATCAAAAGGTGCTTGAGGGTCAAATCAAAGCTGATTCTGTAGCTTTAACTACTCACTTAAAAGAACTAACAAATAGTTTGCACCATTTAAAACGAGCAGCATTTGACATTTTTTGCGAAACACAAAGACAAGATCAGGTTGTAGCAGTACAGCCTGATGTTATTGGACCAATTATATTGCCAGCTATACCAAGTCCTACTGGAGTGCTTTCTATGGGCGCGCTTCCTCCAAGAAAACAATGGCTCGACTATTTTATGAATCAGGTCGGTCAACTTTTACCTATGGTTGATAGCGAAATAAACGCACTGGTTATGCCAAAAGAAATGCCTGACGAAGGAAAACAAGATCTGAATCAAATTAGAGAATTGGCTCGTGGAATGAATCCACTTGCAGTCGATTTAGACAAAGTGACAGAAGGACCAGATTTAAAAGCAGACGACATTGCTCGCTCGGCCATGGCTTTTCAGGATCAAGTAAACAAAATAGAAAAGTCGGTCAAGTCTTTGGCTAAACAAGCAAAAGTAGAAGAAAAAAAAGCTGACAAAGAGTTGAAACAACTCAACAAAAAATAATTACATAGCCTCTATTTTTACAGGTGCGAATTTAAAAGAAGGCGTGCGCGATCTTTCATCGGGACGAGCTTTAATGATGTAGTTCGATTCTGGATAGAACATTGCCACCACACCATCTCTGATACCACCTACTACTAGTTCGATATTGTCGAGACTGCCAGCTTCGCCGATTACTTTCACTTTTTGTCCATCTTTAAGACTGAGTCTATTTGCATCGTTTTCTGAAACTAGAACACAATTGCGATGCGGTATACCTCTATAAACATCGTGTTCTTCGTAGACGACACTGTTAAATTGACCTTCAGAGCGAATGGTAATCATTTTTAGACTATCGGTATCATACTGCGGCAATGGTGTCACGTGTGCATTTGCTTTACCCGACTCAGTTGGAAACTCAGGAGTATGAAAAACGCGATTAGGAATAATGAATTCTTTTTTTGTTTCGTTGATGGTGCCTAATTCGCTCCAACCTGGAATTATTTCAGCAATCAATTTTCTTACTTCGTCATGACTTTTTAGTCGCAACCAGTTGAATGGCTCTTGTCCAAGTACTCTATTTGCCAAGTCACAAACAATGTCGGACTCGGCTCTCATCAAGCCTTTCATGTTAGGCTCACCGCCTTCAGAAAGTCGAACATAATTAAACATAGACTCTTGAGTGGTGGCTTGCGGTTCTTCATCGCGGGCAAGTACTGGCAAAATTATAGTTGTTTTGCCATGACCAATGAAATGCCCCACATTTAATTTGGTCGACAAATAAACTGTCATGCCAGCCTTTTTCATAGCAGCAGAAGCCCAGTCCAGGTCTGGATTTGAAGCGGCTAAATTGCCTCCCAGACAAAAAAGAAAATCAATTTCTCCGCGCTCGCAAGCTTCAATCATGCTCAAAGTATCATGTCCAGTGAACGTCGGAAAACTAGATTTATACACGTCTTCTAATTTTTTGGTTATAGACTCTTTCAACTTGGGAGAAAATCCAATTGAACCTATGCCCTGCACATTAGAGTGCCCACGAATGGGCATGAGACCAGCACCCTGTCTTCCCACGTTAGCTGTGGCAAGAGCTAAATTGCATATAGCAAGCACATTGTCTACGCCCCAGGCATGGTGCGTGATACCCATAGCCCAAGAAAATATAGTCGATTTTGCTCTAGCCACTAATTCGGCCACGTCGTCTATTTCTTTTTTTGTGATACCACTTAGTCGGACGATATCATCCCAACTACAAGATTTGGCATGCTCCAGAACTTTTTCAAAATCAAGCGTATGCTTCAAAACAAAATCTCGATTAACAAGACCCTTTTCTTCAATACGCTTTAAGATGCCGACAAACAACGCGGTGTCGCCGCCTGCATGTGGTTGTAGATAAGTGGAAGCAATTTTGCTACCAAAGAAATATGACTTTATTTGGCTTGGAATATGAAATGTATCAAGACCAGATTCTCGCAGTGGATTCACCACCACCACCGCTCCGCCACGAGCGCGAAGTGCGGCTAACTGAGTCATAAGGCGAGGATGATTGGATGCTGGATTTGCGCCAATTACAAATACTAAATCGGCATCCGACAAATCTTCTAAATCGACTGTTGCAGTTCCCGAACCAAACACCATATTTAGTGCCACGCCAGATGCCTGGTGGCAGTAATAAGAGCAATTCATCACGTGATTGGTACCATAAGCTCTGGCAAAAGACTGCAATATAAATCCAGCTTCGTTGCTGGAGCGACCAGAAGCATAGACCACCGCACGCTCTGGATTGGAGCGACAAGCTTTCATTGCCTCAGCCATCCTATCGAGCGCCACTTCCCAATCGATTGGTTTATAGTGCGTGGCTCCAGGTTCAAGCACCACTGGATACGTGATGCGACCTGCGTCTTCTAATTGCTTAGAGGAAAATTTGCCATATTCTTCAACTGTGTGTTTGTCGTAAAAATCTATAGGCAAAGCGCCTTTCATGTCTGCCACTTGAGCTTGCAGCGATTTCTTACAAACCTCAGGAAAGTGTCCGGCTTCATTTACCATGCCGCCTTTGACTCCGCCCATTCCAAGCGCGCAAGTCTTGCACGCATTTTTCGAGCGCATGCGTTTCCACAATTTAAGCGGACCTACTTCGAGCGCCTTTTTAACAGTATAGGCAACTGCCTGATAGCCACCACCTGGAACTGTTTTTCGAGCCATGATGCTCCTGGTTATTTGCGATTTGTGCGGTTATTTACGAGATAACTTTCTCTTACGCATTCTAACACTAGTGGGTGTCACTTCCAAAAGCTCATCAGAAGAAATGTATTCAAGACAACGCTCCAGACTCATTTCCACAGGTGCTTGCAGAGCAACCATAACTTCAGCTCCAGCGCTGCGAATATTGGTCAGTTTTTTAGCCTTGCACACATTGAGGTCTAAGTCTTGTTGACGATTGTATTCACCCACAATCATGCCACCATAAACTTTGGTGCCCGGTGTGATGAAGAAAACGCCGCGGTCTTCGCATTGTTGAATTGCGTAGGCAGTAGCCACTCCCTCTTCCCAGGCCACAAGCGCGCCATTTCGTTGACTTGGAATATCACCGCAGTATTCTCTGTATTCAAGGAAACTGTGGTTCTTTACGCCGTTGCCTTTGGTCAAGCGCAAGAACTCGCTTTGAAAACCAATGATACCGCGTGTGGGAATGACAAATTTAAGCAGTGTTTGAGTTCCCTCAACCACCATGTCTTGCAACTCAGCACGTCTGGGTCCTAGAACCTGCATCACCGCACCGGTGAATTCTTCGGGAAGATCTATGATTAGTCTTTCAAAAGGTTCGTATTGCTTGCCGTCGATTTCTTTCATGATTACTTCAGGTCTTGAAACCTGGAATTCATAACCTTCGCGACGCATGGTCTCAATCAAGATACCCAAGTGCAATTCGCCACGACCACTCACTGTGAAAGTGTCGGTTGTGTCTGTTTCTTGCACACGCAAACTGACATTGGTTTCTAGTTCTTTAAATAATCGTGCTCTCAATTGTCTGGAAGTAACGAATTTGCCTTCCTGACCGCAGAAAGGAGAATCATTCACCAGAAAACTCATTTTCAGTGTGGGCTCGTCTACTTGTGTACGAACGAGAGCTGTTGGATTTTCAGGATGAGCGATGGTGTCGCCCACGTTCACATCAGCAAGACCTGAGATCGCAACCAAATTTCCAGCATATGCTTCTTCTGCTTCCACACGCTTTAAGCCATGGAAGGTGAATAACTTGGCGATACGACCTGAGATCAATTTGCCGTCTTCTTTCATCAAAACGACAGGTTGATTAACTTTGATGGTCCCTGCATAAATACGACCAATCGCGATACGACCCAAATAGTCTGTGTAGTCGAGAATGGAGACCTGCATTTGCAGCGGCTTTTCGATATCTGCCACCGGACTTGGGCAATGTTCGACAATTAGATCTATAAGAGGAATAAGATTTTTGTCGTCGCCTTCGGGTACTACAGTCGGATCTTTGGTTGCATAACCTTGGACGCCTGAAGCGAAAATGTAAGGGAAGTCGAGCTGCTCGTTTTCAGCGCCTAATTCAACGAATAAATCAAACACACGATCTACGGCTACATGAGGGTCAATATTTGGACGGTCGATTTTGTTAATTACAACAATAGGACACAATCCGCGCTCGAGTGCTTTACGCAAAACAAATCTAGTCTGTGGCATAGGGCCTTCGCCAGCATCTACTACTAGAATGCAGCTATCTACCATACCGAGGATACGCTCCACTTCGCCACCAAAATCGGCGTGTCCTGGAGTATCTACAATATTGATTAAGTAGTCTTTATAGTTGACTGCAGTATTTTTAGCCAGGATTGTGATGCCGCGCTCACGTTCTAGATCGTTTGAGTCCATGACACAATCGACGATTTCCTGATTTTGACGAAATACACCAGTCTGGTGCAAGAAGCCATCTACAAGGGTAGTTTTGCCATGGTCGACGTGGGCGATAATGGCGATATTGCGGATTTTGGTTGTGTCCTTCATCTGGTTCTTCTGCTCTGGCTGGGTAGACCGTGGTACTATGCTTTTTGTTAGTGTATTCATTATTGTTCTACTTTAGTTTGCTTATCTGATGGCTGCTGATAAATTGGGTTTGGTTACAAGGAGTCACGCGGGAGGCTATGTCGTCTTTCTCCCGGAAGATGGTGTCACCCTTAACTGCCAGGCTCGTGGACGTATTAAGAAGGAAAGAAGTTCTATCCTTGTAGGAGATCGCGTCGAGCTTGGGGAGTTGGATCTCAACCGCAAAGAGGCAGTCATAATAAGATGTCTCGAACGAAGCAGCCAATCTTCTCGCCCCAATATTGCCAATGTTGACCAGGTTGTAATTGTACAGGCAATAGCGCAGCCAGAGTGGAACCAGTTGTGGTGCGACCGTTACATTGTCCACTTTCAACTTGAAATGCCAGATACCATGCCGATCTTGTGCATTAACAAATGCGATTTAGCGCCTGGCGATCAAGCTTTATCTTTGCGCAACATTTATGAGGAATTGGGCTATCGAGTTTTGCTCTGTTCTGCTGCAAGTGGAATCGGAATGGATGAGCTTGCCGAAATGCTCTGCGGCCGAATCACAGTACTGGCCGGGCCTTCCGGCGTTGGCAAATCTAGTTTACTCAATCGGCTGGAACCAAATTTAGAACTTAAAACTGGAATTATGGAGAACGAATTTGGAGTTGGCAGACATACAACGACAGCTTCGGAGCTTTATCAATTAAATCCACATTTCGAAAATTTAATGTTGTCAAGCACCCAAAAGTCAGATATTGCCTGGGTGGCCGACACACCTGGTTTTAACCTAGCCGAATTGAGATGTCCAGAGCCTCAAGAGGTTATGTGGCAATTTCCTGAAATAGTGAAACTAAAGGAGAGCTGCCGTTTTTCCAACTGTTTGCACTTAGTAGAAGATGGTTGTGTAATTCTTGAAGAAATAAATCGAGATGATACAAGTCCAGTTTTAGTGGAGCGTTACTTGAGCTATGCATCAATAATGCAACACTCTCAAGAAGCTTATGAAGAGCGGCGCAGCACTTCAACCAAAATAGAGTCGACCACCAAAGTAACTGGTGGGGTTTTGATACCAAAATTAAAAGGCAAGTATAGAGCCGCTTCAAGACGCAAAGAAAAGCAGCGTGTCGTTTACGATATCGACCCGGATGAAGAAGATTCAGATTCAGATGACAATGAAGATTGATCTGACTGAAAAATGGCAAGTTCATTTTTAGAACACAAAAGCAATATTATAAGAATCACTGCCCAGGCGAAGAACGGTTGAATAATTGCTGGTATAAGAACAGTAATTAGAAAAAACATCCAGCTTAAAAATGGAAATCCAATAATCAGAAATTTTAGACAAACAAGCTTTTTGCTATTTTGTTTAGCCTGCGGTATCAATCCAAACAAAATCCATATTGCAGGCAGCACCACAAACACATAGTCTTGTTTATGTGTGTGGGGGCTTGTAATAAGCAACGCCAACAACGTTATTGATCCCAGGTACATGAACAGGCGATTATTGCCGTCCAAAATAGCTTTTCGATTTTTGTACCATATATACGCTAAAACAAGACTTCCCAATATCCACAAAACACTGACCACTTTGTGAATCTCTGGACCATCTGAATGTAAAAGACACACTAATTGTCCTCGGATATTTTGCTGAGTCTCAGGCGATACACCTGTTACCTGACCACCTATCTCGCCGTATTTAAGCGCTTCTGGATAACCGCCTACATTTTTCCAGCCCAAAATAAAAATAGACCCAAGCAAATAAATCATGCCTATCAAAGAGAAGCCTGAAAAAAATTGCCATCCGCCAAGAGTTATGCCAACCAAAAACATCAAAGGCGCATACTGCAATTTCAAAAGACAAAATCCACCAAATAATCCAGCTTGAAACCATTTTTTATTTTGCAAACACAACCAATAGCCTAGAAATGCCGGATAAAGGACAAGAGCCACCTGAGCCAATCTGAAGCACAGCCAATAAGGAAAACTGGCAAGGGACGCAACTAATAAACAAACCTTTTTAAAATTGCTCAGTGCATAAGATTTACAAAAATAGCTAATACTAAATACGATACCGGCAAGTCCAAATATTTCCCACAAAACCCAAACTACCTTTATGGGTAAAAAGGGAAGTGGCATCATCAACAAAAAAAGATACGGCGGATATTGAGAATAAAATATTTTGTCTAGTTTCATGCCCACCAATTTTTCTAACCCTTGGTTTTGAAGCACCGGGTCATATATATTGATGTGGTCGTTAAGGGCTCGCCAGGCTAAAATTCCATTGTTGTAATAGAGAATGAAATCACAAGTGTAAACAGAGCCATCTTTCTGGTAAGCAAATAATCTGTCAGCAAGAAAGGCTCCTACGGTGTCGCCATAAGTAGCTAAAAACCAGAGCAACAAAAAACTAAAATAAGCGAACCAAGCCTTCTTTTGAAGCGCGGCGCTCATAACTAGTTTATGCCTTTACTTTGACTGAGTCTAAGAATTGCTCGAAAGCTTCGTCATTCAAAAGATGTTTGGGTTTATGTCCAGAAAATGCATCAATGATAGCTTGCGCGGCAGTCATACTAATATTTTGTCTAGTTTGAAAACAGGCAGAACCAATATGAGGCGTCAGCACCACATTATCGAGACAGAAAAATTCAGATGGCACATTTGGCTCGTCTTCAAATACATCAAGACCTGCGGCAAATATTTTTTTAGCTTCTAAATGACGCAGCAACGCCAATTGGTCGATTACAGCGCCTCTTGAAGTATTAATTAAAATGGCAGTTTCTTTCATACATGAAAGTTCTTTCTTGCCAATCAAACTTTTGGTGGCACGATTTAGTGGACAGTGAATTGAAATAAAATCAGAACTTGAAAGAAGCTCGACCATTTCTACTCGTTTTGCACCCATATCGCGCTCTAATTCTTTGTCGAGCATATCTGGTTTAGAATGGCGTGTGTAAATAATATCCAAGCCAAAAGCGATAGCTCTTTTGGCAAATGCTTTTCCAATTCTACCCATACCGATGATGCCGCAAGTTTTTCCTTGCAAGTCCGGACCAAGCATCAAGTTGCTCTGAAAACCTTGCCATTTGCCCTGCCTGATATATCTATCGGCTTCGCAAATACGTCTTGAACATGCAAGCAACAAGGCAAAAGCAAGGTCAGCTGTGGCATCGTCCAAAACACCAGGAGTGTTGCAAACGAGTATGCCGCGTTTGCTCGCTTCAGCAATGCTGATATTGTCAAAACCCACAGCGCGATTAGAGACCATTCGAAGGGATGGACATGAATCCATTATGATGGGTGAAACACTATCCAGAGGTTCGCACAAAACAGCGTCAAATCCCTGAAGATTGCTAATCATCTCTTTTTCGGCAAATGGCTCGCTTCGCTCCATTTCAACAAAAGTGAAACGCTCTTCAATCGCGTTTTTAACCGCGTCTTGTAAAACTCCCATTACTGCTACTTTTGGCTTAATCAACTTATTATTCATGCGTGCACTTTCGATTCCTTAAATATCATGTGCGACTCAAGCATAGTATTAATTTGCACCACTTCAGCCATAGTGCGAGCATCGTCCCAGCCAAGCATATTTTGTACCAGTCTGGCTACTTTTGGCACCGCATCCAGTGCCTGCCCTTGATGCACTAGTCCAAGCCGAATACGACGCAAGAGAATATCACTAAGTGAAATAGCCATTTCGTGCTTAATTGTATAAACCACCTCAGCCATTATGGGTGGAAACTCAGAACATATCCGCTTAGACAAGGACTCATCTGCCTGCACCAATTCGAGTACTTGCTCTGCGCAAGCACCATAGCTCGAAATCAAATGATCTATAGTGGCAGGCTCAAGTCCAAGTGTACGTGCTTTAGTAGACACTATTGCAGTTTGAGTTAGATAGTCTTCGCGTGAAGTGTAACCGCCAAGCATTACTCGCTCAGTTGTAGACGGTCGAAAACGTCCGCGCTCCTGTTCACTAAATTGTTCGAGTGCTTTCTCGACCACTTGTTGTGCCAAAATTCTAAAATTGGTTAACTTACCACCAACAATTCCAATTGTTTTATGCGGTCCAACAAATATCTTGTGCTCGCGCGACATATTGGCGGTTGCGGAAGATTCGCCCTCACCCTCGCTTACAAGAGGTCTTAATCCCGCCCAGGCAGCTATAACATCTTCGCGCTTCAATTTATTTCTACTTACATAATGATTGACCACGGACAAAAGAAAATCTATTTCTTCAAGCTCGGGTAGCGGATTATCTAGAGAACCAGAATAATTGGTATCAGTGGTTCCAATCATCAACGCTTTCTGCCAGGGAACAAGAAAAACATATCTATTATCTGGCGAGGGTAAAAAGAGCGCAGTATTTGTCTCAAGCGCCGAAAATGGCACAACTATGTGGATTCCTTTAGCTGGCTTAACGTTGCTTTTCCAGTTGGAATCAAGTTTTTTGTTAAACTGATCAGACCACACACCTGTGGCATTAATGCAGGTACGAAAGGAAAAATTCAAGTCCTGCCCTTTCATTCGGTCACGGCAAATAAGCTGTTTAGTTTGATTTTTATCGCCGTCAACTTTTATGTCTTGCGCTTCAACATAATTGATAAGAACGGCCCCGTTGCGCTGAGCCGTTTTCAGGACTTCGACCACTAGCCTTGTGTCGTCGGTGACACAATCATGAAAACGAAGCCCACCAACAATTTCTTTCTCATTTAGAAATGGTGCACATTCGAGCACATCATTCCTTGACAAGTTCTCGTGACGTTTCGATCCCGCAATATGTCCTGATAATGCGTCATATAACGTAAGACCAAGGCCTGCTTTTAAACCAAATATTTTTTTATTGCGCAGAATTGGCAACACCAGACTGAGATCACGAACAAGATGCGGCGCCAAACTCTCTAAGAGTCCGCGCTCCTGGCAAAGTTCGCGCGTCAGCCTAAAGTGCAATTGCTCGAGATAACGCAAACCGCCATGAATGAGCTTAGTTGTCTTGCTAGAAGTGCCTGAGCCGAAATCTTCTTTATCCAGTAAAAGAACGGACATGCCTCTATTGGTGGCATCGTGGGCGATTCCCGCTCCAACAATTCCACCACCAATTATGAGCAAATCGAAGGTTTTCCCTTCTGCTTGCTCCAGAGATTCTCGGCGCGTTTGCATTTGCTCTATGTTACTAGCTACGTTATTTTTTGCCCATACTTCTTGAAACCTTGGCAAACTCGAAGGAAAATTTTGGCTTATTTGGCTATCTTTATAAGGTACTTTTTGAGGCGAGCTATTCTCTAATGAAATCGACAAGAACAATTTCGCAAATCCTAGGTCAAAACACCGCATGGTTGGCTATTTTGCTGCTTGGTGTCAATCCTCAAGTTGCAATGGCGCAGAGTTCAATAGATGCCCAAACTCAGGCTGGAGCGGGCGGTAATGCTAGATTGCAGGAAGTTCGTCAAGAAAACGTGCAAGAGTTGATGAAGTTGGTTAACACCGAAAAAACGGGCTCTGCTCTTGAGCGTGTTAACAAAATGAATGCTCAGGCAGAAAAGTTTTTTAGAGAGGGCAATACTCACGAAGCTTTAATTAGATGGCAAGATGCATATGGCGAGTCCATCGAAATGAAATATTCAGACGGTCAAGGTAAAGCCCTTATTGGAATGTGCAAAGTGGCACTACAACAAGGTAAATGGGTAAGAGCAAAACAGCTTGGCGAAAACGCAGTTGAAGTATTAAGTGCCATTAACGCTCAAACCGATTTAGGAAGAGCAAGAGTAGCTCTAGCTCAAGCTTATTTTGGATTGGAGAACCCAGTCTGGGCAGCGAAACAATTAGAGATGGCATTAAAAAGTCTGGTTGGACAAGCCAACGCAGATCCATTAGAAGCTTCTACAGTTCTTAATCTTGCTGGAACCCTTTTGCTTCAAAACGGCAAGCACAAAGAAGCGATTACATTCTTTCACCAATCGTCGCAATATCTAGAACAAGGAAATAGCCTTGAAATGGCCCTTGCTCTTCGCATTAAGATTTCAACCTTAATGACAGAACTGGGATGGTATGTAGCCGCCCTTGAAGAAGCACAAAGAGGAATTTCAATCGCCGACAAGATTACAGACAAAAGAGCCAAAATAAGTGCCTTGTGCTCCTTGGGCAATGCTCAGTTTGTACTAGGCGATTACAGAGACAGCAAAGCTTCGTATCAAAAAGCTTACGATATGGCAAAAGCTTTGGGCAAAAACGAACCGATGAGTAAAGAAGGAAAAGCCTTTCTCATGATGGGTTATGCATTCTCACTAGCAAGCACAAGTGATACCGAATCTGCCACTAAAATCTTCAAAGACCTCTGTCCATTTTTTGAAAAATCCAGCAGCTTCTATCATTTTGCTGAAATCCAAAATGCTTTAGGAGTTGCAGAAGTCAGCTCAGGTGACGTTTTCAAATCAGTACCTTTCTTTGAAAAGGCAATGGAGTTTCAAGGTCTGATTAAGCCCGAACAACCTAAAATGCAAATTCTCATTGCTAGCAATTTGGCCTGTGCCAAATATCGCGCTGGCAAAATTAAAGAGGCATTGGACCACTACAACACATTCTTGCCTACTTTAGACAAGAATCCCGAACGCTTTGGAGTGCTAGCCCCTCGCACTTACATAGCTCTTGCAGAGCTTTCGATGAAATTGGCAGACCCAATTTCAGCTCACAAATATTTGAACAAAGGCATGGAACTCGCCAAGAAATTTAGCGACGACTCGTGTCTATGGCGCGCTTACACTCTTTCAGCCAAAATCAACATAGCTAACAATGTTCCAGACAAGGCCAAAGAAGATCTGAAAGCTGCGCTTTCGCACTTCCGCTCACCGCAAGCTGGCTTTTATCCATCACCTGAAAGTCTTGGATATCCAACCACAAGACGCGATTTTGCCCACCAACTAATTGTGCTTGTGGCATCACAAGGCATGTCTGAACAAGCCTTACTTGCAGCTGAACAGCTAAAAGAAGAACAATTCAATAATATATGGAATCAAAAAGATGCAGATGTCAAGCAAGCTGATGAAAGCGTCTACCGAGATTTGCTTAAACAAAAAGCTCACTTGCATGCTGCTGAAAGCTCAACTACACCAGACAGATTGTCCAAAGAATGGACCAACTGGATTACCCGCTTCAGCACTCTTGCTAGAGAAAATAAATCACTAGCTAGGCTGATTGCGCCATATCCAACGACTGTTGAAGAAATCATCAACAATGCACGCAGCAATCAGTTGACTACAATTGAATATTTAGTCGGCAACACCTCTACATTGTGCTTCACAGTAGATCCTATGGGACGCTTGTCTGCAAGCGTTTTGCCTGTAGGTGAAGACAAACTGAAAAAACAAATTGTAGGTGTACTGGCATCGCTAACAGGCACCGACGCTCCAAACGACAACGATCGTGTTCTTTTACAAAATCTGTATGCCGATTTGTTTCCACCAGCGGTGCGTGCATTCTTGCCCACCACTGACGACAAGCAAATTGTCATCATTCCAGATGGTCCTTTGTTTAACCTTCCTTTTGCCGCTCTGGTAGACGAAAACGGAAAATATTTCGTTGAAAATCACCTTTTGACTTTGGCACCATCTATGAGGTCACTTCTAGACGCTCCAATTAGCACGGCTACAAGACTAACTGTACTTGTATCAGCTAACGACAGTCCCTCTGAGCAATCAGAAAGTTCGCAGATCAGTTCTGTAATTAGCCCTGATTTGGTGACCAAACTGCCACAAGGCAACTTGTTGGCTTTAGAAAAAGAAGCTGAAGGCAAATCGGTATTTCACCTGTCTTCGTCACTCAAACTTCCTGATTACAATCCAATGAAAGTGAAACTACCCTTCACTCCAACTGATAAAAATCAACAGACTTTGGCAGGTCAGTTGTTTGCTATCAACATGCCTAATGACCTAGTAATTTTGAGTCAGACTTCGGTCAATGGCGATAATTGCGAGGGCAAAGGAATCCAGGTATTCAGTAGAGGACTCACATACGCCGGAGCTCGCAACGTTATGATGAGCTTGTGGAGTTCGCCAGATAACAACAGAGTGAGCGAACTAGCCAGTTTCTATCAAAACAAGAAACAAGGTTTGAACGCCGCTAAATCTCTGAGACAAGCGCAACTCCTGTCTATGTCAAGGGATCGCAATCCACGCAACTGGGCTGCATTTCAATTGCTTGGACCTGGAATGTAATCTCCAATACAAGAGTCCTGTTGGCATCTAAAAGTAAGAGTCAGATATTCATGAATAGGCTAAAATTATATTCTTCAAATATAGACTCAGGTCTCCTCAGGTCTCAAGGATAAGCATATGCAGCTCAGTTCTTTTTCACATCAATCTAAATCAAGATGCGCTCGCGTGATTCTATCGCTACAGCTTGTATTCGCCACCGCGAGTCCTGCCTTTGCCTGGCAGGAAGATGCGTTAAATACAAAGACGACGAACGTAACCACACCAGTTGAAAGCACAGTAGAGACACAGCCCAAAGCCTTAGCCGAGGCTATTCCTCTTACTGAAACCAAAATTGTTGATACTGATGTTGAAACAAAACCGGTCGAAACAAAAACTGTCGAAACACCACTTGCTACTGAAGCACAACCAATAACTTCTGATGCAACTCCTGGTGCATCTAATAGTAGTTCTTCGACAATCGCTCAACCTGAAACAAAGAGCGAGCCTGATTTAAAAACTGTGGTGGAAGAAAATACTGTTGTAAAAGATAGCGATATTAGCTCGCTCAAAATTCCTCAGCATGAAACTTCACTGACACCACTTCTTACACCTGAAAAAACAGAAGCAGAACTATCTTTCCTTGAAGATGGCGCTAAAGAAGAGGAAGAAGGCATCATCACGATAGACAGTGATGAAAGCGAAGAAGTTCAAGCCACAATCGTATACGAAGAAATGCCGACAGACGAAGGCAAAACTCATATCAAAGCTGGAGCTCAATTCCCAGTAGCAATGGTTTCGCAATTGTCTAGCAAAACTGCAAAGTTAGGCGACAACATTCAAGCTCGTTTGAAATACGACATCAAAATTGGCGACAGACATATAGCTAAAAAAGGTTGTGTGGTGACTGGCCATATCGATTATATTTTACCAGCAAGAAGCGTAATGCACTCACTTGTAAGTCCTACCCGTTGGTACAGAAATTCTGGTTGCATAGGTATTGCATTTGATGAAATTTTAAATGAAAAAGGCGAACACATCGCATTGAACGCAAAACCTGCAAGAAGAGCACGTATTGTGAAAAACAAAGCGGAAGGTCGCTTGCTTGGTGTAAACCACGATGGACAAATTACAGGACCTTGGGGTCAACAACTGCGTTACAAAGCAGTGAGAGTCGGACTCAACGCTGCGATGGCTCCTGCTGGTGCTTTCACTTTTGGAGCGATGCCTGTGGCACTGGGAGTAATGGGAGCGATTAATCCATCCTTTGCTTTCATGAAACCAGTTGGAACAAATGTGCGTCACCGTCGAATAAAAGGCTTTGCCTGGGGCTTCCTGAGTGGAATTCCAGGAAGCTGGATTATTGAAGATACAGTAACCAAAGGACAAGAAGCAATTATCAAACCGGGTGATGAATTCCTGGTTGAATTGCAGAAGGAATTTACCGGCGAAGCGATGACCGAAGCCGAATTGATGCCTGGAGCTACTTCTAAGGTCCGCGGCGAAGTAGATCGCAAAGGTAAGCCTAAGAAATAAATAGGCTTAAGTAAAAAAACAAACCAAAAGGCTCGGTATTGCTACCGAGCCTTTTAGTTTTCTCAATGTACCCTGGAGCCTTAGTAAGCTCCGCCGTACTGACCGGGAGCACCTCCGGCAATAGAGACGGGTGCATCAAGTTGAACTTCAACTGCAGTTCCTGAAGGAATAGTGACTTCCTTACCTTTGCGCAAGAGTAGCGAGTCTGCCACTCCTAGACCGCCACCGATAGCGGTGCCAGACCAGGCTCCACGTCCGGCTCCTCTGCCACCACCGGCGATTGCGCCGACAGCAGTACCAAGAGCAGCACCTAGACCTGCGCCAGCTGCGCCTCTAACACCAGTTTGAAGAGCTTTGTTTTTCCAAGTTTCACCAACGAATTGATCGTTATTTCCTTTGTCGTCATACTTGCCAATGCCACCTACAAGGTGAGCGCTGATAGGTGTTTCGACACCGTCTGGTGTTCTCAATCTATTGAACTGAATACCTAATTTACCTGTCAAACCAAAACGTCGGCTGGCTTGTGCGTCGGAAACTTGTCCAAGAAGAACAGATCCCAATGGGATTTGCGAATCACCTAGCATAATGGCTTGACTGACATTTGCTTGCACAAGATCCCCAGGCTTGGCTAATTGACTTGTTATCGAGGTGGCAAGATTAGCTTTTATAGTCAATCCAGCTGGAGCATAGGCTACGCGACCTTGTCTATAACCTTGCACTGGAACTGAATAACCCGGAGGTGGGTTGTAGTTGCCCGCGTACTGTGGGGGTTGCGGCGCCTGATATTGAGCCTGATTTGCTGCGTAATAGTCGCCTTGTGGTTGTTGCTGCATCTGTGGTGGTGCAGCGTTGCTCACTGCTGGTGCGCTAGATGCATAATCTCCAGACAATTGCGAAACATAGCTCTGGATACTAGCCTGATCACGAAGAACGGCTCTTAGCTTGTCGGCCCAACGTTGGGCAAGAACTGCAGGAGTGGTAGCGGCCGCTTTGGCACTGGCACTATCCACGGTGACAACCTGGAAACCACCTAAAGTGATTACTGGTTGACCTTTTACATAAGCGATATTAACTGCAGCAGGTGTTCTGTCTTTAGCTGCTACCAGAGCGTTATCGAGGTTACCCTGAATTTGTTCTGCTCTTGCTTGGCTGGTTGTACTTCCTGCTCCTAAAATTCCGGTGAGTACAGGTTGACCTGCAACATACACAATGTCTCCCGCAGCTAGCACCATATTTGGTGTGAGTGCCAAGGTTTGACTGAGTATTAAGGCTCCTGCTAAAACGCTCTGTTTAAGCGAGGTGGATAGTCTTGTGCTCATTTTATTTTCCTACCTAAGTAATTCCTGTAACTGGGGCTAACGCCATTTTTTGTAGTTGGGTGATTCACACCACTTGCGAAATAGACAGCGAAAGGTAACCTAATGTTCCCAGACTGTGCTCGTAAAGTTATATAGTGTACTACGCCGGTCTTTTGGAGTTTTTTATGAGTGCATTCACACAAAGCCGAAGCGCCCTAATTACAGGTGCATCTCGCGGTATTGGCAAAGCATGCGCCCTTGAGTTTGCTCAGAAAGGTTTTAAATTAGCTTTGGTCTCTAGAGCCAAAGAGGCTCCAGATGAGCTTCTTCAAGAGCTGCTTTCACTTGACAATAAAAATTTAGAATGGAAATGGTATTCGTGCGATTTAAATGACACTAAACAAATCAAGAGTCTGTGCAAAGAGATAGACGCTGATTTTCAGACGATTGACGTGCTTTTGAATAACGCTGGAATTTACAAATTAGACGAGCCTATATATAGAAAAAATATAGAGGATCTCGATTTTGAAACGAGTATAAATATCAATTTACTAGCGCCATATCTGTTGTGCCGCCATTTTGCGCAAGGCATGCAAGAGCGGGGCTTTGGACGAATAATCAATATATCTTCTATTTCTGGAATCAAGGGCGAGAAGCTGGGCAAGGCTTATTCTGCCTCTAAATTCGGACTAGTGGGACTAACTCAATCAATGGCGCTTGAATTAGCCGAATATGGTGTCACGGTTAATTGTATTTGCCCTGGCTGGGTTGCGACAGATATGGCAATCAAACAATTAAAAGACCCTAAATGGTGCCTGGAGAATGAGATTCCGCCTGATGAATCAATTGCAATTGCAGAGCTTTCAGTTCCTCAAAAACGTTTGCTCGATCCTTTTGAGATCGCAAATCTTGCCTCATTTTTAAGTGCAGATGCAAGCAAAGGGATCACAGGTCAGGCTATAACTATATGTGGAGGGCTTTCGCTATGTTAGCTACCAAATACAATTTGTGGTCAATTGAAAATTTACAGGGCGTAGACCTCGTCTTCTCGCCCCTACTTAAAGAGCAAAAGAATCTTTCGCATGCCTTTACTACTCGCAAGGGCGGTAAGAGCCCTGAACCTTATGGGGCATTTAATCTGGGTACGCTTGTAGGCGGAGAGTCCGGGCGAGCTGATGCTTTGGATAATCGCGAAAATTTGCGTCGCATTCTTGCCTTGTCCAATTCTAAAATCGCTGTAGCAGGACAGGTTCATTCAGCCAATGTCGAAATATTAGACGACCCTGACAATTTGCCTATATTAAAGGAAGTAGATGGACTGGTTACAGCCAAACAAAAACTGACCTTGATGTTGCATTTTGCCGACTGCGTGCCGGTTATTGTTTATGACAAAAATAAGAATATTGCTGGGATTTTTCATGCTGGATGGCGCGGAACGGCTCAACAAATAGTTGTACGTGGAGTCGAAGCTATGAATCGCCAATATGGCTGCCATACAGCCGACATGATCGCTGCAGTGGGACCTGCAATCGGCACATGCTGCTACCCGGTGCAAGAAGACGCCCTGCAAAAATTGTCCAATACTGTGCAAGACCCTGAAAGCCTTATAGAAAGGCGAGAAGCGGATTCTAGTGCAAGACCGGACTTGAAGGGAATTAATGCCAGACAATTGTTGCAGCTGGGTGTAAAAGAAGTCGATATTTGTGCCTGGTGCACGTCTTGCTCAAGCGATGTCTTTTATTCGCACCGAGCTTCAGGTGGAACGACAGGGCGTCAAGCTGCCCTAGTACATCTGAACTAGATGCGACTAAAATATATATTGTGTACAAGATTCATCCCAAATCGTTAGCGATTTTGTCGATTCTTCAGGTTCTGTCTCAGAGCCTTTGTTTTCACGCGCAACCAAGTGTCGCAGCAAGCCTGGCTCCCAAACAACAAGCCACCAAGTCCACCATTAAAAGCAAGAGTACGCTCATTCCACAAAAGCCGGTACTTGATTCAGGTAAGAAGGACGAAACTCCGCCCCTTGCTCCAGATATTAAAGCCAAGAAAGATTCGCTTGTACGCAAAGCAAATAACTTGATGGAGAAGAAGGCTGATTCTTCGCCTTATCTAAATCAAATCAAGCAATTAGAAGAAGTTATGTTTGCCGACCATTCAGTTCAACCTGGTGGAAAAGCGGGCAACGGCTCTCTCAACGATCGATTATCAAGGCTTGAGATGACTTTGTTTGGAAATACTCAACCAAAACTAACCATGCCTGAGCGTTTGAAAAAATTGCAAGAAAGCCTTTATGGGTCTAGCTCTAGTTCTAGTAATAACTCGACTGGTGTTAATCCAACCTCAACTCCCGAAATTCAAAATTCCAACGCAAATAATCCGCCACTAGATACGGTGCCGCCTACTGTTAACAATCAAATTCCAGGCATTCCGCCAAATCAGTTAGATCCAGGCGATGCGCCAACCTGGACCGATAACACTATTCAACCAAAACAAGCCGAATTTCAAATTGTCGAATCATTTTTAAATTCACCTGAATCGACTACAACTATAAGCGCTGACGAAATGAAACTCTTTGGTCTTTATGCTATTAATGCCGAAAGGCAAGCTAGAGGGCTTTCTCCACTCGAAGCCGACTCAATAACCGATAACATGGCCAAAACACATATTAGCGAGCTTGCTACTCGCAAAATAATTTCGCATACCGATCTCAAAGGCAGAAATCCAGATCAGCGTCTCACCGATGCCGGAGGAGCAGATGCTGTTGAAGAGTGTCTTTCAGCCATTACCACTGGTAATTTAAAATCTTCAGAACTAAACAAAATGGTCGGGGCGGCGTTGATAAAAATGATGCTTGAGCGTCAAGATGACCGCGAAGCGCTACTTAATCCCGACGCCACTCATCTTTCTATGCAATTCGCTACCAGTGGTGATGGTGGTGCAATATTCGCTTGTGCCGAGGTTCTTACTCGCAAAGGCACTTATGAAACCATACCAAAAGAGGTATCAGTACAAGACGATATTCATATCAGTGGAACACTTACAGAACCGCTTACTTTCGACCGCATCACACTTGCGTATGAAGAATTAAACGATATACCAATCGAAGAAGATCCTACCTCAAAAGAGGCACTGCCTTATTTTCCACCGCTCGACTATATGGCTCACAGACAAAAAACTGAGCGAGACTACAGCAAATTGATTATCGCCTTGAAAGGTCTTGGCGTTGCCGCAGCCATAGCTGGCGGCGTTTTCATGCCTCCTGTAGCTCTTGCAGCACCACTTATCATCATGGCTGGTCCAGGCGGAGTCGGCACAGGCATAAAACCTCAATCAGACATTCCAATAAAAGGCGGTGTCAAAGTAAGAGGTGGCAATTTTTCTGGCAAAGTTTCAATCTCGAACGAAGGTAAACCCGGAATTTATTACGTCACTGTCTGGGCTATTTCGCAAAATCGCTCAATCCCCGTAAGCAGGCGCACTGTGACCGCTCGCCTGGTGCACGAGAAAAAGGATAAAGAAGATTCCAAAAAAATTGAGTACACTGAGAATGTCGAGTCAAAAGTAGAAACTCCTGAAGAAGCGGATGCTCAAAAATAAATATCTAGCGGCTATAACTTCTGTATATCTTTCAACCTGTAGCATCGCATCTGCTCGGGCCGATGAAATTCCTACTGCGCCTCCATTGCAAGCAGGCACCCAATCGACAACACTTCAAACAGGAACCGAATCTACACTGCTTCAGACCGGGACTGAATCGACTATGCTCCAGACAGGAACTGAGTCGACCATGCTTCAAACCGGCACGGCTGGAACAATGCTGCAAGTAGGGACAGAAAAAACAGGTGGTCCGGTTACCATCCTTGTTATTTTCGATGCATCGCTCAGTATGAATGAGAATCTCGAACACAAAGATCAAAAAATTGATGCCGCCAAAAAAGTGCTTGAAACAGCCCTCATGCGTATTCCAAGCGACGTCAAAGTAGGGCTGAGAGTATTTGGTCACATCAATTTTCCAAGTCCATGTAGTGCAAGCGCACTGCTTGTGCCGCCTGGTTTTGGCAACAGAGGAGCCATCATAAAGCGAATCAGACGCATTATTCCAACTGGTATGACACCTCTCACTTTCGCTTTAAGACAAGCTTCCGAAAACGATCTAAGAGACGTGGAAGGCAAAAAGACTATTATCCTCATTACTGATGGTGCCGATACTTGCGGCGAAGATCCTTGCGCTTATATCGCCACTTTGCCTTACAGAGGCATCAATATAAAAGTAGATGTTGTTGGTCTTGATTTGAGAGACAAAAATTCAAAACGCAAATTGGACTGCATTGCCAAACTTTCAAACGGAAAATACTACGACGCACACACCACCCCTGAGCTAATGGACAGTATTTCGCATAGTGTAAGCCAAGCTATTTCAGGTGTGGTTATGACTAATAAAGGTCAAAATAAACTGACGCCACCAGAATTAGTTCCAATAGTGCCAATGCAAAAGCTTGTGGTGCCCGAAAAATTCTTGCCCAAATAAATTCAAATAAATTACTTGTTGAGCGAAATCTTTTCTGTTTCAGCTTTGGCTTTTTGAGTGATTTGAATTTTTTCAATCACCGAATGAGTTATTCTATCGCCAACTTTGGAATACATGTTGGTCAGCCACATCGGATATACACCAAAAGCTAGAATCAAGATTGAAAGACTGGCAGCGACCAATCGCTCGGTTCTGGTGGCATCATACAAATGACCTTTCCACTTTTCCATTTCTGGTCCGTAGAAAAGACGCTTCAATAGCCACAGCATGTAACCTGCCGTCAAAAGAACGCCTAGACAAGCGAAGTAAATCCAACCGCGAGTCCAGGAGCCATGCTCTGCCGATACAGCTAGAGGAGATGTAATGGCACCATAGAAAACAGAAACCTCACCAACGAATCCAGACATCGCTGGCAAACCAAGATTAGCCATTGTGCCAACCATCCAAAAGTAGAAGAGTATTGGCATTTGATTGGCCAATCCTCCACCAATTTCTTTGAGCATACGAGTGTGGCAGCGAAGATAAACAGTACCAACCATAAAGAATAGCAAGGCGGAAACTAGACCGTGACTGAGCATTTGGAAAATGGCACCGTTGACGGCAGCATTAGATAACGACCCCACGGCAAGCAAAATAAATCCCATGTGTGACACGCTTGAGAAGGCGATGATTTTTTTCATATCTTCTTGCACTAAGCAGGCCATCGCGCCCCAAACAATGTTAATGGCTCCAAGCGCCACGATCCAGGGTCCGTACTCGGCAAAGAAAGCCGGGAAAAAGCCCATGCAAATTCTGACCAGACCATACGATCCCATCTTCAAAAGCAATGCGGCAAGCATCATTGAAATTGGAGTCGGTGCTTCGACGTGAGCATCGGGAAGCCAGGTGTGAAAAGGAACTGAAGGCAATTTGATAATGAAAGCCAAGAAAAATCCAAGACAAGCAAGACACTGAACATTGACTGGAAGTTTGCTTGCATAAGAAGCCAATAAACTCATGTCAAATGTAGCGGAAGCTGGATCCATCACCATCAACTGCATGTACATATATAAAAGTCCGGCGAACATTAATACTCCACCAAAGAAGGTGTAGAGCAAGAATTTCATCGCTGCATAACCACGTCTTGGACCGCCCCAGATGGCAATCAAGAAGTACATGGGAACTAGTTCTAATTCATAAAGAACAAAGAATTGAAGCAGGTTGCAAGAAACGAAAACACCGATGACCGAGAAGGTCAAAAGCATAATAAAACTGTAGTAAAGCTTTCCTCTCTTTTCAATTGAGTAACTTGCAAGCACCGCAAGCAATGTCACAATCGTAGTGAGAAGTACAAGCGAAAGGCTGAGACCATCAATACCTATGTGGTAGTCCACTTTGATTGGTGTCGAGAACCAATTTATATAAGTGGTGGCTTGCATGCCTGCCACTCGGGGATCAAATCCTGACAAAAGAAAGAGCGAGAATACGACCATCGCGCCGGAGAAAAATAAAGCCACGCCTCTTGCGTCTTTGTCTTCCGGAACAAATGGAATAACAAATGCGGCTATTAGAGGCAGAAATAAAAGAACGTTTAAAATCAGGGCTGGATCTGTCACTTGAAAAGCTTCCTCTTGGTATGCGCTCACAGCTTCACACGCGCCCAGTATATAAGGCGCGTCAGTTGTTGAAGAATTATTGAAAAGAAGAATCTTTTCACCAGATGTCGAACGCCGCCACACACGACTATTTAAGTCCTATTGAAAACCATATGTGGTGCCTACTTATTTGTTAATAACTACTGTCACTGGTTAAAATCTACGTGAGTACGACATGTGGGGAACCAGACTTGTTAACGCCCGAATTCTTGAAAAGTTGCGTGGAAAACGCCTGGATGATTGTGGCACTGCCATTCTTCGCCGGGTTCGCCATCATCTCCAGTTTCCTTTTGACTGGACCAAAACTCGGTGCCAAGCGTTGGTTCAAAACGCTTGCCATGTGTTTGTCGGTAGGCGCTGTAGCAATTGGCTTCTTGCACTCACTCTGCATTCTGCAAGCACTTCTCACCCAGCCAATGTTGTCTGGCTATCAACAAAACTTCGATTGGTTCGTTTGCGAAAACTTCAAGTTGTCGGTTGGATTCTTGGTTGACAACCTCTGCGCATCGATGCTGGTTGTAGTGACAACCATCAGTTTGCTTGTTCAGATATATACACACGGCTATATGCGTGAAGACCCTGGTTACGCCAGATTCTATTCTTACTTATCCTTATTTACAGGTTCCATGTTAGGGCTTGTAGTGTCGACCAACCTCTTTGAAATGTATGGTTTCTGGGAATTGGTTGGTGTTTGCAGTTATCTACTTATAGGCTTTTGGTTCTACAAAGATTCGGCTGCTGCCGCCTGCCTTAAAGCCTTTGTCGTAAACAGAGTCGGCGACTTTGGTTTCCTCATCGGGATACTACTTTTATATCTAGCAACCAAAGATTACTGGGGTGGTGGCACTATCCTTGCCTTCTTGCCTCAGCTAGGCACCACTGGAGCTGACATGGGCTCGGTATTGTCGATGGCATTGCAAGATCACAAACTTACACCAGAGTTAGCTTTCCTTGCCACCTCAATGCCTCTCATTGCCCTTTTGATTTTCATGGGACCAATGGCAAAATCAGCTCAGGCTCCTTTGCACATTTGGCTTCCAGATGCGATGGAAGGTCCCACACCAATTTCGGCTCTCATTCACGCTGCCACCATGGTGGCAGCAGGCGTATATCTTGTTGCTCGCGCTTATCCAATATTTCTTGCTCCAGACGGCAGCACCAATAGCATTGCTCTATCAGTGGTGGCAGCAGTGGGAGCATTCACAGCGTTCATGGCTGCAACAATTGCACTCACCCAATTCGATATCAAACGCGTCTTAGCCTGGTCTACCTGCTCGCAGTTGGGCTACATGTTTGTTGGTCTTGGAGTGGGAGCATATGGTGCAGGTATGTTCCATCTTTTCACTCACGCATTTTTCAAAGCCATGCTCTTCCTTTGCAGTGGTGCCGTCATTCATGGTCTGCATCATGAACAAGACATAAGAAAAATGGGCGGACTCTGGAAACCAATGAATATCACCGCCTGGTGCTTTTTAATTGGTACAGCTTCAATTTCAGGATGGCCATTTCCACCTCTGAGCGGATTTTTCTCCAAAGATGAAATTGTTTCAGCAGCCTGGCATCAAAGCCCAATCCTCGGCGGCATTTTAATCTTGACTGCCGGTTTAACCGCCTTTTACATGTTCCGTCTATTCTTCCTCGTTTTTACAGGGGAATACAGAGGCAACACCAAAGCACACGAAGTCCCTGTAGTAATGTGGGCACCACTTGTAGCCTTAGCCGTTCCGTCACTAGTTGCCGGATTCATGCTGGGCTTCAATAAGACTTCTTTCTTCGAGAACACCCCAGCTGCAAATCCTTTTGGATCGTTTATTTACTGGGGTCACCCGCACCAGGAAGTGGTTGACTGGACTATGGTCATCGCCTCATCGGTGGCTGGTCTTATAGGCGTAGGCGTCGCATACATGATGTATTACGCAAGGACAATCAATTTCCACAAAGATATCGTTGAAAAACAAGGACCCCTATATTTGTTCTCGTTAAACAAATGGTATTGGGACGAACTTTACCTGGGGCTTGTAAACAAAGTGTTCTTGCCCGTTTTCGACAAGACCTGGAAAACTCTTGACAGTATTTTTGTCGATCAAATTATCGTGAACGGAACAAGTATTTTCACACTTGCTACAGGCGAAGTGCTCAAATACACCCAGACCGGCAAGGGTCAGTATTACGCCCTGGTCATCTTTTTCTGGGTGGCTGTAATTGCCTGGCTTGCCTTTTTGACCACTACCTAAATTAGGAACAAAAAAATGTCTCATCAAGACCACAGCAATTGCAATCATGACCATGAGCACAAGCATGCAGCCCACGATGCTCATGGCGATCATGACCATGATCATGATCACGTCGCAGTTGACCCAGGCGAAGTTATAGCTGAAAAAAGCCCACAAGATCAGATGTTGATTGGTGCTTGCGCAATTGCAATGACTCTTTTGATGATTTGTATGGGCACCTGGATGCAGATAGCGACTCCCACAGGTGGAGGACATGGCGAGCATGTTGAACACCAAGCAGGTGACGCATCACACAAAGCAGAGCCTGCAGTGCCAGCTGAGCACGAAACTCACGCGCATTAATATTAAGAAAAAGGTCTGCACTTTTCATCATTTAGGATAACTGTGATATGTTATCTACTCGTATCAATATGCGTGTTTCGGCGTGTTTGGGCGCATAGCTTGCAAGCGCTCAACAATCAGGCTTTAGAGAGGTTTCAACAATGCAGGAAGTAACGATAGGCATCGCGGGCGCGGCTGGTGACGGTCTCGATAAATCGGGAGACACTCTAGCTCGGTCATGCGGCAGATTTGGCTTGCATGTTTATGCCTATAACAGCTACCAATCGATTATCAGAGGCGGTCACATTTGGCTCAAAGTCCGCGTTTCGGACCGAAAAGTCACATGCCACGGTGACAAACTAAATGTCTTAGTTGCCCTTAATCAAGACTCTATCGAAAGACATGCCCGCGAAGTAGATGAAGGCGGTTTCATTCTTTTCAACAGTGACCGAATCAAATGTGAAGAGTTACTGGTCAAAAAAGGCGTCACTCTGCTGCCTATCTCAATGAAAGAAGTTACTGAAGAAGTAGCCAAAAAATTTGGTCCGGTCAAGCCTATTATGCAAAATACTGTAGCAATGGGCGCAGTAATGCATCTGATGGGCTTGGGCACTGAGCAAACGGAAGAAGTGTTGACCGATACTTTTAGCGCCAAAGGCCAGGAAGTAATCGACATGAACATTGCATTGCTCGAAGCCGGCTATGAATATGCCAAAAAACTTGTAAGCAAACCAATTTTTGTTGCAGGAAAATGGGAAACCGACAAGAAACGTCGTCCCTTCATCACAGGCAATGAAGCTATAGCTATGGCTGCATACGCAGCTGGTTGCAAGTTCTACGCAGCATATCCGATGACTCCCGCCTCGACCATCCTTCACTGGATGGCAACCAATGCCAAGAAAACTGGTATTTTGGTCAAACAATGCGAAGACGAAATCTCAGTTGCTAACATGGCAATTGGCGCTGGTATCGGTGGAGTACGTTCAATGTGCGCCACTGCCGGTGGTGGCTTTGCCCTGATGACTGAAGCAGTCGGTATGGCAGGAATTATGGAAGTTCCTGTGGTGTTTGTCGAAGTACAGCGTGGCGGTCCGAGTACCGGTCTTCCCACCAAAACAGAACAAGCCGATTTGTTCCAGGTTCTTGGTGCATCTCAAGGTGAATTCCCAAGACTGATTGTGGCACCTAAAGATATTGCGGATTCTTATGCATCTACTGTAGAGGCATTCAATTTAGCTGACAAATATCAACTTCCTGTTTTAATGATGTCAGACTTGCTCCTTTCAGAACACCCCGAAACTGTTGATGCCGAGCAGCTCTCCTGCGACGTCAAAGTTGAGCGTCCTGAATTCATTAAAGAGTGGGACGCAGAGAAAAACGGCAAATTCAAAAGATACAAATTCACCGAATCTGGTATCTCTCCTCGTGCACTTCCAGGCACTCCTGGTGCCTGCCACGTAACCGCCTCAGACGATCACGACGAGCGCGGCATCCTGATCTCAGACATGTTCACCTCACCACCTGTTCGTCGCAAAATAATGGAAAAGCGTATGACCAAAGTGGAAAATATGCTTAAAGAACTTCAACCTCCACAATTAGAAGGACCAGCAAATGCTGATGTTACCTTACTCTGCTGGGGTTCGACCTGGGGCGTAGTGAGAGAAGCAGCTGAACTTCTCAACGAAAAAGGAATCAAGACCAATTACTTGTGCATCAAGTACATTGCTCCATTCCATACTAAAGAAGTAACTGAAATTCTTTCCAAATCGAAAAAGAAAATCTCAGTTGAAGTCAACTTCACAAGCGTAATGGCTCAATTCGTTAAAATGCAAACAGGCGTTTCAATGGATGGACATATCACCAAATATGATGGCGAACCACTTGAACCATTGATGATTGTCGAAGAAGTAGAAGCTCAATTGGCATCGAAAACCAAAGATCTGTCGGTCAGTGAAGCTGAAGCGATGGAAATGGCATATCACTATCTCAGAACTCATGCTCTGGAAAAACTTCGCCCATCGACTTTGAAAATTCACTCCAAAAACGGATCCGGCGAGCCGGTCTGGGAAATTGAACTCGCAGAGCGCATTACTGGAAAAGGTGCCGGAACAATCAAAATCGGCTCCAACACCGGTTCGATAATTGAGTTCAAACAAGAAACTCCAGTAAAAGCTTAACTTAACGCAAGCATCCATTTATAAACAGAGGACTAAAAAAAATGGCTACAGCAACTGAACTCCCAGTCGAATTATTCAAAGGACCAGTCGATCCAGACTGGTGTCCTGGTTGTGGCGACTTTGGTGTTCTTAAATCTATTCAGGAAGCAGCTGCCAAAAATGGCATTAGACCTGAGAACCTGATGGTTGTATCGGGTATCGGCTGCTCATCCAACTTGCCTGGCTTCATCACTTCTTACGGCGTACATAGTTTGCACGGCAGATCAGTGCCTGTTGCAACAGGTGTACACCTGGCGAACACAGACATGAAAGTAGTCATTGTCGGCGGCGACGGAGACGGTTATGGTATCGGCGTAGGTCACTTGATTCACGCCATGCGTCGCAACCTCGATGTCACTTACGTGGTTATGGACAACCAAATTTATGGTCTGACCACCGGTCAAACATCGCCTACATCAACACTAGGTCACAAAACCAAGTCGACTCCTCAAGGCAACATCGAAAATCCTATCAACCCGCTTGCATTGGCAATGATATCTGGTGCTACTTTTGTAGCTCGCGGATTCTCCGGCGAACAGAAATTGCTTGCCGACACAATTGCAGCTGCGATGAATCATAAAGGTTTCGCCCTGGTTGATACCTTCAGCCCATGCGTCACTTACAACAAGATAAACACTTATCCTTGGTTTAAAGAGCGTGTCTACAAACTCGAAGATACAGACTTCGACCCGACTGAAAGTCTCTACAAATCACTTGAAAAATCATACGAGTGGGACGAGAAGCTTCCTTTGGGCGTTCTCTACAAGCATGAAATGCCAACTTACGAAGACGGCGAAATGTCATTGAAAGCAGGAGCATTGGTTAAACAACCTCTAGCAATCAACAAAGAAACTTACAAGAGCCTGGTCGAAGAACTGATCTAGGTTCTATAAACCTAATTGGTTTATCTCATCGATTAGATAGTTGTGCAGCCAACCTGGAATCCAAGGAAGGTAGCTTCGTAGCTTTGCTTTGTCATTCGTACTTAAGGTCTCAATAACTATTCGAACCTCGTCAGAATCTACATTTCTGCGACCACTTAACCATAGTCGCAAAAGAGCTCGACCGATTTCAGATTGAGACAATTTATACTTTCTACCGCAAATCTTTTTCAAAACAACTTTTTGACCGAGAAACAAGAAGGTTCCCGAATAGTCTTCGGTAAAAAATATAAAATTCTGTGTCTCGTCAACCGATTGATTCAATGGAAATTTGTCAGCGATTTTTACTTTGTTGCCTCTTACTTTGATCAGAGTTACATCTTGCACCGTTGGCGATACCATATCATTTTCTTTGTTCCTGCAAAAAACTCCGTAAGACAAGCGCCGAATCCTTCCATCTTTAACAAGTCTGTATAAAATTTGGTCTACCTTCCTTCGGTGACCGAATCTAAGCATTTGGCGAGTAGTGAAAATTTCACCAGGCGATAATGTTTCCAACCTATGTTGGATCAAATTCAAAGTTTCCATAAGAGTATTCCCCCAAAGTCGGTTCTACTTCTTAAGACGTCGTTTCACGCTTCAAAGTTCAAATTAAACGACCGAATCTGGCAAGACCTTGCCGGTAATAAAAAAATGTTTTCAGATCGCTTGCCCTAAGAAATTTTATTGAGAAGCTTGTTTTCTGAAAGAAAATTTGCCCACCTGTGCAAGTTTCAAGAACCAGGACTAAAACTTTCCAATAAAATTTCTTCCGTGATCCGCATGGACGATTCTTTCGCAAAACCAAAAACAAAAATGGATTTTCCTTGCCTGAAGAAATTTTGTTGAGAAGCTTGATTTGCAAAACAAAATTTGTCAGCCTGTCGACGTTTCAAGTACAGCCCCTGGAACTTACCAATAAAATTTCTTGCAAAAGAGTAATTAGCCGCGATTGCCAGCGCGTTTAGATGCGGTGGTGTCGCCCACTTCCACTTCGTCGCTCTGAAATTTTGTTTTGGCGGTTTCGGGAATCACTGGATAAACTGTGTCAGGTGTAATCTGCACAGTGATATCATGCCTGGTGCCTGGCGTGGGATTCATCACCACAGCAAACGTATCCATCAATGGAAACTTCTTTTTGAAAGAATCGACATAATGCTTGTCGGCCCTGTAACTGTTCAAGAATATTTGCTCATGATGACATTCTGAAGATTTACATCTCACTTTGGAGCGGACGTTGTAGCCTGCAACTTCAAAAGCCTTTTCATAGTTGCGAGCCGCTTCTTCACTACCTTGAGGATATTTCAAAATCAAAGAAAAAGGACGCTCTTCTGTATAGCTTGAGGCAAGCTGATTTTGCAAAACATCATTGTTGAAGTTGCCGTTTGGTTCAAGGGCATCTTCGCTCCATTCATCTTTGAGATGGAATTTTTGTGGATAAACAGCACGAGCGATAGTTTCACCACAGGCTGGTGCGCCAGCTAAACGTTGCACCACCAGTGATGCCAGTTGTGGATCTGGAATCCAATAACTACCACCGTTTATCATCCTCGGTTCGCCAGGAATCATGGCTGTTTCGATGTTCTTAGATTCCAGGTCCTTGGCAAACAAAGCTACAGCTGCCATTTCTTTCACCGACATATCGGTCACAATATAATCCTTGGCAAATCGCATCAGCTCAGGCAATTTCAAAACGATAGATGGATCTTTGAATTTAGATGATGCTTGACGCAAGAACCATTGCTGACGCTCAATTCTTCCAATATCACCCTTTTGATCATGGCGAAAACGAACATATCCTTCGACCTGTTTGGGATCTAGAACTTGTTCTCCCTCAGTCAGATCAATATTTAGTTTCTGACTCTTATCGCGATATTTCATTTTCTTTTCGACGTTGACCTTTACTGGTCCTATCGCTTCAAAAATATCTTTCAATCCGTCTGTATCGACCACCACATAATGATCAACGGGAATACCGAAATCTTCTTTGATAGTTTCAACTGCAAGTTCAGGTCCACCCATAGCGTGAGCTGAGTTGATTTTTTCAGGACCTCTGCGCTCTCGTCCTGGAATAGTTACGCGACTGTCTCTGGGAATTGAAATAAGTCCGACCGAATGGTCTTCAGGATTAAGACTGGCTAAAACCATAGTATCTGAGCGAGTGTTAACCCAACGGTCATTTCCTTTGCCATTCGAATCGACACCCATTAATAGAATATTGGTGCGCTGGGTTATTTCTGGAACGAAATCGAGACCCATTGTTTTGAGAAATTCTTGATGCGGACTAAGTTTGTGAGAAATCATAGCCGCAGTACGATTCTTGATTGAAGACACGATTGGCTTATTTGAAAGAGTCTTAGAAAGGGTTAAACCAATCCCGACGCCAATTCCCACCGCAAGAACTGCTTGCCACCAGGTAGTTTGCTTTGTAATTTTGCGCACAACTTGACCTGGGTCTGGGCTGCCATTTGTCGACATGTTTTTCCTCAGTGAGTTAATATCGTGCCTGTTTTCGGGCATTTTTCAAGCTGCCTCACCCTTCTATATGCCTTATCTTAGCCCGGCTTAGTTAGGTTGCTGACGGATTAATTCGACTTTTCAAGTAGTTTTTACACCAATCTTGCAATACGAAAAACTACCATACAATACTAATAGTGTTCCATTAACCCAAAGCAACCAAATGACAACTAAAGGTCCTAGCGGATTTATCGAATTGAATGGACAGCTCCTGGTTGTCGATTTTGGCAAGATTTTTCTTGACGGAGCAATCGTGGGACTTATTTTCGACGATGGCTACCTGCAACACACATCAGGTCCTTTTGGCACAAATAAAAACTTGCGCCCAGTAGACGCTATTCCCGGATGCGTTTTTCGGGGCATAGATTCAGGGGGACTTGAACTTATCCTGCCTCAATGTGGAGAGGCTAATAAACTGATTGGACCGACAGGTAGTCTTAAATTCAATTCAGTACCATTTCACGTTATTAACGGTCGAATCGCTGCACCAGATCATGGATTTATCGGCGAGTTCGACGATGATGGAAAAATATTTGTGCGTGATTACGCAACGAGAGTGACAAAGCGCGAATTAGACGAGCATTCTTGTCTCAATTTTTCTTTTGAAGGTAAAAAATCAAACGGTGAGGCGATGACAATTGAGTGGACGCGCAAATTGTCACGACGCGACAAGCCTTATGCAGAAGACGAAACTATTCGTTATTTCATGGACTATGACCAGCTTAAGGGACAAGAAAAGAAATATCTATTCGACAACATGAAACTGTGGGCCATTTCGGGAATTTTGCAAACGGTACGCCGCAACGAAGGCAATTGTGCCCTGGGAAATGTCCGACACGGAGCAGCTGGTCAAACTGGAGTGAGGACCGGAAATGTCACTTTGGACCGCGATGAGATGGGCAGAGACCTGGAAATGTTTTACAAACACGGACCTTTTGCCGTTGTATACACACGCTATCAGCCATATTTAGAAGTCCGAATCAATTTAGTGGTTGCACATGAGTTTGGACATCAGCTTGAATTTATTCTTTCCAAAGCGACACAAGACGAGATATTCGATCTTTACGAAAAAATGCTTCGCCAGTGCGATAAGCAACATCCATTACCAGATGAGTATCCCGGCGCCTCAGAGCTTTTGAAGCAACACGAAGTAAGCAAACGCTTATTCATTTCTGGTTATGCAAGATTCAGTTCTCATGAGTATTTTGCCGAGAGTGTGGCCGCATTTTCAATAGAAGAAAGTCGGCGTTATTTAAAAGAACATGACCCGCGCCTGTATCAAATCATCGAGTCGCTTTTTTACGAGCCAGAGAAAGTCATACGACCGGTTTTAAAAGATCAGTTACATAGCCTTCAAGCCAGTTTGCGCATGGGCGGAGAGATGCCGAGTAAACCTGTTTGACCGAAGCTTTGGTTAAATTACTAATTTTGCTTTATATATCCTTCTTGCTAAAACCTGGAACTATTACAGTCATTTATACGTTTATAGAAAAAGGACTTTAGCTACTTCTTGTAAACATCTCTCTTGATCTATAATTAGTATCGCGGGCATCAATTTCTTACTTTGTTCAAATAGGGTCACTAATGGCGAATTTACTTTCTAAACTATTCAACTACACCACTTCTGATGTACCGCGTCCGCGTTGGAACGTACTTGATCTGATCACATACATAAATCAGGGCATATTCCTACTCTCATCACTTGTGACATCGACCTTACCTGGGCTGAAGACTTGCGTATTCAGTTGAAAGGCGTCGGTCAGCGTGTGACAGTTACCGCATTGTTGCTCAAAGCCATTGCCATAGCCCAGCGTGATCATCCAGATACACGCACAGGCTGGACTCCAGGCGGCAGATTAGCAACTTTTAGAGATATTGTTGCTGGTTTCACGGTCGAGCGCTTTATCGGCTCTCAACCAGCCGTATTTTTCGGAGCAATTGAAAATCCTGATACAAAACCGGTGAGCCAGATTGCTGAAGAGCTTAAAGGCTACGCCGAGGCAGACATGAAAGATATGGAACATCTTGATGTTCAAAATCGCTTCAATAATATGCCCTGGCTTTTCCGCAAATTTATTCTTTGGGCGGGACGCGAATACCCTTGGGTCCGCTTGAGATATATGGGCGCCACTTTTGGATTGTCCACTTTGGGCAAATTCGGGGTGAAATGCCTGGTGCCTCCATGCGTCACTACTTCCACATTTGGCGTAGGCGAAGTAGAAGAGCGTGCTGTAGTTAAAAACGGTCAAATTGTAATTAGAAAAATGGTTACCCTGGCTCTCAACTTCGACCACAGATGCATAGATGGAGCCCCTGCGGCACGCTTCATGCAAGATGTGCGCAGATTGATGGAAGGCGGTTTGGAAAGCTATCTCCAACCTGAAATAGCCCTTCTGGCTGAGAAAAAACTAGAACTAGCCTAACTTAAACTAAGACCAAATCCACTGCATTCTGGCCGGGACGAACCATCCCTGCTTGGAGAGCACTTCATCCAGACTCATGTTGTCTGACTTACACAAAGCCAGTGCTTTGGTCGCTTGGTCAGCGGACAGAAATCCCTGACGGAAAAGGGAATAGGTTCTAAGTGCAAGATATAAAAATGCTTCACTAATAATTCCGGCAGCGAGAACCTTTTTGCCCACTCGAATTGAGCTTATCTCTTCATCGCTTACAAGTTGCTGAATGGTGTCGCGGTCCAGAAAACCCGCTTCTACCAGCAAATCTTGAGGCGAAATATGTTTTTGAGGAGCTTGTGGCGGTGGTTTCAACTCAGCCATCGCTTGATATACCATCACACCTGTATCGCGAACAGCACGCAGAGCTTCAGCTGCCTGAAAGGCCTTAATATTTCCGCTTGCTACCATGTCCTGCAAAATGATTGCTGCTTCTAAAAGCTCAGATGTGACTAAGCCCTGTTCAAGCAAAATTTGTCCAAACTGTTTTTCTTTTACAAGCTCGATTTCAAGACATTCAAGCATGTCGCTTTCAGATACAAAGCCAGCCATTGCAACTAATTCGCCGATGCGAACAGTGTTTCCTTCTTTCTCTACATACAAACCTAGCTCAAATAGCGCTTGTTCGATGCTTACTCGTCTGTTGCCAACGGTGGAAATGGCTTCCTTAGCGTGATCTTTTTCGATTTTCCCATCGCGGACCATAAGTAATGCATTCAAAACTGCAGTCATCATCCAGCTTGAGACGTCTCTGTTTAAAACCAGAATTCGCCCGGTTTGCATTCCACTGTCTTGCGCCTGGGATACAGCTCTTCCGATCTGTTCCATCGTGATCATATTTGAGGCAAGAAGCAGCTCAGTGACTGGTGTTGTGATAGTTTGCACACGCCCAGTTTTTTTGTGCACTTGTCCCAAAACGCCTATGGCGTCTTTGAGTTTCATGTTGTGCTGTCTGGCTAAGCGCAAAGCTCTTACAGCCAAATCGAGTGATACGGTGCCGTTTGATACTAACTCGTTAGCCTCTTGCACTAACCCCAACAAAAATCCCGACATCATGTCAAGCATAACAAGAGACCGTTCCAGAGGCACGTTTAAGTTCTTGGATGTTTTCTTGGCTTCTTCCATTTGCTGCGGAGAAATAAGCCCCGTGCTCAAAACCAAAGTGCCGAAGTTATCTGTGGATGATGCTTGCTTTTCTAGCATAGTTTCCTGTTTAAAATCCGGGGTCCCCAGTGGCTCCCAATCCACCTAAATTTAGTGTACCAACTATGACAAGCTATATAACATTTTTAGTTTTTCCAGACTGATTGTCAGGAAACTGTCGCTGCTATAAGGAGCGAAATCCGATATCTTAACTGGTAAAATCTAGAATCCGGCAACAAGAGACAAATGCATGGCCAGAACCTCGGCACAACCTAATGGCGACGACTACGATCAGTATGGTTACTACCGGCATGCCACCATCTGGAAAGACAAAATTTATTTTGTCTGCGAAGACGACATATGGGAATGCAGTTTAAAAGGCGGTCTTGCTCGCAGATTTACAGCGGGACAGGCAGAATTTTCTTTTCCGCGAGTTTCTCCAGACGGCAAACATCTGGCTTTCGTTGGCAAAGAAGAGGGTCATCCAGAAATATATGTCACCACAATTGCAGGAGGAAATCCGACTAGACTGACATACATGCACTCAGATGCCATCGCTCTAACCGGTTGGTCAGAAGACAGCAAACGAATCCTTTTCACTTCAGATGCTCGTACTCCCTTTTTCCGCTCATCTGATGCCTTCAGCGTAGCTCGAGATGGTGGAAATCCTGAGTGTTTCAATTGGGGACATGTCTGTACATTTGATATTGCTACAAGCTCGAATCGCAAAAAAATAATAGTAGTGGGACGCAATAATACAGACCCTGCCCGCTGGAAACGTTATAAAGGCGGGACTAAAGGCGAAATTTGGATTGACCCCACCGGTCAGGGCAAATTTAACAAACTTATCGATCTTGAAGGAAACTCGGTCTGGCCAATGGTCATTGGCAGCCGGATTTATTTTTTATCAGATCACGAAGGAGTCGGAAATATTTATTCATGCCGTTTCGATGGCAAAGACTTGCGCCAAGAAACCCATCAAACTGAATATTATGTTCGCTTCCCTTCCACCGATGGCTCTAAAATCATATACACCGCCGGTGGTGACATCTACCTATTTGATCCAGCCAAAAAATCTGAAACAAAAATCAATATCGTAGCTCCGCTTAGCACCCATCAAACAAAGCGCAAAATAGTAGAAGCTATTGAATATCTTGAACACTTTTCCCCTCACCCGGACGGTCATAGTGTAGGTCTAATTGCTCGTGGACAACCGATTATCATGGGCAACTGGGAAGGTCCGGTCAATCAATATGGCGATGGCAGCAGAGTGCGCTATCGCAATTTAGAGTGGCTACCTGAAGGCAATCAATTTGTAGTAATCAACGACCGCGACGGTTATGAAAAACTAGAATTACACGATTGCAATAAAGAAAAGCCACCTGTGGTGCTAACTGAACGTGGCATAGGTAGAACGCTTTCGTTAAAAGTTTCGCCGTGCGGAAAAATGGTGGCAATGTCCAATCATCGCCACGAACTTCTCCTGGTAAATATAAGAAAAGACGAAGAAAACAAAGAACGCACAAAAAAAACAACCCGCTCAGCTCGCACAAAATCGGCTCCAGCAGCATCTAATACTACATTTAAAATCTTGGACAAAAGTCCAGCTGAGCGTATAGACGATTTCAATTGGTCTCCAGATTGCCAGTGGATTACATATAGTTTTGCCACTCATCCAGGACTTTGTATTATTCGCGTCGTTCATGTACCCACAGGTTCGATTCACGATATTACAGACCCGGTGCGCTTTGACGCAAGACCCTGTTTTGATCCAGAAGGAAAATACATTTATTTTCTGGGAGCAAGAAACTTTTATCCTGTAGCAGATTCAATGTCTTTTGCTTATGGATTTCCACGTGTAATGAGACCTTTTTTGGTCACTCTGCGCAAAGACATTGCCTCGCCCTTCTTGCCAAAACAAAAACCATTCGCTCGAAAAGGAGCGAAGACTCCAACTCAGGAACAGCCCACTCAGCAGCAAGGCGATTCCAAACAAGCATCAAGAATTGCACAACTAAAAGATGCTATTGCAAAATTACCTGATAGTAAAGTTACAGCAAAAACAAAAACAGCTGCATCTAAAGCAGCCATGCAAAAAGTTTATAAAGATGCTCTCAAAGAAGCATTTGATATAGTGCTTAAAGAACTTGAAAGGTCTAACACTGCATCAAATGCGGACAGTGCGAAAGTTCCTGCAACCGCTTCTAAAGCGCAAGCAAGAGGCAAGAAAATCGGCATCGTCGATACTAAATCTGGTGCGCAGCAAGAAAATCAACCAACAGTAAATTCAGCCTCTAATGTAGAAATTGATTTTGATGGTATCACAAATCGCATTCTTGCTTTTCCGGCGGCCGAAGGCAAATACGGGCAGATATTAGGAGTCAAGAATCGCGTCCTATTCACTCTATATCCAGTACGTGGAATCAAACCAGATCACAGTTGGTATGACGACGATCAAAATCTAGCTGTATTGATGGCATATGATTTTGAAGATCGAAAACAAGCAGACATGTATGGGGACGTGGGCTACATGAGCCTGGCTCTGGATGGTCAGACAATTTATTACAAAACAAGACGTGGGCGCATTCGTGCTTTCGACTCTGCTGAAAAGTTACCCGAAGAAGGGCGTGGACCAGCGTATCCTCAAGGTTCAGGAAAAGACTCAGGCTTTTTAGATTTATCGCGCGCTCAAGTGATCGTCAATCCAAAAGCAGAATGGGCGCAGATGTACGATGAAGCATGGCGACTTCAAAAAGAACAGTTTTGGGTCGAGGACATGTCTCGAATCAACTGGGATCAGGCAGGCAAGCGCTATCAGAAGCTGCTTCCGCGCGTGCGCACCAGATCTGAAGTATCTGATTTGATTTGGGAATTACATGGAGAGCTGGGTACTTCACACGCTTACGAGATGGGCGGTGATTACCGTTGGGCGCCATATTACAGGCAAGGTTTCCTTGGATGCGATTGCGCTTGGAACCAACAAAAGAAAGCCTACGAAATATTGCAAGTATTAAGTGGTGATAGCTGGGAACCCGATGCGACCTCGCCTCTAGGTCAAACTGGTATATCACTTCAGCCTGGTGATTGCATATTTGAAGTCAATGGCATTGCCGTTAATGAACACAGCCCGCTTGAAGAATTGCTTTTTAATCATGGTGGCAAAGATGTTACCATAGGCGTTTTGCGTAAAGAGAAAAAGCGTGAAAAGTTAGTAGTTAAGCCATTGCGCAACGAACGCGCATTGCGCTACAGAGATTGGGTGCAAAAAAATAGCGCATATGTGCATGAAAAAACCGGCGGCCAAGTTGGCTATGTGCACATTCCCGACATGGGACCATACGGGTTTGCAGAGTTCCACCGCCACTATATGGCAGAAGTTAACAGACAAGGTCTTATTATCGATGTCAGATACAATCGTGGCGGTCACGTGTCTGCATTATTGCTTGAAAAACTGAATCGAAAAATTGTGGGATACGACGTTAACAGATGGGGTCCGCCACAACCATATCCGCCAGAATCCGTTGCAGGTCCCATGGTTGCAATCACCAATGAATTTGCAGGTTCGGATGGTGACATTTTCAGTCATTGTTTCAAGCTCTACAAATTAGGTCCACTGGTGGGTAAACGCACCTGGGGTGGTGTCATCGGAATTTATCCAAGACACAGACTAGTGGATAGAACGATTACAACTCAGCCTGAATTTTCATTCTGGTTTCAGGACGTAGGCTGGAAAGTGGAAAACTATGGAGTTGACCCTGATATCGAGGTTGATATCACTCCTCAAGATTATCATCAAGGCAAAGACCCACAGCTTGATACAGCAATCAATATGGTGATAAAGCAACTCAAGTTGAAACCACCGTCGCTGCCAGAGTTTTCGGACAAGCCCGATCTGTCAAATTCTAATGACAAAAAACAAGTAATTCAAAGACAAGTAATTAAAAGACCTCAAGCCAAAAAAGGCAGATCTCGATAAGTCAAAGCAGCTTTTATGACTTTATAAAATCAGAAATGGTCTCAATCATATATTCGATACGACGCTCATCAAGACCTGGATAGACACCAAGCACAATTGAATCTTTCATCACTTTATCTGTGTTTGAAAGATCACCTATCACTTTCATATTTTTATCTTGATACGCCGGCTGACGAATTAAATTGCCGCCAAAAACATGACGAGTAGCTATTTTTTTGCTCTCAAGAAAATTAGCCAGGTCTTTTCTTTTTATTTGCTTGCCGTCACGCACAGTTAGAACAAAAGCAAACCAGGACGGGTCGCTATTCTTTGTAGGCTCGGGCAAAATAAAATAGTCTTCTAAATGAGCTAGACCGTTTCGTAAAAAATTCCAATTGCGTTTGCGCGCTTCAATAAAAGTCGGAAGCTTGTCTAACTGAGCCAGTCCTACTGATGCTTGCATATCTGTAAGTTTTAAATTGTAGCCAATATGCGAATAAATATACTTATGATCATAGCCCTCAGGTAGGCTTGCCAACTGCCATTCAAAGCGCTTGCCGCAAGTGTTAGCAACACCAGGAGCACAATAGCAATCGCGTCCCCAGTCACGAAAAGATTCTACCACCACTTTCAGAACCGGCGAGTCAGCGCTTACACAGCCACCTTCGCCCATAGTAATGTGGTGGGCGGGATAATAACTAAAAGTACTCAAGTCTCCAAAAGTGCCAGTCAACTTATTGTCATACTTACTTCCAAGCGCATCGCAGTTGTCTTCTAACAAAAATAATTGATGAGTCTGACAAAGAGCTTTGATAGCTTCTAGATCAAAAGGATTCCCCAATGTGTGCGCAAGAAAAATTGCCTTTGTGCGAGGTGAAATAGCAGCCTCAACTTGGGCGACATTGGCGTTATATGTAGCCAGGTCCACATCAACAAAGACCGGGACCAAATTGTTTTGATAAATAGGATTAACCGTGGTCGGAAAACCACAAGCCACTGTGATTACTTCGTCCCCTGGCACAAGCTGCCGGTCTTTTAGTTTGGGCGAAGTCAGTGCGCTAACGGCAAGCAAATTAGCTGACGAACCTGAATTGGTCAATAATGCGTAGCGCCTACCCAGGTAAGCGGCAAATTTTTGCTCGAACTCATTTGCATATCGACCTGTTGTGAGCCAGAAATCAAGTGATGAATCGACAAGATTGACTAACTCATGCTCGTCAAATACGCGCCCAGCATATTCAAGCGGGGTCGCTCCTGGTTTGAATTCTTTCTCTGGCCATTCTTGCTTATAGTACTCTTTGACCAGAGCTAAAATTTCTTGTCTAAGTTTTTCAGAACTCATCACTATAATTATAACGATTAACCAAAGAGCGAGATTACGATGAAGGTAGCAATTTTAGCTGGTGGTCTGGGCACCAGATTGCAAGAGGAAACTCAAATAAAACCCAAACCAATGGTAGAAATCGGCGGCAGACCGATTCTGTGGCATATCATGAAGATATACAGCCATTTTGGATTCAAAGAGTTTGTGATCGCCCTTGGTTACAGGGGCGGAATAATCAAAGATTATTTTCTCAACTACAGAACTCGCGACAGCAATCTAGTGATTGATTTAAAGTCGGGCGATACTCAAGTTGCAAGCGCTCACGATGTAGAAGACTGGAAAGTTCATTTAATTGACACCGGAATTGATACCATGACCGGCGGGCGAATCAAACGAGTGGCCGATTACTTGGGCGATGAACCTTTTATGGTCACATATGGCGATGGCATTGCCGATATAAATCTAAAAGCGGTGCTTGAGTTGCATCAAAAAGAAAATCGTATCGCCACAGTATCTGCTGTAAGACCACCTGCGCGTTTTGGCCAAATTAGACTGGACAAAACTGGAGTGATTGGATTTGCTGAAAAGCCGCAGGCAGACAGCGGATGGATTAATGGTGGATTTTTTGTATTAGATTCTAAAATAAAAAAATACATCAATGACGATGATACAGTTTTCGAGCGTGAACCGCTTGAAAGACTGGCTCAAGAAGGAATGTTATCGTCTTACCAGCACGACGGCTTCTGGCAATGCATGGACACTGTGCGCGACGTAGAGTTATTGCAAAGCCTCTGGGCATCCGGTAATGCACCTTGGAGAATTTGGAAATGACGAGCACTGCACAAAGCAATACCATTCACGATGTGATTATCACACCCCTCAAACAAATTTGCGACGAGCGCGGCAAAGTAATGCACATGCTTCGAGCCGACGATACTCACTTTAAAAAATTTGGCGAAATATACTTTTCATGCATTAATCCAGGCGCTATCAAAGCCTGGCATTTACACGAAAAAATGACTCTCAATTATGCTTGTGTAAACGGCATGATCAAATTAGTTCTGTACGATGATCGCAAAGATTCAGTTTCAAATGGAGTTGTGCAAGAAATTTTCATTGGCGACTCCAACTATAAACTAGTTACTATTCCGCCCAATATTTGGAATGGCTTCAAAGGCATCAGTACAAGTCCTTCGATTGTGGCCAACTGCTCATCAATAGCTCATGACCCTTACGAAATTCGTCGACTGGACCCAATTAAAAATGATATTCCATATGACTGGTCAATAAAACATGGCTAAATTTCTAATTATTGGAGCCTCCGGACAAATTGGCGGAGCACTACTCAAAGAAGCTTTAGAAGCCAAACACGCCACACTTGGTACAAGTTACAAACAAAATCTAAGTGAGCCTAATTTTACGACCACAGATATAAATGACTGTGATTCAATTCAAAAAACATTTGATCAATTCAAGCCCGAAGTAGTTTTCGCTTGTGCTGCGCTTGCAAATGTCGATTATTGTCAAATGCATCCAGAAGAAAGTCGTGCCACTAATTATGATGGCATCAAGCGCATTACGGACGCTTGCAACTACTCTGATTCAAGACTTATATTTCTATCAACGGATTATGTTTTTAACGGCAAAGAAGGTCCATACAAAGAAGACGCTACTCCAGATCCCATAAACTTCTACGGTGAACATAAACTACTTGCTGAGCAATATGTAAAAGCTAATTCTAAAAATCACTTGATAGTACGAACAACTATTACTTTTGGCAATGAGCGGGTGGGAAAAAATTTCTATCTGGTATTAAAATCCAAGTTAAGCCAGGGGCAAGAGATGAAAGTTCCAACTGATCAGTTCGGCTCTCCCTCTTACAATAAATCTATTGCCAAAGCGCTTGTTGAGCTGGGCGAAAAGGATTTGCAAGGAGTTTTAAATATATCATCCGATTCGTTTTTAAGTAGATATGAGTTTGCTCTTTTAATTGCCAAAATTTTCGATTTGAACGAAAAACTGATCATTCCAGTAACCACGCCAGAATTGAATCAAGCTGCCACAAGGCCAATGAAAGCCGGACTAATAATAGATAAAGCAAAATCGATTCTCAAAACCAAATTGATGAGTGCTGAAGAAGCTTTGCTCGATCTAAAAAAACAAACTGTTTAAAATCATTTCTTATTAGGCGTTTGCATCCAGAGCCAGACAAACCAGTGTGATTTTGGCTCTATTTGTACTGAACCATATGTGGCACCATCCACAGATTCGATTTGATCTGTCGAATCATATGAATCAAAGTCTGCTTTCTTCCAATAACTGATACCTTTGCGCTTGAAGAAATCGGCATCCTCAGCGTCTTTTCCCGGTACAAGACTTTCGTTATACAATGTAAAACCGGCACCGTCTTCGTTATTCTCATCAAGAGAATGTATATCTTCAACTTTGCAGCTTTTCATCAATTCTCTATATTTGTCATAGCGTTTTTTGGGAATTGAAAATACCGCTTTTTGGCATCCTCACCCAGGTCGATTTTTTCAAGATAAGGATACATCGCCATTCGACTGTCTTTGTCATAGGCGAAGAGCATATTGAGGCTGGTGAATTTGTCTTCTAAAAACATGGTACTCATCAAATCGAATTCTTTTTGATGTAACTTGTAAAATTCAGAAAGTTCTTTATCGCTAGGCATTGTTGCAAATGACACTTTCTTATCTATCTCTATAGCGTCATCGCCAAATTTCTGCGAAGCGGAGATCCAGTCCTGAAAAGACACATCTTTGCTTACCGAAGAAGCAAAAAACACAGTCAATCCAATAATTCCAAACAAGCTAAAAATAGCAAGAGCAATTATGGTGTAAATGATGTACTTGTTGGATTGATTAGTCATCGACACTCAGTTCAAAAAAGTTTTCTGTCTTGGGGCTTAAATGTGTATCTCCAAATATACCAATGCGGCTCAATTTTCACTAACGCATTGACGCAGCCGTTCTTATCTGGCTTTGCTTTATCCGTGTTTTCTACAGTAGAATAATCGTCGCGCTCTAAGTACACTACATATTTTTGGGAGCCTGGATTATTCGAATTCTGAATTCCAGTTTCTGTAAAAACCAAAAATCTCACTCCTTGAGATTTGTCTCTTTGTTCAAGCAGACGAGCGATTGATCTTACTTTGCATTCGCACAAGAGCTCGTGATAGATAAAAAATCTTCTCTGATTTATTTTGCCTTTCAGTTTTCCACCAAGCGTGCCCGGCATGAATTGCGGCTTTTCATTGTCATCGACATAGGAAAGCAGACTTTCATCAAGTCGATCTACGCCATCTTCCTTTGTCATTTTAACTAAAGATTCATAAGACTCTTTGCACTTAAGAAATCGTTCTTTTAAAACTTTGTCGCTTGGATTTTCAAAATAAAAACGATTGCCAACTTTGTCCGAAACTTTGTCTATTAGCTCTGGAACATATTTGACAGGAGTATTTTCAACCAAATAAACAGCGACAATAATAAAAACAGCAAACAGTGTCAGCAAGACAATGATTATCACCTTGGGTGAATTTTTTCCAGAATAATTTGCATTTGCCACTCGTGCTAATTACCAATAACCGGCAGATTTTCTTTCATTCCAAACAGTCGGTCATTTTTGGCTTGGATATGACATTTCATGCAAGATTCGACTCGACCAGCAGACGTAACTGTTTTTCCATCTGAAGTGACAGTTCCATAAATCCAGCCTTCGTCAGTGTCTTTTGTAGCAGGGTCTAGTTTGGTCATAATAAACAAATCGCTTTGATGAGAAAGTTTAGGTGAAACACCGGCAGTATTTACCACTCCAACCTGAGGGACCCAAGACTCTTTAACTACTGTCTGTCCCACTTGTGGAGGCTTTTTAGCCACGTATTCATTTCGATTAGCAGCAAACAAATAATACAGCTTTCGACCGTGAGTATCGCTATCACTGCTCATACTGACTCTGGCTTTGGGCGGTGGTGGTGCCGCACATAACCAGGGAGCCCATTTAGCCATATCGTCTACTTTGCCGTAGCTCGTGTATTTGGCGGCTATGTCGAGCAAGGCTTTGTGAAACTGGGGATTATTAGTCTGAGACTTTTCTGAGTCTTTAATTGGCGCATCGCCAAAAGCTTGCGGAGCAAGGCATACCGCCAGAAACACAACTGCAATAAATTTTGCATGAGCACTCTTCATACTTTGACATTATAATGAAAGTTGGGACCAATTATTGGAGATTGATATGAACGAATTCAATATCATGCCCAAACGAAAAATTCATAAAGTGGAAGACTCGTGCTGTGGCGACAAATTCTTGTTTAACATGGCAGAAAAATATGTTCAATTTCTGACTGGAGCAAAGCCTAAAGTGAGCAAGCGTGTTTTAAGCAAACCACTTCTGGACCATAAACCAAACCAGGACAAGGGTTGTTTTTAAGCAAAAAACCTATGTTTGTTTTTTGCGTTCTGCCTTCTTTTTATCTAACTCAGCCACAAGTTTTTCGGTTCTATCTTCCGACTCTTTTTCGTTGGCTAGTTTTTTCTCTTTTTGCTTCTGTACAGCCATTTGCTGCATGCGATAGCGCTCATGATTTTCTTTATTGCGACGGCGTTCCAACTCTTCTTTTTTGCGGCGCTCTTCCCGCTCTCTTTCCTGGCGCAAGCGGCTTTCAGCTTCAATTTTGCGGCGTCTTTTTTCTACTTCAGACATGCGAGTCCCTCAAATTCAAACCAGGTTCTATTGGCTACTATATCAAATTATCTCATCCGGGCTAAATTTTCTTGCCACTCCCGTCCTAACGGCAGCCTCTGCCACAGCTTTAGCAACGTTTTCGGCCACGGCTGGATTAAACACACCTGGAATTATGTAGTCTTCGTTCAATTCGCGCTCAGAAATAACAGCGGCAATGGCGTGAGCCGCAGCAAGTTTCATCTCTTCGTTAATGTCTTTGGCTCGCACATCAAGCGCACCTCTAAAGATGCCTGGAAATGCAAGCACATTGTTTATTTGATTAGGATAGTCAGAGCGACCCGTAGCCATTATGCGCACAAATCCCGCCACTTCCTCAGGCATTACTTCAGGAGTTGGATTTGCCATAGCAAAAACAATAGCGTCTTTTCCCATAGTGCCAATTGCTTCTGCACTAACACTTCCTGGACCAGACAGTCCAAGATACAAATCGGCACCACGTAATGCTTCTGAAACAGTGCCTTTGAAATTTTCTGGGTTTGTATGCTCGGCAAACCACTCTTTCATAAAATTGAGATTGTCTCGATTTTTATAAATGGCACCCTGGCGGTCGAAACCTATTACGTTTTTAACACCAGCACTCATAAGAATTTTGGAGCAAGCCACACCAGCAGCACCAACACCACTCACAATTACTTTTAAATCTTCAATCTTCTTGCCCACTAATTTCACCGAATTTATTAGCGCGGCCAAAACCACAATCGCTGTGCCGTGTTGGTCGTCGTGGAAGACTGGAATATCAAGTTCTTTTTTCAGCCTGGTTTCAATTTCAAAACAACGCGGCGCTGAAATATCTTCTAGATTGATGCCACCAAATACAGGGGCAAGGTATTTGACCGCATTGATAATTTCTTCTGTATCTTGCGTATTTAAACAAATCGGAAAGGCATCCACTTTTCCGAATTCTTTAAAGAGCATGCATTTGCCTTCCATCACAGGCATCGCCGCTTCCGGACCAATATTTCCAAGCCCGAGCACCGCCGATCCATCAGTTAGCACGGCTACTGTATTTCCTTTGATAGTGAGGTTATATGCTTTCTCGACATTGTGATGAATAGCCATGCAAACACGTGCAACACCAGGCGTGTAAGCCATCGAAAGATCATCGCGAGTGGCTAACTTAACTTTGTTAGTCACTCTGATTTTTCCACCTAGATGCATCAAAAAAGTTCGATCAGAAACATTCACCACCTGACAGCCGTTGAGTTTTTTTAACTCAGTCACCAGATTTTCCCCATGCTCTTCGTCTCGCACCATTACAGTGAGATCGCGGACAATTGAATCGCCGTCAAATCCACTAATGTCGATAGCGCCAATATCGGCGCCTAATTCGCCTATCTTGGACGTTACAAGCCCTAGACTGCCTGGGTTGTTGAGCATTTTCAGTCTGAGCGTCAAACTATAACTGGCGCTGGTTTTGGTTTTGACTTTTGCTTGGGCGTTCAAATTGGTCGAGCTCATTATGATTCCCCGGATAGTATCGATACAGATAGATCTTGCCACGCATTGGCTTTCGCTTCTTTAAAAAAATGTGTTAAGCTCAACCGCTATGTCACAGAGCTTGCAAGAAAGCTGGTTGACAAGGAGGATTTGCTAATGACACGTGAAAACGAAAAATTAATTGGTAACTATGAAGTTACTAAAAGTGGTCTTGTGACCAGACGCGAAATACTGATGATGGGCGCCATGGCTGCGTCTGTCGGAACACTAGTTGGCTCAGGTGCTAACGCTGCCAATATCGAAGCAGCCGCTACTTCTGCTGCTTCAGGCTCCGGCAAAGGATCTGCTGAAGCACCATACGTCGCAAAAGACTTCAACGCACTAGCAGGATCGCTCGATGGGCTCTCTGCGTCGCAAATCAAACAACATTTAAAACTCTACACAGGCTATGTAGATAAAGCCAACGCCATTTCAAAATCATTGAAAGACGTAGACTTGACCACAGCAAATGCTACTTATTCAACCGTTCGCGAATTGCTCATTGAGCAAAGCTTTGCAGTAAACGGTGTGGTTTATCACGAATTTTATTTCGGTAACCTGGGCAAAAAAGGCGACGGACCTACAGGCAATTTAAAAGCTGCCATCGACGATAGATGGGGTTCGCAAGCCAAGTTTGCAGACTTCTTAAAAGCCGCAGGCAAAAGTGCGCGTGGTTGGGTAATCATTGGATGGAACACAAGATCGGGAACACTCGATGCTTTTGCTCTGGATACACATAATATTTTCTCTCCAGCAAATATCGTTCCAGTGCTTGTGCTCGATGTCTACGAACATGCTTATATGATCGATTACGGCGTAGACAGACCAAAATATTTGGATGCTTTTCTGGGCAATCTAAACTGGGAAGTTGTCTCTAAGCGTTTTGCTGCAGCAAGCAAACATCCTTCTGGATGGGATGCCACAGTCTAGTTTCTGAATTGAAGCAATAAAAAAGTGTCTCAAGGGCGGCTTGGGACACTTTTCTTTTTACCCTGGCATGAAGCCAGTTTACTTTACGCGATTTATTTTTCTATGGTGAGTGAAAGTTCGACTTTGTTCACGCCAGCACCTTGCTCTTCAAGGCTTGCTAGCTTCAAAGGCGAGCCACCATCAGCAGTGGCTTTAGGCACCACTTTTACTTTTCTTGCAAAAAATACTTTGGACTCGTTAACTAGGTCGCGATATTTTTCAAGGGACATTTCAGCCGATCGAAAGGGCGAGCTTTGAACCGGATTCATAGCTACTGTAATTGGAGCGCTATGCGATTTAACCGGATAAGCGTAGACAAAAATCTTTTCGTTTGACGGCTTATCGCTTGTGTTGCTTGCTTGATATTCAAAGCTGCTTTCAGCTCCACCGACTTCGACAGTTTCTCCAGCCCGCAACAAAGGTTCGGATTGATTTTCGTTAGGGAAAATTTGGGTGAGAGTGCCACCATCGTAATTGAATATCATAAGATTGCAATCTTGGCTTGCAGCAACAGTCACAGTAAGTTTTTCACCGTCTTTATATTTAGGTGAATTACCTTTCTTATTCAACCATGCAGCAATCACTTGTTCGCCATTTACAAAAGATGCTTTCTGAATGGGACTTTCAATTTTTTCAGAAACAGCCGCTACCTTAGCCGTTTTTTCAGCAGGAGTGACTTTTTTCACCGCCACTTTCTTCACTGTTTTTTCAGTTTTTTCGGTGGCAACTTTAGTCTGAGTCTTTTTGACTTCTTTCTTCTTGCTGTCTTTGACTGGGTCTTGGCTTACATTGGTTTTGACTTCGACTGGTGGTTTAGTAGACTTCTTTGCTTGTCCTAGTGGATCGACAAACAGACCTCTATCTTTGGAATTTTCAATTTCTTCCTTAGTAGGTTCGCTCTTCTCATCAGCAAACGCTACGCTCGAGAATCCTAGACTCGAAAGCATGGTCAAAGCTAAAAGGCTCGAAGCAAACTTACTCTTTCTATTCATGGCGATCTATCTTCCTTTGATTAGTGTGCTTGACTTAATTCTTCACCAGATGTGATGGTCGCTCTGGGAGCGTCTATCACTTCATAAAAAACTTCGTCAGGATTTTGGGTCCTTAAATTGTCGATTCGTTGAAGCAATGTGTCACCGTCGATTGGCAATTGGCAGGCGTTGGTTTTGACCGCTTCCTCCATTGCCTTATCCTCTACGGGAGGTACTGAAGAAATTAGGGCGAGCAAGTGCAATTTTCCATTTGGACTTGGGTCAGCTTTCAATTTATAAATACCATAACCGTCCACGATTCGCGTGGCACCGCCTGCTATGCGAGCGGACTTGTCTGTTTTGATAGGTGGAAAAAGAACTAATGCTTTGTTGTTTTCAATATAAAAAAGATAGACATAGCAATCAGATTGAGTTCGAAGGGCAATCTCAACTTCTTCTGCTAACTTGTAACCATTCAGGGGCTTTGTAAACATCACTGATATCGGTCTTATTCGCGTCCCCTCTTTTCCGTCGGCACCCAATTTAGGGAGCACAAGAAATGCCGACAAAATGGCAAAACTAATTAGTCCTACGAGCAGAAACGCAACCACCCCCTGAGCCACAGTGGTCAATGTACGATTGCTTGCAACAGGCGAGCTGCCTTTGATGCCAAGCTCTTTTAGTGCATCAACCGATACTGCAAGGCGAATGGCTGTCGTTGGCAAATTCAACCCAGGTAGAGTGGCTGTGTCACCGCAGTGAATGGCAACCAGATAATTCCCGCTCATAAGCGGACAGCCTGAGTCTCCTGGTGCTAATGCCAGGTCATGCAACAAGTGATAAGGATCGTCTTTTTTTAGCGGTCCCAAAAAGCGTCCTACTTGAGCAACAGGCGAAACGGTGGTGGTAAATTGACCAAGGTGCGAAGGATAACGAATGGCACAAAGAGACTCTTGAGCAGGCAATTTCATATCAAATGCAATTGGTATTGGTTTTGCTTGCGACTCGGGCAAGCTAAGCTCGACTTCTAAAACAACAAGGTCGAATTTGACCAGTTTTTCTTTGCCAGCATCTACTTGAAATTTGGGATGCAAATGAATCTTGCCACCCAGACCTAAATTATAGGTATTTCCCGAAGCTAAAAACTTGACAATCAAAAGTTCTGGATTGTTCAAATATTTACTAATGACATGTGCACATGTAACCAGCTTGTTGGGTGCTGCAAGCCAGGCCTGACCGATGACTTGCTCTTGCCCATTGTCAAGAACTATGATTTGAGCCAGAGAATTTCCCACTGCTTCAGTGTCGACTTCCAGTCCAAATTGCCGGTCGGATGACTTCATAACTTCCTAATTTCTCAACAAATACCATATTACTCTATGAGGAGGCTAATATAAGACTGTAGAATTTAGACATGTTGCAGCCTTCTGGCATTTAATTACGACGTTTTCAAGAATCATTTAATGGAAAAAGAACCCACTTCGCAGGCAGACAAAAAACCAATTAACAAGCTCTACATAAAGATCTTGGTCCTGGTGATGGCATTTGCTGCACCATATCTTTTCACTTATCAGCGCGCAGAAAAACCATGGCGTCCAGGCAGCCTGGAAGCCAACGCGCCCGTACCCACCAAATATGCGCAAGAGGCTCGCAATGAGGCGCTGCGCTCAGGTTCGGTAGGATTGGGTATAGCCATTTTGATAATGCTTATGTATAGTCTCGATAAAAATGTTTTGGCTCAAAGCTCCAAGAAGAAAAAAGAAATCAAAGACATCAAAGTCACAGTTATCATGGCTTTCTTTGCCTTTCTGCTCTGGATATCCTGGACTTGTGTAAGTCACATTATGCTCACGGCACACGACGAAATTAATGACGTACCCGCTCAACTTCCAGGACTCGACTCAATTTAATGCCTCTTTCTAATAAAACAGAAGTGGAAGAAATACTGGCGATCGTGCCTGAGTGGAAAGACGTATATGAAGCGATGCCGCATGATGAGCGCAGCGGCAAAAAATTAGTATTTGATTTCTTAAAAGCAATTGGCGCTCAAAATATCTACTCTAGGTGTTTGAGCTTGCAAGAAGGGCAGCGCGACGGCTTTATAATACTTTTGCGCAACAATTATTTTCAGCCTCAAATTGCCAAAATGCTTGAATTCAATCAAAGCTTGCGCAGATTCTGGCAAATGCGCCATCTTGCCAAAGACGAGCAGAAGGGAAATTGCGTTTCTCTTTCTTTAGATGCGGCAGAAAAACTATGTCACGCTCTCAAAAAACAATTAAACGAAAAGACTCAAGATGGATTCAAGGTCCTCTTACCAGGCTACATTCAACGCTCAGTACATAACCTTGTTGTAGATTATATTAAAGCCGAATGGCAATGGGAACAAAACACTCTTCAAGACATGTACCTTGAAGAAGGTGATAAAGATCCGCGCGAGAATATTGCAGCAGACACAAATGCCATACCAGAAAATATTGCTCTTTCAAACGAACAAGTTGGTGAATTAAATCAAGTCAGACAAGTGCTTGCCAAATTACTTGCCGATAGCCAATCTGCAAATAAAGAAGCACTGGAAGTAATTGATTGTTTGTTTGCAATGGGACTGACAAAGCATTCAAAATCTGGTCAAGAAATGACTATGAAAGAATGCTGTGAAGTGCTGAACTTATCTGGAGATAGCCCGGCGCGCAGAATCGCTCGCTGTCAGGTTTTGCTCGACAAAGGCTTAAACTTAATTCGCGACGTGTTGCGTACTCAAACTCCAACCATTGCCCAATCGTGGCAAGCCCAGATAAATATAAATACTGCCTCTCGTCGAGAACTCAATCACCATCTGGGATTGACCGAAGGCGAAGTGGACAGACTTATTGCTGCTCGTCAATTTTATTCACTTCAAGATCTTGTCGATCAAAAAATCATTAAAGCAGAGCGATTGCAAACAATCCAAGACAACGGCGCTACCGCAGCCTTTACACCAGTAGACATCAATAGTGCCACACGTCGCGACATAATGGATATCCTGGGCGCTGGCAAAGAATTGGCGCAGAAAATCGTAGACCTTAGACCATTTGAAAATCTTACCCAGTGTTCAGAGCGTCTATTTTTGACACCTGGCGAGCTTGGCATTTTGACCAAGCGCGGTGCTGTACTTAAACCGATATCGGTTCACATAATAAGGATTGACCTCAATAAGGCAACGCCAGAAAAATTAAAAGCTGCCCTTGATCTCAAAGCTAAAGAATTAGAAGTGCTTTTGCAAAAGCGTCCCTTTGGCGAATGGGACGAAGTGGCCAAAGCTTTGTCTTTAGATGAAAATCGACTTTTAGAATTAAGAAAAAAGGCAATTTTATGAAAACCGCTCTAATTTTTTCCAAACTGGCGTTATTAAAAGTAACAAGATGCCTGAGCAAGATAATCGGGCGGTAACGAGGTAGAAGATGGCAACCGAAAGAAAAATCGCGCTGACCAAAGAAATGGAGATTCTCTCCTCGAGCAACGCTATGGTGCAGGGAGTCAACCAGAAACTCGACCTTGCATTGCTCAGCGCCGAAGCCATAGTATCTGAACTCGATCCTAAGTTAAACGTAGTATGTGAACAATGGGAATCACTCAGTCACATTCAATCTTTAGCAAGCACTCTTGGCGTGAACGATTTGGTTGTAAACGGTCGCCATATAGATGTACGCGTTTGCGACGATGAAAATGTTGTTTCGCTCAACAAAATACTTCTTGGTAGTGCACTTTTGAATTCAGGAAGTCTGGTCGTAAAATTCGAAAAAGACGATGCAGAAATTGTCGCTTACATTCCTTCAAGCACCTGGACTCAACAAAAAGAACAAGACGGTTTAGTATCTTTCAAAGTCGATATAGACGAAGACTTCGACCTGGTAGCAACACTTAAATCGATAATTAAGCGAGCACAAACAGATCACGCTCTAGAAAAAAGTCTGGCACAAGAAGACTTGAAAATTTTCTTGCAAAGCCCTGCCTCATCTTCTGCGAGCTTGCGTCCAATGATTGCTGCTCTTTGTTCGAACAGTGATTTGAGAGAAGCCGCATTTGAAATGGCAATGGACTTGCCACTAAATTCAGTAACTCAAGTCTTACACAAAGCCTCAGCCTGGAACGCGACTTGCGACATAGTCACATCTAAACTTGCCACCACTTTCAAAAATCTAACACCTGATGAAATCAAACAAGTGGTGCAATCGACTGGCGAAAAGTATGGCGGCCAACCAGAAGCGCCTGAATTTTTAAATGCAGTATTGAATGAATTAATTCAAGTAGAAATGAAAAAGAAATTCAGCACAGCAGCCTCTAGAATCACAGACAAAGTCAAAAATCTAACGAGCAAACTGACTCAGGGTGTTTCTCTTTCCGAATCTGTTAAGGCGCTCGTCAATAATTCGGCAGCGGTTGACCTTGCAATTTCTATAAAAGCAACGCGCAATCAAATGGAAAATTTCGTTTTAGCAACAGCCGAAGAGATTGGTATGGCATTTCAAAACCTGGCTCTTCAACCTGTCTACGCCACTCACAGCAACGAAAACGAAGCGGGAGTAGATTCGATTAACGAAGCTTTGGTTTTGCTTGAAGCCCACGAGATAATTGAGCGTGCAGAAGCAATCAAGAAAAACGGTCTTTAGTCGCGCGCGTCTTATATCTATATATCCTTTATATGCTGATGCAAGAATTTAATCTGCGCCGAGCGCCCTCTTGGCAACTTGTATTGTAGACAACATTTTCCGGTCTACTACGTAGTTTCCCCAGTGACACCTTGCCAAGTAATTCGCATAATTGTTCCATACAACTGTCAAAAGGTGCACCAGCGCATGTCTATCGGTTTGCAATGTAAGCCCAAAGGGAATAAAAAGCCTATGCAGTTGGTTTCTTGGACTTTTTACAGGTCAATCTTATTACCAAGTAATGTGAACACACGCCCGGGAGGGATTTGAGATGGCTGGAGAGACGGATAAGCCGGTAGAGAACCTTAAGGCTGATGTGGCGGATTCGACGCAAACGTTGGATACGGCTCCCGCTACCAAATTCCTGCAAGATGCAATACCTCTTATAGGTAGTACTGCCGACGTAAATGCCACTGCAAGTCAGTTGGTAAGTAACCTGGAAAGGTCTGGTCTGTTGCCATACGTAGCTCTGACTAGAATGAATCAAGACGCGATGGGTGGACCGGTAGACCTGAATGCATTTCGCGCCAAAGCGGCTGATCAGTTAGTCGCACCAGGTGCTGATGTCAAAGCGGACCCTCAAAGAGCTCTTGATCGTGCACTTCTTGCTGCGCTCGATAGAAATCCACAACTGTTAGCCGAACTTAAAGCGAGAGGGAATGGAGATGTCCTCCAATCTGGAGATGTAACAGCTCAGATCAAAGCCTTTCGTGATTCGGCCGCTCAAAGAGCCAGAACAGATGGTGCTACAGACCCTAAATTTAAGATTGCGGCGGCACTGTTGGATAAGGTTCCAGGAACAAACCAATCAGTTATAGACAAAATGGGAGGTTATGTCGACCAGAACAATCTTAGGATGGCACTGCATAGTTCAAACCCTCACAAACTTTCACCCGAGCAGCTTTCTTCTCTTAAAACACTTCAGCAAAACTGGAGCGGCACAAATGGAGTCAACGACCTTGGCAATGGCTATCGAATAAACAAACAGAATCTTGCCAAAGCTGTAGGCTCAGATTCTCCTGAAGCTGCTGCTCGCAAGTTGGCAACATTAGTTCCTGATTTGCAATATCAGGAAAGCACTACAGCAGCTGGAGTTGTCCGAACATTCACCGATGGTCGCACCCAAACCTTAGGCGCTGACGGGAAGGTCACAACTCAGTACGGTGATACATGGAAAGGCGAACCTGCAAATCTAAAAGGTGCCAAGGTTGAGGTTTTCCCACCGGGTACCCGAGATCAAATAAAGGGATTGCTCCCGGCTAACTATCCGTTAGTCAACAAAGAATTCGATCAGGGTGCAACCGTAACAACCCGCATGGTTGATGGAAAATCAGTAGTAACTATTGAAAATCCCAGCGACGCTAAGCGTTATCCCAATGCCAAAACGACCATCCAAAATGGAGAGGTCACAACCGTATTCAATGATAAATCGGTTCGTACAGTCAAACCGGATGGCACTATTGTTCGCGCGTTAAAAGACGATGTCACTATGTCTGTCACCAAGCCAAATGGTGATGAGACCAAATACATACGCGGTGCCGCAACGCCTCCATCAACAGAGCGTCCTGTCACAAGTTTTACGTTCACTCCCAAGGGTGGCACGGCTAGAACTTACACTGCTGAAGCCCCAGTAAATGGTGTCACTAAATTCAAAGGCCCCGATGGCAAAATTCAGCCACAAGAAAACTTGAGATTAAGACCTGACGGAACGTTAATGTTCAATCAAAAAGATTCACAGGGTAGAGATCAAGCTCTTATGGTGAAACCAACCAAAGATGGAACACCGGAAGCGGCGACTCCTGAGACGGTTTTGGGAGGATGGAGACCCAGAGGTCAAGATTCAATTCTGAAGAGAAACACTGATCCAGCTGACAAATCTGAATTAGTTCTTGGTCGCAAAGATGGCAAAGTTGACACAATTGGAATGACCGGTCCCGATGGCAAACCAACTGATGGCTTCAAGCTCAATGCTGACGGTACCTGGAACAGAGTATTTCCTGCCAACCGTCAACAGAAAGTAGAACTAACCTTTAATGAACAGACTGGTGCAATGACACTTAAGGAAGCTGTCGGCGATAACACTGTATCTACTAACATCAAACCCGATGGAACTCGCGTAGTGACTGAACTTACAAGTAAGGACGGTCGTTCATTCAAAGTTGATCCTAAAGGCGATATGACAGTTACAATGCCTGGAAAATCGCCGGAGACATACAGACTTCAAACTGATAACTCATACATAAGGTCTACTGACGGCAAAGTGTTCAAGAGCGTTGCACTGGATCCGTCTGGACGGTTCACCACTGTAGACAATAACGGTCTCAAGACTGAGATAACTCCCAAAGGAGTTCAGCGTCCGCTAGAATCAGTGTTACCTAACGACGGTGGTAAGGTCACATATAGCTATGCTAACGATTCGGCTAACGTACCTAACAAAGCCGTACGTACTTTCAAAGTTAATGGAAGTGATGTCACAGAAACGCTTTCTCCAAATTCGCAAGGGAGATGGGAGCGCACGCGCAGTGATCAACCAGGAACGAAAGAATCTATCAGAGATGTTCAATTCGGTCTTACTGGTAATTTGCAATATCGAGACACCGCCGGTGATGTCCGTACTTGGGGAGATGCTGCAGCTCCTGCTATCGTTGGTAAACCTGTTATCACACGAGCAGAAAGGAGTACCAATAGAGCAATTCGACAGATTGTAAACGGGGATAAATCAGTAACGGCTGTGGGATATTCGACTCCTGTCGGTGGCGAATTGCCCACAGTTAATACCATCGTTCGCAAAGGTCCAAACGGAGAACCGCAAGAAACATTCACCAAATCTGGTGACAAATGGTCATTAACTCAAAATGGCCAGACTCGTGAAGTGCAGAATGTTGCTGTAGATCAAAAGACCGGAAACGTGACTTACACAGACGGAACGTTGAATCGCGTGATCAATACCAACGGTCAAAATGAAGTGACTGGTATCACTTATCCAAACGGAACAGTAGCGAAAGTTGATTATGACGCTCGCGGTGTAGCTCAAACTCTTACCCTGACAGACAAAGCTGGCAAGGCGACTGTATATCGCGGTAACGAATTCAAAATGGAACCCGCCACTGGCGCATGGACCAATCCTAAAACTGGTCAGCGCTTCACACCTGATGGAAATGTAACCACACCTGATGGAGTCATTAGAAATGACAAAGGTGATGTACTCGGCTCCGTGGCTCCGGGTAGAAATGTGGAGATAAAAAGAGCTGCAGACGGCACGCTCTCGACCATCACAGCTAATAATGGTGCTGAAACCACTACAATCATGAGAAATGAAAGAAATCAGTGGGTCATTAAAAAAGGAAATACACCTGAGCAATTGATTTCTGACCCCAAAGTCGATGCGGCAGGGAACGTGACGTGGAATGAAGGCGGCAAGCCATTTACAATGAAACCAGATGGCACCATCACTGATGGCACGGTTGCAGCCGTCAAACCTGATGGTCCGGCAGTTGCTATTCCTGGCATAGATAAATCGGGTATCGGCAAGTACGGTCCGCATGGAGTTGCAGAGGCAGTCCTTGGTCGTCAGACTACACCGGAGGGTCAGTTTGCGATAAATGAACTCAAGAATATATTGCGTGACGCTAATGGTGGTACCAAAGCCATCATGGGATTAAAAGCGGGCACACCATTAATCAATGAAAGAAACAAAGCAAGCATCGTAACTGCGCTCAAAGCCACTCTGGCTAAAAAAGCCAATCCGCAGTTGCAAGCATTGCTTAACCAACTAGGTGGCTAGACTACTTCAACAAGCGCGTCACTTCAGATTCTAGAACTCGAAGAACTTCTTCAGTTTTTCAGTAGGACTGAAATTGGGTCTATAAAATTCCGCTGTCCATCCCTTTTTGCCAGACGCAAGTGGGTCAGTCACAAGTGACGTGCCAGCCATTTTGACAATAATGTCTTTGATGTCTTTGCACTCTTGAATGGTCGAAAGTCCTGCGAGTGGCTTGAATGGCTCGGGAGAATATGTTCTAGCAGATTCAATGTTGCTTCCAGGAACCAACTCGCCCACATAACGTGCATATTCGTCTGCGATGTCGTGCCAGGTCCACGTTCTTGCAACTGTAGCTAGATTTTGACTGGGGTCGACGCCGTAAGTGGCATCGAGCTGATTCAATAATCCCCATTTTTCTTTTAAGTCCCAAACAATTACTTCTTTGGCTCGAAAATATTCGAGTAGCTCTTTGCGCTGCGCTGCATAAGATTCGGGTTTAATTTCAGCCTCAAGGACGGTCTTGCCTTTTGAATCTAAAACAGCGTACGAACAGACCTTGTTTGTTTGCTTGATGGAAAGAACACACCATAAAGACCCATTCTCGTTACTTTGGGCGTCTTCCATCTTGTATCTCGCCCACAAAATAGACCTGTTGCGGTCGTCAGGAAAAGGATGGGAGCCAGGATTGAAGTCGATTCCACTATTTGACATGGGTTGTCCTTTTGGGTGATTTTAAAACGTAAACCGATATCGGTTTACGTTTTAGATTCTACCTCTTTAGAAGGTCCAGCCATTTTAAAGAGAATTCAACTTATTTAGAGTAAAGACGAATAAGTGTATTGCGGTCGCGAGCAGAAAGCTCCATAGCTGGGGCTTTCCAGTACATAATGTCGAGTCCATTTGGCGAATGCCCGAGTCCTAAAGCATGTCCAAATTCATGCATGGCAAGATTCTTCATCTGTTGCATTGCGTAATGGCTCAAATCTTTTCCATCCCAACTGGGACAAAAAATGAGCAAAGTACTTTTGTTTAATTCTTTGGGTTCGCCCTTTTCAATATATACAAATTCAGACTTGGCTCGACCACCAGAACCGGCAGGAATATCATCGTAATCTGCTGCTCTTTTAATATGAATGTCGCAATTTTGCGGACTATCCACATAAGTCCAGGTGAGCGGAAGACCTTTTGTGTCCATCCAGTCCTTCACTATTGTGTCTATTGTTTTAACGAGATTGGGACCAAAACCAGTTTTGCGACTGGTATCAATGTAAATGCGCAACGGCGCGCGGGCTGTGTTCCATCGATAGATATACATAGGAAAAGATTTTGAATAATTGTCTTTACTTGGTGGATCTATTTTTTTGTATTTAAGCTCTAGATTAATATCCCAAATAATATTGACCATGTACTCTTTCTCGTCAAAGTCCATGTCAGCCTGGTTTTGCTTGAAATATTTACGAAAAATAGATAGTGCCATTTGAAAATCTTTCACAGCGTTTTTGTAATCGCCCATGCAATCACATGCAAGACCGCGCTCAAAATACCAGGTGCCAAGCCATTTAACCGACTTGCTCGGATAATTTTCGATTAGCTTTGTGTAACACTCTTTTGCTACAGCTTCTTTGTGAACGCGGCGCAAGAGCCAACCTATCTGCCACAAGCTGTCCATAATTGAATCAGCCCTAGACGGCAACTCAGCTTCTTTCCATTTCAAAAGAGTCTTAGCCAACGCTAGAGCCTGGTCGAAATCTTTTTCCGAAATGAGTCCGTCGATCAGTGCTTGTAAGCGCATATCGATAATGGCACGCTTTTCTGTCGTCAATGCTGGACGAGCAGCGATTGCAATTTCAATTAGTCGTGGAACATTGCCAAGCTGATAGTCCGCCACCGCATCTGGTGCATATTCTTTTAAGCTAATATAAAGCAATCGCTCAAAAGCTTTTAATCCCTTTTTACTTATGCTTCCTGCCATATAAATGCGACCCATAGTATCGAGAGCATCTAGATTTTCAGCTTGCCTGGCACGCAGTTCGATAGCCTCTTCCATCAGTTGCATGGCTGGGTCGAAAGCTTCATTCCAATAATAAGACTCTGACAAATCGTATAAGACTCCAGCTAAAGACGATTCTTTTTCGGGAAAATATTTGCGATATAGAGTGACACAAATCCAAAGCAATTCCTGAGCTTTTCGCCCATGTCCAGAGGCTTTGAGCTTGTAGCCAACATCGTAAAGTCTATGAAGATATTTCAGCTTATCTTCATCACTCATTTTCTTAAATTCGAGTTCCTTTTCTTGCAAAATCAAATGAGCCGTATCGGGTCCATAATTACTCAAACCATCTAAAGCTCTTCGTGACAATGATTTCAATACAAGACTATCAGGCAGTCCTCGCGTTTTTCCATTGGCGGCATCATAGACCAATTTATAATTCTCAACTGCCTGTTCGAATTTCTTGTCTTTTCTAAAACAGTTTGCAATAGCTAAGCGAGCCAAGTTTTCCAAACAAATGTCTTGTGGTTTGTAATCGATTACAGATTGATAAAGTTTTTCAGCTATATCAAAATCACCTTGAAGATCAGCTTGCAATGCCAATCGGTAAAGGTTTACTTGGTCTGTTCTTTCAGAAAAAATTTCAACACGTTTATTGCTACACAAAGCAGCGATGATTTCGAACTCTTTCAAATCGCTTAAGCTTTTATCTGCTCGCATTTTTGAATAGGCCTGACTCAAATAAAGGCAGTCTAAATTTCTTTGTCTTACAAGAAGTTGTCGTGCTCTGTATTTGCAAGCCGAGGTAAAATCCGGTTTTGACGCGGCTTCTATCAGATCTTTATAGCGACTTTCAAACTGTTCTTTGGATTCTAGCTTTTCTGTCTTAAATTCGTTTGGATGAATTTTCTTTCGATCCTGTTTTTCCATCGCATGATCGAGGGCAAGTTCTTCGAGCAGTGCTTGCCTTAAACATTTCCTTGCCTCTTTTTCATTGCCGAGCCTTGCGTACAAATAAGCCAATCTGTAGTTCAGGGTAATTGCGAAATTCACACTAACGGGAGTCTTGATAGTTTGAGCAAAAGCCAGAGCGTCACTTATTTTGTCTGCGTCAATAAGTTGATCGAGCATACAAAGATCGAACAAAAAATCAGTTTGAGCATAATCAACAACGCGAACTTTCTTGTCTTTTGCCATTACTGGCAACACAGGTATAACAACCTGAGCACCTAGATATAAAGCCAGAACAAGTAATAGAAGCGCTCTGGGACAACTCATGGAACCAGGTCGTCACGACCAATTTCACGCAAATGGTCCAAAAAATTAACGGTCAAATCCACACCACATCTGGTGGCAGTATGCTGAAAGGGCGAACTTCGCCTTAGTATACGCATCGAATTTGTAGTATGCGTCGGTGCGCCTACAGAGTCGAAATATCTATTATAAATTGTGGCGGTGCAAATATCCGGGCGAGTGGGCTTGTATTCGTTCACACGCTCTTCGGTGTAAGCGTCAACAATTTTGGGATTGCCCTGTTCGCTTGGGTCGACCATGACGTGATAGAAACGTTGCCTAATGTCAAAACCCAAATCGTACACGCGCTCGGCTTTAATCTTTATGCAGTCTACATATTCAATTAAATTGCCTTTTTGATAACTAATTTGCTCAGGCGATATCATGGCGTGCCAGATGCCGCCTTCTCTATCTTGCATATCACCAAGATGATCGGCAGCAAATGTGTCGCGACTCATCGGCAGCGTGTAGAGCATGTCTTCGCGATGATCGTAAGTTTTTAAAATTCGATATTCTTTAGAGGTCCAATTACCAGACAACCATTTAGGAATTTGAGTCCAGTCAACTAGAATTCGATACTGAGGAAAGCCCTGCCACTTTTGTCCTGGTTGAATCTCGTCAGGTAGTGGCGGAACTCCTTGAGGAAAAATGTACGGTCCGAAATCTCCATCTTCCACATCCGCCATACACTTGAGCGCAAATGGCGGATATAGAAGAATCAATAAAGCAAAAACAATAGAGACTCGAAATAACTTCATTCAAACATTTAGTAGTTGCGTCGGCCAAAACCACCGCTGTAACCGTAACCACCCATGAAGCCATAACCTCCTACGCTATTATAAGTGCCGTCTTCTGGAGGTCTACCCCATGAAGCTGCTCCCATTTCGCTCTGCAATTCATTGAAATAATTGACCTGCATCATCTGGTCAAATTTCTTGGAGTCTTTCTCATCTTGCTGATTTTCACGCATGGCGGTGATGTCGTTCTGCAAATTGCCTATCTGGGTGCTTTGCGAACGCTGCAAGTTTTGAATTGTGCCTGTGAGCTGATTGATATAACTCTGCTGTCTGGCAATATAATCGTTGTCACGCTTTACCCAATCCTGGAGCTGCTTGAGCTTAGCCACATTGGCAGTGTTTGTTTTTGGATTTTTTGATGGAGCGCTCAAAACTGAAATTTGCTTTTCAACAAAAAGTCTGTAAGGAGCATTTTTTCTCTGCTCTTCTGAAAGTTCGGTTTCAGCCTGAACTTTTTGCTGCTCGTATTGTCTAACTTGTGCTTGATTCAAGCCCATCATTTGTTCTTCGTCATTAAATATTGATTGGTTGGCTCCAGCCACCTGACTATAAGCAGGCAATGCGCTTAAGCCGCCCACAATACTCAAACTAAGAAGTAAGTTTTTTAGTCCAGACATTAATGTCCCCTCGCGTTAACACCCCATCAGGGTTATATATACCTATTTATTGAAGCGGCATTATTAAAATTTCAGAGTTAAATTGGATTTGTTTGAACTCTTTACTACTTTTAGTCGTCTTAACAAGTAGGAACCAACACCCAACGAAGAGAGGGAGACTTCAAAATGAAAATAGTAAAAACAATGATTATAGGTCTGGCTTTGGCGGCGGGCGCCGCAATATGTGGTCAAGAAGCAGAGGCTTATCCTTATAATGGAGCACAGATTAATCCTCCAGGTCCATCAGGTGGAGTTGGACACGGTCGCTTCTGGCACCGCAACCCAGCTGGGCGCCGAGGTGGTCCAGGCAAAGGTTGGGTTTATAATCCCCCAGGTGCTGGCAAAGTAGTTTTCAAAAAATTCCGCAATAACGGCTGTTATCGTTAGTTTTGGGGTTTCAAACAAAATTTAAGGCTGGTCCTTCGTTTGAGGGACCAGTTTTTATTTTCTCTAAGTGCCTTGCTGCTTTTAAGCCCCTGCAAAGCTTTGTACAGTAAAATGAGGATTCTTCCTAAAAATAATTGGTTTAAAGGTCAAAGCACAAAGCCCGACCTACAAGAAATCAATTCGTCGCCCATTGGTACTCAAAATGAATAATCTAAAAAACATTGCCTTCTTACTTGCATCAACTCTGCTATTAAGCGGTCCCTTGATGGCGGGTGCATTTGCAGCTTCTGATGGGGCCAAAGGAGAAATTGTTGAGTTCTCAGAATCCGATTTTGACGAGGAAGATGGCGGAAAATCGTTATTTGGCAAACCAAGCGCCCCCAAAAAGCTTACAGCTTCGCAAAAAATCCCGTGCATGATTTGGAATGCAGGCAATCCACAAGCAATTATGCTCTGTCTTCACGGCTTTGGAATGCACAAAGGCACTTACGATGCCTTCGCCAGAGAAATGGTCAAAAACAATATTGCTGTCTATGCCATCGATGTGCGCGGATTTGGTTCTTGGGTGCAAAAAGGTGTAAACGAAATTGATTTCGAAGGCACCATGGAAGACATCGGTCTTACACTCAAAGAAATTAAACGTCTAAATCCTGGCGTTCCAGTCATTGTGCTTGGAGAATCGATGGGAGGTGCCATCGCCATGAAGACGGCAGCCACTTATCCAGACATGGTTAACGGCTTGATTTCATCAGTACCTGCAGGCGATCGTTATGACAAAGCCAATTCTGAAATGGGTATCGTCAAACACGTTTTACTGCATGGATTCAACGCTCCAATAGATGTTGGTCCGGCAATCGTAAAAGCTGCCACCAAGAAAAAAGATTTGCAAAATACCTGGCTCAAAGATCCTCTAACAAGAACGTATGTAAAACCCAAAGAGCTAATTGCTTTTCGTGATTACATGAACAACAGCTATAACTTTGCTCCAAACATCAAAACTACACCAGTTCTCTTCATTCAAGGCTCTAACGACAAACTGGTTAGACCGGCTGGAACCTGGAAATTATTTGGCAGTATCGGTACTCCTGACAGACAAATTGTTTTGAGCAAAACTGCCGAACACTTAATCTTCGAAGATGGGCAGTTCAACAACGAAGACCTTGGTTTCGTTTCCAATTGGATCACCAAACATATCATTCCAAACCTGAAAAGCAATGTCGCCGCCAATACCACATCTGGTACCACAACTTCAGAAGTCAAAAAGGTCAATCGTCCCAAAAAAGCTCTTACATATTGGATTGAGCTAAGACGCGACGGAAAGACATTTCGCTGTAACAACAAAATGTCTTTCAAATCTGGAGACTCGATTAGATTTCACCTTGCACCCGACAGCGACGGTTACGCTTATCTAGTGCTTAAACAAGGCTCAACTGGAAACAGCGCTATTCTCTTTCCATCAGCTTCTACGGGCGACAAAAATTATCTGCGTCGCGGTATCGATTATCCACTTCCCTATGATGACTGGTTAGCATTCGATAAAAACCCAGGACTAGAAAAGATTCGCATTTTCTTTTCACAAAAACAAGTCTCGCTGTCTCAAATAGAGCGCTCGATGAAAGACAAAGTAGCTTTTGTTTCAGCCGACTCAGACGGAGCCAAAGACCTAATTGGCACCGGTCTGCAATTGACCTGGGACGATCCAAACCCTGTTATGATGCCTGACGACGTCAAAGCTCAAACAGCGGCACGTCAGCAAGGTCATAACAGTCAGGTGCGCCTCACCTTTGAGGATACAGGTGGTGTAATGGCTGTAGACGTAGCTTTGTTGCATCAATAAATCGAAATCGAGAAATCTGAACAATGAAATTAAAGACAAACAAAACAATAGGCGTTGCACTTGCAAGTATCATTGCTCTAAGCCAGACATTGAGTATTCCTGGTGCAAGCGCAGCTGAGCAACAACCTGGTGTGGCAGGAATTCAATGGACCAAAACTGAGGACCTCGACCCCAATAAAAAATCCGATTTAAAACCAGTCGGACAAAAATGGGCTGTAGTAGTGGGCGTATCTCAATTTGCCGAATCGCGTCTTAATCCAGACAGTCCCGAAATGGAAAAAGCGGCAGTTGAATTCAACAAATATTTGCTCGATCCAAACGGTGGACGGTTTTCTCCTAAACATGTGCGAGTGCTAAACAACTCCAAAGCGACAAGAGAAAACATTCTGAGCACGCTTGGTTCAAGTTGGCTAGGCTCTTTAGCAAAGCCAGAAGACCTGGTACTTGTGTTTGTTTCTACAAGTAGCTTTCCCACCACAGATGGTGACGCTTACTTATGTAGTTACAACTGCGCACTCGATAATATTTATGGAACATGCGTGTCCATCAAAGATTTGATGGGTGTTTTGCGCAAGAACGTAAAGGCCGAGCGAATCGTACTTATACTTCAATCAGGTTACAGTGGAGCGGCGGAGTTGTCTGCCGGGTCTAAAGCTCTGACAAAAAATTTCAATGTGGACCCAACCAAGTTTGTGTCTGGAACAGGTTTTGTCATAGTCTCATCCAGTCAGCCTGACCAGATGAGCTGGGGAAATGTTTTTTCAACCAATCTGGTTTCGGCTCTGCGTCAAAACAATGGCTTAGTTTCACTCGATGAAGCCTTTGAAATTGCCAAAAAGAATACAGTCCTTGCCACAAGCCAGGGCGGTCAATATATGTCTAAACAGACACCGCTTTTAAAATCCGACTTCAAGGGCAAGAGTCTTTATTTAGGCGTGCCTGGCAGCAAAGAAGCAGATGACGTTCCAGATGACGTAAACAATTTTCTTGCAGCTGAAGCTCATTATTTCAAAGCAAACACACTCGTGAACGAAGGCAAAGTAGACGAAGCTGTAATCGCTTATCAAAAGACTCTTGAAACAGATCCAAACTATGCACCAGCACTTTCTGACTATGCCACCATTTTAGCTTTGAAAGGTAAGCTAAAAGAGTCAGAAGATCTCTATCGCAAAGCAATCACGCAAAAGCCTCAAGAAGCGCTTTATCACATAAACCTAGCTCGTGTTCTTTCAAAACAAGGCGGCGATGAAAACAAAGAAGCAAGCAGAAGAGAATTGCAAAAAGCATATGATATAAATCCAAAAGATTTGACTGTGCTTCAGGCACTGTCCAAGTCATATTTGGCTGACCAAGAATTCGACAAAGCCACAGACATTTTGGCCGAAGCACTTGTACTCTATCCCAAATCTGCTGGTGTGCACGATCAATTGAGTTTTGCTCTTGCATGCGCTGGGCGCTTACAAGAAGCGCTTACTTACGCACAAAAATCGGTAGAACTGGATCCTAAATTACTTTCGGCCCAAATGAATTTGGGATCGACTTACATGCTGCAGGGAAATCATAGCAAAGCCAAAGAAGCTTATCGCCAGGCTGTTTCGATGGCACCTTCCAATGCTGACGCACATTATTGTCTGGGACAGTCTCTGGTCAAAGGCGGCGAGAAAGAAGCGGCCAAGAAAGAATTGCAAAGCTTCTTGGAGTTGGCTAGCGCAACGGATCCCAAACGCAGACGCGCACAAGAGATGCTGTCGAGTCTTTAACTAATTCGATAGACTCTCGAATCAAATTTAAATTTGTATACGGATCCCGGAGCCCGGGCTGGAATAATTTCATTTTGGTATGTAGCCTCGCTAAAATGCATGTCCATTTATGAACTTTCGCAGAGCGCTTAGCGCTAAGCGCTCTGCGAAAACAAACAAAACACACATGCAAACTGTAGTTAGAATTTAGTGCGAAGTGCGGACATCATCCAGAATTAAATCGCACATGCAAATTGCCGTGAGATTTTAGAGTTAGAGCTTGCCTTTCCATTCTGAATAGGTTTTGGAAAAGGTGCTAACTTTGCCGTTTTCATGAGTGTAATGGGCAACCATGTCTTGTTCTTTGTCGTGTGCAAGAACTGCATAAGAAGTGACTTTGTCCGGATCAAGTTTTTCTCTGGTTCGAAAAGCTAGCTCAGAGCCATCTAAAATTGACTCGTGTAGCCAGATTAGTTTTTCTTTATCCGAAAGCGACACGAATTTACACCAGCCTTTCTGGTCTGCATTTTTCCACCACTGGCGAGCAAAAATCAATCGTTGATTATATGGGATATAAGAATTGAAATTGCTCACCAAATCTTGCTTTCGCTTTAAAAGCATTGCCTCATAATCAAGGGCAAATTTAGCCTTCAAATCACAAGAAAGCTTTCCATAGCCAGATTTGAATACACGAGGCAGTTGTCCAAAAAACCATCCGTCCGCGTATTTACGGTCTTCTTCTGCCGCCAGCTTCGAAACCGCTTGCAGCAAGCCCTTTGGCGCTTGAGCACAGGCATCCAGAGTGTGGAAAAACAAACACAAAATTAAAAGTAGTCGCATACCTTCATTGTAAGTATATGAAAAGAGATGAGGCAAGCTATCTTGCGCAAATACAGCAAGACAAGCGTTAATATCTCTTTTATCAAGATAGGTGATGACTGTGAGCCAGACTATTCTCGACAGAAACAATACTGAGTCAATTGCGCAAGATGGAGTTATTCTGGGCGCATGGGGTCCAGAGCTCACTTTGAGCCTTCTTCCATCACAAGTTGGCGTACTTACATTGAATGTTCCTGGCAGAGCCAACACTCTTTCAACCGAAATCATCGGCAACTTTTCTAAAGCGCTCACAATGGCAGAAAAGGAAGATCAGATCAAAGCTTTGATTTTCCGATCGGCTAAAGCCGACCATTTTGCATACGGCGCCGACATCAAAGAAATCTCTCAGTTCGGCACAGAAGAAGTAGCTGCAAATCATTCGCGCCACGGTCATAAAACTTTCCAACAAAATTTAAACATCACCAAACCAACCGTGGTCGCAATACACGGACCTTGTCTTGGTGGTGGGTTAGAGCTAGCGTTGTGTTATGACAAACGAATTTGTTCAGATAGCCCAACCACTATGTTTGGTTTACCCGAAGTCACTCTGGGTGTAGTTCCAGGACTTGGTGGAACGCAGCGCTTGCCTCGCAAAATACCAATGAAACAAGCACTTGAAGTCATATTGATGGCACAAACACTCAATGTAGAAGAAGCTCTCAAATACACTCTGGTTGATGAAAGCGTCGCTTTAGAAGATTTGATGAAACGAGCTGAGGAAGTGGCACTGGAACTTTGTCACAGTCAAAAACCAGAAGACAAACAACAATATAAATACGAGCAAAAGTATTCGAAAGAAACCATCACTCAAGAAGAAAGCAAACAAATTGCAAGCGCTCTAAAAACTTTCGAACGTATTTTGAAAATGAGAGTATCAGAGAATTATCCAGCTCCCTATCTAGCAATTGAAACAATCAAATGCGGTCTAGAGAATGGACTTAGCGAGGGTCTTCAAAAAGAAATAGAAAGTTTCGGCAAACTGGCCTCATCTGCGGTTGCCCGTAACTTAATTGCATTTTCTTTCAACAAAGAAATCGCTGTTCAAAGCGCTAACCGTAGTTTAAGCCAGGTTGGTGGCATCAAAGAACTGGGCGTAATTGGCGCGGGCACCATGGGTAGAGGCATTTGTGAGGTTTCTCTCAAAGCCGACATTAACGTAAGTGTAAAAACTTCAAGTCCGCAAAAAACTAAGGACGAAGCAGAAAGACTTAATTCCAAAAATCCAAAAGCCATTGCCAATGCGGCTGTGAGTTATGACCACTTATCTGGTTGCGAATTAATTATCGAATCAGTCTATGAAGATCTCGAAGTAAAAAAAGAAGTATTGAGCAATCTTTCACAAGCAATGAGCAGCAATCCAGATGTGATCATTGCAACCAACACATCTTCCATTCCGCTTGATTCACTTCGCCAATTCGTTTCAAATCAAGATAACTTTCTTGGTCTGCATTTCTTCAATCCAGTAGATAGAATGCCTTTGGTTGAGGTTATCCCAACTAATGCAACCAAACCAGCGATTCAGAAAAAAGCGGTTGCTTACTTAAGCCAGATCGGAAAAATTCCAATAATAGTAAAAGACTGTCCTGGATTTCTAGTAAATCGACTGCTCACATGCTTACTGCTTGATGCAGTGCGATTGGCTGATGAAGGCATTCCTGTTAACTGGATCGAAAAAGCGGCATCAGATTTTGGCATGCCCATTCCACCGTTTGAATTATTCGACGAACTTTCCTGGGATATTGCCACAGCCTGCGCCATCTATATGGAAAAGAGTTTTGGCAAGCGTTACACCACACCAATTATGGTGTCACGCGCTGTTAGTCTTGGTTTCCAGGGCAAAAAATCTAATGCTGGTTGCTACCTCTGGAATGACGGCAAGAAAGCCGGTCTCAATCCTGAGTTTCTTTCTGGCGCACAAGTTAAATCTAGCGAAGAGCCATTAGACGAAAAAAATCGTCAAATAATTTTGGACAGACTATTTTTACCGATGGTCGACGAAGCCGCTCGCTGCCTGGAAGAAAAGGTAGTACGCAAAGCAAAAGAAATTGATCTCGCCATCATTATTGGAATCGGTTTTCCACCGTTTCGCGGTGGCTTGCTCAAATATGCCGATACTCTTGGTATCGACTATATCGTAGACAAGCTCAATGACATTTACAAAAATTACGAGCCTAAGCGCGAAGTAAGCAAGTTATTGAACGAGATGAGAAGCACCGCCCGTGGTTTCTACGGTCCCTCCAAAGAAGCCTAGAAGATATACGATGCACATATCGAGCCGATAAGAGTAAAACTTGGCTCGCTTAGCTGACTTCAATCAAATCCTCGCTTATAATTTTTGGATGGACATTGACCACGCGCGCATATTAGCCAACGAACTGATGTATCTGTACAGCCTGGATGGTTGGCAGCTTTCATTCAACAACAGCAAGCGTATGCTTGGTGTTTGCAAAGAAGGCGAGAAGAAAATTGAGCTATCGCGCATCTATGTTTTGCAGAATACCGAAAAACACGTTCAAGACACCATTTTGCACGAAATCGCTCACGCCCTGGTAGGTGTTAAGCACGGGCACAATCAAGTTTGGCGTGACATGTGCAAAAGAGTGGGTGCCACACCTGCGGCTTGCGACAAAAGTGCAAGCTTACCAGAGGGAGCATGGCAAGCACGTTGTCCTGGATGTATTACCCTTTTCAGTCGCCATCGCAGACCAGTCCGCTTATCTGGAATGTATTGCCGCAAATGCGGACCAGAGCGCGGCAAACTAATCTTTCGCAATGTGCGAAAAGGCGCACCAACACCTGAGCCATTTACCAAACCAGTAGTGGCAATCAATCAAGAGCGCGTTCAAACACCGCGTCAACTGACTCTTTTTTAAATCAAGCTTTGTCTTCGGCGAATTGACCAATATAGGGCAAAACGATTTTCTCGCCCTCGTAAGCCTTGTAAGCCAGAAATCCGCTGACCAGGAAATACGCAACCATTGCCACAAATTTGAGCAGCCAACTAATGAGACCAAAAACCATACCAATTACTGGAATTTGGCTGAACATATCAATGATATTTCCTGCCATGGACAAGACAAAGGCAATTACAAAAATGCCTAATCCCTGATAAGCGTGGAAACGTAATTCTTTGTTTCTTGCAGGCTCGGTCATTATCCACAAAACATTGGGCGCAACCGGTAAAACAGGCAGATAACAAGTAGCTGCAGCTTTGTTTTGATCAAGTTGAAACACAGCTGTTGGATCTTGTACTTGTGGTTGACCAGGTTGCGGTTTTGGCGCTGGTGTCTGCCGTTCTGGGGGCATTTTTGTTTCCTCAAATATGCAAAGCTTCTGCTTTATTTATAGTGCCCAGTATGGTGTATAAACCCCACACGGATGCCAAGGTGACATAATGGAATAATGAAAAATCGCCTCCAAAAATTGTCACTTTTATCCGCTATAGCCTTGTCTTGCCTGACTTCACCAATTCGCGCTCAAGAAACTGGCGATGAAAATCCAACAAAGTTAAAAGATCCAATTCAGGCGCCCGAAATAAAAAAACGCAACGATGCCCCTATCGATAAAGATTTGCCACCGCTTAAGTCTGAGCATTCTGAAGTCAAATTGCCCGTTCGAATGGCATCATTCACCACTGGCTTCATTTTAGGAACACCAGTATCCATCGTCCGCGCCTTTGGGCGTCAAACCAAAGCCGGCTCCAAAGACTTGATAGGCGAATCCAAAAATCCTGTCCTACTTGCCACGACTTATCTTTTCAGTCTGCCATTTGCATTTGCTGGAGCACCCTTTGAGGGTGTCGGCATGTCTGCTATAAACAGCTGGAACGGCTCTGGTGAAGAGCCATTTGGCAAAGAAGCTTTTAGTCTGCAACCAAGCGAAGAATAATAATTTTTCTTCTTCTTAGTTAATTGGTATTGCCCAAAGAACCTTGATTTTGAAGCACTTCAGACGTGTCTTTCTCTTGTCCTTTGTTGATGTCACTCAAGAAAGTCTCTTCATCCCAGACATCGGGATTTTTAGGATCGTCTGAAAACCTAATATCCTTAGGCAAGTCTGGTTTGAAGAACTGAGCCCTCTTTATGTCTTCGCGAGCAAGAATAGATTTACCTTTCTTGTGCCATAAAAAAGCACGAGCCAGATAGAAGTTGGCTTCATTGGGGTCGATTCTGATGGCGTCCTCCAAGTCTTCCATTGCAGCACCATCCTCACCCAGCTGCATATGCGCCTTCGCCCGGTGATAATACAAATCTGAATCTGTTGGATCTTGCTTAATTGCATCACCAAAATCAGACAATGCTTTCTTAGCGTTTTTCAATTTAAAAAATTCTTTGCCCCGTTTTTCTTTCAATTCTGAATTGTCTGGGTCAAGAGAAAGCGCCTTATCATAATCTTTAACCGCATCTTCCGGTCGAGACATGCCACTGTATGCAGTACCACGATGAATATAGGCAATATTTGAAGTAGGGGCAAGTTCTATTGCCATACTGTAATCCTTAAGAGCATCGGCGTTACGCCCAAGTACTTTATATAAATCGGCACGCGCCACAAGTGCAGTTGCATTGTGCGAATCCTGCTTCAAAGCTAGATTATAATTCTGCAAAGCTTGAGTTTTATCTCCTTGCTGAGCTAGTGCATCTCCCATGCCCTGGTACGCTCCAGACAAATTAGGGTCGAGATTGATTGCCTTTTCAAAATCTTTAATTGCATCTAGATGCTTACCCAGTTTAGAGTTAGCAATGCCTCGCGACAAATACGGTGCAGCATCGCTAGGCGAATAATTCATCGCTTGAGTAAAATCAGAAACAGCCAACTGATAGTGCCCAAGCTCAAAAAAGCACTGCCCCCGTTTCATAAATGCTCGCGCATCGGTTGCAGCCATTCCTACTGACATGTCAAATGCCTGGATGGCATCCTTAAAATTCTTCTGTTTCATCAAAGAAATGCCCTGATCATAATAAGATCCGGCAGTGTCGTCGGCGAACGCCGGCAGGCAACTGAGCATTAAAACAAGTGCCAGTCCATTTTTCAGGGAAAACGCCTTCATCGATTAAAAAACCTCCACACCTCATTATTCTGGTTTTGCCAAGTTGCTCCCTCTTTGAATCGGTCTGTGAAAGAACAAACCAGTCTTTTAAAATTGTTAGCTTGCTATATATGGAATTGGCTCATGAAAACATCAATGCCCAAAAAACTACCTTTGTTTGCTCTTGCAGCTTCAATATGTCTGTTTGCAGCTTCGAATATCGCTCAAACCGCGGCTTTAGCCCAGAGTAAGAAGGCAAATAAGACGAAAGAAGCTGCAGCCGAGCAGTTTAATTGGGCAGGGGTACCTGCATTTGTTGACGTAAGCACCCGAATCTCTTCCCTGGACAAGGAAATCACTCATGCACTTGGCGAAGAGCGTCTCACAAATGACCAGGCACAGCAACTTAAAGCGACCCTGGATAGGGTGGTCCAATTAAACAAAGAATTTCAAACCGACGGGAAACTGACCATTTGGGAGCGCGTTCGATTAATTCTAGATCTGGACAAATTGAGCCAGGATCTGGAAATTCGCCTTGCCAAACGCAAAACCGCAATTACAGATTTAACTGGCCAACAAGATCAACTCGAAAAAGAAATTGCCGAAGATTTCTTGTCTGGGCGTTTGACTAATAGTCAGGCGGCCAAATTCAAAAACAGATTGCAGACAATAAAAGACAAAGAAAAATCTTACAGACAAGATAACAAACTGAGCCAGCCCGAAATGTTTGCTTTGTCCTATGATTTAGACCAATTAAATTTAGATCTGGAAAAAGATTTGCGAGTTAGATCTATAGCCGGTCCAAGCATCGATGCGCGTTTGGATAGATTGAAAAACAGAAAAAACAACCTGGTCAAACAAAAGAAACTGAACGCTCAACAAGAAGCTGAGATCAACAGTAGCATTCAAAAAATAGAAAAAGAATATGTTGCATTCAAAGCTTCAGACAAAAAACTGGACCCTAAAGAAGTGCTGGACTTAGCTCTAGAACTGGATAAAGTAGGCTCCCGCATAAATGTACTAGCACCAGGTGAAATATCATCGGGTATCAAAAATATTGATACCATGCAATCCGAGATTCGCACCATGCTTGATGATTTCAATTCAAAAAACGCACTGTCGGTGCAACAATTGGACGAGTACAAACAAGAATTCAGTCGCATCGAAACGCTTGAATCGCTATTTAAAGCAGATAATTCATTTACGGATAGTGAGGTTCTAACCGTGGTGCGCGAACTTGAATCTCTCAAGCAGCACCTGGTGGCATCCTCTCAAAACAAAGGCAGCAAGCCTGACTTGTCCACCAAGATTGAAATGTTGCGCAAACGTGTCAAAGAAGTGAATGATGCAAAACGATTCAAACAAGGCATTACCTCTCAAGAAATGGACAAAGGACTTGATTCAATCGAGAAGAAATTGAAAATTTTCAACCAAGATAATGAATTGAGTGATTCCGAAGTGCTTGTTTTATCAAGTGAGTTAGACTCACTCAACAGCAAACTTGAAAGCTCGCTGCAAAATTTGCCCGACGTACAAGAACGAAAACTAGAAATGGAGCGTCGCTTGAATGAGGCTCTGGCTTCCAATCGGGGAGTGATAAAGAAAGCAGAAGAGCTAAGGCGCGAAGGTTCTCGCATTTCATTTATGGAAACGAGACTCAAGCGCGACGGGATCTTAAGTGACGAAGATATAGTCGAGTTGAGCCAACAGTACGATAATCTCGAAAAGAAACTGGCACAGCTGCTTCCACCTTTACCCGACATAGAAAAATTACAAAATCAAGTAACTACAAAATTGGAAGACGCTAAAGCAAAAGGCACTATTGCCAAGGCTAAACTTGAATATTTCACCGATGAAATGGATAGAATAAACTCAATCGGCTCATCTTTTAAAGCCTCAGACGACAGGCTCAGCGACTGGGAAATCATGGCTTTGAAATCTGACTTAGAAAAACTAGAAAAAGATATAGATAAGTTATCTAAAGCTAATCCCGTTAAAAAGCAGTGATAAAGGGCATTAAACAGACATGTCTCAATCATATTACGATTTAGCTTGTGACAAAGATTTTTGGATTAGGTTAAATCCAGATCTGCATATTGAAGGCGTGAACGCTAAGAACGCCTGGACACCAGCGAACTTTAGCAAGGAAATGCTCGAAAACTTTAAAAAAGACATGGTTCAAGACGGTTATTTTGTTAGCGAACCTGTGCTCGAGCAAAATGAAATGGCAAAGTTAGCCGATGCCGTTAAGCTACTTGCACTAGAGCAATGGCCAACAATTTTTGCCATGGTTTACGACGAATTCTGGCAGCTTTATCAGCGCGCAGGATCTGTTTTAAATCACATACTTGGCTCTAATTACAGGCAACTACCTAATTTCTGGGTCTATCATGTAGCACCTGACCATGGTGGATCTGGATGGGCACCACATCGTGACCGAGCACAAACTATTACTATACGCAAAGATGGAATGCCCAATAGCATGACTATCTGGATTGCATTAAACGATGCCACTCTCTGGAATGGTTGCATGTATGTGCTTCCAGCCAGACGCGACCCCAATTATCCGCATCGTCCCGGAACCTTCGAACTTGAATTTAAAGACCTTCAAAGCATACGAGCACTTCCTGCCAAAGCCGGATCCATTTTGTCCTGGAACGAATCTTTGATTCACTGGGGTAGCAAATCTAGTGACAAAGCAATTGGTCCACGCGTGAGCGCAGCATGTGCCTTCCAACGTGCCGATATTGATCCGTTGGAAACGCCTATATTAGATCCGTATGTACTCCCTAGTTTTAAAACTCGATTGGGAATTATCGGTCAGCAACTCTTTCGTTTTGCAGTACACACAGGTATGCCAGAGGCTGTTCAAACACTGGCTCAAGAACTAGGCAAATTGTCAGAAACTATTCAGGTTTATGACGAAAAACATCCTTACCAGGGCGTTAAAGCCGGTAAGCTGAAAGTGGCTAAATAACTGCAAAGTTAAGACACAAAACAAAAGTACGGCAAATAACGTTTTTGTATCAGCCGCCGACCTACTACGTATTTTCCCCAATGACAGGTCTTAAACACCTGCGCATAATGGCCATAAAAGCATACAAAGGTGCACCCCGAAAGGAGGAGCAGTTTGGCAAACGGAAAATAGGGCATATTTACAGTCATGCTGGGCGTTTTGAAGCGATCAGACACCTCAGCATTATCCCAATAGCGAAGGGCTGAAAAGCTTGAAAGCTAAAATGGGTTTTTAAGCAAAAAGTTAGCGTTGTAATCTATCGCAGAACTAGACTCAATTACCTGTCAAACTCCCCCAGGTTTTGCGAATAGAATAGAAAAAATGGTGAGCGATCATCAAAGTTGGAGTTTTTATAGTGGCAGGTAGTCAGGAAATTCAAGACAAACCGGAGGCAAGCGCCGATCAGCCTGAATCAACTCGGCTGGCTAGTGCTGACCTAAGTCCAAATCCTGCCGATGTCTCTCCAGCTCCGGACACTGCTAATCTCCACCCTCTTACTATCAATTCGAGCAATGCTACTGACGATGCCGGAAAATTTAAGGCACCTGATTTTAAAGGACCGACTGATGTTGCAGCCGCTCCAGCAGTAGCACCAGAGAAATCGCAAGAAGCAACTGATGTCGCAAATTTGTTTTCTGCAATAGCCAAAGGCGATAAAGCGCAAATTGTCGCGCTGCAATCTAAATTGCTCGGCAGCAATAACTTATACGAAGGCTCTTACATGGGCCAAAATTTTAGATTGAGTCGCGAAAAGTACAACGAGAAAACACACAAGGTTTACTCAGAAGCAGAATATCTCTATGTCGGAAAAAACCTGGTTACGCGAACCAACGTCAGGCGCGATGACGCCAAACGTGAGGTTCAAACCAGCGGAAGCATTGTTTCAGTGGCTCGCAATCAATATGCCCCAGGTAGCGACACATCAGTAGCCGCGGGCAATGTTACGGATGGCAAGTTTTTGAACGCCGACGATCAACGTAACGATAAAGGTGCGTTTGTACAATCGCTTCTGCCCAAAGGGCAAGAGGTGGTCAAACAACTTGTTGCTAAAGCACAGACAGCAAATGGAGCCGATGTTCGACTTGGTAAAGGCGCGAACGCATTTGAAGCCAAAGTAAATCTTGCAGGCGATGGCACCGTCAGTAGTGTCGTAGGAAAAACTCCACTTGAGCCGGCAAAACCAGTTACAGAAGTAAAACCGGTCACAGAAGTAAAACCAGAAGTCACTCAGCCACAACTGCAACCTTCTCAATTAGAGACCTTCTTGCGTGAAAATAAAGATAACAAAGCACGCGAACTAGTAGGTGCAATAAGCTCAGGCGATGCAAAAATGCAAGCGCAAGCTATTCGACAACTGGTGGCGGGAGGAGTAGAGAGTTTGTCCTTCACCAGACCCGGTGTTGGCGAGCGACCACAACAATTAAGCTTCAAGGCGGCTGAAAACGGCCGCATTGCAATACGGCTCGACGGACAAGTGATTGGACGAGTAATGCCTAATGGCAATTTGCATCCCAACATGCTTACACAAAATTTGAAAAACTTGGGACTCGATTCGAATGGTCCCATCTCTATTGGGATGCAAGGTAGAGAACAAAAAATAGAATTGGCTAAGAATCCAGCAGTTGCATCTGAAAGAATAACTCCAAGCGAAGTTGTGGCTACGCCTAATTTCAAGCCTGATTCAACGGTTCGATACACTCCTGAGCAACTAAAACAAAGAGATGAAATAGAAAAGACTCTAAACGCTCAAGGTTATTCAAGAGTTGACCAGACATTCAAACCAGAAGATGTAATTGCAAGTATACGTCCCGATGGCGCTAAAGCCTTTGCCACCATAAAAGGGGTGGACAGCGCTGGAAATTTGATGGTTGAAGACGGAGTGAGCAAGCTAACAGTCACAGCTGCCGATTGGTCAAGTAAAATTAATCCAGAACGGCGCAATCTCACTCTGATGATGCGCAAGATGCCTGCCGCCCGCACTGAACTTCCTGCCATTCAAAACGACATCGCACTTCGCACGGCTCCGCATATGACAGGAGCTAAACTTGCATCACAAGCTACTTCTGTCAGAGATACGGATCAGGTGGGGGCGCTGAAAAAGATTCTAGCGCCATTTGATGTCCATTTAGGCGACGCGAAAAATTCGACTCAAATTCAAGAACAGTTAAATGCCAGTAATCGATTCTCGCTTGTTCTCCAACCAAAACTTTTGACTGACTCAAATCAAGCGGTAGCGCCAGAGCCAACTTTGCCCGGCGACGTCCACATACTAACACCTAAAAATCAAGTCACTAACGGTGATATTTTAGACTGGCAGAAGAGAAACTCACCTGGAATGGTGTTGGGCATCACCAATGAAAAAGGAGAAATGGTTAACGTTAGCAATGGACAGCGTTTGGATCCGACTCAATTTTTTGTTTCAAGTTACAGAGCAACAGCAAGCGCCGAGTTTGCTCCACCTCTTGAAGCTTCTGTTGTATACGGCAGATTATTTCCAAAATCGGAGAATGCAAACGTCGAAGCACTGTCTTCACAGCCCATGGCGATTCAGGATGTTGAAAATGCACTTAGAAAAGCAGATTCTAGATTTATTTCTACAGGACAGATTAACACCTCTGAACTGGCTGGAAGGATAGCATCTATGGAAGTTGGAACTACTCTAGTTATGAGCGGAGGCGAACCCAATGACAAAAGAGTGGCTGTAGTAGGAGAAATTCAAGCAAATATCAATTCAAGTGAGAAAGTAAAAGTGTTGTATTCTACCGACGGCAGCGGCAGCTGGAGCAGAATTGACGACGCCAACTGGTTTCAGCAGTCCAAATTTAAATCTGCGGAAATTTTTAAACCTAAAGAAGCTGTCAACCTATCAGCTCCTAGCGAATCAAACAGCGAATTTGACCGTAGGCTAGCAGAACTGACGGATAAAGCTTTTTATTCAAGTCAACTGGTCGGTGATCCCAGAGCCAAGGAAAAATTTTATAGTGCCATCAAATCCGGTGCATTACCTATAGATGCTCTGAAGCGATACATTTCAGAAGTTGGAGATGTTCACTCCTCCTATCTGGTTAAGAGAGAAATTTCTGACATGAAAGACAAGACCTCTGGTTTTGGAGGGCTAGGAATTGAATTTAGCTCGGAAAAAAATCAGATTAAGGTAAATGATGTATTCAAAGGATCCGCTGCAGATAAGGCTGTGCTGGCTGGCACAAATCAACCCTTCACCTTAAGAACGGGAGATATTATAAAAACGGTAAATGGTCAATCGCTTGAAGGAAAAACAACAGAAGAAGCCACCAATTTATTACGCGGTCCAATTAATTCAAAAGTCGAAATTGAAATTCAAAGACCCAAAGATGGCAGTCCAGGTCAGTTTGAAAACTTCAAAGTAAGTATGGTGAGACAACTGGTTGTGCCACCATCGGTCCAGACCGAAATGGATAACACCGGAATAGTGCATATCCGTATGAATCGTGGCTTTAACGAACAAACAGCCAATCAATTCAAAAGTGAAATTGAGCGAATCAAAGCTGAAAAAGGCGATCAAATAAAAGGGTTCGTTTTAGATCTCAGAAATAATGGTGGCGGGCTTCTGGATTCGTCCTTAAGTATAATATCGGCATTTGCTCCAATGAATAGTCCCATGCTTGTGGTTAGAGAACGAAGTGGTGGAACAAATGATAAACCCGAGTACAAATCGTATGACTATCGGCTCACAGAAAAAGGTATAGCAAAGGTTCCTGTCGGCTATAAGGGCGAAATAACAAACAGCATGATGACTAAAATTCCGACAATACCTCGCACCTTAATAGATAAACCAGTTAGTGTCTTGGTTAACGAACGCAGCGCCTCGGCATCAGAGGTGGTAGCGTCGGCCCTTCAAGACTACGGAATTGCTGCCTTTGGGACCAACACTTTTGGAAAAGGCAGCGTTCAGACTTTATATGAAAGTCCAAGAATTAGAATAACGTCAGCACAATATCTATCTCCACTCAGTCACAAGTGGATGGGTAATTGGCCTAATCCACGAGCAAATAGAGATCCACAAAATCCCGACAGCAACGCTCAAGGTCCCAGAGGCCTGCAACCAGATATTTTGGTCCGAGCCAGAACAGCAGACTTCAAGATTGGTTCTGCAGAAGACAATCAAATAAGTGAAGTACGGCAGCTGATGCTACGCAATATGTTGGCTCGTTAGGATTTTTTACTTAAGTGAAAGCGCTTAGGTAGCGTTGAAGCTGCCTTCACCGATTGGCGGATAGATGTCCTGTTCGGGCTCTTCTTCTTCAGTTGGCAATTGATGCCCCTGGAAGCCGGTACCTGCAGGTATCAAACGTCCAATAATGACGTTCTCTTTCAAGCCACGCAACCAGTCTTTCTTACCTTCAACAGCAGCTTCAGTCAGGATTCTTGTGGTTTCCTGGAATGATGCAGCGGAGATGAAGCTTTCGGTGTTCAAGCTGGCTTTGGTGATACCAAGCAAGACATCGGTGTAATCAGCTGGAACGGTTCCGGTTTGTCTGCAGCGATCGTTTTCTTTTTCGATTTCGAAACGCTCCATCAATTCACCGGGCAACAAGATGGTGTCATTAGGTGTTTCCACTCGTACTTTGCGTGTCATCTGACGCACAATCACTTCGATGTGTTTGTCGGCGATGTCTACACCTTGCGAGCGATATACAGATTGAACTTCGTCCACCAGGAATTTTTGTGCCGCCTGAATTCCCATCAAACGCACGATGTCGTGCGGGTTGGGAGGACCGTCGGTAAGTGGTGTTCCTAGCGAAATCTTGTCGCCGTCTTCGGGCAAGATGTTGAGACCGGCTGGGATTTGAATTTCTTCTTCCGAGCCATCAGAGTAGATCACAAATAAACGCTTAACGTCGTCTTCGGTCACATTTTTTGCTTTGCCTTCACGCTCGGCAAGAATAGCGCATTCTTTAGGTTTGCGTGCTTCTAGCAATTCTTCAACTCTAGGTAGACCCTGTACGATGTCCCCAGTTTTTTGACGTTCGTAGATCAGTGTGGCAAGCAAGTCTCCGCGTTGTACAAGAGCACCATCTTCACTCTGCAATTGGGTATTGTGAGAGATTAGATATGGTCTGCCTCTGCGCACCACTATTTCGTCTTTGCTTACGCTCACAATCTGTCCGGAATGTGAGGCAACTGAAGACTTAGTCAACTTGTCGCCGTTTCGCACCAGGTCGTTTTCTTTGACCGTGGCAGCGCCTTTGACTGCTTCGCGCAATTGTTGTTCTTCTGTGATCAAAAGCAATCTGCGTTCGTCTGTTTTAGATAGCTGCACTCTTGCATCTGTTCTTGTAAGAACTTGAGTGGTGGCAACAGCCGATTTAGGATCGATGATTTGACCATGCTCTACATCGAGCAAAGTGATGTTGAAGTCTTGCTCACGGCGCAAGAGAATATTTTCTTGAACCACGATATCGAGCTCTTCTTCCATCTCTACGATGCCTTTGAGATGCTGGAGAATTCCTTGCATCTGAAGTACAAGCGAAGTGCGTGTTAGTTGAGCGCCTTGCACATGTCTTACTCTTTCGCGATCTCTAAAGAGAAGCTGAGTAACCGATCTCAAGCCAATTTTCTCATCTGATTGACCGTGCTTGAATTTAGTGTCTCTGGGCTCAATCCAGTATTCTTCCACTGGACGAACAAGAGCTTTGAAAGTGCCGTCTTCCATTTCCAGAACGGAAAGGACTTTGCGCTCTTTATATGTATAGCCTTCGATTAATTCGGTTCCTGGCTCGACCACTTGTCCTTCGGGTACTTTCAACTCGGAGGGGTCGGCAATAGGAACAACTTCGCCTGGCTTGATGATAACTTCGTGAATGATGTCGTTGTCGGCAACAATCTCGATGATACCTTCCATGTGAGCGAAGACGTCTTTGACTACTTCTTGTCCGGCAGCAACCAAATCACCAGTTTCAGACATCTTCAAACTGATATCTTTGGAGATGAAATGTACTTCTTCGGGAACGAACAAGAGACGACCTGGTTTGGTCACAACTCTTCTGTCGTCGATTTCGACTCCGTCATAAATGACTTCGCCACCTGAAGTTACGGTGTTTGTGCCGTCATCCAAAAGTTCAGCTACAATTTTGCCGTTTTCTACTACTTCGTCTTTGACTACTTTTAATGCCCAAGTTTCTTTGGACTTGTTCACTTTCCAGTAACTACCTTTTTGACCAGCATCCAGCTTGGCGTTTGCCGCGCCGACTTTGGCTATGACTACGTTTAAGTCTTTGCCCTTGGTCAATTTGGTGTAAGTTTTGCGACCAACTTTCACAGTTTCGGTTTCGATTTCTGCGCCGTAACGCACTTCGCCACCGTGTTCTGTGAGAATCTGAATCTCAGCAAGAACGTCTTTCGCTTTAACGTCTTGACCGTCTTTTACTACTACTTGAGCGCCTGAAGGCAAGTTGTATACGTCACCTTCGAGTACCCAGATGATACCGCCGCGGTTGGCAGTTCTACTGATGTTACCCTGACGATCGCGTTTTTCATCAGCTTGGAAGCCTTCAAAACTAACACGGCCAGAAATATCGGCGGTGATATCTTTCGATGCACGCTCGGTCAAGTTCTTTTTGGAACCTGGTGGATCGTACTCGGCAAGAATTTGACCAGCTTTCACTTCGTCGCCATCCTTAACCAGGATCAAACTGCCTGTAGGCAAGCTAATTGATTTTTCTTTCTTACCGTCGTTAACTTTCAAAACACCATCTTTGGTGATCTGGTCAACTACGTCACCATAGGCGGTGCGAACAGACTTGGAAGGAATTTTGTAGGAGACAACACCTTCTACAGGAGATTTTTGTTGAGCACGCGATTTACCACCAGCAACAGCACCACCTGTGTGGAACGTTCTCATTGTGAGCTGTGTTCCAGGTTCACCAATTGACTGCGCAGCGATAATACCGATTGCTTCACCCGAGTCTACGATTCTGTTGGTGGTCAATGACCAGCCATAACACTTCTGACAAACGCCGTATTGAGCGTCGCATGTGAGTGGTGAGCGAACAAAAATCTTTTTCTTCTTAGGATCTTTTTCGACAGTCTCGAGTCTCTCAGAAAGAACTCTATTGATGATGTCGCCTTTGCGAGCGATGATTTCGCCTGTTTCTTTGTCGGTAATGTCTTCGGCAATTGTGCGACCAAAGATACGCTCGGAAATTTTGACCATTTCCTTGTCGCCTTCAAGAATGGGCTGCATCAAGATGCCGCGTGTGGTCCCACAATCGGGGTCACGCACAATAACGTCTTGAGCAACGTCAACCAAACGACGAGTGAGGTAGCCAGAGTCAGCTGTTTTAAGAGCTGTATCTACCAGACCTTTTCTTGCACCGTAACTTGAGATGATGTATTCGGTTACGTTCAAACCTTCACGGAAGTTTGCTTTAATAGGTAAGTCGATAATCTGACCTTGAGAGTCAGCCATCAGTCCACGCATTCCAACTAGCTGACGAACCTGAGAGATGTTACCTCTAGCGCCAGAGAACGCCATCATGTATACCGGATTCAGTCTGTCGAAGTTGTCGACTACTTCTTTTGTAAGTGAGTCGGTGGTGGCGGACCAGGTATCGATAACTTTGTTGTAGCGCTCAACTTCTGTGATATCGCCACGTTCGTAGCGACGTTGCGCTTCTTCGATTTCTTTTTCAGCAGCGGCAATCAGACCCTTTTTAGCTTCTGGAACTTCAAGGTCAGAGATTGAAATTGTGACGCCAGCCTTGGTGGCATACTGAAATCCGAGATCCTTAAGAGCATTGGCTAGTGCCGCAGTTCTTGAGGTACCGAATTTTTCATAGATCATTGAAAGCAATTTTCCAAGTACTTTCTTATCTACGGTGGTGTTGATGAACTCTAGGGCTTCTTCTTTCTTGCCTGTTGTTACCATGACGTCCTCTTATCTCTGAATTTCAGTTTTGGATGCGATTGAAATGAATTACTTCGTGACCGAAATGGCTTGTCTCACTACTTCGTTGAAGATAATGCGTCCGGGGCTTGTTTCCACCATGACATTATCAACGTCACGCACCGCTATTTTGGCGTGCAAATCGAGTATGCCGGCATCATATGCAGCTCTTGCATCAGCCAAATTGACAAAGCGCATTCCTGCACCTCTGCATACTTTTGGATCATCCCAACCTGGCTTTTGAATAGTGAGGTAATAAATACCAAGCACCATGTCTTGAGTAGGTGTGATTGTCGGTCTGCCTGTAGCTGGCAACAAAACGTTGTTTGATGCAAGCATCAACATGTGAGCTTCAGCTTGAGCCTCTACCGATAGTGGCACGTGTACAGCCATTTGGTCACCGTCAAAGTCGGCGTTGAAGGCGGCGCATACAAGCGGGTGAAGCTGGATGGCGCGTCCTTCGCAAAGAACTGGTTCGAAAGCCTGAATACCTAAGCGGTGAAGTGTGGGAGCGCGGTTCAAGAGTACTGGGTGACCTTGAATAACTTCTTCCAAGATTTCCCAGACTACTGCAGATCCTTTCTCGATTTGCTTCTTAGCTGATTTGATGTTTTGAACGATCTGACGCTCAATCAATTTGTTAATCACAAACGGCTTGAAGAGCTCGATTGCCATTTCGCGAGGCAAACCGCACTGATGCAGTTTGAGCGAAGGACCAACTACGATAACCGAACGACCTGAGTAGTCAACACGTTTACCAAGCAAGTTTTGACGGAAACGTCCCTGCTTACCTTCAATAATGTTGGAGAGCGATTTGAGCGGACGGTTGTTAGGACCGACTACCACGCGACCGCGTCTACCGTTATCGATTAAGGCATCAACCGCTTCTTGAAGCATACGCTTTTCGTTGCGGACGATGATTTCAGGAGCGCCCATTTCCAGCAGTCTGGCTAGACGGTTGTTTCTGTTAATTACTCTTCTATATAGATCATTCAAGTCTGATGTGGCAAAACGTCCACCATCCAACTGAACCATTGGTCTTAGGTCAGGTGGAGTGACGGGAAGTTTGTCCAAAATAACCCAGGTTGGGTCTGTATGCGAATTCAAAAGAGCTTCGGTCAAGCGCAAACGCTTGATGATTTTGGCTCTCTTTTGTTGCGAACCACCAGACATCGAAAGTTCTTCACGCAACTGCACCGAAATTTCTTTCAAACCGGGCAATTCAAGAAGGCGACCGCGATCTTCTTTGTTTTCTGGTCTTTCATAAACAGGTCTTGCCAATTCTCCCAACAAAAGTTTGATTGCTTCAGCACCAATGCCGATATCAAACTGGAAATTAGGATCGTCGAGCAACTTCTCGTACTCTTCTTCGGAAAGAAGTTGCGATTTGTTCAAGTCTGGCACGTTACCAGGGTTTGTGACGATGTAGGCATTGAAATAAACCACCTGTTCGAGATCGCGCAATGGCAAATCGAGCAGAAGACCTATGTAACTTGGAATACCTTTGAGGAACCAGATGTGAGTCACAGGGGCTGCAAGGTCTATATGACCCATGCGGTGACGGCGAACTTTTGAATCTGTCACTTCAACGCCGCAACGTTCGCAAGTGATACCACGGTGACGAACTCGTTTATATTTGCCGCAATAGCATTCCCAGTCCTTTGAAGGTCCAAAAATACGCTCGCAGAACAAACCGTCTTTTTCCGGTTTTAGAGTTCTATAGTTGATTGTTTCCGGTTTGGTTACTTCACCGTGAGACCAGCTCAAGACTCGCTCAGGTGATGCAATCCCGATTTTGATGTAGTCGAAACGATCGATCGTTGCCATTTTTTTGTATACCTTATTGGAGTTATTCTTCTACTTCTTCTTCGTCCAAATCTTCTTCAACTTCAAACTCTTCTTCGAACAATTCGCCCTCTTCAGACTCGGCTTCCACGCCTTCGACTTCTTCGGCAACTTCTTCAACGACGCCTTCTTCGGTGTCGTCATCTTCAGTACCTATGTCATCAGACATTTTTGGAAACTTTTTAACTGGTATTGGCACTTCGTAATCTTCGTCATCATCAGATCCGAACATGCGACCACCAGCCATTCCACCAAGTCCTGTTGCTTCTTCTTCTTCATCGCCGAAGCCTTTAAGCCCCGCACCAGGAATAGGAAGTGAATCGGGACCACCAGTTTGCACCAGACCTGATACCACGGACTCAAGCATGCGTCCTGGACCTAAGTTGCGTCCAGCTCCGCCTGCACCAGCATTGGCTCCAGGACCGCCAGTTGGCAGACCAGGCAAACCTGTGTTGGCAAGCCCTTCGGTAATTCCGGTTAAACCAGGCATACCTACACCAGAACCCGAACCAGCTCCGGCTCCTGGGAAGCCACCCATACCAGCCATGCCCGTACCCATCGAACCCGACTGCATACCAGCCAAGCTGCGATTCATAAGAGCGGCGGCAGGATCTCCACCCATACCAGGCATTCCAGGCATCATTCCGGCCATGTCTGTCATATCGAGTTGAGACATGCGTCTGATTCCACGCGGTTTTGGTTCTTCCACTTCAGCCATCAGATCGACTTCGTGTTCTTGACCATCTTTAGTGCGTTTGGCTACCGATACATCAAGTCCGATAGATTGCAATTCACGAACCAATACTTTGAAGGACTCGGGAATACCGGGCTTCTTCAAGTTTTCGCCTTTAACGATTGACTCGTAGGCTTTGGAACGACCGTTCACATCATCAGATTTGATTGTGAGCATTTCTTGCAAGGAGTAGGCGGCGCCGAAGGCTTCAAGAGCCCAGCATTCCATTTCTCCAAGACGCTGACCACCAAACTGAGCTTTACCACCAAGCGGTTGCTGGGTGACCAAACTGTAAGGTCCTGTGGAGCGAGCGTGAATCTTGTCGTCAACCAAGTGAACTAGCTTCATCATGTAGATTTTGCCAACAGTCACTGGATTGTGGAAAGCATCACCGGTTCTGCCATCAAATATGGTGATTTTGCCATCATCGCCAACCCATGGAGCGTTAGCTTTGATTTTTCCGGCTTTGATTTCATCGTGAACCAGGTGGCTTGATGCTTCTGGTTTCCACATTTCATCAAATGGTGGCACTTCATAACGAAGGCCAGTCAAGTGTCCTGCAAGACCAAGTAAGGTTTCGAAGGTTTGACCAACGTTCATACGTGAAGGTACACCTAGCGGGTTGAGCACAATGTCGACGGGCGAGCCATCAGGCAAGTAAGGCATATCTTCTATAGGAAGAATTCTTGCCACAATACCTTTGTTTCCGTGACGTCCTGCAACTTTGTCACCGACCGAGATTTTACGTTTCTGGGCGATGTAAACGCGGACTACTTTGTTTGCTACAGGAGGAAGTTCATCACCCTTTTCGCGGTCGAAGACTTTGACATCAACAACACGTCCGCCTTCACCATGAGGGACGCGCAAAGAGTTGTCTCTTACATCACGTGCCTTTTCACCAAAGATTGCGCGAAGCAATTTTTCTTCTGGTGGGTGTTCGGATTCACCTTTAGGTGTGATTTTTCCGACCAAAATATCATCTGGATAAACGCGCGAACCGACTCTGACGATACCGAATTCATCAAGGTGACGAAGCGATTCTTCAGATACGTTTGGAACTTCGCGAGTGATTTCTTCTGGACCGAGCTTGGTTGAGCGAGCGTCGATTTCCAGTTTTTCGATGTGAATCGAAGTCATCACTTCGTCAAATACCAATCTTTGCGAAATCAAGATAGCATCTTCAAAGTTGTAACCTTCCCATGGCATAAATGCCACCATCAGGTTTCTTCCGACAGCCAGTTCACCAGTATTGGTGGCAGCACCGTCAGCGATAATTTGTCCAACCACCACTTCGTCGTTAACGCGCACGATTGGTTTTTGGTTCAAGCAAGTATCTTGGTTAGAGCGTTGGAATTTGCCCAACTTATATTTGACCAGACGTTTGTCTTTTGTTCTTACATGTATTTGATTGGCAGTTACGTATTCGCATTTGCCCTCTACATCTGAAACTACAACCATGCCGGAGTCTTTTGCGGATTGTTGTTCAATGCCGGTTGTGACTATGGCACGCTCAGTCTGAACCAATGGAACTGACTGACGTTGCATGTTTGATCCCATCAAAGCTCGGTTAGCGTCATCGTGCTCAAGGAATGGAATGAGCGCGGTTCCGACCGACACAATTTGAATGGGCGATACGCCTACGTAGTCGACTTGAGTCGGTACGGTTTCGATAAATTCGGCTTTATAACGCACAGGCACAAGTTCGGTGGCGAAAGTGCCGTCGTTGTTAACACGAACGTCACCAGGTGCTACGCGATACTTATCCTCTTCATCAGCTGTTAGATAGTGAACATCTTCAGTGACCAAGCCGTTCAACACTTTGCGATATGGTGTTTCGATGAAACCATACGAGTTGACACGAGCGTGTGTTGCAAGCGATCCAATTAGACCTGCGTTTGGACCTTCAGGAGTTTCTACAGGACAAATGCGTCCGTAGTGACTGGGGTGAATATCTCGAACAGCAAATCCAGCACGTTCTCTCGACAAACCACCAGGTCCAAGAGCGGACAAACGGCGTTTGTGTGTTAGTTCTGCCAGAGGATTAGTCTGGTCCATGAACTGAGACAACTGCGATGAACCAAAGAATTCTCTGATAGCTGCAACCAATGGTTTTGTATTTAATAGGTTTGCAGGTGTCAGTGTGTCAGCGTCTTGCAATGTCATGCGCTCACGCACGATACGCTCTAGACGTGTGAGACCGATGCGGAACTGGTTCTGCAACAACTCACCAACTGATCTAATACGACGGTTACCGAGGTGGTCGATATCATCAACTTGACCTTCGTCGAAGTTGAGCGAGATCAAATAGTCCACTGCAGCAACTATGTCGCTTGGTGTGAGGGTGCGTTGAGTTTCAGCTACTGACAAAGCCAGTTTCTTATTCAACTTATAGCGACCGACACGACCTAAGTCATAACGCTTGTCATCAAAGAATCTGCTTTCCAGAATACTTTGTCCTCCAGCGACCGACGGTGGGTCACCTGGACGAAGTTTTCTGTATACCTCTATAAGGGATTCTTCTTTGGTTTTGTTGGTATCTTTGTCAAGCGTCTTCTTGAGGAAGTCGTGATGACGGAAGAGGTTTTCCATTTCTGAATCGGAATAGCCAAGCGCACGCAACAATGTGGTTGCAAGTAGCTTTCTGTTCTTGTCGATTTTGACGTAGATAACGTCATTTACGTCTGTTTCGAATTTGAGCCATGCGCCACGGTTAGGAATAAGGGTGGCGGAGAAGGTACGTTTACCATTCTGGTCAACTTCGCGTTTGTAATAGATGCCTGGGCTTCTGACAATCTGCGAAACGATAACGCGCTCGGCACCATTAATAATGAAGGTACCGCGGTCGGTCATCATGGGGATGTCACCCACATAGATTTCCTGCTCTTTGATATCGTGCACTTCACGATTAACAAGACGCATCTGCACACGCAATTTCTTGGTGTAGCTAGCATCAAGAGCTCTAGCTTCTTCGGGGGTCTTTGGCTTGTTAGGCTCAGAGTGATCCTCGAAGTTGTAATTAGTGAGGAAGTACAACTCCAATCTTCCTGTGAAGTCACGAATGGGGCTGAACGCTTTCAGCTCCTCAGCCAGACCTTCTTCGATGAACCATCGAAATGAAGCTTTCTGGATTTCTGCAAGGTCAGGAAGATCCGCGATGCGCGATCCTCCAACTCCGAAAGTGCGCACGCGCTCGGATAACTCTAGGGCCATTGGTTACCTCTGGTCTTTTTCTGCTTGGGTTTTTGGGTCTGCAGCAATTGCTAAATGCCTACTTAAATGGGCAAGAATTGGCTAATATATGAATTCAAATAATGTATTGTCAACGCACATATGTAAATGTGAAACGAGCTAAAGTGCCGATTTCGCTGCCGCACGTCCATCTACAGTTGCGAAGATAGAGGCGAAACGCCCTTGCTGAGCCCATTTTAGTCAATTCACAAAATATTACATGCAATTTGAAACTTTGCCTTAATAAATATATATGAGATTAAGGAAAGCTTAAGAAGGTCCTTGAAGTGCTTAAATTTGATGGATTGAGCCACATTAACCGAGATTAACCAAAATCACTAAAGGTTCTAGTAATAATTCCTGCGGGGATGGAGTGTTGCTGGTGTGGCGCGCGGTCTTCAAAACCGTTGTGGGGCAGAGAAACGCTGCCCTGGGTGGGTTCGATTCCCACGCATCCCCGCCAAAAAATCGCCATTTTTCACAATATAAAACACATATACAGTGGTGGCGTATCACTACATGCAATATCACTCATGGTGTCACATGACAACCGAGATTCAGTGCCGGGGGGGCTTTACAAACTTTTCAAACATCCCATAATAAATACGTTGTTGTGTTTTTTACAGTGTTACTAAGTGCTTTGTCACTAGAAAGTTGGTCAGAAGTGAATGGTCCACAGGGAGCGAGTCAGTTACCACTAACATGGCTCAATCAGTTTGCTGGATATCTGGAGGAAGAACGTAATTACTCGGCTCATACAATCCGGGCTTATCTCAACGATTTGAGACAGCTTATTGAAAATACGAGTGCGAGTTCCATACCAAGCGTTTCAAATGTTAGGGAAAGAGCTACCGAATATGGTGGCGAGCCCCAGTTTTCGAGAACTGATGTAACCTCTCTTCAAGAGACTCTTGAGCCCGAAGCTCAAGTAGACATGTCGCCACCGGAAACGTCGGCGTCGGGCAGCTCAGGCTCATGGTTGGAAGCGGAAGGACTGAAGAGTTATATCCGTCAAATTCAAGAGCAATACAGTCGTCCTACGGTTGCTCGAAAAATATCTGCCATCCGCAGTTTTTATAAATATCTGCGCAGAGAGCAGTTGATTGAAGACGATCCGTCAAAATTGGTGCGTGGTCCAAAACTGACAAGAAAACTGCCTTCGTGTCTCGATCGCGAAGAAGTTGTCCGTTTACTCTTGGCTCCGGATCAATCATTGCTCGGCATTCGTGACCGCGCCTTAATGGAAGTGCTTTACGCTTCCGGCATGCGCGTGAGCGAGTTGTGCAATCTTAAAGTGAAAGACTACAGCGAGCAAGCTATGGAAATGCGCGTGGTAGGAAAAGGAAATAAAGAACGTGTCGTTCTCTTAAATCAAAGTGCTAACGCCTGGCTCTGTAAATACTTGCACGAGTACTGGCCAAAATTGGCACAAGATAGAAGTCCAGTGCCAGATAGTCCACTATTTGTGAGTCGTCAGGCAACCAGATTATCGTCGCGTTCAGTGCACAGGTTGGTTTTGAAATACGCTAAGAAAGCGAAAATCAACAAACCAATCACACCTCATACTCTCAGACATACTTTCGCCACTCATTTGCTCGAGGGCGGAGCCGATTTGCGAGTAGTCCAAGACCTGCTTGGACATACCACAATTAATACAACTCAAATTTACACTCATGTGAGCATGGACAGACTGAGAAAGGTCTATTCGACCACTCACCCAAGAGCATAAAACTAGTTGTATATTGAGCGAAACTCTGGTACAAAAGGCTTAGTTAACTACTGAGCCTTTTTTTTGTTCTTATGGAATGGAAAGACTATAAACAAGCAATTAAAGAATCAATCGACGCGAACGATCTAGGACGCGCCGAACAGTTATTGCTTGAGGCAATGGGTGTGCTCAAACAAAGTGAAAATGCAGACGAGCGACTTTGTGTTTGTCTGGACCAGCTGGGATGGATTTATATCGGACAGCGCAAACTTGAGCTTGCTCAAGCTCACTATCTTGAGAGCTTGAATATCAAAAGCAAAGTACTTGGCGAAAAAAATCCCATCGTCGGCAAAGCTTTAAAAAAGCTAGCTACCGTTTCTTACATGGCTGAAAACTATGTCGATGCTGAACGCTACGGCAAACGCGCCTTAAACGTATTGAAAAGTACAGCCGGTGCCAAAAACGAAGAGACTCAACAAACAATGCTTGATGTAGTCTCACTACTAAATCACCTTAATCGCAAAGTTGAAGCTCGAATCATCGAGCAGAGCATCAATCAAAGTCTCGCCAATCCAGAAGCTTCAGACCTTGGCGCTCAATCAATTATCAAAGTAAATATTTGCCCCGAGTGCAAACATCCTTTTGAGGGGCGCAACTGTCCTCGCTGCAATGTGGTGAAAGTCTAAATTCGTTTTGCTCTAAGCCTGGTCTTTGGATTTGAGTAGAGCAGTGCAAATGGCTGCAATTGCTTCGCCCTCGCCAATAGGTCCCAGCTTTTCTGCCGTCCTTGCTTTGAAATTTATTTGCTCATAAGTCAAATTCAAACACGAGCTTAGAGTCTGGCGCATTTTTTGATAATGCGGTTTCAATTTTGGTTGCTCACATATTACAGAAATATCGGCGTTTTCAATCTGCCAGCCCTTATCGCCCACTAATTCGTGCACTCTATCGAGCATCTTCAAACTGCTTATGCCTGCAATACTTGGATCTTCAGGTGGATAAAGCGAGCCTATATCAGGCAGTCCCGCTGCGCCAAGCAGTGCTTCTATCAGTGCATGCACAACGCAGTCACCGTCTGAATGTCCTGCCAATCCCTTGTCGTGAGCAATTTCAATACCACCCAAAAAAAGTGGTCGACCACTGACAAGGCGGTGGATATCAAAGCCGTTGCCGACTCTATAGCTCATTCAATAACCATGAGCAAATGATTTGCATTTACCGTTTCACCGGTTTTAACTTTGATACTGGATACGGTTCCATTCTTGTCGGCGGTGACATCTGTTTCCATCTTCATCGCTTCAAATGTGATGAGCTTTTGTCCCACTGTCACTTTGTCTTTCTCGCTCACAAGAATTTGTTTCACAAGTCCATTCATCAAAGAGCGAACTTCACCCGAACTCGAAGAAGACGGGGACGCAGCTTCTGACACAAGAGCTTTGGGAGCTTCCTTTACAGCAGTTGCAGTTTTACCTGTATTACTTTCTGATGCAGCTGATACGTATTCAGCCACATTAACGGTGAAAATTCTTCTGTCCACTTCCACATTGAAACTTCGAGCAGGCTTAAGTGATTTTTCTAACTCACTTGCAACTGCTTGTACAGGTGCTTGAGCGGGCGCTTGGGGTTTTGCCATTGCTTTGAATTCTTTCATGAATTCTTGCTCGATGAAGCCAGTATGCACCTCTCCTCTAATAAACTCTTCGTTGTCGAGCAGGGCTTGATGGAACGAAATAGTGGTGGATAAACCTTTTATAGTGTATTCAGCCAAAGCCAATTTCATTCTTTTGATTGCTTCAGTTCGATTAGAACCCCAAACTACAAGCTTGGCTAAAAGCGAATCGTAAAAAGGCAACACTTGATACCCCTGATAAGAACCTGAGTCCAGGCGAGTCCAGGGACGTTGAGGAACAACATATTCAGTGATAGTGCCAGGTGATGGCATAAAATTACGCGATGGATCTTCGGCATTTATGCGGCATTCAATCGAGTGTCCATTTTGTTTGACTTCGTCTTGTTTTAATTGCAACCGTTCTCCACAGGCAATCAAAATTTGTTCTTTGACAATGTCGACTCCAGTAGTGAGTTCGGTTATGGGATGTTCTACCTGTACGCGAGTGTTCATTTCAAGAAAATAAAACTGATCTTTCCAGGCAAGAAACTCCATTGTTCCAGCCGAAAAATATCCAATTGATTTTGCGCCGCGCACTGCCGCTTCTAGCAATTTGTCTTTCACTTTTTTGTCTAGCTTGAATGCTGGAGCCTCTTCTAAAAGCTTTTGGTGACGGCGTTGGCTTGAGCAATCGCGCTCATATAAGTGAATTAAATTTCCAAACTTGTCGCCCAGAATCTGGACTTCGATGTGTCTTGGCTTGTCCAAATATTTTTCCACATACACTTCGCCAGAACCAAAATAACTCTCACCTTCGCGTTTAGCACCAGCAAGTGCCGCTTCCACTTCTTCGGCATTTTTTACTACACGCAGTCCGCGTCCGCCGCCACCAGCGCTTGCTTTGATTGCAAGTGGGTAACCATATTTGATACCAAGTTCTTTCACTATTTCAGGATCGGTTACAGGGTCTGTAGTGCCTGGTACAACCGGTACTTTGGCTTTTTCCATCGCTCGTCTTGATTCGACTTTAGAGCCCATTAGATTAATAATCTCAGGACTAGGTCCCACAAAGATAATGCCCGCATCAATGCAGGCTTTGGCGAAAGCCGGATTTTCAGACAAGAAACCATAACCTGGGTGAATTGCGTCTGCACCCGCTTTTTTAGCAATTTCAACAATTTGAGCAATGTCTAAATAAGTCTTGCCGGCTTGTCCTGGCTGACCGTCTAATTTCCATTTTTCGTCCGCTAATTCAACATGTCTGCTTTTGTGATCAGGTTCTGAAAAAATGGCAATGGGGCTTATGTCCAGTTCGCGACAAGCATGAATGATGCGACAGGCGATTTCACCTCTATTTGCAATAAGCAGTTTTTTTATTTGAGTGCTCACAACACAGCCCCGTTATAAAAGATTGAGTATTTATTAGGTAAAAAAGCTTACCCTAGAAACACATGTAATGTACTAACCATGACAATTCTTAAGAATTTTACCTGTCAAGGGTGGTAGCATAACGCCAGTCTGGACACTCGCTAAAAGAGGATGCCTGCTTACTAATAGCCGAGGAAGCTTGAATCATGCCTGAATCAGTGAAAACAAAAGAAGAAAGTCAAGTGTTTAAGAAAGCCTGCTTTCAAGAAGTGTTTATGGCCGGCAGCGGCTTTATGGGAAGATGCATTGCCTACCTGATTGCGTCGCGCACTCAGTCGAAAGTGTATATCTACGATATATCCGAGGCGTCGCTCGACTTAGCTCAATCTGAAATTGAAAAGATGGGTAAAAAATCAGTCGAAAAAGGATTGTTCTCACAAGAAGATTTAAACGAAATCAAAAGTCGCATTTTGCGCGCCTCCAAACTGGACGACGCCAAAAACTGCGACCTGGTTATCGAAGCCGTTGCTGAAGACATCAATATAAAGAAAGATTTGTTTAGTAAGCTCGATGCCATTTGTAAGCCTGCCACCATTTTTGCATCCAATACATCTTCTTTGCCTATAACGGCTATTGCAGCTTCTACAAAGCGCACCAAGCAATTTATGGGAATGCACTTTTTCTCACCAGCCCACATCATGAAACTGGTTGAAATCATTCCTGGTGTTGATACCACCCCTGAAACCACATCAAAAGTGCGAACCTTTGCCGAAGAGCTTGGTAAAACAGTTATCGCCTCCAAAGATTTTCCCGGCTTCATCACCACTCGCCTTGGTATGGTGCTCATTAACGAAGCCGCTTTCGCCCTCATGGAAGGACTCTCCACTCCAGAAGAAATCGATCAAGGCATGACTCTTGGTTATAACCATCCAATGGGACCATTGGCTCTTGCTGATTTTGTGGGACTGGACATCGTTTTGCATATTATGGAAACAATGCTTGAAGGATTCGGAGATCCTAAATACCGTCCCTGCCCCGTTCTGAGACAATTAGTTTCGGCTGGACATCTTGGTAAAAAGACCGGAAAAGGATTCTACACTTACTAATTATGATTTCGCTCAGCCTCTATCTGGCAGTCACATTCTTGATTTTAGGTATGTTTGGACTTACAGCGGTCTTTTACAACCTGCTCAAGCAAGTTGAATCTTCCAAATTGAAAGACTCCCAACTGCCCTTTATCTCGGTAGTAATTCCTGCTCGCAACGAAGAAGGAAAAATTGGTCGCTTGCTTGAATCACTGGCCAAGCAAGACTATCCTAATTTCGAAGTAGTGGTAGTAAATGATCGCTCTACCGATAGAACTGGCGACATCATTGTCGACTATGCTCAAAAGTATGAGCGCATAAAACTAATTCAAGGCAGCGACGCACCTCCTGGCTGGATAGGCAAATGCAACGCCATTCTTCATGCTGTGTCCAAAGTATCTAAAAAAGGTGATGACCAGTGGTACATCTTCACTGATGCAGATACCTACCACCATCCAAATTCACTCAAAGACGCTGTCTCTTACGCGCTTGAGAATAATCTGGATTTATTATCCTTCATACCTGTTCAAGAACTAGGCAGCTTTCCTGAGCGGCTTGTGATGCCAGTCTTACTCAGTGGCTTTTTGCTGGGCGATCCTTTTCACACCGTAAACGATCCCGAAGCAGAGCGTGCATACGCTTATGGTCAGTACATTGTATGCAAACGCACATCTTACGAAGCAATGGGCGGACACGAATCTGTACGAGATGAAATCGTGGAAGACCACGCCATTGCGCGCGTATTCAAAGAAAAGGGTTGCAAAATTGGCGTCGCCGACGGCAAAAACCTCTACAGCGTGCGCATGTACACAGATTTGAAATCAATGTGGCTTGGCTGGACCAAAAATCTTTATTCGCTTATCGACAGCAAAATCTCCAACCTGGCATTTTTGCTTTTCTTACTCAACACTGTCGTGGTTTTCCCTCTCTTCGAGCTTGCCTGGGTAATTGCAGAGTGGACACAAGGCGAAGTGAACACTAATCTGATTCGTCTCACAGCCCTTGTTGCGGTTCAGTACATCACACTCTTTCTCTGGTACAAACAGTGCTCTGAGCACCACAGAGGCATCGACTGGAGACATTTCTTCCTCACTCCTTTTGGCACTCTCACACTTACTTGTCTGTATCTGCACTCGGCTTATCTGGTTCTCTTTGGCGAAGAGGTCAATTGGAAAGGACGCAGATACGTTGTTAGCACCAAGAAAACCATCGATCCGGATTCAGGTGCCATGGACAAAGGCAAACTCATGGCTGACGCAAGAGACATTTAACAGATGTCCCAAGCACAGCCACACGGCAAACTGCCATCTACTGCCGAATTAGAGCGCTTTGTCAAAGAAAAAGAAGCGCTAATTTTCTGGACTCTTGATGGCAAAGAGCACAAAGGCATTTTGCGCTGGTTTGACGAAGTAGCGTTTGCTCTGGTCCTGAACCAGGACGATAAACAAGCCAAAAAACAGGTCACTCTACAAAGACATGCTGTCATTGGTTATGGTCCTGTCAAATCTCCTATATAGATAAAGACTCTATCGCTTGACATCTCAAGCCTTTTCAAGATTTATCCTTAATTCTTAACTACTTTATCAGTCGCGACATTAGTTGCCGATTGCCTGGGTAGATTTAGAAAAGAACACAACAGGAGCTATCATGCAAAGCCAAGACGAACCCACGAGCATGGATTCTGCCTTGAATCTGTGGCAAGAGGCAGTCGAAAAATCTAGCGTAGATCTGGACAAAATCGTTCTGAACTCACTGGCCCAGCTGAATAAATTGAGCAACGACCTGGAAGAATCGCTCAAAGGTCAGCTGATGAAGGCATCAGAGCTTTCCTCGCTCACAGTCGAAGCCAATATCGAAGACCTGTCTTTGCATAGAGACGACATCAAAGACCAGCTTTCAGAGTTCGAGCGCCAGGAAATCGACAAGATTTACGCCACGGCAAGCGAATCGCGTATGAAGTTCAACAAATTGATAGCTGAGGCGAAAAACGAAATTCTTGAACAGTTTGCAAACAAAATACGCGAACTGCAAGAAACAATGGAAAATCCCAAAGAGCATTTCACTGAATTTTCAAAAGAGCAGCAGCCTAAAATTGACGAAATAGTAAACTCGGCTCGCAAGAAAATTGAAAATCAAAAATCATCGAGCGAGTCTTCATTAACGCAAAAAGCAAAAGATCTCGAAGAGAAAGTGGAGTCGCTCGTTTCCACTCTCAAAGAAGAAATAAATTCCAAACTCTCGCAGTACGATCGCGACTTCGACGTAAAAATTGGTCTTGTTATTCAGCAGTTAGAAGATCTATTAAAGGAATCGAACGATTTTGCTCAAGAAGTTATAGACCAGAGTACCAATCGTATCGATCAGGCAGAAGAGATTGGCTCGCACTTTTTAGAAGAGCATATCGAATCCTGGGGCGCCACTGTTGATGCGCTTAAACACTCGTTTGAAAAGCAAATCATGGAAGCGAAAGAAGAGCGCAAGGCCAATCATATAAACACGCTCGAATACAAAGTAGCTGAAGCGAAAGCCACTATTAATCAGATGGCGGAGTCAGGTAATTCCAATGTCGCATCGGCTCATCGCAAATTTTTCAGCACACTAAAACGTCTGGAGAAAAAATACTCCGATCGCATTGCCAAGCAAATGGCTTTACTCGAACAAGCAATTGAAGAAGAAAAAGAATTACCGCTTTCTATGGGCGGACAAATGATTCAAGCAGACGAAGAATTTCGCAAAAATCTCGATACCCAATTGAAAGTACGTGGAAACGAGCTTGTAAAGTCAATTCGCAAGCAAGTAGACCAACTCGAATCTGAATTCAAACGCTCAAGTGGTGGCTCGACCGAGCGTATAGAATCAATTCGTTTGCAAACAGTTGAGTCACTCGAAAAGCAAGTTAGAATCATACGCTCCGAACTGGATCGTATCAGTAAGAGTTTCAAAAGCGAGCTTACTCAATTAAGCACTGCACTTCCAGAAATTGAAGAGAGAGGCAAAGTGGCAGCCATGTCTGTTTCGGCATATCTGTCATCGATGCTTACGCTCGACTCAGACTAGTTAAATCGCAAGGAGACGCACGCCATGACCATGGCCGGTAAGAAATTGCAAGTGATTTACGATAAGGGCAGCGAAGAGCTGACCAATATCGAAACTAAAGCTAACGGCAAACTGAAAAAACTATCCGACTCGCAGACCGAAAAAAGAAAGGCTCTGCAAGCAGGTGATGCCACCAAGATTGAAGCCAAGTCAACTGAGCTTGAGCAAGATATTCGCAAAATCATTAATGAATCGCTGGTTCGCCTAGAGCGCACCAAAACAAAAGAAGTGCAAAGCTGTCACCAACAAGTAGACGAGCTGGGACGCGAATTAAAAAATGTAAGCGAAATAGTGAAACGCTCATTGCAACAATTAATCGACTCCAATCAAGAGCGTCTTGAAGACGTAGAACTTGAGCTAACTTATGAGTTCGATACTAATCTAGATCAAAAGTTGGGCGAACTAGAAAAACAAACTTATGCAAGCTCGGGCAAACTGACAGCCCACGGAAACACACTGGTCAATGGCTTGCAGCAAAAGCTAGACCAAAATGTTTGGGCTTCTAAAGGCAGCGAAAAAGCTGTGGTCACACAGCTCTATAAAAACTACATGAAGAAAGCAAACACAATTGAGCAGCGCTTTTCTTCGCTCATGCAGCAACTCTCCACGCATTTCCAAGACAAGTTTAAAATGGTTGAAGAAGCAAGTAAGTCAATAGATTCTAAAGTAGACAAATACACCGACGAAACCATGTCCAATCTCGATACTCGCTGCTCTGACATTGAGCGAGAAATCAACGGATTCTTCGGTGACATGCTCACTGAAAATATTGAACAGCTGGATAAAAACCTGGGTAGTATCGCCAGTGATATCAGCAGTACTCACGCTAGCTTAACTGGCAATTTAAGTCAAAGAACAAGAGACTTTTCAAATAGTCTCACCGGACTTTCTGATGGAATGAAAGAGCGCATGACCAGCACCTTTCAAGAGGCTGGAACCAAGGCCGACTTGATTTTCAAAGAATTCATACAAGCTACTGAACAGAAAGTAAATTTCTCTCTTCAAATTAGAGAAGAGCTTGAAAAAGCCAAAGAAGAAACTATAACTGATATTCACGATGAACTTGCAACGGTTCGCGAAGACTTTCAGAAAAAAGTGGAAAGCTTGATGAGTGAAGCTGAAGAGGACTTGCAAAAGATAACTCTAGAAGTTGAAAAAGAAATCCAAGCGACTCAAACACGTTGTTTAAACAAGCTGGCACAAGACGGTCAAGCCTGCAAACAAGAAATCGACTCGCAAGTAGCCAATCTGCTTGCGGCAATCAAAGAACACAAAAGAGTGGCTTTAGCCGATATTTCATCGGCAGCGGCAGTTGGCAAATCAATGGATCTATAGGAATAAAACATGCACTCGATGCTTCGTCAACATCAAATAAGAGCACAGGACATCAAACCATATGTCCGCACTTATGACCGCAAAAATCCCGTCGGCGCAGACGAATGGGCAACCCAGGAAGGCATGCTTTATGGTCCAGGAATGCTCATTTTCGTGCTTGAACCGGCAAAACGACCTCCCGGTCTTACAAGCTTTGCAAAGCCACAAGCCGACGCCGCTCCAGATTTGTTCAGAGTCAAAGATCTGTCTTGTGTAGTTGATAAAATCGAAAACAAGTCCTGGGTCTTGAACATCACACCATCAGCTTATGAGTTGCGATTTCTAGATACACTATTTAGAGAAAAGGCTAAGAAAGCCATTTTCGATGGTTTGGACTTGAATTATCTTATCGCCAAACCCAGACAAGAATTGAGCGAAAATCAACTAAAAGAATTGAGACAAATTGCAAATTCTTATAGCGATGGCGGCTCACGTCGCTCGCTTGTACAAGAAGGCGCCGAATTAGAAGAGCCTACCCGAGCCATTTTAAACTTTTTGGGAGTAGACTGGAGCAGCCAGCCAAACAAACAAGTTATAGAAATTGGTACTATTTGTCATATGCTTTTTGCACCAGATCCTGGTCAGGAAGATCCGCTTCGTCAGTCAATTCGCAATTATTTCACTGCCGTGATGTCCAGCGAATCTCTGGCAAGCGAAGGCATAGTCCAACCCGCTCAAAGTGTACCGGCTGCAAAACCCGTACCGACTCAGGCACCTGCCAAAGCAACTTACTCTTTTACTCAGCCGGAAGACTACATAGAACCTGATTCCGAGCCTGACTTCTCGCAGTTTCAAGCACCTTCTGAAAGCGAATCAGATTTTGATATGAGCGATTTAGATCTAGAAATGGATCTGGATGCAGATATGGCACCACTTGAAGACACTTTTCCAATGGCTACTCAAGAATTCGGTAGACCAGCAATTGGTGGCGATTCAGAAGATATGGAAGTAGAAGGCGAAATTCCTTCTTTACCATCATGGTATTTGACTACTCATGATGTTCAAGAAATGAACTCACACGCACGCTCACTCTTTGCACTAGCAAGAAGCACAAGCGCCAAGTCGCAAAACGGCGACACTCCTGCATCTGGTCCCAAAGAAGATTTTTCAGCTCAATTCATTAACGACTACGAACAAGGTCTGGCAGGAGCCGAAGAGGGCGCTGTCGAAGTAGAAGCAGTAAATCAGATCGATCTACTGGCTACAGAAGAACCTGGACCGGAATATTCTGAAACAATATTTGGCGATACTGGAGCTAGAGGCTCGCTTGAAACCAACCCTGAAGCAAGCACCGAAAAACAAATACCAGTAGAAGAAATCATAGAGCCAGAAAGCACTCCTAGCCAGGAGTGGGAACCATTGGCTGGTGAAGATTTGCCTGAGTTACATGGTGAATCCGATTTTGACGCAATGCAAGAAGAGCCAATGCCACCCGCTCAAGAAAAGGTTGAGACGGCAAGCCTTTTGAGTAGACTAACCGGAGCGGTTGGACAAGAGGCACCACTAGAGGTGGCAGAGCCAGTAAAAGATCCACTCAAACCTCCGACTAATTTAAAAGAAATGCTCACCGCTGACAGTGAAGTTTTCAGAGTATCGAAGCCTGCAAGCTCACCTGCAGCTTCTGCACAAGAGATATTTGCTCAATCTTCCGACTCAAACGCAAACTTAAATCAAGTACCTGTAGAGCAAACAGCAGCTCCTAAAATCGAGCCGAATTTCAACATTGAAATCGAAACGCCTCCTGAATTAACTTCGATGGAAATGTCGGTTCCTGACTTTAGCAGTATCGCAAACGAATACGCTTTAGATACTACAGAACCAGAACAGACACAAGAACCAGAGCCCGCAACAGAGCAATCTGCAGGCTTCTTCGAAACACCCATCAATGCCTATCTAGATCAATCGCCTGAGGTTTTCCAAGACGAATGGAGCTCATCCGATACTACGTTAGAGTCAGAAGCAGAGCCAATTGAATTTGCTCCTGCAAGAGACGTTGAAGAAATTGAAAGTGAAGAGACTGATGGCATAGAAGATGTCTATGAAGATTCACCCGCCGTTCCATGGGAAGTCGCTCCTCCAGAAGAAGAAACTGTAGATGAAGAATCAATGTTGATGCCTCCTCCAGGTCTCTTTCAACCAGATGAAATTTCTTCAAGACCAATCACGACCGAAATTGTAGCGCCTGAACCACAAGCCATTATCACTCCGCCGCCATTAAAAGAGCCCGAAACAACAGAAGCGGCTCCTACTCCTGCACCAGTTACTGCTGAAATCGAGGCTGAGCCTGAGTTAGAGCCTGAGCCTGAGCCTGAGCCTGAGCCTGATTTCGAGTCTGAATCTGAATTCGAACCAGAACCAGAGCGTCCACCAATTGTGACGCCTCCTCCAAAACCGACTACAACAGCGACACCTATTCCTTCGCGCCTGGCAGCATTAGCCGCGCCGACCGGTACGGTATCATCGACAAGCGTTCCGGCATTGACACCACAAATGGTGACACAGTCCCAAGCCAATCCAGCACCTCCGCCACCTCCGATGCCCCAAGCTTCAGTTTCTCCGCTTCACAATGTTGAGCCGAAATTGATGATTTCAGAATCGACTCGATTCATTGCCAAATTGAATCAACGCATTGTCGAGGCAGAATCTAAACTTTCAAGCAAGTCTGATCAAGCCAAAGAACGTTTGAACAAATTGCTAACAGAATTTGTAGATGAAGCAGAAAAGCTCGAAAAACAACGCGAGCAAAACTCAATGAATTTAACTGCCAAAGCGACCAAGAATTTGGAGCGAGTAGCCGAACAATTAAAATCACTAATTCAAGATACATCTGCTCAAGCAATTATTGAAATCGATGATATCTCAACTAACTCAGCCAGCGAAATCACTCAACTCAATCAAGAAATTTTAGCCACATTAAAGAGTGCTGATCAAAGAGTCAAAATCGATTCAGACACTGCCGTAGAGCTGACCCACCAGAAATTAGAAGGACATGTTGAAAAACGCCTGGATGAATATCAGGCGCAAAATGCTCTGCAACAACTTGAGGCTACAAACGAGGAATTCGCAAGTCGATTGGACGAACGCTTCTCGCGTTTCGAAGTAAGAATCAAACAAGAGATCCAGTCCATTTTGAGTTCGCTTGAGCGCAACGTTGGCTCGATGAACGAAGAAATTGAAGGGTCATGGGATCGGGCCTCCGAAAAACTTTTAATCGGTCGTGCCGACTTCGAGCGCACAGTCAATCATTTGGTAAGAGATTGCGAACTTATTATTGAGCAGCGCACTAAGCTTGCTTATATCGAAAAAATCTTGCCCAAACTGCTCGATAACAAAGACATTTTCCGCACCATGCTCACAGATATGAAGAAAAACTTCGAGGAGCAAGCAGACCAGACAATTTCTTCACACATCGAAGGTCTTGAGCGCAACATAAGCTCAGCCAAAGATACCCTGGAGCGAGTGGTCGAGCAATGTGTGGTCGAGTTAGATGAAATCGGCAACAGTCAACAAAAAGATATCGAAAACTTGTTCGATACCTATAACGATAGACTGAATGAAATGCACACTATGACCAAAATCAAAATTGGTGAAGCGCGCAAGAAAATCGAAGAAAATGAAGAAGTGTGCACTCGCGTAAGGGAATATGCTCGCACAGAAGAAGATCCAGTTCTAAGCAAAGAGCGCGCCAAAACTCGCACAATGCTAAGCGACGTGCGCAACCAGTCTGAGCAGACACTTGAAGCAACCATTCAGACTTATTGTCAGACCATGGAAGACCTGTCTGAAACTTTGCAATCTGATTTGACTGTAAAACGTAACGACTGGACTCATCAGGTCAAACAATCAAGCGAAGATGGACTCGCTCAAATCAAGCAAGCCATCGCAGATGCTTACCAGGCAATCGAAATCGCCAAAGAGAAATATATGGAATAGGATATAGAGCCCGTCTCGTTCTAGAGGTTAAGTAATTGAACGAGTTAATCTTGAAAGAGTTTAAGAGTTAACTCGAAAGGGGCATAGGGTGAATGGAGGAAAGCACCTGCCATATCACCCTGGCTTTAACGCGGAATCCTAGAGACCTTCTGAGGACACTTCCCTGGATAACTTTCCCGAGCACCAAATCCCACCGGCTTTGCAGCAGTTTGCTTGCGAACGTGTTGGCTTGGACTACGACTTGGAAAACAACGAAATCTATCTCTATCACGGCACGAACTGTTACAGGCGCTGGGAAATCAATCGCACAGGCTCGATTGAACCAGGCAGAAACCAACACAGTTTTTTCACTACTTCAGCCAAAGCAGCTTACGCATACGCGCGGGCTTCCTGCATTCGAGACCATATGCCAGGCAGCGTCAATTCGCTTGCAGCTGAGCCTGTGGTGATGAAGGTCAAATTTAATGCGCGCACCTGGGTGCAAGTCGACTTTATTCAACCCATTATGCGACTGGAAGAAGGCAAAGAAGAACGCCTCACTCTTGCAGTGCTTGGACCGGTGGCATGCAGCAACATAGTTGACATACTGCATTGTACTCACGGCCGACGACTTGGTGTTTCAATAGAAGCAATTAAAACTTTTGCTGACGGCACTTTTCTTGATAGCATTCGCAACTTGAAAGAAACGTTACAACAAAAGCGAGTGGATAGCTGGCTACTAAAGAAGCTCGGCTTGATGGAGCAAGAAATCATGGTTTATTTAGGTGGCGGCAACGTGCCTGAATTATCGAGCGACGACCAGATTCGCAAACTTAAACAGAGCAATTTTAGAGCCTGAGCGGCTAAACATAATGAACAAGCATATTACTCAATTTTGCCGACTCAGCACAGCAAGTTGGCTATTGAGCCTTTGTTTTGCATCTCAGGCTTTTGCCCAGCAAAATAACATGGAACAGATGCTAGACCAGATGAGTAATAGCAACTGGAACAATGTCCCAGTGAGTGGCACAACGCCTCGAATACAAACTCAGACTCAGATGGGCACTCCGCCCTGTTACGTTCCACCTGGAGTATCACAGCGCATGCCTTTTGCCCAGCAGCAGATGGGGCAACAATTTAATCCCATGCAGGGACAAGTAAATATGCCTGCGGGAAATTCGCCGATGCCGATGCCAATGAGCAATTCGCCAATGGGAAAACTTTTGCCATTGTTGCGCGCGATGAATCAGCAAAATTCACTTCCAGACCAAGCAAAAAATACGCCCGGCTATAAACAAAAAGTTCAAGGTGCCCTTGGTGCAGTCAAATATGAATTGAGCAATGCCACCAGTCAAGCTTCCAAGGCAGAATTTTATTGTTCCAAAGCAGGTTATGGCAAAGACAAAGGCGCTCGACAATCAAATGCAAACGAAGCCAGATACGCGGCAAACAATGCCCGCGGATGCGCGGACAGAGCATACAGTCGCGGTGGCTCCATTCCCGAATGTCAGTCTATTGTAAGCCAGGCACGCTCCCAGGCAAATCGCGCCGAAGCGGCAGCCAATCGAGCGGCAGCAGCAGTAAACTGGTAATTACAAATTTATGGAAGCCACATCGCGTAAGCCGAAACTGCTAGGCAATATAGTCGTCCTTTTTTACGCTTTTGTGCTTCTGGTCTTGTCCTGGCTCAATTTAAAAATCATGATCGAACAATTTGGCACTGATGCTTTTTTGAATAAAGTGCACAGCGACAACATGAACTTCATTGATTTCACTAAATATTACTTGTGCGGGAAAGTGGCTTTCACAAGCTCTTCGCATGAGTTTTATTCCTATCCAAATCAAAAGAAATTATTCGACGATCTTATAAATGGTGGCGAGCAAGGAAATTTTCCTCCTGCTCAAGCGATTGAGTTCCCACCATATGTACTACCACTTATGTATCCGATTTCTTTGCTTGCCTATCCACAGGCGTTCCAGTTATGGACAGTGTTGAACTGGATTGGACTTGCAGTCGGCATATCGGTTTTGTGTCGTCTTGACACTAGCGAGAACAATCGGAAAAACAAAACAATTGCTTTTGTTATTGCCCTTGCGGCCCTTTGCGCGCCGCCCATTTTACGCACATTTATGGTCGGTCAGCCGACCGGAATTTTATTTTGCTTTTTTAGTTTGTACATATATTTTTTCATCAAAAAGAAAGATTTACCTGCAGGCCTGTTTTTGTCTTTAATCAGTATAAAACCGCACTACGCAGTCTTTATGTGCATTCCAGCATTAGTGCAAAAAAGATTTCAGTTATTAATGGTGGCAACAGCATGTGAAATCATTCTATTAATCTTGGCGGTCTGGGCCTCTAATTTAGATGGCGTTTTGGGATATGTCCACTATGTCATCGCCACTGATACCACCGCACCAGATGCAGAACATCTGGTTTCGCATATGGTGAATTTGCGTGGAATGCTTTCTATCTTTCTACCTGCTCAAGCACTTTTATTACTTGCGCTCAGTGTTTCTTTTCTAGCATTAATGGCTTGCGGATGGCTTTTCTATAAAGGGAAAAATCTAAACTGGGCATTTGCACTGCTCGTCTTAGCCTGCCTCTTTCTTGGTCCTCACACTCATATGTACGATTGCTTACTGGTGGCGATACCTGCGGCACTTACTCTGACAGCCATAAACCAAGATGAAAAGATCGGCATTCTGAAAAAATTATGGGTGATAATTCTAGCCATTTATCCAATTGTCGCAGTCTTCACTCTAGTGGGTATCGGACCACTAAAAGAAACCTATTACGCATTTTTGCCGTATTCCATTTTTAATATTTTGCTTCTGTCCATCGCCTTTCTAGTTTGTTTTAGGTACTCGAAAAGCTGAACTTGCGCTAATATCGTATTAGAGGAAGGTGGTGCAAATGAAAATCTTAATTGCAGTAGATGATTCAGAATATTCGCAAGCTGCCCTTGAATCCATTGCCAATCGCAGCTGGGAACCCGATACGCAATTTACAGTTATGTCTGTAGTTGAGCCTGCCGTGCCCGACTATGCCGCCTGGCACTTGACTTACACACCGGTTTTATACGAAGCCATCGCAGAGCGTGTGGACGATGTCAAAACGATGATTGACGACAAAGTAGCATTTTTGCAAGAACGACTTCCTGGTTACAACATCAAAGGAGACGTAGTCGAGGGTCCGATACGTTACAGCATTTTGGACAAAGCCAAGAATTGGCACGCCGATTTTATTATAATGGGAAGCCACGGACGCACAGGAATGGCAAAATTCTTGATGGGAAGTATTTCCGAGTCGGTCGCAAAAGGAGCTCCTTGTTCAATTGAGATTATCCACAAACAGAAACACTAGACCTGAAAGCGAGCCCTTCAGACCAAAGGGCAACCGTAAATATATTGCCTTCTTCAAACCATACGGCGTCATTTGTCAGTTTGGACAACCAAGACTCACTGAGGGTGCCAATCCCAATGCACCTCAAAAAGAAACACTTGCTGCCTTTGACTTTCCACCACGCGTTTATCCGCTTGGCAGACTCGATACCGATTCAGAAGGGCTCTTACTTTTAAGCGACGATGGCGACTTAAATGATATTTTGCTGCATCCAAGAAACGCTCACACTCGCACTTACTTTTCTCAAGTAGAGCGCATTCCCCAGGAAGCTGATTTAAAAAAAATTGAAAATGATTCGTTTAAACAAGTACAAGCAAAGCTACTTTCAAGCGAACCAAATCTGCCACCAAGACCAGAGCACGCCCCTATTCGTTTTCGCAAAAACATTCCTACAGCCTGGGTCAGTATCACAATGACTGAAGGCAAAAACAGACAAGTGAGAAAAATGACAGCCGCTGTTGGCTATCCGACTTTGCGTCTGGTTAGAGTTGCTATTGGCAAATTGCTCTTACGCAATCTGGATCTGGCTCCTGGAGAATGGAAATATCTGGGTCCCAATGAACTGAATTTGGTTCTCAATCAAGCTTAAGAAACGCTTATTTTCAAGCATAAGTCTGGCTGTCGCCTTCTTATCAGGTAATATATTTAGCCAATATATCCCTGATTCGCCCTCGTCCCATCATCTGGAGTACAGTCATGACCACAACAAAAAGCAGCACCACCACCACGTGCAAACTTCTGGTTGGAGGCAAGTGGATTGAATCTTCTGCAAAAGAATTCATCGACGTGTACAACCCTTCAAGCGGCGAAGTTATAGCTCGCACTCCGATGGGCGGCATGCAAGATGTGGACAAGGCTGTTCAAGCGGCATCTAAAGCTTTTATCGAATGGAAAGAAGTACCGATAGTCGAGCGCGCTCGCGTTATGTTTCGCTTCAAAAATCTGCTTGAAGCAAGCTATGAAGAATTAGCAAAATGTGTTACTCGCGAACATGGAAAAACTCTGCCCGAAGCAAGAGCCTCGGTGCAAAGAGCAATTGAAGTAGTTGAATTTGCATGTGGAATTCCCAGTTTGTTTTTCGGCGACGCAATGGCAAATATCGCAACCAATGTCGATTGCGAAACTATCCGTCATCCCATTGGTGTTTGCGCCGGAATTGCACCGTTTAATTTTCCAGCAATGGTGCCATTGTGGATGTATCCAATTGCTATTACATGCGGCAATACATTCGTGCTCAAACCCTCAGAGCGAGTGCCATTATCTAGCATGATGATTGCAGAATTACTTGAAAAAGCAGGCGCACCAGCTGGCGTACTTAATATCGTCCATGGTGGCAAAGATTGCGTCAACGCATTGCTTGAACATCCAGATATCAAAGCAATTTCCTTTGTGGGCTCGACCACTATCGCCAAATATATTTATGAGCAAGGCGCCAAACATGGCAAACGTGTTCAAGCAGCTGGTGGTGCTAAAAACCACATCATCATCATGCCTGATGCAGACATGGATCACACAGCCCAAGCTCTTAACGCATCGGCATTTGGTTGTGCCGGAGAGCGTTGTATGGCAGGATCACTTGCAATTCCTGTGGGCGAAGCCGCAGATGTATTAATGGAAAAACTGGTGGCAACAGCATCCAAAATGAAGGTTGGTCGCACGGACGTCGAAGACAAGCATCCAGACATGGGTCCTTTAATCACATCAGAGCACCTATCCAAAGTAAGAAACATGGTTGAAAAAGGAAAATCAGAAGGAGCAGAAGTTCTTCTTGATGGTCGCGAACTGAAAGTGCAAGACGCACCAAACGGATTTTTCTTAGGACCTACCATTATCGATCGTGCAAAACCCACTATGTCTGTGGTTCAAGACGAAATCTTCGGACCAGTGTTATCTGTAGTTAGAGCAAAAACAATTGAAGATGCCATCAACATTGGTGCTCAATGTCCTTATGGAAACGGAGCAGTAATCTTTACTGAAAGCGGCAAAGCTGCTCGTGAATTCAAACACAGATTCAATGCCGGTATGATTGGTATAAACGTAGGCGTTCCCGCTTCAATGGCATGGTTCCCTTTCACCGGTTGGAACAATTCATTCTATGGCGACTTGCATATCCAAGGCAAAGAAGGCATTCAGTTCTACACGCAGCAAAAGATGACTATGACTCGTTGGTTTGGTGGTGGCAGTCTGGCTGAGAAATTCCAAGATCCAGTTTGGAAGCCTCGCAAATCCTAGGGCAGTTAAGAAGACTTTCGCGGAGCGCTAAGCGCTCCGCGAAAGTGATATTTGATGTGATTGAGAATTATGGCCCCGTAGCCCGGACGACGGGCGAAGTATGGAATTGACTCCGTAGGCTTTCTGTCCCCTATTTTCGATGGAATGTGATAAACTAGACTAACTAGACTTAGTTTAAACAAATTGCGCATGAATACTTTCAATATCCACGAAGCAAAAACACATTTGTCACGCCTTATCGAAAAAGCTTCCAAAGGCGAATCTTTCCTCATTGCAAAAGCAGGCAAACCGTTAGTAAAAGTTACTGCAGTGAACGCGCCAAGTTCTCCCAAGCGACTTGGATTCATGCTCAATGAGATTAAAGTTCCGGAAGATTTCGATCAAATGGGTGGAGACTATATTGAAAAACTTATGAGCGGCGAAAAGTAGAAATGAAATTCTTACTTGATACTCACCTGTTACTTTGGGCAGCAGGACAACCAGACAGACTGCCAATGTCGGCTTTCAAATTATTAGAAGACTTAGAAAACGACTTATACTTTAGCGCTGCTAGCCTTTGGGAAATCAGCATAAAGAATACTTTAGGGCGCGAAGATTTTCAGGTTGAGCCAAGACTATTGCGTCGCGGATTACTGGACAATGGTTACACAGAAATTTTAATTAGCAGTGAACATACAGTAACCATCGATATTTTGCCACCCATTCATAAAGATCCGTTTGATCGAATGTTGATAGCACAATCACTTATCGAAGGAATAATTTTACTCACGGCCGATTCTACAGTTGCAAGTTATGGTTCGACTATCCGCTTGTGTAGTTGATTCACCAGATGTGGTATCACAAATAAAAAGGACATGCCTTGCGACATGCCCTTTCGTTTTAAATATCGAACGATACTTACTTGTTAGAAGCGCCGACTAACTCTGGCTGCTCAACTTCAGCTTCAACCTTAGTTTCAACTCTGGCCATGTCAGCGTAGTCGTCTGCATAGTCAAAATCATCGACTTCCTTAGCAGACGCTTTAGAAGCTGCTAATTTGATTGCGGTCTTAGAGACTGGAGCAGTCGATTTGCGAGCCTGCACAATATCGTATGCACGCTGCAATCTCTTTTGTTCAATCTCTAAGCTTTGTGGTTTGACCACATCTTTTGCAAGACCGATTTTTTCCAAGAAAAGAATGGTCAACCAGGTCACGTCAAATTCCCACCAGGCCATACCGTGTTGAGCCGAGCGAGGAACGGCGTGGTGATTGTTGTGCCAACCTTCTCCACAAGCCATGATACCAACCCACCAGACATTGCGACTTTCATCGCGCGTTTCGAATAATCTGTAGCCGTGATTTTTCATATGGCAAACAGAGTTCACCAATTGTGGGCTCCAGAAGACCATGAAAGTAGCAGCAAGGTTAGCCAGTAATGGGATCCAACCAAGAGTAACCAAAATTAGTACTCTAAATAGAATCGAAAGAATGAGACAGCGTTGAGCTTGTTTAGGTTCGTGGTGAACACCAAGACTCACTAAGAATTTGTCTTGCAACAAATCAGGAACTTGACGCTCGATTTCTTCATCACTCTGCTTGTCACCCATGGTGAACATCCACTCATAAAGAGCATGTTTGAAACCATGTACGGGACTGTGCGGATCGCCATCCATGTCGGATTTCTGGTGGTGCAGTCTATGCGTTCCCACCCAATTTATAGGTCCGCCCATTAGGCAAAAATAACCACCGGAGCAAATCGCATAAGTAAGCAGTTTAGGCAGCTTAAGCGACTTGTGAGTCAACAGGCGATGGTATCCCAGGGTTATGCCGGTTCCGTGGTAGTACCAGAAGACTACAAACCAAATGGCGAACGTCGTAACAGTAGCTGTATTGAATATTTGCTGGAATTCCAAGTTAAAAACTCCTGGGATGAGGAGAGGGATTCATTCCTTATATCATGTTCTCCATTTGGAAACCCGTTTTCTCTTGAATTGTTAGGTAATTGCAATGAGGTAATTACGAAAAATCAGATGATCTTATATTGGAAGAATTTATATTGAACAATTGCAAACTTTTGCTTAAAGTTTAAGTAATCAAGGGTGACGCTCCAGTAGGGGCTATGTGAGAGTTTCATGCGCTTAGTTATTACCGGTGGACCATGCGTTGGAAAAACGACCCTGATTAACCTTTTGCAGGATCAGAACTACAAAGTCGTTCAAGAAGTGGCAACCGAAATCATTAAAGAAGGTCGCATCCTGCCATGGATAGACCGCATGCAATTCCAAATGGAAGTCTTGCGCATGCAGCTTGAAACTGAACGTGGCTTGGCTCAATACCCCAAAGACATTTTTCTTGACCGTGGTGTTTTTGATGGTGAAGCTTATTTCAAAATTGATGGAATGGCTGTACCTCCCATTTTCAATTCAATAGATCCCAAACGCTACGAACTTGCTTTTCTAATCGAACCATTGTCATTTTTTGAAATTAATTCGGTGCGCTGGGAAAGTCTTGAATTCACTCAGCAAATTACAGACCAGCTTGAAGCAGCTTATGCTCGTCGTGGAATAGAAGTAGTACGAGTGCCTGCAGCAAGCCCCGAAGAGCGCTTAAATTTTGTGCTCAAAAAGCTGAAAGCAGCCAAGAAAAGCCACAGAACACCCGTTGCAGCTCCCGTTCGCAAAATTTCAATATATCAGGCAGCCATGCCTTTAAATGTAGTATCTTAGATTTATGCGCCTTCGTTCTTCCAAAGAAATTACTGAGACCATCGTACTGGCTTGCCTTTTGTGCATAGTGAGCGAAGTTGTCTACACGCCTCCCGCCTTGGCCTCTTTGGCACTTTTTGTTCATTGAGCACATAAAGAGCACAATGGAAGACCCACAAGTGAATGAAGATACAAAAGCAAGTGACATTGCTGCTTTTGAAAATGAAGAAGATCCAGATATTCGTCATAAAATCTGGTTGGAAAAGATTTATCAGGGCGATCATGTTCCGCAACTGACAGTGCGCGCCATTATCATGGGCGGACTTTTAGGCATGCTTATGTCTATTTCAAACTTGTATACCACACTAAAACTTGGATGGGCGTTTGGAGTAGCGCTTACAGCCTGCGTTTTGTCATATTGCATTTGGAACAGTATGCGCGTGCTCATGCCCAAATTGACTCAAATGAGTATTCTGGAAAATGCTTGCATGCAATCGACTGCATCTGCTGCGGGCTATTCAACCGGCTCTACGATTGGTATGGCTTTTGGTGCTTATCTTTTAATAACTGGAGTGCATGTGGATGGTTGGATAGTTTTCTGGTGGACCATTGCCACAGCATGTCTTGGAGTGTTTATTGCTGTTCCATTAAAACGCCAACTTATAAATAGAGAGTTCCTCGCTTTTCCAGATGGTATTGCCTGTGCCACCACTCTTCGCAGTCTTTACAGTCATTCTAAAGAAGCAGTGCAAAAGGCGTGGTCACTAGTCATCACCATGGTGGCAGGCGCGATAGCAGGATTTTTGAGCAAAGGCGATTTCGCCTGGCAGATAACAATGCATTTAAAATTGCCAGAAATGATTCCCTTTAGCAGTATGTTAATCAGGGGCGCTGATTTAGCTAAAATGCCCGGATTTGGCTTTGAGCCTGGTTTACTTATGATCGGCGCTGGCATGATTATAGGCATGCGTGTCTGCGCTTCTATGTTTTTGGGCTCGGTTCTACTTTACTTTTTCTTCGCACCCACAATCATAAGTATGCACGAAACAGCCAGTGAAGGAACGATTCTTCGCTGGGCAGTCTGGACTGGAACATCTATTTTAGTGGCAAACGGACTTGCGGCTTTTGCACTGCAATGGAAAACAATTGCCAGAGCCTTTCAAACAGCCGGCAGCGTCAAAGCGGGTGAGTCTGAAACAAATGCAAAAAATGACCAGATTGAAGTACCAATAAAATGGCTCATCATTGGTCTCATTCCATCATCTATATTGATGGTGGTGCTCGAAGTGATTGCTTTCAATATTTCGGTTCCACTAGGCATTCTCACTGTAGTAATGAGCTTTGTTCTGGCGCTTGTAGCTTGTCGTGCAACCGGCGAAACAAATATCACTCCTATTGGTGCGATGGGCAAAATCACTCAGCTTACATACGCATTTTTAGCTCCAAGCAATATCACTACAAACTTAATGGCTGCCAGTGTCACAGCCAATGCAGCAGTTGCTTCAGCAGATTTATTAACCGATTTGAAAAGTGGATATCTGTTAGGCGCTAATCCAAGAAAACAATTCTGGGCTCAATTCATCGGAGTTTTCTTCGGAACTATTGCCATTGTCCCAGCCTGGTTTGCAATGGTTCCCAACAAAGAAGTTCTGGAGAATTATTATCATCCACCTTCCACTATGATGTGGAAAGCAATGGCTGAGGCACTTTCGGTCATCACTCAAGGTGCTGACCAGCTGAGTAAAGTAATTCCTCCTTCAGCTCAAATGGGAATTTTAATTGGCGCATTCATTGGTATAGCCCTAGCCATAGCCGATATGTACGCCCCAAAAAGCATAAAGAAATTTCTCCCCTCTGCCATGGGTCTGGGTCTTTCATGGGTTATGGTTTTTGCAAATAGCTTTGGATTTTTCGTTGGCGCCCTACTTGGTTTAATCTGGACTAAATTACGTCAAAAAAATGCAGATGTCTATTTGATACCTGTCGCATCCGGCGCAATAGCTGGCGAATCGCTAATGTGTGCAATTATCGCTATTATTAAAGCTAGCCAGGCAATTTCACTTAAACTCTAAATGACTCAACTACAAACTCTAACTATGAATCCGCAAAAGCAAGTCGTTCTCAAAACGATCGATTCGCTTGGGCGCAAAGTTACAGCTGCAGACGTTGCCCTCAAGTCTGGATTGCCCGTTTTAGTTGTAGAGCAAGATCTTAATGAGATTGCCGCTGAAACCAAAGGCAACTTAAAAGTGGGCGAAAAGGGGGATATCGTTTATTCGTATCCAGCCAATTTTGAAGCAACTTACTTAAGTCGAGGCATGGAGCTGTTTATACAGCGTGTTGGTGACTGGTTATTTAATGCGGCATTTTTCTTGTTGCGCATTTCATTTGGCGTGATGCTCATTTTGTCTTTCGTTATTGTGATAGTGCTCGTGTTTTTAGTAATCATGTTCTACAGTCGCATCGGCGGTCGCGACTCAGATAGAGACGGTGGTTATGACGACTACAACAGTGGCGGCTGGGGTGGAGGCGGATTCCATCTTGGTTTCTGGGACTGGATGCTCATTCGCGAAATATTCATGTGGCAAGCTTATTCAGGATCACGCGATAACAGACAAGACACGTACGATAGATACAATCGACCAACTATAAACAAACCCAAAAAGACCAATTTCTTTTTCAATGTCTTCTCCTTTCTATTTGGCGATGGCGATCCCAATTTAAATCTTGAAGAGCGCAAATGGGCAATGATTGCCGAAGCTATTAGAGAAAACAATGGCGTGGTAACGGCAGAACAGTTGGCACCATATACAGGGTCAAACGAAGATGACGCTATGCTTCCTGTACTTGTTCGTTTTCAGGGCAAACCAAACGTGACTGAAACAGGAAATATTGTCTATGACTTTTCGTCATTAAAAGCCACAGCTCAAAGCCCTTGGCCAGGCGAATTGCCGCAATATTTAAGTGAATTTGCCTGGAAGTTTTCCAATGTTCGCCAAGATCAAATGATGCCCGTTTATATTCTGGCTGCGCTTAATTTCATTGGCAGTTGGTTTTTATTATTGCAAATGGACTACATTTCGACGCTCTATAAGCTCGCTCCACTAATTCATGCCCTTGTTATTTATGGCACCCTCTTTTTAGTTGTACCTGCTGTGCGTGCTTTTGGAATATCTTTGGCAAACAAAAACATAGAAGAGCGTAACAAAACGCGCATGCAGTTCTGGAGCAAACTCACCGCACCTTCAGATGATTTGGAGAAAAAACTGGCAGAGGCCAAGAGCCTGTCTTTCAAGCGCGAACTGCTCCAGGATCAAGATAGCGTCTACACCACCGAAAAAGATGTTCTAGACCAGGAATTCGACGCTTAGTCAAGTGACGGATTTTAGTTTAAGATATGACCATATTTGCAGCAATGGCAATAATGGCAGAGGACAATGACTGACTACCAGGAAAGCGCAACCTTTTCCGAGGCAATTAGATGCCTTGAGTCCTTTGAATTTGACAAGGCAGAAGGGCTGTTCAAGCGCACGATCAAAGAGCTTGGAGCGACTCACCACCAGTCGATCCTGTCCTACAAGAGTCTCATAAGTATTGCCAGCCAAAATAACGACTACACCAATGCCCTCTATTTGTCGCTTGACTTGCTTGATGCCCAGACCAGGGCATATGGTGCAAGACATATCGAATGTTCTAAAACAGCAAATAACATTTACACCATCTGCAACACGCTTGGCGACCGCGATTTAGCCGAAGAAATAATGAAAGCGGTCAAAGATTTCGAACGCGATTCGATGTCTGAAGGCGTAAAGAAAATGCGTGTCAAAAAAGGCTATGACGAGATGGAGCAAGAGGAAGCTCAAAAGGAGCTTGCTCAAAGTCCTGTCAAGCGCGCAATCAAACAAGCAAAGACTATAAGCGAACCTGAAAATGCAGGTTTGGCTGGATATTTAGTACTAATAATCACATTGGGGTTAGTAGTCGCTCTGCTTGGAGCGGCGTTTGCAGTTGGGCTAACGCGCGGCAAAACGCTAAGGCAATCGCTTGCAAGTCAAGGCATGCTTTACACTCAAGCTGATGGTCTGTTGTCACTTAAGATAAAAGACACTGGTGCTGTGCTTGCATCTAGCGGTGGCTCAAAGGGTGCTGGCAGTGAAAAAAATCTTTCTTACGATGCATTTGCACCTGGCATAAAAAATATTGCTGCGCTGCTTGTAACTAATCCAATTGAAAAAGAATTTTGGATGATCAAAGGACGCGAGAAATTAGTTGGGCAGAGCAATACGGCGTTTTATTCCGAGCAAGCACCAGAGCAATTTGTTTTGCAAACCGCTCATCAAACACTAAAATCAGCTAACCAAGCCTATATCGATAAACGCGACTATCCAGACGAATCGATGGGTGAAGATAGTAAATACGATAATCCATTTACCAAAAGAGTCGATTATCCCTTCATTCAAAAAGTGAGAATTTCACTGAAAGATACTGGATTTGCAAGCAAAGAAGCTTTCATGGCACATCTAGAAAAAGGTGGAACTTGGCCCGATGAGCCGGCTCTGTATCCCGGCTGTATCAACTGTGCTCACTTATCAATTGAAACAAGTGCCTCATATCTTGATAGTTTCGCACTGCATGCATGCGATGGCTCGGGTCGAATTTTTGACGGTAATGGTGGCAAGAAATTGGTTCTACAGGCTGAGCGCGGCGAAACTATAACTAGTGCAGCACTTAAAAACATGGCACTAGATAAAGCGCAAGCGCTTCGCATCTGGATGGATCCAGTGCAATACCCGGACTTACTAATTTTACTTCTGCAATTGCGTCAATCGCTTTTAAGTGCAGTTTTGTCTTTGCCCTTTTTCTTTCTGGCGCTTGTGTTACCAAACCCTGGAGCCAAGTCTGCATCAGGTGTAATTGGACTTTTGTTCCTGATTTTAAGTGTAGCGCTAATGGCGTATCGCTTTATTTAAGCGATTCTGTTATCTCTTCAGTTTTCTTCCAAAGTGCAGCTGCCATCTCGTCATTTTGAGCCAATTTACTTGGCTTGCATATTTTTTCTTTCTCAAAATATTCACCACTAACTCCCACAACGGCAGGTGATGTTGCCAAATAAATCACAGTGGTGGCACCTTGATCTACTGGCACCCAAAAGAGACTGGCAGCGGCTCTAAACAAATTACCAAACAGTCCATTGTCAGATCCAAAATTAGTTGCCACCACTCCTGGGTGCATAGAATTAACACAAACTCCGCTTGCAAAAAGGCGTTTATGCAATTCTCTGGTAAACCAGATGTTTGCTAACTTTGTATTGCCATAAGTAGGATAGCCCGTTTGATTGCGTTCTTTGCCCAAATTATCAAATGAGGGTATAAAAGCTCGTCTGTGTGCAGCGGAAGAAACATTGATCACACGACTAGGTGCAGACTTTTTCAGTAAATCACTAAGAGCAAGACTAAGCCAAAAATATCCAAAATGATTGAGGGCCCATGTCATCTCAAGGTCGTCTTCACTTAATTTGTGACTGAAAAAAATTGCTCCGGCATTGTTTATAAGCACGTCTAATTGATCGTATTTGCTTTTAAAATCAGACGCAAGATTCATTACTTGTTTGTACGAAGACAAGTCAGCCACCAAATAATCGACCGATGCCTCTTTGTGTTTCTGCTTAATGAGCAAAACAGTATTTCGACAGCGCTCCTCGTTGCGTCCGACAATCACCAACCGAAAGTCATATTTGGGATTTGCAAGTTCAATGGCAGCAGCTTGACCGATACCTGCCGTGGCACCTGTAATCAAACAGACTTTACTCACTTTTTAAGCTCCAAAAATTTTTCCATTCTACTCATTGCCTCGCGCCACTTAGACTCAGGCAGTGAAAAACAAATACGCGCATATCCTTTTGTGCGACTCCAATCATCAGGATTTAAAAGCAACTTTTGCTCAACGGCAAGTTGTTTTTGCATTGCAGACAGTTTAGCAAGTATAAACATGCCACCGCGCACACGCAAAGAATTAGAATCGAAACCTACAGGCAAATCGAGGTTATATTTTTGGAGCAACTCGCTAAGTTCAGCTCGATGACGGCTTAGAAGACCTCTTGCCTGATCTAGATACACTTTCACTTCTTTGGATGCTTCTTCTACATCGAGCATCGAATGTGGTGCCACATTTAGAAATGAACTATACAAATTATCCCAGGCTCTAAGCAGAACGTTAGACGGAATCACGCTCTGCATCTGTACACAATGAGCCCATTCTTCATCGGGGCAAATCATAAATCCACATCTAAGACCGCCTGCAGCAAATGCTTTAGCTACACCATCGCATAAAAATAAATTCGAACCGGCTTTTGTGCCATATAAAGAAGCAAAACTCAATGCAGGTGGAGTCCAGTCTCCGCATGAGATATCACTGAGAAGAAAGAAAATTTCGTCTGCTAAAAGTAAAATGTTGTTTTTGGCACAGTAATCACCCAGCGCTTTAATTTCTTGCTCAGTATAAAAATAACCAGACGGATTGGAAGGATTTGTAATCCAGAGCAGATCTGGCTTTTCGCTCAATTTTTCAAGTTCGTCAACTTGAATTAGAAATCCATTCTCTGCTTTAGTTTCAACTTGAGTAAGGCTGGCATTGTGATAGGGAAGCAATGGAAAAAGTGGACCATAAGATCCTGTGTGTAATGCCACAAGCGGCTTTCTTTCGAGCTTTACTGCAAGAGCTCCAAGCATTGCGGCAAGTAATGGAAAAACTCCCTGACCTAAAGTGATTTGGCTTTGTCCAATCTCAACATTTCTAGTATATTTCACATAAGCGGCAATGCGACTGCGCATGACCTCTTTCATCTTTTGGCCGCTTGGTTCTACAAAACCTTTTATTAGACCTTTAAGTAAAAGATCCGGCACTTCGTGCTCAAACTCTCCATAGTCGAGTCGAATTAAATCGGGATCTGGATGTTCTACATCAATGGGCTTGGGCGCAAACACTGGGTCTTTGGCGGCAGCGACAAAATTGGCATTGAGTGCTGGATTAAATACAGTTTTGTGCACTTTCATTTCGTTTTGAGGTTCGTCCGGAAAAGGCAAGTCCAACAAATCATCAAAAAGCCACTCATAGTAGAGTTGTCCAGGATAAGATATGCGCGAATAGCTTAGCTCTGATGTTACATCGAAATGTTCTGGCCACTCTTGTGGTGCATTTAAAAGAAAACTCAGTTCAAGATCAGGACATACTGTGTTCTTCGTCAGACCATAAAGAAAAACCAAATTGGAAGGCACTAAGGCTTGTCCCGCCAAACGCAGTGTAATATTGGCATCAAGACCTGATCCGATATCAAAATTGGCAGAGTCGTCTAATATGTACAGTCGCTTAGGATGTTTGAGCGCCTGTTGAAAAAGTGCTTCAAGTAAAAGTGGGGATGGTTTTGCAAATTGCTTGGCTGAAATCAAAACTAATTCTGGATTCAAAATATCATCCAGACTAAAAATTTCTGGCAGGTCGTCATTTGCGTAACAACCCACACAGTCTGTATTGTCTATAAGTCTCCCGTACACTTCTTTGAGCGATTCAGAAAGTAGTATTCGCCCACCTTGAGGTAATACCATTTTTAGTATCATCTCAAGTAATTGAATTCGCTCTGGACCCACGAAAAGTTTTTTAGCATCATATTTAATATGACAATATATCTGAAGAAAACGGGACAATTTTTGTCTGAAGGACAAATCACCACGCTCGTGGGGATAAGGCAAATAGCGGCTCTGTAAAAGCTCGCGCGTGAGGCGACTCAAAAAACTTACTTGCTCTTCGCTAAGGCGCGAAAAATCAAGTTCGCTTCGAAGAGTATCTAAATTTAGTTTGTGCAAATTATCAAGAAACTCAAATAAAGACCGCTCGAATTTGGGATTTGACTCGGCTCGGTAGACTAACAAATCATGAAAGATCTCAGCGCCTTGTTTGAGAATTTTAACGGCGGTGTCTGCACTGACAGAATCTTGAGAGTTTTTGGAAATAAAAAAATGAAACTTGATATCATGGGCGCGCTCAAGTTCGACTAAAGAATCAAGATCGGTATCATCAGCTTGAGAAATGCGACGACTCAAAACCAATTCTGGAATAAAAGCACGACGCTCAAACATTGCTTGAATTTCTTTTGGACCAGGTCTGCCACCAATAATGAAAGTGACTTTGCCTTGGGGTTTCAGACAAATTTGCGCTTGCTCTAAGGCTCTTGCAATCAGCGGCAAGCCAAATCGGTCTTCTAAGATGCCTTGTCGAAAACAATAATTACTAAGATCGTATAAGTCTTTTTCGTTAATGCCTTCATTTACTTCACTAAAAGTCGAATGCTCTTCTGCTGGGTGCAAAACCTGCGGAATACAACCAATAATATGATGGAATTTTTCTTTAGATTGAGAGTCTATGACCACAGACAATAAGTCTGACTGCTTCACTCGAAGTGCACCAACAATAGGCGAGCCCATTTGACTGGTAACTGGATAGCCATCAGGTGTGGTGCCATTCAACCAGGCATTGAGTTTGGCAAGCAAAACCGCTACTGGATTTAAATCGAGAGCCAAGATTTCTTTTACTTGAGTGGTGAGCAAAAGCAACAAGCTGATCCAGCCTGAGCCCGTGCCCAGTTCGACCACACTTTTGCCTCTAAACTGATCTGGATCTTTTAATAGCCCCTCAGCAAAAGTGCGTCCCCACATTTCAGGCGAAAATACAGCTGGAGTGAGCAACAATTTGATGGGCTCATTCAAATTATTGACTGTCATTTTGCGTAGCATTAAATGAATTGGTTTCTTTTCTTTGGGCGCTTCAAGCAAAGAAGCAAGCTTATGCAATTCGCTCACAGCCTTAACTCTCAACTGAGGATCTTCAAGACAGGCAAGTAAATTTTCCAGAGCATTTACGATTTGCTCAGGGCATGTGTCTTGTTTGGTCGCGAGTTCTACAATACGCTCAGCTTGCGGGTCTTTTAAAACTGTATCTGGACTCGATGTCATGCAAGGCCTCTTTAATTCTTTCGCAACCTTTTAAGTTCAGCCCAAGGATCATTTTTATTTTTTGTATCACTTGCAGAACTTGGCTTAGACTGAGCAGGCTTCTTTTCTTTTTCAAGTGCTGCCCATCGGCTGTGAGCATGCCCATTGTTTGCGGGTCTGACAGTTGGAGTTGCGCTTGGAATGTGCCTGGAGGTCATCTTAGCCTTGGACTTACCTATGTTATCAGAGTCGTCTAAAATTATATTTTTATCGGCTAGACCTGAAAAGTCAGCCATTTCAGAATTACTGGACAAACTGTTCATATTATTAGCTTTTTCGGAATTCCAACCAACCACGGAAGCTACTCCCAGACCAGCAAAACCAAGTATCAGAAACAACATCAACCACAAACTAAATTGTGGCAATAAAGCAAGAGGTCCTTGCGTGCCTAATTCTGGCTGATCTCTTTGCGATTGAATACGAATAGACGAACTGCTAAGCCCTTGAGCGCGAATGACATGCTTAAATGCGGTGCGCTCTTTTGCCCACGAATCACCAAGCACACGAAGTAAAATTTCTTCTATCTCAAAAGCTGTTTGATAGCGATCTTCAGGCTTTTTGGACATAGCTTTAAAAACAACTTTTTCAAGTTCTGGTGGCAAATCTTTGCGCTGATTGACTTTGGAAAATTCAAGAGGAGTCTGATGCACATGCTTTGTCAGCAGTTCATACAAATTACTGTTAGGGAAAGGATCTTGCCCCATAAGCATTTCATAGAAAACACAACCAAGTGAATAAATATCCGAGCGATGGTCGGTCGCCTCGCCCTTGCATTGCTCTGGACTCATATAGGGTGGGCTGCCCCAAATTTCGCCTGAATGAGTAAGCTTATTGTTTTCTTGACCGAGTTTAGCCAAACCAAAATCAACCACTTTGGCATATCCTGCATCTTCATCCATCAAAACGATATTGCCTGGCTTGATGTCGCGATGCACAACCCCATTGCGATGAGCGTGTTCAATCGCACTTAAAATTTGCAAGGCGATATTGGCAAAACATGGCACAGATAATGGACCTTGCTCGGTAAGCATTTTATCCAAGCTCTTACCTTTGAGCAAATCCATCACCACATATGGTTGCCCCTCGTCGTCAATCAGACAGTCGGTCACTGTCACTACATTTGGATGATTTAACGCACTAAGACTATCTATCTCTCGTTGAAAACGTTCTCGATAAACGGGCTTAGAATCTATCTGTAATTTCAAAGTTTTGATTGCTACCGCTCTATTTAAGCGCAAGTGCCGGGCTCTGTACACAACACTCATTCCACCTGAGCCAATCTGCTCCTCGACCATATACCTGCCATCCAAAACCACCCCCAGAAGCGGGTCTGTCGCCTTGCGTTTGGAATCGGCTAATGGAGGCTCTTGAATTGCTTTGATCCTCTAATAATTAACGACCCGAATTAGCTACGTTTGCCGAGTCGATGCGTTTACTTTGCAAGAAGCGATTGAAGTCTTGTACGCGCCTATGAAGAGCTGGAAATGATCGACTTTTAGCTAAGCCGTGCATCTCCTCGCAAAGCACACCCGACTCAGTAAGACCCTCCTGGTCGCCTCGAGCCCTCAAAATACTCTGCGCGTTTTTCATTCGATTTTCCACCGATTGAATCAATGTCTGAATATCTGATGGAAGGTCGTGATAATTTGTTGTTTTATTTTGAGACTGTGATTGAGGCTGACTTTGAGATGGTGAAGCAGAGCCTTTAAAATTGCCGTGTATACCTTTGCCCTGAGCCACTTTTTTAGCTTGAGCCATTTGAGTCTCTTGACCAGAAAGCTTTTCTTCAAGCGAAGTCAGTTTAGTGAAAATTGTCTTTTGTTCATCATTTGCTTTTATAGAAGCTTCAAGTTCAGAATACAAATGCTCAAATGGCTTCACTCCCGTTCCGTGCTTGCGCAAGTTCTCAATGCGCTCCCACACAAGCATTCGTCGCTCATAAAAAGGTCCTTCGACTACTTCTGGCTGACTTTCCTGCACCACTGAGGTTAGTGCAAGTGAGCCAAGCAACTCTTGAGCATTTACTGAGCCTGAGCTATATTCAGCAACTTTCTGCCGGGAAATAATGGTGTACTTTGCGTCTTTGCCACCATTTGAAAAAATGATTTTGCAACTGGTCAATTCTTGCGGAGCGGAATCGTATAACGCCTTAGCTATAAGCAATGCGTCGATTTTCAAATCTTGATCAGACGTTTTGCCAGGCGGTCCCATCGGATCTACTGAAGTAGTGATTTGTGCACCACTTATGGTGACTTTGGGAGATTTATCATATTTGAGAATATTCGCGTTTCGGATGACATCAGTAAGACCAGCAGCGTCGATTGCAAAAGCACTTTGCCCAAACGTGAAACTGATAGCTAACGCCGCAAAGACAAATGTTTTTTTGAATTTAAGACAATCCATGTTACTTATCTCCACCTTGGTGATGACGTGGACGAGGAGAATTCATCATCATGCCAGGTCCGCCACCCATGCCGCCTCTCATTGAATGGCCCATGCCCATACCGCAATGCCCCATTCCGCCTCTCATTGAATGACCCATGCTTGAGCCGCGCACCATTTTTTGACGAAGAATTTTGCGCTGTTCTGGGGTAAGGACGTTCATCATTTCAACTGCAGCACTGGTAAAAACTTTAGACGTTTCTCCCTTTAGAGCCGCCATTCGGTCTTCCAGTTTAGATACAGCTTTGGCATCGATTGATTCGCGATTGAGCTCATCGCAAAATTGTCGGCGAAGTTTGCTCATTTCAAGCATTTTGTTGCCCATGTCATCTTTCATTCTGTTTTTAATTTGATAGAACTTTTCAAACTGTTCGTCACTCAGTTTGTTTTCGCCTTCAAGATATGGACAACTTTCACCCATTAAGCCACCGCCATGACGCATACGCATGGCAAAAGCATCGCCTCCTGGCATTTCGGCTATTTGCTGCGAGACCAAAAAGTCAGGACCTTCTGATACATCAGAAATTTCATCAGCCACTTCTTGAGAATTGACCTGATTGACCGGAAATAGCCCAAGTCCCAAAACCAAAGCCAATGTCGTTAAGCCAAATCTTGTTCTATTCATGGACGCTCCCCGCTGCGGTGTCTAGTAATTAAAGTCTTTATTTAAAACATCATGTACTTTGATAGTTCCCCATATAAGACAAATTAGACATGGAAAACCATCAGGCATCCCAAATTGATACTTTTGCTAAAGAAGACCCAAAAATCGGAGGCAAAGCATCCAATTACCGCTGGGTCATCCTGGGACTGGCCTTCTTTATCACTCTGGTCAACTATTTAGACCGATCGGCTATGTCTTATGCCATAACGCCAATACGCAAAGAATTCGGTTTTAGTGAGAGCGATTTTGGTGCAGTAGCTTCTGCCTTTGCCGTCGGCTATATGATCATGACCACAGGCGGCGGCTTGATGGTCGACAAATGGGGAGCACGAAAAATCTGGTCAGGGGCTGCCATTTTGTGGTCAGCAATTACAGCCATCATGGGACTTGCAAGCAGTTTCAGCGTCTTATTTACGTTCAGAACACTGCTTGGATTAGCGGAAGGTCCGCATTTCCCCGCCCTCACAAGAGTTGTGGCAGATTGGTTACCAACAAACGAGCGTGCCCGCTCAACTGCTATTGGTTTAGCCGCGGTGCCAATGGCATCAGTGATTGGTGCTCCATTAATCACTACCTTGATCATTGCATTTGGTTGGAAACTTATGTTCGTCTGCCTGGGAGCTATCGGTATCGTCTGGGCTTTCGTCTGGTATTTCATGTTTCGCGATTATCCAGAAAATTCAAAGCATGTAAACGAAGCAGAATTACGTCATATCAGAGACGGTCAAACGGTTAATCGAGACAAGAACGACGACGAATTGCGCAGTCATCACCTGAGTCTTGGCACTACCACCTGGAAATTCATGCTTTTAAATCCATCTTTGATGGCAAATAACTTTGCATTTTTCGCTTTTGGTTATCTGCTCTTCTTTGCTCTAACCTGGCTGCCAGGCTATTTCGAGTCAACCTATCATTTAAAATTGAAAGAAATAGGCATTTATCTCATCGCCCCCTGGCTAACATCTGCAATTATGCTCATGAGCGCTGGATTTATTTCCGATTACATCTGGAAAAAAACTGGCAGCATGCGCAAATCGCGCTCGCACATGATCTGGATTTGTCAGCTCCTGTCTGGCATTTGCTTTATTCCGGTGATGTTTGTTCACGACGTAAACCTGAGCCTACTTTTCATTTCTCTTGGTCTAGGTTTTGGATTAATGCCAAACGCCTGTTTTTACGCTTTGAATACAGATCTTGCCAAAGACAGAGCCGCAACCAGCCTTGGTTTGATGGACACATTCTTTGCCCTTTCTGGCATCTTAGCCCCCTATCTCACCGGGCTTATCGCAGAAAAAACGGGCAGCTTCAACTCCGCCTTCTTCGTGCTTATATTTTTCACGTTATCTGCCACTGTGGCTGTGCTTTTCTTCCAAAAGCCGGATAACGTAAATACTAAGGCGCCTTGACCTTAGAGTCCTCTATAAGCTTATCTTTGAAGTCTGATGACTCTTCAATTACGTGTACTTTGTTCTGCAAGTCGCCAATGACAGTCTCCAACGTAGATATACGTTTTTTGAGATCGGCGATTTCCTTGGCCCCGCTTTTCTTTCCACTGATTCTGTCGGCAACTGAAGAAACAAGCGGCCACAACAAAATGACAGGTGGAATGACCAAGAGGGCAATAGAAATAATAAGTAGTATGCCAGTAGTTAAGTCCATCAAGACTAGATTATCACAAAGGCACAAATGAGACGAAGGGCGCCTAAGCCGAATAAAGACAATTTTCAAAGGCTCAACGACTTTGGTGGAGTCAAGCCTGCTTTCGACATGATTTTCATGTCGTTAAAAGTAACTATGTCGAGTCTCACTTTAATTATGGCTCTTGTTGTTTCAATACTTGCTGTTTTTGTCTGGCTCGATTATTTAAAAGTGCCTGACCTGTCAATTTTAGAGTCTTATCAGCCAGGTACTGAGCTTGTTTTATACGACAAAGACGATAAACTCATTTGCTCTTTTCCAGCTAAAGAACGACGCGAAGTTGTCGCCATGTCCAAGATTTCGCAAAATATAGTCAAGGCTGTTATCGCAGCAGAAGACAGAGGATTTTTCCAACATTCAGGCGTCAGCTGGGAAGGCGTGATGCGCGCCATGCTCACCAATATTTCTAAAGGTCACCAGGTCCAGGGCGGCTCTACCATCACTCAACAGCTGACCAAGAACATTTTTTTTGCTGCGCAGAAGCGAAATATTTCAGTCAAAATTGCCGAAGCAATTGTTTCTCAGCAAATAGAATCAAAATATTCTAAAGAAAAAATACTTGAACTTTATCTCAATCAAATTTATTTTGGCTCTGGTGCATATGGCGTAGAAGCAGCGGCCAAAACATATTTTGACAAACATGCCAGTCAACTAACTATTGGTGAGTCGGCTTTTCTTGCAGGCATAATAAAATCCCCATCGATATTGGGCGACAAAGAAAATATTAAAACCGCTATTCAAAGACAACAATATGTTATCAACGCCATGTACGAAACTGGCTTGATATCGCAAGAAGAGGCAGATTGGGCTATTAATCAGCCTCTAGTATTCAGGCAAGCACAAGATGCGATTGCCACTAAAATTTTCGTGCCTAAGTATCCGTATTATTCAAGTCTTGTAGCCCAAGAAGTGAAAGAACTTCTGCCTTACACAGGTTCCAAGCGAATCAAAGTTTTTACTTGTCTTGATTCTAAAGCGCAGAATGCTGCTGAAGCTGCAATTAAAAATGCTCGTCTTCCAAAAGGCATAGACCAGGCGGCTCTTGCTTCTATAAATTTAAATGATGGTTCAGTGGTGGCATTAGTTGGCGGCAGCGGACAGTATCTTGAAAATCAGTGGAACTCAGCTGTGCACCCCCACACTATGGGATCTGTTTTCAAACCGATGGTCTATCTCACTGCATTTGAAGGTGGTGCCATCAGTCCGTCCAGTATGATTTCGGATTCGCCTTTGTCTGTGGTAGATGAAAACGACGAAAAGAATCCAATTTGGAAACCCAAAAATTTCGATGAGAAATATTCTGGCATGATCACTGTAGCTGAGGCGCTCAAGTTTTCTAAAAACGTGTGCGCGGTAAGAGTGGCTCAACAAGTCGGAATTCCATCTATTGTAAGTGTGGCAGGCAGAATGGGAATTAACGAAACTCTTGCTCCCACCATGGCTCTCTCACTTGGTGCATCTGCTGCATCGCCATTATCTATTGCCACCGCATATGGTACTATCGCTCGGGGTGGTGTGAGAGTGAAGCCTCGCTTTATTCGCAAGATTGAAAACGAAAAAGGAAAAACACTCGCCACATTTGGTCCTGAAGTTGAGCGTGTTATGGACGAGCGGCCGGTAGTAGAGTTAGTTGATATATTAAAAGAAGTGGTTGCTTCTGGAACTGGCGTTGCATCCAGATTAAAAGGTATTCCATCGGCCGGAAAAACTGGCACCGCTGATGATGGCAAAGATTTATGGTTTGCCGGGTTTACTCCAGATTTAGTTACTGTGGTCTGGACAGGCAACTCTAAAAACCAGTCAGTGGGCTCGTCTACCAAAATCACTGGTGGAGCGGTGGCGGCTCCAATATGGAGACAATACAATTCGGCATACTATAAAGATCATCAAAAACCAATAACACATCTAATCGGGTCCGGTCTTGGGCAGTTAGACACTAATATGGGCAAGGCGAACAAAGACAAACTAGGCGCAGGTACTGCCGATCAAGAAATGATTTACTCGGGAGATGTATTTCCACAGTCGCAAACACGAACAACACAAAAACGCATCAATAATACAAACGTCAAAAAAACCGTCACAAGAAAATCGCCGGGTGTAACCGAGTATACCTGGGAGTCTTCAGACTAAAAGCAAAAGCTTGTACTGGAGCGGATTTTGATGCTTTACAAAACGCTTAACATTGCGCAACATGCCGCAACAGCTTGACATATTAGTTTTCTTGACTTCCCTCTGTAGCGGCCTTACAACTGTATGAGACGGAATCAAGTTTTTGAATTGAACGAAACGGCACTAATACTGGGGGTATTGGCGATGTTCTTTTCATATCACGTTCCACCTGATTTCGAACAAGAATGGCATAGCATCGGAGAAGTAATGGAAAGATATTTTGCTCATCATCAAGCTGCAAAAACGCAAGCTGCTGCAAAATCGCAAACTACTGTAATTGCTAAAGTGGCAACGCCAGAAAATCCATTCCTGGAATCCATGCTGAGAGTCGCTCTTATAGTGCTTGTAGGCGGTGCCATGCTCTGTACTTTGTGCTACTTCATGTCACTCGATAGAGAACATGCACTAGGTCTGAAAAAAGAACCGCCAAAACTAGAATTGAAAACTGATTTCTTTGCGCAACCAGCATATGCGCTTGACCAAAATCAGACCAACAAAACTCAACTGCAGTCAAGTTCCCTTTCCTCGCACTACACCCCGGCGTTTGGCTTACCTAGAAGATTCGGTTGTAACGACTGAAGTCACAGACTTTTAGGTAGGCACCACCGGTAATATTATCGTCCGCTCATAATTGAACGACTGAAAACACTGTTGAAATGCCGATCGAGATTACTTATACGTAATTTCACCACCTTTTGCTTGACTACCAACTGGGCATCGCTCAAAATGTCAAGTGAGGGCTATTGGGTGGCTCCAAACAAGGATAGAAGCGATGTTTCCCACACCACCTGAATTAAGAGAAGAGTTGCACGAATTCGAGCAAGCAACTGCGCATGCTCAGGATCAAGCCCCAATGCATAATCCTCATGATCCAAAACAATCAAAACCTGCTGTGGAAAGCGATGGATGTCTTTGTGGATGCGCTGAGCGCCCAGACAATTCAGCCAAAATTCTCAAAATCAAAATTTTCGCCGGTGTCACACTGGCAATAGTAATCAGTTTAGTTGGTCTCAACGCCTATCAAAGAGACTCAGCTCAAGCTTCGAATGCAAATCAGCACTCAGAGGTTTTTCAAAATCCAGCAGGCGCTATTCAAGCCGCTGAAACAACGTTCCCCACCATGGTTCCGTTGAACGAAACACTACCAAATATGCAGTCGTACAATCAACTGCCTATGCAAATGACACCGCAGATGGCTACACCAATGAGTGTTCCAGTCTATTATCAACAAGCTCAAATGATGTATCCGCAATACAATCCTTATGTAGCTAGTCACGGACAGCAATTGCTAAACTGTACAAACCGAGTTCAACAAGATCTTGTAGGTCAACGCTTGAAGCGCTTTGTAACCCGCTAGCTCCGTCACATTTCGATCACATTTGCCCAAATCGCTGATACTTAGTTTGGTGCTATACTTCGCCTGCCTGATGGTTAGTGTTAAACGGGTTCGCGAGTAGTCAATGGCAGCAAAAAACAAAGGCACCAGGTACTGGTTATTCAAGACTGAGCCAGATGTATATTCGATTGACGATCTTGCAAAAGAGAAAACCTGTTACTGGGAAGGTATCCGCAACTACCAGGCGCGCAACTCGCTGCGCGACGATGCAAAGCCCGGCGACCAGGTCTTGATTTATCACAGCAACGCTAAAACAAAAGAGGGAAAACCGGCTATTGGATTGGTTGGGATTGCTGAGGTATGTAAAGCCGGATATCCCGACCACACGGCACTTGATCCTAAATCCAAATACTATGACCCAAAGAGTAAATTTGATAATCCCACCTGGTACATGGTTGACGTAAAATTTGTACGTAAACTGAAGAGACTTATCTCTTTGCAAGAATTGAAGTCAAACCCCGCACTTGAAAACATGCTAGTCGTTCAACAAGGCAGCAGGTTGTCGATACAGCCTGTTCAAGAGACCGAATGGCAGAGCGTGCTACAGATGGAAAAAACACCCCTAAATGAGGAATTAAAATGAAGCCATTGTTTTTCGCAGCAGCCCTTTTGCTGGGCTTTGCCTGCAGTTTGCCTACTATGGCGAAAGATGCAGCGCCGACAAAAACAGAATCAGCTAAAGCCCCTGCTAAAGCGGCTCCTCAAAGTGCCGATTCATGGGACATTGACACTGCTCACTCTGCTGTAAACTTCACTGTTAGACACATGATGGTCTCGAATGTCCGTGGCAACTTTGGTCAAGTATCAGGCAAAGTGAAATACGACGGCAAGACTTTAACCAAAGCTGCAGTCGATGCCACCATTGATGCTAAAACGATTTCTACTCAAGAACCTAAGCGCGATGAGCATTTGAAAGCTGGCGATTTTCTGGATACAGAAAAATATCCCACAATGAAATTTGTATCAACCAAAGTTGTGCCGGGTAAAAATGGTGCATTCGCCCTTGAAGGCAACTTCACCATGCATGGTGTCACTAAAAAAGTCACACTAAACGCAGAAGGACTTTCCAAGCCAGTTATGGTCAAAGGCGCCCCGCATATGGGTGTAAGCGCAAAAGGCAAATTGAACCGCAAAGACTTCGGTGTTTCATATAACAAAACATTGGATAACGGCGGAGCAATGGTTGGTGACGAAATCAACTTCGAAATCGATCTTGAACTGGTTAAAAGCGACAATAAAGGTCAAGCTTAATCAAGATGACATCTCGTGATCGACTGAAAAACAAATTTCTGATCTGGTTCTTCGAAGGAATTCGACAACGAGGCAAAGAAAAAGAAACACACCAGGATTGGTGGCCAAAAGTAATGTGCCTCACCGGGGTAGATTACTTTTCCACCCTTGGATATCAGCCCGGCATAGCATATTTAGCAGCCGGGCTACTTTCGCCTGTTGCCACATTCATTCTGATATTTCTAACTCTTTTTGGCGCTTTGCCGGTGTATTCCACCGTCAGTCGCATAAGCCCTCATGGACAGGGAAGCCTGTCTTTGTTATCGCGCCTTTTTCCGGGCTGGAGAGGCAAAACATTTGTTTTGGTTTTGCTTGGATTTGCTTGTACCGACTTCATTATCACTATCACTCTTTCTGCCGCCGACGCCACAGCTCACATAGTAGAAAATCCACTGATTCAACAAGCCGTGCCAGCAATGATGCTCGATAGAGTGGTAATAACTCTTGGTTTGCTTGGTCTTTTAGGAATGATTTTCCTCACTGGCTTTAAAGAAGCAATTGGCTTGTCGACTGTGATAGTAAGCTTTTATCTTGTGGCAAATGCCATCACGATTGGTGTGGCGATGGATAATTTGTTTCATCACCCCGAATTATTCTCTACCTGGCAAACTCGCCTCACTAGCACTTATCATTCGATTTGGCCCATGATTGGTATGTCTATGCTGGTATTTCCCAAGTTGGCGTTAGGACTATCCGGCTTTGAAACAGGTGTGGCAGTGATGCCGCACGTGCGTGGAAATCCCGATGACACTCAAGAAAATCCAGCCGGGCGTATAAAGAACACAAGAAAACTTCTTTTAACTGCTGCCTTAATAATGGCTTTCATGCTCATGACGAGCAGTTTTGCTACCAGTTTTTTGATTCCGCCAGAAGCTTTTGTAGAAGGCGGAGACGCTAATGGACGTGCTATTTCGTATCTTGCTCACTCGCTCATGGGTCACACCTGGGGCAGTATTTATGACGCAAGTACAATCGCCATTTTATGGTTTGCAGGTGCCTCTGCACTAGCTGGTCTTTTGAACTTAGTACCGCGCTATCTACCAAGATACGGTATGGCACCAAACTGGTCGGCTGCCATGAGACCACTTGTGGTCTTCTTCTTGGTTGTGGCTTTTGCAGTGACACTCATTTTCAAGGCCAATGTTGATGCTCAAGCTGGAGCTTACGCCACTGGAGTACTCGTTTTAATGACTTGCGACTCTTTTGCTGTGACGCTTACATACTGGAAAATCAGCCAATTCAAACGCTCTGCTTTTGCCGTTATTACTTGTGTGTTTTTATACACATTAATTGCAAACATCATAGAGCGTCCCGAAGGTCTACATATAGCCTCGTTCTTCATTGCTGCAATATTAGCTTCGTCTTTACTTTCGCGCACGGTACGCTCTCTTGAATTGCGCATCCAAAAAGTCTCTTATGACGACGTGGCAGAAAGTTTCTTCCAGGAAGCCTTGCTCAAAGAAGGCGAAATATCAATCTTGTCGCACAGACCAGGCGGAATGGAATACAGTGCCAAAGAAGCCGAAACCAGACGCGTGCACAAACTCACTCCAGAAGAAGCGCAGCTTATTTTCCTTGAAGTACGAGTACAAGACGCATCAGAATTTATAGATAACGTTTTACACGTAACAGGACATCTGGTGGACGGCAACAAAGTACTGCGTTGTCACAGCTCAGCGGTGCCTAATGCTATTGCGGCTATTTTGCTAGATATAAGAGACCGTACCAAAACTATTCCGCACGCCTATTTCGGCTGGACCGAAGGTCATCCATTGGGATACGTTTTTAAATATATTTTCCTGGGAGAAGGAGAAATTGCTCCTGTTACCCGCGAAATCTTGCGAGCAGAGGAAACCGACCCCGAACAACGCCCCAAAATTCACGTGAGCTAACAAAGTGCATTCTGCAATAAACTGGCTGGTCGAACATTCGCTGAAAGTCCGGTACCTGACGCTCATCGTTACCGGTGTAATAATTGCTGTTGGTTTAATAGCCTGGAAAAAATTGCCGTTAGAAGCTTATCCTGAGCTTTCTAATCCACAAGTAAGAATCATCACGCTTTATCCTGGTAAAGGTGGCGAAGAAGTAGAAAAGCTCGTTACCATCCCAATGGAAAAAGAACTTTTAGGAATTCCCAGACAAATTCGTTTGCGCTCTTTATCTTTATACGGACTATCTGTAGTTACCACCACCTTTTCAGACGGAACACCAGTTTCTCTGGCCAGACAACAAGTACTTGAGCGACTTACAAGAGTCGAGCTACCACCTGATGCAAACCCGCAACTGGAGCCAGAAGTTGGCTCACTGCGCGAGATATATAGATATGCTCTACATAGTCGCTATTTCACTCCAATGGAATTGCGTTCGTTTCAACAATGGGAATTAGAGCGATTATTTAGACAAATACCAGGTGTGATTGGGGTAATCAGTCAAGGCGGACCCACCAAGTCTTATTTAATTCAAATAGATCCGCACAAACTTCGAGCATATGACATAACACTGCAAGAAGTTTTCAACTCCGTATCGCACGCTAACGCCACCTCAGGTGGTGGCTTCCTTGAGCGTAACGGACAAGCGCTAATTATACGCGAGATGGGCTTGCTTACAGGTGTTGGCGACATCGAAGAAATTGTTATAAAAGCTCACGGCGAAGGCATACCTATTCGAATTCGCGATGTCGCCAAAGTTTCAATCGAGCCACTTGTGCGTAGAGGCCAGGTTGGTCACGACCACGAAGACGATGTGGTAGAGGGCATTGTGCTCTTGCGCCGAGACGAAAACCCTTCTCAGGTTTTGGCCGAACTTAAAGAGCGCCTGCCAAACATAATAAAAAGATTGCCTCCCGGAGTCACTTTTGAGACTTTATATGATCGCTCCACTCTTATTGATAGAACTGTTAAAACAGTCAGTCACAACGTTGTCACAGGTATTGCTTTAGTCTTTGTTTTTCTTTGTTTGTTTTTGGTCGACATCGTTCCAGCCTTAATAACCGCAATCGTGATTCCGGTTTCGGTATTGATATCATTTATTGGATTGAATATTTTTGGCGTGCCTGCCAACTTGCTCAGCCTTGGTGCCATAGACTTTGGCATTCTTGTTGATAGCGCCGTGGTGATGACAGAAAACATCGTACGCTTTTTTTCAGAAGCGGGACCCAATAAAACGCCTTTGCAACGACTTCAAATTTTAAAAGAGTCAGCAGTCGAGGTGGCTTCACCACTTGTATCAGGCATTATTGTAATTATTGCTACTTTCTTACCCATTTTTGCTTTCACAGGTGTCGAGGGCAAGTTGTTTCGTCCCCTTGCCACCACCATGGTCACAGCCCTTATTGGAGCGGGATTGTGTGCCCTTACTCTTGTTCCAGTTTTGTGCTCTTTCTGGTTTCCAAATCATCCACCAAGAGAAAAAGAAAGTTTTATTGTACTGATAGCACGCAAAATTTATGCACCAACCCTGCATTTTGCGCTGAAATTGCGCTGGCTTGTAATAATTCTAGCTATTGGTGCATTTGCAGCAATTGTGCCTGTTTATCTCAATATGGGAAGCGAGTTTTTGCCTCACTTAGAAGAGGGCAACATCTGGCTTAGAGGCACTATTAAACCAGGCAGTATCACTTTATTAGAGGCTAATCGCATTTGCAGCCAAATCAGAGAAAAGCTACTTAAATATCCAGAAGTGACAGGAGTTCTATCCCAAGCAGGCGGTCCAGACGATGGCTCGGACCCCAATAGATTTGCAGATCTCGAATTCTTCATTGGACTTAAGCCATTTGCTGAATGGCCCAAAGAAATGCATGAAGACAAAGAAAAACTAATTGAAATGATGAAAGAAGATTTGGAAGAAATTCCAAACGTCAAATATTATTTCACTCAATATATTCAGACAACTCTAGACGAAGCCTTGTCTGGTGTTCAAGGCTCGCTTGTAGCCAAAGTTTCAGGTCCTGATCTTGAAACACTTGAGCAAACATCTGTGAAAGTGGGCTCTTTGATGCGCACCACCCCTGGTATTGTCGATGTGATAGTTGATCCATTGATGGGTCAGCCCCAATTAAAAATAGAAATAGACCGTGTGGCTGCTGCTCGCTACGGCCTTACAGTAGATGATTTAAAAGACCTGGTAGAAATCGAGCTGGGAGGCAAAACAGCCACTGTAGCGATTGAAGAAGAGCGCAGATATAACGTTATAGTTCGTCTTGCCGAAGCTTATCGAAACACGTCTGAAGACCTGGAGAAAATTCTGGTCGATACACCAAGTGGTGTCAAAATTCCGCTTTCGCAAATTGCAAAAGTAAAAGAATCGATGGGAGCGACCCAAATCTGGAGAGAAGGCGGAAGTCGCCTAGCCACAATTAGAGCCAATGTACGCGGCCGCGACTTGGCTACAGCAGTGGCAGAAGCACAAGCAAAAGTAGACAAATTAGAATTGCCCACTGGTTATTCGGTTATCTGGAGCGGTGAATTCGAGCGCCAGAAAGAAGCCTCTAATCAATTGATGGTGGTCTTGCCCATTACACTTGGTGTAATTCTTGTAATTCTATACTTTGCCTGTGGCTCACTGAGTGGTGCAATGGTTGTCTTTTCAGTTATTCCTCTTGCTGCAATCGGCGGTGTTTTGTCTTTGTATGTGACAAAGACTTATTTCTCAATATCGGCAGGGGTTGGATTTATTGCCCTGTTTGGGCTGGCAGTGAAAAACGGAATTTTACTAGTCTCATTTGTAGACGAACTGCGAATGAACGGCGTGCCCATTAGAACGGCTGTTTACAAAGGCGCCATCACTAGAATGCGACCAGTTTTGATGACGGCAGCAATTGCAGCGGTTGGATTATTACCTGCGGCATTGTCAAATGAGATTGGAGCCCAGACCCAGAAACCCTTTGCCATAGTCATTATCGGCGGAATGATATTTTGTACATTCCTTACTTTGTATGTTCTTCCCTGCATTTATTTATATTTCCGCCCTAGCTCAGGCAAAATGAAGCAGGTAGAATCTGATATGGAACTTGCATCACAAACAGCTGAAGCCTTACCCCTTTATGCTTTTCCAGAAAAAGAACCTGAACCCGAGCCCAAATCTGCACAAGAGCCTGAAAAAAATCTCGAGAAGCCTGAATGAAACTCCAATTTGCTACAGCTGCAATAATTTCGATTTCGCTCCTTTCTGGGTGTCAATATTTCTCAGGTGAGGGCAACGACACTACTGCCGCTCACACGACTCCTCTTAATAAGCACGAAAACGATGGGGTGCTCAGACTGACTAAATCTCAGTTGGAAAAAATCGGTCTTACAACTTATAAAGTTGCCTATCAGAATTTACCAGTCGAATTGATTTTAGAAGGCGAAGTAAAAGAAAACGATTACCAGACCACACCAGTGCTTTCAATGGTTCCAGGACGTGTTGAAGATGTTGATGTTCAAGTCGGCGACATGGTCAAAAAAGGACAGATTCTGACCACAGTTCGAAGCGACGAAGTGGCTAAACTTGAATCAGAATTACTTGAAAAAGTGATGATTCTAGAAGCTGACATGGAACAAGCCAAGGTCAAATTCTCATTAGCAAAAAAACAATACGAGCGCAACAAATTACTTTACGGAGAAGGAATTTCTGCACGCTCTAACCTTGAGATGTCTGAGGGCGAATTTGAAGAAGCTCGCGTGATGCTGAAAAACTTGCAGGACAAAATAAATTCTGTAGTAGTAAGCACAAAAGAGCGCTTGCGATTATTTGGCATCATGCCAAAAGAAGTTGACGAAGTACTGAAAACAAGAAAAATAGACGACATATTCAATATCGTCGCTCCCCGCTCAGGCACACTGATTGAACGACAAGTCGACGTTGGACAATTAGTAGATTCGTCAAACAAACTTTTTGAAATTTCAGACCTTTCTACCGTTTGGATGTTTGCACAAGTTTTCGAAAAAGACATTCGTTATGTCAAACGACAACAGCCCGCAGTCGTGATTGTAGATAGCTTTCAGGAACAGACTTTTCGCGGAGTAGTCGACAACATAGGCAATATCATGGACCCTAAAACAAGAACATTGCCAATTAGAGCCACTGTAGACAACAGTCTTGATTTGCTCCATCCTAATATGTTTGGCAAAATGGTAGTGCGTACCGCCACTAAAAACGCTCTAGTCATACCGGCTGAGGCTGTGCAAAAGGTAGGCGAAGCACACTTAGCTTATGTACAAAAATCACCTGACACTTTTGAAGAACGCAAAATACAGGTTGGTCCCGCATATGGTGGCAAGAGCGAAGTGCTCTCTGGACTGAAACCCGGCGAAACTATTGCAGTCAAAGGCAGTCTTGAGCTTGAAGGACTGGCAGTAAAAAATTCTACTGAATAATGTCAAACGAAAAATCCTCATATAAGTATTGGACTTCTGTTCCGCTACGATATAGCGATACAGACGCATTAGGGCATGTAAACAACGCCGTTTTTTCAACTCTTTTAGAACAGGGGCGAGTATCGACCTTTTTTTAATGGTATGGACGCGTTAGGCGGAGTAGGAACTACATTTGTCATAGCTAGCATGAAGCTTGATTTTCTGGCTGAGATGAACTTTCCGGGAACCGCGGAAATAGGAACTAAAATAAACTCATTTGGCAGGTCATCTGTAAAAATTGGACAGACTATTTATTTAAACAATAAATGCTGTGCATTATCCGAAGAAGTTATGGTGCTGATTGATACCAATACACGAAAACCAATTGAAATACCTGCAGAAACCCGCAAACTAATTGAATTGCGATTTCAATAAACTTATTTGGCTGACTGCAAAGTAATTGTATCTTTAAGCTGAGCATCAGTCACTTTAGCGCCATCCCAAAATTCGACATTGCGATTAGCACCTTTGGTTATTGCACCGGTAAGATCTGCTCTCACCATTTTAGCTTGATTCAGTTTTGCATTGGTCAAATCGCAGCGGCTTAAGTTTGCATCCATAAAATTAGATTGCAAGAAAAAGGAATTTTGCATTTGCGAACCACTTAAATTAGCACCAGAAAAATTTGCTTGTACAGCATGAACGTCGCCAAGCATGCAATTATTCATAGTGGCATCTCTAAAATCTGCACCATCTAAAAAGCAGGAATAAAAATTGACGTTATTCAATTTAGATTCAATAAAAAAAGCTTTGGCAAATTTGGCACCATGCAAATTGGCACCGCTCAAATCTTGACCGCTCAAATCAGCTCCCTTCAAATCGAGCTGGCGACGGACAGCTTCTTCAACTGCTTCTTTAAAAGTTTTGCGTTTGGTGGTGGCAAACATGATTTTCTTGGTCATCAAATTCAAAATTTGAATTTGTTTTTTAGACTTATCCGCCACGATTTTATTATCGTCGAACTCCATCTGCAATCTATAATCACTAGAATCAATACTTAAATGATAAGGTTGACGCGTCAAAGGATGACTGTCAGCAATTAGTTTTTGAGTGTACGGATTATGCGACAAAGTAAATGAAATAACAGGCGCTAAAGCAAGCAAAGTAAGAAATTTAGAGACTGATTGTTTGTTTGGTTTATACAAATTGGCATGACTTTGCAATTGCTCCAGTTCAAGTCCCAACGTTTTTGAATCAGCAAACCGCTTTTTGGGATTTTTGCGCATGGCTTTGTCAATCAAAGCATCCAGTTCGTCTGGCACCGACTCATTTAAAATACGCTTGCTCACATGGCGTGGCTCTTCGCTTACCTGCAATTCGCTCAGACGCACCCCAGATTTATCCACAAATGGTGGCGCACCTGTCATACAGGCATAGAGCACGCAACCAAGACTATAAACCACAGATCGCTCATCGGTCGGACGCTCCAGACAAAATTCCGGGCTTTGATAAGCAAAGTCATTTTCGCTTGGCGATTGCCAAAGACTTATTTCATGTGTCGACTCGTCTATTTGAAAAGAAGCCAGATTCAAAGGCAACGCCAATTTTTCGATTTCCTGGCTTGGTTCGCGTGTAAGCAACTGGGCGAATGATCTTGCACATGTACTCCAGGGCATTGGACCATTTGAGTCGATATATGTTTTTAGGTTTTGCATACTAATAGTTTAAGGGGTAAATCATTGTCACACTAGGATTAAACTCAACTCCAATGCGGTTTTCAATAGTTTTAAATTAGTTAATAGTTCATTATTAAAGAGGTGGCAAATGTCAGATTCACACCATGTATACAAAATCACCGAAATAGTCGGCGTTTCCGAGAAGAGTTTCGCCGACGCCGCAGAAAACGCTGTTAAACGTGCTTCCAAGTCCTTGCATGGATTGCGCTGGTTCGAAGCGACCGATTTTCGCGGACGTATCAAAGAGGGCGAAATTGCCGAATTTCAAGTAACCATGAAAGTCGGATTCAAACTCGACGAAGAATAACTAGCAGCAAAGAAGCAAAGACTTCTTTACAAGCCAGCTAAAAGGAGGGCACCACATATGGTGATGCTCTCTTTTTTATGTTCCGAAAATTCTGTCGCCAGCATCACCAAGACCAGGCACGATATAACCAAATTCATTCAGGTTATTATCGATAGACGCAGTGGTGATGACCACATTTGGAAACTGGTCGTGTACGCGCTTAACGCCTTCTGGTGCAGCCAGAAAAGATACCAGATGAATGTTTTGCACGCCCATCTTAGCGAAGAGCGAAATGGCTGCACATGCAGAACCACCAGTAGCAAGCATCGGGTCTAAAACATAAGTACGGCAATCCGGCGGTAATGATTCGGGAAGCTTGGCGTAATAAGACTTTGCTTCAAGTGTTTCTTCGTCGCGACGAAGACCGATATGATAAATTCGTGAGTTTGGCATTAAGTCTTGCGCGGCCTCTGCCAAAATGAGACCGGCTCTGAGCACTGGTGCCAAAATGACATAATCAACAATTGCTGTTCCGCTGCCAGGACCAAGCGGTGTTTCAACCCCAACTTCTTTTACTTTTAGGTCACGCATCGCTTCATAAACGAGATACTGACTTAGTCTAAGGGCAGTGAAGCGAAAATCGTGGCTCACTGTTTGAAAGTCGCGCAACTTGGTTAGCGCTTGCGCCGCCAGGGGATGATCTATCACGTTAACTTTGGTGTTGGTCAAAACCATGAGTCGAGTCCTATTTATGTGTTCTAAGTGGCAGAAATGCTATCACGAAAACGACTTAAATAGATGATATTGGAGCCTGAACAAGCCGAAAAGCTTCGCGGCGAGCCCAGGCATCAGCCTCAAAAATATCGTCCAAATCAGGGTTTTTAGCCGGTTCGTGCAAGCTTAAGACTGCTTCAAGAAGCTTAGGTATTTGTTTAAATGGTAAGAGGTCTTTCAGAAAACTGTCCACAATCACTTCGTTTGCAGCATTGAGTACACAAGGCAGTGTCGTATCTGATTCAGCCACTTCTTGCGCCATTAAAAGACAGGGAAACTTCTTGTAGTCGGGTGGCTCAAAAGTGAGCGAACCTAGCTTAACCAGGTCCAGACGTGGAACTCGATTAGATGCCACCCTATCTGGATAGAACAGAGCAAAATGAATTGGTAAACGCATATCCGGCACGCCCATTTGCCCCACGATAGAGCCGTCTTTAAATTCAACGGCAGAATGCAAAATTGATTGCGGGTGAACCAATACTTTTATTTTTTTTGCGCTTAAATTAAAAAGCCAGCGCGCTTCTATTATCTCAAGTCCTTTATTCATCATGGTTGCAGAGTCTATAGTTATCTTTGGACCCATCGACCAGTTGGGATGTTTTAGCGCATCGGATTTGGTGGCACTCTCCATTTCAGACAATGTCCAGGTTCTAAATGGACCACCCGAACCGGTGAGCCAGAGATAGTCTATGTCGCTGTTTTGGTAGCCTTGAAGCGATTGAAAAATAGCGGAGTGTTCGCTATCAACTGGAATAATTTTCACTCCTCGCTTCTGCGCTTCGCTCATAATCACCGATCCAGCGGCAACAAGAGTTTCTTTATTAGCAAGGGCAATATTTTTTCCCGCAAGTACTGCTGCGTAAGTAGGCTTGATTCCTACGGCTCCAACCACTCCAGTCACTACTAAATTGCAACTGGGTAAAGTGGCAGCAGCTACTAATCCCGCATCTGCGGTGACAAGTTCCAGCTCTTTATACCTGTTTGAGCCAAGCATTGAGATAAGCTTTTCTCTGTCCTGGTCATTTGGGACGCAGACCAGTTGCGGTTTAAACTGGATTATTTGAGCGCATAATTTTTCAAGCGACTTGGAACCAGCGCAAAGTGCCACCACTTGCAAATGGTCCTTATGATTCTCTGCTATATCTAGCGTTTGAAGCCCAATTGAGCCTGTAGAGCCCAACAAACTAATTCTAGTTTTGATACTAGAAGGGTGCATCACATCTGTTACCGCCGCTTGTTTTAGCCCGTTGTAGGGCCATTTCCGCTTTGGTAATAACATCCTGTGCCGAGGTGCCATGTTTAGGGAATGAGGCGTAGCCAACGCTTACTGTAATGCGCCAATTGCGGTCTACGCCGACAAGCGCTTCAGCAGACACTGTACGCAACATGCGATCAGCAATGATTTTGGCGCCCTGACTATTTGTTTCAGGACAGATCACAAGAAACTGAGTGTTTGAATATCTGGATGGAACATCCACGTCACGCACGGCCTTTAAAACTAGCTCAGAGAATGACTTCAAAAAAGTATCGCGGCTAATTTCGTTTCCGCTAGCCACTTCGTCGAACTGGTCGCACTCAACCATAATCACTGCCACAGGACGTTTATAACGCTTGGCGCGACGCACTTCAGAAATAAGTACTTTGATGATGGCTTGTTGATTATAAAGTTCGGTCACCGAATCGAGCAGAGCAAGGCGCTCCATCTCAGTGGTGTCCTTATTTTTCATGCTATTTTCAGCATTAGTAATATAGGCATAGCCGGTCAATTGCTCTTGCGCTCTATTGCCTTTTCCCTTGCCAGGATCGTGCCATTCGGCGCGCAACTTGTGCAATTTGCGGCGAAAAAGTGAATCGGGACCAAAAAATGCTTCGTCGTCTTGCGGGTTCTTTGTCATTGCCTTTTACTCAAAATAATAAATATTGAGACGTAATCTATCAGACAACTATATCATTCCTATACCAAGGTCATATAACTTAAAAGAATCAGATACAGTTTACTTGAAAATATTGGGGCTAACGCCGTTTTCATAAATTCGCAAACGACCCGGATTAGGCGGCAAAGTGGGGTCATACTCAGGACGATTCGGCGGCAACTGAATAGAGTCGAGCACGTTTCGGTCGACCAATCCACGCAAAACACCTACTTGAGTTTGTCTGTAAGCGCCATAATCTGCGCCAGTGCCCCAGTACAAGAACCCGAAACCGCCAGCCCATGGGTTGAAATCGAAATTGGGCAAATATGGCGAGCGGAAAGGAGTGACATTATTGTGCTGCCATCTGCCATTAATGTTTTGAGCTAGTCTGTACTGCTCGCTTGCAGCATCTAATTGCTGCAGAATTTGCTGTTTGACTTCAAGTGGAACAGGCGTGCGATCGGTTCTGTTCAATGCACCAAGCATGTAAGGCGACAAGTTGCTAATAGCCTGAAGTGTTTTGACATCACCCAGACCCACTTTGGCCCAGGCATTGTTAGGGTTTCGGTTGACCATGTCGGTATAAACAGACTCAAGGGCATTTAACTCACGACCACCCAGCTGATTCATGTTTTGCAAGAAGCGCATAGCCGGGTCGTCTATGGGCAATGCTTTGACCGCTTCCAATTTAGCCGCCGCTCTGTAAGCATCTTGAATTCTAAGCAGAGTAGGGTCTTGAGTAGTATTGAACTGGTCGACCCGCACACGATCTGCAGCAAGGTCAAGTTTTACGGGAGTACCATTCACTTTCATATCGACAGATGGCAAATCAGGCGGATAGTAAAGTCGTTTTCTAGGCTGTTGCGCCTCATTGGGTCCGGCATTTGGAGGATTAAATTGCAAGTAGTAACCACGATTGTCCATGGCGTGGATAACTTGATAGTTACTTGGAATATTTTCGATCGAAAGATTTTTGAATCCGTTGCCTGTTATTAACTCAGACTCGCCCGCGGGCATTGTATTGAAATCAGTTGATCCCGAAACTCTTGTGTCGCGAGTGTCGTGTGCAAGTCTGCCATCATTTGGAGGGAAACGATTGGACATGTAGTCGCTTGCCGCCAGAAGCAGATTTTCGCGAGCAGTATTTGCCACTTGCTCTGAATTATCTGGTGCGGCCTGCGCATCAGGCAGGTTTTCTGTTTCTGAACCCTGGACCATAAAGCCTCGACTAAATTTGGGGATTGGGGCGGGGCGAAGCCGCTTGTGAGCGACGACTAATGACAATATCCAATTTAGAGGCGCTATAGTCAATGTGAGTTATACGTAGACTGTATCTGGATACCCCAAAAGCCTCACATATTCCCAATTTAATGCCTAAAAATTTAAGCAGCATAATTCTAATAGTGGTTGTCGTGACTATAGCCTTGAGTATTTCCATAGGCTGCCTGTACCTGGCTTATACAAGCCAAGCAACAAACCCTCTGTAGCTTTTTTATTTTAAGCGAACTCGAATTTGCCTAAGCGAATTCAGCGCGTTCTTTCTTGAAACGCTCAATTAATTCGTCTACGCTCAGAAGTCCGATTTGTCCATCGCGACGATGACGCAATGCTACCTTTCCTTCTTCTTGTTCTTTATCACCGATTACCACCATATATGGTGTCTGTTGCATTTGTGCTTCGCGAATTCTGTAGTTTACAGTTTCAGCACGAGCATCTAATTGAGCGCGAAAATCGTTGTCTAAAAGCCGCGTCATAAGCTTATCGCAGAAGTCATGGTGTCTGTCTGCAATCGGCAAAACTGCCACTTGGGTTGGTGCCAACCAAAATGGGAAAGATCCAGCATAGTGCTCAATCAATCCACCACAGAAGCGCTCCATCGAACCAAGAACGGCACGGTGAACCATTACGGCTTGATGACGTGAGCCATCTTCGCCGATATAACTGACGTCAAATCGTTTGGGCAAATTGAGATCAACTTGAATAGTCGGTCCCTGCCATTCACGTCCAATAGCGTCAAATAGTTTGACGTCGATTTTAGGTGCATAAAATACACCGCCACCAGCGTCCACCTCGTAGTCGATGCCACGCTTGATGAGCGCGTTTTCAAGCCCACCAGTAGCCATCGCCCACTCTTCATCAGTGCCAAGAGACTTTTCTGGTCGAGTAGACAAATAACATTTATAAGTGTAGCCAAAAGTGGTCATAAGCTTGTCGATAAGATCAAGCACTCCATCAATTTCGCCTTCTAATTGCTCGGGAGTACAAAAAATATGCGAGTCATCTTGAGTAAATCCGCGAACGCGAAGCATGCCGTGCAATACGCCAGAGCGCTCGTATCTATAGACGGTGCCTAATTCTGCAAAACGCAGAGGCAAGTCGCGGTAACTGCGCAAACGATTTTTGTAGATCATAATATGACCAGGACAATTCATCGGTTTGCATCGATATGGATCACCATCAATATCCATAGGCGCATACATATTTTCGCCATAGTTTTCCAGGTGTCCACTTACTCTATAAAGCTCTTCTGATGCGATGTGTGGAGTATAGACGAATTGATAACCACGTCTGCGGTGCTCTTTGCGCCAGAAGTCTTCGATGACATCGCGCACGGTGGCAAGATTTGGATGCCAAAAAATTAGACCAGGTCCAACTTCTTCGTGAACAGAAAAGAGATCGAGTTGTTTAGCCAGTTTTCGGTGATCGCGTTTTTCTGCTTCTTCGAGTTTTTGCAAATAGGCATCAAGATCTTTTTTAGACCACCAGGCGGTGGCATAAACGCGTTGCAGATGCTCGCGTTTTTCATCGGCTCTCCAGTAAGAGCCCGAAACTTTCATTAGTTTGAATGCTTTTATAAACGAAGTGTTAGGCAAGTGAGGTCCGCGACACAAGTCGTTCCACACCACGGTTCCATCTTTATCTTTCATCAAGTACAAAGTAGGATTATGCTCTCTGTGCTCTTCGAGCAATTCAGCTTTGAATTTTTCGCCCTGGCTTTTAAAAATAGCAATTTGCTCGTCTACATTTTCGATGCAATGGCGCACTATCTGCTGATTTTGTTTGACAATCTCAGTCATACGCTCTTCGATTTTTAGCAAATCTTCTGACGAAATATTGTGATCCGCAATTTCAAAATCATAATAAAAACCGTCTTCAATAGTAGGACCAATTGCAATCCGGGCTTGCGGAAACAAGGACTGCACCGCTTCTGCCATTACGTGAGCGGTAGAGTGACGTAAGAGTTCAATTGATTCTTTGTCTTTTTCAGTCAAAATTTGCACCACATCACCTTGCTGTAACTCGGTGTAGAGGTCGCGAATTTCTTTATTGATCAAGGCACCAACAGATTTGCGAAACAGCCCTTCGCTTATACTCTTAGCGAGGTCGGCCGCCGTACTGCCTGGGTCCATCGATTTCTTGGAGCCGTCTGGTAGAAGTACCTCAACAGGTAAATCTACTTGTGCTCCAGCTTGCGATTGAGTCATGGTAAGTTCTCCTTTCAGCCGGCATCTACAAACTGCCGTTACTGACGTGACGTTAACATGCCAATTTTAACAGGCAAATTCGCTTTTGAGTTCGTTTATGAAGTGCTCTATCTTGGCGTTTGTGGTAAAAAATCTTAGCCCAAAGGCGTCCCAGCGGGCGATTGCCGAACTTGCGTTGCCATCGTCCACAAAAACACTGACCTTTACACCAAAAGACTCAACTCGCTCAAAACTCAACTCAAGGGAAGGCTCAGAAGGCTCGAATTGAAAACTTTGCATGCCATTATCCAAAAAGGTCTGCAGATTCTGACAAAACATCTTGATTTCGTCCTTAGGCTGGCGACAAAATAAATACCCGTCGTCCTTAGCCCCGCCATACTTAAGTGATATCGGACCATTGCATATTTCTAGGGCATAACCCTGCCACAACTGTTCGTTTTTAATTTCGTGCCCGGTAGAATTCAGCGCCAAAAATGAAATGAATTCTTCGTCTTCGCTCAGTAATTTTGCCATAGGGCAATATCATACTTTATTGCGCTGGGAATTTGGAAAGAACGTATTCTTCTCCCATTATTCGAGATAATTTTTGCCGTGCGAAATTTTTCACTTTATCGTCTTTATCCAGAACAAGATACTCAACATCGCTTACAGGCGTGCGACCGTTATGAAGCACAGCCAACCTCACTGATGGCTCATCGTCAAAGGATAGGGCGTTTAATAAAGTGATCGAAGCGCCTAGATTGGCGGCTACTCCTCGGCGAACGTTTATGTCTTCGCTTGCAGCCCCAGTTTCCAGCATTTTCTGGTCATCTGTATGAGCAAATAAAGATTCGAGCTTGTCGTTCTTTGTATATTTGGAACCTGCGATATACCAGTTTTGCACTTTCATAGGATAACTTTTTCTGAGCATGCGGCTAAGCACAATTGGCAATAGAGGCTTGCTTACAAAAACTAATTCTGGCTTAAAATCAGTATCCAAATTGGGAAGGTACATTTCGCCTGTGTGCAATCGCTCCGCCACCGCCGGATTTAGCATTCCGGCGAAATCGCGCCAGCCATCTACTTCTCCAGCTCGCTTGGTGAGAGCAGCAATATCTTGTTTTGTTGGTTTCATAAAATTCTTTTTGGCACTAGAGATAACCTAAGCGTTCCTTGGCTGCGGATGCGACTTGCGGATTAGCATCGCGGCACAATTGCTCGATAACTTCACTTGGACATTTCTCATTTTCCAAAATACTCATACGAACATCTGAACTTATATCTTCCGCTAATTTGGCAAATTGAATATTGTCGGCGTTAATAATTCTAGCTAAAGCAGCTCGTGCTCTAACTTCGGATGCAAGCAAGCTCTGATCGAAAAGCTTCATATCTGGTACCGTTTGCTCCTGATTATCAGTATTGATACTAGGTCCAAAATTAAAAGTCTCTTGCAGAGCTGGTCTTTTTCTCTTGCCCAAGAAATAATCGTGAAGCGCCTTTTCTTTAGCCGATTCAGTCAAGAAAACTTCCAAACAGGTTCGATCCAGACCCATACCATAACAATATGTATCTTCTTCCAATTTTGTTGCTGGTGGGTGATAAGTTGATTCTTGATCTATTTCATAGGTTTGCAGCTCAGCCTCTCCTGGACCGGCTAAAACTGCTTTTAAATTTTGATAAGAAGTAGATGGATTTTGATTAAGTTCCAAAAGCTCAGATGCACTAATCTCTTTATGGCGCCAATGCCTGATTGCAGCTCTATGCACTAAGTGTATGTGATGAACTTTTTCACCAGAAAAAAAGATGGTGTAAAGAGAATTGTCATAATTTTTTTGCGAGAATGACGTGTCACCCGCTTTATTAAATGGATGCTTTTCGCGCTCCATTTGCAAACGTCTCTTAATGGCGGCAGAGTCGTTGATTTGGTGATAGTAAGCTTCTAGCCAGGATGGCGAATTCTCGTGTAACGAAAATGAAAATGAGTTGTTCATAGTCATGTCCTCCTGACGACGATTTAGCATGCATATAATTTTCGACGTTAACCCCCTAAAAATGGGTAGGTTACATGTATTGAGCTTGAACTGAACGTTAACATCTAATGAGCGAGCCTTACTAAATATGAAATCCATCCCTTATAAAACCGCCTCTCTGATGCTTTTAATGTTGATTTGCACAGGTCAAAAGGCGATGGCGCAGGGCATTGCTGAATACGGCAGTTTGATGGCTATGCCCAAGCCCACTGGTGCTGCTCACACTATGGGCGGCGGCATGAACAAACTTTATGGAGCCCCAACCAAAGCGCTTCAAGGAATTAGCAGTGGCTCCGCCAGCGGACAAACAGGCGGCAGACCTAGCCCAACAGGTAGAAGCGCCAACCTCGGTACGCCGGTTCATGCTTCAGCATCTTCATCTAAACATAAAGGTGTCGTGCTCGACCCCAAAGCCAGCGCCAAAGCAGAAGTCTTGAAACTATCAGCGCAAGCGCATCAATCACTCAAACAAGCACAGGACTTTGAAAAGGCTGAAAAATGGGACGATGCAGCAGCAGCTTACAAAAAATCACTTGGTATTCGAGAAACTTACTGGAAAGATAGAGATCCAGCCATCCCCGATATTTTAAATTCTCTGGCGCAAGTGAGTATCGCGCAAGAAGACGGCGAAGCTTGTCGTAAATATTTGAACGCATCACTGGTGGTGCTAGGTAAAATGTATGGACCTGGTACAGCTCACCGCATCAAGCCGCTTGCTTTGCAAGGAGCTTTGTACGAAGCACAAAATGATCCTGGACGTGCACTCGATTCTTACCAACAATGCAAAATGCTGGTCGAGCGCTTGACAGCTGACGAGAAATCTAAGTTTGTATCTCAAGAACTAGCAGATAAGATAAATCAAAAATGTGTTGAGTTACTGGCTAAAGTCACTGGAAAACCACCAGAAGCGAAAGAGCCAGCAAAAACATCAGAGAATCCATCTAAATAGAATAATGCTGTGATGTTAGACTAGGGCACAGTACTAGTTGGATGTCATGATTAAATATTTGGTTCTAGCCGCATTATTTGCGTGTAGCTCTTTTGCTTCACCAGCTTTTGCTCAGGACTTTTCGCCTATTCGTCTGGCTCAAGCAAACCCGACCATTATTCCAACAGATGTTACACCAACTGGCATTGGTGAAGAACGTGAGATGTTCACACCCGGCAGGACGTTTTACGCTTTGCGTAAGTTGCCACCAAAAATGTGGATCAGTCACACCACAGAATGTACACAGCGACTTGAAACAAACGTATTTTTTACTAATCAAAAAAATCAAGCCGACTACGTTTTTCGTATCCAACCTAATACCACAGTTGGTTACAACTTTCTGCCTCACACAAGTGCTTATGTCAACTACTTCTTTATCAAAGACGTCTTTGCCACACATGGCATTTTGAGCCGTCCTAACTTCATGTCGCTTGCTGGCGGTCTGCGCCAAGAAGTGCCAATTGGACAAAAAACAAATTTGCAAATTGACTTTCAAGTGCGCGAATTGTGGCAAGCACAGAATTTGCACCAATCAGATTTACTGCCCGGTCTTACTTTGACTCATGTGTTCACGCCCAAATTTATTATGTTTGGCAATACGCAATTGCAGATGAGAAGTCGCAATCCGTTTCAAGGCGCCCAAAGAGAAATAGATCCATTTTTTACTGTCGGTGGCTTGTATCGGCATAAAGACTGGCTTTTCACTGTCACGAACACTTATGTGGCTAACTTCCGCAATCAAAGCGCTATTCCTCCACAAAGCAACATGGCGATGATTACTGATATTGAAGCAGCGCGTCTAATCAATAAAAAAATGCCTGGGCTTTATTCTTTTGTAAGAGCAGAACCAATCTGGAACTGGTATTCAAACTCAAGACCAGGACTTAGTGGCTTCGATTTTCGTTTGTTCACTGGTATCAGATATGTGTTTAACAAACCGTCTATTTATGCGCAAATGAATAATCTTAAAAAACAAATAGAGCAAGCAAGCGACCCGTATCAACCATCTTCAAATAAAGCAAAAGCAAGCTTACCTGCCAAGCCACAAACAGAGCCAAAATCGGATCTTGCAAATACAATTCCTGATTCACCAGCTGTATCTGTGGCGCCAGAGCAAGAAACTCCTATTACCGAAACAGCGCCTCAACCGGTGGCTGAGAGCGCTGGCTCGAATATCTAGATTTTAAGTGATACCAATAATGGTATCTTACTTAGCAGCTGGCACTTTGGCAGCAGGTGCCTTGGGCTCGCTACGATTGCCCGACTTTAAACGCTCAATGATTTCTTTGGTTAAATCGACACCGCTATCAAGAAACTTTTGACCACCAGCAAAAACGTGTTGACCATCAACAACGATGTCTACGCCTTTGTCTTTAGCTACCAGATTTGCAGCTTGCATAATTTTGGCTGTAACAGTGCTTGTGGAGGTTTCAACTAGTTGAGCAAGAGCCTCTTGCTTAGCGCCTAATTTGGTTTGAGCTTCTCTAATTGCTTTTTCAATTTCTTCGGTAGGCTTTTTTTCTTCGCGCATTTTTTGAATACGTGAATTAGCTTCCTCTGCCGATTGACGCAATTGCGCTTCAGCTTGAGCTTTGAGTCCTTCAGAAGTGCTAGCCTCAGCATAATTCGCTCTAACCATACCCAGACTGAAATAACCGAGCTTGACTGACACAGCCGATTGAGCCATGGCTGGAGAAATGCTTGCAGTAAGTAGAGCCGAGACTAGAACTAAATTTCTGATTGCTGATTGCATAGGAGTTCCTTGATTACGATTAGAAATGATTTTGGAAACCGCCACATTATACTATTTATGTTGAGAGCGAAGCATTTCCTCAAAAACCTGATCGTATGAGGCTCCAAACACCGACTGCGCCGACCCTTGGTCAAGTTTTGGATAATTTTGCAGTGTAAACGACTCTTTACCATTACCCATCAAGATATTGGCTAGATTATCCATTTGCAGAGCACGAGAAGCATCTTTATCTCTTGCAGCACCTTGTCTAAAATTAGACGCCGCTTCTTCTTTTTTGCCTTGTTTATTGAGCACAACACCAAGTGCGTAGAAGTTATCGCATGATTTGTCATCGAGCTTTACAGATTTGCGAAAACTTCTTTCAGCCTGATCAAATCTCTGATTTTTAAAATGCAAATTGCCCAATGTGGAATGCACAGTGGCAGACTTTGATTGCGCCTCGACTGCTTTATCGAAATGGCTTATAGCCTCATCTTCTTTACCTTGAGCAGCTTTCAAATGTCCGCGTAATTCATGAACCACAGGCGACAATTTCTTTTCTTTTTGAGCAACTTGCTCTAGTATCGCTTCTGCTTCGACAAAGTTTTTCTCTTTAAAGGCTATGATTGCAAGCCCGATTTGGGCATCCTGAAAATTGGCTGGGCTTACTTTTGCTTGTTCGAATTCAGCTTTGGCCTGATCTGTCTTATTACTATCGAGATAACTGAAACCCAAGGCACTATGTAAGTTAGCAGCCTTGGGATTGAAGCGAATAGCCTCTTCTAGTTGATTAATTGCCTCATCTAAATTCTTTTCCTTTTTCAATAAATTGGCAAGAATCAAACGCAAAAATGCATCTTTAGGCTTAGTTTCAATCAGTTGATAAAGGATTTTTATAGCACCTTTGGTATCTTCTAATTTGAGCAACACATTGAGCAAAGTCAATTTGACGTCATACGCATCTGGTTTCATTTCAAGCAGGTCGAGATAAATTTCCTTGGCTTTGGCCATATCGCCATGAAAGAACAAAAAATCAGCTCGGCTTTTCAACTCGCCAAACGACTCTCCTTTAGACTCCGCGCCAGGTTGGCAAAAGCAAACCAGGAGCAAAAGTGCCGCAATGTGCCTTGTCAAATTGAATTGTTGAAACATAAATTGATTGAACATTTAATACACTATTTTGAGTGATCTCATTTACTTCACATGACATCACATATAATATCTTATAAGCACGCAAGATTGCTTTGTCGGGGAAACTTTGAGATTGAATCGGAAACATCGTTTTGGAGCAGTCAAATTTGCAGTAGCTTTAGCTTTTAGCGTGCCTCTGGCAGCAAAGGCGCAAGAACAGCCAACGGCTGCGCCGGCACCAATGCCCGCTCCAGAGGCAAGTACCACCCAAGCTGATCAGTGTCACCAAGACGCGGCCGCTGATGCTTTAAGCGCAAACCCACAATGGCATCAACAGGCCATGAGCGATGCTCAGCAAGTCGCATCGCAAGCAGCCACTCAGGCTGTGACAACCATAACTCCAGACACTGTGAATCAGTGCATAAACCAGATCCAGCTCACCGCTCAAGACGCATCGAGCATGGCTGCGGCAACTGCAGCTCAGCAAGCAACAACAAACGCTGTTAACGCCACTTTGACCGACACAAGCCAGATTCAAGCTCTTCAGTCCACAATCGACACTTCCGCACTCCAGGCTGCCCAGACTCAGGCAATTCAGTCGAGTATCGATACTTCGGCTATTCAGTCCCAGACTCAGACACTTCAGCAAGTGTCTGCAGACCCAATTGTGAACCAAGCCATTCAAGCGGCCTCAAGTCCTATTGTCGATACCGCTTTGACTACAGCAACTCAAACCGCTGCAGCACAATCGGCTGCTCAGTCCGCTGCTCAAACTGCTGCAATTACTGCGCCAACTACCCTAGGCAGTTTGGATTTCTCTTCAACTCAAGCCATCTATCAAGCTCCAAACACAAGTTCAGTCGATATCTCAGTCGGCGGTGCGCTTGGAGCTAACGGAACAATTTCTGGTGGAGATGTGCACACAGTTAATCCCGGCGACATGCTTACAGCAGCACAGCTTGAAGCCGTGCAAAACATTATGAGTGGAGCACAACAGGGAGTTATTCTTGGCACACAAGGTCAAGCAATCGGTGGACTGATTTCGCTTGGGCCGCAAAACATCACAGGTAGCGAAAGTCTTGTAGTACCAAATTCGGTATCGCTAGGTTTGCTTGGTTTTGACAGTAGCAATCCTTTTAGCGCAGGTGGCAGCTCATCTATCAGCGGGTCTGTTTATGCATTACAAAACGCTCCTAATTTAACTTCGATTTTAAATTTTGGTTCGCTCAATATTTCAAGTTCTGGTCTTTTGACTGGAAACATGTCTGACATGCTTGGCTTATCGGGTTGGTATTCAAGCAATATTTTCTTGAACGTGCAAAACACTCTGGTCAACCAGGGCACAATTTCTTCACCAGGCGATCTAGCTATCAATGCTGGCTCGATGGTTAACTCAGGTTTGATTGCAGCTCAAACTGGCAATTTGAATATCATGGCCAATATGGGTCAGATCACTAATAGCGGCGCTTTGACTGCGGCATTGGGCAACATCAATATTGCCTCAAGCGCCAATTTAGCGCTGAATAACACCAGTGGATTGATTCAAGCTCTTAATCAAATTAATTTAGGCGATGTCACAAATCAAAGCACAAGAAATCTTGCCATTACTGGTGGTGACTTAATCGCCAAAGAAATAAATGCTTATGCTGGTGGTGGCGCGATTGATGTTGCAGTAAACGAATTGCAAGGCACTTTTACAGCCAAAGCCTATGACTTACACGTTCAAGCATCGACAGATAACCTGGTTCTTGGTGATATCAATTGTATAGGTGACCCGACTTTTTATAATAACGCCGGAAATATCACTATAAGTGGCAGCCAGACATTTGGCGAAGTGCTCTCCATTCTGGCGTCAGGTAATGTTCTTGCAAGTGCTGGTGGAACTTTCACATTGCAAGCGGGCAATGCCACCCAGGGCTTTAATATCAATATATTCTCTGGCGTCACGATAACTCCAACTGCCCCTCCATCTTCCACTACCACAGTACCTGGAACACAGGCTAATAACACCGTTACAGTTACAGCTGGAGGCGGCGGGGATATCGATTTTACTGGAGCCAATGTAACTCTAATTTCGCGTGCAACCACAATCGATGGCACGGATAAAAACGCAGGCAATATTACACTAGCTGCATTTGCAAACGCTGCTGGAACAACCGGCGGTCGAGTCTTACTTCCTTCCAACACTGTTTTAGATGCCCGCGCAGATGGAAACGGTACAAACGGCAACATCAGTATTTATGCTGCTCGCAATAGCGCCGCCACAACAACAGTCACTACAGGCATTATTCTTGCGGACAACGGTGGCACCTCATCTGGTGGAGGTGTAGACATTAGATCAACTGCGATAACAATTCCTGCTGGTCTGACATTTGCAACAAATGGTACGCCATCCGCCGCCATTACAGCAGGCGCAACTAGAGCAGGCAATATTATTCTTGCTAATAATATTTCTGGTCGCAGCATAAACGTTCAGACGAGCGGTACTATTTCCCAGACAGTCGGCACCATGTCATCAGCTGGAAATGCAACTCTAAACGGATTACTTGGTATCAGTCAAACGGCAGGCGCCAATATTACCACTGGTGGAAATCTTTTTCTCACTGCATCAAATGGCAATATAGGCTCAAGTGGGGCGCGAGTAAATTTTGATACTAATACTCTCAACGTCACAGTCGGTGGGGCTAATCACGACGCCTTCTTGCAAGAAGCCAATACAGTAACTCTTGGCACTACCAATGTAACTCGCACCTTCGATTTAATTGCCAGCAACGACATCTTGGATGACGGTGGTGCTGCGATGAATGCCACAAATTTAGTTTTAAATTCGACCGCAGGTAGCATTGGCACTGCGGGAACGAATATTTCTACTACAGTCACAAACCTCACCGCAACTGCAAATGCTTCCGGTCAAAATGTATTTATAACGGAAACTAATGGACTAGAAATTACAGGTGCACAAGGGGCTGGAGCAATTTACAGCCTAATATCAAATACTGGTAACATCACAAATGCCACCAATAACGCCACCGACATAATCACAGCCCCAAATGTCGTTTTTTCCGCTACTACAGGAGCGATTGGAACCACTGCAGCTCGAATCAATATCAATGCTACTGATTTAACAGCTAATACATTGGCTGCAAATCGGAGCGTCTTTATTAGCGAGGCAAATAACATAAACATTGGCGGAGCTTCTGGTACTGGCACCGGCGGCACATTCAATTTACTTGCCGCTAATAACATAACCGACACTGGTGCTTTTTTAATTACTGCTCCCACAATCATACTGACTTCAACATCAGGCTCGATTGGCGACAACACAAATAGAGTGCAGATTAATGCCACCAACTTAACTGTCAATGCTAATGCCACAAACCAGGACGCCTTCATTCAAGAAGCTGACAGTGTCGAAATTCTAGGCAGTCAGAATGTCAATCGCACCTTTAATTTGATTGCCGGAACCAACATCACTAATAACACCACCGCCGCAGACAGAATAAATGCCACCAATGTGGTTTTAACTGCAACCACTGGCTCGATTGGTATCGGTACCGCCACTAGAGTACAAATTAATGCTAGCAATTTAACTGCAAATGCAGGACAAAATGTTTTTCTACAAGAAGCAAACACAGTGGAAATTGCAGCTGCTTCTGGTTCTAGCAACATTTTTAACTTAGCCACAACTAACGGCAGTATTACTAATTTGTCGGCAAGTGTTATCACCGCACCAACAGTCAGTCTCACTGCCGTTGGCGGCTCTGTTGGCTCAATCACAAATAGAGTTTTGACTAACGCCACTAACTTATCGGCGATTGCAAACTCGGCTAATCGAGGCGTATTTATTAGTGAGGCAAACGATGTTGAAATAGCAGGTGCACAAGGCGCATCTGGAGCAAACGGCATCTACAATTTGCTTGCAGCTGGTAATATCACTAACGCCACTTCTACTGCAACAGACATTATTACTGCACCAAATGTCATCCTTACTTCAACCAATGGATCTATTGGTCTTGGCACAACAGAACGCATCGCCATTGCATCAACAAACTTAACTGCAAACGCGTTAACAGCCAATCAAGATATTTTCATTCAAGAAACCAATGGCGTTGAGATAACAGGAGCGCAAGGAGCTGGTAGAACATTTGATCTGCTGGCACTTACCGGCAACATCACTAATGCCACCAATAACGCCACCGACATAATTACAGCCCCAAATGTCGTATTGTCCGCCACTACAGGCGCGATTGGAACAACTACTGCTCGAATCAATATAAATGCTACTGATTTAACAGCTAATACATTGGCTGCAAATCAGAGCATCTTTATTGGCGAAGCAAATAATATAAACATTGGTGGTGCTTCTGGAACTGGCACAGGCGGCACATTCAATTTACTTGCGGCAAATAACATCACCGACACTAGCGCATTTTTAATTACAGCTCCCACTGTTGTACTGACTTCAACCTCGGGATCGATTGGCGACAGCGCAAGTCGCATACAAATGAATGCCACCAACTTAACTGTCAGTGCTAATGCCACAAACCAGGACGCCTTCATTCAAGAAGCTGACAGTGTCGAAATTTTAGGTAGCCAGAATGTCAATCGCACCTTTAATTTGATTGCCGGAACCAACATCACTAATAACACCACCGCGACAGACAGAATCAATGCCACCAATGTTGTTTTAAATGCTACCACTGGCTCAATTGGAATCAGTACCGCCACACGAGTACAAATAAATGCTAGCAATTTAACCGCAAATGCAGGACAAAATGTTTTTCTACAGGAAGCAACTTCAGTAGAGATTGCAGCGGCTTCTGGTTCTGGCAACATTTTTAACTTAGCCACAACTAACGGCAGTATTACTAATTTGTCGGCTAGTGTTATCACCGCACCAACAATTAGTCTCACTGCTGTTGGCGGCTCAGTTGGCTCCATCACAAATAGAATCTCGACTAATGCCACTAACTTATCAGCGATAGCAAACTCAGCTAACCAAGGCGTTTTTATCAGTGAAGCAAACGATGTTGAAATAGCAGGAGCGCAAGGCGCATCTGGCACAAACGGCATTTATAATTTGCTTGCTTCAGGCAACATCACCAACGCCACCTCTACTGCAACAGACATTATTACTGCGCCAAATATCATTTTAACTTCGACCAATGGATCTATTGGACTTGGCGCAACAGAACGCATCGCCATTGCAGCAACAAACTTAACTGCAAACGCGTTAACAGCCAATCAAGATGTTTTTATTCGAGAATCCAATGGCGTTGAGATTACAGGTGCGCAAGGTGCTGGTAGAACATTTGATCTGCTGGCACTTACCGGCAACATCACTAATACCACCAATAATGCCACTGATATCATTACCGCTCAAAATGTCGTTCTGTCCGCTACCACAGGCGCAATTGGCACCACTACAGCTCGTATCAATATAAATGCAGATAACCTTACAGCCAATACTGTCGCTGCCAATCAGAGTGTCTTTATTGGCGAAGCAAATAATATAAACATTGGTGGTGCCTCTGGCACTGGCACAGGTGGAACATTCAATTTACTTGCAGCAAATAACATCACCGACACTGGTGCATTTTTAATTACATCGCCGAATATCACACTCACATCAACAAGTGGTTCCATCGGCGACAGCGTTAATAGAGTGCAGATAAATGCCACTAATTTAATCGCCAATGCCACAAGCACCGGTCAAAACATCTTTTTGCAAGAAGCAAATAGCGTTGAAATAGCAGGAGCCTCTCAAGCCGGAGATGTGTTCAATTTGCTGGCAGCAAATAACATTACAAACTCCACCAATCCAACAGGCGATCGCATAACTGCAACCACTGTTAACCTGTCTTCGACGGCTGGTTCGATAGGCACTTCCACTACCGCGCGTGTTCAAGTACAGGCGACTAATTTACTCGCTAGCGCAAACGGTGCCGGCCAAGAAGTGCATCTAGCTGTCACCGGAGCAGTAGAATTAGACGGCAATATACAAGCTGCAAGCGTCATTGACCTTGCCGCCACAGGTAGTATCACAGACAGTGTTTCGCCTGCCGCGATATCGGTTCCCACTTTAATTTTGACATCAACTACAGGCTCGATCGGCACGAGCCTCAACCCGATTTTGACCACAGTTGCAAACTTAACGGCAAATGCCACAGCGGCTGCTCAAAATGTATTTGTTGTCGAAACGGACAGCGTGGAAATTGGTGGAACTTCAAGCGCCAACACAGCATCTGGCACTTTCAACTTGAACGCCGGTGGCAGTATCACAAACAATACCAATCCCACTGGGGATGTGATTTCAGGCTTCAATGTAATTCTTTTGTCCACAGGTGGCTCGATTGGCACGGGGACAGCAGCGAGAGTCAATATAAATGCCACTAACATGAGGGCTAACTCTAACACTGCTGATGTTTTTATGTCCGAAGCCAACACAGTCGAATTGGCCGGTACTCAAAACGCGGCTGGAACATTCGATCTACTTGTAACTGCAGGAAATCTGACCAATGCAACAAACACGGCGGCCGACATCATTTCGGCAAACAATGTGGTCTTACAGGCTAATACAGGTTCGCTTGGATCGGCGGCAGCTCGCATTAATATAGATGCGAACAATTTGACCGCCAATACCTTGGGCATCAACCGGAGTGCTTTTATTGGCGAGACTAATAGCATAAACATAGCTGGAAACTCAGGCACCGGTGTGGGTGGAACATTCAACTTATTGGCAGTGAACAATATCACCGACACAGGTGGCGCGGTAATAAGCACTCCAAACCTGGTTTTAACTTCAACAGTTGGTTCGATTGGAAGCAGCGTAAACAGATTACAAATCAATGCCACTAATTTGACTGTCACCGCCACCTCGGCCAATCAAAGTGTGTACTTGAATGAAACGGACAATGTAGAGCTGGCTGGCGCCTCAAGCGTCAACGCCACCACTGGTACTTTTGATTTAATTGCGGCAAACAGCATCACCAACAACACCACTCCTGCAGGTGACGTGCTCACTGGTGGCACTATTGTTTTAGCCGCCTCTTCAGGTTCAATTGGAGCAAGCACTGCCGCTCGCATCAATACAAGTGCTGTGAATTTGACAGCCAATGCCGGTACCGACGCATTTATTTCGGAAGCCAATTCAGTTGAAATTGGTGGCAATTCTTCTGCCGGAGGAACGTTTAATTTAACAACAGTGAACGGCAGCATAACCAATTCTACTAACCCCGCTGGAGATTCAATCACAGCTCCAACTCTGGTATTAAATGCAACTGGCGGCTCGCTTGGATCGTCTTTAAATCGACTGAATATTGACGCTGGCACATTGTCGGCAACAGCCAACTCAAATAATCAAGGCGTATTTTTAAACGAATTAAACAGCGTTGAAATAGGTGCCACCAATACTGCCACTGGTACAAACGGGGTTTGGAACCTTCTGGCCGCAAATGACATTACAAATAATTCTGGTACTGACGCCATTTCTGCCACCACGGTCAGCTTGACTTCAACCAATGGCTCGGTGGGAAGCTCGACTGGAAGAGTTAACCTAGCAAGCGGCTCGGGTCTATCAGTGTCGGCTACATCTGCCAACGGAGACGCTTACATAGGCGTCACCGGCAACATAGAAATTTCAGGACAAATTCAAGCCACTCGCACATTCGATCTACTTGCTTCCGGCAATATTACAAACAGTACCAATCCATCAGGCGATATAATCACCGCAACCAATGTCAGTCTTGCATCGACCACAGGATCGATTGGTAACAGCACTAATCGCATAAACATAGATGCGGTCAATCTCAGCTCTCAAGCCAATGCAAGCGGTCAGAACGTTTACTTGCAAGAATCAGACGATGTCGAGCTTGAAGGTCCCAATAGCGCTGGCAATATTTGGAGTCTCATTGCAAACGGCAATATCACAAACGCTTTAAATCCAACTGCCAATCCAATAACGGCTCAAGCAGTAGAACTAACATCCATAACTGGAAGTATCGGCAGCCCAACGGGTAGAGTATTTGTCGACACTGCCAGTGTTACAGCCACTGCCAATGGTGGCGGACAGGGAATTTATCTTGGATTTGCTGGTAACCTTGAAATAGACGGTAGCATCACTGCTACAAATGGTGTCATTGATCTTTTTGCCACCGGCAACATTACAAATGATGTTAATCCAAGCGGCGACATTCTTGTAGCTCAAAGTGTGATACTGACATCGCAGAATGGTTCTGTCGGTAACAGTACTAATGCAATTAATACAGATGCAGCCAATCTTTCAGCCAACGCAACGAGCGGTAATGTCTACATAAACAATGTCGGCACAGGCGATGTTGAAATGGATGGCGCGCAAACGGCTGGTGGTACTTATAGCTTAATTGCAAACGGAAGCATTCTAAATGACGTCAACCCAGCAGGCGATCTAATTACCGGCACAAGCGTTATCCTCACATCGAACAATGGCAATATCGGCGCAAGTACAGCGGCTCCAATCAATACTGAAGCTGGCGATCTGTCTGTCAATGCTGCAGGCGAAATACATATAAATGAAGCAAGTGCAGTTCAAGTTTTACAGGCACAAGCAGGCACCACACTTGAAATAATTGCTGACGGCAATATCACAACTCCATCTGGTGTGTTTCTCACCGCCGACAATGTCATTGTCGAATCTATTAACGGCTCAATTGGTCTTGCAACCAATGACAGAGTAAACGTAGATGCTCAAACGTTAGTGGCAAATGCAAATGCTCTGAACCAAGATGTATTCATTTATACGGCAAGTGATATTGCGCTCAACGGACCATCTGGTGCACAAAGAACATTCGACCTTGTTGCCGAAGGCAGCTTAGAAGATAACACTGGAACCAGCACTGTTACTGCCACCAATGTTGTGCTCACTTCAAATACTGGTGACATCGGTTTTGCAGGCGGTATCACTACAGAAGCAGTGAACTTAACGGCAAATGCGTCTCAAGGTTGGGTCATAATCAACGAGTTAACCAGCGTGGAAATCGCAGGTAATTCCGGTGCTTCGATGCTGGGCGAATTTATCTTGCTTGCAGGTGGAAGTATCACCAATGAAACCAATCCAACTGGCGATGTAATCAGTGGCGGCGATGTCGACCTGATAGCACAAGACGGCTCGGTAGGCTCCACCACAGGCCGCATTAATGTAAGTGCCGGTGAAATCGCAGTCACTGCCATGAACACCACCACTACAGCCGATGCCTTTATCCACGCAGTCGGTGACATCGAACTGTGTGGACCTAACGTAGTCGACAGAACATTCGATCTTATTGCAGACGGCAATATCATTGACATGGGACCAGCCTCGGGAGCCTGGGTCTTTGCACAAAACGCCATTCTTACCACTACAAACGGTTCGATTGGTACAGCAAGCGACGCAGTCGAGATCCAGGCTGACAATATCACGCTCAACGCTGGTGGCTTGAACAGTAACGTTTATGTTCAAAACGACTCAGCAACAGAGTTACTCAATAACTCAAGCGCAAATGGTATTTTCAATTTAATTGTACTGGGCGACCTGACCAATAACACCGGCGCCACAGATAGTATCACCGCTCCAAATATTGTTCTCACCACAACCGGCGGCTCGATTGGTGATTCTACCAATGCCATTAATATAGATGCAGGAACATTGACTGCTAATTCAACTGGTGCTGGAACTAATGTTTATCTAAGTGAAGCAAACAATGTCGAACTGACCGGTGCATCAAGTGCAGACAACGTCTTCTCCCTCTCAGCTCAAGATACAATTTCTGATTTCAATCAGGACGCAACTATCACGGCACCTAATGTCATTCTATTTTCCAACGCCGGATCTGTTGGAACAAATGACAGCCAACGCATCACAATTACCGCAACCACATTAGATGTGAGCGCCGCCGCCGCAAATCAAGACGTTTATATTCAGTCGACTGGCAACATCGAACTTGATGGCTTGCAGGAAGCTGGACGCGTTTACAATCTGGTGTCAAACGGAAATATCACCGATTTAGATGCAAGCTCAATTATCACTGCTCCCAATGTAGCTTTAACAACCACTACTGGCTCAGGCGGATCAATTGGTGACTTACCTAACACTATTGCAACTAACGCCGACAACCTGACTGTTAACTCAGATGTAAATGCATTCATTACAGAATCTGACGATGTCGAAATGCAGGGCACTCAAACAGTTAACGGCACCTATGACCTATTTGCTTTTGGCAGTATCAATAACCAATTGAATCCAACCGGTGACTTAATCACTGCCGACACCCTAGTTCTTGGCTCTGCTGCTGGCTTTGTAGGCGGAGATGCGTTCGGACCAAATGGTCCTATTAATATAAACGTCAATAACCTCACCGCCAATGCGGGCCAAAGCGTCGTCATCAAAGAAGTTGACCACGTAAATGTAGTCGGCTTCAACTCTGGCTTCAACTTCTATCTAGAAGCAGGTAACGGCATAACTCTTGCACCTGGAGCCACAATACAGGGCTTTGGTGGCGAAACATTCTTGCATGCAACCAATGGAGACATAATAGGCGACGCCACCACTCTTGTATCTAACCTAGACATGTCGCTCATTGCAGACAATGGCAACATTGGCGATATGACCGGTGGCAACAGATTCGTCATTGATTCAGGTTTCCTCGAACTTATCGCCTCAGGCAACGTCTTTGTCGAAGAACTAGATAACACAGCTATCGATCTGCCGTCTTCGGCAGGTGGTGTATTCGATTTACTTTCGACCAACACTGGATTTGGTCCAACACTCATAATCAACACCGCGCCTATAACAGCTCAATCAATAAATATAAGTGCCGCCGATTTCCTTACTGTAGCCAATAACCTGACTGCAACTGCAGGAGATATCACCACTACATCTGGTCGCGCTTCGATTGTAGGCTCGCTTGTACGTCCTGTGACAGTGCAAGCTACAGGCGACGTCAATATGACCGCTCTCAACTTCTTGATAGCGTCCCCTGGCGGTCCAGTCAGTTTCAACGCTGGCGCTGCAGGCTCCAATGGCTCGGTTCTACTCACCGCCACAGGCGCACTCGGCATTGGCATCGGCAGCAACGTCAGCATGACTTCACAAGGCGGAAATATCGTCGGTGCTGTACAAGAGCCAGGTTCTGTAGGTCTTGTTGCGACGGCAGGTAATATTCGAATTCAAGGCGATAATTTTACCGCCACCGCCAATGGTGGCAACGTATTTTTAAGCGCCGCCAATAATATGAACATCACTGGCGCAAACGCAACATTCAACGCAAACGTCGTTAACGACCCACGCGGTGGTACCACACCTATCGGCGGTGGACAGACTGTTTACAACGGCGTCGGCGGCGGTATCGCAGTTGGCGGCAATGGCTCTGTTCCTGCCAATGGTGATGCATTCTTAGCCGCACTTGTTGGTCTGCGTCCAACTGTTATTAACGCAGGCTTGCCTGCAAGCAACATACAAAACTTGAGTGGTGCACCATACTTTGCTGCAGTCGGCAACGTTGCAGGCATTATAAACAACACATTCAACGTAGCAGGCGGTCCAGTGTTTGTATCCAATGCAAACATAAATGGTGCTCGTTTCAATTCGACCGGAGCGGCAGTAGCCTTTACCCCACCAACACCAGGTGGTGGCGGAACAGCAGGTGGTGGTGGCACTGGCGGTAGCGGAACGGGACTAGTTTTCGATGCTAATTCAGCCAATAACAATAATGAATTCATCACCAAAATCCCGACCGATCAAACTAAAATACTTGAAGGTTTCGTCGAGAAACAAATCAATTTCGCCAAAGGCAATCCACTTAATTTAATTTCGGGATCCAAAACATACAGTAATTCATTCGATCAAAATGGTGCTGAAACAGCTCGCTTAGCCAAAGAAGGCATCGTGCTTGCATCGAACAGCAATGGAAACTTTATCAACATAGATAAGGGCAACGTTGTTTTCGCTCCCAAAGAAGACATCGTTGTAGGAACACACGAAGGCAACGTGCACATTCCAAAAGGCGCAGTCGTTTTAATTATGGAAACTGGTGCCGACGTAGCAATTGCAAACTTGCACCAGAACAATACCAAAGATGTAAAAATCGTCTCTGGTGGAAAACTAGTCAGTCTCTGCCCCGGTCGCGCTCTCTTACTGAGCCGCGTTGAGACAGACGACTTCAATGATGTTGGTCACCCATTTCAAATGATCGGATACAGAAAGCCTGACGCCAAGAAATTGAACGACAGTATCACCGCATTCAAGATGGAGTTCTCCATTCCATCTGCCATGGCTAAAGTTCAGCCAATTAGACAGATGATGAATTCAAGCGATCCGCAAGACAAGAAGATAGTCAAAAACTTGCTCATGAACGCAATCATGCTGCAAGAAAAGACTATCTACCGCGGACCGTTTATGACGACTGGCGATATTAGTCAGTAATTTGTTTCCATAACCAAACCGCATAACCTTGACAGGCGCTCAAAAATTCTGTACAGTATATTGTACAGAATGAGGTAGTGGGCATTGTGGCTAAAACTCACAAAAGAATTGGAAAGGCACAAGCTCGCGATGAGTTTTCAACACTCATAGAGTCAGTAGCCAGCGGTGCCGGACCAGTCGAAATAACAGATTACGGTAAAGTTGCCGCTGTGCTTTTGAGCGAGAAAGAATATGAGTGGCTAGTAGCTTGTGCCAAGAAAAGCGACCAGCCGAGGAAAGATCCGCGCGGTCTCATCGTTTTGGCTGATGACAAAACTTTAGAGTATGCAAGAAAGCAGCTAGCGGTAGATTACGAAACATCAATAACCAGAGCAGCGAGTGAGCTGTGACTGAAAAATTTTTGGTGACAGATACTCACCCGCTGATCTGGTATCTGGCAAAACAAGATGCAAAGCTACCGAAGAAAGTTTTTGCTGCTTTCAAATCTGCACAGGAAGGAACTGGAACACATATATGGATTCCGTCAGCTGTGGTCTGGGAGTTGTCGCAGCTAATGCGAAGGACGGATCGCATCAGACTTACTGCCTCGTTTGAAGAACTCGTGCAAGAAAATTTCTTTTGCAAAGGCATGACTTTGGCCGAGCTACAGCCAGACGATCTAATCCTTGCCCACTCGCTGAACTTCACCCGCGATCCGTTCGATTCACTGATCGTTGCGACCGCAGTGCGTTTAGGATTGCCGCTTGTCACTGCAGACGGAGATATCACCGATTCAAATCATTGTGATGTTTTCTGGAGGTAATGAGGCTGTCAGTAACGAAAGCAATAAATCAGAATGTCAGATTTTAATGAATAGCTCGCTTGCCGGAAATCTCACTTTCTCAAGATCTTTATACTTATCATCAGCGGCTCTATATCCCAAAGCGCAAAGAACCACACTATTGCATCCCTGTGCTGGCAAGTTGAGAATGCGATCGAACTCTTCTTTGACAAAGCCTTCCATCGGGCAATTATCAATCTGTAGAGTTGAAGCAACAGTCATTAAGTTACCCAAAGCAATATAAGTTTGTTTGGCCATCCAATCGGCAAGCTGTTCTTGACTAAGATTTTTAACAAAGCCGGTCATCATGTCTTTTAGCGCCTGCAGTGATTCAGAAGGTGCCTGTCTGGTTTCAGCTATGAGGTCAACGAAGTGATTGACATGATCCAGAGTCAGTTCATTCAAACGTGAAAAAACAACCAGATGCGAGCAATCAGCAATTTGTCTTTGATTCCAGGCTGCCCCAACGAGCTCTTGCTTCACCGCTGGATCAGTAACGACAACAAATCGATATGGCTGCATGCCAAAGCTCGAGGGAGATAATCTCAAAGACTCCTCCAATTTGCTCCAAACAGCCTCGGGAATCTTGCGGCTGGGATCAAATTTCTTTGTTGCATAGCGCCATTTCAAAGCATCGATAACATCATTTTTTTCAGTTTCAGTGAGCATTTATCTTCTCCATTTCAGAACAGACCTTGCATCTTATCAGATTTTTTTCGTCCCCTTGCACTACCTTAATTGTGCAGTTTTGATCATTTCTTCAGCTACAGAAATACCGCTAAGAAATGCACTTTCGACCCTGGCACTTACACACCAATCACCGCAATACGCCAGAGACAGGTTTTGGTCATAGATGCATTGCCAATCCAGTGAAGAGACCGGCAACGCGTATCTCCACTTGTGTATTTTCGAAAAAACTTTATCAGGAATATCGATATCGAATATAGTGGCAAAGCGCTCAGTCAATAAACTTTCAATATCATCCTTGGATTCTTGGAAATGCTCTTCAGACCAGTCGGCAGAGGAGTGGATTACCCACCTCTCACCCTTTGGCCGTCCTGGTTTGTTTGAATCACGTGCAACCCAGGAAATTATTTTATCGTCTAAAGAGATACCATCAAAGAGTAGGTTAACGCGAGAATTAAATGCAAGAAGCAATGCTATGCACGGTCTCAATTTTATGTCGTTGAGCTTGTTATGAGGATATAAAGCCGCTGCTTGCTCTGGAGGCAAACTAAGCACGAGAAAATCAAAATCTCCCCGACTGAACAGAGTCTCGCCGGATTCATTCTGCGCAGTGCCTGTGAGCAACCACTTATCGTCTTGTCTAGAAACACTACTGACACGATGCAATGTGAGGCATTCAATTTCATTATCAATTTTGCTCGCCATGACATCAGCGATGGACCGCATAGCAGGTACACCAACATAGCGAGGCTCGGACAAAATTTCCTCTGCCAAGCAACCGTTTTTTAGCTTGGCGAATTTACCACTCCACTCTGACGCCTTTTTCAAGTGAACGAGTTGCAAAAGAAATTCTTTGAATCTAGAATCTCTAGCAGTGAAATACTGCGCACCGTAATCGAAAGAATTATCGTCTCTGTCTCTTGACGCTAGCCTGCCGCCAGGATGACGCCCCTTATCAAATACAGTGACCTTAAAACCATTTTCAGAGAGCAACATCGCGCAGGCAAGACCCGAGATGCCGGCTCCGACAATAGCGACTGTAGATGCCTTCAACTCAGCGCTCACCAACTTTTACTTTGCCACCGCTTGTGGTGCATTTGAAATTAAATCTGGTCGCCTTAGAGTCAAAAAGTGCAAAGCTGTTATGACAAGGGCATGGCTTACCGTTCCGTCCAGAACAAGCGCACCAATATCAGAGAGGTCAACAAAGCGTGTTCTAGTTCTCTCTGTGCCTGTGCCATCGAACTTAGGTTGCTCAACCTGATAAGCCCCCTCGGCAAGATATGTGTAGCAAAGATTGTTCTGCAGAGCTGGATTGGGATGGTTCTTTCCAAGCATTGACCAACTATTGGCGACGTAGCCAGTCTCTTCTATCAGCTCGCGTCTGGCTGCCTCATGCGGATCGATGTCAGTATCGTCGACACTGCCGCCAGGCAGCTCAAGCGTGAGCTCTTCGATACCATGCCTATATTGCTCAACCATTACAAGCTGACTTTTGTCATTAATTGCAATGATGTTGACCCAGGGTCCACAATCAAGAGTGAAGAAATTTCCTGTACTTTTATTGTCAGATTTACTTCTAGAAAGAACTTTATTAACTGAAAAGATTTTGCAATCGGCGAGCTTATCTCGCGACACAGTCTGCCATTCAAGCCAGTGTGAACTTTCTTCAGTGCCGCTGAGTTTTGGATCGCTGAGCGCGAGCAAGTCATTCTTCATCTTATGATCCTCCATTGAGATACTCTCAGACATGGATGAACAAAGAGTGAACTCGGTGAACTTTTGGGGAGCAGAGCAGAGTCACTTCGGCATCGTCTATATGTGATATGCAGTCGAATAATGCACCGTATCTGGTGCACAAGCAAATGCACCGCCGACAGCCAGAGTATGGCATTGTCGAAAGAAATTGATGGCGTCCTTGTTTTAAGGTGCTCCCATAGGATGTCGGAGATTTTGGTTTGAGGTACACCTAGTCTCTCGGATAGCTCTATTTGAGTTCCTGGCTGAGACTCACAACAGTAAAAGTTGAACTCGCCGAAGAATTCACGATTTTGAAAATTTATCCCTTTCCCGGGAACATTAATATTAAGCCGTCGTCAATCCAACCCTGCGGATTTTTTTGGGTCAATCAAATGGTCAAACTCACCTTATGCAGCTTACTGCTGCTGACCAGCTGTATCCAGCTTCCGGTACTCGCTCTAAACGAGGACGGGACATCGGGAGTGCCGCGCCTACAGCCTGAGTATGGCATTATCGATCAAAGTCAAAATTCTGCCGTGAGCCGCATCTACAAAATAGAGGCGGCTTTTTTTGGGCACGCCTACGACAAAGACAATTTGCACCAACGCATCAATCGCCTGGAAAATAACGTTTTTGGCAATTCTTCGTACGATGCCATCAACGACAGACTCGACAGGTTAGAGCGAGCATTGGGCAGAGAACCCAAGCTCAAAATCGAAAATCCACCTGCTGCCAAAGCAAAAGCAAAATCCCAAAGCGCGCCGGCGAAAGACTCGCCCGACAAAAAATTTGCCGACATGCTTAATCGCGCCCAAGCCGATATCAGTCTAAGACGCTTTCATGCAGCCGCAGAAGAACTGATGAATGCCATTCAGATTAATCCCTCCTCGTCCCTTGCCTTCAGACAATTAGGCGATGTTCTGGTCGAGCTAAAAGACTCCGAGGGGGCAATTGAATCTTATAAAGCTTGTTTTGAAAACGACCCATTTGGCGAAAACGGTAAATATGCCAAAGCAAAATTGCTTTCGCTTTCTGGTCGAAACGCTAGAAGCAAAATGGCTCCTCAAGACACTGAGCCTGTCGTGCAAAATACAATTACTACAGTGAACAGTCAAGTTCGAGACTATGCAAATCGCATGCAGTACGAAGCGAGAAGGAATTCAATGCGCATCTCACGCGAGTCGGCCCTTGGATTTCCACCCGGATTTGTACCTGCCTACGATACCGGAGGCTACTCACGGCGCGGTCGCAGAGGCATGGGCGGCGGCGCTTATGGCTTTGGCGGTGGCGGCGGTGGCTTTCGAGGATTAGGCGGTGGCTACGGACCAGGCGAGATAAGTGACTTAAATTATTTGCGAGGCAATTATGGAAGAACTGATGTACGAGTAAGAGCCATGGCTTCACAGCGCGAAGCAGCTCAAAGAGCCGCATATGTAGCTGAAAGTGCCACCAATTTAAAAGACCAACTACTTCGACCACACAAAAAAGGCCAGGCTCGTTTGCGAGCGCTCGGCACCAATGTTTATGTTCGATACTATGGCGATGAAACGCCAAGTTCGAGCGATGAAAAAATACCAGAAGACCCAGAGATAAAACCTAGAACCAAACCAGGACAGTTAAAATGAATATTTCTCGAATCAGAAAAACAAATAGTCTAATTTTCGGTCTTGCATTTTTATTTTGCAGTGCTGCTAATGCTCAAAGCGAGCCTTCATCCAAAGAGCAAGATCCGTGCTGCCAAACTGGTCGGGCAGACTCTGCCAAGGAAATAATTGACCAGTCTAAAAATTTCAAACTGAATGCCACTCAATCAAATATTAGATTAAAAGACGCAATCCAAAGAGCGCGCATGCTCAAAGGCGAGACTAACAAACTCACGACCCAGCTTGAAGCGGGAAATGTTGATGCGTACAAGAAAAATTTGGCAGCTTTTATGGAACATGCCGAAAAATACAAAGCGCATCTTATTAAAACCGAGCAAGCTTATGGTCATTGCAAAGCATCTGAGGCTGCATACAAAAATCAGCTAACGGCTTGGAAGTCGCACATCGACGCGTATCATATTCGCATTCCCAATTACAATCTGGGAGAACTAAGACCCCCAAGAGTTTGTCCTCAGATGAATACATCTGTGCAAGAATCTGATGGATTGGCTAACTCGATGCGCACTGACACTCAGCGCCTAATGATTTCGCAGCGCGAACTGCAAGTGGCTCAAGCCAGACTTACAAATGCCATGGTGGCAAATTCGGGTCAAGATGCACAAGTCTTAAATCGCAGTAAATTGCTTGAGGCAGAAAGACAGCTTTCAGGCGAATTTGCAAGCCTAAAAACCGAACTGGAACTGCTCAATACGCAATACAAGGCAATCGCCAAAACTTCTGACCCGCGTGGCACAGTGGCTATTTCTAAAGTAAGCGGACAAGTAAAAACGAAGCCTTAGACTTAAGAGCCTAGATATTAATCAATTCGCCCAGTGCCGACATAACTTGCTCAACAGTTACGCCGTTCATACACCGCGTTTCAAAAGTGGCTAAACAATCGAAAAAAGCAATCTCTTCAAACACTGGAATATCTGCATGATTCGAGGGTTCGGCTTTAACCCATTTGAGACACTCTTCGACACAAGCCGGGGCTCGAATAACGCTGCAATTTTCTTGATGACGATCAAATATTGCTCGGGCAAGAAACAGAGAAACAGTTGGTCTTTTTTGCTGAATCGACATATGCATAAGACCAGTATCAATGCTCACCATAGCTCTGGCAGAAGAAACCACATCAAGCGCATCGTGAATGGTATCGGTTTTTAGCAGCGGTAATCCAGCTTCTACCAGTTCTGCACAAGCTTTAGATTTTTCTGGCTGTCCCAACACAAAACATTCAATACCTTTTTGCTTTAAACGTGAATATAATTCGATCCAGCCTTCTTTGGTCCAACATTTAAATGAGCCTGCAGAGCCTGGAACGAATAATATTTTATCCTTTAATTCAGGACGAAAATTGAACGGCAGTGGATTGTATTTTTTGAAATCCCAGACAATACCAAGCTCTTGCGTAATAATGTCTTGACTGATTCGCTCAAAGATATCGAAAATGCTTAGATTGCCAAATTCATTGATAAATTTGTCAGAACCCAAATTGTTTTCGAGATACAGCGGATGAGAACGCAGATTGATATATCGGTCAGTTTCTTTCAAAGTTAACGCAAGAAATTCTGGCTCTTTCAATGAGCCGCTCAAACCAGGAATACACTGAGCCACACCTTCTTGTTTTGGGGAGCGAATGACCAGATAGGTCGGCACACCCGAGGCGATAAGCGCTTCCAAAGCTGGAAGTGTAATCAGTAAATCCCCTAAACCGTCTGCAATTGGAGCAAAATAGTAAACCATGCAAGAAGTATAACCTCTCCAAAACGCCCATTTTTTATCTGCTAGAATAGCGAGATGATCAAATTCGTCGCCCGCATGAAAGCCAAAAAGAATCACAGCCAGGCTGACACAATGACGCTCAAAGCCAGTCAAGAAAGCTTGCATTCCGCTCGTAAAGCACTCGAAGGCTGTACTACCACAATGGGCTTTCGTATCGACCACCTCAGACACCACGGTCGCGGGTCGCTTGCATTCTCCGCTTTGCAAGAAGGTCTTGAATATTACATGCATCCCGAGTACGGGTTCATTGCCTACAAACCTTTGCACGATGGTCCGCAATCTGTGCTTGTTCTTTCAGATCCTATCTGCAAAAGAGAAAACACAAAGCTGCTTATAGACGAATTCATGAAAGTGAAAAGCGATCCAGTTTTCTTGCACATCAGTCACGAAGTGGCAGAAATTGTCGCAGGATACGATTTTTGCGTCAACGAAGTTGGTGTTGAAACTGTAATTGACATTCAGGAATTTGATTTAGTCGGCGGCAAGAAGCAGCAATTGCGAAACGCACGTAACGGCGGCAAGAAAGACAATCTTGAAATAAAAGAAGTTGACTCCATAGACAATACCACTTTGAGTAAGCTTCGAAAAATCAGCTCAGATTGGATCAAAGAAAAGACTATAAGCAATAACGAAATGCAATTCATTGTACGTCCCATTGTTTACGTCGACGAGATTGATGTGCGTAGATTCGTAGCGCTCAAAGATGGAGAGATAGTTGGCTTTGTCATATTCGATCCCATGTATGAAAACGGCGAAATTGTAGGCTATATCGCCCAGCATTTGCGCAGCATTCACAAATCGACTTATTCTGTAGTCGATTGCATTGTTGTTCATGCTCTTGAACTATTCAAGACAGAAGGCAAACAAGTAATGTCCATGGGCTTTTCGCCACTAGCTCGAGTTGACGACCAGGGCGAATTCAAATACAGCAAACTGCTTAAAGCATACTTTCAATACGCCTATGAGAAAGCCAATTATCTCTACAATTTCAAAAATTTGGCTCAACACAAAAAACAATACAGACCAGGCATGAAGGGCGCGCACGAAGAAAAAGTTTATTGCGCCATGCGCACTCGCTTTTTACTGCCACGAATTTACGACGTCTTCAGCACGCTTGGATTTAGACCAATTAGTCAGATGATCAGCCACTACTCGCAGAAAATAAATGAGTTCATCTCCAAACCGCCTAAATCAGACAATTGAGTTGCCAGACGGGCGTATCCTTGGGTTCGACCGCTATGGTGCAGAAGGCGGAAAGCCGCTTCTTTACTGTCATGGCGGCGCGTCGAGCAAACTGGACATTGCTTTTGCCGACCCAACTTTAGCCGATTACAACATAGATTTAATTGCCATAGACCGCCCAGGCATCGGAATGTCCACCAGACAACCGGATCGCACACTCTTAGATTGGTCGCAAGACGTGCGCTTTTTCCTGACTGAGCTAAAGATTGAAAAACCATTGCCCATTATTGGATGGTCGCTAGGCGGTCCTTATGCGATGGCTTGCGCTTACGCCCTGCCTGATTTAATAGACAAAATGGCATTGTCTGGAAGTTGCGGACCCATCGGTCATCTAGACTCAATTAAGGATCTAGATTTACTACTAGATCGGATTTTGTTTACTTTTCCTGATAGTTTGCACTGGACCATTAGTATCATGCTTAGTATTTACGCACAGCTGCCTACAGAATTCGTGCGCAAAGACTTGATCAAACAAATGAAGTCGCGCTTCGATAGAGAGATTGTCGAGGCTTATACAAAAGAAGAATGCAAGGCTTTCATGCAAAATTCGCTCACCAATTTTGGCTGGGGAGTAATTGACGATTACGTTGCGGTAAAACGTCCCTGGGGCTTTCCGCTCAACGCCATTGCCGCTCAGGTGCATGTTTTTCATGGTGGCGATGACACCTTAAGTCCGATTTCTCAAGCGCATTATTTGAGAAGTCATATTCCAAAAGCGAAATTGCACATAATCGACAATCAAGGACATTTCCTTTTGAACAGAAGCTTACCGGATTTTCTTGCCAGCCTAGATTTAGTGAAAGAATCCACCTAATAGGTGATAGCCAGCTAGATAGAGTAATGCTAAGTTGGAATTGGGGCGTTGGTTTTTCTAAAATTAAAATACTGGGGTATTTCTTATGGATGCGGCGGCTAAAGCCAAGCATGTACTACAAGAAGATACTGGGCAGCTAAATGCGCTCGATACGCGCGTGGTCATCAAGGCACAGAAAATCTACAAAGAACAGCTGGAGAAAATATTCTGTCAGGCTGATGTATTGTTTGGTGGACTATTAATTACAGAATGGTTCGCTGGCATTTTGCTGTCCATGCTATGGACTCCAAGAGTTTGGAATGGAGCCATTTCAAACGTTCATTTACATGTTTATCTTGCCGTTTGGCTGGGACTTGCCACCTTAAGCTTGCCCATGTTTTTTATCATCAAACTGCCTGGCAGACCCATTACAAGGCACGTAGTAGCAATAGCTCAAATGATTATGACAGCCTTCTTGATTCATTTGACCGGCGGCAGAATTGAAACTCATTTTCTGGTATTTGCCACTCTTGCATTCCTTACCTTTTATAGAGATTGGAAAGTGCTTGTTACAGCAACGATAGTAGTTTTTATCGATCATATTTTCCGTGGCATTTATTTTCCTTTTTCTATTTATGGCGAATCGACACCTCAGACCTGGCGTTTTTTAGAACATGGATTCTGGGTCACTTTTGGTGACTTATTTTTTGTGAACTGGTGTGTGACCACAAGAAAAGAAATGTGGGAAATGGCAAAGAAACATGCCCGAATGGAAAACACAAACGAAATAATAGAATTACAAGTAACAGCCAGAACAGCTGAAGCAAAATTAGAAAAGGAACGATTTCACATTTTGTGTTCATTTGCTCCGGTGACAATATTTGAAACCAATCAATTCGGCAACTGGACATTCGTGGGACAACGCTGGAGCGAACTAACAGGACTTTCTCCAGAAGCCGCTCTTGGTAACGGCTGGCAAAATTTAATTCATATAGAAGAAAAATCTGAAGTGCTAAAAAGCTGGGCACAGTGCATCAGAAAAGGAGTTAACTGGGAAATCGAATTCAGAATCCGCGACATAGATGGCAAAATCAAGTGGGTACGCGGCGAAGCGGTGCAATGCCGACCGGATGTTGAAAGCGAGCCAATCTTTATCGGTTCAATTATGGATATCACAGACAGAAAAATGAGCGAAAACACCGATCGACGTATGGTGCTAATTGCTCAAAAAGAAGATTTTTTAGCGACCTTAAGTCACGATTTGAAAAATCCAATAATTGGCGCAAACAGAATTTTAGAACTGATTTTAAATGGCAAAATGGGACCTGTATCGCGCGAATTGACAACAATTATGCAAAAACTAAAAGACAGCAATACCTCTTTATTGAAGATGATTCAAAATCTTATTGCCATTTACAGGTACGATACAGGCGCTGACTATCTCAATTTCGAACTAGTCGATTTAGTTCAACACTCACGGGCTGTTATGTCCGACTTATCTTTACTTGCCGCCGATAAGGGCGTGGATTTACATTTTGAAGTAGATAATTCGCTCGACGAAAATTATTCTGTGGTGGCAGACAAAAACTCACTTGTGCGCCTCTTCTCCAACTTGCTCGATAACGCGCTAAAATTTACACCAACTAATGGCAAAATAACCGTTGCAGTAAATGGAAGTGATCACACCATAAATGTCGATGTAATAAACACTGGATCTTATGTTCCGGAAGAAAGCCAAAAACGGCTATTCAACCGCTTCTACCAGGGCGAAGAAGGTAAAAGTTATGTTCCCGGAACGGGTCTTGGATTGTATATATGTTCGCAAATTGTCCAGGCGCACCACGCCAATATTACTTGTGTGAGCACGCCGGACAACGGCGGCGAAACACGTTTTCGCGTTTCGTTTGAAACTGAAAAGCAGACTTCCTCAAGCAGTCTTGAGCAACTCGGAGTTCAGTCCTCTACGCAGCATGATAAAGTTCACTATAGCGCGTGAAAGCGAAATCTTTCCTTTGCGAACCCATGTGTGCAGAATAAAGGCAGAATCAATTAACGAGCGGTCTTCGGGATACAATTCCAGAAGCACACAGCGAAGTACTGCGTCCTTTTTCAATGCTAGCTTGAGCAAAGCAAATGAATCTTGACGCGTTCTTGCTTTTTCGTTTGATACCGTTTTTAATACCACAAAATATAAGTGGCTTGTTTGATACAACTGAGAAAGCAGCTCGTTTTCGCGATCTGTAGTTAGATAATTACTGACTCCAAGAAAATTCCAGAAAGTAAGCGAGCTTGCTTTTTCATCTGAAATCGCCTCTGAATGAGCTATCGGCTTAATTGCTTCTTTTAGAATTACAACTGCTTTGTCGGCATTAATCTGCTCGTTTTGAGTAAGCGATTGCAATCTCAGCGCAAGACTAAGAATTTCGCTTGTGACAGATTTTGATTCGACTAAATGTTGTCCTACGGCTTTACCCGATTCAAGCTGGTTAAATAGCGCGTCTTTAACACGCGACTCGTCGACCAGACCTGCTTTGGTTAAAAGCTCGCCCAGCAAGATTTTTTGCGTATCAAAAGAGGGCAAGCGCGAAAATGTTTCATCGTTTGCTTTTATGCTACGCAGCTTGCTTGATACTGTTTGCTCTTCTAGCTCACCAGCACGCAACTCGCGTTGCAGAGCCAGAGTCACTCGCAAATAATCGTCCGAAATAAAATCGAGCATCACTAAAACTTGTCCCAGCGGAAAGCCAGAACAATCTGAAACCTTAAGTCCAAATTCCAGTTGCTTGCCATTTATTTTGCTAGCCGAAACTAAAAGCTCGCCAAGGCGAGTGCGATTTGAATCGGATGTTTTGATGCCCAGAGTAACAAGCGCCTCATCGAATTTGAGTTGGCTCATTTTCACTATATTCAGTGCCTGACGCGCCTGGGAGATATTGATGATTTTGTCTCTAAGCATAGACTGAGCCTGGATAGCATCGTGCAACAAATGCTCGTGCAAGCACTCAAGAAAAATGAGCGCTTTACCCAGTGGCAGTCCGGTCATAGACGAAATTCTCAATCCGCAATCCAGGTCCTGGCGATTTACGATGCCGAAGTCAATCAGTAAACTGCCCAGGCGATACTCGGTATTATTGATTTCGTTTGGGTTCATGGTAAGTTGTGTCCTCAAAAAAGCACACTAAAACAGATGCAAGTTCAGGCGAAAAAATATCGCCCATGCAAAACCAGAAGCGGTCGTGCGACCTGCAAAAAGAGTAGTAGCAAAATAACCGGAGTGCAAAGCCGATTATGATTAGAAACTTAGTAAGAATCGGGTCAGTTGATTTTAGTTATGCTGGTAAGTGTCGCGAATAAACGCAGCGCAAAAGGCGCTTCTTTTCAAATCAACCAAACCACACTAGTGCATTTAATCTGGTTTGTCAAGGTCGAATTAAAGTCATCGTATTTCAAGCAGACGGGTAAATTGAACAAATAGATCTCTTAGATCCAACATAGCAAGTTATATGATCAAACGCAAAGACGAATTAGAGAAAAGGCGCTTAGAGCCTCTACTTGCAAAAGACAAAATGACTTTTGTCAATTCAGTAGTGATGCCTGCGGCAATTCTAACCGCTATGAAAACTGTTTTCGAGCTTGTATTAAAACTGCCTAGTGGAGGGCATCTTGACGGCATCTTAATAGGAAATGCAGTTTTCTTTGCCATGCTTTTTTTCACTGCGTGCATTGTCTATCTTGTTTTGAAACGCAAAATGAACAAATTGGATAGTGCACCACAAATCAATTCCTTTTTGCCGGGCGCTTCGATTGAAAAATTCAGACCCATCGAGATGCGCACCCCATCTGAATATCCAATGCATGCAGAATTTGGACCCGCAGCTAAATCTCTCAAAATGCTGCGCTTTTTCTTATTATTTTCGACTGGCGGTCTTGCCTTAATAGTTATTACCAGCATGATGACGGGAATGTCTCAGCACAATATTTTTGTATTCCTGGGCTTCCTTGTCATACTTGCCCTGCCTGTCTGGTATGTGATTTCAGTGGTTAAAGGTGTTGAAGAGTCGCTTCGTGAAAATTCATTCCATCTTGCTCACAGCGAAATATATGAGCTTGAGCTTGTCTTGCTTTCTCGCGATTTGTCGCAACAACATATGATGTATAAACTTTGCATCAAAATGGGCAACACCCTCAAAAATTATCACGTGCGACCAATGCCCAACTGCGACAAATATTTTTCAGAGCTTGGTTTGCTACAGCAAAATTGCCCCCAAATAATTTCAGCTTACATAAGTCCAATAACTGGCGAGCCATTAGCCCTAGCCACCCAGAATGGACCAATTTGGCTGTCTAATGCAGAAGTTAGGCTTTTCTTCTTGCCGCCACGCCCTGGGACCAAACTGCTCACTATGGCGCGCCCTCTTGTGCCGCTTGAATATGACAAAGGCATTAAGCTTCTAGCCGATAAAAGCTCGAAGGGACTGCAAGATGACAAGTTTGTGGGCACCTGGCAGGGCTTGACCTGTTTCGACCGCACTCCAAACGCCCAATACCGCTTTTGGATTAAACTGGCTCAAACGCCAAATGGTGGGCTTTCGGGCACTTACCACAATGCGCTACTAGGACCTTTATATGGCAAAGTTACCCTGGACGGCAAAGCTCTGGGAAACGAACTATATTTGAATGTCGTTTACCATTTCTGGCTCTGGAAATTGTTCGAAAAGCCTGAACTTTGGGCTGGGATTTATGACCCAGCAACCGGGCAAGTTACTGGCACATTCAAGAAAGGCAGCCTCACCGGCATCTTTGTTCTGTCCAAAGATTTTCAGTAGATCACACTTTAGTGTAACTACAAAGATCAGACTAAAATGCGATGCGCCCCACTTTCGATTTTGTCATAGTAGAAATGTGACTAGCAACAAGTCGCAGAATCGATAGAACCTCCAGTGAAAAGGGCTGTGATTGCCCATAGCTCTTGCACTGGGTTGATTTTCTGTGCACATATCCTTTAGGAGCACCATATGAAGTATCATATGAGCCTAACAACCGTATTGCTTGCAAACGCTCTAATCATGAGCAGTTTGAATGTCGCATCAAATGTAAATGCAGCAGAATCGCGCAGCCGTTGGGACAAACAAACCGACGTTGCCTGGCAATTTTATTGCAAAGGCGACTATGCAAAGTCTCTCGACGCTTCAAAAAAAGCTTTCTCCCGCACCCAAAAGCCAAACCAAAAAGCAATCAGCTTGTGTAATCTAGCGTCCATCGAATTACAAAACGGTCGCATTGCGCAAGCTGAGCTGCTTTATTTAAAAGCTCAAAATCTTTTCGATCAAGTTATGGAGCAAAATCATCCTTATTATCATGTCCTTTTAAACGACCTTGCCGTGCTCTATTTCAACAAAGCAGACTATGAGCGTGCACAGTTTTATTTCGATCAAATCATTGAAGCAGACGCAACACAAACAGAAGAAAATCAAAATCCACAGACTGCGACCATTTTGAATAATTTAGGTTCGCTCAACTTCAAGCAAGGCAATTTTGATAAAGCCCAAGCCTACTATGAAAAAGGGCTGTCCATGCTGAAAAGCAAATCAACCAAGAATTTATTAGTAGCACGTTTACTCAATAATCTAGGCGTCGTCCATGCTCATAAAAACAATTTAGACCTGGCAGAAAATTGCTACAAAGAGGCGCTTGAAATACGACAAGCCAAACTAGGACCACAGTCAAATCACCCAGATCTTGCCTCAAGCCTGCACAACATGGCACGGCTCTATACATGGCAAAATAAACTAAAAGAATCCGAAGAATATTTCACAAAGGCAATAGAAAAACGCACAAATACTTTTGGAGCGGAACACCCAGAACTAGCCGCTTCCTACTGCGGATTGGGTGAGCTTCATCTAGCAAAATTGAATCACAAAATGGCCCTTCATTTTTATAACAAAGCCCTTGCCATGCGAATCAAAACACTCGGAGCAAATCATCCAGACACCGCCGCCTCTTATTGCGGCCTTGCCCAGGCTCTAGAAGCGGACAACCAGATAACTGAAGCCCGCCTGGCATATTTAAAAGCGATTGAAATTCAAGAAAAGTCATTGGGCAATGCCCACCCAGATTTGCTCAAAAGCAAGCTGGCTTTGCTTCGCCTCGATAGCTTGACAGCTTACAAGAGTTAAGACACCCTCTTTTAAATTAGTGCTAAATTAAGCTCTGTCAGCTCTATTGGCGGGTAACCTTGTGACAACAACTCAGACCGGCTCGACCGGAACCTCGGATCTTTTGCAGCGCACAAAGCCTCTGCGAGACGATGTGCGTATGCTTGGCACTTTGCTTGGACAGACCATTTCTAATTTAGAAGGCGAGCATGTTCTTGCTCTGGTTGAAGAGTTTCGTGCCTTGACCAAAGCCACACCAAGCGACGAAAACAAAGACCGCCTGGCAAAACTAACGAGCAGTATGGATTTAGAAACTGCGCGCAAACTAATTAAAGCGTTTGTGTGTTATTTCGACGTCATCAACATGGCTGAGCAGAATCATCGAATTCGCAGACGTGCTCAACGTGAATCAGAAAATCCGGACCAAGTGGAAAAAGACTCACTTTCGTATGTTCGTCGCCACGTTGAAGATGCCGCAGACAACGCAAACAAAGTGTGGGAGACGTTTACTAATCTAGATATCGAAGTCGTTTTTACAGCACACCCGACAGAAATTACTCGCCGAACTGTGTTATTAAAACAACTAAAAATGGCGCATTTACTTTATCTGCGCGATCATCCGCCACTTACAAAAAAAGAAAAAGAACAAATTGAAGAGGGCTTAGCAGCCGTTGTAGAATCTCTCTGGCTCTCGGATCATATTATTTATTTCAAGCCATCTCCACTCGATGAAGTCCGCTACGGTCTATCGCTTTTTGATAGCGTGGTGGTCGATTCAATAATAGACGTCCATAGCGAATTAGATTTGCTCACAAAAGAGCTGGCACAAAAGCTCAACAAGCAAATGCCAGAAAATTTGACCTACACCACATTTGGTTCTTGGATCGGCGGCGACCGCGACGGTAATCCATATGTGACAACAGATGTGACAAAGTCTACACTTGAGATGCAGCGCAAAGTGATACTTGAAAAATATCTGAAAACGCTGGAAAAAGTTTTCAACGAATTAAGTCACAGCTCAAACGTTTTAAAAATGGATCAGACTCTCTTGGACTCGGTAAAAGCCGATGTTAAGCTCTTCCCCGATGTACACGAGCGCTATTATCAAAAATACAAATTCGAACCTTTTAGACGCAAATTGCTTTTCATTCAAGAAAAATTGCGCCGGACTTTAGATTCAAAAGATCATGCCTACAAAAATCCTGATCAGTTTTTGGGCGAACTAAAAATGATGCACGCAGCATTGCAAAAAACCAAATGCCGCCACAGTCTTGAACAATTAAAACGCTTAATGGTGATGGTCAACATTTTTGGTTTTCATTTAGCCAAACTCGACTTGCGCCAACACAGCGCCAGACACAGTCAGGCATTTAGCGAGCTGTGTAAACAGTTTGGTATATTTGAAGACTACGAAAAAATTGACGAAGAAAAACGCATCGAATGGCTAACTCAAGAAATTCAAAATCGCCGTCCGCTCTTTCCTGTCAAACCCGCATTCAGCAACGAGACCAATGAGACTCTTGCCACTGCAAACATGATGGCTAAAATGCAGGACGAGCACGGCACACGCGCAGTCGATACTTATATAGTAAGTATGACCAAAGACGCATCCGACATGCTTGAAGTTCTATTGCTTGCCAAAGAAGCTGGCATTTACAGCCCAGATGCAAAATCAAATCCAAACCGAACTATAAGTATCGTCCCACTATTTGAAACCATCGAAGACTTGCGTGAAGCGCCACTCTTGTTTGACAAATTACTTTCAAATAAAGTCTACGGCGATTATTTAAAATCTCGCGGCAACTTACAAGAAATCATGATTGGCTATAGCGACAGCTGCAAAGACGGCGGCATCGTCACTTCAAACTGGGAATTGTACAAAGCCCAGAAAAAATTAGTCGAACTCGCTGATTCTCGCAATATCAAACTAAGACTCTTCCACGGTCGCGGCGGAACCATTGGACGCGGCGGCGGTCCAACGCATGGAGCCATTCTTGCTCAACCACCAGGCACAGTGTCTGGTCGAATAAAAATTACCGAGCAAGGCGAAGTAATAAGCTCCAAATATTCAGTGCACGGCATTGCAGTGAGAAACTTTGAGCGATTGGCAGCAGCCGTAATAGAATCGAGCTTGACTGAAAACAAGAAAAAGAAAACAGGCATCGACAAACCCGAATGGCTCAAACTGACCGAAGACTTGTCGCAAGAAGCATTCAAAGCCTTTAGGAGTCTTATTTATGAAGACAAAGACTTCCTTGAATTCTTTTTGCAGTGCACACCAATTACCGAGATCAGTCGATTAAGACTTGGCTCACGTCCATCCAGACGCACCAAGGGCAGTACTGCCATCTCAGATTTGCGTGCGATACCTTGGGTATTTTCCTGGACTCAAAGTAGATTTCTACTTCCCGGCTGGTATGGCTTTGGCACGGCGTTTAAGATACTTTCAAAAGATCCAGCCAAACTAAAATTGATGCAAGATTTATACAAAGAATGGCCGTTCTTCAAAGGTCTTGTGACTAAAGTTGAAACGTCACTTGCAATTGCCGATATGCGAATTGCCCAACACTATGCCGATAGCTTGGTCGAAAACGAGCAAATCAAAAACAAAATAATGGGTCGTATTCTAGACGAATTCGAAGCGACTAAAAATGCCGTTCTAACTCTATCTGGGCAAGAATTCCCACTTCAACAATCAGAATATTTACGCCGGTCAATCGAGCTTAGAAATCCTTACATCGACCCACTTAGTTATTTGCAAGTTCGTTTCATCAAAGAACTTCGAGCCAAACTAAAAGAAGTAAGCTCCAAGCAAGATGCGACAGTTGCACCAGGTGAGTCTGGCGAACCGGATACTTTGCTCGATACTGTTTTGATGACGATTAATGGCGTGGCTGAAGGATTGCAGAGTACTGGTTAATCCGCGAATCGCGATCCGATGCAAAAAATTTTGAATACAGGTAACAGCACTGCAATTCAAGTGCCTATAACGCCTCAAAAAATCCATTTTGAAACGCTTGCTCTATCAGGGTTTCAGGATGGTCTTGTAAGAAAAACAACGCATATTTAATACTAGCTGAAGCAAAATAGAAGAAGCGCTCGAATCTATCAGCCCGTCAGGCTATAGTAAAAACGGGTGGTTTTTCTCACACACTCGATTTAAAAGGCAGTCAGTGCAAGCCTTTCCAGACGCGCAAAATCCCGACGTTATAGGCGGCACAAAGACCACAACAAAAGTCGTCCCATTTTCTGCTACAGTGTCTTCTCCTGGGGAGGATATTCACTTTGAAAACCATGCAAAAGACCAGTCTGCTTGCAGCCGTTTGTCTTTCACTTCTAGCGCCAATGCAACCAATTAATGCAGAGGAAAATAATGCGCCAGCTTCAGCACCCGCATCGAAGAAATTAACTGATGAACAGATAACAAAAGGGCTGCGCGCGGCAAACAAAGTCGCCATTGATTGGAAGAAGTTTGGACACCATCCTTTTGGTGCAGTTATTTTGGCACCAGACAACAACACGGTGCTTATGAGTCAAGGCAATTTGGGTGTAGTTCGTCACGCAGAAACCGACTTGTCACGTCGAGCTGCTGAGACATACACACCTGAGTACTTATCTTCGTGCACGCTAGTCACAACCATGGAGCCATGCGTGATGTGTGCGGGGGCAATTTACTGGGCGAACATCGGACGAGTAGTTTATGGTGCGACCGAAGAGACTTTGGGCAAGCTCACCGGCACAAGCAAAATGAATCCAACTATGAATCTTCCTTGCAAGAAAGTGTTTGAGTCGGGTCAGAAAACTATTGAACTAATCGGACCAATTCCCGCAATGGAAGCCGAACTGATTGAGCCGCATAAGGGATTTTGGAAGTAAAACAGAAAGCTCTAACGCTCACCATCTAACTTTCCAGTGTAATTCTGCGAATATTCAACCGACATAAATCCTGGATTATCGCGACTATCAACTTTAAATCGACGTGCTGTTTGCAGTGGATTACTGTTAAGTTGATCTTGATATGACTGCTCAAGATCCGGCATTCGTCTGTGTTTGTAATATCCAACTAAATTTCTTAGCACCGCATTTACTTCGCTACTTTTGGCACCAAATCCTTTCTTGAAAATTTCCAGGGCTTGTTTGTAATTCTCTTCGGCTTCTGGATAATATCTGTTGCGCTCATATGAAATAGCGACTCTGTTGTGAGCAAGTCCTAAAAGTGGGCTATCTTCGCCAAATGACTCAGACATTGCAGCAAGTGCATTTTGATAATATCTAATTGCATCAGGAAAGCGATGTTCGCGCTCCAAAACAAATCCCATCGCATACTGATATCGAGCAAGCAAAAGTGGATCGTCTTGAAGACTTGTAAGTGTGTCCATTACGCGACGACAATGTAATTCTGCGTTGGCAAAGTCAGACTTGCGAATCAAATAAGTGGTCAGCTCAAACTCAGCTTCTGCAAGTACTTTGTCATTGCGAGGATAGGCTCGCACTGCCGTTTCAATCTTATCTAAATACTCTTGCATCTCTACTGAATCTTCGCCAGTTGCTGCCACCGCGGGTGGTTTTTCAGAAAAATTAAATAGTCCTGATAGTCCAGGAAAAGTAAGTGGACGTTTATCCTCGTCTGGATTGATATAAGATGACACCACTTCAAATCCAAACAAAAACACCACTACCACAAGCAATGCCGTCCCGGCTGGTGCCACCCAGCGCATCTTGTGATTAAGCGGCTTTTGGCGTGGTGGTTTATTGTCTTTAATACCAACTAAATCCATACGCAGATCAAATACATTTTGGTATCGGTCTTCTGGCACTTTCTGCAAGCATTTTAAAATGACATACTCAAGACCTTTGGGAAGCTCAGCTTCTTTCAAATGCAAAGTCAGATTCGATGGAGTCTCATTCAAATGCATCAAAATGGTTTTGATTGGATTGTCACCCAGAAATGGTGGCACGCCACATAAGACTTCGTACATCATACATCCAAGCGAATAGATGTCTGATCTAACATCTAATTTGTCGCCCTGACACTGCTCTGGACTCATATAAATCGGGCTGCCGAGCACTTCTTCGCCAGATGTCAGCTTGAGCGTGTCGAGTCCTGCACGTGGCAAAATTTTAGCGATACCAAAGTCGACTATTTTCACGCGCTCTTCGCCATCGACTAAAAGTATGTTGCCAGGTTTTAAGTCTCTGTGAATAACGCCCTTAGAATGAGCATGTTCGAGCGCTTCGCAAATTTCGATAAAAACATTAATGGCTCTAGTCGGCTCTAAATGCCCATCTTTTGTCAGTATTTGCTCAAGGCTCGAACCTTCTAAATAATCCATCACAAGATATGGCGCACCCGTGCGCGACTCACCAGATGAATAGACTGAGGCAAGATTCACATGAGTCAAACGACTTGCAGCAAGCGCTTCTTGCTTAAATCTTGTTACAACGTTTTTGTCTTTTGCCAATTCGCTGCGCAAAACTTTTATGGCAAAGACTTTTCCAAGAACTTTATCCATTACTTTGTAGACGCTGCCCATACCGCCTTCGCCAACGCGACTCAAGACGTCGTAACGCTCGTCTAGACCTGCTTCGCGACTGATATCGGTTTCGGAATTGGTCGAAAGGCGCCAGGGAGGATCGGCATTATTGCGCTCGTCGATTATTGCTTCTGATTCATCTGTGCTTTTTTCTGCAAGCACAATAGAAGAAGATTCAACATCTTCTTCGATAATTTCAGTCAATTTATCTTTTTCTGCTTGTTCAGCTTCCATAGCAGTTGCTTCGAACCGTGAGTTAATTATTCCCAGTTCGAAGCAGACTTGTTTCTAAGAGTCCCTATGGCGAAATTTAGTGCATCATCTCAAGGGCTGGATCTGGACGCACAATCACTTCTTGCGAAGACTGATTATCTGTGCGTTGAACCACAGTGGTCTCAGCTGGCGCTATCTCTTTGCGCACGACTTGTCGTGCAGCAACGTAGCGTTTTGGTTTTGGTTTATACGCCACTTTTCTAGCTTTGCGCACAGCTTTTTTCTTATAGACTTTCTTGGCTGGAGCCGCGCTTACATAATGCTTTTCGACGGTTTTAACTACAGCTGGTTCTTGATGAACAGTTGTGGTTAATGTCGTTTTGTTGGTTGGCACAACAACCTTCTCGTGCCGTTCTTGAATGAGCGGCTCTTTAATAACGGTAGTGTTGCCATCGGAATCTTTAATCTCTTTAGTACGTACGATTTTGGGCTCCATCCAACTGTCTACAACCTGTGCCGGTCCAGTCTGTGTAACCTCTTGCACTGTTGTCTGGTCTGCGGCACTTGCCGGTGCTTGTACAAATCCCAGTGTCAGTGTCACTGCGGTTATGCCAAGCAAAAATCTTTTTGTGTTCATATTTCCACTCCCCCAAGGAGCCCGTAATTCATCTACCTTTGAGGTAGCACGGACTTTTGAGGTTAACGTCTGTTTCGAAGTCCAGCCTGCTCGCGAAGCGCGTCAACAGTCATTTCACCGATTTTTCGGTATCCACCAGGTGAAAAGTGCAATAAATCAGGCGATGCCAATTTTTGCTCGCGCCATCTATTTATAGAACCTGGTCCGCCCATTTTTTCTCTCAAGTCGAGGAACATCAAGCCGTTCTTCTGAGCCAGGTCCTTTTGAGCGTTGACCACGCCGTCAATGCCTTGAAGCGGTCTGCCTTTGACGTTACCGTCGGCAGCACTCACTACTAGAATGGCTGAGTTGGGCGAGCGTTGTTTGATTTCGTCTATTAACTTTTGATAGCGCCCGCGAAACTGCGCATCGTTAAATGGTCCGTTTGCATCATTGCTGCCAAAAGAAATAATTACAAGGTCGGGCTTTTTGTCTTTAATAGGTCCGTCTAACCATTGTTGTGCGTGCAGCACGGGATAATTCGATGAGACTCCACCTTTTGCTACAGCCTGAAAATCGGTCGGGGCAATTTTATTCAATTGAGCTTTAATTGAATCTGGCAATGTGTTTGCTGCCACGTGCGAATCACCAAACTGGACAACGGTTAAAGGCTTGCCTCCATTGTTTGCACGCTCGACTGCTGCTTGCAATCTAGCAATTGCTGAGTTGGCTGGGCGCTGGGGTCTGTCGTTTGTCTGAGGTCGTTCTATCACATCAGGTCTAAAATTCTCAGGCGGCATGTCTTGCGACATGTCCTGCTCATAATCGGGTGAAAATTCATTATCTTCGGGCGGATAGTCGAAATTTTGTTGTGGCTGTGTTCGAGGTCTGAATGGACTAAATTGATCAGGTCCAGGTCCTGGCTGGTTGAACTGGTCGAAGTTATCAAACTGACGCATTACCTGCGGAATCATTTTCAACATATCGAACGGATTGAATTTCATGCCTCCGTTGAAATCGTTGAATTGGTGATTTGGTCTGTAATGATGCATCGGCCTGTATTGCTGTGGACCAAACTGTTGGGGATAATTTTGTGGATAGAACTGTTGTTGATTAAATTGCTGTGGATTAAATTGCTGACGATTGCAAGGACTTTGATTGAATTGATTAAATTGCTGATTGCATCCGGGCTGTTGCGGTCTGAAGCTCGAATACTGTGGTCTGAAATTGTCGCGATTCATGCGACCGCCAAAAATCTGGCTGAAATCCATATTTTGCGGCTGCATGAAATTGGTGAACGCCACGTTGATACTTGTGTTTTCGTTTTGTTGAAAGGGACTGTACGCAAGCGTAAGCTCTCCAGTGTTCACACTGGGGGCTTGAGTATCTTCGACTCTTTCTTGAGGAGTATCCAGGCTTCGATCCATGATTAAATTTTGCATTTATAGATGCAAAATGAATACACGGTTTCCCCCCAGTACAGGGCACTTGGCTAAAAAGCTTTATTTACCGATGCAAAAGCGGGCGAAGACTTGAGTGATTACTTCTTCGCTCACTTCAGTTCCGCAGGCTTGAGACAAAGCAATGATGGCTTCTTTCAAATCGGTAGCCAGGCAATCCTGAGGAAAATCGTCGCTCACCGCCTGTTCGAGCAGTACAAGCGACTGCAACGCTTTAAGACATAGCTCGCCCTGGCGTTCGTTCACTGAAGCACCTTTGTCCTGACTGCCTGAAAAAACAAAGCGTGAAAGACAATCGCCCAACTGGTCCATTCCATCTCCAGATTTTGCTGAAATGGAAATTTGATCTATTGCATCTTCTGGCAATTTGTTTTTTGCATCACCCAGATCAAGTTTGTTTTTAACCATGATAAAAGGCTTTTCAGAGATCATGCTTTCTATTTTTTTGTCGATGTGATCAAATTGCTTTGAGCCATCGATCATGAAAAGTACCAGATCTGCTTGCTCTATCGATGCGACTGTCCGGTCTATTCCAATTTGCTCCACACGGTCTTGAGTGTTGCGAATACCTGCGGTGTCGACTAGTAAGACGGGAACGCCTGCAAGCTCCACAAGCTCTTCTATAGAGTCTCTCGTGGTCCCAGGAATTTCGGTCACTATGGCTCGTTCAAACTTGAGGAATTGATTTAACAAGCTTGATTTGCCGACATTAGGCTGACCCACTATAGATACGCGCAGACCTTCGCGCAAAAATCTTCCGGCACGCATCGTTTGAGCAAGGCTAGTCAAGCGCACCTTAGAGTCCACCACTATTCGCTCTAAATCATCGAGCGACACTTCGCCCACTTCTTCGGGAAAATCAATTCCTGCAGTTATGCGCGTCAGCAATTCGACAAGATCGCTTCTCACGTTTGAAATTTTAGAACCAATTTGTCCGCTCAAGGCTGCTTGAGCCTGTCTGCTTTGCGATTTAGTTTTGGCTTGAATCAAATCCATAACTGCTTCAGCTTGGGTGAGATCCATTTTTCCCGACAAATAGGCGCGTTGAGTAAATTCGCCGGGTCGTGCAAGGCGAGCGCCAAGACTAAGAATTAGCTCCAATATTTCGCGGGCAATAACGGGACTTCCGTGACAATTTATTTCTACTAAATCTTCGCCGGTGTAACTTGCAGGATCTTTATACGGAATCAGTACAACATCGTCTACACAGATTTGTGTTTGAGGTTGAAGAATGAAGCCATGCATGGCTTTATGGCTATTGCCTCTGAGATTGACCGGCAAAAGCGCGTCTTGAGAGGAGGAAAAAATTTTGCAGGCTATTTCAAATGCCAGAGGACCAGATATACGAACGATAGCTATTGCACCAGACCCTGGAGGAGTCGAGATCGCCGATATGGTGTCCAAATTTGTGGGTGATGAATTCATACTGAAAAAATCTACCACACAAATTGAAAATCTTTGGAGATCCTATTGAACTCAGATAATTTGGGTGGTAGTATCACATTCGTTTTTAATTCCGGCCGGTGTGATCAATAAATTGATGCACAAGGCGAGGTGTTAAAAATCCAGTCTACGTCAGCTTGATGAACAATATCAAAGTAGGAATATAAAGTATGAACAAAGCAGAACTAGTTAACGAAGTAGCTAAGGCTACCGGTCAAACTAAGTTGGATGTGCATAACACAATTGCATCACTCCTTCATAGTCTGACCTCCGCAATGGCCTCTGGCGAGCGCGTGACCCTGGTTGGATTCGGCACTTTCGAGCGTCGTCACAGACAAGCCCGCATGGGTGTCAATCCTCAAAATCCTGATGAGAAACTGAGAATTGCCGCTGCACGCGTTCCTGTTTTCCGTCCTGGTCAAGAACTCAAAGCCATTGTAGATGGCAAGCAGAAAATGGCTGCCCTTTCTGTCGGTTCTTCCGAGCCTAAGAAAGCCGCTGCTAAAAAAGCTGCTCCTAAGAAAGCTGCTGCCAAGAAAGCCGCTCCTAAAAAAGCTGCTAAGAAAGCCGCACCAGCTAAGAAGAAAGCCGCTGCCAAAAAGCCTGTAGCTAAAAAAGCTCCAGCTAAAAAGAAAGCTAAAGGCCGTCGTTAAACTATAAAAACGACACGCTAAAAGCTTTGCTAATAGCAAAAAACAAATTGGGAGTCGCAATTGCGGCTCCCTCTTTTTATGCGCAGTTAGGCGTTCTCGGCAGATTTCATCTTCTGGCGCAAAATAATAATCGAGACAAAATTGGAAAATGCGTGGGCAGTGATAGGAAGCCACAATGAATGGCTTATTTCAAATAAGAGTCCAAACAAATATCCAGCAAGCGCCGCCCAAATTACATAGAGATAGAACTGCATACCAGCAAAATGACAGAGTCCAAAAATCAGACTGGCAATAATAATTCCAAATTCAGTTTGCAGAACTCCGCGATAAAAGACTTCTTCGCAAAACCCGGAGGCTGCGGCTATCAGTGCGATATCAATGATTTTTGAGTGGGCGAAAAGGGGCCCCATTATTTCGTACACTAACTGATTGAACGCCTTGAACGATTCAACTTTGGTCATAACAAGACCCACAATACTGAGCAAGACGCCTGAAAGTGCACCAAATACAAAAAATTCGATGCGAGCATTGGTAAGCATGGGCAATAAATCTATATTGCTTACAAGGCACCAGATTGCCGCAACGCCCAGAAGCACTGCTTCTATGACAATAACAGTACTTAGAACAAATCCTCTTTTGTATTGACGTGGGCTTTCTTCAATCACTATTTAATTGCTCCGCCGATACAAGCACCACTTGCGCTTTCATTTTTCCATCTTGCACCAGCACAAGACAAATTTCTCTTTTTTGGTCGCATGCCATGAAAAGTCCGCGTTTATCCGTGTTTAGACTTTGCTCGTCAAGCAATTGTCCATTGACAAGTCTGAGCAAAATCTCTTGGTCTAACTTATGCGACGGCACATTAATGGCGTTGGCGCCGGACATTATTGCTTGTATGTTTTCTTGTTGCCCATTTTCTAATTGCCATAATATTTTGAACTGATCGATTGTTATTGCCTCTTTTAAGTTGAAGGTGCCAACTCGCTCTCGCAATAAGCTTTTCAAACAGGCGCCAACTTTTAGCATTTCTCCAAGATCGCGAGCTATCGATCGGATATACGTTCCGGATGAACAGCTGATACGCAACTGCAAAACCGGATTTTCAAAGCTGAGTGTGTCGATGGAAAATACTTCCACTCTGCGTGGTTTGATAGCATCAGCTGCCAGAGACTGTCCTTTGCGAGCCATCTCGTACATCTTTACGCCGTTGATTTTGATGGCGCTGTAGGCGGGCGGAATTTGTTCGATTTTTCCAAGGAATGTTTTTAAAGGCGAACCGATATCGGTTGGCGAAATTTGTTCGACCTTTTTTTGATCGACTTGCTCGTTTATCACTTTTCCTTCAATATCATCTGTATCGGTCGAAGTGCCAAACAACACTTCTGCCACATAAGTTTTATCGTCCGGCAAAAATTGAATAAGCTTGCAAGCTTTTGAAAGTCCAATTACCATGACGCCTTGCGCCATTGGATCAAGAGTGCCTGAATGTCCTACTTGTTTTATGCCAGTGATTTTACGCACAGCATTAACCAGGTCATGCGACGTGATGCCGCCCGGCTTGACAAGATTTAGAAATCCAATTGGTTTATTTAAATCAGACTTCGCCACGAGCAATTTTGCCAAGTAGCTCGGATACCTTTGCTCCACGCTCAAGTGAATCGTCTAAGAAAATCTGCATTTCTGGAGCAAAACGCAATCGCAACCGACGACAGATTTCTCCGCGCATCATTCCGACATTATCTTGAAGCGCTTCAAGCGTTTTTTTCTTTGCTTCATCATCGCCAAAAACAGAAATGTAGACTCGAGCAGAACGACAATCATGTGTCATTTCCACCTCTGTGATAGAAACGAGACCCGATATGCGCTCGTCGCGAATATCGCGTTGCAACATTGACGCAATCTCTTTCTTAATTGATTGAGACACTCTTAGTGAGCGTTCTAGTGCCATGTGTTTTTACCCGATTAGACTAATTAGCCTTGCTTAGTTTCTTTGATGATGAAAGCGTGGACTTTATCGCCTTCTTCCAATTCGCTAAATTTCTCAAAGCTCATGCCGCATTCAAAACCAGATGCGACTTCTTTGACGTCATCTTTGAAGCGCTTGAGGTTATCGAGCTTACCTTCGTAGATAATATCGCTTCCGCGCTCCACTCTAACAATTGCATTGCGTTGAATTTTGCCTTCTTGCACCATACAACCAGCAATAACGCTTCCTTTGCCCACTTTGAAGATTTTGCGAATTTCGGCTGTACCGATTTTCACTTCTTCGCGTATGGGCTCAAGCATTCCGAGCATCGCTTTTTGAATGTCATCTGTAATTTGATAGATAACGTTATAGGTTCGAATATCAACGCCGTTTGATTCTGCAACTTGTCGTGCGTTTTGATCTGGACTTGAATTAAATCCGATGATAATAGCGTTTGACGATGCTGCAAGATTAACGTCATTTTCTGAAATTTCACCCGACGCTGCGCGAAGCAATGTGATTTGCACTTTCTCGTCAGAGAGCTTGCGCACTGAATCTGCAATGGCTTCTGCAGTACCTTGAACGTCTGCTTTGACGATGATTTTCAGTTCTTTCATTTCGCCAGATTCGAGCATTTCATGCAGAGATTCAAGCGATACGTGATGACCCTGACGTGCGACCACTGCGTCTTTGCGAGTGTCGGCAATTTCTTTCATTTCTTGAATGCTGTCCACTACTTCAAATGGATCGCCAGCTTGTGGAACTTGATCCAGACCAAGCACTTCAACAGGCATCGAAGGTCCTGCTGCTTTTACTCTGTGTCCGCGATCGTCAAACAAAGCACGAACTCTGCCGCTTGTGCTTCCGACTACAATTAGGTCGCCTTCGCGCAATGTTCCGTTTTGAACAAGAGCAGTTGCAACTGCACCTTTGCCGCGCGATAGCTCAGCTTCGACGATAACGCCATAAGCTGGAATATCTAAGTTGGCACGCAAGTCTTGCATGTCGGCTACAAGCAGAATCATTTCGAGCAGCTCGTCTAAGCCTGTGCGCTTCTTAGCCGAAACGCTCACTGTAACAGTGTCACCACCAAATGTATCTGGCAGTAAGTCGTGTTCCATTAATTGAGAAAGAACTCTATCTGGATCGGCGCCTGCTTTGTCTATCTTATTTACAGCGACAATTATTGGAACGCCGGCGGCTTTGGCGTGATCAATAGCTTCAATTGTTTGAGGCATTACACCATCATCAGCTGCTACTACAAGGATAGCGATGTCGGTAGCTTTGGCTCCGCGAGCACGCATTGCGGTAAACGCTTCGTGACCGGGTGTATCTAAGAATACTATTTGGCGAACGCCTTCTTCTGACTCTACTTCTACGTGATAGGCACCGATGTGCTGAGTGATACCACCTGCTTCGCCTTCGACCAATTGTAATTTGGTCTGACGAATAGCATCAAGAAGTGAAGTCTTACCATGATCAACGTGACCCATGATGGTGACAACAGGAGGTCTAGTTGTAAGCTCGCCATTTTCTTCGGCAGTTGCTTTGGCTTTTGCTTTAGCAGCAGCTCTTGCTTGTGTTTTGGCATCTTCGACTGGTTTGACTTCTTCGGTCGAAACTTCATATTCCATTTCGGTGGCAAGTTCTTTAGCCAGCTCGAATTCGATTAATTGATTAACCGTGCGCATGATGCCTTTCATAAACAAATGTTTGATTACATCAGCTGGTTGAATGCTCATTCGCTCCGCTAACTCTTGCACAGTTACGTTGCCTGTGAGAGTAACGAATTTAGGCACATCGCTCACTGGCGATTCTGGCTTTTCACGCTCATCTTCCCGCTTGGGCTTATTAGATGAATGTGATTGACGGTGCGATTTTGGTGGACGCGGAGGGGTGGCGCGCATTGATGGAGCTGCCACTCTTATTGGAACTGGGCTACCGCTTGATTTACCATCGGGTTGAGTGGAGCGCGCAAACTTTGTCAGTTCTTCTAAGTTGGTGAATTCTTCTTTAGCGCGAGCTGGCTCTTCAGCTGGCTTAGGCTTATCTTTCTCGAGGAGAGCCCGCTCTTCGCGCTGCTTCTTCTGGAAAAGATTGTCCAAGTTTCGAATTTTGTTTGGTGCGAATTTAGATTCTTCAGACACGAGTCGCCTGTTGATTTAGGGTCAGGAAGAGGCAAGCCTTCTTCAGCCTGTTCTATTTCTTGCACTTGTGGTGATTGCAGTTCTTCTGCACCAGGAGTTGCATCAATTCTAGATTCAGTTCTTGCATCACTTCGCATGTCGGTGCGAATTTCAGTACCAGAAGCTTGCTTTTCGCTTGTAATGGGAGTTTGAACCGATACTGAACCTTGAGATTGACCACTGGAAATATTGCGCGATGGTGTCACAGATGGTGCACTTGCCGCAGGCGAACTGGTGGCGACAGAACTTTGCTGAGCCGCTTGCGCCTGGGATGGAACTGAAATCGGCTCGCCATCGGGTCCGATACGACGAGGGATACGCGGGCTTGAAGAGATTTGCGATGCAGGCAATGGCGAAGGACCACCATGAGTTGCTGCCGCACCGGCTACACTGGCTGCGATGCCTGGAGCTGGACTTGGCGCACTCTGATTGCTTGAGTCTACTTGAACTTTCTCTTGAGCCTGACCTTCAGGCAAAATAGGTTCTAGAGCACCGTCTGGTGAGGTAGGTTTTTTGTATCTAGCCAAAACACGCGGTTTTGCTTCAACCTTTTTCTCTGGCGGAGGAGGCGCTATCTTGGCTTGAGGAATGCCGCCACCTTTGGCTTTGACAGGACCGCTCTTAGACGCCGCTTTCTGCGTTTCGGCAGCAGCGTCTGAACTAGCTTTTTTCTTGATGTGCTCAATCAACGGCTTGATGGAATTTCCATCCACCGTGCTTGAGTGACTTTTGACGTCGTAACCAAGCTCGCGAAGAGCCGTGATTACCTCCTGATTGGAGATATTCATCTTCTTGGCCAATTCGTAAACTCTAACGCGTTCTTCCACTTTTCACTCTAAATATTATTCTGGTGTTTTACTCTTTGTGTATTTTGTCATGTTTTGCTCATTTCTGCGCAAATATCACCAATTACGTTAACAAGCTCGGCAGAAAGCTTTTTGTGATCCAAATTTGGACGTGTTTTTTTGCGCCCGACAAGGGCTCCGCGCAGCCTTGCGTACTTTTGCTGCTGGACGTCAGAAAGACAATCGAGCGACCGGCAAATATATGCCGATCGCCCAAAGATTTGACTGTGGTCATTATTTACGCGTAAACTTCCACTCTCATTTTCAAGGGTCAAACGAAATAGCTCGCCCCTTGTCTTGTAGAGCCTGCATGCCACGCATAGTCTCTCAAGCTTGTCTCCGGTCTTTTTCTCAGGCCTGGGCACTCAGGTCTTCCAGAGTGGGATTCATGCTGCGGAAGCTGCCACCAGCCTGTGATTCCGACTTGATGTCGATTTTCCACTGGGTGAGCTTGGCAGCCAAACGAACGTTCTGACCGCCGCGTCCAATAGCCAGACTGAGCTGGTCATCGGGCACGATTACTTCGGCACGTTTGCCGCCAGTTTCTGGATTGTCGTCATACAGTGCAACTGTGGTGATGCGCGCGGGGCTCAAAGCATTCGAGATATAGTCGACAGGGTCGCTTGAATATCTAATTACGTCGATTTTTCGTTACGCAATTCGGCCACAACGTTCTGAATACGAACACCGCGTGTACCAATACATGCGCCAACTGGGTCTACGTCTCCATCTTCGGAGTGCACCGCAATTTTGGTTCTGTAACCAGCTTCGCGAGCAATCGATTTAATTTCAACTGTGCCATCTTCAATTTCAGGCACATAGAGTTCGAACAATTCGCGGACCAGCTCCGGGTGCGCTTGTGAGACTATTATTTGAGGAACACGTCCCGATTCTTTTAGTTCAAGTACATAAACACGAATACGATTTCCTACGCGATAAGTTTCACCAGGCAACTGTTCGCGCGAAGGCATGCATCCTTCCACTCGACCCAAATCTACAATGACGTTGTTTCTGGTATTGCTCAAAACTTCGATACGCTCAATTTGACCAGTTGTACAGGTCCCTTTACGCACATCGAATTCTTTTTTGATCAATTCTTTTTCGGCTTCTCTCAAGCGCTGAGTAATGAGCTGCTTGGCTGTCTGAGCGGCGATACGACCGAATTCTGAAAAGTCTTTGGGAGTTACTTCAATCTCAAGTACTTCACCTGTTGTAACGTCAGGGATAAGGTCCTGAGCGTCTTCCAATTTGATTTCGTGATATGGATTGCTAACTTCGTCTACCACTTCTTTTGGAGCAAAGATACCGATTTCACCAGTTTCAGTGTCGAAAATCGCGCGTACACCCTCGACGTCGTGGTCGGGCACTTTCTTTTTATATGCGGCAACGATTGCATCGCAAACATATGCAATGAATTCGTCTTGGGGAATATTGCGTTCTCTTTCTAGTTCTTCGGCTGCTTCAAGCAGTTTTTCTCCAATTGGGATCACGAGGAACCCTCCTTTATTCAGTTGTGGTGTTATTTAGTTGTTCATCTGTTTCTGATGGCATCAGAATTTGCGGGTAAAGCTTCAGTTCTGAAACTCTTTCAAGTTTCAGTTTAAGATTTTTGGGATGCAAATCGCTTTTGGGCTCGGCGTCTTTCGCCTTGGCTTTGCCTTTAGCTTTTTTATCCTGGGATGGAAACTCTTTTGGACTGTCAATCTCGACCGTCTCGTCATTGCATGCACCAAGAGTGCCAAGCAAGTGATATCCAAATATGTCCAAATTGTCTTTGTATTTAACTTCGACCAGCTCGCCTTTAAAAGTGTCAAACTCGCGCTGCGTCTTTAGTTTGCGATCTATGCCGGGGCTTTGCACCTGCAAAAGAAATTCAGCAAGACCAAATTCTTTGTCTGCACTAAGCACTGCGTCTAGCTCGCGACTAACAGATTCACAATCGTCTAAGCTCACTCGACCAAGCGGTCTGTGAATGGTAAGTTCAATAACCTTTGTCTGGCCTGAGTTTTCCAGTTTCAAATCAACCAGTGACATTTTTTGTTTGGCTAAAACATCTTCCGCCATTTTGACTGCTGACTCAATGAGAGCGGCTGTGGCTGGGGATATTGATTTTTGATTTGACTCTGATTTTGCCGGCAAAAGTATGAAAAAGCTCCTTAGAACTAAAAATCGCAGGTCCTCTGGACGACCTACGAATACCAAACGAACTCAACTAATGACGTATGTTAACATGGCATTTCCCGAGCTTTCAAGCGAAATTGGATTCTTGCCAAAATATGTTACTTTCAAATCGCGTCCAGGTCGTAAACAGTCAACGCCGACATAGCGTAAACAAAGACCAGGTCAGCTTGATGGCAGACAAAATAGTTCTTGGCGTCCTTGCAAACTTACAAGAAAAACCCTGCAAGTGGCTATCGCGCAAAGCGCTAAAAAACATTGAAGAACACGGTCATTTCAGCCTGGCACTGGTGTCGGACACTAAAATTCGCAAACTCAATAAAATGTGGCGCCAGAAAGACTATGCTACTGACGTTTTATCTTTTCCTATTGAGCTTGCATACGATGCAAACGACCCGGCCAACGCAGAGGGCTCTGAATGGATCGTGGGCGAAATTATAATTTCAATGGATAAATGTTTAGAGCAGGCACGCAATTACGGACACAGCCAGGATCGCGAACTGGCATTTTTAATCGCCCATTCGGTTTTGCATATATTAGGTTTCGATCACGAAACAAAGCCCGAAGAAAAGGACATGTTCTCGCGCCAAAAGTCGGTGCTGGACAGGCTCGGCTACAAAAGATAAACCCTCGAATAAATTGGCAAGTAATGAGGATGTAAATATATTAAATAGTTCGCTCTGTAAATAAAGACAAGTAAGCCACTAACATGGATGATTGAGTAAGTGGCTTGCTTAATAACTTTGAAAGGTCTGAAGTGCAAAACCCCAAAAAACGAGTCAAGAAAAATTCAGAGCCCACAGACGGCTCAGCTGCGCTTCAGTCGCGAAAGCAAAGCAAGAAAAATTTTGATGTGGTCAGCTCAAAGTCCTTCATTCCTTTTGGATGGAAGCGAAAGACCGGTCAAGCTGCCAATTTAATTGAATCTTTCTATCACGCCATTCACGGATTGGGCGTCGGACTTCGCGGACAGCGCAATCTGCGCATTCACCTTATGGCAGCAGTGGCAGTTACAGTTGCGGGATTTTATTTTCGAATTGACACCACTGGCTGGCTGGCACTGGTCATTGCTATGGGACTTGTCATTTCCACTGAATTAATCAATACCGCTCTTGAACATTTGGTGGACATCGCCACCGATGGACAATATAGATTGAGCGCCCGTCTGGCTAAAGACACTGCGGCAGCCGCGGTGCTTGTGGCATCGGTGGTTGCAACCGCAATAGGCGCGATAGTTTTTGGACCTAAGGTACTGAGCCTCGCTTCCAGCTGGTTTCACATCTAGGCAAAAATTAAATATTGACAATATTTCTCTTGCTCTTACAATGGCAATGGGAGAAATACGAAGTGGACAACTTTTCCAACCAATCTAATGTTTCTTTTGGGCCGATTACCAAGCTCTGCAATAAATTCATGCAGAAGGAACTGGCGATGAATAACGACGAACATAAAAACAACCCAAATCAAATTACTTCTTTTCTTGGAAAATTGGCTTATGCAGCCCAGGCGCAAGAATTCGTCAATGACAAATCTGTCAATTTGAATTTGAATCAAGCGGTGATTTTCAGTTCGTATCGCCAGAGCGAAAGCACAAGCTCCAATTTTTCTTTCCAATCCAATTCGCTTGCCACCCGCATCGGCTGTGGACCTTTGTATAGTAGCTAATTTAGTCGCTAATAACCTAGCAAGTGAAAACTGCGTCTTTGTTCGACTGTAGAAATTTTTACTCTGACAGAAAAGACTTGCTCTAAAGTGTCTTCTGTCAATATCTCAAGCGGCGTGCCTTGAGCGTGCACTACTTTGTTTTCTTTGGATAAAAGCACAACGTTGTCGCTGACTAGATCTATTAGATTCAAGTCGTGCAGAACTACAATCACCGAGATGCCGCTTTCCTTCAAGCTTTTGAGCAAGTCAGCTACAGCTAATTGATATTTAAAATCAAGATGTGAAACTGGCTCGTCCAAAATAAGATAATCCGCTTTTTGCGCCAGAGCCACCGCAATTAATGTCCTTTGTCTCTCACCGCCAGACAAACAGTTCCAACTTCTATCTTGCAGTTCGCTCAATCCCGCCTTCAAAAGCGCGTCCTCCACGGCTTTTGTATCATCCTCGCTCATCTGCCATGACCACCACATCTGGTGCGCATTGCGTCCAAGCGAAATAATCTGTTTTACTGTTAGCGCTGCGGCAAAATCTTTAGATTGGGGAACATAAGCCACTTTGCGCGCAAAATCAGCAAAACTCATTTGAGCAATTGAATTATTATTCAATAAAACATCGCCTGCTAAGGGCACTAAAAGTTTGGTAATTGTTTTGAGCAAACTACTTTTACCCGAACCATTGGGTCCGGCAATAGTCGTTACCATGCCCGGTTTGAACTGGAGACTCACATCTTTCAAGACTGGATTATTCTTGTCCCAACCGACATAAAGAGATTTTGTTTCAATCATTTGATTGTTATCTCTCCTTTGTCACGCGCCATTAAAGTGAGAAAGAAAAATCCACCAAGCAATGAAAGTAATGTTCCAAGGGGCAGTTCTTGAGACGGAATGAGCATTCGCGCGCACAAGTCAGAAAGCAAGACTAGGATGCCACCAATAGCTGCACAAGTAAAAATTTGCAGACGCTCATCGCTTGCAAATAATTGACGAGACAAATGTGGAGCAATCAGCCCTACAAATCCAACTAATCCACTGAGTGCCACCGCCGCTCCGCACAAAAGCACTGCCACAATAAGGCATGACCACTGAATCTTCGCCACTGGAGCCCCAAGAGATGCGGCATAATCCTTGCCCAAAGACAAGAGTCGCAATTGCTTGGAAAGAAAAAAAGCGCCAACAATTCCTATTATTGTATAAACCATCCCAGGCCAGAACTCAGACCACGACTTGCCACTAATTCCACCAGCGAGCCAATAAAGCAGACCTTGAGCCAATACCGGATTGCCCGAAAGAAAAATAACCAGACTGGTCAGTGCAATTAAAAAAGTGGAGAGCACCACACCAGCCAGCAAAAGACGTGTGACAGACAATCCCTGATAGTCGTGCGAGCGCGCAACATAAGCCACTATCACACTTGCAGCCAGTCCACCTGCAAGCCCAGCAAAAGGCACAAGGTCAAAATTCAGTCCCAGAGCGACTGCAAGGGCAACACATACACACGCCCCGCTCGACACTCCAGTCAAATACGGGTCAGCAAGGTTGTTTCTTGTGAGTACTTGCAAAATATATCCTGACACACTCAAGGCTGCGCCCACTACAAGGGCGATTAAGACTCGAGGCAATCGCACTTGCCAAATAATGTCGCTAAAATCTCCGCTTGCCTGCCCGGGGGAAAGAAGCGTCCTTAACGTCGTTTCAGCATCGATACTGACGTCGCCCAAAAGAATGGACAAGACCATGCAGGAGACAAGTAGTAAGATGAGGATTAGAAGCCTAATTAAAATGTTCAAAGAACCTGTATCTAACCGAGTGTAGCTCCTGCATGCTAACATGTCGCATTTGTCGACGTAAAATTTATCCACTAAAACATGACTATTTATTTTGATAACAGTGCCACCACACCTGTCCGAAAGGAAGTGGTAGACGCCATGATCACTTTTTTGAGTGAAAGCTTTGGCAATCCTTCTTCAATTCATTGCATGGGTCGAGATTCCTTCAAGGCTGTTGCCAAGGCTCGCCAGAATGTAGCCAAACTTTTGAACTGTGAGCCCACTGAAGTTTATTTCACTGCCTGCGGCACAAACTCAAATAACTCAGCTCTGCTTGGCAGAGCACGTTTTGCCGAAGCCAATAATCTAGGTAAGCACTTAATCACTACTGTGATTGAACATCCATCTGTAATTGGACCATCCAAATTTTTAGAAGCAAACGGTTGGAAAGTCACTTATCTTCCAGTCGACAAAGAAGGCTTTATTCGCAAAGCCGACCTGGAAAACGCCATCACAACTGATACAAGCATTGTTTCTATCATGTGGGCAAACAACGAAATCGGCACAGTTGAGCCAATTGAAGAATTATCCAATTTAGTCAAAGCTAAATCGGTTGAATACAACAAAGAAATTTTCTTCCACTCGGATGCGATTCAAGCCGCAGGCAAAGTGCGTATCGATACAAAAAGATGTCCGGTGTCAGCGTTGTCTTTATCCGGTCACAAGTTTTACGCACCCAAAGGCGTCGGCATTATGTACTTGCGCAAGAACACAAATGTGATGCCTCTTTTCTTTGGCGGCGGTCAGGAAAAGGGCATTATTCCAGGCACGGAAGGATTGACCAATATAGTTGCAATCGGCGAAGCCTCGCGTCTGGCACACGCTGAGTTTGATCAATTAGAAACTAATCTGCGCCAGATGCAGACTTATTTGATAGAGAAACTATCTGCAATCAATGGCATTCAAATTACTGGCACACGCGATTTGCAAAAACGCTTGCCAGGTCATGTCAGTGTCGCAGTCGAAAATGCAGAGGGCGAAGCTCTTGTTATGCAGCTTGATATGCAAGGCGTTTGCGTCTCAAGCGCTTCTGCCTGTCACAAAGGCATAATCGAACCTTCACATGTTTTGTCTGCCCTTCAAGTGCCTTGCAATATGTTGCGAGGCTCTTTGCGTATTAGCCTTGGCAAGTTCAACACCATGGACGAGTGCAAGACTGCAGTCGCAATTTTCGAGAAGGTGTTCTCGTCTGTTCCGGCTAAAAAAGAAATGGTCTCAACATAAATTAACTAGGAAAGTCTCAAATTGAAGAAAGTCAAGTTCTTGCTAGCACTTTTAACTGTCTCTGGTCTATTCGGATCCACCGCCCAAGCACAAACTCCTCCAAAGCCAACAATCCACGACAAGTGGGCAATGATTGTTGGAATCGACAACTATCAAGACACTCTACTCAATACAAACAAAAGAGTAGAGAACGCCCGGAAGTTCCTCAACTTCCTCACTGCCTCAGCCGGTTTCAAACCAGATCATTGCTTCGTGTTTCTTGAAAAGGAAGCCTCTCGTCGAAACGTTATGGCGTCCCTCGGGGCCACAGTTCTTCCCCAATGTGTGCAAAACGATGATTTACTCATAATTTATTTTTCGACAAGCACTAGCCCTAGCAGTGTCGACCCACAAGGGCTTAACTTCATTCTTTTCCAAGACAGCTTATTCAGTAACGCGTATTCCACCGGCTTAAAAATGCAAAGTTTGACTAACACAATACAATCTCGTGTTCATTGTAAAAACGTAGTAATAATTTTGGACGGTGAATTCAGTCAGAATGCTCTTTTATCCAGTGAATCCTCGCGAGAAAACGATTTTTTTCGCGGTCGCGAAGAACGCTCCAAACCAATGATAATTTGCTCTGGAAACCTAACTAAAAACGGAAAATTCAACAATAACGAATTCACAGATCGACTAATCACAGCCTTCAAATCAAAGGGTCAGAACACCACAATCAGCGAAGCTTTAATTCACTTGAAAAATCCAGAAGCGCATGGCAACAAAGTAGCATTAGACAGTACATTGTCTATATCCTCTCCAGCCGCCTATCCAAGAAACTGCAGACCCAGATAATTGCTGTGATCACATGTTCATCGAGATACAATTCAGAACTGCTTATACTTTTCAACTTCTAGTTTAATTTCCAGTCTTTATTTCGCTCTAAATCTTTCATTGAATAGCTTCTCTATAAAGCTTGAAAGCTCAGGAGGCACATTGTCCGCTTTCTCACTTAGATTTGAAAGCATCACATAAGTAAAACCTGAATCCGGATAAATTCCAAGCATTGCTTTTGCTCCTTCAAATCCACCAGCATGACCAAATGACCTTACACCATCTTTTGTAGTCACTATATTGACGCCATATCCATAGGTTGCTCCATGTTCAGGATCGGCCAATACTTCGAGGGTAGTAAAAAAAAACGATGATCAAATTAATTGAATTCAGAATCTTCATATGTGTCCCCTCTCGATTTCACGCTGGCATTTACGATAGAAAGGACAATAGATTTGAATTTAGGTTCCCAAATCTAAAATCTTGTTGCAAAAATCGTTAGCTATCAAATCAGCGACGTTTGATGTAAGAATGAAAAGCAGAACCTACCGCATAACTTTCATCTTCGTGCGTATAGTTGGCATACCTATCTTGCTGCAACCCTTTGCTTACAATCAATGAACTCTGCCTTTCTTGCATCAGCCTGGTGAGCACTGTTCGCGCTCTATTAACATCAAAATCAGGACTGGTTGGTCCAACTCCAAACATTCTGACCAGATCATTTTTAGTTATTTTTTGATCCGCAAATAAGATTCGACGCAGGTCCAGCACATTTCCATCATTATCTTGCGCTGGGTCCACTAAATGAAAAAGATCTTTGACCATTGCTATTGGCACCAGAGAGGGATTAGCGCTAGTAGCGCTGTCAATCAACTTCTTTAGAATTTGATTCATCCGATTCAAATCCTGATCAATATTGGGTCTTTTTACATCATCTTTTAATTCGGTCTTTCCACGTATCAACCAGTCGGCTCTTGAGCGCTGCTCAGGAGTGAGTTCTACACCACCTCTATATTTTTCTACATCTTGCAAAAACCTGACATTGGGTTCGGTGCCGATTCGTTCTTTGTAAGCTTGCGAAACCGCCTCCAAAAAATTACCTGGTTTCGTTTTGGAAACATCGTCCATGATCGCCCGAGTGACCAGAATGTCTTGCATGTAGTGATTGGCTTCATGCAGCGCTGTTTTTCCCAATCCCACAGTGTTGAGCGAATGCAATACGCGCTCGTTGATTCCTACAAGCCCCTGACCAAGTATATAAGTTCCGCGCGTGCCACCCTCTGGAACATCTCCAGCGCAATTGTCATTGCATGCATTATTTTCTACATCCGAATCTGTCTGGTTAAAGGAATACATTTTAAGAGGTGGAACGCCTCGCTCTGCCAGAATAGCGTTAAATCCATCTTGCAGTTTTGTTATATCCATTTTTCCTGGTCCGGAAACAAGCCTGTTAACTTTGTCAAAAACGTCAGGGTTTACGAGTTCCGGCTTGGAAGCTGGATTGACAACAGACTGGTACAAATCGGATACAGTTCCTACCACTACATCAACAAAACTCCGTCTATCACGCGGATAGTCGACTTCGCTCAAAGTCAAAGCATTGGAAGCAATGCTTTGGTCTGTGGTTTCAGGCGTTTCAGCTGAATTTGGCACTGCTTTGGTCATTACTTATTTATTCCACAATTCAAGAATTGTAAGCGAGCTGGGTGGGGAGCTCATGCAGTGTCGCGCTCAAATAAACGATACCGCATATAGTGTCACTGTTTGCCTTTCAATTCTGATAGAAATACGCCTCTACTTCTATCACCCCAGATTGGACAGAAACGGTCGCTTTAACGGCAAGACCTTGACGATTAGGCAATAAGCCTTGTATCCAGAACTGTTGTGATCTACCATTCTATGGTTGATTTCAGAGTGCTCTGGAAATCAGTTGACGACTGGCGCAAGCCGAGGGTTTTATGTCAAAAAATACGCCAGATTCTAATGGTAAAAACGGAAACGGAAACGGGAACGGGAACGGACATGGTCATGAACATGGTCTTGAACATAGACACGGACACGACGACCTGCCTCTTCAAGAAGACAGCTATTACCAGATTAAAATCAGTCTGGTTGACTCGCCTCTACCAATTTGGCGCCGGGTGCTCATTCGCGCCGATGCTCCACTTTCAATCGTGCACCAAGTAGTGCAAATAACAATGGGTTGGTTCAATACACATCTGCATCATTTCGAGCAGAATGGCAAGGTTTTTGGAGATCCAGAAGAAGCCGAATCCGGCGAAACCATCCACGACTATAACCATTACGCTCTTTCAGACTTGCTTGTAGAGCGCGGCGACGAGGTTTCCTACATTTACGATTACGGCGACGACTGGAAACATCGCATCGTGCTTGAAGACATTCAATACTCAGATGTGCCTGAAAATGCCATTGCCCAGTGCACTATGGGCAAGCGCGCATGTCCACCTGAAGACGTAGGCGGAGTTGAAGGCTACGCCAATTTTATAAGTATTATCGAAGACCCTGAGCACGAGCAGTATTTAGATACATTGCAGTGGGTGGGTTGTGACTTCGATCCCAATAGTTTTGATCCTCGCCAGGTTAATTTGCGCATCCAAATGATGGAAGAGCGCTTGCAATCACTTGCAACACAGTTTGTTTCTTCTTCTAATTAGAATAAGAGCGAGACTAAAACAAAGCTAAAACTAAAAGAGACGGTCTTTGCAAACCGTCTCTTTTGATACTGTGTTTCTTTCGAATCGAGAGTTGAAAATTACTTACGTGAGTAATATTCAACAACCAGATTTTCTTTGAAAGTCTGGTCGATTTGATCGCGCTCAGGAAGAGCGTTCACTTCGATAGTGTAAGCCTTCTCATCGATGGTCAACCAGTCAGGACGCACTGGTGTGAGACCGGTAGAAAGTTTCTTAAGTGCTTCGATACTCTTTTCTTTGAAAGTAATCTTGGCGCCTACATACATGCGAGCTGAAGGAATAGTCATTTTCTTTCCGTTTACAAGCACGTGACCGTGCGAAACGAATTGACGAGCCTGGTCGCGGCTTGCGCATAGACCGGAGCGGAAAACGATATTGTCGAGACGGCTTTCCAAGAATTTCAGAAGAACTGTACCGGTAGCTTCTTTGGTTCTGGCAGCTTCGTCGTACAAGTTGCGGAATTGACGCTCGTTAAGACCATAGGTCCAACGAATTTTTTGCTTTTCAAGCAAGTGGTGAGCGAAGTCGGATTTTTTCTTACGCGCCTGACCATGCTGACCTGGCGGATAGTTCTTATGTAGACGGTCGAATTTGTCGTTGCCGTAGAGGTTAGCTCCTACAGCTCTGCATCGTTTAGCTTTTGGTCCGGTGTATCTGCTCATGTTAAATCCATTTGTTCCTGAAATCGCTGAAGGGAGAAAGTATATACCATAAAGGCAAATACCATCTAGTGCCTACTGCGCCTGGTGGTCGGAACTGGCAAGGGTCACGACCACCACGCAGAGGAGTTTGCTTCAACACAAAAACAATAACACGTCTTGACGCTTTTGGGAATAGTTCTCAATAAAATAGTTTGACCGACGCCCAAAACAATGAATTTTACAGACAAACAATTGATACACATTTTCTAATGACAACAAGCGTTCTCATTAAGAAAGTGAAAATGCGAATGAGAATCAAACTGGCGCTTTAGCTACCGCCAAACCCTCAATCACCCGCGCACCGGGGATTTTGAGCAATTCAGCCGGTTCAACGACCAATTTTGAAGATCTGTTACCACCGCCAATAATCACTTCGGTCTGTTCCATCACTTTGGCATCTATATAGTATGGAATTTCAGGTAGTGCAAAAGGCGTAACCCCGCCAATCATCATGCCTGTAAGCTCCAGAGTCTTGTCGGCACTGGCAAAACTCACTTTGCGCACATCCATTATTTCTTTTACTTTACGATTCACATCGAGCTTTGTTGTGGCAAGGACCGAACAGCACGCATATACAACTGGATCGTGGCGGCTGGCCACGATGATAGCGTTTGCCGCCGCTTCTTCAAGATAGCCATATTGCTTGCAAAACACCGCAGTATCGGCAAAATCAGGATCGCATTCAAGCACTTTATATTTGACATCAAGCCGGTGGAGCACTTCCACCACTTTTGGATGCAAAGCCGAATTAGACATTTAGATGGTCTCCTAAATGAGCGGGGTTTGATGTTTATTTTTTTGAACTATCGAAAAAATTCGAAATAAAATCGCCAAATCCTTTGAGCCGAGCGCCAATAGTTGATCCGTGCATCAGATACAAACCGCCCCGCAACATCTGGGTGCGCGCTTGAGTATAGGGATACCACCACGAGCGGGGGCCTCCGCCTGGTGCGTCGATGCTTATGTGTTTGATGTTTACTAAGTCCATCAGTCCGAATTTAGAATGAGAGCGTCCAAATCCACTTGCTTTCATACCACCCCATGGCAATTGAGGCTGTGCATGCGAGAAAAGACAATCATTTATATAAACAGTTCCCACTTCTAAATCACGCGCAATGGCTTCAGCGCGAGACAAATTTTTGCCCCAAACTGAGGCGGTCAAGCCATACTTGCTTCTATTGACTAAATCTACTACTTCGTCTTCCGATTCAATTACCATCACCGGTAATACCGGACCAAATGTTTCATTCTTCATGATGTCCATTCTTGTGGTTACGTTTGTGATTAGGGTAGGTTCGAAGAAATAGCCACCAAGATCCGGTCGTGACTTGCCTCCCACAACAATGGTGGCACCATCTTGAACTGCGGCATTGACCTGGTCTTCGATTTTTTTCAATTGATCTTCATCGATAATTGGACCAACATCTGTGCCAGGATCTGTTGCGGGTCCAAGTTTCAATTTTCTAGTTTCGGTCTCTAACGCTTTTAAAAATTCGTCTGTGTGTTTGCCTTTTAAAACAAATACTCGCTCGATAGAAGCGCATGCTTGCCCGGCATTGGTGAAGGCTCCCCAAACAATTCCCTGAGCTGTCCACTCAACTGGTGCGTCAGGTAAAACGACAGCTGCGTCTTTTCCGCCAAGCTCTAATGTGAGCGAAATCAAATTCTCTGATGCTTGAGCCATGACTTTTTTTCCACCAGCAACGCTGCCAGTAAAAATTAGCCTGGCAAGTCGTTCTTCAGAAAGATATTTTCCTGTGTTGGCATCACCGGTGATGACATTGACCACACCGTCTGGAAAGTCGGCTTTCTTAAATAAATCACCAATTTTGACACCAATAAGACTGGATTTTTCCGATGGTTTTAAAACAACTGTGTTGCCCACCATTACTGCCATGAGAATAGTCATCATCGGAATAGAAAAAGGATAATTCCAGGGAGAAATTATGCCGATTACACCAAGTGGCTCAAAAGCAATGACGCTTTGCTTGCTCGACAAAAACGGGTTGGAGAGCTGAATTAATTGATCTTTGAGCATCTCTTCAGTCTGTCCGCAAAGCCAGGTGCATGTATCTAAAACACCTAACAGTTCAGAGCCGTAAACTTCTACTTTAGGCTTGCCCACTTCTTTGGAGATAAGCTCAGCAAGCTCATCAGCAGACTCACTTATGATATTGCGCAAACGAGCTATTTTTTTGGCACGTGCAGAATAATCGAGTAATTGCCAATCTTCAAAGGCGCGTCTGGCAAAGCCGACTGTTTGAGTTACATGTCCTTTGCCAAAAATAGGCAGTTCACCAAGAAGCTCTTTGGTGGCTGGATTAAAAGACTTAATAGTATTGATTTTAGTATTACTGCCTGTCATTGCCCTTAATCTCGCTCACTAATAATATTGCATCGTCGTTTCCAGGTTCAATCATAAGTGCCTTTTCGGCAAGTATTTTAGACTCATTCACTCGCCCGGCACTCAAGTGTACCCGAGCTAGAGTGATTAAGACTTCAGGGGCATTTTGGTCCATTTTAAAAGCTTGCCTTGCTAAAGCATCTGCCTTTTGTCTTTTTTCAACTGCAGTCGATTGCACTAAATTGACTCGTGCTTCCATCGCTTTTGCAATTGCTTCAAATCCATTGCAGCGTCCAATTTCTCTTGCTTCCTGCAACGCACTATCGAATTCTTTTTGTTTGATATAAATTCTGCAAAGTTCAATATGCGCTGGAGCAAATAACTCATTTTGTTTGAGCGATTTTCTCAAAGTGACAATCGCATCTTGATACTGCTTTTGGTGCGCTTGTGAAATGCCCTGAGCAAGTAGAATAATGGGCGAATCAGGCTCAGTCTCAAGCGCTTTAGCTAAGCTTGCGCTTTGTTTTTCGTTTCCAGTTTTGAGCGCGATTAAAACAGAAACCGCCGCAAGTTCGCCCGGTGAATTTTTGCTATCACCTAATAAAGTGGCAGCCTCTTTGAATTTATTTTGCCACAACAAAGACAATATCTTTGTTTTTTTGCATTCCAAAGAATTGGGATAAGCCTTCAAAACACGATCACAGGCTCGTTCTGCTTTATCAAACACACCAAGCTCATATGCTTCTTTTGCCACATATGGAAAAAACTCAGGCTCGATACTTTCATCATCGATTAGTTTATCAAGCTCTTTTTTCAAAGCATTTATACTGCCAGAATCGGCAATGCCACGCAACATGCGAATTTTTGCTTGACGCGACTTAGGCTCTAAACATGCCGCTTTTGCTCCGCAAATCTTTTCTTGTTCGCTATCGCCAAGTTCACCATACAATTTCCCAAGACTGGACCAAGCCTCATAACTTCCCGGATCTAGTGCCACAGTCTGTTTAAAAAATGCAACCGCTTCTTTTTTATTGCCAACTATCATCGCTGTGATTCCAGCTTGCAGATTGGCTACAAGCGAGGTTGGCTCAAGCTCTTGAGCACGTCTGGCATAAACGGCAGCCTGCTTTTGACCATCTTTTGAGCGTAATAAAATGGTTGAGTAAAGCAAGTTATAACGCATCGAATTAGCGCATTTGCCTTCGTTTGCGCTCAAGACTGCAAGCGCTTCTTTAATATTGTCTTGGGCAAATAAAACCTGAGCTTTTTTGGTGCACTCTTTGCACTCGGGTGATTCAACAGATTTACTTGAAACCGGCGCGCTCGCTTTAGATGTTTTGGCAAAAACTTCAGGCGCAAAAATCAAACTGGAAAGCAAAATACTTTGCAGCGCCACAGTTGTGAAGCAAAGCCAGCCTTTCGATTTTCGGTTATTATCCATTTACGCTCCAGATTCAATTATAAGTTAATCACATCACTGAGGTAAAACCAGTTTATGTCTCTTGGTCCCAAACTTATTTTGCCTTTGACATTGGCACTTATTCTTTGTCAGACGGCACTGGCGGCGGACAAGACAATAGACGCGCTTGATACTGCCGCTCAAATGTTCGTTCAAGGCCAAGCCGACCAAGCCAAGTCTATGCTTGATAACCTTATAAATCAAAAGGGTCTGACCAAGGCGCAGCTTGAGCGTGGACATGTACTGAAGGGCAAAATCTTTTTGCAAAAAAGCCAGGTCCAGGAAGCGATTGCCGAATTCAAAGAAGCCCTCAAAAGCAACCCCCAGAGTATCGATGCGCGCTACATGCTTGCGTTAACTTACTTTGATATGGGTGATTTTGCCAATGCCGAGACTTATTTTAAAGAATTAGTGCACAAGAAAAGCGATAACTTCGAGTACGTCTACAATTTGGGCGTCGCTCAAGGAAAAATGGCACATATAGACGATGCAATTGGCACTTTATCTAAAGCTTCAAAAATGACTGATAGTAAGGGCGAGCCCCAATTTGCCATGGGCGAAATTTATCAGCTCGATAAGCAGTATGACAAAGCTTTAGCCAGATACGAAGAGTGTATTGTAATCAATCCGAAATTTGCCGAAGTCTATAACAATATGGGCGTGATTTACAGTATCAAGAGTGACTTTCCATCGGCAGTTAAGTCGTTTCAAAAAGCTTTAGAATTAAAACCCAACTATAATCCAGCCCGAAAAAACTTAGGATACGCCGAGGCCCATACAGCCATGGCAGTCTCGCTCATGACCCAGGGCAAGCTTGGCGAAGCGCAAGCTCAATTGCAAAAGGCGATAGAAATCGACCCGCAATTTGCCGATGCTCATTACAATCTGGGGCTACTGTTACACCAGCAAAACCAGGTAGCACAAGCAATCTTGCACTATCAAGCTGCGCTGCAAAACGATCCCAGACACGCTCGCGCGCACAACAATCTTGGTGTTGCATATCAAAGCCAGGGGCAAGTAGATTTAGCAAAAAAAGAATATGGCGAGGCGGTTCGCCTGAAGCCGGACTACACTGAAGCCAAAGACAATTTAGATAAATTGGATAAATTACCTAAATGAGCGGCAGTAAAATGTCCGAGAAGCTCTCGTGCGAAAACGTCAGCAGTGCAAGCAATAGTTTTTTCAATCCAGATAACATGACGCATTCCTCCTTAACAATCCAATCTTAAGGACACCACAAGCATTTGCCAATGGTGAAAACACGTAGAGGCTGAATTTCAGGCGCTTTTAGCTTTTATTTCAATTCCACTGGCACGGCAATGATTGTTTTGCTGCCTTTTTCCACTCTGGATTCGCCCTTTTGTTTAGGCGGATGAGCTACTACTGTGACCCACTTATAGCCAGCCCCTTTTTCGCCCATTGATTTTTTAATTAGTTTGCCTATCCCTTTCCAGTGATACTCACCATCTTTAGATGCAAGAATTTTAGTCTCGACAACGGTGGCATTTTGCACTGGTGTAGGAAAGGCATCGTATATAGTGCTTACACCCCGGCCATCTCCAGCCACAAGTGTCAACCTTGCTTCAGGGTCTGCGCCTTTGAAAGAAAGGGTCGCATCGTCGCCAGTGCCTGCAACAGTCAAACAATTGCTTGCCACCGCCACTATGCGATTTGGCTTTTGAGGTGTGATTGTGTGTTCTTGTAAAAGATAACTGCGCACCGCATCTGCTATTCGCATCTCAGATTTAACTATATTAGTGGCACCCTCAAAGTTGTAACGCTCACCACCTTCAAAGTTGTAGTGATTGATTGCGATTTTGTAGTCCTGGTCTGGTTTTAAATCGACCCATTTGCCTTTCTGGTCTTTATGCAGCACAAACACTACTCGACGCTCTGGTGGCAAGTCGCGGTCGTAGGCAATCTTCAAGCCGTGCACATCTAAGAAGCGCGCACCAAGCAAGCCTGACATGCCGTGCTCTAGCGTCTTCAATATCAAACTTCCTTTTACGGTGGCGAAGACCACAAAATTATCGAACGGCAATACTTGCTCTAACTCTTCGCGAGTGAGTGGACCTTGCTGAAACACACCGCGCATTCCGCCGCGATTATGAAACGCAATTGTGACACCATAATGTCTTCCTGCCCGAGCCAAAGCATCGCAAACGAAATCGCCCATGGCCGTGTCACATGGAGCGACCTTCTCACCAAAGTCTGCCATGCAGTTTGCAAGCACTTCTTTGCGCAAATGCAAAATTGGTTTCACTTTCTCTCTTAAATAATCGTCGATGTCTTCTGCCGGTTCAATTGAATTTTCGACCGGGTGCAATTTGTATTTGACGTTTTTATCTACTACTCGACCTTCATTGTCAAAATTGAGATCGAGCTTGCCCACGTTCTTTCCGTAACATCCAGCTTGCACAATTGTGGTAGTGGTACCATCTGAGTGTTTGACTACCACACGCTCAGCCAGTCTTGAATGGCTGTGTCCGCCAATTATGGCATCAAGCTCCGGAATAGCTTTGGCAAGTGCTTCGTCATCTTCCACACCGCAGTGGGTGACCATGATAATTTTGTTGATGCCTTGTTCTTTTAATTCTTTGACTGTGTCTTTGATTGGATTCATCCAATCTTTTTTGTCTTTTGCTTTCAGCTTCACTTCTTGCATATTGGCTGCAAGCACTTCAAGATCGTTTGTAATGGCGCCGATGAAGGCGACCTTCTCATTACCAAATTCTTTAACCACATAAGGCTTTGCTATTTTGCCAAGCCCTGGCATCTTGCTGAAATCAAGATTGCAATTAACCACATCAAATTTGGCTTTGCTCAATTTGTCAGCCAAATTCTTTGAACCGTCATCAAACTCATGATTTCCAATAGTGTAAATGTCGTAGCCCATTTTGTTGAGCAGTTCCACTTCTACTTCGCCTTTGTATTTGGCATATAAAATAGACCCTTGAAAAATGTCGCCACCATCTATTAATAGGGTGTTGTCTATAGATGACTTTCGCAGATCGCGAATAAGTTTTGCCATTCGACTGGCTCCGCCTATCACTTTTCCATTTTCACGAAACGGCTCATCATGAGCGTGAAAGTCGTTTGTGTGAATGATACTTAAATTAAATCCAGGTGGCGAAGAGGTTTTTGCAGCCCAAGCCGAAGGGGTTGAGCGAGGAGCTAGACCTATTGATATTACCGTTATAATTGATAGACATAAAACAAGTAGAGGTCTTGTCGATTTGAAACGTCTTGTGCCAGCCATGATGATTCCGCTCCTGTCCATGTCCTTGCCAATGTGGGGACCTAGTACCGGCTCGTTCAAATTCAACACCGCCATTAGCGCCCTGGCTCAAGAAGCACATAGGGAAGGCTCGGTCGAGTTGACTCCTTCAGTACTGAAAGAGAGCGGTTGCCCTGTCGATATAGTTTCGGCCAAAGCCCTACTCGACTTCAATACCTTCGGCACGCCGGAGTATTCGAGAGTATACATCACTTACAAAAATGTTTCGGCTAAGAACATCTTTTCAGTCAATTTCCGGGTACGGTTCACCGACAACGCTGGTGGGGATCTCGGGACTTTTCAGGGCTCGCGAACATGCACAGTCTTGCCAGATGGTGAAGGTTCGGAGAAGTGGAGAAAAGAAGGAGTATTAAACCCAAAAATATCCTCATATAAGGTACGTGTTCTTCAAGTCAAATTCGAAGACGGAAGTCAATGGGAAAGCTCAGCCATGGCGACTGCCGGTAAGACTGGTCAGCAACAAGAACAGGAACAACAGCAAGATCGACAACAACAAGAACAGCAACAAGAACAGGAAGTTGAACCGCAACAAAGTCAAGTGGTTCCATTCCAGCCATCGCCCCAACCAAACGCATTACCTCAAATCCCTTCAACTGAACTGCCACCAGCCGTGACACCGCAAGAAACACCTCAGATAACTCCGCAACAGTTGCCACCAATTCCTTTTAATACTGAGGCACCAAACTCGACACCAGGCACAGGTCCCGTCGTAAATCCAGCGGACGATTCAGAGCCAGCTGGCGACGCCTTTACACGCTAAGGTCATGATTTTAGAGAATTGAATGCACTACGTGATTTGGATACGACTCCTCAAAGTAAGGTCCACTTACGCTGTATAAGTCGTTCTTCCAGTTGAAATAAAACCATACAAAGGGTTTCTTAATCAATTTTGCTGGTGCAGGTGTAAAGGGCTGACACGACTGAATCATTTTTCTAATCGATTCAGCATTTGCCGTACTTTGTCCTCTTTCTGTGCACTCTAGTTTAGAAATGGATCCATTGCTTTCCAACTTAAACGCAGCATGAACTTTTCCTTGACCGCTGAACTTGAACGCAGCGATAAGCTTGTCTCGAAACTTAGATTTATAGCCACTTAAATCGTTTTCCTGAGCAAGAACTGAAGCAGGCAAAAGAATAATCATCAAAAAAAATAGTGCGGTTAGCACCACCTGAATCCAGTTTTTGTTCAACATATATAAACGCCTCAGGCTCGCCCCACTTAAATATATACTTCCGATAAATAGGAAAATCCAAGATTAGCCTATTCACATCTAAATTTTAGGTGTAATGTATATTCAATTCGATATCTACAATTTCATATTCTCAAGTGGTGAACCAGCACTGTCACCCTTAGTTTGCAGGATCTTCTTCTCATGATTCTACGGATTATTGGTCTGCTGATCCTGGTGATCGGCGCTTCGTGCCTTCTCGCCTACGCCTCCTGGCAAATTGTTTTGCTTGGGTTCTGCGTGGCCGGTATTGCATTCGGAGTAATTAGACTAAGACAATCAGCAATACGTCGACGCCGTATGCGTCGTCTTTGGACCAACGCCAAAGAAATAGATTTGTTCGAATCTTTTTACAGCGAACAAAGCGAATTGACTGACATTTTGTCAGCCGATTTCTCTTTGCCCTCTAAAGAAGATCGCGACAAAATTATGTTTCCTCATCGTCGCAAGACCCTTCCTCAAGCCCCTATTCCTCGTCAATCGAGATCTTCTCAGGGCAAACCTCAAGCACAACCTCAGGGTCTAAAACCGAGCAGAGTACAATCGCGCACCACCCGACAAAGTGCGCAACAACACTCTGCTCGAAACGACATGTATGCACCACCGCAAGTGGCATCCCGCAGCAATTCCGACTTAAATGTCGGACGGCGCAAAAACTTCAATATGGCAGCTCTGGCTCGCAAATAAGTTGTGAGCCATCGCAATTCAATATCTTATAGAACGACGTCTTTGCCTTTGTGAGCAAACTCAACTGATTTTTCTTTGTTGCCTTGTTTGTCACAAACCAGTGCAAGCATGTAATAACACAACTGCAAATTGGATTGGTCAACTCTCTGCTTGGAGCCTGACGCAACGTATTTGTCGACACATTTTAGCCCATACTTTTCTGCGTTTTTCAAATCGCCGTCCATGTAAGAGCCAATGGCAAAATAATACAAAGCTTGTCCCACCGCCACTTCGCTTTTGGGATAAGACTTTGAAGCGGCAGCGTCGAGCAGGTCTATTATTCTAATTGCTTCTTCTTTATTGCCGTCATACAAATGATCCAGACAGACATTACCCCAGTTTTGCATACTCGACTGATCGCTGCTACCAGCCAATTTCTCAATTGGAGTGACAAGCATGTCAGCAAGAGCATCGCCACGACCGGGCTTTGCCAAACGAGTTTTCTTCATCTCATCGTGAGCAACCTTAAAAGTCATTTCTTGCTCTTTCGCCTCAGCCAAAGAAGCGTCTTCGCTGTAAGACGGAAGCGCAAAACAGAAAATCATCACTAAAAACATCACAACCAGTCTATTCACGCTGTAATTCTCCATTTACACCACTTACACAAATTATTTGCTTGAAACTACAATTCAAAGTCATCCATTTGAGCCATTTCTTCACCGTCGCCGCTCTGCGAATTGGAGTGGTCCCAGTCAAATTTGTTTCAGTTTGAATTATATCTGCGATTTCGCGATTATCCACAAGTTTCAAGTCAAACCCACGCGCCATAAGCAATTCAAGACTCTTGCGCAATGTGGGGCGTTTGAGCATTTGCTCTAGTAATACTTTTGTTCGTTGCGAGCGCGAGACTATTTGCGCAAAAGACTTTCCATACTGAGTCAATTCAAGTAACTGAGCAGCACGCTCGATAAACCCCAGATAAACCGCCGCTCCGGCATAATAATATGACTGCCTTTCGGTGAATTCGAAAAACTCAGATATTGAATGGGGCGTCTTAATTTCATAATCGTTTAATTGAACCAAATCGACTATCTTATTTAGGTCGTCCGCTTGTGGAAATGGTATCGAGTCTGGTTCTTTTTCGACCGCTATTTTTGAGAGCAATTCATTCAAATCGATATTGCAGACCGGCAAATCATCAATAACAAAAGCGCGGTTTGAAATCAGTTCTATCTCGCCCAGGTCTCTTCCCATTTCAAATTCAGTGAATAAATATTCGCCATTTGAATAAGTCAAAAAAACAGTTCTAATTTTTTTGCGCGAACGCTTTGACCACTGCAGGTACGGATAGAAAAGTTGTCTGATATTAAAGTCATCACGACGACCGATTTTTGCTTCAATAAGCACGATAGAATCAGGCGTTTCAAATCCAGCATCCACTTCTATCTGTACATTCGAGACTTGTATGGGCTCTGCTTGATCGGGCAGCAAGAAGTTGAAATCGCCCGAGTAGAGCCTGCCGCGCACACACAAAGTAGCATCGTCAGAGCCTATGTATCTATTGATCAAAGAAGCCAACTTGGCATAATCAATTGCTTGAGACTCGCTAAATATCTTGCTTTTAGGAAAGCAATCGAACGTCTGCAAATCTATTTGTGAGCGATGCTCTTCTACTTTCAAATCGTCCTGGATTTTCGGAAAAGAATAAAACAACTTATTTTCAGGGTCTTTGAATAACAAATAGAGTCCATTCTGCACAGGCAGAATGCTTAGACTATGCTGTACAAACGGCTCGGGTCGCATAGCAAGAGTGTCTATCTTTGCCATTAAGCGCGGTTCTCTGAATTCTTTTATGTCATCAGCTTTGACATAAGCAAAGCCCTGGCATTCAATTTGTGAAAGGACATCCGACTTAGCGAAAAAATCACTCCATGCTATGTCGTTTGCTTTGCTCATTTTTAAATACGTTTGGTAGCAATTACTTCAACCGCTTTGGCTCTATTGCCGGTGCAGTTTATCAGGCGCGGTGCATCGCGATAAGCCAGATTGAATCCTAGCTTTTGGTATAACTCAATTATTTTTTCTGTAGCTTGATTAGATAGCACCACCGGACCCTTGTGCTTACAGAGCCACTCGGCAAGACGCACTTGATCGTCCCAGTTGAAGCCTTCTTTTGAGTATTGAGTAAACTGAACGTCATAAGGCGGATCGGCATAGATAAAGTCTTTAGGTTCTATTTCAATAGTCTGAAAGTCAGCGCAACTTAATTGCCAGTCTTTGAAAATTTCTTTGTAAGGCAGAAAATTTGAGACATAATTGATTTTAGAATGAGTGCCAAATGGAACATTGTATTCGCCCTGCTTGTTGAAGCGACACAAGCCGTTATAGCCAGTTCTGTTTAGATAATAAAACAGCTCGGCTGCACGTTTTGTATTGGCCTTCTTTTTGCGAATAAGGTTATTAAACTCGTTGCGATACTCATAATATTTGTCGGGATCATATTCCATTTCCCATTTAATATTAAGACCGAGTTTTAACTGTGCATAAAAGTTGATGGCATGCGGATTTATGTCGTTCAGCAAAGCTTTTTCCGGCACCAATCCTAGTACCACCGCTAGTCCGCCACAAAATGGTTCGACCAGTCTTCTATGATTGTGCGAAGCCCACATTTCTCTAAGCGTAGGTACAAGCCAACGCTTACCTCCCGCCCATTTGAGCGGAGGTCTATATCCACCGTCCGGCAAAGCGAACGGATGAGGAGCTTCACGACTTAAAACAGTGGTCATTTCGCTATTTGTAACCGCCAGACTCAATTATTGACTAGATAAGAGCCCTTGTCCAGAACAAACATAGACGCACTCCGCATAGAGAAAACATATACACACCTCTAGAGGTGGCACCGCTCTTGCTTGAGCAACTTTGCAACCAGTCGTCTATTTGAGAGGAATTCTCTTATTAAGCGCATTGGCAAGCGAGGTCTTCTGATCTTTGGTGCAGCACGACATCGGAATAGTGATGGATGAGAAGCCAAATTTCTTGTTCATGTTAGCAATAAAGCGCTCTGGTGCTGGCAACTTGTTGATGTAATGCTCTTCGTTGGTTATATAAATTTGAATCATTGCTTTGTATTCGGCGTAACCGGTAACATCGCTCCAGGGAATAAATCCATAAGTCGACAGATGAACGCCGTTTTCATCGGTCTTTACCAGTGGTCCTTTATTTAGATATCTGCGCAATTGCAAAAGCAACGCAAAGGGGAAAAGCGCTAAGCCAAGCCATCCCACTATCGTGCCAAACAATCCATCGTACCCGGACATAACCAACCAAATTGCACCGCCAATGCAAGCGGCATTGACCAAAAGGAGCAAGGTAACTTTGGCTTTGGAATTGTAAATCACTAATTGCGAATTGTCTGAAGTCATTAAACGCCCCTGTATCCTGCGTTTATTATTGTACAACAGCGTGATTCTGGAACAAGTAGTTGATTTTACCAATACAGGGCACCGCGTACGGTATCAAAAATTCGTTTCGCACACTACTAGTACTTTCGGTGTAGGTGAAATCCCTAGCTGCATTTTCATGCTACTTTGTTTAAATGAACACTTCTCATAATTGCCAGATGACAAAATCATTTTTATCTCATAACAGTGTGCGTCGCCTCCCTAACATTATGCTTATCATTTGGGCAGTTGCTGTAATTTGCAGTTGCGGTGAGCAAAGGGAAAAACAACCTGATCCCATAAAATCATCGAAAGAAGATATTCCAATTAAAACTGAAATAGTCAAAAAGAAAATGTTAACCAATTCTCTACAAGTGGCAGGTCAGATACATCCTGAGTTTGGAAAAGAAGTTTCACTGACCAATCGAGTACAAGGCCGCATAGTAAAAATCCTAGTCAGTCCAGGTGAAATGGTTAAGAAGGGGCAAGTCCTCGCCCTTTTAGACAGCCGCAGCATAAGTTCTATTCAGTCTGAGTTACTCGAAGCTAATTCTAAGCTAGATATTGTCAAAGCGCATGAAGAGCGAGAAAAACTAATTTACAACGAACAGCTCAGGCGTCCTGAAGCACTTATAGAAGCCCAAGCCAAATTTGATGAGGCTAAGACACACTTAAAACTCACTGAAAGAAATTTGAAAAGGTATGAACAACTAACTCGAGAAAAAATCGCAGCAACTAAAGACCTTTATGTCGCTCAGGCAAATTATGCTACCGCCCAGTCAGTTTTTCGTCAGGCAAAAGCAGACAGAGAAAGAGAAGAGCGCTTATTTAAAAACAAGGCAATGATGAAACGCGATCTTCAATTGGCTCAAGCAGAGGTTCGAAGCGCTCAGCAGCATCTTAAAACCTTGCGACAACGATTAATTTTTCATGGAATGACAGCATCGAAAGTAGACCAGATTATGGCAAATGGTCAAATTAATGGAGAAATTCCAATTGTATCCTCGCTTTCGGGCACTATATCAGGTCAATACGTTGCTTTAGGAGAGATGGTAGATCCTGGGAAAAAAGCTTTCAGAATCACCGATCTTTCAACAGTGGCGCTTTCAGCAGACATTCCAGCTAGCGAATTGCCCAAGATATCCATAGGCACACCCGTCATCGCGAGGATAAGCGGTTATAAAGGTGAAACGTTCAGTGGCAAAGTCAATTTTATAAGCACACATATAGATCCTGAAACTAGAACAGCACAAATTCGCGCAAGCATTGCAAATCCAGACTTCAAATTAAGAGCTAGTTTATTTACGGATACTGAAATTCAGTTACCACCGCATATGGTGCTTGCTTGCCCCAAAGGAGCGGTGCAAAAAAAAGGAAGCAAAAAGGTTGTATATGTAGCAATTCAAGAACACTTCAAAGAACAGCCAATTGAAGTAGGAACTTCAAACGAGAAATATTACGAAGTAACCTCAGGCTTGAATGATGGAGATCAGGTTGTAACCACAGGCTCACTACTACTTAAAGCTCAATTTGAATCCGGTCATACTCATTCGACCATCTCCGGGCGAGGAGAGACTCAGAATTGATTGACAAACTAATAAATTTTGCCCTCACTCAAAGAGCTGGAATTCTAATGCTTATGATTGGCTTAATTGCAATCGGCGTGTACTCCATTTCGACTATTCCTACAGACTCTTTTCCTGATGTCAGCAATATTAGCGTAGAGATAATAACAGAGCCAGAAAGCATGGCGGCAGAAGAAGTAGAATCTCTGGTCACAGTGCCTATTGAATACACGCTAAACGGCGTGCCTTTCATAAGAAAAATTCGCTCTAGCTCTGAGTTTGGACTCTCGGTCGTAACGGCAATATTTGACGACCAATGCGATCTTTATCTTGCCCGTCAGCTCGTTCAACAACGATTGTCGACATTAAAGTTTCCACCAGGAGTGCCGCCCCCGCAGTTGGGTCCGGCAATCTCGACGTTTAGCCAAGTCTTTATGTATTACGTCACAAGCGATCACCACAATCTGGTTGATCTTCGTACTCTTCAAGATTGGACAATTGCTAAACGCCTCCTTGCCACTCAAGGAGTGGTCAATGTCGTTTCTTATGGAGGATTCGTCAAACAATACCAGGTGCTAATCAACCCCGTCCGACTCAAAACTTATGACCTCAGCCTAAGCGACATTGAAAGAGCATTAGACAACGGAAATCTAAACGTAGGTGGTAATTTCATTGAACAAGCGGGAGAAGAGGTTATCATCCGCGGAATTGGTAGAGTAAAAACAGTTCATGACATTGAAGAAATTGTGCTCAAACAAGTACGCGGAACTCCAGTTAAGGTACGCGATGTAGCCACAGTTGAAATCGGTCCTGCTTTTCGTCGAGGATCAGCATCGATGAACGCTGAAGGAGAGGCTGTAATAGGTATAGTCTTCTCGCGCAAAGGCGTCAATACCAAAGAAGTGGTGGCACGTGTCGAAGACAAAATAAATGAAATCCAAAAGACGCTCCCTAAAGGAGTCAAGGTCACGCCGTTCTACAATCAAAAGGAACTAGTCGACCGCACTACAGACACAGTCAAAGAAATCATCCTACTTAGTAGTGCGCTTGTAATTATCGTTCTCACCGCAATTTTATTAGATATTAAAGCCACTCTGATTGTCTGCGTCATAATCCCGCTTTCTCTGCTCTTTAGCTTTGCCATGCTGAAGTTCACAGGTCTTTCATCCAATCTAATGACGATGGGAGCGGTAGACTTCGGCGTCGTCGTCGATGCAGGAGTGGTGATGGTGGAAAACATTTATCGAAAACTCGCTGAAAAAGAAGAACTATCACCTACCCAACGTCTTTCAGTGGTCATGAGTGCAGCTCAAGAAGTAGGAAGACCAATTACCTTTGCTATCTTTATTATCATCGCTGTCTATTTGCCCTTGTTTACACTAGAGGGTATTGAAGCAAAAATGTTCGAGCCTCTGGCTTTGACATTCATTTATGCATTGATGGGAGCGCTCTTTGTTTCGCTTACTATCATTCCTGTCATCTGCTTCTGGGTCTTGAAAGGAAAAGTCAAAGAAAAACACAATCCAGTGATGAGCTGGCTCAATAATCACTACACACCTTTATTACAGTGGTCTTTGAAGCGTCCAGGAAAGCTATTTTTTGTTTCACTAAGTTGTTTAATTGCAGCGGCTGCTTTGCTTCCATTTCTTGGCTCTGAATTCATTCCCAGCTTGGACGAAGGCTCTATCTGGCTTCGTGTCAGAATGCCACCAAGCATCGCGCACACCGAATCACAACAAATCGCAAAAGACATAGAGCGCCTGATCAAACGCTTTCCAGAAGTCACCATTGTCGTCACTCGCATTGGCCGCTCCGGGATGGGCTCAGACAAAGAAGGTGTGGATGCGGCAGACATGTACATCGGACTAAAACCCAAATCTGAATGGCAGTCAAAAAACAAAAATGAGCTAATCGAGAAAATGGCAGGGGAAGTGAACAGAATTCCGGGTGTAATGTACAGTTTTTCACAACCGATAGCCGATATGATTGACGACTTAATCACAGGAGTCAAAGCCGATGTTGGAGTAAAAATTTTCGGAGAAGATCTCGAAACTATCGACAAACTTTCAAATGAAATGATGACGGTACTACATGCGGTGCCAGGCACCGGCGATATGTTACGAGAACCGGTTTTGGGTTTGCCTGAATTCAGAATTACTCTTCGCCGCAACACTATTGCGCGATACGGGGCAACCTCAGCAGATATACTTCGATTTGTTCAAACAGCCACCGCTGGTCGTGTGGTTTCTGAGGTTATAGAAGGAAATAGACGTTTTGGCATTTTAGTTCGCTTCATGCCCCAATACCGGCAAACCGAAGAGCGACTGCGCGGAATGCTTATTGAAACTCCCGATGGAGCGCGGATTCCCTTGGAGGAATTAGCCGATGTTGGAATTGAAAAAGGGGCAGTTTTAATCAAAAGAGAAGATGGACAAAGGCGCGGAGCTGTAATGGTGAATGTGCGAGGCCGAGACCTTGGAAGCTGGATTGAAGCAGCGCAAAAGACAACGGCAGAAAAAGTAAAACTTCCCGATGGTTATCGAATAGTCTGGGGCGGTCAGTTTGAAAATCAACAGCGCGCGATGGGAAAACTCTCTATTGTTGTCCCTGTAGTTTTGTTTCTAATTTTCATTTTGCTATTTTTCACTTTTAACTCACTCAAGAATGCTGCCCTTATAATGCTTACTGTACCGTTTGCGGCTATTGGCGGTATTGTTGGACTTTGGATATCACATCAACCATTATCGGTGCCGGCTCTAATTGGATTCATCGCCTTATTTGGTGTTGCGGTACAAAATGGAGTAATTATGGTGAGCTACATAATGCAGTTGCAGAAAAAAGAAGACGCAAATTTGGATGAGGCTATTATTGAGGGAGCAAGCATACGTCTGCGTCCTGTAGTTATGACAGTTATGGTAGCTATGATGGGACTTTTACCCAAGCTTTTCTCCGAATCTACAGGTGCTGAAATTCAACGTCCACTAGCCACTGTCGTATTTGGTGGATTAGTATCAGCCACTCTGCTCACACTTTTGGTCATTCCGAGTTTTTATCGCTTTTTAAACCACAAACAATCCAATAAAAACCAGGATGCTTGATATTCACTTTTTCAATCGCTTTTGTCTGGCTGTAAGTTGCGCATACTCGTTCCAGTGTAATTTCCTTCCTTTGGAAAACCGAGGCGACGAACGGTGTTCTCCCACATCTTTCGAAACTTTGTTTCTTGAATATCTTCGATGTTCATGCGAACGAGTGTGACCTTTTCAGGTCTGCCATTGCGCAACACTGTAATATCAATTGGGTCGCCAGCTTGAGCGAGCCTGATTTGGACTTGCTTTATATGCGGATTCGCTTTGGCAAATTCATTGTCTTTTTGATTGTCCACTATTTTATCGCCCACTTTGATGCCGGCTCTAGCAGCGGGTGAATCTTTATAAACAGCAATCACAACTGCAATGTTCTGAAAATATTTGCGATACGATTCATAACCTACACAGCCAACTCCAAGCGATCTAAATTCATCGGCAGATAGGTTGTATCCATTTTGCAATTTTTCCGCAGCCAAGCGAAAGGCGTTATCATCAGCATCAACGCGCTTCTCTGTCGCACCAAATAAAATAGTTCGATATTCTTGGGCGCTTGGATTAGAGTCTGGCTGCTGTGCCATACTGGGATTAATTGTAGAAACTATAGATATTGAAGCGATTGCGGATAAAACAGCAACCTGGATATTTTTTAGTTGTTGGTTTGCTTTATTGAAGCGATTGGGCTGCATGATAAAACGAATTCTACAGCGAGTCCACCCTGGTTGTAAACTTTGCGGTCTTTAGCAGACATTGACTCATAGCTAAAGGTATTTTCCATCAACTGACCGGCGTGCTTGCCACCATTTTGCAAACCCAGATTGCGCACCTGATCGCGACAAGTAAAAGTCCAATTACCGGTCGTTGTGGTAATTGCGTCCCAAGCAATTGTGTAAAACTGATTCTCGTGCACCAATTGATTAGAGGCGCTATACGCCGAATATGACTTAGTCTTCACTTCACCATATTGGTTAAATGAAAATGCAATAGATTGACCAGGGATTACATCGTGATTATCAGAATACAATCTTGAATTTACTATATTGACCACACTGTCTATTTTGACTTTGCCATTGGCGCTTCGAATCCAGTCGTAAAGCCCTTGAGCAAAGACGCTACTTATGTGTTTTTTGTTTTCTTGTACGCCATTTGGTGCCAATCGCGCCTGAGGTTCAAGAGGATAATCGCCACCAAGCGAAGTGTAATAAGTAATTGGAAACGCACCAAATTTGGTATCTTCCAATAAATTCTGAATGGAGTAACATTCCTGGGGAAGACCCTGGGGCAAACTCAAATTCATGGTTCCAGGTTTTGACTTATCTTCCAAACTATAGGGCTGCGCACAACTCGATGCAGCAACAGTCTTAAACGCCTGGTCTTTTTCGTCCGAACGCTCTAACACGAGTGAAACTTTCACCACGCTCGATGGCATACGACCATCATCTTTTGCAAAATGATTTCTGTCCACTAAACATGATTGCTTGCCCACTCCAGTAAAAATAAAATCGTGTCCACTTACTGGATAATTCTTAAATGCCTGGTATATTCCTTCTTCGGGTTTGCAAGATTGAGTTACGGTGGTGCTTCCGTCTTTTAAATAACCTAGCTGCAAGTCGAATTCTTTGATTTTAAAATTGCCAACTGCACCTTTTAAATTATCTTTGATTGCAGAAAATGCCTTGGCTCTTGGCTTGAGTAATTCTTGATTAATATCTTTGGGACCGTCTTTTGCATCACTCAAAGCCTTCTTCAATTCCGAAGTTAAGTTTGCCGATGCTTTTTGTGCGCACAAAGCATCGTGTGTAGCAAGGCGTCTAAATTCAGCACTGCCCAGGCGCTCAGATAAAAGCATTGCCACTCTGGCGCTTGCCATTACTGAATTTATCGATACTACAGGTAGTGGCTTGCCATCGCCAGCCAAAATGCCCGTCTCCGACGGTGCATAATTACCCAGTCCTATTAATCCAAAGTTGGGATCGTCAATTACAATTTTAGATAGTTCTTTCACCGCCGTAAGGCTTGCAGCTTCACACGCGGCTTCGGCTCTTTGGCTTGCCACAGTAAATTTTATCAAGGAGACACCTGTGACGATGGCTACGGCAAGCGCCGCCACACAGATGAGAATTATCATCAACATGGCAGCGCCGCTATTAGATCGTCGTGTGTTGCGCAGTCGCATCTGCTATGGTCCGCCTACTTGCATTGGAATTGGTGTAGTGAATCCATATGGTGCGCACAACTCATTGGTGGAAAGTAGTCGCGAGCCTTTGCCTACCGCAGGAGAGGTTGACTTAACTGCATAACTTACTTCGCATAACCTGCGCGGCACAAAGTTCACAGGCAAAGTCGACAGTGTTGCATCATCTGTGAATTGCGGGTCTACCTGACTTGGAGCAAGTGCTGTAGTTGAGCCGAGCACTCTGAATTGGAAATTGCCACCTGCGTTTATGTTCATTTCTGCAGGGACGCGCATTGTGCCACCATAAACAATTGAGTTTTTCACTTTCAAAGTTCCAACACCAGTGTTGTTATAAATCGGAAAATTGGAAATCATGTAAGGCGGTGTCGGTGTGCCTGCTTTATAGAATGTGCATTGATTGACGCGAACATTGGGTGGGCTTACAGCAAGTGGGTCCATATAGATGCCTGCAGTGTTTGAGTTCAAGAACAAGCAATCAGCCACAGACCAGGTGCCACTATAAACTCTCAGTCCAAAAGAGACGTAGGGACCAAAAGCGCTGTTGCGCACATGCGTAGTCGATTTAAAACTGGCATCTGCGTTATTAACGCCAAGAATGCTGTCGCCAGAAGCGCCTCGCTGCCAGCCGTCGCAGAATCTATCGCAACCAAACGAACATCTATTGAACACAGTCAAGTTCTCGACACCAGCTGTATAAATTTCTCTTGCACCAGCTGTCGAGTTGCGAAAATCGCAATCTAAAATTCTATTGTTGTAGCCACTATAACGAAGCCCCACAGACGATGTTGATCCATAAGGTGGTGATGTCACTCGGTTGTCCATATAAATGTTTTTGACATTTATATTATTGGTGCCAGTTCCTGCGATGTTTACGCAAGCTACTTTGTACGCATTAATCTTAATTCCGCCACGCTGGGCACCAATTATATTGATGAACGAACCTTGTATAAGAATTGCGTTGTCCAGTCCTACAGCACCAGTAGTGGCGCCACCATAAAAGGTTATAGGTCCGTTGTGACCTGCTTGAGGACTTTGTCTAATTGTTATAGGTGCACCCTGAGCGCCACTCTTGGGCACTATAATCGATGCATTATAAGTAACACCTGCTGTGCCACCATCTAAAAGTATTTGATCGCCTGCGTTGACTTTGGTCCAATCTATGTCTGAGGGCGATTTCCACGCCTTCTTCCAATTGCTTCCATCAACACCTGTGCCACTAGGCGAAACAAAATGATTGGCTGCCAGCGCATCTGTCTGCTGTGTAAAAACGCACGAAATGGCAAACGCCACTGATGCAAAAAGTCGTTTCATAAATTTGTCCCCACTAAAATTCCGCACTCACCAAAGGTGAGGGCTGAGCGTCATTTCATTCTCGTACGCAGTTGAGTCTAAGCATGCTCAATGTATGTTTTCTGCGTGAACTTTTGGTGAAGCGAGCGTGAAACGAACGTGAAGTGGGGACACTTTTTTCTTATCTAGCCCTATCTGTCCTGGGCATCATGCTTTTGATTGTAAATGTTACGACTCATGCTATCTTGCATGTGGTCGAGCTTTCTTCTTTCATTGAGAGTCAGCCCATCTTGTCGCATCGAAGCTTCAGTCGCTGCGAATCTTTGTTGTTGAATTGCAAGACGCTGAGCCTCATGCCCAGTCAATTCACCAGATTGAATACCTTGGTACATTCGCTGTTGCTGATTCAATTGATTTTGATTTACATTGTATAAGCCAGGTCTACCTGGGGGATTATATGTAGGTGGATTTACGACAATGGGTGGGTTGCCGACTGGTGGCATGATGGTTCCCTGTCGATCGGTTGATTGTCGATGAATATTTTGGCTCAACTGATTTTGTTCATGCTGTAATTTTGAACGCTCCCAACTATTGAGACCATTGCCACTTGCTCGAAAACGCGCTTCTTGAGCTGCAAGGGCATTTTGCTGATTAGACAGTCGGCGAGCTTCAACTGGAGTCAATGAACCGTACTGTGCGCCTCTCTGAATTCTCGCCTGTTGGCGCTGTTGACGATTGTTGACACCATGCTTCCATGCATGCGCCGGCTGCATGTCTAAAGAGAGACCAGCCACGGCTAAAACCATGGATGCTGCCAACATATTTGCAAATTTCATAAATATTTCCTCTTGGGGGTGCCTCTATTAGGTAAGACGACATCTCTCTTCAAAAAGTTCAATTCCGAAAATGAATTCGACCTAATTTCTTTTCGCACAGTCCTTGTTTTCATACTCATATGAATAATTGCATGCTTATACTTACGTTTGGGTCAGTGTTTTTCACTAGTGCCGCACCCGCCTGGTCTTTTCTTGATCAGAAAGATCTTGATTCAGTCAAAGGCGAAGTAGGAATTGCGGTGGTTGATGCCACCACTAAAAAGAAATACTTATTAAATGAAACCAAACCATTTCCAATGCAAAGCGTTTGCAAAATGCCGCTGTCAATTGCGGTACTTCGCCTGGCCGATCAAGGTAAGCTCAAAATCACAGACAAAATCACGGTGCGCAAAACAGATTTAGTTCCGCTGCACAGTCCAATTAAAAACGCTATAAAAGGATCGCAATCAGATTTTACTATTCGCGAATTGATGACCAGAGCAATTTGCGACAGCGATAACACCGCATGCGATATTCTCATAGCCAAAGTTGGTGGCGCAAAAAGAGTGACCGAGATATTGAAAGAAGCTGGTATCGAGTCAGTGCGCATAGACAGACCAGAAGCCATTCTTCAACCAGAAAGCTCCAACATCAAAAAGTTTCTCACCGATGAAAGAGATACTGCCACTCCAAACGCAATGGTGGCACTTTTGCAAAAACTTTATAGTGGCGATTTGCTCTCAAAAGAATCTCGCGCGGTGGTGCTTGAGGACATGTTTAATTGCAAGACCGGCACTAACAGACTTTCGGCAGGACTGCCACCAAAATGGAAAATCGCTCACAAGACAGGCACTGGGCGTGATATCAAAGGACAAAACACTGCAACAAACGATGTAGGTATTATTGTCGGGCCCAAAGGTCAATTGTTTTACGTTACCGTTTTTGTCAAAGGTTCGCGCGCGCCGATTGAAGTAAGAGAGGCGCTGATGGCAAAGATTGCGAAGAAAGCAGTTCAAGGTTTATAACGAGGGAAACAATCCCGGCATCCACTCCGACGCCAAAGTCGCTGGAAAGGCTAACTTGAAAGGCGACTTATCTGATTGAGAAGTTAGGACTCCTCTTTCGACTAGAGCAGAAGTTACTCTGCGAGCTTGTCTGTCTGTCACCCCTAATAAGGCTGGAGCTTCAGAACGAGCCAATTCCCCTTTGTACAGCACAGCCTGAACTAGAGCGATTGAGCTATGAGGAAGAAGTCCTTCTTCAATTTGCTGACCTGTCCAGTTTAAAACGCGCTCCCTCAACTTGTTAGGCTCAATCAGTTTCCCCATGAATTCAACTTGATCTACACAAACCAGCAAAAAATACCTGGTGAATGCGATCAACGCACGCAAACTTAGATTGCCCCTTCCATCCCAATCGTTATATCTGGTGGCATCGCATGCCATCAGATGCGACTTATATTCCTGCTCGCTGCGCGCCAATCCTCTAGCCACCGACCAAATGCCACCAGTTTCTAAAAGCGAAAGAATTTGCGCATGAGACACAAGTCGAGCCACACGACCATTTCCATCCATAAACGGGTGAATCCAAAGCAATCGGTGATGAGCAGCGGGGATCGATACAATTGCCTCACTTTTTGAGGAACGCTCATAAACGGCAGAGTATCTATCTAAAAATCGTTCAACCGCGCCGGGACTTATTGCGACATGTTTGCCTACTTGAACAAATCTCGTTCTAAATTGCCCAGGCACAACCGGCTCACCGTCTAAGATCAGGAGCTCTGCGGGCAAACGACTACAAAATTGCTTATGCACTTCCTTAATGCTTTCTGGACTAGTAATTCGCCCTTCAAGCGCACCATCATCTAACCATTGTTGAACTTCAACGTGCGCACGAGCTTCCAGTTGCAAATCGCGCTTTTCTTTATCGCGACTATAATCCTGCATCATCGCCCTTTCAATGTCGATAGGATGAGTGCTATGACCCTCGATAAGGTTACTATAATAACAATTCATGGTGCGCACCAGCGCGGAAAGCGAGTCTACAATGCTCGCAGGTAATGATGCGCGTAAAGCCGTTGACTTCGCGATTAGATCCATAGCTATATCTATCAAATCGCCATACGAGTCCGATTCTGATGTCACTAAAAGCGGTTCCATCGAACTTATATTTTCACCGTCATCTTTAATCTTCATAATTGTCCGGCGAAATGTCCGCTTGATTGTCCACTTTAAAATTACCCTCTCGAATAATTATACCAGCCTTTTCAGCAAATTAAACCTTTTAAATGTCCGACAAAATGTCCGCTCAAATGTCCGCTTTATTAACCTGCAAAAAATCCCGCACCCGCTTCGCCATTCCTTGCTATGCATAAATCAAATACGGTTTGCGAGGTGGAAGGACATGGGCATTGCAATTGGACCGCACATTAAGCGATACAAGGATATTGCCATGTTGCTCGTCAAATACGGCAATTCGGACCTCGTCAAAAATGCGGGATTAGCTGAGATCGTTGCTGAAGAAAAGAATTATGAAAAGAAAAATGGAAATAATGGCAATGGCAATGGCAGCAACGGAAATGGCAAAAGCAATGGAAACGGCAATAACGGAAAGGTCACCGGCATTGCAAATACGGTCAAAACAGCAGAACCTGCAGTTCCAGCCGAAGCCGAAGAACTTACCAGAGACATAGAAAAGCTGGGACCAGCATTTATCAAATTCGGACAATTAATGTCGACTCGCTCAGACTTGTTACCGCCTACTTATATGGCAGCTCTGGCAAAGCTTCAGGACAAATGCGAGCCAGTTCCCTTTGGTGAAATCGAGAAGCGAGTAATAAGTGAGCTAGGTGTTCGCATCTCCAAAGCATTTTTAGAATTCGATAGCGAGCCAGTCGCAGCAGCATCATTGGGGCAAATTCACAGAGCTGTCTTGCGCGATGGCAGAGTAGTCGCAGTCAAAGTCCAGCGCCCAGGCATTCGCGAGAGCATTTTTGAAGATCTCGAAATCTTAGAAGAAATAGCCAATTTTTATGACACTCACACAAAGTCAGGTCAAAAATACGAGTACGGCGTGATGCTCGATGAGTTTCGCAAATCGGTATTGGAAGAGCTTGATTACAGAAAAGAAGCGCACAACTTAGAGACGATGAAAAAGAATCTCGAAGAGTTTGATCTTATATTTGTACCAGCTCCAATAAACGATTACAGCTCATCGACTGTTTTGACCATGGAATTTGTCTCTGGCAAAAAAGTCACTGAAATTTCAAAATTAGAACAACTCGAATTGGACGGAGCACCACTTGCAGAAGAGGTGTTCAGCGCTTATTTGAAACAAATTTTGGTCGATGGATTCTTCCATGCAGATCCCCATCCAGGCAATGTTCTTTTAACCGACGACAAACGCATTGGATTAATCGATCTTGGAATGGTGGCGCGATTGACACCACATTTGCAAGGAAAATTATTGCAATTAGTTATTGCTATCAGTGAAGGGCGTCCCGACACCGTTGCTAACATTGCAGTTGATATCAGTGAGCGCAAAGAAAAATATGACGAAATTGCATTTCGAAAACAGATTTCAGATATCGTGCAAAAAGATCTCGATGCCAACATTGATGGAATGCAAGTTGGACAAGTTGTAATTGCAGTAACCAAAGCGGCTGGAGATTGTGGAATCCGCGTACCATCAGAACTTACGATGGTAGGCAAAGCGCTGATGAACCTGGATCAAGTTGGTCGCACACTCGATCCCAATTTCGATCCCAACGCATCTGTTCGAAGAAATGCTGCGCACATAATGCAGCAACGTCTGCTGAAGGACCTCTCTCCTGGTCACATTGGAAACAATTTGATGGAAGCAAGAGACTTTATGGAAAAGCTTCCAAATCATGTGAATAAAATTCTTGATCTGGTGGCAAATAACAAACTTTCAATGAAAGTTGTGGATGAAGCTTTGCTGATAGACTCGGTTCAGAAAGTAGCAAACAGAATAAGTCTTTCACTGATTCTTGCAGCGCTCATCATTGGAGCGTCGCTATTGATGGACGTCTCCACCAGTTTCAAAATTTTGGGCTATCCGGGACTTGCGATTATTTGTTTCGTCGCAGCCGCATCAGGTGGTTTTGCATTAGCGGTGCAAATCGCCTTCTACGATCAAAAGCCTCAAAAGCTGAAAGAAAACGGACCGCCGCATAGGACTAGTTAAGGCTCTAATTTGGCGAATGAATTGTAGGTGAAAACTGTGTTCTTGTCCGAAAGTTCGATTTTCTGCGCCTTTCCTTCTTCGATATGGATAGGAATCAACCAGTAAATTGTTGGGGCTTTGACAGAAGTATGCGCCTCTACGGCAACAACGTAGTCGCCTTCTTTCAACTGGTCAAACTTGAATTTGCCACTTTGAGGTCCAGTAACAGTTTTTGCGATGTAATCCGTATCGAATAGTTTCGGAAATAGAAGTGATGCTTGCGGCATTGCATGATCGATATTATTGAGAGCTGTAATGGTCTCGTTGACTTGCTTTTTCGAATAAACAAATACATCGATACCGCTCATGCCAACTTTCACTCCAGCCTGGTCATGATTGACATTCCCGCTAAGAGCGGGGGGACTTAAACTGCAGCCATGCAAAAGAAATATTGAAATTGCTGCAAGAGATTTTCTGTTCAAATTATCACCGACAGCTAATTCTCAAAAACAAAAATCTTGCGCCCTGAGGGACTCGAACCCCCGACCTCATGGTTCGAAGCCACGCATTCTATCCAGCTGAACTAAGGACGCATTACATGATCCTAGCGACCAACGATGCTTTGGTCAAATGATTCTTCAAAACCCCCAACCCTGCTAAAATACCCAAATGAAAAAATTAGCCTTATTAATCGCGCTCTTTTCAAGCCTTGCAACAGCCGGCACACTGCCAGCCTTTGCCGACGAACAGACTGCCGCGCCTGCAAAACCTGCACCTAGAGTCATTGATGCAAAGACACTTGAAGACTCGGTCAAAACCGCTCTGGCTGATATGAAAACCTTCAAGGACGAAAAGTCCGGCTATTCTGTTAGCTACCCCTCGTCATGGCAATTGAAAGAATACGAAGCGCCAATGTGCTTCAAAGTTTTTGCTTTCGAAGGCGGAGTCAATGTCAATAGCGCTGTTGAAGAAGTGCCTGCCAATGCCACTGCTCAGGATTACGCTGATGCGGTTAAAGATTTCATCGCCAAAAAGCCTGAATACAATTTCAAGAGTATTTCGGAAACAAAAGTAAAAGTGGATGGAGTAGACGCTGTTCAGCGCGTGCAAGAAATGGGCGATGCAGAATTTATGGGAAGACAGCTTGCCGTTTATTTTGTGAAGAATAACAAGGCGTACACTTTTAACGGCACGGCAGAATCGAAAGAATTTCCTTACTTCGAACCCGTCTTTCAAAAAATGGTCGAATCAATTAAACTAGCAAACTAAGTTGCGAGGCGGCTTGCCCGAGAGCGCATCGGCAATAGATTCAACTGCCATATCGAGCGTTGCTAAATCAGATTCATGCGTCCGCCAGGCAACATGTGGTGTCACTACGAATTGTGTGAAAAACAACTTCCGCAATTCTTCTATTGCAGGCTTGGTCTTTTCATCAGCTTCTTCGTAAAAACCATCAAATGCGCAATAAGCATTTTTGTCCTTTTGCAAATGTGCAAGCAAAGCATTGGGATCACAATTTTCAGCAGCGCAGGTATTTACAATTGTGATACCAGGTTTCATTTTTTCAAACTGTTCTTTATTGAGCATTGAACCGGCATGACGTGGCACGTGCAAACTAATTATGTCCGACTCTTTAACTAACGTTTCCATTGAAACATATTTTGCACCATGCGGTTCCAAATCTGGTTTGGCACCACTTTGAGTGTTGTATAAAACTTTGGCATTAAACCCATCAATAGCCATTTTAGCTAAGTGTTGACCAATGCGTCCAAAGCCAATTAAACCAATTGTTTTGCCGTGAAGAGTACGAGAAGTTTCATAAGAGTAACCTGAATATTGCTCCGGCACCATGGTGGCAACTGCGCATTGTGTAATTCTGCGCTGCGCATCGAGCATCAGAGCGAAAGTAAACTCAGCTACCGAGATTGCGTTAGCACCTGGTGTATTGCAAACACTGATTTGTTTTTTTGTGCACGCTTTAAGATCTATAAAATGACCAGCATCAACTCCAAGAAACGCAATAAGTTTTAAATTGCGAGCAGCTTCAATGATTTCTGCTTTACCTTCTTCGTAGCCACCACTTATATAAATGTCTGTATGTTCGATTGCTTCTTTAAACTTGTCGGGAGCGACAAGGTCATTAACCCCATAATGCGAGATTTCAAGCCCAAGCTTTTGCAATTTTTGCTTGATAGAATCAGGCAGGGAACCGGTTATCAAAAGTTTCTTCATATAGACCTTTTACTGACACTACGCCCTAGATCCGTTCCCCGAATTCTTGCTAAAATAACCTGATCTATCGAATAACTCTAGGAGACCATCATGATAACTCTTGCAGACGCACGTCGCATTATTGAAGCAGCCGAGAAAAAAGCGACTGAAATCGGACAACCAATGAATATTGCCGTTGCCGATTGTGGTGGCAATCTGGTGGCACATGTTCGAATGGACAATGCCTGGATGGGCAGCATTGATATTTCAATCAAGAAGGCGTGGACTTCTCGCGCGTTTGATATCGCTACAAAAGATTTAGCTGATCATAGTCAATCTGGCGGACAATTTTTTGGTATCAACGCATCGAACGATGGTCGCGTAATGATTTTTGCCGGTGGCATTCCACTCAAAAAAGATGGCAGAGTCGTTGGCGCTGTTGGCGTAAGTGGTGGCTCAGGCGAGCAAGACCATAAAGTCGCAGAAGCCGGTGTTGCCGCCTTTTAAGCAAGACCGCCTAATTTTTTTCAGGCTCCCAGGTGGTAAATTAGTCTCCTGGAAAAATACCCCTTAAGGAGCCTGAACCAATGAAATCAAACCTGACATTTCTACCTAAAATCAGCGCTCAAGGCACATTTGCCTTGAGTTTTCTGGTGTTGGGTCTTGTTACGATTTTCCCCGCTCCATCGCTTGGCGATAGCAAACAAGCCGCTAAAGGCGCTCCGCCAAATGGACTATACGAAGTCAACAAGATTTCAGGTTCTAGCTACATTCATATAGGAACCCTCGAAATCAAGGGAAACACCTATCGCGGTTTGGTGGCAGAAGGATCTTTCCAGCCTTTCACACTTAACGGGGCGAAGGAAATGGTTTTCTCCAAAGGACTAGTCGGTATGCCTGATGGTTGGAAATTGAAGCCGGCAAAATACGTGGGTAATGACGAATCGGGTCACCCGTGGATTCAAGTTTATTATGACAGCGCGCGCGGTGCTGCCGAAGTGGCAGACGCCATCAAAGAGAAATAATGAAAGAACCAAGTCGCAAAATCCATTGCCACCGCATTTAGTTCTAGTATCGAACTTAAAAAAGACAAATACAATTTGCCTGAAATCTGGGGATTGACCGACTCTGAGAATTTAAATGATATAGACCTGTTTTTAGCTTACGCAGCAGAAGGCGACAGCTTTAGTAAAAATGACAGCCTGGCTTATTGACTCGATCAAAGGGAAGCCAAAGAGACTTTGGATTTGTGTTTAAAGTCAGGAGATGAATCTCTTGTGCGCTTAATAGAATGTCAAAGAGAAGGCGCCAGCGCCTGAGTAGATATCCGGAAGACCTCTCTTACCGGGGCAAACCGATGTCAAAGAAGAATCTCTTAATGATGAATTTAATGATTTTTTCATGATCCTTTCGTATGATTAATGACCGAATCACGGGGGTCCTGCTGCTATGTCCATTTATCTAAATCCGGCATTTAGCACGCCCACCCTGAAGCTTGTCACAAGCGGCTCCATTACTACTTTTGAGCCAGTTTTAGAAAAGTCTTTTTCTCCCGCCAATCATCCTGTAGCCATAGTTGGCTCTGGAAATTCGGGTTTGGCATTATCGAGCTATTTGGCTCAGCAAGGCTATCCAGTGCATTTGCTTGCACGCTCTCTGGATAAAGTCTCAAGTCTGGCCGAAAACATGTCTGTAAAAAGTGTAGGCAAAGTCGAAGGCGAATTCGAATTAGCCTCAGTCACAACATCGCCTGCAGAGTCTGTGGCAAAGTCGCGCACTATTTTTATAGCGACCGTAACTACAGTTTATGCCGACATCGCACGTATGCTCGCTCCACATCTTAAAGATGGACAGGAAATTGTTTTATTCTCAAGCAAATTTGCAGGCTCAGTCGAATTTTCAAATGTGCTTGCTCAATGCGGAGTTGATTGCAAAAGACGCAATATAACTGTGATTGAAACAGACGCACTATTTGCTTGTCGCATACAAGAAGATGGCTGTGTCTGGATTCGTGGATTTAAAGATTGGACTTTATTTTCTGCTCCTACCCTTAGTCAAACTATTTCTGGTCGCAAGATTATCCAACGTTTCTTTCCACGTCTTGAGCAAGCAGATAACATCATTCAGCGCGGACTGACCGATTTTGGTGCAGTGGCACATACAATCACAATGCTCGCCAACATGAATAAAGTAGATCGCGCAGAGCCTTTTCTTTTCTATCACGAAGGTTTTACCGAGCGGACTATTAAATTGATGGAAAAGCTCGAATCAGAATTTCGCTCAGTGGCAGAAGCTTACGGCACCACTCTTATACCGATGCCAGAGCTTTTAAACAGATATTATGGCTGTGACACTTCGTCTCTATACAACGCACTGCGGACGGTGCCGAACTACAGATACAGTCAAGCGCCGATGGAATTGCATCATCGCTATATTATTGAAGACGTTTCCTGCTCTCACGTTCCTATTCAAGGACTGGCTCGCAAAGCTGGTCTATCTACTCCAGTTTTAGATTCGGTAATTTGCTTTGCCCAGACTTTGCTCGATATAGATTTTGAAGGTGGCGGACGCAATTTGTCTAAACTAGGTTGGGCAGATTTGACCCGAGACGAAATTGTGGTGCAAATTCATTCTTAAATTTGGCCTTGTTTAAACATCTGCAAAGTCGCTAATATATAGATATGACAGAAAGACGTTTAGCGGCTAACGAATTGGCAAGACTCTTTGGAATATTGTCCAACCCCTTGCGCATTCAAATAATAGAAGAGCTGAGCGACCGGGAACTGACCGTCAACGACTTGCAGAACTCGCTTGGTGTTCCTCATGCGTCAGTCTCTCAGCATCTTGGGGTTTTGCGTGTTAATCGGGTGGTAATCGAACGCCGTCAAGGGCGTCATGTTCACTATCACCTGCGCCAGCCCGAACTTGCGGCAATGGTCCTGAAGTGTTTAATGTTTGTCAGTCCCGACAAATTAGAGTCGGAACGCATTTTGCATGCCATCGAAGCTGCAAACACCCAGTGGACGCACGAAGAAAAGCCTAAGCGCAAGAAAAAAGCCTAATCCTTATATAGATAATTCACAGGTACTTCTGAAACGTAAACCGATATCGGTTTACGTTTTAAATTAGGACTTTTTCGTCAAGATCGGTCTGTAAGGGTTAACCCGACCGGGTTTATTTAATCATTAAATGGGGTGAAATCCTATCATAGAATTGTGCAATTTTTGTGACGGTGTAGTATGGTTATATTGTAATGTTGCAATATGTCGATGCTTTCCTTTCAAAAACCTTTCACGGGGGACGAAGATGGCAATTAGTAAAAAGCAGCTGCCACTCGAGCTTACAGCCGGTATTCTGCTGTTTTTCGTTGCGTTACCTCTAAATATTGGTGTCGCCATAGCTTCTGGCGTATCGCCCGAACAGGGCATTATTTCAGGTTTAATCGGGGCTGTCGTAGCCGGTTCCCTCTCCGGCTGCGGTCTGCTCGTTTCAGGACCAGACGCTGGCATTGGCGTGCTCTTACTTGAGATGTTAACCAAACACGGAATAGCTTCTATTGGCGCATTAGTAACAATTGCCGGCTTAATTCAATTAGCTATTGGACTCTCCAAAACATCGCACTGGTTTCGCATGGTTTCGCCAGCTGTGGTAAACGGCATGCTTGCCGGGATGGGACTTTTAATTATTTGTACTCAGTTTCATATCATGCTCGACGATTCGCCGAAAGACACGGGTCTTGCCAATTTAATTGCCATTCCATACGCAATTAAAAATGGTCTGCTCGTTTCTGAAATGAATGCTCACCACATCGCAGCACTTCTTGGTGCAGTCACAATTACAATTGCCTGCTTGTGGAAGCGCATTCCACACAAAGCATTTCGCTTTGCACCACCTGCACTCATTGCCATTCTAGTTGCGTCGCTTGCCACTGTTTTTCTAAATCTGCCTGTCCAAAAGTGAGTCTGCCAGACACTTTGAACGTCACTTTTTTAAGTGGCAATTTTAATAATTTTGCCAAGCCGTTTTTAGATCCGCAAATTTGGATGTCTGCGTCCATTCTCGCACTTGTTTTGAGCGCACAGACTACAATCACTTTAAATGCCATTGAAAGTTTGAGCACAATCAAAAGAGGCTACAAACTAGACAGAGAATTTATCGCGCAAGGTACAGGAAATCTGCTTTGCGGACTGGTTGGTGCACTGCCAGTGGTAGGGGTACTTTTGCGCAGTGTAACTAACTTACAGAGTGGTGCTCAAACTAAAATACCAAATATTTTACATGGCGTGTTGATGCTGGTGGCAATTGTGGCCTTTCCAAAATTGCTCGAATACATGCCAACAGCCGCCCTCGCTGCCGTACTTGTCTATATTGGCTTCAATATGACTCAGCAGATTTGGCAGCGCACCAAGCCTTTTATGAAAGAAGAAAAAATCATCATGTTGCTTACAGTGGTGGCAATTATGGTGACCAATTTGTTCACTGGAATCATCATCGGTCTTTGTATGGCTGCAGCTAAAGAGTTATATCAACTGACTCATTTGTCTATAAAAATTCATCAAGTAAATGAAGGTGTAGCCATATTGCAATTAGCAGGAGCTGCGACCTTCCTTCATCTGCCAAGACTTGTGTCCGCGCTTGAAGAGTGGGAAGAAAGTCAGGAACTGCATGTTCGCCTGGATAGAGTTACATACATCGATCACGGATGCTTGCAAACACTTGTGGAATGGGAGGCAAAACACAAAGGAAAGTTTTTTATCGATTGGGAAAATGCACAGACATTGCCTGGACAAAATATTTTCAATACTGGCGAATGGGCTACGCTGTCTAAATCTATGGAGTACTCGAAATGACAAATCAATACTCGTTTAACGACTTTCCTAGAAGAAAAAGAGGTATGCGCCTTTTATTGCCAATTAAAGGCGAATCTCAATTCGAAAATTTAATAGAATATTGGTATTCGCTCCAGTCAGGCACTGTGCGCGAGGCCAAGCTCTTGCACGTAGTGATAGACGAAGTACTTAAATCAACACCATACAGCAGTGTTGAAGCACTTACTAATTTACACAAACGAGACGTCAAAATTAAGGGCGCCGACTCTGCTTTGATGAAGTTAAGCCGCGACTTGAAACAGATTCTGCCCGATGTGCGCATCTCCTATGAAATTCGCACAGGCGTTAGCATCAGCGAAGAAATTATAAATTATGCAAACGAATGGGATGCTGACACCATTCTGCTTCTGGCGGACAAACCCGATTTTATGCGCTCACTATTCCAACAAGAAGTTCTTAAGCAAGTCTTGAGTGGTGCAAAACAAAGCGTGCACATCATTAAGCCTGGAGCACAAAAACAACCAGCATCTCTCAATAAGCTAATTTCATAGGCTTAGAGGAAATGGCATCATGGATATACTTTCTCTTTTTAAATTCAATAACGAAACTGACAAAGAGACTAAAGTGATTTTAGTTTCTTGCAACGAGACTTTTCTTTCCCCCAAATCAATAATCGAAGAGACCTGGGGAAAATGCAAAGAAGTACTCTTGCCGGGCGCCTTGCTTGGTTCAAACGAAGACGCTGAGCGTGCTCTTTTTAAGTCTTTACTTGAAACCTGTCCTGAGACACAGCATTTTGTAGTGAGTATGCACAGTCTTTGCTCCTTCTTCGCAAACACAGAGCCCGACTCGGTTTTACACGAATTGGAAAATCAAGCAAGAAACGAATTTCCAGAATTGGATTTTGTATCAAGACGAGTTCTTTTGCAACAACGCTGGATGCAAATTATCATTCCAAGACTGAAGCGATACACAGAGATTTTTGGTTGCGAAGAAATCGCAGTACACGGTTGGTTGTATGAGCCTGAGACCAAATGGATTTCGGCACTCGAAGAAGAAACCGGTGAATTCGTTCCACTAAATGTGTATTCTGGCGTTCAAATGTTGAGCTAACCCATTCCACATCCAAGACACGGCTTTTTCTTCTTGGTTATCTTTTCTCGCTCAGTCCAACCGGTTTTGAGCGTGGCATCAATTTTTTGCTGAATTTGCTCTGCCTCTGCTATTTTGCCATTGTTTTTATAAAAGTCGAAAATCTCGCGCATATACTGGACTTTGTTCAAATCTGTTGATGGAATCTTGTCCAATACCAATTGCATTCGCTTGTAAATATAAGAAGTCCGTGTGTATGCATTTGGCGGCAAACCGCGACCAATGAAATGCGCGTTTCTTTGCATGTCGTTAGATGCTCTTTGCTTCAGCATCTTTAAACAATTGTGCAGCTGATCATTTGAGACAGAGCCACTTTTAATTGCATCGTCGACATTTTTATCCAGCTCGTGCCCCACTTTGACTGAATTATTCGAGTCTTTAGAGCTTAGATAAAATTCTTCAAGAGTAACCAGATGTTTGAGACGTTCATCAGAAAGAATAGGCAAAGTCTCTAAAAGTAGATGCGCATCACTGGCAAGTCTTTTGGCCGACGCATCTGATGGATTTTTTTGACTGACTTCTTTAGCTTTGATAATTAACCGAAAGGCTTTTATATCGGCAGTATCGGGAGCACACATTGCAGGAGGCTGCGCCGAGCCAAGACCGACACCTAGTATAGAAGCTAACAAAATACGCTTATTTAAATTCATCGGTCCCCTCCCCACCCTACACATTTTTCTTTAGCGATTGAACTTCTTTCTGACCATACTCAATGCATGTGAGGGTTCATGCAACTTGCACAAAAGACAAATAGCCAGATAGACGATGCCACCACACGCTGCTGACAGGGCAAGTATTAATGCCATCGAGATTAGCGGGTTTGCAGACTCAAGAATGCTCAAGCCACTTAAAAATTGACTTGTGTAATAGGCAGTGAGTCCACATAAGACCGAACCAACTATCATAATCGAAGTCGGCACCACAAGCCCGCCTAAGCCGAGCGAGCCAATTTTTCTTGTAAGAAAATAACAGTACAAAACAAAATTGAAAATAGTCACAAGCGTCGTAGATAGAACAATTCCGGCTAGTCCCATCGGACCTACTAAGGCCCAGTCCAAAACAGCCTTTAATGCGAGTGCGGCAATCGAAATTTTGTATGGCGTGTCAAAATCACCATGGGCATAAAACGCCCGCAAAATTATATCTCTACCCAGATAGAAAAAAGCGCTTGGCACCAAAAATGACAAGGCTAAAACAACCATAGTACGCGACTCTTCGTTGAAGCTGCCACGCTCAAAAAGTATTTTGACAATCAGATCTGGTAATGCTAGCAATATTGCCGACATGGGCAAAACGACAAACCAAAGTATTCGCCAAGCTTTGTGTAGATCTTTTTTTACGTCTTCTGGTTGGTTTGCTTTGACGTGCGAAACAAAGCGAGGAAGAATTGGCACCACCATAGCTGTGGACAAAATACCAATAGGCAATTGAAATAACCTGTTAGCATTTTGAATAGCCGCCCAACTACCTTCAGCCAAGCTAGAAACAAAAAAGGCATCAATATATAAATTGAGCTGACCACTGAGAGTTCCGATGCTTGCTTTGCCCAGATTCTGAAAGAACTTTTTCACTTCCGGAGCCAGTTTGAATTCTAGTTTGAATTCGGGATTGGCTTTACTGATACCAAACCACTGCACAGCAAATTGCATAAAGGCTCCAACTGTGGTGCCAAGCGCAAGATAGAATCCTGTCGAATTAGGGAAGAGCCAGAGAAATATGATAATTGCCACTGACGCAAACGCCGGTCCAATCGATGGACCAATATGTTCGTTATATGTATTCGAGATGCCACATCCAATACCAACTAGTCCGGCAAGAACAACAAGTGGAATCATGATGCGAAACTGCATCAACACCTCATCCCAGAGCTTTAGACGTTCAGGTTCGGGCAGTCCAGTGCCTGGAACTACAATTGATACTATGAATGGTGCAAGAAAATAAATTAAAAGCGAGATCAATCCAAGAAAAGCAAAAGTAGTGAGCAAAATTTGCCCAGTTAGAACAGACACTTTCTTTTTGTCATCGAGCGCACCTATGGCGGTGACTGTGTTTTGATGAAACGGTCCACCAAGACCACCAAACAAAACAAAAATATTGCCGGTGAACATATAGGCAAAATAGTAAGCGTCGGTGATGCGCGATGTGCCAAAAGTCTGCATCACCACTATGTCTCGAGCCAGTCCAAAAGCTTTGGAAATTATGTTCAGAAAAGCGACTTTGCCGACAGTTTTACCGAGTCGCTCTTTTGGAGGTTCAGGCTTTTTGGGATCTTTAGGTTCTTTAGGTAAACCAGGTCCATCTGGCAAATCGGACGCGTTTACAGCTTGTTCTATAAGCTCAGCATTCTCTTGATTCTTGAGCTCGTCGCCTTCGTAATTAGGATTGGGACCTACAGAATCTGCCAATTGGATTTAAGGCCTTCGCCTAGAGTGGTTTTGAGTTAGGTAGTTCGGCTGCGTATTTTATAGATGGCGGAATCACTGGCGGTACTACTTTGCCTTCTGGGTCGACCAGTTTTCCATTGATTTTCTTAAGCTCATAAGATGGTGTGATGGCCATCAGTCTTGCCGCTTCAGTCATGATGCCATTAAAGACTGGTCCGGCAACTGTGTTTCCCCAGCGCCCGTCTGTTTGAGGAGCGTCCACAACGACCAGACAAATCAATTGCGGATCTTCGGCGGGAAGAAATCCTATAAACGAAGCAATTGTTTCTCCAGCCACATAGCCTCTTCCGCCTTCACGCACTTTTTGTGCGGTTCCAGTTTTGCCAGCCACTCTGTAGCCGGGAACTTTGCCTGCGATTTGAGATCCTTGCTGGATGTTTTGTGCAAGCAAGCCTGAGACTAGTTTTGCAACTTCAGGGCTAATTACTCGACGACGCTCGGGGTCTGCCCATTTCTCGGTAACGCCTGTGCGTGGGTCATATGTTCGTCTAATTAAATGTGGCTGAACCCATTCGCCTTTGTTTGCCACCGTGTTGATACCAGCAATTAGCTGAAGTGGTGTCACAGCAATTGCGCCCTGTCCAAATCCGGTAGTGGCTTGGTCAATTTGTTTCCATTTCTGCCAGCGCAAAAGTAATCCGCGCGATTCGCCTTGAAGCTCGATACCGGTTTTGCCACCCATACCAAAGCCTTTTAGTTTATTGTAAAACTGTTCGGGCGACATGCGCATAGCCACTGTAGCGGCGCCGATGTTACTGGAGTGAATGAATAGATGCAATAAGTCTATCGTGCCATTGCCACCATGACTATTGTGGATTGTGGCTCTACCGATGGTGAGCGCACCACCGTCATGAATAGTGAAATTAGGACTGATTGCTTTAGTTTCAAGACCAGCAGATACAGTGAGAACTTTGAAGGTGGAGCCGGGTTGATAGACGTCGACCATGCCCCAGTTTTTGGTAATTGAAAAAGGATATTTGGCGTAGTTATTTGGATCGTAAGACGGATAGTTAGCCCAAGCTAGAATATCGCCATTGCTTGGGTCCATGATAATTGCAGTCGCACGCTTACAATGTGAGTGCGAGCCCATTGCAGCTAGTTCTTTTTCGGCTAAGTGCTGCAGTGTATTGTCGATTGTAAGTTCAACATGTCGTCCAAGTGGTGGCGTGATATCCCAGCTTGGTCCTTTGTGAGGAAGCAAAATTGTCTTTCCGCGACCGTCTAACTGTGGCTTTGGAATAGAGCCTGTGTCGTTGAGCATGTCTTGTTGCGACTGCTCCACACCGCCTTGACCTTTGATATCAGAATTGACATAGCCCAAGATGTGGGCAGCAAGCTGACCTTCGGGATAGTGACGAAAGGGACGAGGAACGATATCAAGACCAGTCCAATTGAGTTTGTGCAGTTCATCAGCCACTTCGCGCTCTAAATGCTTGCCGATTGTGACTACGGGATAGTTTTTATTGAGCTTGGCTAGGATGTCTGTTTCATTTGTTTTGGTCAAACGAGCAATGGTGTTAGCAGCTTCTTCTTTTGAAACTTTGAGCAAACGCGGGTGAATATAAATGTTATATCGCGTGGTATCAATCGCAAGTGGCAGCCCGTGTCTATCGGTGATGGCGCCGCGATGTATAAGTAGATTCGTTTTTTGACGTTGAACTTTAGCCCGCTCTTTGATGGTCGGACCCATATAAATTTGCAAATAGTAAAGACGCACAGCAATTGCTGCAACGCCAATCATCAGTAAAACTTGCCAGACTCTTAGGCGCCATAGCGGCGTGCGAGGCTTCTGCCCACGAGTTCGTGTTGTCCGTCTTTCAGTGAGATCTAAAGGTGCTGGCACTCACGATCTCCTGACAAGCTTCAACCCGAATTAAACTGACGTACTCTTTCTGTGTTCTTTCTTCTTTGTTTCGTGCTGGCTATTTAGTAGCCGGTCATTATGGGAAGGTGGTGGCGTTGTGCCGAGAAGGTTTTCACCGTGGGTGGTGTTATGGCCTTAATCACTTGCACTTGGTCTGGAACTCGAAGTCCAGATCTACCTACCAGAGCTTCGGAACAGCTGTTCAAGCCATTCTGCAATTCGCCGTATGAAATTGTTTTGAGTAGCTGAGCAGACAATTCAGAGTTCTGTTCGCTTAAACGGCGGGCTAAGTCTTGTTGAGCGCCGACATCGTGTGATACCACTACATCGAAACCATAAGCAAAAATCGCAACTCCGCATAGTCCTACAAGGACGGTTTGCATTGCGCGATTAGCTTTGACTAATAAAGGACTTTGACGTTTTTTCTTTTCTTGTTCGGGCGATTCAATTGCCACCAAGTGGGGGCGTTTTACTTGCTCGACTTGTGGAACAACAACTGGTGCTACCGCAGCGTTGTTGATAGAAGTTGGAAAAGAAACAAAAGGATTGGTGGCGGTAACTACATTATCAGCCTCTGCTTCGCCCGACACAACGTTGTACGAAAGGGCGACTACCTGACTGCGATGACTATTCTTTCTTTCTTGGACACCTATATATGGACTGCTGGGGACTTCGTTGCGCTTTCTGGACACCATATATATTCCTGCAATTCTAGGGATGGTCTAATTGATTTGAATCGTCTAGTTTTTCTGCGGCTCTGAGTTTAGCACTCCTCGCACGACTATTAAAATCGATTTCTTGCGAACTGGCAACAATTGGTTTTTTAGTGAGAATTTGCAAAGCTCGCCGAGTATTGCAAGTGCATACAGGATGACGAGGCGGACAGATACATTGTAAGGATTTAGTTCTAAAAAATTGCTTAACCATTCGATCTTCCAAAGAGTGGAAAGTGATGACTACAAGCCGCGCCCCGGGTTCAAGACATGATGTTGCCTCTTCTAAAAATTTTTCCAGACTTAGAAGCTCTTCATTTACGGCCATGCGTATAGCTTGAAAGGTTCGCGTCGCGGGATTTTTGTTGTACTTGCTATTTTTGCCCTGAAAGCGTCCTAAAGATTTCGTTACTATCGAAGCAAGCTGTGCAGTCGAATCAATTGGCCGATTCCTCAAAATTGCTTTGGCGATCGCCCGGGCATGGCGATCTTCGCCATAATTGAAGATGATGTCGGCGATTTCCTTTTCGGAGAATTCGTTAACGATCGTATGAGCAGACAAAGACGATGTGGTGTCCATTCGCATATCAAGCGGACCGTCTTGCTGAAAGCTGAAGCCTCGCTCGGCATTATCAATTTGCATTGATGAAACACCTAAGTCGGCAAGTATGCCACCAGATATGGTACCGATACCATTTTCTTCGAGCACACCTTTGATATCGCTGAAATTACTATGGAATAGCCGAATATTAGAAGACAAATCGCCAAGACCTTGCCGAATTTTCAACTGATCAATTACATGGACGTCGCGATCTAAACCGATAACGGTTGAGCTTTCGCCCGCCCCCTTGGCAATGACGCTCAAATGACCGCCGCCGCCTGCTGTGGCGTCTAGATAAGTCTTGCCGGGTTCGACCTTGAGATACTCAAGGCTTTCCTCAAGCAATACTGGTAAGTGCATTATTTCTGGCTATTTCTTCGCTTAGTGATGAACTCGAAGTCCCAGCACAAATAATATATGAGTTGCATGGTTACAAGGCCAGTTACTGCCATTATGAGAACCGGATTAAGCCAATCGGGACGATGCGCCAAAAGGCTTGAAGATGAGAAGAAATGGGCGCCAATCACAGATAGCATGAACATGAGCACTATCGAGGTGAGCTGACGTGCGGTGGCTGTGGTTCCAGCCCAGTGCCATTTGAGTCCGTCCCACCAGTATGTGGGAGCAATTTTCCAGCCCATTCGATTAGCAGGAAATAGCTTACGTCCGCCGCGCAGCGGGACAAAGAAGCGATCACAAGACAGACAATTCAAAGTCTCGGTATGACCGTATGGCTCAAGCAAACCATGCTCACAACGGGGACATGGATAAGTTTGATCCACCGAGATGATATGTGGCTGTTTGAATAACAGGTGATTTTGGTGAGGGGACTGGAACATGGAAAATCCTCGCCAGGACGCAGGCATTACAAGCGCCAGGGAGACCTCAGAGGCTCCAGACTGGGCTGCAAAACCAAAGTGCAATATGTTTGTTCATTAGGTTAATACCCGGATATATAGGACTAACCAACAGTCCAGAATGAAAATTTAAGAAATTTAATAAGAAATGTCCGTTTAGGCTTGCCAAGCCTGCCAAGCTAGTCAAGGTATAATCTCATTTTGTTAGGGTTGAACCGATATCGGTTCGAGTTTTTTGGGGACGGATGTTAGCCAAGCTGCCATTTAGCAAGTTTCAGGGCGCGGGAAATGATTTTGTCGTTATTGACGCCCGCGATTTAGCCACTACAAAAGAAGGCGAAGCGCTACTCTCCTCTTGGCAACTATGCGCGCCACAGCTGGCTCAACAACTTTGCCACAGACACAAGGGCATTGGCGCCGACGGCTTGATTTTAGTCTTGCCCAATTCTGATTCAAAGACCTTCTATAAGGAATGTCGAGAGCGTTTGATTGGCGATTATCCAGATTACAGCAATAACGATATCTCCTGGATATATACAAATTCTGATGGCAGTCCTGCTCAAACCTGTGGAAACGGCTTGCGTTGCCTGGCTCGCTTTGCACACGACAAAAAAATAATTGAAAAAGATCAATTCAAAGTTGCCACTGCCTGCGGTCCCGTTCAAATCTGGATGGATGCAAAAAATAATTCGAACAAAATAAAAGTGGACATGGGCAGTCCTGAATTGAGACCCAAGCAGATACCAGTCAAATTCAAGTCCACATCAGGTTTTGAGCACGTCGTGAAAGAACAAATTAACGACATCGAATTGACTTGTGTAAGTATGGGAAATCCGCACTGTGTTAATTTCGATTCGCCTATTTGGCACGAAAGCGATCCTAAAAAGAAATTTTTGAATCTGGCTTTAGAGCTGCAAGAAAACAAGGCTTTTCCAGAATCGGTCAATGTAGAATTTGTTCGCACCATTAATGAAAATGCCTTTGAGTGTTATGTAATCGAGCGAGGATGCGGACCCACACTCGCCTGCGCCAGTGGAGCAGCAGCTGTAGTGGTGGCAGGCGTGCTTGAGCAAAGAATGAAAAAAGATAATCTGATTGACGTAATCATGCCTGGTGGCACACTCTTTGTGGAATGGGTTGGCAAAACAAACAGCGTCCAAATAACAGGAGATGCTTCTTTTGTTTATTGTGGAGTGATAGAATTTGACCTGGCAGGCGTGAAAGTAGAGGTTAGCTGTTCGTAATGTTATCTCCTGAAAAACGCCGAGAGTGGATAAAATCCCGTCGCGATCAAAGAAAGGCTGCCAGACAGATTCACGGGCGTCGTCAGTCTGTTCGCATGGTGCTTTTGCTTGCAGTTATAACAACTTGTATTGCCAGTTTTATATATTTGCCATGGTGCATGAACGATATCGATAGCGATGTTAAAGTGCGCGGCAATATTTACGTCTCAACAGATCAAATTAAATCTCTCCTTGCCGAAAGCCTACACAAGCCAATTTTCCAGGTCGACCCAAATAAGCTGGAAAAGAAAATCGCAAGCTTAGAGGGAGTCAAACATGTTTTTGTAAAACGTGCAGCATTTCCAAAACCACAACTTTCTGTAGAAGTGCTTGAAGAATTTCCATGGGCAACACTTTCTAGTGGACCAGAAGGCTCTAACGAAGCCGTTATAGCTGAATCTGGTCGAGTGATACCACTTTCCAAATTTCCTAACTTCCCTCAGCCCAAATTGAAAATTTACGGACCAAGCAATATGAAAATGATGCCAGCTGCAGTTAAGCAGTGGGCAACCTGGATCTCGTATATCGAAAAACAAGTGAGCCAACCTGTCACTGCCATTGATTTGCGCAAACCATTCGATGTGGCAGTGGAAACCGAACATCTCGACTTGAAACTAGGCACCCTCGACAATACCGTTACAGAACGACTTGGCAGGCTGATTTCAATTATCGACGTATTGAATACATACAAAGGCAAATTGCAACACGTTGACCTTGCACTCGATAACAATATTCCGCTCAAAATGCATTCCCCCGCTCAATTAAAAGCGATGGAAGAAGCAGCCAAACGCCTTGCAGAGCGCGAGAAAAGGCTTGCAGGTAAAGTTGCCGAAGAAGAAGGCGAAGACGAAGCAGTCGAAGAGATTTAGACTTTTACTTGCGATTTGGCTTCGATCCAAAGCTCGTATAAATCGTCTTTAGAAAGTTCTTTAAGCGGCTTTTTGCTGATTTTCTCCATACAGCTAAAGCGCTTTTTGAATTTCTCAATGGTCTTAATTAGCGCTTCTTCTGGATTTAGTTTATGCCAGCGAGCGACATTAACAACGCAAAAAAGTACATCGCCAAGCTCAAGCTCGAGATCGGTTTTATCTAGTGCCTGACCGGCTTTTGACTTTTCTTTTAGTACTTCAATTTCGTGACGCAACTCGTCCACTTCGCTTAAAAGCTTGTCCCAAAGGTCTTCTTCCTTTTTCCATTCAAAACCTTCGCTCACCGCTTTTTCAGATATCTTTAGAGCATGCATCAAGGCGGGTTGCGCTTTAGAAACAGAATCGAGCACAGAGGCATCTTTGTTTTGTTCTTTCGCTTTGGCTGACTTGCGCTGCTCCCACAAATGCACCACTTCGCTTGCATCAGCCACCTTAACATCGCCAAAAACATGAGGATGACGCTCGATCATTTTTGCATTGATTCCCGCCGCCACGTCTTCGAAATCAAAGTCTCCAGCCTCGCGAGCAATCTGGGCATGCAAAACTATTTGCAATAACAAGTCGCCAAGCTCTTCGCGTAACTTTTGTTTCTCACCCGAGTGAATGACTTCAAGCACTTCATAAGTTTCTTCCAATAGAAAGCGCGCCAATGTTTCGTGGGTCTGTTCGCGATCCCACGGGCAACCATCAGGTTCTCTGAGCCTGGATATAGTTGTGACAAATTCTTTGATCGACATATTTTTTTGAGCTTCAGAGGATTACAAGTGATTATAAGTGTGTTATGAGGCTAACACAGCAGCCCAAAATACACATTTAGTTAGCTTTATTGTTAGACTATGATTGGTTTAGACCGATTCTTTGTGGGAGCGAACTGGAGTCAGTGATGAACATTTGCGTCGTTGGTGCTGGGTACGTCGGGCTTGTGACAAGCGCGTGTTTGGCTTATCTAGGCAACAAAGTGGTGACAGTGGAGTCAAATCCCGCCCGCCTGGATGAACTAGCCAAAGGCAAAGTGCCTTTTTTCGAACCTGGATTACAAGAATTCGTAAGCGACTGTCTCAAAGCCAAAACTATTCAATTCAGCTCAGACATCGTCCAGGCTGTAAAAAGCGCCCAAGTTATTTTCATTGCCGTAGGTACTCCTTCGCAAGCAAACGGCGAGCCCGATCTTTCGCAAGTAATGACAGTGGCGCGCTCCATTGGAGGTGCACTGGATTCGGACAAGAGACGCGTTATCGTGAACAAGTCAACCGTCCCTGTGGGCTCAGGCAACTGGGTGGAAATGCTCGTCAATCAAGGTGTCGAACAGATGCAAGCGCAAACAGTTCCCGCGCGCAAATCAAAACCTGACGCACCAAGCTTTGCAGTGGTGAGTAATCCAGAATTCCTGCGCGAAGGCAGTGCTATTGCCGATTCGCTTTATCCAGACAGAATTGTTTTAGGATCGCTTGATGATGACGCAGTCAATACAATGCGCGATTTGTACCGACCAATTCTTGATCAAGATTTTGAATCTCCAGAATACGCACCGCGCCCCAAAGGCTTGGAGCATGTGCCTTTCGTCGTTACCGACTTGGCCAGTGCAGAACTTATTAAATATTCAGCCAACGCATTTCTGGCTATGAAAATTAGTTTTGCCAATGAGATTGCCGGTCTTTGCGAAAAGGTCGGAGCCGACGTCAAACAAGTTTCGCGCGGTATCGGACTCGACAACAGAATAGGCGCCTCATTCTTGAATGCAGGTGTAGGCTGGGGCGGAAGCTGCTTCCATAAAGACATCATGGCACTTATTGCCGTCGCCAAAGAGTACGACTACCCGACGATGCTTATGAATGCCACCATATCGGTAAATGATAGACAACGTCTTTGTGTCATCCACAAATTGCAAGAAGAATTGAAAATCATCAAAGGTCGCACCATCGGTCTCATGGGTCTGGCGTTCAAGCCAAACACAGACGACTTGCGTGACGCACCAAGTTTGACCATTGCTGCTCAACTTATCAAAATGGGCGCACACGTGAAAGCTTACGATCCTGTTTCAATAGATGCTTGCAAAAAACAACATCCAGAATTAGATATCAAATATTGCAATAGCCTAAATGACCTTGCCACCGCCAGTGATGCACTAATTTTGGTTACAGAGTGGGACGAATTTCGTCGTGCCGACTGGAAAGAGCTAGCTCGCTCTATGCGCTGGCCATTAATTATCGACGGACGAAACGTCTTGCCCGAAGACGAAATCACACTTTCCGGTATCACCTACAGGGGGATTGGACGTTGAGAATTCTAATTACCGGAGGAGCTGGATTCATCGGCTCGCACTTAGTAGACAGACTACTTGGCGAAGGGCACCACGTCATTGCCATGGACAATCTGGTCACAGGCAAAACGGAAAATTTTGCAGCTCACAACGACAATAAGAATTTCGAATTCATAGAACACAATGTTTCCAAATTTATCGACGTAAAAGGCGACCTCGACTGGGTTCTGCATTTTGCATCTCCAGCATCGCCTGTAGATTATCTCGATTTGCCCATCGAAACACTGAAAGTTAATTCGCTTGGAACCCACAACACGCTTGGATTGGCGCTCGCTAAAAAGGCTAAGTATTTTCTTGCAAGCACTTCTGAAGTTTATGGCGATCCCGAGCAGCATCCACAAAAAGAAGACTATTGGGGCAATGTAAATCCAATTGGTCCACGTGGTGTGTACGATGAATCCAAAAGATTCTCCGAAGCTATCACAATGGCTTACCACCAAAAACACAAACTTGATACTCGTATCATCCGCATTTTCAATTGCTACGGTCCGCGCCTTCGCATCAGAGATGGTCGCGTTGTATCTAACTTCATCAGCCAGGCGCTGGAAAATAAACCACTCACCGTATATGGTGACGGTTCGCAAACAAGAAGCTTTCAGTATGTGTCGGATCTCGTCGACGGCATCTGCCGCATGATGAAATGCGATCACAATCTCCCTATCAACATTGGCAATCCGAACGAAAAAACAGTGTTACAGATTGCCAACGCTATAAAAGAATTGACCAAGAGCCAAAGTGAAATTGTATTCAAACCGCTGCCGATTGATGATCCGCGCAGACGCTTGCCCGACATTTCTAAGGCAACCCAATTGCTTGGATGGAAACCACAAGTCGATCTCGAACCCGGTTTGAAAGACACGATTGCATGGTTTGCAAAACAACCATCGCTCACTGCCGCTAAGAACTAGGCAAGTCGCCCAGGGGGGCAACTGATGAAAAACAAAATAGTTGCTACCTTAGCGACCTTAGTTCTTGCCACCGCATTTGCGAATTTATTCGAAAGTGCAGCCAATGCCACCCCCGAAAGTGACGAAACAAAAAATCGACTGGATGGAATTAGCCACGCTGGCTGGGAGCCGGTCAAAACAGTTATATATTCAGCGGCACCAGTAACATTAACGCCTGATACTACCGGTAGTGCGGCTAAATATGCCCAAACCATAAACGATGTAAAAGAAGGCGCACCTACAACAAGCTTTATGTTGCGTGACACCAAAGTGCTTGAAGAATTGCACTGTCAAGTGCTCGCCCAAAAAACTTTCAAGCGTGGCAACCGCTACATAACAATAGAAGAATATTTGTTCGACAATCCTATGTATGCAAGTGCGGCATTTGGTCTCTTGCACACAGGTTCTGCCAATGTGGTCAAGCGCGGTGACGGCTCATCTGAAGACGAGAAAAGTATTTCGTTCTGGCAAGACCGTCATTTCTTCCGCCTGGCATCTACCGAACCGGACGACGAAGAAAGCAAAGACGTCATGAACAAAATGTACAAACAAATGTCTGCCATTGTGGCTATTCATTCCGACTCGCCTCGCTTTGCTCAGTACCTTCCCCAAATCGAGCGCGTAAGAGGCAGCGAACGCCTTGTGGTGGGTCCGCTCACAAGCAAGCACTACTTCGATTTGCCTTTCCTGGAAAAACTATCAATAGACAAAGCACGCATCGCAGCTCTTGCCGATTATCAAGTGCAATATCCAAACCGAGAGCGGCTGCGGGTTTTAGTAATCAATCATGAGAATCCACTAACAGCACAAGCTGGTTACAAGAGTTTTGTGGACGAGCTCACCGCTTTGCATGAAGCCGACTTCGTCAAAGAAGGTCCCAATCCACAAGCCCTTTTTAAAATCAACAAGACCTATTTGTTCCTGGGCTTCAAGGAGCCAAACAAACTAGTACTTATATATGGCGCAAGAAAACGATCTTCATCGTCGCAACTCGCCTGCCAAATTTAGCTGCATATATATAGATAGCGAAAAGTCGCTTTGCAACCAGCATTTCGAATTTTTGGCAGACCTTGCCAGAACATAGTGCTTTTAAAACGCGAACCGATATCGGTTTAGGTTTAGAGAAAACACTTCAAGGAAGAGCTAGATGTCACCCAGTTCTTCATTGAGCACCTTCTTTGAAAGTTTAAGGAAAGATGTATATAACCGATTGCAACGATATGTACAAAATAAGGCACTATCTGAGTTGCCGAAGTTGACGACTCCGATCGACCTTGATAGAATTTCTAATTGTACCGGTGCAGCACGCACACAAGTTGCGTGAAGCCCCGAGTTCATCATTGAACCCTGATAACTGAATAGCCTATCAAGGCGCCTGTCAAAACTTTTGAGTAGGTTTCAAATTCAATTTGCAAAATCATCATTCATTTGATGATTCTGACAACGGAGAGTTTGATCCTGGCTCAGGACGAACGCTGGCGGTGTGCTTCACACATGCAAGTCGAGCGAATGAAGTAGGTAGCTTGCTACTTATGGATTTAGCGGCGGACGGGTGAGTAACATATAGGAATCTGCCTTAGAGCGGGGAACAACAGACCGAAAGGTTTGCTAATGCCCCATAGGTATGCAGTCTTCGGATTGTATATTAAAGGAGTAATCCACTCTAAGATGAGCCTATATCCGATTAGCTAGTTGGCGGGGTAAAGGCCCACCAAGGCTACGATCGGTAGTTGGTCTGAGAGGATGATCAGCCACAATGGGACTGAGACACGGCCCATACTCCTACGGGAGGCAGCAGTGGGGAATTTTACACAATGGGGGAAACCCTGATGTAGCGACACCGCGTGAACGAAGAAGCCTTTTGGGGTGTAAAGTTCTGTCGGCTGGAACGAAAAAAATGACGGTACCAGCAAAGGAAGCATCGGCTAACTACGTGCCAGCAGCCGCGGTAAGACGTAGGATGCAAGCGTTGTCCGGATTTATTGGGCGTAAAGAGTTCGTAGGCGGTTATTTAAGTCTGATGTTAAATACTGTGGCCCAACCACAGAACTGCATTGGATACTGGATGACTTGAGTGCGGTAGAGGCAAGTGGAATTCCCAGTGTAGCGGTGAAATGCGTAGATATTGGGAAGAACACCAGTGGCGTAAGCGACTTGCTGGCCCGTAACTGACGCTGAGGAACGAAAGCCAGGGGAGCGAATGGGATTAGATACCCCAGTAGTCCTGGCCGTAAACGATGGATACTAGGCGTTGTGGGTATCGACCCCTGCAGTGCCGCAGCTAACGCGATAAGTATCCCGCCTGAGTAGTACGGCCGCAAGGTTGAAACTCAAAGGAATTGACGGGGGCCCGCACAAGCGGTGGAACATGTGGTTTAATTCGAAGCAACGCGAAGAACCTTACCAGGGCTTGACATCCTAAGAATTTTTTGGAAACAGAAAAGTGTCCTTCGGGAAACTTAGAGACAGGTGGTGCATGGCTGTCGTCAGCTCGTGTCGTGAGATGTTGGGTTAAGTCCCGCAACGAGCGCAACCCCCGTTGTTAGTTGCCATCAGGTAATGCTGGGCACTCTAACGAGACTGCCGGTGACAAACCGGAGGAAGGTGGGGACGACGTCAAGTCATCATGCCCCTTATGTCCTGGGCTACACACGTGTTACAATGGATGGGACAATGCGAAGCAATCCGGCGACGGGGAGCGAATCGCCAAACCCATTCTCAGTTCGGATCGCAGGCTGCAACTCGCCTGCGTGAAGTCGGAATCGCTAGTAAACGCTGATCAGCACGCAGCGTTGAATACGTTCCCGGGCCTTGTACACACCGCCCGTCACGTCATGGGAGCTGGTAACGCCCGAAGTCGGTGTGCTATCCGTAAGGAAGCAGCCGCCTAAGGCAGTGCCGGTGACTGGGACGAAGTCGTAACAAGGTAGCCGTACCGGAAGGTGCGGCTGGATCACCTCCTTTCTAGGGAGAACTCGGATATATCCAACTCGGTAGTTGGGTAGAACTCCGACAAGATTGAGGAACTCACGTTCCTTAGTTCTCGCAGGTCGGTGACAATGAAGCTATCTGGTAGTAAAAATACTCAAAAGACCAGGTAGTGGAGTCAGACAGGTGTCTTGATCAGGCTATTCAGTTATCAGAGCTCAATGCTCATCGATAAAATAACAAGCGAAGGTTTACGCCTTCGTTTTTTGTTTCTATCGATCTCAGCATCAGCTCTAGATTTCTATCGAATATTTGATTCGATTTTTTTCGCCCTGAATTTGGTGCGTTCAAAAATGGACGCGTTCGAATTTTGGGTTGGCTTTCGCTTGCCTATTTTTAGATCTTAAACCGATATCGGTTTACGTTTTGGATTTAGGTACGTGATTATTCGTTATCCAAATCAGCGATCTCACCATCAGCAATAACGTAGCCTTTTTCTTTAGCCCTCTCGAGATCTTTTTTAGCCTCGTCTTTTCTATTCAACTTTTTTAGAATCGCCGCGCGCTCACTGTAGCCCCTGCATGCCAATCCCTTTTCGAGATACTTGTTGTATGCTTCCAGCGCTTCGTCCAATTTACCTTCAGCTTTTAAAATTCTTCCCTCGTGCCTGAAATACTCGCGATCTTTAGGATCAAGCTGCTGAGCTAATTTAAGCTGTTGCCGAGCATCTTCAAACTGGTTCAATACTGTGTATGCTATGGCTCCATTCATTAGAGTACTTAACTCATTTGTTTTTTTCTTCTTCGCATCAGCGTAAAGCGAAATTGCTTTCTTTGCATGAGGTTCAGCCTGGTCTATATGTCCAGTAATTTTTTCAAGCCAGGAATAATCAGAGTAAGCATTCATTCCGCAATCCTTTGATGCAATCGCTCGCTTAAAAAAGTCTTCGGCTTCTGAATCTTTTCCTGTTTCAAAAAGAAAGTATCCGCAATTACCCAAAAATTTGGGATCTAATGGATTTTTAGCCACTGATTTTTTACTCAGGTTAGCAGCATCATTGAAAAGACCTAATCGGCTAGCTAGAATTGCAGCGTCATAACTATCGAAACCATCTAGCTTGCATTTCATCAAGGTATCAAAATCTTTTTTAGCATCCTCAAATCTATCGATTTGAAGAAAAATATTTGCACGTAAAACATACAAAACAGGAAAATTGTGAGGCGTATCAATCTTGATTGCTTCATTTACATTTTCAAGAGCTTTGGAATATTTTTTCAGATTGTTATACGAAATTGCTTTGCACAGATAAATGGGAAACGGCCCTTTATCAGCTACGAAGCGAGGTTTTGGGTTCGTTTTAAATAAAGCTTCTGATTTATCAAAATAATCAATCGCTTTTTGATCCTCTCCCAACGCGCTGTAACACTCAGCTGCAATCTTGTAAAAAACAGGCTCGTTTGGATAGTACTTCAACAAAAATTCTTGAATTTTTAGAACACTCTTCGAATCGTGAGCTGCTCGATATGATTTAGCTTTCGCTAGATACATATCTGTTGTTGCTTTATCGAGTGTTGCTGGTTTTGTTTTGACACTCGGACTTGCAAAACAAAGGTCTGAACAATTCATCTCAAGTAATATCAAGCTAAAGGCAAATAGAAAGGGTTTATGCATGTATCTCCTAGACTTTGCTAAAATCAACCAAAATTTAAAATGATATATACCCAGTAACTAACCGAATTTAATTCGAAGCGAAAATATCAAAGCTTCTTAGCTATTTCAATTCTTTGCAGAGTCCACGTGTATTCATTGCTCGCGGTGCCATGCGCTTTTACAATGATTGGAAGCGCTTTGTTGAAATATTCGAGTGCTTTTGCTTTGTCTCTGCGCAAACTATAATGGTCCCCAAATGACAGTAAAGACCAGGCATATTCAGCGTCCGCTGGACCTTTAGATTTAAGAAAAAGATCGCAAGCTTGCTCGTGCACATCGCGTGCTTTATCCCATTCTCCGCCCAAATCATAACAGCGCGCCAAATTCAGTGTGTCGTTTGCAATCTCGCTGTGTGATTCGCCTCGCACAAATTTGTTAAATTGAAGTGCCAATTTCATTCGCTCAGCAGCTTTGTGACCTTTCTCGCGAGCCTGAGCACAACTGCCTCTTCGCATATCAGCTTCGCCACTGTAAAAAAGATCTTGTGCCTGCTTGTCGTAATTCATCCAGAGCAATGAGGCGACAAGTCCTGCAACCAACAAAAAACCTAACAAGCAAACTGCAATTATTCCAAGACGCTTATCGCCACTGCCGTCTTGAATAATGCGTCTACTTATATCGTTATCTTTATTCATTGCGATCTACTTGCGCATTATCTTTGAGTAAATCAGAAAATATAAGTTTGCAACTCTCTTTAGTGCAGCGCGATATCTGCATCTTGCCGCCCTTGAGTGCCTCTTTGATTTTGTGACAGCTCACAATTTGATCGTGAATAACAACAGCAATGCGCTTACCTACATTGTTTCCTGTGAGTGTATCTAAATCTTGCGCTTGCTCTTTAGCAAATTGCAAATACACTTTTGGTTTATTGTCTTGTGTGTATCCCTCGACGGGCTTTTGATCAAGCTTGAAGGGGATAAAACTTTTCTCTTCGACCACTACAAACTCAGCAGGGTCGCGCTCGCTTTCTTCTAAAAAACGACCATCATCGACAATCACTTTTTCACCCGCCAATACCGGTTCTATTTTAGATTTTGCTCTATCTGCTCGAAGTACTAAATAGATGCCATTTTTAGAATTTTTAGAGCTTTCAGATTCAAGTGCCAAAATCTGAAGTTGTCCGCTCCAAAAGGCGGCACAGGCTGTCGTGATTATTACTACAATTCGAAATCTTGTACCCATTTCAAAATAATAGCAAATCTGCCCAGAGTTTAAATTAGCCTACGGTGCCTAGATACCGGAAAATCGCAAAACGAAACCCTCATTACAAGTTGCAAAAGCGTTTTATTGACGGAATTACAAGGCATAAGGCCAGGACACATCTTCCTCGGGGGGAGCAACTGAATGCAATTTTCTAAAAAAGGAATAGCATCGTGTCTAGCCGCATTGTTCACTATTCTGTCTTGCAACTTACAAGCGCAAGCAGGAGAGAAGAAATTTTTCGGCGACAATTACGATACTGAATTCACTCAAGTAACGCACTACGACTGCGACGAGCCGTATGATTCGAATCTTGAACCACTCGTAAAAAAAGACTTGTTCAGCTATATCCAGCCATGGAGCGGATATTGCAACAAGAGTGACAGACCAGAAGACGAAGCAAAACGACTTCCATGCCAAACTTCCAATATCAAACCCAGTTTGAAATACGCCGGCGTTGAAGTAATCGGCAACAAATGGATGCGAATGGCTTGCGAACACGCACTCAAGAGCGTACAAAATGGTGGCGGACCTTTCAGTACTGTTATTGTACAAGTCGATGACGATTCGAAAAAAGCTATCCGTTATTGGATCTCGCACAACGCTGTTGTGATGTGGAAAGATCCCACAGCTCACGGCGAAGTAACAGCTATTCGTCAAGCGTGCAAAGAATTGAATGTAATCAACTTGGGTCGCATCGAAAAAAGCGATCCCAATTTGAAACTTTCACAACCTGGTGCAACTTCGCACTGCGAATTGTACACATCGGCTGAGCCTTGCCCCATGTGCTACTGCGCAACTCGTTGGGCACGTATCGACAAGATATTTTTCTCTGCCACCGTATATGATGCTGCCACTCAAGGCGTAAATTTCTCAGATGAGCCGATTTATGCCGAGATGTCACTTAATTATGCAGACAGAAAGAAAATGGGTTCATACTGCTTCCAGTGCACACTGGATAACTCGCTCGATGCGTTCAACCATTACAAACGCAGCGCGGCCGGCAAATACTAAGTACTTAAGATAAAGGAGGCGGATCCCGAAAGGGCTCCGCCTTTCTTGTTCTTTAAAGACTTATCTGGAATGATGGGAACTATAATCTCGCCCGATTTACTATCGATGTCGGCGGGCTTAATTGCCTCTCTAGTTTCCACTGGATCGCTCTTTTCTTTGCGTTGGGTTTCTTCTGATTTAATTTCAGCAGGTTCTGAAAAAGATTGAGTAACGGCATCAGAAGCGATTTTAATCCATTTTGAATTGTTCAAGATTTTGATTTTGGAGTTATCTGGAAGAGCAATTGTATAAGAATTGCCTTTGATATTAATTTCGTGGACTTTGCCTATACGCCATTTAGCGCCGTCTGCTTTTGCGGCCATGTTGATGTCGCACTCCACATCGTCGCCCAGTTTAAGCCAGTTCAAATTTTCAGTAGCAGAGGCTGCCCACGAAGGCGCCTGCGCAATCAGAGCCGTAATGAGTAATGGAAGCAACTTGTTCATAAGAATCTCGCTTTAGAGGGTCGTAACAGTCAACACTTGTGGCGGGGTCGCATCGGGCGGGTAAAAGAATCGAAACTCAACCATGCGGCGCCCCTTCGGCTTAAGTTTTAGTTTGACTAGCTCCTGACTCTCCTGCCCTTTCTTTAGCACAAGGTGGGTAAAGGTAGTCTGGGCCGAGCCGTTATCGTCTTTGTATTTGAGTTGAACGGTGCCTCTAAAAAACACGTTTGAAGCTGGAGGTTCCAGGTAGTTGAGGGTTTGCGACTTTTGGTTGCTTTTGAGAGGATTCTGGAATTTGATCGTAATTTCTTTTGAGTCCTGGGAATCGTTATACAAGGGAAGGGTCAAATCGTACTCAACGCCATAATTGCCGTGCGCCTGATAGGCGGTGTCTGGATAGCGAACCACAAGTGGTGCACTTTGTACTTGCTGGGTGCCGAAAGTGCCGCCCTCAAGGCTTGATAATGGATATGAAAAGCTTTCGCCACTTGAAGCAATGCGCAATTTGGGCACATCGGTGGCATTGTCGCTAAGCGTTACTTTCCAGGTCGAACCGCGTTGCACGCCCGCCACGCGCCCGTAAATGAGCTTGCCTGCTCCTGGAGGAGACGGTTCTTTATCGCGCGGTCCAGCAAGATTTCCCTCATTTAAAATTCGCATGCATTCTTCTAACAATGGCGCATCTTCGCTACCAGATTCATTTTCTTTGGCATAAAGTGCAATCGTTGCCAAATAAACAGGTCCTTTGCTCTTTAGATTCATGAGGCTTGATCGCCCGTTCAAACAAGGCGATAACTTTCTTACCGGTAAAGGTAAATTGAATAAAATTTTGGTCTCAAGCGGTTTTAGAGTAATAGATTTAGTAAATTCATAATTGCGTTTGCCAAACAGATAATCGTCGGTTATACGATCACCAGGACCGGCATAAATTAGTCCCTCTGGATTGTCTTCTATGGCGGGAAGCGCTTTGAATGGGGCATCAGGCTGACTCAGGTAACTTGCACCAGACAAAATTTTGACAGTATTTTTTTGTTTGGCATCTGGATTATGAATCAGCGCCACTATATGTAGTGTCCTTGGTCTTTCGCCTTCTTCAGCTTTATTTATATGATGCGAAAAAAGCATGAAGTTGCCTTCTAGTGCCAAATTCAGATGAGCAGCCGGATTAGCTTTACCCGCCGGAGGAAAAGTAGATAAAAGAATGCCTTCTTGTCTTACAATTTCGGGGCTATTGCTATTTACGAACAATCTATTATCGAGCGCACCAGATAAAGGGCGAATATCGCTTGGTCGCTTTACTTCAATTGATTTAATTTCGGCTGCGGGTTCTTGCGATTTGGCTTGCAGAGAACAAAAAATGAGACTGGAAAAAGCGAATAGGGCGCGAAGTTTATTTCTTTTGCTCATTTTCCCTGTATTCCTCAACTGGACGCAATTGCTCCGTTAGTCCTATCACAGATGGATTCATGCGCACTACTAATTTGCAATCACGCTTCCACATCAATTTGAAAAAGCGATGAAATCCCTCTTCACCATAAACTGTTATAAAAGGACAATCACGAACCGTAACCGATTGTAGTGACTTAGTTTTTGCTAGCTTAATCAACTGTTTGTCGGTCAAATTAGATTCTTCCAGATTCAAATTCACCACTTGCAACTTGGTAATTGCATCAATAAGTTTGTCATCAATATTTTTGCTGCGGCGCAAGCTGATTTCAAAAGGATGTTTAATGGCACAAAGCGCCTCAATATCTTTTGAACAGCCAGGATAAGCTAGAAAAGTGAGTTGTGTAAGTGATTTGTTTCTGGCAATCATTTCAAAATGCTCTCGGCTTAAGGGCACGCCAGACAAACCAAGATACTGAATACCAGAATCGCTCAGAGCCTGCAAACTAGCCAGTGACAATTTATTTGTACCGCTCAAAACAACCTCTTTAACCGTAGGCATCCTGGCGATTTTAATACCAACATTTTCGCTAACCGATGTATTCAGAAGACTCAAAGACCACAATTTTTTTGACTGAAGATGGTCTGCTGTTTTGTCGGTGATTTGCTTTGATTCTAGCTCAACTTTACCTATACTTGGTAGGGAGGAAATCAACTGAGCTGCATGGTCTGTCAATAATTCAGAACTTAATTTAAGCTGTTCAAGGTTTTTGTTCTTCGCCAAGATTTCAACACCTTTGTCGGTCAACGATGTCGAGCTCAGATAAACAAACTTAAGGGTTTTAATAGGAAGCAAGTATTTAAGATTCTCTTCTTGAATTTTAGAGTGCTCCATATAAATCTGATCAATTTTTGAATTGCTCAAATACTTAAGTCCATTGCCTTTCAATAGCATGCAGTCTTTCAAAGTAACTCCGCGAAGGCTTGGAAATTCTTCGACTTTTTTCAGTTCAAAGTCTATAACAAATTTTTGAAACGCAATCCCCTTGCCACCACCAGCAATATCATAAAACTGTGTTGGTCTAGTTTCGACAGTTTCACGAATTTTTTCTCCATCCGATTTAGGCACGTGGATAGCTGGTTTATGTGAGATGTCTGTCTTCTTTTCATTGTCAACTCTAATGTCGTTCTGTCTATCAAAGCCTAATTTCACGAAATAAAAAATCATCAACCCCAAAAGCAAAACAATTCCAAGAACAAGTAACAACTGCTTCAATGTTGTCTTAGGAATATAGGAGTGTTCAGTACTCAAACGAGATCTAGACGTGACCTTCTGAGCCATTTCTTCCTGGATAGACTTAAGCTCATTACTAATTTCGTTTGCAGTTTGAGGTCTTTGCTCAGGCAATTTTGCAAGACATCTATTTATTAGATCAACTAAGCGCTCAGGAAATTCGGCATGTTCTATAACGTCTGAAATTAAAGGCGGTGCTTTGCCTCGATGAAGCGAAATTGTTTCTAAGGCGTTTTTTCCCTTGAGCGGGACAATGCCTGTAAGAGTCTCAAACATCAAACAACCCAAACTGTAAATATCAGATCGCAAATCAATATCAAGAGCTGAAGCTTGCTCTGGACTCATATATAAAGGACTGCCGATGATGGCACTTGTGCTTGTTAGTTTCTGCGAGACTTGATCTAATTTCGCTACTCCAAAGTCTAGAATTTTGGCTTCCTGTCCGCCTTTATCCGGATTGTCGGCAAGCATAATATTGGATGGTTTGAGATCGCGATGGACAATATTATTTGCGTGCGCCAATTGCAATCCACTACAAATTTGAATGAATATTTCTATTGCTTTGTTTACAGACAGATGAGATTCTTTCTTGATTAAATCAGCAAGTGTAACTCCCTGAACAAACTCCATCACCATATAAGGCTCGCCATCAGCCGTTTGACCAAAGTTATAAACGCGAGCAATGTTTTTGTGATTCAGTTTACCTGCAGCAACAGCTTCGCGTTGCAGTCGAGCAGCAGTGGTATCTATATCATTTTTATGCAAAAGTTTAATCGCAACATCAATAGCTAGATGTGGATCGTGCGCGCGCAAAACCTGCCCCATGCCACCAGAGCCAATAACTTCTTTGACCACATAGCGGTCGGCGATAGTCTCAGGCAATGGACTCAATTTTGGATTTCCTCAATCAAACGATTGCTGTCGATATGAAATCTAGGCGGTTCTTTATGCCAGAGGTCTTTGAATTTTTTCTTCATAAGCTCTTCTCCAGCTTCGGAAATGTTGGGACATTTTTTAAAATTGATTGATTCAAGATTTCGCATATTTGCAAGCATTATAAGCTGACTATTGGTCAGGTTCGAATCGCCAAAGTGTAGTTCTTTAATAGTTTGCGATTTAGCCAGATTACGCACTTTAGCGTCTGTAAGCAATTCACCTTCAATCGATAAATTTATTAAATTGGCAAATTCAACAAACTGAGCATAACCTCTGTCCGAAAGCTGAGTCTTACCTAGCGCCAGACGGAAAACGGTTTTGTTTTTACTAAGAGTACTTAAAATCTGATCTGTGACGGGGCTGGTTTGTAAATTGAGTTCTAGCAATACTCGACTGGCAATAACTTTGGCACTTTTAATACTCATAGGTTTTCCGTTTCCAATTTCAATTCTCTGCAACATTGGAAAAACCGAAAGCTTTTCACCAATAGAACTTGAGAGATTTTTTGATACCAGGGTAAGACTGTTCAAAGTCCCGGCTGATGGATAGAGATATTCGATAGTTTTATCGGTCAGCCTGTTAGATCTAGTCGCGAAACTAACAAGGTTTTTTAATTGAGCGACACCTGATAAATCCTCGTCAGTTAGCCCTTGCAAAACTACTCCCAGTTCCATTAGTAATGGTAATTGTCCAAAATTAACTTTGCCATGACCATAAACGTTGTCTTCACCACCGCGCTTTTCTTCAGCAAGAATTGAAATACCGTGCAATTGAGGCATATTTTTAATTTGATTTAGTCCCGTCCACTCCATGCGCGTTGGACCTGGACAAAAGCGTTTTAATTTTTTCAGTCTTGCAACTTGAGCACAATCTTGAGATGTCAAATCGCCAGTGCGAACTTCTAGATATTCTAAACTCTTAATATTGCATGCGTATTTGAGCAGATCTCTAGTCTCAGGATTGATCTTGATTTTTAGCCATTTGAGACTTTTTTTGTCTTTGACATAATTAAGTCCGACTCCGGTAACTTCAGAGTTCCATAAGTCGAGCGCCTCGAAGTCTAAAGGCGCAACATGTTTAAACTCTTCGTCTCCGTACAAATCCTTTAACTGGCAAAATTTCATTTGAATCTGTGGATTAATGTAGATTTCATTCTGCGAAAAGCCTGCACCATCTTCATCAACGTTTTTTGCAAGATCGACTGTTCTTTTTGTAATAGATTTTTCTCGCAATTCTTCTGTTTTCTGTCCTGCTTTTTTCTGAGCATCTTTTATGAAAACGAAAGACAGCAGACCAATCAAAATTATGACCACCAAAGCCACAAGACTAGTCACAATGGGGTTGATACCTAATTTATCAAAGATAGTATCGGTTTTTGCTAAATACCTAGCTTCTTCTTGAACTTCACTTTTAAGAGTCTGCTCGGCAGGTTCAAGCACCGCAAGTATTTCTGCTACTTGCTGAGGTCGATTAGCTGGCGCTTTTTGCAAGCACTTATCAATGATGTCGTCCATAGCTTTTGGGACATCGCAATTACTATCAAGTATTTCCGATACTAATGGTGGTGCACTATTTCTGTGCATAGACACTGTTTCTAAAACTGTCTTGCCTTGAAAGGGTGGACGGCCTGTAAGTGTTTCAAATAACAAACAACCAAGACTATAAATATCCGAGCGGTAGTCTGCATCAATGCCTTCAGCTAATTCGGGACTCATATAAGCTGGACTGCCAACTATACTTCCGGCTGAAGTTATTTCGCCAGAATTGGATTCGACTTTTGCCACTCCAAAATCGAGCAGTTTTACATTCACAGGACCATGAATGCCCTGAACAGGTCTTGCTAAAAATATATTGGACGGTTTTAAATCTCTATGTACAATTCCTTGATGGTGGGCGTGTAAAAGAGCCTCGCAGAGCTGAACAAAAATGGGTTGTGCTTCAGAATAGGTTAAATGTCCTTTGTATCTAATCAGATCGGCAAGTGTCTGACCTTTGAAGTATTCCATCACCATATATGGTGACTCGTCTTCGGTCTGACCAAAGTCGTATACCTTGCCTATGTGCACATGATTCAGTCTGCCTGCAAGCATGGCTTCGCGCTGCAAGCGTGCCACTTCCTTCTCACTTGCTTCTTTGTGCAGCATTTTAATTGCTACATCAATTCCCAAATTGGGATCATAACCAAGCAGCACCACACCCATGCCACCAGATCCAACTGTGCCTTTGATCTGGTAGCGTTCTGCGATTTTATCTGGAATTTGTCTTTCCAACCAAACCTCGTTTTTGGGTTTATTCAGCCAGTTGCTCACTCGCTTTAGCCATAGCTGTGACTCCTGTTATTCCCCCAAAGCTCATGCTCTCAACCGCCGTAGAGGGGACAATTACAGTCGATGTTCCGCCAGCTTTCATCACTTCATAAAGCATGTTCATGCCGCGCAAATGCACCGCCATGGGGTTTTGCTCATAAACTTTACCGGCATCGGCAAAGCGCTTGGCAATATTTAACTCACTATCGCCAAGCAACATTCGAGCCTGCCCTTCCCGCTCAGCCTGGGCCACCCGGCTCATGGCATCCTGCAAATTATCTGGAATTTTAATGTCGCGCATCTGAACCGATTCGACTTTGACTCCCCAGGGCTCTGTTTGAGCATCTAGCACTTCTGTCATTGCTTTATCAAGACCAGCTCGGTCTGACAGAACTTGACTGAGATCATTGCGACCAATCATGTCACGCAGAGCAGTTTGGGCAGCCAATATAACAGCAGAATCATAGTTTGCCACTTTCAAAACAGCTAATTTAGGATCGACTACACTCCAGTAAACAACGGTGTCAACGTTTACTGGCACATTGTCGCGTGTAAGAGTTTGTTCTGCCGAAATTGAATTTGTCATAGTCCGCAAATCAATTGTGACTGGTGTCACCTCAACCAATGGCAGCAAAAGAAAAATACCAGGTCCGCGCACACCGGCAAATCGTCCCAGGCGTAGCACCACTTTGCGCTCCCATTCGCTGCATATACGCAGGCAAAAGACACAGAACAGAACTATAAACAGACCACCCATAAAAATGAGACCTATGAACAAGCCTTCCATTTAATTTTTCTCCTCTTCGTTGTAAATTACTCGCCAGTCTTTTTTGCCATTTTTGAAATTTTCGGCTTCCTGAAAATCACGCGCAAACACTGTGGCTCGATGAATGGGACACTCTTTTTGATGCATACTCATATACAATTTTTGAAATGCTTCAATGCCCTCTGGCGTGACACCAGGACAACCATCCAGATTGAGATATTGCAAATTTCCAAGACTTGCAAGCATCATCAATTGATTGTCGTTAATATTGGTGTGAGACAATTGAAGCGAGTGCAAATTTTTCAATTGCGAAAACTTTTTCACAATCTCATCATTTATATTTAGATAGTTTATAAAGTTGAAACTCTCTAAAGGTGGGCTTTTGAGCGCCTTCAACCCTTTGATTGTAATTGGTGCCGCTTCTATATTAAACGATGCAAGACGCTTCATAGAAGCAAGCTCAGTTAAAAGATCATCTGAAATAAAGGTGCCTTTTAAATTTAAAATGCTTATATTTGTGTTACTAAGCGCTTTGGCACTAGCCATAGAGAAATAGCGCTGATTCATGATAGAAAGTCCGTAAAGCCTTTTGCCAGGTTTCAATTTGAGCGCAAAATCTGGTGAGAATTTGCATCCTTCAAAGTTAGCGACGTTTAGCATCTTAAAGTCTTTAAGATAAGTCAAAGCCTGGTCTGTGACGCGCGGTGAGCGTACTGTCAAAGATTGTAGCCTGGGTAACTTCTTAAAATTAGCTACACCCTCGTCGCCAAAATTCTTGGAACCGATTCCTACTGAAATCAAAGCAGGAAGAGCATTTAAATATAACGAGGTATCGTCGTTTAATCTGTCACCGTCCAGCTGCAGACTTTTTAAATGAATGAGACTATTGAATGCCAAAAGTCCATCTGAAGTGACCAGCGGACAGCCAATTCGAAGCGTCTCTAAGTTAGTTAATTTGCCGATTTCGCCAAGTCCCTTATTTGTGATTAGTGTGTTTTTACAAAAAAGAGTCTTGAGTGTTTTTATTTTAGAAATATAGCGAACAGTGTTGTCATCAAGTTCTTGCCCTCTTAGCTGCAGAGATTCTAAGGGCAAAGTGCTAATTGCATGCAATTGTTCAGGAGTAACATTTACATTGCCAAAGTCAAGTCGTTTTTGATTCTTATCTATGCGATCGAGATCTGCATCATCAATAGCGGCATTGAATTTAAGGGTGGTTGTGCCATCGCCTGTTTTGTTTTTGTGACTGGTCATTGCGTGCATCAAGTCTGCTCCGCGCTCACCTCCAAAACCAGTGTTATTTATTTGTTTGTTGTTGTCTTTAGAAAATGTCTCATCCTCTTTTCTATGAACTTGAGACTTTATTGATGCAGTTATCATCACATAAGTAAATGCCAAAAGTGCCACTGCAAACATTGAAACCATTGCTACCACAGCTTGACTGTGTCCCATGAAAGTTTTGCTTTCAAGTTGCTGCACTACTGGCGGTGACACTTCAATTTGTGTTTTTTGTTCCGGTTCAGGTTTGACTTTTAATTTTTCTAGTAATTCAGTGCAATTTTGCGGCCTTGCCTGAGCCGATTTGCTCAAACAACTATCTATTAAGTTAACAAACTCGTTTGAAATTTCTAGCTCTGGTGCTAAATCTGTCACAAGTGGCGGCGCTTTTGTATTATGCATCGAAATTGTTTCAAACGCAGTCTTTCCTCGAAATGGAGGCTGACCAGTCAGAGTCTCGAACATCAAACAACCAAACGAATAAATATCTGAGCGCGCATCGGCATCCAGTCCCATTGCTTGCTCTGGGCTCATATAGGTAGGACTGCCTAAAAGAGCGCCTGTGCTCGTCAATTCTTGATTGTAGACTTCTAATTTTGCCACTCCAAAGTCGAGCAGTTTTACTTGCTTTTCACTTGTATCTGGATTTGCCACCATAATATTTGATGGTTTTAAATCGCGGTGGATAATTTTATGGGCATGAGCAATAGACAATCCGTGCAATATTTGCTCAAAAATGTCCTCTGCCTCATCAATGGCAATACTTCCACGCTCTAAAATCAACTCAGCAAGACTCTTGCCAGGAACATATTCCATCACCATATATGGTGAGCCTTCGCTTGTCTGACCAAAATCAAATACTTTGGCAATATTTGGATGATTCAGACTCCCAGCTGCCACCGCTTCGCGTTGCAATCTTGCAGCAGTGATACCAGTAGGGTCAGAAGCGAGTACTTTCACCGCTACGTTTATATTTAAAATTGGATCGTGAGCAAGATAAACAATGCCCATTCCACCGGCGCCCAGCCTTTCGATAATCTTATATCGATTGGCAAAAGTCTCTTGGATGTTATCGCTTATCATTTATTATTTGTTTTGAATCGTGCCCACCAGTGCGCAACTCTGATTCCGTTTTTGCAAAAATGTTTTGCTGAAAGCCTCAACCCCTTTCCAGGTCAATTTAGGGCATCCATCAATATTAAGTTTCTCAAGTGACTTGCTCTCAGAAAGACGCAGTAATTGTCTATCTTCTAGATAAGTTGAGCTTAAGTCAAGACTCTTCACTTTCAATGACAAAACAGCGTCAATCATATCGTCTGTAATATTGTTGTCACGCAAACTCAGATACAACAAATTGTCGAGCTTTTTTAAATGCTTCAAGTCTATTGCTTGAACACGTGTCGACTCTAGCGAAAGACCCTCGATTTTGCTGTGAGAAGTAAAATGACGCAAACTATTTTTTTCGATTTTTATTCCCTTCGCTACAAGCATGGTAAGCGGCAATTGCGAAATCACTTGCCAGCTTTGATCGGATAATTCTTTGGTCCCGCTTAAGTCGAGCGATTCTAATTTGGGAAATGCCTTGAGATAAGTGCCAGCATCTTTGCTAATAGATGTCTCCATTAGGGACAAAAGAGTCAACTTATTCATGTGACGCATGTAAGTAAACATTTCGTCTGTAGCGTTTGGTGCGTACAGCTCAAGACTAATAAGATTGGGAAAGTCTTCTAAAACTTCAAGACCTTTGTCTGTAATGACGATGCCACCAAGCATGAGGCGCTTAATTTTTTTGAGCGCTTTAAGCTTTGCAATTCCAGCATCTGACACAAAAGGTGAGCTGAATGCTAGCTGTTCTAGATTTTTAAATCGAATAATATTGCTTACATTCAAATCGTTGATTCGAGAATTAGTTACGTTAAGACCAATTAGATTAACGTCCTTTAGATAACCAAGCCCCGAGCCATCGATCATACAATTGCCTATTTCGAGCTTGTCTAATTTTTGGCCTTGCAATTCTTTTAAATCAGAATCAATTACACCCTGTCCAATTTTGTAAATCAGACCCTTTTTTACTGTAGTCTGAAATTTAACGGGCAGTACAGGTTCGCTAAAGTTTATTTTGTAAGCATCATCTTTTATTGGTTGCGCAGGCGGCTTCACCGGTACTTTCTTGTCTGCAATTCCTAATACATAAAATACTAGACCAAGGACAAGCGCACCTGAAATAGCAGCGATTGACGAAATCATTATCAATGATTTCTTACTGGTGTCAGGCTTTTCGCCAGGTTGCAAATCTTCAAATGCTACAGGCTCAGTTTCTGTAACTGAATAACTTCCTTGCTGCAGAGCGTGATAGACCTCAATCACTTCTACCAATGATTTGGGTCTGTCTTCAGGACGTTTTTGCAAACAGCGCTCCACTAAGTCAGCCATGGCACTGGGGAACTCATCGCCTAGACGCGGAGGTGGTGCACTTGAGTGCATCTTCAGAGTCTCAAGCACTGTTGCACCCTGAAAAGGCGTTTCGCCAGTCAAGACTTCGTACATCAAACATCCAAGACTATAAATATCTGCTCGCAAATCACTTGGGTCGCGACGCGCTTGCTCAGGACTTACATAAAGTGGGCTGCCTATTAAATCGCGAGTGGTGGTAAGTGATTGGTCTACATTCTCAAATTTTGCAACACCAAAGTCAAAGATTTTCACTTGTCCGCGAGAAACAAAGACGTTGGCAGGTTTTAAATCTCGATGGACAATTCCTAAGTTATGAGCGAAATTTAGTCCTTCGCACAGTTGAATAAAAATGGGCAGTGCTTCTGCTAAAGGCAGAGTGCCTCTTTGTTTCAAAAGTACGTCTAAGCTTTTGCCGTGCAATAATTCCATCACCATATATGGTGAGCCATCTTCTGTTTGACCAAAATCAAACACACGAGCAATATTTAAATGATTGAGTTTGCCTGCAGCCATTGCTTCTCGCTGTAAGCGCACCGCAGTCATACCAGATTCGTCATAGTTTAATATTTTGATGGCTATATCTAAATCTAAGTGCGGGTCGTACGCGCGCACAACCATGCCGGTGCCACCCGTTCCAATGACATGCCTTACATCATAACGATCGGCTATTTTTTCAGGTAGTTTATTGGACATTGGACATCTCTCAATCGCTATCCTAGTGCCAGACCGCCAGTAGAGGTTTCCTTGTACTTGTGATTCATATCTAGCCCAGTTTGTTTCATTACACTGAGCACTTTATCCAAACTTACTAAATGCTGACCATCAGAGGCAAGCGATAATGCCGCTGCGTTTAGCGCTTTGACCGCGCCCATTGCGTTTCGCTCTATGCATGGCACTTGCACAAGACCCATTATAGGATCGCATGTCATACCAAGATGGTGCTCGATTCCAATTTCTGCAGCTTGCTCAATTTGATTTATATTGCCACCAAGCATCGCTACAGCGCCCCCTGCAGCCATCGCACAAGAAGTGCCCACTTCGCCCTGGCATCCCACTTCAGCACCACTGATAGAGGCATGCACTTTTACAAGAGCGCCTATAACAGAAGCTACAATTAAGCCATTTTGCAAAGTGGTTTCATCTAAATTTTGTCTTTCTTGAAGTGTCCGCCACACAGCTGGAATAAGTCCAGACGAACCATTTGTAGGAGCGGTGACCACGCGTCCGCCAGCTGCATTTTCTTCGTTTACTGCCATGGCATAAACAGATGGACGCAAATCGTGCTCAGACCATGCAGGCGTCTTACCTGCTTCTAGATCGCTAAAAAGTTTTTTCGCTCTGCGTCTTACATTGAGTCCACCAGGCAGAATGCCATCGGTGTCTAATCCAGCTTCAATACAGATAGTCATTGTCTTCCAAATTTCAGAAAGCTCGCTGCGCAGTTTTTCTTCGCTCAATCCAAGTACTTTCTGGTTGGCGATTACTAAATCCCAGGGCGTCAAGCCAGATTTCATAACTTGCTCGATAAAATTTTGAGCCGTTTCATATGGATAAGGCAAATCGAAAACTTTCAAATCAGTCTCGGCCCGCTCGCCAAGGCGTTCTACAAATCCGCCGCCAACTGAAATCCAGATTTCTTCGAGTGCAATCTGGTCGTTTTGATATAAAGAAAAACGCATCGTGTTTGGATGAGGCAATTTATTGTCGCCATTTTTACCCTTGAGAGTCCAGCCACCAAATATGATATCTGTAGAAGGTCTGAAATCACAAAAGCCATTACCACCGTCAACACCATCGGCTTCAAATCCACCTTTGGATTCAAGCAAATCTTTTGCATTCCAGATATCTTTGACCGGAGTCAGTCTAGGATGATAACCAAGGATGCCAGCACAAATAGCGCCGTCTGTAGCGTGTCCTCGTCCTGTGGCAGAAAGGCTGCCAAGCAACTCGACTTCAAGCTTATACTTGCCATTTTTGCTAATAATAGATTGGATGCGTTTGCTAAATTCAAGTGCTGCCACCATCGGTCCAACTGTATGCGAACTCGATGGTCCCACGCCAATCTTGAACATCTCTAAAGGACCAATATGATCGGCTCTAAGAAGAATCATTTTTTCTCCTCGTCTTTTTTATCTTTCTTATCTGCCATCACAAGACTAATATTGGAATAAGGCATCTCGATGCCAGCCTTATCCAATCTGAGTTTGAGACGGCGATTGAATTCGCGCCCGACGCGCCACTGTTTGATAGGCTTTGTTTTGGTGCGAGCTTTTAAAACTATGGCGTTATTTTCGAACTGGTCAATTCCCATAATCTCTATTGGCTCTAGAATATCATCGCCATATTCTGGATCGACTCTTAATTCTTCGTCGATTTCTTTTACCATCTCAATTACTTTATCTACGTCAGTCACATAAGGCAAAGAAATTTTCAAAACATAACGCGAGAAATTCTTAGTCATATTTGTGACCATTTTGATTTCGCCGCATGGAATATAATGGACATTTCCGTTTTCATCGCGTAGTGTCACAAGGCGCAGTGTCATTGCCTCTACATAACCTGATTTATCTGCAATCTGAATTACGTCGCCTACTCGAATCTGGTCTTCCCAGAAAATATAAAATCCAGAAATAAAATCACGCACGATACTTTGTGCACCAAAGCCAAGCGCCACACCGACAACACCAGCACCAGCCAGTATTGGTCCAATGTCTATTCCAAGTTCTTTTAAAACAAGAACTATGGCAAGTCCAATTGTCACTGCCACAAGGAAATAGACCACCATGTGACTGAGTGTGTTTGCTCGTTTCCTTATTTCAGAATTCTCGTCACCCGCCATAAAAATGGAGACCAGGCGCTTAGAAGACATATTGATGCCAGCAATCGCAATCAAAGTCAAAATCAAAACTAGCAAGATTTTGCCTTCGCCACTGAGCGAAAATCCGCCATCGTCTATTTCTTCTACAGTAACCTGACGCTTGCGAGTAGGCTGTTTTTTAATCAGTCCTGACTCCCAACCTTTGTTAGATGAGCTCGCATTTGAGTCATTATCTGAGTCTGAACTATCTTTGTTTGATTTATTTTTGGAATTAGACTTATTATCGTTTTTAGATTTGTCTTGCGTTCCGCTTGTTTTGTCGGAATCTGCATCGACGCTAGAACTATCATCGTCACTTACGGTTGATTCGTGAGTCGACGTTGTAGTCGCATTAACATTAGCATCAGGCTGAGTTGTTGGTGTCTCAGTTTCGGTTTCTTTATTAGTGTTGGCATCAGGCTCTGACTTTTCAGTGTCGTGATGAGCCTCGACTTTTGAATCATGTTTTTTGCTTTTAAAATCGACAACTTCTGTGGAATTCAACTCAGAAGCAACTGGATCTTTCTCTTTGGTAGCAGGTTGTGCAAAGGCAGGCACGCCAACCAAGATAGTCAAACTTAAGGCTAAAAGAAAATGGTTCATTTCATTTTTACCTCGTCGTTTGGTGCATTGAGTGTGTCGTCTTCGCGCTCATTTAAGCCCAAGAATTTAGAACGCGATTTTATCCAGTCTTCTAAATCGTCCATATAAGTAAAGACCACAGGCACCACAATTAGTGTCAAAATAGTAGAAGTCAAAAGACCACCGATAACTGCCACGGCCATTGGTGCGCGAGCCTCAGAGCCGGCTCCCATGCGCAGCGCGATTGGGAACATACCTGCCACCATCGCCACTGTAGTCATCAGAATTGGACGCATACGAGTTTCGCCCGCCATAATAATAGACTGAAAGCGCGGCACGCCTGTGTTTCGTATACTCAAGCAATATTCAACTAAAAGAATAGCGTTCTTTGTCACAAGACCCATTAGCATCACGATACCAATGAGGGCATAAAATCCAAGCGAATCACCCATGATAATAAGCGCGATAAGAGCACCACCAAGTGCCAATGGCAGCGACATCATGATTGTGAGCGGATGCAAGAAGCCGCCAAATAACAAAACCAGTACCGCGTAAATGAGCATGACACCTGTGACAAGCGCCATACCAAAACCTGTGAAAATATCCTTTTGAATTTCTTCATCACCTGCAGGAATTGATTTAATACCGCCAGGCATTTCTTTATATGTTTGAGACTCGCGAATTTTCTTAAGCGCGTTACCTAGTGGCGTGCCTTCGTCTAAACTCGCGTCTATCGTAACTTGGGGGTATCTATCATATCTATCGATTTGTGCTTCACCAGAAAGAAACTTGACTTTGGCGACGCTTGAAAGTGGAACCAGTTTTCCATCGGAGCGAAGTATTTTTATATTCTGAATGGTGTTTATGTTTTCTCTGTATTTAGGATCTAACTGCACTCGAATACTTATTTGTCTGTCAGGCAAATTAAACTTGGGCAGGTTCCAGTCTATATCGCCTAAAGTGGCAATTTGTGCCGTTCTTGCAATTGCATCAACAGATACCCCTTGCTCTGAGGCGCGATTAGTTTCAGGAAATACTTGTATCTCAGGACGCTCTAGAGCAGCACTGGAAATGACATCGGCAAGACCTGGGATGCTTCGCATATTGTCTGCCAACTTGGTTGCGTATTGTTTTAAAAGCTGGGAGTCTTCGCCAACCAATATGATTTTCAATTTACCAGTTATGCCACCACGGGCAAGAAAACTTATACGAGGACCAGCCACTGCAGCTAATTTGTCACGTACAGCTTCTTCGAATTCGACTTGTGATTTTTTACGCTGGTTACGCGGCTTGAGACTTATGAATAATTTGCCTGAGTTGACAGCACCACCAGCTGCAACACCATGACGTCCACCAGCATCTGCAGCTGTTCCAATTTGACAAAATACATTCTTAACTTCTGGTTCTTTGCGCAAAATCTCGGTCAGCTTCTGAGCCACATCTACTGTCGATGCAAGCGGCGTGCCAGGCGGCATGTCAAAGCTCATCATCGTTTCGCCACGGTCGATATTGCCCATAACCGAAGTCGGCATCAATTTAAACAAGACCAGACTAACGGCAAAAAAGGCGACGCCTAAAACAATTGTTTTGATTCTATGTTTAAGTGCCCAGCGCAGAGTATCGTCGTAAAAGGACATCATGCGACTCTTGTCGTGGTGCTCGTTAATTGGCTTGAGCATATAAGCTGCCATCAAAGGTGTGAGCATACGCGCAACTAATAGCGAGAAAAACACCGCCGTTGCCACAGTCAAACCAAATTGCCACAAGAATTTGCCCGGGATTCCGCCCATAAAAGCAACCGGCACAAAGACCACAATAATAGTCATAGTGGTTGCGACTACTGCTAATCCAATTTCGTCTGCCGCATCAAACGCCGCCTTGAATGGACTTTTACCAAATGCCATGTGACGTACTATGTTTTCAATTTCTACAATGGCATCGTCGACTAACACACCAATAACCAGTGCTAGTCCCAGAAGAGACATATTATTCATGGTAAAGCCGCAAAGCTTCATCACAAGAAAAGTAGGAATCAAAGAAAGCGGCATAGCAAGCGACGATATAACTGCCGAGCGCCAATCTTTCAAAAAGAGCCAGACTACAAATACAGCAAGTCCACCACCAATAAGCAAACTATCAATCGCTGCGTGATATGACATGTGAACGAAATCTGTCTGAGTGCGAATCTTAGTCACTTCCACATCAGGCGGCAATTGTTTGCGCAAAAGCTCTAAGCGCTTATCCAGCCCCTCTTCGACCTGGACCATGTTGGCGCCATTGCTTCGCACCACAGAAAATGCAATAACCGGTTTATTGTCAAACAAAGCCATTTGTCGCGGCTCTGATGTGCCGTCGGTGACAGTGCCAAGAGTGTCTAGACGCGCCCAGCGCTGTCCTGGCAAATTGATTCTAGTGGCTGCAAGCGATTCTGAAGTGAGCGCGCTACCAAGCGTTCTAACTGCTTCTTCTTGCGATCCGATTTCGCCACGACCACCAGGTTTGTTTACGTTTGAAGATTTGAGCTGCATGTTGACAGTATCGGCAGTGATACCAAGCGCTTCTAATCTTGCTGGATTTAAATTGACTCGAATCTCACGATCTACCCCGCCTGCACGCTGGACCTGACCTACGCCTTTGACTCCAAGCAATGCTCTAGAAATAGTGTTATCAGTGAGCCAACTAAGTTCCTCGGCACCACGTTTGGACGACGAAACCGAATAAGTTACAAAAGGCCCGCCCACAAAGTCCAGACGTTGCACCATGGGCTCGTCTACGTCAAGAGGCAGCTGGGTGCGAATCTTAGAAATTTCATTGCGCACATCATTTACGGCGCGGTCAACATCTGTTTCTAATTCAAACTCGACTGTGGTGGCAGAAGTGCCTTCATTTACGGTCGAATATATGTGTTTAACGTTGCCTATGCCTGCAACTGCATCTTCGATTTTGCGTGTAACTTGCGACTCAAGCTCGGGCGGTGCAGCACCTGATTGAGTGACTGTGACAGAGACTATTGGAATGTCGATGTTTGGAGTTTCGTCAATACCAAGCCCGACAAAACAAATGACACCAGCAATCATAAGCGCCAAGAAAAACACTAGCACCGGTATCGGATTTTTTATGGACCAGGCTGAAATGTAGCGCAGATTCATTGTTACTTGCTTTGCTTATTCTCGGACAAGCGGACGGGATCGTTGTCTTTAAGGAAGCCACCACCCACGGTTACAACTTGTTCGTTTTCTTTCAAGCCCGATTCGATGGCAATAAATTGTTCGGTCCGCTCGCCAGTCACAACTGGTCTTTGATATACGCGATTATTTTCATACACGAACACAACCGAGCGTCCATCTCGACTAAGCACAGCCGTCGAGGGAACAGCCAAAACTCTCACTGCGCCAAGATTTACTTTGCCTGACACAAAAGTTCCAGGTAACCATTTTTTGTAAATATCAAATGGAATATCTATGCGACACGTCGCAAGTCGGGTCTGCTGGTCAATCATCGGGCTAATTTCGCGCACCGTGCCTTCCACTTCTTTAGTATTCTGGGTGGCATTGCTTACAAACATAACTTTCTGACCAATTTTGATTTTGCCCAAATCGGGCTCTGGCAGTTGCGCCCGCACTTCTAATCGGTTGTCGCGCACCATCTGAAAACAATCTTCGTTTTGTACGACAGTGTCACCAATATGAATCATGCGCTTGACTATGTAACCATCGCACGGAGCCTTGATGCGCGTTTGATTCAGTAGCGCCTCAGTGTGTTTGACGTCAGCCTCTTCGGCAGCCACATTGGCTTTAGCAATATCAATATCTTCTTTGCGTCCGCCTTCATTAGCCATTTTCATGTTTTCGATTGCCTGGTCTCGCGAAAAAGTGGCAGCTTGTAAACGCTGCTCGTTATTCGTCAACTCGGCCTCTTTGGCTTTTTGAATACTTTCTTTGTTTTCGAGATCCTGCTGGCTGACAGCGCCAACTTTGCCCAGTTCTCTGTATCTATTAGTGGTGCTGCGTGCATAATCCAAATCCGCCTTCACTCGCGCAATATTGGCTTCTTCTTGCTTGACCACAGCTTTAGTCTCTTGCACTCTGGCTTTGATACGCAAAAGGTCCATCGAGCGATTAGGCTGAATGGCTATGGCCAAAGACCCTTTGGATCGGGCTAATTCGGCTTTTTGCTGGAGCAATTGCGCTTCTAAAATACTTGAATTTAAAACGGCAAGGACTTGTCCTTTTTTAACAAAATGTCCTTCATCCACGTTGACCGACTCAACGCGCAGTCCGCTTGCCTCACACCCAATGGTGAGCGGGTCCCACGCCCACACGGTTCCTGCAATCTGTAAATGCTTCTCGACTTGTCGATACTGGACAGGCGCACAGGCAACAGTCAACACAGCCTGAGCCGTGGTCGATGGAGGCGCGGGCTTGAATTGTTTGAAAAGTCGAAAACCAACAGGGACGACTATTAAAAGAAAAATGACAATGCCTGACACTTTGGCAATTCTACTTGACGACCAACCTTGGCTTGCGCCAGTAGACTTCAGTCCTTGAGAGTCGTGAGTGAAATCGCCTTCTTTTTCTATAGTCTGTTTCATTAAGCTTGAAAGATTCCCGATGTATGTAAGTATAACGCAGAAAGACCCCATTTTCAGTTGCAAAACGAGCGCTCGTGTAGTTATATTAGGTCCCTTGCATATGCCGACACCAAGGAGTGCTTGCCATGCTCACTTTGACCAAACCTGGAATAGAGGAATACGCTCTATCCAAAACCGAAAAGCAGAGTAATTTGCTAAAACAATTAATGGCTGAGACCCATGCCAGCATGGAATATCCACAAATGCTCACAGGTCCGGTGGAAGGTCATCTCCTCAAATTAATGGTCCTGACAAGCAAAGCCAAGACTGTTCTTGAAATCGGCACATTCACAGGCTACTCGGCTCTTTCTATGGCTCAAGCCCTGCCTCGCGGAGGCAAGCTTTACACCATGGACTTAAATCCCGTTTCTCTTGCAGTTGCCCGCCGTTACTTCGATTTGAGCGAAGACGGCTCCAAAATCGAAGTAGTCGAAGGCGACGCTCTAACCAATCTGAAAAAACTAGACGGTCCATTCGACCTCGTTTTCATCGACGCAGACAAAGGCAATTACAAAAACTATTACGAAGCCGTCCTGCCCAAAGTGCCATCGGGCGGCATAATCTTAGTCGACAACGTTTTGTGGAGTGGAGCTGTGCTCGACCCCAAAACCGAAGACGACAAAGCAATCGCAGCATTCAACGACCATGTAGCACAAGACTCGCGAGTAGAAAAAGTTCTACTCACAGTTCGCGACGGCGTTTATTTCATCCGCAAAATCTAAGGACAAAGAACAATGACTACCTGCGCAAACCTGGAAAAACTCTCAGTCAAAGAAGCAATGAAAGCCGAACACATCGGCAAGAAAGTAAAACTAAACGGCTGGGTTAGAACCCGTCGCGACTCGAAAGCGGGCTTTTCCTTCTTCGAATTAAACGATGGCTCAAGTATGAAAAGCGTGCAGGTACTTGCACCAAACGACTTGAGCAATTATGAAAGCGAATTGCTCCACGCAGGCATTGGTTGCAGCATCGAAGTCGAAGGCGAAATTGTTGAATCTCCCGGCAAAGGTCAAGCAACCGAAGTAAAAGCTACTTGTGTAAACGTGCTTGGTGGCTGCGATCCTGCAAGTTATCCATTGCAAAAGAAAGGGACTTCATTTGAATTTTTGCGCACCATCGCGCACTTAAGACCGCGCACTAATTCGTTTGGTGCAGTAGCTCGTGTGCGAAATGAAATTTGCAAATCTATTCATAATTTCTTTCAAGAGCGCGGCTTTATTTATGTCCACACGCCCATTATTACTGGCAGTGACTGCGAAGGCGCAGGTCAAATGTTCAAAGTCACCACACTAGATTTAAACAAGCCACCACTAAAAGAAGGCACCAAATCTGGTGAAATAAACTTTGAAGAAGATTTCTTCGGCAAAGCCACAAACTTAACAGTTAGCGGTCAATTGTCGGGCGAGTGCTACGCCACAGCCCTAACTAATATTTATACTTTCGGACCCACTTTCAGAGCCGAGAATTCAAACACCTCACGACATTTAGCTGAGTTCTGGATGGTCGAGCCCGAAATGTCTTTCTGCAACTTAGAAGGCAACATGGAAGTGGCAGAAGCTTTCTTAAAACATATTTTTAGAGACGTCCTCAACAACTGCGAAGACGATATGAAATTCTTTGCCGAGCGCATCGACAAAACAGTTTTGGATACGCTTACTCATATAGTCAATTCGGACTTCGTGCGCCTTTCGTACACTGAAGCAGTAGACAAATTGCTCAAGTCCGGACAAAAATTCGAATTTCCAGTCGAATGGGGAATCGATTTACAATCAGAACACGAGCGCTATTTGACCGAGCAAGTATTCAAAAAACCAGTAATAGTTTACGACTATCCACGCGGCATCAAAGCCTTCTACATGAAGCTGAACGAAGACGAAAAAACAGTGCGCGCCATGGATGTTCTGGTGCCAGGCGTCGGCGAAATTATTGGCGGATCCCAGCGCGAAGAAAGACTGGAAGTGCTTGAGACCCGCATGAAAGAAAGTGGATTGAATCCAGAAGAATACTGGTGGTATCTAGACTTGCGTCGTTACGGAACAGTGCCTCACGCAGGCTTTGGTCTTGGACTGGAGCGCACTGTTCAATTTGTGACAGGAATGGCGAACATAAGAGACGTAATTCCGTTTCCCAGAACGCCTAAGAGCGCTGAATTCTAATATTTAAAGTTTGAAGCAAGAATCCAGAAAATCAAATAGAAAAGCATTGTCAGACCGCCGCCAAGCAAATGACTCATGACTGAGTTTGGCTTGTATTCGCCTTGCAACTCGGCGTTCTCGTTGATGTAGTGGTAACTTTGAATTTCATACTTTCCAAGCAGAATATCCATATTTTTGCGTCCCTTGGGTTTTCACCCTGTAATTGTTGAAGAGTATGTTCTACACTTGGCAGTTAAGAAGGGGTTAAGAACGATGAGTGAAAGTAAGTCGACAGCGCGCTGGGCGATGGGAATAGCAATAGTGAGCGCCATTATGGCGTTTGGCTCGTTTCTTTCGCGTCCCGAACCTAATTCGGCAGGGAGCAACCAACTAACAGAAGCCAGCAAAATGAAAATTCACGGCGAAGGCACTTTGAATGTTGGATATATAGGTACTCCACCTTTTGTGATGGTAAACGCCAAAGCCACAAAAGAAGACGAGACACTTGGTGGAATGTCGGTAGATTTACTTAAAGAAATTGCACATCGCGCCACACCCAACATCAAAATAAAATGGATACCGACCACTAAAGATAATTTGGCTCAGGATCTTTTGACCGGCAAAATTGATATGGTGGCAGATCCTATTTATATAGATATAAATCGCAGCAGCAGTTGTGGATTCACAAGCCCACTTTGTTATTTTGGAACAGCGCACGCAGTAATGCGCGCAAACGATAATAGAGTCGAAGACTTCGATGACTTGAACAAACCCGAACTAAAAATTTCTATTGAGCCGGGATCGCCTAGCGCCGATTTTGCCGAAAGTCATTTAGATAAACCAAAATTTGTTGAAGTAAAACCAGGTGATTCTTCAAGTGTCGCTCAAACACAAGTTGACGACGTAGCTCAGGGTCGCGTTGATCTGGCTCTACTTGAAGGATATCCAGCGGTCGAGCAAGCTTCAAAACAAAATGGCAAAGTAAAAGTATTATGGATTGAGTCGCCACCATCTCTAGTGCCAGGTGGATTTGCCACCAGACTTGATGATTATTATTTGCGTGGATTTTTGAACACGTGTCTTTCTGACTTAGAAGCTGAAGGCTTTGTTTCTGAATTAGAAGCGCAATGGCAATCTATTGCTTATTACAAAACAGCAAATATGGTGCCCGGAAGTGGCATATCTAGACTCTTTGAAGATCCAGCCGCTAGTGCACCTGCTAAAGCTCCAGCAAGTTTGAAGAAATAATCTAACAACAATTTGAGGGTGTCTTTTTGGGTCGGGTGGTGGACATAAGTAAAACTGTCCACAATGCTTATGCTCAGCACTTTTAAAAATTTGCTCTAGTTCGAATTTAACTCAGCAATAACTTCTTTCATCTTGTCAGTCGCGCCGGAATAACCGTCTTTAACTAATCTGGCGTAAAGCTGTTGAGATTTTTTCAAATCTTTTAGCACGCCATCTCCCCGGCGATACCGATCAGCCATATTGGAAGTGGCGCCTGGACAACCTTTCTCCATGCCCTTCTTGAACAACGCAACAGCTTTCGCCTCGTCTTTCTCGACACCAAAACCGTGATAATAAAGCATTCCAAAGTAGTTCATTGCATGCGGATTTCCAAGCTCTGTGCCTTTGCTAAGCCAGTAATAAGCTTTAGTGTAATCTTTGGGCAAGACGCTTCCTTCATAATAATCTCTTCCAAGGCGATATTCAGGATCCTCGCATTTGTGTAATTTCGCAGACTTAACCAACTCAAATGCTTTTTGCTGATCGACTGGAACACCCAAACCGCTTTCGTACATAGCAGCGAGAAAACACTCTGCAACGCCTTCCTTACCCTTCGCGCTTGCTTGCAAAAATCTGAGCGCTCGCGTGTAATTTCGCGGCGTTCCGTCGCCCTCCAAAGATCGCATTCCCAATTTATAAAGCGCGTTTGGACTTTGAAGCATCGCTGCACGCTCATAAAGAATTGCAGCACGCCTCGAATCTTTAGGTCCGCCTTTTCCTTCCTCCAGAAATGATGCTAAATCCGCCATTGCACCGCGACGATTTCCGGCAACGGCTATCTCTGCCCATTTTCTTGCTTCAACAAAATTTGGTTCATCTTCAGTTTCATAAATGTAAGCAAGCCAATGCGCCGAATCAACCACTCCAATTTTTGCGCTTGCCTCATGCAATTGTTTTGCTTGTTCCAGATTTTTAGGAATAAATTCTCAAGTCCGGTACGCTTCAGCCAAGCAGAAATCAGCAAAGGCAGCACCATTCAAGTCGGCAGTGGCAAACCAATGCAACGCCTTATCGATATTTTTCTCGACGCCTTTTCCTTCCAAATACAACAAAGCCAATTTGTAACAGGCTCTAGGATGACCCTTTTTTGCAGCTTTGGCGTAATAGTCAAATGCAGTTCGAAGATTCTTAGGCACCGTCTTACCTTCTGCATAAAGCTCTCCAACAGACAATTCTCCTATTTTGCAATTATGCAATTGTGCGCATTTAGTCAAATTAGCAGCTTTGACTTCATCCTTTTTACCCCTAATCCATGTGCATACATGTGGGCCAAAAGTAATTCCGACGGACCATGCTGTTTCTCGGCGGCATCATGAAAAAATTTGAAGGCACTTTCATAATTTGGCTTAGTGCGATATCCCCAAAGATTCATTAAACCTTGTACATACTTCGCCTCAACACTGCCTAGCCATGCGGCTTTTATTGAAAGTTGCTCTGCAATCTTTTCGTCATCATACCCGCCCAAGCCTTGGCCAATCAATGAAGCCAAATGAGACATGCCATCGGCATCGCCGCCCGTCATAGCAATCTCGTAAAACTTTCGAGATGTATAAAAGTTTTGTGCCACGCCATGTCCGAAATCATAGAGCTCGCCAAGCATCCGCGCCGCTTTCGGATTGCGATTCTTTGCAAGTGGCTCTAAAATTTTCCGAGCATCTCTGTATTTCTTTTCGGTGATGGCGGCTTCGGCATGCTGCAGTTCGGAGTTGATATGCTCGAAGTAACGTGTGGCGCAAATCGCAAACACGCCAGTAACAATTACAATGATTATTGCGGCAATATGTTTGGGTGGGATGGGACTGTTCATGAGAAGTCTCTGCACATCCGGGCAACCTGGTAGTATCATAACACTATGAATTCTAATCAAGACAAAATTGACTCAGTGCTGGCGCTTTCCGGTCCCAGAAGATACGACCATTTCATCAAGGTTGTTGCCGAGCGCGAAGAGCTATGGGCACTATACAACGACGGCTGGGTGCTTGCAGGAACAGACGATGACGACAGAGCGGTTTGTCCTATATGGCCAGAAAAAGTCTATGCCGAATTGTGTATTGGTAAAGGCTCTGACGATAACCAAGCCAAAGCGCTCAACTTGTTTGAATTCATGGAAGAAATAATGCCAGAACTCCATGAGGATGGAATCTTGCCATGCGTCTTTTTCTTACCTTCCGACAAAGGCGTGATACCGAAGATGGAACAGTTACTTGAAGATCTAAAAGCGGAATTGCAGCGGATTTAAAATTACTTCCTACGTTTTTTCACCGAAACCTTTTTCACCGATTTTCCGGCCTCCCAATACGCCACTAAATAATCTATAAATTCTCCCTGACTGCACTCGATTTCTTCTGCAGCTTCGGCAATGATTTTTTTTGTATGCTCTTTAACCCGCAAAGAGATAGGTTGAAGAGATTTAGAAGGTCTGCCGGGAAAAGCGTAACTAGCAAGACGACCTTCTAAATATTCGACGTAAGTGTCATCCACATGATGAACAAAATGCTCCCACGCCTCCTTCTGCGTTGGTGCCGCGCCAATGCAATTTGGTAAGAGTGTTGATTCAAAAACAAAACATCCATCATCCTTTGATAAAACTGCTGTTTTCTTAATGGCTGATTTATTCATCCGGGCTCCATTTCAATACGATTACCTCCACAATAATATATGCAAGCGCTTTTAGCAATAACTGCAAGCAGTTATTATTACGGCGAAGTTACATCTATTTTAATCGTTATGTTCGCGGAAGTCGGCTATTTTACAGCTTAAACAGGCAAGACCTTGTCTGCTTGTTTCTTACTCATTCGCTAATTTCCTCACCACACTCGACAATCCATCAGTGACGCGAGCAAGACAATCGAAATTCACTTTATCCATGGTATCGTCTTTGGTGTGATAGTGCGGATAACGATATAAAGCTGTGTCTGTCACCATAATGCCTGGATATCCAACGCGCCAAAAGCTTAGTTGATCCGAGAAGTCGACGCCGGTCATGTCGGGCGGTGCGGCTAAAGTTTGGGTGGGAAATTTTGATGCGTCGATAAACGATGATGCGCATTTAGTCAGCATCTCACGCGAATCCATATTGCCGATGAATGTCAAAAAGTTTCCGGTCTTGGGATAAAGCATTGCAAGTGCAGCCACCGGAAATTTCTGCGAGTTTGGCGCGTCGGTGTAATACCCGATGGTTTCTAATGAGAGCATCGCGACGATGTTGTCGCCTCGGTCTTTGCATTCTTTGGCGTAAAAATAACTGCCCATATCGTTACTTCGAAAGAAGGGTGGTTCTTCGTTAGTAAATGCGACAAAGCGGACTGTGCGCGCGAAATTCTCTTTGGACAAGGCTTTTGCGATTTCAATCATCGCAGCGACACCCGAGCCGTTATCGTTTGCGGCAGGGCAATCACTCTCACCGTCGTAATGTGCACCAATTACAATAATCTCCGATGCTTTACTTGTGCCTTTGCACTCAACGATGATATTTGACGTACTTTGTGTTGCGTGAGTCGAACCCCACAAGCCGTCATCGAAATAGCCGCTTACAGAAAATGTCTGGCGCGAAGGTTTGTAACCCCCGGTGCCAAAGCATTCTTCGATATATACCGCAGCTCGCTCCAAACCTCCGGGGCATTTAGTCAGGCTGCGCACGCCGATGTCTTTGGACAAAACTTTTATATGACCACGCAATCTGTCCGCCAGAAGCTTCTGCTCGGGCGTAAGAGGCGCCAAAGCTCCGCTGTATGCTGGCAAACTCCAGAAGGCAAACATTCCTCCAACGAGAGCCGTTAGAACGCCGAGAGTTATTGCCAGCTTCTTTTTGATATTTTGCATAAACACTATTTAGCTTTCGGCTTTCCTTTCATCGTATTGTCTACCAACCCAGCCAAGAATTTAGTAAGCGGAACAATATCTTGCATGACGCTTGCCGCCTCCAAAGCGTCAGTGTATTTGGCTCGAAGTTCAACTGGAATAACAGTCCACGGATAGCCTCCAGACGCCAGCATCAAATTCATCAAGAACCTTCCCATTCTTCCATTGCCATCCATGTAGGGATGAATGTAGACAAAGACAAAATGCCCAAGCACAATTTTAACAGCAGGCTCGTCCTCGTTTTGTAGCAACTCAAAAAAGGTCGGCATAGCTTCGCGCACTATCTCTGCTTTTGGTGGCAAATATTTAGAATGCCTGATGAAGACCTGGTCGTTTCGATAGCCAGCTAAATCAGACGGCTTCAGCAAGCCAACGGTAACACTGGGCGAAAAAAGTTCGCGATACCATTGTGTATGATCGTCGTCTGCAACAACACCTGCGTTCTCACCACTCAAAATTTTTTTTACGCTGTCCCGCACCGCTTGATACGCCAACCAATAGCCGCGCGCAGCGAGCGCATCTCGAAGAGCTTTGTCATCCGCCTTTGCGTCGGGGCTCCAATTTCCTTTTTTTACTTTGTCGATTAACTCATGGCTCACCTTGTAGCCTTCAATAGACAACGAATGGTAGGCATCCGTAAGATAAATATCTTGCACTTGCTTGAGATAAGCAGTCTTGGTCATCGGCTTTTCGGTGGCGACTTTGAAATTTTTCAAAATGGGTGCACGCATTTGCTCCCACATTAATTTCAATCGGCTAGGATAAGGCGAGCGATGCGTTTTCGCCAGAGTAATCTGAGGAGAGGAGGTGAACGGATCTTCTTCTCTACAATCGAAACCAGCAGCGTTCATCGATTTCAAAATTTCATCCGCGATTCGGCTTCGACCAATATTTCGAAATGCACCCGCCAAACGTCCGGCGATGATAGTATGACCGCCATCCAAAAGTTTTGAGAGCAACTCAGACGAATTCAAAATAGCTGAAAGAGCGGCTCTAACATCCATCGAGTTATTTAGAAAATAGTTGGGCGAACAGGCAATGAGGGCGTCAGGCAAACGGAACACATTCAAATTGTCAATTTTCGCCACACCCGATGCTGGCATGGAAGCATTCACATCCAGGATGAACGACTGCTCGGGTAGTGCAGTTATATTGTTCTTTCCCTTGCCAGACCGAACTATTAATTGCTTTGGCACAGTACGATTTCCGACGTGCAGACATAACGATTGCTCGGGCGACAAACACCAGTCGTTGCCGAAGCGCTCCTGCAGATAGTCAGAACAAAATATCCAGTACGATGCATACCAGGAAGTGCTTTCTCCTTCCGGATCACCTGGTCTTGAAGGGACATACCACCCCTTCATTATTTCCTTCAAAAAGCCGTTTTCGACTAAACGCTCTCGATGAGTTCTGGAGATGTCGCTACTTCGAATAGCCACACGACCGCCGTCCTGAATTTGCTTCAAGACTTCTAAAGACAGCGCCAGTTTTTCACTTGGATTAGTCATGCTCGAAATCGCACCGGACCATTACTAGTTTATCGTGTTGTACCATTACTAGTTTATCATGTTGTACGGTTATTAGTTTATTATGTTGTGCGATTACTAGTTTATTGTGCTTACGCAGGTACTAGCAACATTCTCAGCCCTAGAAAAATAACGCGGGGCTGACGTTAAAACGCTTTGAAAGTTTTTCAATGTGCGCCTTGGTGAAATCTCTTTTTCCCGACAACACTAAAGAAACAGTTGCTTGTCCACCGAAATCTTCGGCAAGATCGTTCTGTGTTAGTCCATGCTCTTCCATGAGATACTTCAACAATTCGACAGGAGAAGGCTTCTCAAAAGAGTAGTGTTTACTTTCGAAATCCTTGATTAGAGTGGCCAAAACTTGCAAGAATTCTATTTCGCCTTTAGACAAATTTTCCTCGCCAACAGAGCGAATCTTACGGAAAAAAGTCAAAGCCGTTTTGTTGTCCTTTTCGCTCTTAATCTTACGAAGCGGATACTGCTTTGCTAACTTTATGAAATCATCGACTGGAGAACGCATAGCCATAAATTCAACCTCTGTTTGACCATTTCATATATTCACTGTGATTCAATATATCTAGAATCTCCACTACACCTGCGGAGAACGTGATTTGAGCAATAAGCCTGAAGTTGCCACCCAAATTGAAGATGTAAGCACCATGCCTTGAGTTAAAGTCAGCTCGTGGAAATGACTTAATTACATCCTTCCTGTGACTCCACTCAGAATCAGAGACGATTGATGACCACGCATTGGCAGTGTTTCTCAATTCAGAGTTTTTCCAAGCAAATTTATGAAGGACTTCGATGTTAACGATCTCCACTTACACCTTCCTATTATATAGCAATTTGCAATATTGCATAGTGCAATATTTTACAAATACGCCATTTCTTCGCTACGGGACTTAAACATCCATCATAACCCTACTTTCGGTCTGATCATCATGTTAAAAGGTACGAACAGACAAGGCCTTGCCTGGACTAAGGATGGGGATCATTTGCCATTTTTTGAAGTAAAATGTTACCTATGTCCAAATTAAATTACGTATTCATAACACTCTTCTTGTCTCTGGGCTCCTCGCCACAAGTTTTTTGCGAGCCAATTAAGAATGAGATAAACGCTACACCATTAACGTTGAATCCAACGAATGAGAAGGAAGCTCACGCACTTTCTCAGGAACAGCAACATGAGAAGCAGCAAATTACCATACTCTTGACTGTTGCCCTAAAGAAGCTTCCCGATTTCCAATTGATACTTAAGAAACTGATTCCATCTGGAGATCAGGCAAAGAAGATAAAATTTATTGATGCGCTGATAACTCAATTAGGTACTACGATGGGCGTTAGTTCAGATGGTAGCCTCATTGGACCAAGCTTTGGACCTTACGCTGGCGATTATTCAACTCCGGTTTTGCACAATAGTCATTACTACAACTTTTCGAAAGTATTCGATAATCAGGAATTCATCGAAAACAAAAAAGTACAAATCTCGATTACCGAACGTCATAATTTTTATAACTCGGCTCGCGAGACTCTCGCCAAAACACTGGGTCACTATCGCGATTACAAAATCCAACACAAGAAACTTGTGAGTGCTAACGAAGATTTTGAGGGCCTGAAAAAGATGGTTGCGGATGCTAAAAACATGGACGCAGCCCAACAAATTGAATTGCTTTACTCCCTAAAAAAGAAACAGAGAGAAATAGATGAAATAGGAAAAGAGTTAACAAGAATAAGAAAATTGCTTGACGAACAAACAAGCGATGATGCTGTAAAAAATCTGGATGAAAGCATTCAAACTAAAAGTCAGGAAAATTCAACAGAAAGCGATCAGCTTCAAGCTTTATTTGAAGCCGCGTTGCAAAATTCACCAGACATCAATTTCGTACTGGCGAAACTAGCACCTTCAGCTGACTTGTCGAAAACAGCCACAATAGTAATGAGACAAAGCGGTACAGGTGTCGTAGCTCTTACCGAACCGCATCTTGAACCCGACTATCCGCAAATTGCAAACGCTAATAAAACACCATCCTACAAGTTACCTACAGCTGGAAGTAAATATAGCTTTGTGCATAATGACGGAACGTCAAGCGATCAAACCTATATGACTCAAAATCATTCATTCAACGTCTTTTCACGACTGCTCGGCACAGCCGAAAACTCTCGAGAGAAGAAAACAAAGATTTCGCAAGCAGAGCAAGTCATGCTCTATAACATGCTTCGCAACACCGGCAAACAAGTGATTGCTGATTATCGCGAATACAAAATCCAACGCAGAAAACAATTCAATGCCAAAACAAATTTTGACGAGACGCTTCTAAATAAATACAGGCAACAACTTATCGACCTTGTAGGCAATGATGCAGTGGATAATCTTGATCAGCAACTCGATGCTGAATTTAAAACTTCGGCGCCTGCAAATCAATCACTCTAAACACCTGGTCCTTAGAGATTGGCTGCGCAACCTTAGATCCAACAATCAAACTTTGGTCTAAAATAGCATTTACCGAACACTTTTCTTTTTCAAAATGCTTTTTAGCGACGTCTTCAAGCTTTACGGTTTCGCCAGGCTTCAAGTCGCGGGTCGCGATAAACGCGTCCTCTTCGCCTTCCTTTCCGACTGTGACGAAGTCGAATGAACTCAAAAGCTGTCCATTTTCCAAGCCATATTTAACCACGTGATTTGCAACAAGCCTGATATCGCAAGCGGCATCCTTGGTGTTATAGTCTTTTGCAGGAACTATTTCCACATCGCTCGCTTTAATTCTTTCACCTTCCGGAATATCGCGCTTCGATTTAAAAACGACCGCTCCTGGCATTTTAACTTTAGTATCAGCGCTGTGTGAACAAGATGCATTTTTGTTTGCTCCAGGATTTTTTAGCCGAGCAATCTCATCTTTCAAAACATCTTCTCTGCGCAATCCCAGATCCTGAACAGTAAGAGGCTGATTCCCTTCCATCGCGCCAACTGTCCGTTTGCCTATAACATCATCTTTGCATAAAAACAATTCAGTGCGAACTTGGTCGACAGGAATTTGATTTTCATAAACATCCTGCGCGGTAATAATCTGACCACTCGCAATGGGTCTGTCTGTGTAAACTTCTTGCGAGACCTTTATGCCCGCCTCACTCAAAGCATCTTTGAGTTTTTGATCATCAGCTAACGACATCACAATAAGGACAACACATCCGATGATCAATAAAAGAGCTACTGAAATGAAAATTATTAGCTTGTTACGCATGCACTTTATTCCCTGTACCCCAAAACTACCAAAACACAAGGTCCGCCATAAATAACATCGATACCTGCATCCTGAGCCTTTTTAACTCCTAGCGCAGATTCAGCACCAGGTTGCATCCAGATACTAGTGACACCATGTTCGATGGCATTATCCACAATTCTTTCGGTTCTTGTCGGTGGAGTAATTATAGAGATTGACTTAACAGGCTCAGGCAATGATGCCAGATTAGGATAGGCAGTTTGCCCCAGAACTTCTGTTTCATTAGGGTTAATCGGAATAGCACGACGTTTGTTTTGCAAATAACATTTAAGCACTTTGTAGCCATATTTGTTTTCGTCCTGACTTGCGCCAAGCACTGCAAATACATCTGCGGCTAGAAATCGATTTATCTTGTCGTTCAAAGTTTCCATTTAAATTTTCACCTCTGATCGCTTCTTTGCTTTGTCCAGCAAAGGCAACTGACTAACAATAACATCGAAGGGAACAACTCCGATTCGTGCTCTAGCAGACATCTAGGATTTGTCGAAAAATCGTTAAAAATTCGACACGTTCGGAGGATATGTCGATCCCATCGACATATCTGGCGGATATGTCGAAAAACGATGGACAAATCGACAAATTCGTTTCAAATGGATAACAATATGCTTAAAAATACGCTATAAATACCCATAATAATGGACGCATTTATGAAATTCAATCCAAATCAACCATATAATCTGCTTCCAGACCTGCCTCCTTCAATCGAGTTGGAGACTAAAGTGGTTCTAAAAAAATGTATTAGTGCCACAGCAGCGTTGGCCGAGTTGAGAGGTGTTGGAGACTTAATTCCCAATCAGAACCTACTAATAAGATCCGTAGGACTTCAAGAAGCCAGAGTATCATCTGAAATAGAAAATATAGTCACCACGACCGACGAGCTGTATAAAGCTTTGGCTGATTCAATTGACAAAGTCAATCCGAATACAAAAGAAGTTCTCAGGTATCAGGAAGCCCTCGATTTTGGGTGCACAGAAATTTCTCGAAAGCCACTTATCACAACGAACCTTTTATGCAGAATAGTCTCTATCGTCAAACAACAAGACATGGATGTCAGAAAGCTTCCAGGAACAAAAATAGTAAAAAACGATAAGGAAGTGATTTACACACCACCGGAAGGCCCTGAGATTATTCGACAAAAGCTTTCCAGTCTCGAGCAATTCATACATAGCGAAAAAGAGCTTGACCCCTTGATAAAAATGGCATTGATTCATTACCAATTTGAAGCAATACACCCTTTTACCGATGGCAATGGTCGAACGGGAAGGATTCTAAATATACTTTTCTTGATTCAACAAAAACTATTGAAGGTGCCGCTCCTCTACCTTTCTAAGTATCTGATCGAACATAAAAACGATTATTTAAACGGATTAAAATCTGTCACCGAATCCGGTGCCTGGGAACCCTGGATTTTATTTGTTCTTAGTGCAGTTGAAGAAATGGCACTCAGAACAAGAGATAAGATTTTGGCAATCAGACAATTGATGCAGTCAACCTCAGACACCATTCGCGAAAGAGCACCAAACGCGTATTCAAAAGAACTGGTAGAACTACTTTTTTACCAGGCTTACTCAAAAACTCGTTTTTTGGAAGAAGCCAATATAGCCAAACGACAGACAGCGGCTGCATACCTAAAGTCACTGGAAGATATTGGACTTTTGACCAGTGTGAAGATCGGTCGTGAAAATTACTATTTGAATAACAGATTGCTTGAGCTTCTTAAACAATAGAAAACCATTGAGGCAAAAGTAATTAGACAAGGAACAAAACGGAGTGACTTGACTTGAATCGAATCTTTGGCAAAAGCACCGAAGAACGAGAAGTGAAAAAGTATGAGTACACAGCTCTCATCTCTTCATACAATGTTGGAACCGGTGATGATTCGTGGCGACTGAATACATATGGAGCGAACCAAAAACCATTTCACAACTTTTTCAGATGCAATTAAATTTGGTACTTTCTTTTGATGTGCAACCCAAATCTTGGTCCAAGTTTTTTGGGAGGGCCTCAACTCAAGGTTATTTTTCTATGTTTCAGTAAAAGTAAAAACATTTACTTATTGGCTTTAGTCGGCGCCACTTCAAACTCCATCTCCACCTTCACTTCACCAGTCACCTCAGGTAGTGGCAGTTCGTTTAAACGAAGTTCGATGCCTTTCATCATAATCTGATCTGCAGCTGGCTCTGCACTAAATGCCCATGCGGCTTTTGGACCAGGCGACAAAGTCATAATCAAATTTATTTTCTGATCGTGATCTGGATCTCTATCAGTGTAATAACCCATAACTGTGGCTTCTACACCTTCTGTCAGACGACGCAAGAAAATGGGTTCGATGTCTTCTGCTACTTTGTTTAAGTCGCCTTTGACTTCGGCTTTAGTGACTTTGATATTGCCTTCTTCGTTTTCCAAAGTCGGAAGTAGTTCCAGCACTTTCAAACGCAATTCATTCACGACATCGGCTGGCTCATACCATTCAACGACACATTTGCCGTCGCCTGGAGTCATTGATACAGTGCCGTTCTTGCCGGTTAACATGTAATTGCGAATCTGTTCCCACTTTTTAGTTTCAAGCGAAACTAAAAACCCGTCTTCCAAAACTTGCAGACTGTTTCCTTCTTGTTCTGGTATCACCGCCATGAAGCAACCGCTCATTACAGCATCAGGACCGCCTTGAGCACCTGGTTTAGAGATAGCTGTTGGACCTTGAGTCATGTCCTGTTGCCAGGTCAAGATGGCGTCTGAGTCGTAGCAAATTTCGCTCGATATCGCAAATGGTGCTTCCATCGGTATTTGTTTGAGTGTTTCTTTGAGCAATTCTTTTTGATCTTTGCGACATTCTAAACGAATGGTGTCTGCGGTTAGTGTCAATCTAAATCCACGCACATGGAAGAACGGGACTTTGGCTACAATGCTTTTGAGCATTTCGAGCTTCTGTTCTTCGTTTACGACAGAGTCGCGGTCACGCACAATCCAGGGAGGCGAAGGGAAGTGATTGTACTTAAATCCTTGCAGCGCGACTACTCTAGATAAGCCGAATTGTTTTGCAACTTCTGTTTCTTCTTTGGTCAAAAGATTTGTAATTAGATATAAGTCTTCTTGTCCAAGACCGGTTAAACCAAACGGATGTTGAAATGCAACGGAAGCAAATTGTGGCTCGATAAATCCGGTGTCGCCAATTTCTAAGATGTCGCCTTCGTTAGTGAGAATGCCATTTTGAGCGCGATTCCACATGGTGGCAACTAGATTTAAAACCATAGTTGGGTAAGCGTTGTCAGCTTCGTCGTTTTTCTTTTCCAGAATGAAGACTAATTCTTTTTGTCCAAGCGATTGCAAACCTTCTGAGATGAAAGTCCAACAACCAAAAGATAATTCACCCTGTTGTACTTCGTTTAAGCTGACGGTGACAAAGAGTTGCTCTGGAATTAACTCAAAGCGAATTGGTGGATTTGGTTGCTCTTGTGTTGCTTGATCCTGAGCTTCTGGATTTTGATTTACTTGCGAAGTCAATTTCGAATTCCTATTTATAGATTAGTAAAAGGCGATAAGTCAGATTTGCATCGTATCTTATCGCCCATTATGTTCGGTCTTAGCTAGCGTTGCTCACTGTTTAGTGAACGGCTGCCAATGCGGTTTTGTTGCTGACGCCTTTGTTTGTGGTGTCGCCATTTGCGGAGCGAATACCAAGAGCGTCTTGAGCAATGATTATGCGCTGAATCTCGCGGGTGCCTTCGTAGATGTTGAGTACTTTGGCATCGCGGAAATAACGCTCGACTGGATACTCGTCTGAGTAGCCGTAGCCGCCGAAGATTTGCACGGCGTTGTGACCGGCACGGTTGGCAGCTTCGCCGCAGAAGAGCTTAGCAAGCGATGTTTCAAGTGTGTTGCGCACGTCTTTGTTTTTCAAGTGAGCGGCTCTTAGGTACAAGAGACGTCCAGCTTCTGCATCCACAACCATGTCAGCGATCATGGCTTGCACTTGTTGGTGCTTGCCGATAGGCTCGCCGAATGTTTTGCGTTGCATAGCGTATTGAGTGCAAGCATCGATACAACCTTGCACCAGACCAACGGCTCCGGCTGCTACTGAGAAGCGACCGTTATCGAGGGCTGACATTGCAATTTTGAATCCTACGCCGACTTCACCCAAGATGTTTTCTTTAGGTACGCGGACTTCATCCAAGAAGAGCTCGGATGTGTCGGAGGAGCGAAGACCCAATTTGCCTTTGATGGCGCGGGCGGTGAAGCCTTTAGATTTGGTGTCGACGATGAAGCAGGTGATACCTTTGTGACCCAATTTAGAATCCACTGTAGCGAAGACTAAAGCGTGGGTTGCAATAGATCCGCAGGAGATCCATGTTTTTTGTCCGGATAACAAATAATCGTCGCCGTCTTTGACAGCTTTGGTTTGTTGGTTAGCGGCATCGGAGCCAGCTTCTGGCTCGGTCAGACCGTAGCAACCAATAAATTCGCCTGTGCAAAGTTTGGGAAGCAAATGTTTTTTCTGCTCTTCGGTACCCCAACGCAAGATGGTCAAAGCCACGAGCGATGTTTGTACTGAGAACAAAGTTCTTGTTGAAGAGCAAACGCGGTTGACTTCTTCAGTCATCAAGCCGTAAGCGACATAATCTAGACCAAGACCGCCGTATTTTTCTGGAACGGGGCAACCAAGGAAACCTTCTTTGAAGATTTTTTTGGTGATTTCCCAGTCGAATTTGCATTCGCGGTCATTCATTTGTGCTTTGGGAGCGATTTCGCGCTCAGCAAACTCTCTCATGTGTTTGCGAATTGCGATTTGCTCTGGTGTGAAATCGAAGTCCATTTTATTTTCTCCAGTTTACGTTTTTACTCTGAACAAAAGGTCGGGATCAAAAGACTAAATCTAACCGCCGTAGTTATCAATCTGGGCTCTTTGCAGAGTGCCAGAGTAATCTACATATACGGATTTCCATTCGGTGAATTGCTCAATGCCTGTGATGCCGGCTTCGCGATGACCGTTGCCGGTCTGCTTGATGCCGCCAAAGGGAAGTTGAATTTCAGCGCCGATTGTGGGGGCGTTGATATACACGATTCCCGATTCAAACTCTTCGATGGCAGAAAAGGCGCGGTTGACGTCTCTTGTGTACATCGAAAGGGATAAACCATATTCGGTGCCGTTTGCCACTTCGATGGCTTCCTGGAAGCTGTCCACCGGAATGACTGCTACGACTGGTCCGAATATTTCTTCTTGAGCAATGCGCATTTTGGCGTTGCATTCACCAAAGATGGTGGGCTGGTGGAAACAGCCTTTTGCAAGATCGCCTTCGGTCATGATTTCGCCGCCAAGCAATAGTTTGGCTTTCTCGTCTTTGCCTACTTTGACGTAGCCATTGATCATTTCAAGCTGTTTTTTGCTTACGACGGGACCGACATCGACTGTGGTATCAAGACCGTCGCCGATTTTAAGAGCTTTGGCGCGGGCAAGGAAACCATCGATGAAATTTTGATATTGTTTTTTATGGACAATTACTCTACTTGTTGCTGTGCAACGCTGACCGCTTGTACCAAAGCCGCCCCAAAGAGCGCCATCGATAGCAAGGTCGACATCGCCGTCGTCCATTAAGCAGATGGCGTTTTTGCCACCAAGCTCACAGGATATTTTCTTCATTAATTCGCCACAGCGACCGGCAACTTTGCGACCGGTAACAGATGAGCCAGTGATAGAAATAGCTCTCACGCGTGGGTCTTCTACAATGGGCATGCCCACTTCTGGACCGCCGCCTGTAACGAAGTTAACTACACCTTTGGGCAAGCCAGCTTCTTGCAAAATTTGCACAAACTGCATTGCAACAAATGGTGTTTCAGGCGCTGGTTTAAATACGATTGTGTTTCCTGAAACCAAGGCAGGAAGCATTTTCCAACTTGGAATTGCTACTGGAAAATTCCAGGGAGTGATGACTCCGACTACGCCCATTGGCTGGCGGATTGACATAGCGAATTTGTTGCGCAATTCGGATGGTACAGTCTGACCCCACATGCGGCGACCTTCTCCGGCTGCGTACTTAGCCATGTCGATTGCTTCTTGAACATCGCCTTTGGCTTCTTTGAAAACTTTGCCCATCTCGATAGTCATGTTGCGGGCAATTTCTTCTTTGCGCTCTTCTAACAGATGTGCTGCTTTGAAGAGTATTTCAGCACGCTCAGGAGCTGGTGTTTTTTTCCATTCTGGAAATGCTTTCTCGGCTGCATCGACTGCTTTTTTGACGTCTGCTGCATTTGAGTCGGCGAATTGTCCGACCACAATTTCGTTGTTGGCTGGACTTAGTGATTTAAATGTCTTGCCCGATTCGGACTTGACCCATTCTCCGCCAATGAAGTTATGGTGAACATCTTGGCTGGTTTTTGCTTTTTCGAGTGTCTTAGTCATTTCTCTTTATCTACCTGTAAGTTAACTCAATGCCTTTTCCAAAATGGTCATGGCTTCTTCTTCTTCTGCGGGTGAAATATTCAGTGGTGGAATCAAACGAATAACTTGACCTTGCTGACCGCAGGTCAAAACTATCATTTTTTGTTCCAAACATCTTTGAGCTACTTTCTCTGCCCAATCTTTGCAGGGCTTGCCTTGCTCGTTTTTGAATTCGATACCAATGAGCATGCCCAATCCGCGAACTTCGGCGATGTGTTTTTTGCCTTCAGCGAATTTTTTCAAGCGCTTAAGCATGCGAGCACCGGTTTCGGCAGCGCGCTCTACGAGCTTTTCTTCCTGGATAACTTGAATGTTAGCCAAAGCTGCTGCACAAGATACAGGGTTGCCACCATAAGTGGTGCCGTGTCTTGCTGCTGGCCATTTGCTTGTTAGTTCTTTTCTAGAGATGAAGGCTGCAAGTGGCATACCAGCTGCGATACCTTTAGCCATGGTCATAATATCTGGCTCGACATTGTCGTGCTCAACAGCAAACATTTTGCCTGAGCGACCAAATCCGGTTTGGACTTCGTCTGCAATTAGCAAAATTCCGTGCTCTTGAGCTAGTTTTTTCAAGCGGCTCAAGAAACCTTTAGGAGCTGCAACATATCCACCTTCGCCCAAGACTGGCTCGATAAGGAAAGCGGCAATTTGCTTTGGATTAACGAATTGGTGAAAGAGCATGTCGATATATTCGAAAGTTTCTTCCATCGCTTCTTCAGCTGATTTGCCCATTTGATATTCGTATGGGAATGGAACAGTGTGGATTGAGGGAGCAAGCGGCTCGCCCATGTCTCTGTAATAAAGTTTGGAAGTTGTGAGTGATGCGCACAAATAAGTGCGACCGTGGAAACTACCGCGGAAATTGATGATGGCAGGACGTCCTGTGACGTAGCGAGCCATTTTGATTGCGCCTTCGACCGCTTCTGCACCACTATTGGTGAGGAAGACTGAGTCCAAAGATTTAGGTGTGATTTCGACCAGCTTTTCGGCAAGGTCAATATAATTTGGGTGGTAGGCGGTGACTGAGACGTGGAGCAGTTTTTCAGCTTGCTTTTGAATTGCTTCAACAACTTTGGGATGGCAGTGACCTATGTTGGTGACAGCGATGCCGCAGCCGAAATCAAGAAACTTCTCGCCTTCCATGTTGTAGAGGTAGGTGCCTTGCCCGCGCTCTATAACGGTCGGAGAATAACGTGCCAGAACCTGGTTCACGTATTTTTCGTCTCTTTCCAAATACTCTTTTGATTTGTTCATTGTTTTTACTGCCATGTCAGTTACACCTGCTTTTTATTGTGGGCGCACCCGAAACTAAGCGGCACTCTTTGCATAAGTTGCATTTAAGCCAACTAGCGCGCAATAGTGCCCTTTTAAGGGTTCTAAAATGATACCAACGAAAACAATGTGAACTATATTTCTTCACTATTCTTGCCGGTTTTTAGAGCGCTTTGAAACCGGGTTATCAAGCGCCTTGAGCCAGCTTAGAGAAGACTATTTTGAGCGACGTGATTTGCTCTTAGTTGAAGATTTCGATTTGGTCTGTGTTTTCACTTTAGGCATTGATTTTGCTTTTGCCGAAGTTTTAGATTGAGCTTTGATTGCAACTTTAACTGGGGTTTTAACTTGCACCTTCTTCTTGGCAAGTTCTATTTTTCCGTTTTTGCCGTTTTTACCTGACTCATTTTTGTGATGACCATTGTGTCCGTTGTTATTTTTGGAAGGTTTATCTATAGCGGCAAGAGCTATGCCAAAAATCTCGTCCATATGCGCAGCGGGAATAAGATTGAGCTTATCTTTGACGTATTTGGGAATCTCGTCTAAATCTTTGGAGTTACCGGCAGGAAAAATAACTGTCTTAATGCCAGCTCGAAGAGCTGCAAGCAGTTTCTCTTTCAGACCACCAATTGGCAGTACGCGCCCGCGCAACGTGATTTCACCGGTCATTGCAATGCCAGCAGACACAGGTCGTTTTGATATAGCCGAAATTAGCGCAATACACAAAGCGGTCCCGGCACTAGGTCCGTCTTTTGGAATAGCACCTTCTGGAATGTGTATGTGCACATCCATTTTTTCTTGAAAGGAAGGGTCAACACCCAAATTAGCTGCGTGCGATTTTATATAACTAAAAGCGGCATGAGCAGACTCTTTCATAATGTCGCCCAATTGCCCAGTTAGTTGCAAATTGCCTTTGCCTGGCATTGTGTTTACTTCAACTATAAGTGTCTCGCCACCAGTTTCTGTCCAGGCAAGACCGTTTACGATGCCGATATCGGCAATTTCACTGTCTTTTTCGCGCACTATTTTAGGAGCGCCAAGATATTTGGTCACCATATTTGGTGCGACCACAACAGATTTTTCTCTGCCTGCAACTATTTGGGTAGCTACTTTGCGACAAATAGTGGCAAGAGCCCGCTCAAGATTTCTTACACCAGCTTCGCGTGTGTATTCTTGAATAATTTTAGACACTGCATCGCTTTGAATTTTCAATTGCTTAGTGGTCAAACCATGCTTTTCAAGCGTCTTTGGAATGATATGCAAATTAGTGATTGAGACCTTTTCTTCTTCTGTATAACCAGAAACTTGAATTATCTCAAGTCTGTCTAGAAGCGGTCGTGGAACGTAATCTAGCGCGTTTGCAGTGCCTATAAATACAATCTCTCGCAGACTGAACGGAGCATCCAAATAATGGTCAGCAAAACTTTCGTTCTGGTCTGGGTCCAGCACTTCAAGCATCGCAGCAGTGGGATCGCCCATGTAAGAACGGGTCATTTTCTCAATTTCATCGAGCAATATAACTGGATTTTTGGTGCCAGATTGTTTTATGGCTTGAATAATGCGACCAGGCATTGCCCCAATATAAGTGCGTCTATGACCGCGAATCTCGGCTTCGTCACTAACACCACCTAAAGAAATGCGAGCAAATTTGCGGTTCATTGCTTTGGCAATAGACTTAGCCAGACTGGTTTTACCCACACCTGGCGGTCCCACTAGACATAAGATAGTCCCTTGCGGTTGCTTAGATAATTTGCGCACTGCCAAATATTCTAAGATGCGCTCTTTTACTTTATCTAGACCGTAGTGGTCTTCGTCTAAGATTTTTTGTGCGACATTTAAATCGATAATTTCTTTTGATCTTTTAGCCCAAGGCAAAGATACAAGAGTATCTAAATAAGTTCTGATTACTGCAGCTTCAGCCGATTGCGGCATCATTTTTTCAAGACGCTGCAACTCTTTAGTCGCTTTTTCTAACGCCACACCTTTGATTTTGCATTTGATAATTTTTTGTCTATATTCTGCAATCTCGCCGGTTGCCTCACCGTCTTGATTGAGCTCGTCTTGAATAATTTTCATTTTCTCGCGCAAGAAATATTCGCGCTGAGTTTTTTCTAGATTGAACCTGACTTTGTCGTGAATTTTTTGTTCAAGCTCGGCAAGCTCTAACTCGCGAGACAAGAGCTGGCCTATGTATTCGAGTCGTTCTGTAGATTCTGAAATTTCAAGACAACGCTGTCGCTCGCCAATTTCCAATCCTAAATAAGTAGCTATAATATCGGCAAGACGCCCTGGCTGTCCGATTCCTGAGACGGCTAATAAAGATTCTGGATTTATTTTCTTAGTCGATTTTACGTATTGCTCGAACTTTTCAACAGATAATCTAATCAGAGTCTTTGTAGCCAAATCGTCGCGAAGTGTCTCTGGGCGCTCATCTACTTGCACAGAAAACAATTGTTCTTCATCGCGAAAATCAGTAATCTCGACTCGACACGAACCTTCGACCAACACTTTCACGGTGCCATCGGGTAACTTGAGCATTTGCATTACTTCGGCAAGAGTGCCCACTTTGTACATATCGTTGTAAGCAGGGTCTTCGCACTCAGCATCTTTTTGCGCCACTAAGACAACAAGTCTGTCTTCGCGCATCAAAGCGTTTTCAAGGGCAACTATCGAGCGGGCCCGACTGACAAACAGAGGCGTTACCATTTGAGGAAAAACGACTACATCCCGTAAGGGAATAAGCGGAAAAAATTCTCTGGATAGGCTCACTGCTTTGTACTTTGACTCACAAAATGTGAGTCTAAGACGCCTTCTCGCCTTTTATTTTTGGTTTCGGCATCTCTAATAGCTCTGCTGTAGAGCGCTTGTCTACAAGATCTTTAGTTATCTTGCAAACTGTGATGTCGTCACGCGAGGGAACTTCATACATAATTTCTAGCATGACTTCCTCAACAATAGATCGCAAAGCGCGTGCTCCGGTCTTACGTTTTAACGCTTCTTGAGCTATCGCCAAGATGGCGTCATCCTCGAAGTCTAATTCTACGTTGTCTAAGTGGAGCAATTGCTTGTACTGCTTGAGCAAAGCATTTTTAGGCTCGACCAAAATACGCATGAGCGCTTCTTGATCAAGTTGCTCAAGTACTGCAATAACTGGAATACGTCCTACAAATTCAGGAATAAGACCAAATCTGATTAAGTCATCGGGAGATGTGTCTACAAGAATCTTGCTTGCTTTTGTTTCGCGCTCCATACCGCTTAGTGGACGCTCCGTACCAAAGCCGATGTTGCGACTTGGGCTTACGCGATTTTCAACGATTTTATCAAGACCTACAAAAGCTCCACCACAAATAAAGAGGATGTTGCCTGTGTTTATCTGAATGAATTCCTGGTGCGGATGCTTGCGTCCACCTTGCGGTGGCACATTGGCTACAGTGCCTTCAATCATTTTCAAAAGCGCCTGCTGCACGCCTTCACCCGAAACGTCGCGAGTGATTGATGTGTTTTCAGACTTGCGTGAAATTTTGTCTATTTCGTCTATATATATGATTCCGCGCTCGGCACGTTTAATGTCGTAGTCGGCGGCTTGATACAAACGAAGCAGGATATTTTCTACGTCTTCGCCTACATAACCAGCTTCGGTCAATGTAGTAGCATCGGCTACGGCAAAAGGAACGTCTAGATATTTAGCCAGCGTCTGAGCCAGAAGCGTTTTGCCACTGCCTGTTGGTCCTATTAAAAGGATATTGGCTTTCTGAATCTCAACCTGATCTGGTTGTTCGGAATTATGCGTGATGCGCTTATAGTGGTTATAAACAGCGACGCTCAATACTTTCTTGGCTTGCGCCTGCCCCACAATGTGCATGTCTAAATGCTCTTTGATTTTGTGTGGCTTGGGAATGCTTATTGGCTTTGACTCAGGCGTTTCAGGCTGAGGTGCAGCTGGAGTGCCAGTTGCAGGCGTTCCACCAGCTTCGAAAAGCTCTTCATCCAGAATTTCATTGCAAAGGTCCACGCACTCGTCGCAGATATATACACCTGGACCAGCGATCAGCTTTTTGACCTGATCTTGGCTTTTGCCACAAAACGAACACTTCAGACGATTGTCAGTTTGTTTAGCCATGTTTCTCTCAAACTAGTTAAATGACCGGGTATTCCAATGGAATAGATATATCGTACAACTAAATGCACCAGATTAGCACTTAAGTTTTTGCCAAAGCTAGACTTATTAGACTGTATATATGAGGCTAAGCCAAGAAGAGTCTTCGCAAAGCCCCGTTTTATCGCCATTAAAGCACTCGCACTAGCCAAAAGAGGTAGTGCGAGTAGCGATACGATAAAAACTGCGAACTTAAACGGCGGCTAGATTTGGAGCATCTTTCAATTGCTCGATAACCTGATCTACCAAGCCATATTCTTTGGCTTCTTCGGCAGTCATGATATTGTCGCGGTCTGTATCTTTTTCGATTGTTTTGACCGATTTGCCAGTGTGTTTAGCCATCAGTTCGTTCAACAAGCGCTTGATTCTGAGAATTTCGCGAGCTTGAATTTCGATATCTGTAGCTTGACCTTGAGCGCCACCAAGTGGTTGGTGAATCAAGATTCTGGAGTGAGGCAATGCGATACGTTTGCCTTTGGCACCAGCTGACAAAAGAAACGCACCCATACTGGCTGCTTGTCCAATACATATGGTGCAGACTTCTGAGCGAATGTGCATCATAGTGTCATAAATGGCAAGACCGGCTGTAACCGAGCCACCAGGCGAGTTGATATACAGTTTGATATCTTTGTCTGGATCGTCTGATTCGCAAAGCAAGAGCTGAGCGACAACCAGGTTAGCGACTGTATCATCGATTGGTGTACCCAAGAAGATAATACGATCTCGAAGTAGACGCGAGAAGATATCGAACGCACGCTCTCCGCGTGATGTCGTTTCGATAACGGTTGGAGGATAAATTGCTTCAATTTGAGGTGAACTCAAATATGGTGTGTAACTTGAACTCCAGACATCGAGTGGGCTGATTTTCGATCTGGGTGTTTGCATTTACTGCCTCCTGAAAACCTGATGTTTTCTTACTTCTGACACGGATGATTCTATCAAACTTTGAATTTTTTATAGGGCCTTAGGACTTTGCCACTGCTTCTTTTTTGGAAGCTTTCTCTTTTTCTTTTGGCTTTTCAGCAGCTGCTTCTACATTCTCAAGACCCTTGGTGTTTTCTGGTGTCTCTTCAACGTAGGTGACGTCTGCTTTGCTCACGAGGAAATCAACTACTTTGCCAGTGAGAACTTCTTCCATCAATTGACGCATGAAATATTCATTGGCAGCCATTTCTTTGAATTTATCTTGGGGAATATAATTGCGTTGTGCGAATTCCAAGAAATTAGATGCGATTTCGTCTTGAGTCACATCGATTTTTTCGGCTCTAACTACAGCGCCTAAAACTAGACTGTGCAAGACTCTTTGCGAAGCTTCGGTGTGTTTGGTTTTGTCGAGAGCTTTCAGTTCTTCAGTTTTCTCGTACTCATCCCAAGCTTGACCGTTTTGCTCTACGAATGAGCGAATTTGTTGCATCAAGAGTTTGTATTCGCGCTCGACCATTGTTTCAGGAATCTCTACCTGAGCCGATTTGACGATTGCATCTACAACCGCTTTTTGAACGCGCGATTGATTTTCTGTTTCAACTTCTTCTTCCATCTGTTTAGTGATGTCAGCTTTTAGTTGTTCAAGATTCTCATGGCCAACGGCTTTAGCTAATTCATCGTCGACTGAAGGAATTACTTTGGCGCGAATTTCTTTCAAACTTACTTTGAAAGTGGCATCTTTACTGGCTAATTTAGGATTTCTGTAATCGTCTGGGAAAGTGACGTCGACTTCGAATTCGTCGCCGGCTTTGTGTCCAACCATCTTTTCGCAGAAGCCTGGAATGAAGTTGCCTTCTTTTACTTCTAGTGTAAGACCTTCTGCTTTGCCGCCTTCAGTCAATTTGCCATCAACCATACATTCGAAATCGAGCAAAATATGATCGTTCATTTCGACTTGTGGCTTGTCTACAGGCTGAAGAGTAGATTTTTGAGTAGCCAGTTTATCCAGTGCAGATTCCATTGCATCATCTGGAACTTTGGCTTGTGGCACTTCTACTTTGATTGTGGAATAGTCGCCCAATTTTACTTCGGGTCTGATTTCGAATTTGGCTTTGAGTTTTAGTGGTTCGCCGATTTCGAATTTGCATTCTTCGATTTCGGGATTAGTGATGATGTCCAGTTCTTTGTCGGCAACAGCTTGTTGCAAAAGCTCTGGAACCAATCTGTCTAGTGCTTCTTTTTTGATAACTTCTTTGCCGAAGCGCTTTTCAACAACGTTCTTAGGCGCTTTGCCTTTTCTGAAACCAGGAATTTCTACATGCTGACTGAGTTCGCGGCATGTGGTGTCGTAGGCTCTGGAAGCTCTTTCCGCTTCAACTTCAAGCTCGACGTGGACTATGTTTTTGCCTTCCTGTTCGACAGAGACTTTCATTTTATTTCCTCAACCAAAACCAAATAATGTTCGTAAGTTTGTTCGTCAGTGGGCGCCTGTACAGAAACGCACACAGATTCAAACGGCGATTGTAACACGCAAGCTAAGCGTGCTCTAGCTTCTTTGGTTTTTTACAACAATCTCTTATTAGAAATTGGGTCCTTCAATTGGTGTGGTGGTTACAACCGCTACACCAAGAATTAGAGCCAGGTTGATGGTTATGAATATGCCAAGGAAAGTTGATCCGGTCATAAGCTGCCAGGCAAGCAGGGCTTGGCGCGGCGTGAATGTGGTCAAAATACCGAAGCGATTACCTAAATATAAGATTATGGAAGCGCCAATGAGCGCATCGCAAGCAAGTAGCAATGGCATGCGGTGCGGTGCAGCGGGCTCCCAGAGCATGGCTCCAAGCGTAATAATGGAAGTAATAAGCAAAGCGATACTTGTGGCGCGGTCACTGTCGCGCACTTTAATCGCTTCGTCTTGTGCGATGCCATTTACATAGTTGAGCGATTCTGCTGTCGATTGCCAGAGCGAACGACGTTTAAATCCCGGCTCAGATGGCGTTGCAGACGCGGCAGCAACTGCTTCTGTACCAGAACTGTCTGCTGGAACTTCGCCCTCAGCACCAGGCACAACAGGCAAAATGGCTAGATCGCTTGCAGGATCGGCGCCTTTATCTTGAGATTCCTTAGATTCCGATTCTTTCGAGCTATCGTCGCCCATTACATTTCTCCCAGCACCAAACCCCACAAATATACCTATATAAAAGCTTAAATACCGCCTAAATACAAGATTTAGGCGGCAACTCGATACTTGACATTCATATAAATGGAGCGGGAGAAGGGGCTCGAACCCTCGACATTCTCCTTGGCAAGGAGACATTCTACCACTGAATTACTCCCGCAATTCAGGCGTTGACCATAGACATTATATGACTTAGATCAAACTTTAGGTCAAAGTTGTTTTTTATTTTGAAGAATTAGAAATAGAAAGACCAGGTCTTGCCATCAATCGCTTTTCAACATCTGCCAGAACTCGCACTACATGATAGGCGTTATTGGCGTCAGAGCGCGGTCTTTGACCGGTCTGAATGCAGTTGAGGAAATGCTCGCACTCAAGATGCAAAGGTTCTGAGTTTGGATAATCAGGATATTCGACAACCATACGACCACTGCTTGACAGCGAGTGCAATTGCAATTTATCCGCTGCTTCGGTGTCGTTGAGTACTGCTGTTTTACGCGAACCGTTAACGGTAAGGCGTACAATTTTTTGCGGATCGATCCAGCTATTGCGCACCTGTCCTGGAATTACCTTGCGCCCCTTGTTACTTTTAACAGGAAAGGCAACGTCAAGATAGGCAACGTCAATTGTGTCATCGTCTTGTGTGTCCCAACCGCCAACGCGTGTAACTTCAGGCGCGTCGCAATCGAGCAGATAACTCATCATAGAAAGATCATGAGGAGCCAGATCCCACAAAACACTGTCACGTCTTGTCTGGTTGAAATTCATTCGGTCTGAGCGCACGAAACGCAATTCGCCAAGCTCACCAGATGCAATTAAGTCTTTGAGCGTGTTTACAGCAGGATGGTAAAGAAGTAAATGTCCAACCATCAAAACTAAATTTCGTTTGGTAGCAAGCTCATCTAATTCTTCTGCGTGCTTGACGTCAAGAGCAAGTGGCTTCTCTACATATACATGTTTGCCCTGGAGCAATGATTTTTTAGCCACGTCGAAGTGCGTGTCTGAAGGTGTAGCAATCACAACTCCGGTGATTGATTTGTCATCCAGAACAGTTTGAAAGTCGGTAGTGACGCTGATTCCTTTGTACTCTTTTGAAAGACGATCGAGTCGCTCAGTATCAGCGTCACAAATTACTTGCAGGGCACCCAGGTGTGCGTAATTGCGGACCAGGTTCTTACCCCAGTTTCCACAACCTACAACAGCCACTTTGGGCAAATCCAAGTAATTTTCTCCTTTACTCTTGTACTGCTCTATTTTTTCTTGTTGTTCACTGCTTCGCTAAATTCTTTGCCAACTCGAAATCCAGGAACTCTTTTAGCTGGGATATGCAAAACTTCGTTTGTCTTAGGATTGCGACCCTGTCTTGCTTTTCTTTGACGGGCTTCAAATGTGCCAAAGCCAACAAGGGTAACTTTTTCTCCGGATGCTACAGATTTGATAATTGTATCCATCATGCTATTGATAATTGTTTCAGCATCTTTTTTAGTAGTAGAGGCATTCTTTGCGACTATGTCGACTAATTCTGCTTTGTTCAAGGTTATTCACTCCAATCTTGATGATAAAGACTCTTAAGGGATTCCAAAGGGATGCCATTGTGTTTCCGAGAGATTCCGATGAGAACAGAGGGATACCGTGATACTAATTTAAGTCAAAGCAATGCTAGCATAAACTCATCCGTCTCTGAAGCAATAACCCTATATGTTGACTGAAAAGCAAACAAACTTGAGCCTCGATTTAAGACGCGATGCCTGGTTGGAAATTGATCTAGACACAGTGCGCCACAACCTGAACCTTGTCAAAAGCTGGACTAAAAGTCCAATAATGGGGGTAGTAAAGGGCGATGCTTATGGGCATGGCGCGGTTGAAATTTCACGCCTTCTTTTAACCTTAGATATAAATTGGCTCGGTGTTGCAAGCGCGGCTGAGGCACTTGATTTGAGAGATAGCCTTTGTGAGCCTGGCGAAAAGAAAGCACGCATTTTAATTCTAAGTCCCGCTCCTGAATCTTCCATTGCGCAATTAATTGAGCGCGATATCGACCTGACCGTGACCTCAAAAGAGCAAATAGAGCAAATTTCTTCTATTGCGCAAAAAATAAACACACGCGCACGAATTCATTTAAAGATGGACTCTGGCATGCACCGTCTTGGAGCTCGCTTAGAAGACCTGTCCTTGCTTTTAGATTTAGTCAAAACTAAGTCTGTAAAATTAATCAGCATCTATTCACATTTAGCAAAATCTGGAGATCTTGCTACCACTAAGTTTCAGCACGAAAATTTTGTCTCATGCCTGAATTTTGTCAAAAACAAAATACCACCCGATGTATTTGTGCACCTGGCAAACAGTGAGGCTACACGCAATTTTTCATTTTCGAACTTAGATATGGTTCGAATAGGATTGTATTTATATGGTCTTGAAGCACGCACTAAATCAAGCGATTTAAAACCGGCCATAGCACTCAAAGCACGCATTACCCATTTAACCGAAATTAAAGCAATGGAGGGTGCAGGTTACGACTGGACTTTTGTGGCATCAAAAGACGGACGTTTAGCTAGTATTCCAGTTGGTTATGCCGATGGTGTTCCAAGACGTCTGTCCAACAAAATTATTGGATATGTGCATGGCAAGCCCGTTAAGCAAGCAGGCACAATTTCAATGGATCAAATGTTGTTCGATGTTTCTGACGTGCCCGAGGTAAAAACAGGTGATATCATCACACTGCTCGATGCCAATATAGACGAATTGAATCTTGCTCACTGGGCAGAGCTGGATCAAACAATTACATACGAACTGGCATGTGCTCTGGCTTTGCGTTTGCCGCGCATTTACAACAACAAATAGGTAATTATGGAAATCGGTCTTTTATGTGGCACCTTCAATCCCATTCACAAAGGGCATTGGCTCATTGCCAGTTATGCTCAAGAGCAGTTTGGACTGGACAAAGTCTTATTCATAACCAGTCCCAATCCACCCCATAGAGATGATGAGCTGTTAGACCCCAAAGCCAGATTTGAAATGGTTGAGGCAGCACTTTTGGGCTCGAACCAATTTGAAGCCTCTGATATAGAGTTATTGCGCGAAGGTCCTTCTTACACCATAGACACTGTGGAAGAACTGGAAAAGAATTATTCATCAGATACGCGCTTTAATTTAATTCTGGGCGAAGACAACTTATTGCAGCTGGACTCGTGGCATCGCGCCAAAGATATCGCAAAAAAATGCAGGATTCTTGTTGCCCCTCGCGCGGCTCAAGCACCACATTCGGTGCACACGCCCCAAGAGCACTTGGTCGAGCTAAGCGCTGAAGCCAAAGAAATGCAAGCCAAATTACCCGGTCTTGTAGTCGAGCCAATAAATTTTGCTGGAATACATTTATCCAGTACTCAAGTAAGAGAAAATATCAAGCTAGGTTTACCGGTCGAAACTTTCTTGCCAGAAGCAGTGGCTTTAATTGTCACACAGCGAGGCTATTACAAATGACCAATAGCAAAATATTGCTAGACGAAACAATTGCCTGGGTACAAGAGCGAGTGACAGCCAAGCGCTTCAATCATGTAAGGGGCGTGGCACTTGCTGGAGATTATATTGCAAGCAGATTGCCTCTGAACTTAGACAAAGAAAAAATCGCCCTTGCCTGCTGGCTGCACGATTCGTGCAAAGAACTAAAATCGAGCGAACTAGTGACTGAAGCAAAGCGTCTGGGACTGGGACCAAATGCCTTCGAACAAGAAAACGGACACCTGCTCCACGGACCAGTTGCAGCAATGACTGTCAAAGAAAAATGGAATATCAAAGACCAGGATATTTTAGATGGCATAGCTCAACACACGCTTGGAATGGCGCCGATGAGCATCTTTTCGCAAGTAATTTATTTAGCCGACGCGCTTGAAGAATCAAGACCAGCTCAGTTTGTTATGCCAATCTGGAGCGAACTTGGACTTGAACCATATTTTGAAACGGCAAATAAATCGCCCCTTGGTATCACTTCTGAACAGGCCGAGTTAAATCTAGCCAAAGCCATGCTCAAAGCAAGTGATGCAAGTATTGACCATCTCATTAAAGTCCAGAAACCAATTCATCCACGCGCCGTCGATGTGCGCAATTACTTTTTAAATAAAATAAAAAAAGCATCTATTTAGATTTTTTTGCAAACAGACAAGCTTGCTTTACTAACAATCGCGTACCGATAACGGTACGTGATTTAAAAGAAGACCACCAAAAATCGTGAGATTCAAAAACGTCCGAAAAATCGGGGTTTTCAGACTCAACAAGTCTATTTCTCTTCTGACTTTTCTGGTTTTGCGGTTTCATTTGTTTCGATAGTTTCAACTGATTTAATTTCCTCAGCTGATTCAACTTTTTCTGTAGGCTCTTTGATTTTCAACTCTTTTTCGCGCTTTTTGATCCCAGCGTGCAAAGTCTTGATTTTGGAAAAACGTCCAAATTGCCAAACTACAAAACCAAATAAAACATAGAATAAGCCGCATGGTTGGTCAATTTTAATCGGCACCACACCATGGGGAATATCAAAAGCAAATGGCATTGCCACCATCTGACCATACAAATACAAAATAACTCCGATAATAACGGACATCAATGCAAGCGGTTTAGTGATATCGAGATTCATTTTAAAACCTTACCAGAGCCCGACATTTAATAGAATCATAACCACTAAAAGAAAAATAGTGGAAAGAAGGACCATTCTATTGTCTCTAGCAAAGACGCTTGAGATGTGGAATGTAAGCAGATTGAGATCTTTGTTTTCAGATTGATCTTTTGATTTTCCAGAGAATAAAAGTGCAATTACAATAGAGCCAATAAAAACAAAAAATGATCGCGATAAATTGCTTGCAAACACCGACCTGAAGCCGAAGTAAGACAGTTGTCCTTTAATTGGCTCAATCAAAGAACCAAGACCACCTGGTATTAAATTTGGTGAGATACTGGATAAAATCGAACAAAAATAATGCAACATCGCAATTATCACACCGCCCAAAATACCTGCCTTGGCGCCGCGCGAGGTGCAGCCGGCAAAGAGCATGCCACAAATAGTGACAGCACAAAGTGGCACACCAATGAATGTAAATACAGCCTGGACATAATTGGCGGCATCTGGAAACTGGGTTAGCAACAAGGCAAGAGCGGCAAAAACAGCTGCTCCAGCTACCACTAATTTTTGTGCGCGAGTTATTTTTGCATGACCCGTGCCATTTTGGATATCACTAAATACAGCGGCGGAAAAGACCATCAGACCGGCTTGAAGCGAGCACAAAACCGAGGCAATGAATGCCGCCATGCAAACGCCAAACATGCCAGGAGTGTACCAATTGCCCATCAGCATCGGCAAAATTAATACGCCTGATTCTGCATCTTTTATATCAAATAACTTCAAACTTGGCACTGCTGCCACTGCCACAAGAGCCGGAAATACGATAATAAATGGAGAAAACATACGAAGCCAACCAGCCGTGATTGCGGCTTTCTTTGCTTCTTGAGCATCATCTAAAGATTGGATTCTTTGTATAACAGAATAGTCGAGGGCAAATATTCCAAGCGACATTGAAAGTGCAAGACCAGTGAAAATGGACTCCCACTTCACACCCATAGAATTAAGACCTAGTAACGGTTTCCAAATTTGGAAATATGCCTTGTCCATTAATTCAATTACCATTTTGTTCCAATCGCCAAAATGGGCAATGCCTAAAATAGAAAGTGGTGTGAGAGCAAAAATAATCACACTGACAAGCAAAACCGAGTTCAAAATAGCTGCGCTCAATCCGCCTAAAACCACATATCCAGCTGCAATTAGAGTCAATATCAAAATCCAGACTAATTGTGGAAGCGGACAAAAGAACGCCAGTGCTTTTGCTCCCAGAAATAAATTCAAGGCACAAAACAGACTAACTAATACGATATAAACATAAGCTCCGATTAGTCTTGTGTCGCTGTCGAAGCGCCTTTGCAAATACTCAGGCAGATTTTTCACCTGGGCTTTGGCAAACACCGGTATCACGCACAGTACTAGAAAGGCAATAGCTGGAATGGTGCCCATCCAGAAATAATGCAGACTCAATATGCCGTGATCGGCTGTGAGAGCCGAAAGACCGACCACATCAAATGCAGTCAGTCCCAGTGAAAATAGCGAGGCGGCAATGACCCAACCTGGGAGTTTTTTAGCTACCAGAAAAAAATCGTTTGCCGAATGCATTTGTTGTTTGCATCGCATACCGACATAAAAAAGAAAGGCAACGAAAATTAAGACTATTGCGTAATCTACAAGATTCAGCTCTAATTTCATTAAGACCTAAATCAGCTCTTAGCGCATGTCTTCGCCGAAAGACGCATCTGATTGATTGTCTTTCTTCGAACCCAAGAGGCGCAAATTAGTGGCTGAAATAAAGGACTTGACGTGTTTTTGACCTTGATCGTCGGTCCATCGATTGAAATCAAGACGTCCTTCAATACCGATAAGGCTGCCTTTTCTGACATATTCGCCGGCTACTTCCGCCTGACGACCCCAGACTTCGATATCGAACCAGTCTGTTTCTTTTTCTTTAGTGGGACGATTGACGGCAACCGAGAAAGTGGTTTTCACTTTGCCGGATTCAAAGTATCGCATTTCGGGATCTCTGCCCGCTCTACCTACTACAACTACCGAATTCACCATAAACTGGCCCTCGAAAAAATTTGCTCCTAAAAGCTTATCTAAAATTGGCTGACTTAGATCATTAAGCGTTAACTCTAGCCATTTATTTCTTGTTCATTCAAGCTATTTCAAATGACAAGCGAAGCCGTAAATGAAATCGAATTTTCGCACAGACAACCACCCTGGCACGTTCTTGTGCTTGGCGTCTTCACCCTGCTTGCATATTTGCCATTTTGGTTCTATAAGACGATAAAAGCGCTTAAAAAAGAAGAGCTGTTAGAAAATGTGGTCTTGAAAAAAGTGCCGCCTGCCCTTCTTGCTTTTACTATGATTATTCCAATAATCAATATATTTACAGCCGCAAGCGTTTTCAACGAATGTCTCAAGCTCAATCCAGACCCGAATTATCCGCTAAAACGCAATGTGGGCTTAGCGTCATTGATGTTAGCAATGTTCATGAGCTTGCTTTTCCCGCTCAGCAAAGGCGACGGTCCACAGGTTCTAGCTTTCGTTTTAGGTGTTTTACCTGTGGCTTTGTGTCAACAATGGCTCAACGCCTACTGGAGCACCAAAGAGAAAGAAACACTTATCTATAGAGAAGCTTTCTCTGTCACAGAATTGCTTGTAATAATCGTTGGTAGCTTGATTTTCGGCTTAATCGTCTTCAATTTTATGATTGAAAAGGCTGGTTAGTCTCAGTTTTTAAAAACTTAGAAACCGTGCTTCTTAGCCCAGTTTATCAGCTTGTCCACTGAGTCGAGTTCGACTTTGGCAGCAAGGTGCATCGAGATTTCAGTTAATTCGTCCTCGCTAAAACCAAGACGCTCTGCCGCTTTCTTCAATTTGCCCCGCTTGGTTAGATGACGCAAAATCATACGCTCATTATATGTAAGTCGGGTTATATATCGTGGCAAAGAAGCTGAAATAACGCCTTTAGAGCCGCGCGAGACCATAAGAATGGTCATGCGCATGAGTGCAGATCGGTCTGATTTCAAAATATATCCACAAGCTCCCGCTTCGAGCCAGTCTTGAACATCGGCTACTTTGGCGTTGCTTGCATACATAATTACTTTTGCGTTTGGCAGAGTGCACAAACGTTTGAGCAAATCTTCAGTAGTTAGAAATCCGGGCAAGTGCAAATCGAGCAAAATTACAGTGGGCAAAAGCTGTTTGGCTATCTGCCAGGCTTCATCTGATGTGCCGGCTTCGCCAACGACTTCTATAAGTCCGCCATCGGCAAGCTGTGACACTGCCTCTTTGCGACTTTCTATATCGTCATCCACGACCATCAGCCGGATCATGTTCTATCCTTTTATTTAATGCGCCCAGATCAAGCCTAGCTGAAAGCTCGAATCACTGCAAGAGACCAGCAATCGGGACGATTTGTCAAGCATGAATTTATGATGCGCACACTGATTTTGCTTTTATTTGCTAAATAACTGAAAGAAGCATGGAAGTAAATTTGAGGCGGCTGATATGAACATATTTGAGTATTTTAGAGATGACGATAAACGCGTAAAAGAGTTGGCGGCTGAAATCGTCGAACATTATGCCGACTGGCCTCAAGATAGAGTCTTTGAAAGTGTCAAAAGGCTAATTGAGGCTGTGCAAAAACACATGACACGAGTGGAGACACTGCTTCTCACTCGCTTTAATGAAAATGACCCCGAAATGGAATCGGTCATGGCTCGCTGGAACACTAAAAAAGCAGAAATAAAAGAAATAATCGATGGACTAGTAATGATCCACGTTGATGAGCCTGGATTTGAAGACACGTTGATGCGCTTGTCCAAACTAATTGATAATTTGGCGCGATTCGACAAAGAAGAGCTTTATCCCAAAGTGGAAGAGTGCGCGTCGGAAAAGGATTTGTCAACGATGAACAAGAATTTTCAGACCGAAATGCAACGCTAAGGAGGCCTAGAAATGCAACATCAAATGCAAGAACCAGAAATCGAATTGCTCAATGTTTTATTGAAGGGCGAAATCAGCGCTGTAGAATCTTATGACGCAGCTCTTTTCAAAGTAAACGAATCGTCTGTTGCGGATATTTTGCAACAGTGCCGCGAATCACATAATTTTAGAGCAGAAAAATTGCGCTCCACCATTTCTGAAAGTGGCGGAGAGCCTATCTGTGACGCTGGTCCCTGGGGCAGTTTTGCCAAAATGGTAACATCTGCAGCCGGAACCGCTGGAGACAAAGCAATAATTTCAGCCTTAGAAGAAGGCGAGGATATCGGCTCCAATACTTATGAATGGAAGCTTCGCGATATGAAAGGCGAGAATCGCAATTTAATTCGCGATGAATTGTGGCCCAAACAAAAAGCCACTCACAAATTAATTTCTAAATTGGCGCAACAGGCTCTTGGCGGCGTATGGCCACCAACTCCAGACCCGCACTTAGAAGCTTAATCTGCCTACAAGACAAATAAAAATATAGTACTCCTTCTATTTGGATATAATGTCCTATGAAATAGAAGGAGTTCTTTTAATCATGAAAATGTTTTCGCCGCGATTTTCACTTGCAGTGGTATCACTTTTGACCCTGTTTGCATCAAGTACTTATGGTGCTCACGCCCAGAAAAAATTCGTCGGTGAAAAAGAAGTCACTAAAAAGACGATGGGCGGTCAAGCTGTAAGAACCCCATCCGGTCTTGTTTATCGTGATATGAAAGTTGGCAATGGCGCCTCGCCATCTCCAGGGGCAACCGTTACTGTGCATTACACAGGTTGGTTACATCCTTCAAATCAAAAATTTGATAGCTCAGTTGATAAAGGTCAACCTTTTTCTTTCACTATTGGATATGGACAAGTGATTAAAGGTTGGGACGAAGGCGTGATGTCGATGCGAGTAGGCGGTAGAAGAGTATTGCTCATTCCACCAAATCTTGGTTATGGCCCAAATGGAATGCCCGGTGCCATTCCTCCAAATTCGACTTTGAAGTTTGACGTTCAGTTGATTGCTGTCAAAGCCGGTCGAGGCTAAGAAAAGTCGATTCTGAGTCTTTAGAGGGGGCTCAGGGAGCGATGTGAACTTTGTTCACTCCCTTTTCTTTGGCTTTTACCAGAGCGCTATTCGCCGCTTCAAGTAATTCTTGAGGGTCATTGCCGTGCACAGGATAGCTCGAAACAGCCACAGTGGCTGTAACTCGGACTAAATTGCCGGTTTTGGGATCTTCTACTTCGAGCATCGAAACTCTCCGACGCACACGCTCAGCAACTACTGCAGCCCCTTCAGCATCGGTCTCGTGCAGGACAGCAACTAACTCTTCGCCACCCCAACGTGCCGGCATGTCAATTTCGCGCACCGAACTTTTGACGATTTTGCCTACTTCAATAAGGACCAAGTCGCCCACTTCATGACCGTATTTAAGATTGATATCGCGCAGGTGATCAATGTCTACAATCATAAGTGAAAGTGAATAACCAAGACGCAAAGCGCGCTTGAGTGAGTGAATAAGATGTTCTTTGAATATGTGACGATTGGGAAGTCCGGTTAATACGTCAGTTCCGACAAGCTCTTGTAGCCTTGCTTCTGAGTTGGCCAGTTGATGTCTTAACCTGTCAATTTCGCGTTCTTTCTCTTTTAGAAGACGTTCTAACTGAAGATTGCGAGTTTGTAATTGATTATTAGATGCTTGAGGCTCGCCGTTACGATAACGTCCCTGAGATCCGTTTCCGTGAATTGTTTGCCACATAAGCGTTAGATGGGCTTTCATTAGTCTCTCCCGAGCTGGCTTTTAATGGGATTTGGGGTAGGTTTAAAAACGAGCTCACAAGCATGTGGAGCAATGCTTGTCTCTTTTGATGTTGACTCGACCTGAACTTGGGGGTTCGAAATGGAGCCAGGAAGTGTATTATGGCTTTCCCTTAAATACTTGGAAGAACAGCCACTGTTCCACCAGTGCAGTTATATTAGTACAAATTAGTAATCTTTACTAGATGCAATGAGATAAATTCTCAAACTTAATCTAGTTCCTTAATTTGGTCATTTCACCAATCAGTTAATAGGAACCTTGGAAAGGATCTTATCTGTTCTTCTACTTTTAAAAAGTAAAAAGTACTTCTGCTTGGTTCCGCTAGAAAAGAATAAGAAGTGGGCTTTGCCTGATTTTTTAGGCGGAACTACCCCACTCTTGGTCGACATCGGCACAGGTAGGCATCGCTGACCGTTTTCTGAAACAGCTGCCACGTCGAAGAAATGGAAAGGCTGGTCAGAGTTATTCTCGACACTGATATCTACTTCCAATAGTTTGGTCGACTTATCTTCCCAAGTATTTTTGACAAACTTATATTTATCGATTGTAAGCTCAAGTCCTGCCAGTCTTGGGGCGGGCTTGGCCGATTGTGCTTCATTGGGATTAAATGCCACTGTTGTTATCGGCTCTGCTGTACGCATTTGAATCATGTCGTCCGAGTTAAAACTTCGCACTTTGCCTTTGCTTTTGCCAAAACCAAAGGCTCCAATAGCCGCGCCTACTGCAGCGCCTGCACCAATATTGATACCATAAGTGGCAATAGTTGTTTGAATGCCGGTCAATTGCCACGCAAGTAACGCCCCAGCTCCGGCTCCGGCTCCCATATAAGCGCTGCTTATAGCGACTTGTTTGGCGATCATTTTAACGGTGCCGTCTTTGCTTGAATATTTGGCTGGAAAATCTATTTCGTACTGACCGTCAGGGCTCACTATTTTGTCGAATTCGATTTCCATATGACCGTCGCGGTGAAAGCGTTTTTTGCCTTGTGAATTAGTGACAAGTCCGCGCATATACCAGCCGCCGGGTATACCAAGACCCGAGCCATTGCTTACGTCTTGGCCCACTTTGAACCACAACTCATCGCCTTTTTGTGTGGTTTCAGAATTTATATACATGTTATCCGGCACAATTAAATTGATTGTTGTCTCTGCCGGAATAGTCTGTACAGATCCAGACAAGAACGGCGAAGGACGCGCTCCTACTTCGACTGAACCCTTTAACAAATTGAGGTCTGACTTTATTTTTGGTGTAGTGAATGAATTTTTTTCTGGTGCGCTTAACGCAGGTGCTGCAGTCTGGCTCGCGATTGAAAAAATCGCCAATGCAAGCGCTAAAGATTTCGGCGAGCTTGATTTTTTCATTTCTTGCTGAAAAGACCTTTGATTTTGCCCATCAGAGTTTGTTTTGCTTTATTGTCGGCGCGGGTAATTTCTTGCTCTTTTATTTTAGATTTTATCTGAGTTTCTAAATTTCGCGCTTGCGTATCGCGTGGGTCCATGCGAAGAGCAGTCTGCACTTCTGTCATAGCCAGAGTGTACCAGCCGCGAGCTTGATAAACTTCGGCTAGTTTGTTGTGATACTTAGGATCTTTAGGCACGAGTCTAATTGCCTCTTTCATGGCAATTTCGGCTTCTTGATATTGTTTGATTTTGAGCAACTCGTCGGCGCGCTCCAGATGCTTGTTCGCCCATTTTACGTTGATATTCGATTCGGCAGTGGTTGTAGTGATGGCTTGTAATTCAGACGCCGATACCTTTGGAGATGCCACCGTATTTGATGCTTCATCTTGACCTGCTTCTACATCGCCCACTAAATGTTGACCGGAAAGCAACTCACTTTGTTCCTTGTTTCTGTGTAACCTGCGCAGGGCGTCATACTCGGCTCTTTTCTCTCCGTCAGAAATAATATTATGGGCTCTTGTAACCTTAGCAAACTCGCGCTGGGCGAGTGCTCGCTGATCTGGGTCGTTTGGAAAACGGTCGGGATGGAGACGTTTGGCCAGCTTGATGTAAGCCCGCCTGATTTCTTCGGCGGCAGCCGTCTCCTCGACGCCTAGAATGGCGTAATAGTCCTCTTCAAACTCCTGCATGTGTCTATTCTATATCTATTGGACCGCTTCGTCTTGGCAAAGGCGAACTTATAAAGAAATTGTAGAATTATTAGCCCCCTATAAGGTGCCCCATCATAATGAAAAATAGGGTCACATTTGGGTCACATAGGAAAAACAAAATGAATCTTGACAGATTTACAAATAAAGCACAGGAAGCCATTCTTGCTTGCCGCGGGTTCCTATCTCGTTTCAGCCACAGCCAGGTTATTCCGGAGCATTTGCTACTTGCTTTGATGGAACAAGAAGACGGTCTGGCTCAAACAATCGTCGAAAAACTGGGCGGCGAACCAGCCACGATAGCTCAGGAAACGCGCCGTTATTTGGAGCGTCAGCCTAAAGCAAGCTCGGTTTCGATGACGAAAGACGAATTGCATGTCTCGAACAAATTGGTTAAGACGCTTGACGACGCAAGTCTTGAAGCTGATGCCATGAAGGACGAATACATAAGCGTCGAACATATTTTAATGGCGCTATGCGACGCCGATCGTTCTGAAGCTGGAAGCATACTAAAAAGTAATAGCATTACCAAAGAAAAAATCATGGCTGGTCTTTCTTCTATCAGAGGAAACCAAAAAGTAACAAGTCAAGATCCCGAAGCCACCTATCAGGCTCTTGAGCGCTACGCTCGCGATTTGACTAAAGCTGCCGCCAAAGGCAAACTAGATCCTGTAATTGGACGTGACGATGAAATCAGGCGTGTAATGCAGGTTTTATCGCGCAAGACCAAAAATAATCCAGTACTTGTAGGCGAACCGGGTGTGGGTAAAACCGCAATCGTAGAAGGTCTTGCTGTACGTATCACCAAGGGTGATGTGCCCGAGGGCTTAAAAGACAAAAAGGTAATGGCCCTCGATATGGGCTCACTTGTGGCTGGTGCCAAATTTAGAGGCGAATTCGAAGAACGCTTAAAAGCAGTCTTGAAAGAAGTAATCGATTCGCAAGGACAAATCATTCTATTTATAGATGAATTACACACCGTAGTCGGTGCCGGCGCCACTGGCGATAGTGCCATGGACGCAGGCAATTTGCTCAAGCCGCCGCTTGCTCGAGGTGAACTTCACTGTATTGGTGCCACCACAGTAGACGAATATAGAAAGTATATAGAAAAAGATCCAGCACTCGAGCGTCGCTTCCAGACTGTGGTTGTAGACGAGCCAAGCGTAGAAGAAACTATTTCTATATTGCGCGGTCTCAAAGAACGTTATGAAGTGCACCATGGTGTGCGAATCAAAGATTCGGCTCTTGTGTCAGCATGCGTTTTGTCTAATCGTTATATAACAGATCGCTTTCTGCCGGACAAAGCAATTGACCTGGTGGATGAAGCGGCAGCACGCATGCGCATAGAAATAGATTCACTGCCCACAGAGCTAGATGAATTAGAGCGCAAAAAAATCCAACTAGAAATTGAGCGCGAAGCTCTTCGCAAAGAAACTGACGATGCATCTAAAGATCGGCTTGGCAAGCTTGAAAAAGAACTGGCAAACGTAAAAGAAAATGCCGAAGAATATCGTTTGAAATGGCAAAGCGAAAAACAAGCGCTTCAAGTTTTGCAGCAAATTAAAGCTGAGATTGAAAAAACCAAGCTTGCAGTCGAACAAGCCGAGCGCGCCACCGACTTGCAAAAGGCGGCAGAACTCAAATATGGCAAATTAATCGAACTTGAAAAACAATTGAAAGAAGAAGAAATTTCAATCAAAAATAAAAAAGGTTCGCATTTGCTCAAAGAAGAAATTGATGAAGACGACATTGCCGAAATCGTAGCCAAATGGACTCATATCCCGGTCACCAAGCTACTTGAAGGCGAAGTGCAAAAGCTTCTAAAACTAGAACATCATTTGCACCAGCGTGTCATCGGTCAAGTTGAAGCAATCGAAGTGGTAGCAAGTGCGGTGCGTCGAGCACGCGCCGGACTGAAAGATCCCAATCGACCAATTGGTTCTTTTCTCTTTCTGGGACCAACTGGTGTTGGTAAAACAGAACTGGCCAAAGCTCTTGCCGAATACTTATTCGATGATGAGCAAGCGATTGTTCGAATCGATATGTCTGAATATCAAGAAAGACACACCGTCGCTCGTTTAATTGGGGCACCTCCAGGCTACATCGGCTTTGATGAAGGTGGTCAATTAACTGAAGCAGTAAGACGCCGCGCTTTTTCTTGCATATTGTTTGACGAAATTGAAAAGGCTCACTCAGACGTTTTCAACGTATTGTTGCAAGTGCTAGACGAAGGTCATTTAACTGATTCGAAAGGACGCAAGGTTGATTTTCGCAACACTGTAATAATTATGACATCCAACATCGGAAGCAATTACATTCTCGATTATCAAATGAAGAGTGCTGCTGATGGCGAAGCAGGATACGAAGTGATGAAAGACAAAGTGCTTGAAGCACTGCGTCAACACTTCAGACCAGAGTTTTTAAATCGTATCGATGAGACTGTCGTTTTCCATGCTTTGACTGCAAACGAATTGAAGAGTATCGTCGATATTCAACTCAGCTTGCTCAATAAGCGATTAATAGATCGCAAAATGGAAATCAACGCAACCGATGCAGCCCGCGACTGGCTGGCCCGCACCGGATACGATCCAGTTTATGGTGCCCGCCCGCTCAAGCGCTTGATTCAAAAAGAAATAGAAAATCCAGTTTCGCTCAAAATGCTTGAAGGTACTTTTACAGACGGCGACAAAATAATTGTCGACGCCAAAGAAGACCATCTCGTTTTTGATAAAGAAACTGCGCCACTGGCAACGGCTCTAAGTTCTGTATAAATCTAGAATCAGTCTTTGGGGGACTTATGAATTTCAAAAGTAAATTCGCTCTGGCTCTTTGTTTGATTTCCAGCTTGAGCCTTTGTACAAACTCGCCTTCGTTTGGCGAAGACTCATCTGTCAAATCTAGCGCTGTGACGCCGATTCCAGAAGGTTATCACAGTCTCACTCCTACTCTTGTTTTTAAAGATGCGAAGAAAGCAATTGAATTTTATAAAAAAGCTTTTGGTGCTAATCAATCTGAATTGATTGAAAATGACGGCAAAATAATTCATGCCGAAATGAAAATAGGCGATTCTCATTTGATGATGTCAGACGAATTTCCAGAAGGCGATTGTCTTGCACCCAAAGAAGGACTTGCTTACATGAGTCTTTATTTGTACGTAAACGACGTTGATGCAGCGTATAAACAAGCAGTGGATAGTGGCGCCAAATCTAAGATGGAGCCCTTGAACATGTTTTGGGGAGATCGATACGCTTCTGTTCAAGACCCATTTGGTTATGTCTGGCAATTAGCAACACGCAAAGAAAATTTGACGAGTGAAGAAGTGAAAAAACGTTCTGAAGAATTCTTTTCTTCAATCAAGAAATCAAAATAGCTGCTTGTTTTTTATTACAAACTGAAAAGGGGGCCGACTTGTCGCGCCACCTGGCAAGTAGTGCGATAAAAATCTCACCGCTCTTAAAGACCGTTATTTAAAACGCTTACCGTTAACGGTAGAGCTTTTTTAAAAGGAGATCTAAGTCGCGTCAGAATCCGAAAATGACCTAATGGCCAGGGCAAAGACTTCTTTGAGGGGTTTGCTATTTTTTAAAGAGTAGTCAGCACAGTCTGCATATTCTGGTTGGACGTTTACAATTTTGCCGTCTTCATCACGCGCAATTTTAATGCGAATTTCGTCATTTTCGCCAAGCTTGACGGTTTGAAATTCTCGTTTGCTCATTTTGCGCTCAGCCAAATAACTGCGCACACCTAAAGTAGTAGTTTCGCTCAAAAGTAATTTTTCCACCTTGTCTTTGTCTGAAATTTGACAGAGTACAGAAATTTGATGAGCGCTGCGACCTTTTTTCATAACGCAAGGAGTAATTGCCACATCCAAAGCTCCACATTCAAGTAGACGCTCAGACGTGTAAGCAAGCCAGTTTGGGGGACAGTCGTCAATATTTGCTTCAATCACCGCGATGGTATCGCTTGTGATATTAGATGGTTTATCACAGTCAGCAACGTTACCAATCATCAATCGAACAACATTTGGATGCTTCTTAGGATTAAGCGAACCGGCACCATAACCACATCCATCAATCGATTCAAAAGCTGGCATCTTAGTCCAGGTGGTGGCAATGGTTGTAAGGATTGCAGCTCCAGTGGGGGTTAGACATTCAAAAGGAATATCAAAAGATGATATCGGAGCCTTTGCTTGAGACATGATATTTGAAACAGCAGGACACGGGATAGGAAATATTCCATGTCCTGTTTTAACTTCGCCGCGACCCAGTGGCATGGCGGATACATGAACGTCTTCTATGCCAAGCATTACAAAACCGATAGCAAATCCGACGATATCAACAATTGCATCAAGCGTTCCTACTTCATGAAAGCGTGCTTTCCATGGGCTTATGCCATGAACTTTGCCTTCGGCTTCAGCCAGATTCATCAAAATCTTTTTGGATAATTCAACCACTGCTGGTTCTAACTTAGATGAATCGATAATTTCGATTATTTGAGAAAGCGAGGTGCCATGCTCTTCTTCGTGGGCAAAATGATCTTCGTGATAGCTTGAATGGTCGTGGTCATGATCATGTTCATGAGAGTGGTCGTGGTCGTGATCATGATCTATCTGATGCGGGTGCGAGTGTTCATCAACCGGTTTGCCATCGTCGTTCAACACATCGACTTGCACTTTTTGAGCGGCGATTGAACAGCGAATCACATTTCGACGAGTGATTTTCACTTTGTCCCAGGGGAGCGTCAGTTGCTTGACGGCTTTGAGCCAAGAATCGAAATCGAGCCCGGCATCAATCAAAGAGCCAAGCAGCATGTCGCCTGCAGCACCGAATTGACAGTCGAAATAAGCAGTTTTCCGCGCCATTTACTTAGTTAATTCTCCAACATATGGAATCTGAAAATCGACCACCATTTGATCATGCGTAATTGTGGCAGCATGCGAAGAATAGCTTGCATACTCGCTTAGATTTTGATTGAGCAACACGAAAGTTTTTTCGCCTGGGGTGAGCACCATTTTGTAATATCCTTTTTTGGATGTTTCAACTGCGCCACCACCATGCACTCGCTCAGATGATTTAAAATTGTGACCAGTAGCGAATGCTTTAATCACAATTCCTTTCACTGGTTTGCCATCACGACTGGTGACTCGTCCTTCGACCAGGTAACCATGTTTCATGCCAATTAAAATATTGCGCGCTTCTGTTCCTGGAATATTTTCTACAATGGCTGATGCCAACTGAGTCTTAAGCGGTGCTGTAACTTCTAAAAAGAGCGGTCCGCAAGGGTCGTGAGCAAAAGAAAATTCACCTTTGACATTTGTGCTCGTGGCTGAAATATAGCCGTTGTCTTTCTTTTCCCAGACTTCAACCCGCACGCCCTTAATTGGGTTATTAGAGGAGTCGGTAACACGACCGCTCAATTTGTAGCAGCCATAGCTTTGAGATTCTGCTTGAGCTGGGCGATTACTTCCAAGCATTACGAAGAAAAGAGCTGCAAGACAGGTTAGCAAGAGATTGGGTGTAAAATAGTTTTTCATAGCATAGTAATTGTAATCTCTTTGTTTCCCGCTAGCTGAACATGCCTATCCAGATTGGAACGCTTACATTAAAAGGACGAGTTTACGTGCCTCCCATGGCTGGGGTCACGGATCTTGTGTTTAGACGAATTGTCCGCAAAGTCGACCCTACTTGCCTGATGTCCACTGAAATGGTCTCAAGTCGCAGTTTGATGTACAAGCCCGAAAATCAAATAATGCAATTAGACCAGGGCGAACACCCGGTTGGCATTCAGATATTCGGACACGAACCAGACGTTATGGCTCAGGCAGCTGTGATGGCTGAGGCGCGCGGCGCAGACTTTTTAGATATAAACATGGGATGTCCGGTGCCAAAAATTACCAACGGCAAAGATGGATGCGCGCTCATGCGTGAACCTGAGCTTGCTCGCGAGATTGTTCGCTCGGTCAAGTCTTCTGTCAAAATCCCAGTGACAGTCAAATTTCGCCTTGGCTGGGACGAGAGCCAGAAAAATTGTGTTCAGTTTGGTGAAATGATCGAAGGAGCAGGGGCGTCTGCAGTCACTGTTCATGGGCGAACACGCGCACAAAGATATTCAGGCAATGCCGATTGGAATTTCATAAGCCATGTCAAAAAAGCGCTGTCCATCCCGGTCTTTGGCAATGGCGATGTATTTACACCCGAAGACGCGCTCAAACTTTTAGAAATTACCGGATGCGACGGAGTGGCTGTGGCACGAGGGACACTTGGAAATCCGTGGCTTATTCCACGCATAACCAAATATCTTGATTACGGCATTTTAGACGAACCGCCAACTAACACAGAGCGGCTTATATTGGCGTTCTTACACGCAAAAGGCTTAATCGAATATAAAGGCGCTAGTGTGGGAACGCGCGAATCAAGGCGTCATTTGACCAATTACACCAAAGGCATGAGTGGCGCTGCACCTTTTAGAAACAGGCTTACACAAGTTGAGAGTCTTTTTGAAATAGGAATTATTTTGAGCGAATTAGCATATCTTTGCGCCGGTAAAGAAGGTCAAGATAGCCTACTTGCTTGCGTAGAGAATCATAATTTCGACCAGTGCAAAAACCCAGACGAAGGGCACAAGGACAGTAAAGGCTACTTCCAAGCCCCAGTCGAGATTAACGCCTTCGCTCCAATCGCAAAACCATAAGATGCCGTTTACGAATGGGGTCATACACCAACCCCATATGCCAGCCAAAAGCGCAGCCGTGAGAATAATTGACCAGATGTCCATTTAAATCGCCTTTTACTGATTCCGCAACGCCAGGATCTTTTTCACCTGCACAAGAATCGTAAAGCTAGACTAGGACCTGGGCAATGGTGGAATCACCACGGCTGCCAAGATATAATCTTTATGGAGAAAATTTAATAAACGTAGCCGGAGGTCGAGATCAAAATCGTTCCGTCACCCTCGGCAGCCACCATTTGGAGAGCTTGAATAACCGAGTTAACTGTTTTGTGCTGCTCACGCGACTCATTCTTGATCTGTTTGGCTCTTTGAGCCACTCTCAGTACTAATTCATAACGATTAGTGCTTTCATCGAGTAATTGATCCAGAATATTTGTAGTGCTCATGAGTTATAACAATCTCCGCCAATCGAACAAATGCCGGACTCAACGAGTAGTCCGAGCCCTTTCAGCGTACACGATATGTTCAAGATTGCCAATGGCTTCGTCAAGATTGTCATTTATAACTTCATAATCGAACAAGTTTTTTGCATTCAATTCTTCTTTCGCTTTTTCAAGACGCGAAAGTATGCGCTCGGGCGACTCTGTTGCTCTTGATTGCAGCCTCGATTTCAGCTCATCGTAGGAAGGAGGCGATATGAAAATCAAAACAGCTTGCGGATATTTCTGTCGAATCTGCTTGGCGCCTTCCACTTCGATTTCCAAGATTACATCTTGACCTTCCGAAAGCGACTTCTCAACCCAGGATTTAGGAGTTCCATAATAATGCTCAGTGAATTTTGCCCACTCGAGAAACTCACCGCGTAACTTCATTTTGAAGAATTCGTCTGACGTACAAAAGAAATAATCGACGTCTCTGCGCTCGCCTTCACGCATTGGTCTTGTTGTGGCTGAAACTGACTTAGCAATATGCGGGACGCGCTCCAGAATCTTGGCAATGATTGTTCCCTTGCCAACTCCAGACGGACCAGTGACCACAAACAAATTGGTCATTCGCTCTGGTTCTGTGTTTTCAGCTAGTTTTTCCGCTTCACTAGGCATTTTTGTTGATTTTCAAGTCGTAGTGAATTATGTCCTGAATTTCGGTAAAAATATAGGGTACAACAGATAAATCATGCAACCTTTTGATGCCCTTAGTTTAAAAGCCGTCCTGCAAGAAGCCAAACCGCTTCTTTTGAACAAGCGTGTGGACAAAATCAGTCAGCTTGGTCGCGACGAGATTCTAATTGGTTTGCGGGCTAAAAGCGGCAATATCAATATTTTTCTAAGCGCCCACTCCACATACGCGCGCATTTGTCTGGTTCAAATCCCAAGCTCAGGCGATAAAGCAAATTCAAATGACAAGAACATCTTTGAGCGATATCAAATCAAAGAAAAATTCAAATCACAACCCAAGTTCGGTGTGATACTGCGCAAATTGCTTTATGCAGCCACACTTGTTGGTGTGGAACAATTGCCAGGAGAGCGCGTGATTGACTTTGTTTTTTCATGTGTAGACGAAGTTGGCACAACATCTCTCAAAGTACTCTCGGCAGAGCTTATGGGCAGACACAGTAACTTGATTTTTTGGGATAAAGAAACAAGACTTATTTTGGCGGCATCACATGTGGTGACAAAAGAAATGAGTCGCAGACGCGAAATATTGCCCAAAGGCATTTATGAGCGCCCACCGGCTCCAGATAAACCCAATATTTTTCTGGTCGACAAAACTATTTTAAAAGAAAAAATCAAAGCCCTTGCCGCTGGTGTCGATGGGCATGATGCAAGCGATAATGCAACGCCACCACATTCAGTTACATACGAACAGTGGTTTTTGTCTACTTTCAGCGGACTGGGAAAAACTTTAGCTGAAGAGCTTGTGCAGTCGCTCAAACTGTCATCTCGCATTGAAAAATTCGACCCTGAAGAATTAACTGAGTCTATCTGGGAAAAAATTTCGGATCTGCAAAATATTTCAAAATTCAGTCCTCACATGTGCAAAAACTATACTACTTACACAAGTCTTGGTTGGTCTAAACATGATGACTGGGTTGAGTTTAGCGCATGCAATGACATGATCGAACACTATTACAGAGTGCTTGAAAGCAAAGAACAGTTCAGTCAATTAAAAGAAAGACTTTTTTCCGAAGTAAGAGGCGAGCGCCAAAAGCTTGAAGTAAGACGCGCTCAAGCAGGCGAACATGCCGTAAACGAAGAAGAGCTTTCTGGTTTAAAAACAACGGGTGATTTAATTCTTGCCCATTTGTCCAGTGTAAAACCAGGACAGGAAGAGATTTTAATAGACGAGACAGATAGCAAAACCAAAATCAAACTAAATCCATTATTGTCCGGCGTGCAAAATGCGCAGCACTATTACAGACTTTACGCTAAAGCCAGAGCGCGCATTTCTTCTGCATCTACCGTGCTTGACGAAATAAACAGTCGCTTGTCTTTTCTAGACAAAATAGATTCAGCCCTCAAAGAAGCCCCTGGGCTTTCTGAATTATATGCAGTAAAAGAAACACTGATGCCCAAAAATCCAGCCGCGCAACAGGCCAGATCCGGTGATAGAAAAGCAAGCCCGCACAACAAAAAAGAGCAGGGAGCAAATAATAAAAACTCAGGTAAAAGACGTCTTTTAAGTCTGGCCTCTCAAGATGGCTGGAAAATTTATGCCGGTCGAAACAGGCATGAAAACAGTCATTTACTCTCGATTGCAAATCAGTACGATATCTGGCTGCATGTACTTGGACAAAGCGGTGCGCATGTTTTAATTCGAGTGCCATCGACCAAACAAGACCCGCCCAAAACAACTTTGCTTGAAGCAGCACAAATTGCAGCAAGACTTTCGCGAGTTCCCGCCGGGGCCAAAGTGACTGTTGTGTACACACAATGTCGTTATGTCAAAAGTCTGGATAAGAACAAAATTGGCCAGGTTCGCTATGAAAACGAAAGAACTTTGCTTGTAGACACTGCAGTGGCCATGCCTGATTTAATTAAAAGACTATATTCTTGAGTCTGTTTTCTTGATCTAAATTTTGCGAAATAGTCCAACCACAACGCCTTGAATTTGCAAGTCGTGTTGGCTATTAACAAAAATAGGTTCCATAGTTGAATTGGCTGGTTGCAAACGAAAGCCGCCTTTTTCTTTGTAAAAGCGCTTCAGTGTGGCGCCCCCGTCTTCAAGCAGTGCCACTACAATATCGCCATTGTTGGGCGATGGATTTGGTTTGACAATAACAAAATCGCCTTCAAAAATTCCATCTTCAATCATCGATTCGCCTTTAACTTGCAAGGCATAACAGCCACGCTCGGCATAGTCTGAATCGATAGCAAGAAACTCAGTTGATTGGTTAATGGCATCAATTGGCGAGCCTGCTGCAATTTTTCCAACTAGAGGCAGGCCTCTAGAGGTAGACTTAGACTCAAAAGAAGCAATTTTATCATCGAATTCTTCTTCAAAACTACCGGTCAGATGCTGCATACCAAGTTCAGAAACTCGAAGCGAGCGATTTAAATTGGGTTCCCACTCGACCATATTTTTATTTTTTAGAGCAGTCACATGCTGGTGCACAGTCATGCGATTTTTCACCCCTAAAAGGGCCGCAAGCTCAGCCAGGCTTGGAGCATAATGCTTTTCTTTACTTAGCGTGGCAATTGCGTTTAAAACATCTTGCTGGCGCGGAGGTAGCGTTTTCATCAATAAGCCCCAATAGGATACATATGTAAGTGTATTACCAATACGAGTCGTTTGTCCAGCCTTTTGCCCAAATTCAAAATAAATATCTGAATTTCAGACACTCAAATATTTATATCTATTTGATTTCAGCTCGACCATAAATGGCAGGAGGCTTTTTATTTCCGTTTTTAATCCACATTTGAGTACCATAATCGAAATGCCACCACTCATGAGGATAGTTAACAAATCCAGCCTGGCGCATGGCATGATAGAGCATACGCCTGTTTATTCGCGCTTCCACTTCGCGCTCGCCTTGCATCGAATTACTTTCAAAATAAGTGGTGGAAGAAATTTCATCAGCCTGGTCAAAGCTCGATCCCATGAATAATGGCTTCTGATTTTTCAAAGATCTGAGCGTCAAATCAATGGCACCACCAGTGTTGTGCACTGGCCACGTGCGCCAGTTACCCGGATCAAAACTACGCGGGTCAGAACAATAAGTGCCCGCAAACTGGACAAGATCTTCTTCCTTTGGCTCGTTTAGAACTTCTTCGCCCCGCTTTATAAAATAATTCCAGATATCGCTTTGCAGTGAAATTGGTCTGAACCCGTCTAGAGCAAGCACTTCAACCCCATATTTTTTCAAGCGCTCGTTAACTTCAACCAGTTTTTTCGCCACACTCTGACGCAAATAAACAGACGAAAGAGCGTTAGCAAAAGCTTTGTGATAAGGAGGATCGCTTGATGCGTAAGCTGAATGAACTGCCACTTTATATAGTGCCAGGTCGACTAAAGGCTCTTTATTTTCCGCACCCTCAACATCTATCTCCACCTGATGATAATCAAGGGCAGTGTTGTCGGCACAGCCTGCTGGCAAAACAATGGGGATATCGCGATAGTCATCCATAGGTTTATTAATACAACGCGGTGATACAATTTATCTATTATGAAAAAGCTAATATCAATTATCAACACTATTGCAGTTGTCGCAGCCCTCATTTTAGTTTATCCAGAAATTTCTATGTCACAAACTCCCGCACCGCAAGACTTGACTCAGGACGAAGTGAAACGCTTGAGTGATTCGGCCGATGCTTTTAAATCAATTGCCAAAGTGAGTGAGTTGCCTGGCGGATTGAATAAGACTTTTGGCGAAATGGCGGACCCAGGCAAACCGTTCAATTCAGGTTGTGTACGCACACCAGACCTACCCAGCCAGAGTTTGAAATTTGCCGCAGCTACATCCGACAGATTATGGATCTCGTATCAATCTGGCGGCTTTTGTCTGATGAACAAACTAGAATTGCATGAAATTTCGGATAACAAAAATAAATTACTTTGGTCCACTATAACACCACAACCAATGGCATCAATAAAAGATATTAGCGAGTTCTTGAAAAAAACAAATTCGAAGAAAAACTGATCAATGCCTGATTTTTGCAACAATTTCATGCCCCATGGTGTTTGTTTGCAATGGAATACACCTCTGTTGCTTACCTGGATCATCGCCAATGCAGGTATTGCACTTGCTTATTTCGCCATTCCAGCAGCGCTGGTTTATTTTGTCAAAAAACGCAAAGATGATCTGCCGTATCCATGGCTGTTCAGATTATTCGCTCTTTTCATAGTGTCGTGCGGCCTAACACACGTGATGAAAATCTGGACTATTTATAATGCTCATTATTGGGCTGAAGCATTGCTTGATTTAGTCACTGCCATAGTTTCGCTTGCAACCGCCATCTTACTTTGGCCTCTAATTCCCAAAATGCTTGCGCTAAAGAGCCCGGCACGACTGGAAGAAGCAAATGAAAAGCTTGCGCTAGCCAACAAAGAGTTGAGCACACTGAATAAGAATCTCATTCTGGCTCGCGACCAGGCTCTTGAAGCCTCCAATTTGAAATCTTCTTTTGTAGCCAATATCAGTCACGAATTGCGCACACCAGTAACTGGCGTAATGGGCATGAACGAATTGCTTTTGCGCACTGATTTAACTCCGCACCAGAAAGATCTTGCATCATCAATTCAGGAAGCGGCCAAATCATTGCATCTAATCGTAAACGATATACTCGATTTGTCCAAAATAGAAGCTGGAAAAATGACACTACAAAGGGTGTTATTGAATCCGCCTGAAATGGTCCGCGAGTCAATAAATATGCTTTTACCTGCAGCCCAGAAAAAAGGACTTGTTTTAAATTGTCGTATTGACCCTGAGCTAGAAGGGCATACACACAACCTGAGCGGCGACCCAGCACGTACAAATCAAGTCTTACTTAATTTGATGGGCAATGCCGTCAAATTTACTGACCGCGGTCAAATAGATGTTGATGTGTCTATTCTCAGTCGCGAGCAAGACAAAACTCTAGTCAAATTTTCAGTTACAGATACTGGCATTGGACTGGATGAGCAAGAAAAGAAAATACTTTTTACGCCATTTACTCAAGCAGATGAATCCACCACTAGAAAGTATGGAGGCACTGGTCTTGGTCTTACTATAAGTAAGTTATTAGTCGAACTAATGGATGGCGAAATCGGGGTGGAGAGCCAGAAAAGCAAAGGCTCTACTTTCTGGTTTATCGTGCCCTTTTTTCACACAGCCGAAATTATATTGAAGAGATATACCGCATCGGTCACTTTTAATTTAGGCTCAGCATCGCAAGGCAAAGTATTAGTAGTAGAAGATAATCCTGTGCTGCGCAGTCTGGCAGTAAAACAACTAGAAACTCTGGGAATAGGCGCCAATGCCGTTTCCAATGGACAAGCAGCACTTGACGAACTAGAACGTGCTCGCTATACGCTTATATTAATGGATTGCCATTTACCGGTTATGGATGGTTATGAGGCAACCCAAAAGATCCGCGAATTAGAAAAAAACACCGATGAGCATATAACTATCATAGCTATGACTGCTGGCGCAATGACAGGCGACTATGAAAAATGCCGTCAGGCCGGAATGGATGATTATTTAGCCAAGCCCTATACCTTGAAGCAATTGAAAGAGAAGCTTGGGGACTGGCTTTTGACTGAAAAGTCGATTCCGCCCCGCGATAAAAACGATGCATAAATAGCATTTCAGTTCTTGGATACCAGATTTAAGCTTTGCTCGAAACCACGTTGGATAGACGGCTTTAGCCCCTGTTCTATGCGGAAGATATCTAATCGAGTCAATTGCATCCAAACGTTAAGAGTGTTAACTTCGATGCATCGAACAAATCAAAATCAAGGAGCAAAACCAAAAGCACCTGTGCGCTCGGCAAGACACAGGGGTTAATTCCTATTGTGGATTTTAACCTGGTGGGGGAAGAGTGGCTAAAAACCACCGCTGTCCCGCAACTGTAACAGCCCACTGAAAAGGACGCTGCAAGCCAGTCTACCCACTCGAGCGTAAGGACGAACCTCTTCGATGCTGAAAGAGGACCGTCCATATCGAGCATAACTCAATCAGTTGTTTGATATGGACTCTCCTCTTGGTCCAGCTATTGCCGGACTCAGGGGGCTTTTGCATCCGTACACTAATGGAGAATCAGAACTAAATGAGCCGCTCTTCTTCCTCTGCCACCACATCAGGTGCCTCCAACCAAAGCGTTGTTGATGCGACTAACACTTCATCAACACCCGCTTTCGTATATCCTAATCACAAAGTCTTGAGGAGAAACGGCAGCATTGCTCAATTCGAACCTCAAAAAATTGCCGTGGCCATGACCAAGGCGTTTTTAGCATCTGAAGGCGAACACGGTGCTGAGAGTTCGCGCATAAGAGATCTGGTGAAAAAGCTCACTCAACAAATCGTCGAAACACTCATAGCGCGTCTTCCCGATGGTGGCACATTCCATATAGAACATATTCAAGACCAGGTAGAAATTTCTTTGATGCGTGCGGGCGAATATGAAGTAGCTCGCGGCTATGTGCTTTATCGCGGTGAGCGCAGCAAACATAGAGCCGAACAAAAACCTGAGCGTATCAGCTCAACCATTAACATAGTTGGTTACGACGGTGTCACCAAACCATATAATAAACAACACTATTTTGGCGTGGTGAATTCAGCCTGTCAGGGACTTTCTGAAAATGTCTCTGCTGAAAAAATCTGCGAATTATCTACTGAAAATTTGTTTGACGGCGTGGCTGAATCTGAAGTATGGAAATCGCTTATTTTTGTAAGCCGCGCTCTTATAGAATACGAACCCGACTACACTTTTGTATGTGCACGTCTGCTCTTGCACGAATTGCGCCGCGAAGTGCTTGGAGAAGAAGTGTTTGCCGAAAACATGCAAGCACGCTACACCGAAGCATTGCCCCAATACATCAATCGTGGTATCAAAGCTGGTTTGCTCGACGAGCGTTTACTTGAGTTTGATCTCGATAGACTGGGCAAAGCGCTTCGCGCCGACCGCGATTTCAAATTCCAGTATCTTGGATTGCAAACGCTTTATGACAGATACTTGTTGCACGAAGACAACAATCGTTTCGAATTGCCGCAAATGTTCTGGATGCGTGTGGCGATGGGTCTTTCAATCAACGAAATCGACCGCGAAGCTCGTGCCATCGAATTCTATGATGTGTTGTCCAGTTTTGATTTTGTTTCCTCCACACCAACATTGTTCAACTCAGGCACAAAACGTCCGCAACTTTCATCTTGCTTTTTGACTACTGTAGGCGATGACCTTTCGTCTATATATGAAGCCATTCGCGAAAATGCCATGCTCTCCAAATTCTCTGGTGGACTTGGTAATGACTGGACACCAGTGCGTGCGCTCAACGCTCATATCAAAGGCACCAATGGCAAAAGTCAGGGTGTAGTTCCATTCTTGAAAGTAGTTAACGACACAGCCGTTGCCGTAAACCAAGGTGGCAAGCGCAAAGGTGCCGTTTGCTGTTATCTTGAATCGTGGCACTTAGACATTGAAGAATTTCTAGAACTGCGCAAAAACACAGGCGACGACCGCCGTCGCACTCACGACATGAACACAGCAAACTGGATTCCAGATTTGTTTATGGCTCGTGTATTGAAGGATGAACAGTGGACTTTGTTCAGCCCCGAAGAAGTGCCAGAACTGCACGATTTGTTTGGTGCTGAATTCAAATCGGCTTACGAAGCTTATGAAACTCTTGCCGACGAAGGCAAAATCAAAGCTTTCAAACGCATTCCAGCTGTAAGCTTGTGGCGCAAAATGCTCTCCATGTTATTTGAAACAGGTCACCCCTGGATTACTTTCAAAGATCCATGTAACACAAGAAGCCCGCAACAACACCAGGGCGTTGTGCACTCATCCAATCTTTGCACAGAGATTACTCTCAACACATCTGATACAGAAACTGCAGTTTGCAATCTTGGCTCAGTCAATCTAATTGCTCACTTAAAAGATGGCGAACTTGATTTGACTAAATTGGAAAGAACTTGTCGCATTGCTATGCGCATGCTCGATAACGTAATTGATATCAATTATTACAGCGTGCCTAAAGCTCGCAATTCGAACATGCGTCACCGTCCTGTGGGACTTGGTATCATGGGCTTCCAGGATGCATTGATTACTTTGCGTATCCCTTATTCTTCGCGTCAAGCAGTTGAATTTGCTGACACCACCCAAGAAGCAGTAAGCTATTACGCCATTCTTTCAAGCAGTAAGTTAGCGGCTGAGCGCGGGTCTTATCCTACATATAAAGGCAGCTTGTGGGACCGTGGCATCTTGCCGATAGATAGTTTGAAACTGCTTGAAGAAGCACGCAAAGCCACTGTCGGTCACAGCGAAGATGTGTTTGATGTAAATCTAGACCAAAAACTAGATTGGAGCGTGGTGCGCGAATCTATCAAAGAACACGGCATACGCAATAGTAACTGTCTTGCTATCGCACCAACCGCCACCATTGCAAACATTGCAGGTGTAAGCCCATCTATTGAGCCGACCTTCCAGAATTTGTACGTGAAGAGCAATCTATCTGGCGAATTCACAGTCATAAATGCCTATCTGGTGCGCGACTTGAAAGAGCGCGGATTGTGGGACGAAGTGATGGTGCACGATCTCAAATACTTTGACGGATCGGTTATTGCAATCGAGCGAATCCCTCAAGATTTGAAAGCACTTTATGCAACGGCATTTGAGATTGACTCACGCTGGCTAGTTGAGTGTGCATCGCGTCGCCAGAAATGGATCGACCAGGCTCAAAGTTTAAACTTGTATATGAGTGAGCCAAGCGGACGCAAGTTGGACGATCTTTACAAAATGGCTTGGCGCAAGGCTCTCAAGACAACATATTATTTGAGAACCACATCAGCTACCTATGCTGAAAAATCGACTGTACACACTGGTGCTTTAAATAAAGTCTCAAGCATCATGGAAGCACCGCTTGTGCAAGATCTGCCCATTATCGAAGGCAAAGCTTGCAATCCTAATGACACCGAATGTGAAGCCTGCCAGTAAATGGCAACAAATAGAAAATTGAAGGGAAAAAATTAAATGCTAAGTTTCGACGATTATTTAAATGACTCTCAAAACACCGAACCCAAAGCTCCGGTCGCTGAGAAAGACAAAACACATTCGATTCCACCGCTTACAAGCGACGTTGAGCTAGATTTCACTCCAGCACCAAAATCACCGCCGCAAGAAGTGGTAACAGTCATTACAGCTCCAGCTGCAACATCTGCACCGGCACCAGCTTCGGCTACAGCAGGTGAAGTTGGTGGCGTTACTGGTGTTGAAAAAATTGCTTTCAATGCAGGTCGAATTAACGTAGACGAAAAGCGCATCATCAACTGTCGAGCCGACGTCAATCAATTAGTGCCTTTCAAATATGAATGGGCATGGCAAAAATATTTAGATGCTTGCGCAAACCACTGGATGCCGCAAGAAATCTCGATGAGCCGCGACATCGCGCTTTGGAAAGACCCAAATGGTCTGTCACAAGACGAGCGTCGCATCATCAAGCGCAATCTGGGATTTTTCACCACTGCCGATTCACTAGTGGCAAATAATCTAGTGCTTGCAATTTACAGACACATCACTAATCCTGAATGCCGTCAGTATCTGCTTCGTCAGTCATTCGAAGAAGCCATTCACACCCACGCTTATCAATATGTGGTTGAGTCTCTAGGTCTTGATGAAGGCGAAATCTTCAACATGTATCGCGAAATTCCAAGCATTCACGCCAAAGACGTATTCGAATTGCAGTTCACCCAAGAGTTGTCCGACCCCAATTTCAACACCGGCACCGAAGCTTCGGACCGTCGCTTCTTGCGCAACCTGATTGGTTTTTACATCATCATGGAAGGTTTGTTCTTTTATGTTGGTTTTGTGCAAATGCTTTCTTTTGGTCGTCAAAACAAAATGGTTGGAGCTTCGGAACAATTCCAATACATCATGCGCGACGAGTCGATGCACCTCAATTTCGGAATTGATTTAATCAATCAGATAAAAGTAGAAAATCCGCATTTGTGGACCGCCGACTTCCAAAAAGAAATCATCGAACTTGTGTTGCAGGGCGTCGATCTCGAATATCAATACGCTGTAGACACCATGCCAAACGGCGTGCTTGGTTTGAATCAAAGTATGTTCAGCGAATATTTGCGCTTCATAGCCAATCGCCGCCTGAAACAAATCGGGCTTCCAGAGCAGTTCCCCGGCGCTAAAAATCCATTTCCATGGATGAGTGAGATGATCGATTTGAAGAAAGAGAAAAACTTCTTCGAAACTCGCGTAATCGATTATCAAACTGGCGGCGCTCTCAACTGGACCTAAATCCTAGCTATCTGATTCGAGCACCACATGCTGATTGACGCAGGCAAAGCATCCCCAAACGACATGTATCGCATTCTGCTTGGGAGTGTTTTGCCTCGTCCTATTGCCTGGGTTTCGACCAGAAGCAATAGCGGCATCGATAATTTGGCACCATTTTCTTTTTTCAACGCAGTAAGCGCAAGACCGCCACTGCTCGCATTCGCCCCGGCACTACAGGCGGTGGCAGAGCCCGACTCAAATAAAGGCGTGCCCAAAGACACCTTGCGCAATATCAAAGAAAACGGTGAGTTTGTAATAAACATAGTGAGCCACTCTTTGCGCGATCAAATGAACGCAAGCTCTGGCAATTTCAATTCTGACATTTCAGAATTCGACGAAACCAAACTAACTCGCGTAGCATCAAGCATGGTTAAACCATTTCGCGTAGGCGAGTGCAAAATTAGCTTTGAGTGCACACTTTACAAACTGTTAGAGTTTGGCGAAGAGCCATCATCAGGCAATCTCGTTATAGGCTCTGTGTTGTGTGTGCATTTAGACGACTCGATTTATAAAGACGGGCACATCGATACAAACAAATTGGATCCAATTGCACGTATGGAAGGAAACTGGTATTGCACTATTCGCGACCGTTTCAAGATGGAACGCCCAACTTGATCTGATTTAGTGCATACGTGCTGATGTCATAATGAATTTATGGTGTTAGTTCTCTTAAAAACGTGCGACGAATCTGTCGATTCGTTTGAACCTGAATTGAAAACAGAACCAGAACGTTTCGGCTCTGGTCCTGGAGGTTCAAATAGACCGCCTCGTCGCACAGCCCTTGGTTATATGGGCGAAGACGATGACGCCTCGCACAACATGCGCAAATGGCAGCACATGCAGGTCAAAATAGTGGAGCGAGGTTTGCAGGGTTACAAAATCTGGTTGCTTGCCACAGGCGATTACGCTTTTCTCAAAACGGATCTTGAACTGCAAATAGGCTCCACTCATGATGCCCTTTTTAGTCAATGGAACAATGATGGAACCGCCACATTTATTCCTGACTGGAACGCTAAGGCAAACCAGCAAGTGAGAGCGCAAACATTCACATTAAAGGACCTTGTCCCTTTTCAAACGGATGCACCATCTAGCAAATCCAGAGCCGATTTGGGTAGTGGCTCAATTCTTGAAACAGACAATCCTACCGATTTATTGCCTCCACCGCTTTCTATCAGCGAATACGCCCCGCTTGATTTAATCTCGCACAAATTAAAAGACTATCTCGATTGGTTTTCTCAAAATTCTTATACCGGTATTGTTAAATTCAAATATCCGCGCTTCAACTCGTTTGGTGCGCTTGTTTTGTTTCGGGGTCGATGCACAGGTGCGATGTTTACTCAAGAAGGACAGCCAGATACTCTGTCTACTGAAGAGTCTTTGCCACTTTTATTTAGAGCAATGTCCCTGCTTGGAGCCGACGTGGTTTCTTACACACTGCCTGAAGAAATTATTCTACCGATATCGGCAGCCTTTATTGGATATCCCGTTCAAGCAGTAAGGGAAGATCCTCATCAAAATTTTGATTATTTACTCGAATGGTTCATGAAGCAAAGCTCGATTGCTCTTGTCGTAATTAATTCTAAAATGAGCGGAACTATTTTTGCTTATTTCTACAAAGGCGAGTTGGTAGGCTGGTTTTGGGTCGAGCAGCAAAGATTTTCTTTAAATCGCCAAGAAGTAATTGAATTCGTGCGCGATAATGCCGACATCGAACTGTACGCAAGCGTTTTGCCAAATGAAGTTGTGGCAAAATCCTTTCTATTTGGATTCGAACTCAAGTATTAGCCCCTTGCCAGATCTTCTAGGTAGATGGCAAACTAGAATGTATGAGCGATGGCGAAATATCTCATCTGAGGCCCAGGTCGGAATCTGAGCCGGAAACCCTTTTAGAAAAAAACTCAGACAAGAAAGCGGTCAATAACAGTGGCGAGGAAAATATTCTTCCTCGGCTTTCTAACGACTTAAAATATAGACGAGCACTGGATTTGCTCGTTTCATCTCGACATGGAAGCAAAGCTGAACAGATAGATTTGCGCTCTAATGAATTCAATCGAGTAATTCTTGATTTGAAACAAGAAAGCTTCACTGGCTTTCTTTCCTTTTCGTCAAGGAGTCAGTTCTCGCGCGGAGCCTTTCTTTTAAACCAAGGTCTTTGTGTGGGTTGTTTGTATCAGAACAATTTGATGTTTGATTTGAGATCGACCGACGAGTCTATTCGATTATTACTTAATGATTTGAGTGATGCCGATGCTGAACTTTTTAAATACAGTCTGCCCCAATCGATAATCTTGCCTTATTCCGCCCTGTTTTTAGGCAATCAGCTTGAAGTGCCGAGTTCAAAGCCTATTACTTCTTTAAGCCAACCGATAACGGTAGAGCTTTCTAAGCCAAATGTTTTGGCAAAGATTTTAACCACCCTTGAGCGAGAACGACGAACCGCAACTGTAGTGATTGACTCAAATAACGAAAACGGAATTTGTCTTATCTTTGTTCATCGCGGTTTTGCCGGTGCTAGTTTTCTAGTTGAACTGCAAACTTTCTCTATCGATTTCGATACTCCATCAACTTTCGTACAGCAAAATGAAAATGCCAGTTTCACAACAAACGTTTTGCCTTTAGAACTCATGTTAGAAGATCGACTTGGTATCGACCTTGCCGAATTTTTGATTTAATTTAGCGCCTTGATTTCAGTGTAAATAGCATCGCCCTCTTTCACTTTATTTTGTTTATAGAGTGTTTTGGCATATCCAGTCATTGAATCTTTCAATTCTTTTAAATTGGCACCATTGTCGGTGCCTTTGTTTTTTAGTATATCAATGCATTTTTGATAGGACAAACAAGCCTTGTCCAGTTCATTATTTTGTCTGTGAGCTTCAGCCAGCTCTCTTAGAGTCAGAGCATATTTAATTGAATTTTGATCAATGCCCGATTCAATTTCGCTTGCATCAGTTAGCGCTTTAACAGCTTGCTCAAAATGATGCAATTCAAGATTGACTTTACCCATTTCAGTTAAAACATCACTTTTAGCTTGAGGATTAGAAGCGGACTCCAACTGAGTTTGAAGTGATTTCAATTTGTCTTCAAGCGACCATTTTCTATCTTGCAATTGGTGTTCTATTTTTTTGTTGTATTCAAGCGGCTTCAATTTAAATCCACTTCTAGAAATATTAAAATCACCATCAGGAAGACTGACATCATTGAATTTGTAATGTTCGATATCACTTTTGGGACCGGCAGCCAATGTGTATTCCACTCCGTATCCGTTTTTCCAGACTTCAGGCAGGGGCTCAAAGGGACCTGCTCTTTTAATTGCAGCCAGTGCTGCATCGTCAACAATTTTATTTCCTGACGTTTTCTTCAAACTGGCTGTCTTGATTTTGCCTGATGCTTCTATCAAAAATGAGATGGTCGCTTTGCATTTAGTGCTGACTTCAGGACTTCTCCAGCTATTTGAGATTTTCTCTCGAACTTTATTCATGTATTCATCCGATTCAGCTTTTTCACCAACCGTTAACGGTTGAGGTTTAGAAGCACCAAAGCGAAATGTGTATTTAAGTGCCAATCCATCGCCAAACTTGGTAGGAATTTTTCCAAAAGGTGCTGATTTTCTCACAGCTTGCAATGCGGCTTGGTCAGCTTCTGCAACACCTGAACTGGTATCTATTTTGACTTCTTCAACCACACCCATTTTGTCCATTTTTATAATTAGAATAGCTTGAGTTGCGGTCTGAAGCTCCTTTGGTCGATTTGCATTCAAGGCCGCCTGAACCTTATCTGCCAATTTCTTCATGAACTGCTCTTCGCTTGGAGCTGTCTGTTGAGCATTAATAACAGTTTTAGATTGCACAAAGCTCGGCTTGGATGCTTGCGCCTTGGCTTCAACTCTTTGCAAGAAAGATGGACTTAGTAATGGACTTAGCAGTAAGTAAGTAGACACTGCCTTCAATGACCAAAAATAGAGACGATGCTTGGATTTGATTGGCACTTTCGATTCATTCTCCGGCAGGAATCTGGCTAAGTGATAATATTAGACTATTTTTTTTGATTAAAAGGCTAAAAATCGGGTTAATGTCGATGAAAACCACACCTCTACAAGCGCTTGCGCTTACGCTACTGCTTCTTTGTACTCCAGCCCTTGCAAGCTTGGCTCAGGACGAGGCGGCGACGAGTGCTGCAAAGAGTGCCGAAACAAATTCTGCAAACGAGCCCAAAGCACAATCAATTCTTGCACCGACTCTAATAGTCGGACCGGCTGCAAGTGAAACTGCCACGCTGATTATGCAAGGCAAATACAAAGAAGCACTTGATTGGTGTCTTGCTCAAACCAAAAAAGGAAATTGCAGTGCCGATGTCAAAAGAATGACTGGCATTTGCTATTGCCATTTACAAGAGAGTGCCAAAGCTCAAACGATATTCGAAGACTTGCTCAAAGAAAATCCAGAATCCGCAGACACTATGTTAGATCTGGCTGCATCACTCTATCAGCAAGGCAAATTTCAGGCCGCTTACAAGCTTTGTCACAAGGCTTCTAGTTTTTCTAATTGCAAGGCTTACGGAAAATCTGTTGCCTATCTGGTGGCGGCTGAGTGTTTGTACGCTGACAACAAGCTAAGCGATGCGGCAAAAATGTATCAGATGACACTTGATTCGCTAAACAAAAATGTTGGCGCTCTGGTGGCAAAATTTGCCCTGTCTGGTCTTGCGGGGTGTTACTGGCAACAAAAGATGTACAAAGAAGCTGCTTGTACTTATGAAGAACTGGCTAAAATCAGCCGCTGCATGTACGGTGAATTCGACGTCGATTATGGATGGTCGATCTTCCAGTTGTCTGAAGCGTATGAAAAATTAGGCGATCCAAGACAACGCGGACTAGCTTTTAAATCAATCTGGATTTTTCGCAAAGCAAATTTAGATCGATTGAGCGAAGAGTACAAAGACATTTTGACGAACGATGAAAAAGGTCAGTTGATGAAAGATCGATTGGCGCGTTATGTTTTTGGCGAATCATCCAAACAAGAATATGCTTTCACCGATCGTTTTTTGTTTGGTCCATCAAAGTATTTTGAGGCAACTGGTCGCGGCATCGCACCGCCACTTTGCGCATGGAGATATAACACTCGCAAAACCGAGCCGCCAGGCTGGGTCTGGAGCGATCCAAGAGTGGAGCAGACCGCCTTACTTATATGCGTGCATGGACTAGGTCTCCACCACCGCTCATACGAATCCTTCGCCAAAAGAATTCAGCGCGAAGGCGTAACCACTGTTTCCTTTGATGTGCGCGGCTTTGGAAGCTATTTAGACGCACGCGGTCACGACAGGCTGAACATGGAAGATTGCGTGTCAGATCTAGAAAACCTGGTTGGTGTTTTGCGCAAAGATAATCCCAACGTGCCGCTTTTTCTACTTGGCGAATCAATGGGTGGAGCAATTGTGATGCGACTTGCCGCGCGAAAAGGCAAGCTCTTAGACGGACTGATTTGCTCGGTACCGTCGGGAATGAGGTACCAATCACATCGCCAAGCGTTATCGGTTGGCTTGCATTTTTTGAAAAATAAAAATCGACCTTTCGATATCGGTACACGAATTGTGAACCAGGCAACATCCGAAAGCCAATTGCGCGAACACTGGGCCAATGACCCTTCCAGCCGTTTGCGCTTGTCGCCTCAAGAATTGGTTGAATTTCAACATTTCATGGATAAAAACGTCGAATTCGCCAAACAAATTACCGACACACCTGTAATTATTTTCCACGGTGACGCTGACAAATTAGTGAAGAAAACAGGTACTTACGACTTGTTTGAATCAGTGGCCAATCCCAGAAAAACACTTGTGATGTTGGGTGAAACCGAACATTTAATATTCGAGGCGGGACAGTTCAAAGAGGACGTCACCATGGGCGTTTTGGGCTGGATGGCAGCACATTCGCATAAAAACGAAAAAGCACCAATTAAGTCGAGTGAAAGAAAAAACTTGACCACTGATTCTCAGATTTAAAGTTAAGATCTCGACTTTTCAAAGTTAAGATCTAACCGCTTTTGGGTTTATTACAAACAAGCTTTCAAATCTTTGTAGTCGAGGGCATTGTGATGAAACGCACCACAGGCAAATTTCTATCCATTTTCACTTTGTTGAATCTTGCAATATGCGCGTCTTTAGTTGGTGCGCCTGCCAGTTTTAGTCGAGGCGGCGGACACGGCGGCATGAGTCATGGTGGATTCGACCACGCAGGAATGGGACATGACGGACCAGGACACGGGGCTTGCGGACACGAATGTGGCGACCGTGATGGATTTGGTCGAGATGGCGACTTTGGTCGAGGACTAGGTAATCATTTTGGAATTGGAGACCGTGATGCATTAGGAGCTAGACTTCCTGTCAATCACGGCTATTTCAGCCATGCACCTTATCGCTACGGATGGGGCGCGGCTCCAACTTACGGCGCCTACGGGCTAGGCTATTCCTATTATCCAAATAGTTTCTTTCCCGCTTATTATGCAGATGGAGTAGCGATGGGCGAACAAAACGCCTCAGCTAATAATTTAGATTCAAACTAGTTAAATTTTCTGCACTACTAGTGGTGGCTCAATTCAAAAATCAAGCAGCGGTATAAGCCACTCTGGACTGAATTAATGGATTCGCCACCCGCATACAAGCTTCGTCTTTGGAACATCTGCACATCAGATCAAATCCAAGCAATTCGACTTCTACATTTCTGCGCAGTTTCATTGTGGTCGAAAACGCAATCAGGTTTGTAACACTGGTATGGTCAATTAGTGCCACACCAGGACCAAAGAAGAATTGCACTTTTTGTGCGCTGGCCGGAATGCGCTCGATTTCTCTATTCATAGCCATTGAATTGAAACAAACAACTGGTCCGTTTATGTAGATGACATGGATTCCATCTTTCTCATCAGTTTTTCTCCAGACCACTGGATTGCTAAACATTCGCTTGGTGTTATTAGCAATCAGTCTGAGCAAAGCCACTTTGGTAGCTGGTTTTCTGTAACCCACTAAAATCGACAAATCGTTTCTTACATAAAAAACAAGTGTCAGCAAGAATTTTAGAGCTGTACCAAATAACAATCCCCACAACAAATCTGTCGCCAACGTCATAATGATAGTTGAGGCAAAGACAGCTAGTTGCTCCCAGCCGATTGCAGCCATTCGAGCCCAACGTTTGGGTGCACATAATTTGTATCCGATGTGCATCAAAATCGCAGCAAGCACTCCAAGTGGAATCATATTTATAAGGTCTTTTGCCAGAAACAAATAAATGAGTAAGAAGAACGCGTTGTAAAAATTAGCCCAGAGTGTTTTGCCTCCCGAAAGAATACATGTTGTGCTTTTGATACCACCTGGAATAATCGTCAGTCCGCCGACCATGCTTGAGCAAACATTTGAAACGCCCATCACAAAGAGAGTGCGATCTGGATTTGAATTTCTGTGATACGGATCAATTTTGTCAATCGCTTTAATTGTGGCAAGAGATTCACATCCATCTACAAGTGTCAGTGTTAATACACAACCGATAACGGAAAGCCATAAAGCCTGGTTGGCTAACAACCCTTGAAAGTCCGGAAACGCAATGCCCGACAGCACTTTATCTGGAATGTGAATAAGCAATTTGGGATCTAAGCCAATCACATTTCCCATTGCTATTCCCACAAAAACCACAATTAGTTGAGGAGGAATAATCTTTAAATGTGGCGATTTAAATTGAGACAGTCCAATTAGAATAAAAAGACAGACTGCCGATATCGCTAGAACCTTTGGATTCATCACCAAAATTTGCGCCGGTAATTCAGAAATTATTCCAAAGAATTCGTGCGCTTGAAATTTGTGTCCAATGAAATTTGGCAATTGTTTTGCGATTATTAAAAGTCCGATGGATGCAAGCATTCCTTCGATTGCAGCAGAGGGAAACATTGCGCTTAATCGTGCCGCTTTGACAAGACTCAAAAAGATTTGAACCATACCTGCAAAACAAATGGCAGCCAGACAGAGTTTGTATCCGACATCCATATTGCCATGACCCAATGCCACAATGGTAGCAAGTACGACAGGAGCAAGACCGGCAGCCGGTCCGCTTATGGTCATATAGGCTCCACCTAAAAATGGAAAAATCAATCCGGCAATGATTGATGAAATTATTCCGGCAATGGGCGGCGCCCCAGATGCGACTGCAATGCCTAACGATAACGGTACGCTAACTAAAGAAACAATCAAACCAGCGACTAAATCTTCGCGCCAGTGCTTGAGCCCCTTCAAACCATTTTCTGGTTTCTCCAGCTCAACGTCAGATTGTTTATCTGTTTCTTCGACAATTTGATTTTTGAGAATCTGATTGTCCAACTGCATTTTTTCAAATTCAACAGTTGAATGATTCGGATTGAATAATTTGGATTCCATTTAATCGCCTACCTGCCCGCCGATTTCAATCTACTTGGCAGGTGTGCAAGTTTTGTGATCGTTTTGCTTACGGTCGTCTTATTTGTGGGAATACCACGCAGGTTGCCCAAAAACGGCTAAACAAGCTTCTTCGGAAAACGTACGATAAATGTACTACCAGCTCCAAGCTCTGATTCTACTGAAACCGAGCCTTTATGGGCTTCAAGCACTGCTTTCACGATTGAAAGTCCAAGACCGGCACCTCCCGCCTCTCGCGAGCGCGACTCTTCGCTTCTGTGGAATCTGTGAAAGATATTATCTTTGTCTGCCTCTGAAACACCGATTCCAGTATCGCTAACCTCCACTATTGCATGGATTTCAGACTCACTCAAACGGACCGAAATCTTGCCTTGATCTGTATAACGCACAGCATTACTAAGCAAATTACTTATTGCTTGATGAACCGATTCGGGTTCCCCCTCGATAATCACAGATGAGGTGGCGTCCAATTCGATAATCAGATTTTTAGAGCGAGCCAGTGGTCTGAACTGGTCGACTACTTCTTCGATTAGCTCAGCCATGATAATTTCTCTGCGTCTAAAAATGATTGCTTGATCTTCTACTTTGGCAAGGAACAAAAGATCTGACGTCAATTCTTTCATGCGCTTATTGGCTTTACTTATAATATTTAATTCGAACTCGAGATCAGCTTTTGCGATGGGATCGCTTCCCTCAACTGCGCTCAGTGTCTCGGTCGCGGCCTCAATTACAGATATTGGTGTTTTTAGTTCGTGACCAGCATCGGCAACGAATCTTTTGAACAAACTGAGCGTTTCTTCTACAGGCTTTAGTGCAATTCCTGCAAACTGATAGCCTGCAACCACAACTCCCAGAGCTAGAAACGGCATGACAAGAAAAGTGGCAAGTAACATGTCATTGAAAATTTTGTCGTCAGATGCCGTGGAGACCTGGATTTGCAAGAATCCGTAGGCTTTTCCCTGGTGAATGATAGGTTGATATAAAGAGCGTACCGATATCGTTTTGTCTTTATTAAAGATGTGTCCAGAGGCAAGCCGCTTGACGCCTGCCGGACCAAAATTTTGAATTAATTTTCGATTTTGATCGTATATCTGAACAATAGCAAGTACAGGAGAATGCTCACGTTTAGCCGCTCGCGCCCAACTTGCTAAAGATGGAATGTCGTTTGTGATTTCCACACTAGGCCTTGTTTCGGCTAGCAGGTCTTGCAACAAAATATCCATGGAGCGCGAAAGTCCCCACTGAAAAATTCCCACAGACCCCAACACACCAAGTTCGTACAAAATTAAAACAAACAAGGCGAAATAAACGGCCAGCTTCAAACGAAGCCGTTTGACCATGTTCAATTCAGATTCTCATCCAAAGTGAATTTGTAGCCGACACCATGCACAGTTCCAACGATCGAAGGTTTATCAGGCTCGTCTAGTTTTTTGCGCAATCTATTTATATGTCCACGCACTGTGTCATTTTGAGCCAGCGAGTCAGACTCCCAAACTGAGGAGATGAGCTCTTCTGCGCTGAATATACGATCGGGATGACGCACAAAAAATTCAAGCAGACGAAATTCTTTAGGCAGTAAATGCACTTCTTTACCCGCTTTAAATACTTTGTGATTTTGAATATCTATGTGAATGTCGCGAATATCAAAAGTGGTATGTACTGTTTGACTGGCTCTGCGCAAGTGCGCGTTGATTCGCATGGACAATTCTTTTAGCTCAAGCGGCTTTGTGATGTAATCGTCCACACCAGCATTGAAGCCCATTTCTTTATTGTCGAGACCGTCACGCGCAGTAATCATAAGAACGCAAGCGTCTCCGCCGTGCCCGCGATAGTCCCTACAAACGTCTATTCCAGACAGTTTGGGCAACATCCAATCAAGAATAATGACATCAAAAGAGCTGAATCTGAGCTGCTCCAGGGCAGCGACACCGTCGTGTACAGTCTCTACCAAATGATGCTCGCGCTTGAGCCAATTACCAATTAAGGTGGCGAGGTCTTTCTCATCTTCAACAATCAAAATTTTAGCCATGATAGTTTTTCATTTTAACTTCCCCAAAAGATTCTTCAAGGGGGGCTGGTATAATTTGCCCTACATGGGCGAAGCTTTTGATATTAAAACTGCGTATGAGGCAATCCTGGTCCTTTCTTTCGGAGGACCTGAGAGCATGGACGATGTCATGCCCTTCTTGCGCAATGTGACGCGCGGTAAAAACGTGCCTGACGAGCGACTTTTGCAAGTAGCAAAACATTATGAGTTATTTGGTGGCGTAAGCCCGATAAATGATCAAAATCGTCAACTTATAAAAATACTTACAGAAGAACTTAAGTTTAGAGAAATCAATTTGCCCATTTTCTGGGGCAATCGCAACTGGAAACCATATCTTCTAGACGCTCTAATTGAAATGTCCAATGCAGGTGTTAACAAAGCGCTTGCTTTTGTGACTTCTGCTTACAGCTCATATTCAAGTTGTCGTCAGTATCTTGAAGATATTGAGCAAGCTCAAATGGAATTCAAAGAAAAATTTCCCGAGAGAAAAGTGCCTGAAATAGATAAGATTCGCCCATTTTTCAATCATCCAGGTTTTCTTTCTGCCAATGAAGAGCGGCTTAACGAGTGTCTTTTCCAGTTCCCAAATCGCAATTTAGTACATGTCGCATTCGTTGCCCACAGCCTGCCTGTCAGCATGGCGGATGGATGCAAGTACGAAAGCGAATTAAATGAAGTTGCCTCGATTCTCGCAGAGCGGCTTAAAATCAAAAGCTGGAAAGTAGTTTTTCAAAGCAGGAGCGGTCCGCCCAGTCAAAAATGGTTGGAGCCAGATATCTTGGATCATTTACGCGAAGTTGAAGCTGAGGGCTATTTGGAAGTGGTGGTTGCGCCAATTGGCTTCGTATCAGACCACATGGAAGTAAAATTCGATCTCGACATCGAAGCAGCCGACCTTTGCAAAGAGCTCGAAATAAAAATGTTACGTGCAAAAACTGCCGGACTTCATCCTCATTTCATTTTCATGATCTCTGATCTTATTGGCGAGCGTTTGAATGGAGAACCTGCCCAAAAAGAAGGCACTTTCCCAATCTCCCCAAACGTTTGCCCAGCCAACTGTTGTCCTCGCGGCGCAACCGCCTCACCTGGTCGACCTGGCTAGATCCCATAATAAGGACCAGCATTTTCATGAAAAAACGGGCTATTCATTGGTTTCGCTCTGACTTGCGCCTAATTGACAACACTGCATTGCACGCGCTTGAAAATAAGCTCGCCGACAAAGCCGATTGTATTTCTGTTTTTGTAATGAGCGACCCAGACGAGGGTAAATGGGCTATGGGGGCTGCTAGCAGATGGTGGCTGCATCACTCATTATCTTCATTGCAAGCAGACCTCCAAGAAAGAGAAATCCCACTTGTGATACTACATGGAGTGGCATCAAAAGAAATTGCTCGTTTTGCAAAATCAGTTAAGGCAGACTATCTTTTTTATAATCATCGCCATGAACCCTGGGCATCAAAACAAGAAGAAGTCGTTGAGCAAGAACTTGAAAAAATTGGTGTAGAGTGTTTTTCATATCATGATGGTCTGCTTATCGAACCGGCCAATTTGCTTAATAAAACTGGCGGTCCCTACAAAGTTTTCACTCCATTCTGGAATGCATGTCTAAACCATTTCGATCGTCATACTGTGCCCTTGCCCAAGTCTAAATTTGGCAAAATAATTAAGGGCACCAAATTTGACACCATTGAATATTCAAGTAAAGTCTTCAAAAAAGATTTGAACGATTTACATTTGATCCCGCGCATCAAGTGGTACGAAGATATGGAAGAATTTTGGCAACCGGGTGAAGCCGGAGCGCACAAACGACTTTCTAAATTCGTCAATAAATCTATTACCAAATACGATACCGGCAGAGACCGACCAGGCGATTCTGACGTTTCTTACATTTCACCCCACTTGCATTTTGGTGAAATCAGTCCCCGCCAAATCTGGCATCGCGCAATTGAACACGACTCAAAAAGCACACAAATTTATTTAAGAGAAATAGGTTGGCGAGATTTCGCCCATTATCTTTTGCACTACTTCCCGAAAACGACCGACGAGCCACTTCAGACTTCGTTCGCCTCCTTCCCCTGGCGTACCGATAACGGTTCGCTAGAAAAGTGGCAGCAGGCAATGACCGGTTTTCCCATCGTCGATGCGGGAATGCGCCAGCTCTGGCATTTAGGATGGATGCACAATCGAGTGCGTATGATTGTTGCCTCATTTTTAGCCAAAGACTTGCTTCTGCCATGGCAAACAGGTGCAGATTGGTTCTGGGACACTCTAGTCGATGCTGATTTGGCTAATAATACGCTCGGATGGCAGTGGACCGCTGGATGTGGAGCCGATGCAGCGCCATTTTTTAGAATTTTCAATCCTGTTTTACAGGGCGAGAAGTTCGATCCCGAAGGCACCTATATAAAAGAATGGGTGCCCGAATTGGCAAAATTAAACAAGAAATGGATTCATAAACCCCACGAAGCGCCTCCTCTTGAATTGCAAATGGCTGGGGTGATTCTTGGCGAAACTTATCCAAAACCAATTGTTGATCATTCTGCTGCAAGACAACGCGCGCTTCAGGCGCTAAAATCGACTAAATAGTTTCATGATTTAATAGCTGGTTGATGAGTTCTGACCCAAAAGTTGTCGAAATCAAGAATTTGAGCAAAGAGTTCAAGGGAAACTTTGCCGTCAAAGATTTGTCCTTTGAAGTGAGAAAAGGCGAAATTCTTGGATTACTTGGTGCCAACGGAGCAGGCAAAACGACAACTATTCATATGCTTTTAAATCTCATCACTCCCACAACTGGATCGATTGAAATTTTTGGCAAGGACTTTGCTCATTCGCGTATTGAAATACTGGGGCGAATGAATTTCGCATCGGCTTATCAATTTCTGCCTTACAACTTGAAAGTGATTGAAAATTTGCGAGTGTTTGCCGAAATTTATTGTGTGGATGATGCCGAACACCGAATAGAAGAATTGTTAGAGTTATTCGAACTAAATCATTTAAGAAAAAATTCGACCGGAATGCTTTCCTCAGGCGAACAAACAAGGCTTAATCTTTGCAAAGCACTCTTGAATAAACCAGACTTGTTACTTCTAGACGAACCCACAGCTAGTCTTGATCCTGACCAGGCGGACAAAGTTCGCAAAATTATTCTCGACTTGCAAAAACGCTCTGGAATGTCAGTGATAAATACATCTCACAACATGATTGATGTTCACGAACTCTGCGATCGAATACTTTTCATGCAAACTGGCAGCATCATTGCTCAGGGAACGGCATCAGAGATTATGAACACGTATGAAAGTCAAAGTTTAGAAGAAGTTTTTATTATGATTGCTCGTCAAAAAAATAAAAATTAGAGTGAAAGTAAAAGTGAGAGTCGCAGATGAACCTTCGAGTAATTAAAGCATTAGTTCTCAAATATCTTTATGTTTGCTCGCGCAACACTTTTAGAGCGCTTGATGTGTTTTTCTGGCCGGTAATGGATTTGTTAATCTGGGGTTTCATGTCCATCTATATGATGCGCGTTACGACCACTGTTCCTAAAATGGTGCCCATGCTAATTTCTGCCATAATTCTTTGGAATGTTTTATACCGTGCACAACAAGTAGTATGCGTTGCTTTTCTGGATGATGTCTGGTCGCGCAACATGCTAAACATCTGGGCGGCACCTATTCGACCGATCGAATATGTGGGTGCCGGGTATGTGGTCGGATTTATGCAAGCTTTTATTGTAGTTGTGGTGATGGGCTCGCTTGCTGGATTTTTTTATTCTTTCAATATAATGGAATTAGGTCTGCATTTGGCAATACTCTTTGCTAACTTGATCATTATGGGTTGGTCTCTTGGACTTGTAGTCACTGGGCTGTTCTTGCGTTTTGGACCGCCAGCTGAAGCACTTGCTTGGGCAGTACCATTTTTATTCCAACCGATATCGGCAGTCTTTTATCCTGTTGAAATTTTGCCACCATGGATGCAAATGCTCGCTCAAATAACGCCTGCCAGTCACGTTTTTGAAGGGATGCGCGAATTAATCTCCACGGGTCACATGAATCTCACTCATATGTATTTGGCAATGGGACTAAATATTTTATATATGACGATGGCAGGATTTTTGTTCAAAATGTTTTACGAAGAAGCGCGTAAACGAGGCTTCTTAGCCAAATACGCAGCCTGACAAGCCAGGGTTCTAACAGCTAATTCAAAACGCGTACCGTTAACGGTACGCGTTATTTTTTTCACTTGAGATTGAACTTTTTTCCTCTTGCAATCGTTTTATATAGAAAAGGGAGGAAGTTACCATGCACACCACAGACAACTATTGGTACGACGATCCAGATAAGGCAGACATTTACGAGAAGAGCGTAGAGCTGATTTTAGCCTGCCGCGAGTTTGAAGCAAAATTCAAAACTGACGCTGAATGCATAGAAGAGTTGATTAAGATACTTGGTAAAGCAAATTTATATTGTCGCAATTGCCACAGCACTGAAGTTCGCCGCAATTACGGCAGTAGGACACTGCTTTGTTACGCCTGCAGACGAGCAACTTCAGCATTTAGTGGCACCATTTATGATGGCATCAAGAAACCACGAGCATGGCTCTTAGGACATTTTTTAATCGGTCAAGGAGTGGAATTTAATTCTAATCAGTTTCGCATTCCAGCAAGGGTTGCCTATTCAAGCGCTTTAACAATAGTGAAAAAGATGGCGCTCATTATAAAATCTGATCTTGAAAATGAAGTTGAGTCGGTTGCGTCTAATGTTTTCATATCTGTTTTCAACAAGCGGAGCTCTCATACGCCTGCTCAACATCATCCTCGCGCGGAGCAAGACGAAATGGAAAAATCAGAAGCCTATTTAGAAGATGTTGAAGAAGATCGCTTCTTGGACGGCGAGCCAATTCGCCCCAAGTGCCTAGATGATTTAGATGAATTCGCTAATTCACTTTACGAAATGCTCGGGGAGAAAAATCCACTTTGATGATTTGATTACGGGACTCAACTGCACGAACATCGGTATTTTGTGCACTGCCATTTTCGAATTAGAATTTCTTGGCTTGATTCAACGTCACGGCGGAGACTATTACACACGCAAACAAAAATCGCCGGTTGTAGAAATACCTGAATCGTCTGACAATGCAATTGTGCGGGATTTTATCGATTACATCAAAAATACTTATCACGGAATTAGTCGCAAATGTCTTCATTTATATTTGGCATTGTTCTGGAGCAAAAATTATCGTGTCAGATGGAACAGAAGCGCTCTGGCAAAAGCATGTAGAGAACATCCGCGTGTCACAGGCAAGCAAGTGCTTAGCTTTGTTAGTCCGCTGGTTGTAAATATAGTTGGACTGGAGCTTTTTTAATTTGCAGACTAGTTTGCAGACTCAATTGCTAGCCAATAGCGATTATTCTCGTCCTTTTTGAATCGCATTTGCACTAAAAGCGCTTTGTTGAAACAAGAAGGTGCCGAGTAATTTTGATTGGTCTGAACTTGATTTTCTGATATGCCTATTTTGGGCGGCTCTTCCATCACGTTCCAATTTATTCGCTCAAAATACATTCGCTTGGCAAATGGGACAATAACTTGCATAAATTGTTTATCGATGCCGTTTCTTTTATAAGCGTCATCAATGTAAAAGCGATCAACTGAAATCGCAGTCTCGCTTTCTTTTTTTGCGCCGGCGAATCCTATTAGTTTGCCATCGTCTTCGGCAACGAGGAATATTCCCTCGTTACCGAAGTAGTTGGATTCTATATTGCGCAAGTCCTTGTGCTTAGTGCTTAAATCAAGCTCTTCGCCTTTTTTGCTGCACAAGTCGGCAAAAATAGTTTGGATGTGTTTTTCATCCTGGCGATTGGCAACACGAATTTGCATTGGTGAGTTTTCCCTAGCGAACCGTTAACGGAACGACTATTGAACGAGATAAGCCACCAGAAGCAATGCCACAATGTTCAAGATTTTGATCATCGGGTTGATCGCAGGACCAGCTGTATCTTTGTAAGGGTCGCCTACAGTGTCGCCGGTAACAGCTGCTTTGTGAGCCTCTGAACCTTTGCCACCACAGTTTCCGTCTTCGATGTACTTCTTGGCGTTATCCCATGCGCCACCACCCGAGGTCATCGAGATGGCAACAAAGATACCAGTTACGATACTACCGACCAACACGCCACCCAAGATTTTGGCAGCAGCGTATTCGCCCGGAAGCATATACTGCAACCAGAAATAACCAAGAGCGGTAATGACGACTGGAGTCAGAACAGGCAAGAGGGCTGGTGTGATCATCTGTTTGATAGCAGCCGAAGTTACGATGTCTACGCATCGTGCGTAGTCAGGTTTGGCTGTACCTTCCATAATGCCTGGGATTTCTCTGAACTGGCGACGAACTTCTTCGACTACCAATCCACCAGATTTACCAACAGCTTCCATTGCATAGGCAGCGAATAAGAATGGAATCAAACCACCTAAAAACAAACCAGCCAATACATATGGACTTGAAAGATCAAATGTGATTCCAGATGTGTGCACGATACCGGCGGCCTGATTGGCTGCGGCATTGTGTTTGGCGATATGAGCATTCAATTCTTGAGTGTAAGAGCTGAATAACACAATTGCTGCAAGACCGGCAGATCCAATGGCGTATCCCTTGGTTACGGCTTTGGTGGTATTACCAACGGCGTCTAGAGGATCGGTGATGGCGCGAACTTCTTTTGGCATTTCAGCCATTTCTGCAATACCACCAGCATTATCTGTAATCGGTCCATAAGAATCGATAGCGACGATGATACCTGCCATTGAGAGCATCGCCATGGCAGCAAGTGCCACGCCAAACACTCCACAAAGAGCGTACGAAACGAGAATACCGGCAATGATAACGAGCACTGGAAGTGCTGTCGATTCCATCGATATTGCAAGTCCAGCGATGATGTTTGTGGCATGACCGGTCTCTGATGCTTTAGCAATGTGACGGACAGGACGATACTCAGTGGATGTGTAGTATTCGGTGATGACGACCATTAAAGCGGTAACGACAAGACCGACACAAGAGGCGGCGAAGAACTGCCAGGTTGGAACTACTGGTCCACCGTTGAGAGTGAGACCACTCATCATTTTGTCAGTGACGAAATAGAAGCCAACTGCAGCAAGAACACCAGAGACGATAAGTCCGCGGTAGAGCGCGCCCATGATATTAGTGCTGTTTCCAAGTTTGACGAAGAACGCACCGACAACTGAAGTTACAATCGAAATTGCACCAAGCGCAAGGGGATAGACCAAAACGAGCGGCGCTTGTCCAGCTTCGATTTGGGTGTGGAAAGTTTGATGAGCTAAAAGCATCGTGGCGATAGCTGTGACAGCATATGTTTCAAACAAGTCAGCAGCCATACCTGCACAGTCACCGACGTTGTCGCCTACGTTGTCGGCGATGACAGCGGGGTTGCGTGGGTCATCTTCTGGAATACCGGCTTCGACTTTACCAACCAAGTCGGCGCCGACGTCTGCAGCTTTAGTGTAGATACCACCGCCCAAACGTGCAAAAACTGAGATAAGACTAGCTCCAAAACCAAGACCGACAAGTGCGGTGACGTCTTTGGTCACCAGATAGAAAATTGTCACACCAAGCAAACCTAGACCGACTACAAGTAAACCTGTAACCGATCCACCTTTGAAGGCGACACTCAGTGCAGCTTCAAGACCGTTCTTAGCAGCCTCGGCAGTGCGGACGTTGGCTCTGACCGAAACGAACATTCCGACGAAACCAGCCAGTGAGCTCAATACCGCTCCTACAACGAAACCGATAGCGGTTGTTACATTAATGGCGACAGCTAGCACTATGGCAAGAACGATACCCACATACAGAATCGTCGTATATTGACGACGCATATAAGCGTTTGCACCTTCTTGAATGGCGCCAGCAATCTCTTGCATCTTCTCATTTCCGGCACTCAGCTTGAGAACGCTCATTCCGGCGTAGGCACCATATAAGAGGGCTACAACCCCTCCGCCGATGCAGTAGTAAAGAATCGAAGTTTCATCCATGAATCTCTCAAGCTCCTTTGGTTTCAGCCGTGTTTTCCTGACCACTTGTTGGTAAGCGGCGCCACCGGAAAACACCGCTATAAATTTACCAGTTTCTTATAGGGCCTATCTTTTCCACTATTTAATTTAGTCCTCACCAGTGGTGGCAGGACCCAAAAGTTTCCAAGCGCCGATAAGTGGAACAAATTGCACACTTTACGGTCTCTTATTAGAATAGCCAGGCGGTGCAAAGTTAAGGGGCGTTCATATTGCGATCTCAACCTATTAATAGGATGCCTAGTCATCTGTCTTATCTTTCACTTTTAATTCCCTTAAGCTTCTTTGTGTTTTGTGATGTCAACTGCCAGCAGGCAAGCGCCCAAGAAAATCTTGGCATCAACAAAGTTTCATCTGCCAGGTTACTAAAAAGCAAAGATGGCATTGAAATTGCCACCACCAACAAAACTTCGTTACCGCGTCCGATAATTCAGTTTCTCTCAGGAGAAAATGGAAATACCGTATTGGCGGCTGATTTTCCTGGATTGATTTGGGAAATGCCGACTAAATCGGTTGGAGCGGAAACCTTTGGCACCACAAGTGGTATCACATCGATAAAAGTAGGCCGTTTCCAATCGAGCCCGCCAGTCTGCCGTATTTCAATTTCAGCGCATAACTCGGCTATTTTGAAAAACGTCGCATTTCGCTCAACTCCCGGACGCTTGAGCGTTAAAATTCCGAATTTCAAAAATTCCGTTGCCCATCAAAGTTTGCAAGAATCACGGGGAATGCAAGCATTTCCTCTACCTTTTGCTCCAGTCATTGGTCGAACCACGCCGCAAAAAGCTGGGATAGCGCCACCATTGTCAGCCATGGAACCTTCACTTTCAGATTATCAAGGTCCGGGGAAATTCGAGCTCGATCCGCAAGTCATTTCTCAATCAACAACCGATAACGGAACTACTATTAATGGAGCACCTGTGCCCGGATTGCCCGTCGCGCCAAAGTTGATAGCGTCAAGCCCCAACCGCGTACCTCGTATCGCTCCAGCTCGCGCTCGGGCATTGTCTCTTTCAGAATCAACAACCCAGGCGTCACAATCTTCAAATTCAAAGTCTTCGAAGCCTAATAAAGTGGCAAGTGCCACAAGTACATCCAAAGATGAAAATCCAAAAGACGCAAAGACTTCTGAAAACGGCTCTATGTCTAAATTTCTTGGTAAATTAAAAGACAAAACAGCCAAGCTTTTCACCCCTGACTCAGATAGTTCGACCCTTGCAGAACCGGCTGAATCGCCGCAGATTGCTCAAAGAGAAAACAACATCGACTTAAAATTTGACGGCAATCAAATCGAGTTGAGTGGATTGCGATTGCCAGCCAATCAAATAACTTACAAATCATTCAGGCTTTCAAATCCGGATCGATACGTAGTGGATTTTGATAATTTACCTGAGTTAAAAGATGCCTCACGTCCAGAAATTCCAGATAACAAATTCATAAAAGATGTTCGCTATGGCTCTGTACAAGCTAATAAAGAGGACGGCTCGTCAGAAGCGAAAGGACGCCTGGTCTTCGACTTGCTTGATTCTGAAACCACATTCAACATCAACTCAGAAGCAAACAAGATTGTTTTTTCAATTAACTCTCTTCCAAATGGACTGCCCACTCCAACGGCCAATTTGAAAGGCAAGGTCATTGTCCTCGACGCAGGACACGGCGGTACCGATCCCGGCGCGCAGCGCGGTATCACTAACGAAAAAGACATAACGTTATCGGTTGTGAAATATTTGAGCGAGTTTCTCAAAGCGCAAGGTATAAAAGTCCATCTCACAAGAATCGACGATACTTTCATTTCCTTGCAGGATCGTGTTGATATCACAAATCGAACCAACCCAAATGCATTTGTTAGCGTGCATGTAAATGCGATGGAATCATCTAATGATATAAGCGGTCTTGAAACTTATTTTCAAACAGAACAAAGTAAAGAGCTTGCCTCAGACATCCACAAAAATTTGTTGGACACGCTAAAAGTTCCTGATAGAAATATTCGCAAAGCAAAGTTCTACGTCATAAATCGCACAGAAGTGCCAAGCGTGCTAGCTGAGATTGGCTTCATCTCAAATCAGGTTGAACGCGAAAAATTAATCAGCGCCGATTATCAAAAACAGGTGGCTGAGGGATTAGCAAAAGGAATTATTCTTTATCTATGTAACGATTCAAGCACAAGAGATATTTCGCAACGCACAGGTGGCGAGAAAGCAAAGATTGCCAACACACAAATTGGAGCAAGCCCTAAAAAAGATTCAAGGACTGCTAGCTCAAGAAGCGAGAAAATAGGAACACTATCTTCTTTATCTAGACTTGCGCAAAAAGGGCTGGGAATCGGGATGAGCACTAACAAAGACCAGGTGCACAGATAGGCGTACCGTTAACGGTACGTGTCGTAAAGCCTGGGTAATGAATGGGCCAAAAATGGCTCAAAATCGCCCCTAACTACCCGAAATCAAAGTACGATCCTTACATATGAACATCAAAGACAGTTTCGCCAAAGCAAAGCGTATTGGGTTATTTGACTCAGGGCTTGGCGGTTTGTCAGTATTGAAGCAGCTTTTGATGTTGCCCGATCTAAACGACATGGGCGATCTATGCGAAAAGAACCAAAATTCGCCAAGCAAACTCAATTCCCATAAAAAGGAATATGTATATTTTGCTGACACGGCAAGATGTCCATATGGTGGTCGCAGTCAGGGCGAAATTGAACAATTCGTCGGACAAATAGTTCAATGGCTGGCACAAAATGATGTTGACCTTGTAATCATGGCTTGTAACACCAGTGCAGCATTGGTCGAGCCGGCAAGACGAACCGGGTTTTCATTGCCCATGATTGATTTGTTGCACTCCACTGGTGATATTGTGCAAAAAAATGCATATAAGCGCATTGGAGTTATGGCGACAATGGCTACTGCAAAAACAAAAGCATTCAGTAAAGCAATCGAAAAGAAACAACCGCAAGCAGAAGTTTTTGAACTGGCATGTCCTGACTTAGTACCGCTTGTGGAAAGCAATAAGACCAAATCACGCGAAGCAGTAGAAGCTCTCAGTCCATATGCCAAAGAATTAATTGCGCATAATGTCGATGCCATTATATATGGATGCACCCACTTTCCATTTCTGCATGAGTCCATGCGACGCTGCCTGACAGAGCTCAGTGCACAACACACCGAGATGATCGATCCGGCAGTTTGCTTGAGCGAAGAATTACTTGGTATGAGCCTGACAAACATGCAAATGTATCCACCTGATTTTGCGGATTTAAACAATCGTTGCCGCTTTGTCACCACCGGCAATATCGAAACTTTTAGAATAGGAATTAACAATAATTTGGGCTTGCCATTTACGCAAATCGAACACCTTTCTGTCGGTGAACTCGCTGTGGGCGAAACAAATAAATCGCGAAACAATTCGGCTTCGAATATTCAGTTATAAGCCTGTGAGCGAGCCTAAAAAAATCTCAATGTAAGCAATTAGATTTGTTATAAAACAAACAATTGACGCCAAGTTTAGCTTAGGGATAATAGAACAATCATGGCTAGAAAAACAGAGAGCTTTTATTGCGACTTGTTGACTTCGGAAATGACCGAAGCCTTCACTAACGACTTTGGAAAAGCAGTGCTGAGGCTGCCCAATCAAGGTCGAGGCGAAGTACACGACGATGTGGTCGTTTACTTTTCGGCGCTTGCAATGGATCAAGTAAATTCCATCGCCACCAAATACGGTATCAACGATCCCGACGCTCTACATGAAATGTTTCAGCTCACAAGACACAATTTGGTGCAAGGCTTTCGCATCGGTCAAAGCATGAAAGGCAGCTGGCGACCGAGTTAATTGCCGACCCGGATAATGGCGCCAGAAATAAAAACCTGAATTCTTTATTTCTGCAAAGCAGCCATGAGGCTGTGAATTTTTTTCTGGATGCCTGGATCTTTGGAATAATGAATTCCGCCGTAAATCAATAATCCAATCAGCACAAGAGTGAGCACCTGAGTTATTATTCCCGGTCCCATATTGTTTGAGCGCATTTTGGAATTCTTGCTAAATCGCCTTGTGCCGGTTACTTCCTGCATACGCTGCGCACGAGGCAGAGCTAACCTTCCGCCGCCTTGCACACGCAACTTGGCATACTCTTTAGCTGAGGGCAGTTGGCGCTGACAGTTTACGCAAAAACGCAATTGCGCTTTAATAGGCGCATGACAAAACGGACAGTTGGAATATCCAAGTTCTTGGCGAAACTCTTCTATTTCCTCTTCCTGACTCGGTTGTTGATTGCCACCAAAAATCGATGAGAGCATGTCTAAGAACTTCTGCACCGGATTTGGTGCGCTAGCTTCAGGCTTAGCTTTATACGATCCTGTTGCTTCTTGCGCTTGCGCCTTGCCATTTGTATGATTGAAAGTGCCCTGCCCAGGTCCCTGAAAATGCGATGTTTCGGTGCGCATCTCGGCTAGAATTTGTTGCACTGCGTTTGGCATTCCTTGATGTATATCAAGCGCAGGATGCTCGCCTGTAGCTAGTGCTTCCGCTTCGCTCTCCAGATCTTTGTAGCCTTGTGCTTCTTGTCTGAATCTGTACGAGCGCACTTTTGGCCAATCTCGGCGCAATGCATCGCGCAATTCTTTGGCAAAAGCGGTACAACTTGCAAAACGATTCTCAGGTTCTTTGTTTAACGAGCGCGTTATGACGTAAGTGGTTTCATTGCAGCTTTTCAAATCAGGAACGGCATCACAAAAGGGAATGGGCGTTCCATAAAGGTGGCAGTCCATCATTTCGATGGCCGACTTTGCTTTGTAAGGCAACTCACCGCTAAGAGATTCGTAGACAAGAATGCCCATCGAATAAATATCACTGCGAGTGTCGACTACCGCATTAGACAAACACTGCTCAGGACTCATGTAAGGCGGTGAACCGCATACATCACCAGCTTTAGTAATTTGATATACGTCTTCGGCAAAACAATCTGTTTCTTTTAATTTAGACAAGCCAAAGTCAACGATTTTTACCCAGTCCTCGGTTTCTCCGTGTTTACTTAAAATGATATTTTCTGGCTTCAAATCTCGATGTACGACATCATGACTGTGAGCGAATTCGAGCGCATCTAAAATTTGATCGAAAATAATGGTTGCTCTGTCAAAAGGAAGTGCACCAATGGCTTCTAATTCGTCTTTGAGACTACGCCCTTCGATGTATTCCATCACCAAAAAGGGTTGCCCTAATTTGCTCATTCCAAAATCAAACAGAGTGACAATGTGATGATGATTGACTTGAGCAACTGTGCGCGCTTCTCGGTTGAATCGTTTGAGTGCCTCAGAGTCAGCCACTTTGTGCGCGTGCAACATTTTAATTGCCACAATGCGATCGGTCTGCTCGTCCTGGGCTCTGTAGACAACGCCCATGCCGCCTTTGCCAAGCACACCGTTGACTTTATAACGATTAGACAAAGTAGAGCCAATAAGCGGATCGCGAGCGCTCACGCTCTCGCCGCTCTGGTCCTTAGTAGACCCTTTTGTTTCCGTGTTTTCGGTGGGCACACTGTTAATCAGTCCCTTACTTAGTAAATGGGGTAATTTCCTTGTGGAAACGCCCTTGTTATAAGCCAACTATATCCATATAACCCCATACCCGGCCACTATGGCAACTAAACTGATAAAGGGCACAAAACGGCGACCAGATAACGCTTTTCAACCAAAGGGCACTCATATGCGCTGTTTAGTAAAAGTGGCCAGCTTTACATAAATTCAGCGATTATCGAATTACTGAGCGCCAGTTGCTTTTGAGGAATGGCCAACTGTCCGTTTTCAAGCTTAAGCATTCCAGCGTCCAACATACGTTTTATCGGCTTCTCGTAATTTTCAAAGAGATCGACTCCGTATTCTTTTTCAAAATCGACCAAATTTATCCCTTTGAGCATACGAAAGCCAAGCATAATGCCTTCTTTGAGCCTCATCGCCTGGTCTATGGGTTCAAAAAGATCAACCGATAACGGTTCACGAATATAGCGAGTAAGCGATCTGATGTTAGAACTTCGAACACCGTCCACGTATCTGTGTGCGCCCACTCCAAAAGCCAAATATTCGCCATTCCGCCAATAAGTTAAATTATGACGACAAGCAAATCCTGGCTTTGCAAAATTGGAAACTTCATATTGTTCAAATCCAGCTTTGGCAAGTGTTTCAATCAAACGCTCACGCATCAAATTGAAGTTATCGTCATCGGGATAAGCTACCGAGTCTTTTGCAAAGCGACTGTACAAGGGAGAATTGCCCACAAGTTCAAGTCCGTAAGCGGAAACATGTTTTATTTGCTCTCGGCAAGAGGCAAGTTCGACAAATTCGTCTAGAGTTTTTTGCCAGCTCTCTACCGTTTGGGTGGGCAGACTATACATAAAATCGAGACTGATTACTGGAAAATCTGCCTGACAAGCAAGTTCGATTCCGGCATAAGCCTGACTGGAATTATGGTCGCGTCCAATAGCAGTAAGCTCTTCATCGCGCAAAGACTCTATTCCAATGGAAATGCGATTAATGCCTAAATCACGCCAGAATTGAGCCTTTTCTTTAGTAATAGAATGAGGAGTAGATTCAATCGTGACCTCTGCGTCATCACTGCATTCGACCAGTTCCAACAGACCCTCATGAATAGAGCGCAGATTTTCTGATGCCACCACAGACGGTGTACCGCCACCATAAAAGATACGGTTAAGCTTGATTGGCGACTGAGTCTGTTTCACCCTTTGCTTCATTTCTTCCAAAAGAAAGGCACAATATTCGCTTTCAACATGCAGCATGCCTGCAAATGCGGCGAAATCACAGAAATCGCACTTATGGACACAAAAAGGCAGATGTATATAGGCAGCTTGAATCATGCTTGGTTCGTGATAAATTTAGAAGGTTCAAAATATACTCGCTTGCAGGGCAAGATGAAACGTTTCTACCTTAATTCGATACATTTAATTCTGAGCTTAATTGCCGCATCCAGCCTTTCGCTTTTATCGAGCAAGGATGTCCTGGCACAAGACAAAATCATAGAAAAAGCGCAAGGGAAAATTCAAACCAAGCCTCAAAGCGCTGCTACGTCTGATTCTTTGAGACTGCTTAAAGAACAATCGGCCCTTGAGAATTATCTAGACTTATTCAAAATGGGCATGACTCATACCGATTTGCGAGGAGCTGGCGATCACATTGTCAAACTGCGTCGTCAAATCACCGACACTCCAAACGATTCTGAGCTCAGAATCAAACTTGGCTCTTATCTTTATCTTTCTGGCGACCTGGAAGGAGCTAGCATGGAGCTGCGTCGCGCACTTGCTCTCGATAACGAAAACATAGTAACAAACGTGTTATTGGGCAAGATTTCAGATGGTATTGGCGACCACCAGGCGGCGCAATCGCAATATCGAAAAGCAATTAGTATGTCTCCCAAGCTTGCCGCCCCTTTTGTATGTCTTGCCGATAGCTTCATGGCTCAAGGCGCTATTTCTGAAGCTATTAACGAGTTCAGACGAGCAAACGATGTGAAAGCCACTTGTCAGGGTTTAACTGGACTGGCTCAAGCACTTATTGCCACTGACGATCCCGAAGGATCGGTACGTGCGGCAAGACAGGCTGTATCTATAATGCCCAGCTCTTCTAACGCACACGTTGCTTTGACTCATGGACTCTTGCGCCTGAAAGAAGATATAAGCGCACTTAGAACAGCAAGGCAAGCCGTTTTACTTGAGCCTACATCGGCAGAAAGTCATATTGCCCTTGGTAGAGCATTATATGCCAATAAAAAAAATGCAGATGCAGTAGCCGAATTTGAACAAGCAGTACTTTTAGATCCGCTCAATGCTCAAGCTCGAAACGATCTTGGATATGCCCTCTACAAAAGAGGCGATGTCGCATCCGCCGTCACTCAGCTTCAGCTGGCGCTGCGACTGAATCCGCGTTTGAGTGAAGCACGAAACAACCTAGAGCTTGCTATTTTTGGCTTATCCAGCCCACACTAAATAGATATAGACACCATATACAATATCAATACAGTGATGCCAAATGCGCCACCATTGCATTTCTGACGCATCGGTATACAATTAATATGTCGTAAAATATGCAAAACAATTGGTATCGGTAAAAACTTTATGAATCACCTGAGAGCAGCTGCTCAGGCGACAGTTCAAAAGAAAAATGTGTCAGCAATAGCGCGGACAAAATCTGATGCCCTATTTTTTATGGCGCTTGCCTCGGCCATGAGTTTCAGCGCATGGAGCATCACTACTCCTGTTTATGCGCAAGAAGACGAACATCTCAAAGGCATAAATGACAGTGCCGATAAAAAACAAATAGCTCAATACGGTCCGGGTGGTCGCAGTCAATCTGCTCGAACTCAACGGCTGCCTGCGGTAACCGGGACAGTTCAAATTCGTAAGCCTTTTAAATTGGTGGCACAAGCCAATCAAGGCATCATTCATCATCTGAGTTTCAGAGACACACCGGTACGCGAATTAATTGCTGAAATTGCACGCAGAGGCAATTTAAATATCATCGTCGATAAGTCAGTTGACGGTCGCATCACAGGCGAATTAAAAGATGTCACCCTCAATGAAGCGATGGATACTATTCTTGCATCAGCCGGACTTGAAAGCCGCCGCCTTGAAAATAACGTCATAATCGTTGCATCAAGCGTGGCCATGGTTCAATTAAAACTTAATCGGCAAGTAGTGCGCGCTTTTAAACTGAGTTATGCCCATCCATATGATGTGGCGCAGATTTTGCAATTTTCAGTCTTCAACAAAGGCGTAGTATCGAGCTTTGATGAAAAAGTGGGATTGGGTGACTCAGCCACTGAGCCTGGTACTAAAAATCAGTTAGACCAGACTCTCAAAAAGGACGAAGTAGCCAAACAATTAAACGGTACTACTCGCGAGCAAATTCAGGAAGGTACCGGATTTAACAACGCCGCAGTTGAGCCTGGCAGCCAACAAACAAGGCAAGTACAAGAAATTAACGCACTATATTCGATACCACCAAATGATGGTGGCGCGATAGTAATTCCCGACGCCAAAGGGCGCCAAGTAATTGTAGTGGGAACCCAGGAAGACGTAGATCTGGCTGGTGAAGCCATAGCACTTGTAGATCGTCGTCCAAGACAAGTGCACATTCAATCTTCGCTTATAGAAATTACAAACCAGGGTATCAGACAACTTGGTGCCACCATAAACATGCAAGGCGACGGTTTGTCTAGCTCGATTATGGGTAACCCAACTGCACCGCTATTGAGCTTCTTGCCTGGTCTTGGATCGCCTGCCAACGCAATTCCCAACCCACAAATTCCAGCTATTCCATTTACTGGTACCAACGTCACTGGTGCTGCAAATCCATTTGGGGGTCTCGTTGGCGCCATTCTTCCCAACGTAGGCAACCTGAACATTGCTGGTATCACTCCAGTTCAATCATCAGCATCTGGATTTAACTTTCTGACACTGAGCCAAAGAGCGGGTGGCAGAGCTAACATCGCTACAGTTCCTTATGGTTTAAACGTTAATGTGCAAATGCTTTTGCAGACTAACAAAGCAAAAGTTATCGCCAACCCAAGTTTAGTGGTAGTCGACAATACCGAAGCGCTCATCACCATCGCAAACGAAGTTGTGCATAAAGTGACATCGACAGTCAGTTTGGGCGTAGTGACAACCAACGTCGAAATCGCTAAGGCTGGAATATTTTTAAATATCTTGCCGCGCTTAACTGAAGATGGTTTCGTTCGATTAAGATTGCGTCCCCAGGTTTCCGCCCCTCTTGGAGCGCCGCAAACATTTGGAGTAGGTGCAAACCAGACAACCGTTACACTTTTAAGTATTCGCGATGTAATCAGTCAGGAAGTGCGCATCAAAGACGGACAAACTCTTGTCATAGGCGGATTGTTTACCGAACAAGAAGCATCGCAATTGTCCAAGGTTCCATATTTTGCCGAAGCACCACTACTTGGTGCATTCTTTAGAACTACACTAAAAGGGCGCAACCGCACAGAGCTTATGCTTATGATCACGCCTAAAATTGTGGAAGAAGAAAATCCGCGACTCACTCAAACTGAATCGCCCACTCTCTAAGTTTTTTTCCAATCAATTTCAGCAATGAGCCAAACTTTCAAGCTCTTTATTGTGACGCAATTTTTTCATTGCTCTCAACTCGATTTGACGCACACGCTCCCTCGATAATCAAAGTATTTTTCCAGTTTGAAGCAAAGTTTTGCGCTCGCTCTTAAGACCAAAACGAAGTTGTAAAACATCAGATTCATGCGGCTTCAACCGCTTCAGTGCAATAGCAAGACTATTTGCAAGAAGCTTATGATCTGTGGCTTCCACCGGATCTATCGAATTTTCATCAGGCAGAAAATCACAAAGAGTTGTTTCACCGTCTTCGTTTAAATTAGCATCAAGCGAAAGGGTCGTCTTCTCTGCGTTCAAAAGCAAAGTTACTTTATCCAGGTCAAATCCAGTCTTCTTAGCGATTTCACCAGGTGTAGGTTTGCGTTGCAATTCTTGATTGAGTTCTGCCACTGCCTTTTTTACTTTCCATTTAGATTCACTTATATGTACGGGAAGTCGCACAGTGCGCGACTTATTTGCAAGCGCTCGACTGACTGCTTGTTTAATCCACCAGCTTGCATATGTTGAAAATCTAAATCCTTTTTCGGGGTCGAATTTCTCGACAGCTTTGATCAATCCAATATTGCCTTCCTGAATCAGGTCAGGCAAGGTCAATCCGAATTTGACGTATTTCTTGGCTATACTCACAACCAGACGCAAGTTAGACGAAATAAGTTTGCCACGGGCAATATCATCACCTGCTTGAGCCAATCTAGCTAAAGAAACTTCAGATTTAAAATCGAGCAAATCAAAACGCCCAATTTCTTTTAAATAGTTGGTCAAAGAATCTTTGTTGATGTAAGCCTGAAGAGCATTCGGCTCCTTAACAGGTTGGATATCTAGATCATCTATTTCTTCGAGAACTTCGAGAACTTCTACATCCTCGTCAAAATCGCTTTCCAGGTCACTTTCAAAAGGAGCATCAGTCCACTCCTCGAAATCGGTATTGGTTCTATCTGTCATGTTGATTGTTGCTCGCAAAGCAACTTTTGGAACCGATTTGGGTCATTTTTCGACCGATCGGTTTACACTACGTATATATGTCACAATTTCATGCTAACCGATTTTTTCTTAAATTGCTGTGCTAAGAAAAAATTGAGAGGTAATTGATATGCCAGGAAAATTAGGTAACGACGACAACGAATGGTCAGACGGAATGGACGATGAGGCAAATGAGGATTTGCCGTTTATCGAAAACGAAACTGCACCCGAAGAATTAGCGCTCCATATAATAGATCCGATGGATGAAAATCCGGATGCGGAAAGTCAACATACAGAACGCTCAGATGCAATCCCGCACGATATGGCTTATGACGAACAAAACGCTTCTGGAGAAACGCAAGAATGCGCTCATCCGTCATGTCATTGTCAGGTATCACAAAGTGAGTTTTGCTCCGGCAACTGCGAAAGTCCGGATACTATGGAATCATCATCTTGCAACTGCACTCATGTAGGTTGCGAAAGTGAGATGGAAAACGAACTAGTTGGCTTGCAAGAAATTCAAGGCGAAAATTTATAGCGTACCGTTATCGGTTGACTATAAAACTAAAGGTCCTGACCAGAAAGTGCAGCCAGGCGCGTGTTTGGCCAATCAGGCGCCATAGAAATTTTGTATTCTTTTGCCACAGTCATCTCCACACGCATTCCGCCTTGTGACCATGGCAGGTGATTCGGTGCGGTGGGAAATGGTCCACAAGATTCGACTATGGATGAAATTTCTTCGTCTGTCTTATTGAAAGTGTCTCGGTTTAAGACGTGGAATCCTACAGGCTTGCCTGACTCGTCAATACAAAAGGCGTAGGTGGACTTGCAAAAATCTTTTGTCAATCCTGATTCTTGGTGCCATTTTTTAAATCGAGCAGAATTTACTATTAAATTTTGCACCTGGCCGAGCCAATTTTGCACCTGAATTTTGTCTTGTGCAGCCCATTTTGAAGAATTCAAAATAGACCTGGTTGATTGCAGGCAGAAAGAACTCTGATTACTTGTTGTATTCGAATTCGAATTGGAATTTGCATCAGCACTCAAAGTCGAATTTGAAAGCAACGCCATCAAAGTAAGAATTAGTGCTGAAGCAGAATATCCAAACTTCATTAATGAGCACCCACGCCATCTTCAATCATGTCGCCACTGGGCTCAGGCATGAAGAATGACACCACTGCACCCACCAAAAAGATACTTGCAAAAGTGGTAGCGGCCATCGCATACGAACCAGAAAAGAGTCCAATGAGCTGTCCACTTGCAATTGCAGCAAAAGCGGCAAAAGTTCGACCCACGTTATACGTGACACCAAAGGCGGTGCTGCGAATTCGCGTTTCGAATAGTTCTGGAATATAGGACCAGAGCAACACAAAAGGAATGTGAGCAAAAAATCCGACACATGCCACAAAGGGAAATATCATGGGACTGAATTCTTTGAAAGTCATGAACATTCCGGCAGTAGCTATAAAAGCTAATACAAACGAAGCCGCCATCGAAGCCTTATAGCCAAATCTATGTATAAGAAATCCGCCAAATAATCCAGAGCAAATCATTCCAACATCTTTGAAGAGCATTACGTGACTGCGCTCCGCAATGGCAAGAGTGCCCGTTAGCTGGTTAATCCAGGCTGGAATCCAGGAAAGCACTGCCCACCAGGCGATGATGGCACAACTTGTAAGCAAGCCAACCACTACTGTACGACGAGCATATTTTCCATCAAACAAACTCATGAAAGTGCTCTTGAGCATTACGCGATCTTCGTCGGTCAAGTTGAGACCGAGCTTGTTTTTAGCTGCGGTGCGTTTCTCTTTGATTTCGTGGAAACTGTGTGAATCTTTTAGTTTCATCTGTGTATAAACTACAAGAAAGGCAGGCAGAATACCGACTAAGAACAAATTGCGCCAGCCATAGCCGCCAATTAACAAATTAAGTCCAGAAGTAGTGAGATAACCAACACCAAGTGAGGTGGCAAGCAAACTCAAGGCAAACACGCGCGATTTGCGAGGCCAGCACTCAGACAGTAAGACCGCCCCGATTCCCATTTCGCCCCCGATGCCAGCACCGGTCAAAAATCGGTAAATACCTAAATCCCACCAGCTGTGCGAGAAAGCACAAAGTCCTGTGGCTACTGCATAAACTAAAATAGTGAGTGAAAGTGTTTTGGCACGTCCAATTTGATCGGCTAACCAACCAAAGAAAAATGCTCCCACTGCCCATCCGAGCATGAAGAGAGCAATTACATAAGATCCATAAATTCCAACTGTGGCGTGCGACGAAGTGTGCAATAAGTCGGAAAGTGCCGGATATAAAATGATGGCAAAAATAGAAGAGTCCATGCCATCTGCAACACCGCCAAGCCAGGTGGCAAACAGAACGTGCCAGGGGTAGATTTCTTTGGTGACACCAAGCACGCTCGATTTAGAAGAGATTTCTAATTCTTTAGATTCAGCTTCGACTGCAATCGATTCCGCTGCGGCGATGGTTTCAGCACCATCAACAATGGCGCCAAATGGCGGTGGAGTTTCGGGAACTTTGAAATCAGATGCCAAAGGATCACCTACAGTGGCGCTTTTAGCCCCACTCTCCAGAGTGTTCACCATTATCTACTCCTTAATGGTTGAAAAGAGAGATAATACTTTATTCGACTGTGACCGATTTAGCAAGGTTGCGTGGCTGATCCACATCTTTGCCAAGATAATCGGCGACGAAATATGACATCAACTGCAAAGGAACGATGGTTACAAGTGGGCTGAAAAGCTCTTCAACAGGCGGTATGCGGAATATGTGATCAAATGTTTCAGGCGCCATTTCATCACCATCAACTGCCACTGCCACCATACGTGCGTTGCGTGCTCGCGATTCCTGAGCATTAGATAATGTTTTCTCGTAAACCTTGCCAGGCACCAAAACTGTGATTACTGGCACGGCTGAATCGAGCACGGCAATCGGTCCGTGTTTGAGTTCGCCAGCCGCATAACCTGAGGCGTGAATATAACTAAGTTCTTTTAATTTGAGCGCTCCTTCAAGAGCAGTCGGGTAATTAACACCGCGTGCGATGAAAACAACGTCTGAAGCGTCGGCTAATTTTAGCGACAAAGTTTTGTATTCTTCTTCGCGAGCAAGAATCTGTTCCATTAATGCGGGCATTGCGTGCAGTGTCTTTTTCATTTCTACTGCGTGATCCTGGCTTATGGAGCCGCGTTTCTCGCCCAGATAAATGGCAAGCAGGTAGAAACACATCAATTGAGCGACATAGGTCTTGGTGGCAGCAACTGAAACTTCGATACCACATTCGGTGACAATCAAATTGCTTGCAATTTGTGCCAGGTGCGAATCGGGTCTATTGGTTATACCAAGAGTGTATGCGCCTTTAGCTTTAGCTGCTTTCATCGCAGCAAGTGTGTCTGCTGTTTCACCAGACTGACTGACTGCAATCACAAGTGTGCTCTCATCGGCAAGAATATTTCTGGTCTGAATTTCAGAAGCTATTTCTACTTCGACTGGAATTGAGCATAATTGTTCAATTACAAGTTTACCGACCATACCGGCATTGAGTGCCGTTCCGCAAGCAACGATTATAATGCGTTTGATTGACTTAATTTCGTTGTCGGTCATTTTGACGCCATAAACGCCTTCGCTTGAATCGGCACTGAAACGCTCAACATTAAATGAAATAGGAGCTTTAGGATTGCTCGAAAAGTTAGGCAAATACTTGCTCATGGTTTGGCGAAGAACTAGTGGCTGTTCGTTTATTTCTTTGAGCAAGAAATGTTTGAAGCCTTCTTTATCAATTTTGTAAGGCTCTGTATTGAGCGAAACAGGCTCTCTAAAAGCTTCTGTACCATCGAACGAAAATAGTCTGTAGCTATTAGTTTTGATTTCGGCAATCTCACTTTGTTCCAGACGTACAATTTTGTTTGTGTACTGACGCACCGCGGTGCTGTCTGAAGCAAGGAAACTTTCGTTCTCACCCAAGCCGACAGTGAGCGAGTAGTGGTGATTAACTGCATAAATGCGATCGCGATGCTTCAGGCTCACAATACCCAGCGCAAATGCACCTTTCATAACATTTACTGTGCGAATAATGGCACCAAGAATATCCTGGTCTTTTTCGTATTCGCGTGAAAGCAAATGAACTGTCACTTCAGTATCAGTTTCGGTGGTAAAAACATAACCTTGCTCAATTAATTCAGTACGCAGCTGAGCATAATTTTCAATGATGCCGTTGTGCACCACAGCAAAGGTGCCTGTGGAATCGGTGTGAGGGTGAGCATTCTCATTTGTGGGGCTACCATGTGTGGCCCAACGAGTGTGACCAATACCGATTGTCGAGCTTGGTCTTTCTTGCTGTAGCAAAGTTTCCAGATTGGACAACTTACCTGCAGACTTGATGATGTTGAGCCTGTCGCCTTCAATTACAGCAACGCCAGCAGAGTCGTAGCCTCTGTACTCAAGACAGCGAAGCTTGGACAAGAGGACTGGTGTCGCTTGATTGTTGCCTAGATAACCAACTATTCCACACATGCTTGTGAATCTCCTTGTCTCTATATTTCCATGATCTCGGCTTCTTTGTCTTTAGCGCCTTGATCTATTTCCTTTATATATTTGTCAGTCAGTTTCTGCACGGCTTCAGCTTTGCTGCGCAATTCATCTTCTGACACGCCTTTGTCTTTAAAATTCTTGAGGTGCTGATCGCAGTCGCGGCGGATGTTTCGAACTGCCACGCGAGCATCTTCAGCTATTTTTTTCAACTGTTTGGACAAATCTTTGCGACGCTCTTCAGTTAACGCAGGTATTACAATGCGCACTACAGAGCCATCTGAGTTTGGTGTCAAACCTAGTTGAGCCTTGTTGATGGCAGACTCGATGTCTTTGAGAACGCCTTTGTCGTAAGGCTGAATCACAAGTGAGCGACCATCTGGAGTAGAGATGTTGGCTAGACTTTTTAGAGCAGTTGGGGTGCCGTAATAATCTACTTCCACTTTGTCGAGAACGGCAGCATTAGCTCTTCCGGTTCGAACTGTTTTGAATTCGTTATGCAAAGCTGTGACAGCTTTTTTCATGCGGTCTTCACCAGCAGTAATTACTTCTTGTGGGTTTGCAGCAGGCGCGGTCATTTTAGATGTTTCTCCTCAGTTATTCAGCTTGGCAGGTTTTAGCACTGCTAATTAGAGTTCCGATTTTTTGGCCAGACACGATGGCTTTGATACCACCTGGTTTGGCAAAATCGAAAACAATGATGGGAATATTGTTTTGCTGGCAAAGCGAAACGCCAGCGGGATCCATAACTTGCAAATTGTTTTTGATAAAGTCTTCAAAATTGATGTCGTCGAATTTTTTAGCTTTGGCATCACGTTTTGGATCTGCGTCATAGACACCATCCACGCCGTTTTTAGCCATTAAAATCACATCCGCTTTTATTTCTGCCGCACGAAGGGCAGAGGCGGTATCGGTCGTGACGTGCGGGTTGCCTGTACCGCCGCCAAAAATAACAACTCTTTCTTTGTTCAAATGACGAATAGCTTTGAGCCTGATAAACGGCTCAGCCACCGCCGGCATGGCGATGGCTGTTTGAACTCTAGTTTCGATGCCTTTTGAATGCAATACTTCTTGCAGAATCAGACAATTCATTATAGTGGCAAGCATGCCCACATAATCTGCAGCAGCCTTGTCCATGCCCCAGGCGGCACCTTTGACACCGCGGAAGATGTTACCCCCGCCAACCACAATCGCTACTTGAACGCCCATTTCTTTGGCTTCGATGATTTCGTCGGCAATGCCACTAATCACCTGGTGGTCGATGCCGAACCCTTCTTTGCCTTGCAGCGCTTCACCGCTTAGCTTTAAAAGTATTCTTGCGTATTTCGGTGGTTTGGTCGGGCTTGCCATTTAATTTGAATTCCCAAGTAATCAACAGCAAATCATACTACCTAAGCGACTTTGGCTTCTAGAAGTCCTGTTTCATATAAGAAAAATTCCCGCCGGGGCGGGAACTTTCATTAGATCAATCTGTATTTCGGTTGGCTAAAAGCTCTTGAGTTTGAGCCTTAATCTTCGCCGAGTATATACAACGAATATTGAACTGGCTTGAGCTCAACGCCCATTTCTTTGCCCTTGGCGCCAATGTATTGGCTAACCAGTTGACCAGGATCTTTGACGAAAGGTTGCTCCAGGAAGCAACGCTCAGCCATGATTTTGTCTACGCGACCTTGAACGATTTTTTCAATCATTTCAGGTTTTTTGCTTGCCAAATCAGCTTTACCAGATTCGATACGCTTTTCTTCAGCGATGATATCGGCTGGAACTTCGTCTTTGGTCATGTATGTAGGCTTGGTCGAAACTATGTGCATAGCCAATTCGCGAGCGATGTTAGCGCCTGTTTCAGGAACTTTTTTGTCTGATACGAGTTTGAGCAATGCGCCCATTTTTCCGCCCAGAGTGTGAAGATACTGACCAATTACGCCTTCGCCTGATTCTATTTGCAAGAAACTAACGCGTTTGACCTGAATGTTTTCGCCGGTTTTGGCAATAGCAGCGGTGATTAGTTCGCCAACTGTGCCCGAACCACCTTTGACTTTAGCTTGAAGAGCCGCATCTACTGTGGATGCCGAAGCTTCAAGAGCAGATTCTGCAATTTTGTTGCACAAAGCAACGAACTCTTCGTTTTTAGCAACGAAATCTGTTTCGCAGTTAACTTCGACGAGCACAGCTTTTTTGCCGCTTGCATCTACATTACCTACAACAAGACCTTCAGATGTGGCGCGCGAAGACTTTTTGCTAGCCGAAGCTACGCCTTTTTGTCTCAGCCACTCGAATGCTTTGTCAAAATCGCCGGAACTTTCTACCAAAGCTTTTTTGCAATCCATCATTGCCGCTCCGGATTTTTCTCTCAGCTCTTTAACCATGGAAGCAGAGATTTCTACCATTTGCATAATTACCTCTTAAATATTTTGATTAGTGCGTGATTAACTGATTAGGCGATTTAGACTGAAACTTCTTGCTCTTCGCCTTCGCTGCCGGTGGCAGTGACTGCAGCAGGTGCCTGCGCTTCTTCTAAATCAGACGATGCAGGTGGTGCATCAGCTTCTTCAACGTTCGAAACTGTTGGTTGAACAGTGGGCTCTTCGTCGTTGCGTTGTGCACGAGCGAGTGCGCCTTCGATGATTGAATCGGCAATTTTTCCAGTAATCAATTTGATTGAACGAATTGAGTCGTCGTTACCCGGAATGACATAGGAGATGCCGTCGGGATCGCAGTTTGTATCTACCAGAGCAACAGTTGCGATGTCGCTTTTAATAGCTTCAGCTACGGCGATGAATTCGCGTTTTTGGTCAACTATAAATAGAATGTCGGGACGACCGCGCATGGTTTTGATACCACCAAGCGATTTGTCCAGTTTGAGCCATTCGCGATTGAGCACTGCTTGCTCTTTTTTACCGCGACGGAAAAAGTCGCCGGTTTCTTTCATCTCTTCAAGCTCTTTCAAGCGGTTGATGCGAAGACGAATGGTTTCAAAATTGGTCAACATACCGCCTAACCAGCGGCGATTGACAAAGTAAGCGCCACAACGTCTTGCTTCTTCTTCCACGATGTCAGCAGCTTGCTTTTTGGTTCCAACGAAAACGATGTTTCGCTTCTCCGAAGCAGATTTTCTGATGTATTCACACGCTTTATCTAGAGCGCGGCTGGTTTTTTCCAGATCTATAATGTAGATGCCGTTGCGCTCGCCATAGATGTATGGGCGCATTTTTGCATTCCATCTACGAGTCTGGTGACCGAAGTGCACACCAGCTTCCATTAACTGCTTCATTGATGCAATAGACAAGGTCTTGTTTCTCCTGAGTAATACAGAGCTAAGCTCGAAAAGTCCCTACGACAAATTTGAATTCAATCGAGACCAGATAACGGTTTGGTATCGATTGGACAGAACCTGCTGGCTCGGTCCGAACCGAAACAGGTCCAGATAGCCTAGCATTTTACCGCCTATATCATAAAGTTTTCTAGTCGATATACCGAAGATGAGTCACACTCGGTAATCAAACGTTTTGGCACGCGCCTGGAAATGCTCTCCCAAGACGCATTTGCGCTCCCATATTGCTTCTAGACATACTGTAAACCGTCTCGTAATTTTTGTAGAAACCTCGAAACAAGCCAATTTCTGGACAATTTGAGAATTTGATCGTTATAATAATACAAGGTGAATCCTGGTTAATTAGAGATTCGTGAGTAGTCGAGGGTGCATATTGTCTAAGGTCTTAGTCCTAAATGCTTCCTATGAGCCGCTTAACATATGTACATGGCGGCGGGCTGTTAATCTGCTTCTCAAGGGAAAAGCCGAGAGAATCGAGCATAACGGCAAAATTTTATACGGCGATTTTCCTCTACCTACGGTGATTAGACTGCGGCATTACATCCGTATTCCGTACAAAGAAATTTCTCTGTCGCGGCGCAACATTTTGCACCGCGATAATTACATCTGTCAGTATTGCGGCGTTAAACGTCATGACCTCACAATCGATCACATTATGCCGCGCTCGCGAGGCGGTATTGATTCGTGGGACAACGTTGTGGCAGCCTGCCTCAAATGTAATGTCAAAAAAGGTGACCGCACTCCACGCGAGGCGGCAATGGCGCTCATGTCGTCACCCAGACGCCCTCTGTCGCATGTTCATTTTGAAATTTCCAAATATACAAGTACTTCTCAGACTAACTGGCAAAAGTACGTTATTGGCTTTTCTTAAATCAATAAAGATCAGTCGATAAGGTAAAATTCAATCCACATCCTTTTTTTGTGTGGGTAAATTGGCCAGTTCAGTTTTTGCCAACATAGCCCTCGATATTGAGGCACCTGAATTACGAGATCGCCTGTTCACTTACGGCGTGCCTGATTTGTTGCAGGATCAGGTTTTCGTTGGCTCGTGCGTGCTTGTGCCTTTTGGCAGGCAGGGACAAAACGTGGTCTCTGGTTATGTTGTCTCGTTAGAAGATTCGACCGAGAAAGATTTCAAAGTAAAAGACGTTTTTGAAGTGATGGATGCAAATCCATTTTTTGACGCCGATTACATCGACTTATTACACTGGCTGGCTAATGCTTATTGCGCCAATTTAGCCGATGTAATTGCCGCAGCATTGCCGTCTTCCATTTCGCCAAGGCTTAAAAGACGCGTCCGCCTCATTGCTTCATGTCTTAAAACGAATACTGATCCATCTAACGAAATAGGGATCAAATCACCACCTGAAGGCGAGCGCCTTTTTTCGCTTCTTGCTCAAACCGGCGAATCATCACTTTTAGCACTAAGACGCAGGTTTCAAGACAGCACTAAAAGTAGTGCAAGCAGCTTTTACAAAGCCCTCAACTGGCTCAAACGCTCTGGCAATATCGAAGTACTTGCCGAGACAACTGGCAAGGTGGTTGCCAAATCAATCGATTTCGTGGAGATTGCACCAGAAACAGAGATTGAGTCAGATTCAGAGAAAAAAACAAGTCCGCGCCAACAAAAAATAATCGACGTATTGATTGAGAACGGCTCAAAAATGCCAGTTGCACAATTGGTTAAATTAGCCGGCACCACAAGCGGTACCATAAAAAAAATGAGCGAAGCAGGGCTTCTATTAATTACCAAAGAAGAATCCATTCGAGACCCGCTTCAAGCCTTCGCTTTCAAACAAAATAATACTGATGGCACCCAAAGACAACTGACTACTCATCAAACAAATTGTTTAAGCGTGCTTGAAAAAGAACTAGACAAAGTACTGCAAGCATCAGATTCGACTCAAAAACCAGTCGAGCCCTGGCTTTTATTCGGCGTCACCGGTTCTGGCAAAACAGAAGTCTACTTGCAATTGATTGAACGAACAATTAAAACAGGCAAAACAGTTTTGATTATGGTGCCAGAAATTGGACTGACTTCTCAGTTAGTAAGCCTCTTGAACGAACGCTTTCCAGACGTGGTTTCAATATGGCACAGTGCCGTTTCAGCCGGAGAGCGCTTTGACACATGGAGAAGAATTAGAGACGGCTCAGTCAAAGTTTTGCTTGGCGCGCGCTCTGCAGTGCTTGCAAATGTCCCTAACTTAGGCTTGATTATCTTAGACGAAGAGCACGACTCCAGTTACAAACAAACCAGTCCAAGTCCTCGTTACAACGCAAAAGATGTAGCTTTAGAAAAAGCCAAACGACATAATGCACTGGTGTTATTTGGTAGTGCCACGCCTGATTTATCTACTTATCATCGCGCTCTTAAATCAAATCGTATATTGACTTTGCCTGAACGCGTTTTCAGCCAGAACATGCCCAGTATCAAAGTAATTGATATGAAAGAAGAAATGCGGCTGGGCAATAGAACTATTTTTTCTAAAGCGTTATTCGATGCCATAGATGACAGAATTGAGCGCAAAGAGCAAATTGTTTTGTTGGTTAACAGACGCGGCTACGCCAGTCACGTTTTTTGCCGGGCTTGTGGATATGTTGCAACATGTCGTCAGTGCAGCGTCTCGATGGTTTTTCACCGCTATCCAAGACAAAATTCAAATCAAAGACAAAAACCTGATTCTTCAAATAAAGGCTTTCTGTCCTGTCACCACTGTGGTTATGAGCGAGCCAACTTCAAACTTTGTCCTCAGCCTGAATGTCAAAGTCCATTTATAAAAGAATATGGACTTGGCACTCAAAAAGTGGAAGAACAAGTACGCGAGTGCTTTCCCGAAGCAAGAGTAGTGAGACTCGATAGTGACATCACTTTGAAAAAAGGTGCTTTCAGAGACACACTTGAATTATTCAAACGCCACGAAGCTGACATTCTAATTGGCACCCAAATGGTGGCAAAAGGTCTCGACATTGCAAACGTGACACTGGTAGGGGTGCTTGCTGCAGATGCGGCTTTAAACATGCCTGACTATAGAAGCACCGAGCGTGGATATCAATTACTTAGTCAGGTTGCCGGACGAGCTGGACGAGGTCAAAGACCTGGTGAAGTATTTTTTCAGTCTTACAATAATGAACTTGAAGTATTCCAATCAGTAAAAAATCATGACTATGAATCTTTTGCCGAGACTGAACTTTTAAGCAGACAAACGTTTTTCTATCCACCTTTTGGTCGTCTTTTGCGTATAGTATTTTCGTCTACCGATCAAAATATTTGTATAGAAAAGTGTGAGCAAATGGTCAAAGATATTACCCAAATGCTCAAAGCAAAAATAGCTGAAAATACTTTTGAAGTGTTGGGACCTGCACCTTGTTTGGTCGAGCGCATCAGAGGCAAATTTAGATTTCATTTGATTGTCAAAATTTTTAGTGAACAAGAAAATGCTTTTAGCGATCTGGTCGAATTTCTGCGAGCAAAAACTATTGCTAGCACTGACAAGGATGTTCATATGGCTGTCGACGTAGACGCAATTGATTTAATATGATTTTACTTTATCAGTATGTTTTTATTTTGGTATTGCTTTTAGCATCACCTATTTTGTTGTTTTCAGCCCGAGCGCGATTTGGTGTGAGCCAGAAGCTTGGCTTTATACCTCAATCTATCAAAGATTCAATCAAACCAAAATCACTCTGGATTCACGCTGTATCGGTAGGTGAATTCAATGCTGTTTTGCCCTTACTCAAAAAACTAAAAGAAAGTCTTCCCGATTTGCCTTTGTTTGTCACCACAACCACTGGCACAGGACAGGCGATGGCAAAAGAAAAAGCGGGCTCGTTTGCCACAGTGGCATATTTTCCTTACGACATGCCCGGCTCGGTTAACACCTGGCTTGATGCTGTTAATCCAGCAGCATTCTTGCTTGTAGAAACTGAAATTTGGCCAGGTTTTGTTAATGCCTGTCATAAGCGAAATATCCCTGTGATGTCAGTCAACGCTCGCATGTCTCCCAGATCGTTTAAGTCATATTTCAATCTGCGCTTTTTCTTCAAAGAAGTATTGAAATTATTTACTGTCATCGGCGTGCAGAGCAAATCAGAAGCAGAGCGCTTTGCAGCGGTTCAAGGCAATAGCGATAATATTGAAATATTTGGCAATATCAAAATAGATGGATTAACCGGTGATGCCACCAAAAATGGTACCATTCTAAAAGAGTATTTAGGTGACGATGCCAATCATTTTTTCTTCACCGCAGGATCTACCCACGAAGGCGAAGAAGTGCTTGTGCTTGATGCCTTCAAACATTTAATTCAAAACCGACAAGAACAAAATCCCACACCTAAATTAGTAATAGCTCCAAGGCATCCAGAGCGCTTCGAGCATGTGCGCAATTTGATCAGGCAAGCTGGATTTGAACCTAAATCCTTTTCAAAATCTGAAAAATTAGGTCCAGACGATCATGTTTTTCTGCTTGATACACTGGGCAAACTGATGGATTGTTATTCGCTCTCTCATCTGGCTTTTGTTGGTGGCACCCTGGTAAATATCGGTGGTCACAATGTGGCTGAGCCGTTTGCTTTTCGCGTTCCTGTAGTTTGTGGACCTTATGTTCAAAAGACGCGCGATCTGGCAAACGCGCTGGCTGAGATAGATGCGCTCACCATCGCTTCAAACAATGAAGAATTCAAGTCGCAAATGCTGTATTTGTATGCTCACAAAGATGAAGCAATGCGTAAAGGAAATCTAGGAAGAAACTGGATCCAGCAAAATTTAGGCGCATGTGATCGAGCTCTTGTTGCCATTAAGAAGGTACTTGCATATGACGCTTGAATTACCTAAATCGAAATTGGCAAAAGCTTTACTTGCTCCAGCGGCTCTGGTCTACAAAACTCTGGTAAGCGTGCGAGCTAAAGCCTATGAAGCGGGTCTTGCCTCTATTAATAAAGTAGAAGTGCCAGTAATCAGCGTTGGCAATATCACTGTTGGTGGCACCGGCAAAACTCCAGTGACCATGTATTTAGCTAAGCAATTAATTGCTCAAGGTCACAAAGTCGCCATATTAAGCCGGGGTTATAATCGCAAATCGAAGTCTGAACATATTGTTGCCAGCGACGGCGATAAAATATTGTGCCCGGTTGAAGATTGTGGTGACGAACCATATATGATGGCACTCGAAGTACCCCAAGCGATAGTGATTTGTGGGCGTTCACGCTCATCGATAGCGCGACTGGCGATAGATGAATATGGTTGCAACGTTCTTTTGCTCGATGATGGATTTCAACATATTTTGTTGCATCGAGACATCAATATCGCATTGCTAGATTACGCAGACGATCTTACAAATGAGCAACTTCTTCCCGCGGGAAGGCTTCGTGAGCCAGTTTCAGCTCTTGCTCGTGCTACTCATGTCATTATTACTAAAATTCCTTTGAATGCGGATGCAATTAAGTTAGAGCGCATCAAAAAAGTGGTGCGAAAAAATGCACCCAATTGTTTGATTTATGAAAGTCGCTTTAAGCTAGAAAACTCGCCGTTGACTCGAAACAAGACTGCCGTAGCATTTGCCGGAATAGCAAGACCAGATCAATTTTTTCAAGACCTTGGCGATCCGGCGTTGCAAATTACTTTGCGCGCCACTCTTTCGTTTGCAGATCATCACTGGTATGACGATTTCGACATTAAAAAGATTCAGAACAGCTTAGAAAAATCACGTACCGATATCGGTTTGACCACTAAAAAGGACCTGGCGAGGCTCACATCCCGAAAATTGGAGCCTCAAGTAGCTAGATTGCTCGAAAAGACGGTTGGGATTGGACTTGAAATGGAATGGATTGGCGACTCACTTGTTTTAAGTATAAAATGAATATATTAAGTGCTAGTATCTTTTTGTCTGGCCGACAGGAGCAAATTAATGATTAGACCTTTAGCTCTGGCTACTCTGCTATTAGCAGTCCAGAATCTGCCTTGCCTGGCGGCCAATCCGCCAACTGCAACAAGCGCTACTTATGCTCGCGCCCAGCAAAGACGCTACTTGCCCAAGTGGGTCTATTACGACAGACTGGGACTTGCTGCCTGGAACAAAGGCGAGCGCCCAACCGCTAAAACACATTGGGAATATGCAATGAGTTTGTGCGAAAACGATCTGCGTGGCAGACCAAAAGGCGCACTCGATAAGCAAACAAAAATTTGGATTAACGACCTTATAACTCACATGACTTTTCTTATGAGTTATTACGAGCAACCAACCGCTCAGGCAATGAAAAATCTTTCTGCTCGCGATGCCATGATCAAATTAAAAGAAGCGGTAGTTGAGGACATCGATCGCAAGCTGCAAGGATTCGACAAGCTTGAATCATTTGCCAAAATGCTTGTTGGTCGCGAAACCTATGTAGTTCAAGACTTTCGCATGTTACGCGCTAAGCAGCTGATGATGCAAGAACAATACAGACGCGAGATTGCCAATCTAAAAGGCGTCCCTTATGTACAAAAAGGTGGCAATGGCGATGGCTACAACTATGTCATTCAAGACGGACGCGCAGTCAAAAAACCAGCCTGGTGGAAAGAAGGGGCAGAAGTTCCTTCATGGCGCAGAGATACCCTTAAAGTAGGCACTCAGGCGTCTAACTCTTCCAGTAGAGCTGGCAAACCAACAACAGGAACAGGTGGAGTTGGCACTATGGGCAGACCTTCCTGGTGGGACAAAGGGGATAAACCGGAGGTTCCTGGTGTGAGTTATGTTGGCGGAAAACAAATCAAACACGACAAAGTTGGAGCTGACGGCACTGTATGGAACCCAGCCAAGGGGGAATCATCTACTCAATGGGGACAAAATCCAAGTTCCGAAAACTCCAGACCTAACAAATGGGGCACACAAGCTGAGCGCGATCCCGCGCAAGATTTAAATGCCAAACAAAAGCCACCAAACTGGGGAGAAAACAGTCAGCCACGCGATACAACCACAACCGGTTGGGGAAATAGCGGCTCGGCCTCTGACCAACCGAAACATCCAAACGGAGTCGGCGAAGTAAACACCCCGCAAGGAACTGGCGGCGATTACTGGAAATGACGAAAAACTGATGGTGCTTCAAACACCACAGGTAGCCCGCGCACAAGACAAAAAACACAAGATGCATAAACGCAAAACATGGCTATGCTTGGAATTGCATATCCTTGACCGACTTGTGTTTGGGCTGCTATGACCAAACAAAATGCAACTGCTTTCACTACTGCATAAGTGAAGCGACTGAAATTTGATGCCACCAAAAATTTGCCAACTTTAGATTGCATCATTGTATTTTTTCCAAATGCAGTAAGTCCCTGTTCACTAACATGCGATCTGATAGCATCTACAAATGTACCGCGAACAAGGTACAAGAGCGGCACAAAGACAGGCACCCAGTGCAAGCACGAAAATACGATCCAGTAGGCCATTTCTACTGCACGGTCACCGGCAATGTCTAATATGCCACCAAATTTGGTTGACTGATTAAGCTTGCGAGCAAAGTATCCGTCAAGACCGTCAGCCCAAATAACCACTATAGTGAGACAAAAAGAAATCCACTTTACGGTGTCGCCATCCATAAACAAAATGGACAGCGCCACCAGTGCCAATACCACACGTGCAACCGTGATAGTGTTGGGAACGTTGATTGTGCTTGCGCTCAATTAACTAGAGATCCAGGTTTGCGTAGTGGGCGTGTTTCTCAATAAATTCGCGACGAGGACCAACAGCCTCACCCATGAGCAAGTCGAAAATGTGTTCGGCTTGCGCACCATCTTCCACTGTAACTTGTTTCAAGGTGCGAGTTTCGGGGTTCATAGTGGTGTCCCACAACTGTTGATCTTCCATTTCGCCAAGACCTTTGAATCGTTGAACGGTGGCTTTATCTCCCATTTCAGCAAGTACTGCCTGGAGCTTATGCTCGTTGTAGCAGTATTCGTGCTTTTTACCTTTTTCAACTTTATAGAGTGGTGGCTGAGCGATATAGACATATCCTTTTTCGACCATCGGTCTTGCGTATCTAAAGAAGAAAGTCAAAAGCAGCGTGCGAATGTGACTTCCGTCAACATCGGCGTCTGTCATGATAATCACTTTGTGATAGCGAAGTTTATCGAGATCAAGATTCTCGGCGTTTGGTCTTAAAATGCCACCAGTTTTGGCACCATCTTCATCTGTTTCTTCTCGCACTACCAATCCAAGAGCTTGAATCATGGCTTGCACTTCAGCATTTTCATAAATGCGGCTTGGTTGAACGCGCTCGACGTTCAAGATCTTACCGCGCAGGGGAAGGATAGCCTGGAAGTTTTTGTTTCTTCCTTTTTTAGCGGTACCACCGGCGGAGTCACCTTCCACCAGATAAACTTCACATCTGGCTGGATCGCGATCGGTACAATCGGCGAGCTTACCTGGTAGTGACGAATTCTCCAAAGTAGATTGACGTCGTACCTGTTGCTTGGCTTTTTGTGCGGCTTCGCGTGCGGCTCTTGCGTTTACAGCTTTAATAATAATATCTTTGGCTGGTTTGGGATTAAGCTCTAGCCAGTCGGCAAGCTGTTCTGCGGTGACGGTTTGAACCACACCTTGAACTTCGCGGTTACCCAAACGTGCTTTGGTCTGACCTTCGAACTGTGGCTCTGGGACCTTGACACTGACAATAGCAGTGAGACCTTCGCGTACGTCTTCGCCCTGGAAGTTCTGGTCAGCATCTTTAAGCAATGCCGTTTTGCGTGCATAAGAGTTTATGACACGAGTAAGCGCCATACGAAATCCCTGCAAGTGCGTTCCGCCATCGTGAGTATTGATGTTATTCACGAAAGAGTTGAGCGTTTCTTGATAAAGATCGGTCCACTGTAATGAACACTCAACTACTATGTTGTCGCGTTCAGTTTCAAAATAAATTGGTGGCTTGTGCAGAACGTTTCTATTCTCGTTCATATACTCAACGTAACTTGCGATGCCACCTTCATAGTGATAAAGCTCAGATTTTTTCTCTGCTTCTCTAAGATCTTCGGCTACGATTTTTAGTCCTTTATTAAGGAAAGCCATTTCGCGCAAACGGTCTGCGACTGTATCCCAATCAAAATGGATTTGGATACGTTCGCCATCTTCATCAAAATCGTGGAAAATTTGATCATCTGGCCAGAAGGTAACTTTAGTTCCGCGTTCTTCAGTGGAGCCGACTACTTCGAGCCCACCGACTGCATTTCCACGATTGTATTTTTGTTTGTGGATTTTGTTTTCGCGATAAACTTCGACTTCAAGTGTTTCGGACAGTGCATTCACAACCGAGGCGCCAACACCGTGCAGACCACCTGACACTTTGTATCCACCGCCACCGAATTTACCACCAGCGTGCAAAATGGTGAATACAGTTTCAACACCACTCTTGCCGGTTTTTTTGACGATATCGATAGGAATGCCGCGACCATCATCTTTGACAGTGACAGAACTATCGGCATTAATTCTAACTTCAATTGTTTTACAGTGACCGGCTAGCGCCTCGTCTACTGCGTTGTCTACGATTTCCCAGATCAGGTGGTGCAAACCTTTGGGACCAGTGGTACCGATATACATACCAGGACGTTTTCGAACCGCTTCCAGTCCTTCCAAAACGTCAATATTAGAAGCTGAGTATTCGCCGTCAACACTGGTATCGCCAGTGTTTCCATTAGCTTTCTTTTCGTTCTCTTCTGTTTCATCCGTCACTAGTGTGTTCGCCTTTTCGTTTGCCATAAATCCCCTGTTAATACCATGCCGTTTTCTTGCCGGCAGCGCGCTTAAACCGCAGAACATCAAGAGAACAACAAACGGAGCAACATCTCCACTGTTGTTTCACCTCACTGAATTTTATCACAACGAGAGCACTAATTCCCTTGTCCAGCCTTAGTTTTTGCCAAATCGGGAAGACTATTTTGGTTACAATAAATATAATTCTCTATGTCAAGGGTATAGCGTCCAAGTACATCAAGTACACTTGTAAACAGGATTTTAAGCAGTGGGGTCATTGTCGACTTGGAAATCTTTTACGAAGCCAAACCCAGACCAGGTCTGGTCGCAAAGTCGGCTATAGCCCTGGGATTTTTCGATGGGGTGCACCCTGGTCACAAGCTTGTAATATCCAAAGCAGTAGAAGAAGCCAAGGCGCTTGGAGCCAAAGCCGGCGTGGTCACTTTCAAAGACCATCCAAGAAGCCTGACCCGTGGTCAATCGCCACTTTTATTGACTGTAATCGAACAACGTCTTGAACTATTTGCCGAACTTGGAGTAGAAGTGGCACTGGTCTTGTCTTTCACCGAGGAGTTATGCAAACTCAGTCCTCGCCAGTACGTTGAAAACGTTCTAATCGAAAGTATGAATGCTCGCTCTATATCAGTTGGACATAACCACCACTTTGGCAAAGACGCAGAAGGCGATGCCAATTTGCTCAAGAAAATCGGACAAGAAAAAGCACACGAGTTTACTGTTCACAGCGCACACATGCTCGAATTCAAAGGACGCGAAGTTTCTAGCTCACGCATCCGCGACGAGATTCAAGCAGGAAATGTCAAAAACGCCGAAGATTTGCTTGGACGTTCTTTTGCCTTATGGGCTGGGATTATTCGCGGAGATGGCCGAGGCAGACAACTAGGTTTTCCCACTGCCAATCTTGAAACATATCAATATCAAGTTCTACCCAAAACCGGTGTTTATGCCGGTCTTGCCAAATTACAAAATGGCGAGAGCAAATATTGCGTCATAAATGTTGGATTCAGACCAACTTTCAAAAATCCAGACAAAGCAGCAAGACCCCTTGTCGAAGCGCATCTTCTAGATTTCAATCAAGACATTTACGACCAAAAAATTGAAGTCAAATTCTTCCAGCAATTACGTGACGAAAAAAAATTCGGCTCCATTGATGAATTGAAAAACCAGATCAACATTGACATAGACCAAGCCAAGATTGCCTTTTCAGCGCGCGAAAAGGAGAAATTGCAAGCGCCCAACTCCTCACTTTCGCATGCTACTTAAAAATCTAAAGCTAAGCAATTTTCGCAATTACATTGAGCAAGACGTAGAATTCAAGCCAGGTCTGAATATTATCCTTGGAGCAAATGCCCAGGGTAAATCCAACCTACTTGAAGCAGTTGAGTATTTAAGCACCGGCAGATCATATCGCTCAACTCATGATGTCGAGCTGATTTCGCGCGGAAAAAATCTAGCATCAATTGCAGTTCAATATTTTATTGACTGGGACAATCGTGCAAACTTGCAAAATATTTCAATCGATTTCAAATCAATTCAAGCTGAGGGCAAATCGAAAAATCCCAAGCTTGAAAAAAAGGTCAAAATAAACGGCGCCACTTATTCAACTACACGCAATCTAAAAGGCAGTTTGTGCGTTGTTTCTTTTAAAAGCGAAGATTTGAATCTGGCACGCGGCGGTCCCAAATATCGACGCGACTGGATTGATAATTTGCTTAGCTCAATCGATCTTGGTTATCGCGAAACTTCAAACCGATACAACAAATGTATTATTCAGCGCAATCGCCTGCTTAAGACTATTGCTGAAAAGGGTGGGCGCTACAACCTTTCTGACACAGACAAAGAGCAATTGCGCGCGTGGAGCCGTCAAGCCGCCTCGCTAGGCGCCAAAGTGACCAAAGAAAGATTGAAATTGCTCGATCGCCTGCGCCCGTTAATCGAAGCCTATCAAGAGAAGATATCGGGAAAAAGCGAACCGATAACGGTACGCTACTTTCAAACCAGCAGTGACGAAGACCCAGAATCGACCGAAAATTTTGATCAAAGCGAAGACCAGCTTGGCGCAAACTGGAATGAAACTAGCGAATCAGAACTCGAATCCAGACTGATGGGTTTATACAAATCGCGCTTCAACGAGGAACTTGCACGCAAACAAACCCTGAGCGGTCCCCACCGAGACGATATAGTTTTCTGCTTAAATGATCTGCCTGCCAAAAATTACGGCAGCCAAGGTCAAACCAGGACATTGGTTTTATCATTAAAAATTGCAGAGCTAGATTTAGTCAGTAACCATTTGCACGAGCCGCCAATTTTATTATTGGACGATGTTTTAGCCGAATTAGACCTCTATAGACAAAACTTTCTGATGCAAGAAGTCGCCAACCGGTCGGACATGCAGACTATCATTACCACTACCCATATTGACGCTTTTCAGAAGAACTGGCTTACAGGCGCTTCGTTTTATGAGGTGGTCGGCGGATATATAAAAGAAAAGATTTCATGCTGATGTCAGGTTATTTCTTGGTAGGGACGGGTAAATTAACATTGTTTAATAGTTTCTTAAACCATTAGTAACCGTTTCTGATTCCCCGCCTCGAAAAATCAAAAAATGACCCGATCTACTGATCACACTAATGTCCATGGCGACCTGGACAAAAAGGTCTGTCTTGAATGCCACCGCCAGTTTACTGGTCTGGTTGCCTCATGTCCGCACGACAATACTGCCCTTGTTCCGGTTGCTCAGGACCCACTGGTCGGAACTAAACTGGACGGCAAGTATGAAATCCTATCCGTTCTTGGAACGGGTGGCATGGGGGTTGTTTATAAAGGCAAACAAGAATTGATGGATCGCATCGTCGCCATCAAGATGTTGCTTGCTCACCATTTAAACGACACACATAGCGTTAAACGCTTCTTGCACGAAGGCAAAGCCACGTGCAAACTCAAACACCCGCATATAATCACTGTTTACGATTATGGCGTCTCGCCTCAAGGACAACCGTATATAGTCATGGACTTCCTTGAAGGAGTTCCCTTGTCGGATCAAATCCGCAAAGAGGGGCAAATTGGCGTCGATAGATCAATGTCAATTTTCAAACAGTCTGCTCTTGCACTTGAACATGCGCACTCCCAAGGTGTAATCCATCGAGATTTAAAACCAAGCAACATCGTCCTGATAGATTTTGACGGCAATAAAGACTACGTAAAAGTAGTGGACTTTGGTGTTGCCAAATTAATTGAAGATGCAGGAACCGAGCTACAACGACTAACCCAGATGGGAGAAGTTTGCGGTAGCCCGGTCTATATGTCGCCTGAGCAATGTCAGGGCATGCCACTTGATCCCAGATCCGACATTTATTCGATGGGCATAGTCATGTACGAAACCTTGACCAACAAATTGCCTCTTTTAGGCAAAACATTGGTCGAAACTATGCACAAACACATAATGGAAGCACCTACTCCATTTTCAGAATCAAGACCAGATCTTTATATTCCTGAGCGTGTCGAACAAGTAATTTTCAAGGCTCTATCTAAAAATCCAGACGACCGTCAGCAGAGCATGAAAGAGCTTGCCACCGAAATTGACATGGCAATTCCAAAGCGAGGAAAGAGCTTTACTATAAGTTCGTTTTCCGAGATTGATCGCCCACAAAAAGCACCCGCAGATAACAAGAAAGTTGCTGCAGTTGCTGTAGCTGTTGTTATTGGTGTTTTGGCAATCGGTGGGGTAATTGGATTTTTCGCTTTGCAAAATCAGAATAAACCGGCAACTGCAGCTCCAATAGTTACTAAAGACGCAACCACAAATCCTGCGACCACACCAAGTAATACGACTAGTGCAAAAACGGGCGAAAAATCTAACGACCAGGCGCCATCATCAACAAATTCGTCTTCCGATAACGGTACGCTAGTAAAAACATCACACGAAGACAAGTCCGATTTTCCGAAGAAAAACGAGTCGACTCCCGTTGCAGAAACACCAGTAGTAAAAGAGACCCCAAAAGAAGTTAAAGTGGCACCAACACCTGCACCAAAACCAAGAGTGGCGAAAAAACCACCTAGAGTCAACTCCACTCCGTCAAGATCTAGTAGTCCCGCCCCAAGCGCTAAAGCCGGGGGTGGAGACGCCTGGAGCAGTTTGCTCAAACAGAGATCTTATAAAACAGGACACGATCTGGAGTAAATTCAAATAAATATAAAAACCAAAACACCACCCAGACTTAACTGCGGTGGTGTTTTGACTACTGTTTAACAAGCTCCTTGCGATGAGCTCAGTAATTCATTGTGTCGCTGTTAAATGCTTCACAAAGCGGGCTCTCTTGCTACCGTTTCTGGTTTGCGCTTTCCTGGCGTTTCCGCAAGGCCCCTCGGCTCGAAATGCTCAACTCATGTGGCATTCACCGTTAATGTATTTAGTCTATCAAACGAAAAACTTTATGGAAGTCCCCCAGAATTGATTTAATCTCTAACATCATGTCTACTTCGCACTCATCAGCCTATGAGCGATTGCCGCATCAAGACCGGATCCCAAGCGCTCGAACCACGCAATCTCAGTGATCAGTCGCACATATTAAATCACCATATTTAGTACCACTCCAAACGGAAACACCATCCAGAATTAACTGCGATGGTGTTTCGGCTACTATTTAACAAGCCCCTTGCGGGGAGCTTAGTATTTCAGCGAGTCTCTGTTAAAAAAGAACTCGTTGCGGGCTCACTTGCTACCGTATCTGGTTAGCGCTAACCTGACGTTTCCGCAAGGCCCCTCGGCTCGAAATGCTCAACTCGTGTGTGCATTCACCGTTTATGCATACAAGTTTAGCAATTTAAAAAACGAATGGAAGTACCCCTTTAGTGATTTAATATCTATACCAATGGCAACACTCAGAAGCCTTTAGACAGCCCTCCTAGATATAGATTTTAGATTAACAAGCGCCCGAACAATAATGGCTATAAACCATGCAGCCGATCCTGCAAACCCACTATAGACAATAGATCGCAGACGAATATCCAACGCATATAATATAAGTCGTTATCAGGTTTGAACCTCTCATTTCTCGTACATATATAAGTAGGAAAATAGTCACGAGAGAGGCAAGCTCGAAAAGATGACATCAGTTCAAAGTCCAGGAAAATACAGACTGGTAACCCGTAGCGATTTTGATGGTCTGGTTTGCGCCGTAATGCTCAAACATATGAATATGATCGACGACATTCTTTTCGTTCATCCCAAGGACATGCAAGACGGTCGCATCGAATGCACCGATAGAGACATCACCACCAACCTGCCTTATGTGAACGGAGTGCATCTGGCCTTCGACCACCACTTGTCAGAAACTCTGCGCAACAAAGACAGACATGACAATCACATCATCGATGCAAACGCCATGTCGGCTGCTCGGGTGGTCTGGGACTATTATGGTGGGCTCAAAACTTTTCCATCTCGCTGGCAAGAGATGATGACAGCCGTCGACAAAGCTGATGCTGCACAGTTTTCAGTAGATGAAATTCTCAATCCCACTGATTGGGTGTTGCTCAATTTCCTGATGGATCCTCGCACCGGGCTTGGTCGTTTCCATAATTTCAGAATCTCAAATTACAACTTGATGATGGACTTAATCGATTATTGCAAAGACCACAACATCAACGAAATCATGTCTATGCCTGATGTCCAGGAGCGCGTGCAACTTTACAACATGCAGACAGATCTGTTTCGCGAGCAAGTCGATCGCTGTTTCAAAATTCACAAGAATCTTATTGTTCTAGACTTGCGCAAAGAAGACACCATTTATTCTGGTAACAGATTCATGATTTATGCCATGCATCCTGAAACCAATATTTCCATCCACGTTTTGTGGGGACTGAAAAAACAGAACACTGTTTTTGCCATCGGAAAATCAATCGTCAACCGTGATTCAAAAACCAACGTAGGCGAGCTGTGCTTGTCTTACGGCGGCGGCGGTCACGAAAAGGCTGGAACATGCCAGATTGAAAACGATCAGGCAGATGCGATTCTGCAAGAGTTGGTCAAAAAAATCAACGCTGACGGTTAGAAGCAGCGTTTCAAGTCAGTCACCATATTTGCTACCAGTAACATATTACCTGCTTAGACTTTGCAAAGAGCGGGAACAATGATATGTTGGCATATCAATCGCACTCGGTTCAGCATTCTCCTGCCCCGGGGGTATCTCTTTGGGCATGGTGAAGGCAAGTGACACAATCATTCAAAAATAACAGAAAAGTATTAATCGGTAATTTACCGGAAACGACCCTAGAAGAACTCACAGAAGCCTTTTGTGATTTTTCAAATACGATCGCAGAGATTTCCTTATACATCGACAAAAAAGGCAAAAGTGCTGGTCATGCGTATATAGAAATGACTAGCCGTGAAAATGCCGAATCACTAATCGAGAACAATACAGTAATCGAGCTCAAAGGCAGGCTTCTCAATTTGTCATTGGCTGAGCAAGCAGAAGATTGCACTAAAGAAAAGAAGAAAAGTTGGTTTTTCTGGAAGTAAGAATCAATCTCAATCTTTATGCACGCTCACAAGCTTCTTGCAACGCTCTGTGTCTACTTTGGCTGACCAGTGACCACCTGCTTTAGACGATGAGCCAATAATCATTCCGTCTGAATAGCGAGCATATTTTTTCAAGTTTTCTGGTGTCACACCAGATCCTATCAGGACTGGGACTTTTACTGATTGCTTGACCGATTTCACTTCTTCAAGCAAGGGCTGATCGCCAGTTCTGATGCCAGTTACAACCAGTCCGTCTGCTTTGAAGAACTCGGCTTCTTTGGCAGTGTCGCCGATGCTGGTATCAGATGTGATGGCGTGCGATGCGTGTTTCTTTTTGACGTCGGCGAATATTTTGACGTGTGATGCTTTCAGCTCGTCACGTCGGCGAATGAGCTTGGCAGCGCATGACTCGTGGATGCCACCATTGCCAACATGTGCGTAGACAAAACCTTCGACACGAATAAAATCGAGACCGGCTGCTAGTGCCACACCTAGAGCCTCTAGGTTTGCGCCAGCCAGTATTTGAATACCGGTGTGCATTTTGATTTCTTTTTTGAGGGCGCTAGATATAACAGTCATGGCAGCAATTGTTTCTGGAAGCGCAGTTCCTTTTATATAAGGAACATCGTGCATGTTCTCGACCATGATGGCATCGAAGCCCGCCTTTTTGTAGATAGCGGCATCCATCAATGCATTCTCGACAATTTCGTCCAGATTCGACGCCCATCCAGATGCGCCGGGCAGTGGACCGACGTGAACCATTCCAATTAAACTGGACGATTTTTTAAACATGCTGTATTTCCTTTGCGGTTTCAACCATTAACTCGACGGCGAAATCTACCAGTTCGTGAGCCGGCAATAAGTAACTAACTGCATCGCCAATTTTATTAGAGGGGATATTATTTTTTTCTATAAATGCATCACAAATTGTGGCGAAGAAACGCTCATCGGGCCAGGGAAGTACTCCAATAGAAGAATCGAATTCTTCGATGTCGACCCAGGTGCGCACACCGTTTCTAAGAAGAGGAACTTGCAAGTTTAAAACAGTCTTGTTTTCGATAGGAGCAATAGCTTCGGCATAATGCATCAAAGTAACTTGATCGTGATCAGAGCCAATTAGCAAAACCATTCCGTTTTCTTGATAAAGTTTTTCTAGCGGAGAGCCTTTGCCCAAGCCATAGTTGAGCGAGTGATCGGCGGTCAACCACTGGGCACGCTTGCCCAATGCGGCCATTCGACCTCCGACATTATCGCTTATTTGAACATCCTTTGAATGAGTGCGAAAGAACTCGGCAAAACTGCCAAAGTCTCTTTGTGTACGCGCGACATACTTATCAAAAGCTGGTGCACTTTTGAGAATAAATGCCTCATCTTCTGGAGAATATTGCTTTCGCCCTATCTCATCGAAAGGCGATTGGCAGCCAATGTAAGCCATCAATGTTCCGTCGCGTATCACTTCTTCAAGTGCGTTTATTAGCTCGTCTGGACCACCAAGAATTGGTCCCACAGCGCGCAATGACGCATGAATCATTACTATGTCGTCAGTGACAAAATCGAAAGCGCGCAATTGCGTCTTCAAGTCTTCTTTGCATAATCTTGGACAGGTCAGCATCTTATTTTTTCTTCAAAAGAACGGCACGCACAGGGGACGCTTCCAATTCAGTTAATTTTAGAGGCAACGCAATCAGTGTGTAGTAACCAGCTTTGGCATGAGTCAAATCAAGATTTTCAAGCCAGCTCATTTCATATTTGTGCAATGCGTGGTGCGTTTCAAGTCCCTTCGAATCAGAGTGATCCACAGATGGAGTATCGATTCCAACTAGTTTGACTTGATGTTTTTGTAATTCTTCTACTAGGTCGGGAGTGAATGAAGCATAATTATTTTCAAAAACGTCATACCGTATTTGGTGGCGTGTTTTAAACAATAATCGCGGTGCAAGCTTCGTTCTATCGAGCGAAGAGACGAGCGAAGCTATGTGTTTGCTTGTTATGGGCTCAAAACAATCAGCCAGGTCGATGACCTGGGCGTGACCAATAAATGCTTGAAGCGGCAATTGCGACGCCATGCCCTCACCTTTATCCATTTCGCCATAAATGTGAATTGGTGAGTCGGCGTGAGTCCCAACGTGAGGACTCATCGTGAAAGAAGAGAGATTTATTACTTTTGAGTCTTTATAAGTGCAAGTGATGTTGCGACTAAATTGAATATCGCCAGGAAAACAAGCTGTTTTAGAATCGACTGGAAGCGAAATGTCGATAATGTCATAGTTATCAATGTCGAGCCACGCAAGATCCGGCAAGGTTAAACTCCCGCTTACTAATGAGTGTTGTGCATTGCTTATTGCGCAATACGCATTGCAATTGCGCGACTGGAATTATAAGCCCTTTTCTGATATAAATTCAGCTTCTTGACTTAATTTCTTCAGGAGTACGCGCGTGTCCTTGAAAGAAGGCATTACCATCACTGGAAAGGCTCCAAGCCCGCTTGGCGCTTACAGTCATGCCGTCAAAGCCGGCAATTTTCTTTTCGTTTCCGGTCAGGGCGCTCGAAACGCAGACACGGGCAAAGAAGAGGGTGTCGAGCTCGATGCTTCGGGCAAAGTTCTTTCTTATGACATCGAAGTCCAAACCGAATGGGTCATAAAAAATCTCAAAGTAGTTCTTGAAGAAGCTGGTCTTTCGCTCGAAGACGTAGTCGACATGAGCGTTTTTCTTGCCGACATGGATGACTTTGCAAAATATAATGGCGTGTACGCCAAGCATTTTTCTTTTGCAAATCCTCCAGCTCGAACCACCATTCAAGCTGCACGTTTACCAGGAAAGAATTTCATCGAAATAAAAGCAATCGCACTTTGCAAGTAAACCAAATTAAATCAGACCAAACACTTAAACACTCCAAAGAGGACCAGAAGATGACCACCGCGACCAAAGCAAAGACTATCGAAATCGATAACTTCATCGGCGGAAAAGCAGTTAAGTCCAAAGACGGAAAAACTTTCCAGACCATCAGCCCAGGCACTGGCGAAGTGCTTGGCACCGTGTCTTACGGTACAGCCGATGACATCAATCTTGCAGTGGATGCAGCTAAAGAAGCATTTGAAAACGGTCCCTGGCCTAAAATGTCCATGCAAGATCGCGCCAACATCTTGCTCAAAGTGGCTGCTCTAGTGGAAAAGAATGCAGACGAACTGGCCCGAGCCGAGACACTTGACACTGGCAAACCAATTACAGAAAGCAGAACTGGAGACATCGCCCGCGTTGCATCAAACTTCCAGTTCTATCCTAATTTTGCTCAATCACTGGCAGACGAATCATGGACACCAAATCCACAAGAGCGTCATACCGCTATTCGCGAGCCACTTGGTGTATGCGGACTAATTACTCCGTGGAATTTACCTTTGTATCTGGCCACATGGAAAATTGCACCATGTCTTATTATGGGCAACGCATGCGTTTTAAAACCAGCCGAATGGACACCTTATACAGCATTTCTTTTCGCCAAACTAGCTAAAGAAGCAGGTGTTCCCGATGGCGTGTTGAACATAGTGAATGGCTTTGGAGCAGGCGGCGCTGGTGAAGCACTCACCAAGCACCCCGACGTTAAGTCTATTTCTTTTACAGGCGAAACTGGCACCGGCAGAGCAATTATGGCAAGTGCTGCTGGCACGCTCAAGAAGTTATCTTTCGAACTTGGCGGCAAAGGTGCCAATATCATTTTTGAAGATGCAAATCTGGACGAAGCGCTTCCCACCTCAGTCCGCGCTGCATATCGCAACCAGGGTCAAGTTTGCTTAGCCGGTTCGCGCTTATTCGTTCAAGAATCCATTTATCCAAAAGTAGTCAAAGCCATGGTTGAGCGCGTAAAAAACCTCAAGGTCGGTGACCCACTGGATCCAAAAACCGAAATGGGTGCATTGATTTCCAAAGAACATATGGAAAAAGTGCAAACCTACATTGAACTTGGACGCAAAGATGGCAAATGTTTGACTGGTGGAGATCCAATCAAAGAACTAGGCGGTGGCTTCTTCTTATCGCCATCAGTGTTTGAAGGTCTTGCTTATGATTCTAAATTCTGTCAGGAAGAAATTTTTGGACCGGTACTACCCATAATACCGTTCAAAGACGAAGAAGAAGTGATTAAAATGGCTAACTCTACGCCATACGGCTTATCTGCATCGCTTTGGAGCCAGGATGTGAATCGTTGCAATCGTGTCGCTCGCAAATTAAAATCCGGCATGGTCTGGGTCAATTGCTGGTTCGCTCGCGATCTTCGCACACCATTTGGCGGACAAAAGAGTTCAGGACTTGGTCGCGAAGGCGGTCGCTATAGCCTTGAATTCTTCTCCGACTGGAAAGCCGTCTCATACAAGTATTCTGACTAACTGAATTAATTGCAAGACTATCCCGAAAATAACGAATGGCTTATCTACGACCTATCGGATTCACTCAAACCGATAGGTTTTAGACTGACTAATTCTAAGCTTGGCTTTTACGAATACAAAGACGAAGCAGGAAACGAAGCTACTCTTTCATTAGGTGTCATCGGTGGTGCCACTATTTATTTGAGTGGTCCGCAAGTAACGTTGAAGAATCAGCGCGTTTATGACCTTTTAGACGACCTATACAAGAAAGGTTGTCGCAGCGATAAAGGCACTTACTTCTCGCACAAACTTCCTCAGTTCAATCAAGATGGAGATGTGAAATGGGGCTTTACCTTTGGCGAAGACGATAAAAACGAAGCAACCACAATCGATTTGAGCGGATACTTAAAATCAAAAATAATCCCGCTCATAGAGCGATGGGGGCGAAATAAACTCATACAAGAAGATATCGACCTGCTCAAAAAAGAAAACGACGCCGAATACAGTTTGGTCTCAAACGTGTTCCTTGGTGGCAAATTCAAAGAAGCAGGCGAGATGGCAAACGAATATCTTCCATTGAGCAAAGATAAAGACGTCTACCAGAAATTTATCGATGAAATATTTGGCTATAAAAAACGATCCTTGCCGATGATTTCAAGTTAGCTGCAACGTCAAGTCCTTCGAACCTCCAGGTTTTCAAGTACCCCTTCTTTCGGCGCTTTGCGGTCAAACCAAAAGCTCAACCGTTAACGGTTGAGCTTTAAAAATCGTCCTGCCGCGACAAAGGGGGCTACCCCAAAAATCGTTGATTATGAATAAACTGGAGCACGATCGGTCAAAGTGATATTGATACCACGACTGGTGAGTTCTGCCAAAAAGAGTTTAGTGGGAACCACATCTTCCTGACGAACGACACCGCGCTCTTTGATATCGCCGCGAGCAATCATTTGAGCGATGATAGAGGCTGGAAAAGTAGTCATTCTGCCCATGGCGGTTAAGCCATCGGCTTCTGAACCATAATCTATACCGTCCCAAACCATTTGCAATGGCTCGCCATCTTTGACACCAGTGACGGTGACACGAACAACTACAACATCGGGTAAATTCTTGGCTAGTTTTTCATTGAGCAAATGGGAAAGAATAGCTCTTGGAGCGATTTTGTGCTTTCCAATTTTGATTTCAGCTTTATCCATTAAACCAAGTTGTTTGAGCAAGTTGATTTTGTCGCAATGCCCTGGATAACGGATGGTTTTATAATCTAAATGTTGAATGCGACCTTTGTAAGTCTGTGGCAAAGTCGAGCAACCACCTGACGTGGTGAAAGCTTCGAGCGTTCCTAGTGGTTTTGGAAATTCTATTTCTTCAAGTTCGGTCAAGGATGGAACTGAAATTATTTCACCGTCTCTTATAACAGTGCAGTCTTCCACATACTCGTTTATCAAACCTTCAATCGAGAAGAACTGACCGTATTCGAGCAACTGGTCTTCGGGCTCGACAGGTAATCCGCCAACACGAATGCGCATGTCATAAATTTCGTCCATCACTTCAGCTGCGCTCACAGCCAGAATAGAAACAAGTCCTGGCGCAAGTCCCAGATCGGGAATAATGGTCACGCCTTGGTCTTTGGCAATTTGGTCCAGCTGAAAAGTCTTTTCGACAACATCGTTATTGCCGCCAAGATCAACAAAGTGCGATTTAGACTGAAGAGCCAACTTAGCTAATTCATAGTTGAATTCGTAAGGCATGCAGCTGATGGTCACGTCTGAGTTCGCCATCAATTGAGCAACGTCTTTTTCTTCTTTAATGTCAAGTTGAACTGGAACAATTTTGGGGTCGGCTAATTTGTCCTGAATGCGTTTGACTGCATTTTCATCCGAGTCGGCAATCACGACTTTGTCCACTTTGGGGCTTCGAATCAAATCGAAAGCCATGGCATAGCCCATTTTTCCAGCACCTAGCACTAAATATTTCACGCCTCGACCTCTCAGGGACATATATATAAAAAGACATTCTGGCATATAACCAGAAATTTTAAATTAGCCCCAATAAAGACTGATTTTAGTAAGTGGAACGACGTTTGCCGCCATCGACACAAATGGTCGAACCAGTCACGTAAGAAGCACGCGTGGAGCACAAGAAGGCTGCCACTGCGGCGAATTCTTCAGGCGTGCCCATTCTACCTGCTGGAATGGCTGAAACGTATTGTTTTTGATACTCTTCTTTGCTTTGACCGCTTGCTTTGGTGCGCTGCTCCATCAAGTCTTGCATGCGGTCTGTTTCGATAGAACCAGGTGCGATGCAGTTAACCGTTATATTAAACGGTGCCACTTCGTCTGAAAGAGTTTTCAGCATGGCAGTGACCGCCGAGCGCACCGCATTTGATACCGATAGACTTGCTATAGGCTCCATGATACTTAGTGATGTAACACAAATAATTCGTCCCCACTTGCGCTCTTTCATCTGGCACAGGAAGGCATTATTGATATCGGCCACAGACAAAAATAATTGTTTAAATCCAGAATCCCAATCTTCCAATTTGGTATCTTCCGCACGCGAAGTCTTAGGGCCGCCAGTGTTGTGAACTAAGATATCAACCGAACCCAATTGGTCATTAACGCTAGAAATAAGCTTTTGGCGATCTTCTAGTGAACTTAAATCGCAGGCTTGATAAAAAATCTCAGCAGAAGGACAGTCTTTTCTAATCGCTTCAGCCGTTTCGCTTAGTACTTGCTCAGTTCGAGCGCACAAGAAAAGCTTGACTCCTTCACCCGCTAATTCTTTGGCAATGGCTCTACCTATGCCTTTGGATGCTCCACAAATAAGTGCATGCTTTCCTTTGATACCAAAGTCCATTACTTAGTTTTCCTTTTGTGTATTTTGTTAGTCACCAAATTCGATATCGCGAGGCAATGTCGGATTTTTAAATTTGGCATTTTCAAGATCGCTCATAGCTAGAGCGTTTCGCTTCATCTTGTAATAGCAATAGGCACGGGCCAGATAAAAGTCCCAACGATTAGGATCGTCTATAAGAGCATTTTTCAATTGTTGTTCGGCAGCACTCCATTTTTGTCTTTGAATATTTATTTTGGCTTTATTGAATAAAAATTCGACATTGTTAAAATTAGCATCACCCGCTTCGCAAGCGGAAGTATACGCCTTATCTGGATTCTCGACATTGGAAAAATATTTCCAGGTCAAAACCAATTTTTGCGGTGAGGCAAGATTAGTTTTCTGGTCGCTTGGAGCATTACTTAAGCGCGTTGCAAAAGCGACATTATTATTTTGACCACCAACTCCACTCTTGCCACCACGCATAATGGCAATGCTATCCGGGGGAAGCAAGTCTGAAACCGTTTGTGGAATGAGTTGTGGTGCGGCTGGACGCACGGCAAGAATCATGCCATTGCCCTGCCATTTACTATTTAGTGCTGGTGTTTGACGCACGCCGGGTCTATCTTCTTGCACTTCGTTCGAGATATTGGAACACATTACGTCGAAAGCATCTGACATGGGAGTATTAGCGCCTTTTGCACGCAATCCTTCAAGCAGATTTCTTGTAAAAACACCATTTTGATAACGTTTCGATTCCCAGGAAGCTTCTTCAGGACTGCTTGAGCAAAGCACCATTTTGCCAGTGCCAAGTGTCATAGCGTTTGGATCTATATTTGCAGCACGATAAAGTCCCTTTCCATCTTTTGTATTGGGATTTATATTACCGCTATGACATGCATCCAGCACCAGTAGAGCGCGATCCGCATGAATACGGCTATTAACGTTCTCTAGTATTTGTTGCATTTCGATACCTGAAGCCCAGAGTTCATCTGGTTCTGAATCATAGGCAACCAGAAAGTTCTTCCCCTCACCATCTAACTGAGCCGGACTTCCGTGAGTAGAAAAATAAAGGACGACCAGGTCATCTTTTTTAGCCAGTGGATGAAGAAACTTATTGCCTAGCTCCGACATGATGCGCTGGCGCGTAGCTTGTTCGTCTAACAAGACTCTGACATGGTCAGGCTTGAAATTACCTTCTTTAATCAGATAGTTATAAAAGTCTAGAGCGTCCTTGCTTGCAAACTTTAGCGAAGGAACATTCGAGTTTTTAAATTTGCTTATGCCTACTATGAGCGCCCACTTGTCTCGCACCGGTTTGTTCAAGTCTTGATCTTGCCCTTGAGCAAAAACTCTCGAAGTGCAAGCGTTGCCCACAGTTACACAAATTGAAAGAAGTAACGTGATGCCAAGCTGTTTCCATTTTTTGGTCATCGAAAATCCCTCTTGAATAGCTGGTTCTACCTGAACACAAAGCGCAGACTTGTAATTAGGAAGATAGGGCTTATTGCCCTCAAGAATATATCAAATTGTAATGGTTGCCGCTGCGATATAATTTGGCGATATTGCAATAACGAGGTGTCTATGGCGCTTGTAACTACCCTTGATTCAAACGAACTAAAGAAATACGCCGAGTCGCAGAAGTCGCGTTATGAGTCGGTGCTGAAAGAGCTTGTGGATATCGCAAGCGTCAGTATGGACCCAGAAAAAAGAGGCGATATTAAAAAATTGGCAGAGCGTGCAGCAAAACTTTTGACGGACGCAGGCGCCACAGCTGAAGTGATTGAGACCAAAGGCAATCCAGTTGTAATTGGGCAATTTGTCTCATCACCCGACCATCCAACTGTTTCTATTTACAATCATCTCGATGTGCAACCAGCCGATGCAAGCGAATGGCAAAATCCTCCATTCGATATGAAAATCGAAAACGACCGTTATCTGGGTCGCGGTACTACAGACGACAAAGGTCCCGCACTTGCAGTCTTCATGGCGGCTTGCTATGCCCATGAGCACAAGCTTCCTATCAATATTAAATTCATATGGGAACTAGAAGAAGAAATAGGCTCGCCCAATTTCGAAGATTTTCTGGTCCAGAACAAGAGCAAACTGAAAACAGATTCTGTCTGCGTATCTGACACCATCTGGATAGCTCGTGACAAACCAGCTATTTGTGCAGGTCTTCGCGGGCTGCAAGGATTTCTGGTCAAACTAAAAACAGGCGAGAAAGATGTTCACTCTGGCACCACCGGCGGACTTGCCCGCAACCCAATAGCTGAAATTGCTCAATTAATTAGTGAATGTTTTGACGCCAAAACAGGCGAGGTCAAGATTCCCGGCTTCTATGACGATTATGTTGCACCCTCAGACAAAGAAAAACAAGACTTTGTTGATTCTGGTTTTAATTTAGACGCCTTTCAAAAAGCGCATGAACTCAAGTCTTTGCGCACCCGCGACACCAAAGAAGCAACTACTAGAATTTGGGCTAAACCAACATTTGAAGTGCACGGTATCACCGGTGGTTACTCAGGACCTGGCGTGAAAACAATTGTTCCACACTATGCTGAAGCCAAAATAAGTATGCGACTTGTGCCCGACCAAACCCCTGAGCGCATGATTGAAATCTTCACCAAATTCGTCAAAGAAAAATGTCCCGATGCCACAGTTGAACTAGAAGGAAGTTTAAAACCCTACTCAGGACCTTCTACCGACAAATTCCAGCAAGCGGCAAAACAAGCTATGCTTCAAGCTTTTGGCAAAGAGCCCGCATTCGTGCGTGAAGGTGGAAGTATTGGTGCAGTGGTGAGCATGCAAGAGGTGTTGAATGTTCCAATCACATTTTTGGGACTGTCACTACCAGAGCATGGTTATCACGCTGTGAACGAAAACTTCGATTGGACTCAAGCCGCCTTTGGAATCAGGCTGTTCATCCAATACTTCGAACTTTTATCGCAAATCAAGTAAACAAGCCAGTAAGCAATTGAGTTTAGAGTCCACGGATCAAAGATTTGGTCTTTTGCGCCAGGTCATTTTGACGATGGTGCATTCGGTCCAACATACGCAAGTACGAAAGATAGATTTTTTCGTCCCACGAGCGCAAAAAATGGGCTGTTTGATAACACTGGAGCGCTTTGGTCCAATCGTTAGTTTTTGATTCATAATCAAGTCCCAACTGATAATAAGCCTGGACGTATCTTGCATCCATTTCAATGGCACGTTTGTACTGAGCCATAGCCAGCTTATACTGACCGGCTTTGTCATAAACCTGACCTAATTGCAGATGGAAAGCAGGCATAGGCGACTTGGTGTCAATCTCTTTTTCAATAGAAGCTACTTGGGTTTGAACAAAATCAAGCGGCAATTTCTCAATCAGCTTGACCAACTTGTCTTGCAAACGAGCATTTGCAATATCTGGCTGAGCAGTGAACGCAACCATGAATACGCCCGGACGAAGGGCTTCTTTATAATTTTTGCACGACATATAAGACTCGAATATGCCCTCAGCAATAGCCGGTACGTTCGGCGCATTCTCAAATACAGGCTTCAGATCGACAATTGCTCTTTGATAATCACCAAGCATCATGTAGGCGACGCCTCGCACTCTCAGTGCTCGATCGAATTTTGGGTCTTTTTCCAAATCCATCGTGGCAAGCTTGACGGCTCTTGATTGGTGCCCGTTTAGATAAATTTGGCCAAGCGACGTTGGCAAACCAAAAATGTCTTCTTTGACTTTGAAAGCGGTCTCAAGCACCTGTCTTGCTTCGTCCATTTGCTTGTTCTGAATGAGATAGTCACCCACAATCAAAAGCATTTCTGGATTGTTGGGAAATTTATCGAGCCCGCTTCGCAACATCTGAATTGCCGAGGGAATGTGACCTTGCTTTATTTCTTTCTTGACCAGAGCAACCAGTGCATCTGGATTTTGAGGTCCATACTTAACCGCCAGGGCGTACTGTGCATACGCTTCGTCTTTCAGTCCCATACGCTCAAGCGCCAATCCCAGGTATAGATGCGCATCGGCGTCGCGGTCGTTGCTCTGCACTGCCGACTGTAACTGTGCAAGAGTCTGCTCGGTCAATTTGTTGTTATCAATTTCGGACTGAGCCCTTTTAACTAGCTCGCTTGACACTTGGGCAAGACCATAATTTTGGCAATTGGCTGATAAAAAAAGGGCTGTAGATGCGGCTATCCAAATTTGTTTTTTCATTTTTTCCTGAACAGTAGTAGCGAACTGCTAAGATAGTAATTGTTAAGCTTTATTTAGGTTAGTAGTCCATAGCTAAGTCTAGGGAACAACTCATAGAGATAAGCAGATTATCCCACTAACCGCGATAACAATCGATAAGCGGGCAAAATTTTCAGTCAGGGGCTCTAGATGGCAATCAGGCTTTATAAAACTCAGAGAAAAAAGGGTAACCAGATTACCGAGCTAGGACCAGCTCTGTTCATTCTGCTTGTTGTGGTGCTCTTTCCTCTTGCTGCCTTGATTTACATGGGCATGGGGGTTGGTTGCGGGTGGTTTTTAAATCATATGTGCACTCGTTCTGTAGCCGTAGTTCGAAGTCAGGATATGCCGACGGCATTAACCAGTCAGGAAAACGCCTGGAAGGCTTCTGGGCTTGCCAAATTCACTGGTGCACGCATAGTTTCAAATACTGCTGTGCGGGCTGACATTAATGGAAAACCTGGTGACGACGTGGTTCGCGTCACAACCGTTGTTGAAATTCAGCCTTTTGTGCAGATACCTTTTGTTCCGCTTGGTCCCTACCCATTTACTTTCAAAGGTGAGCGCCCCATTGAAGAGCGCGGAATTATTTAGAGGTCGTAAGTAAATGCGGTTGAAACGAAAAAGAGGACAAGCTCTGATCGAGACCATCGTGGGATTGTTCATTTTCGTGCCTGTTGTTTTGTTCTTGATCGATGTAATCGCCATGGTGATGGCTCAAACAGCAAACGATGCTCTGGCCAAGGATTGTGCTCGCGCTTCGGCAGAAGAAGTGGATCAAGCTGCGGCACAAACCGCTTGCAATCAAGTCAAAGTCAATTTCTCATCGCCAGTTTTAAGAATCAATTCAGTAAATGTCACAGCTTACAGCGACGAAACTGTCACTGTGGTGACTAATGCCACTTTCACATTTCCTGTGCAGATTCCGATGTTTGGCGTGTCTACACAAGAATTTGGAGCCACAGCAACCGAGCCTGTAGTCGGAAAACTATCTAATTAGCTTTTTACCAGACTATTGAATTTTGGAATTAAGATAAAGGGCATTTTGTCCAGCTTTTCTTCTTGCTCGTCGAGAAAAAGCACTTTCTCTTTTTCGCCTTTAAGACCAGCTTGAAATATTTTTTGTTTTTCAGTCTTAGTCGAATCAAAAATGACAGCCACGCCATAGGGCTTTTGTATTGCTACAGCCACTTTAGCGATGCCTTTCGATGCTTCAATACGCTTTCTAATGCGTCCAAGACAAATGGCACAAGACGCACCTTCTACTCTAAAATCAAGACGCTTGAGCGCGCTCATATTGAGCTTGGCTAAAGCTTCCTGCTTGCCTTCGCCAGTAAATACAAGAGAGCCGTTGGGGTCTAGTTTGTCCGGGTCCTTCTTGGATGGTGAATCTAGCGCGAAAGCTGAAGGCACTAGAGTGAAAGCCAGACTAATTAAGAGTATTTTCAAATTCATACTTTTATTCTAGTAATCTCGCACACAAATTGCATTGACCAGCACATGTTTTTTATCTTTTCTGGCAATTTCTATTGCCTGTTTGAGAGCTTGAAGCAAGTCTTTAGGCTTATCTACTTTTATACCAATCCCATTGCAAGATTCTGCAATTTTTTCAAAGCTAATTTGCATTTTGAAATCCCACAACTCGCCATACTGATTTTTGTTGGCCCAGTCATTAGCTGGAGAAGATGTGCCGTCATAAGACTTCTTAATAGTGGACCAGCCGCTGTCGTTGAATACCACAATTACTATGGGCAAATTATAGGCTCCAGCCACATAATGAGCCGACATCGGAGTGTTGAACAGATAAGATCCATCGCCTAAAGTCACCATCATCACTTGCTCAGGTGAAGCAAGCTGTGCTCCCAGAGCCGCTCCAAGCGACCAACCAAGTCCGCTGGCAATAGAATTTTCAAACCAACTCATGGTCTGGCGACGCGGCACAAGTGTAGGATCTAGATTATATTCGTTGAAAATTACTACATCATCATCAATTGCTTGTCCCACGCAATACGAAATATAATTTTTGGTGATGTGATCAAGCTTGGCGTCTGATGCGGCTTTAGATCGAGCAGTCTCAAATACACTTTTGTGCACGTCGGTATTTTTTTGACGACGCTTATCAATAATGCTTTGAGTTTCATCATCCAACAATCCATACATGGTGGCATTTAAATCAGTTAAGACCAAAGCAGGATTTCCAGCCAGATTTATATCAACCGGAAAGGCTCGCATCGGCAAGTTCTGACAAAGCGGGTCCACTCCAATTTGAATAACTTTGCAATTTTCATTTATTGTTCCCCAATCTGGAATCCAGGGAACATGGCTCTCCAGCACAACTACAACATCGGCGTCTTTTATAAAAGATTGCGGATTATAGCCCAAATGCATTGGATGTTCAGTGGGGAAATTGAAGAAATTGCGCTTTCCATGCTCAATTACACCAATAGCAAATCGCTCGCTCAATGCAACCAACTGCTCTACGGCTTCTTTGTAGCGACCAAGCTCGGCCGTTACCACAACTGGATTTTTGGCTCTAAGAAGCAATTTTGCCGTTTCGAATTCCATTTGCGCATTGCCGCAAGCTCCAGCCAATGAAGGCTTTTGACGCGGCTTTTGATTGACTGAGATTTTCTGCTCTATCGCCATACAGAGCGCTTCTTTAGGCAATGTCAAATAAACTGGTCCCTGCGGATCAGACATCGATATTGCCAAAGCTCTATCCACCACAGTTTCTAAATGTAGCGGTCCTTTAAGCTCGTAGTCCCATTTTGTGTATTCGCGAAAATAGCCACCCTGATCAAATGTGTCTTGACCCCACTGCACGAAGTTTGTGCGACAACCTTCTACACCATAGTCGTACCAGGGAGTTTTGCCCGACATCACAAGCACCGGTATGCGAGAGCGACTGGCATTAATTATCCCAAGCCCCATATTGGCAGTACCTACACTTACATGAGCCATAGTCGCCTGTGGTCGACCAGACAAAAGATAATAACCATGCGCCATTGCAATAGCTGTATTTTCGTGTGGTGCCACCACAGTTTGCAGTTTAAAATCGCTATCTTTGCTGTAACGCCCAAGAGCATCGGCAATGGGGGTGAAGTCAGTGCCAGAGTTAGAAAAGAAATATTCCACTCCTCGCTGATTGAGCAGCGACATCAGTCCTTGCGCTACAGTGTCAGCCGGCAAATCAATCTTTTTGTTCTCTAGAGACATTTTGGATTTGCCGCGCGCGCGAAGCAAATGCGTTTTCAGATGAGCGTTAAATTCGCCTGGACAATCCAAATTCGAAAAATGAGAAGCATTAGGCAAATCGACCAAGCGACTCAAACTATGACGAGAGTGTATTTCAGCAAGCAAGCTGGTTGGCGTTACTGGGTCCTTGCCCCCCCCAATTAGAAGTAGCGGACAATGAATTTGTCCTATCCAATCGCGATAATCGCATTTAAACATAGAGCGCCAGGAAGCAAGAAAGACTTCTTTGTCTTTGGAAGCTTCTGCGTTCACACCAATTTCGACTATTTTCTTATCTGTAGTCTCGGCAAACAACGAAGGAACCAGTTCTTTAGCGCTTTCGCTCATAGACTTGTTTGATAATTGCTCTTCAATGAAAGCAATACGCTCCTCTGCGTTGTCTACATAACACCAGGAATTAGCCATGGTGATTGACTGCACTGCGCCTGGATTTTGCATATAAGCTTCCAGCGCAACCACACCACCCATCGAACTGCCGACCAGATGAGCGCTGCTGAAGCCAAGCTCGTCGATAATAGAGATGACGTCACTGCCAAATTGTTCAATATTGACTAACGCTTTTTCTGCCTCGTCTATTTTGGACTGACCATGCCCGCGCATATCGAAAGTAACTGTCGTATATGACTTGGAAAACTCTTCCACTTGAGGCGCGAAGTTGCGATAGTCAGAACCTACAGCATGCAGAAAGACAATTAATTCGTCGCCGTCGCCTTTAATATGACAAGAGAGATTGATACCAGGTTCGGTGCTGATTATCTTTTGGGTGGAACTTTGATCTTTCAAGACCATTGTCATAGTTTTACTCCGTGATTATACTCGTGCGATGATCGAAAGTGTTCCTCCACCCTGCGGTCCGTGGTGCTCGGAGCGGGTGCTTACATAAACGGCAGTATCGCCTGTGATGGCAGCCAAAACAGAGGATAAAACACAGCGCGAATAACGTGTGTCGCTAATATCGTCATCTTGCAGCATAGTATGACGCTTGCCTCGGACCATACCCCTTGGATCGGCCTCTGACTTGGCATAAACTCCAATTAGTTTAGATAAGTCTTCTTCTTTTAAATGACCATTTGAAAGCTTGAAACCAAGCCCTTCTAGAACCTTCTGAATAGATTCAATGTCGAGCATGTCATTTAAAATATTGCTATTTATTTTAAGGTCGCCATCCCAGTACGAACTATTTCCAAGCACCATAATCTCGGTGCGCTTGAGTCCTGGCTTTGCAGAGCATGATGCGGTGGACGAATACTTATCATAATCAATACAAACTAAATCGTCAGACAAAGATTCAATTTCGATTTCACCTGTAGCTACTGCTGCAGCAAGTGCCGAAGCGCCGCGAGAATAGACCATGTCAGATCGCATAGGCTTATTCGCTTTCTGTGCTTGCTCGCCTTCTTCATATGTAAAACTTGGAATTGCGCCTTTCATTTGAATGAGGTGGACATCTTTTGGCGAGTCTATTTGCAATTGATCAACTATTTCTTTGATGACCCGAGCAGTTTCTTCTATCTGAGGCATACGCCCAATTTCTTCAGGCTTGAATTCGCGCGTAAAGCCGATGCCCAGTGCCAGTCGTTTTTCAACAGCAGGAATATTTTTGCTGGTACCACTTTTGGTGTAAACAACAATGTGAGGGCTCACCACTCCCTCGCAGCCGCCTGAAAGTGAGAAAATAATTTTGTCAGTTACATCAGCTCTACTGATTCTGAGCATGGAGCTAAAATAGTCTTCAAAAGCCAGCATCGCAAGATCGCGCGTAAAATCATTGCGACCACCGTTGCCTTCTGTTTTACCAATAATGCAAATAACTTCGGCTGGATTTATTTTTCCTGAATCGACAAGCTCTATCAGCCCGCTTAAGTCAGACGGGCTTTTGGTCAGTATTTTGAAAGCTTTTATTTCCATGCCTAAACAGGTGAAAGCAATACCGTGCCGGTGTGTTTCTGGATGTCTATTTTGTAGACATCACCGTGATCCATATCTTTTGGCTCACCCATGCTTGCCAAAGCTTCGACTACTTCTGGTGAATTGGCAGTCATAACTGTTACTGGATTGCCCACGCTAAGCGGGAAATCGTGCCATGTTCCTTTGTGAATCATGATGCCATGTCCGGCAGGAAAAACAAAACATTTTGCCGTGTCCAAGTCTGGAAGTTTTTTGTGCTGATCATGATTTGGCTTGCACAAAATCATGGCAAATGGCTCGCTACCAAGACCTACAAATAATTGTGTCATATTCATGTGACGCTCAAGCCAGGTTACTTCTGGTGCGCGCTTGCTTATACGAGCGGTTCTAATAACAGCAGAGCCTGTGCACTCAAAGGGTAGATTCATTCCTTCTTGCACAGACCCTTTGTAGAAAGGAATGGTGAGCCCGGCGTTTGGTACTTCTTCCGAGATAAACAAGCCATACTCGGCTGTGTTTTCGCGGCTGGCTTCTAATCTAGGTACTTTGATGGTGGTAACCATTTTTGCGACTCCAAATAAAAAAGGAAAAGATCCCAATTTTTAATTGTCTCACTAAGCAAGTTCTTTTGATCGTGCTTAGTGCCACAGAAATAAGCATAGAGCTTTTCAAGAGAAACAAACGGCGTTGAACCGATGCTCGCTTGGCAAGCCCATTTTGCCCTCGTTCAACCTTAAGGTGGTTCGCTTGCCTATTCGAATTCTGGTGCGACCCTAACACGAGAGAGCATGTCAGTAAAGGAATTGGCTATCAAACACATATTGTCAAACTGCCAATTTTCAGGAACAGGAAGACCTTCACTTTCATAATAACTCGGCTCTGTATAGCCATCGAAAAACCAGAAGTAAATCTTGTTTCTATGCTCGCCGGCTAAACCAAGAAGAAACTGATTTGAGCCGATATCATAAGAAATCGCCAGCATCTGACTGGGAAAAACCTCATAGAGTGGCAAAGTTTTCAGATTAATGAGAAGACTACGCCGTCCATTTAGACCACCCAAAAACGTACCCGTCGCTACGTAATCCTCGGAAGGAATCGTATAACCTTCTGGAGGCATTTCAATAGTCTTCACCACCGCGGGTGGTGAGAAATAAGACCAACCATAATGCAAGACAAAGTCTTTATAATCATCAGGCAGATCTGCTTCAAGCAACTCTTCAACTTCTTTTAGTTCATCAAGCGAACATGGAATGAAATCACCTTTGCAGGGACGTAATTTAGGTGTATTCGAATCTTGCATTAATACGCTTGCCTATTCAATATCCGGGTCCAGAATGACACAAGAGAGCATGTCAGTAAAAGAGTTTGCTATCAAACACATATTGTCAAACTGCCAATTGTCAGGCACAGGCAGACCTTCACTTTCATAATAACTCAGCTCTGTATAGCCTTCCCAAAACCAAAAGTAAATCTTGTTTCTATGTTCACCACCTAAGCCGAGAAGAAATAGATTGGAACCAATATCATCAGAAATCGCCAGCATCTGGCTGGGAAAAACCTCATAGAGTGGCAAAGTTTTCAGATTAATGAGAAGACTTTCCCTATCCAGCTTTCCACCCCAAAAAGTACCGGTATCCACGAAATCCTGATTTAGTTTCGCATACCCTTCAGGTGGCATTTCAATGGTTTTTACCACCGCTGATGGAGAATAAAAAGACCAGCCATAATGCAAGACAAAGTCTTTATAATCATCAGGCAGATCTGCTTCAAGCAACTCTTCAACTTCTTTTAGTTCATCAAGCGAACATGGAATGAAATCACCTTTGCAGGGACTTAATTTAGGTGTATTCGAATCTTGCATTTATTCACTTGCTAAGTCAATTGCCGGATTCGGAATGACACGAGAAAGCATGTCGCTAAAAGAGTTTGCTATCAAACACATATTGTCAAACTGCCAATTGTCCGGCACGGGCAGACCTTCACTTTCATAATAATCCGGTTCGATAAAACCATCCCAAAACCAAAAGTAAATCTTGTTTTTATGTTCACCACCTAAGCCAAGAAGAAACTGATTGGAGCCGATATCATCTGCAATCACCAGCATCTGTTTGGGAAACACCTCATATAGAGGCAAAGTTTTCAGATTAATAAGAAGACTTTGTCCATCGTCCAAATCCAATCCACCTAAGAACGTACCTGTCTCTACGTAATCCTCGGAGGGAATCGTATAGCCCTCTGGAGGCAGTTCAATGGTTTTTACCACCGCTGATGGAGAATAAAAAGACCAACCATAATGCAAAACAAAGTCTTTGTAATCTTCAGGCAGATCTGCTTCAAGCAACTCTTCGATTTCCTTTAGTTCATCAAGCGAACAGGGAATGAAATCGTCTTTGCAGGGACGTAATTTAGGTGTAATTGAATCTTGCATTTATTCACTTGCCAAGTCAATTGCCGGATTCGGAATGACACGAGAAAGCATGTCGCTAAAAGAGTTTGCTATCAAACACATATTGTCAAACTGCCAATTTTCAGGAACAGGAAGACCTTCACTTTCATAATAACTCGGCTCTGTATAGCCGTCCCAAAACCAGAAGTAAATCTTGTTTCTATGCTCGCCGGCTAAACCAAGAAGAAACTGATTTGAGCCGATATCATAAGAAATTGCTAGCATCTGGCTGGGAAATACCTCATAAAGTGGCAAAGTTTTCAGATTCATGAGAAGACTGCGATCATCATCCACATCCAGTCCACCATAAAAGGTACCTGTCGCTACGTAATCCTCAGAGGGAATCGTATAACCTTCTGGAGGCCTTTCAATAGTTTTCACGACAGCCGGTGGTGAGAAATAAGACCAACCATAATGCAAGACAAAGTCTTTATAATCATCAGGCAGATCTGATTCAAGCAGTTCTTCAATTTCCTTTAGTTCCTCAAGCGAACAGGGAATGAACTCACCTTTGCAGGGACGCAATTTTAGTGTTTTCGAATTATGCATTATTTCGTTTGCCTCAATTTAAATGCGTAGCCAGAGTGTCCGAAATACTGGTGAATATCTTGACGGATCACCTGGAATATATGCGAGTCGTCAATAAAATCACGAAAGTGATGAATTGCTAATTTTCCATCGCTTAAGTATTGCCCAATCTCTTTCTCGCTGGTCAAATTCATCCATTTCCTTTCCGCGAGGATTTTGGTAAAAAGTAATTGATCTTTCGCATGATTTCCAGAAAGCTCGCCCCAGTAAACGTGATTAGTCTTGTCGGGGCTATAAGCGATGTAATCCGGAACACCTTTTTCAATCGGAATTAAAGTATCTTCGCTCATCTTAAATAACGCTCGCGATGCATCGTCCGGCCGAAAATAGAGCTTACCATTTGAAGTCAGATAATCACCTCTACTCGGTTTGCGCCAACCTTTTGGCCACTCCAAACCTTTAGAAATATTTTGTCCATCGAGCACCCAACCTTCATTGATGGCTAGGTCATCTGCAATTACGGTACCGAATTTAGTACCAAGACTAACTTTGCTTTTTGAGACAATAGCCTTTCCGGTGCTACTACTAGCAGCGCTGAAAGAGTCATCCCTTTTCGCCAAATCGTAAAGATCTTCTACGTCCGATTTCCCCGGAGGACCTGTGGGCATTGAAGGTCCTGATGTTGCAAGCGTAGGTCTTTGATTTCCACCAATTCTTGCTGCAAAGTTTTGAAGTTTAACTTTCTGAGCTGCAATCTGCTCTTTTCCAGCATCAGTAAGCATTTTCAACTCAGCACTTAATTCGGTCATATGTGGCTTAATGACGGTTTTTGCTCTGCTAAATGATTGGCTGGCTAACGATACTCCCTCAATACTTCCAGAAGGATTGACTGACCAGAAGAGATTCTTGCCAATAATCTTTCCCTGTTCTTTTGGTGACAATTGCGAATATTGAGCTGATGATTTCGCCACCATCGCAACACTATTTTTTAGTAAACGGTCGAATGCATTGCTATCTTTAGCGGCTTCGTCTAAGGCTCTTAGAGTTGAATTAGCCATACTAGAAGCGAATTCTTCGGACGCTTCTTTTGTTTTCTGTATCGTACCCAAAGGGTCTTTTTTAAACGACTCTGTTTGCCTAATCGTTTCATCAAAAGCTCTCTTTGCCTGAGTCTTTACGTCTTCCTTAGCTTCATTGAGACCCTCACCAATACCAGTAAATTTTTCGGTTAGATTTGTTATTACCCTTTCTCTTTCAGTTGGATCAAGTGTTTCGCTAAGTGCTCTTTGTTTAAGTGACTCGAAAAATATACTGAGTTTATTATTTAAATTTGGATGTGATGAGCCTTCTGCTCTATAGGAGGGTGGGATTTGGGATCTTATATCTGGTGCAACTTTTGGTACAGTTACTGGTTTCACTTGCGATACAGTTGGTGGAAGACTAGCACCCTGCGTTTTGCGAATTTCGTTTAAGTAAATAGCAAGTTGTTCTGAAGCTTGCGCGACTCCTTGTGCAGTTTTCCACAACAAATTTATTACAGGCCGAGAACTCCTAAGCTTCTCTCGTGCTTGCATAAGCAACTCATTACCAGATCTGATGTGCGGGTTATAGGCATTATTACCCCTGGTTCTGCTAGAGCTATACCGCTCAAATTCCACTTTTGCCTGCCTGATAATTGCCTCTACTTGCCTGAAATTAGCAGCAACAGTGCTACCCGATGGATTAGAATCAAGGACCTTATAGCCTCTTTCTAATCTATCCTTTTGCTCATCAATTTTTAGGCAAGTACTCATAGAAGTAGCCGCCTGCTCTAACACAAAATCGATATCGCTAGCTGCTTCAGAGACTTTCATCAACTTTTCATCAACATGCACTGCGCCACTCAACTGGAAATTGCCTTGATATATGGGATCCTGCAGACCACTTTTGTTTTGTTGCAAGCTTGAATACGGACCCGATGGTGGCTTATATCCAGGCGGAAGAGGATTGTGCGCAAACACCATCATCGGTGCAAACAGCGTAAAGAAAACTAAAAGCGTTGAAACGAGTCGCATAAACAACGTCTGTATCAGTGTGTCTGGCCGAAAGCCCTGGAGATACTTTGCTTAAAATCTGGTCTCAATATGCCAGCCTCGGTAATGAATGCATGAATTAAAGACGCAGGCGTGACATCGAATGCAGGGTTGCGCGTTTTGGCATCTGCGATAGTGACACTAACTCTATTATCTAAATCGGCTATGTGCGTCACTTCTGCTCCATCTCGCACTTCTATTGGAATCAGATCGCCTGAGGCAAGTTCAGGGTCGAAAGTGGAAAGTGGTGCCGCCACATAGAACGGAATATCGTGATATTTGGCTAGGACAGCCAGGTTATATGTGCCAATTTTATTTGCAGTGTCGCCATTAGCACAAATGCGATCGGCGCCAACCACAATCATATCTATGCAATTTTCTTTCATGAAATGACCGGTCATTGTGTCACAAATGAGAGTAGCTGGAATATTGTCTTGTGCCAATTCCCACATAGTGAGGCGCGCACCTTGCTGGCGTGGTCTTGTTTCACCAACGAATGCTTGAATATTTTTGCCAGCAAGCTGTGCCGAGCGCATAACACCAAGGGCGGTGCCCCAACCACAAGCAGCAATTGAGCCCGCATTGCAGTGAGTGAGTATCCCTGCTTTGTCAGGAACCAGCTCTACGCCAAAGTCTGAAAGCTTCTTGTTTACGTCGATACTCTCTTGCATGTAGCGCTTTGCTTCAAGCATAAGCTCGTTTGCGATTTTGCTTGTATCATCCAAATTATGCGAGTGCGCTTTGTCTTTAATGACATTGGTGGCATTCATCAAATTGACTGCAGTTGGTCTTGTTGCTTGAATAACTAGACAGGCTTGATCCAGAGCATGCAAAAATTCGGATTTCTGGCTAATTTTTTCAGCCAGTCGAACGCCTTCCATGGCCAGACCAAAAGCGGCTACACATCCAATTGAAGGTGCGCCGCGCACAATCATATCTTTGATTGCAATACAGCAATTTTCAAATGTAGTCGCATCAAAAAATTCTGTCTTATAAGGCAGTTTGCGTTGATCTAGTAAAAGCAAATTGCCCTCATCCGTTAAGGACAAGGGCAATGTACCGTAATTTACTTCCGATTTCACAGAGTTATTTTCTTGTTTTCAAAAACTCTGGAATGTCGAGAATGTCACTTGCGACTTTTTGCATGTCTTCGCTAGTGTTTGAGTTTGTACGCTCGCCACCGGCAAGAACTGGTTTTGGCATTTCTTGCGAGACTTGGGTAGGTCTTCTTTGGTAGGGGTTGCGAATGTCAGTTCCGGTAGCATTTGCTACAGGACGTGCAGTTTGTTGGACCATTTGACCATTGATAACAGCCATGTCGAATCCAGTTGCGATAACTGTAATCAACACTTCACCTTGCAATCTGTCGTCGAGAACAGCACCAAATATGATATTGGCGTCTTCCGAAACAGCTTCGTAAATAACATTTGCTGCTTCTTGAACTTCGTGCAATGTGAGGTCGGAACCACCAGTGACGCTGAAGATAACACCAGATGCGCCTTCGATAGTGCTTTCGAGCAATGGGCTGTTGATGGCGTTGCGTGCAGCTTCCACTGCTCTGCCTTCGCCAGACGAACGACCGACGCCCATTAAGGCGGAACCGGCAGTTTGCATTACAGCTTTGACGTCTGCAAAATCTACATTTATAAGTCCGGGCACTGTGATGATGTCCGAGATACCTTGCACACCTTGCATCAATACTTTGTCTGCTTCTACAAAAGCTTCTTGCATCGAAGCTCTGTGGTCAACAACTTCAAGCAGTCTCTGGTTAGGAATAACAATCAGAGTGTCTACTTTTGATTTGATTTCGGCAATGCCATTTTCAGCCTGGTTGGCTCTGCGACGTCCTTCAAACAAGAAGGGACGCGATACCACACCGACTGTCAAAGCACCTTGCTCTTTGGCTATTTCAGCCACGATTGGAGCAGCACCGGTTCCGGTACCACCACCCATCCCAGCAGCGATGAAAACCATGTCAGCACCTTTGAGTGCTTCGGCAATTTCTTCGCGGCTTTCTTCAGCAGCTTTGGTTCCAACTTGCGGGTTACCGCCGGCACCAAGTCCTCTGGTCAGCTTCGCGCCGATTTGCAAACGATTTTTTGCAGCTGAGTGCTCAAGAGCTTGAGCGTCAGTATTACATGTCCAAAATTCGACGTTATTCAATCCTGCGGCAATCATTCTGTTGACTGCGTTAGATCCGGCGCCGCCGACACCTACAACTTTTATATTTGCTTTCAGTTCCAAATTTTTCACCGATTCTTTTTTTGCAGCTTGCTCAAGCACGGCATACACCCTCGTAGTTTCTACTCTATGTTTGCACCGGACAACTAATAGGGATGCAGAATAGCGCAGTCATTTTGGGTTCTCACCCATGCGCGTGCCCGCTTGTGTATATGTCCTAGTTCGTTAAATGGTAGAGCTTAGTGCGACGGTTTGCAAGTAAGCAAGATACTTATGTTTTTAAGCTTTTTAAAAGCTTAATGATAGATGAAAAGAGCGAAAGCCAAAAATAGACGGGTTTTCTTGACTACCCCATAAATCCAAAATGGGTGCGCCTTTAGCCCAATTATATTGTTCTAACTTCTTAACGTTGCTCAGTAGCTTTCTTCTTGATCAAGGCTTGGGTCTTGAGGAACGCTTTGTTACCCGGATCGATTGCCACGGCTTTGTCGGCATAACCAAGTGCTTCCTGGAAGTGACCACCACCGGCCTGAATTCCAGCCAGGAGCCTGAATGCATCGCCATTCTTGTCGTCTAAATCAACGCACTTTTTAAGAGCAATCTCAGCATCATTCATTTTTCCAAGGGCGAGATAAGCCGATCCTTGGTAGAAATATGCGTTAGCGTCGTTGCTGTTTATCTCAAGCGCTTTATTCAATTCTGTAAGTTGTCCTTCAGAATCGCCTTTGAGGCCAAGTGCTGCACCCAACTCACGATGGGCATCTCCGTGATCTTTGTTTAATTTAATTGCTTCGCGATAATACTTTATAGAATCTTCGATTTTTCCGATTCGCATATACAACTGGCCTATTCTGTAATTTATATTGGCATCGTTGGGGTTGCGATCACGCCCATCTAACAAGGCTTTCAGAGCATCGGCATCTTTTCCTTGCTTGAGATATATGCGCGAGATATACACGTATGGTTCTGATTCGGTCGGTGAAATCTTAGACGCTGCCTGGAATTGCTCAAGTGCTAGTGGTAAATTTCCGGACAATAAATAAGCTTGACCTAATTTCAATCTAATTTCAGATTTGTTGGGATTGACTTCCACAGCCGATTTATATCTAAGAACAGTCCGCTCGATATGCTCTTCGTCGTCTTTTGCAAGACTCGAATCTGCCGCGAGGGCTGGTTGAGCAAGAGCGAAAATCCCTGCAAAAGCGCTTGCTGTAAGGCTTAGCAACAATTTGTCAGTAATTTGGTTTTTGTTCATTTTATTTCTACCTTTGAATTTTGAACCAACGATTTTATATTCGACTTTTCAATTATGGAAAGAAGAGCGGCTTTAGAGGCGGGGTCTTTTGGATTTAACTGAATGGCTTTGCGATAATACTCGACTGCAATATCTTCGCTGCCTGCTTGCTTGTAGGCATCAGCCAGAGCAATGTTGGCATAGTAGTTAGACGGCGAGCGCTCCACAATTTTGGTCAGCACGGCAATTGCTTGTTTCACTTGCTTCTCAAACAAATATGCTCGAGCAAGTCCGATGAAAGCGAGATCATTTTTAGGATCCATTCCTACTACTTTCATAAAGCAAGTTTTGGCATTTTGACTGTCTGTCTTCTTTAAATAGACTGTGCCAAGGTTGTACAAAGTAGTGATATTTTTGGGCTCCTGGCGCAAAAGCATGTTGAACTGCTCAATTGATGCATCTAGAAAACCACAATTTTGCAAGCAAAGAGCATAGTTACCACGCACCTCTTTATCTTGGGGTTTGAGCGCAAGTATCTGTCGCAGCTGACCACCCGCTTCGTCATACTCACCACGTTTCAAGAATATGGCGGCAATCTCGCTTCGTGCTTCAAGATTCTCTTCAGGCATTTTAGATGCGGCATTATTGACAAAAATAGTTTTGAAAAACTCGTTGAGAGCTGTTTCTTCCTGTCCCAGTCTTGCAAGCGATTTACCTAGTCGAAGATGTGCTTTGGCATCTTCTGGATACTGGTCAACTACGACTTGATAAGCTTGAGCGGCTTCGCTATAAGCCTCACAGGCAAATAATCTATCGCCTGAGGCATAAGGCTTTTTGGTTAAAGACGGAAATTCCAGCGCTAATGCAGCAGGAGCAATTGAAGCCAAATAGAGTAATAATGAGAGTGCAGGCTTGATCTTATTCTTAATATTGGTCAAGGAAAGAGTAAACCTCGATTGGACTCATCAGATTATATGATGTCAAATCCTATTAAATAAGTATTAGCCTGTCATAATAATCAGCAAATGGAAACCAAAGAAAAAGTATATCCACAATGAGTTTCGGCTTTGATCTGGCAACACTTTTCGCATCGCCAGAATCGGTATTAATAAAAGTAGTTTTGCCGCCTTTCTTCTATGGTGCACACGGTTGGGTTGCAACGTGGTGCGCGGTTAAAATGCTTTTCCACCCGTACAACACCTGGTATTTTCCAGGCACCAAAATATCAGTGCCGTTGACGCCAGGCATTTTTCCCAAGCGTCAAGCCAAACTCTCGCAAGCCGTTGCCACCACAATTACAGAAACGCTGCTCACGCCAAAAGATATAAAAGCGAGAGCCGAAGAGCTTGTTACCGAAGGAAATATTTATAACGCTATCGATTTATTTTTCGATCGTGTTTTGATGATCGAATTTCGCGATACAACAAAATTGCATAGACTGGCTCAGGATCTGGCTCAAATCAGTCCTACCATTTTGCAAGCTTTTGTTGCAAGCACTATCGACTCGCTTGAACAGGGAAAAGATTCCAAAATCCCCGCCATCGTAGACAAAGTTTTTGATCAAATTGTTCTTTCTGCACGTATCAATCTAGACCAGGCTACAGAGCTTGCTTCGCGCATCATGGAGAATATAGTAACTCCAGAAAAAATCAGAAATGCACTTGTAACTTTGCTCAGTCCTCAAAACATTGCCGCACTAGAAGAATCTGTAAACGTGCACGCATCAGGTCCTTACAGATTACTGGCCAAACTTATTGGCATCAAAAGAGTTTGCTATGAATGGCGCAATTTTCTTGAGAAAGAACCTGAAGAAGCACAAAAAATCATCAATGACCTAATAACCAGATTTGGTATCAAACATCAAATTGCCATCCAGATTGCCAACTTCGATTTGCGCTCAATGCCGCTCGACAACATAGCCAAGCTCAAATTGAACGTCAACAACTTTGTTCGTCAATTCATGATTGAACACAAAGAAGATTTATTAGAAGCCTGTCGCCGCCTGCAAGACGAAGCGATGATGACAGTGCAATCGGCTATTCTTCGCTTCAATCCAGAATCTGTTCCAGAAAACTTCTTAGTCAATTTAAAGCGCAACCTGGCTGGCTTTACCTACTCTTATTTGAAGCGCGAGCTGGGACAATTAATCGAGCAAGCAATTCCAGCCATGGGAGTGCATGGCTTAATTGCAAGCAAAATCGACCTTTTTTCGCCCCAACAGCTTGAAAGTCTGGTCTATAAAATTTGCAAGACCGAACTTAAGGCACTTGAATATTTTGGACTGATTATTGGTGCCATTCTGGGCTTAATGCAGATTTTGGTCAACGCCATCACTTATTAGTCACAATTGGCAATCTGTTAGGCGGCTAGTCACTCTGGGAACATCAGAAAAGAGGGAGCGGCATCAGCTGGAAAAATTTCGGAAGCAAGGCAGTAAGCTCTATTGATGCTGATTAAACAGACACTTAAATTTCTCCCTTTAGGCCTCGACAGAGGTCTTTTAGGCTCGCAGGCTTATAGAGTCAAGATCCCTGCAAATAGACAAGATTTACTCGTCGGTCAAGTTTTGAGCAAAAAATATTACGTCCTGTCATTGCTTGGTCAGGGCGGAATGAACCTTGTATACAAAGCCAAAGACTTGCAAACAAACAAGATTGTGGCAGTGAAAGCGCTTCGCACAGACGGCTTATCAGACCAGTCAGTAGTGACGAGATTCCAGCGCGAAGTACAGGTATTGAACAGACTCAATCACCCACGCATCGTTGGCGTGCACGACTACGGCACAAGCAAACGCGGTCAGCCATTTTTCGTGATGGATTATCTGGAAGGAAAAAGTCTAAATCAGGTCCTGCGCAAAGACGGCAGATTGTCTGTCGAGCGCTTTCAAGATGTGTTTGTTCAAGTGGCTGCCGCCATTCAGCACGCCCACAAACACGGCGCCATTCATCGCGACTTAAAACCGGGCAACATAATGCTTGTCAAACTGGGCAACACCGAAGATTACGTCAAAATTGTCGATTTTGGAATCGCCAAATTAGTTGAAGAAGCCTCCAAGCTGACACGCATGGGCGAAGTCTGGGGCAGTCCCATTTACATGAGTCCCGAGCAAGCTACTGGAATCAACACTGACGAGCGCACAGATATTTATTCTCTAGGAATAGTTATGTACGAGGCGCTCACTGGCGAAGTACCGTTTCTTGGCAAAAACTATGTGGAGACTTTGAGCAAACAAATTTCTGAGCCGCCTCTACCCTTTGACGAATTGTGTCCGGAATTTCAAATTCCACGAGTATTTGAGCGCATAATTTTCAAAGCACTGGAAAAGGCTCCCGAAGCGCGTTATCAAACGATGACTGAACTCAAACACGACCTCGAGCGCGCCTTGAGCGCCAACCGAAAAGCGCCAGTCAATCAACAGGCAGCTCGCAAAAATCAGCAACGGACCACAATTTCCGAAGTGATAGATTTTGCTCCGCCTGAAAATTCTTCGATGAATATTGCTCAAACTATTCGCTCTACTTTCAACAAAATCAAAGCAATTGCACAACCACAACCTGAAGTAAAAGAAAGCGCTAAGGAAAGTAATTTCCACACACCTATTCAGGCTATGAGGCGCCCCAGTCACAGCAGAACCGTTGTCAGAGAAAAATCCAATTCTCTACCTATTAAAGAGATTAAAATCACTTTGATGCTTCTGGCTATCTTTGTCAGTTTCTGGGCGATTAGTTCAAACCAGTACGTGGCGAATTTTGTCATTCAGTCACTGGTCGAGATGGATGTTATTCCAAAATCCGCCCAGAAAGATATACAAATGCAGCCGCCTGAAAATCAGTACGATCAAAGCCAGATGCAAAATCAAGATTCAAGCCAATCTCAATCTAGCGAAAAACCTGGACTGCTCGATTAGTCGCTGTCTTCGTCGTCATCGATCAAGTTGAGAATACTTGAAGCTTCTGTTTTGAAGTCTTCCAACTTTTCAGTCAACTTGATAATTGCTTCAGCTCGCTTGAAGTCTTTTGTGGTGAAGGCTTTTCCACCTTGCGCTGCCAACTCGTCAATTTGCGCGTCAAGCACGGGCAAAAGAACTGAGAGCGCATCAGAAAGATCTGGACATTTGCCAAGCGTGATTTCCACGACAGACAAACCGGGAAACTTGGTAAATGCGGGCATCACAGCTTCATTGCCAGTCACAGATCGCGTACCGATATCGGTAGACGATTGAGAACTAGGTGCTGAGGTCGACTCGATTTTTTCTGATTTTTCCGCAGTTTCGTCACTTTCAATTTCATCTGCTTCAGATTTAGTTTCTTCAGCTTCAGCTTCAGATTCAGATTCAGATCTGGATTCAGACTCACCTTCAGATTCAACTTCTTCGGCGTCTTCTATTTCTTTAGATTCAGATTCGGCTTGCGAGGCACTTGTCTCATCTGATTCTTCTTTTGAGTCATCTTCAGAATCAGTCGATTCATCAAGATCCGAAATTTCTTCGATTTCTTCTTCTATTTCTTCTTCGATTTCTGCTTCTTCGATTTCTTCTAATTCTTCTAATTCTTCTTCGAGTTCTTTGGCTTCTTCAGATTCGACCTCTTCAGATGCTTCGTCAACCGAAGCGGATTCAGTTTCTTCGCCCGTTTCTTCGGCAATTTCTTCTGATTCTTCTTGATCTTCTGAGTCTTGAGATTGTTCTGCATCTGATTCAGCGTCAGTTTCAATAGATTCGTCTGACTCTACTGACTCGTCTGACTCGTCTGATTCGTCTGATTCGTCTGATTCGTCTGATTCGTCTGACAATTCTTCGACTTCACTTGAATCATCGATTTCTTCAATCTCATCTTCTATTTCTTCTTCTATCTCTTGATCATCGTCGAATGCTTCTTCTGATTCAGCCAATTCTTCAGTCTCACCAGAATCAAATTCGGCGACTTCTTCACTTTGTTCTGAAAGCTCGTCAATTTCTTCGTCGACTTGCTCTTCTTCGCTTACCAGTTCTTCAACTTGTTCTTCTTCAACTTGTTCGACTGACTCGACAGGCTCGAGTTCTTCTGCAAGCTGTCCATCAGAATATTCTTCAGCAATCTCCTCGTGTCCTTCGGAAATTGCGTCAAATTCGTCCATTTCACTTTCGTCGCCAGCATAGCTCAATTCGGCACTTTCGCCAGTATCTTCTGGTTGGGTCGATTCATAATTATGTGTGACAGTGATTGGCGCAAAATCACCCGACATTTCAGGTGGATTTTCAGACAGTAATTCAAACTGTTCCTGTTCCATAATTTGTGATGCAGATTCGTCAGGCATTTTGAAAACTGGTCTAATGCCCGCCATCTCCTGACTTTGATTGATTGGAGGTCTTGCATCTTGACGCAATTGCTCAAGCTCAGCTCTTGAAGGGCGCTGAAATTCAGGCAGAGTGAACTCGCTTATGATGCCCGAGTCAGCCATAGGATGAGACATCGGTGTTTGAGGAATAGCAGGCTGCTCAAGGGGATGTCTGTATTGTTGAGGCTGCTCTTGCGCTTGCGGCGGCATTTGCGGCTGTGGCGAGGACTGAGGATGTTGTGGTTGTGGCTGCTGTGGTTGCTGGAAACTCTGCAGAACTTGCTGACTGCCTGAATTCTGTTGATGAGATTGAAGTTCAGTTTTAGGAATAAAATTCCAGGCACCGCTTCCACTTGATTCATTTTGCGCATTAGTTGGATGATCAAACGGCTCGGGCACTGGTTGTCCTTGAGGAGTTCTCCAATTGCCTGACTGAGACTGCGCTTGAGGAGTCTGAAATTGCTTTTGTGAACTAGTGGAACCAAAGCCTTTCCATTCTTCCACTGGTGGATTTTGATTGGCAGCAGGTCCGCCTTGTAGCCCCTGGAAGCTTCCTGAATTACTGCGTGTAAATTCACTTGGATCAACTGGACGCGCGTTAGTACTGGTAGTAATAAGCTGGTCAACGTGTCCGGCTTTGTTATGAGCCTGAATTTGTTGGACTGCATCAGCGTAACTTGTGCGCGGAACATCGGCATTAAAGCTCGACGAAACTGCAGCTTCTTTCACTTCTTTCGGTGGTGGAGGAGCTTCAGGCACGATTCCAATTTCGCCAAAATCAAACACTTCGCCAGCTCCAGCCTCTTCGTTGGCGTAGCGAATCAGGGCATCGAGTAATGCTCTAAAAATGCTTGGGTGCAAGTCTTCTGCTACAGGAAGTCCGTTTGCAAGAAACTGGGTGAAGTTGCGATCTTCATCAAAATTTGGAGCCATGGTCAGATAGCAAAGAAAGTTCTTGTCTTCTGGAGTAAAGCTCAAAACTTTGTCGGCTGGCATGATGTAGACACCGATGCCTTCGTCTGTCCCGCGCACAAGCATTGTCCAAAAGCGAGTGGAAATACGTCCACTAAAAATCTGAGCCAGACGTGTGCGACCTTCGTGCCAGGCAGCCATATTTTCTTCACGCACTTGCGGACGCATCCAGGTCAGCTCCAAATCAGAGCCTGCTGCGACCTGGTTGAAGCCGTATGAAGTGTTTTGAAAATTGTCGAACATGCGGTCGATGATTCGAATCACCGCCTGAAAAACCAACTGGCGACGCTGCTTTTCTTGGGCTTCAAGCACATCGCGGTTAACCGGGATTTTCATTTTGGGAACGGAATCGGTCGACATCGCGCTTGCAGCGCCTGGGGCTATCGCTTTCATCAAGCTAGCTTTCCAGACTCCACTTATATCTTCGCGAGGCTGAGCATTTGCATCTCGGCCTTGATGAACGCCTGAGTTAGATCCGCTTGTCGACCCTTTACGCAAAAGTTCAATCTGCTCAGGTCCGTCAGGAATTTTCTCCGGTTCAATCGCGTTGAGTTTGTTTTTTGTCTTACCTTTTTTCTTTGGTTTCGGCCACATTCCAAAGGATCCCCATCAAGCACAAAAGCCCGCCTAGGGCAATCTACCCGCGCGCAAATTGAACAAAACCGATTTATCTTATTATTTAGTGCATCTTAGTCTCTAAAAAGTTAACATTAGATATTTGGGCAGCATATAGCCCCGGCATCCTCTTGTATTGGTGATCAATTCCAGTGAGCAAAAATTCCAAAAACGGACAACCTGAAGGCGACTGCATCGTTGTGCGCGGTGCCCGACAACATAATCTCAAAAATATAGACATCAAAATTCCGCGCAACAAAATGGTGGTAATAACCGGAGTTAGCGGTTCGGGCAAATCTTCTCTTGCTTTTGACACAATTTTCGCTGAAGGACAAAGACGCTATGTCGAATCACTCTCAGCTTATGCCAGGCAATTTTTAGGTCAACTAGACAAACCAGACGTCGATGCCATCGAGGGTCTGAGCCCATCTATATCTATTGACCAGAAAGCAACAAGTCACAACCCGCGCTCTACAGTTGGCACGGTGACTGAAATATACGATTATTTGCGTTTGCTTTATGCGCGCATCGGCGTTCCGCACTGTCCCAAATGCGGTGCCACCATCAATCCCCAGACTATCGACCAGATTGTAGACCATGTACTCGAATTTAAAGACGGCACAAAATTGCAAATTCTGGCGCCTTTAGTTTCAGGCAGAAAAGGTGAATACAAAGAGCTTTTCCAGGAGTTGAAACAAGAAGGTTTTGTGCGTGTGCGAGTGGATGGCAAAGTGCACCATCTCGATGATGAACTGGAACTCGATAAGCAGAAAAAACATAACATCGACCTTGTAGTGGATCGCATAGTTATGAAAGATGGCATCCGCTCACGTTTAGCCGATTCTTTGTCGGTGGGCTTAAAATGGGGCAAATCGAGCGTTCTTGTCGATGTGCTCGATAACAACGATGAGCCTTTATTATTCTCGGAAAAATTTGCATGCGCCAAATGCAATATTAGTTTGTCCGAGATTTCCCCACGAATTTTCAGTTTCAACAGTCCCTACGGTGCTTGCGCCGACTGTCACGGACTTGGCTCTACTTATGAAGTAGACCCATCTATGGTCATTCCAGATCCTAGCAAATCTCTGGATGAAGGTGCGATTTATCCATGGGCGAAAACAGGAAATCCTTATTATTCTCAGATCCTAACTTCGGTGGCAAAACACTACAAGTTCAAAATTGCCACTCCTTATTGCGACCTCACTGAAAAGCAACAAGAAATCCTTTTATATGGCTCGGGTAGCGAGAAAATCAAACTTGCATACGATGCTTTTGACGGCACTGGATTTTACGAATATAAAAGAACTTTTGAAGGTGTCATTAATAACCTTAAGCGCAGATATGACGAAACGAGCTCAGACAAAGTTCGCCAAGATATTGAACAATACATGAATCAGCGCACTTGCACCGTATGCGATGGCAGCAGATTAAAACCTGAAAGCATGGCTGTCACTGTAGACAATCTATCCATAGGACAAGTCTGCAAGCTGCCTATTAGCAACTGTCAAAAGTTTTTCCATGACATGGAAAACAGACTATCGGCCCGTCATGCCAAAATTGCTCATCAAGTTTTGATTGAAGTAACATCGCGCATAAAATTTCTGGTAGACGTCGGACTTGGATATTTGTCACTTGAACGTCAAGCTGGAACCTTGTCTGGGGGCGAAGCTCAACGCATACGCCTTGCCACTCAAATAGGTTCAGGATTGTCTGGTGTACTTTATGTTTTAGACGAACCTTCTATTGGATTGCACCAGCGAGATAATACAAAGCTCATTGGCACGCTCAAAAGATTGCGCGAACTGGGCAATACCTTGCTTGTAGTCGAACACGATGAAGACACTATTCGCGCAGCAGACTGGGTAATTGATATTGGTCCAGGTGCTGGTGTGCATGGTGGCAATGTGGTGGCACAAGGCGAGTTTGCTGACATTTTAAAAGTAAAAGGGTCATCTACTGGCGACTATTTGTCGGGACGCAAAAAGATTCATGTTCCACTTAAGCGTCGCGAAGGAAATGGTCTAGGCATCAAAGTCTACGGCGCAAACAAAAATAATCTAAAAGATGTCGAAGTGACTATTCCACTTGGAAAATTTGTTTGTGTAACCGGTGTTAGTGGATCTGGTAAATCGACGTTGGTCAATGACTTGATTCATTTATATATGAAACATCATTTGCATGGCACCACTCCAAAGCCAGACGGAATCAAGACCATCACCGGACTTGGCGCCATCGACAAAGTAATTGACATCGACCAGTCACCTATTGGTCGCACACCTCGCTCTAACCCAGCAACTTATACTGGTTTGTTCGACGCGATACGCGAAGTCTTTTCCATGACCACAGAAGCGAAAGCAAGAGGCTATCTGCCTGGACGCTTCTCTTTCAACGTCAAAGGGGGACGCTGCGAAGCATGCTCTGGCGAGGGCATGAACGAAATCGAAATGAACTTTCTACCATCAGTTTTCGTCACATGTGATGTTTGCAATGGTGCTCGCTATAATCGCGAAACTTTAGAAGTGAAGTTCAAAGGCAAATCAATTGGTGATGTGCTTGGAATGACAGTTGAAGAGGCTACAGACTTTTTTGCAAGCATTCCAAAAGCGCACGCAAGACTTCAGACCATGTTAGAAGTTGGACTCGATTACATCAAATTGGGTCAACCCGCTACCACCTTATCTGGTGGCGAAGCACAGCGAGTGAAATTAGCCACAGAATTATCCAAACGCTCGACCGGCAAGACCTTTTACATTTTAGACGAACCCACGACTGGTCTATCTTTTGCCGATGTAGACAAATTGCTTCAGGTCTTAAATAGACTTGCCGATGCCGGAAATACTGTACTTGTAATCGAGCACAATTTGGACGTAATTAAGCAAGCTGACTGGATTATCGACCTTGGACCCGAAGGCGGGCTTGAAGGTGGTAATGTTATAGTGGCGGCAACGCCAGAAGAAGTATGCGAGCATCCACGCTCATACACTGGCGAATACCTGAAACCTTATCTATCCAAATCAAAAATAATGGCTTGATGCGAGGCGTTGATGCAAGACTCAAAGGATCAAAATAAAGCCGTCGATAACCTCCGCAAAAGGGGACATCGAATCACTTCGCAACGTCAGACCATACTTGAAATTTTCGCCGAATTACCACACGGCGAACACTTATCGGCAGAAGAATTGCATGAAAAATTAAGCGAACGCGAAGCGGCAGTAAGTCTTGCCACGACTTATCGCACGCTCAAATTATTGTCTTCGCTTGGTGCTCTACGTGAATTGGATTTTGCCGAAGGGCACAAACACTATGAGTTGAAGCAAGATGACCTGCCACACCAACATATTATTTGCACTGGGTGCAATCAAACCACCGAATTCGAAGATCATTTTCTTGAACAGGCAGGCCAGAAAATTGGGGCGCGCTACAATTTTGAAGTGGTTGACGCTCAATTCAAAATATTTGGACTTTGTCCAAAGTGCCAGAAATGACCCTGGCGGAAGCAAAAGACGGTCAAGAGCTTATGGTGGTTGAAATGGCTAATGATACCGTCAACAAACAGGCATTGCGTTTTGGCATCGGCAAGGGCTCGCTCATCACAGTGCAAAAAAACATTCATAAAGGACCTGTAATCATCAGTCGCAATCAATTGGAAATTGCCATAGGAAGGGAATTAGCCCTGCAAATTAAAGTGAGTTCAAAAGAATGAGCCAAAGAAATTGTCAAAAATGCCAATATTCACTGACCGCCTCCAGTAGTCAAGCGTCAATTAAATGTCCGCGTTGCAATACCTGGAACGATCCAATTCAAAGTGGCGGCGGCTGTAGTTCAGGCGGGGGCTGCTCTTCCTGCGCTCCTTCGCACACTCAAAGCGGTCAATCAGGATGCTGTTCCGATAACGGTTCAGGATCTTCGAACAAGAATTATCTGCAAGTTTTTTTACAAAAAATCTCAGTCTTATGGCGCGGAAAATGACTTTTATACATATCTAGAGATTAAATCTCAAAATTTTAGGTAATATAGATCTTGAGGATTTTCAGAAAAACATCTGAGAATGAAGGGTTAAAAGCGGGAACGGAAGAAGAGGATGGCTAAAATAAACCCCTGGAATATGGGGGGTTATAAAGCTGGACAAAACGTAGTCTGTAAAATCGTCAAAGCGGAGCAGGGCGGCTATTCCGTCGTGGTCGTCAAAGACAATTTTCCTGGTTATGTCGAATCGAAAATGCCCTATACCCCAGGGCAGGAAGTCTTGCTCGTCTACAAAGCCAAGGGCAATAAAGGCTTTATTTTCGCAGAGCGTTTCCAGACACAGCAGTCGTCTACCACTCTGCAGGTTCCTCAACAAATCGATTGGCAAGCTCAAGCTTTGAGCGGCGAGAATCCTGCCAACACAACTTCATGGGCGTCGCCTCCCGGTCAAGGACAGTTTCCTTCAGATAATCAGGCACAGGCTAATTCAGGTCAATATCAGGCAGCTCAAGGTCAGCCTGGGCAAGATTTCCAAAGCGGGTGGGGTGCTTCGCACGAAGAGCAAGCCTACGCCAATTACGGCAGTGGTCAGACAATCAGACGTTTTCGTCTGCAAAGAGCAATTGATTTAATTATGCCTCCGGTGAACGGCAATGGCAATTTACAAAATTTGCGCATTGGCGATTACGACGTAGAATGGCTCATCACCGACCTTGAAGGCGGGATGCGCACAGGTTGTGTCAAAGCTGTTTGCGAGAGTCGTTTGTCACGCTCCGCCATGCTTTTATACAAAGGACGCGCTGTCGGCTGTATTTACGGCTCCAAATCCGACCCCACGGACAAACCTACAGAAGTGGCATTGCAAGCCATGCTTGCCGACTTAGAATCGCCCGATACTGTAGTCACCATTTATGATTTACCGCAAGACATCTCGCTTTCGATGTCGTCTACATTTTTAGGTTATCCGGTCCAACCCCAACCTAATTTGACACCTACTCAGTATCTTGAATTTATACTTGATTGGTTCTCGAAGCAAGGCGGGATTGCCACCATTGCAGCGCAACTGACTACCGGTCTTTGTCTTGGCTATATTTACGAAGGCAAATATCGCGGCGCATTTTATGTCGAAACTCAAGAATTCAACGAAGAAATCGATTTTCTTTATCAACTGGTTGCAAGCGACAGCGATCCTATGCTGGCAGTGAGTATTTTGCCTAACGAGATGCACTCAAACGCTGTGCGTTTTGGTTACAGTTTAAGCATGTCGCGTAAGAATCGCAAAGAATTTTAGTTGCCCCGTATTTGGTGGCACTTTTATTCTTCTTCTTTAGATTCGCTTTGAGCCTCTGTCATGGTGCCGATGGTGCCAACTTGATTGTGTTCCAGGTCCGGTCTTGATTCAAGAATGAAATTGGGACGCGGTGGAATGGGTGGATTGTGCAAGTGTGCTTGCACTTCGTCCTCTTCTTCTTGACGCTTCAAGCGGAAGACACCAGTAATGGTCTCGACTACTTGATTGGCTGTCTCAAATACAGTATCTGTAATTGATTTGGTCGCAGATTCGCTTTTTGATTCGTCTTGTGTTTCTGGAGTCTCATGCGTATGCGAATCAGAATGAGAATCAGAGTAAGAGTGATGCGACTTTGGTTCGTCTTCCTCATCGTCATTGACGTAGTTAAAAGCGTCGAGGTCGACAGGCTTATCGATATGCAGTTGAACTGGCTCTTCTGCATCATGTGAATGGCTTTCATGAGCAGAATGACTTTCTTCATGCAACGCGCGCTCTGATGTCACTTCACTATCTTCATTGTCTTCGCTGCTGTCATCATCGTTCTCATCAGCATCTTCGATCATGCCTTGATTAGATCCTTGGTGACCGCTTTCGAAATCTTCAGGCATTTGAGCCAGGATGTCTTCTGGAATGTCCTCGTTATCGTGCTCAGGATGCTCAACTTCGGCTTCTACTTCAACTGGTGGAGCCAATGTTGGTCTGATGCGACCACCAAGCGCTGAGACCGCTTTCAGATTTCTATTTCTCATACCGCGCGAGCCTGACTCTTCAGGCGATTTAACGGTAATAATGCGACGATGTTCGGCATGACCGATTTCAAGATCTGGAATAGCACCTTGTCCGTGACAGTGATTACACTTAGATGTGAACAGTTCGCGCAGACTTTGTCCTTGACGACGACGGGTCAATTCAACTAGACCCAGGTCTGAGAGTTGTCCAATTTGTGGCTTGGCACGGTCTTCTTCAAGAGCGCGCTCAAACATTTCAAGTACTTGTTGTTGGTCACGACGCGATTCCATGTCGATAAAGTCGACGATTACCATGCCACCAATATTGCGCATACGCAATTGTCGTGGAATTTCTTGAGCCGCTTCCATATTGGTTCTACGCACGGTTTCAGCTTGAGTACGCGAGCTTGTAAAACGACCGGAGTTAACGTCGATTACAGTAAGCGCTTCTGTAGGCTGAATATTTAAGTGACCGCCCGAAGGCAATTCGGCTCTGTCTGAAAGTGCCGCTTCGATTTCTTTGTCCACACCTTTGTTTATCAAAAGCGGGGTATCTTCTGTATGCAAAACAACTCGTGTGTTTTTATTAGCCCAGCCTTGCAAATAATCTGTTGCACGTTTTTGACCGTCTGGCGTGTCGACCAGAATTTCGTTAACGTCTTGCGAATAAGCATCGCGCATTACTCTATAAAGAAGGTCTTGGTCTCGGTATATGAGCAATGGTCCTATCGAGCCTTCGGCTTCAGAAACGATAGTCTGCCATGTGTCCCAGAGCTGCTCGAAGTCTTCGTACAACTCGTCGTCGCCCTGTCCTTTCGCCTCGGTCCTTATGATGACACCGACACCTGGCGGTTTAATTAGATTGACTACCGATTTCAAACGAGCGCGCTCGCGTGAATCGCTTATGCGACGTGAAATCGAAACGCCGCGCTCTTCAGGCACAAGCACAAGAAATCTTCCAGGCAAACTGATTGCTGTAGATACTCGCGGACCCTTGTGACCAGTTGGTTCTTTAGTGATTTGTACAAGCAATTTTTGTTTTGGCACCAAGCGCTCTTTTAGAGTTCCTTGTCCAGGAATATCATTTGCGTGCAGAAAACCCATTTTGTCTTTGCCAAGATTAACGAATGCTGCATCAATACCAGGCAAAATATTTTCAACCGAACAGGTGTAAATATCACCCAACAACAATTCGCCGCGATTGACGAAAAGCTCGACCACTCGGTCGTTCTCCGTCAGCGCTGCAATGCTGTCTTGTTCGGATATAATCAGTGACTTTCTCATAGAATCCTCTACTTAAGTGTGTTTACAAAACCCCTATACCGCTAGCAACGGATTGCTCCGTTTGAGCGGTAAAACTTTTGCTTGCATCTCTGCGAATATCAATTAGCGATCTGCCATCTTTACCTTTCAGGTCCAAACGAGCGATTCGCCACTTGTTCTTTTCGTCAGTTTTGCTGCCAGTCAAAAGCTCAAGCACCTCGCTTGGCTTAATATGCAGACTTGAATTTGTTGCAAGCTCAAATTCAAGCGAAACTGAACTGCCCTTATGATGAGCGTCCAGCATTTTTAAACTTATGATTCCGGGTCTAATATCCCGATTTTTTGTCTCGAATTCACCAGGGTATTTGCCCTTTTTGGTGACAGTGACAATAATTTCTTTTTGCTCGAGCAGTTTTTGCATCTCTTCTTTTATCGAGTCTCTGTCTACTTCTCCACGCAGCAAATCTAATCTATATGTAGCAGTGCTCAATATAGCGGCAAGCGAATCAGACGGTTTGTCCTCTACCGGCACTGCCTCAATGATTCGCACTTCGGGTGGAAGTTGCTCATTCATACGCGACATAAATTCTTGAGCCGATATTGCTTGGGCAAGTTCGATGTCGGCTATGTCGCCCTCTGTTTCCATAAACAATGGAAGAGGTCCAGCAAATGCCAGTTTAGGATGAGGGTTAAAGCCCTGGCTGTAAACCAATTGCATTTGGGCGCGACGAATGGCACGAACAAAAAGTGTTTGCAAATCAAGATGTCCAATAAAACGCAAATCGCCGCCCTTAGTGAATCGAAGACAAAAACGACTCTGCCCTTCTTCTTGAGTAAGTTTAGGTGGTGCGGTGAAGAACAAGGACGGATGCGACTCAGGATCGCTTGTGTTAGCCGAAAGCTCTTTCACAAAAGGATTTTTCTTCATTACTTCAACACTTGGATTAGCAAGCAAGTGAGTGGTATCAAGTTCGGTGCAAACGCCACAAGCATGGCACGTATTGTCAGTGCAGTTAGCAGTTTCTTGCTGAGCAATGGCTTTGTTCCATTCTTTAACTAGCCACCAGTTATTAAGTCCAATATGAATAACGTCCCAGGGTTGAGCCGAGCCCACTTCGCGATCGTCACAGCCCATGCCTTCTAAAGTGACATTCATTTCAGCGGCAGCTTTAGTCCAACGCTCCATTTTCAGTCTGTCGCTCCAGGCATCGAATGTAGCACCATTGAGCCATGCTTTATAAACAAGTTCGCCAGCGTTGCGTCCGCCACGCGAAATGACCGACTCAAGCAAACTTGTATCGGTATCGGTTGTATTTAGTTTGACGTTTCTCAAACCTGATTCGCGCAAGAATTGTCTAAGCACACTATGTTTGCGTCTGAATTCTTCTGGCGTGACTTGCCCAAACCATTGAAATGGCGTGTGCGGCTTTGGCACAAAGTTAGAGATGGTGCACGTAAAATCGATTTTGTGTTTAATATCAGGATTTTCGCGACGGATTTTGTGACACAATTTTGTGCATTCGTTTAGTGTGTCAATGATGCCTTTTAAATCTTCGTCTGTTTCAGTAGGCAGACCGCACATATAATAAAGCTTGATAGACGACCATCCAGAGCGGAACGCCGACTCGATGGCATTTACAATTTGAGCGTGACTAAGACCTTTGTTAATAACTGCACGCAGACGCTCGGTACCTGCCTCTGGTGCAAGTGTGATACCACTTTTGCGGACCGCTTTTAATTCTTCCGCCACTTCCAGATTCATCCTGTCGGCTCTCTGGCTGGGGAAAGACATCGATGTGCGATTTTCTATGTGCTCGCGATTGAGCTGACGCATCGTTTCTTGCAATACTGTGTAATCGGACACACAAAGAGAGAGCATCGAATATTCTTCGTGCCCAGACTTGGCAATGGCTGCTTTACTAATTTCGATGATGTCCTGACTTGAGCGCTCGCGCACAGGCAAGAAAGAATATCCTGGCTGACAGAAACGACAACCGCGATCGCAACCACGTCTAACTTCAAGCACTTCGCGATCGTGCACCAGAGACAAGTAAGAAACTAAAGACTGAGTGGGCTGGTTCACATCAGAAAGCGGCACAGCCTGGCGATAAACACGTTTGGGAATTTCTTCTGAAACTGGAGCAGGAACTAGTGTTTCGTCTGTTTTATAAAGAGTAGGAACATAAACACCAGGAACTTCCACTGCCAGTCTTTTTAAAAGTTCGGTACGTGTCACCGTATTTGGTGCAGCTTTGACTTGGTCTTTTACTTGTTCGACGATGCGCATGATAGCAGGCATCGTTTCTTCTCCATCTCCAATGATGAAGAAGTCGCAGAAAGGTGCCATGGGCTCTGGATTAATAGTGGAGGGACCACCGGCAAAAATGAGCGGGAACATATCCACGTGATCTTCTACTCTGACTGGAATTTCTGCCATGTCCAGCATATTCAAAACATTGGTGTAGCAAAGCTCGTATGAAAGAGAAAAGCCGATAAGCTCAAACTCACGAGCGGGGCGACGCGCTTCCCAAGACCAGAGTGGAATTTTCTTTTCACGCATCAAAACTTCCATGTCAGAAGCTGGTGCGTAGGTGCGGTCAGCCATAAAGTTTGGCTGGTTATTTACTATTTGATAAAGAATGCGTAATCCGAAATTGGACATGCCAAGTTCGTAAATATCAGGGAAAGACAGAAGTAGTCTTACTTTAGCTGCGTCAAAATCTTTGCGTGCAGCTCCCCATTCATTACCTAGATACTGACCGGGTCTTTCGACCTGCTCTAATAATTCTTCTATGAGAAGCTTGGAAAAATCGGTATTTATTGTTGACCTTGTCACTGGCAATTAGCCCTCTGCGGGGCGCTGGGAAGATAACTAAAGCTTTCCAGGATGGAGGTCTAAAGCGAACTTGTTATATGCACTATATATGGATTAGATAACGCAATGAACAACGAAGTTCAGGCAAATTTAGACTTTTAACTACATCCTTCCCGAGCCACAAGGGCCTCGAGTGCCTTCATTATACAGTCTGAATTTTGCATATATAGATATTTGACAAGATTAATTTGATAATTTACAAAGCGTAGAGAATTGGGCATTTTTAATTATCGCTTGGCAATTTTGCATCACTCAAAACAAACCATGATATATTCGCTTTTAGGAGGCAGAAAACATTGATTCTAGAAGCTTTTGCCAAGTATTTACGCCAAGCAGATCCCCAACTTCACGCCACTGAAGTGTTGAGTTGTTGGCTGGCTGAGCGTTTGCTTTGCAATAGCACGCGCGAAAATTCGGTAGACAGCGTTATCCAGTGCGAAATTACGGTCGATCGAGTAGATAATCTTGAACTCAATGACGGCCCCTCAAATAAAACGAGTACCGATAACGGTACGCAAGGAATCAACCAGGCGCCCAAAACGACCATGTCGCACCTCTTGCCCGTGCCGCAAAACAATCTCAGTCAAATTGCTCAACTGGACGTTGAGAAATCACTGGACAATAGTAGACCCCAAAATATTTACGTGTTTAAAGGTGCTTCGCAATCGGGCGATCGCCTATTGAAAAGCCTGGTAGAGTATTGCCTTAGCATTGAACACCAGAAATGGGCTCGATTTGTGCATTCGCTAAAGGCTAGCGACTTCAAGCAAATTGACTGACCAATAAGTAAGCGCGGAACCATTAGCCCAAATAGGCGTCGTTAACTGCATCATGAAAAAACGCACTTCAATTTTATTACTCGGGGCTCTGGTTATCGAACCTGGCACACAAGCCTGTCTTGCAGCCGAAAATATTAGTCTCAAGCGCGGCATTTCATTCAATCAAGATATCGATTCTGGATTTCCGATTGTCGGTCAAAAAATGGACGACGCATCTATTGAGCCAGGAAAACCGACTTTCATTTTCTTTGGTGGCTCGGGCGATTTAAACACAAATAGACAAGCCAAAATTGTGGTTGGTCTCTACAATAAATACGCTAAAGAAGGCGTGAAATTTTTACTGGTCGATGTGGATAAAACCAACAAAACGCCGGCTGTAACTCAGTTAATCAAAAAATATTACAAAGGCTACATACCATCACAGGTGATACTAAATGCCGATGGCGGTGTAGTGGATAGCAAAATTGGTGAAGTAGCCGAAGGCTCACTATCAAGACCTTTAAGTATTGCCGCATCAAGCACTTCCACTAAAGGCTCGACATTGGCTGCGCCTTCGCGCAATAAAATCGATTTAGACAATACAAAAAATTCTGATTCAGAAAATTCTGATAATGCAGACCAATCAGACGTTAATAGCGACACCCAGTCTTTGATTAAAGACGCAGCTCGCTAAATTATCTAGAACAAATTGCGGCATATTCACTCCGCCCAGTTGCGGCGCAAATCCAGGATATGGACCGTGACAGTCCGAACCACCTGTGACGAGCAAATCATATTTTTTTGCCAGGTTCAAAATATATTCTGTATTTTGACCAAAAAGAGCATGATAAGCTTCGATACCCATAAGGCCAAATGGTTTTAGTTCTTGAATAATAGACTCAAGTTTTTCTTTGGGCGGATGAGCCAGTACTGCTACTGCTCCACTTTGGCTTAAAACTTTGACAGCATGGGCGGTATCAACAAATGTTCTTTGAAGATAATATTTACCACCGGGCATAAGATATTCAAAATAAGCTTGATTGAGATCTGCTGCGGCTTCACAGGCCACTAATGCTTTAGCGATATGCGCTTTGCCGATTGTGCCTTTAACATTGAAGTTTAAAATGAAATCGGGATCAATACCTGCATTTTTAGCTAGTCGTTCAACATGACTTACTCTAATATTTTTTTGTTCTTGCAAAAGTTGTTTTAAACAATCATTATTCGCATCGATGAAATAGCCCAAAACATGCAGGTCTTGTCCTTGTCTTTGTGTGCTTATTTCAATTGCTGGAATAACTTCCATGTTATATTGAGTAGCATGTTTTTGTGCATGCACAACACCATCGGTAGTGTCATGGTCAGTAAGGGCAATTGTTCTAAGATTTCGATTGTGAGCTTCTTCTACCAATTCTTCAGGCGACCAGTTTCCGTCTGAAAAGTGGCTGTGCATATGCAGATCGAAAGTCATAACTAATTAGACTCTGATAGAAAAATACGATTAATAGAGAGCGCCTTACCGCTCTTTCTCTCAAGTTCTATTCTTACGCCACTCAAAACGGCTGGACCTTCTTCTACTTCAAGACGAGTTGGAAGCTGTTGAATGAAGCGTCGCATCACGAGTTCACGACTCATGCCAATCACACCGTTCATTGGACCGCACATGCCGACGTCGGTAATATAGGCAGTTCCACCTGGCAAAATGCGCTCATCGGCAGTTTGAACATGTGTGTGGGTGCCGACAATACACGAAACGCGACCGTCCATATGCCAGCCAAGTGCGATTTTTTCTGCCGTTGCCTCAGCGTGAATATCGACCATAATGGCATCGCAATCAGGTTTCAATTCTTCTATAAGCTTATCTGCCATCAAGAATGGCGACTCAAGCGGCTCCATGAAGACTCGCCCCATCAAGTTTATGAAACCAAGCTTAAATCCCTCTTTAGTCTCAAGAATATAAGTACCTTTGCCAGGGGCAGTGGCTGGATAATTTGCCGGACGCAAAACGTTTGGATAATCAGCGATGAAAGCAAGCGTTTCTTTGCGGTCGAAAGTGTGATTGCCGCCTGAAAACAACTGCACACCAGCAGCTGCCAGTTCATCCACGATGGTTTTTGTCAGTCCAAACCCGTGCGCGGCATTCTCAACATTGGCAATAATTATTTCGGGCGGCTCAGCCGCACCCGTCAGCTCTTTAAGATGTTGTAGCAAAAAGCGACGTCCAGGCTTTCCGACAACATCTCCAAAAAAAACTACGGATAAACTATCCTTAGGCATTCAATGAGAATACAGGAACTTGCCTCCCGGCAACCATGAAATTGAGAAATATTATCAATAGAGCAACGATTTTAATTGTAGTCTCAACTACGACATTCACTCTAGAATTGGCGCTTGCTCCTGTTGTCGATGCCGAAACACAAAAGCCTGTACCAACTGCAAAACCAGCGCTTAAGCCTGTTGCAAGTACTAAGCCCGTCGCAACGACTAAACCTGTAGCGCAGGTTTCAAAAACAAAACCAAAAGTCAAAGCAAAGCGCGACGTTTTTGGTCCCTTCGTACCGCCCCCACCGCCAAATATTCCCACCTTCTCAAGCGCAAGTGAGATGGGCTCATTCGATATAGATTTGTCCGGACTATCGTTTTTATCTGAAGCAGATCTGAAAGCAAGACTTGCAAGTAATGAACTGAGATTGAAAAACGCTCAATCTAAATTGAAAGACCAAACTGCGTTAGTGGATGAAAATAAAAAACGTGCTCAAAATTTTGTCGAATTATTCGACCAGGGAATTGTGAGTAAGAAAGAGTTAGAAGGCTCATCTAAAGACGCTGACCAGGCAGTGGCAGATCTGGAAGAAGCCAAAGGCAAATGCAAAGATCTGGAGCTTACAGTGAAAGCGATGAAAGAAAGACTGGGCGTTTTGCAGAAGCGCAAAGCCTTATCGAAAGCCAACTCTAAGCTAATCGGCTCTTTCGAAACCCGTAAGCGAAATAAATCAAAATCCCGACCGCCATCCAAACAAAAAATCGAATCCAAGTCATCACCGGAAGAGACAACATCAGATAAAAGCAAAAAATAATTCCTGCTAAAGGAAACCATGGAACGAGCGGACATTTAAACGGTCTAACATGTTCTGGTTGAGTTTTGCGCAACACTAACACACCAACACAAACTATTATAAATGCGCTCAGAGTGCCAATATTAGTAAGCTCTGCAGCGTCCCCGATATCTACAAACATTGATGCCAGACCAACTATAAGTCCAGTAAAAAGAGTCGGCATCAAAGGTGTTTTAAACTTAGGATGAATCTTGGCAAAAATAGCAGGCATCAAACCATCGCGTGCCATAGCCATAAAGATTCTTGGCTGACCAAGCTGAAATACAAGCAGTACAGACGTCATGCCCGCAAGGGCGCCAATGCTAATCAAAACATGTGCCCATGCCTGACCAGTGAATGCGAGCGCCGATGCCACTGGTGCTGCGTCATTGGCATATTGGCTGTAGCGCATAATTCCGGTTAAGACGAGTGAGACCCCGCCATATAAAACAGTACAAATTGCAAGGCTGCCCATCATTCCAATAGGCATGTCGCGTTGTGGATTCTTAGTTTCCTCCGCAGTAGAGCTTACAGCGTCAAATCCTATAAAACTGAAAAAGACAATTGCTGCACCACCCATGATACCGGTCCAGCCACCTGGAGCAAATGGAATCCAGTTGTCGGGATTAACGTAGAATGAACCAAAAATTATGAAAAAGAGCACCACTACTACTTTTATTACTACTGCAATGGCATTTACTTTGGCGCTTTCTTGAATACCCAGAATCAAAATCCAGGTAATGAGCGCGACGATAAGAAATGCTGGAATATTTAGTGCAAACTGGTGTCCAAAGATATTGGGTAAATCTGTAGTCGAATAAAATTGCCACTGCAAATTGTCGGCCGGTAATGTAGCCAGCCTGTTAAGCGCCGTCTTAGTGTCTGTGGTAAGCCACATGGGCACTTTGGCACCAAACATGCCATGAATAAAATGCAAAAAGTGATCCGACCATGAAACTGCAACAGCGATATTTCCCACTGCATATTCAAGTACCAGATTCCAGCCGATGAGCCAGGCTGTAAGCTCGCCCAAAGAGGCGTAGGCAAAAGTGTAAGCTGATCCAGAAACTGGAATCATAGCGGCTAACTCGGCATAACACAGAGCCGCAAAGGCGCAGGCAATGGCTGCCACGATGAAAGAAATTACAAGTGCAGGACCTGCAGGATCTCTGCCCATCGTACTTCCCATGAAAAAATTTATAAGTGGCGTCGACAGTACGTGTCCGGCGGCTTGAGCAGGACTTCCTGCGCAAGCGGTTCCAGCTAATGCAAAAATGCCAGAACCAATGGTGGCCCCGACACCAAATGCCACCAGATCAAAAGCACCCAAAGTTTTTTTCATTTGGTAATCTGGATGACCGGCTTCTTCAATTAAAAGTCGGCTTGATTTAGTTCGAAAAAGCTTCTGTACAAAACTCATATCGATCACTATATCGACTCGCACAAGACTTGCATTATGTGGCTCCAATAATCTTTTCAACTGGAGCTGTGATAGAGTATTCAAGCAGTTTTCTGGTCAGTTTTTTAAATATCAGGCAGGTTGTCAAAATGAAATCACGCGTTCAAGCAGTCACAATTCCGCTAAGCGCTGCACTCGTTTGTTCTGCCCTGGTGGGCGTTGCGGCGTTAGCTGACTCGGCTCCAATCCCTGGCATGCAAACCTCTTCCGATAACGGTTCAGCTTTTCAGCAAGGACAAGCCCCCTTGCCGGGCAGCCCCTCTAATTCCAACTTCTTTCAAAATTTAAATGAAAAAACAAGTGCCCAAGCCAAAGCGCCGGTGCAAACAAAACAAGTACCCCAAAAACAAATTCAAGCCAGTAAAAATCCCGCCACTGCCCCTGGTGGCTATTCTCTTTTACCCATAACAGTCGATCAGGCTCAATCTAGAATTGCCGAACTGAAAGAAAAACTCGAAACCAATCCACCAAACACAATGCAGGAGTCAATCTACGTTACCTGTGAGTGGATGCAAGAGCTGGCTAATTCACACTGGAAAATGTATCAAGTATTCGATAAAAACGATTCGACCAAAGCTCAAGCCAAAGAAGAAAAGGCTTTAGCGCTCGAATTCAGCAAATTAAAAAACAAAGCCAAATTACTGAAAGCCGATTTGCTGATAAAACAACAAAGAGTGCCTGAAGCAATTGACCCCTTAGTTGAAATTGTTGTAGCAGAACCAACGTCTACAGCCGGTCAGGAAGCCTATAAACGCCTGGTGGACTTAGGATTTTCCAAAAGCGTAGCGAGCGTTTCAAACGCCATTTAGGTATAAGCGGCGAGTTCCGGGTAAAAGATATACAATGACTTTTATCAGGAGCTAAAAGATGACAGAGCGCAAGCGTAGTCTAGTCGAATACCTCGTCCTTGCTGGCATTGCCGTCATGATTGGATCATCGGTAAGCGTGTCTTTTGCACCATGCCTGCAAGCCAAACAATTCGAGCTAAACGCAGAGCAGAAAAACTACACTCCAGGCGACAATGGCGTGCCTGATTACGCTCCATATCCAACTTTTACGCCTCAGAAACCAGCCAAGAAGCAGCCACCGCCTAAGAAGCAAGCGCCACTCAAGATTCAAGTCCAGCAGAATCAACCACAACAGCAACAACCACAGCTGATTAGGCAGATGCCGCAAGCAAGACCAATGCCTCAGTTGCGTCAATCGCCTATGTTTCAATTGAGAGAACAAAAGAGTGTCGCCCTACCGCCGAGTTTTCTTGGTAGATGGGCTATACAAGGTCGCAAAACCAATTTTGAAGCAATGCAACCTCAATACCAGGCAGCAGAGGGTATTTTCCAACCTCAAACTCAAAACGTTTGGAATATTATGGGCAGTCCCCAATCAGGATACGCATTCAGTAACGACATGGGCGTGAAAAGTGCTCTCATTGTTGACAAGGTAGAAGGTAGTCGCGCATTTATCCGCTATCAACACCCGATTAAAAACACAATGGCTCAAGAAGCCATCGTGCTTGAGATCAGTCCCGACGGCAATCAAATGAACGGCATGGAGCGCATCTCGATAATCAAGCAGGGCGAGCCTGGTCCGCGCGCCAAAGTAACTTATCAACTAAACGGTTTCAAACAATAGGACCTTTATTAATTTCTAGGTCTTGGCTTTTATAAGGCTATAAAATACACGGCATATCGAGCCCTCATGGAGGTCCTTCCGCCGTTATGAATTTTTTCGCCGTGTTACTTCTAGTATTCAGCATGCTCTTTGCTGCACCCGATGCGTTTGCAGCCGACAAAAAAGGCAAAGCAGCAAGCAAATCCGATGATCCAACAGTGGTTATGGAAACCACCAAAGGGACCATCAAAATGGTCATTTACAAGAGCGAAGCTCCTATCACCGCCAACAACTTTCTTGGTCTTGTAAATCGTGGTTTCTACAACGGACTCGTTTTCCACCGCTACGAGAAAGGTTTCTGCATTCAAGGCGGCGACCCACAAGGCACAGGTCAGGGCGGTTCGGACAAAACCATCCCGCTTGAAAAATCACCTAACCTCAAGCACGATTCAGCAGGCGTTCTAGCAATGGCTCGTACAAACGATCCTGATTCTGCAAGCTCGCAATTCTATTTCACACTAGATGCTGCAAGCTTCTTGGATAACCCTCCTGGTTATGCTGCTTTTGGTAAAGTGACCGAAGGGCTCGAGAACGTAATGAAATTGCGCAAAGGCGACAAGATGACCAAAGTTTATGTTCAAGGCGCTGAGCCCAAGGGCAAAGGCAAATAACTCTCATTCAAAAACTAATTAAGGACAAAGTTATGACAAATACAGATCCGATCGTTTTGATCGAAACAGCAAAAGGGAAAATCAAATGTCAGATTTTCCAAAACGATGCCCCTGTTACCGCAGCTAATTTTCTTGATTTGGTAAACCGTGGCTTCTACAACGGACTGATTTTCCACCGCTACGAGCCTGGATTCTGCCTTCAAGGCGGCGATCCCGATGGCACCGGGCGTGGAGGCTCGGGCAAAACCATTCCTTTAGAAGTGAAACCTCACCTCAAGCATGACGAAGCTGGCATTATGTCGATGGCTCGCACAAACGACCCTAACTCAGCCACATCGCAATTCTTTTTCACACTAGGCAATGCATCTTTCTTGAATATGCAATATGCCGTGTTTGGCAAAGTAATCGAAGGGCTCGACGTTATGATGTCACTTCGCGCAGGCGATAAGATGGACAGCGTAAGTGTTTTGAACGCCGTTCCAAACGCATAATTCGAATTAAAACCAAATAGAATAAAATCGAATAAAAAGGGCGGCAGCAATGTCGCTCTTTTTGTTTGCCTATAATGACCCTTTTTTCTGTCGCCCAAAAGCCTGTTCCCTATTGCCTTTTAAAACGCCTCCGTGAGAAAAACCATCAATATTTAATACCTGCTGAAAAGCTGGCACTTTCGAGTTCATTTCAATTTATCGCCTTCATCAAGTATTAAAAACGCGCATAATTTCTTACATACCTGCCTGGAAACGCTCTTGCAGCAAGGGTTTCAAAACACGTTTTTAACAACCATTATAGGCAGACTAATCTCTGCTTGTAATGGCACACAGCAATAAAAATTCTATCGAACTAAATTTTGATATAACGTCCCGATGCCCAGGCTCCGCCGCCTGCACCAACAGCCATGCCTAGAGCGAGCATAACCAGGAAAGTTTCTACCAGGTTATAACCAAATCCAGTTGGCATCATACTTGCAAAGCTTACAAGCTCGTTTGAAACATAAGGCTTAATCACATAAAGCTCGACGCCAATAATTACAACAGCGGCAAATAGAGCCGATACCGCACCATAAAACGCGCCCTGCAACACAAACGGACACTTGATATAAAAATGTCCCACGCCCATCAAACTCAAAATTTCAATTTCTTTGTGACGCGCCTGGATGACCAGGTGAATGGTGTTTCCGATTACTATCAAAGTCGCAAAAGCAAGAACAGCAGTGACTGCAACACCAGCAATCTCAAAGAAGTGACGCACTTCATTTAAGCGTCGTGCCACCATCATTGGATAGCGCACAGCTTCAACGCCAGATAACAATTGCAGTTTGGGAGCCAGTTTTTCTACTTGTTCTGGTTTGGCTACACGAATGTGCAAAGTATTTGGAAGTGGGTTTGGAATCGATGCCACTTTCATTGTTTTTTGCATTTCGCCCCAGGACTTGTTTTTGTCTATTACTTCAACAAGTCGCACTTCGACAAATTGACTGATTTCTTGAGCCACTTTGCCCGGTTCGAAATTGTCTTTTAGAAATGCAGAAATAACCATTTGCGAACCAAAATAATTGACCACATCTTTTAGTGTCATAGTCAATTGCAGCACGCTACCAAAAATTGTAAGGGCGATAGCCAGAATGCTTACAACAAGCCAATTCGACCAACCGCTATGCTTGATACCAAGCATGGTTTCAACACAAATACGCCAAAATACTCTCAGGTGTCTCATACTTGAATTTGTCCCTGCACTTCATAAAAACCACTATCAATGTCGGTTGCCACCTCGCCTGCTCGCATCGATATGACGCGGCGACGCATGGTGTTTACGATTGTGTGGTCGTGAGTGGAAATCAAAACTGTGGTACCACGCTGCGAGATACGAGCAAGTAATTGCACGATTTCAAGCGAAGTAGCGGGGTCAAGGTTACCTGTAGGTTCGTCTGCAAGTAGCACGGGCGGACCGTTCACTATAGCGCGGGCTATACCAACACGCTGTTGTTCGCCACCAGATAACTCGTCGGGAAAAGCATCTTGCTTATCTTCTAAGTTCACCACATTCAGTGCACTGTTTACACGTTTGCGCACTTCTTTTTCGTCAATGCCGTGCGCACGCAGAATGTAAGCGACATTGTCGTAAGCTGTCTGTCTTGTGAGCAGTTTGTAATCTTGAAAAATAATGCCCAGACGTCTTCTCAAAAGCGGAATCTGAGGAGAAGAAAGCTTATTCAAATTGACTCCGCCAATAAAGACGTTGCCAGATGTTGGTACTTCTTCGCGATACAAGAGTCGCATCAATGTCGACTTACCAGCCCCAGATGGACCGACCAGGAAGGCGAATTCACCCAGTGCTACATGAAGGTTGACATCCTTGAGGGCAAGCCGACCGGCATAACTTTTGGAGACATTTTGCAGTCTAATCATGTTACGTGCGAGTTAACCAGCAGTAAGAAAAGAGTTCGCCATGAGACCGAAAAATCATAACACAGTAGTTAAGAGGAAAACCCTTGAGTAACCGTCTGTAGGCTTATCATTATCTAACTGACTGTATATAACAATTTCCGCAGACGCCCGCCTCCCAATGCAAACGCGCTACTGGCAACCCGCATGAGGGACAAGAGGGGCATCCCTTTTGACGATACCACTCGCGCAAGTTTAACTCTCTTTTATGCACCATCAGAATGCGATCTATCATTTTTGGGTCAATGCCATCGTCGTTTATGAGAGCCGTCTTAAGAGTTTCCAGCTCGCGCAAATCTTCTGGCTTCAAATCAACTTCGCGCTCAATTTCTGTGAATTCGGGAATGGCAAGGAGCTTGCTTGCCTCTATCACTGGGTCTGGCACGTTTTCGTCTTTGACATAGCGAGCTAGTTTGATATCAAAACGAAGCCCCGAGACTTTTACATTCATTCCTCGTCCGGCTTTGTATAACTGGTCTTGAATCTGCATTTTTTTCAAACTCAATTCTTGAGCACAAGACGCATCGCTGCATGCCACCACCATAACACCCTGATGGTCGAAGAAAACTGGTCGTGATAGTCGGCTCAAGTTCTCACCCACAATATACGGCCACAAGCTAAACAAGCTGTGCTCACGAAGCCTCTGATCCAATTTGATTTCCGCCACAAGTGGTCCAAGCACATCGGACAAATTGGTGAAGTTGGATTTTTTGCGTCTATTAGTCATGTGAAGATGATAAGCCAATTATGCATATCAGAGTATATAATCCTTGCCATGTTGAAATCAGAAAAACTAATTGCTCAATTGCAAGAACGCTTCGACCCCGCAATTGCAGGATCGCACACAATTGCCTATGTCTTTAACCTAACCGGAGAAGAAGGCGGAATCTGGCTTTTACAAGTTAGCAACGGTGCCTGCCAATTCGTGCCTCAAAAAGAACTGCCGCAAGATCCACGAATTCCGTGTTATATAACAATCGATACACGTGACTTAGAAATAATCTTAGACGGTCGCATGACGGCAATGACAGCCACTCTTGCTGGCATGCTTGCAATCAAAGGCGACATGAATCTTGCTATGCTTCTGGTTCCAATGCTTTTCGAGAGCCGCGTAAATAGCAGTAAAAATACTGCTAAAGTCCAAGCATAACTTCTGGCGTTACTAATTTCCCGGTCCAAATGTAGAATGCGCCTGCAGCTTGTAAAGCAAGCATATACGTTCCATCACAACATTTAAATCCTCGTTTTTGGGCAGCAGAAACAAATGGGGTGGTTGCTGACTTTTTCTTTGCATAGACCATATCGAAAACAAAAGTTCCATCGGGGAATTTCGAGATTATCCGCTCAAAATATTTGAACTCAGGTGTAGTCGCATTCGACTGTCCAAGCGGTGTTGCGTTAATGAATAAATTTGGTCCATTCCTGTCAAACGCTTTTTGATCGATAAAATGAGATAACTCCATACACTCAAAAGGTCGCAAACTCTCAGTCCATTCAATATTTGCTTTGCGGGATACGACAATAATATTTATGTTTGGCGATATAGACTTCAATACTGATCGAGCAGCTCTGGAAGCTCCACCGTTTCCTAAAATGACTGCACTTCTAAACTTATTCGAATCACCGGCTTTGCTTAAAAGCGACCGAAGAAAAGCAGGAGCATCAGTATTAAATCCCACTGCATTGGTCTGTTCATCTATTCTCACGGTGTTCACAGCACCAATAGATTTAGTGTGTACTTCCACATCATCTAGCAGTGAAATTATCTTTTCTTTGTACGGTATGGTGACGTTGAATCCCGCATAGCCCTCGTCTTTCAATCGTTGCACAGTGGATGCAAGTTCAGTTTCAGGCACATCTATAAGTTCGTAGCTACCTTGGAGATTGCAATGCGCAAGTGCGCGCTTATGCATTTCAGGCGAACGCGAATGTCCGAGCGGATGACCTAGCAGAGCCAGTTTATAAAAATCCAAAGTGATTATTTTTACTTTGCGTAATTAGTTTGTTGCACGGTAGCAACACGCATACGTTTGATACCAAGTGCGGAGCAAGCTTGCATAATATAAACTACGTTTTTCTGCTTGCAATTTCCATCAGCATTGACCGTCACCGGAATATCGGTCACGCCCATTTTATCAATTACTTCTTTCAATTTGGCTTGAATAGTAGCTTCGTCATTGCTTGGAAGCGCTTTTCCCTGCAGAGCAACTTTGCCTTCAGTATCAACGTCAATCATAATTGTTTTGGTGCGCGAATTTTCTTTCTGCGCATAAACAGTCTCTGGCGGTTTGATTTTGAGTTCGGACTTATCAATCAAAGGCGCAATCAAAATCATGATAACCAGAAGCACCAAGAACACATCTGTCAAAGGAGTGATATTGATGTCAGTGAATGTTTCACCAACTCCGCCCATCGACATAAGACGTTATCTCCTAGTGACTATCCGATCCGTCGGCTGATGCGAAGCTGAGGAAGAGAAGTTTTAAAAGCTGGAAGTCATCGTTGAAACGCTTAACTGTGTTTGTGTACCAGTTATTGAAAATTACCGCCATGATGGCAACAATCAGACCATAACCTGTAGCGATAAGAGCTTTAGCTACACCTACGACTACCGTAGATGTACCGCCGCCAGAGGCGCCCAGTTCGTCTAGTGTGAATACAACCCCTACTACCGTTCCGAATAGTCCGATGAAGGGACTGGTGGCACCGATGGTACCAAGAACGGCTAAGTGTTTTTCTAGTTTGCGTGATACCAGTGAAACTGTAATATCGAAAGCCTTGGAGAAATCTTCTTTCTGCTCCGCTAGAAGACGTACACCTTCTTCTGCTACTTCGCCGATAACACCACCCAGGCGGCTGCAGTTTTGCTGCGCCTTTTGCAGGTTGTTGTTTTCCAATTCACGCTGCAAAGTGTGAATGAAAGCGGTCACGTCGCGTTTGTTCTGGTTGTAATACATCCAGCGCTCGACGATGCAGGCGAGTGTTGCCACCGAACAAATGGTAATAGGAATGGAAGCAAACCAATCAGCTATCATGAACTGAATAAAGTAAGTTAGAAACTTGTTTTCCATCTCTTCTCCTGACTCGGTTAATAACTCTTGCTATTTATAGCAATCGCCTACAAGAGTCTATCAGAATCGTCGCAGCTTGCCGACCCCACCACCAGCAAAGACGTTGTAGTCGAATGTAAACTGTATATCTACATCGGTGGGAGCGCCGTCTGGAAGCGGTCTGAAAGGTGCAGCGTTTTCAATTGCTTTTAAAGCTGCCTGGTCGGCGATTGCAGCACCCGAAGATGTTACAAGACGCAGGTTTGACATCGTGCCATTTGCATGCACCTTGAATACTACTACCACTCGTTTACTTTCGTTACCCTTAGGTGGGAACCAAGCGCGCTTGATTCTTCTTTGCAAGTCAGCCATGTAAGGACCAAAGTCGATATCTTTTTCAGCACCAACTGATGGTCTGCCAGGCTTGGCTCCAGGAGGAGGATTGCCGTCATGGCCTTCCTTACCGCCAGAACCAGGAGTACCTGCTCTGCCACCAGGAGATCCGCCACCAGCATCAGCTCGTGGAACGACCGGACCTGCAGCAAACGGAGAGCCGCCGCCTTCAGTGCCACCGGGACGCCCGCCACCGGCTCTTGTAGGAGCTGGCGCAAATCCTGGTTCGCCGCCACCTTCTTTGCCTTTGGGACCACCGCCACCGCCTGCAAAGATTGGAGCTGGAGCATTTCTGCCACCACCACCGGAACTACCTTTTATATTGCTGATTGGTGCAAAAGCACCGCCAGCTGTGACATTAGTAGCAGATGCAATTCTAGGTGCAGCAGCAGATGGAGCGCCGACTTTGCCAATAGAAATTGGGGCAGCCACTGGACTTGGAGCGGATTTTGGCGAAGACACTGGAGCCGCAAATGGATTGGGCATCGCAAAAGGCGTCTTAGATGGAGTTGGTGACGGAGTTGGCGTAGGCGAAGGAGTCGCTGTTGCCATCGGTCTTGGAGTCGGACTCGGAGACGGTCTTGGTGAAGGCGATGGACGCGGAGTCGGCGAAGGTGTTGGGCTTGGACGAGGTTCCGGTCTTGGAGAAGGTGCCGGAGACGGTTGAGGCGAAGGCTTCGGTTGAGGCGATGGTTGTTTCATCGGCTGTGGCGAAGGCTGCTTCTGCGGCTGTGGCGAAGGCTGTTTTTGAGGTTGAGGCGTGTTCTGCTTTGTAGGTTGAGCAGCCGCTTTTGGAGCTGGAGATGGCGGAGTTATTTTCTTTTGTGGATCGTGTTTGCCACGATCTTCAGAATGTTTTTCCGCTTTTCTTTTATATGTCTTTTCTTTTTTCATCTCTTCCTGATTTTGAATAAATTCAATATCAGTTACCTGCACCCTGGGTGGTGGCGGTATTAAAAAGAAGAATGCAAGGATCAAGCAAGTAGCCATGAGGCATGCATGCAATAAATATGAGCCGCTTGTGGCTTCGGGAAATTCCATAACAGCATCGGCGTATATATGTTTGCGCTGTAATCGTGCCGCATGATCGTAGGCGTCGCGCATAGCGTATGCAATAAATGAAACGAATAGTCCGATCAACACAAGCGATACAGGACTGCCGAAATTCATCTGCACCATCGAACCAATAAGCTGTTTGTTTGGTGCGATATTAAAAGTTTGTCCGAAACTACTGATTGCACCTAGAATCGCATTATTGAAAAGCAGAAAGAGAAACAATCCCAAATTGATGATACCGGCGCCGAGGAATAAATACCCCTTTCGCATTTCGCCGTTATACATCTGACCAAGTCCAGGCAAAATAGACATGAAGCCTGCGGTCGAGGGATCTCTATTGGTGCGAGCGTTTGGATTTCTTGAAGAGCTAGTCATTTTCTTTTCGCCATCTAATATTCTTAGCTATTATTAAGCACTGTCAGTATAACACCTTAAAAGTTTGGCATTCTCAACTGTAGCGCCTGTTAACTTTCAATATAAATGGAAACACCACATTTAACACGGTGCTTTAGAACAGTTCAAACCAAGGGTTTTCCCTATGGTTTGATGCAGCCCTACATGTTCTTGTTTACGTCAAGCTCTTCGGCAAGTTCGATTTTGAGTTCGTCGCCAGGGCGCACATCAACTCGCTTTCCTTTCTTGGCAAGAAGAATAGCAATACCGACTGCAGCGCCAACACCAGCACCAATCAAGGCACCACCTGCGCGTCCCATTCCGCTCGACGAACTTGAAGAACTCGAGCTGGAACTACCAGCAGCAAGTGCGCCGATACCAAGACCTACAGCCATTGGTAGTGCAACTGTACCTGTGTCAAAAGCAATATCTTTCAAACCGCGTCTGGCATGTACAACACCGCCGCGAGCAACAAGAGTGGCTACCAGAGGGATTTGTCTGTCATCTGGAGTAGTGACTGTATCGAATTTCAAAGCAACAGATCCCGAACGACTCATGTGCTTAGGAGCATTTAACTGAGCGATTCTTCCTTTGATAACTGAGCCTGCAGGAATCAGTGTCGAGCCGTCAATTGAAAGGTCTTCGGATGTACGGGCTGTGAATTCATCGCCCTCTTGGCTTGTATCGCTGTCGATTGCCGTATCCATAATTATAGGAATCTTGGTTCCGACAGGAACGACACGCGCATATCCTTTTAATAGTTTTGTGGAATTCGTGGCGGTGTCACTCGTGGTGCTAGTAGTATTAGTTTCAGCTTGAGGCGCATCACTACTTAGCTTGGGCTCTTCCATTGGAACGGTAGGCGACTCAGAAACTGATGGTGATGTTTCATCGAGCTTCGGACTTTCGGCTTCAAGAGTTGGTGCCGGTGTAGTTGTAGCTCTCGATTCTGGTGTACGCGCTGGCGCACCAGACTCGACACCTAGTGGTTTGAAAGTGTCGGGAGCATAGATTTTAAAATTGAGGTCTGACTGACCAGCCGCAAATGCAGGTGATACTGCGCTTGAGCAGAAAGTGGCGAGTGCCAGTGTCAAAGAAAGATAGGAACTTCCGTTACGTCTCATTCTGTTTATAGCCTCCAGAGCGGCAATTTTAGGGGAGCTTTTGAGCCCGGGCAGTCAACCAGGCAGTCAAGAAGTCTAGACCCTAGGATAGTAACATGTAATGGTCTTGACAAAAATTAGCCAGGTCTTAGCGCAAAGGGCACATATAGTAATGAAGCTTCGGCAAAACGACATAAAAAAGGTAGGATTGAGCTGGATGTTTATAACTAAACTGGAGTTTTTGGCATGATTCAGTGCCCTGTTTGTCAGGTTTCAAATGAACCCAATTCGCAATTTTGTCGCGAATGCGGAAATCGCATTGATAGGCGCAATGAGCCACGCCCCAAACTCAAATCACCACTTTTGAGCGGTTATGAAGAGCCTGAAACATATGACGAAGAACCTAATGTTTCTAAGCTTCGCGGCGTAAAACCTGCCAAGCCCAAAGCTCCTGGCGACAAGCCCAAATTACGCTCACCTTTACTTGCAGGCGACGACGAAGATGAAAGCTGGGACAACGTACCAGAAAATCGCAAGTCTGGTTCTGGAATCGGCAAAAATAAATTACGCTCACCTTTATTAGGTGAAGGCGACGATGACGATGATGATGATGATTTCGATAGCCCGCCAGCGGGCGGCATGCCACGCATTCGTCGCAAATCGTCTCCACCCTCCGCCTCTTCTGCTCTCAATCAATCTATGTCTACTGGCTCAGCCGTTGAACAAAATTCTACTGGTGGTCAAAACAATCAAAACACCGGTAATCAAGGCGCCAAAGGCGGCAAACCCAAATTGCGCTCACGCCTTCTAGATACCTCAGATTATGAAGAACTAGACGACGACTGGGATGAAGACGAACCAAAAGAAGACGCCCATGCTCTTCGTTCACCTTTATTAAGAGCACGATCTCACCAGGACGAAAAGCCCGCGCAGGCACCAGTGAAAGCACCTACTCCGATTCCCGCGCCAGTGCCGACCACTCCAATGAGTCCGCTCAGCCAAATGAATCCACCAGCCTCAATGGTCCCGCCCGCACAAGCTCCAATGCCGATGCACGCGCCTCAAACTCCACCGGCTCAACAGCCACAAGCACCTCAAGTTTCGCAAGCACCGCAATCTCCGAATTCTTCTGGCATATTCGCCCAGCAACCAAGTTTTCAGCCACCTAACCTGCCCGCACCAACGCCTGAGGTTCCAAACCAAAGACCGTTACAAATGCCGGGACAACCAGATGAGAATTATCTTCCCCCGCCCATACCCCAAAGAGAAGCTATTCCTGCCATCCCACATCCCCTTGCCAAACAGTCAAAATTAGTTTCAAACTCTGACTCTGACTCAGAATCAGGACCTGACGACCGCAGAACGACCAGCAGACGTCAATCAAATACAGACAGACGCAGTCGCAGCGGGCTTCTTAGCTCCGGCGCTTCAGACCAAGATGATGACGATTATCCAAGTACGAGACGGCAAGCCGGTCCAGCCATTGGTGCTGCTCAATTAAAGATGGTATGTCTGGCATCCATTTGCGCCGTTGTATTCAAAGTCGTATACATTGGATACATCTTTATGTCTTTTGGACTCTCACCAACATCACTTTGGATAATCCTTGACCAACTAGCGTTTATATTTGTGTGTGTCGGTCTAATAATGTATAGCTCTCAAGGCATGTCAAGTAGATAAGCAATCTTTAAGCTGTCATGCGTCAAATGGCGCCAAGCGCCGTACAGATTTCATAAAGCTAACTTTCAAAGAGGAAGCGCTGTGTTATAGTCTTCCTCTGTGCAGGGCACTTTCTACGGACATCCACGGTCAAAGAAAAGTGATAGGTCCAAAGGTAATCTACATAAATGATTTCGATGCATAACCGAAAACTCAAGGTTGGTTTTCTCAGTCTCGCTGCCAGTCTTTCGCTCATCACTTCCGGATTCACCGGATCTGGTGTCATGGCACTTGCAGGAAAAAAACCATCTTTAAAATTGCCCGTCTACGATAAGCTCGATTTGCAAGCTGCTCCCGAGCCGGTACAAGCCGCAGAGTCCAATGCAGATCTAGCTCCTCTTACATTGAATAGCCCACTTGAGAAAAAAGCAGAAGCAACTGCATCTGAAGATGGCACCGAAACCTTGAACGTTACTGTCACTAAAGATCAGTTCGTTCCCAAAGGTCCAATGGAAAGCGAAAATGACACGCTTAAATCTACATTTAGTGTCAAGAATTCCAAGATAAGCGGCGATGGTTCAGGCAAAGGTAGCCTGGTCGATCAAGCCACAATGATTAACGCAAGCCCGCTCACTCTGCAGCCAACAACAGATGAGCAAGCAAGTAAATTAACAGAAGAGCAGCAAATAGAAAAAGAACAATTGACTGCTTTGTGGGAAGCTGCACTGCAGAATTCACCAGAGATCAATTTTGTTTTGGCTAAATTGATGCCATCTGCTGATCCATCTAAAACTGTTACTCTTTTGATGAAAACTCTTAGCACCGCAATCTACACTACTATCGGCGGTATTGGAGTGATGGCTCCCGGTCAAGGCACCTATATGATGCAGAACCTTTCATATAACGTGTTCTCTCAACTGCTTGGAGCAGCTGAAGGTGCTCGCGCTAAGAAAGCAAATATTTCACAAGCTGAACAAATCATGCTCTATAACATGATTCGCACCACCGCCAAACAAGTGGTTAGCGATTATCGCGATTATAAGCTTCAACACAAAAAGTTGATGAGCGCAAATGGCGATTTCGAAGAACTGAAGAAGATGGTGAGCGAAGCATCAGCTGGTGGTGCGTCTCAACAAATCGAGATGCAATACACTCTTAAAAAAGCTCAACGCGAAATCACCGATATTGGTGGTCAGCTAGGCAAATATCGTCAACTCTTGATCGATCTTTCTGGTCAGGATGCAGTTGAAAAACTTGATGCCAGCATCGACAAAGAGTTTCAGGGTTCAGCTCCAACTACCCAGTTGGCAGACGAAAATAAGATAGATGATCAGCAGTCGGAAATAAAACCGAAAGTAGCTGATGATGCCAAAACTCAACAACAGCTCTAGCAGCGGAAATAATAATGACTGAAAAATCAAACAAGAAGTGGATTGCCATCGTCCTCATAGGCTTGTGCATCCTGGCGGTTCCAGTGGGTCTTGCAATCAAATCGGGCAAGACAGATTCAGACACATCCGATTCTTCTGGTGGCAGTTTGATGAAACTAAAAGATCGTATTGAAGTTATCACTTTAAACGGTCCCATAGTAGATAAAGATGAGGAAGGCTTGTTCTCAATGAGCCGCTCGCCTTATTCTTCAGTCAAAAAATTGAAGAAAATTTTGAAAAACGACAAAGTAAAAGGCGTTTTGATTCGAATCAACTCACCTGGTGGGACAGTTGGAACATCACAAGAAATTTGCCAGGCAGTTTCGCAAGTTGCAGCTGAAAAACCGGTTGTAACCTCGATGGGCGATATCTGCGCATCAGGCGGTTATTACATTGCTTGCGCATCAAACAAAATTGTAGCTAATCCCGGAACTCTCACAGGATCTATTGGTGTCATCTTCAACATGATGAACGTCAAAGGTCTTGCAGACAAAGTTGGTATCGAACCAAAAGTAATTAAGTCTGGACCATACAAAGATATCGCTTCAATGTTCAGACCAATGACTGAAGACGAGCGCAAAATCCTACAAGATCTGATCGATGATTCTTACGACCAGTTTGTCACTGCTGTATCGCAGGGTCGCAAAATGAAAATGGAAGTAGTGAAAAAACTGGCCGATGGCAGAATTTATTCTGGACGTCAGGCCCTTAAAAATGGACTTGTAGACAAGCTTGGCTCATACAACGATGCAGTAGACGAACTGCAAACAATGTGTCGGGCAAAATACAATTTGAAAAAAGATTTGCCAGTAAACGACGACACACCAAACAACATATTTGAAGCTTTGCTCGATACATCTTCTGATGCTGGTTTCTTGCCCATGAACTTGCTCAACTTGTTAAACGGTCAGAGTCATTCAAGTCTGGAAGCTTCGATGCAAGACAAAATGTTGCCTATCCATATGCAATCTAAATTTTCAGGTCAACCACTCTGGATAATGGCACCATAATCGATGACAGATTCTGCAGCACTGCCTGGCGATAATAACGAACCCATCGTACCAATCGAGCCGATCACACCGGTCGAACCTGATGGTGAGTTGCATACGCTTTTGAATTATTTTCACGCCGCACTTTTTGAGCCAGTTTCTACACTCAAAAAACTGACTGCAGAAACCGCCACTCGAACTAAAGAATTGTGGTTTGAAGCATTTCTAGTTGTCGTTATTGCAGGCGCAATTATGGGCGGAGTGAAATCGCAAAGCGCGTCACAACTTTTATTCTTTGTCACTTCAAGAATATTAGACATGCTCCTTTTCTGGTATATCGCATCATCCATTTTGGTCACTCTGTCCAAAATGATGGGCACGCGCAAATACACTATGAAAGAAGGCGCTGCGATTACCGGAATCGCTTTTGCACCATTAGTTTTGACTGGGCTGCTTGGGTGTCTGGCTGCCCTTCCTCAATTTCTCTATATGGGAATTTTGAGTCTGCCATTCTTGTGGATGATTGCATTGCTTGCAATGGCCTACAGAATTGCATTGGGCATTTCGTACATGAAATTGATGCTCATGATTATGGTTTTGCCGCCGCTTCTATTTCTGGTTGAAGCATTCTGGATTTGCTCGGCTCTAGTAATGGCTTTGAGTTTGCCATTTCGCTCTTAAATAAATGCAAAAAAAAGGCACAGTTCTTGCTGTAGTCGGGCCAACTTGTTCGTCTAAAACAGATTTGAGCATTGGTCTAGCTAAAAAATTGAATTGCGAAATCATCGCTTGTGATTCTAGAACAGTCTATAAATATATGGACATTGGAACAGCCAAACCAACCGCTGAGCAACAAGCAGCAGCGCCTCATCACTTGCTCGATATTGTCGAGCCTGATCAGATTTATACAGCCGCTCAATTCAAAAATGATGCTGGTCTAATTTTAGAAGATCAATTCAACAACAAGCAAAAAGAATTCGCAATTGTATGCGGTGGTACAGGATTCTACGCCAAGGCACTTTTGTCTGGGCTGGCGATTCCCGAAGTACCGCCCCAGGAGCAGCTGCGCGAAGAGTTGAGATTACGTGCTCAAAATTTTGGAGTTGAAACTTTGTATAGCGAACTGGAAAAAATAGATCCAGATGCTGCAGTAAAAATTGGACGCAATGATTTATTTCGCATAGTGCGAGCACTTGAAGTGAGCCAGTACCTGGGCATTCCCTTCTCCAAAGCGGCAATCAAAAAAGATGTGCCTTTCAATGTAATTTGGATCGGACTTACTTTTGATGATAGATCTGTTTTGAAAAATCGAATAATAGATCGATTAGACGAACAAGCTAAAGGTGGATTAGAAGCCGAAGTCCGCAGCCTGTATCAAAAATACGGTCCCTGCCAGACACTAATGAATGCTGTGGGCTTCAAAGAAATTATCGAATATATAGATGGGAAAACAACTTTTGAAGCCGGAATTGAAAATTGTGTTAAACATACTTATCAACTTGCGCGAAAACAGCTCATATTCTTCCGCGCAATCCCTGACATAGTGTGGTTTTCTGTGGACAAAGAAAAAGACTTACTTGAAGCTGTGCAAAAACATATCTCATTTTGACTAGACGCACGCGCATTTAGGACTATACTAGGAGAATGACGAACCAGGCAGAGAGCGCTTCGATAAAGCAAGTCGACCTACCATTCTCGAATGGATTGATGTCCGCGAGAACTTGGAAGACAAACGACCGACACGTAGCTGCCGTACCTGAGCTTGGTTTGCATTGCTACGGCGAAACAGAACAAGCCGTATGCTTCAAACTTTTCACTGTCTTGCTCAAATACTACAAACAGTTGAAAGCAAACGAATCAAGCATAAGCGACAAGGGTCGCGAACATCTCGAACTTTTGTGCAAATGGGTAGAAGGTATCGAGCGTCGCATGATGACACCGCGAATCGAGCGTGAAAACGTAATTCCTTTAGGTCGTCGTCGATGAGCACAGAGTGCAGAGCGCTAAGCGCTTAGCGCTCCGCGTTAAGACTTCAAACCACGTTGCTGCAAAATTATCTCAGTCTTCAGTTCATGCAATGATTTTTCCAAACCCACCGGATATTGGTGCGGATTTAGTAATCGCTTGTTACCAGGGTGCAAGCTAGCTAATTGATCACTTACATAATTACGTGTTTGAAAAAGACTGACGTTTGTATTTTGCTCAATCAATTTGCCATCGCGCATAATCGGCACAAGCAGATCAATATATTCAGTATTGGAGCTGATTTTTTTGCGTCTGGTGAAATCCACTGGGTCAACGATTGTGCGGGTCTCAGGCTCCCCTCGAGCGCTATCGTAAACCATGTCTGCGATAAACTCTCCATCGCTTTTGAAGCGTCTTGTTTGCAAAATTCCTGGATTTGAAATTTTGGCTTGTTGCTCAGACAATTTGACGCAATAACGCCAGTTCTCTTCACCGTCTTTGTTTGAACTTTCACTCAGGGCAGACAATTTATAAACTATTCCTAGTGCCGGTTGGTCATAACAAGTAACGAGCTTGGTTCCCACCGCCCACCCGTCAATTGCCGCACCCTGATAAATAAGCGAATCTATAATGCCTTCGTCGAGATCGTTGCTTGCCACAATCTTTGTGTCATGCATTCCTGCTTGGTTTAATAACTTCCTTGCTTCAACACTCAAATAGGCAAGGTCGCCTGAATCAAGACGAACACCCATTAGTTTTTTGCCTTGCTCTTTTAATTTCTGTCCCACTTTTATGGCAAGCTTGACACCATTTATAGTGTCATAAGTGTCAACAAGCAAAAGACAATTTTCAGGAAAAACTTGTGCATAGGTTTCGAACGCTTCAAGCTCGTCTGTGAAAGACATAACCCAGCTGTGCGCGTGCGTACCGATAACGGGAATGCCATGCAATTTTCCGGCAAGCACGTTTGATGTTCCGTCGCAGCCGCCTATGTATGAAGCCAGACTGGCACTGAGCGCACCATCTGGTCCTTGTGCTCGACGCAAACCAAATTCGTACACTGGCATTTGTCTTGCAGCCAATTTTAGTCTTGCTGCTTTAGTAGAAACAAGTGTTGAAAAACCCAACATATTTAAAAGTGCAGTTTCTAAAATCTGGGTTTTTACAATGTCGCCTCTTACTCGCAATATCGGTTCGTGAGCGAAAACAACTGAGCCTTCTGGGCAGGCATCAACATCAACATCGAATTTCATGCAAGCTAAAAAATCCAGAAACTCGCGCTCAAAAAGGGGCTTGCCATCGGGACCTGGCACTTCAGAGAGATAGTCTATGTCGTCTTTTTGAAAACGCAAATTCTCCAGATATTCGCACACGCGCGATAGCCCTGATGCAATAGCAAAGCCACCCCCGAAAGGATTGTGCCTGAAAGACATGGTAAAAACAGATTGATGTTTGGCTTTGCCCGACTTCCAATAAGCGTAAGCCATGGTAATTTGATACAGGTCTGTAAGCAATGCCTGCGCAGCGTCAAGCCCTTGCCTGTTTGACTTGTTTTGGACAGATATTTTTTCTTTGGACATCGACCTGACGACCGTAATTGCTTAGGATTTAAGCAGCATACTCTAGCATGGAAGCAAGCTAAATGACTGTCTTGTGGGCATGGGCCTTTGTTCTTTTGATTTTTGCACAAGTGACGATGGAGTTATTGCCCGTCAGTCCTTGCTTTGGAGAAGAATCGCCGGGGCAGAAGTCTGAAAAATCGAAGGAAAGTGCCTCCACCCAAGCCACTAACCAATCTCAATTAGAAGACAAGAATAAGGGGGCGAATTTATCGGATACTCAGCCCATATATTTAGGAAATAAATTTTCCCAAAAATATCATCTCAAAGGTTGTCATTTTGCCCAAATAGCTGACCCTGCGAACATTTTCACTTTCGCCTCCTGTAAAGAAGCAATAAATTCTAACTATCGTCCTTGCAACTGGTGCCTTCCAACGTGGCAAAAGTTTGTTAAGGGTCAAATTATAGGTTTACCAAAAAATCGAGAAGCCGATGCTAAGAAGTCGTCCAGCCAGTGAAGGCGCCTCAAATTATGGTATAACCACTTTGGGAGAGGCTGCTATTTCAGTGGGCACTTTTAGTAAATGCAACAACTAGAACAAGAATTTGCAAATGCCATAGGCTTTGTCATGGACAACGCTATCGATCCACCCAAACAACTGGGGATGGCGTTTCTGGTATCGAAATCGCGCGTTGTCACATGCGCATCAGAAGTTTTCCATTATGTTGATGCCCCGTGGGCAATCAGCATTTATTTTCCTTTTACCGACGTGCGAGTGGCTGTTAAATCCATAAACTTACACGCCGACTTCGACAAGGTTGATGCACGCACCCGCTATCTGGGACAGATTGGCTCACCGCAGCAAGAAATGCACAGCTATATGAACGATATAGCGCTGCTCATGCTCGATCCTGCACCACCAGAGCCAATGACTGAGCGCTTAGCCGAGCTCAACCGCGCCTTGTGCTTGCCCTTCTCATCTGAAAAGGTAGAAGCATCAGGTAACCTGCACGGTACCGAATTCGTTCAGTTGATTCAAACCATTATCGAGTCTGGCAGACAAGGTCTTTTGACTTTGTACGATCACAGAAATATTCCTGTAGCCAACATTCTCATTGCACGCGGCGGTATTTTAAAGGTATTTTTCCGCCAGGTCATGTCTTCTGAAATGGCTTTTTGCGAATTAGTTCACCGCGCACCAGCTGTGGCTTTTGCATTCAGACCAGAAGGAAATATTAACTGGGGCGAAGTACCCGACGTTCAGACTCCGCCAGACAGATTGGTATACGAAGCCATGCGTCGCGCTGGTGAAATCCCCAAATTGTTCCAACAATTGGGCGGACTTAACGCTCGCTATAAACACGTTATCCAAACTTTCGACCCGACCAATGCATCGGAAGAAATCCAGTGGATGGTTCAGCCACTCTGGAATTCGCTCGACGGCTATATCACTCTAGACAAACTGCCCAAGCGCATTGGCGTAGACACTTATACTACTCTTATTGCCATTCGCGAATTGGTAAACAGAGGCGTAATTTCTCCAATCAGCCAATCGTCTCCGTTTCCTTGCACAGGAATTATGGGCAATCCGCTGGTTTCGCACACAGATTTCGAGGTCCACCCCTGGGATCCGTTGCAAGCTTTTTATCTCGATCCGCTTTCATACGGACCTCAATGGCTTAAGGGCAATTTCTTTGGAGTAGCAAATTCGCTGCAACCCAAGAACATGCTCCACACAGTTGCTGTGCCGAACGACTTAGTTGGTGGTCTGATTTTAAAAGACTACAAACTAATTGGTATTCACAGCGGACCCCAGATTTTAAAACCAGGTCAACCCGCACCACCAGTAAAGTGTTATCAATTTATGTGGATGGGCGCGCTGCTTGAACTATCTTCGCGCAAATACAAAGCGAACGAATCAGAAGACGGAAGCACGGTCGGTTCTCTTCGAACCCTGGAGCACGACGCGCAAGAACAAGGCATTGCACCCGTTGGTTCAGAGCAGAAAATTCAATGTCCTAATTGCTTTGCCTCCAACTCAGAGTATGGTGAATGTGCAACTTGCCACACGATAATCGAGCCGCCAGTTGAAGACGAATCAACTAACGCAAAAGGCGCTAAAGGTAAGCTCAAAAAATTCCAGAAAAAACACGGTTTATCGAATCGCTATGTGGCAATACTTGCCGGTTTAATTTTATTGCCCATTATCTCTTTTGGAATGTCTCAACTGGGCAAGGTAGCTGCTCCACCTCCACCACCCGATAAACTTGTAAAAGAAAAACCTTCAGACAGAAAAGCTGTAGATTTAGCATCTGATTCTGCCGGTTTTCCTGCTACGCCTCCACCAAAATACAGATATGCAGACACTTCTGAAAAAACTTCTCCATCTAAGTCTTTCGGGATTGAATCAGAACAAGCAAACCAGAAAATTCTATTTGTTATTTATGATGATATGACTCCAGTTGATGCACTGAGTAATTTTGCTGGCAAGCCTCCATTCACCGAAGTTGATCGAACCGAAACGGATGTAAGCACGTTCGACTCCGGCGATCAAATTTTAGGTAATGGAAAACTAAAATGGATTTTAGGCAAATACACTCAGCCCGGCAAACAAAAGCCACTTAATTTACTGCTTGCAGCTTTTCCAGCAGCACAAGAAGGCAAGTCAATCTTGGTCATTGGTCAAGGTTTAGCCGATTCAGACCAACGCCAGTACAATCACAAAACGACTCTTTTCTTGCTTGATGAGTTAGCCAGCGAGACAACTGCCTATCGACACAGTAAAGATCTTCAAGATCTGAACAAAGATCAATCAGCCAAGAAGCTGGAAGATGAATTAGGTGATGACGAAGATGAAGAAGGCGGAAAACAGCTAGTCAAAGAATCTACACCTGAAGAAATCGACAAATTTGTAGTCGAAGCTCAAAAGCTGATTCAAGAAAAGTTCGAAATGCCAGAAGATGCAGCAGAACATGCTGACACAGTCGAAAAAGAAACCGGCAAACCCAAAGTCTGGAAGATGGCTGGCTGGGTCATAGGTATCGACCGTGATGGTAATATCAAACGCCTTGAGAAGAAAGGTATTGATGAGAATACCAAGTATGAAAAATTGAGCAAGGCTATGGAAAAAGCTGTCACAGACGTTGGCAAGTTTGAAAATCCACCGGTCACTAAAGCGCAAGAATTCAAATTCCGCATGCGCTTGAAAGGAAAGGAAATCGAAATCAAACCAGGCGACTAAACCTCGCCTGTCGCCTGCACTTGATGATGCTCAGTCCAGTTTAATATTAGCTCTGGGACGCTTACGGCGTGGTTGTCCATCGTCGCCAGTAGTTGTCTCAACAGGCCTTACTACAATTGGTTTTCTACCAGTAAGAATGAAATCGGCTTCGTCTTTTTTGTAGAGCTTATTCAAGACTGCCGCCAGCTCTTTTTTTGTTTTGACAAAGTCTTTGTTATTGGGCGCAAGGTGCTTCTTCTGCACATCATAAGCACGTCTATAGCTCTTTTCTGCTTCTTTGTAATGACCTTGCTTTTCTTGCAATTCTCCAAGTTCAGTAGCAGCTGTAGCGATACGAATATCGTCAGAACCAAATTCAGCATCGGTCATTGAAATCGCTTCTTCATAGAGCGATTCAGCCCGCTCTATCTTTCCAGCCCCAGCTTTTTCACGAGCGAATTCCATGTATTCGGTAAAAGTTTCAGGATGCTTTTCGTACCAACTTTCTACTTCTTCCATGGTCCACTGCTTGAAGCAACCACTTAAAAGCACGAGACTCGATAGCATCACACTTGATACCATGAACATTTTCTTTAAAGGAGACTTTCTCAAATCGACCTTCCTATTTTGATTTTGAAGCGTCTGCCTCTGCTTTTTCACCAGCTTTGGTGGCATCGGCAACTGGATCTTTTTCTTCTAAGCCGTATTCTTTTACTTTCGATTTTACGAGCTTGTAGTTCTTGCGCAATACAGTGAGATCGCGCTGTGGATCTACCTTTTGCACAATTTTGATATCTTCTTTGTAAGCTTTAAATGCTTTGCGCCAGTCTTGTGTTTCGCGATAAAAATCAGCTAATTCTTCGATACACATTGCAGTCTCGACGCTTTCATCGCCGTTTTTCTTTTTACACTCGTCAATTGCTTGAATATATAATTTTTCGATATCAGCAGCGGTACCGGCTTTACGCGCAGTTCTTGCTGAAGCCAAAGTATTGACCCAGTTGGTCGCAGCTTTTTGTTCTCCGCCAAAACTTGGACCTTTGACGTCTCCGCATCCAGCAACAAACAAGCTTATAAGTAAAGTTGCCAAAGCAGTATTCGATTTGCTTTTCATTCAATTAATCCCGACGGTTTAACGTCTAAAATCGTACACAGACTCCCAGTATTCTTATCATAAATCGGACATAAAGGCTATCTCACACCTTGTCAATAGCAACTTGAGAGTAGTAAAGCTTGAGTATGGACTGATAATCGAAACCTGCCTTAGCAAAGCCACTGGCGCCCGATTGCTGCATACCCACGCCGTGTCCCCAGCCAGTTCCACTGATAGTCAAATTGGCTAAAAGTCCAAGTTTGTCTTTACTCTGGTCAAAGAATACACGCGCGCTTTTGAGACGTTTGAGCCCAGCCGATGGGACCGAAAAGAAGTCGCGAATGACAAGCTCTTTCTTGATTATCCACTCACCACTTGAGGTCGAAACGCCAAGTTCGATTATAGTTCCAGCAACTCCTCGCTTGAGAGCCCGAAATGTGCCGATGTGGCCAAACTCGCCGCTTTTTGGTGCCACTATATATGGTGCACTGTCGGGGTTCTTTAGTAACTTATTTACGTTATTGTGTAAGTGCGACTCCAATTGGTTTGCACTCAAATGTACTTTCCATCTGTAATGCGCACTTGCTCTATCTTCGGTAAAAGGAACAGCGGCATAAAATGCACGCAAATCATCTTCGTTGCTTAAATCAAAAGCTCTTGGAGCCTTTGCATTTTTTGTTTCCCAAACGCCTTTCAAATAAGGCAGTGCAGGCGGCGGAAACTCTTTGGTGTCGGGGTCAGAAAAACAATTGTCGAAACTTTCTGTGTGACCACCGGCGTTCGAGCTAAACAAAGCAAGAATTGGCTGTGAATTATATGTAAGCACTTGTCCTGCAGTTTGCTCGATTGCTTTTAAATGATTCTCACCGGGGGCAGATTTGGTCCCGCCGAAATATTGACAGCACAGATACGAATCACAAACGTTTATAGAATCGTGCTTCATATGACTGATGCGTGGACGCAAAGCATACGTGCGCGCAGCCACGGCCTGGGCTTTGATTGCTTCAAGGGGATATGAGGCTGGAATTTCTGACTGTAAAACGCCTTTTAGATACTGGTCTAAATCGATACGCAGTCCAATGCGCAATTTGCCTTTATGCACAAAGGCTTCTAAATCGCCTTTATAAACCGGGTTGGAGCGCCCCTTGGCATATTCTCGCGTTATAGATGTAAAAATGAAACTGGAGCCTTTGTGAGGCTCAATCAGAAGCTTTTGCGAAGTGAGATAACTGAGCTTTTTTCCATCATAGCGAAATTTCACTGCATCACTGCCATCTGTATTTTTATCCAAGCTCAAGTGCAGAATCTGTCCGGCAGGAGCGGGCGATCCCAGAACGCCTTGGCACCGCACCGTGAAGCCACCAGTAGACGATATTGCAAGCGCGCTATGGTCTAGCGCGGTCAAATCGCTTGTGGTAATGCCGACTAATACTTTCATGACATTTAAAATGGCGGAGCAGGAGGGACTCGAACCCCCAACCCTTTCGGGCAGCCGCTTTCAAGGCGGTGTCTTCATCCAGCCAGGTCTACTCCATAGCTTTCTAAAAATAAATACTGGCACAAATTAGAAGATTTAGGATCAATCGACGTGAAACAATTAATAAGTATTGCTCAAAATCACACAAAGAAGTCAAGCATCAGAAAATCATTATGACCGATATAACCGAGCAAAAATCAGACCCCAAACAAAAATCTCGCCTTGATGCCGCTTTGCTTGAGCGTGGTTTGTGCGCCAGTCGGCAAGAGGCTCAGGCTGTCATTATGACTGGTGGAGTTTTGGTCAATGACGAGAAAGTCACCAAATCTGGTACCACAGTACGCGCCGACGATAATATTCGATTACTAGATAAATTTGTCACATCCAAATATGTCAGTCGCGGTGGATTGAAATTAGAAAAAGCACTGCAAACTTTCAATCTCGATGTGACCAATCTCATTTGTCTCGATATTGGAGCATCGACTGGCGGATTTACAGATTGTTTATTGCAACACGGTGCAGCTTTCGTTTATGCAATCGATGTTGGCTTTGGACAAATTGTGGGGAAACTGCGTCAAGACCCGCGCGTCATGGTGCTTGAGCGCACAAATGCCCGCCATTTAGAATCGCACGAACTCTACATTGACAAAAAAACAGATATCGCAAGTCTTGCCGTCATCGACTGCTCTTTTATTTCGCTCGATAAAATTTTGCCCGCCACAATAAAATTGCTTGGCTCAGATTTTCAAATCATTGCTCTGGTCAAGCCACAGTTTGAAGCAGGCAAAGACAAAATAAAAAAAGGCGTAGTAAAAGACAAAAAGACTCAAATAGAAGTGCTTGAGCATATTGCAAGGACGGCTCAAAATCTAGATTTGCGCTTAGTTTCTTGCTGTCATTCGCCGCTTAAAGGTCCAAAAGGCAATATCGAATATCTTGCTCTTTTAAAAAATAAAGACGATGTCGATGAGACTCTGTTAATAGATAACATTCTAGATCTCAGACAAATTGTCGATGATGCATTTAGCGAACTGAACCAAGAATAAGTTTGTGCTCTTCGAGCTTGGGCAAAATATCGAGCAGCTCAAGTACAACATAGTCTGCTTTTAGTTTGGAAAAAGCAGGAATAGTAAGAGCAAGCAATTCCTGGTAAGTTGGTGAAATCGGCTGTTTAGCTTGGATTTGCTCAATGGCAAATCGAGAAATTTCACCCAATTGCAAGAATTTCACTTCGTGCGTTTTTGGTTCGCGAAAAATTGCAAGCGTCACTGCTTTCTTCTTTGTGTTGCTTACAATTTTTTGCTCGACTGAATTTTCACCAGATTCTGGCTCTGATTCTATTAATTGGTCCACAATGTCCGAAATTGGATATTTGTAATTGCGCAACTGCATGGTCGGATTCAACACCGGACGATAAGCTGTAAATAAAGCAGGATCGTTTAGAATAATCGCCTCGTGCAAGGGCCAGTCGACATCGGCTTCCATCACTTCAAGTTCTAGCCACTCATAGTCTGCAAGCTCAGGCAAAAATGGAATTTTTTTCACAAGCTCTGGACATTTCTTTTTCAGGTAGAGAGAAAAACCTTTTGCCGATTGATTCAAATTGAAATGAGTAGGTGGACACTCTTCCATGTATTTATAGACTAATGCCTCAAAATCAGAAATGAGACGCTGGCAAGCAGGATAAATCGATTCCATTAGATTTACTTGCCCAATTGAAATCAAATCGGCATAAAGCGCGATTGACTTAGGGTCGGGTTCCTGGCCGTTTTTGAATAGTTTTAGATTACCATCGAGAAATTCTTTTAGAGATCTCTTACTGGTCCAAAGAGTCTGTAAATTGGCTTCGACTTCGCTAAGCGTCATCTATGCCACCATATTTAGTGCGGGCTGGGCAGATTCGGCAATTGCGCGAATTCTTGCCAGTTCAGACAACAACTCTTCAAAATCAGGATAATTTTGATCACGCTCAAGCATTACCGCTTTTACACTAGAGCGCTTGAGCACATATTCAAGCAAAGCAAAGACTGGCTCTATGACAGCGCTTCCATGGGTATCAATAATTACATCGTCGCGCATTTGGTGTCCGGCAACGTGAATCTGTATGACACGTTCCAGGGGAATATTATCTATAAATAAGTAAGGGTCGAATCCATGATTGACTGAATTGACGTAGATATTATTCACATCAAGCAAAATTCCGCAGTCAGCTCGCTCGACCACTTCAGAAAGAAACTGCCATTCGCTCATTGCAGTTTCAGGGACATTCATATAGTAAGAAATATTTTCCAGCAAAAACGGGCGCCCAACAATGGTTTGCGCTTGTTTGATGCGCTTGGCCAAATGCTCAACCGCTTCTTTACTATGCGGAAGCGGTAGTAAATCGTGCATATAGCTTCCGTTTACCGATGAAAAACATAAATGATCGCTCCACCACGGAGCATCTATAAGATCTAAAAACCGCTTCATGCCCCCGACGTATTCGCAAGAAAGCTCATCGGTACTACCTATCGATAAGCTGACGCCATGGGTCACAAGCGGAAATTTTTCACGCGCGGCATCGAGTCGTTCTCGAATTGCGCCGCCTAGATTCATGTAGTTTTCAGGGACAATCTCCAGCCAATCAATTTTATTTTGATTAGCCAACGTCTCGTCTGCCAGCTCACGCCGCAATCCAAGACCCACACCCAGTATGGGCAAAGTCTTTGCATCTTGGATGAAACTGTTCGACATTGTCGACATCTTTGATTTCAGACTGCCCCCTGAAACTACTTGAGTAGCTAAGCTTACTCTTTGCCTTTGCAGGATTTTTCTTCGCCTTTGCAGGATTTTTCTTTGCCTTTGCAAGAACCTTCCTTGCCTTTGCAAGATCCTTCTTTGCCTTTCTCAGATTTCTTTTCAGATTTCTTTGTAACTTTAGTTTTCTTCTCTTTCTTTGTTCCAGAAGGGGAAGATTTTTCGGTTACTTCGGTTTTGGACTCTGTAGAGCTGCTGCTTTCATCAGCGGCCATAACAGGGGCGATTGCCAAACCAAGAACGGCTACAAGAGCAGCTGCCAATTGAGTCTTTTGCATGTGGACCTCCTACATATATAAGGAATACTTTCCTTATCTCTTTTTTGGAACGGACACCTAGTAAAGCAATCTGCAATGACGGTTGTCAATGCAAAGCACTATACTAGTAACGTCATCGTACATATTTCTAGTTTAAGAGAACCGCAAGCGCGTGTAAGAGCTGTGTAAAATCTACCTCTTTCCAGTTCTAATAGAATAGATATTGTATTATTGAGCCGGAATTACAAATGAATCAAATCACTTCAAGTTTTCAAGAACTATTAAATACCTGGGCTCACGGCGGCGCGATGCCTGAGCAGGTTATTGAAGTGTCGCATCCTCATTTTTGCGAAAAATTGGGCGTAGATCCTGAGCAGTTCAGTTTTCTGGCTTACGCACAAGTGGGCGATCCCAATGAATGGAATCAGTCTGGTATCGAATTTCCAGAAGTGCTCGAAGGCACAATGTATATGTATATTCCTTCGCGCTGGAAAATGGAATTGAAGCAGAGCAATCTAGCGCAAGTAATGGAAGGCGAGAAAGTTCGTCTGACCATGATTCTCACAAGTAGAGATGAGTGGAGAATGACTTTGCCCGAGTTCTTCAACGTGGGCGAAGTATCGGCGTATGCGTATTATCCGGTGCAATCTCCACACTACGATAAATGGATTGCGTGTATCGACCGTGATAAAAGAATGTGGATTTATACTTTCTATCGCGCGGGCGATTGGATTTTAATTACTAAGGGCGACGCTGGCGGACGCAACACATTGGTGCTGCACGTATCCACCGCGGTGCACTCAAGCCCTTGGTACAGCTGGATGTCGGTAGAACAAGCTACTTAATGTGGTATCACATTTAGTGCAGTACATTCTTTTGTGAATAGCGCAAAATTCTGGCTTTTATTTTTGGCGAGAATAACTATTTGCATTCTATATATATGATCACAAATAGAAAGCCCCGGCTTTAGAAACCGGGGCTTTGCAATTTGTTTGTAACCTAGTTACTGAGGATTAACCTTCAGTGCCCATGGATACTGGAGCTGCTGTAGCTTTGCTAGAGCGCTTAGCACCTTTTTTCTTAGGAGCTTTTTTAGCGGCTGGCTTTTTGGCTGCAGCTTTTTTAGGAGCGGCTTTTTTAGCGGCGGCTTTTTTAGGAGCAGCTTTTTTAGCGGCGGCTTTTTTAGGAGCAGCTTTTTTAGCAGCGGCTTTTTTAGGAGCAGCTTTCTTAGCAGCTGGCTTTTTAGCAGCGGCTTTCTTAGGAGCAGCTTTCTTAGCAGCTGGCTTTTTAGCAGCAGCTTTTTTAGGAGCAGCTTTCTTAGCAGCAGCTTTCTTAGGAGCAGCTTTCTTAGCAGCAGGCTTCTTAGCAGCGGCTTTCTTAGGAGCAGCTTTCTTAGCAGCAGGCTTTTTAGCAGCAGCTTTCTTAGCAGCTGGCTTTTTGGCAGCTGGTTTTTTAGCAGCAGCTTTTTTGGCTTTTGGTTTTGCTTTAGTAGCTTTACCAGCCTTAGCTGTTTCTTTTTCAGAAACGCTGCTAGGAGCAGGAAGAACCTTAGAATTTGGTTCTTTCTCTGCCGATGTTTTACTTTGCATTATTTATCCTCCGGATCATGCTAATTGTTCTGCTAAAACTTCGATGAAGACTCGGTTTTGCTGTTAATTCAGTTGTGCCACCATCTTTTAGCTAGAACGTTTTTCAATTTGGTTTCGATTTGAAATTCAAATTGAGTTATCACACCACACGCAGATAGGTTACTTTTATTTTCTAAAAAATGCAATAGATAAAATACAAAATCTATATTTTTGATCTTAAAGCGGACTCTCGAAATTACTATTTCGATATTCGATCGAGTCACTCAGATACCGAAGCTGGTGCCCAAGAAAAACTTCAGAGATTGGCTTTTAATGCCGCTCTCCACGGACGAATCCAAATGCAGATCTGAATGCTTCTTGTTGGATATGTTTGAGATCTGCAAAATCGATCACATCGTGATCGATCAATCGTTCATATTCGCCTGGTAATGTACAAGGTGCCGGATTGCGTCCAGGATTATCAGTGCAAACTGCAATTGCAACTCCATGTTCCTTACACCGTTTAAATACTTCTTTGAGATTGGACAAATCTTTCATTGTGCCAGTCTGGCGGTAGCTTGTAGGGCAGACCTCAAGCGTGATTTGTTTGCGTGCAAGATCTTTTAAAAGCTCAGGTCTTGCAAGCGGAATATGAATTCCATGTCCGATTCGATCGAGCACAGAAAAAAGTTGCGGGTGTATATTATCTGCTGTTGTCTCACCCAAGTGACATGTTGTTTTCAATCCTGCCGCTCGCGCTTTAGAAAAAAGTGTGACCCATTCTTCTGAAACTTCTGGATTGATTTCAGGTCCCGCTAAATCCACTCCCACAACGGGTCCTATGTTTTCCACTGCTGCTTTGAGAATTTCTTCATTCAACTTCAAAGGCAGTCGTCGATCGAAGCAAAGAATTTGTTTGACCACAATTGGATAATCGGCTGGTCTAAAATTTGTCGTAATGACACCGATGATATCTCTCATTTGTCCCAGACGTTTATCGATGCCCAAATTTTTGTCAGTACGAAAATAAGGGTTATAGCGTATTTCAAGATATTGAAGATTCTCGAATGTATATGCTCCTCGACATAACCTCAAACAGAAATATGGCAAGTGCTCAATACTTTGTAATTCTTCAACAAGCGAGTGAATTTTGACGAATTCTTCAAGCGTGTTGCAGGGTCTCGTGAACCAGTTATAAAACCCTTCATAGTCAGGAAAAAAATTCAGAACCTCATGATCCTGCCTCTGCAAAAATTTGTAGATGATTCGAGGGTGTAGTGCTCCACCAAGGTGTCTGTGCAAATCTGCGTAAAGCGCCATCAATTAACTTCCGTGTGATTAGATACCGATTCGATACACACTTTTTGCCCGTTGAAATAAGTTTTCGAACATCGCCTTTAGCATGCATATTTATAAGAGACTCGTGGCAGGATAAGCGTAATGAATGTTCATGGACTGATTTCTCAATTCAAATTCAAAGCCGCGCTACTTCTTCCTGCGGCTATGACTGGGGCGATTTTACTCAATCTTGCAATAGCACCTGCAACTCATTGTCAAAATGCAGATGATCCTGTGGTTGAACTCGTTACCACGAGAGGCAAGATTTTTATCCAGGTTTTTTATAACGTCGTGCCGCGCACAGGTGCCAATTTTTTAGATCTGGTCGAGCGTGGCGCTTATGACGGGACCATTTTTCATCGCATCGAAAAATGGTGTATTCAAGGTGGAGATCCAACTGGAACTGGACGTGGAAATTTTATCGATCCCGAAACCGGCAGACCTCGATTTGTTCCTTTAGAGATTCATCGCATGCTCAGACACAACAGACCAGGTGTTGTAGCGATGGCTCGATCTGACAATCCAAATTCTGCAAGCTGTCAGTTTTACATAACTAAACAAGCAATCAACCAACTCGATAATCGTTATGCCATTTTCGGCAGAGTGCTTGGAAATCTTGGACCGGTGATGAATATGCAACGAGGCGATCAAATTGTCTCAGCACGCATCGTACAGGGTCCTGGCGGTCGCAAACAATCACAAGATAATTCAGGATCAAATTCAAATTCTGCATCCAGTTCAAATTCGGGCTCCAGTTCAAATTCGGGTCCAACTTCTGGCGGGCAGCAAACTGGTGGTCGGGGCTCGGGTTATCAGCCTATCAAAGAAATTCCAGACTCGGGTTTTTGATTTCAGACAAATCTGCAGGGCAAATTAAGCGCATGCTCAAGGCGTACTAAATATTCGTTTCGTGGAATCTGAATAGCATTGAAAGTTTGAAGATGGCTCGTCATGTATTGCGAATCTAATAAAACAAAATGACGTTCGCGTAATCTCTCGACCAAATATGCAAGACAAATTTTGGATGCGTCGCGCTCAATGTGAAACATCGACTCACCCATAAATGCTCCGCCGAGGCTGATACCATAAAGCCCGCCCGCTAATTTGCCATCTTTGTACGCTTCAACTGAATGAGCAAATCCACGTTTGTGTAATTCGGTATACACCCTGACAATGTCGTCAGTGATCCAAATTCCTTCTGTCTCACTGCGAGCACAAATTCTAATTACTTCGTCCCAGGCGCTATTTACTTTCAGTTCGAATTTATTTTGTCTGTAAGTGCGAGCCAGCCGTTTTGAGATGTGAAAATTCTGCAAGTCGATAATGCATCTGGGATCGGGTGAATACCAGGCAATTTTTCCACCAGCATGCCCCATGGGAAAAACGCCTTGGCTGTACGCAGCAAGAACGATTTCGGGAGTGAAGTTGGGATTCAAGAAATTACTTGGATTTTTTTGAAGAAGAAGAATTTGAAAAATTTCGGATGTAAGCAACTAGATCTTTCATATCGGCGTCACTAATTTCGTCAGCGCCAAAAGCTCTCATGCTTGAACCGGGAACGCCTTTTCGAATTGCTTGTATGAGCTTGGCATCATCTTTGTATTTTTTGTCGAAAGCAGAACCCTTGATGGGCTTGCTTGGCTTGAGCAAATTGCCCCCGTCTTTATGACAGTCGGCACAAGTGCGTCCTTCAAAAATTGTTTTGCCTTTGTCGACATTTCCACTTTCACCCGCCTGCGAGCTGCTTGCATTGACCAGAAGACCAAGCAGTGCTGCAACAAAAACGAATGAATAAATTTGACCGTTTATTTTCATCAAAGTCATTATATCTCAATTTCAAATCTACGGAATAAAGGGCTGGTACTCTTTGAAGACGTATTCGATGCCGTTTTCCACCATAATTTCGGATGTCGATTTGAGAGTAAACATTTCTTTGTACTCAGGAAAGAAAGTGTCGCAATCAAATTGACTTCTTACTTCGGTCAAATAAAGCGTTCCCATCTTTTCATGAAAAATTGCCTGGTTGTAAATCTCAGCTCCGCCTATAACAAAGACTTGATCGATTGGTCCTTCACTCATTTTCAAAAGTGCATCGTCTAGCGATCCAAAAACAAAAACACCTTGGGGTACAGGTCCATCCAGAGCCGCTTTGCGCGTGAGCACAATGTTATAACGATCAGCAAGTGGTCTGTGCTTCTCAGGAATTGATTCCCAGGTTTTTCGACCCATAATGCAAGCATTGTGCAAGTTGGGGTCGTCTGTTTTAGTGGTTAAATCCTTGAAGAATTTCAAATCGCCCGGAATTCTCCAGGGCAATGAATTATTTTTTCCGATACCACGATTGAGGTCACAAGCCACAACCATTGAAAAACGCTCACGCATAAATATTAGCTCTAATTAGACTGAGACGGGGAATTTGATGAAACCCTGATGAACATAATTGTGCAATTGGAAATCTTCGAACTCTAATTCGAAAATTGGTTTCTTTGCAATTGTCACTGTTGGAAGTTCTGTTGGCATACGCTGCAATTGTTTTTTGACGCCTTCTAAATGGTCCAGATAAATATGAGCATCACCTATGGTGTGGATAAAAAATCCAGGTTTCAAATCACATTCTTGTGCCACCATCATCAAAAGCAACGCATAGCTTGCTATGTTAAAAGGCACTCCCAGAGCCATATCTGCTGAGCGTTGATAAAGTTGCAAATCGAGTCTGCGCTGAGTTTCATTGACATAAAATTGAAAAAGCAAATGACAGGGAGGCAGAGCCATTTTTTTCAAATCAGCCACATTCCATGCTGAAACTATAAGTCTGCGCGAATGAGGTTCTGTTTTTATAGAATGAATGACTTGTTTGATTTGATCGATATGATGTTCTTCAAATACTCCATTTTCATCATGCTCGTAAGAATTCCATTTGCGCCACTGGTATCCATAGACCGGACCCAAGTCTCCATTTTCATCCGCCCATGCATTCCATATAGGAGTGTATTGCTTGAGATCTTCGTTGATATTGGTCGAGCCTTTCAAAAACCAGAGCAACTCGCGCAATACTCCATCGAACAAAACTTTCTTGGTGGTCAGTAGGGGGAACCCCTTTGCAAGATTGTATCTGGCCTGCAAACCGAAAACACCAATAGTTCCGGTGCCTGTGCGGTCTTTGCGCTCTTCACCATTTTCCAATATATACGTGAGCAGATCCAGGTACTCTTTCATCCGGGCGCGTCCTCCTGACGTTTTGAGAATATTCTATCGAAGCACAGCATCCATCAACATTTTATTAAGGAGGAGTAACCAATGTTTAGAACACTAATCTTGTAGAGAACTGCTTAAGGCATCCGCTCTTTGAATATTCTGGGGCAATCCAACTCTCATGAAAAATCTAGCAAAAGATTGGGAGAGGTGTTCCCGATAAGGTGCTAAAAGACTGGGACGTTTTACAGCTCTAGCTTTCACATAGGAATTCAAAAAAACCAATGGAACTGTATAAATTCTATGAAAATCCACAATTCTGTAATCCAGTTTTTCCGTTTCTAGATTAGCTGAATTCAGCATGAACAAGTTAGGTTGAATTCCATCGACGATCTTTTTGCAATAACTTTCCCAGTCTTTTGCCTTGAATTTGTCACCCATAGCGGCTTTCCATTCTCTTCTATAGTCTTGTATTCTGTGGTGTTGGCAAAGAATAACGGTATCAACCTTACCGTGCATAAGATCACAGGCCTGAGTCAGAACTATAACATCAGCTTGAATCCCATCAGCCATTTGAGCCAATTGCCCATCCGGTTCTGATTTAGGATCAAATTCTCCAGCCCAGTCCAACACTGGACAAGAAAAAATAATATCCCCTTGTGTTACTTCAGTTTCAGGAGAAACAAGTGAATACCACTCCGTGGACATCAATCAAAATCCGAATCACTTAGTATTATGCGTGGTGGCTTTGTAGCTAGTTGATCGGGATCTATATTGATCAGTTTGGAGAAGATTCTTTTCTTGGGAAATCGCACAGTCACATCAAATTCTACAAAATGTGACTCTAAAGGAATTTCTGTGCTTAACCACGAATCAGCAGTCAACTCAGCAACTTTAGTGTAAAAGTCTTCCGAAACCAAAGTGTAATTCTCTGGAGATTTGGATTTATAGAATTTTCGGAGTCGACATTTAGCCGAAGAGTCAATTTCTTGAGCAACAAAGTTACTTGGCAAAGCTAAAGCTGCCGAGCCCTCAAAATCTGCAAGTTCGAAATTGAAATTATCATTCAGTTTTTCAGCAAAAGGTGACTGCGTCATTTTTCTCTTACCCATACATTATCTTGTATAGCATCAGAAGTTAAATCTGAAAATCCGTCAACTATCCATTCGTGAGCCAAATCAAACCATGGTTTCATCTGGGCCACGCTTCTATTCTTATCTATACCCCGCGCAATAATAGAAAATTGAAGAAACTTCTTCTTATCAGAGTTTCTAACTGCTGATTGGACTTTAGATATTAAAAGTCCGTTGGCATCGGGTAACTCGTAATTTGAAGTCCAGCTAAAACCTCGCAATTCATTTAATTTTTCAGTCTTCCAAGACTTAGCCTTAAATGATTTGAGAACACCACTTAAATCATCTAATGAATCCCAACAATCACCCAAGGGAATATGGTTTACATAGGTAAGCTCATATTCCAAAGGGTCCAGACTACCTATATCAAAGTTTTTTAAAAACCGCTCGAATTCTTCAAAACGCGCAAAAAACTCCGCGCTGACATTTCGATACCGAGGATACTGAGCTTGCTCATCTTTCTTTCGCCAGTTATGGATAAAACGATTTCTTTGAACTTGAATTAACGCATTGTTTTCTGGATTGATAAACCATATTCGTGGGTTAAGAACCAACTCTAAGTCGTCCTGCAGACCAAATTCTGCTCCATCCGTGGCAATTGATGCAATTGGAGGCTTTTCTTCCATTGCAGAATAAACACCCTTAATTTGCTCCCAATAAGTGCCTAAAAAAGGCGCAAAGAGTCTCTCTAAGTACTTGAAGCGGAAGCTACATACAACTTCTGTCAGGGGTGGCTTTTTAAAACTTGGAAGTTTACGCGAATTAGAATTCTCGTTAATAACTAATTTTCCTCGACTCACATCCAAACTATTCTAGTTTCTATTTGCCATATGACCTAGTAAACTTTTTCGCTTGACATCGCAAAGTTTTCAAATCAACTATCTGAAAAATTGAAGAGATCTATCTCAATTGCCAAGCGTCTAATTGAACAACTAAATCTACCTAAATATATGAGCAAATTGCCCAAGCTCGTTTTATAAAAGAAGCTTGGAAAATCGCCAAGGAGTACTTAAATGATCACCGAATTTCAAAACGAGCCCTTCACAGACTTTTCAGTGAAAGCAAATGAAGATGCAATGAACGCGGCATTGAAATTAGTGCGATCTAAACTTGGACAAGATTATCCTCTACATATAAATGGCCAAGCAGTGGAGACAGAAAAAAAGTTGTCCTCCACCAATCCAAGTAACCCAAGTGAAATTGTAGGCAATTTTTCACAAGCTTCAGTAAAAGAAGCAGACGATGCTATGAGCGCTGCAGTTACAGCATTTGAAACTTGGAAAACAGTCTGCCCTCAAAAACGTGCACGTCATTTATTCAAAGCAGCAGCAATTATGCGCAGACGCAAATTTGAATTTTCTGCCTGGCTTGTAGTCGAAATCGGCAAGAACTGGGCTGAAGCAGATGGTGATGTAGCTGAAGCAATTGATTTTTGCGAGTTCTATGCAAGAGAAATGATTCGCTTGAGCGGACCGCAACCACTGACTCCATCTTTGGGCGAAGAAAATGAATTGCAATACATTCCACTTGGTGTTGGTCTTGTAGTGCCGCCGTGGAATTTTCCGCTTGCCATATTAGTTGGTATGACCACAGCTGCAATTGTGGCTGGTAATACTGTCATTTTAAAACCATCGAGTGAAACTCCAGGCATTGCATATCAGTTCTACAAAGTAATGGAAGAAACTGGTTTGCCCAAAGGTGTTTTGAATTTCTTGCCCGGTCCTGGATCGAGCGTTGGTGATCATCTAGTCCAAAATGCCAAAACAAGATTTATTGCTTTCACAGGATCAAAAGAAGTTGGTCTGCGCATAAACGAGCTTGCCGCCAAACCACAGAAAGGTCAATTGTGGATTAAGCGTGTTATTGCTGAAATGGGTGGAAAAGATTCTATCGTGGTAGATGATTCTGCCGATATCGACAGCGCTGTTGATGGTATCGTCGCTAGTGCCTTTGGTTTTCAGGGTCAAAAATGTAGCGCATGTTCTAGAGCCATTATTCACGCCAATGTTTACGATGAAGTGTTGAAAAAAGTGGTTGAAAAAACCAAAAAATTACAACTTGGCTCACCCGAGAAAAAAGAAACAAATATGGGACCAGTTGCATCCAAATCTCAGTATGCAAGCGTCAAAGAATATATTGAAATCGGCTCCAAAGAAGGCAAACTCGAAACTGGCGGTGGTGCTGGTAGTTTTGCAACTGATGGCAAAGATGGCTTTTATATTGAGCCCACAATCATTTCGGGCATCGACCCGATGGCTCGCATTTCGCAAGAAGAAATTTTTGGACCAGTGCTTGCATTTATTAAAGCAAAAGACTGGAGCGACGCACTTAAAATTGCAAACAACACCGAATTTGGTTTAACCGGTGCAGTTTATTCAGGCAATCGAGATAATTTAGAACAAGCCAGGCGCGAATTTCACGTGGGTAACTTATACATAAATCGAAAATGCACGGGTGCTTTAGTTGGCGTCCATCCATTTGGTGGATTCAATATGTCTGGAACTGATTCAAAAGCCGGCGGCAGGGATTACTTGCTACTATTTACTCAGGCTAAATCAATTGCCGAAAAATACTAAGGGGATTCTTTAGCATGGCCAATTCCATAAGACTTATTCGGATGATTCCGGTCCGAGCAATCGTGACCGAGAACTTCAAAAATCAGGTGGGCGGAGAAATCCAGCGTAACTTGCAACAAATTGAAGCCGAGATTCAACAACTCGATTTTAAGGGCAAACGTGCCATCGCAGATTTGGAGCGCCAAACCATGGGGGCTCTATCTACAGACGCTCGTATTCAAATTGAATCGATTCGCCAGCAAGTAGATATGGAAAAATTGCGCTTATTGCAAATGCAAGAAGAAATGCTTGCTCAAAGTCAGGCTTTGTCAGATTTACCTCTGGGAAGTGTGGTGACACAGTTCACCGTAGAAAATCCAGTAGAAGTAAGACTGGGAGAAAATATTTTTCAGCGTCTTGAAGGCGGAGAGATACTAGTAAAAGACGGCATCATCCAGGAAATCCGGGACTGATACCGCCTTTATTTTTCTTGCAATCTTAAGAAGAAAGATAATCTTTCAATTCTTCGCCTTCTTTCGATTGTTTGAGAAAACGCAGAGCTTTGATTTCGATTTGTCTGGTCCGCTCACGAGTGATGCCGACCATTTTACCGACTTGCTCTAACGTTCTTGGCTTGTCGTCGTTGAGTCCAAAGCGCAATATAAGCACTTCGCGCTCACGAGGAGTGAGAACTGCAAGCACCCGGCGTACATCTTCTGCCAACAATCTTGTGGCAGTCGATATTTCAGGTGTGCGAGATCTTTCGTCTTCGACAAGCTCGGCCAGGGTGTTGTCTTCATCTTCACCGTATTGCGTATCGAGTGATAACAATGAACGGTTGGCTTGAAGAATCATCCTGATCTTTTTGAGCGACAGACCAACTTCGCGTGCCAGTTCTTCTAGAGATGGCTTGCGATCAAGCTTTAGTGAAAGCTTGGATGTTGCTCTGCGCAAATTGTTTATGTTTTCGACCATGTGCACAGGAACACGAATGGTGCGTGACTTATCAGCAAGAGCTCGTGTAATGCCCTGTCGAATCCACCACGTGGCATAAGTAGAAAACTTGTAACCGCGCTCAGGGTCGAACTTTTCGACAGCTTTAATAAGACCTACGTTACCTTCTTGAATCAAATCTAGCAACGGCATGCCTTTGTTCTGATATCGTTTGGCAACGCTTACAACTAGACGCAAGTTGGCTTGAATCAAGCGTTTGCGAGCAAACTCATCGCCTTTGAGAGCACGGCGAGCCAACTCGATTTCTTCTGGTCCACCAAGCAGTTTCACTCTGCCAATAGAGCGCAAATAGAGCTGAATTGGGTCTTCTTTGGGCGCGACTGGACGTCCGACACCACGTGCTTCGTCTACACCGAATTCTGCTTCAGTTGGACTGAAATTGAATTCGCCCTGACCCATGTAAGGTCCGGTATAGGACTCTTCCACATCTGTATAAGCAAAATTAGTGTTCACTTTTCTCATAGTTTTTTTGTTGCCTTAGCGAAGTAAAAACGCCGCCTTGTGGGCGTTGAATTTGTAATATCTGGTTATGTCGTGCTTCTTGGTAATGAGACGACTCTCACTATTAAAAGTTCCAAAGGCAATCTTAATAACGGGATAAACCCTAGTCTTTTGACCCGCTTATACCTATATATGACTTATTCGACCAATATCGAAGCGCTATTTGAGCTGCCCGTAACTGTGTAGCCCGCCAAAGCCCAGAGTGTTAAATCCTAAATACGTGAGCAGCGTGAGCAATAAACCGATACAAGAAACAACCGCTAATTTGTCTGATGCAATTTCACGGTGAATGCGCAAATGTATGTAAGCAGCGTAACTGAGCCAGGTTACAAGCGCCATGGACTCTTTGGGGTCCCAGGACCAATAACTGCCCCAGGCATGATTCGCCCACAAGCCGCCCGTGATTATGCCTATTGTTAGCAGCGGAAACCCGACAGAAATGCATCTGTACGAAATATCGTCATACAACTCTTCGCGTGAGGCATTTATAGCTTGAGTCTTCACTTTTTTGAGACTGAGCCAACTGAAAATGACACCCAAAATACTTCCGCCTACAAAAAGCGCCTGCAAATAATAGACAGCCACCTGGCTGAAAGTACCAAGGGCAATTGCCGTACAGGCTAAAACTATAGTGGCGATAAGTCCAAAAACAGACACTCTGCGTCCGGCCCACCACAACTGCACAAGTCCACTTAAGCCAGACAAGAAAAACATGGCGTACGAAACTATTAATGGCGGAACGTGAATCTGGCGCCAGTAACTGACCAGAGCCGGAACGAGCGGTTGAATGTCGTGCTGACTTTGGGGCAACCAACTTCCATATAAGAAGAATGATGCCGCAGTCAAACTAGCAAGCCAGCCCAAATGCCAGACCCCTGCATGATTTAGCGTCGCAGCCAGCCACAAATAAGCTCCCATAATTGCCCAGGCGAACCAAAGCAAGCTTTCATACAAATTGGAAAGTGGAAATCTCTGTGCTTCAATACCGCGCGCAACAATTGCGCATGTAAGTGCAATAAATCCGATGAGCAGAACAAAGAAAGCAGAACCGAGTATTTTGGGCTTCCAGTTTTTGAAGGCGTTTGAAGCCACAAAAATCCAGAAGGAAAGAATGGACGTAACGCCCGCGGTGTTGGTTAGTGCTACTTGGAGGTCTGACATATCTCTTCTCTTTTATGATCATCTTTTGGTGAGTCGAAAACTTTTTCTGTCTCTCTTTGTGCTTGCAATTTAGCTTCTTGCAATTCGTAAGGCTCTAATATTTTCAAGACCATTCGCTCGAAAGCAATTTTTGCTTTAGGAGATCTTCCGCCAATAGCAAGGTATTTGCGCTTACCATCAACTTCTTCACAGACCCAAACGTGTCTGTGCGGAATAAATGCAAGCATGACACCAAGCATGATGAAACCAAAGGCTGTATAGACTACAAAAATTCCCGGGTCTCTTTTGTATTGCAAACCGGTGCGCGGAACAATACCTTCGTATGTGAGCTTGACACCACCAAGAGTGGCTTCATTTCCGGGTTTGATTTCGGTCAATATTTTTGGTGCTTCCCAATCACCGCGCTTGGCAAAAATTCTCAAGTCTGATTTTTGATCCATTACTGAAAAAATCATGACCGAATCTTGATCGAGTGGAAGAAAGGCAGCGAAGCGCTTGCCCATTGGATTTACAGGTATTTGTTGTTTTTGTCCGTTGAATTTAAGTGCGATTGAATCAATGCCCCAGCTGGATTGATAAATATCAACACCATCGTAAGTGAGCGGATTATTTACAGATAATTCGCCAGTTTTAATAACCTTGCCAAATTTATCTTCGATATTTAAGGTGGTATACCACTGCTTAGGCTCACCAGTGGGATGGTTCTCCCGACGTGTTTCAACCACACGAGCTTGCCACTTTGGCAGACTTCCCATCCACAAATTAGAATGTTTGGAGTCTTCAAAACTCAAACACTCGCCCAATTTAACTGGCTGAAATCCGTTGAACCCGGTCCATGAAGTGATAGTCACCCCAACTAATAAAGAAAGCAGACCGACGTGCGTGACACTTGGTGCAAGACGTCCAATCAAGCCTTGCTCGCCCGTAAATTTGTTTCCTTCGCGAATGATGTTGAAGCCTTTCTTTTTTAGTTTTGCTTCAACATCATCGATGGCGCTTATTGCGGTGCCACCAGATTCGGTGCTTGAATCAGAACTTGAATCTATTTCAATTTTTTTGTTGAAAGGCAATTTTGCGATTTCATTCAAGCCAAGCAATGGCATCTTGTTTTTCAAAGTCATTAAGCGCGGAAAGACTCGCTCAAAACTGGCAGCAAGCATAGACAAAGAAAGCATCGCAATCAAAAACAAAAACCAGGGCGAATGAAATGTGTCGGCTAACCCAAGATTTATGACTAACTGTCCGTTATCTTTTCCAAGAGTCTCAAATACTTTCTCTTTGCCTACTTGCCCTTCTTGCGGACACCATGCGCCTACAAGAATTGTGGCTGCTGTCAGAGCAATCAGAATCACAGACATTTTTACAGACGACCAGATTCCAAATGATAGCTTTTTCGACATTCTTTGTTAGCTCAGTTGGATTTGGCTCGGGACATGATAAATTCGGTCAATGCGCATAGTCCGTCTTTGTAAGGCGAATCGGGCAAAATGGAAATATCGCGGCATGCATCATCTGCATATTTTTGAGCCAACTCGGCCGTTTTTTCGATGGCACAAGATCTTGAGATGATCGAAAGACCCTCTTGGTTCCCGGCATCTTCCACTACTAATCTTTCTTCAATTAGTTTGCGCAATCTCTCTGAATCTTTGCCGCCTTGAGCAAGTGCGTATAAAACAGGTGCGGTCAAAACGCCATTGCGCAAATCACCGCCTACAGGTTTCAGTACACCTCCAGCTTTATTTTTTGAATCAAAGTCACCAGTGATATCGAGCATATCATCGACTATTTGAAAGCAAATGCCCAGATTGAGTCCGTAACTTTTCAGTGCAAGCACAGTGTCATTGTCTTGTCCGTTCAATATGGCTGCGCTGTGACTACCGGCTGAGAAGAGCGAAGCCGTTTTGCCGATTGATTTTTGAATGTATGTGTCCCAGTCTGCGTCGATATTGAATTGGTGGCGCATTTGCTTAATTTCGCCAGCACAAAGATCGCCCAATACTTGACCGTAAATGCCTACAACAGGGGGGTTCATTAAGCGTGCCAAACAAATAGAAGCCTGGGCAAAGAGCAAATCGCCCATGAGCACAGCCACACGCTCGTTCCATTTTTTATTAATGGTCTCTTTGCCGCGACGCAAGTCAGAACTGTCGATTACGTCGTCGTGAACAAGACTTGCTGTATGAATCAATTCGGTTAAAACAGCCAAAATTATGTGCAGTCGGCCAATTTCGTTATCTTTGCCCGTGGCTCGGCCTGATAAAAGAACGATAAGCGGGCGCAATCTCTTTCCGCCTGCCTGAAAAATTTGTTTGAGCAATTCGCCAACGAATGGATTGTCGTCAATCAAATTGGTGCCAAGCCAATCTTCGACCATCTGCATTTCATCTTGCACAAGCTCTATTAATGGCGTCAGGTCTTGCGACTTGCTCTTGGTTCCGGGACTTATCACGCAAATATCCGAGTCGGGTCGAAGTGAGTTGTCAACTAATTGGATAAGCTTTTCACATAGGCATTTTGCAGTCAATCGATCTTTGGTGAATGTGACTATCTACGGTATTTTTTCTCACTAATATTATTTGTATTAAAGGGTGGTATATAGAGCTAGCAAACCCGGGAGGCGACGTGTTTCAAAAGCTCAAGCAAGATTTATTGTCTGGTGGGACTACTTTTAGCAAAGCATTGCCCGAAGCACTGCCGCTTTTGCGCGGCAAAGCACCGGACGAGGCTTTAATCTGGCTGTCAAATGAGCTTCAGGGTTATCAAAACGCGCTTGATTTTTATCGATCCCAAAAACACGACTTGCCAGCCTACAGAGTAGTGCGTGGCGCAATATATTTGATGATGCCAGATGGCTCGATGCAAACGCTCAATCACCCATACGCCCAGCGTCCTGACTTCTTTTTGAGCGCGCCAATTAACTGGGTCGAAGATTTTTCTAAGTTTGACGGCAACGAATCTATTGTCGAAATGGCTGAATTCGCTTCCTTCTTTGGTGGTCTTGGCGGAGCTGGAGTAGTTTGTGTATGCAATCGCTCCGAACTGGTGCGTGTAATTGCCACTTTCCGCAATGAGTTTATTCGCTTGCTCGACTACGTAATGGCTCAGCAAGCCCAAAAAGAGCAAGGTGCTCCAACGCAAAGTTAGTATGACAGCTGTGCAAGAGCTTCGCATAATCTCGCTTATAGCAAGTTCCACTGAGACTTTATACCGTCTTGGACTGCTAGATAAAATTATCGGGCGATCGCACGAATGCGACTATCCCGCATCAGTTCTAGATTTACCTGTGTGTACCAGTCCCAAATTCGAAGTAGATGGCACCAGTTATGAAATAGATCAAAAAGTAAAAGCCCTGGTTCAAGAGGGTTTAAGTGTCTATCGAGTAGACGCAGAAAAAATAAAGTCTCTTAATCCTACTCACATTGTCACTCAAATACAGTGCGAAGTCTGCGCTGTAAGCGAAAAAGATGTAGTCGATGCTTGCTCATTAACTTTGGGCGAGAACGTCAAAATCATTTCGCTAAAGCCCGATTGTTTCACTGATATTTTGAGTGATATAGACACTCTGGGCATTGAGTTAAATATCGAACAGCGCGGGCTAGACTTGATTGGCGAAATCACCGAAAAAATAGAAAGTTTGCACAGACAGTGCCAGTCTTTTAAATTAGCTTCAGAAAAAACTCCAAGCATCGCGTGTATCGAGTGGATCGACCCCTTAATGGCAGCTGGAAACTGGGTGCCTGAGTTAATTGAATTTGCCTGTGGCCAAAATCTCTTTGGAGAAGCCGGTAAACACTCGCCCTGGATGAACATGTCTGATTTAGTAAATTCAGATCCAGATGTAGTACTTGTGACACCGTGTGGATTTGATATAAATCGCACCATGAGCGAAATGCATCTATTGCTCGATAATGACCAGTTTAAATCAATGTCTTGCGTCAAAAACAAACGGGTCTATGTTGCCGATGGAAATCAGTATTTCAATAGACCTGGACCGCGAATAGTCGAATCAATGCAAATGATTGCTGAAATGCTTTACCCAGAAAATTACAGCTCAGGGCTCAAAGACAGCGGTTTTATTCAAATTTAAGGTCCAAAGCCTGTCCCTTTGATATCCTTGCAACCATGACCACAAAGACCGAGTCAAAGCCCATGGCGCCTGAAGATGCCACCACTGGCACAAAGAAATTTGCGCCGTGGAAAAGTTTCACATGTTGGTTACTTGCTTTGATGCTTGTTTCTGCCTTTGCTTCGGGCAACATCAATTATTTAAAAAACGTCCCACAAGAAAAGATGACTCCCGCTTTAATTACCAAAGCATCGGTCGCATTCAAACTTGAACAGTTCAAAAAAATTGCAGGCAAAACAGATGTAGTGGTAGTGGGCTCGTCGCTTCCCATGTGCTGTTTGTATTACGCAGACGATCCAAAAGATCAAAGCGTAATACAACTGATGAAAGAAAAGAATTTAAATCCGTTGCAAGCCTACACATCGGCACAGTATTTTTCCAAGCTTTCTAAAAGCTCTGTTTTTAACGCAACTGTGGCTGCCAGCATGATTTCTGATGTTCACTTAATAGTAAGCAAAATAATTGACAAATCACCAGGCAAAATAATTCTTTGCGTAGGACTGCGCGATTTTGCAGACAATATAAATTGCTCGTTTGCAGGCACACCAACATTTCAAGCCTTATTCGATTTACCTTATGCATTTAGCGGTGATAATTTACCCTTTATTTTTTCACACGCATCAAAACCCATACAGCAAGAATTAAGTCTCTATGCCACTCTTCCTATGTATAGAAGTCATAGTGAAATCGGTCTAGCGATGACTTATGAAAGCGAAAAATTATTCAAAAAAACAGATTCTAAAATAGCTCCAAAACAAGAAGCTAAAGCTGAGACAAAAGCAGTAACCGTCAAACTTCCAACCGAAATAGAAGCATCTAAATTGGAAACTGCTTCTATGGAAGAAAAGCCGGTGCTTGATTCACTTGGATATGAAAAACGTTATATGCCGCCCAATTACAAACAAATGGATTTAGAAGCTCAAGCACTAGATAGAATATGTCAGTTGTGCAAAGACAAAAGAGTGGAACTGGTATTGATTAATATGCCTGTCTCAAGTGGGCATCAAGCTTTATCCAGCACAGAGATGCGAGCAAAATATTTAGATATACTGCAAAGCATCAGTACTAAATATGGTATCAAATATCTCAACTTCGAGAAGAACGATTTAATCCAAGACAAAGATTATCTGGACACTGTGCACATGGGACCAGCAGGCGCCACCATGTTTTTAAATCATCTAGTGAGCGAGTGCGGAATTTCCAATCTGGGATCCAGCCGCTAATTGGCGTGCGCTTAAATCCATTCGGGCATGACATATGGCAATTGCCAGAGCGTCTGAAGCATCATCGGGCTTTATTATCGATGGAAGTTGCAATAGCGCTTGCACTGCTATTTGGATATCTTTTTTGTCGGCACGTCCAAAACCGGTTAGACACTGCTTCACTTGCATCGGCGTATATTCTTTTGAATCAAGTCCAACTGAACTTGCCGCTTCGATTAAAACTCCGCGTGCTTGTGAAACCGGAATAACTGTTTTGGCATTCTTGAAAAAGAATATAGACTCGACCGCCACCACATCCGGAGCATATTCATTAATAAGCTCAATGATATCTATCCGGATAGTGCTCAACCTCTTGGGAAATGGCATATCTTTTGAGGTGTGGACAACGCCAGAAGCGACATAGGACAGGCGGCTAGCGCCTTCTAGGTCTATTACCCCATAACCTGTAGTTTGTGTCCCGGGGTCTATGCCGAAGATTCTCATGCTTATATAATAAGTCTCTTGCAAGGCAAATGTAAGTGTTTTTGGTGATTATTCGTGATTTTTCAGACGCATTCCGTCTTTGATCAACCAACCTGGCTTGAGCGCGCGTCCTTTCTATACAAAGGACCAGTTATTTTTTTATTGGGCATCGTGCTTGGATTGAGCTGCCCAGCCTTCGATGTGGGCAATATCAATTTTTCCTGGCTTGCCTGGATTGGACTGGCACCACTTTTAGTGCTCATTCGCGGAGCCTCGGGCAAATGGGAAGCAGCAATAAGTGGGCTCATCTTCGGGCTTGGATATAACAGCGTCGCGTTGAGTTTTTATCTGGGTCTTGCACCAATGACTGCCCTTGGTTTGCCTCACTGGCTTGGTACCGCTTTTAGTGGTCTTATTTGGATGATTGAATGTTTGCACCAATCTCTTTTATACGCAGCCTTTGCCCTGATTGTTTTTTGTCTACCGCTTCGAGCCGGATTCATACCTAATATAGAGCGACCATTTTTTCCCTATATAATTTCGGTCCCGCTCATCTGGGTCTTTTTGCAATGGTTTGTGGCACCGTCCGAATTTTTCATTGGCTTGCCAATAAATCAGTTAGTTTATTCGCAGTATCGCAATTTGCCTCTGGTGCAGATGTCTGCCTTTCTTGGCAGCGGCTGCCTCGATTACTTAATTGTGATGTCGAACGCAGTCATTGCCTGTAGTGTCATTCAATGTTTTAGATTAGCCAAGAAAATGGGACGCAGAACAGATCAGCTCACCACCGGATTTGGTGCCTTTTTAGATCTGGCGTTTATTGCACTACTTGTATTCAGCCTCAGTGCTTGGGGCGAAGGGCGAATCGCACGCATTCAAGACTATATTGATGTAGCAACTGTTCGATTACAAGATCCTCAAACCCCGCCTGTTACTGTCGGGGTGGTGCAAGGCAATGTCTCGGCTGAGGAAGAGCGCTTACAAGTTACCAAACCAGATCACATTGCCAAACGCTACAACGCACTCAGTCGCAATCTGGGAGTGCTCATGCTTGTTTTTCCAGAAGGCGTAATAAACAATGCGCAGATGGTTCAAGGCAATTTGCTGAGCATAGTAAAAAGTTTGTGCAAATATCAAAACAAAGAAGCAATTGTAGGTTCCATAGAGAATTTGCAGGGTGGCGAATTAGTGAACGCCGCGCGTATTATTAGTCCTCTTAATCCCAAAGATAATTTATATGTCAAACAAAGACTGGTGCCACTGGGTGAATCGGCACCGATTAAGGCATTAAACGAGCGCATTCCAAACTCGCTTCGCGAACACATCCCAGCCAGTCGCGAAAATTTTCTCTCCACTAATCAGGTAAATCTGGTCTCAAGCATGTGGGGCAAAGTAGGTCTATCAATTTTTATCGAGATGGCATATCCAAGACTAATTGCAAACGAAGTTAGACGCGGCGCACATTTGCTTGTAAATCTTTCTAACTTGAGTTGGTTCCACGAATCTTCGCTAAACAAGCAATTACTTGCCGCTTCGGTCTTTCGCGCAGTAGAAAACGGACGCTATATTGTCATGTCTACCAACACCGGAATTTCTGCCATAATAGATCCCTCCGGCGTAATATCGAGCAAGTCGTTACCTGGAAAACGGGGTGTCCTCATAGACACAGTCGAATTTTTCTACTGGAAAACGCCTTACAACAGGATGTGGTGGCTATGATAATCAAGAAGTTGGTTCTCCCTGCAATTATTGCCCTTAGCTTGCTTTGCGGACTTCCTGCTTTTAATTTTGCTCCTCAGGCATGCAAGGCTGAATCTAAGGCGCAGACCACGACTAAGATGCCCACAGTCAAAATAAACGATCAAGAAATTAAACTCGAAATTGCCCAGACACCGCAAGAGATTGAGCGCGGCTTGATGTTGCGGACCTCTTTAGCGCCAGACTCTGGCATGGTTTTCTTGTTCAACCCGCCAAAGCAAGTCAATTTCTGGATGTATAACTGTTATATTTCGCTTGATATGATTTTCGTTCGCGATGGAAAAATCATCAAAATCTGCGAAAACGTTCCACCCGAGCGCACCAAAGATTATAGAAAATGTCCAACCTACCCGCCAGGCGAAGGCATTGTGGTGAATCAAGTAATAGAAGTTGCCGGTGGCTACTGCCAGAAGAAAGGCATTAAAGAAGGCGACGCTGTGGAATTCTCACTGAAATAATGTCACTTGCCAATCACTATTTAAGTACGCATTTAGAAGACGCTCCTGCCCCAGGTGGAGAAAATGCTATTGGTCGCCTTACTATTAGTCGCGAAGAGCGTCGCAATGCCATTTCCACTTCTATGTGGTCAGCCATTCCAGAGTATTTGACTGAGCTAAAAGAAAAAGGTGCTCGTGTCATGGTGCTCACTGGAAGCAATTCTTGCTTCGCTTCTGGTGCTGATATTGAAGATTTAAAAATCATCGCCGATTTAAAAGGCGCCACCAAATTCTGGCATGCCATTCGCGATTGTCTGCAGTTCATTTATACCTTTCCCTTGCCTGTTATAGCCATGATTGATGGACCCTGCATTGGCGGTGGCTGTCTACTTGCTACAGCTTGCGATTTTCGTATCGCCTCCAATAATTCTGTATTCGGCATTCCCATAGCCAAGCTCGGAATCGTATTAGATGATGCTAGCGTCTTGCGTCTGGTTCATTTAATTGGTCCAGCCCAAGCGTCATTAATGCTCTACACCGGCAACGTGGTTGATGCCGCGCGCGCCCTTCAACTAGGCTTGATCAACGAAGTGCTGAGCGAAGACAAGCTTGAATCAGGCGTCAAAGAAATATGCAACACAATTGCGTCAAACGCCTATGGTTCCATTTTTGAATCTAAGCGCTCAATCAGACGAGCCTGCACCGCCGGTCACGAAGACCTAAGCGATTTGTTGCCCCAACACGAATCTGTGGTTCTAGCAAGCTACCTCACTTCTGATTTTAAACAGCGCGTCGGCATCCGCTAAATCTTTTTGGAACGTTCCGGGTTCGGCGATCAGTACAGAACAGTCAGGTATCAAATTATTATTTTCGCAGAGCGCTAAGCGCTCAGCGCTCCGCGAAAATAGAAAACAGACGTGCCCTAGACCTGGACTACGCGTTTGATATGTGGAAGCTCTTCTTTGATTGCGCGCTCAACACCCATTTTCAAGGTCATAGTGGAGCTGGGGCACATGCCGCAAGCGCCCATCAAATGAACGAATACTTCGTCGTCCTTGACGTCTACCAATTCAATGTTGCCGCCGTCCATCATTAGCATTGGACGTAATTTCTCTAGAATCGACTCGACATGTACTTTGATGTCGGTACCGGCGCTTTGTACGCCTTCTTCAGCTTTGTTAGTCATTTGGTTTGCGCCTCTTTACCGTATACGGGTTCAAAATTCGAATATAACAAGGATAACTCACCCTTGACTTCGGGCGCCACAATCTAAATAGAATACTCATTTTTTAAAAGATGCCCAATTTTCGTATTACTCTGTTCCTATTCGCACTAGAGGGCGGCTTTCGAGCTTGGCAGCTGGCCTTATTGAATATAGAAAAGGAAATGTAAAGATGACTAGAGTAGCAATCAATGGATTCGGCAGAATCGGACGCAACGTGTTCCGTGCTTATTTGGACAGCAAGCCGACTGAATTCGAAATCGTCGCCATCAACGACCCCTTCCAAACCTTAGAGCAATCAGTCCACCTGCTCAAATATGACTCAGTTCTTGGTGAACTGAAAGGTCATACAGTTGCCCACAAAGACGGCGCACTTGTAATCGACGGCAAAGAAATCAAATTCTCCGCCGAGAAAAACCCCGCTGCTCTTCCCTGGAAAGAACACAAAATCGACATGGTTCTTGAGTGCTCCGGTGCTTTCACCGACGCTACCAAAGCCAAAGGTCACATCGAAGCTGGCGCCAAAAAAGTACTTATCTCAGCTCCTGCTAAAAACGAAGATATCACCATCGTTCTTGGCGTTAACGACAAAGAGTACAACCCAGAAAAACACAACATCATCTCCAACGCTAGCTGCACCACCAACTGCTTGGCTCCTATGGCTAAAGCAATTGACGATGAGTTCGGCATTGTAGAAGGCATGATGACCACCATTCACTCATACACACTCGATCAGAAATTGCTCGATGCAGCTCATGATGATATGAGAAGAGCACGCGCTGCTGGTCAATCGATGATCCCTTCATCGACTGGTGCTGCTAAAGCTATCGGTCTGGTTATGCCTCACTTGAAAGGCAAATTGAATGGTTTCGCCATGCGCGTGCCTACACCAAACGTATCAATCGTAGACCTGGTCTGCACAACCAAAAAACCAGTAACCAAAGAAACAGTTAACGCTTGCTTGAAAAAAGCAGCTGAAGGCTCGATGAAAGGTTACCTTGGTTACACCGAAGAGCCACTAGTATCGCGCGACTTCGCTGGAAACAAAACAAGTTCTATCGTTGATGCCGAACTGACAATGGTGATGGGCGAAAACATGGTCAAAGTACTTTCGTGGTACGACAACGAGTGGGGTTACAGCAACCGCCTCGTAGAATTGGCTCAAATGGTGGCAAAAAAAATCGCCGTTAAAGTCTAAATTCACACCTTAAATAGGATAGAAAATAATGAGATCAATAGAGCAGCTGGATAAATCGCAACTCGAAGGCAAACGCGTTCTTGTGCGTGTCGATTTCAATGTGCCCCTGAACAAAGGCGGCACGGTAGCAGAAGACAGCCGAATCACGGCAGCTATGCCAACCATTGAAAAACTGATCAAAGCAGATGCCAAAGTCGTCCTGGTTTCGCACCTGGGCAGACCCGACGGAAAGCCGAATGAAAAATATTCGCTCAAGCCGGTGGCTATGCACCTTGCTGCTCTATGTGATTCTCTCAAAGACAAAGTCCATTTCATCGAAGAAACAGTCGGTGAGAAGGTCAAGAAAGCAGTACATGATTTGAAAAACGGCCATGTGCTTTTACTTGAAAATGTCCGCTTCCACGAAGGCGAAGAAAAGAACGACAAAGAATTCAGCAAACAACTAGCTGAACTTGCAGACGTTTATGTCAACGACGCATTTGGAACCGCACACAGAGCGCATGCAAGTACTGCAGGCGTAACTGAATTCGTTGCGGCCTCATACGCTGGATTCTTGCTTGAGAAAGAAGTAAAAATGCTTTCTTCCACGCTAGACCAACCCAAAAAACCAGTTACCACCATCATTGGTGGCGCCAAAGTCTCGTCCAAAATCGGCGTATTGGACAATCTAATTACAAAAGTAGATACCATCATTATTGGTGGTGCCATGGCTTTCACATTCTTGAAAGCTCAAGGCAAACAAGTTGGCAAATCATTAGTCGAACTAGACCGTATCGACTATTGCCGTGACTTGATGGAAAAGGCTGACAAAAACAACGTCAAAATTATTCTGCCCAAAGACGTGGTCTGCGCCAAAGCAATTGAAGAAGGCGCTGAAATCACAACCGTCTCAGCCGACAACATCCCAGAAGATCAAATGGGTCTTGATGTAGGTCCTGAATCCATCAAAGAAATAGAAGCAGCTCTTGAATCTTCTAAAACAGTTTTATGGAACGGTCCACTTGGCGTGTTTGAAACCAAAGGATTCGAGAAAGGCACATTTGCCGTAGTAAAAAAATTGGTCGAACTAACAAAGAAAGGCTGCATCACCGTTGTAGGCGGCGGCGACTCGGTAGCTGCACTTGCTGCATGCGGTGTGGAACCAGAAGCGCTCACACACGTCTCTACTGGTGGAGGTGCATCGCTTGAATTTTTGGAAGGCAAAGAATTACCCGGTATCGCCTGTCTGGCAAAAAAGACCGCAACGGCTAAATAAAATAGTGGCTGCAAAAAACAAAGCGAAGACATACCTCCTTGGCGCAAGCCTCTTGTCGCTCACACTGTCTCCATTTTTTGCAGCCCCTTCATTTGCCGAAGGCGAGCAGTATTTCTTAAATAACAAGCCTGTTTCAAAAGATCAGTATCAAGCTGCAATCTTTTTGCAAGAAGGCGTCAAGTTTTTGCACGCAAATAACAACCGAGACGCAGTCGTAAAGCTCAAACAAGCTGCCGACCTTTCGCCTGGATTTGCAGAAGTGCACCACAATCTTGGCATAGCGCTTGCTAAAACCGGTCAGGTCAAAGAAGCTATTAGCGAATTAGAATTAGCCCGCAATCTAAATCCCAATCTCGATTCCACCTGGATGAGTCTTGGCGGTTTGTATCAAACAGAGGGTCGAATTCAAGACGCTATCGTCACTTATGGCGAGTTTGTAAAACGATTCCCAGCGCACAAAGACGCCAAAAAAGTTTCAGACTTAATTATGGGTCTGCAAAAAGAAGCGTCTAAAGAAAGCCGCGTTACAAGCGGTGGCAGTCTGCAAGACTATTATGCCGAAGTGACTGCTCATGGAAGAGCGCGTTGGCCTGCAAGCAAAATGCCGCTCAAAGTATTTATTGCCCCAGGTAAAAACACACCCAATTTCAAAGCGGGCTCTGAAGACTTGCTTAAACAGTCATTCATGGACTGGCAAAACGTATCTAAAGGCGCGGTCTCTTTTGAATTTGTAGAATCTGAAAAAAACTCAGACATTCAATGCACATGGACCAATGACTCAAGCAAATTTAAAAACGCAGCCGAAGCGGGCGAGACCCAATTATTTTCAGGCAAAAACGGACTGGTCAAAGGCAGCATCGCTTTCTTAACAGTCCCACTGATGCCAGACATGCCGCTTACTCAAAATAGATTGAGACTGATTTTCTTGCACGAAATCGGACACGTCATCGGCATGGCAGGTCACACCAATAACCCCAAAGATGCCATGTTCTTTTCTATAGACGTAGCCGACAGCTGGCGCGATTTGACTGAGCGTGACGCCACTACTGCGATAAGACTTTATTCTGAGCCGTAAACAAGACAGTATTTTGTCTGCCTATAACGCCTCAAAAAACTCGTTTTGAAACGCTTGCTCTATCAGGGTTTCAAGACAGGCATGTGAGAAATTCTATGCTTTTTTAATACAAGCTCGAAGGTTTAGCGCTCAGTGGCTCGAAACAGTCAGCCTGTCAGCAGCTATTAAAAACGATAAGTTTTTCTTACGAAGGCGTATTGAAAGGCAGGCAGAATCAGCCTTTCAGAGTCCGAAAAATCAGGCGTTATAGGCTGCTCGAAGACTATATGCAAACGCAAGGCAAGGCAAAGCATGTGCAAACTAAGCAATATTTGAAAGTTCTTGCTCGCTCATTTCCATTGGTTGCTTCGCCATTACTTTGCTTACCACAAAATCGCATGTGACATAAGTAATTAACGAGCACAAAGTCGAGGTGAGGGTGAGCGGCAAATCGAGCTTGTCGAAAGGCGAAATTGGCTCTAAGAAATACTGCCATCCAAGCATGTACTGACTCATCCAGGTCACGATGCCTACCAGCATTGAGCATACCGCTGAAACTTCACTCTTCGCTTTAGAATACAAACCAAATGCCAATGGCACAAACAATCCTACAAGAGGAATACTGTAAGCGCTCTCAAGCAAACCGTATGCGCGCTCTCCCGAAAAGACTGTGAGCAAACTGCAAACTGCCATGAAAACCACACACAAACGATTGAGTTTGAGAGGGTCTATGCGCTTCTGGATAAACTTATTCTTGTACAAAATATTTTGAGCAAGCACAGTGGCTGGAGACAAAATTGCACTATTAATAGTCGACATCACTGCTGCCACTATCACCACCACAAAGACCACGGCAAGCCATGGTGGCAAGAATCCTTTGGCAAGAGCGGGCAGAACAGACACATCTGGACCAAGATTGAATCCGGTGTTTTGAGCCATATAAATTGAGACAAAGCCTAAAATAACAGGCAGTGCACCAAAAAGAATATAGGCAATCCCGGCAATATAACAGGCGTTTTGTGCGACCTTCTCACTCTTGGCAGAGAACATGCGCTGCATCAAATCCTGACTGGGAATATTTCCAAGCGCACCAGCTGCAAACAAAGACATCCAGGTCCAGAGTTCGCCATGGTTATGAGTTGGGATAAGCTGCAATTTTTGCGGTGCTGTTGACTGCACACAATGAATGACGTTAGCAAAACCAATCATCACATCGCCGTGTCCAAGCCCAGCAAGAGCGCTACATGTAAGAATCACAAGACCGATAAGCACAAGCCAAATCTGAGTAGCGTCGCAAAGAGTTACTGCCCACATGCCACCAAGAATGGTGTAGCCAGTGCCAACTATGGTGACGAGCACAGCTCCAACGTTTAACGGCAAGCCGAAAAACAAATGCAAGATTTGAGCTAGCGCCACAAACTGTGCTGCAATCCAGCCAAAGAAACTGGGGATCATAATAAAAGCAGAAACAACTTCGGCAGTGGCACCAAATTTGAGTCTGAAAAAATCAGACAAAGTGGTGATGCCCATCTTCCAGAGCGGCTTAGCAAAAAAGGCACCGGCAATGAGCAAACAAACACCAGATCCAAACGGATCGAGACTAATTTGTTTGAGACCATTGTTTGCCACTTCGCTTGACACGGTCAAAATTGTGCCGGCACCAAACCAGATTGCAAGCAAGGCAGGCCACGAAAGCCCGATGCCAAGGCGTCTTCCCGCCACAACATAGTCTTCTACATTTTTGACTTTGCGCTCAGCATAATAGCTGATTGCGTAAACTCCAATAATGTAGAGAATAATTACGGCGCCAAGCATCAGCTTGAAGTCGTTCGATATGAAATTAGACCCCTCCACCTACTTACTTTCCAGTGTAAGCGGGTGTGCGTTTTTCAACGAAGGCTTTGACTCCTTCCTGAAAATCGTCTGAGCGTCCGGCAATTTCTTGCAAGCTCGCTTCGTATTCGAGCAACTCTTCCAAATCTGGAAAGACTGCTTTATTGAACGCGCGCTTGGTGAGCGCATAAGCCTTGGTAGGTCCTTTTGCCAATTTGAGTGCAAGCTCCATTGCAGTGTTCAACACTTCTGAGTCTGCCACCACTTGATTAACAAGTCCATAAGCAAGCGCATCTTTAGCTGATAATTTTTCAGCACTGAGCATAAGCTCAAATGCTTTAGTGGGATTCAATAAACGAGGCAAAAAGAAGGTCGAGCCCGAATCTGGCACCAGACCCACTTTGGTGAAAGACTGAATGAAACTTGTGCTTTCTGCCACGATTCTATAATCGCACGCATAAGCAAGACTGGCTCCAGCACCTGCTGCAACACCATTGACTGCTGCCACTACTGGTTTTTCCATGCGGCGCAGTTTCGTTATAAGTGGATTGTAGCGTCTGCGAATTGAGTCGCCTAAAGAAGGACGCTCGCCCATCTCTTGCGAGATGCTGCGACTTTGCAAATCTTGTCCAGCGCAAAATCCACGTCCGGAGCCGGTTAAAACAATCACTTTTACTTCTTTGTTTTTTTCCATCTCTTTGAGCGCATCTTGCAACTGAAAAGTAAGCTCGTCATTAAATGAATTAAGCTTGTCTGGACGATTAAGCGTCACAACGCCCACTCCGTCTTTTATCTCGGTGAGGAGAACTTTTTCCGATTCATTTTCTTTAGACACTTTGAGGGTCTCCTATAACTGACAGATCTAAAATTAGCGACCCGAAAATGTGGGCTGGCGTTTTTCCAAAAATGCTTTCATACCTTCTTTTTGATCTTCCGATGAGAAGAGCATGTAGAAGTTTTTGCGCTCGAACAAAAGACCTTCCGAAAGACTGGCATCATACGATTTGAGCACAGCCTCTTTGGCTAGTCTTACAGCGACTGGCGATTTTTTAGCAATCTCGCGAGCCATTGCTTTAGCTTCTTCCAAAAATAATTCTACTGGTACAACTTTGTTTACTAGCCCCAGCTCAAGCGCTTCGTGAGCAGTAATTGATTTGCCGGTCAAAATCATTTCCATTGCTTTGTGTTTGCCCACAACGCGTGTCAGTCGCTGTGTACCGCCAGCTCCTGGAATAACTCCAATATTGATTTCGGGCTGACCAAGCTGAGTTGTTTCTGACGCAACAATGATGTCGCAGTTCATCATAAGCTCACAACCACCGCCAAGAACGAATCCGCTCACAGCGCAAACAATGGGCTTTTTGATATTTCGGACACGATCCCAGGTGGCAAAATTGTCTCTGAGCATGATACTAATCGTAGTTTCGTCCGACATTTCTTTAATGTCAGCACCAGCTGCAAATGCTCGTTCGCTGCCAGTCAAAACGATTGAGCGAATCGATTCTTTACGATCGAATTCTTCTAGTGCCGAAACCAATTCGCCCATCAATTCATGATTGAGCGCGTTAAGCACCTGAGGGCGATTGAGAGCGATAACGCCCACTGCACCTTCTTCTTCGACAATAATGTTTTTGTAAGTCATGACTCTCCTGTCTTTTTAGTTAGAGCGATTTACCGCAGTTACCGCAGAATTTGTTGGTTTGTAGGTTCTGAGTATGGCAAGCCTGACAATTTTTCTCGGCTTTGCCAGCGCGCTCACGCAGACCTTTATAGTCAATATGAGTTTTGTCCTTGAAAGCTCTGATACCTTCAAAAGTCTCAGGTGCTGCCGAGTGCAGTGTGAGCCAGTCGCGCGCATGTCCAATAGTCATAGACCAAGAGAAGTCGCGCCAGAAGTTTATTTGCTGCTTGGTATAACGAGTACACTCAGGCAATTTGTTATAAAGCTTCTCGGCTAGTTCTGCTACTGCTTGATCGAGCATTGAAGCTGGCACCACCTGATTTACAAGACCCCAATCAAGAGCCATGTAAGCATCGATAGGTTCGCACAACAACAACATTTCGCGTGCTCTACGATCACCGATTATCAAAGGCAACCATTGCGTGGCACCACCAGCGGCGACACTACCGCGCGCTGCGCCAACTTGTCTTATTGTGACGTGACTGGCTGCAACAGCCAGGTCGCAAGCCATATTAAGCTCGTTACCACCACCCACAACCATGCCATTCAATCTTGCAATTGTGGGCTTGCCGATATTGCGCAAACGGTCGTGCATTTCGACGAAAGCATACATCCATTTATAGTAGTCATTTGGTTTAGTCAGAACATATTCGTCTTGTTCTTTCAAATCAGCACCAGTACAAAATGCTTTGTCTCCAGCACCTGTAATTACGACCACGGCAATTGAATCGTCGTGTGCGCAATCTACATATGCGTCGCCCAATTCTTTGAGCGTGACTAAATCAAAACAGTTAAGACTATCGGGACGATTGATTGTAATCGTCGCGGTGTAGCCATTTTTCTCGTAAATGATTCTTTTGAAATCGAACGATTCTGGCTTTGCGCCTGAAACCGCTTTACGAAGACCTTTATCTGTGGATGCCTGTGCCATCTGATTTTTATTTCCTTTAATTAGACGCTAGCAGCAACTTTTTCTTCTTTGCACTCAGCAAACGACATGGTGACCACGTCTGCTGCAAAGCTCATCAAATCTTTGGCTGATGCTTTACCTTCTTCCGAACCCATGCCGGCTTTGAGCGCGTCCATGTTTTCGAAATACAATTCAGCCATCATGTAATATTCGGCTTCGCCGCGAGGAGCGCCGACAAATTTAGACACTTCGCACTTTTTCAAGCCAGGAATTTTTGCTGCAAGCGGAAGATGAGTGTTGTTATAGTGCTCTTCAAATTTTTCCACGTCGGCTGGTTTTTTGTAGAGTGCAACTAACTTGATCATTGGTTCTTTTCGCTCCTTAGGGGTGTTTTATTTTCGATACTGTATCTGGTGCTATTTTGACGGTTGCGCACGGTTGTCTACTACACGCACAGCCTTGCCCTCAGAACGAGGGACCGTGCGAGGTTTCATGAGTTTAACATCTGCTGTCAGCCCCATGTTCTCTTTGAGAGCTTTCTGTATCTTTTGCGTCAAACTTTCAAACTCAACCTGCCCCTTGTCGAATTCGCCCCAGCGCGCCACAATCTCTTCCGAGATTTCGACCTGGACCTCAAGCACGTCAAGCGCTTTCTCGCGATTAACCACAAGCTGATAGTGCGGTGCAAGCTCATCAATACTTAAAAGCGCCTGCTCAATCTCAGATGGGTAGACATTGACGCCACGTATAATCAGCATGTCATCAAGTCTTGCTTTTACGCGCTCCATGCGCGCCATCGTGCGCCCGCAAACGCAAGGCTCATAATACAGGCGCGAAATGTCGCCAGTTCTGTATCTAATAACAGGAATCGCTTCTTTTTGAAGATTAGTGAAAACTAGCTCACCTTCTTCACCTTCAGGCAAAACTTCGCCAGATTTAGGATCGATAATCTCTGGCAAGAAATAGTCTTCCCAAACATGTAAGCCTTTTCTGCCTTCAACACATTCCATCGAGACACCCGGTCCTATAATTTCGGACAGACCATAAATATCGAGCGCCTTGATATTTAGTTTGCTCTCTATCTGCTTGCGCAATTCTTCAGTCCAGGGTTCGGCACCAAAGATGCCGATTTCTATTTTTATGGTCGAGAGGTCGATGCCGTGCTCTTCCATGTGATAGCCAATATTTAAGGCGTAAGACGGCGTCGAGAGCAAAATGCGCGAACCAAAATCTTGCATGAGCATAATTTGCTGCTGCGTGCGCCCACCCGATGCAGGAATTACAGTGGCGCCAAAATGCTCGATGCCATAATGCATCCCGAGCCCGCCAGTGAAAAGTCCATATCCATAAGCGTTATGAATAACGTCTTTCGGTCTTGCGCCAGCACAAGCAAGCGAGCGTGCGCATACTTCTTTCCAGATTTCGATATCTTGATCTGTATAGCCAACCACGGTCGGTTTGCCCTTGGTGCCTGACGATGCGTGAATGCGACGCACATTCGATAACGGCTCGCAAAAAAGACCAAACGGATAATTGTTGCGCAGGTCATACTTGTAAGTAAACGGCAGCGATTTAAGATCGGCCAGGTCTTTAAAATTTTCGGCTAAATTGCTTACGCCAGCTTCGGCAAAGCGCTTTTTGTAAAACTCGTTTTTGCTCACGCGCTTGAGCACGTCGCCCAGTCGTTTGGCTTGCATCGTCTGCAATTCGCCACGCGACATGCACTCAACATTTTTGTTCCAAATGAACGGTTCGGATTTAGTCTTGGCTACCACAACAAGTACCACGCCCAACAGCTATGAAGGTCATAACTATACAAACAATAGATAGATATGTTGGCCTATCTGGGGGTGCTTAAGATCTTCTTACTTTGTCCAGCTTTTGCGCATTGGCGACTGGTAATTTTTAAAGGCAAGCTCACTGCCCGAAGCAGTCTTGAATACAGGATCTAGAATGGCAAAATGATACACAGTCCACTTATTGAGCTGCCCGCGACGGACTACATGCAGCCGCAGTGTGCAACGCATTAGCTTAGGCAGAGACTCTTCCACTTTTTGAAAATCGAGCGCGCCGCCTTTGTCATCAACCACACCGGCTGCGTCTTTTGGATGCAAATACAGTTTTTCTTCTGGGGTCAAAAGCTCATCGAGCGTGTCTTCAACTCGTGCGTAGACAAAGCTATCATCGGAATCTTCGCCAGATATTTTCCTGGGCGCAAGCTCTTTGGGATGATATTCAATGCCGAAACTTGTGGGCGGTCTGTCTATGACGCCTTTGGCAAGGCTTGGCCTTAGTCTCAGACTAAATGCTTGCCATGAGTCTTTGTCGGGATCGGCTAAGAACTGGTCGAACTCTGCTTGTTTCATGATGATGCCGTAAGCCATCTTGAGCGGCAAAAATTTGGGCTCGTATTCTTTATCGAATTTAATGGGAACGTCAACGCTGAAATCTTCGGGCACTTCCCACGGAATTGGCGTTTTCGATTTAACCGTGGCAGGAATCGCCTTTGACTTTGCTTCGCCAGTCGAAAAGGGATGCTTCATCATAAACGCCAGGTTGGGCTCTTGCGACGACAAATAAACTAAATACGAAACCCAGCCGCCTTTAGCCGGGCACTGACACGCATTGCCGCCAAATTGTTTGACCACCTTGCGATAGTTGCCCGCTTCGACAGCCTGCAAGAAAGCCTCACTGACATTGGCCGTATCCACCGCAGAATTGGACCAGAAAAGGGCGGTGCCAACGATACCGATTACAAGTAGAAGAAGTAGAGGATAAAGAATTCTCATAAAGCTGCTTGCGAGTTGAACGCTGAATCATTACCGGCTAATTTAGCTTATCAGGTTAGTAGTTTTAATTAGCGTTCCACTTTTCAGTCGACCCCAATTTCAGGTGCACATGGCTACCTTATCCAACGAATTTTCAATTCTGTTCTTCCTCGTCGCCGTAGGCTTTTTTGCCTGGCGCTTCGTGCGCGACAAATCGATGGCAGAAATAAATTCGAAAGGCTTCACGCCACGCATAAAGCCAGTCGCAATAGGAATTGCACACACAATTGCCATGCTCTTTCTGGCAAGCTTCCTTGGAGTCGACACATCATCGAGCCGCATGTTTATAGCCGGCGGATTTATCCTTCCCTTTATTTTGACCTCACTTGGTATGAACTCATGGCTTCGCGCTTTGATTCTATTGATTGGATCGGTCATAGCCACAATGGCGATTCCAAACTCTCAACCAATAGCACTACCGGCGATGGCACTAGCTCTAGTGTTATCTTCGTTTATCGAAACTTTTGCAATAAGCGACGAACATCGCGCCGATCGCAGCTTTGTAGATATTCTTCCCGCACTGATCTGGCTCATCGGTCTATTTGTAATGAACAAAGTAGACAACGCAACCTGGTACCTTACTCACCAAAAACTATTTCTAGTTAGCATCACATCTGCACTTGTCTTGCGCTGGCTTCAGGGTCCATTCATCAAACAAGATAATCTGTACGTGAAGCGTTTGACCCTTGCAGCAACCGGCGGATTGCTTCTACTTATATTAGTCACCAAAATGATGGTGGCACTGGACATGTCTAAGCTTGCAATAGTTGGCGGCGCCGGATTCATGATGACTTATTTGCTCGACTCGCTCGACAAAAAGAATTCACTAAACGCACCCTCATCGCTCAAGTCTTTCAAAGCCCTGCTTTTCATCGGCATCTTCACTCTTGTAGTAAGCAGATTATTTGGAACAGCTGGCTTAATTGTGCTTGCATCGACCACCATAATTTCGGTCGGCTACAAACACAAATACGCTGCTATCGCCGGATTCTTCTGGCTGGCTAAAGCAATGCTCGAAGCATTTGTGTTTACTTATAACAGCAATATGACCGGTATCAACTTGATGCACGTCTATGTAAGCGCCGGTCTCTATGCCGGTTTCTTGATGGCAGTGACCATTGCTTATCTAGTAAAAAACACAGCAACTTCAGGCTGGGTCAAAGCATTATTGATTTCATCCGCTGGCTTAATGGCACCGATGGCTTGCAACTATTTCTTGCACGCAGAAGCCGCCTCAAGCTTCATGCTCGCGTCTGTAGTGGCATCGCTTATGGTGTCAATCTTCTTAGTGCCAAACTCGCTCTGGGAGTCTGAAGGCAACGAGTTAATCATGGCTTTCCCACTAGCAGTTATAACCTGTGCTCAAATCACAGGCGACCTGATAGAAAAGGGCAACGCATGCGACGCTAATCAACGTCTGACGACACTTGCAGTGCTTGCAGCAATCTCTGCTGTGATTGTTTTCGTCTCAACCTGGAGACCTGGACAAGGCGGACCAAAGGTTGATGCAACTCCAGCGCCACCGCCACCTCCAACGAGCGAGAGTATCGTCTAGTAATATTTTTGTTGCGCTTCAGGATTTTCCCTATATTCTGAAGATGGATTCAAGGCTAATGTTGAATCATGCGCACTGCATTGATTTTCGCTCTATTTTTGCTTGTGATCTTTTCGACAAGCGCGTTTGCCGTCGAAGATCCTGACAAATACAGACTTTACCAATTCACTTACATGGAGAAAGACGACTGCTCCTGCTCTGTTAAACCGGATATTTGCGGCGGAAGGTATTTAGCTGCTCTGAACAGACGTATAATCGATGCGTGGAACCCGCCATCGGAGGCAAAGCAAACTAAACTAATTGTTGTTTTTACCATTCATAAAAACGGCAGACTTTCTGACTTAAAGCTGATTACACATAACGATAATCCATATTCTCAATCGGCTTTGCTTGCCATTCGAGACTCTGCACCATTCTTTCCGTTACCTAAAGGTGCTCCAGAGTCCGTCGTCATCCAATATACTTTCTCGGCCGAACTTCAAAAATACAAAAGGGAACGAAGAATTTCTGAATTCGATTTCGTAAAAAAGAAGCTGGGTCCTTATCTAACTAACTTGCTAGATACTGTCAGAGAAAAATGGTATCAAAGCGAAAGTAACAAATCGAAAGTTGTTATCGGTTTTACGATGAATGCAGAAGGTAAGCTCTATGACTATGTTGTGCTTACTCAAGCGCAAGACAGATCAACCCAAGTTATGTTCGACATCATCAAAGAATCGAGTCCAATTGACCTGCCACCAGGACTTCCTAGCGAAATCAGAATCAAATTCACTTTCGATCCAACGATTCGAGAACCGTATATTTCAGAGGCGCAGCTAATTGGGTTAAACTGAGAGTCGGGAAAAAAATGAACAAAGAAAATGCATTAGACAATTTGATTTTAGCTTACCCGTGCCCACTTACCTGGGAATCCATGTCAGGTGATGAGCGCGAACGCTTTTGCAATCAATGTTCGCAAAAAGTGTATAACATCTCCGATTTAACTCGTACTGAAGCTGAAGCTCTTTTGGCAAGTAACAATGAGGGAAACATCTGCGTTAAGTACTTTCTTCGCGCAGACGGTACCATTAAAACGAGCGATTGTACAAAAATAATCAGAGTAGTTCGAAAGAAGATTCAACTTGTACAAAAGGCGATATCAATGGGACTTGCCTTTCTTTTTTCCAGCGTAAATCTTTCAGGTTGTGCTCAATTTTGCAACGCCTATTCTTCCCATTTATATAAAGCCGAAGAAGAGGAAATAACGTCATATCTAGGTTCACCAGCACCAAACGAAATTAGAGATGTCTTTTTCTCTGTTATCCCAAACACTTCCGCTTTCGATATGCTAAAAGCAAATTCTAAGCAGAAAAAGTTGAGAGAGATCGTAGATAAAACCAAACAGGTTGACTTAGATTTGCTCGAAGAGTTAAAGCAAGAATGCTGGAAAAACGGCGAACTTGAAACAGCCTTCAATGCTTCTGTTTTGCAGAACTTGATCTTAGTAAAAAATCCAATTGCTGTAGACAAAGAATCTAAAAGGCTTGAAATGGAAAAGTTAAGATCAGAACTGCTCGACCAGGTTTTAAGCAACGCAAAAAAACTAATACAGAAAAATGATCTGGATAAGGCAAGTCAGATGATGGCAAACTTTGAAAAAGTTGCAAAAAATGGCAGGTCAATCATCAGTAATCATACAACTTTTCTACCCGGACAAGAACGTTGGCCGATTATTTCAAGTTGGGACCCAGCCTACTTTGTAGCGAGTCGAGAGCAAATAGAAAGTGCATTGATAATCATGAATGAATTGATTGCCCGAAAGGTGAAATATCGATATTTCAAAACCAGTGACTTAGAGATGGCGTTGAAAATAAAGAGTTTGCCAGCAACTGATCAAGAAGCCGCTTTTACGACAGAACGAAAAAAATACAAAGATAATTGGCAGATGGCAGAGATGGGAGCATATGCCATTGTCATCGCTAAATACGTAGGTTATGACCGAAACAGAATACCTACTTACGAAAAACAACCCATTGCAGATTTTGAAATTCTTGAAATATTGAATAGCAAATCTTCCTTTTCAAATCACTATGCGAGCATTAACGAAAGGAAACCTATAAAAGTTTTTTACACTCTTAGAGAGACCTGGAATCTTGACTTCCGTCAAGATCCCAATTGGAAGTTCAACCCATCCGATATGCCAAAGCCTGGTACAACTTGGATACTCGTCCTCGACTATTTTCACGATGGTGTTTACAGCACCAACAGAGGGGCAGTTGGTCGCTTTGCGTATAATCCTGAAAATGTCACAAAGATCAAAGACTCGATTGAAAACGCCAAGAAAGAATTCAAATAGCAAAAACACCGTTCAAAAACTTGATGCTCGCATCTTTCGCCTTGAGCCAATCATCAGATGCGAAGCCATGTCCGGCACCTTCTAGTGTCAACATCTGAGTGCGGATTTTGTGCTCGACCAAAGCGTCATGCATCTTTTTAGAATGACGAATGGAGACGACATCATCCTTGGTACCATGGATAAAAAGTGTCGGGACTGCGGACTTTGCATAAGTAATTGGTGCGGCGTCCGCATAACCCGTCGAGTCACTTTTGGCGAGCATCTCGTCCACCATGCCGCTTCGCCCTTTGACAAAATCGCATGGTCCATACCAACTGACCACAGCAACTGGTCGTGCAATTGAGTTTGGATAATGCTCAGCTTTGAACTTAGGATTGTTGCAATAACCCAAAAGCATTGCCAGATGCGCACCAGCCGAGCCGCCCATGACCGCTATCTTAGCTTTGTCGATGCGCCATTCATCTGACTTACTAGCCAAGAACGCAAAGGCATCTTTTACATCCGTAAAGTTGGCGGGGAATTCGCCACCTCTATGCACCAATCGATAATTGATATTGAAGACTACGAAACCCTGGGCAGCAAGCGCCTCGGGCATCATGCTGGATTCTTGTTTGTCGCCGCCTGACCAGCCACCACCATGAATATAAAGTACCGCGGGACGAAGTTTGTCCTTTTCATTCTTAGGTAAATAAACGTCGCCTTTACGCACCGCATCTGGTGGCGTTATATATGGAACATCTACAGTGACTTTGTACAAACCACGGTCTCCTTGTTTTGGAATCGAGTGCAGATGAGCGGTTGGATGAAGCGCCTTCAGCTGTTTTGCATTTAAGATGGGACGAATTCTGGTATAAAAATCTTTCCTGACCGGCTGCAATGGGACACCCATATTTAGCTTCGCAACGCAACTATCATAGATGACGTTTATTCGCTCTATTTGCAGCGATGTCAGCCCCGGCAATGTCATAACAAGCTTGTAGTCGGCAGAATTTTTGCGAGGAGCGACGGATGCTTGAGCATGGACGGGATTGCTCAAGCATAAGTTGTGAGCAATAATTGTCGCAAGCAAAATCACGACTCGCCTACAAAGAAAATTTGACATCAAATTAGTTCTGCCCTCTCCAAAAGTGTTCTTACTGTGTGCATCGGCAAGTACGCTCTGCCCGGCGTTTCAACACACAGACAAAAGCCATATCGCTCATAAAATTTGGTTGGATCGGAGGTTGGAGATTTTAAAATATCAACTACAATTCCGTAAGATGCAACATCATGCGACACGCGATAAGAACGATGAATTGCATCAATCAACAACGTCTCACCTACTCGTAGCTTGCTATTCTGATACTTGCTTGAGGTCGCAAGCCGACTCAGCAATGTTGCAGGAATAGCACCATATTGTCCGATTTTCTTCTTTATGTGATCAGGAAGATCATTACTGCTGAGGCGTGTTGCACTGAGGCTGTAGTATCCAAATATCTCTCCCGGCAATTCACTGCAAGTCAATACGAAAGTCCGCGAAAGTTCAGGCGATTCTCTTCTTGCCTTTTGCTGAATGAAAATATCGAGAACTTCAACGCCGCAACTGAATGTCTTTCGATTGTGTCGAGCAACGTCTAACAGTTCAATAGGATTGAAGGTGAAATGGTCCGTCACTTACAAACCAAAGATCTTCTTATACCGTTTAGCAGCTTTGATTGCGTGGGCAGTCGGCTCGGGTGGATTAGCTACAGCTTCCATGAAAGCTATACGGTCGGCAAGCGCCATACTGGTGAACTCATGCTCCCTAATCTGACGCTCTGCCGCTTCATCCAACACATTTTTAGCCCAACCGCTAAAGGTTTCTCCCCGAAGTTCAGCTGCCCGATTGTACTTATCTTTCAAAGCAGTCGGTACCCTCATAGCCAATCTTTCAACGGATTCTTTTTTAGTTTTTTTATTCATCTCCGTCCGTGAAACTCCAATGGATCGGACCCGCTCTTGCATTGTACGCCAAATTGACGCACAAAGCAAGCGGCAAAACTCTTTTGTCGGGGTATAAAAGTGTAACTATAGGTAATTCTGACGAGGCAAGTTGCACGCGGTCTGTGAAAAAATCAATTAATCAAATCGCAGCCCTTTTGATTGCAGCAGGCTTGTGGGCGCCGTCATCACAGGCGTCGGACAAACCAGAGCCATTGCCATGCGGGACGCCCAAAGTCACTGCCTACAAAGAGGCAGCTGGCATCAAAGAGTTTCCGCAGAGCATAGAAGTGGTGCCCAATGAATTATCCGTGCAGTTCTATTTGCACAAGCTTCCTGGCGGCGACACAAGAGAGGCATGGAGCTTTGTCACGGAGGGTCTTGCTAAAGCCGGTCAGCCCGAAATGGTGATGACAATTCTCAAGCGCAACGATGAAAAAGCATCTGAATTTCCATTAGAGCCCATAAAGTTTTTCAAAACGGTGCTTGCACTAGCGAAGGACGAAAAACTAGTGCAGGCGGGTGATTACACTGAGTTGAGTACGGACGACAAAGGATTTATCGCTCCTCAATTCATCGGCGCGATCTATCTTCCGGCAAAACCGCTTGAAGGCGTCTCCATTCCAGAGAGTGCGCTTGCAGTGATACCAATCACGCCCGAAGAAATGGATGCCTACAAAATTGGCGGTGCATCGCGAGTGAGTGGTCGCCTTTCGAACCAGGATAAGTTTTATCCATACCCAACCTGGTGCGATCGAGGCAGAAAGAGCGTGTTCTCGCCTGAAGACATCAAAACGATGAAGGCAGAACCTATTAACCAAGCGCCTACTGAAAGTCTTTATACTGCCGGAGTTAGCGCCGAAGGAACACGACTGAGTTTGTCTATGCCGTCGGACGCTCGGGAGTCCCTGGTAGAAATCTTGAAGAAGTTACCCGACGACGCGCCTTTGAAAATCGAGCTAGGCGTAGACCCACGCGCCAACGCATTCTTGATCTGGACCTCTGGTGAGCCTCGAGCAGTGGCACCTCCCAAAAGCAAAGGGTCAATCGTGTCTGGCTCGTATATAGAGCTTTTGCCAGGAGTAAAGAAGACTGAATTCGCGCGATATGGCGATGGTTACGTAGTGATGCTGACGAGCGAGGAGTGGACAAAATTCAAATCAGCCATTTTCGAGAAAAAAGATCGTTCTATTACTGCCACTACTGGTGGTGAATTCATAGACTTTGAAGTGACGTTTCCGATGGTGGCATATCGCGATCCGATAAGTCATCTAGACTATAGTCCCGAGAAAGACTGGAAATTATATTCTGCCAAAGGTGAGGACACGCTTCCAAGTGCTAAGTCAAACGAAAAAATTATTTTGCTCACGGAGCAAAACCTGATTGCAAGCTATATAGATGCGACCGTTCTCTCCAATTACATTTTAGAAATTGACAAAACCGCCAAGGATCATTTCGCTGAAACGCCGCAGAGTATCGAATATGAGCTAGTAATTCAGTGTGATTTATCGCCGGAGAATAAAGCAAATTATGCCATTGCCGCAAAGCCAAGCAATTTATCGTCGGACCTCGTTAAAGGTCTATACTTCAAACTTGAGTCGTTGAAGGCACCTGCAAGCAAAGGCGATGTAAGCTTTCAGACAATCTTGAACATACCCGTTAAGAAGTAATAGGTTTTGATCTTAAATGACAGATTCAAAACAGCCAAACACGAAAGAGTATAAATTTCATTTTTTCAGCGTTGCTTTTGGGTTGCTACTGCTGGGAATTTGGATTGCTATTATCAAGACAGGAGCTAACTTAGCACTTCTTGAGATGCTTGCCTTGGGCTGTTTTTTTCAAGGTGGATTAGGTTTCCTCCTTTTCGGCACCTATGGTCTCATCAAAGAATATTCTTCGAAGGCTTAAAGCGCGGCTCTTAAACAGGTCCTTTTAATTCCTTGTACAACTTTATGTTTGCGATCAAGTAATAGATGCCGAATAAAAGCGCGGCGATGATAAAAGGAAACGGTAATTCCTCTTTATTTGGTTGGGGATCTACTACGTTTAGAGTTATAGAAAGGGTGAATCCAATAACCTCGTAAGCAACAAAAGAAATCGGCGAAATCAAATGTTTCTTATTAGCTGCTAAAAAGCAAACGCTAATCGCAGCGACCGGGATCCACAACACTTCTAAGCTCGCAAAGATATAATTCCATGCTTCCATTTTTCGACTGACCACAAGCGCGAGCACGGCTTCAATGATTTGAACCACTCTGATTGCACAGGAACCGATTGCATAAAATTTAGCGAACATCACTATTTAATTCCAAGGCGCTTGCGTGCTTCTTCTTCCCGCACTCGAAGTGCTTCCAAATTCTCTGGAGTTTTTGGCACCATCCGCCCGTCAAAGCTGCGCATATTGTTACCTTCGCCAGTTAAACGATCCATTTCAGCCTGATCAAAAGATTTGATCAAATCAAAAAATGCGGGCTGCTTTTCATGAACGCCTCCCGCTGCTCGCCACCAAGACGATACATAGTAAGTCCTTCTGCCAACATTTCAGATGGAGATTCAAGATAATCAGTTGCTGGACGCATAAGTGCGCGCTCTGCCACTTCTCTTGGATCAATTTTTCCTATGACTTTTCCACCAGCATCTCGCACAGTCCATTTTGGAGTAGCTGTAGCGAGCGTATCAGCAGGCGGAGTCATGGTTTCTCCATTCTTTCCTTTTACAGACCACTCTGGATGCATTTGACCATCCGGCCCTTTTACCATTCTTTTGGACCAACCCATCATCTCATTAACAGAGTCTTCGCCAAAAATATTGTGTATATTGATCTCAGAATTATGTGCAGTTTCATGTGCGGTGAGACCCTGAATGCCCTGATGTTGATTCCCTTCGCGACGCTCCAAGGCATCAGCTTCAGTAGTCGGAATTCCCTTAAGCACATTAGGCTCCCAAACAATTACAGGTCTACCTTTGTGATCAGGTAAATAAGTTCCGGCTGCTTCGCCGCCCGAAATGTATTTGTCTTTGGCTGGAAAAAAGAATTTGACAGGAGGTCTACCATCAAGCGGTCGTTGTCCTGGCTCAGAGACATTCAAGCCTGCTTCAATTCCTAACAATTCTCTGTAAGTTGGATCTCTAGTTTCGAGCGGTCGTCCAAACCGCACCTGCCCGTCTGGACGGACTATTTGCTGTGGGGGTGTTTTTTCACCTGCTCGTGCTATGTCCACACCAAAACGATCTTTGATTTCGGTAATTTTGCCTTCGGTCAATTTTTTAAGATGTTCTTGCGCACCCTCCAAACCTCTCATGGTTGGGTCGAATCGAGTCAAAACCTGTCTTTCGCCATTTGTTTTTACGCTTAATTCAAGTTGTCCATTCGGTGCTCTTGAAACGTCAAGTTCGTTTGCTCGTGCGAATCTTGTCAGTTCGGGACTATTCATGGAAACAGGGCGATCGCCTCTATCTCCAGTGGCATCGGATCGCCTATCTCCTAACCTGGCGAACTGTGTCCTTTCTGCCTCATCGCTTCTAAACTGCGGAAACCCCAGAGCCGCCAAGCTAAGCTCTAGACGCGCGTTTCCAGTCCCCGGATTAAAGGAGAGCGATTCGGAATTACCCGCGTCAACATCTGGAGCGGGCGCATTGGGCGCGTCAACTTGGTTTGCCATTATGTTTAGTAAGGGGTGAACGAGAGTATAAGGGGGGCAGGTCCAATACTAGTCGACATCGCAGGAGTTGTCAAGATTATGCTTTTTCTGCGCCTGGGCGACCTTTCTTCACCACAAATTTTTCGAGGTCTTTAATATTGCTATTTGCAATTTTCTCGCTATCTATTGAGCGCAAGGAAACATCAGCTTTAGCCTTACTCAATGCCACTCGAACATAACCGCGATAGGCACTGTTAGCGTATTTTACATGTGGATTATTCTTGTAAAACTCTTTCACTTCAACGTTGGGAGGTCCTTCTGAAGAGATGGAAGTGCCACAAAATTCTGTGGCAACTGTTGGCGAATTTGGTTTATCGAAATCGAGTTTTAAATCGGCTACTGCATATGAGTGAATATCGCCACCAATGACGATGGTATCAGTCGAAGGTCTATTGCTAACGGCTTCCAATAAGCGTCTTCGCGCTGCGGGATAACCATCCCAACCATCGGTCCAGAACTTGCCACCAAATCGTCTCGACTGCGCCATCAAAGTTTGTTGCGTTATCACATCCCAGGTGGCATGCGAATCTTTGAGGCTTTTTGCAAGCCACTTTTCTTGTTCCCACCCAAGAATTGTTCGCTTAGGATCTTTGCGCTCAGCACAATCATTGATGTAATTAGAACCCGCACGACCGGGTTTTGGACCGACCTCGTGGTCTCTGTATTGTCTGTCATCTAAAACATGAAAACGCGCCATTCTTCCAAAATCAAATGCTTGATAGATTTTCATTGCTCCATTGTGAGGAGCGCACGATTGACGCAACGGCATGTGCTCGTAAAAAGCCTGATAAGCAGCGGCTCTACGCACGAGAAAATTAGCTTCTAAATCTTCTGCAAGATCATTTGCATAATCGTTGTCGACTTCATGATCGTCCCAAGTGACAATCCATGGAAATCTTGCATGACACGCCTGCAAGTCGGCATCGCCTTTGTAGCATGCGTATCGATTTCGATATTGATCTAAAGTGTAGACTTCAGGACCTTCGTGCTTGCGAACATGATTATTTCCCCAAGAATGCTCGTAAATGTAATCGCCCAGAAAAACTACAAGATCGAGATCTTCTTGCGCCATATGCCGATGAGCAGTGTAATAACCTTGCTCGAACATCTGACATGATGCAAAAGAAAAGCGCAATGGATTTATAGAATCGCGAGCAGGCGCTGTGCGAGTCTGTCCTTTGGGGCTAACGGCATCCCCGGCGAAAAAGCGATACCAGTACGAATGCCCGGGCTCAAGACCTTCCACTTCGGCATGAACACTGTGAGCATACTGCGGAGACGCAGTCGCCTCGCCCTTTTTGACTATCTTATGGAATGACTCGTCGCGCGCCACTTCCCACTTAACTTTGATGGGCTCGGGATCGAGACCGCCACCTTGAAGCGGATTTGGAGCCAAACGCGTCCACAATACAACGCTGTCAGGCAATGGCGAACCTGATGCCACGCCCAGCTTGAAAGGGTCAGACTTGAAAGATTTGACCGATGATCGCGCATATGCCGGAAGAACAAACTGCGAGCCAAGCAAAAAAGATGCTGTACTTTTAAGAAAACCACGCCTGGAAATCATCGTGCCGAATCACCCGCAATTGAGATTGCACTATTGTAACTCACATATATAATGGAAATATCCCGAGCGAAGGACGCCAATTATGGATCAGTCTCGACGGAAACTTCTTAAACTGTTGGCGGCGACGCCGATCTACCTAACCTTCGGATTTGCGGGCGTAGCGCTCATGCGATTTGCCAAACCGTCTATGGCTCCGCTTGGCGTTTTCGATGCGGCTGATGAGCCTGAGCAAACCGAAAATGCGCTTTTCACCAAAGATCTTTTTCCCGAACCTTGGATTTGTTTGGAATTCATGTACAACTTGAAAATTAAAGTCTTCAGCCCTCAAAAGGAAGAAATTCGAAGTATTCCGGGTTTTATTCTTCGACTTGGCGATGACCAGATAGTTGCGTATAGTCGCGAATGCCCGAGGGGCAGAGGATGCTATTTAAATTTCGTGAAAAAGTCCGTCGAAAACTGTGGATGCGCAACAGAAACAAAAGAATGTTGTTGTAGCATCAAGGTGAAAAATCCAGTCTTGGTTTGTTGTTGCCACATGGACACGTATGATTTGGCTAATGACGCAGAGTGCATTCGCGGGCCGTCGCCTGCGCGTCCAAAACGAATTGAAGTGATTGTTCATGGTGATCAGATTACACTCGGGCGTTTGGAAAGTTCGATCGTTTAGTCGTGAATGGAGAAGAAACATGGACCAGTCTCGACGAAAACTCCTCAAACTTTTAGCGGCGACACCGCTCTACCTTACGTTTGGATTGGCAGGCACAGCATTAATGCGATTCGCCAAGCCTTCCATGAGCCCACTCGGTGTATTTGATCCTGCTGATGAGCCCGAGAGTGCCGTCAAAATCGTTTTCCAGAAAGAGGATCTGCCCGAGCCTTGGACGTGCATTCCATTCGATTACCAAATGAAAATCAAAATCTTCAATCCACAAGAAGAAGAGATTCGCAAGATTCCATCTTTTCTGATTCGATTGGGAGACGGCGAGATAGTCGCGTACAGTCGAAAATGTCCGCGAGGGAAGAATTGCACTTTAGCTTATCTTCCACATCCCAAAGAAAGATGCGGTTGCGCACCAAAAGGTCAATATTGCTGTTGCACTTTTGATATCGATAATCCAGTGTTAATGTGCGCATGCGATGGCAGCATTTTCGACTTAGCTCAAAATGGAAAGGTACTTTTGGGACGCGCACCACGACCGCCTATTCGATATGATTTAAAAATCTCAGCCAACACGATTGCGATTGAGCGATTAGAGCGAGCGATTGTTTAATGATCTCTAATAGAAAATTTAAAATCAAAAGATGCATTTATTGCATGGAGCACAAAGTCTTTTCAAGGAAAAAACAGTACAGCCAATTTTCAACTGAACATGTTTTACATGAAGCATTTGGAGGTTTCAAAAACGCTCTTACGCTTAATGGAGAAGTCTGCAAAATTTGTAATTCGTATTTTGGGGACACTATGGATCGCATCCTAACCCGAGGAACTTATGAAGCTGTAGAGCGATTTCGAACTGGTGCTAAATCACTTCTTGAGTTCGAAGACTTTGTTGAACAAAATATCAAATTTTTCACTAAAAATAAACAACCCGTATTAAATGATGCTCCAGCTAAATTATGCGTTGTAGATAATCAATTAAAAATAGCATTTGTGCCTCATATAGCGTTTGAGCAAAAACACAAGATGGAATGGATTCGATTCAATGAACAAGAGCTTCTTAATTCTACTCTTCCTGACAGTGATCAATTGACTGGGAATTGGCAAATATTGGCCAACACCGCAGACGAAGAAGAAAAAATTTTCAGTCTTGTAAATGCTAAGGGGAGAAACATAACTCCGACTGGTACAGCGATACCAGGCATAGTACCAGTATACGCAGAGTACAGAATAGATGATTTGGTGAAAAGAGCGTTGGCAAAAATTTGTTTCAATTATTTAGCAGACATAATGGTAGAAAAAAAGTATCCAGAATTCTTGTTCAATAAGTATCTTGATGCGGCTAGAGAATTTATACGTTGTGGAATTTGGGCTGAACACGAAATTGTTGAGCCTAAAACAGAACCTATTCTCGGTCTTGACACAAAATCACTTAGACAAACAAATGGACATTTAGTCAGCGTGGAATTAATTGAAGAACACGGTAAATGGAAGATTCAAGGTTCTGTGAGCTTATACAACACTTTCGATTGGAAGGTTAATTTAGCAAATCATTTTCATGGAATTCAAATTCCGATAAATCGGGGACATCACTGGAATATTAGTTCGTTAAATTGTTCATCAATGAAAAGTGTACAGCGAGATTTAACTGTAAATGTCTGGCAATAATTTTTTCGTTTTTCAATCAACTATCTCAGCGCAATAAATACTGTAGATTGCACAGTTAAATGGCTCGCCTTTTACATTATATCCATTCGTTCGATTAGACCATTCACGATAGTATAAAAATGCCCGACTTCGCCATCAAATAGAATGTCACCACCAAGACTTTTCACTACTTGTTGCACTCTTACTTTAGCTATGAAATTATCTTGAACCATTATTTCAACTGGCTCAACATGCGGATCAAATTCTTGCCACTGACGGGTCCAATATGCTCGAACCTCTTCCTTTCCACTCGCACGTCCACCTTCTGAAGCTTTTGGCCAGCTTACGTATTCGCTCATAAGTGCAAGAGCGCTGTCAATGTCTCGTCGATTAAATGCGGAGTAGGCTTCAGTTATTAACTTGTGAGTAGCCAACTCATTTTCCGCTTGATTTATTCGAGCTGTAACTTCTCGATCTAGTTCTTGAGAAAGTTCGATGTCGCCTAGCTCCTGGTAATTTCTTCTTTTAACCATAACCACACCTTAGACGTATAACTAGACTACCATATCGTTGAAATCTATCGCTTCGTCTTGTAGTCATCGCTACTCACAAGCTTGTCTTGCTTGTAAGTCAGGACGCGGATTTCGTGTGGTCCCGTTTGGACAAACTTACGTGAGAGTTGAGCCTTTACTTGTGGGTCGCCGTAAATTTTTAAATCAATCGAATAAGGATCTGCTTTGCACGAAATTAGATAAGAAGTCGTTTTTGCAGGCACTGCGAATTTCAAATCCTGGTGTCCGTAATTTACTGTCGCATCAAATCCTGGCAAAGACGAACTTATAGTTCGTGAGTGTCCGTGGCGTTCGGTGATATCAAGACCCGCTTCCAGTCCCGCTTTATACAACAAAGATGCAACCAGACATATGCCACCACCCTCGGTTGTTTGAGTGGAGTTGCCTACATATGTTGGAGCGGCAAGAAATCCACGCTCGAAAGTGCGCGGACCAACTTTGTCATTAAACGAAAACGGTCTATCAAGCGTAATCACAGTCTTATCGAGCTTCGCTGCAGCTACTTGAATATTGGTTCTTTGTTGCTTACTCAACTGACTTATGGGCAAATGCGCGTGTGCAAGTTCGGCTTGATACGGGCGCACCCAAAGGTAAACAAGACCAAGGGCGACAGGCAATAAGAATAAGAGATAGTTCTTTTTCATTGCCTAATCCTTGATTGAGAGCGAGCCTGGTTGCGAATACCCTCTAATCAAATTGGTATACATGCCTTCAAGCTGGACCGGTTTCAGATTGACTTTACCCGGTAGTTCCATTCTCAAAAGCGTGTGGAATTGCGATTTGCCAGCAGGCACCGTGGTGCCAAAGAAGACCATACGATCGTCTAAGACATCCTGGTGCGTCCACCATGGGTTGCCCCAATCGCCTTGTACAGCGGCTTGGTTGGTGTCTTCTTCGGCGGCGTTTTCCATACCTTTGTTTTCGACGACCTCGGCACCACTTGGGAGCGGAGACTCGACAATTACATATGGTAGAGAAATCGGCGTCTCGATTGAGATTTTCATCAAGAGCAATTCGCCTGCTTTGAGGTCACCAGTTACAGGCACAGACTTGAGATGCAAGACACCATCAGATGTGGTGGCAGCAGGTTCGAGTCTCATGAATTCGCGTTTGATTTGCAAGCCCTTGGGCTGCGATTCTCCGGCGATGTTGTCTGTAGGTTTCAAGTTTCTCAAATAGGACAAGAAACTATTGTAATAGAGCTTGCCCGAGCCTGATTTGTTCAAGCTTACTTTCTGATTTGCTTTATACACATACGATTTCTCGGTATTGAACAAATCTTGCGCAGTAAATGTTGCTGTATCTTTTGAGACTTCATTCAAGAGAACCTGTACCGAAGCGCTTTCATAAGCGAGTGTCGGTGGGTTCACTAAAGCATCTTTCAAGAATGCAAGCAAGACTTCGGCAGTGGTTTTGGTGTTTGCCCAGCCGCTCTTGTCGCGGTGGACGAGCAACCATTGTTTGACTGCTTCTACTTTGTCACCGGTTGGCTCCATTTGAAGCATGGCACGCAGAGCAAGTGCGGTTGATTCTACACCGGTGTATCTATAAGTGTAGTCATAACCCAAGCCACCATCTTTGGTGGTGTTGATTTTCTTGAGCATGGCTGGTGTGTGTTCCCAGTCAACGGTGCCGTCGGCAGTGTTGGCGAGGGTGACAAGTCTGTCGTAAACAGTCTTGGCTTTTGCTTTTTCACCAAAATTATCGTACGCCATCGTGAGATATGAAAGCGGCTCGGGAGTATACAAAGGTGTATGCTCGCCTGCCATCTTAAAGAGCCAGTTCATCACTTCGGCTTTTGGCTTCTGATTATAGAGACTCATTACATAAGCAGCACGTGCCATGTCGCATGTGCGCTCACGAGCCATATAGTCTTTCACTAATTTGGGGTCGGAGAGTTGAGTCTGCAATGTCTGCATCGAGGTGCCAAGCCATTTGATGGCTGGGTCGGTCATTTGCTTATATTCAGCATTGGGCAAATTGCCCGATTGATTCATGAGCTTGAGCGCTTCAAGCACATAACAAGTAAGCGAGACATCTGAGTTGTCTTCTTTCCACCAGCCCCAGGCGCCGTCTGAATGTTGATAGTCTTTCAAACGAGCAAGTGCAAGCTTCTTCACTACTTCGAACTTCTTAAGGTCAGCAGCTTCCAGCGGAACGCCAAGCTTTTGATGCATTTGGTATGCCACTATGGACGGCATCAACTTACTTGTAGTTTGTTCAGTACAACCATACGGATAATCTATCAAAGATGAGAATCCGCCTTTGATTTGTCCGATGCTAGATGCGGCAAGACTGACAGTTATATTGGGGTCGTTTGCGCCTTGAGGAATTTCAAAAGGCAGTGTTGCATTCGGTTTTTCATCGGTCAAGATGCCTGTTATCGTTTTAAACATGTTTATGGCAAATGCGTTAATCGGCAAGGTCTTCTCTAGTGCGTCACCGCCTGTGGAGCAGACTGCCTTTAATTGCAAAACGGCATTGCCCGTTTTCTTGGCTGTGCAATTCCAGATAAAGCGAGCCACACCGTCTTTGGGCACGTTTATGGTCTGGGTCAAGGGCTGATTGAAATCAAACTGACCGTTAGACACAAGTGTCATCTTGACGCTCTGGTCTTTGCCAGAGTAGTTGTGCACAATCCCTGTGATTTCGCCCTGGTCGCCAGTGGTGAAGAATCTTGGCAAAGCTAATCTTGCAATAATATCTTGCGTGACTAGTATTTTTTGTGTGGTCGAACCGATATCGGTACCCGAACTGATACCGCGTACAGTCGCGCGCCAGGTCGTCAAGTTATCGGGCAGAGGCACTTTGGCCGTGACTTCTCCGTTTTTATCTGTAATCAGATTTGGCAGCCATGCGGCTGTATCTTTGAAATTCTTGCGCATACGCGGCTCGATCTTGTCGGGTCCACCCGAGTATTGCTCAGGGAAACTCGAAAAGGACTGGACGTTATTTGCCCGCTTGTAATAGAAGAATTTGCGGATGTCCTGGGTCGCATCGCCACGAATGGCGTAGATACTTTCGTCCACCACACCAAGCGATAGCTCGATGTTTTGGGCTGGAGTGCCGTTGGTTTTGGTCGCTTTGATTTTGTAGGTCGCAGTTTCGCCCGGCTTGTATTTTTCTTTGTCGGTCGTCACTTTTAAATCTACAAAATGATTGTCGGGAGAAACCATGAGCATGATTTCTTTGTCGAACATTTGTTTTTTAGCTGTCACGATATTGCAGCCAAAATAGATATTAGGCGCGTGCTCGTCTTTGATTGGAATCTCGACCATAGCTGCATTGCCAGAGCAGGAGACCAACTTGTAATCGAAGATACGCATGCCTTCGACAGTGACTAGTGCCTCGCATTTGTCTTTGGCACTAAACGGACCCGAAATCATAATTTTGGCAGTTTCGCCAACCTTATAGACTTTCTTGTCGGCTACAACTTTGAACAAGTCTTGCGCAGATTGTGTGTAAGGCTCGCTTGAATTGGCAATCCAGAACGAGTTGCCATAAACAATCGAGTGTCCGCGTTTGTCTTTCGCTTCAGCTAATACATAGAATGTATCGCTTGGCCAGGCACCTTCAACTTTGAAAGAGACATTGGCTTTGCCGCTTGCGTCAGTTGTGACTGTTTGCTTGGCGAAAGTCTGCTCGGGCATTGTTTGATGCTTGGCGTGGTCGTAGGGCCAGCGCGATAATCTTACATTTATAGTTTGATTAGCGACTGGCTTACCGTCGTAATCTAGGGCAAGTAATTCGGACTCCATATTTTCATTTGGAGTGACAACATACTTCTTGGGATTGACAAATAATGTGAAATCACCGGCGGTGGCAAGCACATTCTTGTCAGACGAAACTGTCATGCGACTTATGTCTGTGACATCGGCATGAATTTTGAGATTACGCTCGTTATAGTCCCAGAGACTATACGGACTTGTGTCTGAAACAGTGTGAGCAGGTGCAGCAAATTCAATCTCGGCTTCGCCGTCTTTGTTTGTGACAGCTTTGCCTTCTGCTACGAACAAACCGCCGTAGTCATAATCGTCTTCGCGATAATTGCCTTCTTCCCAATCATCAAAGTATTGATAATAATCAGGGCGCGGCTCTAAAGAGTAGCGAATCGAACTATCTGGATTGGAATAAATACTGTATTTGATTTGGGCGTTAGACACAGGTGCGCCGAAATAATAAGTGGCACGCACTTTGGCTTTCACTTTTTCACCCTGACTCACACGTGGTGTGCCTGGGATGATTTCCACTTGATACTCGGGCTTTCTATACTGGACCACTTCGAATGCCTGGTAGCTTGTCGAGTCGTCGCCATAGGTCAGCTTAATCTGATAAGCACCAGTTTTGCCTTCTTCTGGAATTTTGTAGGTTCCGTTATAAGTCCCGTGCGCGGTGGTGGTCAGCTGGCCTGAGTAGAGCGGCTCGTTATTTGGATCTTCTATAGAAATTGAAACTGCCTGACCTTTGCCTGGATTGACAAATCCATGGGTCGAATTCTTACGAGCAAGTCCTTTGAAATTGACTGTCTGACCAAGTCTATACACAGGTCTATCTGTATAGAAATAGGTGGTCATGTCACGCGTACCGCCAGACCAATAGCCGTTTCCAGCCAAGGCATTTTGATTAGCGATGTTACCGCGTACGAGCAAATTGCCCTCGCCCACAGCGCCATCTTTCAAGTTCATCATCACAACGCCGTTTGCGCCGGTTTTGCTATTTGTGATTTTGGTCAGATTGCCTTCTGTGTTAGTCATCACTTCGACATTGACATTTGATACTGGTGCCATTGTCTGCAAATTGATGGCGCGAACGAGAGTCTGCTCTGGTGCCTGTTTCACAATCAGTCCAAGGTCTGTGACAGAGAACCACGACACCGATGCGCAATGCTTGGTGCCGGTGAAATCAGCAGCTTCGGCAATAACGAAATAGTCGCCGTATGGAAGCGCTTTGTCCATTTTGAAGTGGGCAGAAGCCTGGTCTGTGTAATTTGCTACAAGCTCGCGCTTGGCTGTGTAGACCGGGGTTTCATCGTTCCATGGGTTGTGAAACTTACTATTGTAGGTTACATACAAAGAACAGTCAGCGCCAACTTGCACTTCTTCTTTTTGAAGTGCTTTGGACTTAACTATTTCCATGAAGTCTTTTTTGTAGACTTTCACTTTTGCTTCGGATGCGCCAGTTGCGTTAATCCAAAAATGCGGTTCTTCCTTAGAAGTGAACACACGCATATTGCTTGCAATAGAAATTGATGGTTGCAAAACGCGCAGCTTAAGCGGATCGGTAAGCTTGGCTACTTTTGCTTCAGTCACAAAAACACTTTCAATATATTCGGTTTCAAATCCTGGTGCACGAATACGCACTGAGTATTCGCCCACTGGAAGCTGGTCTAACTGAAAGGTCCCGTCACCATTTACCCAAACACCGCGAGTAATAGTTTTAGCCGGTTGTGTATTTGCGCCTTGCGAATTATTAGTGAAGCGAGGACCTGTGGCGGTGGCATAAACTTTACTTGCACGTATGTTGTACGACGACAGACCAAAATTCTCTTGCTCCAGCGCGATGTGTCCGTAAATCGAGCCTTGCGGTTGTTCAAGCATGACACCGATAGCTGATATCGCCGCTATCATGAATACCAGTGCAAGACCGGCTAAAAAACCGGCGCGTGTGTCGAGTGGAGATTTACTTGAATACATCCGCTTCCAGCCTATAGAGTTGGTAGTTTGAACCGTTGTTGTTTCTGTTTTTGTTGTTGCCTTTGTTTGAAACGCCGGCTTTCATTTTGCACATTACTAATTGATGATGACTATCGTAAGCTTCGCCCGGCAAGACAACGCCTGAGCGTCCACCTTGTCGTAGCATTAATCCGTCTTTGAGCGGATTCAATTCTGCCACTGAGTTTATTGCTTCCATTTTGCGCACAACTGTGACTTGCGGCTTTAAAAAATTTACTTCAGAAGATTTGATTTGAGGATGACGATAATCTTTTTTCAAAGCATCCATGGTGGTATATACGGTATCACGCACCAGATTCTGACTGCTTGCTTGCAGGTTGCCCCAGCATGCTCTTGTTTTTCCTTTCTTGGAAAGTGTCACAAAAACTCCCTTTACTCGGGCATTATCGTTTGTTTTAGATGGAGCCAAAGCGCTCATTTGTTTTGTCAGGTCCTCAAGAGAATCGACCTTCAAACCGCCCAGATTAGGAGGGTCCAAAAGACCAAAATGATACCTGACAGTATACATTGCGACTTCGGGCAAAGAATAATGGATTGCGCCCTTTTGGGACTTTGCCGTCTCGTCTGAGCATTTTTTCATGCTATCCAAAGCATACGCCTGACTGCTCGTGACAAAGCACGCAACTAAAGCCCAAACGGCGCATAAAACCTGAAGCGATATAGATATCCTGATTCGCATAAACCTATTATGATGTTTGAGGGCTAACGCTCTTTGTGCGGGCTGTTCATAATTGGTGAAATCAGGGTGAAAATTCTGTTAGATTAGGCAACACAGAAGACGCAAAATGGAAGACAAGAATACGCCAAACCAAATAGAAAACACAGGCAGGCGCCGATTTCTAAAGTCGCTCCTGGGTCTTGGCGGCGGAGGCGCATCTGCGGAATCTGCGGTCCAAGCCAAATCAGTAAAGGAAGACAAGTCGCATACGGGCGGCATGCTCTTTTGGACTTATTTAAAAACGGGCAATGTCGGGTTTCCCGGCGGCTTGCAAATTCCTCACGAGCGCCCAGGCTCGATTATGAAAATAATCACCGCAGCGGCTCTGCTCAACGAAGGGCTTTTGAGTCATCAAGAACTATTTGATTGTACAGGCTCTGTCAAAGTAGCCAAGCCCGGCGAACCACAACAAACAACTTCGTGCCCAGGTCCACACGGACAAGTGAATTTGGAGACTGCAATTGGTCTTTCTTGCAATTGTTATTTTGCACACAATAGTCTGAAGTTAACTTCTGCCACCATCATTGGTTACGCTTCTAAATTTGGTCTAGACAAACCAGCAGCTGGATTTGCACCAGGTGCGTTTCCTAAATCGCCCAAATCAACTCTTGTAGATTATGCCATTGGGCTGGCTTCTGATATGCAACCAAATGCGCTCCAGCTCATGCGCTTATCTGCACTGATTGCGCAAAACGGTGTGATTACTCCACTTAAAAATATGATGGGCGAGCCCGATCCGGCATTTAAACTAGAACTTAAAGACAACACTTTCCATCATATTCAAAAGGGTATGCAATTAGTCTCTGAAAAGGGCACAGGTAAAAATTTAGACCCCAGTCACAAGCTGCTCATCGCTTGCAAAACAGGCACCATTCCACATGGTCAAAAATTCAAATCATGGATAACTGGATACTTTCCTTATAACAATCCAGACCACGCATTTTGCTTATATGCGCCATCGGGAAGATCAGTTGAGAGTGCCATTCCGCAAGCACGATTGCAGTTGCAAGAATTTTTGAATCTGGACTAAACTGGAATAAATTGATTTAAATTGAAAAGTCTTTTTGTTTGCTGATTTTTTTTGTTACGTCTATTCAATCGGCGCATGCCTTGCCGCGCACTGTCACTGTCATTTTAAAAGACAAGAATGACCACTGTGACAAAATTGGCTTGATATCGCCTTTTCGAGTGAAAGACAAAACTTTTAGCAAAGGCAAATACATTCTTCAAATTACAGATAATGCCGAAGTTGAGTTATTTCAAATACTTGAGCGCAAAACTCTGGTCAAAGATAGGTCGATTGAAATCTTGCCAGTGACAAACGGAATCAGGCTCAACGAGCGCAAATACGCAGGCACTCTAAAAGTTCGAGCAAACAAATATCTTGAAATCTCAAATTTAGTACCAGCCAAAGACTATGTCGAAAGCGTGGTGGGAAGCGAACTTCCGCCTCACTTCGAAGACGAAGCCTATAAGTCTCTTGCGATACTGACTTTGACCCGACTCGAATTAATTGGCGCTTCTTCCACTCGCCCCGCCACATCTATAGTAGATACGACTCAATACGAAAATTACACAGGCTTGCAAGCAGTCACGCCCCGCATCAAGTCTTGCGTTGGCTCAGTGATGGCGAAAAGACTTTTTTATAATGGGCATCAAGCGCCCAAAGTTTATTACCACTCAGCCTGTGCTGGCGGCACGTCAAGCGCCGAGTCTGTCTTTGGCGAAGGCGGTCGCGGCTTAAAATACTTGAAAGGCGTCAAGTGCAATTTCTGCCAGGAATCGCCATTCTGGAAAGAAAAAGAGCATAACGTTCCGCGTCAAAAATTCATGACCCTTTTTAAAGGCAAGTTTCCAATAATTGAAAAGCAAGACCCAGAGGGGCGACCCACCCTCCTTGCAATTAATAACAAGAAAATTTCAGGCTACAAAGTCTGGCTCAGCCTTGGTCGAACATTTGGTTGGGGCGCTGTGCCCGGAAACAAGTATAATTTTGCAGATAGCTCAGACCCCAAGTTTGTTGTTTTGCGCTCGCGCGGGGCAGGACATGGTGTTGGGCTTTGTCAGTGGGGAGCCAACGAGCAGGCTAAGCAAGGCAAAACTTATCGCGAAATCCTCAAATTTTATTTTCCAGACTGCCAAATTCGGTAACATAATCAAATGCAAACAGAACTAGAAAAAAAACAACTCGCAAAATTCGCATCGCAGAAAGCGGCTCAATTTAAAGAGTCGGTCATCCGCGAAATGTCACGACTGGCAGCCCAATACGGCGCCATCAATTTGGCGCAAGGTCTGCCTGATTATCCAGCTCCAGATGAGTTGAAGCAAGCCGCTCACGATGCCCTTTTCGCCGATGTAAACCAGTATGCAATTACTTGGGGCGACAAACTCTTGCGCAACGCTATCTCTGAAAAAGCGCTTGCCTACAATAAAATCACTTGCGACCCCGAGACTGAAATTACAGTTACTTGTGGCGCCACCGAAGCAATGATTGCAACCATGCTTGCTTTAGTCGACCCTCATGAAGAAGTAATTGTTTTCGAGCCTTTCTACGAAAACTACAATCCAGACACCATCTTGTCTGGCGCTATTCCACGCTATGTAAAAATGCGCGCACCAGATTGGTCCTTCGACGAAGCTGAGCTTGAAAAGGCTTTCAACGACAAGACTCGCGCCATTATCATAAATACTCCGCACAATCCGACAGGCAAAATTTTCAACAAAGAAGAATTGTCTGTCATCGCACGTCTTTGTCAGAAATGGGGCGTCTTGTGCATCACAGATGAAATCTACGAGCATATTTTATACGACGACGCAGTACACGTATCGCCAGGCGCACTGCCCGGAATGGAAGACTTGACTGTATCTATAAATAGTTTGTCAAAAACTTATAGCGTTACTGGATGGCGCGTAGGTTGGGCGATTGCCAATAAAAATCTGACACAACACATTCGCAAAGTGCACGACTTTTTAACAGTCGGCTCACCTGCACCTCTGCAAAGAGCGGGCGTCACTGCTCTTAAATTGCCACAAAGTTTTTACGATGAGTTAAGTGTCGAATATAATCAGCGTCGCACCTCAATGCTGAACACACTAGACGCAGCAGGCATCCCATACTTCAAACCCCAAGGCGCTTATTACGCTTTCTGCGATATAAGCTCTTTTGGCTATGCAAGCGACATCGAGATGATGAATTATCTTGTCAAAGATGTGAAGGTTGCCGTTGTACCTGGCTCAAGCTTCTTCCACGATCCCACTGAAGGCAAAAAATATGTACGCATGTGCTTCAGCCGCAAAATGGAAACGATGGAGCTGGCGCACAAATATTTGCTCAACGTGAAGAAGAAAGGCGCTTAGCCCTACATTTCTTTGAAAAGCACCACAGCCATATAAGCCATTGCTGGAACCAAGATAATCATCATAACCAGGTTGGGCATGACCTTTTTGGTTTTGGCAAAACGTACTGAAAACATGGTGTCGAGCAAGAACATCAAAACGAGTGAGCCTATTACTCCCATTTTGGCAGTGTCTGGAGCGGATGCTAGATAGGCCGTTACGCCTAATAACGCTGCTGATGCCAGGCCCATGATAAGCGAGATTTTGCTTTTTGCCTTGACAAAGCCCATAACCCCGCCCATAGCGACGAAGACGGCGACTGCAATAATGACAAAATGAGCGTATGGCTGAAGCATTGTTGTTTCCTCGACCCGACCGGGTCCAAATTCAATACCGACTAGTCTAAAGCGCCTTTTCATTAGATACAATTGCTTGACTTTTAGTCTGGCACAATTCAAAGTAAATTTACTCTATGGAATCCCCATTTGGCGGTTGTGACATGCAAAACCAACGGTTCTTTTTGGTGCTCAAAACTTTACTTTTAGTGGCGATACTATATTCAGTATCACCTACTTTTGCAGCCGAATCGAAAAATCTTCCGTTGATTGGCATCGCCATGGATTACGAAACAGATAAGACTGACCCAAAGAAAATCAAGACCTTTGAAGTCTACTCGACCTATGTAGACGCAGTTAGCAAAGCCGGCGGCATTCCCGTTCTGCTTCCACCTATGGATGATGTAAAACTGAAACAGATTTTCGACAAACTCGACGGCGTGGTTCTAGTCGGCGGTGCCGATTACCCCTCTTCTTATTATAATGAGCCCAAACACGAGACAGCAGATGAAATGCATCCTGTTCGTGCCGATTTCGATTTACGCCTGGCGAAAATGGCTCTGGCTGACAAATACAAGCCAGTGCTTGGTATTTGTGCCGGATGTCAGATTTTAAATATTGCCGCTGGTGGCTCGCTCATTCAAGATATTCCATCACACGTGAAAGATGGAAAAACTATGCACAGACGTCCTGCAAGCTATTCCAAAACTGTGCCGTTTAAGCACAATGTCAAAATCGACAAAGAAAGTCGTCTTGGCAAAATCTATCAAGTAGAGCAATTGCAAGTGCCAACATCGCATCATCAATGCGTAAACAAAGTAGCGAATAAATTCACTGTAGTTGCGCGCGCCGATGATGGCATGACAGAAGCGATTGAAGCAGATGGCGAAGATAAATTCTTATTCGGCGTGCAGTGGCACCCCGAGCGTGATTATGAAAGCAACCACAAACTATGGGAGACATTCGTCAAAGAGTGCTCTCTGTTTCGAAAAAAATTGTATGAGAAATTATTGCGAAAAGGCGATCCCAGCAACGATGTGATCAGTCCGTCTCAACCTTAAACGAATCGAGCACTTTGCCGTCGTCTGAAATCTGGCTTACATTGAGCGTTTTGTCGTTGATGCTGCAAAACGTAAACGAGTGCATACCGTGAATAAATTTGTGGCAGGCTTCAGATTCTTTAGGCAGGAACGGTGCTCTGCGATACAAGCTTGCACCCCCGCCGCCGCTCACAATGTAGAGCACGCCTTTCATCTTGGGATGGGTCGAGCCATTAAAAGTAGTGTCTAAAATATAGTCACCAGTGACGGTACCATTGCCATTCATCATGGGCACGCCGTCTTTGTTTGTCTTCGCTTTGAATTTAAGCGGGAAATAACGCTGATAGTTATGGGCGTGACCACACCACACAACTTGTACGCCAGTGCGCTCGAAGATGTCGCACAACAAGCGCATGCGATGCTCTGAGTGGTGATATATGTCTAGACTGAAAGGCGGTTGGTGGAAGGAAACAAATTTCCATTTCGCTTTTGATTTAGTTAAATCGTTTTCGACAAAGGCACGCAGTTCGCTATCGCCCCAGTGCATGTATTCGTTGCCATCGAGTATGAGCCAGTGCGAATTGCCGTAATCGAAAGAATAATTGCCCATGTTGGGATAGCGCTTGCCAGCCGCATTCAAGAACTTTGTCACAACAGCCTGTTCGCCAATCAGCGGCAAAACGTTGCGTGTAGATTGTCCAATTTTGTAATCGAGCTTTAGACCATTTAGTGGTGTTGACCAAAAAATGAAATAACCAAGAGCATCGGGGAAGCGGTTTAAATCAGTTCCCTTCCAGCTTGTAGTCATTGCAATGTCGTGATTACCTAGCGCTGGCATCACAAGCGACGAGCTCAAAAGCGGTCCGCCATTATCAGGCGACGACACTTGCGAATTTACGATTGGAAAAAATCTAGATAAATATTGCGAGATGCGCCCTTGATCGTAAGTGATGTCGCCAGGCATGACCACTAGATCCGGCTTGCGCTTGGTCACTTCGTAGATGACTTTCTTCTCGCCAGCAGAACCAGCACCGACATCACCAAACACAGCAAAGCTGTATGGCTGATTAAAAGATTTGCGTGCGACAGCAGAACCGTTGAATGCAAGAGATCCGTTGCGCAAAACTTTGTAGTCAAATTTTTCGCCAGGATTGAGTCCTTCGATTTTGACCGTATACCTATAAAAAGGAACGTTCTCGACTTGTCCTATCGAAAAAACTTCTACCGACTTGGAGCTGAACCACTTAGAGTCAGTCTGGCTCTTGCTTTGGACTTGCCATTTTTCACTCTTGCCATTGGAGGAGGTGAACCACACCACTTCCATTTTTTCTTGTTTGGCTAAATCGCCTTGACGAGCGCCCTCGCCAAGCTGCAAATATGGCTTGACAAGAAAAACATCGCTCTCACCAGTTTTTGTATCGGCGCTTGCCGACAAGGGAGAGAGAATTAAGAGCTGGACCAACGCCAGCCAGGCTACCAGAGCGATCTTCTTCATAAAATAAATTTGCCGAGAGCCAGATTTGAACTGGCGACACAAGGATTTTCAGTCCTCTGCTCTACCGACTGAGCTACCTCGGCAAGTCGTTTTTTGTAAAAAACGGAAAACCAATATAACACAGACTATCATTAGCTTGCCGTGGCAAACAACTTCTTAGCATCCGTTTGTAAGACCTAATTGTAGCTAGCGACGGCAGGTTCATCGAGTATACGATTGTAAAGTCCGGCAATACGTAAGCCACCGGCTGCTCTGCGGACCAAATAATCTGTTTCGATCTGTTGTCTAACTGGGTAGGGATTGCCATTGCTTACCAGAATGCCCTTCACCGCAACTACTATGCTTCTGTCTTGATTTACAGCGATTGCCTCAACCGACGTCGGTTGAAATGACATAGTGATATTTCCATTCAAAATGTCGCGTGAGCGCTCTGGCGACCAGAACCATTTTTCAAATTCAGGAGAAGCATCGCGAGTCATCCATTTTGCAGCTTCGATATGGCTTCTGTGCGCGGTTGTCGGACTAAAATCCATTGCACCTTGCATCCACCATTTGACAAAATCTTCAGCCAGCTTGGGCGTATCCATCTCGCCGTTTGCCTCAGTTTGGTCAACCTGCCCACCTTTTGCATTTTGAGCGTTACCATCTTTTGCAACAGCTTCGGCTTGCTCGGCGGAAACTGGGGGCTCATCTTTCACGTCATGACCGGAGGTTGACACAAATGCAGCGATGATACCAAGAGCAACCAAGCCCATCAGAATCTTGTCTGACATTATCTTTTGAATTATTGCTCGACAAATTTCGACGAACATTTCGCGGCTCCAAAATTACTTATACAAATATTGCAACAAAACCGATAAAAAATAAATGGGAATTCTCCCCCGTTACATAGATTCTGGTTATTTAACCTACGCGCGCGAGTGTGGGAAAATAACTAGAATATCTAGAGATGACTGACGACGAAGATAGAGCTATGGAATCTGGCGGGCAGGCGAAAAGCACTGCTACCGCTTCGCGTCCCGATTACACCGCATATACAATCAAATTACCGACCGACCAACTGGCTGCTCTACAGTCAATCTGGCTTGAATTGAAGCGTTTGTATGGCGCCAATTCGCCCGACAAAAGCGGCATGATCGAGGCTGCAGTAGACTCCTGGCTTAAGCGCTGGGATAGCGAAGACCGCGACCAGCTTCTTGCCGAACTGCTTGAAATACGTCGCAACACGCGCGCACGTCAATATAAGAAACCAAAATCCTGAGCTTTTGCGATTTGATTTTTTTCTTTGGTCGACTATAAGCCTCTTCTTTTCTCTGCCTATAACGACACTTTTTTCTGGCGCTCGAAAAGCGGCATGCTGCTGTCTTTTAAAACGGGCTTGTGAGAAAAACAATCAATATTTAATACCTGCTGACAGGCTGGCACTTTCGAGGCATTTCAATTAATTGGCTTCATCAAGTATTAAAAACGCGCATAATTTCTCACAGCCGAGCCGGGAAAGCCTGTCATAGTAAGGGTTTCAAAAGCACTTTTTATTCGCGTTATAGGCAGCCAAAAGTACAACCGACTCAAGTCTCAAAAGAGCCCCGCGAAAGGGACCTCCAACGGACATGCAAAACTTTAGTGGCTCGATTCTGGCTTCAAGTGGTGGTAGAGGTAGTAGCCAAAACCGCCAAGGCCAATCACCACTATAAGTAGGTCGAATTTGTGCCAGTAGTCTCTGAACATTTCCATGTTGGCACCGAACCAAATGCCTACATAAGTCAGGAAATAACACCATACGAGCGAACCGATAAAAGTGTAAGCAACGAAAATCCAGAAGTGAGCTTTGAGCACGCCTGCTGGAAACGAAATGAAAGTCCGCACTACTGGCAACATTCTTCCGATAAAGAAAGTCACGTCGCCGTATTTATTGACCCACTTGTCGGCAAGTTCGAGGTCGCGCGTTTTAAGCAAGAACCACTTGCCATATTTTTCTAGAAAAGGCCTGCCGCCCCACATACCGAGAAAATAAGACGGAATAGAGCCAATCACACAACCGACAGCGCCCGCAAGTGCCGCCAGGTGGACATTCATTTTGCCCTGCTGCACAAGAATGCCAGCGGTTGGCATAATAGCCTCACTTGGCAAAGGAATATTGGCGGACTCAATCGCCATCATGACGATGACGCCCCAGTAGCCCCACGCTTCGACATTCATTTTTATCCATTCCAAAATGGGGTCGATTAGTTGGTGAAGCATAAATATGGAGTCCCGAAGTAAAGTAATCCCAAAGGCAAATTCTACTTACAATAAATAGGATGAAGCAAATAGGAACCGCTAATCTGCATTTTACACTTGCCACGGCCGGGCACGTTGACCACGGCAAGACAAGCCTTTTGCGGGCTTTGACAGGAATCGATCCTGACAGGCTCAAAGAAGAGAAGGAGCGTGAGATGACTACCGATATCGGTTTCGCTCACTTGTCTTTGTCGCTTGGCGAAATAGAGAAAGATTTCTCATCATTAAAAAATCAAATTCCAAATCTTGCCTCGCAGAAAAATTTGCGCTTTGAAAGTAGTACTTCATTAGGACCTGAATCGAAAATCACAATTGCATTTGTAGACGTACCTGGACACGGCAAATTCATTAAGAACATGCTTGCCGGTGTAGGCGGAATTGACGCTGCACTACTAGTAGTGGCATCTGACGAAGGCGTCATGCCGCAGACAATTCAGCATGTGAAAATTCTATCTTTGCTTGGCATTAAAAATTGCGTGCTGGCTCTCACTAAATCTGACTTAATTGGCGCTGAAGAAGCTGAACTTGCACTCGACGAAGTAAAAGAATTATTGGCTTTGTACGATATAAACTTAATTGATCATGCCTCTGTGTCGAACACTACCAAAAGCGGCATGGACGAATTGAAGACTAAGATTTTGTCGATGCTTTTAAATTATTCGCATTTAGACAAACGCTTTGACACCAAGGGCAATATGATGCCTACTTATTTGCCCATCGACAGAGTTTTTTCCAAGCCAGGTTACGGTGTGGTGGTTACTGGCACTCTTGTTAGCGGTCAAGTCAAAATTGGCGATAACTTATTCTTGCAGCCAGGCGACATCGAAGGACGCGTGCGCGGTTTGGAGTCATGCGGCAAATCTATCAAAGATGAAAGCGGCGCCTTTCCTGGACAGCGCCTTGCAGTAAATTTAGTCTTAAAAGGAAACGAGACTGTCACTCGCGGACATGTTGCGCTCTCTCAAAATAATGCAGCAGTAAAAGATTTGATTGTCGAAGTGAGAGACTTAGGCGGCTTGAAGCGTGGAATTGAGAAAGGCAAGAAGTCTCTCAAAGCTCAACAAGTGCTTTTTTATAACGGCACAGCAGAATCGGTCGGGACTTTTAGATGGCTCGAAAAACTTGATGACGACAAAGTAATAGCTCAGATACATTTAAAAGATCCAGTGCTCACCATGCCTGGTCAAAGATTTGTGGTCCGTTACGGCGACAATGGAATAGCCGGTGGACAAATAATACTGACGCACCGCCCGCGATGGCTAACTCGCGAGCGCATTAAAACTGTTGCAACTCAGTGCCTTGAAAAGAATTATTCTCAGGCGCTTACATACTATTTGAGTTTCGTTCCACCGGGCTTTGTGACACGGCACGAACTCAAGTCAGTTCTTCCAGCTGCAATTTTCGCGCAAGAATTAGAATCGCTTGTAGACGCAAAAAAAATAATTGCATCCGGTGAGTTAATCACCGCAGAATCGATTGTCGCAAATCTCAAGAAAAAAATCATCGGACTATTAGAATCAGCCGAATCAAGTCTGGGACAAGAAGAAATGCGGGTGAAGCTTGCACCATTATTTGAACGCTCCCTCTTTCACCATATTTTAGAAGAACTCGAAAAGTCGTTGCTCATAGTCAAAGCCGAAGCCGACAAATATGTCCTGGCTGAAAAAAAGATTGAGGCAAAGCCTGTCGATCCTAATTTTGAAAAAATCTCAGCCTATTTGGAGAAAGAATTTTGCATCGAGATCGACACTATGTCTAAAGATCTCGCAATTCCTACCAAGCAGCTACTACCAATACTGCGCAAAATGGAACAGGAAAAATTAGTTGACTTAATCAACCATATTTTTGTATCGTCTCGCCATTCCGTGACAAAAGCGCATGCCGTTTTATTCGAGATTTGGCAGAGCAAGAAGAACATCTCACCAGGCGAGTTTCGCGAGAAGCTCGGTATTTCGCGCAAATACACAATGGAATTGCTAACTTATTTTGATGAGCGACAAATCACGCGCAGAACTAATGATGGTCGGGCGCTGTTGAAGGCTCCGAAGAATTAGTAGTTCTGAATCCAAGCGAAAATAAAATCGTTTCGGTTATAACCTTATTTCCCAAACTATTCGGATGAACTCCATCAACAGTAAGCAAATAATCTTTGGCGCCACAATTGACACGATAAGCTTTAATCATTTCAACGAAGGACTTTCGGACATCGGCAAGCAAAACATTTTCTTCAATAGCCAGTTTTCTCAAAGCTTCTGCATAGGTTTCGAGCATCTTGTCTGGCTCGCACTCTGAATCTTCAAAGAAAGTAGGCGGCGTCACTAAAAGAACAGTCTGCGAATTGGCACGAGCATCTTTGATCATAGATCTGACGTTATCTAGGTAAACTGGCAATAAAGTGCCTTTGGGACCACCGCCGTGAGGATGTTCCGGCTCAAAACCATGACCGACGTCATTGACACCAACAAAAATTATTACCAGGTTGGCACCAGATTTGATGGCATCCTTTTGGAAGCGCTTGCGAAGGTCGTCGGCATTTTCGCCATTTTCACCTTTGTTTATAACGACTATTTTTTGCTCGGGGAGAATGGCTGCCAAAGAGCGCTCAAGCCTTTTAGTAAAGCTCGAATTAGGATCGTCTCCATTTTTAGTAATGCTGTCACCGATACAAACAATCGAGCGGACCGATTCTAGTTGTGCCGGTACTGCCTGCAAGTTCGTTGCACTTTTCTTCAAAGACAAATTATTAAAAACATCCTGTTGTTCTGTGGGGCGTCCCATCGTCGCTAGCTTTACTGCACAGAGTAGCCCAACAATGACTATTCCAATATAACAAATCGAAGCAATTTTTTTAATAATCATTGGCACAGTTGCGGCGCCAGTACTTCAATCAAGCGCTGCCCTCCAAGCTTGTTCAGGTGAGCTGAATCATAGAAAACATCATGTCCAGCGAAATTTGAATTCGCACTTAAGTCGATGTATGGAGTGGAATTTTCTCCCGCAATCTTAGCCAAATTAGCACTAAATTCCTCATAAAATCCCGGTTTCATTAGTGCACGATTTTCCGCTGTTAGTGGAAAATTTACAAGGATCAATTCGATTTTGTTTTTCTTGCAAAAGGAAAGCAAATGCTGCAAAAATTTTGTTTGAATTTTAAGTGAGTCATTTTTCTCTATATAGTCATAGACTTGGACGTACTCCGCCAGCGAGTCTTTGAAGCGCTGCTCTACAGCAGGCTTTACACCGGGATTTGCAGTTAAAGATGATCCGTTGGGAACCGCTATCAATGCTCCTGCAAAAAATCCTTTGATAAAATTGGAAAGCATAAATCTGTTCTTGTACAGAAAAGTGCTTTTAGCCAGAATAAAGTCCGTCCAGTTATCGAGACGGTCTAGATAAAGAGGCATCAGGCTAAAGTCGCTTGGAAGTAACATCGAGCGATAAGTATCAGAAAGGTTTTTGGCAGGGATTCGACTATCTCCGAAATCTCTTGGTGTCACTGCCAATACATTGTGCTGACCGACCTTGTTCAGCTGCAATAAGCGATTGAACAGCAAGAGTTGATCCGAAATCAACGCAGCTTCAACGGCGTAGACATAAATGCTTTTCTTGGTATTGCACAAACTAGAAAGACTGGCTTGCGCGCTCTTCGGGATTGCGACATACTCATCTTCGTTGTCCATCAGCGCAAGAGGCACTTCCACTACCGATGAGCCGAAGAACGCAACATCCGGTTTTTCTACGTTGCTGTCGACAAAAGCGAAAACATCTCGCGACTGAGCAAGATTCGTATCCATATACTTACTAGGTCCGCTCAACAAGAGCATATTCAAGATAAAGTTGGAAAGAAAAAAAACAAACAATGCCACCACGGTTACAGACTTTGGCGCTGTTTGAAATACTGACTGTAGGGTTGAATTGTTTTGCGACACTCGCGAGACCTGATACTCTGCTCGTAAGCATCTCCATCCTAATCGATGCTAACAACGACCGTCAATCAAATCGATAAATTCAGTGGATTAGCAGCACTTTGCAAGAGCATTGCCTAAGGCAACTATTCTTTATACCTAACCGGCGATCCGTCTAGAAAAATCCGTTGGGGCATCCAAGGTCGAACATCGACTCCAGTGTAACTATTAGTTTCGCCTCGCAAAAACAGATCTAAACTATTTCCAATAGGAGCCCTTGGAGCTCCGCGTTTAGTTAAACGACTACGCATTCGCGATTCGATACCAATTCCTAACTCCATTCGATTCGATATCGGAGTTTTAAGCATAGGAATTAGTACATTGCCGTCATTTGACATAGTTGGCGTGGAATTTTGAAAGACAAAATGTACGTCAGTTTCGTATGGAGTAGACTCCTCATCATTTTGCACGATGGACCAACTAGTAACTTCATCGTTTGCAAATCTAATTCGAATTGCATGAAAGTCATAGTTCTTTTCTGACTTTGGGATGTTGTAATAAATTGAGGTAGAACCAAAACCATCGTTTAGAATTTTTCTTTTCGCCCGCGGTTTATCAGGAGTACCTAACAATTCTTCAACTCGACTGCGAGACATCTTTATTAGATTGTGCTGATCTAAAAACCTTCCAAACATTGCAAAGTATTCATCGGCAGTGCCACTCACTTCCCAGTTAGCTGTGTTGAATGAACCAGGATGCGCATAACTAGCAGAACCCGAGGACCAGAGAGATAGAAGAATTAGAATTGTGAGTACAGCTTTCACTGCCGATACTCCCAGTCATAGAAGCACGGCTCAAGTAGCAATCCTGGTTGAAACTTGCATTCATCTACAACTGTAGGTTCTATCTTGAACATATTCATGTCACGCGGGCCTTCTATTCGAGTCGCTTCGTCGACTAGATTCGGCTTAGATTGCACGATAGGTTTAGATTTATCAACGGTCAAAGGATAGCGAAATTCGCCAGACTCACAGAACTGCATGCTTCCACATCTATCCGAAGAAATTACAACATTTGTCGTGATTGGCACAGTTTCTTTTGAGTTGTACACGATTGACCACTGAACAACTTTGTCATTTTGCAATTTAAATCTAAGGACATGAAAACAAGGTATCTCACTATCTCTGGGAATTCGGTAATAAATTGAAGTGAAGCCTGGCTCGTCGACAGGGATTTCAACATTTATACTTTTAAGCAAAGCTAAGCGCTTTTCAGAAAAATTATAGGGTTTTCCAAACCACCACTTGATCTTGTTTGACGGCATTCCGATAGCATCAAAATTGGACAAGAAACGATTAAGTTCTTTGTAAAATAACACCGGGTCATTTAAGAAATGCTTTGTCTGGCGTTGATATCGTGTAATCGTGTGATAAGAAGCCCGTGCGTCGAGGGCTTCAGCAAATAATAGGCTTGCGGTTCCGAATATCAAAAATTTTGATTTCATTTTCATCGCGCCTTCTAAACAGAATCCGAAATCCACTGAATCTCGCTTGGACGCAGATTCAACAAGGAATCGAAAATGCTGTAAGCTTCTCTAATATCTATATTTTGACCTCGAACATTCACGCAAACATTACTAGTTTCACCACCGCGAAACTCAAAGAAAAGATGGACGTTAGGCGCCTTTATTGCGGCAAAGTACTCGTTCTTCGAATCATCAATTTTTGAAAATTTAATTCCGTGTTTATCCTGCAAAACTTTGGGCGTCAGACTCAAATTCATTAAGTATTCAGACTCCAGGCTCATTGCCGAGAGCTTTTTAAACGAAATATATTCAAAATCGTTAATAAGTGCCACCTGTTTAGTTTTCACCCATTTGACGACCCCTATTTTAACATCATAGCGGCATCGCACCCCAGAGCTGTGCTAGGAAATTTATTACGTTCCTATCTGGCAGATTAGCCGACTGGGAACCGCGGTTGATTGCCGCCGTTTCTATTTTAAGAATATGGCAATTTTGAGGGTCAATATTATGTTCGATAGACAAAAGCTGATCGACACTACGTCGAGCGCAGATACTGCTATGGATAAAGGCGACCTTGATAGAGCGGAAACGCTTTATACAAAGGCAATTATCATAGCCGAGAAATTGTATGGAAAGAATTGTGTGTCAGTAGCGTCGCTATTGATGAGCCTTGTGCGCCTCTATACCAAGAAGGGCGACAATGGGCACGCTAGTTATTTAAAGACAAAGATTCAGGAGATCCTAGCGACACCTGTGGAAATCAGCGGACAATTTAGAAAGCTTCAAGGCCAGTAAAACTCAAAGCTCTCTGCGATTTATTCGGTTGAGTAAATTTGAGAAGATGTCTTTAGACGGAAGAAGCGTGATGCCTTCTTCCAGCAAATAGATTGCTTCTTCTCGACTTCCTTGCTTGAGCAAATCGGCGACTATTGCTAATCGCGACGAAACCGAGCTGGGATTCGCTTGCAGATTTTCTGTTTCGCTGTCTATATTTATCCTTTCATCACCAAGATAAGCTTGGCTTCTAAGTCCCTTTTTTAGCTCCACACTCTTTGAATTGTCGTTTGCCGATACCAAAAACGTGAATTCGATTTCGTGTGTGGGAATTTTTCCGTCGATTGCGGTTTTAAACGGCTCGGCATAAAGCGCATCCACAGCTGCTTTATCAAAGCAAGCGGAGCCTGAGATTTTCACTATAGTCGAAGATTCAACTTCGCCTTTTGAATTAAGCCTAAATCGCAAAACTATTTTCCTGTCACCTTCATTTCTTGGCGGGAACCAGCATTTTGTCACCTGAAGTTTAAGCGCATGCATAAATTCAGCTTCACCACACTGAAAATCTATGGACGGCTGTGTATAAGGCGGATAAGTCGTGCTTGTATTTTGCGGGCTAGAAATCTTAGCTTCGGTCAAAGTGGTATTTGAAATAAAAAAGAGCAAACAAAGAAATTTTAATGCACTCATTATTCAATTTAAGCACACCATTAATGCGATACCAAAATGTGAATTATAATAGCCAGCTTGTAAGGGGCTATGTCGAACACCAATGAGCTTGGAAGACAAAAATCTAGACGAGCGACGCGATTACTATTCGCGCATCGACTTCTGCAGCTTAGCGATAAGAACGGTCCTCTGGATGTTTTGGACTTAGGCTGTGGAACGGGCATGGGCTCTCTGCCTTTCATTGAGCGCGGAGACAATGTAACCGGAATTGATTTTGCCCAGGGAATGCTTGACGAGTGCAAAAAACGCAATTTCAAAGATTTGATTTGTCAAAACATCAATGAAGAGTTGGCGGTCGCCGACAACAGTTTCGATTTGGTAATTTGCATAGGCGCGATTTTTGCCTTCACCGTACCCACAAGTGTTGAACCGTGCGAGCGTTTAAAAATAAAATACTTCACCACAGATGGTATCAAGAACGATTTGACTCTGGCAAAATTCAAAATTCTAGAAACAGAAACAATATTCGGATGGGAAACAGGGCATCTTCAAGCTCTGGACGGCAAGCCCAAGGGCGAACACGAGACGGTTTAATATTCGGTCTTTTACGTCCAAAGGGACTCAAACGACTAGTGAACCCAATTTAAGCTTCCTCAATCTATTTCTAATATCTATATTGAAGTCGCCGCAACCAGTGACGATACCAATACAAAAAATAAGCACGCCTCCAACGATTGCCGGCTCCCATCCTGAAAAAGAAATATCAGGCGATGCTGACTGAGTAAAGCACTTGAGCAATATAGCTGGGAACAGTCCAAATCCAAGAAACCATGCCGGTATCAAAAGGTATATTTTTTGAATTCTCATCCTAAACGTTTGACTAAGCGAAATGAAAAACACTTCAAAACCGCTCCCGATAGTAGTAAAAATCACGCCGACAGGAATCGAATGCAGCACGCTTCCATGATAATGAAACCCTGGGATGAGGGGAAAGATACAATGAAATATCAAAGTTATGAGAACTAATCTGAGGAAATAACGTTGCACAGGTTCACCTAAGTTTCTTACTTCTTTTGCTTCTATTTAGCAATTTGATTGAGTCTTCAGCGCTTAGTTTGCCGGTGCTACTCTGCTTCATTTTGGCTTTCCGGCGGGCAACATTGGCTAATTGCTTACGCTAAAATGACCACGTGAACTCCTCGAGGGCTTTTACGGGCAGATCGTTGCGGCAAAGACGCATAAGACCTGCCTCCTGTCAGCGCGATTATAGAAACATAATTCATTATAAGTGTAAAAGCGGAAAAAAGTAACTTTCAACGAACCACGACGAGTAACTGAACACTCCACGCATGTCCAGGCGCTGCCTATGCGGAATTGTTAATTCATTGTGTTGTTTTAGTGCCACAATATATGGTGGCATTTCGACTTCTAGATCGTTACAGTGAGCTAGTTATACAAACGTGCAGAGACTGTACCAAAATTCCCACGGTGACTAAATATGACACATGACTCTCAGCGATCGCTCTCTCGATTCACTCTCGAAAATTTAAAACTTCGACGCCTCGAAGATGAGGGTGAAAGGTACGAAGTAACTCCAGAAGTTCCAGTTGACGATGCTGAAATAACCGAATCTTGCGATCCAACTATTCTCAACATGTGTGACATCACCCAAAGTAAGCACAATAGAGACGCTTCCAAATCTGCGCTGACATACTGGCGTCAAGAAGAGTCTATGGCTAAACTTCAAGGTGAAACAGCAAAACGTAGCCAACAATATCAAAATCTGGAAACACCTGGTATGGGTCTAGAGTTGGAATGTCTGACAACATTTATGAGTGCTAACCACACCAAACGCATATTGAATAATTTTGCAAACAATAAAACTGATACTCACCAACCAAACTTGAGTCAGTAAGTAAATCAAATGGAATCAACCGGTAGACAAAAACGACCAACACTTGCAGATATAATCAGCAATTCAACATTCATAGGTCGCTTTGAAATTCTCGAACTCCTGGGAGAAGGGGCAACCGGTAAGGTTTATAAAATTCGAGAAACTTCGTCTGGCAAAATTTTCGCTTTGAAATTGATAAAAAATAAAATGGTGGCTAATCCATCTGTAGTTATGCAATTTCGGCAAGAATCAGATATAGGCTATCGTCTTAATCACGAAAATATTGCAACCATTTACGAATTCGGGCTCAGACCCAATGCCTATGTAATTTTGGAATACTATGATGGCGAGAGCCTTTCCAAAGTAATTTCCCAAAACGGCAATCTCAATGTTGATCGCAGTGTCAATATTTTTGAGCAAATCTGTTATGGATTAGAACATGCCCACCAGAAGGGGGTTGTCCATTGCGATATAAAGCCCGAAAATATTTTATTGATCAAATGTGAGAAAAAAGGTGAGTGCGTCAAAATAGTTGACTTCGGAATCTCCGAACTAAAAGTTCGAGGCGAATTTCGTTCGGTTAATTTAGAACCGGAAAAAGAATTTTTTGGCAGTCCACTCTATGCCAGTCCAGAACAAATTCGGCTACTTCCGACTGATCCTAGATCGGATATTTATTCACTCGGCTGCTTAATGTATAAAACATTGACTGGAGTACAGCCAATTGACGGAGACGACCTGAAAACGTGCTTGGTGAAGCACCTCACTTTGGTCCCTTTGAAATTCGCAGAAGTTAACCCAGATCTTAATATTGACAAAGAACTTGAGAATATAGTTCAAAGATGTATGGCAAAGGAAGTAGAGAACAGATTTCAGAGCGCGCGGGATGTTAGTCGCGCATTGAGAATATACAGAGCAAGAAAAAGCCTCGGTATTATTTAGCCACTACAGATGGTGACTGACATAAATGCTCGCTATCTTCGTTTTCAAATTCCAATAGAATTTCGTCCACCATCTCTCTTCGCTCGCGGTCACTGCGCGGCTCTGTGTAAAAAATGGCAATTCGCGTGGAGCCATGTGGCAAATTTTCTGCCGATGGCGACATTTCAATGCTTTCTTTGAGATTAGCTGATTCAGCCAGATAAATCAGCTCATACTTTTCGCCATCACAGTGCAAAACAGCATACAGACCTGATTCGTCTTTGAATTCGCGTATGCTGTCATAAGGTCCATCAAATTCGTAATTACCAATTAGAATACTCATGCAACTCCTTTGTTTGTATTTTTATTAGGCACACAGGCTCAGTTCGCGCACTCTTTGAAATTGTGGATCTGTAAACATTTTTCCAGCGCCTATTGCAACACACGATAATGGATTATTGGCAATGACCACAGGCAACTGAGTTTCGCTTATAATCAAATGTTCAAGTCCGTCTAAAAGAGCACCGCCGCCGGTTAAAATTATGCCGCGCTCAAAAATATCAGCAGCAAGTTCGGGAGGACATTTCTCCAATGTTCTCTTTATCGCCTGAATAACTTGTTTCAGGGGCTGAGAAATTGCCAGAAGAATTTCTTCTCTACTAATTGTTAGTGTTCTTGGCACACCAGAAGAAGAGTTTAGACCTACAACCACAAAGTTTCCTTGATCATAAGGTTCTTCGTGCGAGCTTAATCTTATTTTGAGAGCTTCAGCAGAGTTCTCGCCGATTTCAAGGCTATACTGTGCTTTTAAGTGAGATTTGATTGCATCATCAAAATCGTTGCCTGCCACTCGAATAGATTCGCTAACAACAATTCCAGACAACGAAACTACGGCAACTTCAGTGGTACCGCCACCGATATCGACAATCATCGAACCGATTGAGTCAGTAACGGGTTGCTCGGCTCCAAAGCCGGCACAAAGCGGCTCGGAGGGCAAATAAACGCGACTGGCTTTAAGATGTTCAGCTATCTGCTGAATGGCAACTCGCTCAACGCTTGTGATACCTTCGGGAACTGCAATAATAATTTCGGGATTGCGCAACGATCCTTCTTTGGCGTAGACTCGCTTTAGAAAAGTCTCGAGCATAAAAGTTGTTTCTCTGATTTCTGCCACCACTCCGGCTTTAAGTGGACGGCTAACTCTGATACCTTTGGGAGTGCGTCCAAGCATGTCGAAAGCTTCAAGACCTACGGCGATAGGAAGATTTGTGTTCACGTCCATCGCAATGATAGAAGGTTCGCAAAGAACGATTCCTTTATTCTCTAGATAAATAAGCGTGTTGGAGGTTCCTAGATCAATTCCAATTCTTTTGTTAAACCAGCCATTAAAAAATCTCATACGCTATTCTCCCGAAACAAGGTTCGTCTATACACTTCTATTCTCCAGTTTGGCCGTTAAAACTGAGTGAAAAAATATGTTCAAGTTTCACCAGTCTTTAATCATGCACATCTACAATAAGAACATGAAGGCAATTGTCTTCCCTCGAAAGAGAACGGAGTTGTGATGCGCGAATCAATTTTAAGCAAAATGAAAAAATCGTGGAAGCATCTGGTCTGTCGCAAGGCCGACAATCAAAATATCGAAACTCTCACGTCATACATAATGGACACTGAACACGAGGAGCTGTCAGTTATTACGGCATTGAAAGCTCATTTAGATTTGATGCAAGACGAACTTGCTCGCAACTCTCAGCCACTATCTAGGTTTGTTATTTTAAACCGCTCAATTATAAGATTGATAAGCGACATCGAATCGCTGACATCAGTTTCGCAACAAGCTATAGCAGAACCCCAGAAACAAAAGCTAGTGCTGGAAGACTTGCTCAAAGAAATCGAAATTAGCACCCAGCCTGAATTTAGTGAAAAAGAAGTGTCTTTATCTTGGAATATCAAAAAAGGGACTGTCTTAATTGGCAATGCTATTCAAATGAAGCATATGCTCACAGAAATCATTTACAACATCCTTCATGGTTGCAAAAAATTGGATAACATCAACATCACGGGACAAGAAAAAAAGCGATGCGTTTCCATGACATTCAGCGCTAATCCCATTCCAACAGTTACAGATTACATTCCGTGGCGTCTGGGAGAGTTGCGTTTGATACCTTCCAATGGCGACGGAATCGGACTTGCTACGATTGCGGCTATGGCAAAGCTGCAACACGGACAACTGAGCATCACGGGATTCAAGACTGAAAAACAAGTTTTTAAGCTTGTCTTTTGCTCTTGAGTTAAGTTGTTCAAATTTTCATCCAGTTTTCACATCGGAAGAAACAGAATTAAACAGCGGCTGTTTTGTGTCTGGCGTTGCCAGAGGAGCACACCATGTTTTACACGGGATTGAAAGTAACAACCATTGCCACTTTTGCCATTGCAGTAGTGTGTTTTATACACCATATACGGTGCAATGATCAACGTAATTTTTTATCGCGAAATCGCGGAAGCAGACAAAATCCAGCTCCACAAGAATAATTTAAATGATGACTAAGAAACACGAACCGAAGGTAGAGCCCGCCTACCCAGAAAAACAGCTTGCAGCAAAAAACACCTTTCGCATTTTGATAATAGACACTGTTGAAAATTCAGATCTTTTAAAATCTGCGTGCAAGGATGTCGGGCACAGCGTAGTGTCGGCTCAAACAATCAAAGATGCATTCGCTTTCTTGAATAACGAAAACCATGCAGATGTGATTATTTGTGCAGCTTATCTAGAAAACGAATCAATGGTTGAATTCTTACAAGAGCTGCGCAAGAATCCAGTTCATAGACACTCGATGGTTATGACTCTAGCTCTGGCTCCCGGTCCCATTGGACATAGGCTGAACACTTTCACTGAAAAAGCTTCACAACTCTTTGGTGCAGATGCATTTGTGAGCATGCCTGAATTCAACGCCGCTCAATTAATATCTGAAATTAGCAAGCTGTTGCCAGAAATGCCAATGCTAGAAAAAGACAAAAAGCATAAAAGCTAAAAAATCTATGGATTCTCGGTTTTATAACCCAGTCCACGAACAGTAGTAATGATTGAAGGTTTACCTTCCGAATCGATTTTTCTTCTCAAAGTTCTCACGTGCGTGCGAACAGTATCTTCAGTTTGGCCAAGATCTTTCTGCCAGACTCTTTCAAAAATGGCATGAGTATTGAAAACCTGATTTGGGTGTCGCAGTAAAAACCGTAAAAGCTTATACTCCATTGGATACAAGTGAATGAGAGCTTCGTCTTTGGTAACTGTGCCAGCGACAGTGTCCATCTCAATATTGCCCGATTTCAGAATTTTCATGTTATGAAGAGATGGTCTGCGCATGAGCGCCCGCAAAAGTGCGTATAAATCGCTCAATAAAAACGGTTTGACCAAATAACCGTCGGCACCTGCATCAAGACCGGTTTGCAGTTCTTTTGAAGAGTGCTTACTTGCAAGTAACAGGATAGGAATGTTTCCTCCACTAGCTCGATAATCGCGCACGACACTTATTCCATCCAATCCAGCAAGAGCAATTTCTAAAATAATAACTTCGTATTGTTTGTGGCGGAGGCACTCAAGGATGCGAAGACCATTGTTTTCTATTTCCACAGTGAAATGTTCGGCGGTAAAACCTTCTCTAAGAGCGATTGCAAGGTCCTCTTGCGATTCACCTAGTAATACCCTGGACATTCGAGCCTCATCCGTCTCATCTTCTAATTAGCCAGATGAGGTGATTAACGGCAATTCTTATGCAACTACGGTAATGCAGGCGGAAACATCGCCTTATCTATTTTTATTATATAGCCCATGAAGAGAATAATGCAGCATTTAATTAGACATGAGTCAGATCAGCTACTTTTCAAACTCAGTCTCTTTTTAATAACAGGAAGAGCTTTTCTAGTTGCATCTTCTCCTGCTTTAATGGCTCTTTCAGCGTCTTCAGGTTTGCCTTTCACCACGGGGATTCCACTCACATCAGGATTTATGATAATGTCGGCAAACGGCATTTGACGCGCATCTGAAACACCTAGCATTACATCGCCCAGACGACTTACTATAGCGCTCAACTTCCTGAATCTTTTCGCTGGTAAATCTTTCAACGGTTCGTCTACAAGCACTGCAATAACGACATCAGCACCGGTATCACGCGCTGCTGATGCAGGCATATTCGCTCTCACACCACCATCGACATAAACTTTGTCGCCAATTGCCACTGGTTGCAACACACTTGGAATGGTAGAACTGGCTCTAATAGCCGTAGACAGCCTGCCGTCACTAATTCTATACGCTTTGCCATCTATGAGATTAGTGGCAACAGCAGAGAACGGGATTGGCGTATCTTCTACGTTTTCAACGCCTTCGGGCAATTTTTCCTCTAAGAACTTACCAAATTTTTTACCTGAAAAAATTCCGGCATAATGTTTTCTAAAGGGATGAAACACTTTTTCGAGCGGGTTAAGAATCAACGTAGGCAATATTAACCCTGGAATATAGGCTCTTTTCAATGAATTATCCAACACCATTTTTTCAATGTCTTCAAGCGGAACTCCCGCTGCATACAAGCCACCGACAATTGAGCCCATGCTGTTTCCGACGATATAGTCTATTTGGATTTTGTTTTCCTTTAGAACTCGAAGAACACCTATGTGCGCAGCTCCCCTGGCGCCGCCACCACCCAAAGCAAGTGCAACCGTTGGGCGTTTGAGAGAACTTGATTGACGCACGCTTGCATCTACAGAGGGATCGTCTTTGCCTACAAATGTCGACTCTACCGCGGTTTCTTTCTTTTCAGCCTGGCTTGAAATGACTTTACCTGTGCCAGCTGCGGTCTTTGACTTATCGGGTAAATCGGCACTTTCTTCTATCTGGCGCTGAGCTTCCTTTTCGACCACCTCCGTCGGCTTATCTTCTATGGCGTGCGTGTCTTTGGAGCGCTCGTAGGTTTTAGCGGTTTCCGCCAGGCAGGACAGGTTGGCACAAAAATTCATAAGACAAACGCACAACCCTAAAGAGAGCAATTTAAATTTTAAAACCATAATCGAGTTTTCCCAGGAACGAAGAAGCAATTTGCATCTAGCTTTACGCACAAATATAGGTTCATCTAGCACTAAAAAGAAATTTCAGTGTCTAACATACCGTCGTCTTAATCTCAAGAAAATGTCTGGACATTGTCATGACAAATGATATACTCGAAAGAGAGGAAGGGGTTTCAATATGCAAAAAAACAATCCCAAAACTGAAAAATTTGATATTCGACTCAGCTTTGAAGAGCAAGAGTTAATAAGGCTTGCCGCCTCCATGCAAAGTACTAGCCCAACATCTTTTATACGTCAACAAGCTGTTGTAGCGGCTCAAACCGTAATTCACGAGAACAACCGCTTTGTAATTAGCGATGAACAATGGCAAATTATGGAGCAAGTGCTCAATCGTAAAGCAAAGATACTCCCCAACCTGCGCAAAAGGCTCTCCGACTCCGACGATTGGGACAAGTAGATTGATTGGTAAGCCCGAATCATTGACCAAAGATCACCTCTTAGATAGATTTGATTGTGGCAAAGAAGCGCTTTCTATCTGGCTTAAGAAGTACGCATTACAGAGTCAAAATTCAAGTCATACTAAAACAATGGTAGTAACAAAAGGCGATAGTAGAAACGTCATTGGATATTACACCTTTAACGTAGTCTCTATCGAACAACAAGGTTTAGTAAAACATTCTATTCCAGTTTTTCTTATAGCAAGATTAGCTGTCGCTTCCAGTCATCAAGGCAAAGGACTTGGGGCAAGGCTTTTGCGACATGCTCTCATTTCAGTAGCCTATTTTTCAGATGAAATTCCGATTCGAACTGTAATAGTGGATGCTCTCGACGAAGATGCAAAACAGTTCTATGAAAAATTTGATTTTGAAGTGTTCCCCCCGGACACAATGAGAATGTGGCTTTTGGCTAAAGATCTAATCAAGACTCTGAGAGAATCTTCTGATGTTTATTCATCTTGATGAACACTACATCAATCCAAAGCTTGCAGAGATTTACGATCTCGATAGTCCGTGGTCGAAAGACAGAGATTTTTATTTGTCTCTTGCAGGAGACGTTCAAAAAAGAATTCTAGATTTAGGTTGCGGAACTGGCTTGTTATGCGATGCTTACGCGGCTAAAGGTCATAATGTAACCGGTGTGGATCCAGCAGAGGCGATGCTCAAAATTGCTCGTCAAAAAAAACACGGTAAAGAGATAACTTGGATTCAATCGAAGGCTCAAGATTTCAAATCGGAATATCTTTTCGACCTGATTATAATGACTGGACACGCCTTTCAAGTTTTGCTCCAGGATAGAGAGGTCGAATGCGTTTTCAGAACGATGAAAGAACATCTAAAACCTGAAGGCTCTATAGTGTTTGAATCACGCAATCCCAACATCGATTGGAAATCAAAATGGGATTACGAAATCACACTGGATACACCTTATGGTCTGGTGCAAGAGTCTCGACGTTATATGGATTTTGTTGATGACAAAATGACATTCAGACTGGAGTATAAGTTTGCAGATGAAACACTGACATCACAAAGCGTACTTAGGTTCTGGACCAAAGAACAAATTGAAATGCACTTATCCAAAGCCTGTTTAACAGTTGACACCATATATGGTGACTGGAGTCAGAGTCCATTCTCTCCAGAACATTCTGAAGAGATGATATTTAAAATTGGAGCTGGTTAATAGGTACGGACTAATTTCCTAGTCTGTGCGCAGTCCAATCTGGGAGCGTTTGTGATTAATAGTAGCTACGTTACTATCAATATCCGAAGCCAACTTATCAATTTTGATTGAGACGCGTTTTTCATTTGCGTTGCTCAATTCGCCATTTTTTCGATATTTAGTTTCCATTGAAGAAATTTTGTTCAAATCCTCTTTGCGCTTGGACACTTGGTTTGCCGACAGCCGCCCGGCGGTATACTCATCGTCAATTCTTCTACCCAATCTTAGTTTACGCGAGGTGATACCATCGCTAAGAATTATTCTGCCATCATAAGATACAAACTGCGGTGCAATTACTGGTGTCAATTGTACAGAACCGGTCAACGGCACCAATCTACTTGAGAGAGTATCCAAACCGTAGCCCATTTGCAATGCTCTGCTGTAATTAAGAGATGCGACTGATTCTGCTCTAAAGACATCACCAGAGGCAATTGTTTCAAGTTCTGATCTCATTGAGCTTGCTTGTGCGGCATTAATCTGTCCGCTCGCTAAAGCCGCATCAATTCTACGATTAAGATCTTGTCGTCTGGTATCAATAGAAACAATCAATCTTTGACTGGCTGGAGCAACGCCGATATCAACAATGTTTCCATTGGAGTCAACGGTAGCAACGAGTCCGCCATTAGCTTTATCAACAATCACAACACCGCTTTGAAGAGTTCTTCCATCGACTAATCTGGCAGACTGATCGTATCTTCCTATTAGCTGTCCCGAAATTGGATCTACGACCTGATATGTTCCATTTGCAGAAAGATTAAACACAGGTGCAGCGACAGTACTTGTAGTTGTCTGCGTCGTTGTGGTTTCGATGGTATCAGCCAAACTAGCAGTGCCGCATAAGGCGAAAGAACTTGCTAGTAGTGATAGTATTAAAGACTGGCGATTCATAGAGAGCTCCTAAAATATAGATTCTTACAGTACTTCGAGCATTGTGAATACTGGGTGAAAACGCCAAACTAACTTTACTTAAGTTTTTTAATGCCACCATATATTGTGGCATTGTGATTCGACAAAATTAACGGGCATGTATATAGTAAAGGTGTGCTAGTAATTCTCGGTTGTGCCAAATTGATTTCGGCAAAAAAATTTATCGATACAAATATATCCGAGCAAATGGTCGGTTCAGTTTTCAATAACCGCTATGAAATAACTGAGCTTCTAGGCGAAGGGCACCTGAGCAAAGTATATAAAGCTCGGCATTGCAAGAATAAAACCATGTCCGCGATCAAAATTATGCACCCGGACAGTTTTGAAAGCACGAATATTTTTACGCGATTTCAACACGAACTAAAGATGACTCGACGCTTCAACCACCAGAATGTAGTGGGTGTTCAGGAAATCGGATTAGAGCCTAAAATATTCATGATAATGGAATATGTGCACGGAGTGAGCCTGGCAACAGTGCTTCAAGAACCAACACGCCTTCCCTACAAACGCAGTTTGAGCATCTTCAAGCAAATATGCGATGGGCTAAATCATATTCATAAAAACGGCGTGGTTCATAGAGATATAAAACCAAGCAATATAATGCTTTTAAAAAATGACGACAACACTGAGCTGGTAAAAATTGTAGACTTTGGCATCGCTAAAGTAATTACACACAAAGAGGCTTTGCGGACAACATTTTTAAAAGGCGGTCTTTCTGGCAGTCCCTATTATATGAGTTCTGAACAGTGCCAGGATAACAATGTCGACGCGCGTTCTGACATTTACGCTTTGGGATGCTTAATGTATAAAACACTCACAGGGCATCAGCCTATAACCGGTCATGACGCTTTGGAATGTTTGCAAAATCATATAAGCCTTTTTCCCAAAAGTTTTGCCTGCGTATGCCCGGAAATTAGCATTCCAAAAGATCTTGAAGATATCATCTTGAGGTGTCTCGCCAAAGAACGCGAGAATCGCTTTCAATCTGCTGATGAACTAAAAAGAGCACTTGAATCAGTGACGTAACAGCCTTTTCTTGATTTCAGGAAGTGCCTTTCTTGTCGCAGTCTCGCCTGCCAAGATTGCCCTTTTAGCATCTTCGCGAGTTCCATTTACCACGCCAATTCCGCTAACATCAGGGTTTATAATAATATCTGCAAACGGTAATTGGCGAGCGTCAGCTACTGCAAGCATAACATCTGTCATGCGACCCAAAATACCACTCAAGCTTCTAAATTCTATAGCCGGCAATATCTTCAAAGGATTGTCCACTAAAACGGCTACAACAATATCGGCACCGGTATCACGTGCTCCAGATGCTGGCATGTTCGCACGCACAGCGCCGTCCACATAGACTTTATCGCCGATAGCGACCGGCTGCAAAATACCGGGAATTGAAGAACTCGCTCGCATAGCAGTCGACAACTTACCGTCGCTTATTCTGTATGCTTTGCCGTCTAGCAAATTGGTGGCAACGGCAGAAAAGGGAATGGGAGTGTCTTCGATATTTTGAACGTTTTCAGGCAATTGTTTTTCCAGGAATTTGCCAAACTTTTTGCCAGACCAAAGTCCCGCGTAGTGCTTTCTAAAAGGGTGCAGCAATTTTTCAAACGGATTAAGTAGTATCGCTGGTGGTACCATGCCCGGCTTATATGCTTTGCGCAGAGAACCGTCAAGTATCATTGCCTCGATTCTATCCAATGGGACGCCCGCAGCATAGAGACCGCCAACTATGGCTCCCATACTGTTGCCGACAATATAATCTATTTTGATACCAGCTTCGCTAAGTACACGCAGAACTCCGATGTGTGCAGCGCCTCTTGCGCCACCACCTCCAAGAGCCAAGGCGACAGAAGGTCGTTTGCCCTTTTTTGTTTTCGCAAGCTTCGCATTAACTGTTGAATCATCTTTACCTATAAATGTCGATTCACCAGATGCGGCTGCTTTTTCCTTAGTGGTTGACATAACTTTGCCAGAGTTAAGTGCAGCAGCATCTTCCTCTGGCTCTTCCAGGCTTTCTTCAATTTGTCGCTGAGCTTCGTTTTCTACTGCTTTAGTAGGTGTTATCTCATCAATTGCATGAGTGTCTTTAGATCTTTGCGCCGCAGTCTCACTATCTTCAGCCAGGCAAACAGCATTGCATAGTACGCTCAAAAAGATCGCGCAAAGAAAAGTATTTAGAAATCTGAAAATTACGACCATCGTTTGACCATCAGTTCATTATAGTCTGCATACCGAAAGACTAGCACATAGATAAATTTGAAAGCATTTTGACCCAGTTTTCACATTCGGTCTAAATAATAAGTTTGGGGAACCGCCGTCCTCAATTTGAGGATAAATCAATGATTAGTTCTGGTTCTAGAGTTTGGATTCTTGCAGCATTGGCAATAACGACCATATTTTTAGCGCCGATGTCCCTACAATCTGAAGAAATAGATTCTATGTCTTTGATTAACCAGGTTCAGCCCCTTAATGAGATACGCGTGGGGAAAAAACTATTCACCACCAGTGATATCATCATTAATGCTAGTCCGTCTCAAGTTTGGGAAGTCTTAACAGACTACGACAGGGCTACCGAAATTTTCTCAAATCTGACTAAATCAAAAATAATATCCACATCTGGTTCGGTCAAAAAGGTTGCCTTCACCGTCGTGACTGAAGGTAAATTACTACATTTCAGCTACGTTTTAGCTATTACCGAAAAACGTCCAGAGATAATTGAATGGAAGCGTGCAAGCGGTGACTTCAAAGAAAACGAAGGCTACTGGAAACTTACACCTTTAAATAATGGAAAATCGACTCTGGTGAAATATGCCAAACACATTGATGGTGGCTTATTCTTCCCTCAATTTTTAGTGAGAAAATCTGTACGCAGTTCAATACCGGTAATATTTGCTGAGCTGAAAAATGCTTCTGAATTGAAAAAGGTTGCAGAAGGTAAGCCTTAAAGGAAAATTTCAAATGTCCTGGAGATGGAAATTAAGTGTGTTGCTGGTCTTTATCGTCGGTTTCTCGCTTTTAATTTTTATGGGTCACGAAACGAGCACCCAGGCTCCACCTATACCCGAAAAGGTGGTGACTGCGGACGATAAATTGCTCTTCACCGGAACAGACATTTTAAATGGACAAGCCGTTTTTCAAAAATATGGATTAATGGACGTAGGTTCAATCTTTGGACATGGTGCTTACAATGGACCAGATTTCTCGGCTGAATATTTGCACAAGCAGGCTGTTGTCACTTTGCAGAACCAGGCATTATCCCAGTATAAAAAAAACTATGCTGATTTGAGTCGTGCTCAGCAAGGCGCTTTAAAAGATGCGCTTAGCGAAGAGCTAAAGAAAAATAGATATGACACCAAAAGCCATAATCTTATCTACAGCGAAAGCGAAGTGCTCGGGTTTGCCGAATTAAAAGCGCATTACAAGCACCTCTTCACACATGCAGATCAGTTGCCGCTGCCACGCAACTATATAAAAAGTGAAAAAGAAATCGAGGATCTTACTTGCTTCTTTAGCTGGGCAGCATGGACTTGTGTCACTAATCGCCCAGATAAAGATTACACATTTACCAATAATTGGCCACCAGATGAACTGGTAGGCAACAAACCTCATATGCAAGTCTTTTTGTGGAGCGCTCTGAGCCTCATTTCACTTATAGGGGGCATCGGTCTCACTCAGTTTTTGCTGGGAGCATATCCTCAATTAGGATGGAGAACGGATGAAACTTCATCGAGCGTGGTCGATGAGGTGAAGTCTTTCTCTCCTTCTTTAGCTCAGAAAGCAGTTTATCCCTACCTTATTGTGGTGGTTTTATTATTTCTCTTCCAAACCATGTTTGGCGTCGTTTCTGCCCATTACGTGGTCGAACCGATGGGATTTTTTGGTTTGGATATACGCAGTCTTCTTCCCTATAGCATTACTCGCAGCTGGCACTTGCAATTATCTATTCTCTGGATCGCCACAGCCTGGCTTGCAGCAGGCATTTTTATTGCGCCACTGTTATCTAAATATGAACCAAAAGGTCAACATGTGCTTGTCTGGATTCTATTAATTGCACTTCTAATTGTGGCAGTAGGAAGCATTTGTGGAGAATGGCTTGGAGTCAACGACATGCTTGGCAATTTATGGTTCTGGTTTGGTCACCAGGGTTGGGAATATCTTGAGCTTGGACGCTTCTGGCAAATACTTCTAACACTAGGGATGGTGCTCTGGGCATTCATTGTTCTACGCAGTGTTTATCCTTTGTTGAAAGGACAAGACAAGGGAAGCCTTCCTCACATGTTGCTTTACGGTGTAATTTCCATTCCAGTATTTTTCAGTTTCGGCATGATGTACCATCCTGGAACTAATTTTGTGATAGCCGACTTCTGGCGCTGGTGGGTTGTCCACTTATGGGTAGAAGGCTTTTTCGAATTATATACAACCATTATCGTAGCTTATTTCTTTCACTCGCTTGGAATGATTTCTGCCCGAGGAGCGCTCACTGTAATTTATTTAGACATTATTCTTTATATGGGAAGCGGCATTGTGGGTATAGGACATCACTATTACTGGACTGCCCAACCAGCTATTAACATGGCTTTAGGCGCAATGTTTTCGGCACTAGAAGTGGTACCACTGACTCTGCTCACAGTGGAAGCCTGGAAATTTGTTTTTCTTGCCAAAGTGGATGGTTCCATAAAAAACTTTTCGCACTATTGGGCAATGATGTTTTTAATTGCAGTCGGGTTCTGGAATTTTTTGGGAGCTGGCGTGTTTGGATTTTTGATCAATATGCCGATTGTGAGTTATTACGAGCATGCAACTTATCTCACATCGAATCATGGACATGCAGCTTTGATGGGCGTCTATGGCAATCTAGGAGTAGCTGCTGTGTTGTTTTGTTCGCGTTATCTCATTAAACCCGAATACTGGAGCGACAAATTAATTGGAATTTCTTTCTGGTGTCTTAACATCGGACTTTTACTCATGCTTGCTCTGAACATTTTTCCAGCAGGCGTTCTTCAAATGGCTGCCAGCTACACGGAAGGTTTTTGGTATGCGCGAAGCTACGAGTTTACTCACTCAAATCTCTTCCAGACGTTTACATGGTTGCGAGTATTGGGAGATATCACTTTTGTGATAGGTGGCATATTGCCGCTGGTATTTGTAATACTACGCGGGACTTTCCATTTACGCAAAGCTCACCAGGAGCGCTTAGACTAGCTATATTACAAAAGCAAATAAGGCTTTTTGGGTTCGAGTATTTTGTCTATGTCCACTTCTATTCTCAACTTAGTGGTTGGTCGATCTGGTGGCTTAATAGAGATATTCATTTCTGAAATACCAGACTCCATATTTGTATCTACTCTGTAAGTTCCCGCTGCCACATATTTAGCTTCCAGATTTCTTTGCTTACTGAACATCCACTGTTTGACTGTGTTTATCAACACTTTAGCGGATGAAATAGGCTCGCCACGGTTGTTCTGTAAGGTGATGAACACGCTATTATGATCGGGCGTAGCTGGCTCAATTGCGATTTGAACCATCAAATCTTTGGTTCGATGTTGCAAAGTCCAATGATTTTTTGAACTCAAATTTTCTTCTGTACGAGTAGTACAGCCTGCCAGCACAAAAAGCAAGCAGGTAGCGAAAACAACGATCTTCATTATGATTTCAATCCTTCAAGGACGTCAGTCCCAACTATTTGAGCTTCCTCCACTTATCATGGAAAAAAAGAAAGTAAATACAACCGAACCAATTACCGATGCAAACAACGGCACTCCGGCCAAATCAGGACCCAAATGAAAGAGAGAGGACGCTCCCATCCACGCACCACAGAAGCCGACGGCAGCACAGCTAAAAATGCCACCAGGAACTGAGTGCGGCAGAACCAGTCTGGCTAGCATCGCCGTGCCTACGGCGATAATGAGTAAAATGAAGAATGTTTCTATTGCCATGAGTGTCCTGAGGCATACTCTGCCTCTAACTTAACTCATAGCACAGGAAGCTCCAGTGAAAGCGATTTGTACACTTTTACTGGTTCGATACTATATATGGTGACTTAAAAAACTTCGATGAAATTTAGTACCGATTGCCTTCGCTAAGCTCTCTCTTGATTTCGTCTTTGAATTTTAAAGCTTCTGGATGTAGTTCCGGTACCACAGTTGATCTTTTCAAACATTCTTCACAAGCAGCCAAGGCGCCTTTCAAGTCCTTATCGCATTTTTTTACTTTAGCCAAATTAAGATATGGGGATGAATATTCAGGATTCAGAACAATCGCCCGCTCAAAATCAGCAATTGCCTTCTTATATTGTTTCCATTTCCAATAAGAGAAAGCTCGATTGCAATATCCCTTTAGATTTTTCGGATCCAGTTTTATTTGTAGTTCTGCAAAATAGAACGCCTCGTCGTCGAGGTGTTGCTGAAAACTCGAATTCGACAGTTCGTTATATATCTCCATCAAATCTGACTGATGTTCGCCATTTTGAGGACATAACGCAAGTGCCTTTTTTAAATCGACAATCGCCTCTCGATGTCGACCTAAACTACTGAGCAAAAGCCCCTTTCTCATATAAGCTTGAATCTCATTTGGACGGAGCTTTATTGCTTGCTCATAGTCGAGAAGCGCGGACGAATGCTTGTTGGCCTTTTCATAAGACATTGCCCTATTCAAGTAACTGTCGAAAAATAATGGATTTAACTGAATTGCTTTTGTGTAAGAGCGAATGGATTCATCGTAATTGTAATAGGTGTAATGATCAAACCCTTTGCTCATGTGAGCGAAAGCATTACCAGGACTAATCGTCAACGCAGCATTGGTATCAAATACAGAACCAGCAAAATCCCCCAATTTATATTTTATGTCACTCCTGTTAACTAATGCGCATGAATTGTACGGATCGAGCTGAAGACACTTATTTAGCCGAGACAAAGCTGACTTATATTTGCCTTCCTGCAGGAATGTAGTACCATCAAAATAATAAAGATAAGAGCATTTAGGATTTGATTCTATTGCTCGATTAAATTCTTCATGAGAACGAAGCCTATTTAAATGTGACCATGCCAATGAGTATCGAGCATGTTTTATCGTTTGCTTATTGCGCGCAATCACATCTTTGGGACCAGTTCGAGAAAGCTTTGATGTGAAATTGCTAAATTTATTGTCCTGACCAAGAGTGAGAATTTCGACGTCTTGAAGCTTTGAAAAACCGCCATCCTTTTTAAACGAAAACTGAAAAATCATTTTCATTTCAGGCATGTTAGGGCGAGCAAGATCCAGCATTGTTCCATCAACCTGAACCATCGTCTGAGAACCAAAGGTTGCGAAAACATTTGGATAGTTTAAGTATGCGTCTATAAGCAATTTATCTTGCTTAACACCAAGAAGCTTCTGCAACTTCGCAGATTTATCGCTATGTTTTCCAGACTTCAGATCATGAATCGCCTCTTGGAGCCAAACATAGGAACTACTGACTGGCTCCGAAACGTTAGGCTGTGATTTAAATTTGCTGCAATAAAGAAGTACGACCTCATTTGAAACATCTCTGTAAATCGGCTTCCAGACGAAGAATCCCAGAACCATAGCCGCGATTGCAAGCGTGAAATATGCTCGCACAGGCTTGATTGGCGACAGGGGGAATTTGAACATACTTCGATTCTCTTACATTTAATCGAAATAAATAATTAAATGTGCGGGCTCAGGATCGCCCTTTTTCTACAAGTGCTGTAAAAAACGCTTTTGCCAGCTCTGGCAGCGCATGTGAATTAATCTCTTTGTCGAGCGACTGGGAGCCCTCATGATATTTGAGATGAGCTTTCTCGGTCGAGTCGGGATGAAAATTGATTCTCACCACAGGCGGAAACTCAGTTGAGTCAAAAGAACCAATAGTGAGTTGAAGCAGCATGTTTGACGGAATAATAAAGACTTGAATTTCGTGACTATAACCGCGGATCATGAGAGTCCAATCTGCGTAGGTCAAATGCCCCGCATAGACTTTCTCACCAGGCGGCTTTTTGCTCTCTTGCAGGACATCTACGCAATCAACATGATGAAAAGCAGGCGTTTCCCACTCTATTTTATGATTGATTTCTGTCACTACCTGGTCGAACTGGTCGCTAAACGAAATCATATTCTCGAAAAGATGGTCGATCCATTCGGAACAGTCTTTGTCGTTCTGCGAATGCTGTGCCATCCAAGCCTTTTGCTCGGCTTCGTGCTGAGATAGTTGCGATTGCTTCGAGTGCGCCAATTCCTTTATCCAGTAGGCGTCACAGCATTTTTTGTCGTCCATTCTTCAATCCTGCGCAGGTTTAAGGTTACTTACCTCGGAAAGGTTTGAACTAAGCAATTTAATTAGCACCAAAACACGATTTCAAAATAGGTGTATTCTTGCTATACTATTATATGATATACCCGTATAAAGGGAGCCCTCAAATGGCGATTAAAAGCTTCAAAAGCTCCCTGACAGAAAAGATCTTTCGAGGAGTTCGAGATAAAGAGGTATCCAAATTCCCTAACGATGCGCTCTCTGCGGCAATTAAAAAGTTGGACATGTTACAAGCCGCTGGCGTTTTGCAGGACTTAGCGCGCCCTCCAGGGAACAAGCTACATGCATTGAAAGACGATTTGAAGGGATTTCATGCAATTAGCATAAATGCCCAATGGAGAATAATTTTCCGGTGGGAACCAGATGGCCCGCATGATGTAGAAATAAAGGATTATCACTAAGAATTATGCAAAAGAAAATGTTACGTCAACCCACAACTCCCGGTCAAATTTTAAAAGAGGAGTTTTTAGATCCTCTAGGGATAAGTCAAACTGCCTTTGCTCAACACACCGGCTGGACTCAGCCTAAAGTAAGTGACATCGTTAACGGAAGGCTTGGTATTTCTTCTGAATCTGCTATGGTCCTCGCCGATGCATTTGGAACTTCGCCCCAATTCTGGCTTAATCTCCAAAATGAAGTTGATCTATGGAGGGCTAGCCGTACTCACAAAAAGGTTCGCCCTCTAGTTAAAGTTTAACTATTTGGATCAATATACGAATCTACCACTACATCGTCTTCATCTAACACAATTCGAAGCTTACAAACCTCTTCGGAGGAGGACGTAGGCAATATCAAAAACCAATTTTTCCACTCTTCTTGAGATGTAGGCGGCGCACCCATTTTTTCCAAAAGCTTTTTCTTATTCAATCCTATTAACGTTCGCCCTTTGACTAAACCAACAGCCAAATCTTTTTGATTTGCCCAAGGAAATTTCCAGGAATCTAAAGCCTTCTCACCCCAAAACTTTTCCCATGGATTAGGTTCTCTCGTCATTCTGTAATAATGACTAAAGCACTCGCGGACCTCTGTAAGACCGACATAAATAGTCATGGAGTGGAAGGAATTATATGCGACAAAGATTGCAAAAACTCCGAGAATTTTTATCCAAAACCTTGAACTCTGCTTTTTTGAATTCATTTATTCAATTTTCGATTTCGATGTAAGAATCGACTATCACTTTTGTGGAATGATTCAACTCTAAGCATAATTTACAAACACTCTCTCCGCCAGTCGTAGGCAAGTCATATTCAATTCGATAGAAGTTGGGCACTGATGTTGGTTCACCAAGTTTTTTCAGAATTGTAGACTCATTCAATCCGATTAAGATTTTTCCTTTAACAAGCTCTATAGCCAGACCTTTTCTGTTTGCAACTGGCGATCTCCAAGATTCTAACGCTCGCGTTGCCCAGAGTTTATCCCAGGCATCTGGCTCATTCGCTTTCTTATAAATGTAGCAATGATTTCCAGTTGATTCGCTCAACCCAACGTATTGAGTCGCCGAACGAAACATGTTGTATGCCAGGATGATAGCGAGGATAGCCAAAATCTTCTTTGAGTATTCAAAGCGTTTTTCGGCAGCTGGGTTTTTAGCCATTTCACGAGTCCACTGCCACCACGATGTGGTCGCTTGCAAGTCCTATCTTGTTGCCTTTGGCGTCAATGCCATATGCGCGCACTTGATAGATGCCGACGCTTGGGAAAAGACTGCGCTCTAATTTAATGGTATCACTTAATTTAGCATCAATTGTTTTCATCACAAGAGAGCTTGGCGAAGATGCGGCTGTATTCTGGCTTTCAAAATATCTATTTGGTTGTGCGATTTCGACAATCACTTTAGTTGCGCCTGGCATGGATTGCGCATCGACTAATAGGTCTTTTGCTGAGTCAGTTTTACTTATATGCAAATAGCCCTTGCTGCCCATGAATCCTGAGTTTTCGAAGTCCAAGACGGGCATCATTTTTTCTTTGGCGAGAAGACTTACTTTGTTTATCATCAAATGTGATTTGCGCGGAAACTGAATTGATATCTCACGACAAGTGCCGCCTAAAGTCCATTGCGGCATGTTAGTTAGCGGAAAATAAAGTGTTTGTGTGCCTGACGCAAGCGATGCGCATGAGCTTACAGAGTCGTCGAAACTTGGTGCCAAATTATTTCTAAACAAGAGACAAGCAGGTCCTTTTGGTGTTTCGCTTGCAAAGTTTGTCACGTCCATCGAAAGTATGTCTGTCTTAAAGCAGGGGATGGAGACTGACATGAAGAGCTTGGGACTTTTTCTTGTGGCTGATTCAAATTCAAGTGAGCCATCGGTGTTCCATTTGCTTTGCGCGTGCTCGACTGGATTTGCTTCCATGATGTCGTGCAAATCTTCATTCTCAAAAACACGTTCGTATGCTGTTTCGTCTTGGGGGATTTCGACTTTGCTTAGTTTGCGACTGTCTTGATTCCATCGATAAATGTTCACATCACTTTTAGCTTTGAACAAAGAATGTTTCAGGAACCCAAACGGAATAATAGGCTCGTAGTTTTCTAGCGCCAAACAGTTATGTATATCGCGACACAATTGCGGTGATTTGGTCATGCCGTCTAGTGCATTGCGACAGGCGTATGCACCATTTATGTTATCTGGAAGTGACAACATAAGAACCTGCGGATCGCCTTTAATCGGTCCAGAATAAAGTGCGTTCAGTTCTTTGCGAATGCTATTTACAGTTTCGCCAGATTCAATCCAGGTTGAATTATTGAAGCAGAGACAGACCAAACTAAATATTGAAAATGCGCCAGCCAGGCGGCGCTTGGACTTGCCTAAAATTGGAGCGCTCAGGCACGATACAGCAAGAAGAATACTAAGAGCTGCAGAGGGCAAATAGGCAAGGCGGCTGCTTTGCAAATCGTCGCCGATAGTGAATAGTTTGAAAACAGGCGCAAAAGATATGAGCAAGAAACAGACGCAAAAAAGTAAAAGCTTGCGCCAGCGCTCCGAACATATCGCTGTATAAATGGCTGAGCCGAACATGGGCAGCACGAAGATAATCCAGATTACTTTCATGAATCTTGTGTTTTCTGGAATAGATTTATTCAATGGCACCAAAAACATGTACGCGCCTTGCCACCACTGCCTGAATTGCGCCTTCCAATCGGTGGGAATAAACGAGTTGTCGTATCCGCCAACGACAGTTCCAAGTGCCCAAGCTCGAAGTGCAAGAAATCCGATTAGAATGCCCCACAGCACCGCCACTGGTTTCAGGCGTGTTTTCCATTCTGATTTAGGTGTGACAAATAACTCGAATGCTGTGATTACAATTGGAAGTGTGAATGCCATTTCCTTAGAGAAGAAAGCTAGCACCATACAAAGACAAACAGACACTAAAGTATTGATGGTGGCTAGTTTTCGATATTCAAGATAAGCCCAGAAACTAAGCATATAAAAGGCTGTTGCAACAACATCAACGCGACCAGTTATCCAGGACACAGCTTCGGGATGCAGTGGATACACACCAAATATAGTGGCAGAAAAAGCAGGTATCCAGGAGCGAATACTGGCAGGATCCAATCCGTTTTTTAGATCTTTTTCTTGGTCTTTTTTTGGGTCTGGAACCAGCTGTTCAACCAGTCCTTGAGCAACGAAATAAACTCCGATTGTTGCGACCACGTGGAAAACGACGTTGGTAATGTGAAATCCAAGCGCATTGGTTTTCCACAAAAAATAATCCCAGGACAAAAACACAGATATGAGTGGTCGATAAAACGCTGTGGTAGTGAGTTGCAGCCACGACGTGTAAAAATTGCGCAGAATAAGCTCGGGCTCGACCATCGCTCGCTTGAGCCAGATCAAATGGACGAAGTCATCTCCTACAAAAAAGTTGAACAAAATAGGACTGTAGGAAGCTGCCGTTATCAGGCAGATCATACCTAACACAAGCCCGCCTGCTCTGCTCAAGATTCTAGCGCCACCTCATATGCGGGGCGATCTTCTATGTGGCAGCGAATTTCATCGCGTTTTTTAATTTCTTTGGCAGGAGCGCCAACTAAAACCATGCCAGGTTTGGTGTTTCCTGTCACTACCGAAGCGCCTGCAATGACGCAGTTTTTCGCCACACGCACACGCGGAAGAATTAGGACTTTGGCACCAACTATGACACCACTTTCGATATATGGACCTTCGCGTCCTTTTTGACATGGTGGGTGCATGCTGTCGACAGTGCACGACATCGGGTAGAAATGCACGTTGTCTTCGCATGTAGTGAACGTCGCGATGAATACGTTGTTGTGAAATCTGCAATTATCGCCAATTTTGATTTCGCCATCAGATTGTGAGTTAGTTCCAAAACTACAATTAACACCAAAGTGACTATTCTCGCGAATAACGGCACGATGCCCGGTTTGAAATCCTTCACCATAACTAGTATTGGCATACAAAATAGTGCCTGAGCGAATAGTGCTTCTAGCGCCAATTTTGGTCACAGGATTTTTGTAGTTTGCAGGATCTTTTAGATAAGCGTACAAACGCTCACCTATGATGCATTGCGCGCCAACATAACTATCGTTGCCAATTTCTACGTTCTCATAAATTATGGCTTGAGCTTCGATTTTTACGTTGTCACCAATTTTGGCACCATCGTAAATTATTGCACCAGGACCAATAGTGACCGAGCTACCAATGGAGGCGCTTTCACTAACTATGGCCGATTGTGCGATGCTCATTTAGTTCTGAACGACTATAGGTGTAGCCACTTTGGAAACCATTGTGACTTCAGCCATTACTTCCTGCACCGCGCGCGCCACTGTCATAGCTTGACTATCAGTTAGTTCGGGATACATTGGCAGTGAGAGAACTTCGGCTGCTGCTTTTTCTGCAAGAGGGAAGTCGCCCAATTTATAGCCCAGATCAAATGCTTTTTGAGTGTGAAGCGGAACTGGGTAATAACACATCGAACCGATACCGCGTTTCTTCAGATTATCAATTAAGTGTTGACGACCATGTGCTACGCGAACGGTGTATTGGTGCCATACATGCGTAACGCCTGAATCAGCCGCGGGAATGTATGGTGTGGTTACGTTGGGGCAATCTTTCAAGCACTCGTTGTAGAGAGTGGCAATCTGATTGCGACGGTCGTTCCATTTTTTGAGGAAACTTACTTTGGACATCAAGACGGCTGCTTGAATTTCATCAAGACGGCTGTTGACGCCAAGTTCGTCGTGATAATAACGCTCGACTGAACCGTGAGCGCGAATTGTTTTAACTCGTTTGGCTAATGCTTCGTCGTTTGCCACTACCATACCGGCGTCACCTGCGGCACCAAGGTTTTTGGTTGGGTAAAAGCTTATGCAAGCAAGGTCGCCGTAACTACCTGTAGCTTTTCCATCAACAGTAGCGCCGATGCCTTGAGCGTTATCTTCGACGACGCGCAAGTTGTGTTTCTTGGCGATTTCCATAATGGCGGGCATGTTGCAGGGCATTCCATATAGGTGCACAGGCAGTATCACTTTGGTTTTGGGTGTGATTGCCGCTTCGATTTTAGTTACATCTATATTGAATGTGACAGGGTCGATGTCGACGAAAACTGGTTTGCCACCACGAAGTAGAATCGCTTCGACTGTGGCTGCAAAAGTAAATGGGGTGGTTATGACTTCATCACCGGCGGTGATATCGAGTGCCATCATGGCTAGCACCAGGGCGTCTGTGCCGTTGGCTACGCCGATGCCGTATTTGGCTTCGCATATAGCGGCAACTTCATTTTCGAGCCGCGTGCCGTACTCACCTAAAATGTAATGTCCACTTCTAAGTACGTTTAGAACGTTTTGCTCCAGAACGGATTGGACCTCTTTATATTGGTCCACCAAATTGAGCACTGGAATATTTGTCACCATAAGTGCTTTGGGCTTCCTTTTTACCGGGATAACGAATGCAGGCAGTGTACCTGACATGTTCCCACGTCTAAAAGGGAAGAATTATAAGGTTTCTCAAGAGCATATCTTATCGATATTTAAGAATCACCAAATGATCATGCGGTTGATAGCTTGCGCCTCATTAACAAAAAATCAGAAAAGGGGACGCATTAAGCATCCCCTTTACTTTTGTCCGATTACTTTTTCAGATTAGCGTTTGCCTGGTGTGGCTACGGTTCTTGAAAGAGCGTTGGTGACGAAGAGGTTGAGGCTGACGCCTTCTCTTTCGGCACGAGCCACAAGGGCTTGGTGGAGGGAGCGAGGCAGGCGAACGGTAAATTTGCCGCTATAGCTCATGTACTCGTCGCTTCCAGCTTTGGCGCGGGCTGCTGTACGCACAGTTTTCACTGGCTTTTTAGCTTTTGCCATGCTGTGTGAGGGTTTCTTAGCTGCGGGTGCCTTAGCCTTGGCGGCTTTTTTGGCGGAACCGGCTTTGGCTCCCTTTTTCTTTGCTGCTACCATGTTGTTCTCCTTGTTCAGTGAGGATAAACGTCTAACTGAGAAATAAATGTTGGTTCCAGACGTTTTTTGAGTGAAGCTCGACGCTTGTTAGTTCGGAGGATTCAAAACTACGATGCGTCACTGCATTCGATGGCTAACCTAATACCACTCCAGGTGGCATAGTAATTGTACCTCCACCATTTATATTTTATGCATACGACAGATATACATTTTTTGGCAAACTTTTGGACGAGGCACCAGCCCATCCCATGCCGAAAAGCGCAAACGCGCTCCACACGTGGTATCGCACCATTTTTGATGGCTGGTATCATGGTGGTGGCTGGTGGCAATTGTTTAAGTAAAGTAACCTGAATGGCTTAGCACCAGGCAGATATTTAAGGACATTGAGGGAATTTGAAGGTACTGATTATCAGACTTAGCGCTCTTGGAGACGTTGTTCACAGTCTTCCGGCCGCTGCTGCGATAAAGAAAGGTCTAATTGAAGCGGGTCATACTAACACCACCCTCAGTTGGCTCGTGGAGCCACCAAGTAAAGATTTACTCTTGAACAATGACCTCATAGATGAGGTCATCATTTTTCCTAAGAAAGCATTCAAAACCAAAATCACCGACCCGACAAAGTGGGGTCAGACCCTTTCTCAATTCTCTGAATTCAGCACAGGCTTGAAAAATCGGGGCTTTGATGCAGTGATAGATTTTCAGGGTCTTTTGAAAAGTAGTATTCTGGGATACATTTCTGGTGCCAAAATTCGCATCGGCTATTCGAAGGTCAAAGAGTTCTCGCACATCTTTTTGACTGACAAAATGTACATCGAAGATTATTTCGCCGAAGGCTCTCACATAGTTGAGCGACATCTTGACCTTGCAGACTTCGCTTTAAAAATCTTGAAAGCCTCACCAGGCTCAAAACCCATTAGAGAGGAGGCCAACTTCGCGCTACCACGGCCGGAGGCATCGGTTTATGATCGCTTTTCAAAAATGTTGTCCACAAAACAAAATAAGCAACCGAGGGTGGTATTGATACCAGGTACTACCTGGGACACCAAAATTTGGGCACCAGAAAAATGGTCGAAGCTCGCTCAGGAACTTGCAATTGCAAGTGATACTAGGCCCGGTGCCGAGATTGTCATCGTGGGTGGTGAAAACGAAACATCGGTAAATGCCTCTATTTTTCAATATATAAGGAATGCCCAAACCCAAGCCGTCGATTTGACCGGAAAGACTTCGCTTGTGGACCTTATAGCCCTTTTTGAAGGTTCGGATCTTGTAATCGGGGGTGATACCGGTCCCATGCATTTGGCATGTGCCACCAAACATCCAAAAGTACTTGGGATTTATGGTGCCACACCATCTAAAAGAAACGGTCCTTATGGTGCAGGCAATCGCGCTCTGGCTTTAAACCTTTCCTGCCAGCCATGCAATGAAATGAAATGCCCGCTCAAAACTACAGCTTGCCTGGTGGACATGAGCGTAGAAATGGTTCTCGAGCAGGCTCGAAAAATGCTTTCCTCTGGCTAATTGAGTCTTTTTTACAGCATTTTTTTTGTTGACTTAATCAACTAATTTAGTTGATTAAGTCAACTGCTTTTAGGCACACAAAAAAGCACTTCCATAGTCGCTTTAGATTTTCATTCCGCGGATGGAAGTGCTTTTAAAGTCTAGACTTCGAGAAATCTATTCAGTAATCCAGCAATCGTTATTGCGATCCCAACTTGATACGATTTCGTTTTCTTTGAAGAAGATACCGATTTCACGGGCGGCGCTTTCTGGACCGTCAGAGCCATGGACTAGATTGCGACCGATATCAAGTGCGAGGTCACCGCGGATACTACCAGTGGCAGCATTAGCGGGGTTGGTGGCACCAATGACCTGACGGCAGGTGGCGATAGCGCCTTTGCCTTCCCAGACCATGGCAACGATAGGACCAGATGTGATGAATTTCACAAGACCTTCAAAGAATGGTTTGCCTTTGTGCTCGCCGTAATGGTTTTCAGCCATTTCAACAGGCACCTTCATCAACTTCATTCCAGCCAATTTGAGACCTTTGCGCTCAAAGCGCGAAATCACTTCTGAGACTAGACCTCTTTGTACTCCGTCTGGTTTGATGGCTACGAAGGTTTTTTCAATTGACACCGTTCTTCTCCTTTATATCTTGTTCAACTTGGCAATATTGGGGTCGAGCAGACGCTTGCCGACGTTTTCAAACTCTACATTATAGAGTTCCTTGTTGCCCTCACCGATGACCTGGACCACCAGTCCAACTCCAAACTTAGAATGCTGCACGTTATCGCCCACCGATAACTTTTCATAAGTAGGTATTTCGGGCTCTTTTGTGGGTTCGATTTGGGAGGCTTCGCGTCGCATAGCTCTTGGTTTTGAAGTGCCGCCATAACTTGCAGCCGGTGCACCGCCGGAACCTACGTAACCGCCAGGCTTTCCAGACCCACCGGATCCACCCGATCCGCCATAGCCACCACCACCGTATCCGCCGCCCGCAGACCCGCGTCCACCAGAAGACTTAGCCCCTCCAGAAGAGCGACCACCCGATGCTCCAGCACCAGAACCGCGTCCGCCATAGCCGCCGCCAGATCCGCCATAGCCACCACCGCGTTCTTGATAGCCGCCGCCACCAGATCCGCCTGTGCGTCCGGCATTGCGAGGGGCACCACCAAAAGTGTCGTTAGTTTTGAAACTATCGTAACTATCAGTGTCCATGAATTCATCGCGATATCCGCCACCATCTCGTGAGCCGGCGCCACCATAACCACTGCGAGGTGTTTCAGCTGCATCTTTGGACATATCGTAAAAGCCAGTTAAAAGACCAGGCGTGATTTCAGACAGAAATCGGCTTGGGATAGTGTAGTTTGCAGCCTGTCCATATGTGCTTCTGCGACGAGCGCGACTCATATATAGAAAGTCACCGGCTCTTGTGACGCCAACATACATCAGGCGTCTTTCTTCTTCCAATTGTGCGGGCGAATCAAGTGAGCGCACATGTGGAAAGAGTCCTTCTTCAAGTCCCATCAAGAATACGACTGGGAATTCCAAACCTTTTGCGGCGTGCAGAGTCATCAACTTGATTGCATCGTCTTCTAGTTTTACTTTGTCGAGATCACTTACAAGCGAAATGCGAGTCAAGAAACTGTCTAAATCAGGCTCGTCTGCGATTGCTTCAAATTCACGTGCCACCGCCATAAATTCGTGAACGTTTTCGATTCGTCCAAGAGCCAGCTCGTCTTTATTTGTTGCTGCAGCTTCTTCGAGCATATCTATATATTTGATGTCTTTTAAAATCAATTCAATTAATTTAGATACGCAATTCTTGTCGCCAGTATCTCTTGCAACTGGCACCCAGCGGTCCATTACCATGTGTCCAAAATCTTTGAGAGCGAGTTGTGCTTTCTTTGGAATGGTGACAACTCTGTCTGCTTGAAGTGCAGCATCTGTAATTGAAATGTTTTCGTTTTGCGCAAATTCGTGCAATCTTTCAAGCGAAGTTTTTCCAATTGCGCGCTTTGGCACGTTTGCAATTCGATTGAAAGCCTGGCTGTCTTGCGGATTATATGTAAGTTTGAGATATGCCATCATGTCGCGAATTTCTTCGCGGTCGTAGAATCTGGTGGCACCAACCAACTGATATGGAATATTGCTTCGCACCAAAATTTCTTCTATCGCGCGTGAAAGCGAGTTGGTTCTATATAGAATGACTTGCTCGTTATAATTTTTGCCCTGCGCTTTGAGCTTTTTCAATTCCTGGACAACATAGAAGGCTTCGTCGATTTCATCTGCCGCTTCGTAATATTTAGCCTTGCTACCAGCGCCTTTATTAGAGCGAAGAGTTTTGTCGATACGCTCTGAATTATTCTTGATGATACTATTGGCGATATCAAGAATAGTGGATGTCGATCTGTAATTGTCTTCTAGTTTTACAACCGTGGTGCCTGGAAAATCTTTTTCAAATCCAAGGAAGATTCTAAAATCGGCTTTGCGCCAACTATAAATAGATTGGTCGATATCACCGACAACCATCAAACTGCGTCCATTCCAGAATTTTTCATCAGCCGGACCTTCCCCATCCATAGGTGTGGCCAGCTTGTGAATCATTTCGTATTGAGCTTTGTTTGTATCTTGAAACTCGTCTACCAAAATATTTTTATATCGTTGCTGCAAGCGGTATCGCACTGCTGGAATCTGCTCGAGTATTTCGCTAAAAGTCAAAATCAAATCGTCAAAATCCATTGCGTTATTGCGTTTGAGATCAGCTTGATACGATCTGAAGATATCGCAAATTTTGTTTTCGCGATAAGTTTTTGCTTCGTGCGAATAGCGCTCGGCTGTGTATCCATCGTTCTTTAGGGCAGAGACAATGTTGTGCATTTCTTTTGGCGCAAACACTTTCTCGTCCAAATTCATTTTTTGAATTTGTTGTTTCATGATTTGCTGACTATCTCGCTCGTCGTAAATGACAAAATTGCTCGAGCGACGCAGTGGATGCTCATCTGGAAAACACTCGATTTCGCGACGCAATAGTCGTGCGCACAAACTGTGGAATGTGCCGATGGAAATATATTTGGAATAGGATTCGCCTAGAATTTTTTCTACGCGATTCTTCATTTCAGCTGCCGCTTTATTGGTGAAGGTGACAGCCATTATTGAAAACGGGTCCTGACGCAACTGCGAAATCAAATAGGCGATACGTCTTGTGAGCACCGTCGTTTTGCCGCTTCCCGCCCCAGCTACAATGAGACCTGGTCCCCATTCCAGAGTAACCGCTTCCTTTTGAGCGTCATTGAGCCTTGCAAGCAGGCGCTCCAACATATCGTTATCTTGCTTTTGCGACAAATTCACTACCATCCCGATCTCCAGTGTTGCTAATTTAGCGCCAGGATTCCAAGAGAAGAGTCGCTTAACGCAAGAATCAGCGCTCTTTGTAATGGAATATAAAGGCAAAACGGGACCTGACATCAGGTACGCTTGGCGCCATCATCTCTAATTTTCACAGCCAATGGGCTTGCTGTGTATTAAAACTTCTAAAGAGCAGGTTGCCAGGGGATACTGCTCAAATCAATATAATTAGTGAATTGCGAATAATTGGTTAAAATTCTAGTCTGTAGTCGAAAGGAATTCGAACCCAATGGTCACAAACGAACCGCAAGGCACGTCAACAATCCCCACCGTGGATGAACTGGCACAAGAACTGTTGATGATTCAGCAGTCTGGTCCCAGAAAAGTGGCAATTATAGGTACACGAAACCTGCCTCTGACCCACCAGCAGCTTGTGGAAATGCTCAGTTACGCCCTGGTATTGTCTGGAAATCAGATATTTACAAGTGGTGGCGCCAACGGTACAAACATGGCGGTTATCCGCGGAGCTCAGCGCGCAAATCCAGACAGGCTCTCAATCATCTTGCCGCAAACAATCGGTCAACAACCCGGCGAAGTGCAAGATCTTTTAATCGGCATCAAAAATATCACCGAATATCCTGAGCGCAGAACAATGACTCTGGCTGATGCGAGTAAGGTCTGTAACCAAGAAATTATCGACCGCTGCCAACAAATAATTTGTTTTCTGTATCACACAAGTCATACTCTTCTTGAGTCTGTTAACTACGCCAAAGAACGCAGAAAAATCGTAACCAGCTTCTACCTGGACTAAATGCCTGAAATAGCGCTTCTCTTCACCTGCCTTGCAGCTTTTCTAGCTTGCGTGGTGACTTATCCGGCATATATAAATCGTCTTAAAGGCTTGCAGATACAACAAGTCCAGCGCGAAGACGGACTTGCCAGTCACGCTAAAAAATCAAACACTATAACGATGGGCGGCATTTTGTTTGCGCTCGTTACTGCAAGCGTCAGTTTGGCAGCGTTTAACCTTACCCACCAAAAACCAAATATTTGTCACGACCTCATTCTTGTAGTGGCTCTTGGCTGCTGCGCCATAGGCATCGCAGACGATTACGCCAAAGTAACAAGCAAGACCAACAAAGGTGTAAAAGGTGAAGTTCGCCTCGCTTTAGAGTTTGCGCTGGGAGGCATACTTGGTATCGCCTACATAATCATGCATAGAAGTACTTTTTTCTTGCCATTTGAATTGACAAATTTTCATCTTCAATTGAGTCAGGTCGCGCCCCCGGTATATATTTTTCTTCCGCTTTCTATATTCATGATTGCCGCTTGTGCAAACGCAGCAAACATTCACGACGGAATGGACGGACTTGCAGCAGGAACTTCCAGCCAAATTTTTGCCACTTTATCTGTGATGCTCTGGTATCGAGGCTTCTATATAGAAGCGATTATTGCCGCAAGTGCAGCAGGTGCCTTAATTGGCTTTTTGGTTTTCAACCGGCACCCAGCCAAGCTTTTCATGGGCGATACCGGCAGCCTTTTCATCGGCGGGCTGATGGGCGCGCTTGTTGTGAGCGGAGGTTTAACTCTTTGGTTCATTCCACTTTCGGTAATATACATAGTGGAGGTCTTATCGGTATTTCTTCAATTCTCTTATTTCAGGCTCACCAAGCCATACGATAATGAAAAAAACTATCCGCCCATTGTTGTCATTTTCAAAAAACTGACCACATCGCGCGAAGGACAGGGAAAAAGATTGTTTAGAATGGCGCCAATTCACCATCATTTCGAAGAGGTTGCAGCCGATAGCAAACTCAAGCTTACCGAATGGCAGGTCGTATGCGGATTCTGGATGGTACAGTTTATTTTGTGCGCAATTGTTTTAAATCTATTTTTTGCCGCAGCAGCTCGATACTAATATAAATGAGTAACGTCATACAGCAAGTACACGAATTAGTCACCCAGGACCGCCTGGATGAGGCTTATTCTATGCTGGCTCAGCACACAAGCAATCAGCCCCAAGACGCTTATGCGCTCTATGAGATGGGCTTGCTTTGCGCCAATACGGGGCGTCTGGACGAATCAGAAAATTATTTTAAACGTTGCATCAATCAAAAACGCGATGCTGCAGAAGCGCATTATCAAATGGGTTTGCTTCTTTTAAAGCGCGGACGTCCGCAAGAAGCGATGCCTTTTTTCAGAACAGCGTGCGAACTCAAAAGCAATTTTGCCATGGGACATTTGTACTGGGGCATTTCTCTTGCAGCAAGCGGCAGTTTTAAAGGCGCGCTTGGACAGTTCAAACAAGCCATTCAATGCAATCCCCAATTAGCCATTGCCTATTACGAAGGCGGCATGGTGGCATTCGAACTTGGCATGCAGACTGAGTCTATCGACTTGTTTGAAAAAGCGGTGGCAATCGATCAACATTTTTCCGAAGCTTACAATGCGCTTGGCACAGTGCTTTGCATATCGCGCAATCTAAATAGGGGCATAGAATGTTTTAAGCGCGCCATAGACATCGACCCGCAATATCCGCTTGCTCACCGCAATTGGGCTGGGCTCTTTTCCAACTGAATCAATTAGATGAATCAATAAGACACTATTCTGCCATCATGGAATTGCCGCCATCGCGCGTGGGAGCGATGGAGCGCAGTCTTGTTTTGAACGATTGGGGCGTGACCCTTTTCAGACAAAACAAAATGGACGACGCTCTCGACAAATTTTTCGAGTCGGTCGACATCAATCCCGAGTTTGATTTAGCACGAGCCAATCTAGGCATGACTCATATGATTTTGCAAGAATTCGAGTCTGCGTGCGAAGTTTTCGAAAAAGGTATATCGGTTAATTTCAATGTTACTATCGCTCATTTTCTTGCCGTTAATAATTTGATTTTGGGCAAATTCGATCGCGCCTTGAGTGTACTAAACGAAATTAGACTTCGTGGATTGGCTAATCAAAAGCCAGATCTAGACTTATGGATTGGTTATTCGTACCTTGGCGCTGGCGACTACGAAAAAGCGCAAGAAACATTTGAAGCAATTTGCTTAAACGACGACAACGATTATCTGGCTCTAGATGGGCTTGGATGCGCGCTTTCGCTTTTGGGTAATCATACAAAAGCAGTAGAAAAATTCAAGAAGTGCATCAAAATAAACGACGGTTATGGTCTTGCTCACTTACACTTATCGCGCAGTCTAGATGAAATGGGACAGGCTGACGCATCGCGTCAAAAATTCCGTGAGGCAATTATTCGCGATCCCCTTTGTATTATTCCGCAAAAAGAAGTGATGGAAAAATTGCTTGCTGTGCTTGAATACGAAACAGTAATGCACCAGTCGATGAAATTATTAGATGTGCTTCCCCACGACGTAGACGCCAAGCTCATTCTGGGCAAAGCACTAAGAGCCAAAAAGAGACACAACGAAGCGCTACACTTATTGAGCGAACTTGTGACAGAGCGTCCAGACAATGGACCAGCTAAAGTTTTGATGGGACATTTGTATTTAGACAAAGGCATGTTTGCCGATGCAGACAGGCTCTTTAACGAAGCCTCGGTCATTCATGAAGGTGATAACCAGATGTATTACGCCTGGGGCAAAACTTTGACTTTGCTTGGTATGCACGAACTGGCGCTTGAAAAATATGAAAAAGCAGCCGAAATAGATCCCTATGATGGTGACACATATGAAGCCTGGGGCTCGACTCTAAAATCGCTTGGACGCTTTGCAGAAGCAGCAGAAGTCTATAAGCGCGCCTCGCAATATATTTTGATGTAAATTAAATATGTCCTTTTCTTCTAGCCTTTCTACTTTGCAAAATCAGTTAGCTCAGCGGACCTCAGAGCTGAATTTAAAAACTGAAAAGCTTTTGCATTTCAGACTTGCACTTGCAGGATGTGGTCTACTTCTTGCACTTTGTCTCTGGTTTTTCAGTCCCAGCATCGGTGCATCCGGTGTAAACATGCTCACCACATCTGGTGTCATTGTCGCCTGCCTTGCTTACACAGGTGCCGCGCTGATACTGGTCAAAAGCAAGACTGTAAACACATTTAAGAATCTAAAAATACTAAATGCCGCCCTTGCCACCTGCGATGTTGCCACCATAACTTATCTGGTCAGTCTTACAAACGGACTTGAGTCAGACTTGTATGTTCTTTATTTGATACCGATTTTACTTGCAAGTTATACCTTTGAGCGCAAAGGCGTCGACCTCACAGCGCTACTTGTGTCTCTTAGTTATGTCGGGTTATTAGTCTGGAAAAACGCCGACTCGATAAGTTATGCCTTTTCACCCGATCAAGTGGGAATGGCTTCAGTCTATGTCCGAAGCCTATGGGCGCGAATTGCAGGACGCTCTATTCTTTTGATAGGTGTGGCTTTTGTATGGGCACGATTTTGCGGTTATATGTCGGGACTGGCTTCGCAAGTGGCGAATCAACTGCGCGAACAGCTCGAACAAAACAACAGAATGGTCCTTGCCCTGCAAGAACAGTCTGAGCGTGAGCGTTTGATTAACGGCATCAACTCAGTTGTTCGCAGTCCAGTTGAGTTGAACGAAATTCTAAAAACAGTTTGCAACGAACTTTCAGTAGCGATGAAAGTTTTTCGCTGCGCCATCGTTTGTCCCAATCCCAAACACGAAAGACTGCTTATAACCGAAGCAGGCGACGATGAAAACATAGACCCGCTTGATCAATCTTCGACCCATTTTAATTTCGAACTGCTTGAATATTTACTCGAAAATCATTCCTTTTATGAAACCCTTGAAGACGGCAGTATTCAAAAGTCTTTTGTTTACTACAAGCCAGAAAACGACGCCGATTTATTTCCGGTGCGCGAATTGCTCGTTGCCGCCCAAATGGGCTCAATGGTCATCCAGCCTATTATTTATCGCGGCTCTTCTAAAGGCATAATCATAGTGGCTGAAACCGACCCCAGACGCAAATGGGCTGAGTCTGAGCTTGAACTTGTAAAAGCGGTCGCAGGTCAGGTGGCAGTTGCTGTAGAGCAGTCTTCTTTGATTGAAGCCTTGCACAAGATAAACGAGGATCTGCTGCAGAAGAACGTTAACCTGGATACTAAAAACGTACAGATTCGAGCAGTCCAGTCGCAAATGATCCACCAGGAGAAAATGGCTTCGCTTGGTCGTTTGGTGGCCGGTATCGCGCATGAATTAAACAATCCAATCAACTTCGTACACGGCAATTTGCCCTATTTAAAAGAATATGTTGAAGAACTGAAAAAGTTAGTCGATTCTATTGATATAGACAAATTGCCCCAAGAACAGCAACGCAAGCTCAAAGAGCTAAAAGAAATCGTCAAATACGACTTTCTTGTTGCCGACCTCGACAATATTATTGCCGACTTAAACGAGGGCGCTGACCGCATTAGGACTATTATTCGCAACCTGCGTAGCTTCAGCCGACTGGACGAAGCCGAGCTCAAAGAAGCTTCGATACATGACGGTCTTGACTCGTCACTGAAAATTCTGTCCCAATATTACGGCAGTCATCAAATAACTATAAACAAAGACTATTCGGAACTTCCGCCTGTTTTGTGCAACCCCGGTCAGCTCAATCAGGTTTGGATGAATTTGCTTGCAAATGCCGCCCAGGCGGTCGAAGCGAAAGAACACGGTATTGTCGATATCAAGACATTGCTTGATAATGGGCTAATAGTTGTCACGATTTCAGACAATGGGACTGGCATAAAACCTGAAATTCAGAGTAAAATCTTTGATCCGTTCTTCACCACGAAACCCGTGGGGCAGGGTACGGGGCTTGGTCTTTCGATTTGTCACTCGATTATCGAACGCCATGGCGGTCAAATCGAGCTTGACAGCAAAATGGGTCAAGGCACTCGATTCACCATTCGCATCCCTGCCAAACTAAGCATGCAACAATTAAAGAACTTCTCCAGCAGATCTATCTACGACTCGGCACCCTAAAAAATGACAGAACTACTTTTCAAACACAAAATATTAGTCGTAGACGATGAAGAAGCCAATCTCAGGCTCTTGCAACGTGTACTGCGCTCACAAAGTAATTACGAAGTAATTACAGCAGTAAATGCCCAGGAAGGTCTTGCCAAAATAAAAGAGAACGACGTTAGCTTGATTATCACTGACCAGCGTATGCCTGGCATGACTGGTGTAGAGCTTTTGCGTGCATCTTTGAACGTGAACGAAGACTGTATCAAAATTCTTTTGACCGGATACACCGACCTGGAAGCGCTAATAGACGCCATTAACGAAGGTCATATTTACAAATACATCACAAAGCCATGGGATGCAGACGAACTAAAACTGACAGTCCGTCGCGCTCTTGAAGCTTATGAATTGAAACAACATAACACTGCTTTGGTCGGCGAATTAAAAGACGCCATGAAAGAGATGGAACTTCTTTCGCTTGGAACCATACGCGCACTTGCCGACGCGCTTGATGCCAAATGCGATTACACAGCCGGTCACTCACTGCGTGTAAGCCAGATTGCAGTCTTGATTGGTCGCGCGATGAAACTTTCGCCCGATGAATTGCGTGATATCGAACTTGGTGGCATCCTGCATGACATCGGTAAAATCGGCGTGCCAGAGTCAATTCTCTGGAAACCAGGTAAACTGAGCCCCGAAGAAAAAGAAGTAATGTCCAAGCACCCAGAAATTAGTGCACAAATTATTGGTGATCTGCGTGGTTTAAAAAGAGCCCGTGAATATGTCCGTCACCACCACGAATTTTATGATGGCTCGGGTTATCCAGATCACTTAGTTGGCGACGACATCCCGCTTGGTGCAAGAATTATTTTAGTCTCCGATGCATATGATGCAATGACTACAGACAGACCATACCGTAAAGCAATCGGTCACGACGGCGCCATAGTAGAGCTGAAAAAACTACGCGACAGTCAATTCGATCCCAAAGTAGTAAATGCATTTCTCACTATTGGCGAAGAATCTGCCGCTGCAATCAACGATTTGATTACGCAGGAATTTTCCAACTCTTTTCTTGGCTGGCATTGGGAAGCAACCGGCACCGTGCCTGTGTTCGACCCCGAAAAAACTGGCAAAAAATACAAAGAATATATCGAGATGAAAGAAATCTCTGCCGGCGAAAAGAAAAACTAGAAGCTAAGCGCCGCATCAATGCCCACTTCATTTGTATTAAACGCACTGGTCATATTTTGCATAATATGCTGGGGAGCATGGGGCATTTTCGACAAAGTAGCGCTTGAGCGCGCATCTTCATCGCGCGTGCTTGCCACCATTGCACTTTTATCTACGCCATTTATGATTGGCACACTCATTTATCTCAAAGCTATAAACCCGCTCTGGATGCCGACCCAAGCCATCATGCTTTTCACTCTTGGAACATCTTTATCAGTGCTTTTTGCCATGCTTTTTTATCTCAAAGCAATGAGTGTAAGCGAAGCCAGTCTGGTTCTTGGCGCCACATCTGCCTATACTCTTTTTACCCAATTTGGCTCCTGGATTGTGTTGCAAGAACCGCTTGTAAGCGAGCGAATACTGGGCAGCATTTTAATTACACTCGGTGTTGTTTTAATTTCAGGTAGCGCCAAATTCAATCTCAAAGCGGATCGCGCCACTTTGCTTTTACTTTTATACATGTTACTTGCGTCTTTTTTGTGGGGAGCGGTGGGCGTGGCTGAGAAAAAGGCGCTCACCTTTGCAAGCCCAATGGAATTATTTTTCGGCAAGGCGCTCTGGGAATCTTTGTTTGCCATTGGCTTTTACGCGTATTTCAAAGCCAAGAACAAGCCATCGTTTGTGCTTGAAAAATCTGGCTTCGGCTGGGTAGCAGGCTCGGCTTTCTGCTTGCAGGCGGGCTCAATAGCCTATTTGCTTGCCCTTTCAATGGCGACGGCATCTTATGTCGTGACCATTTGCGGCTGCTATCCCCTTTTAATGTACTTGCTTGCGGTCTTAATCTTGAAAGAAAGCTTCAATATCCAGCGCCTATCGGGCATAGCGCTGGTCACAATCGGTGGAATACTGACCCAGTACACGCAAGCGCTTTGAATTCTTAGTCAGTTTAGAAATGTTCTAAACTGACCAACAAATTCACTTAGACCTACTTCTCTTCAATTTAATTGTACAAGCTGGTTTTTCAAGCAATTCTCTGATCGTTGTTTTTGCAAAAATATCTTCTATTGCCAAATATGCGCTTCGCAATTTTGCGTGAATTGCACACAGAGAACCTTGATGCATCTCCAATCCAAGAGGACACTTATCTCCATAGATGATTGGATCAACTGCATTTATAACGTCTAAAACTGTCATTTTTTCGGGAGACTTCGAAAGCATGAAACCGCCGTTCAAACCTCGTTTGGACCTTACAAGACCAGCTTTAGAAACGGACTGAAGTACTTTTGCCAAATATGCACTTGGAATTTGTGTGTTTTCAGCAATTTCAATCACGGATATTGGTCTATCTAAATTCATAGAAAGAAAAGCGATTGCTCTTAAAGCATATTCTGCGGTCTGAGAAAACAATGCAATAGTCCTGAAAATATAGCTCGTCTTTATACTACCTATTATGTCATCTTCCAGACTTCCCAATAAAAATCATCCCAAAGAATGATATTTTAACCCCCTCCCTTTGGGCATCCATCTTGAATCCTGACTATTTTGGCGTATTACCTTTCGCCTCAAATAGGACAAACTTATCTGAATTCAATCCTTGGGCTGATTCAAAAACAAGACCACTTTGTAAAAATTGGAACAAGCACAAAGCAATCCGAGGTGGGAGCTTGTTTAACTGGAAGATCAATAAAAAACGTTATCTATTCTGGGTTCTTTCAGCTTCCATGATCATACTTCAGTCGCTTGCCCTCAGTGCCGCAGCTCAAACTGCAAACAAACTGTTCTCTGATAAGTGCGCAGGCTGCCACACCATTGGTGGTGGCGCGCTTGTGGGCCCGGATTTAGACTCAGTAAAAGGCTGGAAGATACAAGATCTGCAAAATGCAGTTAAACGAATGGAACAAAGCGCCGGTCCTCTTAAAGATGAAGAAGTAAATGACTTAGTCGCATATTTGCGTAAACAAGAAAAAATTGAAAAACAGCCCATTAGCGATATGACTAAATCTTCGCCAATTTCTTCACCCATACCCATTAAGCAAGAACCAGCCTCTTTAGTGACAGGAAAGCGTTTGTTCTATGGCGATGTCGCGTTAAAAGAAGGCGGAATGTCTTGTATCGCATGCCATCAATCAAATGGTAATGGTGGCAATATGGGACCAGAGCTAACTGCAATTTCAAAAAAATTCCCTGGCAAAGCCCTAGTGAACGGAATTGAAAAAACACCATATAGGGTAATGAAGTCAGCTTACAAAGATCACCCGATCACGCACCAAGAAGCACTTGACATAGCTGCCTTTTTGGAAACTACTACAAGTGTAGAAACAAAATCAATGCGCTCGTCTCCTTTCGCTCTGGGAGCAGGAATGGCGGTCCTTGTTCTTGGAGTTATCGCGTTTGGCTATCGCAATCGCAAAAAAAGCGCACGCGCCAATTTGAAAAGGAGAAAATAAAATGACTTGGATTAAAGACGTATTTGCTCCTGAAAAAAGACAGTGGGAAGACTTTTATCGCAATCGTTGGCAATACGACAAAATCGTGCGCAGCACTCACGGAGTAAATTGCACAGGTTCTTGTAGCTGGAATGTGTATGTTAAGGGCGGTATAGTCACTTGGGAGTTGCAGGCTCTCGATTATCCCATTATCAGCAAAGACATTCCGCCCCACGAACCACGCGGCTGTCAGCGCGGTATTTCATGCTCATGGTATCTGTACTCTCCACTGCGAGTTAAGTATCCATATATTAGAGGCGTACTTCTAGATTTGTGGAATGAAGCCAAGAAAAAATTCCCAGACGATCTTGTTGGGGCCTGGAATTCTATCGCACAAGACAAAGCACACCGCAAAACCTATCAAACAGCCAGAGGCAAAGGCGGATTTCGCAGAGCCGATTGGGCTGTGGTCAATGAAATAATGGCAGCTGCAAACATTGCCACCATAAAAAGATATGGACCCGATCGAATCGTAGGCTTCTCTCCCATCCCAGCCATGTCCATGGCTAGTTACGCAGCTGGTGCTCGTTTCCTTCAACTAATGGGAGGAGTCAATTTGTCATTTTATGACTGGTATTGTGATCTCCCCCGGCATCACCTGAAATCTGGGGTGAACAGACAGATGTAGCTGAAAGCGCTGACTGGTTTCACTCCAAATTTGTGGCGGTGGTTGGCTCTAACGTGCTCATGACCAGAACTCCCGATGCACATTTTCTAGTTGAAGGCAGACATGCCGGAGCAAAAGTAGTTGTATTCTCTCCAGACTTCTCGCAAGTTTCAAAAATTGCCGATGAATGGGTTCCTATCCATCAAGGTCAGGATGCTGCATTTTGGATGGCTGTCGGTCATGTGATTCTGCGCGAATTTTACATAGAAAAACAGACGGCTTATTTTGAGTCATACATAAAAAAATATAGCGACATGCCTTTTCTAGTTGAGCTTGATCACACTAAAAAAGAAAGTCTCAAACCCGGAAAATTCTTGCGTGCAAGCCAACTCGACTCGACTAGCAAAATCGAAAACGCCGATTGGAAAATGTTTGTAATCGACCAAGACTCCGGAGAGCTAGCAATTCCCTACGGTAGCGTAGGTCACCGCTGGCAGAAAACAAAAGGCGAATGGAACCTCAAGCAAGAAGATTCTTTGACCGGCAAAAAAATCTCGCCTGTTTTGAACTTGGATAAAGCAACCAATATCAGTACCAAACTTGTAGATGTTGAATTCCATGACTTCTCCGATTTCGAAGATAATGCACGTCTTAGTCGAAAAGTTCAAGTTTTCGAAATAATGACCAAAGATGGTCCCAGGCTTGTAACCACGGCATTTGAATTGATGCTTGCACAATATGGAGTTTCACGTGAGCAAGGTGGAGATTATCCCCAAAATTACGATGATCCATCTCTGCCGTACACTCCAGCTTGGCAAGAAAAATTTACTGGCGTTAGCGCTGACACAGTAATTAAATTTGCTCGTGAATGGGCTGCTAGTGCTATTAGCAGCAATGGAAAATGTAGTGTTATTATTGGGGCGGGTGCTAATCACTGGTATCACAACAATCTCATCTACCGAGCTATAATTACCCCTCTCATTTTGTGTGGTTGTGTTGGTGTTAGTGGTGGTGGCTTAAATCATTATGTAGGGCAAGAAAAGCTGGCTCCTCAAGCGTCTTGGGGTCCTATCGCTTTTGGGCTCGATTGGGGCGGACCTCCACGCCTACAAAACGCACCTTCATTTCACTACGTACACTCTGACCAATGGCGTTACGACACTAACTTCACAGATATTTGCGCAGTAGCTGATGAAAGTCACTCGATGGCGAATGGACATACCGTAGACAAACAGGCAATTGCAGTGCGCTCTGGCTGGCTTCCATGCTATCCACAATTCAATCAAAGTAACATCCAGATTGTAGAAGATGCAAAGTCTGAAGGAGCCAAATCAGACGACGAAATAATTCAAAGCGTGGTGAAAAAACTAAAAGATCGCAAATTGAAATTTTCGGTAGAAGATCCCAACAACCCAGAATCGTATCCCCGAGTCTGGTACATCTGGCGAGGAAACGCAATTTTGGCTTCAGCCAAGGGACACGAGTATTTTCTAAAACACTACCTGGGCACTCACAATAACGCTATCTCGGAAGAAATGGCTGGTGACTTGGTTAAAGAAGTGACATGGCATGACAAAGTCGAAACAGGCAAAATGGACCTCATAGTAGATCTAAACTACAGGATGGACTCATCTGCACTTTACTCGGACATCGTCCTACCAGCTGCAACCTATTATGAAAAGCATGACTTAAACACAACAGACATGCATACATTTATCCATCCCTTGCAGCCCGCAGTGCCACCATGCTGGGAATCAAAATCTGATTGGGATATTTTCAAGGGAATCGCCCTTCACACATCAGAACTAAGTAAAAAATATTTTGAGGCACCGATAAAAGAATTAGTGATATCACCCTTGATGCATGATACCCCAGCTGAAATTGCTCAACCATCAGTAAAAGACTGGTTAAAAGGAGAATGCGAAGCGGTTCCCGGAAAAACCATGCCAATCATGAAAGTGATAGATCGTGACTATGCCAATTTGCATAATCGTTTTACTTCACTTGGTCCGATTGTCCGACAAAACGGACTCTCGGTGCATGGGACACATTATGACGTCGATGACCTTTACGACGAGTACATGAAATCGAATGCCACTAAAACTTGGAATGGAAAAACATATCCTGCAATGGAAGAAGCTTTGCAAGCATGCGAAATTATCTTGCATTTTGCAGCAGAGACCAACGGAGAGCTAGCCTATCGAGCTTTCCAAGCAGAGTCGCACAAGACCGGAATCGATCACACTCACTTAGCAGAAAAGAATCGTTCGGTAAGAATGACTTTCAATGATTTAAAAGCCCAACCAAGACGCGTGCTAACCACTCCTTACTGGACCGGCATAACAAACGACGAGCGCACCTACTCTTCTTATTGCCAAAATGTAGAGGAAGAAATTCCCTGGAGAACCCTTACAGGGCGTCAACATCTCTATCTTGATCACGAAACATATAGAGCCTTTGGAGAACATCTTCCCACCTACAAACCTCGCTTGACTATGCACACAGCACGAGACTTGGAAAAATCTTCCAAAGATTCCGGCTCACTTATCTTGAACTACCTGACACCACATGGAAAATGGCATATCCACTCTACCTTTGGTGACACACTTCGAATGAAAACTCTTTCGCGAGGAATCGAACCTGTATGGCTCAATGACAAAGACGCAGACTTGATAGGTGTCAATGACAATGACTGGGTGGAAGTCTTTAACGACCACGGCGTAGTCTGCACGCGAGCCTGCGTCAGTGCTCGCATCCCGCGCGGACTAGCGTTTATTTATCACTCGCCCGAGCGAACAGTCTCTGTTCCGAAATCGAAAGAGAGAGGTTACAAACGTGCTGGTGGACACAATAGTTTGACCAGAGCACGACTGAAACCGTTATTCATGATCGGAGGATATGCTCAATTTAGCTACGCCTTCAATTACTGGGGACCGCAAGGAGTCAACCGTGACACCTTCGTTGTAGTTAAACCTTTAGATCAAGTGGAGTACTAACTTATGGATATTCGCGCTCAAGTATCAATGGTTTTCCACCTCGATAAATGCATCGGCTGTCATACTTGCAGTGTTGCTTGCAAAAACGTCTGGACCGATCGTCCGGGCGCTGAATACATGTGGTGGAACAATGTGGAGACAAAGCCCGGTACAGGCTTTCCCACACTATGGGAAGACCAGTCACACTACAAAGGTGGATGGGAATTAAAAGGGCGCGATGGAAACAAAAAGCTTGAACTGAAAAGTCAAAACAAAATTGACTCCTTTGTGAAACTTTTTTACAATCCAAATCAGCCAGGCCTCGAAGATTACTACGAACCCTGGACTTATAACTACGCAAATCTTTTCGAAGCTGAAGCTGGCGACGATCAACCCACTGCCATACCGGTTTCGCTCATCACAGGCGAACCCATGAATATCGAGGCTGGTCCCAATTGGGATGATGATCTCTCTGGTTCAACTTTCTATGCGGAGAACGATATCAACCTTGAGGAATTAAGCGACGAGGAACGCGAGCAATTGTTTGAAATTGAACGCATTTCAATGATGTATCTTCCGCGCATCTGTAACCATTGCGCCAACCCGAGCTGCGTTGCCTCTTGTCCATCTGGTGCCCTTTACAAAAGAGGAGAAGATGGAATTGTTTTGATCAATCAAGACGTTTGTCGTGGATGGCGAGCATGTATTTCTGCCTGTCCTTACAAGAAAATCTATTACAACTGGAAAACTGGTAAGTCTGAAAAATGCATTCTCTGTTATCCCAAGCTTGAAACGGGTCAAATTCCAAACTGTTTTCAATCATGCGTCGGTCGAATTCGCTATCTTGGTGTCTTGCTTTATGATGCCGACCGAGCGGCAGAGTCCATGAAAGTACCAGACAAAGCTCTTGTCGAATCGCAAAGAACGGCCTTTTGTGATCCATTTGATCCAGAAATTATAAAGATGGCAAAAGCCAATGGTATCTCTGATGAATTTATCAAAGCAGCGCAGTTATCACCCATTTACAAATACGTAATGAAATGGAAAATAGCACTGCCACTGCACATTGAATACCGCACCATGCCTATGCTCTTTTATGTGCCACCACTTTTACCGGTGATGGGAAAAATGGCGAACGGAATATACACCAATGCTCTAGACAACTTCTTCACCTCGCTAGATAAATCTCGTCTACCCATGAAATATTTAGCTCGACTTTTCAGTGCCGGAAACGAGGACATCATCGAATATGTGATGAAAAAACTGATGGCTGTTCGGTATTACAAACGAACTCTAGACATGCAGGACATCGACTTGGTCATGATGAACAAAATGATGAGAGAAGGTGGAACTACTCCTGAAGAAGCCGAGGAAATCTATCGACTGACTGCAGTACCCACCATTGATCAACGATTTGTTATACCGGAAATTCAGCGAGAAGAATCAATTGAATCTACTTGCAATCCCGAAATTTGTAAGGGTTCTTGCGGAATTGGCGTGATTCAACCACCGACGCGAGGACTATAGTGATGAAAAAAGTAATAAATCCTCCTAAAAATAATTCCCACATCGGAACTAAAAAAGGATTAGCTCTTGCGCAACTAGGCCTGATGCTTGAATATCCAGATCAGAATTATCTGAAGCGAATGAGCAAACTGGCAGCAAATGTGCACAACAGTTTTCCAGAAGCAAAGGAGCATCTAGAGCCACTTCTGTCTGAACTATCATCTAAGTCATTTCAACACTGGCAGGAGTTTTACACTTCTACTTTTGACTTGGCAGCAATATGCAGTCTCTATACAACAGGCTACATTTTTGGAGACGAAAATTTCGATCGAGGCACTGTGATGGCTATTTTCAATGAGCAATACAAAGAAGCGGGATTCAATCCCGGCAAAGAACTTCCAGATCATCTTACTTGCATCTTGAAATATGCCGCTCATATAGATAGTGAAACACTAACAGAGCTGATTAATTACTGTCTTATAGTTCCAGTGGAAAAAATGATTGAACAATTGAATTTGTCGAAAAACCTATATAAACATTTACTTTCTGCTGTCTTAGTAGTTCTGAAGAACAAAGATTGCGAGGAATAAAAGATGACCAACACTTTGCTCTTTATCGTTCTACCTTATCTGGCAGTCTTTGCATGCGCCTTTGGTTCTATCTATCGCATAAAAAAAGAGCCCATGAGTTACTCATCGCTATCATCACAATTCCTAGAGAATCACGGTCTATTGTGGGGTTCATTGCCTTGGCACTTAGGTATTTTATTGATTCTCTTAGCTCACATATTAGCATTTCTCTTTCCTAGCTTCTGGCAAACACTGACTTCAAACCAAGTCTTGCTTATGGCTATAGAAGCGATAGGATTTGGTCTCAGCATTTTGTGTTTAATAGGGCTAGTGGTACTTGGGATAAGACGATTAACTTCGCCTCGAATTCAAGCGGTTACAACACCGATGGATCTTCTAGTGATTGCCTTACTCCTTGCCCAAGTTGGTTTGGGAGCGGCTATTGCTGTTCACTGCAAATGGGGGAGTGCCTGGTGCTCCGGCACTACAACTCCTTATCTTTGGAGTTTAGTACTGTTTCAACCAGACCTAAGCAATATAGAAGATTTACCGATTCTAGTGAAAGCTCACATAGTGTGTGCATGGTTTTTCATTTTAATCATTCCATTTTCCCGCCTAGTACATCTTTTCGCCGTACCGATCGAATACTTATTTAGACCGCCTCAGCAAGTAGTTTGGAACAATTCTCGAAAACTAAACGAAGAAACTCCAGCATTTGCAAAAGAAGAGACCAGACGTCACTTTTTGAATGCCTTCCTTGGTATTGGATTTGGTGCCTTTCTTTTGTCTGTTGGAACCTTGAGTAAAGTGTTTAGCTTTTTCTTTGGTCCCAGACTGAGCGAAAAAGAAGAAACAGAGTTAATGGAAGTCAGACTAGCTCATCTTGAATCGACTGTGGATCAAAAGAAATTAGAACTAGAAAGACAAGCCTCAAAATATATAATGGTTGCACCAATCACCGAGTTGAACCCAACAGCTGGAAAATATTTCATCGACTATAAGATGCAGCCGGCTATCGCCTTCAAAGGAAAAGACGGTTATCCCTTGCTAATTTCAGCTAAGTGCACCCATCTAGGCTGTACAGTTGGAAACAAAGTTGACTCTGAAGGACGAATTTTATGTCCTTGCCATGTTTCTTACTTCAATATCGAAACCGGACAACCAAACGCAGAAGCGCCTGCCAAAACACCGCTTGGTCATCTTCCCTGGGTGATAATGGATGAGCAAGGAAAAGTGATGGCCAGTCGCGACAACAAAGGACAAACCTCTTGCTTTGTGCAACCCGACGCACTATCTGCAGGCAAAGTTTATATCGCCAAAAGTCTGGAGGATAAAACAACATGAGTTTAAACTCCTTACTCAATTCGGCCATTCAATTTGTTAAGGATCGCTTTCCAGTCGACAAACTCAACTATCACTACATGGTTGAGAAGAAAGAAGTTCCAGTGCATAAAATGTCCTGGGGCTATTACACTGGTGGATTGACCATGTTTTTTTTCATGATTCAAGTAATCACTGGTCTTTTCTTGCTCTTCTACTACCAACCCACAGTAAGCGAAGCCAACGTTTCAGTTGAGTATATAAACAAATATGTTGCAGGCGGCTCACTAGTACGAAACATGCATGCCTGGTCATCATCCTGCATGATTTTTTGCGCAGTAATTCACCTTTTGACCGCATTTGCTATGAAATCTTTCGTCAAACCACGCGAAATCACCTGGATAGCTGGTGTATTGCTGCTCTTCATCACATTTACATTTGGCTTTACTGGATATCTATTGCCTTGGAATCAGATAGCTGTAAACGCCACCAAAGTGGGTTTGCAATCAATAGAATACATCGGTGAATATTTGCCCGGTCAACTAGCTGAAATTCCCAGAATCATAAGAGAAACGTTTCAAGGAGAAGCCAGTGTTGGGCAGTCTACTCTTGGCAGGTTCTATGCACTACATGTGGTGATTTTACCTTTGACTCTTGTTAGTCTCTTAGGATTGCACCTGTTATCAGTGCAAATTCACGGAATGAGTCAGGGTGTAGATGTACCGGCGAAAAAATCCGAAAAGTTCATGAGCATTTTCATTTTCAAAGATCTTTCACTTTGGGCTTTCATTTTTTTGTGTCTCTTCACAGTATCTTTATGCATTCCGTTTGATTCATTTCTCCCTTATCCGCTCCTTGCGCCATACAATCCTTTAGGTTCAACTCCTGCAGGGATTAAACCAGAGTGGTATTTCTTTTTCGTTTATTACCCCCTTGAACTTTTACCGTTCTGGGTAATACTCCTTGCAAGTATGGCTGTGGTTGGGGTGCTAATTTTTACACCCTGGATATTCAAAGGTACAACCAGGAAAACACTTGGATTTATTACGATACTGATAAGTATTTATCTAATTGTGATGACCATCTTTGGAGAACAGATATATGAGCTTTTCAAACACTGAGAAGATCGAGAATAGAAGAGGTAATCCAATAATGCAAAGATACAAAACTGCAAGATTATTCTTTGCACTTTTAATGGGACTGTTGCTCAGTCTGTGCACCCCTCAGCAAACAAAAGCATACCCGGAGTATCAATCATTTGTGGAAAAAAATTCCAAGCGCTCGATCAATTGTGCAATGTGTCATGTAAACGAAAGTGGTCCAGTCGGCAACGGTCCAGGGCAATTAAGCTCACTCAGTGAAGAAGATATGAAACAATTGAACAAAGCTAGAGTTGCTCTAGAACCGGCAAGTGGTGTAAAAAGTCCTATTCTGAACGACTTTGGAAATAAGATCATCAATGCAGTAGGCAAAAGAAAATTTCTGGAATACAAATCAGCACCAGAGAAATTGGCTCCTGCATTAGGAAGTGAAAGCGACTTGGACGGTGACGGCATTCCAGATGCACAAGAATATCTTGATGGCACTGATCCTCTAAACAAATTTCATGGCGATCCTATCAGACTATTTTGGATCAATCTCAATAGATACAAAACGCACGTCATTTTGACGGTATTGGCAGTAATATCTATAAATCTTGGTCTTTTGAACTTGGTGAAGGGAATTAGTTCAATTCAAAAAAAATAACTTCCAATCTCAATGGTTAGTTCTTCTATGTGTAGATAACTTAGTTTCACAAAGCGGGATTGACTTAGTTGGTTTAGATAGGATTTCCCTTAATGTAGTTTTTTTAAATGCCTGCTCAACTAACTGTATTGCCTCATCCATCCTTTTGTGCAGAGCACACAACGCAACTCCATGTGAGCTCAAATCTAACGGGCAAGTATCTATCCTCTTAATAGGGTCAACTGCATTCACAATTTCCAATATTGATATTTTTGACGGGGGTGCTGCAAGAATAAATCCTCCGCCGATCCCGCGTTGTGACTTTACCAATCCAGACTTAGCTAACAATTGCAAAATCTTAGATAGATAGCTTGCAGGAACTTTGGTACCGCAAGCGATTTTCTCAGTCACTTGCGGAGAGTCTGAATTCATAGCAATAAAAACCATTGCTCTCAAAGCATATTCTGCAGTCTGAGAAATCATCGCGCCCCCTAATATATGGATAACCAGATAAAAATGTCTAGAATAATTCTTAATATAGCTCTAATTACATTGACAAGCAAGTCGCCTTTGCATTAAATTGGATATCTAGGTCTGATTATCCGATATAAGAATAGCTTTCTTAAGCTCAGTAGATTTTGTTTAAGGAGTAAGTATGAATATTGCAAAAGAACCATCTCAAGCTGAAAACAATCATGATTTATCTAATCAATCGTTAGGGAGTCTTGTTGCACAAAAACCACTCAGGGCCGCAGTCTTTGACGAATTCGGACTTGACTTCTGTTGTGGAGGCAAACAATCTCTTAACGAAGCTTGCATAAAAAATGGAGTGGACCTAACTCTAGTCTTACAGCGATTGCTCGAAAACGAGCAAACTACGGTTATAGAAAAAAATTGGATTGATGCGACATTAAATGAATTAATAGACAATATAGAGTCCACGCATCATCAATATTTGAAAACAGAACTTCCAAGACTTTACATTCTAGCCGAGAAAGTCGCAAGAGTACATGGCGAGAAAGCACCGGAAATGGTAACGGTTGCGAAGGTTTTTATTGAATTCAAAGAAGAACTTGAACAACATACAGCTAAAGAGGAAATGGTTCTTTTTCCATATATCAGAAAAATGGAGAAGAAGAAATTTTTTGCCAGCCCTCCCTTTGGAACAGTAGCAAATCCAATTCGATGCATGGAATTAGAGCACGAAAACGCCGCACACATGCTTCAGAAAATGCGAAAGCTCACAAACGAGTACTCGCCACCAGAACATGCTTGCGGCAGCTGGAAGGCTCTGCTTGGTGGACTAGCTCAACTCGACATCGACTTAAGAATCCACATTCATAAAGAAAATAGCATCTTATTTCCTGAAGCTATTCAATTGGAAAAAGATTCAACGAAGTAAAAGGGAGTGAGAAAAAATGAGCAGTGAATTACCTGGTACCAGTTTAGATGATGTGCACTTGCCCGGACACTGGCTTCTAGCTCGTCTTGGCAAACGCGTGCTGAGACCAGGCGGCATTGAGATGACCCACAATCTTTTGCGATGCTTAAACATTACAGAGAATGATGACGTTCTAGAGTTTGCTCCAGGGCTTGGAATAACTGCTCGACACATAATCAAGCTACATCCCAAAACCTACACCGGAGTAGAAAGAGACGAAAACGCGGCAAGATGGACGCAAGTGCACCTCCCAAAATCAGATAGAATTCAAATAGTGATCGGAACAGCAGACAAAACTAATCTCTCAGCAAATTGCTGCTCTGTATTGTTTGGCGAAGCGATGCTGAGCATGAGTTCGCAAAAACAAAAAGAAGGGATTGTTGATGAAGCATTTCGCCTACTAAAACCTGGTGGTGTTTATGGAATCCACGAGCTTTGCATAGTACCGGACAATGCGGCAGAGGAAATGGAAACAAAAATTGTCAAAGCCCTATCGTCATCCATACACGTTGGCGTGCGTCCATTAAAGGCAGCTGACTGGTGCCAACTATTGAAAAATGCTGGCTTTGAAATTCTCGATTTAGGCTATGCTCCAATGAATTTGCTCCAACCCATTCGAATTATTCAAGACGAAGGACTGATAGGAGCAATTAATTTTGCAAAAAACGTTATCTCAAATACTATTGCCAGAAAACGCGTTTTCGCCATGAAAACAGCTTTTGACAGATACAAAGAAAATCTGAAAGCCATGTATTTAGTGGCAAGAAAACCCAACTCCTAAACACTATTAGTTCAACCCTGCCACCACCAATGATGTGCAACTACTTCTCAAAATCTTTTTAAACTAAAGAAACCTATAGCCGTTCTTTCATACTCCCTTCAAGCAAAGATTTGACTTCACTCAGGAACAATACGGCTTGACCATAATCCAATGCACGCTGATCGAAGCTGAGCGAAACAGTCATCATCGGCTTAATAGTGTAATCTCCATTAACAAGAACTGCTCTTTCTTCTACAACTCCCAATCCAAACACTGAAGTACAAACACTAGGACCACAGACTGAACGAACTCCCAGAGCCCCTAGAGAACTCAATCCGAAAGTAGCACCCATGCAGATTAGTCTCAGGGCAGGAAACCATAATCCCAACGCTAGAATCAAGCGCCTTAGCATCCATGGAAACTGCGCAAAAATCATTTGCTGACGTAAATTGCGCTCTCTCATCAAGTCGTCTTCAGCGCAATTTCGTAAAACCTCTGAAAGCTCTGACAAAGATTTCGACTGCGGTTTTTCGACTTCACAGAAAAACACAACTGGCTCACCATCAACTTCTCTCTCAACGGTAAATCCTGCAACTATATTGTTGTAAGTCACCTTTCTACCAAATGGTAGACAGAATGTTCTACTTGCTGGATGTCCCTCTTGTGCTATTCCAATCGCTTTTAATACAAAAGCTGTTACAGTCAAATGTCTTCCTTCTTTATCAAACTCTCTTCGGATGGACTCGATGAAGGACATGTCGACGTCTGCAAAAATGTAAGCAGTAACCGCTTGCGCACCAACAACCGTAATCATATCTAAAACATTCTGTCGGTAACGAGATGGTCTTCTAATATGATACGGGCGCCCAATTTTTGCTCTAGCACAATTTTGCTGTTCGACAGACTTTAAGTTCAGTTCTTCCATTTTCAGCATGAAGTCTAACTTCTTCGCATTTTCGCATTACTTTAAAAAAGGAATGTGACCTGAAGAATCACGATCACCCTATAAATTAAACAACCTTGAATTCTTAAATGAATCCTCACCAGGGATGATTTGAATAATCATTCCCCAGAGCAATTGCAATGACCCAAAAATCGTATAAACTGAATTATCGTATTGAACACAAGTTAGCTCCTGAAATGAATTGCTCAAAAACATCGTGGAAATAGAATGGACTGAAGAGAAACTGGCTCTAGAAGACGGTTTTCTTCACATAAACATTTGGAATAATTCGAAACAGCCAACACAACGAATTATGATTCTCATACACGGACTTTTGATGCATGGCAAATACTTTGAATCACTCGCATTACACTTAGCGGAGTTCGGTTCATTAGTTGCTGCTCCTGATTTAAGAGGATTCGGGAATTCGCATTTTGGCGAAGAGCCTAATCGCTTAAGAATTGATTACCACAAGAGTTGTGAAGACTTGAGTCGATTAATCGAGCACATGCAAGGCAAGTTTGGTGATTTACCTATCTTTTTGGTTGGAGAAAGCCTTGGCGCTCTCCTTGCTCGAAGCGTTGTGGGGTCTCATAATAAGCATGTCTCCGGATTGATTTTATCTAGTCCCTGCATCCGACCTAGAATACTATCAATGGATTTGATACCGCATGCGATATCGGAAGCTGTTCGCAGTGCTCTAGATCGGCAACGAGAACTTAACCTCGCACCATTTGCTTGCAAATTTCTTGAGGCTGAACCAGAAAACCTAAAAGACTACCTAGATGATCCATTGACGCGCAAATCTCTTGATGCACTTGAACTCTTGGAGTCCATAAAAATACTTGGCTCAATAGAACCTCAAGAAGTTCCTTCGCATATTCCGGTTTTAGTTCTTCGAGGAAGTAATGATGGCGTCTGCAAAAACTCATCTTATAAACAATTTGTCTCTAGCCTTAGGAATGAAAGATTGACAGTACACGACTGTAACAGATGCGGACACCTAATACTTGAAACGAAATCAATAGGAAAGGACATTATAGAATCTGTCCTAGATTGGCTTAAGAAACACTAGTTTCATTTTGTTTTTACTTTACAGACTCGAAATTCCTTGAAATTTCTGGAGCTTGCTGATTCATCATATGGGTGATAGTTAAATGCATCCAGCCTAAGCAAACGATGATCACAATTGTGAAAAACAACCAACAACTAGTCCATATTCCTGTAGAGTTAAGCATAAATCCAAATAATATCGGTCCAATCCAGCCACCTAACCCGCCGATAACCCCCACAATACCACCAACGACACCAACATCTTTTGGGAAATAATCTGGTATGTGCTTGTATACCGCAGATTTTCCAATTCCAGTAGCAACTCCAACAATGAGCACCAGAGCCGTAAATATCCATACATTTGCTTGAAAGAAAATATGTGTCACACCTCTTGCCATAAGTTGTTTCTTCTGAACCTTATCGTTCACTTGAACCACAGGCTCTTGCCAGAAGGTAAAAGTGGGCAACACCAACATACTCTCATTCTGACTGGCCACCGTAATGATATTGTCCACCTTTTTTGTCTTCAAAAAATATTGTCGGCCATCTACTTCTATTAACGACGAATCAACTCGCGTGACGACTCCTTTCTTAATAGCCATCACCCCTTCGCCAGGCGACATTATGTCCATTCTTGGAACACAAAGCAAGATACATGCCACAAGACAGGAGCCAAGAACCCAATACATAACTTTTCTGGCTCCAAACAGATCAGACAACCAACCGCCAAATGCTCGAATAACTCCAGAGGGTAAACTAAAAATAGATGCCATCAAACCAGCCGTAGCCAAAGACATTCCGTATACATTTAAGTAATACGGAATCAACCATTGCGAAAGAGCTACGAATCCACCAAATACAAAAAAGTAGTAAAGCCCGAACCGCCAGACTCTGGGATATTTTAGAGGTGCCAATTGCTGCATCAAAGTAAATCCGGCACCATGTTCTATCTTCTTGGGATGTGAACCAAGCCAAAATATAATGCAAGTCAAAATTAAGATCCCTGCATAAAGCTTGGGCAAAGACCTCCACCCATCGAGATTCTGACCGTTGTTTGTAAGAGTATTCAAAAGTAGTGGTGCACCAAAACTGGTGATCGCAGCTCCCGCGTTTCCAGCACCGAAAATGCCTAACACAGTACCTTGTCTTTCTTTTGGAAACCATATTGAAGTGTAAGCAATACCGACTGCAAAAGAGGTTCCGCATAAACCAAAGCCAAGCCCAGCCAGCAAAAATTCGTTAAAAGTGTTGCAATAAGAGACCATATACATGGCTATGGCAGACACAATCATCACCAGCGAAAAAACGATCCTTCCGCCGTATCTATCGGTCCATACCCCTACTGGCAATCGCACGATCGAACCGGTCAAAACCGGCGTTCCAATCAATATTCCCATCTGAGACTTGTCGAAGTTGAAAACACCATTGTCGACAAGAAATGTGATCAATACACCATAAAGCATCCAGCAAGCGAAACAAACTATAAAAGACAGTGTATTAACAGTTAAGACTGAGACTGCTTTACTCTTTTCGGTCATTCTTTTTCCCATTGATTTCCAACTGATTTAAGGGTTTTGAATTCAGCTCCTGGTCTCAAATAAAACCACCAGTTCAAAATCACACAAACTGCATAGAACGCAGCGAATCCATAGAGAGCCACCTCGGGCGTTCCGTTTTCTATCTGATCTCCTATCACCTTGGGAATAATGCAGGCACCATAGGCCGCAACAGCCGAAGTCCAACCAAGAACAGGACCTGCTTGTTCCTTGTTGAAAATAAATGCCACAGATCTGAAAGTAGAGCCATTGCCAATTCCAGTCGCTAGGAATAGAGCAAGAAAAGTCAAGAAAAATGGCACGAAGAATTGCTCTGGAGTTGCGCTCTGGTACGCTTGCTTCAAATATATCGAAGCAAGTATGGCGCATGCCACCATAACCACTGAAACTATTTGAGTAATTAGTGCGCCACCGAATTTGTCAGCCAACCAACCTCCGATGGGGCGAATAAATGCGCCAACAAATGCACCCATCCAGGCATAAGTAAGAGCGCTTGGTGCATTTGGATTAGCAGTCGTGTGATTTAAAACACCATCTGCACCGGAAACATGCATGAAACCAAAAATGACTTGAATTGCCAGTGGAAAAGCAGCAGCAAACCCAATGAAACTACCAAAAGTCATGGTGTAAATAACTGTCATAACCCATGTATGCTTGTTACCAAAGATCTTGTATTGCCTCTTTAATGTCTCTCCAATTTTGCCCGGCAGTAGTTTTAACATCGATACAGTCATGGCAATTACAATGGGCAAAACAATCCATTGACTCAAGCCCAGCCCTCCGGAAGCATTAGGGAGAATAGCGAAACAGCCGGCTCCAGACGCTAACAAGCCAATCGAAAGCATTCCGCCTATTTTGCCGAATGCACCAAAAGCCGTGCCGACATCAGGCGAAACATACTCATCTTTGATATTAGACATCAGTTTCCAGGCAAGATAAACAAGCGGTATCAAGATAAAAACCCAGACATATCCAGCGTTCTGAATAAAAGTTTCAGTGCCTGCTGGAATCTTTCCAACTAACGTTCCGCTTGCCGTTTTAAGGACCATAGAACTCTGCCCAGGAACTGAAAATGTCATCGCCAGCGGTACCAAAATTTGCATAGTGGTGACTCCGAAGTTTCCAACTCCGGCATTTAAGCCCAATGAAAGACCTTGCATTTTCTTTGGAAAAAAGTAGCTTATATTTGACATAGAGGATGCGAAATTGCCACCACCAAATCCAGATAGCAACGCCAGCAGTTGAAAAACAAATAATGGCGTGTCCTTTGAAGACAATGCTATTCCTGTACCAAAAGCCGGAAGAATCAAGAGCAGAGTAGTAAAAAAATGGTGTTTCTTCCGCCGGCCATTCTAATCAAAAACGTACTTGGAATGCGCAAAGTAGCCCCAGACAATCCTGCAATCGCCATCAACGTGAACAACTGAGCCTTAGTATATGGAAATCCAAGATTCAGCATCTGGACAGTAATTACACCCCAGTACATCCATACTGCAAATCCACAAAGAAGACACGGCACAGATACCCACAAGTTCCGAAAAGCGACTTTCTTACCAAAACTCTCCCATTGCTGTTGATCTTCAGGGTTCCATTGAGAAAGATCGGTAGTATCTATTTTCAAATTTGATTTTTGACATGTCTGCATGATTGTCTTATCTCTTAATTAGTACACTAAGCATCACTAGCGATAAATAGGATAATCCCATCCGATTTTAGTCGCCTCATCCAATAGAATGACTGCCTTTGCAATCTGACTCGTCCGCATGGATGATCAATACTGCGCCTGATTTCTAAGTAACTACTTTTGACTATTCGAGCCAGTTAGGTGCAATCTCGACTCCAATTCGCCAAGCTTCTTTAGACGCTGATCAAGCTTTTGATGAGGGAGTGAAAATTGCTGCCCCATCGTGTAGACATCAAGTTCACCCCGAGTTCTTGCTTGCAGTGTATCGAAGATCCATAGACTGGTACCAGGGATATATGTGGTGGCACCCTTGGCCACACGTCTTGCAAAGACTTGATTTGGGTTGTTCGGCTTTGGCGAAGTATCAAGCAGTGCTTGAAGAGGAGTTTTTGGTCCAGTAATCCTTGGCGCAGGCGGGACAGGATGATAAGAGAATCCCGCGTTGGCAAGCTGAATACCCCAAGCTATCTTGGTTCCTCCTATAGCTGAATTAAACAATAGTCTTTCCCAAAACTCCTTACTTGCCTTTTTCTTCTCCACTGCATTTGCTTGAACTTGTTTATCAATCAAATCACCGGCAGTCTCATAAATTGACAATCGAGTGGCTAAATTCTGATTGCCCGATGCATTCAGTTGCTTTAAGAGACCTAGACTATTTGCAACGTTACTTTTGGGAATCTCTCCAAAGTCTCTCCTCATTTCGTTCTGACTTCGTTTAGCCGAAAAGTTTCCTGCCATTCTGGCCAAAATAGGTCCAGTCATAATATTAGCTCCAGAAACAATAAATCCTATACCTCCAGGTCCCACTGTGCGAGGCTTTCTATTTGCGACCGCCAGAATTCCACAAAGCGATCCAAGATAACCACCTGTAGTGGCAGCAGAAAAACCATTCAAATAAGAAATATTTCTGGCCGCTATCCGTCGCTTGGATCTTGCATATGTCTGCATGTATTCGGACAAAGCAGCATTGCGCAGATCAGTCAATACTTTAGTCTCTGCTTCAAACGCTTGTTTCTCTGTGCTTGAATTGTATGAGCTCAGATCAACTGAAGAAATGATTTGATTTCGCTGAGCAAGTTTTTGGTCTATTTCTTTATATAACAAAACTGCTTTTTGTTTGGTGCTCTTAGGATCCAAACCCTTCTTTCTCAGTTTACGATCATTGAGAAGATCCAACGAGGCCTCTAGAACAATTCCTCCGGCTATGATTGAATGCGAAATCAATAACAGAGCCGGACCTGCCAAAAGGACATCACGATTCGCAGTAGCAGGTTGTTTCCATGTACGCCAGCGCTCCGAAGAGATAGTAATCAGACCGGCGGTAGCCACCCCAGATCCGCCCAAGTTGTACAAAAAAGTCCTCCATGGTTTGACTCTATTCTTGTCTGTAGATGCGATTCTTGCCCTAGTACTTAGTTCAAGAAGCTCCAGCTCTTTTTGTAGAACCTCGTTTGAGACTTCTTCGATTCTGCTAGGGATAAAAGGGTCTCTGAGCCTTAGCTCAGGAGGATTTTCGGCAGGTGTCTCGTTATACGTTAGATTCAAGGCTGCGTCTGCAGAATCATCTCGGTCTGGCAAAGCCACTGAATCAATCTCGGCTTGCCCAATTGATTCAGTATTTGCCTCCTCCCCCGCCGCAAACACTGGCAATGAAGTCGAAAGTATTGAACAGCAACAGACTAAAAATAATAATCGTCTGAAACGAACCTCATTCATAAGCGTTAACCTCAACCTTTGTCGGAATTTTGAGCATTAAGGACGTCATCCACCCAGGACAATCCAGCCATCATGGAGGGAAATCCTATCGTGGTGACCGAAAGTAAAACTGCATGTCGGATCTCGTCTGGTTTCAACCCTGCTCCAAGCGCCTTTCTACAGTGAGAATGCACAGCCCCCTCAAGCCTGGCTCCCAATGCTATACCAAGCTTTACAAGTGCAATTTGTTTTACGTCTAAAGGTCCGACTTCAACCGAACTCTTTCCTAGGTTTTCATAGGCTGAAAACATATCGGAATAGTTCTCTTTAAATTTCAAGTATCTCGATGGTAAATTACTCATTTTTCTCCTCCCAGTGCAGCTGAAAGTATAATTCGGATATCTTTGTCCTTTTATCGTCCCTTGGGATGATAAAAAGAACTACTTATCGGGTGCAATAAGCCGAAGTACACGCAAGCGCTTTAGTATGATAAATTAAGTCCTTAATACATTTTGAGGGACTATGAAGGCTACTAGTCAAAAAGAAGAAATCAAAAATCTACTTGTCCAAGTCGGTGCCTGGCAGCAAGGACATTTCTTGCTCACATCAGGCAAACATAGCGATGCTTATATGCAGTGTCAGCGCATCATGCAATATCCGCGACTTGGAGCTTACTTAGCCAATCTTCTGGTAGACGAATTGCAGGCTGAAAATATTTCTCCAACAGTTGTAGTTGGCCCTGCAATGGGTGCCATTCATTGGGAAGTTTATGTCGCTCAAGCAGTCGCCGACAGAATCGCCGAAGAAGACGGTTTCGAATTAGACACAGGCAACATGACCAAAGCAGTCTTTGCCGAGCGTCCAGCAGGGTCTGAAGAATTTGAGATTCGTCGCGGCATTCAGCTTACTCCACAAGATAGAATACTAATAGTCGAAGACGTTACCACCACTGGTGGTTCGCTCAAAAAAGTGTATGAGCTACTTAAATCGATGGGTTGCACTCCAGTTGCAGCAGCAGCATTACTTGATAGAAGTGGTGGCAAAGTAAAATACGATGTACCGTTTATAACACTACTGCAAATGAATCTAGAAACTTACGAACCGGCTGATTGTCCTATGTGCAAAGAAGGCAAGCCAGTAGTGAAGCCCGGTTCGAGCAAGAAATAACTTAGCCAAAGGGAAGTAAAATTGAAAATAACACGAATACTTCCCGAAGCCATTTTCAGTATTATCACAATTTTTTGTTGTGCCGTTGCCTTCTCGACATTTTTCAAATCGCACGTAATTGAAAAACATGGTGGCAAAACTCAAGGCAAAATAGTTCGATTAGAGACCACAGGCGACTCGCTCAAACCTGGCTCTGGCTCAGTTTATCCAGTGGTTCATTTCACCACTTTAGCTGGACAGGATGTCGAACAAAAAAGCAAAGTCGGCTTCAATTCCTCGCGCTTCAAAGAAGGTCAAGCAGTCACTGTCATTTACGACAAAGATAATCCGTTGTTGTGGCAAATAAACAGCTGGTGGGACATGTATGTTTTGCCCATTATCTTTGGTGTCGTGGGTGTGATTCTGGGCGCTTATACGCTGATTAGATTAGTATTTAAAATCAAGCAGATGGCTAGCTCGAATAAATAGATGCACGAAAAGTTGAAACCAAACGGCATTACAAAAGTCGCTCCTATGATTGCCGCTGGTTATGGTGTGCAAAACATTTCAATTGACCGAAATTGGCTTGGATTGGAGCACGTCAAAGATTCTTACTGCGCAATCGATTGCACCGAACAGATTATCGAATATGATTTCCCCCGAATCAATGGTCATGATTTTTATGATTCACCAAGCATAATTGAAGAAATCGCTTTAGAACAGAATGTAAACCTCGAAGGTGTCAAAATGTTCTACTACGAGGTCTACAACCAAGAGTTTGATGAAGAAACCTTGGCGTGGAGAGATTTCAAAGATCTCAGCCGCATAGAAGGAATCGACTCTGACGTACAAACCCCGAGTCATTTTACCTTTGAAGGTTTTGATATTTGTCCTTACATATACACACCCCAATGCTCAGTTCTTTTTTGCAATCAAGTCGCAAAAAATGTCCCTGTTAACGAACACTGTCTGATTTCTGATTTCGAAACCGCGAAATCTTTCATCGAAAGTGAATGTAGAAATTCAGAAATTAAACAGCTTGGAGAACCCGGCCCGTATCGTATTTATGCAGTGTACACGATCAACTAAAACTCGCTTCATACCGGTTCAAACAAATCCATAGCGAAGCGTAAATGCTCTTCCATTTTCGCCAGAAGCCTCAATTCTATCATTCCCATTTTTCTTCTGAAACGCCGAGAAGATAAAGCTCTGATTTGCTCAGACATGAAATAAGTAGATCGAGATAGTCCGTTTAGCGGGCTTTGTACGACTTCAAGATGTAGTGCCAAAAGTTTACCTGTTCGGGGATTAACATATTTCTTACTCGTGCCTGGAACACAAATCACGCGCGAAGAATTAGTCTTAATCAGGTCTGCTCCTGAAATAATCACTACTGGATGTTCGTATCCGAGCTCAGTTCCCACTGGATTTCCAAGCTCAGCCATCCAAATTTGACCACGTTTAAAAACCGTCGTGCTCATGGCTCAGCCACAAACCCGTCACCAGATGCGGTATCAAAAATATCTGACATCTGATTATATTCTTTGAGCTGTTCAGGATCTTCGGCTAATGCTTCAAAATCGTCTTGAATTTGTAGTGAAATCAAATGACGTTCGTAAAGCTTGAGAGCTTTATGCAAAATTTCAGGCTGACTAAGTTCGGTCAGTTCTTGCAAACGCTCAATCAGTTCTTTGTCGCCCGGAAGAACCCGAACGTTCTTTTGCCTTGTAACCATTAATCTATCCTCTTTTCCTTCATTATGCACGCATATATGCATGCATGTCAAATCGGATGCTCTTTCGTCGACCTCATACCAATTTGAAGGACTTGGAACCAGAAATCAAATTGGAAACTTTTGATTATTAAATGGCAAAAAAATGCGAAGTATCAAATCGCGAGACTTACGAATTGTTTGATTGTTACTAATTACTCTTCTGTTTCTTCGCTACGACAGCCTTAATCATTCCTGGCATGTCGTCCATCAATTCCAACGGCTTTTTGCCGGGAGAGTAATTCAACTCAGAACTGAGTTGCTTCAGGCGTTCATACAAGTGCATAGTATGGAACGTGTGACCAAACAATTGCATTTCGCACCAGCCAACTTGGGTCTGCATTTTTGCCCCTGCAGGTGGTGGCGTGGCAGCCTTGATGGCAGGATCGTCTTGAATCTCTGGAGGCGCATCAGAAGCCGGTGGTGCTGCACCCTGCACAGCCGATCTCGGGATCATATTAATACCTCCAAATCCCGGAAGCATTGAACTTCCAGCGATGCGCAGCAAATTGCTTGCAGCCATACTCATGAAATTGGCTTTGCGACTTCCACCACCAGCAGCAGCTGCCGCCGCATCTACTGGCACACCGCCATAAGCCGCAGCTTCTTGTTTCTGCTCTTGAGCGAAAGACTGTTTGTGCAGAGTTTTCTCCACATATCCTTCTAAAGCGTCGGTTCTATCTACCAGAGCTTGATTGTCGGAAGTCTTTCCAAATGCTTTCATTTCTAGCCGATCTAAACGCGCGGGCAATTCGTCGGCAGGATAAGTCTGTTGCAAGATTGACTTTTCGAGCGAGTCTACGTGCGGATAACTAGTTGGAGCTTCGCCCGATGCTGCATATTGAGTTTGCGGATTATTATTCGCGCTTGAATCGGAAGCCGAGTCTGCGTCAGAGTCTGAGTTAGAATCGTCACCAGCACCAAAAGGCTTGTTATGCAAAGTCTTTTGTGAATAGTCTTCTAAATTATCTGTGCGCTGACTCAAATCTGTATCGCTTGACGCTTTGCCAAATGCCTTAGCTTCCATGCGCGAAAGGCGCGCAGCAAGGTCGTCATTGGCGTAGGTTTTACCAAGTATTGCTTGTTCGAGCGCAGTGATATGCGGAGAGTTATCGTCCTGAGCAAAGCCAGGCGAACCTAAAAATAGGCAGGCGGATAAAACAAATGCGTACTTAGACAGTTTCATCAGTTTTGTTTCTTGCGTTTCTGCATCAGTTCGTTTAGTGCCAGTAAAATCTCGTCGTCGTGAGGATTTTGACGAGTGACATAAAGCAACTCGGCAATAGCACCATCGATATCGCCCTGATCACGAAGTGACAATCCCAATGCACGGCGCAACTTTGTGTTTTTCGGATCTATTTGTGATGCCAATTTGTATTGCATCACAGACGATGTGTGGTCGCCGTTTTCGCTATAAACCCAAGCCAAATTCGAGTGAGTGTCGGCACTGTTTGGAGCAAGAGCAACGGCTAGGCGAGCTTCTTCTAGTGCGTCGGGTAGTTTGCGTCTTTTAGCCAGACAGTAAGAAAGTCTGATGTGAGCTTCGGCATAGTTTGGATCGATTTCGATTGCTTTGCGCAACTGCGCTTCTGCTTTATCGAACTTGGACAATTCGCACAAAGCGGCTCCGTACTGGGTTCTTGTGATGGCGTCTTTAGTATTTAAATCAACGGCAATATCAAATTGTTCGACTGCAGGCTCGGGCAATCTGGTTGCCAGATACACTTTTGCCAGTATCACATGTGGTACTACAAGATGTGGGTCGAGTTTAATTGCATCTTTTAAAACTGTGATAGCAATTCTTGGATTTCCGCTATTGCGATAACATTCGCCCAAATAGCTCATAGCAAGAGCATTGCGCGAGTCGGTTTTGAGAGCAGTGGCATAACCTTGCTGGGCGGATTCGAATTGAGAAAGCATGCGATGCGCTTCTGCTTTCATGAAGTGTCCATCGCCCGATGCTGGTCTTATCTGAACCACTATGTTGAACTCTTTGAGCGCTTCTTCATAGTCGGACATCGCCATCAAAATCTTGCCCAGCATGAAGTGGGCTTTGTAGTTATTGGGGTCGCCTTTGGTGACGATTTGATATTCGAGCATGGCGTTTGTGAAGTCGCGACGCTTAAAGAACATATCGCCAAGGTCGCTGTGTTTAGAAATAGACTTCGCTTTTTCTTCTGAAAACTCAGGCTGTGCCTGCATCTTCTCTGCGTTGGGGTCCACTTTCTTTTCTTTGGTAAAAATAGTGTTGAACGCTTTTTCAAATTTAGGCAAGGCAAAAGCGTCTTGAACTGACGCAAAACCGCACATTGAGAGTGCGAGCGTCAGAATAAATTTGCTTGGCTTGAATCGCATGTTGACCTTAAACAGAAACTGAAGATTTGATTCTTGCTCTAGCCATTTTCAATGTCTCGATTTTATCGACTCTGAAAATCCGCTCGGCTTGCACCTTTTGACAAAACGCATTGAGATAGAAATTGCCTCTGCTGTGAATTACCGATACCGGCTGCACTGTGCGCTTGCTTCTGAAAGCCCCATTATACGTGATACTGACGCTTACTTTCTCATTTATGGCAGCTTCGATACCTGCCATGATTTCTTTTACAGCTTCAGGCATTGAGGCGTGAATCTCTTCTTTGAAGCGGTCATAACTGAAGCTTGAAACGCTGCCCAGGGCAAGAAGATTTTGCCATTGCTTATAATTTTCTTGCTCCATCAGTTTCATGAAGATGCCGCGCACATGGAAACTATCAGAAAGGGCTCTGTGATATTCGCCTGGAGGCAATCCCAAGAAATCGACCACTGTTTTCAGCTGATGACGAGGAGAATCGCGCAACAGCTCGCGTGAGAGAACAAGCGTGTCTATAACAAAATTAGTGGGACAAGGTTTGCCCAGCTTAGAAATATTGACTCGAATAAACTCGACGTCGAAAGAGGCATTGTGAGCGATGAAGACTGCATCGCCTGCCCATTCAAGAAAGGCGGGGACGGCGGTGTGGTAAGTTGGGCTCGAAGCCACCATGTCATTGCTAATGCCATGAATGGAGGTGAGCTGCGGGGTGATTTCGCAAAGCGGATTGATAAGTGTAGAAAAAGTCTCGGTCTGGTCGTCTTTCAAATTGAATTTGACGCCGGACAGTTCGACTAAAGCGTTTGAGATGGGCGAAAGTCCAGTGGTCTCAACGTCGAATGCGACAAAGGTGAGATTGTCCAAGCCATGATCGGGTGCGATTTCAAGCATTTTCTAGTCCTATGTTTTTGCTTCAACTAGTATAGTGACCAAGCGCCTTATAAGGAACGAAAACCGGAATGAGAATATGAAAAGGGGTAGGATATTGCAAGGATATTAAAGCCATATTCGCCAATCACATGAAAACCGCCAAATTCCTTATTCTGTCTTTGTTTCTTGCTTTGAGCACGACACCTGCATCTTGCTTTGATGGGCAAACCCATACCGAAATTATAAAAGAGGCTTTATCCGGCACCTTGTCAGAGGACAACATAAAATCGGTCATTGCCGGAGCCAATTTGCAAGAACAAGACGAAACGGACAATGAAGGCGAAGCTCAACGTCATTTCAATATAAATAACATGAAGCGTTGCTGCGATTATATCCAGCGCGAACAGGCGCGAATCATTTCCTTTGCGGGTGAAGCGAACAAAGACTCGTCCATGTGTTACAAAGCGCTTTTCCACTTGGGCATGCTTTTGCACACAGTTCAAAATTTTTATTCGAATACTAATTATTTAAACCTCATCACAGATAATGGCGAACTTTCAAGCAAAGATCCGTATGGTTCAACCAGCTCACTTGTTGATTGGCCAGAACTATTTGCTGATCTTAAATCTGAACAACCTCAAATCAAAATAACAGTTGAGATGGACAAAACTAAAAGAACAACCGATATCGAATTAGCTCGTGGCATGGCCTTGCGTGAATCTATCAGGCAATGGAATTACATCGAAAAATTGATAATAAGCAAGTACGGCAAAAGCTCAACCGATATCGTTTCAGCTTTAAAAAATGGGTCGGTCAAAAAAACGTTAGATTAATCGCCGATTTAATCTAACCGTAAACCCTCGCCCAATAAGCTTCTTGCAAAATTAATCAATCAGCCATGGGAATTCCACGAATTGTCGCCATAAGACCTGGCGCTTATTATTCGATCAACTCCCCGCAAGAGCGTTTTTCATGCAATTACCACTCAAAACAAAAGTATCCGTTTCTGTAGCGCCACAACCCAAAGTACAGGGGCTCGTATTCAAATTTTCGCTGGGCGATTTAAACATTAATTTGGGCAATTTGGCTCAAGCAGTGCTTTCATCTTTCAAAAAACTGCCAGACGATTTCGAGCTGCACCGCACAGAACAACTCTCATATCTAGAATCTGCGCTCGACATGCAATTTACAGATCGTGAGCGCTCACGCTATTTAGTCCAGGGCGAATCCACCGCCGTATCGGTTGCCATTTCAAAACTAAACCAAACTCAAGTAAAAGAATATTCGGCTCTTGGTCCTACTCGCTTCAGAAGACTGGCTAGATACATGGCTACAGCTCATAGTGGAAGAGCAGCAATCGGCAGATTACCGGTCAATTCTTTTGATCCGCAAGCAGCCGGCAAACATGGCAGTCAGGACTTTCTTGGTTTCAGCGAAGTGGACGAACAAATTGCTACGCATCCAGCCATTCTGGAATTAGTGAAATACTTTTCTGAAAAAATATTTGCTGAAAATCCTAACGCCAAAAGAATTGATGTGGCGATGCATCAAATGCACGTTATAGCTTCGCAAGACCGTCCATTCATAACTCCTGAAGGCATTCATCAAAAAGGTTGCGACTACACCATTCCTGAGCTTGTAATCGGCAATATTAATCTTCAAGCTTCAAATAGCACCATATACGACGCCTTTAATAATATTCTGGTTTATGCAAATCTCAATGAAGGCGAAGGTATTTTCCACGACGATCAGGTCTATTGGCACGGAACATCAGCTATGCAGCCAGTCCAGAACGCTTCGATGGGACACAGACTCTCGTTTGGTTTTGATTTTTATATTAGCTAATTGCCGGTTTGATCTGGAGCCTCGCCCAGAATCTGAACTGTTTTGCGGCAGAGAATTTTGTGCAAATCTTTGAATTCAGAAAAATCTTTCTGACTTAAATTGGGACAGTCGATGCAATAGACTTTGGTCAGAGTCTCAATTCGCGCCAATTTCAGAAATTGTGCAGGCGTAACTTTAGATCTGTTTAAATCTAATTCGGCTATTTTAGTTTTAGAAATTGCATTGTATAAAGCATCAGGAAATTCTTTTGAATCGGACAAGTCGAGCATACTAAGCTTAGGTAATTTGGCAAGTACTTCATAGTCGCTTGGTTTGCATTTTATCGAAGAAAGAGACAATGCCTCAAGATGCTGCATGGTCACAAGTTCTTCTAATGCTGCGCGGTCGAGTTTACATTTTTGCAGACCCAGTTGCATAAGCGGCAATTTTTTTAAAACGCGAATGGCTTCTTTGCTGCAGCCGCTTTCGAAACTTAGTTCTTGCAATAGACTTAGATTGGTCAAGCCCGCTCCAAAATTCTTATCTAATTTGCGACACTCGCCTATATTGAGTTGTTTCAGTCGTTTAAGCTTGTTAAGCTCAAGCGCCACATCATTGTCGATTTGAGCAGTTTGAATTTTAAGTGTATTCAAATTTTTGAGCGGTTCTAAATAAGCGATGCCCTTGTTGGTAATTTTTTTGTCCATCAACAAAAGAAATCGAATCGATTTGCATTTAGCTACTTCTTTGAGCGCTTCGTCCCCAAGCGAATCACTCTCAATACAAAACGACGTGAGATTTGGTAAATCGACTAAATACTTAAGCTCACTATCGACAAGGTTTTCGCCACATAACTCAAAGTGCTGGATTGGTGCACCTTTCAAATATTTAATTCCACTGCCAGTCAAATCTTTGCCTTCCAAACGAAGCTTCTTCACATGGGTTTTATCTAAATCTTTTATGTCTTCATCTTTGATAAAAGCGCCAACTGCACGGTATGAGTTTGAATCCAACTTGATCATCGAGAATCGATCATCTCCTTCATAAAAAGAAGCGTCTGCTTCGCGCGTACTTTGGGTGTGTCCTGAATCGTCCTTTAGTCGTCCCGAAACAGGCACCGTTTGCAGGTATCGCGCTCCGGCGTACGACAAATATATGGCCGTGCCCAGTAAAACGACCGAGCTTAAAACTAATGCTGTTCGATTAGAAAAACGCGAAATAAAATTCTGCTTTTTAGCACCAAGAACCACTGCTTCTTCAGGATTTAATTCGGCACTTTCCGATTGTGGCTTCACTCGAATTGCGTCTAAGATTTTTTCAAGTCTTTGCTTCACGACTTGCGTATCGGCAGGTCTTTGGGCTGGTTCTTTTTGCAAACAATCAAGTACCAAGTCGGCTAAGTCGGGATGAATATTTTCGTCAGTTAAGCGCTCGGGCTGTGCATTTTTATGCATCTGCAATGTGTCGAGTACAGACGCGCCCTCAAACGGCGGGTGCCCGCTCAAAGTCTCGTGCATCAAACATCCAAAACTATAAATGTCCGATTGCGCAGTGATTTCGCTTATTTCAATCTGTTCGGGACTCATATAAGCAGGGCTGCCTACAACCGCTCCAGATGTAGTTAGGCGTTGGTCAGATTCGATACTTGCAATACCAAAATCGAGAATTTTTGCCACCGGCGGATTTTTACTGATTCTGTTTTCTTTGCCGTCCTTCATTAAGACTATGTTTGACGGCTTCAAATCTCGATGAACAATGCCGCTTTTATGAGCGTAACCAAGCCCATCGCAAATTTGAATAAAGATCGCAACGGCTTCAAGCATCGGCAGTTTAGTTTTATTTTTCACTGCCATTTGCAAATTATCGCCTGGCAAATATTCCATCACCATATAAGTAAGGTCATCTGAGGTCTGACCAAAGTCGAAAATCTTGGCTATATTTTTGTGCTTTAATTTGCCTGCCGCCATCGCTTCGCGCTGTAGTCGAGCGGCTGCCATTCCGCCTTCGTCTTGTTTCATCACTTTGATGGCGACAAAAACATCAAGCACTTTGTCGCGCGCTTTGTAAACCGAACCGGCACCACCTTCGCCGATTAATTCAATTACTGTGTAGCGATCGCCAAGCGAATCTTGCAGTGACATATCTAATGCCTGAACATTGCGCCGCAGTCGGGACAATCGTTTCTTGGATCTAGGCCTCTTATGACTTCGAACTCGCCGCTAAATCCGTCGAACTTCCACATTTCATTTCCCTGACTGACACCAAGGCGAGTCAAAACTTTTATCGCTTCAAGTGCCATGAGCGATCCAATCATTCCATGTACTGGCAGAAGCTCTGGTTTTTGACCAGGCATTTTACGGGTGGTGTGAGGAAAATCGTCAATTCCTGCCACCGGAAAAGCGCAGCGAAGACAGGCTGATTTGCCTGGGATCATAGAAAAAATTTGATATCGCAAACCTTCTCCACCACAATGAATCATGGGAATTTGGTTGCGCATACAAAAGTCACTGAGCGAAAGTTTTTCTTGCCAGTCGTTGCAAGTTTCTAAAACCAAATCACAACTTGCCACCATTTTTTCAAGCGATTCGCGATTTGCTCTGGTCGCTAAAGTTACGTCGACATCTGGATTTTGCTCCAAATCTTCGGGACTGAAATTGATATTGCTCGACTTATCGGGACAAATTGTAATTTTACCTGTGCCCATTTTGATAAGTTGATTGGCAGCGACTTTAGCGGCAGGATATCCAGCCAGAACCAGAACAGAACTCGAAAGCAAGTCACGCTGTTTTTTTTGATTCATCCCGGCAATAGCTAGTTGTCCAGCATAACGTTTTTTCTGGTCGTCAGTTAATTCAGCGATTTTTTGGGTCTCGATTAGAAGCAAGTCCACTTATTCTACACTGCCCTTAAAGGACCAAAAACCCTCCTTGCGGAAGGTCTCTGGCTGGCGTTGGCGGGAAAGTCCCTATATCTATTTAGCTGTTGGGCTGTGCCTTAGCTGAAGAGGTTGGCGTCGCGGGCTGATGCAACTAGCCAGTTGATACAACCGGGTGTTGCCAAACCACCTGTGACACCAGCTGCTCCGAAAAGCACTTTCTTCATGGCGTCCTGGGTGCCTGCAGCCATGTGCATGAAGCCCATGATCATGGTAGGTCCGCCCCAGGCAATACCGAGGATTTCCATACCGTTTGCAATGATGTTGAGCAATGCTTCCAAGTTGGCTAAGTTGTTAACGCGGACTGTACCTGCGGTGTTCACACCCATTACAGCTGTGGCGTCACCACCTTGGGGTCCGATTGTACCGTTGGTGGCACCTTGTAGCATTGGGGCTTGACCATCGGTGTACTGTTGAGTTTGGCTACCAGTGATTTGCTGGTTGGAGTTAACTTGAGCGCCTGTGTCAGACGACATGCTCGAGAATGCGTCTTGCGCAAAAGCTGGAGCAGAGAGTCCTAGTGCAATGGCTGATACCAATGTGATGCGCGAAATAATTGTAGTAATACGCATAATGCTCTTCCTCCAGTGGGGGGCTTATTTAAAATTGTTAGTAAGGTGTTTTAAAAGTGCCAAATGGCGTTTGAACTTTGATTGCATAAGATTAAGCGCATTCCAGATGGAAGTCAAGTGCGAAAATGTATTCCAGAATACATTTTAACGACTGGACTAGTCAATCCACTTATTGACAAACATCTTCATCGCTCTTGCATAGCAAGCAAAAAAGCTCGCCAACCTGGCGTGCTTAAAGCTGACCGGCGGCGAAGATGATCCTTAACTGTTTCGTTTGCTTGTAGTCTAACCATTCTTTCAATTTCTCTTCCAGCTGGTGATTCTTGACTCACTCTTAATTGTTGCTTCAGTTGAGCTAGAGCAGCGTCAAATTCAGTTGGGGTTTGAGCAGTCGAAATTTTCTTGAGCATAGTCGAAATTCGGTCGCCACCGACTTGTTGATCAATTTGTTCAGCTTCACTTCGCAAACCGGAAGCAAAATCTGCTCGGGAATCAAAATTAGCAAACTTAGGTGAGTCTGTAGCATAAGCTATGATGCCGAACGGAGACGTCTCTGCTATTAGATTTTCTGCAGAATAGGTTGTTGAGCCTGGAAGTAACACAGAAAGTCCAGACATGCGATTGTACTGTTTATAGTTTTCACCATGGTATCCAGCAATCGCATCACGTTGGGCAGCTTTTGCATCGGCTACTGAAGCAATTAATACTGAATTTACCGCTCCGAATTTACCCGATTTTATCGCTTCATCAAGCTTATCTAAGAAGAGACCAAGATCTCTTCGCTCTGGCTTGAGAGAACCATTCGCACGTCCTCCTTCATTACCAAAAGAAGGAAGTTGATCGATCAATTTTAACATTTCGCTTCGATGAGCAGGATTTTGCATCAATTCACCAAGCAAGGCACCAAGACCTTGCACGCTTTTAGTCAAGCGCTCCACTTTGCTAGTATCAATATGTGCCAACGTTTCAGTTCCTGCCGCATCAGGAACTAAATTGCCAGCATCATCGTTTGCACCTTGTCGTGCAAGTTGAATTGAACGTCCTGCAAAATCATGCGGGCTCATTTTTGGATTGGCCAGTAATTCGGAGAGTGTTCGAGTCATATTTTGACCATCAACATCAGTTCCAAACGAATTCTCTAATTCGCTTGACGCCACCATGTGCCTTGCAACCCCGGACATCGAAGACGCTACGTCGAGATTGCCCATAGAGCACGAGTCAAAGTTCAACAAATCAAGTGCATTTCGGCCATTTACCCTCAAGCTTCTTGCAAGAGTTTCATTCAACTGTTCAAGCGAAAGCTTTCCCGTGTCTCCATAAATACCAGACTCCGCTGTACCGTGAGATTGAATGACCAAACCGAGATGCCCGTTGCCAGCCCTTCGACTAGCTCTACCAATCAAACTTTCAAGATCAGTTTGAGGAGACTGACTTGGCCGCTGTTCTACAAGTGTTACCTTTCCTCCTTCAACTCGATAGGTTGAAACTATCGGCTTTTTGACGCTATGCATTCCATCACCTTCGCCACTATCAGAACGATTGACGTCAACCGATTGAACATAAAGGGTCACAGGAGAGTTTTCAGTCAATTTAGCCAGTCGCAAAATTTCTTCTGATTTACGCATAGCCCCTGTGTTTACTCGCTGACCATCGGCTTCAAGCGTGCCTGAAGATGTTAGTTGAATTGCCATGGTCCACATTCGAGGCGATATTGGTGGGTCTGATTCACTCAAACTAACAGTTTCGAGCAGGCGATTGCCATCACCTTCACGTATTTGAGGTTCGCTATCACGGGGAAAAAGCTGGGCGAATTGAATGTATGCTGGCTCTGGACTAACTACGCGAGATAAAAGCGGTTGCTCCACAAATGCCCTTAAACCATCCGTCGTGAGGCGATTGAAACCATGCTCCCCTGAATTGTCACCACTTGTCACAATTTCAGCAGTATTTTCTTTTGAATCCGATACAGAAGCCAATTCTTTCAAACTTAAACACAATCGAAATCGAAAGCGATAGTCAGTCTCTGACCGGTTTTGTCTGCTTCAGAGGCAGTAAGCGGTGTGATGCCATGCCAAAAAGTCTTATCGTCGACGAGCATACCTTGCGCCTCGGTTAGCCTGGCTTCGACCACCATGCGACCTTCTGTGTCATAGACTGTGTTTATTGGAATAACCACATTGCTCAAAATAAGTGGAATGCCTGTGATGACATAGTCCGAGCCGTCCTGGTGAATCTTTTCTGGAATGACAAAAGGCTTTTCGGGATAGCAGTAAGTATTCACTATATGGAATGTGACCATTAGTTTTTGACATTCTGGTCTGCGCTTAAATATTTTCTCCGCGGCCCAACGCATAATTTTGAGCGTGCTTTTATGCATGGCAATACTGTCGTCTAATTCGCGAAAGCTGCGCGGCAAGCACAACAACTTATTTTGACAGTGCGAATTCTTGCGCGTTTCTTTGGACGAAATTCGATTCACAAACAATGAATTTGAATCTATTGAATATTGGGCGATTGTTCTTGTGCGCGAAGCTTTGATTTGACTGTATTCGCGTGCTTGCTCTTCGTCTAAAAATGAAAATAAACGCTCGACCAACTGTGACGTACCAGTTGTATAAAACTCTTCTTGAGGTTGCTCGGGAATAATAATTCCCATCGCATTTTGCAAAAAAGCCATTTGCTGGCGACGCAAGAAGTAGAGATCTTCTTCCATATCCCAACTATTTGACCAGACTTCGCCTCGATAAGATTCAAAGTCAATTCCCAGATTAATTAGGTCGAAAGCGCGTATAAGCGGCTTTGCCTGACTAACTGCCTGGGGCGAAGAATGTGAATGTACGGCGTCTTTTACAGGTGTAGATGTATGCATGGCTCAGTCTCAAATCAACGAGTTATAAAAGTCTATTTGATTAGAAACGAGGCAAGCTTAGATCTAAGATAATTCAACTTGGCAATTAAATCAATCAGATAATTCTTTAATACTTGGAATTACACATGCAACCAAATCGGCAAGGGCCGCCAAATTTGTTTTGTGCACATCTTCTGCTCTCAAAACTTGACCATCCAGTCCCGGCAAATCGCGAGTTGCACAAGTCGATGCAACCACAGTCGCAGCAAATCCCAGATCGCTTGCGCCTCTTGCTGTAGCGTTTATGCACATGTGAGTCATGAAACCACCAAGCACCAAATTCTGTTTCTTTTGTTCTTTCAAAAGTTTTTCTAAATCGGTCCCCACAAAACTACTTGGCGAATGTTTGATGATTACTTGCTCTTTATCGATTGGCTTTACAGCATCAATAATATGACTGAACTCGCCATCGGGATTGAAGATGGGAGCACCACTTGGTGCGTGGTGAACGATATGAAAAATTGGAATGTCTAGTTTGCGCGCACGCATAAGTAATTCTTTTAGTTCGATCAATGCCTTGTCTATTTGATGCAAAGGCAGGCTGCCATCTAGATATTCGCGTTGGGCATCGATAATTACAAGTGCCGATTCGCTCAATGGCGATGGCTTGGGCTGCATGTTCAACATACTAAGAAGAGTTGAGGCCTGGCTTTGATTTGACATAGTTAGCACGTGTCTCCAAATTTTGTTTCGTTTGACTAGGATTCAATAGACTAACACATAACAAAACCGCCCCTTGCGGGGCGGCTTCGTTGCTAGAGATCTGGGAAAATCTAGCGTTAGGCGTTGGCGTTAGATATAACTGGATTAGCTGAAAAGGTTTGCGTCGCGGGCTGAGGCAACAAGCCAGTTGATGCAACCAGGGGTAGCCAAACCACCTGTGACACCAGCTGCTCCGAAGAGTACTTTCTTCATTGCGTCTTGTGTACCAGCAGCCATGTGCATGAAGCCCATGATCATTGTGGGTCCGCCCCAAGCGATACCGAGGATTTCCATACCGTTTGCGATGATGTTGAGCAAAGCTTCCAAGTTAGCCAAGTTGTTAACACGTACTGTACCAGCGGTGTTTACACCCATTACTGCTGTAGCGTCTCCACCTTGTGGTCCGATTGTGCCGTTGGTGGCACCCTGCAACATTGGGGCTTGTCCGTCTGTGTACTGTTGTGTTTGGCTTCCTGTGATTTGCTGATTGCTATTAATTTGAGCGCCTGTGTCAGAAGACATACTTGAGAAAGCATCTTGTGCATTTGCAGGAGCTGCAGCAACACCGGCGACGAAAGAAAGAGCTACCAAAGACATAGTAAGTTTTTGTACGAGTTTCATAAGTGAAACCTCCGGAAAATTATAGGTAAATTAGTAAGGTGGTCAGCCGGTCGCAAATGCAACCTTGGTTCGTTTCGATGAATCCAATTTACTTGCCACTGACAACAAAGTCAAGCCGATTTAATCTTTCTTGGAAAAATCAGCTAAAAGCCAGTATGCGGCGCATTCGGTTAGGACTAAACATAAGCAGTTCAAAAGTAGCCGCAGCCATTCCATCCAAACTTGTTTCGCCCAATCGTTTTTCAAGCTGGCGAACCGCAGCAGCCACATCAAGATAGCTCACAGTAGCCGAACCCCTCTGCAAGCTGGACGCTTTAGACTGCAATTTAATAAGAGCATATAAGATTGCCAGGTGATGAAAGCCTGTAATTACAGACAACTGACCAAAGCCCGCGCCAAAATAATGTTTGCCAAAGAGCCTGCTGAAAAAATACCTATATATGAGACTGGAAATATCCGGGTCTTCCTGAGGAAACGGAATTTTGGACAGCTTCTCTATAGAATAAGCGTGTCCAGGTAGGTCTATATTTACTGGAAATGCGCCATTCAAGACGACCTGAGCCAGAAATTTATAAAAATTGAAATCGCCTTCGCCTTTTCCAAGCGGCTTTACCGGGAAATAAATCTTGCGCAAAGCTTTTATTAACTGCTTGTCTTGCCAGTTCAAAGCAGGACTAACATTGCCTTTGACACCAAGACGTTCTCGTTTTTTGTTGAACTCGTCTATTAATAGATCCGAGCCCGCGATGAATCTATCTTCAAAAGTTTTGCTTGCATCACTCATACAGCCAATAAGCTGCTCATCTAAGAGCATGTATTCGTCCCAGGTCAAAGAAACGCCTGTGGCAAGCGTAATTGAAGACCAGTTCGGCTCGTGATCTGGATAGAGCTGTTTAAATTCGCCAAGTTTACTTTCCAAATAATCGCGCTGGTCTAAAAGAGCCTTGCCTGAATTGTTTATTGCGCCCATGCTTACAAAGCTAATGGTGGCATATGTTCCAGTAGGTGTTTTGTTGAAACTATAAGGAAATAATTGACAGATAGATGGCTTGAATTTAGGTCCATTCAAGCTATGAATAAAACACAAATTGTCGACCAGAAATGGACAGCGATTGTCGGCACCTGGTTTAATCGCATAAGAATAAGGCGTGTTCGCCATCTCGTAATCTTTCAATTCACGAAAAAGATTTTGATTTTTAAATTTGTCATTCTTTTCGCCCCAATCGACTTCCGAAATACGCTCGTAATCGTCCTGGGTCATGGGTATCGCCCAGCCGCCACAACACTTGCCGCAACCGGTGCACTCGTAATTTATGCCTTCAGGCAAAACCAAATCGTTGCTATCTGTCATTTTTGCTCGATTTCAAGAATTTTTAGATTAATCTGGATACCTGAATATTTGCCCAAAAGCTCTAGGCGCTCAAGCGTTTTTTCTCGTCCATACTGATAAGTATCTGTGAGAGGAACGGTCCTCGCTTCCAGGCACAAGACAATTCTATAGTGTTTGCCCTTGGAAGAATCTTCAACATCGGTTGTTCCAATTGCTATTTCTTTTACTTGTTCGAAAGTGCATTCGCCTGACTCGCTTTTAAAAAATCCAACTTTTTTCCAAAATATTTTTCTTGAGCCTCTATCAAAAATCGCTGAACAAAAACGTGCTCCATACAAGTAGACAAGCAAAAAGACGGCAGCAGTAATTGCATAAATTGGATGCGGCGGAATAATTTTTAGCGAAGCTAACATCATCGCAAAAAAAGGAATTAAGGCATAAAACGCCTCCCTCTGCGGAAAATCGGTGATTGTTAGTTTGTTACCAGAATCGCGAATTAACATCGATTACCTAGTGAATAATTTTACCAAGACAAACGCGTCTGGAAGCGCCTGTACATTCAGGCACATTGTTTGGGATGCCAAAATAAGTTGTGTAAGCAAGCAAGGCGAATAACAGAGCTTCTTTAAATTTGGTCGAGATTCCAAAGTGTTCATGCGGCAGAAGCTCAACATTGCCGCCCCACTCTTTTTTCAAAAGTTGCATCAACGTTTTGTTTTGACCGCCACCACCACCAATGATTACAGTCTGAATTTCGACTCTGCGCCTGACAAATCCCAAGTAAGATCGTGCGATAGATGTGGCGGTGAGGGCTGTGGCTGTGGCAATTGCGTCTTTTGGCTCGATGCCTCTTTGTTTGACTTCTTGCAACAATTGCTCGGCGAATTTAAGACCGAAATCCTCGCGTCCAGTAGTTTTGGGCGGAGCGACCTGAAAATAGGGATGCTTCAAAATTGATTCAAGCCAATCTTCATCAACTTTTCCAGAAGCTGCAATTTTACCGTCTTCGTCCAAGGCTTTGTCGAAAAAGACTGAAGTGAAATGATCCATGATCATGTTGCCGGGACCTGTATCGTAAGCCATTATCGCCCGACCGTCTTCGTTTATGACTGTCAAATTGGCGATACCACCTATGTTTAAAACACCAAGTGCTTTGCCCATATGACCAAATAAAACTTCGTCGGCAAAAGATACAAGAGGCGCGCCCTGACCACCATACGCAACGTCGTTTGCTCTAAAATCGGACACCACCGGAACTTTGCAAATCGCCTGCAAAACGGCTGCATCACCCAATTGTAGGGTGCCAGAGGTTCTTACACCCCAAAAATCAGATTTAGCTGGATGGTGCCAGATTGTCTGTCCGTGGGAACCTATGAGCTGGACTTCTTCGCCCAATTTTTTTGCTTTTTGCATGAGCACTTGAGCGCTTTGTGCAAAAACGTGACCAAGAGCGGTGTTAAGCAAACACATCTCGTCGAGTGTGGCATGACCACGACCAACAAGTGCTGCCAATTTTTTTTGAAAAATAGGATCAAAAGGGACCAGGTCGCTTGCCAGTGGCTGAATTTTGAGCCTTGGAAAATCCCCTGAAGACTCACCATTAAGAGGCGAAATTTTAAAAATGGCCGCGTCCACTCCATCCATGGAGGTGCCGCTATTAAGCCCAAGTACATTTAGTGTTTTCATAACCACGCTCATATTGTACGCTAATGTTTGTGTCGTCACAGATTAATCAGGAAATTCGGGGATCTAGAAATGGGCAATACGCAAGTTCGCGAACAGCAAGCCATTGGCGGCGTTTCTATCGGTAGGGCTAAGACTTCAAGACGGACTTACGGTTTTGATGAAATAGCGCTTGCACCCGGTGCTCGTACCGCTGACCCCGACGTTTGCGAAATAAGCACGATGCTTGGAAATCATGAACTGAGCATACCTATCTTGGCTTCTGCTATGGACAGCGTAGTCGACGTCGAAATGGCAGGCTTGATGGGTAAACTCGGCGGTCTTGGACCTTTGAACCTGCAAGGTGTTCAGACACGATACGAAGACACAGCAGAAGTCTATGGCGAAATCACAAATTGCCCGCCTGATAAATTTGTGCCATTGATGCAAAAACTTTATTCAGCCCCAATCAAAGATGCTCTTATTTCAAAACGAATTTTGGAAATAAAAGAAAAAGGCGTTCTTGCAGCTGCAAGCGTCACGCCAAACGTGGCAGAAACCATTGGCGTAGTGGCAGTTAAAGCGGGACTAGATTTCTTATTCATTCAATCGACTGTCACCGGCATCGAACACAAATCAGCCAATAATCTCACTAGTCTGGATTTGCATAAATTCTGTAAATCAACCAATATCCCAGTGATAGTCGGCAACTGCGTCAGATACGAAGTGGCGCTTGCTTTGCTTGAAACAGGCGTTGCTGGCATTTTAGTCGGAGTAGGACCCGGAGCTGCATGCACATCGCGTGGCGTTCTTGGTATTGGCGTTCCAATGGCAACAGCCATTGCAGACTGTGCACAAGCTGCAATTGATTTTAAATCAAATGGTAAAAACCAGCCTCTAATCATCGCCGATGGCGGCATGGTTACATCTGGCGACATTTGCAAAGCCATTGCCTGTGGTGCCGATGCTGTAATGATAGGCTCACCTTTAGCCAGAGCAAAAGAAGCTCCAGGCAAGGGTTATCACTGGGGCATGGCTACACCTAGTCCGGTATTGCCACGTGGCACCAGAATCAAAGTTGGCACCACTGTTTCGCTCGAAATAATTTTAAATGGTCCAGCCACTGTAGATGATGGAACTCAAAACTTAACCGGAGCGCTGAAAACAAGTATGGGAACACTTGGAGCTACTAATCTTTCTGAAATGAAAGAAGTGGAAGTGATAATTGCACCTTCAATTTTGACCGAAGGTAAGGTTTATCAAACTGCCCAGCAATTAGGCATGGGTCGCAGCTAACTAGAACCCGAAATCTCTTAGAATCATTGAGCCTGTGCGCCCTGAACAGGTTCGACCACCTTTAGCTATATCTATATATGTATAAAGACATTAGAGGACTCAATGATGATTCAAAATAGAATATTGAACTTGAGTGTCGCTTCTCTTTTGAGCGTCACTTTCGTATCGGCCACAATTTGTGCCGGACAAGCAGATGCCAGATGGTTCTGGAGAAAATCTTCGAGCTTAGACAATAACCAGTCTCATCAGCAAAATCAAATGATTAACAATGGCGTTGCCACCGGAGAATTGACTCGCAAAGAAGCACGTAAATTGAAAAAGAAAAAACGTGAAATTGCACGCGACGCACGTGACATGCAAAGGTCCGGACGCGGTCTTAGCTATTCTGAAGCGGAAAAGCTTGACAAGAAACAAGATAAGTTAAGTCGTGAGATTTACAAACAAAGCACCGACAACGACTATCGCTAAAACCCAAACAGGCTACCGCTGAGCAGCCATCTCGGTCGACTAGCATCAATCAATTAGAAAGCGTAACCGTTAACGGTTACGCTTTCTAATTTGTATTTTCACTGCCGAAAGAAACAATTCTTTAGACGGTTTTAAGAATTGACGGAATCATTGCGGCAAGCTCGTCGTCAGATTGACTATCGAACCTTACTTATTTTGATACACTGATTGGATATGATAAAAAAACAGACTTATTTTTTAAATCTCAGCCTGAGCCTGGCTCTAGGCGCCACTTTACTTGGCTCACTTAGCACCGCTCCGGCACAAGCTGATTCCAGCTCAGCTGTAAATGCACTGACGCCAAATAGCATTGCAGACATTGCAGAAAAGGCCGCACCAGCGGTGGTGAACATTGATGTTTCACCTTTAGTGAGCAATTCTTCCAAGCTGATTAATCGCAACCTGCCACCAAATACGCAGGTTCGAATTAATGGACGAAACATGAGATTACAAGACGTCGAAGAGCTTTTAAAAAAGATGGAGAAAGGCTCTGTCGGCTCAGGTACCGGTTTTGTAGTTCGAGACAATGGTTATATTGTCACCAACAACCACGTTGTTGCAAATGCTGGAAAAATTGAAGTGTCATTTCAAAATGGCAAAAATTACGATGCACAGATTGTAGGCACAGACAGCTTCTCCGACCTCGCCATATTGAAAATTGATGCGAAAAATTTGCCCACTCTCAATTTCGGCAATTCGAGCAAAGTGCGTCCGGGAGAATTTTCCATCGCAATCGGCAGCCCCATGGGCTTCAAGCATACAGTCACTTTCGGTATCATCTCAGCTGTTGGACGGGACGTACACGATATCAACGGAAATATAAACTTCCTGCAAACAGATGCTGCAATTAACAGAGGCAATTCAGGCGGACCGCTAATCAACATCAAAGGCGAAGTCATCGGTGTAAACACAGCCATCATAACGAAACAGTTCGCTCAGAACATCGGCTTTGCGATTCCAGCAGATATCGCCAAAAACGTCATAGACGATTTAATTACTGACAAAGTAGTACATCGTCCCTGGATCGGCATTGCCATGGTCGAAGTAAACGAAGAAGTGGCCGAAACTTTAAATCTGCCATCCGACACAATCGGCGTCGCAGTAAGAGAAGTCTTCAAAAACGGACCTGCAGGCCAGGGCGGCATTCTGTCCAAAGACATTATTCAAAAGGTAGACAGCAAATCGGTCCGCTCTCCCAAAGAAGTGCGCGATTACATACTTTCAAAAAAAATTGGACAGAATATCAAGTTGAGCGTTATACGCGACGGAAAGCCTGTAGAGCTTTCAATGAGCGTCGGTCAATATCCCAGTCAAGCAACACCAATTCCAGGTTCGGGAAAACTGCCCTAACTATTTCAACTGATTGCATTGTCTTAAAACAGCCATGGCTGCGCCAAATCCGTTGTCTATGTTGACCACGGCAACTCCTGATGCGCAACTATTGAGCATAGTCATAAGAGCAGTGATGCCACCAAAGGCAGTGCCGTATCCAATTGACGTTGGCACAGCAATTACAGGACACGCAAGCAATCCACCAACCACGCTTGGAAGTGCGCCGTCCATCCCGGCCACTACTATCACAGCGTTGCAAGTATTGAACTCGTCAACTCTTGCAAGCAATCTATGAATTCCGGCTACGCCCACATCAAACACACGCGATACTTGCACACCATAATGTTCTAGAAATACAGCCGCTTCTTCAGCTACTGGAATATCTGAAGTTCCGGCACTTAAGACACCACAACTAAAATCAAGTTTTTTATTCGACATCGCTCCAAAGCGCATAATTTTTGCAGTTTTAAAATAATGAACCTGATCAAACAATGACTTTGCTTCTTCATACTGGTCTTCGCTAACACGCGTAGCCAGCGCAAATGACTGTGATTGCAAAAGATTTTGGGCGATAGATACTATCTGATCGGCAGTTTTTCCAGGCGCAAAAATAACTTCGCCAACACCTTGACGGATGGCTCTATCGTGATCGACACAGGCAAAGTCTAGATTTTCAAATGGCGGTACTTTCACATTTTCAGTCATGGCTTACTCGCAGTTTTATTCATAATATTCATCGAGCCTTGTCTGTAGCCTTGAGGATTTATTTGGATAGACTTATAGCCTATTCGTTTTAGTTCAGTCTCTATTTGTGACACCAGATTTGGTTCCAGATCAAATTTAGACAATTCATCCACGCCCACTTCAACTGAAGCTCCCTGTGGCAAATGTCGCACACGTACTTGCTTGAAGCCAAGCGACTTGACGAAGTCTTCTGACTTTTCTATTTGAGACAAACTAATAATTTCTACTGGTGTAAAAGTGGGAATACGCGAAGACAAACATGCATTCGACGGCCAGTCATATGAGGGAAGACCGGCTATTTTAGCAAGTGCGCGTATCTCGTCTTTTACTAAACCAACTTCTTGCAGCGGGCTCAATACATTGTGTTCTTTTGCAGCTTGATGTCCTGGTCTAAAATCTTGCAGGTCGTCTACGTTTGCACCATAAGCAATATGTTTAATTCCTCGCTCTTTTGCCAGACCTTCCATTTCTTGAAATAAAGTAGCTTTGCAAAAGAAACAACGACGCGCGTCGTTTACTTTATATTCGGGCAAATCAGTTTCGTGCGTTTCAATCTCAATTAAGTCAAAATCAAACTGTTCTGCCTGCGCTCGGGCTCGCTCTAAATCAGACTGAGCCAGACTTCCAGACACGGCTATAACGATTACTGCCTGCGCACCCAAGGCCTTCTTTGCATAATAAGCAAGCAACGCACTATCCACGCCGCCTGAATATGCCACCATGACACTTTCTAAAGAGGCGAGGCGCTCCAGCAATTTTTCTTCTTTAGTCATCTCTGTATCTAACTACTTAGCGATTCGAGTAGCAGTTGTTTATAAGCGACGTGATTTCTTCTTTGAGCACGGGCGCTGGCTTGGTCAGTATGTCTTCTTTTACTTTCGATAAAGTGTCGGCTAACTTCTTGCTGTCGATAGATTGTGGTTGTCCAACAAAGATTTTGGCGTAATGTGTCTTGGCAAGACCTTCTTCAGCCATGAGCAGTTCTTCGTATAATTTTTCACCAGGTCGCAAACCAACAAATTCGATTTTGATATCAGTTTCTGGTCGAAGCCCAGACAGTCTAATTAAGTCATTTGCAAGATCCAGAATTTTGACTGGTTGTCCCATGTCGAGCACAAATATCTCACCGCCTTTTCCAAGTGCACCAGCCTCTAAAATAAGCTGCACTGCTTCTGGAATAAGCATGAAATAACGAGTGGCATCAGGGTGAGTGACTGTGACCGGTCCACCTTGAGCGATTTGTTGACGCCAGAGTGGAATGACCGAACCGCGGCTTGCAAGCACGTTTCCAAAACGGACAGCTACAAATTTGGTTTTAGATCTGGTGGCAATGTCCTGAACTACAAGTTCGGCACAACGTTTAGTCGTACCCATTACAGAAGTGGGGTTGACCGCTTTGTCGCTTGATACCAGAACAAAAGTTTCGATACCATAAGAGTCGCTCAATTGCGCAATTACTCTAGTGCCAAAAACGTTGTTTGCAATCGCCTCAGCCACGTTTGCTTCCATAAGAGGTACGTGTTTGTGAGCGGCAGCGTGGAAAACCACTTCTGGTTGGAATTGCTCAAATATGGCGCGCATGCGATTTTCGTCGCGCACGTCGGCAATAATGGAGTCAACTGCATAACCGCGTGTTTGCAATTCTTGCTGAATTCCAAAAATTGAATTCTCGCCTTTGCCAACAAGCACCAGGCGGGCAGGGCTGAATCTAATTATTTGACGACAAAGCTCACTGCCAATCGAGCCACCAGCCCCAGTGACGAGCACACTGCGTCCAGTTATATAATCGGCAATTGCTTCGCTGTCTAATTTTACTGGTTCGCGTCCAAGCAAGTCTTCAAGCGAGACTTCGCGCAATTGGCTAACACTCACGCGTCCACCAATTAATTCAAACAAGCCAGGCAAAATGCGAGTCTCAACTTCGGCATTGCGACAAATCTCGACTATACGCCTTATCTCTCCTGCAGGAGCAGAGGGCATGGCGATGATGACCTGGTCAACGCTCAAGTTTTCAATCAAATTGGGCAAAGCGGATGTGCCACCAAAGACGGTGAGCGAGCCAATACGCTTTTTGAATTTATCCGGGTCGTCGTCTATTAAACCAACAACGTCTACGCCAAGGTCGGAGCGATGCTCCATTTCTTTGAGCACCATTTGTCCGGCATCACCTGCTCCAACTAAAAGAGCGCGACGTCTTGTGGGTTGGCGCCAGTGGCGTCTTTGCTGGTGTTCTGTAGCTAGTCTGCGATAAACACGCGGAGCGCATAGGGCGAGGAAAGTCAGTCCGGAGTGAATAAAAATAATTCCAAGCGACAAATGATGATGCGATACAACTAATACTCCAGCCACTCTTGCTGTGAGCACAATCAATGACGTAACTCCAACAGCACAAGCTAGCTCGACGATTTCAGTAAGACCTGTGTAACGCCACAATCTTCTATAAACACCAAAGATCCAGTTGAATGTAAGCTGCATGCCGATCCAGACTGGAGCAACGAGCGAAAATTGAGTTAAATAATCTGGCTCGATATGCCCGTCGAAACGAATAACAAAAGCCATCGCCACAGAAACAGCGACGGCACAAGCGTCAATTACAAGTTGTCCCACTCTCCCCAGGCTGAAATAGCGCTTGAGTCCAGGGTCGCTTGCACGTAGTGCATCATAATTGGACGAGTCCGCCAAGCGAGACGCTAATTGCGCATCACCTGTTTTGCTCTTGCTTTCGCCACTTTGTACTTGATTGGCTTCAATTACTGGCACGACTTTTAGATACCTGTCTTTCTAGCTTGAGAGGCTATATTATCACCTCTAGCCACTAGTCAAGAACTAGGTTATTTTCATCTTGCCGCGTTGTCTTGCTACCCACTCTTTCACTCTTTCTTCAGGCAGAGCTAGAGATCGCGCTGTCTCCTTAACTGCGGCATCATGACCTACATCTAATTTGAGAACGGCATTGTAACGCCTAATACACATAAGTTTGAGGGCGCCGTCTTGAAAGTCGCCAGTGGCGCTCCAGACTAAAAACCAAGCCATGGCATAGCCAAAGATGCAAGAGAAAATAAGCGCTCCCAGATGGAAGGTCATGAAGCCTGGGGTGAGCTTAATACTATAAAAGTAGCAACCGACCTGGTAGGCGATAAAAGAAATCAGCCAGAGCTGGGTCAAATCGCGCTTGCCGTATTTGCGTGTAGGATCCTGGTTTTGCTGACGGTTGAAAATCTCACCCCTGGCACTTTTAACCCATTGAGTGTTAATTTCCTTGCGTTTTGGAAAAAGCATCCCGGCGCCGATGACCGTGGCAATAACATAAAGCGAACCATAATAATAAGTATCGTCATATTTTGGAAAGCGGTCGAATTGAACTATCGCCCAGGGCAAATAAATCCCTGCAAGCAACAATCCTATATAAGCTGGTCCAAGCTTTTGTTCGACTTTGGTACCAAACACCCAAATAAAGAACATATTAAAACCCAGCTGCCAGGTGGCAAAAGCCGCAAGCGATGCGCAAGGTAGCTGCATGGCTAAACGCGCCCAGTCGCCATTTGAGAAAAACTTATAGATGTTCACGACCTGGAAACTGTTGGTTTTCATCCAACTGACCGCGCCCATATGGGGGTCCAGGCTTCAAGTCGAGTCTGGCTCATCATGGCGTAGACGATGACAAAGCCGAAAATTAACATAATCGTGATCCAGGGAATACTGCCCTGGGTTTCAATTTCTACTTTGACCGGCGCTGAATATGACATTGGCAGTTTTTTCCTAGGAACTACTACCTATTCTACATTCAGGACAGCCCAGTGCGGAATCAAACAACTATATTTATGAGCTTGTCAGGAACAACAATTACCTTGCGGATAGATTTTCCGTCAATTTTTTGGACCATTTTGTCGTCTTTCATGGCAAGTGACTCAAGATCTTCTTTACTCATTCCGCGAGCAATAGTTGTTTTATTCACTATTTTGCCGTTGACCTGCATCACAAGCTCAATTTCATCATCTGTAGTCAATGCGTCGATGTATTTAGGCCAGGTATATACGTGAATTGAGTCGCCTTCTTTCTTGTTGTATCCAATTTTGCTCCACAACTCCTCGGTTATGTGTGGCGCCATTGGTGCAAGCACGAGAAGCAAACTTTTCACTGCAAAAGAAAGAAGTTGCACTTGTTCGTTTGATATTTTTTCTCTTTGCGGAGCGAGATTATCTGCAGTCGAAACAATTCCATTGTCACCATTTTTGGTGGCAGTGGTTAGATAACGACAATATTCATAAACGCCATTTACCATCTCCATTAAGCGCGCAATAGCCGTATTGAAGACCTGTCTGTCTTGAGCCATATCAGTCGTAACGGCTTTTATGGTTTTGTGCACTAATTTGTGAAACTTTTTGCTTGTGGCATCAAGTCCGTCATGAATAGAATCTGGCAGTGCGTCACCTTCGAACACATCTAAAGATTTGTGCTCGAGCAAGTCTTCCACGATTCTCCATACACGTGTGAGAAAACGATACTGACCAACAGCGCCTTCTTCCGACCACTCTAATTCTTGCTCGGGTGGAGCTGCAAATAAGGTGAACAAACGAGCCGAGTCGGCACCATACTTATTAAAGAAATCAAGCGTGCCAACAACGTTTCCGCGCGACTTGGACATTTTTTCAATGCGTCCAGATTTCTCCGAATATTTAGTGACCATGCCTTGCGAAAGCAGATTCATAAAGGGCTCGTCGCAATTTACAAGACCTATGTCTTTGAGCGCTTTCACAAAAAATCGCGAATAAAGCAAGTGCAAAATTGCATGCTCGATGCCGCCGACATACTGATCGACAGGCATCCAGTAATTGACGTTTTCTTTGGAGAACGCTTCTTTAGGATTATTGGCATCGGTGTAGCGCAAGAAATACCAGGACGAACAAATAAATGTATCCATGGTATCAGTTTCGCGACGACCAACTTTTTGACACTTAGGACAGTTTGCATTTAAGAACGAATCGAGCTTGGTAAGCGGCGATCCGCCTTTACCTGTAAACTTCACTTCTTCTACTGGCAAAACTACAGGCAAGTCTTTTTCATCTACTGGGGTAGGTCCGCAATCTGGACAAAATACAAGCGGAATAGGACAGCCCCAATATCTCTGGCGCGAAATGAGCCAATCGCGCAAACGATAATTGACTTTCTTTTTGCCATAGCCGTTATCTGCAGCCCAGGCAATCATATTTTCCTTGGCTTTATCGCTTGGCTGACCATCAAATTGTCCCGAGTTAATCATCACTCCAGTGGCTGTGTAAGCCTCTTTCAATTCGCCTTGCGATTTGCCATCTGGTGTAATTACTTCAACTATGGGCAAATTTTTCGATTTAGCAAAAGCAAAATCACGTTCGTCATGAGCTGGAACACCCATGACCGCACCGGTTCCATAATTCATCAAAACATAGTCGGCAATATAGAGCGGCACTAAGTCTCCGTTAAACGGATTAAGCACATGAGTTCCAAGCGGAACGCCAGTCTTAGTTTTTTCAGACGATCTATCAAGCTCTGTTTTGTGGCTTGCTTCTTCTCTGTATTTTTTGACAGCCTCTAAATTTTCAGGCGTACAAAGCTCATCTACTAATGGATGCTCAGGTGCAAGCACTAAATAACTGACACCATATACAGTATCAGGGCGAGTGGTGAACACTTCAATTTGTATATTGGGTTTGCTCTCTACGGTGAAAAGCAAAGTGGCACCGGTTGATTTACCGATCCAATTACGTTGCATTACTTTGACGCGCTCAGCCCAGCCATCGAGCTTATCTAAATCTTGAAGCAGCTCTTCAGAATAGTTTGTAATCTTCAAAAACCATTGACTCATGAGCTTCTGCTCAACGCGAGTCTCACCATGACGCCAGCACATTCCGTCTTCGACCTGCTCGTTTGCAAGCACGGTCTCGCACTCAGGACACCAGTTAACCGGCGCTTCTTTGCGCACGGCAAGACCTTTCTTATAAAACTGCAAGAAAAGCCACTGAGTCCAGTGATAATAACTCGGGTCGCATGTTGTCACTTCGCGCTGCCAGTCATAACTTGTGCCGAGTTTTTTCAACTGGTCGTCGCGCATAAATTTGATATTGTCGCGAGTCCAGTTGCCTGGGTGCAAATTGCGCGATATAGCTGCGTTTTCAGCTGGCAGACCAAATGCGTCCCACCCCATTGGATTGAGCACGTTATAGCCCTGCATGCGCTTCTGGCGCGAGATTACATCAGATATTGTATAAACCCGCATGTGACCCATGTGCAGGTCGCCCGACGGGTAAGGAAACATAACAAGCGAATAATATTTGGGCTTGTCGCTTTTGTCCTGGGCTTTGTAAATGCCAAGCCCTTCCCAGCGCTCCTGCCACTTTTCTTCAATTTCAGTGGGTAAGTATTGCCTGCCCGCCATGTCATGTCCTCGACTGATCTATAGACATTCAATAATATGCAGCTGGGTGACTTTGAACAAGCAAATGCAAAGAATCGTGGAGCGCCGCCTGCAAGACTTTTGGCGCTTACTGGCTGAGCCTTTATACTAGACAAGACCTGATTCAGTCACCAAGACACGAAGAAACAAATACTATGACCACAGAAACAAAAAAAGAAATTCCTGCCGATGTGATGGCAGAAGCACAAGAGCTGAGCCGTGGAGCAGAAATTCTGCCAAATGGCGCTCGGGGACTGGCTGAAAAAATAATGGAAGTGCGGGCTGAAGGTCGCGTTCTGCGCGCCAAGCTTGGTATCGACCCTACTTCGTCTGATTTGCACCTGGGTCATTCGGTTGTTTTTCGCAAACTGCGTCGCTTTCAAGAATATGGTCACCAGGTTGTTTTGATTATTGGTGGCTTCACGGCCCAAATTGGCGATCCTTCTGGACGCAACGCCACTCGCCCTCAACTCACACGCGAAGCGGTCGAAGAATACGCAAAGACTTATATAGAGCAGATGGGCGCCATTCTCGATATTTCGAAAACAGAAGTAGTAAACAACGCCGACTGGCTTGCACCGCTCACCTTCAAAGACTTGCTTGGACTTGCAAGCAAAGTGACAGTCAATCAGATGTTGCAAAAAGAAGCTTTTGGCTCGCGTATCGAAAATCAACAGCCAGTCTCAATGCACGAATTGTTTTACCCAATCATGCAGGGCTATGATTCAGTGGCAATCAAAGCCGACGTCGAACTTGGCGGAACTGATCAAAGATTCAATATTTTGCAAGGTCGCGAACTGCAAGGCTATTACGGCATGGGCACTCAAGTTGCGTGCTTATTGCCATTGCTTGAAGGCACAGACGGCGTCAAGAAAATGTCTAAGTCGTACGACAACTATGTAGGTCTTAAAGAAGATCCCAAAGACATGTTTGGCAAAGTGATGCGCATTCCAGATAACTTCATAATCAAATATTATGAGCTAACTTCCACTCTAACTGGCACTGAGATTGACGAAATAAAGAAATCGCTTGACGCTGGTGTAAATCCGATGGAAGCAAAACGCCGTCTTGCAGCTCAAATAGTCAGACAATATCATGGCGAAGATGAAGCGCAAAAAGCATTGGACGACTGGCAAACAGTGCACAGCGAGCGCCAAATCCCAACTGATATTGAAGAACACAAAATTGACTCGCCCATACTTTTGTTTAAGGCGTTAGTCGAAACCGGCTTAGCCACAGGCTCGGGTGCTGCCAAAAGACTTGTTGCCGATGGCGGTGTTAGATTAGACGGAGAACAAGCAAAAGACCCTAACCAGGAAATAACTCTTGGCGCAGGAGAATCGGTAGTGCTTCAAGCTGGTCGCAGACGCTTTGTAAAACTTATTTCGAAGTAGGTCACCTCAATGCTAGTTATTTTTAGGTCAAGATTAAGCAACAAAGACGAGGTCGAGGCCCAGTATCCACCTCTGGGTAAACGCATGCTCGAACTTGCAGAATCGATGCCGGGCTTCATCAGCTACAAGAATTTCAGAGCTAGTGACGGCGAGGGGGTGTCTGTAATAGAATTTGACTCTCAGGAAAATCTTCGTGCCTGGCAGGAACACCCCGAGCACAGAATTGCGCAGAAAAAAGGGCGCGACCTTTTCTACGATGAATTCAAAGTCCAGGTTTGCACAGTAGAGCGCGAATACAACTTCAAGAGGGAAAAATGACAGAAGCTCAAGTATCCATCAAATCTGAAAAACCGACCCAAAGAGAAGAAGTTCACGCTGTAATCAAGGCCGCATTTAAACAAGACAACGAAGTTGAGCTTGTGAAGCAGCTTCGCGAAGCCAAAACCTTTATTCCCGAGCTTTCGATGGTGGCAATGGTGGACGACAAGATAGTCGGACATGCCATGTTGAGCCCAGCATTCATTGAGAAAGCCGACAGCGAGCGCATCGAAGTGTTAGCGCTTGCACCTGTTGCAGTTCATCCCGATTATCAAAATCAAGGTCTGGGCAAAAAGCTGGTCAATAGCCTGTTAGCTTTGACCGAAGTAAAATTTGGCGATATTTATCGCGGCATTATTGTTTTAGGCGATTGTTCTTATTATTCAAAATTCGGCTTTGTTCAAGCAAGCCAATTTGGAGTTTGTGCCCCATTTAAATGCGAAGAAAAGAATTTCATGGCTATGCCAATTACAAACAATGCACTAGCTAATTGCCAGGGTGAAGTGGTTTATCCAGCAGCCTTTTCTTGCGTTTGATTCGTCTGCTTCGATTCAATTTCGTCTAGCAAAATTCTTTTAGCTTCGTTTAATTGCTTGTCGTAACCGGCTTGGGTCTTGTCTTTGTTTTCCAGGTGCACATCAGGCTCTACGCCCACGCCTTCTATTCGAACGCCATCTATTTTGACGTCGATTATAGGTAAGTACAATGCGCAGTTAGGATCAATATAGTGAAAACTGCCGCCAAGCACCGCACCGCCTGTAGTGTCGCCCACGAGTTTAGCTCGTTTGGTCTTTTTCAAAGTATAAGCAAGAATTTCTTTGCCGCTTCTACTGCCTTTGTTTATCAATGCCACAACTGGCTTATCGAAAACATAGCGTATGACCTGCTTTTTTCCTCGTCTTGTGATTGCCACAAAATCGGGATAGTTTTCAGATTTGCGAAAAAAGCGGTCTAAATCGTCAAGCGAATTGCCACCATATCCGTCGCGCATGTCCAGAATAAGACCATCCGCACTGTGGAGCTTGTGACTCAAGACAATATCAAACAAGTCATGAGTGGGAGCACCACCGCCCCAAACATGTACATAACCGATTTTCTTACCACCTTCATTCAGGATAGTTGCGCTTTTCTCAAGCGCTTGATTATACTCGTCATAATAATTAGCTAAAATTGGTGTCAACGAGACTTTCTGTTTATGCCCTTCTCGTTCAATTTCAATAGTTTGCTTGTTCTTGGCTTTAAAATTAAGCAAACCGGAATAAGGCTCGTTATCTACTCGCAAAATAATATCACCAATGCAAATACCCGCTTTGGCAGCCGGACTATTGTCGACTACATAACGGACTCGATTATGGGCAAAACCAGCTCCACCGGTGACAAAACCGGTATAGTTTTCTTTCAAGTCACGACTCACTCTTTGGATATCACCAAATAATGCCATCAAGTAAAACATCATGGGATCATTTTTGGTGACAAAATTGAGGTGACTTGAATTGAGTGGAGCCAGAGCTGCTGTCATTCTTTCTTGCAATTCAACCAATGTTTTGCTTGCAAGAATTTTTTCTTTGTTTTCAGCAAGCGATTTAGGCCACACTTCGGTGGCTAATTTTTCGCTGTAAATACTTTTGACTATCTTCTTGTCGACATTGTCTAGAATTTTTTGAATATATGCTCTATCCAGCTCGGGACCTTGAGATGATACTTGTTTATTTTGGCTCAATCTATTTTTTGTAGCAGACTGACTTGGCTGAGCGCAAAAACTTATAAGAATGGTCGAACTCAATAATAGATTCAGGAGTTTGCGATTTTTCATAACGTCATTATACGCACATTCACTTCTTTCTCATCGCTTGCATTAAGCCTGAAAAGTTTGTTGAACCTAAAATCAATAACAAAATCCAGGGAGTCCATTTGACGCATGAAATCCAGCTTTCAAGTAATACCGCGTCGGCATTCAAATCGGTAAATTCTTCGTTCAAAGCGTAAGTAAATCCACTTTGTGAGGTAAGCATTCGCCATTCATATTGTCGAGATAGCGACTGGCCATGATTGAAACTTACAAAAGCCAGATTGAGCACAGCTACAAGTATTATTGAAGTTGCAAATGCATAAAAGTTTTTTGCCAAAACTATAGACCGGACCATCATGCGCTTATAAAGCGGAGTCAGACTCAACAGAAAAACCATGACGCTGATAAATATCAATCCAAGATGGAGACATAAAAGCGGCGCAAAGTATTGCTCTACCTGCTCTGACAGCGACGGTGTGAACATATGAATGAAGGGTGATGAAGCATAAAGCGTGAACGTGCTCATCACAAAAGCCACAAGCAATGCAGATTCGGTGTATTTAAAAGCTTCGCTCTTGAACACCAACTTTCGAAAAGCAAAGTGAACTAATGCCAAAAGAGTAGTGACGATGCCGAAAATAGAAATGCCGGACAATTCAAACATGCTTCTTTTTTAGCACATCATCGGGCGAAGCGCAGACCTGTTCTAAGCCCTTGCAACGCGATGTTTTTCATCATCTGATTACGACGCGCTTTTTTGGCAGGATCGTTGCCTATTGTTTCTTTTTTGCGTTTGGCGCCCTGACTTGGCGCGCCGCTCGCCGTACCGCTTGCTGTACCGCCTGCCATACCACTTGCTACGCGCTCGTCTTCGTTCTTGTCGTAATGCGGTTTGCCATAGTCTACATAGCGCGGCGTATCGAAGTCTGCATAAGCTAGAAATGGACGTTTCGACATGCGCTCGTGCATGAGCACATCTGTTGTTTTAAAGGCATCACCTGGCACATTAGTGCCGTCTGAAAGTGTGGCTCTAACCGACTCTTTAATTGTATCGGTAGTGCGAAATCTATTGTCGGCTTCATAGCGCTGGTCGAAATGCTGCATATGACTGCGTTTGCTCATATCGTGCGAATGTTCTTTTATGTGGGCGATATGCATCGAGCGAAACATTAAGCGTCTTTGTGCTGGGCCATATTTAGGATTGGAGTACACGTCACTTAAGCGCGCGGCAAATTCGACTTCCGAAACCAGGTCTTGTGGCGCCCAGAATCCAGGCAAACAGGTAAGAACTGTTCCATCCGAGGCCAAAATAAAAGTCTGTAGATTGTGCGGACCGGCTCCGTTAGTTGTGTGTATGGCGTTACCGCCCACTTCGTGCCTACCGGAATATCCCGCCCAAGGCTCTTTGGATATGTCACGATAGCCGCAGACCAATTCGTCTTTAAGCAAGGAAAATGCAGGTTCTTCTGAAAGCGACACGGCTCTCAAACTGTTGGCGGCTGATCAAGTGGCGCCTTCCATTTTGCCGATCATATTGATCCACAAAATCATTTTATTTGCGCTTTTAGCTTTCTCTTCAGCCGCTTTAAGATCGGTGTTCCATTCGATGCCAGTTGAAACTTGCTCAATCTTATTTTTGGCAACATAACCAGGTACTAGCTCTTCATCGCAGAAAGCCGGTGCCATAACAAACGTAGCCATAAGAATACTGAGGATTATTCCGTCATTGAGGCGGTTCTTTCCTAGTTTCATCATCGAAAGACCTCGAATCGATATTCTAACTCTAACTCGCCCGACGACTGACGTACAGAAAAGTTTCCGGCTAAATGACCGATTAAAGATTAAATATTGAATCTCAGTTCATAATAGAGGTAGGCCAGCCTCTTACTCGGTCTTCAGGAAACCATCTTGGTAAACGAACACATTCCAGAATCCATAGCCGAACGTTATCAAATTAAGAGCGTTCTTGGCAGGGGCGGCATGGGAATGGTTCTTCACGCTTTCGACCCCTTTTTGGGCATTGATGTAGCGCTTAAATACATGCGCTCAGACGACTCGGGTCTGACTGCCGCGCGCATGCAACGCGAAGCATCAGCTGCAGGCAAACTGAAGCACGCCAATATTGCACGCGTTTATGACTTCGGCAAAACAGCCCAAGATGAGCCCTACATGGTCATGGAGCTGCTTTTAGGTCAATCGCTTGCCCAGAAATTACAAGAATTGCGTCCCAGTTTAATAGATCCCCAAGAAGCAGTTTCCATTTTTATCCAGATATGCGACGGGTTACACTCGGCACATGCTGCATCGATAATTCATCGCGACTTAAAACCAGACAACATTTTTGTGCTCGACGACGGCACGGTAAAAATAGTAGATTTTGGAATTGCTCAAATTGGCGCTGACCAAACAATTACACACACTCACTCTACAACTGGGCGAGGATTTGAAGGCAGTCCGCTCTACATGAGCCCTGAGCAAGCACGCAGTGAAGAGACCGACTGGCGCTCTGATATTTATAGTTTTGGTTGTTTGATGTTCGAAGTGCTTTGTGGCAAGCCGCCCTTTACAGGTAAGTCATCGCTTGAAACGGTTTCGATGCAAATAAATACACCCGCGCCGTCGCTCAAAGACTGTATTCAAGCAGATCTTCCCAGTGAATTAATAGATCTTGTGATGCGATGCCTGGAAAAAAATCCAGATAAAAGACCACAAAACTGCGATGAAGTCTCCAGTTCGCTTGAAGCGGCTTATTCTTCTTTGAAAAAAAATACGGTGGTGGCTCAGGCACCAAACGTGACGGCAAGAGAACTATTGATTCGCAAAGAAGAGAAACTTCTCAAAGGATTAACAGCAGTTTTGGTAATTCTGTTGCTCAGCATCGCAGGCGGCTTGTACATCGTTCTGTCTCAAAAGAAAGTGTCAGTTGCGAGTTCTTCCAAATTACAGCAAGCAAGAATTAGCTCTGCAGAATCCGAATCTGAAACTGAGCCCGAACCTGAAAAAGACTTTGAAACAAGGGCATGGCCAAAAGATGATGTGCCTGGAGCAACTAATGAGCGCAAGTTCGAATTTGGCGAATACGAAGGCGTCTACATGGCTCGACAAAAAACGGCAATTGGCGACGAAGACTTGATTCAACTCAAAGGATTGACCAGGCTGCGCCAATTAAAACTTGATTACGCACAATTAGACGGCTCGGGGCTGCATTATATCGCCGATTTACCATTGACTGAATTTGCCAATAATTTCGGCATGCTAAAAGATGCCAACTTGAAATACTTCACTCAAATAAAAACTTTAAAGAAGCTTAGCATCGGCTCTCCCGACATTACAGACGCAGGACTGAAGCAGCTTTTGCCCTTGCGCAAATTAGACAGTCTGGGTATTGCCTCTGACAAAATAACAGATCAGTCTGTCGGTACAATTGCTCAGTTTACTAATTTATGGGCACTAAGTTTGTGGGCTCCGAAAATGACAGATGCTGTCGTTCCTTCTCTATACAAGATGAAAAATTTGGAAACGCTTTATCTTATCAACATGAAAGTGAAGCCAGATATTGGTGTTAAAGTTGCCAAAATGAAACGTATAAAAACGCTTGGGCTGCTAGCCTTGCCAGCAATTTCAGACGAAAGCATGAAAGCAATAGCAAAATTAAAATTAGACTGGCTCGATTTAGGAGACACCAAACTCGGTGACAACCAATTAGCTTTAATTTCGCCATCTCTTGGTGGAATAGGTCTGCGCGGCACAAGTGTTTCGGCAAAGAATTTGGAAAATCTTAAGAACCATCCGACAATGAATAAGATTCAATTGAGTAGTCTTAAAATAACAGACGATCATATTCGAGTGCTCACGCGCATGAAGCTTACAGATATCGTGTTAGGTGCCACAGATCTTAATTTCAAACAGTTATTGATGCTCAGTAACATAAGCACGCTTAAAAGACTCAATATTCAGGAATGTCCCAATTTGAGTCCGGATCAAATACAAGAATTTCAACGCGAATTCAAATTGAAGCGTCGCCGTGACTGCGAAGTAAAGTGCGGCACCATAGAAGATGAGATACTAGAGCGCAGAAATGCTCATTGAAAAAGGTCGAGTGCCCATGTACACTGAGGCTCTTTCTATACGAGGATAATTTGATGCTTGCTAGATTTTCCTGCCTTCTCTTAGTCGGCGCTGCTGGTTTCGTCCTTGGCGGTTTAGTTTCGCAAAATGCTGTAGGCGCCTGCGAAATGCACGAACAAAAAAAATCTGGAGCCAATCAAACTTACACCCCTCGTCTTAAACCAATGGTCATTGCCCATCGCGGTGGCAAAAAATGGGCGCCCGAAAATACGATGTCAGGCTTCAAACAAAGTATCGATATAAAAGCCGATGGAATCGAACTTGATATTCACAAATGCAAATCTGGTGAGCTTGTTGTAATCCACGACGAAACTCTTGATCGCACGACCAACGGCACTGGTTATGTGAAAGAAAAGACCTGGAGTGAGCTTAGTAGATTAAGTGCGGGTCTCTGGTTCGATAAAAAATTCGAGTCTGAAAAAATTCCATTGTTGAAAGAAGTACTTGCATTAGTCGACGGGAAATTGGTCTTAAATATCGAGATCAAGAATTCGCCTGTAGCCTACGACGGCATCGAAGATGATTTGCTTAAAATGCTCGATGACTATAAATATCCAGACAAAATAATCATTAGTTCTTTTGATCACGCCGTGCTAAAAAATATTAGTTCCAAATCAGACAAATATCGTCTGGCATTTTTGGGTGATGCTCTTGTCTATGATGTTGGTGGTTATGCAAACAAATTAGGCGCATCAGCCTGGCATCCCTATCATGGCGAGTTACGCATCGACAATGTCGAGCAAGCTCACAAAAACAACTTGATGGTGAACGTCTGGACAGTGAACGAAACCAAAGACTGGAATCGCATGCGCTCGCTAAAAGTGGACGGCATCGTAACCGATGATCCAGCAGGACTGATCGATTACTTAAAGACGATGTGATTATTCAAGCCTCGCTGGACTATCAGTCTTCGTCTATTTTTTTCTCTATATCTTCGACCCGTTTTTCAAGCCGATAGATACTGTCATCATTTTTGAATATGTGCCGGTCCATCGATATGATGTACTGGCTTATTCCGTTTATCCGGTCTGACATCACTTCAATTTTGCCTGACATTGTGTCTATCTTGCCTGACATTACATCTAGCCTGTCTGACATTGTGTCTATTTTGCCTGACATTACATCTATCTTGCCTGACATAACATCTATCTTGCCTGACATTGTGTCTATCTTGTCTGACATTACATCTATCTTGCCTGACATAACATCTATTTTGCCTGACATAACATCTATTTTGCCTGACATTACATCTATCTTGCCTGACATTACATCGACTCGACCAGATAAATGATCAATACGCTCGTTAGTACCTTTAATCTCGTGCACGACCGAACCGAAACCGCTTCTCAGCTCAATTTGAAGCATCTGAATCATTTGATTGTCAAAAGTCATCGTTCGGTCCTCCCAATCTCTACAATAATGTATACGACCAAATCTTGCCAAGAGTTCAATTTGAATCTTGAGTCTCGATTTAAAACCATAACCGTTAACGGATAAGGTTTTTGATTGTTACTTTGTTGCAGCGCCAGAATTTTTGCGACGGCTTATAAGCGCCGTGTCATCGGCATAAACAGTTGTCCACAGCTCGGGATGTTTGACTGCGTAAGTAGCTAGTTGTGTGTGCCGCGGCAAAAAGATCCAGGCGATTTTGTATTGGTCTAAAAGCTTTTCCCATCCATTTTGGCAATTAGCCATAGTGAGAAAGTCGAAAACTATTTTGTCTGGATAAAGATCAAAACGAGTATCGATAAAAACTCGAGCATCTTTGCCAAGGTAATAAATCATCATGTCGCCAAACTGCGGATCATTTAGCCCTTGCCCGCGAATTTTTTCAATTTCATGCCTGTTTCGATTGGCATATTGCAAATAACGAATAGATTCATATGGCGGAGGAAATCCAAAACTATATTGCGGCAACTGCAGTTTAAACAAGCCCGATTCCCACCAGGTGCCAAATATCGCCAGCGCAAAAACGAGAAAGTACATAGCTGGAGCTAACTTGGTGGAACGTTTTTCATCCCTCGCAGCCATTGCTTCATCGGAATTAACTCGAGAAAAAATAATCGACAAAATGAGCGTCCATTCAAAAACGCCCAATATGCAAGCAAATGGAATCAAGCGTCTGGCGCCAATCCCCATCACCAAAACCATCGCTGTGGCCACGCACGAAAAAAAAAGAACAGGCAAGGGTTTACTCGCTCTGAGTTTTATAAAAGCGAATACCAAAAGAGCAAGCGTCGCCAATGCAAAGACTACATATAAAGAATAGGTCTGACCAAATAATTCCAAGAATGTGAGCGGCTGCAACTCTTCAACGCGCGCTCCAACAGGTGATGTGAAAAGTTTGAACAAATAGATCCATAAGTCGACGCCCCAAGGATTCATTAAAGTGCTCAAACTGCCAAGACCAAACATGAGCCAGAGATTTCTTTTCGATTCAATTTGAGTCAAGCTGAGGGTTTGCGTAAATGCAAACAGGAGCAAAACTATCAATCCCAAAACAAATCCACAGTGCAAATTGCACCACAAGATCATAAGAGCACAAATTTGAACAACCGACCAAATTGAGACACGATGGTTGGAATCTGCTAGTACTGCCAGTCTTATCCGATTGAGGAGGAGCAATTCTAGCGAAAACATGAACGCCGAAAATAATTCGGGCCGAAGATAAAAATGAAAACTTGACGCTTGCGCAGCAACTAAAATTAAAACGGGAACTGTCAAAAATCGCTTGGGCGCGAGTAAAAAATTCAAAAGAGGAAAAACAAGGAAAGCGCCAGCACACAATAAAGAACCTAGAAGCATTGGACCCTTCAACCATTTATCACTATCCAATGTCGACTCAGACTGCTTACTTCGCTCATCTGGCGACATTTTCATGAGTTCTGCATAAGTAGGCAAAGGAGCACGTTGAATTAGCTGGTAATTCGATAAAAACACAAATTGGTAAGCACGACTGAAGACGACTTCAGACAACCACTGATAATACACATGTGGCTTGCCATCTACGTTTTGGGCGTTAACTGAAAATGGATCTTTTTTGGGAATGGCTTTATCGCGACTTATCACTTCGCCCATTTTAAGCATCCAGCAAGTGTCCGGATCTTGAAGGCAAGTGACGCCGAAGCTGATTCCAACCAGAAAAGAGCAAATTACAAAAGCGAAAAGCAGCACCGGAAGCGCTGCTTTTCTGTAAGTCGACTTTGCAAGCTCGGTCACTACTAGTATTTCACCGAACAGCCGTAAGGCTTGGTTTCTGATTCGGTAACTGGCTTGCCGCCTAGTGTTTCGTCAAGGGCTGATTTGACATAGTTCTTGGCTGAAGCGATTTCTGTTTGCTCTGTTCCGCGCTTATCGTCGATAGCACCTTGATAAACAATCTTGCCGTCTTTGCCGATTACAAACATATGAGGAGTGGTCTTAGCGCCGTACAAACGACCGACGTTACCATCGGTGTCAACAAGAACGGCTGCAGGAGACGATTTTTCTCCTCAAAAGTTTTGACAAATTCTGCGTTGGTTACATGACCTTGCTTTCCAGGAGCGCTTGAATTTATACAGACCCAGGTAACGCCTTTCTTCTCATAAGCTTCTTGCAACTTTTGCATGTTGCCGGACTCATAGTGCTTCTTCACGAAGGGGCATCCAAAATTGAACCACTCAAGTACAATCACCTTGCCAAGATGGTCTTTGAGTTTCCAAGTCTTGCCTTTGATGTCTTTGATGGCGAATTCAGGAGCCTTTTGACCGACATCCACATGTGAGATTTCGGCGGCGAAACTGGCGTCGCGGTCTTTCAAAAAGAAGTTCGGAACAACAAGGGCAGCAGTCAAAAGCGCCAGAGCGACAAGCTTCTGATTAATTTTCGATACAGGATTCATGGCTTTGCCTTTACTAAGAGATTTAAAACTATATCCGTCTCACGGATGGGATGACATTCTACACCCAACCTTATATATGCAAACGAAAATATAACCTTCCCTTTTTTATCGGAAAACTACTTTACATCTCGGTTCAAAACCATATCCGTTAACGGTTATGGTTCAAGTTCCTTATATAAAGAAAGGACGACCTCCCATTTTCTGGCGATTTCGACCATTTTTTCATAACGATGTGAAAATATTTTGCCAAAGAGGGCAAATCATTTATAGCAAGGGGCACACTAGTGCTACGATTGTCACTTGCTACATGTGCGGGCTATTAGCTCAGGTGGCTAGAGCGCACCCCTGATAAGGGTGAGGTCCATGGTTCGAGTCCATGATAGCCCAGTTTCTATTTAGTGCAGCCGATAACGTTTTCGTTTCGGTTGCTACTATAATAAGAAAAGTGGGGGATTGGCTCAGTTGGTAGAGCGTCTCGTTTGCACCGAGAAGGTCAGCGGTTCGAATCCGCTATCCTCCAAAATTTAAATGTCTAAAAATCAACCCTTAATCCATCTATAGGAGGATTAAGGGTTTTAGCTTTTTGATTATGCTGACTATATTCACTTCGGAGACTATAGTGAACAGCTGGGATAAATTTATGGAAAATTTTGCTCTGATAATCAAAGAGCAAAGAATTCAACGCAAACTTTCTCAAGAAGAATTCGCAAAGCTTTCCGGTTTTCATAGATCATACATTGCAGATTTGGAGCGCGGTGCGCGCGCAATCACCTTGAAGACCGCCTGGAAATTAGCTCGCAGCGTGGATCTAGATCTCTCCAAAATAATTGCTGAAGCTGAATTGCGCTCCAAAAATCAGTTCGGCAAAGATTGACTTTTAAGCCAAAAAATATGACACTATTTAGTAACTTGTCTTCTATTTAGTAGTTATCGATAAATAGCTGATGGCATTAAGGAGTCCCCGGTAACTAGGGAATCCCAGTTCAATCCATGTTGGATTTGATACTACATGTCGCAGCTTAAACAGACTAAAAAATCACAAAAAGAAATAGAAACAATCGGAAGCGAAGACCGCCTACGATTAGTTATTGAGGCGTCCCCAAGCGGCATGATTATGGTTGACTGCGAAGGCAAGATTGTGCTTGTGAACTCGCAGATTGAGCGTCTTTTTGGATACGATCGCACCGAACTTCTTGGTCAGTTAATCGAGCTTCTGGTACCAGAGGCGGTGCGTCAAAAACACTCTGAATACAGAAACTCGTTTTATAAAAACCCAGCTAAGAACAGTATGGGCAATGGAAGAGATTTATATGGACGCACCAAAGACGGACAATTAGTGCCCGTTGAAATTGGACTAAACCCGCTAGCCTTGGGGGAAGAAACGTTTGTACTGGCATCAGTGGTTGATATAACTGAACGCAGAAAAGCAGAAAACGAGCTGCTTCGCTCCAAAGAAGAACTTGAACAACGCGTAGAGGAGCGCACCCGAGAACTTGCCAAAGCTAGAGATCAAGCAGAAGAAGTATCAAGACTAAAATCAGAATTTTTGGCAAATATGAGCCACGAAATTCGAACACCAATGAATGCAGTTTTGGGAATGTGCAGCATTCTTTCTAAAACCAATCTTGATGAGCGTCAACAACAATATGCCGACAACATTCGAGACGGCGCCAGTACACTTTTGACTATCATTAATGACATTCTGGACTTCAGCAAAATTGAAGCCGGGCGCATGAATTTTGAATCCTTAGATTTCGATGCGGTTCGCATTGTCGAGAGCACATGCGAAATGCTCAGCACATCGGCGCGCAATAAGAAGCTTGCGATTTTAGCCGAGATTGACGATAACATTCCTTCTCAGTTGCGTGGCGACCCTGAGCGGCTCCGACAAATCTTGATCAATCTCATTTCTAACGCTATCAAGTTTAGTCATCAAGGCAATATCATCGTTAAAACCAAACTTGAAAAAATCGAAAACAATAAAGCAATCCTCTTCTTTTCAGTCTCCGACGAAGGAATTGGCATTGAAGCCGAGCAATTAGATCGCCTATTTAAACCTTTCGAGCAAGCCGATGGATCCATTAATAGAAGATTTGGGGGAACCGGTCTGGGGTTAAGCATCTGCAAACGCCTCGTAGAACTGATGAATGGTGAAATCGGCGTGGTCAGTACAACTCTTAAAGGCTCCGAATTCTGGCTCAAAATACCTTTTGAATTACGCTCTGTTAGCAAGCCACCAGTTTTAATCGAAAGCTTACGCCTGGCGCGCATTCTAATTGTGAAAGAAGATATTTATGCATCTCAAATTCTTTGTAAATACATCGCATCCTGGGGTATGAAGAGCACTTGTACACACACGGCGAATGACGCAATTATCGCTTTGCGTCAGGCGCATTTGGAAAATCAAAAGTTTGAAATAGCCATTATCGACTACATGCTGCCCGATAAAAACGGAATCGATATTGCTAATCAAATTTTTAGCGATCCTGCAATCAAGGACACCAAGCTGATTCTATTAACAGCCTTTGATGCACCTGGACTTGGAAAACAAGCAATTGCAAACGGATTCAAAGCCTATCTCACAAAACCAATCAGACGCTCAAGTTTGCTCGATGCGCTGACAGGTGCATGGAGCCTGGATCAAACTATCGTTTCTCCTCTAGCTTTTGATGTTCTTGCAGAAGCTCCACCTAGAATAACGGAGCGTACGGAGCTAATTTTAGTTGTCGAAGACTATCACATAAACCAACAAGTGGCCCAGTTATATTTGGAGCAAATTGGCTTTAGCTGCCACATTGCAAGCAACGGAGTAGAGGCTGTTCAATCGTTTGCGGCGCACAATTATTCGTTAATCTTGATGGACTGCCAAATGCCAGACATGGATGGATATACAGCAACGCGCAAAATTCGAAATCAAGAAGAAGGCACTGGCAAGCGCATCCCCATCATTGCACTCACTGCTCACGCAATGAGTGGAGATCGTGAAAAATGCCTGGAAGCGGGAATGGATGATTACCTGGTAAAACCAATCGAGCCAGATCATTTGCAAAACATGCTTCAGAAATGGCTACCTGAAACAGTTCCTTCCTATGTAGATATGAATAGGCTCAAAACAAAATATCGAGATGCGGCCAAGTCACTGCTCAATCAATTCTTACAAGACGGCCCCCCCGTGCCACTACTCACTACATCTTGCCTGCAAAAAGATGATCGAGCAGGTTTTCAACAGGCATTACACGGACTGAAAGGTATAAGTACCACCATCTGCGCCAAGATTTTGGTTCAGCGATGCGTACAAATAGAAAATGCCTTTTATGATCAAAAATGGAACGAGATCCCGGACCTAGTCAGAATGCTAGAGACTGAAATGACCGCCACGCTGGAATTTATCGCCTCAAGAACCGTAGCCGATAACGGTTGAGGTTTTATATATAAGGAACAGTTTCAGCCGGGATTGTCAAGAAATGAGCTCCAGAAGCAGCTCCCTGTCTCAAAAAACATATTGATTACAAGAGAGTTACATATCAGATACAAATAGGTGAAACACAGAATGCTATCTGTTAGTATTGTATTTCTGGTGATGCACCACTGTCTTTTAGATGGTAGTTTTCACCGCCGACTGCAAAAGCGGTCGGAAAGAAATTGTGTACCCTGAAAACTGCATATTGAGAATCCGTATCCACATTTATACCAATGTTTTGGTCTGATACAAATTCAGACCGCTTATCCAGATGCACTAGAGAAGTGTCCTGGTTCTAAGTGACATCATGGATTTTGGTTAAGCTATTAAGAGCGCACGATGGATACCTAGGCGCAAGCAGCCGAAGAAGGACGCAGCAAACAGCGAAATGTCACGAGTAGTCGTTGCAGACTAAGATCCGTGAGAATCCGAATGGGGCAACCCCGCTGAGTTAATGTCAGCGATGTCAGACTGAATTCATAGGTCTGTGCAAGGTAAGTCAGGGAACTGAAACATCTTAGTACCTGGAAGAAAATAAAACAAAACAGTGATTCCGTCAGTAGCGGCGAGTGAACGCGGAACAGCCCAAACCATTAAGACGCAAGTCTTAGTGGGGTTGAGGGACTCTATAACGAAATGGGAAGTGCGTAGTTGAAACTGTCTGGAAAGCAGTACCATAGACGGTGATAGTCCGGTAAACGAAACGTTCTGAACTTCAAGAGTATCCCAAGTAATACGGGACACGAGAAATCCTGTAGGAATCTGCCGGGACCATCCGGTAAGGCTAAATACTACCTTGCGACCGATAGTGAACAAGTACCGCGAGGGAAAGGTGAAAAGAACCCCGGGCAGGGGAGTGAAATAGAATATGAAATCGTGTGCTTACAAGCAATCGAAGCACTATTAATAGTGTGACGGTGTGCCTGTTGAAGAATGAGCCGGCGAGTTGCCGTGTGCAGTTTGGTTAAGGAGTTAATATCCGAAGCCCAAGGGAAACCGAGTCTGATAAGGGCGATTATTGATTGCATGCGGTAGACCCGAACCCGGGTGATCTAGGCATGGGCCAGGTTGAAGCGCATGTAACAGTGCGTAGAGGACCGAACCGACTGATGTTGAAAAATCAGCGGATGAGCTGTGTTTAGGGGTGAAATGCCAATCGAACCCGGAGCTAGCTGGTTCTCCCCGAAATGCGTTTAGGCACAGCGTCGGATGTATCCTGTGGGGGGTAGAGCACTAATTCGGTGCGGGCGGAGAAAATCCGTACCAAATCGAAATAAACTCCGAATACCCATAGTGTAATTATCCGGCAGTGAGACAGTGAGAGATAAGTTCCATTGTCAAGAGGGAAACAGCCCAGACCGCCAACTAAGGACCCAAAATATATGCTAAGTGATTAAGGAGGTGGAGTTGCATAGACAACCAGGATGTTGGCTTAGAAGCAGCCACCATTAAAAGAAAGCGTAATAGCTCACTGGTCAAGCGACTTTGCGCCGAAAACGTAAGGGGCTAAGCATATTTCCGAAATTGCGGGAGAGTATTTATACTCTCGGTAGGGGAGCGTTGTGTAGTAGGCAGAAGCGAGAGCGTAAGCACTCGTGGACGAAACACAAGTGAGAATGTCGGCTTAAGTAGCGAAAACATTGGTGAGAATCCAATGCACCGAAAGACTAAGGGTTCCTGCACAAGGCTCGTCCTTGCAGGGTTAGGCGGGAGCTAAGGCGAGGCCGAAAGGCGTAGTCGATGCACAGCAGGTTAATATTCCTGTCCCACCTGTTAATCGTTAGGAGCTAAGTCGGGACACAGGAGGCTATGCGAAGGGGACGCTATTGGATGTCCCTCCAAAGATGTAGCTAGTCAGAGTAGGCAAATCCGCTCTGGCGTTTTAACGTAAGATCGAGTAAGAAAGGTTCCACGGAACCAATTTCGTAGACGCCACGCTGTCAAGAAAAGCGGCGAAAGCCAGATTAACGGGTGCTCGTACCCGAAACCGACACAGGTAGTCAGGTAGAGAATACCAAGGTGCGCGAGACAACTCTCTCTAAGGAACTCGGCAAATTGACCTCGTAACTTTGGAAGAAGAGGTGCCATGATAGGGTGTAGCAATTTACTTGCGAAGCCTGAGATGGTTGCAAAATCCAGGCCCAGGCGACTGTTTAACAAAAACACAGGTCTCTGCAAACCCGTAAGGGGAAGTATAGGGGCTGACGCCTGCCCAGTGCTGGAAGGTTAAGTGGAGTGGTTAGCGCAAGCGAAGCTACGAAACAAAGCCCCAGTGAACGGCGGCCGTAACTATAACGGTCCTAAGGTAGCGAAATTCCTTGTCGGGTAAGTTCCGACCCGCACGAAAGGCGTAACGATCTGGGCGCTGTCTCGGAGAGAGGCTCGGCGAAATAGGAGTGACTGTGAAGATACGGTCTAGGCATGCCAGGACAGAAAGACCCTATTGAGCTTCACTGTAGGCTGAAATTGTCCGCGGGTTATATTTGCGCAGGATAGGTGGGAGACTTTGAAACGAGGATCTTGGTTCTCGTGGAGTCGACGTTGAGATACCACTCTAATGTAGCTAGCGTACTAACCTTGTTCCATGAATCTGGGCAGGGAACAGTTTCAGTTGGGCAGTTTGACTGGGGCGGTCGCCTCCTAAACAGTAACGGAGGCGCTCAAAGGTTACCTCAGGCTGGTCGGAAATCAGCCTTCGAGTGCAAAGGCATAAGGTAGCTTGACTGCAAGAGAGACATCTCGCGCAGGTACGAAAGTAGGACTTAGTGATCCCACGGTTCCTCATGGAAGGGCCGTTGCTCAACGGATAAAAGTTACCATAGGGATAACAGGCTGATCTCTCCCAAGAGTCCACATCGACGGGGAGGTTTGGCACCTCGATGTCGGCTCATCGCATCCTGGGGCGGTAGTACGTCCCAAGGGTTGGGCTGTTCGCCCATTAAAGCGGTACGTGAGCTGGGTTCAGAACGTCGTGAGACAGTTCGGTCCATATCCGGCATGTCCGTAGGATTTTTGAGCGGAGCCGTCCTTAGTACGAGAGGACCGGGACGGACGAACCTCCAGTATACCTGTTATCGCGCCAGCGGTAGACGCAGGGTAGCTGTGTTTGGAGTGGATAAGTGCTGAAAGCATATAAGTACGAAGCCCACCGCAAGATGAGAAATCCCATACCATAAGGTAGTAAGAACCCAGGAAGAACACCTGGTTGATAGGATGCAGGTTGAAACGCCCCGCAAGGTAAGCGTGTAGCTGAGCATTACTAATAGTTCGAGGGTTTAACCAATACAATAAATTTGATTGGTATATAAGTGAATACCTAGAAATTCAAAATTTCAATTCTCAATGTGCAGTTTTCAGGGCACGCAGTGTGATTCTTAAACGAATCACAAAGCGAGCGACCTGACACCTTTCTTGGTGCCAAAGCGTCCGGAACACACCCGTTCCCATTCCGAACACGAAGGTAAAGACGGACAGCAGCGACAATACTTGGTGGGAGACTGCCTGGAAAGATAGCCCGGTGCCAGGATTTATAAAAACCCTCTGTTAATAGCGGAGGGTTTTTTATTGTCTTTTTTTGGCGCCTCGCATCCATACAAAGTGCGCGCCTCCACTTCTACCCTCGCGCTTGCTCTTAAACTCAAAGAAAAAATCTCACGATGAAGCTGATGGCTCTTTTTTCTCGTATTTTTTTTGTTGACTTAATCAACAAAATTACTTGATTAAGTCAACGAAATTCAAATTGAAAAAAGGCAGCCTCGCCACTAGTGAAATTCGATGCTGGAAGCGCAAGACCTTGCCATTTGACAACGAGGACTTTGTAAAAGACCATGGCATCAGCTTCCGGAGGTGCTTGTGGTTATCAAAGAGAAAATCGAAAGAGAAAATCAAATAAGCGAGATTCGAGATTTCAATCGTTTTTATCTATTGCGTTTTCAACTCCTGAATGAAAAACCATTTCGCAGTGAGTATTCCCTAGCCGAAATCTTAGTCTTGAACATGCTTGCCGAAAAGCCTAACATCGTTTCATCGGAACTGGCATGCCAACTGCAATTAGACGACGGGTATCTCAGTCGTACTTTAAAATTACTAGTTCGAAAAGGATTGGTGGATCGACGACGCTCAATTCAAGATAGTCGAAAATGGCTTTTCAATCTTACAAAAAACGGTAATCTGGAACAGAATAAATTGGATGAGAAATACAAGCAGCGCTTAGAAAGTTTCATTTCCAAATTATCTGATAATCAAGTCCAGGACCTACTATTCGCCATGGACAAAATACGAACTTTGACGGCTACAAGTTTATCCCGCAAAAAATTCAACTCAAATAACTCGGAGCTTTTATAATTCAGCGACAGCAGCTTATGCAACTGGATGAGACGAGCGGGTGACTATGCTAATTTCAAGCTGACCGTATTGAGGTATACCTCAGTGCTCATTCCATGCGCCTTTGCGATCGAATTTAAACTTTCAACAGATGGTCTTGCATCGCCTGCCTCTATTCTTCGCATTTGACGATCCGTTAAATTTGGAATTTCAGATTGTGTAAGCCCGTGTTCTTTGCGCAGAGTCGCAATTGCTTTTCCAAAATTTTGTTTACTTATAAGATTTTCGGCATCACATTTGGTGCGCCATTTTTCATCCGTGACATATCGAAGTGAATCAATATCGATGTGAACATCAGCATCTTCCCAAAAAACGAAACTACCGACACTGTCTATTTTAAATTTCGAACGCTCTGATTTACTGATTTTCTTGAGCGCAGGAACCGAATCAAATGAAACCTCAAACTTTTCAAATGCACAATTTACAACTAAGAGTTTATCGTCAAATACTGCAACCGCAGCAACTAGATCGTGTTCAGAACCCATTTTCCAGGCTTTAATCACTCGCTGAGGAGTTTGCCAATCATCGCTTGCATGAACCAAAACATTGCGTGTGATTCGAAGATCTGCCCGTTGTAGAAACTGCGGAAGAAGCATTGGATCTACGTCCGCGCGTATAAACAAAGCTCGCAATTCTTTGGATTCGTTGGCCGCCTTGACGAGTTCAGCAACTTCGGGAAGTTGAGACGCGGACACCTCGTAAAAAATATACTTTGCAGAAGACTGAACATTTACGTCACTCACGACTGTTTCCTTCATACCAAGCTTAAGTGCAGTACGACTTTCACGTTCAGGAGCGTAAACGACAACATCTCTTTGTATAACGCAGGGCATTTTTAAATAATCTCCTTCTGGTCTACTTTGTCCTGCCATTCGGCAAGGAGAGCCAGTTTGTGCTCAAGAACTTTTGCTAGCAATTCTTTTTCCAATTTTGATGATAATCCCTCGAATTTACTCGATCGTCTTTTCGGAAATTTATACTGGAAAACGAGTCCTCTCTTCTCTGTTGAATCTTGAATATTGACCTTAATCTCCCAATCGTCTCCACTTCTCACATGAAAATGCGGCGGCTTGTGGTCCAAGCTATTGAAAGTAAGGGTAAGCCCCCTAATTCGAAACGCTGAAAGCTTGCCCACTGGAATTTCTCCATACTAGGTATATAACACATATAGGACTTTTTTGCAATCCGAAAGGAAGTCGTCAATGTCCGCTCCGGGATGTTAATTCGATTGTCTCAGAAAAAACAGCCTACGACGTATCGCTTTGACAAAAACTCTTGTTCTTGGACAAAAACTGGCAAGGTCTTTACAAACCCAAAATTCGGGAAATAATGAATAGAAAAGGATATTTGATTTGAAATTCATTGAGTCCACATTCTCAATCCTGTCGGCGCTAGTAACAGTGACGATTCTGTCTGGCTCTGACTTAATACTTCTCCATCTACAAATTCAAAAAATCTGAAAAGCGCTATGCGACTTTCTTTTCCATCATAAACAAGCCTGAAATTAGAAAACCACTCAACTAGTTCAACTCTGACAACAACTTTGAATGAACCCCTGGTCAAACTAAAACATGGAGATTCAAATGAAAAAACTGATTGCAATGCTATTATTTTCCGCCATTTTATCCATCAATGCAGTTCAGGCTCAATCAACCATTGATGATAAGTGGGCACTTGTTGTTGGAGCAAGTAATTACAATGAATCGAGTTTGAATACAACGAATTGCTCCGATAACGCTCGCAAGTTTCATGATTTCTTGACTAAGGATGCTGGCTTCGCCCCAGATCACTGCAAACTTTTTATTGATTCATCAGCAACAAGAACTTCGGTACTCAGTAATCTCATTCAATTTTTCATGACTAATGTCAGACCAAATGACCTTGTCGTTGTCTATTTTTCTTGCGCGTCTAGTCCCTCGACAGACAACCCAGATCAAAAAAGCTTTCTTTTATTAAATGATGCATCAATTGGAAATTTTTACGCAACTGGAATATCAATAAAAGATTTAGTAGGTGCATTTAAAACAAGATTGTATTGTCGCAAAATATTTTTTGTAATTGATAGCGAATCCAGTACCGATAGTTTATCTGGGTCAGATAAGTTACGCATACCTGCTATTCATGCACCTTCCCCAGACGAAGGGGAATTTTTGATCACCTCCGGCAAATTGACAAAAAACGGAAGAAACGACAATAGTATTTTTACATCGAAACTGATTAATGCTTTGAAATGTAATGGTAAAGCTACCTCTATTTCAGAAGCACTCAAAAATTTCTCAAACGCAACTGAGATAGCAAATCCGTCGGCGTTAATCAGCACCATAAAAATTGCCGCCCCCTCAACCGATCCAAGACCAGTTCATTAAAGAAACAACTGCGAAAGTCTGGTTAACAGTGGGCTTTTATCCCGCAAAAAATCATGGTGAAGGAAGTACCTTGAATAATCAAAAACTCTACGATAACGCCTCTCAGGCACTACGAGGTCAGGATGAAGACTCGGGAATTCGAGGTTCCATGCTGTTTCGAATTTTTCAATATCCCTCTTTCGGCTCGTGGAAATCATGGATTTTTTACACCAGAGATAGGACCTTAAAGGGTTCTGGATTTATACGTGAAATGAAATGGGAAGGAGAGAGTACAATTGCCTCTTCTACAAGTCCCAAGATTTATCACCGCGCACACAATTTATCTGAGGATAATGTCAGTGCCGTGTTAGCCGCAATTCCGAAGTCTGCGATCGTGCTTATGCCAACACTTCCACGTCCACTTTACCTTGATGGAACCACCGTAGGCTTTGAACTCTTCTATACTCCTGCATTTCAATTAACATGGAATAACGCAGATGGTGGTCCAAAAGAATGGAGACCATTCATTGATTTCAGCGATCAAATGATAGAAATGTTCGACGATATTTGCAGCAAAAACGAAGCTCAATGGCACTAAGCCTTAAGTACCGTACGGATTCAGCCTGGTGAGGCGTTCCTGCAATCTTGCAACTTTAGATTGCGTTCTGGAATAAGCACGTGGTGACAAACTGTCGTGCAAGAGGCTGTAGTTTAAGTCATAAATTTGTTTCACAAGGCGTGTTCTTTCAGCATCAACTCTACTTTTGTCATTGTAGTCAAAATTGTAGGCTACAGGAGCTGGAGCAACCGGGGTGGCTACAGGTGTGGCAGCGGCTTGAGCGGCTGCGGCTGCGGCGGCTTGTTGATTCATTAGATTCTGCATGGCTACTACATTTAAATATTGCTCCATTGAACCAGCATTCGCCGGAACGTATGAAGTGGCAGCCATGGTCAAAGATATGATACCGAGTGTGGTGATTGATTTAAGATTCATTAATTGGTCCTCCCGCGATTTTGGAATTTTTGCTTTCCATGGTTTCTTACGACGCCAGTGAAAGCCAAAGTATCCCGCCGCGGGATTAGAGAAATCTCATTTTAAGCAAGGAATCGCGCTATATATAGGTACGCCGGATTTATTCATTTAAAATTTCTATCAATTTCCAGTTCAATCTGAGGCGGGATTGCACGCGGCAGAATTAGCCTCGGCTAACAGTTCAGTCACCAAATCCTTTACTTTCAATTTGCGTGCCAGTTTGCCTGATTGTCCGCACCACAAATTAGTGTATTCAATATCACCACGTTGATTAGCTATTTTGCGAAAGGGTTTGGTCAAAGCATTTTGAAAAGGAAATGGAAGTAAATCTGCATCCATATTTTCGCGTATATAAAGATTGTCGATTCCGCGCGCAGCGCCACCTGAAAAAGCAAGTGTCACAGTGGTCGAATCGGGATCGTTATTGCAAACTGCATTTTTGTAATTAAGATGAATTGCTGACTCTTCGACAGTCAAGAAGGCAGTGCCCATCTGTACTCCAGATGCACCAAGAGCTCTTGCCGCAGCAATGTTGCTTCCATTCATAATGCCACCAGCGGCAATGACTGGAACAGAAACAACATTCACCACTTGTGGTATCAGCGACTTCAGCTCAATCATAGATTTGCGATAATCATCTATAAAAGTTCCGCGATGTCCGCCAGCTTCGGCACCTTGAACACAAATTGCATGAACACCGGCTTTCTCTAGGGCAATTGCTTCTTTGATATTGGTTGCAGTGCCGATTAGGATAGTTCCATTCTTCCTGAAAGCTTCCATCCAGTGCGCACTCAACACACCTAAAGTAAAAGAAAAAACCGGAACTTTGGCGTCAAGAATTACTTGCAATTGTTTGTCGGGATCGATTTGATTGATGACTTCATCAATAGATGGTGGCGACACTTCAAACTTGTCGTAATATGGCTTGAGCTGGGCGATTGCCTTCTCGATTGATTGTGCTGATGGTGCCTGCAATGTTTCAAGAGCGAACAAATTCATTGCAAATGGCTTATCGGTGAGTGTGCGAATTCTTTTAATCGAAGCTTCTATCTCACTAGGCGTCAAATATTGCGCACCAAGAGAACCAAGAATCCCAGCATTAGAGCAAGCAGCAACCAGCTCAGCACTGTCAGATCCAGCCATCGGTGCTTGAATAATTGGAAAATCTATTTTAAGTAAGTCGATTAGTCTATTTGTGAACATTCTAAAATTCTCGTCGCGCGCGATTTGGTGGCATCGATAATTTTCGCATTTGGAAGGTCGGTGGACTCTACTTTTCGCCTCGCATCAGCTTCTGACTTGCCGCCATCAATATGTCTTTGAATCAAGCGAGGCAAAATTACATCAATGGGACAATTGATAAACCAAGATTGGTCTAAGTATTGTGCAATTTCGCCCCACGGCTTTTCGTCCAGAAGCAAATAATTGCCTTCGACTATAACTAGCTCATGATGCGGTTTTACTTCAATATCATTTGGTATCGAAGCCTCGATAGAGCGATCGAATCTTGGACAAAAAACTGATTCGTTCTTAGTTTTCTGAACTTTATTCAGTATCTCAACGAAACCTTGGGCATCAAAAGTAGCGGGAATTCCTTTTAGGGGAAGTAATCCAAGTTCCAACAAATGTTCGTTCGAATAATGAAATCCATCCATCGGTACAATGATTGCTGGTTCATCAGCGCTTTGACTATTGATCTCGTGGCAGAGCTTGGATGCAAGAGTGCTTTTACCGGCTCCTGGAGCGCCAACAATTCCCAAAATAAAGCGCTGGCTCTCTTGCATGGAATGCAAGATTTGAAGCAGGTCTTCGCCTAATGTACTCATTTCGATTAACTCAGTGTTCGGTCAAACCTTTAGGAAATTTGTCTTCAATCAAATTCAGCTTGATGCCGTGTTCAAGCCAGGCTTTAGCACCATCTAGAACAGTGGTGAAACCACCAACAGAATCCAGCGCTTTGGCGATGACGCCATCGGGATCTCCTTGAAAGCCAGAGTTGGTAATGCTGACATAGGTCCAGTCATTTTTGTATGGAACAAACTTCCACTCTACTTCCGATTCGTCGCCCGCAGAGCCCCACGAAATGAGGATGAATTCGTTTTGTCTAATTTCTTTTACTTCTACCTGGACAGAAAAATTGTACATTTCCCAGCTCCACTCAACTGATTCGCCTTGAGTCAATTTTCCGCTGCTTTTGGTGAACCAGAAATTGGTCGTCACCTCAGGATTTACAAAAGCGTCGAATACCACCGCAGGCGGCTTGCGAATAAGCATTCCTGCTTCAACTATGGGCGCTTTGGAAATGGTTAGTTTCGACAACTTAAAAAATCCTGTAAATCGACCCGTGAATTGTACCCCTAATTTAAGTAAGCTTCACAGTTAATTCGATAAGTGGGGATGCCCCTGTTAGAATCGGATTATGGTTGCCGGAGAAATTATTTCTCTATGAAGCTCAAGCTTGCATTGGTGCTGTTATTTTTGGCTCAGCCGGCGTTCGCGCAGGAAAGTCAGCTTGAGCTCGACACGTCCAAATTTCCCGAGTGGATGGTAGCCCCTGCCAAATACAAAGCCGACCAGTTAGTTTATGCCGATTGGGAAAAGGTCCAGTCTTCGGGCGCCAAGGCGTTTGAAGCATTCGAGTACGGCAAAGCAGAAAATTTACTCAAGCAGGCGGTCACAATGGCACAGGACATCGGTCCTGGAGACATTCGCATCGCTAAAAGCCCAGGCGACCTGGGGCGCCTTTTGGAGGTCCGTGGACGCTTTGACGAAGCCGAGCCCCTGCTGGAGCAAGAGCTTTATCTAAAAGAGCGCGCTATCGGGCAAGACTATCCCAAGCTAATTCCAAATATGGAAGACTTGATTCGCTTCTATTTGGTGAACGGAACTCGCGACAAAGCTGGTCCTTTGACTGAAGACTTGATCAATTTTGTGCAAGGCAAGTTTCGCGAACAAGCTAGCAAAGCCGAAGCCGAGACCAAGCTGAAAAAAGGCTCGCCACTGATTGGATGGGCAGGAACAGCTCAGCTTGAGATGCGCGGCCCGCTACTCGATTGGTCGATTACTTGTGACAAGCTGGGTGACACATATCGCTACATCGGCAAGCCAGATATGGCAGAAAAGCTTTATAAAACAGCGCTAGACGTAAAAGCTACCGTGCTTGGCAAAAGACATCTTTCGCTTGCAAATAGTTACGACAATCTTGGTCGAGTTTGCATGAGTAAAAGCGAGAAGAAAGACGCAGAGTCGTATTTTTTAGAGGCTTTATCTATCTCGCAAGAAGTGCTTGAGAAGAACGATCCTGCACTCTTTGGACGCATGGACAGGCTGGCTAAATGTTATATCGAACAAAAAAAATTCGCTCAGGCTGAAGCTTTATATCGACAAGCTGCCGCAACTTTTGCGGGCAATAAAGATTATTTGCAACGCTCGCTTTTTGGTCTTGGTTGTTTGTATTCAGACCAAAGACGATTTGGCCAAGCCTCTTCTGTACTTGGTCGCGCTCTTTCTTTAGCAAGAGAAACAAACGGAAGCTGTTCAATTCAGATTGTGCCCTACTTGCGAAAATACGCTTATGTAGCCTATTACTCCGGTGGGAAAGGCAAGATGCAAAACCTTCACGCTCTGGCAAATTACATCGCGCCTGAAGTGAAGCCCTTGCAAGCCAGTGCATCAATGGGCAAATTTAAAGTGAAATAAACAGCTTTGCTATGCTTAGTCTATCTATTCTCATCGTCTTAGCAATTGCCTTATTCTCTATTACTTACTTCTGTAAGGGAATAGAAAGCCTTCCCTCATTTCGCAAAGCAAACTTGAAGGGGTGTATCGCATTTGTTTTAGCTATCTTCTTTTTCGTTTTCAATCTACCTACTATAGGCACGCCTCTCTTTCTGTTGAGCATGTGGATGACATTTATCTCAAGCGGCATGAACTTTCGAGGATTGAAATGTCTTGCAAGAGCACTGCCTTCTGCGAAGTCGAAAAATCACGCCCAAGTAATCTCAATATGCGACGAAGCTTTGAACGGCGACACAAGAGCACCAGCTCTCTTTGCAATGGGCGCTGAATCAGCCATTTTTATGAATCAATTCGAAAAGAGTTTAGCCTTTAGCAATAGATTAGTTTTGCTAACCTCAAGCGAACCGCGTGGATATTTCTTACGCGGAATTGCTCAGTACCAAATGGGCAACTTTGAACAATCGCTGCATGACATAAATCAAGCAATTAGTCTTGAATCAAAACAAAGTGATGCATTTAAACTAGAGCGCGCTCGCACTAAATTTGCATTGCAAGATTACAGTGGTGCACTTGAAGATTTGAATACTTTTGCCTCCTCCACTTTTTGCAAAAAAGAATTCAAAGGTATTGTCGATACCCTTCACTCTGACTGCCTTTTGGCAATGAAAGACAAGGAAAATTTCAGGAACTAATTCTTAAATACTATTGCCGGGGCGGTTGTCAAAGTGGAAGAATATACCTGCCCTTAAAAGGAATCAAAAATGCCCGTAAAAAGCCCCAGCAACGAGATTCAACTCACACGCATCTACAATCATCCGGTCAAAGATGTTTGGGATGCCTGGGCAGATCCTGACAGAGCGGCATATTGGTGGGGACCCCGTGGATTTAGTATCGATACGCACAGCAAAGATCTGAGACCTGGTGGGCACTGGCATTACACAATGTATGGACCAAACAAGGTCGAGTATGTAAATAAGAGTCAGTATTTTGAAGTCGAGAAATACAAAAAACTCGTTTACGATCACGGCGGAAACGACGAGCAGAAGCCACTCTTTCGCGTAACAGTTCTTTTTTCTGAGCACGATGGCAAAACAAAAATGGACATGACCATGACGTTGCCTACGCCTGAAGCAGCAGAGCAGTCACGCAAATTCATCAAAGAAGCAGGTGGTGATTCTACCTGGGACAGGCTTGCTGAATATCTTGAAAAGAAAGCGACTGACAGAGATTTATTTGTACTCAATCGCTCTTTTAACGTACCGATAGAAAAAATGTTCGAAGCCTGGACCGAGCCTAAGCATCTTGCTCAGTGGCTTGCGCCCAAGGGATTCGAAATGGAATTTTTCAAGTGTGATATCACATCCGGTGGCAGTTCTTTTTCGTGCATGAGCGGACCTGGTGGCAAGAAAATGTTTGGACGCTCAGACTATTTAAGAGTCGAGAAGCCCACTCTCATTGAATATACACAACAGTTTTGCGATGAGAACGAAAAGGTTACTCGCCATCCTATGGCACCAACATGGCCTGAAACAATGCTTACAATAATTGAATTGACCCAGGAAGGCGAAGAGCAAACACGTGTCACCATAACGTGGGAATGTCACGGCGAGACGAGCATACCCGAGCTTGCAACTTTTATTCAAGCGCGCAATGGCATGTATCAAGGCTGGACCGGATCTCTCGACAAACTAGAAGAGTATCTAGCCGCCCAATAAATTGTATTAGTGAAAGCGATTAATTACTTCTTCGAAGCCAGCTTTATCCATGGGCGGGTGGTCATTATATAAGACCTCGCCACTTCCCGAAAGAATAACAACGGTCGGTATCGATTCGACATTATATCGCTCGGCAACGGCTTCGTTTTGATCGAGATCTAGCGACTGAAATTGAACGTCTTTGTATTTGCTATCTTTCTTAACTGCGTCAAACACGGGCGCAAAGGTTTTACAAGGTCCTCACCAATCCGCGTAAAAGTCAATGACCTTTTTAGCCCTACGAGCTGGTGCTATTTGCGATGGAGCGTTTGGATCTTTAGCAGCATTCGACGACCCAGCAGTAGTGTGCGAGCCGGTCAATCGCGTGAGTCCTTTCTCCGCGAGCGCCTTATATGAAGGCTCGCCTCTGGCTACAACAAAATTATACTCTTGCCTGGCTTGTTCGACATGACCCATGTTGTGATGGCACATTGCCAGATAATAGTGAACCAAAACATTATTGGGACTGGCTTGAGCAAAGGATTTAAACATTGCCAGTGCTGATGAATAATTGCCCGCTTTATATTCAGCCACGGCAGATTGAAAGGTTAAAGGTGCAGCCAGAACTTTCGGAACAAAGGCAGTACCAAAGATGATCGAAAAGCCTAGCGTTAGCGTCAGTTTATACAGATTCATTCTCTTCATCGATAAATCCTCAACGATACTGGTTGATCAATTCTTCAAAGCCACTTTGCTCCATTGGCACACGACCGTTGTACAACACGTCGTTACCACCAGAAAGAATCACCACCCGCGGTATCGAGCGAATTTGATACTGCTCGGCTAACGGATCATGAGTATCTAGATTAATTTGTTGAAACGAGATATCTCTAAACTGGCTGTTGCTTTTGGTTGCGTCAAACACGGGCGCAAATCTTCTACATGGCCCTCACCAATCGGCGTAGAACTCAATAACCTTTTTGGCCTTTCGACCTGAAGTAGTTTGTGACGGTGAAGTGGCGCTGCCAGTTTGGGATTGCGAAACAAAACCACCACCAGAAGCATGAGTGCCCGATAGCTGCGTGAGCGCTTGTTGCGCCATTGGCTTAAGTTTTACGTCACCTGCACTGACTACAAATTGATACTCTTGCTTGGCTTGGTCGATATGACCCAATCGATGCTGGCATAAGCCGATGTAATAATGCACCAAAGGGTTATTAGGACTGCTCGCATTGAATGTTTTAAACATGGACAATGCCGATTGGTACTTACCGGCTTTGTATTCCGCCACAGCCGACTGGAACGTCAAAGGAGCCGCGAGCGCATTGCCTTGAATGAATAACATGCAAGAAGTAGCCAGTAAAAGCTTTTGCAGATTTTTGATTGACATAAACTTCCCAAATTAGCCACTTGTATTTTAGCCCATTTACTATTCGTGCAACTTAAAAACTTACGGCTTGGTCGAAAGGAACGTTAAGGTTATCATTAGGATATGGACAAGCCCCGCACTGCAATTAAATCGTTCCGGTCGCCGCTTCGATATCCGGGCGGAAAACAGAAAGCGATAAGTCAAATTGCTGAACTTTTGCCCAAAAGTGCAACCGAGTACAGAGAGCCGCTGGTTGGCGGTGGGAGCGTTTATTTTCATGCACGGTCCACTGATTTTGCTAAATCCTATTGGATAAACGATAAATTTAAAGAATTGGTCTCATTCTGGCGCGCAGTGCAGGATCCTAAAATCTGCAAGCAAATGCAAATTGAATTGGAAGAAATGCGATCACAGTTTGGATCTAGCGAGGAAGTGAAAGAGTATTTTATTACTGCTCGCAAAGAAAAATCATTGAGCGAATACCGAGAAGCGCTGCTCTTTTTCTTTTTTAATCGTGTCACCTTCTCTGGTACTACACGCGCTGGTGGCTTTTCAAAACTGGCTAGTCAACGTCGTTTTACGGCATCATCAATTGAGCGCTTGACCCCGATGCCAAATGCATTGAGCGACACTCAAATTACAAATTTGGGATTTGAAAAGGTAATTCAAAAGCCAGGCAATGACGTTTTTATATTTATAGATCCTCCCTATTTCACAGCATCAAGGCTTTACGGTCCCGGCGGCTCTTTGCACGAGTTCGATCATGAGCTACTTGCAGATTGCTTGAAGCGAAGCGAACACAAATTTCTTATAACCTACGACGATTGCGACGGAATTAGAAAGTTGTACCGCTGGGCAAATATCCAACCGTGGTCGTTGCAATACGGCATGAATAACTGCAATGTGAATCACACAAGCAAAATTGGATCTGAGATTTTCATTTCGAATTACTAAATTCTAGATTTACCAAATTGCAAATTGCGTTCTTTCATTCTAGCTGAAAGCTCAGATTTAAGCGCTTGCACACCTTTTGCTTTTTTCTCTTCGAACTCTTTTAGATAGTCAGCGACATCGATTTCCTTGGCTACGCCAATTTCAGCATTGTCGGGAAGAGGCAGTGTTATCTTGCCGAAAATTGCCTCTTCTAAAAGATTCACTAGCTCTGCTGCATTTTCTTGAGTTAGGTTTTCTTTAAAGCTGTGCTCGCCAATAGCCACTGTATGTGTTGCCAGACGCAGTTCTTCATAATGAATCAGATCTTGCGGCGACAGTTCAAGGTCGGTGCCATCGGAAAATTGACTGAAAGCAAATCTATTTCGCAATATATGCAACTGCGAAACCTGCCCCATGTTGGTCGACAGTTCTACTTTCAAATATTCTTTTGAAATTTCGATCAAGCGCTCACGCAGATTGGATAAGCGCTCCTCTAGACTGTCAGCTTTTTTTGATACGTTGTGTCGTATTTCCAGTCGATCCAGCCCCTTCAAAAGACAGTTACGAATTCTCTGGCTCACCGATTCACCAGCAGATGGTTTCATCTCCAGGTGTGCTTCTACACGACTGAGATTTTCTAATATCTGGCCAAAAACATTTTTGGAAAAACGATATTTTAAAATAACAGGCAATATATAAATCGTTTTTTGCGGGTCTTCCTTCTTCAAATCCTTGCAGGCAGTAAGCGCCATGCGCTCGATACCATCTTCCAGACTCATCAGATAGTCATTTTGATGACTGACTTCGCCCTCAGGAAAAATAACTAACTTCTTTTGATCTTGGGTCAATACTTCATGAATTGCCTTGATAGACTGGATATCAGCAGCTCCACGCTCAATCGAAAAACAACCAAGCTTTTGCATCCATCTGTATTTTCTACTGCGATAAGAACCAAAGATCTCGCGAGCCGCAAGGAAATTGAATGTTTGCTTGACCTCTTTTGAAAGCGCGAACATCACATCTGGATCTAATTTGTGGGAATGATTAGGGCATATCAAAACTGTTTTTCGCTTCAAGCGTTGGAAGGTTTCCTCAACTTCGTCTGAAAGCTCAATGCGCAGACGTCGGTATTTTAAAAGCACATAGAGCGGCCAAAGAATTTTGACTAAAGTCAAAAGCGGATAAGAAGTTCTTGGTTTAACAAAATCGAGCATCAGCTTTTATGTCTTTCTATTTGAAAAGTTAGATGCGCTTTTACGCCTGGCCATTCGCTTTCGATAATACTGTACACGCATTGATCTCTGTATGTGCCGTTTGGCATAATTGTATGATTACGCAAAATGCCATCGAGCTTAGCTCCCAGACGCTCGATACCGCGCCTACTTTGATGGTTAAAGAAAGAAGTTCGAAACTCAACCGCGATGCAATCATTTCTTTCAAATGCATGGGTCAAAAGCATCAATTTGCATTCGGTATTAACTGCGGTGCGCTGCGAAGAAGCTCGATACCAGGTAGATCCAATTTCTAGTCGGCGATTTGGCGCGTCGATATTCATATAAGTGGTCATGCCTAAAGGCTTGCCATTTTTAGAATCTATCACCGTAAACGGTATCATGACGCCAGCGGCTTGAAGTGCCAACCGGCGTTCGATTTCCTGATGCATTTTGCCTGGTTCAGGAATGAATGTGTACCATAACTTCCACAAATCGCCGTCGCGAACAGCATCCTGCAGACCCGATTCATGCTCAAATGAAAGCGGCTCCAGAGAAGCATATTCTCCTTGCAAAATTATTGGATCAATCCATGCCACGTGAGGGTCTCCTGCTTTTAGTTATTTTCGATTTTAATTATTTGCTTTCATATCTTCTTTGAATGTGGCGCACAACTCTTTGATTACTTCTTTTGCTTTTGAACGATCACACAAAGAACCAATTGAGTAGGTGTCAGCATCAAAGCTTTGTGCCCCATCGCGACTGAGCTGTGATTTTTGCCTGATTGCAAGTCCAACCCAAGCTTGATCTTTATCGCGATTGTCTACATAGACTTTTAATAACGCATCGTCTTTTTCATTTATTTCGTTGCTGCCTGCTTTTGATTTAGGAGCAGCTTTGGCTGTCACTTTCATTCCTGCAAGTCCTGTATCTACAACTTTGAGCAAACTGCCATCTGGATCGTAAACAACACAATATTTGATTGACTTGATGCCCTTAAGGGTCTTCAATTGCCAGTCTTTGGCCGGTTTATCAACCTTGGCATTTGCGGCTAAAGGCATTGCAGTGAACGAAATCAGCAGAAGTGAAGCAGCAATTTTCTTGATCATATTCTCTCTCTCCAGTTTTCGAAACGACTGCTACGCGCAATCATAGGCAGAGAATTATATCCACTTGAAGACCCTATTTGCGGTTGATTATTACTTTTCTATCCGCTGCAATTTAGTTTCCATCTCACCAAGCACAGCGAAGCGCTTTTGAATCAGCTGCTCCGGCGTGTGCCCCTTCTTTTTCAAGATATGTTGGTGTATACCTTCGTCTGCTGCCCAATACGAAGTTAGTAGAAGAGACGCACCAGACGCCACAAGAGGAGGAATAGTGGAAATAAATCCGACGGTAGTGCTTTTCATCAGATTGTTTTTCAAACTGTTGGCCGCAACCAACGCCATGATGTCCTGCGCCAAAAACGCAGTGGAGATAATCGGTCCAGAAATATTGGATTGCAACGCCACCTTTTGAAAACGTCTATCTTCTACTGTCGTTTTAGAAATGTATTCGTCAAACTCGCAAGACCAAAAATCAATAATAGATAAACGCGCATGAATGTTGCTTAAAAGCGGCTTCGACAGTGCATCAGATTTTTCTATCTTGGATTTTAGTGCCAGTATTTCGGTCTTAGCTATTTCTTCTGGATCGTAGAGTTTTTCTTTCATGTTGATGCCAAGCTTCTTGCGATGATGCTTGTACAAATAGCTATATGACCAAGAAGATAATGGTGCACTTACAATACCAAAGCCATCACCAACGATACCGACTTTTGCAGCCGGATTGAATAAGTGCGGCTTATCGAGCGCTCTCAAACTAATTAGATAGCTTGCGCCATAGAGGGTGGCAGAGGTCACGTCCAGAACATAATAAATGCTATTGCTTGCTTGATACGATTTTGCATCAGCATAAATATCAGCGAATTCATTGAGGCACCAATCGCGAAAATATTTGAGAACGCGCCCTTCGGCTAAAAGAATTTCTATTCCTTCTTTGTTGTCTAATTGCTGTACCAGCGCGTTTCGCTGAACCATCAATGAATCTATTTCTGCTAATCTAGATTGAACATTTTTGGCTGTACTTTTTGGATCGATCTTTTTAACTTTGTGTTTTACAGCAGTTGAAACATTTGAAGCAAGCTCAATAGCTGAGCTTCCCCCCTGAAAGATAACTCCTAAAAATCCAATCTTGGTTGTGCGTTCTGCAAGCGGAACCGAAATTCTATCTGGTGTGGTAAGGTTTTTTCCAAGATCAGCACAAGACGCAATGTAACTTCCAAGAGTCAGTCCTGCAGCAGTCTGTTGCAACAAAAAATAGCGACGATATCTGTATTTTGGGTCTTTGCTAGAAAATAATCTGTATTTGTTGTAGTAACGCTCAAGATCAATTTCTTTTAAAAGTATCTCTGTAGTGTACTGTTCAATTTGCTCCTCCTTTCCTGAAAAGACGCTTGCCTGCGCCGGTATCGCGCAGACATGTATGGCTAAAAGCAAACAAAGTAGCAATGACTTCAGCACTTGATTTCTCGATTGCGTCCCCCGTCCAATATTTTAACGCGCTGCGGCATTAGATTGACTTGCGTCTTTGCCCAGGAGTCGAAAAATCGAAATGCCCGTTTCTTGGGCTTTTAGGTCTAGTTCAAAAACCATATCCGTTAACGGATATGGTTTCAAATCTCGAGATGAAGGGCGGAGCGCCAAATTTTCATTATTATTTGTGCGATTTGCTACCATACAGAAATAGAATTACAAAACTGAAAAGTAGCCATGCTCATCGTCAACTCACGAATTCAAATCCCCTTGTCTGAACTTGACTTTTCCTTTGCAAGAAGTGGAGGTCCAGGCGGTCAAAACGTGAACAAAGTAAATAGCAAAGCTGTTCTGCGCTGGGCAGTCGTGGTTACAGATAGCCTGCCTTATGACGTCAAAGCACGATTTCTAGAAAAATTTGCCAACAGACTAACTGCAGAAAACGAAATTATTGTGACCAGCCAAAAGTTTCGTGATCAAAATAGAAACGTTGAAGATTGCCTTGAAAAGCTACGCGCCATGATTGAAAGTGTAGCTGAGCGACCGACTCCCAGACGACCCACAAAGCCTAGCTATTCTTCAACTCAAAAACGAGTCGACAAAAAAGTGGCTCTATCTCAAAAAAAGAAAGCGCGCAGGCAAGTTAATTTCGACGACTAATTTACATCATTCCCGTCGGCGGAATATGCAAATTATCCATGGGGCGAACATCATTCAAATCTTCTCTGACTTCTTCTGCGTCAGACGAATCATAAGCTTCTGCCTCTGATGCTGAATCTTGTAGAGAAGATGCAACCTCATCTTCGCAAGTTTTGATGATTTCCACGGCGCAGTGAGCGTGAGTAACTACCGCCTGCGCCACACTTCCAAGAAAAAGCATGGATAGCCTTGTATGACCGTGCGAGCCGATTACAATCAAATCGGCTTTCCATTCATTTGCGTATTTTACAATCGCTTCGCGTGGATCGCCTGCAATAATTTTGACATCGATATGCTTGAGCTCGCTCATTCCTTCAAGATACTCTGCAAGTTCAGTCAGACTTTTTTGTAAGTGTTGACGGCGCTCCTGCCACAAAAACATAATGTCGGTTGCTTTCTGCGGATCAGATTCATTAGCGTATTTATCTTTGACTTGATCTATAACAGCAAGAAAAACAACTTCGGTCTCTTCGTGCCAATGCAATCGAGCGATCCACTTAAGAGCCGCAATAGAACTATGTGAACCATCACACGGGACCAGCACACGAGTCATGCGCGGCGAGATTTCATGGGGCTCGTCATGGAGTGGGTGCTTAGCGATCATCACGGGGCAATTAGCATGCGATGATACTGCATGTGATACTCCGCCAAGCAATCGGCGCTTGAGTGATTTTCTATCGTGAGAGCCTAAAATGATTAAATCGCACTGCCAATTCTCCGCTTCCTGCAAAATCATGTCTGCCGGGTCGCCTTCCAACAGTTCAAATGTCACTTCGCAGTGAGGCAATTCCTTTTGCAGTTCGGTAGCGTAACCGCTACAAGACAATCCATACTGATACATGAATTGTTCGCGCTCGATGCTTTGTCCAAACTTGCCGAACATCGCAAGAAGCGACTCGTGTGGTTTGACCACAGCAATCACTTTTATTTGGGTGCCAGCTTCCCATCTGCGAGAGATCAAAAAAGTAGACGCCGCAGTTGAAGTCGCCGTATGCAAACCATCGATAGGGAATAGAACTTTCATTAAATCATCTCAGTAAGAGCCAAGATTATACCTCTGAGCGCTTATTGACATAGTCAAGTATGATTGAATAGACTGGTATTTGATACTTTGGTTACATTGGGGTGTCGCCAAGCGGTAAGGCATCTGATTCTGGTTCAGACATTCTGAGGTTCGAATCCTTGCACCCCAGTTCATTCGACAATTAAATGATGACTGACAAAATCGACGACGATTTGAAACTTCTTTGCGTGCCGCCACTTGGTGCCATGATTGGTCTTTTACAGCAACAACAAGAAGTTCCGCTTACAAAAGAGGAGGTTGAAAAACTAGCCAGCGGGGCTCCGTGCATTGCAATGAAGCCTGAAGACTATTGGTCCATGCTGGATAGAGAAGAGCGCATGCATGTTGACCCATCAAACGCCTGGGACGACTGGCAACGCGCCAAAGCAGACTACGGATTTGGGTATATGCCACTTATCTCGATTGGCATTCCGGGAAATGAAGAATTCAAGCAAAGAGCTGTCGAATTCTTGACCACGCAAAACGACACTTTCTTTGACATAAAAGAAAAAGATCCAGAGCTTCTAGAAGATTGCCAAAAGTACAGTTTCAAAAATGAACATGATTTTTTGCCCGATGATCTTGAATCGCTAGCTAATCATTCGTGCGTTATTTATTTTCGCAATACAGGCACCACTTCTAAACTAGCGCACAAAGAAGCGTTGAGATTTTTGAATCTGGCAGATAAGCTCCTGGATCTGGGGGGTCTTGCAGTAATCGTTGACACCTCAAGCCTTTACCATTCAAAAGCAAACTGGAAGAGTCTCGTTTCCTTCATCGATGGACTTACAGCGGAAGATACTAAATATTGGGGTGGACTATTTGCAGCATATGTTCAAGTTCCATTATCAAATGAGAACGATTGTTATTCCTCCGGAATGCATATGCTCGGTGCACCTGACATGGTGGCATCCACTGCTTGCCTGGAAAAACTTCCCGGCCCAGTTAGTCCATTACAGGCAGCGTATATCTTGTTTCACGAAATTGGATTTTACCTCCTTACAGAAGGCAAGCGACGTCCATTTAAATCCGGACACACCTTTCAAATGACTCTGGAATCACCGATACTAAGAGTCAGTTGGGAGGCTTGCACGCAAGTTCGGGAGGGAACGAATCTTTTCAATCCCTATGGAATGTGGCGATTCGATTCTGTGAGTCAGAAAGAAAGTGAATCAATTCTGGAAAAACTCGGAAAGTTCTTCAAAAAATAACTATTTCTTCTGCGCTTTCGCCCACGAATCTTTCAATGTCACAATGCGATTAAAAACAAGCGCACCCGGCTTGCTGTCTTTCTCATCGGCAATGAAATAGCCTTGACGCTCGAACTGAAAACGATCGCCTGGTTTGCACTCACCAAGACTGCGCTCTAATTTACAGCCGGTCAAAACTTGCAGAGCATTTGGATTAATTGCATCCAAGAACTCACTGTCTTTGCCTGTAGGAGGAGCTTCGTCGATCAATAACCGTTCGTACAAACGCACTTCAGCATCGACATTATCGCTTGCACTGACCCAATGAATGGTGCCTTTGACTTTACGTCCTACCGGATTCTCGCCAACCTTAACTTCTTCGTCATAGCGAGCACGAATCTCAGTGACATTGCCGCTTGCGTCTTTGACCACGTCTGTACATGTAATTAAATAGGCATAGCGCAAACGCACTTCTTTGCCTGGCGCCAAGCGGAAATAATCCTTGGACGGCTCAAGCATGAAGTCGTCTTGTTCAATATACAATTCGCGCGTAAAAGGCACTTTGCGTGTGCCTTCTTTTGGAACATCGTGAGGCCAGTAAGATGCTTCGAGTTCCTCGGTTTTACCTTCAGGATAATTTTCAATCACCACTTTGAGAGGCTTCATTACTGCCATCACTCGCGGTGCTTTCTGGTTGAGGTCATCGCGAATAAAAAAGTCCAGCTGATTCATATCCACAGTGCTATTTGCTTTAGCAATACCAACACTGGCACAGAAATTGCGAATCGATTCAGGCGTTATGCCGCGGCGACGCATACCGGCAATAGTGGGCAGGCGAGGGTCGTCCCAACCACGAACATGCTTGCCTTCAACTAGTTCGAGCAAACGACGTTTACTCATTACAGTGTAATTGAGATTTAAACGAGCAAACTCATATTGGTGCGGACGCGAAGGAAATTTCGCATACTCGATTAAATTGTCGATAACCCAGTCGTAAAGCTCGCGATTGTTCTCGAACTCAAGCGTGCAGATACTATGGGTGATGCCTTCAATCGCATCCGAAATTGGATGAGCGTAATCATACATCGGGTAGATGCACCACTTATCGCCTGTCATATGATGTTTGGTGTGACGAATGCGATAAAGCATCGGGTCACGCATTTTCATGTTAGCGTTTGCCATATCAATCTTGGCGCGAAGCACATGCTCACCATCTTTGAACTCGCCTTTGCGCATACGCGAAAACAAATCGAGATTCTCCTCGACACTACGCTCGCGATAGGGACTGTGCTTACCAGGTGTTTTGACGTCGCCGCGATATTCTTTTATTTCAGCATCGGTTAATGAGCAGACATACGCTTTGCCCGATTTAATCAGGTGTTCGCCATACTCATACATTTTTTCGAAGTAATCACTTGCGTGATAAAAACCGTCCCATTCAAATCCTAACCAACGTACATCGGCTTGGATTCCCTCTTCAAACAAGGTGTCTTCTTTGACAGGATCTGTATCGTCAAAGCGAAGGTGACAGCGTGTGCCGCTATTAGGCAGGGTCTCGCGATATTCATTAGCCAATCCAAAGTTCAAGCAAATAGATTTTGCGTGACCAATATGCAAGAAACCATTTGGCTCTGGAGGAAAACGAGTGATAACTTTCTGGTGACGCTTCGCCTCAAGGTCATCATTAATGATGTCCCGAATAAAGTCTGATGGTTTAACCGGCACCGGTGCGGTCGAGCTCATTGTCCACTCCTGATTCTCACCAGCACTTTGCAGCCGGCGCTAAATTGCTACGAACCATAGATTTTACTGCACTTAACGCCGTTTGGACCCAGGCGTGAAGAAAAAAGATACTCTTGGCAATAGTTACAGATCAGAAATCGACAAAAAGAGAAGACGCCCAATAGACCACACCGATTGCAAAAATAAGCTTTTCTGCAGGACCAAAAGTCGTTTTCACATCCGCTCCAATTGCAGCATTAAGAGCAAAAATACCTTTTCTAGCAGACTCAAGAAAGAGTGGCATTGCCAAAAGAAAAATGCCCTGGTAAACAGTTTCTTGCTTCAACAAGCTCAGAAAAAATGCAGGTAGCCCTACAACCAGCATCAAAAGCGCTGCTCGCTTCTTCGGCAGTGCGATAATCACCCCCCGCCTTCTACCTGCCATTTCGATAAAATCAAGCAAGTTATAGTAAGAAATGCAGGCTAAACCAGTATATGTTTCAGGGCAAAAATGAATACCCGTGATCTCTTTGCGACGAAAAGCTTGAAAATTCATAAAGAGCCAATAAGTGGTCCACAGACCCATGGTGGCTATTGTCAAAAGCCACATTTTTTTGGCAGTTACTGGATAGCCGATTGGTTCAGTTAGCATCACAGCAATTTACCATGGAACTGGTAAGATAGAACACGAAAATAAGGGTTTTCAGTATCCAGAAGAGATGACGAATAGACCAACAGTATCAGTAGTTTTGCCCTGCTTAAACGAAGCGGGAGCGCTTGGTCTTTGCATAGACAAAATCCGCGACACCTTTGAAAAAAACAACATCGATGGCGAGATTGTCATCTCGGATAATGGCTCTACCGATGGTTCAATTGAAATTGCCCAAAATAAGAAAGTAAATTTGTGCCACCAACCCAAACGCGGTTATGGCAATGCTTATCTCAAAGGATTTTCTGAGGCGAACGGAAAATATTTCATCATGGCAGACGCTGATGACACCTACGATTTCGCTTTAATACCACAATTCTTGCAAAAACTAGTAGATGAAAAATATGACTTTGTGACGGGAAGTCGCTATCTCACAGGCGGCATGGGGCAAATTCCATTCTTACATCGCGTCTTTGGAAATCCGCTTTTGACCTGGATTTTGAATACTTTATTTGGAACCAAATACACAGATGTGTATTGCGGATATCGAGGCTTTAGTCGCGAAGCTTATCAAATAATTGAACCTGTAAGTCAAGGCATGGAATTCAACTTAGAACTTGCTATTAATGCAGGACTGGCCAAACTAAAAGTGGCAGAGATTCCCATTGTGCTCGGCGAGCGGATTGGTGATTCGAAGCTAAACACTTTTAGTGATGGATGGCGCAGTCTGCGCATGATGCTTTTGTATTCACCCAACCAGCTTTTCTTGATACCTGGAATGACACTGCTTATTCTTGGGATGGTCACCCATCTACTTTCTGTCAGTTCAATACTGAACATCGACGATTCATTCACAAATACATTAATTTGCTTGTGTGCCACCATTAGTAGTGTCGTTGGCGTCCAAGTTCTTAGTTTATGGTTACATGCAAAAACATATTCGTGGCGCAAACGATTCGATGGAGAAAATAATTTCCTCACCGGTTTTTATAACTTATTTACGCTCGAAACTGGTCTTGGCGCCGGCATCTTAATGTCCTTATTCGGATTGGGAGTAGTGATATCAGCCGCCCTTTTTCAAGCTAAAGGACAAGAACATTTCATAAACTCAGTTCAGTGGATATCACTTGCAGCGACACTAATCATTAGTGGAATTTCTTCATGCTTCACCGCACTCTTTATTAGTGCGATGTCGATGACTATGCCGTTTGAAACGCGCTCAGTATCTGTTAAAAGGTCGAATCAAGAATGAGCCCGAGCTTGTTCATAGTAAGAGTATTTTTTCCCTGCCTCTTCGCTTTGACATCTGTTGGAATCATGAGTTTCTTGATGGTGGCAAGCGCACCAACAGCTCTAAAAGTCTCTGACGGTCCGCAGTATTACGGCATCTCAAAAATGCTGGGCGATGGCAAAGGTGCAAGAGTATATGCACAGCCCGATTATTCTGATGTTACAGCCGATTGTTTTCCCGAACTCAAAGGAAGGAAACGAGAGACTTTTCTAGCACCATTTTCTTTGCCCTGGCTTTATCCATTACATTTAGTCCCAGCGAATATTTTCATCTCGGTGTGGACTGTATTTCTTGGAGCTTCACTTCTTGTTAGTTTATTGATTCTTGCTAGAACATTCACTTTGCAGACTGGACAAACAGCCTGGTTCTGTGCCTTTCTGTTCTTGTCTGGCTCTGCCTATGAATCGTTAAGAATCGGTCAGTTAGCACCACTTTTGATACTGGCATTTTCAGCTGCACTTTATTTTGCCAAGAAAGAAAAATGGTGGCTTGTTGGTATCGCACTCAGCTTTCTTATACTAAAACCACAAGAATTATTACCTATCGCACTAGCACTGGTCGCAGGCGGTCGATGGAAATGGATTCCTTCATTTGCGGCTTGTGGTTTAGCCCTTCTAGGCGCATCTTATTTGATGATTGGCTCTGAAGGATATGCCGGATATTCTGAAATCATGCGCGATATTTACAACAATAATAATTCGCTGCACACAGAACTTGCACCAACTATAAGAGGACAACTTTTACTTTTATTTCCAAACATGGTCCAGCCAATCACTACAGTCACGACCGCTTTAAACCTGGCGGGCCTTGCACTAATAGTTTTCTGGAGTCGTCGCTTGAAAGACTCAGCAAAGTGGCTCGAACTGACATTTTTCGCCGCGCTTCCTTTTGCTTGCGTCACTGCGCTTTACTGGCACTCGTATGATTTGCTCTTACTAATGCCAGTTATCGCCATCGCGATGAAAGACAATTTGTCCAAAGAAATTCCCATCTGGCTGAAACTGATATTGGCACCGCTCGCTGTAATCTTTTTCTTGCCTGCCTATATTTTCGTGCACTACAACTATTTGCTCCAAGGCGGCAAAATCAATCTGTTCTTCATTGCAATGCTCATTTTCACAGCAGTCTCAATTTACATTTCAGCCAAACAAAAAGAAGTGGATATAATCAAATCATGAAACAAATTCTATTAGCTATCGCTTTCGCCCTCTTATCGCAGCCTGCATTTGCTCAAGGACGTGGTGAGGTGCCGCCTGGCACTCAGGAGGTTCCCGGCTCGTCTGGGGCTATGGAAGGAGAGCCTGGGTGTTCTTCACCCGGTTCTGAAGGTATGCCGGACACTGACGCAGTGTATCTAAAATTAGTTAGCAAAGCAGCAAAGTCTGGTCTCAAGAGTCAGCTTTACATCGGAAGTCTCATAGACTTAGGCATGCACTACAATCGAGCAGGCAAATCCGCTCAAGCATGCGCGACGCTCACCAAAGCGCTAGCCATAGTCGATGCTGGTGCTCTTCAACCTACTCCGCTTTCAAAACGTGTGCCTGACAAAATAATCGAACACCACGGTGACGGGACAGTAAGCGCAGAAGTAGTGCACAAACCAATGCCTTACGAAGAGACACTGGAAGCTTTATTTCCGCCCCTCGTCGATTCAGAAATTGCAACAAATAAATTCGGCAGTGCCGAAATGCATATAAAAAGACAAATCAAGCTTGCCACCACCAATGGTGTCTCGGGACAAATCAATTTGATGTCAGCTTACAGTCAGTACGCCAATCTTTGCAAAAAAATGAAACGAACTCGCGAAGCCGCTATTTATCAAAAGAAAGCCGACGATATAAACGCGACGTTTAAAGGTCTTTAGATACTGGGCTTGGCAAATTGCAGTAATTGTCCGGGTTTTTCCAGCTTATCAATCTTTTCGTAACGTTGCATGATGATCGAACGTGCGCGCTCTCTTTTCTCCGAAGGCAATTCATTAATCCAAGCATCAATGTCAAAATAACTGTCTCTGATGCTTCCTATCGGCTTCAAATGCAAAAATAGCTTGTTAAGCAGCTCAGTACCCAGTTCGTTTCGAAGGTCTCTTACCAGGCAGTACGTCTCCCAAAAGTATGGTTCATAATCTTGAATTTCTTTCGACCAACTCTTCCAGTCAAGCTTTTTCTCTTTGAGCATATCCTCGGAAAACAATTGACATAATCCTTCCATGTAAGAATCCTTAAGCGGCGGAGTGGCTATGTGAAAGCACTCATGTCCTATAGCCCCCCAGAAGGTTGACGAGGGTTTGGTTTTGGGAACCTCTGTGATTAGAATGTAAAAAGTATTCTCCTTCTCATTGAGAATTCCTGAATGGCAATTACTACCCGGCACCACAAAAATTTCAACCGATTTTATTTTTCGAATTTTCACAGGATAATTCTTTTTGTAATGGTCAAAACAAGCTTGAATATAATTCTGAATATTCGAGTCTTCGATATGCTTTGCCGTATCAAATTTGTTGTGAGAGAGAGTTTCGAAGAGATGCTTGATATACGGAATCAAGTTAGTATCCAAAAAATCGCCGTGCCCGACTTTACTCACTGGAATACAAGCCACCACCCGCTTATCCAATGTGAAGAAATTCTTGGTGCATTCCACACCCATCATCTGATCGTTTGGTGCATAAAGAACAAGCGTAAGAGCTTTGGTTTTTCGTAGATTTTCAATCACATTGAATTTTTCGAAATAGTTGAACATCCAATCAGGACTGAATCTCCAGAATAGAAATTTGCGCTTGACCAGAGCGGTCATCGAATCATATGGTGCGAAAAGTAAAACACCTCCACATTCGTTTCGGCTCGATACATAAGACGCAACCGCGCATCCCATCGAGAAACCAGAGTTCACCAAATTCTGCGGCTTGATCCTGAGCTGAGTTACACAATAATTGTAGACAGCTTCGCCATCCGATGTAAGCGAGTCAAACGATATATTGCCACCACTTTTTCCAAAGCCTGAATAATCGTATAAAACAACTGAGGTTCCGCAATCCAAGAAGCGTTTTGCCCAACTTTTACTATAAGTCAGATTTTCGCCTCTGCCGTGGTGGAAAATAACGGTGAATTGTGCGCCTTTCTTTTCAAACAACCATGCGTGCAAATTGACGCCATGACCATTTGGAATAAAATATTCTTTTGCCTTTATACCATCAATGCTTGGTTTATCGTAATAGCCTTTTGGATAACGAGCCGGACCAAGAACTATCTTGGCACCGAGGTCTTTCATGAAAAGTGGCGAAAAGTAAATCACGCAAAGGCAAGCAGCCATCACGAATGGCACACTTCTGATTAAAAACAGCTTTGCTCTATTTGAGACCATTCACCTAACCGCGATACCATCTAATTATACTGGTTTAAAAATTAAGCAACGCACTCACACTGTACGCAATGATACTTCCGCCCCGGAAAATCGACTAAAATCATCGCCCCTTTATGTTGCATGATGCCACAGTGGATGCACGCCTTCTGTTTGAAGGCTCTCACCACATACGGTCGTGAGCGCTCTTTGCGACATCTAGCAATTTCTTGCAAAAACAATTTTACTTCGCGACAGTCTTCAGGCGCCTGAACAAGCAAATTAAACAAAGACAGATATTCGTCTTTGGTCTTTTGTGCCCAGGGAGAAATGGAGTTTCGGATTGCCCGGATTCTATCGATGATTTTGTCAAAAGAAGATTTCGCCCCAACTAATTTTAGATGACGAGATTCATAGCACCGCAAACACTGGATTTTGCTTGCAGAACCGTACCATATAAATGCCTCGCCTACCTTTATGCGCTTACCGCAAAGACACCAACCGCTAAAACGAGCTATGATTTTGCGCGCCTTCACTTTATTTGTTTTGGATGTACTATTATTTTGCATCACCGCTTCCTCCCTGCCTCTTAGCTCAATTGTGCAACTAAGCAAACTAAATAAAAGGTGCAATTACACAGTGACTGTTATCTCCTTTACGAGGTCGGGCAATCAAGCTAATATAAGGAAATGCCAAATCGAAACTTGAGATTCATAATTACACCTGCCTTAAGCGTTCTGCTGGCAGTGCCCTTCGCGCCAGGCGTTTGGGCAAAAGACACAAATGCCTCAATCAACGGCAAAGACATAATTGATTACAGTCCTCTGGACGATCCATATTTAGAAGAAGCGGGTGAATTTACTCGTCAAAATGACGTTGTAAAAGCGTCTGCGTTCTTCAAAGCAAGGCGATATGCCGAAGCATTGCAGTATTACAAGAAAGCTTCAGAGACTATTGCAGACGATGGCGGCGCCAAAATCATGATGGGCTACTGTTACTATTACATGAAACAATATCCATCTGCGCTCAAGCAATATCAAACAGTGCGTGAGTTTGGCAAGAGCGAAGCAGTGCGCGAGCGCGCGCGCAAACTAGAATTGCAACTTTCTCAGCTTATGACTGGCACTTGCCCAGGAAGTTGCAGAAATGGATTTGTTCTCAAAAAAGTAAAAGGCAAAGACGAAATTGTCAAATGCCCCATATGCGGTGGCACAGGTAAAGTAACACAACGCAAGTAATTTTTATTATGGCGAGAACAACTGACATACGCTGATGCCGCCTTTAGCATCGTAAACTATGCCAATTCCCACAGACTGTCCCGTATCGTCCAGAATATTTTTTCTGTGCCCAGGTGAGTTCATCAAATCTTTGTCTGCCATCTCAACTAAAACTGAACCTGGAAGACTATAAATTGTGTAAGCAATATTCTCGCGCACCCAACCGCTATACCCGCCAGCTCGGGCGCGAGCGCGTGGGTCTTCTCCGCTTGGATTAACGTGGTCGAAAAACTTACGCTTAATCATGTCTGCAGCGTGTCCACGCGCAATAGTTGAAAGAGTCGAGTCTTGCGATAGCGAACCAAGCCCGGCGTCTTTTCTGTGCTTGTTTACAAGAGTGACCATGTAAGCTTCCATTTCGCCAGTATTAGCCCGCCTACCGCTTGCAACTCCGCCTCCCATCGGTGGCTTGACGTCACCGTGTCCACCAGATGAACCTGACATAGACCCGGTCGGTCGTACAGATTGATAGGCTGGTGGAGCGGCTTTCATTGCCTTAAAATTTTTCACTTGTTGCGCAAGTGATGAAGTGAGACTGCTCAATCGTTTGCTAATTTCGCCTTCGCTCTTGCCTGCTTTGACGTCGCTTTCTATCTCGGCAAGCGCCTTTTCGTAAGGCGTGGTACCGACTCCAGCTTGCTTGGCTTTGACTAAATAATCGTAAACTTGCTTCCGCTTTTCAAAAGCAGGACCTGGCGCAACGGCATCTTGTGCCACCACTGTGGTGGCATTCAAAACAGCGGCTAGAACTACAAGAATTTTTAGAATCGACTTCATAATCTTTCCCTTTCAAAATATTTTAGCATCTTCCACCGTGTTATCATCTTCATCTCGACTTCTTCCGGGCGGTACAAATGTATTTAAGTCAAAACTTCCAAAGCGGCGCCATCTTGATTTGGTCTGTAATATCGTTGATGTTCTTTCTGCCCACAATCGCTATGCAGAGCGCCCTTGCAAGCAATGCTGATTTGCAATCAGAATCTATTCCGCAAACTGTCTTAAATCTCGATTTGTGCACGCTCAGCTATCAGCTCTATCATCAGTCTTTGTGCTTGCCGCTCGACCCCTGGTACGACATGATGTCTCGGGTGGGTAGCGACCGCCGCACCAACATATGCAAATTCACCCACGATTACGCCCAAAATTTAGGTGGTTACTATAGCGGACCAAACGCCGCGCGTGGCTTCGGCGATAGCAATTTCAATCTCGACCCGATACTTTCAAATTATAAATATATCGACGCCCAACTTCCCACATTCAATCGCGATGGTGAGATATTTCTAGCTCTACAAGCGCCTTCCTACATTACCCAAAATATCAAAACTATTGAGGGAGTTCGGTACAAATCAAGACCGACGAGTTATCCACATAACGATACCGAACGATTTTCAATTCGCCAATACCCAGGCGGCGACGACCACATCGTAGTATTCGAGGGTGGTACAGGAAATACTGGCACCATAGGTGGTGCAGGCGCAACAGATCCATCGTGGAGCTTGATGGGTTTTGTAATGATGAAAAAAACCGCATCAGGCTATGATGCACATATAGTCTTTCGCGGCAGCCGCAGTGGTTCTTCGCTTCTTAAAACAGTTTGGCGAGCACAAAATTTTATTGGCGAACCCAAAGGTAATCCTGACTGGATAACAGATTTGCGCGGCATGAAACAAGTCGAGCAGCCACTTATCAGTAGAGTCGGCAAAGTGACCCAAGGATTTTCCGAATCGTTGCCTACCATCCTTGGAACAATTACGGCTTCTTGCAAGCATCTAGAACAAACTTATGGCGCTCCCGAACATATCTATATAACCGGACATAGCTTGGGTGCAGGGCTTGCCACACAATTTTTAAGCGCAGTTATGCAGGGCAGTTATGGCGACGAATTAAGACAAGAAGTAAAAAGCTGCCTTGGCAGAATGCAACTCTCGTGGCTTATGCACAACCAATTCCTGGCGACCCCATCTGGGCTGCCAATTTTGACAAACTCACACCATCATCTCAGCATTACTGGGTAGCAGGAGATAGCGTCGTTGAGGCGACCTCGGGTCGTATCATCGGCATGATTATCGATAAAGGCGAGCATAGCGGAGTTCAGAAAAAACTTGAGATGCTATCTGATTGTACTGATAATCCCCACGAAGTTTTCGTTATTCGTGCCGCACTTGGGCGGGATTTACATTTGCAGATGAAAGAAAACAACTGGGGCTATTACGAGAACTTTTCCAAGATGCTCAAAGGTCAGCCCAAGAGTTATGTGATACCAGGCACGGCGGCTCCCAAGTTTATAACTGAAGAAAATTTGCGTACGATATTGCGTAACTGCGATTTCAGCTCAAATCTTGAAAATTGGCTTGAACAGTCATATGCCAGAATGATTGTAGATAAAAGCAGTTATATTGGTCCAAAATTTCAAAGTACTTTAGACGAGCGCAAAAAGCTTGTTCTCGATATTGTGTCGCAAATGAGAACGTCGCCGCCAAATGACAATCTTGCGAATTTGGCAAATTTAGAAAACGATTATAAGCTCGTTGACGACACGCTTGGATTGAGCAACGAAGAGCAATGGATTTACTGCGGCATGATTCTTTCTCGCTTGCAGAATTCGGGATTGACCTTGCAAGAACTAGAGTCCAAGTCAATTATCAATGCATGTCTTGATTCGAAGTTTGAGTAAAAGTAGAAAGTATTTTTCCATCCCCGCTCGCAATCCCGGGAAAGCATCAATCTGCTATTTGCCAAACATCTGACAAACTCTGAGTTGCCAGGTTACGGGATCGTAGGCTATGCCGATGCCTACGACTTTCAATTCTGGATCTAAAATATTGGCTTTGTGACCGGGCGATAACATCAAACGAGCATCAGCAGCTTCAACTTCCAAAATGCCATTTCCGCCCATTGCAGTTTTACCTATGTTTTCGCGCACGCCTTTTTTAAAACCTGCTTTTTGAGCACGCTTAAATCCATCCAATCCGTCAGGATTAGTATGGTCGAAGAACTTACGCTTAATCATGTCGTCCGCGTGTTCACGGGCACAGCGCGCAAGAGTCCCGTCGGTGCCAAGTGTTGGTATTCCGTTTTCTTTTCTATGATTGTTCACCAGTGTCAGCATATAACTTTCTAGCTGACTTACCGGAATCTGTTGTTTCGATTTTTTGAGTTTCTTCAAAGTGGCTGGATCAGTAGAAGCCATGCCCACTCCGGAAGCTTTAATAGTCTTTCGATTTTGAACTTGTTCTCTTAATGCTTTGGTGAGACGATTTATTTGACTTTCAATTTCGGCTTCGGCCACACCATTTTTGACGTCATATTCGATTTTTTCAAGCGCGTCATCATACGGACCGGTGCCAAAACCAGTGGCTCTGGCCTTTTCAAGATAGGTCTTCAGCTGTTGTCGTTTTTCGGCACACGGACCGGGATTAACGTCTGCGCAAGCAGGGGGACACTGCACAAGCATTTGCGCAGCCAAAACAGTAAAAATTGCTAGATGCCGGATCTTCATGACCCGGTATTCTAGCAAAATTCAAATCAGTTACATTAATCTCGCGACTATGCGCTACGACGGCGTTTCCGTCTAGAAGACATTTGACTATGGTCCCCATTTAATGGTTCTTCAGTTTCAATTTCCGCATCATCGTCACCTTCTTGATCAGGTGAAAGCGAGTCAAACTGGCTACTGATTCGTCCCATAAGACCTAATCCCTGCTCTTTGAGCTTTTCGCCGTTCTCAGAAAGGGTTTGAACGCCTTTCTCGGTATCTTCTTTAATCTTGTCACGCAATTTTTTGCCCGACGTTGGAGCGGTCAAAAGTCCACCAGCTGCTCCAGCTACGGCTCCAGCAGCGGCGCCGACGAAGACTCCGACAATTAGTCCAGCCTTGAAAACAGTTACGAACAGACCCAAATTCGGTAATTTAAACATTTTAGCCACCTTCCTTATATTTACTGCTTAGCACTCTGATTCATCTTTGTTGCCATGCTAATTATTTAATTGGAAGATGAAGCTGAACGTCGCACCTGGGCTACCGTAAACAAACAAAGTGGCGGCGGCGAAAAGAAAGGCGACAGTGGACGCACCAAATAAAATGCGGCTAGAACCAGGAAGAAGAATTCTTAGCGCAGTTTGTCTTTAATCCAACCTGTTAGCAGATGGCTCACACTTTTGCTTTGCACGAAAGCAATCTGCGATACTTGCTCTTCAGTTTTTTTATCTAAACGCAAACGATACATTCGTGGATTTGAATCCATCATATTGTGTTGACTGACGATGTCTCCCTTTTGGAATGCTATTTTAGACAATTTCCCTTCGATTAAACTGATTGATGTCAGCGAATCCATCGGAATTTTTTCTTGAGACAATTCAATTTCCTCAAACATATCTTCGGATAGGTTAACTCCAGGCGGAATCGACTTTGCACAAATAACGACTTTACCTTTTGCTTGTAGTTTTGCTCCCATTTCAAAACAAGATTCATTATAGATAGTCTGTCTACGAAACTCTTCCTCCGCTTCCTTCTGCATAAACTGATGAAAGAGCACAGAACCAGTAAGAAAGCTACCTAATATTGCTGCGGACCATTTTAAATATCGCTTCAGTTTGGCTACGCCTATTGGACAATCACGAGTTATGACGGTTCCGTCTGGCCTTCGATATAAGGAGAAGCAGTACGCGGTATCACTTCCTATTAACTTAACGGCTTCAGGTGCAGTCATATTCGAAATGTTATACACATTTAGGTGACACTGCGAGCAGTATCGTTTTGTGTCTGTACCTTTCATGCTATCCCAAGGAACCTTACATGGGGCAGCTATGCGAATCTCATTCAATTCAATTTCGCTCATATCTTTTCACCCTCTGCATTATCCATTCGCGCATCAGTTTAGCCACCGAAGTTTTCTTCTTGATGGCAATTTCATCAACCTGAGCAACATCCTCGGGAGTTAAATCTAAATCGACTCCTAGCCGCTCCCCACTAAACACCACATTTGGTACCGGGGCAATGTCTGAATTTGTCAAAATGGAATCATGAGCAACGTCTTTTCTCAAATTCATTCCTATAGCCATATCCTGACTCCACATCGCATCAACAGGTATGCGACTCTGTTCGACTTCCACCTCTTGCAAATCTTGTGATCGGATACGATGTCCAGCTTGCAGGTTTCTAGCGACTCGAATTACTTTTCCTTTCGCCCTCATTCCCGCTTGCAGATCTCTCTTTTTTTCCATCAATTCCATTTCTTGACGCGTAAACCAGCCCGTCCACTGCATTGTGGCAAGTATGGCAGTAATGAAGATGCTTGAAAAAGCTGCAATTCCATATCTAATTTGCTTGAAAGCCATTGGACAATCTTTGGTAATAACCGTCCCGTCACGCCTGCGCCAGAGTCTGATGCAGAGCCGACCTTCGGTATTAGCGATAAGCTCTGCCGCCTCTTCGCGAGACATCTCGCTAATGTTATAAACATTGAGCGAACACTTTGCACAATTGCGCACGCGATCATCGCCTTTCATCTTCCGCCAGGAAGCTTTGCATGGCGAAGCAATACGCACGTCTTCAAGGTTGAAATCGTCCATAGCAATATTCTCGATGTAAAAAACTGTCCCCAAATTCCATGCTAGTAGGCGAGCATAAATTCGGTACTAGGGAAAACCCTAGCTCGCAATAACTGTTGACAATCGAGTCAATGCAATGCCCCATTTCTCCGGCAAAGTCAGCTCGGCAATTGGCTCTTCGCTTGTTTTGTATTTCTGTTTAATTTTGGTTCTGCCACTTACGCCTGGATATTCTGGATGAGCGATGCGAGCGTATTTGCTAATTTCGCAAAAAATGTTTTGACAGTCGATTAACTGCAGTGGTCGACCAAATAAATTATTGAATTTAAGCCCAGCTTCTTCGAACAACTGGTCTTGATTTATAGTAACCATTTCGATAATTTGTTCATTCGAAAAATTACCACTCTGACTGAAACATTTAGAGATGCCGTCTTTAGCGCCCGGTCCAGCTACAATGAAATCCATTTCAGAGAAATTAGTAATACAACTGTAATTGAGATCTATTGCATATTGAAAAGCAAGAAAATTACCAAGAGATGGGCACTGACGCAAAATATTAAATACTTCGCTCAGTGATTTAGCACTAGCTATTTTGAAGGAAATTCGATTTGAAAACATAAATTCAATTAAGCGCAAATGATTTTGATGTTTTCTTGTTTCACCAAATACGCCACCAGCAGAAGGCATTACATAAGCCATCGAATAAATGGGGTTACCCGCAATTCTAGCTTCACTCAAGATTGAGTCATAGCGCTCGAAATCGTATGTCTTCCAACTGATTTCACCCAACTTTTCTTTGAGTAAATTCCAGGTGTCGATACGATTGAAAGTCTTGAACAACAAAATACGAAAGAACAATTCTTCCACACTCTGCTCGCCTTTGTTTATGACATCACGTACAAGAAACTGACTGACACGGTCTAGAACTCTATACGTATTGGTAAATTTCCAATTTTGCAATATGTGATCTGTGGTCCACGGTTGCGCTGCACCTTGCATTCGTCTCCAGTAAATGTTCTGACGCTCCACTGCAAATTGCAGATATGAGTCGAAAACAGGTGTTGGTTTTAACTTATCCAGTGCAGACATGCTCTTTGTTTGGGTTCACCTTCTAACTTATGTGGTATTAATATGACATGAAACCCGACAAAATTCACGACGAATTAGCCATCATAAAAAATCAGCTTACGCTGCAAAGACTGGCTCAACATAATTTGCCCTTATTAATTATGTCTGGGGCTAGTCTGGCTTTGTCGCTTGTCTTTTTAATGTTGGCCTTGCTTTCGAGTTTGACTAAAATGGCCTTTTCGTCGTATATGGGCTACATGGCTTTAGGATTTATTTGTACCGGCATTTTTATCATGATAACGACGTTAATGCTTTTCGGTCCCAAAGGTATTTTAGCTAAAAAGTATTCGAATCAGCTGGAACGTCAAAATCTAGATGAACTGAGCGAAGAAGAATTGCAGACACTAATCAGTTTTCATCATAGTCAAAAGAATTTCGATGCAGCGGATCGAGCATCAAAATACTTGATGCTAAAAGTTGAAAGTGACGAACCGCACCATTAACCCGATGGTAGCTCAATTACAAAAGTAGTTCCATTTGCTTCATTGCTTGTGCAGTGTACAACTGCTTTGTGTGCATCAAGCATGATTTTACTCAAGTACAAGCCAAAACCAGTAGATCCATCATAGCGTGGAATGCGCGACGCAACAGCCTTGTGGTCGAACAATCTATCGATATCATTAGCGGGAATTATTTTACCCGAGTTGTGAATGGAGATTTTGACTCTGCCACCACTTACTGATTTTTCAATTTTTATAGTAACAACGCCGCCATCGTTACTCGCTTTAACGGCGTTATGAACTAGATTGTGCAACACATGCCTGAGTCCAGCGGCGACACCTTTAATTGGTGGCAAGTCGCTTTCTATCTCAGTCTTAATCGTTACAGATTTAGCGTTAGCTTCCAGAGTATTTAACTCAAGCACCATATGTAGTACTGAATTCAAATCTATTAATACTGAGCTATGTGCATCGAGCATAAAATCTGTATGGTGAATTTGAAGCATCGCATTAGCCAGTTCTCGATGATGTTTGGCGCTATTCAACACAGTCTCTAAGTCGCTTTTGATATCATCTGGTACATTTGGTTTTTCAAGCAAATCGCCAATTATATACTCTTCGCTAATTAGATGATTTTTGACGTCATGGGCAATTAGCGATGCCAATCCATCGCGCTGAATTTGCAAATGTTTTCGCTCACTTATATCGCTTGCAATAGCAACTACGCCAAGAAAGTTATTTTTCTTGTCGATTACTGGTGACGCTTGTGCACGAATCCAGCAGCCATTGTCCGAATTTTTTGCATCATGCAAATAACCTTCGCGCTCACCAATTCGATGCTCGTTCATCGCCACCGAATAAGGCTCTTCTTCTCTTGGAACTTCGGTGCCATTCTTGTCAGTCAAAAAAGTGACACGTTCGCGAATCTTCTGGCGATCCGCTCCAATAAAATCCAATCCGGCAAATTCGATGGCTGATTTGTTTGCCAGCATCACTTTGCCTTCGGCATCATAAACAATTAAATTGTCACCGATACACTCAAGAATTGTATTTAAAAAGCTTGCATGATTTTCCACGGCTTGACGAGATTCAAGCAAAAGCTCAATGTAAGCCTGAGTTTGACGCTCAATTTCCTGCCTGATTAAAAGCAGAGTTTCGGCATGTGGATCATTTTTAGGTGGCTCGAATGTCATACTCAATGAATGTGTCCACTAGCGGCTTCTATTGCATTTAGCTCTGGAGCGTCGGTCATAAAAACTAGTTCCCAAATGTGTCCATCTGGATCTTGAAAGCCGTGTTGATACATGAAGCCGTGGTCTTTTGGTTCGTTGTAAGTTTTTCCACCAGCATCAATTGCCGACTTTACCATTTGATCGACATCCAGGTGAGTTTTACATGACAAGCAAATTATAGACTCGGTGCTTTTTTTGGCGTCGCAGATTTCATTTGGCGTGAAAGTTTTAAAAAATGGCTTGGTCAAAAGCATAACGAAGATGGTGTCACTGACAACCATGCAAGCGCCTGTTTCGTTAGTGAATTTAGGATCGAATTTAAATCCAAGCTTGATAAAAAAGTCTTTGCTCTTTTCCAAATTCTCAACTGGTAAATTGACAAAAATTTGAGTGCTCACGCTCGCGCCTCCAGAGGCCTAAGTTGAGAATTCTACTGCATCTTTTCATCTTTAATGATAAAAATTAGACGAAAAGATAAAATGTTCCGACGGATTTAAGTTTGGAGACGCTATGAGCAAATCAAATCAGATTCTTGTGGGAACAAGAAAAGGTGCTTTTCTTTTGAGCGGAGATGAGTCGCGCAAAAACTGGAAAGTTTCTGAACCTCTATATTTAGGTCATATCATCCATCACTGGGTCAAAGACCCTAAATCCGATACCATGATTATTGGTGCCAAAACCGGACACTTAGGACCAACCGTTTTTCGCTCTACAGATAACGGCAAAACATGGAAAGAATCGAGCAAGCCGCCTGCATTCAAACAACCAGAATCAAGCGATAATCTTCAGGCACCAGACGGTCCAAAACCAAAATCTGTAGACAGTGTTTTTTGGCTTACACCTGGGCGTATCGGACAAGAAGGCTTATGGTATGCCGGCACCACACCTGCTGGATTGTTTGTTTCTGATGACGATGGTGACACCTGGCAGTCGGTTGACGGCTTCAACGAAAATCCAATGTATGCCGCATGGACAGAAGGCGGCGGCACTCCCGGTGGTCAGATTTTGCATTCTATTTTGCTCGATCCCAAAGATCACAATAAAATGTATTTTGGCATTTCAATCGGTGGCATTTTTGAGTCTTTAGATAATGGAGCAAAGTGGACTCCATTAAATAAGGGCGTAGAAATTGTGTTTTCACCAGTCGAAGATCCAGAGTGGGGGCACGATCCGCACTGCGTAGCTCAATCGCAAATAAATCCAAATATTTTATATCACCAGAATCATTGTGGCATTTATCGCATCGAACGTCCAGGCGATACCTGGACTCGTATAGGCGACAATATGCCCAAAGAGATAGGCGATATTGGTTTTCCAATAGTCATTCACCCACGCGACCCCAATTGTATTTGGGTTTTTCCAATGGACGGAACCGAAGTTTGGCCACGCACCAGTCCTGGTGGCAAGCCTGCCGTATACAACAGTGTCGATGGTGGCAAAAGCTGGAATCGACAGGATAAAGGCATGCCCGAATCCAATGCCTACTTCACTGTGAAACGGCAAGCAATGGACTGCGACTCACACGAAGATGTCGGCATATATTTTGGCACATCGCAAGGGGAAGTGTGGGCTAGCATAGACAATGGCTCGACCTGGAATTGTATCGTCAAACACTTGCCCGAGATTTACTCGATTAAGGTCGGCTAAAATGCAGGTAAAAATACCAAGCCCACTATTTTCCTACACAAAAAATGCCAACGTTGTAGAAGGACAGGGTCGAACACTTTTAGAAGTGCTCGACCATCTCAATTCACAATTTCCTGGAATAAAATTTAGAATGGTTGACGAACACAATCAAATTCGACCGCACATGAAAGTATTTGTGAATACAAATGAGATAAGAGACTTGGGTACCCAGATAAACGAACTGGACAAAATAATGATAGTAGCAGCACTCAGCGGCGGCTAGTTTTTGGAATCAGGGATAAAATGCCCTAGTCAAAAGGAGTTCACATGGATTTAGCTCTATTGGGAAAAAATGCACTCGTAACTGGAGCAAGCTATGGAATTGGCTACTCTTGCGCGAAATCCCTTGCAGAAGAGGGTGTCAATGTAGCAATTTGTTCTCGAAATGCCGATAAAGTTCGAGCATCAGCTGAAGAAATTGCTTCCATCAGTGCTGGCAAGGTTGTTGACTTTACTGCTGATCTCACTAATGAAAATGATTTGATGCGCCTCGTGCAGGAATCGAAAGAGTCACTGGGCAACATAGATATATTGGTAGTAAGTACTGGACATCCTCCAACCCATCCTTTTTCTATCGCAACTGACGAACACTGGAAGCACGGAACTGACCTTGTCTTACGACCCGCGATCCTGCTCACTCGACTTGTTTTAGATGAAATGCGTGCTAGGAAATTTGGGCGAATTATCTTCATTGGTTCCATTTTTGGACTTGAACCGGAAATGACTTCGGTAGTCCAGAGCACATTGCGTACCGGGCTCAACGCTATGGCCAAATGTATTGCAACAGAAGTGGCTGCCGATGGAGTAACAGTGAACGTTATTTGTCCTGGTTATTTTGATACTCCGCTTGTTCGAGAATTGGCAAAACAATATGCGACTTCGCAAAATGTCTCAGTGGAAAAGGTCCTTACTGACTGGGCAAGCTACGCTCCGGTTAAGCGTTTTGGCAAGCCTGATGACCTGGGTTCCCTGGTGGCATTTTTGGCATCAACAAAAGCCGAGTTTATTACAGGTACAACTATAACCATAGACGGTGGCGCAGTTCGTCGTTACTAAATATTTGGGCAAATGAGAAAAGAACTCCCTACTATGTTTAGCCTTGGCACAAGAAGAATGCGATTCAGACTTTCGAGAAAACTTAAACGTGCATGCTTGAGTCTACATCTTTGGCCCAGCTTTTGATGCCACCAGTCAAATTCAATACGTTTTTGAATCCATTTTGATTGAGAAACTCTTGAGCGCTAAGGCTTCTCATGCCGCTTTTGCAATAGATCAATAATTCTTTGTTCGATTCTTTCAAATCTTGCAACTCAAGCATACGGGCAGGCAATTCTTGCAGAGGTATATGTATCGAATTTGGAATTTGGCACATAGCCACTTCGGCATCGGTACGTACATCTAACAAAATCAAGTCGCGACCGGCATCAATGGCTGATTTCAACTCTTTGGCGGTCATTTCTGAATTGGCTTGGGTTGGGCACATTATGTTTTCGTCCTTTAGTGAGGTTATAGAGGGATTGTCACCACATACGGGGCAGTTTGAATTGCGTTTGATTTTTAATTCGTCTTGTGAAAAATTCATTGCGTCAAAAACAATCAAGCGCCCGCGCAATGTGGTGCCTAATTGCAATATTGTTTTAATTGCTTCCAGCGCTTGAAATGAGCCGATAATGCCAGCTATGACACCAAGCACTCCCGCTTCTGAACAGTTGGCAATGGCGTCGTCTTTGGGTGGGTCTGGAAAAAGACATCTGTAACACGGTCCGCCTGGAGCGAACACGCTGACCTGCCCTTCGAATCTGTGTATTGCACCATAAATATAAGGCTTGCCCGATAAGACACAGGCATCGTTTAAAAGATATCGCGTAGCAAAATTGTCTGTGCCATCGACTATTACGTCGTATCCAGAAATGATGGACGTTATGTTTTGAGCTTTAATGCGCCCAAAATGCTGCTTGATATTTATGGTCGAATTTATTTGCTCAAGGCGTTCTGCAGCCGCTTTCAACTTAGACTGGCCTACTTGGCTGGTTTGAAACAAAACCTGTCTTTGCAAATTAGATAATTCGATGGTGTCGAATTCGGCTACTCCAATGGTGCCGACGCCAGCTGCAGCCAAATACATAAGCGCAGGCGAGCCTAAACCACCAGCCCCTGCCACCAGCACGCGCGCGTTTTTCAGCTTCAATTGCCCGGCTTGATTTATTTCTGGCAAAAGAATATGACGGCTATATCGAATGAGCTCTTCTGGAGAAAGACTGTTCATGAGCGTATTATAGAAATGAGTTCTTCATGAAAAAAGGTGAACAGTATCACAAAAAACTTTTTTCGCCAAAAAAGCTTGACACACTCTATGCCTGAGGGGCTTTGCGTTTCCAAGTACTGTTAAGATGTATTTGAATGTAACGATTAAGAAGTCTGTATTAAGCGATTTTGCAAGGAGTAACGATGAATTGCAAATTGTGTAAATAACTCTTGCCTACCCAAAAACAGGGCTTAGACTGGTGTTCTGGTCGTTCATTGGTCACGGGAGATTTTCACATGCAAGATACATACGAAATGGATTACGAACTCGATTTGTCGCCAGAAGGCGCTGACTAATCTATTTGTATAAAGCGCAAAAGCCGTAGTTTCAGTTTGCAACGCGAAGCGGATTGAAACTATGGCTTTTCCTTTGCAAGCGAATCAAGATCAAGCTTAGGCTTCATGGGATCCAGCTCCTTTGCCAGTGCCTCCAGGTCCTTCACGCCTATTAATGGTGACCAGAATCTCACCGTGTCCATTACGCCAAGCAAAATAATTATTGCTGCGATTGCCACGATAATATTTGAGGAATATCCGGATTTGGGCTGAGTCATTTTCAGTTAAGGAGAGTGAAAGTGCCGGGGGCTTGCGACCATTCTAAAACTAAATTGGCTTGTATAGATTGCTCTCTTGCAATTTGTCCCAAATGCTTCGTGCAGTGTGCGGTGGGCAACAGGTGCGCAAAATGTGCCGGGCGCTTTGAAAGTCATGTCATGAAACTTTCGGGTGGCGTTATATTTCGTCTGATTGTGGTTTCAGTTGCTTCTGGCGTGGTGCTTTCAGCCATAGTTACGATGGAAGGCTCATTTGGCGGATTTCTCTTTCAAATTTTTGTTGGATACTTGCTTGGCAGGCTCATTCACCGCGTTGCAGAATATAAATTTGGTCCCAAAATTGCTCCAATCGCTGTCGGGTCATGCTTTTTGGGAATGCTGCTCAATCATCACATTACTTTGCTTCTGTTTATATCCATGTATTTGCCACAGAGCGCAAATTATCTTGCCGGGCATTATTTGACCGGAATTTTGCTTGGTGTAGTGGGAATTTGCATCCCGCTTCTGACAACAGTTCGCACACGCTAATCTGTCACTTAAATGAATTGTGCCCGGGCAATCTGCCATAATTGCGCCTTGCATCACCACTCGCTATGAGATTTGCGGACATAAATATGAATAAAAAAGCTATCGTCAATTTTGCACTTTCACTTTGTTTTGCACTGAGCATGCCTTTTGCAGGCGCTGCCAAAGTAGATGCAAAGTCATCAGCCACACACTGGAGTTCGACTATCAAAGTCCCCCACCGCTCCTGGCTGCCTGAAAACAAACCTAAAAGAATTTTGCTTTGTGTGCATGGACTTGGCTTTTCCAGCGAGTCTTTCAATGATTTTGGTCACCGAATGGCCGCCAAAGGCTTGGCAGTTTATGCAGTAGATGTGCGCGGATTTGGCGCCTGGATGAAGACTCGCGGCGATAAATCTCTTTGCGATTTTGAAGCGTGTCTCGTCGACATCGAAAACGCCCTGAAAAATATCCGTAAAGCCTATCCTGGCACCCAAGTGTATCTAGTGGGCGAGTCAATGGGCGGCGCAATCGCACTTAGAGCAACATCGCGTTACCCCGCCCTGGTTGACGGTTTAATCTCGTCCGTTCCATCCAACGAGCGATATGCCAACTTGTCAGAAAACCTTCGGGTAGGCACTCGATATGTAATAGACAAAGACGAGAAAATCAACATCGCCCCAATTGTAGTTAAACATGCCACCCAAGACCCCAAACTACAAAAAACATGGGCTGCCGAAAAAACCAACCGCATGGAAATGACTCCCAAAGAGCTAAAACAGTTCAACGATTTCATGAAAGGCAACTACGATGCGGCTGCCTTGATTGAAAAAATTCCAGTCTTGATGCTTGCCGGATTCAAAGACAAGCTTGTGAAACCCGAAGGCACAATCGAGTTATTCAACGATGTGACTTGTCCCAACAAGACTTTATTTGTCATTGGGGACAGCGAGCACTTATTGCTTGAAGAGAATCAATTCACCGAACAAATGGCACAGTTCATGATGACCTGGATTAACACCTGTCACGACTAAGTCTTTTAGCCTAGTCTTTTTTAGCTGGCTCTTCGGTGCGTTTTTCGAGCTGAAGAGCTTTTATTTGAACACTGATTTTATTCAAGTCGCCTTCTAGCGTAAGCTTCTCATCAGAGGACAATTCGCGAGTTTTGTCCGTTTTCCATTTGGCTTTTTTCTTGGACACTTTAGCAAGCATCTTGCGTAACTTGTCGCCTTCTTTGGCGGTGAGTGCTTTTTTCTCCTGAGCGGCATTGATGTCTTTCATCAATTGCTCTTGTCTTTCATCTATCGTCCAAGTCTTGGCTGTGGCATCGCTCGGGGCGAAAACTGCAAAACAAAGTACCAGAAACAGCGCCAAAATAATGTTCATTACTAATCCTCAAATCTTCAAAGCCTCCAGATCATACCAAAATTTAAGGGGTGGAAAAAATCACGCCCGCGGGGGGAGTTCTTTCACACTTGGGTGTGATGTGGGACTTCAGGGTCGCAATACATAATGCAAATGGGGACGCAATTACGAGCACTGACGAGGTAGCTATAGCCATGAACTCTGTTCTCATTTTGGACGACGATCAATATTTTCGCGCCCTGGTTGCCGCCTACCTGCAAGATGAGGGACTTACGACTGTCGAGGCTCGAACTGGCAGCGAAGCAACTGATGCTCTCAGTCGTCAGAAATTTGCTTTAGTAATAGTTGACTACAGACTTCCAGATTGCGACGGACTCAGTTGGATCAATTACCATCGCTTAAATGGAGTAGAGACCCCTTTTATAGTGTTGTCTGGCATTGCGCTCAATAATCAAAAACAAACCCGGATGCGCAATCTTCTTGGTGTTGAACATGTGTTGCAGAAACCAATAAATCCATTTGAATTTATTCGTCTAATAAGAAAACAACTTCACATGAAAGTTGATACAGACCCAAGCGTATGCGATCTAGAAGGACGTGACGAGATGCAATTTTTTTACGATGCCGATCTCGACGAAGAACTAGATGGTGAGCTGGAAGACATCAAAGAAACTTATTTACACGATTTGCCGGCTTTGTTGCGCAAACTGGCCAACACAATTGAGAAATCAAATGAGTCCGGTTTTCTTACAGATACAGGTAAAAACGCCATTATGGAAGCTCACAAAATCAGAGGTACAGCCGGCTCTCTGTCACTTGAAGGCATTTCAGATCTAGCCGGCAAAATAGAAACGGCTTTAAAAAAAGCAGTGAGACAGAGCAAAAAAATCTCTCCAACTACTTAGACAATTTTCAACTAGAGGTTAGACATGAACATAACATCCGTATTAATGGTAGATGATGATGCAAACATTAGACGTATTGCCCAATTGGTGCTTACGCGAGTAGTGCCCTGGGAAGTGAAACTGGCAGCGTCCGGAAATGAGGCTCTTGCTATCTTGCAGGAATTTCAACCTGACTTAATCCTGCTAGACGTGATGATGCCCGGGCTTGACGGACCGACAACCTTGAGTTCGATAAAACAGACATACGGAGAGGCCGCACCTCCGGTTATATTCATGACAGCCAAAGCACTAAAAAGCGAAGTGGACTTTTTCAAGAATCTTGGCTCCATAGGCGTGATTACAAAACCTTTTGATCCAAAGACACTTCCTGAAGAAATCATGTCCATTTGCAGGCAATGGAGAAGCGTGGCATGAATTTCAAAAATGGCGAGACAAATCGCACTTTAATCATTTCTATGTCAATTTGGGCGTTACTAGTAATTGTTAGTTATTGCGGCCTCAATGCCTATAGCACCGAGCATGGTGAAAAAGGGGAATCCGAAATGGTCCACTGGCCAACTATTAGTAAATTAGAGCGCGACGAAAATAAATTCAATCTGGTGGCATTCATTCATCCACATTGCCCGTGTTCGCGAGCAAGCTTGAATGAACTTTGCAAAATAATGAGCAGAGCCAAAAAAAATGTTAGTTGTCGGGTCGTATTCATGAAGCCACAAGAATTTGGCTTGGACTGGGAAAAGACAGATCTTTGGTATACAGCAAAGCAAATTCCCAATTGCGATTGTTTTGCAGATATAAACGGAGATGAAACGAACGCATTTTTTGCTAAAACGTCCGGGCAAACTTATCTTTTTGATCGAGATGGCGTCTTAATATTTTCGGGCGGAATTACTGGCTCACGTGGACACGAAGGCGACAATCCTGGCCAGCTAGCGATTGAAGATTTAGCATTAAGTAAGAAAAATAACAATAACTGTAGTCCGGTTTTCGGCTGTCCACTCTTCGATACATCCAAATTGACATGGTCAGCAAAAATAGAAAGGAACTAAAATGTTCAAGAAGAAAAAATGCTCGGCTTTAGACGAACATGCTCAAGCCATTTTCGATGAACAGATAAGAGAATCACACATCAAAATTGACCGCATGTTTTCGCATCTGCTAATTACTCAATGGATTGCAGGAATAATCATTTCTATTACAATCTCGCCTCTGGCTTGGGCAGGTAAATCGAGTTACCTACACCCACATGTGTGGTTTGCAATTGCCTTTGGTGCTCTAATCACCTTGCCAGCTTTGCAATTCATCTACATGTATCCTGGCAAACCTTTTACCAGACAAATTGTAGCCATATGCCAGATCTTGTTTTCCGTTCTATTAATTCATTTGACCGGAGGGCGCATAGAGACACATTTTCATATTTTCGGCTCGCTTGCATTTCTGGCATTCTATAGAGACTGGAAAGTAATTTGCACTGCCACAGCAATGGTGCTTATCGATCATATAATTCGGGGCATTTACATTCCAGAATCAGTTTACGGCGTACTTGTCTCCAACCCTTGGAGATCTATAGAACATGCTGTTTGGGTTGTCTTTGAAGATATCATTTTGTTCAATTCCTGTTCACGCGGTCTTGCAGAGTTGAAAGAGGTTTCTTTTCAACGAGCCCGAATTGAAGAAACAAACAGCCAGATTCAAGAACTGGCCGAACTGCGAGCTTCCAAACTTGCTTCAAGCGAGCAAAAATTGTCCACAGTTATGGATACTGTGCTCGATGCATTTATAATGACCGACGCAAACGGCACCATAACCAGCTGGAACAAACAAGCTGAATCGATATTCGGCTGGAAAGGTGAAGATGCAATCAACTCAAATCTTGCTACTTTCATTTCTTTGCCTCCGCATACGGTAACCGGATACTCACGTGTAGCCACGCTCATGATGGACGAGAATCGCCATTTTGCAAAAAAGCGCACCGAACTCACTGCCTTCCACAAAAATGGATCTGAAGTACCAATTGAAATCACCCTTACACCTCATGCTTTAGACGACACCTTTATTTTCTCGGCTTTCATTCGTGACATTACTGATCGCCGCAAATCTGAAATGACAGCCAAACAGCTTGCCGCTATCATTGATGCTTCCGAAGACGCCATCATCGGAGAAAATTTAGACGGCACAATTTATTCTTGGAGCCCCGGTGCCGAGCGCATGTATGGATACAGTGCAAAAGAAATGATTGGAGCCAACACTCGTCTCATTGTTCCGGCCGACCAGATTCAGGAATTTGATCAAATTACATCACGCATTACCCGCGGTGAATCAGTCAACGATTATGAAACAGTACGAGTAAAGAGGGACGGCAGTATCATCGAAATATCGCAAGCTGTATCGCCCATGAAAAATGAGCTTGGCGTGATTCAAGGCATCTCCGTCATCGCCCGTGATATCACCCACAGAAAGGAAGTGGAAAAACGAATCAACGAATTTTACTCCACAGTATCGCATGAACTAAGAACTCCGCTCACTTCCATTAGAGGAGCACTCAGCCTGGTAGCCGATGAAATTGTCGAACCGGATTCGGATGAAGCGAAAGAAATGATCCGCATAGCACGGAGTTCTTCAGAACGTCTGGTTACTATCATCAACGACATTCTAGATTTGCGCAAAATTGAGGCTGGAAAACTTGAATTGCGCCTGGAAAGAGTTGAAGCTCAATCGCTTGTCACGCGCGGCATTGAATTTATGGACGGCATGGCCCGCACAGCCAAAGTCAACTTATCATCCAGCGTTGAGAGCAATCTGCATTTCTTCGCTGACCCCAGCCGTCTTTTGCAAGTGTTGACCAATTTGCTATCCAACGCCATCAAATACTCAGAAGAAGGAGATTTAATCAACATAACAGTTGAGCAGAATGAGTTCGGCAATGCAAGATTTTCAATAACCGATGAAGGTCCTGGAATTCCAGTCGAACACCAACATAAGCTTTTTGAAAAATTCCAGCAAATAGATTCATCCGATACTCGCCCAAAAGAAGGAACTGGTCTCGGTCTTGCCATATGCAAAGCTATTGTATCTCAGCATAACGGCGAAATAGGTATGCACAGCCTTCCAGGTTTAGGTACAACTTTCTGGTTCGAACTTCCGTTGTTGAAAGAGGATTCCGTTATGCAAGACCTAGAAAAATTAAATGATCAAAAGTTGGTAGTAATAGTAGAAGATGATCAGAATCTGATTCAATTCCTCAAGCTTCGTCTGCAAAAAGACGGTTATGCCACAAGGCACGCCACTTCCAAATCGCAAGCAATGCAATTGTTGAGCAAGTGCAAACCAGATGTGCTTTTGATGGACATTTCACTTCCCGATGGAAGCGGGTTGGAAATCATAGAATCAATCCGCAAAGATGAAAAACTTTCTGACATTCCTGTGATCATTATGACTGGAAGAAATGTTGAGGATCTGGAATGTTCACCGCCGGTAGTGTTCGACTGGTTCATAAAACCTTTTGATCAGTCGATTCTTATTCGTTCAGTTGAGCGCGCCACAGTCGACATACCGCAAAGAAGAGTACTAGTAATCGAAGACGACCCTGATACAAGAGCAGTTATAGTGGCACAGTTGAAAAAATTACATGCCCATTGCCTTGAAGCCGCTAACGGTATACAAGCGCTCTCCATCGCCCGCTCTAGCAAGCCTGATGTAATTATCTTAGATGTGGGCATCCCCCAAATGGACGGATTCAAATTCGTAGAGTCACTTTACAACAGCGAAACGAATAAATATCTTGCGCCTTTGATAGTTTATTCTGGTGAAGAATTTACTGAAGCAGATAGACGAAAACTAACTCTAGGTATAACTAGACATCTGACGAAAGGACGAGTCACTCCCGATGAATTTGTATCGGCAGTGCGGGAACTACTTGATACCGTAACCTCACCGACGATATCCTCAGAGCCGATTGATAATCTTAAGTTAGCTTGATAAATTCAAGAAGAAACGGACAACTCAGCAGAAAGGAAATTTCACCCGCCGCTTACCAAGCAGTGATTTAATACTATTCATGTCTGCTTTTATATAGAATTGCGAGTCTCTAATTTCTACTCCTCTTTTTACCGGTTGAACTTTTCACGAAAACACGGTTTTAAAAGTCGATAGTCGAGACATAGTCTGCGAATTTTTTATTGAGTTCGATAGCTGAGCCGGCACTTTTTACCGACCGCTAATAAAGGGAGTATCCGACTGTGAGTAATACAGAAAATAACAATCTAAATGAAGTAGCAGTCGGAGGTATTAGCCGCCGTTTGTTCCTGACCAAAGGAATAGCGGCGGCAGGCTCCACTTTTGTTGCACTTCAAACGGGCAATTTACATGCGCTTGCATCGTCTAGCAAAAAAATAAAACTGGATGCTGCATTGCTCAAAACCAAATACGGTTTCAAAGGCAAAATATTTACAGCCAAAGACGCAAATTTTGATACCGCCGTAGTTGGTGGCTTGTGGAACAGGCTGCGACCAAGCAATAGAAAACCACAAATGGTAACTCAGGTTATCGACGAAGACGACGTGGTGGCAGTAGTCAAATACGCCAAAGCAAACAAAGTAAAAGTCGCTATCCGCGGTGGCGGTCACAACTGGTGTGCGCCGTCAGTTCGAAACAGTGGCATCATGCTCGATTTGACCAATATGAATCAAGTCATTTCCATTGATGCAGATAAAAAACGCGCCGTTCTTCAACCTGTTATTAGCAATCGTCAGGCTCAAGAAGAACTAAATAAAGTTGGACTGTCATTTCCCACTGGACACTGCCCCCAAGTAAAACTATCTGGTTATTTCTTAAGTGGTGGCATGTCCTGGAATCAAGGTAGCTGGGGACACGGTTATGAAGGGCTTGAAGCAATAGAAATGGTCACAGCTGAAGGCAAGAAAATCACTGCCTCTGCTACTGAAAATCAAGATTACTTCTGGGCAGCTCGCGGCTCTGGTCCTGGATTTTTTGCAGTCTGTACCCGTTATCACCTCAAATGTTTTCCACTACCAAAAGCAATTACTGCAAGCGTATATTATTATCCTTATAATGAAATCGAAAAAATTGCCGAATGGCTTGGACCGCTTGCAAGCCAGTTGCCATCAAGCATTGAGCTTAGCTTGTTTGCAGTTCATGCACCCGATGATATTGCCGATCAGTGCAAAGACTCAAATGGCAAAGTGGCGTTAGTTACTGCCACCATGTTTGCCGACAACGAAGATAATGCCAAATACGAATTGCAAGTATTAGATAACTGTCCTGAGCTCGGCAAAGCAATTAAAAAATCTATTGCAGAGCCAACTACTTTCCCGCAACTCTTCGATGCTTCAGGCGCAATTTGGTCAGACGGTCTGCGCGCAAAAGTAGATGCGTGTTTCTTTGATGCGCCTTTGACTGAAGTTTTCAAAGTAAATAAAGAACACTTCCTCAAAGCTCATCCAAAAACCGTTTATATGTTTGCTATTTTCACTGGCGCCAATCCCGAACCACCAAAAGATGCTTGCTTTACGATGCATGCCAAACTTTATGGCGGTCCCTGGACCATGTGGGAAAAAGCTGATGAAGACCAAAAAGAAATTGAATGGCACAATACTTGCATGAAAAATATGGAGCCATTAGTCAAAGGTCATTACATCTCAGAATCTGACACAGTTGGCCATCCAGAATATTTGGAAAAAGCAATAAGCAAAACTAACATGGAAAAGATTCAAGCCATGCGCGCCCAGTATGATCCAGATGGCGTGTTCTTCAACTTTAGCGACGGCTTGAGTTAAAAACAAAAAATAGCTTGTCGCTATTTGCTCCAGAAATCCATCACGAAAACGTCGTCTACCAGAGGCAAATTCTTGTTTTTGAAGGCGACGTGTTCTTTGTGAGTTAAATAACTATCGCGATCTTTTTCATTTTTGAATTTAATCACAAAAGCATCGGTGAAGTCTTTGTTGCGTTTTTCAACACTATTGTTGATACCACTTTCGATTGACACAATGCCAGGAATCTTCTTCTTTAGAGCCTTGAAGTCAGAGCGCAAAGCTTCTTTGTCGATATCTGTTGTAGTCGATTTATACTTCAACGCTACAAAGTGAACAATGCGTCCCCGCACGGCACCTCGACTTTGCAAGACCGAATAAGTGGTAACAAGAACTGCACACACTATAAACGTATAAAATTTTCGCATTAACTGATTTCCGCTGCTCTCAATAGTTCCACTAACTGTTCGTGAAAAAGTTCAATTGTGTATTGTGTATCAAATAACATGCGGATTCGTTTATTGAATTCAGCCGCACCAATTTTATATTTCTTACCAGAAGGTACAACAGCCGAGAGTTTTTTTAAATTGGGCTCTGACATGTTGCGTAGATATTTGCCTTTTTTCCAGTTCTCGATAAGAGCCTGTGATCTAGTTTTTCCGTCGCGAGTGCCTGGCGGAACAGAATCTAAAAATTTAACTACCAGCTTTGATTCGTGTTCAGTACTTACTGGTTTTTGCACCTTTAACACATCGGTCAAGATGGTGGCATCACCATCAACTGCTTTTTTATAACCTATATTTGTTTGAGCAAAAGCAAGCATCGACAAAACCAGACCAATACTACTTGCAAGTAATAATAACTCTGAGCCAAGCGCTCCGCGTCCGTTTAGAAATGCCGGTCCCGAAAGTACACCAAGCGTACCAATTTGCATAAAGTTAACTGTGAAAATGGTATTCAATATTTTTTGTTGTTTGGCATTAAGGGCACCTTGCCCAGCAAACGCCCAGGACAAGTCGCGGTCGATACGTCCAGATACCATGCGTACTTCCATTGAAGCACCAAGCACCTTGTCCAGCACATCGACTTTAAGACCAAGTTCTTCGTCTGAAAGCGGTGCCGTTTCATTACCCTGTCTTTGCTGTTTAAGTTGCAGCAAACGCTCTACTTTAGGCAAAATACCAAGCAAATTAGCCGCTTCGCGAGCACCTGGAGTAAGCGCTACAGCCTGACCTTCCAACTGGATCCTATCTAACGCGGCAGCTGGTTTGTTCAAAATACCAAACTGCATGAACAAAATTATAAAGGCGAGAAAAATACCTTTCAATTTGCGAGCTAACATTATCGTTCTCCAGGTTGTATATTGGTCACTGCCTGATGAAGCTCGAACAAAGCACCATCGAATTCTTCTACGTGTGTTTTAAAATCGTGCAAAATCTCAATGCGTTGACTGACTGTTTTAAGACCTTCCAGTCGAGTCTTTTCGTTACTTCCATCCATCAAATCTCTTTGTTTTTCGTTGGTGGCAGAAAGACCTTTGAGCGCTTCCCAGTGCTTGAGAATCACTTCGCGTCTAGGTTCTTTTAAATTACTACCTGGAATAGGCGAACTGAAATATTTCCACAAATAACTTTGATTAGCATATTCTGGTCTGAAACCGGGGTCCGTCACATGCGAGAGCATATTGGCACCATCAGTTGTTTTTCTATAAATCAATTTGGGTGCATACAAATTTATGACCGGCAAACATCCGCTCATACCAAAACTGGTCATTGCTATTTCCTGACGAAATATGGGATAGAGAGCTGCAATAGCCAGTGAGTTTTTGACAATACCTAGCACTCCGTTTTGAGTAAAGTTGAAAGTATTGATCAAGTTATTGGTCACTCTTTTGCGATTATTGAGTGTCTCTAAGTGGACATTGTTTACTGCAATATCGAAATTTATTTGCGCCACCACTTTACGCACTTCTTCCGATGCCGAGAACATACGCCATAAACACATAAGTCTTGCGCTTTGAAGTGCTTTCGGGGAAGCCGACATATCTTTACCCGAGCGCTGTGCTGTGCGCAACATCTCGACCACGGGTCTGATATTGAGCAGGTCGGCCATTTCGGCAGCGTCGGCCCGAAGCTCATTATTCGCCTCAGCAGCTAAATTGCGAGCGGGCGTTATTTGGATATCTACATATTCTTTAGACGCTTTTGCTTCAGCCGCAGAATTGAGCAGGATGCCAATGCCTAGCGTAGCAAGACATATTAATGCCTTCTTTTTCAATTTAAAACGCCGCCCCCACTAACATCCAAATGATACCTTAATATGTCATCAACCCAGGTTGTCACGCGCGCTTGACAATAACCTTTTAAGCTGAATATTCCATACTTTCTATATCTAAAGTAGAATTGAGCAAAATCGGGGTCTTACATAAAGGACACTACGTCTGGCATGACTAATTCAGGCAAATCAGAAAAAGTTTTCTGCCTCCATTGTGGACGCAGATTTGCAGAAGAGCTTCGCTTTTGTCCAGACGATAATAACGAGCTTGTGCCTATTGCTACAGAAGCGCTTATCGGCAAGCTTTTTGCTGAAAAATATTTGATTGAATCCGTGCTTGGCAAAGGCGGTATGAGCACCGTCTATAAAGCAAAACAAACATACATGGAGCGCATTGTTGCGCTCAAGCTTTTGCATCCGCAACTGGTATCAGACCCTACTAGCGTGCAGCGATTCTCGCAAGAAGCCAAAGCCGCAGCCAGTTTGTCACACCCAAATATCATTACTGTTTATGATTTTGGTATCACCTCAACTGGCGAAGCTTATCTTGTAATGGACTATCTGGTGGGCTCTTCGTTGTCTGCCATTTTAGATATGAGTGGTCCTATTCCAGAAGCAGAAGCGCTTGATATTTTCAGACAAATTTGTCGCGGACTTGTACATGCTCACAACAAAGGAATTGTGCATCGCGATCTCAAACCTGCAAACTTAGTTTTGACTGCCGATGATGATGGTTCAGTGCTTGTGCGCATAGTCGATTTTGGTATAGCAAAAATACTGCCATCAGATGGTGCAGCCTCGCAAGGACTAACTAAAACTGGTGACATTTTTGGCAGTCCACTCTACATGAGTCCTGAGCAATGGACTGCAAGTAAGCTCGATTACAGATCTGATGTTTATTCACTTGGTTGTGTAATGTACGAAATTTTGACCGGCATGCCACCGTTTGCTGGCGACACACCAATGGATACGATGAATCTGCACTTAAATGAGCAGGCACCTCCTTTTAGAGAAACAAATCCGCATGTAAAAATATCAAAAGAGTTGGAACAAGTCGTTCTCACCTGTCTTGAAAAGAAAGTAAATCATCGTTATCAAACAGTATCCGAAGTATTGCACGCTCTTCCCGAGACCGGAGCGGCGCCGACATCAAGCCAAACCGGTACAGTAATTGTAAAACTCAATCAAATGGTCGAGTCGTCACAACAAAAAGGTAGCCGGGGTATAGTTGATGCACTTTCAACTTCCAAGCAAAAAACTGTGGTGGACAGTCGTCGCCCGCGTGCTATCCGAAAATTAATTAAGGAGTCGCGCACCAAAGTTGGTGTCGTCTTGAGTGTTGCCTTTATAGCCGTCATGCTCTTTCAGTTTTTCTATCCCGGTCCAATTGAAGATCCAGGATCGCCAGCTGCCAAAACTTATTGGCAATTACTTATGACTTTCAGCAACTGGGCAACCGAAAGCGGCAATTATGGATTTTCCGAAAAGCTTATGACCACAGCCTTGAACGATCTGGATCAAAATCTGGGAGGTTTTTCACGCAAGTTTGAAACGATGAAAAGTTTGAATAATATTTATATGCGTGAAGGCAAAATCAAAGAGCAAGAAGCTCTTCAAAATCGCATGTACGATTTATACAAAGATGATTATGAAAGGCGAGGCAAACGGTTAATAGAACTGCTAACAGAAGCCGACAAATACATTAAAGAACTTGAGTCACAAGGCGAATCATTACGCACCCACATGTCGGATCGCCGGCTAAACTGGTCTGGCTCAGGCTCAAAAATAATTGCTGTGGCAAGAAGTCTTGAAGAAGTTTATTCATTCGAACTCGAATATAAATTGCTAGATTTAGCTGAGCGGGTAATGACTAAACTCTACGGCGTGCGCTTTCATGGGCTTGCTCCCATAAAGCTAGAACGAGCAGACTTTCTTATGCTTTTAGATCGAATTGACGAAATTAAAGCAAGAAGGTTGTACGAAGACGCTTTTGCAATTAGTGGCTATTGCGCCAAACACAAAAAAATGGAATTGCACGATGACCTCGATTATATTCGAGCTTTACTGCGCTTGGGACAGTGGCAACGAGATTATGGAAGCCCTGATGATGCCGGTAAAACACTTGATACAGCTATTAAACTAGCTGAGAAAAACAAGGAAGTGAGCAAATTCGAGTTGGCAAATTTCTACATAAGCTATTCCAATCATTTAGAACAAGTGGGCAAAAAGGCCGAAGCTGCCGCAATCAATAAGAAAGCACTAGAGATAGGACACACTCCCGATTACGCTGCTATTTTAAAAGAGCGCGAAAGAGAGAAGGAAGATGACAAAGACTGAAACAGGCATCAAATGTCACGCCATTAGAGCTGAAGGCACAGGCGATGAAACAGTATTACATTTTAAAGAAATCGATTTAGCTCCGCCACAGCCGCATGAAGTGCGTGTAAAAATCATGGCTGCAGGTATAAATTTCATAGACATTTATGAGCGTCGCGGCCATTATCCTGTGCCCACTCCCTATACAGTTGGACGAGAAGGTGCCGGCACAATTGATGCGGTGGGAAGCGCTGTAATTGATTTCAAACCAGGTGACAGGGTCGCATTTTGTGCACATAGATCTGGCGCCTACAGCCAATACGCAAATATCTGTGCTGATCTTTTGATACCACTTCCAGACGCTCTAAGTTTTGAGCAAGGCGCTGCTTTTCCTTTGCAAGGAATGACCGCTCACTATTTGATTTTCGAATTTTATAAAATTGAGCCAGGCTCGACTGTGCTGATTCATGCCGCAGCAGGCGGTATGGGGCTTCTATTATGCCAGTGGGCGCATCATCTGGGCGCTAAAGTGATTGGCACCACTTCAAGCGATGATAAAGCGATATTGGCTCAAGAAGCCGGTTGCGACAAAGTGATAATTTATACCATTCAAGATTTTGTGCAAGAGAGCAAAGAATACACCAATGGCAAAGGGGTCGATTACATAATCGACGGCGTCGGTAAAACCACTTTTCCAATGGATTTGCAAGCAGTGCGTATGCGCGGACATATAGCAATATTTGGTTCTGCGTCGGGACAAGCCGAGCCTATTTCGCCAAATATTTTGCAACAAAAATCAATAACTCTTCACGGTGGATCACTCGGCTGTTTTATGCAAGATGGCGCCGAAATGCGGATGCGAGCAAATGCAGTGCTTGAAGGAATCGAGCGTAAATGGCTCAATTTGCGCATTGGTGAGACTTTTCCTTTGCAACTTGCGAGCAAAGCACAGAACCTTCTTGAAACCAGACAAACCACTGGCAAAGTGATTTTAACTGTCAATCATTAAACCAGAGCCAGACCCAATACCTACTATGGTAGGATCTTGGCACTCAAATGGAGCCAGGGGTTATGCTCAACCTCAAAACATCTGACACAAGCCTTTCTGAGGGCAAAGCCAACCTGGTTGCTTTGTCGCACTTGTTCTATGAAAAGAACTGGTCGCTTGCAACATCGAGCAATTACAGCATAGTACTTTGCAAAGAACCGCTCAATCTGCTTATAACGGCAAGCGGCAAAGACAAGCAATTTTTAAGTCTCGATGATTTTGTCACTGTCGATGAAAGTGGACAACTTACAGGCTCAAAAAATGGCGACCACAAGCAGTCTGCTGAAACTTTATTGCATACGGCAATTGCATCCAAGCCTGGAGTTGGAGCTGTTTTGCATACTCACTCTGTGGCATCCACAGTGCTCTCGAATAAATATTGTGATGAAGGATTTCTAGAGATTCAAGGCTTTGAAATGATTAAAGCTATTAGTCTTGATGGAATCAAAGTAACGCATGAAACCTGCGTCAAGCTGCCCATATTTGCCAACTCGCAAGATATGGTGGCACTATCAAATCAGGTAAACAACAAATACCACACATTGCCAAAAGCCTTTCTCATAGCCGGTCATGGTCTCTATGCCTGGGGCAAGGATTTGAGCGAAGCCAAAAGACACGTTGAAGGTTATGAATTTTTGTTAGAAGTTTTACTTAAGTCGGGTTTTTAAGTCATGGCAAAATTGAACGTCCCTGAAAAATCGATTACTTTAACCGAACCTGCCGAGATAAAAGCTTATGTCGAGCCATATTCTATGTGGTTTGAGCATTGGGATGTCGATTCCCGCCTGCCATCGCCTGCAGTGTCAAACGAAGAGATACTTGAATTATTCAAACCGGAAATTGAGTTGTTATCTAAGCGCGGCGGTTTCGTTACTGCCGATGTTATCAATGTTTCACCAGAAACTCCTGGGCTTGATGCGATGCTTGCCAAATTCTGCGTAGAGCATACACATTCTGAAGATGAAGTTCGTTTTGTTATTTCTGGGCGCGGAATCTTTCACATAAATCCAGTAAACGCCCCAGTTTTTTCAGTCGAAATGGAAGCAGGCGATCTTATAAATGTGCCTGAGGGAACAAGACACTGGTTCAATTTGTGCCAGGAAAAAAGCATTAAGACTATTCGTTTATTTCAAGATTCGACTGGATGGGCGCCTCATTATTTAGAAGACGCAATAGACAAGCAGTATTCACCGCTTTGTTTTAACTCGGTAGGCTGATGAAAGTAAACTCAATCGAATCAGTCCTGCTCGACATCGAGGGAACAGTTTCGCCTGTTTCATATGTATACGAAGTGCTTTTTCCTTTTGCACGCAAATATGCCAGTGAGTTTTTGCATAATAATTTCGATAAGCCTGCGGTAATAAAAGCTGTCGACTTCATGGCTCGCGATGCCGGTTTTGCCACTGGCGAAGACTGGCTCAAGACGGGCAACCCAGTGCAAGTAGTTTTGTCTGAAGTTAATAGATTAATGGATGCAGATATTAAAGCTACGGGCTTAAAAGAACTACAAGGAATAATTTGGAAAGACGGATACGACAATGGCGTGTTGATGTCAGAGTTATTTGCCGATGTGCCAGACGCGCTCTCTTTGTGGCATAAAGGCGGAAAGAATATTTCTATTTATTCGTCTGGAAGTATTGGGGCGCAGAAAATATTTTTTGCTTATACTAAATTTGGCGATATGAGCAAGTATCTCCAATCTTATTTCGACACTACAAGTGGTGGCAAAAAAGAATCGAGCAGCTATAAGACCATCAGCCATGCGCTCGAATTTGAACCTTCCAAAATTCTATTCTTGAGCGACATCGTGGACGAACTGGACGCAGCCGCTGCAGCTGGTGTCCAGACTGCTTTAGTGATTAGAGATGGCAACGCTCCACAACGCAAAAACGAGCACCAAAGCATTAAATCATTAGCCGAGCTGGATCTCTAAGCACTGCTTCGGTGCTAAAATGCCAGTCTTTGTAGGCGAAGGAGTAAAAGCTTATGCAGATTGGAGTGATTGGCCTTGGCCGCATGGGCGCCAATATTGTGCGCCGCCTAATGAAAAATGGACATGAGTGCGTGGTTTTCAACCGCACCCCAGACAAAGTAAAAGAACTTGAAAAAGAAGGTGCCATTGGCGCCAAAGATATAGCCGACCTTGCCAAGAAGCTTTCGAAGCCAAGATGCGCTTGGGTCATGGTTCCCGCCGGTCAAGCAACCCAAGATATGGTCGACGAACTGGCTAAATATTTTGAAGCCGGCGACATAATTATCGACGGCGGCAACTCGATGTACAAAGAAGATGCCGTGCGAGCTGAGCAAGTTGGCAAAAAAGGCATTCAATATTTAGACGTTGGCACCTCTGGTGGTGTCTGGGGTCTAGAGCGTGGTTATTGCTTGATGATTGGTGGACCTGAAGTAGCGGTCAAATATCTCGACCCTATTTTCGCTACCTTGGCACCAGGCGTAGGCGAAATTGATAGAACACCAGGCGCTGAAAAACTAGGAACTGCTGAAAAAGGTTACTTACACTGCGGACCTTCAGGTGCTGGGCACTTTGTCAAAATGGTCCACAATGGTATCGAATACGGAATCATGCAAGCATATGCTGAAGGCTTCGATATTCTAAAAAATGCTGGCAACCTCGATCAGAAAGAACATTTCGATTTTCAACTTGAATCAGTGGCAGAACTCTGGAGACGCGGAAGCGTTGTAGGCTCATGGTTACTTGATCTAAGCGCACGCGCTTTGACCGAGAATCCAAGCTTGTCTAATTTCACAGGAAGCGTGCAAGACTCGGGTGAAGGTCGCTGGACCGTACAAGCAGCAATTGAAGAGGGCGTCTCAGCCAATGTGTTGGCAGCATCGCTCTTCACTAGATTCCGCTCCCGCCAGGACCACAGCTTCGGCGAAAAACTTCTATCAGCCATGCGTAACCAGTTTGGAGGCCACGTTGAACAGCCAGCTCTTAAGTCCTGATCCTAATTGCGTAGAGTCTTCTGGACCTCACCCAAAAGCTGATCCGTGTGTATTTGTGGTTTTCGGTGCAGCGGGTGATTTAACTAAACGCTTACTCATCCCTGCCATCTACAATTTGATTGAAGCAAACTTGCTTTCAGAAAATTTTGCCATCATCGGCATCGCCCGAGCTGACAAAGACTCTGAGCAATTTCGCAAAGATCTAACTGAAGACCTTGGCAAATATGCAACAAGAGCGGTTGCACCTGAAAAGTGGGAAAAGATCAAAAACAATATCCACTATATTCAGGGTAACTTCGACGACCAACACATCTATCAAAAGTTAGCAGAGAAGCTGCCCGAAGTAGATAAAGCTGTAGATGCCAAAGGAAATGTTTTATTCTATCTGGCAACTGGTGCTGATTATTTCGCCTCTATAGTTCACCGCCTGGCTGAAGCAGGACTCACTCAAGAAGTGGATGGAAAGTGGCGGCGCGTAATTGTAGAAAAGCCTTTTGGCGAAGATCTGCAATCGGCCAAAGCTTTGAACGCAAGTTTGCTCAGTTCACTTCAAGAAAGTCAGATTTATAGAATTGATCACTACTTAGGCAAAGAAACAGTCCAAAATATTTTGGTATTTCGTTTTGCCAATGGACTTATAGAACCGCTCTGGAACAATCGATACATAGATCATGTTCAAATTACTGTATCAGAAGTCGTTGGTGTAGAAAATCGCGGCAACTTCTATGACAATGCCGGTGCCCTGCGAGACATGGTACCAAATCACTTATTGCAATTACTAACAATGACTGCAATCGAGCCTCCAACCTCATTTGCAGCAGATTCAGTAAGAAACGAAAAAGCAAAAGTATTGCAATGTCTTCGCCCAATCGAAGGCGACGATATAGTACTACACGCGGTGCGCGGTCAATATGGTGCAGGCAAAATCAAAGGCGAATCGGTTTCAGGTTATCGCCAATCACAAAAAGTGCGCCCCGATTCAAACACCGAAACTTATGTCGCCATGAAGTTCAATATAGAAAACTGGCGCTGGGCAGGTGTGCCTTTTTACATAAGAACAGGAAAAGCACTTCCGCAAAAACGTTCAGAGATTGTAGTCACTTTCAAAAAAGCTCCAATCTCTTTGTTCCAACAAGCCGATTGCTCCAATGTCCGCTCCAATCAGGTCATAATCAATATTCAACCCGAAGAAGGCATTTCAATTTCACTCGATGCCAAAATTCCAGGTCCCAATATTGCCATAAGCCCGGTCAAAATGACATTCGACTACAAGCAATATTTCGGTCAGGCTGTAAATACAGGCTACGAGACATTGCTCTACGACTGTATGATCGGCGACGCTACCCTCTTTCAACGCGGCGACACTGCCGAACTTGGATGGCAAGCCATCGACAATGTACTCGACTACTGGAAACACTCTCGTCAAAAAGATTTTCCAAACTATGCAGCTGGCTCATCTGGTCCCAAAGCTTCCGACGATTTGCTCTCGCGCGACGGGCGTTACTGGAAGAGCTTGTCCTAACTAGTTATGGACGATGACAATGACGACGACGAAAAGAAAAAGCCCAAACTAAAGCTTGTTACCGAATCTGATGGTGACGGGAGCAGTGGCGATGGTGATGGTGGTGGCGGCTCGGGCTCGAATGTTGTAGCTCTAGGTTATTTCGGGGACGATGACGAATCTGAAGATGATGACAACGATGACGACGCCCCTCCTCGCCCCTCTATAACTCATGATCTCCTTCGCAAGGACATTATAGATGTAATGGAAAACCTGTCACCAAGAGAGCGTGATTTAGTTAAATTGAGGTTTGGACTAGATGATGGCAAAACTAGAACACTTGAAGAAGTTGGATTTCTTTTTGGTCTAACTCGAGAGCGGGTCAGGCAGATAGAAGCAAAAGCTTTGCGCAAACTTCGACATCCAAATAGAGATCGAAGAAAACCAACGGCTTCTAAGCCTTCCTCACCATTGAGCAATCTCTCATGGTCTGACGTACAGGACAAACTTTCTCATTTCAAGAGTTTGGACAGACGGATTTTAAAAATTTTGTGGGCACAATCGGATGAACCTTGCCACTCGATTTCAGAAGTTGCTGAAAAGTTCAATGTTTCCTATGAATACGTTTTTGAACTGGATAAACAAGCTCGAAAGCTCTTCGAATAAACTTTTAGGCGTTACGCATCCCGGGACGCATAAAAGGTCATTCGTTGATGCCCGAAGTTTTCGCTGAGCGCTTAGCGCTAAGCGCTCAGCGAAAGTCAATCGATTAGTAGCTCAAAAAGAAAATTTTCCGCCCGCCGCTCGGGCCCCGGGCGAAGTACATAAGCACAATACAATACGATCGCATCCTGCGGAACGTTCCGCGGGATGCGATCGTAGAAAAGAAAAAGGACTCTTAAAATCTAAGATTTTTCAGGTGCAGCATCTTGATCTACGAGCCAAATCAGACTGCCCCACGGCTTGACGCGTGCGGCGGGATAGGTCGTGTCACCATCTAGAATTTTGCCAAGCACTTCGCGCTTACTTTTAGATGCCACCAAAAATAGCATCACGCGACTTGCATTCAAAACAGGATAAGTCAAAGTTATTCTGTCTTCTGCTTTGACACCACATACAGCATCGCACCATTTTTCAGTTTCATTCAATACTTCGGTTCCAGGAAAAAGTGAGGCAGTATGACCATCGTCGCCCATTCCCATTAATGTGTAATCGAAAATAGGCTTGTCAGGCTGAATATGTTCAGAGCCATAAAATGCCTGCAAACGTTTTCCATAATCAAATGCAGCTTCAGATGCTGTTGGATAAGACGTATTCACACCATGAATGTTTTCTTCGGGAATTGGAACGTGATCAAACATTGATTCGCGCACCATTTTAAAATTGCTCATCGAAGAATCTTGAGAAACAAAACGTTCATCACCAAAAAACCAGTGCACTCGCTTCCACGGAAAACGTTGCGAATAAAGCGGACTTGCAAGTATTTGATATAAAGCCTTCGGGGTCGAACCGCCCGACAAGCAAATACTGAATCGATCTTGACTTTGATTAGCTCGCTCGAAAATCATTTGAGCGGCGGCATTGGCAACTGCTTCGGCGTCTGGCTGGACTCTTAGTTTAATGCTTGTGTTTGTCAAAATTATGGTTGGCGTTCATATATAGAGGAAATCCGTACCATAATACACCAAAGATAGTGAGCAGAGTTAAGCCAGTGCCTAAAGCCATCGATTCCGAGTGGAACATTTCGCGCGTGACAATATAAGCGTCGATGCTCATTGCAAGCATGAAAGGAAACAAAGCACACGTAATTAAAACTGTTGCCACTCGCTCAAAATGTTTGGGATCGTGATGACATTTGGTTTGCCTGTCGTAAGCAGCAGGTGTCATGAGCAAACACATCGAAAGAGTAATCAATATAAGTGCGACCCAATATGCCTGCTGATCAAATGGAAGCATCTTATCAAACTTGGGATTGAAAACAGTTATAAGTTGAAAACCAAAGAGAGCTTGAAGTCCTGGTAAAACTGTTCTGGCTTCTTCGAGAACGAATTTGTATCGGTCTTCTTCTTGGATTTTGGATTCCTTTTTAGTTGGTCGCTCAGCTGCTGTTGTCATATTAATTTCACTCCCAGGCTGCCAGTTACGTAGCACATAGCACAGGCGCCTGTGACACATACGGCGATTTAATCGCCATATGCTACATAAAAATCAGGAAATTAATGCCGGCGTCTTCACAGCAGTATTAATTTCAAAATCTAGAGAGGATGAAGAATAAGGGGACCGAACCATGAAATACCTTACACTTGCGTCTCTTCCTCTATTGGTAGGACTGGTAGCATTCACAGCAAGCCCAATCAATGCAGAAGAGACAATTGTCAGAACAACAACATATACCACAAGCGATTCTGCACCGGTAGTTACCGATCCAGTTCCTGTCGTGGTTTCCACACCAAGTTCAACTGTAATTAGAGAATACTCGCTTGCACCAAGCGCACGCTATGTTGTAGTCGATCCACTGACAGGTAAAACACGAGGTGTGTTTGACCCAACCACCAGAATGATTGATGGACAACCACTTAGTTTCGGCATGGTCTTCGTTGACCAGGGCTCTGGCAGAATGGTTGCTAGCGTCGACCCAAGTGGACGCATTGTAGACGTTGTTGTCGCACCTGCAACAGAAAGTTTAGTGACATCAATTGATGCTCGCATTCTCGATTTGCAAAATACAGTCAACAGAGCAATCGAGCGTGGTGAAATTTCTGCAGCTCAAGGATCGGCATTGAAAGCCAGACTTGATGAAGTAATTACACTTGAAGCAAGATTCAAAAATTCAGATGGAATTTTCACATTTAACGAAGCCTTCCAGGTAGCTAATGCTTTGAACTCGATGAATGATGAGATAGTTACCGTCGCTCACTTGCCAGCTTTGACACCATTAGTTGGTGGCAGATTCGTTTTGAACGAAGGCAATTTAATGCTGGTAAATGACTATGACTTTCGAAGAGTAACTTTGGAACGTCGTATCGATGACGAATACAAAGCTGGCAGATTGTCTTCGAAATATGTCGCTGAGCTGAAAAAGGAATTGAACGAAATCAAATCCAAACAAACCAAATATATGAAGAACGGCGAGTTGAAAGCTAGCAAAGCCAAAGAAATTTCGGTTCGACTAGATAAAGTCGCAACCAGAATGGACAGAAACGTAGCCTCTATCAATAACAAACGCGCCAAAATCGGCATCCGTGTCGACTAAGAAAAGTCTGAAATAGAACATTTCTTGGAAACTTCCGCGCTAGTTCTAATACTGTCGCGGAAGTTCCACGCCCTGAGGAGGGAAAATGAAACACTTAGATAAATTGCTTGCCGTTGTAGTTTTGCTGTCCACAAGCGCAGCCTACGCCGATGACGAAAAGAAAGGCGATAACACCGCCCGTAACAAAGGTCATGAAAAAAAATCAGCCGTAAACGCTCAAGACGCTGGAGACAGCAAGTCTGATATCCAGATTGCAAGAGATATTCGCAAAAAATTGGTAGAAGATAGCACTTTATCTTCTTATGCCAAAAACGCAAAAGTAATCGTGAAAAAAGGTCATGTCACACTAAAAGGACCTGTAAGAAGTAACGATGAAGTTACATCATTAGTTAACACAGCCAAAGCTTGTGCAGGCGACGCCAATGTCGCAAGCGAGCTTGAGGTTGTTGCGAAATAAAAGGGGGACGATTATGTCTACTGCAGTAATAGGATTATGTTCCGACATTCCACAAGCCGAAATGATAGTGAATGGTCTTAAATCAAGTGGTTTTATCAACAATGATATTTCCATTTTGATGCCAGACGCAAACAACTACCGCACCGCCGGTTTTGAAAAACACAGTAAGGCTCCTGAAGGCATCTCAACTGGTGCTGGTACTGGTGCTGTACTTGGTGGCGCATTTGGTTGGTTGGTCGGAGCTGGAATGTTAGCCGTTCCAGGACTGGGACCAGCTATCGCCGCCGGACCAGTGATGGCAGCTCTTAGTGGTGCTGCTGTTGGTGGCGCCATTGGTGGTGTCTCAGGTGGACTCGTCGGGATGGGAATTCCTGAAATCGAAGCAAAACAATACGAAGGACGTGTTATCGATGGCGGCAAAATTCTAATTGCCGTACATACAGACAATGGCGAACAAGTGAAAGTGGCAGAGAACATTTTCAAAAATGCCAAAGCCAATGAAATCAATTGTGTTACAGAGGAAAAGGTGGAGCAACGCTCCTAGTGAGGTAAATGTATGAACTGGGATCTAGTAAAAGGCAACTGGAAACAGGTGCAAGGCAAAGTAAAACAACAGTGGGCAAAACTCACTGATGACGATTTACTTCTTATTGAAGGCGAGCGTGACAAGCTAGCTGGCAAATTGCAAGAAAAATACGGAATGGCTAAAGAAGAAGCCCAAAAACAATTGGACGAATTCTGCACCAAACTCTAAGAGAATCTTCAGTTTGTTTTAATTTTGTAAAAGCCCAGCCAGTCTGGGCTTTTACTATTTGAGCAAAGGCAACCGCCGTATATATCTGTGCTATGTCATTTAATAATCGCAAGAACGAAATTATTCGAGGGCAGGCAAATCATGATGAACAAGCTTATTTTGGCTGTTTCCACTACCGTTATTCTAGCTGCTGCCAATGCGGCTATAGGGTGGATCGCGCGCAAGTTGGAGACCTGCGAAAATTCGAAATGCGACAAGGACGAAAAATCTTAAGTGTGAAAACACCTAGAGCAGGAGACCTTTTATGTCATTATCTAGATCATATACCGACTTTTCCGATCCGGAATTGATCTTCGCTTGTCAGCGCAACGACGAAATTGCACTGCGACATTTGTTAGAACGACATCGTTGGACTATTGTGCATTTTTTGCACAAACTAGTACCAGGATTCAAAGACTATTCTGACTTGATTCAAGAAACCAACATTCGCATCTGGCGCTCAATCTATCAACTGAAAGATCCACGCGCCTTCAAGTCATGGCTTAAACAAATAGTTACCAACCTTTATTATGACGAACTGCGCAAAATGCCGCGATTTCAGATAGTCTCCATTGACGAACCTGTAGCGGCAGAAGACGGCTCGGCAAAGCCGGTGCGAGAAATCGCAGACAGTTCAGAACAACCCGAGAGTAAAATGCTTTCACTTGAATTAAGTGACGTGCTCGAAAAAGCGGTTTCAAGTATTCCCGAGCAGTTCCGCACCGCAGCCATGCTGCGCGATGTAGATGGCTTGTCATATGAAGAAATTGCTACTTTGACTGATACCGAATTAGGTACCGTCAAATCACGTATCGCACGAGCGCGAATCAAAATTCAAAAATGCCTTTTCTCTTATTTAGAGTGTGCTTAATCAACATCCAGAGGAATAAATAATGTTCACCAATGATTCGAAAAATGAAGCCTCATTCTTAACGAGTGTGACCGAGTTGCGTGAGCGCGCTCGCAAACATATTGAAGAAGGTGCGGTTACAGAAGGCTATAACGCGGATCGCCAAGTGGTTATAAAACTGCTTCAGACCGCATTGTCGACAGAACTTGTATGTGTATTGCGTTATCGCAGACACTATTACATGGCCAAAGGTTTGAATTCAGAACCCGTAGCAGCTGAGTTTCTAGAACATGCAAACGAAGAGCAAGATCATGCTGACAAACTAGCTATTCGCATCACCCAATTGGGTGGTGAGCCAGATCTCAATCCAGATAACTTGACCAAACTGAGTCACTCTGAGTATGTCGAGGGTCGCGGACTGAAAGAAATGATCAAAGAAGATTTAGTGGCAGAGCGAATTGCAATCGATTCTTATAAAGAAATGATTGATTATATCGGTGCTAAAGATTCAACTACTCGACGCATGCTTGAAGAAATTCTCGCCAAAGAAGAGGAGCACGCAGACGACTTATCCAATTTGATGCAGGTGAACTAAAATGCCACGCGCTATCTGGTCTGGAGCAATAGGATTTGGAATGGTAAATATTCCAATAAAAGTTTATTCCGCCACCAGTAGCAAAAGCATTTCCTTTCATCAATTACATGATAAGTGCCAAACTCGCATCAAAGAAATGCGTTGGTGCCCATCGTGCGACCGAAAAGTTGAATGGGAAGAAATTTCCAAAGGTTACGAATATTCGAAGGGGCAATATGTCATTCTCGACGAGAACGATTTTGATCAGTTGCCCCTTCCAAGCAAAAATTTAGTTGATGTACAAGCTTTTGTGGATGCCGAACAAGTCGAACCTATTTATTTCGAAAAGACTTACTTTATCGAGCCTGAGGCAAGCGCCAAGAGACCATTTTCACTTTTTGCCGAAGCGCTAAAAGGCAAAGAAAAACTAGCCATCGCACGCATCGCCATGCGCAGTCGGGAGCGTTTATGCGCACTTCGAATTAGTGATGGCAAGTTGCTTTTGTCGACCTTGCTCTGGCAAGACGAAATCAAACTTGAAGACGCACCTGAAATTCCAGAAAGCAAAATTAGCAAACAAGAATTAACCATGGCTTACAGTTTAATTGATTTGCTGAGCAAGGATTTCGCGCCTGAAGAATTTGAAGACAATTACCGAGAAGCGCTTCAAAAGGTTATTGACGCCAAAATAGAAGGCGAGCCTATTAAAGAATCAAAACCTGACAAGAAAGACAAACGTGTGGTCAATTTATTCGACGCGCTCAAAGCAAGCGTTGACAGAATAGATGGAAAGAAACCAGCCGGAGAAGTTCGTGCCAAAAAAACTAAGCAGCCCGCAAAGCGAACAAGCGCTGCGCGAGCTGTAGCTAAACCAAGAACTGGAACACTAAAAAAGGGTAAGCGGCGTGGTGCAGCTTAGGCTTGTGGCCGATGCATAACTCTTTTTAGGTTGGCAAATAGTTTTTTGCCGAACAGAAAGATTCCGACCAACAGACAAACAATGCTGAACATCAGTTGTTTTGCAAAATCTCGATTGAATGTTGGCTCCATCTGGACAGTTCCAGGCGTATTAACACCTTGAATGACGGTGGCATCATTACCTGCAGGTCCGGCGGTTCCGTTGGTTGCGCCTTGAAGCATCGGCGCTTGACCATCGACAAACACACCTTCGTCAAAACTTGACTCGTTAAATGATTCAGATGACGGAGCTGGTGCAGCCATGGGTAGAGGCGCGCGTCTTTGCAATTCTCGATCGAATTTGTCGTCAGAAGAAGCTCTCTTAGTTGAAGCACCATTGTAAACTTTTCCAAAATCGCGATGCAATCCGAATCGTTGATAGTCTTTGTTGGTTGCAAGCACTGTTGCACCACTAACTGGAGAGACAACTCTATAAGTCATCGCAATTTGCACACCAGTTGAGCGCTCGCCTTTATCAACCGCTTTTTGAATTTGATCTATCGCCCACAAATTGGAGATGCGATGCGAAGCTTCATCTGATTGAACTATAAAAGCACGCGGTCGTGTATTAGTTTTTTCCAGTTTCAGTCTGGATTTTCCAAACATGTCCGCTTCTTGAGTAGCCAAAATAAAACTACCAGAACTTGCATGTTTTGCGGCTACAGCAAATTGTTTAAGTGGAAACTTGCGCTTACCAGTTATCGAAACATCGCCCAAGCGCTCGAAAGGAATATTGCCTTTAATTAGATTTGCATATTTACCTTTTTGATTCGGCTCACTTGAAATGTCATCTCTATTACTCACGAAAGGCACATCCGACTCAAGATGCACGTCCTGCTGACAGTCAAAATTCAAATTCGATTTTGTGATGCGCGGCATCGAAAGCGAAATATCGCCATTACTATTAGTAGAAATGGGGCTGGTCATACCAAGTCTAATTTTCATATCACTGTTTGCAGATACAGGAAATGCTTTGATTTTCACAACCCCAGGCGAAACCCAGGTGACTAAAAGTGGATCCCATCTTTGATATCGAACAGCGTTATATGCTTGAGTAACACGCTCAGTACTATTGAAAGCAGCTTCCTGAGCCACTCCATTTATCCAGAGTGTAACTCTTGTAATAGCTGAACCCTCTGGCACCGCCAAGAGAAATTCGGCTTCTTGTTGAGTTTGGTCGTGACCTTGCAAAACCATGGTCCAATAATACGAACTAGTAAGGGTGGTCGAATCGACTATGCCAGTAATTGTAGATTTGGTAGTGGTACCAACAATTGAATTTTGCTGAGGCACCGAAATCGGCATGGTGACTGAATGCGATATAGCATTGCGAGTTGAATTTATGAAACTCTCTATATTATCTAAATTAGAATAGCCAACATAACAAACAGCTGCAATTGCGACTGTGGACGAGACACCTAGTAAAAATGGTTTTAAATGATGAGCGTTTGCGCGACTGGCTTTCTTTTTATAAAGCCGCTCTAAGTCTGATTTGACACGCTCGCTTTGTGTTCTATCGATAGGTTCGTACATAAAAAATGACCTCGCTCAAGCGACCTGGGTTTCTCTACTGCAAGCATAGCCAGAGCCAGGCGCCAAACAAAGCCCTTTTGCACGACTCAAGCCTCAGGGTAAACCCTAAGCTCACTTAAGCAATTTAGTCAGGTCGTTTTTGTTTTTGAGGATGCTGGCCCACAAATCGCCCTGCTCAGCCAAAATTTGAGGCACATTCTTTAGATGATAATCGAGCGGATAAATTTTCTTTGACTCGACCTGCTCCCAGGTCAAAGGCATAGATACACTGGCAATGGGACTGTTGCGGCACGAATAAATGGATGCAAGCGTTTTGCCTCTCGCATTCATATTGTGATCGAAAAATATTTTACCTGTGCGTTTTTTGACGCTCCAGTCCATGGTCACGTCTTTTGGATGGCGCTCAAGCAGATGGCGACCGATGGACTCTGCCATGTCGCGCACGATTTCGTATTTGATATTTCTTTTAATTGGAATAAAAATGTGCAGCCCGGTTTTGCCAGATGTTTTGACAAAAGATTTGATTTTAAGTTCAAGCAACATTTCGTTTAAAGAAACTGCCATCGAACAGGCATTAGCAAATCCTTTCTTATGTAACTCAGGCTCTTCGCCTTTCTTTTCTTTTCCACTATATAAATATGGGTCTAAATCTAAAACTACAAAATCAGGATAATTGAGCAAAGAGTTTTCAATTTCTTTTTCTGACCCGGTAAATTTGCCCGTAATATTTTTCGCATCAGGATTAGGATCGATTCTAGTATGCGCTACATGGAACTCGAGATCGGCTATTTGAGCGAACCAAACCAAAGTAGCCAAATTGTTGCACATAAAAAAAGCCGAGTCTTTATCGCTATGCTCAGAATAATGTTTTACTGTCTCTACAAAGCCGGGCAGTTTATATGGATAATGTTTTTGAAAAAACTTTTCTCCATAAATACCATCAGGATATCGAATCAAAGTGAAAGGGCGATCTTTCAAATGCGGCAAAATATACGGACCTATACCGATCAAGTAGTCGATATAATCACGCTTAGTGATATTTGCATCGGGCCAAAATTGTTTGCTCAAACTGGTCAGTTTTATTTTGTGACCTTCAATTTCTATCAGGTCCGTTTCTTTTTGATTACCCACTATAGAATTAGAAACAGGCTTTGCTTTATCAGTAACTAAATCATCACGTAGACGCATGAACACTGGTACTCGAAGTTTGCCATCGCGCGTTTTTTCGGCATATTTTATTTCTGCCACCAGTTTTGGTTCTACAAAAACTGCACTTCGTGGTCCACCAGAATCTAGTGGATTGTTTTTTTGAATAAGCGGTTTCATTTCCTTCATAAGCTCTTTGAGCAGAGCTTCGTTAAAACCGGTACCCACTTTGCCAGCGTATTGCAATTTACCCTTTTCATCATAATATCCAAGATGTAGAGCACCGAAAGTTCTGGCTCTACCTCCTGTGCCCTTTGAGTATCCGATTATGTAATATTCGCTGCTTTGAGTGGATTTTATTTTGATCCAGTTTGCCGATCGCCTTCCAGATTCATAAACAGAATCACTCACTTTCGCCACCACGCCTTCAAGCTTATTCTCCAAGCAAGCTTTATAGGCTTTGATTCCATCAGCCTTTATGTCGCCTACGTATTGAATTTGATCGCTTTTTTTCAACACTTTTTTGAGCATTTTCTTGCGCTCATTCAAAGGCTTGGAAGTCAAACTCTCTCCATCCAAGTAAATTAAATCAAAAACAAAATAAAATAAATCAATATCTTTAGCCCCTAATTTGCTTTGTTGCCAAAGCTCAAAATTCGGCGTACCATGCTCATCAAGAGCACCTAGTTCGCCATCAAGCACACAATCGAATTTCAATCTGCTTAATTCGTTTGCGATTGCTTTATAGTCTTTAGTAATATCTTTGTCATTTCTTGACTTAAGAATGCATTTTCCGTTGTTCACATAAGCCAACATACGAATGCCATCGAACTTTGGCTCGTAAATGAAGCCAGGCTTGTGGAATGGCTCTTTAGCTAGACTGCAAAGCATTGGATTAAAATGAGGCAATGCTTTCGAGCTTTTAGTAACTACTGATGTCTTGGTATTGGTCTTGGACTTAGGGGGCTTATACTCATAGTCTTCGCCATGCTTGATTAAAAGCCAATTGTTGTCATTTTCATCTTTACACCCTTTCATTTTCACCAGAGCAAAGGAGCCCTGCAATTTTTCGCCGACTAAAGTGAATGAAATTTTGCCATCTTTCAAACCAGAGCGCATATCGCTTTCGCCGCCATCTGGAATGTATGTGCCTTCGTCCCAAATTTCAACTTTGCCAGCACCATAATTTCCTTTTGGAATAGTGCCTTTGAATTTGCCGTATTCAATTGGATGATCTTCAGTCATAACGGCAAGTCGCTTTTCACCAGCTATCGTGGACGGTCCTTTCGGCACCGCCCACGATAGCAATACTCCATCGAGCTCCAGTCTGAAATCGTAGTGCAATCTTCGGGCGGCATGTTTCTGCACCACAAAGGTCAGCTCTTTGCTCTTATCGCCGACCACAGCACCGGGCTCAGGAGTTTTGGAAAAATCGCGCTTACGTTTATATTCTGTAAGTGCACGCTTAACCATGATTCAACTTAGTCAACTCGTTTTTCAAGCGCTTTTTTCTGAATTTTCAAACTGAGGCTGTTTAATGCTTTTTCAACTTTGTTTATATCTGCGTAACTCAATCTGCCATTATTCTTACTGCGCATACGAGATTCCATGGCGATGATGTCATTGCGTTTCTCGCGCAGTCCTTGAGCTTCTTTGCGAGTCAATTCATTTGCTCGCTCAGCGCGATTTATTTTTTTCAAAAGAATATTTTGTCTTTGTGAAACCGTCAATTTGGCTTCAGCTGGAGGCGTAAAAACCGATTGTGCAAATAATGTCACTAACGCGATCGCAAAAAATTTGAACCCAATATTTCCCATTTTGTTACTCCTCATAGATCTACGCCGTAAAGGCCTAGTTCTCTTATAGCTCCTTTATTAAGAACGTCGTCGCTTTGACCGCCGATTAAATTCTTAGTGCTATAACAGAAACGGGAGCTTTGCAAGCCATGGAATCACTGAAACTTCATTCCGCCCACTACAAACCAGGAGCCTTGGTCCTGGGTGTTTTCTTGTTCGGCGCCTGGTTCTTTGTTTTAACCTGGTTAGCCACAGCCTATTGGATTTATCCAAAAGAACCTGGCTGGGCGACCATTCTTGTCTTTGCAGCAAGTGCTTACTCTGTCTATCTGATTTTTGAAAGCGGCAATTTGATTTATTCTTTGCGTAATAAATTTGTGCTTACAATCAATAAAAATGAAGTCACTTTACAGGTAGATAAAGGACCGGCTGTTTATGAGCGCTCCATGCCGATTGATTGTATAAATACAATCGAAATTTATCGCTATTGGGATGAGGGAAGTCTCGTGCTGCGCGGGAAAGAGCGTTCTATGGAAATTCCACTGTGGGCTTTTCCACACGATCAAAGCCGTATCGTGCGCCTTTTGCAACAGGCTGACGCTGAAGTGATCTCGGTGCCGTAAATTCACTCTCTTTGCAACAAAAGTGGTAATCTAATGCTTCGTGTCATTGGGGCGGTCGTTAGATGCTTCTCAATTGCGCCAAAGCGCTTGTTTTTATCTGTGGAATGTTTTGCGGTTGTATGGGACCGCTGGTCATAGACATCACGGCAGTTCAACACGTCACCATGGGCGATGTAGGCGCCATGGTAGCCGCATCAAGCGTCGGCAACATGCTCACCAATATGTCGGGTAAAAAATTCATAGACACACTGGGCAGTAAATGGACCCTTTTCGGCTCTGCCGTTTGCATTTTTTTGGGAGCAGGCATCATCGCCCTGGGCAATGGGCTTTCCATGTTATGGCTTGGCTCTTTTTTGTTTGGTATGGGAGGCGGACTCAATTCAATTGCAAGCACAGTTGTTACTTTAGAAACTGAAAAGAAAAATCCTCACGCCGCTCTCAATGCACTAAATCTTTTCTTCGGCTTAGGGGCACTTGCTGGTCCGTCAATTGCTGGAATCTCGCATTCAAGCCAGTGGTCATATCGCCTGGCGTATGCCTTTGCTGCCATTTATTCATTTGTCCTTGCCGGTTTGATTACTCAAGCAAAAAAACCAATAGCAGTCGAGCTCACAGAAGCTCCACCACCAAGCTCAGCCATTTTAAAATCGCCCGAACTTTGGACATATGCTTTAATTGTTATGTTTTATGTTGGTGTCGAGAATGGCTCGTGGACCTGGCTCAATGTCTATTTGCAAAAAGGTCTGCATTTAAGTTATGAACAAGGGTTGTTCTCTGTCACATTGCTTTGGGTCGGACTTTGTATTGGTCGGATTCTTGGTCACAAGCTTAATCTGCGCTTTGCGCCACATCAAATTACAGTGGTTGCAATATCGCTTGTTTTAGTATCTCTGCTTGGATTGATTACAATACCCAATCTTGGATTAGCCGCCATGGGCTTTTGTTGCTTGCTGGGGCTTGCATTTGGACCCATTTTTCCGAACACATTAGGATCTGCAAATAGTCGCTTTTCGTCCAGCCCAGCACTGGTATCGTCTGTGGTGATTTCAGCTGGAGCAGTGGGAGGGGCATTTTTCCCTTATTTAACCGGAAGTTTTATAGACAAACTGGGGTTAACTGCAGGCTTGGGGCTATTAGCTGGATGTTCAGCCATGATGCTTTTATCATTTCTTTTATCTCGCAAACTTTCATTTAGAGCGGTTATACCGGCAGAAGTAATTAGTTTAACTAACAGCAAATCATGAGGAAAAAATGAGTTCTTTTATCATTGGTTTTTTCTTTGTAGTCCTCACCACCGTTTTGTGCGTTTTAGGCATGCTCTATGTGCGCAAGAAAGTGGGCGTTGCAAAACTGAGAGAGTATCATGAAGTCGCTGGCTACCTGCTTTCAATTATCGGCACTTTATACGCAGTACTTCTTGGATTTGTAGTGGTGGACACCATGCAGCATGTGCAAGATTTGCGAGTATTGGTAGAGCAAGAAGCAAACGGAATTGCCAATATTTATTTATGCTCCAAAGTATTCGAAGCAAAAGACCGTGACGACATCCGTAACCTTAGTCACGAATTAGTTTTAGCTGTTGTAGAAGACGAATGGCCCGCAATGAAAGAAGGCAAATTCAGTCCAAGAGCTTTTCAATGTGCATATCTTTTGTGGAGTCGAATTTTATCTGTTGAACCAAAGACTGAACTGCAGAAAAACGCCCAGGCTCAAATAATCTCCGAGATGTGTCGAACAGCAGAAAGCCGAAGAACCAGGCTTGTCAGTGCACAAATGGGAGTGCAACCGATATTATGGGCGGTGCTAATTGTGGGTGGGTTATTTACTGTTTTATTCACTTATTTCTTTGGCGTAGAAAGTATCCGCGCACAAATCATCATGACCACTCTTGTAGCTTTGACTCTGGCTTTGAATATGTTTTTGGTATTCGTTTTCGGCAGTCCTTTCACAGGCGATCTAGCCGTGCGACCAGATGCATTTAAGCTCAATTTAAAAATATACGAAAAGGTCAAAGAACTCGACGCCAATCGCCCGGTGGATTGGAGTCAATAATGTCGAAACAAGGCAATTTAGTCAAGTTTGTACAGTCCAGTTTAAAAAAATTGGCAAACAAACAAAAATCGATTGAAATGCAGGCCTACATGAAAACTACCATGCCCTTTTACGGTGTGCAAAAACCTGACCGGATGCCAATTTACAAAGCGGTCAAAAAAGATTTTGCAGCATCAGACATACACGAATACAAAGATTCAGTTCGCGCTCTTTGGGCTCTTCCACATCGCGAAGAAAAGTACACAGCACTTGAATACGCGCTTAAACACAAGCAGTTTATTACTACAGAAAGTCTAGACTTATATGAAGAGCTAATTCGCGATGGTGCGTGGTGGGATTTTGTCGATACTATCGCTGTGCATTTAGTGGGCGAAACTTTATTGCACGAGCGCAAGCCGGTAAAAACCATTCTCGATAAATGGATAAACGATGACGACATGTGGATTCGCAGAACTGCCATTTTGAGTCAGAATAAGCACAAAGCAAATACTGATGAGCGAATGCTGTATAAATATATCGAGCGACGCATGCGTGAGCGCGAATTTTTTATAGCCAAAGCCATCGGCTGGGCTCTGCGCGAATATAGTTATACCAATCCAAAATCGGTTAAACACTTTATCGCTCAAAACAAAAACGAACTGGCACCACTAAGCATAAGAGAAGGCTCCAAGCGCCTTTAGCTATCTACTCACTATAAATTGCATTATATAAAAATACAATGGTTCGCTCGTTCCATTTCTCTTCCTTGGTGTTCAAATTGAGCGTCGAGGCAGCTACTGCAAGATATGGAAAACTCCCGATCCATTTAAGATTTTTATCTACACCTTTGGGTGCAACGAAGTTTCTCACTTCAGGATAAACAAATAATTGCCTTTTCTTTCCTTTTGCTGGATCTATATAGTCAAGACAAAAACTGCCATCATCGTTTACTTTTGCTGGGATGCCAATTACGGTGAGATAGTGACCTTGAAGCCCATCCCATTTTGAAGCCTTCTCAAATGCAGAGGTAACACCAAAAACCGAAGCGGCCGATTGATACCACATCGGCTTGAAATGAGCAGATTCGGACCTTACCATAATTATAGGTGACTCGCCTTTCTCGATAGAGGTAAGCAATAAACGATGAATTCGAGTTCCCATCTCTATCTTGCTTTCGTTTTTCAGCCTATCAAGACAAATACCTTTGAGCGGTTGCAAATTATGGTCCAAGCGAAACTCATTACAAATTTGGAGCAAGTCCGCGCTTGAGATGCCCACATCGCGCATCCTTCCGCCTTTAGAATATTCAATTGAAGTTTTATCGTTAAATAGTTTTTCCAAAGCTGACATTTTATCGTCATCAGTTATTCCTTCGATTGAACTTACTGCAGCTTGTGATTCCTGATTGCCGAAAGACAGATTGTTCAAAAGCGCTACGTAACCACAACTGTATTTGTGATGTCCTTGAGAATATACTTTGGCATTGTCATTACGAACGAATATCCAACTAACATTCTTCTCGAACGCAGATGCCTTGCCGAAAATCAGGATGCAAGCTAGCAATAAGAGTACAGGACATTTTTTACGCATAACCTATTTAAAATTACTCCAGTAATTGAGCAGTATTAATTATGGTGGCAAATTCTCCATTCAAACTTGCCAGTGCAAATTTATGTACTTGATCTGCATCGAGATTAGTGCCATCAAGAGCGGTGCGGTTAAAAGTAGCGGTTGCGTCTGCTGCGACCAGCGTTTCAAAGCCAAGATTGGCGGCCATTCTAGTTGTAGTAGACACGCAGTGATCCGTTGTTAGTCCTGCTAGTACGACAATTTCAATTTTGTGACTGCGCAGATATTTTTCCAATCCGGTACCAATGAAAGCACTATTCACATTTTTTTCTTCGATATGTTCGCCCGCTATGGGCTCCACTTCAGATTTGAAATTATTTCCCACTTGACCGGGTCTTAGTGGCGAGGCAAGCTCAGTTGAGTTGTGCTTCACATGAATGACGGGCATTTTCTTTTTGCGCCAAAGCAAAAGCAGTTTTTCCATGTTCGACTCCGCATCGAGATTATTTCTCTCGCCCCAATAACTCGAATCGAAACCTTGCTGCACGTCTATCAAAATGAGAGCCGTGTTTTCAGATTTAATGAAAGCCATATCGTAATCTCCGCAGAGCTTTTACGTAATTTTACCAATGAAACTGGTCATGATTTTATATATAAACATTACATGTCAGAGCAAAACATCCAAGCAATAAATACGCCCGACTCAGCCAATCCCCCATCGGACTCGATTCAGCTCGCGCAGTCGGTCGATTCAAACTCGCATCTTAATTTGCTCGAAATAGCCCAATTAAGCCCCCGCCCAAATCCAATGGAGAAGACTACCAACTTACCAGACCAGAAAACACACCTGAACAAAGTAGCTCAAGAAATCCAAACTCTTTTTGATCAAACGCGCGTGCGATTCACTCAAGAAGTGTCATCTCAAGGCAAATTGCTTGGACGTCCTTTGGATGCGGTGAAGAATTTTTTTGGTACGAAAAACGGATCAGACACCATCAATAGTCGCTTCGACCAGGAAAAGCTAAAAGTTGACAGGCTGCAAACTTTAGCCAAAGAAAACAATCAGGAAGAATTCAGAAAAATCTATCTAGAGCTTACAGGAACTGAACTTGACCCGCCTAATAATCAAAAAATAACCCGACGTCTTCTAATCGAGCCTTTGGTCGGCGACTATCAAAAGAGTCAGCGCGATATGGTCAACACCGTGGCCCTTGCGATTCCGTTTGCTCTGACTGGTTTTAGAGGCGCGCCTATTGTGATGAGAAGCGAATCTCTGGCGTTGCGCGGACTGACCGCTATCGGAAATAACGTACCTGCCTCGATGTTGCACGACGCAGCTATCGTTGCAGGTGGAAACACTTTGCTCAAAGCTGTGGATGGACGCTTTAGCGACCCATATTACGACGCAGCCACTGGTTTTGTTACAGGAGCGCTTTGGGCTCCTGCACAAAGAGCATCTACTAGAATGACCGAAGGCTGGATGCAAAAGTACGGCACCACATATGGTGTCACGCCTCTAAACCCAGGCAAACTCACAACCACTTTCGACGTCAATAACAAAGGCTTCGGGATGTATATGAGCGAATCTTATTTGCGCCATGGATCATCCTGGTCTTTATACGGCGCTTACGAACCTATTGCCCGCGAGGCGACTGATTTTGCCTTTGGAAAAGTCGATTCCTATAGTCCTTCGCGTGTGGCAGCTAATTCTTTTTATGGCTTCACAAGTGGTTTATTCTTTGGTCAATCTTATGGCATGACCTACACACCTGCTTTGAACAAAATTTTCAATCCCATTTATTCGCAATTTAAATAGTGTCAGTCAAGATTATTTGGAAGGCTTAGCTTTAATATGTCGGTAGTATTGCCAAAGCAGAAGAGCAGCCACTCCACGGTGCGGTTTCAAATGGTCGCAGTGAACTATAAGTTCTTTGCTTGTAGGAGCCTTCTCTAAGCCCTTTAGAGCCTGGTAACCAAGCAGCAGGGCTAAATCGTTAGCGGGCAGACAATCAAGCCGCTTCAAGCCAAAGAGAAGGTAGATATTGGCAGTCCAAGGTCCAATCCCTTTCACTTTGACCAGGAGTTCTCTGGCTTGCTCGTCGTCTAGCGCATGCAAGGCTTCTAAATCTAATCGTCCCGAGAGAATTTCGTCGCTAAGCGCCTTGAGGCTAATTATCTTTGCTTTGCTCAATCCGCATGATGCAAGCTTTTCGACTTTGGCTTTAGCAATTGCTTGTGGCGTCACAGGCACAGTGGCTTTTACTTTGTTCCAAATAGACAGTGCCGCAAGGGTGGAGAGTTGTTGCCCCACTATAATTCGCGCCAGCGACTCGAAATCGGCAGGCCAATCGTATACGAGCAGTTTGCCAGCCAACTTTTCGATGGCAGCAAAATCGGCATCTTTAAGTGCAATTGCTTTAATTCCCTTTTGAATGTCTTTCTTAGCAGGAAACATTTGCAGAGCTTGATTAAGCTCTGCATTGCTCAGTTTTGTTTTTGGTGTTGATTTATTCTTGGATGGGCGTGAAGTCATAAGCTTTTAGTGTAGTTAGTCGAGGGTCTTTTAGTGCAGTGCCGAAGGTAAAATTATAAATTACTTCAAAACCGCTGGGTAAGGCAATGTACGAATTAATTTCATCATCGATAAAACAACCAATACCTGTCGCATCAAGACCCAAGGCATGACTGGTCAAGTAAAAATGTTGACCTATGTGCCCGGCTTCATGGTGCAGCACGCGATAACAACGCTCACCAAAGACTTCCATGCCGGTGTTGAAGTCAGCCACCATCGAAACAGCAAAAACGCCGTCAGATGCAATATCCTGAAAACAGCTTGCTGAGCGAGCAAATTGTCTTTGATCGCTCTTGCGCAGCGCAATCAATCGCTCTTGTTGTCGATCAAAATAATAAAGTCCTGGGGTTACTCCTTCTACTCTATGTAAATACAAGAATAGATGCACCAGATTGAACTGATCTTCTTTGAGTGTTTGAAAATCGGCATTGAAACCTTTTGTTGAATTGAGCAAAATGGCATCAAGCACTTCTTTTGATATTGCAGTCTCACCATCCATATCGACAGCAGAACGACGAGTACGAATGACTTGTTTTGCAATTTGTCGATTTTTAATATTGGGAAAAGTACACGAAATACTCTCCTGGTCTATCTTAGCTTGGTCTTCGCCAAACATAATTTCAATTAGTGATCTTTTTGACTTGATATCATATGCGGTGAACTCTTTTCGAGCATCAATCCACTTATCTTTATCGTAACAAGTAGATTCAAAAACTTTTTCTATCAGCGGATAATTTATTTGCTCAGTAGACAATTGATTTACTTCGCTACGAAACTCAATCTTAGTGTCATTATCCAGATTTGACAAAAGTGTGTTTGTCATTTCAAATCTGAAACTCTCTTGCCGCTCTGGATACAACGCCACAAAAGCAAGAGGATGTTCTTGATTTTCAGAAAGACCAAGCAAGCCAGTCATTTTTTTATCATCGAATAGACCATAATTTACTGTTGACCAACCGTGCTCACCCGCCGCCACTTCAAGCGCCGCCAGGGCGTGACCAAGGTCGTGCTGGCAATATCTGAAAGCGCGCGATTCATACTTCCACGCTTCGCGCCAGAAAATAGACGAAAGACAAATCAATAATGGTGGCAAAGATTTTTCATTAAGCCCAAGCTCAGACCAGAGCAATTTGCGCAAATCAAGCGCGCTTCTTTTTTCAAGTTTGTGTTCGTCCACTCGATAATGGAAGGCTCCACCTTCAAAGAATAAATGCACTTCGGTTGGATGCAGATTGCCCGATGACGGATTGACTCTCAAAGCCCATTTGTGATTGGTTCCAACTACTTGCTTCCAGGCGGAAATGGCAAAACTGTGATACAAAAGTGAAGATAAAAATCGGATATCAAATGGCACCGCATTCGGTGCAGGCATATCGAAAAATTCAACACCGTTCACTTCAATTTCAACCGGTAACTCTATAAGTTCTACACCTTCATAGTGCCTGAAGGGATTAGGCTGATTTGCCCAATCAAGCGACCGCCCGCTTGCAAAGAGCTTCTTCGCTGTATGCTTGGTCAAATTGTGGTATCGATAAAAATAAGACTGCATCACATCCATTGCGGTATTCTAGCAGCATAATGAGTGCTAAAATTTTGGCATGAATACTCAAATTCCAAACAAAATAGAAGATTTACAAGAACACTGCATCGAGGCAGCACAAAGCAGCCTGGACTGTTTCTTTCTGAAACTGGACAGTGGCTTTGGTTTGATTCTAAAACCAAATAAGACTACTGCGGTCATAGAAGCCGCAGTTGTAAGCGTTGAGCATTTACCGACTTTAAGCGAAGCAGTTTGTGCTGTAGATTGGACTTGGATTTGTCGATCCAAAATTGAGCTAGTCAAACAAAGCCCCAATCAAATCATGTTCAAGTTAAACCCAGCCGGTCCACTGAAAGTGAAGTCTGGTGTTTGGCAAAATAAGCCATATCTTTTCTTCGAACCATATAAAGGTTCTTAACCAGCCACTTGGTTCAATACCTGAAGCAGCAGCTGCACCTGAGAGTCCTTAAAAACCTACAGGTATGGCTTTCATTCCCCTTAAGGCAAATGGCTTTCTAACCTCCAAAAGTTGTTCATTTTTAAGCTTGAGGTTGGGGAGTCGATTTATCAGAGTATTAATGGCGATTTGCCCCTCCGTCTGCGCAAGCGAGAAGCCCAGACAGTGATGTATGCCAGCTCCAAATGCCAGATGTTTGTTGGGAGTGCGGGTAATATCGAGCTTTTCGGGATTTTGGAATTGCTCGGGGTCGTGATTGGCCGAACCAATTAATAGGTACATTGACTGACCTTCTTTCATTTTTTCACCGCCCAACTCAAGGTCTTGCCCGCATTGGCGCCGCACAAGCTGCACTGGACTTTCATAACGCAGAAACTCTTCCACGGCCGTATTAATAAGTTCCGGCTTAGAGCGCAGAAGTTCAAGCTGGTCTTGGTTACGCAGTAGAGCAAGGGTACCATTGCCAATTAAATTGACTGTGGTTTCGTGCCCCGCCACCAATAGTAGTATCAAATTAGCAAGCAGCTCTGCGTAAGAAAGCTTATCGCCAGCCTCTTCGGCTTGGACCAGTGCACTAATAAGATCTTCCTGCGGATTTTTTCGGCGCTCTTCCACAAGTGGTGTCAAATACTTGATGATTTCTCGATTTGCTTTGCCTGCCTTTTGAATTTTGGGCAAAGAAAACGTTGGCTCAAGCGCTTCAGTAAGCGATTGAGACCAGCTTTTGAACTGCTCACGATCACCCTCTGGAATACCAAGCATTTCTGAAATAACAGTAATCGGCAACAGATAGGCGTATTCGGACACTAAATCCATTTCGCCAATTTTTTTTGCCTCTATTTGATCTATTAATTTGTCGGCGATATCCTGAATATGCGTGCGCATTCGACTTATCATTGAAGGAGTAAAGGCTTTATTCACGAGCCCACGCAGACGCGTGTGGTCCGGGGGATTCTGCTGAAGCATGCTTTTGCCGCGAAACTCAAACTGCTGTTTAAGATTAGGAAAGAGCTGCGGTAACAACTTTATAAGTGGATCCATCGTTTTCCACTTGGGCGGTCCTTTTTCATAACTTAAGTCGCGCAAAATGTCGTTTGCGTCGGCGTATTTACTCACAAGCCAATAATCGCCCTTTTTGCTCCAGAATACCGGTGCCTCTTCTCTCAGCCTCGCATATGTGGGATACGGATTATCCAGAAAGTCTTTTTTCAAAGATATAAGAGGATCGACCAACGCATCGGAGGTTTTGGGGGGCATCGCATAATTCCTCGCAGGAAGGGCTTCTTGATGTACTTTTCCCAGGACTTTTGAATTGGAAACGGCACTAGATTAAACGTCTATGCTATCCAAAAGTTAGGGCGGAAGGAGTCCTGGAGGTTAAAGGAGACGCATTATGTATACCATTCTTAGTTTGATTCTATTATTGTGGTTTGTCGGATTTCTAACACATTTTGGTGGCGATATGATTCACACCCTCTTGTTGGTTGCCGGTGTTCTATTTGTATTTGAACTTATTTCCGGTCGCAAAACCGTCTAGAAGAAATTTTGGAGGCTGAAATGAAAACGAGCATCACAACAAGTGCCACATTAGGCATAATCTTAGCAGTAGCGAGCTTTGTTGCTATGCCTGCTGCGCATGCTGAGTCGATGTCGGGTGGACCGCTCAATACTCAGTCTACATCACAAGCTACTACTAAAAACGAAAGTAAAGCCGAAGTGAACGATCAATCAATGAGCAGAGGTCAATTGGTAACTCCAGTTGAACCACAAGCAAATGTGCCGACTAAAGTTACTCCGGCTCCAGCCGCGACACGGGCACGTACAGTGCGCGAACGCCAAGCAATGTCGACGCAAATTACAGAGATTGCTCGTGGAAGTAAATCGCGTAGCACCAGAAAGGTTTCTTCTCGCAAACCCGCTAAAAAGCCGTCTGGAAAGTTACAAACTACAAATACAACAATGGCAAAGCCGCCAAAGTTAGCTCCACATATAGTACCAAAGCTAGATAGTTAGTTTAGTTGTAACAAGTCTAAGATGCTCGAAAGAGCGCTCAGAAAGATAGCCCATTACCATTCAAAACGGTAGTGGGCTGTCACTATGCATGGTGCAACGGAACTGACTTCCTCGCCTTATTTGCGTCCCAGATAATGTTTCAATATGTGCTCAGGATTCCACGCTTCAGGATCCGAACTGGAAATACCTGGGTTGTAGGTCATCATCACTGCACGCTCTTTGAGAACGGGATCGCCTGTATTCCACAATCGTTGAGCTTCCTTAAATCCTTCGATTACCGCAGGAGAATTTTTCCAAAACGGATTTTTACTCGGATCCTCAATAGTGCCATCATTAAGCATCTGGATGGATTTTGTAAAATAGGCTCCCACAAGCTCAGCCGATCCTTTAGGAGTCAAACTGCTAGAAATAGTCGGAACATCTCGACCAGCAGCGCGTTCCTGGTTCTGAAGCGCCACTATGTTGCGCATTTGAACCTGTCCATCTCCAATTGACGTGCGCAAAACTCGATCGTAAAGCCCAGCAGTCCAACGATTCACCAAACCGAAAAAGCCGCCGCTCTTATCGGCTTGCTCTCTAAGTTCCTTTGGATTCATTTTGGAAACAAAGTCCGTGCCATCTCCTAAGCCAAAAAATCTGGTTAATCCAGTAAAGCCGCGAAGCGTGCCGTCTATAATCCTATCGTCGAGTCCATAAGTGTGATCTTTTTCGTTTTGGATTACTGCCCCAAGTACATCAGGACTGGTTATTACCCCTTCTAGAGCGGGAAACTTTTTAAAGACTTCCTGCAACTGCTCTCGATTAAGACCAGCAAGCTTCAGATCGGGTTTATCTGCAGCATCGGCGCCAAGAGCCTTGTCGATATCAGCTTCTCGACAAGGATAGTTCTGAATAAGTTGGTCGCGCACACTTGTCTGATAGATCGACTTAAATTGATCAGAGAAATCATTCAGCTTTCCTTGGCTTTTCAAATCATCAATATTTTGCACGACACTTTCAAAAGAGCCCGTGCCATTTACGAGGTCTTTAGTCAATGATTGCGCAGCATCAGGCTTTTGACTCTTATAAAGATCATCCCAGCCCGTTTTAACCGACTCCGCCATACGAGCGAATAGATTTGGTAAATCGTTACCATCAGGCTGTAAGTAATGCCCATTATCCGCAGCGGATTGAAGCTCAACAGGTTGAGCTGCTTCAGCTAGTGCCATTGCCAAATGATTCCAAGAGGAGAAGCCTTATAATAAGGCCGATTTAATAGTAAATCAAGTAACCTTACTTACGTACATACCCAACAACCAAAATTTTCGAACTCGTTCTGTCGAAGCCTTACAGCCACAATCGCTTGCTTACATTGACTTTGCGCTATTTAATCGTACACTTAGATCATCCCTCTTGAAAATGTCTTTCTAATGGCCCTGGACCCTTCTCCCAAGGACAATGAAGTTCTTCCTGAATCTCCCACAGGAGATCAGCTTTCTAGTGGTCTCAGGTTTGATACCTCTATGGAAGATCCGTTCAGATCTTCTTTGAGCGATTGGCGCTCGGCTATAAAGGCGATGGGTCCAAGCGAAAATATCCAATTTGCCGGTATGGGAGCCGATCTGATTGACAGTCTGCGCAAATGGCTCTGGCCCCCAAAATCCGATGCGTCACCAACTGGACAAACTGACGCTCAAGCGGCGATGACCACTTTGGAGTCGTTTAGCTCCAAAGACATAAAAAAATCTAGCGAGAAAGAAAAGGACAAGCCACCAAAGGTAAGCGATTTACCAGTTGGAGGACCACATTTGGAAGGACGCTCTAAAGATGTGGTCGCGTCTTTATATACTGACTCTTCGACTGCAAATCTCGAACGATTCGATAAAACAGCTCTGACTGCCGCCCATCGGACTTTGCCTTTTAATACTATCGTAGATTTAGAATATCGCGACCCCATCACTAAAGTGACAAAAATTGTAAAAGGAGTTCGAATAAATGATGATGGACCTCATCTCCAAGGCGATGACTCATCTTCCTTACTAAGAAAAAAACCTCGCGAACTGGACGTAAGTCCTCGCGTAGCTAGAGAACTTGGTTTTATGGCAAACGGACTTGGCGTAGTTAAAATGACAATTGTCAAATGGGGCGATAACAGATATGCAAACGGTGGCGTTCATGATTCGGGAACCGATTTCCGCAATAAAAGTCGCGAATTAAACTTGTACTGGGGTCGCAGCAATTTCAGCGTCTATAAATAGCCTTCTTTTAGAACCATATCCGTTAACGGTTATGGTGATCAGCAGAGACTCGATGCGCTGGCGAACTACGACGCCTGCTAGTAATGGAGCAAACGTAGAAGCGTATCCGTTAACGGATACGCTTCAGAAAGTTCCTATCAATCAAACAGGTCGTGACCGCCAAAGGCTTATTCCACAGGCATTACAGACAAAAAGAAAAGGACCCCGCTCGTGCGGAGTCCTTCTTTTCGGTCTTTCTAGCTTTTAGGCTTCGATTAGAAGTCACCCATGCCAGCACCTGGGTGCATAGCTGGTGTTTTCTTCTCTTCGGGCATGTCTACCACAAGAGCTTCGGTGGTCAAGAACATTGCGGCGATAGAAGAAGCATTTTGAATTGCATAACGCTCTACTTTCGCAGGATCAATAATTCCTGTTTTGGACATGTCACAGTATTCGAACTTCATTGCGTTGAAGCCCCAACCGTCTTGTTTTTTCTCTTTGATTTTTTCGACTACCACTTCACCAGACAAGCCAGCATTGTCGGCTATCTGACGAACAGGGTATTCGAATGATTTCATAACCAGTTCAAAACCAGTGCGCTCATCACCTGAAAGCTCTTTAGCTTTGGCTTCCATTTTTTGGGCGATGTTGAGCAATGTGGTACCGCCGCCGGGGACATAGCCTTCGTCGACAGCAGCTCTGGTTGCGTTAAGAGCATCTTCAAAACGGAATTTACGATCTTTCAATTCTGTTTCGGTAGCTGCGCCAACTTTGATAACGGCTACGCCGCCAGCCAATTTGGCAAGACGCTCTTGCAGTTTTTCTTTGTCGAATTCAGAATCGGATTCTTCAATCTGACGTTTGATAACTGCAATTCTCTTTTGAACTTCTTCTTTGGAATCTTTACCAGCAACGATTGTTGTTTTGTCTTTGCTGACAATGACTTGACGAGCGCGACCAAGCATTTCAACTGAAACGTTTTCCAGTTTGGTGCCGGTTTCTTCAGACACTACTTGTCCACCGGTCAAGATGGCGATGTCTTTGAGCATTTCTTTGCGACGGTCGCCAAAGCCAGGAGCTTTAACTGAGCAGCAAGGAAGTACTTTGCGCAAGTGGTTAACAACTAGAGTTGCAAGAGCTTCGCCTTCTACATCTTCAGCGATGAGCAAGAATGGCTTACCGGAGCGAGCAACTTTCTCAAGCACTGGAACCATGTCGGCAAGAAGATTTACTTTCTTGTCTACGCAGAGGATGAAAGGCTCATCGAGGATGGCTTCCATTTTCTCAGCATCGGTTACGAAGTAAGCTGAAACATAACCTTTGTCGAACTGCATTCCTTCAACTACTTCAAGTTCAGTAGCGATTGATTTTGATTCTTCAACGGTGATAACGCCATCTTTGCCAACTTTGTCCATGGCATCGGCGATGATGTTTCCGATTTCTTCATCGTTACCAGCAGAGATGGTGGCAACTTGAGTGATTTCTTTTTTGCCTTCCACTGGCTTAGCCATTTTTTTGATTTCAGCAACTGCAAATTCTGCAGCTTTAGTGATACCACGACGAAGAATCATCGGGTTAGCGCCGGCAGCAACGTTTTTGAGTCCTTCTTTGACCATTGCTTGAGCAAGAACTGCAGCAGTGGTGGTACCGTCTCCGGCGCCATCATTGGTCTTGGTGCAAACTTCGCGGACGAGTTGAGCGCCAGCGTTTTCGAGTTTGTCTTCCAGTTCGATTTCTTTAGCGATGGTTACGCCATCATTGATGATTTGTGGAGCGCCGAATTTCTTTTCAAGAACGACGTTACGTCCAGCAGGTCCCAATGTGATTTTTACTGTGTTAGCAACTTGGTCAACACCACGCTCTAGAGCGCGACGTGCTTGTTCGCTGTATACAATCTGTTTAGCCATGATATGAGTGTTATCTCCTTAAAATCTGAATTTGAATTAGCCGATTACTGCAAGAATGTCGCGTTCGGCGAGGATCAAATATTCAACGCCTTCGATTTTTACTTCAGTGCCGGAGTATTTGGCAAACAAAATTTTGTCGCCAGCTTTAACTTCCATTGGTTGACGATTACCTTTATCGTCGAAACGACCAGGACCAGCAGCCAGAATTTCGCCTTGTTGTGGCTTTTCTTTGGCTGAATCTGGCAAAACTATTCCGCCGCTTGTTTTTTCTTCAGCTTCGAGTTTCTTTACGACAACTCTGTCGGCGAGTGGTTTCAGGGTTAATTTAGTAGCAGATGCTGTAGCCAATGCTTGGTTCCTCCTTAAGGGTCCAGAAGCGATAAAACCGGGGTCCTTCATCTAACAGAAGAGGACTCTCTATAGTGAAAGTGTATTCAACTCAGAGACAAACCCTGAGTTTTTGCGCTTTTTTCTTAATTTTCTCGTTTATAATTTCTAAATTATTTCTTCTTCTTGCTCACTAGCTGCGGCGGAGCATGCAGCCAGGAAGCGTACTCGGCGCTTACATCTAAACGACTGTGCAGCATGGACTGCCGCTCGGCAACAACTGAAAGTTTTGCCTGTTTGGCCAAATCACCCCAGGAAATGTCACCAGGCTGCATGGCATCAGGCAAACTAACTAGAACGCACTTGTCGCGCCCTTCATATTTAGCGATGTTGACCGCCTGCTCAGCGGTGCTTACCAATTCTTGAGCAGACGAAGCCAAATTAGGATAAGAAGTAACACCCACTGAAACCGTGACTGTTCCAACACCAGGAGCCGTCTCATTGCGAATGCTCTTGCGCAGCCGCTCAGCCACCATAAATAGATTCTGTTCTGGTGTTTCGGGCAAAATGACAACAATCTCCTCGCCGCCATAACGACAAGCAATGTCTATATCGCGCAAAGTCTTTTTCACTTTGGCAGCCACAAATGCGATTGCCTCATCCCCTCTTTTCTGGCCAAGATGATCATTTATTTGACCTAGATGGTCTATATCAATGAGCAAAAGTCCCAGCTGATGCTTGTGGCGCTGGGCACGCTCGACTTCTTTGGGAAGAACATCGTCAAAATAAAGTCGATTGTACAAACCGGTATTAGCATCGTAAGAGGCTTGGGCAGCGGCTGTCTGATGAGTCAGCGCCACGCTAAGCGAAGCTGCGACTTGAGAGCAAAGTGACTCAAGCAATTCGATTTGTTCTTTATTGAATGCTTTGAATTCAGTAGAGAAAACTTGAAGCACGCCAATTCCGCTCTTCTTGCCCTTGGTGCCTGAATCGGCAAGTATGGGCAATGAGAGCACCGAGCGGAATTCGCTTCCGCCAGTGGCTTTAGGCATGCCGTATGGACGTCTTTGTTCATCGCCGAAATATTCAATTTTGCCCGATTTAAGCACATTGCCTGCAATTGAGTCAGACACAGTGAGATCGAATTCGTTCAAGCTGGAGCCTTCAAGTCCTTTGAATGCTGCCAGACGAAATTTTTTGTGCGAATCATCAATTAAAAGAACCGCGCAGCAAGGCGTATTGCCAAGTACGATCGCAGTGTCAGATGCGATTTGCAATACTTCGTTTATTTGCAACATGCTAGACGTAAGTGAGCAAGCGGTTTTATACATGGTTGAAACGCGCTCGCGCTCGTATTCGGAGCGACCAAACAAAATGGAGTTGGCAATTGCAAGCGATGTTATGCCTGCTACTTCGTTATAAAAATCGGCGTATGAAATAACTTCTGGCTTACTCAAATCCATCAAGATGGCACCAACCAAAAGGTTGTGCGAAATCAGGGGTAACGCCATTTGCGCTTTGGAGCCTTCGCCCTTCATGATGTCGGCGCTGATGCCTACTGCCTCAGCCATGCTTTTGTGAGATGCTGGTTTGCGTTTTTGCACTACAGATTTGAGCAAGCTTTCAGCAGCAAAAGGCACTTCACGCATTTTCACAAGAGTTTTTGGAGAATATCCTTTTTCAGACATGAGCTTAAAAGACATGTTTTCATTGTCTGAGAGAAAAATGGCGACTTTGGCACCACCACTCAATTCGGCGAACTGTTTGACTGCAGCTTCGAGCACTTCTTTCAATCGCAAAGAAGAGAACAAAGCTTTTTGCAGCACCAAACATTTTTGCAGCAACTGATTTTCAGTTGTCATGGAAAATTTACTCCTCCGACGAATCGCCTAATAGCATAAACTCTGAAGTGAAAACTGGCTATTGTTTTTTAAAAGGGGCTTTAGAATGGGCTTAGAATCCAACACTCGACAACCGGACCCTGATTGCATATTTTGCAAGATTGTCAAAGGTGAAATACCAAGCAAATTTTTACTTGAAACAGAGGACCTGGTCGCATTCAACGATATAAGTCCCCAGGCGCCCACCCATGTTTTGATTATTCCAAGACAACACGTGAAAGACATAAGTAAGTTCAGTTCAAACCAAGAAGACAAAACATTACTTGGCACCCTTTTTCAACAAGCAGCCGAGCTTGCACTCAAACTGAATTTAGAAAGCGGATTCAGACTTGTAGTCAATACTGGCGACGATGGCGGTCAAACAGTGCATCACTTACATCTACATTTAATAGGTGGAAGACAAATGACCTGGCCGCCAGGTTAAAAACTTACAAAATTACTCACTTTTGTATTCCAGAAAACCAGAATGGGACTTGGTTTCTTAAATCAGTTTCGGGTCATCTTTGTTTGGGTAAAAGACAAAGAGAAGATGCAAATGACAACCACGTGCCGTTCCATCTAGATTCCGACCGTTTTTATAGGGCTCCTTTATGGCTACCAATAACAAAACAGATCAAATATTGTGGATGGCAGATTGCTACAGCCTGGCCAAGCGCTTTCCCAATCCGCACACATGGCTGTGCTTGCTTGCACCTAAAAAAATTGAAGGAACACAAGAGTACGAAACTCTAAGTCCGTACGATTATTGGCTCTGGATGGAAATCTGGAAAGCGGCTCAATCAGACACTCCCGTACAAGCGGTCGCGTCTGGCAACTCCTGATTATTTAGCTAGTGTTCGTGAAGACCGAGGTGAACCGCCCGCTACGGCAGCCACCTCACGTGGCTTTGAGCAGACTTCTGCCATACAATCTTTGCCTAAAATGCTGTCTTTCACAACTTGTTCTGATTGAACAACGCAATCTGACCAGAGCACTGCGTTTTCTATCACTGCGCCCTTTTCTATATGACAGCGACTGCCTAGAATAACAACTCCCGACAGTTTTACTCCGGCTCCTACATGGGTGCCGGCGCCAACTAAAATGCGGCTTCCAGACTCAATTTCCACCGACTCTGATAATTCCGCCCCTGGCTCAATCCATACTACAGCGTTTTGCATTTCCACTCGCTTGGCTCTTTGATCCAGTGGTTCCGCCGTTTTAACCAGTCCATTTAAGACATCGAAATTGGATTGTTTGTATTGTTCGTGCGTCCCGACGTCTGACCAGTAAGTTTCTATCGTACTGCCATAAACGAGCAAGCCCTTCTCAATTAGTGTAGGAAATAACTGGCGTCCAAAACCATAAACTCCATGCTCTGGAATATGATCGAATACTTCTGGCTCTAAGACATAGATTCCTGCCGAAGCCATGTCGGAAAGCGCGTCTTTTGGTTCTGGCTTTTCCTGAAAACCTTTGATGTAGCCATCTTGGTCTTGAACAGCTACACCAAAGTGTTGAACGTCTTTCACTTTTTTCAAAGCGATGGTTGCAATCGCTTTCTTGGCTTTATGCTCACTTACAATTTTGCTCAAATCGGCATCGGTGACTAGGTCTCCCATTAATACAATGAAAGTGCCATCACTCAAAAAGTCTTTGCATGCGCGCACACCGCCTGCATCTCCAGTCAGTTCGTCTTCCTGCATGAAACGCAGCTTCACTCCAAAGTCGCTTCCGTCTTTGAAATATTCTTTGATTTGCTCAGGCAAATAGTGCAAGTTAGCAATGATATCTTTGATGCCATGTTTGGCTAGCAACTCGACGATATGCTCCATCACCGGGGTATTGGCGATTGGAACAAGCGGTTTGGGCACGGCTGATGTGAGCGGCTCTAAACGAGATCCGACGCCGGCAGCCAAAACCATAGCTTTCATAAAAGATTCCCCAAGAAAGTTGAGTAAGAGAATTGCAACTAGTAATCCTATAGCACTGCTATTGGATTTGCTCTAACTATCTTTAGGGATTAATTTGCGAATGAGAAGCAAAAAGGAGCAAAGAAGTACTTCTACCGACAGCTATGCTTAGCAGCCTGTCAAGCGACTTAAGCAGCGCAATTACGTCCTGCAACCTTGTTGCTCTTGGCGATTTGCTGCTGATATTTCTTCAAGTCTTGCTGATAGCGTTTTTGCACCTGTTTAGGAGGTGTTGCTTGAGTATTTTGCGGAGTCATTTTTATTTTACGTAAGTCCATTATTCAATTTAGATACTGACAGTTAGTGCGGTTCAACAACCTGATACGACAAATTAGATAGCTGTGCTTTCAAATTTCTTTCCGGGTTTTTAAGTACATTTTTTGTACTGCCTGTTCTCTAGCACACCCGAAACAATGCTAAGCTACTTTTAATCATAACATATTTTTTCATTTTGCAACGAAGTGCGCTTACGCGACACTTGACATCAAGCCGCTTCCTGACTTGGTTCTGGCAACATAAAGCCCAGAGCGAAGGCAATAACCATGGCTGCAGCACCAATCATGTATGGACTTTGCGAACCCATAGTTTCAAAGACATAGCAACCTACAATAGGTCCGGCAATCCGACCCAAAGTAGACAACGATTGACCCACACCTAGCACACCACCTGCAGTGTCACTTGGAGCGAGTTTAGACAACATGCTCTGGTTAGCCGGGGTGTTTATTCCAGATCCCAGAGCAAGCACTGCAAGTGCAAGATAGAGCACCACCGGATTCTGGGAAATGGGAGTGAAAACTAGCCCAACAGCAATGAGAGCCGTACCTATAATAATCAGCTTCTTCTCACCATATTTTTTATTCAACCGATGAATAAGTCCACCCTGCACAAACACCATCAAGATTCCGATATACAAGAACATAAGCATGTTTTGCACATCATTGAATTTGAAAATTTTGTTTGTGAGCAAAATAAGAGTGGCTTCCATATTGGCGAAAGCAAAAGTAGATATAAAGAAAATGGCAAGCGATACTTTAAGTTTGGCATTTAAAAGTACGTCAAAAAAGAATTTAGGGCTGATGCCAAAGCGTTCATTGCCTGCATTGGAGCGTTTTTGCGGTTCAGGTAAAAGAGCGGCTGTCAAAATCAAATCAAGCAAACTAAAGGCAAACGCTACAAAGCCTAAAGCAGACAGACCCATCCCCATAGCGCTCAAACCACAACCAATGGCAGGACCAATCACAAATCCCAAGCCAAACGCGGCACCTACAAGTCCCATGCCTTTAGCTCTGTCTTCAAGTGAAGTTACATCAGATATATACGCCTGAGCCACAGCGATATTGGCATTTCCAAAACCGGCCACTATTCTTGACAGGAAAAGCATCCAGAGCGAGTCGGCAAACCCCCAAATTAGATAACCCAAAGCAGAGGCAGCCAGACTAAACAAAAGCATCGGACGACGTCCCAGCTTGTCTGACAGACGCCCCCAGATGGGTGTGAAGAAAAACTGCATCAGCGAGTAGCTGGCAATCAGCATGCCCACAGTGAATTCACTGGCGTGAAGGCGCTGGGCGTAGGTCGGAAGTGCTGGGATTATTAGCCCGAAGCCGACCAGGTCTATAAAAACGGTGAAAAAAATCAGTATGAGGGCTGTTTTTTTAGGTTTTGCTTGCTCTTTAGTTTCTTGGATCATCAAAAGTTCTGATAATTGGTTTTGTTTTTCTGACTAGATAGTGTGGTTCGATTCTATTGCTATCCAAGCCTCATCACATGGGCACCTATTAAGACAACCATCTTGGCTACTAAGGAAAAAGGTTTGTTCGTACCAAGTAGTGGTACTTAAAAGTAATATATAAGATAAATGGGCAATTCTTAGTTTTTGAACCAGTTTTTACTACACATTAGGCCTTTAGTTGGCGTTTCTATTTCTATTTAAGCCATGAAGCTTTGCCTCGTATGCAATTTTCAGACGTCACAAGAGCAGGAAATCTGCCCTCGTGACGGTTCGAACATGGTTACGGTAGGTGAAGACCCTTTACTCGGGATGGTAATCGAAGGTCGTTATCGTATTCAGTCGGTCATCGGTCAAGGTTCAGCTGGAACAGTCTATAAAGCAGTACAAGAATTAATTGGTCGCGAAGTAGCTATCAAAGTCTTGCACGAGTACTTAGTGTCAGACGAAGAATTTATTAAACGGTTCCGTCAAGAAGCGAAAGCCTCAAGCCGACTTTCACATCCTAATATCATTACTATTTACGATTTTGGTGTTATCCCTCAAGGTAATCGTCCTTATATTGCAATGGACTTACTTGTTGGAACTCCGCTGTCTGATTATCTGTCCGAAAACGAACGCGTGTCGCTCGATGCGGCCATTCCACTTTTGACTCAAGTTTGCTCAGCTCTTGGAGAAGCGCATAGACACGGGGTTGTACACCGCGACGTCAAACCAGAAAATATCGTATTGGTCGAGCGCAGCGGACAAAAGCTTTATCCCATGGTGGTTGATTTTGGTATCGCACGCATAGTCGAAGAATCTGAGTCAGCCAAAATTACGCGCACAGGCACCGTGTGTGGTAGCCCAACTTATATGAGTCCCGAGCAATGCACAAGCTCTAAAGTTGACAGCCGAAGCGATATTTACTCTATTGGTATCGTCATTTATGAAACTCTTACTGGCGAAGTGCCATTCCATTCAGACGAACTGATTCGAGTTATGTCCATGCATTTGTCCGAGCCACCAAAACCTTTGAATCAAGTAAAGCCAGGATTGCTTTTCCCAGATGCACTTGAAGAAGTGGTGAACAAAGCCCTTTCTAAAAATCCAAATGACCGCTACCAGACAATGGACGAGATGGCAAACGCGCTTGAAGAATCGCTAAAAGCGCCAGTTAAACCTTCCAACCAGTCACAGCCACGCAATGCTTCGCGCGAAATAGAACCAGGTCCGCTTGCGCAAGATGAGCATCTGCATCGGCGTAACACCAGTCAGGACGTTGGCGTTCCGGCTCAACGCGGCACCGGCGCTATAGATTACGCAGCACTGGCAATGGACGAATATAGGGCTCAGCAAGCTCAGGCCCAAAGCCAATCGCAATTGGATCCAGCCACTGCTAGTGTGGCAGACATGAATGCTTTGAATAATACAAGCGAGGCAGACCGCATAGCCGAACAAGTGGCTGTAATGCGTCAACAAATGCGTCAGGCTCAAAGCGATTCGCAAAAAGGTCATCAAATTAATAGGTCTGATTTTGTTAAAGGCAGAAGCGAAGCTTCGGTCTTGCAACGAGTGGTATTGCCTTCGGTCCTGGCTATTTTAGCGGTGGCGATTTTAATTTTCACACTTGGGCCTCAGTTCTTCAAAGGGCAAGAAGAAGTGGCTAGCTCTAACGAAGCTCAAGAAGCAAAAAAACTTGTTAATCAAGGCAAGTACCAGGATGCATTGAAGGTTTACAACAATCTCAATAGCCAGGGCAAACTAAATGCATCAGACAAAGAAGAAATGAATCATTTATATGTACGTTTGGGCGAGCAACAAGGCAACGCTGGAAAAACAGAAGGAGCCATCGCTTTTCTTAAAAAGGTGGACAATGACTCGTCATTCAAAGCTCAGGCTGACGAAATGATTACTAAATATTCAGGCAGCAAAAAGAATCAGCCAAACGCAAACAAACGAAGAAAACGTCCAAGACACTAACTTCTTAAATCAGCTCAGATTCTATTGGTCGCGCCACTTGCCCATCGATCTAAATTTGTGTTGACGGTCATGTCTGACCTCGGAACCACTCAATTTAACCAATTCGCTCAATTGAGACACAATGGCTGCTTTTGCTGCTTTTGCAGTAGCTTCAGGATCTTTGTGCGCCCCGCCAAGTGGCTCTGTGATGATACCGTCTATAACACCAAGCTCTAAAATTTCGCGAGCAGTAATTTTCATTGATTGAGCGGCATCTGAAACTTTGTCAGCTGAGCGCCACAAAATTGACGCGCATCCTTCAGGCGAAATGACCGAATAGACAGAATGTTCTAGCATCAAAATTCTATTAGCCACACCTATTGCTAGTGCTCCACCAGAACCACCTTCTCCTGTCACCACTGCCACCACAGGTACAGTGAGACCAGAAAGTTCAAGCAAATTAATGGCAATAGCTTGGGCCTGGTTGTGCTCTTCGGCAGCAAGTCCAGGATAAGCACCTGGCGTGTCAATTAGAGTAACGATTGGCAGACCAAATTTCTCTGCGTGCTTAAACAAACGAAGCGCCTTTGCATAACCTTCAGGTTGTGGCATGCCGAAATTGCAGCTTTGTTTTTCTTTGATATTGCGACCTTTTTGAGTGCCGACCGCAATCACTTTTAAATCGTTTCCGAGATCGAGCAATCCACCGACCATGGCACTATCATCGGTGCCGTGTCTGTCGCCGTGCAATTCAATCCATTGTGAATCCCAGCGCTCAAAATAATCGCGAGTATAGGGACGCTCAGGGTGTCTTGCAATTGCCAGTCTGTCTATTGGACGCAAATTGGAATAGAGCGATTTGCGCAGACTGGTGTATTGCTCTTTGAGATGACGGAGTTCGGGCTCGAGATCTGGCTGCTCTTGTAATTGTGCTTCCAGATTATCGATTTGTTGGGCAAGTACGCTGAGCGGTTTTTCAAATTCAAGCGGAACTTGTCTTTTCACTTCAGCCATTATTTGCCACCTGCTTTTTTAGAGCTCGACAAAGAACTGGATGGAACCAGAGTTTTGTCCTTATCTGAATTCTTTTTTTGATGAAACTCAAATAGTTTGGTTAGCATATCTTTTAATTCGTTTCTGTGAATGACCATGTCTACCTGACCGTGTTTGAGCAGGTATTCGGCGGTCTGAAAATCTGCAGGCAATTTCTGTCTAATGGTCTGCTCAATTACGCGCCTTCCAGCAAAGCCCACTCGTGCTCCTGGCTCTGCAATGATTATGTCTCCAAGCATTGCAAAACTAGCAGTAACGCCTCCAAAAGTTGGCTCGCTCAAAATAGAAATATATAAGTTGCCAGTTTCGTAATACGACTTGAGTGCTGAGCTGGTTTTGGCTAATTGCATAAGACTTAAAATGCCTTCCTGCATGCGCGCACCGCCAGAACTCGAAATAATAATAAGAGGGCATGAAAGCTCGATTGCACGCTCTACCAGACGTGCGACTTTCTCTCCTACTACAGAACCCATTGAACCACCGAAGAAGGCGAAATCCATTACGCCAAGAGCGGTAAGATGGCCGTTCATTTTGCATGTTCCAGTCATTATCGCTTCCACTACACCAGATTTCTTTTCTGCTGCAACTTGTCTTTTGCGGTAACTCTCTGTATCAATGAATTCAAGCGGATCCGACGAGCGCATCTCGGCATCGATTTCTTCAAAAGTACCCGGGTCGCATAGTTGCTCGATGCGGTCAGGAGCTCCGATACAAAAATGATATTGACAGTGAGGACAGACTTGCAGATTGCTTCTCAAGTCTCTTGTGTATAAAAGTTCGCGACATTGAAAGCACCGCTTCCACAGCGCACAATAATCTTCCGTGGGAAGAAGTTGTTTTACTTCTAAATTTTCTCGCTCGCGGCGCTCGCGCCTTTTAGCGAACCAATCTTTCAAATCCATGTTCGGAATTATATCACTCGACGATTATTCTTATGGAATATACTGGGCGCTTATGACCATTCATCGCTTCATAGTGTCAAAACGGCATATTGACGAGGCTAACGCCCGCATCACCCTGACAAATGCAAATCAAGTGCATCAAATTTCGCGAGTGCTTCGAGCTAAGCCAGGCGAGACTTTCGAATTGCTCGACGGAGATGGCAATCTTTATATATGTATTCTTTCTCAAATTTCTAGAAACCAAGTGGTGGCAGAAATTAGTTCTTTCACACATGAGCCGAAAGACACAACCCGACCGCAAATAAATATTGTCCTGGCTTTGCTCAAAGGCGATCAGTTTGAATTGTCAATTCAAAAATTGAGCGAACTTGGCGTAACGTCTATTACGCCTTGCATGACGCAACACACTGTTGTGCGCTTGAAAGAAGCGGATCTTGAAAAGAGATATGAGCGCTGGTTATCAATAGCTACTGAAGCAACTGAACAAAGTGAGGGATTTTACTTACCACAATTGAATTCGCTTTCTAGTTTTGATCAAGTTCTAAAAGAACTTGCAAGCAATACTGACGCTCTCAATATCTTTTTAGCTGAGCGCGAACAGTCACCACCTTTATTGCATTTGCTCGAACAAGGCGTCAAATCTGATTCTACTAAAGCTATAAATTTGATAGTCGGACCCGAGGGTGGATTTTCAGATCAAGAATTCGAGCTTGCTCGCTCTCTAGATTTTCAATTCGCCTCACTAGGCAAGCGTGTTTTTAAAGCTGGAACTGCTTCGATAACTGCAGCAGCTGCGGTAAATTTCTTTCTAGATAACATGCTTTTCAAAAGAAATATTGGCACCGCCTAGGATGGCACCAATCATAGTCTATATACAGCGCATACCCTCAAACACCCATCGCTCGATCATGTCTATATCCGCTACATGTCTTGGTTTTAGACAGTAGAGCATAAGGCGGCTTGGCTTGACAAATTAGGTCCTTGCGGTGCTTAATAGTAGACGTTGCTGACGGTGCCTAATTGCATTGAGTGTGGCTTAAGAAGGTGGCTGAGACATTGGCTGAAGCACTGGCTAATATACGAAATATATTGGCCGATAAGCCAGTCCAACTCATAGCCGTTTCTAAACAAGCCACTTGCAAGCAAATGGAAGAAGCCTTCAGTTTGGGTGTCACCGAATTTGGTGAGAACCGAGTTCAAGACGCTTTGAAAAAAAGAAGCGACTTGTCACCAGCTTTGGTGCAATCGTCTCACTGGCATTTCATCGGTCATTTGCAGACCAACAAAGTGAAACAAGTGGTTGGAAATTTTGACTTAATTCATTCGGTAGATTCCTTGCGCCTGGCCAAGGAAATTTCTGAACAAGCAACAAACAAAGGCCTGGTGCAAAAAATATTGCTTCAAGTCAAAGTGCTCGAAGACCCAAGTAAAAGTGGCTTCACACCTCAGTCTTTGCGAAGCAGCCTTGCAGAAATTTTGTCTCTGAATGCGATATCAGTTGAAGGCTTGATGACGATTTGCCCTCAAAGTTCAGACCCCTCAACTTGGCGCCGTTGCTTCAAAGGACTGAGCGAACTAAAAATCGAATTGGAAAATTCGCACCAAATAAAACTGCAAGAATTGTCGATGGGAATGACCGACGATTGGAACGAAGCCATTGCATATGGTGCTACAATGATTAGAATTGGAAGAGCATTATTTGATCGTTCAGCATGATGGTGGCACAAGCAAGTCGAAAGTTTGATATTTAGCGGTTTTTAAATGTATTTACTCGGTGGATTAGCAGGCAAGGCATTTAGGCATTAAGGAGGAAAGCGGTGAGTTTAGTAGCAAAATTCAAAAGTTTTTGGTTCGGACCGGCAGATAATTATGAACAGGAAGATTTTGAAGATCTTTTCGAAACTTCTGATAGCGCCTACGCGACCAACGGGCAGTTGGCGTTAGACAGCAATCGCGCACAGTTACCTCAACATCAACCGATGTTGACTCAAGAAAGACACTCCAACATAGTGGAGCATCCAAGCGCCGCTCCTTCTAGCGAAGTACTCGTAATCGAGCCTCGCCAGTTTGAAGAATCGCTTGAAATCGTAGACCATTTGAGAAACAGAAAATCAGTTCTCTTGAACCTACACATGTTAGACAACGAACAGTCACAGCGTGTGGTCGATTTTCTGTCCGGAGCTACCTGGGCCATTGACGGTCATCAACAAAGAATCGGCGACGGAGTATTCCTCTTCGCTCCTTCTTCGGTGACCATCTCGACCGAATCGAACTCAGCCAAAACACTGAAAGATGTGTTCTGGAATCAAACAGCTACATTCTAGAAATTCTGAGTAAACCAGAATTTCGGATTTGATGCCGTTTGATTGACGTAAATTCCGAAATGCAAATGTGGACCGTTGGCACGACCTGTTCTGCCAACGGTTCCTATTTTTTGACCCACTTCTACACGGTCGCCTTTTTTGACCTCGATACTATTCATATGAATGTAAATTGATACCACACCTTGTCCGTGGTCGATGCAGACGAAATTACCATGCAGCTTACTTATTTTGTGCGGTCTTGCTGCTATCACCGTCCCTGGTGCCACACTTTTGATGGGCGTTCCAATACCAGCTGCAAAATCTGCTCCCGAGTGAAAGTAATCAGGCAAGAGTTTGCCGTTTACTCTGCGTCTGACACCAAACGAAGATGACATGCGAGCATTGTCGATTGGTTTGGCAAAAATAGCGTTCCACATTTTGGTATCAGACAAAGTAGCCTTGGCTTTAGTCATTTCTTCTTTTTCGCCAGGCGATGCGTTGAAATTATCTTTGTCTTTAGGCAGCGTCAAATTCTGCACTCTGAACTGCGCATTCTTAATATGTACAGTCTGGCTTTGTGAGCCGCATTTGATTATATAATCGCCTGGCTTAATTAAAACCGGCATGGCTAAGAGTGCTTCGTATTTGGTGCCGCCCTCTTTATCTTGTGAGCAAAACATTTTGTATGTTTCGCCATTAAATGAAACCGCCGACGATGCTTGTGCATCACCAGCGGTGCTAGTTACTTTTATGGTCTCTCCCTGAAAGGGAGAAGAATTAGATAAGTGAAGTGAGTGAACTGAGGCGGAAGGAGTTGTTTCAATTTCGTCCTGAGTTTTTTCCTGCGCCAAAACGGATTCAGCGACCGATAATCTTAAAAGGAAAATGAAAGTTATTAACGCTTTAGATGCGTAAGGTTGCAATTAATCTGAAACTCCTGAGACTTTCGAACTTACTTGCTTTTAGGAACAAGCCTGTCGATTGCATCACGCAAAGCGTCAATTTTCTCTACCGGAATTGCCACACCCTTCTTGGTGGGCTTTTCTTCTTGATCTTTATCTAGATACCATTCACGAATATGCAAATATTTGGTTCCGCGATACTCGCCAATGTATACATTTATGGTTTCACCGCGAGCTTTTTCATGAACTGTAATTCTCTCTTCCAAGATCAGATCCTCCACTAATACTTCTATATTTCTATAGACACCTTTTTTTAAAATCATGCATTCTTTTTAAAAAATATATGATTATTAGACATTATGAATAAGTTTCTAGATGAAGTAATAATAGATATCTCCTCCGGCGACGGCGGAAACGGCGCGCTGGCCTGGCGTCGCGAAAAATACGAGCCAATGGGGGGTCCAGCCGGTGGTAACGGCGGACGGGGCGGCAACGTTTATTTGGTTGCAACCCGCGATATGCGAACCCTTCTCGACTTCCATTACAAAACCCAATTTGAAGCCCCTCACGGGCAGAAGGGCGGGTCCAAAAACAAAACCGGGCGTGCAGGGGAGGATTTGATTATCAGAGTCCCTGTAGGGACTGTAGTGACCGATGTTAATTCGTCCAAAACTATTGCCGACCTAACTTCAGAAGAACAAAAAGTGCTTGTAGCCCAGGGCGGTCGCGGTGGTCGCGGCAACGCTACCATGGCAACTCCCACACACCGAGCTCCTCACCATTGCGAGCCGGGTGAAGCTGGCGTGAAGCGCACTCTGCGCCTGGTTTTAAAACTCATAGCCGATATTGGTCTTGTGGGATTGCCCAATGCCGGCAAGTCCAGTTTGCTCAAACGACTAACTGCAGCCAAACCCAAGATTGCCGATTATCCGTTCACCACTCTTTCTCCTAACTTAGGCGTGGTTCCCGCTCCATACGGTGGCGACGGATTTGTTATAGCCGATATTCCAGGCTTAATCGAAGGCGCAGCTCAAGGACTTGGACTTGGTCACAAATTTCTCAAGCACATCGAGCGCAATAGACTTCTAGTTCACTTAGTTGATATTAGCCAGGAGGACATTCTTGCCTCAATAAATATAGTGAACAAAGAACTGGCTGCCTGGGGCGATCTCAAATCGTTGCCGCAAATAATTCTTCTATCCAAAGTGGACTTGATGCTTGAAGAAGAGGCGGACGAGAAGATTGCGCTGGTCAGGAAAGCTTTTCCCAACTCGACCGTTTTTGGCATTTCCTGCATGACTGGCGTCGGTATGGAAGATTTGAAAAAGCTTCTATTTAGCGAAATGGAAAATAGAAAAGCGGAACCGCAAGAAGATTTCATCCCTGAAGAAGATGAAGACGCTCTGCCCAAACCGGATTCGTCATTTGTAATAACCAGAGCACAAAATGCTTTTTATGTAGATGGAGAGCGTCAAGCAAGACTAGTTGCCGTTACCCACCTGAAAGACCCTGAGTCGGTTCAATACTTATATACAGTGCTTAGAAAAATGGGTGTGATAGACGCACTGATTCAAGCCGGCGTTGAGCCGGGTGATGATGTAATCATTGGCAGTGTGCCTTTTACTTTCGGCGAAGACTGGTCCTAAGACTAGGCTTTGTGACCTTCATGGTTGCAGTTTTCATCATGCTCATGATCGAGCTTTGCAACTAATCTGGTTTTTCTTACTTTTTCAACTTTTTGCGAACGAGCAAGCACTTTTTGAGCGCGTTTCATGCCGCGTTGCTGAGGTGTTTTTTTCTGAGCCATGACGTCGATTCTCTCTCTAATTCCAGTATCTGCTTATTCTTTGCAGGGGACAAATGATACTACAACCAGAGATTACCGAGATATTGAATGTTTATAGTTTGGTTGGAATTGTAATGATTGCGCGGGTAGTCAAGAATCTGTTTTTGCACAGGCGGGTAGAGATTTAGTCGCATTATCTCCTCCAGACTGACATAGGCAACGCCAGCAAGCACCGGTTCATCACCTAATTGCATCTTGCCGCCTTTCACTTTACAAACGATGCAAACATGAATGATGTGTTTCGAGCGGTTAGGGCTTAGCGCTTCAGAAAAGAATAGAAACGGTCCAGTTGCCCCCTCAAGTCCAGTTTCTTCTTTCAACTCACGCAGAGCACATTCTTGAAATGTTTCACCATGATGCAGGCGCCCGCCTGGCAAGGCCCAGTAATTGGAGCCTTTGCGTTTATGACGGACCAAAAGAATTTGTGGTTCTTTGATATTTGGACCCAACACCAAAGCCGAAACTCTCACCGTTGGGGCGAGTCCTTCATGTTTTACAACTGTTTTTTTGCCCCGGGGCGTGGAATTGGTCAAGTTCTGAATATTCGTGTACTTTGCTCAAAAACTATAAAACAAATATGCGCCTAGCGGCCCTTTGGTTGGATAATTTGCTCTGAACTAAAAGAGTAAAGGCATTATGTCATTAAGCGAAATAGAAGAAAAACTACACAAAATGGAGTCAGAAGCTCTGACCTCGATTGACGAGGCTAAATCCAGCGAAGAAGTGGAGGCTTTGCGTTTGTCATTACTTGGCAAAAAAGGCGAGCTAACAAATATTCTGCAAGGGCTTTCTGGACTGGATAAAGACACTCGTCCAATTGTGGGAAAAAGAGCAAACGAAATCAAAGTAAAAGTGCAAGAAGCGCTGGATAAGCGCAAAGATGACGTTTTCAATTTGGCGCTAGAGCAAAAACTGGCTCAAGAAAAAATAGACATCACCCTTCCCGGCAACAGATTAGCCCTTGGACACGCCCACCCATTGAGCCAAATTACAGAAGAAATTATCGACATCTTTTATGGCATGGGATTTAGCGTAGCTGACGGCCCTGAAATAGAGACTGACTATTACAATTTCGACGCTTTGAATACGCCATCTGACCATGCCGCTCGCGACGAGCAGGATACGTTTTATACAAACATCTCACCTGAAACTCTCTTGCGTAGCCAAACTTCGACTGTGCAAATTCGAGTAATGGAAAAAGGCAAACCACCCTTCAGAATTATCGCGCCTGGACGTGTATACAGAAACGAAGAGGTAAACGCGCGTAAATACCCGCTCTTCCACCAGGTTGAAGGTCTTTTGATCGACAAAGACGTAACCTTCGGTCAACTAAAAGGCACGCTCAATCTGTTTATTCAGCGCCTTTTTCGCAGTTTTGGAAAACCAATCCAGACCAGATTCAGACCCGACTTTTTTCCTTTTACCGAACCAAGTGCAGAGCTTGACGCGCTTTGTCCATTTTGCGATGGCAAAGGAACTAATTGTCGAACTTGCGGTCAGCGCGGTTGGCTTGAGTTGCTTGGCTGCGGCATGGTTGACCCGGCGGTACTCCAAGCAGTAAATATAGACCCCGAAGAATATAGTGGGTTTGCTTTTGGTATGGGTCTTGAGCGGCTTGCCATGCTGCGTTACGGAATAAAAGACATTCGCTATTTTTATTCCAATCACATGGATTTTCTCAGACAGTTTTAGTCTAAATTTTTTAAGAGGCTTTTTTGCATGAAACTTTCGTACGCCTGGCTCAATCAATTCGTTGATCTCAATGGCATCAGTCCAGAAGATCTCAAAGATCAATTGACCATGAAAGCTTTTGAAGTAGAAGAAATCGAAACCATCGGACTTACAGGTCCAGTAGTGGTGGGCGAGATTCTTGAAATAAACAAGCATCCAGACGCGGACAAAATTAGAGTTACCCAGATGCGTGTGGCCGAAAATGGCGAGCCAACCCAAATTGTATGCGGTGCACAAAATATTGAAGTAGGTCAACTGGTTCCGGTCTGTCTGCCAGGTGCCGTTGTAATCAATCGCAAAACAGGCGAAGGTTTGCCGATTAAACAGTCAGAAATTAGAGGCGTGACATCAAACGGCATGCTTGCGTCTGCATCTGAATTGGGCATTGCCACAAGCGATGTGGATGGAATTCATGTTCTCAAGAAACCTGGAGAGTCGTCAGATCTAAAATTGGGTCAAGACGCGCTTCAATTGCTTAATCTAGCCAGCGACCAGGTCTTTCACGTAGGGACCAGATCTAATCGCGGCGATGCTTTATGCGTCAAAGGAATGGCACGCGAAGTATGCGCTTTAATTGGTCGCAAGATGAAAGAAAGCAAAACCAAAAACGAGCAAGTAGCCAAAGTGTTTGGTCAAACTTCTAATAGTAACGATAGTAATTCAGATTTTTCAGTCAAAATTGAAAGTGACGCAAGTGAAGACTGCAAATACTTTTCAATTGTCATAATCAAAGATTTAAAAGTGCAACCCTCTCCCACCTGGCTTGCAAACAGACTTACAGCCATGGGATTGCGTCCGGTCAATAACATAGTAGACATCACAAACTATGTCATGCTCGAACTGGGACAACCACTGCATGCCTATGATTTAGATAAACTTCCTACAAAATCGATTGTAGTGCGCAAAGCCCGCGAGGGCGAAAAAATGCTTTGTATCGATGGCAAAGAACGCCAAGCCACAAACGAAGTGCTTGCCATCGCAAGTGGTGACGTTGCAGTTGGTTATGCCGGAATTATGGGCGGCAAAGAAAGCGAAATTTCTGATGCCACAAAACATATTGCACTGGAAGCCGCCTGGTTTAAACCAGCTCGAGTGCGCAGAGGAAGCCGGTTGCTTGGACTTTCTAGCGATTCAAGCCTGAGATTTGAGCGCGGTGTGGATTTAGCAAGCGTCAAGTCGGCTCTTGAGCGTGCTTGCGATTTAATTATTGATATTTGCGGAACAGAAAAAACTGCTCAAACTCTTGAATCTCCAATCACCGCTGGTAGTGACAAGGTTGAGAATCAAAACAAAATATCGGTACGTATGGAACGAGTAAAAAAATTACTCGAAATCACGCTTGAATCCAGTCGTGCAGCTGAGTTATTAAATCCATTAGGATTTATCACAACGGTGAAAGATGCTCAAAATTTAGAAGTAATTTCACCCAGTTACAGAGAAAAAGATGTACAGCGCGAAATAGACGTAATTGAAGAAATTGCACGTCTTTATGGATATGACAATATTCCAGTATCCTCACCAGCAAGCACAGCAAGCCCAATTCCTCGTGATTTTCTTTTGCACGACCTAAAAAACAAACTGATGGGACAGGGTTTTAGTGAAGTCTGGATAAGCAGTTTGCGCGGTGAAAACGATTTTGCTGGACACTCCACTGAAGAACTAAAATCAGTGGTGAAAGTGTTGAACCCGCTTTCATCAGACCATCAAGCCATGAGACAAAGTCTTTTGCCAGGATTACTCGAAGTAATAAACTATAATCAATCGCGCGGAGAGCGCAGCGTATGGATGTTCGAGCAAGGACGCGGCTACAAAGTTGTTGATGGAAAGCCGCAAGAATACACACTCTTGTCTGGCATTATGACAGGCAAAGTGCTCAAACATGTAAGTCATGGTGGTATCGAAAATAATACCAACATAGATTTCTTCACCCTCAAAGGCATTGTGGAAAACATTCTTGAAGCCGCCAAAGTTTCACTTGATAAAATCATGTTTCTTCCTCTAGGAGGCGATGATTTTTATAAAGAATATTTGCACCCTCACAAAAGCACTCGTCTGTCTTTTGTGACCAAACAAATCATGGGAATTCTAGGCGAAGTGCACCCACGCACAGCAGCCAAATATGATTTGAAAGACCAAGCTTACGCCTTTGAGTTATTCATAGACGTAGTGAAGTCAGCCCCTGAAAAAATGAATTTCCAGGAGCCAGTTTTGAACCCGAGCGTCATGCGCGACTTGACTGTGGATGTAGAAAATTCAATAGAGCAGGACAAGGTTTACAAGAGCATGATGCAGGTCGGCAAGCGCGAAGGCATGTCATGTGATCTGGTCAGTACCTATCAATTATCAGACGGGCAAAAAAGTCTCTCTTATCGTTTAACCTTTCGTCAGAAAGAGGCTCTGAGCGGCGAGGCGGTTGATGCTATTGTGCAAAAGGTGCGAGAAGCTTTAAGCAAAAGAGTAAATGCGCGCTTTCGTGGCTAATAAATCATATTAAGGTAGGTTTCCAATATTTGGCAGACCTCTCTAAATGGATAAGATTATGATCCTTATATGGGGTATATAGTTTTGACCCGGGAAACTCTCAAATAATCTATGTATAAACTTGCAATTCGTCTAAACCCAATTTCAATCGCGGCTTTGCTCATTTTTGCAGGAGCCTGCATTGTCCTGCCCAAGCAAGAAATCTTAGCTGGCGGGTTTCAACTCAATACTGCTCTAGTTTTCGTCATTCCGATTCTTGTCAGTCTGATAGGTTCGACCTTCCTTTTTGCACCAGCCAGCCGTTTGCAAAAATATCAAATCTGGCTCACCATGCTGGCTTTAAGCCTTTTCTTTGGTGCATTGGGCAATTTCTTTTATAGTTTCTGGGTCTTCGATAAGTCATTCATGAATGTGGATTTCAGCATTGCTCAAATTGTGCTGATGAATCTAGGCGGAGTTTTGACCGCACTCAGTTTGTACAAACTCGAACCATTTGATGCATTCAGTGAAGTGACCAAAGGTCGTTTGCAACGCAGTCGTGTTCAACTGGAAGAAGAGCCGCCAGCAGCCCTTCCTCCTATGCAACCAGACATGTTTGAAGGCGCCGAATCAGCAGCCGACTTTATGAAAGGACGAGCAACCTCCAATAAATTGCGTGGCATGACTGTTTCTAAAACAGACATAAGCGCTGCTCGATCTTCTAAAACCGGCATGGATGCAGCCAAAGCTTCAGCATCCGGACTTGATGCTTTACGCCCAAACGTTTCCAAGACCGGCATGAACGCCGTTCAAAATCCCGCCGCAGAAGAGCTTGGAGCCCCAACAGGCTTGAATCAAGCTTCGATTTCTAAAACGGGCATGGATGCAGCACCTTCGACATTTGCTAATTCTTCTGGCTTGACTCCGCAATCACCGTCACCGCAAGCTTTCAGCGCACCGCAAACCGAACCACGCCCGCACCAACTGAGTGCGCCTCCAATGGTGGATATCGACCTTGAAGCATCGGATGAAATGCTCTCTGGTCCGTTGAATCCTTCACCCAATCCACAGTCTCCATCTGGAACTAGTGACAAACCAAGTGTCACAGGCAACCGTCTGCAAGCGCAGAGACGACGGAACACAAGCACATTCACTAAACTGCAAGCTCTATCGGCAAGCGGAACCGGCAGCTCGCATGCTCCTGAGCGAGCCAATGAAGGAAGTGACTTACGAAGCATCTTAGATAGACTCGATGCCGATGGCGCACCGCCCTCGCTTGAGTTCGACAAACCCAAAGTTCCAGGTGATGCACCAAAGACCGGTCTTGGTGGAGCATTTGGCAAAAAAGCTGATAGTCCAGATTCGGGCGCTCCACGCTTAGCCAACCTTCTTGACCGAGCTGAATCAATGAGCGCGGCACAAGCTCCCGCTCCGACTCCCGCACCCACTCCCACTCCCGCTGTCAAGCCACCAGCTCCCGCACCCGCACCCGCTCAAAGGCCTCCAGCACCGGCTGCTCCATCTGGAATGGCATCAACTCCAGCGAACGCAAACAAGCCAGGCATTCCTCCCACTCCAAAACCTGCACCGCAAGCCCCCCCAGCTACAGTAAACGATTCTATGAGCAGTCTGCTCTCCAAACGTTTTCTGGAAATGGCAGACGACGAAGAGGTGCCAGCCGCACAAGCTCCGCCTTCCACGAGCAACGCTGAACATAGCAATTTGATTGGCACAGACTCGGATACTGGTTTGAGTAGTCTTGGAACCGACTCTGGTGTAGGCTTCCAGGAACTTCGCGGTCACTTGTTTGAAAGTGGTGTAGACAATGCCATCGACGACATCTTCACCGGACTAGCTCCAGAAACAGCCCAACAAGCGGTTTCACATGATTCTCATGACACATCAGATTTAGTTAGCCCAAGAACCAGCAGTCCAAATCTTTTCAACGCCCCGCAAGAAGAAGCAAACGACAATCTTTTCGGACAAGACATCGGCTCTGAAATTGACGACATTTTCTCCAACATGGCTCCACAACAAGCCCAACAAGGCGTGGAAGTCCACACGCGAGAAGACCGTGTAAGAGCATTGCAAGATGAGCCTATGCCAGGCGAAGATTCAGAACCTCTTCTGCAATTGAACGATGCTGATATGGATAATATTTTTGCCGGATTAACACCACAAGACGAGCAGTTCACACCGGGACCTCAAGATGCAGAAGAACCACTTTTGCAAGTGAGCGACTCGGACATGGACGATATTTTCTCGGGACTTGCTCCAGCAGATGCTCAGAAAACAGTCGATGTAATTCCTTCAACTGAACAAGCAGCGACTGGGCAAGTTCAAAATGTAAGTTTGAGTGACTTAAAAGCTCAAATCCAAAAACATAATGACGAATCCACCAGCGCCACAAATGCAAATGTGCTTTCTCCCCTTGAAGAGGCGGGCGACTCGCCGCTTCTCAACGTGAGCGACTCCGAAATGGACAGCATTTTTGGTGGCTTAATGGCTGAGCCGGAAGAGTCGCCAGGTGCGCAAGCTGATGAAAAGCCACTCTTGAATCTGGGCGATTCTGACATGGATGACATCTTCTCAGGATTAACCGAACAACCTGCCACCGCAGGTAATGCTGCAAATACTTCCGCATCAGCTTCAGCTGCGCCAAAAACACCTAAACAAACAGGTGAGATGCCAGCTCTAAACCCTAATCAAATTGCGGCTTTGCGTGAGCAAGTTAAACAACCGGGCAAATTGTCCGACACTATGAATCGCATTCCAGCTCTAAAAGATCACGTTGATGGCTTACTCACTCAACCCGAAAAAGAAAAGCCAAAATCAGATGCAGAAGAAGTTCTCACATCCGAGCAACAGGCAGCACGCAAAGCAAGTGAAAATTTAAAAGACTTCGGCAAACTTTCAGTTCGCTCGGCTCAGGCTCCCAAAGTGCAAGGCGAAACAGCCGGCACCATGAAAACAATTGGCAAACTTTTGATAGATCAACAATCTATTGAAGCCATCATTAATGCTGGTGAATCCAGACAATTAGGTAAAGGACTTCCCTCTGCGCGTATTATCAGTAAGGCTCGTGGTGCTGGTATCAATGAACTGCTCAACAAAATTGGTGAGTATCAAGGTGTTGCAGGCAGCCTAATCGTCGGTCACGACGGTCTGGTTATGTCTTCCACCCTACAGCAAGGATGGGACAAAGACATGCTTGGGGCGTTGTCTACAGCGCTTTTGAGTACCAGTAATTTATCCACCAAAAAGCTGGAAATCGGTAGATTGCGTCAAATGGTGCTGCTCACTCGCACACCAAACGCAGATAAAACTACAATCTTGACTGACGTAGATGTCGGTATTCTGGTCGTCTTCTGCGAACAAACCGATATCACACTGATTGATGGTTTAATCGATAAGATTCAAAATACAATTAACGGCTAATTGCTTCGAGCAGAATTGGCTCGGTCAAAATTTCAGGAAGAACAATTGGATTGTCTTGATCGTTTTTGGGATAAACCACATATAGTGGCACACCAGATCGCTTGAAATTTTTAAGCAATTTAGTAATCTCTGGATCTTGACGTGTCCAGTCTGCTTTGATTGTGATTACGCCTTTGTCTTTGATGGTTTTCTTCACTTTCTCTGAGTTCAAAATCAACGACTCATTCATTTTGCAGGTGAGACACCAATCGGCTGTGAAGTCCAGTAATACTGTTTGTTTTTTACTTAGCTCTTGCTCCAGGCGCTCAGGTGTAAAAGGAATCCAATTTGATTCTGATTCCGATTGTGCTCCATAAATGGGTCTACCTTGCAGTGCGCTCATCACTATTGGTTTGTCTATCAAGCAAAAATATCCAGCCATTAAACTGATTGCACCGGCAATTGAAAACACCACCAATTTTCTTTGACCCGAACTGGACAAATCGACAAATCGTCCACTAATCCAGGACGAAAGTGACACTGCAAGCAGGAAGAAACTAACCCACATGATGCCTTCGATGCCAACCTGACTGCCTAAAACACTAAGTAGCCAAACCACTGTTCCAAGTAAGACGAAACCCATCGATTCTTTGAACTTCTCCATCCATGCCCCTGGCTTAGGCAAATATTTCATCCATTTAGGATTGGCTGTAAGCAGGATGTATGGCAAAGACATTCCCAGTCCAGAGGTGAGAAAAATACCAATCACAACCCAGTTAGGTTGGGCAAAGGCAAATCCCATAGCCGCACCTAGAAATGGCGCAGTGCAAGGAGTAGAAAGCGTAGTGGCAAGGACACCTTTGAAAAAGGTTCCGACCATGCCTTCTTTATTAGAAAGAGAATCTAGCTTGTCTTGTCCGGCATCAAACGTAAAGTAAAAGAGCCCAAACAGACTCAAAGCGAGGACCAAAACAATGGTACACATCACAATTAAAAACAACGGATTCTGAAATTGAGTTCCCCAGCCAACCGAATTACCGGCCGCTCTCACCGCCACTACCACTAGTGCCAAAGCAAGAAAGGCAGAAATAACTCCAGCGCTGAAAACGAGCCCCAGTTGCCTAACCCTGGCGGGACTCTCCTCAGCCTGTTCCATAAAACTCAGAATTTTAATAGCAATGACAGGTAGCACACAAGGCATGAAATTCAGAATGAAACCACCAACCATCGCAAGTAAAAAGTAATTGAACGGATTCTGCTCAGGCTCAGGCTGAAGTTTTTTTCTAGTATTTTTGGAATATTCGGGCTCATAGCCTACGCTTGAAAAAAGCGATACATTTTTATCGTCCGCAATTTCCTGTCCCACATTTAAATTTAGTTGCAATTCGTCTTTGCCTGGGATGCACGATTCTTTACAGGACAGCCATTTAACTTTGGCTTGAATCTTGATTGTCTTTGCATCTTTCAAATCAGAAGGAGCAGTAATTTGACTGGCGATGAATGTCGAATCCGAATAGCCGCTGGTCTTAATTCCTTCATCGTCGAAGTGTTTTGGTTCCTGCCATAAGAGCGGACCAGCAGAAAAACCATCGGGCAATATCCATTCAATTTGAGTAGGCATGCCCGCATCGCCACTCTCTTTATAGTAGATGTGCCATCCTGGCTCAATCGTGAACTTTACGCCGACAAGAAAAGTTTTGCCTGCCTGAATTTCTTTTCGATTAGAAACCAGTTGTGGACGAACCAGCGTCTTCTCTTCGCTCTGGCTTTTTGCCGGCGTGCTTGGACTCTTGCTCTGCGAAATCGCCGGAAGTTTTTCTGCCTGGCAAAAACCTGCCTGAGCAGAAAAAATCACCAAATTCAATAACAAAAAAAATAAAACTGGATACGATTTTTTAGCCATTCTGGCTCAACTTTCTTTTAGCTGAAAAGATACGGGAATTGAATTGTCTTTTACAATTTTGGCATATTCGGTGGCACTTTTGCGAAGCGAACGCGACTGATCGAAATAGTTGACTCGCACCAATCCAAATCGAGGAGTGAGCCCCTCCGCCCACTCGAAATTGTCGGTCAATGACCAGTGCAAATAGCCAATTACTTTTACCCCGGCTTTGATTGCTTTGTGCACCGATATCAAATGAGATACCAGATAATCGACTCTCTCATGGTCTTCAAGCGACCATTCGCCTTCGGTCATATCTGGCGAAAAGTTTTGGGCGTAGCCATTTTCTGTAATCACTACAGGTCGCTCTTTCATGTTGGCGTCAAAACGATAAGGCGCAATGTCTTTGACCAGAACTTTGTACATGCCCTCGGGATACACTTCCCATCCCATATCTGAAACTTTCAAAAATGATTCTTCTGCCTGCCTTCCAAAACAATCAGGCGGCCAACTCAATGCGAACAAAGAGAATTCGCGAGTGTAGTAATTAACAGCTAAATAATCCATGCTGTCTTTCAAGTTTTTGATTTCGCCATTAAGGCTACGAAACTCTTGCATATGCGAAAGCGGTACGGGAAGCTCGAATCGCCCGGTACTTATACTAAATGGAAATAAATGATTGAATACACGATCGCGAAAATAACAGACCATATGATCGAGTGGATTCCAGGCACGAAGCGGGATGAACGGTCTCCAGTGATTAGCGAATGAAACCGGACTCTGCGGACAATGCTCTTTCAAAACTTGATATGCCTCAGCGTGTGCAGAAAGCAAATTGCGGACCGCCGCAAAGGCGCTGAAATAATCGCATTTTTGCCCCGGCGGCCAATAACCGCTAACGTACCCTTGATAAACGTAGACCATTGGCTCGTTTACAGTATTCCAGTAATCGACATATTGACCAATTTCTTTGGCGAGAATTTCGGTGAAATACCTGAACTCATCAACCGCTCGCGGGCTTAACCAGCCACCTTCATCTGCAAGCCAGCTTGGCAGTGCAAAATGGAAAAGAGTCAGAAAGGTTTTAATACCTGAATCTTGCAAACTAGATAAAACGCGCTTGTAGTATTCAAGTAATTTCGGATTTGGAGTTCGTTTTGAGCCTTTTTCGGGGGCATCGGGCAACAATGCTGCCCAATTGATACTTGTTCTGAAGGCGTTTAGGTTGAGCGAGCTGAGGATATTAATGTCTGTGTCAAAGCGATCGTAGAATTCAGATGCTTTGTCGGCTACCGAGCCGTCGGCAATATTTCCTGGCTGGTGCGACCAATTAGACCAGTCAGACAGTCCCAATTCGGCTTCCTGACCATAACCTTCAGTTTGAAAGTGCGAAGCACTGGCTCCCCACAAGAAACTCATGGGAAAGATCAATTTTTTTGGATCAGATTGTTCGTTTATAGCTGTCAATTGGTATTAATTGAAGTATTTATTAAAAGAATACACGTTTTACTATGAATATTAGGGTAACCTACTCTAGTTGATTAGCAGACCTTGATTACCTGGATTGTCACCGTGACGACAGCCAAGTTAACTATAAAACAAAGCCTTGTCGGTTTCAAAGAGCCGCCTGACGCGCCACTAAATCTGTACCAGTGGTTAGTTCGCCTTAGCTCCAAAACCATATCCGTTAACGGATATGGTTTAGTTGCAGTATTCCTTTGTTTCCATCAATCGCTCAATTGTTATTTTTTAGCCGACGATTTCATGCATTTGAACTATCTGAAACAGGTATTTGCTGGAAATCCAGACTTGCTCCTACAAAATTTTTGGTCCACATGGCTACAGACCCAGGGGACCAGTTTTTACAGACCACTAATAAGTTTGACTATGGCACTAGATTATTTGCTCTGGCAATATTCGGCCTGGGGATATCACTTAAGTAATCTAATTTTCTATTTTCTTTGCGCCATGGGAATTTACCTCATCGCAAAAGAAATAGATAACAAGAGATTTAACGGCTCTTTTCCTCTAGTGGCAAGTTCTTTATTCATATTTTTTCCGCTCCATACTGAAGTGGCGTCATGGATCATTGCAAGAGTCGATAGTGTGTGCGCATGTTTTTACTTCTTCTCCTTTTACTTTTTTTTGAAACAGACAAACATTGTAAGTATTGAGCCCAGGGCAGAAAAGCTCTTTCCAAACCAAAAAAAAAGAGATTTAGTATTTAGCCTTGCCTTTTTCGTATTGGCTCTGCTTTCAAAAGAAATGGCAGTAGTACTACCTATGACACTGGTGTCTTATTTGTTTTTTTTCCCTTCAGCTCTGAAGGAAAATTTAGGCACACGCATTAAAGAAATTTTGGCGCGTACTTACATTTTTTGGATCATACTGTTTGTTTATTTATTAGTTCGCACACTAGCGTTGGGAAGCTTTGTCGGCGGATACCAAGGCTCCCTTGCTGATTCGAGTTTTAGTGATTTTCTGCATAGATTTATATTTAAAGGGGGGTGGGAATTTTTCTTCTACCCTTACAATCGTGAAATTTTTCAGTCATCAAACAAAATAGTAATTTTGACAAGTATCTTGTATACCAGCGTCGTAGCGTTCTTTCTAATTTGTTCGCTTGCTTTCAGAAGCACATTTAAACGTAGTTTTAAACTTCTGCTGTTTTGCTTGAGTTGGTTTTTGCTTTCTTTATTGCCTACCATTACCGTCTGGAACTTGACAGAAAGTCTCTCAGGAGCACGATTTGCATTTCTAGCCAGTGCACCATTTTGTTTAGCACTGGCAGCGATGATAAGCGTGCCTGTCGACTTGCTTTATTTAAATAAAAAAGCTTGGAGTAAAATTTCAAGCAGCACAAAAGCATTGCTTACATCTACAGTCGCCATTTTATTTCTCGCCGCCTCAAGTCTTAATTTCTACGCTACTCAAAAAAATAATTTGACTTGGTTTAAAGCCAGTCAAGAAGTGCTAGCACTCAAAGTCGCACTCGAAAACGAAAGCAGAAAAATCGGCCCGAAGAAGAATCTAGCCCTTTTAAATATTCCAGATAGATACGCAGGCGCTCATATGCTTTACAACGGCAGTATGCTCTATCTCTTGTTGCAGCCGCCACTTACAGACGCTTCGCTTTGCTTAAGCGAGAGAGTTCACACTTTTGAACCGGCCTTATTTGGACCGCCGGATCTGTTGAATTTTTCGCGACTGGAGCAAATGAACGAACAAAAAGATAAGTTCAATCTTTACTACTGGAACCGAGATCAGAAAAGATTGTCGCAACTGCAATTAAGTCCCCTAAAAGATAATGTGCAACCCGATTTGATTGTTGACAAACAAATAGATTTAACGCCCGGAAAAATATTTGGTTCTCCTATAATTGATATCAAATCCGGTGATTACAAATTCGTGCAATTATTTGTAGAAACAGCATCTGAAGCCAAGTTAGCATTGACCTGGACTGCGCCGACAAATTCACAGGTTAATTTAGAAAAGGCAGTAATCGCCAGTTGCGATCAAAAATCAAAGAGTTTCATTTTTCCACTGAGTGAGCATAAGAGCTGGATTTTAACGGATATTGTCCATCGATTATTTATTGTAATCGCATCTGGCAATTCATCTGTTCGAATCAATCAATTGCGTCTTCTTCGCGGCAACGATCTAATTCCCAACTTACGCCATCACGATTTTGCAGAGGGTTATCTAAGTCCCGATGGTATTTTTTATCTCACTGAAAAAATGAAAAATTTCAAAGTGGACTACAACTTGTTAAATATAAATGGTGCAAAATCGGCTCGCCTTGAGGTTTCAAAACCTAATAACTGGTTTGAGCATGCAAGCAAAAGTTATAGGGATAATGTGTGCAGCAAAGATACTTTGCTTGCAAAATCAATTTCTACTTTGAACGGCACTTTTTCTATCGAAACAAAAGAATTAAGTGGACCTGGTTACTACGAAATACGCATCGCCGCTCTTGATGCTAATAACAATGTAGTTGGATATTTTAGCGACCCTCTGATTTTTCAAATGACTAAAAAATGAAAATTCAAATCATTGAATCGAATCACATGGATTACTCTTCGGCAAGAGTGCAATTCATGCTAGGACTATTACTGATTTTGGGATGTACTTTGTTGCTTGGAAATAGTATTTCAAGCATTCTTAGTGGTTTAAATCTCAAACTTTTAATCGACGCATCAACATCAATAATAATGGGGCTTCTTTTTTTTGAAATCGCCAATCGCTATTCAAACAAACTGCAAGCGACTGCAGCCATATGGGCGAGTTTTGTTTGGTTTTTCCTGACTATAGAATCGAATTCACTTTCTAGTTCGCTAAACGGACTTGTCACTTTCGCTGCAGTCTTGCCGGTATTTTTATATCTTCGATATTTGCTTTTGGAAGAAACGAAGTATCTTTGGTATTTTTATCTTGCACTTTTTCTTTCTTTGTCATGCGGCTTAGCAAGCTTTATTTCGAGCTTGAGCGGTGTAGTCCTGGCTGTGATTTTTCTGCCAAGAAAATATTTTTCGAATCCAACAACCAGTTATTTAACTGTGTGCTCATCCGTGTATTCTTCAGAACCTCCCTTAAGGTCTCAATTCAGTTCTCAATCTAAATCTTGGCCTCTATTTGTAACTCTTTGCATCGCACTTGCCATTTGTTACTGTTCTTGGTTCTTTTCAAAAAATTATGCATTTTCAGAAATGCCGAATCTCAGTTCTTTCAATAAAATTGAATGGTTAGGCTTTTTGCTCTTGCTTTTAGTCCGACTTTTAATCGGTAAAATCTTTGCCGCACCGATTCTTTTTTGCATTTTCTGGACAGCAATCAATCTATTACCGCATCCGGAACTTCAATTTTTCAATAAACTTGGCGAGGCAAATCTATTTGCAGTACCGCTTACTTATTTAATCGTTTTAGCTAGTCTTCCAGTTTTCGATACTTTAAGTAAAAAACACTCGCTAATTTTGACTTTTGTTGGCTCTGTATTGATGTCTGTTTTTTGCTTTGGCAAAGGTGTTTCATCTTGGAACTCTATTCACTTAATCTCTCAAACCGAAAAAATGTACGAGTCTCAAAAATTGACCCCAATAAATTATGAAGGCGACAACAAACTTTGTCTTCGCTCAAAGGATTTAAATCCACAATTGATTTCAGGCTCTGGCAAACTTACTGACGTTTCGGCTCTAAACTGGTTTACTCAAGACGCTCAAAATTCAACCTGCTGGAGCGAAAAGACTGAAACTTACCTGAATCTGAGCGCCGGACCGACTCGACGCATGCCAAAGGGTGCAACAAAAACCATATCCGATAACGGATATGGTTTAAAAAATGGAGTCGAAATAAAGCTTGCTTCGGTCAAAATAAATCCACGGGAGGCGAATAATGTCAAGATCACTCTTGCTTTCCCGCTTCAATCAAATACGCGAGTAAACTGGATATGGAAAGGCTGCAACGCAAAGGATTTTTATTCAATTCCCCTAGAAGTGATAGACAACAAAATTCTTAGAGTTAACTTGAAAAACGAATTTCACTGGCTCTCAAATGAATCAATTGAACAGATCGGCATTTCCATTCCGCAAGGCAGTTCAAGCCTGGCAATCGAGAAAATAGAATTATGAGCAACGCCCTTAAAATCACACTCGCTGTCCTGGTTTTATTTTTGATTTTCATGGCGGCTCAAATGAAAGCAATTTTTGTTTCGTTTGTGTTAGCAGGTACATTGTCCGCCGCTATTGCTCCGTTGGCTGAGCGAGCGGAGAAACATAAAATTCCACGTTTTATCACTGTGGCTTTCGTGTTTTTATCGGTAGGAACTATCTATTTGTTGGCAGCAGGGTTGCTCTATCCAACCTTAAAAGATCAAGCTCACAATCTTTACGAAAATCTCCCAGAATACGGACGTACTCTGCACGAGAATTATTCCAACCTAAAAGAACTAGCTGGCGAGCGGGCGTCTGCCTTAGAAATCGGCAGTGAAGAAATTCGAAAAATCGTGTCTCAGAGTGTTCACCACGCCATGGATTTCACATCTAACATTTTCAATTGTTTGATAAGTGCCATCCTCGTGATCTTTTTGACCGGCTATTTTGTGAGCAATGCAAATCGCCTTTGGAAAGAGGGACTTGAATGGATTCCACCGGCATATCGCCAGCGAGTGGCAGGATTGATAAAACCGCTTGAGTCGCGACTTGGCGGCTATGTCCGCGGTCAACTGATGGTGTGTCTTGCAGTAGGCTCTATTCTTGGGTGTGGATTGTTTTTAATTGGAGTGAAGTATTCACTCATTTTGGGCATCATAGCGGGACTATTGAATTTAGTTCCATTCGTTGGTTCAATTTCAGCAACTCTTCTTGCTTTACTTGTGGCTTCCAATCAATCAAGTACTCATTTTGTTTTGACGATATTATTGTTTTTCTTCGAACAATGGCTTGAAAGCAATTTCATCACTCCGCAGCTATTGGGAAGCGCTGTTGAGCTTGACCCGCTTGTGGTACTCTTTGCCATTCTTATTGGCGGCAGCTTGATGGGACTTCCCGGAGCGCTAATCGCGGTTCCTATTGCCACCATTTTGATGATACTATCCGAAGAATTTTATCTCAAACCAATGAATAATCCACTGAATGTTCAGCCAGACACCCCAACTGAGGCAAATGGCGATGCATAAACCTGTTATTCAAATTTCAGCTCTTGCAGCCCTTTTTTCACTGAATCAAACAATTGCCTTTGCAGGTGAAGTTCGAGTTTATGAAGATGCAGCCATCATCGAAGCAAAAGAGTTAGTGTGCAAGGATGACCTTCCTGGCGCTCATATACTTTTGAACAAAATATTGCTCACTTCGCCAAACAGCATTCCGGCAATGGATTTACTCACTTACTCTGATGTCTATCTTGAAGATTACAATGCTGTTTTGAAAAACTGCAATAAAATGCTCTCAGTCGATCCTTACAATATATCGGCGTTAAATAGACGTTCTTACTATTTTCTCAACACTAACAAATTGCCTCAGGCACTAGTCGATCTAAATAAACTTGCCACCATTTTGCCAGACGACTCAACTATCCAGACCAATAGAGTCAAAGCCTTGCGTAAATTAGGCAAAACCAAAGAAGCAGACACTATTTTAAAGTCCGCAGAAAAAGCTTTTTGGACCACTCAGGCTATTTTAAGCCCTACTGATGCTCGCCGAAAATTCTTCGTAAAAGATTTAACTGAGCGCGCAAAATCGGATCCAAAAAACTATTTGATACCGCTTGCAAGAGCACACTTGCTCATAAAATTAGGGTCCGAAAATAAAGCAATAGATGATCTAAATAAAGTATTGGCGAATGACAAAAATCTTGAGCTAAAAGCTTACTGGTTGCGCGCGCAAGCTTATAAAAAACGCAGACAATTTGATAAGGCTATTGCTGATTTATCTAAAATTATCGATGCCAAGCCAGGCATGCGCATTGTCTACTGGTCATTCGAGCCGTTGTGTCCCCATAATCTGAAAATTTCTAATTGGGAGCGAGTGATTTATCGCTTGAAAGATGTTTATCTTGAGCGAGCCAGATTTTATTTAGAAACCCACAATTTGGATAAAGCCGTACTCGATTGCACCGCCGCATTGAATATAGACCCTATCTTTGTCCCCGCGTTAGAAACTCGTGCCATAGCTTACGACGGGCTAAATCTACAAGTCAAAAAAGCGGACGATTATAAAAAAATGTGCCAAATCACCAATGGTCGCGCTGATTATCTCTACGAATTAGCCAGGACGAATCAGAATCTGGCTCGTCATAAAGAGGCTATACAAATTTTGTCTGAATTAATCAAACAAAATTCAAAAGACGATAATTTGATAGAAGCTCGCGCATCCTCTTACTTAGCCTTGAAAAATTATTCAGATGCTATAAAAGATTACGACAATCTTTTAAACATGGACCCGAGAGATTCAACTTTTTGGAAAATGCGAGGAACAGCATATCTGGGAGCAAAGAACTATCCTAGCGCTGTTCGAGACCTAAGCAAGGCGATAAGTCTAGGTGCAGGTCCTGCGGCTCTTTTAAAACGGGCAGAAGCTTATCAGGCTCTTGGTCAAAAAGATTTAGCCAACAAAGATTTGGCTTCCGCTAAACGCCACCCTTAGTCTCCTTTTAAAACCATATCCGTTAACGGATATGGTTTTTGAATGTGACCTTAAAAAACGTGGTTCGGGCTATAAACGACACAAGAACTTCAATTTTTTGTAAGGCACAATATGCAAATCACTTTTCCTGCTAGTCAGCTGAAACGATTTAAGGATTTAGGTTTTTTTCTATTGAAATACGGCAATCCAGAAACGCTATGTCAACTTGGAATAACCGAAATACTACATCCTGATAGTTTCACAAAAAGCGGTGCAGAACTTGATTCTAATTCTAACGGTCAACAACTAGACGAATTGTGCGCCGATTTAGAAAAGGCCGGACCCACTTTCGTTAGAATGGCCCAGCATTTAGCTAAACGTCCAGGTCTAATGCCTGCTAATTACATCGAAGCGCTTAATACATTGGATGAATCTCGTCCGCAAATGAATCGCGAAGAATTAAACAAAATATTTCTTGGTGAATTTGGAAAAACAATTGATTCACTATTCAGCAATTTTGACTACTACCCAATATCAAGTTCGATATTTTTTCAAACTCATCGCGCCACCAAATCTAGTGGAAAGCGGGTTGTAGTTAAGGTGATGCGCCCGGGTCTATTCGAGTCAATCACTGCCGATCTGCAAGATCTTGCACAAGTAGTGGATTTTATCGACAAAACGGGTGCAGCTAAACAATTCGACTACAAAAGCATCTATAGCGAATTACAAAACCAGATTCATGGCGAGTTAGATTTTAGACAAGAAGTTCAGAATCTCAAAGTTTTAAAAGAAAATTTGTCCGAGCTAAATAACATAATTGTTCCTTCGCCTGTCGAACATTTGTGCACCCAACAAATTTTGACTACTGAATTTATCGAAGGCATTCCCCTTGCTAGAGCCAATTTATCTGGATTATTGTCGAGTGAGCGTGCGGCACTTGCACAGCAAGTTTTCCACGCTTTTTTAAGACAATTCTTGGTAGATGGTTTTGTTCACTCTTCATTCAAACTGGAAAATATCTATTTCACGAATTCCGGCAACATTGCCCTGCTCGACATGGGTTCAGTTATTCATGTTTCGAAGAGAGTTCAAGAAGATATTTTAAAATTACTCGTCGCGTTAAACGAAGGGCGCGGAGATGCTCTTGCCAGTCTGCTGCCTCAAATAGGTTTGACTAAAGAAAACTTCGACAGCGTTGCTTTTCGCCAATTAATTGAAGAACTGGTCATGATCAATCACTCTACTGCAGAAGACCGTCTTGAAATAGCGCGCGTCTTCGTGGGAATTGGACAAGCAGTGGCGAAGTTTGGCATCACTCTACCATCCGAGCTAGCCTTTTTCAGCAATGCTCTTATCGCAATGGATAAGGTTTCAGATATCATCGATCCCAACTTTGATTCACGAACTTTTCTAAAAAAGAATATCTCAAATATTCTGCGAGACAACGCTATAAAATCATTTTCTGTCGCACACTTCTTTGAAGGGCTCGTAGAATCAATTCGCCTACTTGAAAAAATGCCATCAAAAATTGGCAAGATATTGGATTCAGCCGCTGAAAACGAATTCAAGATAACAGTGCAAGCCATTGACGAAAGAATTCTCATTTCAGGATTTCAAAAAATTGCAAATAGAATTACAGTTGGTTTGATTTTAGCCGCATTGATAATGGGCGCAGCACAGCTTATGCAAGTTCAGACTAAATTTCAAATTTGGGGCTATCCAGGACTTGCCATTTTGTGTTTCATGGCCGCTGCTATATGCGGATTTGCTCTGGTGCTGGAAGTCTTAGTTAGTGATAAATTGGCTGAACGAAATCAGAGAAAGAGAGTCTAAGCAATGGCATGTTTTGCTTTCATTCGATTTAACACAGCCAGAATCTTCTGACGAACACTTTCATCGACCATCGTGACAGCACCATCTTCGCTACCACGATATGCTGGCATAAACTGCAATAAATTCAACACCGGTCCCGCTTCGATATATGCGATTCTGTGCCCTTTCAAAGTTGTTTTACCTGTTATCTCCTGTTCCAGTCGATCGATAACTCGCCAAGCATGATTTAGCGTAGAAATTTCTTGTTGCACACTGTGAGCAAGAATAAGTAACTGCTCAAGCTTGTCTAACTCCTGAAACAAGTTTTGCTTGCGCACTAAAATTTCGCTTCGCAACTTCACCTCGTAATCGTTAGCTTGATTCTCTGTTCCTTCATGTTTTATGGCCTTGCGATCGCATTCAAGTGAACGCCACAACTGGTTTCTCACAGAATGCAAATAGACCATAACTTCTTCAGCTGCATGCTCGGGATTAGAATGGCTAAGCACCTTTTCAAGCGTATCATTACTCAAATCACAAATTTGATTCGCAGGTAAACCATTCATTTTCGCAATAGAAGTAGCTACCTGAGCGCAAATAGAAAGTAGGCGTTGATCGAGCCGATCTCCAATCGCTTTTTTTCCATAAACTCGCTCCAGGTTAAAAATTAGGCTAGCAACAATGCGCTGAACCCTGGTTGCAATCGGCAAGTCGCTCTGCAATATACCCAAACGTTTTTCGAGGTGATAAATACATTTCTCCATCGCCTTAACGCCATCTTTTTGAACTTCATAGTAAATTGCAACAGGCAACAAGTAAACCGGGGCGTCATCCCCTTTCTTAATCAGTCTTTGCTGTGCAGCCAAAATGTTTTTAATTCCATCTTGTTTGAGCGGCAAGATAACGTCATCGCGCCCAGTAACATCTCCTTCTGGAAATTCAACTAACTTGCGTCCAGAATCAATTATGAACTCAATTGTGGCTTCCTTACTCTGCTTGTCTTCTGGGTCTCCACGCAGAACAGAATAAGCACCACATCGTTGCATCAGCCAGCCCTGCACACCGTTAAATCCGTCGAACTGTTCACGTGAAGCAATATAACTAAAATCTTCGCCAGCAAGCCTTGATAATTCTGCTACGGCAAGTGGGTCAAATCGGTCTGAATGATTGAACAAAATTACTGCACTAGATTTCTTTAGTCGCTCAAGCTCTTTAAGACACTCTTTGCTTGCTTTAACTTCTAACTGATTTTTTCGCAAAAAAAATGGAACCGTCGTTAAACAAGCAGCGGACACTAGAGCGTTATATTTTTGGGCAAGAAAAGTCTTCATCCACTAGTTCCTCGTAATCGAGAATTAGCAGAATCCAGCAAAATCGATGTCAAATAGTCAGTCCCAATCCATACGTATTTTCAAAACCATATCCGTTAACGGTTATTGTCTTAAAACGGAAAACAACTAAACGCACTAAAACCTGTCCCTTGTCAAAAGACTACTTCATCAGGCGACACGTAATCCAGCATTTGAATGTAGCTAAAACTATCGTGCCTTAGGCATTCTCGAAATATTTTTCCAGGCGCCATAAATCCATCTTGAAAAATGGCTTTGAATTTAGCCAAATAGAATTGTAGGTATTTTCTACTAAATCCATGGTAGTTGGATATTGCGTATTCAAAAAATTGGTCCACAATGCTTAAGTTAAGACAGTCGTTTATGCGCTTTTGCCTGGCAGCCATATCTCTGGAAACTTTTTTTGGTTCTGCTATTTTGGTGTAATAATCACCGGGATGCCTCACGATCAAATTATTCAATTCCAGAAATGTGAGTGTGGCTGAGACTAACCCTCCCTCCCATAGTAACTGATTGGCAATATCGTCAAAGTGAATACGCTCTTCACTCAACAAAGTAAATACCTGTTTTTCTGCAGTAGGCAAATTGCTTAATAAACTCTTTCTCTCATCATCACAATCAATTGCTTCTTCATCTGGCACTTCCATCTGGTCTGCAAAAAAATCGTCGTCTATTTTTATTTGTTCAAATTTTGGATGCATATTTGCTGGAGTTTCTCTGCTTCTTTTGCAAAATAGTGTCGTGAATACTGCAGATGGAACCAATTCGGCATTTTCACTTTGTAATAAATGAATGACTTTGGCAATCTTACGACTAATCACAAGAGCAGAGGAATATGCAACCTGGCAAAGATTTGCTAATTGCCAGGCATTGAATTGTACCCTTCTTTCAAATAACCAGATGGTGGCGTTCCAAAGTTTTGCTAATCGCATTTTTTCAAAAAACGTCCCAGTAAAAATCCAGCCTTTTTTGTAGCATTGTGAACATCGAAATAACCTGGAGCCATACTCTCTGACTATTGAATGAGACGAACAAAATCTACACTGAACTCCAATTTCAGTTAAAACCAGATTCGCAAAAAGCTCTACGCTATCCTTTTCGGCGGGAAATCTTTTTTCAAAATCGTGAAATGCTCGAATTAACTTCTCTGCAAGAGCTAGTTTATCTGGCTCATAGTTTCTATAAAATTTGATCACGAAAAATTCCTCCGCTTTTTGGTCGCTACTTTAATCAACGACAAAAGGAAGGAAAAAGTTCAATTTTTTTTGTTCAAAGGCACAAGCCCCTCAAACCAAAACCATATCCGTTAACGGATATGGTTTCAAAAGAAGAAGAAGAAGAAGAAGAAGAAGTAGTAGTATTAGTGCCCACCGAGATTAATGAATATGGATATTAGCTTCTTTGCGGTATTGTTCCATTTTGTCCCATTCCAGGACTTCGGGGCGAGATTTGGTTAATTCATTCCAGGTTATGTGGGGACGACCACCGTCAACTTCGACCATCGAAATACAATCGTCTACCGGACAAACAACAGAACACAAGTCGCAACCGACACAATCTTTTTCGCGAACTACCGGCCATAAGCGCTCATTCACTTCATCCTTCAATTTCAATTCTTTCAAATCTATACATTGATGAGCAGCATCATTGCAGGCAATAAAACAAAGATTGCACTGAACACATTTGTCGTGATTGATTCGAGCGACTGTCTGAAATCCAAGATCGAAATCTCCGAAATTTGAAATGCGAGGCAAGCTCTTGCCAATAAAATCGGTACATTTTTCGAAGCCTTTTTCTTCCATCCAATTGCTCAGACCGTCAACCATGTCTTCAACAATTCGAAATCCCCAATGCATAACAGCCGTACAGACTTGGACCGAAGTCGAACCAAGGAGCATAAATTCAACTGCATCTTGCCAGGTCTCTACTCCGCCAATACCTGATATTGGAACTTTAGATGCCATCACTTCAGGATCAGATCCAACCGCACTGAGCAAGTGCAAAGCTATCGGCTTCACTGCAGGTCCAGCATATCCGCCGTGACCGCCTTTTCCGCCAACGTTAGGACGCAATTCAAATGTGTCTAGATCGACACCCATGATACTGTTGATGGTATTAATCAAAGAAAGAGCATCGCACTTAGCTTTTAGTGCAGCTCGGGCTGGCTGTACAATATCTGTCACGTTAGGAGTGAGCTTTACTATAACAGGCTTGGTCGCTACTTCCATCACCCACTCTGTCACCATACAGGTGTATTCGGGAACCTGTCCCATAGCCGATCCCATTCCGCGCTCAGACATACCATGTGGGCAGCCAAAATTAAGTTCGAATCCGTCGATACCAGTTTCTTCTGTGCGTTTTACAATTTCTTGCCATGCTTCTTTTTTAGATTCGACCATGATGGAGGCAATCACGGCATGATTAGGGAAGTTGCGCTTCACCTCGGCCATTTCGCGAAGATTGACTTCGATTGGACGATCCGAAATCAATTCGACGTTGTTGAGCCCAATAATTTTTGAACCCTTATAATCCATCGTTCCATAACGATTACAAACGTTCAAAACGGGAGCGCCTATAGTCTTCCAAACAGCACCACCCCAACCATCTTCGAAAGCTTTCTGGACCTGGTATCCAGAGTTGCTTGGAGGAGCTGATGCCAACCAAAATGGATTGGGCGATTTTATTCCGCAAAAGTCTATGGACAGGTCTGGTTTCTTTTTCATTAGCCTTTTGCTCCCTGTTTTACTTCTTCTAATTGAATGGCAAATTTTTTGGCTATGCCGCGTGCTGCGATTTTGCCGTCTTCCACAGCCATTACTGTAGACGCTTCGCCTTTATTGCGAATACAATCGCCACCGGCAAATATTTTGGGATGAGCGGTGCGATTGGTGCCGTCCTCGACCAGGATATAACCACGGTCAGTATGGACACCCAATTTAACCAGAGCATCAACTACATTTGAAAGTTTTTTCTGCCCAATAGCGGTGATAACCATATCGCATGGAATATCGAATTCAGAATCAGGCACCGCCACCGGTTTTCGGCGTTGGGATGCATCTGGTTCGCCCAGGTCCATACGCTGGCAACGCAGTGCCACCACTTTGCCATCTTTGCCTATTACTTCTACGGGATTGGTTAAGAACATAAAGTTCACACCCTCGCGCATGGCAAACTCATACTCGAATGGATAGGCAGGCATCTCAGCTTCGGAGCGGCGATAAACAATCATTACACGTTGCGAGCCAAGGCGTCTGGCGATGGTGGCGCAGTCGATACCAGTATTACCAGCACCGATTATGCAAACACGTTGACCATACTTAATTGTAGATAGAGCCTCGGTTTTGGTTTCTTCGATAAAGTCCAGTCCGTCGAGGACGCCATCTAAATCTTCGCCTGGAATTTCCATACTAGGAACATTACCAAGTCCAACGCTTACAAAAACTGCGTCATATTCGTCCACTAATTGCTGGAAAGTTACTTGCTCGCCGATTGCGTGATTGAACTTAAACTTCACGCCCATGTCTTCAATCATTTTCACTTCGGAAAGACTGACTTCAACAGGCTCTCGAAAAACGACGATACCATAAGTATCAAGACCGCCGCCCCATTTTTTCTTCTCGAAAACGGTAATATCAAATCCGAGTTTGGCTAACTCACCTGCGCAAGAAAGTCCTGCTGGACCCGAGCCAACAATTGCAATTTTATACCCGTTTGCTTTTCCAGGTTCGAAAAACTTGATTTTATGCGAAGAGGCATAGTCCATGGAATAGCGTTGCAAGCGACCTATAGTTATTGGTTTATGGTCATGAGCCAGAACACATGCGCCTTCGCACAATTCTTCCACCGGACAAACGCGCGAACAAGTAGCACCAAGGAGGTTCGATTCGAGAATGGTACGAGCTGAGCCTCTGACGTTATCAGTGGCAATTTTCTTGATAAAGGTAGGAATATCAATATGAGTCGGACATGCCACTATGCATGGTGCATCGAAACAATAGAGACAACGATTGGCCTCCTGCATCGCTTCCCTCTGCGAATAGGGAGGGAAAACCTCTTGAAAGCGTTGCTCCAAGCTCATTTCCCACGGCTTGTATTTAAACGGTTTATAATGCTCTGCCATAGTCGTTCCTTTGTGTTGAAGCAGGAATTAATCGAAGCAGTGAATACTTGCAGATTTTTTCTTAGAGTTTAGTTAGCGCTTCGTAGGTTTCCGGGCGACGATCTCTGAAGAACTGCCAGGTGTGGCGCACTTCTTTGATTTCATCTAAATCGAGATCAGACACAATCAACTCTTCTTGATCACGACTTGCCAGAGCCACAATTTGACCACGTGGATTACAGAAATAGCTTGAGCCATAGAACTCGCCAATATTCCATGGGGCTTCGGTGCCTACTCGATTGATGGCGCCGACGAAGTATCCGTTGGCCGCGGCATGCGCTGGTTGCTCCAGCTTCCACAAATATTCTGACAGACCAGCGACTGTAGCAGAGGGGTTGAACACGATTTCAGCTCCGCCAAGACCAAGTGCACGTGCGCCTTCAGGGAAGTGTCTGTCATAACAGATGTAAACACCTATGGTGGCGTATTTGGTGTGAAATACAGGGTAGCCTAAATTGCCTGGCTTGAAATAGAATTTTTCCCAAAATCCTGGTGCCACGTGAGGAATGTGATTTTTTCTGTATTTGCCAAGATAACTGCCATCAGCATCGATAACGGCAGCCGAATTATACAAAACGCCAGTTCCTTCTTTTTCATATATAGGAACGATAATAACCATACTGTATTTCTTGGCTAGGTCTTGCATTACTTTGATAGTAGGACCATTAGGAATTTCTTCTGCCGTGTCATACCAGCAATTTTGTTGTTCAGCGCAAAAATAAGGTCCGTTGAAGATTTCTTGCAAGCACAAAATCTGAACTTTCTGCTCACCGGCTTTCTTTATGTACTCGACATGTTTATCGAGCATCGCTTTTTTGATTCTCTCCATGGTTTTGGCATCGGTGCCACCATCGGGGGAAATAACTTCGTTTTTCGTTTGGATTAAGCCGCACTTGACGATTCTCGACATAATTTTCTCCATTTTCCTAAACTAGTATTTGAGATTCCTTTTCGATTGTGGCAATTGCTTTGCCCATTACTTCAAGCAAAGTAGTTGCGTTTTCTTTGGTTATATTCAAGGCGGGCTTAATGCGAATAACGTTTGCAAAAATTCCGCCTTTGCCCACAATAACACCATCTTCGCGACACAATTCAACCACGCGAGCGGTTTGTTGCGGCAAAGGTGTTTTGTCTTTGAGTGCTAGTTCCACTCCAAGCATCAGTCCACGTCCGCGAACATCAGCCACAAATCCAGGATGACGCTTCTTCAATTCTTTGAAGCCTTCAATTAGATAGTCGCCAACTTCTTTGGCGTTTTTGATCAATTTTTCTTCTTCTATAACATCAAGAACGGCAAGAGCAGTAGCCGATGAAACTGGGTTACCACCGAAGGTATTGATTTGTTGTTGGGCCGAAACACGATCAGATAATTCGTCACGCGCAATAACTGCACCAATAGGCAAGCCGTTACCCAATCCTTTAGCCATGGTGATCATGTCGGGCACAACGCCATAACCTGTGATACCAAACCAATCGCGTCCAGTGCGTCCCACTCCAGTTTGTACTTCATCGGCAATGAATAAAACGCCGTACTTATCCAGAATCTTCTTCACTTCTACAAAATAATCATCTGGCGGAGTGATTGTTCCGCCCACACCTTGAATGGGCTCGGCAATCATCACAGCAGGCTTGCCACTAGTCTGAGTTTGAATCACACGCTCGACATCTTGTGCGCACTCAAGCTGACAATTGTCGGATGTTTTGTTGAAAGGACAACGATAACAATAGGCATTTTCGGCATGAACAATGCCTGATGCAGGCATAATGTCAGGTCTGAAATTATGATTAGCAGTCAAGGTCGAAGTGAGATGCGACTCTCCGTGATAGGAGTGTTTAAGTGCAATAACCTCATGGCGACCACTGGTAAGTCGTGCCAATCGCACCGCAGCTTCGTTTGCTTCGGTTCCTGAGTTGGTTATGAAACTCTTGGATAAACCAGTAGGCGCTATCTCAGCTAATCTTTCGGCTAAATCAACCATTGGTTGAGTCATGAAAATGGTCGAGGTGTGCTGCAAAGTTTTGACCTGTTCGACTGTCGCATCAACCACTTTAGGGTGACAATGCCCGACGCTGACTGTGACGATGCCCGCGAACATATCTAGATACTCGCGACCTTCCTGGTCGTAAAGATACTGTCCTTGACCTTTCACAAAGTGCGGAGGATCCGAAAATAAATGCTTGACCGATCCGAATATGTATTTATCACGCTTGGCTTTTAATTCGGCTTTGCTGAGCGCAGGTTTTCCTGGTTTCAAAACAACTAACCTCAATTTATATAGTGGAACAAAACGACAAGAGGCAAAACATGGCACCACATCTGGTGAGACTGACCAGCGCACAGATCCCAGTTCCTTTTGAAAGCATATCCGTTAACGGATATGCTTTTGAGCTGGTCCCCACAGAAGTCCCTTAACAAGCGCTAAGTTTTAAAGTTAAAAACTAAAACGAATGTTAAGAAGGTGAAATACTACTTACTTATAGATATGTTAGTCAACAGACACGCCTAAATAGTATCTAATCGGATAACTATCAGATAATTTCTGCTATTTCCTTCAGAACGAAATGTTAGTAAGATAATATTCAAGAATCTGCATAAATCTGCAAATCAGATACGAAATTTGCAAGAATCTGCAATTGCAATGGTGCATTTTGCACAATTGCTGGATTATGCGCCCGTAGCTCAGCGGTAGAGCACTCGGCTTTTAACCGATTGGTCCTGCGTTCAAATCGCAGCGGGCGCAAAATTTTTCAAACTAAATATCACTTGAGAGCTAATGGAACTAATGCAATTACTTCCGTTAGTCAGTGCGCCCAGAATAGGGCGTACGAACAAAAAACTTCGCAAGAAGTATAGATTGCAAGAGATAAACTGCAAGAAAAACCAGTGGCAAAAGAGCGAGGTCGTTACCAGGGGAAGTTGTAACGAGCAAATAAAGGCACGCTGCCCGAAGTCAGGCCATGCCTGAAATCCAAAACACCAACCTGTACACCGCGGTCTTCAAAAGAGTCTGGATAAAGATAAAGCGAAGCCGAAAACTGGCACACTTTACCGCGTGAAGTTGCGCCCTTGGCGAGCATAAATACAACTTCGAGTCCTCGCGGAGAACGAATCGGCTGAGCGAGCTCAAAATATTTTTCAAGAATTAAGTCATCGCCATACGGTGGCGGTTCGTCAAAGTCGATGGGGTCGTCATGCGTAGTCCAGCTCCACAGCACATCATCCGTGCCTGAGCGGATCAATTTGACGTTGAGGCGCGGAAACCAGTGATCGTCACCCTCGGATTCACGATAAACGCTCAAGCGTCCCTTATTCAATTGAGGTCGGTCAATTAGAAGTTGCCTACCTTGAGCATCGATTTCATCCATCTTTGTCGCCTGATTTGTCTAATTGCAGTTGGACAATATTACAGAATTTTGGTTCGGATTTGCCAAACTGATAATTTTGGCTTGTCAAAAATTCTTTCAGCCTGGCATGCCAAGAAATCTTGGCATGAATATTTTCAGTCTAAACCAGAGATAATATCTGCTTATGACTAAAGGTAAGACTCTGACTTTTTCAAAACGAGCTTCTTTGGGCAGCGTGTACGTTGCTCCCAAAGGCATGCCCGAGTCTTTCGAACTGCTCGAACAACCCCTTGGACTGATAACTAGACCAGAAAATCAACCGATATCCTGGCAATGGGTTGATGAAGCCCGCGGTGATATTTCTGTTGATCCGGATACCAAAATCAAGTTAAAGCCAGGATCGGCTCAGGTTGCTAATCTTGCTTATATAAGCGATCTCGAAGCAAATGCAATTCACACACTCGATTTAAGTAGAACCGGCATCAGCGACCCTGATCTCGTCCCCATTAAACATCTGGAAGGCCTGTCTGTTTTAGAATTGGCTTACACAGCCATTTCTAATCAAGGTATCGAAATAATTTCAAACCTGCCGAATCTACATACACTTGGATTGACCAACACAGCCATCACTAATTCAGGACTGGAAAAACTAAAAAAACTATCAGGGCTGAAAGAACTCTGGCTAAACGGCACCCTCGTCGATGATGAAGGTCTTGATCATCTGCGTGAATTAGTGCAACTAAAGTTGCTTGGACTTGCTTCAACCAAGGTAACAGACCAGGCTTTCCAAACGCTAGCACCACTCAAATCTTTGCTGCGTCTCTACATGTTTAACACCAGAGTCACCTCTAAAGGGGTTGGCGAATTTCGCGAGATTGTCCCTCGCTGCCGAGTGAAGTGGTTACGACCAGCCAAACTGCGTCCTGAATACATGGAAATTGACGAGCTGGATTTAGATCTGAGCAATCTAATGGCTGAATTGCCAGAATCTGAAATTGAAGTGCAAAACGAAAAAGTCGCCCCCATGCCAGATGATCAATTCTGGCAACTAATAGATAAATTAGATTGGGACCAGGAAGGCGATGACTTACGAGTAATAGAACCTTGCATCAACGCCCTTGCCAAAGTCGATAATCGTGACATTTTTGCTTTTGACGAGGCCTTGAACAATAAACTATTTACTCTCGACGCTGAAAAATATGCTCGCAACATAGGACGCGAGGCTTATCGCGGTAAGGATCAATATTTTTCTAAAAGCTGGTTTTTAAATGCCAGATGTTGTGCCGTTGCAAATGGAAAAGAGGCTTATGAAGAAATCATGGCAAATCCACAGAACATGCCCAAAGATCTAGGTTTCAAGGCATTAGTCTCAATAGCCGAAAAAGCATATTTGCAGAAAAATGGCACTCGATACAATTACGTTACTCGCCAAAACAACAAGACTTTCAGCAACAAAGAGGGCTGGCAGTAAAATTCCAAATCTCGGATAAATTTATCTATATATGTACGCAAGCAAAATTCAAATCAAACAAGGCCCCTGTCAAATAGTGTGGACCGAACACGGTCTTCGAGCCATTGTTTTGTCCAACACCTTTCAAAACCATATCCGTTATCGGATATGCTCAAAAACAACTACGTGGGTTGAAAGTTTGAAAAGCCAAATCGCCCGTTATTTCGAAGGCGTGATCAAATTGGATTTTGGCACCATCAGGGTCGAGGAATAAAATGAAGAGAGCCCAACTGAAATTTTTTATTTTGTCTCAGACTGTTTTAGTGCTTACTTCGCTAAATTCGACCATTTTTACAAGTCCTGCTCAAGCACAGGATTATGGACAATATTCAGGGCAAGGTCAAAATTCAGAGCAGGCACCGGCCGGAAAATTAGAGGCGGTTCGCTATATTACCTGGTGGTTTCATGATGCAACAGGTTATCACCCAGCCATTCTTGTACAGTTTGAAAACGTAAGCAATCAAGATTTGTCTGGTACTAGATTGAGATTCCAAGCTCAGTTTCGCAATCTAGCTAATGGCTATGTCAATATTTCAAACACAGAAAAACGAATCAAACTGGAACCCGGTGACAAAATAGAAGTTTTTCTACAAGGTCCAAACTCAATCGAATTGCCAATCGACAGAGCACAATGGCCAAAAATGGAATGTAAGGTCATGGCTCGATTGGGAGAAGAGGGTGCTGAAACAAGTCAGACCCTTCTTGTGGCCCGACTTGATCAAGTGACAATGAGCACTGATGAAGCATCAAATTTATTTGGCAAACAACCAGATTTGAGACCCAAGAAGAAGCGCTCCACACCAGCTGTTTCTCGAACTCCGCTTGCTGCGACCACAGGAGTTCTGGGTGAAAAAAAACCGAAGTATCTAAGTTCTACAGCCACGCTCTCCCAACTGGGAACGCTAAATGGCGCTAATCATCCAGGTTTGGGAGATGACTTCTTTCACTTCGAGAAAAAATTCGGCTTGCCAATTGAGACAGACACAAACGATTTAAACTGGACCTGGGCACACTATCAGCCAAGCGACGGAGACTTTTCACTCTATGCCGGGGCGCCGGGTCAATCTGATGTAGTTGAAATAATTATAGTTAAGCTTCCAGGCGACGCGGTCAAAAACGAAAGCGAATTCTTAAGTATGGCAAAAGCCATGTCAGGCAAGTTTGGTCGCGAATCGCTAAGCACAACCACGCATTCGGTGCGTTATCTCAGATCTGGACGCTTAAAAATCGAACAATCAGTAGGCAAAGGTCTGCAAGCAGCGCATTTGCTCTATGGCAGCCTGGGCGGACCACAAGCGGCTTCGGGCGGCAGCTCCAGCATAAATTTACTGATTCTAACCAAAAGCGCCGGAAACATATTCTCCACTTTGCGAAAGGATACACAAAAGGCTAAGATATTAAGGTTCTTGGGACCGATATCGGATATCCAGGGCAACAAATAAACTCTACAGCACAAACCTCGAGGTGCACCATAATGCCTGTCGAAGCACCAGTAAGAAAACATAGTTTTTCCAATCTGAAAGAGAAGCCCAAACCAAGCGCAAATAGCATGAATCTAATCGACAAAATTCCAGTAGACCTAGTTTTGTTCATGGCCTCTCCTTATATCGCAGGAGAACGCCCGCAAGATGCAATTGCAATCGCCCACAAACTCTGGAGCCAATATAAGTACACTTCGACCCTCGACATTCTGGGCGAAGACATGACCTCTGACTCAGACTGCGATGCTTCAGTCAAAAATTATATTGAACTTGCCGACCAAATAAAAGCCAATCCACTGCCATTGCCCGAATCAGAGCAGCGCAAGCAATTAACTATTTCATTAAAACCTTCGATGTTTAGCACCCTATCGCCTGGTCAGGAAGGATGCGAGCAAGCACTGGCTCTAGCTTATAGCCGCATCGAAAAAATCACAGCGTACGCAAAAGAACGCAATATAAACGTCACCCTTGAAGCGGAAGACTATCGCTGGACCGATTTCCAGTTAAATACTTATTTCGATTTGCTCAAAAAGGGGTATTCAAATCTAGGTACAGTCCTGCAAACAAGGCTATTTAGAACAGAAAAAGATCTAGACAGATTCAATGCAGATTTGAAAGGCAAACGTGTTCGTCTGGTCATCGGTATTTATAACGAATCAGCAGAAATCGCACAAACCGACAAAAACCTGATGAAAGGCTTAATGGTCAAATACGCCGGAAAACTTCTATCCATGGGTGTTTACGTAGAATTCGCCACTCACGACGAAGGATGCATCAGCGCACTAATACAAAATGTAATAGAACCAGGGATGATACCATCTGATAAATTCGAAACACAGTTTTTGCATGGCGTACCACGCGATCAGCTTCAAAAGTCACTTACAGACGGCACTTTTGATCCATCCGGATCTATACTTGTTCGTAAGTATCTGCCTTTTGGACCAGGTAAAGTGGCTGGCGCTTACTGCCGACGCCGGCTGAAAGAAAATCCAAATATGATTGGTTATGGAATCAAGAATCTCTTCAAGCTTCAGTGAAACTATCCTACAAATTCAAAGGTTCAGACAATACCAAAAAAGCGCCCGTTATCCTTATTCACGGCACAGGATCGCATGGTGAAATGTGGGAAGCACAAACGCGTCTTTTGAACGATCATGGTCATCCATGCCTCACCATCGATTTGCGTGGACACGGAGAATCACTGGAACCAGGCGAAAAAGCCGATCTCAACACTCATATTCTAGATGTAATTGAAACACTTGAAGCATCCCAAATTCCCATGCCCGCAATATTTGTAGGACATTCGCTTGGTGCCATTATCAGTTTGAAAATTGCCCAGAGTCATCCGCAATATACCAAGACTATTTTTCTAGCAGCAATTCCTGGACGGGTATTACCGGCGGTGGCACACAGTTTTCGTTGGTTTTTAGCCAAACCCTACGAAATCTTGAGGGGAAGCCACTTACACAGCGCCCTTCCATTTAGAGGAAAAGCGCTGCTCGATACTCATTCGAATAGTTTGCAAGAAATAGTGAATAATTTTGAGGCAATAGACCTCACTCGCGAACTTTTTGAAATTGACTGTCCAGCTCACTTGAGCGCTGGTCGTTTTGATCCAGTGGCGCCTTATATGTATATGAAGCAAGTGCAAAAAAATATTCGCAATTCAACCCTTACCATTTTTGATTTGGGTGGGCATAATTTCATGGACTATTACAGAAACTCATTTAATCGATGGATTCTGGACAATTTGCCAAACGACAACGTCTAGAATTCGCACTCGAAAAGCTTACATATGAAAAACGTCTTTGAGCCAGTGCACCATTCGGCGCGGCTCAAGCGAGTCTGTTAGATTGTCGCTTCTTCCCGATTCAAGCTTGAATGACGGAGGGGTTTTCTCTTGCATCAAAGAGTCGCTAGCTTGTCTTGTTGCCTGGCTGGAGAAACTGTTCATCGATTCACTCTGCTTATCGCCCAAAGTACCTGGAGCATCAAGCGGTGATGTAATTTTGTCTGCCACCACTTTGCCCAGTAAAGACAGGTTGTAAAGCAAATCGTCTGGGACCAAGATATCAGGGCGACGCATTTGAACTATCGCTTCGCGATCTTTAGGAGAATCAACGGTGCGCACAATACGTTTTCCGTCCGCCAGTATAAGAATAGCTTCGCCACTATCCTCAGAGAAGAAAAAGGCTTCACCGTTCTTCAATGTGCTAGTTCCATTTTGAGCCAGGAAGCGAAGTTTACGCGTCCATTCGTCTTCTTTTAAATTTGCTTCTGGTGCTGTTGCTTGCATCTTCGATTTGGTTGGAACATTTTTGCTAATTGAATTTTTACTGCTTCTTTGTATAGTTTTCAATTTTGTTTTAGTCTGAACTTGAACTTGCGACTCCACTGGATCAAGAACTGCTTGTTGAGCCACAAGCAGAGGTGCAGAATTTTGTGTCAAAATATTTTTGGGCGCAAGAGCTTGCGCTGAAATAACTTCTGCTGGTGTCTCTTCCACTATTTTATTTTCTGGCGTATGAACAAGTGTCGGTGCTATCACAGGCTTAATGACCGGTGTCATCACCGGCGCCATCACCGATGCCACCACCTGACTGGTCTCAATAAAAGTGTGAATAGTCTGCAAAATAGTGTCTGATTCGCGCCCTAAATCTTCTCCACTTTTTGAATCTGGCAACATACCAAGCGACTCTCTCAATTGGGCGAAAGCTCCGCCCACATTGCCTTTTTCTAGTTGCAACGTAGCTAAAAGTACACGCGCGTCTTTGTATTTGGGCTTAATAGTCAACGCCTGCTCCAGGCAAGTGACAGCCATATCGTGTATTTGCTTTTGTCTATAAATCAAAGCCTGTTCAAAAAAAGATTTGAAATGATTTGGATTTTTGTTAGAAGCTTCAAGAAACTGAGTGAGCGCTTCTTCCCACTGTTTCTTTTTCTTCAAGCGCAAGCCCAATCGGTAATGTCCCTCAGCCAGAGTTTTTTGAAACCCTTTACTGATGCGCGACTCGCCCGATTTAGATTTTTCATGTAATTTTTCACTTGCGTTCTTACTTGCTTCTTCACCAGGCGTGGCTTGAGGCAAAACGGCTGGCCAGGCGTAAGCAGAAGGCACCTGTAGAGATATACACACCAGCATTGATACCAGTGTGCAAGTCTTAGTTTTGGAAAAAAGGTATGGATGAATACAATCACGCATTCATCTACTCTAGCTCAAAATGCAATTTATTGCATCTATTTGCTTGGCTTAGAAGCTCGAACCAGTGCGCGCTCCAGATTGCGCACAAAAGTTTTCCAACCAGGTTCGCGTATAGATTTTAGCGGCCAAACTAGCACCGTTTTCAACCTATTCATATTGCCACCCAATATATCGGTTAGAGCTCTATCGCCTACCACTGCAACTTCATTCTCGTTCAAATTCAAGGATTCAAGCGCTTTTAAAAAACCTTTGGCAAAAGGTTTTTTGCCATGACCAATCACTCGAATCTTTAAAACGCCTTCTGCCTGACGCATGTATTCTTCGCGTTTGTTATTGCTTAAAACTACGATAGCTCCATCGAAAGCCTGATGAGCAGCGTCAAGCCACTCTTTTACGTCGTTTGAAATTTCTCCACTTTTAGACACCATGATAGTGCTGTCTAAATCAAGAATCAGCCCTTTGACGCCGCCTTGACGCAACTCGTCTATGCTCAGGGTGGTAATATCGCCATTCGTTATATATGTCGCTTTAATAATCATTGCAATGCTCGAAGAACAAGGGATCTGAACTCTTACTCTTTCAATTATAAGTTTTACAGGGGCAAAAACTTGTAAGCCAATCAGTACGGTATATCTAATAATGTATCATTGACTATTCGAGAAAAATGAAAGAACTAGCTCCTAAAATTCAAACAATGGACAAAGCACCCCTGCCAGTCAAACACGTGGCAGTAATTATGGACGGCAACAGACGCTGGGCGACTCAGCGCAAGCTGCCCAAACTAATAGGACATCAAGAAGGGGTCAAGAGTTTAAAACGCCTGGTCAAACACGTAGGCGCTGTAGGACTCGAATATTTGACCGTTTACGCATTCTCAAGTGAAAACTGGCAAAGAGCTGATGAGGAAGTTTCCTATTTACTAAAGCTTTTCGTTCAGGTGTTGAGCGATGAAGTTGCCGAACTACACAAAAACAAAGTGCGCTTACGCTTTATTGGCAAACTGGGCTCCATGCCAGAAGATTTAAGAATAAAAATGCAGCGAGCCGAAGATACAACAGCTGCTAATACGGGCTTGAACTTGCAAGTGGCAATTAACTATGGTTCTCGGCTTGAAATTACTGAGGCTTTGAAAAAAATAGCCCAGGACGCAATTTCAGGAAAAATTTCAGTCAATGAAATAACTGAAGAGCTGGTAAGCAGCTACTTATATACCAATGAAATTCCAGATCCAGAGCTTTTAATCAGAACCGGTGGCGAAATGCGACTTTCCAACTACTTGCTCTGGCAATCAGCCTACACAGAAATCTATATTTGCGATGCGTTCTGGCCTGATTTTTCCCCTGAGCAATTCGACCTGGCAATAGAAGAATTCAAAACCCGCCACCGTCGCTACGGCAGCTAGTGATCAAAAACCATATCCGTTAACGGATATGGTTTCAAAAATGGATGTGAATAGTATTGCGTGAAGCGCCGAATGCTTTTTTAAGGCATCATCTGGGACAGCATTTTGCCTTGCTCGTCCACCGATTTAATTAGCCCTTCAAGATTAATACGTTGACCACGAGCGGTGAGAACCACTAAATAGTGGCCACCAGTCTCCATGAAGTGCAGAATTCCCTGGTCGGTGAGCAAAGTCATTTGCACAAGAGCCCCGCGATTCATACGTTGGATTGAGACATCATTATTAGAAAAGAGTGTTGCACTCAAAGCGCCAATAGTTGCCACTTCAATATCTGGCGGTAAAGATGAGCACACCACAGAACCGTCACGAGCAACAAGCAAACAGCCTAAAATGCCATGCTTGCCATTGAGTGAGGCTACCAATTGTTTTACTTGCTCAGAAACATCGCCCGCCATGTTGAATCATCCTTTTGAAGTTATAAATTGTTTATATTATAGTGCGTCGTCTTCGTCTTCAGCATCTTTTGGCTTATCAGGCGAAAGTTTTTTCAAATCCAAAACATCAATCCAAGGCTCATCCAATTGAGTGGAGAAAACATTAGCTGTTACTTCAATTTTGTCGCCATCATGCAAAGAGGCAAGCAATTTACTCCTTGGGTCTTTTTCGTTTTTGGGCATAGGCATTGCAATCTTCAATTCTGAAAGTGGAACTTTAGAATCGGGACGCAAAACCAAAAAAGAAATATTGTCCTTTTGCGGACGCATAGCTGGTTTGTAGTTAAGTGCTAGATTGCAGTATGCAAAAAAGTTGGCAGTGAACTTGACGTTTTTACCTAAAAATTCAGTCGGTTTATCCACTAACTGAAGTGGAGTCACATCAACAACATTTGCAATGACTGGATGCTCTACTGCTGCGGCTTTGGTGTCAGCCTTCTTGTCGTCAGCACCTTTTGAACTATCTTTGTCCTTGTCTTTACTTTTACCTTTGACATCATCTTTCTTTTTGGAATCAGAGTGTGTGTCTTTTTCAGGAGCTTTAGCAGGTGCACTTATGACCGGCAAGCCGGTACTTGACAATGCAAGTGCAAGTCCAAAAGACAGGGCCAAAGTCGAAAACAATAGTGATTTGCGCTTCAAAGATTTTTCTCCAGTATATGCTTCGAATCTCATATTACCAGAAGCTTATTAGGACTGCTCGAATAGCTTTTGTAATATGAGTCATGTAAATTAAGATCTCTCTTTCAAGGAGTTATGGTGGAAAGTACATCCGAGCCAGAAAAACAACATTCGCCCATGATGCGCCAGTTCTGGGATGTCAAAAAACAATATCCCGACTGTCTTTTGTTTTTCAGAGTGGGAGACTTTTACGAAACGTTTGACGAAGATGCTCGCATCGCCTCGCAAGAGCTTGACATCACCCTGACCGGTCGCCCTGAACCATTTTCTCCAAACGGACGAATCCCCATGGCGGGCGTGCCTTTCAGAGCATACGAAGCCTATTTAGGGCGTCTTTTAGCAAAAGGCTATTCCGTTGCTCTGTGCGAACAAGTAGGCATAGTCGGTGCTGAAAAGGGTCCAGTGGAGCGCAAAGTCACTCGTGTTTTCACTCCTGGAACAGTGCTTGAATCGCAATTTTTAAATGCTCGTGAGAATAATTATCTGGCTGCAATCTTCGCAGAAAACCCAGGCGCTAACGAATGGGGATTGGCTTATGTAGACGCTTCTTGCGGCGAGTTTTTTGTTTGCCAAACCACTCTGGATCATTTGTTACTGGAACTTGGACGTATTAATCCACAAGAAGTGCTTGTGCCGTTCAAAGTAATTAGATCGGGTCCCAACAATCTGATTACAAGCGAAGTTCCAGATTTGCCTGAAGTTTTGAAAGACAAATATCGATTCATTAATCGTGCCAAATCAACTTATAATCACGATGGCGCCGTCAAGCGCATCTATGACACTTTCAACGTCGCAAGCCTGGAAGGATTCGGCTGTCAAAACATGCCTTTGGCTGTAAGTGCAGCTGGAGCAGTTTTGCACTATCTGGATCATACGCAGGGTGCACTTCGTCCCGCCTTTGAAGGCATCACCACATATGGTACCGAAAGCTGTATGGTGATGGACGAGAATACACGCCGTAATTTAGAATTGTGCGAAACGCACAGAACAAGAGTTTTCGAAGGAAGTCTGCTCTGGGTTCTAGATAAAACTCGCACAGCCATGGGCGGACGCATGCTCAGAAAATGGCTTATGAAGCCATTATTTTCTGTAGCTGAAATCAAATCAAGACAAGCTGTGGTTTCATCTTTGTGCAGCGAAAGCGAACTTCGCAAAGAGGTCTATACTCGCCTTTCACGTCTAAGTGATCTTGAGCGCTTATCGGTCAAACTTTCATCAGAGTCGGCCAACCCAAGAGATCTGGTGGCAATCAAAGATTCAATTGGCGAATTGCCAGAACTTGTTCATATGCTCAATTCGTCTAATATGCCAGCACTGCAGAATTTGCTTTTATCACCAGACGAATTACTTGAGTTGAGACAGAAAATCGAAACTCTCATTCAAGACGAACCAGCCCGCGAAATCACCGAAGGCAATATTTTCAAAACAGGATCGAGCAAAGAACTCGATGAAGTGCGCGAGTTGCTTGGTGGCGGCAAAGAGTGGATTGAAGATTTGCAGCAAAAAGAAATTGAGCGCACTGGAATTAAAAAACTCAAAATTTCTTTTAACCGCACTTTTGGATATTACATCGAAGTAACTGCAGCCAATAAAGATGCAGTTCCAGACAATTATATTCGCAAACAAACTCTTGCTAATGCCGAACGATTTATCACACCTGAATTAAAAGAGCACGAATCAAAAGTGCTCAATGCCGAAAAAAATCAAAACGATCTTGAATACAAAATGTATTGCGACTTGAAGCGCGAACTGGCACCCAAAGCCAAATTGCTCCATCAAGTGGCATTGAGCGTTGCCAGGCTCGATGCATTTTTGTCTCTAGCTCAAGTTGCATCTGATCGCAATTTTGTCTGTCCAGATGTGGATGAATCACAAGTAATCGAAATTAAAAATGGTCGCCACCCAGTACTTGAATCGATTTTGCCCATGGGCAAATACGTTGCAAACGATGTTCTGCTCAAAGGTTCAAGTGACGACCACCAACTTATTGTATTGACCGGACCTAACATGTCGGGTAAATCCAGTTATTTGCGTCAAGTGGCATTAATCTGCATCATGGCTCAAATAGGCTCTTTCGTCCCTGCCCAAAGTGCACACTTAGGAATAGTCGATCGCATATTCACAAGAATTGGCGCGGTAGATGACCTTACTCAGGGGCAGTCGACTTTTCTTGTCGAAATGAGCGAAACAACCCAGTGTTGTCGTTTGGCTAGTGACAGATCGCTTATATTGCTCGATGAAGTAGGTCGCGGCACAAGCACATACGACGGCGTGGCCATCGCCTGGTCAGTGGCTGAATATCTGGCGCAAGAAGTTAAAGCGCGCACTATTTTTGCCACTCACTATCACGAACTAAATGGCTTATCTAACACTTTTCCCCAAATTGAAAATTATCAAGTTCTGGTCAAAGAAAAAGACGGCGACGTCGAATTCATCAGAGCCGTGGTACCAGGTGGTGCCAGTCGCAGCTTTGGTGTGCAGGTAGCTAAAATGGCAGGACTGCCTCTGCAAATTGTGCAGCGTGCTCAATATCTAATTAATCAGTTAGAGAAGCGAGCGATTGTATCCAAGCTGCTCGATACTCCAAAATTCAAAGAAAAAGATGGTATCGCTGACAATACCATGCAATTGTCCTTATTTGAGGCTGCCGCTCAAAAATCGAGCATCTTAGCCGTAACTGCAAGCTCTGGAGGCACGCAAGAAGATTAATGAGGCTGAATAAAATACTAGCTCTCTCTGTGAGTCTATGCCTGGGTGCAAGCATTTTTGCATCTCCGACACTGCCTGCATATGGTGAAGCCACGCGCTACACCGCATCGCTCGACAAAGGCGATATGACCTTAATGAATAAAGGCGATTGGCGCGGTCTGGTCAAAAGTCTTGAAAGCAAAGGTAAATCAAGCAAGCTCTCCAGTCACGAAAAAGCTTGGTTGATTTTCGCCTATTTATTTCTAGGTGATTGCGACAAAATAAACGACTTGAGCAAACTCACTGCCCTTGGCGATTCTATTCGTCCAATGATTGTGCACGACAAAAAGCAAAACCCGTCTGAATTGAACGAAGAACAATTGAGTGTTAGTTATGACATATTCACTCGCGCTTACAGTCTTGTTTGTCAGGGTAAACCAGCCGAAGCAGAAAAGATGCTTGCAAATTTACCTGAAGGACTATCGAATGATACTTATGCCAATTTTGCTCTGGCTGCAATAGCAGGAAAAAATGGCAAGGCACAAGCTGCAGCTCAATACTGTAAACGAGCGATTGATCTCGATCCAGAGTTTGGATGGGGTTATCGCACTTACGGTTATTTGAACAAACAATGGCTTAATAATAGAGACGAAGCAGAGGCTGCATTTCGCAAAGCTCTTCTGATTGAGCCGCGCCAGGACGAAGTGCGCAGCATGTTGATAGATATTCTGCTTGTCCAGAATAAATTTGACCAGGCGTTAGATTTAGCCAACGAAGCGGTTCGCATAGAACAAAAAAATGACAAAGGTTATTTTAGACTGGCTCAAATCTATGTTCAACAGTGGCGTCTGCGCGAAGCAACCAAAGAATTGTCTACAGCTATTTCGCTTAATGACAAATCGGCCATTTATTATGCCTTGCGCTCAGACATCAAAAAATACCAAGGCGATATCGAAGGTGCCCTTGAAGACCAGCTTCTTGCCACAAACTCAACTACAGACAATGCTCAAAAAATTATTCAATTAATTGAATTGTCTTCACTCAATTACGAAGTGGGAAATGTTCAACCGGCTATCGACACGCTTTATCAAGCGTTAAATCTGGATCCCAAAAGCGATGTCACCCATCAGACTTTAGTGAAACTGCTTATTGCTGAAAAACAATGGCCACAGCTAATAAAAGAATACGAACGCTCTATTGCACTCAAGCCAGATAATGCCGAATTACATCTTCTTCTTGGTGATGCTTTGTACATGATTAGAAACGACGCTCAAGCTTTAGAAGAATACAAAAAAGCAGCTAATATGAACGGCCAAGATCCAAAGCCGCATCGACACATTGCCGCTTTGTACATGAGCAATCTCGATTATGCCGAAGCAGCCAAAGCCTATAAGAGAGCATTGAACATCGACCCAATGTCTGTCCCTGACTTAGTCTCACTTGGATTTTGCAATGCCCAGGACGATGACTATCTGCAAGCAGAAGCTGCACTTGTCACCGCTCTTGCTCTAAAACAAGTTTCTGGCGATCGCGGACCACAAGACACCAAGCGCGAAGACATCATCAGAGCATTAGCTTCGTTGTTATATATAGAAGGCCGGTATGCTGACGCGCAAAGCCAATTTGAAGCATTGAGCGCACTTACCCAGAACACGCCAAAAGCTCGTGAAGACCAGTTCTTACTCAATCAAGCAAAAGCAATGAGCACGCTCAAAGAAAAGAGCTTGCAAGAATTTATTGGCACGTTCAACAACATTACAAATAACAAAGACCTATATAGGCTGGCTCTTGTTCAGACTCTTCTGCGCTTGAACAAACCTGATATGGCGCTTCAATTCATGTCAGCGGTAAGCGAGCATATTGTCAAAAAAGACGCGCGCTGGTTACTACTTAAAGCTCAGGCATTTCGTCAATTAGGCTCGCTCGATAAAGCTACGAAGCTTATTGACCTATCAATCGAAGCGTGTTCGCCCACTAAAGACACTCAACCGTCTTTACTTGCAGAATGTATGATCGAAAAAGCCCTGATTCAACTGGCGCACAAACAGCCACAACAAGCAGAAGCCACTATTCAACAAGCAATTGCAATTTACACCAAGCATCCGCAATGCTACACGCTGCTTGCCACCATCGCTCTTCGACGCAAAGACTATAAAGAAGCCGCTACTTGGATTCAAAAAGCGCTCGAAGTGAATCCTTATTTTACAGACGCTTATCTGCTTGCCGGCGACGTTTACATGCTTCAGAAAAACTTCAAAGAAGCAACTAACAACTATAAAAAAGCGACCGAACTTTATCCTGGATTGCTCAAAGCACACAAAGCACTAATCAATTCATACCATGCTCAAAACCTGACAGATGAAGCCAAACAAGAAGAAATTCAAATTTCTGCCATGCAAAAAGGTGATTAAAATGACTACTAAAAAGACTCAAACAACTTTATTGATTTTGCTGTCATCCTTCATCTTGACGCCACTACCTGCAATGGCAGACCAAGCCAAGACCGCAGCTTCAAACAAACCGAGCAAATTGATAAATGGGTCAATTCAGCATGTCGATCAAACTCCAATGGAAGTAACTCCACTGGTGCATCAGTTTCCCCAAGTGGACACAAGTCCAACTGCACCCAAAGCTAAGATTCCAGATTGGGTTCCCAATTACGTCAAAGCCTCAGTTTACACAAACGAAACCATGACAATGAAAGTGTTCAAACGCATGGCACTTCCAGGCGGAAGTAAAAAACTAAAAGCTGAGATTCCAGATCGTGGCGCCACCATCAGAATCAAGAAAACAGTTCTGGACAATTGGAAAGGCAAATTTCCAAATCTTCCTTGCAAGGTTGTTTGCGAGCCCTTTGGACCAGAAGGCAATTTCAAATTCCACAACGAAGACCCGCTTGGACCGCGCGGATATCTTGAGCGCATCGGTCGCGATGAAGAAGGATTTGTGAATTATCGCTACTGGTTTCAGCAACCAGGACAAACAGTTTCAGAAAGCAAAAGCACTAAGGTCAACTAGTTCTGAATCTGTCTAAACAAGGATTCGTGAAAGTAACTGGTGCAGAGCAAAATAATCTGCGCAATATCAGTCTTGAAATTCCACGAGACTCTTTTGTGGTATTCACAGGTATTTCCGGCTCGGGCAAATCTTCACTTGCTTTTGGCACTCTTTATGCCGAAGCGCAACGTCGCTATTTTGAATCTATTGCCCCATACGCAAGGCGATTGTTATCGCAGCTGCCACCACCCAAAGTGCAAGAAATATTGGGTCTTCCACCAGCAGTAGCACTGCAACAAAGAAGAGCCGAGCCAAATACACGCTCATCGGTTGGAACTATTACTACTATTTCCAATGGACTGCGCATGCTCTTTTCGCGCGCCGGAAAATATACAAAAGGACAGGAGCAAGTAGATTCAGATTATTTTTCTTACAATACGCAAATTGGTATGTGTCCTAAATGTCATGGCATGGGACAAATGCACGACATCACCGAAGATTCGCTTGTGCCAAATGCCGAGCTTTCAATCAAAGAAGGTGCGATTGCCGCATGGCCAGGTGCCTGGCAGGGAAAAAATCTGCGTGATATTTTAGATGTGCTTGGCTATGACGTAAACAAACCCTGGAAAAAACTTTCAAAAAAAGATCGTGATTGGATCTTATTTACAGATGAAAAACCAGTTGTAACTGTCCATGCCATAAGAGAAGCGCATCGCATTCAAAGACCATATCAGGGAACTTATATGAGTGCCGCTTATTATGTCCGCCATACTTTTGCTTCGACTCAAAGTGCTACTCTGCGCAAAAAAGCTATGCAATTCATGGTGGCGCGCACTTGCGAAGACTGCGGTGGAAAGCGCCTACGCAAAGAGTCACTTTCTATAACTTTTGCCGGATACGACATTTATGAAATGGGCAAAATGCCTCTGCGCGATTTGATTCAAATTCTTGCAAAAGCGCCTGAGTTATCTGACAAATCGGAGCGCTCTGAAGTTGCCAAAATGATTGTGCATGACTTAATTGAGCGATGCACGCTCATTTCCAAACTGGGGCTCGATTATTTATCGCTCGACAGATCTACGCCTACTTTGTCTGCGGGCGAATTGCAAAGGTTGCGTCTTACTACACAGCTAAGATCTGGACTTTTCGGTGTGGTTTATGTTTTGGATGAACCTTCCGCCGGCTTGCATCCAGCCGATGCCGAAGCACTTGTTGAAGTTCTTATGCTGCTCAAAAATTCAGGCAATAGTCTTTTTGTAGTCGAGCACGAATTAGACATAGTGCGAAAAGCCGATTGGATAGTCGACATGGGCCCCGAAGCGGGAGATCGCGGCGGCAGCTTGCTTTATAGCGGACCTATTGATGGTTTATCTAAAATTGATTCGCATACGAGCCACTATTTATTTGGCAAAAATAAAAAAAACAAATCGACAAAAATTGAAAGAAGAACAGTGTCGAATAGAGAGCAAATAACTATTGAAAATATAAGCAGACACAACTTAAAAAATCTCAGTGTAAAAATACCCAGAAGTGTATTGACCGTGGTGACCGGAGTTTCGGGCTCGGGCAAATCGACTTTAGTCAGTCAAGCACTGGCAGAAGCTATTAAAAGCAAGCTCGGAGTGGATGAAAGCAAAGAAGATGAAAGTGAAGAATCAAATGAATTAAATGAACTGATTGGACTAAATGATCCTGAAGATTTAAGTATCGACGATGTTTCAGTCAGTGGACTTGAAAACATCAAACGAATGGTTCAAGTAAATCAAAAACCAATCGGTCGCACACCAAGATCAAACCTGGCTACTTATACAGGTTTGTTTGATCACATTCGCAAAAAATTTGCTGAGACTAAAGAAGCTAAGACACGCAAATATAATGCTGGCAGATTTTCATTTAATGTAAAAGGCGGTCGCTGTGAGCATTGCGAAGGCGAAGGCTTTGTTTCTATTGAATTGCTTTTTCTACCCAGTGTTTTTGCCCCATGCAATGAATGCAAAGGCAAAAGATATAACGAAGAAACACTGCAAATAAAATATCAAGATAAAGATATCGCAGAGGTGCTTGAACTGACAGTCGAGGCTGCATATGAATTTTTCAACGAACTAAAACATGTCGAGCGTGCACTTAAAACATTACTCGATGTCGGACTAGGATATTTGAGATTAGGACAACCTGCAACTGAATTGTCCGGCGGAGAAGCGCAGCGAATCAAGCTTGCCACCGAATTGCAAAAGCAGCAAAGCGGTGATGTAATTTACTTACTGGACGAACCGACAACTGGATTGCATCCATACGATATTGAACGCTTGATGAAACAACTACAAGCTCTTGTCGATGGCAAAAACACAGTTATAGTGGTCGAACACGACATGGACGTTGTGGCTCAAGCAGACTGGGTCATTGAGTTGGGACCAGGAGCAGGAAGCGATGGAGGCAAAGTGGTGGCAGAAGGCACACCCGAAACTGTTGCTTTATCTAAGACGAGCAAAACAGCGCCTTATCTCAAGGCGCATTTAGAGCGCTAAAATCTAATTCGAGTATCAGGCTTTCAGTTCGCTTAATTTCATTCGCAAGGGACGAGCACCCTTACTAATAGGACAGCCAGACGCCTTTGCCACTCCCAAAAGCATGCCATTAAAAATAAGTTCGTGCAATGGTGATACCGCATACCAGTAAGCCAACCCCAAGAGACCTTTGGGCAGAAATCTTGCTATTTGAATTATTTCTGTTTCGTCGTCGGAATGCTTAATCAGTTTAAACTCAAGAGCCGCTTGCCCGGGCAATTTCATTTCAGCAATTAGTAATAAACGCTGTTCGGGAATTAAAGCACGTACGCGCCAAAAATCAATTGCATCACCGTGTCTTAGCTCGTGGGGATGACGTCTACCTTTACGCAAACCCGGACCTCCCCACAAGAAATCCAACCAGCCTCTTACTTTCCAGAGCCAGTTAGCATAATACCAACCAGTTGTTCCACCAATGCTTGAAACTGCTTGCCAGGCTTCTTTGGTGCCACCACGTACGGTGAGGGTTCTGATATCGTTAAAAACAGTTCCACCCGCCCATTTTGGATCGGCAGAATTTACCCACTCAAAAGGTGGCATTCTACCTGCGTCTGTCCAGTGACTTTCCACTTGATGGTGCTGTATTTTATCCACTGCTATTTTAATTGCTTCTTGGCACGTAAGAAGTTTTTGGGGAATAATGCTTTGAATTCGCTCTTCCTTACACACTGCTTCATTGCGCAGACCTTCAGCCAGAGGACGAGCGATATAAGCTGGAACAGGAGTAATAAAATTGATCCAGTAAGAGCTTATTCTTGGAGTGAAGACAGGTACCGGAATAATTTTGGGCTCAGACATACCCGCTTCGCGAGCATAGATACGCATCAATTGGCGATAAGACAAAATATCTGGTCCGCCAATATCAAAAGTCTGGTTATACATTTCTTCTTTGCCAATAGCGCCGACCAAATAATTCAAAACATTGCGAATGGCGATTGGCTGCGACGGAGTACTAACCCATTTAGGCGTTATCATCACAGGCAATCGCTCGACTAAATAACGCATAATCTCAAAAGAAGCACTACCAGAGCCTACGATCATTGCAGCGCGCAAGACTGTTACTGGAAAGGGTGCAATTTTCAATATAGATGCAACTTCTGCTCTGGAGCGCAAATGCTTAGACAAATTGTCTTCGCTTTCACCAAGGCCGCCCAAATAAATGAGTTGTTTGATCTTAGCTTGAGCCCCAAGTTCAACCATGATTTGAGCCGCGCGTCTGTCAGCTTCCTCGAAATCTATATGTTTTGGATTCATTGAATGCAAGAGGTAAAAAACTCTCTGTACGCCACTACAAGCCTTCTGTGCCGAGTCAAAATCGAGCATGTCTAGCTCTGTGAGGGTGACGTTTGGGTGATTGCTCCAGAGCCTGGATTTGAGCTTTTCAATCGAGCGCGAAGCAGCTCTGACCTTGAATCCTTCATCAAGTAACACCTGAACTAATCTGGAGCCTACATAACCAGTGGCTCCAATTACCAGAATCAAATCGTCCTTGTTTTGCAAATTTACACCGTTTTCTAATTTGAGCCCTTCTACTATGAAAGCTCAATCAAATGAATTACAGGTGAACTTATTTATTAGTATCGAAAATGGCTTTAGCGCAGGCTTTTAAGTGTTCCGCCTCGCCTTCGCGATAAGTCTCCGTCAGTAAATCAGCATAAGCTTGTAGCGATTTGCCTACGTCTAAATGCTGCGCTCCAAGCACTCTGGTTCGAACATCAATTGCACGCTTGAACAAAACCTCAGCCATATCGAATTTTTTTTCTTTGCGCTCAAGCTCCGCCAGATAGTGCAGGCTGCATCCAAAAGCTTCGCTGTCCTTCTGCGCTTTTTGGTCGTAGTATTCTTTTATATCTTCGAATATTTTTTTTGCTTCGCCAAATTTTTGCTGAGCAAATAAACACTCAGCTAGATCTGCTCGTGCCAGGTTTCCGCCATCAAGATCTGGATTAGAGATTGATGCTTTGCCCTGCAATTCAACGATTTTTTCAAGGTGCGGCTGCGCTTTGGCAGGACGATTAAAGGTCAAATAGAAATCCGCTAGTTGCTTTTGCTTTTCTATGGTTTCGACATGATTTGCGCCCATAGCAGTTTGAGCTGCAGCAAGCGCGTCGCGATAATAATTTTCTGCTTGAGAAATTTTCTTCTGCTCTTGATTGAGTTCGCCTAAAAGCGAGTATAAATCGGCACCCTGGGGACTGCTCTTGCCCTGTGAACGCTCCCAAATAGTAAGAGCACGCTTCAAAAAGCGCTCGGCCTCGTCATATTTGGCGCGGCGCGCATAAGATTTTGAGACTAATTTGAGCATCTGAATAATTTCAGGATGGGTTGGTCCTAGTTGAATTTCTTTGATAGACAGTATCTTCTCGTAGATTTTGCTCGAATCAAGATATTTGCCATTATGCTCAAGAACTTGAGCCAGATTAACAAGTAGTATCTCTAAGTCGGCGTGTCCTTCACCCAAAGCATTCTCCAGAATGCTCAAAGACTGCTTCAAAAGGGTCTCAGCATCAGCGTATCTCTCTTGATTGAAATAAAGAGTTCCCAAATTTTGCAAAATATCGCCAACTTCAGGATGCTTGTCGCCATACAAGTTGGTCTTTAGTTCAAGCGATCTTTTGTACAAAGACTCTGCTGGATGATATTTTTTCTGAGCGGTGTACAAGAGTGCCAAATTGTTATAGCTTGTAGCAACTTCGGGATTATCATTACCGAGCACTCGCTCATAAATTTCGGTTAACCTAACACAAAGAGGCTCAGCCAGTTCAAACTTCTCCTGAAAGAAATAAACGGCTGACAAATTATTCAAGCTCTGCACTATTTCTTCGTTGTGAGGACCCAACTGTTGTTCTCGAATCTCAAGCGCCCTTTTGTATATAGGCTCAGACTCGACATATTTACCCTGATCAAAGAGCACCTCAGCCAGTCTATCGAGACAATTGGCGATGGTCGAAGGATCATTTGTGCGCTCCGCTTCCCATAATGCAGCTTGATACATTGTTTCAGCTTGCGCAAAATCTTCGTTATTAACGGCCTGGTCGGCCGATTCCATTAGCTTTTTGAGGTCTTTGCTCATATTTTCTATATTAGCTAAATTTACAAGGCAAGATCAATTGTAATTGGACAGTGATCCGATCCCATTATTTTGGATTCAATCGAAGCACCCTTTATATACTTGCCCAAAGCGTCATCAGCAAAAAAATAATCGATGCGCCAACCGACATTACGCTCGCGGGCAGCAGTGCGCATATGCCACCAGGTGTAGTTGTGGGGGTCGTTGTTAAAAGCTCTAAAAGTGTCTATATAGCCAGCTTTTGCAAAGCGATCCAGTAACTCGCGCTCTTTTGGCATAAAGCCTGAAACATTGACATTGTCTTTGGGTCTAGCCAGGTCTATTTCTTTGTGAGCTGTATTAAAGTCGCCGCAAACAATGATTTTGCGACCCTTTTTCTTTTGCGCTTTGGCATGAGCCAAAAACGCCTCATAAAAATCCATCTTGTATTGAAGCCGCTCTTCGCTTGCCTTTCCATTTGGAAAGTAAATATTATAGAGAACAAAATCTTCATAATCGGCAGCAATTATCCGCCCTTCATCATCGAAGCACGCAACACCAAAGCCAGTATCTATTTTTTTAGGCTTATCCTTAACGTACAAAGCCACGCCCGAATAGCCCTTCTTGAGGGCATGATGGCTCCAGAAACTTTTGTACCCAGGAGGTGCAGTAAGGAGTTCTGTGAGTTTGTCGGCATCTATCTTGGACTCTTGAATACCAAGGATGTCGGGCTTAGTCTCGCCAAGCCACTCAAAGAACCCCTTTTTGCTTATGCTCCTGATGCCGTTTACGTTCCAGGAGGCGATGCGCATCATTTAGGCAGTGACTTTAGCGGCGTTTACCGCTTCCAATACACCTGGGTGCACAACTTCACCGTTGTGGATGTTGACGCCTTTCATCAAGTCCGAACTTTCAAGACATGCGTCATAACCTTTATTAGCCAACTTCAAGCAATAGCTCATAGTGGCATTGGTCAATGCGCGGGTCGAGGTCCATGGAACAGCACCGGGGATATTGGCCACACCGTAGTGCAAAACACCGTCCACAACATAAGTTGGGTTTGAGTGCTTAGTGGCATGAATAGTCTCGATACATCCACCCTGGTCTACGCTCACGTCTACTATGACCGAACCTTCTTTCATAGTTTTGAGCATGTCTTTAGTGATGATGCGTGGAGCTTGTTTTCCAGGAATCAAAACAGCACCGATAACAAGATCTGCTCTGACCAGTGCTTCTTGCAAGTAATGTCCGACAGAATAAACGGTGCGAACTTGACCGTTGAAAATGTCATCTAAATATCTCAGGCGATCGAGCGACAAGTCGAATATGGTGACTTTAGCGCCAAGACCAAGAGCAATTTTAGCTGCGTTAGTTCCAACCACGCCGCCACCGATAATGACGACAGTTCCAGGCTCAACGCCAGGTACGCCGCCAAGTAACACGCCACGACCGCCCATTGGACGCTCAAGGTAGTTAGCACCAATTTGGGTAGCCAGACGACCAGCAATTTCGCTCATTGGTGTAAGCAGAGGCAGAGCGCCGTTAGGCATCTGAACTGTTTCGTAAGCAATGCAGGTAGCGCCGGTTTTGGCCAAATCTGTAGCCAGTTTGGGGTGAGCGGCAAGGTGCAAATAGGTGAATAGAACTTGTCCTTTGCGCAAATAGCCTACTTCTTTGTCTTGAGGCTCTTTCACTTTCAAAATCAGGTCGGCTTTTTCAAAAACAGCCGGAGCGTCGGGAAGAATGGTACAGCCTTGAGCTTTATACTCTTCATCAGTGATACCGCTTCCAACACCAGCATTCTTTTCAATGAAAACTTCGTGTCCAGCACTTACCAGAGCATGGGCACCCGCTACAGTGAGGGCTACGCGATACTCATTGTCAAGAATCTCTTTTGGCACGCCTACCTTAGTCAAGGTCATATCCTCCAGTTGAAGTAGATAAAATTATGAAGTCACTATTTCTAATTTCGACTAATTCTATCTCGAAGATATGCTTTTTATAGTTATTTATGGTTGTCTTAATCTTGTCGTTAGATTGTCGCCCCACAAAGGAAGATCATGACTGCAAAATACGATGAAACAGTAATTCTTGGAGGCTCAAGAACCCCATTTGGTGCCTACGGCGGGTCGCTTGCAGCACTAAATCCAACAGATTTAGCCGTTGAGGCAGCCAAGAGCGCGCTCGACAAAGCGGCAATAGAAAAATCGCTAGTCGATCATATAGTTCTGGGGAATGTGATTCATTCCAGTCCCGACTCTATTTATATGGCGCGGCACGTAGCTTATAGAGCCGGTCTTGATAAAAACACTCCGGGTCTAATGGTCAATTTGCTTTGTGGCTCAGCCATAGCTTCTATAGTCCAGGCTGATTTAATTCTTGGTGCCGGTCAAGCCAAAGCAGTCTTAGCCGGTGGTACCGAGGCACTTTCGATGACACCTTATTCTAGTTGGAATATTCGATGGGGAAAGCGCATGGGCCACGGAGACTTGCTTGATGGGCTCGATATAAGAGATACACTGGTCAATTTTTCAATGGGCGAAACGGCAGAAAATCTGCAAGAAAAATACGGACCTATAAGTCGAGACCAACAAGACGAGTATGCCGAACTAAGTCAAGCGCGATACAAAGAGGCTTTAGACAAAGGGTATATCGCAAACGAAATTATTCCGGTTGAAATAAAAAGCAAAAAAGAAATCAAATTGATTATCGCAGACGAACACCCAAGACCCGGGACCACTCGCGAAGCTCTATCCAAGCTGCGTCCTGCTTTCAAATCTGATGGAACGGTCACAGCAGGCAATGCTTGCGGTATCGTAGATGGTGCTGCCTGCGTGGTGCTCACTAAAGCAAGCTTGGCCGCAAAAGAAAATTTAAAACCACTGGCAAGAATTGTAAGTTCTGCCACAGTAGGTGTTCCGCCCGAGATAATGGGCATTGGACCAGTGGATGCAATTCCTGCGGCTCTTGCAAAAGCAGGACTAAAAATGTCTGATATAGATTTGTTTGAAATCAACGAGGCATTTGCACTTCAATATCTTGCCTGCGAAAAAGCGCTTGGTTTAAACCGCGAAATTGTTAACGTAAATGGCGGCTCGATTGCAGTTGGACATCCTTTTGGGGCAACTGGTGCTCGCATCACAATGACGCTTGTGCACGAGCTAATCAGGCGTCAAAAGAAATACGGATGCGTTAGTTTGTGCGTAGGAAGTGGAATGGGTATTGCAATGGTGATTGAAAATCTTGCCTGAGGTTTTTGCTTGCGGGCATACACCTGCAGTACCATGCTATACATGTAACATATAAGTGGACTGAAAATGGCGAAAATTTCGCAAGCCATCGACAGCAAGGGGAATCTCTGGCATGAACAAAAAATCTGGAATTACATTTTTACTTGCATTCGTCCTTGGAAGCTCACTTTGCGCTTCGCAAACAGTATTTGCGGCTGACGATAAAGGCGATGACGACAAGCCACAATCAAAAGGCGGTGGCAAGTCTTTCAGCGGTAAAGCTTCATGGTATGGACCTGGATTCAACGGTAAAAAAACTGCTTCAGGCGAAATTTTCGATATGAATAAGTGCAGCGCTGCTCACTTAAAACTTCCGTTTCAAACTAAAGTGCAAATTGAAGATCCGCGCACTGGCAAAACTGTAATCGTAAAAGTGAACGATCGCGGACCCTACGTCAAAACAAGAGTATTGGACATGTCCAAAGGTGCAGCTGTTAAGCTCGGAACAATTTCGCGCGGTGTTGCCTTTATCGACTGTCTTGTTCTAGACGATAAATAAGCTTCTCTTTGTATTTTTCAATTTTACTCGCCCGCTTTATCTTCTATAGAGCGAGCGCGATGATTCAGTTCTGTAGCCTCAGCGTTACGACCCATGTCTTGTAAAAGCGTGGCGTAATTTCGAAGTGTTGCAGCAACTTGTGGGTCGTTTGCTCCATAAAGTCTTTCTTTGATGGTCAAAGATTTTTTGTAAAGTGGCTCAGCATCGGTGTAACGTCCCTGCTGACGATAAAGTCTTGCCAGATTATTCAAGTCTACAGACAAATCTCCTGCAGTGGCATCGCCACCCTTTTCGCTTATGGCAATGGCATCTTTAAATGTAGGCTCAGACTCAGATATCTTTCCGCTCTGTCTGTAAATCAGTGCCAGCTCGTTTAAATCGCGTCCCACTTCGGCGTCGTTAGCTCCGTTTTGAGCTTTGTGAATTTCTAGCACTTTTTTCATATAAACTTCGGCATTTGCATAGTCATCCATATGCAAAAATAATTCTTTCAAGTTATACAAGCAAGTTGCGTAATTCTTACTAGCGACACCTTCGACCTTCTCGCACAGAGCAAGCGCATTCTCAAGATGAGGACGAGCTTCGTCATAATTACCGATGGTATCAAGTACAACACCAAAGTTTGTTTCCATTGTCAATTTATCAGAGTCACTTGCACCAATTTTGTTTTGCAGGGGTTCAACTCGTTTGTAGATGGCGAGGGCTTCTTCGAAATTTCCTTGCTCGCGCTGAACCATAGCTAGATTATTTAGAGCCACAATCATTTCTTTATCGTGAGGTTCTGCGCTTGCTTCAACCAGAGTCACAGCCTTCTTCAAAAGTGGCTCTGCTTCATCGAACTTTTGTTGTTCACGCAACACTCTTGCTAATTTGGTCAAACTGGCTGCAGATTCGTTACCATTTTGAGTATTAGTTTCAAGTAATTTTTGAGCTTCAGTGTCGTTGCCTTTTTTTCTAAGTACAACAGATAAATTGTTTCGTGCTACCTGAACACCTTCTTTCTCGCCTAATTTTTCATGTATAGCAAGAACCTCTCGCAGAGACTGTTCTGCTCTATCAAGCTCATTTGAATCTGTAAATACAGCCGAAAGAGCATTGAGAATGCGGGCTCGATTTAATTGATCCAGCCGTTCATTTCCTTCTGTCAATTTGAGAGCGGCTTGAAATGTAGCGATACTCTCTTTGTAGTTTTTTTGTTTGTACTGTAATTTGGCCAAATTATTCATAACTGGCAAGATGGCAGCATTGCTTGCACCGGCTCTTTGTTTGGCTTCAATTGCATCTGCATATAACTTAGTTGCTTTAGCGTCAGAATCTTGCGTATCTTTCAAATCAAGTACCAGAGCCAAATCGTTTAATGTGATACCGCGACTTTCTTCAAGCTTTTTGTTATCTGGAAAATTTACTGCATCGCACAATTTAAGTGCTTCAGTAAATTTGCTTTCGGCTTGGTCTAATTGGCGAGCCTTGTAAGCAGCCTCACCTTCACCAATTAAGTTAGACCACTGTGTCGAATCGGCTGCATAAGCAATTCCGATTGAATTTGCTGTCAAAAGCAGCCCCAGAGAATAACCCAGAAAAACACTTTTTGCTTTCATCACACGCAACCTGTTTCCGCTAGTAAAGTGAGCCATCGGATAGAACTTTATAACCCTTGAAGCTTTGGTGCATTAGACAGAAAAATAGTAAAAAAGTTCCACTGCTTTTTTGTTTTCAGTCTTCTTTTCCAACCAGAAATCAAGTGCATTTAGGAGTTCTTTTCTGTCGATTTTGCCTGCTTCGAACCCAAATCAAAAACCATATCCGTTAACGGATATGGTTTCAAAAGAAGACCAATGAATAGAAGACGAAGCCGCAGAGAGCGACAGGTGCCTAGTTCCAAGCGGTGGTTGTGTTATTGAGCTTGACCGAGCGAGGGGCGTCGGCCTTGTTAGCTGTAAAAATGTATTTGGAGTACGGATACTCGCTTGTCGATTTTTTGGCGACAGCTTTTTGCGGCATGCCACGCATAGCCATCATTTGCAATTCAGGCATGATTGATGGGGCGTAAGGCGGCGGAGGAGGCACTAAATAGTGGTGACCAGCGATTTTGCGAGCTTTGCGGTGCTGCGACCCTTTTTTGCTTTTGGACTTAGCTTCAGCGCTATCACAAGAAAGCACCATGCTTCCGCCAGACACAGCACATGCTGTAGCCAACATAACTAGGGAGCGGCAATGATTTTTGATAGAAAGACCCAAAACTACCTCTTTCCACCCTGGTCGCTCAAAGTCCAACGATATACGGACAGCATTAATCAGGTGGCTTCATACATATTACCACCGCAAACCACTAAATAAACCCGCAGGCTCTGGTGTTGAGCTGTTGTTACAGTAACAGCGGAATATTTTAGTCAAACCATTTGGTCTTACGAGGACGTCTTTGTTGATGAATTGAATCAAGATTTTGGGCATCGGCGCTTGGATCCCAAGTGGCAACAGAACTGCCCCACCAGGCTTTTAAATCAACTGCGGTTTTTGACGGTGAAGACATCTCTTTAGTCGATTTGCGAACGGCCTTTGCATCTTCGCAAAGTTTCTTCATTTGCTCATCGGTTGGCTTTTCGGCTATTTTGACGGGTTCCTCACCCAGACGATCTGCTAGATGGTCTAAATCAATTTGCCAGGGATGTTGCACTACTGCGTGTTCCCCGGTTTCTTCGCCGCACGGACCTTTCTTCTTCAAGAAAGTACCTAATTTGCTTAGGAATTCCCGCACCTTTTTAGCGCAGGTATTGGCATCTTTTGTGCTGGACATAGGACTTCTCGATAACCTCCATAGCTCCATCTCTTGGGACCGAGTTCTACTCAAGTATTTCCCATGACAACGCCGCCCTAACAAATTAGGACCTTTATGTGAGATATGTTAAGAAATCCGTAATGTTCGCTTTGTTAAGTGCTTTGATTTATCGGATATTTAGTCCGTTTGTTAGCACCTTTTGAAACGAGTGAAGACTCTAGCCGGCCACTAAAGACAATTGGGGGGCGTCTGCCACTATTGGATTTTCACCCATCAAAGGGAGTTCCAGACGCAACTGAAATTCGCCGGGGGGCTCGAAACAGTGAATACAGCGGGCTTCATACTGAGCATCACCAACTAAAATTTGTTCTTCTGAATGAACCATTCTCTGCGTGCGGCAAGCAAAATCCGACCCGCATTTACGGCAAACTGCAAGCAGTTTATCGACCCGATCCGCCATCGCCATGAGGGTTGGCAGAGTTCCAAAAGGTTCGCCTCTGTAGTCCAGATCTAAGCCTGAGGCAATAATTTTTTTCTTTTGACGCAATAACATCTTAACAACCGGTATCAATTCCTCTGAAAAGAACTGACATTCATCCAATCCCACCACTAAGGCATGGGCTGCATAAGTAAGAATATCTTTGGGGTCTTCAATCACCACGGCTTTAGATGCAAGCCCGTTGCGCGATTCGACATGATTAGCCTTAGATCTTGTATCTGTGGCTGGTCTGACGATGATGGTGGGAAGATACGCCAGGCGTGCCCGTTCGATGCGACGAATGAGTTCGCTCGACTTGCCGGCGCTCATACAGCCGACGATTACTTCCAACTTATAGCCAGTAAGCATCATGAACATAATACCCTTTTATATATGCGTGAGAGTTGCGGTGGCAACGGCTTTGAGCTATTAAAACTTAACAGGAAATCGGTCAGTCTAAAAGGTAGATTTTCTTATTAGCGTTGAGCCGAAGTCATATATTTGTAGCTAGTTAGCCTATCTAAAGTATCCTTAGGCAATAGATTCTGCTCGAAAAGTACTTCCTTTATAGATTTTTTTTGCTCTTTGGCTTGCAAGATTATTTCTAAAGATTTTTCCATCCCCAACTCTTGCGAAAGCACCGGCAACAAGGCCTGTGAACTTTCTAAAAGAGAACGGCAACTAATAGGATCTGCTTTCACTTTGCTCAAACAATTAGTAGTGAAAGAAATAATTGAAGATTCAAGCATTTGCATACTATTTAAAATTGCTTGAATAATAACAGTGGTAAATATATTAGATTCAAGTTTGCCTGCTTGAGTAGCAATAAGCACCGCCTGGTCGTTTGCCAGTATTTGATAAGCAGCAATAGACAATTCGTCGTTGAGATTTGCAGCTGGAAGTGTTATCTCGGCCAGACCTCCGCCGGGACCAGACGATAGAAAAGCCAGGTCGTTAGCCATTTTAATCAGATCACATGCAAGCTCACGCAGGCTCGAAGAAAATTCCAGAAAATCACTCATCGAACTGGTAGCTTTAATGTAATCGTCGGCAGGGCGCAGTTCAAGCTTTGTTTGAACAGAAAGCATTTGACTGACTTGATACTGAAAAGAGTGGCTAACACCAAATCCGGTGCCTACTTTAGTGCCACCAAGATTGACTTCTTTCAAACAAAGTGAAGCCTCGGAAATACGCTTCAGCGCACGCTCTACCGTGGAGCCATAAGCGTTAAATTCCTGTCCCAGAGTTACAGGTAATGCGTCTTGCAAGTTAATTCGACCCAGTTTTACAACTGATTCAAATTCATGACTTTTGCGACGCAAAGTGCGCTCCAAGTCGAGCAAAACATTTTTGAGCGATTTCAATCCAAGTAAAATCGAAATGCGCATCGAGGTTGGAAAAATATCTTCTAGCGCTCCCAGAATATCTACGTGCTTGTCGACTTGTATCTTCTGGTAGGAACCAAGCGGATCGCCAAGAAGTTCTCCTGCTCGATTAGCAATGATTTCACTAATATTTAAATTTAAAGCGTGCCCAGATGCGCCAGCCAAGCCATCCACCACCACGTCTTGATAAAAATCGCCACCAGCCAATTCATCGCACGCTTGCAAAAGCGCCTTAAGTACAGGCTGGGCAAAATCGTCTTCGTCCACTAATTTTTCAGAACAAGCACATTGAATAACGGCTCGCTTCACCTGTGCCATCGCTTCAACTAAGCGGGGACTGACACTGTGACTGTATTGCGGAATAGACTGTATTAAGCGCTGAGTGGCAATTCCATAATAAGAATCACTTGGGATATTAATCTCCCCCAATTGATCTTTTTCTATACGCTGTTGACCTTTTCGCTGAGTCATTGATGCATTATCACAAGTTTGTCCTATGATAGTTTTTACTGGCAGGAACGAGTATGAATGATCGATAAGGAAGCCCAAATTTGCCACGCAGGCGCCTGCGACCGGATTCTTTGCACTAGACAAGAAGTAATCAATCTAGCACTTGGATTTACCGAAGATTTCAGGTGCATACATTGTCTGGCCAAAGATCTGGAGGCTTCAAAAGACGCCCTTTTACTCTTGCTCAAAATGAAAGACTATGTCAATTCGCGCCCCTGTTTCGCCAAAGAATGGCAAAAATACACAAGCGAAATGGACTGCCCCAGCCCCAATACGTGTTATCCTGCCCCTTGTTTTGCCACTGAAACAGAATCAAATTGAAGGGAGAAGCGCTTGTGACCACTGAAGCAGTACACAATTTGGATTTGCGTGGAGTTGCCTGTCCTATGAATTTCGTTAAGACCAGGCTTTATCTCGACAAAATGCAAAGCGGCGAAACTGTAACAGTAGTTTTAGATGACGGTGAGCCGGTGGAAAGCGTCTGTCAGAGCGTAAAAGCCGAAGGGCACACAGTCGAGCGCCAGGAACAAGCAAGCGATTCTAGCTGGAGCCTGACCATTATTAAGGCATAATCTGCGGCGAAAAATGCTTTTGCGCGCTAAAATTTGACCCATGTCCAAAATTGCACTATCTCTCTCACTTAGTTTTATTGTCGGCGCACAGCTTTGTTTTATCCTCGAAGGACGAGCACAAAACCAGGCAAGCAAAGCCACACAAAGCCAAAGTCAAAATCAGCCTACTGCTATTCCGGACCTGGATAAAGCTCGCGAAAACACCGAGAACAACCCATCCAGCCCCGATTTGAGCTTTAAGTTTGCTGAAGCACTACGCTTAAATGGTGAAAGTGTAAAAGCAAATCATCAATATTTACACACCACTGAAGTTGAGCCGTCCTTTTATCTGGCTTACCATCAGCTTTTTCTTTATTGCAACGACGAGCGCATTCTAGACGAAGCCACTAATCGTCTGCGTTTTTTAAAACAAGAAAAGCCCAATGAACTCATGCTTAGAGTGGCGCTTTCTGAACTTCTTGAGAAGAAAAGAGAGTTTTACGAAGCCTCGCGCGAATTAATAGATCTGGTCTTCGCTAATTTGGTGCCCGAAAAATACAAAGAGAAAGTGAATACGCGTATCCGCTATTTGCAGGCCAAAACAACCACCGCTCAGTCTCATAGAGAAGCCAACGCAGGCGACGCACACCTTGGTGAATCAATCTCCAAGCCACCTTTGCCAGTGAACGAAGACATGTTGAAGCGTGGAATGTCACTATCTAAAGTCAAATTTGATACGCCGGATCTGGATTCTGACACTAATTTCAGACACGTTCCCCTTCAAGATTGATGATTAAATCGAATTCTTTTTTATGGATAGCGCTACTGGCATTAAATCTAGTTGCTGTTGGCTGTCGATCGCAAATGCAGGTACAGTCGGATCTTCCCAAAGTGGAGCAAGAAGGCGCAGCGCCCGCCTCGACAAACTCGACAAGCTCGACCAGTGCAACGCAAGCGCAATCGCAAGCTTCAGTTCCTCAACATTCAGCCTCTGAAGATAACATGCAGAACGAAACCGCTGTTGCACAAGGCTGTCTTGATGCATGGAAAGTGGCTGTAATGCAAAAAGATGAAGCCAAATCGATGGAAATGCTGAAACAACTTTCAGTAGATAATCCGAATATTTCTACAATTCCATTCATGATGGGACAGGTGAAAGACTTTTTCAAAAAGCCCAAAGAAGCCCTTGTCTATTTCAGAAAAGCCTACGAAATAAACAAATTCAGCTCGATTCAAATCCTGCGCCTTGCCGCATCACTGCGCAAAAACGGGGAGTTCAAAGAAGCCGAAACCCACTACGACAATTTGCTCAAAAAACTGGAAGCCGCCCTTTCTGACAATCATGACGAGAATCTGATTTTTGTATTGGCGTCAGTTCGAACCGGCAAAGCTGCATGTCTATCTGCTGCTGGCAAGAAAGAAGAAGCACGCACAATGGTCAAAAAGGCGCTAAGTGAAGATCCAGGTAATCTGGAAGCTAAAGAGCTTTTAAAGAATCTAGGCGATTAAACGCCTGAGACTGACAACCCACCTCGGTTTTTTAGATGTATCATAGTACTTGTGACTTTCGAGGTAATTTAAAATGGTCAAAGAGACTATCGAGCGCAATCCTTCTGCCAAAAGCAATTCGGAAATTGAAGAAATTGCAATTGACGGGTTTGACCATGTCGAGTTGTTTGTGGGCAATGCGCTTCAAGCTTGCTACTACTATCACAAAGGTTTCGGCTTTGATGTAGTTGGCTTCAGTGGATTAGAAACTGGCAATCGCGACAAAGTTTCTTATGTGCTCAAACAAGGCAGCGTCCAGTTAGTTGTATCGGGCGGTCTATCGAACAAAAGCGAAATTGCCGAACACGTGCACGAGCATGGTGACGGAGTCAAAACAATTGGATTTCGCGTGCGCGATGCAGTCAAATGCTACGAAACAGCTATAGCTCGTGGCGCCAAAAGCCACAGCAAGCCAGAGTTTTATGAAGGCAAAGAAGGAAAATTCATTCAAGCCTCTGTTCACACTTACGGTGACACCATTCACAAATTCGTTCAACGCCAGGAATTCACAGGCACCTTTGCGCCTGGATTCAAGGCGCTCGACAAGAAATCGCAAGGCGGCCCAGTGGGCTTGATGAGCATCGACCACATCGTTGGCAATGTCGAATTGAACAAGATGGAATCGTGGGTTGAGTTCTATCAAAACATCTTTGGATTCTACGTCTATCAGTATTTTGACGCCGACGACATAAGCACTAAATATTCGTCGCTGGTATCAAAAGTGATGGCAAACAAAAGTGGCGTTATCAAAATGCCTATCAACGAGCCCGCCATCGGCACAGGCAAATCGCAGATACAAGAATACATCGACTACTACAATGCAGGCGGCGTGCAACATATTGCTATCACCACCCGTGATATCATCGCCACCATCGCTGAACTGAAAGCACGCGGGGTAGAATTCCTCACCGTGCCAAGATCTTATTACGATGCTTTGACTGAACGCGTAGGACACATCGACGAAGATATTGAAGAATTAGCCAAACTTGGAATTCTGGTCGACCGCGAATCGGACGGCTATTTGCTTCAGCTCTTCACCAAACCTGTAGAAGATAGACCCACTTTGTTCCTGGAAATTATCCAACGCAAAGGCGCTAAAGGCTTTGGCAAAGGCAATTTCAAAGCGCTTTTCGAATCAATTGAGCACGAACAGGCTTTGCGCGGCAATCTCTAAGCGGCAATCTCTAAGCAATTTCAATTCCATTTCGCCCACGGGCGCCTGCATTGGGAATCTTACGCTTTACGACCTCTCTATCTATATAGATAATCTCAATGGTGGATAAAACTGAAGAGGTCTAAGACGGTGTCTCTAGAAAGCGACGCCGCGGATACACGCGGTACGCAACAAGACAATCAACCAGAATCAATAAGGCTAGCTAGCCTTAACCTCAACGCGTCCGACTACAGCGCTTTTGCTATCCAGAATCAGTCAATTAACCAGCCAAATAACTTTTTCTCCAATTTCAGCGCCTTTAACCAGAACGCTCCGGTTGGATTCAACCCGTATGAACGCCAGAATATAAACCCACAGGGGTTCAATCCCCAGGGATTCAATCCGCAAATTTTTAATCCGCAACAAAGATTCGACCAATCCTTTGACCGATCATTTGACCGAACCTCCAGCTATCCACCACAAATGCAGAGGGACCCATGGCAACAGTATCGAATGGAAGCTCCCAGTAACTATCCTCAAACTCAAGGAAGAAACGATTTTTGGGGCAATTACTGGTCAGCTTATTTCCGCGAAGCCGAACGGCGAGGTTATAGACCACCTTCACCTCAAGACAACCCCACGCTGCCCAATAGACGACCGCGCTATGAAAATCCGGATGCACCATTAAATCCAGTAGCTCCATTTCAGAACAACGGCACAAGAATGCCCATGGAGCCCGTGACCGACGCTTCGATCGTGAATGACATAAGCAAACGTCGAAACGGGGAGCGCGTAGATCCAGTATATGTAGGTATAGATAACCGCGAAAGCTACAAAGCTGAGGACGGCAAAAAGAAAATCAGAAACGCTCCCGCGTGGCTCGATAGACCTGCCGCCCAAGCCTATTTAATGATCAATGAAGAACTTGCGGCTTTAGGCAAGAAATTACTTCCGGCATCTCACTGTGCCGATTGTGCCAATATCAATTCGCTGGGTCGAACTAATACTCAACAAGCAATTGCCAGTGGACTAAGAGCAGCACCAGGTAATTCTGAACACGAGCGTGGCGCAGCCCTAGACGTGAAAAACTTCAACGACCCAGACGTTTCCCGACTGTTGCGCAAATATGGATTTGTGCAAGGCAACTTATCCAGACCCAATGTTCCGATTCCAAATGATGCACACCACTTCTCATTTGATATTCGCAATGCTTCAAAAATCGCCCAGATGTGGGATCAATCACAGGCAAAAACTCGCTATGCAAAATACGAAAATGCACCAAACCAAAGGCCCAATCAAAGACCAGTAATTGAAGCGGAAAATCAGCCTGAATATCGCCCCGAAGAGTTACCGCAAGATCGACTACCGCGGCGCAGGCGATCTTAAATTATTTGGCCGACTCATTCATTTGGCTCGCACATACCAGTCGGCTGGAAGTCTCTTGACCCATCCAGTAAGTTCAAGCCCAGTCAGGAGCGCTGCAGTGTCTCCACCTTCTAGACCTAAATCATAAGCAATTTGATCAAAGTGGACCGGCACAGTACCAAGCTTTTCGTAAATTCCAAACACTTTTTCTAAATCTTTCTGTTGGAAATAGCCTGACTCGATCATTTGCTCTTTCCAGTCTTTGCAAGGCTCTTGCGACTGAGACTCCGTCTCTTCATCTGCATCCGCCTCTGCATCCGCCTCTGCATTGGTATCAAATTCGGTATCATATACAGGTCCTAATTTGCTTCTTGCTATTTTCAACTCATACTCATTCTGTAGTTCAAGCCAATATTGAGGTCTAGTTTTAAAAAACTTTGCCAACCGCAACGCCATCTCCGCAGAAATTCCTCTTTTGCCACTTGTAACTTGCGTGATACTGCTTATGCTTACATCTAATCTGGCAGCCAATTTTGACGCACTCAAGCGCGCAGGAAACAAATATTTTTCCACAAGAAATTTTCCAGGATGCAATTCGTCCATTTCTTACCCTCCGCAATAATTTGGTCCAAATTATGATTTTCGCGGAGCGCTTAGCGCTAAGCGCTCCGCGAAAACAACAAAATTGCTCCATCAAAGTGTTGTGAGATTTTGGCGAGGTTTGCGCTAAAACTCACACGAATAATCCATTTTAAAGTGCAAATTGATCAAAATAGTCACTAAGACTTGCCAGTTTGTTCTGAAAACAGGCACTAAAATCAAAAGATCTGAAAGGCAAGGGACAAAAACAAAACGCCCCTACAAGAGAGGCGTTTTGGAAGCATTCAGTTTCTGGTTAGATTCTGAAATTACTTGCGATATGTGATTGTTGGGATTTCGCCTTCGAATTTGAGTTCGCCTTGGAAGCCGAATTCTTGAGCCATGTTTTTGACACATGATTCAAAACCGGAAGACATTTTTTCCATTTGTTCTTTGGTTACGCCACAAGCTTCCATAGCTTTCCACATTCCACAGGTTTTGTAGGTGAAGTGAGCTTCTTTGTCGTCGCCCCATACTTCTACTTCGCTGCCATAAAGATTGGCTTCGAGTTCAGCTTTAGCTTGTGCGAATTCGATAGGTGTTTTGACGTTCTTCTCAACGAAGTATTGCTTCATTGAATCGCGCATTTCGGTTTCCCATTCTTTTTTGATTTCTTCGCCGTGTTTGGCAAGAACTTTCATGGTGACCATCATTTGTTTGGCAGCCATTTTGGAATTGATAGCGTGAATTTCTTCAGCTTTCCATGTGGGCTTGATAAGAGTTTTTTGAAGTGTTGTCATAGCACTGTCCTTGATCTTGGTGGGGGTGAAACTGGGACCAGTATATGCGCGAAATCGAGCAAATTAGCCAGACTTAAGACTAAGATCTGATTTCAACTTGGCAATTCTTAGCAAACGATAATGCTTGAGTTTCGAGACTTTCCGACTTGGAAAATCAAACAGCAAGGATCATTTTTAATGCATCGACTAACTTGGTATTTTCTTCGGGAATGCCGATGGTGACTCGAACGCAAGTTTCCAAACCAAATGCTTTCAAGTGGCGAATAGCTATTCCTTTATACAAAAGTTTTTCGGTTAAATCCTGCGCAGCGGCTTCCGATCCCATTTCAATAAGAATGAAATTGGCATGGGATGGGACAAATTTCAAACCCAGATCGGAAAACGCGGACGTCAAATATTGAATACCCTGACGATTATTTTCCTGCGTAATTTCTGGAAAAACAGTGTCATCAAGTGCCGCAAGACCAGCAGCTTGAGCCAATATGTTTGGTTCAAAGGGCAGCTTGACTCTATTTATATAGCTAATAACATTTTCGTGTCCAAAACCATAACCAACGCGAATTCCAGCCATCGCGTAGGCTTTAGAAAACGTACGCAGAGTAAGAACGTTGGGCAATTTGTACCCAACAGTACTTGGAAAATCAGGAGTGCTCTCAGCAAATTCGTGATACGCCTCGTCCACAATAACCAGAATATTTTGCGGAACTTTTGCGATGAATTTTTCGAATTGATCGCGAGTAAAGATAGTTCCCGAGGGATTATTGGGATTGCACAAATAAATTATTTTGGTGCGAGCGTTTACTGCTTTCAAAATCGCATCGAGATCGAAAGAATAATCGTTTAGTGGCACCGTATTTAGTTTCGCGCCTTTGGCACTAACTAGAACGTATAGACCAATGAAAGTGCCTTGCGAAGTGAGTATCTCTTCATCTTCGTGCAAAAATGCGCGGATGATACTGCCTAAAATGCTTTCTGAACCTGCGCCAAGACAAACGTTTTCTGGCTTCAAGTCATACATGTCAGCCAGTTTAGTTTTGAGCAAAAGTCCGCCAGCATCGGGATAGCGATTCAAATTCATAGTGGCATCAGCAATGGCTTGCTGGACCGTCAATGGAGGAGCAAAAGAGTTTTCGTTAGAGGCGAGATTGACGAGACGATCGATTCCGAGCTCTTGCATCAGTTCTGTTGGTGGGCGACCTGGCTTGTATGGCTGCAGTGCTTCGATGTGTGGAGCTACCTGAATTTGAAAAGGTGGCGCCATGTCAATTGTCTGATTCAGAGAATTACTGGCTGCATCCTTATTAGATAGTATCGAAACATTGAGATTGTTAACCGCCAAACTTTCGCTCATGATCCCGCAGATTCCCACCCTTACGTCGCCAACCGGATTCCTCTTACAAGAAATGGCGTCGACATCTTAACAACATCATTAAGATATCATTGAGACTTCTTGCTTTCAAGGCAAAAAGCGCCGGAAAAGCGTGCTAAATCATGTACTTATATTCATGTGTTATAATTTCGATTATTGCGGGTGTAGTTCAATGGTAGAACGGTAGCCTTCCAAGCTGCACACGCGGGTTCGATTCCCGCTACCCGCTCCAATTTTTTTAATCGCCCCCATACCCAAGGCATATACCAAGACCGGTGACAAGCAACAGAGTAAGTATCAGTGATGTGCTCGTTGCTCGAAAACGTATAAAAGGTTTCGCCCTTGAAACGCCGCTTGCCAAGAGCCAGTGGCTCAGTGAAGTTTCAAAGTCTGAAGTCTGGCTCAAGCTTGAAAACATTCAAAATACAGGCTCCTTCAAGTTACGTGGGGCACTCAATGTGCTTGGCTGGGCACGCGAGAAAGGCATAAGCAAAGTCTTCACCGCCTCCATGGGCAACCACGCCCTTGCAATTGCGCAAGCAGCACACTTTACTGATAGAGAAGCCACCATTTGTCTGCCAGAAAATGCCGCTTCCAAGAATGCCAAAAAGCTGAAAAAAATCAATCAATTTAACGTCTCCATCATTAAACACGGCGACGACCAGGCTGATACAGAGCAGTATGCACGTCGCCTGGCCCAAGAAAAGAAAGGCTTATTTGTTTCGCCTTACAACAATCCAGAAGTTATTTGCGGTCAAGGAACCATCGCACTCGAGCTATTTGAGCGCGTTCCCAAACTTTCGACAATAGTAATAGCAGTAGGCGGAGGCGGCTTAATTAGCGGCATTGCCACTACAGCAAAGACTATTAATCCCAGTTGTCGCATCGTCGGAGTGGCTGCTGCAAGTACTCCTGCCATGTACAAAGCATGTCAGCAAGGTCGTATCAGCCATTGCCTGATCGACCCCACCCTTGCAGACAGCATGGCTGGCAACCTGGATGTAGACACCATCACATTTCCACTGGTTAGAGAATTAGTAGACGAATGGGTGCTTGTAGACGAAGCCGAAATTTCAGCCACCATTTATGACTTCTTCGAAAATGAAGGAATGCTCATCGAAGGTGCCGCCGCATGCGCCGTAGCAGCAGTATCCAGACGCATCATCAATTTCAAACCACGCGAAAAAGTGGCTGTGGTAGTCTGTGGTGGAAACATATCCAAAGACTCATGGAAAGAAATTTTCGCCGAGCGCCTGACCAAAGTGGGCTCTAAGTAAATAGCACTTTATAATTAAGTCATGATTGTCGTAAACATTGCCGCATATAAATTCGTCGAGATTCCAGTATCACTGCATCCGCAATGGCGCATTGAACTGAAAGAGCACTGTCTTGCGCTCAATTTAAAAGGCACCATTTTGCTTGCACCCGAAGGCATAAATATGTTCCTTGCGGGAGAGCGCGAGCAAATAGACGAATTTTTGCATTATTTAAAAACAGACCAATTATTTGAAAATCGATTCAAAGATTTAAAAACCAAAGAAAGCATCACCGATTACCAGCCATTCACGCGCATGTTGGTACGATTGAAAAAAGAAATCATCACTATGCGCCATCCAACAATAACTTCTAATTCTTTGGATGCCGATGAAAAACGCGCTCCCAGCGTGGATCCAACAACGCTTAAAAAATGGCTCGATCAAGGCTTTGACGATCAAGGTCGCGAAATTTTGATGCTTGACACACGCAACTATTACGAAGTCGATATCGGCACTTTTGAAAACGCGGTAAGCTTCAAAATGGACTTCTTCAGCGACTTTCCAAAGGCAATCGATGATGCCGAAGCGAAAATAAAAGACGACCTGCAAAACAAAACTGTAGTCACTTTTTGCACCGGTGGTATCAGATGCGAAAAAGCAAATTTATTTCTGCAAGAAAAGAAATTTCCTAATCTGTATCAACTAGATGGTGGCATACTCAATTATTTTGAAAAAGAGGGCGGGGCTCACTGGAATGGCGAGTGCTTCGTTTTTGATCGTCGAGTGGCTGTGGACCCAGATTTAAACGAAACAGAAAATGAATACGAGATTGTATACACACCTCGAATTGTAAATAACTCGGTCTAAATTACAATCGCTCGATAATTTGTTCGATTTGCTTTCGATGAATTGCTTGATGCGGCGCAGCAAACAAAGTCCACTGGCGCGCGTTGAGCGGTCCAAACCAGGGGTGAGGATGTTTTTGGTCGCTGTGCTTTTCAAAGTCTATCTTGCAAACAAGGCGCCCAAAATTTTCAGTCAACTTTTTGAAATTTGCTATTTCTCCTTGGGCATCAACATCGCTAGACGGTTTCACATCAGCGATTCCACGCAATGGAAGATCGTTTTTCCCGCGTGACAAACTGACAATTATTCCAAGCATTCCCTCGCCAACTATATTTAAGTGTTGAATAGTCATTGCTATAGACCAGTAGCGCGAACTATCTTCCAGTCCCTGCAACCGCGGAATCAAGCGCCTTTGAGCAAGTTGTTCGTCACTCAGACCAGACAAAAGTTCAATAATTTTCTTCGACTCATCTTCGAACTGCTCAATTGCTTGTTTGATTGTGGTGCTTCTGAATCGATTGGGAAAAATAATATATTTAGCCACGAGCCATTCGACTATTGGCAGTCCTGCACCAGGTTTAGCAAGTTTTGGTTCTTGTGTGATTGTCATAGTTTTTTGATATAACCCCAGACAGTAAAACTAGGCACAGGTTTAAAATCAAGCTCTTCAAAGCGCTCATAACCGCGTCGCTCGTACATCGCTTTAGCAGTAGTCATAAGACTTGTAGTATGTAAAGTCATAAAATCAAAACCATCGTCTTTTGCTCGACGTTCGCACGCCTCTATCAATTTATTGGCAAGACCCTTATTTCTATAATCTTGATGAACAGACAGTAAGCGCATTTCGGGATACTTATTTTTATTTGGTGGCACGTATATTGCCGACGCGGCGATGACATCGCCATCTAGAACGATAAATCGAATCAAGCTCTCGTCATTTAAAAGCAAATCTCTTGTGCGCGACTCATACATCGCCCAGAAATCAGGGTCAGCATCTTTTGCATACTCGCCATAAGCAGTCTTAGTAAGATCTGCAATTTGAGTCCATTCGTCTTTAGTGGCGATTCGAGTCATAAATACCTTCTCCTTATCGGAGTTACTTTATCGCTTGCATTTTGCAAGTATCAATAAATCAAGCCTAGCAAACTTACTTGCATTTTGCAAGTGTCGTGTATAATTCATATTATGGATAAGACTGCCAGATCTCAATGCGTCATAAGCAATGTTCTAGAAATTCTGGGCGACAAATGGACTCTGCTTGTCATTCGCGATTTGTTTTTCTTCGACAAGCACGAGTTTAAAGAATTTCTCGCCTCGCCCGAATCAATCGCCACAAACGTGCTAACTGATAGATTAAAAAAACTGATTCACAATCAAATAATCAGCGAAATTCCACATCCTGAAACACGTACAAGAAAACTCTATTTCTTGACTCAAAAAGGAAAAGACCTTTTGCCTATACTGGGCTCGATGGCTCATTGGGGCTCGAAGCATCTTCCTGATCTGGAGGCGATGCAGCCACTATATGAGCGACTCAGAACAGAACCAAAAAAAGTTCAAAGTGAAATCAACGCACGCATCGAAAAGTGGGAACGAGAATATCTCCAGTGAAATTGAATGATCTATTGAAGGGCGACAAAAAAATCATTCTGGTGATTTTATTCGTTGCCTTCGGTCTATACATATTCCTTGAATTCTCTTCTGAAATGGCTGAAGGCGAGCTGACTTCAATAGATAACATAATTCTGCAAGCTCTGCGTAACCCTCATAATCCAAAAGAATTACTTGGACCAAAAGCTCTCTTAGGTTTCATGCAATCAGTTTCGTATCTAGGTGGTGTTTATGCCCTGGGCGCAGTTTCGGCAGTAACCGCACTTATGTTTGCGATAAAGAAAAAGTTTCGAACTTGCTTGCTCTTCATTTTGTCAGTAACAAGCGGCAGTGCCATCATGGTTTTATTGAAATATTTTTTTGACCGTCCACGCCCCGACGTAGTACCCCATCTTGGCGAATTCTCGCTAGGCTCGTATCCAAGCGGTCACAGCATGGTATCAGCCATCGTTTATCTCACTATTGGAGCTTTGCTTGCCCGCTCGACAAAATCGCTCAAATTGCGAACAATTTATTTATCACTTTTTGGTGCGCTTGTTTTTCTAATCGGCATCAGTCGCGCCTTTCTTGGAGTTCATTATCCAAGCGATATCCTGGCTGGATGGTGCGCCGGCATAGTCTGGGCAGCCGCAAGCTATCTGCTTGCCAGATTTCTGCTGCGAAAAAAAAATGATAAGACCTGAGTTCTGGCAATCGGATATCATATAAATTTTGCGGGTGAAAAATGGGTTCGAATTATGTTTACTTGGTAGCGGGAATAGCAGCGCTTTCAGGCTTATTATTCGGCTATGACACCGGAGTCATATCAGGTGCGCTGCCTTTCATAAAAAATCAATTCACCCTCACTCCCGAAGGCGAAGGTTTGGTTGTAAGCGGCGTGTTGTTTGGCGCCACTTTCAGCTCGATTGTAAGCGGCAGTCTCACTGACAAATTCGGACGAAAAAAAGTTTTGCTCGCAACAGCAATATTGTTTGCAGGCGGCTCTGTGCTTGCAGCTTACGCACCATCTGTAGATATGTTAGTTGCCGGGCGCATAGTACTTGGTCTTGCAATTGGTGTAGCAAGCTTTGCAGCGCCTTTATACATTGCCGAGATGGCACCACCCAAGGTGCGCGGCACACTTGTTGCCATGAACCAGATGGCGATTGTAACTGGCATTTTGCTTTCATTCTTAGTAGATTATTTTTATTCTGAAAGTGGCGACTGGCATTCTATGATTCTGCTTGGAACACTACCTGCGGTATTACTAGCAATTGGAATGCTGACTCTACCCGAAAGTCCACGATGGCTAGTAAGTCAAAAGAGAGATGAAGAAGGCAAGGTGGTCCTGCAAAAAGTGCGCGGGACACAAGACGTCGATCTTGAGTTCAACGAAATCCACACAGCACTTGCAGACGAGAAAGGCGACTGGAAAGAATTCTTCTCACCACAACTTAGATCGGCTTTAATTGTGGGAGTTGGACTTGGTATGTTCCAACAATTCACTGGTATAAACACAGTCATTTATTATGCTCCCAAAATCTATAAAGCCGCCGGTCTAACTTCTGACTCGGTCGGGATACTTGCCACAGCAGGTGTTGGCTTAATAAATCTAGTGATGACCATTGTTAGTTTGATTCTCATAGACAGATTAGGCAGACGGCCTTTACTAATAGTCGGAAACCTCGGCATGCTACTTAGTCTTTCAGCTCTATCGTTGACTTTCGTGTTTAACGCTTCTGCGGATGTAATGCGATTTGTTGGAGTGAGCAGCACATTTGTTTATGTAGCATTTTTTGCAATCAGCCTGGGACCAGTCTTTTGGGTGATGATAAGCGAGATTTATCCGCTTAGAATCAGAGGTTTTGCCATGGCTTTTGCTACTGCACTTAGCTGGCTGAGCAATATGATTGTGAGTTACACGTTTCCGGTGGTGCTCGACAAATTCGGTATTGGTGCCACATTTGGTGGGTACGCCATCATCACTTTGGCGTCGCTTATTTTCTGCATTAAGCTCGTGCCTGAGACAAAAGGCTTATCGCTTGAGTCAATCGAAAACCAAGAGCGCAAAGGCGAGTTGCACGCCTAGCTATTTTGACAAAATCTCTTTCCAGAGATGTTTTTCTAAATCGAGTTTTTCTTCGCTGTTAAATTTAATGCCTTCCGCCTCAAGCAATTGCCTTTGCAGATCTGGTGGCAACCCCACTTTGTGCGTGCTCGTTCCGCCTTGAGCATTTACCACTCGGTGCCAGGGAACATTACTAGAATCGAATTCTTTTTTCGCCTTGCCGCTTCCAAGCGCTTTTAAAGCCCAACCCACTCCCTGAGCGCTCATACGCCCACCGATCATGTGCGAAATCAGGCCATAGGTCAAAACTTTTCCTTTGGGAATTTTCTGAACTATTCTATAGATCTGCGGATAGATCTCACTCACTTTTTAGGCCAATCGAAAACATAGTCGTGTTGCTCAACTGAATCGCGTGCTTTATCGTCTATTTTCAGGTGTATATCAGAGTGTGCGGAAGCCGTTTTTGGCTGAGCTGTTTTTGGATCTATTACCACTTCCAAATGAGTAGAACGTGAGACTTCTTGCACCATATCTTTTGAAAATGGCTTCACACCTTCTTTTTGTGGAACCCGAGAAACAAGTTGCATCATCATTTCAGCAAACTGTTTGCGTGCTTCTTCACCTTCAAAAGTACCATCAGCAGCAAACTTGACACAGCCGGGATACTCTTTGCTGGGACCGAGATTTTTTACTTTCATTTTGGAAATAAATGTTGCTGAACCAACAGGAATTTCGACATCAAGACTATCTTCTTTGCCTTCTGCTGGCGCACAATTAAGCCAGGTTTCGACCCAGAGACGCCAGACTTCGAGACTCTTTTGCTTTATCTGATTTTCCATCTGCGGAGACTTCAAAAACTCTTTCAACGATTTTAAATCTTCAGCACTCTTTGAAGGCAAAAGCTCCAGTGTTTTGTCTATAGTCTGGTCCAATCCAATAATGTCTTTGGCTGTGCCATCCGGATCGATTACAACAGTTGGCATAGCGCTTTCTACTGCAGTCATCATATCGATCACTTTTTGGTTCGTTTTTTGATTTTCTTCCTTACTCAAATCCATTCCATTCAGTTCGAGAATTTTAAAATTCTGATATCGCAAATTGAGTAGATTTTCTTTTTCGTCTTTTTGCAAAAAAATGTCATAGTTAACTTTGGCTATTTTACCCTTTTTCAAGATAGTTTCATGCACAGCCACAGACCCAGGAACTGGCCATTCAAACTTTATGCCTGACGAAGCAAAAGCGGCATTGGCACTGAGTGCAAGTGTAAGCGAAATGACTATAATGCGCGAAATCATTGATACCTCACCTTATTTATTCGTTGTCTGACAAGAGCCAAGTACTTACTTGCCTGGCTAGCTGATCGACACCGTCTCCACTGTGCGCAGAAAAAGTTTGTACTGTGACAAGATCGTCTAGACCAGCTTTTTTAAACTCGTTTTGAATTTTGAACAAGGTGCTTTTAGCAGCACCACCAGATAGTTTGTCGCTTTTAGTGAGAAGCGCATGCACTTGCATTTGCGATTGTACAGCCCAGTCAATCATCGTAATGTCTAAGTCTTGCAGTGGCTGTCTAATATCCATCAGTATCACAACACCTCGAAGACTCTGGCGTCCGTGCAAATATTGCGACAAATGCAGTTGCCAGCGATTCTTCACCTCTTGTGAAACTTTGGCATAACCATAACCTGGCAGATCTACCAGTCTCAACTCGTCAGAATTTTGTAAAGTAAAAAAGTTTATGAGCTGAGTAGCACCGGGTGTTTTACTGGTGCGAACAAGTTTTGAATTATTAGTGAGTTTGTTTATCGCACTCGATTTGCCTGCATTTGAGCGCCCAGCAAAAGCTACTTCCGCGCCTCTTTCTGGAGGGCATTGCTTAAGGCTTGGCGCGCTTATTAGAAATTTTGCTGATTGAAAGTTGACTGCTTTCATAAGTTCCTTAATATAAATAACTGGATCACATTCTAGAGGATCGAGTCATTTTATTTGTTGCAAAGCGGTCAATGTAATGAAATCACGGGCAATTTGGCTCTTTTAAGCGCGAAATCATTACAAGGCGGACAACTCTTCCGCCTCGGCAAGGAAGTTCTAACCAAAATATCGATGCAATTATTTTGAAAATTGGAACATCACTAAGTTAGGGCATAATTTCTCGGCACTAACCAAACCGCCACCATATATGGTGAAATTTCTACCCTTAATACTCTAAATCCGTTGAGGTCAGTTTGACGGATTCAGAAAAAAAATGAATTAGAACTCTTCGAAATCAAATTTTGAAATCTCTCTAAACCATAGTAGCTATTATCTTATCAGCCTCGCTTGCAATCAGAACTGCATGGAAAGCGATAAATTCGCAAGAGTTTTGAAAAATCATTCTCACAGCTACGGAGTGTTTTTACTCAGCTTCCAAAGAAATCGGAACATCAGAAATGAAGTGATTCCAAAACCTAAGAACAAAACCAATCGCCACCAAAACCCGAGCGAAGCTGCAGGAAAATTGTCCGAAACAAGGAACCCAAATGCATTAGTCGCCCACATGCATGCAAAATACAAAACTCCAAGTTTCCCTATAAGTATCGAAACTCTTTTTTTGATGTCCATTCTCTCAATATAGGCGTCAGTGAGATAGCGGTCAATATGTGTTTCATCGGACACTCATTAATTGAAGATGAACCATAAGCTCCCTTATGAGCCCCCCATCTACTACACGGGTAAGGCTTGCGGAATGTTTAGTCTGGATATACAATGTGTTTACATAAGGTATACCAAGATGCAGAAGAATTTGATAAAACACGGCAACAGCCACGCCCTCATAATAGATAAGGCGGTACTTGAGCTATTGAAGATAGATCCAGAGAAAACGGCTCTGGACCTTTCTACCGATGGCAATGTAATAATCATCACTCCAGTCAGAAGTAAGAAAACCCAGAAAGACCTCAATAAAAGCCTGGCCAAGATTGACGGAAAATACGGTTCTGTCTTTAAACGCCTGGCTGAATGAAAAAACCACGATTCTTAGATTTAGCCGATATTTTAGAAATCCATCAATCACGCATAACTCTATATGGTGGCACAGATGGAATTAGAGATCTTGGAATGCTCCAATCAGCTCTAGCCCAACCGCAAGCTGGAATGAACGGAGAATTCCTACATAAGGATCTCTACGAAATGGCCGCTGCCTATTTATTTCACATTGCCAGAAACCATCCATTTCTTGACGGCAACAAGCGAACCGCACTAGCTGTATGCCTTGTTTTTCTTGATTTCAACGGAATTGAGATCGACGCCAATCTAGATGAACTCGAATCTATCACAGTTGATGTTTCAGCAGGAAAAGCAACAAAAGAGGATGCCGCAGCCTTTTAGAAAAGATGCGGGCATAAACCATAATAGTTACGTGCGGTCAGTAATTTGAATTAAGGCTTCTTTTTAAGCAATAATGAAATCAAGAAACACGGGAGCGAATACCTACCGATGGCAGCAGACAATGAAGTTGAAAAACGAATCGCAATTGCAAATGAAGCAGCAGAAAAATTCAAGAAAGCCCGCGAACTGACAAAATCAAAAGATTTTGAAACAGCTTTGGAGTATTACCTTTTCGCCTTCGACAACGGTCACCTTGTGGATGGTTGGGGAGGAGTACGTCTGTCATACATTCCTGGAGAAATCGCGGAGTTGGGTAAACAATTTCCACCGGCTCTTGTTGCGTTGCGACTCAGACGAGACGAAAGAGCAACAATCATAAAAACTGGCACCTGCGATACACGCACAATTCATGAATTGATTTCACTGAACCGTTATTTGAATGAGGATGAATATGCACAACAACTGTTAAGTGAAATTGAGACTATTCCTGACTATTCATCCAAATTGCTTCAATATCTTCAAGAAAAGACTTTGGAAATCCGGCAAGAAAAACTCAAAGAAGAGAAGAAATATGATGAGTTGAAGCCTCTTCTGGCCAAAGCCGGGCGCAGTGCATTCATGTCTATGGGAGATTATGAAGGTGAAATGCTGTTTGCTGAGAGCGAAGAAGATCAGAAACGGAATAAAAGATACAGGGACTATACTCGCCAAACAGCGGCAGAAGCTTTTGAGTTAGCCTGTGGACTTCGAAATCTCAAAATAGCAAATCTAATTTCCGAGCGCCTGTTGAAAATAATGCCGGAAATAGAAACATATCGAATATTGATCTTATCTGCGCTAAAAGCTGACTCCACAGATGAAGCATCCAGATTGTTGGCTCTTTGTGAAGAACAAGAAGAGCTTACTAAAACACTAAAAGATTCTCTACTTGGGGAATCGCCAGAACTAGAGAAGGCTTTAATTCGCTTGTTTCTAAGTTCAGCATGATGTGTCAAGCGCTGACCCCAACATAATTTGCATTATCCGAAGACAACGAGAATGTTTAGCAAATCACCGTATTTGATATCACAATTACTTTTTCAAAATACACTGCTGCCGAAACTTTAAGAGATCTATTTATCTCTCTTGGTTTATTTGGGAACAGCGTCGCAAAAACAGAAAGTCGCGGGCAGGTTAGACAGAGAGTAAGGCAAAGAGTAGGACATATAAATTACCCACCCAAATAAAAAATCGGCGCTTCTTTCGAAATTGCCGACTTCGTATTGATTAAATTGGTTGCGGGGACAAGATTTGAACTTGCGACCTTTGGGTTATGAGCCCAACGAGCTACCAGGCTGCTCCACCCCGCGTCATTCATTTGACTGAACTCATCTTAGCTTAAAATGCGTCGGGCAAGCCAGTCGCCTCAGTCAAGATTTGCGAATGGTAACATAAACCATGCCGCACCAAATAAACAGAAACTAATGATCGAAGGAAATCCAGTATGAAACTCGTTCTCCAGCGCGTAGCCAACGCCAGTGTCACTATTGAGGGCGATGTGGCGGGTCAAATCGGCGGCGGGCTCATGGTTTTGTGCGGAGTAGAACACGCGGATACAACTAAAGATAGTGAGTTTCTGGCTCAAAAGATTGTAGACCTGCGCATATTTTCAGACGACGAAGGCAAGATGAACTTGTCTTTATTGGATATCAAAGGCGAGGCACTAATTATTTCTCAATTCACCCTTTTTGCCGACTGGCTCAAGGGTCGCCGACCAAGCTTTCTCAAGGCTGCACCGCCTGCGCAAGGTGAGGCGCTTTACTTACATTTTGTCGAGCAGGTCAAATCAAAAGGGGTAAAAGTCGAAACTGGACGCTTTGGGGCGGACATGAAAGTGTCATTACTAAATGATGGACCGGTAACTTTGATACTCGACTCTAAAGAGAAATTCCAGTAAGGCAGCCACCTTTCGTAGTATAGTCATCAAGTTTTTACCGATCTTGAAGGCGCGCCACTCATGACAACTGAGCGATACTCAAAAAGGCTCAAATACTGGCTTTTAACTGCAACCCTATTCTCGATGATGCCCACAAACGCTCAAGGACCGCTCGACAGCGTCGACTTCAGCAGTGGTCCGGCTCCATTTGTGCGCGGTGGCAGCGGTCTGACCGACCCCTCAAAGGTCAATCCAGTCGAATCCGATGATGATCTTGAGAAAGAAAGCAAAGAGAGCGTTTCAGACGATGCTTCAGGTTCTGATACACCTAAGAAAGCATCCGAAGATTCAGATGACGACGATTCAGAAGAAGGCAGCGCCAAAGATAACCAGAAAACATTGCTCGATGAAGAGCGCAATCTGATTCAGAAAACAGAACAAGATTTGTCTGCCAAAGTGCACGAAGATCCAACCATAACTTTGAATCGCGTGAAATTGCTTATGAAAAAAGGGCACCACACACTGGCTCTTAAAGAAGTAAATAAATGCTTGTCTTACGATAGAAACAATTGGACAGCCAGACTGCTTGGCGCAATGTGCTTACAGGCTCAAGGACGCAACAAAGAAGCAATTAAACGATTCCAAGAATACCTTGCACACACACCAGACGATGTGCAAGCAAATATCAACATCGGCACCATATATAGAGCCGAAGAAGAATACGAAGAAGCTGCCAAACATTATCGCAAAGCAATTGCCAAAAACTTCTATTCGCTAGAAGCGCACTATAACTTAGCCAATGTACTTATGGACGAAGGCAATTTGCGCGAAGCCATCAAAGAGTTGCGCATTTGTTTAAAACTAAATCCCAAAAATGCCAAGGTGCACAACAACGTTGGCGTACTCTTTTTGAAACGCGGATACCTCGAAGACGCGCTCGATGAGTTCACCCGCGCCACAAGACTTGATCCTGCCAACAAAGATTTCCAAAACAATTTGGCTGCAGTTAAACTAAAAATGAAAGCGCAAAAATGAGTTTTCTCATTGTTCTTGGCGCTTTGTGCCTGCTCATGTTTGTTGCCTATCGAGGCTACAGCGTAATTCTCTTTGCGCCTATATGCGCATTGCTTGCTGTTGTATTTACAGATCCAATGCTTGTTCCGCCAATGTTTTCGGGCGTGTTCATGGAAAAGCTGGTCAACTTTCTGCGCTTATATTTTCCTGTTTTTCTGCTTGGTGCAATCTTTGGCAAAATGGTCGATATGTCCGGCTTTTCAAAGTCTATTGTAAAAGCGGTTATAAAATTACTCGGTAGCGAGCGCGCAATGCTCTCCATCATTTTGGTGTGTGCACTGCTCACTTACGGCGGCGTGTCTTTGTTTGTGGTCGTCTTTGCCGTTTATCCATTTGCAGCAGAATTATTTAGACAAAGCAATATTCCCAAGCGCTTGATACCTGGCACTATCGCACTTGGTGGATTCACTTTCACAATGGATGCACTTCCTGGCACGCCTCAGATTCAAAATATTATTCCCACTACTTTCTTCCACACCACAACTACAGCCGCGCCAATACTGGGAAGTATCGGGGCGTTGTTTATTTTGACTTGCGGTTTGTTATATCTAAATTGGCGCCGCAAAGAAGCTCAAAAAAATGGCGAAGGTTATGGAGATGTATTAATAAACGAGCCTGAGCAGTACGAGGACGAAAAGCTGGCTCATCCTTTAATTGCACTATTGCCACTACTAGTGGTGGGCATCATGAATCAAGTATTTACCAAATTGATTCCTCAAATTTATGGTACCGCCACGCACGAAGTTCAATTAGCTGGGCATGCAAAACCGCTTGTGACCGACATTGCATCTATCACAGCCATCTGGGCCGTAGAGGGTGCGTTACTTTTAGGCATACTTACTATTATTGTTTTTGCGTTCAAACAAATAAAAGAACGTTTTGCCGAAGGAAGTAAACCAGCCATCGCAGGCGCATTGCTTGCAAGCTTGAATACCGCTTCTGAGTACGGATTTGGCGCGGTAATATCCGCCATGCCAGGATTTATATTATTGACCCAGGCACTTCGCGCTGTTCCTAATCCACTCATAAACGAAGCAATTACAGTAACGACACTGGCTGGAATTACAGGCTCAGCGTCAGGCGGAATGAGCATTGCTCTTGCTGCCATGTCGGCTGATTTCATTCAAGCAGCCAATCAAGCAAACATCCCTTTAGAAGTCGTACATAGAGTCGCCTCAATGGCATCTGGTGGCATGGATACACTGCCGCACAACGGCTCGGTCATCACGGTGCTTGCCGTAACCGGACTTACACACAAATCTTCTTATCGCGATATCTTTGCCATTACATGCATCAAAACAATGGCAGTGTTTTTTATAATCGCTGTTTATTACCTGACTAAATTAGTTTAGCTAGAGAAGCTTACTCGACTGCTATGCTCTTCTTACAGCAGCTCTTCGCAAGGCTTGAGAAACGAACTTTGTTCTTTGTTTTCTATTTGGAGGCAAGTCAGCTTCTAACTCCTGAGCGTGCTGGCCAATTTCGGCTCTGATATTCGCGGGCAATTTGTTTATCATTTCCGAGATGAAGGGCTTTACTAATTCAGCCATTTTGGGTGATAACTTTGCAAATTCAGAAATAAATTTTTTCGCGAAATCAGCGTCTTGTCCTTCGGTGACCAAATTTACAACATCTCGAGCGGCTTTGACTACTTGGTCTTTTGTTGATGATGCATCGCGTAAAACCTTTAGTCCAGAGGGTTCCAACTGATTAATCTTAAAAGGCACTCGGAAGAAAGTCGCACTTTCACCGTTAATTATTTGATTTCTATGGCTAGCGTACTGCTCTAACGAAAGATTACTATCGGCCAAACGTGGATCGTTATCTAGTCCACCAACAATGGTTTTACCAGCCATTCTATCAGTCCAATAAGTTCCCATTATCGGCATAGACCTATCTTCTTGGATTGTCCGATATCCTGGGCGTATGGTGTCACTTGTAGCTAAAGCTGTATTGACGAGTTCTTGATGCTTGACCGGGGGTAAACGACCAAACGCTCCGTCGGCAAACTCAGCCCCACGCATAACTACACGAGGCACGCCTCTATCCTTGGAATAAACAAGAATATTGGATAAGGCTCCTGGAACAACGTCTTCCTGTTCTTTATAAAAAACTTGCTCTCGTCCAGAAGCATCTTTTTCTATTTTTGTTCTTCCGCTCTTGTCCGCTCTGGCTAATTCCAGATCGGCTGGACTCAATACGCTTGCATCAACCACTCTCGACCATTCATTGGCTTTTCGGTCCCTAACTTCCAGATGAAATTCACGTGGTTGACCGCCGACATCAGGAATAGTAAGCCTCAAACTTCCAAAACCACCGGGAAATTCTTGCTTTATTGTGTCGCTGACCACCTTTAGCCGTTCTTCAGGAGTCTTGGCAGTCATCATCCCTGTGAAAAATCGTCTTTCTAAATCTCCCAGAGCAGTAATTTGTTCAGGAGCGATTCCTAGCTTTCTGGCAGATTCAAGAACGGCAGGACTCACTTCGCTAACTGGTTTTTCGGCTGCTAAATTCTTTCTGGCTTCGCTTATCGTGACTGCTTCTCTAGTGTCTCGCGCTTTAGCCTCAGGAGCCCCGTATATTGGACCATTATTGGTATCCATTTTTAGCATTTGAGAATCGGGAAGGTAGGAAAGCTCGCCAAGTCCATTTGCCATAGGAACTTTGCCTGCTTTCATCTCTGCCATTCTGGAATTGAAACCATCGACGAACTGCTGTCGTTGATCTAACGGTACCTTGTCGAGAATGCCAGGCAAAGCTTGAGAGAAGAAAAAGCTTCTTTGGCTCATGTTGCTAAAGTCTTGCAACTTTAAAGCTAGCCTGTAACCACTTTCTTTCGAAGTTTCATTTTGGGTGAAGCGGGTAATCTCTATCGGTCTTCCGTCAGCCCCAACTCTGCTTAAGGTGAGCGTCCTGCCTGTTTCGTCGAGTTTAACGCTGAAAGGGGAATTAGGTCCCAATTTATCTTTGAAAGCTTTCTCGACATCTGCCAAATTACCGCCATTAGCCGGATCGAGCGCATTTTCAGAAATTTTCCGGAAGAGATTTCCGACTGAAGTGGCTGGAGCGTCGGCTTTAAGCTCTTGTGTTTTAGCCGCGAAAAGGTTGATGCCTGAGAATCTTTCGCCTGGGTCTCGCAAGCCAAGAAAATTCCAGGTAGGGCGGGTGTCTTTGCCCAGAGTGCTTGAGTCGGTAATTCCGAACTGATTACCTAACACTGAGTCGACAGAAGTAGAAACCTTGAAAGTATCTAAATTCTGCCTACTTAAATAAGAGAGATCAAAATCAAAATTATCCCGTACTGGAGCGCCCGATGACGGTGCAACTTCGTCTGGTTTTGATTCGCTTCCGGCTCCAGCAGTCATATGTGACAGCTCCACAAAACTAACGGCTACATTTATTAAAATACCCAGATTCCAGAGGACCGAACCGGATAAAACTCCAACCTGGTAGGTCTTTAGTTGAGCTGGACACCAAGGTCGTTGGTCAATTGCAGCTCTAGCTCCTGTCCAGGTGCAAGGCTCACATTGTCTCCTTGCGAAAAGAGAGCAATGGCAGAGCTTCCAAGTGCGGTGGCAACAGCAGGGGCTCCAAGAGTGGCAATGTTAGCGGCAAGCAATGCGTTGTTGTTTTTGCCGTCTTCATTTATGCCGGTGACACTGCGAACATTCTTTTCTACTCTGGTACCAAAACTGGTGCCAGGATCTAATTCGCCTCTTTTGTTAGTCATGCCCTTTTTGAATTCAAGCATGGCATCAAGCGGTGTGACATCGCCTGCAGGTGTCACCATTTGCTCAAGACGCAGTCCAATTTTTGCAGCTCGACTCAAGAGTCTTGGCTTCACTACGTTTGCCACTCGTCCACGCACGAGAGTGCCGCGAGGCAGCAAGAGTGTAGTGCCAAGATACATGTCGTCTTTGACATGCGCTTCGAAAATATCACCGGGTTTACTTGTGCGCGCATCGACTGCGCTTTCCAGTACCAGTTTAAATCTTGTAGATACAGGCACTGTAGACGAAGATAGATCGGCTCTCAATGCTGTTCCAGGTACTGATCCATTTATTGAACCACCACCAGATAATTGACCTGAACTCAAATCTTTCTGACTGGCTGCAAAGTCAGGTACATTTTTAGGATCCATCGTTCCTGCCGGAGCAAGATTTTTAGCCCCTGCAGGAGCATATCGAGGCAAGCGCGAATCACCTTGTCTGAAAGGTGCAGCGACACATGGTGCAACTGAAAGACCAGAGAGAATCAATGACATAGCAATGAGATTTATTTTTTGCTTTTTCATTTTGATACAGCTCCTAATTCGCTCATAATTTTTTCGATTTTCAAAACATCGCCAGGAAGATCAACTGCTGGTGCTGCCCGCTTCGCAATAACAACTTTGATTTTAATACCATTTTGCAAAGCTCTCAATTGTTCCAGCTGTTCTGCTTGTTCTAGCTTAGCTACAGGCATCATGGCAATATCGAGCAAACACTGACGCCTGTAAACGTATAAGCCAGTATGTCCCAATCTTGTCACTGAATCACCAGTATTATCCCTATAAAAAGGAATGGCTGCGCGTGAAAAATAGAGAGCAAACCCGTCGTTGTCGAGCACCACTTTTACAATTTGAGGACTTTGCATTTCCTGCTCTTGAGTCATCTCGTATGCCAAAGTAGACATCTTGACATTGGCGTCGCTCATCAGAGGCTCAATCGCTTTGTCGATGTTGGCAGGGTCAATTAAGGGCTCATCGCCCTGCACATTTACTATTACTTCGATTTCGGGCATTTTCTTTGCCACTTCAGCCAGGCGGTCTGTGCCTGTGGCATGGTCGGAACGAGTCATAAGATACTCGCCATCGAATGCTTCAACTGCCCTTGCAATGCGCTCGTCGTCGGTTGCGACTATTACTTTGGATGCAAGCTTCGACTTTTGAGCACGCTTATAGACATGCTCAATCATTGTCGTTCCATTAATCGAGCACAAAGGCTTACCCGGAAAACGAGTAGAGGCGTACCTTGCGGGGATGATTATGGCAACTTGTTCTGACTTCAAAGACACTTTTTCATTTCTCACTGAACCGGTTAAACATAGTATTTTAGAGTATCTTAGCTGCACAACCCAGCGTGAAGCGGTCAAAATGAGCAAACATCAAGCTTATAGCTTACTTAAAATGGGCTAATTCTAGACATATAAATGTAGTAAAATCCTCCTTCTAACACATGTGGGGATTTTTCTGTGACAACCGAAAATACATCGCTCGACGCTCAAGCAATCATCGACGAAGCAAAGCGCATCGTTGCCGCCGCTTCCGACCCTTTTACGGGAGTAATCAAGTTTTTGCATCAGCGTCCAGAAAATGAGCCGCTTGAAGGCGTGCTCGTCGAGCGAGTTATGGTCGAGACATTCGGCTCGCACGAAGCTATTCCGCAGATTATCAAAGCGATTTCGGCTGCGGTGGTGAAAATCACACGCACTGCAAACACAATTAAAATAACCAACCAGCATCCGACCAAAGAGCAGCTAGGCGATATTTTTATCAAAAAAGAAAATGTAGTCACTTTTGATGTAGCCGAAGAAAAGGGTGTCCTGGTTCTGAAAAAAATCGACGGTCTGCTTGGAGTCGAACACGGTTTAGAAGTGCCGCTCGACAAAATTGAAGTGAAGCCACCAAAGCTTATCGTCACCGTCGACATGGGCTTCATCAAACCGCAAAAATCGCTCAATATAATCTAGAATGCACACACCGCTTATCATTGCCCATCGTGGAGGCAAAGTCTGGGCGCCGGAGAACACCATGTCGGCTTTCAGACAAAGTCTTGAAGCGGGTGTGGATGCTATCGAACTTGATATTCAACGTGTGCAATCTGGCGAACTGGTAGTTTTTCACGACCAAGATCTTTCGCGCACCACCAACGGTTTTGGATCGGTGGCAAATTGCAGCCTGGATGAAATCAAAAGACTGTCTGCGGGAGCCTGGTTCGACTCTGCTTTTAAAAACGAGAAAGTGCCTACACTACAAGAAGTTTTGGATCTTGTTTCTGGGCAAATAATGCTCAATATTGAAATTAAAAATCTTCCTCATTCATATGAAGATATCGAGGAAGAACTGATGGCGCAGCTTGAAGGCTATGACACAAACAAAGTAGTGGTTAGTTCTTTCGATCACAGAGTTCTGAAAAAATTGAAAGGCAAAATTCAAACCGCATTGCTTATGGTTGGGGCACCAAGTTCGGTGCCGGATTATTGTGCCGATTTAGGCGCCACTTATTTTCACGCTCAAAAAGATCATATAAACGACGATGTGTTAGAAGACGCACGAAGCGGGTCTGTCAAAGTCTTTGCCTGGGTTGCAAACACAGACCGCGACTGGTCACGCCTAATTAAACTAGAAGTAGATGGCATCGTCAGTGACGATCCCGAAAATCTAATGGCATTTATCCAATCCATCAAAGAACTGGAGAAATCATGACCGAAAAAATATTCGATTTGCGCAGCGACACAGTGACATTACCCAGCGCCGAAATGCGCAAAGTGATGGCAGAAGCAATAGTCGGTGACGATGTCTATGGCGAAGATCCAAGCATTAACGCCTTGGAAGAAAAATGCGCGGCTCTAACTGGCAAAGAAGCAGCTCTATTTGTTTCGAGTGGAACCCAAGGAAATCTTGTTTCTATTCTTGCGCATACACACAGAGGCGATGAAATAATTGTCGGTCGCAAACAACATATTTTTGCCTGGGAGCAGGGAAGTGCAGCATCGCTTGCTGGAGTAAGCACTTGCGTGCTTGAAAATCAGATTGATGGAACTTTGTTGTTAGAAGATATTTCAAACTCGGTCCGTATGGACGATGTGCATTGTCCTGTGTCTAAACTTGTTTGTCTGGAAAATACTCAAGACGGCAAAGTACTCAAACCCGAGTATTTAAGCGAAGTGCGAGAGATTGCCTACAATCACAAAATGGCGACACATCTAGATGGAGCCAGACTTTTCAATGCAGCTATCGCGTTAAATCAGCCGCTTCAAGCCTTCACCAAATATGTAGACAGCGTGCAGCTATGCTTTTCTAAGGGACTGGCAGCACCAGTTGGTTCAATTGTTTGTGGTACCAAATCTTTTATACACAAAGCTAAACGCGCCCGTAAAGCCCTTGGTGGTGGAATGCGTCAGGCAGGTATTTTAGCTGCAGCATGCAACTATGCACTCGATAATATGTTTACTCGACTCGAAGAAGACCATCAAAACGCTCGATATCTGGCTTCGTGCCTGGCTGAAATACCTGGCATCAAAATAGATTTAGCCTGTGTGCAGACCAACATGATTTTCTTTGATGTAAATTTACCAGCAGATTTAAAAATCGACTTTCACAAACAATTAAAAGCTCAAGGCGTGCTTGTATCATCGATGCCCAACCGCATGGCACGCGCAGTTACACACTTTGGCTTAGACAAAGAAGATATGGAAGAAGTGGCTTCGATCATCAAAAACATTTCGCTAATTTTTGCTGCCAAAGCAATAGATTAGACTCAAATTTTTAAATTAACGGAGATCGGCATGCAATCAAGTATCACAGCAAAACTCTACACCAAAGCCGACCTGGCTAAATACACCAGTTCTCGCCTTGGTGAAAGCAAATTAGGCGAAGGGGTCAAAGTTACCCAAGAGCTAGAGACACTGCAAGCGCGTCTAGACGCGGCACATAAAGAAGGCGCCCTTCACTGCATTTTGCTCATTCCAGAAGACATTGGACCCAGAGCCAATCTTGGACGCGCCGGGTCTAACAAAGGACCAGAGGCCTTTCTTCAATATTTTCTCAATATGCAACACAATGCCTTTATGGATGCAGGCAAAGTGCTCATACTCGGCGAGATAGCAGTCGAAGATTTAATGCTTGAAGCAAGCAGTGACGACATTGATGGCTTGCGCCAATTATGTAAAAAATTAGACGAGCGTGTGGCACCAATAATTGAAGCAATTGCCGATGCTGGTCTTGAGCCAATTGTAATTGGCGGTGGAAACAATAACTCCTTTCCTATTATAGAAGGCGTTTTAAAATCGCTACGCAAAAGAACCGGCCGAAAAGATCTAGGCTTGTCAGTTATAAATTGCGACCCTCATGCCGATTTTCGCTTGATGGAAGGTCGACATAGTGGCAATGGTTTCACCTATGCTCATGCTGCTGGCTATCTAAAAAAATACTGTGTATTTGGATCGCACGAAAATTATAACTCGCTCGATATGCTCAAACGCTTAGACGACGCCGGATTCATAACCCTTTCGTGGGAAGATTTTGCCATTCGAAAAAATACTACATTTGATGATTGTCTAAAAGAAGCAAGTAAATATATTCAAGATGTGCACCCGGTCGCAATCGAGCTGGACATGGACGCAATTGAAGACATGCCGTCCAGCGCGCGCACGCCTTTTGGTATAAGTCCGCAGCAAGCCGCGCATTATATTCACTCTATGGCTATCAGTTTAGATACTAAATATTTGCACTTGAGTGAAGGCGCCCCGCCACTTGGCTCTGACGACGCCGAGCGTCAGGTAGGTAAAAGTCTAGCCCTTATGGTTGTCACTTATTTAAAAGCTCGCCAGGAGTTCAAAGAGCGCCGAGCCCATATTACCCGGCTTATGGAACTGTCCTAGAAATGGGAATATTTAACTAGATTATTCATTACGAGCCATGGTCAGATAGTCAGATGGGTCAAGAAAACGAAGGCGAGCAGCAGCCCAGAACCTTTGCCTGAATGGAACAAATTAATCAACTTCAAGTCAATAATGTGATGAAGAACAGCATTAACGAGCTTGAGCAACTCGCCATTCTTTGTCATAGCAACAAAGAGTATGAAGGCGCGGTCAATTACTACAATCAAATTATTTCTGAGCTAACGAAAAAGGATCCAAGCCAGCCGATAGTAGACGCCCTCATAAAAAATCACCATTGCTTGGGCATTACATACCGCGTGCAAAATCAATACAGTCAGTCCGAAGTCTATTACCGAAAAGCAATCGAACTATGCACAAGTCATTATGGTGAAAATGACTTAAAAACAATCGAGTTGAATAATTATCTGGCAGGTCTTCACTTTATCCAGCAAAATTTTGACCAAGCAGAAAGAATTCTAAATGCTAGTCTTTATGGATATAAAAACAGACTTGGACGTGATCACCAAGTGGTGGCAATAACTCATTTTGCCCTGGCAATAGTACAAAGAAAGGCATTCGATTTAGCTCCAAAAGGCGAATTTGATGATTCACACTTCAAATGTGCTCAATCGCTCTTAAAAATTGATATATCGGCTCTAAGCATCAGCGACACTCGCCAGCTGCTTTTCGGTTTTATTCATCTTGCCATGCAGCACTATAAACAGGGCCGTTACAATGAAGCGGAAGAGTTGTTGCGCCAGGGAATTTTGCTTGAACTAAACGAACTCTGGCCTAAACATCCATTAGTTTCTGATGGTTTCAATTTGCTTGGTGATCTTTTCAAATCATGGGGAAAATTCGCCCAGGCAGAGCTCTTATACCAAAAAGCCTTCAACCTAAGAAAAGAAGTCTTGGGAGAAAATCATTTACAAGTAGCAGCCAGTGCATTTTCCTTGGCTAGTGTTTACGTAGATTTAAATCGTTATGAGGAAGCAGAAGACTTTTTTCTTCAATGCTGCAAAATCAGAAAGAACGCCGGCTTTCCTCCACTATATGCCGTTTCACTAAAGGCATATGCAGATTTGTTGTTTAAACTAAAACGCCCACAAGAAGCAAACGATTTTTCAAACCAAGCTGAGCAAATCATGAACAACTACGGAACCGGCATTGCAGGTCCATTCTCATAATAAGACTGTGCAATTGAACAGTGTTTCCAAGCAAGTGCTCGCTTAAATTGATATTGCGATTAGCAATTCAAGGAGAAGCGAAATGTCACACCCCGAAAATCAATTTGCAAAAACAGATTCCGTAAATTCATTTCATACCAAGTCACCAGGCATGCGCACCATCGATAATTTGTTCGAAGACGCCTATGCGTTTGGCAAAATGACTGTGGGCGACTTTCAAAAACACGGACCTTCAATGCTTAATAGCGTTGTTGAAGAAATCAAAAAAGACCCACGCAAAGGCTTTGAAGCAGTCGCTGTTTTGGGACTGACTACTGCTGCAGTGGTGGCAGAAACTCCCGAGATAATTGCAATTGCATCTGCTGGAGCCATTCTTGGCGGCCTGCATTTAGCCGGAGAAGCTTGTGTTAACCAAGCTAATAGCTGGGACGCTCAAATCAAAAACAAGCACTAGACATTTATCTCTGGGGTTCAAGTTTTTCTCTCTCGGCTTTAACTCGCTCGAAATGACTTCTGACTTCATCGTCTGTCATCCTTAATCGCTCTTTTGCAGTAAGACCGGTAAACCAACTGTAGCGCCATGCTTGCCAGTCGGAAAGACCTGTTTCTTTCAACATTCTAAACGTCATATTCTGAATGTATGACGTATTTAGATTGCCGCCCTGCATATCATCTATGTCTATTGCCGAGGCTCTTCTTGAAACAGCACCATTATTTGCGGTAAATCGGTTGCTTCTGTTTATGATTTTTGGAAAATACTCTATTACTCGAACGAGTTCTCCATGATCTACAGACTCGAGTATTTGAGGATATTTTCCACGGCTAGACAATAGTTGAGGCGAAACCGTTTTGTCAATATCTTTTATCGAATCTAAGATACTTCCAGCATAACCAGTATCGATGACTACGCTTCCGGGAGGAACTTCTTTCAACCATTGCGCACGAGTCGAGGCATCATCGATTTGCAAGCGACTGAACAGAAAATATTGAACCTTTCTTCCCTGGCTTGCAAGAAGCGGGACCAGTGGCATAGCATCTCTACCAATGATTACTATATTTTTTTCTGGTGGAATTTTTTCTAGAATTGCCCTTGTGCTCTCTGTAAGCATGGATGCAGCTTGTTTGAAGAGCGGTTCTGACTTATCGAACTTAGTGTTAGCAAGAGAGATAGACTCAGCCCCTCTATTCGCCATGACATGAGCTTGTTCGACTAAGCGCTCGAGCGACACTATGGAATGCCCATTCCTTAGCGACTCAATCAATGCTTGAGCAAAATGAGGACCGATATTCCAATCGTTCAAATAACGAAGCAGCTCCGTGACTTTGAAATTGTTATTTGCAAGAATTGAATTAGCTACTTCGATTGGCAGCATTTCGAGTCGCACTATATCATTGATGCGACTGGCGCTTGAACCGCCTTTTATAATTTCACTCAAAACTTTGATTCTATTGTCTGAATCTGTTTTAGTGTAATTTACAAGTCGCTCCATCTTGAGCCCATCTTCTACCATTCTTTCAAGAGTCTCCGCCACGTCAGGCTCAAATTTCAAAAAGAAAGTGTTTATATCAGCGCTGTTTTCCAAAAGCTTTCTGACTTGCTCAATTGATCCTTTAAGTCCAAGCGTTGCTCTCAAATCAACCAGATTTTCTTTTGGATCTTTGCGAATGAAGTCATAAACATCTGCTAGATTCAAGCCTGATTTTTCAAGCTCGAGAAGATGCATCATCTCTGGAGAATTTTTATCCAAGTAACCGATCAAAGAAGACAAAATGCTCAAGCGCGCACCTTTAAGCATTTTCAAATCGACTTGCGCCATCAAAAGCTCTTTAATCAGAACGCTGTTAGTATCTGGATTTTCCTGAATGAAATTTTTTATTCCCAACCAATAATCTGTCGGAATATCATTTTCGATTCTGGCTAATGTATCTGGGTCGGATTTGAAATATTCTTTGAAAGCAAGTAGTTCGGAAAAATTCGAGCTACTTAGTTTGAATACACTGCTCTTAGTTTCATCCTTAATAAGAGATTCACACATTTTTTTAGCGGCTTCAAAACTGTCTTTGTTTTTCTGTGCTTGCAAGAAAGCAGCCATTGCTTTGAAATTATCTTTCTGCGCAATTCTTCTTTGAATCGTTTGCATCAGTTCGGGATCATCGTGAAATAGCATCTTTGCTTGATAGTATCCACTGTTGAGACGAATCCCGAGTTCTACCGAAGAAACTCCCGCTAAAACGTCATTTCCAAAAAGCTCTTGTAATGGACTTGTGTAGGTCCATAATCTAACCAATGAATTCAATTCGCTTTCTTTTAACAATTTCAGATCAATCAACTCATGGATTTGTCCAAGTCCAATTTGTTCGTCAGATTTAGTCCGTTCAAAACCCTTAATAAGTGCTGCTTTGACAGCAGCTACAATCTCATCTGACTGTGCGGCAAGCTCTCGAAAAATTTCTATTTTAAGAAGAGCAGTTAGAAGATCTCGTCTTCCACCTGACAGATTTTCGACTGCAGCCGCCTTAATTGCTTCTTGAATGACATTCGATTCTAGGGCTGTTCGGTCAAGCAACTTCATATCTAATACATTACGAATAGCCTCAATATCTAAATGTCCCAAAACTTGAACAAGTCCTGCTTTGGCGGCATCCACAACATCTTTTGATTTCAAAACATCGTCTGGAATTAGCTTTAGAGCGAGAATATTGCGTGCGTTTTCAAACGATCCATCCGACAAACTTTGAATAAATCCAACTTTTGCAGCATCGACAACTTCGGCTGATTTCAACTCACTAGCCAGTCTTAAGTCAAATAAGAATCCGGCTTCATATCCGCGTCCCTTCGACAACAATCTAATAAGAGCAGTTTTGACTTCCCCAACAATTTGGCTTGACCTTAAGTCCTCAACTGGTATCAATTCCAATGGAATAGCACCACGCCCATCTTCAAGCCATCCATGCGACAAACTTTGAAGAAGCCCAGCTTTTGCAGCATCAACTATTTCGGCTGACTTTAGATTATCACCTTCAAGAATCTTCAGGTTTAAAATGAATTTTGCGCTATCGCCATCGCCTGAGGAGAGTACTTTTACTAATCCCAACCTAGCGGCACTAATCACCTCATCGGTTCGCAACACTCTATCATCGAGCAGCTTAAGCTCTAGCATTTGTTCTAAATCTTTGATATCGCCTTTGAGCAAAGATTTAACGAGCCAGCTTCTTGCTGCATTCAAAATTTCTTGTGAGTCGAGCAGATTTTCCTTGCTCGCCATTGATTCGATGATTTTACTTACGCGAACCATTCGCCCTTCTAGCAAACAATCGGCAATAGCTTTTGAGAAGCTATAGTGATTTGCTCGGTTGAAAGCAGATGGAAATTCGCACCTTGTTTCGAGTCTTTGATAGACCCAGTAGTCAATGCCTTGTGAAAAGCAGACATAGCTTGCTCGGTCGGATTCGCAGCCAATACGGTGTCACCACTAGCAATACCAATTGCACTTGGGGGTATCTCTAATGAACGAAGAGATCGATCTACAGCGCTGCTCAATGCCGAAGTCGGCATCTGTCCTGCTTTACCTGTAGCCGTTGGAGCCGGTCTTACAGATACGCCTGGTGACTGAGTAAACTCCCCAAGCCTTGCCCGATCGTTGTCAACCAAAGATTGCACCAGATGAGCTTCATCTTCCAGAAGAGTTTCACGATAATTCTCTCTTCTGCTCTCTAAGGCTTCCTGGTATTTTTTAGCGAAAAATGCATTTAGATCATCAATAGCTGCTTTGTTCTCACTTTCAAATTTCGACCGTGCTTCGGGGTAAACCGGTTTATTGCGGCGCCAGGCTTGCTGAGCAGCAAGAACGGAAGGCGGAATATTCTGCCGTCCGCCAAAAAGTAAATTAGTCAAATTTGCACCAAAGCGACTATTATTCAGATGTTCAAACAATTCAACAAGATTTCGATTAGAAAAATGTTTGTACCAAAAGATTTGACTACCAGCCGAGACCGAATTTCCTTCTGCTGTATAATCAAACATAGTGTCAAAATAGTCCTGCGCTCTTGCAATTTCCTTTTCGCTTAACTGCAAAAGCTCCGGATTTTTTCTTACCATCCTGGACAGCTTGTTCATAGATGAACGATTGAACACATCGCTGTAGCCTATTAGGTTATGAATTGCGTTTGCACCATTGATCAGCCCCATGTCATGCAATTTTGAAACAGCATATTTGAAGAGAGTATTTTCTTTACCAGTCAATGATCGCCCGGCTAATTTTAGCTGAAGAAGCAAATAGAGAGCCAAATGTCCGCCTATTTGTAAATTGTGCAATTGTTCGTGTGCTGCCACTCCCGGCAATCTTTTGATATTACCTTCAGCGCCAAGCATCTTTGGATGTAAATACATCACATGATCAAACTCAGACCAAGCAGCACTCGTAGAAAATTGATACTCAAATGCAATAGAAATGTCATTGAGTCCATGTTTGCGGCGGAAATTATTTATGGCACCTACCAGCTCATTTCGTCTGGATTCTAGGATCTTGAAATATCCATGTGCCTTAAGTCTCTCTTCCATTTGTGATCGCAAGATTTTGAGCCGCTTTTCAAGCTGAGTTTGATCAAGACCCAATAACAGAATTTTCTGCCTTTCCAACTCAAAGTCATAATAAAAACGCTGAGGTTCAGCTCCCAGATCCTTCCAGGACTTAGTGACTGCTTCTATCGTATTTATCAGTTCAACTCTGCCAACCTGGTCAAAATGTGCGAACTCCCTTTCCAAATTACGCACTGATTCAACACGTTTTACAACTGTATCGAGACTTCTGGAAATTGTTTCAGCTACAGATGGAAAAGCTATCTTCAATTCATCAGGAGAATAGTTTCCTGATGAATAACCACGCACGGCAGCACGTGCAGCAGCATACAATTCATGCAGAGCATCGGATTCTCTTGTATGAAGTCCGCCCTGTTCACGAGTGAGAAAAACGCCGTAACGCTCGGCAAACTGCTCCTCTGTCATCAAGCCGCCAGCTCTTGCTGCAATGTCTTTCTTCAAACTTTTAGACAAAGCGGCATCAAGCTCTTGCTCATCATGCATAACTTTAAGAATATGGCCAATTTCATGAGACAAATTGTCAGGCAAATTATGATTAACCTTACTTTGCTCTACATTTGCCGGTTTTTCCACCACCACAATTTTGTTATTTCGTGGATTCTGATGATCCATAATGACAAACGTCTGCATATCGGCAAACGTTCCTCTTGTACCCCATCCTATAGGAACCTCATTGCCCAAGCCAGGAAAGATCTCATCAATATTTTTGACTATAACCACTGGAATGCCGAGTTCCTCAAGCATCACGCGATCGTCTGTGAACTGGCTTAAATAACGGCTAAGAGTATGATCCACCCGCTGGACAAACTCAGTAGAAACAGATTGAGTATGAGAAATAGGAATTGTGTCGCTCTTATTTCCAAACTCAATCAGCTGCAATTCCGGGTTTACTCTCACAGCTGAATCTTGATCAATCCCACGCTCATAAGCCTGACGATTTTGCACCCTTCTCGAAGAATCTCTGGACATCTGGTCGGCATCCGGCGCTCGGCTTACTGTTACAGTATCGTCGCTCAAAAGAAGAGCCTTTTGTATTCGCGGGTCTGTCGATCTGTTTCTATTGCCCAAAGTGCTGCGATAGTACGACATTGCATCTTGGATGAGCGTTGAAACTTCCACATTTCTTCGAGAACCAGACAAAATCATTCGCATTTGATGAAGGTGATAAGCATGCACCTCTGGAGTAACACGCGGGTCAATGCGTCCTGGCTGGAAAAATGGGCTTGCTAGAAATTGGATATCGCTCAAGCCATCGAGTATGGTGTCGCGAATATGATCTAAATCTCGCCCGATAAATTGATCGGCTTGAACATAAAGCTTGCGTACCAGATGATCCAAAGCCAATCTTTCATCATCTAGAGTGGTCTTAACTTCTTTGACTAAAGAGTTTCCATCACTTAAATGACCGATTTCTTCAATACTGCCATCAAGTCGAATAATCGATTGAGAATTACCATCGCTTCCATACTTGCGTAAGGAAATCAAAGTTCCGTCTGCTTCATAAATAGGCTCGAAGTATCCCTCGATTTTCTGTGCTTTACCCTCATGCCATAGATTTACCGAAGTGATCTGTCCATCACTGCGCTCTATTTCGATTAATTTAGCTGCTGTAGCCGACTGGCTTGCCACAAGCTCATCGTTAACTATCAGTCTTGCAGAACCATCACGCGTTACTTCCATCACTACATCTGGGTTAGTAGTGATAAAGCGTCTGGTACCGCCAATATATGTCGATTCGCCAGCAAAATCACGTTCTGAAATGTGGATACTTGGAATATCTTTAATACCAAGCTTCTCTAACGAATCCGCAGCGCCATGCAAGAGACTTACTGCAGCAAAAAGCGGATCCCAAACGCTTTGAGCGTGAGAGATTCCCATGAATAATCCATCTTGCCTGAACTCGCTGCGCAAACTGCTCATCATTGATTGAAAATGGAAGAAATACTGTGTCTTCAATTCATCGGAATAAGGTCCATCCAAGATGCGCTGCATGATTTGCTTGGCGTCTCTTTGAAGCAAAGCATTTTCGTTTTGTACATAATGGTTGTATTGACTTATGTGGTCGTCTCTCAGTCTGCCACTTTCAAACTCGCTTTCCAGATGCACGACTTTTTGAGCGGACTTTTGAACGGGTGCTTCATCTGGAACATATTGCACCACTAATCCTTCGTCGGGCAAAGATGCGATAGAGCGCTCAACGGCCTCTTTTGCCTCAGACAAATTGAGATCTGAATAGCGAGGTCTGCCGTTTTGATCAAAACCATCTAGATGATAATAAGTGATTTCGTCGAAACCGCGATGTTCTTCAACTACGCTATCGAGCCTTACTACAAGCTTTTGAACATTTCGAGCTCTTTGGTCTGAATCCGGCAAGAAAGTCATGAATTGATGATCCGAATCAACAGTCACGTATGACAAATCGTCACTGTTTCCTGTCCCGGCGCGCTTAAACATATTTGAGTTTGGTTCAACCGGAACGAACTCATGTTCGTTTACAACTAGTTTTTGAATTACGTCAAAATCTTTGTCAAAAACAAAACCAATGTGAGTCTGATTGTCAGCCGATATTGATTGAATTACTCGGTAACTGTCTATTAGTCTTGAATTATCACGCGCATCGATAATGACACTTACTTTGCTTCGATCTGTTTCAAACTCAGCGGCGAGATGACGCTCTTCTGGAGAGACGTTATAATCGTTCAATTTATTGAGACGAGTACCATTATAGATTCCGTTAGTTTGTTCATTAGCGCGCTGCAACATCTGCCACGCGTCTGTTTCAAGCTTCAAATATTTGTATGCTTGAGACAAAGTATTCATGTCCGACTTGACTCCGCGCTCACCCATCAAGAAATTGAAGTGGGCAAGAATGGCATTTAAATCGTTCAGTCTTTCAAAATTATTGATTGACCCATTTTCTAGTTTGTTCAATCCTGTAACTTCAAAGAAATATTCTAGTGCCTCGTTGACATCGCGCAAGCTTTGCTCGAGCGGTTGCACTGTATCAGTAGAGCGAGCGATCGATTTTTGAGTTTCGACCTTTTCGTAAAACTTGGCAAGACGCCTTTGGGCAGTCAAAAGATTGTCATCTAAATCTTCTGGCTTTTGCGCCTGCACTTCTTGTGGTCTGCCGGGTTTTACTATTCCGGTATCTTGAACGATTGGAACATCTCTTACTCTTTTTCCGGTGAATGAGACTACTTTGCCATCGTCATTGTTGCCACCAGATTTAGCGGCAGCCGCTTCACCGCGATTTCTATTTAGATTGTCTAAATAAGCCTCTTTCTGGAACTGTTCTTCGCCAACTCTTGCTCTATATTCGGCAACCAGTCCTTCCATCTTCTTGGGATTACGCCAGATTTCTATAAATTGTTTGTGACCCTCTGGCAATTGCGATTGACCAAAATATGCCAGAATTTCAGAGCGTCGAGTCCAGTATCCAGGACTATTTCCATCCCTCAATGCGGCTTGATGCAAACCGTCCAGTTCGTGATGCAAAGATTGCCTATTGTTTTCGATTGCTTGCATCAATCGACCGGAAATGGCGGCTGGGTCTTCTCCAACTTTAAACGACCAGTTTGTATCGCCATCGCTCATTGCTCTTTGTATAATCGAGCGCATCGAAGAGTCTCTAAGCAAGAGCTCCACTGCCTGATCACCAAACAATCTTTTAGCCAGTTTTGTCAAAGGAACTGTACCAGCTGACGCTGCCGAACTCGGATTTGAACTTGGTTCAACCAGGCGTCCAAGCAGATTCTTCAAAGTCAACCAATTAGGTTCGCCACCTTGCTGTACAGCTAATAACTCGCGCTCCAGAGCCGCACCAAATGAAGATGCAACTCTAGAAGAGTTGAACAGTTCACGCTCCAGCTCCAGCATTTCATGCGATTGTCTGCGCAACAGCGCAATTTCTTTTGCGTGTTCTTTTTGTTTTGCACTTAAAAGCAATTTGTCAGATGAGTCTTGAGAATCTTTTCTGATTTTCTCAAGCGAATCAAGCGCTCTAAGCAGCCACTTAACAGACAATTGGGTTGGGGGAAGCGCTCCTTGCTTGCCCTGTAGTTCGATGTATTTTGCAATGATTCCACTAATTGCAGGTTGAGCAGATATATCGGCAATTACTCTTTGCAGCTCTTGTTCATCTGCTGTAGACCTTAACATCTGACGTGCAGCGCTTGTATCATCGAGTAATTTGCCAATACTTGCAACTGTATCAGCAGAGCCTGCAAAATGGCTCTCTATAGCCAATCGAACATGCAACAAATCTTGCAGCATATGGACATTCTCATGAGACACAATAGCAAGTGCCATCGGCATGATTTCTGGTCTCATGAACATTAATGCGTTTAAGTTGAATTTGCCTTCTCCGGGTAAATAAGTTCCCCAGTTATGAGCAGAGTACTGTATTGAAAAATCAGCAGGCGGATAGCCCGCATCTTGCAGTATTTGATTAAACTCAATTGCAATCTTTTCGCGAGCGACTCGGCTCATTTCAAGATGCTGGGCGCGTGCACTTCTCATATATTCAAGACGTGCCTGGGTCATGCCCCTGTCTAATCCAGCCAAGTTGAATTGCTGATTGATTATGCTCGCAAAATCATCGGCAATGCCTGTGGTGCTCGCTCCATTTCCCTCGATTGCGCTTATGATTGTTCGTTCTATGTAAGCGTCGATTGCCTTTTGAATCGATTCGGGATTTCGTTCTCCCTTTTTCAAATATGGTGCTTCGCCAACACCTGGCTCTTCTAAAAATCGAAGACCAATTTCAGAACGCCAAAAATCTCTGGTAGACGTACTCAAGTAATCATGAGCACTTTGCATAGCAGAAACAAATGCAAGCCACTTATCTTTTGAACTTCCAAATAGATCTTTACGCTCGAGTTTCGCCCATGACTCGTCTTGTAGCTCTCTAGCTATGTGATTTGCGGCGTCTTCCAATCTAGCAATGACGCCTGGAGCATCCGGATAGAACTCTTTGAACTGTCGCTGCAAAGCCTCTAGTTGAGCACTGCGCGCTAGCTCCAAAACTGCAGGTGTATACTGATCCCAGCGCTTTGTCGAACCTTCTGGCACCAGCCTTGAAACAAAAGGATTAGTCAACGGCTCGTCGACTTCGAGAATTTCTGGTAAAACTGATTTTTGTCGTTGGCTTTCGACTCTCTCTGCGGTCTGTCTGAAACTCAATACTTGAGCGTCTTTAATTTCGTTGCCTAATATTTCCAACCTGGATCCTTCAGCAATTTTAAAGACCGGTGAATTCATTATCGGGTCATCAGGATTAGCCCGGAATCGGCGACCGACTGTGTCTTGAATATTTTGTAGGAACATTTGCACTTGTTCGCTAGGATGCGCAACAAGAGGCTGATTGCTAGCCGCAGCCTTTCTGACCATTAGAGGATCGAAATAAGTCTTGTCTCCAAAAGCGATTCTTCTAGCCTGATACAAAAACTCGAAAATTTTGTAATCGGGAATCCCAGCGTTTTGCAATTCCTTTATAAAGCGCGGAATTGCAACTTTAAGCAGATTCTGGCGAACCGTGGCATAAGTGTCCACTACTTCATCAGTTGACCATAATTGCTTCAACACCTGCTCCAGCCGCTCTTGTTCAAGCGTATGAGCCAGTCGTTCAACTCTAACCTGGCGAACGCCATCCCTTTTGACTGTGAATGTTTCACGAGATGCATCCAATCCAAATATTCTAACTACGCCTCCAGATTCTGGTTCAAATTGAAAATATCGATTATTGACCAGAGTCAATTTGCCTGGTCCTAAATTCTCGTCCTGAAGATTAGACGAAATGCGATTTCTGAAGATGTAAGAATTCGTCTGATCATCTAGTGAAAGGGCCATTTCGGTGGCACCATCTATAACATTTTGAATTCTAAAACCGTTAAGTTGCTCCCCTTGACCATATTCTGCTCGGATAACAAAATCTCTGACACCGTCAGTAGTCTTTGCAAACAAGAATTGTCTATCCTTGTGAATTTGCATCTGATCACTCAAGTCGATACGCAATTCAATGGAAGAATCTGTAGTTGCAATTACGTTTATATCGCCTACGAATTTTTCATCCAGAGTACCGCCCCGCACAAGACGCAATTCGAGATCTTCTGCAATCAAATCTGGAGCAACTTTTCGCAATTCACCGAGTCGTTCGTAAATTTTGGCAGCAGTTTGCCAGTCGGTAAGGGCCATTTCAAAACGCTCTGCAAAAGCAGAAATATTGTCTGGCATTACTTCATGACCACTGCGCATAAACAATTGTATGTGATGCAAAATAGCTGCCATTTGAACAGTTTTCAGATTTTCTGCAACAGTGCCTTCTACAATCGGTTTCAGAATTGCATAGCTACTAGTCCGCTTAATTTCGGGCACTCTTTCAAGCAACTGCGAAAGCGCTTTCATTTCCTTTTCAAAACTTTGTTTGCCATAAGTGATACTAGAATCTGAATTGACACGCTCAAATTCGCCACCAGTGTTGATAACGTGTCGAGCTCCTGATTCTTTATCTCGAGCGAATATAAAGCTTCCATCGACCAAGTGAATGAATTTGTCGCCAACTTTCAACTGAGGATTGATAGAATCCAAACCTGCTTGGTTTGCTGTCGGCAAAGTTTCCACAGAAGCAATGACATGAACTGGAGCGCCAGTAGTGCTCTTTCCATTTGGATCTATGACTGCGGTAAAACTTATTCCCGATGATGTCTGCACGGTCAAATTGCCATTTGCCTGTCTGGCGAAAAATCCGCCGCCAGAATATCCAGCCATCACAAATTGCTCGTCGAGCTTGTACAATACGTTTCCATATATATCTTCGACAATTGAAACGCGCGGATCACTGGTCAAATGAATTATCGATCCATCACGGGCAGAGATTTCAGGCTTATCAGATAAGCTGATACGAGCTGTCAAATTAGGTGGCAATTCAGCTAAATTGTTTTGAGCTGCATACTCTCTTGCAGCAAATAATTTTCTAGAAGTCTCGATGAAACTGACTGCTTGCTTAATACGACTTGCACTGGCAGCATCGGCTCTATTATGCCCTTGCATAATAGATCTGACATGATGTGCCACCACAGCAACTTCCGCTTGAACGTCTGGTGTCAAGCTAAATCCAGCTTTACTGAAAAGACGCACGAATTCTGGGATTAAAAGGAACCGGGATTCCTGACTTAGATCAGCATCAAATTTTCTTGCAACTGTTTCGATATAGGCTCTTAGAGACGCCGTCAAATCTGGATCCCAGCGACTGCCTTCACGATACATTTCGTTTAGCGCAATCAACTCACTTGCATAATTGAGATTAGAATAACTAACCGTCTCGGGTATTCCATCATGTGTATGTGTAAGAGTTTCGATTCCACCTTCTGGACGCAAGATTTTTACTGCCCTGGCAGGACTCTTCGCATCTTTTGCAACCATAAAGTGCAATGAACCATCTTCTTTTAGACTGGTCGAATAAATTTCATTTTTGCTCGTCGGCAAAACCGACACATTACTATCACCAAAACCTGGCCAATCTTGGTGATCAAAAAGTGATTCACCATTTTTATTGAAAACAGCTTTGACGTTTCCATTTGGGTGCAATTCATATATCAGGGACAGCTCGCCACTTGATCCCAGTACATATGCCGAATTCCCATCGCGGACCATAACGTTGCCAGACAGACGATCGAAAACTACAGATACAAGCCCGTCCGAAGATGCTACTTGTTTGACTAAGTGTTCTTGTCTGATACCATCAATCGAACCGTGATACAATTCGCTGCGTTCCAGTCTAACCAGAGCGATTTTGTGATCGAGCAAATTCAGATTCGTTTCTTGTTGATTCAAAATTCTATTTGCTTGAAGTCGTGCACTTGCAATAGCTCTGTAAGTGTCGACAGGGTGTTTCAAACCAATTTCAACTAAACGATTCAGGTCCGCGGTTTTAATACCTTCGCCAGTTGGAATAGATTCAAGTTTGCGTTGCAACATAAACAAGAATTTGGCCAGGTCTTTCACTTGTTCTGCCATAGGCACAACCACTAAAGGATAACCAGGAATCAATTCTTGACCGCTTGCAGCTCTTAAATATTTTTGTGCCTCATGCATGACAGTATCAGCAATCCGCGCGCCGTCAGGCGTTTCTCTGACTTTTTCTACAAACCTATTTAAATGAGAAGTTACCAGTTCTAACGAATACTCATCATTCACCTTGAATTGATTGAATTCCACTATATGCCCGCCACCCTGGCGAGCACCTCTTCCCTTATCGAATTCAGGACGAATAGGAGGCAGCGCAGCTTTATTCGAACCAGATTGAGGCGCCGCCTCAGGTGGTGCCTGGTTTCTGGCTTGCCTCATAGCTTGAAAGTCTATGACTGTGCCACCTTGGTTGTTTGTAGAATGTGCAGCTCTCAGAACTATTTCGCCATCAGCTCGACTGGACATCAAAAGGTCTGGGTTAGCCGAATGATTCAAATCAGGAATATATCTTTCAAACAAAGAGTACGCGCTTGGGAATGCAGATTGCAACTCATTTTTAGAATAGCCAAATAACGGCTTGTCTCTAGCGGCACCATAGAAGGTGGCAAACCATTCGTGAGCAGCATCTTCTATATTTAAATGATTTCCGCCCTGCTCTACCATGAGCAGAGGAGCGAATTTTTCTTCAAACAAACGTTTGAGTGAAGGAGCCCAGCCCTCGATATCAGCTTGTATTGCACTTCTTATGTTAGAATCAAAACCAGGCTCAGATTGCATTTCTTTGAGCAAATGGCCAATCTCGTGAGTTAGATTAGCTTCCAAATTTTCACGAACTATTCGTTGAGGAAGATTTCCAGGCTTTTCAACGATGACAATTTTGGTGTTTGCAGGATTCTGCCTGTCAATAATTGAAAAGGCTTGAAGATCTCCAAAATTACCCATTTTGACGTTCCAGCCCACGGGAGTCTGGGCACTCATTCCAGGCAAAATTTCTTCTATATTATGAACAACAACGATAGGCACCGAAGCCTTCTTCAGATTCCCTTGCTCCACATTCCCTAAACGAGAATGTTCGTTTAGGGCCCGGTCGACCAGTTGAATGAATTCTGGCGTCACTCTTTCGCTTTGAAGAACTCTTAATTCAGTGCGCAGATTTTGAGCATCTACCAGGCGCGCTGGCTGTGCGCTCCAATTTCCGTAACTAACAAAAGCAGAATCATCCAAAACCAAAGAATGAGCGAGTCTTGGATAATCCAAAGTTCTCATGTTTTCATAAATTGAATTTCTATCCGCATAGACCCATGCTCCATCGCGGTTGCGGTATCGCTCCATGATGTAAATTCTGTTATTGAGACCATCAATAAATATAGGCAGACTGTCATGATAGCCCGAAGACCATAAAGCCCTTGCTGGAGGCGCAACAGAATAAATATGACTGGCTACGACCACTTCCATTCCAGGATATTTAGTCGAAATATCCTGCGACATTTCTCTTAGAATCTCACTAGCCCAATACAAGGTCACAGCATCCACTTGCCCGGTTCTTGAAAGCTTGATGCCACCAGGTTCTGCCACTGCTTCTGGTGGCATGGCTACCATTTCAGTCAGGTGTGGAGCGTTCTTAGCTCGCTTTGCGCTCTCAAACGCATTTTTATCAGCAAACGGAACTCTTGCACTTTCATCGATCCACATTCCAGTAATATGGTCGAAACCTCTCGGTCTACCGAGTAAATTATCTAGTCCTGTAGAGAGCCTTTCCAGATAACTGTTTAAATATGCACTCCAATCTTGCTGGATTTTCTCGTTCAATCTAAGTAAGCGAAATTCGAGATAACTTGCAAGAGCGGCAGCAGTTGATACATAATCGAAATCGGCTTTGTAACTATCCTGACTGTAAGCTTTTGCATTCCACTCAGATAGCAATTCGCGCAATGTATAAAACTGAGAGCTGTTGCCTTTTCGCAAAGGAATCAAAGTGTCTGCTCCCCGCTCGAAAAGCTGGGCAATAGTGTCTAACTGCCCGCTTTCAAGGGCTTGCTGCCACATTTTCAAGTTTGAATGAACTGTGGATTTTCCAAAAAGAGTCTGGTCTTGAATCCTTTTGAGCAAACTATCAATGCCGTGAGCTAACTGTTCTGCGGCCGCAGTCTCTTGCGTGGTTGTTCGATAAACCATAGAAGAATCTATTATTTTTCTTGCGTGAATTCGCTCTTCTGGCGACAGTTCGAGTCTGTTTTTGTGAATCGAGAATATCGAATCAATAATTCGCTCAAATTCAGGTCTGATTTCTTCGATAAGCTCACGAGAATAATTCAAATCTCGGGCTAATTTTTCCAGCGCATAATTTCCGATTGCTCGTGGATTAACCAGTGGAGCTTCTCCAACATTACGTGGCGGATTCTCGCGCAAAAACTGATCGATGTAATATCTGGCGGACCATTCAGTCTGAATCAAATGGTCCCATTCATGGATTGTTGTATTTGCAAGAAATGGACTACCACCCTCTCCTGCAAGCATTTGTCTATCTAAATAAATACGCCTGGTTAACGGCAAATAATAGCTACCCCGGTTGTCCGCTCTGCTTGCTCTAACCAATGGAAACGTAAGGTCATGACTGATTATTCTTCCGTTTGCATCTCTAATAACAGCATGGCGTTCGAGTAGATTTTGAATTTGGAGAGCACGTGCATCTAGCTCGTCTTCAAGTATTCTACTGAGTCGAGACCGCGTTGCTAACAACTCATCATGCTCTCGATTCAAACGATACAAAGTCGAGCCTGGAGTTCTGAATTCTCTGTCTATCTGTGCTTCTGTATAGCCGTAAACGTCTTTGAGTCTCGATTCTTCAAATCTTAGTTCGGCTGCAATTTTGGATGCATCATATCTAAGTGTTTCGACTTGCTCCATCAATGGCTGAAGCGAAGCCCATGTGCTTCTTGTTCTATCGATATCTCTGCGAATACGTTCGACAGAATTCCCTGTAAAGAACCAGTGGAATCTTTGAATATCTGCCAACTCTTCTTTAGATAAAGGCAATATCTCGGGGCTCCAAACTCGCGAACGAGCTTCGCTAGCACCAAGCAGATTTCCAGGTCGGTCTTTACCCAATGGAGAAGTCTTGACCAGACGCACCACATTTGATGGCTGAGACGATTGAGCCAATTTCTCTTTTGCGACACGAGAGCTGTCTTGTGCAACTTCTTTTCCGTCTCTGGTCAAAATAAGCTTTCCGTCAGCTTCTTTTGTCACGACCAATGCAGAATCTTGGGTGCGATAAATTATTCTGCCATCAGATAATTGCTCGCCAAAACCCCCATCCATTCTCATTTGCAGTTGGACTTTCTCTTTGGCTGCTATAGCATTAGTTTGACGAGCTTGAGCAATAAGATTAGAGACTGCTGCTGCTTCTTCGAGAAAAGCCATAGCCTTATCGAATCTTTGTGCCCAGCTTTGAGGAGGGGCATCTGTTGCAGAACGCAAACCAAGCACAATCAAATTTGCCTGGTGTAAATATGCAGCTCTCTCTTCTTTTGGTACCTGGAATGAGAACCGGCTCAAAATTCCTTCGTAGCTCTTTTCTTTCAAGGCTGGCACGTTGTGCCTTAAATCAGAAAAGTTATTTGCCTCTATGTCGTAATCCAATCCATGATAGGTGACAATTGAGTCTCTGCCACTTACTTCTCGAACACCATCGGCTGACCAGACTATTCTTGTTTGATTCGCATCTGCCAATTCGTTGAAGATTACTCGATTGAACTCACCAATTTGAAACACAGTTCCAGAAGGAGGATATCCTTCGAGTATCTCCTGGCTGCGACTTCTTAAGGCGCGAGTCACGCTCGACCATATGCCTGAGCTTTGATTGAAAGAATGTTTCAAGATGCTCGGATTCAAAGGGTCAGCCGAAAGCAGTAAATGCCCGGAGTTGTTTCGACCTTGAATAAACCGGGTCACTCCGTTTTTGAGCAAGATCCAGTTACCACCAGCATCTCGTCTAACTTTGACAGTCGGATCACTTGTTGCAAACTCGACAAATTTAGAGTCATCGACCAGCACAAGCTTCTGCCAATCGAAATGTGGAGTGAAGTACGCTTGCTCTGCTACCAGACCTGGCTCGAGCTGACGTGCGGCGTGCAAGACTTGAGTAATTTGACCAGAAATGTTCAAAAATGATCTTACAGCATCGCTACGCACAGCTGAGTGAGCTTGCTCGACACCTGGTGTATAAACACCCTCGTATAGAGCTCTCACATGACGAAGAGTTGCTCCTAACGCCTCTTGCGTTTTCAAAAGAAAACTATAATTCGGAATCAAGCCACTGTTTCCAGTTAGCGCCGCTGGATTTCGGAACAGATTTAAATATTTTTCCAAAAACGGCACGACCATCGAGTCAGAAACTATTGGATTGTCTAAGCTGAGCAAGCCCAAAAATTTTCTCAGTGGATGTTCCAAGATGGTAGCTAAAGCAACCTCTCCGCCACGTTCATCGCGATACAAATCGAGAACTCGATTGATTTCATCAACTACATTTATGCGACTATATCTGAGTCCACCATTTTCGACACGAGCATGATCACCTGAAATACTGTGTATTTCCAGTGGCTGACCATTAGCAAAAACGACGAAGCTTCCATCATTTAGAACTTCCACTTTCTGTACTTTGGAAATACTTACCACGTTTTCGACTTCGCTTGAGCGAGGCCAAATGACAGATCCAGGTGAATCACCGGCGTTTAGCGGAGCACTCCTGACTTGTATAATTTCGCCATCTCGGCGAACGAAAATGAAGGGTGAGCGCTGACCTTGTCTTGAATAGAAAATGACACCATCACTTTCAAGATGATGATAATTCTCACGTAAAACTACTCTGCCTTGGCTGTCTCTTGCGTAATGGACTTGTCCTTTTTCTGGAGTGTTGGCTACGAATTGTGCTGGCTTGTTATCTATAATGCTTGCTGGCGAACTGCTCAAAGAATAGTCGACAGATACTTTTTTCATAGAAAGTCCTGCATCTGCAAGATCCACATAAAAATTCTGTACACGCTCAAGCAAGTCGGCGACCAGTTTTGCTTGCAGTTGAGGATTCACATCACCTGCAAGTCCAGCATACGCTTCGTCGACTTCTTTGCTGACTTTCGTCTGGACATACTCTAGTGCATATTGCAAATCAGCAACTACTTGTTCTTGTGAAAGATCCAGAATTTCAGCGCGTTTTTGATGCTCTCTAAAGCGAACTAAAACATCTGGACTTACTCCCGCATTTTCAATCTCGCTCAAAATCCCCTCGACTGTCTGAGGTTTCATTGAGTTGCGAGCACGAGCCTGATTAGCATTTGCTTGGGCTTTAGCGTCGGCAAGATTGAAGAGTTGAGCATTCGAACTAGGCGCAGTTACAGCCGTTGCTCCACTTGTATTTCTGGTAGAATTTCTATTCGAGAAAAAGTCTGGGGTAATTACATTACCATCATCTTGCACCGCAGATGGTGAAAAGTCCGCCAACTCACTGTCTGAGCGAGCCATTCTTTGTCCAAATCGAACGTATGAATACTGTCCATCAGTCTGCCAGAGATTCTGGTCGTCGAGAATACTTCTAACAGTTTTTACATGCTCAGGAAACTCAGAAAGTAAAAGAAGAGATCTGACCAATTCAGGCTTGCTTAAAATAGTTTGGAGCCGCTTCACTTCAGGAGCTACAGGTGCAAAGCCAATTCCGCTTACATAAATTTGCTCCAGAGTTCGTTGAACTTCAGGCTCCTTCATGCGAGTTGCGTGATTAAGCATTTCGTCAAAGCTATCACGACCTCTGAAACTATCGACTACTTGCAAAGCCGCATAAATTTCAGCAAACATTGAATCGAGATTTGAACTTTCTCGGGCAAAATTATCTCTTGTGCTCGAAGCAATTATTTGGGACACACTCAAACCGCCCGCAGCCGCATCGGCACCTGACGTAATAGGTCTAGTTTCCAAACCCAACTGCTCAGCTAGTTTCTTAGAATATAGATAAGCCTGTAAATCACTTCCAGAGTACGCCCATTCTTCAATAGCGCTCGCGTAATACTGACGTGCTTCATGCACAAGTCTGTGGGCTGTCTTGGCTCTTGTTCTCTCCAGTATATTTGCTACTTCACGAGCGTACTCTTGAGCCTGCGCATTTGCTTCACTTGTGCCCGCTGGCAAATCAACGAATTTTCGCAGAGAAGGAGGCACCCCGAAGCGATCAAAATAAGATTGAGCGATTGTGGCAGCATGAATTCGTCTGTCTAGTGCAGTAGAGCCCTTCATATTCAATTGCTCACTGAGTTCATGAAGGGCATTGATAGCAATATTTGGATCAGGATTTACAAGGTCGGAAATCAAAAGAGTCAACTTGCGATGCAAGTTGAACAATTGAGTTGAATTTTCAAGAAAATTACCCACAGACTTAAATGAATCAGCGAAAATTTCAGCCAGCTGATATTCATTTGTAGCAAGTCTCTTCATGCCATCAACTATATGAACAATAGACAAATTTTCGCTCTTTCCAAAATTGGGCTTTTGACTCAATGGTCCCTGGTCTCTTGCAGCCATCAAAACTCGAGCCAGGTATTCCTGAGAAAGATCCCGACCAGTTAACTCTTTGTATTTGCTTGCAATAGAGCCAAATAAACCATTGTCAGAAAGTATTTGACGCGAGACATCTTGCAATTTTTCAAACTTAGGAATTACAGATTCGATTGCAAGTCGCACCACATTCATATCTTGCCAGTTATGCATGACCTGTTCATGGTGCAAGATAGTAGCCAGTCCCTCATGACCATGCGACTTCAAAAGCATGTCATAGCGTATTGTTACTTCTCCTCGTCCGGGCATATACCCTCCGCCCGAATGAGAGAACATTTCGGCTTTGTAGTGCACTCGTGGAAGTCGCATCTCATCCATGAGTTCGTCGCTTACTCGTTGCAAAATGGCCATACGCTGCTGGGCTATTTCGGCAATTTCTCTTGAAATGAGAGCATGTTTTATTCTCAATCTATCCAGTTCGAGATTTATAGATTGATTTCCTTCATAATCGCCTGCGCGTTGTAAGCTCTTAGCGTGGGAGTCAAGCTGGTCGATTTCACGCTGCAAATTTCGCATCTCCACGAGTAAAAGCGACCTGTCACTTGCCCATTCAGGTTCGGACATCATTTTGATGATGCGCTCGGCAAAGCGCTCGCTTGGAATACGTGAGATTTCTGGAATCGCAGATTCTATCAATCTATAGATTTCACTTCTTCTGGTGGCAAGCCTTATATTTTCTACTTCGCGCCACAAATCAGAAGTCGCCGTAGTCTGTTTTTCATGATTGGTAGTAGTCTCAACTCGTTTGAGCGAACCTTCGGCTTTGGGCGGGAAAAGTTCAGCTTGTGGAGCAAGCTTTTTAGAGACGATATCGCGCATCCAGGGCTCTAGTTCATCGAGAGCCGAAATGGCTCTTCCAACTTCGGCTTCGCTTGCTTTGAGCCTGGAAATCAAAGCACGTCTTTGCGCCCCTATTTCGATGATATTCAGACCCTGGTCTACCAGAGCGTCTACAGCAGAATGGAATTCGTTCAATCCAATATTGTATTGTCGGCGCGCTTGTAAAACAGCTTCAATCTTTGATACCAGATCCGATACTGCATGAAAGTCGTCACCCTGCCAATATTTAGAAGACCGAATCTCTTTGATTAAATCGTCAAGCTCAAAATCAGAAAGGCCTCTTGCTTTGAACGAAGCTTGAGCATTGAACAGATTGTTATCCCTGCTCAAATTACTGGAATCAATAGAATCTGCATGACTGTTTAAGGTTCGGCGAGAAGAATTTGAAAATTCGCTTTCTGCATTACCTGCTAATTCTTTATCTATTGTTTGCTTTGTACGTGCTTGTGCTTGCTCGATAATTTCGGATCGTTGTCTTCGTCCCAACAAGAAATTAGCGGGATCTACATCTGGATGCTGTGCTTCCACCTTTATAAAATCTAGTCTGCTAGGAAACGTCGGCGTGGCTTCATACATTCGCCTTAGAATTGGATTGCTTCCAGGACCAACGTATGAAACGATTGATGGGCGATTGTTATGCACCGCATCACCGATTGGACTGTAATAGGCCCCGTCTACAAGCATTATGTCGCGACCGTTTACACGATAATAAACAGGCGCGACATTCAAATCTACCGCAGCTGTACTTGCAGTCAATGCAATAAGCAATTTTTCTTGTTCGGCTGCTCTAATTGCAGCATTATTCAGGTCTACACTTTCAAACTCAAAAACGAAAGGACGATGGCTACCGTCTTGTAGTCGCTCTGCAGCGACTATTCTCAAATTCGGACTTGGCACAAGATCAAAATTCTCGATCAAAGTTCTTAGCCAGCCTTCCATCGAGAAATTTCCACTAAAGGTAAACGAGGTCATCGCAGTGAAAAAGTCAGCCTGAAATAAATGCGGACGTTCTAGTACAGCCCGTATTATTTGATCTGGACTATATCCCCTGGCGAGAAAAGCGGCAACAATTGCACCACCCGAGATACCAGTCAAATTTTTATTTGGGTTGTTGAAAGTAACATGATTCTGTAATTCTGCTAAGACGCCCAAATGAGCAACCCACTGAGAACCGCTTGCACTGAAAACCAGATCATAATTTTCGATGCGTGGGTCTGGGATGAAAGGAGGATCGAAAGATTCGTGGCGATCGACTTCGATTCTTGCTCGCGAATTTTCAGCTGAAATAATTCTTGGTTGTTGCCCTTGCTCACCCGGTTCTATCCTTACCAGCCCCTTGCTCTTCTGGCGTGCAGTAAGGTCGACTGGTTTTCCATCTTGATCTATTGCTTCTAGCCATCTACCTAGATCGACACCTCGCTGGTAAGCGTCTAAGAAATGCTTGAACCCACTGTGGTGCTCCATGGCGCGTGTTGCCATACGCTCACGGAAGGAAGTGTAATAATCCCCCTGCAAATCAGCAGCAGCAGCCTTCTTATTATTTCTCTCCAGCTGTTTGAGGATTCTACTTATCAAGTATTCCTGGACTTTTGCGTACTCAATATTACGCTCTTGTTGCTGGGCAACAGTCAAAACATTTTGACTATCATTTTGAGTAAGTCGACTATAGACCTTAAGCGCACGCTTCAATTCTTTAGGTAATGCGCCTGGTCCCAGGAGCTCAGCACGCAGACGACTAGCAGACTTGCTATTACGTCTGCTCATTTCAAACAAAAGATTATGCAGTTCACTAAAACCGAGTCGTTGTTCTGCTTCTAATTGCAATCTAATTCCGTAAGATGCAATTACTCTCGAACGCTCTAAAATCTTGCCCAATCTCGTCTCACTGAGCGGGATATCTTTTGAATCGAGAAGGTCGATGAAGGATTCAACCACTTTTCTAACGTGTTTGATTTCATCAGCACTCAAATTGCGCTGCCATTCAGGTCGATTGCTTCGCTCCTCCAATAATTTGACCAGCCAGGCTTCTTGCAGTTCTGCTTTTCCACGCAAGGCTTGGGCATACTCATTTTGCACGGCTTGTAAATGCTCAGAATTAGTCGAGTCGATTTGGACCTTTAACCGCTTCTCTGCTTTTTGAATAGCAACTCTAGCCATCAAAGTATCATCTGCAAGATGAGCAGCTATTTCGTGTGCGGATACGACACCTATCAAATTGCTTCCATGGGCATCGAGCAGCAACTGCCGATTCAAATTAACATCGCCCGAGCCGATTACATAGTGCCCGAAATCATCCATCGATTTGAAATTTAAATTGTTTGCGTGCAACCCGAGATCCTTGACGAATTTTCGAAGAAGATCTGCCGACTGACTTTCTCTTCTTCGATATTCGACTAAATCAGGCTCTAACGCCTTTCGATATGCTTCTGCTGCACGCTTATGATTTCGCTTGAGTCGAGTGACATCAGACTGAAGAGCCGAATCAGAAGGAGATGCTTCCAATCTTTTCAATGCAGCCTTCAACAAAAGATAGGCATTCTTAGCATCAAGCGCCAAGGTTTCTCTCTCGCTAACTCCTTTATGTAAATCACGTTGCCATTGCATACGAGCTGCACTATCTTTAGTGGCATAATGCCAGGCTTCTTCCAGCCGTTCGATGGCTTGCTGCATTCTGGGATAGACCTGTGCAATAACCCTTGCCATAGGTGTATTAGGTCTGAGCCCTTGAGAAACATATATACTCCAGCGATTGAGAATTCGCTGCGACACATTTGGCGGCAAACTGTAATATGTATCGAAGCCCTGCGCGCTGGCGTGAGAGTTTACAGTACTTTCAATCGCTCTCAACCGATCGAGGTGCGCATTAATTCCTGCCACAACATTATCGATGTGCACTTGAGTGGGCTCATCGCCAGAACGCAATTTGTGCAAAGCAAATTCTACTGCTGGCGGAATTCCATTTTGACCAAAGAGAGACTTGACTTCGGTTTCATTAATATTGCCGTCTTCGTCAAACAACTCCCGACGCAGGAGTCTTATTTTCTCTGAATCAAATTTGGCACCAGTCGATTCACTCTCTAAAAAGGGCAACCAATCAGCTAGTGTAGCGCCTTTGACACTCAACTCCGGCTCGACGCTTCTGTACGCAATATCATTTAAGGCTGCTAACCGCTGCTCAATTACGTTTCTAATTTGAGCAGTCAAGTCCAGACTTTCTTGATGAAAATCTTTCATCATTTCGAGGTCTAGAACCAACTGAGAAATTTGACTTAGTTTTTTTATATTCTTGACAGAACTAAAATTGTTACGCAAAGCTATAAGAAGCGCTTCAAATTTTTTAGGATCAAGCGCGGAATTTACTCTTATTCCGTCGTGATTGGCTCTTACCGGCAGTAAGTAGGGCATGAGCTCAGCAAGCGAATTTGGTTGAATAACGTTGGTTACAAATGCTTCTCTTTCTAGTAGCTGATTTACATACGGATTCCATGAGCCCAAAATCTCTTCGCGCATAGCGGCCAAATCGGCAACCATAGCCTGTTTCAGCTTCTCTTTGTACTTGGCGTATAGAGCTGACGACGCTAAATCTCTTTGAGCTGGGTCAAGACTTGCAAGTTCAGTATTTACTTCAGACAAAACCGCCAAAGAATTTTGCATATACTGCCTGAATCCTTTGCCTTTCGCCAAATTCGACCCAGAAGTAACAACATCTTTCAGCTCAATTATCGTGTCAAAATTTTCAGACTGGTCTAATCTTTGTATCAAAGCTTCAACTGCAGCATGTGACGATTGCATATGAGTAAGATTCTCATTCAATGCTTTGTATGTTTTCACAGAATTGGCTACAAGTGCAGCATGCTCAAATTCTTCATCTGTAATAAGTACATCGCGAGTGGCTGCTTTCTTAATAAACGCAGCGATAGAACTCGATCTTGGAGTTCCGCCAGTAAGCTGACTGTATTTCGCTGCCACGTCTGAAGGATTTACACTAGAAACATCTTGATGAGCGCCGAGAACTTCTTTAATTGCTCGACGAACAATTAAATAGTCTTGCATCAGATGAACTGCTTCATGAAATAGAGCGCCAGTCAGATTGTCAACAGATGTTGAACCGTGAGTGAGATGCTCTGAAAAACTAATTCTGCTTTGTCCGAACGTATAAAAAGCATCAGCGTATGCAGCTCTCACCCTTGGTGGCCGCTTCAGTCCGATTGTAACATCAGGCATATCCAACTCAACTAACCACTTTCTAAGGGCGATTTCGAGATCGTTTCGACGCTTTGCTATTTCTTCGAATATTTCTTTATTGAATGCCGCATGCTCAGACCGAGCCTTAATGTACTTAGAATTTTCATCTGCCAATTTGCTTCCAAGTTCGCCATAGCTTGCCGATTCTTCTCCTCGTTTGGCAGCAGCAATGAAGGCAGGATCAAGCCCTTCGGCAATCATTTGTTTTTCAATTGAAATCACCAAAGCTCTCTGCTTAGCCAAATCACTCAGCATGCTTCTTCTAGTTGCAAAAAGAGTCGGTATATCTTTTATCCAACCGTTGTTGACTTCAGAAAGAATTTCAGACAGTCGGTTGAACATTGCGACCGAAAGCTCTGGATACATTTGCCAAAAATGTTGCAGTAACGATTGATCTGCAATCGAAATCCGCAAATTGAGTTGAGCTTCAACACTGGGAGCTTCAATTCGCGCCCTTGCCTCAGAAGCAGAATCTAGAATTCTTGCCGACTCTGATTGTCTTGTTCTGAAGTCAATTACTTCTGAATCATTTGAAGCAGGCTTAGATCTTGCTTGCGGTCTTTGCACCGACTCTTCTGGCTCGAATGAATAAAGCTTAGCTGAGCCCGTGTTGACTCCTTCGCCAGAACTACCAAAAGCACGAACAACACCATCATCGCTTATATGCACTGAAACATTTTCTTTGTATTTTCCGCGCAAGAACGAAAGTGTTTTGACCAATCCCTGCGCTTGAGCTACAAGTTCGGCTTCTGGTGCACCAGGAGTGCGACGACCTTGCAAGATCATTCGAATCTGAAAGAGATCTTCTGGTGTCAGATCGCCAGACAGAGCATCTCTGATTACTGAATAAAAAGCCGGGTTCGATTCAAGCGACTGCATCAAACGACGCTCGACGTCTGGTCTTACACTCACTCTGCTCTGAAAATTTTCTTCGACTCCGTCAATATATCTGTTTGCGGCGCGTGTCAAAACTTCTCTGGCGCCATCAAAATAAAACACGTGGACATCTGCAGAGTTTTCGGGAATAACAGTCACTGCATAAGGACCATCGGCGTCTTTCATCACTTTAGTCTTGCCAGTAAATGAATCACCTGTAGCCAGTATTACTTCGGTTGGCTTGCCTGACGCGCTATATTTGAAAAAGATCGGAGCCAGCCCATCTGCAGGAAGCACCGAAATGACGCGACCATTTCTATAACCACGGATGATTCCAGCATCATCGAGTTCGAAATGTATATGGGGCTCGCCAGTGCGGAAAAATCGAGTTGGCGAATTTGCGATAGCCTGTCCGATGGAACCATCAGCATTCACTCTAAACCCGACAGCAAGACGCTCTCTTGGATAGTATTTGGCTGTGGCAAACCAAAGCGAATCGATACTTGCAGCCTGAGTAAGCATTCTTCGCACAGACATTGCGCGCTCAGTCAAAGAAGGCAGTGTTTCTTGCGAGCCCAGATGCCTTTCTCCATTTAAAATCATGAATGCATGGCGCAAATATGCAGCTTTGGTTTCTTGTAATGCGCCTTGACGATAAGCAAAAGAATTGATTGCATCTTCCAAACGCATAGAGCTTAATTCTGCGTCCTGGGCTATAAAATCAAGCAATGCGCGCTGCTCTCTTTCAGCGCTGAGATTAAGATAATGAATCGAACTATCGGCTTTGACAATTTCATGCGTGCCTTCTTTTCTCCACACGATGCGACTGCCATCTGAGAATTCGAAGACTATATTTCCTTTTGCATCAAGTCGATAAGCAGTTCCGTTTGGCGGTATCGCATTTGGTGGCGGTGAAGCGAGATTAGCATTACCAGAGGCCATTGGGTAACGATTGCCCGAGCTATGTATTAGTGTATTGTCTTTGGCGAAGGCAAACGTTTCATCACCACCAGCAGTAATACGGTAAAGGACTTTGGCATTCTCTTGACCATTTTGGGACTGCCCTTGAATTTCTGTTGCAGAAACATCCTGGCTTTCAACTTCTTTGCCAAGCAAAATTTCTGTCTGCCCATCGCGCGATTTTCTGAGAATTATTCTTTTGTTTGAGGTGAAAACAATTTCCGACTGACCATCTGTCTTGGTTGACTTAAAACCATTTACAGCAAGTTTCAATCGCAAATCGGCAGGAATGAGATCACCCAGGCTAGCTCGAGCTGCAGCTACTACATTGAACAAATCGGCTGAAGCCCGCATATACGCAACTGCGTGCCTGAGTCGAACATCAATTTTAGGCTCCATCTCTCCCGGTTGAAGATCCTGAATCATCATGCGCGCATGATGCATCACTTCAGCCAGGGCAATTTGACGAGATTGAATATCGCGTGTGGCTTCTTTGATTACTTCGGGTTGAAATCTGATATCTCTAGACGGGTTTTCGCCTTGAAGAAGAGCTAAATAAGCGGGTATCAGTCTGTCATCTGGAATATGCTCGAATACTGCTTCGTTTTGCAGCAAATCTCTGAAAACTCTTGAAAAATCACTCTGGAATTTTCGGAAATATGGTGACAGCTCAGATGCAAATACAACATTTTGCAGAGTATTCAAGTCTGTGGTGTGGCCAATATTTTCATAGGCAAGTTCGCCTGTGCTAGGCTTGAATGTTCCAGTCGATCCATCGATAGTATGAGTATCATGGCTCAATTTGCTGCCCCAACGATAACCACCGTCGGGTAAATCGAAAGCACTGTGAGATGCGGACAAAGAAGCCACATTATCTACTGTGCTTCTGGCTCCGAATTCTCGTACGAAGCCAGAAGGTTGATGAATAACAGAAGAAACAACTCCGTTGCTTCTATTATAGAAAATCTCATTGGCTCCATCGGCACTAATTGCGTAAAGCACCCTGCTTGAATCATCAGTGATTCGAACGTTGCCAGTCGAGTCTCTGCGAACTACTCGCCCGGTGCCCATTTCTTGAATTTCAAATCCACCATTCTCCCATCCAGACGTATTAAGCTCACCAGACCTTGGCTTGGCAAGAACGATATCAGTAATACTTCGGCTGGCATCCAGTCGGGATAAAGCGTTATAGGCAGAGACAGCTGTTTTTAAGTAAACCTGCGCCGCATCAGCTTGAAGTCCAGGACTCAAGGGAGCATCTCTCATGCCAGTCGCTACTGCATAAGCGTGATACAAATCAGTCGCCCTTTGTGTTTGGGAAAGTCCGATGCGTTCAGCTTCTTTCAAGAAAGCTTGCATAGCGGGCACTACATTTACTGCGTTTGGATGCATAGCAGCTTGAGCAACTATGGAGTCAGGATTTGGAACACCCTGAGGAAATTCGTAATCGAGTAAATTTTTGCCTGCTATTATTTTTTCGCGAGCAAAAAATGGTCCAGTGCGAACATCGCGAGTGACACCGCCTAGATTGGTTTGCTCAAAAACCGGTAGAGCAGAAAAATCTCCGGGTTGAGCAGGATCTATGTGAGCACCATATATGGCATCAGGCTCAGAGTTGGACAAATGGGTAACATCTTTGCCTCTCAAGCGCCTTTGTAAGCGCCCGGTAGCTTCGTCTATATATTCCTGACGCGCGGCAAGATCTTCACCTAATATCTGAGAGTCTCGACTCATGAATGCTCTGCGGAACATTAATAGTTCGGATTTTATCGCTTCGTCTACTTTAGTGTTAATTTCTCTAATTTCTCTGGGAGTTGCAGGTGTTCCTTTTTTCTCTAATCCCTGAAGTATTTCATCAACGACCTTTTGCTGAACCAGTTTCAAGTCTGGGTCAGAGGCATAACTCATATAATTTTTGGGCAACACACTTTCAAATACAGAACGCGGACTTCCTATTTCACCTATTAGTCCATCTTTTGTGACTATGGTTAATTCGCCAAAATCATTACGAGAGACACGATTAAAGTCGCCCGAGGGTCTTTTGACGGCTAAACTGACCCTTTCTCGAACAAAGTCGGTAAACACTTCAAGAGCCGCAATACGTGCCGCCACCTGAGCTTCGGAACTCAAAACAATATTGGCGGTCTTTTTGAAATAATTGCCTACACCAAATCGGACGTGCTGACGAAAGGTTTCATTTCGAGACGATCTTTTTCCGTCTAGCCATTTTTCGAGCGCCTCGGCTTGCGCCTCAGTCTGAGTTCTATTTCGTTTGAGAATTCCAGGAAAAGGAATATCGGTAGTTAAGTTAAACGGTGCATCTGAAGACACCAGCGCATTCAACTGAGCCGATGCGCCTCCTGCGATATATTCCATGACTCCGTTTTGCATCTGGAAGTCCGTGTCTTTTACCTGAATCACGCCACCTTTTCGAATATCAGGAATATCGACAATTTTTCTTTGATTTGCAGTAGAAACAGTCTTGAGGTCGAGCGGGTAGAAATCTCCATAACGCTTATTGTCTTTGTTGATATTAACCATGAAATAATCAACCCCAACCTTATCGGCTGGTGCGCCTTCTTCGACGGCAAATATTCTCCAACCTGAATCAAAAAGGCTAGTCCCATCGTCTAATTTTTGGGTCTTGAGAGACTCGACCAAATGTTCATATATAGCTGCCTGGCGTTTGATTCCATCTAAAGAATGATTAGAATTCACAAGAGCAATGTCAGCTTGCGATTCTTCAAAATGCCTGATCCAGCTTTCCATATCACCGACAATCGGATCAGGTCTATGCGCAAGCCGTTGCCTTGCATTTAGATAATTAAAAGCTCGATGGCTCGACAAGCTATCGACTGCTGGAATAAGCCCACCCAAAAAATCGGCTGACGTTTCGCGAAGCGCAGAACGCAACTCTGGATGATAGAGAAGGCGCAGATTATGAACTTCTTGCGGGTTGGCTCTAGCCGTTATTCTTGCTTTAACGTGAGGATGATCTTCGTGTTTTGAAAGAATAGTTCGTAACTTCAATGCTTCTGGATTTGAAGAAGAAATATTCGCCGATTGCAATAAGTTGTAAAACTCTACGCTTTCCGATACACGACCCATCGACCAATCACGTCCATGCCCGAGGATCTCATGCTTGATTAAGTGCTCTAAATCACTTCTCAACCGCTCAGGACTGAATGTGGCAAGTTTGCCATCCAAGTCTCTAAAACGATTGAAAAATACGGTTGTTCCATCCTGGTGAATGGCAGCTACGTTTTCAAACGTAGTTTTTTTTCCCCAACCATAAGCTTGCATCTTAGACAACTTCTTGCCAGGTATGCCTTTTACCGCTTCGTAATGATGCAAAGTCTCAGCCAAAACTACATTCAAACCCGACGCGTTGATCCAGGCTCGCTCATCTGGACTTAGTTTTTCCAATACGTCCTGGAACACAGAAGAGAAAGTTTTAGCAAATGGATCGTCTGGTTTTAAGCCGAGCAACTCAATTCCAACTGGCGCGCTACCTTCGGGACGAACAGTTATATTTTCGGGAGTGATACTATCCTTGGTTGCAAGTGCAGCCCACTCTTCGTAAGTAAAACCACCATCCTCAGCCACCGTCGAAACTAGTCCAGATCGGTGAGGCTCTGGAGCATCTTTGGCTGCAAGAGCTAGCTCGGCAGTGGTCGGCTCCGTCTCTGAAGGACGCGCTGCATGCACAGTAGATACTGGTGCTGTTTCCGTGCCTTTAATACTGCGATAAGCCCTGGTACCAGCGATCCCAACTAATCCAACACCTTTGAATACAGAACCAAAACCGGCTCCCATCAACAATCCCATTTGAGCAGACTGACGCAAACGACTCCAGTCGATATGTCCTTCCGTCCCCAGCATGTTGACACTTTCAGACAATGCCATGCCTACGCCACCGGTCACAGTCATGTAACCCATGGAAATTGCATGTCTTTTTGCAAGTTCAGCCCAAAATTGCTTACCCGCCTCAGCAGCACTCCGGTGAGACATTTGAGCCATTAAATTCTTGTTCAAATCTTTGGTCAATGACACAAGAACATCTTCACTCAAATTCAGTGAAAATTTCCGGTTTACTTCGTTCAATCCTACGCGAATCGAACTGTCGAGCTGCTTGTGTCCATTTGCAACGGCACTAGCCCAGATATGTCTCATTTGTCCTTGCAAAGCAATCTCTGCTTTTGTGCCAGCAATGTTAACCATAGAAGCGACGGTATCTGCCGTCACTTTATTTGCGACATGCATCATATCTTTGCCCGCGAGCTTCATGGCTTCTTTCAGTCCCAGATTGATATGTTCGCCGCCGACTACATTGACCGCAGCAAGAACAGACATTCTCATAAATTCGACTAATAAAGCTTTCTGAGCATGAACATCACCATTCATAGCCCGCATAAAATGAGCATCATTGCCCATCATAAGCTGATTGACAGCAGTTGCTCCCGGTCCAAAAGTGAGTCCAACTGTAGGTATTATACGCCAACTGTTAAAGAGAGCTGCAACAAACTGCGCACCTCTAGCGCCAGCCAAGTAAGGCGCAGCAATTGGCATTAGCATTGTCAGAGCCATTGTGCCTGCCATGATGAGACCTTCTTGCGTGGCATTTTTTGATTCTTGCCAGGCTTTAATAGCCTTGTCCGTCGCATCCTCGATGCCGCGAAGAACTTCGGGAGGAATTTCTCCTTCATATTTGAGCTTTTGCGCTTCAAACGCAGCAAGCTCGCTTAGATGCATAGTATTGAAATTGCGACCGACCCAAGCGGAAGCACCATAATCGGTGGCAGCTACACGCGACAATGTATTGAGATACGACATCTCGGTGGACCAGTTCGGCTGCGTCAAACGCATCCATTCATCGCGCTCGGCAGTTGGCATTTTCTCCAAAATCTGAGCGCGCATCTGCCCGCCATATTTTAGAGTGTAATTGCGCAGCATATCCATTCGTTCTTGTGGTTTGAGCTTAGCCAGCAATTGACGCAAATCGTCTTTGCTCACACCATTGTCCGACAAAAATGCGCGCACACGATCTTCTGGTTTCACAGAACCCTGAGCAATAACCGCTTCGGCAATGGCTCTTGCTTTGGGTTCGAGCGAGTTTAACAAGGCAGTTCTTTGTTGAGCGTTTTCTTCACTCTTTAAATACGCAAGCCCACGCTCGTTGGCACCAAGTACAGCTTGTTTGAAAAATCCAACCTGGTTTGCTGTATCAATACCTGTACCAGACATTCCATGCAACATCCGCAGAGTTTCGACAGGCAGAATGCCGCGCTCAATCATAGGCTTAAGATAAGTGTCGTAAGCAGTGTCATTTGCTAGAAGCTTGTTGACTGCATCTTTTAAAACCGAACTGCTCATTAATTGATTTCTAAGCTTATCTTGCTTGTCTTCAGATAAATACTTTTGAATCAGCTCGCTCACTTGTTTTACATCGAGTTTGCTCACAGCATTTTTTTCAAGCAACTCACTTGCAATAGAAAGTGGCGTGACTTCGGGATTGGCTTGAGAGCCAACTGGTGACTTACCTTGCTTAATTTCTTCGATTAACGCTTTAGCAACGCCCACAACAGCTTCAGAACCTGAAGGAAGGTGCTCGTTGAGCATTGCAATCAAGCCTGGTCCAAAATTAGGTTCGCGACGCAGTCTTTCCTGGTCCGCAGCAGACATGAATCTTATTGCGTTCAGCATTGAATTGGCATCGCTAAAATAATTGAAACTCGAACCAGAACTATCCCGAATCGCACTTGTGACATCACGTCTGGCGTTACTGCGAACGCCTGCGTGCAATTGATCTTTGTAAGCACCAAAAGACTTATTCGCTTCTTCGCCCAAAGCCAGAACAAAAGCTTGTCGCATTTGTTCTATCGAGGCTATTTGACGCTCCATATTTAAATTTAGCGACTTGAATTGATTGATCAGGTCATTTTCACTTTGGCTTCGTGCATTTTCTGGCTTACTCAGAGCTTGCTTTAAATTGGCAAAAGTTTCACCAGTTTCTATGCGATTCAATGCTATATCAACTCGGCTGCCTTCCAAAAATTTTCGCAAAGGATTATCGCCGGCATAAGCTTCCAGCGCGGCTTTCTGCTGAGGATCCGGACTAAAGGTCTGTCCACTGGCACGAGCTTGTTCGACATTCAAAGATACTTTATAGCCAGCTATGAGGCTGGCCCACTGCTCTTTGGGAAGGTTTTGCAAAGCAGGAATTTTGGCTTGCAAAGTTTCAAAGTCTATTTCTCCGGCGCGACCTTGAGTGATTTTTTCAGCCAAATCTCTGATATCTGCTACATATTGCGCCTGACGTTGAACTATGTCCTTAGATTCTTGAGCTGAACCTGTGCTCAAATTCAATTCTATTTTGGAAGACATATCAATTGTGTAGTTCGATACCAGTTTACCGTCTTTATCGCGCCCTAATCCGCGAATCAACGCCTCGAAACTGGATTGTCCAATATCCTCGATTGCTCTTGTAGAATCATTTTTGTACGTGCCCAAAAGGTTGGTGGCAGCTCCCATACCAACTAGTTTCTCGGCAGTATCGGTTCCGCCTTTGCGCAAAATTTTGTCTACATAACCCGAAATTTGTCTGTCCGCACTAAGCACACCAAATTGATAATGTGCTTTTTTAAGGACTTCAATAACTCTGTCGTAATACTTCAGCGACTCGGTCTGCTCTGAGGTTAATGACGTCTCTTTTGATTTTCCGTCCTTGATGTCTTGACGCAAACGCATTCCAGATGCAAACTGAGCTCGCTCCTCATCGGTAAACTGCTCTAGCGCATGTTCAAGCGCCTTTTCATCGTTTGAAGATATCCAACCCAAAGAGCGTTCAAATTCATCGAGCGGATTCATAGAGCCACGCTCAGCAAATCTGATCAATCTATCGACGCGACCGTTGAAAAAATTAGTGACACCGCCATACTCGCTTTGGATCAGCTCTCTGCCACCACTATTGAGAAACTCAGTCCGTCCTTCTTTGGTCGAAAATCCTACACTCATCGCCTCCATAGCGTAGTCCTGGTCTGTTCTCACAGCCGCTTTGATTACTTCTGATTGCTCCGCGGCCGTGCGCTTATCTACTCCACGCTCGAGGGCAATACGGAAAAGAGTTTTGTGGTAATCGTCATAGTTGGCGATACCATTACCTGGACCATTTGCTCCAAATAATTCGTTTAGCGAAACCGGCACGGGCAATGTATTTTGCGCTATATTGCCAAAAAGTTTTTGTTGTTGTTCTTTAAGACCCTTTAGAGCCAGGTCAATTTGCGAGCGCTCACGCTCAGAAAGAGTGCCTAGGAGTCGCCTGGTTTCCTGAAGCACCTGGGTCATATCGCGATCGCGAGTAAAATAGCCCTTTTGCTGTTCGAATGCATTTACTGTTAACTGCAACGCAGAAGTTTCGCCGGGCTGTCCGGTTCGACTGAAATATCCAAGAACCTCTAATTGTCTAAAATCAGTGCCCACAGCACGTGCAAGTGCTAAAGGCAATGCTTTATCGTCTTGAGGATTGAATTGCTTGCGCAGAAGATAAGTACTTTCTGCATCCAATTCTTTTACATTTTCGCGGACAACATCTAAAACTTTTTTAGGATCATTGGAATTAATTGCAACTCTGAGCGCTTCGGCTCTTTCTTTAATGTTCAAGTTGGAGACGGTGGTTTTGCCTACTTCCAGCCTGTACTCAACAAGTCCACCCTCGAGCGTGCGTTCGGACAAAACACCAGTCTCTTGATTCAGTGTTCTGAACCCCTGAAATGAAGCTGAATTATTTGAGCTAGACCAGTTAAAACCATCTTGTGTCGACCAGGTTTCAACCTTACCATTTTCAGTTACTGTGATTGATTTTAATTGTTCTCCTTGCTTGGAAAATACATGACCAGGCAATGCGCTGTAATCGTATTTGACATTGCGACCTTTAGAATCGGTTGTTTCAAGCACTTTCCCTTCGGGGGAGCGTACAAGCAAACTTCCATTTTCAGAAGTAGAAACTCTTGTTCCATCGTGTCTAATGACTGTTTCGCGATTTGGTCCCTGCATGGCTCTCAGACTGCCGTCAGGCATCGCCATAACCTGACCGATTATGTCTTTATTCAAATCGATCTTGGAATCAGCACCGGACCCGGTTCGTCTATAAACCGTCCGCCCTTGTTGTTTCAATTGCTGATCCAATTCGTAGCGTTGATTATTGATGGTTACGGCTCTTACATTGGTTGTCTCGCCTTCGTACTCATAAGTGATGGCAGAATTATTCGCGACTGAGGCAATCACTCTGCCTTGCGCATCCGATTTCACCACTTTGCCATCGGGTAAGGTCCGAACGGTTAAATTTCCTTCCTGAGTCAACTTAATGACCGGATTTGATACCTGTCGGTTGTCTCCACCAATGGTGGCACCAGCTAAGAGAAACTTTTTCTCGTCCGCAGTCCCAAGACCAAATACCAGATCTCCCTGATTAGTAACAATGGCAGGTCCATTTATGAACGAGCCAGTGCCGATTTCCTGCCACCGCTCTGCAATCTGTGGATTAACGGAAGCGACTTGAGTTCCAGTTCTTTTCAAAACTCTTCCATCGGCAGTGTAAATTTCGCTCAAATTTCCGCTTCGGTCATACAGGAATCGATTCAGCTCCCCATCGGTATTGATAGTAGCCTGGACCAACTCCTTACTACGCCCATCAGCCTGCAAAGTCGTTTTGATAATGCGTGCGCCATCCTGACGGACAACTTCTATACGATTAGACTGACTGTTATCGTCTGTTTTTAGCGGCTCGGTAAACGAAAGACTGCCTAAAGAGTCAAGTTCGATCTTAGAGAACTTGGCTTGAGTTGCCGGTTTCAACGCACCATTTTCACCAATTTCTTGTTCTAACCACTTTCCATCACGCCCGAGACTAAAGATTTTGTTGCCGAGTTGAGCAGACTCGAGCTTTCCACTTGTATCAAGCTTTGCAATCCACAACGGTAGGGTCCGAACCTGACCATCCGGACCCACTCTTGTAACATTGGCTTTTACTTCACGTACTGAACCGGACTGATCACGGGTGACATTTGCAGCGGTTTGCAGTGTTTGTCTTGTAGAATCGCGAAGATTTTCTTGCACACCATAAGTGCCATCGGTATTTAAAAAGATGTCACCAGTCAGCGAAGCAATCTGCACTTCTGCCAGATTCACTTTTACTTTTCCACTTGGATCGCCACCATCCGTGAAATTCAAAAGCCCCAATTGAGCGGGGTCTATATTGCTTGCAAGTTGTACAATTCGTCCATCATTTCGAACAGGATTCAATTCAAGCCCGTCAGGACGCAGAACAGTAACGAGTTGTCCATTTTGTATTTCGGATTCTGTTTTGGTACCGTCCTTTTGCACCGATATTGTTCTTTCTCGCCCATCGGCAAAGCGTTGAATAGTTCGCTCATCTCCCTGAGGGTTGAATACCTTTGATTCAGACAACAACTGCAACTGATTTCCAGAAGGCAAAAATGAGCGCTCAACCTCAACTGTGCCATCGTTAGAAGCTGTGACTACCTCGCGTTTAATCCCTTCTGGATTTCCTTCAAATGAGCGCACTTTGCTGACGCTTGAAGCTAAAGTGCTAATTTTCTCTTGAACCAAACCATCGGCTCTGTTTTTGTAAATTGCTATCAGTTCGCCGTTTGGTAGCTTGCGAATTTCGGCAAGCCCATTTTTGGATTCTGGCGAATCAAAAGAAATGACAGTACCATTTTTGTTTTGAGTAATTTTGTAGCCGTGTTTTGCTACAGAAATATCGATCTGTAAGGCGCCAAGTCCTGGCGTTTTGATCTCAGGTTTGCCAGCCGACAAATCTGATATCCGATTTTGAGCAAGCAACATTTCATACAAACTTTTGACTGGGTCATTGTGTGACTGACCTAACTGATTTTCAGCAGACTGTCCAACTTTTGCCTGAGCTTCGGCTAAAAGTCGGCTCTGTTCGAGTTGAGCAGTCTGGCTATCTCGAAGGAGTGAATCGGCCGAGGAAAACGGGTTCGCCTGGGCCAGCTCGATCTTGTCCGGCTCGTCTTTAGCCGGGTTAGTTGTGTCTGTTGCTTTTTCGTTGTTACTTTCTTCGCCCATTCAAACCAAAACGCCAGACCAAAAACCCGCTAGAACAACATTCCCAACGAATATTATTTCTATATAAGATAAGTATCTAGATATATAAGCTTTAACTCAAATGAAATTTGAGCTTTTTGAGTTTTTAGATATTAATTTATGGAGCCGGGTCGCTTGACAAGTCGTCCAGTTTTTTCAGTCCTAGCTCGGCCATTTTTCTGAGGTCTTCATCGCTAGATAAAGCGAGCACTTTTTTGTAGCTTTTTTCGGCATCCTGATATTTTTTTAGATGGACCAAAACTACAGCTTCTAAATAAATCGCTTTCAGATTCTGAGGATCGTCTTTAATGAGAGCGACAAGCATCGCATGAGCCGGTTCATATTCCTTGCGTCCGATATGCAAAATAGCCTGTTTCATGGGGTTTTTATCATCAGCCGACGAAAAACCTTCTGGTATTACAGGTGATGGCGGTGGTATCAAATCTAGTTTATTTATTTTCAATTTTTTGGGCGTAATTCTGCCACTACCTGCAGCATCAGGCTCGGGAGGCAAAGTGCCATCATTTGTAGTATCATTTTCGCTACCTGTGGCACGACTGGGGTTAGGGTCGTCAATGCGACCAAGTCCCTCAAGTGGATTTCCTCCGCCGGGCGCTTCGGGACGGGCAGGCAAAATGCTCTGAGCACAGGCATCCAAAGTGAAAACTGGATGCAATAAGGCAACGAAAGCCACAGCCAGGCTTAATTTAACGAATATTTTGACGTATAACATCTGAAATGAACGGGATTTCGGCAAACTTGCCCAATAGAGCAAAAACGAATCCGTATAAGTCGAGTAGCCAGAAAGCAACCGTGAAGGACCAGAGCACGTAGCCTGACGCTTCGCCAGCTTCACTCATCGAAAGACCAGTCATTCCCAGTATGCCCTGCAAAAGACCGACCAGATATGACATGCCCATCACAATCACAGAGCCTAAAAGTCCAAGCAATGCACCTTGATAGAAATTAAAGCGAAAGAAACGGTTTGAATGCCCCTTGCCTTTAAACAAAATAAAAAGAATGCCTATTCCAAATCCAATCCAGCAAGGAAGGTACGTGGCAGCAGACACAAGCTTTTCGAGTATTTCGGGTTGTTCGTTTTTTATCCAAGCCATAAGTAAGATTATAGTCTGAATAACTTTTGAAATTACTGGGAAAGTTTCAATCAAGAACAGATCCAAATAAACGGATGACTCACCACCTGGAAAAATCAGCCAATTTAAGCCAAAAAATGCTCAGCCAACTGGATCTAGAGGCGCTGTGCCAAATCATTGGCGAACATTTGGTTGAACTAGTTGGTTGTCAAAGTGTGGGTTGCATGTTTTTTGATGCCGACATGGAGTCGTTTGCCGATTGTCTTTCCGCAGGCAAAAATCAATCGACCATGGAAAAGCTAATGGCCGATTTTGCCGACGAGCCCGACTTACTTGAGCTAAAAGATGGCGAGATAAGCGAACAGTCCCTCAAAAATGGTCAACCTGCCTTTGTGATGCCCTTTTTCGATCAAGATGAAGAAAGCGAAAATGAATTGGTGGCTTGCATTGTGATGAGCGATTTCAAAAAAACTCCACCACAAGCCACTGAAATAAAAGAGACACTGAGCCAATTTGAATTTTGCACCGCTTTAAAAAACGCTTTTAAACATACCGAACTTGTGCGCGAAAACGAGCGCCTGCGCAACTCTTATGATGAAATCGAAAACAAGACATCTTCTTTGGAAGAACAAACAAGACGCCTAATCCACGATCTCACAGCGCGCGACTCTATTCGCACCGTGCACGTTGAGCGCGAGCGACTTGTTTATTCGATTAGTAATACAGTGCGAAGTTCGCTTCGTTTACAAGATGTGCTTGAATCGGCAGTAAAACTAATTGGCTCTAATTATTCTTTGAATTATTGTCATTTATTACACGGCAACGACTTTCATTCAGTAGTTGTCTACGAATACGCAAGCACTGATTTACCTTCGATCAAAGACTCCTTTTTAAGTGAAGAAGGTCAGCTCTTTACTCAATATATTTTGAGTCAAAAAAGCCCGACCCATTTCGACCAAAATCTAATTGATTCAGATCCAGAAAATTACCGATTTATAAAATCACTAAATTTGCGCTCTGGACTTTCGGTGCCGATTATCATGCGCGATCATGTGCTTGGTGTTTTATTTTTGCAAGACTCGGCAGTATTTGAAGATTTTAGTATCGACGACATTTCTCTGATCGGAAGCTTGGCAGATAATCTGGCTCCTGCGATCGAAAACGCAGAGCTACACAAAGAAATCGAAACACAAGCAGTAACCGATGGTTTGACTGGCGTATCCAATCGTAGATCCTTTAACGACTCACTCACACGTGAATTCGACCGCGCCAAGCGCTACAACCAGGAACTATCTTTGATTGTAGTCGACCTTGATTTTCTCAAAAAAATCAATGACACTTATGGTCACCAAACAGGCGACGAAGCAATTAAAAATATAGGCACTGTGCTTGCCGCTTCTTCTCGTTCGACCGATATCACCGCCCGCTATGGTGGTGAAGAATTTTGCGTTCTTTTGCCGAACACCGGAGCTGTGATGGCAGTTGAACTTGCAGAGCGCCTGCGCAGGCGCATTAACGATTGTAAAATTGAAGGACAAGACTTCTCATTCAACATCTCTGCAAGCCTTGGCGTGTCCTGTTTTCCTATTCATGCAGATTCCGCAGACGCGCTCTTTTTGCGGGCAGACGAAGCCCTCTACAAAGCAAAGCAAGAAGGTCGCAACTGTGTTAGGGTGTCAAATATGGGACCCGATGGAATTCCTTTGCCCGCTGTTACAACTGAGATAGCTTCGGCTTCGCCGCAAACCATAGGAGAGACATAAGTGTTCAACGACATCGTAAAAAACCTCAGCAAAGAAGTGAGCAATATCCAGGAAAAAGCTCAAGAGCATTTGCAAAATTACAATTTGGGCACCCAGGTCAAAGAATTGGAGCGCAAGAAAGCATCCAAATTAGTTGAGGTCGGCAGATTAGCCGTCGAAAAATATGGTTATGGCAAAGACGTTTCAGACGATAAATTAAAAGCATTAGCCGAAGAAGTTATTGCAATCGACGACGAAATTGCACTTGTGTCTGCAGAAATGGACAATATAAAAGTTCAGTCCGATCCAAAGGCACCATCGTCAAGAAAATCTGCTGCCAAAGCTGGCTACAAGCCAACTCCAGGATTTAACTGTCCCAAGTGTCAGACTCCTGCAAGCAAAGAAAAGAAATTCTGTCCATCGTGTGGACACAATTTTAAAAATGAATCTGATTCTGACGAACCTATAGATGTGGATGTAGAAACAACCGAAACATAGAGCTTCTCCATCGAACAAAAGTGCCTCTTTATCGAAATTTGAATTGATCGTATCAGCCGATCAATGTGTAACCTGCGTTTCTCAAATTTATAGCTCCAGGTAATACCGAGCGAGATTCGTACTTCTCTATGGATAGACGTTTATCTATGTGATATCTGACTTCATTCAACAGTTTTCTATTTTGAACCCAATCCCAATCTGACGCTAAACCAAGACTATCAAAATAGGTTTCTTGCCATGCCAGTGCCCTCTTCTCAGAATTAACACCAAATGCTGATGGTCCTAAGTTTTTTCTCTGCTCCCAGCAGCCCGAAATGTCTAAATTGAATAATCCCCATCCTTCTGTGGTGTAATAAAAATCTCCCGATTTATATGTAGGAGGCGATAGTTCTCTTTTCTTGAATAAGACCTTGCCTTTTCCGGGAGGATACCAAATTCTAAATTGTGCAGATTGACTTGTTTGTAAAAGCTTGGATGACAAAGCATCATCTACTGAATTGAATTGTTTAACAGCTTGGTTGATTTCAGATTTGGAGTCGAAAATCTGACAGCCTTTTTCTATTAAAAAATCCAGAATTTGTGGCAAATCTTCTTTGGTGGCATAAAAATAAACATTAGTCATGATCGAATTATATTTATGCTAGCAATTCCAAACACATAAACTGGTGCCACCATTAGCGATGGCAAAAAATTGACACAGTCCGAAAACTCAGCTTATTTTTGCACTTTAAACTCTGGTGCTCTTTCCACAATCAGGACAGAAGAAGAATGATGGGCTCACTTTTGCCTCACAGTGCGGGCATACACGCAATCCCAAATCTTGATCTGTAGTTGGGTAGCGACCTTCCATGATTTCTTTGAACTGTTTGCTCTCAGACCAGGCTTTTACTTCTTTGGCTCTAAACACAGACAACGGATGCGAAAGCGATGCTTCCTGCAAAATCTTGTAGAACTTATTCAAAGTGCTGTGATCGAGATCTTCATAACTATCTGCTTGACGCAAAAATTCTTTGGTGTCCATCTGGTCATAAATTTTGCCCGATCCGCAAGCGAGTTTCATATGCAAGCGAATACAGACATCTAGGTCCTGCGCCACAAGCATCTCGGCGCGGTCAGCAGTCAATTCTGATTTGCGTGACCAATCGAATAGAGCCGCTTGCAACAAGGCTCCAGCCACACCGCCTGCACCAACGCCAAGCAATTGCTGCGCCATTCTCACCAAGAAATAAGCAATTGTTTTGTATAAAACGTGTCCAGCTTTAACGTGACCCAGCTCATGACCCATCACAGCCATCAATTCTTCTTCGGTAAGCATTTCCACAAGCCCGGAGTAGAGAATAATCACCGGACGCTCAACCCCCATCGTAACGGCATTTGGCACGGGATTCGACGCAATAAATAAATCGGGCTCATGCATATCGAGAATTTCGGCAGCTTCTTTATAGAGCTTGTAAATTTTGCCGCACTGTTTAGGCGTCACATGCACTGCCTGACCTAAAAGAGAAATACGCACGACGCGCTCAAAACCAAGCTCGGTCAGTCGCGAAAAGACTTTGTCCAGAACCGGAATCTTGCGCACAGCTTCAAGGGCAGCTTTGTCGGCTGGATGCTCGAACGCGGCAGAAGAGATGCGTGGGAATTTCTTCTTGGTAATGGCAGAAGTCATATTTTGCGAGTCCTCATAAAAGTCCTATTTAAGTTCTACCCGAGAAGTAAAAGCAAAACCTCCGGGTCAACCCCATATTTAACTTAAAGAGAACACTTCGAGTCCTCGCCCAACTACAACGGCAAGATTCTTTTGAGGTTGAATAATCGTGGCAGAGGCCTGCTCGATTGTAGAAATGGTTTTAATTTCCTGTGGTGTGTGCGGCGACGAGATGTCGATTATTGAAACCAAGTCGGCGCCAGTTTTGTCTTTGCCCACACAAACCACAGTATTTGCATTAGATGTGACAGACATGCCATCGTGTTTCAAATCAAATTTGGCAGATAGTTTGATTTCGCCATTGTCTATTTTGAGCACGACCAAGAAACCAAAAGAATTTGGGTCAACACAAGTGGCAAGAATTAAATCGCCTTCTAAACAAAAGTCTCTGATGGCAAGATTGTCTAAATGATATTTAGAAGTTGGCTTAAACGCTCCGGCTTGCGGTTCTCCGCCTTCGATACTGTAACTGGCGATGTCGTTTAAGCCAGCAATAATAAGATTCGTGCTGGTCGCTTTTATGAGCGAATAATTGCCTGTCGCTTCGATGTTTTCAAAATTTTCCATTTTGTCTGAAAAGACTTTGAAACAATGCACGCGGGTCAATTTATCTTGCGGGTCGACAACATAAACACAGTGCTTGTTTTTGTCGAATGTAAGATTTTTGCCTGTGACATTAGCAGTGGCAATCACATCATCTAATTTGTTCATGCGACGCAAACTGAGATCGCCTCTGCCGCCAAGACAAAGAACATAGCTGCCAGCGCCGCTGATTGCTTTGAGTGGAGAAAGAGTGGAAGTTTCAGCTACTAGTTTTGGTCTTGTAGCATCTGAAATGTCGTAAGACATAAATTCACTTGTAAGAATCACGGCTAAATCGCCCCAGGCACAAACTTGTGATGCGGCAAGGCGCGGTACTTTATATGTGAAAACATGGCGGAAGCTGCCGGTCTCGCGATTGAAAACTTCAAGCCCCGAAATGCCATTTCCTAAATACAAACTTTTTCCGTCTGTAGCAAGGCTTGATGCTGAAATTTTTCCGTAAGATTTCAGTCCAATTTCAAATGTACCAACATCGGGTTTGGTGAAATTAAAAGACTTATCCAGACTCAAGCCCATCACAGCAAGCTTGTCTTTGCTTTCTCCGACAAGAACTATTTGATTTTGCAAAGTCAAAGCCGATATCAAACGATTAATTGGAGCGAGGGCAGTGCGCGCCACCGCACGTGGTGCTGGCGTCAAGGCGACACTTCGAGCTTCCAGATTGCCGCCCACTTTTCCAATGGCAACCAGAGCGCCTTTATATTGAACCAGTGAGTCGAATTCGCCTTCAATTTTTATAGCTTCTTTGGGCTGGGGCGAAACTGGATTGGCTATGTTTAGAAAATCAATTCTAGAGTCGGAACCACTTGTTTGAAGAACGCTCAATATTTTATTTTGAACAGCTAAATCAGCCACAGTTTGATTAACTCGAATAGATGCAAGCGGATTTAAATCGCCTGAATTTTTCTGCAAGTTAACTACATAACTCATAACCAGATTTTCCTGGCCCGGTGACACTCCGCCTACATAGACTACTTTTCTGTCGATGCAAATAGTAGCCGCGTCTTTAAACTGAGTGAGCGGCGCCGTCAGCACCACCTGCGGTGTTACGCCTTTGGCCAAACGAATCGCCATAAGTGCTAAGTTACAGTCAGGATTCTTAATTGGTTTTTGCACTAATAAATAAGCAATGCCTTGCTGCACTTCCATATCGATTACTTGACGAGCAAAATTAGAAAGTTCTGCCACCACTTCAAAAGATGGTGCGAAGCCTTTTGCTGCTTTCATCTCAGCCAGAGACAGCCTGCCATTTCCGTCGCAGATACAAATTTGTCCTTTGTTTGGCACGCCCAGAAAATCGGCTGCAACAGCTGGTGGCCAGCTCTGCCGGCCCAAACTGCGTGGCCCTTTTGTAATAACTTTCTTGACTTTGCCCTTATCTTTTGCCCATACCAGTTCTTCAAAACCAGTGGACGAAAAGAGACCTAGAGCACCGCCCAAGAGAAATTTTCTTCTACTCAGCATGTTTCCAACTATCTAAGAGCGCTAATAATGACGTTAGTGACAAACTGAATTGAAACTATTGCAATAATGGGCGAAAAATCCATTCCGCCCATCGGGGGCAGGATTTTTCTGAATGGTTCAATTACAGGCCGGACAATGCGATCTAAAAGCGCAAATGGTTGCTTGTACCAGTCTATACTAGGGAACCAGCTCAATAGGCACCATACGACTAAAAGAATTTGGAAAAGTCCTAAAAGGTTAGCCAGGACCATTGCCAGTGGATTAGAACTCATAGGGATAGAATTTTTTCCTGTTGATAAAATATAGACCTATTTTGATTCAAATTGTATCACCTTATGAAATTAAGCACCGAGCTCGGTCTCATCGAAGACATCAAAAAATGGACCAAGCAGGTCCACTCAAATTTAATTGGCGACGATTGCGCTGTGCTTGCGTTCGACGGTCCAGTGCTTGCCAGCACCGATAGCATGGTTGAAAATGTCCATTTTAAATTGAGCACCACTTCGCTCTTCGATTTAGGTTACAAATCAGCCGCAGTTAATCTGAGCGATATTGCTGCCATGTCGGGAAAGCCCCGACAAATACTGGTTGGACTGATTTTACCAAGCTACATAACACGCGAACATCTAAGCGATTTTTATGGCGGATTAACTGATTGTTGTAGTCGCTACGACACGGTCGTTGCCGGCGGCAACCTGGCTTCTGGCGAGCAGTTTTCAATAAATATAACAGTGCTAGGGCAAGCGCATCAAAAAGGGATCGCCAAAAGATCTACAGCCCAAGAGGGAGATATCATCGCAGTCTCAGGTGATTTTGGAGCGAGTGCAGCAGGATTTAATTTATTGAATTGCACTGACAAAGAATTACTCAAAAATGCCCAAAGCGACTTTTCTTATTGCCTGAAAAGACACACCAAACCAGAGCCCAGACTTGAGCTATCCTGGCAATTGATTGAGCATGGCTCGCGCTTAACTATGATGGATACAAGCGATGGACTGGCAGATGCGCTATTGCAAATGAGCCGAGCTTCAAGTGTCACTTTCGAAGTTGACCCTGGCTCGATTCCGATTCATTCTAAGACTAAAGAGTTAGCTTCTAAACTTGGCGCAAATGCACTTGAATGGGCACTTTATGGCGGCGAAGATTATGAATTGCTTGCCTGTATACCCGAAAAGGACTTTAAGGAATTCAAGACAGAGATTAAGGACCAGTTGAAAATTCTAGGCAGAGTGAAAAAAAATGGACCTTCGTCGGTAAAGTTAATTCAAACTGCAGATTCGAAGTGGAATGAATCACTTAGTTGCCTTAATATGGACAAGATCTTCAATCACTTTGACCAAAGTAACCCGTCATAAAGGTAACAAGTAATGACCAATACCGCTCAGACCCAAAGTCATATCATCGACGGCAAGATGCTTGCTGAGAAAATCAAAGGCGATTTGAAAATTGAAGTAGACGCGTTCATAGCCAAAGGACTTCGTCAGCCAGGCTTGGCTGTGGTTCTGGTTGGAGAAGATCCAGCATCGCATCTTTATGTCAAAAACAAAATCAATTCTTGCAAAAAAGTGGGCATCCATAGCGTTCTTAAACAGCTAGACAAAGATGTTTCGATGGAAGAAGTGAAAGATTGTCTCAGAAAACTAAACGAAGACGAAGCCATTGACGGCATCTTAGTTCAATTGCCTTTGCCAAAACACTTGAACGAAGAAGAAATTCTAGACATTATGGACCCAAGCAAAGACGCTGATGGTCTGCATCCATACAATTTGGGCTCTTTAGTTCAGGGCAAACCAGGGCTGAGACCGTGCACACCGCTTGGGATTATCTCACTGCTCGAACATTACAAAGTAGAATTATCTGGCGCTCAAGCAGTGGTAATTGGTCGCTCAAAGTTAGTAGGCAAGCCAATTGCGCTATTACTTATGGAAAAGAACGCCACTGTAAAGGTCTGCCACAGCCGCACCAAAGATTTGGCAGATGAAGTGCGCAAAGCTGACATTCTTGTAGTCGCAATGGGCAAAGGCAAATTCGTCAAAGCCGACTGGATTAAGAAAGGCGCTGTAGTGATAGACGTTGGCATTCACCACGAAAGGAAAGCCGATGGAATGTCGCTTATATATGGAGACGTAGACTTCGAGCCTTCAGCCAAAGTGGCATCGCTCATTACTCCAGTACCAGGAGGAGTGGGACCGATGACTGTGACCCAACTTTTGTGCAATACAATTTACGCCTACAAAAAACGGATGGGTTTAAACTAAGTCCATGAGCTCAATTCAAGCAGGCGCTCGTCTTCCAGCCTGGTCAAAAATAGTAGTTTTTCTTTCTTTGAGTGGCATCCTTGGCTCAATTGCTGCAATCACTTACGTTTCACTTGAAACGAGAAGAATGGCGGAACTCGCTCCCAATCCCAAATACGTGGCAGCACTAGCAAAAAAAATAGTGGAATTGCCTGAGCCTTTGCCCGAGGGCTTTGAATATCAGGTCGGGATGGATATGAATTTCTTGCGCCTGGTAAGTCTTATAAATCGCAAAGCAATGCAGCAGTATACGATTTACGATTTTCCAGGCACGACTAACCAAAAAGCCCGCAAGTTTACCGAAGACGCCTACGCTTACGGCATGAATACACCTTCGGTGGTTGGAAAATTCACTGAATTAATTAAAGATGGTAGTTGGCAGCTTCTTGGCAGGGAAATGCCCTACATGCTTGGAAAAATTAGAACTCCAGAAGGTTTCGAAAGACAGGGTTTGGTTGCCTGTACTATTAACGCAAAAGGCCATGCCTTCTTGTTCTACGCCGTGCAAGTCAACGACCAAAAGTTCGATATGGCACCCAGCATGGAACTTATCAAGAGCATAAAGTCTTTTTAAGTGCTGTATGACATGCACGAATCCAAGCGAATATACTATTAGTAAGACAGATTGAAATTCAGATGAGGGAATTCAGGGAATATGAGCCAAGCAAAACATCACGATTCTAGCCAGGGCTGGCTGATTTTCTTTTTTGTTTGCTTTGCCAGTTCGGTTTTGGCCCTTGGCGTATGGGCGATGTTCAACTATCACGCCGACGAACCAGCCCCTACATCTGCACCTGCTGGTCACTAATTTTTGGTCACTTCCAAGCCTAAACATTCAATTGCCGAAGTCCTCACCATCGGCACCGAGATATTGCTTGGTCAGATTGTAGATACCAACACTCAATATTTAGCCCAAGAGTTGGCAATACTTGGCGTGAATTGCTTTTATCACACCACTGTGGGAGACAATGTCGAGCGCATAATTACTTGTATTCAAGCCGCTCTTACTCGCGCAGATATAATTATTTTGTCTGGTGGACTGGGACCAACTGCTGACGATTTAACAGTTGAGTGCATGGCAAAAGCGCTTGGAGTGGAGCTTGACATGCACGAACCATCACTTGAGCAAATCAAAAAGTTCTTTTCGGCTCGCAATATCGCCATGCCCGAAACCAATTCAAAACAAGCTCTTGTTCCCCGTGGCGCTATGCCCCTTCGAAATGATACTGGCACCGCCCCTGGTATTTACTGGGATATTAGCTTAGATCTTTTGCGCAAATTGAATATCAGCTCGCCTCGCATCATGATTGCTTTGCCTGGTGTTCCGTTTGAATTAAAACATTTGTTTAAAACACAAGTTACTCCAAAATTGATGGAACAAGGCGAGGCGGGTAGCGCCACAATTTATTCCATTGATTTGCGTCACTTTGGCATTGGTGAATCAGCTTTGGCTGAGCGTTATGCTGACTTATTGAATTTAGCCAATCCAACTGTTGCACCATATGCGGGGCATGGCGAATGTAGACTTCGTGTCACCGCCAAAGCTTCAACTTTAGATGAAGCCAAGGCTCTGACACAGCCGGTTGTGGATCAAATTATTGAGCGAAGCGGTCCCCTCTTGTATGGATTTAATGACACCAATCTTGAAGCGGAATGCGCCAGATTGTTAACCGAAAAGAAATTGACCATTTCTTTAGCCGAATCTTGCACCGGGGGCTTGATGAGTAAGCTTCTGACAGATATTGCCGGCTCGTCTAAATTTATTAGTTTGAACCTTGTCACTTACGCAAATGAAGCGAAGGAAAAAATGGTCGGCGTGCCGGCGGAATTACTGGTCGAGCATGGTGCCGTTTCAGAAGAATGTGCAAAATCAATGGCTCACGGGGTCAGACTTTTAACCTCATCCGTTATCGGATACGCTATCACAGGCATAGCCGGACCAGACGGCGGGACGGCGGATAAACCGGTCGGTCTAGTCTATCTCGCCCTTGATACTGCCCAAGAAACAATCACCAAAGAATTACGCCTTCCAAGTCATCTTTCACGCAAAGAAATCAGAACCAGAACGGCTAAAGAAGCTCTAAACATGCTCAGGCTCTATCTTGTTTGATTAGGCTTATAAGTAATGGGTATTTATAATAGGAGTAAAATCGTCAAAGACGAGCTTGCAGATACCAATGGACAGGAATCGAGAAAGAGATAGAGACAGACTGAATATGCCTATTGTTGCCGACTCGGTTTTCAACCGTCAGGTTAGCAACGTTCGCACGAATCAGCTTTCGCTTGAGCAGTTGCGAGTACTTGCCGAGTTAAACGCACCTGCCGACCGTCTGCCCGAAAATTTTGTGGGACAGTCTCAGTCAACAACGCAGGGACGCCAGATTCTCACTCAAGAAGATGTAGAGCGCATCGCCTTTTATGACGACATTACACCAGTTTATAATTTCAGATATTTGCTGCGCAAACTAGACAGAGAAGTGAGACGCTCCAAACGCTACAATCGTCCACTTTCCATCATGATTGTAGCCATTGGTGGCTTGCAAAAAATTCAAGCAGAGTTTGGCGATCAGATTCACCTTAACACACTTATTTTTGTAGCCAACCAGCTCAATGCCGCTTCGCGCACAGACATAGACATGGTGGCACGATATGGTGACGATCGATTTTTATTGATGCTACCTGAAACACCTGGCTCAGGTGCTGTAATAGTCGCAGACCGGATTCGCAAGAAGTTTCTAGACTTGCCCTTTCAACACAACTGGCACAAACTCTGGGTTGAAACCAGTATTGGCATAGCTTACTTTCCTGCTCACGGTACTGCTCCTCAAGAACTGATTGCTAAAGCCGATTTAGCCTGCGACTTAGTAGTAGAGCGTGGCGGAAACGGCACTGCATTTTGTCCCTAGATTCAAATAGAAATTACAAAATAAGCATTGCATCGCCGTAACTGAAGAAGCGATATTTTCGCTCAACGGCTTGATTGTATGCGTCTAGAATTAACTCTTTATCTGCAAAAGTAGCAACCAGTACAAGCAGACTTGAGCGTGCAAGATGGAAATTTGTGATCATCGAATCGACTAATAAAAACTCATGCCCAGGCTTAACATATAACGATGTATTTTCGCCATCAACGCTGCGAATAGTATTATATTCGGTTCCAGATTCAGACGCTGGCACCGCCGCCGATTCAAGCGCACGCAAAGAGGTTGTCCCTACTGCCACCACACGCGAACCACGTGCCTTAGCTGCATTTATTACCTCTTTTGTTTCTTTTGATATATAAAACTGCTCGGATTCTAATTTATGATCTTCAACTGAGCTTTCGATCAATTTAAAAGTGCCTGCACCAACATGTAAGGTCACAAATTGAACATGTACACCGTTTGCTTTCAACTCGCTCAATAATTCGTCGCTAAAATGCAGACCTGCAGTGGGCGCTGCAATAGCGCCTGGATGCTCGGCAAAAACAGTTTGATATCTATCTATATCTGATTCACGATCAAAACTATCTTTTAATTCGCCAAGCGATGAGCGCTTGCTTAAAATATATGGTGGCAGTGGAGCAAATCCCACTTTAGAAAAAAATTCATAAGCGCTGCCGGCTTGCGATAAATCAATTACCAGGCGACGTTCGCCCTTCTCGGCAAACATGAATCCATGGATTGTGACACTAAAAACGGTGCCATCGGGTGCTGTGACTTCAAGTACTTCGCCTGGATGCAATCGTTTAATAGGTCTTCCCATCGCTTCCCAAAATTTGCCGCCAGCTCCCATTTCAGGCAAAGCTCGCAAGAAAAGCAAATCGACAGTGCCACCAGTTTTTCGTTTCATGAGCAAATGAGCAGCCAAAACTTTGGTGTTATTAACTACTAAAACATCACCTGGCTTCAAATATTCTTTGATAGAGCCGAATTGCTCATGTTTTATTTCGCGAGTTTTTCTATTAGCCACAAGCAAGCGTGACTCGTGCCTAACAGGCAAGGGCTCGTGAGCAATAAGCTCTTTGGGCAAATCGTAGTCTAAATCTTCAAGCTTCAAGGTCATGATGGGTAGAATTATAGAACGTGCCAAACTACAAAGAGCTTATCAAAGAAATTGCTAACGACCTGGGTTTTCATCAGGTCTCTTTTGCTTCGCTTGCTCCTCTTGAAAATAAAGGTGCTCATTTCAACCAATGGCTGGACATGGGTTTTCAAGGCACGATGAACTACATGGCGCGTGAGCCTGAGACTAGACTGAACCCAGCACTGCTTGCACCCCAATCAAAATCTGTGATTGTACTTGCCGTGAACTACTACACTCAACGTCCAGAAAAGCCAGGTCCTTTCCATGGAGCCGTGGCTTCATACGCAGTTGGGCGAGATTATCATCTGGTCATCCCCGAAAAAATAGATTTGCTCAAACAAAAAATCGAGCAATTACTAAATCAAAAATCACAATCGAAAATCTGTACTGATAGTGCTCCGGTATACGAACAAGGTTTATCTGAAAGGCATGGCATCGGCTTTTCAGGTAAACACACTTTGATAATTGGACCCAAATTATCCGGCTCGTATAATTTTTTAGCCGAGTTATTTCTCGATATAGATTTATCTAAGTTCGGCATAGAACCGGACGGTCCCTACAAAGGCACATGCGGCGATTGTTTTCGTTGCGGCACTGCCTGTCCAACTGGTGCCATTCAAAATCATGGTGATTTTTTTGTAGATGCTCGTTTGTGCATTTCATATCAGACTATCGAAAACAAAGGCGCCATCCCAATTGAGCTTCGTTCCAAATTAGAAAATTGGGTCTTTGGCTGCGATGTCTGTCAGGAAGTCTGTCCTTATAATTCGAAAACTTCCTCAACACCCTGGATCGAATTTGAACCTGAAGCTGGAGTCGGTCACTATTTAGATTTATTTTCTATGCTTAAAATAAAGACCCAGAGCGAATTCAAGCTACGTTTTGCCCATACTCCTTTATCGCGTCCGAAACGTCGCGGCATCTTGCGCAACACACTTGTTTGTATCGGCAACGAAATTGCAAATGGGCAAGATGACAAATTCTATTTGCAAAAACTTTTTGATTTTGCTTCAAACGAAGCAGAGCCTCTACTGAGAGAACACGCGGCCTGGGCTATTGCACAATCCAATTCGGCATTCGCAAATGATCTAATCTCAAAATTGAGAGCAAAAGAAGTTGAGGTCAATAAAATCAATTGAGTTCAACGTTAGGTGTAAAGGCAGTGAACCTCACGTTTTAAAAATGCCACCAACATTAAATCGTTAGGTCGGCTGCCCTTACACCACACGCCAAACCTAAAAAAAAGGATACTACTAAGAATCTCTGGCGTTAACCATAAGCATTCTGGCAAGTTTTGCTTAGGTTCAGCCCTTTTTGTTTTTAGACCCATCGATTGGCATCGAAAAATTCGCTACATTCCAGCCGTCAATCCGCCATCTATGGGAATCACAGCACCAGTTATATAGCCAGCATCAGGCGAGCACAAGAACAAAACTACTTTTGCCACTTCGTCGCATTCGCCCACTCGCTTCATAGGAATATTGTCGTCAACAAATTCTTGCAATGCCTGCGCACCAGTTATTCCTTTGCGCTTGCCTACATTTTCATTGAATCGCTCACACAGTGGAGTACGAATACAACCCGGACAAATAGCGTTACAGCGTATACCTTTGGAAGCATAGTCCACGGCAGTAGAAAGAGAAAAATGAATCAAACCCGCTTTAGAAGTAGAATAAGCCGCACTATATTTGATACCACGAAGTCCAGCATCCGATGCATTGTTTATTATCACGCCTCCACCTGCATCGATCATGAAAGCAAGACATTGCTTAGTCATGAAATAAGCGCCCTTCAAATTAGTATCCATCACGTTATCCCACATTTCTTCTGTGGTTTCATGCAGCGGTGCCACAGTTTCGACACCAGCATTGTTAAACAAAATATTGACGCGCTTATAAATTTTATTGGCGACGCGAGCCACTGCCAAAGATGTTTCTTCCTTAGAAACATCGCCCACAATTAGATCAAATTGGCAGTCTGTAGGAAGACTTCCGGCGACTTCGGCTAAACCTGATTCGTCGATATCGACCAGAATCAGATTGGCACCTTCCGCTCCAAAAGCCAGAGACGTGGCTCTGCCAATACCAGAAGCCGCACCCGTTATAACAGCTACTTTGTCTTTAAATCTCAATTGGACCGACTAGTCTCTTTTCTTAGGGCTATTTATCAACTCGGTCAAAGAATCGATAATCACGCGATCCGCTTTATGCTGCCAATCAAGAGCAGTAAGCAATTCGCTTCGAGACATGAGACCTCGAGCAAGAATCAATTCGCCTAGAGGACGTCCGGATGTTTCTTGATCTTTGATAATTTCTTCTAGCTGACTGACAGTCAGCTTTCCGTGCTTGAGAAGAATCTCTCCCAAACGTTCTGGACGAGTGAGAATGTCCCACTTATCTTCGTCTGACAAGTTCAGGTCTTTATCTTCGGGTTGTTGAGCGTCACTCATTTGTTATCCCCTTGTCAGGTCTGCCCTTAGGTGGTGGCCGGATATTCTACCAAAATAAGGGCTTGCTTTTCATAGGACCAGTTTTGAAGAGTATGATGTAGGCGAGTATGATTAAGTCATGTTTATTGATAATCCCTCTAAAGTATTGCTCTATTTTGCCGTCGGTGGCAGTTTATCGGTAGCACTCACATACGGTTTTTTGGGGCTAATTTCTGAACGAATCACACAAAGGCGCCTTGCAAAATTCCTTAAGAGAAAAGATTTTGAAAAATTCAGCGACAAGCCTATAGGCAACAAACTTATGTATTTCATGAGCTGGCTTATTTGCCTCCTTATGAGTTACCTGTCTGCTTATTTAGTTAATTTGTCAGTAACTAATTATTCTGAGCTGCATCTAGGCGAAACAGCTCAGTCACTCATCGCCAAATTCGTCATTATTCGCACGCCAAAGACAATTAGTCGAAATGAGCTCAAGTCGGTCAATATTAATCAAGAGTGGACTCAGCGCAAACACGGACCCGAATACTGGTACGAAGTGGTTCTGGAAACTAAAGATGGAACTCTGCTTCGACCAAATTGGTCGATAAGTGCCAAAAACACCGCAGAGTTTGCCAGACTCGAGCAATTTGTAGAGGAGCTGAAGAAACTCGAATTTCCTTTGAGTTTCAGCTACAAAGATAAACAAGGCAAGACTCATTTAACTCAATCCATCACAGAACGCCCAGAGTAGCGAATTAAGTTCTTGCCACAGCTGGTTTGCCCATCTGCTTTTTCAGCTTAACCTCACGCCAAAGAACCAGCAGACAACTTGCGTTGAATATTGAACTGTATGTTCCCGAAATGATACCAACCAACATGGCTAAAACGAAGTCTTTGGTAGTGACTCCTCCCCACAGATAAAGTGCAGTGAGAGTGAATACAACGGTCAAACTCGTATAGATAGAACGAGCAAGTGTTTGATTAACGCTGTCATTTGTGACATCGCCAAAGGTCTTTTTATATTCTTCGCCTGTAACCGGGTCTTTGGTCTTGCTGCCAACATATTTTGCATTCTCTCGAATTCGATCGAATACAACAATAGTGTCGTGCACCGAAAAGCCTATTACGGTCAACACGGCAGAGAGGAACAAACTATCCACCTCCACGCCAATAACAAGTCCAAGGATGGCATAGAAACCACAAAGAACTATAACGTCATGCAAAAGAGCGCAAATTGCGCACATGGCAAAGTCGAATTTATAACGATATGAAATATATGCGATCATCACCGCCAGAGTCGAAAAAAGCGCAATCAAGCCATTCATCAAAAGCTCGGGACCAATCGTGGCAGTCACTTTATCAATGGATAGTTGCCTGAATGGACCAAGTTTCGCTTCAAGTGCCTTGTCTAATTGCTTTTTCAGATTCTCGTCATCTAGCGCCTTGGTGCGTAGCACCACAGCTTCTTTGCCCGATATATAAGCTTTCTGAACTTGCGATCCGGGCAGATGACATTCTTCCAGAACTTCGTGAATGGGCTCAAGCTCTACTGGTTTTTCAAACTGATATTGAAGAATTGAGCCGCCGGTAAAATCGATTCCTGGTTTGAGTGGTGTGCCGAATTTGGCATAACACATACCGATACCGATGACGCCTGGCAAAGTCAGAAGAAGAGATATGCCTATCCAGATCCAGCGATATTTCACAATATCGACTTTCACTTTGTAGTCTTGCTCGTTAGTGCTCACACTGCCTCCTTCTGCTTAGGCTTTTGAATGGTTGAAGTTTTCGAGTCGAACTTTTGTCCGAACAAGCCGAAGCTGCGTGGTATCAAATGTAGCATCGTGCGCGAGGCAGTGATAGCGGTGAACATAGAGACCGCAACCCCGATGGCTAGCGTGACGGCAAATCCTTTTACAATGGATGTACCAAACATCATTAGCACGGCGCAGGCTATCAAACTATTTGCGTTAGAGTCGAAGATTGCAGAGAATGCACGATTAAAACCAGCTTCAATAGCCGTATAAAGTGCTTTGCCATTTTTCAGTTCTTCTTTTGTTCGCTCAAAAATCAAGATGTTAGCGTCGACCGCCATCCCAATTGAAAGAATGAAACCAGCTATACCAGCCAGTGTCAAAGTGACTGACATCGAAATGAAAATCGCAAGAGTTGCAAGCGTATATAAGATAAGTGCCACATCAGCAACAAGTCCAGCCCAGCCGTAGACTATGAGCATGAAGACCATCACTGTAGCGATACCAATAAATCCTGCCACCATACTCTTCTTGATGGAGTCTTGACCTAGTGTCGCACCAACAGTTCGCTCTTCTAAAATTTGCACTGGAACGGGAAGGGCACCAGCATTGAGTTTGACTGACAAATCAACGGCCTGGTCTTGAGTGAAACTACCTGTAATTTCACCTGTACCTGTCAGAATTGGTTCTTTGACTGTTACTCCATGATATTCCTGAAGCGAAAGGGAGCGACCATCAGGACCTCGCTCGGTCGGAACGCCGTCGAGAAAAATACCTATTTGCTGACCAACATGACGCTTAGTTAATTCGCCGAATTTTTTGGCACCTTCCGGTTTGAATTCAAAACTGACCCGGTAGGTTGAACCGGCCATCATTGCAGTTGCTTGAGCACGTTTGAAATCAGCACCGGTCAACCCAGTATCTTTCCACATTGCTGTTCCATCAGGAGCAATGGCCAGTTCTTTAAATTCAAGCATGGCAGTGGTACCGATTCGATCCTTTGCTTGTTGGGGATCTTTGATACCAGGCATTTCGACAATCAATCTGTCTATGCCGGCTCTTTGGACGATGGTTTCAGAAACTCCTAAGCTGTTGATTCGGTTATTGATGACGGTTTGCACGCCATTCATCACCTCATGCGTGATCTCGGGCACCTGGGGTGGTGCAGGCATGGCTTTCAGCAAAAGCTGAGAACCGCCACGCAAGTCGAGACCTAATTTTAGATTGGTAAATAACACATATCTTGTGGGAATCTTTTTGTCCAAATTAAGCGTCTGAGCCAAATTGGCGATTCCGATTCTTTTTAGAATTTGAATGTTGTTTGCCAGTTGAGCCTTTTCCAACTCTTCCTTGACCACATGCTCCTTTTCGTAGAAATTCATTTTTTGCCAACGCGGCATTTCAGTGCAACGTTTTTGAATTTCTAAATTGAGTTCTTGTGCGCTCAAATTAGAAAGTTCAATCCAGTGATTGACTGTGGACTCAGGCTCGATTCGAAAAAGAGTAGTAAGCGACCAGAAAAAAACGACGATTACCGCCATTGGTTTCCAGTCTCTGAAGATAGACCACGAGCCTATCTTCGAAAGGGGCGATTTACTTGCCATGTTCTAGGTTTATCCTTGATTAATTGTTTGTGCCAGGGAAACTCTGTCTCCACCAGCATTCAATGCTTGTTCTAAAGCTTCAATACCGCGCTGCAGCAATTCATCATGTTCTCGTGCATGAGTAGGAAACGCAGCCAGACCAACGCTTGCTGTCACTTTCAAGTTGTTGAAATTAGCGCTCAACGATTGATTGGCTACTCTTTGTCTGATGCGCTCTGCCACTACAGTGGCACCCTGGACGCCTGTCTCAGGAAATATAAGTGCAAACTCTTCAGATGAATAACGAGCGGCAATATCAACGTCGCGTGTCGCGCCTTTTAAAATTTCGCCTACATATTTGACTACGCCATCGGAAGTGAGAGCGCCATACTGACGAGTTAGTTCTTTAAAATTGTCCACTGATACCATGCATAGTGATACTGGTCTTTTATATCTTTTAGAGCGCTTCAACTCATCTTTGAGTTCTTTCAAGAAAGTGCGCGAGTTATAGAGTCCGGTGAGCATATCTAGAAGAGCAAGACGCTCGATTTCTTCACCTTTGCTAGTGGGTGGAGCCACCTCCGAACCTGTTAAAAGTGAGCGCTGCTCAAGCTCTTTCACACGTTCAATAACCTGGCTGTCCATGTAGGATCTTGCTCCGGTCTGTTTGACGCCGGCTGGGTTTTCTAACACCCGGCAAAACATGCATGTACGTCCGCTGCAAATGTGGTCGGTTTTTCCTGTAGCCATTTCAATTAAACCTATAGACTTTTAGACTTCGCTGTCGAAGAAAGTAAATTATGACGCCTACCGTTATAAACCTATAGATAAATATATTTTCAGCAGAAAATAAAATCTACAATAACGTGAGCAACACGGGCTCACAAAGCCTCTGCCTGTAACAGCTTCCCCTTACTTACAACCTTATTTCCATCAACAAAAAGATCTTCGACCAAAGCATCACAAGATAGTGCCATGTCAAACACATTTGTATATGCACCCACACTTGGCTTTAATTTCAAAATCAAAATGTCGGCACTTTTTCCAGTCTCTATCGAACCGAGATATTTGTCTTTGCCAAGCGCCAAAGCTGCTTTATTTGTGAGCAGTGAAAGCAATTGTTTACTATCGATGTGCTGATTATTCTCAAGTACAAATCGCGCTTGCGCCCGCAAATCTAGACTATACGACGAAGCTAGACTATCAGTTCCCAGACCCATTTTTAACTTACTTGAAAGAAACTTCTCAATTGGTGCTTTTCCATTAGCAAGTAGAATATTGCTCACTGGACAAAGTGCAATCGAAGTAGATTTAACTCGCATTGAATCAATGTCTTGGTCATTTACCATTACACAATGTGTTGCTAATAAATTTGAATCAAGCAAATTATGTCGCTTCAAATGTTCGATGGGTGAATGACCACATGCCCGCCACTCAAGCGACTTGACCATGCTTTTCACTTGCTCGACAATTCCATCCTGGTTGCGAAAACGAGTAAATGCCTGAATTAGAAACTGGTCGATTTCCTGGTCATCATCCAGATTTCTATTAGCAAACCAATCATATTCGATTTGTGATTCGGCTACATGAGCCAATACTTTTGTGTTATTGGCATAAGCAAAATCGGCAGCCAGACGCCATAATTGAGGCGACACTGTATATGGTGCATGAGGAGAGACAGTTAAATCAATTTGACTTTGCGAATTTGAAATGGTCAAGCGCGCTTTTTCAAAACGTTCTTTCCACATAACAAACTGATTATTTGCTTGTTCTGGATCCACTCCAAATAGCTCTAAACCAACAAGCCCTTTTAGTTTGAGACAGGCTAAAGCACTAAGTCCAGTAATTGCTTGAAATGAATTGTCCACCACAAAACTTGTGCCAGCTTCTGCGGCAAGAGAGGCTCCGTGCAGAGCCGAGGCAAAATACTCTTCCTGGCTAAAGCTTGCAGTTTTAGCAATAAGTGCTGGAATCCAGGAAAATAAAATAGACTTTGAATCAGTAGCCTGGCTTCCTGAGTAGCTTGGCATGCCTTCAATGCTCAGCTTAGAATAATCGAGATGACAGTGCAGATTAATCAATCCTGGCATTGCAATGGCAGCACCATAGTCGACAAGCTTACTCTCATCTTGAGGCGCTTTTTCTGAAACTTGCTTGATAAGCCCATCTTCAATAGTTATAAATTGATCTTCCAGCGCACATAATTCGCCTTGCTCATCGCAAGCCAGTGTCCATTTGGTTTTAATTACCTGTGATAAAATTTAGAAGTCTCCAGGAGCAATCGTTTTGAAACTAAATATAGACGAGATTGCATCAGCCAAGCAAAAACGCCTTACCTTCGACTTTTGCGAAGATATGGAAATTGCCGAGCTAGAAGACCCCGGCACTGTTAGCGGCTCAATTACTGTTTCAATTAACGACGGTGGGGTCAAAATGCTTGGCACGCTTGCATGCGTGCTCGAACTTAATTGCGATGTTTGCCTCCAGCCTTATGTTTTGCCTCTTGAAATTGACCTACAAGAGCAATTTGTCTATTCGCGTGCTTATGTGAGCAGCCTTTACGATTGCGACGAATCCGACGCCTATACAAAAGAAAAAGAACTTAATCCAGAAGATTTTTATGAAGTTTTGCCAGATGACAAGAATCTAGATGTAAGCGATATCGTTTATCAGGCAGTAATTGTGAGCCTTCCCGCTTTCGCCCACTGTGGTGAGGCTTGCCGAGGTATTCCCGTTACTGTCCAGGCTAATGACGAGCCCGAATCTGACGACAAAATCGACCCTCGCTGGGAAAGTTTGAAGAGTCTGTTTCAAAATAAAGAAAATTGATGTCTGCTCGATGTACTAATAGGCATATTTAGTAGATAATTACTAATCTGCTTATACCGCCCGCCCGAATTTTTTCGAGCGTCTCATTTTTAGAAAGGAACGCAAAATGGCTTGTCCTAAGAAGAAAACTTCTCACCAAAAACAACACTCCAGAAGAGCTAACTGGAAAGCAATCAAAACTACAGTCTCGAAATGTTCGAACTGCAGCGCACCAGCTAAGTCACACATGGTTTGCCCACAATGCGATTACTATCGCGGTCGTCCTGCATTCAGAAGCGACTCCGTATTTTAAGTCTTAAAAACTGTCGTTTTTTCTTCTTGAAAGCCTGAGGCAAGGATCTGAGCACACTATGATAAGAATTGCCATTGACGCCATGGGCGGCGACCACGCGCCCAGAGAGGTAGTCCTTGGAGCGGTAATCGCGGCAAAAGAATATGGAATCGCGATCCAGCTCGTGGGACCTCCCGACGTCATCAGCGCCGAACTCAAACGCAATTCTGTAAAAGAAGTGCTTGGAGGTCGCAGCCCAGAATCGATGAATATAAGCATCGTTGCCGCTACCGAAGTGGTAGAAATGGGCGAAAAACCAAGTCGAGCAGTTCTCAAGAAAAAAGACAGTTCTATATTAGTAGCTACCAAACAAGTGGCAAAAGGCGAAGCAGATGGAGTTGTGGCTGCAGGCTCAACTGGAGCGGCAGCTGTGGCAGCACAAATCGCACTTGGCAAACTGCAAGGTGCCGACAAAGCCGCAATTTGCGTGGGCATGCCTACAGTAAACAACGAGCCCTGCCTCTTGCTTGATGGCGGCGCAAGCGTAGATTGCAGCCCCGAAGAGCTTTTTCACTTTGGAGTGATGGGTTCCGTACTATTTAAAGGACTGTATAACACTCCTCAACCAAGAGTCGGTTTACTCAATATAGGTACAGAAGAAACCAAGGGCAATGACCTGGTTCGCGACGCATACAAGATTTTTTCAGAAAGTAATAAACTCAATTTCATCGGATTTGTCGAAGGACGCGATTATCCACTTGGCAAAGTAGATGTTGTGGTGACCGATGGATTCACAGGCAATGTTTCGCTAAAAACAGCAGAAGGCATCGCACGTATGATGAGCCAGATTTTGCGCCAGGAACTTATGAGTTCCATTCGAGGCAAAGTGGCAGGCATCATGGCAGAACCATATTTGAAAGCACTTAAAGCACGAGTCGACCACAATGAGTTGGGCGGAGCTTTATTGCTTGGAGTGAAAGGCGTATATGTAATTGCTCATGGTGGCTCAAAACACACAGCAATTAAAAACGCAATTCGCGTTGCCAAAGACATGGTCATGGCAAATGTAATTAAGAAAATGGAACAGGCGCTTAAAACAGAAAGCACTGGAAATGGCAATGGAAGCGGTCATAACAATCACGACAATAACGATTCAAGTGGTGATTCGAGTAATGATCCTGACGGTAAAAAAAAAGTTAGTGCAGCTGAGAGCAGATAGTTAGCACTGAATATAGTGGCACCAAACGCACTTATAGATCGCACTTATAGAAGGATATAGAATATGGCAAAGTTGGCATGCTTGTTCCCCGGACAAGGTTCGCAGTCTGTTGGGATGGGAAAAGACTTGTACGAGAATTTTGGCTCAGCTAAAAATCTACTTGAACAGTTCAATGTCACCCAACTTTGTTTTGAAGGTCCTGATGCAGAACTGAAGCGAACTATAAATACTCAACCAACCATTCTTGCAGTATCACTGGCAGCCTGGGCGTGCTATGTAGAAAGCGGTGGACCAAAGCCACAATTTGTAGCAGGACACAGTCTTGGTGAAATTTCGGCTCTTGCATGTGCCGGCACACTGAGCAATGAAGATGCATTTAAATTAGTTTCAAAACGCGCATCGCTTATGGAAAACTGTCCCAAAGGCGCTATGGCTGCTGTTCTAAAACTGAGCGCAAGTGTGCTTAAAGAAATTGTCGACTCAGTTTCGACACCAGAAAAACAAGTTGTGATTGCCAATCTAAATACACACGAACAATTGGTAATCTCTGGTGATCCAGATGCAGTGAGCGAAGCCTGCGCCAAAGTAAAAGAAAAAGGCGGCAAAGCAATTCCTCTTCCAGTTGGTGGCGCTTTCCATTCACCACTGATGCATGAAGCCTCAGTGAGCTTTTCAGAGCTTTTAAAAGAGACTGAATTCCAAGACGCAAGCTATCAAGTCGTGCAGAATTTTGATGCTAAAGCTCATCAAAATGGAGACGAGCTTAAAGCCAATCTCGACAAACAAATGGAAAACGCGGTGCGTTTTTATGAATCAATCGAATACATGGTCAATCAAGGTGTCGATACATTTGTGGAAATTGGTCCAGGAGCAGTTCTTGCTGGACTGGTCAAAAAAATCAATGCAAATGTACCAAATATACGCGTGTTCAACATTAATGACACAGCCAGTCTCAATGCCACCATTGAAAATCTAAAACTGGAAAGCGCGCTTACTTAAGCTCACTAATTCTAGTTCTGATTTTGATTTTGATTTTGGTTCTGATTCTGGTTCTGGTTTTGATTTTGAGTCTGAGTCTGGTTAGTTTGCTTTTGATTAGAACTAGAACTCGCATCAGCATCTGCATATGTGATGGCGCCGCCTGAGTTGTATTGCAGCGCACCATTGGCTCCGCGCTGAATGGCAGCGTTAGTATTTTGGCCAGGGTAATAAACATTTCCTTGTGGTCTATTTTGATTTTGTCCGCCCTGTTGATTCCGTCCCTGATTATTGACTCTGTAAGTTACCTTCTGCGGAATCATGGGTCTCACTTTTTCTGGGGCATTACCATAATAAAAGTTGTCGCCTGCAGTTTTGACGTTGCGACCAAGTGACACAGAAGGCAAATTAGGATTGAGTCCATAACCGCGATTTAGTCCGCGAGCCGAATCTGACATGGTGCCGGGAGATATGTAAGTAGAATCGTGATTGTTCAAGCCGATAGAGCCCTGATTTGTCACTCGTGAGCTTCCATAGTTATAAGAATAGCCCTGGCTAAACGCTGGGCTTGCAGAAAGCCCAATTGCCAGTCCCACTACAAAGGGCAAAACTTGCAACTCTTTTAAGATATTCATGACGGCAAGACCTGTGGCGAAATAAGTTAGTAACAATATGCCCAAATTTGCATTATCTGAATAGATAAGCAGGGCAGGACGCAAAAAAATGCTCGAAAATAGCGAAAACTAGTAAGTTGCCTGAATGATGTTAAATGCTTATTGAATGATTTCAGGATAACACGTTGCCAAGAGAAAACAAGTAAAAAATCGATGCCAATGATTAAATCACTACTTTTGCTTTTACTACTCATCTTGAGCACTCAAGCCGCTCAAGCCAAAGTGAAAATACCAGCTGTATATGGCTCAAATGCCATCTTGCAACGCGGCGTGCCGGTCAAAGTGTGGGGCTGGAGCGAACCAAACGCCAATATCGAAGGCGTTTTGCAAGGCTCTAACTCTCACGAGCACGAAAAGATTGTTGCTCGCGCAGACAAGCTTGGCAAATTCCACCTTGTCTTCAAGCCCAAAGAAGCTGGTGGTCCTTACACACTTTCTATTAGCGATGAGCTCGATAAGGCTCAATCGCAAAATTTATTTTTTGGAGAAGTCTGGCTTTGCTCTGGGCAATCCAACTTTTTGACTTCACTCACCGAAGAAAAATTATTGGCTGATGCCACCAAAGAAGGCTTTTCGCCCACAGTTCGTTTTTTCGCTCCAGAACCGCATCTAAACACAGCTCCAGAATACGACAACGATACCAAGTGGCAGGCGATGGATGAAAAAACGGCTCCAGATGTGTCTGCGCTTGCATATTATTTTTCAAGTAAATTGCAAAAAACATTGAACGTACCAGTGGGACTTCTATTGTGTGCCGCTCCTGGAGCCAAAGTTCAGTCATTGTCGCGTATGCAGGGCCTGCGCGCTTTTCGAGAAGGACGCGCCGCACTAGCTGAATTCAATACTAATTTTCCCGAAGCTGGAGCAAGTCCAGAGAAACTCGATTTTCCCCACGAGGTGCATCGCATCTTGATGGAGAAAGGCAGCGAAAAGAATAAAGAAGACTTGGAAAAATTGAAAGGAAGAAGCTTTCTTCTTTTCAAGTCTGCCACATCCATTTACAACACTATGATCGCGCCTGTAGCAGGCTTTCCTATCAAAGGTGTCCTCTGGTATCAAGGTGAGACTAATATGCGCGAACCAGCTACTTATCTCAGTTTTTTCACCGGTCTTGTACAAGACTGGCGCAATGTCTGGGAAATTCCAAAATTGCCTTTTCTCTTTGTGCAAATGCCACCATTTGGAGAACGCGCTCTCGCTCCCAACTTGATTAGCGTGGGGGCCATCTTTCGCAATATCCAAAGCAAAGCAAGTCTCTATCCTTATACTTTCATGGTTCCTGCCATAGACAGCTGCAACAATGAAAAGAACCCCAATTTTCATGCCTCCAATAAAAAATTATTGGGCGCACGTTTGTGCAATGCAGCGCTTGCGACTCAGTATGGCAAGCCTGCAGTTTATCGTGCTCCCAAAGTGGAAGAGTGCCAGCTTGAAGAGAACAAAGTGCGAGTCACTTTCAAATATATAGGTAAGGGTCTCAAAGTGAACGGCACAGCTCTTAAAGGCTTTGCCATTGCCGGTGGTGACAAGAAATTACACTGGGCTCAAGCCAAGCTCGATGGAGACAGTGTTCTTGTTTGGTCGCCTGAGGTAGATAAACCTAAAATAGTAACTTACGCCTGGGACAACAATCCCGAGGTCAACCTCTTTTCGCTAGATTCATTGCCAGTAGATCCGTTTAGAGAAGAGCTTGCGGTTCAAAAGAGATAGCCCAAGATCTGATAATTCTATTTTGGGCACCATATTCGCGTCCACTTGATTACAAAGTCTCAAGAGCCCTTGACATAGAGAGGTTCCGGCTTTCGCTCAGGATATATTTGGGGTAGTCAAAAGGGATATAAACGCTTAAAGTATTAGCTTTATTTAATGGTCGCCATAGCCGCAACTGGAGCCGATTCTATGACCGATTCTAGTAATACGTAAAAAAAGCGCGCAAAGTTTAGGGTTAACTACTTCATTCACCAGGAATATTTAAGCTATGATTCCACCATCGATTAACTATGGATTTAGTCGATATTTTCAAGATTAGGTCAATGCGAGGGAGTATTTACTATATGAAAAAGGGGTTGGTCTTACTTACCGCAGCCGCTGCCGTAAGTCTAAGCACCTTAATAGGAACGCCAGCTAACGCTCAAGGCGCCAACGATGTCAGCGAACTTACCGACGTTGTCGGTAACGAATGGGCTTACAATGCTCTCAAAGAGCTCGTCAACAACCCATGCCACATCCTCGTCGGTTATCCCGACAGAACATTCCGTGGTCAAAAGTCCGCTACACGTTTTGAACTTGCAGCCGCTCTGTACAAGTACGAGCAGTGCATCGTCGAGCGTTTGAATCAGAAAGCTGATAAGGCAGACCTAGAAAAGTTTGCAGCATTATTAGAAGAGTTTCGTGGAGAGCTTGCTAAATTGAAAGCCCGCGTAGACGATTTGGAAAGACGTATGAAATTGGTTGAGGACAAAAACCTCGAGCAAGATATGCGCCTTGCCTACGCCGAACGCCAAAAAGGCTTTGTTTGGGAGCGTGTAGTTAAAGGTACATTCATCGACGTTCGTGATATCGGAGTCGGTGTTGGACGCGGCGCTCGCGCTGTGTACGAGTACTTGTTCTAAACTCGCAACAAGCTCACAAATCCAATTAATTAAGAACTTGGACCTGACCTAGTCTATAGTTTGGACTCCCGCTAGTTTTCTAGCGGGAGTTCTTGCTGCCTGCACTTATAAGAGGCTGAGAAAAATGACCGCAACTCTTACCAAAGAACTTTCATTCGTTAAAGAATTGGTTGGCACCACTGGCGACATCGCCATGCGCTATTTCAATTTGGGCGATGATGTCTCTCAAGTAAAAGATAAGGCTGACGGCACCCCGGTTACTCGCGCCGACAAAGAAATAGAACGCCATATCAGAGACGCCATTGCACGCGAGTTTCCACTCGACATCATATTGGGCGAAGAAGAATCAAAAGCAGAAGAATTAGAAATCAAAAGTTCAAAGCGCAGATGGATAATCGATCCTATTGATGGCACTTTTAACTATGCTCGCGGCATTCCTATCTTTTCAACTCTAATTGCGCTTGAAGAAAACGACGATATTATCCTTGGTGTCATTCATAACCCAGCTTTAGGTGATCTTTATTGGGCATCAAAGGGGGATGGTGCTTTCAAAAATGGAAAGAGAATACACGTATCAAACGTGAACGACTTATCTAAATCGATGCTTAACTACGGCAGCCCCAAACGTTTGCTCGAACTTGGATATTGGCCAAAACTAACTGATCTTATTAATCGCACCGCTCGTCAAGGGGGATTTGGCGATTATCTCAGTTTCGCTTTTGTACTGGAAGGCAAAGCAGAAGCATCTATAGAAGTAGGTCTTAAGCCCTGGGACCTTGCCCCAATGAAAATTTTGATAGAGGAAGCAGGCGGAGTATTTTTTGATTTTGCAGGTGGACAGTCCGTTTTCCAGGGCAGTTGCGTCATCGCTAACCCTGCCATAGGCAAGACCCTGAGAGAGTTTTTGCTTTCCTGAATCTAGTTATAAAGTAAAATTGCGCAAGATTCGAGGAATTCCTATTTGGATAAAGCCGGTTGGTCCAAAACTCTGCAATTTCGTATGACGCTTGCTATGACTTTGTCAGGCTTAGTGCCTATCTTCGGCTGCCACATAATAATGTTTGGTGCATCGCACGACATTATTCCTACTTTTATGTCTTTGTTGCCCTGGTATCTTCCCCTTGCGGCTTTGCTTATTGCCGTCAATTGGTTTCTAGCCAAACTGATATTGAAGCCGATAAATAGACTGATTCAATCAGCCACTCAACTGGCCTCAATGGACATTCGCACCAGACTTGAAACAGACGCCGACGAGTCTACTGAAACTTTAGAATTGCGCAAATCATTCAACAAGTTGCTCAATCGTCTTGAAGAGTCGCTAAACAGCCAGTGTCAGTTTGTAGCAGATGCAAGTCACGAGCTTCGAACACCACTTACATCAATTCAGGGATACACCAAGTTGCTGATGAGGAGAGGCGATAACATTGATGCGTCTTTGTTATCTGAAGCCCTTCAAACTGTAACCGATGAATCTGGTCGTTTAATTCGGCTTGTGTCGGACCTTTTGCAATTAGCACGTGCCGACGCAGGACAGTCGATTATTGCTCAAAAAGAAATCATCGATTTGCGCGATGTGGTTAGAAGCGTCGAAGACACAGTCACCATGGTCGCTCCCGAACAAGTCGAAGTTCAATTTATCATTCCCAAATCACCGGTCTGGATTGATGCAGACATGGACAAATTAAAACAAGTATTTTTAAATCTCTCGAACAACGCTGTCAAAGCCACTCAAGCAGGGGGCAAAGTAACAGTCACTTTGCGCGCAAGCAACGAAACTGCAATTATTCGCGTGATAGATACAGGCATCGGTATAGCGCCAGCAGACCAGCAGCGCATCTTCGATCGATTTTATAGAGTGGAGCGCTCACGCACCAGAAGTAAATTGTATGGTGGCGGAACCGGACTTGGACTTGCCATCGCATTGACTATCATAAAAGCGCATGGCGGCAGCATCGAGCTAGAGTCGGAACTGAATAAAGGTTCGACTTTCACTGTCAAATTACCAATGGCCAAAGTTGAAACCGACGACGACGATAAAGACGCTATGCCGTTTTCAGAAGCTGAAGATGAAGCAAGAATTGCGGAATAATCAAAACACTGCTCTGATCAAAGCCACTGCAATATCGTTCTTTATATGCGCGTTAGTATTTGCAGTTCTTGTTTCATTGACCTATCAAACCTTGAATGACTTTAGCAAAATGGTATTTTGTGGTGCTGATAAAGCCATTATTGAATTCAATAACACGGTTGAAAAGCTAAGAGCTTATGGCAAACCGTCATATTCTCAAATTTTCAGATCAGTCTGGCCAGCGTTGTTAGTATTGCTGCTGGCAGAAGTGACTGTAATAAACTCAAAAATCAAAAATTCTTCAGTCAATCAAAAAAAGACAGCATTGAAAGAAATCGGATACATCACGCTAATAGTGCTAATTGCCATAATCGGACTAGCTCTGGCTGGATGGTTAGAGTACTACCATCTCTATCAGGAAATAAGTTAAAAGCGAGTTTTGAAGAGCCTGCTTTAATCGAATTATTTCTTTTCTTCTTTCTTAGCGTCGCCGCCACCCGATTTAGTTGCAACAGCTTTGATAACGATCCCATCCATTGGGTTCAAGATTTTGACTGAACCAGATACTTTCAAATCGCTGAAGTGAATTGAATCTTCCACATTCTGGAGCATAGTCAAATCAACTTCGATAAAGTCAGGAATATCACCAGGCAAGCACTCGATATCGATCGAAGAAGTATTTTCTTGCAATTGACCACCAAGAACAACAGCTTGAGAGTGTCCAACATGTTTGGTTGGAACTGTAACTGTAAGCTTCTTATCGGTGCTTACTCTGTAGAATTCTACGTTCTGAACCAGGTCAGAAGTGGATTTTCTTTGTACGTGTCTGATTAGAGCAGCAACTGGTTTGCCACCTTCCATCTTCAAATCGATAACGTGTGAGAAGGCTTCAGCAGGCAGTCTGGAGAAGTCATAGGCAGAAAACTGCAAACTCTCAGGCTCCGCTCCTGGACCATACAATGTGGCTGGCACATTGCCCTCGCGTCTTACCAGGTTAGGGGTTTTTGATTCACGTTTAGTGACGGTTAAGGAAAGCTTTTCCATTTTTCTTCTCTCGCAAGGTATTACTGATAGCACTGGGGTGCAAGGATTCGAACCTCGGAATGGCTGGACCAAAACCAGCTGCCTTACCGCTTGGCGACACCCCATCGTGCGGTCACTCACATGACCCAGCTCCGCACTCTTTAAAGAACGGGCTGAAACATGAATTTTAGTAAGGATACAGCTTACATGTCAACGAGATCTAACTTGATTTGAAGCACTAATAAGACAATTAAATATGTCCCATGCTGCTTTTAATGTTCTTGGCTTCATTCATAAGTGATTGAGCAAATGCCATAGCGCTATCTTTTTCGCTGCCACTTGCCATTGTGGCAAGCGCCTTGAGCTTATCTTGACCAGTCAGATTTTGAAAATTGACCTGTGTCGAATTGTCGCTCTGAACTTTATGAACCATTACATGGTTGTCAGCTACAGACGCGATAAGCGGTTGATGAGTGATGCACAAAATTTGATGAGAGCTGGCTAATTGGCTAAGCTTGTCTCGAATTCTCTGCAATACAGAACCACTGGTTCCTGCGTCTATTTCGTCAAAAATTATTGTGCCCACCTGGTCAAACCTGGCAAAGACCACTTTGAGAGCAAGTATCACTCGTGACAATTCACCGCCTGATGCCACTTTTGCCAGCGGTTGCAGTGGTTGTCCGGGATTGGCGCTGAAATAGAAATCGACTTTATCCAATCCGTTTGCATTTAGATCTTCGAGAATCTCAACTTCCATCTTGAATTGAGACTTTTCCATTCCCAATTCTTTTAACTCATGACTTACTTGTTTGCTTAACTCGGCTGCAAGTACTTTTCTTGCCGAAGTTATTTTGGAAGCTATTTGCATGCATTCTTGCAGTAAATCTTCGGTTTGTTGTTTCAAGCTAGAAACATGATCCATGTTGTTTTCTAACTGGTCTACTTCTTCGCTCAATTTGTCTCTTCGAAGCACCGCATCACTTAGGGCCGGACCATACTTCTTTTTAATTGTAGAAAGTAAATGCAGACGATCTTCTATTTGATCAAGTCGTTTAGGATCGGCATCAAGACTTTCTCTTGTGCGTCGTAAAATTTTAGCTGCATCATCTAGTTGGGCTAAAACTGTTTGCAAAATGCCTGTGCATTCTTCCACGCTTTGATCGAATCTAGTGGCACGCTCTAATTCTCTTAAGGCTTCGCAAACTGAATCATATGCAGCCTTTTCGTCTCCTGAAGATTCAGGACCATCGAATAGTAATGACATTGATGTAAATACAGCACGTTCTATAGAAGCTAAATTTGCTAGTCGAACTTTTTCTTTTTCAAGCTCATCCCATTCGCCTTCATCTTGCAAATCGGCCTGAACCAATTCATTTAATTGAAAACGAGAGAAATCGAGCTTGCGTAGCCGCTCTTCCTCGTCCATTTCAAGCTCGCGTGCTTGCCGTTTGACCGATTGATAACGAGTGAAAACAGTGGCGTATTTTTCTACTGATTGTTGATGTTTTTTATCACCGATAGCATCAAGCATCGACAGTTTTGTATTGCCAGCAAACAACGTTCTGATTTCGTGCTGAACATGAAAAGTAAGAAGGAGGTTGCGCAACTCTTGTATGGTTGCCACATTGACCATTGTGCCATTGATTCTAGATCGTGAACCACTGGTGGTGATTTCACGCGTCACCACGATTTCTTTGTCGCTAACGTCTTGCTCAATCAATTCGTTTTGTTTGAGCCATGCCCAAACTACGCTTTGTGGCTCAAAAACAGCTTCTATAGTTGCTTTACTCGCCCCATGTCTTATATTTGAGCTTGCGCATTTGGCACCAAGCACAATATTTATTGCGTCGAATACAATTGATTTTCCCGCTCCGGTTTCGCCGGTTAAAACATTTAATCCGGAATGCCAGTCCAGGCTGACGTTCTCAATTAAAGCGAAATCTCTTATGCAAATGCTTTTGAGCATATTTTGTATATAGAAGTGGTGTCGAAGGTGATACTAGTACCGAACTTAACACCAGTATAATGCTTTGCCGCAATTTGTGAACCCTCTCATGCTGTCAAAATCGCACGATCAGACAAGGGGAGTATTGCCACTCAAACACGAACACTAATTTTAAAACCATATCCGTTAACGGATATGGTTTTAAATCACGATATGAAAGTCGCGCTTATTTTGCCGAAGCAGCAGCTGGAGTGGGCATTAGCGAGTGCACGCTAATTTGGTGCGCCACTTGTTTAGCAATATCCAAAAAGGCCAGTGCCGTAGGATTTTCAGGATCGCTATTTGTAATTGGATCGCCGATATCTCCACCAACACGTACTTTAGGATCGAGTGGAATCTCACCTAAAAATGGAACGTTTGAATCCAAAGCTAATTTTTTACCGCCGCCGCGACCAAAAATTTCATACTGCTCACTTGAACCTTCTGGCTGAAAATAACTCATATTCTCGACAAATCCAAGAATCGGCACAGACATTTGATTAAACATCGCCAGTCCGCGACGTCCATCAAGCAATGCCACTTCTTGAGGTGTGGTGACAATAATTCCACCTGAAAGTTTGGTGGCTTGAGCCATTGTCAGTTGCGCATCACCGGTACCTGGTGGCATATCGACAATTAGATAATCTAATTCGCCCCAATCTACGTCTGACAAAAATTGTTTGATGGCGCGATCCAGCATTGGTCCACGCCAAATAATCGGTGTATCTTTAGCAACGAAAAATGCCATCGACACACATTTGATACCGTAATTTTCAGCCGGAACAATACGATTATTTTTGCCTAGAGGCTCGTAGTCTTGAACGCCCAACATCACTGGACAATTAGGACCTGTAATATCAGCATCGAGTAAACCGACCTTGGCTCCCAAGCGTGAAAGAGCAACAGCTAAATTGACTGATACAGTAGTTTTGCCGACACCGCCCTTGCCCGAGGTGACAGCAATTATGTGTTGAACACCTTCAATTGATTTCTTTTCATTCAAGGGAGCACGAACCTGAGCATCGGTTTCGATTGTTATTTCCTCTGCGCCAGGTATAGCTTGAAGTGCTGCTCTTGCATCACCTTCAATCTTTTCTTTGAGAGGACAAGCGGGGGTTGTCAGTGTAAGCTTAAAAGCTATTTTCCCGCCGTCAATTTTGATTTCAGAGACCATGCCAAGACTTACTATGTCCTTGTGCAAGTCTGGATCCATTACCGTAGAAAGTGCTTCCTCTACCTGCTTTTGCGTAATTTTCTTCGAACCGAACATGCCAAACCTGCCTTGTTGATGCAATGGCGCCTGAAAGCGCCTGATAACTCTCTATAGATGATACATTTTATTGGCAAGCACCACTGAGATCCTAATCAAATATTCCTTTTGAATATAAAGCGATAGTTATGAAACTCCTGCCCTCCATTTCTCTGGTCCTGGCATTCGACCATGCTCATCACTGAAACAATGATAGCCAAAATGTTTTTGCCCTCATTGGGTAGAGCAGGAAACGAGCACTAATGGACGATGCAGACTCAATCTGCCTGTCTGCTTTTCAGGACGATTCCGCTTTCACTCTATATTTTGTCCTCTATTGTGGCATTTTCTAATTTCCCCCAAAATAATGGACGAGCGCATTAGGCTTTGGACAGATGATTATTGCGACATTCTGAGTGTATTACGTGTACCCTTATCTATAATTCCGCAGTTTCAACTAGAGGTAAACTAAAATGGATGGTGGTCCACCTCCCGGTTATCACTTATCAGCTAGACCAACTGACGAGAGGATCGTTACATTCAAAAATGGAAGGCTTATCCTTGAGGGAGTAGGCTGGACAGGTCCCATGAAATGCCTGGTTCCAGGGGGATGGATGTCAGCGCGCAAGTATAAAAATAGATTTTGCTCAGTTCAGGTGGCCTACAAAAACTCGATTAATGATGTCGAGAAACTAAGACAAGTTCTTACATCCGACAAAGTGGAGCGCGAGTCAGTCAAAATATTTGTGGCGGAGCCAATTGAGAGCATTAAACTTGCAAAAGTCGTGTCAATCTCCAAGCATAAAGTACTTTCTATAGATATCGAGTCAGAGAATAAATATATCAAGTGCCTCGTTGCTGAATACAGTGATACCGACTCTTCTGGCCTGGTAAAAATTATCGTTTCAGATTCTACAGAAAACAAAAGCGCTTTTTGTGAATACATCTTACGCACTATCAAATTTGATTTGTAGCTCTTATAGAAACAAACGAATGATTTTGCTCTGGACAAATCTATGAAATCTGCAGAACTGTCACCACTGGTGGTGACAAAACGAGAAAACATCCTGAAAAAACTAAAGCAGCCGACGAATTGACTAATGGTTCCTCAGCATTATAGTCAGATTCCTTGTCTCTGGTGGTATCAGGCGTTTAAGTCAATATGGCGGTGTGGTAAACTCGAACTCACAATAAGAGGCTTTAAAAATGGCACTAAAGCGTCAATTAAAACATTTGAAAAGTGTATTGATCCCAGAGACAATTCGCGACTACAGCGACATCACCAAACTGGAGGACTGCATAAGTGCTCAGCTGAAACGCAAGAGCAATCAGTTTAGATTCGAATTGACTTGCATGAATGAAGAGCATGAAGCCATGTGCTTCAAAATACCGCTAACGCCAAGTATTTTGAGCGCGCTCAAGGAGATCGTTGATGACATTCGTCGGATCCGCAAGAGCAAGAACGAAAAGCAAATGCGACTCAGAATCCGGCAAGGTGAATTTGATCTCGTGGTCACCTATCATTTTACAAGCGACCAGAGTATGAAAAATCAACGCACCGCTCCTTTAACTTCAAGAACCTACAAGCTGCTTGAAGAAATGCTTGCAGATGCCAAAACATTAATACCCAATGAAGCAGATGACATAAGTGAAGAATAACCGGACTGGAGTTTTTCATCTGGAGTTGCACGATAAGAAGAAGGAACAGAGATGATTCAGTCGCTAAAAAAATTCTACAATTTCATACGAAAAAGTGAGGAAAAACGTGAACAGGAAAAAGCTAGATTCGGAAAAATATTCCTCGGCTACACGATGATCCCTTTAATCATTGGCTTTTGTTTGCTTGCTAATAACGCTTTCAAACAGTCTTCCTGGACCCAGATAACCGCCTCGATTGTAAAATCAAGAATCGAAGAACCACCTTCAAGCAAGAGGGGATTCTATGCACTGGTAATAACTTACAGTTACAAGGTGGCAGAAAAGACATTCCTTGGCGATGGACCGATTGCTCACGACAGCGAACGCGCCTCCTTGGAACATAAACAAGAAGACATGTATCCTTCCGGCTCAAACATCCAAGTCGTTTACAATCCAAGCAATCCATCAGAATCTAGCCTGGCGAGCAGAGCAACAACAATGCCATATCTGTTTCTAATCATAGCTTTGCTTATGACTTTTATTTCCTACAAATTGATCCGCACTAAACCACTACCTTCACCAGTGCCATCAGAAAACTATTAATCCGGAACATCAACCATGGCACAACTGATTCAGATATCACTGACGAGATTCTATATACCACTCTTAGCGATAACGCTAGTTGTATCTGCGCTGCTAATGTTTGTGCTTGAACCCGTTTCTGCCAAAATGATTTTGCCTTTGCTTGGCGGCTCGAGCTATGTTTGGAACACTTGCGTGGTCTTTTTTCAAAGCGTTTTGCTTTCAGCTTACGTGTATGTATTTCTTTTAAATGAGTTTAGTTTCAAGCTCAAGGTCAAACTGTTCATTCAAGTAATCATCGTCTGGTTGCCGATCTTTACCCTTCCTTTGCGTCCACCAATAGAAGAACCATGGCTAAATCATCCCTATCTCTGGCTGATGTATTCTCTTGTATCTCTCCTGGGTCCAATTTTCTTTGCCATTTCAACCACCGCGCCAATGGTCCAAAATTGGCTATCGTCCTCGTCATTACCTCAAGCAAGAGACCCTTATTTCCTTTATGCCATAAGCAATTTTGGGGGGCTCATTTTTCTAATTTCCTATCCATTTGCAATCGAACCAAATTGTTCACTTTCTTATCAATTGAACGCAATTAGTTTCGCCTATGCTGCTTTTGCAGCACTAACCACTATTTGCGCCTGGTTAACCTATAAATGCGCGGCACCGGAACTAGTATCAGACGAAAATTATGAACAGATTGAAAAAGAATTATTGAAACAAGAACCGAAAAATTCACAGTACGCTCTCTGGCTTTTGCTCACCGCTCTGCCGTCCAGCTTGATGCTTGGCTTAACCAATTATGTTACAAGCGATCTTGCCTCACTACCCTTGTTTTTTGTCGTACCACTGGCAATTTACATGCTAACCTTCACTCTTGCCTTTGCCATAGACTTCAGTCGAGTTCTAAAGGCGATGGTTATTATGAGTGCGATTTCTGCCATAGGAATCTTTATCTTTCTGTTCAACGAGACAAGAATAACTAATGGCGAAACGGTGATGACTGGATTTATCACATCCGGAATATCTCTGCACCTAATCTGCCTTTTCATCACGTCGCTCACATGCCACGCAAAGGTAGCAGTAAGTCGCCCTGCGCCTGCATTTCTCACCTCGTATTATTTGGCTATCGCACTTGGTGGCATACTAGGAAGTTCGTTTAACAGTTTTATTGCTCCACTTATTTTCACTGATTTTTTCGAGTACCAAATTGCTCTTGCCACTGCGGCAGCCGTTCTTGTATGCACTATAAATTTAGAAAAGAGAGGCAGACTTCTGCCTGCCTCAAGCGCAATAGTAATGCTCGCATCTGGATTGGCATTGCTTGCTTGCAACCTCAGCAAAGACACCAAAGAAATAGTTTCCAAACGAAACTTTTTTGGCGTGCTAAAAATCAAAACAGACAAAAAGAACACATCCAGCCAAATTTGGAATGGTGTCACTTTGCACGGTGGCGAGTTACTGGATAAAGAAAAACGCAACAAGCCCATCTTTTATTACGGGGAATCCAGTCCAAGCCATGACGTATTCAGCATTCTTGAAGAGAGCAAGAAAAATTTTGCGTATGCCATGCTTGGCATGGGCGCAGGCAGTCTTGTTAGTTATGCTAAATCTGGTCAAGAAGTGCTCATTTATGAACTCAATCCAAACGTCATAGATTTTGCATCGAATCCGTTTTATTTTAGTTATACAACCGAGGCAAAAAAACGAGGCGCCAAAATCGACATTCAGTGCGGTGATGCGCGTGTGAATATTAGAAAGGCACCAGATAAGTTTTTGCAGTTAATTGTATTGGATACGTTCAGTTCGGATTCGATTCCACTTCACTTAATTACCAAAGAAGCGCTTTCTTTGTATCAAACCAAATTGACTAATGATGGCAGTATTCTATTTCACGTCACAAACAACTATTACGATCTCAAGAAACCAATCGCTAGAGCGGCTCAGTCACTGGGATATGAGGCTATTTCACGCAATTCATACTTTAGTCAACGCCTTGCCTGGCAAGAGCCAACTGATTGGATTCTGATTTCAAAAAACAAAAAATTGCTTGAACAGTTGAAAGACCAGTATCACTGGAACGACGTTGTGCCGGATCCAAAAATGCGCCTCTGGACCGACGATTACTGCGATCCGCTAAGCGTACTCAATATACCTTTTTCCTAGTTAAAGAATACCTAAATCCATCAAAGCTTCTTCTGAAGCCATTTTCTTTGGATCCCAGCGTGGCGTCCAGACCAGGTCTATTTTAACTTCGTTAACCCAAGGCAATTTCTTCACTGCCTGGTGAGCTTGAGCCTGAATTACAGCACCCAGTGGACACGCTGGACTGGTCAGCGTCAATTTAACCACCACGTCTTTTTCATTGACCTCAACGCCATAAATAAGACCAAGGTCAACTATGTTTACCCCTAATTCGGGGTCAACAACTGTTCTCAAACTTTCTCTTACTACGTCTTCTTGCAGACTGGACATGATAGTTATTCGCTCCTGTGAGGCTCTTATTTGCTCTTCAATCCTTCATCAAGTGTGTTCCAGGGTAGAAGTGCGCACTTAATACGCACCGGATATTTTTTAACCCCTTGCAAAGCTTCCAACTCTTCTAATTCTTCAGGTAGTGTGACGTCCTCACCTTTTGTGAGCATCATATTTTTAAATTCGCTTATGACAGCTTGAGCTTCTTCTAAAGACTTGCCCAGCACAAGTTCGCTCATCATCGAGCCTGAGGCAGTATTTATCGAACATCCACGCGATTCCAATTTGATATCGCATACCACACCATTTTCAATTTTCAAAAATAGACGAAGCTCGTCACCACAAAGTGGGTTAACTCCTTCGGTAGAAACTGTTGCATCAGATATGGTGCCTCGATTTCTAGGATTATGATAGTGATCTAGAATAGTCTCGCGGTAAAGATCATCTACAAGCGACATAATTGAGCACCTTTTCTGCCTTAATTAGAGCTTCAACGAAGAAGTCTATTTCTTCCTTTGTGTTATAGATGTAAAAACTTGCACGCGCCGTTCCCATTACTCCAAGCGTTTTCATCAGGGGCTGGCAGCAGTGATGCCCGGCTCTTATAGCTATACCTGATTCGTTTAGAATTTGTCCCATGTCGTGCGGGTGAACACCTTCATAATTAAATGAAATCACTCCACCCTTGAGTTCTGGATTTTGAGGTCCATAGATTTTTATCGAAGGCAATTTGAGCATTAGGTCCATTGCATGTCTGGTCAAATCAAGTTCATGAGCACGAACATTTTCCATTCCAAGCGCTAGCAAATAATCTATGGCCACACCACTTGCTATCACGTCGGCAATATTTGGTGTTCCTGCTTCAAATTTCCAAGGCAGCTCATTTACTGTAGTTTTTTCACGCGTGACAGAGCTTATCATGTCGCCGCCATAAAGCATCGGGGGCATTAAATCGAGCAATTCTTCTTTGCCATAAAGCACGCCCACACCTGTTGGTCCAAGCATTTTATGCAATGAAAAAACGAGAAAATCGCAGTCACTTTCTCTGACCGAAGTAGGTAAATGAGGCACGCCTTGTGCTCCATCAACTAAGAACTTGGCTCCATTCAAATGAGCAAGCGAACCAAGTTTTTGTAAATCCACCACAGTGCCCATAACATTGGACATTTGTGTCACTGCCACAATTTTGGTTCTGTTTGTAATTAAGCGCTCGGCCATTTGATAATCGAGGTTGCCATCTTCGGCAAGTTCGATATAAACGAGCTTCGCACCTTTGTCTTCGGCTAGCTTTTGCCAGGGCACGAAATTGGAGTGGTGCTCCATTGCCGTTATGACTATTTCATCGCCTGCTTGAATATTATGTTTGCCCCAAGACTCAACCACGATGTTAATCGCTTCTGTGGCGTTACGAGTAAAAATAATTTCGCGCTCGCTTGCAGCATCTATAAAACGTGCAATTCTTTCGCGTGCACCTTCATAAGCAAGAGTGGCTTCTTCACTCATTGTGTGCAGTCCGCGATGAATGTTTGAGTTGTAATTCTCGTAGTAATTTTTAAGCGCGTTTATAACTTGCAACGGCTTTTGCGAAGTGGCGGCATTATCGAGATAGATGAGCGGCTTGCCCTCTATCTTTCGATCTAAGATGGGAAAATCAGCTCTTACTTGTTTCCAGTTCTTCATTTTTTAGCCAGCCAGAGCTCATCTCCGCGCTGCTCCAAGGTATAGGTCTTTACGGGCATTACAGCGGGAAGACACATCGCTTTTCCAGTTTTCACATCAAAACGCGCTCCATGCAGAGGGCATTTTATTTGCGATTCATTTGCAAGTGGACCAGATTCAAGCGGGCTTCGAGCATGTGAGCACATATTTTCCAGAGCGAAATAATTTCCCTGTGTATGACAAATCGCCACTTCACCGCCATCGAAAGGATAAATGCGGGCTTCGCCTTCGGGAATTTCGCTTGCGTTTGCTACCTTTTGAAATGGTGACTGTGCTCTATCTGACTCTTGCATACTTGTTGCTGCTCTACTTATTGCTGCTTTGAACTTTGCTAGCAACGAGCTCTTGAATGAAAGCATCCACTCCAGCTATTGGATTGGTGGCAAGCACTGTATTAAAGAATCCGGTGATTACAAGTTCTTCGGCAGTAGTTTTATCCAAACCGCGGCTATTCAAATAAAAGATCTGCTCTTTATCTACAGGCCCAACTGTAGCTCCGTGAGAACATTTCACATCATTTGCCAAAATCTCAAGATTGGGAACCGCTTCAGCTCTAGCGTCTTCACCCAAAAGCAAATTTTTGCTTGATTGATAGGCGTCGGTTTGCTGAGCTTCTTTAGCGATTCTGATATTACCGTGATAACAAGAGACAGAATGATTTCTCAAGGCAATACGAAAATCGATGTTTGATGTCGTATGTGGTGCCTGGTGATCCTGAACGGTATTGTAATGAATAGACTGATCACTTGAAGCGAGAGCCACCCCCATTACCGAAGCAGAGGAACCAGAATGAGACAAATGAGTGTAAATGTCCGCTCTGATTTGTTTGCCACCAAGACCTACATTAAGAGAATAAATGCGAGCGTCCTTTTGCAAATTATTGAATTGTCTGTTCAGTGAAAAGACATTATCGGCATAGTTTTGCACTTCTACATAAGATACATAAGCGCCTGATTCAGCCTGAATCTCGGTCAATGCGTTAGAAAAAACAATCTGGCTCGACACATTAGACCCAGAAGAAGTGAAATGGTTCACTACTCTAATTCTTGAATTCTTACCCACTTTTACTATTACACGAGGGAAGAGTGCTCCATCAACACAGTCTGAGGCAAGGTTAGTGATGAACACAAATGGGTCATCAATTTCCACATTGTCTGGTACGCTCAAAACACCGCCGCAATTAAACAGCGCGCGCGACATCAAGATGAATTTATCGTCTTCAGCTTCTGGAGCATTCTTTTCAAATTGCTTGAGAATTTCAGGAGCCTCTTTAGACGCTTGCGGAATTGCGACTAGTTTCACACCTTTAGCTTTGGCTTCAGCTGAAAGCTCAACCTGACAAAATGAATTTTCTTGACTTTGATATGAAAAAACAAGACCGCCCATTTTGGCTACATGATCAATCAAATTGTCAGTCAAGCCAGAGTCTGTCTGCTTCTCACTTAGAGGAGTAAACGACTTAGCGCTCAAGCGCGAGAAATCCAAAAGTGAAAGTCTGGTTTTCTTCCAGGCAGGATCGTTTTCTGAAGGAAACGGTTTTTTTAAATATGATTCCCATGCTCTGGTACGCAATTCTTTGGACCAGGCTGGTTCTCCTTGTTGGGTGGCCAGAATGTCTACTCCTTCTTTAGTGATTGAATTTAAAATTAGAGAATTTGACATTGTTATCCTACAGATCCTTCCATTTCCAGCTGTATAAGCCGGTTAAGCTCAACTGCATATTCAAGCGGCAACTCTTTGGTGAATGGTTCAAAGAAACCGTTGATAATCATTGTGGTTGCTTCATCCTGAGTTAATCCACGACTCATCAGATAGAAGAGTTGTTCTTCTCCCACTTTAGAAACTGTGGCTTCATGCTCGACTGAGCAATCTGTTTCATCAATTTCCATTGTTGGATATGTATCAGAGCGCGAAGCTTCATCAAGCAAAAGTGCGTCGCACTTTACCGATGTTTTGCAATTTTTGGCACCGGGATAAACTTTAACCAATCCTCTATACGAAGATCTGCCGCCACCTTTTGAAATTGATTTTGATACCACCTGCGATGTGGTGTCTGAAGCGGCGTGAATTATTTTGGCGCCAGCGTCTTGGTGCTGATCTTCGCCCGAAAAAGCGACCGACAAAACTTCACCATGAGCACGCGGTCCCATTAAATAGATAGCTGGATATTTCATCGTTAGCTTAGAGCCAAGATTTCCGTCCACCCATTCCACTTTTGCATCTTCGTAAGCCATTGCACGCTTGGTGACAAGGTTATAAACGTTTTTAGACCAGTTCTGAATGGTCGTATAACGAATATGAGCACCAGGCAAAGCGATAAGCTCGACCACTGCCGAGTGCAGCGAGTCGGAAGAATAAACAGGAGCGGTACATCCTTCTATATAGTGAACAAAACTGCCAGGTTCAGCCACGATTAGCGTGCGCTCAAACTGACCCATGTTTTCGGCGTTAATTCTAAAATATGCTTGTAGTGGAATTTCCACTTTCACATCTTTGGGCACCCAAACAAAGCTTCCACCCGACCATACAGCCGAGTTCAAAGCAGAAAATTTATTGTCTTCGGGTGGAATAATAGTGGCGAAATACTCTTTTACTTTGTCGCCGTATTCGCGCAAACCAGTGTCCATGTCGGTAAAGACAACACCCAGTTTTTCCAGGTCTTCGCGAATTGAGTGATAAACCACTTCAGATTCGTATTGAGCAGTCACACCAGCCAAGAATTTGCGTTCTGCTTCAGGAATACCAAGACGGTCGAAAGTATTTTTGATACCTTCGGGAACTTCATCCCAGTTCTTGCCCTGTTTTTCAGAGGGTCTGATGTAATAATGAATGTTTTCAAAATCGATCGAATTGAGCAATTCAGTGTTGCCCCACTTCGGCATCGGCTTTGAATAAAAGGTTTCAAGCGCTTTTAAACGAAAAGCAAGCATCCATTCGGGCTCATTTTTCATTTCCGAAATCTTTTTGACTATCTCGGGAGTCAGTCCACGTCCCGATTTGAAGAAGTAGTTTTCTTCGTCGTGAAAGCCATACTGATAATCTTTGCCAAAATCATCCAGATTCTGGGGCTTGGGCTGCGGATTTAAGTTAATAATTGATTCAGTCACCGTGCGCCTCCTGATTAGGTAGATGTTGCTTGCGACAAGTCGAGATTTCTCGACGACATGCCCGGTACCCAATCGTAACCTTCTTCTTCGAGCTTTTTAGACAACTCACTGCCACCAGTTTTGATGATTTTGCCATCTTCAAAAATATGGACGAAATGTGGTTTCACATAGTTGAGAATACGCTGGTAGTGCGTAATAAGCAGAATGCCGGACTCAGATTCAGGCGTCACTAAACGATTGACACCTTCCGATACTGTTTTAAGAGCATCTATATCTAGCCCCGAGTCTGTCTCATCAAGTACAGCCAGACTTGGCTTGAGCATTTCTAATTGCATAATTTCAAGACGTTTCTTTTCGCCACCGGAAAATCCATCATTTATATAACGTGACAGAAACTCATTTGGCACACCTAACTCGCCCATAACCTTTTTAAGTTCGGCACGAAACTCTTTGACAGGCACATCTTTACCGCGTTTTGCCTTGACTGCTGCGCGCAAGAAATTGGAGACCGAAACACCAGGGATAGCGACTGGATATTGAAAAGCCAATGAAAGACCCAGACGGGCGCGCTCATCGGGCGACATTTCAGTGATATCTTGCCCCAGGAAAATTATTTTTCCTTGTGTAATTGTGTATTTGGGATGCCCCATCAATGCGTAGGAAAGGGTGGATTTGCCTGATCCGTTTCTTCCCATCAGAGCATGTACTTCACCTGAATTAATGGTCAGGTTGACGCCTTTGAGAATGGATTTGCCATCCACTTCAACATGCAGATTTTCTACACGAAGTATTTCTTTTGCCGGTGTTTTTGCAGCCATTTCTTAGTCCTAAAGTCCTTGTTGAATAAACTCGCTTAGAATGTTACTCGAAACCTCCTGAATTCCTTTGATTGAAATGCGAAGATTACCGAGTTGTATCCTTAAAAGGGTTTTATAGATATAATAGTATCAAAAATATATTATGGTTATTCGGTAATTAACAGAACCTTATACATTTGATTTCTTGCCAGCTAGGCAAAAAGAGCCATGATCAACCACCCGCTCAGTCATCCCGCAGATCAGACCAATACCACTCAGGACTTAATTGTTCTCTTTATAAAGAAGAACAAAGAGGTCACAGTGTCTGAACTTTGCGCTTATTTAAAAATCACTTCGATGGCCGTGCGTCGCCATCTAAATGTATTGCAAACTGATGGCTTAGTAGACGCCGAGCTAGTCAGGCACGGTCGCGGCCGACCATTTTATAAGTATCGCTTAACCTCAAAAGCTGAAAATCTTTTTCCGTCCGGTTTTCAAAACCTGGCGATGGACTTGCTTGATGCCATTTATGAACAATCGGGACATGAAGGCGTTTTAAATCTTCTCACCATACGTAATAAAAAACGTCTAAGCACTCTTACTCCACGAATAGAAGACAAAAGTTTGGACGAACGCGTGCGTGAGGTTTCTAAAATCTTCTCAGAAGACGGTTATATGACCGAATGGGAAATACTGCCAGACGGCAATTACTTCATCTTCCAACGCCATTGTGCCGTGCACGATGTGGCAAAAAAATACAGACAAGTCTGCGCACTTGAGCCACAACTGATGGAAAGTCTTTTGGGCGTCAAAGTAACGCGTGAAAAATATATGCTCAAAAATGACCCTGTATGCGGCTATTTGGTTCATAAAAGCTAAAACTATTTTGCGCCGGGAATATCAAAAGTAATTTGATAGAGGTGCCAAATAGATGTCGTCCAACGAGCAGAACGAATCAAATGATAAAGCCGGGCTCGAACAGACCGAGAAGACTGCAATCAAAACGCCTGACGCTCAAGAAGCACGATTGTCTGCAAAATCTGATATCGAACTTGCACTAAATCTTAACCCCAATAAGCACAGCGGCAGTGCCGGGGGAAATGATATGGAAAGTATCCAGATAGTAGCGCTGGATCCAAAAGGCAAAGAACAAGTTATCGCCGAACGTCCCAAAAATGAAACCAAAACTCTAACTCTTCACGGGCGAGTAGAAAAAACAGATTCGATTGAAAGTGAAATGCAGGCTTTTCGTAAAATTGCAGATGTCCCCCTGGAAAAACAAATCGAAATCATTGGTCTTGCCCTTAGTGCAGGAGTTGATCAATACCTGCTCGAACAAAGACAACGAGCCTTGGGTAGTTTGGTCGGGACAGTTGAAGGCGTCGGTCACATAGCCGAAGGCTTTGCAAAGATTGCAGATTTTGGTGCTGCGCTGATTCTTGGTGATAACGAGCGCACAGGGCAAATGGGAGCAGAATTTGGACAGTCAATCGGCGAAACCATAGTCAGTGGAGTAAGATTATTTCAGGCAAGTGAAGTCTATTTGAATGAACTTGGCGCAAGTGGTGATTATTCAAAACCGTTTCGCGATCTTGCCATGGTTGGAAGTGTTCTAAATGAGAGATGGAGCGAGTTGCCACCATTCGAACAAGAAAGACTAAAATCTCAAATAGCAACTGAACTGATTGGAAATAGCTTGTTTGGAATGGGTGCAAAAGGTGCTATTTCCAAAGCAAAAACTTTTACCGAAGTGCTCGACACAGTAAGCGAGCAAGCCCTTAAGCATGGCATCAAAAAAGGCGAGACTGTAAAAAAAGCAATCAAAACCATTGCCACCACAATTGATGGCATGCTCCAACCAGAATACGCTTTACCTGGTGGGGGCAAAATCAAATTTGGCAGTGAATTGTCTGAATCAGCCAAGAAATCAGAACACTTTTTGAAAATGATAGGCAGATCAGGAGAATACACTCCAACAAAGAAGCCTCTCTTCCTAGCTCCAGGTAAGAATAAAATTTTGAACGAGGCTGAAATGGAAGTCTTTGGAGGCGTTGAGAAACTAAAAAATTTGACTGATGGAGAACTTGCTTCAATTGGTCTTAAACGTTTTGAACTACCCAAAATGAAGCTCGACAAAGATGAGTTTTCAATCCAAGCTTCAATTCCAGATGATGATATGGCTTGGTTTCATGCCAAAGTAGCACCCGATGGAATTTTAATTCTAAAGTACATAAACAAAGGAGAATTGCCCGATGGTGCTGGAGCTCACTTCCTATCGGAAGCGCTTAAAGGACATCAGATTTTACCGAAAGAAAAAATCATTCTCAAAAATGTAATAAATGAGGAAAGCGTGCAAGCCATCTGCAATGGGGCACGACCGGAAGAAACACTAGTGGCTAAAATGACTGCAAAAGCTTTAAAACAACTCGGCTTGAAACCTGTCTCTTATAGTTACGAAACTTTCGGCGATAAAATCAACATCACTATTAAAATTAGCAGGTAGATTATGACTCAAAACGAACCATTATTTTCAGAAAGAGATAAGAGGCTCATTGATGCCTTAATTTACGATCCTTCGTTAAAACCAAAATTCAATGACCTAGCTGATTATTTTATTTGGCTTGATGAGCTGCCATCCAATTTTTCAATTGAAGGAGAAGATAAGCTAGAGAGCCTTTGGGTTGGCCGTTCATTGCTGCACAAAGGCCTGACGTTTGCGCATCATCCAATTAATCCAGAGTATTGCGCTACCATGTGGAACCGAGCTCTTGAAGAAATACCAAACTGGCCTGGATTCAAACGACTTAAGCTCAACGAGAAAGACAATGAGCTTTTTCAAAAATGTCTAGCCAAGGTAAATCGCTGGTAGAATAGCTCCACAGCTGAGATAACCAATGCCGCAGATTGCTCCGTTATTTATAGAAAAGGATCGAGCCCTAATCGAGGGTCTCAAACATGCAATAAAGAAGTTAACTCGTGACTCAAAATGAACCATTATTTTCAGAAAGAGATAAAGAACTCGTCGACGCTTTGGTCTTTGATGATTCGCTAGAACCAATGTTCAATAGCTTAGCCGATTATTTCATCTGGTTCGATGAACGTCCCGACAACATCACGCCTGATGGTTCAGATAAACTACAAACACTATGGGTTGGTCGCTCTTTATTGCACAAAGGATTGACCTTTGCCGCTCACGAGATAAATCCAGAATATTGCGCCAAAGTATGGAACCAAGCTCTTGAAGAAATACCAAACTGGCCAGGATTCAAACGACTCAAGCTCAACGAGAAAGACAATAAATATTTTCAAGAATGTCTAACTAATGAAAATCGCTGGTGATTCCACGAAGAATTCACTTGCTTGACAACTCTTTTTGCGCTTATAGTGTTTGAGGCGTTCAACATAATTGGCGAAAAATTATAAATAGGAGGTTGCCAGAAATGACAACCAGTCTTAGCTTTGGCGCAAAAGCCGGCAAAAAAGACATGAGCAAGTGGCACGCTTGGGCGGCTGGATATCTTGGCGAATGTTTCGATGCGATGGATGCAACCATCTTTTTTATAGTACTTTATCCGGCGATTTCAGAATTGATCAATTCAAAAAATGATGCCGCGATCGGTTGGTACGGCTCATTGATACTGGCATCATTCATGCTGGGCTGGGCAATTGGTGGCACCATATTTGGTGTAGTAGCAGACAGGATTGGTCGTGCTAAAACGATGGCATTCACCATTCTTGTTTATGCAATATTCACTGGACTTTGTGCGACAAGCCACAGTTGGTGGGAAATGGCCATATATAGATTTTTTGTCGGAATGGGTGTTGGAGGCGAAATCAGCTTAGGTACAGTAATTGTAAGTGAATACTGGAAACAAAAGAAACAGCGCATCTGGGCAACTGCCTGGCTGGACACATCTTTCAGTGTTGGGCTCGTGCTTGCTTCCTGCGCCAATTTGATGGTTGGAGGTCACGGCTGGCGCTGGTTGTTTGTAATAGGTATGTTGCCTGCACTGGCGACACTCTATATTAGATACACGCTCAAAGAGCCTGATTCTTTTGAGGCTATGCGCAATCACAAAGAATTGCTCAAAAACAAAAATCCAAAAGACCTCACTGAATCAGAGTCACGCTATTTACAGTCGCCATTCAAACAACTATTTTCAACTGAATACAGAACCACTATTATCGCGCTATTTTGTATTGCAAGTTCAGCCATCATCGGCTACTGGTCTTGCGTTTCATGGATATCGCCCTGGATAAACCAGCTCACTGGTGAGCTAGCTATAGGCGAGCGAAGTATGGCCACTAATGTGCTGAGTCTCGGCAGCATCATCGGAGCAATCTCCACACCGCTCTTTCTTAACTGGCTTGGAAGACGCAATACAATTCGGTTTGCATTTGGCGGTTGCATGCTTGCAGTGATAGTTATGTTTGTGATGATCAAATCTTTCTGTCTGCCCTTGCTGGCTCTTATAGCCCTCATTGGTCTTACGGTAGGGCTGCAATTCACCTTTTTGTGCATTTATATTCCAGAAGCCTTTGCCACCAATGTACTTGGCACCGCATCTGGTTTTACATTTTCAGCAGGGCGTATTTTTGCAGCATTAATTGCAGTTGGAGGAGGCCAATTAATTGCCATGTATCAAGGCTCTTACGCAATGGCAAGCGCTACAGTGGCAATAGTTTATGCAATCGGTTTTGTAGCAGCCAACTTTCTGCCCGAAACCAATGGTGAAGTGAAAGGTACCGGCATCGGCGAAAAGAGTAAACCTGCTATTGAGGGCGATATCTGCAAAGAGATGTGCTCCTAAATGGGAGGCGAGTCGGCCATCCATTAGAGGTTTGTTTTTTTGGATACAGTCTGGACTAAATTCTAACTGCGCTTTTGTTTTCGAGTTGTTCTACCAGCTCAAGAATATTGCGATAACACTTCATTATCGAGTTTTCTTCCTGCTTCAGGGCAGCAATTTCTAGCGATAGCGATGCATCTTCTAGATTCTTGCATGCCATAACTCCGGCGTAGCCTTTGAGTTCGTGCGCCAATCTCGGCAATTCAATGCGATTGCGCTCATATATTGTGTCGGACAAACGTGACACTATTTCGCGAACGCCATTTTTCAGCATGCCTAAAAGTTGCTCTAGCGGCTGATTTCCATGAATCTCCACCAGTTTTTCTATATCTATGAGATTGCTGACCGAGCTTCGGATTTCCTCTTTGTACGCCTTTTCTTTAGCATCTTGCTCGAACCAATAAGAAAGAATTTTTCTCAATTCATCAAGCGCGACTGGCTTCTCTAAATATCCGTCCATTCCCGATGCCAGACATCGCTCTTTGTCGCCAGCCATGACACGAGCAGTAAGAGCGATGACCGGAATATGCGATTGAGTACCTGTTTCGGTGTTTCGTAACGCCATGGTAGCTTCAAAACCGTCCATAATTGGCATCAAACAATCCATAAGCACCAGTCCAAATTTCTCTTGCGAAAGCTTGAGCAGAGCCTCTTTTCCATTTTGACTTGCAGACGCTTCAAAACCTAGCATTTTGAGCTGTCTGACAGTCACGTCGCGAAGGGTGGGGTTATCTTCCACCACAAGCACTCGACGTACGCGCGAGACTTCTGCCACCAGGAATTCATTTGTACTCTCAAATGCGGTTGCGGTTCCGTTGATATGGTCCATCGTTTTTTGCGCACGATTTGCCACATAGGGATTTTCATCTTCTATTAGAAATTTGAGCACAGTCTCTGATGTGTTATAACTTTCAGCCACTGCAAATCGTACATCTGGATGCTCATCAAAAGCCAAACGGGTCATAACCGAATCAGGTGTAACTGGATTTTCAGCAATTGCAATTCGAACTTCATGGTGTCTGTGATTTGAAAGTGCAGACAATGTAAACGGCAAACAACCTAAATTATTCACTACCCCTATCATTAGACCAGGGGGCAACTGATGCTCATTTTTATGATTACGAAAGAGCTTTGCCATTACAGTAAAGCGTTCTTGGCGTACAGCAAGACGCTGAAACAAATCCATCTTACAAGTCTGAATGTACTCGATTTGTTTTCTTTGTCTTTGTTTTTGCTGAGCTTTCAGACGTAAGATAAGAGCGCGATAGCAAGCGCGCTTTTCTAGAAAATTAGAGATACAGGTCCTCACTTTAGTGAACATGCAGGACTCTCCGATAGAAAAAAAAAGACCTCAAATTCCATATTAGCGCAGCCTAATAAAACCAAAGTCTAGTAAAACCCATAAAGAAATACGGGTTTCTAAATAGATAGATATATCTATCTATTCTTCTTTTTATGCTTAAATACCGCGCAATTCCCACTCAGAAGTGGGAAGTTTGGGAGTGATAGTCGAAAGTTTGACGAAGTTGGCTGGACCGCGCGCAGCCAGCGGCAGACCGCCTGTAATGACAATATTGTCCTTGATGGCAACAAGCTCTTTGCGCAATAGAATCTGCTCGACCATTTTGAGCGTAGAGATAGAGTCAGACACCTCAGTTAGCATGATAGGCGTAGTGCCCCAGAGCACCGATAACTGGTTATACACATGGTGATGCTGTGTAAGCGCAATAATTGGCGTGCGCGGGCGGAACTGAGAAATGAGCCTGGCCGTGGCACCACTCTTGGTGAATGTAACTATAAAACGCGCTTTGGTATCACGCGCCATTTCGCAGGCAGCGTGAGCAATAGCGTAGGCTGGTGTATCAAGAGCGTGCTCGCTAAGCGCTTTGTCTTCCATTGCTGCTTCTGCAGAGTTGGCGATGCGCTCCATCATCTCTACTGCTTGCAGAGGATATTTGCCTGTGGCTGTTTCTTCTGAAAGCATGACTGCATCTGTTCCATCAAAAATGGCATTAGCTACATCTGAGGCTTCAGCTCTGGTTGGACGCGGATTGCCTACCATCGAATCAAGCATTTGAGTGGCGGTGATAACAGGCTTGCCTTTGACGTTAGCTTTGCGAGTAATTAGTTTTTGGATGGGTGGAACGCGCTCAGGTGGCAATTCTACACCAAGATCGCCACGAGCAATCATCACTCCGTCGGCCACATCCATGATTTCATCTAAATGATCTATCGCCTCTGGTTTTTCCAATTTGGCAATGATTACCGGCTGAGGCCAGTGGTCTGCGGTGAGCGCTTTTAGTTCAGTAATATCTTTGGCATCACGCACAAAAGATAGAGCAACAAAATCTACTCCGGCCTCTAAGCCGACAATAAGATCTTCTTTGTCCTTATCAGTCAAAGCAGGGATGGATAGTCGAACACCAGGGATATTAAGACCTTGATGATCTTTCAATATGCCGCCTGTAATTACTTTACAGATAGTGTCTGTTTCGTTTACTTCCATCACACGAAGTTCAAGCAAACCGTCGTCTAACAAAAGTGTATCGCCAGGATTTACTTCGCGCGAGAGAGGTTCGTAACTGGTACTGACTATGGTATCGTCGCCATCGATTTTGCGACTGGTTAAAATGAATTGACTGCCTTCAATCAAGTTTACCGGCTCACTGTTTTTCAATCTGCGTGTGCGCAGCTTGGGACCAGATAAGTCAAGCAATATACCCACTGGCTGATTGAGCTTTTCTCCAAGTTCGCGAATATCTTTGACAACATCGCGAATGAATCCGTGCCCTGCATGCGAACAATTGATTCGAGCAATATCCATGCCCTTAAGAATCATTTTTTCCATGATAGCCACATCCCGACAGGATGGACCGATAGTCGCCACAATTTTTGTACGGGCCACGTGTAAGGGCTCCCTATCTATGTAATTACTTTGCTGTGCTTGTCTCTTCAACCATGACTGGTTGCTTGAAATTATCCAGATTCAATTCGCTAAAGCAAACATCTATGGATTCTATTTCTTCGAGTGCCTTAACGTCTATTTTCACACCATGTTCAAGCATTGAAGAAAGCGTATCAAATCTCTGGCAGTGCTCAGTGAAGCGCTCTACTGCATAGACTTTGGCCTGTCCGGTTGTAACCAAAAACGGCCAATCAGACGACTGTAGCAAGAATTGCTCACGACCAAGCTGCTTCATAACCCGGACGATGAGCGGATCTTTGCTGTTTGCGTATTGATCGACTAATTTATGCATGAGCAATTCGCGATTGTTGATATCAGGCCACATCCATTTGGTGTCTTCGTTCAACCAAACTTGATAATGACCACCCGAACCCCATGACGATTCAGGCAATTCGATTGTGTGTTTGGGCGGACGAACTTCCAAATAGTCGCTTGCTGTGCGCACTTTTACTTTGGTGTATTTGTTCAATTTTTGCAAAACTTGCTTGATGAAAGTGATGCCTTCAAACCACCAATGACCAAAGAGTTCGGTGTCAAAGCTGACCATCACAAGACCTTGCTCGCCTGTCTTTTTGAAATAGCTATGCAAATATTGTTGCACCACTCCAACATAATGATCAGAGTTTTCGTTGATGCGATGCATTGCCGCTTCAGGATTATAAATTTGTTTGTCGCCAAGGTCGGTATTCTTGGAAGTCAATTTCCAATAGTGCAAGCCTGACACATCGTCTTTTTTATGAAATTCTCTATAGTTTGGATCGCCTGGATAACCATGATCAGCAGACCAAACCGAGTATCCAGCTTGTTCATGACGACCCATCACCGCCACTGGATAATCTTTGAGCCAGTAAGCTTCGTAAGTGTCGTAATCTGTTTTTGGATAATCTGGAGTCGGTAAATATTCTATGGTGCCGTAAGGACCAAAAACGCGACGAATACCAGAGCGCTCTCCACCTTCAATTACTGTGGACTCGGTAAAGAAAAATCCAAGACCTGCGTCGTGCAACCATTTTTCTATACTGGGGCGACCGTCTTCAGCTGGTCTGTATGCGCATTCAGGCAACCAGACGCCTTTGGCTCTGCGACCAAAATGTTTTTCGTAATTGTCTGCACCAGAGCGAAACTGAGCTTGCAATGAAGCATCGTCTGTAAGTAGTGGCGAAAAGCAGTGGGTAGCAGCAGAGGTGGTAATCTCGATTGTGCCTAAATCTTGATACTTTTTAAAACCACCAATGATGTCTTGATTCCAACGCTTGACGAAAGAATCACGTGTAGAGCGGAACCAATGCACATAAAATTTAGCCAGACGCAAATACTCAGGATTAGGCGTTGCGCCACGAAGTGAAAAGCGCTGCTCATCACTTTCTGCCGCTTTAAGGCGCGCATCTAAATATGTAAGAAATCCTTTTTTAAAGTGATCGTCACTCAACTGTTCAGCTAAAACCGGAGTGATGCCAACAGTAAGATTGCATGGAGTTCCTTCATCATGCAAATCGGCAATCATATTGAGCAGGGGAATATAAGTCTCGCCCATGCACTCATAAACACTTTCTTCGCCAAAGGGCCACATACCGGCTTTGCGGTAATACGGCAAATGGCTGTGGAGCATAAAGACAAAAGAACCAATGCTCACTTACTTGACCTCTCAGGAACACGGAAATTGAGTGCGCTCGTCGGAATATAGCAACTATATATTTTGATTGGAAGGTTCTGGCTACCATCTTTTACTATTCTTGAGGTTTTATGCGGTATCCTTAGTGAAAGAGCGCACTTGAAGGGATTTGATGACAACTAATATTCAAGAGACGTCAGATAGCCAAGAAGAAACCGACGAAGCCGAAGTAACAGGCCAAAATTCGGTTGAAAACAAGCTTGCCGATCCCGAAATCCAGGCAAAAATTCAGAAAGCCAAAGCTAAAATAGCCACTGAAGCCGCCAAAGCCGAAGAAAACAAGGTAGTAAAGCTGTTGGAAAAAAATTCTCTTGGAATGACCCTGCCCGAAATGGCTGGTGGTATTCGCAAACAGAAAAGAATCAAACAACTGCGCCCGGTGCTTGCTGAAGCTATTAAGAAGGGCATCGTCATGCCCGTCAGTCAACGCTCTGGTCATACAGTCTACAAACTGGTGCGCAACCTCAATCGCTAAGAAAATTAGGTCGGAATAATTTAGCCTTTTAGGGTTGTGATAACTTATACCCTAATATGCAATTTTGCCCGGTTGGAGAAAAAATATGGACGTCAAAGAAGTCAAAGTTGGAACACTTCAGGTTGGCAAAGGCAAACCATTTTTCATCATCGCCGGTCCCTGCGTAATCGAAAGCTGGGAAACGACTATAAATACAGCGCGCGAATTAGTTAAGTTATCGAAGAAGCTAGGTTTTTCGCTCGTTTTCAAATCTTCATATGACAAAGCCAATCGCACATCAATAAACGGATTTCGCGGACCCGGCCTTGAAAAAGGGCTGGCGATGCTTGCTGACGTAAAAAAAGAATTGGGTGTCGAACTACTTAGTGACGTGCACGAAATCGATCATTGCAAGAAAGCAGGCGAAGTATTAGACATTTTACAAATTCCCGCCTTCCTCTGTCGCCAGACCGATTTATTGATAGAAGCAGCCCACACCAATAAGTGCGTCAATATCAAGAAAGGACAATTTTTAGCACCAACAGACATGGTCAACGCCGTGAAAAAAGTGTCCGATGCTGGCAATAACAATATTTTACTTACCGAGCGCGGCACCACATTTGGTTACAACAATCTTGTAGTAGACATGCGTTCATTGCCTATTATGAAACGCACCGGTTACCCTGTAATCTTTGATGCTACTCACAGTGTGCAGTTGCCTGGAGCAGGCTCAGGTGGCTCAAGCACCGCTGGTCAACGCGAATTCGTTCCCCATCTTGCTCGTGCAGCGTGTGCTGTTGGAATCGACGGCATGTTTATGGAAGTTCACCCCAATCCAGACGAAGCTAAAAGCGATGGACCCAATCAAGTGGCACTCTCTCAAGTAGAAGACTTAATTGTTCAGTGCTTGAAAGTACACGACGCCGTAAAATCAATGCCCGAGCTTGAGCTAGGTTCGCACCATTTGCAGTGTCAATCCGTGGCTTTAAGCAAGTGAAGATTTTTATTGCACTAGCTTCTGCTCTTGCACTCTTTGCTCAACCAATATCTCATGCCGGTTCCATTTCTATCGCTCAAGCGGGTGCTGAAGCAGAACTAGATGAAATAATGCTCAAAGCACTAAATGCATACGGCGGCGCTTCGGCTTTAGAAAAAGTGGAAAATTCGTCTGTTACTTATGGCAAATTTTATCCCTCCAGATCGGGCGCCACACCGGGCGAGAAGCGCAATGAAGAAGGTGCGCTTCAATATAGAAAATACCGACAATCGAGCAAATGGCGCGTAGATTTAGATGGTGGCGCAGGTGATGCCAGTGCCAAACGAGTGCTTGCATACAATGGCTATAGTGGCTGGCGCTTGAACGACAATCAAGCTCAAGACATGCAAAGCTCAAGGCTCACTGCGCTTAACGATGACAACGAAAGACAACCGACCATAATTTGTCACTGGAAACAAACCGGTTATGATTTCAGTCTAGACGGTCGCACCACTTTCCATCAAATCCCAGTTTTTGCAATCAAGCTTTCCTACGGCAAAGAAGGAAAAGAGCGTCCTACTACAATTTACTTGGACCAGCGCAACTTTCTTATAGTCGGCATTACATATGACAGTGACACATCAGAATCTATTAGTACAGAATATTCCGAATATCGCCCAGTAGCAGGCACTCTTTTGCCTTTTCAACAAAGCAAATTTATCAATCAAAAACCTGCCTCAGACATTATTGTAAGTAATATCAATGTAGGCGAAGCGATAGACGACTCCCTCTTCGATCGTCCTCAGGTAGCTGGCGCACTTCGATTAGATCGAGACATTGTTGTTAAATTCGACTACGCTCAAAAAGAAATTCTAGTTAAATGTCGTATCGATAACGGAAGCGAAGATTTGTGGTTCTTGTTCGATACAGGAGCTAGCGATACCATTGTCGACCGTCGCACAGCGGCAGACTACTATTTGTTCAAAGACGGCAAATCTTCGATGCTCTCAGCCTCAGGCTCAGTAAACGTTGAAAACAGCGCCATCAAACGCCTCGAAATAGGCTCGCTAATTCTGAACAATATAGACGCGCGCATTCATTCGCTTGCTGGGCAGTCGCAACAATTGGGACGTCCACTTGCTGGAATCATTGGCACAAATGTAATTGAAAAATTCGTCACACGAATCGATTATGGTAAATGCACACTCACATTTATTGATTCTGACAAATTCAAAGCCCCGGCAAACTCTACAGTGATACCACTGACGGAGCACAATATTCCTGTAGTGAGAGCCAAACTAAACGGTGTTATCGACCAACCGATGTTGGCCGATACTGGTGCTGCTTTTAATAACTTACCTTCGTCTGTGGCGAAGCGATTGCTTGCATCTACCGGACAGGATAAAGAGAAACCAAGTCACATGACCGAAGGCACAGGACTAGACGGTAAGCCAATAAAACTGGCAAACATGATTGTAAAAAAGGTGAGCTTACAGACACAACTTTTGAGCAATGTTCCTTTTACTTATATATATGATGCAAATTCAAAATCAAATGCCAACTCTGAGCGAGTCGAGAAACAAGGCGGCTTTTCCGCAGTACAGGACTTGGGATTTTAGGAAATCCCTTCTGGCAAAATTACATTACTTATGTAGATTACAAATTCCAACGCATGCTCCTGGAGCCAAATCCAATTGTTCGTATACGCGAACAAGTGAACGCTCAAGTCGATATCGGCGACAAAAAACTTTTGATTTATCGCGATTACAGATTAGCCGAAGCTGCTTATCAAAAAGCTCTTGGTATTGCCACCGCAAATAAAGATCAACGCTCAGAAGCGATGCTCTGGGGAAGATTGGCGAACGCAAGAAGGCTTATGGCTAAAGAACTTAGCCGTCCCGAGCACGCAAAAATTGCTTACGCTAATTTTGTCAAAGCACAAGAGCTTGCAAAAGAAGTTGGTGCCAAAGATGTTGAGGGAAGAATACTTTCCGATTGGAGTTTGCTCTACAGCGACAACGGACAGCCAAACGAAGCAAATAGAACTATAAACACTGCCTTACAACTGGCACCGCAAGACGCGCAGGTCAACGTCAATTACGCTGTTCATCAATATAGAAATAATCAATTTTCTGGGATGCAAAAATACATCGAGAAAGCGCTATTTCTAGAACCATCCAACTGGCAGGGTCTGTGGTACCAGTTCAAACTGCAAGAAAAATTTCTCGACTATCCACGCGCTGTAAAAACGCTCAAAGAGATAATTAGATTCTATCCATGGTCCACTCTTGCCACCAAAAAACTAGCCGAAATTGAAGAGACCATGAAGCCCAATGCAAGCCTGACACCAAAGCCCGGATCTGGCACTGCCACTCCTCTTCCAGGCAATTAAGAAATGGACAGCACGTTCCGACACAAATGTAGAACAGTCGCCTTAATCTAACAAAATTTAGGCATGCCATTTTGGTCAGGAAGAAATGGTTGACTTAATCAATTAAAATGGTTGATTAAGTCAAGTAATTTCAGTTCCATTTTCAGACACATTACATAGTTCGTGAGATTTTTGGTTGAAGCGCAAACTTATTTGCCGAGATTCTTCTTAAGCTGAGCCAGCTCATCATCAACTTCAGCTTCGCGTTGCTTATATTCTTCGTCTTTTATGCGCTGACGCTCAGCTTCTCTTTTGGCTTCTTCTTTAGCAAGCCTCTCTGCTTCGGCACGAATTGCTTTCTCGTCTTCTTCGTCTTTATATAAAGCCAGACACTCGCCGCATTGCATAACCTTTTGCTGGCTACCAAAGAGCGTGACCACACCGTAAAGTTTCACGCCTTTGTCTACTTCGCATTGAAAGAAGGTTGCAGTCTTGCCGCACGCAGAACATTTGTGGGTCTCTTTGCGACCGTCCTGCAGGCGGTTGACTTTATTCTTGGTGGACCAGAATATCAACATGAATAGACCTCACTCTGCTTAATACCCTTCCCAAAATGTATGTGGAATAGCACAGAGTAAAATAAGCACCTGTGAGTCAAACTGGTTTTCGTGTGGAAAGGTTCGCTGCCCAAGATTATTATGAGATATATTTAATACGGGATTTTTGAACCTTTTCGCCACTTATATCGTTAATAAGAGTGGAGGCCGATTTCAAAAAGGTCGGCTTGGAGAAAAAAGTGGATATCAGCGACGAAGCGCTTGTCGAAAAATATCGGCAGACCAAGGACTTCAAGTACTTTGGTGCCCTCACGCGCCGTTATCAAAATAGATTGTTCAATGCCACTCATCGCATTATGGGCAATCAAGAAGAGGCAGAAGAAGTGGTTCAAGACACTCTACTCAAAACACACGCAAATCTGAATCAATTTAAGAGACAGTCTTCTTTTGCTTCGTGGATTTTTGCCATTGCAAATAACATTTGCGTGGACCGCCTGCGCATACGCAAACGCAGAAGTGTGATGCAAGTATTTTCTTTCAACTCAAAACCGCTCTACGACCTGGAAGATGACGCCACTCATTTTGATGGCATCGGTCAAATAGCAGACGACAGTTTAAATCCACTACAAGAATTAGACGTGGAAGAAGAAGGCAAAATGGTTTTGAAAGCCCTTGCAGACTTGCCCGAAGTGCAACGGACTGTTTTAGTTTTGCATGACATTGAAGGTTTTGTTTATCAAGATATCGCACAGATTACGGGCTCAAGCATTGGCACCGTTCGCTCTCGATTACATTATGGTCGCTTAAAATTACGAGAACTTTTAAACCCCTATTTTTCATCCAATTCAGCTATTAAAACCGGCTCAAAGTCAGGAGATCGACATGTCACTCAATAATGATTGTGAAAAAATTCAAGATTCACTGAGCGCTTACATCGACAACGAAGATGTAGATAAAGCTCTGGTGGAGAGTCATTTGAGTGGATGCTCTCATTGCAATGAAGTCTTGCTAAAACTAAACGATTCCAAAAACTTGCTATCGAGTCTTGCACCAAGTGTCCCTCAAAAAGATTTTACAAGCGAACTTGAAAAACAACTGGCAAAAGCTGATGGCAACAACGTTGTTCAAGGCTCGTTTCCTAAAACGGCTATTGCTGCCATTTTCATTGCCTTAATGGGTTTGATTGGCTTTTACGCCATCTCAAATTCGCACCAAAATGAACCTGTTAAAAACATTGCAAAAACTCCAGCGCTAACTCCTGTCATTAATAAGGATAAAATAGTTACTCAACCAGCAGTGAAAGTGGCACAAAAAGAAGTTGTTAAAAACGAGCCCGTGTTGAAAAAAGACAATGAAGTAAAAGTGCAAATATCTAAGATCACTAAAGACGATTCACCAAGTGTTCAAACACCAATTCAAACTCAAAGCCAGTCGCTATCACAAACTCAGCCAGTGGCTGAAGCTCCCATGATTGCTTTGAATACAAATGATTTGAGTAGTGAAGATGGCTTATTTGACGAGATGGGATTTGGAAGTGACGAGGACGGACTTTATGCAATCAAGCTTTAACAATAAAAAGGGACTGCATAGTCTGCTGGCAATCGCTTTTTGCCTTTCGCTGAGCCTTACTCAATCGGCATTTTCACAACCAATGGAAGAAGACGGCGGACACATGCAAGGCGGCATGCAAGGCGGACAAAGATGGCGTGAAAAAATGATGAACATGCCGCCAGAAAAACGCGAAATGTTTATGCAGCGTATACGTGAGCGCAGAGGTCAAGATTTTCAACCCGGTCAGCCCGGTCAATTAAATCCGCCCGGACAAATGGGACAGCCGGGACAAGATTATCCAGAGCGACCTTTCGCACAAAATCAACGCGGTGGCTTAAGAAAACGTGGTGGCGCTGGAGGCCGACAAGGATTTGGTTTTGGTGGTAGACCCCTTGATCTGACTCAACTAAATCTGAGTGAAAAACAAAAAAGCGACATCCTCGCATTGCGAGCTAAACACTCCGAGCAAGCTAAGTCGATTCAGAAAAATCTTCGTGGCAAAAAAATGGAATTGCGCAATATGCTTTTTAGTCCAGATCTAAATCGCAAAACACTTCAAGATAAAAGAACAGAGTTGCGCGGGCTGCAAAAACAAATGGACGACATTATGATCGAAGACTTTCTTGGCGTCCGCTCAGTCTTAAACGAAGAGCAAATCAAGAAATTGGCTGAAACCAACATGCCCAATCCAAAACGAAAAACTGCAGAAATTCAGCCTTAGCAATTAATCGTCTTTGCTTTCTTTAGGCGGCGTTTTGCCTTTGTTCTTTTTCTTGACTGAAGCCCACTCTAAGATGAACTCTGGATCTTCTGAATTTGCTGGAGCTTCGCTAGCTTGCTCTTCTTGAGCTTTTGCTTTGGCTTTGCGTTTAGGAGGATCGTCTTGCAATCTGGCCTTAGTTTCCAGTCGCGGCTGCATCATACTGGGATACATACTGGGCATGCCGCCCGAATACGACGGTATCATAGGTGGTGGCGGAGGAACCATACCTCCGGACTTCTTACTTCTCTTTCCGACTGGTACCATCTGCATAGGCATCGACGGCATCATCATCGACATGTCCATGCCAGTGACAACGGGAGCCATTTGTTGAGCTTGGGCATGTTTTGCTGGAGCGACTTTAGCCACTTTCGCAGGCTTTGCCACCGCTACTACTGGCGGTTGCACTCTAGGCTTAGGCTTTTCTTTCTTGGGAGGCTTAATCACAGGTTTTGGTGCGGTTTTCTGTACAACCACAGGAGGAGGCGCTTTCTTCTCTTCGACTTTTTTCGGTTGCAGGAATACTCTAGATTTTAAACTCAAAGCTGATTCAACTGGATTTTCTTTCACTGGCTCTTGCGGCTGTGGTGGCAAAGACTCCACGTTGGCTGCCGGTGGAGTGACCGGTTCTTTCGCCTTTGGCGCAGCAGGTTTTTCAGAAACAGGTGAGGCAAAGCGCGAGAGCCCTTCGCTCATGGAAGACTTGTGAGGTTGAGAAGTCGGATGCAGAACAGTTTTGGGATTTGAATGCGAAGAACCTGAATGATTAGCTCTGGCATTATGCGGTGGCGGAACTTTCGCTTCGACCAGTTTGTGTAGATAGTAAGAACCACTCACAGACGCCATTGCTAACATCTGTTCTTTTTGTGGATTGCCTTCTTCTTTTCGCGCCTTCTTCGATTCTCTGATCATCCATTTGACTACAGCAGCCTGCACCTCAGGAGACTTGGGATGCGCTTTTTGAGCTGCGTCAAGTTGAGCACGAGCATCCTCTTCTTTGCCGGTTAACATATCTAATTCAACTAATTTCAATCTAGCTTGCAAACTATTTGGCTTCTTCTCAACTGCTAAAGGCAGATAATGAGAGGCGACTGTGAACTTGCTCAATTCAAGCGATATAGTTCCAAGCTCGAAATAAAGGTCAGCTAGAAAAGGTGAATTGGGTCCATGACTCTTTTGAGTCTGGTCCATCGCTTGTTCATAATAAACTTTAGCTTTGTCATAATTGCCTTGAAGATACGATTCAAAAGCAGACTGCCTGAGACTCTTTGGGTCGCTCAAAGACATAGGTCTATCTAACGCCACTGCCGGAAGTCCGGAAATGACCATTAGATTCATCATGATGGCAGACAGCAGCCGCTTGAACAGCATTAACAGTCTCGCTTACTAAGGGAATGTGAGCTATATTTCATATCTTAAGCTTAAATTGCCCAAAATGCACATAAATAAGTAAAAAAGTCTAGAATATGTTTTTCCCCGCTAGAGGCAAAACAATGCGTCGTTCAAGACAGCAAAAAGGTCGCGGTCACAGAACACAGTCAAGCAACGGCTCAGGCTCTCAAGGAGCGAACGACTCTTCCGCCCGTCTGTACATGCAGCACGGTATCGATATCAACACCAATCTAGGTGAGGGATTTGGACCGTTTCGCATTGACGGCGAAGACGCTGTACTTCCTTTCGTCACTTCAGCAAACATCGCTTGTGGAGCACATGCAGGCGATCCAGTCATTATGGAAGAAGCGCTCGAAATGGTCCGATACTATGGACTATCACTTGGAGCGCACATTGGTTATCCTGATTTAGCAGGTTTTGGTCGTCGCGAAATACGCATCCCAAGCAATGAGCTTCGTGCAAGCATTTTATTCCAGCTTGGCGCCCTCACTGGAATGGCTAAAACATTTGGCTTTGAAATTACACAAGTACGCCCGCACGGTTATTTGTACAGACAACTATCGAACGATCAGCGCATTGCAAGTATTGTGGCAAAAGCAATTGCAGAATTCGATCAGTGGTTGGTTTTGATCGGACCAGCAAGCCCAACATTGTTGCAAGCTGGTGAGCGCGCGGGACTGAGAGTGGCTCTGGAAGCGTGGGTTGACCGTACTTATGACAATAATGGCAATTTGTTACCGCATACACATAGCCGTGCCATCATCAAAAATCCAAATGAGATTCTAAGACAAGCACGCAACCTGATTCAAAAAGGTCAGGTCATTGCAGTTGACGGAACTCCATTGCCGATTGATTTTCAAACTCTTCACATGCACGCAAAAATTCCAAATGCAGCATTCATCGCCGAAGAAATCAGAAAGATGATTCCATACGCGTGCTGCTTAACCTCTGAGCCCTTCTCAGTCGATCAAGAAGAGTCCAGATTCAATTCTGCATTTGCAATTAGCTAAAGGCGCACGAGCCTAGGGCAAGCGCTTAGCTTGCGGCACTATCTCGTCGTACCAGCTACCGTAATAATCTGGATAATCTTCACCAGTAGTTGAAGTTATTGTCTTTTGCAAAGCACGTTTAACCGATTTGCGTCCACCGCGACGATAGCGCCTGAGCCATTCCAGCTCAAGCGGGTCTATCTTAACTCCAGCTTCAAGCAATTCTTTTACGATTAGAATTTCGTGCACAATCGCTTCTGTTTCTTCTTCAAGACAGCGATCAACAAATTCCTGGCGTCCAGTTTTTCCTGGAACAGGATCGATAGTTGGTCGCATAATTGCATGCACAAATTCGTGCGCAATACTAATAAGCTTGTAGTTGCGAGGGCACCATTTGCCAATGTAGATGGTACGTTTGGCGCGGTCATAATAAGCACGACAAGGCCCATTAACGAGACGAATTTTGACACCGTCTTCGCGAATTTTTCTGATGTCCTCAACCAAAGTGGGACATTTCAAAGCCGTTTCGACAAACTTTTTACCGAACTGGCGACGTAGATTTTTTACTACTTTGGATTCCAAAATCATGCTCTTCACTATTGGACCTACATACATTAAATTTATACCACTTTATTTAGAGGTCGAATCAGGCGGAATTCCCAATATTTGGCTCTTAACGTCACTTGCCAAGCGAAATGCCGCTTTGCCGATTCATTAGAACTTGTTAATAATCGACCGAGAGGTCAGAGCCTGGCTCTGGCTTTCACATCAAGATAAGTCTGAATGACTTTTTCCGATAACTCCTGAGGCGGACAATCGAGCACCAAACATCCCTTTTTTTGTAGCACACTGAGTGCAATTTCGCGCTGGTGCAAAAGGTCTGTGGCCACCGCCCGCTTGAAGGTCTGGTGCAGCTGTTCGACCTTATCTGGCAACTGCGCACCACCTTGAGCGACTTGAATAACCTGACGGTCTTTTAGAGTGACGCAGAAAGGCAAATGCTTGGTGCTCATACGTCCAAGACCGGCTAAGAGCGCCTTGGAACCCGATGGATCAGTCAAATCAGAAAAGACCACGATTAGAGATCGGCCGCCAGCTTGTCTTGAAAAATGAGCCAACATGCCGGGATAATCAGGCTCAACCATCACAGGCTCGGCTTTGAACGTAGCTTCAAGAATCCTGGTTAAATGGGCTTTACCGCGTCTTGGCGGAACATACACAAGCGGCTTGTCTGCGAAGATGCCCAAGCCCACTTGATCATTACTAGACAAGCCAGTCAAGACGAGACACAGTGCAGCGTTTAATGCATGGTCAAATCTTTTTAGTCCTTCTAAATCTGAAACCATCATGCGTCCGGCATCGATCAAAATAAGAAGTTTCTGTTCTTGCTCAGCCTCATAGGCCCGCACAACTGGGCGATCTCGCCGAGCCGTCGCTTTCCAGTCTATCGCTTTGGTATCGTCACCAATTGTATATTCGCGCAGGGTAGCAAAATCGGTTCCTTGTCCGCGTTTTCGTCTGTTAATTTCGCCAAATTCTGTAGAGTGCGCCAGACGAATTGACAACTCATACAAAGCTTTTAAGTCGCTATAAACTTTGACCGCTGCTTTTGCTTCGAATTTCTTTTGCCGCCAAAACAGCCCCAAGAAGCTCAGATAGCGAATTGTTGTATTGCCAAATTGATAATTGCCTCGACGCCTTGGACGAAGAGTATAAGCAAGTGATTGAGTCGAGCCTGGATCGATATCGATTTTGAAATAGTCGATACTTTTCGCCAAGCCAGGCGGTGAGTCATCTTTGACCAGCATGTGCAATTTATTAGCACCACTATTGGTGACTGAAAGATCCACGTCGTTATCCCGACCAATCGAAAATCGCTCAGCAAAATTTCTGTTAATACTCACCAAATGTGGTGACTGAGTCAAGTTCCAATCTACAATCAAAAGTACTAACAGAGCGCAATTCAGAGCTATACCAATAGTTGTGAGTACAGGAAAAAATCCGCTTAAGATAAACGGAAGTATGACAAATGCCAAAGCCAAGTATAATTTTTTGCTGGCTATCATCGCTTTTAAATTACCGAGGAACTGTAACTTGCTTCATAAGTTTGGCAATTACTTGCTCGATTGTGATTCCTTCAAGCTCAGCTTCGGGCGTGAGCGCCAATCTATGACGCAACACCGGCTCCGCCACAAATTTTATATTATCTGGTGTGACAAAATCTTTTCCTTCAATTGCCGCATGCGCCTTAGCTGAGCCAAGCCATAAAAGAGCTGAGCGTGGGCTAGCACCAAGAGACAGATCAGACATTTTGCGCGATTTATCCACAAGCTCTTGCAAATAATTTATGACGCTATCTTCTACTTTGACAGACTTGAGCGCTTCTCTACAAGCAAGAATCTCGGCTACTTCAATCACAGGCTCAGGCTTGGGAGAATGTCTTCTGTAGTGTCCATCCTGCCAGTTTTTAAGCATGGTCCGCTCAGCTTCAGGACTGGGATAACCCATCTGAATTTTGAACATGAATCTGTCTAGCTGAGCTTCTGGAAGCGGATAAGTTCCTTCAAATTCAATAGGGTTTTGAGTTGCCACCACCAGGAACAATTCTGGCAAACTCTGTGTTTCACCCTCCAGACTAACCTGACGCTCTTCCATTGCTTCAAGCAGTGCCGACTGCGTCTTTGGTGGGGTGCGATTGATTTCATCTGCCAGAAGAAAACTGGTGAAAATAGGACCGCGTTTAAGGGCAAATGTTTTGGTGGTCAAATCATAAATGCTCGTACCCAAAATATCGGAGGGGAGCATGTCCGGCGTCAATTGAATACGTCCAAACTGAGTGCCTATCAAACTTGCCACTGTTTTGACTACAAGTGTTTTAGCCGTTCCCGGCACCCCTTCAAGCAACACGTGCCCGTCGGCTAAAATCGCTACAAGCATCTGGTCGAGAACCATTTCTTGACCAACGATAATTTCGTTCAGCCGTTCTTTCAAACGACTGAAAACTTTGGGGATTAGGCTCACATCTTCTCTTTCGATTACTTGCTCTTGCATTTGTTTTCTCTTTTGTTTATTTGACTTTGTTTAAACCCAAATCTGCGCCTATCTTATCGCATGAGGATACGATGACGTTCACTTGCTCGTCTTTAAGCGAGTCACTGCTCAAAGCCACTTGATATGCTTCAAAAACATTGGCATTTGCCTCACTCTTACTTTGTGCCAATTTCTCTTTGAGCGAAGCTTGAAATTTGGCATCATCTTCATAAATTGCCAGTCCGAGCACTTTGGCTAGCCTGTTTCTGAACGATGAAAACAGTATTTCTAGAATCAGTTTATTTGCTCTTGCACGCGACCACGAGTTAGCAAGCCCGTTTATGTATTCGAGATTAGAAATTCGTCTGGAAGAATCAATCGGTACAGCTTTGCCAAAACGCTGAAATCCACTGGCAATGCCGATAAATAGAATCAAAGCAAGCTGAGCTGTTACAAGCCCAACGGGACCTCGCGACAACCGAATAAAAACGTTGGTTCCACCAGTGTGACCATGTGCACGCTCATCAAAATAAATAGTGCCGCCTGTGGTGCTCATCCAATTTTCCAAAAATTGAAAGTTGCTCCAATATTCTATTTTGGCCACAGTCCTATTTTCACAAATGCTAACCAGGCCACCAATAATTACTTTGCCTTTCTCAAGGGGAACATAGCTTACGATTCTACCAATGGAATCCTCAACAATTGGTTCTCCGCCTGACAATCTGCAAGTTGGCTCTAGCTTAAGTCCACCCACATCTTTGTTCTCAGCAAACTTTTCAATCGGGCGGACATATACCATTTCTGGTGTTAAATCGAGTTGCTCCAAACTCGATTGCTTGTCCATCGTCTTGTCTATTTTCTTGTTTACGCCAGTCATTTTGGCGGACATTTTAAATTGGGACAAAATGCCAGATGCTGAGTAAAAGCTAAAATCATCCAGATAAATCCAGGTATTTCCTTTTTTCACCCACTTAATAATCTGCTCCACTTCGAATTCTTTTAGAGTGTCTGGAGGTGCCACCGTAACTAGCGTTTGCCCCTGTCCATGCAATTGTCTGTAAGGCAATTCCCAGCGGGCAACCTTATATCCAAGACGCTCAGTCAATTCAAATAAGCCGGACAAGCCGCTTGCCTTCTCATTAAAGGTCGAAGAAGATCTTTTATCTGGCATTATTTTGTCCAATTCTTTTTTGAACACAACACCAGTGACAACTGAAAGAACGCTTGCAACAAGCAGCACACCAATCTGAATCGATAATTGCTTGCGCTCTTTTATCTTAAACATCTGCGCCCTTCTCTTTTAGTTTAAGGGCAATTTCGTTTTCGATTTCAGTCAATCCTTCAAGACAGTTTTCGTATTCGCGTTTAGTGGCAGTGTCGTTGCCAAACCAGATGCCTTCTACGATATTGACCAGGTCGCGAAAAGGTTGACGCAATTTTTTAAAAGAAGAAAGCGCATAGTAATATTCGTAATTTGTTCTAGTCGCCACAAATTTGAGTATTCCGTTTTCGTCCATCAAATAGAGTGAACTCATATAAACAGCTCGGCAAGCCTCTCTCCAGTCCAGATTGTCTGCATGTTCCCGGGCTTTTATTTTCCAAGCTTTGCTATCTAGAATCTCAAGCCCCGTCGCCAAGCCAACTTTGGCTAATTGAGCCTGACGTTGCAGATCGTTTAAGCGTTTATACAAAGTAAATAGCACAAACACAATAACCACTACCATGGAGCTGATAATCAGCACCTGCATGATGTCGCCGACAGATTTGGTGTTGGCCACGTCTGGCAGTTCAATTCTAAATTGCCGCAAAAAATCAATAATGTTTCTAAGTATTCGCGCCAAAAAATCCTGAGCCGAAACCAGCATCTGAGGCGGCTCTTTAAACTGATAATCGCCCGACATTTGACTCAACGGCTTAGATACGTCGTGATACTTCATGCAGTACTACCCAAACTGGCATCAGGCGTGTTATCTGCGTCATAGCTAATTTTGAGAATAGCCAATTCATCAGCCATATCTTGACCTTCTTGTCGTATTTTCATATCGGCATAATAGAGCCCGTAAAAAATAAAACAAACAGGCCAAACGACCATATCCACAATCGATTCCCAAGCCGCGCCGATTATTTGCCAGTGAAGAGGCAGCGTGCCACCGGAGGCATCGTATCCGATTCTTAGTGCATCAAGAGCATAATAAATTATGACCGGCAACCATAGCGGTGGACCAAGCACTGTAAGCGTAGCTGTGATTAAGAATCCACCTAAAAGTGTGCGAGGAAAAGACCTGGCAGAAAGTTTCAGTCCCTTGCCTATAACTTGAGAGATTGGAATTTTTTCGCAAACAGCTGCGCACGAAACCAAAAAAGAGACTGTATACACAAAACCGATAGACACAAGCCAGGATAAGAGACTGGCATAAACCATTATTATCGGCACAAAAGCAAGGGGCGAACCTTTTCGAAACAAAAAAGCACTCGCAACCACAGTTAGTCCACAAGCAGCTGATACTGCAATTACTAGCAAAACGACCAGAAATCCAACCGCAACCAGAGCCCCCTGGCGATTTACTACCACTTTGAAGGCATCTATTAAATCGTTCGAAAGCCCATTAACAACACGCACGAGCGCCATTTGTCGCAAATACAAAAACCATCTGGCACCAAGAGCTGTTAGCGAAGCAATGCCAAAAAGCAACACCATGAACTCTTGACCTCCACCACCCGCCTTGCCCGCGGCCATCCCTGCGGTCGAGACCTGAAAAAGGACCCTGGCAAAAAGGACGAAAATGGTCGGAAACAATAAAAATTTGAACCAAACCGCAATATTCGCCCGATAAATTTGAAAAGCCTGTCCGACCAAATCACCTACGGATTGCGCGTCTGGGTGGGGTGCTTTTGTCGTTGGTGAATTCAAGAAGTTTACCGATTCTACTTATTGGGTTTTATGTAATTGGCGTATTGTATTAGAAGTGAACTTTCAAATTTAAACATGCCCAATTCCTTAGCTCAAAAACTCAGCGGCGTAAGAGACCTCAAACGGATACTTGAAATCACAGTTAATGAACTGGGAGATTCATATTCCTTAGAGTCGTGCCAGGTCATGCTCTCAAGTCCGCTAGACCCCAATTTCACATCCATTTGCGAATACCGCGACAAAGCCGGTCCCGACTTCCAGGAAGCCATAAGCTCTGTTGTAACCCCTCTCACAATTCCGCTTGTTTTGCAGGGCAGAACGTTTGGTTCGGTCAGCTTCAGTCGCCAGCCCGAACTTAATAATGATGAATTGACCGAGTTACGAGTAACTGCCGGAGAAGTCCAGGAAGTCATTCGCCTGGCGCAAGTGAATGACATCGTCCAACGCGATTCAAGTCGCGAGGCGCTGCTACTTGAAATCGGCAACGTCATGAATTATTCGCCCGCCATTGGCGACGCTTTATTTGTAGTGGTCAACATTTTAGGTAAAGCATTAAATGTGAGCCGCTGTCTGTTCATTTGTACCGACGACCACCAGGCTGGCTGGAAATGCTACGAATTCTGGCTACAAGACAGAATCAAAAGCTGTCGAGAACTTTTTTGGCCCTCGTCAGATTCCGCCATGGTGGCGCAGACTCTTTTAGCCAAACAGCCGTTAATCGTTTATGAAGGTCAGGAAAATTCTTACGTTTCTCCTGTCCAGGAAGAATTGCAATTTATTGGAGTGAAATCTTTTCTTGGCATTCCGCTTAAAAGCAGCCAGAGCACTCACGGCTGCGTCATAGTCCAGCAATGTGACTACCGAAGAGCCTGGACGCGCACCGAAGTGGATATGCTGCAAAATTGTGCAGACAAGTTAGCTGAAGCGCTGCTCAAATTGCCTGCCGAAAAAATGGCACGCGAACCTATTATGCAATTACACCAACGTGTTGTTGCTTTAAGCGAAAACGAATCGACAGCCGAGCGCTCTATTCTAGAAGTACGTCGCGCTCTCAAAGGTGCAGTTGGCAATCAGGCTATTCCAACAGCTCGCAAGAGCAACGACCCGCCACCACCTCCTCCGCCACCGGTGCCAAAACCAACGGTCAAACCTGTTGTTTCTGCACCAGTCTCCTTGCCTTCGCCCTCAAGCGTCAAAAATGAACTAGCTGCCAAAGTTGAAGCTGAAGCGGCTGCAGCTAAGGCATCAGATGCATTAGATCTAGGTGTTGCACCCAAATCTGAAAGTGGAAAAACTATTGGTGGTGTTCTTGGTGGTTTGAGTAAAACCCAAACACCAGCAGAAGCCCTCGCTCCGGCCTCTATAGAATCAAAACCTGTCGAATCTAAAGCAGAACCTAAAGTTGCAGATCCATATGCCGATCTCGATTTTGGTGACTTCGGCGATTTGGACGATACCACAGCCGGTACTGCCACCACCGATGTTGAACCAATAAAAATCGAACCTAAAGTCGAGTCTCCTGCCACAGCAGAAGCGGCTGTAGCCGAGATAGTCAAAAAGCCAAGCGATTCGGGCAGCTTCGATGCAAGCCCCGCAACTACCGCAGAAGCAAGCCCGCCTGCGACTACTGGCACCACATCTGGTGAGTGGGCAGTGGCATCGGGCGAAGTCGATGCAGTTGCTACCAAAGCAGCCGAAGCCAAAACCGAAGTCAAAGAAGAAACTACGCCCGCCAAAGAAGCCTTTAGCGACCTTGCCGCAAAAGCCAAAGCTGCACTGGCGAAAATGTCGAGCACCAAGCTTCCGGCAGTAGCTCCTGAACCTAAAGTTGAAGAAAAAGCAGAAGCTCCTGCAAAAGAAGAAGAAGTTCCTAAGGTAGAAGAGCCAAAAGCAGAAGCTCCCACAAAAGAAGAAGTTACAGAAAAACCAGAAGCAGGGTCTACAATCGATGCAAGTCCCGCCGCTGATACGGGCGGTTCCAAGTGGGGCAATCTCGACGACATTCCTTCCCCAACCAAATCTTCGCCCACCACAGCGCCAACCGGCGGCTGGGGCAACTTAGACGATATCCCCTCACCAAGCAAAGCTGGCGGTGCCGGCGGTGGTGGTGGTGGTGGCGGATTGGGAGGCGGTCTTCGCGGTTCAATGATGGGCAAAGCAAAAGCAACATCTGCTGCAAGTCCACTAATGTCCAGCTTGCGCAAAAGAGATGCTAGTGGCGCTCCAACAGCACCAGCAGGGACCTCATCCGAGCCAATTGACGAAGGTGCAGCAAAACAAAAACTGGATAAAATACTATCTTCTTCTAGTAACGAAACATCTGACTACGTCTTCGCCACACCAGGTCTTGATATGCGCGTAGCAGGAAGAATCGATGGCTGGATTGCTCAAATAGAAAAGAAAGACCGCTATAAAAATGGTCATGCAAGACAAGTTGCTCAATACTCAGTTGCTTTAGCAAAAGAAATGGGACTGAGCGAAGAAGAAAGCAACACTGTTCGCCTTGCGTCACTGTTACACGACTTAGGTAAATTGCCTATCCCCGGACCGATTTTGCAAAAATCGGAAGAAGAGCTTGGTGACGAAGAATTCGTTGCCAAAATGGGTCACACCGCAGCTGGTGCCCAGGTTTTAGAAAGCTTTCCTGACCTTGCAAGCCTTGCACCGATTGTAGTATCACACCATGAAGAATATGATGGCGAGGGCTTCCCACAAGGTCTCAAAGGCGAAGAAATTCCACTACTTGCTCGAATTATTTGCGTAGCTAACCGCTATCACGAATTAGTCGCCACTAAGACTTACGGTCCAGGCATGGATGAAGCTGAAGCACAGAAAGTAATTAAAGACGGCTCTGGGGCGCAATTCGATCCCAAAGTGGTGGCGGCATTTATCAAGCTGGTCGATTCCGGCACTTTGCCGCCAGCCTAGCGATATTTTAGTTAGAAAAACTGATTTGATTTGTTTCGCCAATAACGCCAGCATCGTATTTGGAAATCTGCGAAAGCTTCATGGCGAAGTTATAAACTCTTGGCGATAAAACGGAGATGACGTCTTGAACTGGTAGGTTGTGTTGCTTGCCTTGTGTAGTCAAGAACACGAATTTTTCGCGACAAACAGAAATGATTTTGCCTTTGTACTCTTTGCCCAGACGGGTTTTAATCACTTCGGCGTTTTCGTTGGTTGGAGCAATATCACTCATCTTAGAGCCCGCGTTGAACAAGCACTTGCCTTCCACTACAACACCTGCGTCTGTAGAATTTTGCTTGCAATTAAAAAGGACACCGCTGAGTAAATAATCTGCGTTGCCCTTTCTGAAATCTTTTGTATCGGAGTAAACATGGTTAGGAAGAAGATCCACACGATTGTTTGCAATGATCACTTCGGCCTGACTTGTATTAATAGGTCCGATTTTTTTTGTGCGTGTAAAACCACTCAATTCTGTAACGCGGCTCTCGTTGCCGGTTTTGCAGTGCACTTGAGCGGCATCAGCAGGACTTGCACTGCTGAAATACAGTGTGGCAAGAACAACTAATAAACTCGATAAGCGACGCATAACCTCTCCCTTGGGCTTTCTATGATGCGCCTATCGTACAACGTTGGCGTCTATACGCAAGCGTAACGCCCATTCACATTCTAAACATATTGTTGAGACAATTCACGAAATCTAGCAACCATGCGCCTTTCGGGATTGTTAACATGTAAACAACACTGCTTAATGAACTTAAAACTCGATATGGAACGGATTTCTCAATCTTAAGGAATAATGAAGACGGGCTATTCATGCCCATCTAAACAGATATGTCTTAAGGTTGCCTTTATAATTCCGATTTAGAGAAAAGCTTCTAAGCGCAACTTGAATCGCTCGGATAGTTTTTTAGCTTGTTCGACGCTGAGATTGCGCGAACCTTTTAAAAACTCAGAAACGCGACTAGCAGAGCCTAACTGCGGAATCAAATCTTTTTGAGCCAAATTATTGTGCTTCATTAGATCTTTAACCAGCTCTGCTGGAGTCATTTTAAAACCATCGTCCCATTTCAATTCATACTTATAAATAAGATCCGACAGAACATCCAAGTAATCTTTCTCCGCTAGACTGAGATCATCGAACCGATTTACTAACGCAATACAAACGTCCCCAGCTCGGTCATTCATTTCATCGCTTCGAATAGGTCGCAAAGGGAAAACTCTGCACAGTTTTTCGTATTCTATTTGATCGTCTTTGATTTTTTCGAGCTTACTATTAGTTTTTCTTTTTCCAAGAACCTTGGTTGTATTCTTCATGAGTTAATACCTGTTCTATATAGACCGTCTTTTCTGCGAACAAAACTGTTGCAATAATTCTATATTTGTTGCCAGAAGCGTTAAAAACGATCTGTCCATTGACCCAATCTGCTGAGGAGAAGGTATTTCTAACCTCAACGAAATTATTCCATTCTGCATTCTGAACTTCATTTCTCCATCTCTTCAGAGAAGAATTGGAGAATCTATGCTTCAGAATAAATTTTTGAGCCACGCTCCAGCGAAGCAAAATCATTTATACCTCACTTTCATCTTCCCATTTTGGTAACTAAAAAGCAACCATAATTTTCCCAAATCGGGAAGAAGTAAGTTTGTTGACCAGCTCTTAATCTTAACCCTAAAAAAGTTGATTGGACCATTAAGCCAAATCAAACAAGCAAGGCCTTGCCAATTAGCATTTATGCTCTAGGTGGTCTCAAAATAAAGCGCATCATCCCTCCCCCGAAGACCTTCTGCAATTTATCTTCTACCCATTGCTGACGCACAGAACTATTGTGATAGACCTTTCCATTTTCACCAACAATACCTATGTGAGCCGATCCTCCACCTTGCGCCCATCTAGCATTTCTAGCTACCACTACCACATCGCCAGGTTGCGCATTTTGGATCCCCTCGTGTTTGGTCCATCCATTGCGTTGCAAAATCTCACTCAAACCACCTACTCCTGCATGCTTTGCATAATTAAATCCAGCCTTGCTCAAAGCGGCAGAAACAGAAGCTGCACAGCCTAAGCGTCCAGGCGTGCCCGGAATAAATTTGAAGAGTTGCTGCCCAACAGAATCTTTGGCAGCTCTTAAAATGTCGTTGAAACGTCCAGATTCAGGCGCTCGATTTGGTCTTTCTGGTTGCTCCTGCGGGTCTTGCCTGTTTGGTCTTTCGCGTCTGTGTGGTCTATCTTGAGTATCTGGGTAATCAAATCTTTCATATCGATGCGGTCGCTCGAAACGACCTGGTGTATCCCTCTCAAAATATCGGTTGTCGCCTTCGAACTGTGGACGATGGTCGAATCTTGGAACGTGAAATGAATCTGCACGTCTGTAATAATTTTGCCAGTAATTCTTCCAATATCCATCCCAATATTTATATTGATTCGAAGGCACCATATGCGGTTGCATAATTAAATTCATGTCGAAAACGGGACATGGCCTGCATTCGATTGCCAGAGGCGGCAATAAATTCGCTGTTCTTGAATCCCATGGTTGGTTTTCGAATGCAGGAGACCTAGCGTTTAATTTGTAAGCGGACCAATCACTGTGAACATAAGGATTGAAAGTCGATTGACTTTCAATGCATTCCGGTGAAAAATACGCACCATTGGTTTCCATGCCCGAGTTCATAACAAATTTCTCCTTACCTTTTTAATGTAACAAATGGCGCACTAAGACCACCCGAAACCAATTCGAGCACCAAATACAGTGACAAGCAAACGAACAAGAGACTGCGACACAATCAAAGTGTCGTAGCCTTATACAGACGCATTGTCCTGCTTAACGCCTAAATATTTAAAATAACGACTTTAAAAGCCCCGCCAACGCCTTAATTGAATGTATTTTTAGCGGGTATTCAAAAACTCTAAGTAACCAAGCTTTTGCTTCTTTTGAAACAGTCTATTTGAAGGGCAGAAATTAGACAATAGGCATTTTTCAAGACTATAAGGGAAACTACGTAGTTGTTTGCTATTCTATTTAGATGCCCGAAACATCCTCTACAACAAGTTATAAAAACAAATGCACCACCGCCGCTGATGCGGTATCGACTATAAAGTCGGGCGATAAGATATTTATACACGCAAACGCATCCAATCCTTTTGCTCTTGTAGACGCGCTTGTAGAGCGAGCCCCGCAATTAAAAGATGTAGATGTTTTTCAGCTACTAAGCTTGGGTGATGCAAAACACGCCGAAGAAAAGTATCGCGATTCCTTTCGTGTGCAGTCGCTTTTCATCGGGCACAATACGCGTGAGGCGGTGAATAGCGGGCGTGGCGATTACATCCCCGTTTTCATGAGCGAGATTCCAGAGTTATTTAACTCAAAAACAATCGATTTAGATGTGGCAGTCATTCAAGTGGCACCACCGGACAAAAATGGTAACTGTAGCCTGGGCTTAGCTGTGGAAGCAACACTTGCTGCTGCAATGAATGCAAGATATGTCATTGCCGAAGTAAACGAGCAAATGCCTCGAACTCTGGGTAACTGCATGGTTCCGCTTGACAAAATAAACAAGATCATTGAAACAAATCGTCCCATTCCAGAATTGATATCCCGCCCCTCAACCGATATCGACAAAGCAATCGCACAAAATATCGCTACTCTGGTTGAAGATCAATCCACAGTGCAATTGGGCATCGGTTCCATTCCAAACGCCGTAATCGGTTTTCTCAAAAACAAAAAAGACCTGGGTATTCACACTGAAATGTTTTCAGATGGATTGCTCGAACTAATCGAAGCTGGCGTAGTAACCAACAAATACAAAACAGTTTTGCCAGACAAAATTGCAGTCTCTTTTGTTTTAGGTACCAAGCGCGTTTACGATTTTGTGCACGAAAATGAGAGTGTTGAATTTCATCCTTGCGACTATATAAATGATCCATACATCATTTCGCAAAATAGAAAAATGGTCGCAATCAACTCTGCCATAGAAGTAGACCTCACAGGGCAAGTTGCTGCCGACTGCATTGGTTCTAAGTTGTATTCGGGCTTTGGTGGACAAGTTGATTTCATGCGAGGCACTGCGCGCTCAAAGGGTGGCAAGCCAATTATCGCTCTGCCTTCTACAGCAAAAAATGGAAGCATTTCAAAGATAGTGGCAAATCTTACAACTGGAGCGGGCGTGGTCACTGGACGCGCAGATGTGCACTATGTCATTACCGAATACGGTATCGCTCAACTTCATGGCAAGAGTTTACGCGAGCGCGCCAAGGCTTTGATTGAAATTGCCCATCCTAAGTTTAGAGCCGACCTGGAAAGAAGTACTTTCAAAGTCGGCTCTTAAGTTGTCTTATTTGCTCTATCTAAGGATTAGACAGAAGCTACTTCGTTATTGAGAAGGTCGCTTACATCAGTTCCTTTTAAGCTCAAGCTGATTTTGTGCTCTTTGGGAGCAAATTTCTTGATTACAGCTTTCACTTCTTGACCGACTTGAACTACTTCTTCAGGACGGATATTTGTTTGATCCGACATTTCTACTGTAGGGAGCAATGCATCTACACCAGGATAAATCTGAACGAAGGCGCCGAAGCTTTGAATCTTTCTGACAGTTCCTGTGACCATTTGGCCTTCTTGGAATTTGTCTTCGATTTCTTGCCATGGATCAGGCTGCATCTGCTTGAGACTCAAACTGATGTGACCTTTCTCTTGGTCGACTTTCAAAACTTTGGTTGTGATTACTTGACCAACTTTCAGCACGTCTGATGGATGCGATACGCGCTCCCACGAGATTTCTGAAATTGGAAGCAATCCGTCCAATCCACCAAGATCGATGAAAGCACCGAAATCGGCGATTCTGACCACTTCGCCCGATACGATTTGACCGGATTGAAGTGTGCCCAAGATTTTTCGCGCTGAGCTGCTTTCTCTTCTTGAATAGCAAGACGTTGGCTCAAAATTAGTTTGTTGCGCTTGATGTCTGTTTCCAAAATCTTCATCGGGATTTCCATTCCGATTAACTCTTCTGGAGTGGTGCCCTTCACGCGCAGTTGGCTTGCTGGAACGAATCCGCGCAATCCATATACATCAACAACCACGCCGCCTTTGACCACATTGGAAATTTTGGCTTTGATTGTCTCGTCGTTTTTCTTGTGGTCTTCCAGAAGGACCCAGCCGCGGGCTTGTGCCACACGCTTGAGTGAAAGGGTCAACTGACCGTTTTCATTCTCTTCCTTCAATATGTAGAATTCGAGCTTGTCGCCCACTTTAACAACGTCATCCAGTTTATCTACTGGAACGTTTGAAACTTCTTTCTGAGGTACGAATCCTTCAGACTTGGCTCCAACGTCGACCAGAACTCCATCGCGCTCAACACGAACAACAGCACCTTTGACGATGTCGCCTTGCTCGTATTTTTGCTGAAGCGTTTCTTCTAATAAACGTTCAAACTCCTCTTTGAGTTGATTTTGTTGGTCTGACACTGAGTTAGCTTCTCCTTTAGCCTGAAGAACTTGGGGCATATCTATCTACTGTAACCTCTCTTGGCCTAAAATTCCGCTACATGCCAATCGAAAGGCTCCGATGGTTTTGACTGCCGCACAAAAAAGCGCAGAAGTCACGTAGCGAAGCTACCAAATATAGAGTAAATGTTCTAAAGACTTCAAGAGTTATGTCTAAATCATTTACCGAAAATCTCTTTTTTGTTGCAAGATCGTTGCCAAACGGATCACTTGCTCGATTGAAATTAGACTTTTGTCATTTGAGACGTCCGCAGATCCCTGACAAGTGAATTGTGCTCGAAGCCTTGTCGAAACCTGGTATATACAAACTCGCATTAGTACATCAGTATTCCATACTCTTCGAAAACCCTTTGTATAAGCCACTCTTGTAAGGTTTTTCATAAATGATAATAAGACATCTGAGTTGCTTATAATTTTGTTTTCCGGTCCAAATCTACAAGACAAGACGAGACGAGGCAGACGACATGAAATTGAGAAACAAAGCTTTGATAATGGCATTAGCCCTGTCGATGCCCTTGATGAGCGTATCCGCAACTAAGGCACAGGCAGAAGGTGTAGACACTCCCAGCAACTTCCAAGTCGAAGATGCTAAAGAGCGCCTGAAACGCGCCAAAGCAAGATTGGATATCTCCAAAGAGCAAGTAGGCGCAGCGAAAATCAGAATGAAAGCCGCTGAAGCTGAATTCAAAGCCGCTAAAGCAAACTTTGAAGCAAGAACTCTGGACACACAAGCTCAGAAGCTTTCCGAAAATTCTGGCTTGCCTGAAATTCCAGAAGCATTGATCAAACAGAACACACCTAAATCTATTGCTGCTATCTACCCTGAAAGTAAAACAGCAGAGAAGCAAGATCCAGCAGTTACCCCAGTGGTAACTCCAGCTGAAACACCGGATCTTTCAAGCACCCGCTTGAAACAAACCGACTTCAACGCACAAGATCTGACACCACAAGGACAAGTACCTGCAACAGGTCAAGCTCCTTCGCAATCGATGCTTGAGCAACCTTCAATCGTTCCTTAAATAGGGCGAACGAACCAGATAGTAAAAAGACCCCGACTAAGTCGGGGTCTTTTTTTATTTCGCAGAGCGCTTAGCGCTCCACGCTATTCTCAAAACTTCCTTCATCAATCTAATTGCTAAACGCTAAACGCACTTAGCGGGCTCAAGTATTTCCAGAGCAGCACGAGCAGCTTCTTGCTCGGCAGATTTTTTAGAAGGACCGGTGCCAAGACCTTTAGGTTCGCCAGATACACTGACTGACACGGTAAAGGATGGTTCGTGTGCGGGACCGTCGTTTGCCAAAACTGTATAAATAGGAAGGCCAAGTCCAAGACCCTGAGTGTACTCTTGCAAGTGCGCTTTGAAATTGTCTTTGGTTTCGCTTCTGTCGATTGCGGTTGCATGAGCACTGAACAAACTCACAACCATATTTTGCACCAGGAACAAGCCTTGGTCCTGATAGATGGCGCCAATAAGCGCTTCAAGCGCGTTCGCCACTATGGATGGTTTCATCTGAACTTGACGGCCCAACAATATATAACGATCGAGTCCCATGGCAAGACCAATTTCAGAAAGAGTTTTGTCGCTTACAAGAGCTGCTCTGATTTCGGTTAATTGCCCTTCAGAATAGTCACCAAAGCGATCTAGTAAATATTCGCTAATAACAAACTTAAGTACGGCGTCGCCGAAGAATTCAAGACGCTCATAATCGACCGCACCGGGATTCTCGTTCACATAAGAATTGTGAGTCAGGGCCTCATTTACTAAGCCCATACGACCACATGTTGCATGCAGCTTAGCGAGCAACTGGTCCAGTTGCGTCATTCGCTTGGGCGTCATTTCGTACACGCTAGTAGTCATATTAGGTCCAGGCACCACACAGGTAGCCACCGATTTCAACGCAACTCCACTCTTCAAGTCTTATAAATCCCACTTTAGAACTGTACCTACAAGCAAGATACCGTAATCAAGCTAGTTTTCACCAATTTGTAAATCAGTATTACACTAGAAAACTTATATACAGAATCTATAACTAGTGCAAACCTGGCTTCTTACCTGTGAATTGACGCGCAGCGCTGCAAAGAGCCGAATCTAAAGTGACTATAATCAAGTCCGCATGACCTATTAGCGGTATCCAGTTAGCCTCGAACTGGTATCCTTAACAGTAACTGAATAGATAGTTTCTCTTGAAAAGCGCCTGAATGCGCGCTCAGAAAGCAAGGAATTCAAAGGTAATTAGATGTACGAGTTGCAACTTTCTCAGATCTTCATTTTCGTCTTAGTAGGATTCGCACTGCCGGCGCTTGGAATGATCTTGCTGGCATGGGTTCTTCAACTGGCACTCGGGTATCACACGCCCAACCCAATCAAGAACCAGCCTTACGAATGCGGTATGAAACCCATTCAAGAAGCCATTCTGCAATTTGACATCAGATACTACTTGTACGCCTTACTATTTATATTGTTCGACATCGAAATCATTTTCATCATTCCATGGGCCTTATCGACTGACCGCTTGCCTGCGATTTTAGGCAAAGAGGCCTGGTGGCTTGGACCTGCGGAAATCGGCGTATTTATGTTCGTACTTGTTTTCGGTCTAGCGTATGCCTGGAAAAAAGGCGCGCTGGAATGGGATCCATAAAGGAGAATTCAGCACAATGTCCCAAGAGGAAATGCAAGACCCAATCAATTTTCCAGTGGCAGAAGAGCTGAAGGACACAGTCACACTGACTTCAGTCAGCGCTCTCACCTCCACTTTGTCGAAAGTAATTTCGCCAATCGCCAACTGGGCAAGATCAAGAGCCGTATGGCCGCTCACTTTCGGCACTTCTTGCTGCGCTATCGAAATGATGCACGTTGGTATGTCGAAGTACGACATCTCACGCTTCGGTTCAGAAGTATTTCGTGCCACACCCCGACAGGCTGATTTGATCATCACCGCCGGTACTATCACAAGAAAGATGGCACCAGCCCTTATCACTTTGTACGAACAACTGCCCGAGCCAAAATATGTTATCGCCATGGGCGCTTGCACCGTTACTGGTGGCATGTTCAACGATTCTTATTCTGTAGTCCAGGGCGTCGATCGCATTATTCCAGTCGACGTTTACTTGCCTGGCTGCCCTCCTCGTCCTGAAGCGTTACTTGATGCACTGCTCAAGTTGCAAGAAAAAATTCGCACCGAAACTTATGAAAAACGCGCTGGTCGCCAGTATAACCAACGCTCCATTCGTCAAGTTGATTATGACACCGGATTGCCGGTCGAGCTTTTAGTGGCTCAAGCCAAAACTGAAACAAAAGAAGCCGCCAAAGAAGAATCAAAAGAAACAGATAAAGCAAGCTAACGAGAAAAACAATGACAGACACTGGAAACGATCCGGAAAAGAAAGAAGACGAAGCGAAAGCTGAAGCCAAAGAAGCTCCTAAAGCGGCTGCGCCAGAAGGTGCCAAAGCTGCTCCCGCCGCTCCAGCCGGAGCCAAAGCTGCCGCCCCTGCAGGTGCTAAGGCAGCACCAGCTGCTGCTGCAAAACCAGCAGAACCAGCAGCTCCACCTGCTCCACTTGAGCCAGCATTTTTTGGAAAGTTTCTCAAAGAGCATGGTTTTGATTCGAAGCGTTTGGCTGATCATTCAAACAAGTGCGAAGCGATTGAAATTACAGCCAAAGACTTGATTGGCATTCTCAAAATTTTGAAAAGCTCAGACGAAACCAAACTCAATTTGCTCATCACTATTTCGGGCGTTGATTCTCCCGATAGCTATGACACGGTCTATCATTTGTGGTCATACGAAAATGATAAGGAGCTTGTTTTAAAAGTTCTTACTGCCAAGACTGAAACACCGCCTGATGGCTTGCCTCAAATTCCTAGCATCGCTAGTTTTTGGCCCGCAGCAAACTGGCACGAGCGTGAAACATACGATTTGGTAGGCATTCGTTTTACCGGTCATCCATATTTGCGTCGCCTTCTAAATCCTTGGGATTGGGATGGTCACCCATTGCGCAGAGATTACAAACAACCAGTTGATGCGCTCAACGACAAAAACCCAATTTCAATGAGATAAGTAGTTAAGCAGGAAATTTTATGTCCACCCAAGAAGCCACACCAAATGCACTACCAAAGTTGAAGACCGATGAAATGGTCATCAATATGGGCCCGCAACACCCCGCTACTCACGGAGTTTTGCGTATGGTTCTCACACTCGACGGCGAGTGGGTGAGACACGCTGAAGCGGTGCTTGGTCACTTGCACAGAGCGCAAGAATGGCAAGGACAGAACCGCACCTGGTTTCAATATCAAGCACTAATTGACCGCGTCGATTATTTGTCCGGCATGTTTACTTCATGGGCGCTTTGTCGCACAGCAGAAGTATTGGAAGAGCAAACTATACCTGAGCGCGCAGAATGGCTTCGGGTAATGGTTTCAGAGATGAATCGTATTTCCTCCCACTTATTGTGGTTGGGAACTTATCTGATTGACCTTGGTGCCATGTTCGGATTTCCTTTCTATCCTTTTAGAGAAAGAGAAAAACTGCTCGACTTATTTGAAGAAGTAGCAGGTCAGCGCATGATGTTTAACTACATCCGCATTGGTGGCGTACAGCGCGATCCTAAAGCTACATGGTTTCAGCGCTTGAGAAAATTCACCGAAGAATTCAACGACCGCGTAGACGAATACGAAGCAATCGTGACCGAAAACCCAATCTTCTTGCGCCGTACCAAAGGTGTTGGAATTTTGCCTTTGTCTTTAGCAAAAGAATTTGGTGTCACAGGTCCATCACTGCGTGGTTCTGGCAGCAATTTAGACTTGCGCAAAACCAAGCCATATTCTGTTTATCCCAAACTCGATTTCAATGTCCAATGGCTCGATAAGCCAGAAGGCGGAGACACATGGGATCGTTATATTTTGCGTATCCGCGAAATGCGCGAGTCAAACAGAATCATTCAACAGTGTCTGGACATGATTCCTGAAGGTCCAGTCATAACAAAAAAACAAATTGCTGGTTTGCGTGTTAAAGCGGGCGAAGGCTTCTCGGCAGTCGAGTCGCCACGCGGTATTCTGGGATGCTATGTGACATCGAACGGTTCAGACAAACCTGTTCGTTTTCGCTGGCGCAACCCTTCATTCTGCAATTTGTCGGTATGCGGCAAGCTGCTAGAGAATCATCCTATCGCCGATATCATGGCGATTTTCGGATCTATAGACGTTATTCTCCCTGATGTAGACAGATAAAAAGGATAATCAGAACACCGATGAATGGACCTGAAATTTTCAAACTGACAAGATTGACCGGCGTTTGGCTGTGTTTGGTCTTTCTTCCTGTCTGGGGCGCCAGCTGGGCAGTCGGAATTTTGATACCAAATATCCTAAGCGAACTGGGCAAAGAAAGCTCGTCTCAAAGTCTGTTTATGTTCATATCCGACTTGTGCAAATTGCTTACACCCATTTTGTCGATTCTAGTTTTCATTCCTATTAATGCGATGTTCATGGTGCTTTTCGAGCGCCGCGCTCTTGCCATCTTCACCGTGCGCATGGGTCCAAACCGGACAGGTTTTGACGGATTGGCTCAAACCGCAGCCGATGCTGTCAAACTTCTATTTAAAGAAGACATCACACCAACTGGTGCTGATGCATTGCTATTTACTTTAGCTCCAATCATCTTTTTTGCTCCTTCCATTTTTGGCGCTCTGCCTCTACTTGCCGCAATTACAGGCAATCACGAGCTGTTCCAAATAGTGAATCTTCCTACCGGAGTGTTCTACATACTGGCTGCAGCATCACTTCCTGTGGTGGCACTAGTAATGGCTGGTTGGTCGAGCAATAACAAATACTCTTTGGTAGGTGGCTTGCGTGCAGCAGCTCAGGCTGTTAGTTACGAAATTCCACTGGTACTTGCTCTAGTTACAGTCTGCTTAATGGCAGGCTCACTTGATGTTGTAAAAATTGCCGAGCAACAAGCCGGCGGAATTCTCAACTGGAACATTTTAGGTGGCGGTGCCCTGACTGGACTGGACAAAGCCATCCCAGCGCTTATCTCGGGCAATAGCGCCGAGTGGAGCGCTACTCTTGCCAAATATTATCCTCACGGATTTTTGTCGGCGCTTGCAACAGTGGCACTAACTATCAGCTCATTTATATTGTGCGGTTTGTATCTCACAAGCGCATGCGCTGAAATCAACAGAATTCCATTCGACTTGCCAGAAGCTGAGTCAGAGCTAGTTTCAGGTTATAACACCGAATACTCTGGTATCAAATTCGCTATCTTCTTCCTAGCAGAATTCACAAACTTATTTATTGTTTCAAGTATCGCCACCGTAATGTTCTTTGGCGGTGGTGGCAACCCGATTCCTCAGTGGATTCTTGCGATGTTGCCGATGGAGCAGATTTCAGCCATGATGAATTCGCTGCTCGATATTCCTATAAACAAATTGCAATTGCTCGACCCCAAAACATTCTGGAATGCTTTCTGGGTCATAGTCAAAGTTTATTCAATCGTATTTTTTGCAGTACTGGTTCGCGGAACCTTACCTAGATTTCGTATAGACCAGCTGATGGACTTTGGTTGGAAGCGTCTGGTTCCTTTAGCTCTAATCACATTTATGGTTGTTGTGTTCGCAAGAGTCGCGGTGGTGTGTCATGCAGGGTAATTTATTAGATCGAGCATTCGAGAGCTTCAAGCGCATTGGCGAAGGTCTAAAGACCGTGTTGATGCACTCGCTTAGAGAGCCAATCACTCTCGTTTATCCAGACATCGTCACTGAAATGAAACCGCATTTTCGCGGAAGACTGGCATTAACAGTAAATCCAGATACAGGCGAGCACTTGTGTATTTCGTGCCGTCAGTGCGAGCGTGTCTGCCCCGATAAATGTATCGATATCAATGCACACAAAAGTCCCGAGACCAATAAGCTCGAACTGATCGATTTCAAAATCGACCATGGTCTTTGTATGTTCTGTGGATTGTGTACTGAAGTTTGCCCAACACAGTGCATCATCAATACAAACGATTTTGAAATGGCCGACTACTCGCGTGAGTCGCTCATTTATGACATCAAACGTTTGACTCTTACACAAGAAGAGTCTGGCTATTATTTCGATCGCAAAGAAATGCCTAAGCCAAAACCAAAACCAGCAAAACCTGCTCCAGGAGCAACTCCGGCAGCAGCGGCAACAGCTGCACCTGCCGGTGCCAAAGCGGCTCCAGCAGCGACCGCGCCTGCAACGCCAGCAGCGACTGAAACAAAGACTGAAGCCAAAGCCGACGCTAAGCCCGAAGCTAAAGCTGACGAAACTAAAAAAGAAGAACCTAAAGCTGAAGCTAAACCAGAAACTAAGGCTGAAGAGCCTAAGAAAGAAGACGCTAAGACCGACGAGGAAAAATCATCCTAATGTTCAACGTTCTAGATATAGTCAGCGCTCCGCAGACAGAGATGATGATGCTCTACATCATTGCAATAATTGCCGTTCCTTTTGCAGTCGGTGTGATTTTCGACAAGAACGTCATTCGCAGCGGTTTTCTTTTGATCGGTGTGTTCGGCGGAATTTCAGCCATATTCCTTCTACTTAAAGCACCGTTCTTGGCACTGGCTCAACTGATGATTTACGCAGTCGGCATCACACTTGTAGTGGTGATAGCTTTGATGTTGACCAGTACCCAACTCAATTCGGAAATTGCTTCAGAAGAGCAAGACATCGAAAACGAACCCGCCATAATGCAACTAATGGACAAGACCAAAAGAGCTTTTCCTTTCCTGGTGGCATGGCTTAGTTTCCTCACCATTTATCTTTCGCTTCGCACCGAAGGCTGGATGCCGCTCAACAAAGCCGCCGAAGGAGTCGACAATTTAGAAACCATCGGTACTGCCTTGACCACATCCTATTCATTGCCCTTCGAATTTGCATCAGTGTTACTGCTTGCAGCTTTGATAGGCGCAATCATGCTTGCCAAAGCGCAAACCTCTGTAGATTTAGATCCATCTGAAGTTCAAAACCAGGAGTAAGTCGTGGAACACAATAGCCCAGCCGAACTTGAAAAAGAAACCGGCACACCGCCAAACATGATTATGACTTACGCTTACTGCGGCATAGTTTTTCTGGCTTGCTGCTTTATTTTCGGCATTTCAACCAATGCCGGCGGCGAGAAGATAATCCAAGACAACAACATGGATGTAATTTTCTTCTTCATCCTCACAATCCTTGGTATCACTTTCAGATACATGCTCAACTGCTCGCCTTCATGCTGTTTTGCCGCAGGAGCGCTTGGTTCATTTGTTGTTTTAACTGTCGGTCAAGATCCAATCATCAAATACTTGACCCTGGCTGCTTTATTATTCGCCATCGGAATGTACGGCATGGTCGTCTCGCGCAACGCAGTTCGCGTGCTGATGTCGATCGAACTTATGCTCAATGCAGTCAACATCAACCTCATAACCTTCTCGCGTTTCGTTGACCCAGCAGACGTCAAAGGTCAGCTCTTTGCCATTTTCATTTTGACAGTAGCAGCAGCTGAAGCAGCAGTGGGTCTTGCCATTGTGCTTTCGCTTTATCGCAACATGTCGACAGTCGACATGCAACGCTTCAACTTGCTTAAGTGGTAGTAAAAAAGAACGCATCAAGCGGAACGTTCCGCGTTCAGCATCTAATAAAAGAGCCTCAAGTAATACTCGAGGCTCTTTATTTTTTACTACTTTATTGTGGTTATCTTGAACGAACTTTCGGTCTTGATTCATTCACAACTATTTTGCGACCATCGATTGTTTGCCCGTTGAAATGCTGAATCGCATTGTCAGCGTCTTCTTTGTTTTCCATTTCTACAAAAGCAAATCCACGTTTGCGGCCGGTTTCGCGATCGATAGGCATTGCTACCGACACTACTTTGCCATGCTCAGCAAACATACTTTCCAATTGTTCTTCAGTAAGACTGAAGGGCAGATTCCCTACATATAACTTGTTCATTCAAACCACCTAAACTAATCTCGTGCAAAATTTCGTTCGTCGCCAAACAAGGGATTCCTGTGCTTAAATGCACGTTTCGCTCAAAACGAAGGCTAATAGTATGACATTAAGATTCAAAAATTGGAATGTACCAAGATTTGAAGCAGACATTTTCCTAAAGAATTCTAATCTTCGTGCTTAATCGATGGCTTCGGATAAGAAATTAAGGGCCCAATCATGCAATTGATTCCAGCCTAGAGCATGTCTCATTGACCCAATACGACGTCTTTTCTCTTCTACGCTCATTGAGAAACTAATACTTAACGCCTTGGCAAACTCTCTTGGGTTACTCGGGTCAACAATTACGGCTCCCGATTTAAGCTCATTGGCACAACCTGCTTCTTTACTCAAGATGAGTACACCTTGCTGATCTAGCCTGCATGATACAAATTCTTTGGCAATTAGATTGAGTCCGTCTTTTAGCGAATTAACTGCCATCACACTTGCGGCTTGATACCAGGCAGCAAGGTCTTCCTGGCTCATCAGACCTTCTAGATGCAAAATCGGTTTCCAGCCGTCCACTTCGAACTTGCTGTTAATCTCGGCAATTTTGTCTTTCACCGCCTGGCTATAACTTCTGTATGAAATATCGTCCGATTGCGCACTTTGAGTTATTTGCACATAGTGAAAGCGACGCAAATACTCTTTGTTGTCTTGCAGAAAATATTCAAGACCAAGTAATTTTTCAAGCACGCCTTTGCTGTAATCAAGCCTGTCTACGCCAAGCATGATGAAATTGGACAATCGGTGCTGTACAGCAAGCGACTCCGCTTTAGGTCTTGCTTTCATCGCCAGTTTTTGCCAACGATCAAGATCAAGTCCAAGAGGCAAGACTTTTAATCGAGTAGTTCGACCCTTATAGCGGACTTGCAATTTCTCACCGTCAAGCTCCGCATCTGGAAAGAGAAATGCCACTGTATCCATGAAATTGATTGCATACTCAAGCGTATGAAAACCAAGCAGAGTGTTGGCTAAAAGAGCTTGGACAATTTCTAAGCCTACTCTAGAGTCGGCAATCAGTTTGGCATCAGGCCAGGGAATATGCCAGAACTGACACACCACCACGCCATGCTCAAAGCTCATTGACGGGGCACTCATGGCAAATTGAAAATCATGAATCCAAGCAATGCTCGGAAAACTAGCTCCTGTAATGCTCTGACTTTGGGCCGCCAATTCCTGGCAGACTTGTTTGTATGCACGCCAATCTTCAAGATTGAATCTGGCGTGTTCTGGCATACCGTGAAATAACGGCCAGAGATAATTGGCGCAAACGCGCTTGTGCCTTTCGATTATGTCTTTGCCTAGTTTGGCACCATGAAATGTAAAACCGGCAGACGAGTTTTTAGTTTCGTAAATTGAAAAGGAAAGATTGCGCAAGGTCGCACTACTGGTGGTGGCTTCTCTTTCTTGCGATTCGACCGAAAACCAGTGCACGTCAGTGCCAAGTCGCTTGACCAATACTTCAAGTGTGGCAGGAACGCCCTGAACGTCGCCTGGACCACCATAAGAAAACACCTTAAGCATCGGCAAAGCGAGGTCGTGTGGAATATTCTTTAATTGTGGAAAAGCGAAATTCTTGTTTTCCAGCGCGTCAGACGCAGTAGGAATAAGAGGTAAATTTGGATTTGTGCCTGTAGACATCTAAGCTCTTTTGAATGAAAAATTTGGAGTAAAAATGGACGCCAGAATTGATGCCTGCAGAAGCGTCGTTTTATGACTCGACTGGACTTCTCGGTTGGAATCAAACGAATAAGTTATCTATATAAGGTAAGGTATATACGGGCCAGTATTCAAGTACTCAAGCACGCATTTTATGATAACTAAAATTAAGATAGAGAGCTAGAAATTTTAGTCCAGCAAACCCTGAATATCAGTGTTAATTTCCACTCGTCCAAGAGCGGTGTCCACCACAGGGACAATTTCTTTTACAAATGGAATGAGTGCTGTCTTACCTTCTTTTGCATCCAGACTTATTTCGAGCCACTCGCCTTGCTCGCCAAATACATTCAAGACAGTGCCAAGCTTCTCGCCAGTTTTGGCATAGACAAAAAGACCTACAAGGTCCTTAATCCACCACTCGTCCTGGTTTAGATTTTGGAGCTGCTTCTTTTGCGTGTACACCTGAAAACCGACCAGAGCCTCGGCATCGTTTCTTGAGTTGCACTCTGTCAGTTTGACTAAAAACATCTTGCGATCACAGTCGATATTTTGGATGCCCATTTTGGTGCTTGAATCGTTTTTTTGATTCTGCAAAAGAACCGTTTTCAATTCTGAAAACAGACGTGGATTATTCGAACTTGGGCGAATTTTGACCTGCCCTTTTATTCCGTGGGCTCCAACTATTTGACCGACCTGAAAATCGTAGTTTTTAGATTCTTTATCACTCATAAACAAACTGAGGCGATTCCTCTTTCCACCTTTTAAAGAGTGAATTATCCAAATCCATTTGATCAAGAACACGACCGACCACAAAATCTATCTGGTCCATAACAGTGCGTGGCCGATGATAAAAGCCTGGAGATGCACAAGAAACGATGGCGCCAGCTTCGCTCAAAGCGAGCATATTTTTGAGCTGTATTTGACCGAAAGGCATTTCTCTTACAACAATAACGAGTGGACGTCTTTCCTTAAGACAGACACTGGCTGCGCGATGAACCAGATTTTCAGACAAACCATGAGCAAGGGCACCAAGTGTTCCGGCGCTACAGGGCAAAATAACCATGCCTCGCGTTTTGTATGAGCCACTAGATATGGTGGCACCATAATCGAGCAAGTCGTGCAATTTTACAGTTTTGCAATTTGTATCTATGTTCAAAAAATGGAAAATATTTTCAAGCGCGTTTTTAGTTTCATCCACTTTCAAATCGTGCTCTTCTTGCATAACACGAATGGCTGCTCTGGACAAAACTAGCTCTACAGGCTGTTTGACGCTTACTAGATATTGAAGCATGCGCAATCCGTAAATGGCACCACTTGCTCCAGTCATCGCCAAAATAATAGGCAACTCTTTTTTCATGCGCTAAAAATCGTCGCCTCCACCTTTCTGCGCCGGCACACCCTGATTTTGATTTGGATTCGCATTTGAATCGGGTCCAACCTGATAGCCTTCACCAGCGGTTATTGGTGGCTCATACTTATCGTTAAAACTATTTTTGGGCGTGCGCAGAAAGCGCGGCAAGTGTGCTTCGGGATCTGGTGGTGGAGGCGCCTGCCTTTGCACCGGCGCTTGAGCTTGTTCTGCTGGATTGTTATTACTGCCACTATTTGTGGGAGCAGGAAATCCACTTGAGTCTTGATAGCCACCGCCACCACTTGAAACAGGCTTGAAGCGTCTAAAATTGCGGTCACGATTAGATTCGTCAGGAGTCGGCATCATCTGCGAATAGTCGATTGACATACGACCTTGTGCTGGAGCAATTGAAATTTTGAGTGGTGAGTCAAGCCGAATATTTAAAGGCGAGCCTTCTTTGATGTAAATATCTTGCTTGATTCGCACAAGAGAGCGAAAAACAGGTCTTCCCATGCGATTCATTGCATCGGGTTTTTCTGTCCCTAAAATAGGATCTTTCATGTAAGTGCGACGGTCTGTCACTTTCAGCGGATTGACTGCATTGGATGCGTTGACACCAGGATGCACAGCGGCAAAGCTGGTCACATCGCCCATATAGCCAATGTCGTGTTTGGAAATCTCGGGATTTTGCTGCAAGCGCCCTTTGCCGGCAGAAATCATTTCGCCTGCAATCGATGCTGTTATCTGATACGAAACACCATCAGGCGTGCGCAAAGTATTTATCTGAGTACGCAATTTGCCAGTGGGCTTACCTTGCTGGGTGCCTTTACGCTTATAAATTTTGCTTGCCGGAATGGCTTCCACTACTTCGCCTTCAATTTTGGCTCCGGCTGGAATAACGACATCTGTTCCATTAGCCATGCAAGGGGTCGTGATTTCAAGGGTGAATTTCTCACCTTGATTGCTGTCTTTCGAACTTATAGTCGAATTCATTCTGCCTTCAATTACTGTTCCGATTGGTATGACGACAGTCTTTCCTTCAAGCGATTGCGGAGCGTTAAAATATTTCTCCGGGTCGCCGCCTCGCGGACGAGCATCGGCACTTGTAGAACCAAGTCCACAAGCTAAAATGCTTATAGATAACCCAAGGAGAAATGCTTGTCGTTTCATTTATTTAGTCCGCCGCATTGTCTTTGTTATTCGCTTCTATTTTCGCTCGCACTCTGTGATAGACAAAAACCAGAGCTGAACTTGCCAATACTATTGTGACAACTAAAAGTATAATTCGCCACAATCCGGACAAATAAGTAATTAGGTCGGGCAGCATGATGGCAAAAGCACATGCCACAATCAGTCCCGCTCCCAGAACTTTAAGTGTCTTCGTCTTCGTCATCATCCTCATACTTTTCTCTGGGGTTGAGGTGATCTTCAAAACGCACCACAATCATCGGTGCAATTGCGCGAGTAGCTACAAACCAAGCTATCACGAGCAAAACGGGAAAGGCAAAAATTCTTATCACCGATGGAATGAATGAGTAAAAGAAATTCAAAAGTACAACAACACAACCAATGGTAAGAACTTGTGAAAGTCGCAATATAAGCTGCTCTTGAGAGTCGCGAGGACGCTTTTGAAAATCGCGCCGCAGCATTTGCACATAGTTTTCCCAGATGTCGGAAAGACCTTTCTTTCCTTGATTCCACATCTCTTTATTTGCTTCATTCTTGGAACGCTTAGCTTTCGCTTTAGGCAAATCTTTCTTTTTCTCATTGCCGCTAGCTGCATCGACTGCCATTTCATCGTCATCTTCACTTGCAGCCGAGGCGGATCTGCCACCACGATTTGAGGGTGGTGGTGCACCGGGATTTTTTTTTCGTTTTCTGCCTTTGGGACCTGCCGGGCTCATAGATTTTCGTCCTTTGGTAAGCGCACTTACATCTTACTCTCTTATTTTTCCTTACGGCTCTTTTTAAGCTTAGACAAATTAGTCTCTACTTCCTTGCGCAGTGGGTTTTCCTCGTCTGAAGCCTCCAGAAAACATAGAGCGTAATCTATTGCTTTATCAGTTTCATTCTTAGTCCTATAAAATAAATTGAACAAGCCATAATAAGCTTCGGGATACTGGGGATCAGCAATTAGCGCCTGTTTGTAGTGATCAACAGCTACCTCGGGAATTCTGAGGGTAGCATCGCCTAGCTTAGTCTGGCGCATCGCTTCATTGCGCTGCGAAACAATTTTGCTTATTCCTTGCTCGGCGCGAGGCTGCACATCAGGCAATTCGCGTGCAAAAGTAAACGCTTGCTCGGCAGATTTCAAATCGCCGTCATTGAAGGCTTGCTCTCCAAGCGTCAAAAGCTCATACGGTTCTTCTTTATGCGTGTTTATGACCTGTGAAAAGATTTGACGTGCTTCGCGAAAACGATTCTGCGTGAGAGCCTTTTCGGCCTCAGACAATTGAATTTTCTCTTTTAAATTCTTGGTGCCTTTTACTACTTCGCCTTTGACAGACTGCTCAGTCATCACATTTTGCAGCTGTTCCATAAGATTTTGCCAGCCTTGAGGATATTGCCCCTCTTTACGAGCAGTTCTAAAATAAACGCGTGACAAACCAAGCAACGCAGAGGCATCATCTTGCTTAACGGCCAAAATGGTCCGATACTCTTGTTCAGCCACATCTAATTTGTCCTGGCGCAAAGCCAGTTCAGCTAAGCGGCTTCGAAGGTTTAAATCATTTGGCAAAATTTCAAGAGCGTTGTGCATCTCGGCTATAGCAAGCTCTCCATCGCCGCGAACGGCATAATACTCAGCCAGTCTTTTATATGGCTCAGCGTTTCGCGGGTCCATTCTATTTGACTCTTTCCAGCTTGCAAGGGCTGAGGGACCGTCGCCTTGTTTGCGATAAATATCACCCTGCACATTATGCCATTCAGATCCACGCTGATCGCGAGGAATAGACTGCAACTCGACAAACGCATCTTCGTGCTTGCCGCTGTTGGTAAGAATAAAAGCTTTTTGCAAACGTGCCGCCCAGTTTTTGGGATTCATTTCAAGAGCTTGCTCGACCAGTTCGCGAGCTTCTTTGTTCTTGGGATCAGTCTTGAGCAAGGCTTCGGCAAGAAAAGCCAAATTCTGAGGATTGAGTGCAAGTTCGACTGCTCTGCGCAGTGGTGCAATTGCACCTTCGGGATCGTCTTGCAAAAGCCGCACAGCACCTAGTGTTTGCTGAGCAATAGAAATTTCAGGATTGGATTTTACTGCGCGCTTAGAAAGTGTTTCGGCTGCCTCTAGATACAAATCGCGCTTGGCAGGCGACGCAACAGTTTTTGAGTGAATGTAAGATACATATCCGGCTGCTGCCATCATGTTTGGATTGTCTGAGAAATCTTCGCGCCCTTTGCGCAAAATTTGCTCAGCTTCAATTACTTTATTTGCATTATTTTGTCTAGCAAGAGCCACAGCAAGACCCGCGTGTGCATCACCGTTATCGTCTGTATCAAGAAGTGCTCGATACGCTTTTTCAGCATCCCAATATTTATGATTGAGCAATAACTCGTCTGCTTCGGCAATACTCTGACTTGGTTTAGAGCCGCTCTTCTTGGGCTTTTTAGGAGCAGACTCACCTTCTGAATCGGCTGCTGTCTCGTCTGTTTTTTCTGATTTATCTGTTTTATCTTCGGCAGTCTTTTCGTCTTTGGTATTAGCAGCGGTGTCTTTATTTTCTGTAGCTTCAGCTGGTGCATCTGTTTTTTCAGCTGCTGCCTCAGGAGCCTTTTCGTCCGATTTGGCAGGCTCTTTGGCGGTTTCGTCTTTGGCAGTTTCGCTTTTGCCATCCGACTCTGCTGCTTTAGGCAAGTCTTCTTGAGTTTCTTTTACTGTTTCTTCTTTATTCTTCTTTTTGGATTTGGAACTGCTTGCAGATTTGGATTTCTTTTTCTTTTTGGATCCAGAATCTTCTTGCTCGACCACAGTACCAGGCTCAGCAAGTGGCGTCACCACAGGCTTGTCGTCATCGGCGGCGTATGCGGGCACAAGCGGAAGTGTAGATGAAAGCAAAAGGGCAGATGCCATCATCCAGTTAAAACTTGTTCTAAGTCCAGCTTGTCTATTTATCTGTTTCATTGATCCTTATTCGATTGATCCGAACTAGTTTTTTTGGGAAACTTTTTGGGATCGAGTTTTAGCTCTAGTGGCTTAGCAACAGCGCCTTCTTCTTTCTTAGGAGGCGGTTCAGCTACCTTTTGAACAGCTGGTTGAGCAGGTGGAGCAGAACTTCCTTCCAAAGCTCTCAGAATCTTTTCTTCTTTTTCTGCTTCTTCCTTCTCATTCAGTTTTCTCAAAATATTTAGATAATCTCTGTGTCCATCTATGAACTTAGGTGCTTTTCTTGTAATTTCTTTCAGCAAGTTGCGACCTTCGATATCTTTTCCACCGCTTATCAGATTTCTTGCCGCTACCAAGTCTTCTTGAACGCGAATGTTCTCAACTTGAGTGACAAGTTTATCAACTCCAGGTTCGTTCATGGCTGCAGCAGTTCGATAACCGGCCAAAGCCGCCTCTCTGTCACCACTCTTGTAATATAAGTGTGCCAGCAGTAGCCACATATGCCCGTCTTCAGGGTTTTTGTCTACATAATCGTTTGCTTTTTTAATACCGTTTTCAAAATCGTTTTTAGCTAAATATCCTTCAAGCTCATCGTATAAAGCCTTGTTCTTAGCCACTTTTGGCTTTTCTTGCGCTTTAGGCAAATCTTTCTTTTTATCATCGCCACTAGCACCAGCTGCGTCAGCTGCCTTTTCTTCGTCGCCTCCGGCTTCTTCACCGTCTTCGCCTTCGGCTTTAGCAATCTTTGTTTTAGCTTTTTTCTCTTTCTCTTTTGCTAATTGTTCTTCTACGTTTTTGCCGGTATTTTTGTCATCCTGCAAAATATAAGGATTGATTGAAAGCGCTTTCTTGAAAGCCATCTTGGATGTTTCTTCATCTCCAAGCTTTTGCTTACCATAAGCATAAATAACCAATAATTCTGGATCGTCTGGATTTACATCAAGCTCTTTCTGGACTTTGGATAAAGTATCTTGAATCAAAGGCGGAGAAGCAATTGGAGACTTGACTACAATCATGTGATACACGCGACGAGCTTTATGCAAAGCAGGCGATTTTGGTTGCAATTGCCAGCAACGGGCATACTCAGCTTTGGCTCGTTGTAAGTCACCGCCAAGCAAATAACCACCCGCAAGCATCATGTGGTTATCAAAACTATCTTTGACTGCCACCGCTTCTTTTGCTGCTTCGATCAAGCCACGAACAGCGTCTGAGTTGTCTTTGTTTATGGTGACTGCACGACGATAACATGTGCCTACATTATATAGACGCTTGAGATAAATTTTTCCACGACCATCTTTTTTGGCTGCCTGAGTCACATCCCAGAGGATTTCACCCATTAATTGGTGGCAGGTTGATAATTCTTTTTTCTCTTCAGGCAATTTCCATTCTTTATTTATGGCGGTGCGAAGCTGCTCATAAGCCTCTACTTGTTTGCCTTGCTTATACAATGCACGGGCTAATCTATAATTGCTCATGCCGTTGTCGCGCATGCGCACACATTTGCGAAACTCAACGATTGCCACAGGAAATTGTCCAGAAATGTCGGCATCATCTGCCATTGCTTCGCGCACTTTGTAATTAGTGGGATCCTTGCCCATCGCTTTGATGGCATTATCCAGGTTGTAATCGGCAGGCGCGTTGTTAGGATCGCAATAAAGCGCTTCTCTATATTCGCGTATTGCTTCATACCATTTATGTTTTCCGGCCAGCAAGTCGCCGTAGCGCAAGTGAGCACTAGAGAGGTTTTGACGAAAAGTACTATTGTTGGGATCGCCATTGAGTGCGGCTTCGTGCTCGCGAATAGCATCAGGCCAAAGCCCTTTCGAACCCAGTTCAACGCCGCGATTGTTATGCTCCATCGGGTTTGTAGGGTTTGGTGTCTGTAAAACAACGCCAGAACCACCGCCACCACCTCCGCCACCACCCGAACTTCGTTTGGGGCGAGCGTCCGAAGCTTGGAGTGCGCTTAGCGAGACAGTTAGAGCAAGAGCGCTCGAAAGAAAGATCTTGTATACGCGAATATTCACGGGTTAGTGTACCGGTACTAAATTGAGTCTAGATAAAATCCTAATACCCATTTTTATCGAATAATGCATTTTTTTGCTGGTAAATTAGGCATTTTGGCGAAAATATTTTTTCTATCCAAAACCCTATTGACTTCCACCTAAAAAATAGTTAATAATTGTTCAACCTTCTGTAGACCAGCCCCCACTGCCCTTTTCGGGACTCAGCAGCCTGTTATTCTCTATATGATCAATACCTATACATATAAGAGTGAGATTAGAACTGCTCCCGGCGGGAAAAATGCTATTGCAGCATTCTTTTAAAAGGTGGCATATACTGCAAATTAGGGTGAATCCCATTTTCGAGCTGCTTTCGGGCAGATTTACTACGAGGACCACAAAATGAAGCTCTTACCCTGCCTGCTTTTACCTGTAATGGCATTGAGTTTTTCGGTCAGCATCCAAGATGCCTACGCTCAGCTGCCTCCGACTACCTGGAGTAAAACTGTTCATACACCAGGCGACAATCAATATGGTGGGCAGCAGCAAGACATGCGCCATCCGGTCAACAATATTCCTATAAATCCAAACTTGCGATCATCTGGTCCAGCACCAAGTGCAGCTCCGGTTTATCAAAAAGCCGCTTCTGGTCCCAAGCCAGATATTTCTCTGCAGCCAATTCCGGCAGACGAACCTATTGTTCCCTCCGATTTTCCACCTCTTCCTACAGGTCTTGATTTACCTGGAGTAATGGCTACCACAGCAGGGACCTTTAGTAGTTCATATGGTGGTTCTAGCAGTGGCGGTGGTGGCGGCGGCGGTGCCCCATCTTTTCAAGGGAAAAAACAAGGTTATGGTCACTTCGCTCCCGGCGCTTTTGAAAAAGGCGGCGGTGGCGGAGGCAATCAATCGAGTTACTCTGGCGACGACGAAAGCTGGAAAGACGAAGTCAGAAAACCATTTGGCAAAAGCGTAGAAATGCAACAAGGCTATGGTCGTGTTGCTCCTGGTGCCTACGTTAAAAACCAAAGTCCTGGATATTATAAAGCTCGCGAGGCGCCACTCGGGGGTAAAGACGCGCGTGGAAGCGACACTTTTGGTGCAAACGACGCACCTAGTGCACCTTCTGCTCCCAACTTCAAAGCATTAGGTAAAGAGCCCCGCATGCAAGACGACGTATATGGAAGTGGAGGAACACCCACTCCATCCGCTCCTGTGCCAGTATCTCTCTCACAAGCATCTACTCAAGATTTGTCTTTGCCAGACGACGATTTTGTTAAACGCAAACCTCCATCCAGAGGCAGTCGTTACGCTGGACGCATGATGAATCAAGTGATGAGAAAAGGCATGATGCAAGGCATGAAGATGATGCGCTTCTAAAACAAAAATTTTTACTGTTGGAATTATCTAGTCAAATGAGGATTGAAGCCAGATGAAAAAGCTATTACTACTAAACCTGACCCTCTGCGCAACCGGGCTGTCCCTGTTTGCAAGCAGTGGCGATGCGGCATTCGCCCAGGGTGGTTTCAAAATCCAGAAAAACAAACTAGACAAAGTCCAGTACTATCACTCTCCACGCGAGATGCAAATTCTTGACGAACGTCCGTTCATCAAAGATTTTCGCGAAGCGCCCTCATCACCTGAAATGATACCTTTGCCTCCCGGTCCCAAGGGCGCTGGTGGCGGCTACGGTGGCAACGGCGGCGGAGCGGCAGGTGACATCCCCTCTGGTGGCGGCAGTGCCCCAATGCAGATGGGTGGCGGCGGTCCCGCATACAGAAGCGGCAGTCCATCTAGTGCCGGTTCACTCCCTCTACCTAAATCAGGATTTGGTCGTGATACAAATATTCCTGCAGGTGGCATGGCTCCCAAAAGCGCTTTACCCGACGGTACAAATACAAACCGGTTAGCCGGACGTATGATGACCCCCAAACAACAAACCGGACCATCTGGAGTTGGTGCTGCACCAGCTCGCTCGATGGCTGCCCCCGCGGCTGCGAAAGGTCCAGTTGCTGCTAACTACGGCGAAAACTATGGTGCTGGCAACGCTTACGGTTCTGGCAGTGGTGGCTCACGCACCGACACCTTGGTCAGAGGCTCACTTCTGACTAAAGTCAAAGGTAAGTAGGAGTAATCCCGCTTTTTCTAAATGAACTACACCCGTTTTTTAATTTCTGCAGGTTCCCTCCTATTACTTGGAGGATGCCAAATGCTTGGCGGAAACAACTCCGGTCAGACGACTGGAGGCTCTCAATCAAGCGTTCTTGGTAAAGTGCGTCCCAAAATGGACCCTGAGCTTTTAGCTCAGCTCAAGCAAGAACAAATGATGAACCAGCAGCAAATGCAAGACGGTGGATTGCAAGACAACTCCAACGCTCAAGGTCGTTTTCTACCTAATGTATCAATGGATCCAATTTCGGCGGCACTGTCTGGAGCACCTCAAAGCGGTGATTCAAGCTCAGATAACGACAATCAAATAGTCCCGGCTGCTCAAGCCAACACTAAACCCAGCGAAGCCAATCCTTTTGAAGGTGCAGGTGATTCGTCTCCATCAGAACCTGCCACCTATGGCGCCTATAATGGCTACCAGGGTGGCGGTTCAGTACCAGCCCCGCCACCAGGAGCAGTGGCAGGCGGATTGGTTCCTCCTCCACCAGCTGCGGTATCACTTTCCACTCAAGCAAATATTTCTTACGCCGATCCAAATGCTAATCCCTACATGAATCCTTATGCTAACCCGGCTTTGAATCAGTGGGGAATTCCACCGATGCCCTTCCAACAAGCAGCACCACAGGCGGAGCAACAACGACCCAGCGGATTATTTGGCTCAGGATCTGGCTCTAGTAAAAAATCTAGCTCGTCTGATTCTGACGATGAAGAGAAAGAGAAAAAAGACAATTTCGTTCCAATCCAGCCAACTGGCATGCAGTCACGCTCTCAGTACAAACAACGCGACGATTTAAAAGTTTTGTGGAACGGAGCGCTAGCCACTCAACAATATCAAAACCTAATAGACTCTGATGGCGACCTGGAAAACAGGCTTAAACAAGTAAACGTGGGACTGCCTCCAGATTCAACCAAAGGCATATTTAGTGTCACTCCTCGCGTTGTAAACTCAGTCTTCAAACCGCAAGACCTGGGCAAGAAAAGCACAGACAAAGTGCAAAAGCTTCAACAAGAATTAGTGCAATCGTATTATCGATATTTGTACGAATACAACAAATACTCTCTTGCTCAACAAACGGTCTCTGCGCGCAAACAAGAAGTTGATGTGGCAAACTCGAAAGCAGAAAAGCAAAGAGCAGCAGCCGACCTTGCCAATGCTCAAAACGAAGCCGACTCTGCTAAAGAAGACATGAGTACAGCCCAATATGAGCTTGCAGCCAACGCCGGTGCGCGTGCGGCATCCAGCATCATTGGCAAAGTGTCTGGCGTGACACCACCTGTGGCATCGCTTGCATCTGCCGAAAAATCAGCTCAACCCGAAGCCAAGAAAAAAGGCGGCGGCATGTTCAATGCAATCGGCTTAGGCGGCATTTTTGGCGGTGGTCACAAAGATAATGCCAGTGAAGACAATTCAGACGATGATGAAAGTCCAGCTCCCAGAGCCAAAGAAATGATCGTCAAAGAAATCAAAGAAAAGCCGACCAAAGTAGCTAAAGCTGATAAATCAGAAAAATCTGAAAAGTCAAGCAAAAAGAAATCGAAGTCAGACGATGAGGACGACTTAGCTCCCTCTTCTGCTCCTGAAAAGCCCAAAGTCACCGCTAAAGCGACTGCCCCAGCGCCCACACCTGTTGCTCAAGCTTCGCGCTCGCCCATAAGTTTTGACCTTAAAGACATAGACATCACTGCACGCAAGTCCATTCTTACTGTCTCTGTACGCAATTCAGGCTCGGACGATTTCAAAATCTCGCCCGACGAAATCTCATTGGCAGAGGGCAATAAGCGCATTTCAGACGCTTCGCTACGTTCTGAATTTGATTCATTAACAGTCAAACCAAACGAAGAAGTAAAAGGCAAAATCACCATCCTGGGCAAACCCTGGAACGATAGACTGACAATTAATATGAGCGACGGGTCCACCACAGTTTCGCTCAAGAGGCGCTAGTCATGGCACAAAGTTATCAAGTCATCAACTTAAAACAGCCGGTCAAACTCTTTGGCTTCACTATTCGCCAGCTTATTTTTCTGGCTATAGGTATTGGGCTTGGATTTTTAGCCATAAGCAAAGTACCTGGCGACTGGAAAATTGGCAATCTGCCTGTTGCGTTGTTTGCCTTTATCTTTTGCGTCAGTATTTCCATCGTGGCTGGCTTTTTCACCGATTTAAAACCAATGGCATGGTGGCGAAACAGCCTTCTGTACCGTTTGGGACTGAAATCGACCACATATATGCCACATCCAGAACCCCGAATCCCTTACCCCTCAAGCGATATCGAGGAAGAGGCTTCGCCAGAAGATGATTATTTTATCGGCTCTAAACGTAAGTCGAGGGGCCGGAAATGAGGATTAATTGACCTCCTCGTTTATCTTGGGTACTATTGAGTTAAGGAGTCTATTAAAGCGAGAAATTAGTGGCCAGCGGAAGTTACTCAGGTGGAAGAAAACGATCTGGGCGCCAAGGCGCCGGTCGCGGCGTGCCTCCTAAACAAAAAGCCGCTCCAGAACCTGAGATGTCGGGCAAAGTGATGCCTATGAAACCTGGAGACCTTGGCAATAATTTCGCAGCAGGCATTCATAACGTTCTACCTGAAGCTTTGCGCAATATGTTGCCTTTTGGGTCTGATCCCGAAGATGATGAGGGCGGCTCCGAAATTGGACCTCCCAAAGATAAACGCGGTGGCAATAGCTGGCAAGACGTTTGTTTCATTCACTCTATTCCTGGCGAAGACGAGGAAGAGGGCGTAGTTGTACTGGCTGATGGCAGTTTCAGAAAATACATAGCTATCAAAGGCATTAACGTTCTTTTGTACGACGAAGAAGATCGCGACCAGATGGCGCAGCATTTTTCCAATTTTGCCAATTCTTGCGACACTGACATTCAAGTAATCATTAAATCGAAACACCTATCGGTGGACGAGTATCTTTCTCGCTATCAGATTCACATCAAGAGCGATGACAGTTATTTGAAATGGTATGCCGAATACACCGACAAGTGGTTTCGCGGTATCCAGGAGCGCAGCTTCGTTCCTGATCGCTATTTTTATATCGTTATAAGTTATCAACCACCCGACTGCAAATCAGGCTCTGCCTGGTCTGGACGCAGGTCTATTCAAAAGCACGAAGAATATTTGGATTCGCTCAATCGACTTGTTCGTACCGCTTTTGAACAGCTGCGCGTAGGCAACTTGCGCCCCAAGATATTGACCAGACGCGAAGTGCGCAATCTTATTTATTCTGATTTGAACCCCAGTTTGTCTCGTCGCGAGCCTGAAGCTCCGGTATCGAGTCCGACTCTGTCTGAAGCTTCTACGCTTGCAGGCTCGGCACTGAAAGTACACGACGAATACTTGTGGCTCGACGGAAAATACATCGGCTCGCAATATATTTTCGAATTGCCGCACGACACGTGGATGGGATGGCTTGTAGACCTGCTTACACTAAGCGTTGAATACACGCTATCTGTTTTCATACATCAGTGTAACCAGGACAAAGTTAGAGCTGAATTAAAACGAAAATATCACATCGGCATGGTGGCAAGCACACAGCTTGCAGCACCAGACTTAGAAGCTATAGAAAATACAAATCGAGCGGGAACTGCAATAAAAGAATTTTTGCGCAGCTCGTCTAAAGCTTTTGACATCAGCATGTATATCACCACTACTGCAGACAGTCGCGATGAGCTTTTAGGTAACTTAGACGAAATTAGACGCGTATTTAAAAACAAGTCTGCCAACTTAGACCGCGGTCAATTATTACAATTAGATAGTTGGCAATCCACTCTGCCTGTGGGTGTAGACAAATTAGCTGTAATACACAGAGTGATGTCACCTATTGTTGGAACAGTCTGGCCATTTTTCACAGCGGCGTGCGGAACGCCTGATGGTGTGCCTTTCGGATTTGCTATTGCATCGCGCGAACCAGTGTTGCTCAATCCGTTTTTTAGAGGAGCGGGCAAAGACGCGAACAATATGTTCGTTGTAGGAACGACCGGTGCGGGTAAATCATTCGCTGTATCCATGATGATTTTGCGCCTTTTGCCAATGGGTGTGCGCTTTGTTTTAATCGACAAAACTGTAGACAAATTTGGTGCGTATCGCTTTATCACAGAGTTGCTCGGACCAGATTTGTGTCACTATGTAGACCTTGGTCCCAACTCTGGAAATATTTTAAACCCGTTTGATCTGGGACCTGAAGACACTTTGAAGGGTGAGCCTTCGCACGACAAAGTATCGAGTTTACTCTCGCTTCTAGATTTGATGCTTGCACCTGAAGGTCGCGAAGAATTATCGGTTGAAGAAAAATCTTTGTTAGACGGCTTGATCCGCGTCGCTTATATGGAAGCAAGTATGATGGGTAAAGTGCCTGTCATGTCCGACTTGGCTCGTATAACCGCTCAGGCTGCCGCTTCCGAAAACGATCCGGTGCAAAGAGAACGCCTGGCGATGTTTGCTCGTGGACTTTCACTATTCACCAAGGCTGGTGCCTTCGGTGGACTTGTTGACGGATACACAAACGTAGATACAGAAAAGTTGATGCTCGTTTTCGACACACGCGAAGTAAACGAACCACGCCTTGAGCGTATCGCCGTGTACATTCTGGCAGACTTCATCAGACGAAAAGCAGCTGAATCGAAAGAGCGCGGCGTGCGATTTGCAGCCATCATAGACGAGGCTTCCACCTTAATGCGATTCAAAGCTGGGGCGAGGCTGCTGGACGATTTATCCAGACGTGCTCGTCACTACGGTATGATGCTGGTTTCAATTACACAACAGTTGAAGGATTTTTTCCGTCAACAAGAAGAAGCAGATTCTGTAGTCAAAAACTCGCACATGAAAATTCTATTGCGCCAAGATCCAAGCGATCTAAAATTACTCAAAGATGTGCTCCGGCTGCGCAATGCTGAAGTACACGCCATCGAACAATTTTCAAAAGACGAAGAGAAACGCAGAGAGTCTCAAGCCCTTTTAATTGTTGGTGCTGTCCACGGTACTATCAAATTAATTCCAAGCCCGATGGATTATTGGATATGCACATCCGAGCCTATCAAAGACATTCCGCGCCGTTTGAAAAAAATCGAAGAAGTAAAAAGAAAGGATCCAAAACTGCCCCATACCGATGCTTGTAGACAAGCTGTATACTTCCTGGGGCTGGGACACGATCAGTAGATGGAAAGAATCTTCAGTTTCAATAAATGGTTCATCATGTTTTGCGCCCTTTTGATTGTGACCTGGGGTACACTAAAAGTGGTAAGCGATATGGCAATTTGCGAAGAAGCAAATTATCTAGCGCGTTCTATATTCGCCTGGGAGTGGCCGGATTTAAAAGCAAACGCAACCGTTGATTCGGTTCGCACTAAAGTGATACAACACTCCACCAACGACGCGATTGTAGAAGTATCGGGCAATCAAAGTGTTGCCACCAACGGCGCCACCAGTAATGGAACTTTTTTAGCCCATCTTTCTTTCTACAAGCAACAAAATAAATGGATCCTTGGCAAAGTCGAATTGAAATAGCGGAAATAAAACATGTACTGGCGCCTGAACAAAATTAGCCCTCAGCAATTTCTACAGCACTATGCCGTGCATATCGCTCTTGCAGTGAGCCTTTCCGTAAACCTCTTTCAAATGGTGACACGTCCCAAACAAGACAAGTTGCCACAACAAATGCAGCAAAGTTTTGTCATCTTCGCCAAACAAGTAACTTCGCACTTGCTTGATACCACTTATCTAACTTTTGTCGATTCCACCGCAGCACTCGATGGCGAGCTTGCCCCGACAGTCAAAAAATATTTAAAAGAACGCGGATTGCTCACACAAGGCGCCGAGCTTTCGGCCATGGCCATTCAGCTAAAACGATCAAGACAAGTTTGCGCCATCAGATTCGACCGGGTGCAAATGTCTGACCCCAACGCGCAAGGAATGATTCCCTGCACGGTTGCCGGCAAAATTGCGATTCACTCGTCTGATGAATCGGGTCCGCAAGAACAAGACTTTTGTTTTCGTTATCTAATTGGTATTTCAAAAGCAACTCAACAGCCAATCGTAGCTGGGTTCGAAGAGCTTTCAGCCGCACCTCAAGGAGGCGGATAATGTTTTCAGGCATCATTGAAGAAATCGGCTCAATCGCTCATGTAGCCACCTCAAAAGAAGGCAGTCGCTATTCTATAAAAGCAACTAACGTCTTCAAAGACATCGCTATGGGCGAGTCTATCTCAATAAACGGCACCTGTCTCACAGTCATTGCCTGGGACGAAAACGCCTCGACATTCGATGTGGAAGCCTCCCATCAGACCCTAAGCTGCACCAATCTGGGAGCGCTAAAAGCAGGCGACCTGGTCAATATGGAAAAAGCGCTCAAAGTGTCCGACCGGCTTGGCGGTCACATAGTGAGCGGTCACGTCGACACTACCGCCACTCTCAAGTTAATCAAAGAGGACGGCTTCGCTCGTTTTCTGGTCTTTAGCCTGGACAAAAAATGGTCGCCATATTTCATCGAAAAGGGTTCGGTCACAATCAACGGCATTTCTTTGACCGTGGTCGATTTTCCGCCCCAAGATGACGGCAATTTTGCCTTTTCGGTCTGCCTCATTCCGCACACTTTAGAGGTGACCACCATGAAAAACTTGGCACCCGGCGCCGTTTGCAATATCGAGTGCGACATCATGGCCAAATACCTGGTCCGATTGTTAGCAGAAGGTTATCTTGAAAACCTTAATAAAGTAGGACAAAATCTTCCGGTTTCTTAATTTCAGAGTTAAATTCTATAGCAATTACCTAGAGGTTTTTGGCTATGGAAACTCGTGTCGCGCTTAAGCCACAACAAACACAAAATTCTGAGTATCAGGATGACGTGTTCGACTCAGTAGAAGATGCGCTTGCCGACATTGCCCAGGGTAAATTTGTTGTCGTTTCAGACGACGAGGACCGCGAAAACGAAGGCGACCTCATTTGTGCAGCCGAGTTAGTGACCCCAGAAATGCTCAACTTCATGGTCACCCAAGCCCGTGGCTGGGTGTGCCTGTCCATCACCCAAGAAAAAGCTCGTTCCTTGAACCTTCCATTGATGGTGGAAAATAACACTGAATCGCAACAGACCGCTTTTACAATCACTGTTGACGCAGATAAAAAATTTGGTGTCACCACCGGTATCAGCGCTTCTGACCGCGCCACTACTATTCGAGTAGCCGTAGCCCCAGACGCCAAGCCCGAAGACTTGCGCCGTCCAGGACACATATCGCCTCTTGTCGCTCGCGATGGTGGAGTGCTTCGTCGCGCTGGACACACAGAAGCTGCCGTAGACCTGGCTCGCATGGCTGGTCTCACACCAGCGGGTGTAATTTGTGAAATTCTAAATGAAGACGGCACCATGGCTCGCGTCCCACATTTGAAAGAATTTGCCCGTCGCAATAATCTCAAATTCATCAACATTGCCCAATTAATTGCCTACAGACTAAAGCAAGAACGTTTCGTCAAGCGCGAAACGGTTGTGCGCATGCCATCTGCTTTTGGCGACTTCAATCTTTATTGTTATCGCAATACTTTAGATGATAGTTGCCATCTGGCTTTGGTCAAAGGCGACATCACAGGCAAAGAAAATGTCTTGATTCGCGTACATAGCGAATGTTTGACAGGCGACGTTTTTGCAAGCCTGCGCTGTGATTGCGGACCACAATTAGAAGGCGCACTGGCACTTATTCAAAAAGAAGAATCGGGCGTGTTAGTTTATTTGCGCCAGGAAGGTCGCGGCATCGGACTAATAAACAAACTAAAAGCATATGCATTGCAAGAACAAGGACAAGACACGGTCGAAGCCAATGAGTCTCTGGGCTTCAAACCTGACCTGCGCGATTACGGTGTAGGCGCTCAAATCTTGTGCGATCTCGGACTGACCTCAGTCAAAATCATCACCAATAATCCACGCAAAATCGTGGGACTGGAAGGCTACGGCTTAGAAATTACTGACCGTGTAAGCTTGCCACCCGCCTGCAATAGCCACAACATGGGCTATTTGCTCACCAAAAAAGAAAAAATGGGACACTGGTTGGACGATATCAAACTGACCACACAAGGAGAAAACGAATAATGGCGCAAGACAAACCAAATGTCATCGAAGGCAGCCTAATAGGAACAGGTCTCAAATTCGCTGTGGTCGCAAGTCGCTTCAATGATTTTATAACTAACAAATTACTTGAAGGTTGTATCGATTCGCTCAAAAGACATGGCGCCGATTGCCAGAACATAGATGTTATCTGGTGCCCCGGTGCATTTGAAATTCCACTGGTAGCTAAAGCCGCTGCTGAAACATCTAAATACGACGCGGTCATTTGTCTTGGCGCAGTCATTCGTGGCGCCACCGCACACTTCGATTATGTGTGCGCTCAAAATGCCTCAGGCATCGCAAGCACAAGCGTCGAAACAGGCGTGCCAACAATTTATGGCGTCTTGACTGTAGATTCAATCGAGCAAGCAATCGAGCGTGCCGGCACCAAAGCTGGCAACAAAGGTTGTGATGCTGCAGTTGCCGCAATTGAAATGGTCAATGTATTGACCAGCTTAAAGCGCGCCAATACAGCTAAAGTCTAGATATTATTCGAATAGCTAACTGGCTCGGCGACGCGCTTTAGCTTTTCGCTCTTTTAAAAGGGAAACTAATTTTTCTTTTTGCTCTGGCGAAAGAAGAGCTCTAATGTCGAGCAATAATTTGATTCGTCCATTTGAAATTTCAGAACGCAGACTGTTTATTTGAGTCTGTTTTGCCATTACTTCCGCTTCGGCAGGGTCTGGCTTCAGTTGATACTCTTGCATATCTTCTAAATATCCAAACAAAGTCTTGAGCCGCACGCGTTGGACGTCTTCGAATTGTTTTGCCATATGGCGAATTTTCAATTCTTGATCTTTACTAATTCCAGCTTCGCGATAAATATCGAGCGGATCGGCATTAGCAGCAGATGTGAGCGAATCGCGTACTGGTGCATCATCGTTTGCTTCTTGAGCTTGCAACAAAAGATTCGAACTCAAAATCAAACATGACAGATTCAAAGAAAATACTGTCGACAGAAATACCTTACGCTTCAAATTATCTACTCCCTATTTCAACCTGGTTATATTCTATTCCATTCTAAGGTTGAAAAATGCAAAGCCCACGGTATAAAACCGCGGGCTTTTCTGCTGCATCGCTTCGCGTTGAGCGCCTCCTAAACGCCTCGTCCGCCTTGACTGAGTATAATTGCTTCCCCAAACCCTTATACTCGTGTGTTTCCGTTTTTTCCCCTGTCAATCCGCGCTTTTCAGCGCTCCCAAAAACCTGTTTGTATTGAATGTGCGCATCCCACTAATTAGGGAACTGAACGCTACTGTAATATGTTGGATAGGTCAGCGCTTTGGCTTTGCCAAAAGATGACGAGCTAGAGCATGTAAAATAAGACTCTGACAAAGATGTATGCTTCATCTGGCGCGCACCAGCTTTCTTCTTGAGGCTGCCCTTTTCGTCGCCGCTTACGCGAGCCATCTGGGCGGTGGAAATAAAGCTGGAGCTAGATGTATGCATTTTGAGTGTACCTCTTTTAGATTGAATTTTGCTCAAAAGACCGGGAACGTGACTTGGTCCTTGCGGAGCGATTTGTGATGATATTGTTTTGCGTGCCGTAGTTTTGTTTAGAACGTCCTTCCAAGTAGTCTCTGGAAGTAAACACAGTGGAAATGGAGGGGGACCAACGCGGTCGTAAAGTGTGCCTGAATTTTGTCCCTGTCCTTGCGCTTGAAATTGGACTTGATTGGCTTGCGCCGTTTTCAGTATGCCTTGTTGCAGACATACCTTTTCTGTCAGTTTACTTAGCTCCTCCCTGCTTTGTGCCGACAGCCCTAGCGCCGTCTGTGGTGGCATACTAAAATTACGTTTCTGTAAGTCTGGATATTGCGCCATAATTTCTGGCGATACTGCGGGCGATACCGCTTGAGGCGTCGCATTTGCATTTACATTTGCGTTTGCCATCTGCCTTCTAGCCAGTTCTGCACGTGTCGGTAGTTTGAGCTCCGGTAATAGTTTGGGGCTCGATGCCGCTACAGATTTGGATGAGAAAGCATCGCTCGATAGATTGGTCCGTGGCCTTCCTTGGGGGCTGGTTGTTTTAGGGATTCCATTAATGTTTGTAGAGTGAGTGGGCTGACTTGAAAGTGTATCCAAGCTTTGTTTTAAAAACGATACGGTATCAGATGTGGTTCTATTTGCTCCTTGTGCGTATGCCACATTCCCTGCGAAGAAGGAGGTGGACGCCGCCAAAGACAAGCTTAATAGTGCTACTGGTCTCGATACCATTTTCATTCTTTCCCGTCTACGCCATTTGCTCTTTAGGCAAGTTGAAGGTTTAAAAACGCCATGTCCTTCAACACACTCAATGTAACTCAGGTGAAAGGGGTGTGTCACTGGGAAAAGTACGCAGACAAAAAACTTTTTTCAAGACAAAAAAGCCCAATTCTAGGGCTTTTCCGCACTCGGGGTGGGGATTTTACGAGTAAATTGCTATTGTGCTTTTGCTGGTACTGGCTCTACGCGACGCACGATGCCTAAAGTCCCGTCAACCTCAACCAGGGTGCCGTCTTCCCATGCCTGGGTCGCTCCAGGAATACCTGCTACGCAAGGAAGCCCATATTCGCGCGCAACCAGCGCACCGTGTTGAAGAACGCCGCCAACTTCAAGAATCACACCAGCAGCATTAACAAATAAAGGAGTCCAGCCTGGATCTGTAGCGCGTGCAACAAGAATCTCGCCCTTCTCAAATGGCTTCTCGTCAGGCGTTCTTAGCGTTTTCACGCGTCCACGTACCACGCCAGAAGATATCGGAATACCAGCCACTTCGCCAGCCCCTACAGGTGGTGCAGGCAAACGCGGAATAAAGCCGCGTGAATCTATAAGCACTGGAAACTCGGTCACACTCTCAAGCTTCTTGCGTTCTTTGCGATTAGCTTCTACCAAAACTTTTAAATCAACAGTCTTTTCTTTGATGCCTCTATCTAATTCGGCTACAGTCAAATCGAAAACATCATCGACTGCACGCAAGCGCCCCATATCGACTAAATCTTCGCCCTCGCGACGCAGACGCAATCTCAGCAAGTGCAGTGCATATATAAGATAGTACTTGTGCGTTTCTCTAATTCCGCCAATAGACTCCACAATCTTATATAAGGATTTGAATTCTTGTTTGGCAAACCAATTTTTGCGACCGACTTCTTCGCTCAATTGCAAAAACGTCTCGCGACGCTTAAGCTCATTCTCGGCGAAGCGAGCGACTTGGCTCTGCTCTGGATTTTGAATCGATTGCTTACGCATCGATATCATTAAATCAATCAGCATTTGCGCGTCGTCATAATATCTAGGCGCAGCAATATCAACTTCGGCAGGTCCGCGGAAGCCATAATTTTCTAAAAATGCCCACCACGCTTTTTTAAATTCAGGCGAAGCACCATTTGCAAGCCACGCATTAAAATCGCCTGGCGTTTCTTCCGGCAGCAATTGAGATACCTTATATAGATCAAGAGACATCTCGGTAGTGACGTTACCAGGCAACGCCAATTCAAGGCGGTCGAGAACTTCTTTAGGCTGACCTTTTGCAAGCTCTTTCATACGTGTCAGCGCAATGCGCGACGTGACCACAAGCGGCACACAGTGCATGAAAATTAACTCTGCCACCATTTTAAGCAAACGCTTGGTGAACTCGGGCAAAGGCTTGTTGGAGTCAGCTAGTTTTTGCGCATCGAACTCAAATCGCTCAAGCGCCACTTTGAGATCCATCAAAGATTTCTGCGGCTGCAAACGCGCACGCACAATTCGAGGAGCCACAAGCGGAGCCACAGTAGCTAGTCTTACAGGTATAAAACCTAAGAGCGGATTGTGATCTTTATATATGTCTTCGTCTAGCTCATTAATAATTTTGCCAGCAAGTGGATCCATGTTGGAGAAAAGATCGACAAATTTCTTTTTGCCCGCAAGCGCAAGCAGAATAGATACGTTCACATAAATGCGTCCGTGTCCCAAACTCACGATAGCGCCCTTGGAGCCATTCTTAAATCGCCCAAGATGCAAAATATTGCTCACGGCCGAAGGCACGTACGACAATACAGATGCTCCCATGGTCGACATTGGCTTAGGCATTCCCTGTGCTGCAATAGTCAAATCCAAGTACAAACGCTTGCGCTCGCCTGGTCCAGTCATCATATCTGGTGGCAGAGGAATAAATGTGGTGATAGGTCTTGCTTGAAGCAAATACAATTTATCGTTGGCGAATGCCCATTCAATGTCTATGGGCTTTTTGTAAATGCGCTCGACCTGCTTAACGAGCAATGCAAGCTTGCCTACGTGTCTGTTGTCGAGTGTAAATTCACTCTTGCGATGATTGTCTTTTGTTTCTGTACCTGAATCGGTGAGCCAAATAGAAGATTCTTTCGAGCCGAGCGTTTTCTCTAAAATGCTCATCGAGACTTTATTCACTCGATAATAATCTGGCGTTACAAGCCCAGCCACAACCGACTCACCAAGTCCCCAATTAGCATTGAATACAGCTTCATCCAAATTGTTATTTATCGGATTCATCGAGAATCCAACACCAGAGACTTCGCTTGCAATTTGCTCTTGCACCACTACTGCAATTTTGGGATCTGTAATATCGAAGCCATGTTGGCGCTTGTACACAACAATTCGCAAATCAAGACAGCTAGCAAAAGCGCGAGCAATGGCATCTTCAATCGAAGTATATTTGACACCAAGTATGGTTTCATACCCACCGGCAAAAGACGATCCTTCTAAATCTTCTTCAGGCGACGAAGAGCGCACAGCGAACTGCTTTCCTCTATACGAACCTTCGAAAGGAATTTGAGATAACGCTTTATCTAAAGTCTCTTTTTGAGTTACATTCAGTTTTAATTTGTTAGCAAGCTTTTTGAGCTTGGCGCATTTCTTGTCAAGGTCACCATTATTAGCATTTGCCGAATCGAGAAATTGTTTCCACTCATCAGACTTTTTAAGTTCTTCTAGCCAAGAGCTAAAGAATGAGACTGTCAGTACAAACCCGGGCGGGACCGGCAATCCAGTTGCAGAGCCGGCAATGAGTGAATATCCCTTACCGCCTACCTGGCTTAGCTCTGCGGTTTTTAAGATGGTTCCCGGAAACAAATAGAAATCCATAGCGGCTCCCTCGTAGTGTGCCTGCCTGTGTTACCTGTGAGCAAAAGATACCATTAAATGCGCATCCACTGAGAATTCAAGAGTGAATTTCGCAAGGATATTGTTTACTCTCTGATAAACCACGATAATTCTTTTCGAACGGCTGGAACCGAAATGAGTAAAAAATCCAAACAACTAGTGAAGGCTATTTGGGAGACTAATCAGATTCCCGAGTTCTCTGCCATGAACGACATGCTTGTTCTCAATCCATTCACTGATGACTTACTGCGATGCGTGCTCATAAACATTTACCAGGACCGATTGTATGTGAATGCTCTTTACCTCCCGCTTTATGTTCCACACAACCATTTTTATCTAATTTTCAGCAAAGAGCTAAATTGCTTTTACGAGCTTAGCGACGCCACTTCATACCAGTTAAAAGACTCAGATGTTCCCGCAATTTTAAAATTGATAAAAGAAAAAGCTGTGCCTTATCTAACCAAGGCAACCGACTGCAAATCATTCGCAAAAACAGGATGGAAAACGAGAGAGAATAAAGACGTAAATGATTTTTCTCTTTTCAGCATGATATGCACTTTTGCCAAAGCTGGATTGCTGAATAAGGCTTATCGACACATTCACTATTTGAAATTTCATAGATGGTGGTATCGAACAGCAAATGATGAGTTAAAAGAGCCCATTGAACGCCTAAAAACAGCATTGAAAAATCCTTCACAACTTAATGCGCTCTGGCAAGAATGGTCGGCTTTAACAATCAAAGAATTGAAATTATCCGGAGTTGAAAAACTAAGAGAAGGCAATCTGTGAAAGAGGCCCAAGATCTAATCGAACTTATAGGTAGGAAATACGCTGAGTGCAAAATCTACAGCGACGTAGGTGTTGCGTGCACCGACAACGCACCTGCCGTGAGAGATATCCGCTTTAAAACGGCTTTTGAGCGCGATGATCGCTTTCGATTCGAATTTAGACAATATCATGCTCATCTGGGCAAATCTGGTCCCGACCACATCTCTGTCGTTTGGTCGAATGGAACGCGTCACACTCTTGCCAGTGCAGGAATTGGACAAAAAGACTATGGCAGTTTAACCGGCCCCGTGAGCGGCGCCACCGGTATTTCGGCAGCATCGGTCATTCATATTCCGTCTTTGTTGATGCCTGATTTATTTGCTATCCGTCCGACTTGGCTCGAACTAGAAGGAGCACGCATTGTAAGAGAGGAAGTGCTTGGTGATTCCAAATGCCTTGTTTTAACTGGATTTCGAAGGATAACAGAATATTCTGTGTGGATCGATTCCAAAGAGTTTTGCATAAGAAAAATTGTTTCCACAATGCGAACCACGACATCTGCAAATGAAGAGATGAAACGAGAATTGGTAACGACTTACAACTACTCGCAAATTATTTTCGATCAAACTATTCCACCCGATGAGTTAGAGCCGAATTTTCCTGAGGAATAATATTGGATTTTCTCAACAATATTTTGAACTTATTTCGCAGTCCGCAACAAGATGTTGAGCCGGAGCCACTATTCACCCTTGCAATAAGAGAAAAAACTTTTGCAGACTCCATCAAAAAAGAACCAGATTTCTCCAATCTTCATCAATTCATCCCCGACGAAGTCGAGCTCGATAATCTAAACTACAAAGAATTCACACAGATGTTTGCCACTTCTTGCGCGAATGCAATCGAAAGCGCAGCAGTAAAAGTTGCTGAAGAAGGAATAGTGTTAGTAACACTGGAGTCAGGTGGAACTTTCACCATCAACCTGGCAAATACCTGGATAAACTGCAGTCAGAATCCCGGTTTCCGCAAAGAGCAAATCGCTTTCCATCTTGCCAGTATGATCAACTTTTCTGGCTTTCCCGATACGACTGATCTCAACAAGGTTATTCCGGTTATAAGAGATTTCGATTATCCCTTAAACTTAGCTTCAGAGAAGCATGAAACAGCAGTTGGTGCATCTGTAGCCTCTGGCTTGGACATCGTAATGGCTATTGACTTAGACTTTGGAGTGCAAATAGTTTCCGTACCTCAGCTTGAAGCATCAGGAATAAGTTTGGATAAAATGATGGAGCTGGCTATCCAGAATTTGATTGAAAAGGCTCTTCCGCCCAAGGTTAACGTTTACCAAGGTCGCGATTGTAACTGGGTGATTACTAGCGACGAATCCACTTTAAACTCAAGCATCATTTTAGTTGATGACGTTATGAATTTTATGCAGAAAGAGGCTGGGGGTAAATTGGCTTTCGCTGTGCCTTCGCGAGACATGCTTCTGTGCAATAGATCCGATTCTGAAGTTGAACTAAAACGATTGAGTAAATTTCTGCTGAAATCAAAATCTCAACTGAGTCACTTTATTTCTGCCAACATTTATAGTTACGATAAAGGCGAAATCAAAGTCTTAGTGAATAACAATAGATAGCAAAGTTTTGACTTTGAAGTTGCAAGCGCTACAATTGATCTTAAGGAATTTAGTAAATGGCAAAGCGCAATAAAAAAAGAATCACTGAGAACCAGAATCTATTGACGTTTCTGTCCTTCCTCGATCAGGACATGGGGAATCATCCTGAAAAAATTGTGCCCTTAGACGAAGAGACTTTGCTTAAATTTAAAGCTCTGACGCAAAACGTCAAATACTCTGACAAAGATTTTGAGTAGACCCACACCACAAATTATTAGCCGACGAAACTTTTACGCCTAGGCGTATCCAAATAATCAACGCGCTCATTTGGAACCTCGAAGAAAAGCTTCTCAAGCTCGAAAGAACCTACTTCAGCTTGAAAGTCGAACTCGACTTCTGTAATTGGCACCACCCAAAGGCACTGCACGAACAGATCTTCCAGCTCCATCATTTCTAACTTTGGTCCATCCAAATACGGATAAGTTATTAGTCCGTAAGTGCATTGCGATTCATCCATCCACGGACGCTCGAAGGGGATGCAGTGAGAAAGCGCGATTCGCTCGTTGGTCCTGTGGTAATGCGCAAGATATTGAAGCAACTCGACATGATTGCCGGGTCCGCTTTTGTATGTCGAGCGTTCCTGCGAAAACAAATGCAGCTCGATAAGCTCGTTTTGGTGCCGACCTTTTGGAACGGCAGGAGTCATGTCGCTCTTTTCCCACATACGGCAAGTTGTATAAGTCCACACGTTGCGTGGCTCTCTGGGCTCAAACTCAAAGATTCTAAAATCGCTCGGCAGGTCTTTCAGGGTGTCATCAAGCCACTTGTGCACTTTTGGTTCGATACCAAAAGTTTGTTGATAGTGCTGGCGAATTTGAGTTGGATAGTCGGGTGAGGTCAAACTGTGATTTCCACTCCAGATTAGCTTTTAAGACTATACCTGCAAGACCGCGATTTCAATAGAAATTTCTGTATTGATTATTACTTAATCTGTACAGAATATTATTCCGATGCTAAATTAGGAAGGTGAGCATGTGGAGAGTTCGCAATGAACAAGAAAGCGATTGAATCAACCGCTCTATGCTGCTTCGACGACGGTGAAAAAACTTATGAGGTCAAATCCTCGTTATCCGACCGCGTAATCGGCGTGGCTAGAACAGAGCTCGAGGCATGGAAAATTTTCAAGGAAATCCTTCAGGAAACATACGTGGCTTACCTTGAGGGGACGCTGGTTGAATACCAGAAGCCGGGCAGACCTGCAAAAGGAAATGTGCAGCTTCATGCCGAGATTCGCCCCGAGGTCAAGGAAAAAATCGAGAAGAGGGCAAAAGAGCTTGGAATTTCTCAAGGCGATGTAATTGGTTACCTTTCCGCGGTTGAAGACGCAAAGACCGACCTTGAAAAAAGATATAAAAAGCTCCAGACTAAACTTCAACGTTTTAAAAGACCCGTCACATAACCAACGTAACCCCTTAAAGATGGATGAAGAAAAGCCTAAGTTCGACTGGAAAAAGAATGCAAAATGGGCTTTGGAGAAAGTTCCTGGCGCTACGGTTTTGTTTGAATGGTTTGGTTACTGGCCATCTTTCCACGATGCCGAAATTATCAGCTTAGAACTAAACAGAAAAGGCATCTCAAATTTAAATGTTTATTTTTGGAATACCGACTGGTCGAAAGTTCTTCCAAATAAGCATTTTTTTCAAGACAAATACGTCATTGTGCATTTCGCCATCGAAAATATAAATGACTTAGAACTCTACGACTTCAGTCACCAAAATGTAGTTAGTTGTCTTACCTTAGCACCAAAAGATAATTTGATTGAAATTGAAATAAGTCCATGCTATGGAATAAGCGGTTATATTTTAGCTGAGAAAGTAAGTGTTTCTCTTACTCCAGGAATGCCTGAAGGAACTTAAAAGGTCTATACTCTGGAAATGGAAACTAAAAAGCCAGACCCCAACAATCACTTCATTCCTGCTCGCCCGTCAGACTTCGTAATCAAAGCGGCACAGGCGGTCATTCGCGCGCAGTTGGCGATGACTAACAAAGTCATAATTGACGAAGAAGACTTAAACAGATTACGCGCGCTTCCTAAAGATGCAGGACTTGTGCTGGTTTCAAACCACGCAGACGAAATGGACCCACGCGTTTGTCTGGACCTTGCGCGTCGATGCGGAAAACGATTCATGATCATGTGTAATCGCGAGGCTTTCAATGAAAATTTCGGTCTAGCAGGTAAAGCACTACAGAGCCTTGGTTACTTTTCGGTCAATCGCGGTGCACACGATATCACCGCAAAAGACTACGCTGTTGACCTCGTCAAAGCTGGCAAGGATGTTCTTGTCATGTTTCCCGAAGGCGAAATATTTTACTTGAACGAAGTGATACAGCGCTTTCACGCAGGCGCAATCTCTATTGCAATGGATGCAGTTGTTGCTCAAAGAAAAGCGAATCCCAACTGGTCAGCGTACTTGATCCCGATGGCGATTAAGTATCACTATCCAGAATCGATTGAAGATATTTTGAGTCGTCGCATGACTCGTATGGAAACGCGGCTGTCGCTGCCGAAAATGGACGGTACACTTATTGAACGATTACATCGAATTCAACAAACTTTATTGCATCGCGAACAAAAAACATATGGTATCAATCTTGACCTCACAACTGAGTCCGACCTGGGACAAGAGATTACGCAGACTCAAGAAGCACTTCTTCAGATGATCGAAGAGAAGCATCAGAAAAAACTTTTGTCGCAAAAAAATCTGATCGATCAATCGTGGCAATTGGGTGCAGAACTGCGCGAAATGAATTTCCCGCAAAAGATGAAAGAGCTAGACGACTTAAAACTTATCGAGCACATGGTCAGTTGGCGACCCGGTTATTACGGCACCGGCAATTCGCAAGACCGCATAGCGGAGGCGCTTTTAAAACAAGAGCGTGACTTGTATAAAATCAAGCGTCCACAGCAATTAGCCAATCGAAATGTTTATGTCAAAATCGCTGAACCGACAAATCTAGGTACATTTGCAGATCAATATCAAACAGATGCGCATGGCTTACTGAGTAACGTGACGTCGACATTGCATGATCAGATTCAATCGATGATTGACGAACTGGTGCGAGTCATTTCAAAGTAAAATCTCATTTGATTTTCTTAGTGCTTTTTTTCTCTGTAGATTCGGACTTGTAAGGCTTTATGGTTGCCGCAAGTTCTTCGGCGATTAAATCCATGGTCACTTGAAGTTCATAGTGCGATTGTAAATTCATCCAAAATTCAGGCGATGTTTCAAAAAATCGTGACAACCTCAATGCAGTGTCAGCCCCAATCGCGTCCTCGCCATTCAAAATTTGCGTAACCCTTTCAACAGGTACATGAATCTTCGCGGCTAGCTGGTCCGCGCTTAAATTCAGCGGCTTTAAAAGCTCCTCTCTCAAGATTTCACCAGGATGAATCGGAGTTAGCTTTTTTTGCTTCTTCATGAGCTAATAACCACATCTTTAATCGTTAGTTTTTTTGGCCGATTTGACATTGTAAGGCTCTATAGTTTCAGCTATTTTTCCGGCCGTAGCATCTTCGGCCATCTCAAGCTCATAATGAGATTGCAAATTCATCCAAAATTGAGGCGAGGTCTTAAAAAATCGAGATAGTCTCAATGCTGTGTCCGCAGTGATAGCCCTTTCTCCATTCAATATCTGCGTTATACGCCCAGCTGGTACATAAAGCTTTTGCGCTAACTGATTAGCATTTAGATCTAGAGGTTTTAGAAACTCCTCCCTCAAAATTTGCCCTGGATGTATCGGCGGTAGTTTTTTTGAATATCGCGCCATATTAAAGTATGCCTCAACTATGATAATCAACTATTTCGACTTCGCTGGCGTCACCACCCAACCACTTAAAGCAAATTCTCCACTGCTTGTTAATTCTGATGCTGTATTGACCTTTACGATCTCCCTTCAAAGCTTCCAGCCTATTGCCTGGAGGAGAATTTAATTCTTCGAGGCTTTCTACTGAATTCAGCATCAACAATTTCTGCTTAGCGGCCACCTCAAAAGACATAAATTGCGACACTTTACGCCGCAACCACAAACTACGCGTCTTAGAGCATTTGAATGACTTTATCATTCCACAATCTAGCATTTTTTACGCGTTACGTAAAGCGTAAAAGAAATCGATTTTCTAACAAGTCAAAGAAATATTGAAGTAAATTCTATCCATCCGACGGAAACACAAAGTGTGCTCTATAAATCGCATCCATCCAGAGTTTGGAGGCTTCTTTGCATTTTGCATCGCCCCAGCCAAAGCGGGTTTTGTAGTGTTGAGCCAACTGAGTTTCGGCTTGTGGATACAACACTTTCAGCTTGTCGTATTGGGCTTTGTAGACTTTACTGCCCTTCGACCATTTAATCAAGTTGCGCTCTATATTTGTCCTGGTATTATATGCGGTGCCCATAGACCATGGTCGATAAATCAAATCCATCCACAGATATTTCACATCCGCATGAATACGACCGCTTGGATTGAGCGTGCCTTGGTCTGCTTTAGGCGTGCCTACAATCGAATCGAGTAAGCGAGCAATGTCATTTAGCGGACCTTTGGGAATTAGACTCGTGGTATCTGTTACTTGTGGATGGAAGGCAATCGTGGCAATAGGGTCAGTCTTTTCATTCATACCGTAAACAATCCAGTCACCTAGCGGCCCGGCAGGATGTCCTGTATCTATGCCGCAGGTGACACCATCTTTTTCGGCTATCCATGGGCTGCTCCAGGAATCGTTGAATAATTCTTGCGAGCCTTTTTTGTCAGCTGGTTCTGGCGTGCCCCCGCGGTGTATAACGCTCAAGATTTCATCCTGACTCAGATTATCCGGAACTCGAACGAGCGCGCGTATATCACCCCGCCAACTGTGATTGTACTGAGTGACAACAAAACGATTTTTGTTGAATTTATTCTTCTGAATATAGATAAAACTAAAATCGTCTTTGTCTTTTATTGTGTCTATCGCTCCCTCTTTATGCCAGGCTTCGACTTGACTGTTTTGACACAAGATAACAGACTTGACTTTGTCTTTTACCTCGTCACCTGATTCCCATACGCGCGGAGTATTGGCTTTGAATGCGGCTTTTGCTATCTCAAGCGCTATCTTACCTTCAGCAGTGTTAGCGCCTGAAACCAGACGAGGATAATCGTTTCCTTTAGAAACAGATTTTTTCTTCGCTTGCGCTTCGCCTGTATTAATCGACAACAGAAATGACAGCGCCAGTGATGCACCAAGTGTAAAATTCATCAGTCTACAATTATTTCTCATTTGGTTTTTCAGCCACGAAGTCGATGACTATTGCTTTTCCGTCATGCATACCTTCATCTAAAACCGTTTTGCGTTCTTTTATTAGGCTGATTTTCCAATCTTTGAAATTACCTTTGAGAAATTTTTTGTCGTACATGCAAGAAAGATCTTTGGGACCGAATCTAGTTTTCAGTTTTAAATGTGACTTGGCAAAGCCTTCGACAATTATCGAACCGCCCGGCTTGACCGAGTTTTTCAACTTGGTGAAAAACTTAGAAGTCGCTTCGTTATCTTGAGGCTGAAAAAATATCACTGCAACGGCGTCGTAGTCATTTGGCTTTAAATCGACAATTGATGCGTCACTTACAAAATAATTGATAGCGACTTTTTCTTCTTCGGCAAATTTTAAAGCTTTGTCTTTGGCAACGTCGCTTACATCAAAAGCGTCTACTTTCCATTTTTGTTTAGCGGCGTAAACAGCGTTTCGCCCTTCGCCTTCAGCCGGCAACAATAATTTTCCGGGAGTTAGCTTATCTAGTTGCGAAGCAAAAAAGACATTTGGCTTTTTGCCGAACAAAAACATTTTGCGATCGTATTTTTTGTTCCAGACTGCCTTTTCATCGCGAGGTGCGACCTTATCGCCCAGCTTCACGTCCTTATTGGCCATTTCTTCTATAGCTTCTTCTGCACGCAAAGGCGCACCAAGAGCCAGAATTGAAAAGGCAAGTGCAAATGCTCTAAGTCCAAACAAGGCGGTAGCCTACTCCACGCACGGTGAGAATGTGATTTGGTTGGCTTGGATTTTCTTCCAGTTTTTCGCGCAAGTATCTTACATGTACGTCAACCGTCCGGCTTTCGCCCAGAAAGTCTGAACCCCATACTTGCGAAAATAGCTGATCACGCGAAAAAACACGATTCGGCTGGCGAGCAAGCGCCAACAACAATTCGAATTCTTTAAAAGTAAGGTCGATTTCGCGCTCCGAAACTTTCACAGTGCGACTTTCGGGATCTATAGATAATTCGCCCAGCTTAATTCCGCCTGAGGTCACTTGCACTTCTGGCGCTTCGCGCAAATGAGCTTTGACACGGGCGACAAGCTCGCGCAAACGAACGGGCTTTGCAATATAGTCGTTGGCGCCAAGCTCCAAGCCGACTACGGTGTCGATTTCGGAAGTGCGGGCAGTCAACATCAAAATTGGCGTTTTCTTGTCTGTAGAGCGAATGCGTCTGCAAACTTCGTAGCCGTCGATTCCTGGCATCATCAAATCGAGAATGACCAGATCGGGCTTCTCTTTGGTTATGAGGTCCATAGCCTTCAGTCCGTTGTACGCCAGAAAGGTCACAAACCCTTCCTGATTCAGGACGTACTGAATTGAATTGGCAATATCTACTTCGTCATCAACTATAAGTATTTTCTTCATTTGTCCTAATTCTATAAAATTGCTGCTAACAATCACATTCTTTTGGATCTGTCTAATTTAAAATTGAGATCTGACGTCGTTAGTTTGGGTTTATATTTTTTCGATTATGCGGCTTTTCGGGCGCTACAACTCTATCACCAAATTTACCTCCATTTTTAGCCTGGGTTTGGCATTAATTACAGGCGTCTTTGCAATGCCCGCTTTTGCTGATGACGAGGAGGAAGACAGCTCTGAGGCTACGCAAGAAGCAGAAACCAAGAAGCCTGTTAGAGGTCAAGTGCAGCAAGCAACTTATCGAATGGCTGCGCCCAGTTTTTATCCGCCGATGCTTCACCCAATTCGAGTCGGAATTCACAGACAAGTCCCCTGGGCACGTTTTGCCGTTTGGACGCCTGGAGCCGTGGTGGTCGATGGCAGACCCGTCTGCGCGCTCAAGCCGCAAACTGTTTACAACATCACTGCAAGCGGAATCACTGAACTGGCGACCGGTCGCAGCTTTCCTATAGCGCGAGACCGCCGTACTTATATAACAAGTCCCGACTTTCGAGTCTGGACCAATAACGGTTGGTGGAGAGGATGTCTTGAAATCGTCGTGGTCAACGGCAAGCTCAATGTCATTAACCTGCTTGACCTGGAAGATTATTTGCTTGGCTGCGTGCCGGCGGAAATGCCACCCAGTTGGCACTTAGAGGCACTCAAGGCGCAAGCGGTTGCAGCCCGAAGCTACGCCTGGGCGCACATGGGACCGTCGAAAAGCAAATGGTACAAGAGCACCGGCTACGACCTGGTTCCAAACGTAAGCGACCAAATGTACAAAGGACTTGCCTGCGAACAACCGTCAACATTTGCAGCGGTTCGTCAAACTCGCGGCATCGTACTCAAAAACTCGGGCATCGTCAAAGCTGGATTTTATCGAGCCACAATTGGCGGAAGCAACAAAACAAGCGACGAGAATTTAAATATCAGAAAACACGTTGTATCCAACCAGAAATTGGAAACCATCACGGGCGTCTCAGGCATTCTTGGTGTCACCGTAAAGCAATGGCACCCAAATGGATTTGCTACAGCCATTCAAATCATGGGCAGAAACGGCTCCAAAGACGTAAACGGTCTTGTGTTATCCAAAATGCTTGGACTTACTACAGCCGGAATTCTTGATGTAAGCGATGCTGGAGGCAACTGGGTTTTCACTTGTCGAGGCAAGGGAAATGGCGCACGCGGTCTCAGTCAACACGGTGCAAACCTGCTCGCCAAGCGCGGATGGCGCTTCGATCAAATTCTTTTGCAATACTATCAAGATTCAAGCGGCAAATTGCAGCTCGACTATCTAGATAGATATAGGGCCGAATCTTATGCAATGCCAGGAAATTAAATGAAAATGACCGACCAAAATCAGAATCAAGATGCTGACCAAGTAAAGATCGAAACTGATTTCTACGAGCGCACCGCAAGCTCCAATACATCTTCCGGCCTGAGCAAAATGTTGAAAGGCGGATTGCTCGTGCTCGTTTTAGGTGGCATCATATTTGGTATCGTGCAAGCGGTATTATTCTTCGTCAATTTTAAGACGAATCAATATTTACGCAACGTCTCCATTGTGTTTCAGAAGCCCTCTATGAGCGGTACTCAAGCACTAGTCGATGTTGAAGTGGCGAACTATAACGCAGTCGATGTCAAAAATCCCACTTTCGATTATGTACTAACTGGTAGCGACGGAAGCGAATTTGGCAAAGGCGAATTACAAGTAAAAGGCTTGATTCCAGCAGGCGACGTGCGCGTTTTCAATCAAATTGCTCTTGCAAAAGTGGTTGGAAAACCATCGCGCATGAAAGCCGATTTGAAAAATGTTGACGTCATAGAAAACAAAAATCTTCCAGGCGGCATGCAAGCTCAATTCTCTCAAGCCCTTGAAGGCGAGGGTGACAACAAGATTCAGAGTCTCGAAGCTCTCAAAAAAGAAATGCAAGCTCAAAACAAAGACGACAAAACCGGAACAGCTTTGATTGTTTTGGCTCAGGCAATTGCATATGAAAAGGCTGGCTCATGGGCTCAAGCACTGCCTTATTATCAGGAAGCGGTCAAACTAGATCCAAGCAACGCCAACGCTCATTATCACTTAGGTATAGCTCTTGCGCACGAAAAGCAAATGGCAGAAGCAACCAAAGAATTGAAGCAGGCAAGCGAAATGAATCCCCAAGATAACTTCGCCGCCAAGGCTCTAATTGATTTGAGCACGCCTGCCAAAGTTGATGCTAACGCCGAAGAGATTCAATAAACTTGCGCGCTCTTAGCGCTCTGCAAGTTCCTTGCAAAACTTGTCGAAAATCTTACGCCATACGCATAGGTCTTTTTTGCGTTTGCTCATCAAGTATTAAAAACGCGTGGTTTTCCTCACAAACCAAAATCGGACGCTAGTCCTGTCTGCGTTTCCAGACACGATTTTTTTGGCGTTATAGGCGAATCAAATTCCAGTCGAATTGTTTAAGACTAAAGGCTTTTCGCATCACTGCCAGTTCCACGCCTATGAGGGGTATATGGCAAATATGGCAGATATTCCAGAAACTGGCGAAACACAAGAAAGCGGTGAAAGCCGTGAAATTAAGCTCGCTCAAACAGATACAAAAACTAAACAAGAATCCACTATAACTGATGAAAGTCGCCAAAAAACCTGGCAGCAAGCCAATACTCAAGGTCATGCAAGGGACCAGCATCCCTCCGAAATAGAGCTCCCCGCTCTTGTTCAGTCCTCCTTTGGAATAGATTTTGGAGACGGACAGATACTAACTGCTAAAGGGATTGAGCAAAAAGAGCAGATAGGTGATGAGTCTAGTAACTGGTTTGAATCAGTAAAATCAACCGATTTTGAGCAAATGCAGCTATATCAAGACGTTCAATCTGACTCTATTTCACCGACTTCAGATTCAATAATCGCGAGCGATCTTGGCAAACAGATCAAGCAGGGATACTACAATTTTGAACATCCAGGACGTTCAAATCTCGACGAGAAAGTTGATTACACTGCTGCAAAATCAGCATTCCAAGCTTTCAATTTTGGCAAATATGACATTGATTCGGCTTTAATTCCAGCCATAATCAGGAACGAACAGTATTTTTTGAAACCGAAAGACACGCAGATTCAAGACCCGCTAGTTGAAGAGGGACAAATTCCAAAATTGTTCAACTGGACGATTGGTCCAGCACAAATGAAAGTTCGCACCATCGAAGACTTAGTTAAAAAATATCCGGAACAGCTCACAAATCTCACAGAACCGACTATTCAAGCTGCTCGACTGGCTGGAATGACCATTGCGGAAAGGGAGGCAACAATAGCGCAAAAGGCTTTAGAGCCAAAGAATGCACCTATTCTTGTTGGTGCCTATTTCGCAGACAAAATTGATCGATTAGAGCGCGGATTGCCACCTTGCCCGGATCGTCCGCAATCTGAAAATGACACCATAACTAAACTTTGGCAATCCGGTGATCAAAAGAAACGCACCGAGGCTCTCATTAGGACCTACAATCCAGCCGACCCTAACCATGTCGGTAATGTCATGAAACAGATGAAGGAGATTCGACAGCTTCATCCAAACGAGATATAGGGCGATTCTTGAGCCAACTAAAAACGAAAGCCAATGTGGCGGGCAATAATCCAAACAGACAAAAAGCTCCTAAAGAATTGAAAAACCATTCTGTCACGGGACCACTGGGGTTGTCGTAAAAGTCTGTCAAGCTCACGTTTGCAAAGATAAGACCGATTAGCAAAAAAACTACCAACGCGAAAATAGAAAGACTTTTTTGCTGTCTAAAGGTCCAAGCTTTGCTCATTGCCAAACCAAATAACCCAGCAAGAAGAAATGTGGCAGCGAAGAAGATAACTCTCGCCAGTTCGATTTCAGCAGGTGCATAGCTAGCTTTGGTGAGATGACTAGAAACTGAAGCACTAACGAAGCCTCCAGCACCTAGCGCAGGAATTAAGAAAGCAAGAATATTAAAGAGAATCGATTTGAAATTCACCGAAAACGTGCCTTCCCTTGATTTCAGAAGAGGAGTTATAGCAATGGTAATTCCATAACTCATGTATTGTAACATCTCTACTTACGACAGGATTCCACTTCTAAGTTGCGCTGACTTGTTAATTCTGGCATTCTGGAATTACTTACTATTCGAGCCTGTTTTTGTGAAAGTAAAATTTATCGCTTTAGGAATAATGCTTCTTTCAAGTTCGAATTTTGCTTTAGCCGACACGGCAAAGGTTGATGAAGAGCACCTTCGTGCTCATAGAATTTACGAAGAAGAGAATCTGGAGCGACAGCGATTTAAATTGGAATCCGGATTAGTTGAAGATAGACATGGCAAAAACCACTCAGATTCAGCAGACCTACCTAAGCCAGAAAAAAATAGTAACTCGAGGCCTCCTTTTAATTTCGACGAATATACAGGCACCTACTTCTTTGGACAATATCAACTTAATCAAAGTGGAATGCCTCTTCAATTTGGCAACTATGGCATTTTTAAATGTGAGCCGTCATTTTCCAAATCGTGGAAAGACTACGACAATCCTTACATACAGCGAGGCTTCGAAAACGAAAATTCTGAGAGTGTAATCGTTCCCAACCAAAGCCAACAATCTTCAGTTGATTTAAATATAGTTGCACCATGAAATATTTAGCGCTTCTAATTTCGATCTCGTTTATTTCCTTTCTGCTGCCTGTTTCAGCCAAGGAACAGAGTAAGTCGCAGAAATCACTCTTAAAAAACTCCACTCACAAAAGGCAAAACAACACGCAAAAAAATATTGCAAAAATATTTCATCAATCAAAACCAAACAACATAATGGATTGCCCAATACAAGACTTGATAGTTTTATTCTAAATTCGGGCGGTTTATCGGAAGCTATTTACGGAGACGAAGGAAGCTCAGGACCTCCACCTTATCTTGGTTTTGGCAAACAGAACCGAACTGAATCGGGCATTTATATTCGTGGTCTTAATACCGAAAATTCTCGACAATACATTTATGATGCCAAACCATCTTTCTGGAGCGATTGGAAGCCACTAACCGGCGACTTTGACTACACTCTTCGTCGTCGGATTGAACAAGATCAAGTTGAGGAGTAGGGTCCTTTTTTGCGTTTGCTCATCAAGTATTAAAAACGCATGGTTTTTCTCACAAACCAAAATCGGACGCAAGGCCAGTCAGCGTTTCCAGCCTCGAAATTTTGGCGTTATAGGCGAATCAAACTGCACTCGATTTGTTGACTTGCGACTTGCACGACGCAGCCCTCTTTTACTCACCTATAATTACTTGACTTAATCAAGTATTTTTTGAGCCCCGAAAAGCTGATTCTATGGCACTTATTCGCATTAAAATTAGTTGCCTAAAGCAACTAAAAAAGCACGACAAAAAAGAGAGTTGCGATCCCGGTGAGAAAAAGCTCTCAACCCACAGAAGCAATTAGATGCTGCGTAACTAAATTCTATCTGGCGTTAGCGGCTTGAATAGCCGGAATCTGCACATCCGGAGTGGTATCAACTGGACAAGTCGCAGCAGCAGGAGCAATCGCTGCCCACTTGCGGCATTCCTCTTGCTCGACAGGTTTGTCAGCACTCTTCTTCGAGATTGGAGTAACAGCAGGAGCATTGGCAGGAAATTCGCCGGTCTTAGAACGAGCAAGTCCCATGAATTCATCTTTGGAACGAGCGGTTTTATAGATTTCGACAACTCTTCTGTACAGAGGCTCTGCTTGCAATACCATATTCACCTTCGATAACAATTCAGCTAACTTCAAAACACAGGTAGCGACTTCTAAAGAATCGGCACCGTAAATACCTTCATATATGTGAATCTTGCGCTCTAACGATTCGGCAGTCTTATCGAATTTTTCTTGCTTCAAATATACTTCGGCAAGATCTTCGAGCGTAGTCGTTACTTCTAGAGAGAAGCGTCCGTAAGTTGTTTCTTCAATCTCGCGACATTTGAGCAGCATCGTTTCAGCCGCTTCCCAGTTGCCTTGATCGCGATAGCAATAAGACAAACGCGACATTGTTCCAATCAAAGATACTGAGCCTGAGCCCAATTTGTCTGATTGTCTTGCGAGCATAAATTTGTAGAGAGTCACTGCATCGCCAACGCGATCTGTTGCTTTATATATTTCGGCAAGCTTGTCGACAGCAGCCATCAGCAAAGAATCGTCGGCTTGTGAAACGCGGGCTCTAATAGATACGAGTCTTGAAACCAAAGGCTCTGCATCTTCTAATTGACGACACGATACATAGAATCCGCTTAAGTCTTCAAGGCAGGTAATCAGTGCAGGAGTGTCTTGGCCGCCTGTTTGCTCTGCAATTTGCAAAGCTTGCTTATAAAGAGCTTCTGCTTCTCTGGTACGACCTTGCTGGTAATACTGCGAAGCTTGTCTTGAATATCCTAGCGCTTCGGAATCTTCATAGGCTGGGCGGTTGAATGGGGTATCCCATTCAGTGATTGCTTGCTGCTCTATATGTGGTGTCACTCTGTTTGTATTAGACTGCGACATATTCTGACCTGTGCGCCCTTTTCTGTTTCAATCCTATATCAAGCGTCGATGCGGGGATATTGAAATAAATCCCATAAATCTGTAGCACGGTGACAACTTGGCAATTCCTGATCACATCGCTTATAGATTACACAGAGCTAATCCGCATTGAGCGTGAAAAAGCTCATTGCAAGCCAGTCTTCAAAATGTAAGTACTTTCACCCTCTGCTTTTTAGATGGCTTTTCATGAGACGCATTTTAAGCAACGAAGCTCAATGAAGTTGGCTCAACAATTTATTCGCGTTTCTATTTCAAGTCTTGAACGATATCGAATTGGCTTGCCCAACCCGGCGGGCGCAATAGATTGTATTCGAGCTTGCGTGTCCAGTGTGTCGGTTTGACCACACCGCCAAATTGTTCGTAATAAGTGTAGACTCCACCACGACACAAAGTGGCACCTTGCGTGGTGTTGGTTATCATAAACAGACGACCGGCATCGCCAAGCCCCATGGTCACACCGCGCCCCTTGCTGTCCTTGGCGTTCTGGGTGCCTAGATAAACACATCCAGGCAAGGAGTTGTCTATTTGCGAAAGAACCTGATCTATATTTGCCAGAATTGAAAAGTCGTTTTTAGTCACTGGTTGGCCTTTCACCTCTTGTGTCGCCACTGTGGACAAGCGACCAAAGAGCTTGATGAAGTCTTCGCTCCTCTTTTTATGACTTTGGGTGAAATACCCAATTTTATTCAATTCATTGGCAAGGCTGGCGCAGTCGTCAGCCATTCTTTTATAAACGCTGGCACGCGGCTCCAGATAATGGAAAGAAGGTGGAATTATTCTTCTTGGCGCAGAAGCATTCGCAGAATGAGAAGTGTGAGAAGAAGAAGAAGAAGAAGCAGGTGGTGGTGGCGGTGGCGTTTTGTCAGGTTCAGGCTGTGCAATAGCCTTCAAATCAGCACAAGCGACATGGCTATCGAGCCAGGCACCAAGCGCTGTCTCCATCTGACGAATTCTCCACGTGCCTGTGCGCATCACTCCTTGAGCAGCGGCATCTTGCGCCTCTAAAAGAGGAGAAATTATTTTCCAGGTCGGAGATTCGTTCGATTCAGTCAGTTCGTAAAGGGTCGAAAGCCCCTTAAGCAGCTCAGGATCAAGTGAATCTTGATGTTCGCTCAAATAATTTGTAGCAGACTGAAAACCATGAGCGTGCAGAATTAAAAGACCAAGCGGGACCATTTTATCGTCGCCTTCTTCGGTTTTGGCGCCTTCTTTGAAGAATAGTCCAGCCGCTTTGAGCCAGGTGAATTCAGGCGGATCGATGCGAGGAAAAAAGCGCAATACATGAAGGTTCTTTTGCGTCTTACCCGAACCAATATCCTTGAAAGATTCTGCGCGAAGCGATGAAGCGTATTTGTTTTTGACCATCAAAAGCATCTTGGTTTGAGACAATGGGCGTGAAATATCTTTCAATAATTTGCCAAGATCAATCTCAGACGATTCAAAAACAGCAGACAAATCAACCGGCAAAATGGTGTTTTTTGACTCGGGTCCGTTTATATCTTTGAGCGACATTACTTTGCAAATGCGGCTCCAGATCTCCATCGCCGATACCGAGCCATCTGGTGTTGTCACTTTTCCATTTGCTAGTGCTCTATATAAAAGTACTGAGCGTCTGAAGCTATTGCCGCCACCTTCGGCGGTGCCTTCGCTTACGTTACTGAGTGGGAAATACATGCATGATAGCCAGAGATAAGCTTTGCAAAACTGCTCCAGCTTTGGGGATTTGAGCATCCAACCGTAGGGTTGGCACAAGCCAAAATCAAGAATATTATTTCCAATGGCAGTACGAGCATTTTTGGCTAAATTAATGCGCTTAATTTCTTCTCGGGCTAAATCGCTTGCACCGCCCAGGTCTATGGTTAAATATTTGGCATCAAAATAACTCAGTGCCACCAGAATAAATGCCATATTGCGCTGAATATCATCCTGGACTTCTTCGTCATCTGTGGCTTTATAGTCAAGAATAGATTGCTTGAGAGTGGCTTCCAGCATCACTTTCAACTCTTCGGAAAGCCTCGTTTCTATTATGTCGGCGATTAATCCATTGCGATAGGCAAAATATGGATGCATCATCGAATCAACTGTCACCACCGATGGTTTACCCAGTGTTCGGTTCTCTTTGTATAGAGTGGTCATGTTTCTAAAACCAGTGTCATTGACCACAACAAAGTGATTGAAGCCCAACTTCTCAGCACCTTTTGCACTCAAGCCTGGAATTTGCATCGAGGACATATTCACAGGTGGCAGTGCATGAGCTTCAAGATCTTTTGCTTTAAAAAAGGAAGCAAAATTAAGTGGTGCTGCCGCCGCTTCATTCTTCTTTTCTTTGGCTAAATTCAGTTGCTTGACCGATATCGGGCTCAAATCTGCGTCCGAGTTCATCCCGCCGAATTGCGCATGAGCAGCGCTTACAGTGGCAGCTAAGATAAAAAACGAAAGCGTTATTGAAAGAGCTGGTCTGAAGTGAGACATAACCCCTCTTAGTGCACCAGAGCGGCGCTGCCTACGCTAAGTGAAATAAATCGGGCTAAGTGAATGCCATCTTGTTGTTGCAGTGCTTCCACTACTGTGTGCTCAATTGGGTCGTCTAGAGTGAGAACCATGATGGCGTGCTGTCGAATATCGACTCGCCCGACGCTCATAGTGCTTATGTTAATGTCTTTGTCGCCAAGAATAGTTGCTACTTTCGCCACCATACCTGGTCTATCCTGGTGCATGGTGAAGAGCATAAACTTAGATGGTGTCAGGTTTATAGGATGGTCATTGATTTTGGTAATTATCGCTTCGTTATGAGCAAGAACGGTGCCGGTCATCGACACAATGCCTTCATCGGACGAAATAATAAGTCCTAACTCTTCGCGATAATTGCCTGCGCCACTATCTTCAAGCCGGCTCTCGCGCACGCTTATGCCATGAGATTTTGCAATAATTTGAGCATTGACATATGTGACGCTTTCAATTCTACTTCTAAAAAGTCCAGTTAGTGCAGCCACTGTAAGTGGTGTGGTGTCTTTTACTGCAAGTGCGCCATAGTTTAAAATCTCGACACCGCGAACAGAGCCTGTGATAAGCCCTCCGGCGATAGCACCCATAGCTTCTGCCAGTCCAAAATATTTGCCCAGGTTTTTCAATATGTCCGGACGCATGAATGGAAGATTGACCGGACTTCTGCAAACGCCATCTATTAGATAGTCGCGAATCTGCTCAGCAAGGTCGATAGCGACGTTGTACTGTGCCTCAACTGTCGATGCACCAAGGTGTGGTGTCATTATTATTTTATCTTTTACTGCAAGGAGAGGAGAATCTTTGGGAGGCTCTGTATCGAACACGTCTAGTGCAGCTCCAGCCACTCGACCATCTGAGATAGCGCGAGCAAGCGCCGCCTCATCAATTACTCCACCACGCGAAGCGTTTATAATACGCACACCTGGTTTGATACGAGAAAGAACGGTTCCGCTTATAAGATTTGTGGTCTCGTTTGTTTTTGGTATGTGCAAAGTAATGAAATCAGCCTGACGCCAGATTTCTTCCAGACCAACTGTTCTTAAATCCAGCTCTTCGGCTCTTTGTTTGCTTATAAAAGGATCGTACACAAGCACTTTCATGCCTATGGCTTTTGCCACTTGAGCAACTCTCGAGCCGATTTTGCCAAGCCCGATGATACCAAGTACTTTGTTGAATAACTCAACCCCAATAAATTTATTGCGTTGCCATTTTCCTTCTTTCATCGATGAGTCAGCTTGAGGAACCATGCGAGCAAGTGCAAACATCAATGCCAGCGTATGCTCTGCGGCAGACGCAGTATTACCCTCGGGAGAGTTGACTACTAATACACCAGATTCGGTGGCAACTTTCAAATCTATGTTGTCGACACCTACGCCGGCACGTCCAATCACTTTGAGCTTTTTGCCAGCATTAATCACATCGGGCGTAACTTGAGTCCGGCTTCTAACCAGGATGGCGTCGAAGTCTGGAATGATTTTTAAAATTTCTTCCTGAGTAATTTTGGGATCGTATGTAACATCCAGATCTTTGGATAAAACGTTTATACCTTCGTCGCTAATCTCGTCAGCGACCAATACTTTCTTCAAGGATGCCATTTTAGATCTCCCGTGCAAAAATCAGTTTATGCTTGTACTTATCTATTTGTTGCTCGGAAAATGACACCGGCAATGGCTTTTGCGTTAGCCAGGCTTTAAGCTGATCGAGCCTGTTGCTAGAAAGTAAATGCCCCGACTGTCCCAAAGGCTGAGTTTCATAGTACTTATCTGAGTCGGACATATCGACGAGTAAACGTTGCACCGGACCCACAGTGCAATTGTATTCGCCTTTTGCACTGTACGAAACATTGCAAGCATTGAGCGCATCACCATCACCCGGCACGCCAACAGGTGCGATATTTATCACTTTGCCCAGTTGATTCTGCCAGTCAGGAAGCCCGTTTAGGACTACACTCTGGAAATGAATTTGATGCAGATTTTTCCAACTCCAGGCGTCTGGATTTTCATTTTCAGTCACTACTCTGATTTCTTTCAATGCTTGCGAAAAAGTGCTCACCATAAAAGTATCAAAAGTACGCTCTTCAGGCGGCAACCAGGCAGTATCTTTGCGCCTTAACACACCTTCCAGGAAATGAGTCCAGCGAGGATATTTATTGATGTATTGGTTCGTAAGGTCTTCACCAATCTTGGGAATTAGAATACGTCTGGCAGCCATACGCATGAATGCTTCATAAGCAGTAGCCGGGATACTATCAGATGAGAGCATGCCGTCCCATTCTTCAAACTTGTCTAACAAAACCAGTTGAGTCTTATCTATGTTTTCAAGCTTAGTGACTGAATCTTTGAGCATGTCTTTGACCAGCTTAGACAATGCACCATAATCGTCCGCTTGAAACGATGCCATCTCTGGCAATCCGGGGCGGCGAGTAGATGCGATGCTTGCGTCGAGCAATGCTTGTACTCTTGACTGTGGATAGGGTGTGACATCAAGCATGGTGCCATTTAAATTATCCGTCTTGCCTACTAGATAACCTTTGGGCGGATTCAACACGCTTGGCAGTTCGTTAAAATTCAATCGCGCTATCCAATCGCAGTTACCGGTCCAACCTGGAAGAATCTGACCAGCATTGAGTTTGTGCGTATAAGCAGAAAGGCTCCGCACCGGAACATTTCCTGCCACTTGCATTGCAATATTGCCATTTTTATCAGCGAAAAGAAAATTCTGCGGCTCACCCTTATAGCTTTGAAGAGCAGTTTGAAACTCTGACCAGTTCTTAGCTTTGTTTATTTTCAAATAGGAATCAAGAGAGGGAATGACATTGTCGTGTCCACTCCAGGCAAGCACTACGGCAGAATCGCCAGACTGCGTTAAAACTGGACCATGTCTTGTTAGAAGCACCTTTTGTTGGAATATTTTATTGCCCACAGGACCGCGGCATCCTACTTCTTCAATTATTTCTTCAACTGGTGCCCAGCCGGTTGGAGTTTTATACTTGTTGGCAATATTTTGCGAAAACGACTCTATATAAAGGTCTTGGGTGTCGGCTTTGAGTGCCGTCGCGCCCCAACTAATATAATCGTTGCGACCAAACAGAATACCCGGCACTCCCGGAATGCTCATGCCTGATACTTTGTTAGAAGGTGTAATCAGTGTGGCTACATACCAGAGATTTGGATCGGTAAAAATATTATGCCTGTCAAGTGCAAGCAAACAGCCCTTGGTGTCGGTCATTTTGCCCGAAACCACCCAAGCGTTACTGCCAATACCGGGAAGACTAGATACAAGGTGGCGCACTGTATCTGGTACCGCGTTAAAATCAAACACAGGCAACAGTGCTTTGGTATCTTTAACTTCTTTGACTTCTTCTTTGCCTTCAAACAAAGGCTGTTCAAAAATCTCAGACGCAGCTTTAGCTCCAGCAGTGTTCACTGCTCGTTGACGCAAATCATCCAGACTCCAGGATTCGCCTTGCAAATACTCTAGATATTTCATCACAGCAAGACTGTCTTCAGCAGTCCATGGAGCGGGATCATCCATCATTAGCCAAAATTCTAATTGTCTTTTGCTGCGACTCAAACGCATATAAGAATTTACGCCATCACTATAAGCTTGCAACGCTGCTTTTACTTCGGGAGAAGCGATTTTCAACTGCGCTTTTGCAGCGCGAGTTATTCCAATCTGACGCATTAGTTTGTCTTGGGCAAGAGTGCCTGAGCCAAATATTTCAGAAAGAGTTCCCTTAGCCGCACGTCGCAACATATCCATCTGGAAGAAGCGCTCCGAGGCAACCCACCAGCCTTGCGCAGCGTAAGCGTCTTTGTCGCTTGTTGCTTGAATAGCAGGAATGCCGCGATCGTCTTGAACGAGAGAGACTTCCTTTTGCAAGGTCGAAATAGCGATGATGCCTTCTTGATCAGGCAGTGCTCTTTGCGCTATGAGCCAGCCTGTGATAGGCAAAGCTACTAAACTGAGCAAAAGAACAAGAATACAAATTAAGACTATATTTGATTTCGATTTCAACGTCCGCGCCTGCCACCAAATCGACCACCACCACCGCCACCAGCATTTCCAAATCGTCCGCCTTGAGCTTCCGGCTGAGCGGCTCCACCGCGATTAAATCTGCCACCACTATTGGTTGCAGCTCCAGCATTAGCTTCGCCACCACCGCGATTGAACAAGCCATGTCTGCCACCTTGTTCGCCAGCATTACCTTGTGCGGCATTGCGACGATCGGCAAAACCTCCGCCTTGTGCATCTCCGCCTCGGTTCACAAATGGGTTATCGCCCGAAGCACTTTTTTGCCAGTTTTGAAATTGAGCAGGATTTTGTTTTTGCTGATTTGCATACCAGTCTTGTTGCTTCTGAAAAGAGTTGGCGTGAGCGCTATTGATGGCGCCATTATTGACATTGGCAGTGTTATTTCCGCCGTTATAAGTACGATCTACATTAACTGTGCTGCCACCATTTCCTCTGTAATACGGATTTCCACCGTGCGGATAATAAACTGGGGTGCCATATGGAACGCCGTGATAATAGCCATTGTTGTAATACGAATTCGTCATCGCCGAGCCTGCCATTGCACCAAGTCCCGCCGCAGTTGCGGTCACAAGAGTAGAGCCCACGCCGCTGCCAGAAGATGAATTAGATGGCGCCTGTTCGTTATAGACATTTACAGGCGGAGCGGCAGCATATTGTGGAATTTGCGCTTGATTCATTTGATTTGGCATATTGCCCTGCCCTGTCATTTGTCTGAAGCGCTCGACTGCCGCAGTTAAGTCAACGTTTTGACCGTTGCGGTCTACATACCAGTAACCGCCTTGCGAGCCCATAAATATCTGGACCGAATTCGCGTTGACGCCGGGTCCTGGCAAGGGAACAACCATCCCCCTGGGAGTGACCACCGACTCGCCGCCACCTTGACCAGGTACCACTTGCAAAGTCACAGCCGAAATATCAGGGTTGCCATTTTGCGCATAAGCCGGACCGGCAAGCGAGAGTGTTGTCAAAGCTACCATTATTACAAGCTTCTTGAAGTGCATGACTTTTGCCCCTAGTAGGTTATTTCAGTGCATTTTACAGTAAGAAGCACCCTATTAGATTGAGCTTTTCGCAAATGAATAATAACTAGTTATAGACGAAGTAAAGAGCTTAAAATAGATCCATTTTGTCGCAGCCATGAGGATTTTATGACTTCCGAATTGAAGGAAACACCAGCCTCCCCAGGCTTTTTGGGCAAGCTCGAGCGCGAACTAATACTTATTAGCATGCTCAGCCTGTTTTGCGAATTGATGATTATTCGCTGGTTGGCGACCGAAATGCGTATCTTTGCCTATTTCAAAATCTTCCGCTAATGGCAGCGTTCCTGGGTCTTGGACTGGGTTTCGTCTGGGCCAATCGCAAAAAGATTATATGAAACTATCCGCCTATGTTTTTCTCTATCTATGCGGACTACTCATATGCGCTCTGGGACTCCATCTCACATTCTTGACTTTTGTGGACCCGTTTAAGTTCATGCTCTTTGGCGTGGGCTCAGCCGGTGTTAACGGAGCCGCTCCCGGCTCTCAATTACTTACTACTTTGATGTCACTTGCTGTAATGCTTGGCGCATTCACACTCGGCGTTTTGACTTTCGTTGGTTATGGCCAGCGCATTGGTCAGTTGTTCGAAGAAATGTCACCGCTCAAAGCGTATTCTCTTAATGTGTTTGGTGCTCTTGCTGGCACCATTTTATTTTCAGCTTTATGTTGGTTCAATTGCTCGCCTGGAATTTGGATGGCAGTGGTGGGAGTGGGTCTATTCATCTGGAAAAAGCGGCTCGTTCACGTTTTGATAATTGTGCTTGCACTAGTTTATACATTTGCCTTAGCACCATTTATGGCCCGCAGTTTTTATGGGCCAGACTATGTTGAAACGGTCTGGTCGCCATACTACCGAATTGACTTAGTGAAAGAGCGCGTGCCCAATTCAGACCCCAAAGAAAATAAATTCTGGGGATATGCAATTTATGTCAATTACGATAATTTCCAGCAAATCGTAGACTGCACACCAGAAAATCTGGCTAAATTTCCGGAAAAAATTCAAAAGGAAATGCGTTTTGCTTTTGAGCGACCGTTTCAATTTCCCACCAAAACGCCAGAAGATGTGCTCATTCTTGGCGCTGGCAATGGCTCAGACGTGGCTGCTGCAATCAGAACTGGTGCTTCGCACATCGATGCAATTGAAATCGATCCAGGCATCATCGAACTTGGAAAACGCAAACATCCAGAGCAACCTTATGCCAACAGTAAAGTCAATTTACTGAATATGGACGCGCGCACTTTCCTAAAAACCACAGACAAAAAATATGATGTGATTTTATTTGCCTACGTTGATAGTCACGCCGCTTTCTCCTCTTTGTCTAGCTTGCGTATGGACAACTATTTGTTCACTCAGGAATCGCTAAATGATGCTGCACGCCATCTTAAAAAAGACGGCATGATAGTAATAGGATTTCTTTCGTTCACAGACTGGCTCTACGACAGGCATAGCAAAGCACTTGGCAGTGCCACCAAAATGGAGCCGCTAGGTTATTGCGTAAATAATGAGCGCGTCAATGTTGGATTTCTTGTAAGCGGTCCTGGCGCAGTCGGTCGCAAGGGCACCCTCATAACAGAGATGAAAGAGCGTCCAGTTAATTTGAATTCGAGCACTCCAGTATCGACCGACGATTGGCCATTTTTATTCTTACCCAAGAAAGAAGTTCCGGCTGTTTATATGCTCCCGATTATCTCGGTTCTACTGCTTGGATTTGGGCTTGTAGCACGCGAATTCAAACAAGGTTTAAACCAGTCGATGAACTGGCAAATGTTCTTGACCGGTATGGGATTTATGTTACTTGAAGTAAGAGCAATGTCGGTTCTATCTTTGTTATACGGCTCCACCTGGCTCGTGAATGGAACGGTGATATCAGGGGTGATGCTGGTAATTTTAATTGCTAATTATTTTGTGGCGAAGTTCAAACTCAACAACTTATATATTGTTGGAGCTGGACTGGTTGCGGCTTTACTTGGTACCACTTTCACCGAAGTTAGCGCGCTTACTTCCCTTGGCGAGATTCCAGCCCAGATTGCAGGAACAGCGATATTTCTGCTTCCCATGGTTTTCGCCTCAATCATGTTTGCCATATTGTTCAAAGAAACAAAATCAGCAAGCACGAGCCTTGCCTTCAATATACTTGGAGGACTGGTGGGCGTTTGCGTAGAATATTTATCGATGCTGATTGGACTGAGAGCACTGGGTGCGGTGGCAATCTTAATTTATGCAGGCGTGCTTATTTTAGAGAAAATCAAAAAGTCAAAAGGACCAGATCAGTTAGATAATCTGCAAGCTTGATATTCCAGATTCTTTAGTAACTTGTATTTGTACTGGAAACATTTCGCGCACGTCTGGAATATGGGTAATAACCAGGATTTTGGCAAAATCAGTCTGGATTGCTTTTATAGATTTGACCAGTTTCTCACGCGAGTTCTCGTCTTGCGAACCAAAACCTTCATCAATAATCAAAGTCTCAAGGCGCGCTCCAGCTCGTCTTGCAAGAAGTCTGGACAAAGCAATGCGCAAGGCAAAATTCACTTTGAAGGCTTCCCCACCGCTATATAATTCATAATTGCGAGTACCAACTTCGTCGCCAATTAAAATCTCAAGCGTCTCTAAATTATTGCCCGACTTCGTCTTAGCTTGAGTAATAAGTCCCACATGCATTTTGTTATCGCTAAGCCTTGCAAGAACACGATTGGCTTCAGCCTCAATCTCGGGTATGGCAGTCTCGATAATTAGAGCCTGAATGCCTTTCTTGCCGAACGCCTCGGACAATAACATATAATCTTCGCGCTCATGTATAAGCTCTTTTTGGGCGTCTTTCTTTTTGTTCAATTCTTCAAGATTTTTGCCAATTTCAATTGCTGTATTTTCAAACACTGCACAAGCATTGGACTTTTCGTCTTTGAGCAATTCAAGCTCTTTTATCTCGCGCTCCAATTCGATCAAGTCGAGCGTCTGAACGCGCTCATCCGCCTGGTCAATTTTGGCTAATTCTTCAAGTTCGCTTTTTATTTCGTCCAGTCTGTTTTGTTTTGTAGCCAGTCTCGTTTCATTTTCTTCCATTACTTGTCTAATTTTAGGAAGCTCAAGATTGGCTCTGGATAACTCTTGCGCTTTCTGCTCGTAAACCATAAGCTCGGCAAGACTAGTTTTTAGTTTAAGATGGCTATCGCGATCATAGTGGAGGTCTTCTATTTTCTTGGCATTCTCAACTAGCTTCTGGCGCCATTCTTGACCATACGACTCGGCTTCCAGTTCTTCTTTGATAGCAGTCTGGCGCTCGGCAAGAAGCGGAAACTTTTCTTCATTTGCTTTGAGTGTGGCAAGATCTTTTTCTAATTTCTGATGCTTAGCTTCGATATGACGTCTTTGTCTTAACTCAGACTGTAAATTAGTAAAGACAAACGGATCAAAATCTAGTTCCTGCAATTGCACTTGTATGCCAGCAAGACTGGACCGTTCAACCTGAGCAAAATTACCAGACTCGAATTTTTTCTCAAGAATAATCAAGTCTGATTCTAGCTTGCTGAGCGATTGTTTAGACTCGCCAATTGCTTTCTCTTTTTGATTGAAGGCACCAATTCGAGTATCGAATTCTTTGCGCCCAGCTAGACTTGCTTTCAAATCCTTGTACTTGCTTCGCATGTTATCGCGCTGGTCAACTAGTTCTTGCTGGCGAATGATTAACATGTCGCGCTCAGAATTCATGTCTTTGATATCGTGTTTATACTTGTCTATTACTTTGACTTTATCTACGATGGGCCCCGAACACAAAGGACAGATGCTAGTTTCGATGTTTCTTTCAAGCTCGTCTATTTTGCGCTGACATTCTATTTGATGGCGTCCGAATTCAGCCGATTGCAACTCTATAGTTTCAATTTGCGATTTAAGTGAAATTCCTTCTTGCTCAACCAGCTCAAATTCAGCTTCTAGCTTATCTAGTGCTTGAGCTTCTTCTTCTAGCGATATTCTTTCTTGATCAAAAGTAAGAGCAGATTCGACAACCTTTTTCAGTTCTTCTAGGGCATTTTTCTTCTGTTCAATTTCAGCTTGCAATTTAAGCTTGGCTTCAAGTAGCACCGACTGCAGTTCTTTTTCGCGACCAGACAATTGCATGTATTCTTCTTGTTTGATCGACAAAGCAAGCTCTTGTTCGAGTAATAATTTATACTCGTTATAAGATGCTTGGGTCTTTTCTTTGCCCGCAGTGTCTTGTTTTAGAAGTGACTGCTTAGCGTTGAACTCACTGATTTCTTGTTCGATATGCTTAAGTTCGTATTCAAGATTGTTGCGCAAGCTCACTAATTTAGACTGGAACTCAATCTTCTCTTCTTTGAGACCTTGATACAAAATCGACTTCTGGTCAAGCTCTTCGACCGACTTTCTTGTCTCGATAAACAAACGCGCTTGCTCTTCAATAAAGTTAGACTGGCTCAAAGTCTCCTGCCAGTGACTTTCTTCTTTGCGATTTTTCTCAACTTGCGCCCTGAGATCCAGAACGTCAATTTCAATTTCTTCTGATTGTTGAACTAATAAGCGCGAACGCTCAGCTTTAAATCGTTGTTGCTCCATCTTATTTTTGATGTCGCTTCGTGACAAGTCCAGTTGCTGCCAACTTTTAAGAGTGGCTTCAAGCTCTTCGTGTGCCACCACTTTCTGCGATTCAATTTCTTTGAGTCGCTCTTCAAGCTCATCTATTTTAAGAAGTTCGCCTTCCATAAACTCAAGTCGCAATTTGAGATCTTTAGCCTTTTGACGAGACGCTTCCTGCATACGGTCGAAGTAAGATAGCCCCAAAATTTCAGACAGAACTTGTTTGCGCTCAGCCGGTTGCCTGGTAGTAAACTCGTCTCCGCGCCCTTGTTTTAAATAAGCACTATTCACAAACGTATCAAAATCCATGCGCAAAAGCTGGGTGATAGCCAGCTGCGTGTGACGCATACTACCCCCGGTCAGACTTCTCCAGGTTCGTTTTTGTCCGACATCCAAAGCATTGATTTCTTTCTCTACTTCTATTTCGCCGTCCCCGCCACCTCCCGCTGCAACTAGAGCCGGCACAGCACTTGTGCTTGACTCAAGCACCTGGAATTCAAGATTGCCTTTAGAAGAGCCAGCGCCACCGCTTCTAGACATGCGTCTTTGTCTGGAGCGAATAATTTTGAAAGTTCGACCTTCATAATCGAAAATCACTTCCACCCACATTTCGCCTTCGCCGATGCGAATCAGTTCATCCGAGCCAGAACGTGCAGCTTCCCAAATAGCCCAAGTGACTGCATCTAGAAGCGCAGACTTGCCCGATCCATTTGATCCAGAAAGGCAGGCAACAGCGACCGAATCTAGATCCAGCTTGGTGTGAGCGTAGCTCATGAAGTTGTGGAGAGTAAGCGTCCTCAGAATCAAGAGGCGGTTCCCTTGTCAGTAAGACAAATTATGCCAGGCGCATTAAGATATAGCCTAATGCCTAATATGTTAGATCAGTCCAGCCCATTACATAAGCCTTTTCTTTTAAGCGCTTTATTTTTCTCGGGATTTGCAGCGCTCATTTACGAAATCGTCTGGCAGCGCATTCTTGTGCGAATGCTTGGCGGAACCTTCTCGTCTGTATCACTGATTGTATGCGTTTTTCTTGGCGGAATGGCAATAGGTGCCATGCTCGTCTCAATTGCTCAAAGTAAGAACAAAATCAAGAATCCAGGCAAGGTCTGGGCGCTACTTGAATTGCTACTCGGAGCAAGCGCAATAGCGTCGATCGCTCTGTCCCGGCTTACAGCTTCACCTATTCCTGACCCGACACTTACTACTGCCATTTCAATATTCTTATTATTAATTCCGACCATTTGTATGGGAGCTACTTTGCCCATAGCAATTGATCTGTTCCGCCAAAACGGCAACACAAAGGCAGTTTTGGCAAGTTACGCCCTGAATACTACAGGCGCTCTTGCGGGTGTGATTTGCACAAGCTTCTTGTGCCTTCCTCTCTTTGGAATCTCAGTAACTCTATTTTTTGCAGCAGCAATAAATTTGCTTATTGGCGCAGCACTATTTTGGTCCAGAAACAAAATCCTTTCCGATACACAAGAAGATTTAGAATCAGAATCTTCCCATCAGCTCTTACCTTCCATTGCCTTTATTTCGGGTTGGCTAATAATGATGCTGGAAGTCTGTTGGACTCGATATTTCAGTTTAATCGCTGGTACCAATACTTACACATTTGGATTAGTGGTCGCCTTTTGTCTTGGCGGCTTAAGCTGCGGCGCCTGGATAGTTTCTGCAGTCAACTCACGCAAAGAAATACAAGCAACAAACGCAATGCAAGCTCTGGTGGTGATTTTTACTTTTGCTGCGCTTTGCTTGATGGCAAGCATTTTTGGCTTGTCCTTACTTCCAAATTATTTCCCAAGCCTACTTGAACAATCGCTTGCAATCTTTGGTCAAACCAACTATTTTCCTATCAAAATGATGCTATTGGCTATCTGCATGAATTTACTAGTGCTTACTCCTTGCACCATATGCGGCACCATATTTCCTCTTGTACTATCATTGTCCAAACGAACAGCAAAACTTCTTGCCTACAATACAGTCGGATGTGTATCAGGCTATATATCGCTCTGGGCTTTGTTTGAGGGCTATAGCTCGAAAACAGGAAACACAACTACCGAAATGTGTTTTCTCGTTATTCTCGGCACTCTATATGTCTGCTCGCTAGTTCTTATCTTTCAAATCAGCAAAGCAAGAATCACAATTATTAGCGGTGTTTGTTTGACACTTATAGTACTTTCTGCGCCTCTCATCATGCTGAGAACTCAATGGTCCAAAGAAGCAATGACTCATAGCGCTCCAAACAGTCTACGCTTTTTTAAGGAAGGACAAAATTCGGTGGTGAGCGTCGAAAATGTGAATGGTCTATTTGTGCTCAAAACAAATGGAAAGACCGAGGGCTCGATTCCAGACCCCGTCCCATCCGACATCCCACCACTAATGTCAGACATGCCCACCCAAGTTTTGCTAGGACTTTTACCTCAGGCATTAAATGGCACCAAGCAAAGTTCAGGACTAGTAATTGGTATGGGAACAGGAATGACATGCGGTACTGCAATTGGACTGAACGACGCCAAAGAATGTACTGTCGTCGAAATCGAAAAAACAGTTCTTGAAGCAGCCAAAGAGTTCGCAGCGTATAACCACACGCCATGGGATTCTCCCAAATGCAAAATCAAAATTGCCGACGCAAGACAGTTTCTAAGCAATACTAAAGAAAAATACGATTGGATTGTATCGCAGCCAGGAGAGCCATCTAACTCTGGTTCTGCCAATCTGTATACTACTGAATTTTTTAAATTGGCTAAGAGCAAACTGAAAGATGATGGAACTTTTGTTCAATGGATCCAGCTTTATGGCTTGAATGAAACGGATTTACGCAGCCTCTTAGATGCCTTCTCGATTACGTTCGAAAATAATGGAACTGAAAATCGATGTGTTGCATTTCAACCAAGAGGAGCAGGGGAGGTTATTTTAATTTCTTGCCAAAATCCTGAACTTTTAGTAACCAGATTAAAAAACATTTTTGACTTTGTCGATTTCAAACAGCAATTGTATTCAATTGGAATCAACACTCCGTCCGATCTTCTAGCCAATTTCGTAGGCAGAACGAATGCTCAAAAACTTGTATTTCCCAATACAGATGACAATTTAAAAGTTGAACTGAACTGTGCTCGCAAAAAACCAGCAAACGAAAAGCAAATAAAAGAATTAGAACTCTACCTTCGATCCAATTTATCTGATCCATTACCCAAACTAAAAAATCAGTTGAAATATTCACGCATCGCACGCGAAATGCCGCTCTACACCTGCGCATCTGACTATTATTTACTTTCTAAAGTTGAACCTGAAACTCTCAGCGAAGTTTATCCAAACAATTTAGATTCAAGCTTATTTGGACCGCCAGACTCGCCCGCATCGATTACTTACAAGGCTTTTAGTAATTTTCGAAATGGTTCAAATCCAAGCGATTGCCTAGCTCAATTTGAAAAATCACTCGAAATAAATCCGCTGCAATACATCGCCAATTTTTATGCTGCACATTGTCATTTAAAGCTTGGCGATACTCAAAGCGCACTATGGCGAATGAAGACTGCAAGCCAGATTTATCCAATAAGTAATCGTCCGCACTTTTTTGTTTGTGCAGTTCTAATTAAAAATGGACAATACGACCTGGCCGAACAAAACAGGGCCAAACTAAATAATCGAAAACTCAAAACAGCTAAAGAAAAAGAGTGGCTCGAAGGGCTGAACAAGTCTATTTCAAGCGGTCAGGAAGACTCTTGCATCGACGAAATTTTAGCACTCTAGATTAATCTTCGTCGTCTTTGTCTTCGCCTGATTCTTCCACTCGATCCCATTCTTTTGTTATGGGTCGACTGGAGAACTGGCTTGGCGTAACGAATACATTCACATCGTCCAGCTTGGGAGCTAAATTACCCATATCTGTTTCGTCATCATCGTCTGACATCAAAGCATCAGCTAGTGAGCCGGATATTTTATAAACCAGCTGCCATTCAGATGTTTCTTCGTTGCCTGGAGGCTTTTCAGAAGTCTGCATTTCGACTACTTGGTTTTCAGGTGCAATTTCAAGCGCATTTTCGGTCTCAATCTTAGTCTCAGTCTCTGTCTCACTCTCTGTTTTAATCTCAGGTAGAACATTTTCCTGAGTAATAACAATCGGCTCCAAGTCTTCTACGGTACTGTCTTCGTCTGCCTGCACAAAATGAACACTGAACTCCGGCTCAAGCTCGGGAGGCTGCTCAGACTTAAATTTCAATTCAGCTTCTTGTTTGGCTTTCATTTCCACTTCAGCCACTGCGCGCCTGGCTAAATCTGCCGAAATTGCACCAGTCTCTTCCATATTGCGACTGCGCTCGCGGGTTATTTCGAGATCTTCTTTAGGAGGAATATACTGATCAGCAAATGGCGGTACAGACTCAATTGCTGGCGGCGGAGGTGGCGCAGCCTCGGGTTCGAGCAACCTGGGTGGCTCAGGTGGCATAGGGGGAGTGTTCGGCGCCTTAAACGGCTCTATTGCCCAACCGCTCATGGTGCCTATCTGTTCGAGCAAAGCCTCGTCGGCTAATTCGATTTCAAATTCTCGAGTTTTCATGCCAATAAGATCTTTATCGCCGTCTAGTTCAGACTCAACCACAACTTCAACTTCGACCATTTCTTCGACTTCGGCTTCTTCATCCTCGACTATTTCAAGTAAATTTTCTTCTGCTTGTTCGGCTTTTAGTACGGTTTCTTCATGATGATTAGAATCTTCTACGTACTCCCAAATTTCATCTTGCTCTTGAGGGAATTCTGTTTCTTGCGTTGGCACTGTATCTGGTGCGGTAGTGCGATCGTACGCAGCATCCAGATCTTCTTCCAATGAATCTTCGTGATTATCTAAATGATCAAATGGATTGTCGATATCTTCGCTTGTGATTGAATCATCGCTGTAACGAGGCGGTGCTGCGGGTTCTTCGTCTTCACTATTTCGATCGAAATCAAAACCGAATTCGATATCTTCCGCTTCATCATAACTGCCTTCGTCAAAACCAAAACCGGACTCTTCTTCCATCCAGGTACGAAGTGGTCCTGGCGGGTTAGCCACCTCAGGAAGCGGCTTGTCGGCTGTTATATCCGAATATTTTTCAGCTTGCGGTGGCATTGGACGTCTGAGCGAATCTGATGTGTCGCTCATCGCATCTTTGATTCGCACCACGTCATTTGCTATAGCAGTGTCGATTGATTCGAGCGCTTCCATCACTTGTAATTCTTCGGGCTTAAGCAATTGAGATAAGTTAGAGATTTCATCTACATTTGCTGGCTTAGTCAAATCCTCATCAACCAGAGGTCCCATGAGATCGGCAATGGTTTTGCGAGTTTTTGATTTAGGGGTTTCTGCTAGTTCGGGCGCGTGAATTCCATCCATCAAAGAACGTAGCGATTTCTTTCCACTCTTTTGAGTAGCTGCGCCCGAGCCAATATCTTCGATGTCTGGTTTTGCGTATTCTTTTTCTTGTCTGACAGCATGCTCGAATTTGGCAATTTCTTCGTCTTCTGGTTGGCTCCAGTCAAGCTGATCTTTCCATCCGGGAATGGCGTGTCCTTTGCTTATCATGCGCCTAGCCGCTTCTTCGGTATTGATCATGGGACCAGAAGATATTAGTTGAATTCGGCTTGCCATGCCGGTCCGCGCAGGTGCTTGAGACTGGGTCACTTTTTGTACTTGTATCTCTTGCAGATTCTTAGCGATTATGCGCTCAATCTCTTCTTTGGTAATAATATTTTCGTTTACCAAATAATCTTTGATTGGTGTTTGCGAAGTGAGCCATCCACTCATAGCCTGCTTAAACACATCGAGTTTGATTAGGTTATCTTTGACCAGTTCCTGACCTAAGACCGCCTGATCGAGGTCGCCTTCGGTAATGAATCCCTGCTTAACCAAAAATGTTCCAAACAACATTTCTGGCATTGCTTTGTGCATGTCGGCTGCAATTTCTAGTTCGGTAGGTTCAAGCAAACCTGCTGATTCAAGCAATTCGCCAACCTTGAAAAGAACGCCACCACTTTCGGTGACACCTTCAGTGGTGCCTGTGACTGGTGCTTTTAATCCCAAAAAACGAATATCGTAATCTGTGCGAGTAAGTGGATCACTTAAAATATCGTGCGCAACCCAGATTTGTTGAAGCTCTCTGATCATGCCGCGCTTCTTCTTTTTGGGAGCGAGATTGAAATCAAACAAAAGTCTGCGCACTAGTCGCAAGAAGGAAATATGAATTTCGCGAAAACTGGCTCCAGGTTCGACATGCAAAAGTACATACGAATTTGTTCGTGGCAATTCCTGGTCTTGAGTCGTGGCACGTTCGCTTGCTTGTATTGAAGGCGGTTGAGCCGGAAGTTTTGATGCTGTGGCACTGGCGCCAGTGGCAACGGTAATATTTTCTTTTGTAAGCTTGGCTTTTGCTTTAGCAGTAAGCTTTTCCATCGCCTCCACTTCAAGCTTGGCGTACTCGGCGCCACCAAGATCTATCTCGCGGGTGCCAGCTCTGTCCTCGGCTTGCTCCGGTGAGCCCTGCGAAATTGCTTCCCCAGGCTCTTGAGATGCTCCATTGTCGAGAGCTTCCCCATTCTCCTCAGCTGCGCTATCATTCTCGCCCGCCTTGAGAAGCAGATAAATTTGCTTATGCGCCAAATTGGCGCCCTCGGTATCCCCGCGCTGAAAACTTTGCTTGAATGCGGCGGCTAGGACCCGGCTTTCAAGATCTTTTCTCTCTTTTGGCGCCATTGGAGCTACGAGCACAGTTTGGAATGCGCGCGGACTCATGGATTCGACATTTCACCTGCGGGAAAGGAAAATACTAAGTACAACAACTTTATAGACATAATTACATGAACACTAACACTTTTAATTTATTAAACACTCAATTATTGAAGATAAACTTTTCGCTCTCACCCGAACAGTTGGCGCAATTCGCCACCTACACAAGCGAGCTTCTAAGTTATAACGCTCATACCAACTTGATCTCGCGTGAAATCAAGACCGAAGAAGACCTTTTAAACCGCCATATTCTGGATTCTCTCAGCCTGCTTGAGTTTTGGGACAAGCTACCACTTGCCAAACCTAAAAGCCTGGCAGACATTGGTTCTGGCGGCGGATTTCCTGGTCTTTGTCTTGCCATTGCTCGACCTGAATTGGAAGTGGTACTGATTGATTCAGTCGGCAAAAAAACCGAGTTTCTAAAATCTGTGGTTAAAACGCTGAAATTGGAAAATCGAGTGCAAGTAGAACTTGGTCGCATCGAGGAAATCGCCCACGAGCGCGACTTCCGCGAGACTTTCGATATAGTTACAAGTCGCGCGGTGAGCGCCATGCCCACGGTAAGTGAACTGGGTCTGCCTTTGCTTGAAAAGGACGGTTGCCTAGTCTCATATAAAAGCAAAAATGGACTGACAGAGGAGATTGAATCAGCTCAAGCTTTAATAGGGCAACTTGGGGGCGGCAAAGCTTCGATTCACGTCCCCACCCTTGGAAACGAAGAGAAAAATCACTGTTTAGTTTTTATCGCCAAAATAAAACAGACTCCCACTACATTTCCAAGAGTGTGGTCCAAAATCAAAGGCAAAAAATAAGTCAGGAAGCCACGTCGGCAGTTTCTTCTTCGACATCTTCCACAAGCCAACCTTCGGCACTGGCTTTGTGTCTGGCTTTGGCGGGTTCATTTTCAACCGAAAGCTCTAACACATGGCGCTTACTCTCAAAAACATAGCTTGTTCGGTTGATTAGGGCCGAAATGTCTAAATGCTCGTGAGCAAAAATCATATTGTCCAAATGTCTGTACCAACTGTCTGATACTGGAAATACGATGTCTGCGACTAATTTGCCCAAGTCGATTTTTTCGTTGTGCATTTTGTTTGAGCGCGCTGGCCAGTGCACAATATTTTCAGTGGTGTCGAAATTGAGACACTCCACTTTGCCAAAGTAAGGAATGGAGCGAGTTTCAATTCGAAAACCAAGTTCAAAATAAGCACGCAATTCTTTGTACCAACAATCAAGAATCACTTCCTGAATGGTTTCTAGATGCGGCTCCAGTCTCCAAATTTGACTGGTGGGCAAGTAAGAGCGTGATGGCACAAAGCTCCACTTATTGTCGCTATAGTTCAGTTGATACTGGTGAGTGTGCGCCCAGGCGGTCATGAGCACGCTTGTCCAGATGTTGTTTTCGCGATAAACCTGTTTGTATGAGTCTTTGAACCAGGTTTGCCAGGCATCAAAGTTGTCATAATTACTCGAGCGTTTGGCAAGACCCTCGCGCCAGTCCTTTTCGTCGGCTAGCGGATCCTCGGCATGGAAAAATTCTTCCCAGTAGTTAGTAGCAACTGCGATTTCGAGCAAATTCTCGTCATAATCACCAAGCTTGTCTTTAGCCAATCCAGTTGCGGCAAGTATTGCCTCTTCACAACGCGAATATGGATTGGAGTCGCTCAGCGCCTTTGAATGGCGGACATAATCAATAGCGGCTCGAATTAAAAAAGCTGGAATCATGATTATTCACTTTACTAAAGCAAAGCAATTTTCACCACTACTATTTAGAGCCAACCAATTGAAAACGACCACTTTTCTCGACCAATTTGGAAAAATCCGAAATTTTATCTTTAAAAGAAGAATCTTTTTCGAGGTCGCAAAGAGGAGCTTGCAGTCTTTTTGACCAGCAACCTTTTCCGCTCAAACCAGGTTGGTTAAACCGATCTTCAGAGCCAAGCAAATCAGAAATCATCATTACAATTAGCCAGCATGGGCTTTCTGCAAGAGTTTTCTCAAACGCATACTGCACTTTCTCGTCATATGTGACCGGCGGGTTGTCAGGGTCCAGATTTATGAGACCCATCAATCGTCGCATCTCAAGCCAACTTTCATGTCCGTTTGGTCCGTGCCAGCGCTCAACTAAATCGCGATAATACTGAGCAATGGTCTGATGATCATGCGTGGCATAAGTTGCAAGCGACAAAGGATGAAGAGTTGAAACAGGCTTGAAATCTTGCGTGTCTGGAATATGTTCGAAAATAGGAATTGCAAATCCTGCCATTCCAAGCTCATGAATTGTTTCTCTTACATAATCTGGCACCACAAGACCAAGATCTTCAGCCACAATGAAAGCACCAGATTTGGAGGCAGCATCTGCAATTACTTTCAAAATTGCTTTGCCTTCTTCATGATTAAGTTCGGCGTATTCTTCCGGCTCATCTGGGCGGGGAAGAAATCCAGGCAATTTACCACCGGTCAATTCTTTGGCTTCATCTTCTGTCAATTCGACAAATTCATGATTGCGCTCTGGAATCCAGGGAAAGGCATAAATGCGGAAAAATCCAAGAATATGATCGATTCGAAAATCATGGAAATGTGCTGTTAGTCGTTTGATCCGATTTTTCCACCAGGCAAAATTTTCTTTTTTATGCTCGGCCCAATCATAAAGTGGAATACCCCAGTTTTGTCCCCAGTTTTTGGTGAACAAATCGTTGAAGAAAAGCGGCTCGGGAGGTGCTCCTCCAGACATTTCGAGATCGAATAGTTTTTTGTTTTGCCAGACATCTGCACTGTAGCGACTGACACCAAATGGGATATCACCCATAATTCGAACACCGTGCTTGTCTGCGTACTTGCGCACGTCAAGCCATTGCTCATTTGCTACCCACTGGACATAAGACCAGAATTCGATTTCATCTGACTGTCCATTTGATTCAAGATATTTTTTAGCCGATTCGAAAGTCTGCAATTCTTCAGGCCAACGAGTCCAATTGGTATCGCCCAAGCGCGTGTCCAGCAAGGAGCGAAACACCGCATATGGTGTCAACCACCAGCCATCCTCTTGTTTGAATGCTTCAAACTCTTTAGTTGTTTTAAAATTTTTGAATGCAGCTCTAAACAAATCAAGCTTTAGTTTTTTCACTACTTGATAATCAACATCTTCGGCAAAAAGAGTGGCTTGATCGATTGAGTTTTTGACTTTATCATATTCAGCCTGTGTCAAACCTGGCACTACATCCGGTGACATATTTGTGTAAACAGGATCAAGAGCCATAGCGCTTATTGCGTTGTAAGGGCTATTGTCTCCGCCAGTTTCGTTTATTGGCAAAGTTTGCAAAACAGTTAGTTTGTTATTGTTACAAAAATCTATCGCATCTTTTACTGCTTTCGTGTCCCCGATTCCCAAGTCGTTTTTGCGCCTGATGGCAAAAACAGGAAGGAGGATACCGGCTAGTTTCTTCTCTGGATCTATACTCATTTTATACACCTAAACGCGTGAAGACTTGCTCTAGATTCTGCAAATAGTTTTTAGAACTGAGACATTCTTCCACTTCATTTTTGGATAATTTATCACTAACTTTGGTATCACTCAACAAAGCCTCTTTAAAGCTTTTGCCTTCCTGATTAAATACGCTCATAGCGTGCGATTGCACTAAGGCGTATGCATCCTCCCTGCTCATGCCCTTTTCGACTAATTTGAGCAATACTGCTTGAGAATAAATGATGCCACCAAAAACGTCCATATTACGTTTCATATTTTCAGGATAAACAACTAATCCTTTGACGATGCCAGTAAAACGACTGAGCATATAATCTAAAAGGATAGTCGAATCTGGCACTATTACACGCTCTACTGAACTATGTGAAATATCACGCTCATGCCATAGCGGAATATTTTCAAGTGCCGCAAGTGAGTTTGCTCTGAGAATACGAGCCAGTCCAGTGATATTTTCGCTACCAACCGGATTGCGCTTATGCGGCATGGCTGAACTTCCTTTCTGTCCTTGAGTGAAAGGTTCCTCCGCTTCTAAAACATCTGTTCTTTGCAAATGCCTAATTTCTGTGGCAAATTTTTCCAGACTAGACCCTATAACTGCAAGGGTCCAAATGAACTGTGCATGCCTGTCTCGCTGCACTACTTGAGTAGAAATGGGAGCCGGTACAAGCTCCAAAATCTGACAAGCTTTTTCTTCTATGGCAGGAGATATATTCGAAAAAGTGCCGACCGGACCACTCATTTTCCCGACCGAAATCATGTCGATTGCGTCTTTGAGTCGTCCTTGATGACGTCGTACTTCTTCTAGCCAGATTGAAAGTTTAAAACCAAAAGTAGTGGGCTCGGCGTGTATGCCATGCGATCTGCCGATGGTTACGGTGTCTTTGTGCAAGCGCACTTTTTCTAGAATTGCATCGTGCAGATTTTGCAGCTCTACTTCTATCAGTTTGCCTGCTTTGCGCATATTGAGCGCTAAAGCGGTGTCGACTACATCAGAGCTTGTTAGACCTTTATGGATATAGCGACCCGAGTCGCCAACGAATTCGTTGACGCTAGTAACAAACGCAATGACATCGTGCTTAACTTCAGTTTCAATTTCGTATATGCGATTGATGTCGAATTTAGCCTTAGACTTAATTTCAGCCATAACTTCATCAGGCACTTCACCTGCCTGGTGTTGAGCTTCACACACTGCAAGCTCTACTTCTAACCAAGTCTGGTACTTGGACTCTTCGGTCCAAATATCTCCCATTTGCGGTCGTGTATATCGCGGGATCACAAAGAATGCCTCCATCCGGCTCATTAATCAACAGATTTAGGCTAGGATCTTACTGCATCATCGCATCAGAGTTCCGTTGTCAGGGGAAAAGTGAAAACAAATGGTACTTAACTTGAAAAGATTTTTGCTCTTATCGACTTTATTTTTACTTCAAATCCAACCAAATGCAGCTCTGGCACAGCTCATCGACGGAGACCTGGCAGAAGAGCAGGCGGCAGAGAAAGAAGAGTTGCACAAAATGCGCAACGAGATGAAAGACATCAATTCAGAAATTGATGATGCTATGAAAAAGATGGGCGAGATTCAGCGCAAAGCAACTAACAGTGAACTAAATTGTCGCGAATTTCATTTACTTGTAAAAGAAAAAGAATTAGATATTGGTGGAGGAAAAACGGCTCACTCCCTCACTTACAATGAGCGTCTTCCTGGTCCAACCATTCGGGTTATGCAAGGTGAGCCTGTTCGCATTATTTTGCACAACAATAGCAAAGCAGCTACCAGTCTTTATTTACACGGACTAAAATTACCGCATTCAGTTAGTGGATTACCTCGCAAAGATCAAGGCATAGTCGCTCCCAATGCTGGTTTTGCTTATCAGTTCGTACCCGAAAAGGCTGGAACTTTTTGGTATTATCCTCAAATTATTCACTCCAAACAAAAAGACAATGGGCTTTATGGCATGCTCATCGTAGATCCGCAACACCCGTCAATACGGGCACCACAACAAGATATTGCTCTTGTGTTTTCACAAACGATGGCAAAAAAATCCAGTCAAGCAGCTGGAGCTTCTGGCAGCACAAGCACATCGAACACATATTTAGTAAATGGAAAAACCGCACCAGATATTCCGCCTTTAGAATTGCGTCAGGGCGAGCGTGTGCGTCTGCGCTTATTAAATGCGAGCAAAGAAGCCATTCCCCTACATCTGAGCGGGCACCAATTCGAGATTGTTTCTACAAACGGTAGTGATCCACTGGAACCGCATGTATTTAGAGACACTATCACTCTTCAACCAGGAGACAGAGTGGATGCCGATTTCATGGCAGATAATCCGGGTGTCTGGTCTTTTGGATCTTTACTTTCGAGCCAATCCAAAGGCGAAGGACAAGCACCGGCAGGCTACGCGATGGTAGTGCGCTACGCCGGCAAATAAAAATCCAAGCTCTAAATGGCTTCGCGAAACTCTTTTAGTCGCATGTCTACTTTATCGCGCGACAAACCTGTGTGCTCGCAAAAGCGCATCCAGCCTATTTCTATAACATCTTCCCAGAATTCCATATAGACTTTCTGGTTCAAATATCCAAGTCCTTCTTCAAGCGAATAATCCGCAAGAATGGCTTTGGCCATGTCGTGTTGAATCATGTGAGTTAAATCAATCCATTGCTCTTCTAAAGCCAGTTCAAATAAAGTCCGGAGGAAAAACTCCTGACTGTATCGTTGTTCGGCTAGTTCTTTAAGACGGACTGGCAGCATAACTATCCTATTATTGAGTCTAGCTTCCTTCCTGTCCAGCACGGCTTAAGAGTTCTTTGTTGGCAAAAGTTATTGGCTGTTTAAAAGGTTTTTTGTAATCTTCTATTTTTCCGCCGATAAGATCAATCATTGAAGGATCAATATTTCCCACTGTTTTGCCAGCAAGAATCATGTACGAAAGCTCTTCTACAGGCATCGAAGTGATGCGAGCGCAAGTGGCATCAAGTGCGGTGAGATCAGAAGACATAGCTAAAAATCCGGTTTTTATCGCCGTTCCGTTTATCGGTCCATCACCTTCCATTGAAATTACCGCATCAACGATAGCAAATGCCGGTTTGATCATATGTTGCAAATCGATGATGGTGGCGGGGATTCCTTTTATATGAATCAAGTTTTTAGGCCAACCATATTTGCGACCCGGTACACATCCAAACAAATTTTTCATCGAGCAGGTGACACCAACCCAGTGGTGCATTTTTAGTTTAGGCAAACTGATTACACAATCGGCATCCATAATTGTTTTGGGAAGATACATTTTTTTGAGACCGTTAAAGCACTCTTTGTTCTCAACTTTGACCAGGTCATCTAAATTGAGATCGACAAAGCGCACATTTTCTTTTTGACAAACATCACCAATGCCCATCGATTCAAGCAAAAATTCTGTATCGCGCATGTGTCCTGGGCCCTCAGCTACGACAATCTCACCCGCGCCCATTTCTTTGAGGAGTTGAATTGCCCAGGTGAGTACACGTGGATTGGTATGAATCGGTCGGTCTTCTCTGAATTCGACCATGTTGGGTTTGACAACGACCCTTTGGCCTTTAACATCAGGCAATTTCAATTTTGCTGCATAATCTTTTAAAATCGAAACCATATCAAGGTCGTAAGAGTCGCATGGAATCAGGGCTACACTTGATCGCCCCGCTCTTTTTTTTGCAGCTTGTATGGCTGACACTTCAAGTATCTTAGTTTCGATAGGATCAGAAGACTTGCAGCCAGCTGCACCAGCTGCAGCAGTAGTGGCGGCAAGTTTCAAAAAATCGCGTCGCTTCAATTCTCTATCCTTTATATGTAGATTGTAATTGCAATAAGTTATCGCCCAAAACGGCCGAATAAGCCAGGTGAGAAATTGCAGTAGTCATAAGATTGGGACCATTTCCTTTGCCCTTTGCTTTAGTTTGACGCAAGAGCAGAAAATTCAATTCTTTATCACAGGGTTTTCCAAAAGCGTTTAGCGCAAGCACAGACCAGGCTAATGATATTGATGAAGAATCGCTATTTGCTTGAGTTTGCAAATAAGCTAAACCATCTGTGATTGCTTTGTGCTCTTTATAATCTTGCAAAGCAAGCAAGGTTTCGGCGGTAGTGAGTCGGTAAGGCGGCAAATAAGTACCAAGGCTCAAATGATTGCCGTGATTCCATCCACCCTCTTTGCATGCATGTTCGAGCAAAAATTTGTCTGCGTACTTAGACACTTCCTTATATAGGTCCTGAGTCGGCATACCTGGAACCTTTAAAGATAAAAGTGAATAGACAGTGGGCTCGACCCAGTGAAAGCAACCAGGATCCCATGGCCAGCCGCGTGCGTACTGCAATTCAGCCGGTCCGCCAATTAAAAAACGCATCAAGCGTGCCACCACCGGATAGAAACTGACTCGACTGTCAGCTACTTTGTGCAGAGCATTGTGCAAACAATCACTGAACATCTTCTCTTCCTGAAATTCAGGATGTTCTTTTAGAAGCATTCTGAAGCACAAAAGTGCTGGTCCGGTGGCCCAATCAGACGAGCCGGTATCGCTCGAGGTCGACCAACCACCATCTTTGAGCTGAGTAGATGCGATGAATTGAGCAGTGCTTTTTGCGATTTCTTTGTTTTTGCGCAAAGCAAGTCCGCACCAAGCTGTGGCTTCAGTAGAAAATTGACCGTTTTCTTTGTAAGGCCAAAATCCTTTTTCACCGTCTTTGTGAAAGTTTGCCTTCAAGTAATTCTCTAGAGAATTCCTGGACTCTGATATTTGTTTGTTCTCCACCCTTTTTTTATTCCCTCAATCAATTTGCCTGAGCCCTCCTAAAATAGGAGCGCCCTCGGGTTATCAAGAAAGATGTACGAAACAACTAAAAAGGGACTAGGCGATTGACAAGCTGCAATATAGAATGGATCTAGAAGCACTTGATTACCAACTTGTCTTTGTATTCCTTTTCTGGAGACCAATATTAAAATTCAAAAGTTTCTTTACGACTTTTGATTAAGTGAAAGATTTTGGTTTTAAAGGGCAAGTTCATTATAAGAGAACAGGAGGTGAAACCGCTCAGAGAGCAGATTTTTTTTGATAACACGCTGTACGAATTTTATTTTTGTTACTAAACTTTACACATTTCATTCCACATATTTGATGCATTTTCTGTAATTAATAGGCTTGTATTGTTATCCTTAATAACAGGCCTCGGACAGGCGTTAAATAGGAATTGAAGGAGGAACGTATGAGGGACACTCTCAACAGATTTATCCAGGACGAATCAGGACAAGGTATTACAGAATATGGTGCCATCCTAGCTTTCGTTGCCATCTTGGTAGCCGTCGTATTCGCCATCACACAAGGCGCATTGGCAGGAGCTATATCGAAAGCGTTTTCGTCAGTTGTTACACAGCTGAACAACTTGTCTGGAGCAGCCGCCTCAGCGTCTGGTTCTTAGTTCAAGCAACGCGTTCGAAACAAATAAATCTGAGAAGGCAGGGATTAACTCCCTGCCTTCTTTGCGTAGGGTCAATTTATTTGCCGCAATTTTGCCAAAAGCAGCAAGGTAAAGAAAAGAGAAGGCCGCCCACAGAGATTAACGGGATTTTATTTATCCGCCGACCATTCATTTATCTGGGTTTGCGGGCTTGCCAAGAAATGCAATATCGGTCTCTGAAAAAAAATATGAGAAGTTCGGGAACCATTGCTCAAAACTCAGTATTCATGCCGGTTTCAATCGAGAAGACGACGCAAAAGCAAGTCATGACATGTTCAAGCAATGCCACTTTCGACAATCTATAAAGGTATAAACCATGCCGCTTTGCACACGTAATCAAGCGCCCACGCACAGATATCAAGCCTAGTTTAACCCTGTAGAATCTTGCAAGCGTGTGGGAATTCGCGTTCTAGGGTACAAACACTCTGGGCGTGAAGAGGCGATGCTGTTGTCCTTGTATCGCCGATGTGCGTTAATAGTAAATGGTTAATCTTTCTCACTTAGAAAGAAGGGGGAAGCGTAATGAATCCATTACGAGCATTGTTCTTACAACTGTCACGAATGCCTCCAGCATTGATGCTCTTGATCATCATTGGTCTGGCGGTGCTCGTCACTATGATGGTGACCGGCAAGATGACTTCGCAAGAACAAGAATTGGCTGAAAAGAAGAAAGACTTAGAAGCCAAACTACAAGCTAAAGGAAAAGTCGTTTACGCAGTAAAAGACATTTCTGAAGGCCAAACGATACCTTCCGACGCCCTGGAAGAAAAAGAAGTTGAGCAATCCAAAATTCCAATGGACGCTCTTACTTCCGCTTCACTGGCTGCCGGTCGTGTTGCAAAATACGGGATCGCTCAAGGACAAATCGTGTCACAACACGACTTAGCTCCTCAAGGCATTTCCCTCGGTTTTGAATCCAGATTGCGTGAAGGCATGCGCGCCATCACATTTGCAATCGACACCAATTCTGGTGTCTCTGGATTCGTGACCCCTGAAAGTCGAGTAGACATCTACGCTATGGTTGGTTCGGGTGCTGAAACTAAAGTCGCACCAGTTCTCTCCGACGTAGAAGTGATTGCTGTTGGTCAAATGTACCAAAAGCAACCAGGCGGTACCGCCTCCACTCCGGCTAACTCGGTGACTGTATTGACTTCTCCAGAAGATGCAGCCAAATTGATGAAAGCGATTTCCGCTTCCAAACTATATTTGACTCTCCGCAACGAGAAAGATCATACACCGGTGGCTACAGTTGACGTTATTTCTTTGTTTGCGAAACCGCCAGACAAGAATGCCGACGACTTGGCTTCATTGCCTCCACCGTCCGCACTACCCCCACCGCCAGTTCCTGGCGCTCCGGATGGCGATTTACCGCCTCTACCGGGTGGTGGTGGCGCACCTGGCGAGATGGGTTCAGCAGAATCACCACCGCCTCCGTTACATGAAATAGAAATCTGGTCTGGTAGTAAAAAGGATGTTCTTTCAGTTCCTAAAAACTAATAGAACACATATCTAATGTGGGTACAACCATATTAGGCTGTCGGCGAAAGGGAGAGATAGCAAAGGTTATGAAACTAACTACACTTCTAGTTTGTGATGCCGGTTTAGACAAGCGTCAAACAATTGAAGACTTAATTCACAGTCAACCATCGTTAGCGCTGGTCAGCACTGTATCTGGCTCTATGGCCAGAGAACAGATAGGAAGCTTGCATCCCAAGTTGGTATGGATTGAACTCAGTCCAGCTCCAGTTCGTGGATTGTCGCTACTAGCAGAATTGAGGGAAACATTCCCCCAAATCTATTTCTTTGTAAGCTACGAAGTTCCGGACCCTGAGTTGATACGTACTGCGTATCGACTTGGGGCATCGGATTTCCTCGATGCAGAACGTTGGAGAACTGACCTTCCAGCTGCTGTGCAGAGTATTCAACTCAAGCACCAGTCGGAATCAGTATCGACAGCAGCCGGTAAAGTTATCGGCATCTTTAGCCCCACCGGCGGTATCGGTGCCACCACATTGGTGACCAACCTCGGCGGCTATCTGGGTAAATACGGCGAGACTTGTATTATCGACTTGGATCTCCAATTCGGAATGGTGTCGCACTATCTCAACCTGGAGCCTTCATTCAGTTTAAGTACGATCGACTTTTCACACACAAACTTCGACGCCACTTATCTGCGTAACTTGATGACACGTTACGACGATAAACTGAGCATCCTTGCAGCACCGCCCGAGCTTGAAGACATCGGCGACATTTATGCTGCGCAGGTTCAAGAGATTCTTTATACAGCCAAGCAAGAATTCCGTTATACGGTAGTCGACCTGCCGAAGAACTTGCTCGACGAACGCGCCATTGCTACTCTCGACTTAGCCGATCATGTGCTGGTCATCACAGAGTACAACTGGGCAGCAATCTTGAACGCTAGAAAGTGCCTGGATACTTTCAAAGCTCACTATAACCAGGAAAAACTTTTACTTACCGTAAATAAATCTGAATGGTTGCCGCAAGACGTTCTTTCAGAATGTCGCGCCAACCTGAATTACCCAGTATTCCACGAAATTCCAAACGATACCAAGACAGCTAAATGGGTGAACAACCAGGGTCAAATCGCCCCCGGCCATACAGCTTTTGGTAAGTCGTTAGATTCCCTCGCTCGAAGACTGGCAGGCGGCGAACAGCTTCTCCTTACTGAAACCAAAGACAAGAAAGGCATGTTCAATCTTCCTGCAATGTTTGGTGGCAAGAAAGGCTAGCGCTTTACAGTGAATCTAGCGACATATCAAAGGAGTTGAGCCTTAAATGTCCGACGATAAAAAAGACAATCTACCAGCCCGGCCAAGTTCTTCCCTAATGGGACAACTGGTCAGGCAAAGACAAGCGGCAGAAGTAGTTCCAGCTCAGCCTAAAGCGGCTGGCGTAGCTGCTCCTCAGCAAGGTGCAGGTGTAGGCGGCGCAAGACCAGGTGGCGGTCCCGCTCCCGGTCAATCAGGCGTTGCTCGTCCAGGCGGAGGCGCTCCACAGACTGGTGTCGGTGGACAACGCGGTCCTGGTGGCACAATGCCAGCATCAGAAGGTCCGTCACGTTCAGATTTTGAACGAGTCGACTCTAAAGATGAATACGGCGGCTATCATGGCGGAGAAGGTGGTGGCGGTGAAGATGCAAGCGGCGACAGCGGCAAGTTTTCAGCTAACCAGCAACTGATTCGCGAGCGCGAAAAATTCATTATCGACCAGCTCAGACGAGAACTTGATACTTCTCGCTTGACCAATATTTCAGAAGACACACAAGCACAAGTACGTGCTCGTATCAGAGAAATCGTAAACTCCGACCCTGCTCCTCTAACCATGATGGAAAAGGGTATTTTGCTTCAGAACGTTCTTGATGAAGTATTCGGGTTTGGACCACTTGGACCACTTCTTCGTGACCCATCCGTCGGTGACATTTGCGTCAACGGTGTTGCTTCAGTATATGTAGAACGTCATGGTCGTCTTGAAAAAACAAACGTTGCTTTTGAAAACGACAGACACCTGAGACAAACAATCGACAAGATTATTCAACCTCTAGGAAGAAGACTTGACGATAACTCACCCATGGTGGATGCCCGTCTTCCAAACGGCTCACGTGTTAATGCCACCATTCCACCAGTCACAATCGACGGACCAACAGTAACAATCCGATGTTTCGGTACATCAATTTTGTCACTAGGTCAGTTGGCTGAAAAAGGCTCTATGTCTATTCAGATGGCTGAAGTTATGAAGGCTTGCGTTAAAGGCAGAATTAACACCATTATCTCTGGTGGTACAGGTTCTGGTAAAACGACACTTCTAAACGCTTTGTCCGCGCACATCAACCCGCGCGAACGCATCATCACCATCGAGGATGCTGCTGAACTTCGTTTACAACACGAGCACTGGGTCCGAATGGAAACTAGACCGCCCAACACGGAAGGTCGAGGACAAATCACTCAGCGCATGCTTGTTATCAACACACTTCGTATGCGACCCGACCGAATCATCCTTGGGGAGTGTCGTGGTGAAGAAGCATTCGACATGTTGCAGGCTATGAACACAGGTCACGATGGATCAATGACCACAATTCACGCCAACAATCCAAGAGACTGTACCAAGCGTCTAGAGAACATGATCTTGATGTCCGGTACGGAAATGCCTCAGAAAGCCGCTCGCGAACTAATCGCCTCCGCTATTCAGGTCATCATTCAGATTCGACGTCTGGAAGATGGTACTAGAAGAGTTACCGAGATTGCTGAAATCAACGGGATGGAAGGTGAAACGATCGCTATCTCCACACTCTTCAACTTAGAGCGTGAAGGTCGCGACCCTAGAGGATTCTTCAAGTGTAAACACGTTGGATCCGGCTTGCCACCTAAGTTCCTTGAGAAATTGGAGCAAGAAGCGGTACCATTCAAACTCGATTGGTTGAGATAAGAGTCTTGAGAGTTAGGGCTTTGAACGTTCTTAAGAGGGGCAGTTAGATGGATGTCTCAGTAATCATTTTCGCCACAGTGACCATTATTGGTCTACTGGGGATGGCAGCGCTCAAAGGCGGACACGCCGATGAGCTCACTCGCCTGGATAGGCATCGCAAGAGAATGCAGGATAAATTCCTGGAAAAAAACGCTGGCAACGAAGATATCTTCGTAACTAAGCGCGAAGGTTACCTTGCTCGCATCCTCGGCATGGCGGGCATGGAAGCCCAATATGACCAGATGAAGCAAAACTGGATTATGGTCTCCATCGGCGGTGGCGTCATTGGCGGCGTGGGAATGTTTTTCATGGTACCAGAACTGGTGCCAGTCGGATTCATTCTCGGCATTCCAGCTGGAGCTGCAGGATTTATCTTCTATCTAAACCAAGTGGCGAAAATGCGTCAGGCGAAAATGACTGAGCAATTGCCGCAAGTTTTAGAAACAATGGTATCTGCACTGAGAGCCGGTTCTCCGGTACTTGAATGTTTCAAAGTTATTTCTGAAGTATCTCCCGATCCGATTCGCAGCGAGTTTAAGCGCGGTCTAGTATCGCTCCAGCTCGGCAAACCGTTTCGTGACACTCTAAAAGAAATGAGCACCAGAATCAAGGCACCCGACTTCAAACTACTGACCCAGGCTGTATTCATCAGTCAGGACGTAGGGGGGAACTTGGCAGACGTGGTATCAGTTATCGCTGCTGCTATTCGTGAACGATTCAAACTAAGAGACTTTTTGGCGGCGTTGACCTCACAAGGTAAAGCTACCGCTATGTTTATTGGATGCTTGCCTTATGGCATCACCCTCATAACCTATTGCGCCACTCCGGGATACATCATTCCATTCTTGAACAATCCTATCGCTAGAATTGTTCTGATTATGCTTATCCTCTGGGAAGCTCTAGGATTCTGGATTCTAATGAAAATGACGACGTTCGAGGTATAGGCGGCAAATGAGTAACACGGTAATTGCAATTTTGACATTTGCTGTTTGCTTGGGAGCTGGGCTCTTGATCTTGAGACCAGTGCTCGGCATCTACGTCGACTCTTACGCAGTCCGCGTCAAACCCAAGAAGGAATCTGAAGAAACAGCTGCAGAAAAACCAAAAGACTCTGCATTACTTGCACTTTGTAAGACAATTGGCGAACTGGTTTTGAGCGTTATGCCTGCAGTTGCAGACAAGCGTACAGTCGAACTTCTAATTCAAGCCAATTATCGAACTCCCGACCACTTAGCCATATATATGGGTATCAGGTCTATGCTTTGCGGATTGGTTCTAGGTCTGGGATTTCTAGCTGGTACCACTAACCCAATCAACCTTGTACTTTCACTTCCTGCTGCAGTTCTTGCCTGGTTGATTCCTAACTTCTTTCTTGCTGGTCGCGCCAAAAAACGTCAATCAGACATTTTGAGAGAACTACCAGTCGTAATCGACTTGATGCTTGTATGTGCTCAAGCCGGTCTTGGTTTGCTCATGTCTATCGACAAAGTATCAAAAGAAACAGAAGATTCATGCCCGATTCTGGCAGTTGAGTTGAGACAGTTAATCAACGACGTAAAAGTATTCGCTAAATCAGTTCCGTACGCATTGCGTGAGATGGGAGAGCGATGCGGCGTTGATGAATTAATCAACATGGCGTCTGCTCTAATTGCTGCAGAACAAAAGGGTTCGGACATAAGCTATCCTTTGCAACAACAAGCTGAAGCTCTACGTGACCGCTTGAAGAGAAAGAAAGAAGAAGAAGCCGGTAAGGTTCCAGTTAAGATGGTACCTGTAATCATGATTTTCATCATGCCTTTGATCTTAGCTCCTATGCTTGGTCCTGCCGTTGTCACCATCGTTACGGCGATTGGTCCTATCATGCAGGGTATTAAATAAATTTGGGCGCAAAGCCAAATTCAAAGACGATTTTGCGCGCATTCAACCAAACCAAAAATGTTCTGGTAGCAGGACAAGTAAAACCTGCCACCACTTTTTTAACGCGCTTAAAAGGCTTGCTTGGCACTAGCCAATTGGCTCGCGATCAGGGATTGTACATCAAGCCGTGCGGAGCCATTCATATGATTGGTATGACTTATGCAATCGACGCTATTTTTTTTGACGACCAATTAATTGTTGTAGGAACCGAATCAAATATTCCACCAGGAAAACTTTTGGTCCAATTTAAAGGCGCCACTTCTGTGCTTGAGCTAAAGGCAGGCACCATCGAAGATTTACAGATTGATGTGGGCGATAAGTTTTTAGTGGAAGCCCAAGAATGAAAGCGTTTGCTTCTGAAAGAAAACAGAGCAGTAAGTACCAAGAGCAATAAGTGGACCAAGTGCAATCGTTGATTTCATCATGGTTAAGATGCGCTCTGTGTCGATGTCATTTTTAATAACAGCGACATTGCCACCATACTTAAAAAATATATTGAATAATTGTTTCCATGGCATGACGCTTGCAACACGCCAGACTGAGACTATTCCATAGAAAATAGAAAAGTACAAAATGGTCACAAGCAGACCAACTGGACCAAGAAAGGCTCCAATGGCTGCCATCATTTTTGCATCGCCAAATCCTAGTTTGTCTTTTGGATGAGGATAAACCATTATGATTGCGCCTAAAAAACAGGCAAAAATTGACCACAAGCAAGCAGACAATCCGCCTGTGATGGCATTTGAGATAATGCCCAGCCCTGCAGAGGGAAAAGTAATTACATTCAAAAGTTTTTTGGTTTTAAAATCGATAGCAGCAGCTACTGTCACTATCAGTAGTATCGCAATCTGATTAAAATCAAGTCCTAACATATACAGACTGCGTCTATCTCCACACTCACATCTTTGGGGAGTCGCGCCACTTGTACACAGGCTCTAGCTGGTTTGTGCTGTGTAAAATATTCGCCATATACTTTGTTTACCACGTCGAAATCATTCATGTCTTTCAAGTAGATATTGCATTTAAGAACCTTATTAATACTTGAACCAGATTTCTCAATAATGGCACTGAGATTTTTCATCACTTGACGCACTTCGTCTTCAATTCCACTTTTAACAAGCTCGCTCGTTTTTGGATCGATTGGAATTTGACCAGAAATATAAACCACACCATTGGCTTTTACAGCCTGACTGTAAGGTCCAATTGCTTTTGGGGCATCTTCTGTAAAAATAATTTCGGGCGCCATTTCACTCTCACTTGTTCTATTTGGAATCGCTAGTAAATCCAAATAGTCTACAGGCAAGATATAGAGACTTAAAGACCTTGATAGCCACCCGAGCCCGGAGTATTGTCTATTTCTCCACGCTCACCATCATAATCGCCATTTTCGGGAGTGTTATTTTGGAACCCTTCATGCGCTTTGTCTTCGCCACCTAGTTTGCCCGGGTCGCCTTCCATATCTCCACGCATAGTTCCGTCGAGATACAAGTTGGGTGCAAAGTTTGCGCCTTGACCACCATTGAAACCGCCTGAATGACTGAATTCTCCGTCGAATCCCCAAGCTGATGGCATCACACTTGCGTGCCCGGTTGATAGTCCGCGACTATAAATACCTGAACCGATACGGTGTTGTTGGCCAAAGCCAAAGTAAGGGGGAGGTCCCGAAGATCCTTCATCGCCATAAATGGCTTCAGCCATTCCGCCAGAATTCAATACGAAACTATCAAGACGTGTGTTGGGTAGACCGTTTCGTCCGCCACCACCAGGTACTTGTGGAGCCACATTACCAAAACCGGCCTGGCGCAAACGAATTCTTTGCGATGCCGTTTTTAGTGCATTGCCTCTTGTGAGATTGGCTGTTTGAAAAGACTTGCGTCCAGTTGAGCCTGGATTACCTGCTGAAGCTTGCGGATTTGCAAATGCAGGCGATGTCAGAGAGACAATTAGTAAGGATGCAAGAACGGAATAAAGTTTCATAGTAAATTTGTCCTCTCTAGAACATGGAGTCATCAGGGTTTGGATCTTTGTTCAATTGAAATTTTTTGGAAGGCTCAGGGTTTCCTTGCTGCGAATTTTGTCTGTTAAAGCCAGCGTGGGTGCCGAATAATTCGTCGTCTTTTTTACTTTGAAATTTGCTGTCGCTTTTATTGAACTTGTCATCGAAGCGCTTGTTAATCTCATAACTGGACGAATAGTTTTTTTGTACTTCAGGCTTGTTGTAAGCCTCATCAAAATAAGCGTCGTCATCCGAAACATTTTCTAGATTGTCTTTCAACGTTTCTGGATGCAAATAATCAAACGCATTGGAGTTAAAAGCAGGGTTCTGACCGTTTACTCCAAGACCAACGCTTGATGTGCTGAATTTACTTTTGAGCAGTGCGCGTTTGTAGCTGTGCTTTCCAAAATCATCTGCCTTCAGAGAAAAATCAATTGCCGATTGAGTTTTTGGTTTTTCTTTGAAAGTGGTGAGATCATAATTCACAGTCGGTTGAGCTTGTGCTGAATTAGCAAAAGAACAAAGTACGACTGAAAGAATTGTTGCTGTAAAAGCAAGTCTCATTGGTCAAACCTCAGGGACTGACGATGTTTAAATCGACCGAACCGGTTGAGGTTTTTGGCAAATACCAACCGTTACCAACATATTTAGATCCCATTTGACTTACGTTACCAGAGCCATTGAAACCAAAACTGAAGCTTCCAGATGGTACAGCCGAATTATCGAAACTGTAGTTAGAAAGCAAATTTATGTCATTGTATTCTTTGACTACGGCATCGCCTTTGGTAGTTTGATACTGAGGGGTCGTGGTTTGCGAGTTGCCATAATACTTACCGCGCGTAAAGTCTGTGGTACGACCGACATCGCCTTCTTTGCCTTGCGAAGCTGTAGCAGGACTGCCTTCGTCAAAACCAAAACTGCTGCCTTCATTTGCAGCACCCGAATTGCCGTCGCTCAAAACGCTTGTGCTGTGAGAACCTGTTTCACCGCCCAGATTGGCAGTGGCACCGTTAGCACCCATGTCTATGCCGTCGGCAAATGCCGCACTGCTAGACAAGGAAAGTGCAACTAAGGCTGCAAGCGCAATAAAACTGTGTTTGGTAATCTTCTTCATAACACCCTATACCCTTTTTTCTGGCTCGGGCTGCAAAACAAAGCTGCAACCACTTGGCGTCTAATCTATGAATTTTGTAGTAAGTGGATTGAAATGGCAGTTGGGCTGCCGCGAACAATTTATAACTTAGAGAAATATTAAAGGAAATAAATCCACTTGTCAATATAATTATTATGACATCAATTACAACTGCAAACGCACTGGTTAAGCCAAATTTTGCCCAAATTTATGGTTCGACCGTATTGCCGTCATCGGACGAAGTGCTGACGGTAGGCAAATTTGGGTCGGATTTTGAATTGTCTGGAGTTTGATCAAAGCCCAGGCTGTTACTGCCCGAAGGAAGCGCTTCTCCATCCACGCTATTGGTGGATAGATTATTCACTTCAGTTGTTGTAGGCACCGTCTTGGTTTCATCGCCAAACGCAGCTTGAGCAAATGTAAAAGCAATTGCGTAAAAAAGCGCTACCGATATCGGTTTAAGATTTGCCTGCATGTTATCGTTCATATACCGATTATGACACTTATTCTTGGACTAGAAACCAGTTGCGACGAAACCGCTTGCGCCATCGTGCAAGACGGCAGAAAGCTCGTGGCACAGAGTGTCAAAACCCAAGCTTTGATTCATCAAACTTTTGGCGGTGTCATTCCCGAAGTGGCAGCACGACATCATCTTGAAGCGATAAACGAAGTAATAGACGATGTATTGCATCAATCGAAAATCGACAAAAAAGACCTCACCGCTATTGCTTGCACAAACGGTCCAGGCTTTGTGGGTGCGCTTCTGGTCGGACTTTCGGCCGCAAAAGCAATTGCCTGGTCATGGTCGAAGCCTTTAATTGCAGTCGATCATCTCTTTGCTCACGTTTGCGCCAATTACATCGATACCACTCTCGAGCCACCATTTCTCTGCTTGCTTGTAAGTGGCGGACACACCCAACTGGTGCACTTTTGCGATTATCAAACCGCCACGATTTTAGGACAAACCTTAGACGATGCAGTAGGCGAAGCTTATGACAAAGTGGCTCGAATGCTTGGACTGGGCTATCCTGGCGGACCGGCAATTGATAATTTAGCCAGAGGTGGCAATCCAGACGCTTTTGCACTGCCAGAAGGAAATGTGGACCAGTTCGATTTTAGTTATAGTGGCTTGAAAACAGCCGTTCTACGCACTATAGAAAAGCTCGAAAAAAACATCGACAAAAACAATAATCCGGACAACTTGCCCCTGGCTGATCTGGCTGCATCATTTCAGAAAGCGGCCAATCAGATACTGGTCAAAAAAACTCTTCAGGCGGCAAAACAACTTGATCTTTCAACAGTGGTTTTGGCGGGAGGCGTTGCTGCCAATAGTGATTTGAGAAAAAGATTTTCTGAGCTGAGCGAAGTGAAAGTCTTTATGCCACCACTTAAATATTGCACTGATAACGCGGTAATGGTGGCAGCCTGTGCTCATTTTATGAACACCAATGCGCAAATGGACATTAGTGTTTATTCTCGACAGAAAAGAAAAAATCGATAGTTACTTCCAAGATACTTAAGATGTGGTCCGCATGATATTATGATAAGGAAAAATCCTCGCATATTGCGTTATTCGAGATTTTTTGCGGGCATTGCAAATAATAGAACGAAAGGAAATTCCATAGCAGTATGAGTTTTGAAGACATCGATTTAGCTTGTCGCGACTGCGGGAATACTTTTGTTTTTTCTGCTGGTGAACAAGAGTTTTTTGCTCAAAAAGAGCTTTACAACCGACCGCGCAGATGCCCCAATTGCAGAATTTTAGTTAGGGTCATGCGTAGCGGAGAAAACCCCGAAAAAACCGCAGAAGTTATGTGCGCAGAATGCGGGACGCCCACACGCGTTCCTTTTCAACCTAAAGGATACCGACCGGTTTATTGCAGTTACTGCTTCAGAACCAAGAAAATAGAAATCCAGGCAAAAGAAGCCAGCGCCCAGGGGGCGCCATTGGCAAGTCCTGAAGAAATCGAAAAAGAAGCTGCCAACGGCTAATATTTTCCAAGCATTCTGTAGCAAAAATAAACTAAGTCAATTTATCCTTTCGCTTTACGTATAATTAGTCTCGGTTTTTATTCAGGAATCTCAATCTCAGCAATGTCTGAAAGCTCAAATAGCGAACCTTGCCCCAGTTGCGGACGTCCAAAGCCAGAAGGACAACGTTGCGTCTATTGCGCGACCGTTACCGACCTGGACATGAAAAGTCTGCAGACCGACTACCTTAAATCGGAGTCGGATAAAAGCGACGGCACTAATCTGCCAGGTTCGGTAAATGTTTTTGTTCAGAAAACTGGGCAAAAAATTCCTTTGAAAAACTCCAAAGTCAAAATCGGTCGCGATCCGTCCAATCAAGTTGTTGTCGCTGATGATACTTTTGCTTCACGACATCATGCCTGGATTACTTTTGAAGAGGGTATGTTCTGGATAGAAGATTTGGGATCTACCAACGGCACCCTGTTAAATGGACACCCTGTTGTTAAACGCCAAATTCTCTCGTCCGGAGACAAGATTCGCGTCGGACACACCGAATTAAGTTTTGAAGTCGGCAAGAGTTAGGGAGGCATAAGCAGCAGTGGCGAATACGGGCGGAGCCAACCGTATCGAACTGGAGAGCCAGATACTCTGTGCTGCCCTTCGTGCAAGTTGGGCTGCAACAGATACCGAAGGCATGATTAAATCTTGCCAGGAACTTTATCAACTTTTCCCCGACCTTTTGCCCCCGCCTAAAGCGGAAGAGCAAATGCAGCCGGACAACTATTACGACCTTTTGCAGATCGAATGCGACGTCAACCCAAGCATGGTTTTGGCTGCGTATTTCAAAGCCGTCAAACGATTCTTGCGTGTTCATCCAGACGCAAAGCAAGACCTGCGCAACTATTACAAAATACTCAATGCCGGATTCATTCTACGAAAACCACGTCTGCGCTTGAGCCACGACCTCATTGCCGCACGTGGTCAACTGATTAAGGAAGGATCTATTCCTTCCGATGGAACTCTTGATATGGTTGGAGCAGCACCTGAAGGTTCTGGCGAGCGCCCAGCAGCACAGATGGTTACTACTCAACCGATGACCGATGTCATGCCCAAAATCATCGAACTGATGAAAGCGGCACAAATCATCGGCGTGGCCGAAGTGCATGCTCTTCGCAACCAGATGGCTCTTTATCCCAATATCTCGGTCATAGATTTAATCTCGCAAGCAGGTTACGTAAACGACGCCGAAGTTCAATCGCTTCAATTGGCTGAAGACCTGCTCAGCCAGGGCAAAATCAACATTGGTCAGTTCTGTGTGGCTATGTATGATGAACGTACAAGAGGCATACGAATGGCAGAATCTTTGCAAGTCAGAGGTTGGCTCTCGACCGAAGTTTCAAGATATCGAGACGCATAATAAATTCTCTAAAAGTGGTAGAATTCTTCACTTGTTCGCGTACTTCTGGTACTTTCCGCAATTATTCAGTAGGTCAGCAGGTTCATATGTACTTGGAACTGGGGCATTTGCCGAGACATAAACTCGCGCGCTTTTCCAATGAACAAAAGACAGCCGTTTCAAGCGCCTGCAATTCGCGTTTGCAAACATCTAAAGAAGTTGAGCAAGAACGTTTTCTAGATTATTTAGCTAGAAATACTGCCCAAAAGCAGAGTGCTCTCTATCAGGATAATACGCCTGTGGCTAGTACATACCAGGCGCCTGCTGTTGGCGCCAACGGTATCAATTCTCAAAAAATCTCAACTCCGGTTGCTGCCAAAGACAAACTTTTGAGCAGTGCGCTCAAAGAAATTTTGACTGACGAAATTAAGCAAGCCGGTCCAAATTCGGTTTATAACTTTGCGCCACCGCCAATGACTTCGCGACGCCCAAGAGCGCTCTCAGAAGACACACTCAACTGCGCGCCTCCTCGCTCCGACTTTAGATACGAAGATACTTCGCAAGGTGCCCGCATAATCAAAGATGCTCTGGGTCGGGTGCTTTATGTTAAATCGCCCCGCGACGTAGCTCTGAGTTACACATACGATCATGCCGGTCGTCTGGTCTATTGGATGAAAACCGACGGCGCTGGTCATGTGCATTCTATTGGTGAGTGCGTATACGACAACTTGCTCGATAACAAAGATCGCATCGTCACTGTCCGCGATGGCATGGGTAGAATTATTTCTCAAGGACACTCAGCCTCAGTAGCACCCGACGGCACGCTTACAGTGCGCCGCTTAGACGGACAATACTGGAGTATTGATATTATTCGCGAACTTGCAATCGAACGCAGAGCAATCGAACGCAGTGACGTTAATTGGAATTTTGTTACCGCACTTATGGCTGATGATGGATTTCGTCTGTCCAGCAAATTCCAGGCTTTACACACAAACGACACCACCAAGTTTCGTTTCTATGGTCGCGATGGATCTGTAGTTCAATTTGACAGCGAAGACGCGCTCCTTGCTAAACGTCCAAATAACGCTTACCCAGCCGGCTCGCGCGATATACATGAGCAGTTCTTGTATAGCGAAGGCAAGAAAGCCCGAACCGCATGGGATGCAGTTTATGAATATTTTCCTCTATTTGCCTCAGGCATGAATTCAAAAATTTAGTTCGTGGAGAACCAGTATTAATGAGCAAAGCGACCCACCACAACATAGTATTCGGCACTGACGGATGGCGCGCCATCATAGCCGAAGACTTCACTTTCGCCAACGTGGAAAAAGTGGCTTACGCAGTCGGTCTTTATTTACAAGACAAACACAAAGCTACATTAGATAAAAGCACTCCCATGCTTATTGGTTATGACACCAGATTTCTGGCAGACAAATTCGCCGAGCGCTGCGCTCTAGTCTTGATGGCTATGGGCATCCCAGTCAAAGTGGCAAGCCGTGACGTTCCCACACCTTGCATAGCTTGGGCAACCCAACATGAAAAAACACATGGCGCGTTGCAAATTACTGCCAGTCACAATCCACCAGAATATTGTGGTATCAAATATATTCCTGAATATGCAGGTCCTGCCACAGACGACATCACCGCATCAATCGTCACTCAATTGGATAATGTCCCAGATCAAATTCCACTGAGCAAAGACGAAATCAAACACTTTGATCCGCAGCCACCATATTTGGCGGCAGTCTCACAATTAATTGATCTAAAGCGCATCGGCAATGCTGGGCTCAAAGTTGGTTATGACGCGCTTTACAGCACAAGTCGCGGCTATCTAGACCACACTCTCAAACAATGGGGAGTTTCGGTCCGCGTTTTACACGACTGGCGCGATCCCCTTTTTGGTGGCGGCATGCCTGAGCCTAAAAGAGAATATCTTCGCGACCTCTCTACTATGGTCAAAAACGAAAAACTGGATGTTGGTCTTGCCACCGATGGTGATGCAGATCGTTTTGCTGTTATTGACGAGCAAGGCAATTATTTGTCGCCAAATCAGCTCTTGTGTCTGCTCACAATGCACCTGACTAAGAATCGTGGCAAGAAAGGCAAAATCATTCGCACCGTTGCCACCACTCACTTGCTAGATAGACTAGCAGACAAATATGGTCTGGAAGTAGTGGAGACACCAGTTGGATTCAAATTCATTGGCGAAGAAATGCGCAAAGGCGACGTTCTTATTGGTGGAGAAGAGTCGGGCGGACTTTCGTTCATCGGTCATATTCCAGAAAAAGATGGCATTATGGCCAACTTGCTATTGGTCGAGATGATCGCTTTTGAAAAGAAACCACTCTCTCAAATTTGGCTCGATTTGCAAAAAGAAGTCGGGTTCGAATTCACTTATATGCGTGCTGACTTGCGCCTCAACAATCACACCCAGAAAGGTCTTATGGACGCTCTTACAAGTGGCGAAACCATTAAGAAGCTGGGCGGACAGACAATCACAAAAGCTGGACGCAAAGACGGTCTCAAGCTTTATATCGACGAAAACACCTGGCTGCTTATAAGACCCTCCGGCACCGAACCATTAATTCGGCTTTATTTTGAAGGTCCTTCCAAGGAAATGCTCGAAAAAATCGCTGCCGACTTTAACGCTCAAGTTCAAGAAATCATTGCCAAAATTGAGAAATCGGTGTCCAATAGTTCTACGAGATCTAAAGATGCTGTCATAGGCGCCACCCACTAAAAGGGTTCAAGGTTGAACATACCTAATTTCCAATCGAATCTACAAGCCAAAGCAAGCAAAACTGCGCGTGCTGTCGATCCTAAGCAAGTGCTAATTCTTCTTGTCACAGCCTTTGCCATCTGGCAAGTTGCACGCTCTATCCAGACAAGCGTTCACCGACAGCTCTTCTTGCAAAAACAGTCTCAACATTTAAAGACCGCCCAAAAGCAAGCCGAAGATGTGAACAAAGAACTGCGTGATGGTTTGACCAATTATCGCTCTTCCACCGGACTTGAGCGCCTGGCGCGCGAACGCCTCAATTTAGCTGGCGCCGATGAAGTTATAATCAGGCTCAGCAAATAACAAGTAGATAGAATTCTACTCAATGCAAAATAAAAGCCTTCTGTGTCTTTTGATATCCTGTTTTCTGCTGTATTTCATTGGTCTGGGTTCATTCCCATCCATTGACCCGGCAGAGGCTTACTATGTCGAAGCTGCTCGCGAGATGGTCGAGTTGAATGACTGGATAGTTCCATATCTGAACTATCAGGTTTATTTTTCCAAACCAATCATTACTTTCTGGCTTATCGCCGCGTCATACAAATTATTTGGCATATCAGAACTGGCATCTCGCCTGCCTTTTGCAATGCTGTCAACCGCAATGGTATTTGCCATTTATCATTGTATTGGCAAATTATTCACTAAAAGAGCTGGTCTTTTTTCTGCCCTTTGTCTAGCTACTGCACCTTTGTTTTTGCTTGTGTCGCGCATCTCGCCAGTCGACATCGCCTTTGGATTCTGTCTTGAGCTAGCAATTTTGGCTACGGCAATGACGCTTGAGTCTAAAGGAAAAATTTGGTCATATGTTATTTGGGCAGCTCTGGCTCTAGGTTTGCTTACGAAAGGACCCGCCACACTTATACTCTATGGTGCTTCTGTGGTGCTATTTCTTGCCTGGCGCAGACCAAGCCTGTATCAAAGTGAAGAATGGCTAAAGCAACTAAATGTGATACCAGGAATTTTATTATTTCTAGCCATAGCCATTCCCTGGCATTGGGCTGTGCATCAAGCTAGCGACGGTTTATTTTTGAAAGTATTTTTCTTGTACGAAAATTTTGCTCGCTTTTCGGGTCATACCAATATGGGCAAAATGTCATGGTGGTTTTATATCCCTGTGATACTAGCGGGATTTCTTCCCTGGGTTGTTTGCACACCCTTTTGTTTTGTCGATTACTTTCGTAAAAAAGAAGTGCCTATGCAGCTTTTCTTGTCTTTCATCGCAACCACATTTGTAATTTTCAGTTTGTCCGGCACCAAGCTTATTACTTATATTTTGCCGGTGATACCGATGCTTTCGATCATTGTTGGAGTGTTTCTAGATCGTTATCTGGACAAACCGCAAGACTATGGCAAAGATGTCACCATAATTCTAATCGCGCTTGGTTTTGCAAGCATCGCTTGTTTTACCGGAGTTTATTACTCTCTTGCCAAAGTTGCAGTACCCGAGTTATGGAAATGGATGGTAGTAATTTCTAGTAGCATTGCTGGTGCCATCTTCGCTTTGACACTTTGGAAATTCTTGAAGCGCTCTATAGATCGCGAAAAGTTTATCAAGACTTATTTTCTGGCTCAAGTCTTATACCTAGCCGTTCTTTGCCCTGTGTCATTTTATATTTTCGGCAACAAAATGCAGCTAGATCTAAAAGAGATTGCAATAAAAGCGACTACGATGACCGACAGAATCTCGCTATTAGGCGAGTTTATGCCCTCTGCCATTTTCTATGCTCAAAAACCAGTCAACTGCTTTTTCAATCTCGACCAAATAAAACCAATAGCTAATTCGCCTGATGCATCTCCAGATGCTCAAACTCAGTTACTTATCGTTAAGGATAAAGACCTCGCGCGCCTGGCTCAGATACCGGGGCTAAAGCTCGAAACGGTCATGGATTCGGGCAAATGGCATCTTTACAAGACCCCTGGATACATGGTAACTTGTGTGCCAACCCTTGAAGATGTGTTCAAGGACCCAGTAGTGTTCAACGATTTGATTACAAAGGGATCACCGGTAGGTCCGCTAACCGTTCCAGCATCAGCCGGTAGAGCTTACATTCCAAAAAAAATAAAATGAAACTCGGTCAAAGAATCTCATTATTAGCGCTCGTAAGCCTTGTTTCGTTGGCTCAGATTTCGCCTGCACTGGCACAGGTTCCCAAATACAACGACTTGCCTAACTTTCACAAAGTTAAGCCCTACTTGTATAGAGGTGCAATGCCCAGTCCCGATGGCATCAAGGCGCTTAGGACCATTGGTGTTGACACCATAGTAGATTTTCGAAACGATCCTTTAGGAGTCGCTCTGGAAGCTCATGTGGCACGCACTTTGAACATGAAATACATCAATATACCAACTGGCAATGCGCCTCCCAGCGAAAAGAAAATCAAAGCATTTTTGAGCGCGGTACAGGACACTAAAGATCGCAGAGACAAAACTGGTGATGGTGCTGTTTTTGTGCACTGCCACGCCGGCTGTGACCGCACCGGATTTTATGTCAGTATGTGGCGTTTGTTTTCAGACAAATGGACTCCACCTGTGGCATTTCTGGAAATGCTACGCTACGGGTTTGTAATTCATCGCTGGAAATTCCCAGTCAAATCAGACTTTGAATATTTTTCCTGTGCAGCCCTTGCGTCTAAACAAACGGATATTTAAATGAACCGCAAAAAAAACTTTCACGTAGCTGTCTTCATTGCACTTTTTGCACTCACAGCCGCGCCATCATTAGCTCAAGGCGATGATAGTGAAGACTGGACTAAGTTCTCACCACCCACTGCCGAATTCAGCATTATGATGCCCAAAGGAGTGAGTGAAGCCACCACATTTAATGACAAGAATATTCGCTTTCTTGAATATTACAGCGACGAAGATAACGAACACTACAAGATAAGCCAGGGTATTCACCTGACAGAAGAAGAGAAAAAAGCAGATGCTTATTTGCGTATTTCAAAAGGACTGGAGCGCACCGCTGAAAAGAAAGTGCTTGCATTCAAAGTCGAAAAACCAGTCAAAGTGTCTGGCAAAGGCTGGACCGGTGAGCGGATTGATTCAACCATTGGTGATACCAATAGCACTTTGATAAAAGCAGTTAGCACCGCGGGTGATGTTGGATACACTTTAAATTTTACCGGGCTTCAAGGCGCAAGGATGTCGGACAGTTTTATAAACTCGTTTGAGGTCAAGCCGGACATCGCATCAAAAGCGCATCCAGTCGCTATGTCCTCACAAGAAGCTTATGCTCAGGGCAACAAATTCGGCTCTTGGGTTTTTGGTGCACTTATATTGATTATGCTTATCGCTATTGTTGTAGTTAAGCTTTATTTGGAAACCGGCGTGAGCAAGATGTTCAAAAAATAGATATTTATTCGACGCCTCTTGCATATACATACATTTGTATGTATATTTGAGAAATGGAAATTATTGAAGTCGAAGCGAAGTCTATTCTTACGCCCCAGCACGCAGGCTCTTTGTCGGACCATTATGACTATTCGCTCAATCCTTATGCCGGTTGTGCATTCGCCTGTACTTATTGCTATGTGCCTAAGTTTCCCAATAAGAATAACCGCCTGCCAAAGGAGTGGGGAGGCTGGCTAGAAGTGAAGACAAATGCTCCCAAACTTATTAGAAAGGACCGAGCAAAGATTTTTGGAAGCTCTATTTTCTTCAGCTCAGCCACAGATCCATATCAATATGCAGAGCTTAAGTACAGACTGACCCGGCAATGCTTGAGCGAAATATTGCATTATCATCCCGCCAAGTTGACTCTGCACACGCGCAGCCATCTGATTCTTCAAGACATCGAGCTTTTGAAAAAATTCGACCGCAACGTACTTTCAGTGGGAGTTAGTTTTACCACCAATGACGATACCGTGCGAAAAGAGTTCGAGCCTAAAGCTCCAAGCGTACAAAAGCGTGTACAACTAATAAAAGCTTTGCACGAAGCCGGAATCAATGTCGTCGCATCTATCGCACCACTACTTCCCTGCCAGCCCGAAGAGATGGTAAAGCTGCTCAAGCCTTATGTGAGCAAGCTCTGGGTGGGCAGTATCAACTATCCCGAAATCAATAACAAACCAGAATTACTGGACAAATACAGAGACTTCTTTTCTCCATCAATCCAGAATCGAGTTACTTCTTTCATAAAACAAGAGTTCAGTGCTTAGCCTTCGTTCGATTTTTTCTTGGCTTCTTTGGTTTTCTCTGGTGAAGTAGCAGGTTTTGCTTTGTCTAAATTGGCCAAAGCTTGCTTATAAACAGCCACATCAGTCTCGGGTGGGCTGCTTGCCAAAGCAGTATTAATTACTTTTTTGGCGTCCTCCTTACGTCCTTGTCTGAACATCATTTCAGACAAATTCTGCACTGCTCTAAAATTAATTGGCTGCACGCGAAGAATTTTGCGATAAAGTTCTTCAGCACCTTTTGAGTCTTTGTCTGCGTCTTTAACCAAAGCCATCACATGCATAGTACCTACGTTTTTAGGCTCAAGCTCAAGTGCTTTTTTAAGTAATTCCCTTGCTTCTTCACGGTCTTTGCCATCATTTCCATTGCGGTCCCAGAGACACTGAGCCAGGTTGTTATAAGTGGAAACGAACTTGGGGTCAGCCGTTAGGGCATCTCGATACTCTGGAATAGCCATGCTCGTCATATTTTGACTCTGCAACATGAAAGCATTGTCGAAATGAGCTGGATTTTTTTGTTTGTCAGCAAGTTTTTGAAGTTCTGATTTTTCTTTTGTCGCTTTCTGCACACTAGGCTTGGTCTGATTCGCTTCTGGTTTGGAAACCTTTTGCTCGGCACAGGCTGCAGTATTTGCGCCATAGGCAAGTAGAATTGAAAATGCTGTCAGGGTTCCCCACAAAGTCAATCGCATTCGCTTTACATCTCCCGAAAATAATCATGGCGCCTGTTTTGAAGGGTACAATAGTACCATTATCGTCCAGAGTATTTCTGACACTCTTTCAATAATGCCAGACTTAGCCTCAACAACCAAACGGCAGCCCACCTCGTTCTTGACCCGATTGACGGACAATTTCAAGTGGCAGTCCTATCTACCTAAACCCACAGACCTACCCGGTCTGAGGAAAAGTTTAAGTGAGGATCTGGCGTGCGTTCCGGTAATGTGCGATTCGGGCGAAGTTCGAAACGTATATGAAAAAATAGACGGCGACAAAAGCCTATCGCGCGAAGACAAAGAGCTTATCTGGAACTGCCTGGCGATCGTGCGCGACATGTACTGGCGTCTTGAGCAAGCCGACCAGCTCAACACTGGCTACCAGTGGAATATGAGCTGGAAGCATACGGGCGCCGAACTTGATCAAGTTTATGACGCAGCCAATATTCTTAAGCTCAATGCCCTGGAAAAGCGCGATGCGCTGCTAGCTTCTATTTTTTCTGACGCAATTAAGTCGCGCGGCAACTTCATCATTCACAACGTGCATGGTGCTGAGGCTGCGGCTCTTGCTATGTCATACTTTCTTGATCCAAGCAAAGATCAAAACAAAAAAAGCATGGAGCGTGTTGCTCGCGCCTGCAAAGAACACCAGATTGCGCCACCTAAATTTATGGCGACCATCGTTTCAATTATGCTGCACAACAAATTGAAACTGGGCAAATTCGACCCCGTTATTCCGGCTGAAGCAACAAGCAAAGCTCAAGCCAAGACGCGCGCCACAGTTCAGAGTATCTATAACAAAATCTCAGCTCCTTTTGACGAAACTCATCTCAATGACGATTTGAGCTTGATTATGTTCACCCCTGCCGAGCGCGAATTATTGAGCAAACTTGGTATCAACGAATGGTACGTTCCACATCCAAGTAACCCCAAATCCAAGATAGCAAGCGCTGTCATAGCAGGCGACCACAGCATAAACTACAATCACCCAGAAGGCTTTGCTAAAATTGCACTGCTTCGAGGTCCCGATACCGAGTCCATCTTCGAGGATCCAACCATTCATCATTCGCTGGATTCTGCGGTAGCAAGTTTCAACGATTCTTTCTCAGTAATTAGACCCGAAGTGCGCGGCATGTCGGTAAAAGGTCTTAGACGCACAACCAAAGCGGTTCAACGCGTAACTATGGTAATGACCGAATTATTTAATTCGATGGCTTCAGGACCAAGAAAAAGTTTTGGCACCGTATGTGGTTACGAAGAAATAGAAAGCGCCATCGCTCGCGCCCACAAACGCCACCCCGAACTTTATTCAATCGAAAACTGCGCAGTCTCATCTGAAGGCAGCATATATGTCGAAGAAGCACTCGAGCGTGTTGGCAAAATAATGGCTGACTGGTATCGCAAATACAGCGAGATACCATTTAGTCCCAAAGACAACTTCAATGACCGCCCAGGCTGCGGACCTTTGCCATTCTGGAATTCGCCCTTGATTTATCCAGAGCGCGACCTTGAAGGCAAACTAGTATTTGAATCGCTAAATGAATTGCAAAGCCAACAGTTTTTGTTTGCTGATAGAATTCGCGAAATCACTGTTGAGCTTCTGCGCGCAGAACAATGGATTTTTAGTATCGAAACAGATTAATGTTTTACTCCTATAAAAAGCTGGTCTTGTTTTGTACTGCAATAATTTTTTTCCTGCTATATTCGCTGGCAGCACAAGCAAAAGGCGCAATCGCATCATTTCCCAATAAAGTCAATTTGACAGTCCAGCGCTCTGAATCTATCGAATACGACATCAATCTAGCAACATCTCCCTATTTTATTTTCCTGCCTTCAAATTACACAGGCAGAGAGGCTTTTGGTTTAATTGCATATACTTCAGCCTCAGAACAATTTAGCGAGTTGCCGCCCGAATGGGAACAAGTCCTTGCACGCAACAAACTTATTTTGATTTGCCCTCAAAACGCAGGCAATGAATGTGGCAGTCACAGGCGCCACGGACTAACAGTACTTGGCACACTTGCAGCATCGCAGTATTACAACATCGACAAAAAAAGAATCTATGCTGCCGGATTCTCTGGCGGTGCTCGAATTGCAAGCAACGTTGCCTTTTTGCAACCGGATCTTTATTGCGGCACAATTCAATCCTGTGGAACAAACTTCTACAAGAACGTCCCTCGCCAGTACGCAGCAGAATCAGTAGATACGCGCCAAAACAAGTACGGTGTGGTGCAAGTGCCTGCCAATCTCGTGCAACTGGCCAAATCTAAAATAAGGTTCGCCCTCATCACAGGCTCGAATGATTTTCGCTACGGCAATATCAAAGACATCTTCCAAAATGGATTCTACAAAGAAGGATTCAAGGTCAAGATGTTCGACATTCCGGGAATGCAACACACCGACTGTGACGGCAATTCGCTTGACCAGGCAGTTAGATTTGTAGACGGCAAGTAAAACAAAATCTGATTATCGGTATTTAGTCAATTCTTTGATTGCCTGGTCGATAGATATTTGATTGAGACGCAGTTTTTCTTGCAGTGAAAGACCAGCCTTCAACTGCTCTTCGCTGACAAAGCCAGACATAACGAGCACGCGCCCAATTAGCTGCCCGCTCTCTGTGGCTATCTCCAGCGCCTCCGCTAGATCCGCCCCAGTAAGGAGCCCTGCGCCAAGCAGAAGCTGACCGATTTTAATAGTACCCACTTGAGTTTCGCCCATTTTTCCACGCTCAGATAAGGAATGCCTATAAGATTCTATGCCTCACCTGGCACCCACTAGTAACAAGCGATTCTAAATTTTGATCTTGTCGATCAAAGGTCAACTATTATAATGGGTCTGACCGTCTCCTGGGTGCTCGACATGCGTAAGATTTTTTTTCGAACCACAACTGCTTTGTGCGCTCTTTTTTTGCTTGGCAGCGCCGCCCTGGCAGAGCCTGAAAAGCAAAACAGTAATCGCCCTATTCGCGATAAATGGGCATTAATTGTAGGCATCAGCAAATTCAACGATAGCGATGTTCCCAAGCTGAAATACTCGGTTAAAGACGCTATTGATTTCTATCATTTCCTGGTCAAAGACGCTGGCTTTGAGCCAGATCATGTGCGCATTTTATTAGATGAAAAAGCGAGCCAAAGACGAGTGATGTCTGAACTTGGTCAGAAATTTCTTGCTCAAGTTGTAAAGCCAGACGACCTTGTCGTCCTTTTCTTTTCTACGCACGGCAGCCCTTCACAAATGGATTTACGCGGTGACAATTATCTCGTGGCGTATGATTCGGATCCAGAAGACTTATTTGCCACCGGCATAGAAATGAAACGCGTGCTCGACGCAACCAATGATCGCGTTCTCACAGATCGAGTACTTATAGTTCTTGATGCCTGTCACAGTGGTTCGCTTAAACCTGGCTCAAAAGGACTAAGCCGACAAGTAGGTAACTTCGATTCGAGCTCCCTGGCACAAGGTGCTGGACAATTGGTCATTTGCTCCAGTCAAACAGATGAGCAATCATGGGAATCGCGTCGCTATAAAAATGGAGTATTCACCCGCCACCTCATAGATTCTATGACTCAAAGCAACTCACCGCGAGAATTGAGTGTAGCTTTTGAAGAAATGAAATCGAAGGTACAAGCTGAAGTAAAAGAAGACAGACAAGCCAAACAAATTCCCGTGCTGAACAGCAAATGGGACGGACGTGCTCTTTTACTTGCCGCAGCTCCATCCAATCCACAAAAGCTTATGCCTCATATCAAAGAATCGCTCGACGCTGACAGTGTCAATGACTTTGCAACAAAACTCGCAATCAAAGAAAGCGAACCCACCGACAAGAATACTGAATTCACCAAAGATACAGAAGCAAAGCTCGTTTTGACAGCTAATTATTTCAAGGAAGAAGGTGGCGCTAAAGAGTTGTTGCAAGCATACAACAGGACCATTCGCGAAAATCCCAGAGACGCCATGATGTTTTACAAGCGAGCTTGCGCTTATATTCAGTTAAAACAGTGGATTTATGCACATAATGACCTGGCGCACGCACAACGAGTAGATCCAAACTGTGCCCAAATATATTTGGCACTAGCTTATGTGTTTCATCAGATGAAAGATCCAGTTTCTGCCGCTCGCAGCCTTGATCAAGCTAAGTTTCTTAACCCCACTCTTTCTGCTGAAAAACAATTGCCTGCTAGTATCGAATTTGGTGACTGAAAGTTTGACTACCAGAGCAAAATTTATTCAGATGATTGAAATCATCTTGGCTATAGTTTTTTTCATTCTATGGGACATTGCATTTGGCCTGTGCCTATATATCGCGATGAAATATTGGAAAGGAAGCATTTCTATAGGCGCAATTTATTTGGTTCAATCCATAACTTCGCTTGGACTAGTGCTATTAATCACATATTTTTCGCAGGCTTTTCGCAAAAAAAGTTTTTGGGATTACGGTCTGCGCAAAGAGCAAATGCCGAGCTTTAAAACGATCGGGCTTCTTATCCTGCTTGCGTTATTGTTCCAATTTTTTTGTACATTGCTAATAGAAATGCCTGCGAAACATTTTTTCCATATGAAAGTGAATTTTCCAGCCATCTCCAATCTGTCTTCTTATATTTGTTTTTTGTTGACCGGAATAATCGGTGGCGGTATCAGAGAAGAGCTTTTCTTTAGAGGGTATTTGCTGAACAAACTCACGCAAATCTCGCCCGAGGGCAGGCCAGGTCTTTGGATTGCATCAATTATACAGATTATCCTATTCACGTCGGGGCATTTTTACCAGGGTGCAGTTGGGATACTAGAAGTTGTAATTTCAGCTGTACTTTTCACTGTCATTTATTTGCGCACTAAATCACTCTGGACTGTAATTATTTTTCACGCAGTTCTCGACATCTGGGGTTTAACCTTATTTTATTTGTTTCCATAAGAAGATGAAGATCAACTACTTCATATACTCAATAATTTTCGTAATTGCTCTTGCGGTCAGACTTTGCTTCGTTTTTGCTGATGGACATCTTGCAATTGCTGCTATCGGTGATTCGTCTGAGTATCTCAAAGACGCGCATGAATTCTACAAAGTACTAACCAACCAAGCAGAATTCTCCTCACTTGCTTTGATGATGAAACAGGCAGGATGCGTCTTTCCTCTGTTTTTGATTTTCAGTTACTTTATTAGTGGACATATTCCAGACGGCAATTCGGTTATCGGTCCCCTTCTTGGACAGTGTTTGATATCGGCTCTAAGTTGCGTCCTAATTGCTATGACGGCAAAGCGCTGCTGGAGCGCTCCAATCGGCTTTGTATCTGCAGCACTGGCGATTTTCTATCCAGGATTTATAGTCAATTGCGCTCGTGTACTGAGCGAAAATCTAGCTGTTTTTCTGGTTACAGTCGCTAGTTATTTAACAGTGTCTCTCATCCAAGAAACAAATGACAAAAACAAACTCAAATGGGCGCTGGGTCTGGGAACTACTCTTGCATTATTGCAACAAACACGCTCGGCTCTGGTGCTCTTTATTGTGCCAGTAGCCTTAGTTTTGTTGATGCAAATTCGTAGCAAGACTTTTTTAAAAACAGCTATTTCTGCCGTGTTTGGCTTCATTCTTGTACTAGCTCCAGTTTTCTTTTTGCAAAATTTGAGTATAGGTAGCATCAGTTTTATGCCTGACCGCAAACAAAATTACAATCTTTGCGTAGGTCTCGACCCAGTTGGCAGAGGATGGATAACTTATCCGTTCATGAGCTTTGCCGCACTCGAAAATAAATCTGCTCCACAAATAATCAAAGAACAGATGCGCCGAAACCCTTCTGAATTCTGGTCATTACTTCTGGACAAACCATCTCGACTATTCAAATTTCACTGGAACGATTTTAGAACTTCTATTGGTCCAGTGGCGATGTCCGACCAGATTTTTATTCATCAATTGCTTTTATTTTTAGCTTGCATCGGTGTTGGATTTGGCTTTTTCGTTAAAAGCGATGATTTAACAGAAGGGCGAAAGAAGGTTCTTTCTCGGTGTTTTCTGATTGGAATCGTGGCAGTTCATTCAGTTTATGTTCTATTTTCAACATTGCCACGTTATGGCATAACTGCTATGCCCCAAATTTTGATGTTTGCTGCATTTGGGTTATACGCAGTGGCTGATCTATTGAAGAACAAAGCCACACGCAAAGACGGATTATTAGTGGCAGGAACCGGTCTTGCACTTTTGATATTACTTAGACTAAATATTATTGCGGTACTACGTGCGGTACCTGGTGTAACCCATTTCAATACGGCCTTTTATTTAGAACTAACAATTAAGGCGATTGCATACATCTTTTTTACAGCATTGCTATTTCATCTAGCTCGCACTAGTCACAATTTTTCAAAACGATCCGGTTGGTCGGTTACTGTTATTGCAATTTTGATTATGCCATTTACGGTCACGCATCTAGCTGTCCATGGGCGTGCGCATGAATGGAAAACCGAACTCGTGTCATCGGGCAATTCTATTAAACAAAATATTCTCGTGCCCAAAAACAAAATAGCCGATCTATTATCGCGCGATTGCTTCGTCATAATAGACTGCCAGAACTGGCATGCACTGGGACAAAACGCTGAGGTCCTGGTTAATGGACAAAAGCTAAATAGTCCTGTTTTTCCGCTAATGCCTCTCGTTCAAAATCTTTCAACAGATCAAGAAATGGAATCTTTGTTTTCGTCTCTATTAATTGGAGCAGGTGGGACTCTGCACGATTTGCGCCAATGGTACGCAATTGCGCTTCCACCGGCAATTCTTGCAAATATCGCTAATTTATCAAACTCAAGATCAAAACCCGAGCTTGAACTTGAAATTAGAAATGCAGATAATCAAAACAGATCGCGCAAGAGTCGATTCTTTGGATCATATGTCCCCAAGCGCAATCAAGTTATTATTCCAGGTCTGCATTATTACTCCTGGGACAAAACCTTTTGCGGCGTCGAGCGAACAGACGAATTTTCGGATTCTCGATTCGATGAAAAGTTTTTGCTTGCAGAATTGAGCGAAGGCAAAACAGACTTATCTCGCCATACCGGCTTTCAGTCTGGTTCTTACAATATCAGATTACTTGCCGCACCCAAGAAAGAACCGGCAGTTGAACTGTTTAAGATGGTCCAAACCAGTATCAAACAATCATCGCCCAAAATAAATCAAAAAATAGAACTACTTCGAACTGCCCAGTATGAGCCACATTCCATCTGGGTTGTGACATTCAAAGGGAATCTGGTAAGCGAAGAAAAAAGTTCATTTGCCGTTCCAATAAAATGCTCAGCATCAATTAATTCGTTAAAAAAATCAACGCTTCAACATTTCGTTCCATCCAGCATTGAAGTAGACCAGGGTGATAACCCAGTCCAATTCTCATTCTTGACCAGTCCATCGGCACTTGGGCTACCAGTCACTTCAGTTAGTTTAGAGCTCAGCGAAGGCGGTCGCGCTAAAAGCAGACAATATTTTGGAGTTAAAAATTACCACGAATCATATTTGCCCAAGCTTTCCTGGAAAGACTGCAGCCTCACTATCAGCGAGATGCACGCCAATCCAATAGCTGATGGATTTGAAATATTTTGATCAGGCTTTAGTGGCCAGAACCTGTCGCAAGAAATTTTGTGCTTGCACAAAAGCTTGACGCTGTCTTTGCAATTCGGCTTCCATACGAGCTTTCATGGTAGGGTCAGAGGCGTTGTAAGCTTCGAGCGCTGGTGCTCTCCCATTTGTGAGAGCATCGCGCGTTTGTTCATTTTCACGTACAAAGTGTTTAATCGAACTGAGTTGTTCTGGCGACAGACCATCGGTATTCATAGCCTGCATTTCATTCCAAAGAGTGTTCACCTCGACTAAGAATGCGTCATGGTCTTGTTCATATCCCATTTGGTTTGACCTCCACAAGCAATAAATGTTCCAGAGCGACAGTTTAAAATGGTATCATACCGTACCGCACGACTCTCCTTGACGACCCTAACTACCATCAGAAATTTTTACCTAACTACCCTAACTATTCTAAGTTTAGTCCTTGCCTCTTGCGCAGCCGAAAACAATCCTCTGCGATTTGTTATCGCTAGCACCAAATTTGATGGCTCAGATTTTAAAATAATTTTGAAGGATTCGACTCACAATCTCACTCATCCACGCGTATCTCCCAATGGAAAGCTTTTAACCCTTACCAAGTATTATCATAAAAATTTGGATGGGCTCTGCCTGGAAGAGAGTGGCTATTTCAATACTGAAATTTTAGTGGCGAATATCGACGGTAGTAACCTGCGAGCAGTAGTCCCGCATCAAAATGGCGTTATGGCAGCAAACAGCTCCTTTGTTGACGATAAACACATCATCTACATTCATTTCAAACCACCCCAGAAAACAGCGATTCGTCTACTCGATATCGAAACTGGAAAAGAGCGCGAACTGCCAACGCCCAACAACTTGATGCCGTCAGATCCACATGTGCGCGGAAATGATTTTGTTTTTGGCACAGTGGATCTCGAAAAGAAACATCCAAATACAATCTGGTATAGCAAAATCGACACAAGCTTAGCCAAGCAGCTCACTCACCCAATCTTCCCAAGCTATAAACCCGAATCATTTAATCTAGGAGACTACGATCCCAGAATTTCGCCAGACGGCAAAAAAGTAGTGTTCATGCGTTATTTCGGAAAAGAGGATTGGAAGACTTTCGTTTTAGATTTAACTAAACCAGACGCTAAAGAAGTCCAAATCACAAACACATTTGCGTGGGCTACGCCAGACTGGACGCCCGATGGCAAACAGCTTGTCTGCTTTTATATTAATAGAGCCGATTTGAAAAACTCTGGAATCTGGCTTATGAACCCAGATGGCAGCGATAAAAAACAAGTAAATATTCCGCGAAAATATATCATTCATAATCCAAATACTTTTATAGACAAAGCTCTAAACGAGTCACGAATTATTTACGGAGCGCATTACAACCCCGGGTTACTCTAAGAGTTTTTGCCGGTTTTTCACTGTATTCACTTTGACCATTCAGAAGTATAATTCGCAAGAAACTAGCAAGCAGAGACTTTATGCAGATCAGACAACTTATTTTGGCGGTCTTTTTATCTCTATCCTGTAGCAATTCAGCCACATTGGCGGCCGAAAATGCAGGAGTGGTAGCACAAAAAGGACTGAAAGCCTTACAAGCAAAAAAATACAAAGAAGCCAATCAATATTTCGCTAAAGCCGCGCTGCTAAACCCAAGAGATGCTAGTTATCAATATTACGCATCGCTTTCTGCTTTTCAGGCAGGCGATAAAAATACGGGCAAAGCTGCGCTCTCCAGGCTCTTTCTCACCCAAACAAGTCACTCGCCTTATATGAATCCCGCCATGGAATTACAAAAGAGATATGGCGTAAACGCCCATGCTTACTATGCTTTGAAAAATGGAATGCATACAGTTTGGTCGCGCAGGCAAATGCCCCTCAAAATTTATGTAAGCAACGGACTAGCTCTTCCTGAAGCATATCGCGGTAAAAATTTAAACGTGCCACAATTGACCGAACTGCAAGATTGGCTCAGAAAGCCAGGTGCCGTTCAATCGCTCAAAGTGTGTCCTGGATATCAAAGCGGTTTTGCTAGTCAGGTTCGCTCTGGACTTGGCGAATGGAACTGGGCGTTGCAAGAGCGAATTATCACTTTTCAGTTCGTCAATAGCCCAGTCGGTGCAAACATACTTGTTTTCTGGTCGCCTAGTTTTCCACAACCAAGTCAGGCGGGACAGACTTTATACATGGTCCGCAACACCGAAACACGTCCGATTATTATTGAACTTAGAACAGACTTTTCCCCCTATTCAAGCGCAGTCGCCAGTCAATCTATTCGAAATGCAGCAGCTCACGAATTTGGACACGCAATAGGCATTCAATGCCACAGCCCTTTTGGCGGAGATCTTATGACTAATTGGCAAAGCTGGTCGGAAGGCGCTTCCTATCATATCTCGGAAAACGACAAAGAAACTCTACGCGCACTTTATAGTGTCGCACCGCACCAGACATTCTAATTTAAAAGGAGACAGAAATGAAAACGCGCACCTTAAGTACTTTGGTATTGTCTGGATTTTTGTTTATTTCCAATTGCACTTCCGCATTTGCAGGTTCTGCCACAACTGCCACTACTAATGACGCCAAAACATTTGTACAAACTTTCTACGACTGGTATGCAGCCACCCAACAGAATTTCAAAAAAACTATGGAACTGGAAACCGTGATGAAAAAGAAGGTGGCTGACTTTACTCCAGAACTAAATAAAAGATTGAACGAAGATATCGCCGCTCAGAAGAAATCTCCCGACGAACTAATTGGTCTTGATTTTGATCCATTCTTGAGCACCAATAGCGAACCTTATACCAAATATTTGGCGACCAAAGTAACGCAGAAAGGCGATGCCTTTTTAGTCGAAGTTCACGGCGTAGCAAAAGGTAAGACTCTAAATAAAGCCACTGTCACGCCCGAAGTCAAACAAATAAAAGGCAAATGGCAGTTCGCCAATTTTCATTACGGGAAATCTGAGTTCCCCGAAAACGAAAATCTACTTAGCGTCTTGAAAGTGCTTAAGAAAGGTCGCGAACAAGGCTACGACTAAATAGCCCGGTTCACTACACTAAGCTTTTAGCAGCAGCCACAATGTGCTTGGCGGTAATACCTGCAAGGTCCATCAACTCTTCTGGAGTTCCCGAACCTGGCACTTCGCGCACAGCCAGTTTCAACATTAGTGGCGCCTGTGGTGCTCTTTCTTTCTCGGTCGAAGCAAAAGCTCCAAGCACAGCGTCACCAATTCCACCCTCTTGAGCGTGGTCTTCGACTGTTACGAACTTGCCTGTTTCTTGGGCCGCTTTGCGCAGAGTTTCGACATCTACTGGTTTGATTGAATAAAGGTCAATAACTCTTGCATTGATACCAGCCGACTTGAGCTCTTCATAAGCTTTCAGACATTCATGCAATGTGATACCAGCACCAATCAAAGTGACTTGATCTTCTTTCGATTTCTTCAAGACTTTCGATCCGCCAATTGGAAACTCTTCTTTTGCAGAATACAAAAGTGGTGTTTTGGCTCTTGTAGTGCGGATGTATGAAACACCTTTGAGTGTGCGCATAGAATTGATCAAATGAGCAGTAGAATAAGCATCACTTGGATAAAGAACTGTACTGTTAATTACAGCGCGGATGGAAGCAAGATCTTCAAGCGCCATTTGCGATGGTCCGTCTTGTCCAATCGAGCATCCTGCGTGCGATCCGCACAATTTGATATTGGAGCGCGATACTGCACCCATACGAATAAAGTCATAAGCTCTTGCCAGAAACGCAGCGAAGCTTGAAGCATACGCAGCTTTGCCTCTAGTCGAAAAGCCGCACGCCACGCCAACCATAGCTTGCTCAGCAATATAGATTTCAAAAAATCTGTCCATGTGCGCTTTGCCAAATTTGTCAGCAAATGTCGAGTTAGATGTTTCAGCATCAAGCACCACAACATCTTCATATGCATCGCCAAGGGCTTTGAGTGCCTCGCCATAAGCTTCGCGAGTGGCAACTTCGCCTTTGAAATCAGGACAGACAAATTTGTTTGTCACAGCCGATTTTACTTTGTCCGATTTGCCATTCGATTGTGGCTTGGCTACATCGATACGAATATCGTTTGCACCAAGTTCTTTAACAGCTTCAGCACATTCTTCTTTGCTCAAGGGCTTGCCATGCCAGTTGTCTTTGTTTTCGGTAAGTGCCAGACCATGCCCTTTGTCGGTCTTAGCAATGATCATTGTAGGCTTGGTCAAAGTAGCGATAGCTGCATCGTAAGCTTTGGTGATTTCGTCAAAGTTGTGACCGTTAATTTCAATTGTGTTCCAACCAAATGCACGAGCACGCTGCGCATAGACTCCAGAATTCCAGCCAAGAGCGGTTTCGCCGCGCTGACCAAGACGATTCATATCGAGGATGGCAACCATGTTATCGAGCTTGTAATGCGAAGCCAATTGCATCGCTTCCCATACAGAGCCTTCTGCCATTTCGCTATCGCCTAGCAACACCCAAACTTTGTAGCTGAGCTTGTCGAGATATTTAGCCGACATCGCCATGCCGACACCCATCGATAGTCCCTGTCCAAGCGAGCCGGTAGCAACATCTACAAAAGGAAGAATTTCTGGAACCGGGTGACCTTCCAAACGTGAGCCAATTTTGCGTAGCGACATGAGCTCTTCATCAGTGACTGCGCCAGCAGCTTTGTACATAGAATAAAGAAGCGGTGCAGCGTGACCTTTGGAGAAGATGAGGCGGTCATTGTTTTCGAAATGGGGATCTTTAAAATCGAATTTCAAGTACTGAGTCATGAGCACAGCCATGAGGTCTGCAGCAGACATGCAAGATGTCGGGTGACCCGAGCCAGCTTCTGTAGTGGATCTAATGCTGTCTACTCGCAACTGCTGAGCCAGCTTTTCAACTGTAGTCTTTGAAATCGTCGTAGCTTCTGCCATTTTCTCCACCCTTATGTAAGTGACGCCGAACACGTATAAAGTCGCACAAGATATAAATTGTAAAAGCTTACAATATATCTCAAATAGTTATTGATTTACTTTTCTATACAAATCAGCCTTGCGGCAATAAAAAAGCATGTCCTAAGACACGCTTTGCAAAAAAATTTACCCCCAGGGGAATTCGAATCCCCGTCGCCTCCGTGAAAGGGAGGTGTCCTAGGCCTCTAGACGATGGGGGCCTAAAGAACCAACTAAATTGCAGAATACCAATAAGCCCGAAGCCATGTCAACCAAGGTCACGCCAGCCGCATTGACAACCGCCCTATTAGTCGATATCTTTGGGAATTCGCAGTTCATAATCGGCAATGTCACCTGCAATGTCAATGGATCTCAAGCCCACTCCATATAAGACTTTCAATTCTTACCTGAAGAATCACTTCGGCGAGCGCGTTTATCGCGTGCCAATAGACGCTGGCTTCACCTGTCCAAACCGTGACGGCGTGCGCGCTTTTGGCGGTTGCACGTTCTGCGACGACCGTGGATCTGGCGCCCCGACAATCAATATAGAGTTGAGCGTGCGCGAACAATTGGCATCCGGCATCAAACGAGTCGGTCGCCGTTTCAAAGCCAAGAAGTTTATGGCTTACTTCCAAGCATTCTCCAACACTTACGCTCCAGTAGGCGTTTTGCGCAGCCTCTATGATGTTGCATTCGAGTTTCCTGAAGTGGAAGGTCTTTGCATAGGTACTCGCCCAGACTGTCTTGACGACGATGTTTTGGATTTGCTTGCCGAATATAACGAAAAGACTTTTGTCTGGCTCGAAATTGGATTGCAATCTTCCAAGAACAAAACGCTTGATCTTATTAACCGCGGACATTCGTCTGAAGAATTTTTTGACGCTGTACGTCGCGCCAAAGCACGTGGTCTGCGCGTTGCCACTCACTTGATTTTTGGTTTGCCAGAAGAAACTCGCGAAGACATGATGGAAACAGTTAGATCAATTTCTGATCCATCACTTGAACTCGATGCAGTGAAAATTCACCAGCTTTGTATTTATCGTGGCACACCAATGGAAAAAGATTATCGCGAAGGCACACTACCTGTGCTCGACGAAGATCTTTATGTCGAAATGGTTGCCGATGCTCTGGAAATGCTGCCACCAGATATGGTGATAATGAGATTAGTCGCTGAAGGCATGGAAGAAGAAATTATTGCTCCAACCTGGTCATTTGAAAAAGAACGAGTCACAAAGCGAATCGATGAAGTGATGCATGCGCGCGACACTGTGCAAGGAAGCAAGTTTCAAGGCGCGAAAGAAGCGGCGCTTACGAAATAGCTATGGGAACTTTCGACCCTTTTAAATCAGTCTACGACGACGATTCTGCGGCAGATGTCGCTGGCGGATTTTTGAAACTTTATGACGAAGGTGTGGAACCCGAGAAGATCGAAAAGCTCATACGCAAAGAATGTAAACACGAGTTCTACGATCAGGATTCTGCTATATTCGCGCGACTTGGATTGATGGAAGGTTTGAGAGAGTTATGCTTAGACACCACAAAAGTTGAAGCAGAAATTCGAAAGCTTTTGCCAAAAGCCGAGCTTGAAGATAACTTACAAAAAGAATTCGTCAAAGTACTGAACAAACTATGCAAACCCAAAACGCGTCCTCGCAAAAGACAACCTATCGTGGATGAAGCGATATTCGATTGCGGCGATTGCGTCGCTCTCAAGTTTCCAGATAAGACTTGGGGAGCGGCTTTAGTATTAGGTCGAGACGACGATCAAATGTTGAATCTAATAATTCCTCTCAAATACAAAAAAGCTGAATTGCCAACTCAAGAAGTTTTTGAGAAAAAAGACTTTATTGGAAGAGAAAGCAAAAACTCTGAGAACTACCCACACGCCTGGTATTCGGCACAAGAGTTTCTGACTTATTTGAAAAAAGTTTTTCTGCTTGGCTATATCGAACTTTCAGAAGATGATTATTACGCTCCTAATAACTATGGCGATTGGCAAAACCTTTGGGACTACGTAACTAATTGGTCCGAGAAGAAAAAATATAAACGCTTAGGCAACGTCCAAACCAAAATCAGTCTAGTTGGCTTTGGAACAGCTTACGAGAAGGCTTTTCCCCGCGATAAGAAGTAAAAAGCGACTGTTTACTTTTTGATTTATTGCGACTATATTAGTAGTACAACGTACTACCGAGGGTATATCAATGAAAATATTACCCTCTGCTTTGAAGCACGGGATTTCTAGAAAAGTAATAACTGATTTTATCCAACGTGACGATTATTTGGAATTCGATTTGTTGGGTGGCTTTAATTATGAAAAATATATGCTTGTCGGTTTTACACCTGAAATGGTTTCTCTCATTGAAATAGGAGTAGAGTTCAACTTTGAAGAAAATGAAATGATCATATTTCACGCAGATAAAGCTCGCAATCCATACAAAAGCTATTTCGAGGACATGAAAGATGGCAAAAAAAAGAGACAGTGATTACGCGGACCAGATAGCTCCAGTGCAGCGAGGAATGTCTGCCCGAGCCAAAGAAATCATGCAAAAAGAGGCTATTGAAGCACGCAAAAGAATTATTAAGCGAGGACTGATACAATTTCGCGCCGACGAGAAACTCATTGAAGCTTTACTTAACTCCTCTGAATTAAATCACGTGCCGATAGGCGTTTTCTGCAGAAATGTTATTTGGTCTTATTTGGAAAACCAACCAGCCTTATTCACAAAAGAGAATGCAAAAAAGTCTAAGCAATTAAAATCCTACGATACTCCTAGCGGTCTAAGCGGCAAGGTTTCAGAAGAGCTTGATGCAGAGCAACTTATAGAAGAAGCAATCGAAACTTTGAAGACTGCAAAGAAAAAATTGAAAAACCGCTAAGTTACTTTTTCGATTCCAGCTCGATTGTTTTTTGCTGACCTTCCGAGTGATATCGTATATGGTTCGCATCGATTACTTCAAATGGAGTCGAATCGATTTCTTCAAAATCATCTACACCGTTTGAGAACATTAAGCCAGGCACGATGGGTGTATCGATGGTAATATCGTAACCTTGATACTCCTCGCTCAAGAAATTACATTTATACATCGAGACAATTGTGGTGCCAACCTGCTTTTGTTGAACCCTTTCTATAATAGGAGCATACGTGCAATGACTGTACACGAATACTCCGCCAGCAAGCGACAGCAGAGCAAAAAATCCGATTCCCACAACTCGTGTGAGCTTATTGAAAGAAAATAGCGCGGCACCTGCAACGCAGATTGGCGTGAAAAATGAAAAAAGCCAGAACGGCGCCGAAATAATGAGCCCGATGGAATAAGGCACGCGTTTGCCTAGAAATAGAAAACCTATAGCTAGAAGAGGCGTCAAACAGTCCATCAATATTTGAGCCTGGTACATACGCATATCGGTAAAACAAATCGAGCCGCGCAGCCATGAAAACGTGAAAAATGCAGCCACGACCAGAAAAGACTTGAACAGATTCAGCCAATTGATCTTGGCAAAATCTACCGAATCCTTCAGGTGACTTAAGCTATGCATATTTCAATTATAGAGATCCCGCAGACTTCTGCCTAATTAAACCGGGTTGTATACTTGGCGGATGCCTCGCTCCAAGAAACGCCAGTTAACAATTGCCATCGTCGGCGCTATCTTTGTGACGCCCATGATTATTGGCATTTACGTTTTCTGTGTCGTCTGGCGCGTTAGCCTCGCAATGCACCAATATTACGGGCGGAGCGACTTAATTCCCTTTTCGACCTCCTATCCCAAATATAAAGACGCTCCAGTGCCCGCCTCGTTTGGCAGTCCGACATTCACATTAAAACCAAGCGGAATTGTCGTCTGGCGCCAGAAAGTGAATGGCTTCCAGCATATGTACGGCTCGGCACTCACAGCATTCGAACTGGGCGATTGGCTTGCAGACAAGTTGTTTTGTGCAAACGAATTCGCCGAATTCGCGTTCGATTGGAACACGGTTCAAGCAGACGATTTGCTCGATCGCAAAAAAGATTTGTACAACAATTCGCTTGGACGAGCCATCGGCGTAAAAGTAAAAAACTCTGGATTAACTGGCAAATCAGCAGAAGATGAAATCGCCAAACAAGTTTTTATCACATGCGAAACTGATCCAAAATTTTTGGCTCATTTTCTAGATCCACGCGTGAATGAACTCACCGAAGAACAGCTTGGATGCTACTGTTTACCCAAAGGAAATGTGTTCAATTTCTTTCAGAAGAAGTAATCACGAATTCAACGGAAATTCAGACTTTTCTCTGATACTTGCTTTGGCGCGATACTCTCGAATAGCCTTAGAGACATCGTCTATTGTGAGTGCTTCGGCGACTTGCGGAAGGTAATGCACCGAGTCTGCCACTTTCATCGCGTCAAATGCCCAGTAAAACATCATGAGCGGATTGATCCAGAGCTTGCTTCCTACTGTTCTTCTTGTACGATGGTGATCTCCGAAATTACCATCGAGCGCTGCAAGTACAGAGCTGCAAATCACACTCTCGTAGCCACGCATTTCGAAGAAAGTAAACTCAGTGGCTTCGGCAAATAATTTCACTTCTGCCATGTCTAAACTCAATCCCAATGAGCCTAGATACGCTTTCGATTTAATTAGAGCAGCAATGGTTTCAAGCGCATGCGCGTTATTAACATCGGTCTCAGCGCTGTATCCAAGACATAGCAGTTGTTTTTCTGGTACGTCTAATTCTTTTATTGCAGCAAGACTGCTCATGTCTTCGAGTGGTGTTCCAATCTCAGATTCGTCGCCGCACAAAATAGAATCAACGCCTCCATCGACCAGAACTATGCAGTCAAATTCCAAATGCTTCTGAAGCAGCTTGTAACTTTCAAGCAACTCTGGCGGGGGACCCGGTTTGAAACAATAGATTGAATGATTTATATTTTTGCGAGCCATCCACTTTGTGAGATAGCCCTCTGGAAAATAGTATTCGTTGCCAGTGGATCGTGTTGTCACTTCAACAAGGTTTTCGCCAAACTTTCTGCCGCTTACATTGCCGTGACGAAACGAAAAGGAAAAGCTAGCAAGATTCACTGTCAGTCCGGCTTCTCGAAGCGCGAAGAAAAGCGGTAAAGCACAAAAAATATCAAAGCCACCACCGGCTCCTGCCAATAAAATCGATTTACATCTTAAAAGTCTTTTGAGAAATTCTGGTTGCAAAATTGCTGTCATAAAAATTCTCGCTAGTTAAAAATGACAGGCCTATACACAAAGATATGCCATTCATCAGGGCCTTCTTGATGCGTCCAGAATTCAAAACCGCGCGAGGTCCAAATATCGAAAAGTGGTTGTGGTTCCCATTTGTGCTTGATGCCAACGATTTCGCCCTGTTGCGATCCGTTTACAGCAATGTTAATTGGTGGCATTGGATCGCCGCCAATTTCATCTATTGGCAAAACATCGACCCACTTAATGTCATCGAGATTGGCTTTCCACAACCATTCTGGTGGTTCGACACTTGATTGTGGCAAGTCAATCTCTTCAACAATGTCTTCGACTTTGCCTTTGATACCTGCAATTTTGTGAATCTTAGTCACTAACTCTTTGGCAGGTATGCCAACCATTTTGGCAATACGACCTAGTGTTATCCGTGGTGGCATCACTTTTCTAAGCAATGGATTTCGCAAGCGATTAAAATCGTGCGGATTCAAACCAATAATAAATTCGAGCACATCGGGATGCGCATTTAATGCCTCAGACAAGCGCGAATTTGCGTCCACTATTTTAGTCTAGCGAACAATCATAACGGTGCAAGGCGCATGACGAACGAGCTTTTCAGCCTGAGTGCCCAGCAAGGCGCCAAGAATACTTGAATGCCCGGTAAAGCCCATCACAAGCACGCCAATATCATTTTGTTTGACATATTTGACCATAGCTTCGACCGGGTTGCCTTTTACAACCGAGTTTTGCACTTTCACGCCTTCGTTCTTCGCAAGCTCTTCAGCCTGCTTCTGAATTTTCTGCAACTTTTCTTTAGAAGTCTCGTGCGCCACAATCATCTCTGATGCGCTGGGAGAAGTGAGTACTTCTTCCTGCACAGAGACAACATGCAAAGTGACTTTCTTTGCCGTCGCAAGCTCCATCGATTGCCTGAAAGCTTTCCAGGAGCTGTCCGAACCATCCAAACCAACTGCAATATGAGTGCCCATAATCAATGCCTCCAAAAACATTTTACCGTCCGTGGAATTGAGCTAATCGCATGACTACTGTTTCTTATCTGAAATCTTTTCAGTTACTACTTTGGCCAATACCTTGTCGCCCTCGCCGACATCCACAGGTGGGTCTTTTAAGATGATTTCACCCTCCACAAGACCGGTCTGGACTTCGACTTCTTTGCCATAGTCGCGACCCAAGGTTATTTTGCTGAATCTGGCTTTATCGCCATCTACCACCACAACGGTGACGTCGTCTCCGCGGACGACAAGTGCGCTGCTTGGTATGAGAATGGGCGAGTTGTCTCTATGGATTGAGAATTTGACCTGGGCGTACATGCCTGACATCAATCTTCCATCTTTATTTGGAATGACAACTTCTGCAGTCAAGGTGCGAGTCTCTTGATTAATACCGCCCGAAACATGAGTAACAGTTCCGGTGAAAATCTGCCCCGGCAGCTCAGAGACTGTGATTTGCGTTGGCATACCAGAGTGAATGTAACGGTAAAAACTTTGCGGTACATAAGTGTAAACGCGAAGAGTACTGATGCGAGCCATTTGTATGAGCACGTTTGCGTTAGTGCTGCTGCCTGACGTAATAAGCGCGCCATCGTCTACATTACATGCAGTGATGACACCTTCGCACGGTGCTTTGATAGTTTGAAATGAAGCAAGCGACTTGAAGCGCTCTTCTTTTGCTTTGGCCGATTCAACAGTGGCACGCGCTGCTGTGATGCGCTCATCATAAGCTTCCATCTGTGCTTTGGCGGCGTTGACATTTGCGACTGCTTGTTCAATTAGTGCTTTGCAAGCGTCAACATCTCGCTGTTTCATGTCGCGCTGTTCAAGACTTATGGCGCCTTCTTTGGCCAGGTCGTCATAGCGTTTGACTTGATTTTCAGCCAATGCCAAATCTGCTTGCGTTTTTTTGACGTTTGCTTTTTGGGTAGCAAGAGTCGCTTTAGACTGAGCCAATTCTGCTTGGGCAGACTTGAGTTGAGATAAAGCTTGTTTGTGCTCAGCTTGAGCTTCTTTCAATTGTTGAATGGCTTCAGGCGTTTCCACTTCGAGCAGAATCTGATTGGCTTTTACTTTGTCACCAATGTTGACGTATCTTTTTTTGAGAAATCCATCAGTTCGAGCATAAATAGGTATCTCTTGAATGGGCTCGATGTTAGCTGGCAAAGTGAGTTCTTGTACTGGAGGTGCCTTAATCACTTTTACAGCTGGCAGCTCTGGAACAGCTTGAGCTATACGCTTTGCCTCATTGTCTAGCATTTTATTATTTGAAATGCGAGGAAAAATCCCAAGAGACAAAAGCAAAGTTGCTCCAGCAGCCAATATTACCAGCATGATGTAAAACGCCATTGGTGGCTTTTTCAAATTGCCAGTAGATTCTTTATCCGAAGATAACTTATCCATTTCTACCTTTTGTACCTCAGGCATGTGTGTAAGCTACCTCTCTTGTTTTGCGCTCGTGAATTTTTTGAAGAGTATTGTGAATTAAAGCAAATGCGCACGGTACAAATAGTAGCGTAGCAAAAGTTGCCATCATTAGACCGCCGATGACCGCACGTCCAAGGGGTGCGTTTTGCGACCCGCCTTCGCCCAATCCCAGAGCCATTGGAAGCATACCAATAATCATGGCAGATGCAGTCATAAGCACTGGTCTGAAGCGAGTGAAAGCAGCATCCAGTGCTGCTTGAGTCGGAGTGGCACCATCGTGCAGCGCTTCGTTTGCAAATGAAATCAGCAAGATACTATTTGCCGATGCTACGCCAACGCTCATTATGGCGCCCATTAATGCTGGCACGCTAAATGTAGTCTGGGTGCAGAACAACGCCAGAATAATTCCAGCAAAAGCACCGGGGATGGCTGTCAAAATAATAAATGGATCAAGCCAGGAATGGAAATTGACTACGAGCAATAAATACACTAAGAACACAGCAAACAAAAGTCCGCTTGCCAGTCCCAGAAAGGCTGCGTTCATGCTTTGCGCCTGACCTTTTACATTGAAAAAAGATCCGCGCGGTAATTGCGGTTTCATTTCTTCCAATATTTTATTGATATCAGCCATGACACCACCAAGATCTCGGTCTTGGACATTTACAAAGACATCGAACACAGGTTGAATTCGTTGGTGAGAAATTACAGCAGCAGTGGTTCCGCGCGAGACTGACGCCATATTGAAAAGCATCTGGGGCTTGCCCGTGGGCGAATTTATAGTGGTGCTCATGATGTCGTCTATGTTAGTTATTTTGTGCGTAGGGGTCGAAATAGCGACAAGATAATTGACACCATTTTTGGGATTGACCCAATACGAAGGAGCGGTCTGGAAGCTCGAACTCAAGCTAATGAGAACAGATTGCGCTATATCGCGTTGAGTCAAACCAAACTGATTTGCCTTAGTTCGATCAATATCAAACTTGATTTGAGGCGCGTCCATCACCTGGTGTAAAGTGACATCTACAGCTCCGCGAACATGCTTGATTCGCTCTTTTAATTCTAGCGCCACTTGATAATTTTTGATTTTATCGCGACCAGTTACTTGTACATCAATTGGCGCTGGAAGGCTTGCATTGAGTATTTGACTGACGATATCTGCAGGCTGAAAAAAGATTGTGCATTCAGGAAATTTGTCTGCAAGCATGCGACGAATTTTCTTTTGATAATCAAAAGTCGAGCCTTCATGCTCTTTTTTAAGCGAAATTAGAATCTCACCATCAAAGTTTGAAATAGTTATATTGTCGCCGTAAGCAAGATTTATCCCAGTAGTGGGAAGTCCAATATTGTCGATAATTGACTCTAAGTCATGGGGCTTTATTACTAGTTTAATTTCGTCTGCGATTTTCTGAAAAACAAGCTCAGTCTGCTCGATTCTTGTGCCTGTGGGGGTGCGCACATGGACGCGAATTTGTCCAGCGTCAACACCCGGAAAGAAATCTTGTCCGATGAATGGAAACAAACAAAACAAGCTGCTAAATAAAAGCAAAAAACAACAAACAGTTATTTTGGTATGTGTCAGCATAAAGCGCAATATGTTTTTAAATTGCATGCGTAAGCGCTCGAATTCAAAATCAACGCCTTCATATATAGGCGTTATCCATGTGCGTTTTGGGCTTGCATGACTTTTAACTTGAGCGGCAAGCAAAGCTTTAGACATGACCGGAACAAGCGTGCGCGAAAGCAAATAAGAGAACATCATGGCAAAAACAACAGCCATAGCAAGCGGCACAAAGAGCGAGCGAGCGGGTTCAGTTAAAAACAAGACCGGCACAAAGACTATACAAATAGAAAGTGTCGATACAAATGCAGGTGCTGCAATTTGTTGTGCGCCATCCAAAATAGCCGTGGTGAGCGGCTTGCCCATATCTAAATTGCGGTGAATATTTTCTACTTCTACCGTGGCATCGTCCACAAGCATGCCGACTGCAAGCGCCAATCCTCCTAGTGTCATAGTATTTAGAGTCTCGCCAAGAGCGCCAAGACAGCTTATTGAAGCCAGAATAGAAAGTGGAATAGATATGGCAACAATGACGGTACTGCGCCAACTGGCAAGCAAGAGTAAAATCAAAAGTGCTGTAAGACCTGCAGCTACAGCGGCTTCTTTTATGACGCCGTCTACTGCTGATTTTACAAATACACTTTGATCCGACATCAAAGTGACTTCAAGCTCGGGCGGCAAAGTGGAGAGTACACGCGGCAATGCTTCACGTACTTTCTTTACGACGTCTATGGTTGAGGCGCCACCAGTTTTCAAAATATTTATAAGTGTTGAGCGCACTCCATTTTGATGCACTATGTTAGTTTGGACTGCGAATCCATCATGCACATGCGCCACGTCTTTCAAATAAACAGTTGAGCTGCCCGATTGTTTAACAGGCAGGTCGTTAAATGCTTCAATTGATTTGGGACTTGAATTTAATTGAACCGCATATTCCATGCCACCAATTTTGGCTGAACCGCTTGGAATTATGACATTTTGAGAAGTGACCGCATTAGCTACATCGGCAGGTGACAAGCCTTTTGCTTGCAGTTGCTGTGGATCTAAATCGACTATCACCTGACGCATTTTGCCACCAAAGGGCAGCGGGATCTGCGCTCCAGGTGTGCCAGAAAGTCCGGTCCTGATGAAGTTCAGACCAAAATCGAACAACTCAGATTCAGAGAATTTCTTACCACCTACCCCTAATTGAAGCACCGGTACGTCAGATGCACTGAAAGCAGTTATAAGTGGAGGTGTAATACCAGGTGGAGCAATTTTGAGCATGGTGTTGCAGATGGCAGAAATAGTCGAGACCGCTTTGCCAACATCAGCACCTTGATGCAAAAAGATTTTGATTACAGATATGCCATCAATCGAATTTGACTCAATGTGTTCGATGTCACCTGTCGTGGTTGTTATTGCACGCTCACAAATTGTGGTGAGCCTGTTCTCCATGTCTTCGGCAGGCAAGCCGTTATAAGACCAGACCACAGTAACAACCGGAACGTTTATGGTTGGAAAAATATCTGTGGGCATGCGAAAGAAACTGAAGACGCCTAGAAAGGCGATCAATATAGACATCACCACAAAGGTGTATGGTCTGCGCAGCGCTAGTTCAACGATCCACATGGACTACTTCGTAAGTATCTGTTCGTAAGTACTTTCAAATATTATAGTTTATACGAAATATTCTGACTAGCCGTATTTTCCCAAGCCCAATACAATAGGTCTTTACGGTCTTTTTCCAACCACTTGACAGAAGCGTCTGTGATAGAATCGTGATCATGTCAAAAACCCAAATTAGTGACGAGCGCAAACGCGAAATCATAAAAACCTATTCGCATTTTTTCACACGCCAATCGCAAGGCTATTTGAATAAGCGTGCCACGACACTGCTTACGACAGATTTAAACGAAATTCTTTTGCCACTTGGATTAACACGCAATCACTGGGTTATTTTGAGCTGTCTCTGGCGTCAAGACGGACTGCCTGTGACCTATATCGCCAAGCAAGTGCAACAAGTGGGAGGCACTTTGACAGGCGTTTTGGACCGCATGGAAAAACGCAAATTTATCAAACGCAAACGCGACAAAAATGACCGTCGAATCTGGCGTGCATGGCTCACCGACGAGGGAGTTCATTTGCTAGACATTCTGCCCGAAAAGGTAGAAAGCATCTGGCAAAAAGCATTTAATGGTGTAAACAAACCAGACCAGGAGCGCTTTTCGACACTAGTTAATCGAGCAATAAATAACCTAAGTCCAGATCATAAGTGCGAACTGCCATTGAGCTCACCTCTAATCCCCGCTCAATATGCGCACATCCTGCCGCCTTATTCGCTTGGTTATAGGATGAAATTGCTTTCGCTATTAATAACTCGCGATTGCACTGAAAAATTCGACCCCTATAATGTAACTACTACGCACTGGATCGTCCTGTGTCGGCTCTGGCAAAACGATGGACTTCTTACAAGCGAGGTCGGAGAGTTTTTAGAGCAAATCGGCGGCTCTCTCACAGGCGTACTTGAGCGCATGGAAGAGCGTGGCTTTATAACGCGCAAACAAGACCAGACAGATAAAAGATGCTCACGAAACTATCTTACCAAGAAGGGTCTTGAATTAATTGAAGTGTTGCCTCAACTGGCACAATCGTGCCTGGATGACACTTTTAGATCGATTTCCAGCGACGACAACAAGTTTTTTAGATCCTTTCTCAATGAAGTGATTTCTAACTTCGATTAGTTTATTTTGCATGTATTATGCACCACATATAGTGCCCTTTAGCGCATTTGTAGTTTAAACCAGCAAAAATAAAAGAGGGACGGTTGAGTCGTCCCTCCTGTGGTTAGGTCAGAAAAAAAATTGTTTTTGTTACTTAGATATTGATTCCGCCATCTGCAGCAATCGTTTTGCCTGTAACCCAGCCACCATCCGGCGAGGCGAGGAAAGCGACAACAGCAGCGATATCTTCGGGTTCGCCCACTCGCTTGAGAGCTGTTTTTTCGTTGAATGCAACTTTGGCTTCTTCCGATAGTGCTTGATGATACATGTCGGTAGCAGTGGTTCCAGGAGCAACTCCATTTACTGTAATTTGTCTTGCTCCTAGTTCTTGCGCCCAGATTTTTGTGAGCGAATCGAGAGCGGCTTTGCTTGCCGAATAAATGCTCATTCCAGGAGTGGCGAAAGTAGCTGCGACAGAAGAAATATTGATGATGCGACCGCCGTCTTGCAAGAGATTTAATGCGGCCTTAGTGGTGGCAATAACTCCTCTTACGTTCACGTCGAAGATGCGGTCAAACTGCTCTACATCTACGTCTTGTAATGGTCCGCCTTCCCATACACCGGCGTTGTTAATTAGAATATCTAACTTGCCATGATCACTTTTAATTTGATCTATTAATAGGTTCACTTCGTTGTCTTGCGCCACATCAGCTTTGTACGCATAAGCCTTTGTCTCAGTTTGATTGATGTCGTTCAAAACTTGCTCGGCTGAGCTTTTGTTTTTTGAATAAGTAAAAGCGACAGTCGCTCCTTCTTCTGCTAGACGCTTGGCGATTGCAGTGCCAATACCGCGCGAACCGCCAGTAACCAGCGCCACTTTTCCAGCCAGTCTTTTATTTGAAACTTGTTGTGATTGTCCTTCTAAAACTTTCATTGTTGTCTTCCTTTGTATAAATGAATCCGCAGCGCTTGCCTTACCTCACAATAATAGACCGACCGGTCTACTTTATTCAACTATCCCAAAAATAAAACCGAACAAGTCGCAAAATTCTTATTTTGCAAGTCTTTCAAGACATCAAGTGGCCGGAACCAAGACAGCAAGCAGCGGCTCTTTAAGTACGAGACATTTAGTCCACAAAATACTAAATGCGCAAATAGTCATAAATGCTCTTAAAATCGGCCTTACAGGCAGCTCCAACGACATCAGGTTGATTCAATCGTGCTAATGGACCTGTATGTCTGAAGAAACCAAATCATCGAAAACCGAACCAAATCAAGTTCAATCTATTAAAGAGCTTGAATGGTTAGCTCACTTCTATGTTATGCATGGACGAAAAGATCTTGCGTTGAAAATCGGTCAGGATTTAAAGGCTCTTCGAAGTCGGATGAAAATCCAAGCTGTGAATAACATCGAGCCAGACTCTTCTGATTTCGCTAGCGCCAGTTAAGCCGGGCTCGATTGGATGCGTTTTCCAGTACCAGAAATTATCTTCATGCCCGCACATTGCACCATGCCCCATAAAATGCCGGTAAACTTCTGCAATGCTAAAACCGTGATCAATAGTCGAATCGCGCACGAATTGGTTGAACCTGGTTAGAAATTTGACGTCAAACTCACAAAGCAATTCTCTAGCGCACGGCATAATACCAGTGTCGTCAGTCGGGTCGTAGAGCGTTGTTACGATTATTGTGCTCTTGGGACAAACTTTTTTAAAAGTTGAAAGTAATTTTTCAAAATTCTTTTCAATTTTAGAAAGACTCTCTTCAAGCGACTTTATGCGCTTGGAGTCAAAAGCATTTAATGCTTCAAGCATGTCATTGCCACCAACTGTAAGAGTAATCAAATTCTTACTGTGCTCATAATGAGCCAGTTTCGCCATAAATTCATGATCTAGCAAGCTTTCGATAGTAGCGCCATCAAAAGATAAATCAGCAAATTTAATTCCTGGATAAAGCGAAACCAAGTCTTTGCCAGCGAATTCCGGAAAAACTGATTTATTATTGGCAAAAAGCAAAGATGCCGCTCCCACTTGATTCAAGTGAGTATGTCCCTTAGAGTGAGCGTCACTTGCGGCATAGAAATCGATGGTCATCGAATCGCCGATTGGGACATAGTGTTCAAACATTTTAAAAGCTCGAGAAACCGAACTTAACTATATAAGCAAATATCGCTCAATTATTCTTGTTCGCCAGTTCCGCGTCCTGAGCCTTTTTCAATTTGACCAGAGCGAAGACGCATTTCTCTTAAACGTTTTCGCATCCTCTTGACTTCTTCAAATATTTGATGAGCCATGTCGTCTTTTCCGTGCTGCGCAAAGTATTGAGCAAGCCATTCTAGTTCCCTGATGGGTCCTTGGTTTGAGGGTAATTTACGTTCCATAATACTTCACCAAAATCAGTCCTACTATTTTCATAGCAGAAACTATTTAGCTCATGCCGCAATGCCACCACGCAAGGTGGCAGCAGAATTTAACTTGACACCGCAATCAGTCATAATTAGCGAGTGCGGCAACCACCGTTTCCATACCTCCTACAACACGCGCAAAGCATGGATAATTCAACTTCTCTGGCGTGTCAGCACCTGTATGATAGTAAGGATTCCTGTACAAAGCGGTATCGGTAATCATAACAGCCTGAAAATGATTCTTCCAAAAATACATTTGATCTGACCAGTCAATCCCGGTTATCCACTCAGGAGCGGAAATGCCTTGCGAAGGGAAATCGGTGCTACTGCGAAAGGCGCTTATGCATTTTTTTAATAGCTTTTGTGAATTTAGGTTTGAAACGAATCCAATAAAATTGCCTTCCTCTGGATAACCTGGCAGATATGCCAAAGGATAGCGTTGCGAGTTGAGATCATCTGTATAATAGCCAAGAGATTCAAAAATGAGCACCGCGTTCAAATTTTCCTTGCGTTGCTTGCATCTAGTTGCATAATGGTAACTGCCCATCGAATGGCTTCTAAAATAGGGCGGTTCCTCACTTGCGAAGAATACAAATCTGATTGTTCGCTTACTCTTTTTCTCCGAAAATAAGCGAGCCAGCTCGAGCACGCTAGCTACACCAGAACCATTATCATCTGCTCCGGGGCTTGAGAAAACTGAATCATAATGAGCACCAAGAATGATGATTTCATCAGGCTTTTGATTGCCTCTTTTTTCAGCTTCGATATTTCGCAACTGCATGGTATCAACATTGTATTTTTGTTCTTTTACAACATATCCATAAGACTTGAGCCTGTCAGTGATGTAATTCAAGCTCATTTGCAGCGTTATTGGGTTGTTGCGAATACCAAATTTTCCGCCCAACTTTTCCACGTGTTCTTTCAACTGGCTCTCTATCTCTACTTCGTGCCCTTTGAGCTCGGCGAATTCGCCGTTATAAGATTTGCCAGGCATATTTATCATATTGACGACAAGCATCCCCGGCACCGCCAGTAGTGCTATAGCAGCCAGAATGAGCAATAGTTTGAATTTAAAATAAGTAGTCTTCATTGCGATTATAAGCCTACCGCACTTAAATTGTACTTACAGCCTCGACTTCATGCGATGCAAACTTTTCAGGATGAAGTGAGTATTGCTCCACTATCAAAAGTGCACTACCAACAACACCAGCATAATCGCCTAATACTGATTTTTCTATTACCAGCTTGGAGCCGGTTATAGGTAAAATGCGCTTAAAAATTTCTTCGCGAGCGGTTTCAAAATAATGAGGCACAGACTCTATTAAGCCACCACCTAGAATTAGCTTTTCCGGGTTGAGCAAAGTCAAAGACGAAGTAAGCCCAATACCTAGATACTCAGCACCTTGCCTCACTGCATCTTCGGCCAATTTATCGCCGGCTGCAAGCGCCTGAAAAATAGCCTTGGAGCGTATTATGCCTTTAGATTCGTCTATTTGACTGGCAAGCACCGATTCTTCACCGCGCTGAATTCTAGCCACGATTGCCTTAGCAATTGCAGTGCGTGAAGCATACGCTTCAAGACAACCATGTCCGCCGCATCCGCAAAGTCTGCCATCGGGAAACAAAGTTGTATGTCCAATCTCTCCAGCTACACCTGTGTGCCCACGCAATATCGAACCATTGACGACCACGCCTGAACCGACACCCGTGCCCACAAATACGCACAAGAAATTATCGCAGTTAACTCCAGCACCAAAACTTTTCTCAGCCAGGGTCGCGACCTCAACGTCGTTACCCAGTTGAACTGGCACGCCATATTTTTGACTTAAAGGCTCGGCTAATTTGACATTGGTAGAGCCGATGTTTGCCGCCTTTAGCAAAATACCGTTCTCTCTATCTGTCATACCAGCAGCGCCGATACCGATACCTAGAATTTCACTTGCTGATACATTGGCTTCTTGCAAAGCTTCGTCGATGGTGTTGCAAATCTTACTTACAACTTCGTCTTGCTCTTTGGCTTGCTTTCTTTTTTTCTTCTCAGAGGCAAGGATTTCACCGGTTTCTATATTAACCACAGCAGAAAGCACCTTGGTGCCGCCAAAGTCGACCCCTACTGCATATTTTTTGGTCATTGAGAAATCTCCGACTAACTCTTAGGTCTGCCGAATCTAAAAGGCAAAAGAAATTTACTTTCAACCTTTTGATGCAATTTCAGCATTTTCTTCGAATGCTTCGTTGGCTTCAGCTGTAACCGTAAAAGATTAGCATTTTTTTGCTCTTGATCATTGTCTATAGTGATTAGATTCTGCGAAAGTCCAGCCAAGAGTTCGGTTTCCGGCGTATTGTTTCTAAGACCCATTTCCATTGATACAACGTCTTGACTGAAAATTTCAGATGCGCAAGTAAGCTCGCGCGTGACATCATTTTCGGTCAGAAAAACAGACCGCGCCTTGAAAGGCTCCATCGATAAAACTGGCTCTTCGCCTTGAAAGTCGACAATTTCTTGTTTTGGAATGTAATTGCGAGTAGGTGTTTTCACCAGCGCTTGTGCCGCGTCAGAATTCATTACTACAAGACTTGCAGCCACACGTCTTTGCGAGCTTCTGTTCTGAGTGACTGTTTTACCCATCACAACCATAGACGTACTGCCACCACCATCTAAATTCATGGCGTCTACACAACCTAGATTAAGCATCAACTTTGCCAGACTATAGATGTTATGCTGACCTTCGACAGTAATAATAATCATTTTCTTGTCGGCAGTAACACCGCAGGCGGTGCGACGCGAAATTTTAGCAGACGAAAAACTCTTTCCGAATTTCTCATCTTGCACGTCAACAAGCACCTTTCCATCTCGTATAAGAGTGGGTCCACCACTTACAGACTGAATCACGTCAGACCAGTTTGATGGATTTGTTTTCCAGCTCAAAAATACGTGGTCAGAGCGTTTTAGCTTAGCCAACTTGCTATCTTTTTTATCGCAAAGAACAAAGCCGCCAGACGGAATGTATAAGTTACGCGCATCTGTGCCAATCACTTCGCCTGTGCTGCTCACTGCAACCAGACAACCATCGTATGGAATTTTTACATGATTGCCCCATCTTTGAGTATACAAAATAAGATGAGCACCGGATCTACGCGGTTGATTAACAGTGTTGACCCATAGAGATGGAATATCTGGATTGGAAGTGTTCAGAATTCCGTGCACATCTACTCGATCGAATTTTACATCGCGAGCTTCGGTGATTCCCATGGCCACGCGATTAAAAATAGACCCTGCGATCCATTCGCCATCCATGAGCAATGTGCCAAGTGGCGTGCCGTCTTTTTTGAAATAGTTTGCATTTACCGCAACCAGAGCGCCGCTTTCTTTAGCATGCTCTTCGGTGGTTTTTAATTTGTTGAAATAATCTGAAGCAAGATAGGGACGAACAGCCAGATCTTTATTCTTCAGATCGACTTCGACTACATTTACATGTAATTTGCCCCGGTACATCTTGTGCACCAGACCAGATTTCAATGTAGCTGTGCTGAGCGAATCAGAAAGAGATTCTAGTGCAGGCGCGTGTGCAACCACGACTGGAGCGGCTTTCACTTTCTTGCCGCGCTTAAAAGACTTCGTTCCTTTTGCTAAAAGTGTTTTATTTTTGCCTTTGCTGTTTTTCTTGGCGTGAGTAACCTGAGCAAAATTATGCTTAGACTGTCTAGCCAGTTTCTGACCGACAGACTTCTTCTTCGCCTTAAACACCGAATGTCTTAGCGAGCCGCCTATAGATCCAGACATTGCCGAAGCCTCTAAAACAGGGCTCACAGCCGAGCTTGCGGCAAAGAAACTAAGTGCCAAAAGCGAATATATAAGTTTTTTTGAAATGCGATTTTTAACGGGCATCAAAATACTAAATAGTTACCAACACAGACCTGTCATCACTATACCCAAAAACAGTGATAATAAACTGACAAAATCAGCACTGGAAGCTTAATTCGCTAGAAATTACCCAAGATATATGCGATCGCTATGCTTTGGCGGTCAAAAACTTGTCTTTATACTCTTGGGCAAGGGCTTTGCGAGCATTTTCATCTTTAATTAGAGGAAAGCCCATTTCGATTCTTTGCTCTAAGTAGGCTCGTGCCGCTTTCTCCGCTAGACGCCTGATTCTCAAAATGGTCGCCATACGCTCGTCGCGACCAAGAATGCCTCGCGCATCCATAAGATTGAATGTGTGCGAACATTTCAAAATTTGCTCGTAAGCTGGCATCACCAGTTTTTCACCAAGCAGTCTGTCAGCTTCACCCTCATGAGTTTCAAACAATTGAGGCAACACTGCGGCATTGCTATATTCGAAGTTGTACTTGGACTGCTCTACTTCATTATTATGAAAGAGTTCGCCATACTGAACGTTCTCGTTCCATTTTAGATTGTAGACGCTGTCTACGTTCTGCAAATACATCGACAATCGCTCTAGACCGTAAGTGATTTCAGCGGCGACAGGTTTAACATCAAGCCCACCCGCTTGTTGAAAATAAGTGAACTGCGTGATTTCCAGCCCATCGAGCCAGACTTCCCAGCCGACACCCCAGGCACCTAAAGTGGGAGACTCCCAATTGTCTTCGACAAAGCGAACATCATGCTCTTCTGGATTAATGCCAAGAACGCGCAAGCTCTCAAGATACACTTCTTGAACATCATCAGGCGAGGGCTTGAGAATTACCTGATACTGAAAGTAATGCTGCAATCTGTTTGGGTTGTCGCCATAACGACCATCGGTAGGCCGTCTACATGGGTCGGTCACCGCCATCTTCCATGGCTCAGGACCAAGTACCCGCAAGAACGTGCCAGGATTCATAGTAGAGGCGCCCTTTTCCAGGTCGTATGCCTGCAAAATCAAGCAGCCTTGCTTGTCCCAAAAATCGTTTAGGGCATGAATAGTCTGTTGGAACGTTAGAGGGGCGCGTGCCATTTTGACAACCTTATATCCAATAATAAATTGTCAGTTTAACATACTCCTTCAAGGGTAAATTTCTAGCAGGTTAGGAGAACAAAGCGTGCCACAAGAAAACGGCGACCAGGGCGATACGCTCAAGATTGCGCAAGGACAGGCGTCACCAACGGACTTGGACGGACACGGCTCGACCCTGATGTCACAAAAGACCATTATGAGCCCGGCTTACCAAAGTCAACGCGCTCAAGCATTGCTCAATAATATAAACGGTGTGCTGGTTGGACAAACGCAAGCCGCACGACTGACAGTTTTGTGTCTGCTTGCAGGCGGTCACGTTTTGGTAGAAGACGTTCCTGGAGTGGGCAAAACGCTCCTGGCAAAATCGCTTGCCACCTCGATTGATTCTAAGTTTACTCGCATTCAATGTACTCCAGATTTGCTGCCATCCGACGTCTCGGGTGTTAGCATTTTTGATTCTAAAGAAAGCACATTCACTTTTAGACCTGGCCCCATTTTTACTAACATCCTGCTTGCAGACGAAATTAACCGAGCCACACCAAGAACGCAATCGGCGCTGCTTGAAGCTATGGAAGAAATGCAAGTCACCACTGATGGTACCACTCGCAAATTGCCCGATTTGTTTTTTGTAATAGCCACAGAAAACCCAATTGAATATCACGGTACATTTCCTCTGCCAGAAGCGCAGCTTGACCGATTCATGATTGCTTTGTCTTTGGGTTATCCCAAACTGCATCAAGAAATTGAAATTCTAGATAAGACCTTGAAAGAAGGTTCTTTTGAAGCAAAAGCAGTGCTTACCGAAAAGCAGGTGCTTGAAGCAAGACAGGCTGTGAAAGAAGTCTTCGTCGAGCCATCAATAAAAAATTATATTGTTTCAATTGTGGCTGCCACTCGCAGTCACCCAGCGGTGGTGCTGGGAGTTAGTCCTCGCGGAAGCCAGCTATTGATGCGGGCTGCGCAAGCCAATGCTTTCATCGACGGTAGAGATTTCGTTCAACCAGACGATGTGAAATTTTTGGCTCCGTTTGTGCTTGGTCACAGAATCATCCCCAAGGTACGTGAAAGTCGAGTAAGCCATGCTGAACTTATTGAAAGAATACTCGAAGAAATCCCCGTACCAGTATAGATTTCCACTCAATTCACAAGGTGAGAAATTTTCGCTCGAAGGGCTGCGCTTTCGCCTTCCTGCGCTTACCGGATCCTTTTCGCTTGTGGTGCAAAAGAATTTTTATTATTTTCTGATTGCCATTTTGCTCTTATATCTATTTGCCGCAGAAACAGGCAACGACTGGCTTTACTTATTGACTGCAGGCGGTTTCACCACTCTCGCCATGTCTGTGGTTTTGCCTTTTTTCCAGGTTTTTGATGTAACTGTAAGTGCTTCACTTCCACACGATCTTGTAGTTGGTGACCAGCTAAATGTGCGCATAAAACTGGACCGAATGCTTGGCTCGATGAAGTTTTCACACGTATTTCCGGTCAAGTGGCTTGTGGTGCGCATTGATTTAAAAAATATAGATTCGCGTCAAAAATTCAGCGTGCTTGAGCCAGTTTCGATTGACACCATAATCAACGAAGAATGGATTATGGCTCAAAATCCATCTATCGAGCGGGGTGTTTATGAAGTGCAGTCTATTCAAACATTTTGTTGTTTTCCATTTGGCCTGGCCTGGTGGGCGCGCAGCTTCGATATAAATTCAACCGCAGTTTTGGACAACAAAAAATTAGTAGTGTTTCCAAGTTCAGCAGGTATTCCTGGAAGCTTTTTGTACCGATTGCGCGCATCAGGCAACACCGCTTTAATGTCATCGGCTTCTAGATCCACTGCCACAGCGCCTTCTACCTCTGTGAAATCTTTGCGTGAATTTCAAACAGGAGACGGTTTGCGCTTGATCCACTGGGCGTCATCTGCCAAAGCAGGAAAATTGTTGGTGCGTGAATTTGAGCACGAAGGTCTTCCAAGCTATGACGTATTACTTGATTTAATGGCGCCATGGAGAAACCAGCAACAATTCGAATTAGCTGTGTCAGTTGCTACATCCCTATTAAATCTCGGTTTTCGCATGGGCGGCTCGCCCTATTTTTATGTTATTCCAGATCCTGAAGAACCAAGTGTGGTGCAACCCGAATTTTTGCTCGATATGCCACTGCTCACAGCCGGCATGGCACGATGGTCTCAGATGCTCGCTCGTGTTCAACCACTGACCGGCAAAGAGGACTTTGAAGCACCGGTCCCTCATTTTGGTGTTGATAGCAAGCTGGCACTTCTAGCTGTTTTGCCTGTAAAAAATGATCCCGAAGGTGATGGACTAAACGGAGTCGAACTCTGGGTATTGTCACGAAGGTTTAAACAACTTGCCAAAGAAGCGGCCAAAGAAAAAGCGTGGCAAGATTTAGAAGGAGTAAATAAAAATATTCCACTGCACACAGGACTTGGCTCGGCAGACCGCCGAGGTGCAACATCGGCATCTATTGGACGTGTGATTGCCACTTTGCAAAATTACGATGAGATATCTGCCCTATGAGCACTATCGCCCAAACATCACTTGAAAAATCAGTTACTGTGCGGGTTTGTACTGCCTTTATGGCATGCTTAATTATTACTTGCTCGTGCTCGTATATTCAATTGCATCCGGGCATTACGCTCTTATACTTGTGGCTTGCATTCATCGGCAGTTACACCTCCTATTTATACAGCGATAAAAGACCTTTCTGGCTGCCCATAATTCCATTTGCCGGTGCCATTTTTGTAGTGGGCGCGTTTGTTTTTCAATGCGTCATGATGTTCATGAATGGTCATTTAAACTTGCTCACGCCCCTTGTGCAAGTATTAGCTGGGCTTCAAGCATTGCATTGCTTTGACTTAAAAACAAGACAAGAATTTGCCGTATCAACCCTTATTGGCATAGGACTTTTGACATGCTCTGCTTGTCTTACTACAAGTGCGGTATTTGTTTTTTGGCTAATAAGCTACATGCTTTTACTTTCTTTTTTACTTTATTTCGTGAGCGTTTCCCAAACAAAGACTCTGGGACCAACCTCTCTTGCCAATTTACAATCAGCAAGACCCGGTTCTCTTGCCCAAGATCACAGTACCGAATATCGCAAAGCAGTATCGCTAGTAGTGCTGACTCCTATTTTACTTTTACCGGTTTTATCCATTCTTGTATTCTTTTATTTTCCAAGAAGCGATTCACTTTTGAGTGTCATCACCAAAAATTTCATTGCTCCATATGTTGCAACCGTCCCGGGACTAGGTGGAGCCACCAGCCAGTTTAGTCACGCGGACCGCTCTTCGGCAACTGGTAGTGGTGCCAAAAAAGTTATTAACAGCAACTCCGGAACAAACACAATCGCCACAGCTGGAACTAATTCAAATAGTTCATCCCCCAGTGTCACCACATCTGGTGCTGGTTCTCAAGGCGGTGGCACAATAGCTGGATCAGGAAGCAATTCTTCTTCAGGTTCAGGCTCTGGTAACGGATCCAATTCTGGCTCCGGGGCTGGCTCAAGAAACGGTTCGGGCTCAGGCAAAAGTGGTGATGGCAAACAAAGCTCAAGCCAAGTTCGCTCTATTGAAGAAGCAAAAAACATAAGTGCCACTCAAGACCAACAGGTGCAGTCTTACAATCCTTCGGCTCAAGCACCCAGTCGAGAACAGCTTGAAACCGTGGTGTTCAAAGTTGCAGCATCTCGCCCCGGATACACAAGACGAATCACATACGATAGTTACGACGGCGCTAGCTGGACACGCAGCGGTCCTGTTCCTGGTATTACTTTTCAGTCAGAAAAATCCGGCTGGTTTGATGTCGGCAACGCGAACTCACTCTTGCTCCCGCCTGATTGCCAGACAGTCGAGATCAAACAAGAAATTACAGTTAATTCGCAATTGCTTGGCGACATGGTTCCGGCCTATTGGATCCCTGAGGCGATCAACGGCAATTTCAATCAACTAACCGCGCAAGCTGACGGCTCTATCAAAGCAGACCAGCCAATAAAAGATGGCACCACTTACACAGTCATTTCGCATTTGCCCGTATACAAACTAGATGTGATGGAGCATTTGGTAAGACGTTCGAGTTCATATTTTGAAGGTCCAAATGCCGCAGAACTGGAAAAGTTAGAAAAAGATTTGGTCAATAAATACACTGCACTTCCACCTGACTTTCCCGATGAAGTGCGGTCTCTTGCTCGCAAGGTGGCTGGCAAAGACGAAAACTGGTTTGTACAAGCAGAGCGCATAAGCGAGTATTTGCACAAAAATTGTAAATATCAAAATTCCGAATTGAAGCGCATGAGTAAAGGCGATTTTGTATACAACTTCTTGTTTCGTACAAGAGAAGGTAACTGTGTCGATTTTTCATCCGCCTTCGTCACCATGTGCAGAAGTATCGGCATTCCAGCACGCATGGCGGGCGGCTATTTGCCTGGCACGCTAAATAAAAACACCGGCTTTTATGAAGTGCGTTTGCGCGACGGACATGCCTGGGGCGAGATTTACTTGCCCAACTGGAGTTGGATACCGTTTGACCCCACGCCAAGCCCCAACGCTTCCTATCCCGAAACCGATAAACAAGCAAGTGCTGCCACTAACTGGATTTCATCCCTTGCCAATTCTGAGCTGGTTCGCTCAATAAATAAGCAAAATAAGCAAGCAAATAAAAACGGTGCTGGACTTGGAGCCGGAATCAGAGGCAGCAAGCTGGATAAGACGCCTAAAACAAGTGCCGCCAAGAACAAAGAAAAAGAAAAATCGGAAAATCCCTTTGCTTTTCTAAACGCTAAAAGCGACTGGAGCTGGCTCAATCAATTGACCGAAATTCTAGCTCTCATTTCTTGGGCAGGAATTGCAGTTGCTCTAGTTTTCGTTTCGGCTCTTGCACTTTTCGTTTTCCTGATAAAAAAATGGCGACCGCGCAATCCCTTTGCAACAGCCGAAGTTAACAAACCAAGCTCTGAAATTTATTTACGGGTAATGGAATGGCTCAAACCTTACAACGTGCAAAGACTGCCTTGTGACACACCTTTAAACATGCTCGCCAAAGCAGAGCAAGCCTTTGCTGAACTGGAAAAATTAGGTTCCCCCGCCAGTCTTGAGCTAACAAAACTACTTGCCGAATTTACCGATATTTATTGTCTTGACCGCTTTGGCGCCTCAGACAGAGCCCTTGAGCTTGAGGGAATATCGAAAAAAATCCGTACACTCTTGCCTCCTGTGCCTTCACCAGGTAAAGTGAACCGCTAAAAGTGGTAGATTAGTTATATGTATTTGATGGTATTTGACGTACAATAACGTCTGCCTATTTCAGCCCAGGTTATTTCAACAAGGATCGGTAAGCATTTATGCCTCCACAGGTCAAAACAACAACTGGTTTTCAACAACAGCAGGAATTCGTTCCGCCATATCCAAACTCGATTGCCGAAACCGGGTTGAAGGAAGGCTTCCTGGAAGAGTTGGTCCTCAAAGACATCTATATGGTCAACTTTGCCCTGGGTCGCGAAATTGCGTCGCGCACCATGTTGCCATTCAAGCTGGTGGAAGAAATCCTAGAAGTTCTCAAGAAGCAATTGCTTGTTGAAGTCAAAACTTCAGGTGGTCTGGCCGACTACGAATATACCCCCACCGAAAAGGGACGCGACCGCGCCAGAGCATACTTTGACCACAACGCTTATGTGGGACCGTGCCCTGTGCCATGGAACCGTTATATCGATTCGCTCAAATATCAAACCATCCGTCGCGAATCAGTCACCCCTCGTGACCTTGAAGTGGCGTTCTCTGACATCATGGTTAACAGACGCACCATCAACTCAGTTGGTCCAGCTATTAACTCTGGACGCGGGATGTTCTTGTTTGGTGAGCCTGGAAACGGTAAGACCTCAATTGCTGAGCGTATTGTTCGCTCATTCAAAGGTCACATCTTTATTCCTTACGCTGTAGAGTGCGATGGACAGATTATCCGCGTATTCGACAGTCACAACCACGAGTCTGTATCGGCTGCAAACTATCCGCGCGATTACGACCACCGCTGGGTGCGAATTCAACGTCCTTGCGTAGTGGTTGGCGGTGAGTTGACTATCGACATGCTCGAACTTCAATTCGATTACGGTACCAAACTGTACGAAGCACCTATCCAGCTCAAATCAAACTGCGGCTTGCTGCTCATCGATGACTTTGGTCGTCAAAGAATCGACCACAAGTCTCTTTTGAACAGATGGATTGTTCCCTTGGAAAAACGAGTGGACTATTTGACTCTACACACCGGTAAAAAACTGGAAGTACCGTTTGAACAGTTACTTGTTTTCTCAACTAACTTGAACCCGTCGGATCTTGTAGACGAAGCATTCTTGAGACGTATTCCGTACAAGATTAATATTGCCAGTCCCACAGAAGACGAATTCAAATGGATCTTCTTGCAATACTGTCAGCGCACAGGCGTTCCGTACAACGAAGAAGCGGTCAATTACTTAATCGACTCGCAATATCGTTCAGGCAAACGCTCAATGCGATGCTGCCACCCACGTGACGTTGTGGACCAGGTAATCAACCTCTGCACATTCTTGCAGACTGACCCTCGCCTATCACGCGAGTATCTAGACCACGCTTGCGCAGTCTATTTCGCCGCTATGGGCAAATAGAACTCAACAGCAGAAGCAACAAAGACAAAAAGAATACAAGAGACGCGAATTTGAAGTCGCGCTTCAAGCCTTGCTTTGCATAAACAAAGTAAATAAAGGCTATAGAATATTCGCAAAAAATCCAGGTCGGTGGTGGCTTGATACTTATTTGCGAAATCTCTACGCGCGAAAAGAAGTTTGTCACCCACAACATATATTCAAGTGGATAATAAGCAAGAATATCGAGTACCCATGCCACATCACGCCCAACAAGACTTACCCAGGACGAAATAAACCCCAGTATCGTCAGTGGTGCCACAAGCGGATCGAGCATTAAATTCACTATTAAAAACATGGCGTTGATTTGCTTGAAATACAAACACGCCAAAGGCAAAACGGCTGCCTGAGCCATTAACACAACTATACTTGCGGTGCGAAACCATTTTAGAATTGATTCTAGAATAGAAAACTTTTGCCCATTCTCTTTACCTACTATATTTTCCACTCCACATATAATGCTTGCAGTAGCGGCATACGAAAGCTGCCAGCCAATATCCAGAATAGAAAATGGATCTATCACCAGATGTAAAAACATCGAAAAGGCAAGTAAAGCAAATAAATTTATTCGCCTATCTGTCAGTTTTAGTAACAACAAAAGCACCGCCCAGATAGCCGCTCGAACAACCGATGGCGAGGGTCCAGCAAGTAATACAAAACTGATTACAGAAAAAATTCCTGCAATCGAAATAATGGCACTGTAACGAGTAATCAGACGCAAACACAAACACATAGCGGTTACAAAAATAGACAGGTTAAATCCAGAAGCTGCAAGCAAATGTGATACGCCAGAGCGCCTAAAATCGCTCTTAACGCTCGATGGCAAGTCGACTACTTTATCGCCAAGAACAATCGATGCAAGCAATGCACCATTTACTCTTCCCAGTATCTCCTCATGGCGCTCGACCATAAGTTTTCGCATTTGCACAAATACTGGAACACTCAAAGAACAGTTTGAAAATTCATCTACCTCAAGAACGTGTAAGCGACTAAACACACGATTTTTCAAATAACGCCCAATGCTGTTCACTGACATAAATTGCAAAGACTCCACCTTTGCTTGAGCTGAAATATGATTGCCTTCACCAGTTTTGTTTGGATAGATACTGCTTCTACAATTTAGTACCAGTCCATCAGATTTAATTTCGTCTACAAGTGATGTCTTGAGCCCAAGCCCTTCTTCGATATGCGCTTGAACTAATATAGTTTGATTAAGCTTGAAGCAAATATCTGACTTATCTGGAGCCGGCGCTTGCGCAAGACCAAATAATAATCCATGGCTTGCCATTAAATATAAGAACACACCAAACAAGTCTTTTCTGGTTAGCATGCCAATTACAACGCAAATAGCTGCAATCAAAATCTGACTCCAGCCCAAATTCAATTGATACCACATATAGTATTGCGGATTTAATAGCGGCTCGTGCTTGCTCCAGTAATCACATACACTATAAATAGCAACAAGAAGCCCGGCTGCCCAGGATAGACAACCTAGGGCAGTCAAATGCACCGGTCTTGCTTCGGTTTTGCTCATCGCCTAATCTCATGGTCTAATAGACTTCAATTAATTAGACGATTAACAGCGGCAAAAAGTTCAATTTGACCTTGCCAGTTTGTTATGGAGTAGAGGAGTATTCAGCCGGGAACTTAGCTTTGATTTGAGCATTGAGCCTGCCGAAAAGAGCTCTCAATCTGTTCATGTTCTCAATATCTGCTGGGTTGATATCCGGTAACTGGTTAAAATGAGTTATTGCCGCATTGAGAGCGCTTCTAGCATTCATAGTTGGCTCATTACTTCCAGACAATCCGCGCAACAACTCGACCGCTTCTCTGCCAGCGTTAACATCAAGAGCGCGCTGAGCAAGCACCATTATTGCAAACGCTTTATCACTATGTGTTTTAGCGATAACTCTGCGATCTTCTCTGTAATCTGGATTGTCCCAGACACCGCGACTTCTCAAACTTTGCTCATCAGCGGCGGCACGATCAGAATTGTATTTTACATAGTTAGTGAAGAAATCTGCCGGTTTCTCGTTAGCTGCCTTCAAAAATTCTGGCAATGCTTTTTCATAATCATGCGGTGCATAAATTCTAGTGATTAAACCAGTCAAGCGTTGCGCTTCTTGAGTAAGACCGGCTATTTCAGCCGCTTTATTCACTGGCGTGCCATTAATTGTTGCAGGCAAGACATTTTCATTATATTTGCGAATGAGACTATAGGCGTAGTTTCTGGCTTCGGTCAAACGAGTCAGAGCTTTAGAATTCAAGTCTATATCGGTGCCTTTGCCAATAAAAGTGTTACCCTGTCCGGTCACTTGGGTGCCGTTATTCAAATAGTTTTCGCCCACTGCACCAGCAAGAATCAATAACTTACGATGTGCAATTGCCAATTTTTCCCAACTATCTTTGCCTGGTATCAAAGCGGCAGCTTCAGCTTTTACTTTGACATATTCTGCTTGAGTAGCACTCCATTGAGCATCACTCAAATTGGAGAATTTTTGTCTTGCACTTGCAAGTGAGTCAAAAGTACGAGCAGTTCCGTCAGTATTTATTGCATTTGTAGCATCTTTGGCCATTTGTTCTTTGCCGAACATGTAATTCCAGCCAGACTCAATTAAGTTGCCGCCAAGGAAAGAACCAGTGAGAACACCAGCTTTCCACAACAACCCAGGTACGCCTGGAACGTTAATTTTAGATGCGGCGTACATTCCCCCGATCATTGAAACGTCATCAAAACCAGTGTGGGTGCCAATTGAGGTGCCTTTCATAGCTGGCACAATTGAGTCGCCTATATAAGTAGCTCCAAGAGTTCCGGCCGTGGCAAGAGCGGCTACGCCAGGTATTTTAGCGTTTGGTGCAAAATGGCGATAAGCAAGAATACCTAGTGGAACAGTGACGTTCGCTACCCTGGAATCGCTATTCGCTTCTTTATTGCCTGTAACAAAGTTCTTCGCCCAATTTATTCCTTCAATAGCATTGACAGCAACGATGGCACCGGCAGGGTCACGAACCGTTCTGCTCCAGTTGAAATATGGATCCGGTTTCATAGTCCAATTCTTTGTAGAAGCATATTGAGCTAGGAACATATTATCGCGAGGCAGTTTGTTTGAAAACGCCCAAGTGAGTCCTGCCACAGTGGTGGTAGTACCGCGATAAACGCTATCTTTTATACCGCTCCAGACATTATTTGCTTGATCTTGAGTTTTTTGTTCAATAGGAACAAGTATATTTGACGCTGGAATACTTGAATCAAAAGGTTTTAAAGAATTTTGTGCAATAAGAGTTTGGTCACCGGTGGTCGTTACAGGACGAACTTCAACACCATTAGTAGTTTGAGCTGCAGGAAGAACGATGTTTTCAGTTGATGCAATTTTGGTCGAATCACCAAGATCGCTCGAAATGGTATTAACAACAGGGTTTATTACTACGCGCTCGGTTTGCTCGACAGCAACTACACCGGTAAGATTGGGACTCAAAACCGGATTTGTAATTACTTCATTGCTGACTAATGGAATTTTTCCATTGCTATCCAAAGGAGGAACAACACCAGGCTCGAACTTATCCGGTGCAACTGGTACGGTTTTGACCGGTACGGTTTTGACCGGTACGGTTTTGACTGGCACAGTTATTGCAGGTAAAGTGTTGTCGCCTTTTGGAACAGTTATAACGGTCGGGTTGATCACTACTCCATCAGTGGTTCTGTTTAGTGGAACGCCAAAGAAAGTTTTCTGTCCAGGAAATGCGGTATCGATTTTGATTACTGGAATATTGTCAGTGCCGCGAGGGATGACATTCATGCCACCGGTGAATGTGAGTGGTGGACGCTCGCCCACATTGTAGAAATTATTGGTGAAATTAAAGCCCATGCCACTATACGCTGGCACGCCATTGTTCGAGATGAACTGTGGATTGAACTCGGGGCTATATTGCGGGTTGAACTGGGCGTTTGGCGGCACATAACCAGGAACATATTGCTGATCTTGCGGCAAGTATTGCTGATCTGGAATGACAGATTGTCTGGGGAGTACTTGCGGTCTGAAGCGAGGATCGCTTTGGTCGACTGGAGGAGTGATGACAGAATCGCCGGGAAGGCGAAATTCAGTGCCACCTTTCTTGAATGGATCGGCGCGCCAGGGTCTACTTGCGTTGGGATTGAAATAAGGGTCGCTCGTTTTGTTGTCGGTCGGTGGAACGAAGCTGTTGTTTGGATTTGCTTTCCAAGGTTGGTTGGCGTCGTTGACGTAGTAAGTGTCGGCAGCAGGCTTCGCGATCGGCTGGTCGGGAGTTACACCAAAATCGGCGCGAGCCAAGTTGACCGAAGTGTACTCGTTTTGGAGTGCACTGGTGGTTTCATTCACCGGTTCGGCTTTTGCTGGATTGATATCGCCTTCGGGACTCACGGATTCTAGCCTCTTAATGCGCTTTTGACCTTGGGGATTGGTCGGTGCGTATTTAGATACTAGTTGCTAGCCGGGGGGAAGTGAACTCGTATTACCACCATCTGCCATGGGAATATTCCCATGAAAGCGAACGAAAAAATTTTATGTAATCGCGCTTGGGTTCATGTAATAGCGACTGTGTGCGGCTGGCGGCTGACCGTTGTATTTAGCCGACGGACGCAAATTATACGGCAGCTCGCAACGAGCAGTCCGGGTAAAAACCATTTGACCAATGGGCATTCCGGCATGAAGTCGAACTGGACGATTGCCAACGTTTACAATTTCAAGTGTGATTTGAGCTGGCGGATGGCTGAATCCAGCGTCGATGAAACCGGCGGTGACGTGAACCATGACGCCAAGGCGAGCCAGGCTAGATTTTCCAGTCAGCTGTCCGACAATGTCGTCTGGCAAGCTGAATTTTTCAAGCGTTGCACCCAGAACAAACTCTTTGGGGTTCAAAACGAGACTTGCCCCTTTAACGTGCGTAAGTCCTTCAAGCACGGTAGAAGAATCATATGGGTCTATCACTGAGCCATTGGTGTCGTGCCAGGAAAAGGCATCAGCCAGTCTGACATCATAGGAGTTGGGTTGAATCAACTTCTCGTCGTAAGGTTCAATGACCAAGCTTCCACTAGCTATTTCAGCTCTTATTTCATGATCTACCAGAATGGACATAGATATAGCTCCTGCATATACGGCATTTGGCGGGCAGTTCAACACTTAGTATAACCACAGCAGGTGTATAGCTCACAAGCCTCTATTTTCATGAAGGAAGTGCTCTGATCACCACATTCAGGACACTTTCTGAGCATAGATATACTATTTAAATAAGAGAGATCTAAATTAGAAAGTGCACTATTTGAAGAAACTGATGCACAGTGGTCACATTCAACGAGGGCCAGATCAAGACACGCCGCAGGCGATTTTACTGGTGCAGGTAGCGAACTTTTGGGGTCTGTTTTCTTGACGTTTAAAACTTGAGTACTACGGCTGGTATCACGATAAACTGTGATGCCTTTGAGATTCAGGTCCCAAGCCAATTTGTACGCGGCTTCAACATGCTCGACTTTGGCATCGGCTGGAAAATTAATTGTCTTAGAAACAGCGTTGTCTGTAAATTTCTGGAACACGGCTTGCATCTTCACATGCCATTCGTAGGAGATTTCATGCGAGCAAACAAAAATACGTTTGATATCATCGGGGATACCATCAATTTCGCCAAGCATTCCCGATTCCGAAATTTCACTCATAACTGAGGGAGTATTGATTCCAGCTTCCGAAGCCACTTTCTCAAAAATAGAATTAAACTCAATAAGTTCCTCACCACCCAATACGCGTCTTATATAACTTACTGCAAAAAGGGGTTCGATACCAGAACTTGTTCCAGCAATCACAGATATAGTGCCAGTCGGCGCAATTGTTGTGACTGTGGCATTGCGCATTGGTTTTCCTTGCTCTGCCCATCTGGAATATTTCCAGTTAGGAAATACACCACGGGTGGTGGCTAGCTCAGAAGATGATTGATGCGCTTTTTCCTGTAAGAATTGCATGACCAATTCCGCCTTTTCAAGGGCTTCTTGGGAGTTATAAGCTATCTTCATTAGAATCAAAGCTTCCGCAAAACCCATCACGCCCAGCCCAATGCGTCTATTATTTTTGGTGGCATCGGCTATAAATTGAAAAGGATAATTATTCTCTTCCACAACATTGTCCAAAAAGCGCACCGATAGCTCAATGCAGCTAGACAACTCGTCCCAGTTGAAATCGTTTTGCTTTTCGTTGACGAACAATGACAAGTTAATCGATCCCAAGTTGCAGGCATCCCCCGGTCCAAGCGGTTGTTCGCCACAAGGATTAGTGGCTTCAATATCTTCGGTTCCTGGAATAAATTCACCGTCACTACCCTTGGTGGCATAAATCGGATCTGATGCATTAATTCTATCAATGAACACAATTCCAGGTTCGCCCGATTCATGAGCATTCTCACTGATCATGTCAAAGATTGCTCTGGCATTTAACTGTCTGACTACTTCGCCTGAGCCTGGATGAATAAGATCATAATTGCTATTTGATTTAAAAGCCTGCATGAACTTATCTGTGATGGCCACTGATATATTGAAGTTATTGAGCTTAGTGCGATCTTTTTTGCAAGTAATGAATTCTTCGATATCTGGATGATCAACACGCAAAATAGCCATGTTGGCACCACGCCTGGTGCCTCCCTGTCGTATGGCATGAGTAGCGGCGTCATACACATTCATAAAACTAACAGGACCAGAGGCTACGCCGGCATTGCTTGAAACAAAATCGTTAGCTGGGCGCAAACGACTGAATGAAAAACCTGTGCCTCCGCCCGTTTTGTGAATCAAAGCGGCATGCTTGCAGGTTTCAAATATACCTTCCAAATTGTCCGGTACTGGCAATACGAAACACGCAGACAATTGACCATTTGCTTTTCCGGCATTCATCAAAGTAGGCGTGTTGGGTATGAATTTTCGTTCAATCATCATTTGATAGAACTTGTCTGTATAATTTTCGACTTCTTTTTTGGAGGCGCCAAATGTTTTCTCGGCTCGAGCCACAGCCTTAGCTACTCTTTTGAATAGCTCAGCAGGCGTTTCAGTGACATTGCCTTTCTTGTCGCGCATCAGATAACGCTTTTCCAAAACTCGCAGGGCATTTTCAGTAAACAAAATACACCTCTATGTCCGGGACCAATAATATTATACTACATTTGTATGCCCCACATATAGCGTAGCCCAAACGCCCCTACGCAACATATGGCGGATAATTGAAATCAACCTGTAAAACAGGACGAGCAAACGCCTACCTATATAGATAAATTCAAAGGCGCTGAAACTAAATAGTCAGGTTCAGGTTTGAACTGTGACCTGGATAGACTTTTGCAGTTGGATTGATGTGCACTACAGCAAAGTTCACCGCTGTAGCAGCTTCAGCAGCTCCTGTTGCAATCAACTTGAGCTTGGCTGTGTGAGCTGCGATGTCTCCTGCAGCGTAAACACCTGGAAGATTGGTTTCCATTTTTTCGTTTACTGTTATGCAATTCTTGTCCATGGAAAGACCCCAGGCTCGCAAGAAATCGAGGTTGATTACAAATCCGATGCTTATTACCATCGCGTCAACGTCGAGTGTTTCTTCGTTTCCTGTGCGGTTATCGAAAATGACTGCTTTCTTGAGTTGACCTTCGCCAATTAATTCTTTCAATTCATAGAATGTTTTGACATCAACTTTGTTGTGCTTCATTTCCTCTACCGAACTTTGCACGGCGCGGAACTGATCACGTCTGTGAATTAGAGTTACTTTGTTTGCCAGAATTGAAAATTCGTTAGCCCAGTCTACAGCTGAGTCTCCACCGCCAACAATTAGAACGTTCTTGTTACGGAATTTTTCTTTGCTTTTGACCGCGTAGAAAAGTGAATCATCTTCCCAAACTTCAGGATATGCAAGGTCAAGACGTTTGGGCATGCACGCACCGGCTCCCAGAGCCAACAAAACAGTTTTGCTGTAATGCGATGTGTTTTTATCAGTGGTGATTTTCCAAATACTTTCTCCACCTTCTTGGATTTGCTCCATGAATTCGACTTTTTCACCAAGGGCAAAAGCGGGCTTAAAAAGTTGCGATTGAGTGGCTAGATTTTTAGCCAGGTCCTTAGCCAGAATCTTTGGATGTCCAGCAACGTCGTAAACATATTTTTCCGGATAAAGCGCGGTCAGCTGACCACCTAAGTCTGTCAATACATCGATGACCTTGGTCTTGAGTCCTCTCAAACCGGCGTAGAAAGCGCCGAATAGACCTGTAGGGCCGCCGCCAATAATTATTAGATCGAATACTTCCATTTGTTTATGATGGTCTCCGGATGCGTCACTAAAGCTGAAGCAAGCCCTAGATATAGACCGGTATTGTATTATATTGAGCCTTTAATTTGCTTCAATATCTGAGTTTCGTGAAGCACTTTATATCATCGATTTACGACAGTTTTCAGGCGGGAATTTTCATGCATCTGGTAGACGCCGCCCTGGGGAGCTGGCACCATGCTGTAGCCTTGTTGATTAACAGCCATCGGCTGCACCATTTGGGCTTGCATCGTGTGCACTGGATGACTAGGATGCATCGGATGACTTGGATGCAACGACTGCCCAATTAAACTTTGAGGTCCGACTAAATTTTGAGCCGGTGCGTGAAAAGGCGTTAATGTCGGTTGTGAAGTGATTATCGGTTCTGGATTTGTTACCTGAATTTGTTCACGTCCACCTCTTATGACCAAAGAGTGCGCTCCAGTTGCCGCCGGATTCCATGAGCCGGTAGGCGCTTGTTCACCGCCCTGGGTGCTGATAGATTCCTGGGCAAATGATTGAGCATTGCTCAAAGCAGGAATTTGCTGATTCTTTTGATTTTGATCAAAAATTCCTAAGTTGGGTGCAAAAAAGCCGTTATGCCCAGGGGCGGTTTTAATTGGAAGCGCATTGCGCGAGTTGCCCATCATCATCAGATCTTGTCTTGCTGTTGGTGCAACAGGTCTGGGAGTTCCTAGCACTTGATTGGCAAGTGGCTCATGACGTCTGATCCAATAAACAACGAATAGCCAGGCGGTGAAAGCGAGAAACGCCATGGCTAACAAAAAGTTGGGTGTGATTTTGATACCTTTGGTTAGTTCAGAGAGTTTGATTCCATGAAATCGCTGAGCAATTTTTTTGGCAGCGTCACCCTTGCGTTTGTTGTGCTCTGGGCGAGCAGTAGTCAATCGCACGTCTTGTTCGACATGCCCTGCTAATTGCTCTATAGAACCGTCTGCCACTAAATCGGTCATTGCAACGTCCCCTTTTCTCGGGTACAGCTCGACCTGAACCGTATCTGTTTTCGATTCTATAGTTATCTAGAAGGTTGTAAATAGTAAAACTACGAAAGTATCTAAGTTTCTACATTTATATTTGCTTAGAATATACGCATTAAGTTTTAGTCAACTCGGCTTATTTAGCTGATTTCGATGCCTTCAAGCTGTGCCACTCTTTGACGAAGGCTTTCGACCAGACGAGGCAATTCGTAAATACTTGGCAGACGCTCTTCAATAGCAGTGACGTGACGTGTCAATTCAAGCGACTTGTCCATAAGTGAAATCAAAATTTGTTGGGTGGCAATCAGCTGTCTTTGATTGTCCATGATTTGCGAGGCGATTTTACTTGTTTCCACTTTTTGATCAACGCTGATAGTAACTAATTCGGTGAGTTTGTCTAAAAGTACTTTAGCCTGGTTGGCCGTCATGCCTGCAGATTGAGATTCTTGATCGTTTGCTTCGTCGAAGAAAACTTCGAAGCCATCTACATAGTCATCGCCGGGTTCGGAATTGGGAACCGGTAAGCGGTTTGGTTGAGCCATTAAGTCCATTACCTCATATGAGTTATGGTGCACCAAATTCAGTGCGCCGGTGAAGAATATATATCTCTGAATCTCCACGCCCCAATAGTGGTGGCGTCCATAAAATTATAACTAATGCGGATAATAAAACAAGTGGTGCATCAAATTTTTTTTGATCAAACTTCGACGCCTTTTTTAAATACACGAAGAATGGGATTCCACACCATTTTATATGGAATCTCTTCGAGAGCACCAAGATCCCAAATGATGATATCAGCCTGATACCCCGAGTACAGTCTTCCTATATCCCCCCCTCTACCAATGGCATAAGCCGCGTTGGTGGTCATCGCGGTCAAGGCTTCTTCAGCTGTCATTTTCAGCTTCATGCACGCTAGCCCGAAAATCATCGGCAAAGAAAAAATATGACACGAGCCTGGATTGAAGTCTGAACCAAGCGCCACGCATGCACCTTCATCAATCAGCGTTCGAGCTGGAGCATGCTTATCCAGGTTGAGAAAAAAAGAGGTTCCAGGCAAAAGCACTGCCACCGTATTTGATTCAGAGAGACAACGTATATCTTCTTGTTTGATTGCAAGTAAATGATCAACACTATCTGCTCCCAAATCGCAAGCAAGGCGCACTGCACCAAGACTAACAAACTCATCGGCATGAACGCGCAAACTCATTCCCAACTCGGCCGATCGCTCAAAAATTCGTCTGGTATCATCCAGAGTAAAGTACCCCTCGTCGCAAAATACATCCGAGTACGCTTTGTGCTCGCCAAGCCAGCCGTATTTGCGCAGAATTGAAGCGGCTGCGGGCAGCATATCTTTAATGACCACATCCACATATTCCGCCTTGTTCATTTCTTTTGGCACCGCGTGTGCTGGCATGAATGTGGGAGTAAGTTCAAGTGGTTGGTCTTGGTGCAATTTCAAAATAGTTTCAAGCATCATTAGTTCTGATTCCTGACTGAGACCATAACCGGTTTTAGCTTCAGCACTTGTGGTGCCGTGACGAAGCATCATCGATAGTCTCTGCAATCCAAGCTCTTCTAATTCTTCACCACTCGCTTCCCTGGTGGCAGATGTGGAGGCTACGATACCACCGCCAGCTTTTGCGATTTCAGCATAGGTCTTTCCCTGACAGCGCATCAGAAATTCTTTTGCTCTATTGCCAGAAAAAATAAGATGAGTATGCGGATCAATCAGACCCGGTGTCACCAATTTGCCTTCAGCAGAAATGGTTCTCGTTTTCTCGCTTTTGGTTATTTGTTCGCTTACTTCCTTGCGCTCGCCACATGCGACTATTTTTCCATCGACACAAGCAATGGCACCATCCTTGATGCGCGTTAAGCGACCCATATCGCCGCCACGATGCGGTCCGTTTATAAAGGGAGGACTTACTAGTTCTCCAATGTTTTCGATTACAAGATCAGGTTCATGCATATTCATGCAGAAATTTTAGCCTATGCGCTCAGACAAAGTCCGTGTGAGTCATTATCTTCGTCTTGGCTTTTAGTTTCTGCACAATGAATACATCCGGCACGATCGCACGCAGGAATATCTTTCATATCGCTACTTTCAGAAAAGTTAGGCGATTTCATCTCAGTCAAACTATCAACGATTGATTTCCAATTGTTTTCGTTATGCAAATTACTGTCTTCAACTTTAATAGATTCAACCTGCATTGAATTTTGACCCATCAAACATGTTGTCATGACTAAATTTTGAAAATGCATTCTGGATCTGAGCTTATCGGCAAGAAACTGTCTTGCCAAAATATAAGCACTTGCCGAATTGAGATTAGCAATGGATGAAGGTCTCAAACGAAAGTCCACAATTTCGATGGTACGAGTATCGGGATACCACAAAATCAAATCGAAAGTATCTTCTAAATAAACCTTAGCGCCAGGCACTTTTGCTCTCAACTTTTGGCCAACCAATGCAACCTGCGCACCTTGTGGTTTGTAAGGCTTGCGTACGTAAGACATGAGCAACTTATATGAATAGAGAAAAAGTCTGGTGGTTTGATCTTGATTGAAATTTTGATTTTCCATTTGTTCAAGCGGCCAGTATTCCCCTGAAAAGGCTTGCACGTGATGACTTGTTGTCACACGTCCTTTGTTTATTTCAGCAATTCCTTTTTTGACGAATTGCTTAAGCAGAGAAATACCCTGCGAATTAGTATTGCTTTGTGCGCTTTGTGTGCGATTCTGAAAACTCTTCATACTTGCGATGTAGCTTCTGCGGCACAGGCTAAAAGCCTCAATCATTGAAGGTAAAAACAAGGTCTTGTCCATTTTCGTTAGTCTCCAGCCAGAAGTATCACTAACCTTTGTATGCCATATTAATATATGGTATATTTCGGTTTAGCGTCAAATGAAATTCAATCAGAACAATTTGCTACTCTAGTGATACCCGCGAAGGGCAAGGACTCAAAATATGTCAAGAGGAGCGCAAAAGCGCCCACCAGACATAGTTTGCACCACTTTTTACCGGCTCGCCCAATAGCAAATCGGCATCATTTATATATGGATTAAAAGCAGTTTTGGAAAGTTTCGAGAATTAATCTATGTTCAGTCGCAAGAAGTCTAATAAATTAAAACCGGTCCTCAGCGTATCCGAGCTAACGGACTCTATAAAGGATGTAATTGAAACTGCTTTCGATTCTGTCCTTGTCGTGGGTGAAGTAAGCAACGCCAAAGTCTATCCTTCTGGACACTGGTACTTTTCAATGAAAGACCAAGACGCAACACTGTCTTGTGTTTGTTTCAAACAAGCCAATCAATACATCAAATTCAAATTGGAAGATGGGCTTCAAATCATCGCCAAAGGCAAACTAAGTGTTTATCCACCCCGTGGCGGTTATCAGCTCGTTGTTACAGGCATTGAGCCTGTAGGAATCGGCGAATGGCAGCTAGCTTTCGAGCAATTACGCCAGAAATTAGAAGGCGAAGGCCTTTTAGCAGCAGAGCGCAAGCGACCTATTCCCATGCTTCCGCAAAAAGTCGGAGTGGTTACAAGTCCTGCCGGTGCAGCTTTGCACGATATTTTGAATACACTAAACAGACGCAATAAATCGGTGGAAGTGATAATTTCTCCAGCCAAAGTGCAGGGAGAGGGTAGCGCAGAGAGCGTTGCCAGCGCCATTCTTTTACTTCAAGCAATCGACGATCTCGACGTAATTATCGTGGCACGCGGTGGTGGTTCTATCGAAGATTTGTGGTCATTCAATACAGAAATAGTGGCACGAGCTGTCATTTCATCTAGCGTGCCAGTAATTTCAGGTGTTGGACACGAAACTGATGTCACTATTTGCGACCTGGTGGCAGACCTGCGCGCACCCACACCCACAGCCGCTGCAGAGCTTGTAGCCAAGGGATATACCGAATTGCAAGAGCGTTTCAAATCGCTCAAAAAACACCTTTCTACATCGCTCGATCAAAGACTGAGTCTTGCTCGAAGAAGACTCGATAGATCAAGTGTCGTTGCCAAACTTTTGCGCTTTGAAGATAGAATCAAACACAAGATTGCTGCTCTTTCTCACATGCGCAAAGATGCTTTATCAAGCCTCGAAAAATTACTGACTAAAAACAAGCACAGACACATTGCTGCAAACGAAAAGCTAAACACACTAGGTCCCAAGAACGTTATGAGCAGAGGGTTTTCTATCATACGCAAATTAGACGATGGACAAGTGATTCGAAGCTTCGCCCAGGTCAAGCAAGGCGACACGTTAGAAGGACTTTTGCTTGACGGAAAACTTTATTTAGAAGTAAAAGAAACAGATAGTAGCTGGTCGCAAGAAGGAGAGAAAAAATGACTCAAGCAGAGAAAGCGCACGATTTTGAAAAGACACTCGAAGAGCTTGAAGGAGTCGTATCTCAATTGGACGGTGAAGTGAAACTTGAAAAAGCACTTGAGTTATTCGAGCATGGCGTGCTGCTCTCCAAGCGTTGCGAAGAATTTCTCAAAGGTGCCGAACAGAAAGTAGAAATTTTAAAAAGACTAGCCGATGGCTCGATTGTCGCTCAAAAATTCGACGACGGTAAAACTGAATCAATTTCAACGGTCATATCCAATTATGATGTCGAAGACGATGAAGATGATGATGAAGACGACGACGAAGATGACGATGACGACGACGATGACGAAGAAGAAGATGATGACGACGAAGATGATGAAGACGACGAAGATGACGACGCAAAATTTTCATCAAAATCGAAAGTAAAAGCAAACGCAACAGCAAAACAAGCAGCGCGCTCCAAGAAAAAAGAGTCGCTTGAAATCGGCATGCAAACAGAAACCGCTGATTCAACCAATCAGCTTCGAATCAAAATTGAAGACGCTTAAAAACTAAGCTTTAGCTTCGCTTGACTCATGAGCGACGTGGCGTCCGCCTTCTGGCTCAACTTCCAATTCGCATTTAGCTTGTACTTCGCTTGTCAGTTTAACTAACACGCTGTATGTACCAAGAACGTTGATGTCGCCAGAGATTTTCAAATCTCTCTTGTTTATTGGCGCGCCAACTGATTTTTCAATCAGCTCAGCAACTTCTTTGCTTGTGATTTTGCCATAGAGCTTTCCACCGTCACCGGCTTTAGCGGTCATTTTTAAGATAGGAAGATTGGTGATTGACTCAGCCAGTTTGACAGCTTCATCATGAGCTTTCTGCGCTTTCTTACGCAGAGCTTCCATATCCTCATCTCTCTTTTTCATTGTGCCTTTGGTGGCCAAGACAGCTAGATGTCTGGGTTCAAGAAAATTGCGGTAGTAGCCACGTTTGGCTTCAACCACCTCTCCTGCTTTACCAAGCTTTTGAACCGTTTCCTGAAGAATGACTTTCATGACAACTCCTGTGCCAGCACGAAAAATATACGAAGCATAGAAAATACCATGTTCAATGCCCATACTCAAGGAGTTATTAAGCTAAGTGGACTTTTGTCCGATACAACCGATCAATCTTTGCTCAGGCTCTCTCGGAACATGCCACGCACGCCTGACGGGTCTGAGAGGAAGCCAAATTTTCTGTAAAAGCCATCGGTGCCGGGATCTGCGTAAAGAGTGACAAGGGGGATGCCATCATCTTCTAAGTGACGCAAGATTTCGAACATCACCAATCGTCCGATACCATGACCCTGATAGCTTGGACGCACTGCCATATCCCAAATAGTGGCATTGAAAACCTGGTCACCGGTAGCTCTTGCAAAGCCCACCATGGTGCCGTTGTGCCAGACCGAAATTACAGCCACGCTATTTTTGAGCGCTTTGCGAATCAGCTCAGGTTCTCTCCAGCTCCATCCGACCGACTGACAAATATCTTGCACGTCTTCTGGATTGACGCTCTTGTCGCGACTGACCTGCACTTCATTGAGCAGGGGACCGTTTTTGTCATCAAATTTTTTGAAGATACTGGACAGGACCATTTTCAGGCGTTCCTCTTTAAAATGGCAAGACACTCTACGTGATAAGTCTGGGGGAACATGTCAAAGGGCAAAATTCTTTCGACTTTATACCCAATATTCTCTCCTATTTCTCCATTTTCCGGACTATTTGATACCAGTTTTGACAAGTCTCTTGCCAGAGTGACCGGGTTACAGCTCATATAGACTATTTTTTCGGGCGCCAATTTCAAGACCGAATCTATGACACCAGGCGAAACTCCCTTGCGCGGCGGGTCGAGCACGATACAGTCAGGCTTTAATTGAGCCTCGATTAATTTGGGCAAAACCTTCTCTACGTCGCCTTCTTCAAACTTGACGTTAGACATTCTATTTAACTCGACATTGATGCGACCATCAAGTACAGCCTGAGGATGTTCTTCTATAGCCACTACCTGTTGCGCACCGGGAGCCAGCCACAATGCAATGGTACCCACACCTGCATAAGCGTCAAGAATTATTTGCGATTTCGAGTCGGCACCATCTGTAGTATCGCCGAAGATTTCATCATAAATTCGCTCCAAAATAAGTTGGGTCTGCTTTGTATTTATTTGGAAAAAACTCGCCGCAGACAGTGAAAAAATAATGCCGTCGTTGTGCTTGCCGTGAAGCCTTTCTTCAATTCTGCCAAGTCCTTCAATAGAAACGGTATTGTCGCCCATGATGCGATTTCCGATTTTAGAATTAAAATTGAGATTGACGCCCTGGATTGAAGGATAGTCTTTTTTCAAACGATCCGAAATCACTCCGAAATGATGCTGAAATCCATCGGAAAGCGCATGCAGACCAGGCGCGAACAATACAAAAGTAATGAGTATTTGTCCGGTAGTTTGCGCTTGCCTGATTAATATATGGCGTAACAAGCCCTTCTCGGTCTGCTCGTCATAAACTGGAATACCCGCATCTTCCAGTGCTCGCTTGGCTGAAATCATGAGCAGGTCGAGTTCTTCTGGTTGGACCAGACATTCGTTTATATCGACAATCTCGTGCGAATTGCGCTCGTAATAGCCGACCTTCAACCGCCTCTTGCCAGTTTCTTTGATTTTCAGACCTTTCTGAACTGGAAACTGTGACTTATTTCTATATCTAAAATTTGGATCTGCACCAAGAGTTGGCTCAAGCACAACGTCTTTCAAGTCCAGCTTACCCACTCGCACCATAGCCTGGCGCACAATATCTTGCTTTGCTTCAAGTTGCGCTTCATAAGTTAGATGTTGCCACTGACAGCCACCACACCAATCGAAATAAGAACAAGGCGCTTCCTGTCTTTGTTTTGAAGGCTCGATTATCGTTTCGATTTTACCTTTTGCAAAATCTTTTCTAACATCATAAAGGCGCACTGTTGCTACGTCGCCTGGGGCTGAGCGCTCGACGAATATGGTAAAGTTGTTGAACTTAGCGACGCCCTCACCACCAGGCGCTATGGACTCGATGGTCAAGTCCAGTGTTTGTCCTTTTTTTAAATTATGCCAATTCAACTCGTACACGTCTCCGATATTCATTTTGGCTCTGGCGAGGGTCATGGAAAAATCAATCCATTGACTGGGTTGAATATCCGTTTTGAAGACTTCGTCAGTGCACTGAAAAGAGTAGTCGACTATGCCATCGACAATCAAGTCGACGTTTTTCTATTTTCAGGTGACGCCTATAGAAATGCTTCTCCTGAGCCTATTTATCAGAAAATGTTCGCCAGAGAACTCAAGAGGCTTTCCGAAGCCGGCATCTCAACCATATTAGTAGTCGGAAATCACGACCAGATTTTACGTTCGACTCAAAGTCACTCACTCTCAGTGTTTCAAAGCCTGGCAGTACCTGGGGTGATAACAGTTGATCAACCAACTTTCGAGACTATCAAGACTAAGAACGGCGATTTTCAATTTCTTGGATTGCCACATGTCACGCGCAATAACCTAACTGCACTCGAAAAATACGCTGGCTTCACAAGTGCTCAATTAGACGACGTTTTAGTACGCCATGTGAGCGACCTCTTTCACGGCTTTTACGCAAAACTAGATCCGACAATTCCCACTGTAGTCTCTGCACATATGAGTCTTGACAGGGCGCTTGCAGGAATCGAAGAAGAGCTACTGGTCGGCTATACGCTCACTTTTCCAGCAGATATTTTTATCGACGAAAGAGTAGATTATGTGGCAATGGGTCACATTCATAAATATCAAATAATTCGCCCCAAAAATCCTGCCATTGTTTATTCAGGCAGTCTTGAGCGGGTGGACTTTGGAGAGGCCAATGAAGACAAGGGTTTCATCCATGTCACTTTAGAGCGTAACAATACCAATTACACTTTTCATTCTATAAATCCAAGACCGTTTATTACAGTGGATGCCGATTTAAGCGATCTGGGTCCTGAAGACGATGCTACCGAAATCCTGGGTAGAAAAGTGTCCAAAGCGCTGCTACCAGGCTGTGTGCTGCGTATACGCTATCGCATAAAGCAAGACAAAGTAGGCGAAGTAAACGAGCGCAAGATTTTACAACTGGCTCAAGAAGCTCTTTCTGTCCGTTTGCAACCAGAATTGATACCAGACAAATCTAAAGCGCGATTGCCCCAACTGACCGAACAATCAGCGACTTCACCCCTTGCCGCACTTGAACTTTATTTAAGTGAGACATGCTGTGAAGATAAGGAAAGACTGTTAAGCAGAGCCAAAGAAATCATGAATGAACTCGATTCGTCTGAGATAATTTAGTGATTCACTTTGGAGAATCGGAATGTTTGCAAAAAATAAAAGGCAACTGTTATTAGCCACGATATCCGTGTGTGCCACCATGAGCTTAGTCGGCTGCGGAAACGCTGACATCGCCGACAAAACAAACACAGTTACCAAACAAGGCACCATCGATGTCGAAACTATGACTGTTGGAATTCCTGAGCCTTCACTGCAAAAGGCAGTGTTTTCATTTGCTCTTGACGATACCCCAATTGCACACACTGGCGGTAAAAATCAGTACATGGCCCGCAACAAACTCAAAGACGGCGCTGTTGTACTTGCTCAATGCAAAAATGGAGCTTGCTTCCAATTGCAACGCTTATACAGAGAAACACCCATAAGTGCTGAAGAAGGCGAAGCAGTTATGAAAATAATGATGCCTAAAGATGCCCCCCCACAATCGCGTGTTGATGACAAACAACTTTCGGATTCTAAAATCAAAATGCCCGTAGTTGAGTATTTCTTCGGTGATGACTACTACGGCACAATCACATACAACAACCACACCGACAAAAAAGTGTTTGCCGTAACAGTAGACAAGCCTGCCGTCTTGAAAGAAGCCGGTGCTGCACCTGCAACTACTACCGAGACAAAACCTGCTCAATAAATCAAATCTGATTTTGAAGCAGTAAAAAATTTGAAAAGCCGCTTCTCCAAAAACGAAGTGGCTTTTTGCTCATTGCGATTTTAAGATCTTACGCACTTGGAGCAAGTCTCTTTTTCAGTTTATTCTGCAGGTATTAAAACCAGGCAGAAAGCCTAACGGTTTGCTAAGAAAATCCATGCATATTTAATACTTGGTGGAAGCATCGCCAAAAGACATGTGCTACTAGCGCTAAATCTTAAATTAGATCCAGACAAAATCAAATTTAGCGATTGCGGATTTTTTCCATTTCAAGCGAATGACGCACAGCTTCTTCGCGCGAAAGCGGAGTGAATTCATCGCAGAAGCCGGTACCCAGCTTGTTTCCAACAACATAAGTAGGACGCGATCTTACTTCGTCCAGCACTTTGGCCAGATAAACCGCCACCACACCTAGAACCATTGCTTGAATGCCAGTGAACACTGCCATCGCACAAACTAGAGCAAAATTATCAAGAACCAAGCCGCTTAAGACCCAGTGAATAAGACAAGCCAGAACACCGATTGCAGAGACTGCAAATCCGATGACAGGAATTGCATACAAGGGCAAAATGCTGAAACTCAAAAGTCCATCGAGTGCGAGCATCAAAAGTTTTTTGGGAGTATATGCAGTCTCGCCCAATTCGCGCGCGTCGCGCTCGAGCATAATGCCGCATTGCTTGAAACCAAGCCAAGGAATGAGACCGCGAATAAATCTGGTCTTCTCTGGCATATGTCTTAGGGCTTCGACCACTTTGCGATCGAGCAAACGAAAATCGCCTGAGTCAAGGGGAATATTGATACTAGAAACAGAACCAAGCAATCTGTAAAAGAGATAAGCAGTTAAGCGCTTGATTGCTCTGTCGCGTCTTTTGGCTCTGGTGGCGTAAACCACGTCGAAACCTTCTCTCCACTTCTGAACCATAGACGGTATCAGCTCTGGAGGATCTTGCAAATCAGAATCCATGTTCACGACAATATCGCCGCTTGCATAGTCCATTCCGGCGGTGATTGCAGCTTGCTGACCAAAGTTGCGCGAAAGCTCAATCAATTTTATATGCGGATATTCGACCGAAATGTGACGCAGAGCGCTCGAGGTCTGATCTTTGCTGCCGTCATTTACGAAAAGGACTTCGTAAGACATTTTCAGCGGATTGATAGCCTTGCTCAGGCGCTCCAAAAGAAGCGTCAAATTGCGGGGCTCTTCATTGTATACAGCCACAATTACGGAGATATCTATAGTTTCCGGGCGGCTTGAAATGCTCAACTGATAACCAGCTCCTGAAATAAATTCCAGTCGTCAACAACCTCGTGATTCTCTCTTAGACTTCAAGATTCGGTCAACTTGGCAATTCTAAGATTATAATTCTGCAATCTTTCGAATTTGCCCAGGATCCTAAACCACGCTCAAAGACTTCGCCCAGTTCCAGGCTTTCTCGATTCCTTCTTTGAGGTCAATTTGCGGCTCCCATTTCAAATATTTGCGAGCGGCATCAATATCGAGCACATTTGAAGGAACGTCGAGCGAGCGGGCAGGCGTTCTTTCGACCTTTACCGGCACATCGACCACGAGCTTTATGGTCTCGACAATATTACTTAATGAATAACCCTTGCCAGATCCTATGTTGAACACTCTAGGTTCACCCTTTTTGGCATCGAACTCGCCACAGGCAATAATTGCTTTGGCTGCATCACTTATATAGATGAAGTCGCGAACAACTTCGCCATCGCCAAATATCGTAATTGGCTTATCGGCTTTGATTCTGCCCAGAAAAACGCCAATGGCGCCTTGCTTGGAGTCTGGGTTTTGTCTTTCACCATATGGATTGGCAATGCGAGCAACAACATAATCTAGATTGTGCAATTGATGATAAAGACTTAAGTATTTTTCAATGGCAAGCTTAGTGATCCCATAGGAACAAATGGGGTCGTTTGGATGATCTTCTTTAATAGGAACCGACTTGGGCACGCCATAAACTGTCCCGCCAGATGAGATGAAAACAAATTTTTTCACCTTGGCGGCAAGGCTCTCTTGCACTAATTGCAGAGTATCTACAAGATTTGAGCGCACGTCATATATGGGATCGTTGTTCGATGTTTCAGGCAAAGTTGTATACGCAAGATGGAAGACGATATCCATCCCTGCCACAGCCTTTTGCACATCGCCATGATTGCCTAAATCCCCGCCGACCATGTATTCGACACCGTCTATTGGCTCCATGAATCTGCTTGGATATTTGTCAAAAACTCTAGTCTGGTAGCCCTTTTCCACAAGGTGCTCGACCAGACTCGTTCCGATAAATCCATTGCCGCCGATTACCACGGCTTTCATATTCTCAATATCCTATTTACTTTGCTCGACTCAAGTATTTTACAGGATTGCGGCTGATTCTGAGAAAGACTCACCTGGCTGGTTTGCTAACACCGTTCACGATTTCAAGTGTTAAGGGAAAACTATAGGCCTCTATTGGTTGTCCATTACTACCTAAGATGCGGGCTCTTACTTGTCTGTAACCAGCAGTGTCGAATAGCGATTGGGGGAGTACAACTGATGCTTTGTCATCTTTTATTGAAGCTTTGATTCTTGCATCAACCATGGATTCGGAATTTTGAGCACCGCTTGAATTTTCGAAAAAATAATTCGGCTTGGTAATTTGAACCTCAACCGATATCGGTTTAAGTTTTTCATTTGTAGCTGTCGGCACTTCGACAAGTACTTGATACTTTGTTTCTTTATTTACAAAATGCGAGCCATAATCCGAAAAGGCAAGGGACTTGCCAGTTTGTAATTCTCTCAATTCAATTAATGGAGCCGCCTGTCTATACGAAAGCAAATCTACTTTAGCTGCGTCTACATGATGCAATGGTAGATCTATAAAAATTTGTTCGATATTGCCGCATGCTTGCCACTGCCAATAAGCTGAAAGTGGGATGCGAATCTTTCCATCTAAACAAACAAAATCTAAAACTTTTACCTTTACTCGCTCCTTTTCACTCTTACCTTTGAAAGATAGCTCCACAGGCTGTTTTCCAGGAGCTGATATTTCCTGTATTTGAGTTTCGGACAAATAAATATCTAGAAAATCATAATTAGATGGCACTATATTTAGTGCGTCCAGTCTGAGTTCGACATCTTGATCTGCCGACAAAGAAAGCGTGGCATTTAGATTGCGCAAGGTCTGTTCATCAGTTGGAGCAGTAACATTTATAGGCTGCCATTTCTTTTCGTTCCAGTTCCATTTATAGAATGGATAACCAGCTTTGGCTGCGTATCTGAAAAATCCGAGGTCAAGCTTATTGTCATCGCCATAATATTTAGAACCAAACGAACAAACACGATTTTCTAAATTCTTAGAAAAGGGTGGTTCAAGATAAAAGAGCAAGCTGATAGCATTCAAAATCATATGCGCACCTTCGCGCTCATTAGGAGTGCCCATAACACAAACGCGCTTACCGGATTCGACTTTAGCTGCCAGAGCCTTAGTCTCAACACCCACGGCTCTCGTTTGAGCGCCTGCATTTATCCAGCTTCTATTATTTTTGTAAGCCAATTGACCATAATAAATTGATAGCGTGGTCATTGCTAGAAGCCCAGCTACTGCCACTCTTTTATTAAGAGTAAGCAATTCCTGTTTTGCATTTTCTTCTTTGATTGGAGCAAAAATCAAAATCGGCATCAAAATAGAAAGAGGCACAGTAGCAAAAAACAAAAAACGTGCGCCCTCTAAATCAAAACCTAATCCATAGAGTTGATATATAGGAGCGAACGAGACCCCCAGCCAAAGAGCGATAAAGACCATCCATTTTCGTGGCCAACTAAGCAAAAACAATCGCAACCCACAAACAAAAGCAATCAAAATGTAAGTCGAATTTAAAATAGCTCTAGTGCCTTCAAGCGAATTTCCGTAACTAGTTTTGATTGGAAAGAAAATGCGGGACAATGTGCCTGTGTCTGTCCATTTGGAGATCAAGTCTGCCAATTGATTAGACCCGATACTTCCGGTATAGCCACCACCAATAGTGCCGAGTGCCAGATATCGAATAATGAAATACAAAACTGTAAATCCACCAAAAGTAATTAACACTTTTTTGAACTGACTCTTGTCGCCCCACAAGAAGGTCATAACCACGGCAAGAACAGGCAAACCAATAGCCATTTCTTTTGTGAAAATTGCAATCCAAAAACAAACACAGCTTAAAGTGAAAGTGATCTTTGAAAGCTTTTTATTCCCTGAAGCTTTCAACCAAAAATGTAAGCTCAAAAGACTGGCAAGAAAATAAGCCAGACAAACTATGTCGACTCGACCTACAACCCATGAAACGCTCTCTGGATGTAGCGGATTGAGTGCGAAAATCATTGCAGAAAAGAATGCACTCAAACTAGATCTATTAGTTCCCCAATAACTGGTCAGTCGCAAAACCAGCCAGTAAATTAGTCCTACACAAATCAGATAGTGCGCATAATTGGATAAGTAATAACCAAAAGCGTTGGTGCCCCAAACAAAATAATCAACCACAAGCGTGATTAAAAGCCAGGGGCGATACACCGCCATAGTATGTATCTGCATAAAATTGCCGGTAAAGTTACTAAAGAAACGTCCCCAATCACCTTCGGCAATTTTGGCAACATATCTAATTTCGCCGAAGTCATCTGCCAAAAAATAAGATCCAAGAGTGCGACCGTAACATATAAAAATCACGATGAACAAAATTGCCAGATGAATATATCTATTCGTCAACACTTTTAAAATAGAGCGACTTGCAGCTGTATTCACTTAGAACACCCGATAGTTTGATTTGTCGGGGAAAGACGCGTTCTTTACGAGACTCAAGGCGGTTCTCGTCCACTTCAAGCCACTAAGTTTTGCATCTACTTCTATGCGATCGATTTTGCCAGGCAAACTAGCAGGTTTTAAAGGAAACGAAAATCCGACCTTATTATCTCCATTTTTCAAAATCACTTTGTTTGGGACCCATGGAGTTTGGTAGGTGAATTCCGAACCTGCGTCATTTTTACTGTAAACAGTTGCAGTCAAAAGTAAATCTCTATCAGTGTTAGATTCAGGCTCATATTTTACCTCTCCAGTCCAATGAACGAGCCAGGTTGAATTTTTATCGTACTCTGGAATGTCTTTCAGAATGCAGGCTTTATCCTCTGAATTCGAAACTAGTTCGAATATTTTCAAAAGCTCTGGACTGGAGCCTGGAGTTTCAATCAATCTTAAATTTGTTAATTTCTCACCCGTTTTAGTCGGGGTTAGATCAATCTTTTCTTCATACCGAGAATCACTAAATCCATTGAGAACTTCGACTCCATAAAATGCTTTTTCCCAAGACGATCTAAAAAGTGACGGTAAAACGAGTTTTTTTCCAGAAGTAGTCACGATACCGTATTTAGTGACTGGTTCTACAGCCAATGACTCGACCCCTATAGACAAACCGGTGTCGTTTGCAGCCTGATCAATTATCTCTTTTGGAATCTGGGCCACATACCACTGTCTCAAATCAAGCAAGCTCAAATTGCTAGCGCGAGCCAATGCCGCAAAAATATATTCGAACTCCAAATACGCCGAACTTTCTGACTTTTTATAGTCATTAAAATCTTGAAAGAAAGGCAATAATGGAAAAAAATCAGCCGCAAACGAATGTCCATTTACCCAGACATTGACGCCATGACTGACACTGGACCAGTTAGCGCAATCAAGTAAAACAAAATATGCTTTATCAGCTCTAAAATTGACATTGGGAAATTCGCCAATTATTTTTTCCTTTGCACTCAAAGATTCAGCGAATTCAAAAGCCCGACCATGCGCATACGCAGGCCACGCCCAGCAAAATGTGAACAAAGCTCCCATCAAAAAAGTAGTTAGACAAGCCATTTTTGTTTCGACAAAAGTTTGTTTCTTGAGCCAGGCACAAAGCCATATAAATAGTCCCGCACCCAGAGCTGCTTTCAGCAACGCTTGAGCTAACGAACCCAGGGTCAAGTTCAAATTCAATTGACTTACAATTAAGACTAGGACGAGTGCTATAGTCATTGCCAGAGCGCTTCTGCGTCTGCCCATCTGAAATATTCGCTCATTCAAAAAGGCTGCAGCAAATCCGGCAAATACAAGTAATTCTGGTATCGCAGTCAGTGCGTAACGTGGCACAGTAATGAACAATGCAAATGTGACATGAGAAAGCGCGCAAACAAGCAAGAAGAGCCTGAAATCAAAGGCTCGCTCTTCAAAATTTGGTTTAACGAATAGTCCAAGACATATTCCAAGACAGGCAAGCAGCATCAAGCCTTGATGCACAATCACTTGAAACTGATTATCGATTGGTCCAATTTTTACTCTAAAGTCATTCCAGTGAAATTTTAAAAGACGCGGTGGTTTGTCCATCATCAATTGAAAAAACTGTTTGGGATTTTTCAATCGATCAGAAATTATTTGAGAAAATTTCATCGACTCAATCCCGGTTAAATCAGGATAAGGATAGGCAAGCCAGCCTTTATCGTTTAAATTTAGTCCCGTAGATAAATTGTAACTTCCCACCCTGTCAGTGACGAGCGAGGCTTTGCCTGTAGTCAGTTTTTGCACGCTAAGCGAAAGCGAGAATACAAGTGCTGCACCCAGAAAGAGTCCGCCTAGTTGTTTCCACAAAATCGGTCCGGGTTTCAGATCACGCCTTTTAATCCACAAAACGTAAAGCAAACTCAAAATGGCAATCATCACAAGAGGCGAGCGAGCCACCTGCATTACAGCCAAACTAAAGCCCAACAATAGAAAGTTTTTCCAACTACCTTGCTTTGAAATACGAGTCAGACAGTAGAAAGAAAGACACATGAAAAAGCAGGCAAAGATCTCAGAATACAACCTGACTGTGTTTACAATAAACCCCGGATAAATAGCACTAAGAAAAGCCGCCCACAGACCAGCTCTATAACTAAAAGCATAGTTGGCACACAATCCAATGAGCGTGCAAGTCAAAGCACTCATGATGGTTTGGATAAATATCGGAGCCCACCAGCTGCCATAATCTATCGGCGCGCCAAACAAAACATGACTTAAATAAATGAAGAAGGGGAAAACGAATCCAGACTGCTTGACCAGAGGCATCAAAATCGCCATTTTCTCGCGAGTCTGTGCGATTGTGTCAGGCGACGCCACGCCTACTAGTACCTTAAGAGCATCTATCCAGAAGTCAGAAGAAAAATGGCTGACCGTCTCCAGGTATTGAGCGTCACGCAAATACTCTGAAGCGTCACACGAATAAACGCTTGGAATGTGTCCATCTATGAAACAAAACCAGAGCCTGACCGCTAAGGCGATAAGCCCTGCAAATAGGAACCATTGGAGTTTTGCTTTAACCGCCACAATAAATGAAGTATTTACCAAGTCGAACGCCCCGACCTTGACTATCCTTAAGGTTACGGTGCTCGAAAACCCCAGCAGAACGCTTGAGAACCTTCAAGCAGGCGGGAACAGTCGATAATTTCTGACTTGCTTGAAATGCAAATAATGATGGTAGATATTTGTTAGACGCAACTATTAAATTTAGATAGCAGATTCTGTCGTTGGGATAGAAGGGGAGAAAGCCGGAATCGGTATGGATTGGGATGAAGCTTGCCGTCAGGCCTCGGCTCTGGTTGCCACCAGAAACTATGCTGAAGCCGAACAAGTAATATACGGCGCCTACAACCAGGTAAAAGCTGAAAATAACCTCGAAAAGATCTGCACGTCACTTGATTTGCTCGGTTGGCTGTGTTTTATGCAGTCTAAACATCAGCAAGCTAGTGAAATTTACTATTACTGCGCCCAGGCTAAAGTACAGCTTATGGGCGGAGACAATATAGAAGTGGCCAAGACCATCAAGAATATTATCGCCTCGACTTATCAACTGAAACAGTATGAAAAGGTTGTAGACATGGCGCGCGAATGCTTGCGTATTTTCGCCCTACATTTGCCGCGCGAAAATCCAGAGATTTCGACTCTGGGCAAAAACTTGTACGAACTGCTCAAGTGGATGAATCGCATTCCCGAAGCAGAGCAAGTTAAACGTCTTTACTTGGACCCTGCGCCTCCTGCACCACCGCCGATTCCACCCATGCAGGCTCAAGCTCAGTCTGGCGCATATCCTGTTCCACAACAACAAATGCAACAGCCTCAAGCTCAGCAACAACAGCAGTATCAGCAGCAGCAATATCAGCAGCAACAACAGCAATATCAACAAGCGCAAGCGCAGGCACAATCCGGTGCCTATCCTGTTCCCCAACAACAGCCGCAACAGCAACAACCTCAGACACAATCCGGCGCGTATGCCGTTCCACAACAACAGATTCAACAACATATGCAACAGCAGCCTCAACCTCAAGTACAGCCTCAGGCTCAACCACAAGCTGCAAGTCAAGGACATTTCCGCCAAATTTCTATTCCGCCTCAAAATCAACAAGCACCGGGACAGCAAGCTCCAATTAGCTCTTCTCAAGCCCCAGTGCAACAAGCACCGGCAACCGACTCCGTATCAGATTCGGCTGCCAAAGCCGCTGCCGCAAGACGCAAAGATTATTCCAAATTTGCCAAAAGTGTTTGCGAAGTCTGCAAACAAGAATACGAAGGCGCTGGCTGTCTGCGTTGCACGTCGGCTGGCATCAAAGCTTTCGATCCCGGCTCTACATTTGGCAGTGAGTGGTAGAGGCAAAATAGCTCTCTAAACTGAGTGTGCTAAGCTATTTGCGTGGCGCGTATTCTAATGACTGTTCATAAATTCTTTCCCGATCACAAAGCGGGAACAGAAGTGCTCACTTTGAAAATCGCAAAAGAGCTAATGTCGCGCGGACACGAGATCTTAGTGGTCACAGCCTCACCTCCAGATATTGATGCACGTCATGCTACCGGTCCCGACTTTGTCGAATATGAATACGAAGGCGTTAAAGTTCATTCCATCGGAGAAGCGCTTCGCTTGCGCGGTTATACTTTCAGGCATGAATATGATCATCCCGAAATGGGAAAACATTTCGCCAAAATCATAGACAGTTTCAAACCAGATATGGTGCATGTCATGCATGCTCAAAATCTCTCAGGTACTATTGTTTCAGTGAGCAAAGCGAAAAATTTGCCATTAGTCTTATCGCCTACCGATTTCTGGTTCATTTGTCCCATAGTTCAACTAAAGCGCCCAGATAACAGCGTCTGCGAAGGACCAGGACCTGGCGCTACGAATTGCCTTACTTGTTATACACCACAGTTGATACCACCTGCAGATCAGATTTCAGAGGCGATATCTCGTCGAGTTCCAGCTCTGGGCGGTGTTTTTACCCAGTCAGCCTTAGGCAAGACGGCACTTCAGTCCGCCTACAGTGTGTACAAACTTCCCGCTGCAGTAAAAGCCACGGTTGATCGCCCAGCATACTTGAAAGACATAGCCAATTCGACTGATGCCATCACAGTTCCCACCCTTTTGATGAAACGATTATTCACCAAGAATGGTATCAATGAAAATCTGATTAAACATATTCAATTTGGAATAGATCAATCTAAATTAATCGACCATCAAGAAAAAACTCCTAGTGATGTGCTTCGAATAGGCTATGTAGGCACGCTTTTCGACCATAAGGGCGTAGACATACTGATAAAAGCGTTTCAAAGATTGTTACCGGATAAGTCGCCGCAGCTCAAAATCTATGGCTCGACCGAACAATTCGCCGAGTATTCAAAATATCTTAAAGACCTTGCAAACAAAGACGAGCAAAGCAGCTCGCGCGTACATTTTCTAGGCGCATTCCACAACGATCTCTTCGGCGAGGTTTTATCGGGTCTAGACGTGCTTGTAGTGCCCTCTATTTGGTACGAAAACACTCCTCTTGTTATGCAATCGGCACTGACTACAAAAACGCCTCTAATTGCTTCCGATTTAGGCGGTATGTCCGAGCTAATCAATCACGGCAAAGACGGCTTCGTTTTCAAAGTGAGAGACGACAAAGATCTGGCAGAAAAATTACAACTGCTTGTTGACCAGCCTGATTTATTAAGCAAATTCCGCGCCAATATTGGTCCACAAAGGTCGATATCGGTCATGGTGGACGATTTAGAAGCAGTCTATAAAAAAGTCTATAAACATATTTAAGACGAAAAATATAACCAGGTTTTATGATCAAACCCAACGAAGAGTTTGAACTATGCGCATCTGTCTTATTTCTAGAGAATATCCGCCCGAAACTGGTTGGGGAGGCATTGCCACCTTCACTCGTCACCTGGCGCACGGACTGAAAGAAATCGGGCACGACGTAGTTGTAGTCTCACTTTCCAAAGACGAAGACAAATTAGTCGACGACGAAGGCATAGCCGTCCACCGAGTGAAGCAAGAATGGCTCGGAAAGCGCCTTGGCACAATCTCCCTTTGCATGCCTTATAGCCGCTATGTGCTCATGACCAGCACAGCGCTCTGGCGCAAGTTTTTTCTTCTGCACAGCGAGCAGCCTTTTGACGTTGTAGACACGCCCGAACTTTTGGCCGAAGGCTTCTTTCCTTCTATAACAAAAGCTTTACCATTGCTGATTCGTCTTTACACGCCACATTCTAAATTTATTGCCGAACGCTTGCACAATGTCACACCTTCTTTCGACCACGAATTTGTTGCCGGTGTAGAGCGTGTCGCCATGCTTGGCGCAGGAGTTTTAAGCTCACCATCAAGAGATCTAGCAGAATTTGTCGCAAACGACTTAAACTATGATGTCGAAGACATTCACATAGTCCGCAATCCAATAAGCGCGTCAGAATTTTCAGACGAAGGCATGACACATTTAGCCAATGAAGGCAAGTTACGTGTGCTTTTCGTAGGAAGATTAGAAGAGCGCAAAGGCATTCACTATCTGGTAAAGGCTATTCCAGAAATTGTAATGCGTCACAAAAACGTCGAGTTCGTCATCATTGGCGATGATACCAAAAACGCAAGCGGTCAAAAATCTGTCTTAGACGAATTGAAAGCAATCATCGCAAAACACGACATCAAACAATACGTCAAATTTATAGCGCGCGTACCTTTAACAGATCTTCCAGGCTATTACAGATCTGCTGATATTTGCGTCATCCCCTCTGTTTACGACAACTCACCTTATACTTGCTTAGAAGCAATGTCTTGTGGACGTCCAGTCGTTGCAACTACCGGCGGTGGCACTGCCGAATATTTTATAAATGGAGAATCAGGCATTGCGGTGGCACCAAAAGACGAAGCCGCTCTTGCCAGTGCCATTTCTAGATTAATCCAAGACACTGAGTACAGGCTGCAAATCGGAAGAAACGCACGCAAACATGTACTTGCCAATTTCGATCGTAAAGTGGTGGCAGATCAAACCTGCCAGCTTTATAAATTAGCTCAACAAAGACACGCCGAACGCTCGCGTTCTCAGTTTTATATAAAACCACCAGCCAAAGTTTTGCAAGACACTGTGTTTATGCTATCTGCGTTTGACACCATGATTTATGACACGTTATACCAGTATTCATGGCGGTTTCGTGCCAGACACTGGTTCAGAATCATGCGTCATCGCCCGCGATTATTTTTGGCCAAAACCGCACTAAAATTCACCGGTGCCATTGGTGCCGCCACTGGACACAAATTAGCTCCACTCAATAAATTTGAAACCTGGCTAAAAACGGAAACCGCTAGCAAACAAGTCGACCCTGGACTAATTCTCTAATGAATAAACTTATTGCTTTATGCTCGGTTCTGTTTTTGATTTCGGCACCGGCTCTGGCTCAAAATTCAAACGAATACAAATTAGGCATGGCTAGTTTTCAGACAAAGAAATACAAAGAAGCAGCAACATTCTTTCTTGGTGCAATGTCTAGCGAGCCTAAAAATCCCAAAGCGTTTTATTATGCAGGTTATTGTCTGTACATAAATGGCAGAAAAGAAGACGCTTTCAATACTTTTAAACTTTTAGTCAACGCTTTCCCTAACAGCAAAGAAGCGATTCAAGCACGCGCATTTCTAAAACAAAACGATCAAAAATATTCATATAGATTAAGCTCTTCATCAGGCTCTACGTCGGGAATTCAAACTATAAAAACAGATAGTGCCAAAAGAAATTCGTCCGAGTATTACGTTAGCAAACTGGTCAAAGTACACAAGCCACGCGGAAAAATCCCCGCAGTATCAGCTTCTTACGTGTCGGAAATACAACGCCTTTTAACTGATCTGCCCTCGTCTGTATTGAAAGAGCTTAGTGATAACGATGCCAAAATCAGTCTTTACCCCTCGGTAGTGGAAAATGACTATCGCATGCAACACACCAGACCACGCGGCTGGAACGAAGGCAGCTGGTCGAACAGTTCTGCGTTTTGTCGCGGCACCGAAGTGGTGGTATCGCAATACGTAATGAGCGAAACCACAGGCGAATTCGAAGATGCATCAGACGAAGTTGGCGCGATCAGGCACGAAGTGGGACATGCTTTAGATCATTGTATGGACATAACAGATTCAGAAGAATGGAAACATGCTCACAGACTGGAAGCTGCTCGCGTCCCAGCCGAAATGCGCAAGAAGCTAGACTATTACTTGAAGCCTGAAAGTGGTGCGTCAGAAACATTCGCTGAATTATTCAACGAAAAATTTGGCGGTTACACCGACCGCGGTCGCGACGACATCTCAGCTCTAGTAAAGGCGCACTTTCCAAACTGCAACAAAATCATGGAGCGAAAGCTTCGCGAGCTGGATTAAGATACCAATGCCTAATAACTCATACCTTCCATCAACATAGGCACAATGCCCATTTTGGTGACGAACTTCACAGGAAGACTTCTTTTATGTTCTCCACTAATTGGAACATAAACATCAAAGTGCAGGTGCGGAGATTCCGCCCAGCCCGTGCCTCCAGAAAGACCAATAGGCTGTCTTGCTTGTACCACTTGTCCCAGTTTTACCAGTGAGCCGTTTTGACGCAAATGCAAATAGCGACCGTAGGTCCCATCGTCATGTTTAATTACAACATAATTAGCAAACTCGGCAAAGTCCTTTGTCGGACCACCGCGATTAGAATCAACTCGCACAGCCACGACTGTTCCGCCCCTTGCCGCACAGACTACGTTGCCTGTAGGCATATCAAAATCTATCGAAAATTCATCATCACTTCCACGTTCATGACTGAAAGAGCCGCCATAAGTCTGGTTAATCGCATGCATTTCGCCTTGCCGATAAGGTAAAAAATACGCAACGCTATCGTTATGACGCCCACCGCGATTACCAATTTGCCAACGGTATTGCCAATCCCAGTTGTATTCTTTACTAGGATCTTTTGCGATAGCTTTGAAAACAGGAAATGGTTTTCTGAAATCTTGTTTTCCATACGTCAAATCCAACGTAAGCGGCAAGAAACTGGTGCCTTTCATATTCTCAAAAGTGCCTTTTACCGTCACTGTCGCTTCTAGCAAGCGCGGAGGTTGAACATCAATCTCAATTCCGCTATTTGCAGTTTCTTGCAACTTCAAAAGTATGGTCGGGTCATTCTCAGCAAGCGCTGGCAGAGTTATGATTTGCGAGCAAAAAATACTCACTGCAATCAAAAATCCAAAGCGCCAACTTTGATGAATAATTTTCATAAGAGAAGAATACCCAAAATCTTTGAAACTGATTAATGGTAACTTTTGCATATTCTATTTAGGAGAAGATTATGCGTCGCCTTTTATTTGCTTCAACCCTGCTAGTGTCTCTGAGCGTCCACTTGACGCCCCTGGCAGCTATTGCGACAGATAATGCACCTCCAGGACCAAACTCTGCAGATTCAGTCGAAGGCAAAGTCTGGCAGGCTGAAGAGTGGGTCAAGTCTAAAAATTCTCCATGGCTTACACCTGAGGACGGCGAGACCGAAAAGAAAAAGCATAAAGGCTCGGTGCGCAATTTCATCAAAGCTGTAGCCAAAGGCACAGCCAAAGAACTGGGCACAAGTGCTGAAGATTTCGCCAAAGACATGGTTTTGGTCTTTTCGGTCCAAGATATAGACCCCTATGAGCAGAAAGGTGTACCAACTAAACGCCCGGCCATTATTTTAAAATTCACCATGGTAGACGGCTCAAATGCTTATCTGCGCCGCTTTCCCGACGGTAGTTACGCCATTGAAGAAGGATTTGCCAACGGTACCGTGCTCATTCCAAGACGAGATAAAGACGATTATCTGGTCAAATACCCCAACGGCGCCCGCGGACGCATGGTCAAGGACAACACAGGCACAATAACCATTTACAGACCAGACCAAAGTGTAACAACCGTAGCCAAAACAGCCGGTGGTGGGTACAAGGTCAATAACACCAAATTCGGCTATATGGGCGATGCAAGACCTGATAGCACTGGCATCAATTACGAATCTGGTCAGTGGTAACGCGAGCACCACATATGGTGACACTTCAAAAAGGCGATTGGAATGACTAACAAGAAAAATTCGATTGCAAATTCTTTTTTGGCTTTAAGTATTGCACTGTCGTTAAGCTCCTTTATGGCTTCTTCGGCTAAAACAGGCGCTGAAGAAGCGGCAGCAAAACCAAAAGGCATGGAAGAATATCGAGCAGGTATCGAAGCTTACGGCAAAAAAAATTACAAAGGTGCCGAATTGCATTTTCGCAAATCGATCGAGCAGGGCAATAAAACACCTGCAGCCTGGCTTTACGCTGCGCATACATTTTTTGCATCAGGTCAATACGCTCAAGCGAAACAGACATATGAGATGGTCACCACCATGTTCAAAAAGTCTCCAGAAGCGGACATCGCAGCAACTGGACTAGAATCGGTCAACGCAAAAATTGCAGGTGGTGGCACTCCTGCACCCGCGGCAGAAGCCCAAACCGAACCTGCCAAAGGGGTTAAGACCGCCGCTGTTAAAGATGACGGACCCAGTCTGGCAGATCGCGTATCTGTAATCGCTCCTAAAATGGGACATCCAGCCGTTAGTGCAGCATCAATAAAAGCAGTAAAGGATGGCTTGGCTGGCTTACCGGTGCATATTCGCAAACAACTAATTGAGGCTAATGCCACATTTAACATATCTCCAAACATGATAGATAAATGGCCAGAGTCTGCCGACGAATTGAATGAGGAATCAGAAGCACTTAATTTGGCTGAACTGCCTGGACGACTCTATGGCAGCGATTGCTACATTTACGAGCGCGCCAAAACTCGCGGCTCTACAAGTTTAAAATCAGCACGCAGTCCGCACGAAATGAAGCATACTGCTCTCAACGAATGCTTCCAGGTTTTAGACGACAAAAACAAAATCTGCAAAGACCCTAAGCTAATGGTTATCTACAGAGCCGAGGCCGATGGCGTGCCAGAAACATACGAAGAAAAAATGGCGACCTTCACCAAAGACGGTGAGTGGGGAATTCGCGAAACTTGCTCTGAGCTTTCAGCCGGAATGTTTGGTGCTGCAGGAGAAAGCGATTCTGACTTAAACCGGTTTTTCCCTCGAACCAAAAAATGGCTGAGGGCAAAACTCGGAATTTAGTTTTCGTAAAGACTGGCTATTTAACGAGCTTTTCGCAGTTGCCTACAGTCTTTCTGCATTCGTTAGCGCATGCAAGCATTGTGTTGTCGCCTGAAAAAGCGTCCATTGTTTTGGCGCATTCATTACAAGCTTGAACCGCTAGTGCGCAAGATTTTCCTTGCAGTCCAGCAGAGCCTCGATTCAAGAAATCGAACGCAGACTTGCAAGCTTGAATACAATCTTTTAGCGAATTGGTAACGCTGGCTTCAGCATGCTTGCCGCCTTTCTTAACGCAATAGTCGAGTGTTTTTTGACAAACATCGGCGCAGTGCTTGGTATTTCCTTTAGCAATCTCAGACGTGGTCTGGCTCATTGCGGGCTGGATTAAGCCCATTGTGGTAATTGCTAATGCAATTAAAAATGAAAAAAACGATTTCATTTGAACTCCCCCATAATTTTTCAGTCTTAAGAGGAAATGTAGCGTCATTTCGCAAAAGCAGCGCCGAGGTTGCAAGTGCTTACCTGTGGGGATTTGGCACAATTTGATATGATTTTGCAGACAGTTTGGTGGGCGTTATGCAGAAAAGGATTGCTTTTGTGGCGATGGCATTAGGAATTATGGTTGTCGCAGCGGTTTTGATTGCTCTCAAGTTTCAAGGCATCGATGAGAAGAAAGCCGAAGCTAGACCAGAAGCGGAATCAAAAGCAGAAATTAGCGAAACGCCAAAATTCCCGCGTTGGGTATTCAATGACTCAAGCATCCCCGAAGAAGCTGCTTACAAAGCCGAAACTCTAGCAAAAATTGATACTTTCTGGCGCGAATTCGAAAAAAACAAAGACAGTCTCAACCCGAACACTAGTAAAAACATGAGCGAGATTGTTCCACCGTTCATGAAAAAATACTTGAGTGACATCAACCCATACATAATGTGGGAATTGAAGGCTGATCCCAACGATAAGAATATTGCCAATTTCACCATAACGGCAGAGTCAGAGCCCGCCTTGAGACCGATTTTGAAAACCATGGTAGAGCGCGCACCTAAATTGAAAGAATGGCGCTTTGTCAATTATCTTCCACCATTCAAGCCAGACGAAATTTTTGATGGTCTAAAAACCAAAGACAATTTCAAACTCACCGCATTCGAGACCAAATGCGAAATTTCTCCTAAGAACAAAATCGACATAACAATCTACTCTCCTGATTTTGAAGATAGTGAAGAAGCCAGCACAAACGGTTACAGGTTGGCTGAACTCGTGCTTGGAGAAGAAAATGCCGAGCGTTGGGCTGGAAGATTCAGATCAGTAAAACGTGCCGTAACAAAAGACGAGAAGACAGCGTCGATTGAGTTTTCAAAAAGTTTCAGCGCTTTAAAACAGACTATTTTAGCCAATCTTCCAGACAAACCTTATTTCAATTACGATTGGCAACAGCGACCAAAATACTTTTATGTCGTGCCAAATCCCAAAAATCCAAAAACTTCTGTCGATATCAATATGTGCATCGACAGCCCATTGTTCTACTCCGACCGCTACTCAAAATGCGGCGATAAGTTTTGCTACCTTGTCACCGGTGAAAAGTGGGGATTCAAAACTGAAAACGATATCATTCCACTTCTCGATCAGATGGATAAAACTTTAGTAGATACCAAATGCGGTATCACCTGGGCGCACAATCTAACTATTGGGAAAAACGGAGAGTGCCATTTCAGCGTAGATATGTGTATTAACGACATTCCAAAAGCACTGCCAATTCTGAAAAAATTAGTTGCGGAACACAAAGTTACTCGCAATACTTTTCTTATTTTTCGTGATGCAGACTGGCGTTTTGAGTGGATATCACTGACTGACGACAAAGAAGCGCCACTCTTTCGAAACGGAGAAGATTAATCGCAGACCCCTACTAGCGCTTTGCCATTTTTAAATTTACCAACCATATCGAACCTCGGTTTAATTACTACGTTCCCTGATTTATCTAAATAGCCGGCTTTCTTACCATCGTTAAAACCTGCCAACCCATCAGAAAAATCATAATTACCAGCATGATTTGGCTCTAGTTTAAAGTCGCCAGCGTGATCAATATATCCACGCCTGAAGCCAATTCGAACATACGCTAATCCATCGCTGAATGCATCTGCATCGTCGAACTTTGGCTCAATAACGACATTTCCGTTTACATCTAGAAACCCAAATTTTCCATCGATTTTAATTAGAGCCAGGCCGTCTGAATATCTCAAAATCAAGTTTCCATCGCGATGCTTCTCCAAACGATCATAATTTTCGAATATTGGATTTACTATGACTTTTCCATACTCGTTCACAACGCCCCACTTGTCGCCAATTCTAGCTATAGCCAATCCATCATGAAAAGGAAATGCGCGTAGACCAAGCGATTCCAGTTTTTTATTTCCAAGGCTTTCATACGCTGAATCTTCTAATCCGTATTTCTTTTCTATTTCCTCCATCCCCATATTATTTGGCTTAGAGACCCATTCTCCGCTTTTGTTTATGACGCCAAGTTTCATTAGGTCCATTTCTTCATGACTTTTTTCGTGTTCAATATTTTCGCGAGTAAAAAAAGCAAAGACGGTCAAAGACAAACCAATCGCTAGTCCGCCAACATAAAGACCAATTGTTCTCAATCCTTTTCGCATCATAGAATTAGACCCGAAAGGAATCTCAATGACAATCGGAAAATCACCACTTATGCAGGATCAATTTTATTCAGTTCGAATCTCAAACACCTGCCCGTCTACCATTTTCTCTAATTGCTTAGCAAAATCATTTACGTACATCTCATAAAGTTCGATCATTGGAACAGGCTTGTGTTCAGTTGGTCGCTCGGCTTGCTCCTTGGAGACTGGCTTGGCAAAAGGAAAAGGAAGATACAGCATGCCTCTATCTCCAGGCAGTGCTTTCACTTCGCCTTGCCAACCTTCCCATCGCAAACCCTCGTAAAAAGTGTTGAGGTCGCTATTCATGCACCATAAAATAAAATCTGGATAGCGAACTTCTAGATCTTCCCACTGCAAAGTGTCTGGTGCAAAATAAAATATGCCGCCTTTATTTCCCAGCGCACCAGCGTCGCAGGCGAAGAATCCACCAGTGATGTCATCTGCAACGAGATGGAAAGGCATTTCGTAAATGCTCGTATTATGAATCTCGCGATTCCAGCTTGTGATGCTTCGGGGTTGCTTCTCACCTGAGCCGGAACCCAAAATGCGAATCCAACCAGAATCTACTAACAAGCCACCAGTCTCATAAATAATGGCGCCAAGAATACTTTTGGTTGTCACTTGTAAATCAAACAAATTCGATTCTTTGTCAGCCTGACTTGCCGGTAAAACCTCAACGAGATTCTTCGCTTCTGCGATCCATTTCTGAAGATCGGGCCAGGCGGGATCATTTTTTTCAATCAAATCATCGAGTTGTCGCAATTCAATTGTTTCTTCGCTCATTCGATTTTTCCTTAATTAGCACCCTAGGGCGTGAAGAAATAAGTCATAACTCATTTCTTCCTGTGAGTAAATGAATTCAATTCTAAATTCAGTTCCTTGAGAGCAGTGTCTTCGGGACTCCACCGCTCAGCATATTTATGCTCGCCATTTTCAAAAATCTCATACAAAATACATTCGCCATCATTTCCCATATTGTTTTCGGAAGGTTTATCGAATTGCGATCTCACTTTGTCGATATAACCTTTTATTGACTCAGTTTCTTGTTTGCTCAATTCAAATTTAGAAACTTCAATATCGACAGGCTTCTCGCCTACCATTGGTTTCTCTTTGATTTTTACAGTAACTCGTGCTTTTTCTTTTCCGAATTCTAGGCGCATGCAGACTGAATCCTTGAAGGCTGGTAACTTTATTCTTCTGAAGATAAGCTCATCACACTTCAATTGACTTAAAGGCTTTTCTTCGAATATCTGCAGCCATCCTGTAAAGGCATTGTTGAGACCTGGTCTAAGTAACGGGTATTCGCCTTTAGCTTTTGAGTCTTCAGGCATACCAAAGGAAGGACCGGCAGAGGCAACCATTAATACAAGCGTAGCTAGAACTTTAATTAGTTGTCTTGAATTCACTTTTTATCGACTCCAATCTTCAGAGGCTCAAAAAATTCTACGTTCAAAAGGGAGTCAGGAAATTTTATAGCAACCTCTTGCATATTAACTGGCAGCATTGGGCGCTCGCCTTGCTGAAGCAGATTGCCATTATCCTTGTTCAATTTTTCCAAAATATTATTCGGCAGTTTCATCTTGAGCTCATCACCAAACCAAGCTAACCACATGTCATAGTCGGGTATACCCGTCCATTTATTGCCACGCCCGAAGAACACTCTATCTGAATGCTCATCTTCTTCCAGTTTTCCATTTTCATTAATTACATTATCGCGCACATAGGCTGCAGCATAAAAGCTTTTGAGAGTGCGCGCACCATCGACAAGCAACTGTCTCAAATCACTGATTTCACTTTGATTTCTCTGAAAGTATCGATCATCCAAATCGAGCGTGTACGCGACAAATGGGATCTCAGATTGAAGCGCCTCCACCCCGTAACTCACTGTAATTTCCGCTCTTAAGCATGGATAGTGAATCTTCCAATCCAACAAACAATGCTTTTTGGAGCGAATGGATTCAAGAGCCTTTTTTGTCTGAGTTTCAGATGATCTGTTTGCCGACAAAATTTGTTTGCAAATCTCCTCAGATCTTGAAGTGCCTAAATCTCGAACCAACCACTTGAGCGTCAAGACTCGGCTTCTACACTGCGTTTCGTTTTTACGCTCTAATACTTTGGGATAAGTAATGGAGTCGCATTGCGGATCGAAAAGATAGCCGCCAAATTTATCGATTAGTTTTTTAGCAAAACCATCAATTTTTTGAGCATCCTCTCCGTGCGATGATTCAAAGCAAAATCCGCCAAGAATCTTGCCCTTTTCAATCCCAAAAGCATATTCGATCTCAGCGATACTGATTGGTTCGAGATCAATTGCCAGAGATATCGTCTGCTGCGAGAAGACATCGCGAAGACATGTTTCACCGACTTCTTCGTCTTCGAATCCATCAATTTCCAACCCGCATTGAAAAAGTTCGCCTTTCAATTCAGACATGGATTTTTTCTTTAAAAGATAAAGTGTTTGATCGTAAGTCATTCTTCAATTCTAATCTCAAACATTTGCCCTGAAGGTATTTTCTCAGCTTGAGGTGCCAGATCTTCTACATACATTTCGAATAGCTCCTTCACGGGGACTGATTTTCGTTCAAAAATATCCTTTCCATTCGCTTGTTGCGCGGACACTGAAAACAAAAATGGTAAATATAGCATCGCTCTATCGCCGGGTAATTTAGCTAAGTCTTGTTGCCAATCATCCCAACGCATGCCTTCGTAAAAGTCATCAATATTCATTCCATTCATCAGCCAGTGAACAAACTCAGGATAGGTGAGTTCTAAATCCTCCCACTGTAGAATAGTTGGAGAAAAATAAAACATACTTCCACGATTTCCCAGTCCTCCTGCGTCATATGCAAAGAATCCGCCTGTAATATCGTCTGCCATCAAGTGATAAGGCATTTCAAACATGCCCATTTTTAAACAATCTCGGTTCCAGTCAGCAACGCTTCGCGGAAGTCTTTCACATCCAGAACCTAGGATACGAATCCATCCTGAATCAATTAAAATGCCGCCAGTCTTGTAAATAATCGAGCCAAAGAGTGAGCGAGTGGAAACTTGCATGTCAATAAGGGTTGACTCTTTTGCCTCTTGCGTTGCCGGAAGTATTTCCACTGAGTTTTGGGAATTATTCATCCAATCTTGAAAAACTTCCCATCCAGATTCACCTTCGATAAGCTCTTCCAATTTCTTGGCTACGAACATACTGTTTCCTCTGGTAATCAGTCTCTAATTTTTATTCCAGCCAGGGTCTTTGCAAATAGTTGGCGAGTATCGCCGTCTTTCCATCCAACAGTAACAAGTGAGACAGCGTAGGCTTTGTCTGTATGCGTGAAAATGGCAACCATTTGTTTGACTGGCGTGCCGTTCATTTCGTAGGTATGTTCTTCTAAAACCCCTTTGATTTTAGAATAACTTCCAAAGTCTTGATTCTGTTTGCTCAAACGACGAAACTTAGGTTGAGGTTCGAAGAATTCTTTTTCCAACTCTTCGGCAATTTGGTCCAGAGTCCAGTCAGGATGGACATCTCCTTTATGCACCACTATAAAAGCAACCTCGCCTTTAGGGCCCGTCCCTTCAACTTTTGCTACTTCATCGCGGTTGCCACCGGTCGGCTCGACTTTCCAGGAACCGGGATAGTGAAAACTAAACGGAAGCTGGGCAATATCCAAACGCTTCTGCTCGACTACAGGTTGTTTGCGAATTGTCGGAGTAGGAGTTGACTTAGCTTTAGGCGTTCCGGCGGCTGCCACTTGCAGGCTCATCAATACATTGTTGTAGAGTGGGACCATTGCGTCGAAATGCGCAGCAGGGGATGTGAATACAAAATAATAAGTACCAGATGCGGTGGCTAGAAAAACATATCTTTGTCGAGCTTTCATACCTCCAATATTAAACTCCACATCTTCAAGCTCACCTTGAATGCGTCTTGAAGAGCCAATGGCTACGTGCTTTTCTTGCAATGACTTAAATTCGCTAAGCTTTGAAAAGGCAAACTGATGCAACGCGCTTTTGGCAAATTGCAGAGTGATCTTCGTATCATCAGATTTAAAATGAACCAGTTTTATTTCCCCTGATTCTTTTCCTTCTAGTTGCCCTTCAATTTTTACGATATCGTCGGCATCGAGTGTTTTAGACTCTCTCCATTCACTGGGATATGAAAAAGTGATACCAGATTTAGGGTCTGTAAATGGAGTCATGGTTACTCTTTGCAAAGTAACCGAAGGCAGATGTTCGACGTTCTGAGGCGAGGCTGCATGTGCGACAGTATTAATAAAGGACGCGCATATCGCAAGTGACAGACTAGTTTTTATTAGCTGGCTTTTCATTTTGAATCGGCTCCTCTACTGCCTGTTTCCATTTTTGCATGGTCTTCTTGGTCGGTCTAAAAGTGTTGCAATTTTTGTCTACGGCATCCACAAAGTCTTTTGCGTTAACGGCTTTGATAAATACACCATGTGGTGGCATAAACAAATATAAGTTATCGAATTTGTACTCAGCTACAACATAATTGAAAGTCATGTCTTTCATGCTTTCGGGGCTTACCACAAGACGCTCGGACAGTGTGCCACCCTGGACGTTTTTGTCATTGAGCACTATTTGCATCATGTTTTGAAAGTCCCAGACGCCATCAAAAACTGGAGCCCACATTGCATAAGTGGGAATATTTCCGACAATTACCGTTGGGTCTTTACCCAGTTTTTCCTTATTGGCAAGAAGCACATCCCAGGCACGTTTTTGCACCAGCCAGGAAAGCTTCCATACATTTGAAATGCCCCAGTTTGCCAGGACTAGAATTAAACACATAGATGAATTTAGTAAAAATGTACAAAGCACTCGGCGCTTGGCAGAAAGCTTGAATAAAAGTTGTCCCAGGAAGTAAAAGAACAATGCAAGCAGTATGGCAGCACCAGCCGAGCTACCGTAATTTATTCGATTGTACATACTAAATAAGTAGGGGCTGTGGTTGGCTGCAAAACCATAAATCGAATAAGCTGCAAGCATGGTGCCTACACCAAGTACAGTTAAAAATTGATAGTCAGCTTTGGTGAACGGCTCATCATTTGATGGTGTTTGTTTAAAGGCATAAACAGCCAGTCCACCCGTAAACACAAGTGTCAGAGCTAAAAGTATTTTTGCCCACAACAATGAAAAACACTGCATACCATCGCGCACACGATCGTATAGAAAGCTTATGCCCATAGGTCCAAGACTGACGTTGAATCCGCCAGCAAGAACATCAGCTAAATGCGCCGGAGAGAACTGAGTAACTGGAGTGAGGCTACGTCCGAAGAAGTGAATGAAATATTTCTGGTACAAAAAGAGTGACAGCACAATCAATACAAAAGGGATCATTTCAAGCAACCCCTTTTTCCAATTAGCGCCGCTACGCCAGCGACCTTCACGTAGCCAGACTGAGCCTGCAAGATTCAGCGCGATAAATGGCACACAACATTCATAGTTATAGATTGAGTATGCAAACAAAAACCATGAAGAAATCATCCAACTTTTGCGATTAGTTAATACAAACTGATTCCAACAAAAGAGACTGGCAAAATAAACGAACATGCTGAGAGTGGCGGAACTTGCAAGCACCCAATAATGAGTTGCATCATGAGTTGGATACAATATAAACAAAGCACCTGCACACATTGCAAATAACCATGATCGGCTGAATTGAAACATACACAAGTAAAAGAAAATACCTGCGCCAATTTCAAAGACGCCATTGACCAAATGATAAGGTAGCGGTCTCACGCCAAAAAAATAAAAAATGGTCGGGAAATGAAACTGCTCTACTGGCCTTGGTAGAGCGCATGGCTCGAACAAATACGCACTAAACAGACTAGCGTAATCTTTGCCTGAAAAATGCAATAAGCGCATAATTTTCCAATCGTCGAAATAAAACCCGACGTCGCGCAAAGAAGGCAAAAACGCTGTTAGCTCAAGCAAAAGGATTAATAAAATTGCAAGGGCGTGCTTTGGTTTCATTTGTCTGAGCCTGGTTCCTTGAGCTTGTAGACATAGAAACCATCGCTCCACAATTGAAGCGGGTAAAACTTGAACTGTTTATATTTCTCGAAAAACCATGGCTCTTTTATTAAGCCGGTCGCGGCGAAAGAGGCATCGGTAATGATGTAGCGAGGCTTCATATCTTCAATTATTTTTGGAATAATAGAAAACAGTCCTGTGCCTACTTGCAATTCTTTGGGTGGCGGACCGTATTTTAAAACGTTGTCGCAGACCAGTCCGCCTAAATCTAAAATTGGACCTGGATAATAATGTCCTATGACACCAACTTCAGGCGATGCAATATCTGAAATGGTTGAGGGGTCGTCTTCCTTTATTGCAAGCGCCGCTTTCTTATAAATGAGCAATCGTTGAAATGCACCGTTCCACCAGAAGGTTATAGCTGGAAGTCCCGGCACCGCGCGAAAAGGTTGTTGGACTATTTGAACAGAGCACAAGACTATTAGAGCGAAAATAGCCAATGTCTTTTGCAGCGAAGCACCGCGGCTTGGAACATATTTCTGTTTTATTGCACTATATAGTTTCGATACCATTATTGGTACCAGAAAAACTGGAACCAAACCAAACCATCCAAAATACCAAGGGAACAAGTAAGGATTGAGTATCGAAAAAACAAGAAAATAGGCAAAGACAGTTAGACCGTAAAACCTCAGTGCACCTATATCTAAGAGCTTATAGGTCAAAAGCAAAACAATCACTCCAGCATACAAACGAGCGAAATCGTAAACGTCGCTCCAGGGCTTGGAAATGAAATAATTCAACTCGGGAATGAGCGTCCCATCAGCTAAACGGCGCAACACAAGCACTAGATCCATTAACATAAATGGCTTGTAAAACATCAAAGATTTGCCAAGTAGACTATGTGGCACCACTGTTCCATAAGCTGCATAAAGCAAGCCACCAACCAGACCTAAAATAAGAGCTGGTCCAATCCATGCTTTGATAGCGGCTTTGCCATAATCGCGTAGCGTCCACATAAAAGCTAGTACACACCAGACCGCGCCTTCGGGTCTGGTTAAAAGAATCAGGGCCGAATAAAGAGCAATTTGATGTGGTTTATTTTTCTGTATTGAGAGCAAACAAGCGAGCATCAATGCCATAAGAAGAACGGCTTCTTTGCCTGACATTGACTCTTGAAAAGCATATGGAAGAAGTGCAAAAACAGCGGCAGACATCAAAGCAGTCGTGCCACTACCTGCGATGCCTCGCACAAAAATAAATGTGAGAAAATAACAAAGAATACTGAGTGCAGTGTTTAAATTTTGAGAAATAATACCCAGATCGACAGATTTGAAAATCGCCAAAAGCATTGTCAAAAGCGCGATGTGCAGATGCGATGTAAATCCCATCACACGCTCTGTAGGGTTATAGTCAAAACCGATGTTATTGACCCAATTAATTACGTATCGAAAATCGATATAAGCATCGTCCACGCACATTGGAAAATGCAGAGCACGAGTTAAAACAAGATAAAAAAGGAAAAAACTGAGGGTAACATAGAAGGCGAGCGGTTTTCGGACGTTTTGAGGGCGCTTCATATCGAAAAAGGTAAACAAAGCACATAGAAAAAACGCCGTGGCGAGCCAAATTAGATACTGTCTAAAACTGTCAGGGACACAAGCAAGCATTTGCGGGTCCAGACCAGCTATTTGCAACTGACTGATAGTTAAGGGAGCTAAAAAGAACAGTGCTCCAAACAATACGGCTATTACAAATTGATAGCCTATTGTCGCGACGCCGCTTTGCGATGAATTTGGACTTGAAAAACTCATGCACAAACTATACAGGTTTTCGAATCGTAACCGATAATGGTGAAGCTTTAGATGTTATCTAGTAAGATCAGTGCATATCATATAGGACGGATTGTCAAGGGAACTTAAATGTTTGGGAGAGGCCAGCAACAGCCAGGGAAAATAAGACTTCCCAAACAGAATACTTTTCCTGATTTCAACGTGCTTCGTGGCGTCTACGAGCAGGCTCAGGTTAATCGTGGTCAGGAAATCGAACTTAACTGGGCGATTCCGGGATCGCTCAAGTCTTACAGTATTTTTGTTAAATTCGATAAAGTCACATCCACACCCCAATGGCAGGTTTGGGAAGACGACGGTCGTCAATCCAAACTGGTCAGCCGTTTTGAAACAGCCGATCTAAATTTAATTCTCGACGTCATCATGATGCTTGAAACACAAAGTCATCATCAACCGCGTTCCACTGGCACTTTCCAAGCGATGACCAATCCGGCGATGGGAACTGGAAGTGGCTCCTACAACGCCGCGGCATCATCAGGAGTTCAACCAGGTAGACCGGGAACCAGTCCGACTGCTGGATTTCCTACCACTTCGGGTGTTTATCCTCAACCGAGTATGCAAGGTCAGCAGGCTACGCAAGGTCCTCAGGGTTATGCCCAGCCCCAACAAAGTCAGTCTATAATGGGCGGAGCAACTTTGCCCCCAATGCCTGGTTCTTCTCCAAGAGCATCTTCGGTTTCGCTGCCAGCCTTAGGCAACCAGAGCTATGGCGGAACACCTTTATCCAACAACAGACAACAGCCTGGCAATAACAATTTGCCAGAAGGCAGCCTGCCTGCGGATTTCTTTTCGAATAGTTCAGCATTGCCTGGAGCAAGTTCTGGACCAGCGCAAAATGCTGCATTAGAAGGCAGTCTCGACCGCGCCAAAGTGTCGGACATTTTGAGCACATATGGAATGAGCAGGCTTACAGGCATGCTCGAAGTATTAGGTGACAACGCAATTGGACAAGTCTTTTTTGTAGAAGGCGTTCCAAAGCACGCTCAGGCTGGTACCGCCCGCGGTGATGCGGCGGTGAAAGAACTAGTGACCTGGAGAAAGGGCACTTACTCGTTCAAACCAAATAAATTGACCGACATGAATTCTTGCGACAAGAGCTTGCAGGCTTCGATTACAGAAGGAACAGCCCTCCTCAATCAAATGAAAGCGCTTGAAGAAGCCGGCCTTGTTTATGAATCATATTTGGTTTTGAAACAAAAGAATTTAAGCGACACTGAACTCAAATTGATGCTTTCTAAAGGTCAGCCTTTAGATTTCGAATGGCAGAAAAGTATTTACGAATTGCTCAAACGCAAACGAACTTTCACAGATTTGCTACGCGATCAGCCCATGGAATCATCGCAATGGGCGCCTTTGCTTTTTAATTTCCTTTATTGTGGAATCATGGAAATCAAGGCACCATCGGGCTCTAGAGGCGGTGCGCTAGACTTTCTAGGCGACGGCAAACAAGTAATTCAAGCGCTCAAATATAATTTCATTCGCCCAGACACAGGCATTTTCAGTCTTGAAGGTGTTTTGTATTTTCTTGAGTATGAGTTTTATAGATTCGAAGCTTATAATTTACCGCTTTCGCTAATTATCATGGAATTAGCTAAGCGGCGCGGTGAGGGCAGTATGCAAGCCGAAGCGTTGCCACCAGAAATTATCGCCCAGGCTTCTATGCGCATTGATTTGGTCAAACGACCGCTCGATACTCTAGGTCATTTTGAGGGTACAGAATTTGCCTTGATCTTGCCCAACACAAAACCTTCGCAAGCCGCTTTCATTGCCAATAGAATCTTGGATTCAGTAAGCAACACACCTTTGGCAAATGATATTAATAAGCGTAATTTGCTAATAGCAATCGGCATTGCCGGATTACCCTCAGATGGTGAAGATCTTCCAGCATTAATAGGTGCTGCACGCTCAGCCAAGAATGAAGCGCTTCAAGGCACGTTTCCGATTGTTTTGTCACGCAGCCTTAAGAGAGACTGATGTCGCAGGAAAGCACAGACGTACAACTTGGCGAATTGCTCATCCGCACCGGACTCATTCAACCAGAGCAGTTTGAAGCTGCTTACAAACTGTCTTTCAAAATGCGCTTGCCCATTGGACGCGTGCTCACTATGCACGGTCACGTAAGTGAGGATCACTTGCGTACAGCACTTGAATTGCAGTCTCGAATGCGCGATGGATTAATTCCATTTGACCATGCCATTCAAGCATTCATGCAAGTAATTAAGCACGGCGTTGCCCTTGATGCAGCCATCGCTAGAATTGCTCCAGCAGCTCCACCAAAAACTATGGTCACTGAAAATAGACTGGGCGAATTGCTTGTAGCTGCAGGCATCGCTAGTCGTTCTCATGTAGACGAAGCCATGCGCGCAAGTTCTGAAACGGGTCTGCCACTAGGCATGGTGCTGATGAATAATGGCAAAGTTCAACGTGCCGCACTTAACTCAGCTCTTGCCGCTCAAAAACTTGTTCGCGATGGAGCAATAGAACGAGACAAAGCCGTCTATGCATTAAAGCTTGCCCGACTTAGAGCTATTCCATTAGAACAATCATTGCGAGAGAATGTCGAGTTTCAAGGGGCAATGAGCGAGACTTTTGCTACTGGCGAATTATTCTTGATGGCTGGCGTAGTCTCAGAGAGTCAGCTTATGACCGCCAAAGAAATTGAAGTGACAGAAGAAGTTCCAATTGAAGAGGTTTTTGTAGCCTTAGGTTATGCCTCGGCTCCATGCGCCAAAGCAGCCAAATATATTTTGTCGATGGTCGGACAAGGAATGCTTTTTGAAGATCAGGCTGCGCGCATCATCAAAAGAATTCAATACGCATCTTCCAATAAAGAACTGCAAGACGTGCTTGCCAAGCTCGATTCCAACCCAGAAGAAATTTTAGAAGAGCGCGAGCAAATTGAGATAACTGATATTTTGAAAAAAGCCGGACTTATTTCAGACAAAGATTTGCAGATAGCAACGGCTCTGGCACTGGCTAACCGTGTGCCATTAATCAAGACCTTGTTCGATGCCAAACTAATAGACGAACAAGTAATGAATAACGCGACCGAGCTAAAAACTTATCTCGACCATGATTTACTCAAGCTTGAGCAAGCCACTATCGTGATGTCTTACTGTCTTGAAAATAACATGACAGTTGATGAGACACTCGATACTTTTGGCTGGACCGCGCCGGTTTAAGTCAGAGACTTAATTTAGCTAATTAGCTTATTTCAGTCCCAATGCTTTCTTATTGCTTTTGCCTTGAGCAAAGCTTGCAACCAGAAGCTCCGGTGTCAAATGCACCATTGCATCAGGTGCAACACGCTCGGCAAAGTGCGACTTGAGTGTTTCAAGCGTACCTTCGGCATTAGGATCGCACCAGTCTGAAGCAAGCAAGAATGCCCACTCTGACCAGAACGACTGAATAAATGTCGAATAAGTATGCACTTGCGAGAAAGCAGACTCAACTGCTCCACGCAATTTGCGATGCATGCGCGATTCTGGATAGAAGTTAGCGTACATACCTTGAATACCCACTATACCGCCTGGCGCCAATTTAGTTTTGACCAGGTTGTAGAAAGCGTCTGTATATAGCGCTTCTGCCGGACCTTCTTCGTGGTCTGAAACCACATCCATAATAATGATATCGAAAAGTTGTTTTTCACGACGCAAATATTCCAGTCCGTCTTCGTATAACAGTGTCGCTTTAGAATCAGCTTCCAGAGCGCCTTTGTGCCATGTGGGCAAATATTTGCGACAGATTTCGACTACTTCTTGATCGATATCTACAGCAGTTACAGCTGGATTATTTTTGTATTTGAAAGCTTCACGAAGAGTGGCACCTTCACCGGTTCCCACTACCAAAACAGACTTGGGATTTTTGTGGAACATCATGGCTGGATGAACGAGAAACTCGTGATAAAGTTCTTCGTCCTTTTGCGCACTCTGCAAATCGCCATCAAGAACAAGTATGCGTCCAAATTTTTTGGTATCAGCCACCATCACAGATTGATATTTTGTTTTGGTTTCAAGCAAAACTTCGTCTACAACGAAGCCTTCCATCTCACCTGGTTGGAAAAATACTTTGCGCTGCTCGCCATCTTTGTTCCACGAAGCAATGTTATTGCTTTCAAGAGTCAAAGATTCGTTTGAACTATCCATTTCTTTGGTGGTGGAACCGCGGTCCATGTAACGCATGGATGCTTCTTGCGGTTTGAAATAATCGCGCAATACACGGTCGAATTCCTTTGGTTCGCACACATAGCCGCAAGTGAAAATATCCACGAAGCAAGACTTGTGCTCAGGATAAGTGTGAATACTTGCGTGACTCTCAGATAACAAGTAAAGGGCAGTCATGCCGCCGCCTTCAAAAATGTGCTCATTTGCGCTAAGCACTGTGGCGCCGGAAGCTTTGATTGCCGCTCTCATCGCAGCATCTATCGCCTTAGCGTCATCGAGCGCTTCGGGCGAGCAATTCAAATAGCTTGCAAGCAGATGTCTGCCACCAAATTCATACTCAAGTTCGGCATTCTCTTGAGTGGCACATGTCGCCGTGCCTTGACTATGTTTGTTCGAGTTGTTTGTGTGCATTTAACATCGGCCTCCTTCTTTGGCCCCCGGAACTTCGGGAAGAAATTCTTGTCAGCTACAAAAAAACAGACCAATAAGTTTGGGCTGTGCATTACTTCGTTCAGTCTAAATCAAAACTCATAAAATAGCGAAAATATTAGCAAAGGGTAAACAATTTATATACATCCTTGAAATATAGCCAAAATCTGGGCGCACTTTTCAGGCGGCAAGCTTGTTCTTGAGCGTATGGGCAATTATGCGCACAAAGGCCAATGCCATCAGCCCACAGTAGGCAAAACCGTCCAGATACCAGCGATTACCCCTGTAGTGTTTGTGCCAGAACCGGAAAAGCCCCTTATGAGAAGACCAAATCATTTTCGCTTTTACTTGTTTTATAGATTGTCCGTAATGGTGGATTATTTGAGCCCGTGGCGTAAACCAAATTTCAAAGCCCGCTTGCTTGATGCGATAACACCAGTCCACTTCTTCAAAGAGCATAAAAAAGCCTTCGTCTAAGGTGCCTACTTGATCTATTACACTTTGACGCAGAAGCAAGCAGGCGCCCTCAGGCTGGTCTACTTCGCGCTCGTCGTCGTGCTCCCAATCGAGCATTTTGTATTCGCGAAACTTGGCACCAGCAGCGGTGCCTGGTTTAAACATCTTACTTAGTCCAATAAGCTCATAAAGCATATTGGTAAATGTTGGAAACTTGCGACACGAGCGCTGCACGCTCATATCGGTGTTCAAAAGCATCGGTGCCGCTATTGCCGCTTGTGGCTTTGATTGCAAAAACTCAATCAGAGTGCCAATTGCGCCAGGCAAAACTTTGGTATCAGGATTTAAAAGTAGAACAAATTCGCCTTGCGCCAGTTTGAAAGCCTGATTATTGGCTTTAGCAAAGCCCAGATTGTCCTTATTTGCGATTAACTCAACCCAGGGATGGTCAGACGCCACCATTTCTGCCGAGCCGTCGTGCGAATCATTATCGATTAAAAAGACCTCGCTTTTTACTTGCGGCAATGTGGCAAGCTCAACCTTGAGAGATTCCAAGCACTCCCGAAGCAGTTCACGAGTGTTCCAGCTAACTGTAACAACAGATAAAGATGTGGGCTGGACTGACATTTCGACAGTATAGCTCAACTTAGATTAAGGACATACAAAGCATAAAGCCATAAAATCATTACATGCTGATCAAGCGACTAACCGACATAATTTTATCTCTAGGCGCACTGCTGACACTTTCGCCCGTTCTAGCCATAATTTGTGCGCTCATAAAAACAGACTCGCCTGGTCCAATCATCTTCAAACAGAAGCGGGTCGGCAAAGATGGTCATTTCTTTGAAATTTATAAGTTTCGAACCATGCGCTTAGGCACCCCTAACGTATCAACCGAAGAAATGCTCAAACTGCCTTCGCCCATAACACCGATTGGAAACATTCTACGGAAAACAAGTCTGGACGAATTACCACAACTGTTCAATGTCTTAATGGGTCAAATGAGTCTGGTTGGACCAAGACCAGCTTTGTATAATCAAAATTCGCTCACTGAGCTTCGTCAAAAAGAGGGCGTGCTCAAATTTTTGCCTGGTATCACGGGCTGGGCTCAAATCAATGGTCGCGACGAATTGGCCGATGAAGTGAAAGTCGAATTCGACAAATGGTATTGCGACAACTGGAGCAACAAACTCGACTGGCAGATTATCTTTTCTACTTTCAGCGCCGTTCTAAACAAGCGTGGCGCATACTAAACCCAAACTCCAATAAAGAGGTTCGCAAATAAAAATGAAAGGTCTTATTCTCAGTGGTGGCAAAGGTACGCGTATGCGTCCAATCACACATACCGCAGCCAAACAGCTTTTGCCGGTGGCGAATAAACCGATTTTGTTCTACGGAATCGAAGCGCTGATTTCAGCTGGTATCAACGATATTGGTATCATCATCAGTCCCGAAACCGGCAACGACATCAAAGAATGCGTCGGAGACGGCAGTCGCTGGAAAATAAAAATCACTTACATTTTGCAAGATGAGCCGCTTGGTCTTGCTCATGCAGTAAAGACCGCAAGACCTTTTTTAGGCGACGATACTTTTGTTATGTATCTTGGCGATAACTTAATCAAAGATGGCGTGGGACCGCTTGTGAAGCGCTTTCAGGAAGGTGGAGCCGATGCGTTCCTCTTGCTCAAAGAAGTTCCAAATCCAAGTTCGTTTGGTGTTGCACTGCTTGATGCTGAAGGTCGCATTTTAAAACTAGAAGAAAAACCCAAACAACCAAAATCCAATCTGGCTCTAGTTGGAGTCTATCTTTTCCACAATAAAATTCACGCCGCCATTGATGCAATCAAACCAAGCGCACGTGGCGAACTTGAAATCACAGATGCCATTCAAAAAATGATCGAAATGGGCAACCGCGTGGATAGTCACATTTTGCAAAGCTGGTGGCTTGATACTGGAAAGAAAGACGACATGCTTGAAGCCAATCGCGTCGTATTGGACGAGATGTCCGACGCCAGTATTGAAGGCGATGTCGACAATTCGTCCAAAATTTCTGGTCGTGTTTCAATCGGCAAAGGAAGCGAACTTAAAAATTGCACTATTCGCGGACCAGTTGTAATCGGTCAGGACTGCAAACTAGAAGGCACTTATATTGGACCGTTCACTTCAATTGGTGATGGTGCTAAAGTGAGTTTTGCCGAAATTGAATATTGCATCTTACGTGAAAACTGTCAGATTCTAGATTTCCATGGACGTATCGAAGACAGCTTGATTGGCTTGAATGTTGAATTGACACGCAGCCACAACAAACCAATTGCGTACAGATTGATGCTGGGCGACGATTCAAAAGTAGAAGTGGTCTAAATTGCGAATTTCTGGTTTGGTGCAGACCTTTTTTTCACTCGAGTCAACCATAAGCAAAACATGCCTTAATGCTTATGGTTTTAGCCTGACTGTTTTAACCCTTGCACAAATATTTTCTCCCGCATTTGCCTGGGAACCCGCAGCTGGGCTTAAACAAATACCTATCTGGCCAGAAAATTCGATGCCGCACAAAACTGGCAAATTTGCAGTCAAAGGCAAAGAAGAAGATCTCAAATGCACCGATATGCCAGTGGCTGGCAAACCTTGGCTTTACACACATCACGTATCAAAACCCACAGTCACACTTTATCCAGCCAAAGGAAAGAATACTGGCACTTGCATCATAGTTTTTCCTGGCGGTGGCTATCAGATTTTAGCCATGGATTTAGAAGGAACTGAGATTTGTGATTGGTTCACCGCCCGTGGTGTCAACTGTGTTTTGCTCAAATACAGAGTTCCAGGTGAAGGCGTTCTACCTGCGGCAGGGCACTATCCAAAATCGCCAATTGCCTTAGAGGACGCGCAAAGAGCAGTCAGCTTTGTCAGACAACACGCCAAAGAATGGAATATAAACCCAAAGAAAATAGGCGTGCTTGGCTTTTCCGCTGGCGGACATTTGTCTGCGGCCATGAGCACACATCACATACCTATATATAAGAAAATCGACGCCACTGACGACGTGAGTTGCAGACCAGATTTTGCAGTTCCCATTTATCCCGGGCGTCTAGCAATAAAGCAAGACGATGGCACTTTCAAACTAAATCCCGATATTCAGGTCACAAGTAAAACGCCGCCTGTGATGATAATTCAAGCGCAAGACGACCCAGTAGATAGAGTCGAGAATTCGCTCATCTTCTATCAAGCTTTACGCAAAGCTAATGTGCCAGTCGAAATGCATTTGTATCCAACAGGTGGACACGCGTTTGGACTCAGACATACAAAAAATTCAATTACAGACTGGCCCGAACTCGTTATGAAATGGCTTGGGTCCATGGATTTATTACAGACACCCCAAGATAAATAAAAGGTCTGACATCTCGCGTAGCTACTGTAAATCCATTGCATTTTGCAATAGCTGCTGTTTGCGCATCGAATAAAGACACAGATTTTCCTTCCGACTTTGCCTTCACTACGAGATTGGCAAAGATTAAGGCGCTATCCGCATCAAAAGGTAAAATCCTATATGCAAATAACTGTTCGAGAAGTTCGCTTATATCTTGAGCAAGACTTTCTTTGCGTTTGCCTGACGGCAAGGAATTTAATCCAACATAAATTTCGGCAAGTCCAACAGCAGTGAAATAAAGACTCTCTGGTATCTGAGAATCAATCCAATCGAACACTACAGGATCATAATTCGATTTAGTCGGCTCAGATAAGACGTTAGTGTCTAGAATGATCATTCGCCAAAATCCATTATGCGTGGAAGTTCGGTTCGAGGTTCTGTGTGTAATTCAATATTGTGCTTTAGTGCAAATTTGCGCAATTCGGTCGCAATTTTCAACCGCTCTTTGGGACGAACGGCATTCTCTAAAATCACTCTGATTTCAGCCTCTGTACTTCGACCATTCTGTGCAGCCAAAACTTTGAGCGCTTGCTGCACATCATCTGTAATATTTCTGACAGTTATGGCAGCCATCAAAACCTCTTTTGATATCATTAATATCAATATGATATCACAATTGGGTTCTATTAAACAATTTTCACGAGCTATCGCGTCTAGATTATTTAGACAACGTTGATCAAAAGTGGCATGTCAAGCCAAAATCTACCTGTACCTTTAGGGAGTAGACTATGCGACTTTTAATCACCGGCGGATTGGGTTTTATAGGTAGCAACCTGGTCAGACACATGTTGGCCACTTATCCCAGCTACGAAATCATCAATTTGGACGCTCAGACTTATGCCGGTCATCCTGAAAATCTGGCTGACGTAGCCTCTAATCCAAAGTACAAATTCGTCAAAGGTCGCATCGAAGATACTGAGCTGGTCAATGAAATAGTTTCAGGTCGCATGTTTGGCAAAATCGACGGCATCATGAACCTGGCTGCAGAAAGCCATGTCGACCGCTCGATTGAAGATGGCGCTATTTTCGTCAGATCAAACGTTATGGGCACTCAAGCTCTTGTCGAAGCAGCTTTCAAATACGGCTTGGAACCAGGATGCAAACCAGGTCCTGATGCCAAATACAGCATCAAATATATGCAAATTTCTACAGATGAAGTTTACGGATCGCTTGGTCCTACAGGCTTCTTCACTGAAGAAACACCAATTCAACCATCAAGCCCCTACTCGGCAAGCAAAGCAAGCTCTGACATGATCTGCCAGGCCTATCACCACACTTATAATTTGCCTGTAGTGATCACTCGCTGTTCCAACAACTACGGTCCTTATCAACATCCTGAAAAACTTATTCCGTTATTCATCAACAATTTGATGAACGACAAACAAGTACCTGTTTACGGCGACGGAGCCAACATCCGCGACTGGTTACATGTTGAAGATCATTGCCGCGCAATTGACGTAGTCTTCCACAAAGGCGTGTCGGGCCAGGTTTACAACGTTGGCGGTAACAACGAAAAAACAAACATGTACATCACCAAACTCTTGATCAAAGAGCTAGGCAAGACCGAAGCACTGATCAAATACGTGGCTGATCGTCTTGGACATGACCGTCGTTACGCTATTGACTCAAGCAAGATTCAACGCGAGCTTGGTTGGACCCCCAAACATACATTTGAGACAGGCATCAAGCAAACAATCGAATGGTATACCTCGAATGCTGACTGGCTCAATTTAGTGATGAGCAAATCAAACGTCGTTCCAGCTGTTGCAAACGCTCCGGCAGTAGCAGGCGTAGCGAATTAGAGTCATGGCAGAGAGCAAACTCCTAGTTACAGGGGCCGGTGGAATGTTGGGCAAAGCCCTTGTGGCTTGTCTTGAGTCGCGCGATCACAAAGTGATTGCCATGCCCAAAGAAAAGCTCGACGTGACTAATTACGAGCAGGTCCAGGCTGTGCTTTCTGAGCAGAAACCCAGTCTGGTTCTGCATTGTGCCGCTTACACAAAAGTGGACCAGGCAGAATCTGAGCCGGCTCTAGCTTTCCTTATAAATGGATATGGAACCGAAAATTTAGCGGTGGCTTGCAACCAGTTAGATATTCCAATGCTCTATATAAGTTCGGATTATGTATTCGACGGTAATCAAAACCGCCCTTACACAACCTGGGACCAAACAAGCCCCTTGTCTGTTTATGGAAAGACCAAGCTTGCCGGTGAGCTTGCAGTGCAAAGACACCTCAAACGCTTCTATATAGTTCGTACAAGCTGGCTTTATGGTCCAAATGGTCAGAACTTCGTCGAGACTATTTTGCGCCTTGCAAGCGAAGGCAAGCCACTTAGAGTAGTCGCCGATCAGTTTGGTTCTCCCACTTGTACACTGAGCTTGTCCGAAGTGATTGCCGACCTGATTGAGACCGAAAGATACGGCGTTTACCACGCCACAGATGACGGAGTGACCAACTGGTGCGAGTTTGCTCGCGAAATCACTAAAGAATTTCAAAGTGAAGTAATAGCAATCGAAACCAAAGACATGCCAAGACCGGCTACCCGACCCAAATATTCTGTGATGGACAAAACTACACTGATAAACACAATTGGTCGCGAACTGCCAAGCTGGCAAGAATCGCTGGCTAATTACATTTCCTTGAAAAAATCTGAAGCTCTAGTTTAGACAAGCCTCGAAAGCGTTCAAGATCTGGTATTCTAGTGCCGTTCGTCGGCAGGTGCTTATTCCATGGTTTCTACAAAAACACTCAAACCGCTCACAGACAAAGCTATCGGAGGCGATTACGCCAAAGACCTGTCAATTCAAGATTATTCTAAAAAGCCCACGATTGAAGGCGTCCAGCTAATCAACCTCACATTGTTTGTAGAAGATGGCGGCTGCCTGACTGAAATAGTCCGCCTAGACGACAATGGCTGCTTGCAAAACATTCCTGATTTCCAAGTGAAACAGTCTACTTTTTCGCAAATGCTACCGGGAGTTATCAAAGCTTTCCACTTGCACTACAACCAGGAAGATTGCTGGTTCATCATGCCGACAGACCGCGTTCTGGTTGGACTGTTCGATGCACGCGAAGGCTCACCAACTTACAACAACACTATGCGCCTGATTCTAGGTGCTGGTCGCGCCCAATTGCTCTACATTCCCCGTGGCGTAGCACATGGTCTTGCCAACTTGTGGCAAGCTCCAGCTTCTATGATTTATTTTGTCAATCAATGCTTTGATGCCGAAAACCCAGATGAGCACAGACTTCCATGGGACGCTCTGGGCGAAGATTTCTGGCAAATCAAGAAAGGCTAGAAAAAACTTTCGGACTTTATACGTATTCCCCCCACGAATTGGTCGTGGGCTACGTGGTTTTACACTGTTTTGTCCTATTGAGCTTTGTCATTATAAGAGCACGTAAGCCCCCCTCTTACCCGGTCCCAAAAAATGACAAATACTGCAAGACAACTCGACACTCAATCTCAACCGACTCTCTCGGTGGTGCCTCAACTCACCATTGATTTTGGCGGACTTATCGACTTGCATGCATTCTCAAGCACCAAATTTGTTTTGGATAACGATGGTTCACTCAAAGCAGTAATCGAGCCCACCGTCCAAGTGGAAAGCGATGAAGAGTACAACCAATTGCCAAATTTCCAAGGTCCTTTGCTCAACGCCTTCAACGATAGCTACATCCGCGCCATGTACTTCATGGATTTCCGCGGTACCGAATTTCGTGAAGAAAAAAATGTTCCTGCAGCACTCAATAGCTTCGAAGCTAAATTGCTTGGATGGAAATTGAAAGCAATGCAGTCCGACGCTTTGTTCCAAGATGCTTCCTGCCTCCAAGTTGGCGATGTAATCTCCATCTTTGATCGCGAAAAACAACAAACCGATCGTGTTGCAATGGTTGCCGGTTTCAACGACGAAGGCGACGCCATCATCTGCTACTCAGTCGGCGAAGACCACATCGTAACCAGACTTTGCGGACTTTACAGAGCTGGCGAACGTTTGACTGTTCACCAATATCAGTACGCTAAATAACTGACGCATTTAAAAGACCGACCTGCGCTAGAAGTCATCTTGATATCTTCTGTGCACTAGAGGCGAAATTTTAAAATGCTACAACTCAATTATCAAAGTCTGGTAGCCGCACCAAATATAAGACCACTTCCAATCGGTCGGCGTGTAGTGCTCGACTTGCTTGCCATGTATGGCGAACCGGCTGTAACAGCGCGTCTTTTCTATGATATAGATATGACCTGGGCCATCAAATTGACTGAAAGTTTTGCAGCAAAAGATATTCGTGTAACACCAACAGCTCTTCTAATCAAAGCTATTTCAATCGCTCAAAAAGAGCATCCAATCAGCCGCTCGGTGTTAATACCAGGAGAGCGACTTCTTACTTTTGAAAATATTACTGGCGGTTTCACGGTCGAAAAATTTGTCGATGGCGATCCAATTGTTTTATTTGGGGAAATTGCCGCACCGCATGAGCGCTCGGTTGTAGACATTTCTAAAGAGCTAAAAGAGTATCACGAAGCAGAAATTGATTCGATACCATACTTGAAACAACAATACGATTTTGCCCATCTACCTTTTTTCATCCGTCGCACCATAATGTGGCTGGGAACGGTGTTTCCATCATTCAGACTGAGGTATGTTCGCTCCACTTTTGGACTGACATCACTTGGTTCGCTTGGAACCACCGTGGTATCTGCTCCTCCGGTAAGCACATCTGTTTTTGGCATAGGCACAATTGAAAATCGAATGGTACCAGATGGCGAAGAACAAGCAGTTAAGCCAATGATGACTGTATCACTAAATTTTGATCACAGAGTGATGGACGGCGCACAAGCTGCTCGATTTTTCCTAGACGTCAAAAAATTGATGGAAGAAGGTTGGAATGAGGCAGTTTAGCCTTACTTCTTCTTAGGGTTCTCAATTAAGAATTGACCGACCTTATTGACTTCAGGCGAAATATCAGTTGTCGTCGCGGGAATAGCAGAGTACTCCTGTGAAAAATGTCATGAGTGATTCTACATAGTCGGCTATGATATGTTAGAGCGCGCCCCTGGCTTTTATTCGAGGTTTGCTTTGAACAAAAAATTGCTCCTTCTGCTGACACTAACTGCAATGGTTTTAACTTCTTCCACTTGTCTGGTCAAAGCAAAAACTAATTCTTCAAAAATCACACTCAATGACGGTGTTAGAGCCTTGCTCGACATGCAAGCAAACGCCTGGAACAAGGGCGATCTCAAAACTTTTATGACTGGATACAAACGCTCAAAGGAGACATCTTATACTTCTGGATGCAAAATAATCTCGGGCTATGACGCTCTAGAAGCGCATTACAAGCAGCGCTACGGCAATAGCTCAGACACGATGGGAAAACTTGATTTTACTATTTTGCAAACAGTCGAGCTTGGAAAAAATAATGCATTGTGCGTTGGACGCTGGCATTTAGTCGCCAAAGACAATAAAGAAATGGGTGGAGTATTCAGTCTCGTCTTGAGTCGCAGCGATGAAAAATCAGCCTGGAAAGTTGTTCATGACCATACCAGCTTGAATTCAAGTGCAGAATTTTAAATGAAATTCGAGATTAGACGCTTAGCTCAAGACGTTTTTTCAGTTTTGAAAAAAAACTGGTTCAAACTTTTGAGCGCGTCTATTCTTCGCACTCTACTTGCCACTCTGGCTAATATGCTTGTGTTTGCTTTGCTTATAAATTTTCCTTTCTGGAATCTTGTTGCAGCATCTCTGACTTATCTGTTAGTTTGGTCGGCGCTTGAATCTGGGTTTTTAAGAATGTGCCTTTGTGCCACTCGCAGTCAAACAGTGCGTTTTGGTCAGCTATTTTCTGGGTTGAATCAAACTCCTGTCTTTTTCATCCTGACTTTATCTTATATTTTGGCCACTGCAGTCGGTATCATCGCTTTTGTTATTCCAGGTATGTTTATTTGTATTAGATTTTCAATTGCCGGTCTCATACTAATAGACAAAAGCGTATCCCTGACTGAATCCGTAAAATCAAGCTACCAACTCACACTTGGATATTCACGCTTGATTGCACCATTACTTTTAATAGGTGCAACCTTGATGTTTTCGAGCATACAAATACAATTTATAATTGAGCTAGTTGTCACAATCGCGCTTGTGGTGCTCTATTTGCAAATAAACGAAAAAACCAAAGCGGTGCCAAAATGAAAACACTTCTATCAATTACAGGCATGCTTATCCTGAACTTTATAGCCACATTTGTTTTTTCAATACTGTGGTCAGTGCCTTGCGAAGTGCGTCAAATAAAGTCTTTATCAATGCTTCCCACACTCAAACCAAATGATCTTGTTTTCGTTGAAAAATTCAGTCCCTATTTTAATCACTCTTTTAAACGAGGCGAGATTGTTTTGTTCTATCCCGATTTTTTAAACGCCAAAGAAAAAAACACTTGGCAAAAAATGCAATTGGCTATCGCGCGCATCAAAGGAGAAACTGGTGAGTTAGCTCACTTCAGACGCATAGCTGGATTGCCAGGCGACGTAGTTGAGATTTATTGTCCTTCATCCAAAATAATTCTGCCACCAAATATTCAAAACCAAATCAGTTCAAACCCAACTGATTTGCTCAATGGCGGCTCGCTTGTAAAAATATCCTATCGCGGACAAGAAGCACTTTCACAAGAGCAAAAATGTGTAGGTCGTTATGCCATTGTCAAAGGATATTTATTCCTGATTGGTGACAATACAGACTATCTGGGCATCTTAGAAGAGACAAAAATATTTGGTCGTCCCCAATTTAGATTTTCAGACTTCAACATAATTGAGCCGCAAGGCACCAATAAATTTTTCATTTCAAAAGAGGAACGCTCACAATAAAGGTGACCACATCTGGGTCGGTCTCTTGAATACAAGTGATACTACCGTTATACGCGTCGAGTGTTTTCTTGCAAAAATACAAACCAAGACCTGACGTTGATCTTTTACTACCTTCCGACCTGTCGGCAAAAGCAAAACGCTCAAACAAATTAGCAAGTTCGATAGACTGCGGAAATAGAGGGGTATTTGCAATTTCCAAAATAACAAAATCATCGCTAACGCGAGTGGTTACGTTTATTTGCCCGTTCTTGGGCGAATTTTTCACTGCGTTGAAAAGTAAGTTAGACACTATTCTAAAAGCGGAAACCTGATCAATGCCAGCTTTAGGCAAATCCTGCTCCTGATTAAGATTGATTTTTTGCTGACTAGTGTTTGCCACCAATTGCATTTCGGCAATTTGCGATTGCACCGCTTCATTGAAACAAGCGCCCTCAAGCTTTGGCACCACTTCTGAGCTGTCCATTTTGTAAACATCAAGCAGTGTATCCAACAACTGCAAAACTTTGAGATTGCTTGAGCGCACGGCTTGCAGTGACGCAGTAAAATCACCATAGGGATTTATGTTTTTGTCAATAATGGCGGAAAAAATTTGTTCGTGCCCTAAAATAGGATTGCGCAAATCATGTGCAATGGCAGCCACAAATTCTTCCTGCAAATATTTGGCTTTTACAGACCCAGTAATATCTACGCCAAGCAAGATAATCTCGCTTTCTTGCCCGTTTGCCCGAGAGAAGGACCAGCTAAAGAGATTGAAGAACATGTCTTTATAAGTATTGTTCTCTGCTTTGAGTGTGAGACGCTTTGCCAGCACTGGCTGACTTTTTGCAAGCGACTGAAACTCACTCAGCTCGACTTGCTGCAATACTTCAAACATAGAGCGACCACGCAATTCTTGCCTGGTAGAGCCCATTTTTTCTTCGAAATATTTATTGCAATCAATTATGTGAAACGAATGATCAAATCGCACAAACATTAAGGGCGAATTCTCGACCACGCTTCGCATCACAAACTTTTCAAGTCTTGCATAGCCTAGCTTATCTGCATCTGCCTTGCCCTTTTCTATTGCAGCAACCACACGCATCTTAAGCAGTTCAAGAGGCAATGACGAATCGACCACCATAAAGTCTTGAGCACCTTTTTTGATAGCCTGGCTTGCCAGTTCGCGGTGCTTGTGGTCGGACAAAACAATCACAGGTAATTCTGGTGCCACTTTTTTAATTGTGGTCAATAAAGCTAGTTCTTTACCTGCTTGTGGGTCGATTGAGATTATGACGGCATCAAAATTTTCACCATCTACACGCAAGACTGCATTTTCGGGTTCGGTCAAAGTCGAAAACACAAGCTGAAGTTGGCTCCACGAAGTCAATTGCTTGAGCAAAGTCGAGCAATCTTTCACTTTAGTGGACACCAGCAAAACGCCGTACAGCGCTGACTCCGGAATTTGGAGACCGTAATCGCTAATATCTTCCAATCTAAGATATTTGCTTATGTTCAAACTTCCTAAACCTTGTCCCTTAAGACTTTGTAGACCTTCTACTAGCATAGAACATGAAACAAAAAAGTGTAATGTTTAGTTTTTCACTGTTTGGGCCTAAACTATAGCGATGAAAACTGAACTCTTCAAAAATTCTGGCAAACTGGCGCTCGTGTACGTCTTAGCAGCCACAGCCCAGCTGCATGCATTGGCAGCAACTTCTGCATACGAAAGTTACGGACTGCGTTACTACCAAGCCAAAGACTACACCTCAGCTGCAGGCTATTTCAAAAAACTGGTCGACCAGAATCCAAGCAACGCCAAGTCGCACTATCTTTATGGACTGGCTCTCATTCAATTGGGCAAGAAAAACGACGCCCTGGCTCAGTTCTCTCAAAGTTTTCACCTGGACCCGGCAAGCAGTTACGCCGGTCAAATTAAAGCGCTCCTGCACAAAAATAATTACAAAGCAAACCCAAGCGACCTGCCGCCTGCAGCCTCGAGCCAATCTGAAAACATCACCGCCCCGGTCGAAGACGACTCGGTGAAACCCGAGGAACTTGAAAGTGTCAGGCGTCGCCTGCCCAAGATTAACACCTACACTCCAAGCGGACCCAGCCTGAGCAATTTTATGGGATGGTCAAGCTTTGCACAGGGCAGCTATCTTTTTGGTGGTGCACGCCAGGTTTTAGCCGAGGCCGAATCAAACATGCGCGCTTCACAAGCACAGCTTGAAGAAGCAAAAAAACAAATCGATGTAGCCTTGCCGGTCTTTCCAAACTATGGCGAAACCCCCGACGACTTCAAACGTCGCCGCGCACGCGTTCAAAAGGGCAGTCAGGTTTTGCTTGAGCCCTACCAAGAATTAGCGAACGAATGTCGCAGCAAGTATCAAGATGCACTGGCTATTAAAAACAAAGCCGAAGAAGAGTCTAACCGCGGCTCGGTCGTCTCGCCTTATTGGATACAGCGCTAACTTTTAAACAGGCTCTAAATCTAGTTTTTGTTCAAGAACGAAATCAACTCTTCAGTACGTTTTTGCTCACGTACTTTGAAATCGAGGTCGCCTGATTTTACAGATTTGGCACGAAGCAAACTCAAAACGTTTTTCTCAATTGCTTTACTTATCTCAGCCAGTGGCAAGTGGCTCAGGTTTTTAGTCGAAAATGGATTCTGCAATTCGACCCCTAATTGATCAAGTGACAAAAGCGGATATGCCACCATCATTGTCAGTAGTGGCACCTGCCAATAAGCACCAAGACTGTTTACCAGAGCGAATGGAAGAGTGAGAATAAACAAAGCGATAAACTGTCTAATTTTTACTGAGTATGCCATCGCCAATGGTGTACGCAAAATACGCTCGCACGCACCTAAGTGGTCGATTAGTTTGGCCCGCTCTTGTTCGGCTTGAAGAAATGCAGGTTCGGTCATAAGACCTCGATCGCAAGCGTCTTTTAACATCCCGCCAAGCATCATCGAAACTGCACTGGGCATATGCTCGGTTTTAAATAATTCTTGGGCTGACTGCTCACCAATTAAATTTGTTACTTCTGGCGATTCTGATTCGTTGCGAAGACGCATGCGCGAAACATGTCCAAAAACTGCCACCCAGCGCACAAATTTAGAACGCCATTCAGGCTCGTTTGGCCCGTAAGATAAAGCATTAATGCACAAGTTGCGGCTCTGGTTGACGATTCCACCCCACAATTTACGCCCTTCCCACCACCGGTCGTAACCGGCATTGGTACGCAGAACGAGGAGCAAACCGAGCGCACCCCCTACAACTTCGTAAAGCGACACGTTAAATCCAATCTGGAAACTGTGATTTTGCTTCAGGTAATACGCAACAAAGCAAACAATCGTCGCAACCACGCCAGACAAGACGACGTTTGGCAGCACGTGCATCATAATTGAACCCTGAACCGCAAGCGCCTGGCGCCAGAATTCTCTGTAGGGCTCAGCGTTCTCGCTTGTCACATCCGCCAAGATGTCTTTTGTCGGGTCGACTTTCGATTCCATAAAATCCTTGATGAACACGTTCTCTGCCTAATACCAGAGATATAGACCCCCTTTATAACATTTATTAGGGGTCTGGTCAGCTCGACTATTGCCTGCTTAAGCTATTTCACCTCACGTTTTCAAGACCGCAGGCAGCCCGTGGGCAATCTGGCGGCATAAAATTGCGTTAAACAGTAATAACTAATTTACAGTAATCAAGTTCCACTCAATCTTTTCGGCATGGTTCAATTTGCTCTCCACAGCTTTTTTTGGGAGCAGAAATGAAAAACATCGGAATTATCACATCGGGCGGCGATTGCGGCGGATTAAACGGCGTGATCAAGGGCGCAGCGCTCACCGGATTGAGCAAAGGCTATTCCACTTTCATCATTCCAAACGGCTATGCCGGGCTGTATAACTTAATCGACCTCAAAGAATTGACCCAACTGACACACGACCGCATCGAACAAATTCCGGTATACCTGGCAGGTAGCGAAGCCGGCAACTCACGCGTCAAAATCTCAAAAATCAAAGACGACAAAAAATACGACCGAATCAAAGACGGGCTCAAGAAATTCAATCTCGACGCTCTGATTATTTCGGGCGGCGACGACACAGGCTCTGTAGTGAAAGATCTGTCCGACCAGGGCATCCCATGCGTCCATGCACCAAAAACAATGGACCTCGACTTAATGCCATACAGTGTCGGTGGTGACTCGACCATCAATCGTATCCAGGACGAAGTGCGCGATTTGCGCACCACCGGACGCACTCACAATCGAATAATCGTGCTTGAAGTGTTTGGCAGATACGCTGGACACACTGCCTTTAGAGGCGGAGTAGCAGCCGATGCCGACGCCATTTTGATTCCAGAAGTGCCAGTAGATTTTGATGTTTTGTACAAACACGTCAAAGACGCTTTTGTTTCGCGCATCGAAAAATCAGACGTAAAAGCTGGCACTGTAATGGTCGTAGTAGCAGAAGGTCTGCGCGATGCATCCGGCAATGAGCTTGTCGACATGAGTTCAGAACCAGACTCTTTTGGTCACAGAAAGCTGATGGGCGCAGGTAAATATGTAGTCAAACAAATCGAAGACCGCATCAAAAAAGATCCCGAAATCAAAGAATTCATGAAGCGCACCGGACAATTTGTCGAAGGCGTTTACGAGATTCCCGAAGTGCGCGACATTCGTCCCGGTCACTTAGTGCGCTGCGGATTCTCTTCTGCATATGATGCGACCTTTGGTCTGGAAGCGGGTGCTGCTGCAGTCGAACTAATTGCTCAAGGTGTTTTGGGAGTAACTGTTGCGTCATTTCAAGCAGGTCAGTTGAATTATATGGACGTTAAAGACGCCATCGTTCAACGCTTTGTCGATATGAACGATGTTGCAGTCTACGAAAGCATGGGTGTTTCTTTCGGTCGCAAACCTGAGAAAGCAAAAGTAAATGCTCAAAAAATCTCTGGAACACCTCGTCCGGTCCGCGCCTACTAGAGTCGTTCCGACTAATTAATTTGGTCGTTGGTCTTTGGCACCAAATACGGCGCCACTAGATGATTGAATCCAAGTTTGATGGATTTTTATAATCTGCGATTTTTAATTGAGTCAAAAATCTAACAGCATTTAGGGTGCCTCTTTTAATTTAGTGATCCAGGCCGGACTCCGGAGTCCGGCCTGGATCACTAAACAGCAGTTCTAGATTATAAGCAACACTTTATGCGGAGCGCCTAGCGCTAAGCGCTAAGCGCTCCGCGAAAGTAATAAAAACACACGGGCAAATTGTTGTGAGATTTTAGCCACTGTTTTCCAGTTATTTTGCTGGGTATAAACACCTCATGGATTATCTTGCTGACTCAATTGAGTGCCCCAACTGCGCCGAGCTAATTAAGAAAAATGCGAAAGCGTGTCGTTTTTGCAACCATGGTCTTTCAAACGACCATTATCGAAATTGCATAGCCTGTGATGAGCGCATAAAAATTCAAGCGAAGCTTTGTCGATTCTGCGGCGCCTCAGACGTCGCCATTCCGCGCGTCAAAGTGCCTGAACAGTTGCCGTCCGGCGTCTATGGCACTTCGGTCAGGCAACAAGTATTTGAGGTCGTCATGCGCCAGGCTATGGCAGGTGCGCCATGGAAAGAACTCTGCAAAGGTCCGATGAAGGTAAACGGCATCGACCCTAAAGAAATCGAAGAAGAATTGAAGCGACGCAAGGCCGGCTTATCGGATCGCGATCAAAATGGAGATGCCAGCAAAAACAGCAGTGGATTCCCGTACGAAACTATCGATGAAGAAATCGAAAAGGTAATCGAACTGGAACAAAGCCAAGAAAAGCAAAGAAAGAAAAATAAAGATAAGAAGCGCGACGAAAAGGGCAAACCCAAGCGTAAAAACAAACCTAAAGACGAAGAAAACAAAGAGTAGTCAAGCTATCATCGGATTAAATCTAAGGAATTGAGATTTCCAAGGTGAGAAAATAACCCAAAGCTTCCCCACAAAGCACAAGCTAAAGGTTAGGACCATGAAACTCTTGCTCTCAGTTGATGTAATGCACTTGCCGCCCGATTTCGTTGAAGCTCTGGCAGCGACTTTGCCGCTTGAACAGGCTGATGTCACCCTTTTGTTCGTCAAGAACATTACGCCAGCATACGAAAACGTTATCAATTCTATGGGCGATTTTGCTGACGACTGGGGCCATCAAATTGAGAAGAAAGCGCATGAGAAGCTAGAACCACTGCAAAAAGCTTTGGAAGCAAAAGGCGCCAAAGTCACAATCAAATTTATTTCTGGCAATCCGGCTCAATCGATAGCCGATAAGTCCAAGGAGATTGATGCAGACTTCACTTGTGTCTTGCCATTAAAGCATGGCAAAGTGGAAGAATTCTTTGTCGGCTCAACCTCGCGCAAAGTAGCCAAACTAAATCCAGGAACAACACTTATATTGCGACCTGGCAAGAACGACGTCAAACATGTAGTGTTCGCCTTTGATGGCTCCAAAGACGCTGTAGCCACAATGAAAAAAGTGGCAACCACGCTCAAATTGAAAGAGCGTAACGTACAAGTGTCGGTACTGCATGTGGTGACGATACCGCAGATGATGGCTATTGTTCCCGAAGTAAATTTCGCTCTAGAAAAGAACTTGCTCATGCAAGGTGAAGTCGTCATTGCCGACGCACTGAAGCAAATGAAAGACTTGGGAATAAGCAACGTCAAAACAGAATTGGTCACAGGCGAACCGGCTGACAGAATCATAGAATTCACCAAGAAAAACAATGCTGAGTTAATTGTAATGGGAGCCAAGGGTCACACAGCTCTTGAGCACATTATCTTGGGTAGTGTGACAGACAGAATGGCAACTCACGCTCCTGTATCTGTAATCATTGGCAAGTCGGGCAAGTAGATGCTTTTTCGTCGTGCCTCCGGCACCGACTTTGATGGCATCGTAAAACTGCAAGACTTGAATCTTGCAAGCAATATCACTGACGATCAAAAGAAAGACGGATTTCTTTCTGCGGCATTTTCAGCGCAGCAATTTCAGTCTATGGATAACGACGGCTGCGTCATAGCTGGGCTCGACGGTGATTCAGTGAAGGCGTTTTTGTGCTCGTCTACCCCGATGTTCAATTTGCCATTTCCATTGCCCGCTGCAATGATCGAACGATTTAGCAGTATTGATCTGGGTGCGAAAAGTCTTTCGAATCAACAGGTTCTTATCACTGGACCCGTGTGTATTGACCAATCTCTGCGCGGGCAAGGGGTGCTCGAGAAACTTTATGAAGCTCTGTATAAAGAACTTTTCGGACAATACGATGCCGCTGTTGTATTCGTATCTAAGGAAAATCCGCGGTCTATAAAAGCGCATGAGAAGCTTGGCTTGAACGTCGTGGATGAGTTTGATTTCAAAGAAAAGAACTATGTGATTATGGCAGTGGCGTTAAAGAAATGACAGCAAAGCGAGTACTTGTAATTGGTGGCACCGGATATTTCGGTAGAATCTTAGTGCAAGATCTATTGCAGTACACAGATTTCCATATTGTGGCCGCAGGCAGATCCGCAGGAAAATTGCAAGAGATGCGCACCGAACTTAGTGCGTACAACTCACGATTTTTCAATAAAGTAATCGACCTCAATAACACCATTCATTGCAATGAAGGAATCAAAGGCAACGACATCGTAATCTGCGCGGCAGGTCCATTTCAAGATATTCCAATTACTTTGGCAAATGCATGTATGGATAAATCAATTCCATACATTGACCTTGCCGACGACCGCGAATATGTTATGCGTGTGCGCAAATTATTCGAACAGTTGAAGCCATCGTCGTCTGTGTGTACCGGCTGGTCATCAGTGCCTGCGTTATCTGGAGCGCTTGTAAATATCGCGCGAAAAGAACTCGATAAAATAAATTCGATTCAGATACAAATTGCTCCAGGCAACAAAGCACCACGCGGATTTTCGACTGTGACTTCGCTAATTAGTTCCATCGGCAAAGATTTTACAGTGATGCAGAACGGCAGCTGGACTAACGTCAAAGGTTGGAGCCAACCGCAAGACTTCAAGTTTCCGACTCCAATTGGAAATAAAACCGGATATTTAGTCGACGTCGCCGATCACGAACTATTTCCAACACACTTTAGCGCGGACACTGTTCAATTCAGAGCTGGAGCCGAGATCGGTCTATTCAATTCGGGCATGTCGTTGCTTGCTTCGCTAACCAATTCTGGATCGATTAAAAACCTCCGCGATATGTCTGGGATGCTGCAAATGGCAATGAGTGCATTTGGTTTTCTTGGTCACGACTGGGGCGCGCTTGGAGTCGAGGTTCAAGGACTATCTGGTGACAAACAAAAAACAATTCGATTAAGCGTTGTCGCCGAACATCAGGGACAACAAATTCCTGTCATGCCCGCAAGCATTATGTGCAAACGAATATTAGACGGGGTTGGCGAAGTGAAAGGACTAGTTCCCTTCGACACCTGGATTGAACGCGAAGAACTGGAAGCTGAATGTGCGAAGCGTAATTACAGACTGGTAATTGAACGTGACTAGCATTAGTACAAGTCTGCGCAATCTGAGAATCGCGTCGGTAGTCTCTGCAATTTCACATACAGTGGCCTCGTTAATAATGGCATTCGTACTTGGTCCGGGACTTTTGACCAACCCAAATTTCTATTCGCGCATTGAATACATCAAGACTAATACATTGTGGTGGCAACTGGGTTGGTCGGTGTGGATTTTCACCGCCTTTACCTTTTTCGTTTTTACAGTATGCCTCTGGCGCCACCATCTTGCTCTGGGGACGAGTAGTTTCAATCGGAAGCTTCTTATCACTGCAGTTGATTTAGCAGCAGTAGCAGTTTTGCTCGACTCACATGCTGAACTAGGTCAAATCTTGGATGTAACAGCTCTAGTCTCGCACTACGGCGAGGGTCCAATTCGTAAAGAGTTCATCGCATCTCAAGTATTATTCATGTTCGAAAGCGGCACTGTTGCGAATTTCATGTACTGCCTTGCCACTAATTGTAGTGTCATTGCAACAAAAAACCATTACCCAAAATGGTTGTTTAATGTTGGACTTGCTGTATTTTTCGTTGGGCTAATTGCCTCAGGTCTTGCTTTTATTGCGGGTTTTTTGTGCGGTGACATGCAAGACAACCCGTTAAGAACCATACTTGTCGCGACAAACGCCATCTTGTTTCCGTTATTAGTTCTTTGGCAGTTAGGAATTGCATACAAATCGAAGGGAGAAAATAATGCTTAAAAAATCGATTCTAGTTGGACTGACTCTTGCTCTTACTGCAGCCATCACCACATCGAGCGTTCGAGCTGAAGACAAAGGTCGCGTGCTTTTCGTTCTTACCAGTCACGACAAGCTCGGCGACTCCGGAAAGAAAACTGGTTGGTACTTAGAAGAACTATCCAGCCCCTACTATGCGATCAAAGACGCCGGATACAAAATAGATATTGCCTCTCCAAAGGGCGGTACAGCGCCGCTCGATGAAGAAAGCAAAAAACCAGAAGACGGTGCCAACAAAAGATTTCTCGCAGACAAAGATGCAATGAAACAAATCAACAACACGCTTGCACTTTCCAAAGTAAAAGCAGAAGACTACAAAGCAATTGTTTTTCCAGGCGGTCACGGCCCAATGTTTGATTTAGCCGATAACAAAGACAGCCAAAAGCTCGTTCAAAAAATCTACGAGAAGAAAGGCGTCGTTGCCGCAGTTTGTCACGGTCCAGCTGGACTTGTAAATGTCAAACTCAAAGACGGCAGTTATTTGCTCAAAGGAAAGAAAGTAACAGGTTTCACCAACGCCGAAGAAGACGCGGTCAATAAGACCAAATACATGCCCTTCATGCTCGAATCAAAAATGACAGAACATGGTGGCAAATTCGAAAAGTCACCTTTATGGCAATCGCATGTCACCATAGATGGAAATCTAATTACAGGTCAGAATCCCAAATCAGCTGAAGGCATGGGCAAAGAAGTGGTTAAACAACTAGCCTCATCGAACTGAAGCAGTTGATTTGCCGGTAAAGCGCTCAGCATCAGACTTTGGCGCCAATGGATTCACATCTGAGCTTTCGCCGTTGATTGTGGTTCCGCCCGAACCAAATGTGCCCGCACGCTTAATGAAGTCTGCTGGGAAGTTTAATTTGGGCTCTGACACTGCATCTAGACGTTTGATTTGCTCTCCTGAAAGTTTGATTTCAGTGGCTCCGCAGTTGTCTTCTAACTGCTCCATTGTTCGAGCACCGATTATTGGTGATACCACCCCTGGTTTTGTAAGCAACCAGGCGAGTGCCACCTTTGGTGGTGTCGTGTTCAATTCTTTGGAAACGGCAACTAACTCGTCGACTACGTCATAGGCTTTGTCGGTCAAGTTCTCTTTGACCCAATCGCCACGGCCCGGCTCAACTTTGCCTTTGTTTTCGCGAGTAAATTTGCCAGTCAACACGCCAAATTTGAGAGGCGACCACGGCGTCACGCCCATTCCCATTTCCAGTGCCATTGGCATCAAATCGCCTTCGACTGTTCTTTCTAATAAAGAATATTCTATTTGAAGAGCCACTACTTTAGCCCATCCGTGATGTTCGGCAAGCATTTGAGCTTGTGTTGCTTTCCATGCAGGCGTATCGGAAAAACCAACGTATCTCACTTTGCCCGACCGCACTAGATCGTCTAGAGTGCTCATGGTCTCTTCGATTGGGGTGTTCTTGTCCCAGCAGTGCATCCAGTACAGATCAATGTAATCTGTTTGCAAACGTTTGAGTGAAGCATCAAGTTGGCTGTACATCGCTTTGCGACTAGCACCGCCGCCGTGCGGATCACCTTGATACAACGAGCCGAAAAATTTGGTGGCAATAACTAATTGATCGCGACGGAAACCCTTTTTGGTAACGAAGTCGCCAATTATCGTTTCGGAATGACCCTTGGTATAAAAATTGGCGGTATCGATAAAATTGCCGCCTTTGTCGATGAAGGCTTGCAAGATTTTGTGCGACTCTTCAGGAGTCGATCCCCATCCCCAATCCATACCGAAAGTCATTGTGCCTAGACACAGCGGGCTTACACGCAGACCTGATTTTCCAAGGGATACAAAATTATTTAGCGGCATGACATCCACCTCCGGTTTTTTCGAGTTGGAGAATGATACACGAGCGCCAAGTTTGCAACATTAATGCTACTTGCGCGTAAAGCGAATAACTCGTTTCTCGCTGTCTACAACAAATTGCGAGGTCCCGAAGAAATCCTGACCTAGCACTGAGTGCCCAATGTTCATGACATGAACTCGAACATCCGATTTTTTCTTAGTCTCAAGCTGAATTTCGGAAACCTGGTAAACGTAAGCCTCTTGAGCTCCTCCGCCAATGCCGCCAATCGCTTCAACATCGTCTGGCTCACGAAACATCAGCCCCAACCGAAAAGCATCTTGGGTAGAAAGAACTGTTGATGGAGCCCCAGTATCAAAATTCATTTCAAGCGGGGTGTTATTGATTTTGGCTTGCACCATCATGTTTCCATTTACCATTCGGTAAGGAACTTCAATCGAATCGAAAGTGCCTACGTGCCTTGAACTTCCACCTTTTTTAACGAAGTGGATATAACTTCCTCGAGTATCGATTCGATAAGACATGCCCTCCAAAAATGGCTGCCCAACCAGGATTTCAGGTTCGTTTTTTACGATTGAAGCGTTGACTGTCCGTCTAATTTTTCCAATTTGAATCTCAAGCGGCATTTCCCAATGTTCAAAACTTCCACCAGCACCACTAGACCTGTCGGTAGCTTTTCCTTCAGGCGGCTTGATTCCCAGCCGTTGCAAAATCTCCCAACCAATCACCACTTTGTATGCACCAGTGTCGAGCATCATCGTCGTAGCACGCCCGTTAATCCAGCCTTTCACCCTCATTCTGGTGTGTACGTCAATCCAATATGGAACGTGATCTTGCTCTGGAATAGTGTCAGGTTTTTCTTTTTTGATTCGCTCAACCTTGGCTTCAGAAGAGGTTAAAGACGTGTTGGCTGTAGTGGTTGCTGTGGTGGTTGCTGTCTTGGTGCCTTGAGTTTTATCTTCGGTTTTGGCATCTTTAGCAGAAGCAGCTTTTTTAGCTTTAGGACCAAGCGAAACAAGTAAACTGGCTCTACCAGTGCGAGCAGCTTCCATTCGCTGTTTCACCCAATCCTGGCATTTTGAAAAGTGAGCCGATTGTTGGGGACTGCTTCTCAAGACGCTGGCGACACAATATGCGGCTAACTCTTCGATACCTTTGTTGTCTTTCTGTATAAAAACATCGTATCGCTTTTTATCAGTTGAAGAAAGCAGACCCACCTCGAGATCGTATTTTTCCTTGAAGCCAGGATCGCTTGGAATATCGTTCAACGCCTTTGAGACCACATGTCCTACTTCAGACAGGACTGCATGTTCAAAATAATAATTGGGGAACTTATCGCTTAATTCTTTAGACCCCGGTTCTGTAGGTCTTTCCCAAATGTATATGTCACTACCAATGGTGCGTCCTGGCTCTTGCGATAGAGTGATTGTTTCTTGACCAGGCTTAGAAACTCGCCAATCTTCAGGAAATTTGTCGGTGGAATTTGTGCCAATGTAAACTGTGGTCCCGTTATTGTCCAAAATTTTCAGAATATAAGCAGGAAGATTCAACAATGCACTTCTTACTGCAGACACAGTCGTACTCTCCACAGAAGGATGTCCCTGAACTGTGGGAGCAATAACCTCGATGCGCTGTAAGACACTCGAACTTCGCGCTTGAGTCACCCGCCCGTTCGGGTCCAGACGTTTTATAAATGACAGTGCACTTTGTTCGGCAGGTTGACCCTTAAATTTGTTAGCCATCTCCTGATAGCGCTTCAATGCCCGACTTCGATCGCCTAAAGAATAATAAGAATGCCCAAGATAAGTGTAGACCTCGGGTTTATCATCGCCTTTCTGCAATGCGCTCTCGAACGATTTGACTGCGGCTGCGTAATTTCGGTTCTTATAATGCGCAACACCCGCGTCAAAGTCGCTTTTGCTTTGTGCGAAAGCGTTTGCGGACATTAGGCTCAGAGCCGTCGCCATGACTATTACTGGAGTTTGTCTGATTCTTTTCATGAATCAAATTATTATAAACGGACACTGCCTTTGACAAGGCTCTCTGCTTAGTCCAAAATCTAAAAAATGAATCTTGAAATCGAAATTGTCAAACGTTTATTGATGGCAGCCTTTTTAGGCGGACTCATTGGAGCAGAGCGAGGACGCAGAAATCGCGGGGCTGGTCTTCGCACCCATGCGGTCGTTTGCACGGCGTCTGCCTTAATCATGATTGTTTCGGCTTACGGCGGATTCTCTATGATGGGTGGCACTGATGTTCACTTCGACCCAACAAGAATGGCTGCACAAGTCATAAGTGGTATAGGTTTTCTTGGCGCTGGCATAATTATTTTTCGTAAAAATCAAGTGCGCAATTTAACTACGGCTGCGAGCGTCTGGGCTGTGGCAGGCGTTGGACTCTCTACTGGAGCTGGACTTTATTTTACTTCAATTGTTGCCACCATTATTTTGTGCGTAATTCTGTCTTTGCTAAAACCGCTTGAGATGAAGCTTTTCCCTGAGCGTCATATCAATAATTTAAAAATAGAATTGTCCAACGGGCTTGATGGTGTCAAAGCTGTCGCAGATAAATTGAAAAATTCTGGACTGAAAACAATAGCTCTAACAGTCAAACATTCGCAAGGCGAAAAGACTGGCGAATTGAGAGTACAAGCGGCTGGACAAGAAGATGTTTTTGTCAAATTGATTGAAGATTTACAGCATATGCCTGGAATTGAAGAAGTCGAATTCGATGGACATATTTACGGCGTCCACAAAGACGAAAGTTGAAGAACAAAAAAGAGATTCTGACTTTTCTTGCGCTTTTGATTGTGCTCACTGCGGCTTGCTATGTTCCAATTATTTCGGCACATTCTATTAAAGCTGGAGATGGGCTTTATTCAACGCTTTTGATGTGGTGCCCTGGAACCGCTGCGATTTTAACTACTCTCTTTTTTGCAGAGGCTCGCAAACAGTTTTTTAAAACGCTTGGACTTTTGCCTGGCAAACCCATTTATTGGATCATCGCTTACACATTGCCTCTGGTTTACGGATTAATCGCTTATTCGTTCATTTGGACAAGTGGGATTGGCGGCTTCCCCAACCAAAAATACTTAATTACAGGATTGCGGTGTTTCCCACAACTCTCCCCAGACCTTGCCGCTTGTGCACTTGGTGCTAGTATGCTGACGATAGATTTTGTCATAAATTTGCATCGTGGATTTGGCGAAGAATTGGGCTGGCGCGGCTTTTTAGTTCCCAAATTAAGTGAGTCGATGTCCTTTGCCAAAACCTCAACCGTTATCGGTTGTGCTTGGGGCTTATGGCACGTGCCCGCAATAATTTTGACGACCGATTACAACAACGGCGCGCCCGCTTGGGTAGGTCTTTCCTGTTTTGCTGTTTTGGTCATTAGCATTAGTTTTATACTAAGCTGGCTCAGATTAAAATCTAACAGCGTCTGGCCATGCGCCATTTTGCACATAAGCCACAACGTAGCCATTCAAGGCATCTTCACTCCACTTACAATCACGCGCCAATACACGGCTTACTTTATCGATGAATTTGGAATTGCCTTAGCCGCGGTTGGAGCACTTTTTGCTTTCATTGTTTGGAGAAAGCAGAGAGTGAAAGTCTGAGCTAAGATGAATTAACTTCTGGTAGACCCATCATGAAATTACTTTTGTCTTTTATATTGATCGGTATCTTCCTGATTTCTGGATGCAACTCTGATTCATCACATAAAAGCTTTGAAGTTGTTGGAGTCGGAGATCATCTTGGAAAAACTCTGAGAGAAGGTGGACTGAAAAAAATCCACGAACCACCGATTCAAGAGTTCAAAGAGCCTATTGTTTATAGATTCTGGTTTGCTCAGCGACACATACATCGTTGCTTAACGTTGAAACAAAACGAACAAGGCGAAATGTTCGCTAGTTACTACGAGTGGTACAACCGCGACGAAGTGACAAAATCATGGAAGCATAAAGTGGGTAAAGACAAGGCATCGCTCATACTTTATACAATCGCTAAATCAGATTTCTGGAACACGACGGAGTCAGTAAAATTTGATGAACTAATTACCGATTCACGAAGGTACGACGTTGAAGGAAAAGACGGTCAAAAATACAAAGAGATTTACGCAATTATGATGGGAACATTCGATTGTCCTTCAATCTGTAAAAGCCTATGCGAAGAGATGTTTGCATTGGCTAACGAAGAACTTTAATATGTCAAATAATCGACTTCTTATTCTTTCGATATCCATCACGGTGTCTTTGTCAGCTTGCAGTAACAGTTCAGATATTAGCAATCGTCCATATAAATTCTCTGGAACTCTGACAGAAAGTCATTTTTCTGACCGCTTGCCAGTTATTTCTGAACTGCCACTTAAAAATATTAAAGAACCGATTGCTTATCGCTTTTGGCTTTGCTGTGGCCATAACTATAAAGTCATGACAATCACACGCGACAAGTCTGACAAAACCTTCGCACATTTTTGCACCTGGCATGGTGGCACATACTCAGTTAACGGCTTTGAAACATGGCAGCATGAGCTGAGTAAAGAAGAAGCATCTCATTTTTTTGAATTGATAAAATCTAAAAAATTCTGGCAAACTAACGAAACGGTGACGCTTGCTTCAGAAAATTTAACTACTGGTGGAGCAAGATACGAAATAGAGGCCAAAGACAAAACCAAATACAAGATCGCTTTCTGCAAAAGAGAATTTCATCTCGAATATAAGTCGGTTTACGAAGAATTAGCCAACGAAGTTTTCAAACTTGTAGGCGAGCCTACTCTCTATCTCCCTCGTTAGTTCGATACAACAACTCCCCAAATAGTTTTAAAAGCGCTGGTATCACAACCAAAGTAAGAAGAGTCGAGCTGAGCATCCCGCCTAAAATAACAATAGCAAGTGGCTGCTCCAGCTCACGACCCGCGCCACCTAGCACTGCGATAGGAAGCACTCCAAGTGCTGCTGTAAGTGCGGTCATGAGCACAGGACTGAGTCTATCCATGGCGCTTGTGCGAATGAGTGTTTCTAGATTTTTTTCTTCTTTTTGAAGATGTTCAAAATGGCTCACGAGCATAATTCCATTGCGAGTCGAAATTCCAAATAGAGTTATAAATCCAACCATTGAGCCAACGCTAAGCACCGCGCCCGAGAAGAGCACCGCCCAGATGCCACCTATTAAGGCGAGGGGTAAGTTTGCCATGATTAGAATGGCTCCACGCCACGATTTAAAAGCCATAGTAAGAAGCACGAGCATGCCGATTAAGGAAGCACCACACAAAATACTTAGTTGGTTTCGAGCCTGTTCTTGTGCTTCGAATTGACCGCCATAAACTACGTAATACGACTCGGGCAGTTTCACTTGCTCTTTGATATTTTTGCGAGCTTGGTCTATGACGCCTCCCAAATCGCGCCCCGAGACGTTAGCTTGGACGACAACACGACGCATCACGTTTTCGTGACTAATCGTGTTTGGACTGCTGCCTTCTTTCACTTCGGCAAGCGCGCCAATTGGCACTTTGATACCAGATGGAGTATCAACCAGAGTGCCCGTTATAACACTCATTTTATTTCTAAATTCAGGCGCAAAGAGCACATACAAGTCAAAAGCCTTTTGACCTTCGAGTACTTGTGACACTGCCATTCCTTTGAATGCTGCTTCAATCGAGTCTGCAAGGTCTTTGACGCGAACACCATAGCGTGCTGCTGCGGTACGATTGATTTTTATCGACACTTGCGGAACTGGAATTATCGGCTCTACGTGCACGTCTACGGCACCTTTCACGCCTTTCATTACCGATTCTATTTCTTTTGCTTTTTCGTGCAGAACATCTAAATCGGGACCAAACACCTTAATTGCAATTGCAGCATTGACGCCCGACAAGGCGTGATCCATGCGATGCTGTAAATAAGATCCTGAGTCGCTTATGAGCCCTGGAATGTGCGAGAACTCGTGACGTATGTGATACAAGATATCTTTCTTGTTTTTGCTGTCTGGTTTCAATCGAATATCGTATTCACTAAAATTGCTAGCGCCATAGTCTTCGCCGCCTTCGGCTCGTCCAGCTCGCTGGTCGGCAGCCAATACGTTGTGTTGAGCTACCAGATGAGAAGTTAGTTCTTTGCCGATATTTGTAGTCGTGGTCAGACTTGTGCCAGGCATCGAAGTTGCCACCACAATGACATTGTCTTCGTCGAACTCGGGCAGAAAGGTCGTTCCCATTACAAACAAAGGAAGCATCGAAAGTGCAAGTAAAAGCCCCGAGCCAGCAAGCACCGACTTTGGATATTTGAGACTTATATCAAGTGCCTGACTGTAAATCTTTTTCAGAAAAACTACCAGCGCAGTTTCTCCACTGGGAATAGACTTTACGTTGCCCAATAACAAATAGCTGAGTGCAGGCGTAACAGTGAGTGCCACTACCAGTGATGACAATAAAGATATGAGATAGGCGTTAGCAAGGGGGCTGAATATTTTTCCTTCAAGTCCACTCAAGGAAACAACTGGCAGAAAGACTAGAGCCACGATGAAGGTAGCGTAAACAACAGAATTGCGTACTTCCGACGAGGCTGCGTAAATCACTCGCCAGACTGGTCGCGGAGATGCGGCTAGTTTGTTTTCGCGCAGACGATGGCAGACGTTTTCGACATCGATGATGGCGTCATCAACCACTTCGCCAATGGCAATAGCGAGCCCTCCCAGGGTCATCGTGTTTATTGTGTAACCTTGCCATTTGAGCACAATGATGGCTGAAAGCAACGAGAGCGGAATTGCAACGAGCGAAATCATTGCAGCACGCCAGTTTTGCAAGAAGAAAAATAAAATTATGACTACTAGAACGCCGCCTAAAATGACAGCCTCGCCCACGTTTTTAACAGCTATCTCGATAAAATCTGCCTGTCTAAATGTGGTTACTACTTTTACGTCGGAGGGGAAACTCGATTTCAAATCTTCCATGGCACGCTCGACCAAACGCGTGGTTTCAAGCGTGTTTGCCCATGGCTGCTTCATTACTGTCATGACCACGCCGGGGTGTCCGTCTACAATGGCGTCGCCGTATTTGAACTGTGGTCCAAGCTCGACTTTGGCTACGTTATTTAATAACACGGGAAGTCCGTTGCGACTCTTAATCACCGTGGCACCGATGTCTGCAGGAGAGGTTACGCGTCCCAATCCGCGAATGAGCTTCTCGCTATCCTGAGTGCGCAGAATGCCGCCTGCGGCGTTGATGTTACTGCCTTTAGCGGCTTCGACTACATCTTTTAAAGTGACGTCGTATTCTTTCAATTTCTCCGGATCGACTTGAACTTGATATTGTTTGACGTCACCGCCAATGGTGACGATATTTGAAACACCAGAAATTGCCATGAGTCTCAAACGCACAGTCCAGTCAACTAACGAGCGCAAATCCATTGTGCTTGTATTGCCATTTGAATACATGCCTATTTTTAAAATGTCACCAGCGGCAGTTGTAATTGGTGCTAGAACTGGCTCCTTAACGCCGTCGGGCAAGTCGCCTCGGCTTGAGCTTAGTTTTTCTGTAACGAGCTGCCGAGCAGTGAAAACATTGCTGTTATCCTGAAAAATAACAGTGATAACAGATAAACCAATAGTCGAAATAGAGCGAACCACTTTTACATTAGCAACGCCATTAATGCCCGATTCTAGCGGTCGTGTCACCAGTGCTTCGACTTCCTCAGGCGCATAACCAGGAGCCTCTGTAAGCACTACTACTTGTATGGGCGCAAAATCAGGAAAGACGTCAACGGGCATAGTCAGAGTCGAATGCACACCAAGCACGAACCAAACCAGAGCTAGCATGTTGACCAACCAGGGATTTTTAATCGCCCATCTAATTATCTTGTTCAGCATCGCTCGTACTCGATTTCTTGTTGCGCTTGATCACAGCTATCCAAGTAAAGACTGCAGCGAATGCGGTCGCAAATCCAATAAAGAAAAATATGAGCATTTGCACAGGCGAATTTGCTTGCTTAGCGCTTTCATGTGCGTGCTCAGCGTGGTCTTGATTCTCTTCGTCGCCATGCTCTTTGTCGGCATCCGGCTTGAGTAAGGCTTGTGCGGCAAGTTGCGCAGACCCTGATGAAACCACCATGTCGCCTTCCTTCAATCCGTCTATAACTTCGACTTGCTCATCTGAGCGACTGCCTATGGTGATGAATTTCGGCTCGAAATGTTTCTCGTGCCGCAAGAACACATAAGGTTTTTCTTGGAAATAAGAAACAGCAGATTCAGGTATCACCAGTCCTTTTTTATTGCCGTCACCAGTAGAAATGAGCGCCTCGACAAACATACCAGGACGCAAAATACCTTTAGGATTTTGAGCAACTATCCGAACATGCAAAGTCTTTGTCTCTTCGTCTACTACAGAACCGACAGACGATATAGTTCCACGCAGTGTCTCTTGCGAAGGTGTTGTGATTATTACTTCCTGATTGAGCTTAACTCTAGGAATTTGCTCCTGATACACATCAACCATAACCCAGATGGGGTCGAGATTTACAATACTAAAAACAGTATGTTCAGCATCAACCTGCTCCCCCAGTGTGATATTACGGGTGGTGATAGTGCCACCAACGGGTGCAATAATGGGCAAATTCGCAGTTACCTGATCCGAGTCTAAAGCGGCATCAACAGTGGCTGGAGAAATGCCCATTATTTTCAACTGCCCTTTAGCCGAAGAAATTGTAACGCTCGATTCTTTTTCTAAGAGCTTCACGTCCTGCACCAGACGCTGTTGCAGTGTGGAAAGTTTTACTTGGGCAGATTGATATGCATTCTTAGCAACTTGATAATTTTTGAGCGCCGAAATGCCCTCTTTGAGCATTCCTTCTTCGCGGTCGAAAGTGGCTTTGGCTAAATCTACAGTGTTTTGCTGCAGCTTAATATCACTTGCATACTGCGTTTTGGTTTTTGCAATCTCTCCACTGATACGAGTCTTCTCGTTGATAAGCTTAGTCAGGTTGTCCGCCACTTCAATGCTATGAACAGTGGCAAGAATTTCGCCCTTCTTCACCACATCGCCTTGCTTGGCAAAAACTTGCTTGACCACACCCGACACAGACGGATTAACATCAAACGATTGTGTCTCAGCAGCCTTGACTTCGCCTGTCGCTTGTAGTGAATTCTTCACCGTTCCAGACTTGACCGGCTCTACTTTAATTTCGAGCGCTCTAATTACCTGCTCATCGACATCAACTCTTGCGGGCGCCCCCGAACTATCCGAATGCTGAAAAGCTTCGTTGTCGCCCTCGTGGGCACTGGCAAAACCTGCAAACCCCGCCGTTAGATATAGACATAACGCAAGACTGCTTAACTGTTTTTTGATCCCAAAAATACTCATGCTCAAATTCCACCAGACATAAATGCGACTAGACTGCCTTTACTTCTGATTTCAAACAAGCAGAGAACCTTTGGCAAGGAAAATTTTGTCCAGGTTGAAGTGGCCGCAAAGAGGCGGCGCACGTCCTAAGTGTTGCTGATAAAATTGAGTTTTGATTGGAGCAAGTTGTACATCATCGCGCTGATGAAAAGCGATTTGCTCTACTTCAGAGCTATTTGGATTAATAGACGAAGCACTTGCATCCCCGCTCTGGCAGTGGTCGCAGCAATCTTGATTAGCAATTTTGCAAGAGTGTTGAACCGCATGAAAAGTGGCGTTGTCAGCCTGTGCGGATGCAAAAACATTCTGCAATCCACCACAAGGATCCTGCGCCTCGCATACGCAAAAGAACTGCCCCGTGCCAAAAAACACCAGGAAAAGCATTGCATTTAAGAAGGCGAAAAGCCGATTCAAAACCTATTATCCAATGAAGTACCACAACCATGATAGCACCGTGGAAATAGTAGTCAGTTAATGGTTTTCATTTCCATATAATCGATTTAGATATAGCGAATATCTCACAGCAATTTGAGAGCCCCTTTCGATTTAGTGTCGCAGGCCGGCCTCCGTAGGCCGGCCTACAGCACCAACATAAAAGTATGCATCCAAATCGTGTTAGATTTTGGCAGTATAATCTCAAAATGCTTGAGCCCACGCAAAAGAAATCGTCTATCAAATTCGAATTCCTGCAGATCGACATTCACGATCTGCAATACGAAGACGATGGTGATTGGCTCGATATCACAACCACGTGCACTACAGAAGATTCGATGGTCAGGGTGCGCGGTCCAATAATCACAGCGTCGCAACTTATAGCTTTTGGCGATCAGATTAAAAAACTCAGTCGCGGGCTTTTCGGCACGGCGATTCTCGCTAGCGAAGAGCCATATTTAAATATTCAGGTAAAGGCAGAAAAGTCCTGGCAGGCTACAATGGTGGTCGAAATCACTCCCGACTATTTCAATCAGAAGCATAGTTATACAACTAGTTTGGACAAGTCCGATTTGGAAAATCTGGCAGCACAATTAAATGAGGTAAAAGACAAATGAAAAAACTGTTGCTCGCCCTTGTGCTGTTGATTACTATTCAAGGCAATGTCGACGCAAAGTCCGCACCCGCAAATTCGAAAAAAGCAGCGAGTGTTTCAAAATCGCAGGCACTAAAAATGGTGGCAGACCAACCTGAAGTCAAAAAGTTTATGGCTAACGTAAAAGTAGCCGGGAAAGAGCGCGGCGTCACAGCTAACATAGAATACGACAGACTCGAAAATGGCGAACATGTCATTCAAGTTTTCGAACTCGTTCCAGACGGAGATGATTCTGCGCACACAGCCACATTCAATTGGTACCATGTGAATGCAAAAACAGGCAAAGTTTCAAAAGAGTTTTAATCTAGCTTTAATCGCTCTCTTTCTTGCAAGCGCTCAGACACTTGCCAAAGATGACGCGCCTAAAAAAGAATTGCGTAAAGGCTTTATTGGCGTTTCTTTTTTTACCAATGGAAAAATCAACAAAGTTTTTCCAGGTTCGGCTGCTGAAAAAGCTGGAATTAAAGACGGCGATCGTATTCTTTTTATAAACAGCCTTTCAACCCAAGACATGGGCAAAGAACAGCTTGCAGACAGAGTTAGCGGCCCGGAAGGCACCAAAGTCTATCTTGTACTTGAGCGCAATGGAAAACGCTTTACTTGTATTCCCACTCGCTCGCTCAGTCAAAAAACTTTGCTCGAAAATGCCGGCTTGACTGAACTGCCCAAGCCAAAAACAAAGGAGAAGGAAAAGGAAAAAATTTCTCCACCAATTACAATTGCAAAACACAGCAAAGACACAGAATACATAGAAAAAAGTGTGCTCAAAGCTTTGGACAAAGTGCCAAAGCCAATACGCGCTCGGCTTGCAGAGCGCGGACTCAAGATTCAGATAGTCTCGTCACTGGTCGATGCCGACCCCGGTCTGCGCGGCGGTCGTCCAAGCGGCTACACCCATGGCGGAGGTTGGGACAATTGTCCTGGGCGCTATGACGACGTGCGCAAGACTATTTTTATTGGCGAGCGTAACGGCTGGCGTAATCAACCAATGGCACTAAATCAGGGTGCCGAGGGCATTACAGTGCATGAGCTTGGACATGCTTTCGACGATCAGAATTATTGCTCGACTTCAGACGATTTCAAAAAAGCATATGCCGAAGACACTAAAAGTTTGAGCAATGAAACCAGATATATTTATGAAGTCTATTTACAAGAAGGTGTGGCTGGCCCAGCTGAAATGTTCGCCGAGTTGTTCCACTGTTTTTTCAGCAACGAAACCTCGCACCGCGGCATGGATCAGGCTAAAGCCTTTCCCAAGTGTTATGCCTATGTACAAAAACGAGCCGGCAAATATACTTATTAATAGGATGAGAAAACTTCGAGTAACAGCCGCCGTTTTTTTAGTCGCACTTATGCCTTTGGGTATAGGCAAAGCGGATGCTGATGAAAAAGTGAAGGCAGTCGATGCCAAAATTGGTGACATCGGCATTCATTTATATTCGAATAAGACAATAAAATCTTTGGACAAAAATTCGTCTGCAGCACGAGCACGCTTGATTCCTGGAGACAGAATTCTATCAATCGACGGCATTGCGGCGGCGAATTTAACCACAGACGAAATGACCAAACATTTTGCTGGTCCTGAAAATTCAGAAGCTGTTCTTGGCATTGAGCGTGCAGGCAAACGCTACACGTGCAAAGTGATGAGACTGGCTCCCGGAACCATTGTGAGCGAGACTTCAAATAGAAACAACAGCGATTATTCCAAGATTACAACGCCAGTGATTGAAATCTCGCGCAAATCAAATGCTAGCGAAAGCATTCGCCAAGAGGTTCTTGAGGGGTTGTCCCAAATACCCAAAAGTATTCGTGACGACATGAGTTCCTGGGGATTGAAAGTCAAAATTGTTCCCTCAATAGTTGACGACGACCGCAATCTAGTACACGAGCGTCCACGCGGATACACCCATGGTGGCGGTTATGACAATTGTCCTGGCATGTATCACAACAAAGTGATTTTCATTCCTGAGCGCGTATCCTGGAAGAACAGCCCCATGAGAGCGAATCATCAAGTGGCTGGCACTATTTTGCACGAGATGGGACATGCCTTTGACCATTTTAGAAACGCATCTAGATCTGAAGAATTTGAATCAATCTATCAAGGCGACGCGACCAAAATACCTGGCGAGGGACGCAGGCGATGGGAGTATTACTTACAAGCTGATGGCGGTGGACAGTCAGAATGCTTTGCCGAATTGTTTGCTCATTATGTTTCTGACAAAAAACGATCAGAGGGAATCGATGGTGCATTTCCTAAAACTTATAAGTATATGACTCATATGATCGGTCCCTTAAAATAGACAGGACTGCACCTTTTAAGCTACCCCCAAGAATACACGGACAATTAAAGTTGTAGTTTTACGGACGCGGTTCAAGCTATAAAAAACGGCATCAAACAGCCGAAGAAGTGCTATCTCTGACCGATTGCAAGATTTAATCTAAATTGCACTCTTTAGACTACATTGGACTTGCGCCGAAATCTACCTAAGTAGTACATTGAATACAGTGACTCATCCAATTTAGAGTCGCATCTATAAAAAAAAGATATCAATTTACGCACTAACCGGGACATGGTTGGTCGGGATTTTTGCACTCAGCAAGGAGACTCAAAAATGTTCGCATATCAATTGCCAGTCCAGACTCCAATCAAGGCAAAAAACCTTACCGCTCAAGAAGAAGCCATTTTAGGAAGACGCGCTCAAGCAGGCGATAAAGAGGCTGCAAATGCACTTGTTATGGCTAATTTAAAGTTAGTTACCGCTCTTGCAAGACGCTACGACCAGGGGCTGCCAAACTCAGATCTTTTTCAAGAGGGCTGCATAGGCTTGATGAATGCTGTAAGTCATTTCGACCCGAATCGTGGCAATAGATTTTCGACATACGCTGCATGGTGGATTCGCGAAGCCATTAACAGAGCCATTTCTAATAAGTCACGCGTGGTGCGCTTGCCCGTTCATTTAAATGAATTGATGACAAAAATTAGAAGAGTGCGCTCAGAACTATCATTAAAATTGGGCAAACAACCTACACTGCAGCAAATTGCAACCGAGTTAAACGAGCGCCCGGAGCGCGTTAAGGCTGCCATCGCCAGTTCCAAAATGTGCCTTTCACTTGACCAACCTGCCACCTTAAACGAAGAAGACAAGCTCACCATTGGTGATACCATTGAAGACGAGTCCGCCCAAGAACTAGTTGGCAGTTTAGAATCAAAATATTTAAAACAAAGAATGCATCAATTTTTGGAGAAGCTCTCAGAGCGGGAACGCAGAGTAATCACCATGCGCTTTGGCATTGGTGCCAACGAAGAGCGTAGCTTACGCGATATTTCTGCCGAACTCGGTTTAACTCGCGATCAAGTCGGCAAGATTTCATATCTGGCGATGAGAAAACTGAAAAAAATGCTCCCAGAAGAAGAGTTTTGCAATTATCTCGCTTAGCTAAATCCGGACTAGTTGCGACGATTGCGCGTAGAAACATTGTTGACAATAAAAGCGGTAACCAACGACAATATTCCGCCTACTAAAAATTGCCATGCTCTCAAATTCGGCTCGGCTTTATTGCCTTGTGAACTTTTGGGATCATTAGGATCGTAATAAATTTCAAGCGCTCTGCCATTAGGTGTATATTTGGCCAGCAGTGCATTAGCGTCTTCAGGAGATCCTGTATTTTCAGGATTTAATTCACATTCACCTGAATAATCTTTTCCTTCTACTGCGTATTTATATTGTAGACGCACTTTATAAAAATACGACCTTCGCCCAACGCGAAATACCGACCCGTCAGTCACTCTTGCGTAAGTGCCCACCCATTTACTTTGGACTGATACCAGGTAAAAAAAGTAAAAAGATAGACCAATGGTGATAATACCAATGGCTAAAAAAATGGCCGCACCTTGAGGGGACACTAACAAATTGAATTTTGAGTTCGGTTTTAGATTTTGATTTTGCATTTGATTCACAGTCAACTTATAAACAAATCACAAGACTACCCGCTGCAAGTAGACCTGCACCCAGTGCCAATTTCCATGTGAGTTTTTCACCAAGAAAAACTATGGCAAATATGAAAGTCAAAACCAAACTTAAGCGATCGAGTGTTGCCACTTTAGTTGCGTCAGCTAATTTGAGCGCTTGAAAATAACAAAGCCACGAAGCAGCTCCTGCAAGTCCCGATAGTATGACAAATTTCCAGGTGTCAAAATTGAAGTTGGTCAGATTGTTTGTTTTGTTGTGCCAAAATTGCACGCCAAAAACAATTAGAAGTGCGGCAGTCATCACAATTGATCTAATTGTGGTGGCAGTGACTGAATCTATAGACTTCATGCCGAGTTTGCCAAAAATGGCCACAAGACTGGCAAATAAAGCCGATAAAAGACCCATCACTGCCCAATTCAAATTCTTGTCTCCAAAGCTGCAATTCTTTCCATTTATGTATACTGGCAACCGCGTTTTTTGCCCGCCGCTGCGTGCATTTCTGCCATATTAGCAAATTGTTAGGGCAACGCCCTATAAAGATGATATCCGATGGCGTTATTAGCCTATGATTGGCATGGAAACTCAGATCTTTTCTCATGGATTTGCAAAAACACTCAGCAAAACAATATAAATCCAAAGCCTGGCTAGCGCTGGCTTATAGCCTTGCCTCTTTGAGCGCCACTTGCCAACACGTCCAAGCCCAGGGCCCGTCGGCTCCAATGACCAATGCGTCTAGGGTCGAAATGAGCCCAGTCGCTACGCCACTTTCAAAACCGGCCGGTAGCACTGGCGATCCTGCCCAAAACTTGCCAGAGCTACATTACAAAGCGCCCGGCGGACCGCAATCTGTCATAGACGATCCAGCTAAAGCCGGTCAGCGCAACATAGATTCAGATGTTCCACCTATGCCGATGAGCAGCATAGACGCTGAACCTGGTGGAGCCGGTGGACCTGGCAATGCGCCAGTATCAGCTACTATTCGCTATGACGTTGACGCAAACGGTAAAACCAGTCCTGCAGACCCGTCGCGCTCAGGCGATGGCATATCTATTTTTAACTCGCTCGATGAGGCACTGGCTAAAAGTCCGCGCGCAGCCGCCATCCGCGCACTGTTTCCTGTGGCTAAATCTGAGTTTATGCGAGCTACCGAGCAAGCAAGCCCGCAGTTCAACAAAGATAGCGGTATAGCAGCAGAACAAACTTTTAGAACAGGAACAATCATCACAGTTGAGCCGCCATGGAAACTGGTGTTTCGCTTAATCGTAGCCAAAAAATTCGTCGATCAACAAAAGCTCGACTTGATGGCAGATCTTTGGAGATTAAGAGCCGAAGTGCGTCGCACTTATACCGAAGTAGTGGTGGCACAAGAAACTCTCGAAACTCAAGCCAATTTATACGACCTGGCACACACACTGCGGGTGGTGACTGAAAAACGCTTTCAGGCTGGCGACGTTCCCGAACTCGATTTACTCAAAGCACGCTTAGCTGAATCGCAGTACGACGTAGAGCGCCTGGTGGCGGAGCGACGTGTTATTCGAGCTAAACAACAGCTAAATATCATACTGGGTCGCAAAGCCGAAGCACCAATAACGGTACCACGCCTTCCCGCTTTCTTGGGCGAAGCTAAAAATGCGGTGCAAACAAAACACCCACTTTTACCTGACTTTTCACGTCCAGAGCGTCCACTCGAAAGCTTTATTGCTTTGTCGGAAAAGTTCAGATACGAACTGAAGAGTCTAGACCAACAATTACTAGTCAACAAAGCAAACTTGCAACGTACTTATGGAAACATGGTTCCAAACGTTCAATATTGGACAGGTAACTCGAACACTTATAACTTGCCTTCCGGTCCGCGTCTTTCTGCTTATTATTTCGGCGTCAACATGCCCACCAATCTGACCGATTTTGGTCAGGGTGATTTGGCTAAGTTCAAGGCGCTTGCAAGACAATTGAATTATCAGGTTGGTTCGCAGAAAAACATCATCATAGGCGAAGTTAGCTCTGCTTATAACAATTTGCTTGCCGCCAGACAAAAACTGCAAAACTACGAAGAACACATTTTGCACGATTCATTTGAAGTAGCACGACTGGCAAGACGTAGTTATGAAGTGGGTCAATCAGATATTACGTCTACTTTGCAAACACAACAAAACAACGTGCTAATCAGAAGTTTGTACCTGCAAGCCATTCAATTGTATCAAGATGCCTTTACCGAGCTTGAGATGGCATGCGGCATTCCGCTGCTTGAAAGCGACTAAGACTAAACTAGATTTTTAATTCTGAGGAACAGGTCCAAGCAACTCGCCTACCCGTCCATAAGGGAAGACTGGCGCGCCACTTGCGTTTTGCTGTACGTTGAACTGTTGCAGATATTTGTTTGCGCTGCTTGAACCATATGCTCCGACAATAGGAGCGATGATGGCTGGCGAAATATCATTGATGATATCGAGCATCACAAGTGTAGCAATCTGAGCTTTGGTCGGACCACCTTCGGTTCCAGGCAAGGTTGATTTTGGTTCAATTGCTTTTGCTTTCTGGTTGAACCATCCAGCTTTTCGCAGTGCGCCAGTGGGAACGAATGTAATAGCTTTTGCATCGGCTGCAAGACCAGAAGCACCATCAGTCAATTTCACATCGCTTACTGGAATAGTAAAAAAATACGCCCGTGGTGAATCGAGTAATTTTATGTCGCTGAACTGAAAATCTTGCGAGGTCCCGGCAATTTTTCCACCAGGCAATGTTCTAAAAGTGATGCTCTGGTCGTTGATAGTTGCAACTTTGCCAGTAAAGACGCGACCGTCAGTCAAAGTGATTGAGTCTTTATTTCGCTGCTTATCTAAGTGCGAGAGATAATCGCCTTCAAAGAAATACACCAGTCCTGAAATTGTTGAAGTTCCGCCAAATTTAGACGAGATCATTTTACCGGATAATACTTTATGACGATCGAAGAGCCACTCAGGAACACTATGCACGGTTATGTTTTTGCCTTGCATTTTGACCAGACCATTGCGCAAAAGTATGAGACCCATTTTTTCGGTGTCTATTCTTGTTTCAATAGATTGACCAACATCGTTTCCAGCAGTCACCATATTCAGTGGCACCGACCAGGCTGGTGATGCGCTTGCAAAAAAAGCTGTTGCTATTAATAACAGGCTTTTAGCTTGGTTCTGCATGCGGTTCTTCCTCGATTAGGACTTTGTCTTCAGGGTCTTTGTTTATGAGAGTATAAATTGTAGGCAGCACAATCAGTGTAAGCAGTGTGGCTGAAACCAATCCTCCCAGAACCACTGTGGCAAGCGGTCTTTGCACTTCCGCTCCGGTGCCTGTGGAAAAGATTTTGGGAAGCAGTCCCATTATTGCCACAAGCGCTGTCATAAGTACTGGTCGAAGCCTGATTGTCGCTCCTTCAACTGCAGCACGCACAACCGGATAACCACGTTGTTCCAGTTGCATTATATAACTGACCATAATTACGCCGTTCTGCACAGCCACTCCAAAAAGGGCGATAAACCCAATAATAGCGGGCACAGACAATGATTGGTGCGACAAAAACAGGGCGACAACGCCGCCAACCATGGCAAATGGGACGTTGAGCATGATAAGCCCAGCATTCTTAAGAGAATTAAAGGAAGCAAATAAGAGGATGAAAATAATCAAGAGCACCACCGGCACAACCAGAGAAAGCTTGGCCATCGCTCTTTGCTGGTTCTCAAACTGTCCGCCCCAAACTAATTTGTAGCCTTTTGGAATTTTGACGTTCTTCTTCACGCGCTCCTGACACTCTTGCACAAAACTGCCAAGGTCACGTCCTCTCACGTTTGACATCACCGCAGTTCTTCTCAATCCGTCTTCGCGGTTAACCTGCACGGTGCCACGTTCTTTATAAATTTTTGCCAGGCGCTTCATCGGGATAACGGCACCAGAGGGAGTTTCAACTGGGATTTCGTAAATGTCTTCGATAGTGTCACGATACTTGAGTGGATAACGCAACAATAGACCAAAGCGTCTAGTGTCATCAATAATTTCAGAAACTATGCGACCTGCCATTGCAGTTTGAATGATATTTTGCACTTCAACTACATTCAAGCCATAGCGCGCAATCTCAGGACGGTTGAGTTTGACCGACAACAACGGAAGACCCAAAATTAGTTCGCGTTGAACATCGGCTGAACCAGGAACCTTGGCAATTTCAGATTCAATCGCAGCAGCAATTTCATCGCATTTGACTAGGTTGTCTCCAAAAACTTTAATAGCTAGTTCGGCTCTAATCCCAGCGATTAGATCATCGATCATGTCGGCTATTGGCTGTGAGAAACTGAGCAGCGGACCTGGAATTTTTTCCAATTTCTCAGACATCATTCTAATCAGTTCTTGCTTGTCTTTTGTTTGTTTCCATTCGCTTTTTGGCTTGAGCTGCATGGTTATATCAGCATGATTCACGCCTGCCAAATCACCGCCCATGCCGGATCGACCAATACGCGATATGACTACATCTACTTCGGGAAAACTTTTCACCGTTTCTTCAATCACGTCGAACATTCGGCTAGCTTCAGTATGCGAAACACTAGGAGGCAAGTTAGCACGCAAAAGAATTGGACCCTCATCTATCGAGGGAATAAACTCAGATCCCAAAAACGGCACCAAGCAAGCCGCGCCAACAAAACTAAGCAAACAAATTATGATTGGAACACTTGGTTTTTTAAGCGAATATTGAAGAGCAGGCATGACGAACTTGCTTGAATAAGTGACTATGGGACTGTGCTTCTCGACAATATTTCCGCGCATAAACCAAAAGCAAAGCACAGGAATTATTGTAAGCGAACATAAAAGAGCTCCCGCCAGTGCATAGACAAAGGTCAATGCGAGCGGATGGAACATCTTGCCTTCGACTCCTTCTAGAGTGAAGAGCGGCAAGTAAACTGCGATGATAATTGCGATAGCGAAAACAATCGGTCTGCCTACTTCTTCGGCAGCTTTTAAAATGACTTCCAGTCGCTTTCTTGGATTTTTATCCAGGTTGCCGGCATGAGACATATGCCGAAAAATATTTTCTACCATTACAACGCCAGCATCGACTATGACCCCAAAATCGACCGCGCCAAGAGTCATTAGATTGGCGGACAATCCGGTGAATTTCATCAGCATAAAGCTAAATAAAAGCGAAAGCGGAATAATAACGCAGACAATAAGCGCGCTTGGAATATGTAGCAGCACTGCAAATAAGACGACGATTACAAGCCCGCCACAGAAGAGTAGAATTTCTTCGACTGTGGCGAGTGTCTTATCAACAAGCTCAGTCTGGTCATAATAAGGTCTAAGTTCTACGCCTTCTGGTAAGCTTTCACGAATTTCCTTTATACGCTCGCGGACATTCGTGACAACTTCCTTGGTATTGACTCCTTTTCTGGTCAAAACCATGCCCGAGACAACTTCACCCTCTCCGTTTATCGAACTCGAACCACGTCTGAATGCAGGTCCAATCTCAACTTTGGCAACCTGGGCAATAGTTACAGGTACACCGTTTTCTTCTTTAAGAACGATATTTTTTATATCATCAATATTTTCGATTAGACCTAATCCACGTATAACAACTTCTTCACCACCTTGCTCAATAAAGTTGCCGCCCGCGTTTACGTTGTTACTAGCAAGCGCCAACTGAACTTCCGAAAGCTTGATTCCGTATCCTTTGAGTAATTGGGGCGACACCATTACCTGGAATTGTTTTACATAACCACCATAGCTGGTGACGTTGGCTACACCTGGAACCGTGATTAGTTTGCGTGCTACAACCCAGTCTTGGATGGTGCGCAACTCGGTCAAATCGAAATAATCTGATTTTAAATAATAGTTGTAGACATTACTAAAACTGGATATAACAGGGCCCAAACCGGGCTTGGGCGCCCATTCAGGCAGAGCTACCTGAGATAATCGCTGTGCCACCAGATTTCTTGCCCAGTAAACATCTACGTTATCTTCGAAAATAACAGTCACAACAGAAAAGCCGAAGATTGAGTTGCTGCGCACTTTTGTGATGCTAGGCAATCCATTCATAGAAATTTCAATTGGAAAAGTAATGAGCTTTTCAACTTCTTCAGGAGCCATACTTTGAGGCTCGGTGATAATTTGTACCTGGACATTACTTACATCTGGAAAAGAATCAACAGCAATGTTGAGCATGCACCAGGCGCCAAGGATCGCCAGTGCTATCGTGAACGCTGCCGTCATCAGGCGATTGTTCATAGCAAATTGAATAAGCTTTTCGATCATTTTTTTAGTACTAAACTTTAGTTTTGGTAGCTTATCTCTGTTTTGAGCATCAAACTGCCTTGAGTGGCAACCACGTCGCCCTCTTGCAGACCAGACAATACTTGAACATATTTCTCGCCTTGAAAGCCTACGCGAACTCGCCGTTCTTCGAATCCATCTTTATGTTTAACGAAAACCACTTTCTCGTCGCCGTGTTCTTGAAGCGAATCTTTGGGACAGGAAAGAACGGTCTGTTCTTCGCCTTCAAGTTGAATGTCGGCGAACATATTATTGCGCAGGATGCCTTCTTTGTTGTCGAGACGGGCTTTTATAGGCACTGTGCGCGTTGTTTGATTGACTTTAACACCAATATAATTGATTGTGCCAGTAAACACTTTGGCTGGGTAGCTTGGTACTCTGATTTGTACTTGCTGACCACGCTTAACCGAACGCAAATCGGCTTCGGGTAGGTCTACCTGAAGCAATACAGTAGATGTGTCTGAAACCGAAAAGAGAGCAATTTCAGGTCTGACTAGTTCGCCTACAGCAATGTCGTGGTAATTCACTACTCCGTGAATTGGTGTTGAAACTTCGATTGTGCCATCAATTTGTTTATTTTTAATTACTCTTTCAATCATTGGCTTGTCACAGCCAAGAAAGACTAGACGTTGTTTAAAAGAAAGAACAGCGTTTCGTGCACGGTCGGCTTCAGCTTGAGCGATATGATATTCACGTTTGAGCATAGCTCTATTTTTGTAGAGCTTTTCTTCACGCTCTAAAGTAGCTTTTGCTTTCTCATAGTTCACTTTGGCGGTGGCAAGGCCTGCTTTAGAAGCAAGAAAATCTTTGGTAGCAACAATTTTGTCTTTGACAAGTCCTTGCATACGTTGAAATTCTGATTCAGAAAGTTCAAGCACTACTTTCTGCTCGTTAAAAACTGCTCGCGCTTCAATCAATGTGGTGGGACGCTGGATTTGTTCTTCGTAAACGTGGCGCTCGCGCTCTTCTGCAATTTCGGCAATGCGAAGCGATGCTTCAGCTTCGATAAGATCTGTTTGAATTTCGGTAATTTCTCTGCTGTCGATAAGTGCAATTATTTGCCCCTTTTTCACGGTTGTACCAGGGTCTACAAAAATTTTAGTAATTCGACCAGCTACACGTGTGCCGACGTCAACTTCTTTTTGTAAGTCGGGTTCGATTCGACCCGTCAGCATCAAGGGTATTGTCACTTCTCTAGTTTTGACTACATCAGTCTGCAAACCAAACTTTTTAGTAAGGTCATCTGAAACCTTAACAATACGCACCGAGCTTTCGGGCGTTTTGGCATCGGCATGAGGGTCTTCAGTCTTATGCGAACATGATGTGCACGTGAGTGCCATCATTGACGCAGCTAACAAAATTAGCGTCCGCAAGCCTTTTTGTGGGAATCCAAGTGACATAACTTCTTTAGAATACACGAAAGTGATCGTTTCGTAACGCCTTTTAGTTATATGCGAAGATTATGCAATCTTATCTTAAAAGTTTGGATGGTCTATGCGCCTGGATAAATGGCTCAAAATTTCTCGGTTAATCAAACGCAGAACTGTGGCAAAAATGGCCTGCGATCAAGGAAGAGTCTTGATAAATGATCGCATCGCCAAATCGAGCGCAGAAGTGGAAGCAGACGTCATAATCCACATAGAATTGGGTTCGCGCGCTCTAACCGTCAAAGTGCTTGAAATTCCACTCAAAACTCCGCAAGCAAGTAACGCATCCAAGCTATACGAAATAATTGAAGAGATAAAGCGCCCACCAGAGATTCTGGAATGGCTGCCAAGCGACGAAGATTGGTAAAGGAGCAATTGTGAATAATCCACAATCAAAAGCGATCCTTGTTTTGGACGACGATAGCTATTTTCGCAACCTTGTTTCAAATTTATTAAAACGAAAAGGCTATCGCACCATTGAAGCTTCAAACCCTGAAGAAGCTAATCGAATTTTAGCGACAAAGGAAGCAGCGCTCGCTATAGTCGACTACAGACTTCCCAAAACAGACGGTATGTCCTGGATTGCTCAGTTGCGCCAAGCAGGTGGCAATATACCGATTGTATTTTGCTCCGGACAACGAGCAGACGCTGCTCTTTTTAATAAATTGCGCAATGTGCTAGGCGTTTCTCTCATTTTGCAAAAGCCAATAATCCCCGCTACTTTCGTCCAGCAAATTGAAGACCTCTTACCTAATTATGAAAAGGTCGACCATCAAGAAGAAGTTGCTTGGAATACTATTTCGCAAAAACGCCAGAGCTTGCAGGGTCAAAAAACGACCTTCGCTCAATCAAAAGAGAGCCTGGCAAACTTGCTAAAAGACGCAACTGAAGAGTATCTAAAAGAACTCGACGGAATCTGGAAAGACCTTGTTCGATTAATAAACGAATTCAATAATAATACAGAAAACATGCAGGCCTTAAGCGAAGCGATGCGTATCGCCCACACAATTAGAGGCACAGCTGGGTCTTTGAACCTGGGCGAGATTGGCAATTGCGCAGGTAAACTTGAAGACTTGATGCGCAACCTTGACCCAGACAAATCGACCGATCAGGAAGTTATATGGTCTGAAGTAATTCGTAAATTGGCCGATGGCACAAGCGCCGTGCAAGCTGCCCTTTTAACCCGCAATGCAAATGAAGACATAACGCCTGGAGCAATTGCAAATATATTGGTGTTAAGCAGTGCACCGGAAGTGCTCACCTTGATGCAAGCACCAGATATAGTGTCAATGGCCAATGTCATCGTGGACAAAGACACAACCAAATTAAGCGCTCGAATTGATGCAGCGATCATCGATTTATCAAAGTCAGAAAAAGAAGGCTGGGCGTGGGCGCGTGAAATCAGAAATTATGCAAGCAACATGAGACTGCCTCTTGCATTTATTATGCCTCAAGGCGAAACGATGGCGGAAGAAGCCAAAATTTTATGCGGCGCATCGGTCGTAATTGAACGTCCAGTACTAGGCAATATTCTGCAAGATGCCGTATTTCAGCTGCTTTCAATTGGATTTGAAAATCAACCTCGCATTTTAGTGGTCGACGACGACGAAGTGCTAACTCGCTTTGTCTCAGGTTTATTACAGACAGAGCGGATGTTTACTCAGACAGCCAACAATCCAATAACGGTACCTGATTTGGTGGCAGAATTTCATCCAGACTTGATCTTAATGGACGTTATGATGCCCGTAATGACTGGTTATGAGGTCTGTCGCTACATACGCGAAAATCCAGACTGGATAGACATTCCTGTTTTGTTCGTCACATCGCAAACAAGTACAGAATCGCGCTCAGCTGCGTTTGCCGCTGGCGCCACCGACTTTCTGACTAAACCAATTGTGCCCGAAGAATTAATTACACGTGTAAGTACCCATATCAAGACTTCCGCCCGTCGTCAAAAATCACACGGCATCGAGCCCGAATCGGGACTTTTATCGATGGAAGCTTTTATGAATCAATACACATTGTTGTTCGAATTAAACAAAGGAAGACCGATTAGTGTGGCATCAGTTAGCATCGATAATTTCGACGAATTGAGCTTGTTGCAAGGAATGCAAGCAGCTAAACACGCTTCGCTTCAACTATCGCGTTTACTCAGTATTGGTTTGCGCGGGGAGGACCTAATTTGTCGCTATGGCGATCAAGGTTGCATAATTGTCTTTGCTGGAATGGAAGCGCAGACTGTTTCTAGCGCATTACAAATTGCCCAGGAAGGCTTCTCGCAAATAGGTTTTGGTGGTCCAGATGGTGAGTTCAAAACCAATTTTAGCGCTGGTGTCGCCCAGAACAAAAACAGTACAGACACTGCCGAAGTCTTGATTCAAGCCGCTTACCGAAGCATGATCAAAGCTCGCAATAACAAACTTGGAGTGGCTCTTGCGACTTAATTGATTATTGACTAACCAGGAATAGTAAACCAGAATGTAGCGCCTTCGCCTTCTTTGCTATCCAGTCCAATTTGACCATTGTGTAATTGTACAAGTGCCTTTGAAATCGCCAGTCCAAGCCCGGTTCCTTCACTGGGACTATTTGCTTGAGCACCCACCTGTTCGAACGATCTAAATAGTCGAGTTTGATTTTCTTCGCTTATTCCAGGACCTTCATCTTGCACCGACACACGAATCTGGTTAAATTCATGTTGGTCTTCGCAAATGATTTTTATTCGACTATCTTTGGGTGCAAACTTAATTGCATTTGAAACCAGATTGGTGACAATCTGCAGAAAACGGTCTTTGTCAGCGGTAATTTTCTTGCCTGCATCAATTCTAGATATTACTTGAAGGTCGACATTTTTTTCATCCGCCAAACTACGCAAATTTTCAGTAGCACGCTCTACTAGATGCAAAGGCCCAATTTCAGTAGGTTTCAACTGCAAGCGACCAGCATCGAACTTTTGTACGTCCAAAATATCATTTATCAATCGCACAAGACGATCGCATTCTTTGCGTCCCATGGTGACCAGGCGCTTTCCTCGATCGCTCAATTGGCCTGCCTTGCCACCTTCCAAAAGTCCCAGCGCACCTCGAATAGAAGTAAGTGGAGTGCGCAACTCGTGGGACACCATCGAATACAGTTCAATCGTTCGGCGCTCTTCTTCTTTGCGCAAAGTGACATCTTCGAAAACTACAACGCCACCAAAAATTTCGCCATTGTGGTTCAAAATAGGACGACCATTGACGCTAAGCCAGATTCCATCCTGAGCGTCTTTGATTTTACAGAACAAAATAAAATTGTCTACCGCCTCGCCATTGATGGCACGCGTAAGCGGAACTTGCTCTGGCTTAAGCGGAGTGACTGCGTCTTCTTCAAACAATCCTGCCGCTTGTGACGAATCAAATTGCTGGTCTATCTGTTTGTATCCAAGAATGCGTTGCGCAGATTCGTTGAACAATAGAAAATTGCCCATACGATCTGCTACCACAACTCCCGAGCCCATGTTTTGCAGCACCGAATCAAGAAAGCGATGGAATTGCGAAAGCTCACTTAAGGCATCTTGCAACCCTTCTTCAACCCGTTTGCGCTCAAATTCTTGAGCCATGTCGCCGCAAATGACTTTGAGTAGCCACTCTTCATTAGCGTCTTCTTTTAAAATAGTTTTGGAAAAGAATTCAAACACACCGATGAATTTTTCCTGAATATAAACTGGTAACATAAAACCGCTTTTCAAGCCATCTTGCAGCCCATCATTTTCACGCGAGAATTTTTCATTGTGCACATCGAAATTTATCCAAGCAGGCTCACCTGTGCACCATACTTTACCTAGCAAGGTTTTATCCGCTCGCTCAACCTCACCGGATGTGGCTTTTGCGAAGTGGGGTACAGGTTGATTAGCAAAGAAACTATGACACTGCAATTTTTGACCATCTGCGGTTGGACGCCATAATGCGGCTGTGTGCCACCCCAAATTTTCGCAAATAACTTTGAAACACTCTGGCACTGCCTGATTGAGCGATATTCTTCGTGCCAAAATAGAATTGATTTGATACGCCACTTCGCGACTCAAAGTTTGTCTTGATTGTCTTCTGTTCACCACATATAGTGCTACAACCGCCACACAAAAAACCACAAAAGCAACCAACGAAATTATTTGCAAACGCAGAAAAGACTCTCTAGTTGCTGCATCTAACTCATCTGTGCGTTTTGCGAATAGTTCGAGTTCTTCATGCTCAATGTCTTTTAGTACGCCACGAATGCGCAACCCAGTTTGCCCCAAGCGATCATAATCTTCTTTTGTAACAAGATACTCGCGCCCTGACCTGATTTGCTCAATATGCTCATCTAGAAATGCAAGTCGACCCCTCACTTTAGTTTTCAAATCTTCTAAACGCACTAATTGTGATTGATTGTCATCTATTAATTCAATTGAAGACTCAAGTATCTCAATCAGCTTCTGATGCGAATCTTTATAAGCCTCGTAATATTCTTGTTTCTTAGTCAGTCCATATATTTGCTCATAAATCTGTACATCTTTAATCGTGTTCTCTAATCGGCTTATCGACACAAGCACTTGTTGGGTATGCACGACCCATAAGCGTAAACGAGACTGATGATTCAGATGTTCTTGAGTGGTCCAGAACAAACCAACAATAATGGCAAAAAACGCTAAAGTCGAGCCGACTATCAAATAGCGAAAAAATTGGTCTTTGCCTTTCATCTAGTCTTGAGAATTGCCTTGCAAAATATTATTGATTTCGTCAGACAAAGTCATCGGATCGAAAGGCTTGGAGAGAACGCCGGCAAAATCCTGTTGAGAATAAGCTTCCAGCTCCTGTGCTTGCACGCGCGCAGTAAGCAAAATTACTGGAATTTTTTTCAGATTAGGATTCTGTCTTATTTTTAAAATCAACTCTGTACCATCAATATCGGGCAGTGTGCGATCACTCAAAATAACATCGGGAATCATACTCTCAAGCACGCTCAGAGCCTCTTCGCCCGAGCTTGCAGTCATTGTGATCCAGTCGCCCTCTAGCGATATTTCAATTATTTCTCTAATGCGCGGATCATCATCGATAATGAGCATACTGCCTGTCATTTTCGTTCCTCTATTGACCGTAAATAATTTTCATTGTTTCAACATCGCGACTAGAAATTTCAAGCAAAGGCGATTTCCACCACATCAAATCGTCCGCGAATGGCGAGTGTCCATCAATACCCAGAGCGTGTCCAGCTTCATGCAGAATAAGCGATTGAAATACTCTCTTCTGGTCTGAAGTCAAAGAGGCCAAATCTGAGTTTGGTATATAGACTCTGATATCTGCACGCGTTGGATTTTCCCCATGATTTGGTGTGAATTTCGTCTGACCGCCAGAACCTGATTGCAGATCGCCTGGACTTGCTTGTTTAATAACAATTTTGGCGATACCTTCATCCGCTTTATTTGCCCGAGCAACCTGAAACCACTGACAGCGATTTGACCATTTTCTAAAGGCATCAAAAATGAGATCGCTCACGCCATCATCAAAACCGTCATGCTGGCTCGCTTTGTCAGCAATCCAGATAGTAAGTGGAAAATTGTGATGCTGCCAGACTCTGCGCTGAATTTGATTGGCATAATCTGTTGCGTTGTTATCTACCATTTTTCTCTCACTAATTTGATCAGCCAAACTATCCACTAACGGCTGCAGATTGTTGATTCTTTCATCATACGGATTGTCCGCTTTCATTTGCTCCAAACTTACACAACACTTTTTAAAATACTCATTTGCTCTACCAAAGTCACCACTCAAATCGGCTGCGATAGCCATATCGTAAAAAAGAGGAATGTCCACTCTTCCAAACAGTAACTCTTGAGCGCGCTCATACAGACTAAAAGCAAAATCAAATTCAAGATTGTCGCGTCGTCGATTGGCTTCTTCATAGAGCCCGACACCTTTCATGAATTTGTCGTAGTCAAAGGTCATTTGCCCGACTTTGGATTTCTAAATTTTGCCAAAACCAAAACCGACAACGCCCCAAGCACAAGCCCTACAACAAGTCCCAGCCCTTCGCCTATGCCAATACCCATAGCGAGGTGTTCGGCACCCGATCCTTCATGAGCAGACCCTGGCAAAACGCCTAAGAATAAGCTTGAAACAATGCTTGCGACTGCGACGACAAAAGATTTAGGCATGATAGTAGTGATTTCTCTAAATAGCTAGGTAGAACGGTATTTTAGAGAATTCGACGGATAGAGGCAACTTGGCAAGAGCTTAAAGATTAAACTGGACTATATTAAATTTTGCCCTATGACTACGTTTTTTCTGCACGCAAGCCTGCCTAATTTGAGGATAATCTGACGTATGGACTAAATAAGTCCACTACACGCTTTTGGGGTGCAAGTGCATGTTCGAACGTCAGAAATTGCTTGACACAACTACTGCTGCCGACAAAGCGTTAGACGAAGGCAATCTGGACAGAGCAGAAGTTTTATTCACCCAAGCCATTTGCATTGCCGACAAACTGTATGGCAGTAATTCGGTTTCTGTTTGTTCTTTAATGCTGAGCTTGACTCGCATTTATGAAAAGCGCGGCGACAAAGAAAAAGCATCGTTCATCCACTCTCGTATCAAAGATCTAGTTTCCGCCCCTCACGAAGTAGTAAGCGTCATGACCATTGATGCTGCCACCACTAATAGTGCCGAGAATCCAGTGCCTCTAGCGCCTGCCGCTCCTGCCAAGCCGGCGCAACAACTCAGAGCAGTCACTGCCAATTAATCTTTTAAAGCGCCTACAATCTAACAAGACTTCGACAAGTCTTTTTTACTCAGCAGCATTAGTTGATTTAATCAACTAAAATACTTGATTAAGTCAACCAATTCCAAGTTGATTTTTTTGACACCTATGAATGTCGTGAAATTTATTCCAGCTATTTTCAAACCGAAATCACTAATCGTCCTAATTCACATCGCCACTGGTTTTGCAGTGACTGGAAACTATTATGTGGAAGCAAAACCAAATGACTCGCTTGTTAGCAGCGACGAAAGAATAGATGATCCAAAATATTCGGATGAATTTAAAACCAAAAGAATATCTAGACTTATAGGCCACAAAGTCAACTGGAGACAAATTTCGGACCACGATTTTGGCTTTTCATCAATAAGCGAGATTGAGGTCCATCCCAAAAATTCTGTCCGTACGAAACAGAATGCCACGAAGTCCAATAAATCCAATAAGGCTCAACATAACGCAAACGCTTTAGACAATCTCAAAATCAATGGTAAAAACTACAAATGGAATGAAATTAAAGACGTAGATTTGCCAGTCATGCCTTTATTTGAAGAGAAAATGGGTGAAACAAACATCGATCCCAGCATGGCACCTTTAGCTGGACACGGTCGGTCAAAGCCCCAGCAAAAATCCAAACATTCTCCATCGAATTAATCTACGTTATTTTTTAGGAGTGGCGCTATCTGGCGCTAGCAACTGTTTTACAGCAATAGGAAGTTGTCGTGGCTTAGTTGCAGGCAATGCAAGAGAAACATCGTCGCCGTTCCATTGACTCTTCAAGACTGGCGTCTGCCTTTGACCATCGTCTTCTTTAACTTCAGTATTTACTTTGTCTTTTAAAATATCAAACGCCTCTTTCAATTTAGTGTTGGCTCCGTTGGCTGTAAGTCCATCCATCAAAGCCTTGGTGAAAACACCATTTTGATAGCGCTTTGACTCGTAAGAGCGCTCAGAAGATTCGCTTGAACATATCACTAACTGACCATCGCCAATTAATTCGCTTGCATCAAAGTTAGCTACCGCCTCGGTCGACTTTGCATTGGCATCGGCTCCGCCACTGTGACAAGCGTCAAGAATTACAATCACACGATTAGTATCTACTCGACCTTTGATTACTTTCATCAATTCTTGCAATTCAATTCCGCTTGCAAATAAATTAGTTTTCTCAGAGTCATAAGCAATAAAATAATTCTTGTCGCGAAAATCAGCACTGGATGGACTTCCGTGAGATGAAAAATAAAGCACCACTAAATCGTCTGGTTGTACAACACGAGGCAAAAACTTATCTCCAAGCTCGGTCATTATGCGCATACGAGTGGCATCTTGATTGACCAAAAGTCTGATGTGATCAGGAGAAAAGTTCGCTTTCTTGATTAAGAACTCGCGAAAATCGCGCGCATCTTTGGCTGAATATTTCAGTTTTGGAATCGAACCATCTTTGAAATCGCTGATGCCGACTACAAGTGCCCATTTGTCGCGAACGGGACGATTCGTGCCATCGCCATTTACTGACGAACTTGTTGAACCTCCGCCCGATGAAGAAGAGGCCGTGTTTATCGAGCCCGAGCCAAGAAAAGAAGCGAGATCGCCCCATTCGCCAGACAAACTTTTGGCGTTGCCGGAATCTGCAGATGCTTGCGAAGCCTTGTTGAGACGAGCGTTAGCAAGACCTCTTGCAGACAAGAGCATGGCTTTAGAAATGTTGTGAATTTGCGTTCCGCCGATCACTATAGCTTTATCCAAGCGCTGAAATGCATCGGCTGATTTACCAAGTAAGACTTCAGTAAGTCCGGCATAGGCTTGCGAGTCTAAATATGCAGGTTTTTCATCGTCGCTCAGCATTTGAAAAAGACTATCTGACGACTGTAAATCAGAATTAGCTTTATTGAAATCTCCAAGACGGGCTTGCGCCAAGGCTCGAAGCGCGTACCACTGCGGAACTGCTTTGCCTTTAGAAATTGCGGTGTTCAAATCTTGCAACGCTGCGTCGGGTAGTTTCAATTTCAAGTTTATCTCGGCGCGCTCATAGCGAGCATCGCAGTTGTCTGGATTAACATCGAGACTTTTAGAAATGTCGTCGATTGCGCCTCTGTAATCCGGAATGAAAACTTTGCTTCTTCCTCGCTCAAGCAGTGCCCATGCGTCATTTGGAATAAGAGATAAAGACTTGGTAAAGTCCTCAACTGCAGCTTTCCACTGCTCGCGACCCTTGTTTGACAGCCCGCGATTGTACCAAGTGTTGCCATCGTTTGGCATTTCAATCAAAACTTTGTCATAGTCTTGAATGGCTTTATCATATTGTCTGTCGTTATGAAATGCGCGCCCACGCTCGGCATAAGTGTTGCAAGCTTTATCGATAGTAAGCGCTTTATCAAAGTCTTTTATGGATTCTGAAGATTTGCCTGAGGCAGACAGGATTCTTCCGCGCAAAACATAGCCTGCCGGAACACTCGCAGCCATGGCAATATAGCTGTTAGCGTCACTCAAGGCACGGTCGTAATCACCATCTTGCGCCCGGTTGAGATAAGCCTCTGCGCGCTCCAAGTATGAGTTTTGATAGGAAGATTGCTGAGCGAGAACCTGGTCAAAGTCGGCTATGGCATTGTTATAATCTCCCGCAGCGTTATAACAAACACCACGATTGTGATATACCAGATAGTTTTCAGCATCGTCTGGAGCCATCTCCAGATAACGTGTGTAGTCGGCTATTGCTTCTTTGTTCTTACCAAGATTGCGATATGCTTGACCGCGATTGTAGACAGAAATCGAATCGCTGGGATCTTGTTCGATAGCTCGTCTGAGCGGTTCAAGCGCCTGCGAATAGTTTTTTTTATTAACCAGCTCCACGCCCTTTTCGGCATACGATTGTTCTGCAAATGCTGGTGGCATAAGCAAACTGGATGCAAGACTTGTAAAAATCAAAAATCTATTCATCGATTTTTACACCGTGCTGTTTGAATTCTGTCACAAAGTCTGGCGGTATTTTGACGCCCAATTTTACTGCTTGATTAACTACCTGACCGGCTTTAGTCCAATCGCCTTTGGCTGCTAAAAAATCGCCATAAATCAAATAGGCGTCGGTAAATTTGGGACAATTTTTTATAGACTGTTCCATCAAAACACCAATCTCTGGATTGTTCGAATTCTGCAAATTAAGCGCCGTGGCAAGATTAGTATATATAGGTCCGAATTTCTTTTCGTACTTCAGCGCTTCGCGATAAAAAATTATGGCATCAGCTAAATGGTTTTTATTGCTGCTTAGATAAGCCACACCAAAATATGCCGGGGCAGAGGTTGGATCCGCTTTGATGGCTTGAAAGAAATCTGTGTAGGCGAGGTCGTAATCGAGTTTGGTCTTGAATATATGCCAGCCATGCTCGATTAGTTTTTTCGCCGCAGCCCGGTTGGGCTTGGGCGCAGGCACACCTTTCTTTGCAGTGGTTGCCATGTATTTGTCGACATATTTTTTGATTGGCGACTTAGGATCTACCTTGACTTGTGCTATAGCTGAATTGCACGCAAAGCACAATACAAAGGATAGCAAGGCAAGAATTAGTGATATACGGCTCAAACAGTCTCCTCGATGTAGAAAAGTCGCAGGTTCCTAATTTTAACAATTTTTCGTGGTGGCAATTATGAACAAGCAAAATGAACCAAATTTTGTCCTTATGGAGCACCGAGTTGAGTCTTTCACCAAAGCTCACGACGAAAGCGATGCGGATGCTTTAAGACGCATATTGAGCCACTCAGCCCTTGAAGGCTGGGAAATAATTGATATATGCGGCGACGAAGTGCATATGCCCAAGCTCATTTTCCATAGATCCGAGCGTACTGGTTATGTCCCCCAATATATTGTGGAAGAGACTAGTACCGACGGTCAAAGCGACGAGCAGGCAGTGAATGAAAAATTCGTTCAATATTTAAACACTTCATGGGTCCCTGCGTGCGTCCTGGATAAACTTTTTTCGCCACCAATTGTGGTCATGAAAAAGATTGAGCGCCCTTGCACCGATGTAAGAGCGATAAAAGTGGGAGCCGATTTGTTTGCAAGCCTGGAAGACACTCTTGTTTACGAACTTTTGATTCATCAGATGAAAGACAATTTGGAATTAGCTTGCGTAATGCATGGTGGCATAGACCCAACTCTTATAATGATTGCCAAAGACCCAAACGTACACTACGAGTATCTTGTAGAGCACGCCAAGGGCGGAATTTTCAGAAATCAAGTTACCTCGCTTGCAGAATTAATAGAAGAAAGAACTGATGAAGGCTGGCAAGTAGCAGGGACCTTCGAGGATGCGCTTTTTTGGCCGTGCGTTATTTTTCAGCGCAATGTCAACTACATTCCTGTCCCCACCCCAGTAATGCTTGAAACCGAGCGTAATATTTTTAACGGATCAAAAATCGTGGACAACTTACAAGGAGTTTAACCATGCACTTTAAAACATTAACAAGCTTTACTCTAACTGCCATTTCTGTACTCTCCATGGCACCATCTGTGCTAGCAGACACAATTACCACCGTTGAGACTTCGACCGTACAGCAACCATCACAAGTGGTTACAACCACGGTACAACAAACTGCACCCAGACAATCTAATTATTTAAAACGACTTGCTCGAATCATGGAACAAATTGAGCAGGGTGAAAGCAAAAATTGGCTGACGGCAGAGCAGGCAACAGATTTGCGCAATCAACAAAAAATCTTAGTTGATAAAGAAGCAACTTTTTACGCTAATGGAAAAGGCGTGATTTCCAAAGCTGATGGAGATTGCCTCGAAAAAGAAATAAATGGTCTAAATATTTCTGTAACCAGATTGATGAACAGCGGCATGGCTACAAGCTCGGGTAATCAACTCTAGAGATATCTAGATTTCGATTAACGCGCAACAAAAATGCGACCTATTATTTTTCAGATCTGGGTTGCATTTTTTGTTGCCTATAATGCCACTATTTTCCGCCTCCTAAAAGGCTTGTCCAGTCTGACTTTCAAAATGCACGCGTAAGAAAAATGCGTCGTTTTTACTATAGCTTGAAGGGCTCGCGCATTCGAGCATTTTCAATTTCAACTCTTCAGCGAGCATTAAATATGCCAAGAAAATCTCTCACGGCCTCTCGAAACGCTGACAGAGTAAGGGTTTTAAAACGATTTTTTATTAACTCCGTAGGCAACAAAAGAACTCTTCAATCAACCTTAGGAGAGTTCTTCCGCTTTCAAATTTATATCGCACTCGTTACTGTAAATTAGTACCACCAGGTTCCGTAAGTGACATTACCATAGGGTCTTGGTCGTTTCACTCGCCAGGTCTTACTCTGTTCATCATAATAAGTATAAGCATGGGCGTCTTTGTGATGAAGTGAAACTGCCGGTCCCCATGTTGCAGGCTTGTCACAAGATTCTCTCATCGGATAATAAAGAGTTTTTTTCGGCTGTGGTTTTTCCACGTCGTGAGCAATTTCTGCTTGTCCTGGAATTGGTGGTGCAACAAGCGAGAATAAAAACATTGGTATCAACCACTGTGACATACTTGTTCGCATTCTCTTCATAACTAGGTCTCCTTTCCCATCAAGGCTTTTTTGAACGCCCTCTCTGGTACTGATAGACATAGCACGTAAAAATTTTCTATTGCTTTTTCAGTTTACTTATTTACTTTCAGCCTGGCGAGCCGGTTTCCGATTATTTCAAGAATTTCGAATTTAATATTTTGCACTTCAACAATTTCACCCTTCTCTGGAATGCGTTCAAGGAAGCCAATTACAAAGCCCGCGAGTGTATTGTAACCATCTGGAGCTTCCAATTTCATATCAACTAATTCTTCGAAACGCTCGATGGATAAACGTCCATCCACAATCCATTCGTTGTCATTTATTTTTTTGAAACGACTTCTACCTTGATCCAAAATTGCGGGAACCGCGCCAAAAGCAGCAGCAACAATATCATTTACAGTGAGTAATCCTTGAACGCCACCAAATTCATCTAAGACTACAGCCATACCGTATTGCTCGCGTCTAAACGATTGCAGTACAGTGAGCGCGTCTTGATTATGTGGAATATACATGGGCTCGAATAAAACAGATTCGATATCCATTTCTTTTTTCTGCATTTCCATGGCAAGCAAATCTTTGGTGCGAACAAAACCTAAGAGTTCATCGAGGTCTCCGCGTGCAACCGCAAGACGCGAATGAGACGATTGCAAAATTTGATCTAAAATTTCTTCTTTACTTTCGTTCAAATCAATCCAGCGCACTCTGGTTCGAGGAATCATAAGTGTGTCTACAACCTTCTCTCGAAGCACAAGTGTTCTGTTTAACAAATCGCGCTCGTGCTCATGCAAGACACCAGCATCGGTGCTCTCTTTAAATAAAATAGAATATTCATCAGACGATCCGATAGCATGCGCAGACTCACTGGCCACAGGCACTCTAAACAATTGCAAACACTGCGATGCAAGAAAATTCATAAGCCAAATAAGCGGCTTCAATGCTACGCAAAACACTCTAAATGGCCAGGCAAGAATCATCGCCACATTTTCAGGAAAGCGCAGTGCCCATGACTTTGGCACTTGTTCGCCCAAAATAACGTGAATCATCGAAAGCATAATAAACGAAAGCACGACTCCAAGACCTGCTGGAACCTCCACACCCTTGGCCAGAGGCAGCGCATGCAAGAACATCTCTACTAGCCTGTGCAGTGTACTATCCGCCACCCAACCCAGCGCCAGACTGGCAAGAGTGATGCCTAGCTGAGCACCAGCAATGGTGGTGTCCATTTCGGCTTGCATGTCTTGCAACACGCGAGCTGTCGGATTGCCTTGCTGCACCATGTCTTGAATGCGACTGCGACGCAGCGAAACCAGAGCAAATTCGACTGCCACAAAAAAGGCGTTAGCCAGAAGCAGAAGTACAATCCAAATAATCCCAATCAAAAGCGGTTGTTGGGGGACAGTCGCAGGATCCACTAGCCGTCGATATACTCACGCAAACGGCGACTGCGATTTGGATGGCGCAATTTTCTAAGCGCTTTGGCTTCAATTTGACGTATACGTTCTCTTGTCACGCCAAACAGTTGCCCAACTTCCTCGAGCGTCCTTGTTCGTCCATCATCGAGTCCAAAGCGCAAACGCAGTACGTCACGCTCACGCGGGGTCAATCCCGCCATGACGTCGATTATATCTTCGCGCAATAAATCATGCGTTACCGACGTTGCTGGGGTGTCGGTTTCGCGGTCTTCAATAAAATCTCCAAGGCGTGAATCTTCTTCTTTGCCCACAGGGGTTTCAAGAGAGACTGGCTCTTGAGCAACTTTTACGATGTCTCGCAGTTTTGCTACAGTCACTTCCATCGCTTCGGCAATCTCTTCTTCAGTTGGCTTGCGACCTTTGTCTTGAGCCAACTTACGAGTAATTTTCTTCAGTTTATTTATAGTCTCGACCATGTGCACAGGAATACGAATTGTGCGTGCCTGGTCTGCAATTGCGCGAGTGATTGCCTGGCGAATCCACCAGGTAGCATAAGTACTAAATTTAAATCCGCGCTCGTGGTCGAATTTTTCAGCTGCTCTGATAAGACCAAGATTTCCTTCTTGAATCAAATCGAGAAAGAGCATGCCGCGACCAACATATTTTTTGGCGATAGACACAACCAATCTCAAGTTAGCCTGAACCAGCTTACGCTTGCCCACAGCACCCTCAGATCCGCCCATTGCAATCATGCGTGCGTACTGAATTTCTTGATCAGCTTTTAAAAGTGGAATGCGTCCAATCTCGCGCAAATACATGCGCACCGGATCGTCAGACGACAATCCACGTGAAACCACTTCTTCGAACTGGTCGGGGTCTTCTTCAACTCTTTCTTCTGGCTCAGAGGCAATGGCAGTATCGTCTTCGTTGTCATCTCCATCGTCTAAAAGCTCTGCAAGTCCCGAGCGTTGACGCTCTTTGCCCGACTCTTCCATTTTGTCCAGGCGCTTGATGAAGCTATCTTCTTTATCCTCGGTCGTACTCTTTGGTTTCTTGCTCACACCCTGGCCTCGCTCAAGTCGGTATCAATAGCTTCGATCTTTCGTTTTAGAGTCACTAATTCGCCAAATGTTTTGGCTGCAGGTAGTTCTACTATTTCAAGTCTTGTTAGTTCCATAATTTTAACCTGCTTTTGCTCAGCTTTCTCCTCATCTTTTTCAATCCCAGCTAGAGTCTTGATTAAACCTGCAATTCGCTCCTTGATGATGCGTGCCTGGAAATCGACCAGGACCACAACCAGCGGCAGGTTCTGCTTTTTCAGTTCTTCAGCAGTCAAAATTACTTCAGTAATGTAAGCTGAAAGCTCGGGTTCAGGCGCCAGTCGGTTCATCAGCTCATGCTGCAATTCTTCCATGGTGTTGAATTGACTGCCAATGCCCACCAGTGCCTGCTTTATTTTTTGGTGCTCGGGAGTTAGAAAATCTTCATCCGCAAGCACTTCCATCACTTTCTGGTGGTCGTCTCGCGAGGTCAAACAAAGTGCCAGCAATTTCAGTTCTGCATCAGACACACCCGACGCCATTGGGCGCTTGCCGCCACCTGTGGCAAAAGGCGAATTTTGCGTGTGCCTGCCAAAACGCGATTCGTTGTGGGTGCGCTTTGAGTCGCGCTCCTGGCGAACATCCGTAATCATGGCGTCTTCGCGGATATTAAGCCGGCTTGCCACCTGCCTGATATATTCCATACGCGCAACTGTGTTTTTCATTGCCGCAATAACTGGAATAACCTTGCGAGCGGCTTCTATTCGCCCCGTGTGGGTTGTGATGTCCGAACCTAGAAGTGCATCTTCAATTTGATAGTCAATTAACTCTGGCGCGCCCTCCAGGGCTTGTTTAAATATTTCAGGACCAGTGGCATTGCCACTTTCGTCTTTTGTGCGCAAACATTCATCAGGGTCTTTACCCCCGGGTACTCGCAAGACACGCAAATCTATGCCCACACCAGATGCCACCTGCGCAAGCGTTTCAACGCCACGCTCCATCGCTTTAAGCCCCGCCTGGTCAGTATCAAAGGCTAGATAGACACGTTTGGATTCTGTATATCGAACCATGAGACGCGCCTGCGCCTCAGTCAACGCTGTACCAAGTGTCGCCACCGTATTTTCAAATCCATATTGATGCGGCGTGATGGCATCGAAATATCCTTCGACCACAATGACCGAATCGTTCTTGCGAATGGCGTCTTTAGCCAAATGAAACGCGAACAAATTTTCGCCTTTCTTGTAAATAATGCTCTCAGGCGAGTTGAGATATTTCACTTGATCGTCGCCCAAAGTTCTGCCACCAAAGGCGATGACTTGTCCGTCACTGTCGCAAATGGGAACCATGAGCCTATTTCTAAATAAATCAAAGTGCCCAGACCCGCCCTGACGCTGACGAATCAATCCCGCTTCAAGCAATTGCTGATTCGATGCCTGACAGGCGCCCGTCATGTAATTGAGCAGCCCGTCCCAATAGTGCGGAGCGTAGCCAAGACGAAACTTTGCTTGCGTCTCTTCAGTTATTCCGCGAGCTTTTAGATACTCGCGCGCTTCCATGCCTTCTTTTGGATCTTGCAAAAGACGCTGATAGTAATGACTTGCCTGCTCGTAAAGCATTTTCATACCTGAGCGTTTGTCGTATTCGACCCGCTCTTCTTGCGACTCTACAAGCTTGATACCGTATTTTTGAGCTAGTTCTCGCACCGAGTCGAGAAACTCGATTTTTTTTGTTTTCTGCACGAAGGCAAAAACATCACCGCCCTCATTGCATCCAAAACATTTAAAAATGCCCTTGTCTGCGTTAACTGTAAAAGATGGGGACTTCTCATTGTGAAAAGGACAAAGTCCCTTATGCTCCTTGCCTGAACGCTTGAGCACAACCAATTCAGAAACAACGTCGAGAATACTAGCTCTCGCACGCACTTCTGCGATAACTTCAGACGTTACGCCTCTCACAAAACACGGACTCCATCCGGCACTTCTTAGAATGATAAGCTGCCGAGGTCATCTCCACCATCCACTTTGCATCCCGAGACTTAATTCTTTTATCAGGGTAGATATCTGTTCGCCGCACGAAAGATATCTTTATAATGAAGTCCACCGAATTTCACAAACACCAAAGAGGTGCCTATGACAGCTAAAAAAACTTTGATCAAGGGCGGCAGAATCGTTACAGCCGTAGACGATTACCACGCGGACATATTGATTGAAGGCGAGCAAATCACACTCATAGGAAAAGAACTTGACCAGGCGCAACTGCAAGCCGACAAGGTCATTGACGCCAAAGGCAAGCTTGTCATCCCAGGCGGCATCGACGCGCACACCCACATGGACATGCCATTTGGCGGTACAACCTCGGCAGACGATTTCGAAACCGGCACACGCGCTGCTGCATTTGGCGGAACAACCACGATTGTAGATTTCGCTATTCAGACAAAAGGCGATTCTGTATTTAACGCCCTCGACACCTGGCATGCAAAAGCGCAAGGCAAAGCCTGCATCGATTACGGCTTTCATATGATCGTTACAGACATGCCGCGCGAAAACACAAAAGACTTGATCAAACTTATAGATAAAGAAGGCATCTCCAGTTTCAAATTATTCATGGCATATCCAGGCGTTCTACTTTCGGACGACGCCACCATATATAGAACCATGAAAGTTTCTGGCGAAAACGGCGGACTGGTTTGTATGCACGCCGAAAACGGCATCGTCATTAACGAAATCATTCAGGACTTTTTGGAAAAGGGACATACCGCGCCCAAATTCCACGCCATCACACGTCCTACAAAAGCCGAGCAAGAAGGCGTCAACCGCGCCATTGCCCTATCCGAGATGGCAGAGTCTCCCGTGTACATTGTGCACTTGAGTTGTAACGACGCACTGCAGCGAGTACAAGAAGCGCGCGACGCAGGGCTTCCAGCCTACGCCGAGACCTGCCCGCAATATCTATTCCTCGATGATTCGTATTACGAAGGTCCAGGATTTGAAGGGGCCAAATATGTCATGACACCTGCTCTTCGCAATAAGTCAAACCAAGAAAAATTGTGGAGCGGCTTGAAAATGAATGACCTTCAGGTAATCTCCACCGACCACTGCCCTTTCTGTTTCAAAGATCAAAAAGAGCTTGGCATCGACGATTTCACCAAGATTCCAAACGGTGGACCAGGCGTCGAAAATCGAATGAGCCTCGTATTCAACGGTGGTGTGGTACAAAAGCGCATCTCGCTCAATAAGTTTGTCGAAATCACATCGACCAATCCCGCCCGCATCTTTGGACTCTTCCCCAAGAAAGGCACAATCGCCGTGGGTTCGGATGCGGACATTGTTATTTTCAACCCCGACAAGAAGTTCACTATCTCAGCCAAAAATCACCACATGCGCGTAGACTACAATTGTTACGAAGGATTTGATGTGCAAGGTGCTGCCGAAACAGTAATGAGTCGCGGTCAGGTCATCATTGAAGACGGGCAACACGTGGGCAAAGTCGGCTACGGTTCATATCAAAAACGTTCCACTGTCAACCTCAAGATGGGAACCCCGACTTCTTGTAAGCCGGAGTCGGCCCTAGTAAGATAATCGTAAGTTAAAATTTATTAGTTGGAAACTCGGAGACAAGTCGAATTATGGGCAATTACACAGCAGAATTCACCAAGCAAGTTACCGAAGAGCGTAACGCGAACACAATGGATCTGGATGTTCTCGATACACTCGATCTTGTCAAACGAGTGCAAAACGAAGATTTTGTCGTCGCTGAAAAAGTAAAAGAAGTCATTCCGCAAATCGCTCAAGCAGTCGATATCGCTGTAGAAAAAGTGAAGTCCGGTGGACGCATCTTTTATTTTGGAGCTGGTACAAGTGGCAGACTTGGAGTTTTGGACGCGGCTGAATGCCCTCCCACATTTGGTGTTTCATCAGAGCAAGTGCAAGCTTTCATCGCTGGTGGAAAAGAAGCAATGTTTCGCGCTTTTGAAAATGCCGAAGATTTAAAAGATTTAGGAATTAAGGATGCCACCGCAGCTAATATCACACCCAAAGACATCGCCATTGGTATCACAGCTTCTGGCAGAACAGCTTATGTTGTAGGCGCTCTGGAAAAGGCTAAAGAGCTTGGCGCTTCGACAGTATCTATTTTGAATAACCACAATCATAAATTAGAAGAATTATCCGATGTTGTTATTGCAATCATCGTTGGACCAGAAGCAATCTCTGGCTCGACCCGCATGAAAGCTGGCACAGCCCAGAAAATGGTTTTGAATCTTTTGTCTACATGCACAATGGTTCGTCTAGGCAAAGTGTACGAAAACTTGATGGTAGACCTTCGTCCAACCAACGAGAAATTGCGTGAGCGTGCCGTTTCGATGATCTCTTTGATTTGTGCAGCTCCTCGCAATATTGCAGAAGGCGCTTTGGTCTCGTCTCACGACCGTCCTAAGACTGCAATCTTGATGGCTAAGCGCAAAATTGGTCGCGTGCAGGCCGAAGAATTGCTCGACAAATATCACGGCTCGTTGCGTCAAGCTTTGGCTGCAGAAATTAAATAGTCGTTTTCTCGCCCAAATCTAACAACTCTTTGTTGCCTGGTTTTGATGCGTGGTGCTGAACCTAAGTATTATGGACAGTTTTGCTTATTGTCAGAACTTTCAGCAAAAACCTCATCCAGTTCTTGCTAAGATTGATGAATGACTGCGCAAAAAAAACCTGATGAAAAATCGATCTTTGTCTTTTTGACAAAAGCAGTATGCGCTCTCATAGCGATTCCAATCGCCATGTATATTATTTTTCCCGGTGCTATGCATCTCTGCCTGCAAGACAAAAGTTATTCAATTTGGCTAAACATTTTCAATGCCTGGACTGTTATGGGGATTCTCATTTGCATGTTCATGCTGGCTCCAGAACACAAGAAAGACCATAAAAAACTCTGGTTAGTTTTTTTCGTTCCAACTGTAGTTTTTTACCTAGCATCGCCAGTATTTTGCGCTTTCAAAGCCGCAGTTGCTCAAGAGTCCAATTCGAAATTTTATCCGGCTGGCGATTATTTCGGATCAAATATGCCGTTAGTCTTTCAAAGTCAGACAAACTCAACTGACGCGAAGAGCAGCTCCATGAAATCGTCTGCAACTCCAATCTTTTATGCAAGATATCCCATAAAAGCGGGTGAATCACTCAATGCTAAAAATTTGAAAGTGCTTTCTGCCGAAGCAGAAGAAATCGATAACAGTGTCATCGCCAACTTTGAAAACTATTTCGGCGCAAGTGGGAGCCCCAATTCAATGTTGTTACGCAAAGCTAAACGAGCCCTCAAAGCTGGACAGACAATCAAAAATTCCGACATCGAACCGCCTTACGATAGCCGATTCGTATTGCATCAAAAATAGTGAACTTTCGGTTTTTGCTAATATGGTTATGTGTCCAGTGTAACCGCTAACTTGAATCGAGATTCGTTTCTCTTTGATCGCAAATCAAGGTAGGATGAATTTATGGAAGAAAACATCGAGCAAAGAAAAGATATTAAGCGTGAAATCATTAGCATTGCTATGGGTTTGCAATTCGGTTGTTTCGCCCTACTTTACATGGCAACACCGGGCTACTTAACACCCTTCCTAAACGGTCCACTTGGAAGAAGCCTCATCTTTCTGATTCTTTTATGGCAGGCATTAGGACTGTCCTTATACGCTTACTCACCACTTAAAACAGAACGAACCTTTTTGTTTACTTTCCAAACTGTTTTTTTTCTGATCATATTTTTGGCACCATTTACAGTAACCTATTTAATAGCTCCGGCTGCGACTTCTTCTCGCATAATGGCCATGTAGAATTGAATGAATTCAATCGAAAGCAAAACTAGAATTTATAAAAGACAACTCCAAAGCTTTATTTTAAAATGCGCGTTGGCACAGTTTCTTATCGCTATGTTGTTCTATTGTGGATTTAATGAATATTTCCGTACCACGGTAAACAATAATGCTCTTGGAACCGCCTTGCTCGTTTCGGCATTCTGGAATACGGCTGGCATAACCTTTTACCTTTTCTACAACAACTCAAATAGAATTGCAAAAGATGTAGAAAAGATTTTGATTCTAGTTTTATTCTTCGCACCAACTACTTCAATAATGATATTTGGTCCCATGTTAAGCGGGGAAGTGATATTTTGCGAGTTTCCTAAGTTAGTTATGAATCAGAACACCGGCAATGTTCCTATTTTTTTCGCAAGATGTGAGATCTCGCCTGGAGAGTCATTCACCAATAGAAATATAATTGTACTTTCTGGAGATCATGCCCGGTTAAACGACTCAATCAAAGCCACCAAAGATAATCATTTTGGCAAACCAGGAAATATCAATTCAATACTGATGCGGAAAGCAACAGTTACAATCGAAGCGGGTTCACCTATTAAAAACTCAGATATCACTCCGCGTTACTGGTGAGTAAATTTTCGATAGTTGTATTGTTGATTTGCGCAGCTTTGTTAACAGCTACTGAATACGCGTCCGCCAAGCCCTCAAAGCAAGACTTGGACACGCTCTACAAACTGCAAAATAAGATGACGCCAGATGCGTTATCGTTTATCGACAACAAAATAAAAGAAGGAAAAGACCTGGGCGACTGGAATGAATTGAAGGCGATTTGGTTTTTTCGTGGTCCTGGATCTCATTTCGAAGAAATGTTCTTTGCAGCACGAAGCGCGGCGCGACAAGATCCAAAGAACACGCACATTTTAGTAACTTACGCGATGTCACTGACCATGATGAAAAAGCATGAGGCGGCGCAAGAATTTTTGGATCTTGTTTTAAAAAGCAATCGCAAAGAAGCTCGAGCACTGGCTGTAGAAGCATATTTGTTAGCCGATCAAAACAGAAGCGAAGATCTTGCTCGCGAAGAAATGAAATCGGCAATTAAGATTGCGCCAAACGATCCTGATGTAAACAATCTTGCCCTCATGTTCTATCGAAAAATATTCGATTACGATTCCGCCAAGCAATCTCTGGATAGATGGATAAAAGCTAGTCCCAATGACCTGTTGCCTCGCATGATTTTGGCAGAATTACTGAAAAATGCACGTCACCGAGACGAAGCAATCGCCGAATGCAAAAAAGTTTTGGCAATAAATCCAGATCTCGACTGGGCGCATCATGTCTTGATTAATACGTGCGCAGACAAAATGGATTACAAAGCCGTGATTGCTTCTGTGAGCGATTTACTTACAAAAAGCAAATCGGCAAAATTCAACTACGAATTATGGGTGCGACGCGCAGAAGCTTATGGTCACTTGAATCAGTACGACAAAGCAATTTCAGATTATACAAGTGCAATGAATGTTCTTGCACCTGGAACTCCTCAAGACAAGCTTCCAGTCGACATTTCGAAGTTCCATGAAAAAGCAAAACGTTGTTACTTGCAATATTTTACTTCGCGCGCACAAATGTACGTAAAGACTGGCAAGTCACTAATAGCGAGCCAACAAATGTCGCAAATACTAAGTATGTCGCCTCATAACGCAGGCGCATTGCTCACTCGCATCGAAGCTTACGAAGCATTGAAAAAATACGATCTCGCTCTTGCAGACATGGACAGACTTCTTCGCAAGGATTCAGATGTTGCCGAATGGTACAAAATCAAAATCCGACTTTTGCGCAAAATGGGACGCGAAGCCGATGCGAAGGCTGTCGAAAGAAAAATGAAAGAAGTTTACGAGTTTGGAACTCGCTGACTAATCTGTTTTATTTACCTCAGCCTGCACGCACCAGTAGACCTGCTTGTGTCCGCGCGCTGTCATTTCGGCAACGTAGTCTTGCCCCTCTTGTTCTGTTTCAAAAGAACAGATCAAAAAATCATTGCCGTTGTCGTCGCGTCGCCAGACTTGCCACATAGTTTATACTCGCTAACTATCCATCGCGATTGCGTAATAGCCCTGCCATGGGTCTTTAAGCTCGGTTTTCGGCTTGTCGATACCCGACTTTTCGAAGGCCGATTTCTCGAAACATATTGAACGACCAGCCACTTCGGGTGGATAAACAAAAGAATATGCTTCATCGCATATGGTGGCACATAGAACTGGAAACTTTTTGCCAACTTTACGAACCAGCTCTATAAGCGCCTGATGTAACTGTTTGCTTTTTTCAGGAGAGTCAATAATGCGCTGCATTTGAGCAGGATAAAAAGAAAGTTGCATCGAACAAAGCATATTATCTTCTTTCATATAAGTATGCCCAACGCCGATTGGCTGCTGGTCAGGTCCGAACTTAAAAATAGAATACTTGATTCCGCGCTCTATCGTCCCCTTCAATATTTCGAATCCTAGATCGTTAGTAAGTGCTCGCTCAAGATCACGACGAGAAGCCGAGTCTCGCATAATCATAGTCAGGTTGTACGATGGACCTTTCCATGATGACTTATCTTCAAAAAATTCGCGCCAGGTTTCTTGCATGTTTTGATCCAAATTCATTCGGGCATTAATTTCAAACAACGGTTAAGCTTTTAATTCCCTGTCAAATTAGCAAACTACCACTCGAGTTTCAATCGTATGAAATACTCAAAAGCGATAATTGTAGCTTCTAGTTTCTTTGCCCTGCTCAGCCAACCGGTCCTGGCAGAACAATCAAATTCTTCCAAGTCCAAGCCGCTTATCATCCGAGCTTACAAATCGGCTTATTCAAGCAAAGTAACCCCCGACGATCTTATTTATGGCATGGCGGAGGTCGACAAAATGTTGACCGACCGCAAACCGATGGGCTTTCTGGTTGAGAAAGGCGATCCTATCTACACTTGGGCAGCGCGTCAGTTCGCGGGGGAAGCTTGCGGCGAGCGTATAAGTTGGAACCCCGAAGAAGATCTGGGCAAGCCAACCTATTACAAAGCCGACCATTGTTTTCCGACCAAAGACGAAAAGGGATATATTCGACTGAGAAGCAATAACGGCTCGGGTAATGTTTACGACGAACATGTTTTATGGGAAGGTTGCATTTTTGAGCTGCTCGATATTCGCAACTTCAAAGCTTTCGACAAAGTTTATGAGGATGGGTGCAAAGGCAAATTCACCAAAGATGAATGGATTCGTCTCAATACATTAATCTCGTACAAAACGGATCTGGCGGCAAAAGATTTTTTCTACCGCAACTGGTCACCATATCTCAAAGATAAAGGCATAGACCCTGAAGAGCACAAATGGCAGGTCGATTCTGCGCCCAAAACTTACAATGAATGGATCGGACAATACACTGACAAATCGGGCTATCCATGGGATTATTGGGGGACCTATTACGACACTCAAATTGTCCCTTACGTTGAAGCAACAAAGGGTAAATAGACTGATTGTCTCAGACTTGTACGTGCCACCATTAGTAACGGCTAAATTATGACTACGCCTCTTTAGCTTCCTGATCCAATCTTTCCAAAATCCAAGCTTTTGCTAAAGTGGATGGTGGAATGTGCTTTTTATTTGCATGCTTCATAAACCGGTCAAGCTGATCAATATTAGTTAGCCGAATGTGGCGGTTTTTCAGGCACAGGTGCCGCAGCTGTAGCGGGAGTTGCGCCATCGTGCGAGGGTTCAAGCGCGGCTTCTAGAGCATCAAGCGGTTGTTTGACTATATTTACCAGGTTTTCTTCCAGCTCCATCGCATTCAAACCAAGTTGAGCTTGAGCCGCTTCACGCGCACCACGACGTCTGTCGCGGAACATGGCACCTAGTGTTCCCCAGTCTATAACCAGCGCGCCACCATTTGCTTTGTGCGACTGCTCCCAGGACATAATCATGTCGAGCGAGGCGTGGTCTACATAGTCTAGATCTTCTAAGTGAACGTGCAATTCGTGGCTTGCAGGAACCGAGTCGAGCGCTTCAGCCAGGCGAGGCAAGTTTAAAAAAGTAGCAGCGCCTTTGAGATAAAGCTCGGTTTTTTCTGGATTTGGAGCGGTCGACTTAATTTCCAAATGAGAGAAAATGTAGAGCAGTTTCAAAACGGAGAGCACCACGCCGGTCAACACACCTGTGAGCAGGTCTGTGCAAACAATGGCGCAGAGCGTAATTAAATAGATCGCAGCTTCGCTGTTGCCGTATTTTTTCAGTTCTTTTATTATTTTAAAATTGGTCAGTTTATAGCCAGTATAAACAAGAAGCGCAGCCAAAGCCGATGTAGGCACATAGCGCAACACAAAGGGACAACAAAGTACCAGAATCAAAATCCAGCAACCATGCAGTATGGCTGACAGACGAGTTTGCGCTCCAGCCTGGATATTGACCGAGCTTCGCACTATAACACCCGTCATGGGCAGCGCGCCGGCAAGACCGCAGAGCACGTTGCCTACACCTTGCGCAAAGAGCTCTTTGTCATATTTGGTGCGGACCATTGTTTGCATTCTATCTACAGCACTTGCACTCAAAAGTGTCTCAGCGCTGGCTACAAATCCCAGTCCCAGCCCCTCTAGAATCAAATTCCAGTTGCCTATATCGCTCCAGTTTTTTGGCATACTCAAAGCAGAAAAAAGATTGTCAGGCAAAGTTACATGGTTTATATCCAGGCGCATTATTGTTGCAGCGACTGTTGCAATGACAACGGCAATAAGTGCTGAGGGAATAACTTTGAGCTTTTTAAAAGGAAGCGATTCCCAGAGCAAAATAATGAGAATAGTAAATACGCCAAGCAAGCCTGGGACGTGCGAATTTGTGCCGTCGGCAGTGTTGAAACATTTGAAAAACGCTTCAGGAATAGCTACCAGATTTCCGATACCGGTCGCTTTCGGAGCATCGTCTAGAGTGACGTGGAATTGACTGGCTAAAATCAAAACACCAATTCCTGACAACATGCCGTTCACCACCGCTGGTGATACCGCTCTAAACCACTGACCTGTGCGCGCAAGACCAGCCACCATCTGGAAAATGCCTGCGATTAATATCACAATTCCAAGGCGAGCAATGCCGTGTTCTTGAATAATTTCATAGACAATGACCGAAAGACCTGCCGCCGGACCGCTTACCTGAAGCGGATTTCCGGAAATGCATCCAACCAGAATGCCACCCACGATACAAGTGATCAATCCTGCTGCCGGTGGCATACCTGAGGCAATGGAAATACCCATCGCCAGTGGAAGGGCAACGAGAAAAACGACTACGGACGCTAATAAATCCTTATGTAGGCTACCGGGCATGCAAACCTCCGCAAGCGGACCAGAAACTAACAGACTGTTTCTTGCAGGTTTGTAGCTAAATTAACAAGACGCCCTTCTGGAGCCATAAGTCGTTGCTTTCCTCAGGTGGAGGGGCAAGAATGTTTCGCTCAGGATCTATGCTTGATGCACCAAATGCAGAGGGAGCATAGCTAATTAAATCTGATTGTTGGAAATGGACTTTGAATTTGCTTTCGTCGCCAATCACAGTGCGCAACGAAATATGCGGCATCGACAAAAATGGGTCGACAATTTCTTCATGGTCGAAATCAACACCATCAAAAAATTCTGCTGCCTGACCAATTGACATAGAAGATGTGCTCGGCTCAAGCACCGCCGCAACCGAATTAACCGCACCAGCCAGCGAAATAAACTGGCAGGAAACGAAAATCCCGACTAACAAGCTGACTAGTAAGGTGTTGAAAAGTCTAGAAGACATCTTCTTATGATACACCAGATTTAACCTTCACTCGCCGAAAAGCCACAATTCACAATGCAGCTAATCCAGCAATTTAATCTTTCCCACAAAGTGTTGACCGTGAAACCTCCGACACAGAACCTACTGATAAATTGAATCTATGGCACCCTTGAAAACGGTTGTAGTCAGCAAAATTACTTTTTGAAGGGTCCGAGTAAAAAAGTCAGTCGGTGCGTTCTTGGTCAGCAACTGGCGATTAGTCCACGCGGACTTTTCGCCTGTAGATGTAGTTCATCACCTTTGCGGAAGCTTCTTCAAGCACCATAAGAAATGCAGTCCGCACACTAGCTTTAGCGAGTCGGGTGAAATCATCAACAAGCATGGCGAGCGTTATAAAATTACGGCTGATCTTAAGACACTAGAAGCAGCGAGGAGATTCTTAAAGGATGGACTATCGAAGATGACCAGGGCATCAATCATCTTCGCTCCTGCAATTGACAACAATTACACGACCATAGAATGGCGTTGGTGTTAGAATTTTTCATCGCACCAGATGATATTACATACGGTATCATCTAAATTTCAAAATCAATTTTCAGCCATCCCCCAAGACATTAGCCTTTATTGTTTCTTTAGCTTTTGGTGCAACAAAACGCGACGAAAATAATGGGTAAATTACACGATTGTCAAGTTAGCAAGCATACAAATGCCTGGTATCGCTTGTGGTGAATTAAAAACAGAATATTTCAAGTTCGCAATACTTGCGAAACGGACTCTCCAAGCGGCTTTTGAAGAATACGCGAACTAATAAGCAAAAGCAGTCAGTCTAGCTCGCTCAGCTGCGCGAGCCAATTGTTTATTTTACGACAATTGCAAAATCAAACCCGAAAAGTCATATAAAGACTGCGATTGCGGATGAAGCGCCACAATAATGTTAATTAGCCTGAATCAATTTTAAAAGAAAGAAGACAGGGCCGTTGGCTATTGTGGGTCATTCACCTACTCACAATCTGCACGGAGGCCCCGCCAACTAAAAAGGATAAAGGAAGAAGTTTTCCAAGTCCAATTAAATGCCAATTGATGGTATGGCGGTGAGTTCCTATTCAGACCCCGGTGAAACCATGACAACATCAAACAAATGGTGTTGCAATTTAACTTATATAAAACTGCCTGAGTTCTTCCGTTTGAGCGGCGACCAGACAGTAATTCTTTCCTATAAACGAAAAGCCCTTGGACAGGACAAATTTCCTTGGACTCGACAGAACAACTCCTAATAGGAGAAAGCAATGAAACTAAAACTACTTCGATGGCTGCTACCAGTCATCATTCCTGCTGCGCTCATGTTTAGCGCAGCAGCACCGGCGCAAGCCACGCAATACAACTGCGACGGTCCAATCAATCCCGTACCGACCCACGTTAACGGCGATGCTGACGTTTCCTCAGAAGGTGACTGCATCATCGACCACTCGATAACGGCCACTGGCGCAATTACCTTCAATGTGACAGGTTCTCTATTTGTCACCGGTAATCTGACGGCTCAGGGCGGCAATATCGGTATGAACGTTCTGAATGACATTGTCATTCAAGGTACTGGCAATATCACCTCCGGCACCACTGTCTACATGAAGTCTGTGAACGGTTTGATCAATGTGATCGGAAGGGTCAAGTCGAATACACTTCAAGTGGCGAACAGTCAGGGCAATGTGCTGATTCAGGCAGCAGGTAAAGTCGCCACTGGCGACATTATAACGAGCGGCAACGCGGGCCCGGCATCTCCACTTACCGGCAGCATTCAAATCGATGCAAATATGAGTGGGGCAAATGTGCCTTTCGTCATTGGTGGCTCTGGCGGTGACAATGGTATCAACGGAAAAATTGATACCAGAAGCACTTCAGGTGGTCTCACAGGCCCGATCAACACCAAAGGCGGCATTCGGATTACAAACGGGACTGATAACTCGACGGGTGGAATCGTTGTCTCGAATTCGACCAGTATTCTTGTTCGCAACTCGGCCTCAAAATCTGGCTGGATTATTTTGAACGCTCTTAAGGGAAAGATAACCCTGCAAGGCAATCTCAATGCGAGCGGAATTGGCGACAACATGGCCGGCAATATCATCTTGCTCGCTGATACTGTTGAAGCTGATGATGGAACCGTAATAACGGCGAGCCAGACTGATGCCGCTCCTGCAAGTGGTCACCAGGTAGCGATATCTGCCAAGTTTGTGACTTACTCGGGCACTGGTGGACTTAAAATCTTGGCTGATGGAAATGGAATTGATCAAGTTGTTTCTGTTTACTTGCTGCCATACGACAACCTTCGACCCATCAGCACCGACTCAGTAATTAACCTCATCTGGTCGTTCGAAGCCAAACATCCAATTGGCGAGTACGACGCTGAACTCAATCTAAGTGGTAGCGGAACCGCTCCGATCATTGTTAGCGCCAATGGCGACAACACAGAAATTTTCGTCTCAGCTTATCCCATCAAGGTTACTGGTGGCGATGCCACCTTCCGCACCCGAGGCAAAGAAAACCACAACATTACAATGGGTTACTTTGGCGGATTCTTGGCGAAGAATGGTCTTCTTTTAGAGAATACCGGCAGAACAGTTTTAAATGCATCAGCTACAGATGGCGGTAAAGGAGGCAAAATCAACGTCTTGGTTGACTATGCAACTTTCAAATCAGAACTGGTGAGCATTCGGGCTGACGGTCCAGACACTGGAGATGGAGACGGAGGAAAAATTTTCCTCAATGCCACCGGCCTCGATATGGTCGTAAGCAGGGCCATCGTCTCCGCAGATGCGGCCGAGCAGGGTACGGGTAATGCTGATCCTGAGGATGCCATTTTTTTACATTCCACGCAAACAGGATTTAGTCTGGGAACACAAACTGGTCAAATTCAAGTCTTAGCTAGAGGTGGCGGAACAGACGGCAACGGTGGCAAAGTGTTCGTCGACGGAACTAGTATCTCAGCTAATTCGAAACGCTCAATCGATGTTTCCGCACGAGCCGGCAACGGTAATGGTGGCGAAATTGTAGTTGGTGGCAGCCTAAAAAGACTGCGAGTAAACAACGATAATGTGCAGACCATCAAAGGCATTGGAATGGGTACGGGAACCGGCGGAAGACTCACGGCGTATCACATCTCTCCGCCGTTTGACATCACCAAAACGATTGATCTCGACGGAGGCACCATGTTGCAAATCGGCGGCAAGGACGGATTTATGCAGCTCAATGACGTTCAATGCCAAAAATGGAAATTGAAAAACAACTTCCCGAAGTCCTATTGGAACTGCGTCAATCCAAACGCTCCAGATGCCATGGATGAAGTTCCAATCAACACGGTTCATGCGCTCAATAATGCAGCAAGAATCAAATTGAGGGATAAGCACTACCAGCTGTACTACTTCCCTGATGCTGCAGCCTACAACACATTCTATGCAGACAATGTAGGTACCTTTATTGGAGGACTTACCTTTGAATTTAAGACCGTGGATGGTTCGCTAGTATCTAGCATCTTCTCTCAGGGGCCTGATGAAGCAAACAACATTGTCACCTGGGATTCCAACCAGCTTTCTGAGGTAACAGCACATGAAACCGGGCATGCAATGGATATTGTTTACAATAACTACACCCAATCTCCGTCCTTTGTTTCGTATGTCCTCAGAGATCTAGTCAACCTTGACTATGCAATTGTCGGAACTGACAGGAACTCGTCGACTGCTAGACCTGCTTGCGATGTTTTCAATGGTACTACGTTCTACAACCCTCTGAATCAGCAGCGTACAAGCGTATGCACAGAAGGTGTTTTGCATCCCTTCTTAGCTAGCAATACCAACAGCAACAGTGAAATCCTTACATACATGGACTCCGGCTCCTGGACCGATACCGTTAATCAGGTGTCGTATTTTGAGTCGCAGGCTCAGATCTTTGCCTTTAAGTTTGTCGGCGCAAAGGGAGCAAGACCCTCTACTGATCAAGTATTGTCTAACTCTGGTGGCTCGTATTTCCTATGCATGAAGTCTTTGGCAGACTTCGTTAGGTCAGGTGGAGATACTCCGCCAGCTCCTGGCGTATGCGCAACATCAGAATCCTGGTACACTCCGGGACATCAATTCTAGCGGTCAGTAAATCCGACTGCCCAACTAAAAAAAGACTTTAAACTTGTGACCAGTTTCTGGACAACCAGAAACTGGTCACTTTATTTACTTTTGCCTTTAATCGTGGAATCCACCTTGTGCTTAGACGGTTGTCATGTCAGTATAAAAGTGAGGTATTACGATGAAAAATCCACTAGCTATAGTTTTACTATCTACCTGTTTGTTGTCAGCACCTGCACTCGCACAATCGCGTCAGTTGTATGTTTGCGGGCCTACACCCAACCAAAGTGGCCCAACAAAAACTTTAAATTTGAAGAAAAAATTAGAAGCAACTGACAAAACTTTTTTGGAAGAATTGGGCAAGAATCACGTGAGTTGCTCGTTTACTTATTCTCCAGAAGGGCTACCAATCAATATTCAAGTCGAAAATAATTCTGACAGGAAGGAATTGGATAAGCGAGTTAAACACTTAGTTGAAAGAGATGCCCCTCAAAAACCAGCAGACAAAAGTTTTTTTAAAAACTGGATAATTACAATAAAGTTTTTAGAAAATGGGACGGTTTCGATGAGCACAAAACCAAACACTTAGCGAATTCAGAAACGTAGGTGGTTTTAAAAGGTCTTGTTGTGTATTGAAAAGCGGCCTAATAAATCGATTTTAAATTGGCAATCAAAATTAGAAGTTTCATTCGTACCGCTAAGCAAGTTCGAGGAGGATGATTCCTTTCTCGGCTTTGGCGGCTCAAGTGCATTGATAGATTTTCGCGGAAGTCGTTTTGTTTGTTCAGTTCTACATGTTTTTATCAATAATCGAATCTCGCTGCAATTGAAGTGGGACCCGACCAACCCTCTAACATCGACGCTTCCTTTGTTTCCCATTAATTCCTATGACACAGTTACAACTCGGCCAAAATTACAAGATTTTGCAATCTGCGATATCAGTCATAATTCCAATGTCCCAATGTTTCAGGAACTTGAACAGAGCGGTACGGGAAAAATTATTAGGGAACAGCCACGAACTATTTACACTAAAGCTGATCTTCATACTCCACAGAAGGGCATGGAATATGGATTCGCTGGAACAACATTACCTAAAAGAGAAGATCATCCATTGATAACAATTGGAAGCGGTATCGTTCGGGTAGTCTCCGGGCTGAGTTACGAAGGCGATTCAAATGGTTTCCATCAGTTCAAGCTACCCGTAAAACATCCGGGGCATGAATTTTTCTAAGGATGCAGTGGGTCACCGATTATTAATCAGAGTGGTCACATCGTAGCTTTCGTGTGCCGCGGAGATATAAATAAATCGATTATTCGCGGCTTTCCAGCCAGTAAAGCGAAACTCCTCATGACCTCACTTACGATTGACAAAGCGCACAGGCTAACTTCCGGTAGATAGACAAATATATCTATGGTAACTTTTAAAAACCCCCTTCTCCTATATCTCCTAGTATTCCAAAAATTAGCCTGGGTTTCAGAATGTCGCATACAAACCAGAGGGACACAAGACGCATGCCAAAAGAGTACGGCCAAATAGTTCTGACCATTGGTATCTACGATTAAATCGAAAAGAGAATTCGTCGAGGAAAAGCTGAAGGCGAGCGCGTGAACAGTATTGATGATAGGTCCCAATAAGATAACGTTTCGCCAAAGATATAGCTCTGTCAACGTGTTTAAGTGGGCCGTGCTCTTCGAAATATCCTCCAATTTTTTGCATGTTGAGTTTGCCAGCCACTCCATGAAGTACAGAGTTCACATGAAGTCCGTCAGTTTGAATGTGGGTCATTGGCTCGATCCGAGACTCCACAGCACTTTGCAGACATCTCCACTTGGATTTTCTAAAACAACGAAGGCAGCATCTTCGGCTTTGCCATTCAGGCGCTCAGTCATTACGCAGACTTGCTTCTTGTTTGTGAGCGCCCGTCCAGCTTTCCCCTAGATTTTCCTCCAAAGAATGCATCGTCAATTTCGACAAGACCAGCTAACAGAATGTTTTCCTGGCGATTTTGCATGGCGATTCGAACTTTAGTCATCATCTTGTAAACGGTGGTGTAATGCATGCCTAGTAACTTTGAAGCACGCATAGTAGAAATTCCACCTTTGTCTTGAGACATCAAAAAGATAAGCCAGAACCAAGTGGTCAATGTGGTCTTCTCCAATTTCAAAGTCGTTTCAACTCTGAGGAAGCTTGTCTGCAAGTCATTTTTGAATCCACCACCAAGAAAAAATAACCTGCTGCTTCATTGTGAAACCCAGGAAAAGTAGAGAAAACCAGTTAAGCCAATGAACCAATTTCTGAGCGGGTAGTTTCTAACTTAGTAGATGGAAGTATTTGAATTGCTTTTCTGATGATTCAATATCTCGGACAAATTGAAGTAAACAGCAGCCGGGCTGATTTCGTCTTTTCTCCAGAGCAACACACTTGTTCTGGTCGCCACTCAATTTAAGCAAAAAACGCAAGGACGAAATGTGTTTTTACAACCTTGCCTTTTTCGACAAATATCTCAAACATATAGATGATGGGCGCCTTGCCAAACAAACAGATAATGCATCTCAATTGAAATCGAAGTAAAATAATTTCGATTCTTTAGGAGAAGTTTTCTTGAAAGTAGTTCTGGCTGAAAAACCCAGCGTGGCACGAGATATCGCTTCGGTCCTGGGAGCCACACAAAAAAGAGACGGTTACTTTGAAGGGAACGACTGGGCGGTCACATATGCCTTTGGTCACCTTGTTCAGATAGCCGAACCAGAGACGATGAATTCTGCTTGGGGCAGCCCGTGGCGAATCGAGCAACTGCCGATGATACCAGATAAGTGGAAATACACACTGACTGCAAAAGCTGATGCCCAGTTTAATACAATCAAAAAATTATTCTTAAATCCTGATACGAGCAAAATTGTTTGTGCAACAGATGCTGGACGCGAAGGCGAGCATATCTTTCGCTTGATTTATCAGATGACTGGTTGCAATAAAAATGTTGAAAGACTCTGGATAAGCTCGCTCACTGCCGAGGCGATCAAAGAAGGTTTTAACAACCTAAAACCCTCTACCACTTTTGATAATCTGGCAAGTGCTGCCTCTGGAAGGTCGCGCGCAGATTGGATTGTGGGATTGAATTTCACAAGGGCTTACACGTCGCTCAACAGACAACTTTGCACAGTTGGACGAGTTCAAACTCCCACTCTAGCGTTGATTGTCGAAAGGCAAAATGCAATCGACAAATTTAAGTCAGCCAATTTTTTTGAAATTCTGGCTACTTTCGAGCCCGGCTTTGTGTCACGATACATTACTCCTGGTGCCGATCCGCAAACACGAATCCATGACAAAGTATCGGCTGAAAAAATATTGAAAGATGTCTCAAATGAAACTACAGGAACTGTAGAAAAAATCGAGACTAAAGAAAAGAAAACAAAAGCGCCTGGTCTTTATGATTTGCTTACTCTACAAAAGGACTGCAATAAACGCTTTGGCTACACCGCTCAGGAAACTCTAGACATCGCTCAAAGTTTGTACGAAGAACACAAACTAATTTCTTATCCAAGAACAGAATCGCGACATCTCTCCAAAGACATGCTGGGCGAGCTTCCAGCTATTTTGACCACATTGCTCAAAGCGTATTCGAAGAGCGTTAAGCTAACAGATGCATTTACAAAAGAAGGTTTGGAAGCAGGCAAAATTACTGTCGATCTTCTGGAATCTAAGCTTTCTAAAAGTTATGTAGACGACACCAAATTAACAGATCACCACGCAATCATTCCGACCCACAAATTACCACCACCTGGACTTCCAGAAAAACAACGCAACGTATATTCGCTTGTGGCTACGCGCTTCTTGTGTATTTTTCTACCTCCCGAAATTCGTGATGAAACCGAAGCTCACATAAAATTGGGCAGTCATACTTTCCGCGCCAAAGGTGTTGTAATCAAAGATCCTGGTTGGACAATTCTAGAACCGAAAGAAAAAGAAAAAGAGAAAGTAAACGAAAAGGGCAAGGGCAAAAAAGAGCAAAAAGAAAAGGAAGCCGAAGAAGCGCAACAATTGCCGCAAATAACAGCTGGTCAGCAATTGACGAAAAAGAAAGCGGACTTGAAAGAAGGCAAAACTTCTGCACCAAAACCCTATGATGATGCTAGTTTGCTTACCGCCATGAAATATGCCGGCAAAGAACTCGACGACGAAGATCTAGCCGCATACATGAAACAAAGTGGCTTGGGAACTGCCGCTACGCGAGCACAAATTATTGAAAGGTTATTGAAAACTGGTTATGTTGTGCGCAACAAGAAAACTCTTTTACCAACAGATAAAGGAAAAGCGCTCATATCTATAATTCATCCCAAACTAAAAGACATTGGACTCACTGCATCCTGGGAACAGCAATTAGCCGATATACTCGACGGGAAAGTTACTCTATCAAAATTCGAAACCGCAATTGAAGAGTTCTTGCGTCATTTGCTCCCTGAAGTGGCAAAGCAAGGCTCTGCGCTTGCCGGTCCCGGCGAAAAAGTTTATGGTCCATGCCCTTCTTGCAAGAAAGGTGTGGTTCGAAAAACGCCGAAAGGAGCCGGTTGCAGCCGATGGCGCGAAGGTTGTAAGTTGATGATCTGGGGCGAGCAATATGGCAAAACGCTTACCGAAGCTGAAATTAAAGAGCTTGCGTGCAATCATAAAACAGACATAATCAAAGGTTTCAAGAAAAAAGATGGTTCTGGAACTTATGATGCCAGGCTCGTTTTCAACGAAGAGTTTCGAGTGAGACTGAATTTCGATAAAAGCTCCTCAACCGGGAAGGTGGATGAGGAGCCAGAATCTAGTGGTTAGTGAGCGGTCAGGGTAATGCTAATATCTATTTCAGATCGCACCAGATATAGTGCAACAGATAATTGCCAGAATACACATGATATTTTTGGCAGGAATAACCCCCGTAGGAGTTGACCGATAGAACATGTAGAGCGTGGGTGGTAGGGGGCTTTTGGTGTTCATATCGGTCAACGCCTCTGAGGTTTGTCTTTTGATCCAGCGCTTCCAGACGCCAGTTGTCAATAACATAATGGCAAAGTCCAACTGCAAAGTAAAGCTTTTTTTGCTTGACCAATTTGACCAATTTATTTAGTCATTTTTCGCCCGAAACATTTGCTAAACCAGGCTTACAGCCACCAAATCATTCAATTGGTAAAACGCGCTGTTTCATTAAATATGCTCCAAGCACAAGAAAAATGATGCCGCAAATGCGCTGCCAGCTAATTGCAATGACCGGCATACCAAATAATCCAAACGAATCTATCGCTAATGCGGCAATCAACTGACCTACTATTACAAGCGAAACAACAGTGGCAGCGCCCAATTTAGAAACCGAAGTGAGTGCAGCAAATACATAAAACGCACCAAGCACACCGCCAATCCAATACCACCACGGCATTTTCAAAATGCGATCAAATGAGGCTGGTCCGGCAAATCCGGTTAAGTGCATAACGAACAATGCAATGGTTCCAATCGCAAAAGAAATAAGGGCACTCATCACAGGCGATACAACAATTTCGCGCAACTTGGCATTAATAGGCGCTTGCGTGGCGATGGCAATGCCGCCAATCAATGCCAAAAGAATATAAGTCCACATCAGTCTTAGTTTGGTCCTGCTAAATCTTGCTAGTCTACGTGTTCGTGCGCACTATACAGCAACCGACGACAATCAACACAAAACACATATAAGTGATTTTTTTGAAAATAACGAACATCGCGCCAGGCACGATTGCGTGACATATAGCGCCTGTTGTCCGCCAACCCGCGAAAAGTGATATGCACAATGCCGTTGCAACACAAATCTTCGGGCATGGGCTGAGTAACGGTTTTAGGAGGATTGAGGTCAACGCCCATCATTTGTAGTAATTTTCGCGCGATGATGCGCCAGATTTTTTTGAACATATTTCTACGTGCGCTCCTCGACCAGTGGCAGCGTAATGGTAAATGTGGTCCCTTTGCCAACAACCGACTCTACATCTATAAGTCCGTGATGGCGTGCCACAATTTCGCGCGCGATTGCAAGTCCCAAGCCCGCGCCGCCAAGCTCGCGGGTTCTAGACTTATCGGCTCGATAAAATCGCTCAAACACGTGGGGCAAGTCTTCAGGCGCAATGCCCATACCCGAGTCTTTAACCTGTATTTGCACCAGACTATAATCACTCAAAACAGTTTCCACACTAACCGTTCCACCCGACTGAGTGTAATTTATTGCGTTGCTCAAGAGGTTCACAATCGCTCGCTGCAATTGGCTCGAATTGCCCAACACCTGGTAATTTGGTCCGTCTTGAGGCGGCGTCATCTGAACATCTTTCTTGTCTGCTTGAGCTTTGACTTGTTCGACCGATTCAGATATGACGCTTGCTATATCAATAGTATCTGACCATCCAGCATGAGGCGAACTATCGAGTTTCGACACATCGAGCAATTCGGCAATGAGCTTGCGCTGGCGCTCAGACAATTTCTCAAGCGACTCCAAAAACTTTTTGCGCAACTCTGGATCTTCGGCAGCACCAGCCTGTAGCGCTTCGACCACAGAGCCAATAGCCATGACCGGGGTCTTCAATTCGTGACTGGCATTGGCGATAAACTCTTGTCGGATGCGCTCTTGCTCTTTCAAACGCGCCACCATTTGGTTGAAAGAAAGACTCAGCTCGCCAATTTCGTCTCGCCTGTCAACTGGTAGATAATTTGTAAATTCGGTCGAGAAAGAAATTTCTTTGGCCAATTTGCTCATCTCTTTTACCGGTCTCATGAATCTATCGGCAAACCACAAACTAATAAGTACGGTCAAAACGCCAGTGGCAAAAATAATTTCCAAAAACACTATCAAGTTTTTGCGCAAACGCTGCTCGACTTCGGTTATCGGTACGCCAATTCGAATGACTCCAGCAGTAACCCCGCGCGAGCGCACAGGGTAGGCTACAAACAAAGTCTTAGTATTTGTGGCGGGCGAATTGCGCTTATAGACCGAAATAATGCCGGCTAGTGCCTCATTCACTTCGGTATCTTTGGAAATATTTTCTTGCGCTCTTTTCTGATCTTCCGCTCCGGGCTCTTTGTCTTCGGGCGAAGAGTCGGCAAGCACGTGACCACTAGAATCGACCACAATGATCTCGACGCCCTGGTTGGTAGCACGACGCTCTGCTGCCTTCTGGATACGAGCGCGCGAATCTTCCGAGTCGAGTTCGAGGTCATTATCGATCTCAAGAGCTAAGTTCACCGCTTCAATTTTGAGCGAGTTACTCAAATCGTTGATTGATTCTGCCCGAATTGTAAGAAGCGCCCATAACGTCACCGCCATGAGAGAAATAATGATGATAAGTAGATAGGTAAAGAGAAGCTGGTTAGCCAGACTGCTCACAAACCATCTGTATGCCTTATCAAGACCCAGCATTTCTCACCGAATTTTTACGCTCCCAATACTTATGGTTAGATAAACTCTAAGACAAATTGTGCCTATTATGGGAAACTTTCTCTAGAGCGTCTATAGATCCCTGCTTATAAGGAATCTAGGACGAAGGGATTATCAAGGAGGTCCGTTCAAAATGTCAGCCGTGGCAAATGTAACTGATGCAACCTTCGAGAACGAAGTTCTTAAGGCCGATGTGCCCGTACTTGTTGACTTTTGGGCTCCGTGGTGCGGACCCTGCAAACAAGTGGCTCCTATCATCGAAGACCTTTCAAAAGACTTCACCGGCAAATTGAAGGTAGTCAAAATAAACACCGATGAGAACCCAAACACCGCCAAGGCATACCATATTACCGGTATTCCTAGCCTCTATTTGTTCAAATCTGGACAAGTAGTAGAACAAGTGGTTGGAGCAGTCGCCAAACCTAAATTAGCCGAAAAAATCAGCAAGCACCTCTAAATAGGAGTAGGAGATCACGATGCACTACGTTAAGCGTACAACCGCTAGCTTACTAACCCTGTCACTTCTGGTCGTTGGAGGCTTCGCGCTTTCCGCAAACCAGCCTGCTGACGCTAAAAAAAGCAAGAAGCACCACAAACATCATCAGAAAAATCTGATGGAGACTCTTCGTTCCAATCCTGATTTGAAAACATACGCAGCTTGGATGTCCAAAAGCGGCGCTTCGCACTACTTGAATGGCAAGGGTACCTACACCGTGTTCGCCACAAGCGAGCAAGGTTACTCAAAAGTGCCTAAAGAACGCAAAGAAGAGCTGACCAAAGACAACAAACGCCTCAAAGACATCATGAAATACTCCATGGTCAAAGGCAATATGCACGTAGCCGACCTGGCTGACAAGCGTTCACTCGCTACCGTCCAGGGCGAATCGTTGATGGTTGACTCCAAAAACGGTGCTGATGCAGTTCAAGTTGATGGCGCTCTGTTGACTCAGACCGACATCAAAGCCGCCAACGGCACAATCCACGTGATTGATTTCATCGTGGTTCCCGAGCGCGGTAAATAAGCAGCGAGAAATCGCAATTTGCATTTCAAAAGGTAGGCGCAAGCCTACCTTTTGCATTAGAGCTATTGGCGACTGCGCTGGTAAGCAGCGAGCAAAACGGGAATATGGCAATATATAAGGTATTGCAATAACTCTCTGGAGCTTATCGAGAAAAACAATGCGAGAAATGATCATAGCGTTCATCATTGCCCTGGCAATTGGCAGCATAATGAACGAAATGAATGTGGGCGCCGCCGACAATCATCAAACAACAGGAGTTGGCCAAGAATTGATCGCCGAGCTAGACTCGGGAACGTTTCAGGGGCTTGTCCTCGACTCAAAAGAGCCAGTTCTAGTAGATTTTTACACCACCTGGTGTGGACCGTGCAAAGAAATGGAGCCTGTCATGGGTACCTTGGCTTTTAACGGACAAGAAAAAATGAAAATAGGCCGGGTAGACTGCGATAAAAACAAAGTTCTGGCCGAAAAATATGAAGTAAATGCATATCCGACTTTTATCATATTCCAAGGCGGGCAGATCAAAGACCGCACTACAGGCGGACGAGGTCTAGATGAAATGCGAGCGTGGCTCAAGCTGAATCAAATAGATATTCCTGCAACTGGCTCTCAATCAGCTCCTTCGCCAACCACTCCCGTTAGCACAACACCGGAAATCAAAGTGCTTACTTCTTCCGATGCTCAAGAAGAGCAAAAGAAGCCATCTCCTGAGGGTTAAACAATGAAAGAAATGATTATTGCTTTCATACTCGCGCTGGGATTTTCTTGCGCCATCTTTGGCTCAAAATCCATTTCCAGCCCCTTTCCAGTGTCGATACGCAACGCCGAAGCTAAAGAAAAAACCGCTGAAGTAGCAGAAAAGAAAAACATCACGATTGGTGAGGTTAAGGTTGTGGATTCTGACCATGAGACACTTGCTGCTACTGAAGTAACAGCGAGTGGCTCACAAAACAGCAACATACAGTTCCCTGCATTTGGAAGATTTGAATAACTGGAGGCAGTTAAAACGTCATGAAAACTTGGGTTCGTTGGACAGTCGTAATTCTCTGGTTTGCCATTCTGCTATTCACATCGCAGTTCTGGAATCCATTTATGTCGTTCCCTGCCTTGCTCAAATACGGCGTAGTGGCGCTTGTGGGTGCCGCCATATTCGGTGCCATTATTATCTTGATGCAAATATACATCATGTTAAGCATCATCTTTCCTTTGCCTCCAAGAGCCGATTCCAACGCTCCACGCTCTAAGTGGCGCAGAACTTTTGCATGGGCATTTAGAGATCCACCAATTAACCCAAAAGCACCCAAGAGACTCGCAGAACTTATTGGAAATACAAAAGCTAAAACCGAAATTAAGGAAGTTATCGATTTACTCAATAACACTCAACACTACACAGACTCCGGCGCAGATATTCCAAAAGGCTTATTGTTTGTGGGCGCACCTGGTGTAGGAAAAACTTTGTTTGCACGCGCAATTGCAAACGAAATTGGTGTTCCATTTTATGTCGTAGAAGGCGGCGCAATAAGCGGTCTATTTTTTGGACTGGGCGTTTTAAAGTTGAAAATGCTTTTCGGTAAACTAAAACGACACGAGCGAGCAATTCTTTTCATTGACGAAATTGAATCAATGGGTTCAAGACGAAGAGAAGACCGAGGATTTGGTGCTCAGTCAGATATGAACATGACTTTGAACACCTTGCTCACCGAAATGGATGGCTTCTACGGCTCCAGGCTGCTTGTAATTGGTGCCACCAATAATGATGGCATGCTAGATCCAGCTTTGATGCGTGCGGGTCGCATGGACCGTCGTATCTACTTCCAGCCTCCATCAATTGATGAACGAAGAGAACTCTTTCAGTACTACACCGGTAAAGTAGTTCACGATCCAGGTATAGACTTCTCTGAAATTGTGAAGCTAACCGCCAACTATTCTCCTGCAGATATTGCAAGCCTGGTAAACGAGGCGGCAATTCTCTCGCGTAGGCCAGATGGACCAAATAAGGTTACAGCAGAGATGCTCAAAAACGCGATGGACAATATAACCATCGGTTTGGAACGTACTCTTACTTCGGGAGTGGAACTAATCACTCACGATCCAACAGTTAGATTGGACGATGTTATCGGCATAGACGACGTCAAACGAGATATTTCAGAAATTGTTGATTTCCTTCAACGAGGAGAAGAACTGCAAAAAATTGGTGCCAAAATCCCAAAAGGCGTCATGATGGTTGGACCGCCCGGAGTGGGAAAAACCATGCTAGCTAAAGCAATCGCTAATGAAGCTGGCGTCCCGTTTTACGGAATTTCTGGAACTTATTTCAGCAGCATGTTTGCCGGAGAAGGTCCTGGAAGAATTAGAGCCCTTTACACTCAAGCTCGCAAAAACCCCGCCTCAATTGTATTTATTGATGAGATTGATGCCCTTGGTGGCACCGTCGATGAGTTCGGCAGTAAGCGGACTGCTCAACTCAATCAGATTCTCATTGAACTAGATGGTATTGGTGGCAAGTCAAACGTTATCACTATCGGCTCTACAAACGTTGAAAATACTTTGGACCCTGCGTTTTTACGCTCAGGACGATTCGATCGAAAAGTTTATGTCGGATTGCCTGATGCGGAGGCTCGACAAAAGATTTTCCAAAAATATCTCAATGAAATTAAGCTGTCCGCTGAACCTGATTTGAAAGAATTAGGCAAATGGTCTTTCAATTTCTCAGGTGCAGATATCCAAGCCGCCGTTAATGAGGCAGCAATCATTGCTGTTCGCAACGGCAAACAAAGTGTTGAAATAGAACATTTAGAAGAAGCGTGTAACCGAATATCTGTAACGGCTGGACATAAGTTGAATACCTCAGGAATCAACATGTCCAAAGTTCCAGACTTGGAAGTTAAGCTCTCCGACGTCAAAGGAATGGACGAAGCAATCTCTGAAGCGCACGAAGTTGTACAACTTCTCAAGCATGCCGACCTAGTGCAGAAAAGCGGCATCAAAGCACCTAAAGGTATTTTGCTAGTAGGCGGTCCCGGAACCGGTAAAACCATGCTAGCAAAAGCAATTGCAAACGAAGCCGGAGTTGCATTCTATTCGGTATCTGGAGCAGAGTTTGTGCAGGTTTGGGTTGGTTTGGGCGCACAGCGAATTCGCGCTGTATACGAACAAGCACGTCGTAGTGGCAAACCAGCCATTGTCTTTATTGACGAGTTGGATGCAGTTGGTGCACAACGCGTAGCTGATATCGGCGCTGGAGGTCAAACAGAACATAACCAGACACTAAATCAACTTTTAGTTGAAATGGATGGATTTGGTAAGCACAAAATTCTAACAATTGGAGCAACAAACAATCCCAAGTTGCTCGATGGTGCTCTTACAAGACCTGGTAGATTCGACCGTCAAATTGAGATTCCTTTACCTAACCTTGAAGGTAGGGAAGCCATTCTCAATCATTATGCCGATAAGGTGAAACTAGAAGTCACAGCCAATTTACTTGAGATTGCGAGAATGACCGTATACGATTCAGGCGCAGACCTAGCCAACATCGTAAATGAAGCAGGTTTGATAGCAATCAAAAATGGACGTGTTGAAATAAATCAAGTCGACATGATCCAGGCGATTCAACGCGTTCACTTTGGTCTGAATAGAAGTAGTCATATTGTTCTGGACGACCTCTGGGAAACCGCTTATCACGAAGCTGGACATACAATCGTCGCCTACTACAGACATTTACGCGAACGCATCCAAATAGTGACCATCATTCCAACCGGTAGAGCATTAGGATACATGTGGTCAGTGGCGAAAGATGATTACATGCACCACAGCAGCAACAAGATGGAACTGATGGTTGATATTGAAGTCTCTCTTGGCGGGCTGATTGCTGAGCGTATTACTAAAGAAGTGAATACTCAAGGTGTCTCGTCCGACTTGAGAAGCGTGGCGATGAACGCAGCATCAATGGTTCGAAAGTATGGAATGGGCAAATTCACTTTCAACACTGATGTTGCTTTCGGCTATGACACTTGGACAGGGCAACTTCGTGGCACGGCATCTCCTGAAACCGAACGCGAAATTGAATTAGAAATCAAAAAAATAGTCGATCATTGCTACGAAAACGTAGAGAAATTGATTATCTCCAAACGTCCCGAACTGGACAAAATCGCCGCGGCACTTGTTGAAAAAGAAACTTTGTACTACAAAGACCTGGTTGCAATCATGGAGCCAGGCAAATCTGAAGCCGAGATCGACAAAGAAATTGCTGAACTTTCTGAGCGTAAGTTCGTTGGCAAAAGGGCGGTAATCAATACTGAATTCATTGGCCAACTCGGTACACTAGGTGGAAAGAAAAACGGAAACGGTAATGGCAACGGAAATGGCAATGGTAAGCACCAGCCAGATTCTGAAAAACCATCCGGCGAAAAGTCTGAAGACAGTCAAACTCAGGAAAAACCCGATACTCCAAAAGAGCCATCTTAGATAAGATCGTTCCATACGAATCAGTATCAAGATCGAGGGAGGGATTGCTTATGCTCCGCAGAAGCTCAAGAGCAACGCTTTGCATAGTGTCGCTGGCATTAGTCGGCGCCACCACATTTGATACTGCCTATGCGCGTGCCGGTCGAGGACTTCCAAGCGAAGGTGATCTGAAAACCGAGTCAACAGAACAGAATACAAAGAAATCGACCGCGCCAGTACAAGATAAAACGGCAGAGCGAGAGGCTCGACAATTAATCGACGAGGCACGCGCTCGCTTCAAAGCTAACAATCAAAACTGTAGCGACATCGAAACTGCTTTGCGCAATTATCCAGTCAACGCCATCCCCGCCATTGTCGACGCCATGGACACCAACGACGAGACTATTCAGACTCCTATGGCTAATCTTTTGAATAGACTGACTGGCTATGAGGATTTCTACTTCTCTAACCAATCAGTTAAAACAATAATCGGCATCCTAAAATCCAGTCAAAAACGTGAAATCAAAAGCTCCCTACTCTCTGCCTTGGGCAATATCGGTCCGCGCAACGACGACATCAAAGCAGCCATTATTCAAACCTTAAATACATCGCCAGAGCCCGCAGTAAAACGCGCTGCACTCGATGCTTTAGCTCGCCTTGCACAACAAGAAAGACCCGCGCTTGCAGCGGAAACAACCAAAATTTTAGTTACCGAGTTATCCAATCAAGATTCTCAACTCATCCGACAATCGGCTCTCTATGCACTTTCTCGCTTCAGAGCAAATCCTGATTTCGTTGTGCCTGCACTGATGAAAACATTAGACGATAATTACGCTATCGTGCGAAACGCTGGCTGCCAGGCGCTTGGCTCCTACCAATCTTCGTCTAAAGCGGCTATTCCAAAACTTATCGAGATGATTAAAACAGAAAGCGATTCGAGCATAAAATATTCGGCCATGAATGCTCTGCAAAGCATCGACCGCAAAGACCCGCACATATTGCAGCTCTACATAGACTTGCTCGACGACCCATTACTAAGTCGCAATGCCGTCAGTTATTTGTCAAACTTCGGTGCCGATGCCGCTCCAGCCGTACCTAAATTAATTGATATGCTTAAAAGTGGAGACGTGCACACCAAGCATCAGGCTGCAGAAGTTTTAGGTCACATCGGACCCGCTGCACGTGTGGCGCTTCCAGCTTTGACCGAAGCTCTTAAAGACCCAGACACCTCTCTGGTAAGATATGCAGAGCAGGCTATAACACGGTTGAACCAGGCTAACTAAGAATTACGAACAGTGCAAATAAAACTGACTGATAAGGCGCGCGAGGCGCTTCTATTCGCCGAACTAATAGCATGGGCGAGAAAAGACACTTGCGTGCAAATAGACGACCTATGCTTTGCACTTCGTCAGCAGCAAAATACGACCGCACGCAAAGTCGCATCTAAACTCAAAGAATCTCAATTGAATCGTATTGGATTTATGAGAAGCAGAGAGGGGGAATTATTCGCGAAATTTGCTCCTTCTCGATCTCTGGAATTCTATAAAATTCCATTAGGTGATGCTATTTTTAAGACTCTAGAAAAATGCGCAATTGAGTGTTTAGACCTTGGCTACGAAGGTGATATTACAACGGGCCAGATACTGGCGCAGATACTTTTTGATTCAATAGATTTTGCTAAAAATTTGAAAGAAGCCGAATTCGAAATTGATCATTTCAAATCAGTTCTTTTGTCTATCGCTATCGATGAAACAGCCGTTAACAAGGAAATAACAGCGGGAAATTCAACGTTAAGCAAATTCAATCGCCTGGCACTCAACTGGTTGCGCGACGGCAATTTGACTGACGAACTGAAGCATTCAATTGGTTTAGACAGTGCAGAGTTTGATTTTTTACGAACTCTGCAATTGATCAAATATCTGGGTGAGTCAGACAACAGAGAAATCCCTGACATAAAGCCGCCTTACACTCGTGGAATTAAGGAAAAAACTCGCCGCGATTTAGAACTCATAGATAGTTTTGTGGCGGCAAGAAACTTGCCAGAAGCAGAGCCTGGCTTGCTTGGTATTTATATGAACAATCCCCAGGAGCTGATTCTATTTTATGAAAATCAGTTTGTGATGGTGGATGGCTCGCAGTCGGCATCATTCAAATACAGTGACCTAAATACAGTCGAAACTTTTTACCACGAAGATGACGGAAACGGTAAAGAAGTGGCATCTATTGCCATTGCCGGTGGTGACTCATTCGATTTTGAAATGGAAATTCCAGCTCGTACAAACGAAATACACGACGTGTTCTTGCTAGAAAATTTCATAGAAAACACCCGCGAACCGCAGGCTATAAGCGAAATTGATTCTAATACCGACTTTGTCGCATTCCTAAGAAGACAAAACGAAAATATGGATTTGTATTACCGACTAGCATACAAAACCGAAGAACTCGGGCAGCTCGGCTGGAACGACGTTGATTGTGAAGACGAAGAAAAAGGCGCTCAGCATACTTTGCTTTTGCGCCTTTTAGCAATTCTTGTAACCGTTCCGATTCAGTCGATGAGCCTTAGCGTGAGCCGCTCAAAGCAGGTTTCTTGAGTTCAGCCGCAGCAGCTGCGATGTTCTGAGCGATGACCAGACCACGATCGTCTTTCACCGAAGAACCTTTGCATGCGCGACCGGACATCAATTTTTCCGGTACATTGGCGACAGTTACCCAACCAAGTTTTTTGCAAGCTGCAATCAACATCCAGGTTGGATCGACTTCGAACCAACGTGCTCCCATTCTGGGTGAACCAGGGAACGCGTGGTGGTTGTTGTGCCAGCCTTCACCCATGGTCAAAGCGGCAACCCACCAGCAATTAACGCTGTCGTCTGTGGTGGCAAAACTGCGGTAACCAAACTGGCGTAAGTGACAAACGACATTTAGCCATAGCGGTGTTTGCATGACCAAAAGTCCTGCAAGCAAGCTAGCCAGAGCGACCTGCCAACCGAACACTGCCCAGAGCAATGCTCTGAAAGCGAAGCCGGTAGCGAAGCTGATGTGGTGTCCACGTCTCAAATCGTCGCCACCATCGAGCAATCTGTAGATAGGATCTTTGATCAAATCTTGCGACTGAGTGATGGGGTCTATGTGATCAGGATAACGCTTCTCGCCCAACCAACCAAAATGAGCATAAAGAATGCCATTGCGTGGTGAGTGGGGATCAAGTGGAGTATCGTGATGTCTGTGGTGCGCTCTGTGAATCGTGGCCCACCAGATTGGTGAGCCTTCAAAAGCGAGATAACCGCAGAGTACAAAGAAGTACTCTAGCGGTTTAATGCACTTGAATGAACGATGCGACAACAGCCTATGGTAACCAAAAGTGATTCCAAAGGTGTGGAGCAAAAACATCACGGAGAATACTGCTGTAAATTCAATCCAATTCAAGTTTAAGTTCAAGTTGTATTTCCTCTATATATAGTTTCTAAAAGATGGACGAACGTGGAAATTACAACTTAGCGCCCGCGACCGCCGCCGCCACCACCGCCACCAGTGCGTGGTTTTGGTTGTGAAACGACTACAGAAATCTGACGTCCTCTCACTTCTCTGCCGTTGAGAGCTTTGATAGCTGCTTCGGCTTCGGATTGGGTGCCCATTTCTACAAAGGCGAATCCGCGTGAGCGACCGGTTTCACGGTCTTTGGCGACTTGAACTGAGTTCACGGCACCATGCTCGGCGAAAAGCTCTTGAAGCTCAGCATCCGATGTTTGATAGGCGAGATTGCCCACAAAGAGTTTGTTATTCATTTACTTATTATCAACCTTTCAGACCGTGCGCTCTTCATACGTTTTCTAAGGACTTAAAAAAGGTTGAGAACAGAGGTCAGCGAACTATTAAACAGACACCAAATATATCACGAAGCTTGTCAGTATCAGATCTAGAACAAGCACTTTTCTTTACGATTAAGCTGCTTTTAATCAGCTTGGCTTCGGCGCAACTGCATACAAAAACATCCCAAGCAGCAGGGTGCCGACCCGCCAGAGGATCAGGAAAAGTAATGGGGCAAGCAATAGGAGTGTAACGATGTCGCGAACCCGCTTGGTCTTGACTTCATCCCCTACTAATACTATGAGCCCCCCAATTGCACTCAAAGCAAGGGCATAAATGGCCCAATACCAGCTGTAATTCGGTGTTACGAATTTAGTTGATGCCAATTCGTCTACGTGCTTTTCTAAATCGTCTGAGATTATTTCCTTGAAAAGGTCAGCTCTGTCGAAATTTGGGAAGTTGGAGTCGACGTTTTTGCTTTCATAATTGGTCGATTGCTCAACTGGGGTCAAATGAATCGAAAGTCTGCTCTTAATTTTGGTGTTGAGCGTCTTCTTATCCATGTCCAGGTCGTCGTCTATGAGAATATCGACCGAAGGTATCCCGCATAGCATTCCCACCGAGTCATCCACGACGCTGTAGCCGTTTCTTCTGAATGTATTTGCGGCAACGTGCCAGAAATGCGCTTCCATCGCTTTTGATTGGTCAGAGAAGTTCAAGAAGTGGTTGTAGAAGTTCAATTTCAAACCAAGCGACCTGCCGATTCCAAACGGCGAAATAATCCACAACGCCAAAAGAATCACAAGAATAAGAATGCCCATGAAATTCTTGCGAGAAATTTCGATTTTCAAATCTCTCATTTTTCATCCCTCATCGTGGGTAAGTTCACTTCATTTTCTTTAATGTCTTCGCGCCTCAAAGTAAGATATTCGCCCATCAAAGTTCGTTTCCACCAGAGACCTTCGCTAGACAATGCTGGCCATTGCGTAAACTCATAATTGTAAAAACTAGCACGAAGCATTTTGGGTTGATGCATCGGATCTGGAAATGGATTCTTCTCAAGCAATGCAGTGACAGAAGGCGAGCCGTCAAGCAATTTTCGCAAGAATCTGACGAACCAGGAATTGTGCGACAATTTAGTTGGTGATATTGCTTGGAACCACATTTGCCAATCGAGCCTCGGTTGTACAGGTGCCACCGTAGGTGGTATTCGATTACAGGGACCGATTTTGTATTTAAACTCGTAAGTTTTCCAGTTTATTCCGTCTTCGCTACCTTCGATTTCAATCTCGGGTCTTGTTGTAGTCATTATTGCAAATAGACCATAAGAACTGGAAATATGCCAGGGAGAAAGTGCCACAATTGGAACTAAAAGTTGCGGCGCAAAACTTCGGTAATCCATTACCGATTGCATAAAGTAAAAGCTGCTAACGAATAAGATGAGAGTACTTGCCGGAGCCACAATAAATTTTGCTATTTTGCCTGGATCTCGCAAACTGGCAAGTGGTGCCAGCCAATTGGAAAAGGTCGCTCCAAGCTGCGAATCGACAAAGCCATCGTCGAAAAGTAAAACGCAAAGCAAAATGGTGAGCCAATTGAAATAACAATAATTGCCAGTCAACATTATCGCTACTTGAAAGGCAATCATAATAACTGCGCCTAGATGTCGCGGTCTGGTGGAAAGAAAAACACTAAACGGTACTACAAGCTCAATAATAAACATGATAATCGCGCCAAACACATGCACTTCACGCGGTGCTTGATCGCAGAACCAGGCAAGAGGTGTTGGCAGTGGTTGCGTTTCATAGTGATAACAAAGTGCGGTCAGATTGTGCCAAGTCGGATCGCCGCTTGCCAGTTTCACAATTCCCGACGAGAACATCAATCGAAATAACAACCAGCGATACAACCAAAGAACTACAAGCGGATTTTTTTCTTGTTCAAAACACCACGATGGCAGTCTTAATCGAAGATGTCTTCTCCATCCTGCCTCAAGCGGACGCCAGGTGGTGAAAAACAAAGCGAGGAAGCCCGTTTCAAGCAGTAAGGTGTCCCACTGAAACGACATAAAATCTTGTCCAACATTGACGATGGACAAATACAAGAACCAGCACAAGAATAAATATTCGCCGGTCAAAATTCCAACAAGCGCAAGGAGCGATGCCACCACTCCCACGATTGGTATCACAAGTAGAACCATGTCTTGTTGGTCAATCCAGAAGACTGTAGGCTGGCTGAAAAAGTTGACTGTTGCCGCTGCGGATGCCGAATGCCCTCCGCTAGATATTTGCTTTATATACTCGGCAATGGGAAGAATTCCATCCTGCCCGTAAAGACCCATCATTTGATGGCTCGCAGAGAGGAATGCCGTGAGATAGACCAGGCACAGACCTCTTATAAAAATCCAACGACTAAGATAAAAATTCATCGAGCACAAGTATAGTCTCTTAGATCAATAATGCAAAACTGACGGTCAGATACATCTTTTCTGACAACGAAACGATCACTTCAAAAAACAGTCGGCGTTAAAAATAAGGTTTCCAGCCCAAACACCCTATTTCTAACAATTAGTTTTTTTTGGTGGCACTAAAAAGTTGTTGAGTTAGACGTTAGGTGTTTTGGCGCTGGACCTCACGATTTAAGGTTTCGCGCCAACATTAAAACGTGAGGTCGGCTGCCCTTGCACCTCACGCGCAACACTTTTGCAAAAAAGTAGTGTCGAGATTCACGCTCCAAAAGAAAAGCCCCTCTCTTTCTTCGAGTTTGTGTGGGGCCTTTCAAATCTATGCAGTTGTTATGCGACTGTTGTTATGCAGCTTCAGAAGCTGATCCTTCGTCAGTTTTTTCTTCTTCTTTAGTTTCAGCAGCTACCTCTTCTTTAGGCTCTTCTTCTGCTTCTTCTTCTTTAGATTCTTCGGCTTCAGCAGCTTCATCAGACGATTCTTCCGCTGGAGGTTCGTCGTCTTTCACTTCTTCTTCCGCTTCGGCTGCGACTTCTTCTTTCTCTTCTTCTTTTTCGTCTTCAGCTTCAGCAGACTCTTCTTCAGCGTCGGCAGTTACTTCTTCTTTTTCTTCTTCCTTCGATTCTTCTCCCTCTCCCTCTTCTTCTTTCGATTCTTCTTCGGATTCTTCTTCTTTGGATTCTTCTTCAGCTTCTTCTTCAGATTCCGCTTCAGCAGTCACTTCGGAAGCTACGTCTTCTTCTTTAGATTCGCATGCAACTGCTTCATCATGTGATTCGCTACATGTTTCTTCTTTAGATTCAGCGCACTCTTCTTTGTTCTCGCTGCATTCTGCTTGGGTGGGCTCCTGGTGTGATTTCTTTTTCTTAGACATGATGTTGGTTCTCCTTTGGGTAAAAAGAGCACGCAAGAGTCCGGCGCGGGTAGCGGCACATTTGCATGAACAGCTCTCCACGTCTCGATCCTAATTTCTTAGACGAGTTTCGCGAACGAATTGGCTCTACTTTTATTCTGACAAATTCTGGATAAAAAGGTTGTGTTTTTCGAAAAATTTTTCATAAAATCTTTTGGAAACTACACATTTGCTCGGCACCAAATTTAGTGGCTTACTAAATCAGATAGCGGGTCCCTTCTTCCGCGAATTCAGCATGTTTACTAGATAGCAGATCCCGGCCGGAATGAAGGTGGTCACCATGTAACACATCAAGTGTAGAACTGTCGCAAATGCCATCGCTTGATCTGGATTGACGTTTGCAGTCAGCATCAAACTTTCTTTTACAAACACGTGAAACCCGCCCACACTGCCAGGTGTAGGTATAAAGTTACTGACCGAACCTATAGTAAAAACTATTACGGTATCAACTAGTTTGACCAGATTTTCCAAACCAAAACCGTAAACCATCAAATAAAAATTGGCCCAATACAAAGCCCACATGAGCACTGTGATCAAAGTGATGATGGGATACATCACTGGATTGGCTACACCAGACGAGCCTTTCTCGAATTGGATCATCAGCTCGTCAATTTTGTGTTTTATTGAAGCAGGCAAAAGTTTTTGTACAAAGGCAAGATTGAGGAACCATCGCATTATCGGCGATAATTTCGGCAAAAAAATCAAAGCAATTAAAGCAGCTGCAAGCATGGGAATTCCAACTTGAGTAATCCAAGGCATCGCAGCTTTTACAGAGTCAGGCAAAATTGTCAGTGTAAGTCCGGTCATAATCGCAAGCGACAAAACATCGAGCAATCTATCTATTAGTAATGTTGGAAGCACTCCTGCCCAGGGAAGATTTTCCATTTTGCTCATTGACACCAGTCGCACAATTTCTCCGCCTTTAGGTATAACCGCATTCACTGCGTATCCATAGACAACAGAGCAGAACGAATTCCAAAAACTAACTTTGTGATTTGCGGGTACAAGCGGCTTGAGCAAAAATACCCAGCGCCAGGCTCGCAAAAGATGAGTGGCAATACAACTTAGAAAAATCAAAAACAAATAAAAAGGATTGACGCCTTTTGCGTAATTCCAAATTTCGGCAAAATTGCATCCTCTAAATGCCAGCCACAAAAGCCCGACACCAAACACAAGTGCAATTACATGCTTGAGCCAACCGGAACGTGGGGATAACTCTTTGTGGGGGCTCTGTTCTGGGGCATTCATAATATATCGGTCGCTCGAAGAAGTTTCATACTTTGAAAAACTGGGAATTGTGTCCCTTGGGAACCCTTGGATAAGGCAACCTTACCTTACTACATTAGTCCTTCCTTTTGATATTTCGGAATCTCGGTGACGTTAATGGGTGATAAGAAAACCAAAGTCCTCTTAATCGAAAACAATGAATCCCTCGCCAGTATGGTTGGGAATGTCCTGGACAAGGCTCCGGGCAAAGATTATTCGATGGATGTGAGTGAAGAGCTTATACAAGGCTTGAAGCGCCTGGACGAACATTCATATGATGTGCTCCTTTTGGGAGTATCGCAAGACAAGAATGGGATGGACGCTGTTGAAGAAGTGCGCAAGAAAAGTGCCATTCCAATAGTTGTTCTGGGAGGCAAAAACGGTGACGCCGTTCATGCCGAAGCGGTCAAATGCGGTGCCCAAGACTATCTGGACAAAGACAAAATCGATTCGTCACTATTGATGCAATCGCTCAAATACGCAATTGAAATCAAACGCACCGAAGACGCGCTGCACGAAGCTTCAACTAAACTAAATTTAGCTTCAACTAAACTAACCAATTTATTGCATACAGATCCGCTCACAGAATGTCTCAACGTTGGCGGACTGGAGTTAGCTCTGCAAACTGAATTCGAGCGCGCCCGTCGTGGCGGTTGGACCCTGGGAGCCGTTCTTGTTGACCTGGACGATTTCAATAGAATTAACGCTCAGTTAGGACATGGAGTAGGCGACGTTGTTTTGAAAGAAGTGACCAAACGTCTGACCGAAAAAATTCGTCCCACAGATCACATTGCCCGCATTGGCAGCGACGAATTTCTGATTATTCTGCCCGACACTCGTTATGCCGAGAGCATGCTTGTGGCAGAAAAGATGCGCCTTAGCGTAGCTGAAAGTCCACTTCGCCTTGCATCTGAAACCATAAGAATCACAGCCAGTCTTGGTGTGCTTACACTGCCTTATGAATTTTGTTCGATAGAAGAAATACTTTCACTGGGACGCCTTGCCGTTCGCGAAAGTAAAACTATGGGCAAGAATCGCGTGTCATCAGGCGAAAAGCATAAGCCAGAAGCCGACCTTGATGCACTTGAAGAACTTACTCAAAAATTGCGCAAAGGCGATTGCTTCAGAGCAGTCTCGATGCCTATTTTGCAATTAGCCGATGAAAAGGTTGTTGGATACGAGATACTGAGTCGCGGTCCTAAAGGCGCTTTCGAGATGCCCGACGACTTGTTTAGAGTTAGTGTCGAATACAATTTGCTCACTATCGTTGATTTGCGCTGTCTCAAAACTTGCTTGAACGCAACAATGGAAGAGCGCTACGACCAGACGCTTCGATTCCACGTCAATCTATTTCCATCTACAATTATAGACACTCCTATAGATCGGCTAATGACGCTGTTTCCCGAGAATACGAGCAAGACTCAGTATTGCGTCGAGATAAGCGAACAGCAGTTCATCGGCGATCCGACTTATCTGCGAGATCACATTGCCGAGCTGAAGAAACACGGAGTCCTCGTTGCTATAGACGACGTTGGTTTTGGTCGAAGCTCGCTTGAGAGTTTGATAATTCTTGAGCCGAACATAGTAAAAATCGATCGCAAATACGTATCGGGAATTGCACAAGAACCAAACAAAGAGCGACTATTGCGCCGCCTTGTCAAAGTGGTAAATGCGCTAGGATCTGAACTAATTGCAGAAGGCATCGAATGCCGCGAAGAGCTAGATCTACTCATAGATATGGGCGTTGTCTACGGACAAGGCTGGTACTGGGGCAAACCTGCTTAACTGATTTTAGTCAGAATTACATGCCCAGGCTTTGTAGCTTGGACATAATTTCTTGGGGCAAAGTTTTGGGATTGAACGGCTTTGCAATTAATCCATTGGCGCCGCGCGATTGGTAGAAAACTTCTTCGCCCTGCTCCACTCTTGTGGTGGTCATAAATACTGGAACGTTTTGAAAATTTGGCAAATTGCGTATCTGAGTCAAAGTGGTTACGCCGTCAATTTCAGGCATCGAAGTATCGATAATTACTAAATCTGGTTTTTGCTCGACTGCCATTTTTATTGCTTCTTTGCCTGAAAGCGCCACGCAAACTTCCCACTTACCAACGCCTGACAGGCTCATCTTGCCCACTTTTAAAATATCGGGATCATCGTCTACAAGCATCACTTTTTGAATGGGCATTTGGTCTACTCCGTTTCACTCTTAAATCAGGGATTATATGAAAACAAAAATGTGGTGACCAGATTAAATCCGGCGTGTCCAATTATAGTAGTAGTGGTGTTGGTAAAGCGACGAACGATGCCCATCACACACGACCAGAGCGCAATTTGAATAATCAAGACCGGCGCATAAGTAAATTGAGCATGCATCAAACCGTGTAAGACGGCAGCGGGAAAAATTCCAAGTGCTGGCTGCAAGACGCCTCTCATCAAAGTCTCTTCGCCCACGCCTGCAAAAATGGCAGTGGCTAGCGCCAGAATGACCGAAGCACTAAAGTTGTCCGACGCACCAAAAGTGGTCGAATTATAGTTGGAAATTTTGCTTGCCATATCGGCATCGGCAGAGCCATGAGTGTAGTACGCCCAAACCAGGTCGTAGCAGAAACTAAAGACTACAAGCCCGACTCCAATTGCTACATGCTTCCAGGTAGGTTTGACCCAACCTATGCGAGCAAGCGCCTCACGCCAGTTTCGCTTAACCAGAATACCTACGCCGCAAAGCGAAGTAAGCACAAGACCAATGCCATGGTAGGAAAAGAGCTGACCAGGTGTTATCGGCACTGGCAGGGGAATGGCGGGAAACTGCATGTTGACCGGGTTTATCGGTTGCATCAAAAATGCAAAAGTAGTCAGGTAAATAAAGAGCCCGACCATGTGCGGGACCGAGCGCGGCTGAAAAACTTTCTGGTTCATTATAGAAGCCCAGACACTCAGTTTGTGCCTAATAGGTCCTGTGATAAATCTGAGCGAAACGATTCCATCTAATGCGGTAAAGAAGAAAGAAAATGCAATTCGAACCGGCAAGAGCAAAATGGCACCGCTTACAAGCGACATCCAAAATAAAATGGCATTGGCCCAGGGCGTCAAACTTTCAACTGAGTCTCTCATAATGAGGGCGGCATTTAATTCGAGCAAAAAGAGAACACAGATGAAACCGCGCAGGATCCATTCGAGCCATTTGAATTTGGCAGAGCCATGAGCCATAAGTCCCATGATCGAGCAGCCGAATAAAAGGGTGAAATCCATAAAATGCTCCGTCGTACTCCCAGAAGTCTTCCTAATTGGAAGAATCGTCCCAGTTATTTTGAATATAAAGACTGGGGTTTAGCCTATTAATTAATCTTGAACTCTCATGATAAGGTATTGTCAAGACAATATTGTCGGGGTATGTTTTAAGTAAGTGACCGTTGATATGCTCGACCATTTATGTGCTAATAAGAGGATACAAGTAAATCGGTGTCATTACCAAAATGCCCCTGGCAAATCGTAAATTTGACCAAAGCATTAAAGTAAAAAGTTCGGAGGTGCGAAGCCTGAAATGAAAAAGAAAATTGTTGGATCGATGTTACTGGCATCAGTGCTCGGCCTGGGAGTTATAGCAACAAGCTCCTTTGCTAGCGGACCGCTAGTAATTACACCTACAGTAGCTCCTGCAGTAACAACTGCTCCTGTAGTAAACGCAGTACCTATTAAAACCAAACTCGTCGGCACATATAAAGCGGTAAGAGCATTCTGGTTATCCAGAGCTTTAGTCAGATAAAAAGACGCACCCATCCGTATAACCGAATTTTTTGGACAGGCCACCCTCGGGTGGTCTGTTTTGGTTTTTATTACTTTTGGCAGCTGGGACAAAAGTGGGTCGAACGCCCGGCAATTTTTATACGCTCAATTTCGGACTTGCATTTGCGACATTTTTCGTTGGTTCGTCTATAAACCCAAGATTCGCTCATGTAATTGCCGTTGACACCATCTAAATCTGTGTAGTCTTTCATCGATGATCCACCGGCTTTAATGGCGGTGCTCAGGACTTTAATGATAGATTCTATTAGCGCTTTTATTTCTTTGTCTTTGAGCGAACCGGCTTTGCGTGCGGGTTTTATCCCAGCCATAAAAAGCGACTCGTCGGCATAGATATTTCCAACACCGGCAATAATAGTCTGGTCCATGATTACGTTTTTGATTGGTGCAGTTTTCTTTTGCAATTTAGCTTTTAAATATTCGAGGTTCAAATCTTCTAATGGCTCTACACCCATAGTTTTGAGCCCTTTAATCAATTCATTGGGATTTTGTTTGGATGTGAAAAACCACAGTCTGCCAAAAACGCGCATGTCTTCAAAATGCAGTTCGCGTCCGCTTTCCAGCTTGAGTGAAACACGTAAAAATCTATCTGGTTTACTCTTTTGCTTTTTGAGCAAAAGTCTTCCAGACATTTTAAGATGCACTACCAGTGAGGCTTTGTCTGAAAGTTCGATTAATACATATTTGCCGCGTCTTTTGACACGCTCAATTTTGTGACCGGGCAAGAAGCGGGCGAAATCTCGACAAGAGGGATGTCCAATAGATGCATCGCGCAGTACCACCGCCTGTGATATCACGTCGCCAGTAAGCTCGCGACGCAACCCCTTGACTATAGTTTCAACCTCAGGCAATTCCGGCACTTATGTCAAGTCCTTCAGATACTATTTAGTGACGCTTTGCATTGAAAATATTTTTACCAGATATATAGGCGGATATATCACTTTTATAAGTTGGCAGGATGTAACATATCTCGAAACATCTTTTTAGGAGCAACGACAATGACCACTGCCGCCCCAGAACTGGTAACCAAGATGGAGTGCGAGACACCTGAGTTCTTGCGAGCGCAAAGACAGCTCGACGAACTAGCCGTGTCTATGGGTCTAGCTTCTGAGCTTCACCAGCGCCTGCGCTATCCCAAACGTGCGCTCATTGTCACCATACCGGTGCGTATGGACGACGGACTGGTCAAAACATTCACCGGCTACAGAGTTCACCACGACGTAACTTTGGGACCCGCTAAAGGCGGCATTCGTTTCCATCCAGAAGTAGACATGGGCGAAGTCTCAGCACTTGCCATGCTCATGACCTGGAAGTGCGCACTGATGGGTCTGCCATACGGCGGTGCCAAAGGTGGCGTTCGCTGCGAGCCCTGGAATTTGTCCATGGGTGAAAAAGAGCGCATGACTCGTCGCTATACTTCCGAAATCATCAATTTTATCGGTCCAGACAAAGACATCCCTGCTCCAGACATGTACACCAACGAGCAGACCATGGCTTGGATTATGGACACTTACAGCATCAACGTTGGACACACAGTGCCAAGCGTTGTCACAGGCAAACCGATCTCGATTGGCGGCTCACTTGGTCGTCATGAAGCTACCGGACGCGGGGTTGCCTATTGCGCGCGTCGCGCAGTCAAGCACTTGAACTGGACCAAAGATGCTCCTGAAGTGGTAATCCAAGGTTTTGGTAACGTAGGCTCAATTACTGCCAAGTACTTGCACAACGCAGGCTACAAAGTGGTTGGAGTTTCAGATGTGCATGGCGGCATTTACAATGCCAAAGGTATCGACATTCCAAGCGCCCTTGCATACGCCCAAGAGCATGGCACCCTTGCCAATTTCAAGGACACAGAGCCTGTTAACAACCAGGAACTACTCGAATTGCCTTGCGATATTTTGATTCCTGCAGCCCTTGGAAATCAGGTCAACGCCTCGAACATGGAGCGCATTAAATGCAAAATCCTGGTTGAAGGCGCCAACGGTCCAACCAGCCCCGAAGCTGATCTTTATCTGCACGAAAACGGCGTCATGGTTGTGCCCGATATTCTTGCCAACGCAGGCGGTGTAACCGTTAGCTACTTCGAATGGGTACAGGGCCTAATGCAATTGTTCTGGACAGAAGAAGAAGTAAATACCAGACTAGAAACCATCATGGGTAAAGCCTGCGATAAAGTTTTCGCTCTTTCGCAAGAACGAAATCTCAGAACTAGAATGGCTGCTTTGTGGCTTGGCGTTTCAACCATTGCCGAAGCGAAAAGACTGCGCGGACTTTATCCATAAATTCCAAGATCCGCAAGAAGCCAAGCACCACACCGGTTGAAAAAGAGAAAAAGGGGTAAGTCTCAAATAAGGTCTTATTAGATTTCTCTGTCTAATTGTTGTTATTTTTTTCGAGTAAATGTTTCAATCTTCCGGTAATAAACAACCCGCGAAAAACCAGCCGCCAAAAACAGTCCGACTGCCAAAGCAGCCGGGGATTTTGCAGTACGGCGACTTACAGTTTCTCATGCAAGAAGCAGAGAAAATGAAAGGGCGCATTGTCGAGTTTCCGTTCACAAGTTCTGACCGCAAAACCGACTATGTTTTATCAGCCCAATGTTTTCCTAAAGAAATAGATCCTTCAGGCAACATGGATCCTGAATGGGTTCTAACCGAGTATGGTGCCGGTCAACCAAAACTGCTCTGGCGTCATCCCACTCGCGACTTGTCTTTGATGAGTAATATGATTGCAGGCGAATCTGGCGGCGATCAATTGCAAGATATAGTTCCTAATTCTGCATTATTTGGCGGAATGCAAAATCCAATCGGTGGCGCCACTGGTGCCTACAATCCGGTCAATACAGGATCGAGCAGCACGTCGAGTTCGAGTATGGGCGGTGGCGGATTTGGCGGCAGCTCAATTATTTTCGAACCTCCAAGAGCTGGTGCCAAAGCCACTCTTGAAGGCGACCTGGCAAAATTACAAGTTCCAAACTTACTTCAATCAATTAATCTGGCAAAGATGACTGGACGCTTAGATGTGCGCACCAGATCTGAGCAGGCAGAAGTATTTTTCCAGGAAGGAAATCTAGTCCATTGTCGTGTCCGTGAATCTGCAGGAGACAATGCCATCATAGAATTAGTGTGCTGGTCCACTGGCGAATTCCGCTTCTGGCCTGATGAGCGCACAGATCAGAGAACTTGCCAAAAACGTCTCGATTCATTATTGATGGAAGCCGTGGCCCTTCTTGACCAATCTAAATATTTAGAACAAGCCGGCTTAAAAATAGACGCATCGTGCCTGGTCAAGAAAAATGCCATGATTTCGGAAGAAGAATTTCAAGCACGCGTTGCAAAAGGCGCACCAATAGCGCTTGAACCTCAACTAGATTTTTATGAGCTAGTAGATAATCGCAATACTCTTGCCGAATTGCTTAAAAAGCGTCCCATGCCAATGACCGAATGGACACCACTTTTGTTCAATTTAGTCAGTTGTGGTCTGGTGCAAATTACGGATCAAGCTCCCGCGCAAGACAGACTCGCTCGCCTAAAAGCGCTTGGCATCGACGATAACGCACTGCAAAGCGTAGTTAAAAATCTCAATCGCTCCGAAACCGGCATTCTCACTTACGATGCCTTTATTTATTTTCTAGATCAAGAATATTTGCGCTACGAATATTTCAACACGCCATTTTCGATTGTTATCTTCAGTCTTGGTCAACGCAAAGGCGGAGAATCAGGTCCGGTAGAGTCTTTGCAAATGCTTGCAGTGCGCCGAGCGATGCAGCGTATTCAGCTTATCAAACGACATGTAGACTATCTTGGACATTACGAGATGTTTGATTTTGGCGTCATTCTTCCCAACACAAACGCTGCTGCTGCCTACGCTTTTGGCAATAGAATTTCAGAAGTATTGCGCGAGGCACCACTAAGCTCAGACATGGATTCGCGGAACTTGCTCATGGCCTTTGGCGTTGCCACCATTCCAGAAGACTGCGTAGAATTAGACAAACTATTGATCTCAGCCAAAAAAGCGCGCGATTATGCCAAGCAGTATAACAAACGAGTTATGCTCGCAAGAGACATTCCACAATCGAGCCCGTAAGTCCAAGCAATATGGCAAACGTTACTAAGTCTATAAAGTCCACCAGTATCACGCTCACTCGTGGCGACATTACACGTCAAGAAGTAGAGGCAATCGTCAACGCGGCAAACTCTGCTTTGCGCGGCGGCGGAGGCGTAGATGGCGCCATTCACAAAGCGGGCGGTCCCACCATTGCCGAGCAATGCAAACAAATACGCGAGCGAGATGGCGGCTGCGCACCAGGTTCTTGTGTAATTACAGATGGTGGCAAGCTTAGCTGTAAACACATTATTCATGCAGTTGGTCCCGTCTGGCACGGCGGGCGCAGCGGCGAAGACGACACACTCAAAAACGCATATATTTCGTGCCTAAAATTGGCTTGCCAGTATGGAATAAAGACTATAGCTTTCCCGTCAATTAGTACTGGCGCCTACGGTTTTCCGGTGGAAAGAGCGGCTAAACTTGCACTTGAAGCTGTGCGCGATTTTTGCGAAGACAACGATTATTTAGACGAAATACGATTTGTTTTATTCGACGAAAAGACTTTTAACAAGTTTAAAGAAGCGCTAGAGGCGTGACGATTAGGTTTTCAGGCAAAGTGGTTAATATTTGAAATGGGCTGTCAGGCTGATACAGTAAATGAATCGAGCTATCGTTTTTTTGATTTTGATCCGGTGATTATTTAAGTGTCTTCCTTCTTCAAGAAAATGTCAGGAAATAACAGGTTTGGAGACCTTTTGGTCCAGGCCGGTCTCCTGAGCCCCACCCAGTTGCAAGAAGCGATGACAGAGTCGCGCAATAAGAAATTGCAAATCGGTCAGGTTCTTGTGATGTCGGGAGCTTTGTCTTCCAAAGATTTGCAGATGGTGCTTGAAGCACAATCTATGCTGCGCGACAAAAGTATTGATATAAATCTTGCGGTGCAATGTATCAAAGTGGCACGCAAAATCGGCTCGTCATTTGCTGATGCCTTGCAAGATTACGACGAATCACTCGCCAAAAAAGCACGCACCGGAAAACTGGGCGAACTGCTTGTAGAAGCAGGCATCATCAACGAAGAACAACTTTCAAATTCGATGGAACAATCGGTGAACACTGGCATGCCGCTAGGCCGTGTGCTCGTGCTCAATCGCGCCATTCCGTCTGAGGCTCTGCAAAGTGTATTAGACATACAAGTGAAACTGCGCGACGAAATGATGTCTCGCGAAGAAGCGCTTTTAGCCTTGCGCAACACAACCGGACTTTCGGGCGATGTGCCTCAGCCAAAATCTGACGACGACAGACCGAAAAAATCCACCGTGCGTCTTGGTGAATTGCTTGTAATGGCAGGCATCTTGACCGAAAACGACGTGATGGACGCGCTTGAATGGGGACTTGCCAATCAACAGCCCATAGGCAACGTGCTCGTCAATCAAAATCTTATATCGAAAGATTTACTCGATGCGGCACTCTTCTTTCAAGAAGCTGTGCGCGACAACAAAATAGACGCGCTCAAAGCGTGCGAGTGCCTTTCTGAAGTCTTCTCCACAGGCGCTTCTCCACAAGAAGTGTTGGATCAAGTCACAGAGCACAAACCTGCAGACGAGCCTAGCGCACCACCTATCGATTATCGCCGCTTGCTCACTATGGCGCGAGTGGTCACAGACGACCAGATAGATCGCGCTTATGATGCAGCTTCGCATACCGCTTCTTTAATAGGCAAAATCTTAGTCCTCACAGGCTCCTTAGATGTTCCGACTCTGCAAGCCAGTTTGCGTTGCTATCAAATGATTACAAAAGGCTGGCTCTCACCAGACGATGGCATTGCAGCTCTCGATTATTGCTTACACCAAAATCCAACTGCGCCAATTCCCTTCGAACAAGCGCTGCGTGACTTAGGATGGAACCCCGACAAAGGTCTTTCGCTCAAAGGGGAAGCAGCAGAAAAAGAGCCAAAAGTGCTCGTTCGCGCTGGCGCTTCCGCTCAAGAAAGTGCTGCCAATCTCGAAGCTCAATCGGCAACATCGGCGATGGCTGTTCCTCCTGGTGCTTTAGGCGGGACGGGATCAACGCCACCACCTGCACCACCAGAAGAAGACGCACCTGCGGCTAAAAAAGAAGAGCCAAAAGTTGAAGAAAAAGTTGAAGAGAAAAAAGCCGAGCCAGAGCCTGAGCCCGAGCCAGTTCTTGAACCAAAGCTTGAGCCTGTGGTAGAGTCGAAACCTGAGCCAAAACCAGAACCAAAACCAGAACCTAAATCTGAATCTAAAGATGACGACCAAAAATCTGAAGGCGGACTGAAAGCACTTTTGTTTGGTCTAGACGAGGCAGACAACAGCGAGCAGCTTCCCGAAATCATCGAGAAAGAAAGAAAATCGAGTGGTCGTTTAGCCTCTCTTGTATCTAAACCTGCTGCACCTGAAGAAAAGAAATCAGAACCTGCTAAAGAAGAGCCAAAACCAGAGCCTGTCGTCGAGCCAGTTGCGGAAACAGTTGCTGTAAACGAACCAGTAAGCAAAGAAAACGACGAAATAGAAGATCTTTCTGGAATGTCTGCTGAAGATTTGCTTTCGCGTATTTTAAAAGGCGGCGATATGCAGCCCACAATGGAGCACGGCAACAAAAAACGCCAAGGTCGTTTCTCCGAAACCATTTTGCCTGAAGCCGCCAAAGCGCGACAATTGGCTTCACTTATAAGCAAAGATTCCTCGAACGCCACAGAAAAATTCGACAAAGGTGGCGAAGAAAATGACGCGCTTGGCACAGCCTTCTTGCGCCTTGCAGAGCGTCACTTCGAACAAGGCAACTACAAAGACGCACAAGTTATTTATGAACGAGTGTTGGTGCATAAGTTAAACGACCTGGGTCCAGAAAGCCCCGAACTGGTCGAAGACTATAACAATCTGGCGCTTGTTTTAAGCGTGCAGGGATTGTTCGATAAAGCCGAGCCCTTCATGCGTCGCGCCGTTAGCTTGTACGAAGCATCGCCCAAAGTAGAGCCTTTGCCGCTTGCAGATTATTTGCATTCGCTTGGCACTGTTTATTTCAAATTGAATAAATTTAGTGAGGCAGAAGAAGTCTATCGCCGTGTACTTGAATTGCGTCGCGAAAATCTTTCCGACACGCACCAGGATATCGGACGCACTCTTGTAGATTATGCCAAAGTAGTAAAACAGCTAGGCCAGCACGAGAAAGCTGAAGCCATATATAAGAAGGCGCAGGAAATTCTCAAAGCTCCAGAGCCGTAAATATTTCTCTGGCATATCCAGAACGTGCTATTGGTATCACTAGCGGTTATCGCTCAAGTAATACAAAAGCTACGCGACGGGTACGACTTGACATAAACAGATTTTATCTGCATGCTCTAAATAGAGGTTGAGGAGATTTCTCGTGAACGAAGCATTTGACCTTCTAACATTTCAGAAAAAAGCTCGCGAGATGTGCGATCCCAAAAAACTTTTCGAGCTTTGGGAAGATGTTTGTAGGCGCTACGAACACCGCGAAATCGGCACTTATGAGCTTGATGAAATGAAAGAAGTAATTTTACCCAATCTAAAAGCGCTGACTCAATTGAAGCACTCCATCAACGACATCGACGACGCTGGTGTGACTCCAATTCGCAAACACGCCTGAAGATCTAAACGATGTCTTGCACAAAATGGCTTGCTGGTATTCTGCTCTCCTCAATTTTGGCGAGCAGTATTTCTGTTGGTCGTGTCTCTGCCGATGAATGGATTGAAGACGAATCTCAAATTAATCAACAAAACCAACAGGCGCCGCAAAATCCAGTGCCACAGAATCAAGCCCCAAGTCAATTTCCTCAACCACAGACTTTGCAGCAATCTTTAGATGAGCAAATGCCTAATGAGCGCGAACGAGATCTTGAGCGTCAGCAACGCTACGAACGACAAGAGCGCGTAGAGGAAAAACCAGTCGGGAATACAACTGATTTTACTCGCCCCTTAGAAGCAGGTGTAAGCTCATTTAAACAAATAGATAACGACTTTACTAACTTGCCTTTGTTATTGCAAAAGCCTGTTAGTGCGTTACCCAAAACAGGACCTGTTACGCGCAAGACTTTTCAAAACTGGCTCGCACAGTCGCATCCGGGATTAGCTGCGCGTATTTCTAAAGATCAGGTCATTGAAATAAAAGGCGAATGGGATGATTCTGCGCATGCACTAAGTAGTTTCGGAATTCCATTTACAAGAATTGGTCCCAAACAAATTCGCAATTACGATTTAACCAAAACCAAAGTAATTGTATTGAGCTGCCCAGGCGCGCTATTGCCTGATGAATCGAGGGCTTTGGCAAATTATGTAAAGTCTGGTGGTTATTTAATTACTACAGATTGGGCGCTAGAAATTTTGAACGAGATGAAAGGTTTCGTTCGCATTATCGAGCCGAGCGGATTTGAATTGCAGGAACAAGTGGTAGATGCCGTTGGATTGTCAGCTGATCCGTTGTGTAAGAATGTTCCGTCTGAAGCATTTTGGAAAATAGCTAAAGAGTCGAAGGCTGTGCGAATTGTGCAGCGCAATTATTGTACAGTGGTGGCACGTAGCAAGATGCTGATGAATATGGAGATTGGACATATTGCGAAATATCGTCCACCCGAAGAAGCTGATTTATATCAAGCTGGAATTTTAGCTGTGCTTGTTGATTATGGACGCGGCAAGATTTTTCACTTGGTTGGTCATTACGATAATGACGCCAACACTGCATTTGTGAATGATGTACCAGATCAAGCTCCGGGAATTTCTATTAGTATGCGTCAAGCAATGGCGACGAATTTTATTGCTGAAGCTTTTGAAAAATAATTGCGTTGGTGCGCCTTCGTGAATTTGGTTTTGCGAACACGGCTCTGGGACTTGGTTTAAACGTCAAGGCCTTGTCGCTTTGTCGGCAAAAAAAATTAAATTTCGATTTTTGATTGAACCTTTTTGCTCCGTTCTACGTAGAAAGAAGTACAGCAGTATTTCTTTCCACGTAGGAGGACGAAGAAATGACCCTTACGACCGCTTTAATAATCAGGCGCCATATAAATGGGCTCAAGCCAAAACAAATTTTTAGCATCAGAGATCTCTTACCTTATGGCTCACGTCGAGCTGTTGATTTAACAATGCACAAATTGGTAAAAGATGAGGTAGTTTATCGAGTCGCACGCGGATTATATGTCCGATCTTATGATACTACCAGACCACCCAGCTCGGATGATATCTCGTCTAAAAAAGCTAGAGCGTTTGCAAAAGAGACATCAACACAAGGAAAACAACTGGCCAAAGAATTTCACCTCGCTTCAGAAAATTCAGACAATCAAAATAAATTGATACATGCCACTACTGGCAGTACCAGTCAATTTGAATATGCCGGAAGAACGATCAAATTTCAAAAGCAGGCACCGCGAAAATTGATCCTCTCTAACACTCGAGTAGGTCAATTTATCCAAGCACTATGGTCATTGGGTCCGAACTATTGTTATCGACGCAGATCAGGTCCTACAATCGATTTTAAGCAGTTGATAGAATCGAGATTCAATCCAATCGAGCAAGAAGAATTGAGAATGGCAAAAAAATGGATGCCGGGATGGTTATCTGAAAGACTATTTGCAAATCAGCAAGTCTACTTTCCTAAATTTCAACCTAGAAATCCCGATCATCCCGCAAACGAAGACACCTTGACAGATCTATATGGTTTAGAAAATTGGGGCTGGACCTTTTCAAATCGTAACTAAGTTCGCACATTCTTTCGAAGAAAGAAATACTGCTGTACTTCTTTCTTCGTAGACAGGATTTAAAAGGACACTTGGAATTCGAAAAGTCCAAAATTCAATAACAAGATCCAAAAGCCTCGGGGCTCAACAATCTTCGCCACCACATGCGATACCACGCATCTCGCGTGAAAAGCTTCGAGACTTTAATAATTTATGCCAATAAAAAATGGGGGTTGGACCTTTTTAGATAGTATAAAACTTAAATCAAAAAGATAAGGTCCAACCTGCGTTTAAGATATATCGAGCTTCATATTTTTTCAAATTAAATCATCCATTTTTTTTGTTGTGCTAATAACAAAAAAGGGAGAAAAATCAGTGTTTGAACTAAGAAAATCCCAAGAACGCGGTCATACCGAATTACCCTGGCTGGAAAGTTACCATACCTTTTCGTTCGATCAATATTACGACGCCGAACACATGGGTTTTGGACCTCTCAAAGTAATCAACGAGGACACTATCGCGCCGGGCATGGGCTTTGGTTCGCACCCTCACCGCGACATGGAAATTATCACCTATATTATTAGTGGACAGCTCGAACACAAAGACAGTCTTGGCACAGGCACAATTATCGAAGCGGGACAGGTTCAGAAAATGTCCGCTGGTCAGGGCATAATTCACAGCTCGTTTAACGCGTCTTCTAACGAACCCGTGCATTTACTCCAAATCTGGATTCAACCCCAGTCCGAAGGGCTGCAACCCACCTATGAACAGAAAAAAATAAACGACGAGCTGAACAAATTCACTTTGATTGGCGGACCGGCTACCGACTCCCCGTTGCACATTAATCAAAATGTGCGACTTTATCGATTGCATTCAACCCCGGGCATTATAAACAGATTCACTGCACAGACAGGCAATTCAGTATGGGTGCAGATGGTACAGGGCGAGTGCCTTATTAACGGGCTGCAGTCAGTCGCTGGCGATGGCATCGCGCTCGACAAACACGACATCGAAATTAAATCATTGTTGCCGACAGAACTGTTACTGTTCGAGTTTGCTGGCAAACAGATGATGTCACACTAAACCGCTTTTTTAACTTTAATAGCCCTTATAAGCGCCGCCATTACGCATCGATCTCAAGCCTGGCACGTTGAGCAAGTCGCCGTAACGTTTCACAGCGTACCTGATACCTGCAATCATATTGTGCAGCGGATTCAAGATATCGTCGAAGCCTTCCATTTTATTGGTTTTGAAGGTCGGCTCGATGGTTTGAATGAGACCCATAGAAGGAGTGCCACGACGCCAGTTGGAGTCCCAACGGTTGACTACGTTTGGATCCCAGCTCGATTCTTTCTGAATGATTATGGTCAATCCTTTTATATAAGCATCGTTCACAGGCAATCCGCATTTGATTAATGCCATGCGCATCAGGTTCTGGCGGTCGGCTTCAGGAATCAGTCCCGGGTAGCGCTTGGCGCTTTGCGGGGTGATTTGGTCAGCCGTGGTCGGGTTTGCCACTGGATTGTCGTAGCCTGGCTGAGTTGGACGCTCTGGTCTGTTGTTTGGATTTGCACCGCGGTCACCGAATTTAAGTTGCTGATACTTTTGCATCCATCCTTTATTAAGGTCAACTTCTTCCATACCGAACTTCTCGCCGTTGATGCGAATAATTTCTCTGCCAGTTCGTCCGAATCCAACACTACCTGAAGCGTTTCCAGTCGAGCCCTTGGTGGTGTCTGTGCCCTCTTGCCACGCTTTGGTGATGGCTTGAATGAATGCTGGATTATCCGAACGTCCAGGATTATGAGTAGGATAGTATCTACCAGTCAAAGCCTGAAGTAGAGTTATACCGCGCGAGGCAGCTCTATTCATAACAGTTTCAGCCCATGCCAATTGCGCGTCCGCTCCTTGCGATCCGACTTCAGTCTTCATTCGTCCCGCAAAGGCTGCCATAACATTTGGATCTGCCAACTGACTGTCAAACTGCGAACGGTTGATTGTACCTTGTGGATATCTGTCTCCGCCTGTAGGGCGAGTCGGACGGTAGGGCTGATTGGGATTATCGCTAGGACGTGGGCGTGGTGCCGGTCCGTTGCCGTAGATTTCTTCGAACCAACCGGGTGGCATCAAATCTGGTGTCACTCTATTTGAGTTATTAAAGTACTGATCTGTCTGACCTGGGAAGAACTGACCAGGCTGATCGAAGCGTGGATCAGCAAAACGCGGATCGTTGAATTGTGGGTCACCATAGCCTGCAGGCGCGTTTGGTGGAACGTAGCCAGGATTTGGATTATAGCCTTGTGGCTGATTCCACGGCTGGACTTGGTAGGGTCTAGTGCCGTTTTCAGGTCTGTAATTGGAGTTTGCGCAGGCGGAGCAAGGGCAGCCATTGAAGGCGTTTTGCTGTTGTTGCTGCCAGTTGGTTGGGGTTTCGAATGTGTATGCGCTACTTGAAGGTCCAAAGGAAACGTTAGGCAAGTACGCTGCGGCATTGTTGCCTTCGAATGGTCCGCGAGCGTTGCTGCGACGCAATTGATCGTTGTTGTTTTTGATGTAGTCTAGAGCGCCGCGTGAGAGTTTATCGAGCGAGCCTGCATTTGCATTCGAATATGCATCAGAAGTGAAGGAGACCTGCGGAAGAACGGCATCGTATTTGTTGTTTTGCACGTCGTTGATACGCGACATGCTGGTGTTGGGATTTAAGTCAGCGGAAGCAAGGGTGATCTCGGGAAGCTTGGCAGTGTTTTGACGTTGGCTAAAAGCGCGATTGTAAGCGCCGAGGTCAGAGAAGCTGGCGCTTGCGTATAGATTGCGATTGAAGAGAGCTGAGTTTTGCGCAACGTTGAAGGAGCTTGAGTCGGAGCTGAGGTTTTGGTAAGTCTGCGATTCTAGACGGCTCGGGGTGTACTGGCTCGACGAAGCCAAATTGAAACTGTCAGTGCTCTGCACTGGCGGTTTTTGCTCTGAAGTGTAGTCGGGTGCTGCGTCGGTCATGTGTTTATTATCTATATAGATATATAAGGAGACCATGCGGTAATCACCACGCACGCGGTAAAATGTTTTCGTAAGATGCCCAAAATTTCTTCGTATTCTTCCCATTAAATTTTCATGTGCGGACGCTACACACTCACCGACCCCGTTAAATTCCAGGACCGATTCAAGCTGGAAGATTTTTCTCAGTACGGAATAATTCCGCGCTTTAACGTGGCGCCAAGCCAACTCAACCCGGTGTTGATTGGTCGAGATGGCGGTATTCATTTAGAAGTTTTGCAGTGGGGTCTTTATCCCAAATGGGCTCGCGAGAAGAAATTGCGCCCCATTATTAACGTGCGCCGCGAAACGCTTGCGGACAAGCCGACATTTAAAGGCAATCTAAAACGCAATCGTTGTCTTATTCCGACCGATGGCTACTTTGAATGGCTACCGGGTGAAAAAGGCAAGAAGATTCCCATGTATTTCACTTTGAACGAGCATCGCAATGCCACTTTTGCAGGACTTTATCAAGACAACACTGATACCGAAGGTAATACCACAAGGCAGTACGCAATTATCACTGTTCCGTCGAGCGAAGAGTTTTTATATATTCACGACCGAATGCCCGCAATCATGACACCAGATACGGAGCGCTTATGGCTCGATCCAGAACTAAGCTCCACGGAAGAGTTGGTTTCACTTTTACAGCCAACCTCGGGCGAAGAACTTTCCACTCGACCGGTATCGAGTGTGGTGAATTCTGCAAAAACAAACTCGCCAGAATGCATAGCACCAGAAGCGGTGCAACATACTTTGCAATTAGACATTCAAAACTTATAGCTTAGCGATCGTTTTCTGCAGTTCGCTGATTGGTAGGTTGTTGCGCCAACATTTCTCGCGCCCACTTTTGACGCAAACTTATAACAGTTCCGATATAACCGCCTTCATTATTGCCGTCTGAGCCTGGTGCATACTTCGCGATAACGGCACGCAAAGTCTGAGCACCAAATGGTTTGCGTTTATAAAACTCATTTGGTTCGGTAGCAATATATTGATATTTAAGCAGCTTGAACCAGTCTTCAGCACCTTCTGCCCAACTATTGTATTTTCTGAATGTGCCATCGGTTCCAGCAGGTCCTGTGCCCTTGATGTTACCCCATGAGTTATTGCGCGACGCGCGCCCGTGCTTGCCTGCGGTCGACTCCACTATAAAAAATCCGAGCGCGATGGCAGGGTCGATTCCATATTTAACGCCTAGAGCGTACAGCTCTTTGCCCACGCCCACGGCTGGGGATTTGTAGTATCGAAGTATTTCGTCTATCTTCTCAGCCGAAATAGAGGGCTGTGAAACCATATTTATATCTCTTTCGCCTGGTCGCACCAAATCAGGGCGAGGCGGCGGCAGATTCTGCGGGTCGAACGTCTCGGGCGGTCGATTGTTTGGCGGACGTTGCTGTGGATAATCGCGTGGTGGTCGCGGAGTATCATTATATGGTTGTCTTGGCGGCGCTTGATTGGGTGAGCCATAAAGCTCCTCGAACCATCCAGGCGGCATCAGGTCAGGCGTTACTCTATTTGATGCTGGTCTGAATTCACCCGGGCGCGGCACAAAGGCGTCGTAGCGCTGGTCGCTAAATTGCGGCTGGCTATTTGGCGGAACATAACCCGGAGTCCATTGCTGCTGCGGGTTGAACTCTTGTGGCTGATTATATTGTTGCGACTGGCTCCACGGCTGCATTTGATACGGACGCATTCCGTTATCTGGTCTGTAACTTCCATTGGCACAGTGCGAACATGGACAACCAGCAACAGTGCCATTGAATTGTTGTTGCTGCTGAAACTGCTGCTGTTGCTGCCAGTTGCGCGGCATGTCGTAGTTATAACTACTTGCCGGTGGATTATTGAATGACACATTTGGCAGGTATTGCTGAGCGTTGCTGCGCGCTTCATAAGGCGCCATTGCAGGCGAGCGACGCAACTGTTCGCCGTTAGACTTTATGTAATCGAGAGCGCCACGAGACAGCCGATCGAGCGACATATCGCCCATGCTTGAAAGATTGCGCCGATTGCTCAGTTCTTGCAGAGTGGGAGCCTGAAAGGATGGAGACAAGAAATTTCCTGCATCCGTATTTCGCTTCATCACCGGAATTGGCGAATCCAGGCTCATGGCTCCAAGAACAGTCTCGGGAGATGGCAGATTGTTTGTAAGAGTCAAATCAGGCAGCGATGAGACGAATTGGGATTGACTGGCAGTGCGGTCACCAAATGCTCGATTATTTCCTGAAAAATCCATGGAGGCGCTTGCAAGCGAGGTTTGGCGCTGAAGGAAACTTTCCGTCTGCGAAAAGACAAGCGAGTCAGCCGCATTGGTGCGACCGTCGCCCGTGTTGTTGAATTCGTTTACCGCGTCTGCCATGGCCTTATTATCTAAATAATAAGAGCCTTTGAATTTGGTGGGATTCCCACCTGAAGCACATAAGAGATACGTGATCTCCCCAGGAAAATCGCAGAATTAATCTTTAAATCCGTTGCCTCAAATGAATTCGGAGCGGTTAAGGGTGTCGAACAAAAGTAACTTTTTTGCGCAAAGGTTCGAGCTAAGTATTTTAGACAGTTTTGCTTAGGGTTGGCCCCGGATGCAAAAAGCAACTTTCAATTATTGTTAGAAAAATTAGACAAAAAAATTCACACTGACACTACAGACGGTGCCTTGGCGACTTGCTCCACATTTGGCTGACTTTTTTTCCAAAATAATCGAAGCAAAATATAAACAATCATTCCGGTCGCCCAACCTTGAATAGAACAAACCCCAATTTTCAGTGACTCCATTCCTGGTATCACACCGGCAGTTATCGTTCCAACGGTACACCCACAAAGAAGAGCTATCAATGCGGCTGGACGATAGTCGACTTTATTTTCTGACACAAGTGCGTATTCAACGCAGATAGTATCGCGTTTAAACAACGGTCCGACAATATAATATTCGGTCAATAAAATTACGGTCGGCATAGCCATGATTATGCAATTGAGCGACGCCACATTTTCCAAAGACTTTGCGCAACCCATTCCAGAAAGATAGGCAGCCAGACTGGCTCCTAGCAAGGCTAGAATCATAACCGCTAATCTGTGTGGCAAATTAAATAAATGTGAAAACGAACTACTCGATCCATATAAATTTGAATCATTCACTGCAAAATATGACGCCAGTAAAACAATCGCACAAAATATCGGTACGCCACCAAAGCTGTAATTGCTCATGAAAGCTGTTCCTTCAGCGTAATTTGTTATGCCAGTCATTTTTGCCACCATCCACCCTGTGACAGGAAAAAGACAAAGTCCAATCAAAGAAGCAATTATAACAGGAGGAAGAATAGTGAGAAAAGATGGCTTACTGTGACGCCAATAATCTTGCTCATTACCCCAGACGCCGCATCCCAAAACGAAATTTGCCACCATCACAAATGCAGCAGGAGAGCCAATTTTTGCTGGGTCACTAAATATAGTTGGATTTGCCGATGCGGTCACTTTGAAAAATGTGTAAGCCACCCAGGTCACCAGTAGTGGTGCTGCAAAATAACGGGCAAAATTGGCGACGCCTTTAAAGCCCCAAAAATTATTGAACGCCATAAGCAAGGCGAAGATTGGCGCAAGCACAATCATGGGCAATTTAAAATCATACAATCCAGAAAGACTTTCTGCGCAAAAGAGCGAAATCAAGCCATACCATGCCACAAACATCCAGACTAAATTGAAGGTAACGACACGTGCACCTTTGTGCCCAAAGACAGACTTAACCACAGAACCATAACTGCGACCGGTTTTCGCTCCCAAATGACAGGCGGGTAGCGCGTACGCAAGCATGATCACGCAACTCAAAAATGAGCCGCCAAGCACCTGAGCAAAATTCATACCCTCTTTAAACCAGAGAAAACCAACCAGAGCGCACGGAAATAACGTGCACATCGTTATCCACAAAAGCCCCATAGTTAGGGGACCTCTGCGCTCCGATGTGTTTATTATTCCGTGCAGGTTTGCTCTGTCAGTCACAATAATTGGATTGTTTCTACATCAAATTTTCTTTGATGTAAGCAACCAACTGGTCGGCACACATGCCCCAACCTTCTTGGAAGCCCATCTGTTCGTGCTTCTTCATCTCTGCTTCATTGCGATGCAATCCGCGCGCAACATATTTTGTTTTGCCACCAGGCAAATCAGAAAATGTAATTATGGCTGTAAAAGGAAAATCGCAGCCTTCTGAATTTTTGTCAGTTTCAGGAGCAGGTTGAAATCCTTCAAGCAATGCCGATGTGAACGAAAGACGTTCGTTTTCGACTACTTCTAAATAACATCCATTGTTAGGTGGGAGCTTATTGCCTTCGGGATCGAACATTTGCATGTTGAATGCGCCGCCAGGCTTTACGTTCATGTCTACCACTTTGGCACTATAAGGTTTAGGACACCACCAGGGCTCTATATGCTCGCGAGTTGTCCAGGCTTTCCATACCAGATTGCAAGGCACGTCTAATTCGCGCTCAAGCACTAGTTCTAATTTATTTGCTTGTTGTGTCTTACTCATGGCTTCCTCCAATTACATGCGACTAATATATTGGAATCGCGACTAAAATCGTCATGTTATGTAGAAGCCTAAACTTGCTCTAAGTTTGAGCACCTCTCAAAAACCTCGATGCTAATCGATCAGAAGTGGGTCACGTCTTCACCGCACCTTAATGTCAGTAGACGAAGATTCAATAGTCATCACGTTTCTGAGGGAATCATGTCAGTAGTAATTGGCGAATTGGAATTTGAAGGTCCATTTCTTTCTATCGAAAATTTGAACGACGCACCCGGCATTTTTGCCTTGGTTAACGCAGCAGACAAGAGCTTTGATTTGGTCGAGATGAACGATTCGGACCTGGTCAAAGAGACATTAAAATCACATCCCCATTTGCCTAAGTGGCAGAAAATTTGCCCGGAAGTTTCAATAATGGTGCATTACACCAAAGACTTGTCCACCAAAGAGCGCAAATTCAAACGCGAAACAGCTGAGCGCAAGCGTATCTTTTCATACGCAAGCTGATTTACGGACAGTTTCTGGCAATTACTTACACTCATTCAATTCCCAGTTGAAGGTCGAGTAAATGACTCTAGCCGTGTCCTGGGGAATAATATGCGGATATTTCTTTTTCAAATAGACTAAGACAATTTCATCATCGCTTGGTGGCGGATTTTTCTTTTCTAGATGTGCCGCTTCGCTGAAGTCGAGTGGGAACCATTTGAAAATTTGTGAGACGCGCATCAGCTTTTTGCTTGGGTCTATAGTCAAATTTTCTTTGCGCGCCATGAAGTCATCGAGCGAATCTTCGAGTTGCGCATCAATCTTGGCGGCAACGTAGGCTGTGTCGGGCATTTCGGGCGCGCCTTTGGCACAGGCAATAACGGCAAAGTGTACTCGTGGATCGTGACAGGCAAATTGCTTGCGTAAAATTGCGTGCTCCATGTCATATAGAGTATGGTCTTTACCCAACACTTTGAATTTTTCTTTTTCCCAGAAATTTTCTATTTGTTGAATACTATTTGGCGGATTGTATTTATTGGCTTGCTTAATTGGATAATTGCGCAGCACAGCTTTGATGGCGCAAGCGTTATACGCATTTATCCAGAATGCTTCTTTTTCTTTGTCACTAAATTTTTCATATTCTTTTTCTGTAAGTGACGACAAATTACTAAGATAAAGATCCAGATTCTTAGTGTCCTTTAGCCAGTTTGAATAATTGATTGCTCCGCGATTGTTTTTAGTTACTTTATTGGTGCAGACATGTTTGGAAAGACACTTACTGAATAAACTGTGACTTTGATCGAAGCGCGCATCAGCTTTTTGCGCAAAACCAAGCGTGATTGCAAAGGCTAAAAGAGTAGATGCAACAATTTTGGACATTACATCGAAGCCTGATTGTGCAATTTTTCAAGCAATTTGGTTACAGCCGCAGCCTCATAGGCAGGGGCGGAACAACGTCCATCGCCACAGGTGAACGCTGCTGCTTTATCGAGCGTGGGAAATTCCACTTCTGAATTTGGCAATGGTCCTTCTTTGTGATCGTACCAGTCTATGCGCTTGTAGACTACAGGACTGGATAATGCTGCAATAAATAATTGCTCGGCAGACGGGTCTTTTTTGTCACCAATTATGGTGACATGATCAGGTGCAGACGCAAGCTCACGATCAGCCATAAGTATACCTGCCACGAGGATCTTGCGCTTGTGTGCAATTTCAGGAGTAGCAAGATAACGCATAGCTTCTTGCGCTAAAACTTTGAAGTTTTTCTCACCACTATAGTGATAAAGCAGATTATAGAATCTTGCCACACGCACGTTTTCTTCCATCACTGGAGCAAACTTAATTGCTTCACCACTTTTAGAAGTAACAAATCCTGCCGAGTTATTGTCTTTTTCAGGACCAAAATTCTTCTGAATAAATTGCCCTGCATCCACGGCCCGTTTAAGCCATTTTCTGTCTGCTGTTGCTTCATACAAAGCAAGGCTGGCGCGTCCCATCGAAAGTGTGTCGCCTAAATAAAAACCTTTGTCTTTCTCTGGCTCATCGTGACTAAATCCGCCACCTTCAACAGATCTGTTTTCTACAATCCAATCAGCCGCTTTTTGAGCATATAACAAATAAGCGGGGTCGCGCGTGGCTTCGTACAATTGGACCATGGCGGTTATTGCCCAGCCATTTTCGCGCGAATAAACATGCTTGTCTATGCGCGGAATACCAAGGGCTCTGCGTTCCTTGTCAGCAAGATTGAAATAGCCTTCGCTGTGTTGACCGGGAATTAAGTCTGCGTCCTGACTTGTGTAAAACGCACCGTCTGGCGAAGTGAGAAAATTATGCAAATATTCGGCAATGGATTTTGCCGCTTTTAAAAATTCCTGGTCTTTGTATAAGGCGTAACCAAGCGAATAAACTTTTAGATTATTGGCTTGCATCTCCATTATTTTTTCAAAGTGTGGATTGTCCCAGGTAGCACCGGTCGAATACTGATAGACGCCCCCCCAGACCGGATCGATTAGATTGAGCATGCCTTTTAAAGTTTTGATGGCGCGCTCTTGTGCTTCTTTATCGCCATCAAGTCCAAGTTCCATCGAATATTCGACACTATCTGCGTCGAGATATTTGTGAAAGGTTCCCCACGCACCATATTTAGTATCGTAGCCACTGATATGTTTTTGGGTTAACTCAGCTTGTAGGTCTTTGGATAACGCGCTCTTGGTGCCGTAAGCAATTTGTTTTTTGCCCGGTGTTTCGGCAATAGGATTTTTGCTGATTTTTTTTAGCAAGGGCAGGAAATTTTCTCTCCTTATATAGCCCTGGCGCTTCACAAGCTCTTTTCCATCTGCGTCCAAAATAATAGTGGCAGGCCAACCCCAGTCTTCCCATTTCGAACTCAGATCCGGGCGCGAGTCTTGGTCTACTTTGACGGCGATAAATTTGCTGTTAATTAGTTGAGCAACTTTCGAATTGGAATAAGTGGTCTCTTCCATAACGTGGCACCAATGGCACCAGACAGCTTCCATATCGACTAAAATCAATTTTTTTTCGCGCTTGGCTCTGGCAAAAATAGACTCGTCAAACGATTCCCAATTAACCCGGGTCAATTTTGGGTCAGCTTCCAAAAGCGAATTGTGGCGTGGTCCCTCAAGCTGTGCTGCCAGTTTGGTATAACTCTCATACTTTACTGCATGGGGCGGTTTGAGCTTTGCCTGCGCAGCAAGAGTTAGTGAGCTCGCCAGAGTAATGGAGATGCAAATCGCTACCGATTTCATAAAAACTCCTAAAACCAGGCGTAGATGAAAGGCTTGGTCGGCATAGACATGCGGTACAAAATGTAATTCAGAAAAATTCCCATCGCGATTCCCAGCAGCATCGAAAAAAGAGCTGCGTAGAGTTTTTGGGTCTTGGGCTGGGTTTTAACTGCCATATTGCAACCAAAATGCAGGGGGAAACAGATTCTATATCTAATAAGGCTATTTATCTATTGTTGGCTTTGATTTTGCTGTTTTTCCTTAATCTCTCTTATTTTGGCCGCCACTTGGCTTGCCACTTTGTTGCCCCCCGCTGGGCTCAGGTGCACACCATCGATGAAGTCGTCTGTAGCTAGTTTGTCTATAACCAGGGTTTTATAGCCATTTTTGTCATATCCACTCACAGAACGACTGATCATCAGATTATGACGCTCCTGTTCTTGTGGGCTGAGCATATTGTAGTAAAAAGGACAGATGCCAACCGAGACTACAAGAGTGTTTGGACGCAACTCGGGTATAACGGCACAATCGCCAAGCAAATCAAACTCACGCCAACCCTGATGATTAGGGACTAATTTGCCATTTACGTTTTGAAAATAGGGCAGTGAATATTTGCGCACGGTGTTTAGCCAGATTGACTGGTCCGAATCGCGTGCTTTGCCAGTATCTGAAACGGGGATTCGATCTTCATATAGAATGCGAGGTCGCAAGAAATCTTTGGATGTACCATCGGTCCAGATTGATGCGAAGAGTCTATAACTAACGACATTCCAGAGGTCGCGAAAACGCAGATATTTATCTAGTTGCATGCACAAGAATAATTCGTCGAGCGGCTTGTCGAACTGGTCTTTCAGCAAATCTGGATTAATGTCGATAAAATCCTTTCGTGCTTGAAAATCGCGTAAGAAGCCTTTGTAGTAGCCATCCCAGTACATGTACCGGTATGGCGTATTGCCGCATGGAATGCCAATCACCGCACCAAAAGCGTTAGCAACGAAAATAACATCATGTTTTTCTTTGCTCAAGGCTTCGAAAATCCAGTAGGCACCCTCAAAAACCCGACCACCACGAAAGGAAATATTAATCACTGAATATTTATCGCCCAAATCTCTTTGTAATTGGTCAGACCAGAGCTTGTCCACAGTTTGACCTTGACCATTGAAGACTGAGTCGCCGCCTACAATAACAAGAGTTTTGCCTGGCTCAATTTTTGATTTTACCAGTTCGTACAAGTTAGAGAACGTGGGCAGAAACTGAGTATCCATGCTGATATACGGATGCAGCCTGTGAAAATTGGCATATAAATTTTTAGAGGCAAAATAATGCCCGAGCGCAACGCAAAGACTAAATCCCACTATCACGCCAAGCATCACAAACTTAGCCTCTAAATGTTCGCGAGTCCAGTCTTTGAGTGTTTGTAAGTTTGTTTTCATAGCTCAGAACCTGTGGTGAATAAGAGCTGGAATTTTTCCATGGCTTCAGGCAGAGGAAAGAAAAATAGTAACCATCCAAAAACGACGAAAAGATAGGTCATGAACCATTTTATAAACCAGTATTTGGCAAGAAAGGTTTGAATTTTTATTCCAAAAGAACCGAGCATTTTTGGATAAGCAAGACATAGAGAAATGCCGATGCCGTGATACAAACCCCAGGCAATGTAATTCCAGTGCGCGCCGTGCCATAGACCGCAAAGTGCAAAAGCAAAGGCGCCATTAAATGCGGTGCGCAACATTCCGTGTCGATTGCCACCAAGAGGAATATAAACATAGTCGCGAATCCAGGTGCTGAGCGAGATGTGCCAGCGATGCCAAAAATCGCGAATATTCAATGCCAGATAAGGCCAGTTAAAATTAGTGGGCAGAGTAATTCCCATCATTCGCGCAAGACCAATGGCGATGTCCGAATAGCCTGAAAAATCAAGGTATATTCTGAAACTGAGAGCAACCAAATAAAGCCATCGCTCTTCTAGTGTAATAAGCTCGAACTTATTAGCAAAATATTCGGTACAGCTTGTGAGATTGTCTGCCAGACAGAGTTTCTTAAAAAAGCCAACACAAACAAGCACCAGACCTAGTGTCACCATTCGCCAATTTATTTTTTTTACAGCTTCTTCAAGCGACGGTATGAATTGGGTATAGCGCTTGATGGGACCTGCCACAAGCGATGGAAAGAAAACAGAAAAGAGAGCAAAGTGAAGTGGATTTTTGATTGGCTCTCCGCCTTTTCTTACCTCGTATAAATAATGCACAAATTCGAAAGTGAAAAAGCTTATTGCAAGCGGCGGAGCGGCGGGTAAAACAGAAGAGAAAATGAGCTTAAACGATTTTCCTAATTCGGGATTTAGAGCGCCAATTAACTCGTCTGAAATGAAAAACAGATATTTGTAAAAGCACAACGCCAGTACGCAGACTGTAATTGCAAGAGCGATTAAGTGCTTATTGCGACTCAATGCGCATCCGTAAGAAATCAGCGCAAGCACGATAATTGGTTTCACACCTGCAGCTCCGGCAAAATGAGTGTGAAAAATGGCACAAAAAATGAGCAGAGTCACCATTCGCCCTATAGACGAAGGAACAGCCCAATAAATCAAAAGAAAGGGCAAAAGAGCAATGAAAAACCAGTAGGTATTAAAAATCAAATTGCTCGCCCTGGAAAACTTAGAGCCTATTTACCTTGAGGTTAGCGCAGCTTAGGCCAGGTTTTATTGTATCGCCTCTAAATGCCTGAGAACCTCTCGACATCTATGGTTTCAGAACAAACTAAAATTCTAGTTTTTATATTAGTTTTTTGATTCAAAAGATTTATTAGCAAATTTTAGATAGTTACTGCACGACGCACTTACTCATAATCAAGTTGTCTTTTGCTTCCAGTTTCTTTTGAATTTTTAATCGCTTCCAACCTCTCTAACTAACCGACTCCAGTTTCACTACAAGCGCCACGGCGCCCGAGTCGGTCTACCTTGAAAGGAAATCGAATGAATAGAATCGCAGTTCTGGTCTTTTGTGGACTGGCTACTGTGGCGGCTTTGTTCATGACTATCTGGCCTCTTGTGGGCAACCAGGGCATCCATGGGTTTGGTCAGCAGACAAGCTGGCTTTCGGAGGATCCGTTTCCCCCGGCATTGACCCAGAAGGTCTTCCCAGTTGGGTTGGCCGCAAACATCGCAAGCCGCCAGATCCAGATGGACAAGGAAAACCGCTACCAGGAATACATTTTCGACATCTTCTCTAACGGCGACAAAGGCACACTCTTCTTCAACGAACGAGGCGTGCTTGCCGAAATCACCATGGAATACGTCGCCACAAAGACCAAAGCCTGGTTCAGGCTCGGTCCCGACGGCGTAACCATTTTGCAGAAGCGCACCACAGACCTTGCATCAGGTGCGCTCATCGAAGAAGGCGAGCGCGGCAACGACAATCGCTTCGTGCTCAGGACTTATGTGCCTGGCACTATGCAAATCTCGCGCATTCGCACTTACGAGTCTCGCGGCATGATTCTGCGCGGCGGTCTTGGCGGCATCAATCTCGTCGCCCGCGACGAGGCGTTCTATCCTGATTTGGCAAATCAGGTCGAATATCTGTTCGTGGCAAGCGACGTGCTCAACTCTGAGCGCTGGGATTACGCTAAGGACGGTAAGTCCACTGCGTATCTGAAAATCATGTATCGTGCGCGTCTGGGGTGGTTCTTCTATCCCGATGGCGTCACCAAGCGCATGGTGTTCGAGCGCAAAAGCATCATGCGTAACACCATTGGCTACTGGGAAGTGCACACCGACTATTTCGACCCCAAGGGCAATCTCGAAGCAAAGCGTGTTTTCACTCGCAGCTCGATGATCGTCACAGTCGAACTTCCCGGCATCGGCAACGTGCGCCAGACCTGGGGCATGGTTCTTCCGCACAAGGCGGAAGCACAGCGCCTGGTCAAAGACAACTTTGCTTTGTCGTTCGTGGAACTCGATTCCTACAACGGCTTGAAAAACGTCAGATTCACCTATAAAGACGGCGCCCTCACTGAATTCTGGTATCAGACAACGCTTGCCACAAGCGAATCTGTGCAGGTCCGCCTCACCCTCGACCCCGCTACTGGCGCGGTCACATCAAAGAAAGTAGTCGACATGAAGACCCAAAAGGAGCTTGAAAATCCCGACCTCGTCGATGTCTCGACCGGATCGATCAAGGCTCCCTCGGGTCTGAATCAGATGCTCGACTATGAACCACCTCCGGCTGTTCCATTCGAGCCGGACTATCCTCAGGGGGAACACTAACCCTCACGAATAACAAAAGGAGCTTCCATGTCTACTCAAAGACTGGGACTGCTCGCGATATTGGTAGGAGTTTTTGTTGCAGGTTTGCTCTACAGCCCTAAGCAAAAACAAGAGTGGAAACGTGCGCCCGACAACGTCGCGCGTTTCCCTCAAAAACTACCGTATCGCTACTTTGTCTCGGATAAAGACGAGCGAAGCAATGTCTTCTTTTACAAAGACAATGTCACTCCCCGTCAGGCGTTAACAGATACGCCTGAAGGTCTTCATTTTGACACGACGTATGACGAGCATGGTTTTCGTACTGCCTGGAAAGTCTTCTATCTCAAGGCAGACGGCGAGCCTGGACAACTGCGTCAGGATTCGACTTTCACCAATCGTGGTGGCACCTTCGTGCAGGACACCATGTATTATCGCTCGGGGAAAGTCTTTCAAGTCGGGACGCTTCTGGCTCCCGATAAATTCAGCAAGACCTTTTATCGCGAAGACGGAGGTGTGCGTCGCAAAGAACTTCATCTGAAGCGAGATTCACAATGGAGTCTCGAATCAGCGGAAGAATTCGACAACAGCAAAGAAATTCGTCTGGTCGAATCTGTAAAACGCCTGGAAGATGGAACGATGCAGTTGCGGCGTTATAAGCCAAACGGCAAAGTTTACGTCATGGTCGGCAACTCGGTTGGCAATGCCACCAAAGTTGAGACCTGGTATTTTGAAGACGGCAAGACACCGCACTTCGAAGTATTCCGCGGTGATTACAAGCTCACCATCACAACCTTTGACAAAAAGGGCCGCAAACTGGAAGAGCGCGAAATCACCAAACCCTACAGTCGCGGCGAAGGCGAGATGGAAGTTACATTCTTCGATCGTCAAAAGCGCAAGACTTTCTCACAACGTTGGCTCATGGAAGGCGGAAATTACAAGCTCGCCGCTTTTCAGACTTATTTTGCCAACGGTCAAGAGAAACGACTGGTCGCCTGGGGAAAAGACGAGTCCGGCAAAATCTTCATCGAGTACGAACAGATTTTTCTGTCACCTCGCGAAGATAGACGCCCCTACAAGCTCTACTCACACGACTCAAGCGGACGTCTTGTGAGGTACGAGCGCTCATGGGGCGAATACTCTACTGACTATACGCTCGACTACGAACCCGGCAAGGGACCGCGTCGTTCGGTGGTTGTGGAGCCTTTGCACATTCGCATGATTCCCTACCTGTTGCCACCACCTGAGGTGCTGGAGCAACCGGTCATCCTAACGCCTGCCGGATAACTTCTGGCGCGCCTACAAGGGAAGAGGAGAGATCGCAACATTGCGGTCTTTTCCTCTTTCCTTTTTTGACCCGTTCTCTTACTTGGTATAGTTGATTTGCCTCCGGTCGCTACTTGCTCGCCAGAGAAGTATCATTGGACTAGAGCCGCATCTGATTTCTTGTGTTTTCGCGGAGCGCTTAGCGCTAAGCGCTCCGCGAAAATGTTTTTTGAGTGCTCTAATTTTATTGTGAGACATTAGACCAATTGATGGCAGTATATTGCAGAACGCGGATCTTTCCGCGCGAAACGATCCACGATCAAAAAAACTCATGCAATTTGTTGTGAGATATTCAACAGAATTTTGAGTTCTTATTTTACTAAGCTTTATAGTTAAAGAGAGTAGAAAAAAAGAGGAGAACTGGTTTATAAAACCAGATTCTCCTCCCGAGTCAAATTACGTCAGATCAAAGCGGGCTGCGCCATTTGCCAAGCCAACCAAGAATGCTGCCTAGCAATGATTTTGACTCAGTTGCAGGGCCGCGCTTGCTTGAGCTTGACGCCGAGCCATATTCGAGATAATGCTGAGCATCGATTGCAGCCATGCATCCGCTTGCAGCAGCCGTGACCGCTTGCCTGTAAATGGGGTCTTGCACGTCTCCGCAAGCAAACACACCTTCGACGGCAGTGGATGTTTTAGCATCCATCGCGGAGGTCATGATGTATCCTTGCGGATCGAGATCCAGCTTTCCATCGAAAAGTTTGGAGTTGGGCTCATGACCGATAGCGATGAAAACGCCATCGCAATCCCGCTCTTCTTGCACTCCAGTTTTAACGTTTTTGAGCATGATGCCCGAGACAACGCCTTGTCCGCGATCGAGAATTTCTTCAACAACCGTGTCCATGGCGAACTTAATCTTGGCATTTGCTTGAGCCCGACTGACCATAATTTTGGAGGCGCGAAAAGTATCACGCCGGTGAACGATGGTGACCTGGTCGGCAAAGCGCGTCAAGAACGAGGCTTCTTCAAGTGCAGCATCACCGCCTCCTACGACGATAACCTTTTTGTTCTTGTAGAAGAAGCCGTCGCACGTAGCGCAGGTAGAGACGCCGCGCCCAATCAAACGCGTCTCCGAATCCAAGCCGAGCATTTTGGCTTTGGCACCGGTTGCGATGATGAGGCTTTGAGCTTCGATTGTGCTCGATTCGGTTTTGAGCAAGAAGGGGCGGCTTGAAAAGTCGATGCTGTCCACATCTTGCGTAATAAAGCGGGCACCATACCGCAGCGCCTGCTCGCGCATGTCGCTTACGAGCTTGGGTCCCTGCACCGGCTGTGCAAATCCGGGGTAGTTTTCCACGTCTGTGGTGATGGTCAACTGCCCCCCGGCGAAATAACCTTCAATCACGATTGGCTCAAGCAAGGCTCGCGCTGCGTAAATAGCAGCAGTCAAACCGGCTGGTCCACCGCCAATAATGACGACTTTGGTCTTCAAACTACCAGTCAAATTCATCTTTCTCCTCTAACCGGTTAGTTGTTAAACGTTATTGAGCGAAATTGAGCGTAGTTGCCCTACTCGCCAGACGAGGATGATTGAGCCGGCGCGCGGCAGACCTCGCACTGACCCAGCCGGTTGCTGCAGGTCGAGCAGAGCTTCTTGCTGCGGGTGCTTGTGCCCGAGCCGCACTCCTGACACGTACCGGTGGCGGGGAGCTGGACTTGGGGCTTAGAGTGTTTCTCACAACGCATGATTTACCTTTTGCTGTTGTGTTTGTTTCGGTTTTGGTGGAAGAGAAAAATTGGAAGGAGAAAGTGAAACCTACTTATCCCAGAGTCCCGAGCGACCGATCTGCTGCCCCGAGATGCTCTCTTTGCCTTCGAGTACGCCATGGGCGCGATTGAGTAAATCGCTTGCAGTGCGCATGTAGAGCTGACAGATGTTCATCCTGGCGGAGAGAAGAAGCTCAGGATGAGTAGCGATGAAGCGCGATGCCTGGCGCATGTACGACTCGACCGCGGGGCCGAAATCATTGTCTTGAAACAGTTTGTCGCAAGACTCAATATCGCATAGTGCGTGCAGACCAACTTGCTCCATCGCACTGTGAGCAGTGAGTCTTGCTTGAGTGGCGACGGTGGCGACGAAGATACGCTGAGCATCGTTGAGATGATTGTAGGGATAAAGTTTGGATTGCGCATCTTTCACTAGCTGGTTAGAACGCTCATATACCGAGCGCGCCTGTCGAGCGAAGCCCGCAATTCTTGCCTTGTCGAGGTCCATAGCTGTGACCTTTTGCTGTTGGAAATTTGCTTCTGGTGTGGATTTAGACTTTAATTGAGCGAGAGAAAAACTAGGCTATCGCCTCGCCGCCAAGTCGTCTGCAACGAAGTTGATATTCGTCGTATTCGTGGTGGCGGTAGGGTGAAACGTAAGCACGGAGCGGATTGGGATCGATTTTGACTTCAAGCACCGAGCCGCGTTTGAAAGCGTACTCCATGTGAGGTCCATCGACGTAAATCTTGCCGTTATTCATCGTGCTCTCGACTGTGAGAGATTCGCCAAAGGGCACGAAACCTGAGTTGAGGTCCTTGCGGGCATCAGGTAAACCGAAGCGAGCAAGCACCTGATAGGCGAACTTGCGCGAGTTGAGCGCGACTACTTGCCCGCCAGCGGAATGAGAAAGTCCGGTGGTACCACTGGGAGTGGCAACAATCAGACCCGAGGAGCGCTGACTTGAAACCTCACCATTGACTTTCAAGTCATAGCGAGCTGTGGCTGCGGCATTCGAGCCGGCTACCAACACTTCGTTCAAGACAGGAACGTCAATTTGCTTGCCGTCGATTGTGGCGTGAAGCCTTGCGACGTCATAGCAATATTCCTTGCCGGACAAGATGCGCTCAAGCATAATCTGGAAATTGGAAGCGGTGGCATTGCAGTAATTGCCGAAGCTCGATTCGGGAGCCGAGTTCACACCAAAGAGCGGAACTCGCTTTTTGGGGTCCGACTCAGAGAGAATAGAGTGAGAGGCGTCGAGGAAGGTTCCATCGCCACCAATCGAGATAACCAGGTCATGATTGACCTCGAAACGACCCGGCTTGCCTCGAACGGTAATACCATATGCAATACCAGCCGAATCGAGTACAGCTCTAACCACAGATACCGTCTCGATGTGTTGCCGCAGTGTGGCTTCTGTCGCTTGCGAAGTCGGTTTGATCACAAGCAGAATTTTCTGAAATGAGGTTGTGCTCAGTTTCGTTCTCCATTTTTCAGAGAGTTTTGGTTAAGAGATAAAGGGGCAGTGAAAATTAAACGAACTGGAAGAGAAGAACACTCGAATTGAGAAGATAAAAAGACTGTTTGTTCTAACTCTTGAATAAGTAGTTCTTCCAGTTACCTAAAGCAAATGTACATTTCTTCTGTCTCATTTTAGAGGAACGCTTGAAAACCCCACATAATCAAAGTCTTGCCCTTATTGACTTTGAATAGTGGTCAATAGCTAGCGCGAGCGCTGCTAGCCACTTGAAACTTTTTAGCCCTAGCTTGCACAACTTCACTAGCACCATATTCGGTTAATTGCTATTCATAGTGGTGGCACATTTTCCACGTGACTGGTCGATTTCGACGCAAGTTTAGGTTCATAACTTGCTTTTGAAGCTTCGATAATTTTTAAGTTTTAGTTTAATTTTTGAATTCATTTTGTTTGTTTAATTACTTATTTACTTATCCAATCGAGTAAGTATCTGTATCCCCTTTTTGACGCGCACGGAATCACATCACCCACCGTCGCTATTCACCTCAACACCTAACCGAAACCTGAACTGAGAGACTTGCTATGTCTTTTAGACCGAAGTACGTTCTTTTCGCGGGCATCTGCAAAGTACTCAAAGTTGTGTTCTGGATCGCTGCGCTTATCAGCCCGCTTTCCATGCGGATTCGCATCAAACGCTCTAAGGAGCTTTTAAAGCGAACCCTGGACACCACATTGGTTATAGTCGACATGCAACCATCGTTTGCCGCATCGGCACTGGTTTTGCCAGACGTGATGGACGAAGTAAAACTCGCTCTCCAAAACGACTGGGCTATTGTCATTCTCGAGTTTTACAATCAGGGACCCACTTATCCCTGCATCCTCGAGCTTGCAAAACAGTCGCGTCGACACACCGTCGAGACCAAATTCAAAAATGGTGGCGAACGAGAAATTCGAGTTGCCTGTCAGAGACTGAATTTACCCACTGCGCGATTTCGCGTTTGTGGAGTAAACACTCACGCCTGCGTGAGCGCAACAGTAAACGGCATTGCGAAAACTTATGCTCAGAGCATGGTTGTCGTGGTGCAAAACGCCTGCGCTCACACCTTGCGTCAGAATAACTGGCGTAAGTTCTTTCGCTTCAAAAGCTTCAGAGTTGTCCCCGCTGTTTGACAACAGCCGTGGCAACCTGTCGTTTCGAAAATAGAAACTCCAGCCGAAGGAGATCCTCATGGTTAGCCCCAATCAAAGCGGAAGTGGTCCAGCGACCATTCTGCGCGGAGCATACCTGACTATACTGGTCTTGTTTGTGACCAACCTGTTCAACTACATCGACCGCCAAAACATGGCTGCCGTTCTGCCCAAAGTTAAGCAAGAATTTCTTTCCAATCCAGACAGTCTGGGACCGATTTCGCAATTCCTGGTCAAATGGCTCGGGTTCTTGATGCACGGCACAGCAGACAACATGCTGCTCAGCTTGCTGCCGATGGTGTTCTTGCTGGTTTATATGCTGGCGGCGCCTGTACTCAGCAACTTGAAAGTGCGTCCTTGGAAAATTATCGGCTTTGGCGTGATTATCTGGAGTCTGGCAAGCGGATTTTCCGGTCTTGCACAGAACTTCGATCAATTGCTCTTGAGCCGCATGTTCATTGGCATTGGCGAGGCGGCTTTCGGTCCCTTCGCTGCGGCTCTTCTGTCCGAGTACTTCCCCGAGAAGCATCGTGGAAAAGCACTGTCGTTCTTCTACATGGCGATACCAGTCGGTAGCGCGCTTGGTTATGTCTGGGGCGGTCACTTTGCCGACTCAGAACTTGGATGGCGTTACGCCTTCTACACGACGGTACCGCCGGGAGTGCTGCTTGGCATAATCTGCCTGTTCATGCGCGACCCGCCACGCTTCTCTCAGTCGGCTCTTAATGAGCCTTCAGGCGAATCGCGCCTGAGCATTTATCGCCAACTTCTGTCCAACAAGTCATTCGTCTACAATACGCTTGCGATGACTGCCATGACTTTCGCTATCGGCGGAATCGCTTTCTGGATGCCAACCTACATACACGAGTATCGCCAGGTGGGAACGCTTGCAAGCGTCAATCTCATACTTGGCGGCATCCTAGTGGTGTCTGGATTGGTGGCAACAATTGCTGGCGGCTTCATTGCAGACGCCTTGCGCCATCGAGTGAAGGGAGCCTATTTCAGCGTGTCCGGCTGGGCAATGTATATTGCCGCCCCATGCTGCGTGGCCTTCGTTTATATGCCCTTCCCGCTTGCATGGGGACTGCTTTTTGCTGCCTGTTTCTGCTTGTTCCTCAACACCGGACCAAGCAACACGGCGCTTGCTAACGTGGTGCTACCCAAGCATCGCCCTGCCGCTTTCGCCCTGAACATTCTCATCATCCACTTGCTTGGCGACGTTCTCTCGCCGCTTGCCATCGGCTCCATCACTGACTCTACTGGAAGCATGAACAACGCCATGTTGATGCTTGCAGCGATGGTCCTGCTGGGTGGATTTATCTGGCGACTGGGCGCCAAGCATCTCGACAAAGACACCGCGCTCATTTCCAAATCCGAATAACCTCTATCTCACCTTGCATAGGGAGTCAAAACATGTCTTCAAAAGAGAGAAATATCCTTCTCGTTGGACGTTGGCATGGTGTCACAATCGACCAGGAGAGCGCGCTTCGGCGTGCTCTCTTCGAACTCGATCCAGGTAGTCAAAGCAAACTAATCTTTGTCATCACCGCCTCAGATAAAGGCGGCACCAAGCGTCACCCTCTCATGTTCAAAGAGAGAGTGGAGGTGGTGACTGGACTTGCTCTGGCACTTGGTCACCCGTACGAAATTCACGGGGCGACTGACACCAAGACCACCGACATCGACTGGGTCAAACACGTGGAAGAGGTGGTTCGCTCACAGAGCAACACCAAAACCGTGCTAAGCCCAAATGACACCATTCTCTTATCGTCTAACGACGACGTTCTCGCCCGCTTCAAGAAAGCTGGCTATTCGAGCAAAGTGCACGCAAGCAAAGGCAAAACCCCGGCTGACATCATTTCGCTTGTAACCACCGGTAAGGATTGGCGAGCAATCACCAGTCCCTGGTGTGTCGAGGTCTATGACCGTCTTGCACTTGGCGATCGCATCGTCGAGCTGTTCAAAGACGTGCTTGTCAATGACGACGGCGAACTTTCCAATGGGCGTGATTTCAAGATTTACGCCTTGGGAATGGACGCCAGCATGGCAGACAAAGTGCGTGATATCGGTCCACATATTCGCCCCGGTCGCATCGTCGACAAGGGCTGCGGCACGGGCTCGCTCTTGACTCATCTCTCCGAATTGTTTGGCGATTCGCAAATCATCGGCATGGACCTCTCTTCCGAGATGCGTCACATGTCCGAAGGTCTGCACTATCACAATCACAACGTGGCGATTGTGGCAGGTAACATCATCGAGCAACGCTTCCCGCAAGGGTCGCTTAGCACGGTGATTTACTCGTCGGTCATGCACGAGATTTATTCCTACAATGGCTACGACCGCGACCAGGTCCGGCTGGCGCTTGCAAATACGCGCAAAGAACTTGCTCGTGGCGGGCGTCTGATCATCCGCGATGGTATCAAACCGGATAACTTCGAAGCCAAAACCTGGATGCGCGCAGACGATGAAACCAAAGAACGCTTCTATCGATTCGCTCGCGACTTCAAGGGCAAAAGCACCGCCCCTGGTATCGCGTTCGAAGAGCGAGTGATAGGTGGCGTGACCTGGTTCTGTCTAAGCCTGCATGATGCAAACGAATTCCTCTCCAAGAAAGACTATCTGGCCAACTGGGCTATCGAATGCAACGAGGAATTCGGCGTGTTCACCAAAGCGCAGTGGATAGGCGAACTGGAGGCTGCCGGATATCGCGTGGTTCAATGCACGAGCTACATGAATCCCTGGATTCTCAAGAATCGCTATCAAAACCGCGCTTGGCTGCATACAGACAATGACGGTGCACCTGGTGACGAAATCTCGTTTCCTGACACTACCGCTGTAATCGTGGCTGAAGCGCTCTAGCATAAGCTACATCGACTTCCAATCTCGTGAAAGGCACCGGGCTCAAAGCTCGATGCCTTTCACTTATCTTTTTCGATTTACTTTTTCTTGCCCAGCTTACTACGCAACCTAGTAAAACAAATGCTTGAAGAGAACGAAAGACAACCGGGTCGATACTGGTAAAACCAATACCGACCCGAGTCGCAGATTCGTGTCTGAATTAAGGCTGCTTGAGCAGATCCAGCGCCTTTTGTTTGGCGAAGTCGAGATATTTTTCCACCTCGGTTTGTTGGTCCACCACGTCTGGATCGATACCGGTACCATCCATGGTGATGTTGCCCGGCTTGAAGCGGAAGTTCACAATAATGAGACCGCGACCAAAGCTCAGATTCCAGACGTTCTGTCCGTGACCTTTACCATAAGAGCGCGTGCCGATGAGAAGCGAGGCTCTCCCGGTTCCCTTCAAACCACCAATTGTGATTTCGGAAGCGCTTGCGCTGTTTCCGTTTTGCAACACCACAATCTTCATCGTCGCTCCAATGATGAGCTTAGCTCTACCATAGCGGTTGATGCTTGCAGGGCGATTGTCCGACCAGGTTGTGGTGACAATTTTTTCGGTGGCAGAAAGTGAGATGGTCTCCGTCTTGAGCACGTCATTCTCGCGAGAAGTCTCGACGTAAATGACACCTTCAGGCACGAGCCATTCGAGCAAGCGCATGGCGTTGTCTTTGTCGCCGCCCAGGTTTCCGCGCAGATTGAGAATCAACGCCTGGTGCGAAGATGCACGAGTGAGGGCATTTGAAACATCGCTTTTGAAGCGGTTGTATGCGAACGTGTTGATTTTGACTTGATACACGCCATCACCAAGGTCGCGCTCTTCAACCTGATCGATGGGGATCGAAGCCCGCACCAGACGCTGATTGAAGATAAAGAAATTGCCATTGGCTAGCTTGCGCTTGATGGTCAAATGCACTGGTGTGCCGATAGCTCCACGAATGATCGAAACGGCATCACTCGTAGTTTTGCCGGTCAGTGATTTGCGGTTGACAGAAAGAATGATATCGCCCTTGAGCAGTCCCACTTTGGCTGCAGGACTGTCTTTGCGCGGAGCCAGAGGGATGAACATAGGGTTTGCATCGGTGACGCTTTCAGCACCATCGATTTGCAAATTGACGCCAATACCGCCGAACTCTGCTTTGCGATCTTGCGTACGCTGAGACCATTCAGTTGGCATCGAATAGCTGTCGTTCCTGAATTTCAGACTTTTCATCATCTGGACGACGGCATCGTCGGCACCACTTTCGGTATCAAGCTTGCCAGTGCCTTTGAATTTTTCCTTCCATTCGGAAAGCCAGGCTTGACGCTCAGCAGGAGTCATTTCCAGAAGACCGATGTGCTCGTTTGCGATGTGGTCGAAAGCCTCTTGGTAAAGTGCACGACCATTGAAGGGACCGGATTGAGTGCTCCCAGGCACCGAGCCGATTGCCAGCATGAAAATTGCGACAAAAACGACGCTGAGAACGTGACTGAAGCTTCTATCCCCCCGTAAATACTTAAGGAGTTTCATTGAACTCTCCTTTTGTTAGTAGTTTGGGATGAAGATAAGAGTGCAAACATGCGATTCACGACGACGATCGAAGATCGAAAGAAATTCTTAGTCGTGACGGAATTGAGTCGAGTGTTTGCGCGAATTAAGAGTCTAACAAAAAAGAGATCTGAAGAAATTCAAACTAGCAAGTTCAAGACTCCAGGCTCAATACAAGTTGGAAGCCTTAGTTTAGAGAACGCTTATTAAGAGCTTGTAAATGCTTATTTCAGGAACTTGATACTTATCGCTAAGCTAGTAAAACATGACATCCTTGCTTCAAAATACTTGCCAAGATGCACTAGCTGAGCGAAGATCAAAAAGAGATCTCTGAACAGATTTAAATCTCAAAGATTGAATTATGACTATGTACAGAACTAGAGTTTAGCCCCTTTATCTCTTCCACTCTCTTAAGTTCTCACAAAAAACAGCTGTCAACAAAAAGCTTTCACGCCACCACATTTAGTGCTGGTATGTTTTGCCGCTCAACTAAGAACAGGAGTTCAAAATGAGCGAAACCAAGAAAAATGACCCGCTTCGCACTTTCGTCAAATGGGTCCTAGGCATCGATTTTCTCATCTCGCTTGCCATGGGCATTTCGTCTGCGATTTCCACTCACGCAATTGCCGTGCTTGCTGGAACCCCCGAAGGTCAAGCCTGGTTCCTCGGCGTCACAGGCGCTGTCTGGACCTTCTTCATCACCTTCATCGTCGCCGGCGTCTTCCTCTTCATCTTCGGCGCCATCGCCATCTACCTCCTGGCGTGGCTCCTGGGCGTGAATCCCAAGAAAGATTCGAGCAAGGACAAGAAGTAGTCCCCAACCTCGTTTGGACAAACCACAAAACTAAGAACAGCTAACTGCAAGGAAAAAATTATGTACACCGCAGTCATCGGACTAAGCGCCGTTATCGTTCTCGTCCTCGTTTTGCTTCATCTCGACAAGAAGCGAGCGAATGCGCGAAAGGCTCACGACAAGAAGTGGAAAGAGTTTTACAGCTCTCTGCTTGCGGTCGCCAAACGAGCCTCGGCCAAAGCTCCGACCGATTCCGTCGCCCACGAAATGGTGATGGATGCTGCCACAAGGCAGGTGTTGCCCCGCAACTCCTCTGGTCCCTTGCGTATCGTCGGTCTTGGCGATTATATTCGTCGCTACCAACAGGGAATCGACCTCGTCAATGAAGCCGACGCCCACATCTCAGCTCTATCAACCTCCACTTCGATAGCCGATTTCAAAGCTCCGGCAACCGACGTGGCATGGAAGATGCTCTGGGACTCAATTCTTGAGACTTTTCTCAAGCTCTCGGCTCAAAAGCCGGGCGACGAGGAATTGCACATTCTCATTCTTGAGGCGTGCTGCCACCTGGTCCTTCCCGTCAACTACGGCGGACCCTCACGCATCATCACTCGCGCTGACCATGTCAACCACTACAACCGTGGGCTCGACATCGTCGCACAGGTCAACCAGGCTTTGAATCAGGGCTCGGCATGAACCAAGGTCCGGTCAACATCGAGTTGATCGACTAATGATTCGGAACAAGAAAGATGCGCATTATTCTGCGCTCTTTCTTGTTTCGTTTTTTCGCCCCAGAGGACTACATGGTATAGTACTATTCCAAAAGGTAGAAATTCCGAGTTGAAACTTCTATTTTGGGCGTTTCCGGGCACGAATTATGAGAATATGCTGCCCACAGCATATTTTAGGGGTGCTTTTTATGCTGCCCACAGCATAATTTCATTTTTCGGTTTCGAAACGGATTCAAATCTCAATGGAATTTAGCGGAATTACCAACTTGGAGAAATATCAGTGATACTATTTGATTTAGTAGAACAAGAAGAAGAAAAGAAATAACCGGGAAACGCTGTCTCATGTTCTTGCGAACATAAAGACAGCGCCCCCGGCTACTCTTATCTCAGATGACGCTCGTGAAAGCGACAGGTAGAGCGGAAAACCAGACCGTTGAGAGCACAGATGGCTCCCAGGAAGATCCAGGCTTCGAATCCGAAATCGCCCATATCAAGCTGGTTCCACAGCAACGCCATGGTCACGCCGGCCGGTATGCCACCAACCAGAATGTGTCCGATCGCGCTTGAGCCGATCTTGTGCTTCAACAGTGCGCAAAGCACTCCCGAAGCCAGACCAGCCAAGCCGAAGAAGAACGAACCTGCCAGGGAAATGAAGATGCGAGCTGGCTCTAAGTAGTCCATCTTGCTTCCATTTCCGAGCAATACGTAACAGACCAGAAAGCCCAGAAGGATTCCCCAACCGGCACTCACGAGAATGCCAAAAGATTTTTCACTCATCGTGGCCTCCTCAGATGTTGTGTTTGAGCTGCCACGCGGCAAGCCCATGGGCGAAACCAAGCAACAGCGAGAACGCGAGAAGGAAGTAAGTCATTTTCGCGAAAAAGAATCCGCTCATAAGAAAAACGAGCGCGCCCAGAAGGTAAGCCAGAGCTCCCGTTCTACCAAAACTGAATTGCGATTCGGTCATGTCGCAATCGCGGATGAAGATGACCAGAGTCGCAAACAATGAAAGCAGTCCGTTAGCCAGAGCACTAACCAAACCTGCAGCCACCAGGGGCGATGGCGCACCTTGCGGCACGTCAATCAGCTGATGACCATAGACGAAGCCCATGAAGGCTCCGAATGCGACGCTAATCAAAGCGACGCACAGTCTGTGTTTCATGGCTACACTCTCAAGTTGTAGATATGCGCCTTTGTGCACGCACGGCTGCGAATCTATACGCAAGTCCTTGCACGGCACCAAAGGCAAAGAGCATGATGAGAAAGGCGGGACTGGCTTTAGGTGGGAATCCCCGCTTATAGGCGAGAAGCACCACATCAAGCACCGCAAAAGAGAGGCTGCCGTAGAAGACGTAACTGAAGTAATCTTGCGTCACACCTTCAACTTTGTCCCAGCTTATCACTAGACCAGTGCCCAAACCGAGCATTGCGAAATAGGCGACGAAGAGAAGGCGCAACCACATTTCGGGAAAAATTGTCCAGCCGATGAATCCACCAATAGCGATACTGATGGCAATACTGGCTAGAGTGCCTTGTGTTCTTGGCTTCATTGCAGTTGAAACTTTTTATTGCTACTACCGTGAAGAGAATTAAGGCAGGGACGGATGCAAATGCTATTGCAAAAACACCCGCCCCTGTTCAGATCAGCCAGATAGACGACTGAGCTATTTCTAGCTCAGACCGCCCATCTCGCACGAAACGGCGATGACCGCGCGCGTCACTTCACGCAGGTACGGGAAGTTGATCTTGTCGATCGTGTCGCGCGTGGTGTGATAGTGCGGGTAGAATGCCGTGTCGGTGAACTCCTCGGAGAGGAGAACCGCCGGCCACTTCTTGTCGAGGAAGCCCGCATGGTCGCTGCGATCCTTGACGCTCAGGTTGTGAGTGTCGAAGGGGTTGAGATTGAGCTTGTAGCGCGCAATCTGCTGGAAGAACGCGATGGTGATCGCGTGCGAACCGTTGCGGTCGACCTCGTCGTGCACGTCGAGACGGTGAGCAGGGTTCGGGCAGTACCCGACCATGTCCATCTCGATCATGCCGATAACGGTCAGACCCTTGGCTTTCACCTCGCGGGAAAGCCAGTCGGCGTAGGCGTAGCTGCCCCACAGACCCTGCTCCTCGCCCGTGAAGTGGACGATGTGAACAGTGCAGTCGAGACCGCCGAGGGCGACGATTGCAAGCGCCGCGTTGTAGAGTGCGGTGGTGCCAGAGCCGTCATCTTCGGCACCCGGTGCCTTGGCTTCCTTTTTCCAGGGAGCGCCGGCGGTGGAGTCGAGGTGGGCGCCGAGCACGAGAACCTTGTTGGGGTTCTTCTTGCCCGGGATGATGTAGCGAACGTTGTTGTACTGATTGCCGCGGACCGTGTAGGGCCACAGCTCGGCGGTGATGCCGGCGGTCTGGTAGGACGCGATCATGTACTTGGCCGCTTCGCCGATGCCATCAGTGTGCGAGTTGCGGGTGACCATGGTCTTGGTCTCACCGTTCAAGACGTAGGGCTTGTCACCGGTGAGGTGCGAAAGCATCGTCTGCATGTCGGTGAGGCTCACCTTGTCGAGAGCAGCCTGGACGCGCGGATTGGGCGCCGGCAGATTGTCGACCGGGATGAGGGGACGGGGCAGAGCCGCGGTGCGACGCTGTTCTTCCTGGTCGTACTTGCAGTTGTGCGAGTGAACGTGACCGTTGTGGTCAGGGTCGAACTCGTCGAGAGCCTGGTCGAAGTCCTCGTCGTGGCTGTGACCATCCGTCTTGGATTCGGCATCCTGGCGCTGTTTGCGACTGATACTTGCGCCAACGAAGATGATGAGCAGCGTGAAGGCGAGGAACGATAGTCCGAACAACGCAAAGTTGCCCGGAGTCAGTGAATCAAACATGTTGATCTCCTTAGTTGAGGCGCAAAACAACGTCTTTCATTGAGAAAGAAGCTTTGGCGCCTGGTTAGTTGAATAGATTTAAAAAGCTGAGTGTTTGTACCCAGAATTGAGAGAGAGGAAATGTACCTTTGAAACTAGTACTTAAAGGCATGTAATCACAACAGCCCATGATAGAAGCCCTCTAAGATCACACTCATAAAGGCTCTATATAAGCCATTCTTAAAGGCTGCTAATAAGCTAGCGATTGGCAGAGCTGGGCCAGCTTTTTATGGCATTTCTATAATAAAACGCAAAAGTCTCAGCCTATGAGACACTCAACTTCTTTGACACCTTCGGCAGCTGCGCGAAGACTCATGATTTTGTAAATGCTTTCTTCTTTCTTCGACCAGTGCTCCAAACGCTCCAGAACCTGGTGTTCATTTCGCTTATGCACAAAAACGACGCTCGACGAACCTGCACCACTTAAAGCACAGCCGAGAATAGGTTCATTCGCCAGTTCTTGCCTGATTTTTGCAAGTTCAGGTACGAATTGTTCTCGATATGGCTCGTGCAAACGGTCGTACAAAGATTCTTTCATGGCCGACTCGTCCACGCGACTGACAGCCGCTACCAGATATGCCACTCGTTGCATGTTGGCGATGGCATCTTCCATCGATACTTGCTTGGGCAAAATGTCGCGCATGTTTTTGGTCACTAGAGTGTATTTGGGAATAATGGCCACAATCCGCCATTCATCAGGCCATTTGACACTTTGAGTTACGATACGACTGCCATCGATTGAAGGGGTACAAACAGCAAGACCGCCATAAAGGCTTGCCGCAAGCGATTCCGGGTGTCCTTCTACCGCACAACCTTCGGCTAGAAGTGTGGCTGCAGTTGGGATGCTATCTTTCAACAAATTGTACGCCCAGAGCGCACCAATTATGGTGGCAGTGCGATTGCCCAATCCGCTACCAAGTGGAACATCGGATCTGATAGTGACTTGCAAACGTCTGAATAATTTATTGTCGTTCTGCCAAATTTTATTGATGATTGTTTCGATCAAATAATTTTGATGCTCAGGCAAGCTCTGATTGGCAACCTCGCCTTGCAATTTGATCACAGGACGATCACTTTCTTGACCTGGTTCTACCAGTTGAAAAGTCATGGTGTTTTGAATCTCAAGAGCCAGACCGATGGTATCGAGACCCGGTCCCAAATTGCAGGTGCTGCCAGGAATCATGAGCGAAAACATTTCGCCTGCGTCTTTGCCTGATAAGATATCTTCTAATCCCATAGAAAAACACGATATCACATAAAGCTATCTCTATAAAAGGCAAAATTTTTCGATGAAGCATTTGATTACAGGCGGGTCCGGATTTCTTGGAAGTCTAATCGTTGAAAGCCTTGTCAAACGCGGAGATTCAGTTGTTTCGCTGGATATTTGGGAGCCGCCGGATCGCAATAAAAATATTGAATTTGTGCTTGGCAGCATACTCGACCGCGACTTAGTTCGTCGTGCCATAAAAGGCGTAGATGTCGTTCATCATTCCGCGGCACTTGTACCCCTCACTAAAGCAGGAAAACTTTTTCACGAAGTAAACGTAGAAGGAACGCGCATAGTGGCAGAAGAAGCCGCTAGAGCCAATGTCAGCTATTTTGTCCACACCAGTTCGTCTACTGTTTTTGGTTGTCCCAGCAGTTCGCCAGTAAGCAACGCCAAACCACTCGAACCTGTAGAAGAGTATGGCATAAGCAAATTGGGCGCTGAAATTGTAGCAAAAGAAGTTTCGGATCAATCAGGCATGCCACTACTAGTGGTGCGTCCTCGTACCATGGTTGGCGTGGGAAGACTTGGAATTTTTCAAATACTATTCGAGTGGATCAGCGAAAATCGCAACATCTATGTCATTGGCGACGGCAAAAATAAGATTCAATTTTTACACGGTGACGATTTAATCGATTGTTATATGTTCTTGTGTGAAAAGAAAAGGCCAGGTTTCTACAACGTAGGCACAGACCGCTTTGACACGCTGGAAAAAACATTAGGCAATCTTATAAATCATGCCGGAAGCAAATCCAAAATCAGACATTTGCCCAAAAACCTAACCATGCAAGGACTAGCATGGTTAGACGTTCTTGGCTTAAGCCCTCTTGCACCCTGGCACTATTTGACTTACTCGGAAGACTTTTATTTCGACATGAATCCGCTTTTAGAACTAGGCTGGAAGCCGCGTTATTCAAACGATGAAATGTTCAAAATTGCATACGACGACTTTGTAGCCCATTACGACAAAACCGGAGACACTTCCAGTAACTCGGCCCACAGAAAAAGAGTGAAAGAAAAAATTCTCTGGCTACTCAAACATATGCCTTAACTCTTTTAGTTGTAGCCGGGGCCAGGCGGACCTTGCGGACCTACAGGTCCAAGCAGTGAGCCTATAGCAAACATTTTTTTGGCCGAATCGGGACTGGCAATCATTTTTTTACAGAGATCCTTATTGCGAATAGTGCCGGCCACAGTTGGGTCTAGCTCAAATGACTTCTCGAATGCTTTAAGCGCGTTTTCCAGATCATTAAGTCGATAGCGTGCTAATCCTTCGTTGTAATAAGCCTGCATCATGCGAGGCTCCATCGATTGAGCCAGTAAAAATTGATCGACTGCAGCTTGAAGAGTGGCAGTTGTTCTTTGTGCCATTTCTTTATCGATAGGAGACTTGGCGTATGCTTGCTTAATAGTTTCTTCAGAGCTTATTAGATAAACCAGCCCCTGGTTATACACTGCCTGAGCCATTGTCGGCTGCCATTTAAGGGTATTATAAAAATCGGCTCTAGCTGCCGCTGGCTCACATTTTCTCAAATGCACACAACCAAGATTGTAATAACCCTGATAAAGCTTTTCGTTTTTAACCACCGCAGCAGTGAAAAACGGCAGTGCTTCATCAAGTTTGTTGCGACTGATTAACTCACATCCTTTGTTGTAATCCGCAGCACCTGCTATAAGATTATCGGAGCAACGCCCAGCCACTCCAGCTGACGATGCCGGTCTCGCCAACCCATCAGCCCAGGCTATCTCTTTGACTGTACTTAGACTTTTATTTTTATATCCAATGTCTGCTTCAGGCAGAATGGTCTTCATTTTTTCTTTATCGGGTGCGGCTATAGGATGATCTAGTGACTCGCCCACAGTCATCATCACACCCACGTTAGTGAAAACTAGTCCCAAAACTATGAGTAGCAAAACGCTCACCATCACGGTCATTTTGTTAGGCGTACTTTTGACTTCGGCTTTGCGCGCTACAGCTGATTCAAGTCGGTTGTATTCTTCCCAGGTGGCTTCTTCGCTGAATTCTTCCACTAATGCTTCTAATTCGTCTTTGAATTCAGCAAAGTATGGAGCTTTGGTTTTGGCTTGCGAAGTCTCTTTTGCAGCATCAAAAGAAGCGGCGTGAACGAATTCAAAAAATGTATCTGAATCCGGCTCTTCATGAGCCTCTCGGCGCAAATCCTGAGCTTTATCTGAAGCAGCTTTAAAAGCTGCAACTTTTATCTCAGTGCTGGTTTCATCAAGCCAGACTCGATTTTCGCCTTTTTCAGGCAGAACTGATTTTTCTTCTTGACGTTTCTGACGAAAATCTTCAAGCGCTTGTTTATCGCGAGAGGCACTTGGCTTGGGCATTTTGCGCACGGCTTCTTTAGGTGCTTCAACTACTTTTAACAGATCGCTTTTTTTGACCTTGCCATCTTCAAGCTGCTTGTTAAGCTCTTCTAGTTGAAGATGAAATCTTTTATGATCGTTCAAGCATTCATAAGCAGTTTTAACCGATTCCACTCGGGCTCTGGCCTTTTGTGAAACTTCAACCTCTACAGATTCAAGCGCTTCTTGACATATGCCGATTTCGCGGTCACGTATACGAGCCATCTGCCTGATAGAAGCGTTAGCGGGGACCGATAGTACTTTGCGAAAATGTGCTCGCAGCGTAGATTCGTCAATTTTCTCAGCCAGTTTCCCACCCTCCATTTGCGCTAATTATAACGCACGCGATAGAATTACCTTTTCTCTATGGCAAACTCAAAAATCAATATCAAAACCATATCTTCAGCACTAAATGCGGTTTCACTCAAAAGTGCCCTTTTAGTCATAACTCTTTTCTGTTCGGCTCAGACAGCCCAAATAGCATTCGCTCCCAATGCTTATTGCGAGCGCAACGTGCTTGAAGAGGCAAACAAATTTAAGCAAGACGGAAAACTTGAAAAGGCGCTCAAGGTACTTGAAGACGCACTGAAGAAAGACAAAAAAAATAATGCAGACGTGCATTTTCAATATGCCATCTTGGTAGAAACTACGGGCGATTTGCTATCGGCCAAAACACATTTCCAAGAAACTATTAAACTGGCGCCAAATAGCGCAAACGCAGAAACAGCGCGCAAATCCATCACCGATATAGAAAGTCAACTATCGTCCAAAGAGTCAAACAAGACTGGAGCGAAGGGCGCAAGAATAGGCACCGTCGGCATCAAAGTACAAGAAGGCGGCAACATCGTAAAAGTTTTTCCAAACACTCCCGCTGCCAAAGCCAAAATTCAAGCAGGCGACAAAGTTATTTCCGCCGATGATGCGCCCGCCCAAGGAATGAGCGTAGATGCACTGGTCAAAAAAATTAGAGGACCGGAGAATTCGAGTGTCAAACTGGTAATCGAGCGCCAGGGCAAACGCACCACCTATCAGATAAAACGTCTAAGCCCTGAATCGAGTAACAAAGAAGCCTCTAAACCTTTCTGGTTTTTATTCGGCTCTAAAGATCAAGGCTAGTGGGCATAAATAAATAACTTACCAAACTGGCGTTTCTCACCTGTAGGCTCATATGGACTCAGAGCAAATGTCTGATAACAAGTCAGACGCTCCCGGCGGTTTTCAAGCGACATATTCATCCATTTTTCGCACTCGCGGTGCGATTATTTTGTTGGGACTGGTCGTGGCCGGTCTTTTATTCGTTCTAACCGCCTACAAACTCGATTGGAGCAAGGTGTTACTTGCTTTCAAAACGGCTGTCTGGCTTCCCTGGCTTCCTCTTGCTGTTTTAACTTACATGTTCGGCATGCTTGCGCGCGGTGTACGACTGAAAATTCTGGTCCAGCCCGAAGCAAAATTGACTATTCTCACCGCAAGTAACATTGTAGCGGTGGGTTATGCCACCAATAATATTTTGCCAGCACGCCTTGGAGAATTTGCTCGCGCTGCAATGCTTGGCGAACGCACTGGTATGCCTTATCTACTTGCGCTTACCATCACATTTTTAGAGCGCTTGCTTGATGGCATTGTCATTTTATTTTTCTTTGTGGTAAGCAGTCTGTTAATTCCAACTGACGAATGGATGCGGCAAGCCGCCTCAATTTGTGCCATTTTGTTTGCTTGCGCAATGTTTGTCGTTGGGTTTATTACTCTCAGCCCTCAGTCGGCCATTGGACTCACATCAAACCTGACTGCATGGATGGGACAAAAATGGCACGATCGATTTATTGCTTTTGTCAGTCAGGTAAATAACGGTTTCAAATGTTTGCGTGATGCTCGAAGCGCACTTCTGGTCTTATTTTCAAGCGCATTGGTCTGGCTTATAGAATCTGCTTTTTTCATGTTCATAATGCCTTGTTTTGGGTTATCACCTAATTTGCTTAAAGCAATTGCCACCATGTCTTTCACCAATCTGGGAATACTGGTCCCGTCCACCCCAGGCTATGTTGGGGTCTATCACGCCGCCTGCCAAACCGCACTAATGGCGGTATCACTTGGAACTGGTCACCGACTTGATCCAAACACAGCTATTTCTTATGCAGTAATTGTGCACTTTGTTTTCTTTGTCACAGTGACCATCTGGGGCATCATTGCCATGGCTCGATACAGCTTCGAATTAGGTTCTGCTCAAGCCCTTGCCTGGGAAGCAAAGTCAATCGAAATAAAAAACTTGCCCGAATCAAGCAACCTGCCCTTCTCTCCGCGAGTAATTACTACTTATCCGGCAGTAACAGAAGAAATCAAAAGCGGAATGTCGCCCTTCTGGATCGAACTTTGTCAGTGCTTCATACCCGAAGATGACATCTTGTCCGATAAGACTGTACAGTCCGAAGTTATGAGCGACGTGAGCGCTTTTACTCTTACCGAAATCGAAAGTATTCCGTTTAGATTTCTAGTCTTATTCAAAATTGGACTGTTCGGATTCAAGACTTACGTTTTAGTAACTACAGGATCATTTTTGTGTAGTCTGCCCCTGGCAAAACGGCGTAACATCGTTGATTCATGGGCATTTGGCAAAGTGGCATTAACACGCAAATTCATGAAGCTAATTCGCAGTCTCACCCTTCTTGCATATTACGAACATCCCCGCATAAGGGAGAAATTCAATGATTATTGAGCACAAAGATCATCCTGAAAATAAATCGTTCATAGTGGAAGCACTTGTGATTGGCTCTGGAGCTGGCGGAGCAGTGACTGCTATTGAGCTTGCCCGAGCCGGATTAAATGTAGTTGTACTTGAAGAAGGTGGCCAATACGGTCTTGAATCGTATGGACAATCATCGCCTTACGCCATGCAATTGCTTTATCGCAACAAAGGAATGACTCCAGTACTTGGTTCTGTGCCAATTGGATTTGTCGAAGGTAGATGTCTTGGTGGCAGTACCGAAGTAAACAGCGGCTTCTGGCACCGCTTACCACCTGAATTTGTTTTGCGCTGGACTAAACAATTTCAAATAGAGGAATTCTCAGTAGAAGAGTTAAATCCGCATTTTGACTGGGCCGAGCACTTATTGCACGTATCGCAACCGGATAATATTCCCAAAAGCACTGAAGTGTTCAAGCGTGGAGTGGAAGCTATGGGCTGGTCCGCCAAAATAGTATCACGCGCTGCCACTGGTTGTGTTAACAACAATACTTGCGCTCATGGCTGTCCCAAAGGGGCTAAACAAGGCATGACCCGCAATTTGATTCCACTAGCAAGAGAAGCTGGAGCCAAATTTATCACACGCGCAAAAGCAAAGTTATTACTTAAATCCAAAGGTCGTGTTACTGGAGTTTTAGCTGAGATAAAGCGCGAAGACGGGAGCACCGACCTTGTTCGCATAGAAGCCGAACATATATTTATTTGCGGTGGAGCCACTCAAACACCATCTCTTTTAAGACGCAGTGGTATCAAATTTCATGTTGGAGAAACTTTTCAAATACATCCAATGCTCAAAGTAGCTGCCCTTTTTGACGAAGAAATAAATGCCCAGGATAGTGTCATGCCCATGGTGCAGGTAAAAGAATTCTGGCCGGATATTTCGCTTGGTGGATCTTTCTTTACGCTTGGACATTTGGCAATGAACTTGAGCGAAAACTGGCTTGAAACGAGAGACTTGGTTAAGCAATATCGAAAAATGTCTACTTATTATGTAGCAGTACGTGGTCCCGGATCTGGTAGCGTTCGGCCGGCTCGTTTTGGCTCTGACTATTCTCATCTAAGATATGAATTATCCGATGTCGATGTACGACATTTAAGTCAGGGATTGGCTCGCCTGTCCACCTTGCTTTTATACTCTGGAGCAAAATCAGTTTATCCATCGGTTCAATCACTTGCCAAAATTGATTCGGAACTTGATGCGGTGCGATGGCTCGATGAAAATTTACCTCGCAAAGGACTGAGTCTTACCACTGTTCATGCCTTTTCTAGCTGTCCAATGGGAGAAAAGAAAGACCGGTGCGCAGTCGATTCTTACGGTAAAGTTTTTGGTTTTGAAAATTTATATATCAACGACGCAAGCATGCTTCCAGACTCACCCGGCATCAATCCTCAAGGAACTATTATGGCGCTGGCTCGGCGCAACATCACACACTTTATAGCGGAGAAAAAATAAATGCCCAAACCTACAGCAATTGTCACAGGCGTCCCTGGCTGGCTTGGCTCAAGGCTGGTAGAAAAATTGCTTTTGTCCGGACGCGAAGTGCGTGTTGCAAAATTTAAAAATGCTCGTTATGACATAAAGGCAGAACCCAATTTAAAAATATTCGAATGTGACATAACCGAGCCCAACTCGCTTTTGCCATTATTTCACGACACACTTGGCGCCACAGTTTTTCATTGTGCTGGAATAATTCATCCTACAAAAGGCAGACAACAATTTTATGATGTCAATGTCGAGGGTACGCGCCATCTTTTAGATGCCTCATCTGTAGCAGGTATACGCCGCTATATTCATGTGTCGTCAAACTCGCCGATTGGTTGCAACGAAGATAACAATAGCAAAAATTTATTCGACGAGAATTCTCCATACAATCCTTACATGCATTATGGTCAAAGCAAGAAAGAAGCCGAAGACCTAGTAAACGCAGCAGGTAAGAGCGGATCGTTTGATATCGTAATAATTAGACCACCATGGTTTTATGGACCTGGTCAACCTGAGCGTCAAAACTTATTCTTTACTATGATCAAAAAAGGCAAAGCGCCTATCGTGGGATCTGGTGATAATCTGCGCTCAATGGCTTATGTAGACAATATTTGTCAGGCACTTGAATTGTGCGAATCAGTTGATGGAGCCAAAGGGCAAACTTACTGGATAGCTGATGAACGCCCGTATTCGATGAACGAAATTGTGGACACAATAGAAAGAGTGCTTGAGCGTGATTTCAAAATGCAAGTTGCACACAAACGCATGCGCCTTCCAGACATGGCGTCCGATATTGCCTTCATGGCTGACAACATGTTGCAGTCGACTGGACTTTATCATCAAAAGGTTCATGTACTTTCTGAAATGAATAAAAATATTGCATGTAAAATAGACAAAGCAAAAAAAGAATTGGGCTACAACCCAGAAGTGTCACTGGAAGAGGGCATGCGCCGAAGCATTGAGTGGGTCTTAGCTAACGGCGGAAAAATTTAGTCAGACTAAGCCATTTTTCATCACAAAACCAACACATTCATTCGGTATGAATGAGGGATGAAAAATTGCAAATTCCGATTCAGCGCCGTTCTTATCACTTTGTATCTACTTGCCAACTTTGCTGGTTTTTTTTCCAGTGCGTGCTGGGCGGCTTCAAATGCCGGCTCAGAGCGACTAATAGAGTCTTCTATTGTCACCATATATGATGGCAACCCTCTTATACAATTAAAACCGTCCAAAAATTCAAACGGCAATGACGTGGCTCTGACTGTCTCTCCCGACTTACAGGTGAGTCTTAACGGACACAAAGTACTACTTAATCAATTAAAGCCAGGCGACAATGTCAAAGCATTTGTTCGCAGCGGATCCGCATTTAGAATTGACGCAACCCGCAAGGAGAGCGGCATTATAGTTGGTATAGACACGGACAAAGTATTTGTCTCGAACGACTATGTGAGTAAAGAAGATTTTTTCACCGACACCGACTGTCCGATTCGTCTAGGTGGCCTTAAGGCCACCTGGTCTGATTTAAAAAAAGGGGACAAAGTCGAGTACGCACGCAATGACGATGACCACTTATTCTTCATTGAAGCAACCCGTGAAAGTCCTTTCGAGCAATTTTGGTTTAACTTTAGAACAAATTTGTTTAAGCCGCTTCTGCTCTTCTTTTTCGTTGGACTAATAATTCCACTATTAAATATCCCGCTTGAATTTCCTCCCGCTGTTTATCAGGGATTAACAATTTATCTGTTAATCTCAGTCGGTTGGCACGGCGGGGAAGAGCTTGCAGTGCTTCAAGGCGCTGAAATGCAACAAGCCGGAATATTTATGGTGATTGGTTTTGTAACTAATTTTATCGTCGGTTGTCTTGCTTACTTAATACTGAGGCGCTTTGTTACCACTCTTCGGCGCGTAGATTCAGCCACTGTTGCAGCCTACTATGGCTCTGACTCCGCCGGGACTTTTCTTACATGCGTGGGCGCTCTGCAAGCGGCACGAATAGTTTTTGCACCTTACATGCCTGTCATGCTTGCGGTGATGGAAATTCCAGGGTGCTTGCTTGGACTGTATTTGGTTCAGCAACTGAAAAAACGCGGCATGGACAAAAATGGCTTTATGCCGGATGAAAAGCCAGCCGATTACATTGAGCCTGTGCCTGATGTTTTGCAAGGCGACCATCATCATGACGATCCAATTGCAGAAGAAAAGCGCATGGCGCTTGAATCTAACGGACACAAGAAAGCCCCACTAATGAGAGAAGTTTTTCTCAACCCAGGATTGTTCTTACTTATGTCTGGCATTGTGGTGGGATTTATTTCGCGTCTGCAAGGACCCAAAGTGGTTGAGATGGACGACAGATTTTTTGTCAGTCTATTCCAGGGTATTTTGTGCTTATTCTTGCTTGAAATGGGCATGACAGCAGGTCACAGAATGCACGACTTACGCAACGCCAGCTGGCGCTTCATCGCCTTTGGCATATTATCGCCCAACATTTTTGCAGTTGTTGCCCTTTTTGTCTGTCACGCGACGAGCTATATCGTCCACGCCCCTCTTCAATTGGGGACTTATGTTCTGTTTATGGTCTTGTGCGGCGCTGCCTCCTACATTGCCGTTCCTGCCATTCAGCGCCTGGCAATACCTGAGGCCAGTCCGACCTTACCGCTTGCCGCTTCGCTTGGGCTGACGTTCGTTTATAACGTCACTATTGGCATTCCGCTCTATATTTTCATGGCTCAGCAGCTGCTCATAAATTTCCCGGTCAAATTCTAAAAATTGGTCAGTCTAAAATTGGTAAAACCGTCCTGTTTCTGGGTAAGTTCGTTTTAGGGAAATGAAAAGAACAGGTAGGCCACTTTATGGTGCTTAAAACGGCAAAAGTAAATATTCAATTAGACAAAGAGAGTGCCGTTTCACTCAGTCAGCAAATTTACGAGTCGCTTCGCAATCAAATACTTAGTGGCGATTTGAAACCTGGAGATAGGCTGCCCGCCGCGCGCAATCTGTCAAAAAGCTTAGACATTTCGCGCCCCACCCTTGCCACAAGCCTCGAACAGCTCGAATTAGAAGGCTATCTCGAAATCAGACAAGGTTCTGGCGCTTATGTATGCAGTACTCTCAAACAAAAACCAAATCGCGATAAAGAAGGTCAAGGTCCAGCCAAACTTCCTATTTCTGAGTATGGCGAGTTTTTAGAAGCCCTACCCGAACAGCACGAAACAGGCACCACACAACAGGCAGAACCCGAAATCTGCTTCTATCCGTGGAGACCGGCGCTGGATCAATTTCCACTGGAAGAATGGGCTCGAATTCTTGGACGCCAGGCACGCAATTCAGACTTATCTGTATTAGATTACGTTTTTCAAGCTCAAGGCGACCAGTGGCTGCGCGAAGAAATCTGCGGCATGGTGGCACGTTTTCGCGGAGTAAAATGTACACCCGAGCAAGTAATCATCACAATGGGTTTGAATCAGGGCTTGAACATTGCCGCTTCGCTCCATTTGCGCAACGGCTCTAGCGTGGTGGTTGAAGATCCTGGCTACAGTTTCGCCTGGTCTATTTTTAGAGGGCATGGCGCAAACGTCGTGCCGATATCGGTAGACGCGCAGGGACTTCGTGTAGATTGGCTTGCAGATACTCGCAATGCGAAGTTAGTCTATGTCATGCCTGCACACCAGTTTCCCACTGGAGGCGTGATGCCGCTTACAAGAAGGCTTGAGCTGCTTGAGTGGGCGCGTCGCAAAAATGCCATTATTTTAGAAGACGACTATGACAGCGAATATCAAGATCACGGTAAGCCAATTCCTGCTTTGATGAGTCTTGATACAAACGGGTGCGTTGTTTATGCTGGCAGTTTGAACCAATTGATGTTTCCATCTCTTGGGCTAGGCTTCTTACTTGTGCCACCACATATGGTAGGACTCTATACTCGCGCCAGACAATATGCGGGCGAGCAGTTATCTGTGCATCTACAACGAGCCATTGCCGAATTCATTCAAGAAGGGCATCTAGACAGGCATATCAAGCGTTTGCGCGGGCTGTATAGCGAGCGTCGAAATGTTTTGGTACAAGCATTAGTCGAGAATCTGGGCGGCAAGTGTGGCATTGTAAATACCGGTGCTGGAGTCTTTGTTCTTGCGCGTTTCAAGAGCAAATTCAACGACGAAGAAATAATGGAACGAGCAAAAAAACAAGGTGTCGGACTTGTTAGCTCGAGGTCTTTTTATCTGGTGCGTGCTCCAAGAAACGAATTTATTTTGGGAACAGCAAACCTCGATGAAGAACAGATTCTTGAAGGCGTTGCTCGACTGGCAAAGATTATAGGCTAGTAATTTACAAGTCCAAAAGCAGGCTCGCACAGCTCAGCTAACCTGGATCAATTACATAATTGATTTAACAGTTACTCATATATTTAAAATTCAGAATTTATTATTTGGTTTAAACCAAATTCCGCTTGTTTCAGCTCTTTGATTTTAGTTAGTTTTCAAAAGTCTTTATTTTCTTATATTTTTCTCTGGTAACCACCCCAAGTTTCTAACCTCTAGCTCTCAAAAGGCAAACAATGATCGATGGAAACACCATCGTGGCACTGCTTTTTCTGGCATGCGTGCTTGGCTATCTGTATTTGCGCTCCCGCGTGAAAAAGTCACAGGAGCCGATTTGCACTGGCTCGCATTGCACCCTTCCCGATTGCGAGGACCATGGGCCGCCACGAACCGATCTCTCCAAGCAACCTCCACTCAAGCCCGAGCGTATTCACGAAAGTGAGGTTCAGCTCGAAGCACGTATGGAACGCTTGCTCGCACGGTACAGATTCAGCGAGGGTGAATTCTTCGTTGAGCCTTATCTTCAACTAGGCTCGCAAGATCCCTCCATTTTGAATCAATCTTTTGAAATCTTGTGGGCTCTGCCTTTGGCCGAGACCCGCACCTGTCAGCTTGTTTTCGAGCAGTCACAGCCAGGTATTCGTGTCGATCAGTCGACGCGGGTAATCAACCTGGAAGGCGTTCCGCCGCATGTACTCTACTTCGCTCGGGTGCAGGGATTCACCCCCAGCTCCAAGCTTCAGTATGCCATCGAACTTGGTGGCATGAAAATCTTCTACGCTACCGCTCAAACACCTATTGCGCGCCAGTCTCAACAACAGAGATTTGCCGTAGTAGGTGACATGGGCGAGGGAAGCGAAGGTCAGAAGCAAATCGCCAATCTTATTTGGCAGGCGCAACCGTCCCTGGTGGCAATCACCGGCGACGTCGTCTACAGTCGCGGACGAGTGAAAGAATATCTAGCTCGTCTGTTCCCTGTGTTCAACGGCGTTCCGGCCAGTTCAATCACTGGTGCGCCCATAATGCGCAGCGTCATCACCTTCAGTTGTGGCGGCAATCACTGCTTCGGCAGACGTCGCTCTGACACGCAGGATTCGCTCGACGATTACGCTGACCTATACGCGTATTTCATCTACCTATCCATGCCCCAAAACGGTCCCAAGAAGCTCGGTGCCCAAACTTCGGTACCGGTACTTAACGGTAAAAATTGGCGCGTTCAGGCATTTCTCGACGCCGCAGGCTCGCGTTATCCAAGTCAGGCAAACTTCTCCTTCAACTGGGGAAGCGCATTCTGGCTGGTTCTCGACGCCAATGGCTATATGAACTGGTCCGAGCCCGAGTTGCGCGCATGGGTCGAACGTGAATTGACAGCTGCCAAAGCTGACCCCAACTGCGTCTGGCGCTTCGTCAACTTGCATCAACCGGCCTTTACTTCTCAACCCAAGCACAAGCTTGAAGTCGAGGTGCGCAAGCTCTTCGATCTGTTTGCAAAATATGGTGTCAACATTGTCTTCTGCGGTCACTCGCACTGGTACGAGCGGTCTTACCCGCTTGGCTATAATGCCAATCGCAAAGACAGGGATGGCAACATGGGCTTAGACCTTAGCTTCGACGGAATCAGTCGCCGATTTCCTAAGGGCATTATCAACATCATTAGTGGCGCCGGTGGTGCCCAACTGAACGATGGAAAAGTTTCCCGCGACCCTAAGTTGTGGGAATCATTCACCTGCAAGATTGTAGCGGACCGCCATTCGTACACCCTGTGCGACATTGATGGCAAATCGCTCACCATCCAGCAAATTGATGAGGACGGCACTGTAATCGACAAGATTGTCGTCGAGCAGCGCTGACCGATTCACAACCACCCTTAACGAAAGGAACGACTTATGACTAACACTATCGCTCTTGGAATTGCAGGGCTTGCCATTGTTGCAGGCGTCGCAATCGCTCTCTACAGGCGCCCCAGCTCGCAATCGCAGTCGCCTCTTGCGGCTGCGGTGCAGGCTCTGCCCACAAGCCTGGTCACTGTGCTCATGGAGGAAATGCACATCGCAGCGTATCCCGCATACGCGGCTATGGAGGCAGTTCGCTTCCAGGGTTCTCGCCCGAGCAATTACTCCACCGCAAGCAAAGCCGAACTTCAGCAGAAGCTTGCCCGCGCGGTGGAAGAGCTTTCTGGCGGAATTCAGTACATCAAGCTCTACAGCGCACTTGAGCTTGCCGAACTCAAGCGCAAGCCCGAGCAGGTCTTGCACGAAGTGCGCAATTCTCGCGACGAGGAAAAGGGATTTCTTCCTTCCCTCGCCGGCATCATGGAATACCAGCTTTCACCTCTCGAGCGCGATGAACTGGATCGTTCAAAGACCCAGCAGATTCTCTTGCGCAATCGCCGCATCGTGCTCGACCTCGCCGCAGCCGAAACCATTTGCAAGCAAGGGCAGGAACTCCTCGCCCGGCTTGCAAGCGACAAAGCTGCCTGACCCGTCACTTCACTAACCAAGTTTGAGAAAGGAGGGCTAAAATGCCCAACGCTATCATCTTGAGCTTAGCTGCTCTAATTCTGGTCGGGGCGGTTGGTGCTTATTTCTGGTATTGCACCAGAAAAGGCATCTGCCCCATTCCGCACACATGGCTGTCCTCGCTTGGCTTCCGTCAGAAAACTGTCGGACGCAGCATTGCACCCACTCAGCAGACGGTACCACTGGCGGTGAGCGATCCCAATCGAGCAGCGCTGCTTGCCGACCTGCAGGGCAACATCCTTGCAGGACACGGTCGCGATAATGCCGTGCATCTGTTTATCAAGTTCACGACCGAGACATTCGATGCTCGCTTGTGGCTGCGCGAAACGGCCGAATCATTCGTGGTCTCGGCCCAATCGCAATTTCAAGCCTCTCGCGCCTTCAGACAAAAAGGCGTGAACGGCGGCATCTTTGGACACATCTCGCTTTCGGCTGCGGGTTACCGAGCACTCGGCTTCACCCAAGAAGAACTTCCCACCGGGCTCAATCCTCAAAATCGCCCCAAGGGACAGGGTTATAGCGATGTCTTCAGCGCCGGCATGAAATCGCGTCAACGCCTGCTCATGGACCCGGATTTGACTAGCTGGGATTCGGGCTTCCAGTCCGAAATCCACGCAGTGGTGATTCTGGCAGGTGACAGCGCAGCCGATGTTGGTAACGCAAGCGACTACGTTATTCAGAGCCTTTACGGTTTTGGCAAAGTGGTGGCACGCGAAACTGGTCTTGGACTGACGCGTTTGCTTAACCCCAATGACCCTGCATCAGTCGCGCATGTCGAGCACTTCGGCTATGTCGACGGGCGCAGCCAGCCACTCTTTCTTGAAGAGCAAGTCGAAGCCGAAAAATCGGCCGGCGGCACATCGGTCTGGGATCCAAGCGCTCCTCTTTCGCTCGTGCTCGTGCGTGACCCGCTCGGCAAGGACGAATCTAGCTGCGGCAGCTTCCTTGTGTTTCGAAAGCTGGAGCAAAACGTGCGCGGTTGGAACCGTGCCGTAGGCGCTCTGGCTCAGGAACTCGGCGTGAAACAGGAACTGGCAGGCGCTATGTCCATGGGTCGCTTCAAGGACGGCACACCGGTCGTCACTCAGGGCACTTCGGGTCGCACCGACGTGCACAACGACTTCGACTTCTCGTCTGACCCAAGCGGTCTTCGCTGTCCGTTCCAGGCTCACATTCGCAAGGTCAACCCGCGTGGTGAAGCCGTAGGCGTTGCAGGCGACAAAACGCTCGAGTCCGAGCGCGGTCATCGCATTGCTCGCCGCGGTATTTCCTATGGTGGCAGGCTGACTACTTCGTCTGTGCCGGAGGAACAACCCGAAGGCGGAGTAGGTCTGCTTTTCATGTGCTACCAGAGTGACATCTGGGAGCAGTTCGAATTCATTCAGCGTCGCTGGAGCAACAATCCATTCTTCCTTCAGCCCGCAAAGTCGAAGACGCCAAACTACGGCGAAACAGGTCTCGACCCGGTCATCGGTCAGACCTCAAAAGAGTTCCGCAATGCACCGCGCCCCGCAGCCAACTGGCCAAAGGGATGGGGAAAAGAAACCACCAAAGTGGACGCGCAGATGGCCAACTTCGTCACTCTCAAAGGTGGTGAATACTTCTTCTCGCCCAGCATGAGCTTCTTGCTCAATCTGTAGGTAAGAACACACTTTTGAAACTCTAAGAACCGCAGAGGCAGTCGTTTAAAAACGACTGTCTCTGCCTTTTTCTTACCGTTTATCTACTATTTAAATTAGTAATACACCGAAGATAGCTAATTTGCGGAAATATGATGGGGCCATCATAGAATTTCAAAAAAAATATGACGCCACAAACATATTTAGAGAAATTGTTTCCATATCCTGCCCTCCACTTCTCGTCATATGGTAGATTCGAAAAATGGATGTGCTTACAAAGATTAACCTGATAACTTGGAGCTACATTTTGATAGCGCCAAGCTTGATTCAACTCTTGTTTATGTCGATAGTTTATGCAGCCTACACAGTCATAGCAACAACATCAGCCCCGTCTCCAAATAACCGGAAAGCCACAATTATAATTTTTTCGCTTTCATTTTTTGTGACACTTATTTTTTCGGTTCAAATTGCGATGTATTTTTTTAGTCTGTACTTATCGCTATTTTATGAGCGAAATTAATTAGGCGTATTTGGCTCTTCATGCCACTTTCATGTCTGCATATTTTTCAACAGCTTCAGCTTCTTTCCATTTGGCATAAAAAATATTTGCCGATTTTTCCTTTATGGGATCGCCTGTTCCATGCTCATTTTGTTTAAAATCATTCTGGTGGTCATTTCTTACCACCAGCGTAACTGGCATAGCGACGCACTCTTGTGTAACCCATCTGCAAATATTTGCGCGCCATATCGGCACCGACAAAATCCTTTTCTTTCAGATATTGTTTAAACTTTTTGAAAATCTTTATGCTGCATCAGTGGGAATATCGGGCGTTTTAAATTGCCACAGCGCAACAAATTCGCTCTTATTAAGCTCGCAGATCAGGACGCCCTGTTCGCCTTTATCAACTTTGTATCGCTCTGGATGAGCGCGATAACAAACGTCACAATTCCAGTGCTAGTCACTCATGTATCTTGGATTTTTCGGCTCGAACTAGACATATTGATTTACAGCAAAAAAGTGGAATATCGAAATGAAATAAGGGAGTAAGCAATGAAAGCGCTACAACAAAAAAGACAGCCAGCATTTTTGGAATGGTTATTCTGCATTGGATTCGTTGTGGCAGGGGCAGTGATTATGGTCCTGAACATGCTTCCAGGATCAACACCTGAGAGCGAATTGATTTTGCTCAAGGGAAAACTTCAGGACGTAAAAGAAGTCGAACTAAAAGCTAAAACAGGCTTTGTGTCGATTCTCAATTGTTCGCTCGATAAATATCACTTCGAATATACAAGTCTAATGCCTGCTTATGCGATGGTGCGTGATGCGGCCAATGCAGGAACTCCCGTTGATGCCTGGGTTTCTACTAAAATGGAGAGGGCGATTTTACGTGAGCCTGGAAAAGTGAGACTATACAAATTGGACATCGGTAAGGATCATATTCTCGACTATGACACTGCCGTCACTGAATCCGGCGGGGCGCACGACAACTCACTCTTGACTGTGGGCGGGGTACTTATTTTAATTGGAATTTTCGGTACTTATGTCAATTGGAAACAACTAGACAATTTCCGAAATGGTTAAATGTGACGCCACCATTTTTAATACCATAAATTTATATTATTACTTTGTATAGTAGTGCCCACATTTAGTAGAAAGGCGCAAGATATACGGGTTTTAAACCGAAATATCTCACGCCTCCTCCTGACTCACTACTTCTTCACGAAGAGCGGCATCAGCATCCTGTCATTGACAAAGCAGATGGCAACGCCGAGCACGAAGAGCAGAAGCCCAGCGAGCACGCCCCAGTAGAAGGCGGTAATCACTGCAAGCGAAAGTGCTGAAGCGACGAATACCCAAGCCACCGTGAGTGCGATAAACCACGCACCCATAATGTTCTGGACGCGCGGCAGCGGACAGGACGAGTCGTCGACCAATCCGTAGTATTTGCGCAGCGACATGCGCGCAACTTCATAGACGCCCCAGAGCCCGACACCCATCAGTCCTGCGTTGACGAGCATCGAGGAACCCAGGTCGAAACCGGGGGCGATGAGCGCCGTTGCGAAGACTGCGATGGAGAGGGCGATGATGCGGGAGATGTTCTTAATCATAGGATTTTCATCCTTTCATGTTCGGAACCAGGCATGGTGACCCGGTTCCGGCAGTTAGTGTTTTTGTTGCGAATCGGCTCAGAGATAACGTGCCGTCTGAGCCTTGTCGAAAACCTGCGCCGTAGCTCGGTTCCGGAGATGAACCATCACTTCGTCGAAGGCAAAAACCTTAGAGTCGTCATAAGCAAGAACTTCCGCTTTGCCCAGAGCAACGCACTGCGAGCTGCCGTAAAGAACAGCTACCGCTTTGTTGCTCACGTTCACGCGACCTTGGAAGACCCAGATTTTGCCTTCACCAAGCACGGATTCGCGCTTGTTGATGGCATCGGTGGTCACGTAAACGACCTCTTCGAGCCGCTTGCCGAGCTTCACCGCAAGAGCGAGTGCTGCATCCACCGCTTCTTCCACCGTGTCATAGACGACATTGCGCTGTTGGCGCCCAAGGTCCGACATCAACTCGATGAAGTTGATTTTGCCTTTTACGTAGTGGAACTGGTAGAGCAGCAGGTCGTCTCCTTCAAGGTTGATGGAGAAACCTGCGATGAAGTTCTTCTCGTTGAGCGGACGAACGAGACCAAGGATGATATTGCGAAGTCTTTCACCAGTCGGCATGCTTTTTCCTTTCGTGCATTGCCGTTTCTCTTTTTGCAATCCCCCCAGAGAATTGAATCTCCGGGAGGTTGCGCTTCGAATTTCAGCTAAACGGATTCAACTGTCCAGTTGCCTGAACAGTCCGCGCCGAATCAAATCTTCCACCTCAAGGGGAGTGAAATACTCCTCTTGTCCGACAAAAGAATTGACGTCGGATTCTTCGGTCTCGAACACGATCCATTGCGAATCAGCACCGACGACTTTCAAAGTCTCGTGGCCGAAATAATGAGCCGTTACCGCGTCTGTCACATAGACGCGCTTGCCGATTGACAGCATGACCTTACTTGTAAGGCTTCAGGATCGCGCTGTCGTAGGTGGCGTCGATCTGCGTGAACTTGCCGGCCGTAACCAGCTTGCCCAGCTTCACGTTCGCCTTGATGTCGTCGTCGCTGCGCCGCTTGCCGGTGATCTCGTTGGTGAGACGACGGCAGAGCACATCAGCAGCAAGGACCGTGACTTCGTCCTTGCCGGCTTCCGATGCATGCAGGCAGGTGACGAGCATCTCGACGGCCTTGCGGACGTCCTTGGAGAGCTCGATCATGCGCGGCTGATAGTCGCCCAATTTGATCTGGTGCTTCAGCATCGCATAGTGAATCTTGAGCATCTGCTTGCGCAGCGTCTTCTTGGCGAAGATGACGTGGCGCTGCAGGTCGGGGTTCACACCGGCGACGCGGTCGACGTCGGCGAAACGCTTGTTCTCCGCCCACAGGGTGAAGAACGAGATGCCGAGGAGCGACCACTTGCCCTTCCACAGGTGGACCGGGTTGTAAGGCTTGAAGCCCTTGATCTTGGCGAGCGGCGCCATGTACTTGTTGCCGTGTCCCTTGATCAGACCCTTGAGGAACGCCATGTCGAGCATGTCGTCCTGTCCTTCGTAGATGGACGGAGCCATGAAGTCGTGGATGTTATCGCCGATCAGATGACCAGCAAGGAATGACCGCCCGCCGTGCGTTTTGAACGCATGGTGAGTGGTTGCTTCGAGCAGCATGCGCGCGCCGTAGATCTTGGCGATGATGCACTCGAGTTCGCCGCGATAGCCTTCGTCCAGAAGCGACGAAGTCCAGTTCGTGATGGCGTCGCCACCAACGATGAAGCCCGCCAGCTCGCCGATGCGATCGAGCACCAACTGGCGCTGACCGATCTGCTGACCGTAGGTCTCGCGGTACTGCGCCCAAGGCAACATGCTCTTGAGCAGAAGACGCATCGTACCCGCGGCGTTGGCACCAAGGGCGATGCGCCCGCGGTTCAATCCGTGATAGGCGATGGTCAGTCCGTCGCCGTGGTCGGGAACCAGGAGGTTCTCGGCCGGGATACGGAAATTGGTGAACTTCAAGCCGTGGTTGAAGATGTGCTTGACGGCGTGAATGCCGTACTTGATCAGCTTGAAGCTGTCGGTGTCGTTCGCCGGCAAGTCGCAGACGATGACCATCGGACGGGCACGCTCGAGCTCACGCGCGACGCGCTCGGCCAGTTCCGGCTTGTCCTTGGCCTTCTTGCGAAGAGCCTCGGCAGTCGGCAGGTCCTTGCCCTTCACCATGCAAACCAGGCCGATGGTGCGACCGTAGTATGAGTTGGAGATGAAGGTCTTGTGCCCGTTCACGACGAACGAGTCGCCGTCGCGCACAGCAGTGGTCCGCAGCGCCGTCATGTCGGAACCTGCGTTCGGCTCGGTGAGAGCGAAACCCGAGAGGATTTCACCCGACGCGAGCTTGGGCAGATACTTCTTCTTCAGCGAATCGGAGCCGAAGTGCATGATGGGATCGACAGCGCCGATGCAGCCGTGGATTGACAGCATGCCGGCAACCGTGGCGTCGCCCGAAGCAGCCATGCGCGTGATGAGCGGCATAGCGTCGATGAGCTTTGCGCCCCAGCCACCATATTCGGTGCCAACGAGAGCACCCCAGTAGCCGGTGGACTTCAGGTCGTCGATCACCGTCAGGCTCACCTTGTTGTCGGGACCCATGAGGGTGCCGGCTTCGCGGTGGGCGGCGACGATTGCGACTGCAGCGTCCATCTGCTTGAGATAGGCAGCAGAGGAGCTTGCAGGAGCGATATTGCGGAAACGGTCGACCGGGGTAGCACCGGACCAGACAGCGAGGTGCACCGGGCTGTTCTCGATCCGGAACTTGGGATCGTAGTTCTGCTCGGCGATTTCGTCGCTTCGGTCCAATTCACCGGTCTTCTCGATCTCGTCCTTCGACTTGCCGCCTGCCTTGAGGACGTCATCGATGACGCCGCCTTCAGACGGAAGACCAGTCAAAGTCTCGGGAGTCCTGTTCTTCTTCATTTGATTTCCTTTCGGTGTTCAGAAGAGTTGAGGATTATGGGTGATGATGAGAAAAATTACTTCTTGTCGCCGTCACGATCGCCTTTGCGGTCGCTGTGCTCAGTGTCCTGCGTGGTTCCCCAGTTCGGATCTTCGTCGATCGACTTGGCGGGGAAGTACAGAACGCCCATCATGCAGCCGACGCCCATGAACAGGGTGATGCCCTTGAGCCAGTCGTTGGGTGCATTGGCGGCGAGAATGAAGAACACAAACATGCAAACGAGGAGCGTCAGGGCGATCTTGACTTCGCGCCAATGTTTGGCAGGGTCTTTGATCATTTCAGGTCCTTTCTATTAGTAATTCAGATCAGGTGGATATTTCCTCAAGAACAGCTCAGAAAGAAGGCCGGTGCAAACAGGAACGTTTAAGTTCATGATTGAAATAGCGTTGAGCTTGATACGGCTGGTTCTTCTTGTGAGAGATGCTCTAAGAGGAGATGAAAAAGATAGAGAACTCTATGAGGAAATTGATGACCAGTTCAAGCTTCAAGAGTTTTAAAAGTTGCTTAGTTATAAAAAAGCTCGCGCGAACAATACTTGGATAGCCCCTGTGTCCACTAGAACGGACTTGTCAAGTCGTCGCGCAAATTAGCGCAACCTCGCACTATCTCGCGCCACCACTTGGCAATCACCTAGCTTTCGTTGCTAAGTCGCTATTTTGTCTTTGCCTTACCGAAGTCTCAATGGAACGCGATGACGGTATCACATTTAGTATCAAAAAATTATTCATTATCGGTACGAATTTTTGTGAGGCAACGATTTTTCTAACAACAATTGAAGGGTGCCTTAAAGCTCTCGGGGCCAACCGTAAGGTGTAAGGGCAGTCAACCTCACGTTTTAATGTTTTTCCTAAGTGAAGCTGAAGATTAAAACGTTAGGTTCAGCGCGCATTGCCTCAAATTAAATCGAACCCTGCATAAACCGTTGCCTCAAATAAAATCGAACTCTCGGTTACCGGAGCGAGGGAAAGATGAGGCTACAAATGACAACCAATTCCCGCAAAGAGCTACTTGATGCTCTGAGAAAACGATACTGCTACGCCAACAAGAAAGAACGTATCGAGATCTTGGAAAACCTGATCCAGACTACGGGTTACTCTCGAAAGCACGCGATTACTCTTTTGAATAACAGTCAACAAACATTCGACCCTAAGAAAAAAGGTCGAAAAAACAGGCTTGGGTTGGAGGCACAAGAAGCACTCATACAGATCTGGCACGTCTCAAATAAACTTTGCGGAAAACGCCTAGCGCCCTTCGTTGAAGAGATGTGTGAAAATCTGGAAATCCATGGATATCTCAAAATTTCAGCTGCAGCAAAAGCTGAAATACTCTCCGTGAGCGCTGCCACGATAGATCGAACATTGAAGAAAGAGCGCCAACGCTGCCAAAGAAGCGTCAGTCATACGAAACGCGGACCACTGGTAAAAAACAAAGTGCCCATTCGCACCTTCACTGAGTGGAACGATGTTGCTCCTGGATTCTTCGAAATTGACACTGTGTCCCATTCAAGCATCGATACTTCCAGGGGGTTTCTTAGCACCCTGAACATGACGGACATTGCGACTTGTTGGGTAATACCAATTGCGCTCCTCGCAGTGGAGCTTTTGAAGTTCTCGACGCATTAGAACAAGCCAAAGAAATTTGTCCGTTTCCCATTCTGGGTCTAGATTTTGACAACGGCAAAGAGTTTTTAAACGATGAAATGATTACTTGGTGTATTAAGGAAAGCATTACCTACACTAGATCTCGAGCATACAAGAAAAACGATCAAGCCTGGATCGAAGAAAAGAACGGCTCCGTGATCCGCAAGAATGTAGGACGAGGGCGGTTCGAAGGCAAAAAGCATTGCGTCTTCTAAAAGCGCTGTATAAGGCACTTTACCTGTACGTGAATTACTTTCAGCCGTGTCAAAAGCTTTTGGAAAAGAAACGAAACGGAGCAAAAACCTACAAGATTCATGACAAGGCAAGAACGCCGTATCAGCGTGTTTTAGAAAACTCAGCCATTGATAAAGAAGTAAAATCAAAGCTCATACAAATTCGAAACGGGCTCAACATGCTTGCTCTTCATGAGGAAATTCAAAGCAAACGCGAAGAACTGGAAAAATTGAAAATACCTGTGCCTAGCCCAGTTACGACAATAATTCAAATGCAACGAAACGCAGTTCAAAAACTCTTGGCTCACGAATCTGCAGAACAAAGCAAAATAAAATCGACCATTGAAGAGACCAGAAAATCAATATCCATGCTAGAACTGGGCACTGTTTTTACCTGCAAGGAGATACTCCAAGAGGGGCAGAGGCGAGAATCATTAGATGTTTTTCTCTGCAGACTTAGAGCTGAAGGCATGATCCAACGTTGCGGATGGGGTAAATATAAAGTAGTTAAGATCGCTATTTGAATTTTCGCCGGTACGAAAATATATGAGGCAACGGTTTAGTCAAAGTACGATTCCATTTTGAGGCAACACGCAGCGTCCAAACACCTAACGTCTAACTTTTTCGCTCAAAAGACTCTTTCAATTCGAGCATTGAACGGTACGATTTTTTGTGAGGCAACGGTTTTCAAATTCAAAAGAATGACTCTAGCTGTGACGAGTCAGCATTACTGACTCACATGTAAGAATCACTATAGGCACTAAGACCGTCATTATCACTAGGGTTTCAAATATTGTACTCATTGTTCTGTACTTGTTTTTATCTGAGGGGAAATAGAAGATTCGGGCAAGGGACTGAGATTGGGATTACCTTTCGATGTGCTCTCACGACGATTAGCCCGGGTTAATGTTCCAGAACAAACTACCTACTATTACTGCAACGTATAGTAAAACTTGTGGTAACCTGGGTTTCAGAATGGCGCATACAGAGTGGGAGCACACAGGATGCACGCTAAAAGAGTTCGGCCGAATAGTTGCGACCATTCGTAGCGCCGATTGAATCGAAAAGAGAATTCGTCAAGGAAAAGCTGTAGGTTAGCTCTTGAACAGTATTGATGATAAGTGCCAATCAAAAATCGTTTTGCCAAAGATATAGCTCTATCCACATGTTTGAGCGGTCCGTGTTCTTCGTATTGACCTCCAATTCTCGTCATTTGCAGTCTACCAGCCACGGAATGAAGGACGGAGTTTACGTGATACCCATCAGTTCTGATGTGTGTCATCGGTTCAACGCGAGATTCTACGGCACTTTGAAGACAATCACCACTTGGATTTTCCATCACGACGAAGGCTGCATCACCAGCTTTGCAGTTTAGGCGCTCAGTCATTACGCAGACTTGCTTCTTGTTACTGAACGCCCGTCCGACTTTCCCCGAGATCTACCTCCAAAAATGCATCATCAACTTCTACAAGTCCAGACAGGAGAATGTTTTCCTGCCGATTTTGCATTGCAGCTCGTACTTTGTGCATCATGTTGTATACGGTGGTGTAGTGCATACCGAGAAGCTTTGCAGCACGCATTGTTGATATACCTCCCTTGTCTTGAGACATGAGATAAATAAGCCAAAACCAGGTGGTTAAGGGAACTTTGGACCGATGAAAAACCGTTCCAGATGTGATTGAAACCTGACGACGACAAACACAGCATTGGATTGTTCTGCGCCTAGCCATGCGGATTCCATCATTGTGGTGACAGTAAACACAGATAAATCCTTTGAGCCATCGTGCATCAAAATGGCTTTAAGACAGGCTTCTTCGGAGTTGAAGCGACGTTGAAATTCGAGAAGATTCATTGACTCATAAGGCATGACATTTTCTCCTTTCGGGGTAGGTAACTATACAATATAGTGTTCCCAGAACCAAGAAAAAATAACCTGCTGCTTCATCGAGAAACCCAGGTGTGGTAAAAAAGAAAAAACCGGTGAGCCCCATATAAAATGGCAGCATCACCGGAGTTTCCTCAATTCAACCAAGATGCAAACGCGCACGCTTCATTACGATGCGCGCACGCTTGCTTGGTTTGAGAGTAAGAAAGCCGCTGCCACGTCCTTTGTGATAAGGGACTGGCGAGCGGAACTGCTTGAAGGTAAGGTCGCGGATTTCCCCAGTGGTCCTGTGTTTCAGGTACCAATGAGTGCCGCCTTCATGGCGAAGCACTTGAGGAATAAATCCAGACCTTGACCCACCAAGCAAGTGATACAGGGCTTCGGAAGCCACATAACAATGTCCCGTATAGCGGTTGCGACGCTTCAGCTTGCGATAGCGCGGCTTCAGCAGCTCCGCTGACAGGCTCATTTGAATAGCTCGATTGATGTTACAAGTCGGCATCGTCATTGACGGCTGCATATTTGCGATCCGGCATGGGAACGCCAATGTCACGCAGACACTGGTCAAAATACTCCCTTGCGTGCGGGTAGCATGCACCACAATTGGTGGAACACTTCAGAGTTTTTCGAATCTCTCTGAAGTCTCTCGCACCGTCTTCGACAGCCGCTCTGATGTCCTTGTCGGACACAACAAAACAACTGCAGATGATCATCTTGCGTCTCCTCAGCGTCGATACTTCATCCAGAGGATGCGACGCGAGCGCGACATCCAGAGCTGGAATCGCACACGAATCGCCTTTGCTTCACGGATGCAGTTTGAAGCTTGGAAATCATTTCCGCCCTGCTTCTGAAGCGCGATGGCCCAGAGTTCAAGCAGGTCGGCATGGTTCAATGACCAGGGCGTGTCCGCCTGGCGATAAAGCTGGTCGGCTTCTTCGTAGAAGCTGATTGCTTCCAAAAGCTTCCCCGCTTTGTAGCGAAGGAAACCCAGACGGTGACGGATGTACGCCGCCTCGGTGGAAACCGGACCAAACGACTTGTTGAAAATCAGAAGTGCTGCGGTGAGCAGACGCTCCTGCTTTTCGCGATCAACGGCACGCTCGGCGGGGTACGTCTGTGCGACGAACACCATTGCATATGCCGTTTTGGGATGCGAAGCCCCGTAATTCTCGGCGCGATGCGAAAGCTGTCGCAAGAAGAACTTGCGAGCAGACTCTTCACTCACACAGAGCAAGAGTACTCGAGCGGTGAAGGCAAAGAACGCGTCTTTGCACCAGCGCCAGGTTTTTTGAATCAAGGTCATAGTTAGTCTCCTCGATGTTACGGGTAAACCGGAGAGCCAATAAGGGGCTCTCCGGGTCGGCGATTGTCGCCTTAGTGCAGAATTAGAGATTGGCGGCGTACGATGCGATTTCCGCAGCGATGCCGTGCGAGAGCAGATAGCCCATACCGTCATGACCGTAGTTGTGGATGACGGGACGACCATCAGCACAGATGGTGCGGTCGACTTCGACACGCGGCAGCCAGCCCTTGCGCTCGGGACGCAGTGCGCGGATGACCGAAATAACCTGCGACTGGTCCGCCTTGAGCTCGGGAGCGATGGCATTGCAGCGGTCGATGATGCCCTGCACGGTCGAGAGGTCTGCACCCTCGTACGACTCATGCGGACCATCGAAGACACCGCCGAGCTTGACGTAGCCGTTGTGCGGCACGATACAGGCGCGGGCGTTGGGACCTTCGTCGTCGATCACCACACGGTCGATGTTGCTCGACTTGATGGTGACGACCTGGACACGATCGGGAAACACGTCGGCATCCTTGGCGAGCTCGCGCGCACCAAGACCGGCGCAGTTGACGATGACCGAATACTGCGGGTGAATCCCATCGAGGTTTTTGAACTCGGTCTGCCCGAAAAGCCCTCCGGCATCGTGAACCTGCCAGTAGAGCCAGGGCATGTAGACGAGCGGGTCGATCACAGGCGCTGAGGAGAGAACATAGGCGTCGGCGTAGCCGGCGGGTAGTTCGCTCGCTTCTGCGTGACGGAAACCGCACAGGTTGCCTGCGTTTTGGCCGGCGAACCAGGGGGCTTCCTTCTTGGTCTTGAGCTGGTAAATGGGCTTCATCGTGACACCGGTAGCGGTATCACCTGCAAGCTTCTTGAAGGCCTCGAATGATTCGCCGGTCCAGCGCTCGATGCGGGGGTCGCCGTCCATCTTCACCGGAACCCACATGGCGTATGCCGAGATGGAGGTGTGAGCGAACTGGCCGCCCGGCTCCTTGCAACGGATGGTCACCTTGTGGCCAGCCTGAAGTAGTGCAAGTGCCGTGGTGAGACCGCTCACGCCCGCACCGATAACGAGCACATGTTGCTTGGTCATTTAGTCTTCCTTTCGTTTGGGAAGTTGCTTTTTTGATGTGATATTCAAGAATGAAATTGCTCGCGCTAGCTTGTGCAGCTTGGCAACAACTAGCACCCACTTTTCCCCGCCTTATTGAGAACATTTGCAATTCCAAGACACTCCAGACTGATACCCCGAATTCTCCAATCACTGCTTAAAGTGAAATAGAAAGTTCGAGAAAACAAGCTATGGGTTATTTTTTGGAATTACGCTCAAAGACAAGTGGGGAAAAGATAAGCGCCTTAGTCTACTAATTAGAGCTTATTAGATTCTAGAAGCTATCGCATATTAAGGCTTAGGTCTTGTTTATGTGAATGAGAATTCAGCTGGCGCAGCTATAATTATTGAGAATATTCTCCATTTTGTTTCCCTCCTGAAAGGAAACGTTTTTTCGTCGTGACCGGTCAAAAAAAACACCGCTTAATCAGCGACAAACTTTTGTGGTATTTCGCTATCACATATTTGGGCAACGGATTTGCTTGTGCCCAGTACAACATCATGGCGCAACCGCTTCAATACTATTTCTTGAAAGGTCTGCACTGGAAACCAGACGTTGTGGCCAGCTATATGGCACTATTCATGATACCGTGGGTGATGAAACCACTCTTTGGAATAGTGTGCGATTTCCTGCCCCTATTTGGCTACAGACGCAAGAGTTATCTAATTCTAGCCAATGTCACAGCAGCCATTGCATTCATGCTTGCCACGCTCGCCCCTACGCCACCATATGTAGTAGCATCAATACTGGTCACCGCAGTCTGCATGTCAATGTCTACAGCTATTTATATTGGTCTTGCCGTTCAGTCGGATAGGGGAGGCAACAAAAATAGGCTCTATTTTTCTGTTCAGCAAATATGTTATTACTCCGCATCTATACTAGCGGCGCTAGTGGGCGGCAAAATTTGTCAGACTTGCGAGCCCTTCAAGGCGTTTGATTATTGCGCTTTTTTAGCGGTCTTGCCATCAACTGTGGTGGCAATATTGACCATGATTTTGGTCAAGGAAGAAAAATCGCAATTAAACAAAGAATTATTCGAGAAAACAAAAACATCATTCAAACGAGCTTTTAACACCAAACAACTATGGTTTATCGCGGCCTTCTCTTTTCTCTGGAGCTTTTACCCAACATATGGAACTCCGCTTTATGTCTTTGAATCTGAGACTCTCAAATTCTCACAAGATATCATAGGTCAATTAGCGGGATGGAATGCCGCAGGAATGCTGCTAGGCGCAATTTCATACAATCTAGTAACTAGAAATATGCCACCAAAAGTGGAGGCATTAACTGTGATGATCACATGCTCCATCGCCGCGTCTTCCTGGCTATTTTTAAGCACCCCCGAAACGGGCGCCATCCTTGAACTAATCAGAGGCATGGCGAACAATTGGGTAATACTTTCTATTTACTGCCTTGCAAGTAGAGTCTGCCCCAAAGGAACAGAAGTTTCAATTATGGCTTTGATGGTCTCTTTTCGCAATCTTGCCACATCGTCTGCCAATCATGTGGGCGGTTTTCTATTCGTCAAAATGTTCAATGAGCAAATTGCACCACTGGCTGTCATTACAGCAATCATGCCGATCTTGTCATTGCTTTTGATTCCATTTATTCCAGACCACAAAAAAGAATCGGAAGAACCAGACTAAATTTCGACCGAAACAGGCATATCCAGCTTCAAATTAAAATCTGAAGCACATTCAAAGTAACGACCGAACATTACTTTGCTGCCTTCTTTTCTATATTTGCTCAAAGTACGTAGCGGCTCGGAGCCTGTTAATACGCCTTGTTCTTGATCGATATTTATCATGACGCAACGACCACACAATTTCATTGCCGATAGCTCAACATGTCCTATAGTCAAGGCAAAAGCCTTGTCTTCGACGTATTCGCCAAGGCCCTTAACTACTAAAGATGGTCTGAATCGACTCATTCTTACAGGTTCGTCAACTTGCGTATTGAGCTGGTTGAGGCTCTCTTCAGAAATTATAAGTAAGGGCGAGCAGTCGACATAGCGAGCGTCTTGAGTGTGATCTACTTTTGTATAAAGCAAACGCGCCTCAGTTTTAAGATATTCGCTTATCCATTCTGCTATTTCATCGCCCTGATCAAAGCCGCTGCGATCATTGTCCCAGAGATCAATTTCGCAAAATTGGTCTTTATTTTCGCGATGTTCTACCTTTATCGGTGGCATATTTGGTGCTTCGAGTTGAAGTTTGCAACCGTTCTCATTAAGTAAAGTTGGCTGTATGAGTGCCATGCTTGCATAATCGCGTTGAGTAAGCACGTTATCGCCGCCACCTAAAAATACCCATTGCCTATCACCTTCCAATCCGGATTGATTACCGTGAATTTCGGACACAGAAATAGACCCACAACTTTTGACGGGATAGATGTAAATGCCAGTAAGAGAGCCGTTTGACATAGTTCAATTATTCTAGCTTCGATGACCACTTGAAAAATATGTGTTTTTTTTAATCGTCAAAAGGCGCATTATAGGCTGGACATCCTCTTGAAATGAGCTACAGTAGATTTATCGAGTTGCCCAAACAGGAGCTGCTAGTGGACTTCTGGGTCGTCATATTATTGGTCGTTTTCCTTTGCGGAATCATGGGTTGGACCTCCAGCATTTTTTTCAACGCCGTCTGGTGGTATTGCGACTGGCGCGAAGGCACTGCAATCAACTGGGGCTGGGACGTCGGTCTGTCACTGGCGGTGCCCTTCATCTGGGTCTTCTCGCTTCTAGAAATTTTCGTTCTTTACTGCGGATAAATTACTAAATTTGCCGGTCATTGAATTGACCAGGTCGACGCATCGCTTGGCGCAACCCCAGGACATTGTTATTCCTGAGCCGCCGTGTCCATAGTTATGCACACACGAAACGCCATCGATATTTTCTAACTCAAGTCGAACTCCACTATTTTGTGAGTCTCTGTAATAGCGCAGACCTACTCGACCTTGCATCTGTGTTTGTTTCGATTTTAAATCGTAGCCGACCCAGTTTTTGAGCAAGTCATTATTCAAAGACAATATTGGCTCTGGAATAAAAACACCGCCTACCATGACCTCCTCGCCTTTGACAGCATCGCCAACCCACTTGCCTGCTTGATCTAACGAGCCAGGCTCGCGAGTCTGACCAAGAAGCCAGCCATCGTTGCGCGAGAAGAAATGAACATATTCAGGATTACCGTCAGCGCGACTGAAGACATCGGCGCTTGGTGTGTAGTTGTAAGCCATCGGGATATTTTCTGCACCAGTAATTATTGGTGCTTTAGGCACAAGCACTTGTTTGCCGCGCACAACATTTAACGGTGACTTATCTTCGAAAACTTTCAAGCTACCAAGACCAAGACAGTTGATGACTATTTTGCCGCTTGCCTCTTTGATAATTTCTGGCGTCACTTTCTTATGCACGAGCAATCCGCCAAGAGTTTCATACCAGTCCCACAAAAAATCCATGTAGACAGGCATGTCGGCGAAGTAAGTTTTAAAAGTATAACCATACAAATAAGTTGCCCCGGTGCGAAACGGAGGCTTGATGGTCATCTTCAATTTTTCGACCGGTCCATCAAAAGTTTGAAACTGCATACGCTTATCGCCAAGTGGTGCCAATTCAGGCTCTTGTTCAAACACTTCGTAGATGCGATGGATCAAAAGTCCAGAGCGAGCATTTTGAGCCAGTTTAGCGAATAGATTCTGTGAGTCTTCACTTATTTGGTCAAGATTTTGAATTTGTAAATTATGCGGATAAGCAGACGCCATCGCATAATTAGTCGGCACATCAAAATTCAAATCAGACAAAATGCTCGTTTTATATCCGGCTTGCTGCAACAAAATAGCAGTTGATAAACCGCTTATTCCACCGCCCAAAATCCAGATATCACTTTTGTCTTGCATGTTTGAGTCTTATTTTTCTAATGCTTGTTTCAAGTCAGCAATTAGCTCCGCTGCTGGTTCTATGCCGATAGACAAACGCACTGTCGTTTCATTAATGGCCGAGATACCTTCTTGTGTTTCAGGAAAAGAGCGAGCGTAAAAGAGCCAGGCCGGATTTGCAATAGATTGCGTAAACCCAGTTCCAAAGGCAATTTTGAATACTTCTAACTTGTCGACTGCATTGCGCATGTCTTCGGTTGAGCCTTTCACATCAAAAATAAGTACAGATCCAAAGTCGATCATTTGTTTCTTAGCAGTGGCATGATCCGGATGGCTAGCCAGTCCTGGATAAAGCACGCGACTTACATTTGGATGCGATTCCAAAAATTGAGCAATAGCCATGGCATTTTCGGCTTGTTTGTCTACGCGCAATCTATACGTTTGCATTCCTTTCCAGATTTCAACAGCAGAGTGCGAGCTCATGGTGTCTGTGTTCCAGACATTTGCATTTTTAATTGCCTTCACACGCTCAGTGGTGCCAAGCACTGCTCCGCCCATGACGTCGCCCACGCCGGATGCGTATTTGGACAAAGAGTGAACAATCACATCAACTGGAATTTCGCTATGTTGATGCAGACCGGCTAAGCTGTTATCCATTACAGTTAAGACATTGTGTTCGCGCGCCACTGCAGCGCAATAATTTAAATCTATAACTCGAGTCATCGGGTTTGTAGGCGATTCAAGCACCATAACTTTGGTCTTGCCAGGCTTGATATAACTGGTCAAGTTTTTGACGTCATCAGCATTTATGAGTGTGACCTCAACGCCGAATTTTTTCAAAATACTCTCAGCAAACAAGCGAGTGGATTTATATCCTTCTTTGAATAAAATCAAATGATCGCCCGCTTTGAGCAAGGCTTGAAGAGTGGCTGCGATAGCCGACTTACCAGTACTTGTTACCCAACAGCATTCTTGTTTTTGCGTTTTTGCAAGCAAAGCTTCAAGTGCTGAAAGACTGGGGTTGCTATCTGACAAATAGCACCAGCCCTCGCCTGTGCCTTTGATGAAATCTTCCCAGCTTTGCACTGTGGGCAATGAGAAACTAATAGTCTCATACGACGGAACCACAAAAGGTTCGTTGCCTGGCTTCACTTCCCAGACGCGCTTTGGGGCCGCCTTTGCGCTTTTCTTTTCTTTGTGCAGTTCTACCATGGCAATTTATCTCCTGATGCGTGCAAGAACAATCCTGTCTTTTCGTTGTTTTCCGCCAAATCAATTATGGCTTGAGCAGCCTCTGCTGGCTCTGTGTCTGCGTCTTTGGGACCAAATCTGGTTTTTACTTTTCCTGGGTCAATGGATAAGACTCGAATATTTTCTGGTTCGAGTTCGACCGCTAAGCATGAAGTAAACATGTTCAGTGCCGCCTTGCCGATTCTATAAGGATAAGTGGCTTCGTCGCCAGGCACCTCTTGATTCGCCACCCATTCAAGCGAGGCGAAGCGGGACGAAATATTCAAAATGGTCGCACCATCTGAGTTTCTCAAGAAAGGCAGACAGGCTCTTACACAGCGTATCGGACCATAACAATGAACTTGCAAGACACGATCTAACTCTTCGTACTTCATGCCTTCAACACCATATGCGGAGGCACCAAATCCGGCGTTGTTTATAAGCAAATCCACTTTATCGACCTGCCCATCGAGAAATTCGCGCAAGACTTGCTCAGTCGAAGGTTCGGTCACATCTGCACGAATTGGCAATATGTCGTGGGGCGCTATTGAGAATAATTCGCGAACATCGGACAAACTGCGCACTACTGCGACTACAAGATATCCTCGCTGCTGCAAAATGTCGAGCATGGCACGTCCAATGCCGCGTCCAGCACCAGTAACCACCGCTACTTTGCGTGCACCCGAAATCACTTTTAGTTTGTTTCTACCGTTACCATTAGTCATATGGTTATTTAAATCCTTTCTACTTCACGTAAGTTTTGATCAAGCAAAATATTGACCGGAAGTGGGTCTCCATGAGTACCTATTTCCATGTGATGCATCAAATAGCCGCCAGTGTTCGGAAAACAAATTACATCCTTCGGCTCGGGCAGCACGTCTAAAGCTATTTTGCGACGATAGAGCAAATCGCTTTCTGAGCACAAATTACCGACAATATAAGCGCCTTGGTCGAAGCGCTTGCCTTCTTTGTTTTGACGCATAAATATGGGGTCGCAAATAAACTCTGCTCTAAAAGGTCTTACATTCATTCGATTGACATTGACACCAAGCAGCCAGTTGCCGAGCGTATCGCGCTTGCGATAAGTGACGCGTGCAAGCGTCATGCCCACATTGTCCATCAAACAACGACCAGGCTCAAAATACAGTTCGACGTTGCGCGCGTTAAAAGCTTTGTGCAACACTTCGCCGTTTTGTGTATCGTCCAAAACAGCACTGATAAAACGCTCTTTAGACAAATTATTCCAGGCCGGATACAAGTCTGGCTTGCCAACTATTTCATCGCCAAATCTGTTATATCCAAGTCCATCATTGAGCCAGGTAAAATAAGGACGCTTTCCTTTGACCGAGTCTAGAAGCGAGTCTTGAAAGTCTTGCCACTGGCTTTCACTATCCAAGTAGCGCATCAAAATGCCGCCGCCCAAATCAATTGATTTAATATCAAAGCCTTCGCCGCGCGCCCAATCAATTATTTTGAGCAAACGAAAAGCGGCACAGGCACGCTCGTTCGTATCGTATCTATCTATGTGGGCATGAAGATTTTCTACATCGACTAGATTTTTATCTAGCTGATTAAACACCAGTTTGAAATCTTCGACTGGTAAGCCAAAACGGCTGAAAACAATTCTATCGGCGGTTTGAAATCCACTAAATCGCAGTCCAACTCTAGCTTTACGACCAAGCTTTTCGGCGTGGGCTTGAATCAATTTCAATTCGTCTTCATTGTCTATTATTAAAAGGCAACCTTTAGAAATTGCCAAATCAACCAATTCATCTTGCTTGCCAATGGCTGTAATTACAACTTTGGAGGGGTGAACGCCAAGTGCGATGGTTTCGCGCACCTCGCCAAGACTAGCTGTGTCGATGCCGAGATCTTCTTGTTTGGCGAGTTCGACCAACCAAGGCAGTTTGTTTGCCTTGCGAGCAAAGTATAAGCCACCTTTGAGATTACGCTCTTTGATGGGCGCCTGGAGGTCTCTAACGTTACGCTTGAACTCATCGCCATAAATCAAATGGGCAGGCAGGTCGAACTTACTGTAAAAATCAGGACTGCCTTGATTTTGAGCGATGAACTTGCGCATCCAGGGAGCCAGCTTGGCTGTAAGCGGAGGGGCGCAATCTGTCAGTGTAGCCGTTCTATCCATTTTAGAGAATCTCTTCATCGACTCCGTGAATGGAGGGGAAGAAGTCCTCACCAAGCGCCTCGTAATATTCTTCGACGTGCGGCAATGGTGAATCGCAACACAAGAAAACGCTCCACGTCTCTTTATCCTGGTTCAAAAGTCCAGCTTCTTTTTGTGTTTCAAGATATTTGAGCAAACCGGCATAATTCATACCAGAGCTTGGTCCGCCCATAATGCCTCGGCGTAAGAGTTTTACGCTAGCAGCAAAGCTTTCTGTCGCTTCCAATTCGAAGCGTGCGTTGGCTACGTTTTGCCAGTCGAAAGTGACATCGCTTAATTGTGCTTTTTCGCGAGGACCAGGTATGACCTCGCCTGCGCCGGGGCAACAAGCCACAACTTTAATATCGGGATTGTGCATGCGCAGTCCGCGACTGACACCAACCATAGTGCCGCAAGTTCCAAGCGCACAGGACAAGATATCCAATTTGCCTTGAGTCTGTCTATAAAGATCAGGTGCTAGCCATTTGGCAAATCCTTCTGGATTATCTGGATTGCCGTACTGACCCGGATTAATCCAGCCTGGTTGCGCACCGCAATCAGTGGCGCGGCTGCTGCGTGGCATCACTTTGCCATAAAGCTCGTGTCCTGGTCCTGGGTGTTTGTACACCTCGATTCCAAACAGTCTGAGCATTCGAGTCAAACTTGGCGCTATTGAATCGTCTACAAGAGCGACTGTATTATCGATGCCGAAAAGTCTCGATATCACGCTCAGCGACAGGACTGTATTAGAAGAAGAACTCTCAATAACGTTTTTGACGCCACTCAAATCGCCGCGCGCAAACGCTTCACTCATCATCGAATAAGCTGGCACAGACTTGATATTCATCAAAGGAACTAGCGGCATCATTTTAGCCATGATACGCACGCCGTCTTTTGCATACGGATTGAGATCAGCGGGAAGCTCGACCAGTGGCGGACAAGCAATATTTGCAGGAGATAAATAATTTTGCAGTGCCTTATCACCAAGAAACACGCTCGATTGTATTTTGGAGTCGCTAACCACTTCTACTCTAGGCTTGGCGACTGCAATTTTTTCTTGAGCGGTCTCATTTGCCACTATGCTTGGTTTCATTGTTTTGCCAAGCTCAGTATTTACTTCTTCAAGAATGCGCACAAAAGTGGCTATCTGACTAGATGTTTCTGTTCCTATCGAGATGCGCAAGAAAGGCGGCTCAAATTTAGTAGCAGGAGCCGTAACATAAAGTCTTGTCGTATCAAATCCAAAACTTGTGCTCAAAGCAATGGGTAAGCCATATTCGCGTGACTTCTCCATAACTTTGTATTCGAATTCGCGATACTGCGGAATAGATTTAAAACCTTCTTGCATACGCACAGTCAAACATGTACCTGTGAACCAGGGAAGGTTAACGGCAATACTGTCGGGCGAAAGCTTCTCGTCAAGCCACGATACAGATTGAATAATGCCCTTTTCGTTTTGCGAAATTGATTGCAGTGCACGAGCCACTATACTTGTATTGCGAGCATGACGTTTCATGCGACGCTCCAAGCGCGAGTAATTCGGCTGCGGCAAAGCGCCTACACTGGAGTCAGAAATATTGGCTCCAAATCTGGCTCTTGCTTTAGCGAAACTGCTATGTGAAGCCTCGCTCATTTGAGCCATCATGATGCCACCAGTGACGGTGTCCATACCGAACTGGTGATATTTAGCCAGACTTTCAATCATTATTACTGATACATGCTCAGGCAAGTCCGCAAGCCAGCCGTAAGGCATCAAGAACACAGGCAAACAAGTTGTATCTATGAGCAAGGTGACAGGCTCACTTGTTTCTTCTTTAGCCCATTTGAGAACGGTATCGACATCGTGGAACATCACTTCGCCGCAGTTTGTCACGTTGTCGCATATCACTAAATTTGGCTTGTTCAAACGCAATGAAGCAAGCAGGCTTATGCCCTGTGCGCTCATATCGACTTGAATTAGATCCTGGAAATAGCCACGTGCCAGATGAATATTTTCAAAATACATTGGCATAACAGCCATCGCGCGAACGTTTGTAGCAATATTCGATTCGTGTGCAATCCACTGAATGGCAGTGCTGAACGAGCCCATGCCACTGTTCGACAAATACGCTTTGAGATTTTTGCAACCTAAATGCGAAAGATATTCTTCAACATATTCTTTTTCGTAAGCAATCGCATCAAGATGACCGTCGCGTTTGTAGTCGAGCACGTGCTCTGCCACGCCATTAGTCAGCCGATTCTGACCAGCTTCGTATGTAGCATCATAAATTGGGCTTTGCCAATCGCCCAGACAGAGCGCGGTGCCTTTCTGACGATAAGCGTTGCGAATGGCATTTTTGAGTGCCAGATATTCAACCCGTACTTCTATAAGGATGTTGTTGAGAGTTTCATTCGAGCTATATTTACTAGCTTTCTCAATAAGGTCAAGAAGACGTCTGTGGCGCGATTTGAGCGCCTGTACCTCTTGCTTATAATTAGTGTAGAACCAACCGGGCGCATCTTCTACACCAGCAAGATCATTAATAAGGTGGCGAATTTCAAACAGGTCATCGACCACATCGTCCATATTATTGGGTAGATGCTGTCTTTGTTGCGAGCGACGCAGTGGTACCGCATGGCGACGAACTAGCTTGGACCTGTTCAATTTTTCTTGCATATAGGGATACCTAAACAGAGAACGCCTGGAAGCAACAGTCGTTGAGAATTTGCGAACCGTTCTCAACTGACTGGATGTCCACGATATATCGGGTACTTTCAGCTGTCAACGAAAAATGCTCATATAAATGAAGGATAAACTGCGAATGAGTCTCAATATGAAGATTTTAAATCAGCCCAAATATGGGCAATATCGGGCAAAATCGCCATTAAAACGCCCCTTTTCTTATTGAGAAAGGTTTGCAATTTATTTGAAGTGGTGTAAAGTAGTTACACAATCAAATCAGCAGCTTGGATGGGCGGAACCCGCTCAGCTGCTTGCTTTTGCTTATATTGATTTTTTACTCGTCAAGCGGTTGCGGGCTGTTGCTACGCATTCGCAATTTGACATATTTTTTATTTATCAAGAGGAAACAAAGGAGAACAAAACGGTGGGGAAACTTTTTTACGGGACACAAACTGGAACCACAGTAGCAGTGGCAGAATCCATCCAAAAACAATTGGCGGAGTTAGTGTCCGAAATCAAACCAATAGATAGATCGTCCGCAGCAGACTTCGCAGACGACGATTTCCTGGTCCTGGGCAGCTCCACATGGGGCGACGGCGAGCTAACAGACGACTGGGTGGACTTCTGGCCCCAAATGGACAACATCAACTTCAGCGGTAAAAAAGTGGCACTCTTCGCACTAGGCGATCAAGTGGGCTACGGCTACAACTTTGTCAGCTCCATGAAAATCATGTACGACAAAGTGCTGGAGCGCGGCGGCACCATTATTGCCAATCAAATCACAAAAGACGGTTTCGATTTTGAACACACAGAAGCAATTGTCGACAACTATTTCGTTGGTCTAGTGATAGACGAAGTGAATGAATCTCATCTCACCGAAGACCGCATCGCAGCCTGGGCGCAAGAAATACGCAGCGGATTAATGGTAACTGCATAATGGAATCAAATTTGCTCAATTTGCACTCGTTTATAGTGAACCTGCCACCAGATTCAATTGATCGTTTACGCACGATCAATACGAGCACAGGCAGCTCTAAACATATTATCCTCACGCTTGCCTACGGGCTCTACGACGGTAATATTCGCAAATTGAACAAAATGATTACAGGTCTTTTGCTCTCGCGTATGAAGGCAGAAAAGGCTGGCAAAGCGCGTCTTGTAAATCGCATCAACAACTTTCTGGAAACCATTCACGAAGCAATTGACCTGGCCACAGGCACCGGACACCTGCGCGCCAAAGACGGCAATGCCTGTAAGTCAGCCAAGATGTCCGGTCGTGTAGCGGGGGCGAATTAACCATGGATATAAAATTAGTAGGCGGACCAATGGATGGCGCATCTTTTGAGGCACCACCCTCGATGCCAATTTATGTGGTAATTAAAAGCCACAAAGAGTCGCCAATTTATAAAGCGATGCTCACATCGCAAATCGATCGCACTGTTATTTACTATTATTTTCTGGGCTACGAGAATCTGCTTGCTGAGCCAGCTTAATACTAAACTACTTATACTTCGACTCGTACCATTTAATAGTTTCTTTTAGTCCCGACTCAAAATCAAAGCGTGGGCTCCAACCGGTCTTTTCTCGAAAGAGATTGGAGCTTAAATACTGAGCACCTATCTCTGCACGTGCAGTGTCCTCGACTACTGGTGTCAGCTCTGGGCGCGCCATTAAATCGATGATGCGACGGACGACTTCTAGAACAGACTTGGGAGAATCGTTGCTTATGTTGAAAGCGTGCCCGTGCAAGTCGTTATTCTCAAGCATTTTTTCAGTCAAAATATAGAGCGCATCAGCTACATCTTCAATGTACACATAATCGCGAACAAGCACTCCGTTAGATCGAATTATTGGGTTCTCACTTTTAATGCAACTAAATATGGTGCCTGGTATTAAGCGACTCCAATTGAGATCGCCTCCGCCATACATATTTCCACAGCGAGTAACTGTAATTGGAAGTTTGTAAGTATAAAAATAAGATCGCGAAATCAAGTCGGCACAGCTCTTCGACACATCGTATGGATATTTGCCTTGCATCGGTGCAATTTCGATATAAGGCAATTTATCTTGATCTCCGTAAGCTTTATCACTTGACGCAACGATTATTGCTTTAAGCGGAGTTTCAAAATCTTTAAGATAACGAGCCGCTTCCAAGATATTCATAGTGCCCAAAATATTGGTTTTGAGCGTTTCATATGGATGGCTCAAAGCCACTCCCACAAGCGCCTGAGCGGCTAAGTGAATGACTACTTCGATTTTGTGAGTGCGCAAAATATCGAGCATCTGGTCGTAATCATTGACGTCAGCTTCGATGCGCTCGGACAGTCCCGTGATTTCGTGAATGCGCGAATTGGGATGATACGCGATATCAAGGGCGAAAACGCGCTTTTTTTCTTTAATAAGGCGCTCGCAAAGCCAGGGTCCTAAAAACCCGCCAGCACCTGTAACTAGAATGTTTTGCTCAGACATGCGCCCATTATAAGTCTTCAAGGTGATAAAGTCTGTCAGTCGTTCAAATTTATCGCCATGAAAAAACAACTCGCGGCATTTTCACTCATTTTCGCTTTGGTGCTCAACGCCTCACCTGGCTTGTGCGTAGAGCCTTTCGTGAATATTCGCCAGGTGTTTTTAAAAATGAAAGACGGAGTCCAGCTTTCGGCCACTATTTACGAGCCAAAAAATCTAGATAAAAATGCCAAATTGCCCGTTTTACTTGAGCTTTTGCCTTATCGAAAAGACGATAGTTTTTACGCCCGTGACTACCCGCTCCATACTTATTTTGCCGAGCACGGATTTATTTCAGTAAAAGTAGATATTCGCGGCACAGGGTCGTCTGAAGGTGCGGTGCCCGATAGAGAATATTCTGATGCTGAGATAAGCGATGCAGTTGAAATTATAGATCAATTATCGAAGCTACCAAACTCGAATAAGAACGTTGGTATGTGGGGCATTTCGTGGGGTGGCTTTAATTCAATTATGGTCGCAATGCGACGTCCGCCTGCTCTTAAGGCTATTCTTGCCGCACATGTATCAGACGATATTTATCACGACGACGTTCACTATTCAGACGGATGCTTGCATTTCGATTGGTACAATTTAGAAATAGACCATGAAAACGGCTTGCCCAAGAGTCCTAAATACGAACTGGACAAAGACTATTTAAAAAACAGATTCGAGGCTTATCCCTGGGTTCTGACTTACTTAAAACATCAGCGCGACGGCGATTTCTGGCGTAAAAAATCACTGCGATATCAACCGGAAAAATTGAATATTCCATGTTATGTAATCGGCGGCTTACTTGATGGATACCGCGATACGCCCATCCGAATGCTTGAGTATTTGAAGTCACCACTCAAAGTGGAAATAGGACCCTGGAATCACTCGTGGCCAGATAATGGCACACCAGGACCAAATTACGAGTGGCGAGCTAATGCTTGCAAGTTTTTTAAACATTGGCTTACAGATCAAAAAAATGACTGCATGCAGAATAAATTTCTTGTTTTCGTGCGCACAGGAAACGAGCCTAACGCCTATCTAAAGCAAACTCCAGGCTACTGGAAATATTGCAATTGGCCAGTAAATGATACCAATACAAAGACTTATTACCCTCACAAAATCGGTTCGCTTGATCAATCGAATGTTGACAGCGGCAAATCTTCTGTTCTCGACTTTAATGCAACAACTGGACACCATGCCGGTTACTGGTGGGGCGAACCAACGGACGATATGAGCGAAGACGATGCTTTTAGTTTCACATTCGATACCAAGCCACTACAAAAGAAAGTTGAAATCATAGGCATACCAAAAGTTTCAATTAACGCATCTTGTACTGCTCCACAAGCCACATTTACTGCCAGACTCGAAGATGTTTTTCCAGACGGAAGAGTGTCACTTGTTACAGGTGGGTTGCTTAATGCATCGCAACGAGATTCAAGTCTCAAGCCAGAATACATGGAGCCAGGCAAAAAATACAAATTAGAATGGCCGATGCATTTCACCACCTGGACATTTAAACCAGGACACAAAATTCGGCTTGCATTGAGCAATAGTCAGTTTCCAATGGCATGGCCAAGTCCTCAAAATTTGTCGAGTGCAATTTATTTTGGCGACAGCACTAGTGTCACACTTCCCGAAACAAGGACGGATCGGCAAATGGTCCGCTTGCCACTTCCTCGAACAAGAGCAGCGCGCCCCGCACTTAAACCGCCTATAGAGAATGACGGACTCAACATTGAAGAAGGTCTTGTAAATAATAATATGACCTGGACTGAAACTGCATGTCGCGAATATCCCACACCGAGCTGGTTTATCAAAACTATGCGCACTATTCAACACAACGTCTCCGCTGTACATCCCGCCAATAGTATTTTTCATGGATACATGGAGACGCGCATCAGTAGCCGCAAACATAAAGCGTGCAAGATTGATTTGATCACAGATATTAAAGTCGAATCGGACAAAGACTATTTTAACGTAACAGTTTCTCGCAACTTAAAGTCGCTGGGTAAGCCTATTGCGAAAAAGACCTGGACCGAAAAAATCAAACGTGATTTTCAATAATTACTGACTTTGTTTAATCACATTCAAAATAGTTTGGGTCAAACCCTGTGAATTGACCTGTTCCCACGGAACTTGTTCAACGCGAATAGGCATACTCGTTGTGGCAAACGGCATGTATTTTTCTTTGTCGCTTGTTTTTAAATTCAAGTAGGTCACAGAGATTTCGTTCTGACGAAGCACGTTGCCGATATTATGCTTAATTACAGACATCCCTTTTTTAGCGGAGATGTCGCTAATGATTATCACCACTAGATTCTTGTTGCTACCCTGACTGCGACGTTTGAAGTGTTCATCAAAGGCAGTCTGTAAAGGTGCATCAATGTTAGTTCCGGCACCGGTTTTGTTCATCGCGAAAATGTCTTTGACCGCATTCATATCAACATTTTGATAAACCACAAATTCGTCGTCGAAGAGCAACACATCTATTCCTTTGGGAAATGCTTTTGCAGTTTGAGAAGTGAAACCAACCAGTTGATTGCGGCACCAATCCCAGCGCTTCATACCACCTTCGTGAGTGCGGTTGCCCATCGACCAGGATTTATCAATCAAAATCGCAATATCGTTTTTGGAAAATAAATTCAAATCTTTAACCGAAAGCGTACGTCCTGCTGGACGGCCATCTGTTAAGCCAGAGTTCAGCGCAAGAGGCGATTGCTGCACATTTTGCTTGAAAATAGTCACCGGACGTTTGTCCACAACCCCCTGCTGATTGGTAAAAGCAGACATTGCATCACCAGAAACAAGTCCAGATTGGGATGCACCAGCATCAAGTGGCTCTTGCTTTTGGACAGAGCGATTAACGCCACCATTTAGGTAGTTATTCCATTGCCCGGTATCGGCGAAAGATGGCGCCAGTTGAGCCACCCCGAGCGTGAGCCCGAGAGCAGTCAGTGTCAATTTATAGAATCTTTTTGAGGTCATAATGTCTACTTTGTCCTATTTTTTATATAGAACTATTTGCGCCAAGCGATGTCCTTTAAGCCAGGTTAATGATTTCGCTTGATTATTTCTAAAATTGTCTGGCTCAGTCCGGCTTTGTTTACAATTTCAAAGGGTCGAACTTCTACTGGAATATTAGGGTTGGTAGTAGCTGAAAACACCGATGTAAAAGCAGTGAGACTGACAACATTCAAGAATGTGACCGAAATTTCGTTTGGTCCGCCAACTTGCGAAGCCGCAGTGCCTATCGGTATGAAACCAACTGGGGGCAAGCAATCGCTTATGATTATCACTTTTAGTTTTTTTGTGCTGCCTTCGCTTTTACGTTTAAAATGTGCGGTGAAAACGGCATTCAAAGCAGGATCGAGCTTGGTGCCACCAGCTGGGTAATTATTTGCAAAGACTGTCTTGACAGTATTTAAGTCGACTTCTGGAAAGATTTTCAGATCGCTATTAAAAAGTAGAACGTCTATTCCTTTGATTGAATTTGCAGTTGTTTTTTGAGTAAACCCAAGCAACTGATTGCGGCACCAGTCCCAACGACTGACGTTATCTGGCAAGACTTTTTCTTTCATCGAACTAGACGTATCTATTAAAATGGCAATGTCATTTTTGTGCAGTCCTTCAACGTCTTCTCTAGTCAGTCCAGCACTAGCTGTGATACCACTGGTTAGTGGCTTGGCTTTTGGAACGGTTGTAAAAACGCCTGCATCGATAAGCTGCGTGGGCTTTGCGACAGAAGTGGAAGCCGAGGCGGAAAACGCCGACATCGCATCGCCTGAAATTAGCCCAGTTTGTGGAGTCAATTGAGTCGATTCTTTTCTTTGAATGCGCGATTGGCTCGCTTGACCATTAAGCACTTTAGCCGAGACGGACTCAACAGATAGAGAGAATGTATTTGAAATGGTGATTGCAACTGCAAGTGACAGTTGACTTAGCTTTGTAATTTTCATTAGCGTTTACGTTGTGCAGCGTTGAGAATGGCTTGTGATAAGCCTTGGTTGCTGACGATGTAGAACGGCTCCACATCGACGATGTCTTGCATAGCGCCTTCGCGCATCAAATTATTGTCAAAATAAGAAAGGGCACTTGCTCCATCGCGTTCGTTGCCGATTTGCAAAAAGCTTACAGTAATTTCGTCTGGTCGTTGCATACGTTGAGTTGCGCGCGCAATTACGGCTGCGACCTCACCTTTGTCGCTTGGCTCACCGTCAGAAATAACTTCCACTATTAATTTTTTGGTATTGCCTAACTGATCGCGCTTGCGGAAATGCTCATTGAAAACGGCTTCGAGTGGTTCTGACATTTGAGTGCCACCACTAGGTCTATTATTAGTGAACACAGTCTTGACTGTATTAAAAGTGACATTTGGAAAGGCTTCGTATTCTGAAGAGAATAACAAAACATCTATACCTTGCCTGAAAACTGAAGCGGTTTGCCGAGCGAAACCTAGCATCTGGTCTCGGCACCAGTCCCATCGAGTCATGCCACCGGGGCAATCGGTGGTGCTCATAGAACCTGATTTATCAATTACTATAGCGATGTTGTAACTGCCAAGCACGGCTAATTCCTGCCTGGTTAATTGACGCCCACCAAATGCCGAACCCGCAAGATTAGTTGAGGGTGGCGTATAAGAAGTACCCGTTCCAGCCCTGAAAGAACTTGTGGGGATGCGTGGTATCGCTGTGCGCGAAACGGCACTACCAAGAAAGCTTGCCACTCCAAGTCCGACTTCTAAAGCTTTTCGTGCGTCGCTTGCTGAGAAACCACTTTTTTGGACTGGAGCGGAAGATTGACTGACTTGAGCTTGCTTGGTGACTTTGGCAGGACTGGCAAACTGCGATGTTTGCACAAGTGGTGCTGATTGAACAGGTGCTTGAACAGGCTGTTGACCTGGCGTTGGGCTGCTATTAAAGACTGACATATTATCATTTGAGATAAGCCCTCCACCTTGAATAGAAACTTGTGAGGGTGTGGTTTCACCCATACGAGATTGGCTTACGACGCCATTTAGCACTTTGGTTGTAGCAGGTGCGGAACCCTGGTTTCGTCTTAATCTGGTCGGTGCTACCGGAATCGAATCATCAGCGAAGACTGGCATGATGCCGCTTTGTAGCAGCAAGAGCGTACTCAACGCCAACGAATATTTAGTTTTTCTACCATTAGTCATTTTCGTGGTGCTCCGAAAAATCCCGCAGTGTAAACGACGACCGCCCCTAAGACATGTTTCCTTATTACATACCCTAGTACAATTTTTTAACCTTCAAAGAAAAACCATGCGACGCCACTTGAATCCGCCACCAATTAAGGCTTTACGGACTTTTCCTGTATAATCGTTTTAGCCGCCAGGCGAAGTCACAGACACCGATTCTAGATTTATTATCAATGGAAAATAGCTGGCAAACATTAATTGAGCAGGCGCGAAAAGCGTCGATTGCCGGCAATTACAGTTATGCCGAAACCATTTGGACACTGGCTCTGCAGGAAGCAGGAGACTTCCACGCGACAGAAGAGGATTTGATGCCGATTCTTGAGGGGCTTGGCGAAAGCTATTGCAATCAAGGGCATTATCGACAGGCAGAAAAGCCTGTTAAACAGCTGCTCGAGATTCGATTGCGCAAACTTGGTGGAGCGCATATAAAAACTGGTGATGCCGCACACAGACTTGCAGTGATTTATCACATGCAGCAAAAATATGGTCAGGCGGAGCCTTTATACGCGCAAGCGTTCGAGATCAAGAGAATCTTCGGTGTCAAAGATCCTGACTTACTGCGCCTGGTGGATAGTTATTCTGATTTGTTCAATAAGACTCAGCGTCCACAAAAAGCTGCCGAGCTGCAAGAAGCTTTGCGAGCAAAAAAAGTGTCTGCAAGCGGTGCTGCGCCATTTGTCACTCAAGATCATTTACCGCCGATTGTTATTCCAAAGCCAGTTGCAGGGGCGAAGACGTGGGAAGAGTTGCGCGATGAAATGGAGCAAATCTATGCGCAAGGAAATCTCGACAAAGCTCTTGAGCTGGCGAATCAAGCAATTGCACTTGCAGAGAAATTTCCTGAGCAAGATAGTCGCTTGGCGCGCTCGCTCGATAGAATGGGTGAGATTTTGCATCGAGCCGAAAAATACGGACAAGCCGAAATGGCTTGGTGGCGGTCTCTTCAAATAAAACTGAAAGTGCTTGGCGATAACCATCCAGAGGTGGCGAACACCGGTAATCAGCTTGCTGGGCTGCATTACTTGATGGGAAGATTTTCTGAAGCCGAAAATTATTCAAAAAAATGTAAGACTATTTACGAAAAAAACTATGGCGCCGAACATCCAAACGTGGCTGTTTGCATGCACAATTTAGCCAGTCTCTATCATGTGCAGGGTCGCTATGGTGAAGCAGAAGTGCAATATAAGCGCGCAGTAGAGATAAGAACTAAGACGCTTGGAGAAGCGCACAAAGACACTATAAGCGTGCGCAAAAGTTTTGCCGATATGCTCAAGACTCTGGGAAGAGAAGCCGAAGCCCAGGCACTGAGTGAGGCTGCAAGCGGACTTATCACTGGAACCTGGAAAGCAGTTGTGGTGCAATCGGACAATTCGCTTGCAGAACCAGCCAATACTTGTTTCGTCTGCAAATCTAAGCTCGCTCCTGACGACGACAAATGCAGTGTTTGTGGTGCGGGACGACGAAGCTGAAATCTCTGAAATTAGAAGCCAAAATTTGAAATATGATGTGGCCGTCATAATTTTTTGTGAAAAATTTGATGGGGCCGTCATATTTTTCAAATCTCAAGCCAGTAATGGACAAAACGCCAGGTAGCAAGTGCTTCTACAACCAGCTTAATACTATAGCATTTAGTAAAAGGAGGACAAAAAAAAGAAGAGTGGGGAAATGGCAATTGCTTGCCACTCCCCAAACTTCTTCAGGTAACGCTCATCAGACCGTCGACGACATTACTTGTCGGCGGCTTCCTTGCGACGAATGGACTGGAAGCCCATTGCCTTGAGCCGGTTTTCGATGGTGGCAAACTTACTCGCCGGCGCAGCCAGCTCGTAGTGTGTCCAATTCACCTTGTCCGACACGCCGCCCGACTTGATGAAGCGCGCTCCTGCCTCGTTGAGCAACTCACTGTATTCCTGCCAACGAGTAGCCTTGATAGAGGCCAGATTCTCGTTGGAAATGAACACCAGAAAGCGCTCCACCGACTCAGACAGCTTCAAGAAACGAATCGCCTGGCCGGTGAGCCCGTCGTTCAGTTTCTCGATCACCGCTGAATTGGCAGCGAAGAAGAGACGCACAGTGTACACCGAACCCTCCTGCGAGAACTCGCTGCTTTCGACGGTCACGTTCGCTTCGGCGAGAATTCCGAGGACTCGTGACACAATCGGCACCACCTCATCGGGGGTCCTCGTGGTCAAGAGTGCCTCGTAGTTTGCCGGGGGCAATGTTTCCTTGCCCTGGCGAAGCGTGAGCATGTCGGCGATCTTCATCGCGTCCGCGACCGGAACCAGTGTGATGGCTCCATCCACGACCACGACGTCGATTCGCATGCCCGTTTTGATGACGCCGTCGTTCACCATGTCGCCCAGCTTTTCACGCACATGCTGCTGCATGACGCGCTTCATGTTGCCCAGATTGCCTTCGCCAGCCAGAGTGAGCTCAAGAATCTTCTTGGCCGCCTCCTTCGTGACGTTGACTTCGAACAACGGCAGGGTCTCCGTCTCGGTGATGAACTTGTTGAGACGGCGAGTTTCGACGCCGACGATCTTGAGCAGGTCGTCCTCGCCGAGCGACTCGTACACGATGATCTCGTCCACTCGGTTCCGGAATTCCGGAGTGGTGAACTGCTTGTAGGCGCCCTGCACAGCGTCGACGATTTCCTCGCGGCTATCGCTGCTCCGATTGAAGCCGAAGATGCGATTCGACAGCTCACGCATGCCGAGGTTTGCCGTGAAGAAGATCACCACGTTGCGCAGGTTGATCTTAGTGTTGTTGGCGAGCGTCGCCTCACCATCATCGAGACCCTTCAGCAGAAGGGAGATGATTTCCTGCGGGAACTTTTCGAACTCATCCAGCAGAAGGAAGACCACGTCGTTATCGGAGCCCAACTTCGAGCGGTTGAGGTTGTGCTGCGACAACATGGCCGACTGGTCGACGTCTTCCGGCTTCAGGGGCTCCTTAGTGTCCTTGGGGTCCTTGTAGCCGATGTACGACGGCGGTGCGCCAATAACGCGAGAGATGTAGTGCTTGTCGAGGAACTCGCCGCCGTCGATACGCACCATCGCGTCTTCGCGACCGTGGAACCACTTGGCGAAGAGCTTGACGAGAAGCGTCTTGCCGGTACGAGACTGACCAGCCAGACCAGCCGTGAAGATGGGCTTGTTGGGCTCACGCAACGGGCTGTAAATCAGGTTGAAGATTCGCAGCGCCGTGGCCTTTGCCTTGGGCTGTCCAATCAACTCGTCATCGAGAAACTTGACGAACTCCTTACGGAGGTCAGCAAGGGTTTTCCGGTTCTTCAGGGATTTGACCGGAGGAATCGAAGTCAACGTAGTCATAACTTTTTCCTTTCGTAGAATGAGTTCGGCCTGCAGAAGTGAGGTCGAAACTCGGATTAAACGGACGGGTTACATCCGGCGTTTCCAATGCGGAAACATACTCATGCTTCTTCGGCGAACTACCACTGCGTGGCAGTTGGTCGATTAAGATTGTGGAGGCTTGGTAGTAGAGTGTTTGCGCCTTTGAATCAAGAAAGAATGAGATAACTTGACCCTAAAGATTTGACACGCGAAAGGCCTAATTAAATGAGAACTCAAAACCGCCAATTAAGGCTTTAAGCATTAAATCTAATATTAAGTACTAAGCTAGCTAGCACTAGCTTTTAAAGCTTAGTTATTTAATGGCTTAGAACGTTTGAAAATTACGCTCACTTTATCGTTGTAAATCACGGACCAGTCCTTGCTCTTGCAGAGCCTTTCGCTTAGCGAACCTTCGCGAGGCAAGAAGATCCAATCGAACTGATATTTGTCTAAAAGCTTACGCCAGCCCTTTTGGCAGTTGCGCAGTCTGTAATAGTCGCTCATGAGTTCATCGCCGTACATGTCAAAGCGAGTGTCTACGAAGACCTTTACGGGAACACCTTTAGCTGCAAGATGCCAGATAATCACATCACCATATTGAGCGTCGCTGTACATCTTGCCTTCAGGCATGTTTTTGCGCAAATAGTCCAAGGCTTTTGCCGGCATAACAAAACCCGAACTTGATTGTGGTATTTCTGGCGGTATCACTCTGGAAGAGATGAGAAAGACACCCAAACCCGACACTATTAAAAGGATACCAATCCAGGCCTTTTCGGCCAAAAGCTCGCCAAAACGGTGATTCACTTTTGCGAGTAGACCCATATTTTCGACAGGCTCAGATTCACCCTCTGCGATAGCTTCGCTAGTTTGTTCATCTTTTTTATCGTCTTTGAAATTCACTTGAAGCAAGAACAAAATTTCGTATAGCAAACAAATGTTGGCGAACATAATGAGTCTGCGACAAGAAAATCCGCTAGCTATCACATAGATGGAAACATAAAGAGAATAAAGTCCACTGACCGGATAACGTGATGGCCGCAGTGTTCTTGCAATTAAAAACATAGCAAGAATAGCAAGGGCAAAAAAGGGATAGAAGGTGAATTCTTTGAGCCTATCTGGCGTTAAAGGACCCAGTTCCATAATGTGTGGATTGAAAGGCGAAAAGAATAAATGATAAATGTACTGCCAGAGCCCAAATCCATACGGATTTATCATGGTGACAAGCAAACAACCAAAAAATACTAGAACATAATTTCGTATGTAAGTCAGACTTATTTTCTTGGACTTACCAAAAAAATATTCGCTAATAAGTGCCAGACCAAAAAAGGCAATAGCTATCAGACCACTTGTAAAACCAGTATGCAAGTTTGCCCAAAAAAGAAAAATAAGAGGCAATTGCCATTTGAGATGACCAAGCGTTTGATTTTCTGGTAATTTTTGTCTGTGATGCAACAAAACTGACAGTGTAAGTGACAAAAACAAATAAGAAAAAATTTCTGGGCGAGCCAAAATGTGATATGAGCTTGCGATAAAAGTCAAAATCACGGCACCAAAACAGGCAACCGAAGCCTTTCTTGTGTCAGCAATAAAATTGACAGGAATAACAAAAAAGGCCGTAATCAAAACCAACGCTACAAAAATCATCAAGCTCAGTCCGCCGTAGATTTTGTAGGCACCATAAAAAAGCAGCTCTGTAAGCCACTGATAAACGACATATTTTCCTTCCGCCCCAATATACGAAAATGGATCAACGGTAGGCAAACTCATCTGCTCTACTATTTTCTGTCCAATGGCTAAAAGCCAGCACGTATCAGGGTCATGAAAGGCAGTGCCCGCAACATATCCACCCGCTGCAAAGCCGCACAGGAAGAGCAAACAAATAAGCCCTTTAGCTAAAAGCGATGCTTGCCAATTTCCCGAGCTGTTTATTCCCATTCAATCGTGGCTGGAGGTTTTGATGTCACATCGAGCATAACTCTGTTCACGCCTGGCACTTCATTCACTATGCGTGATGATATTTTGGCCACAAGATCATATGGCAGTCGCGCCCAGTCAGCCGTCATGCCGTCTTCGCTTGTTACAGCGCGGATTACAATTGGATTTTGATAAGTCCGTTTGTCACCCATTACGCCAACAGATTTAGTCGGAAGCAAAATGCCGAACATTTGCCAGATTTGTCTATACAAGCCATGTGCTTTCACTTCTTCGCGAATGATCCAATCGGCTTCGCGCAAAGTTTTCAATCTTTCTTTTGTCACTTCGCCAATTACACGAATGGCAAGACCAGGACCGGGGAATGGATGTCTTACCACGATGCCGTCTGGCACGCCAAGTTCTCTCGCCAGTAAACGTACCTCGTCTTTAAATAGTTTGGCAAATGGCTCTACAAGCCTGAATTGCAGATCTTCGGGCAAGCCACCAACGTTGTGGTGCGATTTAATTTTGACCGCAATACGTTCGCCAGTTTTAGGATCGATTCTACTTCCAGATGATTCAATTACGTCTGGATACAAAGTTCCTTGAGCAAGATAATCGAAGGGTCCAAGTTTTTTCGATTCTTCTTCGAAAACGCGAATAAATTCTTCTCCGATTATTTTGCGCTTACGCTCGGGATCTTCTACACCAGCCAATCTACCAATGAAACGATCCCGCGCTTGCACATAGTGAACATGAATGTTGAACTCTTTTTCGAATTTATTTACAAGCCATTCAGGCTCGTTTTTGCGCATGAATCCCTGGTCTATGAACATACATGTAAGTTTGTCGCCCACAGCTTTGTGCAATAGAAACGCCAGAGTCGAGCTGTCCACGCCGCCTGAGAGTGCAAGCAGAACTTTTTTATCACCACATTGCTTACGGACTGTTTCGATGGACTCTTCCATGAAATGGTCCATGGTCCAGCTTTTAGTGCAGCCGCAAACATCTAGAACGAAGTTAGAAATTATTTGAGTTCCACCTGTAGTGTGCACCACTTCAGGGTGGAACTGCACTCCATAATATTTTTGTAGCGGATTAGCTATGGCTGCAATTGGTGTATTCATAGTAGATGCAATAGTGGAGAACCCCTCAGGCAGTCCGTCTACACTATCACCATGACTCATCCAGCTTTCAATTGCCGGATCCAGTTTAGCAAATAAATTATCGTGATGGGCGATGGTTAGCAGCGCTCGGCCATATTCGCGCTCTGATGAAGGCTCAACTTTTCCACCTAAATCATGCGCCATCAACTGCATGCCATAACAGATACCAAAAACAGGTAAACCCAGCTTCCAAACAGCTTTATCTACTCTTGGCGCATAAGGGTCATAAACACTTCCAGGACCACCCGAAAGAATAATCCCTTTGGGATTTAAGCGCTTAAGCTCTGATGCCGAGACGCTAAACGGCAGTATTTCGCAGTAAGTTTTCATCTCGCGAATGCGCCGGGCTATGAGCTGCGAGAATTGCGATCCAAAATCGAGAATGGCAATTCCGTCATCCAGACAGTTGTCAGCCAGTTCGAGCGACGTTTCCACTTGATTTGCTTCAGCTTTGGTTTGCTTCATGTTTCCTGTCCTGTACTGGGTGCATTGGCGGTCTACTTATTATGCCAAAAAAAATCGATTGGAATGTACGGTCCAGTTTGATAGGATGTAAGCAAGGCGCAAGATTAATAGTCGCAAGGGTTTACGGCTATGTACGTGAATGTATCTAACTGGATTTAGTCTTTTCTATAAATGGAAATTCCCTTAAAACCAGACCTTAGTAGCGAAATAAGTAACTTCCAAATACTTGGACCTGATTTGTGGCGCGGTGGTCAACCTACTCCAAATGCTTTTACTCTGCTCAAAAATAATGGCGCCAAAACCATAATTAGTTTGCGCGAAGACCAACCGGCGCTGCAGAAAGAGCGCGAAATAGTCACTGCTCTTGGCATGCATTATTATGCAATTCCGATGCGACCCTTTGCTGTGCCTGAAGAAGAGGCGATTGAGTTCTTTTTGGACATTGTGTCTGACCCTGAAAATCAGCCCTGCTTCGTCCATTGCTTGCATGGTATGGACAGAACTGGTTTAGTTGTAGCAATTTATCGCATGCAGAAATATAATTGGAGCTTCGAGGAAGCGCAAGATGAGTTGTTGCAAATGGGATTCCATACTGAATTCCAAAATTTGTTTCAAGTTTTCCTTGCATATGCCGAACGTATAAAACAAAAAACTGTAATCAACGAAAAATTGGTAGAGTGAAGGTATGTATAACCAACGATCCAGATCTTTTGACTCGGCGCTAGGCGGAAAACGCAGACGCCAGGACCCAATTGCGGCAAACAAAATCGAATATATCGATTTCAAAGATGTCCTTATGCTCCGCAAATTCCTCACGGATAATGGCAAAATTTTGCCTGCTCGCAGAACTGGTTGCTCTAAAAAGAACCAGAAAGCCATCACCACAGCGGTCAAACGCGCAAGAGCAATTGGGCTTCTGCCTTACAGCGGAAATCTCTAAGCAGTCACTAAATTAGGCAGAAATGCCTTGGCTAGCGGAGCTTCGATAGCTCAATACTGCCATGACAACATGCGAATCGGCATGATTAGCCACGCTTAGCAAAACTTGACATTACCTTCTTTTGCTCTTACCAATTTCGCAAACTCTTTATTCATAAGGTTTTTCACTTATTGCACTATCAAGTGCAAATGTAACGAACTGTACAAACCGAGATGACAAGCGGCAAAGGGCTATTTGTCCCTTTTTTATACAACTGGACTTTGAACCTCCAATTAGCATATATAAGGGTTGCACTAAATTTTTCAACTTGGAAATTACCTTTCCTCTCCGGCAAAACTCTAAAACACTTCGACTTCAATCATTCTTGTCTGCCATCACGCAGAACACAGGAGACACGATTGCTGTCGATTTCTTTTGCCCCCCCCAACATGCCCAACAAATAAGGGAGACTCTAAATGAGCAATCCAGCTCTGAAGATTTGCGCAACACCCAACCATCTGCGACCGACGGTTCTCAAGCCTCGCAGAATGTGCGGATGCTTCAACTGCTTGACCATCTTCGAGGCGACCGACATTCCTCCCTATCCCGGCTTCGTGGTCAATACGATGTGCCCGAATTGCGGACAGGACACCGTCCTCGACGGATCCACTGTGCCGTCTCTCGACACTCAGCTTCTGAGCGAAATCAACCAGTACTGGTTCGAGTCGAAATAACTGCGTCGAGCTAACTCCCTCCATTTTCTTTCTGCCAATTTAGCCGCTATCAAGTCAACGTCGCACATAAGGAGATCGCGATGAGCCAGTTGTCCACCCAAGCTCAATCTCAACCCAAACCCGATGGTCAGAACCCCTGCCCCGACGGCTGTACTCATTGCACCACGCCCCTCAAAAGCGGGATGAAGTACCAGGGCATCTGCACCAAGTGCAACCCAAACTTCCTGCAGCGATGCGGCGGATGTCAGCGCCAACTCTGGGACTGCATGTGCATCAAGCCGCACACCTGGGAATAGACTTGAACTAATTGGCGGGGAGCTCTTCAATAGAGCTTCCCGTTTCTCTGATTTTTTTTGTTTTTCTACTTGCTTAGGTCTTACTACTTAATTTAGTATTTGCTATTTGCTCGAGCGCAAAACAAAATTGCTCTACTTCGCTCAGAGTATTTGCATAACCAAAACTGGCCCTTACTAAGCCGTGATCTAAACTGCCAATTTTCAAATGCGCTTGCCTTGAGCAGTGCAATCCACCACGAACAGCGATTTGATGCTCGTCGCTGAGTCTTGAGGCCAAATTCGAAGAGCTGATTTTATCGAACAAAAAAGACACTGTAGGCAAGTTTGGAGTATCTGGCAAAGTAAATTTGCCATAACCACCCTCAATAATTTTCAAATAAGTCTTGTCAATTGCCCAGTCAATAAATGCTTCTCGCAATGCGAGCTGATGAGACAAAACAGAGTCTAACCCCTTTTCTTGCAGGTAAGAAAGCCCAGCCGACATTGACACTATTGCAGGCCCATCTTGTGTTCCAGCCTCGAAACGATCTGGCATTGATTCTGGTGGCATCAAGTCATTCGATTTAGAGCCGGTACCACCCGTGATGACAGGTTCAAGTTGTAACTGCCAGCCATCTTTAATATAGAGCAGCCCTGCACCTGGCGCACCAAGCAGACCTTTGTGACTTGACGCACAATAAAATGTGACGGCGTCGTGCTTGCCTTCCAGATCTATTGGAATTTTTCCCGCTGTCTGTGCCGCGTCTAAGAGCAATGGTATTTCATTTTGTTTGCAATATGCGCAAATCTTTTCCAGATCTAAGACAGCGCCAGTGACATTGCTAGCCTCTGTTAACACAACCAATCTAGGCTTCTTAGGCGTTTTTATTTCGTTTGCATCAACATTTAAAATGGCTATTTCAAGGTTGTGTTTGCGCTCCATTTGATACAGAGGTCGAGTCACTGCGTTGTGCTCAAGCGCCCCAGTCAAAATGCAATCGCCCGGTTTAAAATAGCCTCTCTGAGCCAGTCCCTTCAGAACATAATTAATCGAATGTGTGCATCCTGGTGTAAAAATCAAGCGCTCGCTCGATTTAATTCCGAAGTATTGAGCTAAATTTTCGCGCGCACTAAAAATCTTTCTAGCCCCTTCAAGGGCCAACTTATGACCACCACGTCCGGGATTTCCACATTCTTGCAAAAAGCCCAAAACAGCGTCAATGACAGGCTTTGGCTTGGGATAACTGGTAGCAGCATTGTCTAAATAAATGTTTGTCATTGTGTTAGCATATAAGCTTGAAATCTAATTTTGAGTGAGCGAATGAAACTAGCCAGAAGTCTTGTAATAATACCGATTTTAGGCGCTTTGACCCTGTCACTTTCAAGCCTCTCTCATTATCAATGTGCCACCACTAAAGACGCTAGAAGTGGTGATTTACCTGCCGCATCTGTGCTTGGCATAAGCGAAGATCTTCGCAAGATTATTATAAAAAATGGTGCAGGTCTTGAAGAGTTTCGCGCCAAAATGTTTGTGTCACCCACAGATCAACAAATATCTGCTTACATGGCTGCACGCAAATGGCAAAAACAAAATGTGGCCGCAACTAGCGAAAGCCTTGCTGAGCCTTTTTCGTTATTTATGCAGGCGGGGCAACATCCTGAAATTGGAAATCTTGCTCGTTTGCAAGGAGCGGAGCTAGCTTTGGTAGCCAATGACGAAGCGAAAATTCAAGAAATACTTTCGCCCATATTTTTGAGAGTAAAAAAATATCAGGCGGCATCGCAAGGGCAAAACGCCAAGCCAAGCCAATTAGCTCAGAAAAAACTTTTGTCTGAAGGTGTTTATAGATTAGCCGAATCATATTTCAGAACAGACCAACTTGATAAAGCAAACGAAGCTTTCGACTTAGTGCAGAACGTTTTTCCTGACACAGCCTTCGCTAAAGGCAGTTTGTATTACATTGCCGAAATAGCAAGCGTGCGCGGTCGCGATCCCAAAGAAGTTCTAGATGCTTATGTTACCTACATCAAAGCTGCTCCCGACGGAAAGAATGCCATTGTCGCTGCTCAAAAAATTCTTGACCGTGGCGAGCCTCCAGCCGAGGCTTACGCCGCTTTAGCTCGGGTTTATTTCGTTAATAATAATTGGCAACGCGCACTTGAATATTACAAAAAAACAGGTGTTCCCAATATTCAAGAAGCCGTTTGTTTAGTCAAATTGAAGCAAAAAGACCAAGCCGTTAACTCGTTTTTTAATTACTTAAATACTGGCACCAATTTTGCATCAGTCACTACAGTGGCTACCCAGCTGGCAAAGCCGCTGACCAAAGCAGAAGCGCTCGACTTATGGAAAAAAGTGCTCAATTCAAAAGCCACTGCCGAAGCCAAACAAGACGCTTTATGGAACGTGGCTTTGCGTAGCACTTCGCAAGAAGCAATTCCTTATTATCAAAAAATATTGGCTACTTATCCCACTTGCCAGTACGCACCAGAATCGCAGTGGTGGGTTACATGGAATCAAATCAAAACAGCTGGCTCAGACAAATCCAAACTGGAAGCAGCTCTTGCATCCTGTCATAAAGCGCTCAAACTTTATGGTGGCACAGATTACGCATCCAAGTATTATTACTGGTCGGGAAAAATACACGAATTACTGAAAACACCAGAACAAAAAAATCTAGCTATTGCCGCTTACAAAACCACTCAAGCAAAGTTCGGCGGAACTTATTATGGTTATCGTGCCGCGCAAAGATTGAATGCACTTGCTGGAAAACCTGATAGACACTGGCAAATTCATCCCGGGCGAAATGAACCCAATCAATCCTGGAATTGGCCAGAATCAAACGACCTATTCGATTGGACCAGTGTACAAAACCAGGTAGGTAGTATTCCTGTAATTCTTGCAGCCATCGGTGACTATGACGAATGCTTGAATCAGATTCCAGATAATGCGCCAAAGCCTTTCAAAGCCTGGCTTTACTTAAAGTCGGGCAAAGTAATCAAAGCACTAAATGCGGTATCACTTCCGCTTGAAGGCAAGCCAATAGACGCACAAAGCCCCACATGGAGAATGGCTTATCCACTTGCTTATGGTGAGCATATCGAAAAAGAAAGTCAAAAGAATTCGATGGATCCACTTTTGGTTCACGCTTTAATCAGACAAGAATCTCGCTACGAGCCAACTGCACTCAGTCGATCAAAAGCGATGGGCTTGATGCAATTACTGCTTGGAACCGCCCAGGGTGTAGCCAAACATAATGGAATTGCATTGAGCAGTAACGCCCAGGTGTTCGAGCCCCCTACAAATATCGCTCTAGGCACAGCTTATCTAAACTATGTTCTCAAACGTCACAACGGCAACGCCATGTTAGCGGTGGCAAGTTATAACGGCGGACCAAACGCTGCCGCTAAGTGGATGCGCGAATTTCAAGCTACAGGTGGTGGCGATCAAGAATATCTGGTCGAAAACATTCCATTTCAAGAAACACGTGATTATGTGCGCAAAGTCTTCGCCAACTATTGGACTTACGAAAATATATATCTAAAAAGACAGGTGGACTGATCCAATCAGCTAGATTAGCTTAGGGCTGGTTTTTCTTGTGTGCCATCGCGCTTCTGGCTATAACCAAGCACTTTAGCCCATACCGAAGCCTTGCTGCTTGAGACATTATTGTCAGACTCGGGAGATTTTTCTTCCATTGGAAGCTGGAAACCGCATGTAGGACACATGTGCTTTTTCACTTGCATTTTGAACTGACAACGCGGACATAGTAAATAGTGCACAGTGGACCTCCCGTCATACTGTCAGTATAACACTGTATAATCCGGCGTGAAGGCTTGAAACACACCATATGACAAGCTTTGCCAAGAGTTCTCACATTTTTTACCTGCTCCTTACAGTTGAAGAATAAACGCCTCATTCTCACCTTTCAAAACGTGCACTCTTTACTGGCTGCCGAAAAATGTCTACGCCAAAATTTAAAAGACCTCAAAACAATGCGTGCCACCGCAACCCCCCAACACTTAACCGATTCGGTCTGTTCTATGTCACTTGAGATATTTTGCATCGAAGAGAAAGATGCAATACTGCAAGTCTTGAAGACTGAAAACAAATATCCAAGCGGCGTGCATTTAATAGACGATGAGTGACCACACAAATTTCGGACCACTTTTCCAATCTCAAACCACCCAGTCCCAAACGACTGAACTGTCTTTTGCAGGACGCCTACCCCAATGGCTTGAAGGTAGCCTTTTTCGAACGGGACCAAGTCTTTTCGATATAGAAGGAAAGAAGCTTAATCATCTTTTTGACGGTATGGCTAAGTTTTACAAACTAAGCTTCTCTGGAGCAAGGCAAAAGGTCTTTTTCACATCGCGCTTTGCATGCAGTAACGCTTACAACAAAGCATCAAATCAAGGCGTTCTGACATCAAATGAATTTGGTACTAGTCCTGAGCGCTCCAGACTGCAGACCTTAATTGAAGCATTTAATTTTAAGGCAACAGACAATCCAAACGTCAACGTTTTCTTTATGAATCAGCGCTTTTTGGCTTGTACCGAAACGCCTTTCGTGACTGAATTTGAGCCTGCCAAATTGGAAACTCTGGGACACTTAAAATTAGACGATAATCTCAATGGTCAGGTGAGCACCGCTCATCCTCACTTTGATTTTGCTACAGGAAAACTTTTCAATTTTTTGATCGAATATGGTCCAACCAGTGTCTATAAACTGTTTAGTTGGAATCAAGGTGAAAACAAACGCCAGCAGATTGCCACCATCAAGACAAAAAATCCGGCTTACTTACACAGTTTTGCCCTTACCAAGAATTATGTGGTGCTGGTGCTTGGGCCGCTGGTGGTAAATCCACTAGAGCTTTTATTCAGCGGAAAGCCTTTTATAGCCAATTTCAAATGGAAAGCCGAACTCGGTACTTCGATATTCGTAATAGATACGCGCGATGGAAGTGTGACACCATTTCAATCTGATTCGTTTTTTGTTTTTCACCACATCAACGCTTCGCAAGTGGAAAATCGAATCGTAGTTGATTTACTCGCTTACAAAGACGCAAGCATCGTACAAGATTTGTACCTGGACAAACTGGCAGACAAGAATTATTCTCCAGCCATTCCGCTTGCCACCCGGTTTTCCATCGACATGAAAAATAAAAAAATTGAAAAAGAAGTCTTTTCACAAAAGGGAATGGAATTGCCCACTATCAATTACAAACAATGCAATGCAGCACAATATAAACATTTCTATGGCGTAGGCGAAAATAAAAGCGGCGATTTTCTCAATCAAATAGTGAAAATATCAAGTGAATCAGGGGCGCTTGAGGCTTCGTGGCATGAGCAAAATTGTTATCCAAGCGAAGCTATATTTGTTGCTAACCCAGGCGATAAAGATGATGGCGTGCTGATCTCTGTCGTTACCGACATTATCAAAACTGCTTCATTTTGTTTGATTTTAGACGCCCGCGATTTGAGCGAATTAGTTCGAATAGAGATACCGCATTTAATACCATTTCATTTTCATGGACAATTCAGAGAGGGAGTAATATGAAAAAACTATTGAATCTAGCTCTAGCAGCGGGGATGGCATTATCTGTGTGTCAAGCAAATGTCCTGGCAAAAGAAGGTCATGGCAGTATCACTGTGAAAATAAGCAAGCTCAAAAACGATAAAGGCAATGTGCGCGTTGCCGTCTACAACACGCAAGAGGGGTACGATGCCGAGAAAGGCGCGGGCGAATCAAACAAAGCCTGTGCAAAAGCGGTGGTTGAAATCAAGTCGCAAGAGGCTCAATGCACAATCGATGATCTTGCTTACGGCGAATATGCGGTCAAGTTCTTCCACGACGAAGACAAAAGCGGCAAGTTCTACAAAAATTTCGTAGGGATTCCAAAAGTGGATTACGGTTTTTCCAACAACGCTAAAGGACACTTTGGTCCGGCGTCCTATGAACAAGCTAAATTCAAACTAGACAAACCGACAATGGAAATGAATTTGGAAGCGCAATAAATAGCGCCACCAAAAATTTGTTGCGATTTCTTACAGAGAAAGGTGCCTTGCTCGCAGAACTGCGCTAGCGATCTAGTGCTGGGCGCAAAGTGTCTTCGCGTCCGCCTTAGCAGATTTTATCGCTCTTGCTGAGACGCCTTTAAGATAGATTTGGTTGAGATCTCAAGATCAAAATACCTATCTTGAACAGTCTTTTTTATTTCCATCCGCGGAACCATTTCTTCTTAACCTAAAAGCGGCATTCACTCTCTCAGGTCATTAAACCTAGCTCTGACAGTTTTTTCTGCCAGGCGGGTTGGACTTGGTTCCCATGGCTAGACGTAGATAGAAAGCAAACCCCGGAACGTACAAAGCGTCCGGACAGGAGAACAACATGAACGTGAAGTTCACCACATCGCCTGTTCTCACACCAGGCTCTGAATGGCATGCATCCGAAAGTGTTCGGACCGACATGCTGCTTATTGGCAAATTTGCCGGCATGAAATTGTCCGAAGGTGCTCAACACATTCTTTCGACGAGCACCGTCGCGAACGAAGAAACCGAATTCACCGGAGACGAATGCGAGTTCAAGCTCGTCGATGCTCCAGCAGGCTTCCCCCAGAAGAAGATTCTTTTCTTCGGTCTGGGACGAGCTCAGCGATTCGGCAGCCACATTCTTCGCAAGCTGGCAGAGACTTTGGTCGACCAGGCCCTTGAAGCCGGTTGCACCAAGATCACGATCCCGGTCCTGCCCAATCGTCTGACTCAAGGCAACATCACTCTCAGCGCCACCGCGCACATCATCTCATGCGTTGTTCGCAGCAAGCTGGAGAAGATGGAGGGTTCGAAAACTTTGACTTTCGAGTTCGCCTGCACACCGCAAGCTCGTCGCCATCTTCAGGCGGGAGTTCGCGCACGCCGTCGCCACGCCGACTGCGCGTAGTCAGACTTAGTTCCGACCGGAACACATGAACTTCCAGTGGCGCCACCAAAAATGGTGCCACTGGTTTATTTTTTTTGGCCCAAAATAGCAACCTAACCAAGGAGAAAGACTCTTTATGTCTCAATCCAACCCCACCATTGTTGCCCACCTACAGAAAGTCGTTCCCCAAGCGCTCGTCGACTTGTGCGAAGCAGGAATGCGCGAGACCTACTGGACCCAATTCGACTACGAGGTCGTCGCCTACCAGTCACGTCAGCAGCGATCCGACCTATGGACCTTCGTCGACCTGCCCAGCTCCTATCGCTCACGCGATACAAGTGGCGCCAACCAAGGACTTTTTCAAGGTCTCAACACCAATCAGATCTTCGCCATGGCTTTCGAGCCTGACGCCATCGATTTTCTGCTCAAGCACGCCTACAACCAGTACGTACTCTGGAAGAATGTTCGCGACCTCTGCAACTGGCTCTTCAACGAGCCCATCGACAGGGTTTCGCTGCCCTACACGCTGGACAAGGTCAAGGAGCGCCTTTACGGCAACAAGACTCCCTTTGGCGTTAAGACTTCTTCGTTTACCAACCACAACACCGCTTTGCTCAAGCAGGCTATCGTGGCTCAGGGCGGTACTCTCGACCCCAACAAGCTCGATGCAGCGTATGCATTCGAGCTCATCCGTTTGGGTCTTGTGTTTCGCGTCAAACGCGAAGAATTTCAGGCGCCGCCGACCTTGATGCTCAATCCCTTCTGGGATGACTTTATCAAAGAAGTGACCCAGGAATCTGGTTTCACGCCGGCTTCTGGTACTCTTCTTGTCGCCGTCGGCTCGACCACCGGTCAAGTGCGCATCGTGCCCGAATCGGGATACACAGCGCAGCAAGTGGCTGAACTGCTCTCCTCTGGGCGAGCGCGCATCAGCAACGACAGCGTTCTTCTGCCTGCTCCAGCACCGGCTGAAGGCATGTCGCACATCGCCAAGGTTCTCGACCCTCGCCCGTCTGTGACCCAGACTGGACGCGTGTTCTGGGCGGTGGTGAACTGAGCGCTTTCTGAATCTTAGCGACCCAGGTTGATTTCTCAATAAGAGATCAGCCTGGGATTTTTGTTTTTCTGTCCAATTCTACTACTTTATTTAGTAAAAAAACGTCGCAAAAAATCAGTGGAAAACTGCTGAGGGTTTAAACCTCAGACAGCCTCCACTGAAAATTCAGTTAGCAGAAATCTGGCAGTTCACCAAGCCAACTAGGCCGGGATTTGGGTGTAGCACTCTTTGTGGAGCGTCTTTCCCTTCTGCCAGTGAGCGACCAAGTAACCGGGCTCGACGTCTTGATCGAGCGTCCAGTTGCTGAAGTCGTCCCACTTCAGATCGCGAGTGGTGCCGCTGAAAACCTTCGCCGGCGCAGGAAGGAAAGGCAGCACGTGGCCGGTCTTTCCCTTGCGGCGCGAATTGGCTTCGAAACACACTTCCAGAGTGATGCCCGGATAATTGGAGCACCTGCTGGTGTCGCTGACCGACGTGACCGTTCCGTATCCGCCCTCGTTGATGGACTTGAGAAGCCCATCGCGCAGAGCGCAGATTGCGGAATAGTTCGCGGCGGTGAGGATGATTTTGCGATCGTTCTTCATGCGGAATTCTCCGTTTGTCTAGAGGTTAGTCGATACCAGTCAGCGACGATGCTGACTTTTGGTGGCGAGGGCAGCGAGCACGATAAGTGCCACCACAGCCAACACCACCGCTGGAAGTATATTGAGTACGACCAGCAGCGTGATGACGAGAGCTGCTGCGATGAACAGCCCCGACAGAGTGAAGATAATCTCGAAGAAGAAGCCGATGAGCATGAATGCCATCGAGATGACGGCACCAACGATGGCGAGTATGAACCCACCAAAGATGAACATCACCATCACAATTACGATGAAGGCGACGAGTGCTACGACTAGTCCTGCGAGTCCGCCTATTGCAGCGAGAATTTCCATTCTTTTTCCTTAACTTAAGAATGAAGGGGGGTCAGACGATGAAGCAACCGACGATGAAGCCGCCGAATACATAGATGCCGCTACCGAAGAAGAGCTGGGCACCAAATTCGCTGTACTTGGTCTTGGACAAAAGCCCGAAGACCAGACCGCCTGCCATCACGACCGGAAGTCCGTAGAGAACGAGAGAAGCGCTGGCGCGGACCATCTGCGGGTCCGGAAGCGAGAGCTTGAGAGTGACGAGCGTGACCACTGCAGCCAGAAACCAGCTGAGCAAGCCCGCATAGAAGCTGCTACTCATGATTTTTTCCTTTAGAAAAAAGGGTGGTGAAAGGCGGCACCAAGCTGGTGCCTAATGCCGCCCTTCGGGTTTATGTAGAAATGCGCGCCGTTTAGTTGCGGCGCAGGATGCGCATCAAGCCGTCATAGACAGACTTGACCGCATTGCCAACGGCGACGAAGAAGCCCCAGATGGGACCCAGCATCACCTTGATGGCGCTTGCGACCGCCTGGACCGGAGTCCAGATGGCCTTGTCGAAAACGGTCCAGGCGAAGCTGTGCAGACCCACCAGAAGCGGGCGCGACCAGCTCGCGATGAGCACGTTGGTCAGAAGGCGCAGCACGATGTACACCACCGGGAAGGCGAATGCGTACACGACCGGCCAGGTGAAGACCGCAGCCACAGCGACGATCCAGTAGGTGCTGGTCACAGACCAGACCGCAGAACCGACCCATGCAGAGGCGGCGATACCAGCGATGCCGCCGGCAAAATGCAGTCCGATGTCAGCCGGGCGAGCCAGGAACTGACCGAAGAATGCGTAGGCGCAGAAGGTGAGGAAGCCTGCGACCGCAATCCAGACCACGGATGAGCCGAAGCCGAGATAGACGGTGAGCGACAGATAGATCGCCACTGCAAGCGCGATGTTCACGACCTGGACGAACCAGTCGCGATAGTCGCTGTTGTCCTTGTAGGCGCTCCAGTAGACGCGCTCGAGCCGTTTGGCAACGACTTCGACCGAATCCTGGACAGCCTTGTAGAGCTGGTCGAGCGGGTAGCGCAGACGCTCCACGCCGATGGCAACGAGGACATAACGCACGCCGAGATAGACGATCGGATAAGCGATCATCATCGAAGCGAGGAAAGAGAAAGCCGCAGCCGGAGCCGCGCCGAACACTCCGAAGGGATAGCCCGCGGAGAGGTAGTAGTTGTAGGCTTCGTAGCCGATGTAGCCCGAAGCGCCCAGGCCGACTAGGATGACCGAGAAGTTGCCGCGCAGCAGTTCCTTGTCGAACAGGTACGCAGTGACGGCGACGACCGCCATAATCGGGATGGTGAAGTAGAGAGCCAGACCCAGTGCAGCGCACGTGGTCCAGGCAACCCAGGTCAGAGCGGCAGCGACGCCGATGTTGGCGACATGACCGTAGACCTTGGAGTAGTCGCCCTGGTCGTCACCGTAGGTCTTCTGATTGACCTTGGAGAGCCATTCGGCAATCTGCTTGAAGACGCCGAGCGACAGAAGCTTGTTCATCGCCGGGAAGGCGTAGGCGAGATAGACCACATAGGCAACGGCAAGGCCGGCCCATGCGCCATAGCCGGTGAGACCGACAAGAGCCAGCCACGAGGTGAAAGTGCCGAAGTAGACGTAACCCAGAGCCGCGCCGAAGCCGACTGCCAGACCGTCGAGACGGCTCTTATCCAGGAGCTGGAAGACGAGGCTGCAAATGGACACAGCCACGATGGTACCGCAGGCGGCGCCAAGCACCGAGACTACCCAGGTGGGCGTCCAGGCGACGAGCACAGCCGGAACGAGACCCGGAATGACTGCGGCAGCCTTGCCCCAGACATCGAGACCAGTCCAGACCGCGAAGGCGAGAGTGCCGACGGCAGTTGCGATGGCAAGGATGTTGCCGAAGCGGTCACGCTCCTTGAACGAGTCCCAGAGGGCGCTCGAACCAGGCAAAATGCGCGCTGCGTCAGCAACGAACTTGGTCACCGGCGCGTAGATGTCGCGACCGACGAATTTCAGAGCTTCCCAGATCAGGTCCGAGAGCTTGATCACGCCTCGAATGACGACGAGGTGAATCAGAGGCCAGATGTACGCGTAGGTACACCAGCCGGCGAAAAGTCCGCCTGGAATCCAGTACCACGCCGGGTAACCCTGCTGCCAGCCGAGGCTGTGCGAGGACCAGACGACGGCGCCGAAGGAGAGGAAGACGCTGAAGATTGCGGAAATGATTCCCGATACACCGTCGTAGGACACGCGGTGCAGAAATTTACGCGATTCGTTCAGTGCAAACCAAACGAGCGCGAGCGGGAACACGAGCCACTGCCATCCTTTCGGACTGTCAGTGGAATTACCGAAGAGCTTGCTCATAGTGTGGTAGTTCCTTTCGGTTGAGTCATGCATGTTAGAGCCGAGCACCACAGACAATGCTGGCTCAATGCAGACCGATTCAATCTTTCGTTTTTTGCATTGCAGTCTCAATCGCCGACTTTCAATAGTCGAGGTGTCTGTGATTGAGGGTTAAAACGACTGAGCTGCTTTGCTTTTTACCTGCTGCAATAAACGAAAAGATGTAATTGAACGTTAGTACTAATAAGAGAGCAAAGTAAATAATTCGGGCGCGCTTACATATGAGATTCGTCTTCACCAGATAATGATCATAGAGTTAAGAGATAGGTAAGACCTTGATGCTTTTGGCTTTTCAGCTCTAGATCTAGTAATGAAGCGCCTCTAACGTTGTCAATATAAGCGACTTTTAAGACCAGAGCAGGGTGGCGCAACTTGCGCTAGCTTAATAAAACGATACTGCATTTACTATCACATTCGGTATCATATTCGGTACTATTTTCGACACCATATACGCCACCGAAAATAAAAGTTAGCGCTAGCTTGGCTAGCTTTACGCTTCGTCATTTATTTTAGTTCATGAGCTTTTACCAGTACTTAGCCCTAATGAATTAAATCTTTCTTGCGCGTACTATGCGCACTTTTTTAAGTTGAAGGTATCTATTTGTCTCTCTTTTTTATTCAACTTCAACTCTAAACCAACTACTCACGTACACCTTGGAGCTTTGATCTTTTCTCATTGGGAAATCCCGATGAGTCGATTGACTACGAAAAGATAAGAGCTTCACTCCTAACATGAGGAGAAAAAACAATGGAACTCCGCAACTTCTTCCGCAATTCGCTTGGTCTGGGCATCTTCGGTCTCACCAAGGGCGACTACACCAACGCGAAGATCTGCTTCACTCCCGAGGGAGCCAGTGCCAACGACTCGGTCACTCTCGACCTGTCGCTCATTCCCGGCTACCCGTCTTCGCTCGAAATGCAGAGTGCCTGCAAGACGTTCAGCGTGAAGGACACCGAATGCCTCAAGGTGGTCAAGCCCACGCTCGATTATCTCGAGCAGAAGCTCGCTGCAAGCGGCGCCGCCGGCGTCGTTAAGGTGAAGGTGACCCTGGTGTCCCTCAAGGATATGACGCGCGAACCGGTGGAGTTCGACGCCGACTCCACCTCGTGGAAGTGGCCGTCGTATTACACCGAGTGAAGGATGCATCTTCCGCCATTCTTCCTACATTCGATCGGTCTGGCGCTTGTCACCTTGCAGAATCAGCAGGAGTGTAAAAGCGTCAGACTGAAGTACCAGGGGGAAGGCAGAGAGGCTGTTGAACTGGCTTTGAGTCGGTACGACGGCGACTGCCCCGCCCTTCTTCCTCAATATCGCATTTGCACCACAGACGGTGCCTTCGAAGTGATCGATGGCATCGGCGGAAAAATCCTGAACCAGTCCAAAGACTTTCTTCTGAAGCGGTTCAAGGACGTCTCGCCCGTTCAAGTGCAAATCACATTCACCCGTCAAGACTCAACCACAACGCAAATGGAGGGAGACTCGGTCGTCGATCGAGTGTTCTTTTGAGGAGAAAAGCATGACGATTAAATTCCCCGACTTCGTCCTCAACGCAAAAACTGGCGAAATTTGCCAGCGACTCTTGCAGTCGAATTGAAGGGGGGTCGCTCGATGGCTTCGGTCAACGACGCAACCAACACCTACGCCGAGTGGACCTTTCCGCTGCATAAGCGCATGGCTATTCCAGCCACTGACAACTCCAACAATTAAGGGGTCTCATGACTCTTCGAAACAAAATCATCGCCTGTTTGCTGGCTCTTACAGCGGCATTCGGCGGTGGCTTTGCGACGGCTAAGTTTACCGGGTCTGCCACCACCCAAAGTGCGCAGGCGGAGTTCAAACTTCCAGCCGGATGCGAAGATATCGATCCTCAGGACTTGATAGAAACGGTTGCCACGCCCAAACAATCGGGTCTTGCTGCCTACCTCAAGTTTCTGGACAAAGCAGAGACTTCGGTCTTTGTCGCTATCTACGGCTTCACCGAAGCTTCAATTGGTGACAAGCTTATCGCTCTGCACAAAGACGGTAAAACCGTCCGGGTGCTCGCCGACCGCTCCCAGGCAAAAGGTCGTTCGGGCAAAGCGCTCATTTTGAAACTGCGCGAGGCTGGTATCGAAGTCATCATCGGTACCTCGCCCCGCTCAGGCATTATGCACAACAAATTCACCATCGTTGACGGCATCTGGGTCGAGGACGGTAGTTGGAACTATTCGGCATCAGCCGATAAGCAAGCCAACCTCCTCAACTTTGTGCGGTCGAAGAAACGGGCGGATTTGTTGATGGGTGTCTGGAACTATCTGCACGCGCACATGTCGCAGCAGGACCAGACTCTCATTGCAAACTGAGTCAAAAACGAAATCAAGAAAGGAAAATCACATGGACATTCCCCAGTGGTTGATGCTTCTGAGCGTCCTCATGGCTGTTGCGGTCATCGCTATTCAGTTCGGTCGCCAGTCTTTCACACAGAAGATTGCCCCCTATCGCTTCAACGAGCGCGGCATCTCGACCATCGCGTTTGGACTTCTCTACTTCCTGCTCTACGCCGTGGCGCGCACTCCGGTGCTCGCTTTCTTCGGCGTGGGCGACGACTACATCCTGAGCAACGCCATTCAATTCGAACTGGCGTTTGTTGTAGCGACGCTGGGATGGTGCGGCTGGCTCACTCACAATTTCGTGCGTGAGAACGACGTAGCCATCACAAACCGGCTTCCGTGGCTAGTCGCGACCAAGCGCTGAAGTCGACACATGAAAAAAAGAGAGGGAAGGTTCAAAACTTCCCTCTCTTCACCCTACCTGGTTGAGACCTGCTCTATATGCGGGTTTCGCCGGGTTCCTTTTTTGTCGCCATACACTATATCGTTTAGTTTGAATTTGGGTTTATGTAATCGTCGAAAGCCTGCCAATTATCGCCTGACTGCTCTACATGCGAGTGACTCTTAGCCAGTCTCATCGCTTTAATACGAGCAGCAGATTGCTCCATTGTTTTGCGTTGTCTGCGCTCTAGAGCCGATATATCTTTGTTATGCTGCTTGCTGTAGCGCACTTGCAACGACGACAACCGATCCTTTTCAGACTGTTCGTTCATAACCATTTCAGCTTGCTTTGGGAAAAACTTATGCAACAATTCAGACACTTTCTTATGTACGTCGGTCATCCAAACGTTTTGTTTTTCAACGCCGCCACTTACTTCCTGCATTTCCCAGACCTCAATCGTGCGCCTCACAACTTCAGTTTGCAATGCCGAGTGCAAAGCAAAAATAATTTGAGCGTAAAGCGAACATAAACTTGCAGGAATTTTTTCAGGAGTCGGCGATTTTGTATCCGCGACCGCGCGACGAAACAATAATCGGATTTAGAGCATTATCATCGCCAAGCTTCTTGCGCAGAGTCATTACGTGCATACGAACAGTCTCTTGAGCGGCCACAGAATCAGTGTTCCAGAGTCTGGCAAAAAGCGCTTCAGCTGTGAAACTCTGTCCTTTATGTTTGCTCAAAAATTCAAGCAAACTATATTCGCGCGGACGCAATTCAATTTCTGCTCCGCCTCTACTGACTGTTTTTTTCAAGGTATCTATAACTAAGTCGCCGACAATAATTTTATTCGATACAGAACCCCACGAACCCTGTCTGCGAAGCAATGCGCGAACACGAGCCTGAAATTCAATTTGATCAAATGGCTTAACTAAATAATCGTCCGCACCAGCATCAAGTGCAGTCGCTTTGTCTTTTGCGTCATGACGCGCTGTAAGCATCATCACAAGCGCGCTGCCGCCTCTTTGGCGATACTCCTGACAGATTTCCACCCCTGTTCTATCGGGCAGCATCCAATCGAGTATAAGAAAGTCGAACTCACCTGTTTTCAAAAATGCGCGCGCAGTCTCACCATCTTCAGCCAGCTCGACATCGTGTTCTTCGGCCTGAAGATAAGCTTTGATGATTGTTCTCAGGTGCCGGTCGTCTTCGACTACCAGTATCCGTGCCATCAGTCTCGTCGTTTCCTTACTAAATAGATCAGGCTCAATTCTAACAGCATGAACCTGAACTGGGCATTTCCAGACACCAATCTGTCTCTTCTTTCAGAATATGCGGTGGGCCGCATAAAAATCGCAGAAAAATATGCGGCCGGCCGCATATTCTTAGGATTTTCAACTCGATTGGTCGTTACACAAATTCAATTTAAGTGCATTACGAAGATCATGGTCGAGAGTGTAAGCCATATACCAGGGCACAGGCCTGCAATGCAGACCAAGGGCTTCGAATATTTTTGAAACACGACTGATTCGACAATCATATTCACCATTTTCGATCCTTGAAATCGTTGTTTGAGAAACTCCAGTCAATTCTGAAAATTCTTTTTGAGACAAATTCAAGATTTTTCGCCGTCTGGCAATGACATTTCCGAAAATGAACCGAAGATTCCCAACCAGCAATGCCTCTAGACAAAATGAGCAATTCGTTAAATTGTGCATGGTCAAGGCACTTCTAACCTGCTCGGAACATTGCCAACGAGTCATTCGCTCAGACGTATCAAAGTAACTGAGCGGATTCAAACTACCTTCCCAAAGAATATTTTCGTCAATAACAACTAGCTTTTCGTGAATTTTTGGAACTTTGTTTATGTGAATACCGATGGAAAGGAGCTTATCTGAGACCGCATTTAGTGTCGCAATTTTTTCTGCATAATCTTCGGCAGTTGAAAAACGAGAGTCGATTTCTTGAGTGAAAACACACACTCTAACTTTTCTAGCCACACAATCGGCAAGAATAGGATTTAGATTTTTTACTCTCTTCAAGGTCATGAATGGACTTTGAATGATCACAAGAAAACGCGCCTCTTGCAGGTCACGGTCGAATTCCCGATAGAAATTTCGATGGTTGAATACCTGGTGCATATTCCCTCCTTTGCGACAAGTCATAAAACATTTTGACTTTTTTTGATGTGCCGAAATAGATTATCCATAAGCTTTTAGCTAAGAATATTCTTGAGGTAAATCGCGTCAGTTTATTCATATTTGAGCAAAAATCTAAAACAGACAAGGTGCAAAAAAAGACTATCTATTAATCAATATAGTTGTAAAAGTCTAAAGAAGAGACTTCCTGGACCAAACTTCTAAACGAAGTTCAAATCCAAGAAGCCCCAGGGTCTAGCAGTTCAAGCTTACTGGCCTACTTACTTACAGACCAGACCAGCGGCTGGTGGTCGACTTTCTGTCGCACCACTTTGGCGATGTGACTCATGCCTTCTGCCGGCGCGGGCGCAGGAAGAAGAACGTCTTTGTCGCTGATGAAAGCGCGACCCGAGGTAAGCAGGTCTGCCACTTCTTGAGCGGTGTAGCCGTCGGCGCAAATGAGTTCGATTTCGCCAGAAACCGTTGCGGTGGCGACCAGTTTTACTGCTTGTGTCATGTTGTGGACTCCTTGGTGTCCGAGCCCCGAGTTCCCAGACATGGAACTCGGAGCGTTTCTAGTTTCGAATTAGCGAATCAGCCGATCAAGGGTTGATCAGGCGTTGACCCACTCGCAGCCGCGCATGATGGGCTCGATGGAGCCATCCTGGCAGATGCCGTCGACGTTGATCTGGTTGGAGCCGATCATCCAGTCGACATGCGCGTTGCTCTGGTTGGCACCACGCGCGATGAGGTCGTCCTTCGCGGCGGTCTTGCCGTCGACGAAGCACTTGTTGTAGGACTGACCGACTGCGATGTGGCAGGCGGCATTCTCGTCGAAGAGCGTGTTGTAGAAAAGCACGCCACTCTTGGAAATGCGCGACGAATGCGGCACCAGAGCCACTTCGCCCAGACGCCGCGAGCCTTCGTCGGTATTGAGCAAGTGCTGGAAGGTGTCGTTGCTCTTGTCGGCCTTGGCGTCGACGATGAGGCCGTTCTCGAACTTGGTGTAGATGTTCTCCACCACCTGACCTTGCAGAGACAGCGGACGCGTGCTGAGCACGTAGCCATTCACTCGCAGGTTGTGCGGGGCACAGAACACTTCTTCAGTCGGGATATTGGCGTTGTAGGTGACGCCGTTCTTCCCGACAGTCTCGCCGCCTGCCCAGGCATGTCCTTCAGCCAGACCCACAGTGAGGTCGGTGCCGGCGCCAAAGAAGCGGATAGACTGGTAGTTGCGCGCATTGAGCTGCGCCTTGCGACGAGCAAGCTCGGCGTTGTGGGCATTCCAGGCCGAAACGGGGTCGTCTTCGTCGGCGCGAGTGGCCTTGAAGATTTCGTTCCAGAGCGCAGCCAGAGCCTGCTTGGGCGGAAGGTCGGGGAAGACCTGCTTGGCCCAGGCCGGATTGGCAGCCGGCGAGATGTTCCAGTTGATGGCGCCCGCCGTAATGTATTCGGATGCGATCTTGTAGGCGCCGGCGCGTGCCTTGGCGGAGCGGCCGATGCGGGTGGTGTCGAGTCCGGCAAACTGACCAGGGATCTCGCTTGTGATGGCCATACGCGCGGCATTGTTCTCGAAACCAGCGGCCATGCCCTTGAAGAGCCAGTCGGGAGCGGTATCGAAGCTGCCCTCGGCCGCGAACTTGACGCGACTGATGGTGGCAGTGCCGTCGTCGTAGAGCGGAGTGACGAGCGAAGCGCCGGCTTCATAGGCGTGCTTGGTGACAAGCCGCACCATATCCAGTGCCTCGATCGGAGCGCTCAGAATGACCTGCTGACCGAGTACCGGGCGCAGACCAACATAAACGGCGACCTTCGCCAGATTGTCCAGTCGCTTTGCAAAAAGCGAGCTCGCAGACTTTTTCATGTGTATTCCTTTCGTGTGTTTTGTTTTCAGAATGCAAATGTGGAGGTAAGAATTCAGCTCACGCTGAAAGCCCAAGAATTCTCGCCGCTTCCGCTTGTGATGCGCTTGCACACAAGACTGGAGAGATGACGACCTTTGTCGCCTTCGCTTGGAAAAACGGCGAAGCCACCATTTCCTGAACAAACCGCCCAGGTGATGGTGGCACCTTTGAGCAAACGACCGTCACGCTCCAGGCGCCAGGACGCAGTCGAGGTCTTGTTCTTGAGAAACTTGAATTCGACTTCGACCATATCGGCAGGCAGGTGTTCGAGAAACATTTCGAACTCGAGCTCGGCATGGCTATCGGCCTCAACGCCCTGGCGAATCTTCCAGAGAATTGGATGCCAGCCCATTTTGCGCGTGGTTTTGTGACCGAAGAAATCGGAATGAGTGAAGATGAGGTCAAGAAAAAGATTCTTGACCTTGAATGAAAGTTTCATCGAAACTCCTTTCCGAAGTCTCAGCTAAATTTCGCCGAGAGCTCCTCGTGATAGCGCTTGAGCAACGAATAGTACGGCCCAAAGTCTGCGCGAACAGGCTCGACAGCGCGAATGGCAAGGTCGACCATGTGAGCCGCCTCGCGATAGAGCTTGCGATCTTCCTGCACTTTCGCCAAACCGTAGTACGATTCGGCAACAAGAACAGCGATTCCAGAATCGCGCGCATAGCGCTCTGCCATCGAAAAATAGTACTGTGCGTCTTCAAGCTTTCCGGCCATGCGTGCGCCTTCAGCCTTGTTGAGAGTATCGTTGATGACATCGACACCGACGCGACGTGGTTTGCGACCGCGGTTTTCGCCCTGCTGCAGAAAAGCAAAGAGGACAAGAACCAGAACGACCGCACCTATGACATAGTACATAGGGGGATTTCCTTTCGTCTGCTTGTTATTGTGGGTTCAGAGAATAAATATAAAAGTGAAAGAGAAAGAAGGTTTCTAAGTACTAACAAACGAGAGCTTCTAAATTCAAATTCAGAAGTTCAGTTCTCACTAATGTGTATAAAAGTTCATGATAGAAGCTAGCGCGAGTTAGCAAACCCTGGATGTCAAGAGCGCCTAGTGAGCACAAACCTACTAGAGAAAATCTTGCGTGTTTTTGATTGCACGATCCAAAATTTCCAGTTGTGAATACCAGCGCGACATCTCTTCAAGAGTGGCTTTCCCTCGCATTTTTTCTATTGTGTCTTGAATTTTTAATTTGTCTTTGACCAGTTTTTGAATACTGAGCGATTTACGCGCAGACGCTGCTGCTTGCACCCGCAATCGATCTGAAACGTTCTCAAAATTATCGAAATTCGCGCTCGTCTTGTGCTTCTTCATCAGTTCCCGCCGAGGCTGATTGAAACTATTGACGAAGTGATACGCTTCGATAGTGGACATGTATTTGTTGCTCTGCCCGCCATTCATGCGCTGCTGCATATCATTGTCGTCGCCTTCTTGCGTTGACACATTGCGAGAATTGCCTTTGAGCTTGGCTTTCAGCATTTCCAATCTTTTTTGCCGGCTACTCATGTGACTATCATTCATGAAAGACATCCCAGCACCTAAGCCGAAAATCATAAACGGATTGATCATCATCATGGACGTAATCGCCAGGTCCTGATGCGTTGCAGACCGCTTGCCTTCTATATGCTCATCGTAATCGACAATCTGCCCTTTCTCATTTCGAGTGACCAAACGATCGCCGTCAAGTCCGACCGCATTGCCCATTCCATCGTCCTGCCACCCACTTGCTACACTGGCAATGGAATGCATGTCGGTTAAATTATTCTTGAAATACTGTGGTTGAGGCGGCGGTGGTTCGGGTTTCAACGAGTTTAAGTTGAGATTTTCAGGAGTGACTTTGTCTCCCCCTGCATTATGAATATTCGAATTTGAATCAAACGAAAGCACGCAGTACCCGCCATAGTTCTTGAAATTGTGTCGCCCGCCAGATAAATCGCAGATGGTTTTCCCAGCCACCTCTTGTCAATTTGCGATTTCTTCAAGATTAGGGATTTTTTGCCCCCTTGCATATGGTGAATCCACCACGTCGAACCCTTTTTGCTCTAAAATTGTGGGCATGGATTCGACCGGCAGCCCAAAACGCCCAAACTTACTAAATCATTTACTTCTTCCTCTCAATGTTATTGAGGATCAGTTCGGCCGTGGCGTGGTGCTTGTCGGGCAAGTAATTATTATCTGGTTCAAAGCCATTGCCTGCATGCTTACAGGCAGAATCGACTGGAGAGAAGCATTTAGACAGTGTTATCTCATTGGCAACCAGAGCTTCATCATCGTGAGTCTTACAGCACTTTTTGTAGGCTTTGCGATGTCACTGCAAATCTCTCGTGAGCTTGTTGCATTTGGCGGAGATACGGCAATTGGCGGCGTTGTATCGCTTGCTCTCGTCAGAGAAATGGGACCAATCACAGCCGGCGTTATGCTTGCAGGACGCGTGGGCTCAGCCATCGCAGCCGAGTTGACCACAATGATGATTACCGAGCAAATTGACGCTTTAAAAGTTATGCGTGTCGATCCAATCGAATTTCTAGTTGTCCCGCGCTACATTGCTGGATTGCTTATGATGCCTGTTCTTTCTATTTACGCTATGACAGTGGGCTTGGTGGCATCAATCTGGATTTCCATGATTGCAGCTAATCTACCTCCAGCTACATTTTTAGATTCGGTCAAACAAACAATCTTAGATCGCGACTTTGGAGTTCACTTCACCAAAGCCATTATCAACGCCACTTTAGTCATTATGTTTTCGTGCGCAGTCGGCTTGAACACTAGAGGCGGCGCTGAAGATGTGGGTCTTGCTACCACTCGCGCTATCGTGTGGGTTATGACTTCCATTTTTATATTCAACTATGTAGTCACATCGCTGACCTACGCTCCACGCTAGTTGAGAGGAGCACCGTTGGCGATACCAGTACATACCGATCAGAAGATGATTGAAATTGACCAAGTGGAAAAATCCTTTGGCAGTCATAGAGTTTTGAAAGGAATTTCTTTTCATGTACGTGCCGGCGAAAGACTCGGGCTGATTGGTCCTTCGGGCTGCGGCAAATCCACACTGCTAAAGTTAATCACCCATCTTCTAGAACCAGATAGAGGCACAGTCACTGTCAATTCACCCGAAGTGGGTCTCGTTTTTCAAGGCTCGGCATTGTTAAACTCGCTTACTGTTCGTGAAAATCTGGCTCTGGCACTGCGTAGACGCAAACTTTCCAAAAAGGACGAAGAGAGTATTATTCAAGAAAAACTTTCTTTCGTTGGATTGTCCGATTTCCTAAACGCTTATCCCACCCAGCTTTCTGGTGGTCAACAAAAACGAACTAGTTTTGCTAGAGCGATTGTGAACGATCCCAAAATTATTCTGTATGACGAGCCGACCACCGGTCTGGATCCGGTGATGTCAACAATTATCGAAGATTACATGATTAAACTTGGCGAAGAATCGAACGCCGCAGCCATAATAGTAACCCACCAATATTCGACCTGGACTCGCACGGCAGAACGCGTTTTGCTCATGCACGACGGCGGCGCAGTTTGGGAAGGAACCCCGGAAGAGGCACTTAAAACTGACAATCCATTTATGAGACAATTTGCACATGGTTACAAGGAGGGACCAATGCTCGAGGGTTTGATATAGAGAAAAGTAGATTATTCAAACCGGGCATCAGAAACAAATGGCAAAAGAAATAGTAGACCCAAAACCTCCAGTAGATCGACCCAACCGGCGCGCTACAGACCAGATTAAGCGTCCCAATTACGAATTTCGGGTCGGCTTGTTTGCCACCATTGCGACCATCTTCCTTTTATATGGCTGGACCTGGCTCAAAAGTTTTTCAATCCTGCACCCACCGCAGATGATTCAAGTACAATTTCAAGACATTGCCGGGCTAACAAAAAACGCTACAGTCAACGTCAATGGCGTGCGCGTGGGCACAGTAGATGACATTGGTCTCAAAGGCAAAGGCGATGTGCTATTGCGCCTCAAAATTAAGACTGAAGAAATCACTGTTCCACAAGGGTCGAAATTCACTATCCAAACTCTTGGTCTAGTCGGAGCAAAATACGTTGAAATCTCGCTTCCAGAAGAACATCAAGGCGAAAATCTTCCCGCTATTGGACCGGACGAAATTTGCATAGGTCAAGACCCCGTGCGCGTTGAGCTTATCGTCAACAAAATCGCCACCAACATGAATGAAGTGATTGGCGACGGGAAAGACGCAGGCGCATCCACTTCAGGTCTAAAAACGGCTCTCAAAGAATCTGGACAGGCGATGACAAATTTCAGAGATGCCGCAGACAAGATGAGTAAGAGCATGGACGGAGTTGCAGACGCAGTCTCAAGCATCAAAGACACTTCACATAGATTTGGATCTGCTGCAGACAAATATAGTCATACAGCAGCAAATGTGGATAAATTCTTTGCCCGAGGCGATGAAGCCGCGGTCGAAGTGGCAAGCCTGGCACGCGATTTGCGCAAGACATCAGGCAATTTGAATAAGATGCTGTCCAATCCAAATTCGATGGGTGAGCTTCGCGAAACAGTACGCATGGCTCAAGAAACCGCCAATACAATTAAGTCTGCAATGGCAGATTTGAACACAACTCTCAAAGACGAGCCTTTGAGACAAAATATCATCACTATCCTGGATAAAATAAATACATCGACCAAAGATATCGCAGCTTCTGTAGGTTCGGTAGAGAAAATGACAGGTGACAAAACACTGCGCAATGATGTCAAAGAAGCTGTCTCTAACCTGAAAGAAGCAATGAGCAAACTCGACGTAGTGTTAGGCGATCCCAACTTCAAAACCGACTTAAAAACGACAATGCTCAAAGTCAATTCGGCTGCCACCAATATTGATATCGCCGCCAAACAAATGAATCAAATCATGGGCAAGCGAAATCCGCTTATCCACATGATCTTCGGTCGCCCAGGCAAAATAAAAGTAGAAAAAGAAACAACTAGCGAGAAAAAGAGCGATGCCGATGGTGATGGCAAAAACGACACCAAAACCAAAACAAAAACAAAAACAAAAGAAACAGTAAAAGAAGACGCGCCCTAAATCGAGATTGATCTATGCCATACGAAGCAGTGATTGGGCTTGAAGTTCATGCCCAGCTGAAAACTAAATCAAAAGCTTTTTGTTCTTGCTCGACTGAATTCGGTCAAGATCCAAATGCTCAAGTTTGTCCTATTTGTGTAGGCATGCCAGGCATGCTTCCGGTACTTAACGCCGAAGCGGTGGAGTTAGCGATCAGAGCAGGTCTAGCACTAAATTGCACTATTGCTGAGCGTACAAAATTCGATCGCAAAAACTACTTTTATGCTGACCTTCCAAAAGGTTATCAAATCTCGCAATACGACGAACCCATTTGCACAAGCGGTCATTTGGTGATTAACGGCAAAACAATCAGAATAAACCGTGCTCACATGGAAGAAGACGCCGGTAAGCTCGTACACGCAGGTGCTGCCGGTTTGCACGGATCGAGTCATACACTTGTAGATTACAATCGCTCGGGCGTTCCATTGTTAGAAATAGTAAGCGAACCAGATCTTGATAGTGCCGAGTTAGCGCGAGACTATCTAACTGAATTGAGATCTATTTTGAGATATCTCGATGTTTGCGATGGCAACTTAGAGCGAGGCAGCTTCCGCTGTGATGCAAACGTTTCGCTGCGCGAAGTGGGTGCTGAAAAACTCGGAACCAAAGCTGAAGTCAAAAACGTCAACAGTTTCAAGGCTGTCTACAGAGCGATTCAATATGAGATTGAACGCCAGGAAGAAATACTTTCTTCAGGCGGCACCGTAAAGCAAGAGTCGAGGCTCTGGGACGAAGCTTCAGGCAAGACTTATTCGATGCGCTCTAAAGAAGACGCGCACGATTATAGATATTTTCCTGAACCAGATTTGACACCGGTGGCGATATCACAAGAAAGAGTTCAATCTGTCAAAGATCAAATGCCTGAACTTCCTGAGCAACGACGCAAGCGATACCACGAGCAATACCAGCTAAGCGAGGGTGATGCTGCTGTAATTGTCGAGAATAAGGACATGAGCGACTTTTACGACCAGTTTCTCAAACTGGCAGACAATCAAAAAGCTTCTGCGGCTCTGGCAAAAACTGGAAGCAATTATTTAATTGGACCAGCCACTGCTTATTCAAACGACAACAAGCTTGAGTTCTCTCAATTAAAAATGACTGCACAAGCCCTTTTCGATCTGGTGGCAGCAGTTGAATCAGGTAAACTCGGCTCCACTGGAGCAAAGAAATTACTAGTTGCACTGCTTGAAAATGGCGGTGATGTCAAAACACTTATTGACCAGATGGGTCTAGCTCAAGTTAGCGATACTGGCGCAATCGAAGCTGTAGTGCTAGAAGTGCTCGAGCGCTCTCAGGCACAAGTGGAAGAATACAAGCAAGGCAAAGTGAAAGTGCGCCAGTACTTTTTTGGCGAAATAATGAAAGCAATGAAAGGAAAAACAGATCCAAAAGTTGCCAACGAATTGTTGGATAAACACTTGCCGCCGATAGGCTAAAAGATGCCTGCAAGGGGTATGGTAGAAATGTGCAGATGAAGAGCAAAATGCAGCGTGTAAGCCTCAAGAAGACCGCCTGGGTTCTCTCTTTGCTTTCGCTTGTTTTTGTATTCAATGCCACTGCGGGTCAGTCTTATCATTTTGAGGGCTATTACGCACCAACCCCACTGGTTTCACCCCTACAAGACAATTTAGTCTATACGCCTGTCGGCACAGGACTTATCACTTCTAAAGCCGGTTTTCGAATTCACCCAGTAACCGGCAAACACAGTTTTCACTCGGGAGTGGATCTCAAAGCCAAGCTCAACGACCGGGTCTACAATCTTTTACCCGGTGTAGTCACGCGTGTTGGATACCGCGGAAACCTGGGTGTGGCGGTCGAAGTCTATCACCCTTATCCTAACGTCAAAACAATCAATGGACACTTGAACGCTTATTCCGTGCTGCCTGGCATGTGGGTGGAGCGCGGCAGAGTAATTGGATATGCAGGTTCTACTGGTCGTTCGACCGGTGTGCACTTGCACTACACCGTCATAAAAGCAGACTCAAAAGAATACATTGAGCCGATGGAATTTTTGAAACTAGTGCCTCACTACATGGTTGCTTTGCGCACGGCACAGGTTCAGGCCGCTATGCGAGCCAATCTCAAGAAGATGCCTAAGCCTGCCGAAAAACCAGAAGATTCAGATTCTGAAGATTTGCCAGACGGTGATGAATCGGGCTAATTCAAGAAGTTGGTTAATAAAGAAATTTTTGCAAGTTAGCGAAAAAATAGCCGCAAATCAGAGCGATCACTACTAAAAAAAATATCGAGTTCCCAACAAACATGAGTAGCAGTTTGATTGGGCTAATTTTTTTGTGAAATGAAATAACTATCGATTCTGAACTTGTCGCTGAAATCGAAGCTGACAAGACAATTAACACGACAAGATGTATCGCTGACTGAATAAACATTCCCAGACTTGGAACCAAAAATCGATGCAGTAACAGACTTAGGACCACTGTAATAATCGTAGCCGCAACAGTTTTTAGAATAAGATTTCGCCAATTGCATTTTTCGATAAACCAAATGGATAAGCCTGTTTTTGCAATTAGTGCTAGCGCAAAATAAAGCATACAACTTTTGAAGAATTGCTCGTAACGCTCAATTCCCTCGCTGCTAAATAAGTTGGCATCGCATCCTTGAGAGAATACTGGAGTGATACAAAAGCAGAATAATATCAAAAGAACAAAAGTAAAAAGTTTGGGATATAAATACAACCGTTCAGTTCCGCTTTAGTAAGTCTCTTATAACTTATCGTTTACCCCGTTTTCCGGGCAAGCCCTCGCGCTAAGCGTGCTAGGTCGAAAAACCACCATATAAGAGAGCTTTCAACTTCTATTAGTTATATTTATGATGCCGCACGTTGAATAGAGGCACCCGCAAGCAGCAAGATGGGACTAACTTTTACTTTCTTCTTCCAAACGTTTTTATCGCAAACCATTTCCCACTCTAAATCCCGAAACACACTCGAAACCTAATGGAGGTTTTAATGCTCACATCTATTCTGAGCGCATTCGCTTTCGCTGGCTCGATGCTCGTCTACACGGCCTTTGTCCTGGCAAGCATCGTCGCCGTCGCTATCTGCTTCGCTGCCTGCGCCTGCCAGATCATGCTCTGGATCCAGAAGTATGGCTTCACCGACAACTTCGTCAACAACTCCTGCTTCCTGGGCGCCGCAACCGGCCTCGTCTGGAGCATCATCGCGATCAACTACGTTGGTCTTGGCTCGGCTTTCCTCAGCGTCCTTGGACTCTGCGCCGCGATTCTCTTCGCCGCATGGGCCATCTGGTTCGCCGACGGCTTTAAGCCTCGTCCCATTCCGGACTGGGCCTGATCTCACTTTGAACTAATCTAAGACTTGGGGAGCAGCCTGAAATCATCTTGCTGCTCCCTGCCGGTCTTGCATCAAACAAAATCGAAAGGAAATCAGATGAAACAGAAGATTTTCGCTACACTCACAACGACCGTCATCGCAGCCATCTTCGGCTTTGCCTTTGGCTTTCTCGGCTCTTCGGGAAGCATCGGCGGCTGGATCGCTTTTCCCAGAGAAGCCGTCGGTCTGCTGATTGCAACGTTCTTCGGGCTGTCGACGCTTTTCACCTCGACGCTCCTGAGCTTCGCCGCTGACCAGACGAGCAAAACCTGGTGGATTTACGCCGCTTTGAGCGTCGTCTTCACCGTATTCGCTCATGTGCTGCTTGGTCTCCTGGATCAAGGCTCCAAACTGTTCAGCCTGGAGATGTTCGTTGCGGCCGTCGTTGTCGGCAGCGCCAACGGACTGATCTATTTCTTCGCTGAGCGCTACGCCATCAAGAAGTCGAAACCAGTCATCATCGGCAACTGAGTTTGCTTCGCCTGTGGCTAAAATGAGGAGGGATATCGCTTTTACAGCGCATATCCTTCTTCATTTTTGCTTTAGCCCACCTTACTAATCTTTATAGTATAAACGATGTGGAAAATAAAAAAACACAGCCTAATGCGCAAAATTAATAAGAAGATGGGTATCCCCTAGAACACCCATCTTTTGTAGCTAGATCATTCTAGATAAAGGACAACGACCCAGCAAAAATATTCATTGCCGTGCATATCAAAACTGACGATGTCGCGCTCGCTATTTGCCTTGAGCCAATCATTCAGTACTTGGTCTAGTTCATCTGCCTTTGGTGCTCGAAAAGTTTTCGAACGCATGTTGGAGATTTTGATACTACCAACTGATCTAATAGCCATGCTATTTCCTTTCTTTTCTTCAAAGTTCCGGATTAGAGATCAAGGGCAGAACTGCCTTCCCTTAAGCGCGAAAAGTTTTCTGAAACGAAGTCTATTTTAGACGTCGCTTTGAGCTCAGCAAGCTTACGCGCGCGAACGAAAATTTCAGACACAAGCTCGCTTTCGCTTCTTCCGGTAGAAAGAAGATTTGCCAGTGCCACCAAATATACCACCGCTTCTGCGGAGTTATGACTGGAACATCTCTCGATCAGATCTATCGTTTCGAGTGCGACAGGAGCATATTCTATTTGGGCAGAGCACAGGGTTTGCTCTAGCTTCAATCGCTCGATATAGCGAAAATGAAACCTTAGAAGGTCGAGATGACGATGCTTGAAATAAGCCCGGGCTTTTTTCATACCAGCGCGCACATAATAAGGACATTTCACAAATGTAGGACGAGAAAGCTCCATCACTCTTTTGAGCAACGTATTTTTTCCGTCCCCTGCCTCCAATATCCCGAGCACAGAGGCGTAATAAACCTCGCCCTTTGGACACCTATTCTTGAGACGAGCTAAACAGCGGTCGCCAGAACGAATTAGCTCGCTTTCTCGATCGAGAAAACAAACATGGCCATTGATTCTTTCTTCGGCCAAAAATTTTCCTGAAGCTATCCTGTTGAAAGACAGCTCGATTTGATCGCCAAGTTTGGCTTGCAAATTCAATTGCGAGACTTCAATCTGAATCATGTTCAAACCCCTTTCTAATTATGTTTATGAAAGCTGGAGATTGCTATCCCCAGCTTCCTTGCTCACTTTTCTTGGTGTATCGAAGAAGTCGAAGACGTATCAGGTTCGTCGAAGCCCAGATAGCCTTCGTTTTGCACTGTGTCCTGCGCATTGGCCAGGACACTTACCATGATCGAAAACAAAATTGCGGCCACGAACAAAATGGCAGCAACAATAATAAGACCAGCATGCCAGAACAGATTCCACGCACTGGCAAAACTGAACCAGAACAAAGTGTGAGCATCGATCGGACCGGCATTTGTTTGTGTCAGTCCAAGCTTGGCCGCTTCCATAGCGCCTAAGAAGAGAGAGATAAAGGTCAGAATCAAAAACATCACCGGCATCCGGTAATGCAAAATCTGGCTCAGCGCCTGCCATATAGAGGCGAGACGGTAGGAATTTTTCATGTGATTATCCTTTCTTACGGCTCGCCCAGAAAGATGTCCGGACGCAGCTTAACCGTCGGATCGACGGCATAACGATCCAGATCGGTCTGACCATGAGAAATCAGAACTTCTGAATCGATATAGAAATTGCCCGAGGCTTTGCCGCCATTAGGCGGAGTCTCGGTGAAAATGAGGTATGCCGCATCAGCCACGATTTGGGGTGCGCGCGACGCTTTGATCATTTGATCGCCGCCAAGCAAATTTTGCACAGCGGCCGTCTTGATCAAAGTTTCGGGCCAGAGCGAATTGACCGAGATCTTGGTCCCAGCAAGCTCGGCGGCAAGCCCCATAGTAACCATCGACATCGCATACTTGGACATGGTGTATGCAAGATGCGGTCCGAGCCAGCCAGGATGAAGATTGATAGGTGGGGACATATTTAGAATATGACCACCTGAGCCCTTCTTTAGCCAAGGCAGCGCGTGTTTCGCCACCATATAAGGTGCGCGCGCATTGAGTGCGTGCATCAAATCAAAGCGCTTCATGTCGGTCTTCTCGATGTTAGTCAACTGAATGGCGCCGGCACAGTTGACCACGATATCGATGCCACCGAAGGCTGCAACTGTCTGATTGACAGCGTCCACGACTTGCGCTTCTTCACGAACATCGCAAGATATGGCGATGGCGTCACCACCGGAAGCGATCACTGCATCTCGCGCACTAAATATGGTGCCCGGAATACGGGGGTCTTCCATTGTAGATTTGGCAAGAATGGCGACTTTCGCGCCATCCACTGCCACTCGTTGGGCGATAGCAAGACCGATGCCGCGTGAAGCGCCAGAGATCAACACCACTTTGTCTTTTAGTTTCAAGGTTTTCTCCTTTTCTCTTTCTTCTTCGCTTTTGTCTTTTTGCCGCTAGTTTCAAGACATTGCTCGAAGATGGTTTTGGTCAATCTTGCGCACTGTCCGCAATCGTTGGAAATATCCACATGATCGCAGAGGTCGGCGAAGGTTTCCACCCCAGTCTGGACCGCATCGGCAATTTGCCGATCGGATTTGATTTTACAACTGCAGACAATCATCGCTCATTCCTTAAAACAAAGGATGATTAGACCCAGGAGCATCCAGAGCAAGACGTTGAGAACATAAACCAGTCCAAGCGCGAGGCCTGTGAGCTGAGCCGCCATGAAGGCAGCCGGCGCGATCATTGCGGCAAAAAATGCGCCAATAATTGCCGGTAAATATCGGTACGGCGACAAAGACATATTACTTAGTCGGGCGTAGTCGAGACCAATTATGGCGCCGAATGCGACTTGAAAGACACCCAGAAAACACCATCCGACACTTGCGAACGGCTTTAAGCCAAACAAAAGCAGACTCTGGTCGCAGACCATATAGGCGCTTGCAAGAGCCAGAGATAAAACCACCAGACCGCTTGAAAGAGCGGAGCTGAAGAATATAATCTGAGCTTTGACCGGATTATTCACCATTGATTTGCTCCGGCGCTTTTACACCAAGACTTTGATCTTTCCAAAATCGAAGATTCATCGATTTCTCCTTTCAGCCCTTGATTTTGTAACGCCAGATCAGAAGCCCGGCGATGGCAACAAAACCGACAACGGTCAGAATCGGCAAAAGACCGGACGCAAGCAACAATGGTCCCGAAAGTGCTTCGGGATTGATATCGTCGAGCTTGGAGACAGCCTTTGCATTCTGCGCCGCCACCGAATAAAGCTTGGCGAAAACGCCAGCCAGGACGAAAAGCATCATGGCCAGATTAATGGAACGCACAAGCATCGAGGTCTTATTGGGCTTCTGCTGGGGCGAGATTTCTTTATTCATGGATGTTTCCTTTCTTTGTTTGTAGGCTCAGAGAGTTTTCAGCGAAAAATGCAGCCTTTAAGGCTGCATGCCGCCTCCCATCGCAAGTTGCGACAGAAAGCCACCGGCGACGGTGACCGCAAAGAGGAGGAAGAAGCCGCAGACGATGGTGCGAACAAAGCCCTTCGGAAGCTTATTGGTCTCATTCTGCATAGTATTTCCTTTCGGTGTTTGGTTGAGTTTTTCGAATGCAAACGACTGTTTAATCAGTCGTCACTATTGCTTAAAATCGCCTGCAACGCGGGCGACGTCAGTGCAAATGTAAACGCCGGCGACAAATCCCAAAGCAGCCAATGCCAGATCGACTGCAGTTGATAAGCGCAAGCGGGAGACAAAGTGGCGATATGCGCGGAGTGGCAGTTGACATAGATTGCATCCGGGCCAAGTAACACAACCACAAAAGCCGCCACCAGAGCGAGATTGACACTGATAATCAAAACGATGTCGAGCGTGTGCCCGACTCGTTTCTCCCACCAGAACTGAAAAAACATGACCGCAAAGGTAAGGATCAGAACAGCGGCAAGCGGTATGAACATCCACTTAGCCGATTCTGATCCAAATGGAACCATTTGCGGATAGTCTCGATTGAGCACCATAATGGCGCCCAAACCCAACACCATCAATGCTTGAAAAGCACTAGTGGACGGTGGGTATTCTTTGGTTGTGGCGATGACCTTGGGATCTTTTTTGTCAGGCGGCGAAGGTCCACCAGCATTGTGCAATCTGCGCTTCGCCTGCAGCATCCCAAGTGCATACCAGAACATAGGGCTCATTATTCGACCTCCTTTCTATTCTGGTTTATCTAGGACGCCAGAACCTGTTATAGATGTAGGTCACAGCTCCTGCGTGAAACGCATAAAGACCCGCCAGAGCGAACTGTTGTCTCTCGACGAGATACAGTCGATCGGTGAGGTCCAGAGCGGAAATTGCAAATACCGGAATCGAACCCGACAGGGCAAACCAGTTGTGAAGTTCGCCGGCGCCGAATTTGTGAAATAAATCGTCCAAAAACTTGGACGCGCACCATCCCAGAATAGCGAGCAGAAAGGCTAGACAGACGGCAATCACAGCCGCAAGCATCGCGCCCCCAACTTCATTGGGACTGGTGACCGAACGCAGCTTGCATAGGCTGACGACAATCCACCACTGCGCAAGAATGAGAGCGAAAAGCGCCGAATAGTTCGATGCCAGCTTGAGTCCTCTATAATTTTGTGCTGTCATTTCTTTCCTTTTCTAGTAGTTCAAGCTTTTTGCTCAAGTGTGGTTCGCACACAAAGCCGATTTCTTACCGTCGGCTCAAGAGGCTTCTGACCTCAAGCGGCCGCATACTTGCAGTTTGCTAAATGCAGAACATACAAGCTGCGTTTGAGCGAAGAGTAGCTTATCCAGCCGCTCTTCGCTTTCTGTTTTGAGTGATAGCGTAGGTGGTGCAAACTACTTTTTTAGTCTATCCAAAAAACACCACTTTGACCTTTATCGCATCCTTTGAGAATGCGGCCAACGCGGTTACTGGTTTGCCCCCAATCGGGTCTGGTCATTACGCAAGACCACAAATTTTCGGGCAACTGCTTCAGATCGAAACCTCGTCGAAGCTCGAACTCGAGCTCTTTGAGGGTCGGTGGATAAGGTGAGCGTCCCAAATCGAGTCGAGGACAACCAAGAACAGCCAAAGCGTCGAGGTTATAACTCGATCTCAAATCAGGCAACTCGTGCAAGTTCTTGTTGTCGAACAAGCATAGAAGCTTGAGATGAGGAGGCAAATAGTTGATTCGCTCCAGTGCATCGCAACTGAAAATAACCAGCACTTTGAGTTGCGACGGCAACTCGGTGATAGCAGACATATTGCGACACCCCTTGATGATCAGACCTTCATGACGAGGCTGGCATGCGTTGATAAAGCGACAACCCGCATCTGGGCCGTCAGTAATTTTCCAAGCCTTGTCGAAATAGGGATCGATTATCGAGGTCAATCTTTTCTCCTTATTTGCGTTTCAGTTGCTTTGTCGACCGGCACCAAATATGGTACCGGTCGAATTGTCACAAAAGCGCTTATGCGGTCAAACCCCAATCAGTGCGCCGCCCTTAGCGAAGTGCTCCTTGCGCAGCTCAATTTCAGACTTTTCGCCGCCATTGAGCTTGTAGTACTTCAGCCATGCTTCGTGGTTCATGGGATTCGATTCGTCCCACTTGTCGAAGAGCGCCTCGTACTCCGGACGACGGATAGTGCCTTCCTTCATAAGAAGCTCGGCAATTTCCGAAAGGAGTTCGCGACGCTGGGCGAGAATGGCGTCAGCCGCAAAGCGACCGGCCCACAAGAATTCGCCGATAGCTTTGTCGATCTGCTCCTGCGATCCTTCGCTGGCACCGTAGGGCTGCGGAGGAGGCATGAAGCCGGCCGTCTGGCCGTTATCGCCTAGGAAAATCGGCGGAACCGCAATGCTGCGCGGTCCGTAAACGCTCATGGCAGACTTGGTGACCGCCATAATAGCAAGGCGCATAGACGCCTGATTGTCACCGGCATTGCCGATGCTGCAGGTGCCGAACTCCATGAACTCGGCGGCGTTACCCGCCTGAGCCGTAGCAATGAAGCCCACAATCTGTTGCCAGGTCATGAACTTCGAGGTGTCCGGATCGTCGCCGGTCATGAGTACCACGCCCTCGGATCCCGTGGAGCGAGGAACGATAGTGGCCACGCGGGTCGGATGAGTGAACCAGGCGTACTCGGGGAGCTTGCCCGCTTCTTGCAACTTCTTGGAGTAACGCGCGAGCGTTTCGCCAACAATAAGGTGACCGGCTTCGTGTTTGGCCACCATGATGCGGAAGCCCGGACGGCGCAGCTTCGAGAGCAGCGGATCGCCGAGCATTTCGGCTTCCAGAGCGTCGAAGATGAGGTCCGCCGGAAGCGGGTTCAAGATCTTGCCGTATTTCATGACGCAGTTGGTGAAGATCTTCTGCGTCATGGTCATCATGATGCCGCGACCGGCCAAGCCTTCGGACGCTTCAGCCGCGCGTTGTAGAATCGCCTCCCAGACTTCCGGATTGTCCTTGCCGACAATATTGATCTTGCGCGCATGAATACGGAAGATCTCTTTGCGGCCCGACGTATTCGGATTGGGAACTTCGATGGTGCGAGTGAAGCGAGACTTCAAAGCGTCGTCGAGCATGTCGGCGCGGTTGGTGGCGGCGATGAAAACAATCGGGAAACGCCCTTCGATACCGTCGAGCGACACGAGAATTTCATTGAGCGTCACTTCACGCTCATTGTTGCCGCCACCGCTGGTGGTGCGCTTGCCGCCGATTGCGTCGATTTCGTCGCCGAAAACGATGCACGGAGCAAACTTGGAAGCTTCGGTCCAGTACTCGCGCCAGCGAGCAGCACCGACACCCACATACATTTCGACCAGAGCGCTCATTTTGATCGAGAAGAACGGTAGTCCGGCTTCGCCAGCAATTGCGCTTGCAAGAAGCGTTTTGCCGACGCCAGGACCACCGGTCATCAGAACCGCCCGAGGCAACTGGCCGCCAGCTTCTTCAAGAGTCTTGCGATCCTTGAGGAATTGCACCACGACCTCAAGCTCAGACTTGGCCTCATCAATACCAGCGATATCGTCGAACTTGACCTCGCTATTAATACGCTTGAGACCATTCAGTTTTGCCGCAGCATTCATACCGCCCATAGGTCCGCCGGGGCGCCTCATCAGATAGATGAAGAGTGCGCCGATGGCGACAGAAGCGATCGTGGCCAGGATGTTGAAGTAATCGGCAAAAGTAGTCTGCTTGATGTGCCCACCACGCAAATCGTCTTCGGCATCGATGCGGACCTTCAGCTCAAGCGCGCGAGCGATGAGCTTAGCTTGTCCGCCGTCAGGAACGAGAGACTTGATAGCGCCGCCGGTGCAATCGCAGTGAACGACGACTTGACCGTCTTCCTTGCGAGTGACGAAGCGAATTTTCGCATGGGCCGGGTCTTTCTCCATCGCATCGAAAATATCGGAGAACGGAGCATCCAGAAGATTGCGACCGGTATCCGGAATCAAGGCGTCAGCGTGCGGCTTGAGCACGAACAGAAAGAGCATCCCATAAGCGAGAAGACCAATAGCACCCCACAGCCAGATGCTCTTGGGGTTGATTTTCTTGAACAGCTTTTTCATGACTTTCTCCAATTGTGAGCCGCGTTCCTTTGAGAAATCGCGGTGGAGATTGATGGATGCAGGTTGGACGAGAATCTCGTCAGCGAGCCTGCGGCGGGACTTGTGTTTAAACAAGTCGGGCTCAATTCGGCCTTGGTCGAATTGATTTTTTACGAGTTATATCGCTTGAGTCAGGTGATTTAGTTCACGCACGAACGCCGATATATCGACAGGATCAAGCATGAAGCGATGGCTCGAGCGCGGTAAATCAAGGAAGCGCCGCCACTTTGCTTGCAAAGCCGTTTCGAACAAACGCACACCATGATGGAAAGCGATAGTCTCGTCATTTACGGCATGCACCACCAGTAGTGGCCCATCCCATTGGCGAATCGCTTCGCGGGTATTGAGGTGATTGTCTGGATACATGGCACGAGGATAGATCCGACAAAGCGGAACTGTCTCGCTGCCAATCTCCTTCAAGGACGTGAATGTGTTCTTGAGAAGAAGAGCACCCGGTTTGCGATACCGGATGATATAACCAGCAACGCCACCACCCAGAGACTCGCCGAATACGACTATGTTTTCACAAGAGTATTTCAACTCTTCCACCGCATAGTCGAATGCGACAAGCCCGTCTTCGCAAATAGTTTCGATACTCGGATTGCCAGGAGTTTCTCCAAAGCCGCGGTATTCGGTGATAAGGACCGAATAACCAGACTCCAGAAATATTTTGATTTCCTCCAGACAGTTCGACACCTTAGAGCAACGCCCGATGCAGTAAAGGATCAAATGATCCTTTCTCCAACCGGCAGAAAACTCATTCGACTGGAAAAACCAGGCATTGAGTTTAACGCCGCCATCTGTGCTGATTTCGACGCGCCTCTTTTTTGACCAGGCAAATTGCTCCACCAGATCTGGTTGAGACGGTCTTGCTTCCTTGTCAGTAAAGAGACGGCGGCGATACAGTTCCTGTCCGAATCGAGGCGATGCCCCAATATAGACAACCAGAACCAAGAGCACGAGCCCCCCAACCTGGGGAGCGTCCATGACATGATTTATATTGATCATGTTACTCTCCTTATTTATGTGCGGCCGCAGTTTGCTTACCGACCGCCACTCAGCACTTTCGACTTTTGATCGAAAGCCAGACTAGAGCAAAACAAACACCAACAGCTGCACCAGAAAAGTGCGCATATTGAATTGTTTGTCCTTGCAGATTCAAATAAGCATCCGCCAGCTTGAGCACAAAGAAGACTCCAAGCGCTAAGCGAACCGTTGCCTTAAACGGTATAGGAATGAAGGGCGGAAGCAAGACAGTACTCCAAACTGAACATCTGGAAAAGATAAGAGCGAAAGCAGCAAGCACTCCCCATGTGGCTTCCGACGCGCCCCAAGCATAGCCTTCGGCTGACAAAAGTACAAGCAGAGTGTAGCCAACAAGCGCACTTGCAACATAAAGCCCAGCAAAAATTGCCGAACCTATGCGCCGCTCCAGTGCCATTCCAGTAGCGAACAGTGCGGTTGCATTTGAAAATAAATGCAACCAGTGATGATGAAAGAATGAAGCCTTGAGCATATGAGCCCATGCAGTAAGCATCAAAAGAGCGTTTGCACTCAAGATCTGATCTTTTGCATCAGGAACATAAACAGCGAGGCTTGTCCATGGTGCATCTGAAAAGAATGAAACTTTCACCACATGCGCCACCAAAATTGCTACCAGCAGCGCACTGGTAACAGGTGCATCACAGACTGATTTAAAAAGCCTCGACCAGAGTCGTTTCGATTCGATTTCAGTCTTGCGCTCACCTCTAATTCTGTCTCGAACCAGGCTATAAAGCTGGTAAACGAGCGCAGCTTCTTTTCTTGCACAAAGAGGCAAGATATTGGGAATGAAGACACTCATTAGTCTTCCTCCCAGCTGTTCCCAGACCAGAAAATCACCTCCCCGCGCAAGCGCTGAAAGGCAATCTTGTCGGGGCCGTAACGCAAAACCACATAGATGATGATGTAAGAGATAGCAAGCCAGTACAAGGTTGTTGCAAACCATGTGCAAACCAGAGCTGGCAAAGCCGCCGACCATGCAACATCCTCAACCAATGACAAAATTCTTCGTTGATTGGAAGAAATCAGTTTGGAAAGAACGAGTAGCAGGTCGAGCAAACTCACCGCAGCCGCGAAGTAAAACAGAAACGCTACCGTAGCGGGCGCAGAGCCGAAATACATCGCGACAAGTGCAAGGGCCAGGTAGAGGCCCAGAAAATTCGCATACAGCGTTTTGGTAAGCTTGAGTTGCATTTCTGCATCCTTATTTTCCAGTTACAACCGTTGTCGCCGGTTTGCCGATATTTTGCCGTCGACTCAAGAAACTTTTCACTTCAAACGGCACAAACGCGATCCATCTGCGTTGCATTAACGAGACAGCTAGCCAAGCTCTGCAAGCCACTTTCGCCCATTTTTCAAAAACAAAATCCGCACACAAGCCACAAGGCTTGAATGAAAATTTTGTTTTGCTGCGTTTCTAATGTCTTTTGGAGTTGGCTAACGCTCAAACGAAGATGAAAACGTGTATACCCATTGGTACCATCAACTCAGAGTGGCTGCTAGGAAAAATATTCACTGAAAGCACGGCTAAAACGACTGAAAAGACATACACTGAGGACCTTTCGAGAATTGTCTACTAAAAGTCACTGCTCCTAAATAGAGGTTGCGCGCTTTTCACTGGCCCTTCATTTTGTGGTAAAACCGGCCCGCGCCAACAGCCACTTCGCACCTTACCACATGAATCCACCCTCATCATATCAACTTACCACTTTTTCGCAAGGCCTCCGCCAATCGTTTCACCCCAGCCAAAACTTCTTGTTCTTGCACATGTCCAAAAGAAAGCATAAATTCTCCCTCTGGAGGATTAGTCATGTAATACTCAAAAGTTCGAATCATCGAAACTCCATTTTCCAAAGCAAGCTGTGCCAGTTCCTGGTCCGAAATCGGCAGGTCAAAAACCACACGTAAATCTAGACCGCTTTTGCATGGTGACAAAGAAATGTGATTTCTAAAATATTTAGTCAAACTATAAATCAAGGCTGTGCGTTGATGAGCATAAATAGGTTGAATGCGCCTAATGTGACGCTCCAGATAACCTTCATTTATAAAATCGGTTAGCGTAAATTGATCAAGAATTGGCGGATCCCGCTCGATTTCGTTTTTAGCAAGTCGCATAGCTCTCTTCAAACGCTCTGGCAAAACTAAAAATCCAAGTCGCATCAAAGGAAACAACACTCGCCAGAAACAACGCATATAAATGACCAGATCCCCATCGTCCAGTCCCTGCAATGATGGAATGGGTTTTATACCGTATCTATGCTCACTATCAAAATCATCTTCTATAATGAATGTCTGCGTTTTCTTTGCCCAGGCAAGCAATTTGCGACGCATTTCAAGCGACATCACGATTCCAGTCGGCTCGTGATGAGAAGGCGTCACTAAAACGAACTTGAATTTGCGGTCTATACGAGAAAGATAGTCCACATCCATGCCATTTTCAGTTAATGGTATTGGCTCGATATGCGCGCCATGAGATAGAGCGCGTCGTCTGAGGGATGGATAACCAGGCTCTTCCATGGCAATGGCATCGCCCGGATCCAAGAGCAGTCTACAAATCAAATCGAGTCGCATTTCTCTGCCAGAAGAAACCATAATTCGATCAGCCGAACAATTGACCGCGCGAGAACGAACCAAAAAAGCTCCAACCGCTTCTCTCAAAGGAGCATACCCAAAAGGATCTACATGATAAGAAAGTCTAGAGAGATCCTTGAACCTACAATGATCAATGAGTAAACGTTTCCAATGCTGGAGAGGAAGCAAATTCAAAGGTGTTCCGCCGAAATTAGTCTGCTTACTGTGGGGACGTGGAGTGTAATCTTCCACATGTGCTGCAAACAGTCTTTCGCCAAAACTAGAAAACACAGTAGTTTCAGGAGCTTCTTTTTTTACACCTTCTTGACTTGGTGGCAATCGTCTTGGTAGTAAACCAGACAAATCTCCGGGCAATCTTGAAGCAACTTTAGAGTTCAGACCCTTCTTTAAGTCCACATAGCCTTGTGACTCAAGATCCTGAAACGCTCTCACGACTGTCGCTCTTGAAACATTTAAGGTAGCGGACAAGTCTCGAACAGATGGAAGCAATTGCCCTGGCTTGAGGCGTCCTTCAATAATCGCTTTGCGCAGGGCGTCAGAGAGCCGTCTGTACAAAGAAATATTAGGATCGTATTCAAGATTAAGAACGAAATCCATAGCAGTAGTTTAATACCTTTTGCTCTGAAGTTCATTTAGTAAAAAGCTCAGGGCTTCGGGTATATCGCTACAGTGTCACTGGAATAAAGATGTGAAACTTGGAGCAAATAAATACGCTCTGCTGACGTCACTTTTAATGGCTATGAGCGCTGAGCCAGCACTCTGCCATGGATGCAACTCTAGTCTCTTCAGTGATGCTGGGCATCAAAGATTTTTCGAATTTGTAGTAACTTGCGCAATCTCGTATCTGCTTCTCTTGTTCACAAAGACTGCTTTACTTGCCTGGTTTCATCACCGCTCAAATCTCTTCCAGATTGCTTGGCGTTCTATTTTAGGAACTATGGTGAGCCTTGCCTTAGGAGTGCTTGTAAGTTTCTATGCTTACCTAAATCTGGTTTACTTTTTCAATAACCCAATCTTTTATATAAGTCTTTTAGTTTTGATTCTGTCATCGACCACAACACTTTCAGACTCTTTTTTTGCTTTGAATTGGCAAAGACTTGGATATAAGCGAGTTGGACTATCACTAGTACTAAACCTGCTAATCAATTGCTTATCTATATTTGTGATCTACCTTTTGTTCTTTGCCAATCTAAAACAGTTTATGTATTAGTCAATCAGATAGAGATTTCCGTCCTGGCTTCCGATGCAGACGCCCGAAGTTGAGATGGCGGGACTACTTATAATTGGACGTTGGGTTTTGTACTTCCACTTAATGCCGCCATTTCGCACATCAATTGCATATACGTGAGCGTCGGGGCTACCACAATACAACATGTTGCCGGTGACTGCGGGCGACGAAGAAAGTAACGGAACCGGCGATTGAATCGGGGTTTTCCAAAGCATTTTTCCCGAATGCGCATCTAGACAATACATAAGATGATCGTCGTTGCCTGCAAAAATTCTTCCGTTTGCTCCACTTGGAGTAATACTGAAACTTTCTTGTCCTTTGAATTTCCAGCGCGCGGCCCCGGTTTGAAGGTCAAGTGCATAAAGTGTTTTGTCCCACGATCCAAAATAGACCAGTCCGTTCATTATCATTGGAGAACCCAGAACCTTGCCCGCAGTCTTGAATTTCCAGATCATAGAGCCGTCGTGAGTAGACAGACAGTAAACATCTCCCAGGTGCGAGGCGATGATAATCACGTTAGAAGTAAGCGCTGGCGATGCGGTTATGCGTCCGATGCCTCCAGGCAATTTTGCACCGTGATCTGCATCAGCGATTTTCTTTTCTTCTTCAGTCGCTTGTACATGGTTAGCTGGAAAAGTCCATACTGGCTTGCCTGTATGAGTATTGAGTGCATATACAAAACCGTCCCATCCCCCGATAAAGGCAACGCCGTCGGAAATGCAGGGCGATGAAGAAACCCTATCGCTAGTGGCATACGACCAGGCAACTTTTCCGTCAAGCGGATTTACTCCGTAGATTTTGCCGTCTTCGCATCCGACCACAACAATGTCTTCGCCTACAGCTGGTGAGGATTTTACTTTGCTGCCTAACTCGGCTTTCCAGAGAAATCGCCCATTACGCTCATCCACGGCATATAAAAAGTGATCGTCGCTTCCCACATAGACTACTCCTTTGTATATCGCCGGAGAAGAATCGATTGGTCCCTCGGCTGGAAAAGTCCACTTCATTTTTCCGACTGGCATCGCAGTTGGGCTTGCGGTGGCGGATCCTGTGTGGCAAGGATTTTGCAAAAACATTTTCCACCCTTCCTTATATTTAGAATGTGTGGAGGCGGTTCCTTTAAGAAGGTCATCTTTTGAGGGTGTCCCAGATACCTTTATAGATTGTTCAGCATGACCTTTCTGATAATTATTAGCACCGGCATTTGGAGCAGTTTGCGGAGAAACTGTTTCAGTGGGGGTCTTCGCAGTAGGCGCTGAAGGGTTAGAAGTGTGCGCCTGCGGGGCTTTTGTGGTGGTCGTCGGAGCCTTTGTCTGGGCGCGGCATTCATTAAACTGAATTGAAAGACTTAAAGCGAGAGTCGAAAAAGCCACACTCAAAAACAAGGTTTTGGAGCCAATCGCAGCCGGAATGACCGAATTTTGTTTAGCTTTCGACATAAATAACCCTCACTCAAAGCAACACAGCGACCGAAAAACATATACAACGGATGACTTTCGGAAATATCGAGTATATCCAAAATCCTTGCACAGTCAGTATTCTGACACATTGTTCCCCGCCACAAACTCTAATTTTCGCTTGTCATCCCATTCTTAATCGTACACGCAAAAATTTTTTTTCGATTTTCGAGGCAGAATCTATTGTCTATTCAGATCGCTAGTGTTATCATCCCTGCATGTGAGTTGGGATGAGCATTTCCCAAAAAGGAGAACTACCGAATGAACCGAGCAGAGCTCGTAGAGCAAGTAGCTAAAGCTACAGGGCAACCCAAATCAGAAATCACACGTACACTTTCAGCAATGCTGTACTCAGTAACCGGCGCTCTTGCAAAAGGCGACAAAGTAACCTTGGTTGGCTTTGGCACCTTCGAACGCCGCATGAGAAAAGCTCGCACCGGCCGTAACCCCAGAACATTGGCACCACTTAAAATCGCTGCTGCCAGAGTTCCTGCTTTCCGCGCTGGAAAAGAGCTCAAGGACATTGTTAATGGCCGCTCGAAACAACCAACCTTGGTTCTTTCCAAAGGCAAAACAGCTTCTAAACCAGCTGCTAAATCAGCTTCCAAACCAGCTAAAAAAGCTGCTGCTAAACCAGCCAAAAAAGCTGCTAAGAAAAGAAGATAGATCGTAAATCAAAGACCGTAGTTTTTTAAAAGCTACGGTCTTTGACCAAATGATCAAATTGTGGATTAGGTTAGACAGTAAATTACATTTCAACTCATAAGCATAGAGTCAGAGGGTCCAAAAGCCCTCTGTTTTCTTTGTATGGATAATACTATTCGCTCATTTCCGCCGCCTTAACATCCGGCACTTCATCGATTTTTGCATTGACCACATCGAAAAACTCTTTATCGTTAAAGCTTGATTCGATGCTGTCTTTAAGCATGGTCACTGTTTCTCTATAAAGCAGAACCGAATAAATTGACTGAGTGACAAGAGGACTCAAACTCTGTCTGCAACTTGCCACTTCGCCAGTGGCAAGCGAATAGTAATGACTCCAAAGTGAAGTGCGACCGGCTTTTGCTATCACTTGTTCAACCAAACTGCTATCGCCTTCGGCTAAAACTCCAAAGTGCAAAGCGAGCACTTGCGGCATTGCAAGGCAGATTCCCCAGGCACCTTGCAACATTGAATGTTTGTTTTTTTCTTCCAAACCGCCCAGTGCCTTATGCACCTCTTCTGCATTGCCGCGCAAAAGATAGATGGCTTCTTTGTTTGCTTTTCGTTTTAGATCGTCGGTCCATTTAAAATTTAGTGCTTGTTCTCTTAAACGCTCTAGTATATGGTCGTCTCTGTCGCGCAAAATTTGTGCGTTGCGCAAACCTTGTAATTTCTGCACGATTTGGCAAGGGTCATCAAAAATTTCTTCCATTTCGGACATTGAACAAACGCTCAAACTCACAAGCAACTCGTGGTCGTACAATAACCGATAACGGTTATGCTTTTCTGGAGTCTCACGCGCGACGAACAAAAGGTCCAAATCGCTGTACCAGTTATGCTTTGCGCGCGCGTGACTTCCAACCAAAAGGGATCCCAAAAAGTTCAATGAACTGTCGTGTTTGGCGACAAGGTTTTTTATTCTGTCGGTGACAATTGTTTGAGACATACTTCAAAGAATATGAGCCAAATTGAACCAAACTAACCCCCTGACTTCACAATTTGCTGTTACATGCCCCACCGGGGGTTATGCGTTTGCCTGATGCCGGGCTATACTGAAACCTATGGCAATTACCGGAGATACGAAACGCTTACTAACTGTTCGCCTTGCAAAAGCGATCGGACATTTAACGGCTGTGCAAAAAATGGTTGAAGACGAGCGATATTGCATAGATGTTTTGAACCAAATGAAAGCTGTGCAGTCGGCTCTGGATAAAACTGCACAATTAATGCTTAAACAACATCTGGAAACTTGTGTGGTCGAAGCAGTCAAAGCGGATGACTCCGAGCGCGTTATGGAAGAAATTTGGAACTTGTTACGCCGCGGTTCAAGTCCTGAAGACATGGGTTTTGAAATAGTGGAATCGACTGAATCAAACTCTGAACCAAAGAAGAAGTGTTGTTCGTAGCATTTGAGATATAGGAAATTTATTTATGCATCCATGTTGCTGGGGTCCGTTTTTTCAAACTATCGCTCAGGCGCTGCCTTTTCTTGCTGTAATTTTCTTTGGTGGGAAAAAACTTTTTTCGATGTTTCGTCACCTCTTGCCGTTTAAGCAAAAGCAAAAAGAGTCGCAAGAAAATTGCGAACCGATATCGGTTGAGCAAAAATCTTGTTGTTCAGCAAAAAATTCTGCAAATAGCTCAACAATTTCTGAGCCTGTCACTTTAATCAAATTAGATTAGACGATGTTCTAGCGGCGCTAGGCTGAATATTAAAGCCTGTAAGCTTTACTGGCATTAGCTTAGCTCTTTTTTTTGACTATAGTGGTTATATCAAAACAAGATATATCTCTTTTTTATAATAGCCACTTTTGTTAGCTTTGATTATCACTACCCCTCTCTTCACTAAAAGCACTAAGAACTAGAAGCAAGCTCTCCTCAAAGCAAATTATGCAAGTCGCGATGCGACTGTAGGTTGACACGACTTTGGTGCAACTAATTTTAAGAGAAGGACGCCTCTCAATGAGCATCTTCTACACTTTCATTCTTTGCCTCTTTCCCAACATCTTCGCCGTGATGCTGGCCATGATGGTTCAGCGTCCCGAGACGATGCTAGGACGAAAGGTCCTCGTTGCTGTTTGCACTTTCTTGCACTATCTCGGCTTCTGGTTGACCTCCTTCTTGTTGGTCGCCTGCATAGCCTTGTATGGTGACTATTGGATCAGCGACAACACTGTCCTGACGCTTGCCTTCATCGTGGCGACACCGCTTTCGATGTACGGTCAGGCCACTTTCTATCGCCTCTTCAACAAAGGAGATTTCCTGCCTTTCAATGCGCTCTTAACCGGCGCGATTGGTGGTCTTCTTCTGATGCTCGCTCTCATGAGTTGGGCAGCTAACCAGCCTGAATTTACTGGTGAAGAGGCAGCAACGTTAAGCACTATCGAATCTTCAATCGCATAAGTGAACGAAAGGAAAATAAAATGCTAAGCACTATTCTTCCGCCTGTGCTCATTGGCGCAGCCCTGCTTCTGGTGGGCTTCCTCGCTCAATCTCGATTGGCGAGCGAAGGCGACTTCAAACACTGGCTCACTCAGTGCTTGAGCGCGGCGTTCTACTGCGCGGGATTCTTATTCATCAGTGCTGCAAGCTACATCTGGCTTGCAGTGACTAATCGCTGGAATCAGCCTAACAACGCCGAACTCACTTTCGTAGCTCTTGTTCTTCCCTTAACGATGTCTTTCATCACCACTTTCTTGGTGGACATCCGTTATCGGGATTTCGGAGCATCGATAACGGCGATAGCAATCGGCTCAGTATGCGGGCTTGTTGCCACCAATGTGATTGGTTCGTTCTTCCACGTCTAGCTATATCGAACCGGGAGGCACCAAAAGTGGTGCCTCCTTTACACTATAAACTAAACACAAAACCGAAAGGAACACTATGTCTCTTACGAGCATAACCCTTCTCTGGGTCCTGATTTTCGCAACCGGTTCGTCACTTCTCACATATCTCAACTACCGGTCTGCGACTAAGACCGCCATATCGTTCGCGCTATCGGCAGTCTGCGGTTACGTCTTCTACAGCACCTACATCTACTTGGTCACGCCGAGTTTCACCGGAACCTTCTGGGGACAAGGCGGGATGATTGTGCCGACCATCATTGCCTTCGCTCTCAAAGGCGTACTCAACATGATGTTTGGTCAACCAAGCAGAGTTGGTCACGATGAGGAGACTCGCGGACTGGCAGCAATCGGCGTGGCACTCGTCATTATCGTCGTCGGTATGCTCACCTGGATTGGGACTTACGGCTACTACAGCTGGAGTACCGCCAACGTGAAGGAGTGGGCTGGACTTGCTAACGTTCGAGTTGCTGCCGAGACGGAAAAACTGCCCCCTACCAACGTGAAACGAATTCAGGTCGTGACCGAGCGTTACGCCCAATTCGTCGGACTCACCGCCCTTGGTAGCGGAGCAGATTCACTCTCGAGCCGTTACACGATTGATACAGACTCTTGGACTCGTCTTGGTATCGGCAATAAGACATACTGGGTCGCACCGCTGCAACCCCGCAGCGATTGGCTCCAGTTCACAGGTGCAGCTGGAGACAGTGTGGGCTATGTGAAAGTTGAAGCCGAAAACGAAACGCCGGCAGTCGAAGTGTTCACCGATAAGCCGCTCAGGGTTCTTCCCAACGGCTGGTGGGATCACAATTTCGTGCGTTACGTTTACTACCGTGGCTATCATCAGGGCGAAATTCGCGACACCGGCATCGAAATCGATGACGAGGGTCATCCCTTCATGACTGCCACGTACACTGTTCCTAAGTTCGTCATTGGCGGCGAGGTAATGACCAAACTTATCGTGGTCGATGCCACCACCGGCGAGATCAAAGACTACGACCCCCAAAAGGCTCCGGCATGGGTGGACCGCACCCTGCCTCAGGATCTGAGCAAAGACTACGCCAACTGGTGGGGTCACTACCACCACAAAGACGTACACTGGCTCCAGAGCACGTTCTACGGTGGCGTCAATCAGACCGAAGTGGCTGATTCCGACCTCGTTTTCAACGACGCCAACCAGTCGGTATATTCTATGCCGATGAGTTCAGTCAACAACGCAGACGGCTCGGCAACAGGCCTTCTGCTCTATTCTACCCGCGAGAACAAGGCGGTTTATTATCCTGGCATGAACGGCATCCCTGTCGGTCCGGTCGTGGAGAACACCTTCTCTGGCACCGAGCGCAACGTGAAGAAGTACGAGGTCAAACAAATCCAGCTCTACGCCATCAACGGCGAGCCTACCTACGTTGCGATTTACACGCACGATCAGGGAAGCAAGGGCGAAACATTTGCAGCCATCGGTTTCTTGCATGCCAAGTCTGTTTCGACCAACAACGTCATCTACGCCTCTAGCGTGGAAGAAGGTTTGCAACAGTACTCGGTCTGGCTCGCCGGCGTGTCTAAGTCTGTGGAAGAAAAGTCTCTTGAAGGAGAAATCTTCCGCGTCGGTCGGTCATTGCAAAATGGCTCGGAGACTTTTGTCTTCAAAGTCATGAACGACCACCGTACATTCTCGATCAAATCTGGCTCGAATGGAGATTTACCTCTCCTTCAGCCAGGCGACAAGGTCAGCTTCAAGTTTGTGGAAACCGGCACCGCTAACAACGCCGTGTCGCACTTCCGTAATCTGACCATCGAGCAGAAAAACAATTAAAGTCGATAAACTGAAATAAGCGAACTGAAGCGGGGCACCATACTCGGTGCTTCGCTTTTTCGCTTTTCCTATAATTACTATGTTTTATAGTTAAACATACAGACAAAAAAAGGCGGGATGTGATGGTGCTTTCGCAACCACCACATCCACCTTCTGGTCTGACTTAGCAGCCCATTTCCGAATCTGTCCAGAGCGATTCTTTGACAACGCGACGATATTTGCGCTTGCCTTGTGTCACTCTCACCAGACCCATATACAGGTGCGGACCGCCCGACCAGGGGCTTGCCTGCAGATATTCCTCGAACACCGTGCCGTCAGGCATAGTGTAGCGATACATCGGGAACCACTTGCAATGAAGCACAGAGATTTCTCCGATGTTTTCGACTTTAACGAGGTTGACCTCCACATTTCGATCAAACGATTCTTGCCTGCCATCAAGGAAGGTTCGAATCCCTTTTTCGTTTACAGAGTGAATGTCGTGGACGAGTTTCTTGGCCCAAGCATTCAGTCCGACGTAGTGATCAGTGCGTGCCATTGGCACCTCCATGCGCGGTTGGTTGATGGGAAAAGACGGAGGCTCACCGCGATAGGAGCCAAGCGTCTACAAGAGGAAACCGAGGTTTCATCATTGGTTTGTCAGAATTCATCCCATCGTGTACATGTCATGGAGCCCTACTCTCAAGCGCGTCCCGGACCAAAACACTTGCTCTTGCGGCAGTCTGTTTTGGTTTGAAAGTCAATCGCGATTTGAGTTTTCTGGACGAGAATTGAGAAGTAGGTAGATATTGATTTCGATACTAGTCTTAGCCCTCTTAGAAAGATATGGTTTCTTAAATTTATCCAAAGATGCACATTGGCGCGGCTAGCGCAGGGCACCATATTCGGTGCCTAAAAAAGCCAAAAAAATTCAAAAAAAACGGCGAAGTCGAAAGGTTTTATTCACCCTTCAAACTTCGCCGTCCACGCTCGTACTAGTCGATTAGTCGACTAATGAGCCATCAGGAAACTCGGGAATGCAGTCATGACGAACATGACGACGAACATTCCAAAGTGAGAGAGGTTCGAACCAAGCGAGAAAGGCTTGCCCGCTGGGACATCCTTCGCCGTCTCGATGCCGTAATAGACCGCGAAGCCGCCCCAATAGGCAATCTGAAGCCAGGTAAACCAGGCGCCAAGATTCCAGGGAGCGAACATCAAAGCCATGCCGTAGAACATCGCCGCATGGTTCCAGTCCCACCACCACTTGGTTGGATATGAGACCTTGCGTCCCCAGGTGGCGGCGCGTACGGTGAACCAGGCGCTGCCGGCGTAAAGGATCAGTGCCCAGGTTGTGGCAGAGAAGGGACCGAACATAAGCAAGTGCGAAGCCATCGCAGCGGTGCAGATGCCATGTCCAACTTCGTTTTCCCAGTCCCAGTAGCCGTAAGCTGCTTTGACGTGGTTCGCGAAGAACAGCCGATAGAGGTAGAAAGCCGTTGCCGCCAGAAAGAAGGCACCCAGAGTGGTTACAAGCCATCCTGGAGCCATCAGCATCTGGTCAACGTGATGGTGGTGCATGGAATGATCCATTGCATTTCCTTTCCATTGTGTTGCTTTGCTGTTGAGTTTTAGAGTGAAAAATCCTGAGTTGGATAGAGAAAAAAGATGACTTACTATGGCGTTTCGACACGATCAAAAACCATTCTTGACATAGTTTTTGGCTTAAGGTCGGCTCGCTCAGCGGTTAATACCTATCCCCTCCATGGGGATAAAAAACAAGCACAAGAACTTTCCAAGCTGTACTAACTGCGCTAATCAGCAAATGTCATTAACGGCAGTTAATTCTAAACCACCTAAATTCGAGGAAGTGGCTATATATCTAAGCAACTTAAAGCTTGTCAAGAGTTACCAAATCCTGTTAGGTTGGAAGTCTAATTACTTGTTTCTCTTCACTGCACTATCCCACTAAAACAACCGGAATAGCTCTCTAATCAAGCTTTCTACTGCAACTCTGGTTGTGTGTGAATGACTGCAACAGAAGGAATAACTCCATGGCGTTTCTTGCGAAACTCCTACTCTGCCTCGCTCTCATCGGCGCTTGCGCCTGGGAGACGAACAATTGCGTGGCCAAATTCAACCAGGTCAAAGGAAGCGTACTCAGCTTCTTGGGCGCAGTTGCATGGGCTGCACTCGGCTGGCTCTGGATCTATCTCGGCGCCGTCGTGCTCTACACCGGACATTTCGTCGGCACCACGTATATCAACTACGTCGCCGCCGGCTGTGTCCTTGCAGGATTCGTGTCTGCCTGCCTCGCCTGCTATGTCGACTTTTACAAGGACATGCCGAAGGGTCCGACACGCTAACTTGCACTGACTAGAACTTGGGTGAATAGGTATGGGGCTTCGTGCCTCATACCTATTCACTGACTACCTTTTGAGAACGAAACACTTATTGCAAAAGGAACGCGTCATGAGACTTCTAAGAATCAGCATCATGACTGGCATACTCGTCACTCTCTGCACCATTTTCTGGAAACTGGTATCAGGTCAGTCCATTTCGCTCGGCGACCTGCTCGATGTTTTCATCGGAATTCGCGGCTCAATTATCTTCATCTGCATTCTGGTGATTATAATTGGCGGCGCGCTATTCATCACCATCAAAGCAGCACCGCAATGGTATAAAGCTTACCGCTTCCATCGCTTGTTGCTCGAGGCCGAATTGACTTTGCACGAACAATTTCTGCGTCTATCTCCCACTGGCGTAGACAAACGGCGCGACCGCATGCTCGACATTATGCGAGCTGCTGAAGAATGCCAAACCAAGCCAATGGTTCTTGCAAATCACGACAAAGGCTCGGTTCAGAAAACCGCCCGCGGTATCATCGACGCGGACAAGAACGACCTTTCAGGATACCGAACGAAGCGTCGCTCAGCTCGGGTGAACGCTTTTGCTTTGGAAGCCATTTTGAAAGGCTCGCTAATGGCTGCTCGCAGTCACATTTTGCAAAGCCAACTGGCTGCCGTCCAGAAAGGTTCTTCTCTGCCTGAGATTCTTCCGGCATTTGGCGAACTGCTCAAAATCGACGTTGTCACACCAACTGAGATGTCGATTGCAAGCGCCTTAAAAGAGAAAAACCCGGTTGGAGTTTTCCCAGCAGCTCTCTGGAGCGCCGTGAAATTCTGGCGTCATCCCAAACATCTTACCTACGTAAATCCCGATGGTGACACGCTGGAAGGATGGGCTGCACTGAATGCAATGCGCAGAGTCTAAGTTTGAAATAGCGTGACTAAAGTTTGAATGCAAGGCAAGAGCGACATCAACCAATGTTCTTCGTTGGTTGCGGTAGGCTCTTGCCCTTGTTACTTTTCAAATTTTTTGAAATTCACTTTACTATATGTATGAATAGATAGGACAACAGAGACAAAAGGTTAGTGGCTTTGAGACCACTAACCTCTTGCCTCACTCAGAAGGTCTCCTTAATCGATGATGCCGAACCGTGCCAGCATTTCGAGACGCTGCACAGCCGGGTCCACGCCGTCCTTCTGCCGACGAGCGGTCCAGATAGCGATGCCAGCACTGATGATCGCCGGCCAGACGGTGAGGTCAGTCGGGATCAAGAGGTTACCAAAGAGGAGGATGAGCAGAGGAATGCTCATGCTCACTGCGGAAGCAACGAAAGTCGCATGTCCTCCTTTCAGCCCCTTGCCATTCAGCCAGTACTTGATCTTGCGGGCAGCCCAGGCGGAAACAAGAGCTGCGAAGATGAGCGAAGCGATGGCGATGAGAAAGTTCATGTGTTTGTCCTTCTGTTGGGTTGCATTTTTAAAAGAGATTCGGGAGAGAACCGCATCTTTGGTCCCCTCCTTGCCGTTTTTCGCAATCTAGCTCCGAATCAACGGAGCGCCGAAGTTGCCGTTGATGAGCGGCTCAGAAGAACTGAGCACCCGCTCGATAGCCTCAGGCGTTGTTCCTGCCACCTTTGCCAGGTGAGCAATCACGTCCGTCTCGACCAGCACTTTGCCCGGCAAGAGCAAACGCGAGAGCGACTTCATTGCGTCATGATTTTTCATCTAACACTCCTTCTTTTGCTGTGATTAACCGCGAGCCGAGACGTCGGGAAAGGTGGCCAATCCCCAGTAAACGGAGAAAATAGCCGTCATCCAAACGCCAAAACCGTAAACATATCCAACCGTCCCGAAGACAGTCATGATTAGAACTGTCGAGAAGAAGATAGACATGATCGAGAAAACGCGCAGCGAAATGCCTTCTTCGATGGCGAGATAACCGTGCCACCACAAAGACACCAGTGCCGTGCAAACGATTGACGTCAGGATGCTGACCAAAGCCAACCTCTCTGACAATAAATCGCTTGGGTTTTGAGCGACGGCAAAAGCAAAGTGGACCCATCCGCCAAGACCGGCAAGAGCAAGTGCAGTGAAAGAGATAATCATGATGGTGAAAGCATTGAAACGCATCGTGTTTCCTTTCTGTTTAAGGACGCCTTGCGGCGTCCACCGCTCGCTTGCGCGAACTCTTCACCAAATCAAGTCGGGCGCGCGCGAAGCAGTACAACTGCTTTCTGCGAACTCGAAATGGGTAAATAGACTTTGGTCTTAATTGATTTTCTTTAGTCGTACGAGAAATGGTGAAGATAACTGAGCCTATGAAAAGTGGTTAATATAAATCACTATTTTTTCCAGATTTAATATGACCTTTAATCTTGCAAGGTTCTCACAGCTAGCGCTATGTCAAAAAAACTGTTCGCCACACTTGCTGCAACTCTCTTGCTCTCATCGCCATAAAATTAACCAGTCAACTCTAAAATCAAATTCTCCAAATTTAGCTATTTATCTAGACTCAGCCAAGACCTTTTTACCGAAAAGCTGACACAGATTTACTGATGCCGAATAACTTTCGCCCCAAGAAATTTTATTGAAAAGTTCGCATCGCTAACCCAGAAAGGTTGAAATAGCGCACGTTTCAAAAAATCAAAAATGAACTTCTCAACAAAATTTCTTCCGAATTGAGTTCAAAATGTGCTGCTAAACCTTCACCTTCTGCTTCATCAATTCTTCGATTTCTTCTTTAGTAGGTAAAGAAGGCTCGGCGCCCATCTTGGTGGTAGCCAGCGCACCGGCAGCACAAGCGCGTTCCAGGGCTTTTTCTAGCACCAATCCTTGTGTCCAACCAGCAGCAAGAGCACCGCAAAACGCGTCACCAGCAGCGGTAGCATCTACAGAATTGACAGAATAAGGTTTGTATATTACAGGTTGATTGTCATGCTGAAGTAAGACACAGCCTTGATCTCCCATGGTCAAAATAATTACTTTGGGTCCTTTGTCCTTCAACTTCTGTGCAGCTTCGACACCTGTGTGCAAGTCGGTCACTTCCATTCCAGTCAGCAAGGCAACCTCTGTCTGGTTGGGTGTTACTACATCTATCAGTTCCCACAATTCATCAGGGATTTTGCCGTCTGCAGGAGCTGGTGCGGGATTTAAATGCACCATATGACCGTATTCTCTAGCCAATTTTGCTGCTGCGATGTTGGCTTCAAAAGGCACTTCTAGTTGCAACATCAGTGTTACTGCGCCATCGAAAGCCGAGCGCGCGTTTTCTGCGTCACTTGCACTGAGCATTAGATTGGATCTCTGAGCAATCACTATGTTGTTGTCGCCTGCAGCATCAACTGTAATTAGAGCGATGCCTGTTCCAACAGTTTCGTCTTTACTTACGAACTTGGTGTCGACATTGTTTTTCTTCAAAGTTTCAATTAGCATGTCGCCAAAAGAGTCTGCGCCAACTCGGCCAACCATTACGACTTCGACCAAATCGCCGCCTGCACGGGCTGCTGCCATGGCCTGATTGTTGCCTTTGCCACCAGCGAACATGCCAAAATCGGTTCCGCGAATAGTTTCGCCTTTGGCTGGCAAACGAGGGACATTAACCACGAAATCTTGGCTTAAACTGCCGAACACAACCATTCTTCTGGCGGACATAACACTTCTCCGAGAAACTCGACCTGATGATTTTAGCAGTTAGGTTATCGCAAGTTCGCTAGCAGTAAAAATCAGAATTAATTGAGATAAAGCAATTTGAGAAGTTGAAGCTATGAGCTTTTTGTTGCTTTCTACGCGGACTTTCTCTAGGGTGAATTTATCTATCACTATCTCTATCGAATCGAAACAAAAGCCTGAACTAAAAGCAACCCACTAGCCTCACACCGTTTCAACTCTGCAACTGAAAGGAGCAGAACATGCACACGCATGAAGAACGGCAAGTAGTGCCATTGTACGTGATGATCGACATGCAGCCTCGCTGGGCTTCCGCTCACGCCATCGTTGGCGAAGTGGAGAAAGTCCTTGCAGAAGCTGCACGCACGAAGTCACCGGTTATCGTGCTCGAAATGAAAAGCGAGCCGCGCAGTCCTCATAGCCGCACTTTCAAACGGCTTCTGGACAAAATGCAATCGCTCGGCATCGTCTACATCACAGCAACGAAAACCACTCCTGGCGGGCATAGCGAAATCTCTCGCGTGCTTCGACAAACCGGTTGGGACCACAGAGTCATTCGATACTTCGGTGTCAAGACTCATCAGTGCGTCACTCACACGGTCGGTCGTATGCGCGAGATGTTCGTCGACACTCGTCATCAGGTGCTGGCAAACGCTTGCAACGACACCGAAGGAAACGACTGGTCCCGCTTTCCAGGCGGAGCCAATGTCGAAATCGTCAACACGCAACAGAAACGTGAAGGAGGTCCACATGTACGGACTGGCTCAACGACTGCGTCTGCCGCGAGGCGGGACGTTCATACCGTCCGCTGATATCGAGGGGTGGAATAGTCGCAAGACTACCCTCGTCATCAACGACATGCAGTATCACTTCATGATCTCAGACGCTGTTGTCGAGGCAGCGCTTGAGCAAATCAGACTCGCCCAAAAGTTTGGCTGGTCAGTGGTCGTGGTGGAGAACAACGGCTCCGGCTCCACGATGCACTGCATCAGCGAACTACTCGACGAACTCAGTGTGCCTTACAAAAGGGTCACCAAGTACAGCCCGGATGGTGGTATGAACATCATCTGGACCTGCAAGGATAACAACTACCCCACCGATGTCATCCGATTCGTCGGAGCCTACACAGACATGTGTGTGAGGGCGGGTGCAAGTACTGTCGCAACCGAGTCGTCCCGCTCAACCGTTGTGTTGGTCGACGAAGCCTGCGAACCGTGCCTAAAGTCGCTTAACCCCGACTGGTACGCGAACTACCCCAACGTCTTCATCATCAAGAAGAAGGCAGCTGGGGAGGAATCTGGAGGTGATGAGTGAGCCCAACTCATGAAATCACCTTCAGATTCATCACTGCTCGAGGAGTCGGTTAGCCCCTTTTGGCGCCGATCTTCCTCGAGTTGTTTTTTTGCGCAGCGCCTACTACGAGATTTAGTAATAAAACAAAAAGAACAAAGTCAGATAGACGACGAGCGTCTACCTGACCCTGTGTTCTTGGTTCTCGCTCAGCTTACTTGCCGAGGAAAAACCAGAGAATGATTCCCAGCAGCACCAGTCCACCGAGTTTGATGTCGGCGAAACAGGCTACCAGAAAGAGCACGAGAAGTATTGCACCTCCGCTCATTGAAGGTCTCCTTAAGCTGGAATTTCTAGTTTCCTTAGAGTCAGAAAAGCCTAGTCTTTGAAGACTGGCTTGAGAACACCGACTCCAGCGCCTGGGAAGTATGCCGCGACAAGTGCGGTGAGTGCCACCATTGCGGTAGCATGGTCACCAAGAAAGGGCGCGGTGTGCGGGAAGACCTGCGAGTAGAGCACGATCAAAGTCCCGACAATTCCAAAGCACAGGAGCCCGAGGATAGGCAGGATAGCAACGGGGTCACCGTTGTACCGCAGTTTCATCGGGTAAAGGACGCCGGTGCACACGTAGCCCGAGACACCTCCGATTATCATCATGAAGGCGAACTCGATGCAAAGTTGGACGGTGGTGGGGTTCATGTTTTCCCCTCCTATACATGCTTCTAGATTGTGAAAAGGAGAAGCGCTTGCGCACTCCTCCTTTCCGTGTGAATCAAGTCAAATTCACCTCGTCACTTCTGGCGGCGAATTAAACGCCGTAGATCGACTTGAGCACGGTGATGATCTGCGGCATCACGAAGGTGTGGTAGCCGAGATTGACGAAGTGCGTGAGCACCGTGTCCGAGATGCTGATGACGAACGCCACACCGAGGTTGGCGACGTAGACCCAGCGCGAGGCCAGGTCGGTGATGAGCCAGGTGATGACGGCGGCACAGGTGATCGAGAAGGCGTAGGCAGCCCAGACGTTCGACTTGATGAAGACGAGCGCCGGGAGGCTGGCGCCGGCGAGAGCCAGCTCCAGGATTTCGCTGCCGAACCAGCCGGCGATGAAGATCGCGACTGCCACCAGGAAGCCGGAGACCGGACCCTTGATGTCGATGAGCGAGTTCGGCGCGGCGCCGCGGTTGAGCACGCCCAGCTTGAAGAGAGCCGGGGCGACGAAGTTGAGCGCAGCGTAGGTGCAGGCGAAGCCGATACCGTACTGGAGCACGGTGAGGATCAGTTCGGGAGTCATGTGAGAGTCCTTTCTGTTAACCCATAGGGTCGTTTTGGATGATGATGATGATGAAAAAACTACTTGTCGCTTTTCTGCGCGGTCCGCATCAGCGGCACAAGCAGGTAGCAGACGGCTGTGCAAGCTGCCGACAGCAAGATGAGGCTGACGATGTTCTTGTCCAGCTTATTTTCGTGAAGCCAGGCTCCCGACACTGAGCCGTATTTCAGGCTGAGATTGCGAGCCGACATCAAGATGGCAAATGTGAAACCTTCCGCGTTGCTCGGGCAGCATTGAGCAGCCAGAGTGAGCGTGGCAAGCAGGACCATGGCGCCACCCATGCCCCAGACTGCCGCTAAAACCACCGCCAGGTGAAACGTGTAGGCGTGTGGTGTCACAAGCAAGACGTGCGAGAGTGTCGCCACCACGCTGATGGTGATGGCGAGCAGGAGCTGCTTCTTAATGCCGAAGTTGCTCACATAGCGTGAGTAAATCCAGGCACCACATGCAGCACCAACACCAGCGCACGCGCCGAGCCAACCAAGCTGGTCCGACTTGAACTTGAGCACGTCCAGGGTGTAGTAATCCCAGGGCGTTCCAAGGTTCGGAGACAGATTCGACACTGCCAGAAAGAGGAAGGCAGCGTAGAGAGGCCAGGACTTAAGTGCAGTCCAGATGCCGCCGGTCGTTTGCTTGAAGTGGTTCAGGTCGAGCTTTTGAGGCTCTTCCTTGACGATAAGCCAGGTCGCAACCAGCACAACAAGCGGTCCTGCCACGGCGATTGATGCCGCGATTTGCAGGGCCGTTACCGCACCGGTTGCCGAAGTTTCAGCTTCGAAGTAACGGCATAGATAGCCGCCGACCAGGCTCGTGGCGATGTTTGCCACGAAGAACCAGAACCACTGAATCGACTGCAACTTTGCAGTGACGTCGTACTTCTTGCCGTTCTCGACCATGAGGGCGTCGACGATAACGTCTGCTGCAGCGGTTCCTACCGCGGTCATGCAGAGTCCCCAGAAAACCAGGGATGGTTCGTCACCGTAGCCAGCCAGGCTCAGGAAGCCGAATCCGGCAATCAGGTTTGCGGCGAGCAACCACGACTTACGCCTGTAACCCAGCACAGGAACGTAGTCCGAGAGTATCCCGTAGAGCGGTTTGATGCTCCAGGGAATGATCAGGGACCACGTATAGATTTCGACCTGTGCAGGCGACCAACCCATGGTCACCTTGAAGAAAAGGGAGACAGGCAAAGCAGTGATGCCGCCCTGTTGCGCGACTGCCTGCGCGAAGTAGAACAGCCCGAACAGTACCAGCAACTTCTTGACGTAGCCCTGTTGGGCTACGTCCTGATTTGCATTCATGCGAAGTTTCCTTCTAGGTTATTGGTTGAACAATGAGTACAGGTAGGTCCCGCCGCTCAGATAGCTTTGAGCCGCCGAAGCATCCAGGTTGTACGTGCGCACCACTCGACCAGAACTGAGGTCGTACTCGGTCACACAAAGCGTCGTGGACGACGTCCACTCAGCCCTGAAGATTGGGCGTTGGCCTGAATCCACACGCTCGACGACCGATGCGCGACTACCCCGATAAGAGGAGTAAATCGTGCGACCGGCGAACGTGTTTGAGGGACCATCGTACCGATCCACCGCAATCGAACCAGTGATACGGTAGTCGGTGATGTACTGGTAGGACAGGTTGGTGAAGTACGCATCGTTGAACAGTTGCCAAATGATCTGACGCCTTGACGAGTCCAGACCGCGCAGAGTTACGCTCCGGCAATCGGACGAAAAGGACGCTTCCCAAATGGACACCTGCCTGCGCGACGCGTTAGGCATGAAGTGAAACGACTTACCAGGCGGCGACGAAAACGAGACACTGCGACCAGCCTGGCAAGTCCCGTCAGTGATGACGGGGGGGTTGCCTGGCACGGTAGCAGGACCGTTGTTTATGACGACGCTCACCTGGTTTATGGTTTGGTTGACGATGTTCACCACCGGGTCACGAAGCAGTGAATACAACCCGGCAATGGTGAGCACCACGATCGCTACGATAGCGACCGTGGATACCCACGAGGAGCGTTTCCGCTTCCCCTTATCGCCGCCGCCACAAGAAGGTGCCGGCGGCTGAGTAGGGGGGACAGGCGGACCCGGGGGACTCGGCGGAGGTGGCGGGCACTTGGGAGGAAGGTCGGAACCTCCCTTCCTGTTGCGCACCGACATTTCCACCTTCACTTCGAGTTCGCGCGCCATCGGATTTGCATCCGAATCATTTGCGTCGACCCGCATAGTGGAGGTGGCACTAGCCGTCCGACTGCCGATGTGAGCGACATCGCCAAGCCGGGCAAGCACTTCCTCGATACCGAGTTTGCCGAACGATTCGAGCCACTTCTTCAAGCGGTTCGACTCGTCGCAGTTGTCGTGCGAATTGTCATCCGACCCGTCAACGGGGTCAACAGTGGTACCACCGCCGGTGTCCTCGCTCGGACCCGAAAGTGCACGCTTCAGAGCTTTTCCATAGGTGATTTCCACCATCTGGCGAGTCTCGTCACGAGTGTAGCTGTTGTCGATAACGTAATCGCTTAGCTCAACTTTCTGATCTTGTGAAAGCTGAGTCGCCTTCATCGCTTGCACATGGTCCGGGGTGAAACCGTCCACATGAGCGCGCGCGAAGACTTCCTTCTCGTCACAGTAGACGCACCAGTTCTCATCGAACTGGCGCTTCCACCCACCTTCATGCAACAAGGACACGACCACTGCGACGACCGGATGGTCAGTCAGAGCGTCTATGCGATGCTTCAATGCCTCGACGGTGCGGTGGAAGAGAATCGTCTCGAGATCCCGCCTTGCGACAGGATTCTTCGAAACGACGACGGACAGCGCTTGGTGGCTGATGGTTCCGTCAGGATTGGCCAGATAGGGACCGAAGCGATCGAGAATCGCCTGTTGAGCCGGTCCCGGGCGGTTGATTAGCTGAGCCGCCATGTGTTCCGTCTCGATGACGGGCACACCAATATGGGAGAGGAATTCGCCAACCGTCGTTTTGCCGACACGCCGCTGCCCAGTGATGCCGATGAGATACGGCTTCCTGGGCTGTGCGGTAGCACCGACAGACGTTGACTCCCCTCCCGCGGGTGGGAGAGATGTAGTCATGTCAATTCCCTTTCGTTAGATGTGGATGTGACACAGGACCCAAAGCTCCAAGACGCAGTGCCGATACGCTTCTCTGTTAAAAGGAGAAAGACGTCGCGGGGGTTAGTTTGTCAGGGAGATTTGAATCTTTTCGCTATAGTTTCTTTCTTAGAATCTAAAGGTGTGTACTAACACCGTAGTTACTTGTCATGAAGCAAGTCAACAGAGTCTTAGATACATGTAATCTAGGTTAGCTCTTAAGAGTAGCGGAGCTATGCGAAGTTACAGCTGAGTTGCATAGGTTAGATCTAAATAGCGACACATAAAGAATATGATTAGCACAGCTGCAAAAACTATCCAGAACCATTGCGCAAAGGTGAGTTCTTCTGGATTGAGCACAGCTTAATACTCCGATTTATTTTCATTAGCCCGAGATCATATCTCTCTATATAAGTATAATTGAACGACTTTACTCCAGAACCTTGTGAGGGGAAATCATGAGCGATGCTCCACGTTTAGTTGCCATAGTTTTATGCGAGCGCATATTGCAAGATGTACTGCGTCGCGACGCCGTTTCGTGCGTAAACATCTATAACGGCATTACTGCTCAATCCTTCCCAGCTGTAGTTCCACTGCTTTATTCTTTCGCTCAAATTCAAGCACCTTCGGTTGGCTTTGAATATCAATTCAGAATTGTCGACAGCCAGGGCTCTTTGATTGCCATGTCGCCACCAGTAAGAGTGGAGCCGCTTGCAAACGAGTACATCACTCACAAAGTGATTAGTGCCTTCAGTGGTCTCACGTTCCAAAAAGAAGGCGTTTACGAAGTTTTTCTAGACGTAGACGGTAAGCCTTTAGGTTCGATGCCTTTGCAAGTATTGCAATTGGTCGCTGCCGGACAGGAAACGCACACCTAGAATATTCGTCTAAATATTTTTGACGCCAGGATAATAAGTCTTTATTTGCATCTCAATGAGCGCAGGCTCACAGGGGTCTAATTTTAGGCGAGCAAATTCAAGCTTAGTTTTAAGCGCAATCCAATTGGCAGGATCTAGCATGAGCGCTTGATTCACCACTTCGACTGCCTTATCGAGACTAATTTTGCTATTGCGCTCTCCGCACTGATATTGGCGCAACAAGAACAGACCAAGTGCAGCAATAGGCTCTGGCGTGCCAGGCGAAAGGGTAATTGCTTCTGAAAGTAATCTGCTTGCATGAATGTTATAACTAGCTGGATAATTTTCAAGTAAATGTTCTGCCCACACGCTCAAAACTTGAGCAGCAGCCTTTTTCGATTTTGTGCGAATAGCTTGTGTGTATGCCTGGGCGAACATAGAAATGGACTTGTCTGGAATCATTTCTTCTGGTTTGATTCCTTTTTTCAAATCAGGCTTAGCCTTGGTTTGGGCATTGTTTTCATAACCCAACAAAAGTCCTTCATAGGCTAAAGCGAGAGCGGCTGCGCCCATGTGCTTTTCGGTGCGTGCCTGAGTTTGAATTCTTTCCATTGTGTTTTTGGCTAGTTTCAAATCAGAATCAGCTCCACCGCTGCGTCTGTAAGCAGCCATCGAATCTTCGATTTTTTCTTCGTAAGCGTCTTCCATTTCTTTTTCTGGCGAACGCTCAAGAAAAATGCGCTGATTTCTGTAATCTATCGATAACTTGTAACGACTAAAAAATGGGTTACCCAATATGGCAATCTTGCCACCTGAAATCAGACCAGGATTGGTTGCAGCCTCGGCTGTGGAAATTGAAAATACTGTTTTGGGAAATTGATTAGTGCCGATTTTTAAGACATCAAATATGATGGCACCTGTACTAACTGGCGTTCCGTCCAATCCTTTGATGACGCCGATAGGTAGGATGTCTGCTTTCTTTTTATCTCTAAGAACATCTGTTATTAGCGGGCGCGAGACGTGATTAAAAGCGGCACCAGTGTCAATCAGAAAGGTTAATTTACTGCCACCATCTATGGTACCTTCGACTGCTAGACCACCCATTCCAAGACTTGGTTTTGTTTCAAGCACAATGGCATGTTCGGGGATTGAAACATTGTCTGGATCGCTGAATCTTACTATTTGTCTATCGTAATCTATGGTGACAAAAAACCTTTTTAGAATATTAGCCCCAAGCAAACCCGCCGGTTCCATATCCGAAATCGCAGATAAAGACTGCAACTTAGCTGTAGCAATTGCCACTTGTTCGAGCTTGATTTCACCTAGCTGAAGTGATTCAAGTTTTACTGAATGCATTTTGATGAATCCAGAACCTGTGGTGATAGAAATATTTTTGGAAGCATTTGGATTCACAAGAGACAGTTCGCGCGCTCTCTGGCTATCCAAGATAGTTTGCGTCGCACCTGTATCTAACAAAAACAAAAGGTCTTTGACACCATTTACTTTTGCTTTCACCAATACCTGATTGTTTGAATAAATAAAAGGCACTTCCACGGGACCTTTATCTAGTCTGGCTATTCTAGAGCCAACCGGCATCTGGAAGCCTTCTTCAGTCAATTTCACACTAGTGTCGAATGTTTTGACTGTTACATCTGAAACTTTTTTTCTGATCGCTATATTCGACCACGCGCGATGGCTGTTTGGTACCAGATACGGTTTTATAATTGAAGTACTCATAGCCCTTTAAACAAGGCGTACCTTGCTCCTGGTCGTTGCCTTCGAATTCAGAGCGCAATACAAGATGTGTTTTTGAATCTATAAATAAACGCGTGTCTTTTCCATCGTCAGCTTTCACAAGCAATATGTCACATTTTTTGCCTTTAAAATCAACCGCCTCAAGCAAGCCTAGCTCTCTGTCCGGCTCTAGCAACTGTTCTAAAATCAAAAGTGAGTGGTCAATTTCTTCTTTTATTCGAAGCGAAGCAAGCGGATCTGCAGGCAGAACGTTATTATCTTGTTTGGACCAACATATTTTGCCATCGAATCCGGTGACAAGTTCCTGCCCCATAAAGTCCATGGTAATTTTTTGCTTGTTGCCCATCACATCAGAAACAAAGTCAAAAGTATTTTCAGAACCAGACATCGATGAAAAATGGCGGATAACGCCGCTCACTCTATAACCCTCGTGATCAAACTTTTTCAAATTAGCAAGACCACCATTAGCCTCTACCACTAATTTCGCAAGAGCTAGCGCTTTGGCACGATCTTTAGTTAGATTCTGATTGGTCGATACACTCTGCGCGTTTGGTGCAAATGAATTTTTGACAGCAGAATCTGGAACACTTTCGACTGCAAAAGCAAATTGGGTCTGGGCTAATAAAAGAAGCAGCAGGAAGCAGTTCTTGCTTGGTGGCACTTGGATAACTCTGTCTTAGTAAAGTACAATACTGAGATTCTAACAACTATGGGCTCCAAAAGTTGTCTCAAGAGCAAAAAACTAGTATTTTTCAGGCGAAAACTATAGCCGAGGCAAGGCTTTGGAAACAGCGCGAAATTGCTTTGATTGGTCAAACGCTTGGTTTCGTCCCCACTATGGGCAATTTGCACCGAGGTCACGGCAGTTTAATTGCGGAAGCCAAGAAACAATGCGATAAAGTTGCGGTCTCGATTTTTGTCAATCCGATTCAATTTGGACCAAACGAAGACTTCGAAAAATATCCTCGTACACTTGAAGCCGATTTAGAATTATGTACCAAACTAGGCGCTGACATGGTTTTTACACCATCTGTAAGCGAACTTTATAGTCGCGCCCTTGAGCAATCAAGTTTTGTAGATGTGCCAGAAGAGCTAACCAACAAGCTTTGTGGAAAATTCCGCCCAGGACATTTTAGAGGCGTGGCCACGGTTGTAAGCAAACTTTTTAACATAATCCAGGCACACAAAGCCTTTTTCGGCGAAAAAGACTATCAACAATTACTAGTGATAAAACGCATGGCAGAAGATCTTAATTATGCTTGCGAAGTAATAGGCTTGCCCACTGTGCGTGAAGCGGATGGACTGGCTATGAGTTCACGCAATCAGTATTTGAGTGCCGAGCAAAGAGAGTTAGCTCCGGTTATTTTTCAAATTTTGACTCAACTAAAAATTCAGGTTCGCGAACAAAATATTTCTATTAAAAAAGCGCTTGAAACCGCAAGAACGGATCTTAAAATTGTTGGTCAAGACAAACTCAAATTTGATTTGCAATATCTCGATGCTTGCGATCCAAACACATTGGAAATAATTTCAAATGACGCCCAAAACCCAGACCTTCACCCCGAAATAGTCTTTTTAATTGCGGCCAAACTAAACGAAGTTAGATTAATAGATAACTTAAAAGTGTAATTCTAAAAATCAAGTCTGGACGAAAGCTCTTTACCTGTGCGATCAAGTGTAGATTTTTGTTCTTGTTCAAGCAATTCATTGGTGACAGGAAATCCGTTATCATATTCTTTACTAAACGCACGAGCGAACTCACCATTTTCAATTCGAGCAAGAACATGGTCAAGAGTGGCGCTGGTTTCTGCGTTTATTAATTCAGGACCTACTAATGCAGAGCCATATTTGGCAGTATTTGAAATTGCTTTACGCATTTCGTACATGCCTCTTTCAAACAAAAGATCAGAGATGAGTTTCACTTCTTTCAAACAAGATATGTAAGCTAGCTCAGGCTGGTAGCCATTTTTAACCAGTGTATCGAAACTCGCTTTAATTATGGATGGAATGCCACCACAAAGTACAGCCTGCTCACAGAACAGATCAACAATTACCTCTTCCTTAAAGGTAGTTTCGACTGCACCGGCTCTAGTTGAGCCGATTGCCTTTGCATAAGCAAGACATTTCGCCCAGGCATTACCAGAGAAATCCTGTCCCACTGCCACCAGGGATGGTAACCCTTTGTCCTGAGTATATAATTCGCGTAGTTTAGCTCCAGGACCTGTGGGAGCCACTAACAAAAGATCGCTATTTGATGGAAACTCGATCGTTTTATGGTGTACGACGTAGCCATGTGAAAATATAAAAGTTTTTGGATCATTGGCAAAAGGCGCTATCTCAGCTCGATACACCGTCTGCATTACCTCATCAGGCAAAGTCATCACAAGCACGTTACATGTCGAAACAACATCCGATATAGGTACTACTGCAAATCCATCACTAATTGCTGAATGCCAGGAAGCCCCGCCGGGGCGGGCTCCTACCACTATTTGCAATCCACTTTCTTTTGTATTTAGGGCTTGTGCGCGACCTTGATTTCCATATCCGACAATACCAATCTTTATATTCGCAAGTACATCAAGGCTTGCGTCTGAATCATAGAAAACTCGTGCTGGACTGGGCATAGACAAAATTCTAGCAGCAATATAAACACTATATACACCACTTCACTTTTCTTAAAATCGAGTGCTCAAGCTCAAGTTTAAGGTTAAACGTGAGCAAAAGGTCTTGTCTTCCAGAGTCATACTGTTTATGCTTTGCCTTTGTTGACTTACTACCAACCTGAAGCTGAAGAACAAGCAAATAGCTTGCTTATCGGCGCGTAGTTACTGTGCACAATCTTATGGTGATGGAGGACTTATACAAGGTGAATTCCTTAGATAACGCGATACAGTCCAGTGCCATCACAGTCAGTGACAGAAACGGTGTTAAAAGTAGACTTCAAGATAACTTCTGCGTTCTGGGCAGCAGTCTAAATGCCAGAGCTGTAGCCTATTTGCTCACCTCTGACAACAACAAAGTAATTCAACTAGAAGATTTGTCATCAGTCGAAGGCAACTTCGGCATCATCAACAAAGTAGAAATAAGATCGCGTTGTGGATCTCATCCACTGCAACAAATTAAGCTCGACAAAGAGCCCGAAAGCTTTTCTGCCGGACACGTTGGATTTGCCATAGGCAATTCTGGCACAGTTATGATTTGCGAGAATAGTACCAACTATGGTGCTATCACTTCTCTGATTGCTCCGCATCTAATCGATGGTCAAGTTATTTGTTTGATAAATGCCCCTTTAGGAGCCGCTTTTGAGTTTCAACACAATTTGCGCAAACTCGATTGCAACACAAGAGTAGTAGTAATGGAGTTGGGTCAATTATTCAGCGGCGTCTCGCTTGAAGAAAACGGACAAACCTTAGTCATTCAAGGCGTGCACAGTCGAGTATCCGTTGGCGGATTGATGCGCAACGGCACCAGACGCCATTTCCCAAATATTTCAACTCTGGTTAAAGCGATTGTTCCTGCCTCCAATGTGATTGAACGCGGACTCTCGGACGTGGTCCGCTTCGTTAGACCAGCACTGGCTTTTGCTCACTTATTAAGTGAAGATTCTTTCTCATTTGATCCTCAATCAATAAAGCCAACCCACACTTTTTCAAACCCGTATTCGTGGCAACTGATAGCCGGTTTAGAAAAAGAAGTGCAAGCGGTGGCAAGATCTTTTGGCTGTGTAATTCCAGATTTTCTGCGACTCTTCATAGAGTATCCGCTTTATGGCGAAGGTCACGAAGTCTCGCCTCAAAATCTCAAAGAAGCTTTTTGTTCGCACGGAACTGGACTGGCACTTGGTTCTGAAAATTCACTCGAGGTAAGCGCACGAGTACTTGAAGCAGACATAGCCGAAACACTAACACTCTTTGAGAGCCTGGCAAGCCTTTCTCGCACTCCGGTTCCTGTCACAAGAAGCATTATCGATCTCGCTTCGGTTATGCTCCAAAAGCCACTTGCTAATTCTGGACGCACTCTTGAAACATTGGGATTAGTCGGTTTTGATTTGCCTGAAATCATCGAGCTAATCAACGCTTAAGTTTCAATTCTCAAAAGACTGAAAACTCCTTGGTTTTCAGGTGCTAGTACAGCTGCGATAGCCTCTGTTTCAAGCATATGAAGTGGCGTTTTTCAGCCCAATATCTCGCTCTTGCCGCAGCCCCGCCCAAAACTTCCTCTTGACATCCACTCGAAAAGCTTGTCTGCGCTTTGATTTAGCTTTTCTAAAGAAAACCTTAAGACGTTGAATACAGGCCCTTTGATGGCTTAGGTTCAGGGTCCTTTTTTTCATCTCACTTCCAGAAACCTCTCAAAGACCTAGAACTTTCCAGACCATTTAACTCCGCTTTTTTCAGCTTTTAAGAAGCGCGGTCTGTACTGGTATTTGAAGTTTATTGCCAATTGCATTCTTCACTAACCTCCAACGAAAGGAATCCCAATGGTTCGTTTTATTCGAGCCGACTACGTGGATCTCTTCGGGGTTACGCCAATCTGCCGAGTACAAGACTCGGATATCTGGCGTTATCTCGTATCACCTCGGACCAAACAAATTCTGGGTGCAATCCAACAGGTCAAGAATCCCATCGTTTCCGACTCCCGCCAAGGTCTTTTTCCTCAGCAGGAACTGTCGAACTTGAACGATCACCGGATGCATGGCGGCAAGTACGGCGACAAAGTCGTCCGCTTTCCGTTTTCGACCAACATGTACGAGTGCGAAAACGGCTTGTTTGTCGTTATGCGCGACGGTGTCAAATTCGAAGCCCTGGGTTACGCCGGAGACTGGAAAAATGGGAAGGCTGAGCTTTGCATGAAAGTGGCGCTGCGCGATCGTCGTTTCGACGGCACACCGCGCGCCAACGATTGCGCTCTGCTCGATTTCCCCTATTCCGATCCGAAGTGGTGCCGACCACTGTCGCCCAAGCTCAAGTCTGTTGAGCTTTCTATCTACGGTTTCGTTCCAGGCACCCGCCTGCGCGAGACCAAATTCGGCGGCGATGCTGAGTACGACGAGTTCGTGCGTCAGCCTTTCGCCTTCTTGAAAGACCCCCAGAAGTTTCTGGGCTATTTCAAGCAAGCCTGGCATTCGCCTCGCGCTCCTGGGCAAAACGCTCTGCCGACCGACGACGTCGCTCACTTCGTGCTGCCTGGATTTGAACTCCTGGCTAAGCGCGCGGGTTACGACTTCATCGAGCTTTGCCCAAGCCACTATCATGTGGCACGCTGGGTGATGAAGGCAGGCTACACGCCGACCGAACCACGGCACACTCAGGTCATGAAGGACTTTGAGACGCATTTCGCCAATCTCGCGGCGAACGGTCAGAAGTTGCGTCGTGCTCATGAGTCCTGGGTTTGTGTGCTGCAAAGCCTCAAGCCTCAGTCGCTCATCGACCCTGCGTTCAACTTCAATGGTCCGATTTGGCCGCAGGACAACATCGCTCCGGAGAACCTCTGGATGTACAAGGCACTCTCTCGCAGAGGCGCTGCGTACAAGGTTCCCGCCCTGGATGTCCAAAGCACCTCAGGCACCTGATCTGATCAAGTAACTTTGTGAGGGAGGAAGTTTGGTTTAAAAACCGGCTTCCTCCCTCATTTTTTCTATCTAAAACTTGTCAACCAAGCACAATTCATGAAAGGACAATCATGTATACCATCTATGTTCTAGTCCTAGTCGGACTGGCCATCGGATTTTTGATCTATCTGAAAGGTACCAGGCGTACCTTTTCGGAATTTGTTTTCAATTCGCTCATGGGAGGCTTCATCGGCTGTATTGCTGGGCTTGTAATCGCCATGTTGGTCAGCTCGGCAGTGCCGAAAACGCTGACATCAAACGAACCGGTAACGCTCGTATCGATGCGCAACCAGGACGGTTTGACTGGCTCGTTCATCTTCGGCAGCGGGTCGATAAACAGCAGCATGAGCTACAACTTCTTGATGAAACAGAAGGACGGAAGCATGGTACCAGGTACGGTGCTATCGTCCGAAGTCGTTCATTTCATCGAAGACCCCGAACTGAAAAACATCGGCTACTGGCAGACGACGATTCGCCGGTCGGATCCGTCGCACTGGCTCTACAAATGGACTATCTTCCATTCCGATCACAATCGTATTGCGCGACAGGAATTTCGCGTTCCGGTCGGCAGTGTGATTCAACAATTCAATATCCGTTGAGTTCTTTATCGACGGTCTGAGGGTTAACACCCCCTTGGTCTTCCTATTGAGAGCTCAGTGCGCCATCTTGTAATGCGTAAAGAGTAGGGAATTCAGTCAATCTGAATTCCCTACTCTCATTATTTTTTCTAAAAAGTCTAACTATACTGCTTAGTATTGCCAAATCACCAGCTCTATTTGAGTTGGCTGGCTCCTTCTTTGACTTTGACATAACTTGCCACAATTATAGTAACGTTATCGGGGGCGCCTCGAGCCAGAGTTTCACTGAGCAAATCGTTGCACACTTCTTGGGCACTATCGCATGTAGAGGCAATCTCGCCTATTTCGTGGTCTTTTAAAACCGCAGACAAACCGTCGCTTGCAAGAATGATCCAATCGCCTGGCTTGATTGCAACCGGTGTCTTATCAGCTTCTACCACTTTCTTGTGACCAATGCAGCGAGACAAATAATGTTTGAAGGGGCTTGCTTTAAGCTGATCTTCATTCATTTTTCCTTTGGCTAACATTTCCATCACTATTGAATGATCGACAGTTAGCACTTTGGCTTTCTCATCGCGCACCATGTAAGCACGCGAATCTCCAACGTGGACAATATTAAGATTACCATCACGAGAATGGATGGCAGCCACGATTGTGGTGCCCATATCTTTCACGGCAGGATCTGCTGCGGCGGCTTGAAAAACAGCTTCATTGGCTTTGTAAGCGGCATCTGCAAGCCATTCTAAAAGAACTGGGCTTTCATCAGAAGTGGGAGGGGCTGTATTCCATAACTCAGCAACGGTGTCGACAGTGATGCGACTGGCTCGGCTTCCGCCTTTCATGCCGCCCATACCATCTGCCACCACCATCAATTTCTGGTCGGGACTTAGATAGAAGTTGTCTTGATTTTCCTTTCGCTTTAGGCCCGGATCAGTTACTGCGGACACCCGCCAAGCAATTTCCATTTAGATCAATCCTGCTCCTGTTTTTAAATCGGCTTTAAATAGTGTACCCAGGTCTACACTTATCTAGCGCAGCTTCACCAAGACCTTAATTATAACGGTCTTATTTAAGTATGTCTCAGGGGGTTATCAAGGAGTTTATTAGTAAGAACTAAATAGGACCTGGTCTGTAAAAACGCCAAGGTTAGGGAGTCTCTTATATTCAGTTTTAACGCGGTAACTCTAGCCTTAAAACCATCTTCCAGCCAGTAAATTTACACCCATGCGCCTGACTTTTATTAGTCACGACGCATAACTGGCTTCCGCGCGACAGCTAGAATAGGAGCTTTTCACTTCATACCCACCCATAGTTGCAACCAACAACAAAAGGATGTCATTAAATGACAGACAAAACTGATGTTCTTCCCACACGAGAACAAGTCCCCGTCGAGAAGACCTGGGATTTGACCCTCATCTTCGCTACCGAAGCCGACTGGGAAGCGGCAATAGCAAAGGTCAAGAGCCTGATTCCAGGCTTCGTGGCCTACAAGGGGCGACTCTTCCGTTCCGGCAAGAACCTGCTTGCAGGCTTGAAGGCAAAGGAAGAGATCGACATCTTGCTCAGCAAGGCAGGGCTCTATGCCTCCTCGCACAACAACACCGACACCACCAACTCGCACTACCAGGGTCTGATGGCTCGTGTTCGTCGCCTCGGCAGCGAATACGCCACCGCCACTTCCTGGCTCAAGAACGACCTCTTGCGCATCAAGCCGGAGAAGCTCGAAGCGTGGATCGTGAAGTTCCCCGAACTTGCGGTCTATCGTCAGAGCCTCAACGACCTTCAGCGCAAGGCCAAGCACATTCGCTCGGCCGAAGTCGAATCGGTGCTGGCTCTGGCTGGACCGACCGTCGGCGCCGCCGGCAGCGTGTTCAGCGCGTTCAACAACGCCGACCTCAAGTTCCCGACCATCAAGGGCGAGGACGGCAAGGACGTTCAGATCACGCACGGCAACTTCCTGTCTCTGCTCGACAGTCAGAATCGCGAAGTTCGCGAAGCTGCCTGGAAGGCTTATCACGGCACGTTCAAGGCCTACGAGAATTCGCTTGCGGCGATGTATATCGCACAGGTGAAGCAGGACGTGTTCCAGGCGCGCGTGCGCAATCACGACAGCGCCATCGCCATGGCTCTCGGGGACATCAACGTTCCCGTCGCCGTCTACCAGAATCTGATCGACGTCACCCACCAGAACCTCGACAAGCTGCACCGCTATCTCAACGTGCGCAAGAAGGTCCTCGGCGTCGACAAGCTCCAGTTCTGGGACCTCTATGTCCCGGTCTACGACATGAAGGTCACCTACGAAGAAGCCTGCAAGATGGTGATCGAGTCGACCGCCATTCTCGGCAAGGACTACCAGGACGTCGTTCGACGCGCCTTCTCGGAGCGCTGGGTCGACGTGATGGAGAACAAGGGCAAGGTCTCCGGCGCCTACAGCTCGGGTGTGTACGGCACGGTGCCGTATATGCTGATGAACTGGCAGGACACGCTGGGCACCACCTACACGCTCGCCCACGAAAACGGGCACTCCATGCACTCCTGGCTCTCGCGCACGACGCAGCCTCACGCGACGTGCTATTACACTCTGTTCTCCGCCGAGACCGCCTCGACGGTGAATGAAGCGCTCTTCACGCACTATCTGCTGAAGAACGCCAAGACCAAGGAGGAGCGCAAGTTCATCCTGAACGAGTACCTCGACCGCTTCCGGGCGACGCTCTTCCGGCAGACTCTGTTTGCCGAGTTCGAGATGATCATCCACGCCAAGGAAGAAGCCGGCGAGCCGCTCACCGTGAAGTCCATCAGCGACGTCTACCTCAAGCTCTGCCAGGACTACTATGGCGGCGCCGTCGAGGTTCCAAACGACTCGGCTGTGGCTATCGAGTGGGCGCGTATCCCGCACTTCTACCGTTCGTTCTATGTCTATCAGTACGCCACCGGTATCACCGGTGCCACCGTGCTGGCTGGGCAGATTCTGGAAGAAGGGGCGCCGGCACTCGAGCGCTACCTCAACTTCCTGAAGTCGGGCGGCTCTGACTACACTCTCGAGCTTCTGAAGAAGGCTGGTGCGGATCTTTCGGATCCGTCCACCGTCCAGAAGGCGCTCGATGTGTTCGGCAAGTACGTGGAAGAATTCGAAGCGCTCAGCTGAGACCTCGAACAGCCTGAGATAAACTCTCTGCAACAAAAACTGCACCTGCCCGGCCAAAAGCTGGGCAGGTGTTCTTTTTCTCTGACTACGCACAATTTCCATAGACCACCGGACTAAGGAGCAAGACCATCATGCTCGCTAACATCGCAAATCCCGCTCTGTCACTCGCTATTCTCACCCTTGTGGTTGGACTGCTTTTGTTCTGGTCTTTCAGACTGGTCGACAAAAGCGTGATGAGCGGTCGAGTGATCGTCCTTGTCGAAATGAGAGTGCAACTGCTGCGCGCCGCAATTCTCGTAGCGCTGCCGGCATTCGTGTTTTTGCCGTTTGCTGGCGCTTGCCTCGTTGCAGCACTAGCAGGCGCGATCACATCGGCACCGATGCTCTTCGCACTGACCACCAACAAGTGGCGCGGACTGGCTTTGAACTATTTCGTTCCAGTCTTGAACGAAGTGGCAATCGCTTGCATGCGTCGCGCCGGCAACGACGGCGAATATCTCATCGACACCAAGTCCATCGGCGAAGCACTCCAACACCGCAAATTCAAAGCGAAAGAGTGCTCTTCGATCAAGCGCATCTTGCATCAGCACTTTGTGTCCATCGGCTACATTCAGTCGTCGGACACCAAGATCGATTCCATCATCACCACCGATGGTGCCTCGGATTCGTCCTGGGTCACCAACAATGTCTACTGCGTCGAGCAGCGCCTCTTCAAGCGCAGCTTCGCCTGGTAGTCATTCGGCTTACTAGCAGCGGTTCCCATTCGCCGCCGCTGCTCACCCGATTCAATCTCCAACGAAAAGGAGAAAGGACATGAAGCTTACTCTTAAGCGTCTTACGTCGCGCGGCACTCCGATGCTGTCTGCGACAGAACTTGAAGGCGACGAGAACTTCGTTGCTTTCCGCAATTGTCGCTTCGACTGCCCCGATTCACAGCGCTGGACTTTCGACGAGGCTGTGGTGGATGCGGCAGAAGAACTCGGTTTCAAGCCTTTCCTCTTCAATCAGGAAAGGTGGGTCGGCGAGAGCGGCTGGGAATTCTTCAAGGACGACTGGGCTGTTATAACCCAGCTCGCCGACAAGGTTTCCGCTGCACTCGGAGTTCCCTACACCGTTGTCGAAACGGAAGTTTAATACTTCTCTTCTGAGTAAAAGCTAGTAACCACCCCTCAACCAGACTAAGAGGAGTAAAACACATGAAGCTGTTTCAAGCCACCGCCGATGCCACCCTCACCTCGGGCATTGCTGTTCGTCGCGACGAATCGCACCGTCCCTACATCTTCGTTGGCGCCGACCTCACCCTGGGCGTTTCCATCGGCGTGAAAAATCCCTCGCGCGAAGTGGGCGTGCGCGTCTATCTGACCGGCGCCCTCTGGCAGGAAGTGCTCAAGCAGTGCCGCGGCGGCGACGAGATCGTCTACCAGGGCGACCTCATCGCCGGTCCCGATGGCACCTTCGTTCTGGGTCCGTGCAGCGGCGACAACGACACCGCCCTCGTCAACTGCGCCGTCACCAACTGGGTCGAGACCAACGTCTCGCACCCGGTTGTCGATGCGCGCAAGGCTGTCGCATTCGACGGCAAAACTGCCTTCATCGCCGGCGAAAGGTTTCTGCACACCGCAGCGCGTCTTGTGCCGCTCAAGGTCGGCGAGCAGGTTGCTTTCGACTGGATCGACCGTGAGCCCGACCAGGACTCGTCGGCAATCGTCGAGCACGGATGTTTCCGTCCGCGCCCGATCGACAAGTGGAAGGACGTGCCCAAAACGCACGCAGTTGGCTTTGCGGGCTAGTTTCGCTTAGCTGATAATCTGACTGAGGTGGAGAGCAAGTCTCTCTACCTCAGTTCTTTTGAATCGTTTTACTATAAATTTTAGTAAAGCAACTTTTGGCACTTCACTTCAAAGCAGATCGGATATCTGTTTTAGAAAAATCGTTTCCTTTAAATAGAAGTGGCTCATCATAAGCTTTGGCGAGGGCGTAAGAAAAACAATCACCAAAATTTAGTTTGGCAGCATGTCCACTTCCTTTGCCAAAATCGCGATAGGCTTCTCTGGCTATTTGAGCCTGTTCTGCCGTAACGTCTTCAATAGTAATTAGAGATTTTTTGATAAAAGCATCCAATTCTCGACTTGCAATTGGATTCTTTAAGGCTTCGACCCTAGCTGCAACTTCGATACAGTTCGCTGCGGAAAGCCTCGTCACATAGGCTTTGGCGATGGCAACAGCATAAGTGTGCGCATCAGGTTCAACAAGCAAAATCGCCAGAATAGCTGAAGAGTCGACGATCATTTAGGCAGACCCATTTCATCGTATAAGTCATCATCAGTCAGTATTTTAAATTTACTTTGCTTCACTTGCTCGGAAAATCTTCTGCCTATTGCAAGAAGCTGATCGCTCATACCTATCGAGCTGTCCCTTTTAGTTCGCTCGAGCTTTTCTCGAAGCGCTACAGTCACAACGGTAGTGATGCTTTGGCCTGAAAGCGCTGCAAGCTCTTTCGCCAGTTCATGAGCTTCTTCGTTTTTAATATTCATGCTCATGATTTAAAATTCTACCTTTTTAATTAACGATTCTACCATTCTACCACAAAGAGATCGCCGGTTCAAAATTCTGCTAGGTCATATGTATCAAGCCAAGCAAGGAGAAACAATATGAGCACAGATAATCTCGGATGCAGCACCAATAATTGTGATGATGTGAATAAATTGAGCGAACTTATTAAAGACATCGATTTTGGCATGTTGACCACAATGGATGATGACGGTTCGCTGCGCAGCAGACCAATGTCGGTCAATGGCAAAGTGGAATTCGATGGTGATGTCTGGTTTTTCACCTACGGGAATTCGCACAAAGTTATTGAAGCGAAAAAACATCCACAAGTGAATGTCTCTTTTACCGACATCAAAAAACAGAACTACGTCTCACTTTCAGGCACTGCCGAATTGGTGAGAGACAAATCTAAAATAGAAGAATTGTGGTTGCCTGAATTAATGGCGTGGTTCCCAGCGGGAGTCGACACGCCAGATATTGCCTTATTGAAGATCAATGGACAAAAGGCCGAATATTGGGATGGACCAAGTTCGATGATTTCACATGCGGTGGCACTTATAAAAGGTATGTCAGGACAGTCAGCTGATATTGGTGAAAACAAGAAAGTGAATTTGAAGCACTAAGTTCGATACCACCTCAAATTCTTCTGACAACTGAGATTTATAGGCTGGAAAGCATTATCAGAACCATATAATCGGTATTTCGGGAAACTGGCGAATCTGCAAACGCCACCATATACGCCATCTTGCTGGTATCATATATGCTATCGCATAGAGGAATATAGGTTTTCCCGATTTCACTTTATAACTATTATGCTATCCTGAGACTCAGTTAAACAAGCGCGCTCAGCCGCTTGTACCCTATGAACTCGCTATCTGAAAGAAGGAGTATCGAATGAAAAGAACACCCATAACATTGGCTCTGGCTGGTGTTCTCTTACTTGGTTCTGTTGGCCCCGCTCTGGCTCAGACTTACAACGGAGAAACCTTACAGGGACGTATTACTTATGTACCGACAGGAACTGTTATAGACGCAACTTTGACCAGCGCAATAGATAGTAGCGTCGCCAAACCAGGCGACATTTTCAACGCTCGTTTATACACCCCCATGTATTTGGGAAGCGACATGGTTCTTCCTTCTAATACCGCACTTGAAGGTCAAGTCATTTCCGCAGACAAAGGTGGACTTGCCGGTAAGAACGGTGCTATGACTTTACACCTTATTTCCGCCACCACTCCTGATGGCATGAAATATCCACTGTCCGCTATCATCACTGCTGATCAACAAGATCCCGGTGTTCACGAGAAGAAAGGCGAACTGAAAGGTCGCACCACTTCATCCACAGTCAAATCCGGCGTGGTGAGAACCGCTGCCTGGACTGCTGGCGGAACGTTACTTGGTATCTGTTTCGCTCCAATCGTGGGCGGAGCAATCGGAGCTGGAGCTATTGCTGGTGTCGCCACTGGTGGCGCTGTCGGTCTTGGATCCAACCTCTGGAGAAAAGGTAAGGATGTAAAAATTCCTAGCGGATCAAGAGTGAAATTCGCCTTAGATCAGCCAATGTCCTTGTCTAATAGTGTTGCTGGAAACAATCCTGTTCTAAGATAAGCATCTTAGAACAGCTCGACCAAGTCTGGAAAATTCAAGTTCTGGAACGAGACGGTTAAGCTCCGTCTCGTTTTCTTTGTGCAGATATTAGTGCGAACTTGCGCGAACATATCTATAGGTTGCCAAGGTGCGCGAGCGGCGCGAACACTTGATTAGTGAAAACCCGCTTATTTCCAGTATCTTCAAGACATTAAGAAATTATTTTGGGGTAGGCAGTCTGGTTGTAACGCGGCAAATGTCAAGCATCTCTAGCTTCGATTAAATAGAGAATAGATAAAAAGCACAAAGAACTTAGTAACAGCAAGTAAAGAGCTTATTTGTATACCAGCCCCACAACTGGTTAGTCTTTGGCACCCTTTTTTCATCTGCATTGGACTTCTCTTTTAACTTCTTCTTCCAGAACTAACCAAAACTTCAGCGCATCCAAGCCAACAAGCAATGCTTGAAGTTTTGACACGAAACAAGCACAGTCATCCCGACTTGTGCCTGACAGAAAGGAATCATATCCATGTCGACCACCGTACAACTCATCCTCCTGGGCCTCGGCGTTGCTGGCGCTCTCTACTTCCTCTGGCCCGCCTTCAAGAACATGATCAACATCCGCGGCGGCAAGGCTGTCGACGGTCTCACCACCGACGTCGAGAAGCAGGAGCTCATCCTCAAGAACCTCGCCAAGGACGTCGATGCCAACCGCATCCGCGTCACCAACGTCACCGGCGACTACCGCCACCAGGTCAACAAGATGACCGAACTCCAGGCCAAGGCCACCAAGGCTCAGGGCGACTACGACATCTCGGTCGACGCCAAGATGCCGGCTGAAGTCCAGAACGAGAAGTTCCAGGACTTCCAGAAGGCACAGGCCGCCGTCACCGCCCAGCGCGGCGTCGTCGACCAGTTCGCCGAAGCCGACAAGGCCGCCAAGAAGGCTCTGACCGACAGCGTCAAGGCCCTCGAGAAGGTCGCCGCCAAGGTCCAGAACGACGCCGCCAAGGCCGACCTCAAGAAGGTCTTCGACAGTGCGGCCGTCGCCATCGAAGCCTCCAACAAGGTCGAAGGCGCCTTCTCCGAGCTGCAGCAGACCTCCGACAAGATCGACCAGGAGCTCGAGCGCTCCAAGGCCCGTCTCGACGCCGCCAAGGGCAACGAGAACGACCAGAAGTTCGAAGACCTCGCCGAGCAGGAGCGCCTGCGTCGTGAGCGCGAAGCCTACGACAAGCAGCGCAACGGCGGCGGCGACAAGGCCTGAGTCGTTACTCCTTTTCTGAAAATCTGAACTGAGGCCCGCTGTCCAGACCGCGCAATGCGCCTGGGCAGCGGGTCTTTGACCTCAACCTAGAAAAAGGAGAATTGTTCAAAATGAACAACCCCATAAGAGTACTGCTTGCACTCATCATGATGATGGTGGCATTCGTCACCACGGGTGGTGCACAGGCAGCCGACACCTGGTTGCCGAAATCCGAATTTCGCACCGACCGCTCTGTCTATCTCGACCCTACTTTGTCCAATCATTCGCAGTTCCCCGTATCTCTCAATGGTTTGGAAGCGAAGCTTCAGAACCTCAGCTCCACGCATGGGCTGAAGTTCTACTTCGTCATGACCCAGCAGGGGACTGAAACCAATCCGACTTCGGACAAGTTCGCCGTCTGGAAGCTCGACCAATTCGTCGCGATGGTGCAGTCCAAGCTGCCCGCCGACGACTACGCCGTCGTGCTTCTGGTCAGATCAAGCGCGGACCCAAACAAGTTCTCGTTCGCTGCAAACGGCGGCAACCGGCTCCAGGATTATGGATTGACCGGAAGCTTCTTTGGCGGTTCGGGCAGTCCGCTCAGCGCGAACCAGCGCGTCTATCTGCCAAATGATCCTGCGGGCTTCGGCAATGCCGTCGCAGTCGGAATCAATGCGGCAGTGACCGAGCATTTTGCTGCCATCAAGCGGCAGGAAGCGTGGCGTCTCCAGCAGATCGAGAACGAAAAGCAGGCAGCCATTCGGCAGTCCGAACAGCGCAGGCTGCAGGTGATCGAAGACGCTCGCCTGGCTCAGGAAGCTGCTGAACGCAACGCTGCCATTCAGTTCTATCTGATGGTCGGTGGACCTCCGGGCGCCATCCTCATCATTCTCGGCATCATGTTCATCATGTATCGCAGCCGCAAGGCCGCGACCGACAAGCTCGTCGCCACCTGGCGTGAGCGCATGACCGCTTCTTCCACCAACTACCAGCGTCTGGAATCCGGCTACTTCGGCTTCCTGCAGCACCAGGCAGCGTGGCAGGAGAAGTTCAAGGGCACCACTGCAGCCAAGTTCAAGGTTGCGGTGACCGACTTCGCCAACTACAGCGCCAGGCAGCTTGCTGCTAACCGGCGCTTCCTGGAAGCGGAGAAACTGGCTTCGGGGGCTCGTTTCCCCTTCGCCCTGTTCGGCACCTTCTCCAAGGTGAATCTGCTTTTGACCCAGACTTCGATCAAGATTACCGGTCAGGAATTGCCGCTCGAAATGGCGACCCTGTACGGCGGTCTGGTCGAGGAAAAGGAATACAAGCCCGAAGAAGTGCTCGCCGAAATGGAGCAGCTCTTCGACAAGACCAACAAGGCTCTGGCTGCGATCAAGGGCGCCTTCGACGGTGCCGCGCAGAACAAGAAGGACATCGACGTCCTCGACAAAAGCGTGGTCGACCTCAAGCCTGACCTGCAGACCGTCGGCCTCAACTTCGACCCCTACGAGACTATCTACAAAGGTCTCGTCGAAGGCAAAACTGCCTTCCTCGCCATCCTCGACAGCAACCCGCTCGATGCCTTCGCCGGCTCGGAGAAGGTCGAGGCCGGTTTCGAGGCTCTCAAAGCCTCGCTTCTGCGTGCCATCGGCATTCAGAAGTCTTTTGCCGATACCGAAAAGGCCATTGGCAAGAGCACTTCTCGCGTTGCAACTGTGCGCGGTCAAGTCGTCGATTACAAGTACGCTCTGACCGACAAGGAAGTACGCGAACTGGCTTCGGGCACCACTTTCCTCCTCAACGAGGAGAACGGCAACCCCGACACCATTCTTGGTGAAGCCAATGATCATTTTGCCAAAGCCAAAGCGGCTTGCCTTCAAGGCGAGCTCGACAAGGCATCGGACGAGAAAGCTAAAGCGGAGAAGGCTGCAGCCGATGCCAACGCATTGGTCGATGCTGTCTTTGCCGCCAAAGCCCTCGTCGAGAAGCAGTTGGTGCCAGTCCGCACTAGCCTCGGCAAACTCCAGGGTGATATCCCCGGCGCCACCACGGCAGTGACAGAACTCAAGGCCGAATTCCTGGCCAAGAACTTCCCGGGCGAGCCCGAGAAGCTGGACAACGCCAACGCCGTTTCCGACTCCACTGAAGCCGAGCTGGCGAAGGTGAAGAAGGCTTATGAAGAGCAGCGCTACCTGGCGGCGCGCAAGCGTCTCGAAACAGTCGGCGGCAACATTCAGTCTGCCACCGACGACCTGGTCGAGATTCACACGCGTCTTGCCAAACTGCGCGAACTCCGTTCGCACAGCCGCAAGATCGTCCAGCAGTCTGCGGATCTCTCCGCGGCTCTCGCGACCAAGCTTGCGACCAACTCGTTCACCACTTCCGAGGCCACAGACCAGGCCTACAAGCGCCAGATGCCGGTTCTGGGTATCCAGCAGATCGATGTCGTTAAGGACATCACTGACTGGCCGTCCGCGGCAGACAGCGCTGACAAATTGCTCGCTGCTCTCAAGGCGGTGGACAAGGCAATTGACGACGAGAAGGCACAGCATGCCAACGCCGTCGCAGTAATCGACAATCTGTCGGCTGCTATCAACGACGCGGCTGGCTATGTCCGCGGCGCCGATACCAGACGTCCTGCTCAGGATAAGCTGGCCAGCGCCAACAGTGCACTCGCTACGGTCCAGGCTTCTATCAAGCGCGCCAAGTCCGATTGGGCTTCGATTGCGCGCAAGGCTACCGAAGCCAAGTCCATGGCAGTCGAGGCCAAGAATCTGGCTATCGCCGACAAGCAGGCGGCTGACACCGCCCGCAGTGCCATCAGTTCCGCCAAGAGCAATATCGGTAGTACCCCAACGTCTTATGACCGCGGTGTCACTGCCGACCTCAGCGGTGCCTGGTCGCAACTGCGCTCGGCTGAGTCTGCACTCAGCTCGGGCAACTACGAGCAGGCGGCAACGCAGGCTCGTAGCGCTTCAAGCGCTGCCGACAGTGCTCAGCGCAATGCTGAAGCTCGCGTCGCTGCAATTCTTGCAGAAGAAGAGCGCAGGCGTCGTGAAGAAGAACGTCGCGAAGAAGAACGTCGTGAAGCTGCTCGTCGTGCTGCAGCTGCGGCTGAAGCTTCTCGTCGCAGCAGTAGCAACAATGACAGCTTTGGTGGTGGCGGTCGCTCTGGCGGCGGTTCATCTAGCGGCGGTCGTTCCGGCGGCGGCGGCGACTTCTAAATTTTCTTCTATGCCAGCTAGATTCGTCTAGCTGGCGATTTTCTTTAGTCTGAGCTACCCAAAAATCACGAGACGCGCATAGTCATCCCGACTTGCGCCTGACAGAAAGGAATCAAATCCATGTCGACCACCGTACAACTCATCCTCCTGGGCATCGGCGTCATCGCGGCCCTCTACTTCTTCGTTCCCGCCTTCAAGAACATGTTCCAGATCCGCGCCGGCAAGGCCGTCGACGGCCTCACCACCGACGTCGAGAAGCAGGAGCTCATCCTCAAGAACCTCGCCAAGGACGTCGATGCCAACCGCATCCGCGTCACCAACGTCACCGGCGACTACCGCCACCAGGTCAACAAGATGACCGAACTCCAGGCCAAGGCCACCAAGGCTCAGGGCGACTACGACATCTCGGTCGACGCCAAGATGCCGGCTGAAGTCCAGAACGAGAAGTTCCAGGACTTCCAGAAGGCTCAGGCCGCCGTCACCGCACAGCGCGCCGTCGTCGACCAGTTCGCCGAAGCCGACAAGGCCGCCAAGAAGGCTCTGACCGACAGCGTCAAGGCCCTCGAGAAGGTCGCCGCCAAGGTCCAGAACGACGCCGCCAAGGCCGACCTCAAGAAGGTCTTCGACAGTGCGGCCGTCGCCATCGAAGCCTCCAACAAGGTCGAAGGCGCCTTCTCCGAGCTGCAGCAGACCTCCGACAAGATCGACCAGGAGCTCGAGCGCTCCAAGGCCCGTCTCGACGCCGCCAAGGGCAACGAGAACGACCAGAAGTTCGAAGACCTCGCCGAGCAGGAGCGCCTGCGTCGTGAGCGCGAAGCCTACGACAAGCAGCGCAACGGCGGCGGCGACAAGGCCTAATCGGCCTCGTCACGTTCGTCACTGAACTGAATTTTTGAAATCTAGACTCGCTGTTCAAACACTGGACAGCGAGTCTCTGACCTCAAAACAGCAATCAAAAAAAGGGATACACACAATGAGCTCAATCCTGCTCTTCCCCCTCGCCCTCGTCCTGGGCGGTCCGTTCATGTTCGGCGTCCTGACCACGTTCACGTGGATCTACTTCAAGCTGCGCAAGCACGCCAGCGCCCAGACGACCCTCATCGTCGTCTTCTGCATGCTTGCCGTGCTCGCCTCGGTGATGACGGCTCCCTACTGGGTGATCGGCACCAACGGCTTCATCGCCTCGGTCGGCGCCTACGTTCTTTTCGTCGGCATGGGCGTTCCGAAGTTCTCGAAGCTCGTGCGCTTCCTCAAGCTCGAGCTCGACGGCGACGACAGCAACGACCCCAAGCTTCCCGGCGACGACAAGTCCGTCCTGAAGAAGTAATTCAACTCTTCGAAGAGGCGCTTCAAACCCGCCTCTTCGCTCGCCTTTAGACCAACACTAACGTACGCATAGGAAAAGTCATGCCCGGAACTCCGGTCTCGACTCAATCTTTCGCGCGAAGCTATTGGATCGCGTTTCAGATATCGAACACTTCGGGCTCTGGAAACAGCCAAAGCTACGCGATGGAATTCCTGCTCGACGAGCAAGTGAACTCGGCTGACGACTATGAGAAGCTCGGCAAAGCAATTCACGCTTTGGACTGGGCGACTCAGAAATGGGGGTACCGCAACGTACGAGTCGATGTCTTTTCGATTCAGCCGCTCCTCACCCAAGGCAGCCAGGTCACTCTGCTCAAGTTCAAGTAGGGTCTCTACAGCCGAGAAGTGATGCATTATTTTGCATTCTTCTCGGCGCTTTTTTTTGATCTAAATCGCAATCAAATAGAAGGTTTTCTAAATGATTTCTATCGGTCCTTCCAATACTTTCAAGAAGTGGGCATTCGGGCTCACTGGGCTATTCATCACCGGAGCGGGCTCAGTCGGCTCTGCCGGACTTCTTCTCTATTGCCTGGGATCAGCATCTCCTGAAGATCTGACGGTCAATCCCACCTCCGATGCGTCAATTGCTTCCACTATCGTTTCGGCAATCTGCGCCTCACTGGCAATGATCTCGATACTCACCTGCATCAGCGATCCCAAGCTATTCCGCATTTCGTCATGGATTCTTGGCGCCATCGCATCGTGCGGTGCCGTCGGCTTCTTCATGCTGGGCTACATCGCTTGGCCAATCGCAATCGCTGTTGCGATCGTGCTCAACGTGATCGTCGCTCGGTCAGTCAATCGCTGAGCCCATCGAGAATGCAGGGAAAGAAGAAGGTGTTCGAAAGGGCATTTTCTTCTTTCCTAGCTAGATGCTTTTGATTTTTACTTTAAACCGTCATTCTACTAATTGATTTAGTAAAGACAAAATTGCATTCATTGTGTTGATTGCCTTAACCGCTTCTTAATGCCATGAGGACAGAATAAAAATGCGAGCACAAAGGAGTGAATCATGTCCATTCTAATAGGCGAACTGGAATTCGACGGACCCTTCCTAAACATGGATGATTTAAGCGATGAGCCGGGCATCTTTGCCATTCTGATTAAAAGCTCTGACGATTTCGAATTGCTTGAAATGGACGATGCAGAACAAGTGAGAGAAAGCCTTTTTGCTCATCCTGACAGAGCGAGCTGGTCTGAACTTACTTCCGAAGTTGCAGTCGCAGTTCACTATACGAGCGACATTACAAGTGAAGAGCGCCGCGAAATAAAAGAAGCGCTGGAAGTCGAATTTGATCTGGACATAATGCCAGCCTAGTTTTCCCTGCCACATCAACGCGCCAAGGCAGACCTAACTAAACGGGTCTGCCTCTTTTTTGTAAGGGGATTAACGCTATGGGCCACCGGCGCTCGACGGACTCTTGATTATTACAGTTAGTAGTATTCAATCAGGTCGTATTAAATCTGTTCGTAAATTAACACCAAATAATTCCTTCACCACATGCGGTGACACTCAAAAGCAAGAATCCGCAAAGTCAGTGAATGCAAGCCCTTGCACTTTTCAAGAACAAAACGATCACATTCAATGCAGCCCGAACAGACCGGCCGGTCAAGTTTTTCAAGATTAATTTCAGTGCAAAACCCCTTTTTCAAATCGCTTACTTCGTGAAATGATGGAGGTAGATCCTGGGTCCCCGCCAAAATGAAATTCGAAGATAAGTCCCTCTCCTGTGTAGACTGCAGCGAAATTTTTATATTTGCCGCCGGAGAACAACAATTTTTTGCAGAGAAGAAATTGACCAACGTTCCCCGCCGTTGCCCCACTTGCCGAGTAAATCGTCGGCTTATTCGCGATGGAAAAGACACCGGACAGTGCACCGATGTTAAATGCGAAAAGTGCGGTACTAGCACTCGTGTACCCTTCAAACCAACCGGACGCAAACCTGTCTATTGCATTCCCTGCTTCAAAAGCCAATCCGTGCCTGTGGCAGCCGGCGATTCTGCACCACCTACAGAAGCAACTATTTTTCACGACGGCGAATAACGCGCTCGCTCACGTCTTTGAAAAGAAAGGGCTCATCGTAGCTTGAATAAATTTGCTTGTCTGGCGAAGGCTCTATTCCATAATCGAACAATCCATTCAATATAACGACAAAGCTGTTCACAGGCTCGATATCGTCTACAAGTCTTGCTTGAATGATAGAGGGAACTTTGTATGCATTTAAAATGCTGTAACGTTCGTTCAACAAATTGTCACTGGGACTGTGTTCTGAAACGTAGTCGCTGCAATGAGTTCCGTGATCTCCTTGAAGAACAAAAACGGCATCAGGATTTTTGGCAAGCATTATGTCGATGGTTGCCAGTGACTTTTTCTGAATAAACTCAACTTGTGCAAGATATGCGTTCCTGGTTTCAGGCGTCCATTGGTGATCACATCTGCCGCCTGGGAAGTAGATTGGTTCTCCATTTGCACCAAACAAATAAGGCTCGTGCGGACTCAAAATATGGGTGAAAACAAATTTTGGCTTGTTGTTTTTTTCCATCTTCTGCAAATAATCGAACTGATTCAAAATGCGATTGCGAGCAAAAGACATAATGGCTTCTTCGGCTCCAGGAAAGAGCGACACAATAGTCGAGCGCAAAATTCTTTCGCTAAAAAAGTCGGTAAAAGTGCCTGATTGAATTTCATCAGCTATGTTCGAATTGTTGCTTGCGGCAAAACCTGAATCCACTAAAACATAGTGGTAGCCTTGCTTTTTGAAAAGTCTGGCTGTTTGGTTATCTCGCGCCAGCTTATTCATCATGGTCCAGTTCTTTTTGTCAGAACCAGCAGCGCTCTGATATTTGTCTAGATAACTCATGTTTAAAGACGATGCTAGAGACAATCGAGTAATTGGATAATTGCTAAGCGATTTCTTGGCCAGATAAAATCCACGCTTTTCAAGCTCGGTGTAAAACCAGTCATCATCGTACTGAAGGTATTCTTTAAGCCCGTCACGACCTGCCATTTGATCGAGAATGATATAAAAAACATCGGGTTTCACATCCGATTTTTTAGCTTTAAGTAAGTCAATTTCCTTTACTTGGAGCTGTTCCACAGACTGACAAATGGAATTGTAATTAAAACAATTAAGCGCAAGAACTCCAATTTGCGTGAGTATCAAAACCATTAAAACGGCGCTGAAGCTCGATTCGAGTTTAAGCAAAAGAACTGGCTTTAATATTGCTATCACCACAAGTAGTATCGCCATAATCCAGAAAATTGGAAGCCATGACGGTGCAGTAGCCATTACAGACACAGACGATCCGGAGACTTTGAATAGTCCGTCAAGAATGACGCAATAAGTCAACGAATAAAAAATAGAAAAAAGCGAACTTGTAGAAAGCGCTCCCAGGCAAACTGCTCGTCGAAGATTTCCTTTGCCCATGAAGGCAAAAAACACCAAGCAACTTATGGAACAAAGGAAAAGACTAGAAACAAGTGCTACTAAAACAGGTCTTACCAATTCATCCGGAGGCATCTCTAATGCAGCTTGCGTGTTGTAATAGAGCAAAACAGGCATCACCGCTGCATTGATGGGATACAACGGGATACCTAGTTTTGTCTGCTCACGGAAAATCATCATTACTTTTTCACTTGCATCAAGTACAGAATGCGACCAGAATCACCTATAGTCTCCTTCTTCACGATATCGAAAGAGCGCGAGAAATACTCTTCAAAACAACGTTGGTCGTATCTGTCAAATACATCGTCTCTCAAAGCCAAGAGTCGTTGCACTTGCACGTCTTCTTTCGGAACAAATTCGATAATCAAATTCTGACCGAGTTCGGCAAAATAAGCGGCGACTTCTTTTAATGGAATATTTTGCGCAATCGCAAGATGATGAATTAAAGCAAGCGCCAAAATCAGTTCCGCCGGTCCGCGCGAAGCCAGTCCCAAACGCTCTCTGTTAGACCATCCAGCAGACGGCGTGGGTACTGTTAAATCGAGAACAAGTGGCATCAACTTATTCTGATTCTCGGCTTGTGCATTGCAGAAATTGTCTTCAACACAGCGAATGTCTGCATCAAGGGACATAGTAAATATATTTTTGTCAGCGCATAGCTTGCTGAAATAGCCGTTATTTGCACCGATATCCCAAACTGACTTTGGATTCAATTCATCCACCCAGTTGGATACTAATTTCTCTTTGCTCGATGCCGCTTCGCTTGAATAAGAATTATCCTGGTAATAATGGCTCCAAGTGCTGCGTTTGCTTTTAAGTATGAGGCGTTCGATTACAGATTCCAGATCGTCGAGCAAGGCAATTAAATGCTCTTTGGGCATTTTGATATTTGCTTCAGTTCCAGCCTTCTTATCTTGACTGGCTTTGCGAGCCATCTTATTGCCAAGCAAATGCACAGCAAGCGACGGATTAAGCCAAGTATGCCAGGGCAATAATTCGCATGCCAACTCTATTGGTATGCCATCTGTATAAGACAAAGCGAGCTTATTCATTTCAGGGCTGCACTTTGCCATAAGAGTTAGCGGCGCCAGAAAGTGGCGAATGAATTGGCTATACGCTACCCATGGCTTACCTTCACGATAATGCTCGAAAGAGCCGGTGTCAATTAAAAGTGCTCTGCCTTTATGAAATTGAATGTTATACGCACTTGCATCTTTCAAACTCATGTTGAATTCAAGACTCAAACGCTCTGCACGTAGAGTCGCTAATGCAGCCGCTTTCAACTGACTAAAACACCACTCGTATGGATAAGAAATAAACTCCACACGCTCAGGCATAATGATTCGACTGCGCAACCAGTTATCTTGCGAAACTGTTCGTGGAGTCACTTTAGCCTGATCAGCACGAGCAACAATCTCAAGTTTGTCATCGACTTCAACATGTGGGATGAGCAAACCTTGATACACAAGCTTGTCGTAAAGTCCGCTCTGCATGAGCATTTCATAGCTTGGCTCATAGTCGTCTCTCAGCGCTCGATAAATTGTATCTCCAACGGTAAAGACGCAACCGCTAGGGTCTCTCAAAGATAATGTTTTCATTTTTAGTCTCTCTTTTTAGAACTGAGCCACGACTTCATAACCATAGATGCCGAAAGGAACACGCCGAAAAGGGCTTGAACAATGTATCCTCCAGCAGAGGGATCGATGTAAGCGTGAGCAGGTTGAATAGAGAAAAACACAAGGGCTAGTGTGAAAATCAGATTGAATTGCATAGTAATTTGACCTCAAAAATGCGAACCCGGAAGTGGTTCGTCTTCCCACCATATCCGCCGCCTAAAAGGCTGTAAATTGCGCCAGGCTCGATGTAACAGAATGCCAAGCAAACTCCATCTTTCCTCCACAATCAGGGGCAAAACTCCATTTTTTGATCAAACTTGCCATGTACGGTAAAACGGTGTACAATACTTTTAGGAGTAGAAAGTCATGGCCGTTAAAGACAAAAAAGAAGAACGCATTGATGCCAGGCTCACAGCGGAGGCAAAACAGCAAATTGACCAGGCTGCGGCTCTACAGGGTCGTTCGACATCCGACTTTATTGTTCAAGCCGCGCTCAAAGAAGCTTCGCAAGTTATCGAACAACAAAGAATAATTCGACTTACAGTCGAGGAAAGTGTCGCACTTGCTGAACTCATGACTAGCAAACCAAAAGTCAATAAAGCCTCTGTAGCCGCTATGCGCAGACACAAAGAAATTTTCAGCAGTTAATTTGGCTAATGGCAAAACATCCATTCGAAATCATGCCATGGACTAAAGAGCATGACCCTACAAACTTCACTTCTGATCTGGCAAGCATCAAAAAATACATTCAAGAACAGGCTCACAGAGATGTTTCAAGTTACACCTCTTCGGTGTTTGTTTTGACAGAAATGGGCGAATTGATTATTAGAGGCTACTATTCGCTATCGAGTATCAGTATTGTTTTTTCTGAATTGCCAATTAGAGTTCAAAAAAGGCTGCCAAAGTATCCTCAAGCGAGTGCGATACTGCTTGGAAGACTCGGTGTCGATAAAGAATTCAGTTTGAAGATTCAAAAAGAACAAGGTTTCAAACCTAGGTTTGGTGAACTTCTACTAGCCGATGCACAAATGCGCTGCCTGAGAAACTGCAAGGATGTAGGAAGCGCACTGCTCGCCGTTGATGCCGAGACGCCTAGCATTGAAGAGCAAAAAAGTGGGGCGAAAGATCCTTTGCCTTTTTACTCCAAATATGGATTTGTTTCACTAAGCGCAAACCCTCGCAGAGTTATCAAAACGATGCGTTCAATCGCAGAAGAATTCAAACAAATCTAGCTAAACAGCAGGAATCTCCGCATGAAGAACATAGTCACATTCTTGATAATCAACGACTAGGCTGAGGAAGCCGCTAATTTCTATGTTTCTATTTTCAAGAATTCAAAAATCAAAAGCTTCTCGCGATACAACGGAAGTAGCTAATTTATGCAAAAGTCTGAATTTACAAAACTCGCCAAAATAACTTCTGTTGGAGAGATTACGCAGCTGTTTTCACTGCGGTCTCCTCACTTTCTTTTTTGAGCGTGAGTTTGATAGCAAATAAGTTAAGGAGTAAAAGAGAAGCCAAATGAAACAAATTCGTCGACAAGCGCAATAGATTTCTATTCTTCAGTTACATAGGATGAAACATCTCAAACAACTTCTCTTTGGAGAACTTGAGTCTGACTGGTCTTCCATGAGGGCAAGTGTCATTGCGTTCTGTCTTAAGCCACATCGAAAGCAAAGAATAAATCTGGCTATCGGACATGAACATGCCGTTTTTAATGGCACTCTGACAAGCAAGACTTTTACTTGCAGCAAGAAACTTATCTGTAGTATCGGTCAATTCCAAGTCTGCTAGCAGAGTTCGAATGACGCCAACATAATCTGTCTTAGGTAAATTCAATGGAACTTGAGCGAGACTAACTTTTCCAGCAATTGAATAATTGAATTTAAATCCAAGTTTTTCCATTACATCGTTGTGTTCTTTTAGAATCTCAATCTCTGAAGTTCCCAACCCAAGCGGTTCTGAAATAATCAGAGTCTGACTCTCGACCTTCGCACCTTCAACTTCGCGTGCCAGAATTTGCTCATAGAGCGAGCGTTCATGCGCGATATGCTGCTCGATGAATTCCATGCCTTCTGGTGTTTCCATCACAAAATATGTGTTGTGCAGATATCCAGCCAGTCTCCATCCAACAGGCAGTTTTGGCTCTTCACGCAAAGGCATTTGTATAGGCGCAGATGCAGGAGCTTGAGCAGAATCAGAATCTACATAGTTTGACGCAGGTTCATATGTATAAGGAGCAGAAGGTCTTTGTGGTTGAAAGCTCGGTTTGTAATCGAGACTTTCTTTAAAATTTAATTGCGACGCTGTTGCCGTCGAGGTTCGCGCAGAGTATTCAGCTACTTCTTGAGCGACTGCTACCGAAGATACTTCGCGTTCTCCATAAGATGGAGAGTAAGCAGTGGTATCAAGGGCGGCACTACGTTCCATAAAAGCAACTTGCTCAGCTTTCAGCTGTCTGAGAGCTTCGCCAATTGCTTTGTGCAATGCCAAATAAACTTCCTGACTGTTTTGATATTTGATTTCTTTTTTGGTCGGATGAATATTGACGTCGACTACATGCGGAGGAACAGTAAGACTAATAACGCCAACAGGATATCTACCGCGCGGAATCAAATCTGAGTATGCATATTCGAGCGCTTTTTGAGAGAGCGGACAGCGCACTGGGCGACCGTTTACGATGGTTAGCATGCCTTTTCTATCTGAGCGAAAAATATCGGGTCTGGCAAGATAACCTTCGACTTTAAAATCAATATCTCTTTCAGTGCTCTCTACCCGACACAATTCATGCGACTTATTTATGAAATCGGTTTCGGCAAGCACTTTTTTCAAGTCGCCTGAGCCACTTGTTTTGAAAACTGTTTTGCCAGCTTTCTTCAAATCGAAACTAATATGCGGATACGCAACCGCCAAAGGCAAGACTATGTCTTCGATATGATTGAATTCGGTCGCTGCTTTCTTCAAGAATTTTAGACGCGCTGGAACATTGAAGAACAAATCATTCACTTCCATCACGCATCCAACCGAGCATCCTGTCTCAGTTGAGACGACCTTGCCGTCTTTAGTTTCGACGCGAACACCTGAATCTGATTTTTCTGTTTTGGTAGTGCAACTAAATTTCGAAACTGACGCAATGCTTGGAAGTGCTTCGCCTCTAAATCCTAGTGAGAGCAACTGACTCAAGTCGTGCACGCTTGAAATTTTAGAAGTGGCATGACGCTGAAAGGCGAGCACCGCATCGTCGGGTTCCATGCCGCACCCGTCGTCTGCAACGCGGATGGAAAGACAATCGCCAGAGATATTGATTTCAATATGCTTCGATTTTGCATCGATTGCATTTTCGACTAATTCTTTGACAACGGACGAAGGACGTTCGACCACTTCGCCTGCTGCAATCTGACTGGCAATGTGATCTGGCAAAACATTGATTTTAGGCACGTTTTCAATACCCTAGAAATATGGAGAAAGAAAAATGTTAGCACCAAGAGCTTATCTATAAATGAGAAAGATTAGCTCGCGCGCTAGCGGGGCCAACCTGAGAAAGGTTAATTCTGGCTGGCAGCGCCGCCTTTTAATCCAATAGCTTGCTTCAACTAACAAACATTTCATACGGTGGATATAACCTTTCGATTCCACTCCCCATAAGTAACTGAATATCTCCCCATGAAAGGATAAATCCTGGTTTTACCTCGGCAACGTTGTTGTCTGGGTGCGGCCGCGATTTGGTGAGATTTACAAAGGAGTCCTCAATGGACCAACCTACTATCGTTCCATATCGCAATCAGATCATGAACCCGCGAGGCGGATACAAAATCGTAAACGCCGAAACAGGTGCTGGAAAGTCTACTCAAATACCAATCTGGCACATGCAAGCGGGTCACACTGTTCTGATGGCTGAACCTCTCATCGAAACGGTGATTGGAACGGCCGAATATCTGTGCGAGCTGACGGGCGAAAAACTGGGCGGAAAGATAGGTTACCGCACAGGCAAAGATCGCTTGGACAGCCGTGACACACGGATATTGATTTGCACGACCGAACTTGCGTTGGTGCGCGAAATCTGCGGTCACAACCGCAGGTTCGATACGCTCATCATCGACGAGTTTCATGAGGGAAGGCTCGATCAGGAGACTCTCGAAGCATTCGCCTGGAAAGGCATGCTAGAGGGCACCTCCGCCTTCTCTGAAGTGGACATCCTATCTGCCACCATGGATCACAACCGACTATCCCAGGCACGCAACAACGCGCCTGTCTTCAACGTTCCCGGCCGTCAGTTCCCCATCAAGGACCTGAATGCCGGGCGTGACATCCCAAGCGACATCAAGCGATTGGTTAGCGAAGGATGGGACGTACTCTGCTTTATGGCAGGCAAGGCGGACATCAAGAAATTGATTGACGCCCTGCAAGGAGTCGACTGCGAGCTGATTCCGTTTCACGGACAGTGCTCTCGCGATGAGAAAAATCTGGCGTACAAGAGCTACGATCGGCCAAAAGTGGTGGTGTCAACCAACGCGCTTGAAACCGGGCGGACGCTCCTCCCCTCCAAGGGACGCCAACTCGCAATCATCGACTCTGGAATGGAAAATCGCATCGAACTTGTTAATGGCGTCGAGGGTCTTTACCCGCGACCCATCGCAATCTCGCGTGCGATGCAGCGGCGTGGACGCGGAGGTCGGGTAGGACCGAGCGTTTACATCGACCACTGCCCGGTCCCTCGCAAAGACCGGCCAATGTACCCGGACCCGGAAATCTTTCGAGTCCGGCTCGACCAGACCGTTTTGCGTCTGGCCGAATATGGCTTTGACCTGGATGATCTACCCTTTTTCCACAAGCCGAAATCTGAGCAAATCAAACAATCCAAGAACTCTTTGCGGGCGCTTGGATGCTTGGAGGACGGTGAGGTCACTGAACTTGGTCGTGCTGTGGCGAAAATGCCAATCAGCCCGCAAAACGGCCGCATGGTGATTGAAGCCGAGAAGCTCGGGGTGCTGGATGATGTAATATCCATCGCCGCCATTCTCGAACTCGGCGAAGTCACCGCAAGAGCGACCAAGTCTTTTCCCCGTTGGCGCAAGCTTTGTGGGGACGAGAATGAGTCAGACGTTATGGCTCAGCTTGCAGTCTTCAAAGCTGCACGCGACCTGAATCCGGACGAGATGCGTGAGAACGATATTCACGTGTCCAACTACTTCAAGATCCTCGAGACTCGCAAACAAATCAGCGAGTCGCTACGCAAACGTTCCGGACGTACAAAGTTCGGTTCCACGGGTGAGCGCGAGGATATCGTGAAGGCAGTTTGTGCCGGCATGGTCGATCATCTTTACGAGAGAAAGCCCGACTCGGACACGTTGTCCAACGGCTTTAGCGTCGATCGTCAGATCGTGTTTGACTCTCTCGTGAAGCAAGGAACTGGTAATTGGTTTGTGGGTATCCCCCACGATCAAGTCCAGAAGTCCGCCTTCGGGAAACCAAAAGTCAGACATCAATTGAAAATGGTTACCCGAGTAAATCCCGTGATACTGGCCGAGGTGGCACCCAAATTGGCCAAATCCGAGGATCTTTGCGAACCCAAATTCGACGAGACCCGCGGAAACACTTACGTCATCAGTCGTGTTTACTTCAGAGGCCGCGTGGTCTTTGAAGGAGAGGTGGTTGTCACCACACCTGAAGCGCGCAAAAAGCGTGCCGACTGGCTCGCCCAAAAAGCCTGGGAGGAATTCGTTCCACCGCCTTTCGATTGTCTCGATTCAACGGACATCGAAGCGGAAATCCCCGGCGTGAGCGAGATTCAGTATGGCACGTATGCAATCAAAAATGTTCCGCTCACCGCCTATGGTGCGCTGGACAAATCCTTTGCAGGCAACTGGTACAAGGACCAGAACCAGGCTCAGGCTGCCTATAATCGCGCGGTCGCAAGACTTGCCGAGATAAAGGTCAGACGATTGCATGAATTGGCGACGCGAGCCCACATGGCTTTTGGCGCCAATCTCAAACGAAATGGTACAGGCTTGAATCAGCTTGCAAATTCTAGCGCTAATCTCACAAAGACGCGCGAGGACACGCAGGCATGGATACGCGATACTCTTTCATTGCTTTACAGCGTGAATGAGGAAATCGCCCTGTATCAAAAGGCAAAGCAGGCAACTGCTCTGTCAAAGTTAATCTCACTTGTCTGGAGGTCAAAGGCGGTCTACACCGAACTTTCGAACGAGCCAGGATCGGCACGGCAAGTGATTGTCGCGCTCGAAGCTAAACTTCCTGCTAATGATTCTGACAAAGTGTCCGTTCAATCGTCTGGCGATCTTAAAATCGTCGCGTTGGATGATCATCGCATGAAGAAGCGCAAGAGAGCCTAACTTGAAGAGAGAGGCGGATTGTTGCATCTTGCAACGGTCCACCTCATCTCTTTTTCAGGTCTCAATTATTACTTAGTATAGTAAATCACAGATGTTGGTCAAACGAAGAATGGGCGTTTCGGAACACGGATTATGAAAATATGCATTTAAATGCATATTTTAGGGGTCATTTTTATGCATTTAAATGCATATTTTCATTTTTCCTATTCTTCCGCGCGCTTGACCCTTCACGAATATAGAGCTAAAGCTATCAGGCTCTCTTTTGGCATTTTTACTATTTACTATAATAAAAATCTAAAAAAGACACAAATTGAGGCAGTCCGGGGATTTGAATCCACCGGACCGCTTCATTTGCAGCATACTACTTGATGCTTTTCGCTTTATACCGGACCCTTTACTGGAAGATCGTGACGAAAATTGTTCGCCTCGAAAACGTGCTCCAGATAGGCAATTTGAGCCCTGGTCAATCCGCGCATCGTTCGCATCTTGAGTTTAGCTTTAAGAAAAATGTCGATGCACTCAAGTGGAATTTCAGCCAGTTCAGCTGGTCTTCCACAATCCGGGTCGGCTCTGCGACTTGATTCTGTTATTTCAGTCGGAATGCCGACATACTCGCAGAGCTGCATCACATCCGATTTCCAAACACCAACAATGGGCAGAAACGTGGCGATACGACTAGCCAGAGAGAATGTGCCAAACACATCTTCGCTTCGATTGCGAGTGCCAACCAGCCAGCGATTCTCACAAAGACTCAAGTCGTGGAACAACGCCCATCGAGCTGTCTCTCTATCAGACAAGAAAGTAGGTTGCTCCACGAGCCTTATAGAGCCGGTGTTTTCGAACCACTCTTTGCACCTCAAATCCTGACCACAGAAAATGCCCAGACACTTCTGTCCGCAAGCCTGGTTTAGAAGCCAGAATGCAAGCGCGCTGTCGGAGCCTCCACTGATTGGAATCAAAAGACCCCTTGCACGCGCAGTGGATTGAGCGACGAAGCTAATCAGGTCATTCAGTCTTTTTGCATTATTCATCGACTGCTCCTTTATTCGCCGCCGTTCAAGACGAGAGGATTGCCGTTCATATGATCGAGTTTGCCTGCGCATATTAAGGCAACAGCCTCAGCCACCTCCTCGGGGGTGATGATTTTGTTCAGAGGATTGGTGGAGCGAACCTTCGCCTCGGCGTCTGCACGACTGAGATTTTGATAACGTTCAAGTCCGGCAATAACACGCTCAGTCATGTCAGTCATCACAAAAGCAGGGCAAACAGGAATTGTGATAATTCCCTTTTTGCCATACTCCAGCGCAAGAGACTTAGCAAGCCCAACCAGCGCATGTTTGCTTGCACTATAAGCTGCCTGTCTCTTGAATCCCTTGACACCAGCAACACTACTTACGATGCAAATCTTCCCTTCTGAATGGGAAAGCATAAGTGGCAGCGCGGCTTGAACGAACCAGAAGGTTCCATGGACGTTGACGTCGAACATCTCCATCCATTTGTTGGCAGCATAACTGTCTGTGTTGCCACCACCGCCAATACCGGCATTGCAAACAAGGCTGTGCAGTTGCCATCCATTTTTTGTAACTATGTCGATGGCGTCTTTTGCGGTCTGCGGATCTTTGACGTCTCCAATCACGAACTCGCAGACACCACCTGTGGTGCGAATGACAGAAGAAACACTCTGCAAGGCATTTTGGTCACGCCCCACGATAACTAAATTACTGCTTGATGCAAGAGATTGGCATATAGCCTTTCCGATTCCCTTGCCACCACCAGTAACGATGATCGCACGCTTGGAATTCATTGAGTTTCCTTTCGCTCAAGAAGAGTTTTTATTTCTGAGATCAAAAAAAGGGTCGGAAGCGTCTGGTTTGACCAGCGTTTCCGACCCCAAGCCCTACTCAAACGAGGAAGGGCAATTGCAGATGTTCAGCGTGCGCCCTACTTCAGAAGCTTGCCGCTGCCGAAATAGCCCACACCCATCAGCGCTCCGGCGCAGCCGACGATGAAGATGCTTGCGATCGAAACGTAGGGGATGCCGAGACCGAAGAACAAGCCGAGAATGTTGATGCCCCAGGCCATGCAGGCGCCCAGAACCGCATACTGGCTGTACTTGGGCTGAACCTCCGACTGCACGAAGCTGAACAAGACGCCGATGACGAGACCGACCAGGGCGAAGTAAGGATTGCCGACAAGGGCTCCGGCGATGAGGCCGACGACTGCACTGGCGGCGGTGGCGAGAACGTTTTTCATGATTTTAGTCTTTCCTTTTGTGATGTTTGCTTTACTAACTATTTTTTTGAGAAGGCAAGACTTCTGTAGAGACAATTGGAGCGATAAGCACGTCGAACATGCAAGCACCATCATTGACCTGAAAGTCATATGCTTTGGTGCAGAGAAAGTGTTAGTTCGAGCGAGCTATATTATCCAATCGGAAAGGGAAGAGAAAAAAGGGTGATTGAATATAACAAGTCGCCCCTTGCATAATCAGCCTAAAATCAATGATTAAGCGCTAATTTATCTCTTTTGCTTACGCTAGGTGTGCCATGGATTTAGATAGGTATCTTCGAATCTTATTTTTTTGTTTGATTACAGTTGAATGAAGGTTTCTTGCGCTCGCGTTGCAAAACATTTCGATTTCATAGATAGCTTTGCGAACCTGCGCTAACAGAGTTTTGGATATCCGAACCAACAAGATTTTATCCCTCATTACTTTTCCAATTTCAAAGGCTAATTTTATGCCCGCTTTGCTTAAATCCCTGATCAAAACGAGCAGTTCGGCGCCGTTTTGATCGCCGACGACTCGATGAACTTCAACGCTGGCGCCGCCATCTTCGTCTGAACTTCGGACTGAAAGCTTTTAACTAAATTGACAGGGTCGCGGTCAAATGCCGACCCTAGACGCGTAGGATTGATGCTTGTCACTTTCTATTTTTTTTTCGCTCAAATTACGACAAGCGATAGTAAAATCACGGTCTGCGAGAACTTTTAAAAAATTTGCACGCGCTTTCAATACCTCGCGCTAGCAAACATAATAAAAGTTAGCCAAGGTACTTGAAATTCATACTCTTGATTTCATATATATACTCATCTTTCTCTCTTACGTTTTTGATTCTGTAGACCTTTTCCAAACCCTTATTTCTTATTTCGGACACGCTTGAAGGCAATATCTAATGCTTCTCATGCGTGCCCGCCTCATCCTGAAAGACAAAACGAAATACGCTTTCACGCGTAAGAAAGGACTAAAAATGCACGGTTACGGATTCGGTTACGGACCCGCCCATGGATTCGGTTTTCCTCGTGGACTGCCGTTCGGCTTCCAGCCTCGCAACAATCACTTCTGGTTCATCGACTGCAATGATGCTCCGGTACTCCAGAAGCTGACCGCCGCCTACCGTCCGCTCGAGGACGCCCTCAACGCCGCCGACTATTCCCTCTGGATCTACAACCAGTGGCAGTCCGCCCACAGCCGTTCGCTCGATTCCAAGGCGCTACTTGCGTCTAAGAACGAACGCGCCATGAGCGAACTCGAAACGAATCACTACGGCTTCCTGAGCGCTCGTCTGTCTCTTGCGGTGTGCTACGGCACCCTGTTCAAGGCGACGCAAGAGCTGCAGGAGGTTCTCGCCGACTATCTCAAGAACGACGTCGAATCGTCGTTCGCCCGCGCCGTCCACCAGGGCAGCCGTGGTCGCGACCTGTGCGCCACGCCGCTTCAGCCCTACCACCTCGAAGTCTTCCGCATGAACGTCCACGTCGCCGCCATGGTGTTGGAACGTGCGCTCAAGGTTCTGACGCGTCCTGAATTCGAGGACCGCAAGATCGAGAACCAGCTTCCGAACTCGCTCAAGACGCTGCTCGGCAGCCGCATGGTCATCGCCGACTTGCCGCCGCTGTCCGACAAGATCGGCGAGAACTCCCTCCAGGGCGTTCTGACCTGGGCCACGCTACTGCTCGCAGGCAAGGCGCAGATGCCGTGGGGACCCGAGAAGGGCAGCTACGGCTTCCCGGAGAACACGAGCAGGACGTTCGCCGAAGCCGGCTGGAGTGTCGAGCGTGTCGAAACGACCGAAGCCCAGCGGGCCGAGGGCGCCAAGACGCACTACATTCTGACGCCTCCGGTGCCCGGCATAACCGACAAGTAAGCCGCCCTCGGCAACTGACTAATTGACCAAAGAGAGATCGCAGACGCGTCACAAAGCGTTTCTGCGGTCTCTCGACCACAATTTGATTCAACTTCGTTGGCACTTTCGAAAAGGAACATCGAGTGAACGACTTGAACCTGGCAATATCAGAGTTGAGGCGGAAAGCCTTCACCCTCCGAATCTACAACCAGAGACTGGTTCTGATTTATCTCGACAAAGCTGTCGGTGATGCCAATCAGAGCTGGTACGAGGTTGCAGCAAAAGCCTGGCCGATTCTTGTTTCGGACGAGGCTGTGCTTTGCGATGAGTACTCGAAGCGTTTGCTTCAGGCTCGCCGCAAGCTTCTGGATCAGGCTCGAAGCAAGATTATGCTTGCTTTGGGCAAGGACCTGAATACTGCTGGAACCTTGCTGGACGAAGCAAGTCAGTTGCATCTTCGTGCCGAAGGGTTGCTGGAAAGCCCCAGACTAACCGGCTTTGCGACTGCACTTATGGTTTTGGCGGGTTATTGAAACTGCTGAATCAATGCGAAAACACTAAGAAAGTTGAGGGTTCATCCACCCTCTTCTTTCTTCTTTTAACCTTTTTCTACTAAATGATTTAATAAAAAATCTCTCTTTTTTTGCTTTACGTTTCTATGAGGCTCTCATACCTACGCTAGCTCAGTTTTTTTCTTTGCCGCCTGGGTTTCTCGATGAAGCAGCAGGTTATTTTTTCTTGGTTCCCGGTCTATTCATGCATATAGTATGACAAGCTAATTTATTTGAACAATTAGTCAGGTGTTTAGTTTCCGAGGCGATATTTTGTAAGCTCTTCTAAGTTTTGTTCTGAGACTTTGTGTACAAGCCATTTTTACTCAGACATCAGACGCTGTGAAACCAGCCTTTGAGATGGGCAGGGCAGTTTTGCAGATAGATTTTTAGAAGTTCAAATAAAACCGAGATTTAATGCGGCGAACGATTGTTGCCGCGGGTAAGCGCTAGTCCAATGAAGTGAAATTCTGCGGACCGATTCCCGCACTAACACTCCGATTTTGATGAATTGCAACACGAAGGTTTGAATTGAAATTCTAGACTCATTTTTTGAAAGTCGCTCCCTAAGCTCTCTTAGAAGAATATAGGCAAAAGTATATTCTAAAAGACGAAATTGGTTGGCATTGAACTCCTGGCAGCTAAGCCGATCTACCTCTACCATTTTCAATTCTTTAATCCAGTTTTCACACTGTCCTCGGCGACAATACTTGGTTTCATACAACCACCTAGGATTACCACCCGAGTGGTTGGTCACCACAAAACGAAGATCCAGCCCGTCTTCGGAGTAATCAGCTCGGCAAATTACGCGCATATCGTGAGTGTATCCTCTGCCTCTCCAAGCCAGTTCTCCTACTTTTCGGATGTAGGCCTCAGACTCTTTAATTTCTTGAACGCGACCTTCTGCTTTGCTGGAGAACCGCATCTTTTCTTGCTTTCTGCGCCAAGCGGTTTTGTCTTGCTGTGGCAAAACTCCGTAAATTGATTCAAACTCGTGCTTGGTTGAATCACTCAAATCCTTTGCTAGACAGCGAAGATTGTGATTTGATTTGAGCCCGATAAAATAAACGACTTTGAATTCTTCGCAAACTTGATAAACTTCCCGACGGCAAAATGCAGCGTCAGCACGGAATTCAATTGGAACGTTTTTCCACGTTGAACGTAATATCTTGAATAAATTTCGAAGTACTCTTGCCGCATCACCGCCAACATCAGCATTTCCAGGTCTCAGCAGGGACGCTAAAGGATAACCGTGCTGGTCAAAAACAAACATCGGAATATAGCAAAACGTAGAATAGAAAGCATTGTAGAAAGAAAGCTGCTGATAACCATGCACCGGATCGCACGTCGTATCTAAGTCTAAAACCAGCTTCTTTGGCGGCTTTTGTGTTTCTTGATATATGTGTGCACCAGTAAATCTTGTAAAAAACTCAGCTCTTCAGAAGTGACGGAATTCTCTAGACGACTGATTGTGGGCTGGGATGCTAGATTTCGATCGCTTGTTGCGCGCCCTAGCACCAGCTTGTGCATTGGGTCATAACGTAGACTGCTGGCGTCATTTGCGTCTTCGTATCCAGCGGCTATGGCATAAATTCTTTGCCTCAGTAAATCTTGCAACGAGTGCTTGAGGACGTCTGGACGGCGCTTTTCTTTGATGCAAATACTTGCAAACTCAGTCAATTTTAACGCATCGTCTGCAAACCGTAGCAGACCAAGACCTCCATCAGTACTAATTAATCCGCCATCAAACGCCCCTATTACCGGTTTACCGATTTCGAAGTCAAACTTAAGTTGAAGGTTGGCGTCTGGTTTTGTACACTCTGTCATCTGAATTGCCTTGCTTTTTTGCTGCGTCTGGGTTGTGGTAAACACAGATAATCAGCCAAATGACAGGGCATTTCAACTTACTTTAGTATCACTCTCGTGAATTATGCAGGGGTTCTGGGAACACTATATTGTATAGTTACCTACCCCGAAAGGAGAAAATGTCATGCCTTATGAGTCAATGAATCTTCTCGAATTTCAACGTCGCTTCAACTCCGAAGAAGCCTGTCTTAAAGCCATTTTTGATGCACGATGCCTAAAGGATTTATCTGTGTTTACTGTCACCACAATGATGGAATCCGCATGGCTAGGCGCAGAACAATCCAATGCTGTGTTTGTCGTCGTCAGGTTTCAATCACATCTGGAACGGTTTTTCATCGGTCCAAAGTTCCCTTAACCACCTGGTTTTGGCTTATTTATCTCATGTCTCAAGACAAGGGAGGTATATCAACAATGCGTGCTGCAAAGCTTCTCGGTATGCACTACACCACCGTATACAACATGATGCACAAAGTACGAGCTGCAATGCAAAATCGGCAGGAAAACATTCTCCTGTCTGGACTTGTAGAAGTTGATGATGCATTTTTTGGAGGTAGATCTCGGGGAAAGTCGGACGGGCGTTCAGTAACAAGAAGCAAGTCTGCGTAATGACTGAGCGCCTAAACTGCAAAGCTGGTGATGCAGCCTTCGTCGTGATGGAAAATCCAAGTGGTGATTGTCTTCAAAGTGCCGTAGAATCTCGCGTTGAACCGATGACACACATCAGAACTGATGGGTATCACGTAAACTCCGTCCTTCATTCCGTGGCTGGTAGACTGCAAATGACGAGAATTGGAGGTCAATACGAAGAACACGGACCGCTCAAACATGTGGATAGAGCTATATCTTTGGCAAAACGATTTTTGATTGGCACTTATCATCAATACTGTTCAAGAGCTAACCTACAGCTTTTCCTTGACGAATTCTCTTTTCGATTCAATCGGCGCTACGAATGGTCGCAACTATTCGGCCGAACTCTTTTAGCGTGCATCCTGTGTGCTCCCACTCTGTATGCGCCATTCTGAAACCCAGGCTTTGCCGCAAAGGACTACATCGTATAGTTAAACCTAAAAATGTAAATATGCTGTGGGCCGCATAAAAATCGCAAAAAAATATGCTGCCGGCCGCATATTCTCATATTTCGTGCCCGCAAACGCCCAAAGTTCGTGACTGAGTCATATAAGTTACTAAACTTTATAGTAAAGCGTGAGATAGAAAAAAGAGGAGAGGAAACCAACTGTGCTTTACGCGCAGCTGATTTCTCTCTCCAAGTTGGACAGCTAATGCCGTCTAGTAAGTTATTTATTTCTTTTCGTCGTCGCAGCCTTCCACCGGCACGTAGCAAATGGTGGTAGTCGGGAACTTGAGGAACCAGAGACCAGCCGCGATTGCGCCGAAGACGAAGCCGCCGATGTGCGCCCAATAAGCAACGGGGCTACCGTCGCTCATCATGACTGCCACGATCTGCAATGCAAACCAAACAGCGCAGAAAATCCATGCAGGAATCTTTGCCGGAAGCGGCAGAGGTCCCAGACGCATCACGACCCAGATTTGAGCCTTCGGCCAGAAGAGCATGTAAGCTCCCATGACCGCAGCCACCGAGCCGCTGGCGCCGACGAGCGGAATCGCTGCGTCAAGGTTGAAGTAGACGTGGGCTAAGCCTGCCACTACGCCGCCGATGAGATAGAACGCCAGGTAGACAGGCCACCCGAAACGCGCTTCAGTCGCCCGGCCGACGACGTAGAGGAAGAACATATTGCCCACGAGGTGCATGAGCCCACCGTGGAGGAACTGATAGCTGAAGAGGGTGAAAGTCTCGCGAACGACCGCAAGACCGTCGCCCGAGCCAAACGACTGAATCAGTTCAGACGGAATCAGCCAGAACGGCCCATGGAAAGCTTCGCTTCCCGTGTAAGCCTGCATCGTGGTCTGCCAGATGGTGACAAGGCAGTTGAGCAGAATCAGAGCGACAGTGACGTAAGGAAACGTCTTGCACTCCAAGTTGTCTTTGAGTGGAAACATTTTTGTCTCCCATTTTTGATTGTTGAAGGTTGAATGGGTCCATCACGAAATCGCGATGAACTGAGCAAAGACGCGATTTTTGGTCGCGCTGTTCGCAGTTTTCTCCTCTACACTTCTTGAGCCAATTCAGCCATACAAGCGCCAGGGCTTATTTACTGAGTAATGCTGCTTTGGAAAAGTGCGTAGTGAGTGGATTTAGAAACTTTGAAAAAGAGGAGAAAAAGGGACTCTGAGCCTAATAAAACGCTTATATCTAAAACAAGCCATAAGCTTGCTTAAAACAGAAAGTAAGACTAATTAGCTTTAAAGCTTTCGCTTGACAAAAGGCTTTATTGAAAGTTGCGCAAAAACGGCATGACAGGCTGTACTATTTGAGCTTTAATGTCAAGCGGTCGGTTAGTTACGCTAACTGTAAGCCGCCATTTTGTGGTGACAAGGCAACGTGTCTATAGCTTGGCTCAAACCCCTCTTGACGAGCATAACTGAGCACCTTTTCGACGTCTTGTTCGATTACCGCGCCTGCCATTTGAGTAACTTCGTCTTCCCAGGGAATGTCAAAATCGTTGGCACCATAAACAAGTCCTTTGAGTGCATTTTGATTTTGAGTGAGAACCGAAGCTCGCACGTGCACTATGTTATCGAGGAAAATGCGACACAAAGCAAGATGTCTCAAATATTCGTTGGCACCAATCTCGGTACCACCAAGTTCGTTATTGTAAGGTTTGTATGTCCAGCACAGGAAGCTGAAAATACCACCATTCACTTCGTCTTGGAATTGTCGCAATCGCTCTAAGTGACTGAGTCTCTCTTCCATGGTTTCATCAAAACCTATGACCATAGTGGCGGTAGTATTCAAACCGCCTTCAATAACGTGGCGCTGGGTGTCGAAGTATTCGTCCACTGTGTACTTGAGCGGGCTGTGTCTTTTGCGAAAAGAATCAGCCAAAATCTCGGCACCACCACCTGTAATCCAGCGAACGCCTGCCTCTTTCAAAACTTTAATGGTGTCTGGCACAGACATCTTTGACAATTTTGCCACGTACAACAGCTCTACAATTGTCAGGGCATAAAATTCAATGGTGTCGCCGTAGCGCGCGCGAATCGAAGAAAACAAGTCAGTGTAATAATCAAGCTTAAGCTTGGGATTGAAGCCGCCGTTGAAACCAAATAACACCCCGCCGACCGAAACCAGTTCGTCGATTTTTTCAAAAATCCATGACTTCTCTCTCACATACCCATCAGGGGCGTTGGGAAGTCTGTAAAACGAGCAATAGTCACACTTTGCCACACAAACATTGGTGTAATTAACAATCCGCATCAAGAGATAAGTGGCTGTTTTTGGCTTGTGATAACGATCCCGCACTAGTTGCGCCAGACTCTGCAATTGGTCATCGGACGCACAGTTCCAGAGCCATTCAGCGTCTTTGACACTAATGCGCTCACCCGATTTCACTTTTTCGTATGCAGTTTGGTAGTCGAGAATCATTTCCCAAGTATACTAGCTAAGAGACCCGAAACAGCTTTGCAACATACTAATGTTAAAATGAAAGGCGAAAAATCTGCTGCTCCCGTAGTTCAAGTGCTCTGTCTGCTGATGTTCGTCGGAGGGGCAGTGGTAACAGCGTTGATGGTAGCTCAGGCATTTGCCTTAAAGGGAACGACACTAGCAGGCTTTTTTGTTCTATCTTGCACAGCGGTGCTTGCAATAGGTGGAGTGGTAGTCGCTCGCTCAAGTGATGATAACGGCTGGACTGGCGGCGCCATTGGTGGCTGCCTTGGAGCAGTTATTGCGGTCGTTGCTTATTTTTGCACTCGCCACTACAGTTGGTGGCAGTAATTATTTTGAACTTAGCGCTTTAATTTCGCAGCCTTCATTTTTGTAGACGCCAAACGCGGTAAAGCCCTGACTCATAAGCAAATCCAATTGTTTGCGCATATCTTTTTTCTTTGGCATAAGCGTAACTGCTTTTTTGCCATCGCGCAGTTCAGATGCTTTTTGCATTACCAGAGCCGGATCGTCTTGAGAGTTATCATAAAGAAGCGCAATTTTTTCTTTGGCATGAGCAGAGGCAGAACCTCTTTCCATCAGTATTTGAATAATGCGCTCAAATCCAATCGAAAAACCGCAAGCCGGAATTGAACGGTCTAAAAACTTTTCAATCATTCTGTCATAACGCCCACCACCAGCTACAGAAGAGCCGTATTCAGGCACTGCCACTTCAAAAACCGGACCGGTGTAATAGCCCATTCCCCGAATCAGAAGTGGATCGAATACAATATCGAATTTTTTTCCACCGGAATTTTCGCGCACTTTTTTAAGTGTATTAATAATGGTGCTCAAGTCCTTTATTACAGGATCAGAAGAGCTATTCATCGACTTATTCACTTCTTCCTGCATGGATACAATTTTCATCAACTCATCTATAGACGAGCTACTCAAAATGTCGTTCAGTTTTTGTTTAACACCGTCCCAACCAATTTTGTCTTTGTTATCTAAAATCTCGCTTACAGGCTGCATCTTACTTTTCGGAATTCCGCAGTTTTCTAGAAAACGAGTGAGCAATCTACGATCATTTATTCGCACTATAAAATTTTCAAATCCCATCTCAAGAAGAGCTTCGGTTGTTGCGCTTATAAGTTCAAGCTCGGCGAAAACGGTGCCATCACCTATGATATCAATGTCGCACTGAGTAAATTGACGAAAACGACCTTTTTGAGGACGCTCAGCTCTCCAGACAGAGCCGATTTGCAACGCTTTGAACGGGTTAGGCAAACTGTTCATGTTGTCTGCGTAATATCTAACAAGTGGAACAGTAAGATCGAAGCGCATTCCCGAGTCGCACAAATTATTCAATAACGATGCGTTCACTTGTTCGGGGTCCGCTTCAGTTTGAATATCTTGAGGAATAACCTGCCATTCGCGCGTGATTCTATCTTCAGATTCACCTTTTTGCGCCTCCAATTCTTTTTGGGCAACATCTTGAAGTGCCGGTTTCACTTTGCCTTCAGTACTGAGCCATTCACGTTTCAGCCTATCGGCGTGTTCGTTTTCGTCTACGATTCCGCCTTCGCTTTTGCTCGCCCACACGGTATTTGGAGCTTCAAAATGATCGACCAGAGATTTGACTGCATCTTGCAATTTGTCGCCACGTTTTAATACTTCAAAAATGAGCTTCTGATTTTCGCCACCTTCGCCGCGCTTTAAAAGCTCAATATTTTCCATGGCAGGTGTTTCTATCCTTGAAAACCCATAGCTTTCATAGACTCTTTGAATGATTGTTTGCGCCCAATCGCGCACTTGTACTTCGTCTGGAAGAATGTCGCGCATGCCGCGCACAGGGTTAGATCGCAGCGTTGATTTATTGCCCATGAAAGTCTCCTGGAAGGCTCATTTGATAAGAGACTTATAGGGTAGCACTTGTATTTAAAATAGAGAGCTAACTTAACTGCGCTAGACCAGAAAGTAATAATCTTCGATGGTTTAACTTGGATTCAGGCGGATAAGTAGTTAGGCTAAATTATCCATATTGTTACTTGCCAATTAAATTCCAAAACAATACTGAAATAAGCACTATTCTCACTTTCAACTTGTCTCATATGAGACTCGCACAAGAAGGAAAATACCATGCCGTTACTGACACTGCATGGCTCTTCAATGTTTAACACAGGTTGGCACAAACTTCTGCAAGTGGTCTATATAGTGGCGGTTCTAGTCTGGATTTCCTGCCAGGGCGAACTGTTGCCCAAAGACCTCTTCCTCAGCTATTTTAAGTTTGTAGACTGGCATATATTTGCTGGTCTTGCAATGGCTCTGGCTCTGGTTATCTGGCAAGTGCTCATCTTGCGTCCAGTAAGTAATCGACTTTTGTCGGGGGCTTATGACGGTGAGGTGCGCGCAATAAGATTTGACCGAGCACAGATTCCGCTTGCATTGCAAATAACTGAGAACACCTGTGTTGGCTTTCTTGAGGAGCTTATCTATCGCGCCATGCTGATTCCGATTTGTGGGATTCTGTTTGCAGTCCTTCTTTTCGTGATACCACATTTGGCGCGCAGTCCGCGAGGACAAGTGGTGGTTTATGCAAATGCTTTTGTTTGCGGCGTGGCTCTGAGTCTTCTTTTCCTCTGGACAGGAAGCTTGTGGGCTGCGGTCGTGGCACATGCGTTGCACAATATCACTATAGAAATTCTGGTCAAGAAGCGCATGTTGAGCTTCTAACCAGGTCGAAGCAGGGAGGTGCGCTAAGTGCGCCCTTCCTTCTTTTGATTGTAGCACTATTTACTACTCTGTTTAGTAAGACGAGTAAACGAAAAGAAAGAGGGAAGAACTCGCTTGGAGTTTTTCCCTCTTCCCCTGATTCAGAGCGAGTCTTTATTCGCCAGCTAATTTACGCGAGTTGAGTATGCGCACAAGCTCGTTATCGAAATAAGCTTCGACTTCAGCATCGGTGACATTCGGTCCACGCGGAGCTGTCAGCAAAACCTCATAGATTGGCGTGATATAAGCTACAGCCTGATTGTTGAGCTTCATCAGCGTCTGAAGTGGTTTCAACCAGGTTTCAATCGTAGCCTGATCTTTGCCATACAGAGACGGCACCGCTTGCAGTGCCTGAATCTTATCGTCGATCTGATTCTCAGCCATGCCCAGATCATTAGTCAAATTGGACTGCAAATCGCTGATGGGTTGAAACAATTCTCCCCACTCGACAGCGATTGTCTGGCACTCGGCGGGCGTCTTGCCTGCATCAACGGCTGCTCGATATCTGAGCTCAATTGTGCGGGCGTCATTGACGACCTTTTCGAGGTTACTTATTGTGGTTTTAATTCCAGCGGTTTGAAGCTGGGCGTTGACCTCATCGATCTCGGCTTTCAGCGCCGCCTTTATCGCGTTGTAATTGTTGATGACGCTAACATCCTCTTTAGCAAAAGTGGGCGTCATGATGAATGAAAGCACCGGCATCGCTGCTAAGAGGCTGAACGCTAGTAATATCGCAGCTTTGTGAATTGACTGCATTTTAATTCCCTTTTGGTTTTTCGCAAAAGAGAATAGGTGGGTAGCAAAATAGCTACTCACCCACTCTCTCCCTCTTTCGGCTATTTCAAATTCAACCAGGCTGAGCCGAAGGCGACAGGTTGAAGACTGCCTTCCTTGAGCGCCTGGAAGTTGACACACGCGTTCTCGGTGTCTTCGACAAAGACCGCAACACTGACGCTGACGGTAAGCCTGTCTCCTGCGTAAACTGGATTTGTGATTCCCATTGTCAGATCAGTTAAGCGACCTGCTGCACAGACGTCGAAGAGAGCGCATGCGACTGCCTCAAAATAAGAGACAATCAGCGCGTTGGGAGCGACCAACCGTTCGAAACCGGCATTGGTTGCGGCTTCCCAGTTGATGTGCTCGCGGCGTCCATTACCGGAGAGACGTGCTAGATGGCGAATGTCGTCACGATCCACGAAGAACGTGTTCTGGAGCTTGGCTCCAACGTGGCGGCTTGTCATCGTTTTATCCTTCTGGAGAGAGCTTCTATTTTCGATACTCGCTAATGACTAAATTGCTGGAGCCCCCAGGTTCTTGCGAACAGAGGCTCCAGCTAACTTAGCACGTGCGAGTCAGGCTATTTGCCTTACGCCGTGATGCCGAGCTGCTTGAGCAGGAAGGCATACGTGAAGGCGACTTCCTTCAGAGCGTCGAAACGCCCCGAAGCACCACCGTGGCCGGCGCCGTCGATCTTCATCTTCAGCAGAACCGGGTTGGGGTTCGACGGATTGGTGTCACGCAGACGCGCGACCCACTTCGCCGCTTCCCAGTAGGGGACCTGCGAGTCTTCCACCGCGGCTTCCGCCAGAATGGCCGGATATTCCGCCCAGTGGATATTCTCGTAGGGCGAGTAAGTGCGCATGACGTCGAACCATTCCTGCTTCGACGGGTCACCCCATTCTTCGAATTCGGCGATGGTCAGCGGCAGCGACGTGTCGAGCATCGTGTTGATGACGTCGACGAACGGCACCTGCGCGATGGCAGCCTTGACCAGTCCGGGAGCGATGTTGCAAACGGCACCCATCAGAAGACCGCCGGCGGAACCGCCCTGCATGCCCATCAGATGAGTGCTGGTATAGCCTTCGTTCTTGAGCGTTTCGGCGCAAGCGACGAAGTCGGTGAAGGTGTTCATCTTGTTCTTCATCTTACCCTGGTCGTGCCAGGCTTCGCCCATGTCAGTGCCGCCGCGGATGTGTGCGATGGCGTAGACGAAGTTGCGGTCGAGCAGCGAAAGACGAGCCACGCTGAACGTGGTCGGAATGGTGATGCCATACGAACCGTAGCCGTAGAGCAGGCAGGGCCGCTTCTTGTCCTTCACCAGGTCGCCCTTGTAGACGAGCGAGATCGGGATCTTGGTGCCATCAGCAGCAGTGGCGAAGATGCGCTCGCAGTGGAATTGCGAAGCGTCGTAATTGGGCACAGCCTGCTGCTTGAGCACAGTCTTTGCCTTGGAATCGAGATCGTAGTCGAAGACCTGCGCCGGAGTTACCATCGACTGGTAGCCCATGCGCAGCGTGCTCGCCTGGAACTCGGGGTTGGCGCCCGGACCGACCTCGTAGACCGGCTCGGGGAAGTCGATGTAGTGAACGTCGCTCGTGGAGAGCTTCTCGACGCGCACCTTGGTGATGCCCTGGTCCTTCTCGTAGACCACCAGGTGGTCGGCGAACACGTCGCAGCCCTTGAGCAGAACGCCGGGACGATGGGGGATGATTTCCACCCAGTTCGCCTTGCCGTAGTTGTCGCTTGAGACCTTGACGATGCGGCCGTCCTTGGCGTCATCGTGTGTGAGAATGTAGAAATTCTTGCCGTCGTCCTCGACGTCGTACTCGATGCCCGGCTTGAGCGGGGCGATGAGCTTGAACTTGGAGCCCGGCTTTGAAGCCTTGATGAAGCTCACGGTCGAGGTAGTGTGGCTGCCAGAGCTGAGATAGATGAACTTGCCGCTGCGCGACTTGCCGACGCCGATACGGTAGAACTCGTCCTTCTCCTCGTGCTCCAGGACGTGATCCTGGGTGCCGAGCCGGTGACGCCAGAGCTGGTTGGAGCGCTTGGTGACCGGGTCTTCGGTGGTGTAATAGATGGTCTTGTTGTCGCGGCACCACACAAGCGAAGTAACGCGATCGGCCGCAATCGGCTGCACGTCGCCGGTGTTGAGGTCCTTAACGAAGAGCTTGTAGCGGCGGTCGCCGGTGTTGTCGACGGCAAACGCGAGCAGATGCGCGCTCGGGCTGAGAGCCAGGGCGCCGATAGAGAAGAATTTGTGTCCCTTGGCCATCTCGTTCTCGTCGAGGATGATCTCCTCGCGATGAGACTGACCGATGGGGTGACGGCAGTGAACGGTGTACTGCTCGCCCAGGCGGGTGCGGGTGTAGTAGTAGAAGTTGCCGCGCTTGTAGGGCACGCCCTGGTCTTCTTCCTTGATGCGCCCGCGCATCTCGGCATAGAGAGTCGCTTGCAGCGTGTCGGTGTCGGCCATATAGGCGTCGGTGTAGGCGTTCTCGGCCTGCAGATGGGCAAGGATGTCTGCGTTGAGCGCGTCGCCAGGCTTCTTCACCTGTTTCATCCAGGCGAAATCGTCGAAGAGCTGACCTCCCGGAACCGTGACGGTCGAGGGGATCTTCTTCGCGACGGGCGGCGAGACGACGGGACCATTGTTGTTCTGCGTCATACCAGTTTCCTTTCGTATGTTCGTAGGTATTGTGAGGGTGACAAGATAGAAAACTCGTTTTGACCTGAATCTCGAAAAGGAGATCAGATAAGGCTACAGGGTGTATTTAGTTTTGGTACTGTTGCTTAATAACGAGCTTAGAGAGATATAAAAACGATAATTTCACCCTAGGCTTTAAACCTGCGCGCTCGCAATAGTTATTAAGTGCCATGTAGTAGTTCTGAAGCCAATATAACCATGGCACGCTAGTACACCTCTGCTAGCTTTTTCTAAGATGCGTCTCATAGCTTGCCAAATTCTATTGTATTACTAAATTATTTAGTAATAGACGTGCTTTAAACTAAACCAGGAAAATCGCTTTTGAAGCAATTCTCCCGGTTCAGAGTTCAACTAATTCACTGATGTTCAGTCCTGTGCTTGCGCCACGGCTCCTTCTTCTGAAATAGGAATGCCACCACCAAAGGAAGAGGTGAAAACATTGCCAGCAAGACAGCGTAAAGTGTCTGACCCGAGACGAAATTTCCTGCAGCACCAAGAATCGCAAGCAGACTTGCCGCTCCACCAAAGAGCATGGCACCATTTGATTGCAGGCGCAAACTGAGCACTGCCACCACAATCATGCCTGCGGCATAGATGAAGAAAAAGGGACCGAAATTTCCTTCGCTGAGGTGCGAAAAGTCCAGCCAGTCAATCAGAAGTTTTAAGCCGAAAATAGCCGGCACGCATTCTGCAAAAGCGATCAACGCAAGTAGACTTAAGAGTCCATTGCGCTCGACTCTATTAACACCGGCATAGCGCCAGCGTTTTTGCCGACAAATCGCTTCAAGCTCCTCTGTTGAAAGAGGATCGTTATCGTTGTCACTGTGCATAAAGTAGCACCGTTTGTTATTTTTCTTGCAGTAGGAAGAAGGCGGCCTTGCGGTCGCCTTCCTATTCAAATACAAATCAGGAGTTCAGATACGAATCAGCATCGAATGCCAGATCTTCAAGAAGCGCAGGCACATTGTGCGAGTTGTATTTCGGCACAATGTAGATGCGAAGTTCGCCCAGCCAGTGCCAGATACCAAGCGCGTGCGTCATTGCTTTGACGCTCTTCACGCTCAGGTCCTTCTCGTCGATGAAAGCTGCAGCCTTGTCGAATGCGGCTTGCAGAGTGGCGTCCGCCTCAGCGACCATTTCCATGCCGGCTTGATAACGAGTAGCGGCAACGAAAAATCGAGCTTCGGCGTTCTTGCGTTCTTGCCGAATCTGCTCCACTTTCTCGTTGTCACCATTTGCCCATGCCTGCTCGATGCGCTTAGTGAACTGCGGGACGTTTACCTTGCTTTTAGCAGAGATAAATTCGCTCCAGCGCTCCTCCATCTCCGCACGCGCAGCCATTGCGGGTTGAACCGCTTCGAAGATGCGCGTGCGATCCGGATGATTCACATTATCGAGTTCATCGAGGATGCCGTCGGCATCTGCCTGAGAGTGGCATTCAGGAATACGCGCATATACTCAGGCGATTCGCGTATTCCCACCAAACTTTCCGAAATCGAATTCGCCGAAGCACGGTCGAATTCGATCCTTGAGGAAAGTCCGGCATAGAAGTTTTGGTTGTTTATGAAAAAGAAGAATGGCTAGCAGACGGCTTTTGAAGCCGCCTACTGCCAAGATGTTAGTTCAACTGCAGAGAATGATACTGGTTTTTGTAATCAGGCCAGTTTGAGAACCTTGAGAGCAAACGCCCAGGAGAAAGCCCACTCTTTGAGCTGATTGAAGCGACCGGAGGCACCGTGGTGACCGCCGCCGTTCAAGAGCATGTTGAGCAAGATTTTCCCTTTGGGATTCAGTTCGCGCATTTTGGCGACGTATTTCGCCGGCTCCCAATAACCGACTTGCGAGTCGTGGAACGCACCTTCCACCAGAATTCTGGGATAATCGCCCTCGACAATGTTGTCGTATGGCGAGTACTGAATCATGTACTTGAAGGCTTCTTCCTCAGCTGGATTGCCCCACTCCTCGAACTCAGCCACCGTCAGTGGGTTGGAGGTATCGAGCATGGTATTAATCACGTCAAGGAAAGGCATTTGAACGAGAGCGCCCTGAGCTACGTCTTTGCGCAGATTCATTACTGCGCCAAGAAGCAATCCACCAGCGCTTCCGCCTTGAAGTACGAGCTTTTCCTTGCTCGTGTAGCCGTTTGCTTTGAGCATATCGGCGCAGTCGATGAAGTCGGTGAAGGTGTTCATCTTCTTCATCATCTTGCCCTGCTCATGCCAGACTTCGCCCATGTCCGAACCACCACGAATGTGGGCGATGACATAAAGCACTCCGCGGTCGAGCAAGCTCAGTCGCTCATTGCGGAAGTCTGGTGTGATAGAAATGCCGTACGAGCCGTAGCCGTAGAGCAAGCAGGGACGCTTACCGTCGAGCACAAGGTCGCCCTTATACACGATAGACATCGGAATCTTGGTGCCATCGCGAGCGGTGGCATAAATGCGCTCGGTCTTGTACTTGGACAGGTCGTAGCCTTCAAAGACTTCCTGCTTGAGGACGGTCTTTTCAGCTTTGTCCATGTCATAATCCCAAACTGTCGGCGGTGTCACCATCGACTTGTATGTCAGGCGCAAAACATTCGATTTGAACTCGAAATTGTCTTCCGGTCCAACTTCGTAGATGGGCTCGGGGAAGGCGATCCAGTGCACCATGCCGGTAGAAAGTTTTTCCACGCGAATCCTGGTGAGACCTTCTTCTTGAGCGTAAACGACCATGTGGTCCTTGAACAGCTCGATATTCTCGAGCAAAAGGCCTGGCTTGCAGGGGATGATTTCAGTCCAATTCTCCGGCTCGATAGCATCGCATTTGGTGCGCAAAACGCGCCGATCTTTTGCGTTGCCATAGCTTGTGAGAATGTAGAAGTGCTTGCCATCGCTCTCCACAAGGTATTGAACTTTGTGGATTTTCGGCGTTAAGAGTTTGAACCGATCGCGCGGCTTGCCGTCGGCGATGAAACTCACCGACGACGTGGTGTGGCTTGCGTTGTTCAGGAAGATATACTTCCCGCAGGCAGAACTCGCCAGAGCCAATTCGAAGAATTCATCCTTCTCTTCGAGCACCAAATCGTGCTTGGTTGAACCAAGACGATGTCGCCAGAGCTGGTTAGAGCGCTTAGTCTCTTCGTCTTCGGTGACATAGAGCAACGTGCGCTTGTCCGCCCACACCACAGACGTTACTCGCTCGACATGAGCGGAAGTCACAACCTCGCCTGTGTTGATATTCTTCACATAGAGCGCGTACTGCCTGTAGCCGAGGGTATCGGCCGTATAGGCAAGCATTTCGCCAGAGGGACTGACGACAAAGTCGCCAATGGAAAAGAACTTTTCGCCTTGAGCGAGCAAATTCTCGTCCAGAATGACTTGTTCGTGGCTTTGTGGCTTGATGCTTTTGCGGCATCGAATGGCGTATTGATCACCTGCACGAGTGCGGGTGTAGTAAAAGTGCTTCTTGTGACGGGCAGGAACACTGGAGTTGTCTTCTTTGACCCGCTTTCGCATTTCCTTGTACAGCTCTTCTTGCAGAAGGGCTGTGTCTGCCATGACCGATTGAGTATACGAATTCTCCGCCGCAAGATAGGGCATCAAATCTGAGTCCTGGCGGTTCTTCATCCAGGCGTAATTGTCGGTTACCTGGGTGCCATGAAGAGTAAAGACATGAGGAATTCTCTTTGCCTGAGGCGCCTGTAAATTGGCGACAGAAGGCAAGCCGCTTAATAAGAGCGACATGATCTTCTCCTGGGTTTTCAATTGGGTTAGGGGTGAATGTTTAAGAGCTAAAAGTCGGAAAGAAAAAAATAAAAATAGAGCTTGCATCATAGACTTTTGATCTATAAGTTCTCAAGTTGTTAAAGTTATCAAGAAGCGCTACTTAAGCCAACTTTAGCGTTAGCACTTGAAGCAACTGCGCTAGCACTTTTCAACACCAACCCATATTTCGATTCAAAGAACTAAAAAACTATTTTTTTACTTTGTCGCCAGAGGCTGGGCGGTCTGGTTTCCAACTCACCTGACAAACGCCGGCGTCACATGACTTTGCTTCGACGCTTTTAACGCGTGCGGCACCTAATTTCATTTCTACGCCATTAGAATTCTTAATGGGTTCGCCATTCATACCAAATCCAAATTGATTGGTTATTGCGTAAGATTCCTTTTTCATGGTCTGATTCCTCAAACTAGCCTCAAAAGAGGATGGAAGCGTCGGCAGAACCGAATGGGTTCTGAGGGCTTCTTGCTTATGACTGCGGTATAGCACATGACAGTTGATATATGCCATTTTAATGCTTACTTAAACATGAGAGATGTATGCGGGGACTGTGTTCCAGCAATACTATCAATATGTGAATTGTATGCAAGTACTTCGACGATTTTATCTGTCTAGTGTTCCTCACTTACCTCAGTTTCAAAGCGGTGCATTTTGTCGAGTATTTCCCGGACGCTAGCGCCTGACATCCGCACGAGATTTTTATGTAAAAAATTTCTTTATTCGGACCCTTTCTTTTTTGTGACTTTGCTTAAGAGTGAGTCGCTGCCAAAATTTTGCTAAAATCCTGATAGATGAACTCATGTCCCTTTTGTGCTAGCACTCTTCAAGTTGCCGATATCGGCGGCAAAGACAGACTCGCGTGCACTGGTTCCACTTGTGAATTTGTCCACTGGGACAATCCAAAGCCAGTTACCGCCACGTTAATTCCAATGGATGGCGGAATAGTACTGGTTAAAAGAAAATTTCCCCCTTTCATTGGCGACTGGTGCCTTCCAGGCGGCTTTATGGAAAACTCCGAAGAGCCAGAAGAATCAGCGGCTCGTGAAGTTTTTGAAGAAACCGGATTAGAAGTTCAAATAGATAAACTTCTTTCGGCACACTCGCCTGGACGCGGAATTAATGTGCTTATTTTGTTTTATTTGGCCAAGCCAGCTAACGGACTTATGGTGCCTGGCGATGATGCCGAGGATGTAGGCGCTTTTAAATACAGCGAATTGCCCCGAAATATTTGCTTTGATTTGCACCGTAAAATGGTGGCACAATTCTTCAAGCAAGAAGTTTTGTTCTAATACCGCATCTAGTATCAACTACGCTAGCTGCGCGAGCTCCTATCTTTAGCGCTCAGCTAAAAGAACGCTCATGATTCCTCTTTCTGATCGTTCTTTTATTCCGCTTGTCAAGATATCTATGTCATACAGAACTGCTCTTTTGCTAGTTTCAAAGAGTTGTTTTTTATCACCTTCCAGTACTTCAATCTCCCACCCCATTCGATTCTGCAAAATCAACCTATCGTCTCAGGCTGTCACTTTCAGTCTGCGGATTTTGCCTCGCCCAAAAATTAAACTGAAGAAAAACGTCCGAAAGGAAAACCATGGACTGCAGATCTCCGTCCATCACTCGTCTTCAACTCGCCCATCCGTCGCTGCTTTTGCCGACAGGCGGACTCTACCTGGCGTTAAACAATTCCAGCAAAAATCCCAACATGTGGGCTCAGCCGGAATCGAAGTTCGAGCAAGCGCTCAACATTTACTGGAAGACCGCACGCTCATCGCGTGCCGATAGTGCTTTCGGTGTCGACGCTTTGGTGCTTCCCTATCTGGCTCATTTTTGCGCCATCGCTAAGATGTTCACTCATCGTGCATCTTGCGATTTACTGAGCCAAATTAATCCCGCGTTCAAGTCCAACGACATGGAACGAAATTCACTCATGCTCAACATCTGCGCCGAACTCCTCGAATCTATCGAGGACGAGCGCAATACCGAGCCCGATCAGGTAGCTCGAATCACCACCAACCTGGAAGTGAAACACAAGCTCATTTGCTGCCTTCAAGCCATGAACGATAAGTTCGCGTCAAAGCGGATGTTGCTCCAAGTCGAAGGTCCGCTCGAAGAATGGCGAATGGCGTCAATGGGACTTTTCGCGCACGCAGCAAGCATCGACGACTTCAGCGACAAGTGCCAGCGGGCATTCGAGCGCTACATTCAAGGAGCGACAGCATCGCTCATGGATGCAGATTACCGGCTCGACCTGGATTTTGTTGACACAATCGAGAAAGCTCCGGCACTCCGGTTGAATGCAACAAGGTCGATTTCTTTCCGCTGCGAAGTGGTGACCATGTCCAGCTTGTACGCTGATACGCATCTTGGCGGCGACAAATCCGCACTTCCCTATACCGCTTATACGCCCCTCCAGTACGCTGTCGAAAACTACGTGCTGCGACAATCTCTGATGCCCAGTTTGTCGGGACGATATCCGGAAGACCCCATGAAGGTCGCGCTCTGGAAACAGAATCTGATCGATTACTTCGACTTCGACTACTTCTCGGCAGAGCAGCTTCTGAAGCAGGTTCACCGCTTCGACTGACAAAGCCTTTTTTGTATCAACTTCTCATGACAGAAAGGAAATCAACATGCTGAAGAACATAGCAAGAAGAACTGCCACCATCTATGGCATCGCCTTCCTGTGTCTGACAGCAGCCTGTTGGACCATCGCAACCCACTACCTGCCCGCAACACCAAGCGACCGCTTTCCCGAAAAGTTGTCGCAGGAAGTTTTCGTCCCGGGCAAAAATGGAAAGAAAATCACCTACATCACTTATCGCCAGATCAATGGCGTGCGCACCAAGGTAAGTGGCGTGGTCTTCTACGACCAGGAGCACGAGGGCATCATCGACTATCTGACCTTCGATAGCAAAGGCTTTATCGCCAAAAGCGAGAAGTTCTTTCCCAAAATTGATCTGGTCGACGAAGCCGGAATGCTTCGCCGCCTGGCTTTGTATGAAGCCGACGGCAGCTTGTTCAAGTCACATGTGGTGCATCGCAAAGACGGAACGCTCGAACGACAAGGCGAACGACTGCGCGACGGACGGTATCACATTCGGTACTATTACGAAGACGGCGTCTCACTCCAACGCGAGCGCTTCTTCACCCGAAACCTGGTGCTCTCCTTCGAGCGAGTGTTTCGCGACGATAGCGAGCACACTCGGTTGAGTGAAACTAGACTGGTTTCGAGCGAATCCGATAAGGAATATTCCAAGTCGTTCTTCAATTATAAAGGCGTGAAAATCGCCCGCATCACGAAGAGCCCTATCGTCGGCGTCAAAGGCGAAGTCTTCAACGAGAGCGGCGACAAAGTGATTGCCGCTTACGAGCGCACACCCTGGACCACTCAGGAAGTGTACTTCCGCGTGGACGGCACTACTGAGCAAGCTCGGCTGAGCTACGCCAACTCGACCACGGCTGTGGTTTTTGGTGGCGACAAGAACACCGTTCAGTACAAGCAGACCTGGAGAAGCCGCCCACCCGTGGACGGCAAGCCGGCTCGATTCATCCTTACTCGGGTGATTGAGTTCGACTCGAACCAGCAAGAAATTCGCACGATCGAGATGGTCAATGACGGCTCGCAGCCTTCGTTCATAAGCATTCCGCTTGAGGCGAAGAAACGACTGTACAAGTATCTCGATGGCGCGGGCAACCTCGTTCGCTTTGAAGTAAAAGAAGGCGAGAGCGTGATTACAAGCGACACTCCGACGAAAGTCGAGCTGGTCTCTTTCGACAACCGGATTTTCTTGCGCGACAATCCGGTCGAAATTCCTAATTACGACTTCTATGAAGCAGGCGCTCCCGCCTGGATCTACGATTACGAGGATACTCAATATCCACGTATGAAGCCTAACTGAAAGGACAGGTATCTGATGGATACGAATAAGGTCAGCAAAGACCATCTGCTTGGTCTGTTAAGCCAACTTCCGGCACAACCAGTGCTGGAGCTTGTGCACGAGCTGCGCATGCGCCTGAACATGGTCTATCTAGGCATGGCGAACGCCAAGCCACCGGTCGAGCGTCCTTACCTCGAGCATGACACCATGGCGGTGGCAGCGCTTCTCCAGGAGGCAATCGACAAGCTGCGTCCCGGTCTTGAGGCGTTCGACCAGAATCACTCGGTCGACGTCAAAAAGCTCGACGACGTGTGGGATGTCGAAGACGCCCACTTCAAGATGACCTTCGCCATGAACTACGGTCAGCACATGGTCGAGCGACTGAACTTCTTCAACCAGAACAAGAAGAAATCGAGACGAGCGGCTTAAGCGTCGCAGACTCTGCAAACGAGATCCAAGAGAGGAAGGGCGATGCCCTTCCTTTCTCTGTCTTATCTGATGAGCATCACAAACAAGAAAGGAAAATATCATGTCAATTAAATCAGTCGGCGCAGTCAATATTCACCAAATGGGCTCCAAAACCTTTAATGCAACCAGGGCTGCGGAACTCGATAAGCAACTCAATGAATGGCTCTCAGCAAATGCTGGACGCCAAATCGTGAGCATGGATTCTCACGCAAACGAGTATGGCTGCTGGGTCGTTATTCTCTACAAGAGCGTCTGATTTAATCCAAGCAGGGGAAGGGCAGATGTGGTCTTTAACAGGACCACATCTCTCCTTCCTTTTTTTCGAGCTTTTAACTACTTAATGTAGTATACTCAAAGGAGTCTCTTTTTGAATTTTGGGCGTTTCCAGACACAAATTATGAGAATATGCATTTAATTGCATATTTTAGGGGTCGTTTTTATGCATTTAAATGCATATTTTAATATTTCGAATTCCACCGACCATTCAATTTAGGCTTCCGAAGACTACAAACGCGAACCTCATTTTTACTAGCAATTTTAGTAGGATTACAGAAAGAGAAAAAAGGGGGCAATAAAGCCCCTTAGTTTCTGTTTCTACTTAAGCTTCCTGTTCGCCGATGGGTCTGCTTGATGCGGCAGATTTCTAATTAAGTGGGTCGATTACAATCAACGCGTCACCTGGTTGAATGAGGTGAACAGTTGGATTGAGACCGATTTCGCGACAAATTGAGAAAGCCTCGGCCGCAACACCTTGAAGGGTGCCACCAGATACGATGCTCTCTGGATTTTCACCATCACAAACATACATGTCCTCGGCAGTGAGTGACAATACTGCCGATTGCTTGTAGGTACGTGCGCACTCGTAGACTTTGCGGTGCAACACTTTGATGAAACGCTCCAGGCGATCGCCGTCGAGGACGAGTGGTCCCATATGGGCATTCGCTTCGGAATCGCGGTCGGCAAGCCCTTTTGAAATTGCATCGCCGATAGTGACCTTGAGTGAATCGATATTGGTCATCTAGTCAATTCCTTCTATGCAAAGATGCACGCCGCCGCCATCAGCACAACCATGACACCCAAAATCACCAGTCTCACATTGGAAAGTAACGCATTGTGTGCAAGGTTGATCTCTTTGCGAGCAGCTTTGACCAGCCGTCGTTTTGGTCCTTTACCCATTATCATAACTTCGGTTCCTTTCTAAACGAACCAGAGCAAGGCAAGGGCTGCGACTAAAAGGAGCAGACCGATTGCCCAGGGCTTGTACGTTTTCGCAACGTCGTTTGTGCCAGAAAGATAGCTCTGCGCAGCAGTAATTTCTCGGTTGAGAAACTCCTCGAACACAGCGACATCTTCTGGCTTCATGTCTATTGCAGCCGAATTTTCAAGCCGGCTATAGAAGAGGCGAAGCTTGGTGAGCTTCTTGTCCGCCATAGCGATATCGGCTTGAGACCTTGGATGCGACTCGACGTTCAGTCCATGAGAGGCAGAATCGACCGCCAATGCAAGCAAGTCGATCTTTATCTTAGCTTGCGCCAAGAACTCTTTGAAGGTCATTTCCATTGGAATTATCCCTTGCTAAAGTGGGGTTTCTACTTACGAATTAGTCTCGCACCACGTCTAAAACCGGTGCACTGGGAAATCGACAATCAAGTTAGTTTCCTGATTCTCGATTTCTCATTGCCATTCTGCAACTTGTCTTTACAGCCCTTTGTGGTGTATTTTGCTGATGATATAGAACGTATTGTCCGAAGATGCGCCCAAACATGGCATAAGATCTAGCTTCCGGCAAATGCGGAACATTTCCTTGCCTACGCCTTTCAAGTTTTTCATCGGATCGATTCCATTGGGGTCAGCGAGTTTTAGCTCGATATCGCAGTCCTCAAGTTTCATCAAAACTACAGTTTTAGTTTGTCGAATTGCTTCTTGAATGTGACCTGCAAGTTCACTAAGAGCAACTTGCAATCGTGGGTCATACCTGTGTTTAAGTGTGTCTTTCTTATTCTGCTTTCGTGCAGCTATGCCCTGTTCGATGGCTTCGCAGATAGACTTTGAGAGAGTCTTCATGCTAGACATTTTTAGTTCCTTTCGATGATATTTTCTAGGTTTAATAACAGTCACGATCAGTGGCTTCGTTTAACGGTGGAGACAGCATGTATTAGATTTTTGAGGAGTTTGGGGTCTGTCCTTAATGGCAAAACGAAGATACTAAAATCTTCTGTTTTTATATAGCCACTTGTCAAGAGAATTAAACTATTAAGTGTTCACGCAAGTTGAGCTAGTCTCTAATCTTGAGCAGAAAGCTTCTTTTCTCTCATCTCTTTCACAAGCTCATCCAGCGAATCAAAGCCACTGCCTATCAAGAAGGATCCATCTTTGGATTCAAGCATGAACCCTTCTGGCAAAATTGGAGACGAGGTGGTCAGCGTTTGAATGCTGCTCCAGGGAATTCTTTTTTTGGAAAATATCGTGCTCAATTCCATCGAATCTTGCTCGACCAGAATTTTAAAAGGCATCAATGCCACCACAATCGCTCGATAAAAAACGCTCAAAGATAGAATAATCACAAAGCCCATCACCAAGATGGCGTCCCACTCAGAAACTTTGTTCGACGAGAATAAATACGCGGCGAAATATATGGCGACACAAGATAAAACTAGCCCAAAAGCCACTTGTGAGAACTGCATTAAAAATGAGATGGTGTCTTGCCTGAAAAGCCTGGGTCCAGTTTGCTCCGGTGAAAGATCAAGGGGAAGATGTTCTCTAATAGCTTCAATCAGAGAGTCCTGACGCTCGAACCACAGAGGAAAAGTGATGTCGCCGCCCTCGAAGTAGAGGACATAACGCTGCCAATTAAAGTTCGATTTGCGAGTAAGCTTGGTAAGATTTTCCCAAAGCAAAACTCGTCTCTTGATCAAAGACCAGCCAATTAAACCGGTTTCGGTCACTGTCATTTGCCAGGTTATAAACCCGTACGAAGGCAACATCACAAGAGCAAAGATAGAACCAAGTAGCACAGCAGCTTTAACAACAAGATCAAGATTAGCCAGCACTCCCGCAAACAGGAGAACCAGTGGTAAAAACAAAAAAATGACAAGGGCTGCTACTTCGGAAATCACACGCACCATAGCCATAGTTTTGAGGCGATAGACGTTTTTATTTGTTTTCTTACTAAATACGCTGAAGAGCATAGTTTCAATTTATAGAGTCAGTGCCCTTTTGTAAATAGAAGCTTGCAAGTTGCTACAAACAGAACTAGTGCTATAAGTCGCATGAGAACCTGTGATCGAGCCACTTTGGAGCCGTATCGTGAGCCCAGCGCCGAGCCCAAAAGTGCACAGACTATCAGACCCGCTCCTTGCATTGAAAATGGGTCAAAAAGAAATCTGCCTGATACCACTTTCGATATCAGTCCAGAAATGGAATTTAAACAAGTAAATGCTGCCGCAGTCGCTGAAGTAGTCTTAGGATCAGCCCAGCGACAAAGAACTAATAGAGGACTGAGAAAAACACCGCCCCCGATACCAATAGCACCAGATATCAGTCCAAGTAATAAAGATGAGATTAAAAGCAAAGGCAGACGAGGAGGAGTTTCAAACTTATCATCGCTCGTACTTTTACTAAAAAACAACAAGCGCAATGCCACCAAAAACAGTACCACCCCAAGCGCGGTTGAATATTGCCGCTCGTCCATTTTGAACATAGCGCCGATATAGGCAGAAGGCACTGAAACAGCCACTATAGGCAAAGTAAGCTTGAGCGAAAAGTGACCGGCCCGAAAGTAAGATAACCAGGCAATACCTGAACTGATGGCATTGAGCACAAGTGCAGTGGATGTAATAAAATCTGGCTGCCAGTCAGTGAAAGACATAACAGCCAGAAAACCTGTTGCTCCACCATGCCCTACCGATGCGTAGAGCGCGGCGATACAGAGAACCGCAAATGCGACGCCTATATTAGAGTCCCAACTCTCTTGCAATTAAGAGACGTTGGATTTCAGAAGTTCCCTCGCCGATTTCACAAAGTTTGGCATCGCGCAAGAAGCGCTCAGCTGGGAAATCTTCGATGTAGCCATAGCCACCATGAATTTGAATTCCAAGGTTGCAAACTTTGGATGCCACTTCAGAACAATAAAGTTTGGCTTGCGAACCTTCCAAGGTCACGCGCTTGCCATGGTCTTTTAACCAGGCAGCATGATACAAAAGCATTCTAGCAGCGCTCAGTTGAGTGGCCATATCAGCTAGATAACCCTGAATAAACTGGAATTTTCCAATTGGTTGACCAAAGGCTTCTCTTTGTTTGGCATAAGCAAGAGCTGCATCAAAAGCTGCTTGGCCAATACCAAGAGCTAGTGCACCGATTGAAATTCGTCCGCCTTCAAGAGTGGTGAGGGCTTGTTTGTAGCCGTCGCCTACTTCGCCTACGATGTTTGCTTTAGGAATTTTGCAATCTTCCATGGTCAAGCTGGCGGTGGGGGAACCTCTCATTCCCATCTTCTTCTCGACTTTACTTACATAAAATCCGGGAGTATCTTTCTCAATGATGAAGCACGAAATGCCTTTTCTTCCAAGGCTCTTGTCGGTCATCGCCATGATGATATTGACGTCGGCATGAGTGGCATTAGTGATGAACTGTTTGGTTCCGTTCAATACCCAGTGATCGCCCTCTAGCTTGGCGGTAGTTTTTTGAGCGGATGCATCAGAGCCCGTACCAGGCTCGGTCAAAGCCCAGCAACCGATGTACTCGCCCGAGCACAACTTGGGAATATACTTTTTCTTCTGCTCAGGTGTACCGAATAATTTAATTGGGTTGGTACCAAGCGACACGTGAGCAGCGTAGCTCAAACCAGTCGATCCACAGGCCCTGCCTATTTCTTCAACTGCTATAGCGTAGCTTCTGTAGTCCGCTCCAGCGCCACCATATTCGGTATCAATTGGAAGACCGAGTAAATCGAGCTTACCGAGCTGTTTAAAAGTCTCAACTGGAAAACGAGCCTCACGGTCAACTTCTTGAGCCTTAGGCGCAATTTCTTTAGTGGCAAAGTCGCGAATCATTTCGCGAATAGCTTGATGCTCTTCGGTTAGAAATTCTGCGTAGGGCGCTATGTCTTGACCGGTCATTGTGGTACTCACTTGTAAACTCCAAAACAGTGACAAAGCTAAATATGATAGCGCCTTATTGAATTGAAGCTATTTTTCTAAGATAAATATTCTTCTATCGCCGAAACTATGCGCTCTGAAGCCTTGCCATCACCAAATGGGTTAACGGCTTTGGACATCTTGCCATAGGCGTCAGGACTGTCTAGAAGCTCTTTTGCAGCTGTGACGATACCTTGTTTTTCGATTCCGACAAGCCTTGCAGCACCCGCTTCCATCGCTTCTGGGCGCTCTGTGGTTGTGCGCATGACAAGCACCGGTTTGCCCAGAGATGGCGCCTCTTCCTGAATGCCACCAGAGTCGGTGAGCACAAAAAAGCTTCGCTGCATGGCATAGACAAACGGGACATAATCAAGAGGTTCAACCATGACCAGCCGGTCATGATTGGCAAAAATCGGCTCTATCGACTGTCGAACTATAGGATTTTTGTGAATTGGATAAAGCACTTGAATCTGCGGATAGGTTTCGACAAGCTCGCGCAAAGCCCCGGCGATGCCGTCCATGCCTTCGCCCCAGTTCTCTCTGCGATGGGCGGTAACCAATAACACCTTATATTTATCAAAATCAGCATGACCAAAAATCTCAGGCTCCACCTTTGTTTTAGTGAGCCTGTTTGCTGTGTCGAGCAAAGCATCAATTACAGTATTGCCTGTCATGTAAACATTCTCGGTAATTCCAGAACGCTTTAAATTTTCTACCGCAAGCTTGGTCGGAGCAAAATGCAATGTGGCAATCTGGCTTACCTGACGGCGCGACATCTCTTCTGGAAATGGGTTATACAAGTTATCGGTACGAAGCCCAGCTTCCACATGCCCGACCGGAATTTTATGATAAAAAGCAGCCAGAGCGGCTGCCATAACGGTTATAGTGTCACCCTGGACTAAGAGCAAATCGGGCTTGGACTCGTTCAATAATCCGTCCATGCCTTCAAGAACACGCGCGGTAATTCCGGCAAGACTTTGTCCATGCCGCATGACATCCAAGTCGTGAGCGGGTTTCAGTTGAAACCACTTAATCATCTGGTCTAGCATTTCTCGGTGCTGAGCTGTGCTCACCACGACCGGTTCGAGCTTTTGCGACTTCTGGAGTGCGTGCACCACCGGTGCCATTTTCACCGCTTCGGGACGAGTTCCAAATACACACATGATGCGCTTTTTCATAACGCATGATTTTACCCTATATTATTCAGGCAGATAAAATTAAAGACTCTACCGATTGGGTATCTTCTTTGTACTGGGAAATACTCTCTAAAGTTTAAAACGAGGTTACTGTGGACGTAATTGTTGAAGGCAAAATAAACAAAGAAGAGAGCATGACCGACATCTTGCGCACTTGCTCTGAAATACCTTCAATCAAAACACCTATCTTGCGTATCAACGACTCGAAATCAGATGTTCAGGGTCGTATCGCATTCTCGCAAGGTGGCTACATTCTAGGCGCCAAAGTGACCCCCTCGGGCGAGCAGGGTTGGGCTGCCATTCGTCGTCTGGTCGAAATTCAAGACGGCAATTATGCGGTGCTTGACCCCATGCGAAAGCGCGTGACCGAGCTTAATCAATCTCTCTGGATCAAAACAGACAAGCTCCTTGCATTGATGCCGAACTTGCCAGACGATCCAAGCAGCCTCATTGACCCGCAAGAAAGCGAATCAGTTTCCGAAACGCTACGACCCAAAGACATCAGCTCCAATGGCGAGCAGACCCTTATTTTGAAGAAAGAAAAGAGCAAGTCGCGTCAATATAACGCCGGCGCCTGGAACTTTATGCGTTTGTTGATTTTCGCCATTCTGGCGTGCGCACTCGGCTACGGTTATATGACATACAAAGAACAAATCAACAGCTCGGTCCAGTCTATTCTTCATCGTTAAGATTAGACAGTAGCGTCGCTCGCGCGAGCTAATTAGCATATAAATAGTAACTAGCTTAACTTGCGCTAATCATGAATAGTCTGTTTCTAGTCTTTTCTTTTAGTAAGTACTGGCTTATTGGCACGTCCTTTTATTAGAGTGAACTTATCTCTGGTCTCCCTTCTAACGCTGATATAAATTCTCAAAAACAACTGACCAACATACTTTTCATTCTCTTCTGAACATATCTGCGTCAGTAGGGAGATCAGGGATTCGTGTTCAACTCTAACTCCTCAGGGGGTATACATGCCTACGCCTTCCAACGAAGCGTTCGAGTACACGGATGCACGTCACGCCAAGAAATGTCGCAACTTTGCGCTTCTCGGCAGCATCCTCTCCGCAGCCTTCATCGGGCTTGCGTTCTACGCTCTGGTTGTTTGCGTTTGAGTTGAGTTGTTGTACGCGTAAGGAAGGCATCGCAAGATGCCTTCTCTAACGATATTTGCGCAAGCAAATGTGAGAAGTCGTAAGGCTTCGTTTCGGCCGGGTGGCTAGCACCACCAGCATCTCCGGTAAGAAAGAGATCAAAACTAGAAGCACTAGCAAGGGACCTAACCCCATGCATACGCCTACCATCTCAGTACTCCTCGTCATTGCCCTGTTCGCCGCCTTCGGCGCTCTCCTGGCATTGGCGGCAAGCAAGTCCAGTCACTATCTGGTGTTCAAAGTGACTCGGAGCCTATCGCGCTTCGGTTACTTCCTGGCATCATTCCTGGCCTCGCTTCTGCCGTTCTTGACTGGGCTTCTCCAGCCCACTCACGCAACAGAGCCTGTCGTCGCAGTCGGGCTCATCGGTAGCATGATCATCGCGTACTACGCCACTCGGGCTCAAATCCAGTGGCATGAAGCGCGACGGTCATCGGAAGACTGAGGGCGGCAATTGCCGCTGGGAGGGAGCTGCTTCGGCGGTTCCCTCCTAAACGATATTCGCAAACGCGAATGTGAGAAGTCGCAAGACTTCGCTTCGGCCGGGTGGCTAGCACCACCAGCATCTCCGGTAAGAAAGAGATCGGGTAATAGAAACGCTAGCTAGGGAAACAATCCCCATGCAGTCCATCACTATCACCATGCTCATCGTCGTTGCCTACTTCAGCGTCGTCGGTTTCCTGATGACGTGGGCTGCGAGTAATTCGCAGACCTACAGAGCGTTCCGGATAAACCAAGCGGTTTCGCGTATTGGTTACTTCCTGGCGGTCTTTCTGGCATCGCTGTTGCCCTTCTTGAACGGGACTTTCCAGCCCGTGATCGAGAATCAGCCGATCGTCGTGATCGGTTTGGTTGGCGGCTTGGTTATCGCTTACTATGTCCCCCGGTTCCAACTGGGATGGCATTCTCGGCGCGGATCAACGAGGAGCTAAACGTGGCTTGGAATGCCACTCGGAGGGAATCGCTCAGGCGATTCCCTCTTAAACGATATTCGCGAAAGCGAATGTGAGAAGGCGCAAGCTTTCGCTTCGGCCGGGTGGTTAGTACCACCAGTCTCCGGTAAGAAAGAGACACAACGGGTGAGCAAGGAACAAGGCAACACCCGTTGCCCCACGGCTGCAGAGCCGTTTAATCTGAGCTGAGGTTAAACCCATGCTTAGCAATACTGAGGTTGTGCGCAAGAATCTTGAAACGAGCCTGGAGGCTTGTTTTGCGCGGTTGAAGGCGGTACGTGCTGTCACCACTTCATCCCATAGAGCGTTTGGCTATGCCAATTTCGCCACCCCACTTCTTGAATCCGCTCAGAGCTACCTCCACGCCGGCGACGGTGAAGGCGCTGAGTTGCGAGTTCAGGACGCATCCGGTTGGATCTCCGAAGCACAGGAGTATCTGACTCGGGCCGAAAGCGACCTCCACACAGTGGTACCAGAAACGGTATCGCTGTAGTCGCGCTCGGTAAAGTTGCGAAGGTCTCGTCAGTCGAGACACGGTGCGGGGATTGCTCGTGGAGGGCAATCCCCTAACTTATAAATAACTCGCTAAGAACTCACAGTCCATCGTGAGGTGATTAGATCCCAACTCGAGGTAGGGAAGCGACTGCGTCCATAACATGGACAAGGTAGCGAGGTCCTCGGACTGAGCCGGCTGAAAGCCGTTTTTAACCTAACAGAAAAGCAGGCATACCATGTCCCAAGACGGTGGATATTACGTTTTGAGAAGCCCCAAGAACCAAGAGGCCTCCGAATTTGAGTACCGGGTCGGCTACGACCAGGGAAATCTGAAGGAGGGCGGATGTCTGGACGACGATCCTCGTCTAACCAGTATTCTGTTTCTGCTATGTGTCTGGGGAGCGAGCCCTGTGTTCGACTCCCAGAAGCAAGCGAAGCTCTACGCGAGGAGCCTTAATCGGCAATTCGCACAAGACAACGGCTTTTCCACTGAATATGGAACGGCACGAGTCTGGGCCGAAGTTACTTTTCCGGTCCTTGTGACTGGTTAAGTGGCGGAATACTGAAGAGCGCACTCACCTGCGCTCTTCTTCTAAAAAACATCTCTACTATTTATTTTAGTAAAAACATCGGACAATCCGAGACTTCTTTTAGTATGAGATCTCCACACCAAAATTACCAAAGATCGATCAGATCACATAAAGACATAAAGAATATATAGAACCGCTAGTGATACCAGTTTAATCGAGCGCCCGATAATGGTATCGCCATTAGCACCACTTGCGTATATGCACAAAACATGCACGGTTCTGAAAAGTGCGATTACCAGACGGTTTGGTGTTACTCCGATCCACTTACAACGATATATCCATACGCCACATCTAGGTTAAGAACATTCGTTAACGTTCGATTCTAATCTTTCTCGAAACATCGACAAGTTGCGAGTTTCGAGTTATCTACAGTTTGTTGACACCAATTTACATATTGCCGGGGTGACACTATCGGTAGTAGAGTATTCTCAATTCAAATTTGCACAACAACTGAATAACTTTTAGCAATCGCTAAGCTCATACTGCTTCTTGGCTTCTTTGTCGGGGCTCCTTTTATAAGTCGTATGAGGAAATTTCAAGGCTTCTTTTTCAAGCCTTGGTTTTTGTTCGCCGCTCCCCAAGCAAATCTCCCCTGGTTCTCCCCATATAAAAGGAAAGGTATCACTCACCTATGCAGCACACAGAGCAGCAATCCACCGCCAAAGAAGCCATCCAAACTGTAATTGAAATAGTTAAAGATGAGGTAAAGGAAGTGAAACCTCACAACTATTCATATAGATATTGGGAGTCCACCCAAGACACGCTAACCGGACTATATGCCAAGAGAGACAATTCATCTGGACAGCCAGTTGAAGACGTAAATGGCATCATATATAGAGTCGCAATTTCTACAGCCGTTGCCGAACTTAAATATGTCTTGAGTCCCCAAGAAATTATCGCCATTGATTTAGAGGCGGCTCTAGACCATCCCAAAGTAGTTGAATGGGCAACAACTTTTGCAGAGCATATCGGTAATCAGAAATTCTGGGCTAACACTCCTGCCAATATCAACGCCGAGCCGCAAGTCTCACTAGACGTACTTAAATATTGGGCAAATGGAAAAATTGCCGGTATGAAAGAAGACCAAATCTGGCTGCGTTCAGAAGAGTTGCGCAAAGCTTTCGTCGCTAAAAACTTCAATAATTTGTCTGAGCAAGAAATTGCAATGGGTCATCTAGCATCCAGTTTGAGAGGCAAAGGATGTCTTGCTGCATGCGGCGTTGCGTATGTCGAAGACAGCTTGGAAGGCATTCAAGAAGCTGCTAGAATCGAAGCACTTGCAGCCAAAGCAGCTATGGGAATGGGCTTAAACACCTCTTCTTTGAGACCGTGGTCGTCTATTATTTCAAATGGTGCGGCAGCATCTGGTCCTGATAGATTCTATGAAAAAACAATTGCCAAAGCGGTTGAAGCGGTTGCCCAGGGCGGTCGCAGAGGCGGCGCACTTATTGAATTACGCAACTCAAATCACCCAGACATTCTTTTCTTTATTGACAAGAAAAAATTGACGCCACCACCTTCAATGGCAAAGCTTTATGACCAATTAGTCAAAGAAGTTCCATCTAAATCAAAAGAAGACAAGCTTTCCTACAAAAAGCGCATTATGAAAATGGCCGAACAAAAATACGGCGAACAGTATGCGCAATACATGGAAAAACAAAACTATCTCAAGAACACAAACGTTACCGTGCTTGCAATGCCAGGATTCATGGAAGCTGTCGAAAGCCGTACATTCTTTCCTGCTATGTTCCAAGACAAAGTCTGGACCGGAAGCATTTACGACCCAAGACAAGTTGTACTCGATGAAAAATCAGGCATGCCTAAAGTCAATCGCTTGACCAAAGAGCCTGTGTTTGAAGAATACTCGGTTGATATCAAAAAGTTCCCCGAAGCTGTTCAAGCTGCTCGCAGTTTGAAAAATGCCATTGTCGAAATTACAGATAGATATGTCAAAGTGCGCGGGCACTTCTTTGCACCAGAAGTATTCCAACGCGTAATCGAAGGCATGCGCGATTCAGGCGAACCCGGTATCGGCTTCTACGAATCAATCAATGCTGGCAACGCAAACAACCATGTTTACGACCTCAACACATGCAATCCTTGCGGCGAACAGTTCTTGCCTGCAGGTCCTGGCAAAGATGGTCGCTTCTATATGGGCAACTGCAATCTTTCATCCGTACATGCCGCTCACCCAGAATTCTGGAATCCAGATGGCACCTACAACATGTCGCAAATGAAAGCCGTAACCAAGGTTCAACAGCGCTTCATGGATAACGTTACAGACGTTAGCTGGTATCCAATTCCATTCCAGAATATGACAGCTCGTATGGAGCGCAGAAATGGTGGCGGATTTGCTGGTATTGCCGAATATCTCTCGCGTCTTGGTGTCGGATTTGGTACCGAAGAAGGCTTGAAAGCAACCGAGGTATTATTCCGTCAATACACTCGCGCCTCGGTCGAAGCATCAATAGAAATGGCTAAAGAGCGCGGTGTTTACCCACTGTGGGAAGGAAGCAAGTTTCACAAAAAAGGTTTGCGTGTTCGCAACACCTGCATGACAAACAATGCTCCTACAGGCACTCTTGCTCAAGCATTGCAAACCAGCTGGGGTGTTGATCCTCACAATGGCATTGTGTTCAGTAGAAAAGTGCGCTCGCGTTTTGTGGACTTCGTCGCTCCTGGCTTCAAAGAAATAATGGAAAAGCATGGCGCCTGGCCTCAATCTGAAGAAGATCAAAATGCGTTGATGAACAAAATCAGAGCTAATCACAAGTCCTGCAAAGGCTTGCCAGAAGTTCCTGAAGCGGTTCAAAAAGCATTCCCAATCAGAGTTGAAGTCGAGCCCGAAGCTTATATCATGCATCTTGCCGCCATTCACAAAGGTGCCGAAGAATATCCCGAAGCTTTTAACTCTGTTTCAAACACCTGCTCTATTCCGCTTGATTCAAGCGAAGAAGCAGTAGCGGAAGCGTGCATGCTTTCATGGAAACTTGGTGTCAAAGACATCACCTTCTATCCAGATGGTAGCCGTTTAAGCCAACCGGTCGAGAAAATTGCCAAAGAAGACTACGACCGCGAATCAGACCTGCTCTCACTTTTAGGACACCAGGAAAGACGTCATATCCACAACGATGAGACTGTCGGACAAAACTACAAAGTGAAAGTGGGATCACCTGAAGGTGGCGCCACCCTGCATGTAAGCTTGAATCACGAAGCGGGACGCCCTGGTGAATTGATTGAAGTTTATGCTCGCATGGGCAAACCAGGAGCTATCGAGTCTGGCTTGTTTGAAGCAGTTGGACGCCTATCATCCGCCTTCTTGCAGTACGCTGCAGAATTAGGAGAAGAAGAGCGCGCCAAAGCAGAAGAGACCATCGTTAAACAGTTGGTCAACATTCAGTCTGGTTATCCTGCCTTCTTCAAATTTGCTGATGCTGAAAAAGCTATGGTTGTGCAATCGCCCTGCGATGGCTTGGCTAAAGCAATTCAGCACTACAGAAAAAATCATGCAACATCGACAATTACAAATTCGATGGAGCTACCAATACTCGTATTCGACCCGCCTCAAGCTGGTCAGAGCGCCCAAACTGCCGAGTGTCAAACTCAAGAACCATCTCTTGCCAAACGCACAGTTCCTTGCAGCAAGTGCGGAGGTGAGTCCTGGCTCAAGATAGACGGTTGCAATGTCTGCCAATCGTGCGGATATTCAAAGTGCGGTTAGTGTCCAAATAGAGCAAGACTGAGTTTTTTAGTCCCTCCTCCAAAGAAAGAGTCATCGAGAGAAGCGGTGGCTCTTTTCTTTTGCTAAGCTAGAGTTATGGCTAACCCGCAGAACATAGTCAAGCAAAACGTGGACGGGGCTTTCTTCGTAGATCAGACCTGTATTAGCTGCTCGAACTGCCGAGATTTAGCGCCCCAAAATTTTGCTTCCGCAGGCGATTATTTTGCTGTGTTCAATCAACCCAAAACCGATTCAGAGCGCGCTATGAGCCTCGATGCACTCGTTTGTTGTCCAGTTGGTGCAATTGGTATTCAAAGCGAAAATAAGGGCGAATATGACATTAAGAAAGCAATCCAATTAGTACCAAAAGAAATCGCAAACAGCAGCGCAAAAGTCTTTTATCTTGGCTTCAACTCGCCCGATTCTTATGGTGGCAAAAGCTATTTTATTAAAAGTGGAAGTGGAAATTGGATGGTGGACAGTCCCAAATTTACTCGTCATTTAGTAGACTGGATCAAGTCTCAAGGTGGACTCAGTCATATTTTTCTCACTCATCGCGACGACGTTGCTCAAGCAGGAGATTATGCAAAAGAGTTTGGTGCAAAGCGCATAATACATCGCGACGATCTTGATGCAGAGCCAGATTCCGAAATTGTACTTGAAGGTGTTGAGCCCGTCTCATTCGACTCCAATATAATTATAATTCCCCAACCAGGACATACAAAAGGGCACTGTATGTTGCTCTTCAACGAACAGTTTTTATTCACTGGTGATGTATTGACTGCAGACAAAGAAAATAAATTAGCGCAGGGAGGTTATTGCTGGTACTCCTGGAAAGTCCAACAAGAGTCTCTTGCAAAACTAGCTCAATTCAAGTTTTCTGTCACTCTGCCATCCCACGGCAGAAGTGTCATAGCGACCCAAAAGCTAATGTCGGAACAGCTCAGAGCGATTATTCGATAATCAATACAATTCAACTAATCACTATAGTAAAATAACCAAAAAAAGATAGTCGCTCAAGCTGGCTTTATAAGCCAAACTTAAGTCGACCTTCTTTAAACTTTCGGCAAGATCGGCTCAGCAAACAGATATTCGCTCCCCGGTTGCCAATCATCCAGTTGGGTTTTCTTCAACGCTTCCACGTCTTCAAAACGACCAGCTTTTTCAAGCAACATCAGCGCGCTATCGCGAATCACTTTCCAAGATTTCAATGAGTATGCCCTCAGAATGTACTCAATTGCTTTGTCTTTTTGACCCGCCTCAAGACAGGCTTGGTGCAGAGCGAAAAGAATTTTCGCCTGAGTTTCATTGTAATGCGCATACTGACTGAAACCCGATTCCAAAAGCCTAGCGGCTTCTTTCAGTCGAGTAAGTCGAGCCTCGGGTTTTCGACTGGTATAAGCCAAACACAGCGTGGTGACCAGATAGGGTCGCTCGAAACCAATCTCGTTTTTCAATTTCAATTTGTTATATGTGTAAAAGACAGTGTCGGCAAGCCTCACCCTAACACGTTCGGGAAGACTACGTTGATCGATGTAGTCTGAAAGGCGCCGAGCAAAATACAAGGACGTTCTCAGATCGTCTTTAAGCAACAGCTCAGTTTCGAGGCGGTGCCTCCAATTGCGCATGAAGGAAAGGGCGAAGCGACATTCTCTCACCGATTCGTAATCGAGACCGTTCAAGATATCGGAGTCCTGAGGTGCTATGACCATTTTCACCGGCATGACGAAATAAACATTGCCTGTGGGACTGACGCCTTTGAGTCGAACTTCCCAGGTATCATAGGCCTTTACGCCCACAAAAAGCTTGTCCGGCAGGAATGCGATTCTGCCGTTGATGCGCGTGAGGATTGTAGCCTGGTCTTTGTTTCCGGGTCTGAATTGAACAGTGAGGGTGTCGCCGATGGCAACAGAATCTTCGGTTTTTTCTTCGTGGTTCAAAGGAAGTACTCCTGTTTTCTCTTCCATTTGCTTGAAAAATTCTGCGGTTCTCCATTTCTGAAGAACCGCAGTAGCTTCTAATTGTTAGTCTCTGTCGTCGTGGCGCTAGTGGTTAGTTGCGACCCGCAGACGAGCGAGTCACGAGGCTTGGCTTGCGGCAGTGATTGCTTCGATGGTCTCACCGCCCGGGTAGGGTTGAAACGTTGCGATCGCCGAGACAACAGACGCATCCTTGAGGCGCGCCGTCAGGTAGCTGAGAAGGGGCTCGACCAGCTCGTCGCCGTTGGCGGCAGCGCGGTCGAAACGTAGGTCGTCATAAACGCCCTTTGTATGAGCCCAGACCCCGGTTCCCTCATCACCACAGCCGTGACGACCGCCGACGAATTGCACCGAAATGTTGATGGGCTCGCCGGAAACGTCGGGAGTGATCATGATTGAGGCCGTCTGCGCCTTGGTATTTGCCACCTGGCTCAGAGCCGGAGCGATGACAGCGAGCAGTGTCTGAGAAAAGAACACCGCTTTTTGACCTTGCATATCGAATCTCCTTTCTTTGAGATTGATCGTCTGCTGGTTGGATTGGGTTTGTGTTTAGGGAGAAAAGTTTTGAAAAATAAGAAACAAAGGTAATTCACCCTAAAAGATAAACTTGGTCTCGCGCAAATTATTATCGGCTCATTGTTAGCGGAGCTTCAGCCACCGAAAGAGGCACGAAATGCGCAGTTTGATCGTTTGTGACGCATTATCTGACAGTAAGAAATTGGCTGCCTGTGGCGCTTTTGGGAAAATATTCAGAGGTTTTGGGGATTAAAGCGAGATTAATGCATATGCGAGGGGTATGAAATGTTTACTACTTGATTAGTTTATATATAGACAGCGGTCGCATAATTTTTTAGATCCAATTCGAGTAGTTTACTAAAGCCGGCATCCCTACATCCTTTCGCAAAGCCTCTTAGGCTTTTGCCTCGGGACATCTGGCAAAATAACAACAAAGACGAGGAAGTCAGGACAAAGTCATGGAACAGACCAAGAAGTCGCACAAAGATTTCTACTACATCCTCGGGGTTGAGCACGATGCGACCAGCCAGGAAATACAAAACTCTTACAACGACCTGTATGAAAAATTCGGTCCGCACGTAGCGGCAAGCACTATTGATCCCGAACAACAGGCACGCACATTTCGCGAGATTTGCGACGCATACGAAGTTTTGATGAATCCCGAAGCGCGCAAAGAATACGACAAAACAAGTCATACCATCAGACAAACTTCAGACATTCGCGCTTTGTGGGGCAAAATTGCCCGCGACAAAGAGAACGAAGCGAAAAAACGTGCTCGTCCTACTGCTGACATGGACCAGGTTCAAGTGCAGGCCCAAGCACTTTTAATGGACATCGAGATTTCACTAAAAGAAGCAGTGAAAGGTACGCGCAAACAATTCATCATCACCGATCCCACACCATGCGAAAACTGTGTAACCAAAAAACCACTTGAGCGAATGCAATGTGATAGTTGCCGTGGATTGGGCTATTTCAATGTAGATAGATCGGTTGAAATTGATTTGCCACCAGGTTTGCTCGACAATACCGAATTGAGAAAAACGGCTCTGGGACGCTGGGATTTGCGTGCTGGAAAATACGGCGATCTCATTTTAAAAATAAGACTGCGCGAACATCCATTTTTGAAAGTAGATGGAAAAGACCTCCACTGTGTCATTCCAGTCACTATTTATGAAGCAATGCTTGGATCTGAAATTCAAGTTCCTACTCCAACTGGAAAAGTGGCAATGAAAATTCAGCCACTCACCCAGCAAGGACGCACTTATCGACTGAAAGGTCTTGGTCTTGCCGGCGGCGATATGCACGTGGTTATCGACGTAATTATTCCTAAACGCCTTACCGGCGAAGAAGTGAAACTTTATCGGCGTCTGCAACAGCTTTGCGAAGAACCAAATCCAAGACAAGAAATGTTCGACAAGCTTGCTAATTTACACTAAGTGCTTTTAGCTTTTATTTAATTCGTTAATTTCACTCACGATGCCACTTACAAGGGCATCGGTTAGTTTTTTGCCTTTTTCTATTGAGGCTAAAGTGGGATCACCCCAAGCACCTGTAGGCGAATAGACGCCGGATCCATCGTCGATCGGCGTGAGTGGTCCGCCACCAGATCCGGTGAAATCTTTCTTTGCCTTTTGCATCTGCACTATTTCGGATTTGAGTGCAAGCATGATAGAAGTTTCGATTTCATCAGCGTGTCCGCCACCTTCCTGTTGTTCGATCGATTTTTTTACTGGAGCAAGCAACTTATTCAAATCGGTATAACGCAAAACAATATTTTCATGTGCAAGCTGATCGGCAGCCGATTTTAGGGGCTTGAGGGTTGAGATTCCAGTATTCAGGATATAAAATTTACGTACCGAAAAAATTTTGAAACTCAAACAAATGTCGCTAATCATGCCAATTGTAGTTTCATAACTCAAGGAAACTGTACCTGGATATTTAATCATAGCTGGATAATAAGCGTAATTTATTGTCGGAGCAAAAACCGCTTCAACTTGGCTTGCCACAAGCTTTTTCAACTCTTCCGCCATAACGAAATCTGTGTTCAGAGGCAAATGCAAGCCGTGCTCCTTGCACTGAGCACCAAGTGGAATCACCACAACAGACGATGCATTCAAACAGGTCTTAGCTTGATCCCAGGTCAGAAATTGAAGGTCTTTTGATTTCATAAGTGAGCTTTTTCTTTTTCTGTCTCAATAAATCTTCGACTGCCGAAACGGCGTTAGCAAAGCGATCCTCAAAGGGTCCGGAAATAGTTATATATTTTCTGCCTCGAGTATCAAGCGCTTCTTTGCAGTCCGCAAAAAATTCTTTCCTATTATTTGGCAAACATCGAACACTGTCATCTTGCCATGGAACATCAATATCCATGAGCAAATACAAGTCGTACTGTCGACGCTCAGCTTCCATTCTTACCCACTCTGGGCATTTGTCTTCGTACATCCATTTACACCAGATCGTGGTCGAAATAAGGTCTGTATCGCAAAATAAAACTTGCTGGCTGGAGCGAGCAAGGAAGTCTTCCGAAGCCAGTTGTCCGATGGCAATGTCTGAAACTTCTTCTGCTTGAACTTCATTGTCTTTCATCTCAAAATAAGATCGTGCATACTCTTCCACAAAAACTGTATTAAAGTGGCGAGCCAGTTCGCGAGCCATTTTTGTCTTACCTGTACACTCCGGACCAAACAAACAAACTTTGATAGTCAAATAGCCTTTGACACAAGCTGGTAAAAATTTCCAGTTATCGAAAGGTTGAATTTTGGCCTGTACACTATCGCTTGAAACGCTCTCTTGGAGCGGAAAAATCTGTTTGGCGTCCATCTGAGTAGCCACTCTGTAAGCCATCTCGTCTGAACCTATAACCGCGTCAAATTTTCCATTTGCAGTTATTACCAACTTTGCAAAAGACTTGAAATCCTCTTCGCTTTCGGGTCGCTCGGCAATTTTCATTTTAATAATGGTGGCAGTAGGAAATTCTTCTTTCAGCCACTCAAAGCGTTTTTGAATTGGCACCAGATCTGTATCTGTTTCAAGCACCAGAATGCTTACTTGCTGTGCCGCTTCGCGAGCAAAGGCAAAGACGAATAAATGACCCAGGTGCAGCGGGTCGAAGCTGCCAATTACAAGACCTTTTTCCACTTTCGGACGATTCAAGCTTTCTCCTCGAGGATATCTCTGTAAGCCGACTCCATAAATTTACTACCCATAAAAGACTTAAATAGCTTGCCAACCTCTTAATTAATAAGAGTTTTTACTATTTCATTTAGTAATCCAGGCTTCAAAAAAACGCAACGGAAGATCTTTGAGATCTCCCGTTGCAGTTTAAGGACGCTTAGACCCGTCCTTTGTAGCGCTCAACGACCATGTCGAGGTAGACAACGCCGATGATAGCCAGGTCGTAGAGAATGTGCACCAGAATCGCAGCGAGCAATCCGTAGGTGAACATGAGATAGAAGAACGCCATGCCGACGAACCAGTTGTTCACTACCCCAAACTTGCCCGTGTACTTGTGACCATCACGGTAAGCGAGGTTGGTGGCAAGCATGCCGGCGCCGACTGCCCATGTGTCTGACTGAGCGAGAAATTCGCTCATCGTGCCAAACGTGATCAGGTTGGCGAGTGGACCAAACACGTTGGATTGAACCAACTGCAAAAGCCCGTTGCCAAAGAAGAAGCCGCCCAGAATCCAGTCGAAAAACTGGACCATGATGATACCGGAGAGCAAGTAGCCCCAGCGAAAAAGAATCTCTTGACCGATACCGGATGCGATTGAGATTTTGACTCCCTGACCCAGAATGCGCTCGGCGTGACGATTGTTGCGCGGCTCGTTCTGGGTGTAGACGCACCAGACGAGTGTGACGAATGCACCCCAGATTACGAGCCACTTGCCTGCCTGAAGCCAGTCGAGCGGAGTGCCGGAGATAGTCCAGAATTCGAGAAGCTTGAACGGCACCATGTCGGGCGCAAAGTACATGACGAGAGAGACGACAATCAAAGACTTGAGCGTGAAAATCAGATGCATGATCAGATTTTGCTTCGCCAGTCCGTCCATGTTGTCGAAATACGTGATCCGCGGAAAGCGGTTTTTCAGATTGTCGAGCATTGCTTTCAATCCTTTCGTGATTCATCGCCACCACTTGTGGTGCTGACGTTATGCTCGTGAGGGGAAGGTATTGAAGTGAGTGTGTGAGAAAAGCTAATGGGAAAAAAGGGGTCTTATATCTAAACGTTGTCATGACCGTATTTAAACAGCTAAGATATTTATTCGCTCTAAAGAAGAGGCCTTTAAGCTCAAGACATATGGCTCTACTTACTTTAGAAATCGAAGAGCGCCTAGCGCGGCTCGCGCTAAGTTTGCCTTCTTTTCTGAAAGAAATCCAACAATAACTTGCTGCATAATTCTTCTTCCACCCCACCAATTATCTCGGGAAGGGGATAGATTCTGCCTTTTTGAAAGAGATTGAAAGCAGAACCGCATGCACCGGACTTTTCGTCATATGCACCAAAATATATTTTTTTCACTCTTGCCTGAATAATGGCTTCAGCACACATTGGACAAGGTTCAAGCGTGGTTAAAAGAAAAGTTTCTTCCAAGCGCCAATTATTTTTAAAGGCAGATGCTTTTCTGATAGCTTGTATCTCGGCATGAGCAGTAGGGTCCTGCAATTTTTCTTTTTCATTGCAAGCAGTCGCCACCACTTCAAATTGACTGGCAGAATCCATAAAAGGGCTTACTATCAAGCATCCCACCGGCAAATCTTCGCCAGAAGTGCGAGCAAGATCAATTGCTTGGTGCATCAAAAATCTTGCTTGCTCAATGTCCACGAGCTAGACGTAGCGCTTAGTGACGCCGAGATCTAATGCGAAACGATAACCAATTAGTTTATAAGCCAATTTTGCCACTAGAAAATCTGGTGCGTGGAATCCCGGGATGGGCGACAATTCTACGATATCGGCTCCCACTACGTTTCGTTTGACGCAAACCAGTTTAACCAGTTCCATCAGTTGATACCAATTTATACCACCAGGCTCTGGTGTTCCTGTAGCTGGCATGATGCTTGGATCAAGACCATCTACGTCTATTGTGAGATAAACATTGTCAGACAAAGTATTGATAATTTCCTGGAAATTCCAACGCTCTTGTTGGCGTGCCCAATAGATATTAACGTTTGGATACTCAGTCTCAAGCCATTTTACTTCTTCTGCGCTGACATTCCGAATGCCCACCTGGGTGATAAGTGGCTTGGGCAGTAGGTGATAAAGCTGATAGCTCACCGAAGCATGGCTATACGGGTTGCCCTCGTATTCGGGGCGCAAATCGCAGTGAGCGTCAATTTGAAGGATAGACAAGTCTTTGTATTGCTCAGCGCAAGCTTTCACCGCACCGACGGTAAGCGAGTGCTCACCACCCAAAATCAGGGGGAATTTGTTGATTGCAACAAGCTGTTTAACTGTATCGTATAACTCTTCGAATGGCTTGGCGACGTAACGATCGACTGTTTTCATTTCAATCGCAGCGGTTGTGTGAATACCTATTTTGAATGGTTCTTCCCAGAGTTCATCGTCGAAAAGTTCGACCTGCTGACTTGCTTCAAGAATTGCGGCCGGTCCTCTTGAAGTACCTTGACCGTAACTTGTAGTCGCTTCGTACGGAACTGGTATAACCATTACTTTAGAATTTTCAGGACTGGAAAAGTTCTCCGGCAGACCTAAAAAGTTAGGTAATTTTTTGCTTTTCTCCGGCATAGCAGGCTTTACCGCAGCAGTCGAGCCGACACTAGAGGAGACGTTGCTTGCGGCACTAGATGCTGCACTACCTTTGGTGGCAGAACCAGGACGCGGCTTGACACCAGATTTAGTGCTAGATTTAACAACAGATTTGCTTGCGCCTTTGTTGACCGGCTTGGCAGCAGGCTTCTTTCTAGCAGAAGACTTGCTTACCTGCTTTTGACTTTTGGTGTTTTTATTAGGCATAGCTTTTGTACTTTTGGCTCTGGAACAGGGATTTATGATGATATATGCTTGACTATGATAAGGTTACTCTTGACATCGTCCAACTTCAAAGTTATCGAAGCGCCGCTAATTGTGCGCTAGATGTCAACATGAACAAATTTCAATTTTAATTTTAGGCTGAACACTAGATCTTGCATCAAAGACTTTTGTAGTAATAAGCATCGTTTCTTTCTGTTCCACGTTATTAATTCCCTACCAAAAGCATCTGTCTAGCATCATCAAAAATTTCCCCCCTGTGTGTGGCGGAAATTTGAGACTGGCTTTTGGTGAGAACTGACGATTTGGGCTGAAACAGCTGGCGTTGAGCGAGATGGAAACGACAAAAATAACAAAACGATGGAGTAGCACTATGAATATATCCAAGGCCAAACGCCTTGTCTCGATTTGTTTGGCTGATCCTGTCAATGTCAAGCTTTACGACAAAGCTGACAAGATGACCACAAATCAGACGCATCATGGCATCGACCATGCTTACCAAGTTCTTGATCTCGCCAAGGTTATCGCCGACGAGATGCATCTTCGTCATCCGGGTCTTCTGGATGACTGGACGCGTCACGTGGTGATCCCTCTGGCAGCTTTCTATCACGACATCGCTCGTGGACTGGTGGAACGCGGACACGCCCAAGCTGGAGCCGACTGGGTAATGAACAAATTACCCGGCTACCACGTGGACGGCGAGTCTTTCCCTCCCGAAGTCATCAAGCGCATCGCTCGAGTTATCGTGCGCCATCAGTCCAAGACTGTGGCCAAGATTGCCTTCGACGATCCGGCTTGGGCCATTGTCGTACTCGCGGACAAATGTGTTGGCGACGAAAATCGAGTGCGCGCGTGGAAACGCTTCGTGCTGAAGATTGCCACTGCATTTGGTGTCCCTCATTTACCTCTTCGTGCTGAAGGTTCTGAACACGACCGAGTCAACTTCGCGATCAAGAGCTGGGACTTCCAGATGGAAGATACCAAGCTCGTGCTCGACATCACGACCGACTCGCGTGTTTGCGATCCCAAGCTCATTTTGGACACTTTCAAAAGCCGGTATGAGGCCAGCAGCAAAGCGGCCGCCTACCTCGGATACAAGTTTGTGGTGGCATTCAACGGCCAGCGCTTTCTTGTTCAACTCTCCTGAGAAGCAGAAAACAACAATGTACCTCACTAACTCAATAAGCTTTCTCGCTTTCCTCCTTGCCGGATGCGCTGTCATCTTCGGCTTGAACTGGGAAGTGACCGCAGACACGCTTTGGGCCGGAGTCTGGCTCTCGGTGGGATCTGCGCTCGGAGCGTTTGTTCTGGTGACCGCATTCCAGTTTTCATTCTGGACCATGCGTATTCAACCAGGACGCCTGGCGGAGATCCTCGCTATCTACGGGTCTTCGGCTGCATCACTTTCACTATTGGCTTGGCAGTTCCCGTCTGAAGTTTATGTCTTCAACGTTTGGATTGCCGCCCTTGGCGTGACGACCATCACAGTTCTTTTGTGCCTGCTTGCAGCGCACAAGGTCTTCAATCAACACTGGTTTCCGCAACGCAAAAAGGCGTCGGAAATCAGTTAAGACCTCCCAGACCATCTGAGACCTCACGCCAGAGTTAATTCGACGGTTTCACAGTGGTTGTTTGCTTTCAAAGCAAGCACCATTTGTGAAACTGTCTTTTTTCTCTCTTACTGCTACTTAATATAGTATATACATGCTATGCGCTTAACGAACTTTGGGCGTTTCCGGACACGAATTATGAGAATATGCATTTAAATGCATATTTTAGGGGTGCTTTTTATGCTGTCCACAGCATAATTTCATATTTGAGACCCACATGGGCTGTTTATCTAGCCTCTGTTTCTTCGGGAGATGACTGCGCTTTTAGAGTCAAGTTGAGCTCGCAATCTACAGACGAAACCATGTACCAGAAAATTGGACGACAATTCATTTGGAGCACTGAAAATATTTTCGAGAGAGTACTAAGTCGGCAATCATATTTCCCTTTTTCGATACGTGAAATCGCTGACTGCGCAAGCCCGGTCAATTCGGAGAATTCCTGTTGAGACAAATTCAACATTCTTCGCCGCTCATAAAGAATCTTGCCGAAAATCTTCTTCAAATCGCCTGCTGGTAATCTCTCTCTGCACATCATGCACTTTGTGAGATTGTGCTTCCTCATAACGCTACGTACTTTCTCACCACACTGCCAACGAGTCATTCGCTCAGATGTATCCCGGTAACTGAGCGGATTAAGGCTGCCTTCCCAGAAAACACTTTCATCAATAGTCACGAGCTTTTCGTGAATCTTCGGCACTTTGTTCACGTGGACACCAAGGGAAAATAGAGAATCTGTGACCTTTTTCAACACGGCAGCTTTCTCTAAGTATTCTTCTTGGGTAGAGAATCCAGGATCAATTTTCTGAGTAAAAACGCAGACTCTGACGCCTCTTGCCGCGCAGTCAGAAAGAATTGGCTTGAGACTGTTGACTCTTCGCATAGTCATGAATGGGCTTTGAATAATCACGAGGAAGCGCGCCGATCTCAAGTCGCTGTCTAATTGTGCATAAAAGTCTTTGTGGTCGAAAACTTGGTGCATTTGTGTCTCCAGCTAAAGATTGCAAAGAACATTTTGACTTTTTTCAAGGTGACGAGATCAGGTGTTCATAGGCTTTTAGGTGAAGATTTTTTGAATCGAATTTGGCCTGTTTTGAGCAAATATGCAGTAAGAAAGGACAAACTGGCAAGGTGTTTTAAAAGCTTACTTGTTAGAATAAAAGCTTCAACTAAATTAAATAGTAAGGTCGTATGAAAAACAAAAGCCTCAAGAGCACGGGGTTACCGTGTCTTGAAGCTTCTGTCAACCCTGGCTGAGCCGTCTTACTGAGATTTCAGACATCAATCAGCCAGAGTCTATGCAGGTGTCACTTCACCGGAAGAACCGCCTCCAGGTAGACGCTCGTGCCGACCACGCGGGACGGACGCAGAACGACCTGGATTTTCGAGCCGACCTTGGTGCGAGCACACAGGGCGTCGAAGGCGGCGGCGTCAACCTGGTTCTTCAGGATGACGAGCGGAATGGCTTCACGGAAGGGACGCGCCTTGCGGCCGTCGACTTCGATGTGAACACGCATATCGGGGAGGATCTTGGTGACCGTCGCCGAGGTAGCGCGACCAGCCTTCTGCTGGGCCAAAGCATCAAGACGCGCAGCGAGTTCTTCGCGACGAGTCTTGCCGACGCCGCGAGCCGAGACGATGGGAAGCGTTCCCTGGTCGTCGGTCGCGACGCTGGTTCCGGTGAAGATGACGTCGACTTCCTTTCCAGCGTGGTTGGCCGCCCACTCGGATTTGGTCTGTCCGGGGGGGTTGCTGAATTGCGACGACGGGAGGACCGCAAGGGTCCCATTGACGTCACAGCGGAAACCGCCGCGAGCATCCAACGCCGGTGCCAACTTCGCCTTGTGGATCGAATTCGTCTGCATGTTACGGACCCTTTCTATGGGTTACGGTTACGGGTGAATAACCGCCTCAGCTCGCAAGCGCAAACGCACAAGACTTCACCACCATGTTTCTCTGACCGTGTTGAAGACGGAAAAGAAGAATTAACAGGCAGTGAATTTAGTTGTCTTGGGTGTTTTTTGCTTTTGAGATATTAGAGACGAGTTATGCTCTTATCCTGCAGATATTATGAGAAATATCCAAGCATCTAAGATTAGATCTGATCCTTCACGATTGCACTAAGCTAGCGCAAGGTTGAAATTGAGATATGCTTTTCTGTCATGCAAACCGATTTAATAGACAAACTAAACTCTACCGACAAAGGCGAAGACGCGCTGGTAGTCGTGCACGGCGGCGCTGGCAATATCAAACTGGAATATTTGCCCAAAGAAAAATTAGAGCGTGTTGAAGCCGACCTGACCAGAGCCTTGACCAATGCCTTTAATCTTTTGAAAAAAGGAGCAAGTGCAATAGAAGCAGTTGCCGCAGCAGTAACAGTGCTCGAAGATGCCGAAATGTTTAACGCCGGTCGCGGCTCTTGCTTAAACGAGTTAGGCAAAGTCGAGATGGACGCTTCCATCATGAATGGTGCCAATCTGGAAGCTGGTTCAGTAGCATGTATTTCCAACGTAAAAAATCCGGTGCTCCTTGCCAAAGCCGTGATGGAGCACAGCAACGCCGTTTTACTGGTGGGTGATGGAGCTGAATTGTTTGCCGAGAACATGACCAAAGTAATTGGTCTTGAGCTGGCAGCCAATGAATATTTCGCAACGCCCGAAGCGCTAAGCGAATTAAAGCGCTTTCAAGAACGCGGCTCCATGCCTCACAATGCCTTGTCCACCGGTTCTTCGCAAGGTGAAAAATATGGAACAGTAGGTGCATGTGCCAGAGATTTAAGCGGAAACGTTGCCGCTGCTACATCTACGGGTGGTTTAATTGGCAAACTAAAAGGGCGCGTGGGTGATTCACCTTTAGTTGGAGCCGGTGTTTATGCCGATAATCAAACGTGTGCTGTATCGACTACTGGATTTGGTGAAAGTTTCATTCGAGTGGTCTTGGCTCACGAAGTCAGTTCGCTCATTCGACATGCCCATAAAACAATAGCAGAAGCAACAGTTGAAGCAATTCACAGTGTGCTTAGTAGAAGCAATGGCAAAGGCGGATTGATCTCAATTAATTCACAAGGCGACTACGCTTTGCCTTTCAACACTCAGGGCATGTACAGAGGCGTCATAACTGCTTCTGGTCAGGTAAAAATCTCCATTAGCTAATAATAAGATTGAGAAGCTTGTTTTGAAGCAAGTAAATTGGTTATGTATAATTCGCTCTTTTTTTAAAATTTTATTTCCATTTTTTTCTAAAAACCAATCCCAACAACGAAAGAAAACCCGATGATGAGACAACTTATAGTTGTCCTAACTGCTACTTTGGTCGTTTCTTCAAGCAACGCAGAAGCACACAGTAGGCAACCATCTTCTGCATCAACTGAAGTCATTCATATGGCTCAAGCACAGCTGAGTTCATATCCTTCTCTCAAATTAAAACTGCAAGCAAGCTTAGACGCTGTCAATGCAAAGCTTGCCGAACCCAATAATTAACGCTTTAAACGCGAGCTGGAATTCTCTATTTCAAAAATCGATCAACTCAAATCAGACTATTTCAAGAGTCGCGACCGCAGATATTTAAGAGCGTTTGTTGGCGAGTACAAAAAGGTCAAATTCAATCTCAAGCCGCTTACAGACTCACTTACTCCTGTTATGGAAATGCCACTTGATGTGCTCGAAACCATTAGAGAGTATGAAGGTCCGAACCTTATAGTGAACTGGTCAGAAATCGACGCTATGACTGCTGATTTCACAAAAATGGTCATGACTTTGGCCGATGCCGAAAATATGATGAAAACTATATCCGAGAATTCGAACAACTATTTCAACGAAAGACTTTCTGCAGGAGACCCTCCCTCAATCAGTCTCTCGGACGAAGCCGACATAAAGGCAGTCGAGAAATATTTGAATACCAAGTGATTCAAAACTGGAAGTGAGTTTTGGGATTTAAAGCCCGACTCACTTCCTTTTTTAAAACGAAATGTTTTATTATTTACTATAGTAAATGCCTGTAAAAAAATGAGAGAGACCAGCTGATTTAGCGGGTCTCCCTCGAAGTTGCCTTCTGCCTAGTAGTTCGTAACCCAGAAGTTCTTTTCCACACAAGGTGGTGAAAACGCCCAGGCGAACACGCTTGAGATGGCGACGATGAACACAGCGTAAGGCACGCCAGTCCAGACATTCGCGACCACGAAGGTAGCAGGGAAGAAGTGACCGAGCGCGAAAAGCGAAACGACGACCGCCACAAGTGCAACCGCCATGTTCGCCACAAGCCCCGGATTCTTCACTCCGACAGCAAGCAGGACACCGCTCAGCGCAAAGAAACTTGCGCTAGAAGCCAATGCCCAGCCAGCCGACAAAGACAACAGACCGTCCTGATCGAGGACGGGAAAAGCATCGCCCATTTCCAGCGCCACACTGAAGAGAACAGTGAGGGCGCTGGAAAGCATGAGGATGAGGTAGCCCAAGATGATCTTGAGATAGATCATGCGCTCTCCTTCTTTTTGAGTTCTTCGAGAGTCAGCGCATTCTGCTCGACCAGAGCGTTGCCGGCGCCGAGCTGTTTCTTGCGGATTGCAAGACAGCCCTGGAGCGCGACAATCGCATCGTCATACTTGCGCTGCACGCAGAGCATGTAGGACTTGAGGTGGAGCAAGTCGGCGGTGCCGAGACGCGGGCGACCGTTCTCGCTTTCGCAGCGATCCAGATGCGGAATCATTTCCTCGACGAGAGGCAGAACCTGCTCCAGATTGCCCGTTTCGAAGCGGATGAGAAAGAGGTCGTGAAGAGACCTCAGAAGCTCTTCGCTCCAGGTGAGCTTGTCGGCGCGAACAGCTGCCAGAGCCAGAGCGAAATACCATTCCGCCTGAGCTTTGTCGCCGTTTTGCAGACACCGAGCAGCCGCCAGGCGAGCCTGCGTTGCCGCTTGAGGAGTGCCTGGATGACCGTTGGACACCGCTTGCTCCACGCAGTAGGTCAGATGTGACACCACCGTTTGGAGATTGTGGACCAGCGAGGTCTTCGAGCACTTTGAACCCGTGGATGAATTGGATTGATTGGTCACGTTATGCTCCCGATTGATGTTTTCAGGGATAAGACAAAAAATGTGAGCCGGGAGAACTTATGGTTCCCCCGACTCTAAGTTTCAGGCTTCAGCAGATTAGGACTGCTTTTCCTTCTCTTCCGCTTCCTTGCGCTGCTTCTCGACGTATTCCGCCGGAGTCATCACGAGGTAGCCGCCGGTCTCGTCGCCCATGAGCTCGAGAACCTGGTCGTGGAAGTGAACCAACGACGGACGATGCCCGACGCTGGCGAAGGTGACACCAAGAGCCTTGAGCTTGGTGTAGAGGACCTTCTCGTTCTTGCCATCGAGAGCCGCCGTCGCTTCGTCGAGGAAGACGATCTTCGGCTTGTTGATGAGCACACGAGCGAACGAGACGCGGAGCTGCTCACCCGGCGACAGAACATCACCCCAGGAGACGTGCTCCTGAACCGTGTCCAGACCCTGCGGATAACGCTCAGCGAAGTTCGGCAGACCAAGGTCCGCCAGAATCGCCTTGATCTCCTCGTCGGAGACCGTGGCGCGCCGCTCGAGAATGAGAGACTGAGCCAGTTCATCACGCCCTTCCATCTTGCCGATGTTGGGGTAGAGGACCTGGTCACGCAGCGTACCCACGCTCATGTAGGGCTTCTGCGGCAGGAACATGAAGTCGTCGAGGTGCGGACGCTTGATGGTGCCCGTACCCTTCGGCCAGAGACCGCTGATGACGCGGAAGGCCGAAGTCTTGCCCGAACCCGAGGGGCCGACGAAGATGGTCGACTTGTCCGGACCGATGACCAAGGACATGTCCTTGACCAGAAGACGCGGATGGTTCGGGGTATGGATGGTGACGCCCTCGAGCACGATGTCCTTGCGGCTCGGCTCGACGATGACGTTGAAGTTCGGCAGGTCGGCGTTGGAGTCCTTCTGCTCGATGCGGTCCACGAAGTGTCCGAGACGTTCGGAAATCGCAGCCAGCTTGGAGAAGGTGACGAAGTTGCTCACGAAGACCGAAAGCGATCCCAGGACCATGGAGAAGGCCATCTGGGCACCGTCGATAACGCCGTATTCGACCTGGCCGGCGAAGTAGAGCGGCACCACAATGAGCAGCACCACGAAATAGTCCATGTACCCGTAAGCCTGGGTGACGAAGGACTGGTTGCGAGTCCAACCGATGAGACGGTTGTAGTTCTCGACGATCTTGGCGAAACGACGCTCGACTTCATCGCGCTCACGGCTTTCGCCACGGAAGAACGCAATCGACTCGGCCATGATGCGGATGAAGATGAGGTAGTAACGGAAGTTGGCTTCCGTCCGCTTTTCATTGACCATGTAGCCAACCATCTTGTTGGCGAAGAAGAGCATGATGATGGTGCCGGCCAGGGCATACGCGACCGCGGCGAAACCGAGGATCGACGAGATAGCCCAGAGCTTGACGGTGAAGATGGACAGCGTAGTCACGACGTCGGCGAAGGTCAGCACGAGGCTGTAGGTCCGGGTGGTGAACTCGTTCACGTCTTCGTGAATTCGCTCGTCCGGGTTGTCGATGTCGGCGTAGCCGTTAATGGTGTAGTACTTGCGGTCGACCGCGAGGTACTTGTTGAGCACCCACTTGGTCATGTCCTTGCGCCAGTGCATGTAAGCCTTGGCACGAATCCAGATGTTGAAGGGCATGAAAAGAACCGCAAAAGCGAAGACCGAAAGCGAGGTCCAGAAAGCTGCGTTGTAGGCAGCCTGGTCCTTCGCCACCAGCGCGTTCTTGATGCCGATCATCGCGTCCTGAAGGGTCGAGTTGAGCTGACCGATCAAGTAGATGAACGCGACGATGACGATCAGATAGCCCCAGGTGATGAACCACTTCTCGCCAGTCCAGTGCGGCTTGGCGAGCTTGATGAACCAGCCCAGGTAGTTCTTCGCGTTCGCCGGACGAAAGGCGATCTTGGTGACGTAGAGATAAACCGGGAACGCGAACATCCCGATTTCAACGGCAATATGCAGAATCGGCAGAATGGTGCCGAGGAAGGTCGCCACGATTGGCAGCGCGGCAACGATGCCGAACATGGCCACCAGTCCGACGACGAGCGACACGCCAATTGCGCCCAAGCGACGCTTGTTGGCGAGCCCAGAGACGACCGCCTTGATCTTGGCGACGATGTCGTCAGAAGACTCGCTCGAAGGCACCACGCCAAAGCGCGGAGCGATGAGCTTGTAAGCCTTGCTTGCAAGCCAGAGCGTCGCCACCGTTTTGGCAGCCAGGACAGCCCAGGCGACGTAGCCAGTGGGCTCGGTTGCAAGCAGAGTGGGCAGGTTGCGAATGACGTTGTCCACACCGGGGAAGATGGTGGTGACGAACAGTCCTTCGTACATCTTGTTCATGCCGGCGCAGATGAGGCCGACGAACACCGGTGGCACGACGAAACCGAGCCCGATCTTGAGCCAGGCAAGCGGCTGTGCCATGATTTTGAAACGGTTCAATGTCCAGAGGACGAGCGCGACAACAGCCGCACCAGCTCCCAGCTTGACGTAACCGAGAGCGTAGATCGCCGCAACCTGCGCGACAATCTGAGACGAAAAGAAGTAGGCACCGGTCATGATGGCAAGTGCAAGCACAAGCCGGACCACTTTGGTGAGGTCTATCCCATTCATGGGAAATCTCCTTGATAGAAGTTTAGTGATTTGGAACGGGTTCGTCTGACTGAATCAAGCGAACTCTTTCCGGTTACGTAGTCGGTAGTAAGTGCAGACAGCCCACTGAACTCAACACGTGAAACGACTCACAGCTAGGCTGCAAGGGGTAAAACGAGTTGGAAGGTGATTTATGGTTCGTTGTGGGAGTGCTGCATATAAGACAAAATGTTGACAACCCAACCCTAGGTAAACGCCCCGTAGTTGCCTAATTTGACCTGTCTCATAATTAACGGCGCCTAATGTAGGCAACCCCACAGCAAGTTGCCTAAACAACCGAAAATCGTCTGTTCATAAGGCTTTCGGGGATTTACACCTTGTTCTCTTCGCTCTTTTAGTATTAGAACTGAGAATATGTACCTGTTAGCTCAGTTAGCGCAAGCACTGATTATTAGCTCGTTCTCAGATTTGATCTAGTATTTAATAAGCCTATTGTCCTTAGCGCTAACTGCGCAAATGCTTTCTAAAACGGCTCAAGATAATGAGCTTGTATTCATAATCACCTCAACGAGGTTTTCAACAAAAAATCTTCAGCGGCTAATTTTTTTGGGGTAAATAGAATACAGCGTTAATGGGGCAACAAGTGTCAGACCTGCCAGCTAATAATTCGAATTTCTCCAAAGACAATTTCGTCTGGCCGGAGGAAGCTTTGCAAAAAAACTTGAGCGGAAAGAAAATGCCTGCTCGAGGCGTCAAGCAACAATTGTTAGGTGCTTCAGTTTTGATCTTATACATTGCCCCCATAATGATGGCAGCGACGCTTATAGAGCCTTTTTTTAAAGACGAACTTTTGAAAAAAGCGGTGAACATTTGCGTGTTTTTCTTTGGTGGATTGAGCATCGTTATGGTTTTTTCTACTGCACCATCTCTGGTGGCAAGCTTATACCAGCAGCGAAGGCTAAAACAAGCAGAATCTCTTTGTCGATTGTATCTATTTCTGGTCGGAAACTTTTCTCCATACAGCTACGAAACCGCACTCATGTACGGACTTCTAGCCGAAGTACTGAAAGCCGACGCTCGTTTTGACGAAGCTGAAAAGGCAATTCGACATGGAATTGAGGCTTGTGTAGTGAACGAAAATTTGACTGCATCAAGCAGTCTTGAGGATATTCCAGACCAATACAAAAAACTGGCACAGCAGTCTCTTAACCTATCCATGCCTACCAAAGGAATGTTGTACGAAACTTTTGGCTCTATTTTGCGCGACAAAAAAATGTATAAACAGGCAGTGGAAGCAGGAAAACGTTCAATAAAATCAATTGAAGACAAATTGCGTCAAGCACAGACAATTCCTAAAGACTCGTCGCGAATCGGCATCCTGAGCCCAGACAAAATAAAACCGATGACACTTGCACTTGCTTCTACTCAGTACGAATTAGCTCTGACCTATCTTGCACAAAACAATTATGAACAGGCACTTCCTCTTCTAAAAAGTGCTCGCAAAATCAGGGAAGAGCATCTAAGCACGCCATATTACATGGCTAATGTTTTAAGTGCTCTTGGTCGTGTCTATATTTCGACCAACGAAACAGAAAAAGCGCTCAATTGTGGACAAGAAGCACTTGCATTGCTTGAAAACGCCAAATTACCAGTGGAACAATTGGCGCGCTCCAGAGCCCTTGACGTCATGAGCAAAGCTGGCTCTATTAAGGGCAAACTAGAAGATTCAAAACGTCTGGGCTTAGAAGCTAAAGAAATACGTGAGCGATGGCTTGCCCCGGCAGACCCAGAGAGAGCGGCATCATCGCTAGATTGAGCGACTTATTAATGCGAGAAATGGTGTGCACTTTGAGCAAGAACTACTACTAAGAAGAGCATTCCTACTACAAAAGCTATTTTGTCACCGACGCTAATTGGAGTCATTCTGAAAATCCAGTAACTTACAACTGGACCAGTATATCAGTTATTTATCTCTATTGATAAAAGCTCTTTCTTTGCATTGCCATTTCTTCAAGAAGCTTGCACGGCTCGTAGTTGAGACCAGCTACCTGGGCTAGGTAGCTAAGCTTCTGATATGCCAGTGCGACCCCCATGGAATCCATATAGCGACAGATTCCACCAACAAAAGGTGGAAAACCTATGCCAAAAATCATAGCTAAATCCAGTTGAGAGGGAGCAGTAACAACCTTTTCTTCCAGGCATCGCGCCGCTTCGGCTGCCATTGCCAGAAAAAGACGGTCTTGAATTTCGCCTGCAGTTTTTTTCAAGCCCTTAGAGTGCTTGGCCATAATGGCTTCAACGTCTGGATTGAAAAGATAACGCTTTTTCTTTTTTTCTTTGACGAATTGTCTGTCGCCTTTTTCATTATAAAGATAAATTCCTTTTTTGCCTTTTCGCCCAAGTAATTTCAAATTGTCTATTTCGGCCATCACTGCAGGTGGCACCATCCGCTCCCCAAGCCCTTGGTGCAATGTTTTGATTACGTGCGAAGCAATGTCCAGACCTACTTCATCAAGCAGTGCGAACGGACCCATTGGCATTCCAAATGAAAGTGCCGCTTTCTCTATGTCAGCCATCGGCACGCCATCTTGCGCCATAACAATGGCTTCGCGCATGTATGGAGCCAAAATTCGATTCACTACAAATCCAGGCGCATCGCCCGTAATCACAGTTGTTTTGCCAAGCTTCATAGCAAATTCTTGAGCTAATGCCTCAGTTTCACTTGATGTTTTGTCGCCACGCACAATTTCTACAAGCGGCATCTTGTGCACTGGATTGAAAAAATGCACTCCAACTACTTTGTCTTCATGGCGAGAGCCTTTTGCCATCTCTGATATAGAAAGCGAAGAGGTGTTGGACGCAAAAATAAATGGCTTGGTTATTACTTTCTCTAGCTCGGCACGCACAGCTTCTTTGACCGAAAGCTTCTCTAAAACTGCTTCTATAACAATATCGCAATTACTCATGTCATTATAACTAAGTGTGCCCTTGAGCAAAGCGAATTTTTCTTTGGCTTCAGACTCGCTCATTCTGCCCTTTTCGACCAGATTATCAAAAAGTCCTTTGACTGTTTGAACGCCTTTATCGAGCGCTGCTTGATCAATGTCTTTTAGATAAACTTCAAAACCCTTGTAAGCAGCTGCCTGAGCTATTCCAGCACCCATTACTCCAGCTCCAAGCACACCAATCACTTTGGGTTTTTCACTATTTTTAGTGTCAAAATTTGTTTTCTTAGATTCAGTTTGAGCAAAAAAGATATTGACTAAATTAGACGAAACAGGCGTAGTTGCGAGCTTTGCAAAAGCCTGCGACTCTTTATCAAAAACACTATCTAATTTATCTTCGTCAGTTGATATCGCTTTCAGTACCACTTTCAGTGCTTCAGGTGGAGCTGGGTACTTCCCTTTAGTGGCAGCATAAACCGCACCCTTAGCCATTTTTGCAAATAGTGCCTGACCAATGGGAGTCTTGTCGATAAAGAAACGGCGTAAAGATTTATCGATGGGAACAGACGCTCTTTTAGGTTCTTTACCGCTCAGTATCTCATTTGCTTCAGCTATAAAATTATCTTTCTCAACTATTTGGTCCACCACTCCAAGCTTGTAAGCTTTCTTGGCGTCGACATTTTTACCAGTAGAAATAAGCTTAAATGCTTGCTCGGCGCCAATCAGGCGCGGCAGTCTAACTGTCGCACCCCAACCAGGAACAAAACCTAATTGAATTTCAGGAACGCCAATTTGTGTTTTCTTATCCGGGCTTGCAATGCGGTATTTGCAAGCTAAAGCAAGCTCGGTAAATCCACCAAGGCAGGTTCCATGCACTGCGGCAAGTGAATTGAGTGAAGCCAGCTTGGCAAATACTTCCTTACCCATTTTGGACGCTTCGTAGCAGTGCTCTGGAGGCTCGTTTTGTAAGGCGCGAATCTGTTGCACATCAGCTCCTGCACCAAAATTATCTTCTTTGCCAGAGCAAACTATTATGCCTTTTGCGTTTTTGCTTTTGGCTTCTTCAATGCACTGATCCAGTTCTAACATGGTATCGCGCGATAACAAATTGACTTTGCTATCAGGCAAATCTATGGTGATAATGGCTATGTTATTTGATTGAAGCTCGAAACTGATTGCTTTCTTCACTGTTTAAACTCTCTCTATCAAAGTGGCAATTCCCATTCCGCCACCAATACAAAGCGACGCTATGCCACGTTTTAAATTGCGATTTTTAAGTTCATTGGCCAAAGTTAAAAGAACTCTTGTGCCGCTCATACCAATGGGATGACCTAGAGCGATTGCGCCACCATTTACATTTACCTTTTCGCGATCCAGTTTCAAAAGCTTTTCACAGGCCAGATACTGAGCCGCGAAAGCCTCGTTTATTTCAAATAAATCAATATCTTTGAGCGACAATCCAGTTCGCTCAAGCAGTTTGGTTATCGCTGCTACCGGTCCCAGACCCATTTGCTCAGGATCGACTCCAGCTACAGTCCAATCAATAATTTGAACAAGTGGTTCAGCTCCCATCTTTTGCAATTTCGCACCTGAAACTACAAGTACACTACACGCACCATCATTGATACCAGAACTGTTGCCAGCGGTGATGTCGCGCTGCCCCATCACAGGCGAAAGCTTAGCCAACTTTTCGAGTGAAGTCTGGCGTGGGTGCTCATCTTTAGAAAAGAAACCACGATTTGAAACGAGAAAAGCGTCAATCTCAGCATCAAATCTACCTGAGTCAATTGCTTTGCGCGCCAATTCTTGAGAGCGAAGCGCATATTTGTCCGCTTCTTCGCGAGTGATGCCGTAAGTGTCAGCAAGGCGTTGAGCAGTAGCTGACATATAAACTGTCTTCATGTCTTTGAGCATGTGACGAGGCGCTATGCCGTTATCTGCCATCACAAAAAATGTGGGGCGCGACCAGAGTTTTGCAAGTTTGAAATTTTTAGCTACGAAGCCATTCCAACGATAGGAACCTGGTATCAAATAAGGTATTGTCGACATCGATTCAGCTCCGCCTGCAAGCATCGCATCTCCGCGACCAGACAGAATTTTCTCGCAGGCTACATGAACCGCTTCCATACCCGAGCCGCATTGTCTTTGCACTGTCATAGCCGGAACAGTGGCACTTATATTTGCAGCAAGTGCTGCTACTCTTGCGGTGTTTGGCGCATATGGCGTCTGGTAACCGTGACCTGCAACAATGCCGTCTAGTTCTTCTTGATTGAACTCTGTCTTTTTCAGCGTCTGCACAAAGGTGTGCGTAAGTAGATTTTCTACAGCAACACTGCGCAGAGATTTTCCAAAAGAACCAATTGGAGTCCTGCTGCCATTTACAAGATAAACTTTGCGATCAGACATGATTTATGTTTAGCACTTCTTTAGTAAAACTTTTCTCTACTACAGTTTATACTAATTCCCTAACAAATAAAAGGCTGAGTATGATGCAGAAAAGCGTAGTAATTTTCACCGATGGCGCATGCAGTGGCAATCCAGGTCCTGGGGGATGGGGCAGTGTGGTCTGGATGCCAGATGACACCGTTCATGAATTAGGTGATGGTGTGCGCGAAACAACCAACAACCGCATGGAAATGGCAGCGGCCATTCACGCTTTGAAGATGTTGGAATTGACTGAGCCTACACAAATTTTGCTTTATACAGACTCACAATATTTGATTCGTGGCATTACCCAATGGATCTTTGGTTGGCGCGCCAAAGGTTGGAAAAACGCCGAAGGCAAAGACGTAGCCAATCGCGAACACTGGGAAGAATTACTTCGTCAGGTAACTCGCCTCAAGCCAAATACAATCCAGTGGAAATACGTCCGGGGACATAGTGGCTATCCCGGAAACGAGCGCTGCGACCAAATTGCGGTGTCATACGCCCAGGGTAAACCAGATAGATTATATATCGGTCCCAAAGATGGATACTTTGTTGACCTAGAGCAATTACCCGCCGACGAGCCACTTCCAGAGAAAAGCGTGAGTAAATCAAAGAGTGCTTCTGGCACTACTAGCAGTGGCAGTTCTAAAAGCAGCGGTGGCGGTCCGGTTTCTTATCTAAGCTACATAAACGGTGTATTGAAGCGTTATTCAACCTGGGCAGAATGTGAAAAGGCGGTCAAGGGACGACCTGGTGTTAAATTCAAAAAAGTGAAGTCGCGTCAGGAAGAACAAGAAACTCTCACTTCCTGGGGATTGAGTACCAGTGCGCCAATCGAATAATTGTGCATCCAGGTAGTATTACGTGAAGTAGTAAAACAAATTTAAACCTGGGTTTCAGAATGGCGCATACAGAGTGGGAGCACACAGGATGCACGCTAAAAGAGTTCGGCCGAATAGTTGCGACCATTCGTAGCGCCGATTGAATCGAAAAGAGAATTCGTCAAGGAAAAGCTGTAGGTTAGCTCTTGAACAGTATTGATGATAAGTGCCAATCAAAAATCGTTTTGCCAAAGATATAGCTCTATCCACATGTTTGAGCGGTCCGTGTTCTTCGTATTGACCTCCAATTCTCGTCATTTGCAGTCTACCAGCCACGGAATGAAGGACGGAGTTTACGTGATACCCATCAGTTCTGATGTGTGTCATCGGTTCAACGCGAGATTCTACGGCACTTTGAAGACAATCACCACTTGGATTTTCCATCACGACGAAGGCTGCATCACCAGCTTTGCAGTTTAGGCGCTCAGTCATTACGCAGACTTGCTTCTTGTTACTGAACGCCCGTCCGACTTTCCCCGAGATCTACCTCCAAAAAATGCATCATCAACTTCTACAAGTCCAGACAGGAGAATGTTTTCCTGCCGATTTTGCATTGCAGCTCGTACTTTGTGCATCATGTTGTATACGGTGGTGTAGTGCATACCGAGAAGCTTTGCAGCACGCATTGTTGATATACCTCCCTTGTCTTGAGACATGAGATAAATAAGCCAAAACCAGGTGGTTAAGGGAACTTTGGACCGATGAAAAACCGTTCCAGATGTGATTGAAACCTGACGACGACAAACACAGCATTGGATTGTTCTGCGCCTAGCCATGCGGATTCCATCATTGTGGTGACAGTAAACACAGATAAATCCTTTAGGCCATCGTGCATCAAAAATGGCTTTAAGACAGGCTTCTTCGGAGTTGAAGCGACGTTGAAATTCGAGAAGATTCATTGACTCATAAGGCATGACATTTTCTCCTTTCGGGGTAGGTAACTATACAATATAGTGTTCCCAGAACCAAGAAAAAATAACCTGCTGCTTCATCGAGAAACCCAGGAATTTAAAAAGAAAGGGATCTGACCGAAGTAAATTCCAACGCTGTGCGCTTGGAATACTTCGGTCAGACCAATTCAAGCAAGTCCGTAAGAGGACATGAGAGCCTGAACCCGTTTTGCCAGTTCACCATCGGGAAGCTCCTTAGTGAGGATTTCCTTGGTGTAACGACGGGCAATTGTTGTTGCCGCCTTGAGCTTATCGCCTTTCAAAAGACCTTCGCGAGTGAATACCGCAACGGTCTGACAGAATGCTTCCATGACCGCTTTCCATTTCTGGTCAGGGGTCAGGTCGAATTCAAGAGTCTTGAAAAAGAGGATGTCCATGTCGACATGGATGACCGGATCACCGTTGCGAACGAATGTCGGCAAATCATCGTCAATGTCGGGTATGCAGTTGTCCCCGCACACCCAACGCCAGAAGCGCGCAATGCGAAGGCCCATGCGGCTTCTGTCGTCACCCACGTCGCAGGCTACGATATCGCGATGGCGTGCTCCAAAGATACGCAATGGCACTTCTATGGGACAGCGTCCGCCTTTGCCCAGAAAGCCGTCATAAAGATCGAGACCCTTGAAGCGCTGGGAATCCATCACACCGGGAATTGCGCAGCTAGCAAGAATTGCCACACTGACGGGTGCCGTTCTGCGGTCAAGGATGCGAAGAATGCCATCTTTTCCGCAAATGTAGACTCCGTGTTCGGTAAAGAACACTTCGGCATCTTCACTCACAGCAGATGTCCAGAAGCCCTTGGGCCACTCTTCTACACCGTCTGAGTTGAGCGCCATCTCGCGGATGAACTGCCCGAACTTGGCGGTGTTGTAAACGCCCTTAATTGGACGAGAGCGCTTGATTAAGGCTTCGCCTGGTTTGTCCGGAATGCGCAGTGCGCGACGAGCGACATCCAGAGCTCCTTTCAAGTGACGGCGCTTAGCCAGATCAAGAAATACTTTGAACCAATTTCCACGCTTTGTATCGAGAAATTTGCCAAAGTCAAGTGCAAGAGCCATTTTCAAACTCTCTACAGCGCTGCCTGATTTAGCATAGACGTAAAGAGTGATGGCACTGCCGGAAATTCCTCCTGTCGATTTGTACTTGATGCCTGCGAGCTCGCTGGCAAGAAGTACGCCGCAGGAGGCCAAGATTGCTCTGGCACCTCCGCTCGAACCTGCTAGATGAAGCTGTTCGGGAAGCGGCGGTGTCTGAGTCGTGACCTTTTTGGTCATTTTGTTCTCCAGACACTGGTCCTCTCCTTGCATATTCAGCAAAAAAAGGGGTTTACAGTTATTTGATTGAATTGAGGTAAAAGCTTGTTAGAAGCGAGAGGAAAATAGGGGCTTGATACTAAAAGAGACACATTGCCATGTTCAATCTCTAAAAATTAGTATTTAGTCAAAAAGCTCATATACAGCCAGAAACAACTGTCGAACACAATCAGTTACACCTATCATAGTTAGAACATCTTGACTACTGCCACTAAACTCTTGTACTGACAACGTTTTCAGGCTTTTGTTAGAGCTGGTTAAACTGTTTTTGATACTTTTTATTGTTTACTTGAAAAGCAGTTTATTAAAGCTTTTGCCACGAAGTTCAAAGCCTTCTTGAATTCAAGCTTTAAGAACAGTTAGCTTTCATGCACCTTTCATCTCTACATCAACTAACTTTCTCTCTCTCAACCAGTCTCAAATCTAACTTCTAACTCTCCGCGCCACCACCCTAAGTGGCACGGTACCGGTCCGCAGCGTCCATGAACTTCATGTGGACCTGCACAAGCACCTTAACACCCAAAATAGAAAGCACATTCATGACGACTTCTACGGAAACACTAGTCCGTCGCTTCTGGTCGCACGTTTTCGAGCGTCCTCAGGCTACGGCCATGATGGTGAAGAATCTGTGCTCCCAGGAGACCATGTTCTTCGCCGGTCTTGCTGACCCGACCACCGCCTCCGTCGTCGCCGCCAAGCAGCCTCCCTATCGGAAGCTGAACTGGCAGACGGTCGGCTATCTGGTCGCTGAGATGATGATTTTCCTCCAGAAAATGGAGGTCACTCGCGGCTCCAAAGTCGCAATTCTCGCCTGGAACAGCCCCGAATGGGTTTGGGCCGATCTCGCTATCCAGTCTCTGGGTGCGGTTACGGTTCCCATCTATCCCAACTCGAGCCCTGAGCAGGTGAACTTCATCCTCAAGGATTCCGACTCTATTCTCTTGCTCGCGAACTCTGAAGAGCAGGCAGCCAAGGTCGATGCATCCGCCCAAATTCCGGTGGCGCTCTTCTCTTCGGCTCTCTGCGCTGCGCCCGACTACCAGGCGTGCGAGCATGAAGACATTCACATCGGCGGCGCGGTCATCAATCCCGACGCACTCAATCTCCCGGCGCGTATGCGCGTGCAGGAGATCATGCTCGACTTCATGATGAACACCAAGAACTTCCTTGGTATCGCCGGCGATGACATCGCCACTCTCGTCTACTCTTCCGGCTCGACTGGCATCCCCAAAGGTGTCATCATCCGTCATAGCAACATCGCCAGCTTCTGCCCGTCTTTGATGCGTCACGGATTCGCTTTCAAGAGCGACGATTTCTATCTGGGCTACCTGCCGCTCGCGCACATCTACGAGCGCCTCAACGGCACGTATCTCTGCTTATGGCACGCGGTTCCGTCTGCGTACTGCTCGGTCGAGGAGATGGCTGAAACTGCCACCACTCTCAAGCCGACCATTCTGCTTGGCGTTCCCAAGGTTTGGCGCAAGATCCGCGACTCCGCTCACAGCGAGTTCGAACGGACTCTGTCGCCCAAGAACTCTGGCATCGGCGCCAAGCTCAAGGCCTGGATTCTGTCCTGGTCCTTGAATCAGAAGAAGCCGGGCTTGAAGCGTTCGATCGCCGACAAGCTCGTTTTCAGCAAGGTCCGCGCCAAACTTGGCGGCCGCGTTCGTCTGATGCTCTCAGGCGGCGCTGCGATTCCCGCTGATGTGCTCGATTTCTTCGCGCTCATGGGATGGACTCTGCTTGAAGGCTATGGTGCCACCGAAACTTGCGGCGGCATCGTGGTCAATACCCCCGAAAACAACAAACCTGGCTCGCTCGGGAAGCCAATCGACTGTGTTGAGCTCAAGATCGTTCCCAAGGAAGGTCTTGAGGAAGGGGTTGGCGTAATTTTCGTCAAGGGCGATTGCATTACCTCCGGGTACTGGAAACGCGACGAGGAAAACGCTAAATCTTTCGATAGCGACGGCTACTTCAACACCGGCGACCTCGGCAAGTTCGATGCCGATGGTTATCTGCACTACAAGGGGCGCGTCAAACGCCTCAACAAGAACGACGGCGGCAAGTACTGGGCCACCGAGAAGATCGAGAATGCTTTCGAGGGCTACAAGGACGGCGACCTGATCCAATACGTGGTTCCGGTCGGCGACAACATGCCTTTCGTCGGCGCCCTCTTCTTCCTCAATCTGGCGAAAGCTCGCAAGCTGGTCGGCGCCACGCCTTCCGGTCAGAACGACGCTGCGTACTACGCTGCGCACCCCGCCATCCTCAAGGCGGTGGCTGCTATCGTGGAGCACGTCAACGTCGGTCTCGAGCAGCATGAGACGGTCAAGCAGTTCGAAATCGTGCCCATCGAGGCAACGGTCGACAACGGGCTTCTGACCAACAAGCTCAGCATTCGCTCTGAAGAGGCGATGAAGCGCTATCAGGCGCTCATCGACGCCATTTTCGCTCGCAAGAAGTAATTCTTCTCTCCATCACATCCACCAGAAGCGGGTTAGTTCCTGTTAAACCCAGGACTAATCCGCTTTCAATAGCTTGCAACAACAAACAAATAGAAAGGCAAGCACCAATGCAAGCACTAAATTCGGTGCTGAATTTACCATTTCCGCCCTACATGAGCGTGGCGATTCTCGCCGTAGCTTTGCTATGTTCGGCTGTGGCGATCATCTTCGCTCACAAGCCGATGAACAAGGCGCTCATTTTGCTCGGCTCTACCGCTGCGATTGCGTTCGTCTTCGTCGGTGGGCACATCATGCCACCCGGCGTCACGGCGACAATCGCCGGCATGAAGGCAACTCTCGATGGTGTGGCACTCGGCTTTCTCATGCTGATGCCTGTTTTCACCGTCCTGAGCGTGATCAAACCGTCGAACAACGACGGTGGTGGCGGCGTTCCTCCGATGGGCTAAGGCTCTAGGAGCGACATACGGTGGAGAGGTCGATTCGGATTTTTATCCGAGTTGGCCTCTTCATTTTTTGTGTTGACACTACTATTTAAATTAGTAAAACTATTCATTTAATCAAATCGCATTAAATAAGAGTATAGCTACGCTAAGCTTTACAGCTCATATTTAACACTTGGATTTTAAATAAACACCTCAAAACACAGTCAAAAGACCTTTCTCTCATTGTGTTCTTCTTCGAGACTTGTATAAGCTTTATTTATATCTCCTCCCAAACTCTTCAACCGGGTAACACGCCACCAAGCCAATTAGTCAACTCTCGTTCTGCGTTATCTCCACATTTTCGTGTGGTGTCGTAGATGGTGGCGGGAGATATTTTGTTCAACATCTAACCTGAAAGGAGGCGGCGATGAAAAACGCTGTTCTTAATACCCGCCTTGAAAAGAAGACCAAGGGATGGTTTCACCTGGTCATTTCCGGTGGTGGTATCAAAGCGCTGATTGCAGGACTCGGTGCCATCATGGGCTTGCACAACAAGTTCAAGTGGAAAACCATCGGGGCGGTAAGCGGAGGCACTATTCCGGCTGTATTCTATGCCGCGGATTTGTCTTTGCGTCGCATGATGACGCTTATGGTTGCCTATGAGTTCGAAACCCTGGTCCGGCGCATTGAGCATCCGCTCAATGTGATTCGTCACTATCTGGGTCAGAAATCGGGCGAAGTGATTCCGATGCGCGCCATCATGTGCTCGCATTCGCTTGGTGACCTTATCGACGAGTACGTGCCTGTGTGGCCCGCCAAGCTTTGGATTATGGCGGCTGCAGAAGTTCCGGGTAAGGGTCGCTGTCAGATCCTTTTCACTGCCAAAGGGGTTTTCCTCTACGAGGCAAACGGGACTTGCACCAAGCTTACGGACGAACCTGCTCCTGTTGGTCTGGCTGTTCGTGCCAGTATCGCAATCCCAGGCGTTATCGGTGCTGTAGAATTCATGGGCATGTATCTCTTCGACGGGATGCTTACCTGGGATGGACGCATGCCGATTGGCGTGGTTGCGCGGCACTTCAAAGTCCCTTGCTGGAAAATTGTAGCGGTGAACATCGACGGGAACTGCACTAAGTTCATTCCCCGTCTGCAGAAGCGCTACATGGAGTACTGGCGTGGGATTACCACTCGCAACATCAAGACGCTCAACGACTGGGCTGCTGACGGCGTGAAAGTAATCGACCTCAACATCGATGAAATCGGCGCACTCGAACTGGAGCTTACAGCCGCTCAAAAGAAAGCGGCTATCCGCAGAGCCTACGAACTGGTCGGAGACTGCCTACCATGAAGACACACCCCACAAGGTCTGTGTCGACGTACTCAAGCAGACTCCGACGACCCAATCAACAACAATTATTGAGATGAGGACGGTTTTGAAACCGCTGTCCTCGTCTCAATCTTTTTACGTAAACATTACGATTGCGTATAGTATAAAGCTCCAAAGCCAAAATTTCGACAAATAACTAAGCACGAAATTTCTAGCTTGGTAAGATCTGAACTTACACCAATAAGGTTTTTTATGCCTACCAAAACTATTCGCTCTAAATTTTTATTGTCTGCTCTCTTAAGCTTAAGTACTTTGGTGATGCCTGAATCGGTAAAGTCTAATGAGATAACTATCCCATCTCAATTGCCCGATAAGATGACAGCGGAAGCGGCTGCCAATTTTACTTATGTCGAAGATGGTGATTTTTCTAAAACACTGAAAATTCCTACATACGAATGGATACCTTCATCCAATCAGGAATTAAAAGCAGTCGTGGTTGGAATTCATGGACTCACCCTGCACGGTCGCAGATTCAGAGTGCTTGCCAGAACTTTAGCCCAATATGGAATTGGTTTTGTAGCAATGGACATGCGCGGATTTGGTCGCTGTCGCTTTGATGAAGAGCAGAAATTTTCCACCAAAGCAGATAACAAAACAAAAATAAACCACGAGAAAAGTTACCAGGACATTGTTGCTCTCACCAAATTGGTCAATGCAAAATATCCAAATACTCCTATCATAGCCATGGGAGAAAGCCTTGGTTGCACTTTCTGCGTAAGATTGGCGGCAGAAAATAAAAACCTAGTAGAAGGCATAGCTCTTTCAGCACCAGCAGTAAAAGTTAACGCTAAAATGTATGCCGATCCAGGTGAACTGGCACAAGTAGCTAAAGGAATTTTGTTCACAAAAACAGGCACCATCAGCCTGAAGACTTTCATCAACAAACTGGTTTCCACCCGCCAGGACGTAATTGACGAGATGATGGAAGATCCGCTTATTTTGAAAAAAATTCAATTAACCGATTTGCTTGCTACAGATATGTTTGTCGATAAAACAATCAAATACGGCAAATTAACTGACCCTCGCTTAGCAGTGTTGATTTTGCAAGGAAGTGCTGATGGTTGTGTAGCACCAAATGCGGTGACTGATCTTATGGCTGTTATGCCGTCTTCTGATCAGACTTTACGCTGGTTGGGAAAAGTGGGACACTTACAATTTGAAACAGCGTTCGTTCGCTCCACTGTTATAGATGCGCTTGGTGATTGGCTTAACGACCATGGAAACGATGCTGAAGATGAGCGCAAGAAATTAGAAAAATGTATCGTTGATGTTGGCGGCGTCCTGGTCAAATAAAAAATCATGTATCTCTTACTACCATTAGTAGTAGTTTATGGTCAAACCTGGGTTTCAGAATGGCGCATACAGAGTGGGAGCACACAGGATGCACGCTAAAAGAGTTCGGCCGAATAGTTGCGACCATTCGTAGCGCCGATTGAATCGAAAAGAGAATTCGTCAAGGAAAAGCTGTAGGTTAGCTCTTGAACAGTATTGATGATAAGTGCCAATCAAAAATCGTTTTGCCAAAGATATAGCTCTATCCACATGTTTGAGCGGTCCGTGTTCTTCGTATTGACCTCCAATTCTCGTCATTTGCAGTCTACCAGCCACGGAATGAAGGACGGAGTTTACGTGATACCCATCAGTTCTGATGTGTGTCATCGGTTCAACGCGAGATTCTACGGCACTTTGAAGACAATCACCACTTGGATTTTCCATCACGACGAAGGCTGCATCACCAGCTTTGCAGTTTAGGCGCTCAGTCATTACGCAGACTTGCTTCTTGTTACTGAACGCCCGTCCGACTTTCCCCGAGATCTACCTCCAAAAAATGCATCATCAACTTCTACAAGTCCAGACAGGAGAATGTTTTCCTGCCGATTTTGCATTGCAGCTCGTACTTTGTGCATCATGTTGTATACGGTGGTGTAGTGCATACCGAGAAGCTTTGCAGCACGCATTGTTGATATACCTCCCTTGTCTTGAGACATGAGATAAATAAGCCAAAACCAGGTGGTTAAGGGAACTTTGGACCGATGAAAAACCGTTCCAGATGTGATTGAAACCTGACGACGACAAACACAGCATTGGATTGTTCTGCGCCTAGCCATGCGGATTCCATCATTGTGGTGACAGTAAACACAGATAAATCCTTTAGCCATCGTGCATCAAAAATGGCTTTAAGACAGGCTTCTTCGGAGTTGAAGCGACGTTGAAATTCGAGAAGATTCATTGACTCATAAGGCATGACATTTTCTCCTTTCGGGGTAGGTAACTATACAATATAGTGTTCCCAGAACCAAGAAAAAATAACCTGCTGCTTCATCGAGAAACCCAGGTGGTCAAAAAAAATCTGGATAGGAAAGCTTTGAAAAGCCTTCACATATCCAGACTTCTGTTGCTATAAAAATGCGTTCCCGCTAGATCTTCTTAAGAATTTCTAGATGAGAACAACGCTTTCACAATCGTAAATGGCAGTTCGAGCACATAAGCTACGCCCGCCATCAACTTAGCTATAAGCCCCAGAACCGGCTCAATGAGCGGATGCAAGAAAGTTAGCTTGGAGTACGCGATACCAACAGCTAGGATTCCAGCGATGATACCAAACTGTGCAAGTTCACCAGGCTTGGTGTGGAAGAAGTATTCCACACCAATCTGACAACCGATGTAGCCGACAATCAGATAAGCAAGCGGCGCAAGAATCGGCAGTCTATCGACTACTTTCATGAACACCTTGCTTGCCAGAGCCATGGTAGCGATGCCAGCAATGACGCCGACTACGACAATCCACATCTTAGGCGAGATAGCAACAGCGGTAACGATGTTATCGATACCAAACACGAGATCCAGAATAGCGATATCCATAATCACGCGAGTGAAACTCGGCTGCACAGTTGTTGCAGTATTTGTCTCGTGCATTCGACCAAGATGGTCGCAAGTCACCCAGACAAGATAAAGACCACAAACAAGTTGTATGACCGGATATTGCAAGAGAAGAAAAACAGCACCCAGGGCTAAAAGCCTGAACAGCATGGCCAAAACATAGCCCCAGAAGAGCGCGCGATCTCTTTGACGAGAATCCTGCAGCACTCTTGCTTTGGTGGCGATGATAAGCGAGTTGTCTACCGACAAAAGCCCTTCAATCAAAACGATAGACAAGATTGTAGGCATTGCTCGCCAAATTTCGTCAAGAGTAGGTAGGTGGGCAAGGATGCTTTCCAGCATCGAAATGTCCTTTCCTATTGTTATCGCGCAATTAAATTCGGATGCGCTTAATGACCGATCTCCTCATTGTGAGCCAGTTTGACCGCCTGCTAGAAAATGCAGTCAGACAATATGGGGTGAAGATTTAATTCTGGCTTTGGTAGTGAAACTTGAAGAGTAAAGGAGATGCACGAACACTAAGAAAAAAGACTGCTTACAGTCAATAAGCTCTTTAGTCTTGAACTTACAAGAGTCGATAGTAAACTCCGCTACTCTTAGCTTTTAGAACTTCTTTTCTACAAAGAAGAAAGTTCGTATAACTGCGCTAGCACTTGGCTTGAGATTGTATTTGTCAAGTAGTTATGGCAATATAAATATTGAACATTTCTTCTAGATTTACTTACCAATAATTCTATAGTCTGAGTCTATATTTTTTCTCTCCACTCTTTTGAAAACCAAACACTAACTCTTAAAACAGAAATCTAAAAAACAAGGATTGCATAAAATGCAAACCGCTAATTTGCTGCTTCCCATTCTCTGGGGTGTAGCTGTTTTCACCGGCCTTCTGGGCAATCACTTCGCCTCTTTAGCCAATGCCAAATTCTTATCTATGCGCGGACTTGGTCTAACTGTCCTCACACTTGGTGCCGCCATACTCATTTCCAAAGCGACTATTTCACTTCCACTGAGCGCCGGATTAGCCACTTACGCACTTGCTGGCTACGCCGGCGGCGTGCTGAGTTTCTACACTCGCAAGCTCTACGTGCGCAAGTAAGATTCTTAAGCAAAGGAGAAAAACTATGAAAGATACTGTATTCGGTTCGCTTGCTAGCACCATATGTGGTGCAATTACCGGTTTTGTGCTCGGCTATTTTGCCTCTATCACATTGCCAGAAACGAGCGGCCCAGCACTAAACGTCGCCATAATCACCTCGACATTCTTTGCCGCTGTAGGTATGTGCGTCGGCGCCTGGTTGTCCTATGTCAAAGACGAAAACAAGAATGACGCTAGTACATTTGCCATGATTGGCGCAACGTCTTCGGCACTCGTTATCTTTGCTCTGGGGTGGCTAATGGGCGTTCCAGCTCCCGACTTTTCAATTGCGACAGTGATACTATTTCTGGTGCCTGGTGCCCTTCAAGGCATCGTCTATCAGAAGGCTGTGCAACTGTACTCGGGCAAATAATCTGAAGGAGGGCGAAACCTGGCAACAAGCCGGTTTCGTTCTCTTCCTTTTCCAAACAAATTTACTACCTAATTTAGTATAAATTGAAGTCAGTTTAAGTAAGCAAGCTCTCCTGGGGGTCGGGTTGTAAGCCTTCTTAAGCGCTGATAGCATTAACTTATGCGCCTATTCTTTACTCTTTTGATTGGTCTTATTCTCCTTGTCTTTTTAGGAAATAAAATTCTTGCAAAAAGTGACAATTCTTCCTCAAACGAGCCTCAAATCAAATTTGATCGCGAGTTCGTTGATTTAGGAAAAGTCAAAGAAGGAGCCATTCTTTATCGTAGCTTCAAGGTTACAAATTTCGGGGCTAAACCCTTAAAGATTTTGGAAACGAAGTCTACTTGCGGCTGTACCGTGCCTGAAATTAAGAAGTCTATTTTAAAATCCCAAGAAACTACGATTTTGAAGGTAAAAATAGACACGTCAATGAAACAGAATAAAGTGACCAAAACTCTAGACGTTCTTAGCTCGGATCCTGTGCGACCAGTTGTCACTTTATCAATGGCAATGGATATAGAAAATCATCATAAGAATTTGTCTTCAAAAGGAAAATCAAAAATATTGACAGACGAAAAATGCATGACCTGTCACGTCTATCAAGGCGTGGGAGCGTTTGGCAAAGACCTGTATGATGCTGATTGTGCCATGTGTCATGGTTTAAAGGGTGAAGGCGCATCTGGACCCAATCTTCTGATTGGAGGCTACAAAAATTCTGAACTAGTTCAATCGCGTCGCAGGACAATTGCTTGCGGCAGTACAAACAACAATTCTATGCCTGGTTTTGAATACACCTGCAAGGGTCCTTTATCTATCGAACAAGTCGACTCTCTGATTGAATATTTGAAGAGTTTGAGCGACTAATACTATTTCGCATAGTTAGAGCTTTGCTAAAAAGAGTTGAACGCAAGAACATTTCTGTTCTCGCGTTCAACCTAATTCAACGACCTGTCACTCAGTGGCTCAAGACGGAATGTTCCACTTGTGCCAGAAAGCCAGGTCCTTCAGAGTGCCTTTGCGCCACATGTCGAAACCCTTCCACGCTGTGGCAAAAACCGCAATGAACGCGAGTTGCCACCAGGACACGCCGAGCAGCATGAGCATTGCGACAAGCAGAATGACCTGCACCGCAATTTTGGCGATCAGAAGCCTGCGATAGATTGCAGCCTGCCGAGGAGTCTTGATCTCCACGGCGAAGCGGGGGTCGAGAGGATGACGTTGGGTATCGGGATGAGGAGCCATTTTTGGTCCTCCCTTTCTGTTAGTTGATTTTTCTTGGTGAAGAGGTCAAAGCGTCAGATGTTGACCCAGTGCAGCTCGGCCTTCACCTTGCCGTCGGGCGATTGAAGCGCGATGCGAGCAAGCGACGATGCGACGTCGACATGCTTGATCTCGAAGCCGTACGAAAGCAGCTTCTTGACCGCCGACACCCGGTGTGCGGGCTGATTGGCGGAAGCCAGATGTTGCGCCGACAAAGACTCGATCTCAGCCTCCGAAACGAGCGTCTTGGCGAAGAGCGCTGCGTCAGGGAGAAGAAAACAAATCTCTATGGCGTCGTTGACGTTGCCTTCGTCGATGGCGAACACCATCGTTTGCCGGCTCGCCTCCTCGATGAGCGTGTCGACGTGTCCACGCGCGGCGATGCCGGCGAGTCCGTCGTATGCCTGACCCGAAGCAAGCGAGTTGGCATTCTTGCGCACATTGACGAGACGATAGGGCACGACTGCCGCGACATTGTCCTGGTGAGTCCAGGAGGTGAGCTCGACCACGAGGTCGCGCATCGTCGGCGGGAGGCTCTGAGCATAGTTCAGCATATTGTGCGAAAACTCGTTGGACGAGCGTCCGCAACCATGGCAGAGAACACGCTTGTGCTCGCCTGGAACAGCCATGTAAGGCTCCTGGGGGCGACCATCGATGATGCAGACGGGGCAGCAGGCAAAGCCGCTGAGAATACGTCCCATCTTGGGGGCCTGCGTGTTGGCAGAAAGATTGCTCATGCTTGGATTTCCTTTCCTAGCGTTTGTTTACTTGAAGAGAAAAATGCCGCAGTTCAACCAAAATTCAAAACCAGTGTCTGCCCTTCTCGCTCAAAGTGAGATACAAGAAAAGAGAAACTGGCTTAGAAGAGATTTTGGCTGGAAGCTATCGCGGTAAGAATTAAGAGAAACGGTGATTGTATCTTTGAAGAATCAAGCTCCTCTAAACAACTAATATTTATGACATCTATCCATTTATATTGAGCGGGTTAGCGCTAGCTAGCACCTCTTGGCAAGTATCCCCCATGTGAGTGATGGCACAAATACACAATCGACGTGATGCTACTCTGGCGGGTTTCAGCCAAACTGGTAATAGCCGACGAGGACACCGCTATGACTAACAAACTGCTTGATGCTTGCAAAAACATGTTTACAAAGTGTTTTGCAAAAGAAGATCTCAATCAAGAAGAAAGAATTCAATCCGCTCGCATAACTGCTACGCGATTGCAGGCATTAGAGCGCCTGCGTGAAAATTCACCCTGCACTCCAGAGTACAAACAAAAAGTCGCTGTTACTCCTTCGAGAAGAACATGTGACGATTTAATCGATCTTGATTTCGGAATGTAGGTAGCAGATCTTATTTTTTATTTCGCTTGCACTGGCATCAAAAGATACTTGTAGCAATCGTCACCCACGCCTTTAAGAATGAGTGGTTTGAGCGAACCAAGCATTTCCAAGCGCACCTCATCTGATACCAGTCTTTGAAGCACATCAAGGAAATATTTGACGTTGACTGCAATGTCCAATACTTGTCCTTCGTACTGGATAGAGACTTCTTCTTGTGCCTTACCAATATCTGGAGTGTTGGCTGTAACATGGGCGGTTTGATCTTCAAAATGCAATTTGGCCAGGTGCGTTCTGTCGTCTGACATGATGGCTACGCGCTCAATTGCTTTCATCATTTCTTCGCGATTGAAAGTAGCCAGATACTTAAATTCAGATGGAAATAAGTCTTGATACTTTGGATACTCACCACTAATCAAGCGAGTAGCAAGACAGTGACGCTCAGTTTCAAAAGTCACTTGTCCATCCGAGAAACCAACTCTAACTTCTTCGTTGGTGCCATTCTTTTGTGCTTGCGAATAATTATCAAGAGTGCGAATAACTTCAGTACAAGCTTTGGCAGGAATAATTACTTTTAGAGTGGTGGCTTTGTCTAGAGTGATTGTCGAACTTTTGCTTTCGCCATCAACTTCAGCTTCATTAGTCACTTCGTCAGTTGCTTTAGCTGGAGCAATTACATTTAGTTTTTCTTGTCTATGCGCCATGCGACTGCCATCTGTAGCAGTGGCTTCTAAAACACCATCTTGCAACACTAAGAACACGCCACCAAGAATGCTGCTTGCATCATAACTTGCTGCTGCAAAAGAAGTTTGGAACATCGATTTCTTAAGCACTTCAACTGGCATTACATAAGCCTGTTCGGGGCGTTTGCTAATTGTTTTTGGATAGTCTTCATATGAAAGACCAGTGAGAGTAAATTTTGATTTGCGGCAAGAGATTGTGGCTGTAAGTGTATCCATTTCAATCTGGCAAGAGACTAGGTCATCAGGCAATTTCGAAACGATTTCAAGCATCTTGCGTCCAGGCAATGTGATTGCGCCTTGGGTGTAAACAACACCAGCTACTAGAGTTTCGATTGAAAGATCGAGATCTGTAGCTTTAAACTTGATTGTTGTTTCACCTTGAGTCTCAAGTGCTACGTTGTTAAGGATAGGCTGTACTACGCGTGTAGCCAGTGCGCTTGTGACATCTTTTAGCGCACGCACGAGCGTTTCCTTCTGGAGGGCGAAATGCATATGCCTTACCTCAATTCTTACTATGTAGACATCTTAAAGAGTATCGCAAATCAACTCGTTGCGTTCATTTCTGCGGGGTTAACTTTGCTCAAACTGACACGGTCTTTTCTGTTTGTATTGCTGCTTTGTTATTTAAGTAAATATCTAAATAGGAGTAGTAGGGGAGCGAAATTTCTGTAGATAAGTGGGTTCAGCTCACTGGGCATGGACTTTTTGCCTGTGCATAAACTGTTCGAAGAGTGTAGTCATTTTTGCAATAACAATTTGGGTTCTGGGTTTTAAAACAGGTAAATGACCTTGATAAAACACGTTGTCTACACACTTTGAACAAGTGGATCAAACGCCCAGTTTTTTTGTTATGGTCGAAACCATTGAGGCTAGTTCAGGGTCTTCATTTATTAGCTTTTGGATACGTTGATAAGCGTATAAAATAGAGGTGTGCTTACGATTGCCGAAAGTCTCTCCAATCCTTGGATAACTGAATTTTCCAATTTCGTGAGCCAAATACATAGCCACGTGCCTAGCAAGAGTTATATCTTGAGAACGTTTGCTGGAGCGGAGTTCGGATGGCTCTACTTTATATGCATCAGCTACAGCGTTGATGATAACTTCTAAAGAAAGTACAGCTTTTTTTATTGGTGCGCCTCCGCGCTGCAAAGCGCTTTGCACGGTACTTAGATCCATTGGTGCGCCCATCAAGTTGGAAAAGGCATAAGCACTTATTAGTGCACCTTCCATCTCCCGAATATTCTTTGTACTTGTTGTAGCAATGAATTCAAGAACATCGTCGCTGACTGTCATTTGCTCAAGAATTGCTTTCTTTTGCAAAATGGCAATACGCGTTTCAAGGTCAGGCAATTGAATGTCTGCAATCAAACCCCACTCAAAGCGGCTACGCAAGCGCTCTGTCAAATGAGCAAGAGCCTTAGGTGGTCGATCTGACGACAAAACCACTTGCTTTCCTGAATCACGCAAGGCGTTGAAAGTGTGAAAAAATTCTTCTTGAGTAGCATCTTTGCCTTCAATGAATTGAATATCGTCAACAAGCAGAACGTCTACCTGTCTGTATCTTTTGCGAAAATCTACCATTCTATCTTCGCGAATAGAAGCAACCAGATCGTTTGTAAAACGCTCACAGCTTATGTATCGCACCTTAAGTTGAGGTGATGTGGCAATAATTTCGTGACCAATCGCTTGCATGATATGCGTTTTTCCTAGTCCCACACCACCATACATAAAAAGTGGGTTATACGCTTGGCCTGGTTTTTGAGCGACAGCGTGAGCGGCAGAATGACAAAAACGGCTGTTCGAGCCAACTACGAAATTTGCAAAAGTAAAACGGGGATTAAGTGCACTGAGTACAGCCGAATCTGAGCGTGGAGGCGGTTTAGGTGCGGAGGCAATAGAAACAGAAGTTACTTTGGCGGGTGAAGATTGGCTTATGGCGTCAGGCTGAATATTGGCAATGGAACTTGTATATGTGGAAGGTTCTAGATCTTGCTGAATCTCAACTCGCATGCTGAGCGGTTCGCTTGTGTCCAGTAGCTCTTGAAAAGCAGACAGAATCTGAGTTTTGTAATTGGTGACCATTGTGCGCATAAAGTCGTTTTGCACAGCAAGGACAACTTCGCGATCTTCCAACATCAATAATTTAACAGGCTTAATCCAGCTCTCGAAGCTTGGTTGCGCTAATTTCTTTTCCAGAATAGCGCGAGCATCATCCCAAAGTTGGGAAGACGACTTGAGTATACGAATGTCGTTATCTGAGCGCACGAAAATATATTGGCAGGTAGGAGAAAAAAATCTACGATTGGTAAACTTTTAGTCTTAATTCAATAACGGACGGATATTAATTAAGAGCGTCGAATGATAACATGGCTTGTTTGGTCCGGATAAGCCAGAATTTTTAAGGCAAATCGATCGTTCAAATCCGAGACCGCTCAGGAGTGAATAATGAAACGTACGTTGCGTGGTTCCAAATTGAAAGCTAAAAAAGACAGCGGCTTTATGGCTAGAATGTCTTCCAAAGCTGGCAGAAGAGTTATTAGCCGTCGCAGAGCGAAAGGTCGTCAGCGTCTGGCAGTTGTTTAAGGCAGGACTGGAAAAGTATTTGTGCTTCCCTCAGCCGAGCGGTTGCGCCGTCAGTCTCTTTTTGAGCGGGCATACAAAGCCAGAATGGTCATAAACGCTGATGCTTTCAGTCTTTATGTAGTGCCCAGGCGTCCATCGCCAGGAAAAAGCCTGCTACCTTTGGCAGGTTTTGTAGTTGGTAAGAAGGTTTCTAAGAGTTCTTGCGTGCGCAACAGAATCAAGCGTCAATTGCGAGAAAGCTATAGATTAGTAAGAAGAAGCTTCGAATTGAATCAGCTCTATGCTCTTGTTTTCGTGATTCATCCACAAGCACTCCACATGACATGGGGCCAGCTGAACGGCGCGTTGCTAAGCAGTCTGGAGAGAGCAAAGAAAAAATATTGCTCTAATTTAAAAGCTTAAGTAAATCATAGATGAAGTCGTCAATTACAACAAAACCGCTGATACTAGCGATACGCGTTTATCAAATGACGCGATTCTTGAGACAGCCATCATGCAGGTTTTATCCTAGTTGTTCAGAATATATGATTGGTAGTCTAGCTCGCCACGGACTGATCAAAGGTCTGTTTTTTGGCTTGCGCAGACTGTCGTGCTGCCATCCCTGGCATCCAGGTGGCGTAGATAAGGTGGTTTAACCGTTGGACCTGACTTACAATTTCATGCTTCCTGCCCTGATCTTTATTTGGGGCAAAACGCAAAGCTACGGCTGGGCACTGGTTGGTCTTACGCTTGGCGTTAGAGCCTTGTTGTGGCCACTGGTCGCTAAACAGACAGCGTCAATGCAGCAGATGGGCTTGATTCAACCAATGCTTAAAGAGATTCAGGAGCGTTATAAAGACGATCCCGAAATGCTCAAAACAAAGCTTATGGAGTTCTACGGCAAGAATAAAGTAAATCCGATGGGCGGTTGTTGGCCGATGCTTCTTCAACTTCCAATTTTCATCGCACTTTTCACCACTTTTAGTGGACCCCCTTTTGGTGATAAACCGATATCGGTTAACGTCAAAGTAGTGAAATCGGCTCAGGTAGTCAAAGAAACTAAAAAAGAAACTTCCGATGCCACTATGCCTTATGTCAGCCAAACAGGGAAACTGGCTAAGGTAGCCGTTTACCCAGGTGAATTGAAACTATCGACTGGTGAAGCAGTAGACTTCGGCACTCGCACTATTGAAGGCGATTTACCATCAGATTTTAAACCGAAATGGGAAGTGATAAAAGGAGGCAAGCCGGCTCTATCAGAGGCTGCCACCATTTCTGAAACCGGGCATGCCGTGTTCAATCAAGAAGGCGACTATCAGGTGCACGCAATTGTGCCTGGCGTAGCTAAAGAAGAAAGATTCGGTCCTTTTTCAGGTCTTGGAAAAGTGGCTGTAGGAATGCAATTGCTTGATCCTAAAAATTTAGATGTAGTGATTTTGGTTCTTGGATTTGGCGTCTCCATGTGGGTTTCTCAGAAATTCATGATGCCGCAAAGCAAAATTGATCCTGCCAAAATGGACGACCAACAAAGAGTTCAACAAGACACCATGAAATTCATGCCGTTTGCAATGACGGGCATGTTTGTTTTCATGCCTTTGCCTCTTGGCGTACTGGTTTACATGTTTATCTCAAACGTGGTTCAATCCTTCCAAACCTGGTTGTTGATGAAGAGACCGGTTAAGCCTCTTGAAAATGTGACGGAAGGCGCCGCCCCGGGGACTGTGACAGTGGAACCTGCAAGTCCCAGCGACAAGCCTAAAAAGAAAAAGAAGAAGAGATAAACAATGAATCAAAGCCAATTTGGAGAAAGTGCTCAAGCCTACCTGGAAAAGATCCTGGCTATTCTCGACATAGATGCAAGCGTCGTAGAAGAAGAGCTAGATGAGCGCACAGTCTGTTTTCGCATAGACTGTAGAGCTGACGATGCAAGAATGCTTATCGGCAGAAACGGCAAAACTTTAGAAGCTCTGCAATTCGTCGTAAGACAAATGTGTAAGAGCAACGCCATCGATCACGGGCCATTTGTGATTGATGTTCTTGACTATAGAGCGCGTCGCAGACGTACTCTGGAAGAATCTTCCAAAGAAAGTGCGGTAGCGGTTCTCAATGGTGAAGTGGAGCGAGTTGATCTCGATCCTATGTCACCATACGAAAGACGTCTGGTGCACAATTACTTGCAAGAACACTTTCCCGAACTCTCGTCTAAGAGTGAAGGCGAGGGTCCGGATCGTCACATCGTTATCAGTTTTGAAGGCGAGCCTTCTGAAGACTCGGGTTCTTCTAAGCACGAAGAAGAGGATGAATCGCCAGATTTTTCTGATGATGCAGACGGCGACGAACCCGATAATATCGAGTAACGCCAAAAAAATCCTTGAATTTCAGATTTGTTGATAAGATTAGAGTAGGTTTCCCGGGGGAACTATCGTGTCTGAAAGTGCTGACCAATCAAAAGAAGCTGAAAAAGTCGAACAGGTGAAAGTGCCTGAACAAAGCTCGGTTCCAAGACGTCAGGGTCTGAAGAATTTTGTTTTAGCTATCAAACATATCAACGACGCATCGGTCGCAGATAACGTCAAACAGCGCTTTTCCGATTATGTCACCATCTTTTTGGTAGTACTCTGCATCTTGAGTTTAGTAGTAGCAGTGTCAGTGGAAGTGCCGCCAGGCATCAAGCTCTTGCCACTTCTTTTCACAGTTGGTGCAGTACTTTTTTACATCATCAACCGCATGGGAATTCTCATTAGTCTGACTAGTAGACAGGCTTTGATAGTCTGGCAAATACTAGTTGCCGGTTTTTGGCTTGGAGTAACTAGTGCAATGCTTGTTATGCTTGCTTGCTTCTACATGGTTTCTGAAACAGGACTCTAAATTCTCTGGGCGAGCTGCGCTAGTCTATACGCAAAGTTTAGAGCCAACTAACTTTTATAATCTTGAGGCTGTCAAGAGATATCTGTAAGCTCAGATCATATCTCTATTTATTTCCACTAAAAGTCTTTACCGCCAAATACCCATAATACATCTCGCGTTTTTCGACCGGCAATGGTGCCAGTCGAGAGAAACTGAACTCAACGCAAGAAAGGACTCAACATGTCGGACAAGACCCGATTGTTAGTTACGGCCGCTCTCGTCGGTATCGGCTTCGTTATTGCTATGAGCAAACCCGCTGCACCTCGCACGGGCAACCGCGTGGCTAATCGACGCTCGCTCGCCAGACAGTCCACCCACTACAACTGGGACCGGCTAGTCGGCGACGACTTCGTAAGCGATGTGCAGGAACTCGAGGCAAGCTGGACTTCGGTTCTGGCAAGCCAGTTCATCGAGCAACTGCACACCCTGCGCCAGGAACTCACCGTTCTGCGTCAGCAATACGTGGTTTGCGCTGGCGATTTTCTCTCCATCGACGACAACGGCTTGCGCAGCCTGGCATACTTTCGCGAAGCGTCCATCCGACTTCGCGCTACTCTGGACGGGCTTTCCAACCTGAATCCCGACCTGAATCTGCGCGAGCTTGCTCTGCGCTTCTCCAATGCCAGGTTCATCGCAGATGATGCGTGCGACCTGCAGCAGAAAGCGCATGAAACCGTCGCCTGTGTCGCCCATGACACGGCTATTGTTTTCGAGAGCATGAGCGATCTCTGCGAAATCGAGGACGGCGTCGTTCGCGCCAAAGGTCTCCTCGATGCTGGCTCTGTGCCCGCCCCCTTCTATGGCGGCATCGAACTGGCAGCAGTGGCCGGTTATCTCAAATCCTGTGTCCAAGCGGCTTAAGCGCGGACCGGATTCGAGGCAACCAAAACTCTAACCACGAAAGGAACTGCATGACCGTAGAGCAGACCCAAGCAGGGCAGACCAATTCCACTGCCCCGCAGCAAGTGAAGCCGCCGGTGGAGTGCTACGAGTGCGATACCGAAGTCGCGCACGGCAAGCACACCATCGTCTGCCTCGCTTGTAACCCCGAGCTGACCCAACCGCATCAACCGTGCGGACGTCCGCTCTGGGACTGCAACTGCGAGCAAAGCCCTTTTCCTTGAGGGCTTTGTGACCTGTGACTAAACCGGAGAGAGACAGTGCTGATGCGCTTCTCTCTTCGGTATTCGCCTCTTGAAGAATGAAACTGAAATCAAGGCAACACAGGAGAAATCTGATGACCAATCAGTCCAATCCCGCTCGTTCTCAATCTCGGCTCGGCGACCTCGTTTCTGTGATCCTGGGTGTGCTCGTGAGCGTGTTTGCGTCAATGAACACCATCAACAACACCGATGGTCTCGTTCTCGTCGTCGTCATCATGGTGGCGAGCGTCGTAGGCACTATCCTGTCGGCGATGATCATGGCCATCCTCGGTAGCGGCACTCTGCATCGTTGCGCCACTCGCGCCCTGTACTTCTGCGTGGCGGCGGGCTTCGTCATTTTTGCAGCCGCATTCACCCGCCAGTTCTAACGACTGACGAGCGGTAAAAGTGCTGATGGAGAAGCGGTTTCAACTTGAAACCGTTTCTCCATTTTTTTAGAATATCTCTACTAAAACGTATAGCAATAGATTTAAAAAAGAAAGAGCAGAAATTGATTCTTGAGAATCAAAATCTGCTCCTTCTCAGATCAGTTGCGCCAACTGATTCTTACCAGCTTCGCCCGAGCGTTACGCCAGCACGAAGTCGAAATTGCCACGCTGAAAGACGCCAGCTTGAGCCACCGAAGGAGTCATCGGCACGAGCAGTTCCGGAAGGAAGAAGCCCGGACCCTGAAGGTCCTTGGTGTTGTACTGGTCGTCAGTGAAGTAGAGCTGCGTGATGAGCGTCTTCTTCTTGCGCGCCTCGACCATCACATGGATGTGAGCAGGACGCACGTTGCCGCCGCCGACATCATAGTTGCCCGGACGCAAACACGAAAACTTGTAGGCGCCGTTTTGGTCGGTCACGATGCGGCAGCGCAGCTTCATCTGCGAAACCGAAATCTTGGTTGCCCGACCTTGTGCGTCCTGGTTGTCGTAGATGCCCTTGGGATCAGCGAGCCAGACGTGAACCATGGCGTTGGCAACAGGGTTGCCGTCGGTTGCAAGCACGCGGCCGGAGACTTCGATCAGGTCACCAGTCATGCCGGCGGGGATGATGTTTGTGCCAAACGGTGCGTTGGGCAGGAAGTAAGGTCCGTCGACTTGCATCGGCGTGGGTTTGAGGGTCATAGCGTTCGACCTTTCAATTGAGACCAAGTACGAGACGAAAGCTACCCCGCATCCAAGAATGGTTTGCAGAGCAGATCGTCTCGAATGCATTTCAGGCATTTGAGTTTCCTTCTTGATCTGTTGTGGATTTAGTTTGGTGAGATGAGAAAGTCGAGTGAAGGGTTAAAAAAGGACCGCTTACTCTAACAAGCACAAGGGTCGGGAATCGACCTTTGAAACTTGCTTGACATGCGGGTTTCAAACATATAACCTCGCAGCGCTAAGACATCTTTAGAACTTAAACCGATATCGGGTTAAGTTCTAAAAGCATTGTTGGAGGGTAATCTTTACGATAATGTGTAGTAGTGGGTAGTCAAGAAAAACGGCAACCAGGAGAAAACCCGGTTGCCGTCTTAATCAGAACAAATTCACGCAATTATTACTCGTTGTTGTCGAGCAGCTCAGCGTCTTTGTTCTTCAGGCGACGCTGAGCCTTGCGAACCTTGTCCATTTCGGTCTGCGTGCCGGAGACAGCTGCTGCCGCTGTTTCCCTGAGCTTGGCGATCTCTTCGTTGAAAGGCTTTTTCGCCAACTCGATTGCATTTTGTGCTTGATCGAGCTGGTTTTGTAGAGCGGCGAGAGCCTGGCCTCGGTCGGCTTCGATTTTGGCGATCTGCTCGTCGTAAGGTTTAGCTTTCTCCTTCAACTGCCGCTGGACGTCGGAGTAGTTCTTGTAGACGTCCTTGGTGGCCTCCTTCTTCTTTTGCGAGATCTGGTTGAGCTGCTCCTCGTAAGGCGCAGTTGTCTCGTCCATCGTCTCTTCGAGCTTGGCTTGTTTGGCTTTCAGCTTACTCAATTCTGTCGCCGACGCCGACCAGGCTGTGAGCGCCTTGCTTATGTCAGCCTCCGTCTTGAGACTCCTGGCGACGCCCGAAACAGTTATTCCGACCGAGGGGTAGGAATAGGCGACGTAAGGCAGATCATCGGAAAGGACCCCAACATCTTTGGCGTCGACCTTGACGAATTTGACATCGCCACGCGAGTTCGCGGTTGCCTTGAGGACAACCTCGAGTTCGTCGCAGGGCTTGCAGTTGGCGCCGGTGACCATCACGAGGACAGGCTTGTCCGACTGTTTGAGGGTGTCTTGCCAATTGCTCTTGTTGAGCGCTTCCAGGTCGGCGGCGAAGGCGCCATTGACGGAGAAGCTGGTGAGGGAGATGCTAGCAACCAGTGCGGCAGCCAGGGCGATTTTGGTCTTGTGGAACATATGATTTTTTCCTCTGATGTTTGGTGTTTTGGTGAGAGAGCAAACACTTCAGGAGATAGGGTGTTCTAAGTATCAAACGTCGACAGAAACCACCCGCGTCGGTTTGACGCTAAGAAGGCTAAAGATGGTTTACAAATCAGGCGTTTGGAGAGTTTGCATCCATGGAAGTGGACAACAGAAGAGACCAAACTTTAGCAATTTAATATAACCAAAAAAATAGATGTAAAGAAGAAAGAGAAAGTTTTAGGCAAGTTCTACCTTGCGGAGCTAGCGAAACCCCTCAATTTTGGAAAGCTAAAAACGCACCGCCATGCGACGGTGCGTTAATAAGGCAAAATACTCAGATTAAACTAATCGCCCATGGGCGATGCTTTAAAAACTGATTTTGGATCGGACAAGGTTGAACTAACTAATCGGTTTGATTAGTTGGTTGTTCCCAAGGTCATGCCATCGATGTAGGAGCCTGGGCAAACTAGAACGTTGCCGTTGTGCTCTCTGTACCAACGTAGAGCTTTGGCTTTTCTGTGGATAGTGCGCTTGCGGTGGCTAGCGTAAGAATAAGCTGGAGGCTTTAAGTGGAAATATCTGCCTTCGTCTCCACATGCTTGGCTGAATGCTGGCATGGCTATTGCGGATAGAAGTACTGCTGCTACTAATGCTCTCATTAAGATCCCTCTCTTTCGGAACTGAGCGAAAAAGCTCGTCTGAGTTTTTTACCTAGCACAAATTTTACTATTCCCAACGCCACAGGAAAATTGTCAAGGTTCTTATAAACAAGAAAAAGTTTGAAAATAAAAAGCTGTCAAGGGGCGATGGGTATTGGCAAAAGCCTCAAACAAGCAATATTAGGCTTATTATCAAGCAGCGCGTGGAAGGTTTTTGATATCACGTTTATATAAACAAAGGTGTCACTAGAAACTTAACGATGGACCTCAAAGGTAGCCGCGTCCCTCCACAACCTCACGATTGCCGCGATGCGCTGAAATGGTTCGTCGACTTGTCCGCTACGAGCGGAGGCACCCAAAGAGGCTTATTTCTAACTGATATACAAGCCGAGCAAGCCGCCGACTTGGATCGTGCCTTGGACTTTTTGGCAGGTCAGGGTGTCGAACCATTTATTATCGATAACGACGTTCTCTATGCGCAAGCTGACCATGTTTTTCAACAAGCAAGCAACTACTCGCCGTTTAATCAACCAGCCGTCACTGAATTTGAGCTTAATTTATTGGGCAGTCCGCTTGCTGTCATTCGCAATCTAGAAGCGCCTGAGCGCGCGCACCATTTATGGTATCTCTTCCACTATATTTTGTATCCGCGTTTGCTTTACGACAAGCGCACGGTCATTTCGACACCGCTTGGTTTTGATGAATTTATTGCCTATGGATCGCGCTGCGAGGATTTTGAATACGCTGGTCGTCGAATTACATGGGAAAAATTGGTCTGGCTGGTCGAGTCGAGCATGCTCGATCTGCATCAATTCCGCATTTGTACAGCGCAAGAACTGCCTCCCATGCTCAAGTCGGAGTACACACTCTTCAATTGTCTAAAAGATCGCGAGCTTCCCGTCACGTCTCAACAGATGCTTGGTGACTACGTTATAGACATGGCGTTGACCGAGAAAAGCAATCGTCTTGCAATTGAATTCGACAGACTTGCTTACATAGATATTCCAGGCAGACAAGATGCAAGAGCCAAGAAACATCTAGTCCTTCTAAGTGATGGATGGAAAATTCTGCGTCTTACCAATGCAGAAATCGACGGCAACTTGACCGAATGTGCCGACGCTGTTCAGCAAGCTTTTGAGCAAGGACGAAAACGCTCTGCAGTAGGTAGGCTCATTTCGGGTAAAGCCGAAGTCCGCGTGCCCGAGCTGCCCGTTGACGACGACGTCCAGAGGCTTGCCATCACCCATGGTGCAGGACCCATTGCCGTCACCGGATTTCCTGGTGTTGGAAAAACAAGTTGTATCGCCTATCGCATTAGCTATTTGTTGGCTCAGGGAGTTAATCCAGAGCGTATAATTGCTTTTTCCTTTTCAGACGAAACAACTAATATTTTGCGCTCACAATTAGAAGTGCTTACTGACGCAGCAATTGCTCAAAAGCTCAATATCTCGAACTGGCGCGATTTTGGTTATAGGGTCTTAAAAGAAAATGCTGTGCTTGCTGGGCGTAAACCACCTTTAAAAATAGAAGCCAATCCCCAGCGCGTGCTAGATCGCGTCTTGCGCAAAGTAAAATCAGAGATGGATCCGGTCCACTTAGAGCTCTTGGAGCACGAAGTAGACGAGCTTTCAGTCGGTAGTCTCATTTCACTTTATAAAGCAAACATGGTCACCGCCGAGATAATAAGCCAAACGGCGCAAACCGATGGCGAAAAGTTTCTAGCTCGAATCTATCAAGGTTACGATGAGGCCTTGAAGAAGAGCAATAAAATAGACAACGACGACACTATCGCACTTTGCGCTCAGCTTTTAGCCGGCAACAGAGAAGTGCGCGAAACTTACGCGCACAAATTTGATTTTGTTCTAGTTGATGAGTATCAGGACTGCACCATGGCTCAAGAGTTGATGTGCCGCCTTCTTGCTTTTCCGCAGGATAATATTTATTTTTCGGGCAATGAAGACGAATCTATTTTCGAGAGCAAAGGGGCAATGCCGCATGTATTGTCCGAAATTTCTCTCCGCATGCCCAACGCAAGATGTTACGTTTTGGAAAAAAACTGGCGTTCTCACCCAGCATTGGTCGAGCATTTGCGTGCGTTTAGTCAAAATATCGAAAAAAGATTTATCGCTAAAAACACCGAGGCTGGTATCAGGTCACTAACAGGGAATGCTGTAATTGGACCCAAAGAACTTGTTGATGAAGACGCTGAGGCAGATTGGGTTGCCTCCGAAATTGGAATTCTTTTAAGTGGTGGCAAAAAGCCATCTGACATAGTAATTATTTGGCGTACGCAAAAATATGTTCCATATTTAGAAAAGGCACTGTTTAAAAATAATATTCCTTGCTCAAGCTTAGATCAGGTCTCAACCCTAGTTCCAGATGAAGCGGGCGATGTGATGGCATTTTTGCGCTTGGTTATGGATCCGGACGGACCCAAAGCCAAAGCTAGTTTTGAGCGCATTTGTCAATTGCGATCGCGAGAGCTAGATCAAAAACTTTCACGACTATCCACAACCATTGCCGGTTTTGGTGAAGCGAATAACTTGTCTTTTCTAAAAGCAATCGAAATTTATTACGAGGCAACCAAGGACGCAGCCTGTAAAGACTTGAATGACTTAGTGCGAATTATTCGCACGATGAATCAAGAAAGTTTATCTCCAGCTGAGACAATCAACAATTTTAAGCGCAGCCAAAAGCTGCATGAAATCTATAAAGCAGCAAAAATTCCGCCCAATGTTTTGTACGAACCACTAGCGCGAGTCGAACAGTTAGAAGAACAAGCCAGGAAATTCAAAACCGTCGATGACTTTGTTCGTAACTGGGACAACAATTCGAAGAGTCAGGAAAAAGGTGAGTCAAGCTCTATCAATTTGATGGGAGCTGAGTTTGTAAAAGGGCATGAATTCGCGATAGTCTTTCTCGTTGGCATGGCTGATGGGCTGTTTCCGGTCTCAAACTTTGTCGATATAGATGAAGAACGCAGGCTGTTTTTAATTGCCATGTCACGCGCCAAAGAATTGTTATATGTTTCCTACCCCCGCGCTTTCGACGGGCAACCAGTGCCGGTTTCTGGATTTCTGCTCGAAGCCAAATTAATTCAGCCTTCTGCTTATCAGAACGCCTTAAAGCGCTTCGAGACTTATATTCCAGAACCTAAAGCCGTCCCTGCCGATATGCCAGTGACCGAAGCGCCAATTTTGCAAACACCTCCAGTAGAAATCGTTCAAGAGCCCGTTCGACAGTTAGTTCACGAGCAGTTGCCAGAACCTGTATTTGTTCAAGAAACTATTTTGGATCCCGAGCCAGAAGTCGAATTAGAGCCAGAACCGGCGCAATTTTTCAGTCGCCCTCTAGACATTCCTCTGCAATCACAAGCGCCTTTGCCACCACCTCCAATGGCTGTTGAACCGGTTGTTGCAGCTGAACCTGCTGTATCGGATGTGTCTGTTGTACCTGTGGTACCGGTTGCGCCACCAGAACCGCACCAAGGCATTGGTCCTCCTGTCGACCCGTTTTTGCGTGGAGCCAAAGCTGCAGAAACAATTGAAATGCCTGCCGGAATAATTAACGAGCGCTCTAAGCGCAGAAGAGTCATTCCACCGACTCCAGAGCAAATTGCCGCACAAGCCGCAGCCGAGGCTGCTGCAAAGTCCGCAGCACAAGCGTTAGAAGCCGAAACCGAGACTGAGTTAGATCTTGGCGCAGTCACAGCGGATGTCCCGCCAATAGTGATACCGGCTGTGGAGTCATCTCCTGTCCCTGCGATCGTGCCGGAGCCTCTACCGGAGCCAGTGCCAGAACCAACATCAGCACCCACACCAGTTCGAGCACCAGATCCAGAGCCCCAATCCCAACCGATACCGGTACCACTTTCAGAACCCGTTTTCGATCCAGAACCAATTCCCGCTCAGGAAGAAGTGCCTATAGCGCCACCGTCAGAGGTGCCACAGATTATTCCTGTTGCTGAATTGCCTGTGCCCGATGTTGCTCCTGAGCCTGATCCTGTTGTGGTTGCTCCTGAACCGGTTGCTCCACGTCCAGAACCCGAGCCCGTAATTTCTGAGTCGGTAATTGTACCTCCTGATGTTGTGGAAGCGCTTCCCGAGCCTGTTGCGCAGATTCCGGAGCTTCCAGCTGAAGATGCAGCCAAAGAAGCAGAACTTCGACAAGAAACTAAAAAGAAAGCACGAGAAGCGCTGCGAGCCCGTGCAGAAAAGAAAAAATCAGAGGCGCTCGAACGCGAAAAAGCAGCGGACTTGCCCCCAGCGGTGCCGCTTACCGATGAAATTGCTCAAGTTGCAGCGTCGCTCAGTGCCAATCAGTTGTCACAAAGTTTGGAAGCCCTTCGCAATCTTGGCTCCGAAGAACCAATCTCTAAGCCGGAAAGGCTCACAAAAGATATCATCAAATCGCCACCTGCTGCATCAGCAAAATTGGAACCAGCATCCACTCTCCCTCCAGTATCGGTACCCGAACCCGAATCGGTTCCTATTCCGGCTTTGGAGCCCACCCCTCCTCCTTCTTCGTTGCCAGCGACTGAGCCAACCGCTTCTCCGCCTATTGCTCCCGCTCCAGTGCAGGTTCAATCACCACAGCCAATTAGTGCACCAGAACCAGCACCAATCCCAGTTCCAGTTTCAACACCAGCTCCGACACCGACACCAATTCCAACCCCAACCCCAATACCCTCTCCGGTTCCGCAGCCAGCTCCAGTCGCGGCCAGAGTGTCTAAACCGATACCGGCACCAAGTCATAAATTGAAGTGGGAGCGTGCGCCCAAATACATAGATTTAGACGATCTGGATGATCTTCTTGGTCCCGGACCCGGTATGCCCGCATTTGTGCCGGATACCATCCAACCGCCATTGCAGATAGCTCAAGCACAAGCGCCGGACTACCAGGCTTCACTATCACAGATACCTGCGCAACAACCGGTTATGCAAGCGCCAGAACCAGCTCCGGCACCAGTTCCGATGCCAACTCCAGTCTCGACTCCAGCTCCAGCTCCTGCATTTCCACCGCCAAAAATGCCGTCGCAGCCAGCGTCGCAACCTTCACAAATCCCGACTCCACCAGCATATGTAGAAGAAGAGCAAGATTCAACCAAACCAAAATGTGTTCAATGCGGAAATAAATTAGAAGTGAATTCACTATTTTGTGGCGAATGCGGCTACTCACTTCCCGAGAGAATTCCACCTTGCCCCAGTTGCGGCGAGCCTGTAGAGCCAGGAGCGAAATTTTGCGGTGAGTGTGGTTTCCACTTGATTAATTGAAGTCTTTTAAGTCTGCTGTATACTAACGACCTTTGTCGCCCCCAAATCTCTGACGAGTTAGTCAAGCGAGGTCATTTCCATGCCCGAGGTCAAAACCAAGAGTACATCTACTCCGGAAGCCGTCCACCAAAATTACAGCGAGTATTTCCGCACCAACGATTTGGAAGGATTAGTCAGCTTGTACGAGCCAAACGCCATTGTTGTAGGCGAGCAAGGCGAAGAAATCAAAGGCACTGCTAAAATCAGAGAGATGTTCTCTGATGTAGTTAAATGCAAAGGCACCCTCAAAATTGAGACACTGTCTGAGTTTATTGTCGATGGCATTGCTTCTATCCGCGTTAAATGGCACATGCAAGCTATCGATGCTGATGGTAACGAACTTGATGTGAGCAACGTAGCAAGCGAAGTCATGCGCAAGCAACCAGACGGAAGCTGGCTCTACATCATCGATCAGCCTTGCACCAAACACCAGGGCTAATCGTCTAGTTCGATAATTTTGTCTTTAGTGCGATGCGATGTTCCTCTGAAAAGAGCGATAATCGCATCGTTCTGATTTATAACTGTTACATCGTAAACGCCTGTGCGGCCTGACTTTATCACTACTGCAGTTGCGGTGAGCAAATCATTTTCATATGCAGGCGCCAAGAAATTAATTTGGCACGTAAGCGCGACGGTTTTGTGATTCTCTGAATTGCAGGCGTAAGCAAAAGCAGTGTCTGCCAAACTAAAGGTTGTGCCACCATGGCAAATACCAAGTCCGTTTAGCATGTCTTTCTGAACCCGTAATTGAAGCTTTGCGTATTCGCGGTCTACATCAACGATTTTCATGCCCAGAGCAAGAGCTGTGTAGTCGGTTCGATTCATCGCCTCAGCTACTTTTTGAGCCAGTTCTTTCGCCTTTTCAGACAAGTGATTTTCCTTACAAAAGGGGACGTTTTTTGCGCACAGTTTGAAGCGTCTTAGTTTCATGAACTGAGAAAATACTGCTAGTTACTTTGAGATCTGATGGAACGATAAAATCCGATTTTGAAACGTCGATTGGCTTGCACTGCGAAGTTACAAGCATAGTATTTAAGTTGCCGCGCATATCTTTGTATTGAAATTTAAGCGGTAACGCGCCTTTATTAGGCAAGCAATGAAACTGATTGAGCAGGGCATAAGCTTGTGGTGGAGCCGATATACCTTTGGCAGTAACGAATTTGGCGCTGCTTATAAAGGCAGAATCGGCACATTCATTACTTTGATCTTTGAGTTGCTTTTCGGTAAAATTCGACGGTGTTACATAGGCTTCAGCAGCCACTCCCGCCACTTGATCGATTTTGGATTGAACCAAAGGAAGTTGTGACCATGGCAGTCCCGTTGTCTGAAAAGTTTCTGGCGGAAGGTAGCCGGAAAAGCTTTTAAGTGGAGCAGAAAAGCTATTTTTAGTGCGCGGATTATAGGTCACAATTTTCCATTCTGGCGGTGTTGCAACTGTTACAGTCCCGGTTTTCGCAGCGACTATTTTCACGCCGACAGGTGAGACGACCACGTCTAAATCGCCAAGCAATCCACTAGTTTGGTACAGGTAAATGCCCTTCTCTGTGGCATTAACGGCTTGTGCCAAAGTCGCAGTAGAAAGTGCAAAACAGGTGGAAAATAAAAGGTAGGCAAAGTTGTTTTTGATCTTAGGTTTCCGCATGTAGTATACGTGCCACGAACGGATGGTCTCTATGCAGCAGGTGTCAAAAACTATGGAATTCTATAGGGAGACTCAGATGGACCTTTCGACAATTTGAAGAAGATTAGTTGAATGTAGAATCGCTAAAGAAAACCTCTCGGTAATCGGTAAAAGGAATATTCCAGATGGGAATGATTGGAACGCAACATGCCATAACTGCTAAACAGGAACGACAATTAATGGGATGGTATCAAGAAGACGACCAGGACAGCATTTTTGATTTAGTCGATGAAATCGACAACCGATGGTACGATGCTGACATTAAACTTAAGATGGCGGAACGTTTGGATTTCACTAAAATGCCGCTCAGTTCTTCAGTTGATAAAGCATGGTATGAAATTGATCTTTGTTTTTCCGAGGAACCAACAAGACTTCGTGCAGAACTAGAACCGCTGGCGAATTGCATCTTCGGTGGAGTTAGAATCGCAGAGGATGGAGAGTCGATGGTGAATTTGCTCGATAAGAGTGTTGTGTTAAATGTAGCAAAGGCTTTTCAAAAGCTTGAAGACTCTGATATAGAGGAGTTATTTTACAAAATTACTGACACATATATCTGCGAAAAAAACAAAGAAGGTTTAGAGTATGTTCGAGCAAATATTGAGAGGCTGAAATACTTTTACGATGAAGCCGCCAAGCGCCAAGTGGCGATAATAAGCGCGATTTTGTAAAGATGGTGGCACTTCAATTCTATTGCACACCAGCAGAGTTTTGGCAGCGACTTCGTGACGCCAAAACAAAATTTGATCTTATTTGTTTCACAAAAAATCAATGTACCGGTATCGTGAGACAGTTGAGTGATGAAGAATTAGACGAAAAGTTTGTTGCAGTGTGGCAGGATGATATCTGCATGGCAAAAATATCCAGTGCACTTGGCAATCAAAAAAAGTAGAGCAAAGGTAATTGGAACAAAGAACAGAGCCATTCTATTCCATTCGTTCACCGAGCCTTTCGGCGGGGTCTTTAATTCTCCCATTAAGTCCGAAATCACGTCGTCACTATCCGGAGTTTCACCCAAGCGCTGCTGATAGGGAGAGCGAATAAATGGCCCAGAAGAGATGAAGTTGCCGATTTCAAAAACTGGTGGTTCTGAATTTATGGTCAATTTTAGATTTGAAGGCTCTGACAGAATATCGAGTAAAACCGAGTAACCATCAGCTTCTTCTGATATATCTAAAATCTGAGATTTGTCTGGAGTTAATTCAAATTTTAAATCGGCAGACCTTGGTTTTGGCTTTACATGGAACTCTTTGACGTTTGGAAAACGTAGAGTTGAATGATATTTGCCCCAATGACCTTTAACTTTAGACTTCTGGAAACGCGGGTGCCATGAGTTTAAGCAGGCTGCAATTTCAAAAACTACGTCTTTTTCTACTTGAATGTCGATAAGACTGCTCAAACTCCAATCGATCCCGTTATCGATGCTGCCCAAATATGTGTCTGAAAGTATGTAATTTCCAAGTTCACTAATCGGGGGCTGAGATCGCAAAACTATTGTTTCGGTGTGATCAAAACTTACTGTGTAGATACCGTCGGCGCATACAAGATCTTCTAATTGATCGCCTCGTTCATCTGGATTGCCCAAGTTGATTTCTAAACTTTCTTTTTTTTCGTCACCAAATCTCAGATCGGTTATGTCGTTGAAAATTATGCGAAGCTCCATGCGCACAGAACAATCTGGGCTCGAGATTTTTGCTTGATCAAATTTTGGATGATAAGTCATCAATCCCGCATCAAGCAAAATTACTAGCTTGGATGAATCAAACTCGATTTTCTGAATGTAGGTCGTGACCCAGTTTATGTCTGGAGCTAGTTGGTAAAAAATGTTGTCGGACCAGTCAGTATCGTCCATATTAGGCCCAAAGTGATCCAATTGGAATTGCCCACATTCCGTCACCCATTGACCCAGATGTGTTACCAGAGTAGAGAACGATTCCAATGAAAGGCGTCTTGCCAGCTAGGTTTTCCTTAAACCATTGAAGATGCTTAAAGTGCTCACGTTTAACGGCAGATCCCGACTTAATTTCAATTCCTAAAAGTGCTCCATCATCACGTTCGACAAGAAAATCAATCTCTCGTTGTTCTCTGTCACGATAATGGAAGAGAGTGTATTCATCTTCTGAAGCATCTATTTGGGCTGCTAGTTCGTTAAAGATAAAAGTTTCGAAAAGCTTTCCAATGCGGTCAGGATCTAGAGAAACTTGTTCTTCTCTCCATCCTAGTGTAGACGCCATCAAACCAGAATCGGTCATAAATATTTTGGGATGTTTTCCAACTCTGTCATAATCTGTCTTAGTCCAGGATTTCACTCGCTCTATCAAGAACAAGGTTTCAAGAGCATTTATGTAAGATTCAACTGTAGGTCGGGTAATTGAAAGTCCACTTCCAATATTTGAAATTTGCATTTGCTTGCTTGACCAAGCTGCCAAAACATCTAAAAGTTGACGAAGAGAATCTTGTCTATTAATGCGGGTTATGTCACTTAGGTCTCTCGTGAGTAATGCATCCGTGTAATCGCGATGCCAGCTTTTGCGTTGTTTAGAATCCAAATCAAACACTTCTGGAAAGCCGCCGCGCATAGCAAAACCCATTATATTTGAGCGTGTGAAATCATTTTTCAGATTGTTTGAAAGTTTCATTTCAAAGGCTTTATTTAAGAATGTAGGTTTAGCTTGTAAGATTTCCCCTTGTGTCAGAGGTCGCAGCCGCAGCTTTCTGATTCTTCCTGCCATTGATTCAGTGACATTGGGCAGGGTTTGAATATTGGCGGAGCCGGTGAGTAAAAACTGCCCGGGGCGGGTGTCTTCATCAACCTTCATTTTTATGGAAGAAAGTAGATCGGGAACACGCTGAATTTCATCAATAACTAATGTCTGAAAATCGTGTTCTACAAACTGGCGAGGATCATTCTGCGCTAATTCTCTGATACTCAGGTCGTCTAGAGTTCGATAAGCTGTTTGAGTTGAAACTAGTTCTTTCGCTAAAGTCGTTTTTCCGCACTGCCTCGGGCCATTCAAAAGCAGAACGCGTCTACTTTTAAGTGCAGACGTTATAATTTTTTTTTGCCATCGGGAAAACAGTTTACTCATTTGAATTATTGATATGGTCGCGGTTTTATAAATTATATCTCCGCGTTTTTATCATTAAACTTGTCGCCTCTTTGTTAGTGAATGCCCCGCGTTTTTATAAAAAAGTAGACCGCGTTATTATAAATTATATCTCCGCGTTATTATAAAAACAATAGCCGCGTTTTTATAAATATCGAGCCCGCGTTTTTGCAAATTAAAAATTGAGCCTTTGCGAGAAACCGCCTCCGGTGCGGTTTTGTTATTTATTATAGAAAGTAGTAAATATGCCACAAAAATGGAAGGTCCGGAGCATTTGCGCTCCAGACCTGCTGCCAGTCTATGTTAGAACGGACCGACGATTTCGATGCTGTTCACGCATCTGAAATCCTGAATCGTCTCGCTCGGCTTGAAGTGCGAATTCAGCTCGAACTTGAGCGAATCTCCTTCCTTCACGAGGCGCATTGCAGGATGCTGGTTTGCGTCGATGTAGAGAATCACAGCCTCGTTTAACGCATTGGTGAGCAAGACGCTGAACATCGAGCGTTGAATTTTTTCCATTGGTATCAAGTAATCGTCATCCTTGTAGCCTGAACACTCATGCGAGAAGGCGACGCGCTTGACGGTGGCATGCATTGTGGTGGTCTTTGCGACTTTCCAGAACATGTTTCTTCCTTTCGTTGCGTTTCTTCTTAGAGAGAAAATCGCAAGCAGGAATAGGTAAACTCTCCAGTGAGAGCTTACCTCTGCCCACTTACGTAGTTGCTGGAGGGAGCGAGTATTGCTACTCGTCCCTTCAGCTATTCGTGTCAGCCATCCAGTTCGTCCTCTTTCCAGGGACCTTTCTGGTAATAGGCTTTACGCAGAACCTTCATCGCTTGTTCCACGCTCTTGCAGAGCCCGACCTTCTTGCCTGAAAGAACAGCAAGATAAAGCTTGGCGTCTCCAGTGTGGGGCCAGTAGTTGGTCCCCGGTGGAACAATCGCGAAGTGTCTGGTATAGCCCAGCCCGGAGAAAGTCCCGGTTAGAGCACTTACGTGGATGACGCACTTGCATTTGCTTTGACGCTTTTTAGCGTTTTTGCACATGGTAGGTACTCCATCTGTTGAAGATGCGCGAAAACCAAGGGCTCTCGCCTCCCTGTCGAAACGACAGAAGCGCGTGCCCCCCTTGAAGTGGGCACCTAAAGCTCGTTTGAGCCTAGCGATTTTTGAATGTTTGATGCAACCAAGTCCGGCGAGACGGGAGAGCAAGCCCCCCCGTCTCGACCAGTCTAGTCCTTGATCCGAAGACCGAAGAGACGCAGGATGGGCAACAGGAGTCTTCCGAAGAAGAGTCCGGATGCGTCTACGTCATAGTCGAGCTCGGGAGCAAGTTTCGTCTGATCGGTCATGATGACCTCCGTTAGAGTTGGTTGAAGTAGTGCGAAAACCAAGGGCTCTCGCCTCCCTGTCGAAATGACAGAAGCGCGTGCCCCCCTTGAAGTGGGCACCTAAAGCTTGTTTGAGCCTAGCGATTAGGAAAAAACGAGAAGGACGCACCGGTTTCCCGATGCGCCCTTTCGTTCGAGTTCAAGGTGCTGTAGCTACCTTGCGGCGACGCGATACTTCTCCGCAAGAGGTGCGAAGAGAGTCGCGTTCACTGCTCGTGAGCGGACCGGAGTCACGCGCACAGCAGCCACTGCAGCCTCCTGAACCAACATCTTCGGCTGGACGTTGAAGTTACGCCCGTCCGACTTCGCCTCGATAACGTCGAGGATGTGGTGAATCACCCAGCTCGCTCCCTGAGCAGAAAACATCTGCTTTGCGATGAGGAGGAGTTGCATGCCACCATTCTCGATCTTGACCAGCGCGGCGTATTCTCTGTCGAATGCCTGCTGAACGCGATCGCGAATTCCCGGCCAAATGGGATTGGCTGGGTCGCTGACGTGAAGAGTGTCAGCTGTCTCGGAGTACGAGATGTGCTTACCACGCTGGAAGGAGCCACGGTCGAAATCCGGACAACCGCCCTTCCTGGCGTTCAGAAAAGCCTTGACGGCTTCGCCGATTGCGTAGTCGATCAGACCCTGGTCGACGTTGAATCGACCGGTGTCTGCCTTGCCCTGGTAGCAGATCGCACCAGTCATGTAGTGCGCCCACTCCAGGAACTCGGTCTTTCCAGGTCGTGCGCCGATGTTCGTAAGCCGAGTCTTGAAGGACTCGAGCGATTGACGAAGATTCGCGACCGCCGCCATTTCTGGAGGAGGCAGCTCGTCAAAGCGCAGAACAGCAGGTTTCTGTGCGAGCTGAACAAGCAGCTCCAGAAATGAGATGTTCGCTTGGAACGAAAGACGACCACCGACGATGTCGTTAGCATCAGCCAGTTTGACCAAGTGAATCAAGGACGGCGTGCCGACCTTGTCTTTGTACGTCGTATCGAGAGGGAACCAAACGCCAAGGCGCTTGTTTGCCCAAACGAAGTCGACGCCCGCTTTGTCTGCCGGAGAATTTTCGCCAGACATTTCAAGCGTCCAACCAGACTGCAACAACCTCTGAACCGCCCGGATAGTGGAATTGAAGCGTGCCGTTGAGACACTTTGTGCAGGTAGGTCGACGAGTTGTACGCTTACTGTGGTGCGGAACCAGCGGAACAAGTCGCACTGACCACGCATCCCTTTAGACTGTGTAGTTTTCATAGTTCACCTTCATGAGTTAAAAAGTCTCCTGCAAGCAAGAGACTGGTTGAGAGAAATATCTTCTACACGCACGCCAGCAACCCCGTTCCTCGAATTGAGAATGTCGAAAGACCGGAGATGACTAGTTAGTGAGAGTTAGGTGTAGTTACCTGGTGTTGAATGAAGAAGATAATTCACACTAGATCAAACACTCAAGAAAGGTAAGAGGCGTTTAATCTAAATGGGGCTTCTGAGGATTAAATAGGCTCTTTTCCCCTGTATTTAATATTAAGAGACTTAGTGAAGCTCGCGCGAACTCATTTAATGTGGCGGTTAGCGCAGATCTCACAGCTGTTTCATAGGTCAAAAAATTGAGTTGGAATTAGTTGCTTTTGGCAACTAATTTTGAGGTCTTGAAACACTGATTTTTACTCAAAATCGGTCGCGAAAAAATAGTTGATTAAGTCAACCAATTCTGCCTGACAAAAAAGACCCTTCGAATTTATAAGAGACTCAGTCTTTAGAGTTCTTTTCTTGTCACATCAATCGACAGAATTTCAACATGTCCAATGACTTTTCCTTCCCAAAGATAGTAAGGAATTTCTTGAGAGATTTTGGGATAAACAAGGGTCGGACAAAGAAATCTTATTTCGACCTGTTTAGTTTCTCCAGGCTCGATACTCTCATTCTCATCGAAATACAAACGGCAATCGTGAAAATGTCCTCTTAATACCATAGGGCAGCCAAATCCTGCTCGCATTGCATGAGTACGACCACAACAAGCGGTTGAGTAATGTTCTACTCGAGCGATCAATTTCAATTCGGAAACGGATTCATCAGAGGAAAAACGATTACGAAAGCGTTCGACTCTCCTGAGTAAAGTTTCTGAGTTTAGATTTGCAAGTGTGTCTACAAATCTGTCAATTATTGACTTTTGTCTGGGATGAGCTGGCTGTTTGAACGGCCTCTTCTTTTGTCTGGCAAGACATCGCTCTATAAGCCAATCCGGATCAAACATTAGCCATTCACCACCAGGCCATTCAAATAGGTTTGGAGAACAAACCGGACTAACTTCGTGACTTAGTATGTGCTCTAGTTCTTCAAGGGTGAATGGGGAATCGGCTAACAATTCTGCCATCCAATCTTTTTCTTCTTCGTTTCTGGAAGTGTCTAAGAACAATTCAGAAAATACATCCCAAACTTGAACTCTAGCCAGTTCTGCATTGTGTTTCCTCGCGTGTGTCTGCCATAGTAGGCGTGGACGTTTGATCAAATCGTCAGGCATGGCGTGGATTTTTTAGCTGATCAATCAGGCTCACAACCTGGTCGCGAGTGTATTCGAGAGTTGAAGAATTATCGATAATGTTATTTGCACCCTGTGCTTTTTTCTCTTGCGAGAATTGGGCAGCAAGGCGCTCTTTAGCCTGATCAACGCTCATGTGGTCGCGAGTGATTAAACGCTTTATCAGTGTTTCTTCGTTTGTTGTCACCGCCCAAATGGTGTCGTAACCCAGATGTGGAGCCGCTTCAAATAATAGTGGAACAAGGATGGCGACAATTTCTTCGTTAGAATATTTTGCCACTTCGCGCAGGCAAGCTTCGATGGTGAGTGGATGGACGATGTCTTCCAATTGTTCGCGGGCTTTTGGATCGGAAAAAACTATGCGCCCCAGCGCTTTTCTATCGATGCCCGAGCTGCCGTCGCTAAGTACAGTTGGCCCAAACTCTGCAACCAGTCTATCTTTCAAAACAACGTTTGTAGCAAATAATTCGTGCACTACTTTGTCTGAATCAATAACCGGGACGCCAATATCTTCAAGAATGTGTCCCACAGCTGATTTTCCCGAGCCGATGGTGCCTGTAATTCCGATTACGAACGGTTTAGACAAAGAAAATCTCCTTAGAAAGTGTTCTGGGGCGATGATTGGATGCGGTTTTCGACTTTGGCTAGAAAATTTTGAGCCAAATTCAAACTGTATTTTGATACCGGAGATAATACCTTCAAACCGAGTTCGGAATTGTTATCGTCTTTCATTCTGAAAGCTATAACAAAAGAAATCGGTTTTTTATTTTCTGAAATTTGCTCAGGCACTTCAATAAGTAAATGACCGGCGGCGATGTAGTCTGTCGTTATTTGATAATTTAAATCAGCACCCTGATTGACTATAGCGGTAACGAGATCTGAGCCACCACGCGAAAAAGATTTGAACATCACCGATCGGTCTGGTGTAGTGGTGAACATGAGAAGTGCATGGTTTCGCCATGCTAGAGATTTCTTCACGATGGGAACGACAGGAGGCAGATTAATGGGAGTCTGTTCTGGCGGAGTAAATTTTTCGCCGTCGGGTAAGACTGGAAGCACGTTTCCGGCAGGCAGTGGCAGCGTGAACGAATAGAAATATTCTTTGCTTGCCGACGATGCGTCTTTGGGTTGAGTGTCGCTAGGATCGATAAAATCTGGCTCTAGGTCTATCTTTTTGGATTGAGTCTCAGTAGATTTTTGAATTGGAGGTGCCGTTTTAGCGCTTTCATCACCCAGATCCAGGTCAGCCACTGCATGTAGTGGCTGCTGCCCAAATACGGTTGCGGCGAAAGTTAAACATAAAATTCTAGAAACTGGATGCTTCATCATTTAATAGTCTATTTTAAAAAACAGGTTGACAGCAAATTGACTGTTTACTTATGATCGAAATGTCTCGGTCTTGGGCAATTCTAAAGCAATAAAGTTTTGTCCTACAAGAATCGAGTAAAAGGAGAGCCCGCTCGACCCGCTGACGTACGCCTATGTCCTTTTAGTATCTAAGAGAGTTAGGAAACGGGAAAGTGGTAAGGTGGTTCCCCGCCCTGGTAATACCGGGTCAAAACTCGCTTATCAGTCCCTGGACTGAGACCAAATTTTAAACATGTCTAAAAATACTTATTCTCTGCGTCTGCCTAATCTGGCTGCTACTGACGCGTTCGGTCGCGCCATTGCAGATGCAGTAGCAGAGAAAGCAATCATTTGTCTGTCCGGGAATCTGGGGGCAGGTAAGACGCACTTGGTAAAGTCCACTGGAAAGGCGCTTGGTATCCCAGAAGTAATTAGCAGTCCTACCTTTAGCGTTTGCAACGAATATGAAAGCGGGCGCCTGCCCTTCTATCATTTTGATTTCTATAGGTTAAATGAAAACTTGATGGCTACTGGTTCGCCAGTTGAGACCTTGGCAATGGAAATCGACGAAATTATGAGTCTGAAAAAGATGCTCTCTATGATCGAATGGCCCGAGGCATTCTTAATTAATCAGAAAAACTATTTTGAGGATTTGGATCGCATAACTATAAGATTGCAAACGTTGGATAACGAAGAAAGACTCGCTGAAATTAAGTCCTGTGGCGCACTTTCGGATATTGTCTTCCAAAGCCTGCTTAACACTTTGTGTAAATAAATCCCCTTCCTTGTATATGGAAAAATGAAAGCACGTCTGAACTCGAAACGGAGGGGGTCTAATTCGATATATATAGTTTTATCTTTATATAGTATGACCATGTTATAGTAATCGCTCGCTTCAATATCTTGACAGCAATCAGGAAAAAAACCATCGCATGAAAAAATCGCTTGTAATCGTAGAGTCCCCCGCCAAAGCCAAAACCATCAGTCGCATTCTCGGTCGCGACTACCAGGTCAAAGCTAGCGTGGGCCACGTTCGTGACTTGCCCCGCAATCGCCTGGGCGTGAACGTGCGAAAAAACTTCGAGCCTCAGTATGAAATATTGAGGGAGAAAGAGCCTATCGTGGCGGAGCTTAGAGAAGCTGCCCTTGAGGCAGACAGAGTCTATCTGGCGCCCGACCCTGACCGCGAAGGTGAAGCCATTGCCTGGCACTTATCTGAATTACTCGATTTGCCTAAAAACAAATTGCATAGAATAGAGTTCAACGAAATTACAAAAGAGGCTATTCAAGCCGCTCTAAAGTCTCCACGTCAAATCGATAAGCGTCTAGTAGATGCCCAGCAGGCTCGCCGTGTGCTTGATAGATTGGTGGGATATAAAATCAGTCCGTTGCTTTGGAGAAAAGTAAACGGTCGTTCGGCAGGTCGTGTGCAGTCTGTGGCTGTAAGACTTATCTGTGAGCGTGAAGTTGATGTGGTTGCTTTCAATCCAGTCGAGTACTGGTCGGTTAAAGCGACTTTGCACAAAAGTAAATCGAAAAAGACTTTCATCGCATCGCTTGTTGAGTGGAAAGGCAAAAGAGTTATTGCCGCGTCTGACAAGTCTGGACCAAAAACAGTAGTCATCGAAAATTCAAAGATGGCTAATGAAGTGGTCAAAGCTGTTAAGGACGGCGAATTCAAAGTCTCGTCCGTTAAAGAAAAGGCAAGCACACGCAAACCGCAAGCACCTTTCATCACCTCGACCATGCAACGCGAAGCGGCCAACCATCTTGGTTATCCAGTCAAGAAAACCATGCAAGTGGCTCAAACATTGTATGAAGGTATTGAGCTTGGCGCAGAAGGACCTACCGGTCTTATTACTTATATGCGTACAGATTCAACCCGCGTGGCCACACAAGCGCAGGATGAAGCCAGAGTATTTATCAAGCAAAAATATGGCAAGCAGTATCTTCCTGAAGCGGCGCCTGTTTACGTGTCCCGAAACAAAGGGGTGCAAGACGCTCACGAAGCTATTCGTCCTACCTATCCCGACAAGACGCCCGAGCGCTTGAAGAGCTATTTGAGCGCGGATCAATTTAAGTTGTATAAACTTATTTGGGAGCGTTTCATTGCAAGCCAAATGGCTTCAGCTGAGCTTTTGACTCGTACGGTCGAAGTCAAAAGTGGTGAGGCAATTTTCAGAGCATCCGCTACATCGCGCAAATTCGCAGGCTTCCTGGAAGTATATGACAAAGTTCAACAAAAAGGCGAAGGCGATAGCGATAGTGATGACGATGTCAACGACGAAGCTGTCCACTTGCCTGAAGTAGAAAAAGGCGAAGATCTCAAATCGGAAGAGATTAAACCTGACCAGCACTTCACTCAGCCACCACCGCGCTTTAGTGAAGCCAGTTTGGTAAGAACGCTTGAAGAGCTAGGTATCGGTAGACCTTCTACTTATGCGGCTACAGTCGCTACTATTATCGACCGAAAATATGTCGAGCGCGACAAGAAAACGCTCATGCCTACCAAGCTTGGACAGGCTGTGAATGGTTTATTGGTAGAGCACTTTGGCGATGTTGTCGATGTAGGTTTTACTGCCGACATGGAAGCTAAATTGGACCGTATAGAAGACGACAAAGTCGACTGGCACGGCATGCTCAAAGAGTTCTACAAGCCCTTTGGCGAAACTCTGAAAAGAGCAGAAGAGAACATGAACAAAGTTCTCATTCTCTCCGACCAGTTCTGCCCCAACTGCGGACAGCCGATGGCCATTAGATCTTCGCGTTTTGGACAATTCCTTGGTTGTGCAGGTTATCCTGAGTGCAAAACTAAAATTGCCTTGACCAAAGATGGCAAGCCAGTTCCAGAAGACAGACCGTCAGAAGAAAAGTGTAATACTTGCGCTAGCCCTATGCTCATCCGCTACGGACGTTACGGCGATTATCTCGCTTGCAGCACCGAAGAGTGCAAAGAGCAACGCCCAATTCTCAAGACTACTGGTGTCGATTGTCCTAGAGATGATTGCTCGGGTGTAATTGTTGAGAAGAAGTCGCGCCACGGAAAAATCTTCTTTGGTTGCAGCGCCTACTCACAAAACAAATGCACATCGGCTTACTGGTATCCGCCACTTCTAACTGGTGGACCAAAAGATGGAAATCGCTGTCCCAAGTGCGAGCGTCTCTTGATTTACAAGAAGCTCAAGCGCGGTGACCAGATTCAATGCTCCGGCCAAGAATGTGATTTCAGTCAATTGGCAACCGGTCAGGAAACTTACGCGTAAGCGGGATACTGAGTCGGACATAATTAAGTATTGATTTACGACGTCGAGGGGTTATGCCTCTCGACATCGTTCTTTTAGAGGGCTGCTAAAACAACTTCGATATACAACATTAAGTCAGGAAAATGGCTACAGGATACGTAATCAGGTATCGGTAATAGATGTCAGGCAATTTAATTTAGTGTTGCAGAACGCCTGTAAGGGCCTTGATTTAGGTCCATGCAACAGGGCGTCGCGGATGTTAGAATTATGGATGAATAAATATTCACGGGAGCGTTGTACAGATGTTTGAAAGGTTCACAGAGAAAGCAATCAAAGTAATCATGCTTGCTCAAGAGGAAGCGCGAAGACTGGGCCACAACTTCGTTGGTACTGAGCAGATTCTGCTTGGACTGATTGGAGAAGGTACAGGCATCGCCGCCAAAACGCTCAAATCCATGGGCGTTAACTTGAAAGATGCTCGAGTGGAAGTGGAGAAAATCATCGGCAGAGGCTCCGGCTTCGTAGCGGTGGAAATTCCTTTCACCCCGCGCGCCAAGCGAGTTCTAGAGTTGTCCTGGGACGAAGCCAGACAACTTGGACATAATTATATTGGAACCGAACATTTGCTCCTTGGTCTCATTCGCGAAGGCGAAGGTGTTGCCGCTAGAGTGCTTGAAAATCTAGGCGTCGACCTGACTAAAGTGAGAAGCCACGTCATTAGATTGCTTGGTGAAAGCGGAGCTGCAGCTGGCGGCACCACCACTACCCCTAGCACCGGACGTTCCAAAACACCTACTCTTGATGAGTTTGGTGTCAACCTCACACAAGCTGCTCAAGAAGGCAGACTCGACCCGGTTGTGGGTAGAGAGAGCGAAATTGAGCGCGTAATTCAAATCTTGGGTCGTCGTACCAAAAACAATCCGGTACTCATAGGTGAGCCTGGTGTTGGTAAAACGGCTATCGCAGAAGGTCTTGCTATTTGTATCATCAATGGTGACGTGCCAGAAATTTTGGCTGACAGAAAAATTGTCATGCTAGATATCGGTTTGCTCGTTGCTGGTACAAAATACCGCGGTGAATTTGAAGAGCGCTTGAAAAAAATCATGGACGAAATCCGTGGCGCAGGCAATGTGATGCTCGTCATCGACGAGTTGCACACACTCATTGGTGCCGGTGCAGCAGAAGGCGCAATCGACGCAGCCAACATCTTGAAACCAGCACTGTCGCGTGGTGAACTGCAATGTATTGGTGCCACCACAATGGACGAATACAGAAAGCACATCGAGCGCGATCCAGCTCTGGAACGTCGTTTCCAACCAGTAATAATCAACCCACCATCGGTTGACGAAACAATCGAAATCTTGCGTGGACTGAGACCTAAATATGAAGAGCACCACAGACTAATCATTAGCGATGAGTCTATTGTTCAAGCCGCCAAACTTTCAGATCGTTATATCTCAGACCGATTCTTGCCGGACAAAGCAGTTGACTTAGTTGACGAAGCTTCTTCAAGAGTGAGACTGAGAGCCAGTTCGCTTCCGCCTGAAGGTAAAGAAGTCGAGCGTGAGTTGCGCAAAGTACGTCGCGACAAAGAAATGGCTATTCGCAATCAAGAGTTTGAAAAAGCTGCTGCATTGCGCGAACAAGAAACCAAGCTTTCTGAAAAAATCAAAGAAATTCAGAACGCATGGAAGAGCAAACAAGAAACCGAGAAGCCCGTGGTTACTGGCGAAGAAGTTGCTTACGTTGTAAGCGCCTGGACCGGTATTCCGCTTTTGAAATTGACCGAAGCAGAATCGGAAAAATTGCTTCATATGTCAGACGTTTTGCACCAGAGAGTTATCGGTCAAAACGACGCTGTGGAAGCCGTTTGCAAAGCTATTCGCAGAGCCCGTGTTGGACTTAAAAACCCAGCCAGACCAATTGGTAGTTTCATCTTCTCCGGTCCTACCGGTGTAGGTAAAACCGAGTTGGCCAAAGCGCTTGCAGGATATTTCTTTGGTTCGGAAGATAACTTGATTCGTATCGACATGTCCGAGTTTATGGAACACCACACAACATCTAAGTTGATTGGTTCACCTCCCGGATATGTAGGGTACACTGAAGGCGGTCAATTGACCGAGCAAGTACGTAGAAAACCTTATAGCGTAGTGCTTTTCGACGAAATAGAAAAAGCTCACGGTGATGTGTTTAACGTATTGCTTCAGATTTTAGACGATGGAAGATTGTCTGATAGTAAAGGTCGCACTGTTGATTTCAAAAACACAATCATCATTATGACCTCGAACGTCGGTGCTCAATTCATCGATAAGTCTGCTTTGGCTCTAGGCTTCCAGGTCAAAAACGACGCTAACGAACATGCAAATCGTTATAAAGAAATCTCGGATCGTGTAATGGATTCGATGAAGAAGACCTTCAGACCTGAGTTCTTAAATCGTATCGACGAAATCATCGTGTTCCAGCAATTGACTCGCGAAGAAATTCGTCGCATCGTAGACATCATGTCTGCCGATTTGCAAAGCCGCATCAAAGCTCAAGGTATGGAACTCGTCATCAACGACGATACCAAAGACTACATCGCCAAAGAAGGTTACAATCCTTCTTACGGTGCACGTCCGTTGCGTAGAGCTATTCAAAGAAAACTGGAAGATGCGCTTGCCGAGCAAGTCTTGTCCGGTAACTTCCGTGAGGGAGATACAATCACTACCACTATGGACGGTGACAAGATTATCTTTGATAAAACTTCCAGCGATAGCAAAGAAAAAGCTGGCAAGAACGGCAAAGACGATAAATCCGACAAATCGGAAAAATCAGACAAGTCCAAAAAAGCAAAATCGGACGAAGAAGCTGAAGCTAAGAGCTAGTGTCTGAGCCAATCGATTCGATAGATAAACAAGATTTACCCCCGCTGCTAATACCAGAGGGGGTAAATTATAATTGCCAGGGCTGTGGCAGATGCTGCACTGGATGGTCGGTTGGATTAACCGAAGCTGACTACGCGCGGGTCAAAGATATTGACTGGGGATCGGTAAATCCTGATCTCAAAGACAAAGATCTATTCATACACAAAGAACAGGAATACAAGTCGGGAACTTCGTTGTATCCGCATTTTACGCGACCTCGCCCAGATGGAAGCTGCTCTTTTCTAGTGGATAGTTTGTGCACAATTCATTCCTTGATGGGTGAGGATGCAAAGCCCGGTACTTGCCAACTCTTTCCTTATACGTTTGTAGAAACACCAAGCGCTATTTACACAGGTGTGTCGCTCAGTTCGATGGCTTCTGTTCGCAATCTGGGACGACCCCTTACAGAGCAACGAGAGGCGCTTGAAGGCTATTTTGAGCGTGCCAGGTCTTATGTCACCACTAAGGCTCAAGAAGGCGGTTCTGGAAGCGTAAATATGCTGGTGGAAAAGCCTTACAGCACAGTACTTCTATCTGGCCAAACCAGCGTGAGCTGGGATGAATTTTTGCATCTCGACAATAAGATGCTCGAAATAATAAAGGCGGCTGAGCAAACGAATGAAGATATTATTCAAACTTTGCTAAAGGTCGAAGAGGTAATTTTACTTAGTATAGCCATGGCAAAATCGGGTGTTTCACTAGCTGAAATTGCCAGTTACCAACCTACGGGCACCATGGGCGGTGCTGCGTCGGGTTCGGCCAACGAAGGTATTATGGCAATGACTTATTACCTTTATCTGGTGTATCCCTCTATTCGTGCTTCTTACACCGACATGTGGCAACTCAATAATAAAGAGCGTTTCGGACCAAAAAAGATAATGAGATTGCTCAATCAATATGGGCAATACATTGGTAGCGGATTTAGTACCATTTTTTTGAAAAATGCTAGTGTAAAAAACTATGGCAAAGTGAACTTACGCAAGGCAATTGAATATAAAATTAAGCCGTTGCCTGAGATTACGCAGGAATTTTTTAGACGTTGGCTCTATCTGAAAATTTTTAGCAAGGTTTATTTTGGACCGTCCTTTTGCGAATACTCGCTGCTTGCTGGTTTCAACAATTTAGTAACGTGTTTTATTCTGACCATGATTTTTGCCAAAGGCGAAGCGATGCTGCGAAAGGAAGACGAGGTCAAGCTCGCTGACTTATACGAAGGCATGTTTCGAGTTGATAAAGAGAGCTTGATGATGAATCAATTGTTGCCCCAAGTAACGGTGGCGCTGGCGGTGGCGTATTCGGTACCAAAAATGGGGCGTGGAATACTGCAAACCCTTGCCAAGGGGTAGGTTGTGGTGTTTGCTCAATAAGTTGTCATTAGAAATAAATACTGGCGCTAGTTGCGCTACGCCTTGACAGCCTCGAAAATGAGATAGCCTTACCTACTGCGTTTTGGCTATTTAACCATGCTTGTCAAGTTGGTGCGAGGCGGGCCATAGGCTGATTTAGATATTAGAGACTTAATGATGTTTATGAGATCTTAAGCTTTTGTGTTTGTTAGGGTTATGACCTCATTTTTAATCTTATCTGTATCCGGAAACTTCCTCCAAACACCCCTACATACCTGACTCATTACGTCTTTTCCATGCCATTAGCGTTGGAAAAATTAGTCCGGATGTGTGCTTGGTTATTATTCCGTGCGCAGATATTTGAGAACACCGCTGACGAATTTTGGTTCGTCTAAATCCACCGTTCTTCTTGGCTCAGCACTCAATGTACTGTTCTGGGAGGAGCATAGAAAAACAAAGGGTATCCAATGAAATCCCTCATGAATACGGTGTGGGGCATGTTTTGCTTCGCACTCTTCTCTATTACTGGAGCGGGTAACACTTTCGCTCTCGCTGGACCGGCTGCTGCGCAGACCGCCAGCGGCGGCAATGACTACTCCGGTTTGCTCTGGACTTTCGGCTTCATGCTTGTGACCACTGTCATCGGCGTCCTCCTCTTCTTCTGGCTTCAGCGCCGGATGATGATGGGTGGCGGCGGAGGCGGCGGCGGCATGAATCAGTTTGGAAAATCCAAAGCCCGTAAGTTCGACGCCGAGACCCAGGTCAAGGTGCGCTTCTCGGATGTTGCCGGCTGTGACTCCGCCAAGCGCGAGCTCATGGAACTGGTCCGCTTCCTCAATGACCCCACCGAGCTTACTGACCTTGGTGGCAAGCAGGCACGTGGCGCGCTTCTGGTCGGTCCTCCGGGCACCGGCAAGACGCTCATCGCTCGTGCTGTCGCCGGCGAAGCAAACGCCGATATCTTCGTCATCTCCGGTTCCGACTTCGTCGAAATGTTCGTAGGCGTGGGCGCTTCGCGTGTCCGTGACCTCTTCGAGCAGGCTTCGAAGTCCAAGCGTGCGATCGTCTTCATCGACGAAATCGATGCGGTTGGTCGTCACCGTGGTACCGGCATTGGTGGCGGCAACGATGAGCGCGAACAAACGCTCAACCAGTTGCTGGTCGAGATGGACGGCTTCGAGACTAAGAGCAACTTGCTCATTCTCGCTGCTACCAACCGTCCCGACATTCTTGATCCGGCACTCCTGCGTCCGGGTCGTTTCGACAAGCAGATCACTATCGACGGTCCCGACGTTATCGGCCGCGAGGAAATCCTGAAAGTGCACGTGCGCATTCAGAAAATGCCTCTGGCTGCCGACGTCGACCTCAAGGCCATCGCCAAGGTCACTCCTGGCTATGTCGGCGCGCAGCTCTCGGCTGTCGTCTACGAAGCGGCCCAGATTCGTTGGCGTCTGCGTACCAAGCAGATCGACGACCTGACCGCCAAGTACATCGCCGAAGAGCGTGCCGCTGAGGCGCGCATTAAGTCGGACACCGGCAGCACCCACGGTTCCGTTCCTTCGGTTAAGCCCGAGGACGAGAAGAAGTCGGTCATGTCGCGTCTCGGCGATTCTATGAAGGCCCGCAATGAGCCGCCCAAGAACTTCATACCTGAACTTTCCCTGGAAGAGCGTATGCGCAACCGGGCGAAGGCGGAGGTTCCCAAGCTTGTCTACATGGCTGACTTTGCGGAAGCAGTCGACAAGGTTCTGATGGGCGCTGCCAACGAAGAGCGCGGACACCGCATGGGTTCCGAGCTCAAGTCGCACGTCATCCGCCACGAAGTCGGTCACGGCTGGCTCGCTCAGCTGATGTTCGACGAAGGCAAGACCATTGACCCCGTTCACAAGGTCACGGTGGTTCCGCGTTCGCGCGCTCTGGGCTACATGCTCTCTCTGCCGCTGTACGACACTCTTCTCAAGAAGAAGAAGTACATTCTGGCTCGTATCCTCATCGCAATGGGCGGTCGTGCTGCACAGCATGTCTTCTACGGCGAAGAGGAAGGCACCGACACCGGCGCCTCGAACGACTTCAAGCAGGCTTGGGACATGGCTCACGCACTGGTCACCCAGTACGGCATGAGCAAGCTGGGCATCTTGTCTCTCTCGGGTGGCGGTGGTGAACCGTTCCTGGGCAAGAGCATGGCGCAGCAGTGTGACTACAGCCAGACGCTCCACTACGAAATTGAGACCGAGGTTCGTCGCATTCTCAATGACGCGTTCAAGGAAGCCGTTGAGCTTCTGACTCGCGACAAGGAGAAGCTGATGCCGATGATCGACTATCTCGAGAACGTCGACGAGACCATTCTCGGCGACAAGTGGCTCGAACTCGCTGGTCGTCCTCCGCTCGAGGATCCCCGCGCGAAGAAGAAGTAATTCTTCGGCTCGTTAAACAAAAAATTTAACTATCAAACTATGGCGTGTTACTCAAGATCGGCATCAAAACCCGAACTTGAGTAACCGCTTTTTTCTTTCCAATAAACTGCTACGTGGTATAGTATAAAGACGGGTAGGATGATTTTTAATTTCGTTCGTTACCTTATCGAGCAAACAGTTCTCTAAAGGCTTTGATGCCAAGCTTGCTTTCGTCTGCTTTGGGACCATGCTGGACACGATGAATAGCAAGTAATAGCTCGGCTGCGCTTCTATTTGCGGCAATTTGATTCGCCTTGTATCCACGTTGATCAGTAAAATTTACTGTTCGCCAATCGGCATGCGCAGGATCTAGCATTTTTTTCGCCTGTGGTGCACCGAGCAAGTTTGCTAGCTCAAATACCGCAGGAGTAAGTTTACCAGCGTCTAGCCCGCCATAATAGAGAGAGTTCAGTTTATAGAAGAGCCTCGAAATATTTTGACCTTCTGGGTTGTTCGCTAGGGATTGACCGTCCAAAGCAGGATCTAGAAATACTTTGTTCAAAAGCAAATTGTCGAAAATAAACTGTTTTTCCGTTGGATGAAAATCAGGCTCAATGCCGCTTTTGAATGATTGCGTCAATTTTCTCCTTATGGTGTCCATCATCACGGATTCCATCGGTTTTGGAAGTTTGCCCTTAAACGCTTGATCTATGATGGCGTTCAAAGCCTTTATTTTGGCGTCTAAAGGACTCTCATCGAACTGTTTGATCTGGTTGTTGGCATTGGTAACGAAAGAGTCGAGTGCTTTTTTTAAATTGTTCGAGAAGTTAACACCATCAGGCTTGGTGTCTTCAGGCTTGGTGTCATCAGGGCTCCAATCTTGAATTAAGCTTCTTAGTTGCGCAGCTTGAATCATTGGTCCAAGGTCATTATCCACATTGAGACCTTGTATTGAACTGGTGAATTCTCTTCCAGTCATTGTTCTACCATCAGGCAAAGTTATTGGATCACCAGATCTGGAAAGTGTGTTGAACAAGGTCCACGGAGCGATTTTTCTCCAATACTTTTCGGGATCTTCCTTAAACTCTTTATCTTCACGAAGTTTGGGATTATTTTTCAGATGCAAATCTCTTGCCAGTTGCATCATCGTATCTGGCAATTTTCCTATGAAATCGGCTTTGGCTAACAATCTTGCTTTTTCAGTTGGATCAGAAACTTCGCTGGCACGAGCAGTCAACTGCTGCGACATGTTTTTTCCATCAGTAAAAATATTACTCATGGTGGTTGCCATAATGAGCTGTTTATAGCCAATGGCAGTAGACTCCGTTGGAACGTAATTGTGATCTGAAAGTGGAATTTCATCAGAAAAAAGTGATTTAATCGAGTCGAATATGCCTGACACAGATTTTTTGCTCATGCCTGCAACCGTGTCAAATCCACCATCACCGCCAGTTTCGAATGCATATAGTTTGATGATTACATCTTGAACTTGCTTATCGGTTAAACCGTGATTACGAGACATCTCTTGAATCGATCTGACATATTGAGCTCTAAAATCTTTGTCTGAAGTCGATTCGTTCAGGGTCAAATTGGGCTGGGCATCAGTGCTTCCATAAACAATCGATTTTAAATCGGGAAAACGTTTCACCATATCGTTGATGGACAACAGTGGTAGTTTTGGTTTTGTTGGGTCTTCTGGTTTTGAAGGCTCGTCCACCGGTTTTTTTACATCAGGCTGCCTGGGAGGAAATGACAAAACTTCTTTATCGCTTTGTTGAGAAGTGCTAGTTGACTTCCAGAACACTTTTGACGCTTCGTCAAATTGAGCCCACTGATCTTTGGGTGTGGGTTTGAAGGCTTCACTAAAATTGGGTGTGTCTGGGGCGTGAGCAACTTCGAACCGACCATCAGCGGCTGGTACAGTAGCTTCGCCTTGTTGTTCTTGTCCTGTGCCGGTAGCCAAATGTTCCTTCTTCTAAAACTGGCAGGTAGTCTTGAATTACTATTATTCCCTCATTACTAAGTATCAAATTATGCTTCAACTTACTAAGCTGGATAGTAAAACGCATAAGTAGATAAAAATATCGAAAAACTAGTGAGCAGCATGTTTTTTGTTCAAAGCAAAAGTGGAATGGGGTGTGGCAACAAAATAACGCGTCGCCACACCCTCTAGTCAAATCACAGAGGTAATCTCAGAGCCGAGTCTTGAATCAGACTTCCGGAGCCCTGAACACCATTCCGACCATGTGGACATCGAATGGAGTCTCGCGTCCGCGGTAGAAAGAAGCTGTCGACCACTCGAGAAGTTCGAGATGGGGATTGTTGGAACGCCAGGTCTCAACAGCTTCGTTGATTTGCGTGTCGCAAAAGACGTAAGCGTGAGCGGTGCCGATGGCGTTCGACTTCTTAACGGGGGGAGTGCTGTCCTGCATTGCTGGGTCGTATCCCTTTGCTCGTGTTTGCAATTTCGGGTTGATGATTGTGATATGGAACCAGAGGTTAGAGTGAAATGTCCTTGGGGAAAGAGAGAACGAAAGATGCCTCGAATATAGTGATCTAATAGAGGCAGAGTAAATTGAGAAATGATAAAGATCTTGATGAATAAAGGCTTTTTGATGGGGTGGGATGGCGAATAAATCGGGCAGAAGAAGGCAGTGCAAGGCGATTGCAGTTATGGCTGCCACCTCTTTAATTCTTGCTGGCGAAGCTGCGCTAAGTGTTGCTCGGGCGCAACAGTTCATGCCGAATCGCAATACTCAACCGCAATTCAGATATAACGGGGCTGAAAAAATCTGGTTCGCCACGACCAGATTGAATGAAAACAACTCTGTCTTGAAACCTATTTTTGCTGCCAAGAGACATTTAGATCTTGGGCTTGGCTCGCTTGAGTATGGCACAGCCGATGTGAGTAAACCGTCAATGAATGGCACTCTTGCCACATCTGGCAATTGGTCCAATTTTCACACGCTTATGACAGGCACAGATGCGGGATATCTGGCTGGCGGCGTGCGCCTCCAAATACAAAACGACTCCAATTTTATCGATACTATTTCGCGCTTTGATGGAACCATCATGGTTTTCGCCCATGGTTACGATGAGAGTTTCAATAAGTCATTGCAAGATACAGCCCTGATCTCGAGCGAATTAGAAGGACAGATGCCCGGGCAGGCGGTTTTGCCCATCGCTTTTTCTTGGCCGTCATTTGATTCGACTAAAGATTATGCAGCTGATGAAGCCAATCTCGAATGGAGTAAGAAAAGTTTTACAGCGCTCATGTCGCGCATTTTGGTGGCAAAAAAAGCTGAGACAAAACTTGTGATTGTCGGTCACAGCATGGGATGTCGGTTGATTTTTGATCTACTAAAATTGCCTGAGATTTATAAAAAACCATTGATTGAAAAAATTATTCTTTCCTCTGCCGATTGTGATTATTACCAGGCTTTGGACGATTTGCCCGAGCTTGAGCAAATGGTCAAGGACAAAATCTATGTGCTTGTGTCAGAACGCGACGGACCACTTTTAACCTCGCAGGCTCTGCATAAGATGCCGCGTTTGGGAAAACCGACTGACACTTATGCAAACGATTCAGGTCTGGCAAGTAAGCTTTCGGATGTGACATCTAATCCGCTTCTAAAGTCGCTCATCGCCAATGCGGGTTCTGTTCTACTACCCACTCAAAATATGCAGTCTCCAGAGCTTACAAGCTGGCTTTCAGGCAATTCTAATTTAAGTCAGGAATTGGGTTTGAGGAGCGAATTTTATGATGTAAGCGACCTGGCTAATTTTCAATCTGAGTTGGGACATAGAATCTGCTGGCCGGTTATAGCCAGGCTTCTGACTCCCACTGCATCGCTTTCGCCATTGTCGGTGGAGATTATTCATAAGATGCCAGAAAAGAATTATTTGCAGCAAACAGGCACAAGACCAAAGGTTCTCTATCGCTTTCATAAAGTGAGCACTAATAGATTTGGTTTGGGAAATTGAATCGCTTTAGTACTTGTAAGTTAAACTATATCGCATAGTAATGTTGGATAAAAAACGGAAAAGCCAGGGTTTCACCCCTGACTCTCCCGTTGGCTTGCTCGGTTTTAATCCCGAGACTAAGCCGTACTCAGGCTACTTGTGGCCCTTCGCCGGCACGACCTTGAGCTCGCCGCCTTCGATGATGCCCTGCAGCGGAACCTCGTCCCCGATCTTGGGGAAGAAGCGCTGCGACGAGGCGATCTCGAACACGGCTTTGCTCGGCGTGTTCAGCTCGACCTTGAAGGCCGTCTGCGTGGCGCCGATGACCTTGCCGGTGAGCTTGCCCTTGCGGTTGCCCACGAGGTCCTCGAGCAGTTGCGCATCCGCCCGCTTCTTGTCCTCGGTGATCTGGAACGATCCCTGCAGGACGATGTCGAAGCGGTTCTCCTCGTTCTTGCGAGACCGGTCCGGCTCGCGAGCGACGATGAGCTCGATGGTGAGAACATCGACTTCGCCCTGGAGCTTGTTGATGGTCTGGTCGCCGCCGGGCACGTTGGAGACGTGCACGAAAGCGTTCCAGCCCTTCGCCGGCCCCTCGAGGACGTTGAGGCGCAGGCCCTTCTCGGTGGTGTCGAGAACCAGCGCATCGACGAAGGTGCGCTTGCGCTCACCGGTCGATTCGTCGATCGCGTTCACCTCGCTGATGATGCGCTCTTCCGCGGGCTTGCGCGCCGAGACACGACCCTGAACGCGGCCGTCCTTCTCCCAGAGGTCGACGAGGACGAGCTCGCCGATGGGCATGCCGACGGTGGCTTCAGCCAACCAGTTCTGACGGTTGGTGTGCGTGCCGGCAGGGCAGTCGATCCGGTCCAACTTGAGCGTGATGGTGCCGCCATCGGGGCAAGGGCAGCGGACCAGCGCGTAGAGAGCTTCCTTGACCGACGGATTGTCCCGGCGGGGTTCGGACTGGACCAGGAAAACGGTCACGTCGCCGGCGGCGAACTTGTGACCGATCGAGAGTCCACGGTGGCTCTGAACGGGGGTCTTGACGGACTTTGCCTTGACGGAGGTTTCGGTGTTCGACATGATTGCAGTCCTTTCGTTGGGATTGCTGCATTGCAGCCTTGAATACTCGTCCACCTGGATTGACCAGAGTGCCAGAACGAGCGGATTGGAGAGTTGACACGTCTCTCGGATACACCAAACTGCAAACGAACAAGTTCCTCACGCAACGCAAGAGCGTTGTGCACAACCTATGAGAGAGAGGTATGTAGCTTTGTTGTGAGGGTTTTTTGTTCGCTTGAAGATTTACTGGTGATACATCGAACCTACTCCTGACAACCGTGGCGTTCAAAGTTAAATGTGGGGCTTGGGGCACATTAACTGACAATAAGAGTTAGCGCGGCTATAACACCGTCTAATGTTTGGTCTGATCTTCTATCTTTGACCTCATAAGTAATAGAAGGTGTTAAGAGATTAAATAAGTGCGCTAATTGTAAAGGAAGGCGCTTATCCTGGTTATTTAGTATTTTAGAAATACAGATACATGGAGCTAAGAGAAGTTTCAGTCCGCGCTAGTAATACTTGCTGAGAGCCTATTACTAGCTGCGCTAATCTCTATGTCTTCTTTGTTCTGCACTCTCTTTAAAGCCTTAAACACAAATCTGATGCTTTCTACCTAAGCGCTTCTGACGGTTCTTCAACCGCGGGAGTAAGTTCGAATCGTTCTCCGATAGGAGACAAATAAAAGAGTGAAACAATGAAAGGTTTTCAAATTCGTCGCAAGCCTCTGGCGCATCTCATGCGCGATGCAGGCGATGATCACGGACCCAAACTCAAACAAGTTTTAACTGCCAAAGACGTTTTCTTCCATGGAGTTGCCGCCATCATCGGTGCCGGCATCTTCGTCTATCTGGGGGCTGGAGCTGGTCTTGCTGGTCCTGGCGTGGTCTTGTCCTTTGCCGTTTGCGGCATCGTCTGCACACTGGTTGGACTCGCCTTCGCCGAACTGGCTTCGATGATTTCGGTCTCGGGCAGTGCCTACACCTATGCTTACGCATCAATCGACGAGCGTGCCGCTTGGGCAATAGGGTGGGATTTGTTGCTTGAATATTCGCTTGGCTCAGCTGCGGTGGCAGTGGGTTGGAGCGCTTATCTGCAACACACACTGAGCGGCATGGGCATTAGCTTACCTGCTCATCTGGCTCAAGCACCAACACATCTACCCTGGCAGGACATCGGTGTCACAGCCATGCTGCTTGTTTCGGGCGTCGCTGCACTAATTTGGTCGCTTAGCGATAAACACAAACAGTCGGGTGCCCTTCGCGGTCTCGTTCTGTTTGGGGGCGGAGTTGCTTGCCTAGCCGGTTTGAAGGAAGCGGCTATGGTGGCAACTCAGTTACACTCGATCAACTTGCCGGCGTTTCTTATCATCGGTTTTCTCAGTCTCTGCCTCTATCTTGGCGTGCACCACACAGCGCGCATGACTGAAATTTTCGTCTGGGTGAAAGTGGCTGTTATCGTCGTTTTCCTCGGATGTGCAGTTTGGTACTTCAAGACCGAAAATTTCACTCCCCTTATGCCGATGGGCTTCTGGGGCGTGCTTGGCGGGGCCGGTGTTGTGTTCTTCGCCTTCATTGGCTTTGATGCAGTAACCACTCTGGCTGAAGAATGCAAAAATCCTCAGACAGACATGCCGCGCGGTGTGCTAGGCAGTCTCTGGGTTTGCACTGCTATTTACATGGCAGTGGCAGCAGTTGGCGTTGGTGCAGTTCATTACACCGGACTGGTTAATGCCGCTCCCATAGCCAGTGTACTTAACGCAATTGGATACAATTCGATTGTGCCACTGCTTTCGGTGGGAGCGCTTGCGGGTCTCACTTCGGTGCTTATCGTGCTGCTCTTCGGGCAATCGCGCATTATGATGCGCATGTCCAAAGATGGCCTCGTCAGTCCGGTTTTTGGAGTTATAGGTCATAAGCGGCAGACACCTCACTGGGCGATTTTGATCATGGGCACTGCTGCCGCTCTGGCCGCGGGTTTCATGGACATCAACGAGTTGGCGCATCTCACTAACGTCGGCACGCTCGCCGCATTTGTGATTGTCTGCGTTGGTGTCATCTGGTTGCGCAAAAGTGAACCAAATGCGGTGCGCAAATTCCGCTGTCCGGGCATGCCGTGGATTCCGGCGCTTGGCGCAGTGAGCTGCTTGGGACTGATGTTCACCCTGCCGCACGATTCGCAAATTCGATTCGTCATCTGGATGGCGGTCGGCTTTGCTATCTATTACTGCTACGGCTACTGGCATAGCAAAGAGCGTCCGGTCAAGTCGAACTAGGCTGTAGAAGCGGGGAAACACGTGAGGGTTCTTTTGAACTCTTCGTGTTTCTCCGTTTTCTAATCAAGAAAATGAATCGAGTCAGCCATAACTGATATGAAAAATTAAAATATGCAATCAAATGCATATTTTAGGGGTCGTTTTTATGCATTTAAATGCATATTCTCATAATTCGTGCCCCGAAATGTCCTAAACACGTTCTTCATTTTTTTGTCTTTAAACTATAAGATGTAGTAACGAGAGGGCGAAAAGCGAAGGTAGCGGAGTGCTAAGGATATAAATCCTTAACTCTCCGCCTCCGTTCGTTCTTAACTACTCAGGAAGATGCAGGTTCCGCCCGCTCTTCTTGAGCTTCTTGAGGGCACTCACCTGAATCTGGCGAATGCGCTCGCGAGATACGCCGTACTCGTTGGCCAGGTCTTCGAGGGTGAGTTCTTCACCGTCGTTGAGACCAAAGCGACCTTCGATCACGCGCCGCTCACGCTCATCGAGAACCGAGAGCGCCTCTAGAAGAGTGCTCTCTGACTGCTCGCGAATGAGCCCTTCATCGGGATTGACATAGGTCATGTCGACGAGAATATCGCCGAACTCGACGCTGTCTTCCGAATCGCTCACTGGGACGTTGATCGACACGGGTTCTTGCGCCCAGATGGAGAGCGCACGAACCTTCTTGATTGGAAGTTCCATCAACTTCGCCACTTCAGTGTCGGTGACGGGTCGACCGCTTGCCACGATCTTCGTGATGATTGCGTTCATCTTGCGAACATCGCGCATAGCATTGGGAGACAGACGAACAACGCGTCCGTTGTCTTCCAGATACTTGCGAACGAACTGTGCAATCCACCAGCCGGCGTAGGTGATGTAGCGCGCGTTGTGATGCTTGGTGAACTTGCGAGCCGCATGCATGAGAGCGAGATTGCCCTCCTGAATGAGGTCTTCGTGATAAGGCTTGCCAGCATGCTTGCCGGTGACCTTGAGCACGTAGCGCAGATTGTTCGAAACGAGAGTGTTGACAGCTCTGTCGGCGGCGGCACCACCCTGTTCGATGGCGTCGCTCAAATCGCACTCGTCCTGCCAGGTGAGAATGCGCGAGCGCTTCACGAGCGCACGCACATCCTTCATGTAGGCAGAAACTGCCGACTTGTCAGAATCCTTGTCCTTCATATCAATTCCTTTCCAATTAGGATGGGACAGAAGTTATCAGTACAAAATTCCTACCAGTGCCGCACCAAGCCAGGTGGCAAGGTTGGCAGCGATAAGAGCGCGCATGCCCATCTTGAGCAGGTCAGCGCGACGCTCGGGAATGAGCATGGCAAGACCGCCTACGTTGATAGCGATGCTCGAGAAGTTGCAGAAGCCGCACAGAGCAATGGTGGCAACCATCTGACCTTTGGGGGTCAGGGAGCCAGCCGAAATCTGTTTGGCAAGGTCGAGGTACGCAACAAACTCATTGACCAGAATGCGGGTAGCCATCTCTCTGCCCACTTCGAGGCAGTCGACCCAGGGCACGCCGATGAGCCACATCGCCGGAGCGAAGGGATATGCAAGCACGTCCTGGAGCTGAAGGTTGTAACCAAGCATACCGGTGATGCCACCGAAAATGGTGTTGAGGAAAGCGACCATTGCCACCGCCCCAAATACCATGATGATGACCACACCGCCGAGTTTGGCACCTTCAGTAGCGCCCTGGAGGAAAGCGTCGAATACGCTCAGGTAGGGGTCTTCAACCTCCATTTTGACCTGGCGATTGATTGCTTCCTTGTCCTTTTCGGGGCAGATGATTTTAGCCAGTGTCAGTCCTGCCGGAGCAGTCATGATACTTGCGGCAATTAAGAGCGCAGCATTCATGCCCATGGAGACATAGACTACAAGCACCGTTCCGGCGATGGTAGACATGTTTGTCGTCATCATGGCGAAGAGCTCAGAATTGGTGAGCCGCGATAAGTACGGACGCACAACCAACTGGCTCTCGACTTGACCAAGGAAAACCGATGCAGACGAAGAGAATGCCTCAGCGCCGCTTATGCCCATCGTTCGCTGCATACACCAGGCGAAGGCTTTGACCACAGGCTGAATGAGCTTGAGGTGAAATCCTATCGTCGTGAGTATGTTAACGAACACGATGGCGAAATAGACCTGGACTGCGAAAATCCACTTGCCATACACGAGGTCGTTACCAAGAACGGCTTCAGCTCCTTTCTTGGAGCTCTCGAGTATTTTGTCGATTCCCCAGCCCATCGTTTCAAACGCATAGGTGAACCAGGGGAGTCGCACTGCAAGCGCGATGACGAAGGTCAAAAGCGTTCCGGAAATAACCGCGCGCCAGGAAATTGACTTGCGGTCATCCGACATCAGATAGGCGACGCCGAAAATCGTTGCGATTCCCAGCACGCCGATATATTTGTCCATGAGAAGCCTTTCTGTAGAGGCTGGAGGAAAGGGCGAGAGCGCTCTTGTAAGAACAAACTCCCGCCCCAACCTAGTTCAAACTAAGTCAGTCGGCTCGCCGATTAGGGCTTGGTGCCGACGACCACGGTCACCGCCTTGGAGAGGTCGAAGTACTTGCGGATAGCCGCGTCGACTTCAGCCTTCGTGACGGTGTCGTACTTGGTTTTCAGATCGTCGATGATCGAAACCGGCAGACCGAGCAAATTGAACGAAGAAAGAGTCTGCGCGATGCCGCGAGTGGACTCCATCCCGACGATGACCGATCCGTAGGCACGACCTTTCTCGGTATTCAGCTCCTTGCCCTCGGTGACACCGGAAGCCACATAGTCGGCCACGATGTCTTCGATGAGACCAAGCGCCTTTTCGACGTTCTCCGGATTGACCGTGAGGTCAAGGGTCCAGGGAGCGCCTGCAAGGGCCGGGTTGCCGAAGGAGCAGTTGACGCCGTAGGTGAGGCCTTCCTTGACGCGGATGACCTTGCCCAGGCGGTTGCCGATGGTGTCGAATCCCAGGGCGTTGTTCGCCAGCCGGGCAGCGTAGAAGTCAGTGGCGAAGCGCGAGATATCCGCCGGCATGCCGACGATGATGGACACGCTCTTCTTGTCGGGCATCGGAACATCGATGCGCCGAGCCTTGTCGATAACCTTGACGGTTGCCGGATTGATTGAAAGCACCACGGCGTCCGGACCGGTCCAGTTCTTGAGTTCATCAGGGATGAGTTCGAGAACCTTGTCGGCATCGAAGTCGCCGGCGATGGTGATGGAAGTCGACTTGGGGGAGAAGTGCTTGGCGTAGAAAGCCTTGCAATCATCCACGCTCATCAGAGGCAGCTCGGCGAGAAGTTCGTCGGTCGTCTTCTGGTAGAACGGGTTGCCCTTTTCGTAGAGTTCGCGGCTGAGGATGGCCGACGCTTGCGCATCGGTATCGGCCGCCGAGCGATGAATGCTCGAACCGAACATGGGCTTAATCATGTTCAGATCCGATTCGGCGAAGACCGGGTTCAGGAGCACTTCGGCAAGGACGCCGAGGAAGTCCTTGAGGTCGGTCGAAACGATGGTCGAGGTGCCGGCAAGGCTGAGCATGTCCTGCGACACGCCAAAGTCGATGCCAGAACCCATTTCGTCCATGCGGTGAGCGAGCGCCTCTTTGCTGAGGTTCTTGCTGCCCATGGTGAGAAGAGCGCCGACTGCGTTGGGTACGATTTCTTTGTCGTACTCAGCATAGGCGCTGCCGGCCTTGACCGAGGTGGAGACCGATACGGTCCCGGTGCCCGGTGCAGCCAGCGCAACGATGGTCAGCCCGTTGGGCAGAACCGTTCGCTTGACCCGCGAAGCGAGAGTCCCTTTCGGCTTCTCGGTTGCACCGCTGATGGTGGCGGTCGCCGGCTTGATGCCAACGCGCTTGGGCGTGGCGGCTTCCGGCTTCTTCTGGATGCGCTTCTTGAGCGGGTTGAAAACGCCGACGGTGCGATTGCGCGCCTCGAAGTAGTGTCCGGCCGCAGCCTTCACATCTTCGGGGGTGACGGCGGCGAAAAGATCCTTGCTGTCGAGCAGCCACTGCCAATCGGCAACGGACTCGCCAGCGCAGAGATAGGAAGCAAAGCCCTTCGAGCTGTCGCGGCTCAGGATGAAACGCTTGCGGTCGGCGGCCTTGTGAGGAGCCATTTCCGCTTCGGTCACACCGTCGCGCGCGATGCGCTCGACCTCGAGCAAGAGGATCTTCTCCACCTCGGTGATGTCAACGCCAGGAGCGGCGGTGGCATTGAGCATGAAGAGACCCGGGTCGCGCATGTCGGGGTTGGACGCCCCGCAAGTGACCGCCTTGCCCGTTTCGATCAGCGCCTTGTAGAGGCGGCTGTTGGGGTCGCCAGCGTTGCCCAGGATGCCCGAGAGCATGTTGAGGGCAGCGTTGTCCTGGTGACGAGCTTCGGGAATGCGGTGACCCAACCACACTTGCGGCGTAGAGGGGTGGACGCGTTCGATGACGTAACGGCGCTCGCCTTCCTGCACTTCCTCGGAGGTGTAGACCTCGGGGATGGGCTTGGGCGAACGCGAGATCTTGCCGAACTCGGCGCGAACATCCGTGAGCAGTTCGTCCACGGTGCAGTCGCCGACCACGATGAGCGTGGCATTGTTGGGCCAGTAGTAGGTGTCGTAGAATTCCTTCATGCGCTCGAGCGGAACGCCCTCGATGTCGGACGTCCAGCCGATCACCGGGTGGTGATACGGATGCATGTGGAACGCGTTGCGCCACATGTTCTGGTACATGATGCCCATGATGTTGCCATCGTTCTTCTCGAGTTCGTTGCGAACGACAGTCATCTCCGAGTCACGGTCGTCCTTGCGCAGACGCAGATTGCGCATGCGGTCGGCTTCCATGGCCAAGAGAGCGCGACGATTGTCGCGATGAGCGGTCTCGAAGTAGTTGGTGCGGTCCATCGCCGTGGTGGCATTGAACGCCGCACCCATCGGAGCCAGAATGTCGGTGACGCCGGTGCCGTCTTGCGGATTGCGCTTGTCGGTGCCCTTGAACATCATGTGTTCGAGGAAGTGGGTCGAGCCGGTGTAGCCGACAGCTTCGTTGCGAGAGCCGATTTTGTAAACAATCAAAGTCGTCACGATCGGAACGCTGTGGTTCTCGACGTGCAGCACCTTCAGGCCGTTACGCTTGAAGACATATTCAACGATACCATCGCGCTCGGCGACCTTCTCGAATCCACGCTGGCGAATCGCCTTGAGTGAAAGTTTCATTTGTGTACTCCCTTGTTAGGGTGATGCGATACATAACCCGGTCGTCTTGAACGACTGTGCTATGTGGTTTGTTTAGAGATATAAAGAGGCTTTGAGCCGAAATTACCCGAAACTTAGTGGGTGAGAAAGATGTCTTAAACCTAGGATTTCAAGTAATGCTCGAACAAATTAAGAAAAGCACTAAATACAGTCTTGCTTAAAAAGAACTCAACTAGACAGGGTTTTCATGAGTAACCACATAGACAAGGGCAAGTAACTGTTCTTGCTCTAAAAGCTTAAAAATCGTCATACCGAGGCTTATTTAGTCTCTATAACAAGCATGTTGAAAGTTAGCGTAGATACGATAATCTATACAGATTATAAAAAGCGCATATTTAGTCTAGATGCTTTTTTGCCAGCTGGAATTCCCGGAGCCTATTCATGAAATTACGCCCTCTTACTTCTCTAATTTTATTGCCGTGCTTGATGGCAATAATAACTGGATGCGAAGCACCTTCTCGTACTGAAATGAAATCAGAATTCGTCGAAGTGGCAACTGATCTCAATTCGAGCGGAGTGATTGCTAAAAGCGAGAAGCCGGTGCTAGTAGATTTCTTTTCCTCAACAAGCGGACATTGCGATTCGGTATCGGCCATCGTTGATGAACTAGCCATAAAATATCACGATAAAATGAAATTTGTGAGAGTAAATGGAGATGAGAATCCTAGTTTGACCAAGACCTATCAGGTTGATAGTTTTCCAACTCTGCGTGTATTTTCCCAGAAAAACAAATCAATCATGCCGCTCTTAGGCTTGCGCGATAAAATGCAAGTCGAAGATTACATCAAAAAAGCGCTACTCACCATAGAGCAACAGTGATACTACCGCTGGAGCTGTAGTGATTCTTTCGCTTTCTCTTTAAGCAGGTATTCTCGGGCTTCGCCTACAACGTAAATAGAACCAGTAATGCAAATGACTTCGCCGTTGCGTGCTAATTTTTTCGCTTGGTCGATACCATCTGTGACACTATCGCTCACAATGATTTTGGCTTCGTTGCTTTGCAAAGTGCTCACTACATCTGCAATTTCGCTAGGATCGAATGAACGAGGATTTTTTGATTTTGTAGTAACGCATAAACGACAGAGCGGATTTAATTCTTTCCAAACTGCGCTTACGTTTTTGTCTGCACTCAGTCCTAAAACGAAAATGCACGATTCCACTCCAAGCACGCTTTTTAAAGTTAGAGCAAGAGCCTGAGCTGATTCGTGGTTGTGTGCGCTGTCTGCCACAATCACTGGACCGTCATCTTTTCCAGGTTCGCCAGACAATATTTCAAAACGTCCAGGAACAATAGTCTTCTTCAATCCTTTAGCGATATGTTCTGCTGTGATTGGATGTCCTTGCTCAGCCAGAGCAAAAGCGGCAGCAGCAGCGGTTGAAGCATTGGTTACTTGATGCGAGCCAAGTAATGGCGTAAAAAATTCATGACTGCCATTAGGTGATTCCATCAAGAAAGTTTGACCATTAAGATCAAAATTGGTAATTCTTGTTTTGTACGCTTTAGCGACATCGACAAAATTAGCTTGAACTTCGCGACAACGACGCCCAATAGCCGTTTTCGCTCCAGAGTCTTTTTGCAATGCCATTATGGCTGTGCATTTTGGAACGATTATTCCTGCTTTGTTGGCTGCAATTTCGGTCTGGGTCGAGCCAAGCACTTCAACGTGTTCGAGGCTTATTGGAGTAATGATTGCCAATTCTTTGCTTGAAAAAACATTGGTGACGTCATAGCGACCACCAAGGCCGACTTCGACTATTTGCCACTCTACTTTAGGCTGAGCGTTGGCTGTGAGATGGAAAAATAACGCAGTCAATAAACCAAAAGTGGCAAGCGAACCGTTGCCAGCAGCTTTTTCTGCTTCGAAGATTGGCTTGAGTTGTGCGACTCCTTTGGCAAATAATTCTTCTGAGACCGGAATGCCACCAATGGCGATGCGTTCTCTGTAATCGTGAAAATGAGGACTGGTAAAAGTAGAAGTTTTCAGCCCCGCTTCTTCCAGAATGCGAGTGATCATTGCAGTAGTGCTGCCCTTGCCTTTCGAGCCAGCTACATGGATTGTGTTTCTGCCAATATGAGGATTTCCCATTCGCTCAAGGAGCGACAGCATGGAAGGCAAACCCATGGTCGGGCCGCGAGCACCAAAAGTGGCTCTTTCCATGTCAGGAAATGATTGAATGTAGTCAATAGCTTCCTGGAAATTCATAAGATTCGCTGCAAATAATCTATCTTCTATTTCATGTGCTTGAAAACGCACTAAGCGATTTCATAGTCTTGATGAATTCTACATGTTTATAGCTTTCACTATCTCTCTTTTCTTCCCAAGAATCCCAAATTAGTTTCTATCTCTGAGTTTTACCCCTGCTAATCGAGCAGCCGATATTGCAAATCTGGCAACTTGAGCCCGCTTGACTAGTAGTTCTACAACCCTGCAACCCCATAACCAGAAAGTCTTGTTATGAAAATCACGCGATTTCTAATCGGATTCGCTCGTTCTCTGGTCTTTCTGTTCCGTCGCCCAATCTATGTCACCCTCATGGGCGGACCTGGTGCGGGCAAAGGAACTGTGGCCCAGACTCTTGCTCCTGAGCTAGGTCTTGCCCATCTTTCCACCGGTGCTTTGATGCGACGCGAAGTCGAGAAAAAGACGCCGCTAGGTCAGAGCATCGAAAAGATCATGAAAGCGGGCAAGCTCGTCCCCGACGAGATTGTCTTCAAGCTCCTCGAACAAGAGCTTGAACGCCCTGCCAACTGGCGTGGCGCAATCCTTGATGGATTCCCACGCACAAGGGCTCAAGCCGAATGGCTGACGGCCTTGTTTGGCAAGTGGCACACACGGCTCACCGTCGCTGTTCAGCTTGAAGTGCCTGAAGCAGACATCATCGAACGACTTTCCGGTCGTCGGGTCTGCTCGAATACTTCTTGCGGCACCACTTACCATGTCACATTCAACCCGCCAAAGACCGAGGGTGTTTGCGACAAGTGCCAGAGCGCGCTCATGCAGCGTGCCGACGACAAGCCAGAAGTGGTGCTTGCTCGATTGGTCGAATATCGAGCAGCTCAAGCTCCCATACTTGCTTACTATGGCGAGGTTGGTGGATTGTGGTCGATTCACACCACTAACAAAAACACGCCGGCGCAAGTTCTGGCCAACGTGAAATCGGCGGTGCTTGCAAGCTCCAAGCGGTAATCGACGCACCAGCGGGAGAGGTAGCTCTATAAGGGCTCCTCTCCTAGCTATGCGAAGATCGTTACGCGCATTTAATCTTTGGTTTAAAAGTTAGCGCAGTTAGTATAAGAGCTTAATAGATCAATTAATTACTTAGCCTTTTCGTACTTTTTGGCACCTTTTTAGCTTTAACATTCTGAGTTTTAAACCTAGGGTTGGCACTCTCCTTTTTTGTTTTGTTCTTTCTATTATAAAAAATAGTAAAGAGTTTTTTTCCTAGCGGGCACATTTAAAATGGAGGATAAATGCAACATCAAATCGTCATAACTTTAAACCCGGAAGAGTACAGAGAAATTCAGCGCCTAGCTAAAATGGCGGGCACCACTTCTATTGGACAATTTCTCCACACTCGTTTGCTTACCTTTCTGGGTATGCGCAATTCCAGTCGGCGTTTTGATACCACATATGATACCGAGCACACGGTTGACTTGACTCAGCTTGGCGAGACCATAAATCGCATGCATAGAGAATTACAACAGCTTTTAGAAACTGGAGAAATTAGCGGTTACGTCACGGGAACCGCACCAGTAGAAGATATTCGCGACGATCTTATCTCCTTTAAGTTCGAAACCATTTTGCAGAATGACTACAATGCAACGCCATCACAACCAGTCTATCTTTCAGCTGAAACTGTCTTCAATCAGTTGGGAGTGACGTTGCCTTCTACGTCTTCGCCTTCTCCTTCACCCGATGGAGAATTTGAACTAACGCTTGATTCGTTGCTGCCACCACCGGAGCCAGAAAAAATTTCTGTGCCAGTACCAGTCAATGAATCTGCTCCAGAATCACTTCCGCCACCAGTTCCAGATCCAGTGCCAGACCCAAATCCTGGCAGTCTCTTGGTAAAATCTGAAGATCCTGCACCAGAAGTTCAATCTGAAATCGAACCAAAAGAGAGAAAAGTCGATTTTAGAATCAAGCCTCAAACTGCAGAGGAAGCAATTCAAGCTGCTAAAAGTATTGAGGACGAATTAGAACGTTTGGCTGATGAAGCCTTTGCTCAGGTTCCTTTTTCGGGCGTATCTCCTGTACCGGACAATCAAATTGAACCACTTGCAGCAGACGATCCGCTGGTCGATATTTTGGATGAAGGTCTGGTAAAAATCCTGGAAGAAAAAACTGCTAGTAAGATCACTTCAGATTTCGTCAAACCACAATTAAAAGACATGCCTGAGAAAAAAGCTAAAGCGTTAGAACAAGAGCAAGAGCCCGACACAGACGAGGATCAACCCTCACCACCAAGCGGTTTTGGACCACCTCCAAAGAAAAGAAAAAAGTGAAAAATTGCGATTTCTACGTAGTGCAGGATAGAAATACGACGACACAACGGACGATTTTCGTGGTATTTAAAGAAAGGGACGAGCGAAAAAAGGATCGTTGCTATGGGCAATAGTGAAGAAAAAAGCAGCTCGTCAGACGGCTCTGATTGTAATGCAAACAGCGAAAAAGAGACCACCGTCAACCAAGGCACCCCAGTTACTGAAGGCGAAGAAGCGGCAATTCCAATGTTAGATTTAGACTGGACACTAGAGGGACTGAGCCAAAATCCCGCTAAAGGCATTGAAGAAGCCCTTGCCGAAAATATTGCTTTAATGGAAGAACAGACCAGACGTCTTATTGAGTTTGGCACTGTCGAAGACATAATGCGCGCGCTGGACTATAACCACAAACAAATGCAGGCTATTCAACTACATATTCAGAGTTTGGCGGAAGAAATCCAGACCGGAGCTTAGATATAACCCAAAGCCGATTGCGAATTTGTCGGTGGCAAAATGCGCAGTCTTCGCATGGGCTCGTCGCCGATACTGCGACTGCTCAGGTTAAATCGCTCTACCAATTGGTGTTGCAATCTGCGAATATAAGCGCGTCTTGGCGATAATTCCATAGGCTCAAGTCTGTCCATCACGCGAGTGATGGCTTGTCTAGCCTCTTCTAGAGCTAGTTCTGTTTCGTCGATGTCGTTTTCGATATCGACCGATCCAATTTCGGGCGCCAGGTGTAAGGCTTCTTGGAGCACTTTTTGAATTTGTGGAAGGTTATTGCTTTTGGCTACATACACTGGAATTTTGCGTGCTTCGGCTAAAGAGTAAATTTTTGCTCCGGCGCGGGCGTAACTTTTAAGTGCCAAAATGGCATCTGCTTCGTCGATTGATTTCACCACTTCCACTGGAATTTGAAGTGTCTTAACTACTCGCTCAAGCAGACCTTTACTGACGGCATAAGGATAGACTTTTAAGTAGTTGTCGTTTCCATATTCCATCATATTTGGGTTTTGCGGGCTGTTCATAGCCATGTTCATGATCATGCTGCTTTGATCGCCCGAACCTGTTGCTGAAGCGAAAGCGGCATCAGCAGCTAGTTTGACTGTTTCTGGTACTGGTACTACAGAAACTTCGCCGGTCTCATCGTCGCGACGTCTGATTTCGGGATGAATTTTCCAGCCTCGAAGGAGCTGGTCTACAGCTTCTCCGACATTGCGGTGAACGGCTAATGTTTGTTTATCTAGAATTTCTATACAAACATCGAAAGTGGGTTCTGATGCGCGTTCTAGTACGGTCTTTTGTGAGCCACGTCTTCGTGCTTCATCATCGCCAAGAGTAACTGTTTCGATTCCACCGATTAGGTCGACTAGTACAGGGTTTCGAAGAAGGTTTTCTAGCGAGTTACCATGAGCGGTGCCTATTAGCATCACTCCACGCTCGGCAATAGTTCTCGCAGCCTGTGCTTCTTGCTCGGTTCCAATTTCGTCAATAATAATTACTTCGGGCGTGTGGTTTTCCACGGCTTCAATCATAACGGCGTGTTGCTTGTCGGGGTGCGGGACTTGCATGCGACGTGAGCGACCAATTGCTGCGTGAGGAACATCACCATCACCTGCAATTTCGTTTGAAGTGTCTATAACAATTACTCGTTTGCCTAGTTCATCACCAAGTACACGAGCCATTTCGCGAAGTTTTGTGGTTTTGCCAACACCTGGGGGTCCAAGAAACAAAATTGATTTGTTTGCTTCAACTAAGTCTCTAATAATTTTGATAGTGCCCGAAATAGCTCTACCCACGCGACATGTAAGACCAATGATTTTTCCTGATCTATTTCTCAAGCAAGATATTCTATGTAATGCGCGATCTATTCCTGCTCTATTGTCGCCGGAAAACTCGCCAAGCATCGCCACTGCGGCTTCAAGATCTGCCTGAGTGGTAGGTGTTTCAGCTAAAATTACAGCTGTTCTGTCCTGGTAACGTGCTTCGGGGAAGCGCCCTAGATCAAGGACTACTTCATAGAGTCCATTTAGATCTGCTTCCAATTGCTCTTTTATTTCTGCAGGAAAAATATTGAGGAAGCTGGCCATTTCTTCGGCAGGTTGCATTTTTGTCATCGAGTATCTCCGTTCGTGACGTGATGAAAACAAAGGAAGCTATTTTTCTACAACGACTTTAACCCCGCTAGTCGTGTGTTTCTCCAGGGTAGTAACAAAACTTGAATCGATTCTGGCGCCCGGCACGCACAAGGGAAATCCGGGTGGACATGGCGCGATACATTCGGCTGCCACTCTGCCTGCGGATTCATGGGCTGGCACCGTTTCTAGTGGCATATATAAAACATCTCTAGGAGAAAAAACTTGCTCGGGAATCTGGGGGCATGCAAGTTTAATTGGCTCCAAATCTTCTTTTTCGATTTTGAAAAGTTCTAGCGCAGACAAGAGTGTATCGACATGTTCGGCGGTCGAGCCTATTCCAAACATCAGTAAGCAACCAGTTCCAAGATTGCTTTCGGGAAATACTCCGTGTGCTTCAAGAAAGTTTTTAAGCCCGGCCGGACGCACGAGCATGTGCCAGGGATCGGTTCTGTAACTACCTCTCCATACTGCAAATCCATCGCGTTCGCGCTTTTCAAAAAAGTGTCGCACAATTTGAGTCAGGTTAGAAACGCGCTCAACAAGCGAAGCGCCGGCTGCTTCAAGTTGAGTGGTGGCGTGATCTATAGAAGTCAAAAATAAATAGCTGGGGCTTGAGGTACTGATGAGACGCATTTGCAAACGAACATCATCAGCGTCAATCAAAGATGTGGATGAGACGTGCACCACTCCAGTTTGAGTGAGAGCAGAAAGAGTTTTGTGCCAGGATTGGACAGAGATATCGGCGCCGGATAAAAGAGCCGAAGTTTTAAAAAGATGAGCACCATGTGCTTCGTCTGCAATGAGCGGTATATTTTTGTCGTGACAAAAACGCGCTATAGACCTCACATCTGAGACGTCACCCGAGTAACTGGGCGAGACTATTAACACGCAAGCAATATCTTCTGGGTCTTCATTCTTCAGCACCGAGTCTAGATTTTCTGGCGGTACGTGAGTGAAAATTCCCCACTCTTCATTCCAGTTTGGTTTATAAAAAACAGGGGTCAGTCCACAAAGGGTTAAGGCATGAATAGCCGCTCTATGACAATTGAGAGGCAAAACTATTTTGTGATTACCAAGACCTTTTCTTTGCTTAGCCGCTAAGATAGCGGCGATCAATCCAGCTGAGGCACCATTTACCGAAACGATACTTTGTGCGCATGAATAAAATTCAGAAATACGTTTTTCTAAATCGAGCAGGGTTCCCGCTGGTCGTGAAAGTTCATCCAATCCAGGAAGTTCGGTCAGGTCCAGATTAAGTGCTGGAGGCAGAGTGATTTCAGGATTATTCTTGTGACCGGGAGTGTGAAAAGAAGCGACTTCTCTCTTCAAATGGTCTTTGACTGATTTTGCAAAAAGACTGCCAGCTAAAACGCCCGTTTTTATTGCGTTGGTTGAGTTTGGCTTTTTGTTTTGGGTCCGGGTGAACTGGGTCAATGACTATCTCCAGGACTGCTCAATGTGAGTATAGCACGCAGTTTATCAGTCATTAAAATCTAGTGTAGCTATACAAGTAGTGATGATTACTGCATATACAAGCACTTGTATAAAACCAGTTCTGTCATGATGCTTATGAATATGTATTCTTCTTTGTTTAATGTTCAAGGTTAGCGCAGGTTCACAAAGCTGCCAACCAAGACTGGGTTTGCTGTTCCAGTGAAAAGCTAGCTCAGCCGCGCTAGATTAATTACATTCAGTTAATGTGCCTATTTTAGCCATACTCACTGACTATAAAGTTCTATCTATATAGCGAGTCGCCAGCCGAAACCACCAAATAATGGGCGATTTCAGCTTTGGGTCGCGTTTAATGTTTGACCTGGCGCAGGTGCGTGAGTGTTTTAGTGCTTTATATAAGAGCATTGCTTCAGACATTACGCATGGCTAATGTGGAGTTATCACTAACAAACCAATTCTTGGACGTAAGAACAGCTAACCCAGCGCAGTAGCCATCAACAACACAGAGAACCCGGAGACGAAAGTCTTTGGATGTTGACCTACCGCCGCTGAGTGCCTCAACGCTGTTCTGCGCCTAAGTTTAGCCTGCCGTTCTATCGCCTTTTCCCAAGGTGTGGGACGGCTTTTCGTTCAACATCCACTAAGGAGTCACCATGAAGTACCGACTGCTTCAAGCCGACGCGTTTTTCACGCTCTTCGCAGCGCTGTTTTTCGACCCGGTTTTCCGTCTCCAGAATATCCTCGGGCATCAGCTCAACGACAAACAGGCGATCGGCGTCGACCCCGACAACGATTTCTTGCGAGCCTGCCTGACGACCGACATCGACGACCCCAAGGACTTCGCCAGCCACATCGCCAAGCGGTTTGGTCTGGACGACGTCAACTCAGAGCAGCTCTTGCAGTTCGAAACTCTCCTCGAGTGCGAGCGTGCAAGCGTGGCTCAGTACTGGGACGTCGAACCGGCCATGCGGAAGCTGCGCGATGCCGGCTTCATTCTCTGCGTGAACAGCAATCTCTGGCCGTTCGCCAAGGAACACATCTTCGACCGTCACGGTTTGGCGAGGCTCTTCGACGAGGACGGACTGGTTCTGTCCTACAAGGAGGGTCTGAAGAAGGACGATTCCGACATCTATCTCGTGGCGCCCAAACGCTTCGGGATCGCGCCTGAGGAGACCGTTTTCGTGGGCGATAGCCTACAGAACGATTGCCTCGGTCCGATGATGCACGGCATCAAGCCCTTCCTGCTCGACCGCGCCGGCGGCTTTGAAGGCAAGAGCATTCCCGATGGGGTGACCCGCGTACGGAATCTCATGCAAATGACTGAAATCCTGCTGAGCTGACGAGGGGCAACCCAAGTCGGTCCACGGGTAGCTTTTCCGGCACAGTGTCGGGGAAGACTTACTGCCTTGTATCACAGCCGGGTGTCCGAATTCCCAATAACGGGATGGACGTTGTACCTGGCACAGACGAAAGGAAATCACTATGAAGTTCGAGTCGAATATCTCGGGCACGTTTTTGCCCCGTGAAGTCGCTGCGTTCATCGGCGAGTCCCGCTTGCGGGCAGTGCTGAAAATGCAGCCGTGTCACTTTATCGTCGAGGAGCTTCAGAAAAAGTTCCAGACCACGTTCAGCGGCAAGAGCGATCTTCCGCCCAACATGGTCACCGACCAGAATACTGGCTACATCGGCTTGATCATGCTCTGCGACCGTCAGACGACGGCCGCCGGCATAGAGAAGCTGCGAGCAATGCTCGGTCTTCCTCGGCACGTCCGGATTTCCACCGGCGGACTGAAGGATCGCTGGGCGTGGACCTCGCAGTTGAGCGTCATCCCCTACAAGGACATGGAGAAGCTCAAGCAGATCCTGTCCCGCCAGGGAACGTTCGAAGAAGCCATGCGTCGTTTCGGCGTGTTCTTCAAGGACCCGCACTGGGTCAAGGGACATCTCGGCAAGGGCCACCTTGAGGGAAATCGTTTCTCCATCAAGGTCCTGGTCGAAGGCGCGCCCAAGGACGTCCTCGTGAACTACATGGAAGCCGCCATGGACAAGGCGCGCTCCATGAAGGAAACGACTGCACTCGCCAACGTCGCCAAGGCAATGAGACTCGCCGACGGTGACGTACTGGTGCCCAACGCTTACGGAAACCAGCGTAAGGGCGCCCGCCAGAACCTCGACAAGATCGGAGAGATTCTGGTGAACTTCGGTGCGGAAGCCGCGTTCAAGGAGTTCCTGCTCGCTACCACGAGCAACGAGGGACACCGTGCGCGCGATCTGCGCAGGGAGATGGCGAAGGAGTGGAACGAAGCTGAAGAAGTCATCGCCGAACAGCGGCGCCGGGCTTCGGAAAGCGGAGACATCGCAGAAATCGAGCGCACTGCTAAGCTCGAGGTCATCAAAATGCGTATGCACCTCCAGGGCATGCTCGAAGTTCTCGAGAAGCCCGATCGTTTCGCCAACAACCGTCCGGCCTACGAAGTGTGCAACATGGTTTACGAGTGGAAGCTCGTGCGCGCCATGTTCGTGCATCTCGACTACGAAACTGTTCTTCGTGACCCAGAAGTGAAGGACGACGTCTCGCTGTGGTTTGGTGCTTATCAGGGCTATTTCTTCAATCAGCTCCAGAAGAAGACCCAGACCGGCGAACTCCATCTCGAAACGATGATCGAGGAAACGGGAAAAGTGATCGACTCCATCGTCGACTCTCTCACCGACCCGCGCATCGACAAGAAAAGGCTGAAGGATAGCTTCTTGCGAAACCTGCAGTTGATGGAAGTGCCGCTGTTCTCTTGCGAGCCAGTGGCGATGTGGTTCTACCAGCGGTTCATGCCGGAAGCAATTCCGACACAGATCGACCCGCTGGTGCGCGAACTGTTCATGGGAGCTGGTAACAACAACAAGGGTCCCTGGCGTCCGCCGTACGTGGTGCCGAAGGGTCTCGAGTGGTTCTGCGAGGATGGTGAAGTGAACTTCCGCTTCACCCTCCGCAGCGGCGCCTATGCCACCACGTTCCTCGGTTCTCTCTTCAACTTGGTGGAAGCCAAGAAAGAGAACAACCGCAACAAGAACAAGAACAAGAAGAAGTTCTACGGGAACCGTCGCTGATTCCAACTAGGGTTAGCGAACGGGTCCACACAATCGGCTTGAGTAACAACGATAGCCGGTTGTGAATTCTTCGCCAGAGTGCAAGGTGCCTTCTTCCCACAAGGGAGAAGGTACTTTTGCGCTTTGGTTTTTTGACTGATATTACTATAGCATGTAGTGTTATTTCGAAGAAGAAAAAAGAAACAGGATGGTCTCGCGTTTTAACACGAAGACCACCCTGCTCAAATTTCAGTTCACTTCAGGTTGAAGACGAATTCAACCTTGTCGATAACGGTCGACTCGGGATGCGTTTTGTATCGAACGGCATCCTTGGCGCTCAAAAGGAAAGCGCGAAAGTCTGATGCATTGCGTCCTGATGGAGCGCCAAAATAGACTTTGTCGTCGCCTTCGAACATGATGACCGCCATTGTCTCACCGTTCTTGGTGATATTGGCGGCTCGTTTGACCGTAGCCGATTTCAACCCGTCTTTATTTGGGGTTGGAGCTTTGGTGGACACGAGGTCCTCCTTCGTTTGGAATGGCGGAGATGGCACCATTTGTGGTGGCGCCATCTCCTTTTTCGTAAAGATTGAAAATCAGACCTTATCGGTCTTAGTCCTGACGGAAATTGCTACCGGAGGCAGCTTTCTCCACAAGGAGCTTGCACGGCTTGTAGTTGTCGCCGCGCACGCGCGAGAGATAGTCGAGTTTCTGCACGACTGCAGGCAAACCTTCGCTATCGGCAAAGCGCAGCACACCACCCTTGAAAGGCGGGAAGCCGCAACCGAAAACCATGGCAAGGTCGAGCTGAGAAGTGCTGTCGATCACGCCTTCTTCCAGAACGCGAGCCGCTTCTGCGACCATGATCAGGAAGAGACGATCCTGAATCTCGTCCGCCGACTTCTTGGTCGGCTTGGAGTACTTCGAGAGCATCTCGAGCACTTCCGGGTTGTAGACCGGAAGTTTCTTCTTCTTCTTGAAGGGTCCCCATCCGCTGGTCTGGATGTCGAACTTGCGCTCGCCATCTTCGCCGTAGAGGAAGATTCCCTTGCCGCCCTTCTTGCCGAGCAACTTCGATTTCTCGAAATCACCAAGCACCGCAGGCGGTGTCATGCGATCGCCAAGCGACCCATGCAGAGAACGGGTGACGTGCGCTGCGATGTCCAGCCCGACTTCGTCGCACAGGGTAAACGGTCCCATGGGCATTCCGAAGTCGCGGGCGGCCTTCTCGATGTCTTCCATCGAAACGCCTTCCATAGCCAGGACGAAAGCTTCACGCATCATCGGAACCAGGATACGGTTCACCACAATGCTTGGCGCGTCGTTGGCGACGACGGTCGTCTTGCCGAGCTTCATGGAGAAGCTCTGGGCGACGGCGACAGTGTCGTCAGAGGTTGAAGAACTGCGAACGATTTCAACCAGAGGCATCTTGTGCACCGGGTTGAAGAAGTGGATGCCGACCATGCGCGTCTCGTCGCGTGCGCCTTCACCCATCTGCTTGATGAGCAGAGACGAGGTGTTGGACGCAAAGACGAAGTCCTTCGCGATGGCCTTTTCCAGTTCCGCGCGCACGATGCGCTTCACCTTCATGCTCTCGACCACAGCCTCAATAACGAGGTCGCACTCGGCCATGTCGGTGTAAACCAGAGTCGGCTTGATGTTGGCCATCATCAGGTTTGCGGTGGAACGATCGAGCTTGCGCTTCTTGACCAGGTCGTTGAAGAGGTCCTTGATGACCTCCATTCCCTTGTCGAGTGCGCCCTGGTCGATGTCCTTCAGAACAACTGCGTAGCCTTTGAAAGCCGCAGCCTGAGCGATGCCCGCACCCATGACGCCGGCGCCGACGATGCCCACCGTTTTGACGTCGATGGACGGTTTGGCGCTTGAGGGAGCCTTCTTGGACTCGGTCTGGGCAAAGAACAGCCCGACCAGAGATTTCGAAATATCGGTGACAGCAAGCTTGGCGAAAGTGCGCGATTCAAGCTCCGCAGCCTTATCGGCAGGGAGCAAGTACGACTTCATGACCACGTCGAGCGCACCAAGCGGAGCCGGGTACTTGCCCTTCGTGGCTGCCATAACGGCGTTGCGAGCACCATACGCAAAGAGCTTGCGCCCGAGCTTGGTGTCCTCCAGAGCCCACTGCTTGATGCCCTTCTTGCGAGAGGCGCGCTTGGGGTTCTTCTTGAGGAGAATTTCCTCGGCTCGCGCCAGAGCCAGAGTAGGAGCGACGATCTCGTCGACAAACCCGAGCTTGTACGCCTTGATGGCGTCCAGGTTCTTGCCGGTCGAAATCATCTCGAACGCGTTCTGGAGCCCGATGAGCTTGGGCAGACCAGTGGTGCCGCCCCAGCCCGGAATGAATCCGAGCTGTACTTCGGGGACGCCAATCTGCGTCTTGCCATCGCTTGTGGCGACGCGGTAGTTGCACGCAAGCGCAAGTTCGGTGAAGCCACCAAGGCAGGTGCCGCTGATGACCGCAATCGAATTGAGCTTGCCAAAACGGGCAAAGAGAGCCTTGCCCGCCTGAGTTGCTTCGAAGATCTTGTAGGCGGTCTGACGTTGCAGAGATTTGATCTCTTCCACGTCAGCGCCGGCGCCGAACGAATCCGGCTTGCCGACGACGATGACGCCCTTGAGGCCGTTGGTGCCTTCGAGCGTGGTGAGCGCTTCGCCGAGTCCTTCCATCACTTCGGTGCCAAGAACGTTGAGTTTCTTGCCCGGCAGGTCGATGGTGAGCACGGCTACGCCCGATGGGAGTAACTTGGTAGATACTGCTTTGGACATTGTTATCCTTCGCTTTCTGCTAGAGTTACTGCCGCTCGACCAGGGTCGCAATGCCCATGCCGCCGCCGACACAGAGTGCCGCGATGCCGCGCTTGAGATTGCGTTTGCCCAGTTCGATGGCGAGAGTGTGAACGACACGCGCACCGCTCATGCCGATGGGATGACCCAGGGCAATGGCGCCTCCGTTGACGTTCAGCTTGTTGATGTCAATTCCGAGCAGCTTGACGCAAGCCAAGGTCTGCGCGGCGAATGCTTCATTGATTTCGATCAGGTCGATATCATCGAGGGTCAAATTGTTGTCGGCGAGCAGCTTTTCGATGGCTGCCACAGGTCCGATGCCCATCTGCTCATGGTCGACGCCGGCCACGCACCAGTCCTTGATTTCAGCCAGAGGCTGCAAGTTGTGGGCCGCGACTGCGTCTTCCGATGCCAGAATGAGCGAGCACGCAGCATCATTGATGCCAGAAGTGTTGCCCGCCGTGATGGAGGTCATGCCGTAGACCGGCTTGAGCTTGGCGAGAGCTTCCATGCTCGTCTTCTTGTACGGATGTTCGTCATGGACGAAGAATCCGCGGCTGGTCAAAACAGGATCGATCTCTTCAGCGAAACGACCTTCGGCGATTGCCTTGGCCGCTAACTTCTGCGAGCGAAGGGCATATTCGTCGGCAGCCTCACGGCTGATGCCGTAAGTGTCAGCCAGACGCTGAGCCGTTTTCGCCATGAACACCGTCTTGGTGTCCTTGCGCAGAGCCGCCGGCGCGATGCCGTTATCCGCCATCGCAAAGAATGTCGGATAGGGACCGAATTTGGTCCAGGAGAAGATCTTGGACATACGCCCTTCGAAGCGAAGATTGCCCGGAAGAACGTAAGGAATGGTAGACATGGACTCTGCGCCGCCCGCGAGCATGAACTGAGCTTTGCCCAGTGCAATTTTCTCGCTGGCAAGTTGCACGGCTTCCATACCGGAACCGCACTGGCGCTGCACAGTCACCGCCGGCACCGTCGAAGCGAAATTGGCTTTCTGAGCCGCGACGCGAGCAGTGTTGGGGGTGAAAGGCGACTGATATCCATGGCCGAGAATGACACCATCGAGGGTGCCGGAAGTGATGCCCGCCTTGCGGAGAGCATTGGTCATGGTATGCGCAGCCAAGTCGTCGACAGCAGTCCGCGAAAGACTACCACCGAATTTACCGATTGGCGTGCGACTACCACTTATCAAGAAAACACGTTTTCGGGAGTATGTACCCGCCATGTTCTTGTCCTCATAAGTTGGAGGTTGCGTTTATATCAGCTGCTTAGATCAAGAACTCCATCCATGCCCAACATCATCCGTTTCACTCTAAAAGCTGAGTGAAGAAAGAAATTTATCGACAGGAGAAGGTCTAGTGGCTAAGTAACTGGTTGGAAACTATAAGATAAAAATAGAGGCGCTAATCCTAGTAATTACAGGTTTCTTGATTCAAGAGCTTGACATCTAACTTCTTTAATTTAGCCATTTACATAGTTTTAACCTGATCTGGGAATCATTTTGTGTAGCCCGTAGTCATAAGACTTTGAGTACGTGTTAACACGTTTAGCTAATTGGAGGAAACTCGTTAATGAAAAATATGCTGTCATATTTGGTGGCACTTAGCTTCGTCTTTGGTGTCGCATCTAATACCGCCGCAATTGCTGGCGATAAGTGCGACAAGCCTTGTGCCAAGGGCGAAAAGAAAGAGTGCAAGAAATCTGAAAAGTGCACCAAAAAATCAAAAGATGGCAAGAAAGAAACCATCGAAAAAGTAGAAGAAACAAAAACAGAGACAAAGTCCGAGTAATAATTCTTCGAACACAGCAACGTAAAACGGATAAGGACTGGGAAACCGGTCCTTTTTCTTTGCTAATTTCGGACGCTTTGCTAGCTGCGCTAAGTGCTTCAAATATCCCGAAATCCGCACCGGCTCAATTGCTTATATAGAGTTATTGTCTCTATATTGCATCTTTATCATGACAATTAGTAAGAATCTAGCATCACTTCTCTTTCTCACCGCACGCGATTTAAAGCCCAAAACACTTTCATAACCAGCATTGATATCACTTTATTGAGAGCTTAGATCTCCCGATAGAGCTGTGTATCTACTGGTATCGCATTCGGTGCTAACAGCAGTGACATTTCTTCTCTAATATCAACAACTAAAGTCTAAAGGACTATAAATGACCAAGAAAGTCATTCCTCCTTCGGATCCCAAATATCCGGAGATTCACAGACACATCATCTGGGACTGGATTCGCACCTTCATCGGCTTCGGCATGATGGGCGGACTCATTCTCGGTGCCATGTGGCTTTTCAATCTGCCTATCACTGCCATCTGGGGCGCCGGTCTGTTCTGGCTGCTCTTCCCTGTGGTGATGTGGCTCGCCAGCGCACAAGTGAGTCTCAAGCTCATGAAGTGCGAACCCATCGACATGTCTGTGCCCGAGTATGCCCAGGCGGTCGAATGGCTGAAAGAGCTTCTGCCTATGACCGGCATGAAGCACCTTCCGCCCGTCTACATTTCTGAAGACGAGCGTCCCAACGCCTTTGCCACCGGTCCGTTCCCTGCCTGGGGCGTGATTGGTATCACCAAGGGTTTCTTCAAGCTCGGCCTGACCAAGGGCGAGTTCCAGGGCGTGCTCGCTCACGAGCTGTCGCACATCAAGAAGTTCGACGTCGGCGTCAACTCAATGACCGCCGCCATGTCGATGATCTTCTTCATGGTCTTCAACGTCGGCATGAAAGTGCCGGTGCAGTGGGTGATCGACCTGATCAAGCGCCTCTTCGGCATGCCTCTGCGTGCTGAAAACCAGAAGATTTTCTCCGGCGTCGCCGAGTGGATTATCTTCTTCCTGGTCTTCCAGGTCACGGGCAAGCTCACAAGTCTCGTGCAGATGTTCATCGTGCGCTCGCGTGAAGCCGGCGCCGATGCACTCGGTTCGCACATGACCGGCAAGCCCTGCGACCTTGCGATGGCGCTCATGAAGCTGGTCGCGTACTACGAGAAGAATCGCCCCAAAGGTTCGGAGCGTGAATTCTACAAGGTGCTGCGTCCGATCATGACCATCGACCCGCTCTATGCCACCATGACCGTCACCGCTCCTCCCGTCACTCTCTGGGAGAAGCTGAAGGCGTTCTGGGCGTATCTCCAGCTCACGCATCCTCCGGTTCCGGAGCGTGTCGCGAACCTGGAGAAGATGAACGGCGGCGCTTGCCCGCGTCCTTAATCGCGGTTGGCGTCTTTTAGTCTCTGCAAACCGAGGCTGGGGGCAGTTCTAAGAGCTGTCTCCAGTTTCAACCCCTACGAACAAAAGGCACACAATTTGAAGAGAACAATCCTCGTGGCGGCAGCAATCGCGCTGGCCTCTACGATTGCGATGAGCCTGCCAACTGCCAGCGCTTATGCCGGCAACGGGTTCCAAATCCAAATCGGTCCTGATGGACTGAGCATCGGCATCGATCAACATCGTCGCCCTCGTCACAACGATGGCTACGACGATCACCGTGGACCAGCACCGCGAATCACCATCACGGTGAATGAGTGGGTGCGCGTGCGAGATGTCGACCGTTACGGTCGCTCTGGCTGGGTTGATAAGAACATCAACCGTGTCGTGGATGCCTACTGGGACCCGAACCGTCGCTGCTACTGGTACTACGACAGCGAAGGTCGGCAGACCATCTATCGCGGCAACTACTGAGCTCTTCTGTGCTCCACAAGAACGGGACTGGGTGCGCGTTGCTCCCAGTCTTAAACCTCAACTTATAAACGAAAGAGGACAATATGAAAAGTATCAATCGTACAATTCTGGCTGCGCTTGCATGCGCCGCAATCTCCTTGAGCCTGGGATTGATTTCGACTCCCGCTCATGCCGGCTCTGGCATTGAGATTCAGATCGGCAACGGTGGAATCTCCATCGGTATCGATACCCATGGCGGGTTCCGTCACCATCGCAAGCGCAACAACTGCGACAATCCATGCGGTGGCTGCAATCCGTGTGGCAACGGCGGTTCCAACTACCAGCAACCGGCGCCCTACATCGACATCACTGTCTACGAAACCGTAGGCGGGTGGCAGGATGAAGTGGCGACCGATTGTTGCGGTCGACGCTATTACACCGGTCGTCAGGTCTGGGTCGAACAGCAGGTGCCGCGCTATGTGCGTGCCTACTACGACCGACGCAGTGGACGTTACTGGTATGTCGACAACAACGGCAACGATCAGGTGGTCAACTAGACCCTAGTCCAAGGCGACTAGTAGCCAGTCTCGAGTCGTAATTGACTCCAACTTGAAGGGTGGATGTCGGATTTATTTCCGATGTCTGCCCTTCTTTTTTTACCCTTCTGCTACTATAGAGGGCAGTATTATTGGTGTGTGGGTCGAACGAACTTTGGGCGTTTCCGGACACGAATTATGAGAATATGCAATTAACAACATATTTTGAGGGTGCTTTTTATGCGGCCCACAGCATAATTTCATTTTTCAGACCAAAATGCGCAGAAAATCTAACGACTCTGGGAAACTAAAGAATCTGAAAGAACATTTGGATTGATGAATGACAGAAAGTATAAAGACTTGGAGGGTGTGCGATTCTATAGTCTTAACGCTTGTCTGACAAATTTGCCAATATCGGAAATTAGGCAGTACAAAAAAAGTAATCTCTTTTAACTATGCCACCAAATAGGGTGCCAGGCGTAGATGTTAGGATGAGCCTGACTTTTCAATCAAATCAGCCGCTCTCTTGTTCAACTTGTCGGGCAAGATTTGCAAGTCTATCGTTTAAGCTATTAAATTTGCTCGCAGAGGTCGACAAAGATTTAGAAATGTTGTCGGATGGAGTGCTCAATTGGCAAGTAGCCATAACTATTCTTTAGCGCAGGTCAAGTAAATTGAGACATTCGCCCTGCGAAATAAAGGAGTTGTGGGGTATGAAAAACTTATGGAACAAATTGAAAAGTTTCGCCAAGATATTCTTAACAGCACAAGTGAAGCTCCTCATATAGCCTCACTTAAGGAAGAAACCAGACTAACTGGTGGATTACCCATTATTCGAGACATGGGTCGAACATGGGCATTAAAAGCGGATCTGAGTGTTGTTTTGCTTTATACCGATTGTTGGGAAAGTGAAAATAAAAGCGAGTTGGGCGAAATTGTGGAAGATAATGTAATGCGATGTTTTGTAGTTGCGTATGCGGCAATCGATTATCCAGAGCTAGTCTCGCTGGTATTGGAACGTCCAGCAAATACATCAGACTGCATGTGTTCTCGCAAAGATGATTTAAAAATTTTTGGCGAGACCTGCAAAATTTGCAACGGATTAGGTTGGATTCCTTCTCAATGGGTTTCGAAATGAAGAATCAGCCTAGCAGAGCTGAGCTAGCTTTCTATAGATAAAAGGCTCATATCACCCGTATAAGCGCAATTATTATGTACCCTAAGCGGTAATAAGCTTAGTAAAGTATTTACTTGTTTTATCTAACCACAAATTCTTAGATTTAGGTATCCCTTTTCTTCTCTAAAGCTAATTTTCACCTCTACCTAATCCAAATTGACTTTCAACCAATTCAATCCACCGCGTGGGTTGGTTCTAACAATCAACTGGAGGATAAAGCGTCTGATGCTAGGAAAGAAGGACCGAATGTTTTACAAGCTGTTCACTACTGCACTACTTTTTATTCTTGCTTTCTGCACTAACCTTCCGGCGTTTGCTCGCACAATGATTCCGCTTGGAACTGATGAATGGTATCTCACTGTTTCGGAAAACCCACAGCCCACCATGGTTTTGGTGACCGGAAAAGATTGTTCTAGTTGCGATGAAGTGAAAACTCTCATCGAAGACGCAGGTGAACTGCGGCCAGACATCACATTGTATCACATGACTAACGAGCAAGTTCCACTGCCTAAGGAAATGTTGCCATACGTTATGTTCAGCATTCCAGGGCAGAAGACCATCGTCCGCGGTCATGGATGGCACCCCAATTCGGTGCAGGATGTGATGATTTTCATTGCTCAACGCGAAGCCTACGCCGCGCGGGAGGAGGCTCTTGAAGCCGCTCTTCGCGGGCAGACTAACAAGAAGAAAATTCTAGAAGCAGACAATGCTTCTAGTGCCGAACTCGCGAAAACCATTCGTGAGATTGACTTTTTATCTACCCAGTTAACGGTGTTGCGCAGTAACAACAAGCTCAACGCTTTTGGCAGACAATAGTTTTAGAAGCTAAATCAACAGAAGGAAATAAAACAATGTCACAAGATCCACTTCTGGGCATGTTTCTCATTCTGCTTTTCGTCTTCGTTGGCGGATGCGGACTGGGTTCCTACCTGCTCAAATTCACTGACCGTGCGACGCTCCAGCGTAAAAGCGAGTTCACATCGGCTGCGTTTCTCGTGGCGATGCTAATCGCTTTTGTAGCAGCCAGCTACACAGCTTCTAGCGTCGCGCTTGTGTGCGCCATGTTTTTCGCCGGCATCGGTACTGCCGATTCAAAGCCAGAGGAGAGCAAGTGAGGCAAGAAATCTTAACGTATAATCGGAGCGTGACTCTTCGCTCGAACCAGACTCCAAGAGCGTTTCCAGATATCAAAGTGAATATTACTCGCGAGTTCGTTCATCCGCACCCGCTTGTTTTGGACATCGAATATCTGGCGCCTTCGCCTAATGGTTCCTCCGGTGATACTCACGATTTTTCGCGAGTTCCCGAAGAAATCGATTATCCATTTGGAGATTGTCCGCCTCTGTTCAAGGTTGTCCACAAGGACGCCGAGGCGCGCACAATCAGCATCGAACTTGGCGATAAGGTCGAACTTGTCAGAGCTTAACTAAGAAGCACTCGGGAGAACAGCTTACAAAGCTGTTTTTCCGGGTGTTAGTTATTTGACTGATATTTATTTATGTTTTTTGTAAGTATTCGGTGAGCACATGTAAGCGAGTTTTCCTGTAAAACCGCCGACTTTTGCCGATTTTCTACCTTTTTCTGACCTTTTTGCCGCTTTAAATTGCTTTACCCAGGCGGGGTGTAGGATTTTGGCAAAGCAAAAGCGGTTTTTCGGTCTTCGGACATTGTCCAGGGCAAAAATTGAGACACATCTGCAAGTGGAGGACCAGGATTTTTTGAACACTCTTCGAAATAGTCTGCAAGCACCGCTTGGGGATCCAGCCCATTAATCAGGCATGTTTGAAATATGGAGAAGAGCTTCGCGGCAAGCTTGCCAGACCATTCTGCACCTGAGCCGTAACTGCCTTTTCTGATGATCACTGTGTTTCTCAAAAGTCTCTCGGCGCGGTTGTTGTGCAGTGGAATTCTTGGATCGCTCAAGAAAAGCGTTAGTCCTTGCCAATGTCTTTTCAGGCTATTCAACACGGTCAGTTGCTGCTTACTTAGCGCGTTTGGCGTTTTCAATTCTTGTTCAAAAGAGGCTTGCATTTCTTTGACATGCTCTCTTAGTGCGCTATCAGTACTGCTGTATTTTGGTGAGATGTCCGATTCTTTCTGCCACGCTACAAAGCGATTGTGAGTCAGGACAAAGAGCTTGGCGATTTTCTTCAGCCATGATTTTGACCATTTTTTCAGCTTTTAACTCCGTTGAATATCTTCAGAAAGTCTCTGCGCACATGTACCCAGCACCAAGCTTTTTTGATTGAAGACGGCAGCGATTTGTACGATGCCAATCGGTCTGTCATGAGTGTCCCGACAGAACCAGCAAAGAATTCTTGTGGCACTTTCTTTGAGCGACTTTCATCCAACAAGTGCACTACTGCATCACTGCTAGCTACGACCCAGAACCACCAAGTCTTCTTGCCTGAGCCAAATACACGCCATGTAGTCTCATCGGCATTCCACAACGAGGCTCCACGGCAGTGATTGATTATTCCTTGATACCAAGGCTCTAGCAGCCCTTCGATGTTTTTAAATCCACCTGCTATTGTCCCTTCAGGTAAGCTGAACCCAAGCAAATCAAGCTCTTTGATGGTCCTGTTGGTTGGTGTTCCGTGAAGATACTTCTGGACCAAAAGGTAGATCCAGAGCGAATTTCCAAATCTTGTCCTGGGGTAAAGTTTGGCAGGTGGTGGAGCTGTGAGTATTTTTCGACCCTGGCAATCACACTGTGACACGTATTTAGAAAGCTCATACACGTCTTGATACAACTCGGTCGTAATTTCTAGCAGTGGCGATTTCTCAACCGCAGAAAGCATTCTGTACAGGGTCCCGCACTCAGAACAACGACAATCTGGAATCTCTACCGGTATCACTTGAGATACGGGCACATCACTAAGATTTTTGTTGCCGTGTCCTTTTGAACCAGACTGTTGACCTTTGCTTCTCTTTGTCTGCGCTTGTTCTTCTAGTTCGGATTCTGTCTCGCTTGCAGTGTCGATCTCGTCGGTTTCAAGCTCCTCGTCTAAATTCACATCATTCTTTTCGCTCTTTTGTCCAAACATGTTCTTTCGAAACCAAGCCAGGGTTTTCTTCATCGATACTAGTTTGCTCTTAGTATCAGCTAGTTTCTTCTCAAGCTTTCTAATCGTCGCATTTAGTAATTCCTCGCTTCCCCAGCGGGTTTTCTTGAGGGTTAGATTCTCTTTGGCTAATTCGATGTTCTTTCGCTTAAGTTCTGAGTTCTCGTCCCTTAGCGTTTGGATCGTTTGCTCAACACTAACTTTGTCGTGCGATGCGACCTTGTCGATCTTCTTTGTTCTAGCTCTGGGCAATGTTTTCACATGAGTATCATGATCCCATTTGGCGCAAAAGGCCAGTCTTGGGAACCCTTGAAAAAGTTAGATCTCCCTTATCACAGGCGGTGTTCACCGAATACTTACGTGAAAAATTGTCTTCACTTATACGTATAGTAGAAGACATCTGGAAAAAGAGATCGGCAATTGCTCATCGCTGCGTAAAGCAGGAGAACAATTGCCGTCTCTGTTTTGAGTCGACCTTTATTTGGTCACTATGTCCAGTTCGTCTTGTACATCGCCAATCAACTCTTCGACTAAGTCTTCGAGTGTGATGATGCCGGCGGGAGTTCCGTCGAGCTTTGTGACAATGGCAATTTGCACGCGACGCGCTATCATCTGCGACAAAATAGTACTGGCTTCAGTCTGCTCGGTCACCGTAAATGGTGCCTTGCAGTAACGGATAAGCCAGTCAGTCTGGTCGACAGTGAGACATTGACCAATAGAGGTCTTGTCTGCCACTTGTAGATGACTAAACAATTCTCGCGAGTAAAAGACTGCCACCACGTTGCCGGTAGATGCGCTGAGCACCGGAATTCGGCTGTGTTTGGTCTTGCCCACAAGAGTGAGAACATCCTGAAAGAGAGTCGAATCTTTGATCGAATCGACTTTGCTCCAGGTAAGCATAATGTTTTCGGCCGTGAGATGACCGAATTTCAAAGACCGCTTTAGAAGCGAGGTTTCGAGTGGTTCGAGTTCGCCTGCTTTGCCGCTCATTTCAATTAAGATTTTGAGTTCGGACGGTGAGTGAACCAACTTGTGTTCAGGCTCAAGTGGAGGAATGCGCAAGCACCAGAGGCAGAATTCTGTCACTTGCTTCATCATCCAAATCAGCGGCCAAACAGCTTTGCAATACCATTTGAACGGATAGGCAAGAGCCATTGTGACTGGCTCGGGAAGACGCAACGCCCAGGTTTTAGGAACCTGTTCGCCTGCCACCACATGTAGTGCGGTAAGCGTGACGAATGACGAAACCAAAATCACTCCCGAGGGCAAGTGAAAGCCGTTGAACACCAGTTCTATCAGGCGGTGGATAGAAGCTTCCGCTACCCATCCAAGCGCAAGACTTGCTAGTGTGATACCCAATTGCGCCCCGGCTACGCTTGTGTCGATGTCTATTTGCAGACGTTCGATAAGCTCGGCTTGAGGGTGCTTTTGTAGTTTTAATTCCTGCACTCGAAGCGGACTCAGTGCCACGAGAGCAAACTCGATGGCGACGAAAATACCGTTAAGAGCCAGGAGAAGAAGCATTAACCCAAGTGAGGGCAATAACTCCAGGAAAGACATGTTGCTCCTTTTGACAACTATATCAGCTCGTATCTTGACAACAATAAAAGAGAGGGTTGAAAGCCTGTAGAGAAGAGGCTTGCCAGTTAAATGGCAAAACCTCTTCTCCCAGGTGTTTTCAGTTCAGGTGCCGGCGACTACTTCTTCTTGCGGTTGCGCTTGAGCGAAGATGCCGGGATGGACAGCCGGACCAGATCTGTGCGCGACCGGTAGGTCTGCATGATGCGGCCGGTGGTGTCCCAATGCGAGATGTCCAGCTCGGGAAGATTGAGCTCGGACAGGTCGACGTCGATGAAGTGCGTTTCGAGCGACTCCAGCACGGACATGACGCCCGTGATGCTGTGGTCGGCGAACTTGCACACCTCGGCAAGAATCTCGCGCGAGCTCTTCTCGAAGTCGTCGAGCGCCTTGGCGCGAATCTCCGCAGCGTGAACGCGGAACTCGGCAAGTGCAGCCTGAGCCGCAGTCGAGATGTCGCGGCAGATCTGCTGGAACTTCGGGTTGTTCTCGATCGCCTCATGCGCCATCTTCTCGATGATTGCGCGCGAAATTGCCGGCGCATCGATCTTGTTGAGCGGGATGGAGTCGAGCACGAGTTCGAGCTGATCGGCGTTCATGCGAAGCAGCGGAAGAATCACCGCGGAGCTCTCGTTGGTGGTGTCGCCGGTCGGGATGACCAGAGCGAGGAACTTCATCGCCAGGACCTTGGAGATGTCCTTGCGATAGGTCTCGTCGTCGAGCTCGTCCTGGTTGATCGTGATGATGTGACGGGTCCACTTGCCCGGACGCCGGCGCTTGAGCTTGTTCGAAACGGTCTGGCGATATCGGCCGTCGTGTTCCATGCGATCCTGATCGATTTCGATCTTGGGCGCCTTGAACTTGGACGGAACGAGGAATTCGAGCATGCCGAGCCGTTTGAAGGTCTCGATGCGCTTGAGCCAGTGGTCGTCGTTCGCCGAGGCGCGCAGCAGGACTTGTTCGAAGAGAGAGATCTGCGAAGTGAGGAGCTGCTCGAAGTAGTTTTCGAGTGGAGTCGGCTTGTCAGCCATCTAATTCCCTTTCATGTGAAGGTGGTTGACTCTATGGTAGTGAATTCCAAATTGGCACCGGGCCAAGCTCAGGTCACCGCTAAGTGATTGCATAAATTGTTGGCGGTTGTTTAGATGCTTGAGCCTGTGTACTAGGTGCTTATTTGGAAAGATAAAAATAGATAACCAGTTGTGACAGAAGTGTGATCGTCATACAACCATCACATACTTAAACAAGGGCTTATTATTCTCTAGATACTGAAAATTGGTGGCAAAGCAATCCTAGCGCAGCGACGCTAAGAATTGGCGAAAAGAGGCTTGATTAGTGGTGTCTAATAATCAAAAATTCTATTTTCGTTTTAAAAACTGAATTTTTGGTACCAAAAATGATACCAAATGCGAAACCGGAATGACACCAAATATAGAGTCAAAAATTATTCGGAATTACCTCGATCGTGAGTGGTCGTTAATCTAAATTTCGCGCTCCAAGACCGCCTTCACTCAGTTGCGCTAGGTCTCGAAAAGAGGTTTGAATAATAATATTGAGCTTAACTAGTAAGCTTAGATAAAAGGTCATGACACGCGAAAGTCTCTGTTGAAAAGAGTTTTCTGCACTGGTCTGTTCTCACTAATACTCAAAGTTCAATCTTAAGGGGTTTCTCATAAGAGCAGAAAGAGCTGGAAGTCACCTCTTGGAAATTGGTATCTATACGTACCCATTTCTCTCCACTCCCCTGAGAACAAAACTCTAAGTTTCTATTTCTCTGCCCTAAAAAGTTATCGAGTACTGCATGCGCAAGCTTGCCGTACGGACATACCTTTGTCGGGTTCTGAGTGGCACTGGGTTTGGGACTGAAAACACCAGCTAAAAGGAAAATCTGATGTTCGTTACTCCAATCATAGTCGGACTAACTGCAGTCATTCTGGCATGGGCTCTTGGTTACGTGCCAACCATCGGAGGCGTTATCGCTTCTCTTTCGCTCGTCGGCTTCATCGGCCTGCGCGTCAAGTTCTGGTTGAATGAAGGTCAGCGTATGAAACAGGACGGCTATCTGCCTCCCTATCCGTCCGTTTTCGGACGCGCGTTTCAGAAGCTCTTCACCTCAGCTCTTGCCTGGTTCACTGTCGGCCAGGTCGTTACGGTCAACCGCCACTATGCTCGAATCAAGGCTCGTGTAGCCGTGGTGCCGACGCATCAGCGCGGCTGCGACTTCATGGTGATGGGCTCGGCTCTGCCGGATGCCTTCCGCCATCTGGGAAGCATGACCTTCATGTTCGGTGTCAACACCGAGGAAGAAATCGACAAGGCTGGCCCGGTTCTTCCGGCAATCTCGGCATTTGGCGGTCTTTTCCCTGTTCGCTCCAACCGCGGCAAGCCTACATCGGGCGGCGGTGATCTCGTAGTTGATGCAATGGCCAGGGTGCTTGCCACCAAGAGCCGTCGCTCGACCCGTCTTTTCGCTTTCCCAACGGGCGACCTCCAGGTCGACCAGCAGGTTCCTGAGCAGGATCGCTATCGCACGGGTAACGTGCGTGCTATGCAGCGCGCCCGCGACGAGTACAAAGTTCCTGCTTCCGAGATCTACTTTCTGCCCGTCTTGATGCGCTACATCGAAGACCCAAGCAAGGCGTCCTGGTTCACCAAGCTGGTGCGCAAGACCGTCATGAAGGGCTTCCGCGTGTGGCCGCAGCGAATTCGCGGTGTCATGTACAAGTGGACGTTCTCCAAGGTGATCGTCGTTTTCGGCAAGCCGGTCTGTTTGAGCGAGCTGCCGGATGATCCGCGTGCTGCGACCAACGTCATCCGCGAGAAGCATCTCGAGCTCGTCGCCCAGGCCGACATGGCCGAGGCCAATCTCTAAGGAGACGCTCAAATGCTAAACGCAACTCTTGCCTGGCTGCCATACTTCGGTGTGGCAGCCATTTTCATCTTTGCCTTCTGGCGATTCTATTTCAAAGACGTCTGGGCTCGCGCTCGCGTCTACTCGAAGAATATCGCCACGTGCGGTTACCTCGCTCCGCCGCCCACCAAAAGGGCGTCGAAGTGGTTGCGCCGCATTGCGTGGTGTCTGTCTTTTGCGCAAGTAGGAACTGTCCGTATCCATGGTCGAGAGAATCTCGAGGCTTTGGAGAAGTCGGGCAAGGTCTACATGCTGAACATGAATCACCCGAGTTGGATGGACCCTGCAATTGCAGCGATCATCATGGATGGACGTCCCACTCGGTTCTTTGCGACGCACACGGTGGCAACCGCTTTTGGTGGACTTGGAGCTCTGCTCGTAGGTCCCTGTGGCGTGATCTCGGTCGACCTCGCTCGCGGCAAAGGACATCCGGCATATCTTGCCGGTGTCCAGGTGCTCAAAGAGCGTCAGCGTCTAATTGTCTTTCCGTCCGGTTGGGCAAAGCTCGATGGTATCGAAGCTGAGCATAAAACTGGCGTGGTGCGTATGGCCAAGGAAGTCTCCGAGGCAATCGGCGAGCCAGTTTATATGCTTCCCGGATTCATCCGGTACGGCAGATATCCTGGAAGCTGGATCGTGAAGTGGCCGGCTCCCATCGGTTATTTCTTCATGTTCGTTTTCCGCTCGTGGTATCGAAACGGCGCAGTGGTCAATATTGGCGAGGCGATTTCGTCGGCGGATATGCCTGACGATGCGCACGCCGCCAAGGACCTCTTGCACGATCGCATCATGGCGCTCGACCCTAAGCGCAGCAATTAAGCTGCGCGTTTTCTTCTCTTCACTGTAGTGAAAAATTCAACACAAGGTAATCAACCACATGCAACACATGCAGCATTTTGTGCGAGTGTTCGTGAACTTTTTCGTTGGCTTTGCAGTCGTTTTCGCGACTGGCGCTGGCGTCACGTACATCAACCCATCAGCAGGCGTTCTTCTGCCGCTTGGTCTCACCGTGCTGACCATGCCCACCGCCGTCCTTGGACTGCAGGGGTGCCGCGCGGTCACAGGCTTGATGCAGATGGGACGTCTGTTCCAGATGTTCGTCTTCTGGCTCATGCCGACTCTAGGTCTGCTTCTTGCCGCCTGGTCACTGCCAAACTACGTCACTGTGACTTCCGCACCACTTGCGGGTCTGGTGGTCCTTGCTGTCGTTACCGGTCTCAATTATCTGACCACCGACATGCACGGAATGAAGCGTTCCTGGCTGCCCAAGCGCTGGCCGGCAAACATGCCGCCACGGCCTCCCAAGGCTTACCGGCTGAGGTGAACTAAAGCAAGGAGGGTAGAAACCTAGTGTTTCTGCCCTTCTTGTCTTTATCACTATTTCTACTATACATAATAGGTGGTGCTATATTCTTCTAGTTTTCTGAACTTGGTTTTGCCAAACTCAATTTGAAACGATTTGATTTTTCATTCAACCAGGTGTTGAGTGCCTTGATAGTATCGGGATGGATTCTCGATTTTTCGACAAGTAAGTGACCGGCGTCTTTGATTTGAATGTAGGTTTTATTCTTGGTTTTCAAATTATTGAACAAAAGGCGCGAACCTTTTTCGTCACAAAGCATGTCTTTGTGATCACATACAAATAAAATTGGTTTGTTACTGGCAATGGACTTAGCTAGTCTTCTTCCGCGATACAACATGCCAAATCCTTTGGTCAATTCAATGGCACTTTGCCTATTTCTGTTCAGTGGGTCGTTGCATTCTTCCAGGGCCATTTCAACATCTGATGTTAATCGCTTACTGAGATAAGGGTTCAGGTTCAATTGTGTCCACGGTGCGAACAATGCCTGAGTTCCAACAACAAAGTGATAAGGACTGAAGAAGTATTTAGGTCTTCCGAAAGGACTGACAGCCACCACTCCGTCGACAAGATCGGGTCTTGAATTAGCCAGATAAAGAGCCACATTTGCTCCAAGACTTTCACCCAGTGTGTAGACTGGAACTCCCGGATATTCAGCTTTCAACTCTTTTATCAATAGATAAAAGTCGACCATGCTGCGTTTATAATGCACTTTTTCTTGACTCTTGTCGCCAAAGCCTTCGTGACGATATTTGCCAAATCCATGCAAATCTATTGATGCCATCACAAAATCGTTTTTGGCCATTTCTTTGCCAAGATATTTGTATGAACGACCATGTAAACAACCTCCGTGGCAACCAATGATGATGCCTTTTGGTTGAACGTTTTCTTTGCGCCAAATGTAGACAGGGAATTTGAGTTTGTGCTCCACTCCATAATTATCGCTTTGATTTGGAGTCGGTGTCTCGCCTTGAGCTGCACTGCCTATGGTGCCAAACATAAGTAAGCTCATCGAGAGCGCTGCAATCGTCCGATGCAATGCCCATCGGTTAGCTTTCTTGGTTACCACTTTACCCTTCCCCTGATGCAGATGTGTCCACGCACGATATAGCAGAGGGGGGCGGAAATGGCGCCATCAATCATAAGTATCGGTATTTCAGTTACTATAACAATTAGTAAATAAGCACATAAAAGTAAAGGCAGAATCTCTTGCGAGATTCCGTCCTTTACCAGTTTTCTAGAGGCTCTGGGATCCCTTACACATCAGGCTGTGGATCTCCGAGCGGTTCGCTCATTTCGGTATAGAGAATCAGAGCGGAGAAACCTTGCTGATTGGCCGCGAATTGCGGCAAACATACCAGTTCGGCTCGCGTTGCTTCTCTGAGCCAGGCGTTGAGCTCATCCGAGAGTTTGGCTCCGGACTCTGCTGTGATGGCGTGGCTCTTTATACCTGATGCACGAATCTTATTCATAGATACTACCTCGTTTTGTTGCAGTTTCTAGTCGTGGTAGTTCAGTGCTTCAGTCAAGCAAATCCGGCAGATCGGCAGGGTCGATCAACGGTTTTTCGTTGCGAATGCGTTTCAGGAACTCCGGATCCACTTGCGCCGGGCGATCAAGTTCATCACCCGACATTCTCACCTCAATGACGCCACGCCAACCTTGCCCGCTGGGATGCTCCGCCGCGTTAAATCGGACGATATCATCACCGGCTTGCAGCTTCTCTCGTGCCCAATCAAGAGCCTCGCCGAGAGAAGTGGTTTCGTGAGCGTCATTTCGAGTTTTCATGACGTTTACTCCAGATGAACCGGGAAGCGCAGTCCTTTGTGAGGTGCACCTCCCGGTTCGCGTCTAGTCGTCGAAGCTTGGCTTGCGCCTTACTTCAGGAAGCCCAGCGATGTGAGCGCCGAGCGCAGCCCCTCGACGTCGCCCATCTGGACGATGCGAATGAGAGACACCGGAGTGTTCTCGAGAACTGCCTTGCAGTCGTCAACCACCTTGGGGTCGGTCGCCGACCAGTCGCCGCGGTAAGCCTTGCAGAACGCATCGGTCTCACGCAGCGTGCCCTCGATTGCGATCACGGGAATCTGCCGGCGCAGAGCACCGTAGATTTCGTTTCGCGTGATGGCGCCGCCGTTGAGAGCGACGATGGCGGTGTTGAAGCCGACCATCTTGTAGCCCTCCATCATCGTCAGATAGAGCTCGACGTCGCCGTCCCAGTCCAGAACTTCGGCAGGGTCTTGTTGATAGACCACAGCCGCGTGCTGGCGGAAGTCGATGCGATCGCCGTAGGCGGAGACGATGAGACCGCCGGTCTGACCGTCGAGGGCCATCTCGGAAGTCCGGGGGGTAGTGCTCATGGCGATGCACGGGTAGGCGTGGGCCAGCACTGCGGTGAGGTTGGTCACCATGTCGTCCTGGACCACGCCGTTGCCGTTGAGCTTGGCGGTGCCGCCGGAGAAGGCGGTTCCGGAGAACTCGGCCACCGTTTTCGTCGACTTGAAGAAGCGACCGGTGGTCTCGACGCGCCGGAACGCGTCGATGAAGAAGGACGGCATGGACTTGATCACTTGCGGGTCCATACCCTTGCAGCCGCCCACGAGACGAACGATCTCGCGGGACGCCTTGACGCCGGGACCCCGGTCGACAGTGGCGAGGTTGACGAACGATGCCGGAAGCGGCTGGCCCTTCGAAACGACATGAAGGGTGCACGCATGAGGAACGCCGTCACGCTTGTCGACGATGACGCGGGGAGCCAGATTCAGAGCGGTCTTAGGCATGTGTTTGTATTCCTTCTGTTCGGTTTATTTTCGATTCAGTTAGTCTGCAGAGAGTGCGAAACAAAGTCGGGTTCTTCGTCGAACTCGACTGCTTCTCCAGGAGCCAGAGCGCCCAGCTCCTGTAGTTTTTCCCGCATATCTTCCACGTTGTTTTCGCAAACGTGGACCGTCGGGTGTTCCGCCAGAAACTCATTATCGTTGGCAAGTTCGTCGGACTTGCGTCCTGAGCCATTGACTATGAGCACCTGCCAGAACGGGTTCTGCTTGCCGAGCTTAGCCCAGGTACGAATCTCCTTCTCGGTGACACCGCCACCGTTGTATGCGACGAGGAGACTCTTCCACTGCGCATCTCTGAGCGAGTCGACGATACGCACGCATTCCTTGAACTCATCGTCCCAGGTAGCGGTCGTGTCGGCCGACGGCTGCAGAAGCACGCAGCTGGTCTGGTTTGGATGAATGATGGTCACGTAATCCTCGGCAGGATTATTTTGCATCACAAGACCATGAGGCGACATTTGGAGATGACTCGTCTTTGCAAGAACGCCGCAAAAAACAGAGTTCGGACACCAAGGCTCGATTGCCGGAAACACTTCAGTGATACCGGGCACGATAACCTTGGGGTTGTCGCGCCGAATCATCCTGGTGCCGCCGAAAAGCCCTAGGCCGGAAAACCGCTGGTGACGCTGTTTTCCATCGCTCAAATCTCGACCACTGAGAGCGAATTCGAGATTGCGCAGACCAATTGCGTCCTCAGGTTTCATGAGACCGCAACCGCCTGTGCCTCGAAGCACGAAGTGACGAATATCGCGCGCTGCATTCATCCCAAACAGCTGCGACTTGTCCCAGGCACTCTGGATAAAGAGGCTGGGAGCGAACTCGAAATCGTCGTTGAACTTAGACTTCTTACTCATTCCATACCTCCTTTCTCCTTCGTGACGAAGGCGCTGTTCGAGGCATATCGCCTCTTTCCTCTCCCTGATACATGCCAAAGCACATACAGTGCCAGGTGAATGCCAGGGAGCGATAAGGATTGCATGTCATCCCTAACCTCCTTTCAAAAGTGGGATGTGAGATAGTCACCAAGCCCGATCCGATTCACAAGCCACACTTGCTCGTCTTCTGAGAAGAAGAAAATTGAGCAGAGATAGTGGCTTGATTAGTCGGTTTCTGGCTTTGTAGTTGAGAGATAAATAGGTGACTCCTTGACGCTATATGAAAACGGTTTAAGCAGGCAAATAAAATCTCGGGCGAAATGTAACTTTCCAGGGTTATTACTGGGGTTACGGGCCCGAAAGATGGAATATAAGTGAATTAGGAGACCTCGGTTTTTATCTGATATAAGGTTGCGCGAGCTAGCGATAGCAGACGTAAAAGGCATTCCCTGGCTCAAGACATACGATTCGAATATCGCGATGATTCGACCACATTTTTTTTGTGGTGGAAGGTAATTTTTTTGGTGCCTCTCTGGGCAATTCCAATTCTTATTGCAGTAGGCGCCTTTCTTGGCGTATTTACCGCTCACCTTTCTTACCTGGCGGGATTCACTTATTTTTTGGCGATGTTCAGCGGAATCGTATATTTCTTACATGATTTTCGTAAGCAATTTATCCGTATAACCAGCGACTCTTTGTGGGTTGGTTTGCTGCGATACGATTTGCCTGAGTTAGAATATGTCTATTGCGACAAAATGCAAAATGACGGTCAGCCTGCGCTTCTACGACTTTGTTTTAGAAAATCTAGAGCACTTCATCTTAAAATCAATCGATTCAAGAAGCCTGAATTGGCATCGTTTCTACAAACTCTGGAAACAAAATGTCCGCAGGCAAAAATCTCTAGTTTTGTCAGACAAACAATTACACCTATATCCCAAACAGACCAGGACGAGCTAGCAATACGCATTTCGCCTCATTTGTTTTTGGAGCAGATGCGCGCTGGATTTGCATCAACCCAACGTTTTTGGAGCGAGAATTCTTTCTTATTCGTTTTTGTCTTATGCTCGCCTGTTTGGTCTTTAATTGTTTATGTCTTAATCTTCGTTCCATCTGAAGCGCGCAATTCTAATTACGGCATATGCGAATTCAGCTCTATGTTGGGCATGGTGATTGCCCAAAGTCTGTACACCATGACTAACTCTGGAGTAAGCGCACTGTGCCAGCTTTCCAAAGAAACGATTGTCGGGTTGGCCGCTGCGATAATACTATTGGCGGTGGCACTGAAATATGCCAAGACTTTTTTAAGCACGGAGTGTTTGCAACTCGACGATAAAGGAATTTTACTCAAAAAGGAATTCAGCGGAATCGAGTATTCAAGCACAGTCAGGTTACTTTGGGAAGACGCCAAAATAGTAAAATTCGAATCAAACATTTTGCATTTGTCTGGACTGCATGACTCGCAGACAATCTCGGTAGATTTGAGTACGCTCAATTCTGAAAAGAAAGGTCAATTGTTTTCATATCTGTCTAAGCATCTAAAAGAAGCACAGATGGATGCAGGCACTCAAGAAGCAATGATGCCCAAACAAAACTTGAGTTATACCGAATTGTGGCTCCAGTCTCTGACTCAAAGTCCATCGCCTCAACATCTTCTTCCGTTGCAAGAAGGTCGAAAATTAAATGAAGAAATCTACACTGTCCATAGCGCCATAGGTGCTGGAGGTCAGGGTACAGCCTATCTTTGCACCAAGAATTCCGGTAAAACAAATGCCGAGAAAGTGGTGCTCAAAGAAATTATTTTTCCAGTTCATGTCGATAGTTCGGTGCGCAAGCAGAATCTTGAACGTTTTGAAAACGAAGCCAATCTGCTCAAAAATTTGGACCATCAAAACATCGTTCGACTAACAGACTATTTTGTCGAAGATCACAGAGGATATCTTGTGCTCGAATATATCGAAGGGCAGGACTTGCGTAGCATGGCACTCGATAAATCTTTCGATCAACAACATGTGTTGGAGTTTCTTCAATCTGTATGCTCGGCTTTAACTTATTTGCATGAGCAAGGAATCGTGCATCGCGACTTGAGTCCGGATAATTTTATTAAAGCCGCCGCTGAATACAAACTTATTGATTTTGAAGTATCGAGAAAAACAGATGCTGGAGTTACAGCAACTATAGTGGGCAAACACGCCTATATTTCGCCTGAGCAATTCCGAGGCAAAACCAGCCAACAGAGTGACATCTACTCATTGGGAGCCACGCTTTATTTCTTGCTTACGGCAAGAGATCCAGAGCCAATAAATCAATCGTGTCTTAGTGAAGGTGATACCGGATACGGCACTATTCTAGATAAGATAATTCAAAAATGTACAGATCTAGATTTGTCTAATCGATTTGGATCTGTTTCTGAGATTCAAGACTGGCTGTCTAATGCAGAAGGAACAGTAATAAATATCAAAGCCGAGCGCGAAGTTGAAGAGGCGAAAATATGGCAGAGCTAGCTGTGAAAGCCAGTTATAAAAACAACGCTTTTCTTTTCTTGCGCAAGATTACTTCGGGCACTTTTCCAATCTGGGGAATTATTCTGCCTTTAGTAGGCGTGGCAATGTTTCTAATTAGTTTGGGCTCGCTTTTTTCGCCCCAAACCTTTGCAATGTTTTGGTCCTTTTTTGCATTGTGTATCGCCGCTTTAATTAGTATTGTCATGCTTGTTTTGCATACTATTGCTCAACCAGGCGAGCTGGTTATAACAGCTAAGGGAATACGTTTTCCCTTTCTGGCTGCCCAGCGACATGCGTCGTTCAAGCTCATTGATTGGTCGGATATTTCTACTATTGAAGTCTATGATCAGCACTCAAACGAAGTGCTAGCGTTGTTTTTAAAATCAGGCAAGCGCATCGAGCTGATACTTTCAGAATTCGAACCACAAAGCATCGAGCCACTAATTACAGCTATCGAAATGTGGGCCGGTAGCGACAAAGTGCAACCGAGAGCACTTGCTCTAAAAAATAAAAGACAGATAGAAGATGCCAGTGGCAGCTTCACTAAAATGTGGGAAGAAGAGCTTGCGCGCCGTTTTCATCCCACTGCGTTCATGCCACTTTTGCCTGAGCGAACGCTTAGAAAAGGCAATTTAAAAATCGTCAGACAGCTTGCTACAGGCGGACTGTCAGCCATTTATCTTTGTCAGGAACAGAATAATCTTGTTGTTTTAAAAGAGTCTGTGCTACCCGCCAACACAAAAGAAGAGACCAAAATCAAAGCCAAAGAAATGTTCGAGCGCGAAGCAAAATTGCTTGCCAAAATTGACCATCCAGGCATCGTAAAAGTGCGTGACTACTTCATCGAGGACGCAAGACACTATTTAGTATTAGACTATCTGAACGGTCAAGATTTGCGTCAATTAGTATTGCAAAATGGCTTTCGACGCGAATCTCAAGTTGTTGAGATGGCAATACAAGTCTGCGCAGTGATGAAATATTTGCACAGTCAATCGCCTTGTATCCTGCACCGTGACTTGACTCCAGATAATATGGTCATGACTAATGATGGCTCTGTAGTTATTATCGATTTTGGTGCCGCCAACGAATTCATCGGCACAGCGACTGGAACTCTGGTTGGCAAACAGTCTTACATATCGCCTGAGCAATTCAGAGGCAAAGCATGCGAGCAAAGTGATATTTATTCTTTTGGCTGCACGCTCTATTTTCTTTTGACCGGTAAAGACCCTGAGCCACTGTCAGTTTCGCACCCGAAAGATGTAAGCGAACATCTTAGCGAACATATTTCTGACCGCATGAATGAACTGGTGGCAAAATGTACAGATATGGATGCGAAGAAGAGATTTTCAGACTTTTCTGAAATTCAAATTGCTCTTAATAATGTCCACGCTCCGGTCGCAGAGAGTGTTTAAGAGATGAAAAAATCGAACGATTTTAATAGTATGCCAAAGACGTCCTGAGGCTTCAGAAATTAATTCCTGAAGCCCATTGACGCTCGTTATTTTATGAGGGTGGCAGCACCTCCACTTCCACTAGTTTGACGTTGCTTGGTGGCTGTTTTGGTTTGCGAGCAGGGCCTGGTTTTCTAGGGGGTTTGCTAGAACCCGAGCCTTTTTTGGCAAAAAACAATTTGAGAATATTGAAGATAATCTCAAGTATTTTTGCTGCCGCTTTAAATGCTGTTTCGATGATTGATACCACCGCATCTAATACCATTTTTATGACCGTTTCTGGTCGGGCATCAGCCATCATTGCCAGAATAGCTATGACAAAGATGATTTGAATAAGCGGTGATAGTGTTTGTTCCACGAAATCGTGCATAAACAATTCCTCCAAAAGTTAGGAGAATATGACCGTCACTAGGTAGAGGTTGGCTTTAGAGTAGTTTCTTGTTGAATTTAATCCACGCTCGCTTGATACGTTAGTGACAGTTGACCCTAACTTTTTGAGATCATTTGGCGCGAGAAAAAAAGAGCGCAAACTGGCAAGGCCTTGCCTGTTTTTGTAACTTTACCCCTTGGCTAGCCTAACTAGCTAAATGACTAACCTACTTTTGGGAGCTGAAGTTTCTATCATTCGAGAAAGAAATACAGCAGTATTTCTTTCCAAAAAAATTGGTTCTTAAAGCACTCATCTATCTAAAACTCAAGTAAACAGAAGCTTTTCGCGTTTTCAAAAAAATATCTGCTTTTCAAGTGGCTAGATGAGCCTTAGATATTTTCAAAAGAAACTGGACCAGTATTTCTGACAGGATGAGCAGTCTATTTTTCCCCATATCAAAGCTATTATTCGTTCTATTTTTAGCTAATTGCTTATCTTGAGCCGTTTTTCCAAGCCACTTACTTGGCAGGAAGACGACTATTGTTTCACTTTTCAACTCGAAAGGATGCGTAAATGCACCATCTCATTCGATTGGTGTTGGCTTGTCTTGTTGCGATATTCGTGACGCAAGCCGCCCCCGCAAAGGATCTGAACACTCCAAAGAGTTTGGTCTTCAACAGTTTCACTAACGACCAACTCACTGTCGACATCGTCGCGGATCAGACTTCGGTCATCCTGGGCGAGAATTTTCAAGTCGGCGTTCGTTTCAAAATGAAGCCGCACTGGCATGTTTACTACAAAGAGCCTGGCGACGTGGGCATGCCCACCAAGATCCAGTTTGGCTCGCAGAGCGATTTGCGCTTCGGCCAATTGCTCTGGAAAAAGCCTGTGCGATTCGATGACCAGGACGTGAGTTATGGCTATGTCGATGAGACTTTGATGGCTTCAGTCGTCACTTCTCCATCGGCTTTAGAAGCCAGCTCCGGCATGGTCAGAATCAAAGCTAGCGTCTCCTGGTTGGCATGCAACACTATGTGTATACCAGGCGAGACCGAGCTAGAGATTGCTTTGCCACTTGCCGCTCAAGGTTCGGTCAAGTTGGCACAAAATGCCGAGCTTTTCAAAGGGCTCGGATTCAACGGCGATTTGAGCGAAATTGATTCTGTAGGCAAGCCTGAAATTTCTAGCAAGCCCTCAGTATTCGACAATCTCACTTTGCCGCAAGGAGCTTCCAGTCAGACTATCTGGCAGGTGTTGCTTTTTGCTTTCATCGGCGGCTTGATTCTAAACGTCATGCCTTGCGTTCTGCCTGTGGTTTCAATCAAACTGATGCAGTTCGTCAAAGAGTCTGGCGAGGACAGAAGCAAGCTTGTGGCGCTCACGCTCGCTTACACCGCAGGAACGATCAGCACTTGCGTGTTGCTTGGTCTGGCGGTTGTCATCGCGCAGTACGCCGGCGCTAGTGTTGGTTGGGGCTTTCAGTTCCAGCAGCCCTGGTTTCTAGTCGGGATGGCGTGCCTTCTGACAGTCATGGCATTGAGCATGCTCGGCATGTTTTACATGCAAGTCTCGACTGGTGGAAAGCTCGATGAGTTGTCTCGTAAAAGCGGATTGGCTGGATCGTTTTTCACTGGTGTGGTGGCAACGATTCTGTCTACTCCGTGCACCGCGCCTTATCTGGGATCGGCTATTGGCTTTGCCTTCGCTCAGTCATGGTGGATTACACTCAGTGTATTTGCTGTGATTGGTCTGGGACTAGCTGCACCGTATCTGGTGCTCGGGTTTAATCCGGCTTGGAAGCGATTCATTCCCAAGCCAGGCGTTTGGATGGAATATTTCAAGCAAGGCATGGGCTTCTTGCTCTTGGGTAGTGTCATTTGGCTGCTCTTCGTTCTGGGTCGAATGATCGGCTCGGACGGTGTGGTCGGCACAATGGGACTGCTTCTTGCTGTTTCGTTTGGAGCGTGGCTCGTAAACACCTTCGCCCACGTCGAGGCAAGTCGTAACCAAAAGCTCATGGTTTGGGCAATCGCAGCTGTGCTCGTGGCACTGCCTGGGTGGTTACTGGTTGCTCCGGCTATTTCAGTGCAAAAACAGCTGACTGAAGTGAGCGGACTGAACAATAATTCTGGCTCGAGAATCGCATGGCAAGACTTTTCGCAAGAGACGGTCGAGCGGCAGATCAAAGACAATCGCATTGTCTTCATCGATTTTACAGCGCAGTGGTGCCAAACCTGTAAACTAAACGAGTTTGGCGTACTCTCCCATGAGAGGGTGGTGAGCGAGTTTTCGCGTTTGAACGTAGCGGCTATCAAGGCTGACTGGACCTTCAACAACCCGGCTATCACCGAGGTCTTGAAAAAGTTCGGTCGCTCAGGTGTGCCGTTTTACGTCATCTTCGATCCGCGCCATCCTGAAAATCCTATTCTTCTCTCCGAGCTTTTAACAGTCAATGACGTCCTGCTGGCGCTTAAGAAAGCGTCTGACTAACACTCCAATCACAGGAGTTTTAGCTCTGCACTAATAGTCTATAACCACAACAGAAAGCAGATTCACCATGCGTAAATATCTCATCTCAGCTCTAACACTCGGCGCGCTCGCCGCAGTGAGTCTCTCTCCGCTTCTCATTTCGAGCGACCTCATCGCTCAAGGCGTGACGGCTCCTCAAACTCAGACTCAAAGCGCTGTGATCAAAATCACGAGCGCGGCTCAGTTTGATGACCTCGTGCAGAAAAGCACCACGCCCATCATCGTCGATTTTAAGGCGGTGTGGTGTGGTCCTTGCCATCGCTTCGCTCCCATTTTCGAGCAGGCGGCCAAAGACTTCAACGGCAAAGTGACTTTCGTCCAGGTCGATGTCGACGACGTCCCTGACTTGAGCACCCGCTACCAGATTCAGTACGTCCCGACCATCAAGCTCTTCAATCCCGGCAACACTACGCCGGCTGCAGAAAGCGGCGCTTTTCGCGACGTGAACGGCATCAAGGGCTGGCTCAAGGCAAAGGCCAACGCAGTTCCGTAACTCGGTTAGTCCGAAGTTCGGTACACACGAAGGAGGGAAGGGCGCATTGCTCTTCCCTCATCTTTGTGTTAAAACTTTTGCCTATGGTTCACATCCCCCAAACTCAAAGTTATGCGACGCTTACTCAGCTTGAGCAACAGCTCGTTGATATGGCGTGGAAAATGGCTGCAATGGCGCATTGTCCGTTCTCCAATTTTCCTGTCGGAGCAGCTCTAGTTGCTCGAAACAAAGACGGCGAAGAAAAAATATTTGGGGGCAATAATATCGAAATTTCCAACTGGGGCGGTTCTTTATGTGCAGAGCGAGTAGCTGCATTCAAAGCTGTTTCGGAAGGATTCAAAACTATCATTTGTACCGCAGTAGTTTGCTCGAGTAAACCGAGCGGCTCGCCATGCGGTTTTTGCCGACAAGTCTTGCGAGACTTTGGTAAAGATTCCACCATCCTCACTGTTCTCGATGCGGATAATACCGTTCGAAAGTGGCAGATGGAGGAGCTTTTGCCCGATTCTTTCGGACCTGAATCGCTCTAACACTCACTTACAAAGGAGATTAACATGGGGTTCATCATGCAGCCCTGGGTTTTGATTATCCTTGCTCTTGTGGTCACATTCTTTGTGGTCAAATGGCGAAAAGGAAAAATCAGCGAGCAGACCCTGCTTAATTCGCTCGATAATTCGCCCGCCGCGATTAAAACGGTCTATCGTTGCCGTTCTTGCCCGCAGCATTTCGAGCCGCCTAATTTGTTTTATGTCTGTCCGGTCTGTCGAAGTCCGGTGGACAAGTATGAAGACGGTGTCGCAGTGGATGAAGTCAATCCGGCTTTCCCCAATGGTCCGCTTGCTTCGCGTCACGGAACGCTGCCTTTCATTAGGCGCGAATCTAGCGCAAGCGAAGGTGGCACGGGTGACAAAAAGGTCACCAAAGCGGTCCAGAAGCCTCAGCGTGCGGCCCCCAATGAAAATGTGGTGGCTATCAATCTGAGGGCGGTAGACGGCCTCCATAGGACGTGCTGGCTCGTTGTTGCTGCGGAGTCTGCTGAATTGGCACAGAACGTCGCCGAGCATTCTGCCAACTTCCGCGTTCTCTATCGCAAGCCTCCCAAAAGGCTTTCGAAGAATCGTTGGCTTGTTTGGGGGAAGGCAAGGTCAGCAGCTTGAGCGCAAATACTTTCGGACACATGGAGTGGTTTTTATAACCACTTCATGTGCTCCGTTAGTTCTTTTTGTTAATTTACTATCTGGGATAGTTGAATGGTTGCGCTAATTGTTAAGCGGAGCTAATTAAGGTGAAAAACCTGCTGAATGGGGATTTTTTGCATTAAACCTAGCAAAAATGCTTTCAAAACATACAGGCAAGTTGTAGCTTGAATTATCACTAAGTCATTCATCCGGTCAAAATACGTTCCATCCAATCTTCCAGCTCACTCTATCAAATATTTTCAGGCAGATGAGCTGCTGAAGTAGGGACGTGTTAGAAGGGCGACTGCCAGACCGGTAGTCTCCGGACCTCACCAGAGGCCGGGTAACCATGTCGGAGGTTACGACTATGACTGCACCTATCGATTTCGAAACCCCTGTTGCTCAGCGTTTCTTTAAGGCGGAGAAAAGCCTCGGTATGGCTGATCTTCATCTTTCCGACAAACTCGCTGAGGGGGAGAAGTATCACAGGTGGCGGCTCATCAAGATGTGCTGTCATGTCGTCAAAGTGGCGATAAAACTGAAACTTCTTTCTGTGGACCAACTTGTTGGCTACATTAAGGAGGATCGGTCTCTGTAACTTCTTCCTGGTGGAGGAGTGGCGCAAGCTGCTCCTCTGCTAGCAGGTGGTGACGAGTCGAATCGTTGTCTATAACTTTCAATCCCTAAACCCGAAACGCTTTTCGGGGGTGGCGAAGTTTGCTCTGAAATGGGCAAACGTGCTTGTATCTCCATCGGGAGTGCAAGAGCGTGCGATGCAGGCGGGCGCGCCTAGCTGTAAGGGACACTCATGTTCCCGTTTTGGAGGTTGCTATGGCTAAGTACCCGAAGATCAAGGTCAAGCTTTCTGGCGGTTCAAGTCACCCGTTGAGTATCGTAGGAGCGGTCGAAAAAGCCCTCAGAAATGCTGGTGTTTCCATGGAGGAACGCAAGCAGTTCAAGGCGGAAGCGCTCTCCGGCGACTACAATCACGTGATCTGTACTGCCGGTGAGTGGGTTACCACGAGCTGAGGAGAATGCCGGGTCAGTGGTGCGCTTTAAACAGCGCGCCACTGCCTCTCCTGAACATTTTTTGTTTTTTTTAAATTTATTATTTGATATAGTATAAAATGGACTTTAAAAACATGACGAAGGACGGGTTTTAACCAGTCACATCGCCATGCTTCTTATCGTCAGTCAATCTTTTCCAGGTGTCCTGAGCGAATAAGATTCGTCACGGTGCCTGGAGTCATTTCCTCCACTGCACCTACCTGCGAAGGCATGTCTGCCTGAACAGTTTTGAAGACGATTCGACCAGGACCCGCCTCGATAATTTCGAGAATTTCGTTGCCGAAATAATGAGCTGGAATCAGGGCGTTGACCTTCATTCGGTCGCCCAGTTGCAACATCTTTTCCTCCTTAATTCAAGGTTTGATTGCTTCTTCCAAAGCGCGCTCAAATTGCTTATCGCCGTTGCCGCGCTGATTGACGACGATATGCGGATCGATACCCTGGCGATTCATTGAAACGCCTCCAGGAAAAAATTCAAACGAGGTAACTGAAATACCGCGCCCAAATTGAATTTCAAAGACCGACTGACCAACGTCTTTACCGTAGCTTTTGATGCCGATAACTACGCCGCGATTGCTCACTTTGTAGGCACCAGCAACGATTTCAGAAGCGCTTGCGCTCTCATCGTCGATGAGCAAGTATACTTTGGTGCTCGAATTTAGAGCGAGCAAGAATTCATCTGCTCTGGCCACGATGTTGGTTTCAGTCACCACGCCGTTTTCGGAAGTGATGGTGTGGAATTCAGTTGGTGTAAATTTGAAAGTTGTCTCAACTAGCTTGTCAAACATTCGCTCGCGCATCACAACGGCGGTGCCGCTTTCGTGAGTTTGGGCGAAGACCGATAGAGCCGCTTCCAGACGCCCTCCTAGATTTCCACGCAAGTCGAGAATCAAAGTTTTGTATTTGGAAGCTTTGGTCAAAGCGGCTCGCATCTCGGATTCGACTAGCTCTGAGCTGAAGTCGAGTTGTTTTATGTAAGCTGTGTTTGAGTTGACTTCCAGAAATTTGACAGTCGGGGTGATTATTAAATCCCGAGTCAAACGAATCTGTTTAACAGAGTCTTGGCGTTTTATGGTGAGTCGGACTTTGGTGCCTTTGATAGAACCGTTAATGGTATCAATCACGTCTTGGGCAACTTGTCCTCGCACGGAATGACCTTGAACGAAAAGGACGATATCGCCCTTCTGAAGCCCGGCTTTGGCTGCTGGAGAACCATTTGCTGGATCTTCTGCTACCACAAGCTGGCGCTCAACGCTCAAAGTGTAGCGATTGGTCATGCCACCGTTGGTGGTTTTGTTAATGACTTCGAAAATGGCTCCGATGCCGACCAGAAATCCGTGAGATTCGTCCACCTGTGTCTGCCACTGGGATCTAGTGAAATAGTTGTCGTGCTTGTGCTTCAAGCTTTCGAGCATACGCACGATTGCTAAATCGGCGTTGCCAGACTTTCTCAGCCACTTGTCGCTGTAGCGATTCTCCCAGGTCTTAATCCATTTCTCTCTGGCGCTCGTGGTGAGCAGTGCCAGATGATTGTCGCGAACATGCTCGAAAGCGTCCTTGTAGAGGAGCTTGCCATCGAAGCGTTGTATCGCTTGGGGTTGGACTTGAGTCTGTGCTTGTACAGGGGAAGAGTGAAAATCTGTAGCCAGGAAAAGGCTGAAGAGAAGCACGAAGCAACCTAGAAGGCGCTTCATAACGCACTCCTTGTGTTAGGCAACTCGACAAGGCTGGTCTCAATTGAGCACCAAATATAGTGTCAGTGTCGGCTGCAGTTAATGCTTAAGCTTGGGTTTAGAGTTTCAAAAAAGAGTAGAGAAAAAAATACGCAGTAACTATTCTTGATTGTTCAGAGTAAAAGCAATATTGATAACTAGTCCTTGATTTCAAAACAATTGGTGAAGCTGGCGAAGCGCTTGAATACTTGATCTCAAGTGTTTTTAATGTTTAACTATAATATGTAGTATTACAAATAAACCTGCATAATTCACGAGAGTGATACTAAAGTAAGTTGAAATGCCCTGTCATTTGGCTGATTATCTGTGTTTACCACAACCCAGACGCAGCAAAAAAGCAAGGCAATTCAGATGACAGAGTGTACAAAACCAGACGCCAACCTTCAACTTAAGTTTGACTTCGAAATCGGTAAACCGGTAATAGGGGCGTTTGATGGCGGATTAATTAGTACTGATGGAGGTCTTGGTCTGCTACGGTTTGCAGACGATGCGTTAAAATTGACTGAGTTTGCAAGTATTTGCATCAAAGAAAAGCGCCGTCCAGACGTCCTCAAGCACTCGTTGCAAGATTTACTGAGGCAAAGAATTTATGCCATAGCCGCTGGATACGAAGACGCAAATGACGCCAGCAGTCTACGTTATGACCCAATGCACAAGCTGGTGCTAGGGCGCGCAACAAGCGATCGAAATCTAGCATCCCAGCCCACAATCAGTCGTCTAGAGAATTCCGTCACTTCTGAAGAGCTGAGTTTTTTACAAGATTTACTGGTGCACACATATATCAAGAAACACAAAAAGCCGCCAAAGAAGCTGGTTTTAGACTTAGATACGACGTGCGATCCGGTGCATGGTTATCAGCAGCTTTCTTTCTACAATGCTTTCTATTCTACGTTTTGCTATATTCCGATGTTTGTTTTTGACCAGCACGGTTATCCTTTAGCGTCCCTGCTGAGACCTGGAAATGCTGATGTTGGCGGTGATGCGGCAAGAGTACTTCGAAATTTATTCAAGATATTACGTTCAACGTGGAAAAACGTTCCAATTGAATTCCGTGCTGACGCTGCATTTTGCCGTCGGGAAGTTTATCAAGTTTGCGAAGAATTCAAAGTCGTTTATTTTATCGGGCTCAAATCAAATCACAATCTTCGCTGTCTAGCAAAGGATTTGAGTGATTCAACCAAGCACGAGTTTGAATCAATTTACGGAGTTTTGCCACAGCAAGACAAAACCGCTTGGCGCAGAAAGCAAGAAAAGATGCGGTTCTCCAGCAAAGCAGAAGGTCGCGTTCAAGAAATTAAAGAGTCTGAGCCTACATCCGAAAAGTAGGAGAACTGGCTTGGAGAGGCAGAGGATACACTCACGATATGCGCGTAATTTGCCGAGCTGATTACTCCGAAGACGGGCTGGATCTTCGTTTTGTGGTGACCAACCACTCGGGTGGTAATCCTAGGTGGTTGTATGAAACCAAGTATTGTCGCCGAGGACAGTGTGAAAACTGGATTAAAGAATTGAAAATGGTAGAGGTAGATCGGCTTAGCTGCCAGGAGTTCAATGCCAACCAATTTCGTCTTTTAGAATATACTTTTGCCTATATTCTTCTAAGAGAGCTTAGGGAGCGACTTTCAAAAAATGAGTCTAGAATTTCAATTCAAACCTTCGTGTTGCAATTCATCAAAATCGGAGTGTTAGTGCGGGAATCGGTCCGCAGAATTTCACTTCATTGGACTAGCGCTTACCCGCGGCAACAATCGTTCGCCGCATTAAATCTCGGTTTTATTTGAACTTCAAAAAATCTATCTGCAAAACTGCCCTGCCCATCTCAAAGGCTGGTTTCACAGCGTCTGATGTCTGAGTAAAAATGGCTTGTACACAAAGTCTCAGAACAAAACTTAGAAGAGCTTACAAAATATCGCCTCGGAAACTAAACACCTGACTAATTGTTCAAATAAATTAGCTTGTCATACTATATGCATGAATAGACCGGGTAAAAACAAAAAAAGAAGAAGTATCCCTGGTTGCGGGGCACTTCTTCTTTCAGTTTGTATTCAAGTTTTTAAGGGGTCAGTCTTTTACTTCGACGGCCAGAGCTGCTTGGTGCGCATCTTGGGAAAGACGAGCATGAGCATTGCTGCCGTGATCGGCGTGTTGACGAGGGAGAAGAGCAGTCCGTCCCAGATGTGAGCCAGCGAAATGGCTTGGGGAAGGATGTTCGCGGTCAGCCAGATGCCGACCGTGCCAGAGATGACGCCGAGTAATAGGGGGATTGCAAAGCCCGGCTCATTCACCTTGCTGAAGAAGGTGAGGTAGGTCGCCACGAGGAGCGCCCACATAACGAGGAGCGAGAAGAGGCTCATCGTGAAGCTCAGAATAATTGTCGATACGATATCCGGGTAAGGAAAGAGCGTGGAGCCGAATGCGGTGATAATGTACGTTGCGATCACGTTGGAAGTGACGAGCATAGCCCATCCGGCGAAGAAGTTTTTATCGTTGGTTTTCAATTACGATTGGTCCTTTCAAGACATGACGTGTTTGATTGACGGTGAGATTCAGTCACAGAGCAGAAAGAGAATGGAGAGAGCGCAGTTTGTGGCTGCGCTCTCTTCAAGGTGGAGGCTAGTGCTTGCGGTTGGGAACCGGATACGAGCCGATCAGAATCGGAACGTAGGTTTCCATCGCCATGCCCTTGGGTTCGAGCCTGAACACGTTGACCGACATTTTGGTGAAGCGCGAGTCGGACCATCCGATGAATTGAGCCACAACGTGCCCGTAAGGCGTGTTTTCGAAATCTTCCCGAAGGGTTCCTTCGATCTGCGGCTCGTAGTTGTCCTCGGCGGTTTCGTTCGTCTCAGCGTGAGCTTCGACTTCGTCGTTGTGCGCCTTGGACTTCGACTTATCCTGACTTGACATAATTCCTCGCTTTCGATGTCTTGATAGACATCATTGGTTGGAGAAAAATCCACTGCACATCTCACAAGTTATTCGACTTCTCGCCTTGAAGCGGGAGAGAAAGTTGAGAACAGCTTGTTTAACTTGGGTTGAGAGTTAGGAGTTACCCGGTGTTTAGAGAGTTGCAATAGATGCCGTTAACTTAGACAAGGCGGTTAGATTAAGCCAAGTTAAATATTGAGGCTTATATGAACCAAGCTCTTATTACTCTTAAGTAAAGCTTATAAACAGGCTTATTTCTAATACTTAATCACGACTAGCGCAAGTTACGCTAACTAGAAAAAGCCCGCGCAGGCGCGGATTTTTTTACAAAAGCCTTTGTATTAGACGAGCTTTCGTTGAGTGCTTGAAAACTATCTTGCTAGGTTCAAGTCCTAATTCGTTTCTTAAACCTTTCACTGCCCATTTAACCCCGAAAATTCACTACTCAAAGCAAAGGAGAAGCCATTGAAACGGCTTGTAATCTCACTTGCACTTGCAATTCTTGGAATATCTGGTTTGGCTCTTGCACAGTCCACTCCAGCCACGTCGGTCACAGGCTACTTGTTCGATCGGATGCATCGCGTCGTGCTCGAAACAGTCGCTGAGTCAATCATCGGCAGACCGGTCAAGTCACTTGACCCTTACTTCCGGAGGCACCAAGGACAGATGAACAACAAAATCGAAGTCGAAGGCGCCCTTGCCAGCGACTTTATCTCTTTCCGCCAGCCGCGGTTGAAAGTCCTTACTCAAGCTCAGGCAGACCTCTGGGCTGCCAGGCAAGAAGCTGGATACATCGGCATCGGCGCATCATTTGAAGCTGTCGGATATACTGACGGTTTTGTTCGTGTTGCTGAAGTCGGCTCCGACACTACTGCAGAAGATGCTGGTATCAAATCTGGTGATCGCATCGCCGCCATCAATGGCAAGGCGTTGATAAACCTGCCTATTGGCGTAGTTCGTTTGCTGCTTAGTGGGAATCCGGGCGAAAAGCTCGTGCTTTCCATTCTGCGCAATGGCGTCGCCAGGGACATTTCAGTCGAAATCGACATGAACAATCAGACTGGAATCGACGTCGATTTTGACGAGAACAGTTTGAAGCGATATTTCATAACCGGCAAATTGAGCGAAGATACGCCTGCTTACAAAGGCGGACTGCGCGAAAATGACCTGGTCGTTTCTTTCAATGGTCAATCGGTCCAGACGCTTGCCACCAGCGATTTCATCGATCTGGTTCGCAACGGGCCGATGGGCGAAACGCTCACATTCGATGTCTTGCGCGACCAAAAGCCGCTCAAGCTCGAGGTCGTGCGAGGCATTGTCCCTGCAGCAGACTACGGCGCTTATGAATTGAGCCGGCAGTCGGGCGGTGGTGACTACATCGAGAACAATTTCTTCAAGTTCGGGCTCAAAAACCTGGACTGGAATAAAGCGGTCGAAATGGCAGACCACGCAGTCGATTTTATCGAAGACGCACCGCGCGGCATGCTCGATTTGCGCGGTGCCTCCGGCAACAATCTCGACACTGCAGTCTTGATTGCCGCTCGTTTTCTGAACGACGGCAGAATCATCCGCATCAAGGCTATGCAAGGTCAGATGCCAGTCGAGATCACTTACAGCCTCGAGCGCTTCACCGTCGTGAAGTCCATCAAAGGCAGTATCACGACGCAGATGGATGACGGTCAGAGCTTCACCAGGTCGATCGATGGAGAAGTCGAAATCGGCACGGTGGCGAAGAAAAACGTCATCAGCAAAATGGTTGTGCTCACAGACGGCAAAACCTCTGGTGCTGCCGAAGTGCTTGCTTCTATCTTGCAGTCGCACAATCGCGCTGTCGTCGTCGGTCGCAAGAGTGCCGGCGTCAATACGTTTGTGAGTGTGCGCACCATCGAAGGTGTCACCGTCCAGATTCCGACGACCAAGATCCTCGAAATTCAGGGTTCTCCCTTCAAGAAGGTGGTGCCGGACAACTTGTCATGGCTCGAAACGGGTGATCGTGAAGCGGCTTTCAATGCCCTTTCCGGAACGCCCTGGTATTGGTCAACGAACTTCCTGGTCGTCGCCAGTACCGCCCTGCTCGTACTGTTCAGCGTGTTTGGCATGGTTGCCATTTCGCGAGTGTCGGCCAAGGACAAGTCCAAAGAGACTGCACCCAAGCCGATCGAAAAACCGGTCGAGAAGCCGAAAGCCAAACCGGCATCCAATTCTTCTGGAAGCAGTTTCTGGTCATTCGCTCCGCTCATGATGATCATCGTGGTCGTCTGCGCTCTGCCCTGGATTCCGAAGCTTCTCTTGGGGCCTCCGGCAGGTGTGACGAGCAAGGTCGTGGTCGAACTCGTCGTCGACGACAGTGAGCTGTCCAAGCGGCAGCAGAAAGTGGTCGAGCAGCTCAAGAGTGAATACTCGGGAGCGATCGAGTTCAAGGTCTTGAATTTCAGTGACGGTCCCGACGTTCTCGAAAAGAGTTCGGACGGTTTCTGGAAGGCAGGTGTTCACCAGTTGCGCCCGTCCACAGTCTGGATTCGGCGCATCTATTACGACTCCGACGGCAAGCCGGTCGAAGGCAAGGGCAGCGGAACCGGCATGGGCACATTCACCAAAGCCTGGCTGGTCCGCTCCATCGAAAGCCTCGCAAACGAAAGCAATAACTGGCCTGCCACTGCAATCAAGCGGACCAAGCCGGTTCGCAACTGATTGCACTTTTGCTGGAAGGGGATGAGCGGTCAACCGTTCTGCTTCGTCTCCTTCCCATTTTCTTTCTCGTAAACACGAACCATGGAGTTCGAATATGTCGAAATCATCCAAGTTCTCAGGGTATCTTTTCCGGGGTGTCGTCTTTCTGGCAGCTCCGGCAGTGACCCTATGGGCGGTGCAGTACGCTGCGAACTTTGCTGACCAATTTGCTCTTCTTGGGCAGTTCGTCCGCTTCGTCGCCGATTTGCTTCTGCCTGACTTTCTGTACAACTCACCGTTTGTGCAGATGTTGTTTCCGTATCTAAGTCTTGCGTTGGCTGCCGGTGTTGCCACATGGTTTGGTATCCTGGCATCATATCGAATCGGCAAAGAAGGTCTTCGAGTGATCGATTACATCTTCTTTGCGATCCCCGGCATTCGTTTCATCTTCACCAATGTGAAGAATGTGCTGGAAATCTTCGACAGCGACAAGCCCAAGTTTACTCGCAGCGTGGCTTTTCGCTACGCCGGGCAGATTGCGTATGGCTTTGCTTCGAGCTATATCACCGATAAGGTGACAGGCAAGAAGTTCGTCGTCGTCTTCATGCCCTTGCAGTTCGTTCCGCCAAGCGGCTTTCAGCTCGTTATTCCAGAAGACGAAGTTTGGGATACCGGCATGACTTCGCAAGAAACTATTCGGGCTGTCGTAACCATGGGTGGTATCACTCCAGATGCCATGAACCTGGTCAAGCCGGACTCGAAGTAAGAAACGCAACTGGAGCCCACGGGTCTAAAAAACCTGTGGGCTTCCACTACAAAAAAGGGAAAACAAAACGCCTTAATGCGTTTTCCTTTTCTTTTGTAGTGATACTGCTATTTGTTATAGTAGCGTTAATTGTTTGCTGGCGTGCTATTTAAAAAAGTATTCCTGGAGAGGACCTATTCATATAAGGAGAATTGGGCATGAGCAGCGAATACGCAAACGAATTCAATGAATTTTTGGAAGACGAAATTTCAGCCGTGAAGTCATACGACTCTGCATTAGACAAACAAGTAAACTCGGAACATAAAGATGCTCTTGGAGAGTGCCGTCAAGCCCACGCAGAGCTGGTCAAAAAGCTACGCACCTGTGTCACTCAATTATCTGGCGAACCTAGAAAGGACGCTGGCATTTTTGGTGGTTTCAATGTGGCAGTAGAAAATAGTGCCAGCACTCCTACTGATGCAATTGCTTTATTAGAGCAAGCTGAAGCAGAACGTCTGGTAAGATATGAAGCGCAACGTAAAATCGTTCCGCCACCAGTACTGAGTGTTTTAGAGAGCGATCTCTTGCCATCGCAACACAAAACACACTTGATGGTAAGCACTTTGCTTAAAGAGATAACACCGATTCCTGGACAGTGAAGCTAAAACCTAATCTTGTAATGATATTAAATGTAGTGGCACTATCAATGGTAGTGCCACTATCTAGTTGCAGCTTTTTCAGTCCAATTAAGAAAGAGCAGACCATTGCAGCCAATTTTGACATTCCGGTTAAAGACCCAACCATTCGTAGACTTACAGAAGTAACTTCTCGCTGTCATATAAAAGCAAACGGTAAATTCAAAGCGGGTACTTACTTGCTGAACAATGTTCCGGTCTCGGTTAAAGACGCAACTTCGTTTAGATTGGATCTTATAATCCCAGTCGATAATCCTGACGTAATTAACACTGAAAACGCGCAGGGCAGTTTGCATACATCAAAACAATTGAGTGTGGCGAACTTACCTGTGCCGATAGATATTTCTTTGCAGGATGGAAAACTGAAAGGGCAGTTTAACTTGGGACGCGCATTGGCTGCGTTCTTCTTTAATTTGATTCAGCTCGATGTCCCCAATGGCGGAATTTCTGGCATGGTCGAATCTTTGAAAATCGACGAAATCAAGCTTGATATGCGTCCCGATTCAATCATGACTTTCGGCAAAAAGAAATTACATCTTGGCGAACATTCGAGTATTCAAATCAAAGATGCGCTGGTCAAGAGTGATTTGAGCTTTCGTGGCACAAGCATTTTCGATTTGCATTTTTTGCCAGACTGTAAATGGATCGGCGAGAAAGTAGACTGTGAGTTTGACGGCGGACAGCTGCAAATGAATTTGGCAATCGAACGACTCACCGACAAAATGCGTTTGTCCTTAATTAAGGGCTCCAAACTTGAGCCGGTGAAACTGGAAAATTGCGCTTTTCGTTTTGGTAAAAATAAACGTTCGCATACTTTAAGTAAGATTGGCGAAATGGATCTCAAAGAATTCTGGTGGGAAAAGAAACGTGGTAGCCATCCCAATATGCATCTTTACTCATCAATGGATATGACTGATACCGACCTCACTTTAAAGACAGATATTCATCAAACAACGGGACATTTTCCAGGTCGAATCCCAGGAATGCTCAATGTTGATATCAAAGATGACAGCCGTCCTACAAAGTTTGTAACTACTGGTGCAGCCAAAGCATCTACTGGAAAAATCGAGATCAACACCAAAACAGCTCATCTTGCATTTCTTTTGTCCGATGTAAATGTGGGCAAAGTTGTTTACGGAAAAGCAGACAGTCTCGATTTTAATTTAGCAGGCGGTAACGCTAAATTGAACGAATTCATTTGTGATGCTAAGAATTCCAGCTTTGCTTTGAAATGCGGCAATGGAAGCACAATTAAGCTTCCTGCTGAAATGTTGCTGGAAAAGAACGATCCTCAAAATAAAAATCAACCAACTGAAGTTAGGCTTCCCATTTCACTTAAGGTGGGTAATGCCACTCTCAAAACTAAGAATAGAAAAATTGAACTAGAAAAACTGAGTGGCGAATTCCTCATAACTACTGGCTCTTCGGTCAATATTTCAAGTGACTTAAAATTTGCTTTGGGACAGTCGAGCATGCTCGATGGATATGATGCAGATGTTTCTGCTGATAGTTTGAATGTCAATTTTAAAGATGGTGACATGTTGGTTGACGTAAAAAAATGCGCCATCGACATTCCACAACAGGCGTTGGAAGCGGCGATTAAAAAGAAAATCCCGTCTGCGTTCACAATGGATTTGAATAAAACTGTAAAAGAAGAAGAGGCGTGGCGATATCGAAACGCTATTATCAAAACGCTACAGATAGAAAATTTTGACATTACTGAGATGAAAACTGTAAGCCAAGATCATCTGTCATTTAAAGCCAAAGCTAATATTCTTTTGGATGGCTCAGTTGAGAAAACCGGCATTATTAAACGCGGTGAATGGGAAACAAAAAACTGGAAGTTGAAAGGCGAGGCTTTTGGAACAGGTAAAGTCACTTACAATTTTGGTGGTACTAAGAAGAACAAGCTAATCTACAACCTGTCCATGAAAGTTCCTTTCCCTGATGATGCCGAACTTGACTGGTCTCAGGTTTCTTCTGGCTTAGTGAAATTGGCGGAGAAAACGGTCATCCTCGATCATTTGAAAAAAGTGGTGATTCCATTAGACAAAAGTGGCGAGTTGGACTTGGTTAGTCAAAAAGGGAAGCTAAGCAATTTTGAAGTGTCTAATCTTGAACTGACCGACACTCCTGGTGGTAAGCAAGTTTGCTTTTCGCTTTCACTTTTAAGATAACTAGATACGTCTAATTATTTTTGTTCCCGAAAGCTAAAGATCTGTTACTAAAGTTTGTATATCCTGAGTGGGACAGGGTTTCAAACTTAGCGCGAGCTGCGCCAGCAAATATTGTGATACCAAGCGTGCCACTTGATAACACCCCGAAGTGCCACCAGATGTGGGGCGTCCACGCTTTTTCGTCGATTTTCGATTAGTAGCGATTTATTTGAGTAGGGATGCGGCTAAGCGTAGGGTTGCACATCAAAACCAACCCAACAATTCGCTCAAGGAAATTCTCCAACAATCCCCTAGGACCCCCAGCAAATCAGCCGCAGGCACTTTCAACGATAACGCCACCGTTCACTGGTGGCCGCTTATCGACAGAGAGTAGACCCGCGCTCTTAGTTGCTTGGGAAATGTTGAGTTGGTTTTGCTTCGAAACTATTACATTGTTCAATTTAATTCTGAACTAGTGGAAATCGGCATCAAAACTGATTTTCATTTTCAAATTAAATCGCTTGCGAAACTCACTCTAGAGTTTTGCCGGGTGATTTTTACTCCGAGCTCTTTCCAGTCTGCTGCATTGGCATCGACTGTTATAGGCGCATTTAAAAAACGTACTGCGTATTCTTCTTTTGAAGAATCGCGTTTTCTCTCTAACCCCGTGAACTCATTGAGGAGTTCCGCTTTCTGACCTTTAACCCCCAGTGGTATCGCGCAGAGATGCACTTTCTGTACTTTAACCCCCAGTGGTATCGCGCAAAGATGCACTTTCTGTACTTTAACCCCCAGTGGTATCGCGCAGAGATGCACTTTCTGTACTTTAACCCCCAGTGGTATCGCGCAAAGATGCACTTTCTGTACTTTAACCCCCGTGATCTCGCGAAGAGATGCGCTTTTCGTACTTTAACTCCCCGTGATCTCGCGAAGAGATGCACTTTTCGTACTTTAACTCCCGGAATTCACAATGAGAGTTCCGTTTTTTGCACTTTAAGACAAAACAGACAACCAAGTATCCAACGAAATGGAGACATACATGACTACCAATGAAATCACCACTTTCACCGGCACGTCGGCCACCCTTTTCAGCATCTGCCAGTCGCTTTTCGACACCGTTCTTTTGCACTCGAGCAAAGATGATTCGCTCTGGAATCATCGTCAGGAATCTTTCCGCAAGCTTTCCATGCTCGAATTTCTGGTGCCTTCGCTCTTCACTCCCAAGCCTTACGACATTGATGAAGAACGCCTTGAAGACGGACGTTACCGTCGCCAGGTCATTCGCAAATTGAAGGCGCCGCGTCCGGGCAAATGGTCGCGTCAGTTTTTGCACATCGATCAGAGCCGCATGGAAGACGAAACGTATCGTTCTGAAATGGCTACGGTCCTTGCTTATCGTTTCATGCTCTTTCTCACTCCACTCAGTGACGAAATGCATGTTGTGCTTCCACTGATCAAAATGTCGGTCGAAGAAATTGAATATGCTCTCGATGTTCTGGCGCTGAACACGCTTGATTCGGTCAATCTGGCCAAGCTTCTGCTCACTCGTTTGGCTAACAAACTGATCGATAAGAATCCCACTTTCATCAAGGTCGAGTCTGAGCTGAAGGCTGAGATGAAGGCCATTGGGGAGGAATTGCGCGCTTCTATGAAAGAGATTGCAGACAAGCATCGTGCAGAATTCGGCGCAACGCTCGATGGCATTCTGTCTGAAGTCCGTCGCAGTGCCGATGAAACCATCGCTGGCATCAAAGAGCGTATGAGCGAATCGGCTAAGCGTACGCAGGCGGTTCTTGATGAAGAAGCTCTCTATCAAGCCGAGAATGGCGACCTGCAGGCCGCTTTCGTTCGTGACGTGAAGGCGCGTGAGGCTAAGGGTGATAAGCCCTGGCTTCGTCACTAACCACAGGAGGTAAAACAATGAAAACACAAGATCTCAAAGTCCAGTATGAATGCTCTCACTCATCGCATTCATCTGGTCAACATTCAAGCTTTGCCGGCGGCTCGCACGAACCGAGTTGCTTTGAGCGCATCTATTTTGAGGAGGAACAAAAGCGCTGCCTGAAGGCTCTTAAAGAGAGTCTTGCTAAGGGTAAATTCGCGCGTGAGTCTGAATCTAAAAAATCAGACGACTAATTAGCGTGTGGCGGTCAAATTCGTTTGGGGTTAAAATCTCGACGAGTTTGATCGTCTTTTTTGTTTGTAATTACTGTGTTGTATAGTAATTGAAGTGAAAAAACCGTAGAAAGAAGTGCCCTGATTTGAAACAGGAGCACTTCTTCCACAGTTAACGCATTACGGCTTGAGCACCGGCCACATGGGTCCGTTTGGCTTGCGCCCACATGTTAGTGGTCCTTTCTTTAGCTCATGGAGCCGGACGAATCAATCCGCGCCATCACCGCCGAATAGTCGAGCGGACGCTTGGGGATTGCGATGCCGTAGGTGCGGACATCGAAGCCGGCGACGTAGATGGCGATAGCCGCAGACAAGAAGAACGGCGCGTCGATCTGATGCGCCGGTAGAAGCACTTCACCGAAGATGATGAAGATGACGGGAAGCGCCAGTGCAAGCGCGCAGGCGGGAACCGGCGCGTTGCATTTGCTCTCGTAGCGGTCGCTGTGGAGAACGATTCGCGAGAAGAGCGCTGCGCAGAAAGTGCACATGCAGAGCCAAGCCGTGACGTAGAGGAACCAGAAAGTGTCCGGAGCTACGAAGAGCACCGTCAAGCTGGCGATGATGGCGATGCATGTGCCGACGCTCTTGAGGTAGTTGTGGAAGCTTTGGAATTCGCTCATTTTTTCTCCGTGTCGTTTGTGAGAAGTGATTTCGAGATTGAGGCGAAGTAGCCGGAAGTTAAATCCAGTGGGTTTGACCCTACGCGCTTTGGCGGCGCGAAGGATAGGTCTGCAAGTCGCGGCGACTGATGCCGTAGATGCAGACAGGCATCGCACTGATGGTGGCGCCACTGATGACGTCGACCACATGCCCGATGCCGCCGATGGTGTCAGCGATGAAGGAGAGCACCGCTCTCGTTTCGTCGTCGACTTCGTTCTTGCGCAGGAACGAGTAGATCTGGTCCGCGCGGATGACGCCCGTGCCTGAGGTGTCGATGCGACTGAACATCGCAAGACCGACTGCAGGTACGCGAGGCGCCATCAGAGCTTCCCGTTCGACTTGCTTGATGATCATCGACTGCATGGTCGAGGCAATCATGCCGTTGACCACGAGACCGACCAGCATCCACAGGATGGGGCTGAACGGCAGGTTGCAGTTGAGGTCGATGATGACGCCGAGCACCCCACCGGCGACAGCAGCGATGATGCTCGAGAGATCGAGACCGCCAGGTCCGTACTCGCGACCGATGCTGAGAAAAAGAGCCGGCACCAGAAGCGCCTGAACGAGGAGGCAAGATGCTCCGATAAGCATTACTTCAGTCATGAGATTCTCCTTACTTAGAGTGATGGTGAAAGTTCTCTCTTGAACCCAAACGCGCATAGCAGGCTTACTTCAGTCACCCAAAAGTGAAAGAAAAAGTCTGTTTCGTGTCAGTTGCGCTTGTTAGTTGGTGGTTTGTTTTTGTTTGGCTTAAAGAGATTGCTATTAACCTAGTTTTTTGGGTTCATGAAACCAAGTTAAACTGTGAGCCTGATTTATATAATCATGACTAGCAAATCTTAAAAGCCACTAATAATCACTTACTTTTATATAGAAAAATAGTTAGCGCAACCGTGCTAGCTTGAGAGTCGTTCGTACTGTTTTTGGTCACGACCAGCTAAATCGTAACGACCTTCTTTCTCGTAGGCTCTGGCACGATGCAGGTAAGCGTTGGTGTTGTTTTGGTCTAACTCGATTGCTTTTGTATAGTCTTCTATCGAGCGCATATTTCGACCCAGATTGGTGTTGGCCAATCCTCGCATGAGGTAAGCGTCGGCGCGATCCGGTTCGATGCTGAGTAAAATTGTGAGGTCGGCAATGCACCGCCCGTAGTTGCGTAATTGAAAATAAATTTGTGCTCTTAAATTATAAGATTCGCTCAGGTCAGGCTCGCTATCAATCGCTGCATTCATGTCTGCAAGAGCTTCTTCAAAGCGTCCAAGCGAAAGATTGGATGTTCCTCGCCCAATGTATGCGACCACAAATTGAGGGTCGAAAGTTAATGCCATGTCGTAATTGGCTATGGCGCTTACATGATCGCCTGTGCGAATGTAATTGACCGCGTCATTAAATGCTTTCTCTGCAGGCGACATTGGTGGAGCTGAAGGCTGTGATGGAGCTGCTTGAGCGGCAGGTGGAGTCTGTGAGGCTTTTATCTTTGCTTGAGTTTGGGCAGCATCTGGAGCTGGAGCCTGCAACGCTTTAAAAATTTTGTTCAGCCGACTTATAAGAGAATGAATTTCTGTTTTCCACTGAATCATTCCGTCTGTTCTTTCCCAGAGTTCTTTAAGTTCAGAATTAGAAAAAATGCGCTCAATTACTTCGACAGCGGCTGTTACTAATTCAGGCGCAGCTTTGTAATTGTTTCTTCTCACCCACATGCCACATTCTTGCGGGTTATCGGTAGCGCCTAAGCCATGCGAGAGCGCCACCATTTCGGCTGCTGCCACTGCGCGCTCTGCATCTTGAGCGTCTACAAAAGATTCTGATTGGACTACTGCTAGAAAAGCACGTATTATGTGCTCGTCGGTAGACGATGGAAACAACGTACGCAGCCATTCGCGGGCTGTTTCGTTGCCAAAGGCTTTATAGTCGAAATCCATTTGCACCATATTTATAGTCTAGCAATTCGGAAAACAGTTTTTATGAAAAAATCCACTTCAGAACGCTTTTCGGGTCTGGCTCAATCTTATTCAAAATCAAGACCAAGCTATCCCCAAAGTGCTGTTGACTACATTTTTGAGACGGGTCAACTCAAGGCTGGTTCGACTATCGCCGATGTTGGCTGCGGAACCGGTATTTCTTCTCGCCTTTTCGCTCGCGCCGGTGTGCATGTAATTGGGGTGGAACCAAACGAGGACATGTTGTCTCAGGCTAAAGAAAACGATACTACAAGTGGTGGCACTGTAGAGTATCGCTCAGGCACCGCAGAGGCGACTGGTTTGCCAGATTCATGTGCCAATTTAGTTTTATGCGCGCAGGCCTTTCACTGGTTTCGCTCCAACGAATCGCTGGCTGAATTTAGTCGAATTTTAAAAAACGACGGTTACTGCGCCCTTATATGGAATGAGCGCGATCATAAAATAGAAGCCACCGCTGCTTACGGAAATGTCGTTATTAAATACAGCAATGACCCTGCCATCGAGCTCAAGCGCGGAGCGTCGGGCAAGGATTTGATTTTGAGTAATTTGTTTGAGATGGTCGGAGTTTTTGAATTCACTAATTCGCAGTCACTCGATCTGGATGCCTTAATCGGTCGTGCATTTTCAACCTCTTATATGCCGCACGAAGGTGAGCAATTAAAAAAAGCTCAGAGCGAAATTAAAGAGGTGTTTGCTCAACACTCTAAAGATGGCTTGATTACTCTGTCTTACGCAACTACTCTCTATTTGGCTAGAAAGAAGTCAGATAAGTAAAGCGAGTTTAATCTGCCCTTGCTATGGACTAACGCTCCAAATGCCCCATTAGATCATGCTCTACAAGAAAGTTGCGATAAGATAACGATTTTCAAGTGAGCATATATTTCGATGTCAAAATGTTTCGGTAACAACTTATGGAGTTTCCATCAATGACCGGAATTTTTGAAGATTTGAGCACTTTGGGGCACGAACAAGTTTGTTTTTTCCATGATAAGGAAACCGGACTTAAAGCCATTATTGGAATCCATAGCACTGTGTTGGGACCTGCCCTTGGCGGTTGCCGCATGTGGAAATATGCAAGTGAGCAAGAAGCGCTCAAAGATGTTCTTCGTCTTTCACGCGGTATGACTTACAAAGCTGCGGTTGCCGGTTTGAAATTAGGCGGCGGAAAAGCTGTCATCATCGGTGACGCTAGAGCAGACAAAAACGAAAAACTTTTACTCGCTTTTGGTAAAGCGGTTCAGTCACTCAACGGCCGTTACATAACTGCTGAAGACGTCGGCATGACTGTCAAAGATATCGACACAATGCGCACCGTGTGCGACTCTGCTGTTGGTGGATCTAACGAAGGCGGTTCGGGCGATCCTTCAGACATGACTGCATTTGGTACTTTCCGCGGTATGAAAGCCGCTTTGAAATTCGCCGGAATGGGCGAAAGCTTCGAAGGCGTCAAAGTTGCCGTCCAGGGTGTAGGTAACGTCGGCTATCACCTCTGCAGCTATCTTTCAGCTGCTGGAGCCAAGTTGGTTGTAACAGACATTTATCCAGAACAACTGAAAAAAGTGCAAGAACAATTTGGCGCTACAGTTGTCGCTCCAGACGAGATTTACTCGACCGATTGCGATATCTTCTCGCCTTGCGCTCTGGGTGCCATTCTCAATTCCAGAACAATTCCAATGCTCAAATGCAAAATCGTAGCTGGTAGCGCCAACAACCAGTTGGAAGCAAACGAAGACGGTATCGAGTTGTTCAAAAAAGGTGTTGTTTACGCTCCTGATTACGCCATCAACGCTGGCGGCTTGATTAACGTAGCAGCTGAACTCGATGGTTACAACAAAGAAGCAGTCGTATCAAAAGTAACCAAGGTGTACGATACAATCTTAGATGTTCTGGAAACATCCAAGAACAAATCGATCCCACCTCACGAAGCCGCGGATGCCCTTGCTGAGCAGAAGCTGGCTGCAAAAAAGTCGGTAGATAGAGCCTTTGCACCTGTTTAACACACTCTATGGCGGAATTGAATGCCCTGCATGCCAGGAAAAAGTGGTATCGGGCGTTGGTTTCAAATTAGGGCAGGTTGCTCATCACACTTACAAAATCGGTGACGAATTGCGCTGGGGAGGAGAAAATTGCCGCCCCAGCGCAATTCCTTTAGACGCGGATGTAATCAAGACTGTTGGTTATTACAATTGCGACAACATTCGCTGCCAGACCTGGCAAGACTGTTATCCTCAAGTACAGATTGCGCTTATAACAGTCGAGCGCAACGTGATTAAAACAGTCGAATGTTTTGAAGGTCCCGAAGCTGATCAAGTAAGCCAGACCAAGCAAAAATTTCCCATTTTGGAACCGGCGCATTTAGCAGGCGTGCAGTAAAAAGGAGAACAGATATGGAAGCAACCAGGGCCCAAACTTTTTTGATGATCCCCGGTCCTACTCCTGTGCCTGACGAAATATTGCAAGAATGCGCTCGCCAGTTAATTGGACACAGAAGTGAAGATTTCAGCCAATGTATTGAGCAAGTGCTAGAAGATTTAAAATGGCTAGGTGAGACCAAAGAAGCTCCAATGCTTTTCACCGCCTCGGGAACAGGGGCAATGGAAGCTAGTATTTGCAATGTTATAAACAAAGGCGACAAAGTTTTGAGTCTTGTTTGCGGATCCTTTGGTGAGCGTTTCGCTAAAGTTGCAGAAGCCTTTGGCGCTCAAGTAGAGCGTTTACGCGTCGCTAACGGCGAAGCAATTGATGCTGATACAGTAGCTGAAAAAATGAAAGATCAGTCTTTTAAAGCGGTCACAGTCACTCACAACGAAACTTCCACTGGAGTGATAAACGACCTTGAGAAAATAGCAAAAGTGGTGAAAGCTGCTGGTGCTCTTATTCTTGTAGACGCTGTCACAAGTTTTGGCGCTACTAAATTGCCTATTGATGAATGGAAGTTAGACATGGTCTTCACTGGCAGTCAAAAAGCGCTAATGCTTCCACCTGGACTTTCACTCTTATATGTATCAAAAGAAGCTTGGCAGGCTTACGAAAAGTGCACCACGCCTCGCTTTTACTTCGACCTTGGTAAATATAGAAAATTTCAGGCTGAGCAAACAACTCCCTTTACTCCGGCAGTTTCATTGATGCGCGCTTTGCAAAAATCGCTTCAAATGATGAAAGGCGAAGGCAAAGATCAGATTTTTGCTCGCCATCTCCACTTGCGCGATTTATTGCGTAGCCAGTCCAAAGACATGGGTTTTGGGCTTTTCGTTAAAGAAGAATGGGCATCACCAAGTGTAACTGCCTTGGTTCCGCCCGATGGCATCACCGTTCCTGAAATTCGCAAAGAGCTAAAGCAGAAATACAACATTATTGTGGCTAACGCTCAAGACGATTTAAAAGACAAAGTCTTTCGTGTTGGCCACATGGGTTATATGTTCGAGCGCGAAATTGGAATGACCCTTTTTGCACTCAAACAAATAGTTGCCCAAAAAAAATCTGTCACAGATAAGGTTCAGGCCCTAAAATAAAGGCATGAAAGCCTCAGGTCTGAAAAAACTAAAGAAATCAGCCATACTGCTTACCCTTTGCCTCTTTTGGCAGAATAGCTCGGCGCAGGCTTATTTTTATCCCGGCGGATATGGCAACTTTGTGCCAGGACTTTTGTCTGCTGTTCCCTATTTTGGTTTCTCTTTCATGAACAGAGGACCTTATAGTTCTTATCCGTTGTATACGTTGCAAAATAGCTTGTATAGAGCTACGACAAGAACACTGGCGTCACCATATAACTATAATTATGGTAATTACCAGAATTACAGCAATACTATGAATTATGCAATGCAGGACCCGTCTAACTATCCTTATGCTCCCGAGACTTATTACGATCCTGAGCCGTGGTATCAACCAAGACAACGCACAAGACCGGTGCGTGCTGGAGCGATGGGAGTTGATCAAAACACGCATGCTACCTGGCAAAACTCAGTGCCGCCAAATACTTTAGCTTCTGCACCTGCTCAACCCAATTATTTTATCGATCCGCTCAGGACACCAATTTCAGGTGAAATTTCTAACTCGCCATCTCAGGACATGGGACCAATTACAGCTCCTGGACAGATGCCTCCTCTGGCACCAAATGTGGTATCAAAGCGTAATCGATCCAGTCACCATCCCATTCAATCTATTTCTTCTCCTATTTCTTCGCCAGCTCAGCTTAATTCGACTTCTACTGCAGGCCCACTGGCACAAGGTTTTGTAGCTAAAGTAAATCAGGTTTACGACGGCGATATTGGCCGAGCATTGTTCGATCCTGAAATGCGCGGCTGGGCACGTTGTCTTGATCTGGTCAAAGACGAGGATGTGATAAAACTCGATTTGAGTCCTGCAAGAGTTGGTTTAATTCAGCAAGTTTTGAAAGATAGCTCGCTTGATGATCTAAGTAAATTGGACGCAGTGAAAGTGTTGTTGAGAGGTGGCGCTAATCGCGCTAACCAATAGTGGCCAAATCGCATTCAATCTCTATAAGAACAAGTAGTAAAGCGTAGATCTGGAATTTTGATGCAGTCTATCTTAAGGTGCACTTTTTTATCTCTCCATACAAGAATCACCCACCGACAGTAAAACCAATACCTAATTCCCGCTCTCTCTAGCAAACTGTCTCACCAGACGGAGAATCTTTCATGTCACCTACGACAGGAAAAGACAAATACCCGTCGATGGCAATGATGCAAGCCGAACATAAAGAAGGGACTAGTTACCGCATACGCACAATCGACCGCAAGAGCCCAATTACGATAATCAGCCCTCATGGTGGATTTATCGAACCTGGAACCTCGGCGCTTGGTCTTGCAATAGCTGGAACTCAGTTCAATCTGTTCGACTTCCAGGGTCTGGTCACGACCAATCCGCTGGACTTGCACATCACCTCGACTCGGTTTCGTCATCGCAAACTGAGCGCCTTGCTTGCACAATCGCAAGTGGCAATCTCAGTGCACTGTATGTTCGACGAAGGCGACGAGTCCATCTATATAGGTGGGCTCAATCGTCCTTTGAAAGAACGACTTGCAAGAAGCCTTGAGAAGGTTGGATTTTCGGTCAATGCCGATCCGCCTGTCTACAAAGGCATCAATTTGACCAATGTCACAAACCAGGTTCCACTTGGTGGTGTGCAATTGGAATTGCCGGCTAAATTGCTTCGCTCGATGTTCGAGTCACCTTTGCAGTTCAGCCTCGATAATGAAACGATCACAACCGGACTGCGCTTCAAAAAGTTCAAGAACGCAGTAAGGGGTGTGCTTTTACCATATTCTGCCCGCGAAGTAGCCTAGCTGCGCTAGTAGTTAAGGTCGGATTTAATCCGCTCGACCCCGATCTTTAACGGCATTTAATTTTGTTTCGCCCTACTTACAGGCATAAGGTCGAATTATCTTCATCAACCCACCAAAACAACGAGCCTCCTACCAAAACCCCGAAACATCCATCTCGTCAGTTAAAAGCTAAATACCAAGTTTCCTCTGGAGACTTGTGTATCGAGACGTATGGCTAAGGATTCGGAAAGGGCGTTGTGAGGTTGATAGAAGATTCAGTAGTAAACCGTCCTCCCAAGTGGGGACTCTCAAAGAAGGACTACAACACCATGGCTAAGACCCAACAGCAGCTGAACGACGAGCGCGCCGGCCGTATCGACACCGTGAAGGCTGCCGCCGACAAGGAGACCACCCGAGTCCACGCCAACGCGGCGAAGGGCAAGGCTCTGACTTCCGTCACCATGGAAGGCAGCTCCGACATCGACGGCGAGCAGCGGACGTTCCGCCTCAAGGCCACCAGCGGCATCGAGTCCGAGGAGACCGGCCCGGCTCCGGCGTCGGCCCCCTCCAAGGGTCCCGATCCGAAGCCCGCTTCTCCCGCGGCTCCCGCCGGCGACAAGAAGTAGTCGTCAGCTCTGACGTCAAAGGAAATTAGCGAAGGCAATAGCTAGTTACCTTTAGATGTGTTCGCTCTTAACAAGCGACCATCTGCCAATCGCAGCCAGAACCCCGCCTTCGGGTTCTGGTTGCACCTTCTTATACTTTTCGTACTTTTTGCTTTTAACCCGGTCTATTCATGCATATAGTATGACAAGCTAATTTATTTGAACAATTAGTCAGGTGTTTAGTTTCCGAGGCGATATTTTGTAAGCTCTTCTAAGTTTTGTTCTGAGACTTTGTGTACAAGCCATTTTTACTCAGACATCAGACGCTGTGAAACCAGCCTTTGAGATGGGCAGGGCAGTTTTGCAGATAGATTTTTAGAAGTTCAAATAAAACCGAGATTTAATGCGGCGAACGATTGTTGCCGCGGGTAAGCGCTAGTCCAATGAAGTGAAATTCTGCGGACCGATTCCCGCACTAACACTCCGATTTTGATGAATTGCAACACGAAGGTTTGAATTGAAATTCTAGACTCATTTTTTGAAAGTCGCTCCCTAAGCTCTCTTAGAAGAATATAGGCAAAAGTATATTCTAAAAGACGAAATTGGTTGGCATTGAACTCCTGGCAGCTAAGCCGATCTACCTCTACCATTTTCAATTCTTTAATCCAGTTTTCACACTGTCCTCGGCGACAATACTTGGTTTCATACAACCACCTAGGATTACCACCCGAGTGGTTGGTCACCACAAAACGAAGATCCAGCCCGTCTTCGGAGTAATCAGCTCGGCAAATTACGCGCATATCGTGAGTGTATCCTCTGCCTCTCCAAGCCAGTTCTCCTACTTTTCGGATGTAGGCCTCAGACTCTTTAATTTCTTGAACGCGACCTTCTGCTTTGCTGGAGAACCGCATCTTTTCTTGCTTTCTGCGCCAAGCGGTTTTGTCTTGCTGTGGCAAAACTCCGTAAATTGATTCAAACTCGTGCTTGGTTGAATCACTCAAATCCTTTGCTAGACAGCGAAGATTGTGATTTGATTTGAGCCCGATAAAATAAACGACTTTGAATTCTTCGCAAACTTGATAAACTTCCCGACGGCAAAATGCAGCGTCAGCACGGAATTCAATTGGAACGTTTTTCCACGTTGAACGTAATATCTTGAATAAATTTCGAAGTACTCTTGCCGCATCACCGCCAACATCAGCATTTCCAGGTCTCAGCAGGGACGCTAAAGGATAACCGTGCTGGTCAAAAACAAACATCGGAATATAGCAAAACGTAGAATAGAAAGCATTGTAGAAAGAAAGCTGCTGATAACCATGCACCGGATCGCACGTCGTATCTAAGTCTAAAACCAGCTTCTTTGGCGGCTTTTTGTGTTTCTTGATATATGTGTGCACCAGTAAATCTTGTAAAAAACTCAGCTCTTCAGAAGTGACGGAATTCTCTAGACGACTGATTGTGGGCTGGGATGCTAGATTTCGATCGCTTGTTGCGCGCCCTAGCACCAGCTTGTGCATTGGGTCATAACGTAGACTGCTGGCGTCATTTGCGTCTTCGTATCCAGCGGCTATGGCATAAATTCTTTGCCTCAGTAAATCTTGCAACGAGTGCTTGAGGACGTCTGGACGGCGCTTTTCTTTGATGCAAATACTTGCAAACTCAGTCAATTTTAACGCATCGTCTGCAAACCGTAGCAGACCAAGACCTCCATCAGTACTAATTAATCCGCCATCAAACGCCCCTATTACCGGTTTACCGATTTCGAAGTCAAACTTAAGTTGAAGGTTGGCGTCTGGTTTTGTACACTCTGTCATCTGAATTGCCTTGCTTTTTTGCTGCGTCTGGGTTGTGGTAAACACAGATAATCAGCCAAATGACAGGGCATTTCAACTTACTTTAGTATCACTCTCGTGAATTATGCAGGTTAAATTGTTTTACTATAATCTATAATAAAAACTTTGTCTTTGAAGAGACACGGCGAACACCTCAATGCTGTGAGCCTCGTTGTGGAGTGCAGATGAAACAACGTGGCACGTTTTGCCTTTCCAAAATCGTACCTCCACCTGTGCAAAGCGATTTAAAGTGGCAAAAAGGTCAGAAAAAGTATGAAAATCGGCAAAAATAGACGGTTTTACAGGAAAACTTACTCTCCAGTGTTAAACGAATACTTACACCTTTTTTTTGAGAAGACTTCATCGATCAACCAAGGAGCATTATTTATGCTCCCTGGTCAATTTTCTGGCTGAGTCCACTACTCCACATGTCAGCTAGGTATATATTTCGCTGAAACTCAACGGAGGCTTAGTAAGTTGCCCAGTTTTGCAGTTGCCAGTAAGGCTGTGCATAGGCTAACACCTGCGGGAAGCCCTAGAAAAATGATGATGTATTCTGGAGCCCAGAAACCAGGTAGCTCTAATTTGGTTTCAAGCGTTCTCAAATGTTTATAGATGCTGAATTTGGTCATCTTGGACATTATTGCCATGAACAAACCAATGGTGACAAGCCAGCAAACAACAGTCAAGGAGACCATTGCCATTGTGTTTCCTTTCAGATTTTTGATTGAAGTTCAATTCAAACTGAGTACTTTGGTGGATAGGATAAAAGAGAGAGGAGATTGAGATTTGTATTTCTCCTCTCTCTAATTTTGCATGTATTTAGTTTTAGTCTTGCTGCGATTTCAACGAGAATGCCTGAATAGAAATCTCACAGCGCGTCCCTTTTCCCCGCTTTGGGTTGAAGGGCGTTTTGCAGGTCTAAAAGAAGCCTGACTTTAGTGTCGCTGGATAATTTGGCATGCTGATTGAAACCTGAATCGTAGAGTTTAATTAGTCGGCGAAGAGAATGAATCCTATCAGGGTTACTACTGGTGCAAGATGCGATCGTTTCAAGAGATTCCCAGAGCAACTCAAGTGAAACGGGCTCTTGAGTGATTTTCAGCTGGGACAATGAATGCATGATAGTTTTGGAAAGATTTACTTTGAGTTTGGAGGATAGTGAATTGTTCCTCAAGTAACTCGAAAGCAGTTTCAGATGATGCAAGCATAGATTCATATTTCCATTTAAAAATTGATCACTGGACAAAAGTTTTTTCCAGGTACGCAAGTGAGATAGTGCAAGACGTGAGTCCCTCACCGCCTCGTAGTCGAGACCGTTTAGCACATCCCCGTCCTGAGCGGCTGCGATAATCTTGATAGGCCGAACAAAATAAACTGTTCCTGCGGGATTTGAAGATCGAACTTGTAATTCCCACAGGTCTCCAGAGTGAATACCCCAAAGCTTTCTGTCCTCCAAAAAAGCAACCCTGCCCATCACGTAAGTGAAGACTGTGGTTTTATCTCTGGTGCTTCTTTTGAAGCTAGCCGTCAGTGTATTCACAGTAGCAGCTTGATCGGTAGTGTGTTTAAGTGCGGTCATTAAACACCTTCCATGGCTGTTAAGTTTGACTGTATCGCTAATTTCGACAATAACCAATGAAATGACTTGAGTCATTGTTATGGTTGAAGATATTAGCGATGCTTTGTTCTTTAGAGAGAAAAATGTGTGCTTAACGAAGGATGTTTTTAATTTAGAAAAAAGTGGTCAGGTAAGTCAATTAATATTTGGCTATTGTCGATATCCACCTAGAGATTCAAAATGCATTTGACTAGCGTAGCTATGCATAAGCTCATTGTGTCAGAAGTTTTGGCATCATTAGAGTAACTTATTAGAGTCCAAGAATAATTAAGTCATCCTTGCATTCAAGCACTTTAGCAAGTGTCTCAACTGGCACAGTAAGATGACGAATTTGTTCGCGACCGTTGGCATATACTTTTTCTATTACGGCTCCAATGCCTACAAGCTCAGCACCGCTTTTTTGCACCATCAATGACAAAGCCACAATAGTTTTGGCGGAAGCAAGGAAATCGTCGATGATAAGCACTCTGTCGGTTGCTTTTAGATATTCGGTGGAAACTACGAATTCGACTTCTTTATTATGTGTAGGCGAGACTGAGACCTCGCGATAAGGTTCCTGAGCCATTGTTATTGGCTGGTGTTTTCGGGCAAACACAACTGGTATTTTTAAAAACATTCCAGCAGCAACAGCTGGTGCTATTCCGCTTGTCTCTGCAGTTAATATGAGAGTGGGATTTGTATCTGAAAATCTTTTGGCGAACTCTTCACCTATCGCTTTCATGAGCACTGGATCGATTTGGTGATTCATGAATGAATCAACTTTGATAACTCCTTTTCCAAGGTGTTTAGCGTCAGATTTGATGCGGTCGACCAAGAGTTGCATAGTGATTCCTCGCGAAGACCAAACTATCATATCAGGATGGGCAAGAGGGGTTGTATTGGGCTGCATTTGAGGAGATCCCATGAGGATGTGGACGCTAAGCCTTTTGATAACTATGGTAAGTAGAACAAAAAGTTTAGTAGGTCTAGGCGAAATGAGAATTGCGCAAATTGGGATTCAACTTGAATGAGCACCTTGCGTCATTGTTATTTCCATTTTTGTTAAATCGGTGTCGTATTCGATACTGTATTTGATGCGAAAATGAATCTTGACTGCACCAAATACGCTACCACTTCAAAAGTACGAACTACCAATTGCGTATAAAACGAAATTCTTAAAGCCGCTAAAAGCTTCAAAGTTGAGTTTAATCTGGTTTTGCGTTAAGTCTTTGGGAGTTGCTTACTGTATGCAGTGAGTAGATAGCGATCATTAACACATGCTTATTTGGTTTTATAAAATAGGAGCTTTTTAGGAAAATTATATAGCTATTTCAAGAGGCGAAAATAAAGCAAATGTAAAGCTCGCTTGAAATCTCGGCTTTTTAATCACTTCCTCGATTTGTGGACTTTTGTTCTTGACCTAATTACGAAAACGCTTAACAAACGCGCGAAGTTAGCGCAGGATGGTTATCAAGGGATAATTGCAGGCGCGAAAAAGGCTGAAAAATATTGAAAATAAAGCGTTTTCGGACTCGGTTTGATGTCAAGGTTAACTAGCGCCGCTATTGGTCTAGTCTTCCAGTTCAAATCTTCATGCAAAAGGGTTGATGTCAAGAAGTCTTTAACCTTGAATAGTGGTTCTCCAGTCTTTTAGGCTTTGCGCGTTCCATATTTGTTTCTATCAAAGAGCTTATCTCCTCCAAACTTCGGAAAAGAACCAGCCAGTACTAAGTACCTTATGAGCCCTATAAAGGCTTTAAGGATAAGCCGGTTTTTAGATAAGCCCCTCGAAACAGAGGAATTTCCTGATTTCAAAATCAACCCGCGTCTGTACAACCTCACGGTAATGAGAACTTAGACCTCATCACGTAAATGGTTGCAGCGCATACGAAGGAGACCCGTTATGAAGCGTTCGCTTCAAGCGCCCACAATCATCCGGGCGAAACGTACTGTCTCGGACTATGATCGCAAGATCATGGACCGAATTCTTCGGGATAACGAGAATTCGTTCAGTTATCTCAGCTTTTCTGGAGTGATGCCTCTCACGCTGCCTGACGGCACGCGCATTGTTTTCATTCCCGACATGCACGCTCCGGCTCATAACCAGTTGATGCTCTGGGGTATCAAGCAGTTCTTGCTTGATTTCCAGCCGCACATCATCAAGTACATCGGAGATATCTCCGATCTCTTCTGGCTCTCGCGTTGGCCCAAGCCGCCGCGTACGGTCGCTCATGCGCAGTTCGAACTCGATGAGACCCGTCGCCTGATTGACTGGCTCGCCGAGGACCTCGTCTGCCTCGTTCGCATCATTGTCAGCACGGGCAATCACGATGACCGCTTCCGCCGTTATCTGACTGACCCCGCATCTGGTATCGCGAACATCGTCGACTTCCAGTCGCGCGAGCCGCTGCTTTCGTTCCACGGTCTTCTCGGCTACAAGCCGGGCGACCCGATCAGCTTCATTTACGACATCCACGAGCGTGGTGGCTACGGCGGTGGCATGATCGTCAACGCCGATATGCAGTTCCGTCATGGCTATATCGTGCGTCCCAAGCCCGGTGCAAGCCCCTTGGCTGATGCCGAGCGTATCGGACGTTCTCTGGTGCAGGGTCACACTCACCGCGCGGGCATGCGTGTCCGTCAGGTCGGTGAGAAGACCATCGTCGCCATCGAACTCGGTCACGTGGTGGATGTGAATCACCCGTATATGGGTTATTCCAACCTCCTCAACAACTGGCATCCGGCCATCGGCACAGGCACCATCGCAGGTGGCAAGGTTCACTTGCAGGTTCTGCCGATCAAGCAGGTGGGCGACGCTTCCAAGTACACCCTCGTCTACGACGGCAAGGTGTACCGGTCTAGCGACCGCTAAGCCTCACAAGAAAGGAGTGCAAAATGAGCACCAACAAGAAAGTTGCGCGGAGTCGCGTTTCGGGCTATAAGGGTCCGAGCTTGAACATTCCCCGCAGCATCCTCAAACCCGGAACCGACTTCAAGTGGTCCCGGGATGTCGTTTTCGACCTTCACAATACCCTCGTCGATTGGACCGGACCGTTCGTCCGTCACGTCAACAACACGCATGGGTTCAAGATCGATGCCAAAAGCATCGGCTTGTATCACATGCAGTTTGACCCGGACAATCCGATGACCGACGAGCAGTTTCTGGCTGATTTCGTCAACTTCGCCCGCAAGGCTGTTGACGGCTACGGCGACCTGCCTTTCTACAAGGAGTCGGTTGCTACTTTGAAGTCCCTGAAGGACGCTGGTCTGAATCCCAAGATCTGGACCTGGACTCCGGGCGCTTCCGATACCCGCCCCGACAGCAACGCTGCCGGCTTCCACTACGGTGTCGCACAGGGCGTGACCAAGGCACTCGTCGAGCGGCTTGGCCTCAATGCCAATCGCGACTTGCGCTTCATGCGCCCGGGCGAGAAGAAATACAACATGATCTCTAATCACATTCCGCTCATCGTCGAGGATTCGTCCGAGACGGCGGTCGGTGTGGGTCAGACGGGCAATGTTGCTCTCCTCGTTCCGCAGCCGTACAACATTGGTATCACCGCACCCAACGTGGTGTGCCTCGACAACCTGAGCCAGGTCGGTCCCGCAGTTCTCGAGTTCTATTCGGAACTCGCGGCGCGCGACCTCCTGCTCTAATTCGAAAGGATTTATCACATGTCGAAAGTTACCCAATTCAAGAGTGTCGTCGTCAAGGAAGACCCCAAGACGTCACTGGCGGAAGCTGGCATCAACCGGCTCAAGCTGCCGAACGGCACTCGCATTACCGCGATTGGTCACGTCTATTTCCCGAACCATGACCGCAACATGACCGAACAGGTCTTGAAGTACGTCTCCGACTCCAAGTCGGTGGTCATCGGGCTCGGCGGACTGATCGACGAAGAGGCCTTCAAGGCCATCGGGGAGGATGAATCCAACTTCCTCCACGACTATCCCGACTCGCCCGAAATTCGCAAGGCTATGGAAACCGGCGGATTCGAAGACCAGATTCTCGCCCTCGGCGAGAGCTGCGGCGATTTCATCAAGTCCATCCAGAAAGCTTCGGGTTCGAAGTTCTTCTATTTGCCTTCGGCGACCCATCTTTCGATGGGCAACGAAGTGCGTCTTCTCGAGTGGATTGAGCAGGTGAAGCGTCATCGCGACGCCCGCTCCTCGCGCGAGATTTCCAAGGCGATGGAGAAGGAAGACTACGATTACCCAAGCGACCTTCCCTCCGACCCGACTCGCTCGCTCCCGCGCAGGCTGGACGAGTTGCTCGGTCTCAAGGATGAACCGCTGGTTCAGGTGCTGCGCTTCGGCTCGGCAATTCTGGTCAACGGCAAATACCTGTTCATGATTGGCGACTTCCGTCGTCGTCATCCGGGTGATGCCGCTTTGATCGAGTGGGAGCAGCGTGGTCTCAACATCATCCGCTCCTTCGACGGCAAGGTTGCTTCGGGTTGGTTCACCAACTCGGGCGACACCGTTCCGGCTCCGAAGCTGAACTACTTCGAGGCGCACGAGGTCGGTTATCTGTGGGACCCTGTTCGCATGGGGCACCTGCGTGACTACGATCGCCGCGCTTCAGGCTTCTGGACTGGCGTCGTCGTCGACGGCGAAATCTTCGGTCAGGCTGTGCCTATCATCCGCGGCAAGGACGGGCGTCGCTCGTTCGTCGTGGACGGCAAGGTCTACACCGAGGACAAAGCGTGCTGCTTGCCGCGTGGCGAGGAGCTGTCGCTTGCGCCGGCTTCCAAGTCGACAAAAGCCAAGGCTCCGGCCAAGGCGAAGTCGAAGAAGTAATTCGACTCTACCGCTGGAGAGGCAGGCTAAAAGCCTGTCTCTCTTAACTGCAATCAATAACAGCAGGAGAGACTCATGCGGATTCAGATGGATCCAAAAGAGCCGTTCCACCTGCGTGTAAAGTACAACGGCCAGGTCAAGTTCGACCAGGTGTTGCAGCCGGGACCGCACGACATCGAAGTCGAGCATCCCAAATGCTGTGGCACCGCCGAAGCCTTCCTCGTTGAGGAAGACGGCACAGAGGTTCCAATCGGTAGTGCCGAATATGGTGACCCGTGTGCTGGTGCTGATGCGCAGAACTGTCCCAATTCCCAGGGGCAGTGAAGTTTGAAGTGAAGTTGGTTTTCGTTTATAAACGAGACCTCCTTCACTTCTACTTTTTAAATTTAGTCTTACTATCGGTAATAGTATAAACTTTGAAAATTGGAATGAGGTGAAACGTTCAAAGGAAAATTCCTCTGAACAGTTTCATCTCATCCAATTATCGAGTCACCATGTTTGGAATTTAGACCGCAAGGTTGCAGGATACTTACGAAGGTCGCTTTTCCTTACGGCATAAATGTTTCGCCTAACCGATCCAATCAAAGTGTCCCCAGAATATGTTTCCTGTTCTATCACACCGACAATGTGTCCCACGTCGGCGATGTTGACCAGAAGCTGTTCTAAGGCTGCAGCTTTGTCGGGCTCGTGCTGACTGAAGCTAATCGACGCATTGACGATGTCCTGCTCACTGAGCGAATCATCACCATCTTTGTCGATCGACTCGAAATCGTGTTCGATGAAAGATTCAAGCACTTTGACGAAGAGCCGTAATTTCTTTCTTCTTTCACGAAAGGCCAGAAAGTCCACGTACAATTCATGTCCGGCCCAAAGCGGAATCAACAGGGTGATCGGTATCACCGACACACTGTAGAGGTTGCTCCACGGACTAAGCGCGGCAAGGAATGGTGTGAAAATGAGCAGCGCCTGAAGGCACCGCATCACCATCACACCTTTGTCGCCGAGTTCTCGCTGGTAATGTAAGGAGACAGCTCTCACTCCGAAGTAACTTACAGGAGCGAGGGCTAAAGCGTATGCGATTTGTATTAACACAGAAGCCCTCCTTTCTTGAAAGAGCTAGTGCCAGACTTAGTACCAGGGCGCTTCGACAGGAATGCGACGCACCTGCACATTTTTGAAGCCGAGCTTTTCCAAATGTGCTTTTGCCTTCTTGTTGCGCACCCAGACTTCAGCTGCATCACGCAGGTCGAGTTTGGGTACGACAAGTTCGGCTGAGATTTTGTCGTTGCGGATTTCACGCAACCAACGAGCATGGCTCCAGGAGCGCTTCAGCACAGAACGCACTTCGCTTTCTCTGGGTACTTCGTGGTTGAGATGAGGAGTCAAAACTCCGACCGACCACCAGGAGCTGTCGAGAAAACAGCAAACTTCAGGCAGTTTGTCAAAGCGGAACATGGCGAAGTTGAGAACATCTCCTTTCGCTCGACGAGAAATTGCGACAACACGCTTCTTCTCTTTGCAGTAACGAGAGGATAAAACCACGCGCCACTGATTGTTGTACCCAGCGTTATACGGCGCCTGGTCTTCGTTTCCCGCTGCCATGAAGAGCGGAAAATATCCGATGTGATTCTCGAGCCACTTGTACCCCGGCAGAAAGTCGGTGTCGGAATACTTGGGGTCGGGAACGAGAACCGGACCGGAAATGAGATTCACCGGCATGCAATGCCAGTAACTGATTTTGCTCATATCTTTTTCCGATGTTGCAGTTGACGATTGAGAGCGAATCCCGCTACGTGTCCAAGTCGAGCTCGTGCGAGATTTTGATTTGCTGGTAGTTGCCGATGAACTGGCAAAGATGCGCCATGACGTCGATGATGAAGCCATGCGCCTGTTCGCGTTTGCCAGTACGATGAAAGCTTGGCGGTTTGCCGATGTCCATCTGTCCATCGTTGGATCTCACCATGATGTGATTTGCATCGAAGCGAGTGACGATGATCCAGCCGAATTCGCCTGTTTTGGAGCAGGTGAACTTGAAGCGCTCCTCGCGAGATTTGCCGGTGTTGACTCGCACGATACCGTTTGCGATCAGTTCGCGAACGATTTCGACCAGCTTTGACGACGGAGGAGTACGATTGGGATCCCATGCAGAGTAGCCAGTGTTGGTCTGCGGCAAAGTGGTTTCCGGTGCCGGAAGACCTGCTGCAGGCACAACTCTCAAGTGAGAACGATCTCGACCTTTGGTTCCAGTCCCATTGTTACCAGTCATGCATTACTCCATTTCGTTTGGAGGTTGATGATGAGGGTGCAGCTCTACGCAGCGTTGTGACTGCGAAAAAAAACTGCAAGAGATAGAGAATTTAGGGTTGGTTGGGTTCAGGTAGAGGCTAAAAGAAAGTAAAACAAGTGATAACTTCACCCTATGGAAAAGCTTTTGAGTCCCCTAATAAAACTGCGCTTATATAAACATGAGTTCACATTTTATAGTGCTTTAAAGTCTGAATTGTAATCAATGACACTATATATGATACCAGAAATTGGCTTTGTGGGGTACTTAAAGGGTGATTTAGACGCATCTTTTTGATTCTTAAGCGACTCTAATCTTGCTGTCTCAAAAGTGGCTCATGCAGCTGCGCTAGGTGCTTAAATCATGAGTATCTAGTAATAATATTACTAATACACTCTTCTACCCGCTCTCACTTCTTCAACACTCTTGAATCAAGTGGGTCAAATATTTGAAAGTCTCAGAGTCTTTTCTTTTCTCGCCAACTCTTTTGGTGTTTCTAATCTCTTTGCACAGCTTCTAACTTCAAATCAAATCAACCAAACACAAGGAATGCATTAACATGCAAAGCCTCATCATGCGCGTTCTCGTAAACGCGTTCCTCTTCGTCTTCCTTCTCCCAGTCGTCAGCGGCATCACCTTCCACGGCTCGTTCTGGCCAGAAGGTGTGGTCGCCGGTCTCCTCTTCGGACTCGTCGTATACCTCGTCAACCTGGGTCTGGCGATCTTCACCATCGGCACTCTGGGACTGGGCATCTTCGCTTATCTGCTTTTCCCTGCGCTCAGCATCCAAGCGATGGGCTGGCTTTTCCCGCAGTATCTGAGCGTTTCTTCGTTCGGCGCGGCGTTTCTTGCCGGCATCCTCTTCTGGATCGGCAACGCCGTTCTGCACAACACTCTCAACCGCTCAAGCTCGAACTGAGCAACGAAAGCGCGTTAGCAATCGCTAGCTGAAGTAATGGCGGCATCGGGGCATCCAGCCCTGATGCCGTTTTTCGCACTTTCTAAATCACACCAAACTCACTCTTTTGCAAGAGGCGAAATCATGACCTGGAATCAAAAAGCCCATCAGTGGCTGAAGAATACTTTCCAGTCGATGGATAACCGGAATTTCCGTGTTTATGCCATCGGCCAAGTTATCTCGATCATCGGCACATGGATGCAGATGATTGCTCTTCCGTGGCTTGTGTACAAGCTCACAGACTCGCCAGCGGCCTTGGGAATGGCGACATTCGCCAACACGCTCCCCATGCTGCTCTTCAGCTACCCTGGAGGAATTCTGGCGGATAGATTCAACCGGCGCAAGATTCTTATCGCCTGTCAGGCTCTGGCTATGTTCCAGTCAGGCGTGCTTGCGGTGATGACTCTCACCGGTAACATCGATATGACGAGCTTGCTCGTGCTAGCTTTCATTGGCGGCACCATCACTGCCGTTTCGTTTCCTGCAAGACAGTCGTTTGCACCAGATCTGGTCGAACCCGAGCGTCTCACAAACGCCCTTGCGCTCTCTTCCGCCATTTGGAACACCTGCCGAATGCTAGGCCCCGCCTTGGCTGGATTAGTGATTGTCCTGTGGGGTGAAGGAGTGTGTTTTGCTTTGAACGCAGTCAGTTTTCTGGCTCCGCTTATTACTCTGCACATGATTCGCACACGCAGCGAAAGTGACCCGCAGGCAATAATCGAGCGCAAGAAGAATGGTGGAGATGGGCAGAATCTGCTCACCTTCCTCAAAGATCCACGTATCGCCTCGTCGCTTGGTATGATGGCAATTGTCACCATATTTGGTACTCAGTACAACGTGCTCATGCCGGTCATAGTGGACAAGTTCCTGCACGGGAGCGCGACCACGATGGGCTTCATGGCTTGTGCCGGTGGTATTGGAGCCCTCTCGGGATCGCTTCTTGTGGCCGGTGTCGACCCTAAGCGCTTGCGCTATGGAATCGGCTATGCCTGTCTTGTACTTTCAGTGGCAGTCTTGATTCTGGCTATGTCGTCCTCGCTTGCTGTCTCGCTTTTAGGAGCGTATCTGGCTGGCGCGGCGGGTGCGGTTCAGTTGAATTGCGGTCAGTCGGCCGTTCAGCTAGCAGTCTCACCTGGTGCGCGCGGTCGCATCATGGGCGCTTTCTCGGTGTCAATGCTTGGCGTAGGACCGCTTGCCGGTTTGATGGCAGGTGGAATGGCTAGTCAATTCGGGCTCACCATCACGCTTTGCGTTAGTGGAGTGGCTGTGTTGCTCTTCACGCTGGTCTACTTCTACTTGATGAAGTTCCGCGCCTGGGCGTGATTTGAGGCAAAGGAATGGGTTGGAGATTATTCTCTCCTCCCATTGCCTTTGTTTTGGCCGTTATTGTACGAAGTGTTATAGTAGGATTCGCCTATATTAATAGGCTTTCACCTTGACAATAGTTTAGATTGGCTTAAACAAAGAGTTTCCTATGAGATTTATTTAGCTTGTAGGTTGTCATGAGCTTTTTGTAGGTTCGGGACATTGTCTTTCTCATTTATATTTTCCGGTAAATTCTTCCAGTAACCGATTAGAACCCAATTCACAGTTTTCATTTCGCGCGCGTTTTGCGCATGATGCACACTTACCATCAACTTCTCACCCATACACCAACCACCCCTAACTAAGGGAGAATCCCATGAAACGGATGCTCTTGTGGATCGCTTTATTCGCGTGTGTCGCAGCTGCAGCTTTCGTTTGCGTGCCGCAGCCGAGTTTAACTGCCCAGTCTTTCAAGACATGGCAATTGAACTTCGACAACAAGATTCGCGTTCCAAAAGGAGAAGAGTTTCGTCAAGTTGAACTACAGGCTGATCGCATCACCAAGAAGTTCGCTTCTGTCGATTTGCCGGACGGTACAAACCAGAATTTCTGGTTCAGTCCAAACGGCATTTTGTCTGAAGCGAAGACGTTCTCGAAGCCAGTCGACGGCACACGAGTTCTGATTCGTCATGCTCTTTTCGATGCGACCGGCGCCGACTATTTGAGCGACGTCGAATATTCGCTTCAAGGCGAGGTTCTGCGTCGCACCACGATGGTCACGCCTGAGCTGTCTCATCGCTGGACTTATCATCCAGGGACCGACGGCTTGCTCAAGAAGTTCGAATCGTTCGATCGCAACCTGAGCAAGACCACCAAGTGGAGCAAAATTCTGTCCGACGAGTTTGGTGCGGACATGGCTCTGGTTGAGACTTTCCGTCGGATCAAGGACGGTTTCGAGCGGATTAAGTACGGTCCCGACCGGCGAGTCACCGCCCGACATGTGCATCAACAGCGGATGTACAAAGAGTTCTGGTATTACCCTGACGGGGTGAAAAGCAGGGTCTTCGTCGAGCAGAACTCGGATGGCACCACCATCAAGCTCTTTGACGCCGATGGCAAAATGGAAGAAGAACATCAGGTATTCGGTGCAATCGGCACCTCGCCCTGGTACTCGGTTCTGGGCAAAGAAACAAGCCCGACTCACCTTGAGCAGCGCTGGATGCCGGCAACCGCCGACAAGTCGGCGATGCTTTTCCACACGACCGCCTATGTCAATGGTGCAGCCATTTTCAAAGCCGAGTTTGACGAGAAAACCGGCAAGCTCAAACAGGTTACTCAATACCTGGATGGCAACGGTTTCAAAGGCGCCGACTACATCTTCCACGTGCGTGAAGATGGTTTTCTGGCTAAGCGAGTTCATCGCGATCCACGAGGCACTGTCATTGGCGAGATAGTATACGCGCCGACCGATAAGGTCGCACTACCAGTGGTGCTCAACCCCACCTGGCTCAAAATCCACCAGTTCGATTACCTGCCACCGCAGGTGGTGGAGTACGCGCCAAGCGAACGTTGAGATTCAACTCGGAGTAACCGCGCGTGAATTCAGTATAAAAGCTGGTTCGCGTGTCGTTCTAACCATTCGCTAATGCAACCCAACACTTAACTCCATCACGAAAGGACACTAAGATGAGTGTTACAAGCTCCAGCGCCTCAACGGCGCAGAACGCTGAGCTGGGCAAACTGATTCGTCCGGCTTATTCCCTCGCCGACCTCGATTGCGTGCGCAAGGCCCTCATCGCCAACAACACAATCAAAGTGCGACGATATAAGAGCGGCGGTCATTCGGCAGTGAGCGTGCTCGATCTCGAGCATACTCTCGAAAACGCTGTCGACGGGCTGCTCGTGTTCCACTGGGATCGCGACAACATCATGCAGTGTTTGGCTGAGTTGTCGTTCGCCGAGAATCCCGATCTGAATGCCGGTCTGAACTTGCCCGGCGATCAGTGGAAGCGTGGCTTGCTTGCAAGCGTCATCCATCACCAGAAGGGTGAGCATCGCTTCCTCGACATTATCCACGAAGGTCACAGCGGCTATCCCAAGGACTACTTCCATCGTCCTCATATCCGCTACAATCCGATTTCGCTCCACGAAGTCGGCGACCCGTGGGGACACGGTCAGAACGATTCACTGTCCTTCATCAACTTCCTCCTGTTCCATGCTTTGAATACTGGCAGGATGAAGCTTTCCGACGGTGAGCACCCGGCGCAACTGACCGATTTCGCCACTCTGCTCCACGCCTACTTCTGGAAAATCAACGTCTGGGCCGACTTCGACCTGGGCGCCTGGGAGGATCGCGTGGCAGAGCACTGGTCGAGCATCGCGTGTGCACTTATCAGCTTCCGCGAGCAGTACGACTTCATGCTCAAGCATGGGCCGATGCGCACTACGCGCAATGGCAACACCTATCTCCACGAAGCCAAAGGCGTTTTGGAGATGGCGCAGAAGTGCGAAGAGCGGCTGCGTGAGCTCGGCACTCGGGAATTCATCCGTGCAGACGGCGGCGGTGAACGCCAGGTCGATCTCGCTCAGATCAACCCGATTCTGCTGGCGGCGTTTTGTGGTCGTCCCATTCTGGACGACGCAAACACAGTCGCTATCCTCGAGAACATCGAGCGCGTGTTGATGGCTCCCATCGGCATCGCTCGCTACGAGTGGGACACGTGGGATGGGCGCATCAATCGCCAGTTCCCGCGTGGCAGCGAAGCGCAGTGGTGTCACGGTTCGCCGCAGATGTCGTACATCTATGGCGAGCTTTTCCAGCGCACCGGCGAAACCCGGTACTACGACAAGCAGGTCATGCACTTCAACCGCGCGCTTGCCTCTGTCTCCAAGCGCTGGATGATTCCGGAAGCCTGGATCATCGACCAGAAGACCGGCGAATGGGTGCCCGATGCCAACGAACCGCTTGCATGGGCACAGTCCATGCTGGCACTATCTGTGGTGCAGATGCACAACAGTCTTGTCGCGCAGAAGCACAAAGATCTGGCGTCGGCTCCTTCGCGAGCCGCAGCCTGATTCGACTCTAAGTGGGGAGCGGGAAGTCGAAGAAATTCGGCTGCCCGTTCGCTATCCATCAACAACGTAACTCATGAGGTGTTCTAATGACGCTCTCGATGATTGGGCGAGTCACTCTGGTAAGCATCATCTGGTCGGCAGTCCTTGCTCCGGTTGGATACGTCTTGATTCAGCTCATGCTGTACAAGACCTTCGATCTCTCGCCTGTGTTCGTCTGGGCACTGGTCGGCGGAGCTTTCGGTCTCTGGACTTCGGTCTGGATCGAGCTTCTGCCTGCCCTCTTCGCCGGACGCCATCCATGGTTGGGAATGGCCTGGTTCACCGCCATTGGTGCCGGCGCTTATGCCGCCATCAGCCTCTTGCTTGGAGCGCCGCTCTTTGCGCCGACCTGGAAGGAAGGGCTTCTGCAGGCAGCCTTCTATTCGGCGTTCATGTCAGCGACCATCTTCATGGTCTCTGCGGTGAAAAGCGAATCTCCAGCGCAAATGTTCTCAGCCATGTGCGCAGGCTTTATCTTTCAGCCGGTGCTCGCTGCACTTAAGCTAGCTCCGGCAGCCGACTTGCAGCAGTGCCTCTACGGTTGCGTCTGCGCCTTTCTCTTGAGTGCCGTTTACGACCACACTGCAAGAGCCGCCTACAAGAGCGCTTTCGAGCGCTAGTTTTTCTCGATTTTGGAATGAGACCAAAAGCGCAAGTGCGAACGCTTGAGGTTGTCTGCCTCGCACATCCAAATGAAAGGAATCAACACATGAACAAGCTCATCGGAATCCTCGCCTCTGCCGCCGTCTGCACCGCCGCCTGGGTGATCTGCAATTTCATCGCTCTGGGCACCACCGCCAACTACCCCGCTGTTGTCACTGTCAGTGCTGTAAGCGGGCTCATCATCGGCATCGGCTGTGCCGTGTTCAAATTCGTCAATCCCATCTTCATGGGTGTGATGGTGACCATGTTCACCTGCCTTGGGCTGGGAGCCTTCTTCGTCTACATCGGCGTCGCTCAAGCGCCCGCTATCTCACTCGAACTGGTGTGGATCGCTGCTGTGATGTCTGCCATCGGTGCTGCCTCTGGTTTCGGCTACAAGCTGGGCGCCCGCGTCTAACCTGTCACCACACACCCAAAACAGAAGGAGACAAGCTATGTTGAAGAAACTCTATGGTATCGTCCTTTGCGTCATCTTCGCTGCTGTTGCCTCTACCGTCATTCAGTTTGTCATGACGGGTTCGACCGATGTGCTCGGCTCTGCCCTGGGCGGCGGCGTCGCCGGACTGGCGATCGGCATTATGTGTGCCGTCCTCGATGAAAATCCGGTAAGCACCGGAATCGTAACGGCCATGCTCTTGTGGCTGGCAGAAGTGATCTACGTTGTTTACTTCCAGGGTGTCGTCCTGGTTGGTGCGTACGTGATTTTCGCACCCATTCTCGCTGCCATCATTCATGGTGCCATTTCGGGATTGGGTTACGGCTGGGGTTCTGGCAAGCTCAGATACTCGACGCATCTGGACTGAGAATTTGCAAGACGGAGAGAAGGGAACGACAACCGCGGCTTAAGACAGATTTGAGTCGCGCTTTTCTTTTCCTCTCTCACTGCCATTCATCTCTTCAAAACGCACGAAGCTAAACTCCAAAACATGAAGGAGAAAAGTAATGTCCAGCAAAATCAAGGGAATTCTCGCCTGCGCAGTCGCCATGATCCTGACCGTCTATGTCGGCGGTCTTCTGGGAATGGGCACCATCAGCCCGATTCCCGCTCTCATGGTCGGTGGTGCCGCTGGTATCATTTGCGGTGCGGCAATCGCCATCATCCGTCAAGGAAGCGCCCCCCTGGCTGTCGGCATCGGCACCATGGCTGTGCTGTGGACGGTCGTCTCGGTCGTCATGATCCAGGCATTCGGCACGAGCGGTCTCGACCTTTCGCGCTTCATCATCACCACGCTCGCGGTGGTCGCTACCGGCGCCATCGGCGGTCAGAGCTACAAGTTCGCCGCCAAGCCTGCTGCTGCCAAGTTCATCGGCGACTGAAGTCGGTGAACGGTCGTCTTTTAGGCGGCATCCTTTGCGCGACGGTAACAACCGTCGCGTTCTTCCTTGTGCATAGCTGGTTCACGGGCGCGACCTTCTACTGGTCAAACCTTGGAGCCGGCTTTGCACTTGGACTGATTGCCACTTACAGCGTGGCTTTCTCAAAACCATCGCTTGTAGGTTCCATCACAAAGCCTGCGCTTGCAGTTGCGGTCTTGATGTTGATTGCTTTTGGTATGACCGAACCGCAAGGTGCGTTCGATGACAGTTGGACAAAGATGTTCAGCATCGTGCTTTGTGTGGCTTTGATTGGTTCTCTTGGCGGACTTGGTTTCTATCTTGGTTTCAACCTGACAAAGAGGAGACAAAAATGAACGGTCGAATTCTCGGCAGTATTCTTTGCGTGGTGTTCACTGCGGCTGCCTATCTGGTCGCCAACAGCACCGTCTATCACATTCCTACCGGGGCCATCGAGACCATCGGCATGGGCGTTTTTCTCGGCGTGGTGGCGATGTACACCGTCGCTTTTTCGGCACCGAATTTGGTGCTGTCGTTCGTGAAGCCTGCGTTCATCCTGACGGTCCTTGCGGCAATCTTTGTCTCAGTCGGACTTCCGCCTCAGGTGTGGGTCCGTGAATCGGGACTGGTCGCAAGTATCCTCGCTATCATGGCAGGAGTCGGTGCCTGCGGCGGACTGGGATACAATCTCGGTCTCAAGCTAGGCAAGTAAGGGGAAAGGGGAGTTGTGGCTGTTTTATAAACAGCCCTTCTCCTCTCTCTCTCTTCATTCCCAAAAAAATACTATAGGTTTTAGTAACATCCTGCTTAAAAAATATGGCACCAATTGAAAGCTGCAATTTTGGCGAGGCCAATTAGAATGCGCAGAGGTTGGGGACTGTTAAAATCCCCAACCTCCTTTAGCATTACTCAACGATCAAAACACAGACCTGGAGATCAGTCCGTGACTTCACCGGAGGCAGTGCCCTTGATCAGCCAGGTGCCGCCGCCCATTTCGATGGGACCGTAAGACTCGTCGAGCTTGAAGTTCTTGAGCTTCCGCCCGAACTCCATCGCTTCCTTGGCGCTGCCGGCCCGGACCTGGACGAGCACGCTGCCAGTGTAGTGCGGCGGAGATGTGTTTGAGGCCAGAGACATGGCGGTCACTGGGGCCTTTCCGGTTAAGTCGATCACCGGAAGATCGTTGTTGTCTGTCATTTAGTGAACTTTCTTTTGCTGTTGAACGGGGTAGAGAAGATTCTAAATTGGTATCACCAGCCGCGATTGCGAGGTCGCGGCATGAAGTCGAAGACGAAGGCGTCCAGAAAGGCACCGACACAGGCGATCCAAGCGCCGACAGCATAGAAACCGTTGACGAAGAACGCGCCTGCAATGGCGACCGCCAAGAAGAAAGCGACATACTTGAACCTACCGATGACATGAAGCCAGCGATTGTTCGAATCTTTCTCCCAGTCTACCTTCTTTCGATGACCAAGGTGAATGCAGAGAACGAAAGCAAACAGACCAAGAACGGTAAATATGCCGTGAACAGTTCCGACATCATTCATGCTGCGTCTCCTTTTGTATTCTCTGTCTGGTTTCTGGGTTTTCGATAGTGCGGAGAACCGCTTGCCTTGTAATTAACAAGACAGTTCTCCACACCTCTACCGGCCTACTCCCACGAATGTGGATTGATGCACTGGCAATCCCAGAGTAGACGCCCGCAGCCTACATCGCTGCAGCGCTGGGCGAACTCGGGATTGCAGGTGAGGCAAATGGGCCCGTATTTTTGACCTCCTCGCGTGAGGGGTGAGTCACATTCGAAGCACAGCGTTGAAGCCGGCTTCACGTGATCTGAGGAACCTGCGTTTGTCACTGCCTGAACAGTTCCATTCGATCTGGAGTCAGTTTTATTGCACATTTACAGCTCCGATTTGTTCTTCCGACAAGCGCCAAAATAATCATCAGACAACTGGTGTCTGTAAGATGAGAAGCTTCGTCTCAGGTAGTGGCGCTTGAGGTGCTTGTTTCGGTTTGGAAGAGATAGAGATCAAAAGAGACTTTAATTGTTCGACCCTACGGCCAACGAGACTCCACCTCGGAGTCGGGGCTTGCGTCAGACCAGCTGAACTTGTACGTGACCTGAATGGAGGACTTGTTCGCGAGTTGCAAGAGCAAATACGCCTTTGCCGGCTCGATGAGCTTGAACGCATCGCCGTCCTGTTGGCTGAAGCTATGGTTCTGCCCGAAGAGCGAATCGGGGTCAATGGACCGCAGCCAATAATCGAGCGCGGTGTTGCTTGCATCACTATTTTCCACAGGTAGCGCATCGAATTCCAGCCACAGCGGCTGTTGCCTGACGTCGTCGGCAATGAATCGAATTCGAACGCCAGAGGCCTGACCCTGAAGAACGCTGCGAATTGCGATGGTCAGAACATTTTCGACGTACTGCGGAAGAGGGAGTGTCGGGGTGGTCATGTTTTTTCTTTCCGTTTGGAATTTGCGGTTGGTTCTAGATATTGTCGGGATCAGTTTGGAAGCAGACCGGCTAGACCCGCTGTTTAGGTCTGCATTCAGTCAGGCTTCACGAGGGGATGCGAAAATCCATGGTGCGAATGACGAGCGTGAAAGTTGTCGCCAATCCGCACAAAGCGCCAAGTGTCGAGATGATGAAGAATCCCGTCCACTTGAAGCCAGCGTTGAAGCCGATGTAGGTGTTCAGCAGATACAGACCCGCGCCGATGAGGAATCCCAGAGCGAGAGTGGGAAAAACCGACATCTCGAATTTCGAGAAATAGTCGGTGTTGCTGAAGTACAAGAGCAACTGGGTGAATGCCGCGTAGACGACAACAGGCGCGACGAGAGTCGAGACTGCAACAGGGCTGAGGGTGGACGACACGAGCAGCATGACCATTGCAGATGCAGCAGTACCCAGCCAACCATGAGAAGTGAGGAAGTTCATGCTGACCGGCAAGCCGATGAAGGAACCGAACATGGCTCCAGCGATAAGCGAACTGCCGAAGTCATAGCCGATCATGTAGCGGTCGAATATGGTATTGACGATGATGGCATAGAGAACACCGATCACCGCAGAGGCGAATACGCCAAGCGTAATGTTGGTAGCGTTCTTCACTTGATGGTCCTTTTCTTTTTTGTCCTAGGCTCAGTTCAGTGGCTCTAAGAGCCAGAGAGTGATTTCAAAACTTCGAATTTGACTAGGGGAAAAACCTACAAGAAACAAAAGACGTGCTGGGGTGAATAAGCGAACCTTATCGCTGTTTTCACCTATTTTAGAAGTTAATCCTGACTTAGTTCATACATCCATCATGAAAGCTAATCGGGGTGTTTTATTAAATACACGTTTCGATAAGTCCTTCAAAGCGCTTGTGGCTAGTACTTATGGACTTGGTATTTTTAGAACACATTATTAAAACGGATAAAACCGAATTCGCAAATTCTCTTGAACACTATTACCAATCATCTCCCTTAGCGTACATAGCGCAACTTTTTCTATCGCTAACTGCGCTAAGTTTTATTTGAGTTTTTTATTTTTGAAACCAGGCTTAAAGCCTCAAGGAATCAATCACATCTTGACTATTAAGCCTGTTTCATGAAAGTCTTAGTTATTCATTTTCAACTTATCGACACCAAAACCATTCAAACCAAAATCCAGTTAAATAGCGCCTCATAGAAAATATCATTTCGCACGGCGCGAGGTTGTATCTCTTGGTGTCAATTAGGCTGAGCCTCTCGGGATGGGGTCGTCCCATCTTTACCAAAGGAGCTAACCCATGACCAAGGTTATGGATCGAATCAACTTCTCTCAAGGCGTGCACCGCTTGCGGTGCCTTCACGGATTCGACCCCGTAACAAAGACGTCCATCGTTGTCGCCCTGGTGGCCCCCGAACAAAGCGTTCAGGAGCCGCCTGCCACCAAGTGGCAAGCGATAACAACGGGCCGAATTGTCGCGGAAGGCGAGGATGTGGATGCGTGCCTCCAGGCACTCGCCGACTGGTTCGAGAGAGGGGAGTTCGCGCAGCCCGCGTAAGCGAGGCTGTGACTCCGGAGTCGACGCTCGGCGTCGACTCCATCCCCGGGGGCTCAACCTCAGAAATTGTGACTTCTACTCCGTGACAGTTCTTATTGTGTGGGAACCTAGAAATTTAAATCTACAGAGACTCGGTTCTAATCGCGGTGAACCGAATATCTCTTCCACTACCCGCCGCGACGGGTGGTAACTTATGCTTCTCTTTTGAGCCGTTCACGTCTTCATTTCTAAAAAACCACTTATCTACTATATGAATAAATAGATAAGGCACTTTTAAAAAAGTGAGGAGTGTCGAAATCCCGGTGCCAACCTAGGATAGGTCAGCACCGGGACACTTATTTAAATTTCTCCGCTCAACAGTAATGCCACTTAAAATGGGCTTCTGGAGCGTCGCTTGTCGCTTTGTTCTTGCCTTCGCAGATTAACGTGACTCTGCAAATGCAAGTGGCGACGTCAACACTTTTGAAAGTGAAACCACGAGAAACGAACTCTTTGAGAGCTTTCAAACGAGATGGTGGTATTTCAACATCCGACAAGTGCTTTTTGATTTCGTAATTGACAGCTGGCCGACTGAGAGCGAAAAATGGCGAATCTTCAAGAGGTTGCTTGGTCAAATAAAGCTCAATCAAATCATCGCCCTTGTTTCTGTCGAGCTGAAATTCGAGCTTCATTCGCTGGTGCTCAGAAGCAAGGGCTTCAACTCCCGCGTTCGATGAGTTGATTCCCCAGATATGCATCAGACGATAGGGAATTACGACTTGAGAATTTCTCTGAGTGTGTTGGTAGCTAATTAAGCCAGCAACAAGGTTAGCAAAAGCAGCCGGAAGAGCTTTGATAGTGTCAGCATGTGCCGGTTTGATTTGATTGCTTGACCGCAAACAAGAGAAACAAAATACCCGATCAAACTCTGCCGATTGAGCCATTCGCTCTTCCTGGCGGCGATTTGTAATCAGGCAGGTAGGGCAAAGAGTGAATCCCGACAGTATCCTTCCCATGTGAGTGGATTCGGTCATGATGTTTAGTGCCTTTCTTTTTGCGATTTGAAGTTGGTTTTGGAGAGATAAAGAGAGGATTAGTCTAGAAGAATTGTTTTAAGACTCTCAAGTGCTTCTGGCTTAATTAGCTTATGTTAGTGTAGTGGAGATAAAACTAGACTGTGTTGAATTGAAGTAACCAGTCTGCTCATGGAGTTGAAATTGTGAGCATGAATTTTCCTCTCAATATAGACAAGGAATCTTCTGTTCCTTTGTTTTTGCAGATAGCAAGATCTCTCCAAGAACGCATTGATTCAGGTGTTTTAAGCAAAGGCTTAAAGTTACCTTCAACCTATAGCTTGTCTGAGGATCTCAAAATATCAAGAGCGACTGTTGTGAAGGCTTACGAGGACCTTCTCAGTCAGGGTTATCTTGAAAGTCGTGCTGGCGGGGGGACTTATGTTAGTGGAAGAGTTTTAGCCCAGGCGGATTTCTTCGAACGCTTTTCTGACAGTCAAATAAGCGAACCTGCTTATTTTTCAGAATTCTCTCAACGAATTTTATCGCTTTCGAATTCCAGCACCGAGTGTGCTTCGGCAGTAGACAATGAAAAGGTGAATTTTGGTGCGCCGCCGATTGACAGTCTGCCGCTAAAGACATGGAAGAGAATTTTGACCCAAGAGTGTAACGAGTTAGGAAGCCGGTCTGTAGATTGGAGTCCCGATGACTTTGGACTATATACTTGTCGTGAAGCTATAAGCCAGTATTTAAGCCGTTCTAGAGCTATTAAATGTTCTCCTGAGCAAGTATTGATTTTTGCTAATTGCAAAGAGTCACTTATGTTTGTTAGCCGTATTTTGCTAAATCCTGGAGACGTAGTAGCGATAGAAAACCCCAGCTACAATGACCCTCGTAATTATTTTTCTTCTTGCGGAGCCACCTTAGTACCAATTGACATAGACAATGAGGGAATGATCGTTTCTGAGTTGTTCAAGCTAAAGAGCAAACCAAAGCTTGTTTACACTACTCCCGTTCAAGATCCCACAGGAATTAAGCTGACCTACACCCGAAAGCAAGATTTAGTCGAATGGGCAGAAAAAAATGAAGTATTGATCTGGGAAGAAGGTTGGGAAGGCGACTATAACTACGTTTCACCAGTTGATCCAGCATTACAGGCATTAGGCTCTGGAGCAAACGTTTTTTACGGATACTGCTTCTGGAAACTCCTCTATCCCCTAGTCACCTTGGGAGTGCTCATAGTGCCACCACAATTGGTGTATTTATGTCGCAAAGCAAAACAGTTTGCTGATATTCAATTTTCAATGTTAGAACAAAAAGCATTGGCTCGTTTCATCTCAGAAGGGCATCTTGAAAGACACATCAAAAAATCAAAAAGTACTTTCGAAAAAAGACGTATTAGTGCGATGGAAGGCTTATTGAGCACCCTGAGAGACCACATAGAAATTCCAAAACAAAGCGCTTCTCTTCATCTCTGCATAAGATTTTCGGAGGTATTTGAAAAAGAAAACATTCTAAAGTCAGCTGAACTTGCCGGACTTTCGATCACTGCAACTACACCTTATTATTTGCAAAGCCCCAGAACAAATGAGTTCTTACTTCCATTCAGTCTCCATTCTGAGGAAACTCTCGTTAATCGAATATCTAAGTTTTCCACTTATCTCAAATGCAAATAGGATAAATTGCGCTAACTCTGCTAACAGTATTTTTGCAAAACAAGTATTAAAAGAGCATTTATTAGACAAGTAAAACTAGGGATTAAACTTTCTTTGACATAGAGTGCGATTACTTATTGTTTTCTGTAATCTGCTTTCAAGAACCAAGCTGTAATAACTTTATTTTCTATCTCCAAGTCAAAGCTCTATGGGCTTGATATCGCCTTTCTACTTCTCGTCGCATGAGAATCACCTGAAACGATAGGAGAATATCTGCATGGCTAACACAGTTCCACGGACAGATCTTGAAGTGGCGGCAAAATTCCTGCCCCATTTCGTTGAGATCCACCTGAACAAGCCATTTCCGGCCCCGCCTCGCGAGGCGACCAAAGCTCGACTCAGAGCTTCAGCCAGCTCGGATCTCAATCAAGTCGAGCGTGCTCTCACTGACGCCCACAAGGCTATTTCGACGACTTTCGTGCAAGACGACTGGCAGAACCGCATGAGAGCGAATTCGGACCTGCTGTTGGTCCGCTGGCAGCTTGGACGTTTCAACGACTGTCTGGAACTCGTCGACTCTCTCATCCAACTCTTTGGAGGGCACTCCGGGCTTTTCAACCTCGGCGCCGCTGATCTCTTCTACATGAAGGGATGCATCTTGGATTCGAAGGGATGTTCGACGGCCGCGGCCTCATGGTTTTGCAAGTCGCTCGATATACGACGCAAAAACTTGATGCCACAACACCCAGTTTTGACTGCTGCAGAGCAAGCCTATCAGCGTACAGCCTTCGCCTGAAGGTAGCCTAGGCAAGAAAGGAGAAAGAGGAGTGGTGGCTGTTTATTAAACAGCCCTTCTCCACTTTCTCTTTTGATTTACGTTCAACGAGATGAAGTAGTAGAAATGCTTTTTAGAAAAAGAAAACTGACGCAGGACAAAAAATGTCCACACGCCAGTCTTCTTTTCAAAATCTAGAGACAGCTAGGTTCGCTCTAGACCTTCTTCTTCAGCTCTTCGAAAACCTCGTTGAGAGGACCGTTGTAGTCGCCAGCGGGTTGACCATCGATGGTGGCGTTCCACTTCTTCATGCCCGACTTGTCGTCGGCAAAAAGCCAGTTGAAATTCATCACCACCCGAAGCGAATGTTGGCGATTCGTTTTGGGATTGACCCATTTGAGTTCGCCGCCAAAACCATCGGGGTCTTTGGACGTGAGAAGGATTCCTTCTTGAGACATGTGGCCTCTCCTGAGATTTAGAGGGTCGCCAGCTTTTCGCCGGCAAGCCTCAGAGTTGCGGGGTACTTGGCAAAGCAAAAGCGAATGTGCTGAGTGCGAGTGTTGGGGCGATAAAACCCAAAACCAGCGACCACAGCAAGTCCCTTCTGAGTGCGCAAATACTCGGTGGTAGCCTTGTCGTCCTCGAATCCCAGATGCGAGGCGTCGGCGTAGAGGAAGTAAGTTCCTTGAGGCTGAATGAATTTGAAATTGGCGTTCTCGACATAGCCGGCGAACTCGTCGCGCAGCGCCTCATACTTGAGCGTGAGGTCGTCGTAGAACGACTGGGGCAGTGAAAGTGCCTTGATGGCGGCAACCTGGAAGGCTGACGGTGCAACGAGGGTGGTGTAGTCGTGCAGGCGCTGCATCGCGTAGCAAACGTCTTTGGGAGCAACTGCCCAGCCGATGCGCCAGCCCGTCACGTTGAAAGTCTTGGACACACCGCTGCAAGTGATGGTGCGATCTTCCATGCCAGGCACGTTGGCGAGAGCAAGATGACGTTCTCCATCGAACACCATGTGCTCGTAGATTTCGTCGGTGATTGCCATCACATCCCACTTGACGCAGAGCGAGGCGATGAATTCGAGCTCGTCCTTGGTGAACACGCGCGACGTCGGATTGTGCGGAGTGTTGAGAATGATGGCGCGCGTGCGCTTGTTGAACGCGGCTGCAAGCTCTTTGCGGTCGAATGTCCAATCAGGCGCGTGCAGTTTGACGAAACGAGGGACACCGCCAGCGGTGACGATGTTGGGCGGATAGTTCTCGTAGAACGGCTCCAAGACGATGACTTCATCGCCGGGATTGACGAGCGAAAAAATGGCAAGTGCAATCGCTTCGCTTGTGCCGCAGGTGACGACAACTTCCTGCTCGGCATCGACAGTGCGATTGTAGTGCGCCTTGTACTTGGCGGAAATCGCTTGTCGCAAGGGAGGATGTCCCCAGGTATCCAGATATTTGTCGTAATTGGCGTTGATTGCGTCGATGGCATAGCCCTTCAGAATCTCGTCCGAGTTGAATTCGGGCAGACCCTGCGCCAAATTCACAACGGTACCCGCGGCGGTAGCAGCTGCATTGAGCCGCATGGCACCGCGGATGTTCGAAGGAAAGATGAGACCGATTCGATCTGCCAGTCTAGATTTGGCCATCTGAGTAGCATTCCTTTCGTACTTATTCGTGATCGCTTGAACCGCATGGAAAGCGATTCGGTGACGGATACGTTTTAGATAAAGGCAAAGGGGATTTGGATTTACGACTGAATGTTTTGAGAAACGAAAGATAATTTGACCCTATGCTATGGCGTATATACAGACAATGAACGTTACGAAAGATGTTTATGATAAAGGGGTTAGAAAAAGGGTTTATTTCTCTTTCTTGAACTCAAAACATAGCTCTGTACAAGGTTTCTCATATAAATAAATATTGGAGAGGGGCTCTGCTAGCTGTGCTAGCTAATTGCCATAATGAGCTCATCTTAATTTAGAGGGAGCTATTTTAAGCTCGACCAGTATTGAGCAAAATGTTTCTTAACATCAAGAATCCGCTCATCAACTTGATTGGGGTCTTCGTCCATCGTTCTCTTTATAGTGTCATACTCGGTGCCACCATTTTCGAGTGTGTTCATAGTAGCAATGACCGACTCGGCTAAAGCTTGCGTGTTATAACCACCTTCGAGAAAACAGATAACGTTGCTTTTTGTTTTGTCTCGCAATTTAGATACTGAGTTTGTCAGGTCTGAAAATCCGGCGGTTGAAATTTGCTGCTGGCCTAAAGGATCGAAGATGTGCGCATCGTATCCGGCAGACACTAGAATTAAATCGGGCTGGAATTGTTCACAAACCGGTTCTACAATTTGTTCAAAGGCTCGCTTATAACCACGATCTCCAGTACCTGCAGGAAGTGGAACATTGAGATTGTATCCTTTTCCATCTTCTTTGCCGTCGTCTTTGTACCAACCCGATTTCGGCGGCCAGAAAGGAAATTGATGTAGTGATAAAAAAAACACGGAGGGATCATCGTAAAAAATGGCCTCAGTTCCGTTGCCATGATGAACATCCCAATCAAGCACGAAGACTCGATTGAAGCCCTGTTTCTGAGCGTTGCGTACCGTGACCGCTACATTGTTGAAAAGACAAAAACCCATTCCTTTAGCGGCTAGTGCGTGGTGACCGGGTGGACGGACAGCGACAAAACTGGAATCGATATTGTTGTCAGACATGTTTTTTAGTGAGGTGAGACCAGCTCCTGCAGCTAATTTAGCTGTTTCATACGTTTTGGGACTCAAATAAGTATCGCCGTCAATTGCCACCAGTTGATTGCTGTATTCGGCTATTTCAGAGCATTCTTTGAGCTTTTCAACATAAGCACTAGAATGAACCATGGCAATTTCGTCTTCACTCGCTTCAACAGGTTCAATTTCGCTTACTTTGCCAGGTAGTGAGCTTTCTTGAAAGTATTTATCAAACACACTTAGGCGTTTGACCGATTCTGGATGAGAAGCCGGATTAACGTGATTTTGAAATCTTCTATCGTGTACTAGCGAAAGGCGCATAACTTGAGTCTTGGAGCAATAACAATTTGACCAGTGTCACTATTCTAGAGCAAACAGGATTAGTACGCTTTGCTACTATAAGTTTTAATAAAATGAATTCTTAAAAATTACGGACAAAAAACAGGAGAGAAAGAGCTATTGAAGCCTTTCTCTCCTGTCTGAGCGTAATAAATCAGATTGGAATTAGCCGCCGAACATCCAGGCGCCAAGACCAATGAGAAGTCCGAGCGCGCCGATGAGGGTCATGGCGTTCGCCAGGTTGTGCGTTGGGGTGCCGCTTCTTGCTTGACCAAGGGGCACTGATGCGATGAGAAGAACCACGCCGATGAGGGTGATCCAGCCGATGGGTGAGAGGTCCATTGTTGTGTTCCTTTTTGTTTTGTAGAGTTTCAATAGAGGCAAATGAAGGAGGGAGGCTAAATTAAACTAGCCTCCACTCTCAATCTTGAAAGAATCAGAAACTGATTCCAAAAATTCGCAGAAGATCTGCACCCGTCATGTAGACGAAGAGCAGCATCAGCATGGCCACGAAAAGCAAGGTCACCCGTCCCTTCAAGGCAGGGTTAACCGGCTTGCCGCGCAGTCCTTCGATGGTGAAGAAGAGCATGTGTCCGCCGTCGAGGGCAGGAATGGGCAAAATGTTCATCACCGCCAGATTGAGGCTGATCATGGCTAGCAGCCAGTTGAATTGGTACCAACCCATGCTGTAAGCGTCGCTGCCCATCTGCACAATGCCGATGATGCCTCGCATTTCAGCGCCCTGAGGCTTTTCGACCAGCCCCACCATCATGCCCAAACCATGGAACATGCCGGCGATCGCGTCATAGGTTGTCTTGCCGCTTTCGACCAGTGCCGAGCCGAAGGAGAGCTTGTTCGCTTCCACTTTGAGGGTGAATGCGATACCAATCTGTCCTTTGTCATTGGGTGTGACCGAGACTTCGACCGGGCTTCCGCCGCGATTGACGCCGATTTGAGTGACCAGATTCTTGCGAGTCTGCAGAGTCTGCATGACCAGTTGCGGCGAATCGGTTTTGACACCGTTGACGGTGACAATAACGTCTTGCAACTGTATGCCGGCGTCACGCGCGATTGTGACCTGCTCGGCGAATCCAGCCACTTGAGTGGTCGGAGTTGCAGTCATCTTGCCGACAAAGAAGAAGAGGGCGGCGAAGATAACGAGCGCGGTGAGAACGTTCATGACGATGCCAGCAATGGCAACCAGCATGCGCTGATAGACCGGGAAGACCTTGTACTGGACTTTGGACGCGTCGCCGCCGGACTGCTTCTGCAGCTCGAGCATGGTCGACTCGTCTTGTAGTTCGGGAATAGAAACATAGCCGCCGAGAAGAAACGGGGTTATGCGGAATTCGGTTTCCCAGAAGGTGCCAAGCACCCAAGACATATTTCGGGTTCCGAACCCGATGGAAAAGACGGGTGTCTTGAACCCGTAGTAACGTGCGACCAGCCAGTGTCCTGCCTCGTGAACGAGAATCAGGAGAACGAGCCCAAGCAGCATCGTGGTCACTCCCGTCATGCTTCCAAGCATGGCGGACAGTGAGAAGATATCGGCCATTTGAGTGCCTTTCTCTAGTTAAATGTTGACCCGTGTGGGATGAAACAAAGTGCGAGCAGTCCCAGAAGGCATTACCTCGAACTTTGTTTGGCAAAAATAGGATAATTAGCTAAAGAGGAGAAATCAGAAGATATTTCTCGCTAGTGGAATTTAAAAAGGACTCCGAAGCTTATTAAGTTGCTTAGTCCCATGTCAACAACAAACTCATCATATAATTTTTAAGTGCGCGAACCTCGCTAAACTCTGTTGTCAAGGGCATTTTGAAATGTTGGAAACTATTTTTAAATCGAAAAAACCGGTCATCGGCGTGATCCATCTCTTGCCTTTACCTGGCTCACCACGGTGGATGGGAGATCTGGAAGAGGTGTTGCTAAGAGCTGAACAGGAAGCTTTGGCGCTTGCTTCGGGCGGAATCGACTCAATTATCATCGAAAACTTTTTTGATGCTCCTTTTGCCAAAGACCGTGTAGATGTTTCTACCGCTTGTGCTCTAACCTTGGCTGTCAAGAGGGTTTCTGGAGTTACCAATTTACCAATCGGGGTCAATGTTCTTCGCAACGATGCTTTGACGGCATTGGCTATTGCCACTGTATGTGGTGCAGACTACGTAAGAATAAACGTTTTGAGTGGAGCCATGGTTACAGACCAGGGCATCATAGAGAGTGACGCCCGCAACGTACTCATGTATAGAAGACAATTGATGAGCGACAATATAAAAATATTTGCCGACGTCATGGTCAAACATGCTTATCCGCTAGGCGAAGGTACAGACATTGCTTTATCTGCCAAAGATACTATGCTTCGAGCTGGTGGCGACGCATTAATAGTAAGTGGAACTGGAACTGGTCAAACTCCAGATATGAACGACTTGAAAAAAGTGCGTAAAGCTATGCCTGAAGCGCCAATTTTTATAGGAAGCGGGTCGACTCAAGAGAATGTCAAAGATTTATTGTCGGTTGCTGACGGCATCATAGTCGGTACCACGCTCAAACGCAGAGGGCAGTTGGAACAGCCTGTAGACGTAGATAGGGTGCGAGATTTTGTCAATGCTGTAAAAGCAGCACGTTAATTATAATGAGTGAAGAAAGCCCATTGTTACAGCGAATACCACCCTATATCTGGGCGGCAATTGTGCTTGCTGTGGTTGCTTTGTCGACCTGGGTCTTTGGAGTGTTGACCGATTATTTTAATAACCAGAATAAGGTGAAAGTAGCGAACGCTCCTGTCCATCTAATTTTGTCCGGTCAAAATAAAGAATTGCAAAATATTTCAAAAATGGTCTCGTCCATGGCTGTCGATTCAAGGCAAGAAAGAAAGCTTGAAATCAGCCTGTCGGGTAATGACGAAGAACTGAAGACTACTTTAGCTTCGCGCAAGGAATGGGATTTTGTTATTTTAGAAATGTCGGGTCTTGATTTTCATCAAAAACCAATTGAGTGGCTAGAGCGTCTTAAGCGAGTAGCGGCCCAGTGTAAGGCCAGAGGGGCAAGAGTTGTTCTTTTAGCTTTGCCTATTGATGAAACTGTAAAATTGATCGGAGATCAATCTCTAAAAATTAGACAGGAAGTGATAAGCGCAATGTCGCGCAAATTGGCACAAAGACTTGGTATTCTCATCGCGCCAGCGTCGGACGGATTTATTTTCGCTCAAGAAACAGCAAAAGAAAATAAAGTCGAACCTAGTCTTGTATTTGTAAATGACTTGTATGACTGGACGGCGGCGGTGAGCTTGTATTGCGTGTTGTCGGGACATAGCCCATCTGAACTGCACGAAATGAAAGATCTTGATTCGTCTAAAGTAACAATTTTGGATTTGACTAAGCATTATATTAACGCTCAGACAATTAAGCAAAACCAGGGCTATGAGCTAGGTTTGGAAAAAAGTCGTCTGATGCCAACCAATGTCATAAGCCCAGTTAAATCTAAGCCTTGATCTAACAATTACAATCCACCGTCGTCACTGTCGTAAACGACTTCCATATGAGGCAATTCAGGCTGTCTTTGATTACTCATAACGTCTTTGTCGTATGAGCGATGGTCTAGACTGAACATTGTGGCATCAGATGAATAGGAATGTCTGCGCATTCCGCCAAAGGAAGAAAAATTGCTGCGACCTTGCCCTAAGTAGCCAAGGCTGCTCATTCCCGAGCCATAACCGTATGAGTATCCACCACTGCCTTGCAAATAAGAATCTTGACTAAAGGGCATGGCAGGTGGCATAGAGGCAGGCATGGAACCTGGAATAGAACTAGATAGATCTTCTTGCATCTCAGCCGGTTCATCGGTGTCGACTGAAGCCGATCCGCATTCTGGATAGTTTTCCATATCGTCAGTAAAAGTGAGTACGTCACCGTATTCGGTGCCGGATGCAGGTCCAAGAGCCGTTTGGGATGGTAGAGCAGAAATTGCTCCTGGTTGTTCGCGATCTAATACGGAGCGTATTTTGCCAAAATCGCCTTCAAGCTGATAGAGCCATATTTTAGCTCTATCTGTCCAGACAACCATGTTTTCAATCGCTTTGGAAATATTACTATTTTCTTGACGTAAGCGCGCTACCACCCATGGTGGCAACCTAATAGATTCCACATCTTTCAATTCGCCTGATCTTTGATTCTGTCCGGGGACTGTATCTGACTGATTTACAGCTTCGGCTTTGTTTGCACCAAGCGAAACTGGCTCGGCTAATTCGTCCATGATCCAGTCAGCAACGGTAGTGACAAACATTGACTTAGATAAATTGAGCGGACCAAGTGCGTCCTGGAGCGTTTTCTTGCCGTCGAGTAAAGACATTTCTGGCGGGTGAATCTTTTTTGTTTTCTCAATCGGTTTTAAAATTGAATGCATCGAGACGCCGATGTCTTCAAGAAATTTCTTGCTCTCTACATAATGCATACCTTCTTTGAGAATGTACTCCAGAGTGCATTTAGTCAGCTCAAAATCAGTACAGACCGAAATGTAATTGGCGTCTTCTTCGTTGAAAGCAAACGAGCCTGCATTCCACAAAAACAATTCCAAAAGCGCTTCCAGTCCCTGCTGACCTTCTGCTTCAGCATGGCATGGATAGCCATTGTCGACCATTACGGTTGCTGAATTCATGTCTTTGTTGAAAGCGATTATTCCAGTCAATGCACCAGTTCGCACCAACTGCAATAGATTTGGAACGCTTACTTTTGTGAGGTCGCCGGAGAGTTGCATGTTACTTGCCTTATCAATAAGAAGTGGCGAGGTTGTGCTCAGAGTCACTTATTAGTATAACTATTGCCTGTTTTATACCCGAAAATTGCGAGGCTTCAAAATGGAAGTCAAGGAAAATACCTTGGATCAAGAGCAAATGGAACGTGAAGACGGCGCCGATGACCGTTCCGCCTGGTACACCAAAACTATAATCGAGTCTGAGCTGGCAGATTATGCGCCAGTCAAAGGCTGTATGGTGATCAGACCATATGGATATGCCCTTTGGGAACACATTCAAAAAGCGCTCGACAAAATGATCAAGGACACGGGTCACCAAAATGCCTATTTTCCACTTTTCATTCCCGAATCTTTTCTGAACAAAGAAAAAGAGCACGTTGAAGGATTTGCCCCAGAATGTGCCGTTGTTACTCATGGTGGCGGCAAGAAATTGGAAGAGCCCTACATCGTGCGTCCAACTTCTGAAACCATCATAAATCACATGTTTGCAAAATGGGTCCAATCCTGGCGCGATTTGCCTATTCTCATTAATCAATGGGCTAATGTTGTTCGTTGGGAAATGCGTACCAGGCTATTTTTGCGTACTACCGAGTTTTTGTGGCAAGAAGGGCATACTGCGCATGCAACCGCGCAAGAAGCCGAAGAAGAAGCGATGAAAATGCTTGAGTGCTATCGCGTTTTGTCAGAAGAGTGGCTTGCATTGCCAGTCTTGACCGGTGAGAAGACAGAGCGCGAGCGTTTTGCTGGAGCAGTTCGCACTTATTGTATCGAAGCCATGATGCGCGATGGTAAGGCTCTGCAAGCAGGCACTTCTCATTATCTTGGTCAAAATTTCGCCAAGGCATTCGAGATTCAATTCCAGAATACCGAAGGTCAACTTGAACATGCTTATCAAACCAGTTGGGGGGCTTCTACTCGTTTGGTAGGAGCCGTTGTGCTTGGTCATGGCGACGATAAAGGTCTCATTCTGCCGCCCAGAATTGCTCCTATTCAAATTGTGATTGTTCCTATCTACAAATCGGATGAAGAGCGCACAAAGGTACTTGAATATTGTAAGTCTGTCTTTGGCACTCTCAAAGAAGATTTCCGCGTTCACTTGGACGATCGCGACAATCTCACTCCTGGATTTAAATTCAATTATTGGGAGCAGAAGGGAGTTCCTGTTCGTCTCAATATCGGTCCCAAAGACATGGCCAATAATGTAGTTGAGTTGGCTCGTCGTGACACAGGAGAGAAAATTCGCAACCTGGCCCTTGCTAGTTTGAGCAACGAATTGTCTGGACTGATGATCACTATTCAGAAGAGTATTTTTAATCGAGCACTAGAATTTCGTTCTAAAAACACTGTCAAAGTTAATACCTATGACGAGCTTAAGGCCACTCTCAAAGACAAAAACGTCTTTGTAGAAGCTTTCTGGGACGGGACCACCCAAGACGAAGGTAAAATCAAAGACGAAACTAAAGCCACAATCAGAACTATTCCTTTTCACAAAGAAGGACATGCAATTGAAAGCGGCAAGTGTCTCTATACCGGGCGTGAAACCTCACGCAAAGTGGTTTTTGGCAGAGCCTACTAAAATTAGTTGCCTATTTTGGCAATTTGTTTTGACCTAATCAAAGTACTCGCTTTGTCTAGAAGCGGCTCTTTGTCTACTACTATGTCTGGTTTGACTCCCACTCCATGAATTGCCCTTCCCAGGGGCAAGTAGTAATAAGCTGATGAAATCTTGACTGAGGTGTTGTCGGGCAAGTCCCATACTCGTTGCACAATTCCTTTTCCAAAAGATTGTCTGCCAAGTAAAATTGCTCTGCCATTGTCTTGCAGTGCTCCAGCCAGCATCTCTGCGGCGGAGCGCGTGTTTTCATTAATCAGTACAACAAGTGGTTTGTTGCCGGTGTAGTTCGGCAATCTGAGCGATTCTGCTACGTCTCCATCTGATTCTATTAGAGCTTTGTTTTTTTCTAAATACCATTTTTCCGGGCTTGATTCGCCCACGCTTGTACCTTTCATTGAAACGAAATCGCCCTGGGGACTGAATAGAGCGAACGATTCAAAAGCAATATCAACGCATCCTCCGCTATTGTCCTGCAAGTCCAAAATATATCCCTGACAGTCCTTGAGATTTGTCAAAGCGACGCTCAATTCTCGAATACAGAGCTTGGAGCAGAATCCAGAAATGCGAATATATCCAATTCGGTCTGCTAATTTTTTATATGTAACTACATCTTTTTCGTTATCTAGTGCCCGTCTAGCCGTGGTGGCATCGCTGTCTCTATAAAAAGTGTAGGTGTCTTTTAAAGATCCAAGCATGGCTGCAATTGACTGGTCGAGCTGTTCTTTGTCAGTTAATTCAGAATCGAATCTATGGCGCCAGTTTGTCCATCCTTTTAAACGATCTCTGAAAAGGAAGTGTTCATCAACTAATTGCCAGACCTCGTCATAAGTTCTTATATATGGCGAGATATCCTCACTGGCAACAGGGACGCTAGAACTAAATAAATTCAGGATCACTGTCAGAACAACAAGTCTGACCGTTGATGTTAACGGTGATCTGGTCCAAAATTTCAAAGAGTCCAAACCTTGATGGCGCAACAGGTGTTACGCGCCTTTTCTACTAATTAGGTGATACAGTTGGCTTCCAGACAGCATTTGCGAAGACTGCCTATAACTACTATTGCACGAAGTGAAAAATCTGCCTAGATCTAGACCCTGTGGGGAAGCAGTTTAGATACTGAGTCTGAGAGTTTTTCAGCTGATAAAGGCTTGGATATGCATAGGTTAATACCGCTGGTCAAACATTTTGATTCGTCTGGAGATTCGCATATAGCAATGATTGGCACTGCCAGTTTCGCTTTGTAATGTTCGAACTTGCGAATAGAACTACCAAGGCTATAACCGCTCAAGCCGGGAGTTTGCATGTCCATAAAGATCAAGCTGTAATTGTTTTGAAACAAAAAATCCATCGCCTCGTTCGTGTTTATGGCGCATTCAACTTCCAAACCGTACTCTTTGATTCTTGCAATCAAAAAGTCTGTGAGATTGGCATCATCACCAATTATTAGGACGCGGCTTGCCATATTGTCTTTTCACTACACTAGACTATCTACTTGGTTCGAACCTGCTGGGATGATACTAAAAGCGGTATCAGTCTGAATCTTTGCTGTATGATTTAAGTGACTTTTCTTGAATAGCATCATTATACCAACCGACGTTGATAAATCGGCCGAAATGGACTGTTAATGGGCCAAATTCATTTGGTTTTGACGGTTAAAATGTGCCGGATCGTCTACGGTGTCTACTATAAGTGACGCCCCTGCAGGGCTTTCAGAGATGAGTGAACTGAACACGTTTATTTTTACTATGCTTTATAGCAAGAATGCGAATTAAAAGGAGGCGACAGGGGGAATTTAAAATTCGCCCCTGTGCCAATGCAAACAGAAAAATATTTAGTCGCAGCTTGCAGCACAACTCCAGGTTGCCTGATAACCGCCTTCAACCTGTTGGCACGAGAAGCCGATGAAGTCGTAACCAAGCGGGTGATAACCTGCATTGGCTTGCGCATCGCGAGCATCTGTTGAGGTGATTACTTGCGGGGAAATAGACGATTGAAAATGAATGCGACCAGAAATACCAGACCCAGATCGACGAACGATAGAAGCGGTGATTGCAGCTTTAGTGCTTGAACTCATGGCGAATCCTTTCTTGCAAGAAGAGACATGAAGGGGGTTCAAGTTAAGAGGTGAATGAGGTTTTGGTTCTAAGTGCAGAAATGGCAAGAAAAATATTGATGTCTAAATCTAGTGACTTGCTTATTCCATTTAAAGACCAAGGACTTATATTTTTGATTTTGAATCGATTATTTTGGCAGTGAAAGACAACCCCCTGAGCCTCGTGAAGGTCGTCAACTAAAGCTCGGGAGTAATTTATGGATAAGTTTGTGTTGCCCTCGCCAAACGACGCTATGCGTTGCTTTGGTGTTACATCTGTATTAGGTTTGATAGTAGCGTTGTGCGAAAAAGAAAGCAAAGTCAGGATTTGTGTTCCTGACCTTGCTTCTCAACTTCCCAACTTACGGAATGTAATCGCCGATTTTGGGATAGACCTGGTCTTCATAGTCATAAGTCCAGGCCGGTGCTCGTGGATCGTTGAAGTTGTAATCCGTGAGCTTAATGGGATCGTCGCGCTTGAACAGTGCTTCCTTGAAAGAAAGCTTTTCCCTGACGCTTGATGTATCGGTTTCTTCCACCTTGTTGCCGTTACGCAACTCGGTTCGAACGATGTAGCCATCTTTGTCGAGGAATTTGTAGAGCAACTTTCCGTTGGGTAGGCGGTAGTAAACGTAGTCGATAAGCGATCCGTTGTTCACCATGTTAATGGTGACAGATTGCTCATGAGTAACCGGATCGTACAGTTCCACTCTGGAGAGAATACTGTATGCAGGCTTGCCGTCCACAGACGGGCGTTCACGCCAAATCTGCTTGTAGAGGACCTTTTTGCCGGTCTCATCGTAAATGAGAATGTTGGTGGCGCCAAGAACCATCATGCGAGATTGCCACATGGTGCCGTCCAATCGGAAGTAGGTCATTGTGCCCGGCTGCATGCCATAAGCCAAATCGTATTCGACCAGAAGGTTTTTTCCGTCGGGGCTGTAAATTTCGCCGTGTTCTTTGACATTGGCGCCCTGACTAACACTGCCGATTTTTTGACCTTCGGCGTTGAAAACCTTCTTGAAATAACCGCCGCCTCCCTGGATGAACCAGACTTCTGATTCGGGAATGACGCCTTTTTCGGTACGCTGAAAAACCTCCTCCTTCAAGAGTTTGAATTTCTTGGTCGGAATAGAGATTGTCTCAACCCAGCTCTTACCATCCTTTTCGATGTTGACGTTCTCCGTTCTGATCTCCCGAAAGAAGATACGCGAGCGTTGAATGGTCTTACCATCTTCGAAGTAATAAGTCTGGACGTACTGGTCGCTTTTCTTGACGAATTCTCCCTGGCGTTCAAGTGTGCCGTCTTTGCGATACACCTGGTGCTTGAGGAAGGTGCCGTCGATATCGTATTGAGCGATGCGGCGCAAGCCACCTCGGTCTTCGATGGTGATACCAGGAAAGTGCTTGACGCTCTTACTTACCGACATGTCGCGTCGGTAATCCTGGTCTTCAATTATCGACAAGTGAGATTCGTCCCACTGGATGGTGGCAGAGTCGAGTTGGCGCCATTCATGGCTGAACCCGGGCTCTTTAACCATTTTGAAGCGCTGAAGAATGAACGACTTGCCAGACCCCTTGGGGGGCAGGAAGACATTCGACATCGGCTTTGCCGGCCACGGCACGGTGTCCGGAAAATTTCCTTCATCAGCCGAGGACTGCTTGTGCAGACCCAAGGCTAGAACTGCGACAGCCAATGTGGCGGTCGACAAAACGATAGTGATAGATCGTTTCATTGAGGTTCCTTTCGTTTTTTTATGTCTCAGACAAGTTTCAAGAAGCAAAGACCGTACAAACCTTCCTCGTTAGACACGAGAGAAAGAAATGAAGATTTGCAGAGTATTAGCGGTTCTTGAAGTGAAATCTGTAGAGAGATAAGAGAGAGAATTTCACCCTAGTAAAAAGTGGTAATTAAGAAAACAAAGAAAATGTTCATAATGGCTTACTAATATGTCAACTTAGTCATGGCTGCCAAGAAGAGGATTCGCTAGCAATTTGCGTAACTAGCGCTAGGTATTGAAATTGGACAGTTGACCAATTTGTTTTTGAACACTTTACGATAACATTTAGTAATTTTAGATACAAACATAAATTGCCTAAGCAGCAGGAGTGCAAGAGGTTAATCTTGCACTCCTAAAGTAGCTGCCGTGGTGTAGAAGCGAATGTATCGCCTACTCTAAGCCGACGCAGTCGTGCCCATGAAGACGGGGCATAGCCAGGGAAGAGCGTAGGCGAATGGGGTGTCGGGAAGCATTTCGACCATGTCGCCGTTCGCCATCCAGAGCGAATTGCGGTCGTGTCGAGAATAGTTGAAATTGTTGCCGTTCAAGAACTGAACGCTTCGCTTGATCTCGGTCCGATCGCGCATATAGTCGCTTTCGATCCAGATGCCGTGCGGGAAATAGACCGATTCGCTGGCAACGAAGGCGCCATCGTATTTGGTGACAAGGGCGGTGCCGGGAAGGCACTGATCCGAGTCTGTCTGGGCCACCTCGACCTTGCCTTGCCAGCGTTCGCCCTTGCAGGTGAGCCAGGTATCTGAGTTGATGCGAGTGTGGATGATGAAGTCGACGTCAGTCATCTTGTTGGGGACGCCGTCCGAATCGTACTCGAAGAAGCGCAGCCGGCCGTCGGGGTAAGTGACGAGTCCGATCAGACCACGCTCATTACATTGAAGCTTATAGTCGCGGGAATACGCGTTACCGTAGGATTTGCGCATAGGGCACCTCCAGTTTAGTAGGTTGCACATATAGGGTGTTTAATGTCCATTTGGTTTCCTCATCAGACTTCAGAACAACTCCTGCCACAAAGTGGCGATCGAAAACTGCGATGTTGAGAGCTATTTTGGAGTACCGAAAGGATAAACGAACCAGATGGGGGTGAAAAAAAGATGACTTACACTACTGATAAGAGCATCACTAAAACCGTATTTATACAAATAGATGAACTCTATTTTTCTAAGATATGCTTAGTTTTTCAGCTTTTCTAAATAATCTTGCTACCGCTTGTGGTGGCTAGGTTTGAATTGGTTTTTTTCGTTTTCGTTAATATTCAAAACGAAAGAAATTGTTTTTGTTGAGAAGTGTATCGCTGAGCTAGTGCAGCTGTGCTAACTTTCGTCGGCGCAAAGTTTTAAGCCATAACCTTATTTCTTCCTATGGCTAGTGATTTATGCAAAAAATCTAATTGGGAATCACTCTATTAAACCTACGAGTATAAGCACCTCCATTTAATTCTCTCAACACCGTTTTTAACTTCTAAATACCAAACGCACACCCTAAATAGAAAGGAAAACCGCCATGTATGAGCTGGTTGTCCTGGCATCGTATAGCGCTGGAATTCTTGTTCTCTCCGCTATCACGCTTGGCCTTTTCTCGGAACTTTACGGCAAAAACGGAAACTCCGGCTTTGTCGCGGCTGAAAGCATCACTCTTTTCATCGCCACCGCCGTTTCCGTTCCGTTCTCCTTCTTCGTCCTCAAGGACGCGATCATCTGGGAATTCGCATTGGTTGGCTTCCTCAATTCGGCAGCGCTTACCTATGTGGTTTCGTATTTCCGTAACAAGGACGCCGAAGCCGCTCCGGCAATTGTCGAATTCGCACTCGCCAATTTCGACAAGCTGGACAAGAACGGCGACGGCAACTATGTCCGCGGAGACATCTACGCTTGCATCGAATCTGGCAAGTTCAGTGATGCCGACGTGAATATGCTCTATCGCCTGATGTATCGTACCGAGTCTATCGGTCACGTTTACGACTGGATGATTGTGGCGTCTTATCCGCCGCCGTCACCCGCCATCGGTCTCTACGCCGTCAACCGCAAAGACCTTGCGGCTTACAAGCAGCGCATGTCCCTGCGCGGCGGCGGCCTGTTCCACTGATGAGCCATGAAACGCTCATTGATTCTGTTCAAGCTCGCGACGGGTAGTTATTCCCCGACCTGGCCTGACAAACTGCCCGGTGTCCCGTTCTCCGGGCAGACCTACCTGATTGGCAATTTTGCCTACAAGGTGGTGCAGACAACGGATTTTTATGGTTTTCTTCCGCAAGGTGTCACATCAGGCAGTCTCGATTATCCTGGAATTACCCAGGATCGCGAGGCTGCTCTCAAAGCGATTGCCGATGCCACCGCTAATGGTGACTGGCCGCAGTGTGTGCACATGGTTGAAGTGCTCAAAGAAAATTGGGATCCACGGGAGCGTTATCCCATGGAATTCATCTGAACTAGAAACACTAACTCAAAGGGAAAAACCCATGAGTCAAGACAAACGTGCAGTAGGCCGCGAAGAACTCGACGCCGCTGCCAAGTCACTTGCCGCCCAGGGCAAGCCGTTCGACGTGGCCAACATCTGGGAATATCTGGCCGCCAACGCCGCTTCGGCTGGTTCCAAACTGGACCTGGCCAACATCATCATGAGCGTTGGTGGTGCCTTCCTCGTGATTGCTCTGCCTATCATCCTGGGACTCGTCGCTGACAAGTACCATTTCCCGGCTATGTTGACCGGCGCTCTTTCGAGCGTTGTCGTCTTCGGCGTGGCTGGCATGCTGATGTGGCACAAGTACAATCTGAAGCTCGCCGGCGGACTCTTGTCCACTGTGGCGGTCGTCGCAGTTCCTGTCGCCGTCTGGGGATTCATTCACGAATTCCTCAAGACCGGCATGGACTATAACACCGAGAGCCTCATCATCTTCGGCTCTGCTGCCGCCGCAAGCTTGGTTGCGCTGAAAGCGGTGCGCTTCCCGTTCCTGACCATGCCGCTTTACGGCTCGCTCTGGGTCATGGCCACAATCGTCATCGATATGGTCACACCTTCGGGCAACGGCTGGTTCTTTGGCTGGGCAAGCCACAATGCTCTCATCCTCGATATGGTCTTTGGCGGTCTGCTCTGTGCAACCGCTTTCAGCCTCGAGAAGAACCAAACGGAAGACTTCAGCTTCTGGGGTTATCTGTTTGGTCTGACCACATTCTGGTTCGCCTGGACTCAGCTGGGTCTTGGCGGTGAAGCTGGCAAGCTGCTTTTCGTTGCAGTCAACGTCGGCTTCATTCTGCTTTCGGCTATGCTGAAGCGGACAATCTTCCTGGTCTTTGGTGTGGTGGGTACGTTCTGGTATCCCTTCTACCTGTCGTTCCAGCTCTTCGCCGACAATGCACTCATGCTCTGGAGTTCGGTCGCTCTTCTTGGCGCCGGCGTCATGGGAATGGGCGTTGTCTACTTCAAGAAGCGTGATGCCATCAACGGCGCGCTCGCTTCGGTTCTGCCGAAGCTGAGGTAGGTTATTCTCTCCACCGAGCCGAGTGCACAAGCTCTCGGTTCGGGATTTTACTCTCTGTTCAATCATCCCAAACTGCTGATACAGCAAACGAAAGGAATACATCATGTCCGACATGAAGGATGCGAAGAACGGCAACGGCTACAACGCCGAGGAAGCCTGGGCTCACAAGCAGAACAAGGACGCCCTCGACAAGCTGAAGGACAAGTCCGGCAAGGGTGCGTCTGAAGGCGACCAGTCGAAGAGCGATCATGCCTGCGGCGACAAGTGCAAGGGCGACAAGTCCGGCACGTGCCAGAAGAAGGCCGGCTGCCCGAAGTGTGCTGCCAACGCCAAGAAGTAATCTCGGCGTCGGCATAAGCGCAACTTCGCTTTGCTGAATCGAACTAAGGCGGTGCCGCTGTGGAGCTTAATTGCTCTGCAGCGGTTACCGTTCTTTTTTGAAATCTAGTTTTACTAAAACTTATAGTAATAACTTTTAAAAACGCAAGGACTGGAAAATGATAGCCACCATATATGGTGAACTATCAAATTCCAGTCAATGCATCAGAAAATTATTTCGACGGCATACTGCGCCCAACCATGACGCCCACCGCTAGGGTGAAGACGATCATTGTCGGCCAGAACATCTGGGTCAGCATGACGACGAAAGCCACCGCTGCTATCACCGTCACCTCCACCACCAGAAATCCAAAGGCAACGTTCCGCAGTCTAAGACCAGGGAAGCCATTCGACTTGGGGGTGAAGAGCACGGCAATGCAGATGAATGAGAAAAGGACGATTCCGCCAATCACGTTGAAGGTGATATTGGCAAGACTTTCCTCGTTTTCCCACCACTGCAAGTCAGGCTTGACGAGCAGTTTGAAGGCGGTCGTTGTGTTGAAGGACGAAAGACTGTCGATTGTGATGTCGACACTTACGCCGATGCCGCCGCCGTTCTCCATCCTGTAGGAGCCGACAACCATCTTCTCGTACAAGTTTGGCTGGAGATTCACGTTGCGCGTGATTCTGGTCGAACCAAATGGTTGTTGTCCTACGACGAGCGCAGACTTCGACAGTCTGAGCGCATAGGCAAGAGCTACCGCTCCGCTTTCTGTCTTGTCGTTGACCAGAATGACCAGTTTTGCATCGAAGGTTGTGAGTTCTTGCTCGACCACGCTGGTTTCGGTCTTGCCTCCGATTTTGACTTCTTTGCTCAAAACGCTGCCATTACGCCTGTAGGTGGTAAGTGCGCCGGTCGAGTCGTCTTTGTAGGAAAGAACCCATCCGTCGGACTTCATGAAGCGCGCTGTGATGCGTGCGGTCTGCTCCGGGTCATTTGCCCAAACATTATTCTGAAGATTCCAGACCACGTATTTCTCGTCTGAAAGACGAAGGAGTGCTTCATCCAGCGCGTTGTATTTCTTACCCTCGAAGTTCTTGAGGTCCGGATTGAGAAGGTCGACCCAGTCCAGATTCCAGAGGCTGAGCTCTGCCCAGTCGTGAGTGGCGAAGCGGCTGGTCCGCAGCCTGCTGGCGAAGATTTGAACGCCGTATTTCGCGTAGACGTTGGGGACGATATCGCGCAGCATCTTGATCTGGAAGACCTCCATGTTGCGCGAAATGGTGAGAGTGACCGGCGATCCCAGTTCACCCTGGCTGAGATAGCTCTGCAGTTCATCTGAGTTGCCGAACCTTGCAAGTGTCATATTATCGACTGCAAGCAGCAAATCGCCTTCCATGAGTCCTGCTCGCTGGGCCGGAAGCCCCTTGAGTACCTGCTCGATTCGAGCATAGAAGCTGGGTGTCGCGTTGGCGAAGCCTATGCCTAGCAAACCATCTTCGCGCGTCAGCGCGACGTCTTTGTAGACGCCGTCGCGGACGTAGGTGAACCTCTGGGGCAGACCGGTGTCGGCGCGAAGCAGCTTAGACGCAATTTCTTCTTCCATTCCCAGAATGATTTTGCCTTCGATCGCGGTAATTCGATCGCCAATCTGCAAGCCAGCCTTGAATGCCGGACTACCCTCGGCAACTTCGCTGATGGTGAGGCCGCTCGAGCCGACCTGTTTCACCCAGACAAACGAAATGCCGATGCCTGGCTTGCCTAGCCGTTTCTGGAGCAGTTCGTGCTCATAAGCGTCGCGAGTGATAGTGGTGAAGAGCTGTGCTGCGGCGGAATGAGTCTGAAGAACGCCCAGAGCGCTCATTATAACGAGAGTGAGGATACGGAGGAATTTCATTTGGTTCTCCTGCGTCGTGGAGCAGCCGACTATGGAAGCCGGCTGCTCGCTTTTATTTTCTGTAGATCACGATGGAGGGTAGGTATTCAAAGGCTCAGTTCATAGACGTTTAGCTCGCGCTTACGTCCACGTTCCAAACCCACTTTCTCGAAGCCGAAGCGCGGATAGTAGCCGTTCGAACGAAGTCCGACCACTGTCTTCAATCGCAGAATGGTCATGCCGCGCTTGCGACAGGCGTCGACCGTCTCGTTAACGAGATACGAGCCGATGCCACCACTCTGACAATCTTCCGCTACTCCCAGTTCATGCAGCGAGGTAACACCGTCGCGGCGGTGGTAGGAACGAGTCCATGCCACCACCACTTCGGTTTTGCCTTGCATGCGCAAAACAACTTTGATGCGATGCTGCGACTGAGCACCATCGCATTTTTGTCGCTTGATGGCATCTTCAAGAACCACTCGCGGGACCCAACCAAATGAGGCCCGATTGTTCTTACTATTAACAATTTTGATGATGCCTTTGATGTCCCGGACCATTGCGTCCCGAACGATAAACCCTTCTGGTAAGCCGTTTGTCACTGGCTATCCGTTACGGGTTAGGGATGATAGGAATAGGTCGGCGAATTCGGTCTGACCAGAGGAATCTCGAAATGAGTTGCCTCGCGCAGTTCAGCCGGCATCTGGAAAGAGCCGCCCTCGTTGCCGATGAAGACCGTCTCCCCCGACTTGAAGGTCGAGGTGTTGTAGGTCCGGATTTTGGCGAAGGAGCCGTCGGGACGCAGACTGATGAAGGCTTTGATTTCGGCATCGCCTTCCATGTACTGGTGGTAGAGGTCGGTCGGCTTGCCGTCTTTGCCCAGAATGACGGTCACCTTGTTGTAGGGACCGAGCACAGGCAGGAGCACTTCGTACAAAGCGTAATTCTCCTGCTTCATAAGGGCATCGCCGGTGGTGCCGGAGTTGATGGGGCGCCAGTTCTGCGTCACCTCGCCGAATTCAGGCAGGTTGAGCGTCACGCTCATGACACTGGTGCGAAACATGCGTGTGTCGATGAGCTGACCGCTCTGGTCATAACTCTTCGAGTACACGCCGTATTCGACCGACCACGAACTGGAGCTCACCGAGCGCTTCTCGAAAGATACGCGCGTCTTGCCGTTAGGCCAGAGCGCATAGCCCGATTCGATAGTTCCTTGCGTGCGTAGGAACGTCTCGATTGCCCCAGAGAGAAGATAAGTGGTCTTCTCGGTAATGTAGGATTCAGTCCGCACGAAATGGCTCTGGAGCGAGCTTGTGCCAGGATAGAACAGCGATTCTGCATTGACCATGTAGTCGCTGAAAGCCGTCCCGCCGAAAATCATCGCCGTCTTGTTGAGAAGGCGATAGCGAGTAACCAGTCCGTCTGCGTCGTATCTCCGCTCGGTATACTGGCCGTCGGGCTGACGCATGCCTTTGAGCACGAGCTTTTTGTTGAGGTCGAATTCAGAGAGTTCAATGACCGTGCGGCCGTCTGTGCCGATGACGAAGGACGAACGCACGACCCTCTCGCCGTTGACGAGAGTGGGGTTGAAGAAACGCAGAATCGATTGTGCAGTGAAATCCGGGCGGAAGATGACTTTGCCCGTATCACCGTTTGCATAATCGGTTTCTGCGTAAAGTGGCGTCTTGCCGTCCTCGGCGTAGACCATGTTGCGAAGACGCTGGTCATGGTCGCCTTGATAGACGAAAATCCGCTCGTTCAGTTTGTCGGGAAACTCGACAGATACTTCCTGCGACTTGTTGCCCAGAGGCAGTGTTCCGCTCAGGTAGAGCGCGGCACCACCTGCAACAACAAGACCCAGGCAAATGATGATCCATTTGCGCATGATTGTCTCCATGCAGTTTGTGACAGTCGAAGACGCATCACCAGATGTGATGGCTTAGAGCTGTCGATTGAGTTTAGAGATGGAAATTAGGTGTCTGGAAGAAGAACGCCTATTTAGATAAAAAGACAAAGATAATTCCAGCTTTAAAAAACTGAAAGCAGTAAAACTAAGTAATTACAGTTAATAATTCTGAATTCAGAACTTTAAGGGCGTTTTTTGCCACGCCATGGAGTAAGTTTGCCCTGCAACGATCCCTGTGTGAGGGTCTGGCTTGTCTGAGCGGTAATTGATTTCCACAGTCCAGAAACAGTGCCAATGCCGGTGCAGAGCGAGTCTGCTTCTTCTGCTCTGTTTGTTTCGTATAACAAAGCGGCGTAATTTTCCATTATTAGAGCCACTTCGGCATGGTTATAACCAAGTGCTTTCTGTTTAATACTCATAGCTCTGATGTAGAAGGGCTCTGCCTTAGCGAAGTTTTTCTGACCGTGATAAATAAGTGCCAGAGAGGTCGAAATCATGGCGAGGCCTAAATGATCGCTGCCAAAAATTTTCTCGTAGATGCCCATAATTCGCTCAGAAAGCGGAGGAGCGTCTTCAAAATTGCCCACAGAGTAATAAAGCTCAGCCAAATTATTAAGAGTATTAGCCACTTCCAGATGATCTGGACCTAGTGTCTTTTCTTTTAAATCTAAACAGTGATTGAGGACCGGAATAGCCTCTACTTGCCGGTTTTCCTTGGCCAAGGACTCGGCTAACTGGTCTAGAGTAAGCGCCACGCGAGGGTCTTTGTCGTCGGTGTGGTCCAGTTCTTCTAGTGCCTTAAGCCAGGTAGACGACGCCATAGCGTAGTCTCCTCGGCTGAAAGCCTGGCCAGCGTCCAGTTTAAACTTTTCGAAATCAGTTCCCATTGAGCCTTAGGTCTCTCTATCTTGCTACTTATTTACGGTCATATATTGAAATTTCCCGGTCAAAGATGTCTTTAAGCGATTTCTTCAAAGCTTTCATATTAAAGCTGTGAGAGTTGCGCTAGCGTCTAAATATAATATCGCGCTTATAATGTCAAGTGGTAAGGCGTAATAAGTAATAAGTGCTTGTTATGTATAACCGCAATTCTCTACGGTCAATTATCACTCCCCCTTTTCTTCCCGTCGGTGCATACAACGTCCCACTGAAAAAAAATAACCAGCATCGACTCATTTCAAGGTGTAATCGGCACTGACGGTGTCTTTCGCCGATTCAATCAAAATTATAACTAGAAAGGAAGTTCAATGAACTCAAGCAAATCAGCCGTCTGGGCTGTTTGGGCGATTGCGGTAAGCGCCGTTTTCGTCAACTTTGCCTATGCATTTGGTCTCATCGCTGCCGGCATCGAGCCTGATATGAATAGTCTGCGCTTTCTTGCTTTCAGCAACGAAGTGGCCAATCGCAGCATCGCCAATTTCGACCTACTTGGCATTGGTTACGCTGCCTTCACTACGCTATCTAACCAGTTCTTGCACGGCAACATGATGCATCTTGCATCGAATATGTTGTCGCTTGGACTGGTTGGTTATGCGCTCGAAAAACGATTCGGTGCCAAAGCCCTCTGGCTCTGGTTCCTGGTCGGCGGCGCCTTTGGAACGCTTGTGCAGTGGTCGGTCACCGATCCAAGCGCACCGCTTCTGGTCTTTGGTGCCAGCGGCGGTATCATGACCATTGTCGGCATGTATCAAGTGCTGTATGCCACCAGAACGATTCAATGGTCGAACTGGGGCTGGTGCCTGCTTGCATTCACCCTTGTGCTCTTGACCCCGAATATTTTGGCTGCACTTGGACTCATGTCCGACGTCATCACAAGTTCGGCTCAAATGGGCGTGGTTGTGCATCTGGCTAGCACTGCTCTTGGTTGGGCGGTCGGTTTTCATCTAAGCCGATCCAGCCGGGAAGCTAGTGCCGAAGCTGCTTTTGCAACGAACTGGAAACAGGCGGTCGGCTATGCTCTGCTCACCGTCGCCATCGCGAGTGGTGTCTCGTTTGCTTTCGGCAAATCGGCACCATCTCTGGAGCAGCGTTTTTTCAAGTATGAAAATCAGACGCTCGTTTCTAAGCTTTCGCAAGATCTGAAATGGTCAACCGAGGCTCTGGATAAAGCTCTGCAGGCTCCGGAAGTCGCGGCTAATCTTGCAAAAGTCCAGGCTGGTGTCAAAGAGATGGACAACCAAGCTCAGCTTTATGTCCACCTCAAGACCACATCGGGAGACGAAGCGATTAAAGAGGCCAATGTGGTGCGTCATTTCATGGACGCTCTCAAAACCTCTAACATCGCGGCTAAGACCGTAATTAAGTTGGTCGAGCCTGAGCATAAGGCTTTTCAAGCAAGTCTGAATGCGCTTTCAAAAGCGATGAGCAGCGGCCTCAGAATCGACACTACCGAACTCGATTTGGTGGTGGCACCGGTAATGGAAAAACTAGGTCCTGTCAATCAGGCTCAGTCTTTCATGCAGGCGGTTTTTCAGGCTACTGAAGCCATTCTCACTCCCCTGGCGCAGAAACAAACTGTGACGCGTCAGATGGAAATGCAAGCCATTTTCCAGGTGGTGACGAATTACCTGGATAGTATGGCCACTCAAAATCAGCAGTGACCGCAAACTACTGAACTAAAAGGGTGAGGGAGATGCTTAGTTAAAGCACTCCTTCACTTTTTTCAAAAACCTGTTTTATTAATACGTATAGTAAATACTCTTTACGTAATAAAAGTGAGAGTCGAAACATCTTTCGATGCTTCAACTCTCAACTTCTATTATTTTGCTGGCACCGCCAGTGATGCCACGACGTCGTTCATCAGACTGACTGCTTCCTCAATGGGAACAATCACCGCGCCGCCGTTAGGCAAAGTCGGCTGGGCATTAAATGCCATGCAATCGATTCCGACAACTTCGCCAGCGGCATTAATTGCCGGGCCACCGGAATTGCCTTCAAGCACATAAGCATCGATGACGAAAAGGTCGTCGATGGTGAGTAACGACCCGTCTTGCGGTAGCGTTGCCGAGGCTTTTGCCTTCTCAAAGGCTACTTGCCCAGTAGTTATCACGTCGCCTGGAAATCCATAGGGATGACCGACGAGAAAAACAGGTTCATTGAGTTTGGGACGGGCGCCGATTTTGAATGCCGGACGCGTGTCGCCATCGGGCACGGCGAGAAGAACAACATCTTTCGCCTTCTTGCGCCCTAATACTTTGGTGTACTGAACGGTCTGATTGTCCGAAGCGACTACGCCAACATAATCTTCCACTTCAGCGACGTGAAGGCTGCTTGCGTAAAAGCATTGTTTGCTCACGTCATGGCAGATTTTGAAGGCTGTGCCGAAGAGAACAGTGCCGCGAGTGCGAACGAAAATTTGTGCGGTCGATTCTTTTGCTTGCAAATAGTGCAGTGCAAGATCGATGCCACAATTAGTCTCTAACGCCACACCAGTGACGCTAGGCGCAAAACGGGCACGATCACACGCTCCGCGTGGCTTTGCTTGCAGTCCCAGAACCTGAGTGATCAGAGCGGGATTTCCGATTGGAACTCCGAGTTCTTCGATTATTGGATTCAATGTTTCGTCAGCAGGTTTGGTTGCAACTTGAGCAATTGCGAGCTCGGGAGCGAGAGCCAGAGTAAGCATTGCCGAGAAGAGAATTCGCATTTTCATTGCATTCAACCTTTCGTTTTTGTTTTCTACAAAGATTTCTATTGCTTTGTCGAGCCCCTTTTCGGCAGTCTTGGACTGTCAAAAAAGAATCGAAATTAGCAAAAGAAGATGGGTTGGACTTTGTCCTGATAAAAAAAGTGCGGATACTTAGACCCTAAACTAAAGATTTATTGGTTAGTAAAACAAGTTAAATTCTATTATTTTAAATAGACCAATATTTGCTAACTGTTATCAGCAAATCTTCTGTGAAAAAAGAGAGACTGGTTTCAACCAATCTCTCTTCTCGAATTCACTTTGTATTTAACGCTTATTGCGATTGTCTTATCTTTATCAAATCGTTTCGAGCGGCATTGATTTGCTCATCGTCCGGACAGGATGTCTTTTCGTAGATGGAAAGCGCTTTCTGACAGTATTTTTCTGCCATCTGCATTTGACCTGACGCTTGATAGACTTTGGCCAGCTTGTGAAAAGCAAATGCTACCTGGTCGCTAATCAGACCGAAGTTCTTTTCATATATAGCGATTGCTGGTTCAAGATAAGTGCGAGCAGATTCAAAACGACGCTGACTGAAATTGATGAATGCCATTTCGACCATGATTTCAGCTACAACTGAATGTTCCTGACCATAAGTGATTTCGGCTAATTTGCAGGCATCTTTCAAGCTCAAAAGAGCTTTGTCGAATTTCCCTTCTTTGACATAGTGCAAAGAGAGTTGAGTCAAAAGATCAATGATTTCGTGCGGATTGCCGCCGGTCAATTTGAATCCTTCTATCTGACGAAGAGCCATTGCTTCATCAAGAATCGAACTGGATTCGAAAGTGGCGTCGGAAACTGGAGTGTATTTGCTTTCTTCCAGTATGACTACAGTGGGACTTGCGGCAATTGTGTTAGACATGGTTTTCACCTATTGGCGGTTAGAAACTTAACGAAGGCGTCGCTTGAGCGAATCCCTCGGGTGGACATGAATACCGACTGTAAAGCTTACGAAATCTAGCTGTACTGTCAAGAACCTTTAAGGTATTAAAGGGGCTTTTCCGGACATCTATAATCTAAACTTTATTTAAGATGATTACTGGTTGGGTAGTGCCACTAAATATGGTGCCGTCGCAAATGCGTATGAGCCTCAGAACCAACTACTATTTGTATGTAGTTTTTTATTCTGAACGCGGAAGGAAATTAGATTCTCGCCCATCTCCGAGGTGGAAAATTAAATTATGCTGTGGGCAGCATAAAAAGCACCCCTAAAATATGCATTTAAATGCATATTCTCATAATTCGTGCCCCGAAACGCCCAAAACACGAATAGCCGTCAGCCAGGATTTACTATATCAAGTAGCAATGCGAGGCGAAAAAGAAAGCAACTGCCGACGCTCGATATAGAATCGAGGTCGACAGCTGCTTTCAGAGATAGTGAGCGAGGCGAAGCTTACCAGTACCAGTAAACTTCAGGCATCTTGATGTCCGGGAGGGACAGCTTCTCCACCTGAGGCAACTGGAGCAGCTCGGGCTGATTCACCACCACAATCGGGTCGGTGTAAGCGCCGTCTGCAAAAGTCTGCGGGTTGGGCTGAGAATTCCAACCTACATTCTTCTTCGACTGGATAAAACCGCTTGGATAGAGCGAGTACTCCACCCCGTTATAGTCGTACCACTGCGATTGCGGAACGAAGATTTTGACCACAGACTTGCCGTCTGCGCCAAGGGTGATGCGACGCGTGAGCTTGCGATTGTAGCGGTTGCCCGTACCCTCGTATTGTTCGATCGATGCAAGGGTGTAAGTGCCCCGCAAATCGAACGGCGTCTTCGCATCGTGTGCGTAGAACTGCTGGTAGAGCGGAGTTCCACTGGCGCTGTCCGAGATTAGCACGGTCATGCGCTTTTGGCCATAGGTTTCAAACGAGAAGTCGAGACGCTTGCCCAAACCAGAAAAGTTAGGGAAGCTCATCGAATTCTGCCAGCCGGTAATGCTGAACTCGGCTTTGATGGTAGTTCCATCCGCCTCGTAGTATGCACCGGTGACACCACCATAAGAATAGGGCGGCTTCTTGTATTGCATCCAGAGTGTGCCGTCTCGGCGCCAGCTTTGAGATACGAGATAGTTATCCTTGTCGGTAACTGTCTCTTGCAACTTAGTGCCGTCGCGGTCGACCATAAGTTCGCTCACAAGCGTCTTGTCCGGTTTGTAGACCGAAACACGCTGCTTGGTGATGCCGTCTTCAAAGTATGTGATGGTCGAATAGGTGCGGTCTTCAAGACGGCGACCCTCTTTTATGAGTGTGCCATCCAGACGCAGTGCCTTGTGGCTTGCGTAGGCAAGTCCGTCGGCTTCGAAAATCACCTCGGTCTTGAGGCGACGTTTGTCCTCGCCGGTCTGCACTGGGTGCATCTCGACGATTTTCTCCGCCGTCTCATCGGGCCGGAAGAAAACGTAAGTGGTGACGCCGTCGACATACTGGATTTGCTCCAGCGTCTTGACGTTATCATTCATATAAACCCAACGGTCGACTTCCTGTGGCTTCTGTGAATTGATGCGCACTCGAGTTGAGAGCTTCTGGGGGAAATCTTCCCGCACCATATTCGGTGGCTCAGACGAGCAAGCTGTCAGAACCAAGAGCAAAGCCAGAGACGCGAAAATCAACCGCCATGTTGCTTTGAACATAGCTGTTCTCCTTTTGTTATATAGACTGGACTAGTCGATGATCCAAGAGCGTTTTTCCTGATTCCAGACCGGAAGTGGTCCTGGGCACTGGAAATCTGCGCGCTTGAAAATAGAGCGGTCAGTCACTTCTGTAGCCGGTTCGCGATATTGCTCATCGGCGTAATCGGTGACAGACGAGATGGTGTTGTGGTTTTGGAAGACTTTCTTCTTCGCCACAAAACCGCTTGGGTAGAGCTCGTAGAGTGTGCCCTTGCCCATGAAATAAAAAGATTGATCCGGGATGGCGACCGACTTGATGGTCACTTCATCCTCGGCTAGATTGATACGACGAAAAGGTCGTTTGCCCATCGCCGAGTTATCGGCGGCGTATTGGTCTACATAGTTTAAGGCGTATGAACCGCCGCAACCATGCGCACTTCCGCTTCGTCTCAAATAGACTTGACTGAGCTTGACCTGCGCATCTTGCACAATAGTTTCGACAGTCAAATGACCAGCGACGGTGCGCTCGTACCGCACTAAAAGATGCTGCTTTTCAGCGGCATCAAGATAGGTGAATTCGGTCTTGAAAGAACCGTTCTCGAAGCGAGCGATTACTTTCGTTCCGTCTTGAGAAAACAAATTGCCTTTGACGCCCGAGTACTGAGAGCGCGAAACGGTCATGGTCATGTACGCGATCTCGCTTGCCGCATCCTGGCGGAACAAGGTCACTTCGCGGTCGCCATTTTGAGTGACGAGTATCACGCGCGCTTTGACACCGTCTGTGCGATAAACCGTTTCATCGGTCATAACGCGCCTGCGGGTGAAGTTCTGCACGCGCTCGATCGTCACTCCGTCTGCGAAATAGGTGGTGGTGCGATAAGTGCCGTCGCCCTGACGAGAACCGTCTTTGAGCAGGGTTTTGTCTGGGCGCCAACTTTGATGACTGGCAAAAAGTGCACCATCGTCTTCGTAAACCACTTTGGTTTTGAGCACTCGGGTCTGAGAGCCATTTTCGGCTGGATAGAATTCTTCCATGCGCTCCGCTTTCTTGTCTTTGCGGAAGTGGAAGTAAGATGTGACGCCGTTCTTGTAGACAATCTCGCGCAGACGTAGAGTGACGTTGTCCGAGTCGTAAAACTCAGTGCGTCTGTCTTCGGTCGATCCCTGAGCGGGAACCGAGATGCGATTGGCTATTTTGTCGGGGAATTGAGCCTTGATAGAAAGTGGCATGGTGTCCGCTTTCGGCTTTTGATGACCCGACCATTGGATCGATGGGGAGAACAGCGCAAACAGAGAAAGAGCCGACATGCATAAAACAAGCGCAACTCCTAGCTTCTTAGACGAAGCCATTTTTTACTCCGATTATTCGAGTGCATTATTAGTATGTCCACTTGACATGCTATACGAGGTAGTAAAGGGGGAGAAAAAATAAGAACCCGGCAAAGCAAGAGAGCAAGTCAGCTAATAATGCTGAACTTGCCCCCTGCTTGCCGGGTCTTACCACCTCAGTGAAGCTTAGGCGCTGGCGCCCTTACTTCACCGTGATGCCGACACCCTGCCACGCTGCGATGAGCGCGGCCACGAGGGTCGGCTCCGACGCGCGGGCATTGGCGACGGTCTTGTCGGCGACGTCCTGGAACGTGGCGTTCTTGCCGACACGCTTGGACGAGTCCTCGCTCCAGAGCGTTTCCTTCCAGGGCTGGAAGGGACGCTCGAAGGCGAAGTCGCAGTTCGGGGCGTTCAGGGCGAACGTGGCGAAGGCCTTGTTCATGATCCCCGAGTTGATATGGACGCCGCCGTTGTCCTGGCCGCCCTTGTAGCGCCGGCTGTAGTGGTCGGGCTGCGGGTCCTTGCCGAGGCTCGGATCGTCGTAGGCCTTGCCGGGGTTGAGCATGTCGCGGAGCGCCTTGCCCTTGACCGTGGGACCGAAGAGACCCGGGCCGACGAGCCAGGAGTCGTCCTTCGACTTGACGTTGTTGGTGAACTGGCGAACCAGCACACCGCCGATGTCGGAGCCCGACTCGTTGGCGGCGCCGGACTCGTTCCAGTACTCCAGACCCGAGGTGAACTCGGTGCGGCCGTGGAAGATCTCGTGACCGACGACGTCGAGGATGACGAACGTGATGAACAGCTTGCCGTCGCCGTCACCGTAGGTCATCTGCTTGCCGTCCCAGAACGCGTTCGAGTACTGGAACCCGTAGTGCACGGTGCCGACGAAGTCCATGCCGGCGTTGTTGACGCCCTTGACGCCGAGGACCTTCACGAGGAAGTCGCGGACGTTGCCGTGGTAGGCGTGGGCATTGTTGACCGTGGTGTCGGACGTGGCCGGATCCTTGTCGCCGCGGACGAGCTTGCCGGGGAGGCTGCGCTTGTTCATGGCGTCGAAGATCTTGACCGCCGAGTCGGAGCCGACCCAGGTGTGACGACGACCGCCCTTGTTCTTGCCGTGGTTCGAGGCCATGAAGGCGCCGCTCGTCTGCGCGTTGGCGAAGAGAGCATGCGTCTCGGCGATGGTGCGGGTGGCAAACAGGTTCTGCGGATTGGACCGGGCCGCGCTGTAGAGCATGTAACCCGGGATGATACCGTCTTTCATCATAATGACTTTCCTTTCGTTTGGTTAGGATGGAACCACTGCAGGTGAATTCCTGCTTAGTGGTGGATTTGACGAAATACTTCTCAGTCCAAACTGAAGGCACCAGAGCAAGAACGACAGTATCCGGCTCGTTTAAACAAACGAGTCAGACAGTGTTTTTCGAGTGAATTAAAAGCTCTAGTTCTTGAGGTGCGCTTTAGATTGGGTTATGAGAGGTAACTCCCAATACTAAGAAAGAGACAGTACGCTTATCAAGGGAAGAGCCAAAGCCTAAAAGGTCTGAAAACAGGTAATAAGCTAAATTTCTCAATATATGAGTTAGATATAAACTGGTGCGCTACGACAAGATTCGCTAGGCTGCGCGAGTTACATATCGGTCAAGAGGCAAGGCTAGCAACATCTAATTAGTATTCTTGATAAGTGCATTTGAACTAAGACCCTAATACCTGTTAGTTTTTCAGACCCTATTCCCTTTTCTAATCAACTTTGAAAACTCTGATCTAACTTGTGACAAGATACATCCAAGCTTTTAAAAACCGAAGTAATTCGGTCTGAATCTTGTCGTGGAGAAAGATCAATGCCGTTAAGTCATTCTGCGCAACGCTTCTATTTAAAGCGAACAGAATGTCTAAAGCGGTAAGCTTTCAACAATATGACTAATTTTTGCCTCTAAACCCTTAGTACAACCTCTCAATCGGAGAAAAACATGTGTAAATGTTTCAATGATGGAGCGAGTCCGTCGGTACCGCGCTACAAGCGCCTGCCGCGCAATGTCGTTCCGTCGCACTACGTTCTTGAGATCGCCCCCGACCTGGAGAAGTTCACCTTCGCCGGTCGGCAAGAAGTTTCAATCAGTGTGCTCGAGAAAACGAGCCAGATCGAGCTGCACTCAGCCGATCTCGAAATCTTCGACTCATTTGTCGAACGCGAAGACGGCACTCGGCTTGCAGCCAGAGTCAGTTTCGACGCTGCAAACGAGATTGCCATTTTCAATTTCGAAGGTGTGATCGGCACCGGCGAATGGAAGCTTCACACCAAGTTCACTGGCGTTCTCAACGACCGCCTCAAGGGCTTCTATCGCAGCTTCTGGAAGGACAAGGACGGTAAGCAACACACTATTGCCGTCACGCAGTTCGAAGCTTGCGACGCGCGCCGCGCCTTTCCATGCTGGGATGAGCCGGATCGCAAAGCCACATTCGAAGTGAGCCTTATAGTCGACAAGTCGCTCACCGCCCTCTCCAACACCAAAGTGGTGAAGGAAGAGCTGCTCGCAAGCGACGACGGCTCGGCTGAATTCCCGCTCCCGGGCTTCGTCTCCAAAGGCAAGAAGCGTGTGAGCTACGCCAAGACCATCAAGATGTCCACTTATCTTGTGGCGTTCGTGGTCGGCGAATTCGTCTCTTCCAAGCCAGTGATGGTCAACGGCAAGGAAATCCGCGTCTGGGCTGTTCCTGGAAGGGAACACCTGATGTCGTTTGGACTCCAGGTCGCCGCTGCCAGCACTGATTTTTACGAGAACTATTTCAAGCTCCCGTTCCAGGGCGACAAGATTGACCACATCGCCATTCCGGACTTCGCTGCCGGCGCCATGGAAAACCACGGCTGTATCACCTATCGTGAAACGGCTCTGCTGGTGGATCTTGCAACGGCGACGTTCGCGGCTATTTTCCGCGTCGCGCTCGTGGTCGCTCACGAGACTGCCCACAACATCCATTTTGGCAACACTGTCACGATGGAAGACTGGGATGGTCTCTGGCTCAACGAGACCTTCGCCAACTTCATGGAGTATCTGTTCGTCAACAACTGGAAGCCCGAATGGAAGGCGAATGAAGAATTCGCTCTGCAGCGAGCCGCTGCTTTCCGCACGGACAGCCTGAAGAGCACGCACTCCATTCAGACCGACATCAAGCACCCCGATCAGATCGACGAGATGTTCGACATCATCACGTATGTGAAGGGTCACTCGGTCATGCACCAGCTCTACTATTACGTCGGCGACGAAGTGTTCCGCAACGCGCTTCAGGCCTACTTCAAGAAGCACATTTTCGGCAACACCAAGATCTCTGATCTCTGGGATGCTCTCGAGAAATCAAGCGAAGACCTCGAGGTCAACGAGCCTGTGCGTCACATCATGGATAACTGGGTGCTCAAGCCCGGTCATCCGGTGATGGAAGTGAAGGCTGCCGACGAAGAAGGCTGCGTCACCATCACTCAGCGTCGGTTCCAATTCATCGACGACCCGAGCGACAAGACGTACTGGCCCATTCCGGTGATGTTCCGCGCCGAGCGCGCTGACGGCTCTGTGGTCGAGCGCAAGTTCGTTTTCGACAAGCCAAGCGAGACCGTTTATGTCGGCAACGACTTCAAGTATGTCGTCTTCAACGCTGATGGCAACGGCTTCTACCGCGTCGTCTACTCGAAGGAACTCGACGCAAAGCTTGCGGCGAATCTCGACAAGATGAATGTGGTGGAGCGTTTCAACCTGGTGAACGACAGCTGGGCTGCCGTTCGCGCCGGCGTCGAATCTGCGGCCGATTATCTGGCAATGGTGAAACTCTTCGTGAACGAAGACGATCCCAACGTCTGGGCAATCATCGCCGGTTCGGTCAAGACCCTCTACAGGCTGACTTCAGGCGACGAGCGCAAAGCGATGACTCAGTTCATCGTTGAGCTTGCAACGCCCATGTACCAGAAGCTCGGCTGGATTCCCTCCGACAAGGAGCCGGTCCAGACGCGCGAATTGCGTGGTCAGCTCATCGGCATTCTTGGCACCATCGGCGAAGTGGCCGAAGTGCGACAGAAAGCCAATTCGTATTTCGATGCCTGGAAGCTTGATCGCTCCTCGGTCGACGCCAACATCGTGCCGGACATCGTGAGCATTCTTGCTTACACCGGTAACGAGGCTCGATACGACGAGTTTGTCAATCTGGCTCAGGCAGCCACCAACCCGCAAGAAGAGCTGCGTTTCCTCGGTGCTCTCACCGCATTCCGCGATGAGAAGCTGCTGGCGCGTACGGTGGAGAAGTGCTTGTCCGAGCACATTCGTACTCAGGACGCGCCCTCAATCTACTCCGCTCTCTTCTCCAACGAAGAAGCGGACCAGCTCGCCTGGGACTTCCTCATTGCCAACTTCGACAAGATGGAAAAAGCGTACCCGCAGTCCGGATTCGTCCGGCTGTGCGCCGCTGCATCCAGCCTCGATGAGCCGCAACTGGAGAAGTCGGTGCGCGAATTCTTCGCCACTCGCAAGGTGAAGTCGGGTGACATGGCTATTGCACAGATGCTCGAGCAGCTTGAGATCAACGCGCGCTTGCGCCGAGATCACACGGCTCCGCTTGGTTCGCATTTGGTCGCTATGGCCAGCTCGAACAAGGTCACTGTTTAGTCTGTACAACATAGGCTAGGCTGAGTCAGACCCACAAAACAGAGGAGGTCGGATGAATAATCCGACCTCCTTCTTGTTGCTATCGACTCGCGTGTATTGTGCTGAGTCTTCTAATATTCGGGACCGACGGGACTCGAACCCGCGACCTCCTACGTGACAGGCAGGCGCTCTAACCAACTGAGCTACGATCCCAGAGCTGAACTCAGTATAACACAGGCGAGTTTATCGCCCAATTTCCAAATCTGGCAACACTTTACAATCTGCGGTTGAGACTGAAATGCGATTAATTTTCGCCGAAACCAGTACTAGACCGCCTCTAAATCTGCTCAAAACTAACTGTAGGAGAGACAACATGTCTTTACCAACCTGGATGAGCCTGCTTGTTGCAGGTTCTCTAGCCGGCGGGGCAGCTATTGCCATCGTCCGCGCGGTTATTTCACGCAAGTCTGTGAAGAAGAAAATGAAAGCAGAAGCATTCGCCAAAGAAGTGAGCGCTGTCGAGTTCGAAGCGCTTCGCATCGAGTGCGACCAGCTGGGCAAACCTCTGGTGCTTCTCTTTCATGCCGACTGGTGCAGAGCTTGCAATCTTCTGTGGCCGACCTATCACAAAGTCGCAAGTGAGCTTGCCTCGCGCGCCGAATTCGTCACCATCGACGTCGACGCCGAGCGCCCGCTCGCACGCGCAATGAAGTGCGGCTCTTTGCCTAGCATCTACGTTCTGAAGGGTCCAGGCGATGCCGTGGACATTTCGAACGGTTTTCTGCGCGAGGAGAAACTCAAAGAGTTCCTCGAAAACGCATTCTCCCTCTAACCAGGTCTTGTGTCCGGTTGCACCACATGTGGTGCAATCGGCAAGACCAAAATAGAAAGTGAAAGCGATGACCCTTCATTGGCGCATTGCTGCAGGCGGTGCCACCATTCTCGGGTGGTTCGTCGGCTTGCAGTTCGGCGGCTTTCAGGCCGCAATGTTACTGGCTCTAGGAGGCTTCTTCCTGGTTCAAGCGATTGAGGACTTCAAAGAGTCCGGGCATGCATTCATAGCCGTCACGGTGCTCGCTGCACTTGGCGGTTTCACTTTTCTTGGTATACCGGCAGCGTTACTGGCAGCCATTCTGGCGTTCGCGGTGCAGCTAACGGTCTACGACTTCAAGAGCAAAAAGAGCGCCCTCTTTCCGGTGGCGCTTGCACTGACTGCTCTTGGATTTGCAGTGACCACCTTTCTTTTGCAAGCAAACCTGCTGGTTGCCCTTGGCGTATCGGTGGCAATTTTTCTTGCCTCGGTCGCTTGCGACGACTATTTCTTGCAGCGCAAACACGCTGTGCGGCGCAACTTTCCGCTCATTGGTTGGTTCCGCTATGGACTCGAAATCATCGGTGACGAACTGCGTCAGTATTGGTTCATGTCCGACACCGAAGAGCGTCCCTACGACCGCGAGACGCGCCGCTTCATTTATCGCACCGCCAAAGGTTTGGATAGAAATATCCCCTACGGAACGGTGCGAGATTACAGCGCCGTTGGGCAGATTCATCTGCTCCACAAAATGTATCCGGTCTCGGAACAGTCGGCCTGTTCCAATTCGCTTCCCGCCATTGTTATCGGCAAAAACCGACGTACACCTTACGTCTGTCCTTCGCCCATTAACATCTCGGGAATGAGTTTTGGTGCCCTGTCTCCTGAAGCCGTTCAGGCTTTGTCGAGCGGGGCCAAAATGGCCAACATTCACATTCTCACCGGCGAAGGCGGCACCACGCCGTATCATATCGACGGTGTGATTAAGCGCGTTACCGTATCGCAACTCACTCGCTACTGGCGAGAGCGGGCGGCCAACGTGCTTTCCTTCGGCATTAAAGCCAAACCAAGTTTTCCTCGTGGCGAAGTAGTGGGTGGTGGCAGAATCATCTGTCAGCTTGGAGCAGGCAAGTTCGGCTTCCGGCGCGTCTATACTGACGTCATTTCCACTGCGGGCGAGCGCGGATTTCGCAAGCGTTTCACAAGCGAACTCGACTGGGACAAACTGGTCGAATTCAGCCGCCGCGAACAAGTGGTGGCATTCGAAATTAAGTTGCACCAGGGTGCCAAACCCGGTCAAGGTGGTCATCTTCCTGCCGCCAAGAACTCGCCTGAACTGGCGTCGTTCCGCGGTGTGGAAGCATGGACAGACGTCTACTCGCCCAATCTCTGGGATGAATTTAATGACGTTCCTACCATGTTTGCCTTCTTGAAGAAGATTCAAGACCTCACCGGAAAACCGGTCGGCATCAAAATTGCCGTCGGTCAAGACGACGACATTCGTGCCATCGCCAAGTTGATGAGCGAGACCGGCGACGGTCCCGATTTCATCACCATCGATGGTGGCGAAGGAGGAACTGGCTCTGCGCCCGTTGCTCTGTCCGATTCGGTCGGACTGCCGATTCTACTTGCTATTCCAGATGTCGACAACATCTTTCGCCAGTTTGGTGTGCGTGACGATATCGTCCTGATTGCTTCGGGGCGTTTCGCCAAGCCTAACGAGATTGCCATCGCAATCGCTCTTGGTGCCGACATGATCAATATCGCTCGTGCCAACATGATCGCCTCCGGCTGTATCATGGCGCGTCGCTGCCATACAAACACCTGTCCGGTGGGCATCGCCACGCAGGACCCGCGGTACAGACGTGCCCTCGACCCCGAGGATAAGTACGTCAAAATCGGCAACTACAACCGGGCGCTTCAACGCGACCTGATTATGATTCTGCGCGCCATCGGAGTAAGTCACCCCTGGGAGTTGACCCGCGGTCACGTAAGTGTCGTGGTATCGCCCATGGTGAAGAAAACGATGGCGGAGATTAACCCTTACCCAGATAATTCGAATGGAGCACGCAATCACAAGCTGCTCGACACTTGCGGCGATGATGACCCGCTTGGGTTCGATCATCTGGGACCCAAATTGCTCAAGCTCAATCACTGAGCCAAGCCAAAAGAAAGGATATACAAAAATGCAGAGCGTTCTGCGTGGCATTGCAACCGTCGTTGTGGCGACCGCCGCACTCATTTATGGATGTTCGCTTGCGAGCATCCCGGTTTTCACCACACCCTCGGTGTTTTCGCTCATCGGTCTTGCCGTCGGCTTGACCGTGACTGCGACCATCGTGCACTATGCCATCGCACTTCTGACTTACGTGACCATGAAGTACAAGCACCCGGGATTGGCTCTGCCCACTCTCGTCGGCGTCACCGCTGGAACCATCTCCATCTGGCTGTTTGGCCAGGCGGTGCCTCAGATGGTGCACTTCGGCAATTTCTGGTCCGGACTGCCTTTTGCGGCGGTCGTCTCTGCACTGGTCTGGGCGATTACCATCCTCTTCGTGCCGAACCCCGCTTACAAAGAGCGTCCGTTCTGGCCGCAGTGGTAATCCACCAGCACTGAACACGAACCAAACTTAGAGGGCGCGGTCAAAACTGCGCTCTCTATTGCTTCTCTTCTCAACTACGAAACCAACTAAGAAAGGTATCGCAAACATGTGGAAACATTTTGCGCGCGGATTCGGCATCATCTGGGTGGCAACCGCTGTGGTTGTCGCTCTTGGTGGGCTCTTTGGCGCCTTCGGCATATCGAGCCTCTTCGACGTCTTCGATATGGCGCTCACGCTCAGCATCGTATCTGGTATCAGTTTCATGGTGCTGGGTTACGCTGGCTGGAAGCTGGTCAAGCCCGAACATCCGGGTCTGGCCGTGCCAACAGGCATTGCTGTGCTTTCTTGCATGGTAGGCATCTGGCTTGTAGGGCGAGTGGTGCCTGGCACTGTCTTGTTCTCGAGCTTCTGGCTTGGTCTGCCTCTTGCCCTGCTGAACGTCGCCCTGATCTGGGGACTTCAGATTTGGGTGATGAAGCGCACGCCCAAGTCACCCATGTGGCCTGTGCTCAAGAAGTAAGGCACTGACTTGAGAAGAAGTGTTTCTGTTTAAAAACAGGACACTTCTTCTCTTTCTTCACGAAGTCCTACTATATCAAGTATTAACTCCTTTAACGCAAATAGAGGCTTTCCGGGTACGACTTATGAAAATATGATGGCCACAACAAATTTTTAAGCGAAAATTATGTCGGCCCCATCATATTTTCATTTTCAGCTTCAAAGATCGCAAATATCATACGTTTTTGCTTGGTGAGAGATTGAATTTGGTCTGTTCATTTCGGCATCTTGTTATACTATATCAAGTAGCATAAGCAATACAAAAGGAAAAAGGGTGCCACCAAAAATGATGGCACCAAGTTTTATCCTCAGGAAAGATTACTTACGAAGGTCCCTCCAGAAGTGACGGCGGAAACGGTTGCCACGCGAGTACTTGACGCTGCGTCCGTGGTGAAACTGTTTGCCATCCTTGCTGAAATAGCTGGGATTATCTTCGAAGCGGTGGGTGCCAAGGTGTTCTTCGCCGGCGTCATGAAGAGAGACGACATTGAGAGAAACGCGTTCACGCCGACGGGTGGTGCGGTTGGCCTTCTGCTTGTCCTTCTTGTCGGACTGGCAGGTGGTGATGCCTGAGATGGGAGTGTTTTTGTAGGAGCGTGCCATTATTGTCCTTTCGCTCATTTTGATTGATGTGGCTTCCTCTAATTATTCACACGCACGAACCTTTCCTGCCCTCTGTTGAAGAGCTACAAGAATCGGGAAGTTATCGTGGACTGGATGTTTTTGGTTTTTTCAGTTAAGTGAATGCATCGGAGGATAAGCTCACCTTACTTAACTAGATATTTTCTATTCAAGCTTTGTAAGCGGACCTTAAAGAAAACCACCTAGCATAGTTGGGTGAGAGGCTCTAAGCGCTGACTAGATGAGACCGTCCGAGAATGGCACCAGGATTAATCCCTGCTAATTTGGCTTTTGCCAAACTCACATCGTGGTGTCTGTGATGGCATTTGCTCGACTCTTGTATTGCACTCTCAAATCGTCTTTCTTGAGGTAATACATGTTGTCGGCATTTCTTTGAAAGAAAGGAACCAGCGAAATTGACTCGGAACCAAAATAGCCTTCAGCCACTTCTAGAGCCTTTTTAAGCACGGGCTCAGCTAACTCAAATTTCTTTTCGAGCACATACACATTTCCAAGCGAGTAATACAGTCTGGCTTCAACACCGGCTTTGGATGGATCGTCTTTCCAGAAATCGCGTTTGATGGCGCTTAGATATAAATTTTCGGCTTCTTCGTATTTCTGCTGTTTAACCAGGCACTTAGCCAGTTTGTCTAATCGGTTATAAACTTGTGCATACGCAAGTGGTTCTTTTTCACCTAAAACTCTAATAGTAGTTTCTAGCGCATAGCGATAGTATTGCTCAGCGCGTGCCTCATCCTGACGTTCTTGATAGACCGCCGCTAGATTGTCGAAACTATTTGCAAGAGATAAATGATCTTTGCCAAGCACTGTTTCTTTTACTTCAAGAGCAGCATCAAATAAACGCTCAGCCATGTCGAAGTTTTTTATGGATTTAAAATCATTGCCGATAGCGTCAAGCGCGATTGCCCATTCAATTACTGGTGTAACCATCGATTTTGCCGCAGAGCCAGCCCATCCTGTTAGGGGTTGACCTTTTTTCAAAGTGAGCGGACCGCTTTGAGCTTGTCTGTGCTCGGACATTTTTCCCTCTACAAAAGCAAGAAGACGTTCGGCTAATGGAGCGGCTTTTGCTTGGGTTCCATTGTTAATATAAAATCCGACAAGAGAACTCATCGAGGGCAATATAGCACCACTAGTAGTATCGGTGCAAAGTTCTCTGGCGTGCAATTCTTCTTCTAAAATTGGTTCTGCTTCACCGAAGCGCCCACGAATGGTTAGATATTCGCCATACGATCCAAGACTGTCAGCAAATCTTTTATCGCCTTCGCCAAATGACGCAGATAAAATTACTGCCTGATTGAGCTGGCGCTCGGCTTTGCCGTATTCGGCTAAACGCAGTGATTCTTTGCCAGTAGTATAGATTTTCTGCCATTTATCTTGATTGGAATCAGCCGCAAAAGCCAACTCAGATGAGAGCAAGAATGCAGAAAGGCAAAAAGCCACTTGAAGTTTTGCTAGTCTAAATTTCAAAACGGTCTACTTTCTGTCAATAAAATGGTAAATTCGATAACGCATTTTATTATAGCGCAATCAACCTTTGACGCAGACTACCTGACGCAAAGTGTGCACTATTTCGACCAGATCGCTTTGGGCGTTCATGACCGCATCGATATCTTTATAGGCAGCTGGAGTCTCATCCACGACATCTTTGTCTTTGCGACATTCTATGCCTTTGGTAGCTTCTATATGATCTTCGACACTAAAACGTCGTTTGGCTTCGGTGCGAGACATCGCTCTACCTGCGCCATGCGAGCAACTTTCGAAACTTTCGGGATTACCTTTGCCGCGCACTATAAAAGATTTGGCACCCATAGAGCCTGGAATAATACCCATATCGCCCAAACCAGCCTTCACTGCGCCTTTGCGAGTGACCCAAACAGAAGCACCGAAATGGTCCTCCTTTTGGACGTAATTGTGGTGGCAGTTAATCGCTTCAACATCGCTTTGAAATGGTGGCAAGCCGCTTTTCGCTGCTGCTTCAATTACTGATTCGAGCATGATTTTACGATTAAGTTTGGCATAATTTTGGGCCCAACCAACTGCATCGATATAGTCGTCGAAATAGTCTGTGCCTTCGCTTAAATAGGCCAGGTCTGCATCGGGCAGGTTGCCGTGATGTTTTTGCATATCTTCTTTAGCAAGCGTTATAAAAAACATTCCAATTCTGTTTCCGACACCACGAGAGCCCGAGTGAAGCATGAACCAGACTCGATTTTCTTGATCCAGGCATACTTCGATAAAATGGTTTCCGGTGCCAAGTGTGCCCAGGTGATTAGAATCGTTGCCCTTGGCTAGTTTGGGATATTTTTTGATGATTTTTTTGTATCCTGGTAGAATGTCGCTCCAGCCATTTTCAACACTTTTGGGTAAGCTCGAAACTGACCAGGCGCCTTTGTCTCCAGAGCCACCATCATTTGTGCGACCATGAGGAACTGCTTGCTCGATGGCAGATCTCAGTTTGCTCAAATCATCGGGCAAATCGGTAGCTGTTAAAGTGGTTCTAATGGCTACCATGCCGCATCCTATGTCGACACCTACGGCTGCCGGAATAATGGCACCCTTGGTAGGAATGACACTACCAATAGTGGCGCCACGACCAAGATGAACGTCAGGCATGACAGCCACATGGTTATGAATAAACGGCATCATAGCAATATTGACCAGTTGTTTTTGAGCTTCAGATTCAATATCGACGCCTTTGGTCCAAAGCTTGATGGGCGCTTTGCCACCATCGACAGTTAGAGTTTTGAAATTGTGGTCCGGATTTTCATCTATTTTCACTTTGATGCTCTCTTTTAGGGCACAGAAAAATTTCATTCCCGCTGCTGCACGAAAATAAGCATTTGTTCATGATTAATAGCTAGCGCAAGTGCGAGAAGCCTTATTCCAGTATGCGAATAGCTTGATCGATTTTTTCAAGCGCTTTGCGTGTTTGTTCGCGAGCCAGGCGCAGTCTGTTATCTGCGGCGGTATAGCTTTCTTGCGGTGCTGATAGCAATTTGTCTGAATCCTGTATCAGAAGCCTGGCATCGGTGATTATTTCTTCTAATGCAGAAATCAAAACCTGGTCTTGAGCATGTTTACAGCTTGAGCAGAAGCCAAAAATATCGAAGCGACTGCCCTGGAAAATAAAACCTTTACGCTCAGCAACTGTCCTGCCAAAGCCACTTACAAGCGCATCGGTGAATTCTTTGGTGATGCCGCAGCGGGTGCAAATTATGTGGTCATGCGGATCTTCTTTGCCAGCTGCTTCCCACAAATGACCTTTGTTACTAATAATAGAGCTGACCAGACCGCGGTCTTTAAGCTGTTCTAGTACACGATAAACGGTGGACAAGCTTACGTTTGTGCCAAGCTTGCTAGCCTGTTCTTGCAGTTCTTGTGCGCTCACGTGCACACCTTGCGCCTGTGCAAGTACAAGTTCTGAAATAACGTCGCGAGTTTTTCGTTTAATCATGGTCATGGTTCTTACTCAATATTCTAAGCTAAATTATGCCCCTCTAATAAAAATACCGGTTAGGAAAGCTCGAACAGCTGTAATGCTCAATAGTTATAAACTTTAAATTTGATCCATCATGATTTATTTAACTACGGTGAATTTATATCTTTCACTTCTTTCAAGCTGAGTTAAACACCAGAAAGTCCAATCAAATCAGAACTAACGTTCTATTTCTCTAGCAGATGTTTCTGTTTGGAGGAAACCTAGGTTCGATTTGATTTGGAATTTGAGTCTGGCGTTTGCTTGCTTTGATTCCCCGAGCCTCCACCCCGAGCGCTCCATAACTTCTCACTGAATAGAAAGCGAGGATCACATGAACAAGCGACCTTTGCGGCGTAAGCTCCTGAAGCTTTACGTCCCGATTTTCTTGCTCGGCGTTATCTGCCTTGGCGCCTTCGGTTACACGGTCATGACCCACGATGGTCAGACGACCGAGTACAACCAGGGCGTTGCTTCGTACACGAGCCTCGAGCTCACCGAAGCCCTGGACCACTTCGACCGTTCGCTGGCTGCCTACGAGGCTGTCAGAACCGGTCCCGCCTGGCGCAAATTCATCACGCCACCGGATCGCGTTTCTGCGGCTCTGGCTGCACATCACAAGGCCAACATCCTTGTGCGCATGAAGCGGTTCAAGGAAGCCGTCATCGCCATCCAATACGCGTCGCGCCTCAACCCCGGCGAGAACTACGACCTCATCCGTGATTTCGACAACCTCAGCGCGAGGGACATCGACTCACTGGCGGAGGCGTCGTTGACGTCCAAGAATGTCTACGAGCTTCTGATGAAGAGCGAAGTCATTCGGCGGCAGGTCCAGGGCAAGTAGCCGACTGCAAGAAGGAGAACGGAACGTGGACATCTGGTTTGCATGGGATTAAACCCAAGCAGCCAGATTCCCGTTTCGTTTTACTTGGACGGTGTTTTACTATGTGGGATAGTAAAATTGGTGGAAAAATCAGAACACAAAAAACGAGAGACAGGAAAAGATATTGCTATCTCTTCCTGCTCCGTCATCAGATAATCAGGTCATCTAAGGCACGTAACGCCCGATGATGTCGTCGAATTTCGTGCCCAAAGACAGAGTGCCATAGGTGTATCCGTGGCTCTTGTCCAGGCGAGACTGAATGAATGCGTCGGCGGCAAAAGGTGCCGAATAACGAATCATGAGCGAAGCTTGCAGCACGAGTGCCAGTTCCTCAACCACACGACGCGCCATAACTTGAGCGTCGTCTCTTCCTGCCATTGCTGCCGCTTTGAGCATGTGCAGCTTGCCAATGACAGCGGTGGCTGCACTGTCATAGATTGTGCTGAAGGTGCGAGATTTCGCCAGTTCTGCCTCGAGCGTATCGATGGCTCCAGCTTCTTTGGCGATTGCTCTCATAACGTCCAGGCACATGATGTTGCCGGAGCCTTCCCAGATAGAATTGAGAGGGCTCTCTCTGAAGAGGCGCGGCATTACGTGCTCTTCGACATAGCCGTTGCCGCCGTGACATTCGAGCCCCTCGACCACATGGGTGGGAGCGCGCTTGCACAGCCAATATTTAGCGATGGCGCTTGTGATACGACGAAACGACTCTTCGCTTTGATTGGCAGGTGCAAGATCAAACGCGTTGGCTAGGCGCATCGCAAGTAACGCCGCCGCTTCGGATTCGAGTGCTAAATCGGCCAGGACGTTTTTCATCATGGGCTGATCGATGAGCAATTTGCCGAAAGTGGAGCGGTGGCGCGTGTGGTGCACTGCCTGCACGACCGATTGTCGCATCAAAGAAGCAGAGCCAATCGCGCAGTCAAGGCGTGTGTGCGTAACCATTTCGATAATGGTGGCAACTCCGCGACCTTCTTCGCCGACCAGATATGCAAGTGTGTCGCGAAACTCGACTTCGGAACTTGCGTTCGACTTGTTGCCGAGCTTGTCCTTCAGACGTTGAATCTGGAAGACATTTCGCTTGCCGTTTGGTAGGACACGAGGTACAAGGAAGCAGGAAAGCCCTTTTTCACTTTGTGCCAGGATAAGAAAGGCATCCGACATCGGCGCAGAACAGAACCACTTGTGACCGGTGATGGCGAAGAGCCTGGACTGAGCGAATTCTCCATTGCCGACTAATTTGGCAATAGTGGTATTGGCACGCACATCAGAGCCGCCTTGCTTCTCTGTCATGCCCATGCCGAAAATGGCTCCACGCTTGGATTTGCCGTCGATTTCAAGTCGACCATCGAAGTGTTTAGAGCGAATGCGCGGTTGCCAGTGTGCCGCCAAATCTGGTGACTTGTCGAGCACAGAATACGCAGCGTAAGTCATCGAAATCGGACAACAGTGCCCAGCTTCGGTTTGATAAGCCATATACATCATGGCGGCACGTGCAGCGTGTGCACCGGGTAATTTACGCACCCAGGGAAGATTGTGCACGCCTGCTGCAACTGATGTCGACATAAGCTTGTGCCAGGATGGATGAAAATCGACCTCGTCGATGCGATTACCTACTCGGTCATGAGTTCTGAGAACTGGCAGATGGCGATTGGCCAGATTTGCTTGCTCAAGCATTAAAGCGCTGCCCATTTTCTGTCCAAATCGCTCCAGATCGGGGCGCATCCAGGCAGTGTGATAGCGATTGAGAGCGTCGACTAAAACTGGGTCAGAATCGAGCAAATTAGTATCTTTGAGCGCCGGCACCTGGTTAGAAACCTGATGTGTGGTTGCGTTCAAAGCGATACCAGAAAATGCTTGTGCATTTTTTGACATTGCTAATTTCCGTTTCTTGGTTTGTTTTGGTTATTGGAAGAGAAAAAATTACTAGTATTTAGTTAGAAAAAAGACGACTGAATCTACAAATTTGCCTATAACAAAAACAAGTCTTGATATCTAAATCAAGACTTGTTTAATTATTAGTGTTATGTCAAGCGGGTTTAGGCCGCTTCGCAGTGGCAATCTCCTTTGGAGCATGCGCAGCAAGAGCAGCAACATTCGCAATCGCTACACATTTCGCAGTTTGAGGAGCTACATTTTTCGCAGGATTTCCCGCAGCATTTATCGTCACCCATTTGATTTCTCTCCATTTTTTTAACGATGATCCACACTAGACGAGCTTTCGCTGTCGTGCAAAAGACAGACAGCCTTTTGCAAAAGTTCCAGAACACATGAATCAATAACACGATAGCTGATGTTGTTGCCTTTTCGAGTCGCAGCTACAATGCCGCGATCCAAAAGTTTTTGCAATTGGTTTGATACTGCCTGTGGTTTCATAGACAGACAGTCGGCCAGATCGCAAACGCACATTTCTTTGGCTATTGCCAAGTGCTGCAACAGTTTGAGCCTCGTATCGTTGGCCAATATCTTGAACAAATCTTCCAGCTCAGAAGCCTGAGCATCGCTCAATGGTTTTTCATCGGGAGCGATGAGTTCCACTGGGCAGTTGTGTACGAGTTGTTGAGCGGTATCGGTCATGATTGATGTCCTCTATTACATTATTACACCGTTTTATGTAATAGTGTCGAATTTTAATCTAGAATTTGATTAAAACTATAGGCAATAGTAAGCCTGGCTGAACAGAATTTGAATCGATAACCTAATTAGGGTAGGATCTTGGCCATGGTTGAGCAGTCTAAAACTATGGCAAGCAGCGTATATTTTGAAGAGCGTCCCTGGGGAGCCTTCTATGTATTGCTAGACGCGCCCAATACCAAAGTAAAAAAACTGGTGGTAAATCCGGGGCAACGTCTCAGTTTACAAAGTCATAAGTTGCGCGAAGAGCACTGGGTAATAGTTTCAGGCAAAGCTCTTGTCACATTGAATGACACCGAAAAAGAATATGGATATGGCGAGTATGTTAATGTTCCGCGCGGCACCAAGCACAGAGTGGCTTGTCTTTCGCAAGAGCCTGTCGAACTGATAGAAGTGCAAGTAGGCGATGCTTTCCCAGAAGAAGACATTATTCGCTACAACGACGATTACAATCGCACCTAGGTTAGTGGCTTCTGCTCAGCTCAAACAGAGCAAGCAGAATTTCGATTGCGATAAGCACAATGATTATTATTTCAAGGAAGCCACCGCGTGAATGGTGCGCTTCATCGATGATGTATCGGTAAATCTGATGCACACTGTCAAATTTGTTTTCGACTTGTTTTTGCCAGTCGGGCAAACCAAACCGTTGGCACGCACCTTTGTAAAGGCGCGAGTAAAAGGCATCTCCAGTAATTTTTAAAGCGTTGGTCGACTGATCCGCCAGTTCGCGCACATCAACCAATATTTGTCTTAAACGGTCAGCTCGCATAGTGGCGCCTTGACCTGTATGCAGCCAGGAAAACCACTTTTTGTCGTCCACGTGATGATAGATATAATCCAGTTCGGTATCGAGCAACTCGTCTAAAGTGCGCAATTCCACCATCTGGGTGTTGGCAAATTCGAGCAAATCTTCGATTGGACTAGCACCAGATTTGGTATCATAAATAAAGGCTGAGTCCCAGTGCACAATAGTGAAATCGTTCTCGTAGTAAGAGAAAAAAGTCTTTAAAATATCTTTTTGTTCTTGCTTGCTTAGTGTTTGTTCGTCTCCAACAATCATTTTGGCTATGGCGTCTGCGTGAACTTCCAACATGTCAGATACTGATGGAGACTCACTGTCAGGCACCACGTGAAAAAGATAATAGTCTTCCATCACCGCGCTGCATGGTTTGGAAATGGCAAAGCTTATATCGGCAAGTACCTTTTCTAATTCTTGTCTGGCAAGATTTTCCAGTCTGTCGTCCACCCGCAAAGCGGCTGTATGTTGAACACACTGCTCCCATTCGCCCTGCATTGTCAGTGAAATACGTACGCTCACTGTGCCTGATGCATAAATCTTATATGAGACTTTCACCGGCGCTCCAGCAAGCTCAAGTTCTGGGCCGGACAAAAATAAAGGCGGCGTGACGAAATGAATATATTGCTGCTGGCTGTGCACTGAAAATTGCGCTCGGTGAAAGCTTTCTGTCGAGTTTTGCAATTTGTCCAAGTCTATTGTATCGGCTACAGCAAAGACGAAATATGCCTTGAAATAGCCCTCTTTGACATATGGTGGAAGGTTTTTTTCTGGGTCACTCATTTTTTCGCCAAATCCAGAAAGATTAATACTTTACTCTGTGCCTTAATCGGCGAGACAATATCTTTCTTTTCTATTGTAGGAATTTCAACACCATTTTTTAAAGCCAAAACGCGAACTGAGCCGTCACTGCCTCTAATAAACTTACCTTCCTTGTTATACGCTCGAATCAAAAAACCGATGCCTTTTGCATTCTCATTATCGACAAAGGGAACCACACTCATGCACTCTACCAAACCTGGCGGAATATCAGGTTTTCCGTCTGGTCCAAAAAGAGGTCGTCCCGCTTTCATATCTTGTAGTGCCTCGTTGAACCGGGTGGTGCCTTCGTCTTCATCGAACTGAGCAAATTTCAATTCAAGCGGACTGTACAATTCAATGCCAGGACCCAGGTCGCTAAAATCTTTTCTCTTCACAGGATATCGAGTTTTCTTGCGTGAAAATGAGAAGCCAGCCAATTCGCCCACTTTACTTACCGCTTTGAGAATTTTTTGATCATCGGCATTCTCTGAAAATAAAATAGTACCGCTTGGATCTTCAAATCCTTGTATGGTTTCTTTCAAAACATAGTCTTGTTGCGCTCCAGCCATTTTACGGGCTGTAGAGAGGATATCCATTGAACCGCCACCAATTTCGCACGGATAACTTTCGGTATCGGCACCAAATGTGATACTAGCGGTGCCGTCTTGATTTACTTGTAGGGATTTGCCACCATCGGCACTGACAAACGATTTTCCCAGATATGGACCTAGTCTTGCGTCAATCATCTGTTTTTTGTTTGCAGGACCTGTGTTTAACAGTGCACCAATTCCTACTACCGCCATTCCTCCCACAACTAGCACCGCAGCTGATATCGCCAGGATAGGCTTCAAGTTTGGCATTTGAAACGGCTTTCTGTATTCTCCTCTGCCCCTTGCAGCACTTGCTTGAATACGCTGTTTGTTTATCTGGGCTGCTTGGTGTTGCTGCTTGACCGGCTCAAGATCGAATGATTCATAATTGGTCCAGGCTTTTAGGTCACTCTCGTAATCTTCTGTGATTGGCATCTCAGGTGAGCCAGCAGCGCTAGACATGCGGTCTTGCAACTCGCGCTCGTAGGTTTTGATTTTAACTTTTGGTGCACCAGCTGCTTCGAGCAAACCAATATATGATTTGTATACTACCGGCATAAGCGGATGTCCAGGTGGAAGGGTCATGTTGGCAAGTTCAATCGCTTCGCCACCTGCAAGTTCAGCATCTTCTGACCTTTCCAACTTTTCATAGGTCTTAGAAAGTTTCTGTAGGTTCACTATAGCGCCAGGTCCAGCCGACGTGTTACGCTGGCTAGGTAGATTGCTTGACTCCAAATATAGTGGCATTGCGCGCTCGTAATCGCCACGATAATAATAGCAATCACCTAATTTTTGTAAGGTACTCAAGTATTCAGGTTCATTCTGTCCATGGTCTTCGCGCAATAATTTTAATATGCGCTCAAAAAGTGGAACTGCCACATCATAGTTTTGATTTTCAAAAGAAGATTCAGCCGCAATTATTTGACCTCGTGCTTGACGCAACCCTGTACCCGCCGGCATTGGAGCCGAAGTTTCAAAAGCTGGGGACGGTGCGTCATTTGCAAAAGTACTAGAATCGTAATTTGAACTAGGTGGTTCATAAGCTGACTGATCCAAATCGGAAGGTAGAGAATAGTCTGACTCTATCTCTGGTTCAGAGGGTTGTTGAGGAGCAAATGCCGAGTAATTTGCTTCTACCTGAGCGAGTATGTCCATTTCTTCTTGAGGGGCGGAAATTGGCTCTGACTCTGGCTTTGGTTCTAGCTCTAGCTCGTGTCTTGGTTCGGGGATCTGAATTGGAGTTTGTGACCTGTTCCATTCTGACTCCATTGGCGGTGCAGAAGATGGTGTTGTAGATGGTGGCTCAAATGGAGTGCGCGGCACCTCGGGTGGTGGCGTCGGGGCTGGAAGTGAATCTGCTCGTGGTAATTCTGAGGGTTGAGTGAATTGGCTCTGTGCCTCTTTTGGAAAAATGAGTTGAGGCATATTGTTTTGAGTGGGGATGCGTTTTATCTCTGAGAAACTCTTCAGTGGTGGCATTCCACTTGCTGATTTGCGAGGATCTAAAGGTTGTTGCGTGGGCAGTCCACTAGCGGATTTGCGAGGGTCTGCAGGCTGTTGCGCGGACATGCCTGGCATTCCTGTTGCAGATCGTCGTGGGTTTTGTGCTTCTTCTATAGCCGCTGCTGCTGCGGCATTATCCTCTTCCAAGTAGCTGCCAGTTACAACCCACTCCTCTCTGGTTTGGGGTGGAGGCGCTTGCTGTGGAGACTGAGTTGGAGTTGGAGTTTGGATTGGATTTGGAGCGGCTGGGATGTTTGCAAATGGTGATGGAGGAGTCTGCGCCATTGCTTGTTGGAACACATCAGGCAATGGAGGTCCACCAAATCCACTCGGTGGAGCAGGCGTGTCCATTTGACCAAAACCTGCTGGAGGCTGCATTTGAGGTGACTTCTGTAAAGGCGGTGCTTGAGCTGGAAGTGAACTGCTTGACCTGTTTGGCACCGGTGGAGGAGGTGGTGGAGCCTGGCCCGGCAGCTTGGTGGACGACCTGAATGGAGAGCCAGGTGGCGGTGCTGGTGGTGGCGCCGGAGGGGGTGGAGCGGCTCCAGGTCTTGTACCGGAACTTCGCATCGGGCCAGGTTTTCCTGCGCCTCCAGGTGGAAGCGGACCAAATCCTGAGGGTGGTCTGGTCTGAGATTGCTGGTCTTTCGTGGGAGCGGGAGCAGGTGCTTGTGCTTGTGGTGCTTGAAAAAGATTTGGTATTGCCGGTCCTTGAAAGGAAGTAGGACCGGGGCCTGAAGCATAAGGCTGAGGATTTGAAGCTGGTGTATCGAGCGGATTTGGTGGCGAGACTTTGGACCATTGCCCGGTTTGCCATTCAGGACTCGAGTCGATAGGCGAGGGCGTGGGCGAGCCAGGAGGATTCGCTCCGAAGACGAGTTCGGCTGGAGGAATAGCTATTTCTTTCGGTTTTCCTTGAGAAGAGTTTTCTTCCTCGGACTCAGGATTTTGATTTGGCTGGTAAGTCAGACTAAAAGCCTCGAAAGCATGAACTAGTGATACTTAATTACATACCCCAGTGTACTGCGTTAACCACATTTACAATATTTCTAGCATTATTCGACACTAGAGTGGAGTGAATTCATCTGTGGACAGTCAATTGTAATACTATAATGAATAGTAAAACATAAGCAAAAAAGAGTAGAGTGAAGAATCGTGGCTGTTGGGCCACGATTCTTTCTCTACTCTGCAGGTGAGCTAGTCGCCGAAGCGGCTAACTTACATCACGATGATGGTCTTGGGAGCACCAGCGTTGACGACGGTCGCAACCGAAGTGTCGCCGCCCATGAACGTCCCGAAGTCCTCGAACTTGACGGTCCCGCCGATAAGGCTGCGGAACACGTTCGGCTCTTGAGCCATCAGGTTGAGGGTCTTCGGGAACTGGTGAGCGGACCGACGAATCGGCTGGAAGGCGAGCTCGTGACGACGGAGGTGCGCAACGTCGATCGAGATGCCGTAATGGCAACCAAGACCGATGATGGAACCGCCGGCGAGTACGCACTGCGCCTTGATGAGCGCCTCGAGCAGCGGGTTGGAACCCGTGCACTCGATCACGCTCGAGACCATGCCGCCCGTGGAGTCTTTGAGCTCCTTGAAGGCTGCCTCGGTCTCGGTCACCCACTCAGGCGAGCCCATTGCGGACTTGCTGAGCATGACGACCTTGTCCACGCCGATGGAGAGCGCGAAATCGCGATCTTCCTTGCTGCGCACCATGACGGCCACTTTCTCGCGCGGATTGATGCGCTTGAGAATGGTCGCGGTGGCAAGCGCCATCATCCCGCCGCCGGTGATAGCCGTCCACAGCTCGTCGGAGACGTGCTGCGCAAGGCGGTTCCGGTGATCGACTGCTTGAAAGCAGCACGCTACGGGTTCGACGCTGGCCGCCAGGACATGGTCTGCCTTCAGCTGCGCAGGCAGGTGGTGAGCCCACTTTGCCGGCCAGTTGAAGTAGTCGGCCATGCCGCCGTTCACGGGCGGAGTGCCCATGTACTTGGTGTTCGGGCAGCAGTGGTAGAAGCCGACCTTGCAGGCATTGCACTTCTCGCAGGGGATGCCCGGCTCGATCGCGACGACGTCACCGATTTTGTGCGAAGTCACGTCGTGGCCGATAGCCTCCACGATGCCCACGAGCTCGTGACCCATCGTGATCGGTTGCGGAGCACCAGCGTGAGCCGAGTGCGCGCCACCTTTCTTGAGCAGCTCGACGTCCGAGCCGCAGATGCCACAAGCCGTCGGCCTGATTCGCACTTCGTGCGAAGCAGGGGAATCGCACTGGATGGTGTCCATCCGGAGCTGATTTTTGCCGACGACGTTCCAGCAACGGCAACGATTGATTGCAGTCATAGTGTTTCCTTTCTCAGGAAGTTAGGATGTTGATGCTTTTAGTCGCTAGTCTTGGCTCACTTCAGAGCCTGGAGCCGCTTGGTCATGAACAACTCGGCGCGAGCCCAGTCGGTGATGTTCAAGCAGCGGTCAGTGTCGGTGGTGCGAGCCTTGCACCAGTCGTCCAAGATGCCCTTGTCGAAAGAGATCACGACGGTACCCGGCACCTTGAGGGTCTCGTCGGCCATGTCGATGTCACCCTTCGAATCGCCGGCGCAGCCGATGACCCGATAACCCATCTGACGTGCCGCTTTGACCATGAGGCCTTTGCGGACGCCTTCTTCGCGGTCATGGACGAAATCCATGCCCGTGAACTTGCCTTTCTTGTCGAAGACAAGCGGGTTGGCGATGACCGGCATCGAAATGCCGTGATAGGCGAGCATGCTCGACGCAATCTGGCTGGCGCCGTTGGAGATGCCGACCGGACTGACGTTGAACATTTCGAGCAGCTTGAGGAAGCGCTTGAAGTTGGGCAGCAAGCGATGAGTCTTCTCGAGCCATTCGAGCAGTTCGTCCATCGAGTGCCGCGCGAAGATGTCGGCGAACAATGCTTCGAGGTGGTCACCATTGCTCATGGTTCCGGCCACCTTGTAGGCATGCTCGATTCGACGCCAGCGTTTGACACCGTCAGGGTCGACCGAACCGAACTGTTGCGAACTGACGCTGAGGATATCAGGCCAGATCGTCCCGTCGAGGTCGAAAGTGAAGAGCGCCTTGTAGCAGGGCGATAGAGTGCGCTGCCAGTCGGCGAGCCAAGAGGGGATATCATTGGTCGTCATTTGATTCTCCGTATTTCCGAGTCAAAGCTGAACTCGTGAGGTTATAAGACAGTTCAAAAGAAACACCCACCACTCCACAGGACCAAAAAACAGGTAGCAAATAGCCTCCGCATGGAAAGACGCCATGAGAAGAAGTTAGCTAGAAGCAAGAATACTGCTGTGTTACCTGAGGTCCAAAGATGGAATGAGTGAATGTATTTCATGCCTACTAGAAAGTAGGTGTTAAAGTCGATACCTGACTTCTTGACTCCGCACCTGTGCCTATAGCTGTTAGGTACAGTAAAACTTAGTATTCATGAGCTTTTTACTAATATGATTTAGCTGTGATACTTGTTAAGTGAAATGATTAAATCTTGGATTTTTTATATGCTAAACATATGCGCTAGTTTGCATAACCTGAAAACCTTGGCTATCAAGAGAAACGGACCAAAGTAAAAAGCAGGGGCTTTTAACTCCCTGCTTTAACATTGGCTCTATGACTGAAGTTTCGCTAGCTTAGTTCCACTCGGTCATTACTTTGATTTGAGTACTTGCTTCTTTGTGAGCGCAATCCATCGCATCTTTTACATTTTGCCAGCCGAAGCGCTTTGTGATAAGCGGTTTGACGTTGATCGAACCAGATGAAATCAGGTCGATGGCTGTTGGGTAGGTGTTGCGATAACGGAATACGCCTTTGTAGGTAAGCTCTTTTTGAGTGATTGCGTTGAGATCCATCGGCACTTCAAGTGCGCTAAAGAGACCAACGAAAACGAGAGTACCACCTGGTTTCAATGTTTCTACCGCCACTTGTGCAGCCGAGCCTGCACCAGAGCATTCGATTACAACATCAACACCAGCTCCACCAGTGATTTGCATCACTTGATCGAGAATCTGTGTTTTGTCGAAGCTTTCGATAATATGCGTAGCGCCACATTCTTTAGCCATGGTAGATCTGTTTTTGTGGGTTTCGACCACAATTACAATTCCAGCTCCAGCAGCTCGGGCCGTCAGTGTGTTAACCAGACCTATGGGACCTGCGCCAGTGATTAAGACGCGTGATCCAAGACCGATTCCACCCTGACGAGCAGCATGGATACCAACCGAAAGAGGCTCGCACATAGCGCCTTCTTCAAATGAAACATTGTCTGGAAGTTTGAATGCAAAGTTTGCATCGTGCACAAAATATTCAGCGAAAGTTCCGTGAATTGGCGGAGTGGCGAAGAATTTGATTGAAGGACAAAGGTTGTACAAACCTTGTTTGACAAAATCTGTACATCCGCATGGGACGCCAGGTTCAAGCGCAACGCGATCGCCTTCTTTGAGGTGAGTTACGTTTTTGCCTACTTTAGCTACTTCGCCTGAAGTCTCGTGACCCAGGATCAGAGGCTCGTTTACGATGTAAGGTCCAATTCTTCCTTCAACGTAATAGTGAACATCCGAACCGCAGATTCCCACTGCTTTGGTTTTGACCAGAATTTCATCCGGACCCGGATCTGGAATATCGACTTCTTTGATTCCAAAGACATTTGCGCGCTCTAAGACGCCAGCTTTTACTTTCATCCTGGTTAAACCCCACTTATGAACGACAGTGAAGATAGTTTATCTCAAAGCGTGCATCAGAGGCTCGTTTCATTAAGTTGCTGCAAGAACTATCGCGGTTAATTCAACCTGACTACCGGCGTAAATAAATGACAGGTTGCCAGGATGAAATAGCTGAACAAACTGTAATTGCTTAGCTCCTTTTAGTGTTCATGAATTCAGTAGAGAAATTGAGCCACCAATACTGCTAGGTTCTTAAGGCACCTTTTTATTTTTCTATCCGAGCAAACAACTCAAAAAAAACTCTCGCTCTCCATTTTTAGTCATCTTCTAAACAAACCCCAATAACTCAACAAGGGAGGTTGAAGTGCGTTCTCTAACGCAAGTATCACCTGATTCCTCCACTGAGTTTCATCTCACTCTTGGCGGTGGCGGTTCGCGTGCGACTCTTGCAGTCACAGGCGGCATCGCTGCATTCCACAAGTGCGGATGGACCAACTGGAAATCAATCACAGTGACGAGCGGCGGCTCAGTTCCTGGCACATTCTTTGCCGGACACGACAATGTCAAAAACATCGTCCGCCTCGCTCTTCACACTGACTTCTCTCAAATGGTTACACCCAAAGTCGGCAAACTGAAGTTGATCTGGGCGATGCTCAACAAGTATCGCTATGAGATTCAGCGCCCGCTTGAAGGTGTGCTCTCACCTGAGTTGCTGAAGCAATTCGTCAACGCAGGCGTTCCTACCTGGCCGCAGAACCTGATTATCACAGGCACTGACCAGGACAATCAGGAACTATTGCTTACTCATGCAGGTGTTTTCCGCAGTCCCGCTGGTGCTCGCCGAGTCGAAACGATTTCGGACAAGCCGATAGACCTGGGCACCGCGGTCTCCATTTCGTGCGCTATCCCTGGTATCATCGATGGTACCAGAGCTTACGGCGAGAACATGTTCGATGGTGGTCTTGGTGTTGAGGGACAATGTCCCATCACCCCGCCCCAGAAGCTGTTCGGCGCCAAGCCCGAGCGCATCATTGCCTTCGACGTAGGCGAAGACCACATGAAGAACCACCGACTGGTTCGGACTCTGTGGTACCTCACCTGTCGCGGCGTACGCTGCGGTCCCCTTGAAGGTTATCACCCCACCGAAGAGGATGATGGCATCATTCTCATCGCTCCCAAAATCACTGGCTTCAACGGTCTCAAGTTCATCTTGAACAGCATGGAGAAGTGGGGCGCGATTGTGTGCGGTTATCATGCCACCATCGAGCGCTTGGAAAAGTCCGAACTCATCTCACGCGATACACATCGCGAAGCCTTTGAAATCAAAGACGAACTCGAAGACCTGGTGCGTCGTGTGCATAACCAGAAGCACTGCGCCAAGCGAATCGAGAGACTCTTTCGAAATCACGGCATGTATTGAGGAGGAGCTATGTGCCGACCTAATCTAACTCTCACCCAGCGGCTCGTGAAGCGTGTCTTGGCACCTTTCGCCAGACCATTCACGAGCATGCCGGGACAAAGTTTTGCAGGCGAACCCAAACCCTTGAGCCGCGATCAATTGCTGCTCAAGGACCGCCTTCGCCTGCATATTGAAAAAATCGCCGTTCAAATCGGTGAACGTAGTCCCAAGTATCCTGAGCGAATTGAGTTCTGCGAAAATTACATCGCGGCTCAATTCGCTCTTGCAGGGCTCTCTGTTTCGTCGCAAGCTTTCGAGTTTGCTGGCTTGACCATGCACAACATAATCGCCGAAATCAAAGGCTCCGCCTACAACGGTGAAGTCATAGTTATCGGCGCGCACTATGACTCAATTGGTCCAGGTGCAAACGACAACACATCTGGTGTAAGCGCTCTAATCGAGATAGCACGCCATTTCGCCAAGCTGCCTTACAAGAATCGACCCAAGCAGACCATTCGTTTTGTCGCTTTTGCAAACGAGGAAGACTCAGGCGAGGCATGGCAAAACATGGGCAGTTATCATTACGCCAAGCTATGCAAAGCACGCCGCGAAAATATCGTCGGCATGATTTCGCTCGAGATGCTGGGCTGTTTTCTGCACGAGCACGGCTCGCAAAAATATCCTTTTCCTTTCAACTTGTTCTATCCGGACAAGGGCAATTTCATCGGCTTTGTCGCAAACAGAGCTTCGCTTGCATTCGTCAAAGATGTAATTGGCAAGTTTCGCCAAGTGGCTCAATTCCCTTCAGAAGGCGTTGCCGCTCCAGAAATTTTCGCCGACATTTCTCGCTCCGACCACTGGTCGTTCTGGCAATTTGGCTATCCGGCACTGATGGTGACCGATACGTCCAATTTCCGTTTCCAGCATTTGCATCTGGATTCGGATACTCCAGACAAAATCGATTTTGATTCGATGACCAGAATCGTCGATGCGATGGTAGAAGTGGTGGCGCATCTTGCTAATAAGTAAGTGCGCTGCCACTTTTCACCATGGATGGCACTCGGGAAAAAGATCTCCAACCGATATCGGTTGACCTTTTTTCCAGGTGCTTTTCATTTTGCTGACTATACTAAATAAAATAGTAGAACAATTCAAAAAAGCGAAGAGAAAGAGAAGGAGGGGATTTTGGGTCCACTCATTCTCTTCTCTTGCTTTTCGTCAGTCAGTCCGTATTACGAGACCTTGACGAAGTCGGCGCCGTCCTTCTCCTTCAGGAACGTCGTCGGGTTCGAGCGAACCATCGACACGTTGCCGAAGTCGCGCGGAGCGAAGTTGCTGCCACGCGTTGCCTTCCGGACAGGAAGAGCGCGAGTGAGGAAGGCGACGTCATTGAGCGACTTGGTATTCATGATTCATTTCCTTATGTTGAAACGTTGATGTTTGCCTTGCCAGCACCATGCCAGCTCAGCTACCAGTCGAGAACGGCTAGTCCAGGGTTCTCATACCTGACCTGCGGGTAATTCACCAAATCAAGCCTACAGGCGGCTTGGTTAGTGTCTTTCACTACTGAGGCGAACCTCAGTTCCAGTCGTCGCGATCGCGAGGGTCGAAGCGAACATGCTTCTTCGCTTTTTCACGACGCCGACGACCAGGCTCCCGGTTCTTGCCGATGTCGATGTCATCGCCCTGGTCGCTCGTGAAAGAGGCGAACGCAGTGCGGTGGTTCGTGTCGGTGGTTTCGGCAGTCTGGCGAGTGACGGGGTGTTCGAAAGCGCGCATGGGAATCTCCCGTTGTTGCACGATGTTGAAGAAAACCCTACAAGCAACCCCTTGCTTATAGAGCGGTGAATTCTGCCTTTCGACAGAATCTTGTTAGAGCTGATGCCCTATTTCGCAGAGACCAGGTAGAAGTCTGGTCTCTGAAAACTAAGGCAGGAGTTCTAGTCGTCCCGGCGGCTGCGACGACGGTCGCGATCGCGGAACTTGGCCTTGGCGGCATGGCGGTCGTGCCGGTCCTTCGTCGGGCAGTCGTCGATTTCGCCCACGATGGGGAACGAGGCTCCGCTTGCGGCGAAGTTGTTCTGCTGCGAGGTCGAAGTGCGGTCGAAGGTGTTGGCGGTCGAAGCGCGCATGATGGATTCTCCTTTTCCATGCGATGAGATGGATTGCGCCGGGCGAACCGTCATTGGTTCGTTATCCAGCAGTGAGCATTGACGTTGCCGATGGCACCATTTGTGGTGGCGCCATCGACGTTCTTGTCACCTGCGCTTAGTCCTTGCGGATGTCAGCGTAGGTGGGCGGCTCTGGGATGCGGAAGGCCTCCGGAACGAGTCGGAACTCGACCCCTTCTTTCTGCCAAACCGATGCCCAGTGTTGTCCAGCTGCGACGAGTGCGTGGTTGCCGCAATGGAACACCGCACCGGGTTCCGCCGTGTAGACGGCATCGGTCAGCTCACGGTCGCCGGTGATGATATGAACCGGAGCGAGCGGACCGTCGATCAGTTGTCCTTGGAGTTGTCCGTGGAACCCGGTGACTGGGTCGTAGTAGAGGTTGTCGAAGTCGTGCGGATGCCGGAACTCGATCCACGGGCAGGTGTGGAGATGGGGGTTGGTAGCCAATCCCTCGAACTCCGGGTCGTTGCTGTGGATGATCAGAATGCCGTCGATTTCGGCAGGCGCCTTCTTGTCAGTGCTCATGGCAAAGTCCTTGTGGGTTGCCAGTTGATATCTCACTCTCAATCACTCAATGTGCGCAGAAAGCAACCAGAAAAGTCAGGACCGAATCACCTCAATGTTTCTCGTCCGCTTGGGGCAGAAGGGAAATTAGCTGTGGGATAGGTGCTGCTGGTTGGTTTGGTACGTCTTAGAGGGTGGTTTGAAGTGATACCCAGTCCTAGCATTAGACGCTACTCACGATCAAGTCTTTTAGAGAAATAGGTTCCCTTTTTCGATCTTTAACACTCTCTCATCTACGCTAAGCTCATAGAGACCAGATAGTACATCTTCGCTAGTCTCTTAATCACTGAGAGATAAGGCCACAGCGAGTTGACTCGATTCGAGTCAAGCTGGAATAAACTTTAACACTATCTCATCTAGCGCTAGCTTTTATGAATTGAGATCTAGAACTTAGTCATCTCGGTGAAATTAAAGTCTCGCACTTTCATGCCTGGGACCACAGCTGGAAATCCTTCCTCACCAGCAGTCAGATTAGACAAAGTCATCGACTCAACGTTATTTAGTAAATCTAAAAGACTTACATTAAAGCGAAGGTTTTTCACCCCGTGTTTAATGGCCCCACCTTCTACAAGGAAAGTGCCGTCGCGAGTGATGCCGGTCACAATCTTGCGCGCTGGGTCCACCAATCTCACATACCAAACTCGTGTGAGCAAAATGCCTTTCTGAGTCGATTCAATCATTTTGCCAAGACTATCAGTGCCGCCTTCAAGCACCAAATTCATTGGATGCTCGCCCATTGAGCTTGGCTCGGTAACGCCGTGTCCGGTGGGTTTGTGATTCATTTTCTTGGCGGCTTTGCGTCCATAGACCATATTTTTAAACACGCCATCTTTTACCAGTTGTACTTTCTGGCGTTGTTTACCCTCACCATCGAATGGGGCACCAATTTGCATGTCGTCATACGCGTCATCTAATATGTTTATGTTGGTGCCAAAAACGCGCTCGCCTTCTTTACCTAATAAACAAGATTGTTTATCCAAATGCGAAGTAGCGGCGAAATCGCCCCATAAGAAAGTAACTAGATCTAAAACTGCCGATGGTTCAAGAATGACAGTGTAACGACCGGGATCAATGTCGTGCGGCGCGCGCGAAAGCTTGGCTTTGGTCGTGGCTCTATCTGCAAGAGCGTGTGCGTCGAGCTGGCGCAATTGCGAAGCAACCATTTTTGCCCAGCCAGAAGAGTCAGGCGTGGAGACCGTAATCGAGCTTTCAAGCGAGCTTTCTTGATGACAAACAATGCCATCGCCCTGTGAATTGCCGATTGCTTGAAGGGTCGAGCCTGAGGCGTAAACGCCTGCTGCACTCAATCCTTCTGAACTGGCAATTTGAATCATCATTTTAATTTGATTGGCGCGATCTTGAGCAGACATTGCCATCGCCTCTTCATCTATGCGCGAAGCCATTTCTGATTCTTTTTCGAAATCCTCAGCGGAAGCAAGAATTTCTAAAGGCAATAATTCTTCGTCTGGTTTTAAAACTTTGATGGATTCAAGCGCGCTATCGATGAGCTTCTTCACCCCTGCTTCGCTTGAGTCGTCGCCGCTCAATCTTATTTGCTTGCCGTCTTTTATTACACGAATAGATAAATCAAGAACTTCAGGGGCTTGATTCTGCGTCATTTCGTTATTGGCGAAACGCGAGGTGGCAACGTTGTTTGCGTTGACTGTAATTTCTATGCTCTGGCATTTTCCTTGAGCATAATTTCTGGCCTGGTCGATGATTTTTTTTGCGTCAGTTTCTTGAATCATATCTTTCTCGTTAGTTTTTTAACTTGTTTATTTGCGAGCTATGCCAACTTGTACATTCTTGAATCGAGCGGGACTAGCGCCATGACCGGTCCACATTAATTGCATAGGCTGTCCTTTACCGCAATTAGGTTCGCCCCAGTAAACGAATTCTGATGCGTCGCACACAGCGTCGCACGAGTTCCAAAATTCAGGTGTGATGCCGCTATAGCTGGGGTTCTTGAGCATGCGACCTCTCTTTCCATCTTTAATCTCCCAACCAATTTCGGTCGAAAATTGAAAGTTGTAACGCATACTATCGATAGACCAGGATTTATTTGTTTCCATATAAATTCCGTCTTTAGTATCGGCGATTAAACTTTCCAGATTGCCGTCGTTGCCGGGCTCGACTGAGATATTAGTCATGCGAATAATTGGTGCATAACCCCAACTATTGGCGCGCATACATCCGCCTGATCGCTCCAAGCCGATTATGTTTGCTGTGTCGCGTGAGCTTAAATAACCAGTGAACAAGCCATTCTTGACCAGGTAAACTTTTTGAGCCTGCACACCTTCATCGTCATATCCAAATGATCCAAGCGCGCCAGGTGCGGTGGCATCGGCTACTAGATTTACTTTATGCGAACCATATTGCAGTTTGCCCAATTTTTCTGGCGTTAAAAATGATGCACCAGCAAAATTTATTTCCTGACCCAGAGCGCGATCCAATTCGCTTGGGTGTCCGCATGATTCGTGAATTTGCAGACCCAATTGCGATGATCCTAAAATTACATCAGTGTGTCCCTGAGGGCATTGTGGCGCATCGAGCAAAGCCACTGCTTCTTCAGCGATACGCTGGGCATTAGCGGGCAAGTCCCATTTCTGGACCATTTCATATCCGGCTAATTCATATTGACCCACATGTTTGGGATAAGACCTGCGCTGGCGCTCAGAGTCGCTTGTGGCGTTAGCTTCGATTCCGCAGCCAGAGCGAATTAAAAGCTGGGTGATACGCGAGCCTTCAGTCGATGCAAATTCTTTCATTTCTTTGACGAAAGCCATGTGGCCCATCGCCAAGCTGACGCCTTTAACTGCAAGAATTGTTTTGGCCGATTCGGTCAAAACTGAAATTTTATCTTCCAGATTTACTTTGAAAGGATCTATTTTATAGGGCGACTCCCAGAAACAATTGTAAACTGGCTCGGGTGCCAGTTTAATGGGTTTTTTCATGATGCCAGAACTGGCCATGGCTACAGCTGTTGCACGACGGGCTGCCATTTCTATCGAATCTCGCGATAAATCGGACGTCGATGCAAAGCCCCAGCCACCTTTTACTAGAACGCGAATGCCAATGCCTTCACTCCTGCCACGATTTATGGCTGAGACCTCAAGACCCTTGGTTTCGATTTCTTCGAACTCTTTGGTGATGAGACGGGCATCGGCATAATCGGCACCCAGATTTTGTGCAATGTCCAGAACTCTTAATACTCTTTCGTCCATTTTTAGCCTAGAATTTCCGCCGGTGAAAGTGTCTTATTCTGAACCAACTGAAAACCTAAGTCGATGTTTGTCTTGCATCTTTGACGTGGTATGAACCAGACAGTATGAGTGAAGAAACGCAAGTCCAATTAGATGAAACCCTCGTAAATGGCGCCTTTGGCGTGTTTACCGAATCTGAAATAGAGCCCGGCGAGCGAAAAGCAGTCGAGACTATGATGCAGCGGATACCAGATTATTCCGAAGAGCAGTACAGAGCTGCCTGGGCAATCGTGCGTAATTTGTTTGATTGCGCCTGTCATTTGGTCTTTCGTTGGTCAAATGAAAACTCAGTGGGGACAACATTCGACCTGCCAGATACTAGGGGCGTTTTTCTACAGCAATTAAATGCAACCTGTGGCGGGTTCACCCAAGAGCAGTACGACAAAGCTCTTGAATACGCTTTTGAAAAGACTATTTTTTAGCCCAGATTTAATTGAACTTCAAATCAAGTTCTAACTGCTCGCATGCGGCAAGCAATTCTTCGTGTAAGTAATCGTCGCTCTTTTCAGCCAGTGGAATGTAAAAGTCGCGTGTCTCGGCAAGATAAGTCTCTTTTTCAGCGCGGTTTGCCCAGTCTGGGGCGCTTCGCAATGAATCAAGTCTGTCAGCCAATTTAACGATACGAACCATGACCGTGGCTTGTTCAATTCGCTTGTGATACATAACCAACCGCGACTTTTTCTCGGCTTCTTCGATGTAAGGCGGCATAGGCGGCTTGGTCAGAATCGAGACAAGCATAGCGATTGGGCGTCCAAATTCGCGCTCGATGTCCGAGACACTTATAGTTTCGCGCTTGGCTTCAATAACGTCGTGCAGTAAGGCTGACGCAACGGCGATGACGTCTTTAATTTCGACCTCTTCAAGCAAAATGAGCGCAACTCTCATTGGGTGGACTATATAAGGCTCGCCCTTTTCGGGCTTTTCTTTGGTGGGGCGCAAAAACTGTTTCTGGTGGGCTTCTTCGGCAAAAGTAATAGCCTTTTCAAGCGTTTTCTTCTCGGTTTGCTTGAAATCATCCACGACAAGCATAAGACGGTGGCGAACCGTACCGCTCAATCTGCTCTTTTGTTTGGGGTCTGACATGAAACCTCTTTTTGAAAGCTCTTTACATGAAGATAGCTTATTGCCATTCTACTGGAACGGGGCATAATATTCCAAGAAGCGGGCGTAACGAAAAACGCTCATTATTTTCAAGCGATACTAAATATAGTGCCCACTATCAGGAAAAATTTGTGACTAATTCTCTACCCGAATTTATCGGAGTCTGCTGGATCGAAGAAGACGGCACAATAAGGATGAGACTGCGTGCGGATGGTCCAGGTGGAATTGTCGGTCACGCCATGTTGGAATATCCACCCGATCATGCTGAATACCAAGAAATGATGGAGCACGTAGGACCCATTAAGGTGGGCGAGCGCAAAGGCGTTAAGCCCTGGACTTAGTTTATCTTTTGAGCCGCGTTTATTTGTGAAGCTCGGTAAAAAATGTATGGATAAGATTGTCGCAGTCTGTCTCTAGAAGTTCGGCAAACGGAACGATATATTGTCTGGTAGGTCTGTGTTCGTAATAGTAGTCGCTTGTGGGCAGTAAGGGTAAAGCCGCACGGTGAGCTGCATTCACGATTTCTGTATCATTCTTGGTTGTTTTGAAAGTGAGCATTGTGTGTAATCCGGATGGCTCAGATGAAAATTCAATTTTGCTCCCGAATTGTTTGTCGAAGGCATCATGCAAATTTTGATACGCTTGATAAAAAACGGGTTTGTTTTCTTCAATGTTTTTTTCTAAATGTCCTTCGTTCAGAAAATCGCAAAGCGCTTTCTGTTCGCTTAACGATATTGCCGTTCCTTTATCTGCTGCATTATTTATTAAACCGTGATTTACTTCGGCTACTAAATTTTTAGGCAAAATTAAATAGCCTATATCAACAAGCGGACTGAGCGTTTTCCAAAAACTATTATAATAAATGACACCGTCATTGGTATCGCTAGAAACTAACGCTGGCAAGTTTGTACTATGATAGTTGTACTCACAGTCAGTGTCGTCTTCTATGATGAAACAGCTGTGTCCATTCATATGTCCATTGGCTAATTGCAGTAATTCACTTCGTCTTTGAGCTGAAAGGCGCACACCTGTTGGATTTTGATGCGACGGCGATAAATAAATTATCTTTGCCTGCTCACTTGCTTCGGCGACTAAGTCTATTTTGATGCCTTCGCAGTCGATATCTATTGGCTCAAGACAGGCTCCCTGACTTGCAAATGTTTGACCAGCAAATCTGAACCCCGGATTTTCGACTATCACTTTGTCGCCTTCACTCAAAAGCAGTCGCGTTATGAAATTGAGTGGTTGCAACGATCTTGAAAATAAAATGATTCGCTCTGGACTGGCGCAAATGTCACGAGTTCTTTCTAAGTAGTCTGCGATCGCTTGACGCAGTGGCTTGTAGCCGAAAGGATCGTCATTTATTTGATTGGCAGGGTCGGCTGCATGTTTAAGCATAGCCTTTGTCCAGGCTTCTACTGGCAAAGATTTTGATGGGCTGGATGGGTTGTAGGTCATGATGTGCATATAGCACGTGGTCAAATTAGTTCTGACGGATTGAAGAGGTTACTTTTGAGCTGTCGAATGAGAGACGTCTTTAATTCTGTTTTCGCGGAGCGCTTAGCGCTCCGCGAAAACAACTCGAAGGCACTGCCAAAAGTAAGTGAGATTAATAGCCCTTTTTAATACTAAATCTAATAGTAGAACCGCAGCGAAAAGTCAGAGACAAAAGAACAGGAAAATGAAGTAAGGGAGGCATAAGTAGCTTCCCTTACTTCAGATATTCATGCGACTTCCATGCACAACAGACTCTCGATTAAGAGCCGGCGTGCATTGAGGTCGACGGTCGAGCGCCAGTCCTCATCCGATTTGTAATCCGGAAACGACAACTTAGCCACTGACTCGCAGAATGATTCTTCGGCGAAACGTCGCAGCTTCATCCATGCGCCCGGGTCGAGCTTGTCGAAAGTCGCTGCAGAGATTTTACCCCGAACAGCATCTTTGAAGTCGACCCAGTATTCATGCGCGTACTCGGTTACATCAAGCTGGGTTGAACCGCTCATCTGAACGAGCAATGCTTTGATGTACTTGAGGCGCTGTGCTTCGCTTAATTGTCTGCGCCACCATAAATGGCAAGCTTCATGACAGACAAATGGCGGAAGCTGAGCTCCTATTGCCACTTTGCCGACCTCGAGGTGAGGGTCTCCATATTCGGGGCTGGTGCCGTATATGGTGCAGAAGTTATTTTCGAAAGTTCGGTTGAAAACCGAAAGGGTGACAGTCAAACGGCTTTTGTTAGCCAGTTTGCGCAGAACCAGGGGACATCGCTCGAAAGCCTCGGCGATTATTCGCTTGGTGCGCGTCTCCATAGCCGCGTCGAAGAAAAGGCCGCACTGGTGCTCTTTAAACGAACCGAGAAAATTTTGGTATGTTTTTCCAGTCCAGGTTCGTGTTGAGGCACTGTGATGAATGGTCTTCATTTCACACCTGTATGGTTTGCCTAAGTGAATATTTGGGACGTTTTATTGGGGTAAATTGAGGTTCCAGAGAGAAAAAAGAAGATCTCTTCTGAATACTCCATTTATAGAGCGTCATTCAATCTTGGCAACAGTCTGATTAAATTAGCAAACTGCGCTAGCTATCGCTAGCTTTTGCGAAAATTCGCCTGATGGGGCTAGGCTTCGGCAGGCTTGTGCTTGGCAAGGATAGACTTTGCTTGAGCCATGAAGCGCTCGGCGTCTTCTTTGCGACCCATTTTCTTCAGAATCTTGGAGTATTCTTTCAAAATGCCTGCAACGTCTATATGCTCTTCGCCTAGTTCCTGACGCTTTAGCATCAGTGCGTAGTCGAGTAAGGGCAAACAGGGATCGTACTTGCCTTGTTGGAAATAGAGACCAGCTAAGGTTCTCAGCCCCTCTGCCAAACGAAGCATGTCTACCGGATGTGTACTTTCAAGAATTGTGACGGCTCTGCGCACAAAGGGCTCGGCTTGTTTGAAGTGACCTTGTGTCCAGAGTACTTCGGCTAGTTTATTTAAGTCGCTCACTAGTTCAAGATGCTGAGATCCAAGCTCAGTCTGCTTGATAGCGAGGATTTTTTCATACACTTTTTGTGCTTCGCCATATTCGCCTGATTCAAAATAGCTTTCAGCCAAACGATACATAGCGGCTGTAGCGCCTGCTTTCTTCGCGCTTTCGTCGGCGCCAGCATCGCTGGTGATATCGGCAACTGTTTGATCCAGCTTCAAGCCTTTGGGCATGATCGTCATGTCTTGCCCTTTCAGTGCTGCTCTTGCGTTTTGTAGCTGCTGATTTGGATCTAGAGTTTGGGCTAGATTCTGAGTAGGAACAGGGGCAGAATTTTGCGCTGCAACCATTGGAGTAAGCTGCGAGAAGTCGGGTGTATGCGGTTTTACGCCGTTGCCATTATCTGAGTTATGACCACCTGGCGAATTTAATTGTTCACTTGGAGTAATATTTTTTGCCGGTATTGACCAGTCACCACTATCTGTAAGCGCTCTGTCAGCCTGTCTTGCCGCACTACTCGATTCTGTTGCCCAACCGCCTTCTTCGTCATCGTCTTTGCCAAAAGAGTTGGCTGGTGGCACAAGCAAAGATGGAGAAGAGGTCTCTGGAAGTGGCTCTATGGCTTGCACTTGAATAGGTTCTGGCTCAGGTTCCGGCTCCGGCTCAGGTTCTGGTTCTGGTGCAGCAATAACGGGCTCTGGCTCAGGTACGGCGGCAACTGGCTCTGGCTCTTGTGCTTGCGTGGGCTCTGATGATGGCTCGGGAGCAAAGGCTGCAAAAGCTGGCGCAACAGGGGCTGTTTCGGGAGGAGCTGATTCTGCAAATATTTTGGCAAACGCGCCTGAAGCGGTCGATGACGCTGGTTGCGGCATAGAATCTGGTGGAACAGTTTCTTCTTGGTGTGAATGAGTCAAACTTTCGGCAATAGATAAAGTTGGGATTTGATCATCAGTCTTATTAGGATCAAAATCAGTTTCTGGAGCCGGTTCTACAGGTGGCTGAGATAATTGCGCTGCGCCAGATTCGGTCCAGCCTAAATCGGTTAGAGCCTGGTCAAATGTCACTTGTTTGCCACCAGAATTAAAACAATAATCGAGTGCGACTAGAGCGTCGTCCTGGCTGATGCGATTTGCGGATATAAGTTGATTACATCTAAGCACCGCGTCGTGTGCAACCTGATCTATAAATCCGGTCAGAGTCAAAATCTTGGTTAAAGCTTCAGGAGTAGCGCGACAGATTTCAAAAGCCTGGTCTATTTGCTCGGCAGATACTACGCGGGCAATGACTAAAAGCTTTTCAAATGAAAGACTGACCTTATCGAATTCGCCGGTTTGAGGCGGAATGGTGAGATCCGAAAGAAAGTCGGAGACGTGTCGTCCTTCGCTGTAGACTTTGTGCAAGATGTCGATGGCAGCTTCCACTTCCATTACATTCTTTTCGACAAGGTCTTGCAACTCAAGGGCCGCATCGACTAAATATTCGGCTGCATAGCCCTGCGCCACAATCACTTGACCGATAGGCGCGCTTTCGGACAAGCCGAATTCGACAGCGTTTAATACATCGGCTTCGTTCATTAAACCGGCGCGCTTCATCAACTCGCCAATGCGGATTTTCTTGCCGCTAGGTGGAAGCAAATAAGCCTGGGTCATCGGAGTGCCAGTGGAGGCATCCGAAAAAGCGCGCAGAGCCTCAATCGCCTCTTCGCGGTCAATTATTTCGTCGCGCCATTTGACCATGAGGTCGAGTGCTTTAGACAAAAGTTTTTCTGAAATAATTCCGTTAACTACCAAGCTTCGACCAACGGGAATGCCGGTCGCCTGGTTGCGGCTGATAATTGGCGCAATTTCGTTTGGCGTGACTGTGTCTGAATCTATTAATAGTTGAGCCAGGGTGCGATTATCGTTTGAATGCTTGACCTGTTCGAGCGATTTCTGCTCATTAACTACATCAAAAAAGTTAGTGCCCGACTTGTGGGCAATCTTGAGACAGCGCGAGGCGAACGCCATGTCGAGCACGCCGTCTTTGACCATCCCGTGCGCATCCAGAGCCGAATCTAGCTCTTTGGATGTGAGATAACCGGACATAATTAGCATCTGTCCAAGCGAGAGACGCTTGTTGCCTGCCAATCTTACGCATTCGTCGAGTTTGCCTTGATTGATTATGCTCGCCGATACCAGGAGTTCTCCGATAACTGTATCGGCTGGGGCGCGCATTGCTGTGTTTTTGGGCTTGAAAAAACTAGGAGACACCGTACTAGAACCAACCTCACTTAGAGTTGACCAAAGAAAATTGCCAATCTTTTACATGACCTAAAAAATACGTTCCACACTAGACCCTGACCAAAACCACTTATCAAGATCATTTTTTTATCTGGCGGCCGCCGCCTGCAAATTGCGACGTCTGGTTTCCAGGTGGACCATCAATACAGAAATGTCTGCCGGACTCACTCCGCCTATGCGCGAAGCCTGTCCCAGCGTCTCAGGACGAATGCGATTGAGCTTTTCGCGCGACTCTTTGGAAATGTGGCGCAGCTCCTGATAATCAATTTCTAGCGGCAACTTAACTCTGTCCAGTTTTTCGAGCTGGTCTATTTGCGACTTCTGGCGCTCGATGTAACCGGCGTATTTTATATCGGTCTCTAGTTCTTGCTTGAAGGCAAATTCAGTCTCGCCCTGAGCCGGAGCCAACTCGTCTACAGCCTTGTAAGTCACTTTGGGACGGCGTAAAAGTTCTTCTAGAGTGCATGACTGTTTGAGCGTTTCGCCAAACTGTGCAAGCACAGCTTCAACCTGTTCTTGAGGCTGGATGCGGGTGGAAGACAGACGTTTCATTTCTATCTGCATAGATTCTTGTTTTTTATTGAACAAGTCCCATCGATAATCGTCGACCAATCCAATAACGCGACCGATGGGAGTGAGCCTCTGGTCAGCATTGTCTTGTCTGAGCAATAATCTGTACTCTGAGCGCGAAGTCATCATTCTATAGGGCTCGCCTAAATCTTTGGTGACCAGGTCATCTATTAAGGTCCCGGTATAACTGCTCGATCGGCTGAGTATAAGTGGGTCTAGACCTTTGGCGTAAAGTGCGGCGTTGATACCAGCCATGATGCCCTGGGCCGCTGCTTCTTCATAGCCACTGGTTCCTAGAATCTGACCAGCAGCAAAAAAGCCTTCAAGATCTTTGGCCATTAAAGCGTGATTAAACTGAACAGCAGGCAGATAGTCATACTCGACTGCATAAGCTGGTCTAACTACACGGGCATTTTCCATGCCTGGAAGCGAAGCCACAATCTGGTGCTGAATATGCACAGGCAAACTGGTCGAACAGCCCTGCAAATATACTTCGTAAGTGTCACGACCTTCAGGTTCTAAGAAGAAAGAGTGTGATTCTTTGTCGGCAAAGCGAACCACTTTGTCTTCGATAGAAGGACAATATCGGGGTCCTACGCCGTGAATCATGCCCGAATACATGGGTGATTCTTGCAGATTAGCCAGAATCAACTCGTGCGTTTTTAGAGTGGTTCTTGTCTGGTGACAGGGAATCTGCTCGCGCACGGGGCGCTTGTCTAAGAAAGAAAAGAACTGGGGATTTTCATCACCAGGCACAATGGGCAAATTTGTATAATCGATAGTCCTGCCATCAATGCGAGGCGGAGTGCCGGTTTTGAGCCGACCCATATTAAATCCAAGCGAGCGCAAACAGTCGCTTAAACCAATGGCTGGAAATTCTCCAGCACGACCGGCAGGCTGAGTCTCTTTGCCGATCCAAATAGTGCCTTCTAGAAATGTCCCGGCGCATAGAACGACCGATGTGGCAAACACTTGCTCACCAAAAGCCAGTTCCACACCTTCGATTTTGTTTTGATTTACAAGAAACCTTTTCACCATGCCCTGACGCATAGTCAAATTGGGCAGGGTTTCAAGATAATTTTTAATCCAGACGCTGTATTCGCGTTTGTCAGACTGTGCTCGAAGTGACTGAACAGCAGGACCACGGCTCATATTGAGCATGCGCAACTGAATATAAGTGGCATCAGCGGCGATACCAATCACTCCGCCAAGAGCGTCCACTTCTTTAGCCAGGTGTGACTTGCCGGGTCCGCCAACTGCGGGGTTGCAAGGCATGGCGCCCACCGTGTCTAAATTGACGGCCAGAAGCAAAGTCTCCAGTCCCATTTTGGCAGCGGCATTGGCTGCTTCGGCACCGGCGTGTCCTCCGCCTATGACTATTACATCGTATTTCATAGACAGCATCATAACAGTTAAATGGTGAGGGCGTCCTTGACTTCCGCTAAATTCTGGCAAAATAATGCAAAATCGGGCATCATAGGCTGTATGGCAAAACACTTTACGTTAATTACATTAGCCTTTTGCGCATCCGCCCTCATGAGTTCGCCAGCTGCCTGGGGCGAAGAAGGCGGCTCTGCTTCAGCAAAAGTGCTTGACCCAGAGCAATTCAAAGATCCAACCCAGATTTTAATTAAAAAAGGCTATCTGGCGGCTAAAACCGTTCCCGATATTTGCGCCAAGCTATTTTGTTATTGCGGATGCGATATCACTGATAAACACTCTAGTTTGCTCGATTGTTTCACGAGTGATCACGGCGTGGGTTGTCCTATCTGTATTGAAGAAGCGCTTATTGCCCTGGCGATGCATAAAAAAGGCAAAGACATTTGCGAGATTCAATTTGCCGTAGATAAGCGCTACGCCAAGCAATATCCCTTTGATTCGCCCAGTGAAAATTTGAAAAAATACAATTCAGAACGTTTATGGGATGCAGACAAAAGGCAGTCTAAGAGCCAGTCTAAAGACAACGGCAAAACTCCTGAGCTGAAGAAAAATAAGAAGTCGGGTAACTGTTGCGGCGGCTCTGATGAGCACTCTAAAGACAAAAAAGACGCAAAATAGAGTGATACCACAATTGGTGCAACTTCGTTATTGGACGCACGGCATCGACTGTATATTCACCTGCTAAGAAATACTTGCTAGCTAGTCGCGGCGGGGTTTGCGTAGAACTAATCTCCACTTGACTACTAGACTATTAAATGTCGTCGAAAAGCCAGATTTATCGGATTTAGACACTATTGTCAAGAGGTGAACAGTGTTAACATTAAGCAAATCCAATGAAATGGTCGATAAGGGGAGCTCTTCAGTGAACGGCGCCGCAGACGTACAACCTACGTCTACAATGCAACCTCAATACAAAGTAGCCTGCGACGAACGTTGTCCGGTTGTTCACGCACTCGCTGGCATGCTCCAGCACTGGGATACGCGCAACGCTTTTGTTTTCGTCGATCGCAATTCGCCTCAAGAAGAAGCTAGACAGCTAATTTCAGAGTTAGACCGATCCGACTGGAGCCTGCTTTTAGTCGATAACGACGGCAATCGTTACGAAGGTCCCGAAGCCATTCCCATGATTTTGAAAACGCTTTCGATGGGTCGAATTTTCGTTGTTTTATATTGTTTGCCTGGCACAATGCTTTTGACTAGATTGGCTTACAATTTCATTTCGCAAAGTCGCAAACGCGCAAGCAAACTAGTCACGCTTTAACTTTAAACCTTAGCGAATTCTTGATTTAATGCCTCAACTACTGCTCCGGCGTAGGTGGGATTTATTTCCCATTTGGCGCTAGTTGTTCAATCTCTGCAGTCACAGTCGTGTTTTGAGAAGAAGTAATTACGCGATAGGGCTTGCTACTGCCTGAAAAATCTAGGTCACCATCTTGATCTGGAGCAAAAGCGTTTATACATTCGATTGAAATTTCAGGATTAATTGTCTCAATCACAATATTCCAATCGCGCTCGAAGTCCTGGTCTTTGGCATCTATCAAATTTGAACCAGCACCTTTATTGAACAAAAATATTTCGTCTTGCTCAGCATTCAAAAATAAATCAAGACATTCGCTACAGCTTGCCTGTGTGTAAATCTTGCTGCCCAGTCTCAGTTGTGACAGCCTATCGGAGGCGAAATCGAAAAGTCGATTTATTTCTTCGCGTGTATTTTCGGAGCATTGCACATCTATTGCCACCACAGGTAGTGTGGTCATGCTTTTGCGTTTGCGCGCCAAAATAGCCAGGGCGTGAAAAGTATTATCGACTGCTAGTAACGGAAAAGTTTTATTTCCAAGCGAGTATTGTAGTCGCTCTTCGACAATAGCGCCGCAAGCGCCAGCTGCATAGACATCGCCCAGAAAGTCGTGCCCGTCAAAGTCTTTGCCGCAAATAGCCAAAAACCAGTCGCCTTCGCGCACACGCCTTGAATCGGTGCAAATGCCACCCTCGCCCTCCACGTACATGCCGTGTGCCATGCGTGCATTGAGCAAATCCATTAATTCGTCGGCATTGAATTTTTGCATGTCAACAATTTTAGTGTATTGACATGATCATTGACACCAATGGCTAAAGACAAAGATAATTCCCGTCATGGTTCAAGGGCAATTACTAGAAATTTTCGCAAGCAAAAGCGCTAAGGAAATAAATTCCAAACGTCATCTCATTGACGTCGACAATTTTAGTCCGGACGAAATTAAGACCATCACGCAAACGGCAAAACTTTGCCTTCAATGGATGGACGGCAAGCACGCGCCAATGACAATGTTTGCTGCAAATATCGTGGGCAATTTATTCTTTGAAAATTCGACCAGGACCAGAAGCAGTTTCGAACTGGCTGCGACAAATTTAGGCGCACGCGTATTAAATTTAGACATAGATAAATCGTCTGTGGCAAAAGGCGAGACGCTCGAAGACACAGCTTTTACGCTTATTTCAATGGGCGTCAATGCCCTTGTGATTCGCCACAGCCAAGATAAAATTCAGTCTGATTTAAGCAGAATACTTCCTGCCGAAGTTTCAGTATTAAATGCAGGCGATGGTGTCACGGCGCACCCGACTCAAGCATTGCTTGATTTTTTCACTATGTCGCAAATTGCAGGTGATTTGACGGACAAAAAAATTGTTATTGTCGGCGACATAAAACACAGTCGCGTAGCTCGCTCCAATATTTTATTATTAAAGAAGATGGGTGCCAAAGTCGAAGCGTGCGGACCGACCAAACTCATGCCTGGAGCAGACGAGTTGAATAAAATGGGCGTCACTGTGCAAGAAGATTTAAATGCGGCTATCGCCGATGCCGATTTCATTATGGCATTGCGTATTCAAAAAGAGCGCTTGCAGTCCGACATGCAATTGAGCTTTGAAGATTTTCAAAAGAAATATCAAATCAATCACGTGCGACTGGAGCAATCAAAATCTAAAGCAAAAATCTTGCATCCAGGTCCAGTCAACCGCGGTGTTGAATTAACTGACGAATTAGCTGACGATGCAAAACTTTCTTTGATTCGCACACAAGTCAGAAATGGCGTGGCTGTGCGCATGGCGATGATGGCATTGTTATTTAGTCGACGCCCATGTTAAAAGTTTCGCCCATAAAAAAAGTGTACATGTCGCTTGCAAGACATTTCATAGTGCTAGCAGGTGGACTGGCAGGACTGGGACTTTTATTTTATCCACTGCAAAAACATATGTCTCTTGGGCGTTTTCAACACTACGGAATTGCAATTGCTTGTTTTGGCATCGGCTATTTTTTTCAAACTCTAGTCTCGTGGAAACGCCTTGGTAAATGGGGGCGCGTTAGTTACATAACCTCTTTTAGCTTTTTCGCTTTAGTCGGTCTTGCCTTTTATATGAACCCCTGGCTCGATTATAGAGTGTCTATTCAAACCACTGAAAATGAAGCCACCAAGGGTGTTTTGATAATTTGTTATTTGTTTTGTAGCCTGGCAGTGGTGGCATCCTGGGTCAAATGGATCCTGGAAGAAAACAAAAAAGAAGAAATTCAAGCCGAGAATAGTTCGATATGAAAAGACTGCTTCTTCTAGTTGGAATACCTGGCTCAGGCAAAACTACACTTGCCGAAAAGCTGATTGAGAAAGGTTATCACTGCTTAAACGCAGACTCGATTCGGCGCGAACTTTATGGTGACGCCTCGGCACAAGGTGACCCCGAGCAAGTGTTCGCCATTTTTTCAAACAGCTTGAAGAGGCTTTAAAAGCCGAAAAAGCAATTGTGATTGACAATACAAATGCCAATCCTAAACAGCGCAAACCAATTTTGGACATGGCTAAAGCGAACGGCTATGAAGATATTCAAATATGGTTAATGGATGTCTCGCTCGATGTTTGTCTGCAACGCAATCAAGGACGCGACCGTGTGGTCTCTGACGAGATTGTGCGCAACATGTATAAAACAGTTTTTGGTCCCGGCCGCCCCCAGCGCTCTGAGGGAAAAATAGTGCTGGTGCGTCCCGGCGCAAATGTCGGCGAATTTAATTTCATCACACAATAATGGAAAACGAGACTCTCAAATTATTAGAGCCAGTGCCAGAGCAGAGTTTGCGCTCCTGGCTACGCGAGCTTTATAACAAGCCCGTAGAAATAGAACGGCGAGAAGTGCTCCGCCACCGCGATTTGTCTTATGTCGAGCGTTTGTATTTGAAAGGCGCTCTACCAGAGAGTTTAATTTATAAACTTGTTTTGCCGCCTTGGGACATCGAAGACGACTTGCATCGCGAGATTCTGGTGCCGTCAATTTCTAATTCTGCCAAATTATATTTAACAGGTCACTATAAAAGAATCACCGCACTTTTTTTAGAAGACTTTGGCACCAACTATTTAAATCATCATGCCAGTGCGTCGCTTGCCCAAAAATTGGGTGAGAATTTAGCTAAGATGCATCGCTCTTATTCGTACCGAATCGCAGAGCTGGAGCCGCTCAACATATTGCCTGTGTGGCATCCTGAAAATTATCCAGAAAAAGTGCAAGCCATTGTAGAAACACTGGATGGCTGGCATTTAGTTAACGACGACGACAAAAAATTATTGACTCACATTGCTTTGATGGCGTGTGAGCTATTTGCACTGCAACCGTTGTCGCTTGTGCATGGAGATTTGTTTGCCGAAAATATTGTGGTTGGCGACGTCAATCATCCGCGCAGTTTATCCATAATCGATTGGTCCTGGTTTACTACGCTTGGTGCGCCAATTCTGGACATAGCCACTTTGTGTTCGAGTCATATCAAAAATGGTGAATTCATTAATCATCGAAAAGATTTTCTAGAGGCTTACTGTTTTGAAGCCGGTCGTTCTATAGATGATGTGCAGAAAGATTTAAAAGTAGCCAAACTGTTCGAGCGTGTGTTCTTCCTGCACTGGCTTGCCACCCGCAAAGGCATGGGCATCGAAGGCACCACAGTGGGTCACGTAGACGACTTAATAAGACAGATTATCAAAGATCTGCACGAAGCTGAAAAGTCCGGTTAGCGCGAGCTGCGCTAGATTATAAAGCGGAGTTAATGTCGGCGTTGGGTTGAGTTCGCCAAGGTTAACTGGCAATAATAAAAGCATTCCTTCCGAATTCCCCTTCCCCTAAAAAAATTTCCGCAAAGCAAATCCCGCTTTCACTTTCAATACCCTAAATCCAGAGCAATTGCTTTGGAGGTGGCGATGCTCCTTGATTTGGCGAATCAAGGGGAGCGTGCGATCGATAGGCAAGCCGCATGGCTAGCTTTTCGATGGGGGTAACTTTGCCCTGTTTCACATAGGTGAACTGTCATGGCTCGTTTTCGCAAGTCCTACTCTTACGGTTTGTTCGACAAGGTTGGGGACGCTTTTCGCGCTCTCCGCCGGCAAGGCCTCGCTGCTTACCACCCTGACGATCTGGGGGATTCGAGCTGCTGTGGCGGATGTGGACATTCGTTCGCTCAATGCGAACTGGAAGATAATCCCGATCAAAAGGGATATGTCTTCTATCACGATCAGGATCGCGAAAGCGGTCAGGAGAGTGGGGATATGTACATTCGTTTCAGCAGCCGGTCCGAAGGATCTGATGCGGACTCGGTGGCAGTGGGTAACCTTGTAGCCGAGGCTCTGCGCAAGCAGGGACTCGTCGTCGATTGGGATGGAGATCCCAGTCGGGCCATTAAGGTGGCCGTGTCGCACTGACGTAGGGTTAGGCACCCCGCCACGACTGCCAGCCAGGTGTTCACGCACCTGGCTGGAGCCTATGAGACAGGACCTACGCAAGAGAAACAGAATTGATTCCTAGAATGAGGCAAAGAGCTGGATGGGTCAGTGATATCTTCGATCCCGAACCGGCACACATCGCCTATAAGGAATCCCCAAGCGGAGCGGGGTTAGTGCTCTGCCTTTTTAGAAAGGACTGTCCTATGTCTTATCACCGCGAAATGCATGCCCGGTTAGCCGCCGTCACTGACGGTTGCCGGGACGACATGCACGAGCCTGACGAGCAGGGGCTATCGGCGCGTGTTGTCGGGACTCATCTCGACAACGCATTCGGTGAGTCAATCACCGGAGAATTCCTGGAGCGAGGCTACCAGGAACTTGTCGTAATCCTCGAGCGGGAGAGCGATGGGCGCGTCGAAAAATTCAACCTCGCGTCGCTCATTGCTCTGGCTCGCAAAGCCAGGGTGTGAGTGTCTGAGAGAGGCGGTCCCACGTTGGGACTGCCTCTTTTCCTTTCTTCTAAGCACTGCGGGAAATAGGTCCCAATGGAGGTTTATCCATGTGCAAGTATCCCCACGTCACGGTCAAGCTGTCTGGCAAGACCAACTATTTCTATGGTGTCATCGGCGATGTTCGCGATGCCCTCAGAGCCGCTGGTGTTTCCGAAGAGGAAATCGACCAGTTCTCTGGGGACGCCGCACACGCTGGTGGCGACAAGGAAATGTTGGATGTTGTCACACAGTGGGTCACCGTGAAATAAGGTGAAAGCCTGGGGTGGTGCGCGCAAATGCGCATCACTTTTCCCCCATTCAAGACCTGTTCGCATACCCAAATAGGACGCCGCAAGGCCCCTTCCCGCCCAATCACGGTCGGGACACCAGGTCGGAGGTTACGACCATGGATGACTACACGCCAACTGCAATTAGTGAGAAGTTCGACAAAGTGGCAAATCTGCTTTCGATAGCAGAGGCGTACGCTTTCTCGAACGACATTAACCTTTCTCACAAGGAGGAATGTTCCCGCTGGGGACTTCTGAAGGTCTGCTGTGAGGTCGTGCGCAACGCGATCGAGCAAGGTGTTGTCGACGAAAGGTCCTTCAAGGCCTTTCTCGAACGACGCTCAGGCCTTTAGTTCCTTCTGCAGGGGAGCGGCGAAAGCTGCTCCTCTGCAATTGCATTTTGGTTTTTGTTTTGTAGCTACTACAAGTTTTAGTTGAACTTCCAGTATGGCGCAGCGGTTAATCTAACGGCACCATCCTTGGTGACAACGAGATCGTCTTCTATACGAACACCGCCAACACCGTCAATGTAAATGCCAGGCTCGTCTGTAATGACTGTGCCTTCATTTAATGCGTCATGTCCATAGTCGAAAGGATCGTGCACTTCAAGACCCACGCTGTGTCCAAGTCCGTGAGTGAAATATTTGCCGTAGCCTTTTTTGTCGATATAATCGCGAGCGACTTTGTCATATTCATTCCACATTAAGCCTGGCTTGAGAGCAGCTTTGGCAGCTTTGTTTGCAGCAAGGACTATTTGATAGACTTCTTTCATTTTGGCTGTCGGCTCTTTGCCTGGAACGAAAATTGTTCTTGTAATATCCGAGCAATAACCGCCTGGATAGACACCGCCGAAGTCCATCACAACTGGCTCGCCTGCTTTCAATTTACGATCGCCTGTGGCGTGGTGAGGAATAGCAGAGTTGGGTCCGGAGCCTACGATGGTCGAGAAGCTGTTGTCTGTGGCACCGAACGCGCGTAATTGCATGTCGATTTCGTAGCCGACTTCAAGCTCGGTCATTCCAGCTTTTACGAATTTTGCGATTGCTTTATAGACTTTGTCTGTCTGTGTGCAGGCGTGACGAAGCTGTGCGATTTCAGATGCTTCTTTGTATTGACGCAAGCGCTCTACCAAATGCAGAGTAGGAACAAGCTTTGCATTTAGTTCTTTCTTCCAGATCTCTGCTGTTTGATAAGTTATTTTTGCCGCTTCAAATGCAATACTACTCGTTTTAGTAATTTTCGCAAGTTTAAAAGCAGCATTGATGCCGTTGGTTTGACGCTCTCCACGATTGAGTTTAACCAGCTGGAAATCTGGCGATTCAAGCGCAGCTCTAGACCAATAGCGAGCATCGCAAATGATGTAAGTCTTGGTTGCAGTGATTAGCAACACCGCAGTCGAACCACCAAAGCCGGCTAGATACAAAACATTTTGATTGTTGGGTTGAAGCGATTGTCCACATTCAGTGACTTGCAGCAAAATTCCTGCGAGCTTTTTAGTCTGCAAAATTTTGCGTAATTTGGTGATTCTTTTTGAGAGTGCCATGCGTGAAACCTGCGTTGGGTGCGAGGTGTAAGATTAGCATGATTTATTTCTTGAAAACCCTGGGTCAGCTTCTCAAAAGGTGAACGCATTGATCTGTGAAACATAATGAAGTTATTCAGACGCTGACTACATTTACGCCACTACAGGTAGTGCCTAAAACTTTCGAAATAAACAGAAAATTGGAAGGGCGTCGAAGATTTCTACTAATTTGCCTACAAAAGCGTGGTGAGCCTTTCTTTGTCGGGGTTGTGAGAGTATCGGAACTAATCAGACTATAAATACTGATTATATGAGCTTTTCCTTAATTGCCTGACCACTCTTTATCCTGCCTTACACGAGCGCTACGCTTCTCGGGGCGGGCTGAACTTCGTTCAGACTGCACCCGCCTCTGGCGTGCGCGAAGGAGTGCTTGTCCTCGTTCGCTGCCAGCTCCGAGCCGGACATTCAAAAAGGAATTCTTGTCTTTATGTATTCTTTTCTCAAAAACCAAAGACCTATTGGTACTTAAGCTTTTGTGGTAGCTATTTTGCTTAAGGCAAGATAAGCAAGCCAAATGAATTTGCTAGCACAAAATACCCCAATTACAAATAAGACAGCTGACAAAAAGGCAAACGAACTTCTTGCCCTATTGCTCATAATCGTATACACATAAATGCTAGTTGGCATTGGTTTTAAATGCGGTAACCAAGAGATTTCATTTATATCGTATAGTAAGTGTTTCGTTTTGGACAAAAAGAAACACTTGCCACCAGAAACAATGACCGAAAAAAATCGGGCATTATACATAATAAAGATAATCGGATTTGGGCCAGTCACAGGGGGTTTCTCAATTCTGGGGAATGTCTCTTAATTACTGGATTGACAAATGGGGCAAAGTCAGAGCCTTTGTTTATCAGTTTGTGAGAGTATTAGTACCACAATCGAAGTCTCAAGTCACCGAACGGACACGTGTATTTCCTAGTCACTTGGAATCAGACGAGATCTTTTTGAGGTGTTGTTCCAACAGCTTTCGGGCCATAGCAGCTTCTGAAAGTTTTTGTTTTTTTGCCATTGTTTGTAATTTTGCATAGATCAAAGGATCTAAATCTATCTGAAGTAAGTGCTTAGATACCGAAGCCTGTTGAAGATGCACAGTACTGAGAATTGTTCCTGGTTCGATATCGTATCGGGCAATTTTTCCTACAACGGAAGAAACTTTTTTATAGGCATCGTCGGGAATTTTTATTGCATCGGCTTGCATTAATTGAACATCATCAGCCAAAACAGTAGCTTTACTAAGTATTCTTTTTTTTGCGACCACCAAATTTCCTATTGGTAGAGTTCCAGTAACTGCCGGCTCTCGATGAGCCAACAAAACGTTGTTAGAACCAGCAAAAACAGGAAAGCAAAGCAATTGGCAAAAAATAACGAGTATTGCAAACAATCGAATCATGAATAAGATCCCTCATTTATTAGAGATTAACCTTCGGAAAACTCAATTTTACAAAATTCAAAAAGTCGTTAAAGGCGGGTAAGTTCATATTTTATGCATCGGGCGCGCTTGATGCTAAATGCATCAAACGCGCCCTTTGCACAGAGAGACCTATGCTTACTAACATAAATTGATGTTCATCGATTGGAGTCTCTCAAGAAACCAAACTGAGTTAGTGTTGTAGCTTTATCTCATATTCCTCAGATGGCCAAACGTAGAAATCCCAGTTCCCTTCTTGTGTGTGGGATCGTAAAAATAGACCTGTTTGGAAGGTGTAACTAACCAACCGCCCAAACGTCTTTTGTCATTGTCTCTCAGATCCGCAGTTGAAAACGTCTCATCCCCTAAGCGGTACTTGGGATTAGCGATGCCATGAGAGTGAAAATCCGCCCAAATGCGAGAACCAGCCGGATGGTTGTATTCGATAGTGACACCTGCTTCACCACCAGATCTCAAATTGTAGTTAAAAGTTCCATCCTTGTTTCTGTAAATAATTCCACCTGACTCATTGCCTGTAATTTTCGAAATTACAGTTGCATCTTTTAGTGCAGCAATGACAGCTTCATTGTAATTCTTGTACTTCATTGAGCTACCAGGAGTTTTCACATTAATAGTCAAATTTTCCTTTCCATTGTTTTTGGCTTTGTTAGATTCATATTGGGCGATCAATTTCAGTTCATCTAGAAAAGCACTCCCGCCAACCTTAAGTTCTTCATTACCAGCGGGATCTCGGTGGATAAGCGGGCTATTTTTTACGTATCTATACACATTTAAACCCGCTCCGTAGGAAATCGGATCCGGTTGCAAGAACCGCCCGGTGACCGGGTCGTAGTAACGAGCCTTGAAGTGATAGAGACCGGTTTCTGCGTCGAAGCGTTGACCGGTGAAACCAAATATGGTGCCCGAGAGCGAAGGTGATTCACCGAACGGTGCATATTTGTATTTAGAGAGAATATTGCCGCTTGAGTCTGTGCGGGCAATGATAGAGCCGACATGGTCCTGCGTGTTGTACGTTACGGTACCACCAGAGGTGACCTGAATGATCGGATCATCTGCCTCGAAGCCGTAGACATAGCGGTTTAAGAGTGCGCCGCTTGTGTCGTTGTACTCTGCCAAAATCTGGTTGCCGGCATAAATGTAACGAGTCTTGTTCGTGCCGTCATCCTTGCGGATGTTGCGGTGGAAAGGGTCATAAACGAAGTTCACGGTGACGCCGGTTTTCGCTGCCTGCGTCATCATGTTGTCTGCGTCATAAGTGTAAGTCCAGGTGCCATCACCCGGAACGTGTCAATACTTTCGAGACACTTTTTCTTTTGAATTAATACGATCGTAAATTTCTGAACTAGGGGGTTACGACCCTACCCCAAAAATAGTAAGAAGGCGCTGAGATCTAGAAAAAGCCCATGGTTTGGACGTTTTCTAAATCTCAGAACGAAACATAATTTAGATTATTTGGCGCCGCCGATAATACTGACACTAGATATGGTGTCGCCAACTATTTCTGCATTTAGCTTTGGAGGAGGGTTGATCCACACGGCATCAGGTATGTTAAAGGGTTTAGGTTTTCCTTTCACGAATCTTTCAGGATGTAGTTGGTAAGCCTCATCCAACACAACCTGTCTCTTCTGAATGCACTCTTCTGCGCGTCCATAGTGAAGTGTGCTGGGGGTCATCAGCCCAATTCCAGAATGATAATGCTCGTAATTATACCAGTTGAAAAACCACTGGCAGAAAGCTTTAGCATCCTCCGGAGAACCAAATTCTTTCGGAAAAAGATGATGATACTTCATTGTTTTAAATTGGCTTTCGGAGAAAGGATTATCGTTGCTAACATGCGGACGATTCAACGATTTCGTAATCCCTAAATCTGCATAAAGCATAGCGAGGGTCTTTGAATTCATGGACTGGCCTCGATCTGAATGAATAATTAAATCTGAATTTAAAACACCTTGGCGCCGGCAGGTTTTTTCTATCAGCTCTCTCGCCAAACCTGCGCTTTCTCTATCAGCTAACATCCATCCAACAACGTTTCGACTGTAGATATCGATGATGACGTAGAGATAATAATAAGTCCATTTTTTTTGTCCTCGCAATTTTGTGATATCCCACGACCAGACTTGATTTGGGCGCGTGGCTAAGAGTTCAGGTTTAGCGAAAATCGCTCGGCGAACTTGCGCTCTTCTTTCGCGAACTTCTTTTCTCGAGCGTAGAATTCGATACATCGTGCTGATAGAACAGAGGTAAATTCCTTCATCTAGCAAGGCTGCATAAATTTGCGCGGGTGATTTGTCGACATAACGAATTTCATGAAGGATATCGAGAATCTGTTCAATCTCTCTGGCTCCAAGAGCTCGCCGCGAACGGGTCCTGCGGACCGACTGGACACCTCCTTTCGAAGGAGGCCTGGTAAGACGATAGAAAGTCGCTCGGCTCATGTTCAGGGCGCTGCAAATGGCGGATACATTTCCAGCTGTTGCGGCATGCTGTTTGATACTTAAGGCGAGGTCTCTTCTGTCCCATCCAGGGTTATCGTGAGCATCTCTGAAATTTTTTTTTGAAGCATGATGATATCGTTTGCTTTTTGCAATTTTTTCTCCAATCGGTTAACTTCTTCGCGAAGCTTCTTGTTCTCGGCTGTTAGCGGATTAGGAATTTTTAGTGCCTTACTTTTAGCAATGCTTTTAAGATCTCGTTCTGTGCGCCATTTGTTCAGGGTGTGTGAATGTACACCTTCTCGCCTCATTAATGCAGATAAATCTCCACCAGACAAACCGTCCGTTTCCTCCAAAATTCGTTCTCTGTCAGTAGCGTTCCACTTTCTGCGTTGCGATCTAGGCGAAACTTCAGAAGATGGATCTCCATTCCCTTTTTCGGAACCATCAAAGTCTTTCGTTGGCAACAAGGCTTCTGGATGATTGCTTAAGTCATGCCACTCTGGATGTTTTGGCCTTAATCGCTTAAACCAGAAATAGTAGTTATTCTTTGAAACGTTCATTATTCGACAGTATTCAGTCACCCCTTTAGGGTACTTTCTTGCTTCAATAATAATTTTTGTCCAGAACTTTTCTCTTGCGGCTGGTGAATTTCCCGGTGTCTTTTGCATCTTTACTCTCCTTTTGCGGAAGCAGCATGAACCAAATACGGTACCAACGCAAGACTATCCAAAGCATATAAATATGCGTCTTAAAGGTCAAAAAGCGAAGAAAAGTATTTCGTACTTACGAGTACGGAGATTTGGTTGGTTAAACTGTCTCACCTATCATAGACACAGAGGGCTCTACCAATATCGGGGATTCCGCGCTTTTGGATTGCTTTGTTGAGTGTTTGCTGGTCGGCTTGTGATTTTCGCGAGCCAATAAGTTTCCCGAGTTTACATCCAAGGTGAAAACAACGAAAACCAAAGCAAAAATAGAAAAATGTTTTCGCATCATACTGTCGTTTTAGTCACCTTTTAATTGATTCTTTAATCTTGCAGCAGATTTCCATTGTACGCAAGTTGAGTATGCGATTGAAGGCTCTCATAACAACGCGCAAAAAGCGATGGATTTCAGTAAGGGAGTAGTGGATGCGGCAGGCGGAGAGGGATTCGTTTTCGATCCGCAGAACGACGCATTTGTTTATCCGAGATTGATTCAGTTAGATCCTAATGAATAAACGATTTCAAATTACTATTCATATCTGACTTCCCTGCGATTTATTTCTTTGCCAATTCTTTAGTAAGCGATGGAGATGAGGCAGACTAAAGGTGATAAACACTAGCGCTAATGGCAACGTTGCTAGGTCTTGCAAATGGAGCAGGAATTCCCAATCGTGAATCTCGATGAAGTCGGAGGGAGCCCCCTCCGAAATGAGAATTGCATTGTCTTCAAAATGTTGAATCGTAAGATAACTAAAGAAGACCAGACAATTAATTGTTATTGCTGAAATGATTTTGTTCATTCTACTGATCCTTCGTGATCTTGTTTCGCCCTGCAAGGTGAAATACAAGAAGTAAGGGAGCTATCAGCATTGCAAGAAAATAACTAAATTCTTCTAGTCGAGATTCAATTATTCCTTTGGAGTAGATCCTTATTTTGAAGTCCTCAAATTCGCAGAAGCCCAATGCAGTTACCCAAATGATAAAGAGAAATGATAGAACGAAAATCCAAATTTGTTTTTTGTTCAATCCAAACACAGCTCGGAATTCTCTTTTTGGATTTTGTCTAAGTCTTTTCAGTAAGGGTAAGACGAATTTTTTGAAATAAACAAACGCTAGTCCCGGCGCAGCCAAGGAAAATAGTAGGTAGAAAAAGAGTGGTACAGTTTCCTGGCTTATCTCCCTAGCATTGGAAATGTTGGTTAAATGAGTGTTGAAGAAAGTGCAAATAGCATAGAGGGCGCACCCCAAATACGCTAATCCTATGATTTTCGGCACGAATTTCAAGATATTTGGTTCCAAATCTTATTGGACGACGCAGTTTCCAATCAAAGTATATTTCAAAATCCCGATTCGCAAAATGAAATCATGCGATTAATCGCCTCGTCAGGATTCCAGTCTGTGCGTGTCTCGTAACGACCGCGAATTTGTTTTTGTCGTGTCAGAAAACACACTATTAGGCTGAGCATAAATTCGAATCGCCAATGGTAGTCTTCTTTGGTCAAGCCTGGAAGCGCGCGCTCAAATGCTTTGATGAATTGATCCCGACAATCTGCGTAATGCTTGTCCACTTCGTTGAAGACCGGCTCAGGTTCTGTCTGGGAGCGACCTAAGAAGAGAGAAAGAATTTCTCCTTTTTTGCCCAGAGAATGTGCCATCTTCATAGGTGGTTCATAGAATGCGAGCAAGACGTTTCGCAGTTTTAGATTTTTTGATTGAAGTTCGGTTTCGAGTTTGGAGAGTTGTTGACTGACAACAGGCTTGGCAAAGCGCTCTAGCACTGCCTGGAAAAGATCTTCCTTTGTGCCGAAATGATAGGCAATTGAGGCGACGTTGGTGCCGGCGTCTTTGATTATTCCGCGCAGAGTTGCGCCTGCAAAGCCATAAATAGCGAAATGACGCTCTGCGATATCGAGCAACTGGTCTCTGGTCTTTTTCATTTGATGAGAATAGCTTGACGAATTTAGGCTGTCAACTGTATGATTCAATCATATGATTGAATTTTATCCCAAAAACCTAATAAAAGGAAGGATTGCAGATTCTGAGCAACCCGCAATTTCTGCCCGATACAAGCTGAATGATATTTTCTGTACTGCCTGGCTCAGTCATGCAGTCACTGCAATTGTTGAGCACAAAATCGCCGATCTATTAAATGAAAAGCCAGTTCATGTAGACGAGTTGTCGCAAATTTCCGGACTACATTCACCCACTTTGTATAGAGTAATGCGCGCGCTTGCGGCTAATGGAATCTTTGTAGAAACTCGCTCTGGAGAGTTTGCGCATAACGAAGTATCAAATTTGCTCAAAACGCGATCGTCTCAATCGTGGGCTGCGATGGCGAAAATGTGGAACCATCCAAGTTGCATTAACGCGTGGCTAAACTTCGCCGATTGTCTTGCTGACGGGCGCTCGGGCATCGAGCACGCATTTGGAAAACCTTTGTACGAACATTTAGACGAGACGGACGGGGCGACTAAAGCCTTTGCGGATGCGATGATTTCGAACTCTGCTCAAGCAAGTGCTGCAATTGCGCAAGGCTATGATTTTGGAAAATATAAAACTGTCGTCGATATTGGTGGCGGTGTAGGCACGCTATTGGTCGCGCTTTTGAAGGCGCACCCGCATTTGAAGGGCTATCTTTTCGAGATAGAAAGTTTAAAAAAATCTGCCTGCAATTATTTGCAATCTTACGATGTGCTGGATAGATCCGAGATTGTTGTCGGAGATTTCTTCGAGTCCGTTCCAAGCAGTTTGGATTTATATTTGATCAAGAACTCGCTCTGGAATTGGGATGACCAGCGCTGTTCAATCATAATTCAAAAAATTCGTGACGCAATTGCCGAAGACATCAACGCGCGATTTTTAATTATCGAATACGTTATCGACAAAGAAAATGCCGAGTGGAGCACACTCTACGATTTGCAGATTTTGAATATGCCGGGCGGAAAGGCTCGCACTCGTGCCGAATATACTGAACTTTTAAACCGCAATGGCTTCGCTCTGGAAGAGGTGCTCTATGTGCAGGATCAGACTATTTTAGTTGCCGCACCGATTTAATCGGCGTAAAATGTTGCGATGAATGAAACCGACATCGAACATCTGAGAGAAAAATTTGGCGTCGCGCTTATGGTTTTCATACCGATGTACGTTCGAGCGGATACCATCAATCCCGAGTACATAACTGGAGATTTTCCACCCCAAAATTTGATAGGTTCGATTTTTCAAAAATTAGTTGGTGACTTAGTCCTTCCGGTGATGAAAGCAGCTGAATTTTACGAGAAGACAGCACTGGAAAATTTTGGTTTAGGGATTGCAATTGTTGAGGAACACAAAACTCTTGAAACCTTTCAGTATGTGAGTAAGAAAAAGAAAAGTCATTCAATTACAAAAACCTTCCACTGGTCGTCGGTTCCTCAAACTGATGAGGGTTTCGTGAGATTCGCAGCTCAAGCTGTATTTGACACTTTTGAGATTTTGGACAAGCGCTACAAACTAAATCCGTCGTTGCGAAGCGTTTTGGAATCAATGCATCCAGAATTTATAGCTTCCCCGGTTGCAACTGTTCATCAGGAAGTAGATGAAGATGCATATGAAGAGTTGGAGATAAATTTTAAATTGTCCGACAGTTCCTTCGGTACTGCTGATGAGATTTTGCATAATCACAATTTTGAAGAAGAAATCATTGAGGTGATAGAGGTTGCAGGGCTAGGCACATGGGATGGACATGAAACGGGCTTGGGTATTGCGACTGTGTTTTTTAAATGTGATAACGCATCCAAAGCATTGAAAGAGGTTCGAAAACATTTTAAATCGAGATTTTCCGCTGGTTCTTTTGCAAGAATCGATAAGGGCAAGAAACTGAATTTAGGATGAGAGTTCTTATTTAATCGCGTCGAACGCTTTAAGCAGCGCGTCTACGCCAGGGCGTCTTAGCGGATCGCCATTTGGTCCGTGCATATTGCGATGAATCTGTAACAACAATTCTTCGGCGGTGCGACCGTTTGATGTTGGGTTGCCTTCGTAGCCTCTGCGAGAGAAAAAGTTTGTAGTTGGTTTGTCCATGTTTTTAAGCATCAAAAGCGCGTTTCCGGAACCTGCCAGGTTTGCAAGTTCAAGCGCGGCGGGCATCAATTTATCTGGTGTCAACTCACCAAAACGAGCGGCAAACATTTTGTCCATTAACAGTTTGGCTGAGTTGGAGAGCGGACCGGCGGGGTCGGTGAATTTTTTTAATTGCAAAATTTTTGTATTGAGCATTTCGTTTTCTGCGTCATTGAGCTTTTCGCGGGCTAATTCAAGACCGGCTCCAGGACCCAGTGCGGCGATTTTAGTAGTTAATGCGTCTCGTGTTTGGATGAATGCTTTTTTGTCTGCTTCGCTTGCGTTGGCTGAAGGTTTTATAAGCGACATGATTTCGGTGAGAGCTTTCGTTTTGTCGGCTTGGGGCAAGGCGTCGTATTGCGAAACGCGCTTGTTGAATGCGTCTTTCTCTTGATTTAGTAGTCCGGTGAAATCATTCTGTTTGGCAAATTTGAGTAGATGATTCAACTCCAGACTTTGCAAAATAGGACCTACGTCGCCGTCCATGTGGAAGGCGTGAAGGCTGCTTGATAGCTGTCTTCCGGTGATATCGCGACCGGGCAATTTGACGTCTGATTTTGCGAAATCTTCGCGACAAAGATCAGTTATTTTTCCGTCTTTAATGTACTCTTTGCCAGCCGGTCTAGCACCGCTTGCATCGGCGAAAGATTTTAATTCTTTTCCTATTAGTGTTTGAAGGTTGTCGACCATCTGAGCTTTGTTTGTCAATTCTTGTGCGCGCGAAGGGTCTTCCTGAGCCATTTGCCTGAGGCGGGTCGAAATCTCAGGGGCGGCCGTGTCGAATAGTCTTACAGTGTTGTACTGTAACATTTGGGTGTAGCCAATTGCAGTGGAATTGGGACGATAAGCGCGTCTTTGATCGGCAATTGTAGTTTCGCCTGGTTTGTCTTCTTTTAGTAAATCTTGCGGCATGCCAGACAACATCTCGTGAGTGCCAGCACCTCCCGATTCAAATGCGTAAATGCGTCGGACTATATTTTTGGCTTCATCGGGTGTCAAACCGTTTGCGGTGGCGGTTTTCAAAATTTCATTTGCATAACTTTGTTTGAATTGGCTTTCGCTTACCTGGCGAATCTTGTAATCGGGTTGGTTCGAATCGCCTGTGAGGAGCCGGTTTAGAGTGCGCGATCCGTCGAACATGTCATTCAAGCGTGGAAGTGTTTTTGGCTCTTTAGGCTCGACAACGCCTTTGGGCTTGGCTGGACCTTCGTATCTTGGAGGAAATTCTGTGGTGAATTTATTTGAGTCTCTCGTTTTGAGCAAGCTGCTCCAATAGTCGTTGAGGCGCGTGTCATAACGACCTTTAGCTTGTTTGTATCGCTCTTCTGGAGTGGGGGTTGCATCTTGTCTGGTGCGCCTGCCAGCATCTGCGACCAGCGTTTCGGTGGGAATTACAAGCGTGGAGTCGTTAATTGTTTCGGTCGTTGGTAGGGTGGCTTGGGCAATAACCAGGTCCTGGCGCTGAGTCAACAAGTCACCGCCAACAGTGTCGAGCTTTGTTGGAGCCTCGGTGTTGGTTGCGGCATCGCCCTGATTTTGATTTTGGTCTGTTTCTGACATGCTTATACTCTAAAGCTATTTTATAGCTTGGTCTATGGTGTAAACCGTTGACACTTATTTGCGGCAAAAAGGCCAAAAAAAGGTTAAAAAGAAAAGAAAAAACCGGAAGAACGACCTGTTTTAATCAGGTCAGTTCCTCCGGCTCAGTTGTTACTTCTGCATTTTCGCCATGGCTTGGACGAGCGCGATACCGGTGCGCACGCCATAGCCAGTCGAGCCACGCGGATCGAGCTTGATTGCCCGATTGCGATAAGCCACACTGGCGATGTCCAGGTGAACCCAGGGCGTCTCTTCGCCTGCGAATTCACGGATGAACCAGGCTGCGGTGGTTGAACCAGCCAGGTCGCCGCCTGAGTTGGACAGGTCAGCGACGTCGCTTGCGTTCAAATCTTTAAGCTCCGGGTACATGGTCATCACTTCGACCTGCTCGTCTTGTCCGCGAGCTGTTTCGGCCACAAGCTGCGTGAAGCTTGCGTTGTTGCCGAACAATCCGGCTGCCACGTCGCCGCCGATGGACTTCACAGCGCCCGTGAGCGTTGCAAAATCGACCATGTGCGTGGCGCCCTGCTTCTTTGCCCATGTGATGGCATCAGCCAGGGTGAGGCGACCTTCGGCGTCGGTGTTGTCCACCTCGACCGTAAGACCAGACATGGTTTCGATGTAGTCGCCCGGACGAAAAGCGTTTCCGTCGGGCATGTTCTCGACCGCGGGCAGAATGACCGTGACCGAGAGTGGCAGCTTGAGCGCAGCTACGGCTTTGAGAATAGCAAGTGCAGTTGCGCCGCCTGCCATGTCGCGCTTCATGAAGCGCATGCCGGCTGCCGGTTTGAGGTCCAGACCGCCGGTGTCGAAGCAGACTGACTTGCCCACGATGAAGAGGTGATCCTTGGTCGGACCACCTTCGGGCGTGTACGTCAGCTCGCTCATCCAGGGCGCTTTGGATGAGCCCTGGTTGACGGCGAGGATGGCGTTTGCCTTCATCTTCGCAAGCTTCTTCTTGTCGTAATACTTGCCCTTGATGCTGCCTGCGCTCTCCTTCTCCGTGAGCTGAGCGAAATTCTTCAGCGCAACTGGAGTGAGGACGTTTGCGGGCATCGTGGTCAAGTCGCGAGCGAAGTTGACACTACGGCCGATGGCATCGCCTTCGCTCAGACCTTGCAGGATTGCTCCGGCATTGGCGGCGTCAGCGAGAACGCGCAGCTTGGAGAACTTGTTCTTGGGCGCGTTTCTGGTCTTGTAGTTGAGACCGGTGTAGAGAATCAGATGCCCGGTGATTGAGATCATTTTGCCGATTGCAAACGGATCTAATCCCAGGGCGAGAAGCGGCTTCAGGTCGAACGTGACCTGTTCAGCCTTGTCGGTGCCGATTTGTTTGAACGCTTCTTTTACTGCGGTCTGCAGCGATTGAAGTGTCACTTCGGTCGACTTGCCGACGCCCATGAGCAGCGCCTTTTGAGCAGCAAGAATGCTGCTCGTCAGGAAGTGAATCATGGTTTGGCCGTTCTTGCCAGCGAAGCCGCGAACCGAGGCGTGCTTCAAAAGCGCGCCCGAGGCAAGCGAGTCGAAATGCCCGACTGATTCGGTCTTGGCGCGGTTGCCGTCGAAATCGTGCTCGAAGGCTGGCAATATGACCATGTCCTCGTTGATGCGAGGAAGTGTGGTGTCAGTGATTACCCAAAATTTCATCTGGGTTTTCCTTTTCTGGTGGAGGGCCGAGGGAACCGCCGGTGGTGGCGAAGCCCACTGCCGTTGTTGAGCAGAAGCACACGTACTGCACGTAAGAGAGCCCGTTCGTCTGGGTCTTTGTCAGTCTTGTCTGCTTCGTCTTTGGCCGGTTCTTTGGGTTCCGGCGCTTTAATGGACGCGGGGTCAATAGCTTTGACCGGCTTCTCCCACAAGTCGCGATTGGCGATGCTGATTTCAGAACCGTCGTCTGAGCGAACTTTGGTCGAGAGATAGCCGACCGAAAGAACGACGCCATCTGCATCGACGCCGATGAGGTCAATCTTGTCACCAATTTGAAATTTGGGACTGAAGGTCAACATCAAGCCAGCGACGAAGTTGTTGGCGAAGTTTTGCAAAGCCAGAACCAGAGCTGCACCGATGAAGGTGAAGCCGAGGAACAGCTTAGACAGAAAGTTGGGAGCGATGAAACTCACTCCCACGAAAATGGTAATGGTCCAGTACAGCAAGTTGCCGACCTTCAAGGTGAGGGTGATGGCATCCTTGCGGACTCCGTACTCGTTCATCGCGACTTCGATGCCGTGATGAAGCGGGTCGTAAATCAGGTACATGAGGCTGATGAAAACCAGCCCGACCACGACATTGACAGAGAGTGTAACCAGGTCTCCGAAATGCTCACGCAGTGCACTGACGAGGTGCGTTTGAATCGCCTCGTTGATGATATTGGTCTTGAACGCGACGAAGACCAGAACTGCGATGAGAAGGAGCGGTAGAAGTTTTCGCGGTTTCACTTTTTTGAACACCGGATTCTCCTGCATGTAGTTTCTGTTGCATGGTGATGGAAGTCTACAAGCTACAAAAGCAGGCTCGTAGATTTAAAATTAGTCGCGGTATTGAAGGAGTTTTTGGTCTTTAAAATGGGCTGAGAGAAAAAAGTAGACTACCTAACTTATTAGAAAGTCATAGAGAAATTCCAGTCAAATAAACTGGTAATGATACTCATGACAATTGACTTAGCGAAATATTAGCAGCCAAAGACTGGCCACGCTGCGCTAGCGAACTTGCAAAAACCAGTACCTATCGCCGTCTTGCGAAGTGGCGATCCCTTGTCATCCAGGGCGCTTCAGTTACTTACTTGAGTTGGGTTGTTTTGGTTTGGAGTGTTTGGAGTAATAGTGCGAAGCTCAGAAGTGATTCGATCTAGCACCAGATTTAGTGGCTTTAAAACTTTCTCTGGAATATTCACCGACACAGTTTTTTGAAATCCCATTTTTTCTGCAGTCACTTGCGCTGTTGGATTTTGAGCATTGGCAGTATTGAAAATTGACTCAAGCAAGTTGACCCACATTTTTGCCAGTATCTGAAACCCGGTGATATTGCCGATTTTAAAACCTTGCCCGGGCATTTCAGTAAATTCAAAGGAGACTAATTTGGCTAGTCCAATTTTGGGAACGTCCGAGCTGCCTGTGTCTTTAACGAATCTTTTTACTGCTGTCACTTTCACTAAAGTCTTATCTGCTTCAAAATAAGGGAAGACTTCTATTTGTTTTATTTGCGCTTCGTTTAGCACTTCTTGCGCTTTGGGACCGAATTTTGTGAGGTCAATTATTCGATATGACTTATCTAATTGCGATTTAATTGAATGAGTTTCTTCGTCCAGTGCCCCCGGAGCCTGGCTTGAGAAGCACTCATTGAAGACTTGCATAGCTTTGGAATAATCTTTGAGCGACATGTAACTGCGCATCAAACACTTATTGGTTGCCGTAGTTAAAACCGGATGCTCAGTGTCTTTTACTGCCGCTTTTTGTGCAGTCTTAAATGCGGTGGCAGCTTGCAAGTAAAGTCCTTTGTCGAATCTTTGTTGCCCTAAAAGATAAGGTTTTCGCCATCCCGAATTAATGGTCGGATCTTTTAAAAGTGTGTCCAGCTCTTGATTGTTTGCCGGGGCAATTGTTTTTTGCGTTTCAATATTTTGAATCGATGTGGGCGGCGTTGTGTTTTCGCTTTGATTGAAGTCGTTTTGATTCGTGGGCGTCAAAACTGGCTCAGGCATTGCTTGTGGCGTCGGTTGAGCCTGAGGTGTCTGCGGTATCTGCGGACTTTGCTGATTCTCAACGCTCCACGGCGAGTCTTGCGCTTGTGCTGGTTGTGAAAAATCTGAAAAAGACCCTAGTAAAAAGCTTGTAGCTAAAACCAATGAAATTCGGGCGTGCACCTTAGAAACCTCGATTTACTTACGCTTGTTAATAGTACCAGTTTTAGTTAGGGCCGAAGGCCGGCCTCCGGAGGCCGGCCTGGATCACCAAAAACAAGAGAGACCTCTAAATGTTGTTAGATTTTTGATTAAATCGCATGGGAAAAATACTAATGAGATCGGGAGCATTGCGCGAACTCGCACTAACTATTCCGCGTGCGCGAAGGCTTAAAAGCCTTTACCGAATTTGTTTTATGACAGTCTGGTACTTCTATGTACTTCAACCTATAGGGTCTAATTATGCTTTGACTTGAAAAGTATTTTTGTTAGGTTTTTGGCATCTCTTCATCACATCATCCAAAAGGCACCAAAAAGACCAGCACACGCACCGCAGATTTTCAGACATTCAAGCATTCTGATGCTCGGTATGGTCCGGTCTTGATGAAGAGTAAGTTGTTCCACACACACAAACGCAAAGAAAGGACTTGTTATGGGCTCGTTCCTCATCACCCGTCGTCTCGATATCGACCCGGCGTTCTTCGATGCTGCGCAGATGTACTACGTCCTGATGCTGCTCATCTGCAGCTTCGCGGTCGGCGTCAACATTCGCGAATTCTTCAAGAACGGTGGCAGGCTGCAGTTTTCCATCTGCTTCGGCGTGATGGCTTTCTGTGTGGTCGGCGCGTTTCTGGTCGTCCAGGATGCGTTTCACGTGCCCGAGCTTCAGTTCCTCCCGGACCTGACGTTCATCATGATGGTCTTCAGCGCCGGCTTCTTCTTGCGTGAGGGTCTTGCCTTTATCGCGCCTTACGTCAGCACGCCTGCGCCGACGCCGGTCGAAATCCGCATCAGCACTCACCTCGACGAGCGTCTGAAGCGGCGGTAAGTTCTTTCGAGTTCGCCTACGCGTCGCCTACAATCTCATTTCTCTCTCTCTACAAGCTGTTGAAACCTCACATCCAGACATGGAGACTACAATGTCCAAGTTGATTCTGACTGCCACGTTCCTGCGTTCGGGCAAGGGCTTCAAGACCGAGGAGAAGATCGACGGTCCGCTCGGTGCGCGCCACGCCATCCTCGACCGGCGCTCGCGTACCGACCTCAAGCACAACGAGGAGTGGTCGTTCCACATCTTCGGTGCGTCCAAGGTGGATGCGAAGGACAGCCGTGACCCGGTCTATTTCGTGTTCCTGGTCGAGAAGGTCGCCGACGCTCCGACGATGAAGAGCCTCATCGACCGCGCCAACAACGCGGGCAAGGTGAAGGTCCAGAAGACGGCTGCCACCGTGAGCGATGCCGAAGCGCGCGCCAAGAGCCTGTTCGCTCCGCTCGTCGCCGACAGCAAGGACCTCGCCGCCCTCGGCAAGGTCTTCGCTCGCAAGAAGGCCGAGACCGACGTCGAGGCTCGCGCCATCGCCGGCGGCATCGGTTGCATGGAGGGCATGCTCGCCACCAACCGCGCCGACGAGGATTTCGTCATCGGCAAGCTGAAGGCTCTCATGACGACGGGCTTCGACGAAGGCATGGCTTGCGCTGTGCGTGTCGCCGATGCTCGCTTTCAGAAGGAGTCGCTGCTCACCGAAGGTCGCAAGTACGCGTCCATGCGGTCGCAGGCTGCGCGCATCAAGGGCAAGAGCGGCGAGTTGCCGGCTCACCTGTCCGACGAGGCGCTTGGCACCATCGAGCAGCAGCTCGATTCGCGGCGTGCGGCTCTCAAGCTGCTCGTCGCCGACCACGACGGCAAGGTCGACACCACGCTCAACAAGCTCGACCGTGACCTCCTCGGCTTCGTCGACCCCTGGTGGGCTGACAGGCAGGAAGCGCGGACGAAGGTCGATGAGACGGTGTCGCTCGTCGGGGAACTCGCTCGCATCCGCAAGGACCGCGACGAGCACCTCGACACGCTCGCCGAGCTGGTCAACCAGTACGAAGCGCGTCTGGCTGCCCTCATCAGCTAATCTCGGCTGGCGAGGAAACTGCACAAAACGGCTGTGTCAACTTAGGCGGTTGGCACAGCTTTCCAAAAAACAAGTGCTACAAGGGAGTTCCCCAATGCGCAACAATGCCTCCAATGCTCGTTTCGCTTCCGCCAACTCGTCCTCCAGCATGATGGACGACGATGCACCTGGCTTCCTGGACAAGGGGCGTGCTGCCGGTTTCGACCGTCACGCTCGCAACCGCGCGTTCAAGAACCGCAACAACCAGCGTCGCTTCGACCGGCTCGCTCGCCGCAATCGGCACGACGACAGCAACGACAGCTTCGAGGACTAGTCGCAGCAAGGAGCATAAGTAAGCTCCAGAGTAAACAGAGTAAATGAGAGTTGAGAGGAGTCGGGATTCAAACCCTGACTCTTCTCTCTCTTGTTTTTCCACCTCCTGGGTTTCTCGATGAAGCAGCAGGTTATTTTTTCTTGGTTCTGGGAACACTATATTGTATAGTTACCTACCCCGAAAGGAGAAAATGTCATGCCTTATGAGTCAATGAATCTTCTCGAATTTCAACGTCGCTTCAACTCCGAAGAAGCCTGTCTTAAAGCCATTTTTGATGCACGATGGCCTAAAGGATTTATCTGTGTTTACTGTCACCACAATGATGGAATCCGCATGGCTAGGCGCAGAACAATCCAATGCTGTGTTTGTCGTCGTCAGGTTTCAATCACATCTGGAACGGTTTTTCATCGGTCCAAAGTTCCCTTAACCACCTGGTTTTGGCTTATTTATCTCATGTCTCAAGACAAGGGAGGTATATCAACAATGCGTGCTGCAAAGCTTCTCGGTATGCACTACACCACCGTATACAACATGATGCACAAAGTACGAGCTGCAATGCAAAATCGGCAGGAAAACATTCTCCTGTCTGGACTTGTAGAAGTTGATGATGCATTTTTTGGAGGTAGATCTCGGGGAAAGTCGGACGGGCGTTCAGTAACAAGAAGCAAGTCTGCGTAATGACTGAGCGCCTAAACTGCAAAGCTGGTGATGCAGCCTTCGTCGTGATGGAAAATCCAAGTGGTGATTGTCTTCAAAGTGCCGTAGAATCTCGCGTTGAACCGATGACACACATCAGAACTGATGGGTATCACGTAAACTCCGTCCTTCATTCCGTGGCTGGTAGACTGCAAATGACGAGAATTGGAGGTCAATACGAAGAACACGGACCGCTCAAACATGTGGATAGAGCTATATCTTTGGCAAAACGATTTTTGATTGGCACTTATCATCAATACTGTTCAAGAGCTAACCTACAGCTTTTCCTTGACGAATTCTCTTTTCGATTCAATCGGCGCTACGAATGGTCGCAACTATTCGGCCGAACTCTTTTAGCGTGCATCCTGTGTGCTCCCACTCTGTATGCGCCATTCTGAAACCCAGGTTCCACCTGACACTACTATAATATGCAGTAAGCTTTCCAGAGTGGCTATTTGTGAAGGTCTAGTGCCACTTTGGGTCTGAATATTAAAATATGCATTTAATTGCATAATTTAGGGGTCGATTTTATGCATTTAAATGCATATTTTAATAATTCGTGGCTGCAAAAGCCCAAAACGCGTTTGCACCTACCATCGTAAATACTATATCAAGTAGTGATTGAGGGAGGAAAAAGAAGCGCAGGGAATACGAAAAGGCTTGCGCCATCTCGTATTACCCTGCTGTAGTTGAATCGCATTTAGCTCAGTGGCGAAGCAAGCCTCAATGCGGAAGCACCTGCGGTGCGATTTAATTTATTACTTTTTCTTCGACGGTTTGATTTCGTCCGTCAGGCAAACGATGTCGAGCTCAGAATTCTGACTCTTGAAGAGTTCGACCTGCTGCTCGGTGCCTTTGAAGACGAGTTCGTAGATTGCCGGGTCCGCCAGGAACTCGGCGCTCATCTTCAGGACCTTACAGCCGTAGATGCGAACCAGCTCGGACGTGATGGCGCCCGATTCTTCATGGAACTTCGAAGAATCGCTTGCCACGTATTTGAGCTGGTAAATCTTCTTCTTGTCCAGACCGCTGTCGCTGATGGCCTTGGCAAGACGCCGTTGAAAAGCCAACTTGTCCAGGTCTTCTGCCTTGGGGCTGACCTTGATCAATTCGGCTTCACCAATTTTCGCAGCACCGCGAAGTGCTTTGAAGGTGCAGAATTCGCCGGATTCGTACGAGACGATAACCCTGTCTCCGAGCGTAATTTCGGACGCATCCAGTAGGGCACCGAGTTGGCGCTCGAGATTGGTCTGGACTGAACGTCTGATACCACGGGCGGAGTCGCCCGTTTTCAGCGCCTGGTCGACGATGAATTTGTTGGCACTGGCTTCCATCTGTACTTCGAATTGCATGCCGCGCTCAAGCTGGCTCAGGATGCGCCCGCGCAGAGCATCGACTTGAACGTCGACGATCTTGAGCAAGTGTTCCCGATGCAGTTTGTTTGCGACAACAATTTCGTCCATGCGGTCGATGAATTCCGGCTTGAAGCGCTGAGCAAGCGCGGCTTTCACCGTGTCCTGCACTTCTTCCTGCGTCTTTTCATCAGGCTTGGCTTGATTTGGTCCGAAGCCGAAAATCTTCTTCAGCTTTTCGAGATCGTAAGCGCCGACGTTGCCGGTGATCCAGAAAATAACGTCGCTATAGTCGACCGCTTCGTTGCTGCCGATGTCTGCGTCGCCTTCTTCCATGAGCGAGAGAAGGAAATTCTCCACGCTCTCATGTGCCTTCTCGATCTCGTCCAGGACGACAATCGAAATGGGCGTCTTGGAGCCGCGGCGCGATTTGACGATATTCTCGCGCGACAGCTTGGCGGCGTTGGGGTCGTCGGACTTGACGTAGCCCGGAGGCGAGCCAGACAGACGTGCCACCATGTGCTTCTCGGAGTAGCCGCCGCAGTTCACCATGAGCAGCGCTTTTTCGTTGCCGTGGATGAACTTCGCAAGCTTCTTCGGCGTCAGGCTTTTGCCCGTGCCTTTGTAACCAAGAGCGAATACGACATAGATGGGACGCGTCTTCTCGCGCAGACCGTTGAGCGCCTGTGCATAAGCATTGCAGGCAGCCTTGTTCAGTCCGGGCTGATTGATCACGTTTGCATCGAGAAATTTCTGAAGCTCGCGGACCTTTTCCGCGGCGCCAGTTAGGTTCAGAAGCACCGGTTCCGATGCGGTCTTGCGAACGCGCGGAGTACGAGCCTTTGCTGTACTAGTCATGATATTTCCATTTCTGGCCGCTACGCATGTGACTTTTGCGGCCTGTTATAGGGGTGGAACTCGCCGGTCAGCGTTTGGACCGTTCGAGCATGTCCTTGTAGGACGGGGCTTGGGGACGTCCTGCATCACCAAGGAATTCTGCCACCAGTTTGGAGATGGTGGCACGTGCCCGCTCGACGTGGTTGTTGTCGTGGGCGATTACTTCAAATTCCAGGTAATAGCCAGAGAATTCCCCCAGCTGGTCGGTGTAGTCGAGTGCGGCTGTAACTGACAGCCCATCTCGTTCCGCCTGAAACTCTTCGCGCTCTTTCGTGTAAGAAAGAAGCGTCGCATCGGCCGCGCGGCGACCGAAAATGAGGAGGATGGACCGGGAGAGACGGTCGAGAGGATCGACTTCGCGTTCCTCGCGCTCACGTTGACCGGCAATCTGAACCCACGATTTGAGGGTCAGAACCGAGCTTGTGCCATCGCTTCCTTTTTGGTCTCGCACTCGAATTAGCTCGCCTTTGTTCTTGGCGGGCAGAAAAGTGTCGGTGAGTGCAAATTTACAAGCGCGCTTGAAGCCTCGCTCTTCGAGCATGGTCTGGAGAGCGTTGAATTCTTCCAGAGTCAGTCGATATTTGCGCTCAATCTCAAACTGATTTGGCTTGGCCGAGGCACCCATAGCGCGGATGTTGACGAAGAGCCAGAGCAGTCTTAACAGAAGTGGTGTCATTTCGGTTCCTTTCAGATCAGTTGGTACTGACTTCAAAGACGAATAATAGACAATACAAACTGGTTTTGCGGTTTGTTTTACGAATTGAATAGAAACTTGGGTAGATAATTCGAACTTAGCTATTTGTAGCTGGCGATAAAAATTACTTCGCGCTTAAGCTTGCTTGAAAGAAGCTTAAAAGCTTTGTCTCAACTAAATTTCTGAAAATATTCATGAGCTAAGCCACCGAAGAATATGCGTGACTTATTTGGGTGATGTCATGACTGTGTTGTCAAAAGACTGATGATAGCTCGCTCTTGAGCGAACTAGCCAAGGTGGCACCGCTAGCAAATCTTGGCTAGCGCAACTGGCAGAATTGCTAGTTTTAGCGAAGATCTTTTTAAGAATGCAAAAGGCATCGCCAAATTTTCAGACATAACAAGATTTATAGCTTATTTGTAAGAGTGGTCATGTAGCCAATATTGCTTTGAATTGTTACTTGCGCTCAAGTAGGGTGAAGTTACTATTTCTCTTTCTTCCTCAAGAAAACAATCCCGAACTTCTAACAAGCGCGTATTTAATTCTGATTGCTGATCGATTTTCTTATCGATTGTATTCAGCCGCTAATTTGAATGTCGGTAAGTCTAACCTGTCGAACGCATCCACAAGAGGTGTTTGACGCAGATCGAAAGGAGTTGGCTATGACCAATCTCGCCTTGAAGGAGCGCAAACCACCGTGCATCAAAACGGTCGGTAATCCGCTCATCCTCGGTGCTGGTGGTTGGAAAATCTTCGAGCATTTCGGTGTCATTGCTGAGCTCAAGGAACAGGGTATCGTTCATGGTACCGTCCTTGGTGTCTCTGCCGGCGCCACTGCTGGAGCTTTCATCACCAGCGGCCACGACGTTGTTGTGGCTCAAGAGGCATTTCTGAAAATCGTTCGCTCGGGTATCGATATGGGCACCATGTCTGGTTCGTTCCGTCTCGCTGACCCGGTCACGATGGCATACGGCGGCGCGCTTTCGCTGCGGAATTTCTTCGCCAGTTTGGAGAATGATTTCGCACTGAAGTTCGCTGACGATTTCCAAGTTCTCACCTGCGACCTCATGACGCGGGAGCCGATTGTTCTCACGAACAAGAATTGCACGCTGAACGTGGCTCTCACGGCGGCGACTGCAGTTCCCGGTCTCTTCCAGCCTGAATGGGTATTCGTCGGTGGGCGCATGCGCTTGCTTGGTGACGGCGCGCTGTATCACTACAGCCCGACTGAGTTCACCAAGGGACCTGCTATCGTCAGCAAGTTCCGTCCGGCGTCGCAGTTTCCGCGCCAGACGCGCAAGCTTTTCACCATGGTGAACAACTGGGAGCCTGGCATGGATATTCCCGGAGCCATGGCTGATTTGATGAGCCGCTACGGGTTCAAGAGCGCGGAAGACTTCGTTAAGTTCTGGCGTGCCATGCTCGGCATGTACATGACTGGTCGCGAAATCTTCCTTCCGTTCGCCGGCAACAACCGGTACGTGGACCCGGAGAAGCACCTGGTGATTGAATCAGGTCTTCCCGACGTCGGCGCCCTGTCCCCCGATATCGACGAGGCGAAATGCTTCGAGATGATCGAAGACGGCAAGCGAGAGGCTCGGGCTGCGGTTCTGGCTGCAAAGGCGGACGGGCGCTTTTGCGAATGCGAGTGAAGGACATCGGCGGCTGGAGGTTTGAGATGACGAATCTCTTTCTTCTAGCCGCCATGCGCCTCTGCCCGTGCTACAAGTCAGACGAATTGGACAAACATGTGTGGTTCCCTTAACCGGAACTTGCATGTTTGTCTTTTTCCCTTGTCGCTACTATACGTAGCAGTAAGCTCCAGCGAAGATTGGGCGTTTGCGGGCACGAATTATGAGAATATGCGGCCAGCAGCATATTTTTCTGCGATTTTTATGCGGCCCACAGCATATTTCCCTTTTCAGCATCAAAGTAAGGCGAGTTTGCCTAATCTGCTAGGGTCTTCGACTGACGCCACCGCCATTTAGGAAAAAGTTAGCGCTAGATGAGCTAGCCTTAATTTGGGTTTTTCTGTAAGTCTAATAAGTACTTCAGAGCCAAAACACTTGCTTTAGAACTTTCAAAATCCTTAGGCTCAACTCATCTACCGTTATAGAAATTTTGTAAGCAAGCGTACCCAGTAAGTAAGAACTCACGTCTCATCCAGGCTTTTCCTCTTCGATTCATCGGCGAGGGATTTGGTTCGAGATGCGCTTAACAAGCCAACGAAAGGGCTTCGACAATGAGCAATTACTTGCCCCTAAAACTATCGGGTAACGTGTATGTTGCAGACCGACTTATCTCCGCAAGCGGCGTTCGCATTCCACGAGCACCGCAACTCGGCGATTTGAAAGTCTGGGACCGTGCCGATCGCGACAAATCCACTGGAGCGTTCGCAACGTCCGGCTATTTCAACGCGTCGGTGTTCGACGGCAAGAAGTGGCGCAACTTCCGACTCTGGAACCTCATGTCTGACCGCATGTACAAGTTCCAGACTCAAGACACGAAGTTCGTCAAGCTTCCGGCAGTCATCGTGCTGCTTCGGAGCAAAGCGGACCGATACGCCGTTTGGGGTCACAGAACTTATGTGGCCCAATAAGAACTGAGGGCAAGCGGTCGAGCAAGGAAGCGCAAGCAACCTTGTTTGATCGCTAAGCCCGAGCCCCTGTAGCTGCGACGTCCACGTCGTTGGGGTTGGTAACTTGTCTGATGTCTAGCCTATCTTCAGACAGGGCAACAGCAGCTGTGTCAACCTAGCAAGAAAGGGTTCGCCATGAGCGATGCCAACCAAAAGCCTGAGTCGCAGGACCAGTCAGAGACGAACACGAACAAGTCGAAGGGTTCGCCGTTTGCGCGGTTCACCCTCAACTTCGTGCTCTACTTTCTGATTGGCGTAGCCGTTCTCACGGCACTGGGCTTGGGCGGTAAGTAGGCAGTCGGGGACGGAGGTCATTAAGTTGACCACCGTTCCCACCCCACCCTTTTGGTTTTTCGCTTTGTTCACTATGCGAAATAGTAGATATGGAATTAGAACTAAAGGGGATAACATGATGCGATGTCGGAGAGGAAGAGGGAAGCAAAAGGTATGTCGCTCAAAAATAAGGTCGCTTTAGTAACTGGTTCTACCAGCGGAATCGGACTTGGAATTGCCGAGAAGCTTGCTGAATCAGGGTTTCATATCATGCTCCATGGTTTTGCAAATGAAGATGCCGTGACCAAATTGAAAGGTGAATTTGCCAATAAGTATGGTGTCAAGGTTGGCTTCAATAGCTCGAATCTGATTGAAGTGCCACAGATTTATAAATTGGTCGAACATTGTCATAGCGAATTAAACGGCTTAGATGTTCTGGTGAATAATGCTGGAATGCAGTTTACAGCACCAATTGAAGACTTTCCTAATGAAAAGTGGGACGATATTATCGCACTTAATTTAAGTGCTGCATTTCATGCAACAAAAGCGTCGATAGCCGGCATGAAGTCAGCCGGTTGGGGTCGAATTATAAACATTGCCTCTACACACGGTCTGGTGGCATCGGTGCATAAAGCCGCATACGTAGCGGCTAAACACGGTTTGATTGGATTAACTAAAGTTACAGCACTGGAGCTTGCCGAATCTGGTATCACATGCAACGCAGTTTGTCCGGGTTGGGTTCGCACGCCACTTGTGGAAAAGCAAATTGCAGATCTAGCAGTGAAAAATAACATATCCAATGAAGCTGCCACCATTTCATTGTTAGAAGCAAAGCAGCCCACCAAACGCTTTACGGAAGTCTCGCATCTTGGCGATCTGGTATCGTTTTTGGTGACTGATGCAGCATCAAATATGACTGGCACAGAATTAAAAATGGATGGTGCCTGGACCGCACAATAAAAAGTACCAAAAAGGCAAAAAAGTGCAAAAAAAATAAAAAAATTGAGGCAAGTGAAAGGAGAGCGATCTTTATCGCCTCCTTTCATTGCAAGAACTAGTCCGAAATTATTCCAGCTGTGGGAGTTTCCATAACTGGATATTCGGTATCCTCGTAATCGTAAATCCAAGCTGGGGAGCTTGGATCGTGAAACTCGTAAGTGTCAATTTTCGCCTGTCGTGATTTTTTGAATCTAGTCGGGTCCATTGAATTGGCGAAACTCAATAACGAAGAGTCCGGTTTGGAGCCGATGTACGAAACTTCGTTTATAGCAGTTCCGTCATTAACCATGCGAATCAGAATTTCTTTGCCGCTTGCATCGTCGTAAATATGCACTCGCGATAAGATAGAGCGAGCCGCACCAGATGTGGACGCAGAGCGATCACGCCAGACTTGTTTGTACAAAACGCGCTGACCGTTAAGGTCGAAAATGCGAGCTTCAGTGGTGCCCATGTACAAAACTCGTACTTCTTCAAGAGATCCATCTGGTCGAAAGTATCGCTCTTCAGAAATCCAGGGCGAGTAAGTGTAGCTCGCCAGAAGGATTTTGCCGTCGGCAGAATAAACGTCTCCGTTTTTATAGACACCATCATCCTGATTGACAGTGGCAATTCGCTCACCCTTTTCATTGAAAAGAGATTTTGCGTAGCCGCCGTCCACTAAGACTAATTGCGATTCAGGAGTAGAGCCGTCATTTCTGAAAACGCGCTCAAAGGAAAGTTTGAACTGCTTTTTCTGATAATAAGCGGAGAATGCCGGATCGGTGTTGAATGGATCAAGCTTGATTACTCGATTTTGGCGGATGAAGTAGCGGTCGCGATGTACGGTGACTCCGTCAGCGTAGTAGTACTGAATGTGGTAGCGCCCGTCTCTTTGACGTTCGCCTGCTCGCTCAAGAGTTCCATCCTTGCGACGAACTTCGTGCTTGACGAAACTCTGCCCGTCTAAATCGTAAACTGCCAATCTTCGAAGAAGACCCAAATCTTGTTGATCAGGGGCGTTTTTAGCTTCACCGCAAATGTGTTCTGGATACTTTTTGAAAGCATTTTCGAAGTCGAAATTTGCAGGAGGAAAACGCTTCTCGCTGCAAGCCTTGCGTTCGTCCTTTCGGTAGGAGCGGTATTCCAGCACAGAGTCAAACTTTTCATTCCAGATAGTGAACGAATCTTTGCGAAGTCGAGCATTGCCCGAGAGATAGTGTCGGACAAATTCAAAATCACGACCATCACTAGGTAAACGCAGATCAATCAGGAGTTTGAATGGATAAGATTCAGGGGGCGGCTGAGCTTTTGGCTGACTAACAAAGTTAGAGACCACAAACAATGACAAGCTCAGCGCTAAAACCGAAGCGGTGTTTCGCACTAGTTTCATAGTTGTACTTTCTTAGGTAGGGGTTAACTAAACGGTCTCTTTTCCTTAAAACGACAAGCGCTCGTTCAGGTTCAACCTGATACGAAAGTCTTGGATTTCACTTGAGCGCTTGTTTTAGAAACGGTTTCACTAAAAAGAGGAAGGATTAGAGACACTTCGAACCTACACAGAAGCGGTTACTAAAGAAAGATAAATATGTCTCATATTACATGTCCAGTTTGGTCGATACTACTATGAATCATAGTAAGCTCTAAATGAGATGAAAAATGGAGAAATGACTCTCCACCTTTCATTAAAAAGCGGTCCTCTATATAGGTATAAAATTACCTAATGGTTAGAACCAATTTTTGCTCTTTGGGTTTTACGCTAAGTACAGTTGCATCGACTTCAGTGCCAGGCTTCAAGCTCTCCTTGCAGTAGTCAGACTTTTTAACGTCTCTTTTGTAGAGAATTGCATCCAAACAATTCCCCACTTCGACATAAAAAGCGTAGTCTGTCGACCTCGAGATTCGTCCTTTTAATTTTTGACCAATAGAAATGCCAGACAAGAATTGAGACTGGATAGACTGGCGTCTACTCAAAACAATATTTTGCGCTTCCATATCCATGGTCAGAATCTGGGCGTCGAACAAATCGCCTCTTTCAATTACATCAAACGGGTCTACTTTTCTGTTGAAGGCAAGCTCCGATCGCGGCACGAATCCCATCAATCCGCACGACCCACTCGAGAGCAGTCGCACCCGAGCGCCAGCATCCATCACTTTTACGACCTGACAGCGAACGGTCGCTGAGGGCGAAAAGGATTCGACTTGCTGTAAGAAAATGGCTTCCAAAGCTTTTGAATGGCTAAGAATTACTACGCCGTTTGGCTCTTGCAATATGTCTAACTCAATTACACAGACGGCGATTTCTTGATCGAGCAATTCGTTCAATTTTTGGCGCGCTGGGATTTCGCTCTTAGGTATGAATGCTTTCACGCCGCTTAAAGTGGCATTTAATCCGCATTCTCTTCCATTGCGAGAAGTCGATATCGATTTAACAGTGACAAGACTCACTGTTTCCAGTTGTCTCATTGTGTCCAGTTCGTGCCAGGCAAATGCTTCCTGACGTGATAAAGGAACAGAGCCGTTTTCATCCACTGCACCCACAACCATGAATTGATAGCTGCATCCAATGAGCACGTTTGCAAGCAGGTCTTTTGGCTCGCTAACAAAGCTTTCGCTCTTCATTTGCAAATCGACAAAGTAGCCTTTGTCTGATTTTTTCACTACTGTGCCGGTAACAATGCTGCGAGGTAAGGGTGAGTCTTTAATTGGAAATAAATTGAGCAGTGATTCGAACTTGGTTTTAAGATTTTCGTTGTTGTTCATTTTAAATTCTCCTTGGGTATAAACCCAAGCAAAACGCGGCAAGCTGCGCTCCTCGCTAGAGGAACGCTTTGATTAGTACTGGGGTTCTTAAGCCTTGTGTGTTGTGCTTGTCTCGCGTTGGATTTGCTTGGACGTGATTTCAGCCTGGAGTTTTGGCAGGGTCTAAAACAACACTTTTGGGATGGGGCCTTGCCTGAAGCTCATTTTTAACGCATAGCGATTTTTCGTGTTGCAGTTTGCGCAACTTCGATAACTTCTCAAAATGCGCTTCCATCCGTTTTGTTATAATTACAAGGGGAGCAGTGCAGATCGTCGCGTCTGTCGAAAGACAGATGAGGAAAGTCCGGGCACCAAAGGGCTGGTTGCTGGGTAACGCCCAGTGCGCGTGAGCGTGAGGATAGTGCCACAGAAATGTTAACCGCCAGATTTATCTGGTAAGGGTGCAACGGTGCGGTAAGAGCGCACCAGCAAGATCGAGAGGTCTTGGCTAGGTAAACCCCGCTGAAGGTGCAAGGCGAAGGTATATCTCAAGGAAATGGCTGCCCGTCATCTTGAGGTGCTGATGCCGCTAGAGGGTCCAGGTAACTGTACTCGAAGAGAGATGACGGTCTAGAACAGAACCCGGCTTATGCACCGCTCCTTTTTTTTAATTCCTCTATATAGAGCAAATCTTCTCGATTTAGTTTTGCATGCTCTAGCAAGTCGGGTCTTCGCTCATAAGTGCGTCTGAGCGATTCTTGTCTGCGCCATCGCTCGATTAGTTTGTGATTGCCTGAAAGTAAAACATCGGGCACATTCATGCCGCGAAATTCTGGCGGCTTTGTATAAGAAGGGCCTTCGAGCAATCCGTCTGAGAATGACTCGCTTAAAACAGATGCATGTTTGCCCACTACGCCTGGAACAAAGCGCGATACCGCATCGATAATAATTAGCGCAGCTAGTTCGCCACCTGTAATAACAAAATCGCCAATTGATACTTCATGAGTGGCAAGTGTGGCAATGCGTTCATCGAATCCTTCATAGTGCCCGCAGAAAAAAGTGATTTGTTTTTCTTTGCTTAGCGTTTCAGCCATATTTGAGTTAAAAGGAATGCCTTGGGGCGAAACCAAAATTACAGGCGCATCTGGTGGACGCTCTATCGATTCAAATGTGGCGAAGAAGGGCTCCGGTTTTAAGACCATCCCCGCTCCACCGCCGTAGGGTGAGTCGTCAACCTTTTTATATTTATCTAGGCAGAAGTCGCGTGGATTGTGTGTGGCCACACCGATTTTCTCGGCGGTGATGCCACGCCCGATTATGCTTGTGCGGGTGTAGAGGTCGATTAGTTCTGGAAAAAGAGTTATTACGTCGAATCTAAGCATTAGGACATTATGAGATAGTTGCTAACCTGAGTGAATTGTAAACGGCTTTAGTTAATCTAAAAGGCTTGGAAAAAACTCATATTAGCTGGCAATAATATAGGCATATCTCTACCAAATACCAGCGGACACAACTCTCTAAAAATTACGCAATATCTCCCGTAATTCACTCATCTAGCCACTTTTCCTTCCCTTTCTGAAGGATAGATGAGGTCCGCAAAAGCAGAAATGTCAGCACGCAGCGAACAGCCCATCAGCAATGGTGGTTTGTTCGACGCGTGATGTCACGCGTCTAGGTCATTAAAATGGAGATTGGACATGACCCTCAAAGAAGTGAAAGACCTTCTTCGTCAGACGCAGAAGAGCCTGAAGTTCTTGTGGATAACCTTCGTGGTGTCCACCTTTGCTTCGCTCGCCGGAATGCTTGTCTCCGTGGTGCACGTTGCTCATGGTTTCACGCCCTACGTCGAGCCGCAGTACTGGTGGATGACATACGGGTTAGCCCTCATTATCGACGCTTCCATCATCGCTGGAAAGTTCGGTAAGGTAGCCTTTTCTATCTCCGCACCTCTCGAAGAGAGAGCTCTGCAGAGGAAGGAATCGCTGTCGGACGCAGGGTTCGTGTTTTGGTCCGGGTTCCTCGTGAGCACGTACCTCAACGCCTGGTCGTTCTACAAAGCTGCAATAGCGAGTGGTGAATCTCCTATCTTTGGTGCCTTGCTTGGCATTGGACTCATGGTGTTGATCCTGAAAACAGCTTCCCTCGCTGCTTCTTCTCTGAAGGAGCTGATGGATGCGACCGACATCATCGAAGACAATGCTTCTCAAGAGTCGCCTGTGAAGTTGCCTGAAGTGAAGGCGGAAGCCGTGGAGCCGAAGGCTGACGTTCGTCAGCCCGCAGCACTCCCGGAAATCGTCGGAGCCAAGGGCAATGGATCTGGTGGCCGCCGTCCCAACTCGCAGGGACGTGCGCGTCAAGGGTAGTCTCACTGTAGACGCCAGAGCAATGATGAATCGGAGATGGGCTGCAGTCCCATCTTCGTTTCATTTTTTGCTTTTTCTACTACTGGATACAGTAAAATTACTGAAAAGACCAAAGTCCGAAGACGCGTGTTGCGCGCTTCGAACTCTGGCAATCTAGCCGACTGGTGAGGTCGTCTAGGCTAAGTGCGAGGGTATCACCTTCACCAAGAGGGGACGATTAGGCGATTTGTCGTCCCAAAAAGGTTCTAGGAGCACAACGTCCACATCCGAAAATTGATCGGCTTTCCTCTTGCGAGCAAAGTCCAGGAGAAAGGCCTTGAGAGCCTCGCTTTTATCCTCGGGGCCAGCGCCCGGGAAGTCCTGTCGATCCATTTTCGCGCGAAACTCAACACCGCGTGCCACGCAGGTGATTTCCGCGAAGAAGAACTGGGGATGAAACCCGGTCACCTCGATGTCGAAGTCATCGCCAGTGTTGTAGATATCGAGCACCAGCTCGTACAGAGCGCGCCAATCGGTGGTTAACCGAGTTGCGGCACTGACGAGATGATACGTGCGACCATCTATAACAATGGGAGGCTTGTCCATGAAGACAACCTTGAGTCTCGTCTTGCCAGCTTCTGAAGAGGAGCCGTCGAGCCAACGGGCGTCTGGGCACTTCCTCTTGGGCATGACGCAGGGCACGACTTGGCCACCTTGCATCACATCCAAAAACGCGCCACGCTCGTTCTTACCAGTTACCACCGCATCGTGTTGAACCTGCATAACAGGCATCTCCATCAGCTAGGAGGTTGACAACGAACTTTTCTCCAGACGAAAGCCCCTACAGCCTGAAACATTCACCGTTAACCGACACATCCAGAGAAGGAAGTGTATGAAATGGGTTATTGATGATTGCTTGAGGCTGTAGGGGTTTAGACTTCCGAATGTTTTGGTGAGAAAAGTTATCTCTACCTTGTGCTTTTCTTCTGTATATTTCAACTCTCTAATGTGAGTTGGCTCTAATTTACAATTGTGAGAGCTTGCTAATTTCGCGCGAGCCGCATGCAATGCGTCATATGAAGTGAGATCTGCATAGAAATTAAATCTAAAGCCAAATGTTTCATATTAGCTCAACTGTCACAGTCTCTAATCTTTCTTGAAACCAAGCTGAAATGAGCCTTTACAGCACTTTTGTATTGGTGAAAAAGTGGAAAATCAATCTCTCTTTCAATAAAACATTCAAAAATTCCCTGAAGAAATATTTGCTTCCTCTCATTAATCTGTGTTAAGCCGGAGAGGTACTTTGTTCAAACCAAACCAAGCAGAAACCTCTAGCAAACTAAATCTGCCACTAGCTTAGAACCCGATTATGCCTCACTTTCATGGCATGCGGACTAAGCGGTGTGTACTCGTTTGCTTATCACGTCTAGGTCAACCAAGGAGTCCCCTATGACCGCAATCTCTATCCTGTCCATCCTCGCTGCCAATTCCGCTTCTTTCGGTCTCCCGAAGAAGAAGAGCATCCGCGCCTCCCGGCGTCTGATGAAGCTCGACAGCGACGGCAACATGACGACGGCCAAGCGCTTCCTCGCTCTCGGCTTCGCCTACAGGAGCCAGTTCCGCCTCGACGAAGCTCTCGAAGCCTTTCAGAAGGCTCGGATCTTCGCCATGGAGGACATGGGTCCGACCGGGCAGTACTACGGGACGGCGCTCTGGGCGCTCGCCGATGCTCACGCTCATCACGCGAACTTCGGTGAAGCCGAGAAGTACTACACCCAGGCTCTGCGCGTGCTCGCTCGTGCTCACGGTCCCGGCAGCCCGGAGGCTCGTGCCTGCATTGGCGATCTTCGTGAAATGTTCCAGGGCTTTGCTCGCAAGAGCAAGGCCGATGTGGCACGGATCGAGGGCATGCTCGCGTACGCCAACATGATCTGATTCCCGTACGTGGGACTCGGCACTGAGACTACGCCTAACCAACTGGAGGCACGTCTGCCCGACATGCTTCCTTTCATCAACTCCCAAAAATGGAGACAGATAAGATGGGCATTTCTTCGTTCGACGCTGCTTGCGAACTCTTCGCTCAGGACCAGGACAACGCTGCCGACAACATCGCGCTTCCCACGAAGCACGGTCGCGACGGTCGCCGGTTCCGCTTCCTGCACAACGGCACGGTGAAGCGTGACAGCTCCTCCCGGGGTGACCACAGCTTCAACCGCCGTGACGTTGACTGCGAAGGTCGCTTCGAGCGCATCCAGCGTGAGCTGGCTCTGCGTGAGCTGCGTCAGCAGGACGTTGAGGGTGACTTCCCGACTTCCAAGGCGGCCAAGGTCTCTTCGACCAGCCGCTGCGGAACTCAGGCGCCGTCCCGGATTTCTTCGAGTGATGTCGAGGATTTCGGCTCGGTGAGGGTCATCAAGGACCGCAGTGGGAAGATCGTTGCTGCCTTCGCCGGTCGCGACGATTATCGCCCCAAGAAGACCCGGCGTTCGCGCGATGAGAGTCGTGCGCGCGTCGCTTCGGCGGAATCCCCGCAGAAGATCGAGAAGACGGGTGAGGAGATCATCCGTGGTCGGCGTCGTCGGCGGAAGGAGGCCAAGCAGACTCGCTGGCTCCAGCCGCTTCCGGCCAATCACTGGGGTCGGCGTCGTTTCGGTGAAGACAACTTCACCCACGATCCGATCACCGGCCGCAGGTATGACGAGCTGCCTGCGTCCCAGAAGGATGCGATGATCCGCCAGCGTCTGGATGACCTCCAGGTGCGGGTGGATGCGCTTCCCGCCTATCTCCAGGCGGAAGTGATGTCGGGACTCACCAGCATGAGCTGGCCCTTCCATCGCATGACCCAGATCGTCCGGCGTCTCGCTCGTGCCGAGGCCTACCACGCGCTTCGCATCCCGATGGACCTCATCGACGGTGCGCAGCTTGTGGCTCAGCACGCCGCCTAACGGCAGCGCCTGACGAGTAATTGAGTGAACCAGGTCGCGGCGGCACGTTGCTGTCGCGACCTGATTCGTTTTGCCTAATGCCCTGGCACAGAGCGCATCAGAGATGGTGCGTTCCGTGGCGTGGCAATACCGCAACGTCACAAACCAGCAACCAGGAGTAAGCTATGAAAGTATTGGTGCTGGAAAATACCTTGCCTTTTGGCAAGGCAATCCAGGAAGTGCTTGAAGACGACCAATGCCATCAGGTCGTACTTGCACAAGGTCTGGTCGCTAACAACGACCAATTGGTGGCACAAACTCACGACGGTCGCAATTTACCGCTCGACCTCGCTGAGATTGACCTGGTTCTGATTGATGGTAACGCTCCCAAAGAGCTCGCCTCAAGCAACTCGGTCGTGAAGCGGTTCTGTGAGCAAGGCGTGTCTTGTGTAGCCATTTCTGCGCTACCGGATGCGAACAAGGAACTCGTGAATGCTGGTGCCCAGTTGCACGTCCGCAAGCATGTTCTTATCTGCGGAATGGCAGCTGGTTGTATGAAGACGGCTGAACTCGCCCTGGTATCCCCAGTGGTGCAAGCGCGTCTTGAGCTTCTCGACAAGAGAGTCTCTAGTGACAAAGTCTTCCGCCAACAAGGCGAAGAGATTGTGTCGCGTCATCTCCAAGCAGCATGAGCTACTATCCTCAAGCCCGGGGAATCCCAAATTGGAAACCCCGGGCCTGCTTGCAGTCATTTTAAATCTCTAACTCAGCTGAGAGCCTTGCGCTCACCTGCTGATATGGGGCCACACACCGGTGTGGTGCTGGCAGACTCGGGAAGAGTCTGGAGCTCGCTTTCAAGGCGGCTCGTGTCACAAGACATCTGGAGAGTTCCGGCTCTCGTCTGGGAAACCAGGCAGGTTCAAATCAGACCAGAAAGGGTTTAAAAATGGTCCTTTGGATTCTCCTTATTGTTCTCGTCGCTGGTGTTCTCGTGGACATCGGCATCACAGTGCTCCTGCATGCCAAGTTCCATTACCAAATGGAATTCCTGGCGTGGCTTGGAAGGCGTGACCTGGCTCGTCGAGCTTGGGCGCTGGCACTGTTGTTGCTGGTCGTTCTGCGGTTCGTCCTCGGCGTGATCTAAGAAGAGCTGACAGTCGGTTCCTCCCTGGGAACCGACTGTTGGTCTACGTTCTTTTGTTTTTTTGAAATGTTCTACTATCTTAGATAATAAAAATGTGATAAAAACGAAGAGGCAACTACACCCGGGGGAATTCTCTCATCGAGAATTCTCCGGGTGCAGCTGGCACCAATGCCCTGCACTTAAGCAGAGTCATTGGTAACCAGAGCTATGCCCCTTACGCTGCCGTGGAACGATTCAATGTGCGACGACGCTTGTATTCGACCGGAACGGAAGAACCATCCGAGCGAAGAACGCGCGTTGCCTTTGGACCGTTTGCCGTTGAATCCGGAGCGCGCCAGACCGATTCGGCCTTGGTGTTCTCCTGAATTGCAACGACGACGATGTTGCGAGATCTGCGTCCCATGCGCTCGTACGGATTATCCGCCGATTCGACCAAGACGCGAACGGTTGAGCCAATGTCGGGATAAGACCCGGAAAGCATGGCTTCTTCGTCCGTATCGAGAGAGAGGATTGCTCGACCCCCGCGATAGAACTTAACCTGACCCTGCAGTTCATCGCCTTCTTTGGCGTAAGTGTGTCCTTTCAGACTTGTCATAACATTCTCACTTTCAGATAAGCCGCGCTCTTGCCAGTAAAGAGACGTGACTGTTGATAAAACTCCTGCTCCATCTCTTCTCGGGAAATTGAGAAGAAAAGTTGATAACTGGCTAGTGCTCTAGGTTTTTAGTGGACTACCAACTTGATGGTGGTGATGAGGAGATAACTCACCTTAAGTACTTCTAAGTAATTAAGGCAATAGCTTTTATCATGAGCTTTAAAATTAACGTTAGCTCATCTAGCGCTAGGTTTATTTCTATAGTCCAATCTACAAAGGCTATTGCGTTAAAATCTATGCGTCCCGAGCCAGCCACTTCGTAAGTGGATAGGAGTAAACTCGCATGCTTAAATCCGAAGCCGAACACGCCGTCAGAAGAGCCTTAGAAGATCACAACGCTGAATTTACCGAAGAGCAAATCTTGGCTCTTTCGCAAATGATTCTCAAAATTTCCAATACTGTTACAGAAGAGATTTTGTCTACATGGCGTCCAAGCGGATCTAACAGACCGTAGTTTTTGCTTGAGTCCAATTCAATTCATTAGTCCAAACGGAGTTTTACAATGAGCACTAAGACGGCTGTTGTCGAAAATGCGCGCGACTTGTTGCCTGAAATCATCAAGGACCGCCGCTACTTGCACGAACATCCCGAACTCAGTTTTGCCGAATTCGAAACGGCAGGATTTGTCTCTAAACGACTATCAGAGCTAGGCTATCTAGTTAAAGAAAAGGTGGGGCGAACTGGCGTCACTGCAGACATTGGCACTGGAAAGACAATAGCCATTCGCGCTGACATGGACGCGCTTCCGATTGAAGAGGCGAATGACTCGACTTTTAAATCGAAAAATCATGGCATCATGCATGCCTGTGGACACGACGCGCATGTGGGAATCGCGATGGCCTGCGCCAAGCTTCTTGCCAAAGACAAACCACAAGGTCGCATCCGAATGCTAATGCAACCAGCTGAAGAATTTGGCGACGACGAAGGTGTGTCTGGTGCTCCGCGCATGATCGAAGACGGCGCGCTTGAAGGCGTTTCCGCAGCAATAGGTTTGCACGTTGATGCAAGTCTGCCTGCCGGTAAAGTAGGAATTCTGGCTGGACCAACAATGGCTGCAGTAGACGAGTTTGTTATCTCAATCAAAGGTCGCGGTGGTCACGGCGCTTATCCTGAAAAAACTGTCGATGCTGTGGTGTTGGCTTCGCACGTTGTACTTGCCATTCAGCAAATTATTTCAAGACGCGTGTCGGCTCTCGATTCAGCTGTGGTGACTGTGGGTGCAATCAAGAGTTCAAGCACTAGAGGTAACGTCATCGCAGAAGACGTGGAGATGATCGGAACGTTCAGAACTTTTAGCCAGCAAGTGCGCGAAGTGATTATGAAAGAGCTGGAAGCGGCTTGTAGTGTGGCACGAGCACTGGGCGGCGACTACACTATCAAATATTATCTGGGTTATCCTACAACGGTGAACGACCCTGAAATGGCTGGAATCATGCTGTCTACTGCAATTGATTTGCTTGGCAAAGAAAATGTGGTAGAAATTGCACCCAGAACCTGGAGTGAAGATTTTTCATTTTTCGCCAATCAGGTACCGGCCGCCTTCATGTTTTTGGGCGTAGCTATTGATGGCGATTTACGCAGTCATCACAGTCCCGATTTCGACATAGATGAATCAGGCTTATATGTGGGAGCCGCTGTGCTCTCTGAAACGGCAAGAAGACTTATATCCAGGAGTTAGATAGTTAGAATGAGCGAAGTAAAAGATTTAGCCGCATTGATTGAAGACGCTTTTGAAAAGCGCACCACAATCAATCCAAAGAATGCCGATGACACACTGAAAGGAGCAATTAACGATGTTATTGAACGTCTAGATTCAGGTCGTTTGCGAGTGGCTGAAAAGGTCGACGGCAATTGGAAGGTAAATGAGTGGGTCAAAAAAGCGGTATTGCTTTCTTTTCGTGTGCAAGACAATTATGTGATGCCAGGCGGTTTTACAAGCTATTTTGACAAAGTGCCAAGTAAGTTTGAGAATTTCACCGAAGCCGATTTTCAAAAAGGTGGTTATAGAATCGTGCCACCAGCAGCGGTGCGCAAAGGATCTTACCTTGCGCCAGATGTAATTGCCATGCCATCCTTTGTGAATATAGGCGCTTACGTCGATAGTGGCACAATGATCGACGCCTGGGCTACAGTTGGCTCGTGTGCTCAAATTGGAAAAAATGTCCATTTGTCCGGCGGTGCTGGCATTGGCGGAGTGCTTGAGCCATTGCAAGCCAGTCCTACGATCATCGAAGATAACTGTTTCATCGGTGCGAGATCCGAAATCGTCGAAGGGGTTGTGGTCGAAGAAGGCGCAGTGATTTCGATGGGCGTATTCATTGGACAGAGCACTCGCATTTACGACAGAGAGACTGGTGAAATAACATACGGCCGTGTTCCAAAGGGCGCAGTGGTAGTCCCTGGAAGCATCCCTACAGGCGACGGCAAATGCAGTTTGTATTGCGCTGTCATTGTTAAAAAAGTCGATGCGCAAACTAGAGCCAAAGTCAGTTTGAATGAACTTTTAAGGACGCCGTAAGCGCAAATGAGTGAAGTAATTGAACTTGCGCGCCAGTTAATTCGATGTCAGTCTATAACGCCTGATGATGCGGGCTGTCAGGAAATTCTAGCTAAAAAATTGATAACATCTGGCTTCAATGTCGAGCAGATTAACAGTGGACCTGTCACAAACATGTGGGCAACGCACGGCGTGGGCAGCCCGGTTTTCGTGTATGCGGGACACACAGATGTGGTGCCCACGGGACCGATCGATGCCTGGAGGCACGATCCATTTGAAGGCGTAATTGCCGAGGGATACTTGCACGGACGCGGTGCTGCTGACATGAAAGGAAGCGTGGCAGTTTTTACAAAAGCGGCTTGCAAATTCGTTTCAGACCATCCAGATCACAATGGCACGCTTGCCATGATAATCACTTCCGATGAGGAAGGAGTGGCTACTGATGGGACAATCAAAGTAATAGAGCGCATCAAACAATTAGATTTGAAAATCGATTATTGTTTGGTTGGTGAGCCTTCTAGTAGTATCGTATTTGGTGACACAATAAAAGTCGGGCGGCGCGGATCGCTGTCCTGTAAATTGATTATTCATGGGCAACAAGGACATATTGCATATCCTAAACTTGCCGACAATCCAATTCACAAAGCTCTTTCTGCATTGAATCAATTAGCAGAACGCAAATGGGATTCGGGCAATGAATTTTTTGACCCGACATCTTTTCAAATTTCAAACTTTCAATCGGGAACTGGAGCTGAAAATGTAATTCCAGGCGATGCCAAAATATTTTTCAATTTCAGATTTTCAACTGAACAGACAGAACTTGGATTGAAAGAGGAAGTGGTCAAAACTCTTGATTCATGCGGTTTGGATTATTCTCTAGATTGGCGTGTGTGTAGCCAACCATTTTTTTCAAAGTCTGGCGAACTCTGCAAAGCAACTGAGAAAGCCATATTCGACGAACTAAAAATTCAGACCAAAAAATCCACTACTGGTGGCACTTCGGATGGACGCTTTGTAGCGCCGCTTGGAGCCGAAGTCTTGGAGTTTGGCCCGCGCAATGACACCATACACAAAGTGAATGAGTGCGTTTTAGTTTCGGAATTGGAAGGGCTCGAACGCATTTATTACAGCATCATCGAACAGTTACTCGGTTAGTCAAAAACCGATCGTGAATGGTATTTCAGCATCTCTTTGTTTACGGCTTGGTTGTCAACTGGCGATTGATGCCCATCTTTGGCAGTTATATGTTCAGAAGCTTTCTCTGAGATAAATTTAGCTTGAGGATAAGAGTGCTAAACGTATAGGGTTACGCGTCTTTTTCTAAAATACAAACCTGTTTCACATCTTCCCTTTATACCCCTCTGTTTAACTTGCCAATACTCGAACCGGCTATTCATGCCAGTCTGAGTGGACTACCCTAAGCTAGAAACCTGAAGCAAGGAAAACGAAATGTCCGACTTCTTCTCGAATATGGCTATCGCGCGCAACCTTGACGTGAAGGGCCCGCCTTCTCTGCTTGCCGATGCTAAAGTGTTCAACGCTGTGTATGCCACAATCAACACCGCTGTTGACCGCATCGCTATTGGCACGAGCTTCGAAGAGCGCGTCAAATTTTCTTGTCCCCAGAACGAAAAATTCGTCTGGATTATGGTCAGCCGGATGGGACAAAGCAAGCTTCTTGCTTGCACGAACGACAAAGATGTGTCGGTCGGTCAGCCCCCGAGCTTTTGGCACACTGCACCAATCTACGAGAAAGATTCACTCGTTACTGCAATCGTCAATCATCTTGGGGAGGTCATGAAGACCTTCGCCAAGCTTGAGGTCTTGCACGAGTGCAGCTTGAATTGAATTTCTAACCGGAAAGGCGAAGTGCAATGGAATCTGTGGAAAACCTCAGAATTCTGTTTGAACTAATGATTCCTACCGGGTTTGGTTTGGCGTTGATGCTGGTTTTCAGCCGGCTCAACTTGCCTCCCGTACTCGGTTTTCTAATCACGGGCATTGTTTGTGGCCCGTATGGTCTCAAGTTTGTTGAGACCGGACATCTCATCGGCATGATGGCCGAGATAGGTCTGGTCCTGCTCTTGTTCGAGGCGGGGATAGGGTTTTCGGTGAAAACTTTTATTCGCCTCAAGAAGTTCTTGCTCATCGCAGGAACTTTGCAATTAGGTGGCACCATTGGTGTCACCATGCTTTGCGTTTACGCGCTCGGCTTGGGATGGGCACCTGCTGCCTTCATCGGCATGCTGGTATCACTTTCCAGTACGGCCATTGTTGTCGCGCTATTCGAGTATCGCGGTGACATGGACACTGCCCATGGTCGCGCTGCAATGAGTATCCTGATTTTTCAGGACCTCTGCATCGTGCCGATGGTTTTGCTCACTCCATTCTTGGGTGGGCAAAACGTAGGCTGGGACACCTTCTTTGTCATCATCGGCAAAGCGGTCGTGTTTCTTTTTGTGGCGGGCTCCGTGGCCAAGTTCCTCGTTCCGATGGTGCTTAAGCAAGCAGCGCAGACCAAGAAGGACCAGGCGTTTGTCTTGTCCATCATTCTGCTCTGCCTCGGCATGGCCACTGCCACTGCGTACTTCGGCATGTCCATGGCGCTTGGCGCGTTCATTGCTGGCTTGCTGATTTCCGATTCGAAATATCGCTTCCAGGCGACAGGCGTCATCATTCCGTTTGGCGCTCTGTTCCACGGTCTTGTGTTCGTTTCAATCGGTATGCTATTCGATGTCCGCATCGTGCTTACGCACCCGATTCTGGTCGCGAGCCTGCTTGTAGGCGTACTTGTAATCAAATGGTTGATTGCCACCGGCGTCACTGCTGCTATGGGACATTCGCTCAAAGTGGCTATGGTTGTTGGTTTGGCTATCAGTCAGGTATCTGAATTCTCATTCGTGCTCGCCAAGCTCGGGCTGGATAATGGACTGATGGAACCGCACCACAACCAGATCTTCCTGGCTGTAGCGATTCTGTCTATGTTCGTTACACCCGCCATGATTTCTGGTGGTAGCATGCTTACGCCAATTCTGGAGCGGTTCTTGCCCGAGAAATACACTCGCGGGCGTACTGACGAATTTGCTCCCGATAAACAAGCTCTAGAAGAACACGCCATCATCGTTGGCTTGAGCGAGGCTGGACATCACATTGCCAGTGTCCTCGATCAACTCAAGCTAAATTGGGTGGTGATCGATTCAGATCCTGAAGTGGTTCGCGATGAACTCGATCGCGGCACCACTATTTTCTACGGTGACGCTACTCGAGAAGAAGTTCTCCAGAAGGCGTCCATCGAGAAAGCTCGGGTGGTGCTCGTTACCACATCGGACTTGCAAGCGGCAAAACGCGCTGTCGAAGCCGCTCGCCGCTTGAATCCGGAAGTGACGATTATTGCCACTGTTCGCTACACCGAGGACGGCGAAGACTTGCTCTTTGCTGGTGCAACCACGGTTATTTCTGAGCAGTTTATGGGCGCAGTCGAAATGGCCGACAAGGTCATGCGCGAATACGACGTGCCTGGAGACGTTGTGACTCAGCAGTTGCTGGGCATGCGCTCTAAGCAGTAAGTTGAAACGCAGTCGATTGAATCGAGAGGAAGACGGGTTTGGATGCAGGAATTTATTTCCCTGCTCCATTCCTGTCTTTCTTTAAAACCAGTAATTACTATAGCAAGTAGTGAAAGCCCCATCGCAAGACCTAGCGCTAAGTTCGTGAAGTATTAACTCGGGTTAATTTTGGGCGCGAGAAGTCTGAGCACCCCCCAAAATTGGAGAGGTAATTAGTAGCGATAACAACGCAAGCGCCTATCCAGTTCCTGCTATTGCCCACTCAAAGTGGTCAACACCTTTTACCTAACTATTCCCGTTGACATTAACCACTGTTAATCTCCATAGTGAGGTTACTCATTACTTCAGCAAATTCAGGCGGAAAGAAACCAAACAACAGTCCGTGTCAGTTATCTCGAAAGAAAACCCAAACTCTCTGGTGTTTTGTATTCGACCTCCTGATTGCCGAACATGAGAATCGCAACCGCTGGACAGAGGAGAAACATATGCCCAGCCTCAATGTTACTGCTTCCGTGATTATCCTTGCTCTGACGACTGTCGGCACGCTCATCGCTGCTTGCGTTCTTTTCGCAGGCGCTTTCGACGCAAATGTCCTCAGCCCTGCCATCGAGATTTACAAGGCATTCCTCGCCCTGGCTCTCGGTCTCACCCTGGTGTATATCACCACCTGGGCTGAGAAGCAACGCAGCCTGATACTGGCCAAAAGCCGTTCTGGTCGCAATCGCTGAAGCCGTCGTCCGACGTCCCGGACGTTAAGAGAGTGACGTCGTCTTGGAGAGGTGGTTGCAAAACCATCGGCTCCAAGCGCGCCGGTAATCAGACCGGTCAGCCATAGGGAGAACAACATGGCTACTGCACTTATCGTTGCTATCATCGCTCTCATCGTAGTCGACGTGGTGGCAGGTCAAAGGATCAGCGTTCGTCGCAGTTATGCGCCCAACTGGAACTGGTATTACGCCGGTCTCTGGGCTCGTCGCGGCTGGCTGTTTCTGTCCCTACTGCTCATCGTCGTCCTGATTCGGGGCTGATGCTCTAGCCTACAAGTTTTCCGGTCGGTCTTTCCCTAGACCGACCGGAGACTAAGACGTGGCTGACCGCGTCCCTACTTGTTTTTCCAAAAAGACTTATTTTACTATCTAAAGTAGTATAGTCTGCGGAAAAAATTAGAAGGGACATGCTGACTTTGAGTCAACACGTCCACTTCTAAGTCTAGAAGCCAGTTCGCGCGGAATCGAAATTTGATTTAGATTGTGCGGAACGGATTCTTGATCTCTTCAGAGATCGCGTTGTTGATCGCGCGCAGACATGCGACGCGACTGAAACGCTTATCGTTAGCCGGCACCATGTACCATGGCGCGTAATCGGTTCCGTTCCAGTACATCATACGATTGCCCCACATGGAGTAATCGTCCCACTTCTCGCGGGCAATCCGGTCGGATTCCTGATACTTGTGACGCTTCTGCGGATCCGCCTGGCGGTCGTCGAAGCGCTTCTTCTGCTCGTCCTTGGTGATGTCGAGCCAGATTTTCACCACCACAGAGCGACTGCGACGAAGCAGCCATTCCATGCTGTTGATCTCGGCATACGAATTCTCGACATGCACTTTGGACGCCAGTTTCATCACCGGCACCACGAGCACATCTTCCGGCCAGCCGCGATCGAAAACGCGAACTTCGCCAAAGCCCGGCATGCGGTCCTTCTCGAAGAAGCGCAGCAGATAAGGCTGATTGCGTTCCTCTTCGTTGGGAGCGCCTACGGGCACGACGCCGAGAATGCGCCAATCCCAGTCGAGACCTTCAACGATGCGCTTGGTAGCGCCTGACTTGCCGGCGGCATCGCGTCCTTGAAAGACGATGATGACCGACATCTTCAGTTCCTTGAGGCGACGCACGAGGAGGCTCAGCTCAGCTTCTTCCTTGGCGACTGCCTTCTCGTATTCCTTCTTGCCGAGCGAAAAGTCGTGATTGACGAGCGAGAGGTAGTCGGGAATTTCGACCTTGCTGTCGTAAGGCGCGGCAATGTTCTTGACGGCACGACCGATCTTGAGAAGTCCTTCGTCAGCCAGTTTGAAGTCTGGTTGGAAACCGGGGAAAGCTCTGATTAGTTTCTTCGTCATGAAGAATCCTTTCGTTACTTGGTTAGATGGTTTCAGTTATTAGCTATAGAAATAAAGACAGGTGAAGAGGAAAATTTTGATGTCTGAAATCTGTCAGAAACTAGATACTAATTTCAAGAATCAAGAAAATTAGTATTACTTGAGGTCTTACAAACCCTCTCTACTACAAGGTTGGGTTGTAAAGGGTCGAGGGTGCGCTAGCTCCGCCACCCAAGCCAATCTTCATCGAAAATAATTTCTAACTCAAAACGCACGGCACTAAATCTGGTGTCGCATTTAAAAACAATAAGTGCAAAAATCTCACAACAACTTGTGGCTGCATATGAATGTTTATCGCGGAGCGCTTAGCGCTCCGCGCTCTAAAAACCTGCATGCACACTGATTGATCTTTATTACTACATCGTGTAGCAATAAAGACGATCAAAAAAATCATTCCAACTCAGGAAAAGAAATCGGGTTTACACCTTCAATCTTTTCCTGAGCAGGACGAAGAAACGAGAAACACACGGCATGCGACTAGATACTAGAGCGCATCCAGTTCGTTTTGTGCATCGATTGCAGCTTGACGCAGCACAAGAGCCCTGGCGTTATCGCCCAGCTTCTCGCAGCAGTCAGCCATAATTTCGATGTCACAGGGCATCAACCAATCGATGTCGCAAACCAGGTTCTGAAGCGCATTGAGAGCATCGGAATAATTCCCTTTGCGATAATCAATTCGCGCCAGTTTGAGAGCGATGTAATGCATCTTGCCGCGATTGTTCGCTAATGGAGCAGTCAATTCGCGAGCCTGGTTAAAACAATCGAGTGCCTGGTCCCAATCGTGAGCGCGCATGGCGTCATCGGCAATAAGAGTAAGAATTGCCGCGCGTCCACCGTTCACACTCAATTCACCTGGCGTCAAATGAGTCATGTGAGTCATGACAGAATTCCTTTGATTGGTGCTGATTTTCGGGTTTTGTAAGAGTGTAGTTGGTAGAGATGCAATAGAGGTTCTGACTCTAATAGATTGACCAATCCAAATTAAAGGCCTGGCTGGTTAAAGGAAACTAAACCGGGTATTCTAAAAATAATGAAAAAAATCGTTCCTCTGCATTTAGCACTTGCAAGTTGGCTTATTTTTTCCGCCTGCGGTTCTTTGTGCGCGCAGGAAAATCCTCCTGTTACATCAGATATAAATGCCGATCCTGTTCCGAATCCAGAATCGTTGCAACCAGGAGCTGGACTTGCCATGCGACAGACTTTGGCTAAACAAATAGTCGAGGCGCAAAAAAGAGGCGTGGGGGTCAAAGCTTATTCAACTGCCTTTGCCCAACTCGAAGATAGCGTCGCGAAGGGCGCTACAGAAGACGATGTGAAAAAGAAAGTGTTGTCTATAGTTTCTGGATTGCACTCGCAATTGAGACAGAGTGCCACTCTTAAGTCAACGGCAGCAGTTTCAGCCCGTCAGGCAGCAGCTGGAAAAGTTGACCGTAGAGGCGCGGTTCTAAAAACGAGATCGGATGGATTTTTATATGCAGGCGACAACGAAAATATCTTTATGAAAGACAAGGGAGTTATGCGCCAGCAGTCGCAGCTCGACATGGTTGAAACTATCATTAGACAAAAGCTGAGAGAGCATCCCATACAAGGCATAGACCCAAATGACCCCCGTCCATTACGAGACGATCCGCGAGTCAAAAAACTAATTCACTAAACTGAAAAATTTCAGGAACCTTTGTCAATAGCTGGCGTCATTCAACTCAATTGCGGCTAAAACTCAATCTTTCAACTTTCGAGGTGTCATCATGGCGAAATTCGCGTGTGGTCTTGCGTCTATTTTTACTAAAGTATTTTTGCCCTTCTCACAAAAGCAAGATAGCGCCTGGGATTCGTATCGAAAAGTGCGCGCTGAAATATCTGAAGAATCCGATGAAGAAAGTGATAACGTCAGACAGTTTAAATCGCCCAGCGATCGCTTCACTCGCCTTATAAGCTAGATGTCATTGACTTTTAAGTGCTAAGCTTATGCAGTCTTTAGATGTAGGAAGTATTTATGCGCCTCAAACATTTGCTTTTAGCTTCTCTTGTTGCCTTAAGTTCGACTGCGGCATTTGCCCAACAAAAAACGGGACTTTATCTGTATGGGACCAAGCACCAGCGCGGTGGCGATGCGATTGCTCAACAAACAGCCAATTTATATGTCTACGATAATTGTCACGTCAAAGCTTACGACCAGAGTCAAATTTGGGTTCACGATACTTGTGATTGCGAAGCTTACGGACAAACCACTGTCACTGCCAAAGCGCAGACCAAGGTCAAATCATTCGATAATACCCGTGTGATTGCTTCGAACTTTTCCAAAATCGATGCAAATGGAAGCTGCAGCGTTATTGCTACAGAAAATGTGACAGTTGACTGTCATGGTAACGTTTCGGTCAACGCCGCAAACAACTGCGTAGTAAATGCCGATGGCAACTGCACAATTATGGCTCGCGACAAAGTGAAAGTGGTCGCAACTGGACACTGCATTGTAATGGCGTTAGGCAATGCCGAAATTGATGCGAGCGAACATGTCACTGTAAAAGCCTACGAGAACGCTAAAGTAAATGCCAAAGAAGGCGTTACTGTAGAAGCCTGGGGCGACTCGCAAATTACAGCCTCAGACGGTGTCATAGTCGAGCAGCACGACAATGCGAAAGTGATCAAAAAATAAGCCAGTCTGAAGTAAGCGAACTAATTAAATAGGCAATAAAAAGGGAGGTCAATTCGACCCCCCTTTTCTTTACGCTTCTTTTTTGCTTAGGCGATGGTTACGTCTTTGCAGAGATAAACGTCCTGAATTGCGTTGAGCAATTGCACGCCGTCTTTCATTGGTTTCTGGAACGCTTTGCGTCCGGAAATGAGACCCATTCCGCCTGCGCGTTTGTTGACCACAGCAGTCATGATTGCTTGTTCCATATCATTCGATCCCGAAGGACCGCCCGAGTTTATTAAGCCGGCGCGACCCATATAGCAGTTTGCAAGCTGATAGCGAGTCATGTCGATTGGGTGATCGGTTGTGAGTTCGGAATAGACACGAGCATCAGTCTTGCCGAAGTTGAGGGCGTTGTAGCCGCCATTGTTCTCGGGCAATTTTTGTTTGATGATGTCGGCTTGAATTGTCACGCCAAGGTGGTTAGCTTGAGCTGTTAAGTCAGCTGAAGCATGGTAGTCGACGCCATCTTTTTTGAATCCAGAGTTGCGCAAGTAGCACCACAAGATTGTGGCCATGCCCAGTTCGTGAGCGCGGTGGAAAGCTTCGGATACTTCTTGAATCTGTCTGGTTGATTCTTCTGAACCAAAATAAATTGTGGCACCAACTGCAGTTGCGCCCAATTCGAATGCTTGGTCTATTGAGCCAAACATGATTTGGTCGTACTGATTTGGATATCTGAGAAACTCATTGTGATTGATTTTTACAATGAATGGAATTTTGTGAGCATATTTGCGAGCGACCGAACCCAGTACACCAAATGTGGTGGCTACTGCGTTGCAACCGCCTTCGATAGCCAATTTAACAATATTTTCGCCATCGAAATAAATTGGGTTTTTGGCAAACGATCCGCCACCGGAGTGTTCAATTCCCTGATCAACAGGCAGAATTGAAAGGTATCCGGTTCCGCCTAGACGACCATGATTGAACATGGACTGGAGGCTTTTCAATACTTGAGGGTTGCGATCGGTGATGCTTGAGATGCGATCAACGAAGTCGGGACCGGGCAAGTGCAGCATATCTTTGTCGATGCCTTTGCTCTTGTGGCCCAGGTAGTAGGAAGATTTATCTCCCAGAGCTTTTTCTATTTGTGATAGTTCTGTCATAACAGGCATGGTGTCCCTCTCTTGCCTCCGATTGCTTGAAAACGAAAGACGTGTGAATATCTAAGCGCTATAGACTAGCAGCTAAATGGTCTTGGCTTCAAGTGCGCAATCGCGCTTGGATTCAGCTATTTTGCGGTTGTGACAATTCCAGCAACACGCCGCCAGTACTTTTGGGATGAACGAAAGCGATTTTTGCCCCACCGGCGCCAATTTTGGGCGTTTCGTCAATGAGACGCATTCCCTGGGATTTTAATTTTGCCAGTTCCGAATTAATGTCATCTACCTTAACGCAAATATGATGCAGTCCTGGTCCCTTGTTCGCCAAAAATTTTCCCACAGGAGTTTCGGGGCTAAGCGGCTCCAAAAGCTCAATGTGAGTATTGCCAATATCAAGCTTGGCTACGCGAACGCCTTGCTCTGCCACTACTTCTATACCTATTTCAGGCAGTCCCAGCGCTGTTTTGTAGAAAGCGAGTGCTTCGTCGAGATTTTGCACAGCAATAGCTATGTGATCAAGTGCATGACCTGATAATGAGTTATGGTCCAAAGCCCGATGCCCTCTCCCAGAATTTGTGCCATTTGTTGAATATGCGCAATTCGCTAAATTCGTCATATTCTTTCCAGGTGCCCATACGTCTGGTTGCGCGCTCAATCAGCGAATACTGGTCGAAAGGCGCCCAAACTTCGCCACGCCATTTAGGATCGTAATAAAATTCGTTCAAGGTCTGGGTCATGTTAACAGTAGAGTCGAGATTGATAACATAATCCTGCCCATCCTCTCTGACAGGGAAATACATCTCTTCGCCGGGAGGTGATACCAGTGCATTTTTTGGTATCACATGTGGTTCGTCTAACATGCGCTCGCGACAATGTGCCGATTGAGCAGTGAGCGCAAATGCAGTCGATAGTACTATTGACAAAAGTTGGTAATTTTTCATCTTTTCGCTGAACAATCTAGATTGAGTAGCGGGGCTGAATTGCTTGGTAAACGGGCGGTTCGAGTGACGATTGAAACTAGTCCCAGTGTAATACTAAATGCTACACCTTAAACAAACAAGCTATAAATTATTGGGCCTTTGGCATAAACTCTTGCAAACTCAGTTTCGCTAGGAACCGCTTTGAAACCGCCTGTTTAATGGAGCTTGGAAGACGAATGGCTAGAAAGTCGACAATCAATACCAAAAAAATATCTGACATGTTGATACTCGCTGGAGTATCCGCCGCGTTCTCGATTGGACCGGTTTTGGCTCAAGGGGGAGGTTTGTCTGACACAAGTCCCGCCGTGACAGATTTTTCCTACGACGAAGCGATGAAAGCTTTGGAAAAAACAAAAGAGCACAGTGAAGCCGTTCAAAACTGGGGCGAGCGACGCACAGTCGAAGTTCCAGTAGGAACTGATCCTCAAAAAATTATCGAAACCGAACTGAAAAAAGTTCCACCTATAGATGAAATCGGCGTGATAAAGCCAAATTCAACTCCAGCAGCCAAAACGTCGCAAACAACCGGCACACAAGAACAAAGCTGGGATTGGCTCAAGCAAGAACAAAACAAGAGTCAGGGTGCAACAAACACAACCACTACTAAAGTCGAAACTAAAAGCGACGATTCAATTGGTTTAACCGATATTGATGTTAACCAAACAGAAGCCACCAAAAAGGTTGTAGAGCCAGCTCCTGTAGAAACACCGACTACTCAAACTCAGACCACACAAGTTGAAACTCCTGCTGCTCCTGCAGCGACAGCAACAACAACTACTACTTCGACTTCGACTTCGACTACATCTACTGCCACTACTAAAACAACCGAAGCCGTTCCTGGGCAAGTTCCCGGAATTAACTTCTATAACGATGCAGTTAAAGCACACCTTGCAAATAAATTAGACGAAGCAATCGCTAAGTACAAAGAGGCTCTAGAAGCTAACTCCAGTCTTGGTCAAGCTCATTGCAATCTTGGTTTGATTTTCAATCAACAGCACAAATTTGCTGAGGCATTGGTCGAATTTCAAAAGGCTTTAGCAATCGATCCCAAAGACTCCATCACTTATAACGGCATTGGGGCTGCACTTCGCGCTCAAAAAGATCTAGATGGCGCCATCAAAAACTGGCAGACTGCTGTAACTTATAACCCGCATCTAGCCACTGCCCACTACAATCTTGGCACCGCGTACGAATTGAAAAAAGACTACGACAAAGCGCTCGAATCATATCGTCAAGCTACAGCAAACGATTACAGACTGGGCGAAGCCTATTTCAGAATGGGCATCATCATGCAAGGTCGCAATCAACAAAACGAAGCCAAAGAACAGTTTAGCCAAGCGTTGAAAGTGTCTCCTAGTGCAGAATACAGCAAGAAAGCCAGAGAGTTTCTCGCTGCGATGGAACAAGCTAAAACCAAATAGTTATTCGCGAATCTTTTTGAGAATACCAGTGGTGCTTTTGCCGTCCACTAACCTCAGGATGTGCACATGACCGCCGTGCTTTTCGACTACTGGCGTTTCGGCAAGGTCAGAAGGTTTGTAATCGCTTCCTTTGACATGGATGTTTGGCTTCACCAAGTCGAGAAATTCGACTGGAGTGTCTTCAGAAAAGATAGTGACATAATCGACTGACTTGAGCGCGCCAATTACTTCTGCTCGCTCTAAATCTGTATTGATTGGACGCTCAGGACCTTTGAGGCGTTTGACCGACTCATCTGTATTGATACCGACAATCAAAATGTCGCCGAGTTCTTTTGCTGCTTCTAGAATGCGAACATGTCCCAGGTGCAGAATATCGAAGCAGCCGTTTGTGGTGACGATTTTTTTGCCTTGAGCCTTAAGCTCCGCCGCCTTTTCAGCCAGAGAATCTCGCGGGATGAGGTTTTTCATATTTCCAGACCTGTAATTAGATTAGAGACTAGCGCAGGGGTACTAATTACTAATCATATTCTTTGAGGTTAAATCGTGATGTGAGCCTAAAGCTCTCTTCTTCTATTTCCTTATACCGAAAATGCTTCTAAACCCAGCTAATAGACGCTCTTAACGCACTAGCTTAAAAAGTGTTAAGTAACTAGCGTAGCTAATTAAAGGCTTTTCATAATGCTCTCTTTTCATATAGGGTCAAAGCATCTTCTGCAAACAAACAACAAGCGAAAAAACTTCCACCGGTCTAACTCATTACACCAACTTCAATCTTCTTGCACTACCTGTGGTGGCGTGGATGAGGCTGGCGGTTGTTTTGCGTTTGTATGAGTTTGCAGAAGACTTCGATTAACCACGAACTCATGGAGACATGAAAATGTGTTTCAAGTGTGATGCAATCGGCAACGTGGACGGCGATGTTCAAATCGTCCAAGTCATTCCGCCGAAAATGCTCGATGCCGTCGTCCTCCTGCGCGAAGCGCTCCTGTCCGAAGAACTCGGCTTGATCGCCCGCCAGAATCAAAACGGCTCCGACTGGTTCGAATGCCCGTGCTGCGGCGCCGAGCGAAAGGAACAGGGTTACCTGTCCGGCAAGGCGAACATCGACACGGTCGAACACGACCCGGACTGCAAGCTCTTCAAGGCGCACAAGCTCCTGGAAGAACTCGACAATGAGAACCCCGTTCTCTTCGCCGAGTAACGCAAAATGAAAGACGGCGGCGCGGTTTTCGAACTGCGTCGTCGCCTTGCGTCTTCGTAAGTGAATCGAGTCTTTTGGGGTGGAGCTAGGGAATTGTCTCGATGCCCACATAATGGAGGTCAACCATGCATTTCGCTATCCGCGAAGATCATCGTTGCGTTCGTAACTTCGTGCTCTCGCTCGGCGATGAGCAGCCTCTCGTGTCTGGCAAGATCTATCCGCCTGGCATCCGGAACGTCGGCGAAAGCTGCGACCAGATGCCCAAGTGGAAGGTCGTGACGGCGAACTCCAAAGTCATTGGGGTCGAGGTGCTGGGCTTCGTCGATGACGAGGAGGCGGCCAAGCAATTGGTCGTTGCACGATACACGAAGGCGGCGTGATCCGCATGTCTCCGTGGGGCTGGCACTTCGGTGTCAGCTTCACCCCAAAGGACTCGATACCAAATTTGGTATCAATTCTCTACCGTGGCGCAGCGGTACTTTTCTGCGTCGATTAGCAGTGGAGGTCCTGATGAAGGATCTGTTCTGGAATGCCGTGAAGTTCTTCAAGCCGCGTTGGCACGTGCAACACCCTACCTGGCGAGAGTATGTCCTACTCGCGCTTGCTTATGGGTCCCTTGCATTTCTAGTCGGCGTGGCGTTTGGAGTCTTCCGGTAATGCCACTACGCGAGGGCGGTCTTCGGGCTGCCCTCGCCCCCCTGCTCAAGTTACGTGAATATTTGCTCTCTCATCTCAACCAGGAGTAAGGAAAATGCAAACTCCTCAATCCGCCTTGTTACTCCACGGCACAGACCGCCGCGGATTCGAAGACGAGATTCGACCGCACTTCACAGCGGCCGATTTCGACCGTATCATGTCGGCTTACCGGCTGAGCAAATACGGGCACCGCAACCAGTTTCGCGATTCGGGTGAACGCTACTTCGAGCACCCCAAGATTCTGGCTCTGCTGCTCGTGCGGCTCGGCGTCTATGATGCCGATGTCATCATCGCAGCTCTGCTGCATGACGTCATCGAGGATTCCTACATCCTCGAGAAGCAAGACGTCACCAACTGGTTTGGTGCCCGGTGCTGCAACTTCATCATGAAAGTGACGAAGTTGAAGAATCCGGACGGAAGCTTCGACCTGGTCGCCTACTTCCAAGCAATGCTTGCTGACGAGGTCGGAACCTGGCTTGTGAAGCTCGCCGACAGATTGCACAATCTGTCCACTCTGCCCGATGGCACCGACGCTGCATCGAAGCTGAAATGTCGTCAGAAGAAGGACAAACAGGTGGCTGAAACCAATCAGTTCATCCTGCCTCTGGCGACGAAACTGGCAAGCACGAAAGGCTACGAGAAGCTCGGCAAGTGGTTCTATGACGAGCTCACTCTGTGGTGCCAGTACCGCACTGTGAACTAGTTTCCTCTCAACTCAAACATGGAGAAAAGCCATGGCTAAGGTTTTGCATAACGACGTCGAAATCCGCGAAGCCATTCTGGCGGTCGGTTACGGCGAGACGCATCATGTTGCTTCACCGGAACTGGTGGGCGTCGGCGAAAGCCTCGCTCAGCAGCTTCGTCCGGGCATGGGCAACAAGTTCGTCGTGGAAGCCTGTGTCGAAGTCGAGCCGACCAAGTTCGTCCGTCCGATTCCCTCGGGTCGCGGCGTCATTGCGTTGGTTCGCTCCAACCCGCATCCGGAGCGCCAGGTCGGCGTCACGGGGCGCAAGTTCACGGTTCACACCGGCGGACGTGCGTAAGGTGAAGTGACTGAACAAGAGCTGGAGAAGCAGTGCGCAAGCGCTCTTCTCCGGTCTCTTTGACCTTCTAATGCTGTCGCGTTCACGTCGCGAAGGTTGTCTGCCGTTTACGGTAGCGAAGAACAGCAAACGCTAGGGGCAGTGGTTAATGCCTTGTTTTAGAGAAGGAGGCCATCATGGCCGACCTAAAAGCAAAATTCGCTAGGCGGAGTAATCCGCTTTAGGCACCGCTTTGGGGCGGTGTGCGCCTGATTTCTGGTATCACTTTTGATACCGATTGAGGAGGCGAGTTCCCTCATGGACTCCCACGGTTTTACCGTGTTTTCAGCGAAAGGTGTCTCATGCTCGAGGCAGTAAAAACCTTCTTCACTGCTCATCCGGATCTCATTCCTTTAGCGCTAGCCATTCCGGCTGCCGCTGCCATCATCGCGTTTGCGCGTTGGCGGTACAAGGACGAAGAGAAGGATCGGTAGGGAAGGGACCTTGCGTGGGGTGGTGGCTAGTCCACCACCTTCATGTGCTGAAAAAAAATAAAAAGAGTTATTAAATGATATAGTAAAAGGTTTTGGAAAAACAAGAAAAGCAAGGGAAGAATCGGAATGAGTTTCCAGATTCTTCCCTTGCTCTACTCGATTACAAGGCTCGGTGCAGAGTTACCATTCCGGGTACGGGTTCGACCGAAATCTCGACTGGAATGCCTTTGTATTTTTGGCGATGTTCCTCGGCGATAATGTTCAGAGAGTTTGCACAGCTGAGCTTCACCACAATCTTTGCCGACTTGCGGTTGTTGCCCTTGCGCGATAATTCGACTGAATAGACGCCGTTTCGATCTCCGCAGTACAACTGCGCAAACAGCTTGCAGGCCTTCTTCGGATCATGTGTTTTGCGTTCTCTCGTCAAAGATTTGCGGGCGTCGCTCAACACATATTCGACCCAAGCGGCGGGAGCATTGGGATTGGCAGCAGCTTTCTCGAGGCGCTTGATGCCCTTCTCCACCATAGACAGTCCACGTTCATAGCCGGCCTGAGCCAGATTGAGAGCGTAAAAGAGCATGAAGGAGCAAGCGAACGCGTCATTGCGTCCAAAAATTTCTTTTGCCAACTCCTTCGCCTTACGGCTGAAGTCGATGGTTTTCAGCATTTGACCATTCTTCTCGCAAATGTTTGCTTGCATCTGGAGCAGCCATGCGCCTGTTGCGTTCGTCCGGCCGCCACTCTCGTCGAGAAGGACGTAAGCGGCTTTGATCAAAGTCTCGGCCGACGCCACTTGGTCAAGCTTAATCATGTCGACAGCTTGATACATCAAGTCTTTGGCTAGACGTTGCCGGGTCTGCTCTTTGGTAGGAAGCGCGCAGCAAGCGCCATCTTCGTGCTTTGTCATTTTTTTTACTCTTGTGTTTGATTGGAACTAGATTCAAACGGCTGATGCCGAATTCTCAATCTTCATCAAAAACAGAGCAAAGGCGACTGGAACAGGAGCGCAGGCTAACATCAAAGCAGCAGGCATAATCATGCCCCACGCAGAGAAACCCGTTGCGCCAACGAGCGCGAAGGCGGCTGGAAAAAATGCGAAGAGTAGACCGTTATAGTCCCGATGCCATTTGCAGGCTGCAAGAATTGCACCACTTGCAGAAAGGAGAAGGTAGAAACATGCGATGTTGGCGGTTCCACCTGGTTGCGACAAGCTGACTCCATCAGCCCACCGCATCAAATTGTTTATGCCCATTGTTCCAGCAACCGAGATTGCAAACATCGTAAGGAGGTGAAGAGATAATAGGGCGTTCTTAATTGCCTGTAAAATCGGCGAAGATTGGCTGGAGGCATGCTCTTTCATTTTCATGAAAAAGATCCTTCTTTGCTGTAGTTGAAGAGAGAAGAGAGAAGCAGTCAGCGACCGCTTCTCTCCCAGTTATTTTCAGAATCTAAACTCAGTCTTTTCGAACAAGTTAGTTTCCGTAGTCCGGAACGACGACCACGTAACGAACCGTTGACTGTCCATTGCCAGCCACCGAGGTTACGATGGTGGCACTGTCGGTCGATTTCACCGTCCAGGCTTTGTCGAGCTGCGCGGTTGAGGCTTGCAGTTCGAGCTGCACCAAGACTGGCTGCGACTTGTAGTTGAAGACGGTCACTTCGACCGTGTTCTCGACCGAGCGTTGCTCATCGGCAACTTTGGCGAGCTTCTTCGATGCCACCGTCTTCACTTCGTACTTGATGTCAGAAGCTTTGCCGACGTTTAAGTCGAACACTTCGTTGACGGCGCGGTCAGTGGTGCGGGCGGTGCCGGTCTGCAACAGGTTGCCATCAGTGTTGAACTGATAGAGCTTCACCACGCCCTGCGGAATGGCTTTGCCCATGTTGTCGCGCAAGCAGTTGTCCACAGTCAGGCGCACCGAGGCGAAACCGCCGGTGATACCACGATAGGGAGCCGTCGCCGGAACCACGTAAGTGCGTTTCACGGGAACGTTGCTTGCAGTGAAGAGCGGGACCAGGCGCGCTTGTCCATTGCCCAGAGAGACTTTGCCTGGCAGAATATAAGTCTTCTGCTCGCCAACGTCTTCGACCTGAGCGCTGTCGGAGCGCACGGCCTTTGCCGCGGAATACATGCGCGCACCACCGGCGGCTTCTTCGTTTTCGACCACGCGTCCAGAAATCAAACGAACAGTGGCATTAGCGAAAGAAGACCCGCTTTCGTTGGTGATCAGCACCGAGCTTTCCCAGCTCTTGAGCTTGCTTGCCGCTTCGTCGAGAATGGCGGAGTGATTGGCTGCCCAACCAAATCCGCCGGTCTCGTAGATGAACGTCACATCGTAGGTGCCAGCTTTGTCAGCCGCCACTTCCATCACCAGAGACGGTGTGGCAGTGAGGCCGGCCGGCGCTTCGTGGAAGGTGACGTTGCCGCCTTGCACCACGTCGATGGTGCCGTTGTCGCTCTTGAGGATCAAGTTGCCGCCTTGCGTGGAGAGCAGTTCGCCCGAGTAGGACTTGCCGCCGACGCCGCTTGTAGCAACTGTGATTTTCTTGCCGACCGAAAGCTCAAGCAAGCGCTCGGTGGTGAGCGTGGCTGGTTGATAGGTCGAGGACTTGATAGTGAGCACGCCTGCACCGTTCTTGACGCCGACCAGTCGCAAGCTGTTCTGCTTGTACTGGGCTGCGACGCCGGTGAGCAAGACGCTGTTTACGCCTTGCTTCAGTTCGATGCGACGGGTTTCTTCAACTTGAGCGTAGCTCGAGCCGAATATGGTGATATCCACTTGAGCTGCCGGTTGCGACACCACTTTGGCGGCGGTCGCTGCTTCTTGCGCGATGGCAGAGCCGCTTATAGCAAGCGGGCTCACTGCCACTAACCCGAGAGCTAAAGCTCCGAGCAGTGTGTTGTGTATTCTCAAATATTTTTCTCCGTTTGGGTTCTTGGAGATTTGACGTGCTTTTATATCCGGGTAAGCACGAGTGACCCGTTAGTTTTTCTTACAAGCTCTTCTTAGCCGATGAGCGCGCTGTACTCAGCGATGAGCGTGGCGCGCAGAGCTTGCTTCTGCTTGAACGAAAATGACGAGGCTTCAAGCGCGTTCAGGTTGCACAGAAGGAACTGCAGAGCAGTCCATCCGAACTGGCGATTGAGTTTGTAATACTCATCGCTCAACTGAACTTTGGTGAGAAGGGTGCCGTCGGTGTTGACGGTGACCTTCTTGCCTTCGTTGAAGAAGCGGTTGATCGGATGGTCGCCATAGGACTTGACCTGTCCTGTAACAACGTTGGAAGTTGGGCAAAGTTCAAGGACGGTCGGCCAATCGTCCTTGATACCATGACCTATGCGCTTGATGCGATATTTCTTCAGTGTGTCGCGCTCACCGTCGGTGGCGGCACGAGTCTCATTCAGGTGAATGGTGAGCTTGATGCTGTAGTCCGATTGTTCGCGGACCTTCACAGCTTCTTGTAGCCACCAATCGAGCACACCGGGGTTGGCTTCTTCGTCAGCCGCCAGATCGAAAACGCCGACGACGTCTTTGTACTGGAGCGCAAGCGCAGCCAGTTTCGACGCCATTTCTGCGTTCTCGTGTCGAAGTGTGCACACAATGAGCTTGACCGGAATAGGACTGTCTTTCAATCCTTCCACCACTGCGTCCATGACCTGTGTCAGGGTCATGCCGCCCATGGTGTGTAGCTGCGGTGCAAACCGCAATTCCATGGCGATGATACCGTCGGCGACGGCATCATCAATTCGTTCCTTGGTGATGCGGACCAACTGTTCGTGGGTCTGCATAACGGGAAGAATGTGGTCGACGATCGCCTTGATGTAATTCGCGAGTGATTCGGTCGCGAAGTCGGCGATGTAGTCCTGATACTGGACGGCAACCGCTTGTCGGGCACGCTTTTGAGCGGAGCCTGACAGTTTGGAGCTTGCCTGCCACTTTGATATCAGGTCAGAAGGGAAAGGGAAGGCGCATTTGCCGAAGCCGACCTTTTCCCACAATTCGAGCATGGTCTGAGGTCTCACCGAGCAATCGAGGTGCTCGTGAATCATGACCTTTGGCATCGAACGGATATCAGACTTTTTCAATTTCATGTCTCTACTTTCTATGAGAGGTTACACCACTCATACCATCTTGGTAAACGGTGACATAGGAGCCAGCGTCTAACTAGCGATATGAGAGTGATGAATAGTGTGAAAGACTCTTTTCTTTGAGCGTATAGAAAAATTTGATTTGTAGAGATAAATAGGACGTTATTCTACTTGAGAACCGTATGCGTTCTCCACAGTTATGAATTTAAAGCTCTTCAGAAAAGACTATTCGATTGATTGTCAAGAAAGCGCAGCTCGCGCAGTATGACAACTCGGGTTTATCCTGTGGCGCATGAGACGTTAACAGGTTAATATAAGGTTTTGATTCGATAAAATTTCGACAGTCGGAGGACATTTTAGCTATGGCAATGGGCGGTAAAGCCGGTGAAACATTCACCGAGATTAACGTAACGCCGCTTACCGACGTGTTCTTGGTATTGCTCGTAATTATGATTTTGATTGCGCCTCTAGTTAATCAGGCTGTGCTCAAAGTGTCGCCTCCAGGCATCAGCACTACTCCTCCACCCAAGGACGACAACAGTCCCAAACTAAATGTGGAAGTAATGGCTGACGGAGGCATTTCTATTAACAACGTGCCGATGAATCCTCCTGAAGCTCCTAAGATGATGGAATACATCAAGTCAGAGCAGGCTAAACATCAAAAAGAAGACATTCCTCTTATTTTGAATTCCGACGAAGACGCTCTCCAGAAGCAGGTTGTAGCCGTTATGGACGCAGCCTCTGGCTGTAACATCAAACAAATGACTGTGCTTCCACCTCATCCAAATGGTGGTGGCGCACCTGCGCCAGCTGCGTCGGGTCGTCGTAGATAATTTTAATTCGGTTGAATTTGGTAATTGAAATTTAGTAGTTAGAAGAACGTTTCTTTCTTCTAGCCAAATTTGTCTTTAAGTCCCTAATAAAATCACAATTTTGCTTTCTTCACCCGGTTTTGATCACTGGTAATTTTTGCTGTCGTCAAAATCTCTTGCTCTAAATTCAGGAGAACACATGAATCAAGCTCAACTAGATTCTGCCATTGCCCATGCGGATTTGGTGGAACAAGCTACCCTTGACTCGCTCAAAACTTTTCTTTCCATCGAAAGCATTTCCACTCTTCCTGCTCATCGTACCCATGTGAGAATGGCTGCTGAACACGTTCGCGATGAGTTGATCGCTATCGGCATGCAAAATGTCCAGCTCATCGAAGGTATCGTAAGTGATACCAAACACGAGTTTCCTCTTATTCAAGCCGAATGGATGAATGCTCCTGGAAAACCGGTGCTGCTGCTCTATTCGCATTATGACGTCCAACCTGTCGACCCGCTAGATAAGTGGGTTTCGCCTCCGTTCGATCCTGTTATTCGCAATGGCAAACTCTTTGCTCGCGGCGTCGCCGACGACAAAGGTCAGCTCTGGATCATGCTCAAGTCCATCGAAGCCTACATGAAAACGGCTGGGACTTTGCCGGTCAATATCAAGATTTTGTTCGAGGGCGAAGAAGAGAGCGACGGCGAGCATATCGCTCGTTATGTCGCATCAAAGCCCGATTGGCTCAAAGACGTCACAAGCGTTGTGGTGCTTGATGGTGCAATGTTTGCCGCTGGTCTTCCCACCATCACAAATGGTCTGCGTGGAATAGTTTGCGCCGAAGTGGAAGTGACCACCCTGAGCGGCGACAGGCATTCGGGAATGGACGGCGGTGCTGCACCAAATGCGGTGCGCGAGCTTGCTCGAATCGTCGCCGCACTCGAATCGGATGACGGCAAAGTCCTTATTCCTGGCTTCTACGACGACATTCTTGCACCCGATGCACTCGAACTTGCTTCGTGGGCGAAGATTCCTTTCGACCCGAAGAAGTATCAAGCCGACATCGGTGCCACTGAACTAATAGGCGACCAGAGCGTAAGTGTTCCGCATCGTATGTGGGGTTTGCCTACGCTTGAAGTGCACGGCATCGGCGGCGGATTTTCAGAAGTCGGCTTCAAGACTGTCATTCCGGCAAAGGCTAATGCCAAGATTTCGATGCGACTGGTGCCAGGAATGGACCCGGCCAAAATCGAGTCTGCCTTTGCTGCGTTTATAGCCAAAGTGACACCACCGCAAGCTAAGAGCACTGTCCGCTTTCTGGGCAATGCACCAGCTATGGTGGTACAAACTTCGGACCAATCGGTTCAACTTTGTGCTCAAGCACTGCGCGAGACCTTTCACAAAGACCCGGTCTACATCCGCTGTGGAGGCTCGATTCCGATTGCCGGTCAATTCGCTCGCGACTTGAACGTGCCGATTTTGATCACTGGTTTTTACAACGAGCAGGAAGCGAATTTGCATGCCCCCAACGAGAATTTCGAGGTGGCTGCATTCTATGAAGGCATCGAAGCTTTCATTCGCTACCTGTACTTGATGGGTCAGTGACAGCGTCTGCGCAATTAAGCTAGAAGCCTACTGAGAGTTGGAAGATGGTAATTCACACCATCTTCTGCTCTCAGTTTTTTAATTGTAGTTACTAAAAATTATAGTAATTAGGCTTCCCGGCACTGTCACCGCGGCTTTGAAAGCTAATTGATCTTGCGAACCCAGCTCATGTCTTTTTTTACTACTTCCAGCAAGTATTAAAAGCGCATAGAAAGCCTAACGAAGCCGTAAGATTTTCTACCTACTCGTGTTGCCTCAAAATGGAATCGTACTTTGACTAAACCGTTGCCTCATATATTTTCGTACCGGCGAAAATTCAAATAGCGATCTTAACTACTTTATATTTACCCCATCCGCAACGTTGGATCATGCCTTCAGCTCTAAGTCTGCAGAGAAAAACATCTAATGATTCTCGCCTCTGCCCCTCTTGGAGTATCTCCTTGCAGGTAAAAAACAGTGCCCAGTTCTAGCATGGATATTGATTTTCTGGTCTCTTCAATGGTCGATTTTATTTTGCTTTGTTCTGCAGATTCGTGAGCCAAGAGTTTTTGAACTGCGTTTCGTTGCATTTGAATTATTGTCGTAACTGGGCTAGGCACAGGTATTTTCAATTTTTCCAGTTCTTCGCGTTTGCTTTGAATTTCCTCATGAAGAGCAAGCATGTTGAGCCCGTTTCGAATTTGTATGAGCTTTGATTTTACTTCTTTATCAATGGCTGAGTTTTCTAAAACACGCTGATACGGCGTTCTTGCCTTGTCATGAATCTTGTAGGTTTTTGCTCCGTTTCGTTTCTTTTCCAAAAGCTTTTGACACGGCTGAAAGTAATTCACGTACAGGTAAAGTGCCTTATACAGCGCTTTTAGAAGACGCAATGCTTTTTTGCCTTCGAACCGCCCTCGTCCTACATTCTTGCGGATCACGGAGCCGTTCTTTTCTTCGATCCAGGCTTGATCGTTTTTCTTGTATGCTCGAGATCTAGTGTAGGTAATGCTTTCCTTAATACACCAAGTAATCATTTCATCGTTTAAAAACTCTTTGCCGTTGTCAAAATCTAGACCCAGAATGGGAAACGGACAAATTTCTTTGGCTTGTTCTAATGCGTCGAGAACTTCAAAAGCTCCACTGCGAGGGAGCGCAATTGGTATTACCCAACAAGTCGCAATGTCCGTCATGTTCAGGGTGCTAAGAAACCCCCTGGAAGTATCGATGCTTGAATGGGACACAGTGTCAATTTCGAAGAATCCAGGAGCAACATCGTTCCACTCAGTGAAGGTGCGAATGGGCACTTTGTTTTTTACCAGTGGTCCGCGTTTCGTATGACTGACGCTTCTTTGGCAGCGTTGGCGCTCTTTCTTCAATGTTCGATCTATCGTGGCAGCGCTCACGGAGAGTATTTCAGCTTTTGCTGCAGCTGAAATTTTGAGATATCCATGGATTTCCAGATTTTCACACATCTCTTCAACGAAGGGCGCTAAGCGTTTTCCGCAAAGTTTATTTGAGACGTGCCAGATCTGTATGAGTGCTTCTTGTGCCTCCAACCCAAGCCTGTTTTTTCGACCTTTTTTCTTAGGGTCGAATGTTTGTTGACTGTTATTCAAAAGAGTAATCGCGTGCTTTCGAGAGTAACCCGTAGTCTGGATCAGGTTTTCCAAGATCTCGATACGTTCTTTCTTGTTGGCGTAGCAGTATCGTTTTCTCAGAGCATCAAGTAGCTCTTTGCGGGAATTGGTTGTCATTTGTAGCCTCATCTTTCCCTCGCTCCGGTAACCGAGAGTTCGATTTTATTTGAGGCAACGGTTTATGCAGGGTTCGATTTAATTTGAGGCAATGCGCTACTTTTAATACCTGATGAACAACTTGAAAAAAGTTACTCCGCATTAGGCGTAAGATTCAGAATAATCCAATTGTTTTTTTGCACCAGATGTAGTGCCATTAATCGGGCCTTATGGGATGGTTTTGGGGTCGGTTAGCGCCGCTAGCGTAGCGCTTGGCTTCTAATATGCAATTCATAAAGACAAGAACAATCAGCTTTGATGGGACTGGAAACGAAACAGGGCTCTGCGTTTTCAAGAGATCACCCTTTACAATCATTGGATAAATTACATCTATGTTCACGTGATCTGGCTTAGCTAACTCTGATACTCATGAGTTCTATTTCGTTTCTTCTACTCAGCTAAGTCCAAGCGCTTCCAGCAAAGACAAGTAACTAAAACAAGAATCTAACTTTCAGTTACAGCTGAGCGGACTTTATCACTCTTTAAATGAACTCAAAGGAAAGGAGTAGTTAGCATGCTCATGCTAGGCTTCTTCGCCATAGCAATCACCCTCGGCATCGGCTGGGGCGTGCGTTGGTATGGTCTGAAGACCAATCAGCAGTGGGAGATCTCCGTCAAGGAGTACCTCATCTGCTCGCTCGTTATGTGCCTTTTGGTCACCCCACTCACTTTGTGGGGCGGTCGTTCTCTCGCCATCAGCAACCAGGTTACCTTCAACGAGAACTGGAATGGCTGGGAGACGCGTGCCGAATGGATCAAGACCACTTGCACTCGCGATGGCATCTGCCGTCACTGCTATGACTGCGACCCGTATACGGTCTCTGTACCGTACGATTGCAGCTACACAGACAGCGACGGCAAGACCGTTTCCAAAACCTGTTATCGCGACGAAACGCGGTATCACTCGTGCCCGTATGCAAGCGAAGAATGGTATTTCGGGGTGAAAACCACCCTGGGCAACTACGTCATCGCCGGCGCCAACGTGCCAACCAACCCGCAGAACTATCGCTACAGGCGATGGACACCTGTGCCAAGTTGGTTGGAGTCAGGTATTCCGGACCGCTGGACCGAGGTCAAACAGCGTCTCGACGCAGGCAATCCGGGTCCGGTAACGTCGCGTGAGACTTACGAGAATTACATTCTCGCCAGTCAGACCAACATCATTCGGCGCTACAACGACTCGGTCGACACCTATCTCAAGGCGAATCTACTGCCTGCCATTCGGTCCGACATCTACAACTTCTACTACCTCGACCGCGTCTATCCGGTCGGCGTCAGCTTGAGCGGCGACTGGCAGTCTGCCATCAACCGCTTCAACGCAGCACTGGGAACCAGCTTGCAGGGCGACTTGCACCTGGTGGTGGTCGACTCGAACAAGGTCACCAATTCCGACAACTACCTGGGCGCTCTCATGGCGTACTGGCAGGGTGATGCGTTCAAGAAAGATGCGTTGTCCAAGAACGGCATCGTCATCGTCGTGGGCACCAAAGATGGCAAAACCATCGAATGGGCTCGTTCGGCGACCGGCATGCCCGTTGGCAATGAGCATCTGATGGTCCAGATTCAGAGCGACCTCAAGGGCGCCGCTCTTGATCCCAAGTCGCTTCTTGGCTATCCCGTCGCCAAAGTTCTCTCTGACGACAAGGTGTCTGTAACCACGTCAGACGGTCTTTTGGAGAAGATTCTGTGGGGCCAAAACAAGTTCTCGCGTGTGCACATGAAGCCGCGCGATGGCGATGGTGGTTTCGCTTATCTGCTCTATGAACTCGAGCCCACCTCGGGTCAGAAGACTGCAATTCTCTTTGCGGTGCTCTTCTTTGGCTTAATCGGCTGGGGCATCTGCATCATGGTTGGCGACAACACTCGTCGTTTTCGTTTTCGCTAATTCGAATTCAGTTCGAAACTACACTCACAACAACCCAACGAAAGGAAATCATCATGGGTAAAGCACTTATCGCGCTCATCGTCGCCGGCGTCATCGCAGTTCTCGGTGGCATCTGGGTCTACAACACCATCAACTCCGAGTACAACGCCGGCATCGCGATCGAGATCAAGCTCTCGGGGCAGTACCAGAAGAACCAGAACCAGCTCGACGCCTCGACCAAGAAGATCGTCGAGTCGGTCGGCGTCGCCAACCTCCAGTCGGACAAGTTCCGTCAGATCGTATCCGATGCGGTCAAGGGTCGCTACGAGGGCAAGATGAATCCCGGCACCGGCGGCGCTATGTTCAGCGCTATTCAGGAAGCCTATCCGCAGCTCGATCTGTCCATCTACAACAAGATCGTCGATCTGATCATCACCGAGCGCGAAGCGTTCAAGCAGACCCAGAGCGCGCTTCTGACCGAGGTGCAGGCCTACAAGCAGTGGAAGAACACCGGCATCATCCGTCAGTGGTTCGTCGCCAAATACTTCCCGAGCGGCAACCTCGAAGCTCGCATCGGTACCAAGGTCGTCACCGGCGCTGCTGCACTCGAGCAGATTCAGCTCATCGTCACTTCGCAGGGCACCGACGACGCCTTCAATTCGGGCAAGCAGGACCCTCTGAAGTTCTAATTCGGCGCCGGCGCCTGACCTGAACTGGCTCGCTCCCTGACTCTGGGGGCGAGCACTTATTTCTATCTTTCTGCAACAGTCAATCCAAATAGATTCACTAAACGAAAGGACTCAACATGCGTAAATCACTCATCATCGGTCTTGTGGTCGCTGGCATCCTCGGCTTCGGCGGCATCAGCGTCTATACCACGATCAACTCGGAATACAACGCCGGCATGACCATGGAGACGCAGCTTTCCGAGCAGTACCAGAAGAACCAGAACCAGCTCGACGCCTCGACCAAGAAGATCGTCGAGTCGGTCGGCATCGCCAATCTCCAGTCGGAGCGGGCGCGCAAGATCATCTCGGATGCGGTCAAGGGTCGCTACGAGGGCAAGATGGAACCCGGCACCGGCGGCGCTATGTTCAGCGCCATCAAGGAAGCCTATCCGCAGCTCGACCTGTCGATCTACAACAAGATCGTCGACCTGATCAACGCCGAGCGTGAAGCCTTCAAGAACCAGCAGGACCTGCTGCTCAGCAAGCTGCAGACCTACAAGCAGTGGAAGAGCACCGGCATCCTCCGTCAGTGGTTCGTCACCAAATACTTCCCGAGCACGAACCTCGAAGCTCGCATCGGCACCAAGGTTTACAACGGCGCCGCGGCTCTCGAGCAGATTCAGCTCATCGTGACCTCGCAGGGTACCGACGACGCTTTCACCTCCGGCAAGCAGGGCCCGATCGACTTCCAGCCGAAGTAAGTCGGTCTCGCCGGCCTCGCACTGGTGCTTTTAACCGAGCACCAGTGTTTCTTATCTAAAACCAACCTCAATCCCGCAACAAGCAAATGGAGGATTCCATGAAAACACTCGTTGTTGCCGAAATCGGCGGAAAGCTTGTCTCGCTTCCGTCAACTGACTTTGCTGCGCCCATCGTGCGTGGTGCAGTCTATTTCTTCGGCGGCCAGCGCTTTCGCGTTGGCGAAGTGCTCGAGTATCTGGGAAGCCACGACCTCAACGGCAACCCAGTTTCGGGCGACGAAAAGTTGCTTTCAATTCTGAAAGACGTCTATCACAACGACGTCACGGTTGCGGCCAAATTGGCTGACCTCAAGAGCATCGGCTCCGATGTTCCCAAGGACAACCGCACCTCGGGTGGTATCATCGTTCCGAGCAAAGCTGCGAAGCTCTTGTTCGACAACGTCATCTTCATCACCTGGGACACGGGCGCCGTGCGTCTTTCCATTCCGGCTCACTCGCTTGCCGACAACAAGGTTCCGATGGAACCGGCATCGGCCGATGAGCATGACGATGGAGTGCAAGCAGCCCGCGAAGCCGGTTATGGCGGCGCGTAACTAGCCTTCGACGAGAGAGAATGGTCACCTTAAAAGTGACCTTCTCTTTCGTCTCTTTTCCACCTTTGTCTACTATATGAAGCAGTGGCAAGGCGGCACTGGCTGAACGAAGAATGGGCGTTTGCGGGCACGAATTATGAGAATATGCTGTCAGCCGCATAATTTAATGCGATTTTTATGCGGCCCACAGCATAATTTCATTTTTCAGAGCTAAAACAGACACATATCTAACATCCCGCAGGCTTGGCGAGATATTTTGCGCTGGAACGATGCGACTCGCGCTGAAGCGTCGTTATTCGACTGCGATATATCTCCTTTGTCACCTTGGCTAGCCGAGCCGGGCTAGTCAAGCGCTTTTGATCATAATTGTGTTAGATTTCAAACCCTTAGAAGCGCTTATAGAATCACAAGTCAAGCGGCTTCCCGTCTTGTTTATGCAAGCCATAAGAGAGAATTCCCGCTGCATCTAAGAATGGTTGAAGTAAGAAGACAGCTTGATCTAACTTAAGTGTATTCACTCTTTTCTCTACTTTTGAGCCTCTCTCTAACACACCCATTTCCTCTCTAATCCAAGTCACATCATCTCTTTCTAGATGAGTTGACCTGGCACGCGTTCGAGAATTCAATCGAACAAGGCTAACGAACTCAAACAGCTAAAGGAAATCAAAGTATGAGCAAGACTACTACTCAGGCTTTCTCCGCTTCTCCCTCCATCACCGAACTGACTGCTTACATGGGCGGCGCTTGCGTCGTTCGTGAGAGTCGCAACGTCGATCTCGCTCAGGGCGCAGTCAGCCTCGTTTTGGGCGGTCTTCCTGCCCAGCTTCTGCCCGGCACCCACACCATCGTCTCCATCGAAGGCGTCGGCAAGGCCAAGTTGCGCAACATCACTCACCGCCAGGCGAACCTCAACCTCCAGTCGGTCCTTCGCGCCAGCATCGGCAAGCAGATCACGGTGGCCGAAGGCATTTACGACGACGCCGACACCATGCACGGTGAGCTCGTCTGCGTGCTCGACGGCAATCGTCTCGTCCTGAAGACCGGCGGCGACGAAGCCAAATGCACCATCGTTCCCTTCACCACCAACGTCGGCTTCCCCGAGGGCTTTCCCGAAGGTCTGTCGAGCACACCGTCGGTGGCAATGAACCTCGAGGTCACCGAAGCTGGTTCCTATCAGCTCAAGAGCCTCTACGAGTCCGAGGGCGTGTCGTGGAATCCCTGGTACGAGATCTTCTTCGATTCGAAGGCCGGTAAGCTGAGCCGCTTCGCGTGCTATGTCGCGCTCTCCAACCAGAGCGGCACCGACTTCAAGGACGCCGGCTTCAAGCTCATCGGCTCTTACAACCAGTCGCAGTCGAAGGGTCGCGCGCGTTCGTTCTCGGCAGCGCCGGCAATGGCCTCGCTCGAAATGGCGGGTGGTGGTCTTGAATCTGCTGACGCTCCGACTTCCGAGTCGGTCGGCGAACACAAGCTCTATGTGCTGCCTGAGCCGATCTCGATCGCCAACGGCGAGACGGTCAACTCCATCCTGGTTCTTGCTGCCGACGTTCCGGTCAAGCAGGAATATCACCTGCACGGCGGCTATTACGTCGATGCACGTGGTGTCGCCGAAGCCGAGTTGCCCAAGCTTCCGGTCAATGTCACGCTCAAGCTCCAGAACTCCGCGGACAACAAGCTCGGCGTGGCTCTGCCTCCCGGCGAATTCCGCGTGCTCGAAGCCGACAGCGCCGGCCAGTTGCAGAAGACCGACACCGTTCATCTGCGTGAGCGCGTCAGCCCTAACGAGTCGTTCAAGCTCGATATGACCACGCCGGCTCGCGACCTCAAGGGCGTGCGTGTTCTTCTTGCTTCGCAGGAAGATCCGCATCACACCCAGGAGTTGCGCAAGAAGGCGACCGAGGACAAGACCGAGCTGCCGGCGCGCTTCCGCGAGGAAGACCGCGAGGTCACGATCTTCAACTACGGCGACAAGCCCATGTCGGTCTGCGTGCACGAGTCCTTCCACGACGGCACCGAGATCAAGTGGGCTTCGTATCCGGAGCAGGGCGTCTGGAACATGGACGATACTGGTGCGCGTTGCATCATGAGCGTTCCGGCGACCACTTCGGACAAGCCCGGCCGCGCCTCGTTCCGCTACGTCGCGCGCTGGCAGGTCGAGTAATCGAACTTCGGTTCGCTCTCGACTAATAAGAAACTAGACTAACCAAACTGAGGCAGGAGAAGCGATTTTAAAATCGCCCTCCTGCCTTTTCTTCTCGTTCCCGGTCTATTCATGCATATAGTATGACAAGCTAATTTATTTGAACAATTAGTCAGGTGTTTAGTTTCCGAGGCGATATTTTGTAAGCTCTTCTAAGTTTTGTTCTGAGACTTTGTGTACAAGCCATTTTTACTCAGACATCAGACGCTGTGAAACCAGCCTTTGAGATGGGCAGGGCAGTTTTGCAGATAGATTTTTAGAAGTTCAAATAAAACCGAGATTTAATGCGGCGAACGATTGTTGCCGCGGGTAAGCGCTAGTCCAATGAAGTGAAATTCTGCGGACCGATTCCCGCACTAACACTCCGATTTTGATGAATTGCAACACGAAGGTTTGAATTGAAATTCTAGACTCATTTTTTGAAAGTCGCTCCCTAAGCTCTCTTAGAAGAATATAGGCAAAAGTATATTCTAAAAGACGAAATTGGTTGGCATTGAACTCCTGGCAGCTAAGCCGATCTACCTCTACCATTTTCAATTCTTTAATCCAGTTTTCACACTGTCCTCGGCGACAATACTTGGTTTCATACAACCACCTAGGATTACCACCCGAGTGGTTGGTCACCACAAAACGAAGATCCAGCCCGTCTTCGGAGTAATCAGCTCGGCAAATTACGCGCATATCGTGAGTGTATCCTCTGCCTCTCCAAGCCAGTTCTCCTACTTTTCGGATGTAGGCCTCAGACTCTTTAATTTCTTGAACGCGACCTTCTGCTTTGCTGGAGAACCGCATCTTTTCTTGCTTTCTGCGCCAAGCGGTTTTGTCTTGCTGTGGCAAAACTCCGTAAATTGATTCAAACTCGTGCTTGGTTGAATCACTCAAATCCTTTGCTAGACAGCGAAGATTGTGATTTGATTTGAGCCCGATAAAATAAACGACTTTGAATTCTTCGCAAACTTGATAAACTTCCCGACGGCAAAATGCAGCGTCAGCACGGAATTCAATTGGAACGTTTTTCCACGTTGAACGTAATATCTTGAATAAATTTCGAAGTACTCTTGCCGCATCACCGCCAACATCAGCATTTCCAGGTCTCAGCAGGGACGCTAAAGGATAACCGTGCTGGTCAAAAACAAACATCGGAATATAGCAAAACGTAGAATAGAAAGCATTGTAGAAAGAAAGCTGCTGATAACCATGCACCGGATCGCACGTCGTATCTAAGTCTAAAACCAGCTTCTTTGGCGGCTTTTTGTGTTTCTTGATATATGTGTGCACCAGTAAATCTTGTAAAAAACTCAGCTCTTCAGAAGTGACGGAATTCTCTAGACGACTGATTGTGGGCTGGGATGCTAGATTTCGATCGCTTGTTGCGCGCCCTAGCACCAGCTTGTGCATTGGGTCATAACGTAGACTGCTGGCGTCATTTGCGTCTTCGTATCCAGCGGCTATGGCATAAATTCTTTGCCTCAGTAAATCTTGCAACGAGTGCTTGAGGACGTCTGGACGGCGCTTTTCTTTGATGCAAATACTTGCAAACTCAGTCAATTTTAACGCATCGTCTGCAAACCGTAGCAGACCAAGACCTCCATCAGTACTAATTAATCCGCCATCAAACGCCCCTATTACCGGTTTACCGATTTCGAAGTCAAACTTAAGTTGAAGGTTGGCGTCTGGTTTTGTACACTCTGTCATCTGAATTGCCTTGCTTTTTTGCTGCGTCTGGGTTGTGGTAAACACAGATAATCAGCCAAATGACAGGGCATTTCAACTTACTTTAGTATCACTCTCGTGAATTATGCAGGCGTTTTTTAAATACTAAATCAGGTAGTAGAAATGGCGCGACTGGCTCGAAGATTAAATTGAGTTAGTGTAACTGCGCTAATTCATAATTTGATTTAAAGCTCAGATTTAATCGAGATCTCTTTACCATGAGCTTTTAAAAACAGGTCTTTTCCTTTAGGTTCGAATTACTCATATCTTTCTTTATCTCTCAGAGTAACAAGGCAAAACACGCGCACCATCTTTGTCGATTTCACTGTCACCAAATGTGATGCGCGCTCGTTCGAAATCTGTCTTGTTGAAGTCCCGCTGAGAACGGGAAACATGGGCAATCGCGCCCTTGAGACTGATTAGCTGAGAAAGGCTAACACGATGATTGACCAACTGAAAGCATCTATTCCGTTGCGTAACTGGCGTGTTCATGAGGCTTTCGCCTTACGCCTTGCGGCACCGGAGCTTCCGACCATCGACGAGTTGAAGGCCATCAACCTTCCGCTTGTCGAGATGTCCACCCAGGTGCTCTCGCATGTGGAACATCAGGTTCGCGAAGACATGGCCACGTATCTCTGGAATCAGGAACAGAACGACCTGGTTCAAGTTTTCGTAGCCGAAAGCGCTCGCCTCGCCGGTGACGCCTCGGACTCTGAAGATTGGCAGAAGATGCTGCTTGCACTGAATGCACTTGGTCTGGCGCAAGTGGCGACGAAGCTTTTGCATCACAGCAAGAGCCTCGCCGACTGGGCAGCCAATGCTCGGAAGCACGCAAATGTGCTCACTCAAGAAGATATCGCTTTGATCGAGTCTATCGAGACCGCCATCGACCTGGCGACCGCGAAAGTTATCGAGGCGTCCACGCAGGTCGGCACTAACCTCGACTTGTCCAGGCAGACTTTCCAGGATGCCTGCGACCTGGTCGAAGGACAGTTCAAGCCTTACCAACAGTTCTACGTCTTGAAGAACTGAAGGTATTTTTCAACTTCAACTCAAGCAAGAAAGGTAGTTCAAAAATGGGAACCGTTGTATATCCCAACTTTGGTGGTTCGGCGCGTCAAGCTCCGCCTGCGGTGCAGTTTTCCCCTGTCCCGGTCGAAGACGGCGCAAGAAAAGTTCTGGAGGTGGGTCGTCGTATCCAGCTTCCGGACGGTTGCTCGGGCAACGTCGAAGTCATGCTCGACGACTCAGGCATCATGGTGAATTTCAGTAACCGTCATGTCGAGTCGATTCGCTACGACTTCGCCACGCTCGTGCGAGAAATTCGCCGGCCGCGAAAAGGTGCTTCGGTAAACGGTGTGCTCGGCTTCGAAGCCGTCACGCCGGTCGAGGTGTTCTATTGCGGCAAGGTTATCTGCAGCTTCATCGCTGTGGATGCCGAACAAAAGCAGGTTACCGTCCTGCACTAACTTAAGAGGGGGAGGCGTTTTCACAACGCCTTTCCCTCTCTCGTTTTTGTCTGGATATACTAATTAAAATAGTAGATATGGTATCAAATAAAAAAGAAAAGCAGGAAGTTGGATTGCTCCAACCTCCCACCTTTTCTTAGCGAATCAGCTCGGGCTCAGTCTTTCGACTTCGCCGCCGGCCATAAGCGAGCGATGGCTGCCACCACGAACATGCTGATCGCATATCCGTAGAAACCCTTCAGCACCTGGTCCAGACCGTAAAATTCGGTCTTGGTGATCATGCAGTAGACGATGCCGGCGAGCATTGCCAGAAGCGGCATGACGCGCCAGAGATAGGTCTTGCCGCTCGACGTGAAGACGTAAAGCGTCATGTAAGCGGCAGTCAGTGCGCCGGTTCCCGCCGCGATAAGAATCGAGGTCAGGTCGGAGAACTGCATGCCAGCGATGAGACCTGCGCATCCGATCCAGATTGCAGCCAGTGCATTGTTGCGGTTCATTTTGTTTTTTCCGTGTTGTAATTTCGCGAAGTTAGATCAGTCAGAGGAGGAAGAGCAATCAAAGCGAACACAGAGTCCATGCCCTTTTGAGAGCATGAACCCTGGTTCTATTGAGCGATTAATTCGAAGCCTTCGGGCTACGCTTGAAGATGGCGACTGCATGGTTGTGCAGTTCGAATGCCATCGTGGGCAGTGCGTCGATGGAGAAGAATTTCGCGTCCGCGAATTCGGCGGAAGTGGGAAGATGCTTGGAGTCAACCGGTTTGGCTTCGTAGAAGATAACCACCTGGTTGTTCTCCGGGTAGCCGGCGACATCGAGAGTACGCTGAATCTCAATGTCTATGCCGGTTTGAAGTTTGACCTCGCGCACAACGGTGCTCTCCGGAAGTTCTTCCGTGTCGCTCCGTTCGCCAGGCAAGACCCAGGCTTCCGCCTGTTTCGGGTCTTTCCCTTTCCTTCGGACGAGCAGAATGCTCTTGCCGTCCTTGCTTGGAATTACAGCCACACCAGCGATGATGGGGTTGTTCCAGTAGACGTAGTTACAAGTCGGGCAAGAAAGTTTCGGCACCTCGCTCTCGCGCCGACGCAGGATAAGCGCCGAGCTGCAGCATGGGCAGTAACGATAGCTGTGACGCGCTTCGACGAAAAGCCGGGCTTTACCCGATTTCTCGCAAGCCGTGCTGCCAAGCAGCATACAGCCCACCGTCCAGATGAATCCCTGCAACGAGATAGAGAAGCTTGTATCAAGGAAGATGAGAGCAAACATTACCGCAAGCCCGATGCCGACGGTGTAGAGAGTGAAAAGCGAATTGACGATTTTGCGCCGCAAGTAGTTGCCACCAACGAAGGTGACGACACAAATTGCAAGCAGCAAGATTGTATCGTGCATTGCAAGCCTCTTTAGTTGTTATTGGTTGATAGAGGTTGTATAGGGTTCAAAAACCGCTACCAGCCTGAATTGAGTCTAGTTCGATTCAGCCACAAGAATGGCGCCGAACTGTCGCAAATCGGTTGGTATGGTTGGAATGAAGGAATTGAGCCAGTCTGGCGTGATGCCGCGAAGAACGACGGCGCTGCGTTTGACCGAAGTGCCGCTTGCATCGGGGGACTCGCTCACCTGGACCAGGAAATGCTTGTCGTTGTCGAAGTGCGGAAGTGGTGTCACAAGGACACTGACTTTTCCGTCCACTTCGGACTGAAGCTCGATGTTGACCAGCTTGGCCTCGTTTGTGTAGAGGCTGCGCGTGGTTCCCTTGCCGTCGTTTAAGGTGACGGTGAATCTGTTGAGCATGATGTTTCCTTCTCAGGATAAGGTTGTTGGTATAGTGCAGTTCACTTGGCGTTTTGCAAAACGCTTTGGCTTTGGATTATCTCCACGCCTTGTGCTTCGAGCTCGCTTATATAGCGGGCATAATCACCGTTGGTGAACTCCAGGGCACACACTGCGTCTTCAATGACCCGCACTTCGAACTTGGCGTCGCGATAAGTTTCGCTACGCGCATCCAGTGCGGTCCATGACACGCAGAAGCCCAGGGCTAAACCGCAAACGTCCACTTGGATGTCGCTTGCGGCTTGGCGCTCGGCTTCGCTTTTAATATATTCTGCAAGTCCTGTTGACTGACCAAGGAAGGGATATTTTTCTTGTGTTTCTAAAGAGACATGGCGACCGTTGTCGTAAAAGGCGCTGTAACTGTCCACTTTTTTGTTTTGCCCTTTGGCAAATTCACAAGTGACGCAAGATAAATCAAGTGCGGGATGATACTGCCACTCTTTGGAGTCGCGCACCGCATGGTCTGGCCATAGTCGCTGCGAAACCCCAAAGAGTTCTATGACAGTGGTATTGGCAGTGGTGCCGGGATGTTGCGAGGCGAAAGATGAGTGATCGGCGGGATGGTCATCGCGACAATCAATCACAAGGTCATAGCCGCCGTGTTTCGATAACTCGTTCACGACAGGTACTATCGCATCGCCACCTGGAACTGCCAAAGCTCCGCCCGGCATGAAGGTGAGCAGTAGGTCGACCCTAAGTAGTGCTCTTAATTTTTTTGTGGTCGACTGCATTGCCTTTGCCGTTACCTTCAATACGCGCCAAATCTTGCTCAGCTTTAGTTAGCCAGGTGAGCCAAGCTTTCGACTCAGCGTCACTGGGCATGCGCCAGTCTCCACGAGGAGATAGGCTTACCGTGCCGACCTTGGGACCATCGGGCATGCAAGAGCGTTTGAATTGCTGACTGAAGAAGCGTTCGATGTAGACACGAAGCCACTTGAGCAGCTCCTGGTCGGTGTAGGGCGCATCGAATTTGGCGTTTTGAGCAAGGTAGAAAATCTTCTGAGGACTGAATCCAAAACGCAGCCAGGAAGACATGTAGAAGTCGCTCAACTCGTAGGGACCAATGACGTCTTCTGTCTTCTGCGAAATTTCCTCACCCGTTGCAGGAAGCAGTTGGGGCGAAATTTCAGTGGCGAGAATGTCTTTGAGAATGTCTCCGATACCACCTGGAAATTCTTCTTGCGCAAGCCAGGCAACGATGCTTTTCACCATCGTTTTGGGCACGCTGCAGTTAACGTTGTACATCGACATGTGGTCGCCGTTATAAGTACACCAGCCTTTTGCCGCTTCGGACAAGTCGCCAGTGCCAAGTACAAAGCCAGCGTTCATCAGGATGGACGTGCGCATACGTGCTTGCACATTTTCGAAAACGAGATCTTGCGCGTTGGGATCGACCGATTTCAGTCGTTCCATGAACTGAGCAAGAGCCTCTTCTTGATTGAAGTTGCAGTCTTCGAACAGTTTTTGCAAGTCAATGCCGAAAGGAGCATGATGCAAAATGCGCATCTCTTCAAGACACACAGAGCGAATGTCGGTCACCGGTCGAGCGGTGATGCCGAGCTTCTCCATCAGACCCATGGCATTTTTCTTGGTGCGGTCGGTAGTGCCAAATCCGGGCATGGTGAAGCCGTGCACTTTGGTGCGCGGTAAGCCAAGCAAGTCCATGGTACGACATGCGGCAAGCAGAGTGAGGGTGGAATCGAGTCCGCCCGAGACGCCGATGGTAAGCGGCGATCCGCTCAGTCGTTCTACGCGCTTTGCCAGTCCTGCTGTCTGGATATTGAAAATTTCGTACATGCGCGCATTGAGCGTTGCGTCTTTGCGAGGCACGAAGGGATGCGGGTCTACGTATCGTTTCAATTTCTCAGGTGGCAGACAAATTGCATTGCCAACTGAGAAAGTGATGCGACGATATTCGCGTTTAAACCCAAGGAAGTTGACGCTGTCACCGAAGCTGCCGGTGCGAAGTCGCTCAACTTGAATGCGTTCGACATCAACGTCTGCGATGGTCATCGCTGACTTGCGCTCGAATCGCTCGGATTCTTGAATGATGCCACCATTTTCGGCAATCATGCGATGTCCACCGAAAACAAGGTCGGTAGTAGATTCGTGCACGCCGCTTGAAGTGTAAGCGTAAATGCACAAACAACGCGCCGATTGGTTGCTCACCAGTTTGCGCCTGTAGTCTGCCTTTCCGACCAGTTCTGGGCTGCTTGAAAGATTGCCTACGATGGTGGCGCCATGAATGGCATGGAGCGAGCTTGGAGGCACTGGCAGAAAGATGTCTTCGCAGACTTCAAGTGCGATAACGATGCGCGCATCTTCTTGGCAGACAAACATCAGGTCGACACCAAATGGAACCTTTTGTCCCAAAAGGGTTATCTCATTGCAACGCGCATTGGATGCAGGAGAAAACCATCTTCGCTCGTAAAACTCTTTGTAATTTGGAATGTACGTCTTGGGCACCACTCCTAGTATCTCGCCCTGACACAGCATCACTGCGCAGTTGAAGAGCTGATCGTCGATGCACAAAGGAACGCCGACTGCGACGATGCCTGAGAAAATCTTCTTGGTCGCGTCTTTTATCATGGCAAGACCAACCAGTGAATCATCGAGTAGTGCTTGCTGCTGAAACAAGTCGCCGGCCGTGTAGGAGGTGATGAGAAGCTCGGGTCCAAGCAGAAACTTGACTTTCTCTGACTCGGCATTGCTCATCACAGAAACAAATTCGGCAGCATTGAATTGGCAGTCGGCAACACGTAGTTCGGGGGTAGCGCAAGCGATGCGTACAAATCCGAAATTCTGTTTACTTGTGTCTATGGCCATGTTGAATCTGACTTTCCTTTTTAGAGCTTCTAATTAATTCAATAAACGGCCTTCTTCGCGTCAGTAAAATTTTTAGAGTTGCAGTAATAAGGCCGTCTGAGAGTTAAGTACCCAAAATGTTGAGAAGAGAAAAGTCCTATGGAAACTAAACGAGTCAGGCAGTTTAATTCAATCCTCAAGAGGCTTATTTCAAGCTTAGATACTAAAACAGCCTTTTGTTTAAGCCTTGCGGGGGTTTTGAAGATGGCGCGAGCTAGCAGACCTTGAAAACTGCAACATTAAGTCAGTTTAATTTGAGTTGTCAGTAACATAAGTGGTTAAGTCAATTGTCACTATTTTTTTTATTTCACTAACCAATTACGCCAAAAACAAATAACGGTTTCACTTATCCCAATATTTCAGAATCTGTCTATGGTTCTGAAATAGACCGTCCAAGATTCTTCTAACTGAAACTTGAGAAAGGAATCCCAATGTTTAAGGCACTAGCGCTTTCGGTTTTTCCCTCTTGGGGAGAGACTGAGCATTCGCCTTCTGCTTTTTCGAGCGTCGGATTGCATCCGTCTTTTACCGCTCGAGAGGCGACTACACAAGACCTCGACTCGATGCTTGAGCTGTTCTTTGCCATTTTCGCTGAACCGAGTTTCAACGACAAGGCTAAAGGTTTCGACCTGTACGATCGCATGAAAATGCGCTACAGCAAAGACCCGGCCAAGCACGAACGCGAGTTCTGGGGTGGCGACAAAAATCGTCGGTTAGCCATTGTTGTGCACGATAAGAAGACCGGAAAATTGGTCGGCTCCGCCTGGCTAATCTCTGACCTCGACAGCAATGCAAGCGATGATGTGGGCGAGATAAATAAAATCTATCTGCTGCCCGAAGTTCGCGGAAAAGGGCTTGGGCTCTGGCTCATGCGCACAATGATTCGCCAGGCTCGAGTGCTAAAGTTTCGTCGCTTGTCGCTCATTACGGGACGCGAATTATCTAAGGCCGTTAGTCTCTACTCTAAGCTCGGTTTTGTGCCGGCATCACAAGGGCGTTATTCCAATTCGCCCAACTCGATCGCCATGACCTATGACATTCCTGTCTGTTGTCACGGCGAGGCTTGTGACAACTAAACTAGAAGCTAAAAGAGGAGTTCATAAAATGAACGCCACCACCATCAATGTCATCCTCATTCTTGCACTTGGTGTTATTGCATCAGCCTCAATCGGTTACTACAACCATGCGCGCCAGTCTTATGACCCGTGCGCCGGTAGTGGCTTGGTCGGAACCATGCAGACGCCGAAGCCTTGTTACTGAGGTTTTGAGAAGCGAACTGAATAACGGCTATTTAAGCTGTTTTCAGTTCTCTTCTCTTATTCGTTAATTCAACTATAGCAAGCAGTAAACCGGATAGAAAAAAACGAAGAAGCAGATGGTTTGCACCACTGCTTCTTCGAGTTGCTGCGACTCTGCTGTTACACGTCACCCTGGCAAATTCGGGCGGTGTCGAGGGTTTTGAATTCCCTACGACACCGCCTTTGTTTGCGTCAGGTTAGGTGCACTGGCAAAGCTTGGTCAGCATGTCCATCGAGACGTTGGACAGGTCGGTGGCGACTTTCGCCTGTTCCACCGGATCCGTGATCACGACGCCGTTCTTGACCAGCAGCTTGCGATAGGCCATGGTCGTACCCGAAACCACGTGAGTGGCACGGATGGTACCGATGTTGACCGGGAGATCCGAGGAGCCTGCAACCAGCTTGGCGCAGATTGCCTCGGCCTTGTCCTGGCTCTTCTTCGTCCAGCGCACGAGGTCCGACATGGACTTGCCGCCGAGCGAGACGAGCTTCTTGTTGAGCAGGATGTCGACCACGACCTTGCTCGCCTCCAGAACGTCGGAGACGGGGATCTTGATCTCGAGCTTGGTCTGCTCATCGGACAGAGTCCACGTCACATCCGTCGGCGTCGGGGTGCCGGCGGCGAAGTGCGCGAGTGCTTCCAGTTCGTCCGCTTCCTTGTCGAAGCCCAGCACGCGAACGGCATAGGCGTCTTGAAGAACACGAACGTAGTCGACCGGATGCGGCTCGAACACGAGCTGGAGTTCGTTGGGGTTGTCACCCTGCTCCAGGCTGAAGTGCGACTCGTTGCGCAGGGTGCGGCTCACCTGCGAGACAGGAACGCCGCGCACCATCATGGCCGGGAAGCCCATGAGGACGGTGTGCGGGAATTCCGGACCGTACAGCGAAACGCCGCCGCACAGGTCCGCCGCCTGCTCACCGAGCTGATCCGTGAGGATCTTGGCGAGCAGCTCATCCGCCGCGAGCTGATTGCCGGCAACGTCATAGGACGCCGTCGACAGCTTCAGAGCGCCCGAGCTGACACGATTCTTCAGCTCCGCGGGAATGATGGTCATCAGCTCGGCTTCGTAGCCGTTGATGTCCGGCAGAATCGGGTGGAAGTACTCGTGTCCACCCGAGAGAGAGGCCAGAATCGGCATCACCTCGGCGAACTCGAACGGCATGTTGAGAACATGCACGCCGAGCATACCGCGAGCGCCGGGGACGATTGACAGTCCCTGACCCGTGAACATGTAGATGAAGAGGTCCTTGATGGTGAACGAATTCAGGTCCAGCTTGGGCTGTGCCGTGTCATCGTCCTTGATGGGGTCGATGCCGACGAGCAGCTTGAAGCTGGTCTGAAAGATGTAGTCCATCACCGCGATGACCTTCTTGTGGATGCCGTCCATGTTCTGGGTGAGAGCATCCTCGTACATGCGGAAGACGAACAGGAACGGTCCAAGCTGCTTCATCAGCATCTGGACCGCCGCCTTGATGATTTGGTCCTCCGGAGCGCCGGGGTTACGCTGCTTGAGCGCTTCCACCAGTTGCGGGAGAGCCTCCTCGAACCGCGCACGGATCTTCGGAATCTGCCGGTTGCCTTCCTGCACGATGGGCAGGTACTTGGCCGGCAGATTCTGCTTCTTGGTCAGATTCTGCTCGGCGAGAGCAAAGATCTGCTGCGAAGCGAAGAGCTGATGTGCGATCGGGTCGAACTTGCGTCGCTCCATGCACACCTGCAGACCCTGGGCGCCGGCGATGAGAACCTGCTCCGCCAGCGTGGTCGGGGTCAGTGCCTTGCGCACCGGGCCCTTACCAGCGATGGACAGCAGCGGACCCGTCGGGTGATGATGATCGATCAGATCACCGGCTGCGATAGGGGACGCGAGCGGCTTGCCGTTGCGACGCCGACCGTTGCGCTTCTGCTTCTTGGCCTTGGCTTTCGCCTGGGCTTCGAGCTGTTCGAGGTCCTTGATTGCCTTCTTGCACATCTCGTCGGCACTCGGCAGATTGAGGTCAGCCGAGCCGGTTCCGTGAACGATCACAGAGTTGTCGGCATGCTGCGGCGGGGTTTTGCCCACCTTAACGGCGCCGGCGATGATGGCTTTGGAAACGTCAGATTTCTTAGTCATGTGATATTTCTCCACGTTTTGGGGTTGGCATGGTTTGTTGAGCCTTCCCCGGTTAGGATGAAGACGCCCTGTTCATCAGCTTTCGCAAGATGTAGGGGCGTCAGGTTATACCCGAGTACTCTTTTGGAAGGAGCACTCAGCACTCACTGGATTGGAAAATCCAGCTTGCAAGAACGGCATCGATAGCCATTCTTGCGAGCAGGATTCAGATAAGAAAGATGATAGCGGCGATAGTGTTACCTATCGCCGCTATCAGTAGTAATCAGCTAGCGACTATTCGCTTGCGCGAACAGCTTTAGCCGATGGAGACCAGCACGCCGGCATGATCCGTGAGGTCCCGCTTGGTGTCGAGGAACCACTGGATCACCGTCATGCCGCTCACCGTCTTCTGGGTGCGGGTGAAGAACCCATCCAGCCAGCCGCCCATGGTGTGGGTCGCCAGCTTGTTGGTGTCCTGGTCGACGAGGATGAACCCATCGTCCAGAAGCGGCTTCAGGTCGATCTTGTGCCACCCGTCATTCATGCGGGTGTTCCAGTCGCCGCCCATCACGCCTTGCCAGCCCTTCGGCAGACCGCGCACGATGGCCTGAGCCTGCTGCTTGCGGATGACGCCGGTCTGCTGGGGTCCGCCACGCATCGACTTGAGGTGGTTGACGCCGACGTTGACTTCGTCGCCGTTCACCGAGTCGATGAGCGTGCACCACAGCATCGGACGCAGGTCGTTCACGCCCTGGACGTTCGCGACTTCGTCGATCAGCTTCTTGCCACCCTTGGCCTTCAGACGCTTGGGGTCGTAGAAAACCGCAACCGCCTGGCCGCCGCGAGTGTTGTCGCCGGAGACGAAGTGCTCGAAGCCGGTGAGCTTGCAGAGGGCCTTGACGCCGTCGGGGGAGACCTCGGTCGCCGTGATGATGTGGAAGCGCTTGAAGATCTCCTTGTAGGAGTCCTTGAAGAACGCGACCTTGTCATCGGTGAGGAACTCGAAGTTCTGCGAGAAGACGCGGACCGGTCCCGTCAGGTCGGCGACCGAAATGGGCGCCAGACGCTGCTTGACGAAGTCAGCTACGACTTTGGGGTCCGGGAGCGTCTTCGGCTTCGCCTTCTTAGCCTTGTTGGCGACGCCGAGGTTGATGCCGGTGAAGTCGAGTCCGATGTCGGCGAGGCCGGCGCTGATGTCGTTCTTGCTTTTCCCGCGAAAGCCCAGGCCTTTGGCCATCTCCTCGGTGATGTCGCCGAAGTCGACGTCGGTCGGGTAGGTGACGCGAGTGGCGAGCAGCTCGGCCTTGTGCTTGGCATTGACCTGGTTGATGCGGTCGACCTGCTTCGGCGTGAGCTTGGCAGGGCGCTTGATCAGTTCCGGGTTCATGACCAGTTTCTGGCTGGTCGACAGAATGCCGCCAGTCTTTTTGGATTTGCTCATGTGATATCCTTCCTGCGCTCATTGAGCGCTTTGAGTGGATTGATGCATCGGTTACTTGCTTGTGCTTTCGCAGATGCGGTTAGAGGCAATTGCAACTCTCAGGCACAGTGCGCAGAGGGCTGCGGTCTTCAAGAAACCTAAACGAAGCACCATCACACCAAAAGCCGGTCCGCAACCCTCGACAGAAAAAATGAGGAGAAGTGGTGTTATGGCTTATTGGCTTTGTGACTGGATGGTGCCTATGTGTTGGTTAAAAGAAAACGTATCTCCACCCTAATAAGAGCGTTATGTCGAAAGCAATGCTTAAATGCAAGACAGATCTAAAAAAGCTTATAGTTCGCGCGAATAAGCTAAGCACCATAAGACTTAGCCGGAGTTCAGTTTGAAAAGAAAACCAAGCACTGTGCTCTCGTTCGCGTGTCATGACAACAAGCTGATCTGAGATGGTAATGAATATTAAATGGCCGGATTACACCTAGCGTATATAGCAATAGCCAAGATGACTCAACTTCGCGCAAGTGTAACAAGAGGCGTTTTTAGGTTATATCTTCATCTTGTAAACGATTGTAAATCGATGTCAACATCGCTTAACGTTCCGTACATTGCGGTTCTGACTCACTTTTCAAGGGGTGAGGCGATACATTTGCTTACGAATATCGGGGTTTGCTAGTACTTATGTAACGGCGATTGAACTTAGTTAGTTGAATCAACGTAATGAGTCGGATCAATGCGACTGGGTGGTTGCAGTTGATTTCAAAGTTAAGTGAAAAGCCGCCAGATACATAAATACCTTCCAGGCAATATGAAGCGAAAGTTTCTTTGCTCAGCAAAATATTGTTTATTGTTCAACTAAATCTCGTAGTAGAAAACATGATTTTGTTAAGTAATTGATTTAATTAGCGCTAATTCACGCAAGTTGCGCTAGCACCTGAAATCCCTGGTAATCAGGGCGTTTCGTCATCTGTTCGAAATACCAAGCTCCGGATCAAATATCAACTGTAGTCACACTGATCGATTGCTCACCAGAGGTGGATGAGAGCCCTAAGGATCCAATTTTGGTATTGGGGGTGACTAATTGCGCGATAGAATAAATGGTAAGCACCAGGGAGGCGCTATGGATATTTTACTTTTAGTGGTGGGCGTCATAGGGGTATATTTGGCAACTCAGCTTTGGATATTGCCCAAATTAGGTATTGAAACCTGAATGTCAAAACACTGTTCGGTCGGGCAGAAAAAAACGTCTTGCGAGAATAAACTTACAAACCCAGAAGCAGATGACCGTCCCCATTAAGGCGATCGAAGGCGTCGAACTGGATCTGATAGAAGGCTGTCTGATAGCTGCTGCCAGAGTCGTGGACGAAACTGCGAAATTTAAATTGAGTTGGGACCGGTTCGTGCGATTGAAAGCCGCGGCGGAATCAGTAAAAGAGACTGCTGCAGTGCATCTATTAGACGCTGGTGGTTATGACGGTGCTTTAGCTCTATTTTTGCCGAATTTCAAAATTGATGTTATAGATCCTGCCACCACTGGGGGCTCGGTACTTGCAATTCCATGTGATGAAGCTTCATACGACGCCGTTTTAGCTATTGATGTTCTAGAACATATCGAGCCCGAAAAACGAAGTCAGGCTTTAACTGAGTTTGCTCGCGTGGCAAAAACACATATTATTTTGAACTATCCCTGTAGTAACTCTAAAAGCGCTCAGGAATTAATGCTCAAACTTACAAATAATGCACTGATAAGTGAGCATGTACATTGGGATTTGCCTGATAGCGACTTGATTATAAAAGAAATGTCTAGGCGCGGTTTTCGTGCTACTGTTCGTCCGCATTCAAGTCTTGCAGTCTGGCTTGGTCAATTTGTGACACTAAATTTGGCGCCTGAAAGCGCGGCTGAGTTGAATAAACATCTCATCGAAAACTATTCTGATGAACCTTTTTCGCAAGCGCTGTATCACCTGGTAATTTGCGAGCGGGAGTCGTAATAATTTAAAATTGCCAATTATCTTCAACTATCAGTCTTCGTAGAACGTTTTAACGAAAACTTGATCTGTCAGCTCGCACATCATTACAACTCAAATGGCTTCACCAGTGCGTTTTAGCCGCGCTAGCCAGCGCGAGGGTAAAAATCTTGTTGATTAGAGGATGGCACCTCCGTTTCATAAACTTCAGTCACTTTATGTCATCGGCACTTTTTTGAGACATCTTTCAAATTCAACCAGCCGCCTAAGGGAACCTACAACTATGCAATCTTCCAAGACCGTTTCAAGCGGTCTCGATTTGAAATTCCAATCTCTGCACAACGTTTACAGTAACCTTTTCGACCGCATTCTATATGATGCCGCCTTGGATGAAAGGCTTTGGCAAAATAGGTTGAAGTCGCTTGAACGTCTTTCTCTTCTTGAATATTTCACGCCCTCGCCTTTTGAAATACCACCCTTAAATGTGGATGAGGCGTTACTGCACGACAGTCGCTACAGGCGATTTTTAGTAGCAAAACTGAAAGCGCCTCGACCTTCTCGATGGTCTCGACACATGCTTAAAATCGATCAAGGACGAATTATTTGTGATGCCGCTTACAGAGCGGAAGTAGCTGATTTTTTAACTATCAAATGGCTCTCTCACATGCAACTGAACAAAGACAGTGTTTCAGAGGTGTGTTCGCAGCTGACATTCCTGGCGCTCGTTAAGACCAGTTGTGAGGAGTTCACTTTCTGTCTCGACAATTTGGCCCTCAATGATCTTGATCCAAACAAGATCGCATCTATCTTAATTCAGAGGATGGCTTATCAACTGATAGATAGCAATCCGAAATTTCAGGCGCTCATAACTCGCATGAAAAGTGAGTTTGCGCAGATTCGCAAAGAGTTCAACAAGCAGGAGTGAAAAATGTTTTCGCTAAAGTGGATCAAAGAAAATGTGCAGAATCGGAAAATAACCTCGATCGTTCATAAAGGAGACCGAATTCCTTTTGACGGTGAAATTATCGATGGATGCGCTCTGGTTGATGAAAGTGCTGAAACCGGCGTTTCAAAACCGACCCTGCTCGACAATACACCCGGACGTAACAATGTGTTAGCCGGCAGTCTAATAGTTGATGGATGGATTGCTGTCGTTAGCGATATCAACGCGCGACAGAGAACTTAAATGTTTGGGAGGAGGCTCAAATTCGAGCCTCCTCTCTTTTTGTTCTGATATCGCATATGGTGCTTTTGCTCCTGATTCCGATTTTACTATAGCAAGTAATAATAGGAAATTGAAAAAGTAGACAGGAGATTTAGAAAAGCCGCATATAAAGGAAGACTTGGAATTGCTCAATACTGATTTGCGCAGGGTTCGATTCTTGCAATCCTGATTTGCACTGGAGAGGTTTTTGTCTGATTGGAGATCGATAAACGCAAAATATGATGTGGGCCGCATAAAAATCGAAGAAAAATATGTTGCTGGCAGCATATTCTCATAATTCGTGCCCGCAAATGCCCAAAATTCGTTGAAACCTTTATACTATATCAAGTAGTCAGGGGCCGGGGAAAAAATTCAAGGAAGAAAGCTGGAAAAGCTTTCATTCCTTGAATAGAGTTTGACCAAATGAGTCTCGGCATTACCTTGTGGGCTTTGCCGAGACCCTAGATTGAATCAGGTCAGTAGCGCTTGTTCTTCTTCTGACGGTCGTTGATCTTGCCTTCCTCTGCTTCCTCCTGCCGCTTGCGGCGGACATGGACATTGAGGATGACGCCACCAAACGCCGCCAGAATGAGCGCGAGAATCCCAGCCGTAGCCACCGTACCGATGGGGTTGGCCGCTGCATCCTTGCGCTCGATTGCAGGCGCGTAGTTCGCCTTCAGAATCTCGTCGATGCGCTGACCGTTGTCCTTGGAGATGAGGTCCATCGCAAATTCGAGCTGATTGTCGATGTCACCGAAAGCACGCTCGACGACGATGTCGGGATTGATGCCGACGCCGTTGATGTCGATGCCGATGCTCTGCGGATTGTCGCGATCCGGCGGGTAGTAGATGAGCGATGAGATGGTGAGCTGACCACCCAGCGGAAGCCGCTGCGGGAAGTAGCCCATACCCTTGCCCCAGCTCCGCGTGCCGACGACGACACAACGACGGTTGCCCTTCAGGATGCCGGTGACGACTTCCGAAGCGGACGCCGAGCTTTCGTCGATGAGGACGACGCAAGGCATCTTCTGAACGTCCAGCTTGAGCTGACGCAGTTCCGGAGTGGCCCCTTCGACGTCGAAGGGGAAGTTGGGCAGAACTTCGATACGCTCGACCTTCACCTCACGGCCTTCGCGGGTCTTGGTAGACACCGAGAAGCCCTTCGGCAGGAAGAGCGCGCCGATCTTCTTCGCCTGCTCAAAGAGACCGCCAGGATTGCCCCGGAAGTCGATGACGCAGCCCTTGTAGTTGCCCTGGGCCTTGTCCAGAACGGTGAGCATACCGTTGATGAAGCCGTTGATGGACTCCTCGTCGAACTGAGGCATCCAGACATGGCAGACGCCGTTGGGCGCCATGCGAGCCTTGACCTCTTTCTTGCCGGGTTCCATCACGACGAGCTGCACCTGAACGGGCGGCCCGCCGTTGCGGCTGTATTCGACGAAGATGGGCGTCTTCGCCGGACCACGAAGCAGATCTTCGACCTGTATCTTGGTCATGCCTTTGACGACCTGCCAGTCGGACGACTTGCTGTCCGCCTTCAGGTTCTTGATGCGCAGAATGACGTCACCCTTGCGGATGGCGCTCTTATACGCGGGGGTGTCGAAGATGACGCCGAAGACGCTGAAGTTGCCGTCCGCGTTGGGGCGGTCGGTGATCATCATTCCCAGGTCGAAAACGCCGGCCTGAGACAATGCCTTCATCGCTTCGATGTCTGCCGACGACGTGTAGGCGGTCCAGTGCTCTCCGAGACTGGAAAGCATTTCCTGGATGGCGCTCTCGGTCGCTGCCTTGGTGGTCAGCTTGCCCTTGAACTTGTAGCGCCATTCCGCCCAGTTGCCCAGGTGCTCGGCGTAAACGTCACGCATTGCAACCAGATTCCAAACGTCGTCGTAGATCTTCTCGTACTGCGCAGGCGAGAGCTTGTCGGGGTCGCCGACGCCAGCCTGCATTGCGCTCATCTGCTTGATCATTTCCTGAATCTGGGGAGGAAGCTTCTTGAAGTCCTCCTCCGTCATGCCATCAGGCAGAGTCAGCTTCTGTTCCGTGGTCTGCTCCTGGGGCGGCACAGGCTTAGCCTGAGCGAACGCCGGGGCAGCCAGCGAAACAGTCAGAGCCAGCGACAACACGGTCGCTTGGATAATCGATGTAACTTTCATCAGTTACTCCTTTTCTTTGATGACTGTGAGAGATTGGCGGTGCCCGCTAAATTGCGAGCACCGCACATGGTGTCAAGATTTCAAACTTGAGGATTACTCCTCGGTCGGGCCCGACGGAGCTTCGCCGGTCTCGATGAAGATGCGCTTCTGGTTGAACATCGAGTCGTGCTGCTTGCGCTTCTCGATGCCCATCTTGGCGCGCAGTTCGTCTTGCGACGCCTGCAGACCGAGCTGGCGCAGAATCTCAGCCTTGGCGGCTGTGACCTGCGAATCCCAGATGTAGTCCATGTTGCTCGGCGCCGGCGTGTACTCGACGACGATGTCGGGAATGACCCCAACGTGGTTCATCGAGACGCCGGACGGAAGGAACTCGAACGAGGTCAGACGCAGCATGCGAGCAGGCTGCTTGACGTTGTTGATGCCGCCGTTCATGAGCGGGATGATGGTCTGCCCTTCACCCTTGCCGAAGCTCGGGGTGCCAAGCAGAGTAGCGATGTGCTCTCCCTGCAGAGTGCCGGAGAGAATTTCCGAGGCGCTCGCGCTGCCGCCGTTGATGAGGACGACAATCTTGAAGCCCTTGGGCAGAATGGTCTTGGTGAAAATGTCAGAGTCGCTCAGGCGATTCTGATCGATGTCGGCGAGCTTCGGGTTCCACTCGTTGCGCGGAGCAAGCAGCTCCTGAGTGTTGCCGTCTGCCGTGGTCAACGTCTTGAGGACGTGGTCCTTGAGCAGGGTGTAGCTCTCGTAGTCGTAGCCGTCGGGCGTGCGCTGCTTCATCACGATGGCCGTGCCGGTCTCCATGAGCATGGATTCCAGCGCGTATGCGATGCGGAGATCGCCGCCGCCATTGTCGCGGAAGTTGAGCACGACGCCGCCTGCACCGTTGCACGGCTTGGCATTGGCGATCGACTTGTCGAAAGCCAGCTTGAGCTCCTTGCGTCCATACCTGGACATGAAGTCGTTCAGGCTGACGTAGGAGACGCAGTTGCCCAGGTCCTTGTAGGACACGACCTTCTGGACGATCTTGCCGCGCTTGATGGTGTAGACGCTTACCTTGGTTTCACCCGTGGTGGCGTCGACACGGCCCACCTTGATGTGGACCTTGGTATCGATCTTGCCGCGAATCATCGCGACGGCTTCGTCGCTTGTCTTGCCGACGAGCGACACCCACTCGAGCACCTTGCCGGCAGGAACGTCCTGGGCAACTTCGAGCAGGATGTCACCCTTGCGCAGACCGGCGTTGAAACCGGGGCTGCCTTCGTCGGGCTGAGTCGGAACGATGAACGGATGCGCGACCGAGATCTTGGAGAACTCGTCCTCGAACGCCTTGGCTTTGGCCATCCATGCATCCATGGCGACCTTGTCCTTGGGGTTCTTGGGACGCTGCTCGATGAGCAGACGACGCGCGTCCATCAAGTCGCGAATGGCGACTTCGACACCGACGCCGGCGAAAGACGGGTCAGAGCGGCTGCCAATCTCGTCGACTGCATCCTGCTTCATGTAGGAGTCGTGCAGGAAGCCCATCGACAAAAGCATGAGGTCGATGGCTTGGTCGGCGGTCTCGGGCTGCGCGAAGACGAGGGTGTCGTCATACTTGCCGGCCCAGGACTTCAGAGCGAAATTGGGAATGTCCTTCACCTTCTTGCCGGCGAACTTGGACTGCCAGGCAGCGACGAACGCGTCACGCTTGGCCTTGTCGCCGAGGTTGAAGTGCTTGTCGCGGATGTACTGGAAGACTTCGGCGTAGAGCTTCTCGCCGTTGTACGGCTGGATGCTCAGACCCATCTGTCTCGTCTGCATCTGCGACTGCTGAATGGTGAGGATATTCTGCGTACCCTGGTAGGCGAGTGAGCCGATGCCGATGGTCACGGCCAGGAAGCCCACGACAAACAAAGGCTTGTTGAAGAGTTTCATGTTAGTCTCTCTCCTTTCATAAGTTGAGAGGGCATGCCGATTGAAGCGGACATGCATTGGGTTGAGATATGACGGGCGTCTAACTAGACACAAAACGGCACCCGTTGGAAAACTCGTTGCGACTGGATGTTCGGCTATCTCATAAAGATGCACGAACATTTAGTCGGAACGCTGACGCAGCCCCTCATTGCTATGGGGAGGGGCTGGGCAAGCATTCCGCTGACGTTTTATTGCGGCGAAAAACTATTCATATAAAAGGATGGAACCAGCGGGAATCCCGTCACCGAAGATATCGGAAATCGGAATTACCGCTGGCTACCATTAGGCACTGGAAGCCGGATGACACGAAGTCTCTCCGGCTTCCAGAAAGTTGTGATTACTGCTTTTCCCAGGGCTCGGGGACGAGCGTCTCGATTGCCTCGACGATCTCCTTGCTCTCGGCCGCAGTCACTTCCTTGTTGAGGTAGATGGCATCCTCGCAGAGGTTGAGGATGCGCAGAATCAACACGATGGCGGGGTGCTCAGCCAGCGCGTCCTGGATTTCCAGAACGGTAGCCGATTCCACCGGAATCATCGGGTTGGTAGCAGCGAGGTAACGGCGCAGTGCCACGACGATTGCATGGCATGCCTTCTTGTCGAAGAGGTAATCCCCTTCGCCGTCGCCCGTCTTGCTCGCCTTGAACACCGCTTCGAATACCGCCCAGGCAGCCGCCTTGGGAGGCAGAACCTTGCGGCGACGCACTCTATTGATGTGCTGGACCAGGAAGAAAGCCGGCACCGAGAACACCAAGACAAAGCCAAGAATCGCAAGCGGATACGCCGGAATCGGCGTGCGCTGCGGACGATACGACATGTCGCTTTCCAGCAACTCGTCGCTTGTGTCCAGCGTCTTGGACCGACTGATGACGAAGTCCGGCGTGACCAGGACCTTCCATTCCGGCGTCTTCCCGTCGGGGCCAAGCTTGGTGGCGTACCGCAGGTTGAGCTGGAAAACCAGGTTGTCCTTGTCGACGACCGAGCTCTGAAGGAGCACGTTGATGCGACGCTCGACCTTGCCCGAGGGCAGGGTGGTCTCCGAAATGAAGACCGAGTCGGCCGCTTCACCAAAGAGGTAGAAGTCGGAGCCGTCGAACGCCAGCGTCTTCTGCCGGAGCGAGGAATAGTCGAACCGGTAATCAGGCGCCGATTCGATGATGATGGTCACGCTGATGAGGTCGAGCGTGCGAAATCCGTAGTTGCGGGTTGAGCCGACACGGATATCGATGGTCCCGTTCTCGCAAACCTTGCGGACCGGGTTGGCAGACTTGGGCGGGTCGGTGCGCTTGGCAGTGGTCGTGCCGCCCGTGTCCTCCGGCAACTGGCTGGGATAGCCTTCGTAGTCCGGAGGCAGAGCACCCTGCGGAGGTCCGCAGAGATCGACCGGCAATGCGACGGCAGCCTTTGTATTCGGCACACCGTCTGCAAGCGCGATATTTGCACTCGGCAAACCGAGGAAAATAGATGCGCCCATCACCACCAGGGTGGTGAGAGTCAGTAAATTAGGAGTCTTCATTCGTGGTCTCCTTACCTACGGTTGTTGGAGAGAAGCTTGATCAGCTTGGGATGCGCCGCCAGTCCTTCCTCGGTGCTGAACTCTTCGAAGGCGCATTGAGCGCTGCGGAAAGTCTTGAGGGTGGCTTGACGATGCGTTTCAAAGTCGGCAGCGTAAGCGTGCCGATTCTTCTTGGAGAGCCAGATTGACTTCTTGTCGCCGGTCCGCATGTCGAACAGGTGATAGAAGCCGCCCCAGCCAAAGAGACCCCAGAGGAAGCCAGTCGGCTCCGGCAGCTCACGCTCGCGCTTGTCCTGAACGAACAGGCACGAAATCTGATGGTACGAGCCCATCTTCTTGAGCGCTGCCTTGTCACCATCCGACATCTTGGAGAAGTCGGAGATGATGAAGACCGGCGATGGGCTGTATGCCTTGAGGGCATTCATCGCCATCTGGAATCCAGTGAGGTTCTCGGAGAAACCGGGACGCTTGGTGGTCGCCGGCTTTGGGTTCAGCCTCGATTCCATCGAGTTCGACTTGATAGCCGACACGATGGTGGGATAGAGCATGGACTTAGCGCCGCGGGGGCGCTGGAAGAAATGCAGTTCCTTCTCCGAGAACACAATCGTGCCGACACGGTCGACAGTCTTGGACGCGGAGAGAACGACGGAGCCTGCAAGTTCGGCTGCGAGCAGACGCTTGAGCGTGCGCTGCGTGCCGAAGTCCATGGTGACTGAGGCGTCGATGACCACGAAGCACTTGATGTCGCGCGGCTCCTCGTAGTGTGTCACGAGAAGTGTGCGAGCACCGTCTTCTTTGGCGCTGGCAACCCAGTCGATATCGCGGACTTCGTCCTCGGTCGGGTCGTAATCCTTGGTCTCAGCGATGCTGAAACCATCGGGACCCTTGGAGGTCGAACGGCGTTCACCTGCCGCGATGATACTGCTTGTGGTGCGCAAACCGCACTTGATCGGGTGGGCAACAACCCACTTCAAGACCTCGTCGATCTGCGCCTTTATGATAGGCGTCAATTCCATTTTTCAACTCCTTGTAAGTTGTTACAGGTGTTTATTCAGGCGCCAGGCGGTAGCGCGCTTTCGCTTGCCACCGCCCTTGCCTTGGAAAAGACTCAGCCCTTGATGCCGGCGAGGATCGGAACCTTGCGCAGCAGCGGGGTGAGGAAGTCGTCGGCGTTGAAACCACCGAACTTGGCAGCGTCCGTCAGGTAGAGACGGTGACGCACGCAGTCCCGGAACACGAGCTTGACGCAGTCCGGGTTGATGGCCGGAAGGCCACGACGCCAGGCAACCGCAGCCGCCGAGCGCATGATGGCGATTTCGGCACGAGGACCGGCGCCGTCAGCGATCTGCTCGCGGAAGGTCTGGCCCTTGAGCTCCTGCTCGTTGTCGTCGAGCGCGAAGATCTTGTCGAACATCTTCGCACCGTCTTCGGGACGGGTAGCACGCACGAGGTGCAGAACGAGATCCTGCACTTCGTTGTTGGCGCTCACAGCCAGCTCGACCATCTCGTTGCGAACGGTGATGATCTCGTCGACCGAGATGACCTTCTTGGTCTGCTTGCTGTTGCCGCCGCGGCCATAGGTGGCCGGGTTGCGCAGCATCTTGCCTTCGTTCTCGAAGGTCTCGTGCCCCATGCGGAGCTCGAAGAGGAAGCGGTCGGTGACAGCTTCCGGCAGAACGAACACGCCTTCCTGCTCGACCGGGTTGCGCGTGGCAACGACGGTGAACATCGGGTGCATGTCGTAGCGGGTCGGGCCGAGGTTGAAGAAGCCTTCCTGCATGATGCGCAGGAGGACGCCGTTCGTCTTCGGCTGAGCGCGGTTGATTTCGTCCGCGAGCAGAAGGTGCTTGGACGCGTTGGTGTCGGTATTCCAGATCGGGCCGGGAGCCTCTTCATAGGCGCCGGTGATCGGGTTGAACGGACGCGAGCCCTTGATGTCCGACGGACGCATGTCCGCCGTGAACTGCTCGGCGTGCCAGTCGCAGCCCTCGACCTGGTTGCCGATGCTCGACAGAAGCGCCGTCTTTGCAAGACCAGGCTTCGAGACGAGAATCGGGTGACCGCCGCACATGATGGCGTTGATGATCTGGAACTTGACGTGCGAGTAACCGAACACGTTCAGGCTGGTGCCAGCTTCCAGAGCGTCAACCTTGGCGATCAGAGGATTCTTTGCAGAATGAGTCATTTGTTCACTCCTTTTCTGTAGGGTGATGGTTGATCAGGGAAGTGCAGCAGGCCATTCTGTTTGGACCTGCCGCACGCATTTCACTGTGATAGAGAGAAAGCATTCGCTTACTTCTTGACGGGAGCCGTCACCGGACGAACACGACCGGTAACAACGCCGCGCGCAAGCAGCGCGAACATGATGAGCATGGCGAGAAGCAAGGGGTATTCGTAGACCGGCTCAGGCGTCGGCGCGGCTTGCGTGGTGAGCGAAGTGCCACCAATCAAGCTAGCCCAACTGACGCCAAGCTTGGCTCCCGTGTCGGGGTCCAAAACTTTGAACTCGGCGCCCGTCCTGCGTTGCAGGTCGAGCAGTGCCTTGTCGTCTCGGTAAGTCAGAGCGATATCACCAGACTCTTCGTCCTTGAACTGGCCGATCACCTGCATGCCGTCGGTGCCACCATAGATGGGGACAGCGCGCGGGGTGATGGAGCCGATTCCGACGATGATGAGCCGGATCTTCATCTCCTTGATATGACGTGCAATTTCGTCGAGGACTTTGCCCTTGTCGGTTTCCTCGGCGTTGAAGACACGTCCCTGCTTCTTTGCCATCTCGGCCAGTATCACAGAGACCTGCTTCAGCTGCTCGCCTTCCTTGTCGACATCGAAGCCGCCGTCGGAGAAGAGCAGCAGAACCCGCTCGCGCGAGTTGTCGTTGGTGGCAAGCATCTGGACCGCCTTCAGCAAGCCCGAAGCGAGGTTTGAACCACCGCCCGGAGCATTGCCAATATTGATCCAGTTCTTGTTGATCCAGTTCACCACATCGAAGTCGTCGATGAGCGGGATCTGGTCGAAGCCTTCGCCCATGTAGGTGGCCATGCAGAACTTGTTGTTGACGATTGACGGCAACACTTCATTCTCCAGTACCCCCTTCACCCAGTCGAGCCGGGTTCCGTAGGGTCCAGGCACCAGTTCTGGTGCCGTGCCATTACGCTTGGGCATCATCGGCCGGAATTCTTCAGACGCCATCGAGTTTGACACGTCGATAGCGCTGCAGACATATAGGCTCCCGGCTTTCACCGATGACGGCAAGCCTTTGGTCACAGGACCAGCAGCAGCCGCCACCAGCAGGGATGCAACGAGCACCCAGCCAAGACCAAAGAAGAACTCGCGCTGGATGCTCAGCGGTTGGCTGAACTTGCTCCAGAGCTTCTCATCTCCCCACTTCTTGCGCTGGGCAAGGCGCGACTTAACGCCCATTGCCCAGACAAGTGCGACTGCCGGAACCACCGCCCAGAGGAGGTGGAGATAGCCTTCGCGGAGGAAATGGAGTTCGGAATACGCCGTGATTAGCGAATCCATGTGTAACTCCTTTCTTAGAGTGCGTTGCGGTTGCCCTTGCCGGACTTGGATCCGGGCTGGTTGCCAGGTTGCGGTTTCCCGCCTTCCTTTGGCTTGCCCTTCCCCTTGCCCTGCTTCTTTTGCTGTTCCTGGTTCTTCTTGAGCAGAAGCTCGTAATTGCGCTTCATGTCGAGAGATTGCAGGACCAGACGGGCACGGTCCGTTCGGGAGATATCGGCGAAATCTTCGATTCGCTCGTAATTGATGCCAGGATTGAGTCGCAGCGCCTCCTTGAAGGATTCAACTGCCGGCTCGATCTGACCGATGAGAGCCAGAGCCCGCGCCTTGTGGTGATTGGCAAGTGCTGCCAACTCCCGGCTGGGTTCTGGGTAAAAGATGCTCACGTACCACGCTGAGGTGGTGCCGCGCTTGTAATACTGGGCCGAGCGGTCGAACATCTCGACCGCCTTTTCCATATTACCGTTGGTGTAGAGCCGCACTCCTTGGTCGTAATACGACGTCTGGACATCCGACCACCAGATGAAGGTGATGGAGCCGGACAGCGTAAGTGCACCGCCGATGACTGCAGCAAAGAACCAAGTCTTGATGATCTTCAAGGCTCGCTCGGACGCCCGGGACGCTAGGTCCTGGACGTACTCAAGCCAAACCCGAAGAGTCGTTCGCAAGCTATTCATGCTAACTCCTTTCATCGGGTTACATGTCGTCTTTGACGACGAGCATGGCGAACAGACCGAGCAGCACGAATGCCAGCCCAGCCAAGATGAAGTACTGGTACAGGTTGCCGGGGTCGACCATGCCTCTCTGCATTTCGACAGAGGATTTTTCGAGAGAATCGATGAGCTCGAAGCCCGCCTTCATCTGCTCGGCATTGCCGACACCAATCACCATGCTGCCAGGAATGGTTTGGCTGAACTTGGCCAGCGAGGGGACATTGGCGTCGCCCTCCTTAAGCCATTCTTCGCCGATACCAAGAACGTAAATCTTATAGCCGTGCTTCAGATAGAGTTCCCGAAGCTCGACCATACGCCGATCCGAGATGTTGTCCAGACCGTCGGTGACCATGATCACGACTTTCGACTTGGCTTTGCCAAGCTCCAAGAAGTGCTCATGGGCAGCCTGCAGCGGACCCATTTTCTCGGAAATACCGTCGCCTGAGAAGTTTGTGCCACCACCGGAATAGGTGGAAGTGGCATTGTTCTTCTGCAGAACGACATCCAGATTGGTGGACAGAGGCCACGAGTAGTAAACCTGGTCGTCGAAGACGAAGAGACCAACGCGGTCTTTCTGGTCCATGCGACGCTGGACGAAATCCTGAGTGGCTAGCTGAGCCAGCATTTTCGGCGTGATTTGATCCGCCTTCTCAGGGTCGGCAGCGTAGGGATTCTTCAACTTGCCCGAATCCATTGAGCCAGAAATGTCGATCGCGATGACGAAGTCGCGAGTCAGCTCAACACGCTTCTCCCCGAACTGGGGAAGCTGCGGTTGAACGAAACCAATGCTAAGCGAGAGCCAGCCGATAGCCATCGAGATGATGGCAGCTCGACCAACAAACCCCACGTATTTGAGATTCTTGTGGAGTTCCAAGCCAGAGTGCGCCAATGACTTCCTGTGCCTTCCGTACATCCACCACAACGTGGTGAACAATCCGGCAGACACAAGGAGGTACACGAGCGGCTTAGCAAACTGTAGAGATGCTAGACCTAGCATGTTATTTCCTCCATTGAGGGTTGGGTTAGAGATCAGAAGCAACCAGACACACAGACACGAAGCACTCTCACCCATGAAGTTGGGGGAAAAATGTTTTGTTATTTCTGTACTTGTCGGGTTTTCCGGTAGAGTTTCAACTAATCCTTAAGGGAATATGAATGGATATCTCGACCCTACATACGGGGTAGAGGAGAACAAAGTGTAAAAACACTCATAATTACTAGGCTTTCTTAGTACGTACTAATCTTCGGGTAGTTAATTTTGGGAGTTTTTAAATATTAGGCGCTTTTCATGATCATTGATGTCTTGAAAGCATCACCTGGTATATATTTCCGGCTTCTTCTTTGAAGATCAGATCTAGATCTTATCTAGTAAAAAGATTTACTCGTTCTCATAAAAGGCGTTAAAGCCAGTCTTTGAAAAACTACTTGATAGTTAGCGAAGTTATGCCACCACTTGGATGGCGGATTAAGCCGATCTCAGAAAAATGCTCTTGAATATTGCATGAGTTCACTCTCATTTTTGATGCTTAAGTGGTGCTAATTTTTGCTTAACGCTAGTGCCACTTAGCGCAAGTCTTTAAGCCGCGCTATCACTTGCTTTCCGTATAGATCTGAAGCGATTGTTTTTTTTAATCGGTAAACATACTTATCTAAAAAGGTACGAAATATACTAACCATAAAAATTGTTCAGTCGTTTTCTGGAACCAAAAGTTAGTACCAAATATGGTGACATTGATTCGATAGTGTTCTTACAGTTCTGTCAGTTGCGCTAGGTGCTGTAAGCCGCACCGGCACCCACTGTGAGAGAACATTCAGATTGGAACGTTATATCTATAGGCTCTGACCTAGTAGTTTTTGGCACTAACTTTTTTACTCTCTTCTATTCTTTATCGCCCTAAACTTACAACTAGCCTCAAACAAAACCTGAAAGGACTTACTATGTGGGAGTTAATCACCACAGCATCCTCGGCCGTGAATGGACTCGTCGTTTTCCTCAGTAACGTGATGGGTCTTGGTTTCAAGGCCATCCTGGTCGCAATTGCTTTCGTCGCTCTGGGTCTGCTCGTTGCTCGCATGAAAGGCGGCGTCGGCAAAAAGAGCGGTCCCAAGCTTGGTCTGTTCCAGTATCACACCGACACCCGCTACGACCCGAGCACCGCCATCACCAGTCGCGTCAAAGCAGGCGCCCTCGCCTTCGACCCGGCTGACTTTGGAGTCGAAATTCCGCAAGCGCTGCGCTCTTCCAAGAAGCCTGTGGCACTGCTTCGTTTCGACGGCAACCCCACTGCTGCTGGACGGCGCCAGTTCGCTCGTCTGGTCGACGAAGTGGTCATCAACAAGGACAAGTTCGCAGCTTGTGCCGTTGTCGCCAGTTCCCCCGGCGGCACCGTGACCGGTTATGGTCACATGTACATGCAGATGAAGCGCCTGCGCGATGCCGGCATTTATCTCATTGTGCTCATCGACGAGTACGCGGCAAGCGGTGGCTATCTGATGTCGCTGCCGGCCAACGTCATCGTCGCTCCTCCGCTTTCGGTCATTGGCTCTATCGGCGTCGTTCAGGAATTCCTGAACTTCCACGATCTGCTCAAGACCCTGGGCGTGCGTCCTATGACTCTCACTGCAGGCAAGTTCAAGCGGACCCTGTCGCCGACCGGCGAAGTGACGCCTGAAGCTGAAGCCAAAGTGAAGGAAGAGCTTGCGGTCATGCACCGTCAGTTCATCGCTCTGGTCAAACAGTGGCGTCCGCAAATCGATGCCGAAAAGGTCTGCACCGGCGAGCACTGGAGCGCGCAGGAAGCGTTCGACCTCAAGCTTGGTCTTATAGACGCCATTGAGTCGCCGGAAGGTTATCTTCTGGCGCTCAATCAAGACTCGGACATCATCGAGCTTTCGGCCAAGTCTGATCCGTTTGAGCGCGGACTTCTGCGCTTCTTCACAGCGGCAATTGATCTCGTCATCAATCGCGTTGCGCATTTTGCTCAGCGTCGGGTGATGTGATTTAATCGCTCAAATCGGCATAAAGAGAGGGGAAGGTGCTCAATGCATCTTCTCCTTTTCTTTTCTTAAAACTTACTCTACTAGCGGTAATAGTAAAAATTGCAAGTTGGCGAAATTAGCAGTGTCAGCTGATCTAAGTGGGGCCTCATAATCGTTTCAACCACGTTTTTGCCATGTTTTTGCCACGTTTTTGTCAAATGATTACGCCTTTGCACTAGCCGCGCTAGGCTGTCTGAATGGTTTAAACCGCCTATAAATGAGCTTTCGCGCAACTTTACTTATGTCACTAAGAGAAATCTCAATAATAAAACAAGAACGAAAGCATCGCTGTCACTAAGATGACGTCCTCATTATTGTCTTCCATGCCTTCCAGATTCTTCGAAGACCTAGCCAAGCAAATTCATCTCTCCAGCACCATAAAGTCATCATCTCGATGACCTGGAGACTGAATTCGTTTGCGGGTGCTTCGCTTTTTTCTCGATACACCAAACACCAACTGGAGACCAATAGCAATGTCGTACTTCTTAGTCGCGGCAATCTTCGCAGCGCTCGCATTTGCATTCAGTCGCAAAATCATCCCGACCATCGGCAACTTCGTCTTTGGTCTGATCATCTCGTATCTCTTCATGCCCACTCTGGCATGGGGCTATTTCGGCACCAACTTCTTCTTCGCCGCCGGTCTTGTTGGCGCACTGTGTGCTGCTATGTATCGCATGACGTCGTTCTCGCAAACCGATCGTGCAGCCGAAGAGCGCGCCGGCAAACAAGCGATGTACTTCGGTATCAGCTCGGCTATTGTCGCTGTGCTCGCCATCATCGTCATCCCCATCTTCACCACCTGGAGCGCTTTCACCGCCGACACGCGTCGTTCGCTGCTCGAAGTGACCGAAGAGACCACGTTCGATCCAGGCAAAATGCTTTTCGACCAGACGCAGGCGCGTTATGTCGACGAGTTTCTTGCCACCAGGCGCATGAACGAACTCTGCGGTGAACACACCGGACTCTGCTCGCAGACCGACTTTGGTCGTCCGCGCATCCAGAACCAGAACGGCAAGATGTACTGGGTGGCTCCGCTCCAGCACGAAGGCATCACCAAGTGGTGGACCAACCACACTGTCCCCGGCTACGCCATGGTCAGCGTCACCGACTACTCCGATGCGAAGCTCGTGCTGAAGCACAACCAGTCCATCGGGCTCGACGGCTTCCAGCTCGGCGACTATCTGCCGCGCTTCCTCTACGAGAACGGCTACGCCAACGCTTCGTTTGCCGACTTCACCTACGAACTCGACGACAACGGCTTCCCCCACTGGGTCAGCGCCAAAATCGCTCGCAAAGCGGGTTTTGGCGGCGACGTCGTCGTTAGCGTCGTGATCGTCAATCCGGTCACTCGCGAAATCAAAGAGTATGCAATCGCCGACGCACCCAAGTGGGTCGAGCGCATTCAGCCCGAAAGTCTGATCGAAGATCGCATCTCCGACTGGGGCGCTTTCCCGCATGGCTGGATGGACAGCTTCTCTGGTCGCGACGTGCTTGCCGTTACTCCCGGCAGCGCTCTCGTCTATACGGTCGATGGTCGGGCGGTCTGGTACACCGGCATCCAGTCTTCGGGCGGCAATGCCGAAGCGACGATGGGCTTCATGCTCACCGACTCGCGCACCGGCAAGGCAGTCTTCTACAAGCGCGCCGGCATCACCGAAAACGCTGCGCAACGTGCTCTTGAAGGCATGGTGCAGGACCAGAAGTGGACGGCTTCTCCGCCGGTTCCCTACATGGTCTATGGCGTACCTACTTTCATTTCTATCATGAAAGACCAGGCCGGCAACCGTGCTGCCATCGGCATGATCTCTTACGACAACCGCGAAGTGAAGGCCGTCGGTGAGCGTAACGACCTCGATTCTGTGCTGCGTGCGTACAAGTTTGCGCTGCAGAGCAAGGGCACCAAAGTCGACCTCAAGGATCAGGTGAACGAAATCATGCTCGAAGGCGTGGTCACCTTCATCGTCCGCGAGACCGGCAAGGACGGCACCGTGATTAACTTCATGATCGACTCGATGCCCAACAAGGGTTTCGAAATTCTCTCGAACGTGTCGAGCGAAATTCGCTTCACCAAAGAAGGTCACCGCGTGCGCATTCGCGTCAACTCTGCTGTACCGGCAGTGATCGACGTGAACAATTTCGACAACCTCGACATTCAGTTGTATGAGGGCACCATCCCAAAGACGCCCAACTAATCGGGTGAGCTTCGGCTGAACTTCAAGGGAGGGAGGAGCGCAAGCTTCTTCCTCCTTTCTTTCTTTCTTTCTTTCTTGTTCTAAACCGATTTTTACTATAGCACCTAGTAATTATTGCGCTTGAAGAAAATTCCAGGGAAAGCTTTCATCTTAAGCACCATATACGGTGGCGGCTTGGAACTGCATAACACCGGTCGAGATCGCTCCCGACCGGTGTTTGCATCTAGTTGATTCTGGCAATCACTACATGAGACCCGCGCACAGGCACGATTCTCGCGATAGTCGAAACAGCCAGTGTCTCGCCTACCTGGAGTTTGGCACTACCGGGCTTCAAAAGGAGGAGAACATCCTCGCTTTCTCCATCGGGGCGCGTCATCCAACCGTCGAAATCATCGTCTCCAATTCGGATGAAGGAATGGAGAACGCTTGTCACGACGTGCTTTGCAATGTGAGATTCATTGTTCATGTTAATCTCCAACAACTAACGAATCTACAAGGATTCGCCTCCTCATCGCGTTTTACGCGAATCAAGCGCACATCTGCTTGTAGTCCAGATGCCTAAAGCCGTTTGGCTAGCGAAGAAGAGACTGCTTTCAATTTAGACCCAGCTCCGCAGTTCAATTCGTGACTCGAACCAGTCGTGATAAATAAGTTAGAGTGGTGATTTTTAGTGTTTAATTGGTTCGTTTCATTCAAAGAAATACAGGGATAACTGACTGTATGAAAAACTGGTAATGTAAAACAAATAAATATTGATAGTTACGCATATCCAAAAATCAAATCTATTCTGATCAGTTAGCGTGGTTAGCGGCTTTTCTAACCAAATAAAAAAGTTCCCGCAAGAAATTTTGTTGAAAAGCTCAAATCTGAAAAAGGAAGATAGCCACAGGAACGTGCTTTCGAGTATCGCCTCTAAAACTTTTCAATAAAAAATCTTTCGGGCTCGGTCTGTTGAAAATTGAAAAGTAGTCACAAGGAGCTTTTCGTTACGAGGTGGTAACACCTAGCGCAGGTAGCGGAGCGGAATTTGAATCGAATGATAATTTCAAGATCGTGACTGGTTAGTAGATTGCGCTTTTGGGTGCTTTCAGTCCCGCCGATTATGAGCTGCTGTGAAACCGCAGGCACTTATATCTGCACGCCTCCTCTTGGTAACTTCAGTGCATCCCTTTCTTCCTCTTCCAGACGTAATTTTCGAACTAGAACAAGACTATTCAAATTCTGAAACATCAAACGAAACACCCCAACAATGGAGTGAAAAATGGATCCCATCATCAGCACGGTTCTCGCTTACGGCCTCTACGCAGTCATCGGCATCTTCGTCATCTGCCTCCTGTGCGGCACCTTCTTCGTCGTTCGCCAAGGCATGATCGAATCGGTCGAGTTCATGGGCAAGTTCTCCTACGTCGCCAAGCCCGGCCTCAACATCAAAGTGCCCTTGCTGCACCGCCGCGCCCACAAGCTCAGCACCCGCGTGTCCGAGTTCCCGGTCGCCGTCGACACCATCACCAAGGACAAGACCTCGGTCGATGTCACCATCATCGTGCAGTACGAAGTCGACCCGAACAACGCGTTCGCGGCGTTCTATCGCCTGACCAAGGTCGACCAAATCCGCCCCTTCGTGTTCGACGAAGTTCGCGGCGTCGTTCCGGAACTGGATCTCGACGATTTGTTCAACAACAAGGAGAAGATCCGCGGCTCGGTCAAGACCAACCTCAGCAGCCCGCTGCAGGCGTTTGGTCTGATCGTCGTCGACACGCTGGTCACCGAGATCAAGGTCGACCCCAAGGTCGTCGCCGAGATGAACGAGATCAACGCCGAGAAGCGCCGCAAGTCGACCGCCGACCTCAAGGCGCAGACTGCTCTGGCTCTGGCCAAGGGCGACGGCGAAGCGCAGAAGGAGCGTGAGCGTCTGGACGGTGAGGGCATCGCCGCCAAGCGCAAGGCCATCATCGACGGCTACAAGGACTCGGTCAAGGACTTCGTCGACGCCAACTCCGGCGTCAAGGCGGATGAAGTGATGGCGCTCGTGATGCAGGCGCAGCAGCTCGAAATGCTCGAGCACGTCGGCACCTCGCCCAACGCCAAGGTCGTTTTCATCCCCTACGGCGCGCATGCCAACCCGGCCGACGCCATCCGCGACAGCATTCTGGTCGGCAACGAAGGCAAGACCTCCGAGCCGACTAAGCCTGCTGCCCCGGCCACCACGTAAGGTGAATCAAGTCTGAATCAGCGTCTTAATCGCTGAAGGGAACTGAAAAGTGCAGGACGTTTTCGAGCAATCGAAGACGTTCCTGTACTTTTTTCTTTTTCTGGTTTTACTATAACCTGTAGTGAGAAGTCTAATTGAAAAAAGTTACTTCAGCTTTCAGTCGGCGAATAATATAAAGAACACAAAGCTTCTCGCCACAGAGTATTCGACAAAAGATCAGTGCTATCGCTCAGCTGATCAATGCTGCCAATGAGCGGTTTGCTCGCAATTACTTTGACCGCGGGGTCTGTGATTTTAGAAATAATGCTTTGGGAAAAGACTCCCATGCTTATAACTCGATAAGGTCTTTCGTGAAAAAGAGAAGCTTCTTCAGGAAGGGGTTCGGTCAAGTTTAGCTTGTTATGCCGCTTTGCGACATACTCGTAGGCGGCAACTAAATTTTTCTCGCGCTCTTTCCAGTTGTTTGCTGATAAAACCTGCATCAAAATTGGCTCAAGTACATCCGTCGACTCAAGTTGACGAAATGCAGTTCCGAACCATTTTGGATAAGGTGCATATTGTTTTTCCATCAGAAAACATAAGCGCATCAAATCACGCACCAGTCGTGATGCTATTATCGCGGCTCCGATTTCATCGCCCATAGAGCCTGCTCTACCCATCAAATGCTCTTCTTGCTCTATTCGACACCATGCCGAAGCCATTAAGTAAAGCCAGACGTCATGCGGATAATATGCAAATTGACGCCGTAAATCTTTTAATCCAATTGTGTCGTGAAAGACTTTTCCCTTGGTGATTGAAAGTAACTTTTGATCAGGGAATGAAAGCCAGTCTGCTGGCGTGATTTCTTTGTTAATACTAAAACCAAGATAGTCATTTAAAAAGTGATCCAATGTCTCAATTGAAACGCGATGATTGATCGGACCTTCATTGTTGTAATCAAGAATTTGTATTCCATGAGCCGCATCATCCGCGGCATTTGATGCAAGATAACTGGTTGGATATCCTTTGAATCGGCGCGGTAATTGTTTGCTCAGGACTGTTTCTATAGACTCTTTGAAAATTGGAATATCACTTTCCTTGAGAAACAGCATGACGCGCGGTCCCCAGTGATGGTCTGTAGATATTTCATTGTCAAAACCAAGCACCTCAGAACCGCTTCCTATTAATGCAGCGGCATAAGAAAGTTGCGGAAAATCCGCGCGAATGATGGGTTCAACCGCCTCCACAAAGAATGCTTCGCTTAATTCAAGTCCAGGAATAAAATTTGTATTTGAGCTCATTGGTTGATTAAAAGATCCGCTTGGAATCAGGCTTATAAAGAAGATTCTTGCAGATAGACTGTATAATTTGCAATCTGCAAGGTATCTTGATGGCATCTTTGATTTTTGGAAGCACAGTGAGCACCTGGTTGGGGATTGTCGAATATGGTTTATGAAAATGAGTCGGTTTCAGGTGAAATTGCCGAAACTCAGCTGGCGGATAATTTTGAAATACAGACTGATTCTGCATTTTCGAAAAAATCACTGAGACATACTGGTGACAAGAAGAAAACTTTAGAGAAAACTGCTGAGAGCCAAGTTCAGAAAGCACTTGAAAGAAAGTCTACAGCAGAAGATTGGAACTCATTGGACGAAGCTAAATCCGCCATTGTAGCCAAGAAAAATACAATTGAGAATCTAAACTTTTCGGTCGAATCCAGGAAACCCAGCGTAACAAGCCAGGATTTGCTTCCAGTATCCACTTCAATAAATAGTCTTTTTGTTTCCAAAGAACAGCAAGAGAACACAGCAAATATCTCTTACGACCACATTCGAAGCGTAGTTGATGAAAAAAGAAAAGAGCGTATCGAGTCTGACCAAACTTCAAATCAATCTGCGCCAAGTGTCGATAAAAAAGAAAATCTGCTTCAGTTAAATCGATTAGGTCTTAAGGTCGTCTTCGGCCCCTTGTTACTAGCTTGCTGCATCATCCCTGTAATTTATAAGTTTAACGATCCTTCTGGTTTGATTAGCAAGGGTGACGATCTCTTTGTGCAATCTAAATTTTCTGAGTCTCTTGAATCTTATGATCGCGCTTTAAGCCTCGATAATAGCTTGATTGGTCCTAGATTGAAACGAGCTCAAATCTATTATGCTAAAGGTGATTATGCTCGCGCTCTGACAGACTGTGAGTATGTTTTGAGCCGCATTCCAAGCGACCATCAGGCTTTGAAGCAGTGCGCACTGCTCAGTTTGTTGTGCAAGAAAAACAAACGAGCAATGGAATGTGCGCAAGAATTACTGCGCCTTCAATATACTGAGCCCAAAGACCTGGTCGTAATAACTAGAGTGTTCGCCGCTAATAATGAGCATCTGCGCGCGATTTATTTTTATGAAAAGTTCTTGCAAGTAAACAAAGATAAGTTTCTAACCGAAAGTTTGAAAAATACTATTGAAGATTCGCGTAAAAAGGCTAATCAATATCCTTATTCAAAAGGCTTGATTGAATTGAGAAAAGCCTCAATTAGTGACCCTTCGCGCAAGATAGATTATTTGCTGTGCATGGTCGATTTCGCTGCCAAAAGAAAAAAATATTCTGATGCCTCAAACCTTTGCTCAGAAATTTTATCCCTGGATATTGCCAATACGAAGGCGTCTTTGAAGTCTACATGGTTTAAATATCTTTTGATTTCGCCAAATAATGTTGCCACCAGTGCCACCACCGCAAATAATAAGCCTCGTCAGAATGCCAAATTGAATGCACTTAAATCAAAGGCTTTCGATGCGTATGAAAAGGGCGATTGCAATTCGGCTTACGACGCCTTGTCTCAAGCTATCCAAATAAATCCTCAAGACTCGGATTTGAAAAAATTTCTTTCTTACACTTTGATCAAAGCCTCTCTGTTAGATAGAGTTAGTGCTTATCAAAGTTCCAGGCAAGCTAGTTTGGATGAGTTAATTACACTGATGAGAAGTCTTTCCAACTCTCAACAAACTAAATTAGCTAGCAAAGTTGCAGCATACGCCATACAAAAGTATCCAAAAGAAGCCCCGTCGAATTTAGAAATTCAAAAAATATCAAAAGACGTAAGCGCTTTACCTGATCCTAAAAATTAATTGAATCTGTGTGTGCTCGGCAGTGTGGATTGCACGGAATTTGCTGCGTGAGTCTAGCGCTTGTTTTTTCTGAAAAACCCTATTCTTTTACTATATACACAAATAGACTTGGGCAATAAGAAAAGAATAATTTGTACCCGATAAACGAATCAAGGTCAGTATGAGAGAAGGGCTTCAACAGCCCTTCTCCCTTATTGATTGTGGACTAACTGAACAGCAATGACGCATGGCCGATCAGCAAACCCGCTGTGCCGATGAGCGTCACGGTGTTTGCCAGATTGAATAGCGCTTGGTTGCGCGACTGTCCAATCGGAAGAGAGAGAAAGAGCAGGATTGCACCGATGAGGGTGATCCAACCGATGGGTGAGAGGTCCATTTTTTAGCGCAAGCCCAGCTTGTAACCTAGACCACCAACTGCGCCTTCGATTGCCACCACTAAAGTGGTGAGGATGATCTTGCTTGTGTCGAAACCGGAAACTCCGAATTCGTTTGCCATCAGCGTCACGAAAACAAGCCAGAGAGCGGTAGTTGATGCAGCTCCGACAGCAACATGGTATCGCTTCTTGCAGAAAATGAATATTGAGCTTACGCAGACAAGTCCGAGCAGACCTCCGACCATGAGAGCGTCTTGAATCTGTGGAACTTTGCCTTGAAGAAGGGTGCTGAGAACATAAACACCGATAATGGCGGCTATGCAAAATGAAATGCTCTTGATTGCAGAAAACATTTGTGTCTCCTTATATTGATTGATTTTGTTTTGGTAAGAAAGCAATTTTGAAATCGCCAGGAAAAACTGCACTTATGTGAAGTAGACAGTCTTTCCGGGGGATTCCAGGTTTTAACCTAAATTACTGTCGGGCGATCCTTGCAAAAACAGCGTGGCGAGCATTGTTCATGTGTGAGACGATGCAAAGCTGACTTCTTGGACTGCTTCTTACCGGCAATGAGAATCTTTTGGGACTTTTTCGCATTGCCGTTGCTCAAGTAGGCGATAACGAAGTCTTTATCAGGATCGAAACTACACTTAAGAGTGAAACGAGCCAGGCAAGCGGAGTTGATTTTTCCATCGCCGATGCCGATCAGCGCATAGGATGCAACTCCAGCTCTGGATGTGAAGACGGTGCAGTCGATGAAAGAGGATACATCGAGCAGAAATAGGTCGTTGAAGACCCGAATAGGTTTAAGTTTCTTTGACACTTTTTGTTCCGTATTTTAGATTGATGTTTAGAAGGAAAAAAATAAGCGCGACTTCACCGGTAAGGCGATGCTTCGAACTTGACGATTTTGGGCGGCATTTCGTAAGGGCGCATCCTATGCCAGTTAGAATCCAGTACAGGCAATTCGCGCTTCACTTTCTCGATCGCTTTGTATTTGCGTTCCCAGTCGTGCTTGTCGGCACTGTTCCTACGAAATTCTTGGGTGACGGAGCCTTCTTTGTTGAAGGAGGCTGTGTACAGTTCTCCGCGATCACCATTTTGAGAATGGTAAATGGTGTAGCGCATTATCTGATTTTGTGTACCCAGGAAGAATAAAACGTAGAGCGCCTTAGCTCCGTCTTTGTAGACCGTGAAGCTGTAAGGCTCATAACTAATGCCAGTGTGCGTGAAAAGTTGTTCCAAAAGCTTTTTGCCAGTTGTCGGGTCGAAGCTCTTCACGTTCATCATGCCTTCACCTACCGGACCGTGCCATGCGCGCTCTTCGATTAGATTGCCGTTTAAGGCGAAGGTTTTGGCATTGGTACCAGCTGAGCTTTGAAAAACTTTGCGACGAACAGTCTTTCCGTCATCGAAAAGCCAGCTCTCTTGATACTCGGTACCGTATTCGCTGAGCTCGGAGACGAAGAGAGTTCGACCATCTTCGGCGAAGCGCTGGGTCTGGTATCCAAAAATCCCGACAACTTCGATACTCTCCGCCAAGTTAGTGTTGGCATGAAATGTGCGTGAGGAAAGGCGATACCAGGTAGCAAGTGGAGTGGTCTGACGAATCGCAAAGACTTCTTCTTGTTTGACTGATCCGTTCTCAAAATAACGACGCCTGGTTGAGCGATCCTGTGATTGTTCAAGGACGGTCGACGTCGAAAGCGTGCCATCTTGATTGTATTCCAGGTTGGTGGCATAAGTGATACCATCTTCAAGGAGGGTGGCTCGCCGCATGACTCGTTTGTTTTTGTTTGAGTCGTTTTCCGGAAAATAAGTAACTGCTTCTTTCAAGTTGCCTGATGGCCAGTACCAAAATTCAGTTTTGCTTCCATCGATACCGAATGTGGTGGCATGGCGACGGGTGATTTGGTCTTCGTAGTATTCAACGTTTCGAAGTATTTCTCCATCCTTGATGAATACCCGATGATTCCGTCCGGACAGTTTGTCAAATACTTTGGCGTCGTCCACAAACAGTGAGTCTGCATGCGTCTTGAAGCCGATAGCTGTAAGTGCTGCTGTGATAAAAATCAGCGAGCACAAAACGAATGTTCGCATGGACATGCTTTGTCCTCCTTTTCATTTGCGAAGTTGTGGAGGTTGCAGAAATCGTAAAGAGAAACTGCCATTGCAGGTAGTCTCGCCTTACGATTCCTCGTGGTGTCATGCCTTCTGCTCGAAGTCGAAGTTGAGGAAGTCGCCAGACTTGAGCGCATCTTCCATGGCGAAGACTTTGTCCTTGGGTCCTTTGAGGGCGAACATCACAACGTGGCGCGCTTCTTCGCCTTCTGCCGAAGTCTTCTTCTGGTCGTTTTGGAGAACTTTCAGGCCGATTTTGTGAGCCTGGAGAAATATGTATTTCATCGCTTTCTCGGCATCTTTGCGAGACAATTCGGGCGTTGCTGTAGCCAAAGAAATGTTTTCGACAGGCGTATCAGGTCGGTCATCGAGGGCTTCTGTCTCAATGGTCGAAATAGCGGTCACAGCAGGCTTCTTCAGCTCTGCGCGCGATCTGAATGGTATCACGTTTGTCATTTGTTTTTTCCTAGGGATTGAGGTTGCATTTCGTGCCAGAGCAAGAGTCTGGCTTTTGGATTTTTTTGGCTCGAAGGAGCGTCCAGTGAATCCGGATTTCGTCCAAAGCCATGATTGATACCCACACTGCAAGCAAGCAGGCGTAGACACCAAACAGTCCGGCGAAAGTGAGCCAGGTCAGCAACACCGTGTCTGGGTAGGCATATACCGCGACAGCGTAGGCTGGTGCAAATAAAATAAATGGTTTCTTGGTGGCGTTGAGCAGGTCATGCAACATGGGGCGCAGACTCCGGCTCGTTTTCGCCGATGTAGATCTCTTGCCAAAGCTCAATGATCTTGCCATGCAAATTGCCTGGACGGCGGCCGTAAGAAATAAATTTTCCGCTGTAGATAAGCTCACCGAGCTTTGCTTCAGCTTTGTTGATAGAGGCGTAAATGACTTTCGGTGAGTCCTTGCCGTTGTCGTGAAGCGTCCGCTTCACTATCACTCGTTCAGCACTCAGATTGGTATTCATTACTTGCTCTCCTTAGGAGGGTGAGTTGAAGGTTCTAGATTTCAAAGAGTTCTCGTGGATGTGTGTTCTTGGTTATTTAGGTTCAAAGTGAAGATTCGCGGTGAAAAAAAGGTCTAAATAGTTTTAGTACTCTTGAAACGCGAAAATAAAATTTATGGGTTTAATTGAGACTCATAAACGTCCATTTCAGAATGTTTTTGGTTAGTACAGCTAGAATTGGTATGCTTAATTCGGTAAATCTTGGATCGGCTTTATACAAATAGCGCATGGTTGATTCACCCAATAAATTCACGTCATTATTTCCTATAGGAGAAAAGCCTGGGTACCAAGAAATAGCCATGGCTTTAATCTCAGCAATAGAGTCTGGACGACTTCCACCCAATTCTCCACTACAACCAAGTAGAGTGATGGCCGAGTCATTGGGAGTGTCTCGGGACACGGTTTTGCGAGCTTACAGACATCTTCGAGCACTCGGCTTCACTGAGACGGGCAGCACTAGAGGAACTTTCGTAGCTAACCTGGAGCGAAAGAGTCTTAAACCAGTTCTTAATTCCTTGGTTTTAGATCATCTTTTCGAGCGGATTTCACCTTATGGAAAAAGCATGACTGAAAGAGCCGCGTTTCATCCAATTTCTCCCGACTTTCACGCACTGAATTATGGTGGTGTTCCAAAAGAAGCTTTGCCTCTAAATCGTTGGCGTGAGTTGATTAGAAACAGATGTGAGCCCTCCGCATTCAAAAATCTGAAATACGACATGGAGCCACTAGGTCGACCTGAGTTGCGCGAAGCGCTTTCCGCCTACTTGAATAGAGCTAAGTCTATACCTTGCACCGAATATGATATCGCAATTTTTAACATTTCTTTTGCTGCTGTAGCGTTATTGTCCCGTTTACTCTTGAATGATGGAGACTTGCTAGCCATAGAAGATCCAGGTTTTGGTGGAGTGAAAAATGTGGCCAATTATCATGATATTGAAACTTTGACTATTCCAGTTGATCAGCACGGACTAGTTGTTGAAGAGCTTTATAAGTCAAAACGCAAAATAAAACTGGTTTATGTCACTCCGGATCACCATGATCCAACTGGTATCACTATGACTTCTTCTCGGCGAGAGGCATTGCTTTTGTGGGCATCTAAAAGTGATGCGTGGATAATTGAAGATGACTATGACGGATTTTTCAATTATGGTAAACGTCTACCCCCATCTTTAAAGTCTATGGATACGGAAGGTCGAGTAATTTATCTCTCTACTTTTTGGCAGGTTTTATATCCACTAACCACAATCTGTTTTTTGGTAGTTCCGCCGCTTCTGATGCCTATTTTGGAGCAAAGCAAAATTCAAACGGAAGGTGTGTCTGAGACAATGATTCAGCTTGTTTTGGCCGATATTTTAAAAGACGGTTTTTTGCAAAAACATGTACGCAAGTTGGAGAAGTCGTTTAAAGCGAAGCGCAGTCTTTTGATGTATGAATTGAAAATGGCATTTGGACCCGATATAGAGATTCAATCGGAAAGTGGTGGCATCACTTGTTTGTTTCGATATCAGAAGAAATCTGAAAAAGATGTCTTGAAAGCTGCTAATTTAGCGAATCTTCCAATTATTTGCACTTCGGGCCATTACTTGGGTTCTAAAAATGAAGGAGAGTTTTTGGCTTATTTTCCAGGACTGAGTAAGAATCCAGATGAAGTGAGAGCTATGGTCAGAGAGTTTGCTCGTTTGCTGATGGGTTAGCGCAGGTGCACGAATAATAAATCGAGACTAATTTAGTGATTTCAGACTTTTGGGGTTATTAAAAGCGTTTCACTTTGCATTGTCTTTTGCTAGGGTGAGAATGCATTTCAATTCTTCAAGCATTCCAGGAATACTCAACATACAAAACCGTAAGGCGCACTCCAGTCTCAGATATCTTCCCTTGCTTGAGAGAGTCTGGGTCACGGGGGCTCCGAGCATTTGTGTGGTTTTTCTGGAAAAGGATTGCGGTGAGGGCTTCGGCTCGACCTAAATCTTACGAGGATTCGGCATGACAACCTCCACAGATCGTGACTACGGCCGTGACCAGACGGCTGCTACTTCTACCATCTTCACCAAAACCATGGCGCTGCTCACGGCTGCTATGGCGAGTATGGGAGTTGGTACCGTGTTGGGTACGCTCGTCCCGCCGGCAATGGTTGGCTCATTCTTTTGGGTCAGCCTGGTGCTCTACCTGGGCTCGATTCTCTTGTTTGCTTTCCGCAAGCCGGAGTGGTCGACTGGAACAAAAGTCTCTCTGCTTGTGTTTGCATCTCTGTCCGTCGGCCTCTTCATCGGGCCTGTGATTGGGATGTTCGCACAAGCGGTCGGACTGAAGGTGGTTCTCGCCATCTTCCTTGGTTGCGCAGGCGTCATGGCTCTGTGCGGTCTTGCGGTCAAGGTCTTTCACTGGGTGCGGTTCTACCGCATGGGGACCTTCCTGTTCTGGGCAACGCTCGGCCTCGTGGCCGTGAGTCTCTTCGCACTGGCCTTCACCGGTGGAATGAGCGCAGTCGTCGGGTTGGCGTATTCTCTGATCGGGATCGGCATCTTCGTCGCCTACTTCCTTGTGGGTTTTTCCATGCTCGCTCACGAGCAGGAGAATTCCTGGGATGCAGCGGCGGATTTAGCCTTCTTCCTGCTGATGGCCTACGTTAACCTGGTGCTCAAGGTAATCGAGTTCATATGTTACCTTGCTGCGTTCTTGGGTGAAGCCAGCGGAAGCTGACGAGTAAGCCACTTTGGAGGTGTCGGAACCAACTCGGGTTCCGACACCTCTGGAGTTGGTGTTGACCCCATAAGCTGCGACGTCCACGTCGTTGGGGTTGGAAACCTGTCTTTGACAGGGCTAACAGCAGCTATTTAGGCGCAAACAGAAGGTCACTTGCAATGGTGGACATCATCCTCGCAATCGGCTTCGCCTTGGTCTCTTGCATCCATTTCTCCAAAGCTCGCTGGTTCAGGGGCATCTTCTGTGTCCTCTTGTGCGTGTTCGCGGTCGCGACAGCGTTGTCTGTTCCGAACGCCGAACACGTTCTCGTGGTGGGAGCGATTCTCCTGATCCTGACTGAGCTGTGGAGCGGTTTCAGAGACTAAGGGCCTATAGACGGCGCGCAGCGACTGGCCGAAAGGTTTTTCGCTGCGTGCCTGATGATCTCACAACTGCCGCGTCCTCGTCGCGAGATTGGATACCTGTCTCAAAAGCAGGGAACCAAGAGCAGTTACGGTAGTAGGACACCGAAGATCTGTCCTTAATGAGGCAAAAGGAATTGCTCAGATGAGCGACCATTCAAAAGACGACGTCACCGCCAATGGTGAGCCCGACAGCAAGCGCAAGCGTTCCGGCTTCGGCGCTTTCCTGGATATACTCCAGGGATTCTTGATCGGGCTACTCATCGGCGGTGCCGGTTCGAATTAAGAATGGCTGGGACGGTCCTGTGGAGTATCATCCGCAGGACCGTCTCATCCTTAAGCCTTTTGAAATTAAGTTCTTTTTTTCGGTCTATTCATTCATATAGTTGGCTAGATGGTATTCGTTTCTTAGACCAAGTAATACGATACTGGTCTCGCCATGCTAATTCAGAAGCCAGATGTTAGCTCAATAAAGGACCGCAAAGGAGTGTTCGGAATCTCTAGAGAAAGTGAATCAAAAAGACAAATGATCTAAATTTTGTGCAACTGCATTGAGCTAGATTAGAGAAGCTATCTCTAAACTTTTTTGATCTAGTGCAGTTAGCGCTTGCTCTAATCTGTTGACAGAGTGTTGCAAATGCAGATACTGAGTGATTCTGCCGACATCCATTGCGACTCAAGTAAAAGCAATTCTTTCGTTGCTGGCTCATGAATCTTTTCGCAATTGACTAATTTGCCCAAATTAGCTCTTTCTTTCTAACATCACTTTTGTGTTAGCTAGAAGTACAACTCGTCATCCCCAGAACTTCCAGAAGCCACAAGATACCCAAAACAAAAAACATAAGACGAGCCAAATAGAACGGTATCAACTGGCAAGCAGCTAGGAAAGGAAAGTCATGTCCAAAGCAGTCGAGGCGCTCAGCGCCTTCACGCGCAGAGCTGGCGGTCTCAAATATCCCACCGTCGCACAAGCGCAAGACTTCAAGGACAGTCGCCAAGTCGAGCTTCAACATGCACCTCTTCCTGAGATCGTGCAGGCTGAAATCGATCACTATCTCGGCTCGGCCTATCGTTTCACTTATCGCACAAGTGAGGCGATCGTTCACTTCAAGGTTGCGTACGAAGGCTATCTCACCTTCGAGCACCCGGACAACGTGCGAGCATCAGCCCTTTGTGCTTGGGCAATTGCGGAATCCTACCTGTACGAGGACAACTTCGCTGAGGCGAAGACCTGGTACTGGAAGGCGCTGGCAATTTACACCAAGCTGGATGGTGTGGGCGCCGAGTCCATGCGGGCTTGTCTGGAGGATTTCCAGCGCAATGCCCATGGACAGAGCGCCATCATCTCCTCTCAGTTGCGGGGCATCAAGCGCCTCAGCGATATGGTGGCGGGCAAAGGCTGAAAGGTGAATGCATAGTTGAAGAGCGGAAGCATAAATGGCTCGCTCACCGGAAAAAAGCAGTGGCAGTCACCACTGCTTCCGTGCTTCGGAGCAATCCGGAGCTTTCTTCAACTCAAGCATAGGAGATGCGCCATGGAGCGTGTCCTCACCAATCTCAACGACTGGGCTTCCAATCTCTGCCTTGCGACTCAGACTCTTCGCCTGGAAGGGACGCTTATCTATCCGGATGGTCGGCGCGAGCCGGTCTTGCGGACAGAAGAGCGTCTTCTTGCCCGGGTGGAGGTGTCGGAGACCTTAGGCCGCGGACCGCTTGATTGCTGGGACCTCCACCGCTACACATTGCCCAACGGTGATGTATATGTGGAGTTCGTCCAGGAATGGGACTCGAATGACGGTGATGATTGTGTCCGATTTATTGCGTTGAAAGACGCATACGGACGCATTGTCACTCGCTCACTCTGGTCTGTGTGCGAGCGTGATGCTGCTATGGGTCGCGAGCCGCAAGGCTTGTTTGGCTGGTTTAGGCGTTGAATTTAACTTCTGTCCCGGAGAGTTCTTCTCTCTTGGACAGTTGTTTTCGTTGCTGTATTATTAATGCATATAGTAATTGGGACTATTATAACTATATGCATTAATAGGCTAGGGCAAAAAAGACTAGTGTCCAACCCCGGGGGGCTGAACACCAGTCTCGTCGTTCGCAGTCACACCACGTTCAGGACACTAATGACCAGACGTGCGTAACTTACCATCATGATGACTGCCTGGTCAGGCAGCCAGCTGAGGTCGTCGACCCGGTCCAGGACCAGAGCGAGCCACAGCCCGAAACCGAGGAAGGCCACAGGGGCCGTCGCAACGATTCCGCCTCCGAGCAACGCCTTGCGGCGCCACGAAGACCCCGTCCACTTGCGGGAGAACATGAAGGCGACCAGAACCGCTGAAAGAGCGACTACGGCCGGAACGAAGGTGGGGGTCTGCGAGAGGATGGAGATGAGCATGGTAGTGGCTCCCTTTCGAGGAGTTAACGACGTACGGAGTGCACGCCATAAGATCCACAAAGTTTGTGAACCTTATGCCATACACTGTTTACGACGCTGCTACTATGCTTATTTCCACCTGCAGAAAAAAAATGATTTAGGATTTGACCTTAAGGGATTCTCATGCGTTTTGCAAAGTGCTATTTTGGCCTTTCAATTTAAACTGAAGTCTTTGAACTCTGAACCTGTAAGGTGTTTAGTTGATTCGCATGATCCGAAAGGTTGATTCATTGGAAAAGTTAATGTCTGCGCGAGCTGCGTTAATCCAGCCTGTGGCTATCTATTTTGCGATATTAATTTATATAGTAGAAAACATGCAAAGAAACTAGTGTTCAACCTCGGGGGCTAAACACTAGTCTCATCGTTCATGCGCTCAGATGATGATCATCGGCGCAGGACCGAGGTCGGTGGAGATGTCTGCGACGAGAGTGGCGCCGAAGATGGCAGGATCTGGCACGAAGTCGCTGAAAGCATCCAGCCATTCGGGAGTGATGCCAAAAAGAACGACGGCGGTGCGCTTGCCGCGACGCAGATTGACCTGCACCACATAGTGCGCATTGGGGTCGAAGGCGTCCGTTGTGGAGACCGAAACGCTCTTGATGCGCCGGAAGTCGGCGTCGGTCGGTTGCTCGATCTGCACGATGCCGGGTGCGTTGGCGTATACGCTGCGCATGGTTCCGTCGGTGTCGTTGAGAATGACGGACAGAGACTTTGACATAGTTCTACTCCTGCTTGAGTTTGTAGTAATTGGCGGGTCAGTTCTGCTCCAGCTTTTCAAAACCAGAGCAGAACTTTCAGATACTGGAGAAGTCCGCCTTAGCGGAACAAGTCGGTATCCATGCTTTCGAGCTGGCCGGCGTTCGTGCTCACATCTGCTCGTGTGCTGCGCTGACATGAAGATGCCAGTGCCATAACGACTACGAAGATGAAGAAGAGGACGAATCCAGCAGCGTTTTTCTCATATCTGCGTCCGGGTCCCATGATGGGTACTCCTTTTAACTGATGTTCTGTTGTTGATTGCGTTGGCGTCATGACTCAGGAAATCCCATGTCCCTGATTAAATTGAGGTGACTATTTGGGATTTCCCAAGGCATGCTTATTGACTAATCACCGGTCGATGTCACTCTTCTCGATGATGTTGGCACCGAAGTGTTGGCCGATACCGACGATTGCGCCGAAGATGGCGGCAGCGATCAGATAGATGGCCACGGCACCACTGAAGACGAGAGAAAGGAGCACCGCCGAAATGGCGCCGGCAATGGCGAACTGGGTCCTTGAAGAGGCTGAGGTGAGCGCTGCGTAGGCGAGTACGATCATGCCGGTGAAAGCGCCGAACAGGGCACCGTAGCTCACAAAGCTTGAAGCCAGAGAGATGTTGATGTTGAGCAGGTTGGTTGCCATGTTGAGGACAGGAGCTGCGATGAGCCCAGTGGCTGCTGCTGCTGCGACGCTGAGGTAGTAGGAAGAGGTCTTCATTTTGGTTTTCCGATTCTTTTGTTGCTGGTTTGAAGCATGCGAAAAAACTTCACTCAACGCATTTACAGCCACTAGTGCAGTTCATGCGTCCTACAAGCGTAGGATTGGCAGGTTTATAGAACAGCAGTTGTGGCTTTAGAAAATGCTTGTTGAGGATGTTTCAGTGCAGGGAACAAAAGATGATTCATATTAAAGGAGATCGAATATCGTTCTAAAATTAAGCGTGTTTAGTATTTGCGCCTCCCAGTCGCGAAGTTGGCTCTCAGAGGACTTGTTCGCTGATATCGAATCTATCTAGCGCAACTCAGTCAGACGCAATATTGTCACCATCAACGGTGGCGCTTTGAAGAGGTACTTATGGCGAGGTGTGCTAGCTCGCACAGGCAAATTAAGTTAATAATCAAGAAAAGAGGCTAGGATCGGCTCGGGAATTTAGTAATTTGAAATTACCCTTTTGTTCCTTCCAGACAAACCACTCCCCACCAATTAAGTAAACAGCAACTATGCTTTTTTAAGCTTGCAGCCATGCATGGGGAGTAGCAACGGCAAAAGGGGTCAAAAAGATCAAATCTACGGAGAACAAAGATGTACAAGCCAATGACGTTTAAGCAATCCTTTCACCTCTATCTCGTTGCACTTCTAGCCGTTTCGCTTCTTGCTGCAATGTCGTGGAAGCTTGCTTCGTTCGTCGTGAGCACCTGTGCTCTTGCTTGGGTCTCAATACTTTTCACCGCGCAAGCCCTCATGTTTTTCGAGCGGCACGGGCGGTGGGGATTGTCTGGTATTGTCCCCTCAGTTGCAGTTGGGTTGTCTTGCACCATCGGGATTTCCCTGCTATTGCAGCAAATGTTCTCGTTTGCGAATCTCGGGGCTCCCGGGTTTATCGCATCCGTTGTTGGTATCGTTTTTGGTGCCGCATGGGGGATGAGCACACGCAACGAAGACTGGGTTCTGGACAGTGCTGAGCAGAACACTCTCTGCTGAGTGAGAGAGGAAACAGGAATGTTAGGCTTTATGCCTGGCTCCTGTTTCCTCTCTTTTTGAACTTTTTCTATTTATAGATATAGTAGAATATAAAGGGTGTTGAAAAAATGGGGTGGAAAGATTATGGTGAGCCAACTTCGAGAGTTCAAAGATTTTCTACTTAAAACAAATGCAATTGCTCTAGCTGTTGGAGTAATAATCGGAGGAGCAACAGGCAAGGTTGTTACTGCTGTCGTAGATGATGTAATCATGCCTCCAATTGCGACTGTGTTGCCACCCGGTGATTGGAGAGAAGCGCAAGTAGTCTTATCGAAAGCCACTGATGCTACGGGCAAAGTTACTGTCAACGCTATTAAATACGGACATCTTGCAGGCGCATTCGTCGATTTTACATTGATATCACTGGCAGTGTTTCTCATAACCAAGCTGGCGTTACAAGAAAAGGTGGAAGCTCCAGTTTTGGAGTCAACTAAACAATGTACAGAATGTTTTGAATCTATTAACGAGAAAGCTAAGAGATGCAAATTTTGCACCTCGGCTTTCGCATGACAGACTCGGTTTAATGCTTTTACTAAAAAAGATAGTAACAAGCGGGGGAGAAAAAAGAAAAGAAGAACGGAAGACTCGGTGGGTTACACCAAAGTCTTCCGTCAAAGTAGATTCGAAGCGAAAGTTAGAAGTCGCGGGTCGTTTCGCCAGTCTTCACGTTGAAGAGCTGAGCCTGTCCACCGATAGTGTCAGCAGTGCATTCCCAGCCGCCAGCGTCGATGCGGGCTTCGTCGAGTGTGAGATAGGGATCCGGCGGAGGCGACTCAGGGTTTTCGCCGCTGTGACGGAACTTCGAGCCCCATCCGCTGTACTGAACCACCCAAATGCGCTCAGAGCGAACGTATTCGGCTTTGAGTGAAGCGGAAAGATCGATCTTCTTGCCGTGCGCCCAGTGTTCGGAGATGCTGACACCATGCGAAATGGCGAGATTGAGCTCCTTCAAGCGCACATAGGCTTCCAGTGCGAGCTGGTCGCAGAAGAAGACGTTGATGCGTGCGATTTCGTGGTAGCGCGGATCTTCGTCCTCGTAGCCGACGCGTGCGTCAAACTGTTCTCGATACATGAGCGAGTGTTCGACCAAGGCAAGGCGAGCATTGCTGAGTTTCTTGATCATATTCTCGAGACGCAGGCGTGCAGCGTAGTAAATGATGCGGCGCTGCTCGCGCTGGAGAGTGCGCTCTTTGATGGTGCGCTCGATACGATAAAATTCGCCTGAAAAGCCATGCTTCTCCCTGGTCGGTGCATCGGGAATGAAGTCGGCGGCTTCGCATAAATTGCCGTTCGCTTCCTTCAGGATTGCCTCGACAACGGCTGCCTCGGCCATGCACGATTCAAGTGCGTCGTAGGTTTTGGCCAGAGCGTCAGTGTTGGGAAACATGGTAGGAATAGTAATGATGCTGTTCTTGTTCAATTTTTTTTCCTCTTGCGAGTATGGTTCTGCGTGCAAGCCATCGACTCGTGGCGTAAGACCTGCACTACTCACCCGTTCTCAGCCGCGCATTGAGGATGGCGCAACCAAAAAGATTCAGGCAAGTGTTTGGTTCTTTAGATCTAAAAAAGAATAAAAAATGAGAAGAGGTGCCGATTTTGGCAGCACCTCTTCTCTAGTTCAGTTACCTCTTTTATTGTTCAGCACAACATCAGTCGTGCGGGTGCATCCGGCAGAGGCTGCAGGTATGCGGGGTCGGCGCCACAGGCGAGACGACCTTGTGGAAGTTCGCCGCGAAGAGCCGGTCATGACGATCCGGTTCGTTCAGGCGGCAGAGAACATGCTCGATTTCGGTCTCGACCATCTCCTTGGGAACGAAGCGCAAAGCGATAACCAGCTTTCCAACTTCGTCCGCGTCGGAGTTCTTGTCGAGCCCGTGCAACTTGACCTGGTGGCGCATGAACTCGCTCGCCACGTTGGTGGGAGTGAGCTGAACGCCGGATGCGATTGCATCCGCCAGGAAGTCGGTGAACATGCCGTCGGTATCGAGTTCGGTGCGACCTTCGCCCGGGTTGGTCTCCAGAGACTCGCTTGCGGCCACGGTTTGCGGCGACATCGGCACGGGAGCACCATTGGGGTTGAAGATGAACGGCTTGCCGTCCTGACCTTTTTCGATGTACGACAGACCGGCCGGAACCTGGCATTGGACCAGGTTCTGATGGTCGAGAGACATAACCACTTCGGTCGGATGCGGGGTAAGAATCCGCACCTTGAACTGACCGCCCGGCATACGAACCAGGTGGCTACCGCCTTGGAGTTCGGCAGTCATCACCGCGCATTCAGGATTCGCGGTGTTGAAGAACTCCATCGAAATACCGTTTTCGGTTCTCATGTAGATTCCTCTCTATGTGAGTGAGGGATTGGGTTTAGATGGTAATGAAGAGAAGAAGAATTACTTCTTCTTCTCCTCCTCGGGAATGTATCCTTCCGTCAGCTTGCCTTGGGCATCGACGTGATAGAAGAACGGCTTGGGCTGACCCTCATCCTCGCCCCACCTATTCTGCGGCTGTTCCACAGTAATAAGCTTGACGGGAGCGGCCCACAGGCGACCCAGATAGAGCACGGTGTCACGGCACTCCGACTGCAGAAGCAGACCGAAAGTGGGGTCGTACACGTGCACAATGGTGAGCGTACCGGTGGGATCCTTTGAATGAGGACCGCCGTCGAAAACCACCAGATCCGGCTTCATCGAGCCTGCGGTCCGGAGGATCATCTGAGTGCGGAACAGCTTGTGGTCCTTGTCGAAAGCGGCGACGATCTGAAGAATCGTAGCCATCTCCTTCAGGGTCTCAGGCGGCACGGGGAAAGCTGGCCAACCAGACTTCTGAAGTTCCTCGGACTCTTGAGCGTATTTCATCCAAACGCCGATAATCTGCATCATCTTCTCGGTCGACGCATTGGTGAGCGTCTCTTCGATAGGATGGAATGCGACCTGCGGCGGGTAGCGGTTCTTGAGCAGGAAGCGGCTGATGATGCCAGCAACCCGGTGCAACCACTCGAGAGCTTTCTCGTTCTGCCCTTCGACGAACTCCTTGGTGAGGAACTCGCGGATGAAGGACTTGTCGATGCGATTTGCGCGCACCGAAAGGACCTTGTCGTCATTGCGATTGGGAATGGTCACCTTCTTATAGGTGCCGGTCCACTCCATCACTTTGCCGTCAATGGTCTTGCAGAGATACTCGGGAGTGTCGCCTTCGAGGTCTTCGGGGCGAACGTCGCGAGTGGTGAATTCCGGCGTCTCGACTTCGACCTCGCCATCATCGAAGCCATGCTTGGCGTCGATGTAGTTGAAGAGGTCTTCGCCGAAGGCGTAGGGGTCGAAATACAGATTGGACGCCTTGTTCTTGTGGTGCGTCCACTGCCGTGCGTATTCAATCGCCCAGTTGTACGGAAGACCGACTTCTGGAGCGAGCAAAACGTCCTTCTCGGTCTTCATAGCCCAGCCTTCGTTCATGATCTTGGTCGGGCCTTGCGGCTTCATGTAGCGAGCCTGGTCGCGAACGATCGCAATCAGACCACGCTCTTCATTACCAAGACGCGGATTGTTAGCCGGGTCCATGATGAAACCGAGAATGTCGGTGGTCGGGCGCAGCGGGTCGCGGAGCAACATGGCTTTCACCTTGTCGATCTGGTCCTGAACCTGCTTCTGCTCGAACTGACTGTGCTGAACAGCCACGAGTTCTCGTGTCTTTTCAACGAACAGATGTTCGAGTTTCTGCCGAGCCTCTTTCTCGGAGACGACTTCCTTGATTGATGGCACCAGACCGATGTGGTCATCCAGGGCGTGAGCGGCATCGAGAATGAACTCGACACGCTCCACGCCGTAGGTGGGGTCATCAGAAAGCCGCTTGATGAAATTGGCATTCTGAGCCAGGCGCGGAATGATACTGTTTGCGCCGGACTCGGAGAATGACTGGTTATTGGCGAAGAAGTCGACGTGGCCAAACTTGGCGTGCGTCATGACGCGGAGCTGCACCGGGAAGGGGTTCGTGATTCCGAGATAGCAGAAGCTAGGATTGCTGTTAATAACAGCCTCGAGAATCTTGAACGTGCCTTGTCCGGCGAACTCTTCGTACCTCTTGCCGTAAGACCAATGCCGATAGTGAGTCGGCATCATGACGTAGGGGACGAGGCGCACCATTGCCGCATCCGAGACCAGCTCATAGCGGGTCGGGAAGGGGCGTCGGCCGCGACGAATGGCTGCACGAGTCAGCCTTTCGTCCCACATGCGAATGTTGGTAATCAGTTTATCGGTTGACATTCAATCCTCCTACTGGACTTTGTCTTTGACAAGAATGACCTTGAAAGCCTTGGGCAAGTCCTTCATGTCGGAGACTCGCGCCATGCCGACATGCTTCTTGGACTTTTCGTCAAGAGCTTGCAGATCTTTTCCGATGTCATTCCAGACTTGCGAGAAGCTGCCTGGATTGACGGTTTCCAAATACCCCAGAAAGGCAAAGCCGATCTCGAGGAACTTGGTGTACCACTTGCGTGGCACGCCAGAGGAACCGCCATACGTGATGCCGTCGGAGGCCTGGAACATGTAGCGATTCCAGGCAGAGAGCGGAAACTCGGCTTGAGCGATGTCGTGCACCATCTGCCAGGCCGGAGCCGGGTCAGTGCCGCCATCGACGCCTACGCCGAAGAACTTCTCTTCCTCCAGAATGCGGTGAGCACCAGCGTCGTGGGCGATCATTACCACGTGCACCTCTTTGTACTTGCTGCGCAAGAACATGAGGTTCAAGTAGAAGTACGCCTTGGCGAGCAAGAGGGGCACACCATCCATCGAAACGGAGCGGTCGAGAACGAAGAATACGACGGCCTTGCTGTCCTCATCGAGCACTTCCTCGACCCGCTCGAAGCGGAAATCGCGGCGTTTGAACGGAATGTCCGTCGTGCTTGGGATCAGGGGCTTGGCGAGGACGTTGCCGTCCGCGTCGTGGAACAGATGAGGAAATTGTTCGCGGTTGGCGTTGCGCAGACCAATCGAACGCCTGATGCGCTCGACTGCGGAGTCTTTGCGGCGGAAGAACGGCTTGGGACCGACCTTCTGCACGCCACGGAACTTGTGCGCCTTGACCTTGGTTTTTGCCATCTGCTTACGAAGCATGTCCGGCAATTCCATTTCGTCAAAGAGCATCTGGATGAGCTCTTCCTTGGTCAGCTCGATCGTCAGCTCGCCTTTATCTTGCGAAGCCTTTTGACCTTTGCCACCGCCGCCACCACCCTTGGGGTCACGACCGTACCGGATTTTCGGTTCGTAGCCACCCTTGACGGGGACTTTGAACTTGCCATTGCCGGTAAAGATCTTGCCCTTGCCGATGATGTCGGGGAGCTTGGTCTTGATCTGATCGCGAATGCGATCTTTGTGACGCTTGCGGTCATCGTCGACGCGGGTTCCGCCACCATCGCTGGGGCGGGTGACCACGACATCGCCAAGGACGTTTCGAGACGTCAGGCTGATAGGAAAAGGAGATGCTTCCGGATTGAAGATTCCAACGTCGCTGATGTAGTCAGCAATGTTGACCTTATCCGGTCTCTTTTTCTCTGTCATAGTGAGGTTACCTCCTATTTAGTGTGTGAGGATGAAGATGGAAAGCGAGAATCCGTGAAACTTCCCAGGGCGAATCACCGCCGGCCTCCTTTTGAGAGGTCGGCGGCAACGTCGCTTACTGGCTAGCTCAGAGGGATCTAATCGCTTAGATCTCCTTGAGGAAGTCCTTGGTCTCTTCCGCCTCACGAAGCAGCTCGTCGGCGGTGTATTCGTCGAATCCGTGAACCTCGATCAACTGCTTCTTGATCTTGTTGAGGTTCTCGTGGTCCTCCTCGGTCCGGGCACTACCGGAGAAGAGAACGCGGGCAGTTTCAGCCACCTTCTCGCACACGAAGCGCTCGATGGCATGCTGCAAGGGCTCGTAGCAGTTGTACGGCACCTTGGTGGTCTGGTTGTCCTGCATGTAGGCAGAGACGACCGACGCCACTTCAGCGCGGAACTCGCGAGACTGAGCCGACGTGATGTTCAGCTCCGGGTCGGCCTCGATGCGACGCATGTAGTCCTCATCGGGACCGCTGCGCCATGCACTGGACGAACCGCTGCGAACGGTGGAGCCGCGGTTGAACGCGATCACGTTCTGGATGTACTTGTCGAAGTTGCCCTGGCACTCGTTGGGGAACGAGGGCACCATGGCCGAGACGACGATGCGCGAGAGACGCTTGCGGCGCCAGGCATCGAGCTCCTTGTTGATGAAGCCGCGATAGAGGTCGCGCTGCTTCTCGTCTTCGATGTCGCGAGTGAGCTCGTACATCCGGTCGCGAAGTTCGCGGCTGGTGATCGAGCGGCGGCCGGTCGCGTGGGCTTCAGCAGCCAACTCGTCGCGGACCTTCGCGGTGAAACGCGGAGAAACGCCGTCCATGCCTTCCCAGTTCGTCGCTTCACGCTTGAGCGCAAGAACGTCGATCTTGGTGGTCATGCCGCGCAGACGGGACTCGTCGCCGTTGTAGGCGTCGAGCTTGACCATCATGTCGGGAACGCTCTCCGAAGGCTCCATGCGCGTGAGCACAGTGAAGCGAGAGATGTAGGGGCCGATGGTGGGTTCGAGGTGAACGCCGCCCTCGTCCTTGGGCAGAGCATAGTCGGTACGAGCCCACTGCTTGGCCTCGACCTTCTCCTGCTCAGAAGCCTCCAGCGGATACTTCCACTTCACCCAGACGAAACGGTCCAGATACGGCTCGTTCTTCGGGTCAGCCTTGAAGTCCCGGAATTCCGGAGCGTTGGAGTGGTAGATGGGAATGCCGTCCCAGTGCAGGTTGTTACGCATCGGATCCGGAGCGGGAATGCTCTTGTCCTGCGTCGCTTCCAGCGCCGAGCGGTGTGCTTCCTTCGGGTTCTTGAAGGCCTCGACGACCTCCAGAAGCCCGCGGTTGGCCTGGTTGTAGGCGCCGTTCAGCACCACCGAAGCCGGGTCAGCGCGATCGACGTTGCCCAGGGCGGAGATGTTCTCTTCGCCGATGAACTTGGTCATATCGAACTTGAGCGGCTCCACTTCCTTGACGGACGAGATGCCGACCGAGCCTTCCTGGTCGTCGAGATACTTGAACGACTCGACGGGGAAGTCCCAGATGTTGACGCGCTCGTAGCCGAACTGGCCAAGGAGCATCGCCTGCACGACCGGGTCGGGATAACCGAAGTTATTCCGCGCGGCGCGACGCTGGCGCATGCCGAACGCGATTGCCGAGACGAGCGTGTCGGCGTCGGAGATCTTGGTCAGACCTTCGAAAGATGCCTCGACGCCGGCGCCAGCGCAAAGGGCCTGGATGTCGTGACGCGTGAAGTCGAGCTGGACATTGTCCTTGAAGCCGAACTGCTCCAGGATGATGCGGCGCGCTTCTTCGAGCGTCTTGACCTCGCCATTCTTCACCATCAGTTCCGCAACGCGCGGAACCATGAAGAAGATGTTCATCGGGTTGGTGCGCATCTGCGAACCAGCCAAATAGGGAACCGGCTCGGTGCCCTTGAGGATCTTGCGCAGAGACTTGACGAACTGCGACTTGGCGGCACCCTTGGGGCCGATGAGAACGAGCACCTGCCCGTCCTGCTCGCCGCCCATCGCCGCTGCGCCGAAATAGCCAGAGACCACCTGGTGGATCTGGGGCTCGATGCCGTGGTAGTTGGCGAACGCATTGTAAGCCAGAACCGGCTTGCCGTAGATGCGCTCGAGCTGGCCCGAACGCAGGTTCTTCACGCCCTGACGGATGATGGCGCGATGCATGCGCATCTTGGCCGATTCGGTCGTGGCGGGATGGTCGAAAACGCGCTCGAGAAACTTCGGCATGGTGCCAGTGAACGCGTCGGTCGGGAGGAAAAGCTTCGCGCGCTCTTTGTCGGAGAGCGAGAGGATCTTGGACTCATTAGACATAGTTTTTCACCCTTTCATGATTGGGTTTGGTGGGGGTAGACAGGCTGCATTCATGTCTTAGTTGAAGCAGCCCTGCTGCGCGAAAGTCGGTTACGACTTCCACAGTTCGAATTTCTTGAAATACTCGAGGACTTCCTTGCGGGCGCCCTCCGAGTAGCCGAGCTCGTCGAAGCGTGCGATTGACGCGTCTTTGAGCTTGCGGTCATCGGACTTGAGGTTGACGTCTTCCGACAGCACCCTCTGAATCTTCTCGGCAATCTCCTGGTCGAGAAGAGCTTTGATGCCCTTCTTCATGTCCGGATGAGAATCCCAAGAAAGGAGATTGTTAAAGTCGACCGACTCCTCACCACTGATGGTGGCAAGCTCGGCGACGCGCGCAATGAGGTCAGACTCGAAGGAACGGCGGAAATTGTTCACTTCTTCGCTATTGGTGATACCCATAGCTTTCTCGAGACGACCCATAAACTCATAGTCCTTCGGCAGGATACGAACCGGCCGATTTTGACCCTGAGAGTTATCGATGAAACTGTCGCGGCCAATTGCGATGGCGCCGGAGAGGGTGCGATAACGCTTGAACACCTCGTCGGCACGCTTGGCGTAGTCTGGTGCGAACACATCGAAGACTTGAGCGTGCAACCACCGGCGATACCGCTTCTCAATCAGCTGCGGGGTGTCGGTGGGATTTTCGGCGCGCTTGAGATAAGTCAAGCAGCGCTCGAGCATTGCCTTGGTTTCCTTCTCCAGAGCCGGAGTGTTGAGCGCAAGCTCAACGCGCGACTTCAGATAGGCCATGGCGAAGAGAGAAGTAATTACCTCGCCATCTTTAAGGATGGGTTTCTCGAGGCCTTCATCGATACCAAACCGAGCAAGCTGGCTCAAGGCGCTGAACATGAAGCCCATTTCGAGCCCAGTCATGCCTTCTTCGTTACCAGCCTTCTCCCAGAGCTTGGTCACGTTGTATCCATCCTTCGGCGCTTGAGCCGTGGAAGTCGCAACCGGGCGAGAACTCGCTGATGCAAGTCCAGTGCCCATGCCCATCGGCGGTTTGCCGGGAGTGCCTGCGGTGCGGTCGACAGCGAGAACTTCGCCGTCATAAAGCCGCATGCGGGTATCCAGGTCGGGACCATCGAAATCCTTGTCGTCGCGCATGTGACTGGCGACAGACAAAGATGCCACAACGTCCAGAACAAGCGGGTCGAACTTGGGCTTGGTCTTGAGCTGAGCCAGAAAATCGTGGTACGCCTTCACTTCCTCGCTGAACACAGTGTTGTGTGGCTTGGAGAAGACGCGACTACGACGACCATAGATGAGCGGGTCGGGCTGAGCCTGGTTGAAGTTGGTCCATGCCCCTTCGTTGGTTTCAGCAACGATGAGCACGTCGAGAGGAATAAAGCCGGCGCTGGAGCCACATTCCACCGAAGATGCCGGCAAGCGCCTGCCTTCGGTAGCCTCCAGAAGAATCTGGAGTTCGTTGACTTCACCTTCCGGCGCGTCCTTGGCGGAGAAAGCTTCCTGCATGCGGATCATGCCGCGGTTGCCCTGGCGCAAAGCGGTGGGCAAACTGCAACCCTGTCCCCTGGGGGACGGGCTCCATACCGAGAGTCCGCTGCTGCGTGAGGAGAGACGAACGCCGTCGACCTTGACACAGGAAAGGTTAGGCTTGTCCGTAGCAGCGCTTGCGGCGTCGCTCTTGTCCATGCCCATGACCTTGCGGAAGCAGTGCGAGCACGGCTCCTGAGCGGTCTTCATCAGGTCGGCAAGCTTGTCGTGCTTGACCGTCTGGTCCGAATTGCGCTCGAGCAAGCCGAGAGCTTCAGAGATTTGAACAAGCTTCTCGGGGTCGAGCAGCTTGAGAAGGTTGATAGGATTCTCCCGGTCAGGGCAACCCTGGACCGAGTAAATTACCTTGCCTTCAAGAACCTTGAGCATGCTGTCGACAGTAAGCGACTTGGCAGAGCCCGGAGGTCCGTAAATGACAAGGAACTGGTTGAGTTCGCGACCGTTCTGGTCAGCGCCCTCAAAGAATCTCATGAGCCGCAGCATGAAGCGATGAGAGCCTCGCACCTTGTCGAAAGCCTTGTAAGCAGGGATACCCTGTCTACGCAGCATTTCGAAGTAGGGGCGCCGGTATGGTTCGACATCATTGACGTCGACGATACCTGCTTTCTTCACTTCGCGGACAAAGAGCGAGGCGGCGGTGCCGGCGCGCTCAGGTTTGTCTTTCAGCGACTCAAGAAAGGCTGGGAATTCCAAGGTCTCAACGACCTGTGGTTCCAGCTCCAGCATAGCTGTGAGTTTGTCGAGAGATTTCGACATCTTTCCTCCTTATCTTGAGATAGGTGGTGGTGGTAAGAGCGGAAGTCGACAAAGAGCCCACACGTAGTCTCATGCAACAGGTTTCAAGACCTGAGATACAAATGAGATTAATGAGGGATTCGTCGAGAGAGAGTGTGTTTTTAAGACCTAGACGTAGATGAAAAATGGATAGCTAGAACCTAGCAATTAGAGAGCTATAAAAGCACTATAGGACTAGGTTTCAAAGTAATGGATAGATCTTTGTTCAATATATAGGCGGCGAAACAAAGTTGCAAAGTGGTAAATTATAAACCTCGCACTATCTTGGCAGCCCGGTTTTAAAAATCCCGAAACCGTTTGATGTCAAGGGCTTTGAATAAGTCGTATAACAATAAAAAGTCTAGTTTTCAATAAGTAGAAAAAAGTTTGTAATGGGGAAAGATAAATTCCAAAAGAAAAAGATGTCATGTTTACCAATTTTATAATTGATAGAAATGAGTTTTGGGGTATTTAAAGGGTTAGGTTATAGGAAGCGGAAAAGCCTTACAGGCGCTAATGTCAAGCGATATTATGTGGTTAATGATTAAGAGGAGCAAATAGCTCAGTTGCGCTAACTTTAGTTGTCAGTAGCGGAGTCTTTGGTCTTCATTCTCAAATATGCGTCTATAAAAGGATCGAGATCACCGTTCAAAACAGTTTCGACATGAGGGGTCTCATGCTTGGTTCGAACGTCTTTCACCATGCGGTCGTCCATAACATAAGAGCGTATGGCGTTGCCAAAACTAGCCTGAGGAGACTCGCCTCGCAATTTGGCCAGTTCTTTCTCTCGTTCGGCTTGTTGTATTGCTAGAAGTTTTGAGCGCAATATTTCCAGGGCAATAGCTTTGTTTTGTAATTGACTGCGTTCTTGCTGACATTTAATGGCAATGCCAGTTGGTTTGTGAACAATTCGCACAGCTGTCTCAACTTTGTTGACGTTCTGACCGCCAGCACCACCGGAGCGCATAGTGTCATATTCGATATCGTCATCATTAATAAGTACAAGAGTTTCGATATCATCCATCACAGGCGTCACATCTACTGCGGCAAAACTGGTCTGACGTGAGTCATTGCCCTGTTTGAACGGAGATTTGCGCACTAATCGATGCACGCCCTTCTCGCAAGATAAATAACCATATGCATAAGGTCCATCGACTTTGAAAGTAGCGCTCTTAAGTCCTGCTTCTTCTCCAGGCGATTGATCGATTACTTCTACACCAAAATCGTGATCCTGACTCCACCTTACATACATGCGCAAAAGCATTTCGGTCCAGTCTTGTGCGTCTGTGCCACCGGCACCGGCATTAATAGTGACAATGGCAGAGCCTTGATCGTATTCTCCCGACAAGAGTCTTTGAAATTCATATTTTTCAAGCTCTTTTTGCAAACGACTGACGCCATCGTCGATTTCAGACTCGACCGAGCTGTCATCGACTTCTAGAGCCACTTCTACTAAAACTTTGAGGTCGCTAACTGTGCGTTGCCAGCCTTCGAAGCGTTCTATATTGTTTTTGAGCCGACTGATTTTTTGCGACACATCTTGTGAGCGTTTTTGATCGTTCCAGAAATTGGGCTCTAAAGTGGAATTTTCAAGTTTGACTACATCGTCTTTGAGCTTAGCGACGTCAAAGATATTGGCTGATTTTCACCAACCGTTCCTCTAAAATTTCGAGCTGTTTCTTTTGATCGCTTAATGTCATTTTCAAGAACACATAATAGGAATATGGACACATTATAATCGACTTTTTGCGAGCTTAACACATGACTAATTCAATCTGGTTCGATTCAAAGGGGCGAGAAGCCCGGACCGAAGATTCGCCTGTCAAAGAATTTGATGTTGCCATCATTGGTGGTGGCATCCTCGGCGTTTCGTGCGCATATTTTTTATCTAAACGCAAAAATTTAAAAGTAGCCTTAATAGAACAGAAGTGTCTTGCTTATGGTTCTTCTGGGCGCAATGCTGGTTTTGTGTTGCGCGGCATCGAGACTTATTATAATCAGTGTATAGACAAATACGGACGCGAGAAAGCGAAGTACGTTTATGCTTTTGCCGAAGAAAGTCAGGCTGTGCTCAGACGATTTGTCGATGAGTGCAAAATTGATTTCGAGTACGATCCTTGCGGATCTTATGTATTGGCCGATTCAATTGAAGAATTGGAAGATCTCGAAAAGTCTTATGAGCTCTTGCGTCAAGATGGATTCGGGGTCGAATTAATTAAGGCTGACCCGACGGATCGCGGCTTTTATGGTGCTCTTCTTAACGGCGGCGATTTCGGCATTCACCCAGTTAAATTGGTGAGAGCCTTAGCGCAATTCTCTAAAGTTGAACTGTTAGAAAACGAGCCGGTACAACGCATTGAAACCCAGCGTTCAAGTCAAAAGACGCTGATTCATACAAACAATGAGAAAATTTTGGCGGGCAAAACGCTCATTGCCACTAATGCTTACACTCCTTATCTGGAGCCGTGGTTTGGACCTAAATTACAAGTGGCGCGTGCGCAGATGCTGTCTACTTATCCCCTCAAAAATGAAATTTTAGATCGTGTCTGTTATGCCAATTATGGCTGGATTTATTTTCGTCAATTAAAAGACAAGCGTTTGTTATTAGGTGGCAAACGTAACACTCAACTTCAAGAAGAAGTTGGACTAGCAGACATAGTCACCGCGCCAATTCAAATTGCCCTGGAAGAATATTTGACCGATCGATTTCCCGAAGCAGCAGGTGTGGGAATTCAGTACAGATGGTCAGGATCTATGGCATTCACTTCAGATGGGCTGCCGTTACTTGGAAAACTTCCGCAACATCCAGAAGTATATTTTGCTGTTGGTTGCAACGGACATGGAATGGGTTACAGCACAAACATGGCTCAACAACTGGTTGCGCTAGCACTAGACGGCAAAGAGCCGAGCGTTTTTTGTGCGAATAGGTCTTCGCTCAAAAATTCAAACTCGACTCTTTGCGATGATGTAGACGGTCCTTAGACCTAGTCTTAGAGCCTGTTTAGAAACCAATCACATTTCTAATATTGGTCAGTAAGCTTGGATTATTGTTGTGCAAATAATCCATGAAGCGAGGGTCGTTATACGTAGACCAGTTGACGTTGCCATTGTAGTTGTTGTTTTTATAACGAAGATAGTTTTCTCTCATCTGAGCATCGTAGCGCGCTCTAGCTGCTGCGTTTGGACGATTCCAATTGCTTGAATAATATGTGCGCTCGTCATTCCAGTTATTGAAGGTGCGGTGGCCACTGATGTTGTTGTTGTTGTTGTTGATGTTGTTGTTTCTTCGCACTGCTTTGCGATATTTTTTCTTCCAATGTTTGGCGCGGTGATTGCCGTTGTTGTTGTTGCGGTAGCCATTATGATAGGGGTCTGCTAATGCAGGACCTACGCATGCGCCCAGAACGACTGAGGCAGCTAAAAGATAATTGAAAAGACGCATTGCGAACTCCTTACTTAAGTAATACTTCTTATAAGGTCTTAGCGCGAATGTAGGATTTAACTCTGCTTGAAATCTGGGTTTAGTGTCAGGATTTTACCGACAATTCCATTTCTTTTTCCGCAGCCAATTCCTCTGAGTCAGTCATTTCGCTTTTGGGCAAACGAATGGAGCGAGCCAGTCCTAACTTTTCCAACACTTTTATAGTGATCCAGGTTGCATCTATTTCGTGACCTTTCAGTCCGTGTCTTGCTGATTGTGGAAAAGCGTGGTGATTGTTGTGCCAGCCTTCACCCAGTGAAAGTAGTGCCACAAACCAGACGTTGCGACTGCCATCGCCAGCTTTGTAAGTTTCATAGCCAAACTGACGCATGTGACATACAGAATTAACCAATAAAGGTCCACAGAATGCCACTATTGATCCCAGAATATTTCCGAGCAATGCCCAAATTCCAAAAACGTAGAATATTGCCACTCGAAACAAAATAGACAAAAACAAACAAAGAAATCCATCCCAATGCGTATGTTTGCAATGCAGCAGCTTGTAGAGCGGATCTCTATATAAGTCAGGAACCATTTTTTGACTTTCTTCGCTAGTCATCTGTGTTTTAGGTGACCACATCCAGGCTATGACCGAATGCCAGACGCCGTCGCGAGGAGTGTGCGGATCTCCTGGTTGGTCGGAATAACGATGGTGTCTGCGATGTGTGCTTACCCAAAAAATTGGAGAGCCTTCAAGACCTAAATAACCACCCGACACAATCAAGTATTCAAGCCATTTTGGAACCACTAAAGACTTGTGCGAAAGTATTCGGTGATAGCCAAGTGTGCCGCCAAGCGCGTGCCAGTAGTAACACAGAGCGAATGAAACTAAAAAAGCGGTGGTTGGGTCAATATTTATCATATGCCAAGCGTATCATTCTCGCCAAACAAATACGTTACAGGCAAGCACTTTTAAAAGTGTTTTGTGAATTCCTATCTCAGGTGAGCAGGAATTTCAAAAGGTGAATAGCCTTCATCGTTGGGAATGGCGCGCATTGAGCTCATCATTTTGGCTGATTTATCGGCGTCGAGTCCACCGACTGAAACTTTCACTTCGATTGTTCCTGGGCTTGTAAGGAATTCTGGAGTAATGACGTTAATAGAACTATCAGTTACCGATTGAACTTGACCGGCTTGACCATTAAAAGTTACTTTTACCTCTTTGGTATCGGTTCCGAAATTGACACCAGATATGGTGAGTGACTGTCCTCCCGAAAGAGCAACATAGTTCAAGCCCTTAATCTCGGGTTTGACTACGATTGTGATGGTCAGTGCTTTTGCCTTAACGCCCGAAACTTTTATTTCGACTGGTTTGGCTTTGCCTGGTTTTGCTTTTTCTGGAATGGTAAATTCAACGTCGGTGCTTGTGGCCGAATTTACTGTGACAGCAGTGCCGTCAACCTTGATGGCGTAAGCTTTTAAGTCGGTAGGAAGATTTTTCCCCTGTGCTTTTATTTTGTCGCCAGGTGATGCTTTGTCTTTGGCAAGTCCGGTGACATTAGCTTTGACAGTGGATGCAACTTGCCAGTTGAAAGTGGAGCCAGCGTTTCCGTAAGCGGTAAAAATGATTTGGGTTGAGCCTGGGGTCACTGCTCCAGACAGATCCAGGGTCAAAGTTCTGCCGCTGAAATCACGCTCGGTGAATAGTTGTTTTCCGCCAAGAGTAGCTCTAATAGCTCGGTAAGGCGTGGTGCCCTGGGTACCATTGTTGACAGTTAAAGTCAAAGGCATGGCTTCTTGACCAGGTTTGACTTCAATATAATCGGAAAAATTCTGCCATTTAGGACCTTGTGATACGAAATCTTTTTTCGATTGCGAAACTATAACTGGCTTGGCTGGAGCTTTAGTGGTAGTTGCGGTAGTAGAAGTGGTGGCAGTTTTAGAAGAGCTTGCCGTAGAAGTTGAAGTCGATGTGCTAGTCGTGGCGCCATTCTTACTTGTATCGGTGGTGGTACTTGTGGTCGAAGTGGTCTTTGTTTTGTCAGTGACAATCGAGTCTTTTGCCGTTTGCGGCTGGACTGATGTGGTCGACTGAATCTGACCTTTTTTGTTGTAAGTGTAACTTTGAACATAAGAAGATTGAGCTAAGACGCTTCCGGCAACTAACACGCTACAGCCGAAGCTGAGTGCCAGGGGCAGATGAAACGATACTTTGGTTCTGAGCGACATATTTTCCCTCTTCTATCTGTTGACAAGCTATCTTCTTTACTAAAGAAGAATCACTGTAATTATAGACCAATATCTATTAGCGGACGGCCGCAGAATTGGCTGCCAGGAATTGCTCTAGTTCTTCCAGGGTCGGAAGAGCTGGAATAGCACCTTTCTTGGTGCATGTAAGCGCACCTACGGCATTTGCACGCGACACTGTCTTGACAATATCTTCTACTGGCATCAAATTTAAAGTTTGGGCTCGGTCGGTCGCGTTTTTCAGATCTTTCATCAAACCAGCGATAATCCCGGCATTGAAACCATCTCCAGCACCAGTTGCTTCCACTAGATCGATTGAAAAGCCAGGAACTAGCTTGGAGCCTTGTGTTCCTGAGAAATACGCGCCACGAGAGTCGAGCGTAATTATCAGTAGCGATAGTTCTTTTTCTTGTCGAAGTGCATCTGCTGCCGAGAAATCTCGTGATCCGGTTAAAAATTCCAATTCGTCTTCGTTTATTTTGACAATATTGGCCCAGGACAAGCTATCCAAAATGGTTTGACGACAAACTTCTTTTGAAGGCCACAAATTCAATCGCACATTAGGGTCGTATGAAATTACTAGTCCGTGCTTTTTAGCTGTTGTTACTGCATGTTTGGTGGCTGTGCGTGCTGGCTCTTCCAATAAAGAAATAGAACCAAAGTGTAGGAACGAAGCGGCTTCTACCATTTCCTCGTTAATATCCGCTACCAGTAAACGTGTGTCAGCACACGCTATACGCGAGAATTCTGCTAACTTTCTGTCTCCAGATGCGGTGGTCACAACATATGCCATACGTGTTTGAGCTTCTGGATCAAACACTGTACAAGAGACATCCACGCCACTCTCTTGCAAAACGGATCTTAGCCAGGTGCCGAATTCGTCTTGCGAAACTCGACCAAGAAAAGCTGATTTAATTCCCTGACGAGCCAGTCCTACTGCCGTGTTTGCTGGCGCACCGCCAGGTGCTTTGGTAAAGCTGAGCGCATCTCTAAGTTCTGCTCCAGGCTCGGTGCAAACCCAGTCCACAAGGAGTTCTCCTAGACACAAAACATCGCTCATCATGCTGCCCCCGTTATATAAAGAATGATTAGATTATCATCTCGCAGAGCTGTGCGAGCCGAACAAAGATGAATTAGTGCAAATCTGAACTCCATGACCCCTTTCTTTCCATTTATTTAGGTCGAATCGGATGTTTTTAAACCTACTTTTGACGTAAGAATGAAATATCCCTATTTTTCATCTTTAAAGTCCTGAATTCTAAAACAGAAACCCGAATTTCACCCCTAATAACGAATTCGAAAAGATTGCACCAGCAATCAGAAAGGACATGCAATGAACAAGAAGCTCGATCTCCTGGCTGGTCTCATCGGCACCATCGCCGCCATGGTCACAGGCATCCTCTTCGCCCTCATCTACAACTGGCTCATGGGCAGATGGATGATCGGCTACAGCATCACTTCCTCCATCGTGGCTGGTGGCGTATTTGGTGCCCTCATCGGCGCTCCCACCACCTACCTTGCGATGAAAGAAACCGGCAAAGTTTTCATCACCACTATCTTGATCGCCCTTGCAAGCGTCGCGATTCTCGCGCTGCTCAAGCTGCCGGTCATCTTCGTGGTGGCTGTGTCGGTCTCCTTCGCCGCAGCCTTCGGTTGTGTCACCACCGTCATGGATCGTCTGGTCTTGCGCCAGACTCTCTCATTCTTCGCCTGGACCGGACTCCTGGTCGGCATCGGCTTGTACCTGGCAAACTGCGTGCTTGGTATCAACGCCGGCTTCTCCTGGCAGGGATTCTTCGTCATCGGTTTGCATGGTTTGATCTGTGCAGTCGGGGCGTATTTCCCTGTCATGATGGTCGATATCCATCGCAGCATGAAGCTCGATCAGCTCACCTAGTGAGCGACTGAAGAGAAGATGTCGGAGGCACAGCTAGACTGTGTTTTCGACATCTTTCGTTATTTGGATGTTTTACTATAATAGATAAGAGAATAATGGTTGAATGCGAAAAATTTGAACCTGGCTCTAACTTACCTTCTAGGCATCTTTTTTGCATTTTTTACCAAGTATTAAAAGCACGCAGAATACCTAACGTAAACGTAAGAAAAGTTGCGCACATTTACTATTTGATGGAAGAACAATAAAAAGACCCACCACAACTGGCATAAGTTATTCATCAAAAACGCTAGAATTATCGGGTGTTGCAGAGGTCAAAATGAAAAAGCTACTTGTCGCAATAGTTTTAGTTGGAATTCTTGCTTTGGGTGGGTACTTCTACTGGCAAACCACGCCAGACTACACGCTGTCTCAAATTAAAGCGGCAATCAAGCAACGCGATACTGAAAAATTCAAACAATATGTCGACGTACACAGTGTGGCTGCAAGCATTGTTGATGGCGTCGTTTCTGAACCTGTTCAATCGATGATGGGTGGAAATATTTTTGGCAAAATGCTTTTTGCTGGCTTGATGGGTTTTGTAAAACCAGACATGACCAACTCCTTCGAGCAGGATATTTTAGAAGCTGTGCAAGCCGGATCGCTAAAAGCAAAAGAAAATAAAGAGAATTCAGGCGGAGCTGGCCCCACTTTTGACAATATGTCGGGTACGCTCAATTTGAGACGCAAAAAATTCAAATCAATCCAAAACAAGACAGAAAGTGGTGAAAGTGCCATTGTTGGCTTACTATTCGTTGACCAGGACACACAGTCAGAATTTGTGCTTAATTGCAAAATGGTTAAAACAGATGCGACATGGCCTGCGCATTGGAGAATTGTTTCAATTGAAAACTGCGCAGATGTGATGCTCAAGCTCTCTGAAAGCCAAGGCGCGCGTCAGCGTATAGAAATTCAACAAGAAGAAGTCGAAATAAACTAGATTCTTACTTAGCCCAGTCAGGAATTATCGGGGTGTATGTGGTGGTAGAAGTCGAGCGTGTGGTGGTCGGCAAAGATAGCGAGCCTCCATATTTTGTCCCAAAAGGAGTGTTGATACCATAACCTTGCACTCCTACTGGAGTGTTCAAAAGAGTATCGCGAGTGACGCTTATACTGCCAGGTTTAGTCGGATCTGTAAAAACCGAAGTACCAGTCGACATATAACTGGGTGAGCTATAAATTTGTCCCTGAAAGCCGCCCAGTCCACTGTAATACGGATTGTACGGATAAGGCTGATAGATGTTCGGCACTGGTCTTGCATAGTATGGACTAGTTGGAACATAAGGATTGTATGGAACAACTCCGTACGGTGTTGCAACTGGAACCATAGGCAATGTCTCGTTATAGACTTGCATATTGCTTGTATTTTGTTGTACGGGGCTTGTCGCATTGCGATTTAAAAGCGGGATGAGTTGTCCACTTTTAGTGACTTGCATGTTGACGTTTCTAAGTTCGTTTGGATCAAGTAAATGCCTATCCACACTGCGACTCTGTTTGGCGCGCTCGCGCTCGATTTCGTCTTTGATTTTCTGATTTGGATCAATCACTTCTTCCATAAATGAGCCGCCAGATCCATCATCGATGATCTGACCTTTGCCTGGCTCGATGGTATCGGCCAGAGAAGGCGCAATGGCGCAGGTACCAAGGATTAAGGCAGTAAAAGCTATTTTGGGCAATGTCATTTTAGTCATATTTTGATTTTATCAATTTGCACCTTAAATAACCTGAAATCAAAGTTTTAGGCGAGTGTATTTGAAAATCTTTTGCTCTTCTGATTTGTATGGCGTAGATCGTGCATAAGGAAAAATCGAACATACCACATGAAGCCTGACTGAATTCGCCTGAGTGCACGTCTTGCTAAAAGCTCAGGTGCGTGTGCTGCAGTTGATACTATATTTGGTATCGAACTTGTGCCAAATGTTCCCCAGAAAAGACTCTTGGCGCTAGGTAAGGCAGGTCTGCCAAGTCTTGTATATCCGTGTAAGGCTCTCGATAACTCAAGGGGACTGTCGATATCGCTAACCAGGATGTATCCTCGATCAAAGCTTTGAGAAAGTTTTTTGCGTTCGCTGTCAATCGCTACAGTTTGATAATCTAAATCGGGGCAAGAAAGAATCACAGTGCCGAGTTTGTCGTTTTGATCTAGATCGTCCATGAATTGTTTGAAATACGGATAACTAAACTGAACCGAGCATTCATCCTGCATGTAAGCAAATGGTGAGCATTGATGTTTCAAATTTGGTGTTGAATCCATGTACGAAAATCAAAACATCTGAGCTGGATTCAATCGAAATGTCTTTGATACTGTTTAAACGCTTTAACGACGGCGAGACACTTTCGCCGGTATCGATTTGTTCGTACGTGAGCGAGTCTTTGCGGTGAGGACCGTAATATTTTTGACGTCCTGTAAATCCAGCAGACTTTATTTCACCATCGTTTGAAGGCTCGTCCTTAGAGCCTTTTCAATTGGCTTATACAACTATAGAAAATAATAGAATGAACGTAAAACAAAACTCAAATGGAATGAAGGCAACGGCTTTCGCCGCCGCCTTCATTCATCGCGTTAGGCGGACCCGTGCGGATCCACGAACGGCTGCTCCTTGAGCTTGGCCAAGACGCTCCTGATCTCCTCGTCCAGCCAGTCACCTTGCAGTCGCATGAAAGAGTCGGTGCCATGCCCGATTTTCTTCCATGCGCCTACAGCTTTAGTCATCTCGTCGGTCGGCGACGAGACTTCCTTAGCTTCGATGGCTTTGACTTTCGTGAGAATGATCTCCCTGGCGGAATCGCTGGGGAATGGGAACGCCTTGATTTCGCTCAGGTGGCCCACGATTGCGCGGTCATTGAGACTCTTGAGGATGGACTCCAGCTTTCCCTGCTCCTCATGACAGGAGTTGAACCAGAGAAAGTGAAGTGCCTGGAACAACTCGCCGTGCGGCGAGCTGCCCTCCTCAATTGCCTTAATGTGCTGCGCAACAATGTCGTTCGCTACCTTAGACATGGTATACCTCACGTTTGAGTTGAACTGAGGCGGTAAGCCTCTGCCGGGTTGTTATACCGGCACGCTGTGAGCAAAGACGAAGGTCTTTCTCACAGACGACGTCACTCTCTTTACGTCCGGGACGTCGGACGAAGAAACTAAGTCGCCCCGGAATCGGGAGAGCAAGCTCTCCGTCATCCAGGACGTAGTGGACATCAGTGGCGAACCGGTGGTGATAATCCACCAGATTCGATTGCCGATGTTTAGTGCACGGAATGACAGTGAAGGCGCTTCTCGCGGTTGTGTTCGGCGACATCAGATGCCGTCCAGCCGCAAGAATTGTCGATGCCGCGCGCGGCGAGAGTCGCCTCGGAAACAGGCAGAAGAGCCAGCTCCGGGGTGCGACGCAGACTGTGCAGCCGCTGTTCGCGGTTGTACTCGGCAACGTCGGAGGCGGTCCAACCCGGATCCTGATTGGAACCCGGTGCAGAGAGCACTTCGTCGTCGTGGTCCTCGACAACGCCGTCGAAAGAACCATTCATGCTGAGAGAGAAAGTACGCATAGCTATGTCCTCCTAGGACAAATTTGAGTCGCTTTCCACGCGGGCTAAGTCGACTCTGTTAAATGGGATTGTCGCTCCCGTGCCGATTTAACCACTGGCTCAGAGGCTAAGCCTCAAGTGGTGAACGACGGCCACTCACGTGGTCGCCGGTCAATCTCGATAGTTTGGTAGTGCTCGAAATCAAGCGGCGGCGTGCGAGACGCTGCTGCTCGAAAACCGGTTTGGGAACCCGGAGCGCTGGTAAGCGGGAGTGCGGGTATCGATGAAACGACGCCAGCTGCGCGGGCGCGCCGAAGCTTCGAGCTCCGGACGGCCAGTGCGATCCCACTGCTTGAACTTCTTGCAGTCGAAACGGCAAGCGAGTTTGTCGCAGTTGAAGCCGACGTTGTAATCGAATCCGATTCCTTTCACCAAGTTCTCTTCGATTTCCTCGAAGATAGCAGTGATCTGTTCCAGGTCGCGCTTCATGCCGATGCGCGAGAAGTTCCAGTCCTGCTGTTCGCCCGTAGCGAGGCTACGTGCGACGAGCTTGATGTTACCAACCCAACCGCTCAGGCGAGCCAGAAGTGCCACAACGAGGCCAGCCAGGAAAAGCTGATCCTCAGCGGAAGCACCGATACGACCGGTCTTGTAGTCGACGATTTCGAGGTATTCGTCGCCGTTTGGAAGCTTGACCAGATTGATTTCATCCGGCTTGGAGACCAGGACGAAGTCGGTACCTTCCAGTCGAACTTTCAGCTTGCGCTCTTTCCACTGCTCCACGATTCCTGGAGTGCGCAGGCGAACGGCGGTCTTGATGTAGTCCTTAGCGACTTTCACGAATTCGGCACGCTTCTCCCCAGCGGGGATAGACGGTACGAACCGCTCAATCGCCTTCTCCTGACCCTCTTCGGTCGTGTGCGTCACGGCTTCGTGCACCGTTTCGCCCAAAACTTCAGAGAATTCGGTACCGCGTTCGTCGCGCTTTCTAAGCTGTTTGTAGAAGCTCTTCGGGCACTTGAGGTAACGAGAGATGCAGCGGTAGGAGAGGGACTTGTCCCACTTGGTATTGATGCTTGTGACGGAGGTGAGCAGGTGGGACTTGGCTTTGAGAGTATTCATAACATTTTCTCCTGAGGTCATCTTGCGATGCCTCGCTGGGGTTGATCGAACAAGTTCATTGCAGTTTCCGGTTGGCACCGGAGAAAGTGGCAGCAAGAAAACTTGCTATGACTGCCACTTTCTTCGAGGTCAAACATGGAAATTACGCATCACTGGCAGAAATCAAACCGATAATCCACGGGTAGTAAGTGTCTGATTTGGGCTGTGTGGACTAGCTAAGTGAGATTTACGTCCGTCAGTGATGTGGGTTGAAGTGATACCTAGAACCTAGAGAATATGAATATGAGATAGCAATAATGAGTTTGGGATAATTAGTGAAGGGGTTCTGAAAAGGTTGCTCAAGCGAGCCATATTAGTAGTGTCTCATCACAATTTCACTCTTAAAGATCACAGTTAGTGAGGTTGTGCTAACTATCGAGTGTTAAAAGCTCAAAGGCTTTACTAGCTAAGCTAAGCATCAGTCACTTTTCATGATTATCTAAGTTAGCGCTAAGCCTAAAAAGCACTGAATTTAGTCTTTCCTTTTTCGTAGAGTGTGCTGTTTTAACTCTCAATATTTTTTCTCTGGACTGAACATAACTCTGAACTAGGAGTAACAAATGGCTGAAAAATTTGTGTTGGTGACTTTTGGTCGCCAGCAAGAGTTTTTTGCGCAGGATCAGTCACCCTGGAAAAATCAGGTACTTGAGCTGGAAAAATTGCTGCTTTTGCGCAACCACTCAGTGTTTGATGATACCGCCCTCGACCAGGTCGAGCCGGATAGTATCGTTTTCATCGCCGGGAATATGACCTGCAAGGATTTTCTTAAGCGTTGCCTGCCGCTGCTCGAGCGCAAGGTCACACTCTGTGTGGTTGTTGACGCTCTGCAATATCGCACTCAAGTTCTGCCCACTCTGGCGAATTTTACCGACCACGACATTCAGTTGCTCGTGACCGGTTCTGTTCGCACACTGCTTGCGGCAAAACGTCACGTGCGAAGCGCCTTTTCAAAAGCCGACAACAGCATGACCAACGCCATTTTCGTGGACATCGACTCTGATGATCCGCTCGTTCTCACATTCTTCGGTACCAAGGAAGAAGAAGTTGGATGCCTGCTTTTGCCGGGCGGCTTCATCATTCCTTTCGTCGAGACGCTCAAGCAGGGCTGTGCTCGCGAGACCATGGAAGAATGCTTTTTCAATCAGAACGCCTCAGGTGAACACGACAAGTTCACTCTTCTCATCGATCCAGCGTGGCTCGAACTGATTGACGAGCGTTCCGACATCGCGCGCGACGAACGCGGTCATGTGATTGATCACGGCTATGCCTGGTATGTTCCAAAAGAGGAGCAGGACAAGGTCATTGCCGCGGTAAGCGAGGGCATCGAAGTCGTTCCTGGAACGGCGAAATTCCGGCGTGTGAGCGAAGTGCTCAAAGGCGATATCGCCTACGACCATCGCGATCTTATCGTCGGCGCCCTCAAGCGTTTGAACGAGAAGAAAGCACTAGCGCGACTGAAGTAACTCTGGACCTGGACTTAGTCAAGGAGCAATCTGCTTCTTGGCTAAGCCAGCTTATATCCCTCAATTTTTTTTGCCACTTTTACTATGGTTGGTAGTAGGGTGATTTAAAAAAAGAACACGGGCGAGATGGTTTAACCCATCAAGCCCGTGTCAGTATGCCAGTTATTTACTCACGAATAACACTTGCTGTGTAGACCACAGAAGCACGACGAAGCTCTTTCTTACAGGTGTCTTCGGCTTGCAGTGCTTGAATCCAGGTGTTGCGCAGAGCATTCCACTCGGAATCGGCTAAACGAGCCGTTTCACGACTGGCTTTTTCGGTCGCATCACTCTGGCGATAGCGGCGCTCGATTTCATCGATGCAAGCCTCGGCTTTGCGAAGCTCGACGGCGTCGCTTCGACGCTTAGCCACAGCTTCTTTGCTCTGGAGCTGGTCAAGCACATGTTGCGCCGCCGTGAAGCGAACAGCAGCACGCTCAAGCTCTTGCTCGGAATGCATTCTGCCGGAGCCTTGCACACGCGCAGCACGGTCAAGCTCATCGCCAGCCGCATTGCGCTCTTTGAGTGCGCGCTCGTGTTCTGCGTCGTAGGATTCGACTTCGAATTTGAGCCGGCGCAACTCGTTGCCGAGCGTGGCAAAAGCGTGGAATGCGTTGAACATCAAGTCGCGGTCTTCCTGCGCCTTGATATTGAAAAGTCGCAATTCGACTTCTTTCGCCTTCATGGCGCGCTCGGCTTTTAGGATGTCAGAGCCAGCGTTGCGGAGGTCCACTGCCGCTTTGTTAAGAGCATCGCGAGCAGGGCAGGTGGTATCGTGGGTGGTGTTGGATTTAGTCATGGTAGTAATAGTCCTTTCTCGTTCTCTTGAACGAAGTTCGGGCCTCTTGGCCTTAAAGGGTGGTTTTAGATTGGAGCTAAGAGTTCAAATCTGGCTACGAGTCTTTGTTCTCGCAGCCAGTGCAGTCGTCGGTCGAGTTTGCAGCTAGTTCGGTTGCAAGACGACGACGTCTGATGAGGCGCTTGATAGCGCGTTCTTCGACTTCGGTCCAGTTGTGAGCGTTGAACAGCTCAAAACCGGTGTTCTCTGGAAACTTGTCGCACTTGGATGCGAGGCTGATTTCCAGCGGAAGAAAGACGAAGTTGGTCTTGCTCAAGGTCACCCCGTCCGAGCGCATGCTGTTGCCGATGAAGGCTGAGGAATGGGCGCAGACGTTATTGTCCTTGATGAATTCTTCCACCAGGTCCGCCTTGTTTTCGTGCAAGGTGAAGATGGTGTCGTCGAAGACGGCTGAGAGTCCGCCCTGACCAATCTTGTATTTCTGCACTTCGCGAGTGCCCACGGTCACAGCCACAATCAAGAAATTGTGACGTGCGCGAGTCAGCACAGGAAGCGAGTTTGCAAACAGCTCAGGCGGCTGAAAGAAGGGAGCGGTACCGATACGTTGGCAAATAGAAGAAACGAGCGGATCTTTCCGCACTCCTTCTTTCTTGCAAATGTGGTCGTAAGCGTCAGCGATAGCCTCGCCGAACTTTTCACGATCGTATCCACGAAACGGCTTGCGTCCATAGTAAACCTCTTGCAGAGCCTTCTTAGCTGCCCGCTTGGAAAAACCGCAGAGAGACATGAGATGGGAAAACTCCTCAATCCCTCTGTCAAAGTACGGTTGGCATACCGCAACCGTTCCGTCGATGTCGACGAAAAGGACGGCAATTTTGTCTCGGGGTGCGCAGTAATTGCGGTCCGAGGACTGGCATTTTCTCTTCATAGTCTTTTTGGCTTTCATTTGAGGTTGAAGAAGATGTGCAAACTTCCAGGTTCCAGCGTCGTCGTGTCAGATCAAAGCTCTAGTAAAGCCTTTGAACTTGATCTGAAAATCGATTCAAACTGGAAGAATGAGGATTTTGGACGAGAAACCTGTAAGTAAAAGAAAAAAGTTTGCAGACTCAAGCTACTCAATCGCATAGAGCACTTTAAATACTAAATTGGCTCTATGAGCGAAATGTAGATTGAGCTAGCTAGTGAATCTTTGCAACGTGAGATGTTTCTGAGTGCAGGTTCATTAACTTCGATAAAGAAAGATGTTTTAAACGCCAATCAATTTTGAACTATTTAGATTTAAACAGCGGGTTAAGAGTAAATATGCGTGGCATGCATTTTTCGTCGCTTTGGGATTCGAAATACGATTTTTTGTACATTTAGTGGGCTTCTGAATACTAAATTAGATAGTAGTATGAGGCAAATTAAGAAACGGTGAAGAGCTTTAAGCCCTCCAACCGTTCCCCTTGCTCAAGCGGCTGCTCTAGAGCCAACCGCTTTCTCTGGTTACTTCGAGTAGATTTTCAAGAACTCGATGAAGAGCCAGAGAATCGCAGACCAGAGCTGGGCTGCGATCTTGATCGCCGTGCGGGTCGACGTGTCGCCAGCCGCATGCGCTTGCATGAGGACTGCGCTGTAGCCGAGGATGAACGCCGAAGCCAGGCAAGCGCCGATGGCGCCGGTCACCAGGTCCCAGAGCCGCCCACGCATGCCGATGAAGGCAGCAATGAGCGACACGCACAGGAAGATGAACGTGAAGCCTGCCAGAGGTTTCATCCAGGCGCTGGGGTCGCCCATGCCGAGGCTCATGTAGGTGGCGCCGACCAGCACGATGGACGTGCTGCCGCCGGCGAGAACCACTGGGCGCCAGCCGTTCTCTTTGCGAACCATAGCGATCATCGGTCCGCAGAAGAGACCCGACACCAAGACCCAGGTCACGAAGAGCCCGAGCAGGAGGTTGATGTCGAGATTGGAATGCTCAGCCAGATAGGGGACCGCCACGCCGAGCCCGATGTAGGCGATGGCGCCGAAGATCACTGTGCCGAGTTGCCCGTTCCGTCCAAGAGCTGCGCCGCCGGTGAAGACAAGCATGCTGAAAGCGAGCAGTCCGTAGACTTGAGTGAGAAGGGACATGCCTTGCATTGTGGTTACCTCCAAGGTTAACCGGTTTCTGGTGGTTCGCACCTATCCCCTCTAGCCGGGATTCATGAGGTATCTAGGAGTCTCTTTCGAGTTGCTCCGCACTTCCTCTAGCCAGAACACGCATTTCAGCGCTCTGTTTTTCAGCAAGACAAACGCGACTTATTTCTCAAATAGAGAAGAAATAAGCTTGGGTAGTGGTGATTCTGTTTAGAGAATAGGCTGAAAGATTTCGAATTGGTTATAAGAGAGATATGACTTCAAACTAGACAAAAGAAGTTCAAACTCAAAGAGAATTGAGGCTTTTAAGATTAATTAGTGCGCTATAATGTGTGCGCTAGCTTCGCTAAGAGAGCAAAACCGAGTTTGATTATTTGACCGCTTTGATTAAGTTGAAAAATTCTGAGACGGACTTTTTATCAAGCTCTTCCGTGCCTTCCGGACCAAAAGCACAAATAAGTTGGATATTGGTTTTGTCGGGCACGATGCAGCCAAACAATGCTGGACGCTTGATTTGACTCACTTCGTTTTCGGTCGTTCCTATTGCAATCGGCATATCGACACCAGCCACAGGCATACTGCCTTTTTCTTTCACGACAAAGCCTTTCATCGCTTCTGAAGCGGCTCCAGCGGAAGCGATAGTTTTTTTATTGTTTGCCATTTCATCAATAAATTGCTGGGCTGTGTATTCAGTCTTTTCTGAATTTTTGAAACGCACGATATAAAATTCAAGTGTTGCATCTTTGTTTTTCAGGCACGCAAACTTGACCTTCATCAGGTCATACATGTCGACTGCCATTTGCAGTTTGAATTTATCCGGCAATGGTGTAGTCATACTCACCATTGAATCGAGAATAGGAGCAATTTTCTTGGGATCGGTTGCATCGGTAGCGCTCTTAAAGAGGAACAAACCACCCATGGTGCAGGTTGCCAGTGATAAAACGAGAAGGATAACTGTGGTCCAAAGCAGGATCTTGACCCATTTTGCAACTCCGCGCTGATTTCTTACAGGCATTTTTTTCCTCGATTATCTTGAGTGCGGGGTGAGTTCTTTGGTGGCTTGCTCTTCGAAATTGAGTTCGTGAGCCAGAAACGCAAGCTTGTCTGTGATTTCGGCTATTTGTTTATCGGTTGGTTTGCCGGCTCCGTGGCCTGCTTTTGTTTCTATTCGAATCAAGACTGGCTTGTCGCCTGCTTGTGACTTTTGAAGCTGGGCGGCAAACTTAAAGCTGTGAGCGGGTACCACCCTGTCATCGGTATCACCCGTGGTGATAAAAGTAGCTGGATATTTGGTATCGTTTTTAATGTTATGCAAAGGCGAATATGCTTGTAAAGCCTTGAATTCATCAGCGTTTTCGGGGCTGCCATAATCTGAAACCCAAGCCCATCCTTCGGTGAACTTATTGAATCGAAGCATGTCCATTACGCCAACAGCAGGACAGGCGGCCCCATAAAGCTCGGGCTTTTGCGTGATGCAAGCACCTACAAGTAGACCACCATTGCTACCGCCAGCGATGGCAAGTTTTGAAGCTGAAGTGTAATCGTTTTCGATAAGCCACTGTGCGCTTGCTTGAAAATCGTCAAATACATTTTGCTTTTGCAATTTGGTTCCTGCTTCGTGCCAGGCTCTGCCAAATTCGCCGCCACCTCTCAAAATGGCTTGCACATAGATTCCTCCCATTTCCATCCAAGTAAGCGTCGTGGGCGAAAATGAAGGCTCCATAGAAACGTCGAAGCCGCCATATCCATACAAATAACAGGGAGTGGTTTTTTCGAATTTAGTTCCACTTTTACGTGTAATAAACAGCGGAACTTTCGTTCCATCTTTACTCGTTGCCATGGCTTGAATAGTGATGAAATCTTTGGGTAAGAATTTCAATTTCGGTTCGAAAAAGACAGAACTTTCACCACTTGTGATATCGAGCTTATAGACAATCAAAGGAGTGTTAAAACTGCTGTATCTAAAATAGGTGACCTTGTCGTCCTGGTCTCCCCAGAATCCAGTAATGGCGCCCATTCCCGGAAGATCAAGATCGCGCAATTTTTTGCCGCTAAAATCATATTCGCTCACTTGGCTAAACGCATCTTTCAGGCTAACAACGAAAAGGTGCTTGCCTACTGAGCCTACGCCAATGACTGTGACGTTTTTGGTTTCAGGCACTAGTTCTTTAAAGCTTGCTTTGTCATTTTCCGACCTAGTCGAATCCATCGAAACCACTTTGCCAAAAGGTGCGTCACAAGTGGTTTTAAGAATGAAATTTTTATCTTCGTTATCGACGAATTCATACTTGGCGTCATTTTTGGTCAGAAGCTCGACAACTTTGGAATCAGGCTTGCTCAGGTCTTTATAGAAGAGTCGGTTGGTTGCCTCAGATCCTTTTACGACGGTCAGAATCAAATATTTGCCATCATTTGTGACATAAGGATCGAAAAACCACTCAGGCTGGTCTGTTCTTTTATATATAAGTACGTCTTTGCTTTGTTCGTCGCCCAGTTTGTGGTAGTACACCTCATGATTGAGGTTTTTAGCCAAATATTTGTCTTCTTCTTTGGGCTTCAAATAGCGACAGTAATAAAAACCTTGTCCGTCTTTGGTCCAGGATGCTGATGAGAACTTGATCCATTCAAGACGATCTTTTGTGTCTTCGCCAGTGGCAATGTCTTTTACGAACCATTCTTGCCAGTCTGAGCCTGATTTTGAGATGCCGTAAGCAATGTATTTGGCGTCATCACTCACTGCTGTTCCAGCCAGAAAAGCGGTTCCATCTGTCGAGAGTTTATTTGGATCTAACAGAACTCTAGGCTCTGAACCGTCTTTGTCTTGAACATATAAGATGTCTTGATTTTGCAAACCAGAATTTTTGCGATAAAAGAGCTTGCCGCCTCGCTCGTAAGGCGCTTGCATTTTTTCGAAATTCCAAAGCTCTGTAAGGCGGCTCTTAATGGCGTCGCGCACAGGTATTTTTTTTAAATATTCCTGAGTAACTTTGTTTTCTTCTTCGATCCAGGCTTTAGTTTTGTCTGAATGTGGGTCTTCAAGCCATCTATATGGGTCTTGAATTTTAGAGCCATGATAGGTGTCGACATGTTCAATACGCTGGGCATCCGGATATTTGATTGATTCAGCCATCGCAGCGCTTGATGTGGAGAAAAAAGAAATAGATAAAGCAAGTAGACAAAAACGGTTGATACAAGACATTTTCATAAGCCCCTGTCAGTCGCGACAAGCTTACCACGGTGACTGGGTGCAGGGAAAAGTCGGTTGCCAAGTGGGTTTTGGTATTAGCAAAGGTTAATTAACACTAAAGAGTAGTCAGGAGTAGCTTAATATTGCTTACAATAGTGCTCCCGACCGAAATACTCGGTATCTTTGAGAATGGCATAGAGCCATGGAATCTTCCCTCAGTTTCTTTTTTGAGGTGCACCGTGAAAGGCAAATCATTTTTAATTGCTCTTTCAATAGCCGCAATCAACTTTACTAATTTGTCGTACCATGTAAACCCCGCTTGGGCACAGGGTTCTAAGCCGAATGCCAATCAATCTTCTAGTCAAGAACTTTATGGTGGCAACGCTAAAAATATCAGTGCAAATGTATTAGATCCCGAAATTACGGGGCTCGTAAACAAGCTCGTACTGCAGCCTGAGCTGATGAATATCGAGTATCTGCAATATGTAATTGGTCTTCCTGAAAAAGGGCACCAACAAGTTTCGTTCAATAAAAAAGACTACAGGTGGTATCAAGAACCTGGACGCCTTGTGCGTTATTCGCTTGAGCAAAACGGACCGCACCCAGAAGTTGCTACTGATTCTGTGTTTACTGTGCACTTGCAAAATTCGAATTTGACCATGAAAGATTTGCCAGGAATTTTCGGTCCAATGACCAAACAGACTTACGACCACCGTTCGCATTTAACTTCGGTTTACTCCTGGACCTCTAATACTTATGTGGCTTTTTCGCACCCGCCGCATGACACCCATGTGCGTGAAATCAAAATTGGTTATAACGGACCACCCTTGCCAGGTCCATCTGAAGAAGATTTGCAGCTTGCTTACAATTTCCGCAAAGCAAACATGCTTGCCGCCGCCGCCGCCGGTCGTCACAAAGAAGCTGTGCCGTGGCTTGTGGTTGATACCAAAAAGAATCCCAACGATGCTAATTCGCATCTGGCACTTGCCGAATCTTACAGAGGCAATTTGCAGCTCAACCAAGCTATAAAGGAATACTACAAAGCAATTGAGCTTGCCCCGAACGATGAGAGCGTGCGTGGGCGCTGTGTGACGGCTCTGGTTGAGCTTAGAGTTTTACCACCGGACTATGCCAGACAACGACCTCAATTGCATCAGCAATCGCCCACTCAGATGGCTGGCGTAAACGCTCCAAGCCTTTAGGTTAGCTCTGTTACAATTAAAGTGTTGGCTATTTGAGCAAGTTCAGTGGTTAAATCCGAAATCGATACTAGTATTGTGGTCGAATGTTCGTTGAATGATTTGCCAGATGATGTTGCTTACTGGTTGACCAAAACGCCGGCTGAGCGATGGCAGGCCATGGAATTACTGCGGCAGGTTTTGTATGGCTACGATCAATCTACACCCGGACTTCAAAGAATTATTGAAGTTGTTGAACGCACATAACGTTGAGTACTTGCTCGTCGGTGGCTATGCGGTTGGTTCTTATGGCTATGTTCGCGCAACAGCAGATTTAGATATTTGGGTGAATTGCACAAAAGAAAACTCTATAAAGTTGGTGAATGCGTTAGAGGAATTCGGCTTTGGCGATAATGTAAACGAAGCAATGTTCAGAAAAGACAACAACATTGTGAGAATGGGACTACCTCCCTTTCGTATCGAAATTATGACTAGCGTTTCCGGGGTTAGCTTCACCGAATGTTATGAACGAAGAAATGACTTGGAGCTTGAAGGGCTCACCATAAACATCATAGGACTGGAAGATCTCAAAAAGAACAAACTAGCAAGTGCAAGGCATAAAGACTTGAACGACCTTGAATATTTGCCATGAAATTCTAATTCACAAAGTTCCAGGGGTTAAACAATTCAACTTTTGAATTTTTGAAATCTTCTACGTTGCGTGTAACCAGAACGCACTGATGCTTCAAAGCAGTGGCTGCGATAAGTGAGTCCACAGCGGGCATAGGTTTACCCAATTGATCCAGTGTCGCAGTCAATTCACCCCAACAAATTGCGACTTCTAAATCGATATGCAGAAGTCGCGAACCAAAAAGGCTAAGTAATTCGTCTTCCAGCCATGATTGAAGACGGTTTTTGCGCGTTCCATCTTTTAGCTTTTCGATTCCGCGTCTGATTTCGCCAATCGTGATAACGCTAAGGTGAATATTATTCAGTTCCTGACTGTCTATCCATCGCACGACATTGGCATTGGGATCTGTCTTTGCCAGCTCTGAAATAACACAAGTATCGACAAGGTATTTCATGTGTCATCAATCTCTTAGTGGGCTTTTGTCTCGCTCTAAAGTTATCTCGGCAAGCGGCGACTGAGAAAAGAAATCAGAAAGCTTTATTTTGGATGCAGTCAATTTATAGTATTCAGAAGCTGAAAGAACTACCGCCACTTCTTTTCCGTGTCGAGTAATGGTTTGAGGACCTTTAGATTGAGCCTCATCGACAACTTGACTAAATTTGTTCTTTGCTTCCTGTAACTGCCAGCTTTTCGACATGGAAAATGCTCTCTTTTAAATAAAAATCTAGACTGTCTAGATTATATCAAGATTCTGATTATTTGGGCGTTTGATTTGAATTCTCTGTCAAGTGGGGATTCTCCCCTGGCAGATTAAATATTCTTGACATTGCCCGTTTATGGGACTAACGTATACGTATTACTACGAAATTCGATTATTTTCTAATTGGTGAGGAAAGCAAATCGTGGGACTTTTTGGAAACGGTAATGAGCAAGGAAGTGAAGCAGCACCTCAAGGCTGTTCTACTTTATCTTTATCCCCTCTAGAGTCTGAAGCCATCGGCATGATGAGTCAGCTTCAAAACGACTCTAGTTGTTTGATTCCTAGTTTTTCCCAAGCGAGTATGGATGCGAACGCAGAGAAGTTCTTTTCACAAGATATACCAGCTTATGATTTTGGCAAAGCGGCGGCAGCTCCCATGGCTATTGCATTCAAAGATAGTGCGCTTGCACCTAACCCCGAAGTGGTTTCTCAGACTAATCAAAAATTCTTCAATGAGATGGCGGCTTAACCATTTTGTAGATTTATAGCGACAAAACGATACCGAATTTTGATACATTACAAAAACCTATTGGATTGATCCATATATGTCGTGCGATCATGGCAAGCCGTAGGCGAATTCTTTCGCCGGTTGCCCGAGCTTCGTTTGTGAGCGAAGTTCATTGATCGAGGAATGACTTTCATGGCTATTAACGTTGCAGTTATTGGTTGCGGTTACTGGGGACCCAACTTAATTCGAAACTTTTATGAGAATCCAGAAGTTGAAGTCAGCTATGTATGCGACTTGATGCCCGAAAAACTGGCAAAATTAGCTCGTCGATATCCCACCATTAAACTGACCAACAGCTATGACGAAGTTCTCAAAGATTCAAAAGTAAACGCTGTTGTTATTGTCACACCAGTATTCACACACTTTAAATTAGCCAAAGAAGCCCTTCTTGCTGGAAAACATGTCTTGGTCGAAAAGCCGATGTGTTCCACCTCGGCTGAATGTCACGAACTTGTAGCCCTGGCAGAAGAAAAAGGTCTGACTCTGATGGTTGACCATACTTTCGTTTACCATGGCGCCGTGCGCAAAATAAAATCTGAAATCGATAAAGGCGATTTTGGCGATGTAGTTTATTTCGATTCGACTCGTATCAACTTGGGTCTGCATCAGAACGATGTAAACGTAGTCTGGGACCTGGCTCCACATGACCTTGCCACTATGGATTATTTGATCAACTCGAATCCTGTCAGTGTGCATGCAACTGGCGCAAGCCACATAGGCAACGGCATCGAAGATATCGCCTATTTGAGTCTGACACTTGAAAATGGCGTGATTGCACACCTGAATGTAAGTTGGCTTTCACCGGTAAAAATTCGCCGCATTCTCATTGGCGGAACCAGAAAAATGGTTGTTTATGACGATCTTGATCCAGCCGAAAAAATCAAAATCTACGACAAAGGCATTAAGAGCGAAGAGCCGCAAACTAGTGAGGGCCGTCATGAGCGCTTAATTCAGTACAGAATTGGCGACATGCGCGCTCCAGTTTTTGACATGACCGAAGCGTTGAAAGCCGAAGTTGAACACTTCGTTGATTGCATCAAGAACAAGACCACTCCTGTAACCGACGGTAGAGCAGGCTTGCGTGTAGTCAAAATTCTTGAAGCTGCTAACCTATCATTGAAAACGGGACAGCCACAGAGTCTTGAAGTGGCGGCAGGAAAAAGCAAATAAGAAGATGATAGAGCAAACTAATTTCGAGCCTAGCTCACTTCAGAAAATAACCAAAGATGTAAAAATCGGCAAAGGAACCGTGATTCGTGATTTCGTCAACATGTACGGATGTACAGTTGGTGAAGACACTAAAATCGGAGCTTTTGTCGAAGTGCAGAAGAATGCCAAAATAGGCAGTCGCTGCAAAGTCTCCAGTCATACTTTCGTTTGCGAAGGCGTGACAATCGAAGATGAGGTATTCATTGGGCATGGAGTGATGTTTATCAATGACCCATATCCAAAAGCCACTACAGATGGTGGTGAACTACAAACCGAAGCTGACTGGAAAGTGCATCCGACTGTGATTAAGAAGGGCGCATCAATTGGGTCTGGAGCTGTAATTTTGTGCAACGTAACTGTGGGTGAAGGCGCAACTGTTGGTGCCGGAGCAGTGGTAACCAAAGATGTGCCAGCAGGTTCTACCGTGGTCGGAAGTCCAGCCAGAGTCTTAGTTAAAGGGAGAAAATAATGTCAGTCAGTTTAGCCCAAAGCCAAACCAAAGAATCACTTTCGGTGCCCTTCATTGATCTGAAACAACAATTCGAAAATCTCAAACCCGAGTTAGATAAGGCTCTGAGCCCAGTTTTTCAAGACGCTTCTTTTATTTTGGGACCAGCAGTCAAATCGTTCGAAGCTAATTTCGCTAAATATGTCGGCACCAAGCATTGTGTTTCATTGCATTCAGGAACAGCCGCTCTGCATCTGGCATTGATTGCGATGGGCATTGGACCTGGCGATGAAGTTATTACAGTCCCGAACACTTTTGTAGCGACAGTCGAAGGCATCGCCTTTGCTGGAGCCACTGCCAAGCTTGTTGAAGTGGACCCCAAAACTTATAATCTCGATGTAAAAGAGCTGGACAAGGCTTACACAAGCAAGACTAAAGCAATTATTCCAGTCCATTTGTATGGGCAGTGCGCCAACATGAGCGAAATCATGGCTTGGGCAAATGCCAAAGGCGTGCAAGTTTTGGAAGATGCCTGCCAGGCTCATGGTGCCAAAGACAAGGGCAAGAATGCCGGTACTTTTGGAGTCGCTTCCTGTTTCAGTTTTTATCCAGGCAAAAACCTGGGTGCTGCAGGTGAAGGTGGTGCAGTTTGCACAAACGACGATGCTATTGCAGAACAAGTGCGTCTTTTGCGAGATCACGGATCGCGCAAAAAATATGTGCATGAAATTGTGGGTCATAATTTTAGACTTGATTCGCTGCAAGCGGCTGTGCTTGGAGTGAAACTTCCATATTTAGATGAGTGGAATGAGCAGCGTCGCAAGCATGCCGCTTCCTATACACAAAAATTGGCTGGTGTAGAAGGGCTTGTACTGCCGCATGTGCCAGAAGGTTCAGAGCCTGTGTTTCACTTGTATATCGTGCAAGTGGCTGATTCTCAAGTTAGACAGAAAGTGCAAGATTACTTGAATTCAAAAAATGTATCGACTGGAATTCACTATCCCATTCCTGTGCACTTGCAAGAAGCATTCAACAATTTAGGTTATAGCAAAGGCGATTTCGAAATTTCGGAAAGCCTGGCAGAGCGCGTATTGAGCTTGCCGATGTTTCCGGAGTTGACTGAAGCTCAAATAAATCATGTTGTCCAATCGCTCAAAGAAGCGCTCAAATAGGCAGGAGAAATAAGATGCAGCTTAATGGCAAGAAAGTTTTAGTCACAGGTGGAGCCGGTTTTATAGGCAGTAACCTTGTAGACGGGCTTATAGAGCAAGGCAACAAAGTCGTTGTTCTCGATGACCTCTCTTCGGGAAAAGAAAGCAATATTAAACAAGCTCTTGATACCGGCAATTGTCGCTTCATCAAAGGTTCGATCACGGAAAATGACGCTGTCAAAGAAGCGCTCAAAGATATCGATGTGGTCATTCACATGGCTGTGCAGTGTCTGCGTCTGTCTTTCGATAAGCCATTTCTGGTGCACGAAGTAAATGCCACTGGAACTTTGAATGTTTTGAAGTTGGCTCAAGACATGTGCGAAGCTCGTCAAAAGCCGCTCGACAGATTTGTGTATGTTTCATCTTCCGAAGTATATGGAACAGCAATAACAGCTCCCATGACAGAGACCCATCCGCTGTGCCCCACAACAGTGTATGGTGCAAGCAAATTAGCTGGTGAGCTTTACACCGATGCTTTTGGAAAAACTTACGGCATGCCCGTTCTCGTGGTGCGTCCGTTTAATACTTATGGATATCGCGAACATCATGAAGGTGTACATGGCGAAGTGATACCGCGCTTCTTAGTGCGTATGCTCAATAATCTTGCCCCTGTAATCTATGGAGATGGCAGTCAGACGAGAGATTTCACTTTTGTACCAGATACAGTTCAGGGCATAATTGCAGCTACCTGTGCTGAGAATTTAGTGGGCAAAGCAGTGAACGTGGCTCGTGGACAGGAAGTGACTATTCGAAAAATTGCCGAGATGATGATTGATATTCTTGGTAAAAAAGAAATGAAAGTTGTGTTTGAGAAAGAGCGCCCAGCAGACGTAAGCAGACATTATGCTGATATAAATCTGATCAAACAAATGACTGGTTTTGAACCCAAAACATCTATTGAAGATGGGCTCAAAGCCTACATCTCCTGGTTCCAAGCACAAAATCATGATTTGTCTGGCTTGCTCAAAGATTGCGCCCTCACTAACTGGAATGCTGCAGATGCCAAAGTACTCTCCACAAGCCCCCGTTGATGGGCTTCCGGCAAACACCTACAATCCGCATTGCTGGATAACTGGTGAACCTGAAATTGGCGAAGGCACCTGGATTGGACCGTTTACGCTCATTGACGGTCAGGGTGGCTTGACTATCGGCAAGGGTGTAAATGTAAGTACAAGTGCATCTATTTTGACCCACAGCACTGCTAAACGCTGTGTCAGTGAGCGTCAGTACGACGTAGTAGATCGTAAGCCCACAGTGATAGAGGACTATGTTTTTATTGGGCAAAATTCAGTGGTGCTGATGGGATGCACTATCGGTCATCACAGCATTGTGGCGGCAGGAGCGGTGGTGCTCGAAGACACAATTATTCCACCGTACTCACTTGTAGCTGGAGTGCCCGCTCGAGTAGTAAAATCAATCGAAAAGGAAATTGAGGAATGGAAACAACCAAGCACAGTATCCCAATAGCCAAGCCATTCTTAGCTAAAGAAGAGTTTCAACTGGTGCAAACTGCTCTTGAGTCCGGATGGATTTCGCAGGGACCGCTTGTGGCGCAGTTTGAAGAAGATATTTGCCGATTTACTGAAGCTAAATACGGCATAGCGACGACGTCTTGCACAACAGCACTACACCTGGCTATGCTTATTCATGATATTGGCGCAGGCGATGATGTTATTTGCCCATCATTTTCTTTTATAGCCACCGCCAATGGTATCGCACATGCAGGCGCCTCGCCTCAATTTTGTGATATCGATCCCGAAACGTTAAACATAAGCCCCGATGAATGCCGCAATATAATTGAAGGCAATTACGATTCCAACTTAAAAAACAAAAAAACAGGCAACAAATTAAAAGCCATTTTGATCGTGCATCAAATTGGAATACCGGCTGACATAGACGCTTTTAACCAGATCGGCAAAGAATTTGGTATCACTATTTTAGAAGATAGTGCTTGCTCAATCGGCTCGGCTTATAAAGGCAAACCGGTCGGAGCATCGGGCAACACAAGCGCTTGGAGCTTCCACCCACGCAAAGTAATAACTACTGGTGAAGGCGGAATGATCACGCTCAATGACAAAGACAAGGCAGAGCGTGCGCGTCGTCTAAGAGCGCATGGTGCCTCTATCTCGGCTCACTTGCGTCATCAATCAGCAAGTACGATGTATGAAGAGTATGATGAAATTGCTTACAATTATCGCATGACAGATATGCAAGCAGCCATCGGGATCAAACAGCTGGAGCGCTTAGGCTGGATCGTCAGTCGTCGAAATGAAATAGCTTCACACTACAATTCTGTTTTTGACAAATCAAATGGCATTAAGCGTATAACTTGCAAAGACTACGTCACCACCTGGAATTACCAGTCTTATCCAATCATGCTTGAAGCAACAAGAGACGAGCGCGATGAGGTAATTAGCAAACTGGATAAAGCGGGAATAACCACCAGACGCGGTATTCCACCGATTCACAAAGAAGGCGCGTACAATCAGACAAGCGGAAAAGGGCTCGTTTTGCCTTATACCGAAAGACTTTCAGAAACAGTGGTATTCCTTCCGATATTCCCTTCGATGACCGAAGAAGAAGTCGCATACGTAGCTTCTGAAGTCAAAGCTGTAATTTCCTGATTGTAGATTATTTGCTCGACCACAAAGTTGGGAGACTCTCTGTGCTCCAGACCGGCTCGGTGCATGGTTTCAGCAAACAGCCAGAAAATGGCTGATTGAATGCCTAGACATAAAAATGAAATTGCCACCACGGTCAAAAACATGGCTGTGGTCAACTCGTTGAAAAAGAAAAGAAAAATAGACGCTGTAAATAACAGAAAAGACAAAGGCAATCCAACCATTCCAGCTGTGGCAAATATCTGAGTTAGACGTTTCGAGAGCACTATGGAATCGAGTACTAGCCCTATCTTTTTGCGCATAGTCCAACCGGATTTACCAGCTTCTCGCAATTGTTTTTCGTACTTAACTGTCGACGAGTTGAATCGAGTTTCGGCTACTGCAAGAAAAATGGGAGCCTGACGATGAGGACGCGCTGCCAGAGTGTCTTTTACACATTTATCAATCAAAAAGAAGTCGACGCCATCTTCAGGAATGGATGATTCGTTGAGCTTGGCGCACAAATACCAATAAAGTTTGGAGAACAGTGGACGTTTGAAACCAAGGTGATCTTCGCGTGATGCCCAGACGATTTTTGCACCTTTGCGCCATTCTTTTATCAGGTCTTTTATGACTGAGGGTGGGTCTTGCATATCGCCTGCGATGAAGGTTACTGCATCGCCAGAGCAATTGGAAAGACCAGCCATAATTGCTGCATGGCTACCAGAATTGAAGGCCAGTTTTACCACTTTTACATTTGGGTGCTGTAAGGCCAGATTTGCTGCAATTTCAAATGATTTATCTCTAGAGCGGTCGTCGACAAAGACTATTTCCAAGTCTTTGATGCCGGAATCTTCTGCTTTAAGCTCGCGCTCAAGCTCTTGCAGGCCTGTTAATACGCCTTTGACGCTCGCCTCCTCGTTATATAGAGGAACGATTACTGAGATTCGGCTTTGGGGCTTTGACAACATATCGCCTAAGATTATAGTTTGCAAGAGGCGGCGTTTTCCTAAGCGCTTCTCATCTGCTTATTAAAAAAAGCCCATTAATTGGGCACTCAAAAGCTCAAGCCGCGCTGTCTGTACAAAATCAGTTCGTCTTTGTCAGGGCAGATGTGACGACCGATTTCTTCAAATTTGCCGCTTGTGCTCAAAAAAGTCTTGAGTGCGGCATAGTCTTGTTTTGATTTTTCATCTTTGAACGGTGCACCGTGATCACCCTCTTTGACTAAAAACCAGTGAAAATACATGGTTTTTACCGGGTCGAACTCGTATGAGTCTCCCACTATAGACCAGATGCGCGATGTTGTGGCTCGAATTGGTGAGCCCTTCTCTCTTGTGGCAAGATCAAAAGTTTGGGCATTTAGATTGGTTTTGTTCGCCATCACATTTAAATAAACGGGCGCTTTGCCATCGCGTTTGGAAATGTTATTCAAAGTCCAGTCATATCCCCAATCTTCGAGCGGGAAAGGATTCTCTTTGGTGCCGTCTCTACTAAAAAGTGATGTTTCAAGACGCACTCCCAACATTTTTGATAGTGCCGTCAATGGTGGCAAGCTTATGGGATAAGGGGTGAAGTTGTAGGATAAATATTGAATGGCTAAAAGCCCAAGAATTAATCCTGTAGCTATTTTAGCGCCTATGTTTTTTATTTGAGCCAAATTTGAAAGGGCTGCGCCACTCACCAGAGCGGCAAGTATTAGAGTGGGGGTAATGTAGCGCTCGAGTGGATAAACGTAGTTGCACATCAAAAAGAAACCAAGCAAAGCTGATGCCCAAACTGGCGCTAGTTGCTTGTTTGCTTGTTTGCCCGCAGCAAAAATTGAAACCAGAAAAAGCAAACAGCCAGCCGGGGACAAAGTGTAAAAATAGGATTTTAAATAATAAAGCATGCTCTGCCAGGGGGCCATTTTTTGTCCGGCAGAAACAAGATTCGTTTGAGCATATTCATTGATAGCGTGCATGGACTTGTAATTGATCAAGAGCCATGGCGCCCCTACAAGTGCAGTCGAGCCTGCAAGCACAAAAATTTGACCTATTAATTTTTTGCGTTCGATTGGATCTTTATTTTTGAGCGCTGCGACAAAATAAAAGAAGCCTGTGCCCAAAAGAAACGCAGCCACAATTTGTTTGGTCAAGCAGCAAAAGCCAAGCAAGATGCCGCACATCACTGCGTTGCGCCAGGTTGGCCAATGCCACCAAATAATAAGTAGGCATATGCCAAAAGCTGCAGCGGCAAGGGCTGGAAAATCCAGCATGAAGAGGTGATTTAAAGATGAAGTCTCGGGATAGAGATTAATGATTAAAGCTGAAGTTAGCGCAGCTATAAGAGGAAGCTGTAAAAGTCGCGCGGTAAAAAATACAGAACCGGTTAGTAAGAAAGTAAAAAAGACCTGGACTAGAATGTCCCAGTGTCTGCCTGGTCCCAGAGCCGTTTTCACAAGTCCTGTAAGAATATAAACTGTGGGCGGATAGAAACCATTTACAGACAATGATTTTTGCAGCCATTCAATTCGCCACGGGCGGGGATGACTGAACAATTCGCGATAACCCAGCCCATTTAAAATGTGGCCAGCTTCATCCATCATAGGGATGTGGTGGTCGAATGAGTACCAAAGAGCCATGAGGCAGGCTGAAATCAGGGCGGCGCCCGATCCCCAGCATATGTCTTTTTTGGTAAGGGTATTCACCTGCACATTGTACTATTTTTTAACTCCTTCAATACTAACGATTATAGTAAAACCGAAAACAGAAAGAAACTAAAAGTAGCCACGGGGCTTGGTTTTTAGTTTCATTCTAGAGTTCATGGTTTTCATTTGTATCCTTATTAGCTGAAAATCCAGGCGCTGACTGCAATAAATACTGAAAGACATCTAGTTACATCGATAATCATTTTTTCGTTCCCTCGTTTCGCCCTCATGCCAAAACCTAACAAAGCGCGCCTCCTCTTTGCAACCTTAAAAAGGTTAAACCTTTGGGGAAAATATGTTGCAGTTAGCGCAAACTTCGCGAGCTTCTTGATGAATTTGCCAGACATTTAGGATTGAGGTTTGCTAAAGCCTCCTTACGGGCAATTTTTGAATATACGGCTTGACATGCGGCCCAGACGCTCGCGTTGGGTAGAATGGCTTCAGAACCCGGGAGGCGTTTAGGTGACATTTGGAATTATCGGTTGGCTCAAATCACGTTATCGAGACATCGATTTTGAAATTCCTATTTGGTATCCCTCGCGCGATAAACCAGATAATCGCGAATGGCTTGTTGCTAATGGGCTTGGCGGATACTCCATGGGCACTGTTTCGGGCGCTAACTTGCGCAGATACCATGCGGTATTGGTATCGTCCATGCCACCACCATGTAATAGGCATGTTGTTTTGTCGAGGCTTGAAGAGACAGTTTTCGTAAATGGACGCGAATTTGATCTGTCTACAAATTACTGGGCATCAGGGGTGGTGTCGCCAACTGGTTACAAATATCTAGAGTCGTTTACCAATTTGCCTTGTCCTACCTGGGTTTTTGAAATTGCAGGAAATTATTTGATTAAACAACTCATTCATCCTCATTCTAGCGATGAAGTGTTTGTTGAATATAACTGGATACCTGACCCAGACAAACCTGAGGGCGAGGCGCAGGACGCTCGCATAAGTTCTCGCTTTTTGGTCGGTTACAGACCTATTCACGAGCAAGTGAAAGGTTCATCACAAATGAAATATGCTCAGTTTGTTTCTCCCAAACAGGCTGTAATCATTCTGGATAATAAGGCTCGCCGTTTATGTCTCACCTGGAACAAAGGTGAATATTCCACTTCTAAAAATTGGTGGTGGGATTATAACTTACCTATCGAAACAAAGCGTGGTTTGCCAGATTCGGAGGATTTGTATTTAGTGGGCTCTGTCACAGCTCCTCTTACTCACGAGAGCGAAGTGGTTGTGGCTGCCAGTTTTGAGCGACCTATTCATAAAGTGTGCGTCAAGCCGCACGTAGAAGATATGGTGGCAAGACAAAAACAGATTATTGAGCGAGCTAATCTAGACAAAAGTCAGCGCACGGTAATGCTCTTGCTTGATTGCGATAAATTTATTGTGGAAGATTATTGCTCCCAAATTGATAAGGGTCTTACGGTAGTCGAAGGTTATCCCTGGTTCAATGCCGGAGGCAGAGCGGCAATGATGGCTGTTCCGGGACTTGCCATTGCTACTCGCAGACTAGATGATGCAAAGCACATTATAGAAACGGCAGCTAAGCGTGTCAAAAATGGCATCATGCCTAACTATCAAAAAGATTTTGACTTTCCAGCTTCAGAAGGCGAACACGAATATGAAGCGGCTGACATAACATTGTGGTGGGGATGGGCTTTATATCACTACTGGAAAGTGGCTCGTGATGCCGATTTTGTCAAGACGCAATTGCCTCTCATGGTCGATGCTGCTGTCAAATATGTGCTTGGCACCAATCCTGGTGTCAGAATAGATCCCTCAGATGGACTATTGCGGTGCGCGCATCGTCAGAAAGTCTTCACCTGGATGGATACGAAGGTGGAAGATTTTCCAATGACTCAACGTGCTGGAAAAGCTATCGAACTTTGCTCTCTCTGGTACAACTTTTTAGAGACAATCTTATTCCTTGCCGATGCTGTCGGGGAGCCTTCGGGCAACTTCACCGAAATAAAAACCATGGCAGACAAAGCGAAAGAATCGATGCAAAAATTTTGGAATGAAGAGAAGAAGTGTTTGTTCGATGTTTTGGAAGAAGGATTGACCCCTGGTCCCAAAAATGATGAAAGCATCAGATCTAATCAGCTTCTTGCTATTTCACTCCCATTTCGCGCCTTAAAACCGGAACAAGAGAAAATGATACTACAGGTGGTGGAAAACGAATTACTCACTCCGATGGGAATTCGTACTTTGGCTAGTACAGATACAAATTATCAAGGCATTTTTGGTTGTGGTTTGACTCATCCAGACCAGTATCACAGAGATTTAAGTCGACACCAGGGCATGGTTTATCCCTGGCTACTTGGTCAGTATTGCGACGCCTTACTCAACATTCACGGCGGAGTTCCTGAGACTGTCAATCGAATAAAAATAGCCCTGCAACCGCTTATGGAGCACTTTATGCAGGAAGAAGCTCTGGGCGGAATTTCTGAAATGTTTGATGGTGCTCGTCCTCATTTGCATCGAGGATGTCCAGAATCAAGCTTGTCTACAGCTGAATTGATGCGTTGGTATCGATGGGTGGCAAAACAGTGATTGTAAACAACATTGCGCATGTAACAAATGAAACAGAAAATTTAGCGCAACTCGGCCAACCCAGAATAGTGACATTCCTTAGCACTCCAGGAATGAATACAAAGCTTCTTAGTAAGTTAATGAGGTCAACTAATTTTACAAGAAACGAGTCAAAAAACTTAGCCAAGACCGTCGAAATTGGAACTTAATCGAAGAATCGTGCTCTTTATATAAGCGCAAAATGAGCACTGATTCACAACCAAACAAAGGATACCAAATGCCGCCAAAATCTACCTCCAATAGCAAGTTGCTTGCATGGGTCGACGAAGTGAAAACTCTTTGCCAACCCGATTCAGTCTATTGGTGTGATGGCACTCAAGACGAGTACGACCGTCTAGCTGGTGAGCTGGTCGAAGCCGGCAAGCTCATTCGGCTCAATCCCCAGAAGCGTCCCAACAGCTTCCTTGCTCGCTCCGACGCCTCCGACGTGGCTCGGGTCGAAGACAAAACCTATGTTTGCACTACCGACAAGGTCGATGCCGGTCCCACCAACAATTGGATGGATCCAGCCTTGATGAAAGAAAAGCTCACCGGGCTTTTCCAGGGCTCGATGAAAGGTCGCACCATGTATGTGGTGCCGTACAGCATGGGTCCAATCGGTTCACCTCTCTCGCACATTGGCGTCGAACTGACCGATTCACCATATGTGGTGCTGAGCATGAAGCTCATGACCCGCATGGGAAGTCAGGTTCTTGAAGTTCTGGGTGATTCACCCGATTATGTGCCGTGTTTGCACAGCGTCGGCGCGCCTCTTTCCTCGGGCAAATCCGATGTCGCCTGGCCTTGTAACCCAGAGACCAAATACATCGTCCATTTCCCTGAGACCCGCGAGATCTGGTCTTATGGCTCAGGCTACGGCGGTAACGCTTTGCTTGGCAAAAAGTGTTTTGCACTTCGTATCGCCTCCACCATGGCGCGTGACGAAGGATGGCTGGCTGAGCACATGCTCGTTTTGGGGCTCGAATCGCCTCAAGGCAAAAAGCTGTACGTGAGCGCAGCCTTCCCAAGCGCTTGCGGCAAGACCAATTTGGCCATGCTCATTCCGCCGGATAATTTCAAAGACTGGAAAGTCACCACTATTGGTGACGATATTGCCTGGCTCAAACCGGGCAAGGATGGTCAGTTGTATGCCATCAATCCCGAAGCGGGATATTTTGGCGTCGCTCCGGGCACCTCGGCCAAGACCAATCCAAACGCCCTTGCCATGCTGCAAAGCAATTGTCTCTTCACCAACGTTGCTCTCACTGCCGATGGCGATGTTTGGTGGGAAGGCCTCGGCGAGCCGCCGGGACAGTTGATTGACTGGCAAGGCAGCGAATGGACGCCGGGATGTGGACGCAAAGCCGCGCATCCAAACTCGCGCTTCACCGTCAGTGCAACCCAGTGCCCATCGCTTGATCCCAACTGGGACGACCCCAAAGGCGTTCCTATCAGTGCCTTCATCTTTGGTGGCAGGCGCAGCAACACTCAGCCGCTTGTACTTGAGACTCCAGACTGGAACAAAGGAGTGTACGCTGCGGCCAGTATGGGCTCGGAAACCACCGCTGCAGCCACCGGCAAAGTCGGTGAAGTGCGCCGCGACCCAATGGCAATGCTTCCGTTCTGCGGTTATCACATGGGCGACTACTTCAAGCATTGGCTTGCGGTCGGCAATTCCATCTCGAGCCCGCCCAAAATCTTCTGCGTCAATTGGTTCTTGACCGATGAGAATGGTCGCTTCATGTGGCCTGGATTCGGCGAGAATATGCGCGTGCTCAAATGGATTTTTGAGCGGGTGGAAAGCAAGGCTCCGGCGGTTTCTTCGCCACTTGGTCTTGTGCCGGAATTCCAGGATATTGACTGGACTGGACTCGAATCAATTTCGAGTGCGGACTGGGACAAACTGATGGCTATCGACCCTCAGCTCTGGTCGCTTGAACTGTCGCGTCGAGACGATTTCTTCAAACGTCTTGCCGATCGTTTACCAAACGAATTCGTTGCCATTCAAGACGAGCTCAAAGCCCGCCTTGGTTAACGGCGTGATTTAGAAAATAAACCGATATCGGTTTATTTTTTTGCAGGGGTACTGGTTTTGCCAGTTCCCCTGCTTTTTTAGTCGAATGATACTAGTTTGCGTAGTAGAAATAGTCTTCCTGCATAATTCACGAGAGTGATACTAAAGTAAGTTGAAATGCCCTGTCATTTGGCTGATTATCTGTGTTTACCACAACCCAGACGCAGCAAAAAAGCAAGGCAATTCAGATGACAGAGTGTACAAAACCAGACGCCAACCTTCAACTTAAGTTTGACTTCGAAATCGGTAAACCGGTAATAGGGGCGTTTGATGGCGGATTAATTAGTACTGATGGAGGTCTTGGTCTGCTACGGTTTGCAGACGATGCGTTAAAATTGACTGAGTTTGCAAGTATTTGCATCAAAGAAAAGCGCCGTCCAGACGTCCTCAAGCACTCGTTGCAAGATTTACTGAGGCAAAGAATTTATGCCATAGCCGCTGGATACGAAGACGCAAATGACGCCAGCAGTCTACGTTATGACCCAATGCACAAGCTGGTGCTAGGGCGCGCAACAAGCGATCGAAATCTAGCATCCCAGCCCACAATCAGTCGTCTAGAGAATTCCGTCACTTCTGAAGAGCTGAGTTTTTTACAAGATTTACTGGTGCACACATATATCAAGAAACACAAAAGCCGCCAAAGAAGCTGGTTTTAGACTTAGATACGACGTGCGATCCGGTGCATGGTTATCAGCAGCTTTCTTTCTACAATGCTTTCTATTCTACGTTTTGCTATATTCCGATGTTTGTTTTTGACCAGCACGGTTATCCTTTAGCGTCCCTGCTGAGACCTGGAAATGCTGATGTTGGCGGTGATGCGGCAAGAGTACTTCGAAATTTATTCAAGATATTACGTTCAACGTGGAAAAACGTTCCAATTGAATTCCGTGCTGACGCTGCATTTTGCCGTCGGGAAGTTTATCAAGTTTGCGAAGAATTCAAAGTCGTTTATTTTATCGGGCTCAAATCAAATCACAATCTTCGCTGTCTAGCAAAGGATTTGAGTGATTCAACCAAGCACGAGTTTGAATCAATTTACGGAGTTTTGCCACAGCAAGACAAAACCGCTTGGCGCAGAAAGCAAGAAAAGATGCGGTTCTCCAGCAAAGCAGAAGGTCGCGTTCAAGAAATTAAAGAGTCTGAGCCTACATCCGAAAAGTAGGAGAACTGGCTTGGAGAGGCAGAGGATACACTCACGATATGCGCGTAATTTGCCGAGCTGATTACTCCGAAGACGGGCTGGATCTTCGTTTTGTGGTGACCAACCACTCGGGTGGTAATCCTAGGTGGTTGTATGAAACCAAGTATTGTCGCCGAGGACAGTGTGAAAACTGGATTAAAGAATTGAAAATGGTAGAGGTAGATCGGCTTAGCTGCCAGGAGTTCAATGCCAACCAATTTCGTCTTTTAGAATATACTTTTGCCTATATTCTTCTAAGAGAGCTTAGGGAGCGACTTTCAAAAAATGAGTCTAGAATTTCAATTCAAACCTTCGTGTTGCAATTCATCAAAATCGGAGTGTTAGTGCGGGAATCGGTCCGCAGAATTTCACTTCATTGGACTAGCGCTTACCCGCGGCAACAATCGTTCGCCGCATTAAATCTCGGTTTTATTTGAACTTCTAAAAATCTATCTGCAAAACTGCCCTGCCCATCTCAAAGGCTGGTTTCACAGCGTCTGATGTCTGAGTAAAAATGGCTTGTACACAAAGTCTCAGAACAAAACTTAGAAGAGCTTACAAAATATCGCCTCGGAAACTAAACACCTGACTAATTGTTCAAATAAATTAGCTTGTCATACTATATGCATGAATAGACCGGGTCTTAAAAGGAAAGAATCAGGATTTGCTTATAAGCAAAATCCTGATTCTCTCTTACTCAGAGTTGGACAAGTCCTTACGACTCACCGGTGACCTAGCCGCTTCTCACCAGGTGAAAATCTGGTAGAGAAGGTCAGGGTCGTTTCGAGCATACCAGATGCCTAGAAACATGTACCCAACCGGTATCGCCACAATGTAGCCAGGCATGTAGGCCAGGGCGCAAGCGGCGAGCGCAGTTGCTGCGATCATGGTCCAGAGTTTGGAGCGAAACAGCCCGATGAGAGCCATTCCAAGCGACATTCCCGGAACCAGAAAGATAAGCAAAAGCAAAGTCACAATCATCGTCGTGGTCATGGATTTACTCCGACCATTAGCGTTTAGTCTTGCAGGACAAGCCATGTTACAGGCTTGTCCCGCTTGAGTCGACTACCTCGCAATCCGCCGCTTGAGGTTCGACGGGTGGTTGCGAGGAGCCCCACAGTTGTTGCAAGTCGTCCGGTGAACCGGAACGACGCCGTCGCAGTCCCAGCAGATCCACGTCTTGGCGTTGGGGTCAGCATCGCTTTCGTGGGTTCTGTGGTCGTGCAGGACGGTGTGAGCCATCTTGCTCAGGTTGAATGCCACCGAATCGAGGAACTTGAACTCGAACGAAGCGACGACGTCGCCTTGGTTGTTCGGGTTCGTGTAGCGAACGGTGAATTCCTTCGCCGGCTCCGCGGTGCTGGATTCGCCAGTGCTGCGGAATCGCGACCAGATGGTGGTCGGTTCCTTGGGCTTGGGAGCAGGGACAAGTCGCGAACCGCGAGCCAGAAAGAGCGCCAGATTGAGAAAATGGCGACCCGGTTTCAGGGTGCGAGTTTCGACGACATGGTCATCGATCATAACTTCCAGGACCGACTCGAGGTCGACCGTGGTCAGAAGACGCACTTCCTCAGCGTTGGGTACCAGAGCGAGATGCTTGGTTCCTTCGGTGTAGGCGTGTGCAGTGTCTTCTCCGTTCATGATTCTGCACGTTATCATGATTATTTTCCTTTCGTGGTGCCTGCATCTTCCCGTGCACAGGTAAGAGCAGGGGTTCAGTTCTGACATTCCAAATCCCGGCTAGAGGAACCCAGTCTCCACCTCACCTGTGATTCAGGTTGGAGAAAAGGCTGAGAGAGTCAATTGGAGTGTCGGTTAAGTTAGTGGGTGGTTAAAACTCATGATGAGTAATACACAGGTGAATACCTGAACCCTACATGGCTTATTAAATTCAAAACAACAATTATGTGATAGTTGTAATGAGAAGAAAAGATAAAAGCTAGCGCAGCTCCGCTTGGCAACTGGCTTTATGAGTGCGAACTCATTTATTTTTTGTTGGCTAATAAGCTGGAAAACAACATGTCGAGGCGCTTGGAAGCTGCTTTAGACGCTTCTAATACTTCTTCGTGTCCGTGAATGGAAACGTCTTCTTTCCAGACGTTGGTTATGACCGAAATTGCAGCGGCGGAAAGACCAAGCTCTTTTGCGGTCAAAAGTTCTGGCACAGTAGACATTCCTACCGCATCACATTCTAGTTTTAGTGCCACTGCAATTTCTGCCAGAGTTTCGTAAGACGGTCCAGTGAAGCCTGCATACACACCTTGTGCCAGTGGTCTGAATTCTTTGGTTTGCTCACAGAGATTTTTGCTTACTTGCAAAATTTGCTTGGACAGCTCGCTTTGGCAAGGCTCGGGTGATTTTTTCAATTCTTCCACAATGTCTTGTCTTGCTTTTTCGCTGATGAAATCTCGAAAACCACTAAGAAGCATTAAGTCGCCCACGTTAAAGCTTTGATTGATTCCACCTGCAGCGTTAGTGACAATGAGCTCTTTGACGCCCCAGGCGTGAATAAGTCTGGTTGGAAGGGTGACTACAGACCAGTCGTGACCCTCGTAGACGTGAAAGCGGCCTCTAAAAACAGCAACATTTACGTTTTTGTTTTGAGCCAATTTTCCGACACTGACACTGCCAGCGTGACCTGCCACCGTCGGTGATACCCCGAAGATATCTTGAAATGAAATGGTTTGCGAATCTATCAAATCAGTTAAGGCTGAAACGCCAGAACCAAGCACGATGGCAACATCTGGCAATATGTTGGTTATAGCTTTTATGGCTTCGACAGCTTCTTTTGGCGATTTGGCGTGTTTTTTCGCTTCTTCAACTTGCATGGTTTTTCTTTCCTTATTTGGCGCAGGTAGCCAATTGTCTGATTTTGGACAAGCATTCACTTGTCCAATTGTTTTTTTCAGAACTTTGCGGACCGACTAACGATAACAGTTTCCATTTGACATGAGCGGCTGTGAGCATTGTTGCCACAGTGTTGTAACAGTAACAGCTTGCTCCCAAGGAGCTGATGAAATCAGCGTCTTGGTTTGATAATTTTTTGCCATGCTTTAAGCCTGCAATAATTACTGGTTCTGATTGGGTGACTTTTTCAGCACAGTCAAATACATAAATATCTTGAACGGGAGGGAAACGCTCGCCACCAGCGAAGTTTGGACCAATTAATGGATTATTGCCAGATAAATTAATATGATCTTTTACCAGGGACGGCACTATATTTGGTGTGGCGCTGTTGCAACTGAATGCGGTATCAAAAACAATGCCAAATTTATTTTGGTCTTGTTTTCGAATTAATTCAATCACTTCTTTATCGAAACGCTCAAAGCTGAATATTCTTGCCTTTTCATCAGTTTTAAGCGATCCAGTAAAGTCAATTACTAGAGCGTCGGACCAGTCCATTTTAATTTCTCCCAGTTTAAAGACCTAAATTAATTAGTCAAAAATGTTTTTCCAGGTCCTGAATAATCGACCTGAAGCCAGTCAGAAAGACCGGCGGCAATGTCATAAAAACCATGTCGAATGCCTTTATGACCGGGCAAATTTTTGTTATTTATAAAAGATGGTGAGTATGCAACCAGTGGCACAAATTCTCTTGTGTGGTCTGTACCCGGCGCTGTTGGGTCGTTTCCGTGGTCTGAAGAAATCAGCAACAGGTCATCATGCAAAAGTGATGCCATGATTTTTCCAAGCCAATGATCAAACTCCACGAGTGATGAGGCATAGCCCGGAACATCGCGCCTGTGCCCATAGAGAGCATCGGTATCTACAAGATTGGTAAATATAAATCGGATGTCGTCGGGCAGGCTGGGATCGATTTTTAAATTGGACATAGGCAATGACCCTTGCACCGCTTTTAGTGTCAGATCGAGTCCTTCCACGTTTGAGCCTGTGTGTTGAGCATGGCTCAATCCAGTTTTGACAAAAATGTCTTCGATTTTGCCTACACCAAACACGCCCATTTGGCTTGCAATCAGGTTATCCATAAAGTGTTTGGCTGGAGGTGGAACGGCATAATCGCGTCTATCACCGCTCAATCTTTTGTAATTTCCCGGAGTTCCGTTAAAGGGACGACAAATAACTCGACCCACTTTGTGCGGTCCATCTAGCTGTCTGCGCGCAATTTCGCACATCTCATACTGTTTAGCCAAAGGAATTGTGTCTGTGTGACAGGCAATTTGAAAGACGCTGTCACCAGATGTATAAACAATGGGTTTGCCAGTTTGCTGATGTTCCTGTCCGAGATCGCGCAATATGTCTGTGCCAGATGCGGGCATATTGCACAAAATTCCAGGAACGCCCGTTTCTTTGACAAAACGGTCAATCACATCTTCGGGAAAGCCATTGGGATAAGTAGGAAAAGCTGTGGTGGACACAAGCCCCATCATCTCCCAGTGTCCAGTTTGGGTATCTTTGCCGTTACTTGTTTCTTCAAGCTTGGCAGTGAGTCCAAGGGGATTGCTGTTTTCGCCTACGCCATTGACTGGGCAAATATTTCCCAATCCTAGATTGTATAAATTGGGTAGGGCAAAATTAGCCGATTTGGCAGCTACGTTTGCCAGTGTGTTGCAAGATGAGTCATCACCAAAAGCTTCGGCGTCAGGAGATGCTCCGACACCGCATCCGTCGACAATAAGAAGGACTGCTCTGCGCATAGGTTGTATAAAGTAGCACGAGTGTCCCAATTTTGCATTTATCAGATCCGGGATTAGGTAAAGCCGTTCGAGGGCATTTTGTTAGTGGCTAGCTTAGCTGCGCTAGAGGGACCTATTTATGACTTCGCAAGACTTAATTTCCATCAATAACGTTGCCAGCCGGCTGGGACTATCGGTCCACCAGTTGCGACGATGGGAGTTAATGTTTGGACTCGATATCAAGCGCGGACGTGGTCAGCAAAGACAGTATCGGCCAGAAGACATGGCTGTACTTGAGCGTATAAGAGAATTGGTGGAACAGGGATGGCCTACAAGTCAGATTCGTCCTCAGTTGGAATCTGAGGGTTTGATTACACCTAAATTGATAGGCACCCAAAGACAGATTGGCGATGCTGACATGTTGTCCGAGTCTATTATTGGGCTCAGATCTTTTTGCGAGCGCCGATTCATCGAAATGTCCAGGCAAATGGATGAAATGCGCCAGCTCATTATTAGTTTGAAATTGCGCCAAGAAATTGGTGCTGACCAAAACTCACCCTGGCAAGCTATGCCTGCAGGACAAGACCTTCCAGCGCCTAGAGAAATCGAGCGCGAGCCAGACCCCGAGCCTACCTATCAAGAACCAGAACCGCCAAGACCGGTGCAAAACTTTGAGTTTGGACCTCAGCTATCAGTAGCTGATTCAACCCAAATCATTGAGCCGCCTGCACAACCAGAAGCTGTGAGCGAAGAAGACGAATTTGTAGATGTGGAAGACCCAACAGACGTACATTTTGGCGAAGTGACTGACCAGAATTATTTGACTTTGCTTGGCAGGGCACTAGATACCATCGGCTGGACTGACGAAGAAGCGGATGAATACTCGGATAAAAACTTCAGCGTTGCTCACTGGGATGAATTGGGGCGCAGTCAAGCCGAAAAACTGGTTGCTCATATAACGGAACTGTTAAATAAACAAGCCTAGAGGCTGACGCCTTGAGCTTTTGCGCTCAGACACCACTTATTGCCTTTGATGCTAAATCAATGGCAGTGAGAGCTGAGAGCAAGTTATGCAAAGATTTTTACTAAGTCCAGAGCAATTTTCAAGCGAACTGAAAGATGCCGTTGTCTATCTCAATGAAGGTAGATACAACCAGGCAATAGATAAGCTTGAAAGACTGAAAAGAAAGGGCGTTGCACGCGATGGAATTAGTTATTTTCTGGGAGTGGCATATCTTTTGGCGGGCAAAGTTTCTGAATCTATTTCCAATTTTGATGAAGCGGTTGAAACTGATACCAGTGATAATCTGGCTGAGAGTCTCTATTTTAGAGCAAGAGCTTTTATCGCGGCTGACAAACTTGACCAAGCCAAAGTTGATTTAGATCGATGTATCTCGCTTGATCCAGAACATGGGCAAGCTTATACGTACAGAGGCTGGCTGCGCTTCTTAAAAGGTTCGTTTATGCAGGCGCTAGGCGATTTTAATTGCGCATTACAGCTTGAACCATTCGATCCGATGAGCTGGTATTACCGCGCGGTGGCACTTGAGAGTGTTGGGCGCATGCAAGAGTCGATAGACGATTATGGCAAAGCTATACAACTAGACCCGGAAAATTCTGCATTCTTTTTTGCAAGAGGCTTATTGCTAGCTGCTCTTAGACGCTATACCGAAGCGGTGGAAGATTATTCCAAAGTTTTAGAAATAGATCCACAACACAGTGACGCCTACTATGCGCGGGGTCTGACACATTTTTATATGAATTTCTACCAAAAAGCGGAACACGACTTCAGTCTTTCAATAGAGCATGACCCGCATAATAGCGACGCTTTCTTTGCTCGTGCACTAATCGAATGCGATCAAGGCGATAACAATGCTGCACTTGAAGATCTGACTTGCGCCATTTTATTAGATCCGCAGTACGCAGAGGCTTATCACCGGCGCGGTAAGCTCATGCTCAAAATGGGAAATCATGCACAAAGCATAATGGATTTGACTGAGGCAGTGAGACTGGCTGCTGATACTGAAGCATTCAAAGATAGAGCCAGTGCCTATTTTGAAGGTGACAATAAGGAGCAAGCGTTTGCTGACTTCTCGCGATACATCACTTTGCGTCGCATGGAAGATAATTAGTTTTCAAAAAAAATTAGCGAGCAGCGGTCAGTTCAATTTTTACTGCAACTGGAGCTGTTTCGTTCTCATGATGATGATGATGAGCGCAGGCGCATGGACTAATGGCTTTGAGCAATTGCTTGTTGAGCCAGTTTGATCTGATTAAAAGAAAACTGGTGGCGATGGTGAGTGAAATATGTAACCACTGGTCAATGCGTTCGCCCATAAAATTGGTGAAGAGCATTAAGCAAATTGCGCCAGAAAACATCAATGCTACCGATTTGTTTCTGTGTTTGATAATGCCTGGAATCAGTACAGGAAGGCAAATCGCTAAAACAAGCGCGGTAATAAACTGATCGCTTATTCCGTGGACAAAGTGCTGAATTCCTACAAAAGGAAGAACGGCGCTAAGAACCGGAAGAACTACGCAGTCAAACAAACAAATAATAGGAGCTGCCACCGCCAGAAATTCACTGACGAGTTTGAGGTATTGGCGAACTTGGTGGCGTCGATTCATAGTTGGGATATTCTAAGCCGCAAGTGGCTCAAACTGTTTCGACAAAAGGCACGATTTAATTATTAATTCTGGCAGCCAACTGTGTCAATTAGTAGCATCTATAAAAGCGCGCTCAATCCTGCTATCGCCCCCGAATTCGAGCACTAAGTCGCATCCCTGCTCATAACCCTTAGTCTTATAACGAAATTGCTCATCAGGAGGTCCCAGGTATTCCGCCGCCTGGTCCAGGGTGAGACCGTTTAGAGATTTGCCCAACACAATCACATCTGCCAGTTCATTTTTCTTGGTGGGATTGGCGTCTTTCCATTTGCGCAGAGCCTCAAGCCCACTTTTAACTTCATCGGCAGTGGGGTACGCTCCTGTGTGTAGTGCATAGTGCCCCCGCAAGACTTGCGCATGAGCGAATTATGCGAATTGCCGATACTGCATGCCGAAAGGGCAATCAGGCTCAGAGCAAGTCCAATAGATGTTGGTTTTGAATTCATGTGTCCTCTCTCCGGTAACCCCGGTAATCTACTTTGTGCCCCTTCCAGGCAAAGAATATGTCTTATTCGCTCCATCTTTTAAGACACTTTCGCGTTCGTTAATCTCGGTTATGGCTGGATTGTGCAATGTTCCAGTGGGGTGAGCTCTAATTGAAACTGGTTTTGGTATTAATACTGTATGTGGTGCTTGTGTTTTTGATGATGGAGAAAAGCTATAGCGCTTGTTGGCGGATTCTTGTAAAACCTTACTTCTAGCCTCTTGTTGCAAGCGTTTTTCCTCGGCTGCTTTTATCGAGGCTTGCAATTTTATTTGTGCTTCGCTCAATGAAATGGCTTGGGTGGTTTGCTCTGGGCGTTTTACAGATTGAGCAAGAATTTTTATCATGCCCTTTTTATTCACTTCACCAAAAGGATAGAGCGAGACTATATCTGCTTTTGCGCCTTGCTTTACAAGCTCTGTATCGAATTCTTTTAGATACTTTTCTGGTGTGCCAATTTCAATAAAAGTAATATTTAAGAGGGTCGGATCTTTCAAGCTATTGGCAGTTTCTATCAGCAGTTTGCGTACTTTATCCACATCGGTCGGGCGTCCGTCTGTTATGATTGCAATCAAAGCAGGGCGACCTGCATACAACTGAGAAGATAAGCTTGTCAGAGCGTCTTTGAGTGGTGGAGCTAGATTAGTCTCGCCACTTGCTGAATTGTTTTCAAATACGCGTGGCAAATCACTCAGGCTGCAATGGGCATGAGAACTGAAGTTTGAGCTGAACAAACCAATACTAGTTTTTCCAGCCAGAATATTTTCTTTGAGCAAATTTCCTGCTTGCGCTCGACACCACTGCCAGCGCGATTTACCGTCAGGACAGTCATTCGTATTCATCGAGGCAGAGCTGTCTACCAGTAAAACAATCTCGTGTTTGATTAATGATTTGCTGTTTTCGTCTTGAATGATCTTCTTTTGAGTGACAACTGGAGCCTTGTAAGCACTAATTTGACATAAATATTTTTTGCCTTTTCGCTCAACTATCAAGGTGGCACCCTTGGTATCAAACGATGCCGAGAGTAATTTGTCGTTTGGCTCTAATCCACTTGACCAGGCACTAGAGCGCGGATCGACGAAAGTGATTTTACTGGGAAGAGAGTTCGAGTTTTGTGCATAACCAAAATCGTTTATATTGGCTGGTAGAGCGACACTAGTCCCGATGCCAGTTTTGAGCAGAATCGGCGGCGGTAGTTTATCTAGTTTGGGATATAGCTTTTCCAGTTTTATTTTTTCATTGGCAAAACAAGCCGAAATAACCCTGTGTCCAGCGAGCTGGGGAGCTAAAAGCAGTGATAGAGCAATTAAACTAGTTTGAAACTTTTTTGGTTTCTTCTTGAGCGATACTTTCATAAATCGCATCTCTTAATGCGTTTGGATATGGACCTTGCATTCCTGCTGTGGTTGTGTTGGTGAGCGATACCACGCTTATTTTGTTGACCGGATCCACAAACCATTGATTGCCAGTCGCTCCGCCCCATTGAACTGTGCCGGTTGCTTGCGGTGTTTTAGCCGCTTGTGGGTCTTTCAAGACTGCTCCGGTAAAGCCAAAGCCCCATCCCGGACCCATGCTAATACTGTAATTCCCAACTTTGTTCGAGAGCATGTCTAAATTTTGAAAATTATTGCCGCCTAGTCGCATCGTTTCAAGAAAATTGGCATAATCGGATGCTGTATCGATCATTCCGCTCCCGCCCGACTGGTAGCAAGCGCTATTGAAAGCCTGACCAGGGCATATGGTGAATCCGCTTTTTGAAAAAGGTACTAATTGTTTATCTGCCATTTTTTGCGGACCGTTAGGTGTGTTGAAATAGGGCACTGCTAGTCGTCTCGCTTGATCTTTGCTTACCGTGAAAGTAAGATCTTTCATGGCCAGAGGACCCGAGATGCGCGATTTAATTGCTTCTTGAAGAGATTTGCCTGTAGCCTTTTCAATGGCAGCGCCAACAACATCTATTCCAAGAGAATAATGCCAGGCTGAACCAGGTTCGAAAAGTAGAGGAACAGAAACCAGTCGTTTTAAATTTTCTTCTTGCGATATTCCTTCTTGAGCAAGACCATCTGTCACTTTGGCTTTGTGGTAGGGTCCTTCAACATCTTCCATAAACACATAACCAAGTCCTGAAGTATGTGTGAGAAGCTGTCGGATTGTAATAACGGGCGTTTTGCCATCGGCAGTTTTGGGAGTGAAATAAGGTAACCATTTTGTAATCGGTTCGTCTAAGTTGAAAATACCTTCCTGAGCCATTCTTAACGCGCAAGCGGCTACAAGCGGTTTGGTCATCGAAGCCAGTCTGAACATTTCGTTTTCTCTGACGGCCAGATTATTTTCTTTGTCCGCTAAACCCGCTGCTCTTTTGTAAACTGTCTTGCCGTCTCGTTTTACAACCAAGACTGTACCGACAATTGTTTTGTCGGAAATGGCCTGATCGATAATTTTGTCGAGCTTTTCTTTTAGTCCTTCTAAAGCAATAGATTGAGGTGCATAGACAAGTAAACAGGCTAGTGCAAGCGAAAATCGAGCCAGATTTTTTTTCATTTAAGAACCTCTTTTTCAGTCTTTTTTTCAATCAAATAATTGTACACAACATCGCGAACAGCTTCAGGGAAGCCACCTTGCAAAGTGTACGGGGTCGTATTAGTCATACAAACAACTGATATTTTCGCCTTGGGATCGCTGAACCAAGTGTGTCCGTAAACGCCACCCCAGAAGATTGTGCCAGGATTTTGCGGAGTTTGGGCCAGTATACAATCGGTCAAAATGGCACCACAATATCCAAAGGACCAGCCTTTGTCAAAGTTTATAGGGTAGCCCTTAGAGCGGACTTTGCACATTTCTGGATCTTTTTGCATCGACTCAATAAAACGCATATAGTCGTAAGCGGTACCACAAAGTCCTGAGCCGCCGGATTGAAAGGCGTTTTTGTTCATGGCTCGAGCTGGACTGAAAACAAATCCGCTATGACCATAAGGGATAAATTGATTTTTGCCCATCAGTTTGGCACCGCTGGTAGTATTGTAGTAAGGCAAAGTCAATCTGGAAACATGGTCTTTTTTTACTGTAAAAGTCAGGCTCTTCATCATGAGCGGTTTGCCAATTTTGGCTATTACAGATTTTTCAAGCGGTGCGCCAGTAGCTTTTTCTATTACTTCAGCCAGGACATCCAAACCTAGTGAGTATCGAAAGCCTTTGCCTGGCGGAAAGAGCAAAGGCATCGTGGCTAATTTTCGCAAATTCTGGTCGCTTGTAACTTTGTTGTCCGTAAAACCATCGCAAATATTTGCTTGATGATAAGGGCCATCGGGTTGTTCGATAAAGGGATAATCCAAACCCGAGGTGTGGCTTGCTAACTCTTCTAGCGTGATTACTGGCGTTTCGCCCTCTTTGGTTTTGGGTGTGAAATAGGGCAAATATTTGCTCACCGGATCGGTCATATTCAAAACGCCGTCTTTTTGCAATTCCAGTGCTGTGGCTGTAGTGATTGCTTTTGACATTGATGAATATCTAAAAATGGCGTTTTCGGGCATGGCAAGCCCTTTTTCTTTATCAATGAAACCAGCTGCGCGCTTGTATAAAAGCTTTCCATCTTGTTTGACCAGTAGAACAAGTCCGACCACTAAATTTTGATCAATCACATTTTGAACAATGGCATCTAATTTCTGATCTAATTGGGCACTAGTTTTGGGGTTTGTTTTTGCGCTGATTTTAGACTGTGCCGGTGTAAGACAGCCAAGCAAAAAGAGCGAAGCGGCGCATTCTAGAATTAGTAATTTACTGGTGCGAATATACATACAAGATTAGTGGAGCGTCGCGAGTATACGCTAACTAAGCAATTAGAGAAAGCTCATGAATCAAGAGTTTTAGCTCAGCTTATCTAAAACTAATTTGCTTATCAAAATTCATGATTCATAAACCATTTTATTAGCAAAACTTAGTTAGGTTGCCAGCACTACTTTTACTAAGAATCGAGTTATAGCTTTCCATATCTCTTGCGTAAATTTCACTCTCTCTAACAATAACTCCCCGTATCTAACCTGAGTCTCAATCCCGTCTCCGTAATATCACGAGATTGGTATCAGACTCACTACACATGGAGAACCCAATGACGAAGTGGTTACTCGCCTTATTGGCGATACCTGTCGCCGCGGTTGCCGCTGTGGTTTGGTTGCCCCCGCCTCCTGCCAACGTGCAGGTGCAGGTCAACTTTCCCAAGCGTCTTCCGCAAGTTGTCACCGTGCCTTTTCGCTTTCCTCAGGAAGTAGCGCACAACTTCGAATACGGACAAGATGGCGTGATCGACTCGGATCGCATCGAGTTCAGCGACGGTGGCTATGGTCTCATGACCTTCCGCCCGAACAAGACTGCCATCGAATACACGCGTTACTATCCGGCGCGTCTCGATGGTGAAGTTCGCATCAAGGACTACGTCCGCTTTGCCGACGACGGTCAGACCTATCTTTCCACCTATCAGAAAGACTCTGATGGATGGACGATTCTGAGTGGCGAGCGCGATGCGTTTGGCGTCTGGATCGAGGTCAAGTATCATCCGCAGAGCACTGTCGCAATGCAGACTCGCACCTACGACAAGCCCAACTGGTGGCCCAACATGCAGGGTGTCTCCACCCGCATGATGACCGACGTTCGTACTTGGTCCGACGGTCAGATCAAGTACATCTTCCGGGCGCCGGACTTCTCGAACACTCGCATCTCCACTTTCGATGAGGCCGGTCGCGCCGTCACCTGGCAAGACCATCGTGGTCGAATCGAAGACGGCTTCATCAACTGGCCAGGCAGCGAAACGCGCAAGCTCACCTATGCTCTCAAGCAAGGTGAAGTTTCGCAGGACGCCACCTACTGGGTGGTGGAGACGCAGAACTTCAACCAGCAGGGCGAGCCCACGCACAAGCGTGTGTTCAACCACAGCTCGATGGATGCGTTCATCGTCATCGATGGCTTTGGTCCTGTGATTCAGCGGTGGAACATGAAAACCACCAATACTGTAGACGTCGCAAAGCGTCTGGCTCCGGACAACTTCTTTCTGGAGCGAGTTTCTGTGCCCAGTTACGAGGGAAAGACAAATGTCGTCTACAAGTTCATGCTGAGCGGTTCTTTCCGTCTGCGTGAGCAAACGTATGACGAAATGCGTCCCGACATCGGGCTGGTCAGCGTCACTCGCAAGATTCGCGAGAATGGCCGAATCGAAGTAGTCACGGTCACCGCTGCTGGCAAAGAAGTTGAGAAAATCAGCTTCGAAGACAACGACCAGGCGCCGACGCTTGCTGTGCCGGCGGAACTTCTGAAGCAGGTCGACTACACTGCACCGCTCGTTGCCGCTCACGACCCTGACTACAGCGGCGACATGCGTTGAGCGGCGCAGACCTGTTCAAACAAGATGCGCTCGATTGGGACGATTTAGGGGGAGTTGTGGTTTACAGCCGCAATCACGTTTTGCGTGATTTCTCCCTTAATCGAAAGGTCGAGCGCATCAAGCGTATTGTTCTCTTCAAGACCAGAGCCATAGTTTGGCTCTGGTTTGCGATACCATTGGCAGTGGCATACATCTTGCCCGAGTCGTCGATTCCACTCGGCTTCAAGGGCTGGATTGCCTACATCGCTTGGGTCTTGTTCGGGATGATGTTTTATCGAATAGTCGTCATCCCGTTCACCAGGCCCGAGGCTCATCCGCGTGAAGAAAGTCATCGCAAAGGCTTTGCGGTAGGCTATCAGCCAGACTTCTGGCAGTGGAAGTTTTTCGAGGAAAGTCGAGAGGACCTCAATGAAATCTCGAATCGTCTCGAAATCTTGCCTCGTCCCACAATGGCTATCAAGTCGATTTCGCCAAACGGATTCGGCATGGTTTGCGGCACTGAAAATCCGGGTCGTTCGGCTTGCGTCATCTTTCCGACCAAGCCAAGCGACATCCAGTGGGGTTTCTCACGCAAGGCAAATCGCGGCGTACTCGCGCACGAATGCGGTCATGTCATACTCGAGACGGGCAAATGGATGCAGCAGTTCACGATGGTTCATTTCGTGGCGCTGTTTCCGCTCACCTTGCTCTTCACCTACATGCTTGGACAGATTGCCGACTATCAGGGTGTCTTGGCTCAAGACTGGCAGCGCATGTATGGGTGGTTTTATGCCCTGCAAGTGCCGCTTGTTATGGCTATCTTCTTCGGCATGCTTGGTGAGCGTATAATCTCTCGCATTCACGAATTCGGCTGTGACGCAATCACAGCAGTTTGTGGCGAAGGCGAGGGACTGGTCGAAGCGTTCGAAGGCTTCAAGAAGTTCACCAAGGAAATGGTGGCGAAAAAGCCTTGGGACAAGCAGCTTGTCTGGTATTTGGTGCGAGTTCCATACCGTGAGGTCTTTGGCACGCATCCCAACCTGGCAAGGCGCGTTCAAAACTTGCGCGCACATATGCGCTGATTACCTCCACGCAAAACAAGGAGCCGATTTGAGTCTAACTCCTGTTTAGGTCTTGGCTCAATCGGCTCCTCTTCTTTCTCTCTCTAGGCTCGTTATCTGAATAACTTCACTAACCAGAAAGGAAATCGTCATGAATAGACGCATTATCTGGCTTGGCGCCGGTGGCATTGCCGCCCTGGTCGCAAGCGCGTTCTTTATGGTGGGAAATTTCGGCAGTGATGCCAACCAGCTCGTGGTCGGGGACAACCTCGACGTGCTGGTGGAAATGAACCCACAGGTGCATTTGCCAGTCGATGAAGAACTGCGCAATGTGACCAACTCCGACGATGGTATCACTCCGGTGAAGGCCGTTGCCGAAGAAGCCGATGGCGAAACCACCGTCTACAGCTACTGGCCAAGCGGCAAGCTGATGGAAGCCATCACCTACTTCAAGTCTGAAGCTCAGGGTGCCGAACCGCAAGTGAGGCGCCGTGCCAGTTTCAAGCAGGACGGTTACACTTATCTGAGCGACATCGAGTTCTATCGTTCGGGCAACCTGCGCAAGCAGATGTCCTATGACGAGGGCGCCGGCGTTGCCCAGGTGAAGTACTTCTTCGACGATTCGGGCTACAAGCTCGAGCTTGCCGAAGCGTTCGTTCCGGTGAAGAACACGCCGTTCATCTGGCAGAAGACCGAGTACACCAAGTACTACGTCTCGGGCGTGATTGCCGAAGCCTTCACAACCGGCGAGTACTACGCCTACACCAAGAAGTTCTTCGACACCGCTGGTCTGCTCGTTCGCCAGCAAATCATGAAGGACTGGAAGGGCGAATACACCGACACCATCTTTCATGCCGACCATGTCACCCCGAAGCAGGTGGTCTGGCAGAACTACCGCGGCACCAACGTCAAGTTCTACACGACGGCGGGCAAGGTCTATCTGCAGCGCGGATGGTATGGTGCCATCGGAGACATGATGTACGTCAGGTACTTCGATGCATTCGAAAACCAAATCTTGGAGCAGACTTTCGATCCCCTCCAGGTATCGGAAGGCGGGCCCCGGCGTTACGTCCCCTACGGCATCTACGTCAAGGAAGCCGGCGACACGCGCTTCAGCATTCAGCACTTCTACAAGACAGACGGGCTCGTGCAGACGTTCACCGACTATGGTGCGCCTCCCTATAAGCTCGGTCGCCGGACTATCTACACGAACGACAAGGAAGGCAATCTGATCCTGATCGAAGACTACAGCGCCCCCAAGGAGCTGATTTCGAGGACCGAGTTCACGCCGGCCGACAAGAAGAAGATCACCGACTTCGTCGAAATCAAGCCGGAATGGCTTGCGATGGAGCCGTACGAAACTCCGGAAGTGGTCATTCCCTATCAGCCGCCGGGACCCGGAGGCTATTGATCTGGAGTTTCAGTGTTAAGTGGAGGAGGGCTTATGGCTGTCCTCCGCTCAACATAACCTGAGCAAATGGCGGGGATTTTCCGGCACTTAAAACCGGATGCCCTGCCATTTTCAATGCCTCTTCATCACCACTCCTTACAATTTCCGATCCACACGACAAGGAGAAATGCATGGATATCTTTTGGTCCGTAATTGGTCCGGCTGTACTTTTGCTGGTCGTAGTGCTGGGATATCTGGCTACTGTCTTCGAGCCATATTTCGCAGTCACGACCAAAGAAGGAATCGAACTCTTGCGCTATCACGCGCAGGACGAGAAGCTTCGTCTCATCGCCGAATACTGGGCAGCACAGCTGTACAACCAGAAGGACGGCTACTATGACGACACCGACAAGTCGGCTGTCCGTTTCAGCAAGCAGTTGCATTACCTGCTCGTCCATCACCGATTCATTTTCGGCGATGACCCGCAGTCGATGAAGCTTGGCGGCAATCAATCGCACCGCCTCTTGCGCACTGCAATGCGCTTGTGCGACATCGACCAAGATGCGGCTGTACAAGCGCGAACCCACATGATTGGGCTTGTGATCAAGCCGAACCTGGTCAAGACTCTGGATGGTCGCGTTATCTGGCGTGGTCGTCCTCAAGAATACAAATCGCGGTTCAACGACATGTACTCTGAGCCGTGATTTCGTAGCGTAATTTGAGTTGAGAGATGGTGGAGAGTGGTTGCTATAACATAGCACCCTCTTCACTATTTTCCATGAAGGCGGTCGATTTCGTCAAGGGTCTCAAAACCCTGATGATTTCGTCCACTTTCTTGCCTTTTTGGCACTTTAAGCCAGCACAAAATGCGTACACTCGCTCTGGAGTGTAGCCTTTTGTGCTGGAGCCGGGCTCCACCACAACTGGATCTCTGTCCGACTTACGTGCTATTCAAAACTGAATGCACTATTTTTCCGTTCGCACTCTGACTAGCAGTTGCTTCGGTGGTTTTCGTACTGGATTGCCTCAATTTTCTTTACGACCTCTTCTCGCAGGGTCAAAAAGCGGCACGAGCTAATCCAGCGTCCAGTTTACTTTCGTCGAATATCGCTTTCTCCTTTAGAACATGAAATGCTATCGTTGCAAGCTTCCTTGCTACTGCCACTATTGCTACTTTTTGGCTCTTTTTTCTGGATATTGTGGTGAAAAATCGATGCAAATTGGGACTTGCCTTAATGGCTGCCCATGCGGATTGAACCAATATCCACCGCAAAAGTTTTGGTCCTTGTTTGGTTATTCTGCCAGTTCGCGTTGAACCTCCACTTGAGTAAACCCTAGGCACTAAGCCTGTGTACGAAGCCAATTGGTCGGCATTTCGAAACCTTGTGATGTCTCCAACTTCAGCAAACAACATCATTGCGCTTAGCGTGTCAAATCCTGGAATCTTCTTTAGTCTTCCTACATCAGGGTTTTGACGAGCCAAGAAGCTAATCTTTTTGTATTGCTCAGCTATTTTCTCTTCAAGAAAATCTATGATTTCAAGTTCATCGTCAAGCAACTCTCTGCCTCTTTCGCTGAGAACGATTTCTTTTAAAACCTCTCTGCCTTTGCCTGTAAATGGATATGTAACACCTCTGTTTTCTTTGTCTAGAATGGCATGAACTCTCAATTTGTGTTTAGTAGAAGTTCTTACCATTTGGACTCTGTGACGGAGTAATTGCCTGTAGTCACGTTCTTTCCAATTCGGCTGATATGCGCATGGTAAGTAACCTTTAGCTAGCATTTCCATCAGTATCAAACTATCAATACGATCAGTTTTACAACGACTAACGGCAATTAGCTTAATGGACCGCGAGTCGCCCATTTTAATCTCGTGGCCTAATTCTTCCAAAAGACTGACAAACCACTCGTAGCCACGACAACTCTCCACTGCACAAACGAGTTTCTTGTGCTTGGTGAAAAAATCTTTGACTATTTTTTCGTTGTTGACTAAGGTTTCCTGCAAAATTACTTTGCCTGACTTGTCTCCCAGCGTTACTACACTGAATTTTTTGTGATAATCGATTCCGGCAAAGACTGGTTTTTTTGTTGACGTGGTATGTCTTTCCATGGGTAAAACCTCCTGGTTTGGCAGAGTCCGTCGGGCCCCCGAGCCCTTTCACAATTGGTACCTGCCCGGCCAGGAATTTGTTTGCACGCTAATCCCTGTCTCAGAAGGTCGATGTCGGACCGCCTTCATACCATTTTTTTTCCAACTGTTGCTACTATAGTATTTAGTTGTTGGGTTGTACGTCAATTGGGCGTTTGCGGGCACAAATTATGAAAATATGCGGCCAGCAGCATATTTTTTCGCAATTTTTATGCGGCCCACAGCATATTTTTGATTTTTGAACGCTTTTTAAGGTAACTATCCTTTTTAGTAGAATCAGGTTGAAGCCAAAGTGGCGAAGTCATCGGGTTCTACCGATGCTCCACCACTTTCGCATTTATTTCATTCCTGCCACCACAGTGACGGAACGACTCAAGTCGAAGTGTTTCTTGATTGCAGCATTGACACTATCGACGGTGACTTTGTCGAAGCGATCACCTTGCTGGTCAAGCCACTTAGAACAGCGCTGGCAGTACTCGTTGTTAGCAAGTACGTTGGCGATGCCCAGAGTGCTCGACATGGAAATGGCAAACTTGCCTTTCACATTCGACTTCTCGCGAGCGAGTTGCTCTTCACTCAGTCCCTTGGTATAGAACTCCTGCCAGACGTTGTCGATAAGCGAAAGTGCTTTGTCGACGTCGGCAGCTTTGGTGGCAAACTGAATGTCCCAGGTGCCGCCCTTGATGAAGAGATTGGAGAAATTGGAGACGATACCATAGGTGAGACCATGAGTGTCGCGCACCATTTTGCCAAGACGCCCCATCATAGTGTCTCCACCAAGATGAGAGTTGGCTATAAGCGCATCGGTGATGTCGCCCGAAAAACGATCGAGATCGACTGGCAAACCAATGACAATGTCGGGTCTGTCTTGACCAGCCATTTCAAGATTAATCCGCTGCGACAAAGAAGGTAGCGTAAACACAGGCGCTGAGAGCATCACCGCTTGCGGGCCGGACCATTTCTTCATCGACTCCGGAATGAAATCCAACACCTTGTCGGCATCGAAGTCACCAACGATGGCAAGCGCAGTGGCGCTAGGCGTCCAGTACTTGGAGTGGAACTGAATCAGATCGTCACGATTTATCGAAGCTAGCTCGCGCTGAGCCTCATCGTAACTGGGCCGACGCATCAAGTGACCAGGCTGATAGAGAGCCTGGTTCAACGCCAAAATTCCCATCTCTGCCGTGTCGTTTGCGCAGTCCTTAAGCGCGCTTTTGAAACGCGATTTGGTCAAGCGCAGGTCACGCAGTTTGAAAGACGGGCTGGTAATGACTTCGCCCAGGAGCGAAAGGTAGTTGCCCAGGTCGTCCTTCACCACTGTTGCGGCGTATTTGGTGCGAGTTTCACCGATTTCAAAAGCGAGCAATGCATCCATCTCGTGGCATAGCTTTGAGATTTCGTCTTTGCTGATTTTGTCGGTTCCATTCGGCAAGGACATGGCCACAATTTCAGGCGTCATTGACTGACCGCAAGGTGCGTGTAATTCGCCTGCTCGAGTGAAGCCGCTCACACTCACCGTTCCTGTGCCCGGAGTGGACATCGCGACGATAGTGAGACCGTTTGGCAATACTGTCTTTTTGACGCGCTCGTTGAAGCTAAAGCGCAATCTCGTCTTGTCGCTTGTTGACACAAAGTCAGATGTCAGACTCGAGTTCTGGTCAGCAATGGGTGCGAGATTCGGCTCAAGATTTTGAGCGTCGTCATCGGACTCAGGAATAAATGTCGTAACCGTATTTGGTGCCACGAGATGGCCCACGGTCCGGTTCGATTTCTTGAAATAGGTCTTTGCCACTCGCATAACGTCGTCTGCAGTGACGGCGTCAATTAAGTCGGGGACCTGAAAACGCCACTGCCAATGCACGCAAGCTTGACTCTCCGCCAGAAATTCGGCGAATGATTTCAAGTCGTCGCGCTTGATGGCTGTGTCTTTGCGAGCGAACGTTTTGATGCTTTGCAAAAGCTCTGCATCAATCGGTGTCGTTTTGAAGTGTTCGATGCAGTCAAGCAAGAGAGCTTCAACTTCATCGGGCGACACCTCGCTTTGACAGGTGGCGGTGAAATGGAAGAGTGCAGGATGCACATTCTCCTGATTTACAGCGTTGACTTCAGTAGCCTTTTCGCTTTCAATCAGGGTCTTGTACAAAATCGAATCCGGCTTTTCTTCCGAGCCTAGCGCATAAGCTAGAACTGAGATGGCAGCCGTGTCTTCGTGAGTAGCTTCGGGAATGTGATACCCGATAATCACCCGCGGTTCGATTTCATCCTTCCATTTCAAAGTAAAGCGCCGTTCACCGTTCTGAGCCGGTTCCACCGTGTCCACGGTTGGAATTGGCTCGGGCGAAGCGGGTAAAACGCCGTAGTGCTGCTTGATCATCTCAAGGGCAGCAAGGCTTTCGAAATCACCGACCAGAATAACGGTGGCGTTATTGGGCCAGTAAAAGGCGTTGTTGAACTCCTTCAACTGCTGGGCGGTACTCGCCTTCAAGTCTTTGGGTGAGCCAAGGACTGAAATGCGATAAGGATGGACTTTGAAGGCTTTCGCCAACAATTTGTCCGTCAAAGCGTCGTCGGGGTCTTTCTTGTACTTGGCGATTTCGTCAAGCACAACTTTGACTTCGGCGGCGTGGTCGGCGTCTGAAAAGGGCAAGTTGCGTATGCGCAGAGCTTCCATCGAGATGATGGTCTTCAGATGCTCGCTTGGCGAGATCACGTAATAGTCAGTGACATCATGGCCGGTGCTGGCGTTGTTGTCAGCGCCAAAGGCGTTCAATGTCTCATCGAAATTGTTCGCCTTGTACTTGAGGTGTTCAAGCAGGTGGGCAAATCCGGATTGACCGGTGCCTTCGTAAGCTCCACCTACGCCATAGAGGACGAGGTGTACGACGACTGGCGCGCTGTGGTTCTCCACAAGCAAAATTCGCAGGCCATTTGCATCGAGGCGGTATTCACTCACCGAGGCATGTTCGCCGACTTTGGAAATTCCAAGTGAGCGGAGCTGTTGAGTCTTGCTCCACATGTTAGATCTCCTTTCTATGCTAGAGGTGTTACGCATCGAAAGACTTGAATGTCTTTTCAAAAGCGTAATTCCAGGCATTTTAGAGTAGTTGGTGTAGAGAGTTAAGAGTTCAAGAGAGAAAAAAGTGGTGCCTATGAATAAGCTTTTCAAAGACTTGGAATCAAGCTATGTACTAAAAAAAGCTCATTGAAACTAATAACGCGCCCGAAGATGCATAAGCCACAAGGCTTTTAATATCTCGCGAACCTAGCTTATGTTGACATCGTTAGATTTTATGAGTGGCTTTTAAGTACCTTGCAAAGCTCGAAAACGTCTTCGAAATTGTTGTAAAGCGGGGTGGGTGCAAGGCGAATTATATTGGGCTCGCGAAAGTCGCAAATAACACCTTTCTTGCTCAAATCTTTCACTAACGCTTTGGCGTCACCACCCACGGTGACACTAAGCTGACATCCGCGCTGAGTCGGGTCTTTAGGCGTTGTAATTTGAATATATTCGGTCATTTGCTCAAGCAAGAATTCAAGATAACCAGTTAAGAGTTCGCTCTTCTTGCGCAACTCGCTAATAGTTGCCTTGTCGAATAATTCCAATGATGCACGAAGTGCAGCTAATTGAAATATAGGCGGATTACTCAATTGCCAGGCTTCCGCAGTAGGAATCGGGTCGAAATCTGGTCCCATTTGAAAGCGTGTTTTTTTGTTGGTGCCCCACCAGCCTTCGAACCTTGGAATGTCTTTTTGTCCCAGATGACGCTCATGAATAAAGCATCCAGCAAGTGATCCTGGACCAGAATTTAGATATTTATATGAGCACCACACGGCAAAATCTAGACCCCAATCGTGCAACTTGAGATGCAAATTTCCCGCTCCATGAGCTAGATTTGTTCCACAAAATGCACCCACTTTCTGTGCGGCAGAAGCGATGTTTTTGAGATCGAAAGCTTGTCCGGTAAGATAATTGACATTGCCCAACATGACCAGGGCAAGCGAGTCTTTAAGCTCTTCTATTTTTGAAGTGATATCTTCGTGTCGCAGAGTTTTCTCGCCATCACGTGGCCAGAGTTCGACTATAGCTTCTTTGGGATCGAATCCGTGAAAACGTGCTTGCGAATCGACGGCATATTTATCCGATGGAAAGGAGCCACCCTCAACCAGAATTTTAAATCGGGTCTTGTCAGGTCTGTAAAATGTCACCATCATCAAATGCAAATTGACAGTCAGGGTGTTCATCACCACTACTTCTTCGGGCTTTGCACCGACAAGTCTTGCGGTAGAATCTGTCAAGAATTCATGATAGGGCAACCATGGATGACGCGCCTCAAAGTGTCCTTCAACGCCCCATTGCTCCCAGTCTTCTAATTCTTCGACGATAAATTGGCGCACTTTTTTAGGCTGCAAGCCAAGTGAATTGCCAGCAAAATAAAGACATTGTTTGTCATTCACTTTGGGAAACAGAAACTCGCCGCGATACTCTTTGAGCGGGTCTTGCTCGTCCATTTTTTCTGCGAATTCAGCTGTGTTTTCGTATTTAACTTTGGTGGCTGACATTGTGTTGTCGCTCATCTGGTCTTTGCGACCTCCGGACAGGGAACGATATCGTGATATTGTAAGTCACTTTGAAAGACTGATCAGACCCTTCAATAGATTAAATGACTGATTTACTTAAAAAGATGCGAGATGACTATCTGAAATGTCTTCGCCGGTCTGCAAGAGAATACTTAGAATCGCATGAAAAATCGGCATGCGAGCTGATGTTTACCGACCCTAACATCGAAACTTTTGTCAGGAAGTTATTTCGAGTTGATTTGTGTTCAAACGAAGGCGGTCTAGATGTTCTAGAGGTCAATCTCGACACGGCAAAGCAAGAGGTTACATCGCTTATTTTAGAGTCGAACCTAGAAGTCATTCTAAATCCTTGTGTTTGGAACGATGTGAAAATAACATGCGAAGTTTTTGATGGGAATGACTCGGCATTTTTACTTTGGTTTGAAAAATGGTTTGACACAGACGAAGTTAATGCCGAAGACTCCTATGGTTTGTACAATGTAGTTCATAGTGTTGCAGTTGAGCGAATTGAAGTTAACTATGAATTGGGAATTGATTTTGGCTCGTCAGAAGTAGATTCTCTACTAGAATTGTTGGATATATTGCACGCTCAAGGCAACAAAAGTGTCATGCTTAGCAGTAGTAAGCGAACAACTCAAGCGAGTCGCTGACGGTAGAATAGAAAAATGTTGAAGCTTAATCAAATTCTGTTTGTGCTTTTGGTTCTTAGTGGAGCTAATTTCCTCTGTTCCGATAAGTTGAATTGCCACGAGAAGAATCAACTTTACAGTTTGAGGACAAAACGAAGTATCAAAAAACCTGAACTTGAAAGAGCAGTGATAGTCACTAAGGACATCAAGAGCGGCACCATAATTACGAAAGACTGTGTAGTTGAACGATTTTTCCCAAAATCAAAAATAGATGGGGATGTATTTGAATTCAGTAAATATGCTATCGGGAGGCGGGCCAACAGGGAACTTTTGAAGGGAAAACTGATAGAGAGTAACGATATTTATTACACAGAAGGGGAACTTAGATCTTTTGTTTTCACGCTTAAGGAAATTCCTGCAAATGCTCGCATTCAGAGGGATGATGTAATTGTTATGACGGTAGAATATTTTAGGGCAGTCAAACCGCAGAACCCTGAGCAGCCAACGAGTTGTGAAGCTGTTTTAGGTAAGAAAGCCAGAGTTAAACTGGAGAAAGAGCACCTCATACTTAACACAGACCTTTATTAACGCAAAGCCGCAACCAGACTCGGACTTCTATGCTGGTCAATCCACTGATCGATTCTTGCAACTACGTTTTTGCTCACTTCTTTTTCTTCTAAAAGTAAGTGTTCTTCCTGATCGAACATAACTAGCTCTTTGTCCTCGGTTCTCAATTCGTCGAACAATTTTGTAGTTCCACTTGGTTTTATTAGTTTATCTAGTTTGCCTTGAAGAACTAGGACAGGAGTCGAGTTTATCGATCTGGCAAATGCAATCCCGTGTTTCATAAAGTGATTGAATCTATATAATTCTGAGATTGAAAATTGCAATCTAGCGTATCTGTCGTTTCTCCAGGTGCTGCGAAGAACTTGATTGGATGAGGCTCTTCTAACAACACTTTTATCGACGTCAATGTGTCCGCCAGCGCTGAAAAGATATTTTGCAGCTACCAATAAATTGGCACTCGGTCCTTGAGTACGGGCATAGGCAGGCACTGAAGCTATCACTCCATCGACATCTCCTTCGTGCTTGGATGCGTAAGCAAGTGCAATTGCTCCGCCCATAGATTCGCCTATGATGTAGATTTTAGCGCCTGGATAAGTCGTTTTGATTGTGCTTACAAGTTGGTCAATGTCATTGATTGCGTTTCTGAAATTCAAAGCGCGGTAAGGGCAATAGCGCTGCCAGTCACCAAAGCCACGCACGTCCATAGCGTATGTCGTGATATTTTTCTTTATCATTTCTTGAGAGAAAGCATCATAAGAGCCCTTGTGTAGCCCGAATCCGTGGATAGCAATTGCTACTGCTTTGGGTGCGGTCACACTTTTATTTATGAGTGTTGGCACTGAAGAGTAGCATCTAGTCTCTGCTTTAGCGGTTGAAGCTAATAGTAGTTGCATAAATAAAGCTAGAGCGATTAAGAGAATATGTTGCAATCGTCTTTTGAGATAGATGAGTGTAGAGTTCATTTTGAGCACCTCGCAGGAGGACGCCTTAAGCACGCGCCTGCCAGCAGTTCTTTTTTCTGCCTTGCTTGCGTTTGATTGGGGGTCCGTTATTAATAGAATAGACCGGTCGGTCTAATGTGTCAAGTCTTTCTCTCAGTAATTCGCCAGTTGGGTATTCGGGCATTATTGTTCTAAGGTAAAACTATTAATACGTATAGTAAATCGGAGCGAAAAATTATTAGAGGATATGTTCACCGATTTATCTCTTGATTTGATTGCGTTCAGAGAGGAAAACGACTCCGGAACAGGGATTAGCTGTTACCGGAGTCGCCATTGCAAAGGCTACTTCAGCGCATCAGAAGGCGCGCTTAGTGCCTCGACTGCATAGGTGCCACGCGCTCGTTGGGCGGAGCGATGACGAAACGGAGCTTGTCGTTCGGGCGATTGAATCTCGCCAGAAGGTTGCCCAGAGAGATGAGTCCCGTGTTGCCGCACACGAAGGTGGTACCGGCTGGGACTTCATACAGGTCTGCGGTGAGCTTCCAGGGGCAGGAATAGATCTTTTGTCCTGAGCCTTTTGGCTTCGCGCTATTCGGATTTTGACCTTGCATGGGAACTCCTTTTGATCTTGCAGTTAGTGAGTTGCTTTCCTCACAGGGCGAGGAAAGCAGGTGCAGTGCAGAATTTTCAGTTCTGCCCAGCGCGACGGCGAGCGGCTGCGGTGCGGTCGAGAATGTTCTTCAAGACCTCTTTCTGTGCAGCAGCAACGTCTTCGGGTGTTGGGTTCTGACCCTTGCCCGAGCGCAGGAGGAGTGAATTCACCGACGAGTCGATGGTGTCGAGGACGCGTTGAGCGTTGGCGATTGGCGTGTAGAGCGTCATCGTCTCTTCGACGACGTCCGACACTTCTTGCTGCCGCTTGGCGAAAAGCTGCGGGTTGCGCATGATGACGACGCTCAGGGCGACGTTGAATTCCTGCACGGTAGTCAGCATCGATTCGTCTTGCGTGGCAAGAACTGTCCGCATCTCGCCAACGAGGGCAATGACCTTGTCGAGGACGACGGCGGTCTTGGTCTCATCGGGGGAAGCGGCGATGTATTCGCGCACCTGAGCTTGAAAGCTTGTCACCTTCTCCTTCGAAGCCTGAGCGAGCGCTTGTCCGGCCGGCTCCTTGAGCTTGTCCGCAAGAGCCTTGGTCTTGACCTGAAGCTCAGTCAGATTGGTTTCGAAGGTCTGATTGGCGCTGTACTCGCCGATCTTGGGAGCGACGACGAGCACGTATGCGGCGACCACTGCAAGCGAAGCGAGCAGCCACACGATTGGTTTCTTGAACATTGGGATGTCCTTTGTTCGGGGTTTCATCTGTTGACAGAAAGTCTCTCTGCTTTGTGGCATGTTCGAACATCGCACTGAAATTAGTGAGCGTTTCGTTCGAGATGCTTGTAGGAACAGAGAGAGGGAGAGTTAGAGAAAAAACCAAGTTAAGATGAGAATAGATAATTCATGACTACCACTTGGATAGGGCACTCTAATAATTAATGATGATAAATAGAAGAATATACAAGTGATAATAGAACTCAAAAAGTAAACAGAGCTGATGATTTAGTATTTACAAGCGACTAAAATCCGGGTTAGCGAACCTGAGCTAACTACCACTTTGATGCTCTTGTAAAAGCATGAGATGCGGTTTACCATTAACGGCTTGTAATCGTTTTTAGCTGTTTCTATCGCAGGATTCTAGAAGCAATGCGAGACTTCGTTAGTTTTTTCGTTAACGGCAAACAAGTCAATGTCAGTGGTGCCGCTGTATTCAAGCCACTTACAGAATATCTCAGAGAAGATATGCGACTGGTCGGAACCAAAGTTGTGTGTGCCGAAGGCGACTGTGGTGCCTGCACTATCTTTGAAGGACGACTTGATTCAAGTCAAAATAAAATCGACTACAAACCAATTAATGCGTGTATCAAATATGTCATGCAAATGGATGGCTGCCACGTTGTAACGGTCGAAGGCGTTTCGTTTGAAGAGCCACTAAACGCGGTGCAAAAAGCCATGGTCGATGGACACGGCGCCCAGTGCGGTTTTTGTACTCCCGGATTTATTATGGCAATGTCTGGTTTGTGCGAAAAAGCGTTGTCTTGCAAAACTAAGATAGATAGCCAGTCTTCCAAAGAGGCACTGACTGGAAATCTTTGTCGATGCACCGGATACGAATCTATTATTAGTTCGACTTGTGCGATCAATACTGCCGAATACAAGCCAGTTGCAACACTTTATCCCGACAAAAATATTGTCCCTGAACTAAAAAAAATCAGCGGACAACAGGTCGAAATTAAAACTAACAAATATCATACTTTTCTTCCAACTACTGTTGAAGAGCTGGCTTCGGTTAAAGAGCAAAACAAAGGTCTGCGCATCATTTCTGGTGGCACTGACCTTGGTGTTGTAATGAACAAGATGGAATGGGTTCCCGAAATAACAGCTTGTACAGCCAATCTGAGCGATGCGCGCTCGATTATTGAAAAAGACAATAAACTAATAATCGGACCTAACGTCACGCTTGCACAAGTCGAAGACTATCTTAAAGACAAGTGTCCTGAGTTCAGCAAATTGTTCGAACTTTTTGGATCGCCTCAAATTCGTTATGCCGGAACACTAGTTGGTAATATCGCAAACGCTTCGCCTATTGCAGATACGCCGCCCTTTCTGTTTGTGATGGATGCCGAGCTTGAACTTGCAAATAAAAGCAAAAGACGCATGGTGCCAATCACCAAATTTTATAAAGGATATAAAGACTTAGATTTAAACCAAGACGAAGTAATTGCCGCTGTTCATCTGCCTCTTCCTGCTAAGGACGAAACAGTCAGACTGTATAAAGTGTCGCGTCGGATTCATCTAGATATTTCTTCCTTTACTGCGGCATTTCGCTTGAAAATAAATCAAGGCAAAATCGAGCAGGCTGCCGTTGCATTAGGCGGGGTGGGACCTGTTGTGATTCGCGCAACCGAAGTAGAAAAATTCCTTACAGGTGCACCATTAACTCGCGATACTTTTAAGAAGGCTGGAGAAATTGCTGCGGCGAACATCAAGCCTATATCAGATGTTCGAGGCTCGCTCGATTTTAGATTGCGACTGAGTGAAAACATTTTTCAAAAACTGTTCTTTGATCTGGGTAAAAAAGAAGTATGTCGATAATTGGAAAAAACATACCGCACGACGCCGCTCACACTCACGTTCGCGGTGAATCTGTTTACATAGACGACATGCCGCATGCCCAAGGCGAGCTTCTCGTCGGCATTTTGGGCTCGCCCTATGCTCATGGCAGAATCAAAAAGTTGGACTTAAGCAAAGCGCAAAACATCCCAGGTGTCGTTTGTCTTTTGACTTGCAAAGACCTTCATCACAATGTATTTGGTCCCATTACTCAGGACGAAATTTTACTTGTCGAAGAAGTCTCGCAATTTTTAGGCGAGCCTATAGTCGTTATTGGTGCTGAAACAAGAGAAGCAATCAAGCAAGCAAAAGAAGCAATAGTTCTCGACATGGAAGAACTAGAGCCGATTTTGACTATCAATCAAGCTATTGCCAAAAAGTCTTTTATTGATAAAGTCTACAAAATAAATCGTGGCGACGTTGATGCCGCTTTTAAAACAGCCGATCACACCCTCGATGGCGTTTTAGTAATTGGCGGAGCGGAGCATTTCTATTTCGAGTCGCAAGCGTGTATTGCTTATCCTGGCGAAAATAACGAGTTGGTCGTTCATTCGAGTACCCAGAATCCAAGCGAGGTTCAACACACTATCGCTCATTTGTTGGGACTCAAACAAAGTGAAGTAGTGGTTATCACAAAGCGCATGGGCGGCGGATTTGGCGGTAAAGAATGTCAGGCGACACATCCTGCTGTTATGGCATGCATGGTTGCACTTAAAACAAAACGTGCTGCCCGTCTCATTTTCAACAAAGACGACGACATGAAGCATACCGGCAAGCGTCATCCTTTTCAAAACAGATATAAAGTCGCTTTCGACAATAATGGCGTAATCACAGCCGTTAAGTTCGATTTGTATGCAGACGGTGGCGCTTATAACGACTTATCCACGGCTGTTATAGGTAGAGCGATTACTCACTCTGATAACGCATACTTTTTAGAAAATGCTCAGCTGACTGGAACAATCTGTCGTACTAATTTGCCTCCCAATACGGCTTTTCGTGGATTTGGTGGACCGCAGGGCATTATCACTATTGAAAATGTGATGGAAGAAATTGCTCAGTATCTGGGGCTCGATGCGCTTCTAGTGCGTCAGCGTAACTTGTATGGGACCGGTGATACGCGCAACACAACTCCGTATGGACAAGTAATTTCAAATAATAATTTGCCGGCTATATTTGAGCAGTTGAGCGCTTCTTGCGATTATCAAAATCGCAAAAAAGCAATCGATAAATTCAACGCTGAAAGTGAAACCCATGTTAAGGGTCTGGCTTTAACCGGCGTAAAATTCGGCATTTCCTTCACCAATACAATGCTCAACCAGGCAAATGCTTTAGTAAATGTATATCTCGACGGCTCAGTTCAAGTCTCAACCGGTGCGACAGAAATGGGACAGGGTGTCAATACCAATATGCGCATGCTGGCCTGCGATGAGTTTGGCATTCCGGTCGAACATGTGCGTGTGATGGCAACGTCGACCGAGAAGAATAACAATACATCGGCAACGGCAGCCTCTTCAGCCACAGATTTAAATGGAGCAGCCACTGTGGATGCATGCCGAAAAATCAAAGAAAACATTGCAAAAGCCGTTCAAATCTCAATGGAAAATATTAGTTTTGAAGACTCAAAAGTCTATGACAAACAAAATCCCTCTAATTCACGCTCTTTTATCGAGGCTGTAGCAGCCACTTATCGCTCGCGCACATCACTTGGTGAGCGTGGATTTTATGCCACTAAGGGCATACACTTTGATTGGAGCAAAGGACACGGCGAGCCATTTTTGTATTTCACAATGGGCGCTGCTGTGAGTGAAGTTTTAATCGATAGATTCACCGGCACAATGACAGTCGAGCGCTTCGATATGTTGATGGATATTGGCAAATCGATTAATCCTGGTATTAACAAAGGGCAGATGGCTGGCGCGTTTATGCAAGGCATAGGTTGGATGACCAATGAAGAGCTGCGCTATTCCGACAAAGGTGCTCTTTTAAATCATTCGCCGACCACATATAAAATTCCAAATATCAACGATATTCCGGCGATTTTTAATATCAACACTACAGATTTTTATAACACCCCTAACATTCGCGGCACAAAGGCTGTGGGTGAACCTCCGCTGGTGCTGGGCATTTCAGTCTATGCAGCAATTAAAAATGCATTGTCTTATTTGACCGGATCTGAAAATGTGATTGCTCCGCTTTCCATTCCGGCAACACCTGAAGAAATTTTGATGCGAATGGAATGTCATTACGAAAAAGCAAATAATGGAAAATGCACAGCTGGAGCGCTTCGTTTCAATGAATTCCATGATATTCAACTGCCCGAAATAATTTACAAAAATCTTAGACCGGTATCGAGTTCGGTGGCAGCAGCCAGATCAAAAAACGACTTGTCCGGCAAAACAAGAGAAAAAGCGAAAGCCATTCTAGATGTTTGAGTATTACACCCAGGTCAATAATTTATTAGCTGAAGGCGAACCATTCGTTTCGGCAACGATGGTGGACTCTATTGGTAGCGTCCCTCAAAACAACGGCAGTAAAATGCTTGTGACTGCCGAAGGTCTTTATTTCGGTACTGTGGGCGGTGGCAAAATTGAAAATCGTGCGCTTGAAATATCGCGCGAAATGCTCGAGGCTCACAAAAATAATAAATCAGATTCAGAAGTTACAAGACTAGTAAAAGTCAATCTCAATCAGGATTTGGGCATGACCTGCGGCGGTTCGGTCACTCTTTATTTTGAGATTTTTGCCCCTGATCGCTGGAATATAATCATTTTTGGTGCCGGTCATTGCAGTCAGGCGTTAATTGAAAATCTGGTTCGTCTCAATTGTCGTATTACCTGTATAGATCCGCGACAAGTCTGGCTTGATAGACTTCCCCATTCTTTCAATCTTGAGAAAATATGTATTGCCGACATGGTTTCATATGTATCTAAAATTCCAAAAGATGCTTATGTGATATTGATGACAATGGGACACAGTAGCGACAGTCCCATTATGCTTGAAATATTTAAGCAATGGAAAGAGCGTCCGTTGCCTTATTTGGGCGCTATCGGAAGCAAGGCGAAGGCAGCACGATTGATGCAAGACATCGAACAGGCAGGCTTTCCGGAAGAGTATAAGCAGAGGATATTTTGTCCCATTGGTCTGCAAGTAGGCAACAACTCACCTCAAGAAATTGCTATAAGCGTGGCTGCACAGCTCTTGAGCGAGCGCGATAAGACTGCCAATAAATGAGTAAATTCGATTTTACTTTTATCACTTATAAAGATCTGCCTGAGCTGGATCCCGATGACAGGCTTGCTTTGGACGTTTTGAAAGCGCAGGGATTGAAATGTAATTATGCAGACTGGCGCGACCAATCTATCGATTGGGACCAAGCTGGCTTGTGTGTTTTACGCTCCACTTGGGACTATCATTTGCACTATGACGAGTTTCGTATATTTTGCAAAGAGCGCGGAGATCGGCTTGTAAACGACCTTCCTTTAGTCGAATGGAACTGCGACAAAGTTTATTTATTAGAACTGGAACAAAAAAATATTGAGATAGTGCCGACCATTATGGCGCTCAAAGGCGAGCCTTTAGAGACATTGCCACCAGTAGAGTGGAGCACAGTTATTGTAAAACCAACTATTGGACTAGCGACCTGGGGTGTGAAGAAATTTTCTTTGCCACGACAGATTGACGAATATCGTGTGCACATGCGCAATCTTTGTCAGTCTGGTGCGGTGCTGATTCAAAAATTCATGCCCGAAGTCTTGGAATATGGCGAGCGATCTCTTATGTATTTCAATGGCGAGTTCAGTCATTGCGCAAGAAAAAGTGCCTTTCAGGCACTGGCAGAAGCAGGCGGGGCGGGCGAATCATCAGTCATTGCAAGCACTGCCGAAGTTGCGTTTGGTCATAGAGTTTTAAACACTCTTGATAGAGAGCCTGTTTATGCGCGAGTCGATATCGTGCCAGATGAGGATGGAAAGCCCTTCTTGATGGAGCTTGAATTAGTCGAGCCTAGTTTGTTCTTGAGTTTTGACAAAGAAGCACCGACTCGTTTTGCCGAGGCTTTAAAAAATCGGATTTTGCTTCAATCAAGTAGAGGACTAGACTAAGTTGAATTTAGTGTATACTATCATTTATAGTTGCACGCCAGCTAAGATTTAAATTAAGAGGTAAGTAAAGGCAAAAGTACCTCGGCCAATCTTTTAAGATTGGACCGAGGCGAGTTCAGCTTACGTTTCTAGTTGAGAATCAAAGTGCGCCTAGCGCTTTGCAAAGAAAGCGCCCCAGATGTTGACGGCGAAGCCAGCGACCACCAATAGAAGTTGCTGATCATGCGGCAGGATGTAATGTCCAAATGGCATCATCAAGAGGGGGGTGATATTGCCGATGCCCATGACGGCAACGCGGCTTTCGACGCCCTCTTTGTCGTAGAGACGAACCAGGCGGGTCACCATCAAGGGCCATCCGACCACAATAATGGCTGTCAGAGTGAAGATAAAAGCCGGTTTTGCAAAAACGGCTAGAAGGACCAGCGAAAGCATGGTGATGAATGTCACCATGAAGCGCAGGTAGCTCTTCATTCCTTCGAGCTCAGACCGCTCGGCTGAAAGACTGTAGGTTTTGCTCATCCTTCGATTCCTCAGGCTGGGAAGGGCTTGGATTGAGCGCGCGGCTGCGTGCGGAACCAGGCGCCCCAGACGGCACAGACGAATGAAGCGAAAGCCGGCCAGATGGTCAGGTCTGCAGGCATCAGATAGGCTCCAAACAGCAATACGACCAGGCTTGGGAACCAAGCCATGCCGAAGGCGGGGATCGAGACTTCGAGTCCGGAGCGTCCGTGCAAATTCATCTGCGTGCGCGCCCAGGAGGCAAGACAGATGGAAGCGGTGGAGGCGACGCAGGCGGTAGCCAGCGCCACGAAGGTGTACCATTCGAGTACGGCCCAGGCGCCTGCAAGTGCTGCACAGGCGGCGAAGATGATGGTGGGAGCGCCAAGAGTGCTCTTGTTGGCCTTCATGCTTTTTCCTTTTAGGTTGCTTTGATTGGGTTAGGCGTAGCCATTTGCTTCGGGGTGTAAAACCTCGAGGACAATTGGCAAATTTTGGCTGAAAGGAGAAACTAGTTTGAGATTTGAAACTTCTATTGGATGAGAGAAAAGGATTACGCAACCTATTCTTCTTGCATGGGATGAATCAAGCTCGCTCACAAGTTCATTGCACTCTTGCAACAAAAATTGGTTAAGTCATCTGCGCTAGGTTTTATGATTTCTTTATGCTTGTTTGGTTGATCACCTAATGCTTTTGGTATCGAATGTGGTGAATCATTTTCTCCAATACTTACAGTGGGCTGTTACATTTTGTGTAACCCACACCGGGGGTGGTGCTCTATCGGCTCTGCTAGCCAATATTTGGGCTGTCATGATTTAAAGTGTTTATCATTGTTTTTTTGTTTTTGGTTTTAAAGTAGGCATGAAATTGGCTGTGGAAGCTCATTTCAGCTGATTCTTTATGCTTTCTTTCGTATCGCGTTGAGTTGGAAAAAGCCTCATTCATGATGAGAGATTCAACTTACTTTTAGTTCTTTATCCTCAGGAATAATTCCTCTTTTCAATCTAATAACTCAATATCCACCCAAAGAAAGGAAACAGCGATGCATCAAGATTTGATGCCCCTGACTTTCATGTCCTCACTTACTGCTCCTGCTTGGCTGGTCTATGCCATAGCTGCGACGTTTTTCATCGGATTTGGCTTCTACCTTTACCGCTTGCTGTTTGGTGAGAAGGTAAAGGCTATTTACGGCTATTGGGAGCCCGAGAATGAAATTGGTCATGGCATTTGCATGCTTGCCATGGCTTTCCATCTGGCTCCCGACGTCATTGCCTCTAGTTTCACACTCTGGGCCGTCGTGCTCTTTTCTGGCGCTGCCTGGTTTACTGCTCGTGCCTTGAGCTGGGGGAAGCGTGTTTTGTATCCCACCAAATGGTGGTGGGATTGGGCTCATGTCGGCATGCTTTTGGGTATGGCTCTCATGTTTTATCCGCTCAATTTCGGCATCTGGTTCGCGTATCTTCAGGCGGCATTCTGGCTTTGGTTTGCGGGCTACTATGCTTATCAAATCGTAGTGGACTCACATCACCCGAACATGTTTTATCTTGGTTCGGATATCTCTCACTTCCTGATGGGAGCGGTGATGCTGGTCATGACTTTATGGCCTGGATTGCTCATGTCCAATCATCACGCGATGATGCCGGATATGTTTGCACCTATTTGTACAACTAGGTAATCTAGGGAACAGAAAATGTCACATCAAATATCCACACCTAAAAGTTGCTGCTCTGGTAAGCCTGTCACTAAATCGGGGCCCTCTTCGGCTGAAAAGTCAGAGCAGGCAGCAAACGAACTCGAGGTGCTCAAAAACAAATTGCGCTGGTGCGCTTTGTTTGCTGTTCCTCTTATTATTGTCTCCATGCTTGGCATGTTTGCCATGCCGATGACCGGCACAAGTATGTCTCATCAGGGCATCGGCCACACACTGGGCTGTATTTTGCAGTTAGTTTTGGCCACTCCGGTTCTGTTTATATCCGGCGATTTCTTCAAGCAAGGAGTTGAATCGGTCAAGAACGGACGGCTCAATATGTTTACCCTGCTCAGTTTGGGCATCGCTATACCTTACGGTTATAGCCTGGTGGCAATGGCCTTGGGCGAGCATATGCTCTATTTTGAATCGTCTGCAATGATAGCGACACTTTCTTGGCTTGGTCAGTATCTGGAAGCTAAAGCCAGATATGGCACTACCGAGGCAATTCGGGCTATGGCAAGTCTCTTGCCAGATGAATCGAGTCTTTTGCTCGACGATGGCTCTGAAGTTAAAGTTAAGACAAGTGCCATCGTATGTGGTGACAAGCTTCGCTTGCGCCCAGGAGAGAAAATTGCAGTCGATGGCAATGTGGTCGAAGGCTCTTGCCTGGTAGATGAAAGCATGATGACGGGTGAATCTATGCCAGTCACTAAGCAGAGTCGCGATCAGGTGAAAGCCGGCACTGTGGTGATCTCGGGCAGCATGGATGTTATAGCTGAGCAGGTCGGGGATCAAACCATATTGCACCAAATTATTGAGTTGGTGAGTGTGTCTTTGCAAAGCCGCGTTCCGCTCCAGCAAACAGTCGACAAAATTGCGGCTGTTTTTGTACCGGTCATTATCACAGTGGCTGCAATAACTTTCGGAGCCTGGTACTTTTCGGGTGCTGGCGCCGTTGATTCTTTGTGGCGTGCGGTGGCGGTTCTGCTCGTTTCATGTCCCTGCGCCTTGGGGCTGGCTACGCCGGTCTCGATTGTCACTGCTTCGGGACGCGCTGCGCAAGCAGGCATTCTTTTCAAAGATGCCGCTGCAATGCAAATTCTCTCCAGGGTGGACACTCTGGTGATAGACAAAACGGGTACACTCACTCTGGGGCAGCCTGTATTGCAGAAAACAGCCCGAGTGGCTAGCTCTGAAATTCAAGACTCTCGCCTTTGGTCTATGGTTGCAGCACTCGAATCCAAAAGCGAACATCCGCTTGCTTTGGCTATCGTCGAAGGCATAAGAAAAATGCCTGGTTCTCAAATCTTGGAGTGCAACGATTTCGATTCGTTGGCAGGCTATGGTGTACTTGGAGAAGTCGATGGCAAGCGAGTTATCGCAGGCAGCCTTGACTTTCTTAAGGAGATGGATGTGAATCTTGCAGGTGTCGATACGCTCGATGCTCCTTTGGGTTCGTTCACTGCTGTTTATGTCGCAGTCGACGGTAAGCTTGAAGCTCGTCTTGATCTTTCAGATCAAGTTAAGCCTGAAGCTAAGTCGGCTATTGATGAACTTAAGGCACGCGGTATCAACGTGCATATAGCCACCGGTGATAATACCGCAGTGGCCATGCAGGTCGCAAATGAGCTTGGTATAAAAGAGGAAAACGTTCATGCCTTCCTCAGTCCAGCCGACAAAGCGTCGCTTGTCACTGGTCTCAAATCGAGCGGTGCTTGCGTGGCAATGGCAGGTGACGGCATTAACGATGCACCTTCGCTTGCTTGTGCCAATGTTAGCTTTGCTATGGGCGACGGCACCAACATCGCTCAGGAGAGCGCCGATATAATACTGGTCAAAGGCGATTTGAAAGGCATTTTGAGAGCAATGAAATTGAGCAATGCGATGCTTGGTAATATCAAGCAGAACTTGCTTCTTGCATTCGCTTACAATCTTCTAGCCATTCCTGCCGCTGCTGGACTCTATCTTGTACTTGGACTCAATCTTGCTTTAGGACCAGTCGCTAGTGCGGCAGCCATGTCTTTGAGTTCGATTGTGGTGGTCCTAAATGCGCTTCGTCTGCGCAGATTGCCACTCTAAAAGACTAATAAGTCAACGCAAAGGAAAAACAATGACGCTTGAATCGACCAAGGCGCCGGATGTTCCTATTCTTTTGAGACCGCTCACAAGCGATGCGGTCAAGGACATCTTGCAGCGTCCGCAGTTTCTGTCTGACATTCTTCGATGCGTGGGCAGTCCGGCCAATTTACTTTTGCCGGACATAGCCTCGCTAAATCTTGATCGCTTCGCTCAGGCTCTAAATGCAAGGCGCATTATGGGCAGAGTTTTTTTCGCTCACAAATCGAATCAATCAGATTCTATCTTGCGTCGTCTGGCTTTAGCTAAAGCCAGTGTCGATGTAGCTTCGTCTTGCGAATTGAAACACGCTTTGGCCTGCGGCTTCAACGGCTCTAGGCTGGAGGCTACCGGACCCAAAAACGACGAGTTTTTGGGTCTGTGTCTTTTGCACTGCACCACAATCAATGTGGATAGTATGAGCGAGCTTGAGCGCGTTTGCAAATTGAGAAAGACCATCAATATTGTTGGTCGCACACCCATTCTCTTGCGTTTGAGCGGCTTTACAAGCGGCAGCGCGCCTATTGTGAAAGAGAGTCGTTTCGGTATTTCGTATGCTTTTGCCGAACAAGCTCTAGATTTTGTGTCTTCGAACAGCACGGATCTGGAGCTGCTTGGATTTAGTTTTCATCTCGATACCATCGGACTCGACGAGCGTGTGCAAGCAATAGAAGAAACTTTAAACCTCTTCGACCGCGCTCTAGATATGGGGCTTTCGCCCAGGGTATTAAATATCGGTGGTGGTTTTAAAACTAACTATTTGGCTCATGAAAGCGATTGGAGCAACTTCAACGCTCAGCTCAAATTGTCTGCTCTGGCAAAACGTTCTCCATTCACCTGGCAGAATAATCATTTCGGTTTGTCAGCCAAGGACGGGGTGCTTAGAGGCAATCTCAATACTTACGGCTTCTTCGAGCCAAATGCAGGCACCACTTTTCTGGAGAATTTGCTTGATAGCGAACTTGCATCCAGGGACAATCAGACTCTAAGCCAGTTCTTGAGTGATAATATGATTGAGCTTTGGCTTGAGCCTGGGCGTTCGATCCTCGACCAGTGCGGGTTTACCCTTGCCAGAGTGATTGAGGTAAAAAACACCAGTTTGCAGAATCCATTAGTGGTTCTGGAAATGAAACGCCAGGACCTCTGTTTTCTCGATCAAGAAGTGCTGGTGGATCCAGTTCTTCTTTCATCAGATGGTGAAGACTGCGAGCCTGACTATAAGCCGTTTTATCTTGCAGGCAATCTTTGCCTCGAAAGTGACCTTATATTCAGGCGTAAGATCTTTCTGCCGCGCGAACCTAAGGCGGGCGACATGCTAGCTTTCATCAATACCGCTGCTTACATGATGGACTTCAGCGCCAGCGAATCAATCATGCAACCGCGTGCAAGGAGAGTGGCTCTAACTGCCTTTGGTGGAGAGTCGTCTGCTTATCGTTTCGTCCTGGACGAAAAATATTCACCTTTTGATTCAATCTGAACAAGGGAAGAGAAAAATGCTAGTCAAATCAGTGAGCGAACTTATTGGTCGCACACCGCTTCTTCTCATCGACCCGGCTGTGCATGGCTTGAAAAATATCAAGCTCTACGCCAAGCTCGAACATCTAAATCCGCTTGGGTCGCTTAAAGACCGTGCGGCTTTCAATATTCTTGCAGGCGAGCTTGACGCGCTTTCTGCTTCGGGTAAATCGGTGATTGAATCATCCAGCGGCAACATGGCGAAGGCCATGGCTGTTCTTTGTGCGATGAAAGGCATACCTCTTCGGGTGGTGACTAATCGCATTGCGGTGCGCGAAGTGAAGCAGATTCTGCAGTTTTTGCAGGTCGATCTGGCTGAATTTCCCTCCATGTCTTCTTGTCCGGATCCAAGTGATCCGAACAATCCTATTGCTCAAATCGAGCGTGAAATGGCTATGGAGCCAGATAAATTCTTGCATACAAGCCAGTTTACTAATGCCAAAAATATGGCGGCGCACCAAAGTTGCACCGGGCCGGAAATTGCGGATGATATCGCGGGTAGTGGCAATGGCAAGGTCGATTATCTTATCGCCGGCATGGGCACAACGGGCTCATCGCGCGGCTGTCTTCAGTATTTGCAAGGTCTGAACCCAAAGCTCAAGGCTATTGGTGTCGTGGCTAAGAAGAGCCATGTCATTCCGGGTATTCGCAATGCCGATGAAATGTTCGAAGTGGGACTGTTCAAGCGCGAGCTTTATGAAGCTGTACTTGAAGCCAGTACCGATGACGCAATTGATGGCATGATAACCCTTGCGCGCAAGCTTGGTGTCCTTGCTGGACCTACAAGTGGAGCCGCGTTTAGCGCCGCTTGCAAGTATCTGAGCCAGGTCGACCAAGCACTAGAGCAAGAGGCTAACGCCGTGTTTATTGTTTGCGATCGTGTTGAGTGGTATCTCTCTTATTTGCAAAAATACCGCCCGGGGCTCTTTTCGGCTGGTGTCGAGAAAAAGACCGGTGTGCATTTTGTGAGCGAGAGAGACGCTTCAGGCGCACCTGAAATCGATTGCAAGGCAGCACAAGCCTTGATCGATAGCGATGCAAATACGCTTGTTGTCGATATGCGCGGTGGTTTGGCTTATAAAGCCGGCCATATTCCAGGTTCGGTGAATATACCAGCCGAGAAGCTTTCTGAGCTTCTCGATTTTGGTGTGCCATTTTCGAAGAGTCAGGAAATCCTGCTCGTTTGTCCTCAAGGAGATGATTCGAAGAGATTTGTCGTCTATCTTTTGTCCAAGAAATACAAAGCAAGAAGTCTTGCCGGTGGTTTTATCTCCTGGCGCGACAGCGGTTTGTCAATCGAGCGCGGAGCTTGACCAATGTCAAAATCGAAGTCAAAAACTGTCGATTGGACGCATATCGCAAGTAAGTTCCCAATCTTCAAAGAACGACCGGGTTACTTGTTCTTCGATAACGCATCGACCACTCAAAAGCCGAAGACGGTTATTGATTGTCTCGGCAATTTTTACAGGCGAGACTGCGCCAACGCAGGTCGCGCCTCATATCAAATGAGCACCAATCTCGCCTCTGCAATAGAAAATGCACGGGCGCGTGTTAGCTCATTTATTGGAGCTAAAAGTGGAGAGGTGGCATTTACATCGGGAGCCACCCAGAGCCTCAATATGGTTGCACTTGGGTGGGGGTTGAAAAACCTCAAAGATGGCGACGAAATTCTTCTTTGTCCCGATGACCACAAGTCAACTGTTTTGCCCTGGTACAACTTGCAAGACTTGCTTGCTTCGTTTGGCATCAGGATTTACATCAAGACTATTCCTCTGCATCATGAGGGTGATTACGATCTGTCAGCTATAGACGCTTTGTTGAGCGATAAGACTCGCTTGCTTGCAATGACGCACGTGCACCACCTTTATGGCTTAGACATGGAAGTGGATTTGGTGCGCAAAATTGTGGGCGATAAAGTGCTTATATCGCTTGATGCCTCTCAAAGTGTGGGTCACCGAAGAGTCGACCTAGGCACTTTACCGGTTGATTTCCTTTCTTTTTCTGGACACAAAATGTTCGCTTCAAACGCAGTGGGTGTCTTGTGGACCAAGCCGTCTATCGAAGCATCGATGCATCCAGTCATCGCTGGTGGTGGCAGCTTGAAAGAAACGGGCACTCAAAATATCCCGGCTATTCTCTCGATGGTTCCGGCTATCGACTTCATTGAAAGCATCGGCATCGATGCCATTTCAGAGCGGTTATCCGACCTGACCAGGCATCTTTATTTCTCGCTGCGCCAGAGCGTTTCTGGGCTTGAGTTTTCACCAGGCGTGGATCGATGCGGCTGCCATCGTGGGTTTGGAATAGTTTCATTCCGCCACGAGAGTGTTTCGTCGTCCGACATAGCCTTTCTGCTCGACAGTGAAAACATAATGGTTCGCTCAGGTGATCACTGCCTTGGACGCAAGTTGCAAGGCGACGATTATCTTAGAGTGAGCCTGCATGTCTATAACACTAAAGACGAGATCGACCGCCTGGTATGTGTACTGGCGTCGAATCTGGCAAGTACCAACTAACGTGACTTAGGTCATTGTTGGAGATTAGAGTTCAACTTAGCGGTAGGAAAGGCAACTTTCCTACCGCTTATTCTCTAACCTGACTGCAACGAGCTTTTCTTTTCTGTTTTTTTCCTTTTTATTAGTCGGGTGAAACTCATTCGATGCTGCGCCACCCGCGCTAACAAAATTAATTGGGTTAGGCGTCGCTAATTTTCATCGGGAACGCAAATTTGATGAACCATTTCAGACAGTGTTTGGTTCGCTCTTGAATAATGGTTATATAAAATAAATAAATTATAGATGTAATTGCTTACCACTTTTTCTCATGCTGGTCTCATATCTATTGTTTTTATCTGGAACTAGTTTTTGCTTCTGTACTAATCTCTATTGATACCAATTGCCTTTGCTTGTTTCGACAAGCAAAAATTGACCGAGCGCCTTATGGTGCAAATCAAAGAACAAAAGTAGAATCACGAAAGGAGACGCAATGAAGCGTTTCTTTATAAGCGCTTCGCGGGTAGTATTGTTGTTGTCAGCTGCTTTGCTTAGTAGTTGTAGCGAGAGTGAGCCTGCAGGCAAGACTTTCGACTTGCCGTCCAAGTCGTCAAATAGAGTCGTCATCGACTCGAACGATGCAAATGTCGATGAGCACTGGATTGTATACAGTGATGCGGGTGCTTCTAAGCAATTGGAGCGCATCGAATATCGCGATGGTACCAGCACTTTCATCTATTTTGGACTGAATGACTTTGCTGAAAAATTGGTCGAATTCTATCCTGCCAAAAGCAAAGATGCTAAAAGGCAGTTGAAGACCGAAATCTTCTATATCCCTCAAAGCGCTAACTTTAAAAGTCATCGTGCATTTCTTGAAAATGGCACTCTGGTTAAGACCGGAGAGCGTCTACCAGACTTCACTTACAAAACGTTGACTTTCTTCGATGACGGTCGCACCGTGAAGTCCGAACAGATTTTTGCTTGGGATAAATTTAAAATCTCAGAAAGAATTTATCGCTCGAATGGCTCTTTGAGCCAATCGACTAAGACTACTTTGGACCGCGACGTTTTCGTTGATAGCTATGATCAGTCTGGAAATTTGTGGATGTCGTATAAGATCCCAGGCCAGAAGTGGTTTGCGCCAACGGGCGAGATTTTTCGTTCAGATGGAAAATCAGTCAAAATCAACTTTGGTTTGTACCAAGAAGAGACTGTTTTAGACTATCTTGATTCAACTGAGCGCCAGACTTTTGAAGTTCGATTTCGCAAAAGCGAAAAGGAAATGCAAATTCTTGCTTTCAATCCTGCAACCTCGAATCCTGTCTGGGAACAGTCTTGGAAGCACACTAAAGGCGCCTTTGATTGCACCGGTGAGTTTACACTCAGACGAGTTGATCTGTTCGCCAAAGAGAGTCCAAGCGGCGATTCGATTCGCGAGCGTCGATTCACGATGACGCCTGAAGGCGGCAAAGTGGCGAAGCTGCGTGTGTTTAACAAAGAAAGCGAAACCGATGGGGTGGATTATTTGTTGTATCCTTCCGGTTATGTCGCTCTTCGCCAGACTTTCGAAGATGATGAGAAAATCGTGAGTGAGCGCAGGTATAAAGACCGTGTTCTTAAGCCAAGAACCACTGGCTTTAATTCCAGTTTGACCAGACGCCCTAAGCTTGAATGTCCGGTGCTTCCTGATATCGAGCTGCCAGAAGGCGACTGGTCGCAGTAATTTGTCCAGGCGGTGATTGGAAAACATTTCCAATCACCGCTTGTTTTTCCTGCGGAATTTTTTACTATAAGCATTAGTAATGGATGGGTTAAAAAGAAGGAACCCTGCATTGAGCAGAGTTCCTCCCCGTTACTTAGTCCAGTTGGCGGTCAGAAGGTCACTTGACCTCGGCGATCTTGCCCAGGAAGAGCACCGTGTCGGTGTCTTCGGCGACGATCGCAGCCACGAAGGGACGGTCGGCGGTGAACATCGGCGTGAAAGACACCGACTCGAGCCCGACGCCGACGGCGGTGACTGCCGCAGCTTCGCCGCCTTCCTCGTCGAACTTGGCATAGGTCTTGTGCTTCACCATGTGGATGTACATGGAAGCATCGGCCATGCCGCTGAGGTTGGCGCCGGCGCTGCACGCTTCCTCCATGCCGAGGGACTTGAGCGTCTCCACCAGATCGGTGTCGTAGTCGACCTCGAAGCGCGGGATGCTGAGGAGGACCTCTTCCTTGTAACCGGTCTTGACCGCAAGGAGCTGCTCGCTCGAAAGACCGGCGACGAAAGTGTCGATGTCGGTGCCGTCGGCGGGAAGCAGGAGGTAGAGACTGACCTTGCCGTCCTTGCCGAAAGGCAGCGAAACGGCGGTGTAGGCGGGGTCTTCGACGTAGCGGACGCTCTTCTCGTCGTTCATGAAAGGAACAGACGAGGCGGCGCCGGCGAAGTTGGTGAAGGTGCGGTCGTAGGTCTTCGCCTTGTCGAACTTGCTCGACCAGGGACCCTTGAAGTAGATCGCGTTGAGCAGGAACATCACCATGTCGGGCGAAATGTCCTCGATGATGGTCGGAATCTTGCCCTTGGTCTTGTCGCTCGCCCAGGCGTTGATGGCGTCCTTGGTGGCAGGGTCGGCGAAGTCGGAGGTGGTCACCTGCGCATCGAAGTTGTCGGCGACGGTCTGGATGAAGTCGGGCTTGAAGGGCATGGTCTGCTCGGCCCAGACGGCGTTGGCGACGTTGAGTTCGACGCCGGTGTCCTGGGCGGTGAGGGTGGTGAGCAGCGACTTGAGCGAGGCATTGATGACATCGATGCTCTCCGCAGGGTCGTAGCCCAGAGTGGTCTTCATGCCGGCAAGAGTGGTGTCGCGGGCGCCGTTCATCGTCATGGCGAGCGCGATGGCGACCGAAGCGGGCGACAGAAGAACGCTCTTGGTCTTGTCGGTGGCGGCCGCGACTTCCTGCTTCAGCAAGCTCAGTCCGAAAGCGAGAGAGGGGTTGGTTTTGGAAAGAGTGGTCATAGTTGCATTTCCTTTCGTCTTTGTTGACAGATAAGAGAGGAAAAATTGTGTGCACCAAACCAAGCGAAGCTCAAAGATAAGACAACTTTGTCCGGATTTATGTTTGAGATTGTTTGAGCCGAATTGTTGTGCTTGAGGTTATGAGCTTCTTGAAAGGAGAGGAAAAGAGGCCTGAAGCCTATGAGAAAAGGAGTGTCTCGTTAAAGCTATTGTTGCGATTATGAATAGAACGTACGTCTGAAAACCTAACAAATTTAGTTCTCAGTGTATTTCAAAGCAAAATGTAAGCTATGCCAGCTTCGCTAGCGGAACTAGTGGCTTGGATAATAAACAGAAACTGAAAATCGATTAAAACTGTATGACTCAGTATGGTTACATAAAATAAATGTTTTTGGCTTGAAATTGCTTACCAATATACGAGATATTGCAGGCCTCTTTTCTTTTTCTCTTTGAGTAAGTTGCCCGCCTCTATTCAGTGAGTCTTCATTCGAAAAAATAGTCTTGCGCAAGCAAATCGAATGGAGACTGCAGTCGTCACAATCTCTAAAACCTAGAAAGGCTAGGAATGGAGACAGTCTGTGTGACTAAATCAACCCTTTTCAAAACTTGTTTGTTTTTCGCGCTCGTTTCACTGATTGGCTTGGTGAGCGGTAGCAGTCACGATAAGAGAACTTTCTCTTCGAAATTCCCTGATAAGTTGAGCAAGCGGGTTGTCCTGTCTGTCACAAACGCTCTAGAACGCGAACATATCGTTGAGTATGCAATCGATGGTTTGAGCAAAATGAGCGAACGTATCGAATACGTCGATGGGACGACAACTCTCGTTCAGTATGATGGAAGCCAGTTTGCTCGCAAACTGACTGAGTTCTATCCGGATTTGAACCAATCAGGCAATCGCCGGGTAAAGTCTGAGATCTTCTTTGTGACTGGCAGTTCAAACTTTCAAAGTCATAAAGCCTACAGACCGGATGGCACCACCATCAAAATAGGCGAGAGGCTGAAGGACGGCACATACGAAACTTTTACCATGTACGAAGATGGAAAGACGGTTGAAAAAAACCAGATCTCCACCACTGACCATTTTGTTCAGACTGAGAAAGTCTGGCGAAAGGATGGTTCGACCGAAAAAATCATCACTACGGATAGCAATCGATACGTGTTTGTTTGGAATTTTCGCCCAAACAACACGCTTTGGATGATGTACATGTTTTCCGCCAAGGGCTGGAGCATGCCTAGTGGCAAGTTCTTCGACCTGGATGGCAAACGCGTGCAGATGGAGTTCAAGCTCTATTCGGATCAAACAGTTTTCATCTATCTAAACAGCGCTGAGCAAGCGGAATATCAGGTTTCGTATAGACCTGAAGCGGGTGAAAAAAGCATTCTCGCTCTTGACCCTGCAACTCAAAAGCCGCTATTTGAGCAGCGCTGGAAGCATGTTTCGGGCAACTTCGACTGTACTGGAACTTTCAGTTTCATTCAAACCGAACAATTCAAGCCTGAAAGCGACTATGCAAGTCACAAAGTCGAGCGTCGCATTCTAGCAAGTGAGCTTGGCGATAATTCACAAGTTGAACTCAGGCTAGTTCAGCAACCGGCGCTAGTTTGTCTGACTTTGCCTGAAATCAAGACACGTTAAGGCTGAAACAAGAAGGATCAACATCATGAAGACTCTGATACCGCTGGCGATTGCAGTTTTGCTCGCTGCTCTTTTTTTTGCAGCTCTCTTCTACTCTGAATCCTCGGCTCATGGAATTTCGACTCAGGTAACTGAGCCAATCATTGAAGCTCGATGATCTAGCCAATCTGCAATTAGCTTGAAGGAGAAAGACTTCACCTGTTAGTCAGGTGGAGTCTTTCTCTTGCTAAAATTTTTTCGTTTAATTTACTGTGACATATAATAGATAAATTTTGAGAAAGTAAAGAAAAGGAGGATGTTAGTGATCACTGAGGCGTTATGGTAAAGCAAAACCCAGAACGGGCTGAGGCTAGGGTAGGCACTGGTTCTGGATTTTGCGTTTGGGCGAAATTTTTCGCGGAGTTTATTTGCAGCAAGCAGCCTCTTTCTTGCCGTCATCGCTGTCTTCGTCTTCATCGCCATTTGATGAGGAATCATCATCTTCTTCTAAATCGTTTTCTGATTCTTGGTCTTTTTCAGACTCGCCTTCATCTTCGGTCTTTTTAGAAGTTCCGTTTTCAGGGGCGGGCTTTGGCTCGGGTTGAATGTCCGGCTGTGCAGCTTCTTTTTCTTTCAAATCTTTCTCATCGCCGGCTGGTGCGGCTTTGTCCTTCTTCGACATATTTATGTCTCCTTTCGCTTTATTTCTGCTCGCCAGTGGAGACGCAATATGCCTTGGTCGGTTCCCTAATTTTGAATTATTTTTAGATCCATATTCGAGGTTAGATTCAAAACCCTGAGTTTGCCTGCTTCTTTGCTGAAGCGCAAACTTATTTTCTTGTCCCCAGCTTGTAAATTTTCAATTTCTAGCCAGTCTACATTTAAGGGTAGCTGTGGCTTATGCACATGTATCTCGTTTCGGCTAGAAAAATAATTCAGTCCTAAATTTTCGAATACTAAATTGGGGATAGTAGCTGCGGCCCAGGCTTGCGGTGCGCATGAAACCGGGTATCGAAGTGGAGTTTTTGCTTCTTCTCTAGAAAATCCGCAATATAATTCTGGCAATCTACCTTGATCTTGGGTGTTTGCTGCAGCAAGCAAGGCGTTTAAAACATCTGTTTTTTCACTTGTCTTAATCAGTCCCGGCGCGATCATACAATTGTCGTGCGGCCAAACTGTGCCGTTGTGGTAGCTCATGGGGTTATACGCTTTGGCAGTCATAGCAAGGGTTCTAATGCCAAAGCCAGAAAACATATCGGGTTCTTGCAGACGCGCACTGACAATTTTGTTGCGCTCAGCACTCAAGATGCCTGTAAACAAGAGATGTCCGGCGTTTGACGAAACAACGCTGCAACGCGAGCCATCGCCGTTTAATGCAATGGCAGGGAATTTAAGCTCACTGTCCCAAAAGTCATGGTTGAAACGCTCTTTTAAGAGGGCTGCTTGTTTGCGATATCTAGCCGCTTCTTCCTTCTCTTGTAAGACTTCTGCCAGGTCGGCAACATTGAGCCAGGCTTTGTATAAATAACCTTGTACTTCGCAGACTGCGATGGGCGGACGACCTAGCGACCCATCCATATTTGTGATGCTGTCGCCTGAATCTTTCCATCCTTGATTGGAAAGAGCTTGGTTAGCCACTTTGCCATAGACTAGATATTTTTTTCCAAAATCCGATTCTGCATCAAGATAAGCAAGGGCGCGTTTAACTTTGTCCCAGTGCTCTTTAGCGAAGTTTAAATCATTTGTCTGTTTGCAATAATCAGTGAATAAAATTAAAAACAAAGGTGTGGCGTCGACTGTTCCATAGTAAGGAACGAAGGGAATTTCTTTTAGTCGAGCCATTTCTCCAGAGCGAAGTTCATGCATAATTCGACCTGGTTCTTCTTCGCGATTGGTATCGGAAGTAGTGCCCATATGAAATGCCAAAAGCGAGATTACATCGCGCGCCATGTCGGGCATAAGGGGTAACATTTTCCAGGCTGTAATAATTTGATCTCGTCCAAATGGGACCGCATACCATGGAATCCCAGCTGCCACCGCCACTCCATGCGCAGTGGGCAGGCGAAGCATATAGAGATCTCTATAAGACCTTTCGATTATTTTATTGGTGTCAGGGTCGTTAGTTTTTATGCAAGCGACGCTTCTGAGCCATTCTCGATATGACTGATCGGCTTTGTCTTGCTCACTGGCAAATCCGGATTCAAAAGTGCGGATGGGTTCTTCGTTGTCGAAAATGGCTTCTACTGTTGTTTGTACCCAGGCCGTTTGATGAGGTTGGAGTTCGAAAGTGAATTTTCCTTCTTTCGCATTGAGTTCATGAGACTTGGCAGAGAAAGAACGCATGCCAATTTTAGTGCTCATTATTTTGTCGTCTAGACCTTTATAGGACAAAATGACAAGGTCGCGATCTTTAGAAAGCTTGGTTGCCATGCGCTTTCCGCGCTTACTGCGCTTTTGACCTCTCACTTCAAACATGTCAGCGTAATCTGCGTCAAATTTTATAGAAAGCTCTATTTTTAAGGGCGTACGATGATAATTTGTAAGCGTGAATTTTTCGCGATGAGCATCTGTGATGACAATTTCGCGCTTGAGTAAAACACTCTGTTCGGGCACCGTGTGCCCGTCTTGCTCAAATGGTTTGTTTGCGTAATTAAAAGTCCCGGCATATCCCTTTTGACAATCGCCAAGCAAAAGCACTGTGTCTTGCCCGTTTAGGCTTATGTCCCAGCAACTTAAATAGCGAGTATCATCTTTGTATAAACCATTGCCGTAGGGGCTAGATGGAGGCAGTGCCCCTGTTTCACTCAATATGGCAAAATATTTTCCATTTTTGATTACTTGTCTTGGATGATCAGTAATTGCGGCCTTAATACTAAACTCTTGCTCAAGGGTTGGCTCTTGAGTTAATTGAGTTTGCGACGGAGCGGGATTGAAAGAGTCGGCAAAGACAGGTAGCCAGATTGTACTAGCTAACAAGCTTGTTAGAGATAAGGCGAGTAAATGGCGGCGCACTACGCTTGCCCGACCCAGTTTTCCTCTGCGACAGATTCCCAGGTGCGGCGAATATGCTGGAATTCGTCTGCACTCAAAGTGCCTTTGGCGATTGTGTCGGCATTTTCTTTCCAACGACCGGCTTTAGTAGTGCCCACAATCATAGTGGAAACTTCCTGAATGCTTAAAGTGAATCGTAACGCCATTTCAGCACTCTTATTAACGTCGCCGTTAACAAAGTCAAAGTGTAGCTTTTGCAATCTGTCCCAATAAGGATGAATATATGGATTTTCTGGCTTAGTTTTGTGACGCCAGGCTGCGTTTGCCACTGGGCGCTTTGCAATTACTCCAAGTTTGTTCGCGGCTGCAAGTGGCAGTGTAAGCGTGATTGCCTCTTGGTCAACTATATTGACAGAAGTTTGAAGTGCATCGAATGCACCGCATTTGATGGCATAAACCGCTGCTCCGCCATCTCCTGAATAACCGATGTATCGAGCCTTTCCTTCTTTTTTTATTTTTTGAAGCACGTCAATTACATCGCCTTCGCGTAACAATTCCTCGGTGCAGCTATGCATTTGCAGTAAGTCTACATAATCTGTTTTGAGACGTTTCAAGCTGCGCTCAATGCTCGCTTCGATGTCGTCTATGCCCCAGGCATCATCCATGTAAGACTTACCATGTCCGCATTTTGTGAAAAGATAAAAGTCCTTGCGGCGGCTTGCTACAGCCTCACCAATTAGTGCTTCGCTTCCTTCATAGCACTCTGCCGTATCTATAACATTTAAACCCTGGTCGAGGGCGGCAGCCAACAGTTCGCGGACATGATCTACTGAGGCTTTCTCGAATCCTATTTCAGCGCCACCAAATCCAAGTACGCTAACTTGCATATCGGTTTTACCAAATTGGCGCTTTTCCATTAAGAACTCTCTCCTTTACATGACCGAAGTCAGTGCATGACCAAAACGGGTGAAGCAGTCATTTTACATCATTGGCAACGGCGGATATCTGGTTCGATTGAAGCGCCGCTTGCTTTTCATATAGCTCACAAAAGCTAGCTCAGCTGGCGCAGTTAAACATGGCTAAATTAGGCTTAAATGCCTTTAAGTAAGAGACTTGTTTGAATGTCATAAAAGTTTAAAGCAAAGGCCATAACTAGGTTTTAAGCATTATGACCTTTATTGTATAGGTTAATCAGATTAAGCAAAATTTGAGTGTTTTAGATAACCACTTTGACTAGGCTCGAATTATCTATTTTGCTCTTTTGAAGTGGTCTTAACTAAAACAAACCGAATCTTTTCCAAAGCTAACCAGTGAATTTTAGAGCGTTTCAGACGTTCCGCCTTGTTACTGGTTCGCTTTGAAAATAAACCGATATCGGTTCATTTTTCGAAAGACTTACTTCAAGCAAACACTGCTGACATCTAGAAATGAAAGGACAAAACATGTCTGAAAAAGTGCCGAAATCTCGCATTTCGACCCTGATCTATTTCGCCCTTGCGGCATTTGCTCTGCTAAGTGGCTTTTACGTCACTTCTCGCATTCAGCATTGGCACGTATCTGGCCCTTTGGTTAAATACGACGCTGGTGTGAAACAAGTTGACCAATCGCCGGAAATGAGAGCAGATGAATACGCTGCCTACAAGCAAGTTTTTCTGGATAAGGTTGCCGCCTACAAGACGGTCCTGGCCCAGCAAGAAAACGCGGCGGTCATCAAAGCGTTGAACAATTATTTCAACGCGCTCGCCGCCATCGAAGCTGAGTACATCAAGGTCAAGCCCAGCGCAACTGAGCCGGAGCGCATCAAACTCAAGCGCATGATCGGCGACTACTCGTCCATCTACGACAAGCTGCAGGTGCTCAATTATGAGCTGGGGCATGTTCGTGAATTCCGTTCTGAGGTTACCAATGCCCATTCACTTCTTCACCTCACTTCTCCCAAGCACTACGCCGACGACAAGGAGCAGGTTAAGAAAGTGTTGAAGGAGGTCGACGAAGGCACCTTGAACATCTACGAGTGCGGCAATCTGATTTCCAAAATCGAGCGTCTCACAGACATCGCACTATATCGTTTGAAACCGGAGCAACAGGAGGCGACTCCGGAGCTTCGACTTCAAGCAGGTATTGAAGCAATTGAACTCTATCTCAACGAGCTTACGGTTCGTAACGCGCCGCCCAAAAAGGTGAGCGAATAACAAATTGAAGGTCGCAGGTTATTGGCTTTCTAAGCTCAAATAACAATATTAACGAAGGAGGCTTTTAATGGCACCTCGTCGTAAAACTCAAAACTCCGATGGCCGGATGTTCTTGGCTTTGATTGCGATAGCAATTTTCGGCTTCATGGCCGCATGCACGCAGTCAATGCAGAGCCAGTCGAACACGACCGTTCATGAGTCCGGGAAAGTTGACTCTAACTAAATAGATTGGAGGTGTGGAGCGTATTTAAACGCTCCCGCCTCTCTTTTAGGTGGTTTAATTACTATTGGTTATAGTATGGAGGGTACGCGAAAAGTATAAAACTATGCCAAAAATTGGTTAGCCGAAATGTTTCGGGAGCATTTGAATGGGGAATTTTTTCAATGAATCAACTGGAAACCTTCAGTCAAACTTTACTGAGGAATTAATGATGAAATTTTGCAATCTGATATTTGGATTGTTTTTACTGTCGAGCGCTCAGTCAACAGCTGTTCAAGCTCAGAGCACCAGTGAGCAAATGCGTTATGCGCAACAGCGACAACAATGGCGCTCTCGAGAAATTCAAGGTGACGTGCATTCTCGAATGGATGCAGCACGCAAAAGAATGGAGGAAGCAAGGAATAGCTCTTCAAATCGCTCTACAAGCAGCTTCGGCAATTCGTCCATTACGCCGAAATATCCCAAATCAGATACAACAAGTCACCTGACTGGAAGCAGTCAAACCTCGCTAAAATTTGACCCGATTCCAATACCTAAAATAACCAAATATCCCGGCAATCCTGAGTATTTGTCTACATCCTCTTCATCGGGAAACTTTTATGGATCAATAGCCAAGATGCAATTTGTAACAAGAGATGCGCCAAGGCAGGTTTATAGCTTTTATGCCAAAGACTTACCCGCTCATGGCTGGAAATTTAATACTTCAAAGTGCAATGGGCAGAAACTGGTTGCGGTTCACGAGAAGGACAAGCGTGAGGTGACAATCGAGTATGCGCCCACTACAGGCGGTACAAAAGTTGAGCTCGATTACTCGCAAGCTTTGATCCTGACAGGAAAAGATCCGTTAAGTAATTTAGGCAAAAGTAGTAATTTGAGTAATTTGGGGAATAACGAAAGAGTCAAGATGAACAATTCCGCTTTTTCAGGAATGATTCTGCCGGGAACTAATTTGGACAGCAACGAACGCATCCGACGTGGGCTGAAATGAGGACTGAAATGAATAAACTTTCGAAACTGACCGCTATTTTGAACTTAAAGCAGGCTCTTTTTGCAGTACAGGAGCTAATTTGCTCGTTATCAAAATCTCGGCTCTTTCTAAATCCACGTCCTCAGCCGATTGAAGTCCGGAGCAGAGATCCAAGAGAATTTCGTCGCAAATAATACCGGCTTCTTGAGCTGTCTTGTACGGCACGTTGCTGAAAGTGACAAGTGAATATCGAGATATGTAGGCACCTGGAAATTTCTTCTCTAGAATTTTTTCCACTGCCTTAGCCAACAAAAATTTCGGATCTGCAACTTTGTCGCGCATTTCCACAAAGTTTTCTTGCGCCATTTGAGCTATCGAATCGCAGTTGGGTTTTCGGCGCGATCCGAAATCTTCAAACAAAAGCCTCCAATCATCTTCTGCATCTAGTGAGTCAAGACGCGCACCAGCCTGCAAGTGCTCTTCAATGCACTGGTCAAAAATAGTCAAATCTTCAAATCCACAATTCATCCCTTGTCCAAAGAAGGGGACCACGCCGTGCGAAGAATCGCCAATCAAGAGACTGCGTCCGCCTACGTTCCAGGGAAAGCAACGCACAGTATCCATGTGTCCTGTGGGGTTGGCAAAGTAGACGTCAGCGATATTTGGAATCAACGAAACTAAGTCAGCAAAATGTTCTTTGAAGAACGACTCAACTGCAGGCTTTTCGGTTAAAGTCTCGAAGCTTATGTTGCCTTCGTAAGGCATGAACAAAGTGCAAGTGAAGCTTCCATCGAAATTGGGAAGTGCAATCAGCATGTAGTTTCCGCGCGGCCAGATGTGCAAAACGTTTTTATCAATCTGGAAGTCACCACTGGCGGTGGCGGGTATGATCAACTCTTTGTAACCATAATTAAGTGGTTCGATATCGCATGAAAAATCATCCAGTACGCTCATGGCATTGCGAATGGCAGATGCGGAGCCATCGCTGCCAATTACCAACTTGGATCGAACACTAATTTTTTCTTTGGTACTGCCTTGTTCGAATACAACGATATTATTTTCGAAATCAGCAAATATTGCTTTCACGTTAAAATGGAAACGCACTTTACCTGTGGCTTCCGCCTCGCTCATCAACAATTTGTTTAATCCGGCACGCGAGATGGAATTGCCAAATTCGCTATCGTCTTTGCCATAAGGCTGGTATGTGAGCGTACCTTCGCGCGAGTGCATCATGCGCCCTTTCATCGGAATCACTTCGCGCATGATATTTTCTTGGATGCCGACTCGCTTAAGTGCTTCGATCCCTCGACAGGAAATATTCAAATTAATTGAGCGACCAGCTTCAATTTCTTCGTTGCGCATGTCTGGACGACGCTCGAACACGTCGACTTCAAAACCTCTTTTAGCCATATAAATTGCTGCAAGCGATCCGACAAGACCAGCCCCCACTACTGCAATTTCAACATTTTCAGGATAATTGTCTGAACCTGATTTACTAGACATTAAATTACCTCGCTGGTTTTTCTTTGCGCGTTCCACATTGTTTGCAGGTCGAATTTTCAGTGCTGTTATAAAAACGTTCGAAAATTGGAGGAAACTGCGAACCGATATCGGTTAAAACAAAAAATTCTTCGTACAATTTGCTTTGACAATTGTCGCAAAACCACATGAAGCCGTCCTTTTCGCCTTCACGTCTTTTGTGCTCAATTACAAGACCAATTGTATTTGCTGGACGACAGGGGCAATGTGGCGTGTTTCCAGGCAAAAGAAAAATTTCCCCTTGCTTAATTGGCAAATCGCGAATTTTGCCGTCATCGACAACTTTTATCACTACGTCGCCTTCGACTTGATAGAAAAATTCAGCCCCTTCATTTACATGAAAATCAGTTCGCGCGTTGGGACCGCCAATAACCATAACTATAAATTCGCCATCTTCCCAAATGACTTTGTTGCCCACCGGCGGCTTGAGCAAATGACGATTGTCTTCAATCCATTGCATGAAATTTATCGGCGGTAATAAACTTGAGCCCACAATTGTCCTCCGGTGGAATTTTGCCTGGCAAGATGGGATATTTTACTCCCTTCGACCGCTTGACGGCTGCTAGTCGAACCTTGAGTGGGTATATCCTTAGAATATTTAATGGTGAAATTGGCGACTATGGCAACTCAGAGCGTTTACTCACTCAAACCTGGCAATTTGAAAACCGCAATTCCCGTATTCCTGGCTGTTTTTGCATTGGGAGTTTTTGCTGGGAAACTTTGCACACGCTGCTTTGAAGTTACGCTAGTTTTCATGCTTCCCTTCCAGTTGCTTCTCACTTTTGCTGCCACTGGCTATTTCTACGACGGGCTCAACTTACGCGAACAGATTCGAACTGGACTTTTCATTTTAACTGTCACTTTTGCTGTGTTACTTTGCAGCAACATTTTGTTTTCAAGTTTTCTTCTGTTGCCAGGCGGCGTGCTCAGCTTCAATCCTGTCAGTATGCTTGCAGCAAACGCGGCTGCGGTTATTGCTACTTTGCCAGTTTATGGACTTGAAAAGCAGACACTAGAAGTAGACCAAGTCAAAACTCCACAAAGAATTTGGGCTAAAATCCCGCCGCTGTGGGTGGCGTCTCTTATTGTCGCAGTGGCAATAATTTCTATCTTCATGAATCCAGACTATCTGCATTACAGGGCTCTGGAAGTGACTGTTTACTATTTCGTTCTGGTGCAACTGGCATTGCCTTTTATTGCTACCAGATTCTTTTTTGGCAGTTTCTCCTTTGGTAAGCGAGTACGCATCTACTTGGCAATGGTGGCACTAGCACTGGCTATTGGCGCTATCGAGAATTATATGTATCAGCATTTTGCTCTCTGTGTGGGCTTGCGCATTAAAGCCACAGCCTCTGACTTTATAACAATGAATTTGGCTTCAGTCATGGCTGTTGTCGCATACTACAAATGGAAGCAATTCGAGCGCAAATCAAACTAGGAGGTTCGCCATGGATTTATCCGGTAAAAAAGTACTGATTTTCGCAGGTCCAATGTATGAAGATCGCGAATTGTTTTATCCTTACTATCGCTTTCTAGAAGCCCAAGCCAAGGTCACTGTGGCAGGCATTGGCGAAAAAAAATATACAGGCAAGTACGGTGTACCAATTGAAGTAGACGCTCAAAGCAAAGACTTGACCGGCGATAAATGGGATATCGTAGTTGTGCCTGGTGGATTTGCACCTGACAAAATTAGAGCAGACCAATCAGCTTGCAAAATTGTCTCAGAAACACTCAAAGGCGGTCGCATCGTTGCTGCCATCTGTCATGGTCCCTGGGTCCTTGTTGATGCAGAAGTATGCAAAGGGCGCAAACTGACAAGCTATGCCAATATTAAGCTAGATTTGATTAACGCAGGAGCCACCTGGGTGGATGAAGAAGTAGTGGTGGACCGCGGTTTAATTACATCGCGCACACCAGCTGATTTGCCTGCCTTTTGCGCTGCAATCATAAAAGAGGCGCAGTTATCGCCTGTTTAAAGGGTGAATGTGCCAGGGTATAACCTCTGAAATGGCGCGGGCGAATTGATTTGAGGTTAGATTATCGAACATGGCAAATGTTCTGGTAGTGGACGACGATGAATTTCTGGCGGAGCTGGTGGAAACTTGCTTGAGCACGATGGATCACACTGTCACTTTAGTGGGCAACGGCAAAGACGCATTGGAAAAAATGCAAGCCGGTGGCTATGACCTCATATTTCTTGACTGGCAACTGCCGGACATGCAAGGTCTCGATATTCTTTCAAAATATAGATCTTTAAATGGAACTGCCAAAGTGGTCATGCTTACCGGAATGCGCGACAAACGCGACGAAGTGATGCAAGCTGGTGCGGATGATTTCTTGCCAAAGCCATTCAAGGCAAACGATCTAATGAGTATGATGGCAAAAGTGTGTCCGTGAAATGTTCTAAAGGCAAAATAAAAGGCTCTAAAAATGGTTAATCAACCGGCGGCAAAAAGCGTGAGACAGGCTCTAGAAGAGTCTAAGCGCCGGTTTCTCTCCGTTTCAAACGAAAGAGTGGAAAATGCACGCAGCTTCGTAAATCAGTTGTTGCGCGGCTCTAACCAGGATGTAGACATCGATAAAGTAAACAGTGTCTGTCACATTCTGCATCAACTGGCAGGCGCAAGCGGTCTCTATGAGATGACTGACTTTTCTAATTTGACTATTACTTGCGAAGATCTAGCAATTAAATTAAAGCAGGTTAGGGGTCCTGAGTTCACTTCGAACTGCGAGCAGTTGATAGATTTCATCGATCTTTTGCGACATATTATTCAAGTCGAAGCAGGCACCATTAATGATACCAATACCAGTCAGGAAAAAATTAAGCAGGCGATATCTGGAAATTTCGCTCTCACTGTTCAGAACCTGATCTTGATTGTATCTAACGTGCAAAATGTGGCACTAGAATTCAAAAGCCACTTGACTCCGATGGGTTTTGAAGTGCATTTTGCTAAAACATGGGAAGAAGCAATTGCATTTCTTGCTAACCAAACGCCCAAAGGTATTGTGGTGCAGACGCCTGTAGTGGGCGGTTCGGCTCTAGAGATTGCAAACGCTGCAAGATCAAAAGCCGAAGGGTCTTCTATACCGATTGTATTTTTCGGCGAAGAAGAAAATTTTCAAAATAAAATAAAAGCTATCAAAGCTGGATGCGATGCCTTTATTGCCTCTAATTTAAAAGGCAAAAAATTAGCCGAGCGTATCAAACGCGTTTTCGCTAAAGTAGAACCAAAAACCTATAGAGTGCTTTTGGTGGAAGATGATACCGTTCAAGCCTCTATCATGAACACTTTTCTTGCCAGTGGCGGTTACGAACCGCATGTAATAATAGATCCCAGTCAGTTTGAAGAAGCTCTTCTATCTTTCAAGCCTGACATTATTTTGCTTGACGTAATGCTAGGCCAGGTCACAGGATTCGAGCTGGCAAAATATGTCAGACAAAACGAAAAATTCACCACAACACCAATTATTTTTCTTACCACTCAGAACCAATTGCGGTATCACATAGAAGGAGCACGCCTCGGTGATGACTATCTCATTAAACCGGCTCCACCAGAGCTTTTGATTGCTACTATTGCAGGTAGATTAGAGCGCTATAAAATTCTTGCAGATCAAATTGGAAAAGATGCTTTGACAGGCACACTAAATCACGCCGAGTTTATGAACGCAGCCAATGAAATGCGCAACAAAAGCGGAGCCAAAGCTTGTGCGCTTGTTATTGACATAAACAAACTGGCACTAATTAATCACGAACATGGTTATGCTTCAGGTGAAAAAGTTATCGTTGCATTATCTGATTTGCTCAAACAAATCTTGCGCAGTTTAGGAACGCTTGGACGCATTGCAGGCGACGAGTTTGGCGTGATCACAGATACTTTGACTGACAAAGAAGTGCTCGATTTAGCTGGATTTTTATGCGCCGAATTTGCCAAAAAACAATTCACTTCTCAATCTGGTACATTTAGTGCTGCCATCACCTGTGGTATCTCTAGAAACAAAGAAAATGTCTCGCTAGAAGACTGGATAAAATCAGCCAATGATGCTCTTCGTACCGCCAAAGAGTACGGCACAGGTAGTATCGGAATAGATTAGCTAGAGCCTGATTGTTTAACTGATTTGTCAGTAAAAGTTCGATAGATTTCCGTCTTGAAAAGCGCTAGTCTTTTCCACCCACCCCACTTTTATGGAGCCAGTAATGTCTACAGAAATAGAAGACCTTTGTAATGCCAAGCCAGTCAAAGAGCACAAATGGCTGGAAAAACTTCTAGGCGAATGGACTTATGAAGGCGAAGCAGACATGGGTCCCGACAAGCCAAAAATGAAGTCGTCGGGCAGTGAGACGATTCGCTCGCTTGGAGGACTCTGGATTATCGCAGAAGGCGTTGGCAAAATGCCAGACGGCGAAGAAGGCAAAACTTTGATGACACTTGGCTATAACCCAAAGACTAAGCGCTATCCCGGCACATGGATAGGATCGATGATGACTCATATGTGGGTTTACGATGGGGAAATGGACAAGTCAGAAAAGATTTTGACCTTGAATGCAGAAGGACCGTCTTTTACCGACCCTCAAAAGTCGGCTAAATATCAGGACATTATTGAAATTGTGAATGATGACGAACGAATTTTGAGATCACAATTTCAAACCGAAACTGGCGAATGGGTTCAGTTTATGTCGACTACTTACAAGCGCAAAAAATAATGAGTGGGAGCCTTATCCGAGTGGAATGCCATCAATTCCGTTAGGCCATTGCCATTCGATGAATTGCTTTATGCCTGCTTCCATTTCATTAAATTCCCAATCCTTCTTTTGAGCCATTTCTGTTGGGTTGAATACGGCAGGACGTTGCACTCGCAGTCTTATACGATTTTGAGCAATGATTTCGATCAGAAATCCTTCGTAGACTGTGCCATCTGAATCTTCCTTCGCTATTGCTGGAAAGATACCATGTTCTTCTAGAATCTCTTTAATTACTTCAGTAACGTCAGCTTTTGGGACGGGCAATTTGCCAAAGCTGTCTAAGCTTTTGCGTTCCAGAACATTTAGTGTCCCGCTGGAAACGAGCTTCCGGAGAAGTTGTTGGTAGGTTGGATCCATATAGAGTTTTATTCGCTTTTGGTCATAATTGTTTGTTGTAGTACAGCCACACTCTCCAGCCAGACAAATCTAGCTTTCGTTCTTCTGCTGTGCCACCATTTATGGTGGTATGAAATGATATTCGGGTTAGTTGATTCACTAATATAGATACAGCGTCCTGGACAATTTGTGGAGAATAGTGGAAATGATCGTCGTGTACACTAAAGCTTTTACGTGAGAAAGAACTGAAATCGCCAGGCGCAAGAGCGCGCTTATCGTTCATCGAATGGATTAAGGCCGGAATAGCTTTGGAGTCCATGTTTAGTAATTTCATCCAGCAGTCTTCTTGTGTATCGCTATTTACGAGTCCATTTAGAAGCTGTTTTACTGTGATATCCAACTTGTCAGGCTTCGAAATTGATAAATTGGGATAGTTTTCATTTATAAGTTTTTGATTCAAAATTTCTTTTCGCACTAGATTCAGCTGCAGCTCATTCAAAGGCAGTACAGAAGTTGGTGACGAGTCGACTAAATAGAATCCGTCTGTTCGCTCATTTTGGATATGAACCAAAAAGGCTATGACTTCCATATTTCCAAATCGCTCACTAATGCCGTTCAATTCTATAGTTTGTTCAAACTCAATTTGTTTTTCTTTCATTCCCTTCAGTGTTTCAAGAGGAATTATAGTTAGAGATTTTTGCGATTTATCTTTTAGATGTTTTGAATGACTTTGAGCAAACCGACCCCTGATTATTAGATTAGAGCTTGCAATATCCTGCCAGTATGCTGAAAATGGCTTTTGATCTGGCTTTTGATCTGGCTTTTGAGTTTCTGCATTTGCCGGAAGAACTTGAGAGTTAAAAATCAGAATCCATACTAGTAAAATCCAGGCAGGAGAATTCTGCATCAAGACATGCTCCTCATCAATTGTTTGTCAGATCTTTGTGACTGAACGATCTGGCCTCTTTCCCTACATAGTCAGACACAATTTGACCATTGCCAATTAATTTATACTTGTAAGTTACTAGTCCCTCTATGCCAACAGGACCGCGTGGGTGCATGTTCGAAGTACTGATGCCAACTTCAGCTCCAAAGCCATAGCGATATCCGTCAGCAAAACGAGTAGAAGCATTTAGATAAATACCGGCAGAATTTACTTGAGTGAAAAACTTCTCGAATAAATCGCGATCTTCACCAAGCATGCACTCTGTGTGCCCTGAGCCGAATTTATTTATATGTTCGATTGCTTCGTCGATACTGTCTACAATTTTTACCGCTACAGTCAAGTCACCATATTCGGTGTGCCATTGGTCTGTTATCTGAGCATCAAACTCAGCTGGTAGCATGTCTTTTACTTTCTTATCGCATTTGATTTCGACATTGCGCTGCTTAAGTGCATGGCATAGACCTGTCACCATTTGTGGTGCAATGTCTTTATGCATTAAAACAGTTTCGACCGCGTTACATGCTGCTGGATATTGAATCTTGGCGTCTATAACAATTGGTGCAACTTTGTCCCAATCGGCTGACGAGTCTATATAAATGTGACAAACTCCATCGGCATGACCGAGAACTTTTATGTTGGTATTTTCTTGAATGGAGCGTACAAGCTCGTTTGAGCCGCGCGGAATAATTAGGTCGACATATTCGTCGGCTTTGAGTAACTCGCCAAATTCAGAGCGAGATTCAAGCAGTGCAAAAGCATCGGTTGGAATTTCTGACTTGCGACAAGCCTTTAGGAGGCAATCGAATAATATTTTGTTTGAATGCTCGGCTTCAGATCCGCCTTTCAAAATAATTGCGTTTCCACTTTTGAGACACAACGAAGCTATTTGTGGGAGTGCATCAGGGCGTGATTCGAAAACGACCCCGATAAGTCCAATGGGACAGCTGATTCTAAATAGTTCTAGTCCATGATCTAATTCGCGAGCGAGATCAATTTTACCAAGTGGATCTTGCATTTTAGCTATTTGATTGATGCCAGACACAACCGATCCTAGTTTGGATGAGTCGAGCTTCAGGCGGTCGAGGAGCGCCTTTGAAATGGATTGAGACTGCGCATTATCCAGATCCTTTTTATTGGCGGCTAAGATTTTTTCTTGATTTTTTTTTATCTCCTCGCCATATGCAATCAAAGCACTGCTGCGCTTTTCGTTGTCGAGAGCGGCAATTTGACTTGATGCCAGTTTGGCTTTTCTTGCTATTTCGGCGATTTCTTTGACAGACATAAATCCTCGTTTAAATTCAATTATCTAGCAAAGCTAGATTGTCTCTAGTTATCAAAGCGTCGTAATTGCGATTTTCAATTATTGCGTCTATCTTGTCTGAGTGCATACCGACTATCTTTTGAGTCTCGGCGCTAGAGTAATTTACCATTCCACGCGCAAATTCAGCTCCAGTCTCATCGGTGATGCTGACCACATCGCCACGCTCGAAGGACCCGACTACGTTTATTACTCCAGCTGGAAGTAGGCTTGCTTTGCGCTTTTGCAAAGCCTCTTTGGCTCCTTGATTGACGACGAGAGATGCCTTAACTGTAGTGGCATAGGCAATCCAGCGCGATTTGGATTTCGATTTTGGTTTTTGATTTCCATCTGAAGCAGACAAAAACATTGTGCCCAAATCTTTGTTTTGAAAAATCTGGTCTATTACATCCGGCACTTTGCCTCCGGCAATAATGACATTACACCCCGATTGAGTAGCGATTTTGGCAGCAGCAAGTTTGCTCTTAATTCCGCCACGTCCTGGTTTGGATGCTAACTTATTCGAACCTGGCTTTTCATCGGCTAATTCGTCGATTTCGGGAGTGAATTTTTCGACAAGGCTTATTAGTTTTGCGTCTTTATTGATACTAGGATCTGCTGTGTAGAGTCCGTCTACGTCGGTCAGGATCATGAGTAAATCAGCGTCGATTTTGCTAGCTACAAGTGCCGACAATTTGTCATTGTCACCGAAATTGACTTTTACTTCTGCACCATCTTTTATAGGTTCAAGCTCGGCCGTTGATACAGTGTCATTTTCGTTTATGACAGGTATGACACCCATGGATAAAAGCTCGAAGATTGTGCTGCGTAGATTCAAATAACGCTTGCGACTGGAAATATCTTCTTCTGTAAGTAATATCTGTGCTGTAACTAGCCCCTGCCGCTCAAACGCTTCAGAATAAAGCGCCATCAAGCGTCCTTGACCGACGGCTGCGCATGCCTGTTTTTGAGGCAATAATTTGGGTGTGGCAGAAAGCCCAAGCTTTTGTTTGCCCAATCCAATCGCGCCTGATGTGACAAGCAGCACATCGCGCCCACTTTTTTTGAGTCGAGCAAGTCCCTCGACGAAAGAGTAGAAGCGGCTCATTGCAAGCCCACCTTCTTCAGCCATCAATACGGCGGTGCCTAGTTTGACCACCACCCGTTTTGATTGTTCCAGGATTTGTTTTCTTTCCATTAGGCGATTTTACCAGGTTGACAAAACTGGTTTGGTATCGAAAGACGGATATAATTATTTCTACGTTGTGGCGACGCTACTATTTTTCATTTCTAGGTGAGGACGTCGATAAATATGTTTATTAAACTAACGAATACTGAAGGAAAAGAATTTTGGCTTAACTCAGCCCATATTCTCACTCTGGGACCTAGGGAAACTGGCACAATCATCAAACTGACTAATCGCGAAGCTTACTTTGAAGTCGAGGAAGAGACGCCAGATATTCTCAAACAATTAAATAAAGCGCGCAGCAAATGAAGTTCGAGGTTGAGTATTCTAGGTTGGTATCGCTATTGGTACCATGATCTCTTTTGGCCAAGTCGTCCATGGCCTAATTTTAAGGTGGCGAAGCTTAGACCTGCTTCAGCCGAAAAACCAGAATGAGCGAATGGGTGTATACTTGCAGCGCATGACTTCTTAGGTTAATCGGGTCTTATATATGCGTTCAGCTTGCTACAAAGCCAAGCCCCAAGCCAATTCCTTCGGCAAATTCGAAGTGGAAAAGCAGCTCAAAAGCGATGCATTTGGTTGTATCGAAACTGGTCACTGGGTGAATGCTCAGGGACATACGCCAGCAATTCGGCGCAAATACACCAAGGTCGCCTGGTTGCGCCCCATTGCATTGATTTTAGCCAATAACGAAAAGCGTGCCCTGCGCAAACTAGGCGCTCTTGCTTCTGCAGGTCAGGTGCCTCAGTTACTTGCCGTCGATCCCGATTTTCATATTCGCAGCTTTATTGAAGCCGAAGTGCTTTATCGCATGGACAAGCAAGCAATGCCACGCCAGTTCTATCAAGATGGTATGGAGCTTATTCGCAAAATGCGACGTTATGGCGTTTGCAATAACGATCTGGCTAAACAAGCTAACTGGCTCGTTCGCACATCTGATGGGAAACCTGTTCTGGTCGATTTTCAACTTGCTTTGTGCTTTAAAGACATTCACAGCAAATTGTTTTTGACTTTGTGTCGCGAAGATCTGCGCCATATTTTGAAGCACAAGCGCGATTATTATCCGGTCTCTGCTTCAGAGCGCAAGATTTTGAACACGAAGAGTGTGCCAACTAGAATCTGGATGGCAACAGGTAAGAAAGTGTATTTATTCTGGACCCGCAAAGTACTTGGCTGGAAAGACAGAACCGGTCCTTACGAGCGCGATTTTTAGGCGCGGATTAAGCAGCTTTTGCAAAATTTTGATGTAATTATAATCGGCGCAGGCGGAGCAGGCATGATGTGCGCTATTCATGCAGCCAGGCGCGGACGGCGTGTAGCCATGCTCGACCATAGTCAAAAGATTGGGCGCAAGATTTTAATTTCGGGCGGCGGGCGTTGTAACTTTACTAATATAAATGCTGGACCTGCAAATTATGTCTCGCAAAACCCGCATTTTGCTAAGTCTGCACTATCCAGATTTACACCTGATGATTTTATTGAGATGGTGGAGCGCCACCGCATTTCATACCACGAAAAAAAATTGGGACAATTGTTTTGCGATGGCTCGGCTCAAAACATAGTGACTATGCTCGTTGACGAATGTAGAAAAGCGCAAGTCGAATGTTTTTTAGATTGTTCTATTTTGTCTGTGAGCAAAAAAGAAAATTTTCATATAAAAACCAATCGAGGCGAGTTTAGCTCTCAGTCTCTTGTGGTGGCAACAGGCGGTCTGTCCATTCCGCAAATAGGTGCCACCGGATTTGGTTACGAGCTTGCTAAGCAGTTTGATTTGAAACTAGTTAATACCGATCCAGCACTCGATGGCTTTAATTTGTCTAAGTCTGATTTATCCGTCTGGGGTGAGCTTTCCGGCGTCTCGCTCGATGTTAATGCCACTAGTGGCGATGTGACATTTAGAGAAAATATTTTATTTACTCACAATGGATTATCTGGTCCCGCCAGTTTGCAAACTTCACTATATTGGCAAAATGGAATGCCCTTAGTTCTCGACTTGCTGCCTGATTTAGATGCTTATGAGTTTCTGCTTTCTGTAAAAAAAGAAGGCTCAAAAGTTGATATAAAAAACGTACTTGCAACTAAGTTAACCAAACGTTTTGCCGATAAATTCGCTCAAGTAAATAACATCTCTGGACCGATTAACACGCTTAACGAGCCGCAATTGAAGAAACTAGGTGACGTTTTAAATAGCTGGAAAATTTTTCCCTCAAGTACTGTTGGTTATAAAAAAGCCGAAGTTACTCGCGGAGGCGTAGACACCAACGAGCTTTCGTCCAAAACTATGGAAGCAAAAAAAGTATCGGGACTTTATTTTATTGGTGAAGTAGTAGACGTCACAGGCTGGCTTGGAGGTTATAACTTCCAATGGGCATGGGCATCTGGATATGCAGCCGGTTTAGTTTGCTAGTTTTTAAATAGCTCAGGCGAAAATTTCGCTCAAGAAATTTTGCATCGATTGCCATGAACGTATAGCTGCCACTTCGTTGTAAACCGTTCCGCGCTCTTTATTGTTGGCAGCAGGATTTGTGAACGCATGCATCGTACCGCCATATCCATGGAGCTGCCAATCTGCATTTGCTCTTGTTAATTCGTTCGATATTTCAAGCACGTTTTGCGGGGTGGCCATGGGGTCATCCCATCCGTGTAGAATTAAAATTTTGGGTTTGATTTGTTTTTCGATTTTCCAATCGGGTGGAGAAAAAAGTCCGTGGAAGCTCACCACGCCTTGAACGGGGGCGTTGGCGCGGGCTAAATCAAGGACGCACAAACCACCAAAACAATAACCAATCACTGCAACTTTATCTGATTCACTCATCGCATGTTTAGACGCCGCCTCGACTGATGCAAGCAATCTGTTCTTGAGCAAAGTACGATCTTGCAAAAGTGGCATCATCAGGTTGGTATTATCGCCCTGGATGTCGCCGCGAACACCTTTGCCATAAACGTCAGCAGCAAAACCCAAATAACCAAGTTCGGCTAGTTTTTTGGTAATATCGCGCTCAGCATCCATTTGTCCTGCCCAGGCATGACAGACTACAACGCTTGGACGTTTGCCGGACTTACTTTCGTCGTAGGCAACAAATCCTTCAAAAGTGTCATTGCCTAATTTGTAATCGAGATTTTCTGTTTTCAATTTGGTTGCGGTGCTTTGCATTTCTTCCTCTTATTACCTGCTTATTGATGTGTGAGCATCCATTTGTTGATGATGGCGCTGAATTGTTCTAGTTTAAATGGCTTACTTAAATAATCGTCCATACCTGCATCAAGACAAGCTTGTTGGTCTCCTTCGAGCACGCAGGCAGTTACACCTATAATGGGAATGTGACGAGTGATATTTTCAGTTTGTTCTTGCTCGCGTTCGCGTTCTCGTTCTCGCTCTCTAATAGTCCGGGTGCACTCAAGTCCATTCATTCCAGCCATGGCCACGTCCATTAAAATTAGCGAGTACTGGTCGGGATTGGCGTCAAGTGCAGCAAGAGCGGCTTTACCGTTTTCCACAACTTTTGCTTCAAGTCCAATTTCTTCTATTAAAATCTGCAAGAGGCGCTGTTCGACAGAATAATCTTCGACTACCAGCACAACCGCTTTTTTATCGTTCATAAAATATACCGTTATATCTTGCGGTTATACCGTCACTACGATTTTTCCAGTTTGAGTGTTAGATTCCATGTGTTTATGCGCTTCTTGAATATTAGATAGCGAAAAAGTTTTGTCTATTTTTGGTTTAAAAGTCTTATCTTGCAGACGATCGAAAACATATTTTTTACCCCGCTCCATTCTATTAGGATCCGAGGTGATTTCAAATAGAGTGTATCCCCGGACAGTTAGACCTTTTTGCAATGATTCGAATAAAGGAAAAACGCATGGCTGTTTGCTTAGTACTCCATACTCAAAAATTGTGCCACCATGGGCAGTGGCTTTGGCGCATTCTTTTAGAAATTTACCTGCAACCGGATCAAACACATAATTGACCCCTTTGCCATTTGTGATTTTGTTCACTTCTTCGGCCAAATCCTGATCGTCAGTAACAATCACTGCGTGTGCTCCAGCTTCTAAAAGCTGAGCTTTTTTGGCGCTTGTTCTGGTTGTGGCGATGGGAATGGCCTTGTGGTGCAAACAAATTTCAATTGCAGCAAGACCGACACTGGAGCTTGCTGCGCTGATCAATACAAAATCGCCTTCTTTTATTTTGGCAATGTCTATAAGTGCGCCATAGGCAGTCATATACTGCATCCAGATAGATGTAGCCTCTTCAAAAGACAAATGCTCTGGATAATGCGAAAGTGCTCGTGCTGGAACAATGGCGTATTCGCCATAAACTCCATATTGGTTCATTGAAAATGCCGGTATTGAGCTTACTTTGTCGTTGGCTTTGAATCCGCTCACCCCTTGACCGATTGCATCAACAAGACCAGAAGCTTCGTATCCTATTAGACTGGGCAATTCTTTGGGGCGCTCCAGATACATGCCTTCTCTAAAAACAACCTCGGCTCGATTGAGCCCGATAGCTTTCACTTTGATTCTGACTTCGTCACTTTTAGGTTCGGGCATCGGCATTTCGTCAAGTTTTAAAACTGAAGCGTCGCCGAATTCATGAAAACGAACTATTTTGGGCATGGCTGGAAAATATTGCCTCGAAAAAAGGGTTCAGTGATTATACCGAACCGATATCGGTTTATATATAATTGGGCGATGCAAACAACCAAAATTGAAATTAGTGAGTTAAAAGCCCCTTTCGACTTGGATCAGTTAAGGGACATGCTGTTGCCCCTGGACACAAGTTTCACTACCGACATGGTGTACGAGGTCGAAAGTCAAACTAATGCATTCAAATTGGTGCTGCGCGTTCTAGAAGTGCCTCTGACCAAAAAGTACGAGTTGGATTTAGACTCAAGTGAAAAAGAGTGGGATCGAATACTTCTGGCTAAGTCGGGCAATGATTTATGTGGTTATCTTGCCTATTCGTACAAGAATTGGAATAGACGACTTTGCGTCTGGCATTTTTATGTCGCTCGAGAGCACCGAAAAAAGGGTGTCGGAACAATACTTGTAGACCATTTGAAAAAGACTGGACAAATTATTGGCGCCAAAAATATTTGGGTTGAGACGAATAACCTCAATTATCCAGCTATTCAGATGTATCAAAAGTTGGGATTCAATTTGTGCGGCGTGGATATGAGTTTATATTCGGGCACAGAAGGCGAGAGCAGCGAGGAAGTAGCTGTTTTTCTTTCAAGCTCGGTCTGAAAACTGATTACAGAAAACATCAGCGTAAAAGCTTATTCCTGGTCTATGCCATCTGGCTGAGTCAATTTAAAAAACTCAGTGACAAGATTAGACATATCGCTCAGAGCTTGATTGAAGCGCTCTTCTGCCATCAATATTTTGTTGGAAGCATTAGTGATAACTAGAGGCAGAGTTGATTCTTCTTCGGGAAGCACACTTAAAGCATCTACCAGATAAGTTAGACGAGTTAGCTCCTGGCGCAATTCGGTGTTAATCTGCACCGATAACTGAGTTAAATCACGCGCCACGCTTGGATCTTCAAAGTTTAGAAAATCCATGAAATATTGATCCATTACTCTGACGTTAGTCATGATTGATTCAAGTGCGTCGCGCACAATGGCAAATTCTTGTTCTACCCTCACTTTCCAAAGTTCTGCAACTTGGGTTTGAGGCAAAATGAAAAGAACTGCTTCTACATTTTCCACGATTGCATTAAGTGATTCCTCGATGTTTATTCGAGTGTCTGCAGCTAAATTTCCTATTGTTTGGTGCGACATTTATGCTGACTCGCAGAGTAACCGTATCATGCTAACCGGATACCTTGATTTACGGGCGATAAGACGTCGAATATCATCCAACCTTGCCAACTGCTTTTGCAAGTAGTCGCTTTCGAAATCTTCGCTTTGACGAGCCATGCAAAGTGACTGGTCGAATTTTCCATTGCGCTCTAAAAATTTAGAATACTCAAAATAAGTCTCGGATAAAGAAAGTGAATTGAGAGAAGGTGCACTTCTTATGATATCTATTGCGGTTTGAAGATGCAGTTCGGCTTCTTCAATGCGGTCTTGTGATTCGCGTAATCGAGAAATAGTTCTGAAATAATGCGCTCTGAATTCTGGAGATATCTTTGAATTGCGAGAATAGTTGCTTAGCGCGGCCAGCTTTTCAGCGGCAGTATCAAGATTTTTTCTATGAAGCTCCAATTGGACACGCACAAGGTCCTGGTCAAGAGCTAATCCCCATGCTGGTCTTGTGTTCATTATCTCTTCGTTGTTGTCGAGCAGCTTGTTTGCTTTCTCGATGTCACCGCGCTCGATGTAGCAAAAAGCCAGACTGTGCAAAATGCCTCTGTGTAAGTAATGTTTTTTTGTTCCTTTGCTCAGATTTTCTAAAATATCTATTGCCTCATTGAACCTTCTTTGTCCCATGAGCGAAATGGCTAAGATATATGCAACTTCTGTTTTCTTTGGCACTCCGCAATAAACCGAGTCGCGCTCATCATGAGCCCACTGTACTCTGGTTATCGCTTCTAATTCGGCATATCTGCCTTGATTTATAAGTGTCTCGTTTTGAACGATTGTGACCAGGCGCAATTGAATATGGCTAAATGGCGCCCAAGATTTGCACCAGAAGAAGGTCTTGTTAAAGTCTCTCCAGATTTGGTCATAGTCGTGCAAACTGAATGTTTTAACAAGTGACATAGTTAAATTTGTTGTGTAAGCGATGCTTAGTAGAAATAAAAAAATGCTCAAATCAAAGAGCAACATATTCTGGTCGAAAATGGCAAAGAGAAAGCCAATCACTCCTCCCGAACCAAAAGCGAGAATGCCTGCCTGTATTTGACTTGAACTTTGGGATTTGCCAAAAACCGCCAAATCATAAGCAAACTGGGCATCGACCAATTCGAGTTTTTCCAATTTCTGACAGGTTTTACTTTCTATTTTTTCCTCCAACCGATATCGGTTTATTTTTTAAATGAGATGCCAAACTGCCAGCCTAGCTCTTATTTATGATATGGGTGAGCATTAAAGTGGGATTTTTTTGTGCTATTCGAGAGCGAATAGAATCAATTTTGGAAAGCTCGCGCTCAAGATATAAAGACTCGCAATGATATGATTCAGCCTTAAGAGCCTCACTTTCGTCGTTACGTCCATTTTGCTCCAAGCACTCTGAATGTTCTTCTAGAATCTGAGCCAGAGTTAGAAAGTCTGGACTAGCATTTGTTCGAATCATATCGACGGCCGTTTTGAAATGAAGCTCGCCCTCTTCCTGGCGTCCTTGACCAAATCGAATTCGACCAAGCACCGCCTGGCACTGCGCCATAAATTCGATGGTTTCTTTGGCGTTTTTTCCTTCGACCAGTGCTTGCTTAATTTGTTCAGTCGCCAGATCATATTTTTCTTTTTGGGTATTGATGCAAGCGTGAATCAAATCCAGCCTTGCTTGAACCATGTCAGGACATTTATCCAGAGACTTTTCGTGTTTTTCTAACACTTTGGCAGCATTATCAAACTCCTTCAGGCGTATATGGCACAAAGCAAGATTCACCGCAAGAACTCTGATGATTTCTTTCTGTTTTTCTACACGCAACATATTTTCCAAAATGGTTACGGCCTGGCGGTCCCGACGCTGTCCCAGGTAAGAGCACGCCAGGGCATTTGCAAGTAAGCTGTTTTTTGGTACACCAACCGATATCGCTTCATTTTGATGAGACGCCCATGCCATTCGAGCAAGAGCCTCAAGTTCGACACAACGACCTTGGGTAAGTAACAACTTGATTTGGAGCAAATAGCAAGAGCTTAATTCGAAGAAGGTAATAGGATAAAAAATGCTCGACCACAAAATGGCTCGATCTAGATTCGAGGACAGTTTGTTGAAATTTCGAGTCTGAAACTGTTTTTCAAGCATTATGGTCAAATAGTGACAATAAGCCCAACCGACAAGCAAGTTGCCTAATATCAGGGTGACGAAGAGCTTAATGGGAATAAGGGAGCTTAATAGCCCGCCTGTTATTGAACCCAGGATGACAAACCAGATGGCGATTTTTAATGTTCGCTCTCGGTAGCGCTTGCCATACGCAGCCAGGTCATTGGCCAAGCCCTCGTCAATTAGCTCAATCTTGTCAATCTGGCTTGGCAGGCTCATGTCTGTCCCCTAATAAGCATCTAGTTTCACTATACCCAGATAAAAGCTACAAATAGGCAGAATTGAGAATTTGCTATTCTGTTCAAAATTAATAGTGAAAAAGCAAAGAGAGTTCTAAAATCGATTTTGGCGAAAATTTTAAAATTAAATATGGTGGTGGTGATTGCCGAGCTGGGATTCGTCCTTTTAGCTCTGCAAGCATGTGGCGGTCACGCTCAAGTGAACTCAGACGCTGAGAGCGCGAGTTTGGTGAGCATGCAAGACAACCAGGTCAGTTATAGGGGTAAGACAATTGGAGTGTTGCCCGATTCTCTTCGCTTAAAAGCGCAAAAAGAACTTGAATCTGCTGGATATTTTCCAAAACTACCAGATGGTGTGCTTGTTCCTGAAATCACACGCCTAAAAGACGGGCGAATTTGGCTGTCAGGCGGCGTGGGTGCCAATAACACTTATAGTTGCAACACCTGGTTTTTCGATCCCAAAACCAAACAATTAATCAAGGGACCCAGATTAGCAAAAGAAAGTATCAAACATTCCACTCTTCTTCTGCCTGATGGAAAAGTGCTAGTGAGTGGTGGTTCTACTGCACGCCCAGTAGAGATTGAATTAGTACAATTAATGGACCCAAAAACAAATTCTATTGTTAATTGTGGCAAACTTATTTTTGCTCGTTATGAACATTCAATGGTCGAGATTGCACCCGGTGTCATTGCCATTACAGGTGGTGCCACGCGTAATGGCGATCAAGACGAAGTAGAGATTTTTGATTTGAATCTGGCTCAAAGTCGAATGGTCGGACATTTGATGGGGCCGCGAAAGCAGCACGATAGTTTGAAAATAGATTCAAACCACATTATGGTTTTGCGCGGACGAGGCTTTGAATATAAAGAAAAAGAGTTGGAGCCAGAAGTTTTTGTTATTCCGGAGAATAAATAGGGCGGTCTTTCTTATCGAGCAATCGAGACTGAATAAGTCCTTCTAGTTTGCTTTTTAAAGTGCCAATTGCTTCTTCAAAGGGTAGTTTCAGTAAATAAGACGCGCCTTGTATTTGTTCTGAGGCTAACTTGTCTGAGTCGCCAATTACGAAAACTACCGGAATTGATGCGAGCTCCTCGTCACTTTTTATTGTTTCCAATAAAGAATAGCCATCACCTTCGAACAAACTCGCTTCGCATAGTATTAAATCGGGAAAGTTTTTCTGAGCTAAAAACAATCCAAGTGACATGCTGGAAGCTGGTATGAACTGATACTTAGACTGGTCGAACAAATCTTTGACTAGAGAAATATTCTCCTGGTTTTTGCTCACATACAAAATATTACTGATACTAATGGTGGTGCTTCCTTTTGACGGCTGAAACTTTTATAAAAGCCCTAATTCGCTTTTTAGAACTTCCAGACTGCGCTTGTAAGCAAGCTCTGCAGCTTCTTGGTTGTAAGATTCGCGTTCGTCACAGTTAAATCCATGACCCACATTTTCGTATTCGTATATGGTGAAGTTCTTATATTTTTGAAGTTCGTCTTTTACTTTCTCGCGCACACTTTCTGGAATGAGCTGGTCCTCTTTGCCAAAATGCAAAAGGGTTTTACATTTAATACTGTTAGCTTCATCTAAATGGGCGTCGATACCACCTGGGTAATAACTTATGGCGCAGTTCAAATTGGTATGGGCAGCCAATCTAAATGCCAGTTTTCCTCCCAGACAAAAACCAAATGACGCCATGCGGCCAGTGCAAGCCGGATGATATCTGAGCACTCCACTTGCGGCTTTTAAATCTTGCAATCCTTGCTGTTCGTCGAATTTTTGCATCAATGCGAATGCTTTCTCTTTGTCTGCACCTTCGTATCCGAAATTAGCTTGAGGCTGCAAACGCCAAAATAAATCAGGTGCAAGAACCACAAAGCCTTCATCGGCAAGTTTGTCTGCAAATTTTTTGATGTGAGAGTTAACACCGAAGATTTCTTGTATAAGCAGTATGCTTGGGCCTTCTCCACTTTTCGGAATTGCAAGGTAGCCGTCGAAATAACCGTCGGAAACATGGGTGGTGATCATTTCGGACATAGATTAGACGCCTCTCTTCTAGTAACTCTGCCAATCCAGATTTTGAATTTCGACTTGCGAATTTTCTTCTAAAATTTGTTCTTCAATGCCGAAATGAATTAGACAATTTGCAAACGCCAGACCGCTTAGCATATGGGATTCTTGACCACGGGTTGGCTCGACCTTCAGGGTATCATCTTTAGTTCTTTTTTGAATACCTCTGACAAATTCCATTCTGCCAGCTTTCTTTTTGATTCTTCTGTCCAAACTAGCCTTTTGTACCGAGGGTTCCAGTGGAGACAGACCTTGTAATTTCAAAAGTGATGGCTTTACAAAAAGATGGAATGTTACAAGGGCGCTTACGGGATTTCCAGGCAATCCAAAAAAATATTTCTTCTCTTTTCGTCCAAAATAAACAGGCTTGCCAGGCTTGATAGCGATTCTCCATAAAACTGTTTCGACTTTGAAATCTTCTTCTAAAACTGGTTTTACCAGATCCCTGTCACCTACAGAAACTCCGCCAGTACAAATAATTATGTCGGCAAATTTAATAGCTTGTTCTAATTTTTGAATGGTATCTTCTCTGGTGTCATTGCCATGCAGTCTTATAGTTTCATTCAACCCCAAAGATTTGCAAGCTGCCTCAATCGCAAAAGAATTTGAATTGTAAATCTGATTTTGAGCAAGTGTTATTCCAGGCTGTACTAATTCATCTCCAGTCGTAAGAATGGCAATCCGAGGTTGTCTGTATACTTTGAAATTTTCATATCCAAAACTGGCAAGCACTCCCACAATGGGGGGATTGACTAGAGTGTTCGCCCGGACGACGCAATCGCCTTTTTTTAATTCCTCGCCTCGCCTTCGAATATTCTCTTGTGGCGACACTGATTTAAAAAATAAACCGATATCGGTTCTTTTTTCAAAGTTGGTGTGTTCTTTCATGATCACTGCTTCGACTCCGGCTGGAACGGGCGCGCCAGTCAGGATTTTGATGCACTGTCCGCGACTTATAGGACATTTATTTCCATCTGTCTTGGTGCCTGCTTCAAGAGAAGCGACTAGTTTTAGCTCTACTGGACTTGAAGATTCGGCACATTTTAAATCTTCAACTAACACTCCAAATCCATCAACAGCGGAGTTGTCAAATTGAGGTAATTCAAATGGGGCTATTATCGACTCAAAAAGCACATGATTCAAAATATCGGGCAGAGGCAAATTCACCGACTCTAACGGTTGAATCGAATTAACTATTAATTTGTGCGCTTCTGCGTATGAAAGCATGACTATTTATTTGCAGCACTAGTTGTAGAGCGCTTTGGTTTTTCGCTTACGTGTTTTTTGCCTTGAAGCATTTCCAGGCTATGAAGCACGTGAGGGAAAGCGGCAATCATTGCGTCTTTTACTCCAGACGTCGATCCTGGCAAGCTAACAATCAAAGATTTTCCACGTGTTCCGGCAGCTTGTCTTGAAAGCATGGCAAGCGGATTGCGTTCTTGACCATATGTTCTGATTGCTTCAACTACCCCTGGTAGAGGCTTTTCAATTAATGATTGCAAGCACTCGAAAGTTTTATCTTGAGGGCTGACTCCGGTACCGCCTGTAGTTACAATCAAGTCGCTGGCATTTTGATCGCTGGCTTTTAAAATGATTGCTGTTAGCTCGCTCTCATCATCGGGGATGATATGCAGGTTTATGTTTTCGTTTGCAAAGCCGATACTCAAAAGATGTTCGACAATTGCTTTTCCAGACTTGTCTTCAGTAAGCCTCTCATTCTCGGAAAGCTGGCTCAGGCTGTCGGATAATACGATTACGCATGCTTTCAAATTGGCGCATTTATTTTTTTTGTAAAAATCAGATTTGCCGCCGCTCTTGCTTAGAAGTGTAATTCCTTCAATTTCGGCTAATTCATCAAACATTTTTACCATGTCGTAAATGGTAAGAACGGCAACCGAAGCGCTTGTCAGTGCTTCCATCTCGACTCCGGTTTTGTAAATCGCTTTTACTTTTGTGCGCACACAAACACAATCTTCATCGATATCGTATTCCACTGAGACAAAATCAACTGGAATGGGATGACAAAAAGGAATTATTTGGTGAGTGTTTTTTGCAGCCTGAATAGCAGCTACTCGAGCCACTTCTAGCACGTTACCTTTGGGCACCGTTAGATTTTTGATTTTAAAAACTGTTGAGGGACTCAATCGCAAAGTTGCTTTAGCTTCGGCAACCCGCTGTGTTGAAATTTTGTCAGAAACATCTTTCATACAAGGCTCATCCTCCTATCTGGATCATAGACCGATTTTTGTGATCGGCTGCCAGTTCTTCTGCTGGGTCGTGCGCTTCGGGTTTGAGTTTGAGCGCATCCAAGATTGTTTTCTCGATTGTATTTGTACTTGCACCACTTCTGAGCAAGTCACGCAAACTAATTTCGCTAGGGTCAAATAAGCAGGGCTTGATGGAGCCATCGGCAGTGAGTCGCAGTCTGTTGCATGTACTGCAAAAGCTCTCAGTCATTGAGGTGATAAATGACACACTCGTGCTGAAATCATTTATGGCGAAATCCTTTGCCACCGCAGATGGTTCTGTAAGTAGTGGAGTTAATTGATATTTTGATTCTATCTGTTTCAAAATTTGAGTGTAAGGAATGACTTTTTCGATATTCCATCCGTTGCCGACAAACGGCATGAATTCAATAAAGCGAACGTTTATCGAACTTTGCTTTTGTGCTTGTTGGGCATATTCGATGATGTCCAAAACTTCGTCGTCATTGACACCAGCAATTATTACTACGTTTAGTTTTATCGACGGAAACCCGCAATCTATCGCAGCTTTAATGCCTTTTAAAACATCAGCCAGATGATCTCTGCCGGTTATTTTTTCAAATCTTTGTGGCTGCAAACTATCGACACTTATATTTAAGTGAGTAACTCCAGCTTTAAAGAGCGATTCGGCATGATTAGCTAGCAGCAGGCCATTTGTGGTCATCGCTAAGGTTTTTAATCCGATAGATTTAAGTTTGCCCAGTTTTTCTAGGAATATTGGCAGACCGTTTCGAACCAGCGGCTCGCCTCCAGTGATGCGGATTTTATCCACTCCAAGTGAAATGAAAATTCTAGATAAGGTCTCCATCTCTTCGAAGGTTAAAAGCTTGTTTTTGGGCTTCCAATCTATTTCTTCATCATTTGATGGAAGGCAGTAAAAGCAGCGCAGGTTGCATCTGTCAGTGACCGAAATGCGCAGATACGAATGCTTGCGATTGTAGCTATCGATTAATTGCATGGAATGGCGTGATGTTCTCGACAGTTTACCCAGTGCGCTTCACCTGTTTTAAAAGTTTCTTTTTTCCAGATTGGAAGTCTGTGTTTTACAGCTTCGATCACATATCTGCAAGCTTGAAATGCTTCGTCTCGATGAGGAGATGCTGCTCCAACCCATACGGCTAAGTCCCCCGGCTCCATTTCGCCTTCACCATGAATACAGATGACACTCTTGACTTGAGCGTATTTTGCAAGTGCTTCTTTCAAAATCTTCTTGCCTTCACTCTCAGCAAGCTCCTTGTAACTTTCGTATTCGAGTTTTAAGACCTCTTTTCCTTCGCTTTGATTTCGCACTCTTCCTTCGAAAATGACGATTCCGCCAAGTCCCTTGTCTGTGCGTAAATCTTCAGAAAGTGATTGAGCATCGATTTTTGATTTTCTGATTTCAAAATTGAAACTGGTGTCGATATTAGTCATTTTTTTGCACTAACCTCCTGCTACCGGAGGGATAAAAACGATGGTAGATCCGTCTTTAATTGAGTCGCCCCAGGCGGCGAAATTGTCATCCTGTGATACCGCCAAGCTATTGGCTTCTAAACTAAACCGATATCGGTTGGCTAATTCTTTGTAGAGTTGTTCGAGCGTATGGGCGGTCGTGTCGATTTCTTCAAGGTCCAACCCGCGCTCCTCGCGTAAGAGGGCGAAATATCTGACCTTGATATGTTTAATAGGCGCTTGGGCAGACATGTAATTGCCGGAAAAAATTTATTGTCCCACAAAAATAGTGATTCTTCCACGATAAGTAGTCATAATATAAGGGCAAATTACTATGGAATGCAGTCTTGCAATTTTCGAAAGTTGAAGGGGTCCAACGCATGTCCGGTGAGCCGGAGGAATTAAAGCTCGGCAATCTGCTCAATTATTTTGGACTGATTACAGATCAGGACGTGACTAAGGGCCTTGCTTTATCTCAACAAACCGGATTGCCGCTTGGCAAGTGCCTGTCCATGCTTGATTTGCTCAATCCGGCCACTATTCGGGCTGCAATAGAAGCCCAATCGATGATTAAAGACGGCTTGCTTGAACTCTATGATGCTCGCGAAGCCATGGGAATGGTCTATCGAAAGAAGTGGATGCTCTCGGACGCCTTGATTGGCTTAGGAGTTGAAGCTTATGCATCAAAAGGCACGCGTTTGGGAGAATTGCTTTCAGCTGCAAGGTGTATCAATGTCGAGCAGCTAGACATGTCGCTGCGTGTGAGTGACACCTCTGGATTGCCACTGGGGCGAGTGCTTCTTTTGCTCAATCGAATTTCGTCACCATCGCTTGAGTTGGCTCTCAGTTTGCAAAAAGAAGTCCGTCTTGGGCAATTAAACTTGGAGCAAGCTCAGTCCAGGCTTGAAAAAGAGCTAATTCCACCTGTACACGTAAACGATTCTAATTCAGGTCCCGGTTCCGCTTCTGGTTTAAGCTCAGGTTCTGGTGGTCAAAAAATCAAACTAGGCGAAATGCTCGTACTGGCGCGTTTGTTGACTCCTACAGAAGTAATGTCGGCCGTGGACATGGCTCAAGCCAACGACAAGATGATTGGCGAAGTTTTGATTGAAATGGGCTGGTTATCTGAAGATTTACTCACCGCCACGCTCAAATTACAGGAAATGATCTGGAAGAGCCAATTGTCTGCAGCAAAAGCGGCCGACTTGCTCAGCGTGATTCACAAAACCAATGTTAGCCTGGAACAAGCTGTGAAAGACACTAATTCATTTCCAAATGAAGTTCAACGCAATCTACAATTTCTCGATTTTCTGCGTTTGAGTGGCTATTTGAGCAGAGAATCGACCAAAAATGTTATTGGCGAAATTATGGCCAACCCAGATTTGATCTCAATGATAATGAAGAATGCTCAACGCACAGAAGAGCTGTCATCGGGTTATCTGAAAGAAGCCATAAAACAAAGTTTTCGAGATGCTTCGATGTTAGCTAACATTTTGCGGCACTTGAAGCCTAAAGAAGAGCAAGTTATTGAATCGGGTCTTGCCATTCACGAATTATTGCAGCGTGGCAAATTGACTCTAGAACAAGCTCTTATTAACTTTGCCATGCGAAAAAATCAAATCGAAAATGAATCAGACTGACTCTTCTAAGAAGAAAGAAATCTGGAAAAGCCCCATTAGCGCTCAAGAAATTGTCAATGGCAGCATTAAGTTGTCTGAATCGCGCTTTGGTTTTGAGTCTAGCGATAGCAAAAGCGCAAACGTTTACTGGATAGAAACACGACCGCTTGAGGGTGGGCGCAATGTGGTTGTTCGTTGTCGAGATCAAGTGATAAGCGACATGTTTCCAGCTTCGTTCAATGCACGCTCACTTGTGCATGAGTATGGCGGTGGCTCATATGTAGTGCTTGCCAATGGAAAGCATTATGCGGATGAAACAATCGCATTTGTAAATTACAAAGACCAGCGTATTTATTTGTCGGCAAAAGATAAAGAACCGCGCGCGCTTACCGGTGAAGGTCCTTTTCGTTATGCGGATCTAGTGCATGATAAAAAGCGAAATCGCATAATTTGTGTGATGGAAATATTACCCGAAAAAGGTGGCGAACCGCAAAACGTTCTGGCTTCGATTTCGCTTGAGTTAGATAATGCAAAAGCTTGCAACAAGCCTGAAATTTTGTATGAAGGTCATGATTTTTTTGCGTTCCCTCGTCTAAGCGCCGATGGTGCATTGCTTTCTTTCATCGGCTGGGAACATCCAAATATGCCATGGGATGAAAGTCGCCTATATTTAGCCGATTTGAACAATGAAAAAACGATGCCAGTTGAAATTGCTGGTGGTGCTGATAATTCAGTCTACCAGCCATTATTTGCGCCGGATGGGACATTGTTTTTCGTGGATGAAGAGTCAGGTTTTTGGAATATTTATCGAATTGAAAATCCAACTGCTTGTCTGATTTCTAAAGTAGTCAAGTCGCCTGTGATTTTAAAATCAGCTGAATTTGGACTTCCACTCTGGGTTTTCGCCGATCCCACTTTTGCAGTGGCAGAAGATGGCAAAAGCCTTTACAGTGCCTATTGCGAGAAAGGCTTCTGGCACCTGGCTTTGCTTGAATATAATACAGAAAGAAACGAATATTCCTTTTGCAAAATTGAAACACCTTTTACTGATATAGATTATGTTTCTTCTAGCAATTCAAAGATAGTGATGATTGCTGGTGCACCAAATATGGTGCGGTCAGTGGTTTTGTTTGACCCGGCTAGAAAATCCTTTGAAATCTTGCGTGCTGGCTCTGATTTACAAATAGATAATGGTTATATTTCTGTTCCGCAAGCTATCGAATTTGAAGGCGCTCACAATGAATTAGCGCATGCCTTCTTTTATCCACCGTGTAATAAAGATATAGACGCTTCAAGCAAATCTGAGAAACAACCTTTGATTGTGCGCAGTCATGGTGGACCCACATCGGCATCTGACGCGGTTTTGAATCTTACTTATCAATTTTGGACCAGTCGCGGATTTGGAGTTGTCGACGTCAACTATGGCGGAAGCACAGGATTTGGACGTAAATACCGAAATCGATTGCTCAAAAACTGGGGAGTGGTCGACATGCTCGATTGTCGTGCCGCCGCTCAATATCTAAGTGACAAGGGACTTGCCGATTCAGAGCGTTTAATTATCGCGGGCGGGAGTGCAGGTGGTTACACCACTTTATGCGCCCTTACTTTCACTGACACTTTTACTGCCGGTTGCAGCTATTATGGAATTGGCGATTTGAAGGCATTGATGAATGACACGCATAAATTCGAATCGAGATATCTGGATAGTTTAATTGGTCCTTATCCTGAGTGCGAAGAGCTTTATTTCAAACGATCTCCCATAAATTTTACCGAAAAGCTGAGCTGTCCGGTTATTTTCTTTCAAGGATTAGAGGATAAAGTGGTTCCGCCATCTCAGGCCGAGCAAATGGTGGATGCTTTACGCCAGAAAAAGTTGACTGTGGCCTACTTGGCATACGAAGGCGAACAGCACGGATTTCGAAAAGCTGAAAATATTAGGAGAACTCTAGAAGGCGAGCTATATTTCTATTCGCTTATTTTCGGACTTACCTTACAAGAAAAAATTGAACCGATATCGGTTAATTTCTGAGCCAACACATTTACTCTCTGCTAGTTGGGACCTGATAAGATTAGGCGGTTGTTCTGGCGTGTTTTTATGCCCAAATTATTCTTATCTTTTATAAGCCTAGCTCTAATTATTTGCACGACTTTGTGCTCTTGCTCGTATAGAGGGGAAAGTCACGTCAAGGCTTTGAAAGAAACTGCGCAATCAATGGTCGAAAAGGGCAGCAAGCTTCTATCTGAGCGAAAATATGATGAAGCTGCTCAAATGTTTCAACGAGCACTTGAGTTAGATCCGCGCAATGACAATGCCTATGTATTCAAGTCCAATTTGCATTTACAAAAAAATGAGAACGAGCAAGCGCTGGCGGATGCTACGGCCGCTTTGAAGCTGAATAAAGATAACGTTTTCGGGTATGTTAATCGAGCCTGCGCGCTGATAAATTTGAAACAATATGAGCCTGCCATGGTTGACTGTAGCAAGGCAATCGAAAAGGACCCCACCTTTTACTCTGCTTTTGGTAACAGAGGTGTTGCTCTCTTTTACCTGGGTGAACACAAAGAAGCGGTTCGTGACCTGACCATTGCCATTCAGAAGTTAAAAGACAAAGACGCTGCCCAATTTTATTTTGTGCGTAGTCAGTGCTTTAGAGAGATGGGAAAAGAGAAGCTATCAGCCTCTGACAAAGCCAAATCGCGAGAACTTGGTTACAACTTTACAGAAATTAAGCCACAAGAGACCAAATAGTCTTTATTATAGGTGTTTGTCAAGCGGATTCTCTGAGGGCTAGAAATTTGGGTTTTGCGAGTAAATTGCTTGTCTGCGTAAATGGAAAGCACTGTAATAAACGCAACAGTCCTTCTGTCTTCAAGCAGCTAAAAATGCTTATCGAAGAGTGCGAACTCGATGAAATCTTCCAACTGAAAAAATCTGATTGTTTTGGCCTATGTGAGCATGGACCTGTGGTCAAATTTAAGCCAGATGGGCATAGCTATTTAAAGGTCACCAAAGATGATTGTCTGGATATTATCCGATGTCACGTTGATGGCAGCTCTCCAGAGGGAAAGCTAAATTTAATGCATAAGAAAAAACGATAACCTACTCTAATCTCCCATGACTGAAAATAAAACTGCCTCTACTACCCCAAAATCTTTTGATTTTAAAGAATTGACCTTCGCACAGGTTATGGAGGACGTTGAGGGAAGACGACCTCAATTGAAGGAAATACTGCAAGCCAAGGCTGATACTTTAGAGAGAGTAAGACGATTAGAAAGCTTTTCAAAAGAAAGAGAAAAAGAGCTTTCTTCAATTAAATCAAAAGGTATTGAAATTGAAAGATTGGCACATTTAGATGCCCTGACCGAACTGCCAAATCATCAAGCTTTTGTAAAAGAAATGCAAGCCGAGTTAATGCGTGCCAGTCGCTATTCTCAGGAAATGTGCATTTGTCTTTTCAGCGTAGATAAAGTCGATGAAATTTACGATAAATATGGACCGCTTACAAGAGACGCTATTTCTAAAGTGATTGCAAATGTAATTAGAACTTCTACTCGCGAAGTAGATATTTGCGCCGTTTATAGCCCAGTCCAATTTGCTATCATTTTTGCTCAAACGCAGCAAGCGCAAGCGGCTCTTGTGGCAGAAAGAATTCGAAAAAAAATTGGAGCTCAGGTGATTTCCTATAATTGGGAAAGCTTTTCAATTACTGCAAGTTTTGGAATAGCAAGCCATCCGCGTCACGGTGGCTCTTACGAAGATCTACTTGCCAAAGCGCTTGAATCATTAGAGCACGCCATCGAACGTGGTGGCGACCGCGTTTTCTGCTTCTAACCAAATTTTGGCAATCCTAATTCGAAAATAAACCGATATCGGTTTATTTTTTTGATTTGTTCATTCATTGAACTCTTTTCATCGTTTTTTCGTCTTACCTATTACAGGGAGGTGAGGCGTATGAATAAGAAACGTCCAGAAACTGATGCGTCAAATATTGCCGAGGATGCCGTTTTCGCCTTGCGTGAGTTTGAGAAGAAATTCTCGACCGAGGAAGTTTGTATGGAAGTACTTTTGAGTCGACTTTTGAAAAGGGCCAAATGCAAAGCTTGTGCAGGTAATAATTTGAGACGCATTTCTAGATCGCGAGATTATCATTGCAACAATTGTGGGGAAAAATCTTCGTTGACTGCAGGCACTGCTTTTGCCGGAGTACGAAAAGCGGGTCCGCATTTAAAGTTAATTTGGCTTTTGGAGCGGGGATTTACTTTCAACTGTTTGCAAATACACAAACATCTGGGGATTGCCTATTCAACTTGTTTGGCCATATTAAAGAAATTATCTAAGGTGATACAAGATAAGATGGAGCTTGTAGCTAAGACGGTCGACTCATCCGCATTCTTAGTGCTTTTCAAAAAAAGAAGTCGTCTAACTCCGGCTAATGAACATCCTCAGGCGGAGCAACGAATTGCAAATCTCAAAGGTCAAGAAGCAAAAAAATCTCAATTGAAGCACGAAATCACAGATTTGAGTTTGCCCAAAATTGAGAGCTTAAGCGAGCTTGAAAGAAAACTCTATGACTTAATCAGTAAGGAAAAAATCCACCTTGATCATATCCTTTATGGTTTGAATTTATCGTTCAACGATTTGGCTTCGCCACTATTTGATCTGGAAAACATGGGTCTTATAGAAAGACTGCCTGCTGATTATTACATCGCGAAAGAACAAAAATTATTAAGTGATGCTGAAAATTCAGGTGTTGAGCCATGTTCAAAAAAAATGAAAAAGCGCATTGATAAATGCAAAGCATTTTTAAAAGAAAAATTTGATGGTATCAGTCGCAAATATTTGCAGAATTATTTAGCAATCTTTTGGTGTATGCATGACCGAAAGACCTGGGGATGTAATAAGCTTTTTGAAGCGTGTAGGCTATCTGGGGAGATTTCTCAACATCAAATTTTGATGTATGAAACACCACTTGAAGTTAGTTTTGTATCTGCCGACGGTAAATGACTGACGCATCATCTTTGGCTTCTAAAGTCCACTTAGAGTCTCTAGATAATGCTGCGGCAAGCTTGGCATTGATGGGCATTAAAATCCAATTGATTTTGTATTGGTCTAAAAGCTGCTGCCAGCCTGGATCGGTCTGAACAATGGTGCCGTATTTACCGTAATAGTTTGGTCCATAAAAATCCGCTCTATCATCGATAAATACTTTCATTTTTAGCTTGTATAGTAATAATCCGCCCCAATTATCCAAATTGAAACCACAGTTGCCGACTTGCTCTGGACGTAGATTTTTATCTATGTAATCCAATGTTTTTGTCGGCGTAGTTTCTGCATTGAAGCCGGTTTTCATTGCTGGAGTGAAAGCTAAAGCCAGGATCAAAATTGTATATAAAATGGACAAGATGCGTTTTTTACTACATTTCTCTTGTTCATCAAATTGAGCCAGACTATGTTTGAATTTAGTAAAAATTCCGGTGGATTTTCCTGTGGATTCGCCATCTTCGGAAGTTGTTAATTCGTTTTTTTGCAATAAGAATCCAATTAAAGGTGTGGCACTCAGTACGAAAATTGGTATATTGCGAACTGCAGATAGCGCCAGGTGAAGAGTGAAAAGAGTCGTCAACACTGAACTTAGGGGGATCTTTTCTGCTCCTCGATATTTAGACAATGCCATAATCAGAATAAAGATCAATATCTCCAAACAAAACGCATGAATATTTCCATGAAAAATGGGTGAGAGAAATTCCTCAGTATTGGCTAAAATGCCTGTACCTTTTAGATAGTTGAGAATATAAAGATGTAATTCGAAGAAGTTAGGATTGATTAGTGTAGTAGCACTGGCGGTGGCAAGTGCAATCAACAGATACTTAACTTGCTCTTTCTCGGCGCGATTTATTAATGCGCTCATCAAGTAAATGCCAATGAGAATCAGTCCCAGCGGAAAAGCAGGATGCGAGTTTACCCAAAGAAGCATTGTCATGCAAAGAAAGATGAGCAATTTGCGACCAGTGATTTTGCCGCTTTCGAACTTTTGCAAAACTGCCAAATAAATTGAAAAGCATAAAAATGTGACGATGTGCGGTCGGGCTAGCCAGTGAACGGCTGATGCGAATATGCCAATAATGCTTACGGCGGTTGATGAGGCAAGAAGGGCTCCTTGCGCTCGTTGCCAGTCATAGGTTTTCACGAATACAAAAGCTATTAGGGATGCACAAAAAACTGCTAACAGGTTGAAGCCGCCCAAATTCGTCAAAATTGCCGCCACCAAATCGAAAAACCATTCGTATGGAACCCATGGTTTATCTGAAAAAGAAAATGAAGCGATATCGGTTCGAGGAATTTGTCCGTGGTCGAGAATGTACTGCCCGGAGGCTAAATGCCAACCTATCGAGCAATCTTGAAAAAGGTAAGAAGGCCGGCCAAATAAAAGTATCTGCATTATGCAGATGTACAAGATGTCGCCAACGTCAGGCAGAGGTGAAGAAGATTTTTGCTTACTTTGTTCAGGAGCCACTAGCGAAACTTGCTGCGTCAGACTGATTATTCAATTCTTGAGCTACGGAAGAAAATGCGGCAGAAACCGCCGGACCGAGCTTTCCTGGAGCGAAGGCAAAAACAAGAACGATCAAGATTGTAATGAACGCTAAAAGGGCTCCGTATTCAGAGATTCCTTGTCCATCTTCTTGACGAATGAATTTTCTAATTTTGATTCTTAGCTTTGTCATATTCTCAAAAATAAACCGATATCGGTTCGTTTTTTCTAGCGGAGGCTCATGCAGATTCATCACTTACGGTAAAGCAATTTGAGCTGAAATGGAACCTGGAGGGGCTGACTTTTAATAATGAACCGAAAAAATAGTAAGTTTTTCGTGGCTAGAGCTTATCTGCCACAAATTAAATCAATGTTGAGCAAACTGATAAATTTTGATTCCAGTACACGCTATTCTCATTCTATCAGTCAGTTGATTTTTTGCAAAATTCTTCAAAGCATTAAATTAGCTCGACATATGGACAGGCAAGGTAAAGTAAATTCCGATGCCTCGCCCAGCTTCAGATTCAGCCCAAATTTTGCCGCCCAGTCGTTCCACGTTATTGCGAGCGAGATACATTGACAGGCGCTGGCTATATGTGTTCTCTGTGTGTTTGCCTTCGATGAAGCCAGCAAACATGTCGGTTATTTCTTCTTCGGGCAATCCAGGTCCCGAACTAGTAACGCTCAGTCGCATTTCTTTGTTGCGAATAGAACTTTCCACTCTCACTCGCCCACCGGGTGCGGTGGCATCGATCAGCCGGTTCAAGGAATTGGTGAGAATGCTTTTGACCGCTTCTTTGTTGGTGCTAACTTGAGGCAGACCAGTAGCCGCTTTATAGTCCAGCATTAGTTGACGCTGCTGTGCCACAGGGCTCACTTCTTCCAGACAATCAGAAACTAGTCGCGAAATGATTATAGAATCGCGCGGTGCGACAGGCTCCGGCACGATTCCGCCATACATCATCAGGTAGCTATCAACCACTCCAAGCAAGTTTTGATAATTCGAATGTAATTCGGCAAGAGTCTGCGCCACTTGCGGATGCATGTTCGTGGAAGCTTGTGCCATGATGGTGCTCCAGCGCGATTCGCTTACTGCAAGCGGTGAGCGAATCGCATCTTTGAGCATAGCTACTAGCTCTTGGCGAAGTTGCGCGTTTTCGCTGCGCAAAGATTTATCGCGCAGAACCATTACGTAACCTTGAATTTGATTGTCTTCCCCGGTAATAGGCTGAAGATGCGTCAGCACTTCTACTTTTTTGTCCTGGCTCGCATGAAAAACTACACCTTCGGGGTGGAAGTTATTTATTACAATATTTGGATCGGTCGAACGTGCAAAATTAACGCTTGCCAAACTCGCTCTGCCCGCGTCTGGACGTCGAACTAGGTCGAAGCAAAGCTTGCCTGAAGTTTGTCCTTCGGATAGCCCAATCCAATTTAGAAACACTGGATTTGCCGAAAGCACATTTCCGAATTGATCGACAATCAAAAAGCCTTCAGTGGAAGATTGAAGCACAGCATCCAATTTGTGTTGCAGTATTACCGCTTGTCTGTTTGCTTGATTTATTTGTTTTGAGACTTCAGAAATTTGTCTCGTTTGAGTACTGATTTGTTTGCCGAGAGCTTCTAGCTTGAGTGTGGCATCTTCAGCTTGTTTGCTCTTCTCGGCAAGTTCCTCTTTTTGATCGTGCATTTTGGATTTTAAATTCTGGGTCGAAGAGCGCATTGTCGAAACGGCTGTATCAATCAGCTCTCCCAGTTCCACCCACTCTCCATTTAGCTTGTCGAGTGATTGGATAATTGCTTTTTTGTTAGCGATATCTTTGGTGCGCGAAATCAAAAAACGTAGCGGTTTTTTTACTTGAGCATTGGTTGCCACCGAAAAAATTATGCTCAGTAAAACCGCTACGACACCAAACCCCAACGCTGCAACAAGTGATCCAATGAATTTAGTGGGTGAGTCGGCAAGTGGGGTAGATAGTATTATTCGAGCATATTCCTTTTTGTCTCCAGGATTAATGAATGGAACTTGATACCACCAGCGGTTGTCTTTTTCAAAACTCTTGTCGGCACGTTTAAGATCAACTGGGAAGAACGGTTTCAGTAGTGGAGCTAGAAGTCCATAAGGCGAAGCTGGAATTGCTTTCACGCCATTTTTGCTCAAGTCTGGTATGAAACTGCCCCCGTTTCTGACCAAACTGGGTGTGATGCTGACGATTCTATTTGCTCTGCTTGATATTAGAAGAACGTCCATGTTGCTTATCGGGTCAGTTTCATCAAGGCTGATTTTGGTCATTTCGCCGGTCAAAAATTCCATATTTAGTGGTTGAATAATGCCAAGAACACAGGAAAGATTTCCCGAAGGATCGGTGATTGGAACAAGGCAAGAGATGCTCAATCCCGGCGAGAGACTTAGTTCTGTAAAATTGCAAAAAGTCTCTCCATCTCTCACTACATTGCGAAAAGATTCGAATGATTGAGCATTGAAACCAGCAGCAGGAGGCTCGGTGCTGAATATTACTTTGCCGCTTCTATCAAATAAGCAGCCGACACCAGTGAAGCGTTCTTGCGAGAACACTTTGTTTATTTCATCGCCAATCGAATTGGAATTCTTTTTGAGAGCGGCGCTTTTAAAGTCTGAATTTGATGAAATTTGTCCCGCCAAACGGCGACACATAGCTATCACCAACTGAAAATCTTCCGCCATTCTCTTGGCTGCCACGCCCACCTTTCGATCTGCTGCAAGGCGTGTTTGAACAAACTCGTTCAAAGTTGAACTGCATGTCCATCCGGTCATCATGACTATAATCACAATGAGGAAATAGAAAAAAAGTTTCGACGTTATTCCCAAGAAGAAGCGACCTCTATATTAAGAAGTTTAGCTCCTTTTTTTATTTGCTCTCAGCCTTTTTTCTTAGTTCGACTTGTACTTGAATAGCTCTAATTAATTGGTTAGGACCGCAATATCCTAATTCCAGCAGGATTTGTCCAAGCGGCTTATTGTCTCGTCCTGCGCTGGAATCGTTTTTTTGGATGCTAAGAGCTTCGTCTAGCTGATAAACAGTTATGTAGTTGAGGTCGACAAGTATCTGTCCAAGAAGATATCTAGGTTCCCCAGATTCAGTCTCGATACTGCCGTTGCCTGAATCTTTGGTACTTGAATTAGCTTTAGAATCTTTATTGGTCATTATTCTCGCCTGTCACCCTATTAAATTTAAAGATCGTTGGATACACCCAAAATACACAACTTATGGCTGCTGGGTTTCCCCCCTGACCAGGTTCATCGGATCTCGCCGCACCCAACGATCAGTCTAATTATAGACGAAATGCGCCGAAACTGGGATGTGGATGTCAATGTCGATATAAACAAATATAGCATTTGACTTTCGAGCTGGATTTTTCCAAGCCCATACCAGTAAAAAAATAAACCGATATCGGTTTATTTTTTTAAAGTCAGATTGAAAAAGAATGGAAGGCTAGTCTTGAGCGCCCATAGCAAAATCGCTGCCGTTATCTGAAATGTTCCATTTCAATAATTCGCGTCGCCATTCAAGATCGGCCTGAGCCTCTTTAATAAGTTGAGAAAGACCCTGATAGTCAGCAAAAGATAGGTCAACTGCAACACCGATATCGAATGTCAGTTTTACTCGCTCGCACGCTGGAGTACAGGACATGCAAACGATGTGTTCTAAGCCACAGACCTCTATTAAAAGATTTTCTTCGCTTTGTAGAGGGTCTTGTTGCCAGTTTAAAAGTTCCAAAAAGTTAGTATCTTCCATACTTTGCTGAACAAGTAAAACAAGGGCTTGATACTGGGTGTGATTTAAGTAGATGGTGATTTCTTGGCGACGAAAATCCAGAGCAAACTCACCATTTTCTTTGTCGAGATAAAGATCGGCAAAAGGATTGGCGAAGCTGATTTGGTAAGCCGTGCTGGTTTTCATTCCCTTGTTTCCTCTAACCTACAATGTTATACCCAACTGGAGGGTCATGCTTGAGCTTTAGTCCAGTTGGCAAAGTCTCTAGCGTGATAAGTGATTATCAAGTCAGCTCCGGCTCTTGCGATGGAAGTTAACACTTCTTCCACTACTTTCTTTTCGTCAATCCAGCCATTTTGAGCGGCCGCTTTCACCATCGAATATTCACCGGAAACGTTGTAAGCCGCCACTGGCAGATTGGTTATTTGACGGGTAGCATGAATAACATCAAGGTAAGGCAAGGCTGGTTTTACCATGACGATATCGGCGCCTTCCATGATGTCTAATTCCACCTCGCGCAACGCCTCGCGTCCATTTGCTGGATCCATTTGATAGCTTTTGCGATCGCCGAATTGTGGTGCCGATTGCGCCGCTTCACGAAACGGGCCATAAAAGGCAGAGGCGAATTTGGCGCTGTAAGCCATTATTGGCGTATTGCTAAATCCATTGTCGTCTAGTGTTTGACGAATCGCAGCCACTCTTCCATCCATCATATCGGAAGGCGCGATGATATCGGCTCCTGCTTGAGCTTGAGCTAGAGCGGCTTTCGCCAATATGTTCAAACTGGCGTCGTTTACTACTTGTCCATCGCAAACAATACCGCAATGACCATGACTCATGTATTCGCACAAGCATGTGTCAGCAATTACAACCAATTCTGGAAATTCTTTTTTGAAGGCACGAATGGCTTTTTGAATTATGCCTGTTTCTTCGTAAGACTGGCTCGCCTGGGTGTCTTTTTCATCTGGAATACCAAATAAAATTACTGAACCAAGTCCTGACTTTTGAATATTTTCGAGTTCGAACAAAGCCGAATCGATACTTTGCTGGCAGAAACCGGGCATCGAATTTATGGGATTTTTCTTATCTTTGCCGCTGCCTTCAATTAAGAAAAGAGGATGAATAAGTTTATTTAGATCGACTTTTGTTTCGCGGACCATTGCTCTGAGAGCTTGAGTAGACCGCAAGCGACGCGGGCGATAATAAGAATCAAACTGAGAGTTGCTTTCGTTGAGCCGCGATTTAGCGGACTCCGTGACCAGATTTGCCATCTTCAGCCGGATTCTCCTTTAAAATGAAATAGCAGTATATATGTTTTGCTCAGCCCTGACAAATACGCCCTTTACCTTGTGACTTTGCATTTTGAACTGCCCTTAAGCTGCGCTCAAGCAAGTCGGCGAAGCGTTCCTGTTCCATTGCGGCTGAAATCCCTGCACTGGCGGTCACTTTGAAGATATTGCCTTTCGATTTGTGAGGCACTTGTGCAAAATTTAAAAGCAGGTCATCAACTGTTTCCATAGTTTCGCGCAGAGGCAGACCATAATCGAGAATCGCAATCCTGTCACCACCCACGCGTCCAATCAGGTCTGTATGGCGAAAAACTTTGCGTATTACTTGGACCAGCGCAAGTAAAGTCCTGTCACCCACAGCAAATCCAAAAGTGTTGTTGAGACTTTTGAGATTGTCGATATCAATTACAGTCAGAATTGCACGCGAAGCTCCAGGTAGGTTAGCTCGGGCTTTAAGGGAACGTTGAGCTAAATCGACAAAATGGTCGTAATTCAAAATTTGTGTGAGCGGGTCATTTTTTAAAAGCTTTTTGAAAATACGAAATCTTTCCAGTTTGCCTGAAACTGTTGCTACAAGCAATTCTGGAATAACAGGTTTGACCAAATAATCATCCGCCAGAGAGCGAGCGCCTTCCATATGCGCTTCCAAATTATTTTCGCCAGTGAGAAACAGAACTGGCACAGTGGCGAAACGCTCACTTTGTCTGAGATAGCGTGAAAGCTCGAATCCATCGATTTGACTGGACGCGGCATCGAGCAAAATGAGATCAGGACTGAACGCCAATAGAGACTCTTCAAAGGCAAATGGATCACTTTGCCAGAGTACGTTATAGCCGGCATGCTCAAGCGTTTCGACTACAGACTGAGCTTCAAGAGGGTCTTGCTCCATGCACAAGATGCGATAAAGTTGCGGTTTGCCTCGTCCAAAAAAGTATTTGAATTTTTCAAGAATGGCATCGACTTCTACAGGCAAAGCAAGAAAGGCATCTGCTCGAGCTTTTACAGTGTTTATCGACTCAAGAAATGCATGCTCCTCACCAAGAACGATGATGGCTATATTCTCCGCACCAGGAAGTGCGCGTACTTGACTTATAAATTGATAAGCGTTTCCAGCTTGAACTGGAACGCAGACCAGCAGCCCATTTGGCATGTGATTGAGTGTTGTTTCCCAGGCTTGATTAAGGTCGCTGCAAGGACGAACCGATATCGCTTGGTGCGAAAGTGCGGTGGATAAAGCACGCAATTTTTCCATGTTGCTGCTCACCACAACTACGTCATGAGTGGGCACTATGGGTGGTGCCGGTTCGGGCTGCGGTGCTTGCGTTTGCGCGGGTGTTGGTGTCGCAAATGGATATGGCGTTTGAGCCGCCAAATAATTATTTTGTTGGATCTGGCTTGCAGGTGTACTGTTAACTGCATTGGGCGCTACGTTATGCGGATTAATTTGAGTCGGAATCGCAGACATAGGCGCAGACAGAGGTGCGGATACTGGTGCGGAATTTGGTTGATATTGATTCTGATTCGAAGGCGGTTGTTGCGCCCGCAGTGACGAATGAGAGGAGGAGGGCGGCATGTTTGACGATGGTGGCAGCGAAGCCGATCGCGATGGCTGGCTGCTATTTGAAGACGGTGGAGAGCCGTCATAAGAGCCATACGAGTCGGATGCTCCAGATGAGCCATAAGCTCCAGATGCACCGGAGGCTCTGAATGCTCCTGGCGCTCCTTGAGAGCCTGAGCCACCATACGAGCCAAAATCTTGCGAAGGGTCATAGGCTTGCTGACTGTTGCGCGGTCTTCTTTCGTCCGGCATAGTCATTATGCGTTCTTTTTCCTTTTCCACGCAAGTGCGAATATGGCTCAGCATCTCTTTGAAGCTGCGCCAATACACAATTACATCGTCGGGTTGGTGTGTGATGATGGTGGTGCACAGATTTTGTCCGGAGCATGCCATGTCGTAAATTTCGGACAGGCGCATCTGTTCTTTGGTTTTAGAAATTTCGGCAAGAACTGAAAAATGTTCAGCCAGTCGTTTCAAATTATCAGTATCCCAAGGACTTTGGGCGAATCTCACCACATGACCATCCATGTCGGAAATTCTGTCAATGCAGGTGTCAAGGATGTTTAGCTGGTCTTCCTGATTCATTTCATCCGTGTTCGAAATGGCGTTTGAGGGACGAAACGAGCCCTTCAATAGTATATTCCCCGGCCACGACATCTGCTCTGCCATAAATATCAAATGCTGTTTGTGCCGTTTTCGGACCGATTACAGCCACTATGACGTGGGGATAACGTACGGATAATTTTTGGTCCATTTTTTGCAACTCGAGCACTGATACAAAGTTGCGAACTGTTTGTGAACTTGTGAAAGTGACAATATCAAGTTCGCTTTGCATCAGGCGATCAAGTTCCAGAGCCAGATTCTCATTCTGGGACACTATGCCCGAAGAATAGGATTCAGCCATGATGACATGTGCTCCGCGAGTACTGAGACCGTCATGGATAGTGGTTTCCCCTGCAAGTGTGCGAGGCCAAAAAATGCGTGTTCCAACAAGATTTTGACTGGGGAATTCATCCACAAGACCTTGTGCACTAAAGGTACTTGGATAAAAATCGACATCGATTCCTTGGTCTTTGAGAAAATTTGCAGTGGATTTGCCCACTGCAGCGATTTTAGTTTTTTTGAAAGGGAGCGATAAAAAATTCAAACGCTCCAGTGTGCTTGAAACAGCCCTGGGGCTGGCAAATACAATCCAATCGAAAGTATCAATTTGATTTAGCGCTCGATCGAGGTCTTCAAAACTAGAGGGTGGACCGATACTCAGTAATGGTTTTTCGTGGACTATGGCGCCTGAATCGCCAAGTCTTTGGGATAATTCATTTTCTGATTTAGTTGGCATAAATGCTCTTGTGACCAGCACTCGTTTGCCAAATAGTGGAGATCGACGCTCCATCATCACTATGGAGCTGAAATTCGGCTTTCCTCTTTTTTTAGCTCTTCTAAGATGAGCGCAACTTCTTTGGTTTGCATAGTCTGTGCCAGTTTCAAGCCTAGATTGCTAGCGCCACTTATTGTTGAATCGAATTTTTCGGCAATCGAACTTTGATGCAGAGATTTTCCATCAATAGATGCAATTGATCCTGTTATTTTAAGTATTTGTAGAGCGGAGTCAAAGGAAGCTGAGACCCCAATTGGAACTGAACACCCGCCACCCAGAGCGCCTAGAAAGGCGCGCTCTGCACTGATTTCTACTCGTGTTTTGAAGTCGTCTAATTGTGCAAGCAATGCAAAAGTATTTGTGTCATCACTGCGACACTCGATGGCTAAAGCCCCTTGTCCAGCAGCTGGGGTTGATTCTTCTATCGATAAATATTTGACTATGCGCTCGTGCAAATCAAGCCTGTGCAAACCGGCGGCCGCCAGTATCATGGCATCACACTCGCCTTCGTCCATTTTTCGCAAACGCGTGGTGATATTACCCCTGATATCAATAAATTTAAGCGAGGGATGCAGTTTTTTGAATTGAGCGATGCGACGGCGACTAGATGTCGCTATAACTGCATTTTGAGGCAATTGTTCAACTGGCAAGTTGTGACGTGACACCAACACATCGCGCGAATCTTCTCGAGATAAAGTGGCTACCAGTGCCAGACCTTCTGGTACTTCCACTGGCATATCTTTTAAACTGTGCACGACGAAATCGACTTTTGAGTTGAGTAGTGCATCTTCTAGTTCTTTAACAAAGACGCCTCGGGTGCCGATGTCGGCTATGGGAACACTTCTTTGTGCGTCACCAGATGTGGTGATAGTTACAACTTCGCACTCAAGTTGTGGATGTGTTTTTTTGAGCAGCGCCACTACATGATCAGTTTGATAAAGAGCTAGCTTGCTCGATCGAGTGCCAACCCTCACGCTTTTATATCCTATTGCTTGCCGGGGTGAACCGGATGGTTCTTGTGCATGTCTTCAATATTCTGACCGCTTTGTGCATGACTGCATTTTTTTGCAAGCGGATCTAAGTTAAACAAATTGCGTAAAGTTTCAGCCTGACGCGCAAGGGCCTGCAGGTCAGATGAAGAGGCAGCGGCCTTCAAATTAACCATTGGAATGTGCAGAATTTGATTGACGATTGCCTGACTAATTTCTTCCAGACGAGCAATTTCTTCGCGACTCAATGCTTTGAACTCAACTGAGCCTGCACCTTGGAGTTGAGCTTGTCTAATTGTTTCCACTTTTTCTTTTAACTCAGTGATTGTGGGAACAATTGAGCGCGCCTTTTGCCAGGCGGTAAATTCGTCCAGACAGTCAAAAATAATGTCATCGGCTTCAAGAGCCACTTTGCGACGCTCTTCTAGATTTTTATTCACCAGACCTGCTAGGTCGTCGGTATGTTTGAGGGTGATACCGTCAATAGTGGCAAGCTCGGGATCGACGTTGCGAGGAACTGAAATATCTACGATAAGACACTTTGTATTCGTTTCGCTAAATTGAGAAAACGCTTTTATAGTGTCGCTCTTAGTCAAAAGATGACGGTGAGCTGAAGTTGCAACCAACACTAGATCTGACTTTGCAAGAGCTTCATGACGCTGTTCAAAAGTAAATGTGTCGTTTACTTCTATGACACGAGACTGAGGGCGCTTGCTTGCCTGGAAACAATCTTCGATATCGCGTTTTGTTCTATTGACCACCCGAATATCTTTAGGAGCTTTTTTAGAACTGAGCACATGTTTCAAACATATTTTCGCCATTTTACCGGCGCCAAGAATGGTCACTTTCAGATTTTCAAAATCGACACTTTGCTCTTTGAAATAGTCTTTGGCGATTTCCACTGCCGCAGAACTGATTGAAACTGCTCTTTTACCCAGTGAAGTTTGGGAGCGGACTTTCTTGCCGCAATTTAACGCTTGTTTGAATAACTTATCCATTACCACGCCTGCGGTTTTTGCTTCAAGCGCGCACTGGTGGGCAAATTTCACCTGGGACATGATTTGTCCTTCGCCCAGAACCATGCTGTCAAGTCCAGAAGCAACACGCATGAGGTGCAAAGCAACGTCTTCGCCCATCAATTTGTAGTTGGGGCTCATATTGTCGTGGTCGGAAACTTGCTGAACTGAGCGGAAAAAACTCTCGATTTCGGCAAAGCCTTTGGCTACGTCTGAAACTACAGCGTAAACTTCTGTACGATTGCAGGTTGACAAGATTGCGCTTTCAGTCAAGTGCGGAAATTGACCCAAAGCCATTAAGCCGTGCTTCAGGCAAGAATCGGGAATGACAAGATGCTCCCGAATAGCAAGAGGATGAAAGTGAAAATTGACGCCGCAGACTATGAGATGACTCATTTAAATGACTCATTAAAGAGTAAGTTGCCAAATTATATAGGGGTTGAAGCCTAAGAATCGTGTCTGGACAAGATACTTAAGTTGGAAGATTGTTATAAATAAGCCAAAGCCTCAAATCTAGCCTGATTTAAGCTTGATATTCTTCTTAAACAAAATAAGTTTAGTCGCGTCTAACCATTGATTTATCCGTAACTTCTCTTTGGGATGCTGTTTTGTGGCAAGCCAGGCCAGCCCATCGACCACCTGGAGCGAGGGGCGAGAGAGAAAGTCGGCTCTGTTCTTAGGTAAATAAAAGGTTGTGACTCCTGGCCTATGACAAAGCCTGGTCCAGGGAAGCTTTTTGATTGAGTTGGAGCCCATAGCTTCGTTAGGCAAAATTATGAGATTGGGACGGCTTGATAAAAGTGTTTCGTGCGATATTCGAGAATAGCCTAAGTTTTTTGCGGACAAAACGTTAATGCCACCACATGCGGTGATTAGGTCATTTATGAAGGATTTTTTTCCCACGCAAATTATTGGCTCAGCCCAAACGCAAACAAGTGTTTTGCAAAGCGTTGAAGTTTTTGTAATTTGCTTGAGACTGTCTATTTGGGTGTCGAAACGTTTGCTTAAAGCGATGGCGTCATTTTGAAGATCGAGCAAGCGACCAATTTTTTTTAGATTGTCTGAAATGTCTTGAATTTTTTCATTAGGCAAAATTTCTACATTGTAATGTCTGTGTCTTAATTGAAATGCCAATGCTTCTTGTCCCTGCACAAGCAAAATAACGTCCGGTTTTATTACTGCCAATTTTTCATAACTGGCACTGATAAAGCTTCCTACTACAGGTTTTGAAACATGACAAAAAGAAGACACACCATAAAGTTTGTCCTCTCCGCCCAGTGAATAAATAAGTTCTGTGTTGGATGGAGCTAATGAGACAATTTTGAAATTTTTAGCCTCTGCCCAAGCTTTATGAGGCGATGCAAAAAAAATTAAGCAAAGCAGAAATAAAAGGCTTAACACACTGCTAAGCACGCGAGGTACAAAGCGAGCTAAGTTTTTAAGAGCCAATTTTTTATCTCCAGAAGACGCCCTTCAAGACTTGATTCCTGAATTGTATACGTCTTTTTTTCTAAACCAAAATCGTAAATTGCGAGTTTGGTCATGCGGTCAATTTGATTGAGATAGTCTTTGTCGATCCAACGAAAACCGTCATCAACAGGCTCAAAGAGTGGTGGCACAAAAATTATGTGTGTGTATTTATTGCTTTGAGCAAGCGCCATTTTGTAATAAGCTTCGCTTGTAAAAGTCATTGCTTTGCAAAGTTGCCAGCGCTGCCAGAGTACCCAGCAATCGAGCGCTCCGCGGTCGGTGATGAAGCTTTTAAGTTCTTCTTCGCGTGCAATTTGTTCGCTCAAAACTTTTATTTTAAAGTGCTCTTGTTCATCTTCGCAAACGTCACCCATTTGCGCAAAACCAAGGCGTGCGCATAAAGCTCGTGCCATTTCGTCTATGGCATTAAGCGAAAGCTCGGGCGCAAGGCTTTTAACCAGAGTGGTCTTGCCTACAGAACCCGAGCCGGTAACCAGAATGCGGGGCATCAGCATTGATTGGTCGTAATTTGTTTCAAGCCCCAATTAACCTTTATTGATTGGTGGGGTCGTGCTTGCGGCAACTGGCGGTTGCTTTTGTTGTTGGTTTTGGGTATTTGCAGTTGGTGCAGGCGGCTGATGTGTTGGTGCCTGATTGTTAGCCTGCTGACTTTTTGGCAGAACATTATGTGAGCGCGACATAGTATCAACCAGGTCGATGCCTGTAAGTCCTTTCACCATAGTCACACCTTGCGCAGCAACACTCAAAACATCAGCTGTTATCTTTCCTAGTCCAGTGGTGTCACCACCAGTCGAAAGTAAGGTTACATTGCCGATTTTAGATAACGGTTGGGCTGCAGCTTGGACTAGTTCGGGCAATTTTTCGATCACCATCGAAGCCATCGCAGCGTCGTTATATTGCTTAAATGCCTCTGCTTTTTTAGCCATCGCTTCAGCTTCTGCCTGACCTTTGGCGGCAACAACAGTGGCTTCGGCTAGACCTTTGGCTCGTTCCGCTTCGGCGTTTGCAAGACCGATTTGTCTGGTGGCATCAGCTTCGGCTGTGGCGCGCAAGCGCACAGATTCGGCATCACCCTTGGCTTTCGCTTCTGTAGCTTGAGCATCACCTTCTGCCAATATGCGTCGTTTTTCTTGTTCGGCAACTGCCATCAATCGTATTCTTGATTGCTCAGCTTCAGCTGGCTTTGTAATTTCTGCAGCCAGTGCGACTTCGCGTTTGAGTACTTCGACTTGTTGTAACTCCACTTCTTTTTGTGCTTCTACAATTTTGATTTGTTGTTGTTCTAAGATAAGTTTTTGTTGCGATTTGGCCTTTGTAATGTCATAAACCATATCGCTTGCCGCTTTCATCTCTGCCACTTCTTGCGCGTACTTAGCCTGGCTCACCTGGAAGTTTTTGGATGCTTCAGCTACTCGTGTATCGGCTTGAAGCTTGGCTTTTGCACCTTCTTCTGTAGCTTGCGCTTGAGCAATTTGAGCGTCTCTTTGTGAATTAGCTTGAGCAATTTGAGTTTCTTTGAGAGCTTCTGCTTCACCTATTGCTGCCGTTCTTTTTACGTCGGCAGTTTGTTTTTTACCTAAAGCTTCAAGATAACCAACTTCGTCTCTGATTTCTTTGATTGTGAAAGAAACGACTGTCAGTCCCATTTTTGCCAAATCTGAAATTGATACCGATGCAACTCTCTGGGCAAATTCGTCAAAGTTTCCGATTAATTCTTCTACTGTCATCGTGCCCAGAATGGCTCTTAAGTGACCCATTAGGGTCTCATGCGCTACCATTTGAATTTCATCTAGATCTTTGCCAAGAAACTGTTCTGCAGCAGTGTGGATAGAAGATTCATCGCTCTTAACTTTGATTTGAGCTACTCCTTCTACGAAAATTGGAATACCGTTTCTTGTGATCATTGGTGCGTGTGACCGCACTTCAATCGGCATTATTTCAAGACTGAGTAAATTTTTCTGGTTGAACAGAGGAATTAAAAACGTTCCTCCTCCTACGATCATTCTAGGTTGGCTGCCACCTCCAGAAATAATCATTGCTTCGTTAGGTCCGCACTTTTGATAAAGCGACGGCAGCATGAACAAAATGATCATAAAAGCAGCAATACCGACGCCAATTATTGTCATCGACATAAGATCCATAAAAATTACTCCTAAAGATTTGGGCAGGTCTAGCTTTAAATTCCCCTTTTTAAAGGTGATGAATCGGAATTTGGGTGACTTTGGCCGGCCAGTTTAATGGGGGGGAAGTAAAGACCCTGATGGATCAATGTCTTACGCACAATGACCCACCAGTTCCTAAAAATAAACCGATATCGGTTTATTTTTAGAAGACGATAGGGTCAAAAGCCTTGTCAAAAAGGTTTATTTGACCGAAAAGTCCTTTTGAGGCTCCACGATGGCGGTGGATCCGTCAAGGTCAGTAATTATGACTTTAGAACCTTTTTCGATCAGTACTTCTTTGTCAGAGCAACGTGCAATGCCGTTGTGCAATTTGTTGCCGACGATATATGAAATTTCGCCTACGTTTCCATTTTTAATGGTCGATAACACTTCAGCTTCCTGCCCGACCGCCGCCCATTCACTAATTTGAGTGGCACCGGACAATTTACTCATCATCAGGCTTATCAGTCGTTTAAAAACTTTGACTGCAATTATGCCTGCAAGTAAAGCCGGAATAAGGGTTATAAGTCCAATCGCAGGAAAAAGTTTAAGACTGAAATATCCGACTAACCCAAAAAACATCAAGAAAAGCGACATGGTCATCGGACTTAACAAAGAAAACGCCAGTTTCCCAACAGTTGAAAGCACATCTGATTGGTCTTGATGGCTTGAGCCTTGCGATTGATGGCTACGAGAATGAGAGTGCGAATGGCTATCTGAGTGGCTTGAATGACCGTGTTCGGTGTTGTTACCATGGTTGTGCCCGCTGTCATGGGCGTCATGACCGCCGTGAGAATCGTGTAACTCTCCTCCATGTCCAGAGTCATGACCGTGCAAGTCTAAGTGCCCTGAGTGTCCGCCATCCCCGTGACCGGAGTCGCCGTCGTGCATGTGTCCCAGGAAAAAACTCAAAATGATAAAGCCGCTTCCGATGAAGAAAGCTATTACGTAAATTTGGGCAAATTCGAATAGTGGCATAATCTTATAGATTACCCAAAGATTACCTAAGCAAACCATTACCAATTTAAACAGATATGGAAATTGTAGTCACGCATAATAACACTGATTTCGACGCCCTGGCGTCTCAGTTTGCTGTGACCAAATTATATCCAGGAACCAAAATGGTGATTAATCAGCCAATCGTAGGCAGCGTGCGAGAATACTTGAGTTTGAATAGAAGCTCGCTTCCAGCCATTGAGCCAAAATATCTTGATTTGAGTCAAGTTACCGCTATTTACATAGTCGATTGTCAGCATGTAGATAGGCTTCCAGAGCCCATTTCAAAATTTATTGTAAATGAGTTGGCCGCCAAAACGAGATCGGTGAAAATTACAGTTTTCGATCATCACCGCATTGATGCCGGTGGGCTATTGGAGCATGCTCACGAAGATTCTGTAGTTTCTCAAATCGGTTCTGCTACTTCTATTTTGGTGGATAAAATGCGCCATTCAAAAATGGTTCTCAATCAATTTGAAGCCACGCTTCTCGCCTTGGGTATTCACGAAGACACAGGCTCTTTGACTTATTCGCAAACGAGCGAAACGGATGCTCAAGCCCTTGCGTATCTTATGTCTTTTGGAGTCGATTTGAATCAAATCACTTCTTTGATTAAACCAAAGTGGAGCGATGAGCAGAGCGCACTGCTTAATGATTTACTTTCAAATTGCACTCTAAACGAAATCCATGCCAGCAAAATTGTCATGTCAAATAGCAAGACCGATCGATATGTAGATGGTGTCGCTCATATGGCTCGAACGTTGATGGATGTTCAATCTGCAGACGCGTCATTTTGTCTTGTGCATATGAAAGATCGTGTTCACATAGTGGCACGCAGTGATGCGCATGTGCTCGATGTAAGTGAGTTGATGGAAATTTTTGGCGGTGGTGGCCATCCAGGGGCGGCTTCAGCAGTGGTCAAAAATGGCAATATAAGCCAGATCCAAGAGCGTCTGCAAGCCCTTTTGCCAGATAGAATTAAACCGCAGCCAACCGCAAAAACTCTTATGAGTACACCCGTTCGCACAATTCGACCATCGCTTCGCATGGCCGATGCTCATCGTTTAATGATAAGACTTGGTCAAGACGGGCTTGTAGTCTGCGAAGGGGACGAAGTGGTGGGAATCGTCTCGCGGCGCGACATCGATCAAGCTATTCATCACAAATTAGATCACGCTCCGGTACAAGGCTTTATGAGTCGTCCGGTGGTTAGTGTTTCACCCGATGCCAGTCTGGATGAAATACAGCAATTGATGGTGGTTGAAGATATCGGGCGACTTCCTGTTCTTGCAAGCGATGGAGAATTGCTTGGTTTGGTTTCAAGACAAAATGTTTTGGAAGCCGTTTATGGGCGCGGCTCTCGAAGAGCGGCGGGTGAATCTGCCATTGGTAATGACCCTATATATGGTGAGGTTCGTCAGGATGCAAAAGAGTTTTTGCCTTCTACCGAATTTGGTGGCGTTGATGCTAAACGTCAAAGAGAATTTAGCAAGCGATTTAAATCAGTAAGCCCAGAGATATTTGAGCTATTCACCATCGTCGGCAATGAGGCTGCTGGTTTAAATATGGTGGCGTATGTGGTGGGTGGTTTTGTGCGTGATACCATATTAGGTGTCAAGCCTGCCGGGGATCTCAAGTTTGATCTGGATTTTGTTGTTGAAAATGGTTCTGCAATAAAATTGGCTGAGCGACTGGCTTTGAAATATCCCAATATGTTTGAAGTACTGGTTAGTCACGAACGCTTTCAAACCGCCACTCTTTCAAGTCCCATACCAAGTGTTCGCGAAATTGATTTGTCTACCGCACGTACTGAATACTATGAGTTCCCCGCAGCACTGCCTGTGGTCGAAGCTTCGTCGCTTCGTCAAGATATTTACAGACGAGATTTCACTATTAATTCACTAGCTGTTTGTTTGCATCCAGCAAAGGATAAATTTGGCGAATTAATCGATATGTACAATGGCTTTGAAGATTTAGAGAAGAAAGTCATTCGCATATTGCACCCTTTCAGTTTTATCGAAGATCCAACCCGCATTGTAAGAGCAGTGAGATTTGCAGCAAAATTGGGATTTCATCTAGAACCAAAAACGAGATATCGAGCTTGTCGAGGCATTAGCGTTGGTTTGTTCAATGGACTGGGTGGAGTGAGGCTGAAAGAAGAAATCCGCTATATCTTGGAGTCGGATAAAAGGCTTGAAGCGCTCGATTTGCTTGAGCGCTTGGGCGGCGGTTTGCGCTTTTTGCACGAAAAACTGAAGTATGGTGCTAAAAGCAAAGTTCATATAAGAAGAGCGGAGCGCTTACTTGGGCATTACGAAGTCAAAGATGTTTGGATAGTATATCTGGGAATTTTGCTTGTTCGCCTAACCAAAGCCCGTTTGCAAGAAGCCCTTGACCGCTTGCTTTTAAGCAATCATCACAAAGAAATTATTTCCAAAGCAAAAGCGATTGAATTGAGCCTGGGACATAAATCCAAATCGCTCAAACGTAGCGAAATATACAAACTATTCAAAGATCAGCCTGATGAAACGCTAGCTATTATCGGAAGCCTTGCTGCTCCAGGTACGAAAGTGCGTCGGATGGTCCTTCTATATTTAAATGAGTTAAGCTCGATTCAACTTTCAATTGACGGCACTTACTTAATAGATATGGGAGTGCCTCAAGGTCCGAAAATAGGCGCCCTCTTGACTTGTGCGTTAGAAGCAAAGCTAGATGGGCTTATCAGCTCCAAAGAGGATGAAATCAGCTTTGTCGAACGTCAAATATCCGCCACCCAAGCCATTTCAAGTGATAAGCGATGACTATTACAACGCTATTTTTTAGATATGCGCCTGTAACGATCCGGCTTTGCGATGTTGAAATTTAAGTACTTGTTCTGCAGAATGTACTTGTGGCATGATGTCAACGTCTAATTTCTTTCGCCTGATAATCAGATAGTCTGGTTGCCAAGTGAATTGTGCAAAAGAAGAGCAGCAAGGGGTTTCCCCCGATTGACCGGTTTATCGTTGACAATGAAAATATTTTCAGTATTGTATTGGACACCTAGTTAAGTCTTCGATTTTTTGAAAGGGTTCGCAAATCGACTGCATTTCTCGTCCCCTGAAATGCTATGGCAGAAAGGAAAATTTGGTGTTAAACCAGGAATTCATGAATAACAAAAACAAATCAACTAAAAATGTCCACCGAAAGGCGCTTCAAGGCATTTTGAGCTTGACTCTTTTGTCCAGCCTCTCGCTTATTGCACCACAGTCAAGTTCGGATCAGACGCTGGCCAAGGCAGCAACTGATGAAGTTGCCATCACATCATCTGACATCGGTGGCGATTCATATAACGTTTGCAAACAACTAATAAAAGCTCCAGCTGATCAAATCTGGCAGATTCTGTCTGATTACGACAATGCTTATCGCATTTTCGGTATGGTCAAAGCTTGTAAGGTTTTGGAAGACAACGGTTCTGAAAAAATCATTTCTCATACAGTTGCTCCATCGGGACCTGTTGGAACCTTCACTTATACCTTGAAGGTGAAAGAGAAAGGACCTTATTTCATGGAATGGACCAGAATCAAAGGTGCGTTCAAACAAGTAAAAGGCTATTGGAAGCTTGAACCTCAAGATGGTGGCAAGTCCACTCTGGTCACTTATGCTTCTTTTGTAGATGGTGGAATGTTTATTCCTCGTCCATTGATCAAAAGGCAGTGTCGCATCGATATGCCAAACGTGATGACAACACTCAAAAGTGAAGTAGAAACTAAAGTCAGAATCGCCAAACGTCCAGGGCAGAACATCCAGTAGATTAGGCTTTCGCCTGCTCGAACAACAGCCTTCTAGAAAATAAACCGATATCGGTTTATTTTTTGGTTGCGGATCTTGTAGGGGCGGATTGCCGTTTTGTTGTCAGTAAGATTTTCGATGCTAGAATGCTTGCTTGAATGATTTGAGGAGAGGTACCGAAGCGGTCATAACGGCGCCGCCTCGAAAGCGGATGGCTTAATAGGCACGTGGGTTCGAATCCCACCCTCTCCGCCAGTTTGTGGAAAGCAATGAAAGCGGTAAGAACATGAAAGTTGGACTCATCGGCTTACCGACATCAGGTAAAACAACAGTACTGAACGCGACAAGCGGCGGAAGTGCTGAGGTTCGTAACTTTGCGGCGGTGGCTGATACCAGCGCCAATTTTGCAGTAGTGTCTGTTCCAGACGAACGTCAAGACTGGCTGCGCGAACACTATAAACCCAAGAAAAATGTACCTGCCACTATCGAACTTGTCGATGTGGCTGGAATGTCTTCGGGTGGTGCCAAAAAAGAAGAATTAAGTCCACAACTTTTGAGCAATTTGCGCCAGGTAGATGCATTAGTTAATGTAATACGTGCATTTGAAAATGAGTCGGTGCCTCATCCTTCCGGTGCGATAGATCCATTGCGAGATGCGCAAAACCTGGAATTAGAATTGATTCTGGCTGATTTGTCGGTAGTTGAAAAACGCCTTGCCAAAATCGACCAAGAAATTCTGCGCAAAAAGGGAACCGACAAAAGTAAAGCGGAAGAAGAAAAAGATCTTCTGTCTCGGTTCAACGATCATCTTTCTTCTGAAAAAGCGCTTCGCACCTTCGAATTGACCGCTGACGAAATGCAGAGCATTCGCGGCTATACGTTTTTATCGCAAAAGCCATTAATGATTGTGGCTAATATTTCTGAATCTGATCTGGAAAAAGAAGATTTGCCAGTTTTGGCTAAACTGAGTGAATGGGCTAAATCCACTGGTACTTTGATGATTAGTTTCTGCGCCAAAGTAGAAATGGAAATTGCTCAGCTAAATAATAACGATCCAAACGAAGCGAAAGAATTCATGGATGCGTTAGGAATTAAAGAAGCCAGTCGCGATAAAGTTATTCGCGCGGCGTATACATTGCTCAAGCAAATAGCTTTCTTTACTGTGGGCGAAGATGAGGTGCGAGCGTGGACTCTCACAAGAGACGCTTCAGCTCAAGAGGCCGCCGGCAAAATTCATAGTGACATTGCACGTGGATTCATTCGAGCCGAAGTGGCTGCATATTCAGCCATTCATGATCATGGCGGCTGGAATCAAGCTAAAGATAAGGGATTGGTGCGTCTTGAAGGCAAAGAATACAAAGTGCAAGACGGTGATTGCATCAACTTTAGATTCAACATCTAAACGACCTGCAATTAAAACGTCATTGATTGCAAGTTTGTTTTTGTTTCCATTCTTTTTTTATGGTTGCTCGTCGAGCAATGTAAATATCGAGCGCCAAAAACCGCAAATTCATACCACATATTTCGATCCGAAAAATTTCGAAGGTAATGCTTCGCATCCGCCGTTGGAGCCAAATGAACAGGCTCTGACCGAATGGGAATTTGGATGTCAGACTAATTTCGATTTTGATATTTTGGAAGAAAGTCGCATGAGTACAGGCAAGCATTTTGTGCGTTTGAATATCAAAAACGTCAAAATGATTTTGAGTGCTCCTATTCGAATTTGGCTGCCCAAAAATCCTGCACCAGATGTGGTGGCTCATGAAAAAGGTCATCAAGATATTTGTACTAGAATATATTCTGAGTCTGATGAAATAGCTCGAAAAGCCGCACAGTCTGTTGTTGGAAAGACATTTGAGGCCGAGGCGCAGACACGTGAGGAAGCGTGCAAAAAAGCGCTCATTCAAGCTCAAGAAGCAGTATGCGCCATTTATCATCAAGATGTAAGCGATTATGCCGGTTGCATTTCGGAAATTTATGACAGTCTAGACGAAACAGAAAAAGGCGAAGCGCAAGAGCTGGTGCGCAAAGCCTTTAACAATTACAAAAGAGTTTCGGATAAGAAAAAATAGTTTTAGAGCTGGATAAATCTAAGGCTTGAGTTGGACATAACCGCTGTCAAAAAACATCACGTTACCATCGCTGTCGACAGTCCATGCATCTACCTGGCGCCTCAAGCGGATTTCGGCTACTGTGCCATTTGTTTGATAAGTGGGACGCATTCCAGAACCAGAGGAGAATGTTCTGTATTTTCCAGGCGCTGTGTCGATTACTGCAGGGGCTGGTGGAGTTCCTCCCCACTTGTGAGCAAAATCATTTTGTTTGCCAACCAGAGGAACCGCGCCTCCACCCACTGGTGGACTTTCCGATTTTTTCTTCGCGCCTTGGCTGCCAGAATAAAGAAAATCGCCAGTAAAAGTGCCGCTAAATTTGTTTGATGCAATTCGAATTGAATCTTTTCCCATTCTGTGGGAGTTTATAGCGGGGTCAATCATCGGTTCACCGTTATGTTTGCCACCTGTTGTTTTACCTAAAATCCTTCCTGAATCTCTAACGTATAAATCGAAAGCTTCTTTGAATTTGACGAATCCACCAGTGCCATTGTAAGCCGGACCCAGGTAAACCGGCACAATGTGCAACAAGGCACCATTTTTAATCGCAGATAAGGACTCGATGCATAATTGATTGTGGCTCACTACGGCAAAATTCAATGGAGTAACTGTTTTTTTGAAATATTCGATATCTCCATTTGCTCTAAATCTCCAAACGTGAGCGACTCCACCTGGAATTGATCCGCCTAAACCAGATGAAGACCAGCCAATCATGCCAGGGGCCGGTCCAAACGGCTGAAGAAAAACGTCATCTTTGACAGCGCCAACATTTACTTTGGTGCCACCACGTCTGAGCCAATCGTAAAAGGCTACTTTGCAGGCATTATTAGCTTTGTGATTAGGATCCACTGAATCCAGTGGCCAGGCTCCAGAACCGTTTACTAGTGCTGATGTGGAGTCCACTGGATAGTCACCACCAAAAGCAGTTAAAACGTCGCTATTGTCGTCACCTCCGCTGAGGCATCCTGTATTTGAGACCAAATCAGCAAATTTAGTCTGGCCGCAAGTATAGACAAGATAATTCACGGGTGGTCCATCCGGAAATGATACGACGAGAGCACCAGGCGCTGGAAGTGGATCGTAGACACTTGCAGGTTGTGCGCACGCTACCGACATGACACTGCGTGTGGTGCCATTGTCATTGACGTCTTGAGTGGCCTGGGCACGAACTATAGTGCCAAACTGGTAAGGAAGACTCGATACCGTGGACTGGAATTTATTTATGTCAACTAATTTGACGTCTTCGCCAATGCCTGCAAATACCCAATCTACACCATCATGATTAATTGCTACGTAAGATTTGTATCTTTCATTTGTGGCTATGTTAGACGGCCACGTACTGGACCAACCAGTAGGAACACGTACATTTGTGGGAGTGCCTCCGGTAACTGCTCCTAGTGAAAGTTGAAATGATCCGGCAGCCATGGAAGAGTTGCCAGCCATATTAATTCTATTGCTGTTATACGAATTGAGCGCCTCTTGGTAGGGGCGAACAGTTGCACCGTTTTTGTCCAGTCCGCTACCAGTGGGCGTAATTGAAGAATTCAGCGCGGTCATAAGAGTTGCAGTTGCGGTCTTCAAATTATCTAAGTCCTGGCGTGCGAGGATTTTGATTTCATTGCCGCCATTGGCTGGGCCTATTTCTTCTGCAATAAGATAATCGAGAAGAGTGGTGCCCATAAGAGTGTTAATGCTGTGCACTGAATTGTCGTAGCCATCGCCCGACGACGTGTTAGTGCCATTTGGAGCCGAGTCAGATAAGCCGATGAATCCAAATTCAGGAGTGTCAACAACTATTTTACTCAATTCGCGAGCAGCCGAAAGTGCTGCCGCTTCGATTGCCGATTTCTGCTGAGATTGTGTTCCGGAAAGTCTTACATAACTGATTGAAAATATGACAATTGCAGTGATGATCCCGAGTGTAACTGCAAGCACTAGTAAAAGAACACTGCCTTGTGATGCGCGTTTTGGTTTCGAGATATTCATCTTTATGCCCTCATCGGCTATTTCAATTTTATTTGAGGACTTCTCCTTGCGTCAATAAAGGGGTAATACGGTGCACTGGACAGCACTGCAAATGGTGCGTTTCTATTTTTTCGCTTTGGCTTGAATTCCAGCTGTTACTGTGGCAGCTTGTCTTTCGAAGCTAGAGGCTTCGCCTCCTCGACCATTATTTTTTAGCACTTCAGCAAACCAAAGTAGTGCCCATGCATATTGCGGCATCTCTTCTGCTTTTTTGTCTTTGCCTAATTTGGCTTCGAATTGTGCTTTTGATGCAGCTAAAAATCCATTTGGATCTTTGAGAATGTCAGTTTCTGGAAGAGGGAAGAATTGAAGCGCCCAGCGATTAACACTGCCTTTAGAGTTGGTTTTGAGCGAGTCCAAATTGACACCGCATTTAGGATCTTCTTTGGCATGAATTGGTTTTGAATTTTTAGCTGCTTTGTAAGTCTCTTTCTGAGTTTCGATACTTGTGCTGAGTGATTCGATGTCTCTAGTCAGTGTTGAAGTGTTTTGGTCCTTTACTTTCTGCTCGATAGACATCAAAGCATTAATAAAAGCGGCTGTGCCTACTCCCATTTGCTCCAGTTCGGCAATTCCGGCAAGTAAGTAGGCGCGCTCCGATTGCAGTGGTCCTGGTGCCAATTCAATGTCATCTGCAGTCATTGTGGCAACGCCTTTAGATATTGCCACAGTTCCAAGCGCTTTTTGTACTTCAGAATCAAGAGCTTGAATCTGTGAAACCGGTACTACCACTTGTTTGTATTGCCCTTTGGATCCGCCGACGGTGAAAAACTTGATATTGACTCTTGCCACCGATCCAGCATCGCTTCGTTGCAGAGCTGTTTCTGCAATTCGCAATGCTTCATATTTATATTCGCGGTCTGGTGTGTCAGCTGGCATGTCGGTGGTCACATTGACCTCGTCGCCATTGACTGAAATTTGCATTTTGCGACGACTGGCTGATGTGAGCATCAAATAGTTTTCAATCATTCGAGCTTTGTCTTGAATCGCGCCTTGTTTTAAGATGAGCGATTTAAGCAATTCGTCTTGCGAAATTTGGCCCGCTCCAAATGCTGCCACGTCACCTTTGGTAATGGTTATGGATTTATATTGTTTGGGGTCGCGTGCCTCGTAAAAATAAATACTTACATTGGCGATATCGCTTTTGCCCAGGTCGAAAAGTGTTTTACTCATGAGCAGAGCTTCGATTTTGGTATCTTTTTCGTTTGCCTGATCATTTCTAAAAGTGGAAATAGTAGCAAGTCCCTTTGCTACATTGATTTTCATTTGGGTGCCTGGAGCAAGAATGCGAGCCGAATTTATAGCTTGAGTTGCTTCCTGCGTAGTGATAGCGAAAGCCGGGGACATTGATGAGATTAAAATGCTTAAGCTCAGAGCCGTTAAAGCCAGACTTTTTTTATGCATGCGCGAAATATTCCTCCAAATGCTAACGCCATATTTCCAGGTCTATACCCGGGCATTTTGAGGATGAATCTATTATTTGAGTTGGACGTAACCGTCATCCACTTTAACGCTTGTGGTCGAGGTTGAAGTTACGCCTGTGTCGGGATCTGTTGTGGTCGTGGTTGTTTCGATATAAACGTCAACTTCTCGTCTGAAGCGAATTTCGGCTACCGTTCCGTTTGTCTGATAGGTCTGGCGCAAACCGTTGCCCCCTGAGGCATAGGTTTTATATTTGCCAGCATTTGTATCTAATGTGGGTGTTGATCCACCCCACTGATAAGCAAAGTCGTTTTGAGGTCCTATCAATGGAACTGCGCCTAAGCCGGCTGAACCACTTTGGGATTTGGTTTTCGCACCAAGTCCACTCGAGTAGATAGCAGGGCAAATCCCCTCGCCTGAGCGATTGTTGGCTGCCAACTGAATTGTTGCTTCATCGATTGGCGTTGATTTTTTGGCTACCAGATCGTCGTCTATTGGCTCACCTGCATGTTTACCTCCAGATGACCTGCCTGGTTGTCTGGCGAAATCGCGCAAATACATGTCATATTTTGTCTCGAACCAGGCTGCGCCCTTGCTACCAGGATAAGCCGGTCCCAGGTTTATGTTATCGACTTTATGCACACTTGGAGCGCCGTTAGTCAAAACTCCCAATGACTCCATAATTACTTGATTCTCTCCAACAACATAATATTTCAAAGGCTTTATTGTTTTGGACTGAAAAGTGACGTCTCCGTTACTAGCAATGCGATAGACATAGGCACATCCACCAGGGATACTGCCTCCTCCAGCTGGTGCCCAGCCCACCATGCCTGGAGCTGGTCCCCAGTCTAAATCAATTGCATTTTTAACTGCGCCAACATTCACTTTTGTCCCGCCGCGTCTCAGCCAGTCGTATATTGCAATTTTGCAAGCGTTGTGAGCCTTGTGGTTGGGGTCAAGTGAGCCTAAGGGCCACAATGAACCATTTGCTGAAAGCGAGCTCCCACTGTCCACGGGGAAGTCTCCTGAGGTACAAGTCAAAACATCGCAATCGTCGTCTCCGTCGTTCATACAACCTGAGTTTAGAATCAGGTCGGATAAATGTCTTTGAAAACAAGCTCCAGTGGGCGGTCCATCAGGATAAGCCACAACCAAAGCACCTGGTGCTGGCAGCGGGTCGTAGACACTTGCAGGTTGAGCGCAAGCCGATGACATGATACTACGAGTGGTGCCGTTGTCATTTATGTTTTGAGTGGCTTGTGCGCGCACGATGGTGTCATATTCGTAAGGCAAACCGCCGTGGGTCGCAACAAATTTGGCAGGGTCAACCAGTTTTACAGTTTCTTCAATACCGGCAAAAACCCAGTCTTCAGTGCCGCGAGTAAACACTGTGTAGGACTTGTATCTACCATTAGCAGTCTTTGCTGTAGGCCAAGAACTGCTCCAACCTACAGGCAGACGAACGTTTGTAGGCGCACCACCAGTAATGGCGCCTAGCGATAATTGCAGTGAGCCGTTAACGTAACTTGAATTGCCGGCTATGCGAATACTGTTACTGTTATAGGCGTTAAGAGCTTCTTGATAGGGGCGAACTGTGTTACCGTCTTTGTCGGTGGCAGAACCAGTTGGGGTAATTGATGCTTGAAGCACAGTCATCAAGGCGGACGCAGCAGCCTTGGCGTTGTTTAAATCTTGTCTTGCAAGCTCGCGCATTTCATTGCCGCCTCTGGTAGCGCCCAGATCCTCGGCTATCAGATAATCGACTAAAGTAGTACCAAGTAAGGTGTTTATGCTGTGAACCGACGTGTCATAGCCGTCGTTGACTTGAGTTCCATTTCCATTTGGAGCTGAATCAGATAGACCGACATAACCGTATTGAGGCGTATTCACTACGATTTTGCTCATTTCGCGAGCTGCTGCAAGAGCTGCTGCTTCAATCGCTGTCTTTTGCTCTGACTGGGTTCCCATCAGCCTCACATAACTCATCATGAATATGACAAGCGCTGTGATAATGCCCAGAGTAACCGCAAGTATGAGTACGAGCATGTTGCCTTTTGGATTGCGACGCTTCCAAGAAGAAACTTTTCGTTTCATATGCACCTCGATAGTACTAAGTTTTGAACAATCTGCATCGTTCGATACGAACGCCGGTGGATTTATGAAAAATTAAACCCAACTAATATTCTGATCGTATCTGATCGTTTTGTAATGCGTCAATAGGCACGAAGCCTTAAAAGCCTTAAAAAGAAGCCTCGGTTTAACTTTATAGATTTATTCTAGTTCCCAATCTGACTTTCCACCTGGACTGTCCATCAAGGCAACGCCACAGGCGGTGAGCTTTTGGCGAATCAGGTCAGAGGTTGCATAGTCTTTTTTGCTTCGGGCTTCCTGGCGTAACTCAAGAATTAAATCGAGCACTGATTTTGCAATTTCGGGGGGAACCAAACGCCTTGAATCTTCAAGACTGAAGCCCAATACCTGCAAATGGAAAGCAAGAAGTCCAGCCCAGTTGTCCTTCTGAGGTTGATTCGACTCCTTTGAAATTTTATCCGCCAGACTGAAACAGGCAGATAATGCTTGAGCCGTGTTCAAGTCGTTATTCATTGCATCGTCAAAATCTTGGATGAAGTTTGTGCTAACTTCATCTTTCATTTGATCCAGCTTTGCTAGGTCTTTGCGCGTTGGACTAATTGAATTATGGGAATTAATTGATCCGAATTTTGGTTCGCCTGAGTGCTGAAACACTGCTCTTAGCAAGCGAGACATTGCCTGACGACTGGCGTTTAAACTCTCATTTGTGAAATCTATTGGGCTGCGATAATGAGACTGCAGAATGAAAAGCCTTACTGTGTCTGGCGAATAGTTTTTCAAAATGTCGCGAATGGTGGAAAAATTTCCAAGCGATTTGGACATTTTTTCAGCCGAAACCTGGACAAAACTATTATGCATCCAGTATTTGGCAAGCGGTTTTCCATGCAAGGCTACTGATTGAGCAATTTCATTTTCGTGGTGAGGAAAAACAAGATCTTCACCACCAGTGTGAATGTCTATCGTTTCGCCAAGCACATGTTTAATCATAGTCGAGCACTCTAAATGCCAGCCGGGACGACCATCTCCCCAGGGTGCTTGCCAGTTTGGGATTGAAGTAGTCGATTTCCAGAGAGCAAAATCACAGGTATTTTTTTTGCGTTCGGCAAGTTCTTCCTGAGATAAAACTTGCTCGCGTGCGCCTGAAAGCAAATCTTCTACTTTGCGCCCTGAAAGAGCACCATAAGAGGCGAGTGACATGACGTCGAAATAAACATCAGAACCACTTTGATAAGCGTGACCATTTTTTATCAAGCCTTCAATAAAATCGATCATCTGAGAAACGAATTCAGTTGCACGCGGCTCGCGATCTGGGGCTTGCACATTAAGTCTATGCATGTCATCCCAAAAAGTGTAAGTGAAGTGACGAGCTAACTTTTCTGGTGTGATATCTAATTCGGCTGCTCTGTTTATTATTTTGTCGTCGATATCTGTGATGTTGCGAATATAAGTAACTTTGTATCCGCAATAACGAAAATAGCGTTGCGCCACATCCCACACAACAGTCATTCGAGCGTGTCCTAAATGACTCCAGTCGTAAACTGTAGGACCGCAAGAGTAGATGGTAAGCTCGTTTTCGTGCAGGGGCACGAGCACTTCTTTCTTGCCCGACAGTGTGTTGTAGACCTGAATTTGATTTTTATTGTCGGTCACTTTTAGTTACTCAATTTTTTTTGCAAAGTGCTAGAGCTGCTTCAAGACGAGATTTTACTCGTGATTGGCCAAGGGCTGAAATAACAGAACCGAGATCTGGTCCGTGTGCCTGTCCCTGTAGAGCTGCTCGAATTGGTTGAAAAAGTTTTTTGCCTTTAGCTTGTGCTTCTTCGCCCACTTTGGAAACAATTGCTTTTGCGCCTGCAGCATCACCAAACGGGATATCGGATAATTTGCTTAAACAGCCTTTGAGCACCAAAGATGCGCTGTCATCACATAGGGCTTCTTTTTGTAATTCTTCGGAGATATCTATTTTGTCAGCAAAAAAGAAGGCGGCATTTGCTTTTACTTGTGAAAGTTTGGTTACGCCTTCGCGCACAATGGCGATTATTGCTTTGAGCTCGTCGTCTGAATACTGGCTCAAGTCAAAATCAGTCAAATATGGTCGTGCTCGATTTGTCACCACATCTAGTGGCAACTCGCGAATGTAGTGGGCGTTGAACCAGTTCAGTTTGTCTGGGTCGAACACGGCAGGGCTCTTGCTCACTTTGTGCACATCAAACATTTCTGCTGCTTGCTCTAGAGTGAAAAATTCTTCGTTGTTTGGTGGATTCCAGCTCATCTGGACCAGATAATTCACTATCGCTTCAGGCATGTAGCCGTCTTGGCGATAGGCGTCAATATGCACGAATTCGCCATGTGCACGCTTGGATAATTTTTTATGGTCTTTATCAAAAATCAAGGCTGCGTGCGCAAACTGTGGCGGCTTGACGCCAAGGGCTTCGAATAATAAAAGTTGCTTGGCTGTATTGTGAATGTGGTCTTCGCCTCGCATCACAAGGCTCATATGCATGTCTATGTCGTCTACTACGACAGCGAAATTGTATGTGGCAATCCCACTTGATTTGACGATAACCAGGTCACCGCCAAGGTCAGAACTATTGACGTTGATACGTCCCTTGATTAAATCGTCCCAGTGAATTTCTTGCGGCTCTTCCACTCTGAAGCGAACTGAAGGCACTCTGCCTTCTGCTTCGTATCGCTCGTGGTCTTCTTTGCTCAGATTGCGACCGCGATTGTCGTAGCGTGAAGGCAGACCTTTTTGAGATTGCTCTTCTTTGAGTGCTGCAAGTTCTTCGGGTGTGGCGTAGCAATGATAAGCGTACGTGCTTGAAATGAGCTTGTTTGCGACGTTTTGATAGTGTTCTTCTTTTTCGGTTTGACGATAAGGTGGGTAGGGACCGCCTACATCTGGACCCTCATCCCATGTAAGACCCAACCAGCGCAAACCAGCAATGATATCTTGAGTGTATTCTTCGCGCGAGCGCTCTGAGTCTGTATCTTCAAGACGCAAAATGAAGTCGCCTGCTTTATTCTTGGCGTACAAGTAGTTGTAGAGCGCCGTTCTGGCAGTGCCAAGGTGCAACTTGCCTGTCGGTGACGGGGCAATACGAACACGATGTTTCATTTGAGTTTTAGTCTGAGTCATGAGACAGAGCATTCTAGCAGAAGTTCTGTTTAAGTCTTGTATTAGTTCATGACAAAGACATCAACTGTCGCAACACCCGAAGATATCATGTTGAGCTGTTTGGCCGCACCCATAGAGAGGTCTATAACGCGACCGTGCGAATAAGGTCCGCGGTCAGCCACTTTGACCACGCACGAGTGACCTGTGCGCTTGTTTCTTACTAATAATTTGGTCCCAAAAGGAAGGGTGCGGTGAGCCGCGGTGAGGTTATTGCAGTCAAAACGCTCGCCTGATGCCGAGCGACGACCGTGAAACTTGCCGCCATACCATGAGGCTTTGCCTGAAAAACGGCTTAGTCCTTGAGTATCGACGTCTTCTGGTTCAATGCCAATTTGGCTCTGGGTGGCAATTGCATTTGCAGGCGTAGTAATTCTTATACCGGCTGCTTCTTTGATTAAGCTCAATGCTTGAGCACTTGCAGCGGCTACGTTCTGGCATGATTCTGGCACTTCGAATTTGATTGCCGTTTCATTGCCACATTTAAAAACACCTAGATTGCTTTCACTTGAGGCTTGAAGCTGCTCTAAAGAACCACGTTTAGTATCCAGCCATTCTTGAATCTTATCGGCTAATTTAGTGGCTTTATCCTCGCTTGCGCCAGGCTCGCCTTCACTTGTATAGGTGAGGATGTCTTTGCCGTTCACAGTTACACAGGCGTATTCGACTTTGTTGTCGACCCATACAGTGGTGGAAATTTCAGGCTTGACCCGCTTTTCTTGACTGGGCTGCGCCATGGCAGAAGGGGACAGAGTGACCAGGGTCACCGCTGCTAGAGCCAGTTTGTGCAGTGTGTTGAACTTATTCATAGCTACTTATCTTGCGACTTCGCCTTTGAATCGGGGTTTGAGTTGAGCAGGCGCCAAAGTTACCAAAATTGTGACTAGCCCGTCAAAAAATAGTTGACAACCTGGATATTTCTGAGTCTGTGATGGTCTTCGCTTTTCTGAAAGGAGTCTAATGCAATCACCGTTGACAGAATAGTCGACTATATGCGCAGGTAGCCCGATGCATATATCGAGCGCTGAAGTCTCGGGCCAGGCTGAACCGATATCGGTTTGATTTGTGAGTGTCTTCTCATGTAAGGGCACTGTAAAGGGCAAGTGGACGTTGCGGTTACGAAATGTAACGATCGATGCGGGTCGGAACAATTTAATCAGTGAGTATGCATGTAATGGGGTCGATTTAATAATTCAGACCAAGTTAGTGCATATAAAAGTGGCTCACCAACTAGTTCTTCGTCTTTGAGTTCAGATTAAACGCCTCTTTGAATCCCTAAATTCAAAGAGATAAACTATTGCGAGTTCGTTACAAGAGCCCGGTATGTCAAGAGAGTGTTTGAGCATAAATTTCTACATTCAAACCCATACGATTTCTGTTCCTATATATAAGGAATGCGTTTGTTAGTTTTCTCGACCAAATTCTTCAAGCCACTCGCCATTGATGTCGAAGTTGGCGTAGACGTGCTGTACATCGTCGTGATTCTCAAGCGTGTCTATTAGTTTGAGCAAAGAGCGAGCCATAGACTTGTCTTCGACCTCAACTGTATTGTCTGGCGACATCACAATCTCTGCGCTTTCAATCTTCGCGCCAGCCTGGCGGCATGCATTTTGTACTTGCTCAAAATATTGTGAGGGGCAAATGGCTAAAAGACAGTCATCCTGGTCCAATAAGTCATCGGCGCCTGCATCGCTGATTCTTAAAAGCAGCTCGTCTTCATCGAGCTTCTGGTCTTTGGTAACGCTTATCTCGCCTCGTTCTTTGAACATCCACGACACACATCCGCTCTCGCCCATATTGCCGCCGTTTTTTGAAAAGTAGAAACGTAGATCGCCAGCCGTTCTATGTCTATTGTCTGTAGCGCATTTCACAAGTATGGCTATACCGCCAGGACCGTAGCCTTCGTAGGTGAGCTCTTCTACGTCGCTTGCACCTGTTGTACCGGCACCTTTTTCAATTGCTCTATCTATATTGTCGTTTGGTACGCCTTCAGCTTTTGCCCGTTCAATGGCTGTGCGCAGTCGAAAATTTGCTTGCGGATCAGAGCCGCCAAGCTTAGCTGCGACGATTATTTCGCGCGCCATTTTGGCATAGACCACACCACGTTTGGCATCGACCACCGCTTTTTGACGTTTTATAGTTGCCCACTTGGAATGACCAGACATAACTGTAGAGTTTACTGCAAAGATCCGTCGCAACAAAATAGTGCAGTTGTCATGAATTTGGTTTTTTTCTTTAACCGGGTAGAATCTGACTCCTGCCTGATTTTGCGAAAGCATTTTGAAAAGGCAGTTGTGCTACGGGCAGTTTTACTGCATTTCCAACGGAGAAAAATATGCGCATCTTAACCAGTTCGATTCTAGCTTGCACACTTGGTTTATTGCCTGTGATCGGCATGAATTGCGACAGTGTCGGCAGTCAGGCTATCTGTAAAGAGAGAAAAACATACAAAGTAAAACTAGAAAAGGACGTGGTACTGGGCGACGAAGCCATGATTCAGGGCAAGTTTGGCGATGCTGAAAAGTTGTATCACGATGCTATTCAGCGCAATCCTAAGAGCATACCCGGACATGTTGGCTACGGTATGGCAATGGCTAAGCAGTTTAAGCTTGACGCCGCCGAAACAGAATTTAAAAAAACTCTTGAATTAGATCCGCAAAACGCTCCTGCTCATGCCGGTCTTGCCATGGTTATGTATAACAGATTGCAGTCATCGAGTCAGACCATTCGCAATCAAACAGATGCAATTTTAAAAAATGCCGAAGCCGAAGCAAAAATGGGATTGAATATTGACCCTGGTATGCCAGAAGCGCATTACACCTTGGGTAACATCTACCGCACCCAAGGCAGACTGGATGAAGCTCTCAACGAATTTAAAGAAGCTCAAAAAAATGATCCACATTTTTCAGAAGCATTTAGTGGTTCTGGTTTAGTTAGTCTGACCAAAGGCGATTACGCTTCTGCTGTTGCTGATTTCAAACAAGCAATCTCGCTTGCCTCGGGCAACTCCACTGCTCACTATGGACTGGGTAGAACTTATTTCAAACAAGGTCTATATGATGAAGCTCTCAAAGAGCTCAATACTTCGCTTTATCAAAACAGAAATAGCGCTCCAGTTTGGCAAACACGTGGTGAAATTTATGCTGCTCAAGGTAACACTACAGCGGCTGTTCAAGCCTATAATGAATCTATTCGCATTAAGCCAGAAAATCCAGATCCTTATTTGGGTAAAGCTGACATCACCGAATCTCGTGGAGATTTAGAGCTAGCTATTTCGGACGTTCGATCGGGTCTGGCTCTTAATCCCGACAGCACACCACTGCATATGCGTGTGGCTGACCTCAGTTTGAAATTAGAAAAACTGGATGATGCAATCAAAGAATATTCGCTCGTGCTAGAGAAAAGTCCACAAGATGCTCAAGCCGCTCAGGGTCTTACTCGTGGCTATTATCTCAAAGCAAATAAAGATGCCACTAGCGCCTTTTTTGTTTCAAACGAGTATGAAAATGCCAAAGGTATGATCGACAAAGCAGTAGCAATGAACCCAAACAATATGGAATTGCGCCTGGCACAAATGAAAATGCGCATCATGGCTGGTGAGCCAGTAGATCTCAAATCTATTCAACCGCCATCCAACGATGGTGAGCGTATAGCTTATGCCGAAGCTCTTCTTGCCCAAGATAAATTTGCTGAAGCCGATCAACAAATGGCTACAGTAATAAATAACGCACCAGATGCTAAAAGCGCTTTTGCTGTAGCAGATCTTGCCTTGATGATCAAAGATTTGAAGAATGCCGAAGCTGCTTTCAAAAAAGCATCCACCTTCCCTGGTGGCGAAGCTCGGGTCAAACGCGGTATGAATCAAGTGGCCAAAGCACGCGACGTAGCTAAGCAAGACCTTACTCTTGCTGATGATTTGTCGCGCAAAAAACAATTGCCTTCAGCCATCGACAAATATCATGCCTCTATATATGGTGACCCTAAAGTGCCGATGGCTCGCTACTCGCTAGCCTCGACTTTAGAGCGAGTGAAACCACAAGCTTCTAAAGACTTGAAAGAAGCCGTAGAGCAATACAATGCTTATATTGCGTTAAGCCCGAGTATCCCACCCAAAGAACTCGAAAAGCTCAATAAAAAGATTGGCAATCTTAAAGAAAAGGCATATAAGCTCGAGATGAAAGAAAAAGAAGCTGCAGCCAAGCGCGGCGGTTAAAGCTGGTCTTTACAGCTACTTTCAAATAAAACAACAAAACACTACCTGGAAACTAAAAAATTCAGGTAGTGTTTGCTTTGAAGAGTTGTTATTATTGGGCGGTGGAGAAGTCGCAAAATCGCAATATAACTGTCTTTGGACTAGGTAGGAGCGGATTGGCTTCTGTCAGATATCTGAAACGTCTAGGTTTTGATATATTTGTTTCTGATTCTGCACCCAAAGAAAAAGTCTCTGAGGCTGTTCAAGCCGAGCTTAAAAAACTTTCAGTCGAGTGCGAATTTGGTGGTCACACAGACCAGAGCTTAGCTAAAGCCCAAACATGCATCGTAAGTCCTGGAATGGCGCCCAATCTGCCCATTATCGAAAAGGCTCGCGAGCGTGGAATCGAAGTTATAAGCGATATCGAATTCGCCGCACGTAGGGCTGAGATGGCAAAAATGCCTATTGTTGCTGTAACTGGCACTAACGGCAAATCGACTACTACAGCTTTAATTAGCCACATTTTGCAAGAAGCTGGATTTAACGCTCCTTACTGCGGCAATATCGGCGTGCCAATTTTAGAAGTATTGACCCAGGCTGAAGAAGGTAAGAAAGTCGACTTTCTAGTGGCTGAAGTAAGTTCGTACCAGCTTGAATATTGCACCAATTTCGCGCCCAAGATAGGGGTCTGGCTCAATTTAACTCCAGATCATTTAGATTGGCACCAGGGGCTTGAGCCTTACATCAAAGCCAAACAAAAACTTTTCTATAAACAGGGCATGTCGTCATTTGCTGTTTTGAATTTCGACGACCCCATAGTAATCGGCACCACCACGATGGCTGAGATTTTCCCTTTTTCGCAGAAGACAGAGCTTGAAGGCTGCATTCAAGGTGCTTATGTTTCCGACCAGTTTATTTGTTTGCGCAAAAACATGCAGGTGCATGCACTATGTCGAGTGGACCAGCTTAAAATAAAAGGCGCCCATAACGTGGAAAACGCTCTGGCTGCTGCTTCGTGTGCATTACTTTTGGGAGTTGATGCCAAAATTATAGCCAAAGCACTTCAATCTTTTACAGCACTCGAACACCGACTGGAATTTATTGATACCATAGATGGTATCGAATTTTATAACGACTCTAAAGCCACAAATACAGAGTCGACCATTAAAGCGCTAGAAGCTTTCGGCAATCAAAAAGTGATTTTAATTGCTGGCGGAAAAGATAAGGGCACTGCCCTTGGTGATCTTGCCACAAGGGTCAGACAAAGCACAAATGCTGTAATTTTGATTGGTGAGGCGGCTGAGCGCTTTAATCAAAATTTTAATTCGATGGGTGTGCAAAACATTCATCGTGTAGCCACATTGGACGCTGCAGTGAAATTGGCACTGGATCTCAAGTCGGGACCTGTGCTTCTTTCGCCTGCCTGCGCCAGTTTCGATATGTTTAGGGACTATGAGGAGCGAGGACATGTCTTCAAAAATATTGTCCGTGCAAAACAGAAAGAGCTCGCGTCCCAAGCCAAATAACGGGCTTGGATCGGCGAGAAGAAAATCAGACGACATGCATGACGCAAGCGACCTTGCCGATATCTATTCTTCGGTTTTTCGCGGATTGCCAAATAAACATCTCATAGTAGTTGTCACTGCTTTGTGTGGATTTGGTCTGATGGCTGTGTTCAGCGCATCGGCACCTATGGCTTTGCATCAATATCACGATGCTACTCAGTACCTGAGAAAGCAAACAATTGCTTGTTTGCTAGGCTTTGTCGTGATGTTTGTAGTTAGCAAATATGACTATCGTAAGCTCAAGAAATTTGGTTGGCCACTTTCAATAGTGGCAGTGATAATGCTTGCACTAACGATGGTGCCAGGTCTTTCTACCACCTCGCACGGATCCAGTCGCTGGCTTAATTTTGGACCCTTTCAGTTTCAGCCATCCGAACTTGCCAAAATAAGTTCAATCTTGCTATTGTCGGCTGGACTATCCAGACATTTTTGGTGGCATAGACAAGTACTCTTTCGTATCGCTATAACTATCGGAATGGCTGCTATCGTAGTTAAACAGCCGGACTTAGGTAGTGCCATGTCCATACTTTCGGGGCTGATCGCATTGCTTTACATAAGCGGCACCAATTCAATGTTGATGTTCGGCGCGCTTGGCGGTGGGGCTTTGCTCATCTGGCACAAGATTCAAAATACGCCTTATCAAATGAAGCGCATTATGAGCTGGATTGACCCTTATCAGTTTCCGCAACAAGACGGATGGAATATCATTCAGGCTCAATTAGCTATAGGATCTGGTGGTTGGACCGGACTTGGTTTTGGTCAATCATTGCAAAAACTGCACTACCTTCCAGTGCAACACGCCGACTTCATTTTTGCTGTTGTGGCTGAAGAATTAGGACTTCTTGGATGTCTAATTTTGATTGGACTCTTTGTTGCATTTGGGTATTACGGTTTTAAAATCGCAAGCGACGCCACAAGCCTATTTGGCAGACTGCTTGCAATCGGCATCACAAGCTCGCTTTGCGTTCAAGCCGTAATAAATATCATGGTTGCTACTGCCATTATTCCTGTAACTGGTATCACGCTTCCATTTATTAGTTATGGTGGAAGCTCGATTGTAATTACGCTTGCGATGGTTGGCATCTTGCTTTCTATCTCGCGCGATTATGACCCGAACAAAAAAGAGCCCACTCCAGCTCAAGCAGCCGAATTTAGCAATTAATGAAACATCGCATCGTTTTAACCGGCGGAGGCACCGGGGGGCATATTTACCCGGCTCTATCGGTACACGATGAACTTTTGCGTCAAACAAAAGATATAGACCTGCTTTATATCGGTGCCAAAGACCATATGGAAGAGCGGCTAGCCGCAGAGCGTGGCATAAAATTTTATGGTCTTGATGTTTCTGGGTTGCCTCGCAAAGCGTCACTCTCTCTTATCGTCTGGGTCGCGCAGATGTCGCGCTCAATGTATGAGTGTCGCAAAATTTTCAAAGACTTTGCACCAACTGCGGTGCTAGGTACAGGCGGATACGCATCTGCTCCTGCTCTTTTTGCTGCTAAGCAATTGAATATTCCTTTTGCCGTGCACGAGCCAGACGCTTATCCGGGGCTTGTGAACAAACTTTTTTCGCGCTGGGCTAACATAGTTTCGCTTAGTATGGAAGGGGCAAAGACTCGTCTGCCAGGCGTTTGCGAGCAAGTAATAGTAAATGGAAATCCAGTTGGTGCCAATTTCGTCAATCCACTTTTGCATGATGCTGCGTGTCAAAAGCTGGAAATACGCACAGATCTAAAAACTATAATTGTCACAGGTGGCTCGCAAGGTGCGCGCGCACTGAACGAGACTCTCATAAATGCCCTGCCACAACTCTTAGATTCAGGCAAAATGCAGATAATTCATCAATGCGGTGAAAAGAATCTGGAAGAAGTAAAAAAGCGCGTCGATTCACGCTATCTATCATCGGGTCAGTACATTCCCAGAGCCTATTTTGAAGATCTGGCGCTGGCTTATGTGGCATCAGATCTGGCTGTGTGTAGAGCTGGAGCTATGACCTTAGCCGAATTGTCCGCCCTGGGCAAACCGGCTGTGTTCATTCCTTATCCCCATGCAGCACAGAATCATCAATTCCATAATGCCAAATACTTCGAATCGAAAGGCGCTGCTCGTGTTATCAGGCAAGACGAGCTTAGTGTAGAGCGTTTTGTCGCTACCATTAAGGAATTGGTGCTGCCTGCAAAAGATAGTGAAACGCTTTCTAGTATGCAAAAAGCAATGGCTTCACTGGGCAGACCTGATGCAGCCAAATCGCTTGCAAGCCAGCTAATTAAACTAAGCAGTGACCAGGTTTGTTAGGTTGTAACAGGGACGATTGAAGCAGGTACTACAGGAAGTGCAGAAATTGCAGTAGCAGGTGCCATTGAAGTTATAGGGGAGACCATATTTTGAGCGGGAGGTCTAAAATTGAAGTAATTGGCTTTCTTTTCCAGCTTTTCCACCAAAGATTCTATTTCGCACACTAAACTGATTGTTTCAGTGTTATTGCCTTGATTCTGAAAAGCGAATTCTTTTAATTCCGAAATAGCTGTTTGTAACGCGTTTTCTGTTTTCTGAGTCGACATATAAAACAACCCTCGCGCTGAGCAGATAATGACCCGAATTAAATAAAATCTGTATATCTTGGCAAAATACTAACATAGGAAGACAGGCGGTACAAAGTAATTAATCTTTATAGCGACATTTCTAATGACTGAAACCCTATTTATTCTTAGCGTCAGCTTGATGTTCTTGCTTGGTTTTGCCTTCCTTACCTGGTATTTGATTAATTCGCGTCCCAGAAAAATTGCTCGTCGCAAAGCGTTGCTTGAAGACAGTCTTGAGCGTTTAAAGCTGATTAGTTATGAGCTTTTGAAAAATGTAGATGAATACGATCAGGCTAAACAATTCGAGAATAAAGCCCTAGATTCTTTATCTTCTCGCTCACTCAAAAATATTTCTTCTGATTCAGCACTATTATCTGAATCATTAGAGACCATCGAACATCTTTTGAAAAAGCGCAAACTTGACGATGCCAACCACATTTTAGCGGCAAGTGCCAAGCTGGCAGAAAAAATCCAGTCGGACATGAGCACCATTGCTCCAGATGGAATTGTGCTCAAAATAGAGTCTAGAAAAAAAGAAAAACAATAACCTGTCGGCCTCTATAGACCTTTTAAAAAATAAACCGATATCGGTTCATTTTTCAGATAAAGGGTTTGGGAGCGTGGCGTGGCGAAATTAAGTGTTGTTGATAACCGCAAAGGCAAAAGGCTAAGCCTTGCCAGTTTGGTCATTTAGATGCAGGCTAATTCAATTTCAGTCTAATCGAGGAGGCCTTGTCTGCAGCGTATTTTGCGTATTCTAATTGTCCTGTTTGTTTGGCCCAGAGAGCAATTTCATCAAAAAAGTCTGCTCGCTCAAAAGATAATGGATCAGGATTTTTTTCTTCGCGGCAACGTTTGAGACATTGCTCTAGAGCGCGTTTCGTTTCTGGCAAAGTACCTTTAAATCGCCGTCCATGCGAGGGAAGCATGAATTCAAACGGATATGACAGTAAGCGCTCGATAGATCTTGTCTGCTCATCCCAATCACACCAGCAGTAGTAAGGCGGCCACGCTTCAATATCTTCGTTTGAATAAGTGCGTGAGGTGAAAACATCACCGGAGAAAAGAAATTTTTGGCGATACAAAAGCATCGAATGTCCCATAGTGTGTCCAGGAGTAGGGATGATTGTAAATTGCGCATGGGGATTAAAAGTTTCGATGCCATCAAAAACAATTTCTGCCTCTTTTTGCGCTTCAAGGTCTGCTTTGTGAATTATTCGCGATGCTTTGAAATGACGAGCATAAGCTTGTGCTTCAGCCACATCGTCTCGGTGTGTAAGAAAAATATAGGCAAGTCCGCCTTGAGACTCGATATATTTCACCAATCGCGAACTGAATTTGGGGCTGTCAACCATCCAATTGCCGTCTTGGTGTTTGATGAAATAACTTTTGCCACCAAAAGAGTCAGCCGAATTGAAGCCTAAATAAAAAACATCATCTTCGATGTGCTCGGGAAAACGCATGAGCGCCTGGGAGATGCTTTGCTTGGCGCCCGCTCCAGTTGCTTTTGTTCCGATAGATCCAAGAGGACAACAAATCAGTGCGCTTAGCACCTCGTCTAATTCGAGTGCATTTTCGGGTTGTTTCTTTATGACGTAATATTTGCCAGACTTGGCGAAATTAGATGGTGCTAGGTCGCGACAGTTGCCGCAAGAAATGCAACTGGTGTCAACGAAAAAGTCGCCGTCGACATTTCCTGGTGCAATTTTATTTGGGTTGGCCATGCACCAGAATATAACTGAGTTAAAGTCAGTCTTCAAGCCAAAATGTCTTTGTTTTCGATAAATCTTGCAAGAGCAAGTAGTTGCATGTCTGAGCCAGATGGACCGACGAGCGAAAAGGCAAATTTCTTTTCTTTATGTTTGTATGGCAGACTAATTTGAGGCAGTCCACAAAATGAGGCAAGAGAATTTAATAGAATATTCGCCTTGCGATTTTGTAATAGCTCGTCTTCGCTTGCATTTACACTTGGAGGCTTGGAGCGGACGGTGGGAAGAAACAAAAAAGTGCCGTTCAGCTTTTTGTGAATTGACTTGATTGATTCTGCTCGTCTTGTTAATGCGCTCTGGTAGTCATTTTCACTAATATTGCGGCAAGATGAAAAGCGTTGTTTTATAGAGGCGCTCATATTTGGATTTGTTTGCTCGAACCACTCTCCATGAGCTTTCCATGCTTCAAATCCACGAGCATAATTAAACAATTCGCTGAAAGAATCTAGGTCGCTTTTGAGTTCTATTTTTTTGTTTGCGGCGAATCCAAATTGGGAGTTCAAGTTTGAAACGGCACTCCACTTTTCTAAAAAACTCCGGTGCCAACTTTGATCCAGTATCGAAAGACAGTCTTCAGCTAGGCTAATCTGTCGCATTTGAGGTGCTTGTTTGTCTTGACGCAAAAGAACCGAGCCAACTTGATTCAGTAAATCAAGCGACTTAGACATAAATCCAATAGTATCAAAAGTGGTGCCAAGAGGAATGGTCCCTTCAAGTGATATGCGACTATGCGAAGGGCGCATGCCATAAATACCGCAATAAGCCGAAGGCACTCGCACGGAGCCTGCAGTGTCAGTTCCTAGAGCAAAATCACAAAAGTTATTCGCTACTGCAGAAGCAGATCCGCTTGAAGAACCGCCTGTAATACATCCTGGAAAATTAGGATTGTGTGCTACGGGATAGTGCACATTAAGACCATCAAGGCTGAATGCTAGTTCGTCGGTTAATGATTTGCCTAAAAGGTGCGCCCCCTCGTCAAGTAGAGCTTGAAGCGCTGGACAGTTGTTTGTGGCCGGTGCGTGGGTTCTTTTCCAATCGGGATTTCCGCCACCAGTCACAAGCCCCTTGATGTCGAGCAAGTCTTTAGCCACAAAAGTTAAGTCTTTTAATTTGCCTTTGTGGCTTGTTTGAATATCTAATTGCTCAATAACGCCATTAAAAATCAATTTATTGTGCCGGCTGATTCTGCATTTGCATTTGCATCTGCATCTGCATGGCTTCGGCTTCCTGTTTGGATTTGCTACTATCACGACCAAAGGCGGGTTCGCTTTGTTCATCCCCATTCGTGTCGGTTTCAGTGTTGAATTGAGGCTGATTCTGAGCGGGGCCATTGCGTTTTCGCACTAGTTGAGTATCTTCGGGAAGTAATTTCAAAAGTGCAACAGTTGCCTCTAAATTGGCATCAGAAGTAAGTTTTTGTTCTTTATATATGTTTTGAATTGTGCGCAAAGCAAATTTTTTCAACTTAATTGATTTAATCAGTTCAGAGTTGGCAATAGTAAAAAGCTCTTTGGTTAGTGGCTGTATGAGCTCGTTAGGAACTTTTACCGCAGCGCGCTCAGCGCATGCTATGGCTAGCTCTGCGCCTTTGTCGTCCTGATCGTTTGCAAAATCAATTGATGACAATAGATAAAAAGCGGCTGCCTGTGCGTATTTGCCTGTTTGTTCAAATACCGCGGCGGTGTCATCAAAATATTGTTTATTTCCTGCAGTCTGGAAAAAATATTTTTTCATGTTCAAGCGAAAGAGACTTGCATTGTTTGCTGACTTGTATTTTGCGTCGACTAGATTGTTTGAAACGATTACGCCGTGCCCCGAAGCGAAGAAGCAAAATCCGTCGTTTTCCAGAGGTAATATACTTAAAATGAAAGCATTTGCGTTCCAGTCGGGCGTGATTTTTTCTACAGCCTGTCCTTCGACGAATTTATAAATTCCCTTATCGAGAGTGCCAATTAAGATGGCGCCAGCTTGGTTAATAGCTAGTGACATAAAAGGAGCAGAGTCTTTTTGTCGCTTAAGGCAATGTTTACCTTATTATTTTCATGATTGGCAAGCGCACCATGTACGATACCACCCTCAGAGTCCTGATGGGTGAACCAGAGGCGGTCTTTTAAATCTAAAGCCATGTCGGTTACAGATGACTTGTCGAATATTTTTTTGCACTCACCGGAACTCAGGTCAAAACAGGTGAGCCCACCACCGTAATGACCAAAGTCATAACGCAGATAGAGCTTATCGCGCGAGAGGAGCATTTCGTTTGGAAAATAAAATGTGCCTTCTACGTGCGGTACTGTTTTGGTATCCCATTTGGTGCCATCATAAATAAGCAAATTTCGTTTCAACAGTAAAAGAACGTTATTGCCGCGAGCACCAAGCAGAACACTGGAAGAGGTAGGACCGGTCACATGCACTGGTAATTTGATTTTTTCAAAGCCATGCATAGATGTTGACTCAAGAAAGACAAAATCGTCTTTTCCATCTGTTGTAATACCAATCAGCCTTCCATCCTGGCTCACTTGTAACTTGGTTGGCTTGGACAATCCCTGCAAATCGCAAAGAGTGCATTTGAGTTCTTTGGGGTCGATTTCATAAATCTTGTTGTCACTAATCAGGCAAGGCTTCTGGTGCCAGAGGCAGAGAATTCCATCTTTTGTGGCAGTTGATGCATCAGGCAGGTCGACCATCTGGACCGAATTGTCTACTTGGGTAATCTCAAGTGGATTGGCTTTGACCGGTGAAAATTGAGCCTGCGCCTGGGTGCAAGTTGCAAGTAGTATCAAAATGCTGATGAGGGTCTTTAGGGCAAACAAAACAATAGACCTACTTGAACATGGCTGAGTCAAGTTCTAATTATAGCTAATTGCATCTATAAATTAGAGAGCTAAAATACTGTTGCAAAGAGCGCCTGGTACAATCCGTAACTAATGTTATTTGCCAGTTTTGCCTATCTCATCTTTTTACCTGTGGTGGTTGCGCTCCACTGGCTTTTGCCCAGAAAACTCAGACTGATTTTTTTGCTTCTGGCAAGCTATTACTTCTATATGTGCTGCGTGCCGGTGTTTCTCATTCTGATTGTGGCGATGAGTCTCTTCAACTGGGTTTGGGGTAATGTCCTAGCTAAATCGGCTAATAAAAAACTGACTTTTGGTATCGGAATTGGTGTCAATTTACTCTGTCTTGGTATTTTCAAATACGCTGGTTTAGTTTGTGACACGCTCAAGCTAGTTGGTCTTGATTGGCACTGGCAAATGCTCTTACCTTTGGCAATTTCATTTTTTACCTTCGAGTTCATTCACTATCTGTTCGAAATCTATCGGGGCAATCCTCCGATGAAATCGCCAGTGCTATTCTGTCTTTTTGCTGCTTTCTTTCCCACTCAGATAGCTGGTCCAATCAAACGTTATCAGGATTTTCAAAAACAAATGGACGAGGAAAAGCCTTTTCAATTGTCTTATTTTGACGAGGGCATACCTTTAATCATCATGGGATTAGCTAAGAAATTACTTCTGGCAGACAATTTAGCCGTATTTGTAAATATGGGCTATAAGATGCCCGAAGCCTTCAGTTCGACAGAATTGTGGATATTTTCATATGCATTTGCTTTTCAAATCTATTTTGATTTTTCAGGCTATACAGACATTGCTCGTGGTTCGGCAATGCTTTTTGGCTATAAAATTCCAATCAATTTCAACATGCCATACATAGCCTCTAACATTTCAGATTTCTGGCACCGCTGGCATATTTCACTATCTACATGGCTGCGCGACTATTTATTCATTCCCATAGGGGGCTCGCGCGGTAGCGAATTTCAAACCAACCGCAATCTACTTATCACTATGACCCTTGGAGGTCTATGGCATGGCGCATCCTGGAGTTTCATGGTTTGGGGTCTGCTACATGGAGTGGCACTTGTAATACACAGACAGTTTGTGAGATTGACTGAGAAGTGGGCTAATTTAAAGTCATTTTTCGCAGGCAAGATATGGCATTTTTTCTCGATTTTGCTTACTTTTCATGTAGTTTGCATAGGCTGGGTCTTTTTTAGAGTTCATGAAATAGGCACTGCATTTGGTATCGTCAAGAAAATGGTAATATTCAATTTTTCATCGCTCAAGCACCTCATTTTCTTTACCCTAGACTATCCGCTCATAGTGCCATGCGTTGTGGTGATGGTTGCTCTGTTGATGCTCTGTAACTTTCCTGTATCATGGCTTAATCAACGTAAAATCTTCCAGAATGCGCCTCCTCTTGCCAAAGCAGTCTTTTCCTTTTTGCTCATTGTGCTCATAATCAGTCTGTTGCCGGATCATTCCGAGCCCTTCATCTATTTTCAGTTCTAAAAGTCTAATCATTAAGATAGGGCTGAAAGGTCGTAAAATAGACCGTTTCCGAACCCTAAATTTGAAAAGATCCTAAAGACGAAGGCAGTCAGTCAATGAGCGCAAAGAACGACAAAGCGGCTAAGCAAGAAGCTTCGGCCTCACCATCCAAAGCTTCCAAAATAGACTGGAATAACTCGACCGTTTTGGTCACGGGCGGCACAGGCTCGTTTGGTCAAAAGTTTGTGAGAAACGTCTTAAGTAAGTACAATCCTAAGAAGTTGATAATCTTCAGCCGCGACGAACTAAAGCAGTACGAAATGTCGCAAACTGTAAACGATCGATGTGTACGTTACTTCCTGGGCGACGTGCGAGACAAGGACAGGCTTTATAGAGCTTTTCAGGATGTAGATATAGTTGTCCATGCCGCAGCCCTTAAACAAGTTCCTGCCGCAGAATACAATCCCTTTGAATTCGTCAAAACAAATGTAATTGGTGCGGCAAACATAATTGATGCTGCAATCGACCGCGGTGTCAAGAAAGTGCTTGCCTTGAGCACCGACAAAGCTGCTAACCCCGTCAATTTGTATGGAGCAACCAAGCTATGCGCAGACAAATTGTTTGTTACTGCCAATGCCTATGCCGGTTCGCGTGAAACACAATTTTCGATTGTTCGTTATGGAAATGTTTTAGGAAGCCGCGGTAGTGTGATCCCATTGTTTTTAGAGATGCGCAAAACTGGCGTTCTCAAACTAACAGACAAGCGTATGACTCGCTTTTGGCTCACTTTGGACCAAGGAGTGGACTTCGTTTTGTCTAGTATTGAGTGGATGGAAGGCGGCGAAATTTTCGTTCCTAAAATAGCCAGTATGCGGCTAACTGATCTAGCTAAAGCAGTTGGTCCCGGTTGCAAATACGAATATTTCGGTCTGCGTCCTGGTGAAAAGTTGCATGAAGCCCTAGTTCCGCGCGATGAGTCGCCTTGGTGTATCGAATTTCCAGATCGGTATATTATTCAGCCAAATCAACAGTGGTGGAAAGCAGATAGCCTTATCCAAAAAGGTGGCACCAAGGTCGAAGATGGTTTCAGGTACAGAAGCGATATCAACACGCAATGGCTGCAAGTTGAGGATCTGGCACAACTAATTTCACGCGAACTAGTAGAATCGCAAGAAATCACAGTGCGCTGAATGAGTTAGTTAGTTTTCGGTCTTAAACTGATCTTTTAGTTTTCGCCAAACCAGATCGTTTTTCTTGATGTCATCAATAATGTATAGCCAGGTTTTGATAGCTCCCGGACCCGATAGATGAACAGTGTCCAGAAAGTCTTGTGAAGAGAATCTGCTATCTTTTTGCAAATCAATTACATGAGCGTCATAGCGATGAGCGAAAACATTAATCTCCTCATTCCATTTTGAAGAGGTTTCTTTGGGTATTAGTGCCAAATTTTTTTCTCCTAGCGGAAGCTTGATCACAATGGTTTCTATATTTTGTAACTTCAATAAACACAACATTTCCTTGAAGCACGATATCTGAAAATCATAGGTTTTTTGATCAAAAAGATAGGCGTTTTTGTAATGGCTTATCCAAAACTTGCTCAAAACCTCATCTGAGTTTTTATCCGGATCAATAACTTTTTCATCTCCAACCAACGAAACTTTGTTTTTGTTAGTGATACCTATTTTAGTGGTCGAAAAGGAATTCAGTGGTCTTCCAAAAGAAGTGCATGCCAGGCTAGAAAGTATTGTCGCGTAATCTGAGCGAGTTCTATAGATATTCGAGGAAGATGTGAGTAGGTAGTCGATAAGTTCAACAAAATCATGTACTTGACTCAGATTGCGATGCCTATGCTCAAAGTAACATTTAACCGGAGAAACCTTTTCTTCGACAGTTGTGTCCAAAAAAGGTCTAGGAACTACTGTTAAGAAAACAACTTTAGGTCGATTGCCAGCTTCGAGCAGTTTTTTTAGCATCAAATGTTGGTCTGAGATTAAGCAACCGCCGAAATAAGCGTTCTTGATTTTTAAAGGTAATTCTAACTGCTTCCCTATTTGATCTTGAGCAAATTTGGCGTCATTGTAGTCATATCTTGTAACTGTATTTAGTATCACCTTGTAGTTAGACATATCAGCGAAACTGCACAAAGAGTCAGCTGTTGAATCTCCAAATACATAAGAATTAACTCTATTTGAATTTGCCAGTAGTTTATTTATTTTGAGTCCAACATAATCATTGTCTTTCAACATGGTGCCTTGAACTTGGACGAACTTAAGTGGACGGCAAATTGAAAGAAATACTTCTACTATTATTAGAAGCAAAATAATCCACAAGAAATTAGAACCACTAAAATTCCGTGTTGAGCGGGTGATTTCACTGGCTGCTTTAGTTTCTATGTTTTTAGTTTTTTTGTTGATGGTAAGCATGATTGGTTTGAGAATTAAAACTGAAAATAGATAAATGGTTGGGTGCCATCAGGCAGAAAAATCACCATAATTAAAATTAGAAAACAGCAAAACGAGCCAACAAGCCATGAAGGGCAACCTTTAAAAATCTGTTTTTCTGTCATCATAGCCAGAGGCAAATTTATTACTAACAAAATTAAGGTCAAAATCATAGAAATAACTATGATCACAGGAAGATCTTGTTTTAGAACAAGGAATTGCCCGCTCGTGGACTCTGTATGGGACAAAATGGGGGACAGTAAGAGCATTCTTTTAAGCACATTTAGTGCGGTTCCAATATCCTGTACTCGGAATAACACCCATCCCACGCAGACGGCATGGAAAGTAAAAATGATGCTTATAAGATTTCCCAACTTGCTTGAAACAAATTGATCTACCCACTCAAATCTACGCTTTAATGTCAAAAAGACTCGGTGAATTACAAGCGCGAAACCGTGATAAAAGCCCCAGAAAACAAAGTTCCAGGATGCTCCGTGCCAGAGTCCCCCTAATATCATCGTCATCATAAGATTGCGATTGGTTTTAAATTCGCTACCGCGCGAGCCGCCCATCGGAATGAATAAATAATCGCGAAGCCAGGTTGAAAGCGAGATATGCCAGCGATGCCAGAAATTAGATATGTTGTTAGCCATGTATGGCAAATTGAAATTGATCGGTATTGAGTAGCCAAAAAGTCGCGCTGAGCCTCGTGCAATATCTGTGTATCCTGAAAAATCAAAATAAATTTGAAAAGCAAAAGCATATGCAAAAAGCCAGAGTTCCAGAGAGCCAAAATCATTCGGAATCGTATATCCCATGTTGACGAACTGAGCCAATGTATCGGCCAGCAAAATCTTTTTGGCAAATCCTAAAATTATGAGAGGAATTCCATCGTCCAAATATTGAAGTTTAAAAGGCTTATCTTCCTGCATTTGGACTTCAAAGTCCGGAAAGCGCTTAATTGGACCTGCAATCTGAGTGGGGAAAAAAGCAGCAAAAAGAGCGAACAGGACGAATGATTCAATTGGCTTTTTGCCTCTATAAATCTCAAACAGATAATGTATGAATTCGAAGGTGAAAAAGGAAATTGCCAAAGGTAAGACAATGTCAGTAATCCAACCGGGATTTTTACCAACGAAAGTAGTCGAAAAAGCATTCAAAGATGAGCAAATGAAATTTGAATACTTAAAGACAGCAAGACAAAGCAAATTCAAAACTATTCCAAAGCCAAAGATTAGTTTTTTCTTCTGATGGGATTTCCACAGAAGATTACCAAGGAGCCAGTTAAATACCGTCATTCCAAATATCAAATATACGAACATAGGTTGCCAGCTCATGTAAAAGAGGTAACTGGCTAGAAGCAGCATAGGGAGGCGTATTCGTCTTGGAAGAGTCCAAAACAAAAATACTACGAAGGGTAGGAATAGCAAATATTGCAAACTTGTGAAAAGCATATGGCTGCCATTATATAGCGGGCTTTTCAAGAGATGTGGAAGTAATTTTAAGAAACCGTGTTTTTACTTTAGAAGCCCCTGGGAAACCTTGTCTAATGCGGTCACCACATCGTTAATGTCAGTGCTGCTCATGCTCGGAAAAATGGGAAGAGAGATTTCGCGAGCATAAAATCGGTCTGATTCGGGGCAATTAGAAGGGGACTTCGACACCTTGTCCTGATAAAAAGGATGGCGGTAAACAGGAATGTAGTGAACTTGAACGCCGATATTTTCTGCTCGCAATGCATCAAAAAATAGTTTGCGATATTGAGCCAGTGGTTCTTTAGTGATGAGAATTGGAAATAAATGGTAGGCAGACTCTGCGAAGTCTTTCTCGGCTAAAAGCTCGATGCCATCAATGGTGCCAAATCTCTTGCGGTATTCGGAGGCTATCTCTCGCCGACGAGTAATGAAGTCAGGAAGACGCTTTAACTGACTAATTCCTAGCGCGGCCTGAATGTCAGTCATACGATAATTAAAGCCGAGATCCTGCATTTCGTGATACCAGGCGCCCTGATACTCATCTGTATTGACTAATTTGTCGGACCGTTTTTCAATGCCATGGGAGCGGAATGTTAGCAGTCGATCGTAGTATTTTGAATCATTGGTGAGAACCATTCCGCCTTCACCTGTCGTCATTGATTTAACGGGGTGGAAGCTCAGTATAGACATATCGGCAAGGCTTCCAGCGGGCTTACCTTTATAGGTCCCCCCCAATGAGTGGGCAGCATCGACAATAAAAACCAGATTGTGTTTTTTTGCGATAGCGCCTAATTCATCAGCATCACAGGGCTGGCCTGAATAATCTATGCCGACTAAAATCTTGGTTTTTTTACTGATCTTTTTTTCGACAGTTTTTACATCGATGTTTCCGGTGTCTGGTTCAATATCGCAAAATATTGGAGTTGCACCAAGGTAAAGTGCGGCATTACCTGTAGCCGCAAACGTGATTGGAGCAAGTAAAACCTCTTCACCAGCTTTCAGTCCGGCGGCAAAATAAGCACCGTGCAGTGCAGACGTGCCACTGCTGTAGGCAACGGCATATTTGACTCCGACGAACTGAGCTACACTTTTTTCGAATTTTTCAATTTCAGGTCCTTGAGTGAGCCAGTCAGATTGCAGAGTACGGCAGACCTGGTCTAAATCAGTTTGATTTATGCTTTGACGACCGTATGGCAAAAGTGTTTTGCGCACCGGTGTGCCACCATTGATAGCTAATTTGCTTTCCTTGTTTTGAGAGTTTAAGTTCATTTTTAAATCTTTTAGAGGAGCAAGTATGCGCACTAGGCGGTTAGGGAAATAAAATTGCGGATAATTGAAAGTCCAGTTTCACCACTTTTCTCAGGATGAAATTGGCAACCATACACATTGTTTTGTTTGACTGCCGCAGTTACGGCGAAGCCCTGATAATCACAGTCTGCCAAAATAGTTTTTTCATCCGACGGTATAGCAGTGTAGGAGTGGACAAAGTAACTATAGAATGAGTGATCCAAAGATTTGAAAACTGGATCATTTCCCTGAAAACTGCTTTTTACCATTACTTTGTTCCAGCCGATATGAGGCACTTTTCTTGAGCGGCCATCATTTCCATTCACTGGAATAGCTACAACATTACCCTTTATGATCCCGAGTCCCTCGTGAATCCCAAATTCTTCCGTGGCGTCGAATAGCATTTGCATTCCTAGACAAATTCCTATGAAAGGCTTATTGCTTGAAACATATTCCAATATGACTGATGTAAGCGATCGCTTTCTTAATTCCTGCATTCCATCGGCGAAGGCTCCAACACCAGGAAGGACAAGATGCGATGCAGAAAGAATTTCGGAAGGTTTGTCAGTAAGCAGAACTTCAGCGCCGCAATGTTCAAAGGCTCTCGCAACGCTAAACACATTACCCATACCATAATCGATTACAGTAATTTTGTTCAACTTACGGGTCTCATGAAGGGGAATTTCGCTGACATCTCTTTGCGAATCAGTTTGAGGGGCTGGGTGTCATAGTGAAGGACATTAGCTAAAGCTACCGCATCGGCAGCTCCTTCGCTGATAACCTTAAAAATGTGTGCTATTTCTCCCATGCCACCACTGGCAATGACAGGTACAGAAATTTTATCCGTTACCATTTTCACTAGTTCTACATCAAACCCTTTTTTTGTGCCTTCTTGATCTACGGAAGTCAAAAGAACTTCTCCTACACCACGTTCGACAGCTTCTAAAACCCAGCTTAAAACATCCTTGCCAGTCTTTTCTCTGCCATTGTCAGTGTAAGCCTCCCAATGTCCTTTAGAAGTTTTTTTTGCCTCAATTGAAAGCACCACGCACTGTGATCCGAATCTATTAGCGAGTTCGTTTATGAGCGACGGATTCGACATGCAGGCAGTATTTATGGCGACCTTGTCCGCTCCGGATCTCAATAATAGATTTGCATCCTCAACACTCCTCACTCCACCTCCAACAGTCAATGGAATAAAGATGTTTTGTGCAGTGTGTTTAACAATATCGACTAAATTATTGCGACCGTAAAGGCTTGCAACTGAATCAATGTAAATAAGCTCATCGGCGCCATCTTGATAATATTTCTGCGCAAATAGCTGGGGGTCACCAATTACACGCAGACCCTCTAAGTGGACGCCCTTAATCAGATTCGGTCCTTTAATATCTAAACGAGCGATTAACCGGGTCATAATCCTTCGCCGAAAAATGAAGTCATTCTACAGAGTGTTTCAATTTCCAGGAACCGTTTTCCTGTTGCCACAAGTGGGGGGAACGGAATTTATCGGCAAGTTGCAAAAAATATTCCTTATCTATTGTGGGATTTGCGAATTTGGAGAATGCTTTGGGAAGTTCTTTTTTGCTGATGCTCAAATAGTCAAAGATTTCTTTGTCGAAACGGTCTGGATATTCTCCATCAAATCGTTTAACGAGTGCGACTCCCTCTTCTCTTGTGATGTCATTCGAGCGGATTTCTTGGGCAGCGTCATAACTGGCTCTTCCCAAGCCGAACTTCACGAAGGTGGTGTAATAGTGAAAGTCGTCGATTTTGTCGTCAATACTGTTGTACTTACTGTAAGTACCTGGCGTTCTTTCCGGCGAGGCTTCAAAATTGCCATGCTCCACCGCATAGTAATAGCAGCTCTGCGGATGCCACTTAAGGTAATAACCTAAGTAATGTACTTCTATACTTTTTGATTCTATCACTGCTGGATCAGATGGCAGATATGGCTGTAAATCAGCTTTTTCCAATCCGTATTCATTCACTAATTCTTCAACTGAAGTTCCAGCCAAATGAATTTTGGATTTGTCTGTGGCCGTAAAGTAAGTCCAGTCTCGTTTTGCTGAGTTAGTATCTGCGATTGGATTTCCATATTCTGCTTCATTTTCACCATAGAAAATTAGCGGAATATTGAAAAGTGCTGCCATGCGGGGTGCAAGATTTTTCTGACCAATTATGAATGGCTGAAAGGGGTGAAATAATTTCTCAACTGCTAGTCGCGTCAATAATCTGTGAACACGGCCGTTTGGAGTGCAGAGATAATTGTCAAAACCAGCATGAATCCAGGATTCAAAATTCCTCCAACCCCAAGGAGTGTATAGGTGTGGAGCCCAGGTGACAGTGAGAGGATGCATTCCAAACTCTTCTTTTAAAATATGAGCGGCATAAAAACTGTCCTTCCCACCTGAACCAGGAACGAGACAATCATAAGAGCCATCATTTTTTCGAAACTTATCGCATAGTTCTTTAAGCTCTGCTTTGCGATCATTCCAGTTTATGGAGTGGTTTTTTCTTTCAGCAAAGCGGCAAGCATCACAAATTTCATTTTCATCGAAAAAGATTGTAGATTTTTTTGAATCGACTGTATGGAAATATTCGACTGCAGAGTTGGGGCGCTGATTCGAGATGACACACTTTTTGCAAAAAAGTACTTTAGAGGGCAATCCGTAAAGTGTTTTCTCTTCAGTTTTCTCAGCTAACTGAGATGGCAGATTTGCAGTGTTTGTGTCCATTGATATTGACCCACTAGGAATTAATCATGCAAGCATAGCAGTTGAGACTATCAGGCGCTTGAAAAGCTGCTAACAGTAAATGACTAAATAACTGCGCTGAAAGCATGGCTAGCTTTAACGAAATCTTCGGGGCGTCCAATATCTAACCATTTTTCATGAATTGCAAATGCCGCAGCCTTACTGCCTTGATCAATCAAGATGTTAAAGAAATCGGGCATTTCCAATCTTGTTCTATTTTCCAAACACTCTAAGGTGCATGGGTCTAGTACGTAGATGCCTGCATTTACCAGGAAGCTTTTCAACGGCTTTTCTTCTACACGTTGAATAGAGTTTTCCTCTACATTTACGACACCAAAAGGAATTTTGAAGTCATAGGGTTGAACGCACATCGTAGCCTCAGCAGCTTGCTGGTTGTGAAACGCAAGTAGTTGTTTGAAATTAACGGAGGTTATCAGATCGCCATTCATAACAAAGAATGGCTCTTTGGGAATTTCGGGCAGGAGTTTTAAGGCGCCAGCGGTACCTAATGCCTCTTTCTCATGAATATAAGAAATATCTACTCCAAATCTTGCTCCATTCCCGAAATATTCTGTAATTTGTTGTGCTTTGTAATGAACGGAAATAACAAATTTAGTGAACCCATGGCTTGCGAAGCGCTCTACAATTCCGTGGAGGATAGGTTTTCCCCCAACATGCAGCATTGGCTTTGGGCAATCATTAGTGAGTGGTTTTAAGCGGGTGCCAAATCCACCGGCCATTAAGACAACCAAATTGTTCGATTGGGTCTTTTTCAAAATGTCCTTAAGAAATCGAACTGCAATTACCTTTCCACTTTCATTGACAACTGGTAGTTGAAGTAACTCAAGTGCTTGCATTTGCTCAGCTATAGCCTCAGAAGACTGGTCAGCTTTAGCGACTACCGGACTGGAATTCATTACCTTCTTTACGGAGACATCTAAAGGGTATCCGGCAAGAATTCCTCTGCGAATGTCGCCGTCGGTCACAGTCCCGAGCAATTTTTGATTTTCATCTACAACTAAAGCTATCTGAACGGCACCAGAGTCTATTACCTGAAGGGCGTTCAGGACCGTAGTTTCTGGGGGCATGAGGATTTGGCGCCAATCCATTTCTTAGTTCCGCTTAAACTATTGAATCTTCCGCAACAACATCATCTAGATCATATGACCGAGTAGACTTCTTGCCAAGTAGTCTCCAGTAATACATGGGGGAAATTCCAAATCCACCGCGCTTAACTGTGAGATTTAATTCAGAAAAAATTTCTCCAATTGAGATTTTTTTTGCAGCTACCAACACTTTTCTTGCAACTTTTGAGACCTTTATCTCCTCTTCGGTTGGAATTTTTTTGCCTGTTCCCATGGCGCTTTCCACATCTCTAATGGAAGAAATCAAAAACCTTAATTCTGTTGGATCCAAAGACGCATTGTGATCCGGACCAGGAAGACTTTTGTCTAAAGTGAAGTGCTTTTCGATTATTTGCGCTCCCATAGCTACAGCAGCAGTTGAAATAGCTACTCCTTGTGTATGGTCTGAAAATCCTACTGTTAGTCCAAAATTTTTCTTCAATGTCTCCATTGCGCGCAAATTGGCCTTGTATGGTTCTGCAGGATACTCGCTTGTGCACTGTAAAAGCGATACGTATTTTTTTAAAATATCGATTTCAGAACTTTCAAATGAATCTGTAAAACTAGTTGGAGCACCGCTCCTTTTCGAATAGCCGTATGAAAGAACTTTCAGTGCGTTACTTATATCTGACAATGTGGACATACCGGTCGACAAAATGGCCGGAATGGAAGTGGCTGCGATTGCCAAAAGCAGAGGTCCGTTAGTTATTTCGCCGGACGGAATCTTGAATCGAGTCACCCCAAGTTCCTTCAAAAAATTTACAAAATGAACATCGAAAGGTGAGGATACAAATTCGATACCTTCCTTTTCACAACAATTGAAAATTGCAAAATGGTCATCCTCGCTCAATTCCAGTTGCTTCAACATCTCCCATTGTGCGGTATCAGATTTGGTGTTTTTCTTTTGATAATCGGCCATGTGATTAGCGCGAGTTGTAATTGAATCAGCACTAAAAGATTGAAACTTTACTATGTCAGCTCCACATGCTTTTGCAACCTTCACCATTTCAATTGCGCGCTCAAGCGAGCCGTTATGATTTACTCCAGCCTCAGCGATAACTAAAACCTTTTCTTGCGGTGCATCATGCATGATGAAAATTCTTTTTTAAGAGGGTTTTGGGATTCTCAAATTTTTTTATTGTACTTAAAATAATTTGAGTAGCATTACCGTTTCCATAAGGATTTTCTGTGATGACCCGCCCCCTGGAGAGAGCCGTTTTTATGCCAGCTAGAATAGCATCGTGATTTGCATCTACCGATAAAACTGATGTCGCTAAGATTCTTCCCTTTTGTCGATCACCGATGTTCACTGTGGGAATTCCCATAGAGGGTGCTTCATATAAGCCGCTGGAGGAGTTGCCTACCACTGCGTCGCAGTGCATTAGGGCATTGGCGTAGAGTAACGAGCCAAGTGATGCGATCATAATTGTATTTTGCCTCCTTGCAATAAAATCTTCCAACTCTTGAAGAAAGTCTTTATTACCCGGGTCTGAATTTGGTTTGGTAATAATTATTCCGTATTCTGGATTTGTCGATTCAAGTGCTGAAACTAACTCTCGTAATTGCTTAAGTCCTCGATCAACGTCGGTGGTAACTGGATGAAAAGTTACCAGTATATTTTTATGCTTAAGGTTAAACCCTATTGAGGATCCGAATTCCTCAGAACTCATTCTTCTATGTCTCAATAGAGAATCAAGCCCGGTGCTTCCGGCGACTATTACAGAGTTTGGATTCTCACCCATTTGAACAATTCTTTTGGCTGAGTCTTCAGTTGTCGCGAAGTGCAAATGAGACAGCTTAGTAATAGCGTGTCTGATGGAATCATCAAAGGCACCTTCTGTGATATCACCACCGCATAAATGAATGATAGGAATGTTTAAAATTAACGATGCTTGTACTGCAGCTAATGTCTCATATCTATCACCCAAGACCAATACCCAGTCAGGTGAAAATTGAAAAATCTGAGCTCCTATTTTGGACACTGCTTTGCCCATGCTTTCGAGCGTATCTAAAACCGAATCACAAGAGTCTTCTATCTCCACTCTTGCATCAATTTTGAAACCGTCTTTTTCAATTTCTTTATAGCTGTTTCCGAAATCGGCGGAAAGGTGGGAGCCTGTTACAATTAATTTGCAATCTATTTGTGGATCGTTGTGGAAGGACTTAATAGGTTCAACTAAAAGTCCATAGTCTGCACGAGAACTGGTAATCACGCATATTTGTATACTATCCATTGGGCGTGTATGCAGCTGGTTTCAGTTTTGGGCCGCTGGGAAGAGTAATAAGGTTTTGAATAGCCATTCGGCATTATCTAATTTCTGTTTTGGACAATTAACATACATTGGTAGCTTGTGCATGGGTGTCCACAGCGGTCGGGCAAATATTTGCTGCTGATAAGTGCAGTCTAGCAATGCTTCTAAAATCCCTTCTTTTAACAACAGAGCATTCAACCAATGATTGCTGTTTGAATACACTGGAGCCTTAAAAAATTGGACTCCTTCTATATTAGAAAATACCTTCTCATAGGCTTCTGCAAGTTTTCGTTTTCGACTCAAAAACTCTGGTAATTTTTCTAGTTGGGCAAGTCCCAATGCGGCGTTTATATTTGGCATACGGTAATTGAACCCCAGTTGATCATGAAAAAAATTCCAGGAGTGTGGAATTTTGGCAGTCGTTGTAATGTGTTTAGCTAGATCGCCGATAGTTTCATCGTTGGTGAGAATTGCTCCGCCACCACCAGTAGTTACCGTCTTGTTTCCGTTAAAGCTTAGACATGACAGGATGCCATCGTTTCCAACGTGTCTACCTTTGTAGAAAGTTCCGAGTGCTTCAGCTGCGTCCTCTATCATTTTGAGGTGAAACTCTTCACAAACTTCTTGAATAGCGTCTAAATCGGCAGAATGCCCCAATACATGAACAACAATCAGTGCACTAATCCGTCGCCCGGTTGCAGTGTTGATAAGCGAATCACCTTCAACCTTAGTCGAACATTTAAGCCACGCTTTTAACTTTAACGGGCACACTCCAAGATTAGAAACACTGGAATCTACAAAGTGAGGGATTGCCTGAACATAGCTGATAGCATTGGCAGTGGCAACGAAGGTTATGCTTGGAACCAATACTTCTTCGCCAGGGAGTACTCCGGCAAGTCTCAATGCAATATGTAACGCTGATGTTCCATTAGATACCGCAATTGCACGTTTGGAGCCGGTGATTTCACATAATTTTGCTTCAAATGCATCTACATATTTACCGACGGAAGAAACCCACCCGCTGTCTAAGCAATCCTTCACGTACTTCCATTCATTGCCTTCAAAAGAGGGCTCATGTAGTTGAAGTTCCCCCGAGGCGATGTTACAAGCTATCCGAATTTTTTCGGAAATGAGTTTTATCAACTCGAGATCATCATTTGATATGGATTTACTTTGAATCACTGATTTATCTCGTTCTGTTTGCATATAGTTAAACGTTGTATAAACCTGTTTTGTATTTCTCAAGGTTTTCTTTTTTCGAAAACCATTCAATTGTCTTTTTCAAACCGATTCGAAGCCCGTCTATGCCCGAGTGAGTGGGCTGCCAACCGCAATATTGGAGAACTTTTGAGTTGTCTGAGCAAAGTCTTTCGACTTCACTGCTTTCTGGGCGCAGTCTACTCTGATCAATTTCTATAACGGCATCGCTATTCATGAGTTCTTTGATTAGGTCTACTGTTTGACCTATGGATACTTCGAAGCCAGTTCCTAAATTAAATACTTCGCCATTTGTTTTATCTGAAAATCCTGCGGTGATAATACCATTTACGGTATCATCCACATAAGTGAAATCTCTTGTGGGGGCTGTAGCTCCAAGCTTGATTTTGTCTGAGCCGGCAGACAATTGAGAAATTATTGTAGGTATAACAGCTCGAGCGGATTGTCTTGGTCCAAAGGTATTGAATGGTCGTACAACAGTCACAGGCGTTTGGAATGCGTGAAAAAATGATAGCGCGATTTGATCAGCTCCGATTTTACTCGCTGCATACGGGGACTGTCCGCACAACTGATGATTTTCAGTGATCGGCACGAATTTAGCTGTACCGTAAACTTCACTAGTTGAAATTTGAACTACTTTGGTTTTATTCGATCGTTTTGCCGCCTGTACAACATTGAGCGACCCTTTTACGTTCGTATTAATGTACGATTCAGGCGCATGGTACGAGTATGGGATTGCAATCAGCGCTGCCAGGTTGAAAACGACGTCCTGATCATTGACTAAGGTATGAACATACTCCGAATCGGTGACATCCCCTAGTTTTACATTCAGAGAATTTCTAACATCGTTGGAGCAATATTCAAGCCAGCCCCAGTCGTTTCGAGAGTTGTAATGAACAAGTGCGGTTACTAAGCAACCGTTGTGAACTAGTTGCTCAGTCAAATGAGAACCGATAAAACCGGCGGCCCCCGTAACTAGGACTTTTTTACCTTTCATTTCAAGACTATTTATCTTCCGAGGGCTTTGCAAAAATTTTGACGAATCAACAATCTTATTCCAGCACCCAGTTTAAATCAACTTTCCGATTTTGCCGGTATGCCATAGGCTACCTTATCGGCTTCCAAATTTTTTATCAAAACTGCGCCTGCACCAAGAATCGAACGCTCCTTCATCATTTTTTGTGGTAACAGTGTTGCTCCGATGCCAACCAGACAACCAATGCCCACTTCACAAGAGCCACCAAGAGTTGCTCCCGGCGCGATATGTACATGGTCTCCAATTACGCAGTCATGTTCTATTAAGGCTTTAGAATTAATTATACAGTTCTGTCCGATGCGACTATCTGAGTTGACGATGCAGCCAGGCATCACAACTGTGCCACTACCAATTGTTGCCGTTTTGGCAATAATGGCTGATGGATGGATGGCGGTAATAGGCTGCCATCCAAGCTGAGTTAGGCTTAAAAAACACTTTTGTCGGACTGTGTTATTTCCAATGGCGACAATAAATTTTTGCGGAGCAAGTTTTGATGTGTCTGAATAGACCGGGATGCCTTCAAGTTCTTCTACTTCGGTGAAAGTATCCACATAGGCTACTATTCGCCAGTTCGAGAGTTCTAAGACGTCTTTCACAACCTTTGCATGGCCGCCAGCGCCGAAGATGACAACTGCTTCTTTCATTTTCTTAACTCATTGAGAAGTAAAGTATCCTAGACTTTCTTAGTAAGTATGACTTTAGCAAAAAATAGAGTTAGTTGAGGATGTTTATTTAATGACACTTAACCGCAAGCGTAATTTGCTAGAGGATTCTTGTTTTTGCGCAATTGTCTCTGTCACTATTTTAATTACGCTAGTAACAGCTCAAGCAATTATTCCGAACAGCGTTTCAATAATGGAGCTTTATGCGAAGAATGGATGCAAGCTCATAGGTTTTTGCTTTTTCATTCTATTCTTTCCTTTTGCGTTTAAAAGTTTGTGCGAAAGAAAAGGTTTTAAAATCGAAAACGATACAGGGCCTATTTGTTTTGCGATTTTAATCTCGACAATTACTGGATTTTTTAGTAACACGGACCTCTCGATAATTTTTTCTTCAATTGGTATTGTGCTCGCATTAATTGCGTTCAGAGAATGGCTGGGCAACTCGAACTCGAAACGAAATTGTATTTTGGTTTTGATTTTGGGAATTCTTATGGGATGTTGCATTACGTCGATTCTTTTTGCAGATAAGTATCATCATGTTTTTTTTCTACAACGCTTGGGATTCGGAGAGACGTCCACTGACACTCTGTATCATTCTGCGATTTTGAATATTTCGAAAAACTATAACAAACTCAGTATAGGTATCGATGGCGTTCCTTACACGGCTTATCACATGGGAAGTCATTGGCTGTTCTCCCAGTGGTGCAAACTCCTAGGTGTAGGTGGATTGAATTTTTACTTAGTTGGCTTTGGGTGTTTAGGTATACCGTTACTGCTAAAGTCGATGCTTACTTTTGGAGAACAAATTTCAAGAATTTATTTACAACAACGGGAGCAAAAAACAGGAGAAAACTATTTTGTTCTTTACCGATTTGCGATTCTAATTTTAGGATTTGCCACTTTTTTACCTTCTCCGGCTGCTAGATCAGTGGGATTGTGGCGAAGTGTTCTTACGAGCGAAAGCTACGCAACTGCCATAACCTTACTATTTTTCCTGCTCAGTTTAGGAATCGAGTATTTTGGCAATGTAAAATCAAGTCAAAAAGAGCGAATACCTACGATCAACTTGATTGTGAAAATTGGTTGGATAGTCGCACTTTTCGGAATGATTTCATGGTGCAAGTTATCCGTGGGATTTGTAGCCTTTATATTCTTAGGCTATTTGATGCTGAGGCACGTTTTAATATCCTCACTTCTAAATTTCAGATCAAAATTTTTGATCATTCTTCCGGTATTTCTGGGTGCGATGCTTGCTCTTGTGATTTACCTGAGCGCAAAATTTCCATATCAATCTCAATTTGCTCCATTTGCATTTATTTCCACATTCATAAGTCCGCATTTGGTGCCGGTGCATGTACTTCTTTTTTATGGATGGATCTGGATATTTTTAGGTTATGTTTTGCTGATTGCAAACAAAACTAAATTCCAGTCGGCCAATGTACGCAATATCGAACATTTGGTCTTGGAAGCTTTAATCATTTTAGGGCTTATTTGCACAATTCCGTCGGCAGTGATAGATCTGCCGGCAGGAGATATCATCTCCTTTATGGAGCCCCAATATTGGTTGTCAATTTGTTTCTTCATGGCTTTAAGTTACAGCTGCTTTCACACTTTAGAAGGAAAGCAAATTGATTCTATGAAGAGGGTTTTGGTTGCTATTGCTGCACTTGGATTAATAAATACCTGCATTTCATCCGTTACTTTTGTAAAAGAAATAATGAAATCGAAACAAATAATTAGCTCGAAGCGTAATGAATATCCTGTTTTACAAAAAGCTTTAGTTTTTCTTGGTGACTTGGAACCACTTCCTGCGCGCGAGAAAAGAGACTTGGGTGTTTTCATTCCGCAGAGAATAAAAGGTTATTGGCTATCCATGCCACCAATATCAATTCCTTTTGTAATTCCTGCAATTTCGGGGTTAGCGGCTATAGACGGGCTTCCGCCTGAAGGATTTGAACCTTCAATTTATTATGGTTATTGGAATTTTAATTTTGGAAGAAGGATTCAAGATATTTCAAAATGCGATTTGGATACTTTCAGCACCATTGCAGTATCAAAAGGGTTGAAGAAAATTGTCTATGTTGAGTCTGAAGATTTTAAATTCAAAAAAATTGACTGCTATGACATTTTTCTAAAAGGGCATCAGAAAAAATGAAGTGTTTAGTCATTGGATATGGCTCAATTGGTGCAAGACATGCTGAGATCTTGAAGGCGATGGGGCATCAAGTTCAAGTTTATTCTGAAAGAAATGTTTCATTTCCGTCTGTTGTTCAAACGGTGGAGGAGGGACTTTCGGACGCTGAGTACGTAGTTATTGCTACTGAGACGCATCGACATCTAGAAGGTCTCAGGATGCTTCAGTTCAGTGGATACAAAGGAATTGTCTTAGTTGAAAAACCACTTTTTTCCACCCTCGAAGATTCGGATGTAAAATTCGACTTTAAATTGTATGTTGGATACAACCTTAGATTTCATCCTGCTGTAATGAAACTAAAAAGCCTGATTGCAGTTGAACAGGTGTTGTCTGTCCACTGTTATGTTGGGCAGCATCTAGCTAGCTGGCGCCAAGATCGTGAAACGAATAGTGTCTACTCTTCCTGGAAAGATAGAGGAGGTGGCGTGCTACTGGATTTATCTCATGAAATAGACCTTCTTCAGTATTTATTTGGTAAAACGATGTCTGTAAAAGCTATGGGCGGCAGGGTAAGCGATTTGACTGTGGATAGTGCGGATGTATTTGGGGTACTTTTGAAATCAGAGAAGTGTTCAGTGACAACTCTTCAATTAAACTACTTAGATAACTTGAGTCAGAGGCAGTTGATTGTTAACACCAAGAACAATACTTATTTACTCGATTTAGTAAAAAACTCACTAATAAGCCGAGAGACGGTGGAACAATTTGATACTACCCGCAATACTACGTATATTGAACAACATAGAAGAATCTTGCATGGAGTGGGAGAAGATGTCTGCACCTATCATGAGGGAATAAATGTTTTGCGTACTGTAGAGGAGGTGGAAAAATCCGCCAATGACTAAACTGAACAGAGTCTGTACAATATGTGCCCGTGGCGGTTCAAAAGGAGTGAAAGGAAAAAATATTCGCTCTTTAAATGGTGTTCCGCTTATTGGATATACCATAAAACATGCTCAGTCTAGTGGAATATTTGATGCAATTTGTGTGAGTTCGGACAGCCAAGAGATTTTAGATGTAGCTGAAAAATTCTCAGTCGATCTGATAGTTGAAAGACCAAGCGAGTTAGCCTCTGACACTGCTGGGAAGATTCCGGCTATAGTACATGCATTGCAAACTGCAGAACAAAGGTTACATACTAGTTTCTCTACCCTAGTTGATTTAGATGCGACGTCTCCATTGAGACTTCCAGAGGACATTGCAAAAGCTGTGGAAATTTTGGAGACGACTGGATGCTCAAATGTCATTACAGGTTGCCCGGCTAGACGATCGCCATATTTTAATCTAGTTGAAATGGAACACAGTGGCAAAATTGCTCTTGCGAAACACTGCACTCAGGAGATAAAACGCAGGCAAGATGCACCAAAGTGCTTCGACATGAATGCTTCAATCTACGTTTGGAATAAAGCTAAATTTCTCGCTAATCCGGGCGTATTTTATGAAGATACCAGACTTTTGGTTATGCCAGCGGCGCGCTCAGTTGATATTGACGAAGAGATCGACTGGTTGATTGTGGAAACTATAATGAATCAGGGGATTTTTGGAGAAGGAACGAGCTATGAAGCCAGACCTTAAGAGCTTAGAGAATTGTTTTCGACTTGATCAGAAAGTTGCTATTGTCACTGGTGGCGGTGGCATTTTGGGTAGACAATTTTGTTCAGGTCTTGCACAATTCGGAGCAATTGTGTGTATATGCGACATAAACATAGAAGCAGCTCAAAAGGTTTCAACTGAGATAGAGCAGCAATTTGGATTAAAATCACATCCGTATTTGTTGGATGTGAGCAACGAGGAATCGGCTGAATCAGTGATTGATGATATCGAAAGAAGATTTGGATCTATTGATATACTTCACAATAATGCTGCCACTAAATCTAGCTCGCTAGAAAAATTTTTCGCAAAAGTGGAAACTTACGATCCTGAAACTTGGCACGAAGTAATGAGTGTAAATGTGACCGGCATGTTTAATATGGCAAAAGCTGTCGGAAAGAAAATGGTTAACCAAGAGCAAGGTGGTTGCGTAGTCCAAACTTCCTCCATTTATGGAATTTTGGCTCCAGATCAACGAATATATTCCGGTTCCAGATATATGGGCACAGAGATTAATACGCCAGCTGTTTATTCGGTTTCAAAAGCCGCCGTTGTAGGTTTAACTAATTATTTGAGTACGTATTGGGCCGACAAAAAAATCAGAGTCAATACACTGACTCCGGGTGGTGTTTCAAGCGGACAGAATGATGTGTTTGCTCAAAAATATTCCCAACGAGTACCGCTAGGAAGAATGGCTGAAGCTCACGAAATGGTCGGTGCTCTCATCTTTTTAGCTTCCCCAGCAGCCAGTTACATTACCGGTCAGAATCTAGTTGTAGATGGAGGTTTAGGTGTTTGGTAGCTTTAGGATTTTAAGCTACTAAGCTCAAGTAATTCGCGTTTAAAAATGAATGGTTCTTTTTTGAGGATGCCATCGCATATCAAGTCTAATCCAGTGTCAGCGCCACGTTCAAAATTACTTAGACCACCATCTTTTATTTTGTAAGGAGCGTTTTCAAATCCTGAAGGTTCCACGATGCCCAAGGGAATCATTTTCCTGAAATAATAATGATAGGCATATTTAATTGCTCGACTATATCGATCTTCAGAAAGCTTTTTGTTTAGTGGTAGTTGGTCTAACATTTGTGTGTATTCAGACGGGGACGAGACATCAAAACTAATCCCCTTCCCTCTTATCCACGCTTCTCCTGCCACAATAACTGGAATTTTCATACAGCTAAGTTCTAGTCCAGTCGTGGTTCCGTAAATCAGAACCGAATCGCACAGCATCATAGCTTTATAGGTATTAATCGTGCTGTCAGGAGGTATTAGAAAAACGTTTTTAGGAACAGGTGAGAATGCATTTTCAATTTCGTCAATTGCAAGTTGTCTGGATTTCATCCAACTGTTTAATTCCGCGGGATGGACTCGAACGACTAATTGCAAATCTTCCCTTTTTCTAAAATATTCTACTGTTTGAATTAGCCATGCAATTTGATTTTCGAAGGCATTGCTGGCATAACAAAGTTGTTCATCCCAAATCACATTGGTAAGTAAGCCTATAGTTTTTTTGTTGGGGTCAAGGCCAATTTGACTAGAAATGTCGTCGGGATCTTGATCTGCACCTTGAGTGACAATTTTCAGCCAATCAAATTTTCCGGTCCAACGACCTTGAAGATATTCGTGAATGTCGTTTTCATTTTCTTTATTCCAGGACATCGATTCCCAGTCGGAGATGGGTTCATTGAGGAACGAATGAATGTGCGTTTTGTCATGGCTCATATGAATGGATCCGGAACGATAGGCTAAATCCCAAGTGACTACATCCGCATTCAATTTTTTCGCGATTGCTACAATGTTTCCTTGGGGTACGTAAAGTCCCTGGTTGGATACAATGTGTTGGAAGTTGTATTGTTCCATTAGGTTTGAAAAAGATTTGGAGCTAATTAAAGCTGCCTCGTAATATCGTTGGAGCACTGGTAGGCATAACTCTTCACCTTCGAAATCTCCGCGAGCAAAATATCGAAGAGCTGCAGCTCTGATTGTTTCGCCCAGTTCAATTCCAAATTCTGAACTGTTTAGAATGTCATCAATCTTGCTGGTTTGGGCTCTCTCTTTAAGGGTAATGCGCTCTTCATTACTTATAAAGTCGCTCAGCTTGTGTAAGGGCAGCCCCAATTGTTGCAGACTTTTATCGCCGCATTTATAACACCAGTCACAAATGGATGGTCCGTTTTCCACGAACAATTTCTGTGCGTCTAAATCAGAACCGTAGGAGTTTTGGCATGCAGGAATTGCCTTATCACATATTAGGTAGTGAACATCAGCTCCTCTCAGTGTTAAAGCCACACCAAAAGCGGTTTCTAAAGGTGTAAGTGCTGAGTTGCCTCCTGTTATAGTGGTGATCAAAACACGAGGACCAGTTTTCGGTTTACTGGCTAACTCGAGCCAGGGTTCATAGTCGTTGCCGAGGATAACTTTCCAATTTGGAATCCAACTGTATCCATCGTCCAGCCATCCAGTTGTAGGTGTAGATTCAGTTTCTACTTTCTGAAATTTTTTACTACTCAGAAGATTATTTACTGAATTTAGAAGTTTCTTGAAATTCATCAGTTACTCGAAATTGGACTATCGTTTTTTTGTTTCGAAATATCGCCCGTTATGGCTCCGGGTTTAAGTTTCAGTATTTTCTTTTCCATCAACTCGTAGGAAATGACACTTATTAATATAGAAAGTGGAATACCGCAAAAATATAACAACAAGTTGCAGGTTGAATCTCCATAAGGAATTCCAACCTTCGATACCACGGATAGTATCAAGGGATGAAACATGTAAATTCCGTACGAAATCGTTCCTAAATAAACCAAAAAACGCGAACTGATTAAGGGAATTCGAGTCTCGGTCAGAGAAAGTACTAAAACCGCGTACAGGACAGGGAGATAATAGTCTCTACCAGGCCAGCTCCAGTTCAGGTTGACAGCAATCAAAAAGATAGTAACTAGTCGCACGATCCAATGACAGGCCATTTTTGAAGTACTTTCTTTTTTTAAGAAAAAGACTATCGCCGCAGCTGCACCAGCTAACATCACAGTCATTTCATTACTGGTATTTACGAGGAAAGTACTAGCAATATCCAAATTATTCGCATACGAAGGAATAGTTTTAGCTACAGCCTGTAAAGCTTGAGGTAATGCAAATCGACATATTATTAGCGCAGCTCCAAAAAATCCTAGGATTAATACAGGTTTTGATTTAAAGTTTTTGACTAGCAGAGGCCAGAAAAGATAAAACTGTTCCTCTATACCTAAAGACCAGCAATGCGCCGCCCCCGTTATGGGAGGATAAATTTGAATGCACAAGTTTGGCAGCATGAAAATGAAAAGTAGCAAAGCCGATGGTAAGTAGATTGCGGTTGAATGCTCTATTTTCCCTGCAGGCACTAGGAACCCGAGAGATAAAAATTCGCAAGTAAAGGCAATTGCTACAATAAGAAAGTAAAGTGGCCAAATTCTAAGCGCGCGGCGCACGTAAAAGTTCCGGACACTAATGTCGTTTTTTTGTCTTGCCTCAGTAAGTAAAAGATAGGTGAGTAGGAAACTGCTCAACACAAAGAAAATATGAACTCCCTGCGAACCAATTTCGTGGAAGAACATTATTCCACCCAAGTTTTGGACACCGCATCTCCACTTCTGAACTTCAATATGATGGATTAAGACAAGCAATGCGGCTACGAAACGAAGAGTGTTTAGAGCTGGAAAAAAAACATCAGCTTGCTTGGAAGCGGATGAAGGCTTCTGAAATACTTCTTTAGTTTTTAGACTTGAAGCCATTTTTGTTCAGCCTTGGAAAATGCCCTACTTCAAATTTAGATAATTGAAGGTTGAGACGTGAAACGTTTGTGAGATTGAGATTCTTTGCTTTTAACTACTTCACAATACTGAGGAATAATGTCATCTACGGCTCCGGCATCTACTATCTTTCCGGCATTTAAAAGAATAGCGGAGTGACAAAAGTCTCTGACCGTCTGCATATTGTGAGAAACGAAAATAATAGTTTTGTCGTTTTCCTGGAGTTTGGCTATTCGCTTCAAACACTTCCACTTAAAATGTTCATCGCCCACCGAAAGGGCTTCATCAATCAATAAGATATCGCAGTCGACACTGGTAGCGCATGCAAAAGCTAGTCTCACAACCATTCCGCTGGAGTATGTTTTGATTGGTTGATCAAAAAAGTCACCCAACTCTGCATAATCGTTAATTTCGTCCAGCCGGTCTTTCATCTCCTCTTCCGAAATGCCTAATATCATTCCGTACAGTAACGCATTTTCCCGACCTGTATATTCGGTTTGAAAACCAGCACCCAATTCAAGAATGGCAGTTAGTCTGCCTCGAGTAGCAATTTGGCCGGTTGTAGGTTGCACAACGCCTGCCATGAGTTGCAATAATGTTGATTTCCCTGAGCCGTTGGCGCCTAGAATGGCAGTTGTATGTCTTTGAAATTTGTATGAAAAATCACTTAAAGCCCAATACTCCCGGTGATAGCAACGTTTGTTTCTTAATAGAATTTCTTTGAGTCTATCTGTCGGTTTATCGTAAATGTTATAACGCTTAGAAACATCTCTAAGCTCAACATGGTAATTCACTTCAGGTTTTTCAATATTACTGTTCATCTATACGACATCCGCGAAGCTGTTTTTAGTTTTAAAGAAAAAGTGAAAGCCTAATGCACAAACCAAAATTGATACGCACGAGTAAATTATGTATGAAGTAATTTCGGGAAGTTGACCTTCAAGAAGCAATTTTCTGTAATCAGTTATCATTCCGGAAACAGGGTTCAGATAAAGTAACCAACGAAGATTTTCTGGCAATCTGTCGGCAGGGTAAACAATAGGAGTAATGTACATTCCGGCGGCGAGTGCTAACGCTGTGAAATGTTTGCAATCTCTTATAAAAACTCCAATGCTGGCTAAAAACCAACACAGCCCGGCAGTGAATAGAAAATGCGGAATGAGTACCAGGGGCAACAGAAGAACTGTTGGTTGAATCTTGCCCATTTGAAAAAACGAGAATGCTGCGACCAAGCTAAGTCCGATGATCGCATTAACAAATGATGATATTGGTAGAACAAGAGGCAAAATTTCTAATGGAAAGACCACTCTTTTAACTAGGTTTGGTACTTCTAGAACCCGCGTGGTGGAACTAGAAACAGCTTCGCTCATCGCTGTCCATGGAATATACGCTGTCATAAGGTAGAGAGCAAAATTAGAAGTGCTATTGCTCGTCCCAAACCGAACCTGGAGAACTATGCTGAAAAGAAACGTGTACAGCATCAAATGACCTAAAGGGTTCAGAAGAGGCCAAACAGCACCAAGTAATGAGCCTTTAAATCTGCTTTCGAAATCGCGCCAAACAAACTTAAATATGAGATTTCTAATGTCCCACAGCCCAAGAAAGCCCTGTAAGCTGCTGGGTGTGCAGCGCGCATCAACTAGATCTGCTTGAGGCGTGAGCCCGGGGAACGCTGAATTGGGCAGGTTTGTAGAGGTTTTTTCTTTGAGATCGACTATCATAAATACTGCATGTTGAGGATTACAAGATGCTAGCACATGACAGATGGTGAATCGAGCTGCTACCTTAATATTTTAGTCAGATATGGGCTTTTGGCTATTACTGAAAGGTTGATTCAGATAAGCTGAAGACTGCTGTTTATACTAAAAAGCGTCGAAAATGAGTTTTATTCCATAGTGCTTAAATCGAATTCCCCGCTCGTTTCAGTGTTAATACCGTTTTACAATGCACATGAATTTGTGCTGGAAACAGTAGAAAGTATATTTCGACAAAATTACGAAAATTTCGAAATCGTAATTGTTAACGATGGCTCTCGTTTACCTTCAGTCAGAGACATTCTGACTAATTGCGACTCATATTCGATTACTTTTATTGACCACGAAACAAATCGCGGACTAGCAGCCGCGAGAAATACAGCATTTTACGCATCGAAAGGAGAACTCGTAGTTCCCCTGGATGCAGATGATTTAATTCATCCAAATTTTTTGAAAGAAGCTGTAAGCAAGCTAGAAGAGCTTCCGGATATTTCAGCTGTTTATAGTCAGGTGCAGATTTTTGGCGATGTAGATATGGTTTGGTCGCCTAATGCGACACTTGCGAAGTTGATGTCTGGTTTGCCTATACCAAGTACGGTTCTGTTCCGTAGAAACGTTTTTGAGATGGTTGGTGGCTACAATTTAAAAATCAAGAGCTCTCCCGATGTGGATTTTTGGCTGAGAGTTTTTGCAAGCGGTGCAAAAATACTTCAAATAGATGAACCACTTTATTTTTATCGAAAATATAAAGGAAGCTTGTCTGATGAAGGCAAGCTGACGGAAGTTGAAGCCATCGTTGCCGAAAATGAAAATTTGTTTTTTGAAAATCTTGAAGAAATTTGCGTTGTCCTTAACAACAAATATCAAGAAATAGACTTTGACTTGAATAAACTGAAAAATGGTTATGTTCAGTTAGCTGAAGGATATTTCAATTTGCGTAATAGGTATGCGGATGTTGTTGAGCAGTTGTCTAAGCGCGATGTTAGTAGTCCTCCGCTGCCTCCAAGTTTTGTTAACTCAGATGGGTTTGAATCTGCATTCGACTGCAATTCCAATAATGAATTTATGATGTTAAAAATTCAGAGAATGGAAATTCAGGAATGGATTGCGATTTTAGGAAGTAATGAACGAATATATTTCAGAAAAAAAAATGTGTATGACAAAATCGATAAAGACTTCAGAAGGTTAGAATCTGAGTATTTATCGCTGCACAAAAATTTTGAAATACAAATCGAATTTCTCAAGCAAATGAGTCTCAGGTGGCAGCTTCGAAAATTATTCAACTTTAAAATCTTTGGATAACCTAAGAGTTCGTTTTTAATTTCGATTCTCAGCCGGGAAAACGAAAGACGAATTATTTAGTATGCCATCGCAGATGATATCTAATCCAAGATCTGCACCTTTGTCAAATCCCGAAATGCCAACTTCGGAAATTCGGTAGGGGCAGTTCTCGAAAGGCATGGGTTCAAGCATTCCTAACTCAATCATCTTCCTCAAGTAAAAATGATAGGCATATTTTTTTGCTTTTGAAATCTGAGTGGCATCCATTCGCTTTTTGAAAGGCAGTGTATCTAGGGTTTCAATATACTGATGTTGGCTCACTACGTCGATTCCAATAGACTTGCCGCGCATCCAAGCTTCTCCCGCAATTACGGTTGGAATTCCCATGCAAGCTAATTCTAAGCCTGCAGTTGTTGCATATATGAGTACAGAATCGCATGCCATCATTGCTTTGTATGTATTTATAGTACTTTGAGGTGGAATGATAAAGACATTCTTGGGTAATTCGGGAAATTCTTTTTTTATTTCATCTTCCGCAAATTGTCTGGATTTTTGCCAACTTTTGAGTTCGGCAGGATGAACGCGAATCAATAATTGTAGATCCTCGCGTGATGCCATGTATTTCACTGTCTTCATTAGCCAGTCAAGCATATTAGGGAATGAATTACCCGGGTAATAGACTTGTGCATCCCAAACTACATTGGTAAGAAGGCCTATTACTGGAATATTTGGATTGACGCCTATTTCTTTCATCAAATCAACAGGATTTGAATCTGCGCCGCTTTCGTTGAACTTCATCCAGTCGTATTTCCCCGACCAACGACCTGTAAGGTAGCCTGTTATTTCATCCTCTAGTTTTTGATTCCACTGCAAATTATTCCATTCTTCAATTGAATCATCGACAAGGGTACGGAAATAAGTATTGCTGTGAGACATCGTAACGCACTTGTTCCGGTAGCAGACATCCCAGCAGACAAGGTGATTTCCTCTATTGTGCGCTACCTCGACTGCGACTCCTTGAGGTACATAGAATCCTTGATTTACGAGTGTATGATCAAATTGATATTGGTCATATAATGAGTTGAGCGCATCAACACATAAAATTCCGGCCTTCAAAAATCGCCGAATTACGTCATCTGAATAAATTTCACCTTCGAAATCTCCTCTACCAAAAAAACGAAGCGTTCCAGACATTACGCTTTCGCCAAGTGCAATTCCCTGATAACTGTAATTGTTTATCTGGTCAATGTCGGCTAGCAGAGACAGTGAATTAGCATTAGAGAAATTTTGTTCAGACAAAAAATCAGACATTCTATGAAGTGTAAGACCGAGTGGAACAATGCTTTTTGTTCCACAATCGAAGCACCAGTTGCACATGTCTATTCCTGGTCCATCGGTGAGAAAATTCTTTTGATTTTGAAGGTCGGAGCCATAAGAGTTTTGACACGCTGGTAGAACTTTATCGCACAACAAAAAATGAACTTCAGCTCCTCTTAGAGTAAGCCCTAAGGCATAAAGTGTTTCAAGCGGTGTTAACATGGAGTTGCCACCAACTGTAGTGGCAATCAAAACTTTTGGTCCTCCTCGTGCGAGATCTCGACGTTTCTCCCACTCGCTCCAATCGGATCCAATTATTTCTTTCCAGTCGGGTATCCAGCTATAACCATCGGTCAACCAATCGTCTTGTGGTTTTGCTTCATTGGTATGGTTTTTAGATTTTGATTTAGCGAAAAATTTTTTGAGAATTCGCGAGAAGAGAGCCATCACCATAATTTCAAGTTGAACTCCATTTCCAGCTAGAATAACATACACTTAAAGACCGATGATGATAAAATCAAGCGCTCATGCCTCACCAATCTAAAAAAACTCCAGATCCATTTTTTGTCGAAGCCTTGAAACAGTGGCGTTTAAGCCGACATTTTGTATGTACTGAAAACGAATCAGATTTCAATTCTTTGGTCTCCAGCAGTATTTTCTTGGTTAAGCAAGAAACAAAACACCACAAATGGTTGCTTGGACTACGGCATCTTGACTGGGATAGTAGGCATTTTGGAATCAAGATGGGAAAAATTTTCCCTTTTATTACTCCTGAAATCAGCTCTCACCAATCTGAAGCTCTAAATATAGGACATGTTTTGCTTGAAAAATTTGTGAATGAAGCAATAGTCCAAGAGTATAAGTATCTATCAGTATTAATACATCCGGACGATACTGTTGGACAGCATTTGATTTCAAAAGCACACTTTGAGCTGATGGACACTACAGTTTTGTATGGATTGGAAATAACAAAACAATCAAAATTTAATTGTAATAAAGAAATTGAATTGCATATAGCTACTGAAGATGATATCGCTGAATTACAGTCCATTAGCGAAACTTGTTTTGGTGATCGTACTTACAATGTGAATAGATTTAATAGCGATATTTTTTTGAATCAGAATAAAGTCAAAGAATTATATCGGCTGTGGATTTTTAACTCCTTTGCTAATAGGGGCATGGCAGATATTGTACTAATTGCACTCTACAACGGGGTCTTGGCTGGTTTTATTACTTTGAAATTGAATCCAAACAATATGAATGCTGAAATACCATTGAATGCTATCAGTCCAAGATTTAGTGGACGTGGTATCTATCAAACTCTGGTCGAATTTACTCTCGATTATTTGGAGACGCGTGGGTACAGATCTGTAGATATTTGGACTCATCTGTCAAATTTTGCGGTGCAAAGAACTTGGGAAAAATTAGGAGCAAAGCCTAAATCCTCTGCACACCAGTTCCGACGATTTTTTGAAGAGCCTTGAGGAGCGATTTGATGTATGACCAAGTGATAAAGATTGAAAATCGACTAGTTGGAGGTTTTTCGCCAGCATTTATCGTTGCTGAAATAGGCATTAATCATAATGGTGATATGGAACTTGCAAAAAAAACGATAGACGCTGCAGTTGAAGCAGGTGTTGATAGTGTTAAATTTCAAAATTACTACACTGAAGATTTTCTGAGCCCGCAAAGTAATTTGTCCTATCGATACCAGAGTGAAGGTAAGGATATAGTTGAATCACAGTACGAAATGTTCAAGCGTTGTGAATTGACTTCTGTAAATTTGATAATGTTGAAAGAACACTGCGCAAAATCTGGAGTTATCTTTCATAGCACTCCTACAAGTGAGGCGGGTGTAGATCTTTTAGTTGGGCAGGATGTCAAAGTTTTGAAAAATGGATCAGATTTTTTGACAAATTCCAAGCTTCTTGAATATATGGGCAAAACTAATCTGCCAGTTGTTATAGCAACCGGAATGGCTAATGAAAATGAAATCGAAATTGCTGCAAATGCGGTCCGCAATACTGGTAATGATCGATTGATAGTTTTGCATTGCACATCGTCTTATCCCACTGCGCCTGAACATGTAAATCTTAGAAAAATTATTTCTATAAAATCAAAGTTGAAATGCCTTGTAGGCTTTTCTGATCATTCCGAAGGTAGTCAGGCTGCAGTTGGAGCTGTCGCGTTAGGCGCATGCTGGATAGAAAAACACTTCACTTTGGACAAAGCATTACCCGGCCCAGATCACAGATTTTCAAGCAACTTAGAAGAGATGAAAAATTTAGTTCGAGAAGTTCGATGTATGGAAAAGCTTCTCGGTTCAGAAAAGTTAATTCCCGCAGAAAGTGAACTGTCTGGGCGTGACGAGTACCGACTTTCATGTGCTGCTTCTCACTCGTTGAAGGCAGGCCATGTCTTAACAGAGGAGGACATTGTATTCAAAAGACCTGGAAGTGGTTTGCCGGCTTACGAATTAAAGTCGATTTTGGGAAGGTCTCTCAGTCAGGACGTTGAAAAGTTTCAAATTCTGTTGGAGGAAGATTTAGTTGACCTTAAGTGAGAATCATTTAAGTTCTTCTGAGTGGAGTTAGAATTTGTAAGTATTGTCGGCTTGGAATCGAAACTTTGTCTAACTCCCATATAGAAGCCCTTGACCCAATCTGGGAAACGATTTACTCGCAGGGACATTCTGTGAAATACCCCTACGATAGTGTTGTTACTTTCGTCTTTCGCAATGTGCCACGAGAAGTTGCCAGATCAAATGTGCGCATCCTTGAAGTAGGTAGTGGGACTGGTAATAACCTTTGGTTCCTTGCTCGGGAGGGGTGGAGTGCATATGGAATTGAAGGGAGTGCTTCTGCGGTAGAGGTTGCAAAAACCTTTCTCAAACAAGATGGTCTCCATGCCGAAATCGAAGTTGGAAACTTTACTGCTCTTCCGTATTCGAACAACTTTTTTGATTTAGTTATAGACCGGGGTTCGATAACTTGTTGTGGTTTCGCTGCAGGACGCAAGGCCATAACAGAAGTGGCAAGAGTTTTAAAGATAGGTGGAAAATTTTTCTTTAATCCCTATAGCGAAAATCATTCAAGCTTTGCCGCTGGTGATATAGGAGAAGATGGTGTTTGTGAAAATATCCAAAGTGGCTCCATGACAGGTGTTGGTCAAATTTGCTTCTATGGAAAGCGACAAGCAATTGATGCACTAGGGGATGAGTTTAAAATAGAAAATATTCAAAAAGTAGAGGTCACTGACGTTACAGAAGCCGCTAACTTTGTTCATTCTGAATGGAGAATAATTGCTAGCAAAGTTAGTTTGCCTAAATAAATGACGGAAGAATCGAAAATATTTCAAGCAATTTTGACTGAGCATTTTTTGCCGTTAATAGACAAGCATGGCAATACACACGAAGCGGTTAACTGGGGATCACTAAATGGACAGAAATTACGATTTAAAGTTCTTTTAGATCCTTTCTTAGCGGCGCAACAATCATTTTCCCTTCTTGATGTCGGATGTGGATTGGGGCACATGTTGGATTACATTGTTGAGCGTGGGATAAATTTTAATTATCACGGAATCGATGTCGTGGACGAGATGGTTGAGCAGGCGCGACAGCACCACCCAGAAAAATCAATGTTATTTGAAAATACAAGAATTGAAGATAGTAGAGTTGAAAAGCACGATATTGTAATTGCTAGTGGAATCTTCTTTCTAGCTTGTGATAAAAAAAGAATGCAAGATCTAATTACCCGACTATTTTCTTTGTGTAAGGTCGGAATTGCATTTAACTCGTTAAGTACCAAATCTACAACAAAAGATCCAAGTGAATTTTATGCTGATCCAGCAGAAGTTTTAGATTTTTGTTTAAAGATAACTCCTAGATGCATACTACGACATGACTATCTACCAAATGATTTTACTGTTCATATGTTTCGCGAGTTCACCAACTGATGTCTAAATTAGTTTCGATCAGTCAACCGGCTTATTTGCCATGGCTGGGGTATTTTGACAGGATTGCGGCTAGCGATCTTCATATAGTATTGGATCATGTGCAATTGGAAAAACGCAGTTTTACTGTAAGAAATAAAATAAGAACGCCGAATGGTTGGAACTGGTTGACTGTGCCAGTTAAGACTAAAGGAAAAGGATTTGATTTGCCAATCAATCAGATCGAAATTCAAAACGAAGAAAACTGGCGCAAAGATCACTTTCAATCTATCCAAAACGCCTACTCCAAAACTGCTTTTTATAAAGAGCATAGTGAGTTTTTTGACGCATTTTACTTCAAGGAATGGCACCTGCTCGCAGACCTGTGTCAGCAGCAAACTGAATATTTACTTGGCGCTTTCAACATTAACACTCCAACTTTGTTCAGTTCTTCATTGAACTCGCAACTTTTTAAAGACGACTTAATTTTGGATCTTTGCAAAAAGGTTGAATGTACAACTTATATTTCAGGTCCCTTTGGACGGGATTACCTGGAAGAGAAAAAGTTTGTGGATGCTGGTATCAAAATTGTTTATCATGACTATTCACACCCTGTCTACAGGCAGCGTTGGATGCCATTTGAGCCGAACATGTCAGCCATAGATTTGCTTTTTAATTGCGGTCCTGACAGTAAGAAAATTCTTTCCACTACAAATTTAAAAGAGGAGAGCATGAATGTCAGAGAAGGTTGAGAGAAATCAAATTTTGATCATCGCTGCTCACCCGGATGATGAGATTCTGGGCGCTGGAGCAACAATGGCTAAACATGCTGCTTCTGGTGATGACGTTTACGTTTTAATAGTGGCTCAGGGTGCTACTTCAAGATATTCTTCTGATTCTAATTTGAATGAAGCAGAAGATTATGTCTCGAATCTCAAAGCATGTGCTCAAGCGGCAGCTAAAGCGCTGGGAACTAACTCCCCCAATTTTCTTGGATTTCCTGATAACAAGTTAGATACTGTGGCTTTACTTGATATAGTTCAAAAAATAGAAGAATTTATCAACACAATTCGGCCCAAGATTATCTACACTCACCATGGTGGAGATCTGAATATTGACCATCAAATAGTTCATCGCGCTGTGCTGACAGCCACTCGTCCAATTCCAAATGCGTTTGTAAAAAGCATTTATACTTTTGAAACGGTGTCAAGCACTGAGTGGTCTTCTCCACAACAGCAGCAGGTCTTCATCCCCACACGGTTTGTGAATGTAACTCAGATGTTCGAAAAAAAATTACAAGCTTTGGCCGAATATAAATCGGAGATGCGTGAATTTCCCCACGCCCGTTCGGTAGAAGCAGTTGAGGCACTTGCTAGGGTTAGAGGAGCCGCTTCTGGGAGCGCTATGGCTGAAGCTTTTGCAGTCATCAGAGAATTGGTAGATTGAAATGAATCTAGCAATAATTCCGGCACGACGTGGAAGCAAAAGAATTGCCAATAAAAATGTTAAATCGTTTTTGGGGAAGCCAATCATTGCTTATTCGATAGACGTAGCCAAAGAGAGTGGAATATTTGAAACCGTAATGGTTTCTACTAATTGTCCTCAAATTTCTGAGGTTGCTAGAAACTATGGAGCTGATGTTCCTTTCATGCGGAGTGAAGAGGCCTCTAATGATCATGCCGGTTTAGAAGAAGTTCTTGAGGAAGTAATAAACAGTTATCTGAATCTAGGCATTAGATATGAGAATGCGTGCATAATCCTAGCTACAGCTCCGTTTGTGACGATAAGCAAATTGAAACTTGGGCTAGAGCTTTTAAAAAAGGAAAAGTGTTCTTCCGTCGTTCCGGTCTGTCGTTTTGCTTACCCGGTTCAACGTTCGTTAAAGATAGTCGAAGAGAGGCTGGAGTTGATTTGGAGCGAATATTATCAGTATCGCTCGCAAGATTTAGAGCCTGCGTACCATTATGTTGGCCAATTTTATTGGATTCGAGTTAGCGAGCTGGAAAAAGTGAAGAACAATTTTTTTCAAGGTGCTCAACCTCTCGAAATTCCAGAGACGGAGGTGCAGGACATTGACTCATTATCGGATTGGGACCTAGCTGAGTTTAAGTATCAATGGCTCCAACGAGAGAAAAGGCAATGAAGGTTCTTTTTCGCGCTGATGCTTCAAATGAACAAGGTGGCGGGCATGTAATGCGTTCGCTGGTTGTTGCAAATGAGTTTGCAAAACGCGGACACGAGTGTTTTTTTGTCTCCATAAAAGGAAGCTTTGAAATGATTCCTTATCAAGGAAGCCTTTCAACACAGCATCTTTTGCATAAAATTGAAATTGATAAAACAAATTTCGATGATTGTATTTGTCTTAAATCTCTGCTGCCTAGCAAAGTTATTCCTGATGTAGCTTTGGTGGATAGTTATTTATTGCAAGATAATTATGAACTTGAGCTGTCAAAATTTTGTCGAAATGTTGCAGCATTAGATGATGTGCCAAACCGAACTCACAATGTCGATATATTAATAGATCCCACATTTAAAAGAACTGGTGCTGAGTACCAAAATTTGTTGCTGAAGAAAGCACATGTCTTGGCTGGTGTTGATTATGCTCCTTTAAGAGAAGAGTTTGCCGGTTTAAGAACGTCTAGCCTTGCAAAACGTATGCAAACAGATTCCAAAGTTAGACCCAAGAATATTGTTGTGTCTCTTGGCCTGTCTGATTCAGAAAACGTCACATCGGTTATCATAAATGCCTTGAGTAAAGTAAAAACTGATTTCATTGCGACAATTGTGATTGGCAAAAACTCACCTTATGAGAAAACAATCCGTACCCTCAGCGAGTCCGTTAAATCACCTGTCCAGATGCTAATTGCCCATGAAAACATGGCAGAATTATTCTTTGAATCCGATCTTTCTGTGGGTGGAGGAGGCTCCACTTCATGGGAAAGATGCTGTCTTGGATTGCCAACCCTGCAAATAACATTTGCTCCGAATCAGGAAGATGTAACCACTAATCTTGCTTCGGTTGGGGCTGTGTTTCATCTTGGAGCAGCTGGTAACTTACGACCCGAACTGGTAGCTTATGAAATCGAGCGTCATTTGGCTGACTCCAAGCTTTTACTTCAAATGAGTCAAGCTTCGTTTAATTTGTGTGATGGTTTGGGAGCCGAGAGAATAGTGGATGAGGTGGAAAAAAGGTGCGTCGCATAATTAAGCCTTCTGTATTAGAAACCTTAAACGAAGTTGCAAAGCGGACTTGTTAAAATTACTCACAGGGTCTGATGGATTGTACTTACGCTATCTGGCTTTCGCATACCGAGGCTGGAATGAAGAGTTTGAAGACGATTCAAGATGAATGGGAAGAACATGCTCTGAGCCATGAGATTTTGGTGGGCTCTGTATCTAAACCATTTTACTATTCAGTCTTTCTTCTAATTTTATTTTTGCTTGTGTCTTTCGATATTTTTCTAGGCTTCGCCAAGCCATTAAAGCATGTGCATGTAGCAGGTACCATGCTAAAGGATCAAGACATTGTAGGCTGTCGAATTGAGCAGCTTTTCGATAAGTCATCGCACTTCAATACTATCGTTTTGGGAGATTCCACGGCTGATGATATTTGCGTATTTCCGGATGTACTTAGGAATGGTATTGGCTTAAATAGCTACTCTCGATATTACTATCTTGATTGCATCGTTGGTGAAAGCATCATTAAGAAAAACCTTTCATTGCCCGTTTCGCTAAAAAATAGTTCTTTTGGTGGCAGTCTAGTATCAGATCATTTGCTGTTTCTTCAAAAACTCTGTATTCATGGTAATCCTCCTAAAATAGCTTTTATCATGGTTGTTCCAAGACCGTTTCTTGACACTACAATTGATACCAAAATTTCTCCGGTTCAATGTTATTTTGATAATCGATTCAAGACCATTGAAATGAAAGCTGATATTCCATACTTGATCGACAGCTGTCTTTCAAAATTTTCGAATTTTTATCGCACACGGTCAGACTATGCAACAGTTTGTTCTGCGTTTGGTTGTTCTTTATTTAACCGTTCAGTTAATGGAAATGGACATGGAATTAGTCAAAGAAATAAACTAAGCTTGGCTGGAAGCGAAGAGAGAGTGAATCCCAATGTTTCAGCCCGTCCAGACTGGATTTTAGAAGAAACAGAACACTATAAACGTGCTTATGCTTTCGAATCGAAAACTTATGATAAACAACTCAATTCATTTGGCACGATTCTCACTCTATTGAAAGAGAGAAATATTCCTACAATCTTGGTGAAAATGCCTCTTACTGAAGACAATCTAAAGCTCTTGCCTGATGGTTTTAAGAAAAAATTTGAGAAGGACCTATATAGCTTGGTTTCGAAGCATGGTGCATATCTATTTGATTTTCAAGAAGATAAACGTTTCAAAAAATCAGATTTTTTAGACAACGTGCACTTAAATGGCAATGGTGCGATTAAATTTTGGCAAGTTCTAGCTAATCAAATGAAGGAAGATTCTAGTTTATGTGCAAATTTAGCCCAAAGCCTCAACAAGTGAAAATTGATTCTAGTCAAGTTCTTTCTTCAAATTTTCCGATTCAAATTTTTCACCTTTCCACACCAGTAATTTTTCAAAACCGTTTCTCTTAGCGAATCTTTTAGCATCTTTCAAATTTGGAAAATCACCATTTTTGACCCAGGAGAAATCATAATCTCGGAGTCCGTAAAGATCCATACGGACTTTGCCGTGTGGAAGACCGTAAACAAACGCTGAACCAGAAATTCCAGGACCAAAAAATCCGATTGTGTTTGGAAGAAATTGCCAACTGTCGAACAACTCCCAGTAGTTATCAAGGTTTGGCGAAATAAAAACTGCTGTTCGTACCCTTGAAGAGAAGGATGATTTTGCTACTCCTCTAAGCTGCTGAATGTAATTTTGAGCATCGGCAACTTCTTTTCTTTCCCAAGGATGTTTCGAAGTCTGAAAGTATTTGAGTGCTGAACGCACAGAGCGTTGTTCTTTTAAGATGGTTGAAACTGAAAACGTAATATTTAGGAATAGGAGTGATACCAACAGTGCGTTTAAAGTCATGAAAGCTTTTTGTTTGTTTCTTGTTCTTTTATCACATAGTGGGAGTAGCATTGCCAAAAGCACAAATCCGAGAAAATACTGCATTTCTAAAAAATACATGGCATTAGATCCGGCAATGTTCATGATACCGGGTATGGTGCCAAAAACTATTAGAATTGAGAGTACTTCACTGGAAATTAGTTTCTTTTCTTTCAGAGCTATGACTAAGCTAGAGAGGCTGTGAATACAGTTTCTCTTTAGTTCCAAAATAATTACGGCAGTTGACCAAGAATATATGACGATAAAATGAACAAATATCCAAGGAAACACAAACCACTTTTTGTAAAATCCTAGAAAAATAAAGGTGAAAGCTCCTTCGTAAGTGGCGACATAATCGGCGACTGGTTTGTATGCCAAAGCTGCTCCGATTAAACCAAGAATGAATGCGAAAGTCAGTTCGAAATTCCTGTATCCACCGAATCTTAGGAAGGCATAGATGATGAGCAAGACTGCAACTGCTCCAGTTGAAGTCTTGGTGAAAATTAGTAGTGGCAGTAAAAAGATTAGCGGAATTAGGGAGGCAAATTTTAAGATTGCGGAATTGTGCTCTCTGACAATGCAGTTCAATGCTGCAAAAAGAAGAAAAAAATATGCCAATCCTAAACTATGAGATTCACTATTGTAGGCCGAATACCATAATCCTAAGGGAAGTCCCAATTTTTCTGGCAATATGTAAGTTAGACCAGCCGCTAAAATAAGTAAGCTCGAGACATTGTAAACTTCACTAAATTTAGAAGCTTCTGTGGGTTGATATGAGCGTACAAATACGAGAATTGATTTTAAAAGCAGGGGAATGACAATTAGTGGATAGCCGATTTGATAAAACGAAAGCGAGTCGATGTTGAGTATTTTACATAGACAGGAAAAAAGCAAGTGACTTCCAGAGTGGTAGGCGTGGTAGGGAATGCCACTAAGTCCAGTGCTTATGACTCCATATACTGAAATCATGCTTACTATTGCACTGTGATAGTAAGTATCAATTACGCCTGAACCGCTACTAATGAATTTTTGCACGGGCACGCGTTCTAATAGCAGTGAATTGTGATAAGGGCTAGCAAATAGAAAAAGTGCAAGTATTACGCCAACTACAAAAATAACGGTAAAGAAAAAAAAATCATTTTTTTTGAAATTTGAAATTTCAATTTGGAGAAAAGCCCAAAGAAGTAAGGGTATGCCAATTAGATAGAAACCCGGAGTTAGAATCAATTCTTTGAACGGCAGAAGTAATAGATGCAACAACAAGATTATTATTATTGCATTGGGTTCTGATGTTAAAAATGTTGTTCGATGTTTAGTAGGAAAAATTTTTCTTGCAAAGGCTGGGAGCAACAGAAGTAATGCCAGATAACTAAGGCACTTCATTCCGACAATGGTTAAATCCAGCGAAAAACCTATTCTGGAAATGGAAAAAACAAAAAGAACTATGGCTCCGAGCCAGATCGACATTAAGGAGTCAATTACATGGGTATTATTAGAATTCATACGATTGACTTCCCTCCAGGGTTCAATTAATCGACTCCAGATGTTCGACTATCCGACCCGCCCCATTTCCATCGCACAACAACGCCGCAGATTGACTCATCGTTACAAGCAATAATTCATCTGTAAAATGGCGAGTAATTTCTTTTGCCACTGCATCTGGTGACAAAGTTTCATGCGAGCCCAGGTCCAAAATTGCACCAATACCTGCCATGTTTTTGTTGATACTTTCCTGAACGCTGTTAGCTCCCACGTGAAATGAGGGCACTCCCATGCAGCAGCGCTCCCATGCGCTGTTTCCAGGGATACCTATCACTAAGTCGCAGTCACGCAGTAGAGATGCCATATCTTTATGACCGATTAATACTTGTGCCTTCTGTTTCAGTAAACTGCTTGCCTGTTCAATCTCAGCTCTGTGCGCATTTACCTGACCTATCACAACAGTAGTTTCAATTGGAATTTCCACCAGCTTCAGTGCTTCGAGTATTTTGCACGTGAGATTGTTTGAGTCTGTCAGACCAAAGTGAATGACGATATGCTTTGATTCACGGGCCGCCGCTTTGGTTTTGCCACGGCGAGCCAGGCTTTTGGGGCGCATATCCAAGAATTCAGGACGAAGAGCAGCGAATCTTGCTCCTGTCAAAATTGACGCATCATGAGGCAAAAGGTCTTTGTATTCAACAGGACGTCTGCCAAATGCTGGGTCGATAAGTATTTTGGCCATATGCTTGCGAGAAGGGGCATCGTCTAGCACTGCAAGACTTTTTGAAATAGAAGTCAGTGACTCCTCATATTTTTCAGACAGGTGTGGACCGTCAACAAAAGCCAGATCGTAGGCCCCTTTAGTGGATTTTGCTTTTAAAGCCTTGGTGTCAGTCAGTTCTGCTTCCTCCAACTCTATCTTATTGATGCCACCATATGCGCTATCATCAGATTGGAGAGGTAATAATTCCAAGCTGCCTTTCAAACTAGCAAATGTGACATCATGACCACGTCGTGACAACTCGCAAGCAAGGACCATTGAGCGCATCGCTCGACTTGCTCCAAGTTGTTTGGACGCATCTGCGCGGAATAAAATCTTCATAGGTCACCAAATAAAACAGATATTCAAAAAAACAAGCAGTGCTTATTTTACAGCACTGCTTGCCTACTCACGAACTCGGGCTAATTTAATTAGCGAAGGTTTTTGAAGAGCCCAACACCTAAACCGACTGCAGCACCTGCTGCGGCGATTTTGGCTGATTTCTTGTATTTTCCATGTCCACTGGTTCCGGCAAGACCAAGTCCTGCGCCAACCAATGTCCCCTGAGCCACATCCTTAACTATGGGATGTCTTTTCATCGTCTGGCTCGATTGCAATAAGCCTACGCCAGTGCCGGTACCAGCACCAATTGCAGCACCTTTAACAACGCCTTTCTTGGTTACAAGTCCTGTTACAGCTCCAACTGCGGTGCCGACACCGGCGCCTACAGCCGCACTTTTCACTTTGGGGTGACGCTGCCAGTAAGTTCCACTTTTGATAGTAGTTTGTTTTTTGGAGGCACTTGCGTGATACGTGTCCGCTTGAGCGGGTTGCAGACCAAATTGAAGTCCAGCGACCAGAGCAACAGCCAGGGTCAAGGCTTTTGAAGTAATTCTTTTCACTTGTAATCTACCTATTCTAGAGAAAATTAAAGAAGTCTGTGAAACCAATAATAAGCCTAAAGAACTTTTTAAATCAAAATTGTTCCTGATAATGCCCAAAATTAATTAATCTCAAAGCGGCATCCTGTTTATTGATATATAAATTTGATATCAGATCTGGAGCTTTGTATATGTCAACTGCCACTTTGAAAGAAACGCCTCTCGCCGACGCTCACCGCAAGCTGGGAGCTCGTATGGTCGATTTTGCCGGATGGAACATGCCGGTCCAATACAAATCAATTGTGGTCGAACACAATGCCACCAGAACTAAGGCGGGTCTCTTCGACGTCAGCCATATGGGCGAATTTATTGTCACTGGCGACGGTGCCTTTGATTTTATCCAGTATCTAATTGCCAATGACCTAAGCAAGCTCACAGAGGCAAATCGCGCTATCTATTCGCAGTTGGTCATGCCAGATGGCGGCACCGTAGACGACTTAATTGTGTATCGCAGATCTGCTGGCACCATCGGGTGCGAAGGTATGAGCGAAGAAAATTATCTGCTCATTGTCAACGCCTCGAACATCGACAAAGACTGGAAATGGATTAACGAGCACAAAGCCAAATTCCCTTCAGTCAAACTGCAAAATGTTTCTGATAATTTCGGACTAATAGCCATTCAAGGACCTGAAGCAGTCAAGATTTTCTCCAAGCTGGCTGGAAATCAAGTCGAAGCGATGAAGTCATTCACATATGGTGAAGCAACTATAGATGGTGTCAAAGTGGGATTTGGCAGAACTGGTTATACCGGCGAAGACGGTTTTGAAATCATTGTTCCAGCCAATAAATCTGAATGGCTCTGGACCAAATTGCTCGAAACTGGCAAAGAACAAGGTCTCGAACCCTGTGGACTTGGTGCCCGCGACACATTGAGACTTGAATCTGCTCTTCCTTTATACGGTCATGAACTCGAAGCTGATATAAGCCCCATTCAAGCTGGTCTTGGCTGGAGCGTCAAAGTAGCCAAAGGAGATTTCCTTGGTTGCGAAGCTTTGAAAAAACAAATTGATGGTGGCGTCAAAAAGAAAATAGTTTGTCTCAAAGCAGAAGGCAAAGCACTCCCCCGTCAAGGATACAAAGTCACTAAAGACGGCAAAGAAATCGGGGTGGTTACAAGCGGCTCGCAAGGCATTCACGTGGGCTATCCAATTGCGTTTGCATTAATTGATTCAGACCAATCTGAAATTGGAACCAAATTGCAAATAGCAATTCGTGATACCGCAGTTGATGCTACCGTAGTGAAACGACCGTTTTATAAACGTAGCTAGGCGCATTGTTTCGCCTCAGTCATAAATTGAAAAACTTGATAGCTTGCACTTTGGTAGTTGCAGCATCAGGAAGCAGTTGCTTTGCGCAATCAAGCGAACTCAAGCCTGAGAAGCTCGTCGGAGTATTTGTGGCAAGAAGAAATATTCCATATGGGCAGTGCATAAAGTTCGAAGATGTTGTAGAGGTTGGATTACCGCAAAGCGAAGTCCCGCCGGAGGCGGTTCTGAAGAAAGAAGAAATTCCAATGCGGCCTGCATTGGGCGTAGGTGTAGGACAAATAGTTGTTCTTCACCACTACGCTTTCGGTCGCCACGAAGGACTTTCTGTTAATAGCACTGGGTTTCAACCTCTAAATGCTCTTATCAACGACTCCGATTTGGCGGCTGGAGCTGTCGGCGTGATCAATTTCAAAGGCGATTGGGTAATCAATCCAAAATATTCTGAGATCCATTACGCACCCAAATTTCAATCCTTTTGGGTAACCGATTTAAAGCATCAGTTACCCGAAGAAAAGCGAAGCAACATCGAAAAATCCGTTGGACACACTCTCTATGTCGACACCTGGATTCAGCTTGATAGAGATGGAAATGACACCGGCAATCGATTTCCGTGGGGAGTATGGTCTATTAAATGGCCATCGCGGTTTTATCGAGAAAATGAATTGGATTTTCTTTGGATAAAAACAAAAACTGGATGGGGATTCTGCGATCAAAACGGAAAAGAAATCGTTCCTCCAAAGTATTTAGATGTCGAAAGTTTAGGTAACGATTTTCTTTTGGGTCTGACCAAAGTCAATCCTACTCAAGTTTTTCATTATGACGGTATAAAGGAATATCCCAAAAAATGGATTCTATTCGACTCAAAGGGAAAGTATTTGCATACTTTTCCGCCTTCAGTACAAAGAGTTTATTGGAACATCAAAGATAAAATTTTCGAATGTTTTATGGGCGAGAAATTTACAAGTACAGAAACGATTTTTTCCTACAAGGCTATCGATATCACTAGTACAGATAAAAACTTAAGCAGATTTTTTGAAATTGCTCCATTCTCTGAAGGGTTAGCAGCGGTTAGGCAGACAAGAAGAAGTTCGAACTTTGGTTTTATAAATCAGAGATTCGAATTGGTTATACCTGCAATTTTCGAAGGACCTGAATCTGATAAGGCAAAATTTTACAATGGAAAAGCAGTCGTTTCCAAAATCAATAATTTGGTCGTGATAGATCGAACAGGAAAGGTTGTCTTGAGACCGGATTGGAAAAATGGGCATCGAATTAGCAAAGGTTATTTTGTCGGATATACAAAATCAAAAGTCACCATATATGATACCGATTTAAAGCCTAAATTTTCTATTCCAGACGAATATTGGTTTCAAGGATTTTCAGAACACATCTATAAATTTTCTTTTGAAGAAGGGCAAAAAGTGCAGCTTTTCGACGAGAAAGGTCAAAAAATTGGACCACCTTTCAAGTTTGTCGGCGAATTTTATGATGGTCACGCAGTAGCACAAGTCGATAATGAACTCTTTGGTCTCATCAATAGTAAAGGAGAATGGGTTCTACAACCTAAATATAAAATGCTTGAGTTATGCGGAATAGATAGGTTGATCGCGGAACAATGACAGAAGAAGAAATCGAGGAAAAAAGACTTCGCCCTGACTTTGAGTATGAATGCTGTTGAGCAGACGATGGGATAGAATGAAATCATGACCTCTTCTGACAAAGTTAAATCCACTGAGCAGATCTTTCAGGATAAGTTATCTCGTCGTCGAGAAATAGCTCAGCTTCCTGTCGAAGAAAAGTATCGAATGCTCATTAAATTGCAAAGCATGGTTGCCGCTGTGGATGTTCAGGCTGGCAGAGAGCGAAAGCGCCCCTGGGACGAGCCGTACAAAGCGCTGAAATAAATATCTTAAACCGTTGGTTTCTTGGGTCTTTTTTTAGTCAAGGGTGGTGGCACCTCTTGAATGAGCTGACCATCCCGAACTACCACATACTCTGTGCCTGTCATACGTGCCAGTTCTTTTGCGCGTTTGCCTGCCCGGATGAGCGCCGCTGTTGCTTTTTGCATGTCTGAATCTAAAAGTCGTTCTTCTTTCAAAAATTTTCTCCTTCTTCGATGAGAACAGGCAAGACTCCACTGTTATCGTACCATCGCCAGATGTCTACTTCCAACCGATAAATTGTTTGGAAGTTCTTTAATCCATTAGCGAATCTGCGACGGACGACATCGTCTGGTACGTAATGACCGCCCTGAGCCACTCGTGTCGCTATTCTCCTTATAGCTTGTTCATGATTTGTAAGAGATAGGAAGAAGAGTTTGACCTGATAGCCCTGATTGCGCCACTCTCTAATCATTCGCAAATAAATTCGTCCAGAAAGCGTTGTTTCAAAAGCAAAACTTTGTCCGCGGGAAGCATAATCAGCCATCTCTTGCAGCATGAGTCTCCCTGCTTTGAGGGCAGCGACCTCGGGCTGGAATGGGGATAGTCCTGCAGCAATCAAATCGGCGTTAATAAAAATAGGACATTCTGCATCTTTAGGTAAAAACTCTCGAGCGAAAGTTGATTTCCCTGCGCCGTTGGGACCCGCTAGAATGATGATCTTTTTCGATGTCATTTCTGAGCCTTACCTTAAAGCGTTATCGAAATCGCGAATCTGACCTTCTAATTCTTTCATCTGTCGATAGTCTTGCTTCAAGGCATCGTCTAGCTGATCGCAGGCACGCTCGGCTTCTTTAGAGTCATCTCGTTTGAGCGTGTCCATTTTCTTTTGAATGTTTTCTGTGTCTCGCCGCAAGTCGTCGTACTTTTGTAAGAGCCTATTTCTCTCCGCACTCAAGGCTTGATACGTTCCGTTATCACCGGACGCCTGGGCAGCCAGAGGCGCTACAAAAGCCAGCACCAATGCGGTATAGAAAGGCAAAAGCTGCATGAATCTTTTGCGAAAATCTGGTGGTGCGATGCGTGAAATTTTGGCGACTAAAATATCTAAGTGCGCATGCCACGAGGCCATGAAGTCGGCCATTAACTTGCGTGGCAGGCGACTATGTTTTAAAACCAGCTTAGTCTTATCGCCGACTGGAGTTAGTTCTATGGCTACAATTGATTCGACGCCATTTTTCTTATCTACAAAAGAATATGACAGCCCGCGCTCATCTTCGTACCAACCGACCAGACCTTCGACTTCATTTTGATTGAAAGTAAGGTCAACTTTGCCGCCGATTTTTGGCTCAAGCGATCCTTTGTCGAGCCATTCGCCAATAAATTTCGACTGAGTTAGATATTGCCAGACCTTGTCGGGTTTGGCATCAATTATGCGCTCAAAGCGAATTGTGTGTTCGCTTAAAATTTCACCGGCGTTTTCGGGTGCTTCTACTTTGACACCGTCGGTGGTGACAAGTTTTATTTTGCCAGGACTACTTGACTCAGGAGTCTTTGTTTCTTGTGACTTTCCCTCGAGAAGCCCGCCCTCCGCCAGGCTTTTATTTAAGTTGGAGACTTCTCGTGAGGAATCGGTCAATAATTTGTGAGCAAATTCGGTCGTATCTTTGAGTTCGAGCATCTCTTTGCTCATCGATGCAATCATCGCTTCAAGATGGCTAATACGCTCATTGAGTGCCTTTACTTCGGCGCTGTCTGTGGGCGTCTTAGTTTCTAGATATTTAGTAATGGGACCTTTCAGGATAGCAACCAGTACGACGAGCCAGAAGCCCCCTACAGCTAGTATTCCTGTCAGGTCGAAGTCCATTTAAGCAGGCACCTTTGCCATTAAGTGGCAGTCGGTTTTCGTCCTACTATTATAAGCACACTTCAATTAACCAGACGGTGGACACTAGAACACTGGTAAGGGCCAAGAGGTCCATTAGGCGGTTCAGTTTTCGATTGTTCTTACTCATGATATGTCCTTTCTAGACAGTTGATATATAGACGTGTAAACCTTGAACATGTGCCCGAGAATAAATAGCTGGATGTCAAGCGCGTAAAGCTGGATATTTTAGTTAAAATCTAGATATCGGTTCCTCAACCCGCCATAAGGCTGGAGGTTTTCAATTCATGGGCGACTCAGTGCTGGCTTATCCAAAAGAACTTAAATACGTTAAAAGTCACGAATATGTGAAAGTCGAAGGTGACACTGCCGTTGTGGGCATCACTGCTTTTGCTGCGGATCAGTTAGGCGATGTCACATTTGTAGAGCTTCCCAGTGTCGGCACCAAATTAGGCTTGCATGACAAATTCGGCGTTATCGAATCTGTAAAATCTGTATCTGACCTCTTTTCGCCAGTATCGGGCGAAGTGGTTGCTATCAATGACGAATTAACTTCACAACCCGAACTCGTTAACCTCGACTGTTACGGCAAGGGTTGGATGATTAAAGTGAAAATGGCTGACACCAAAGAATTGGATCAGACCATGTCTAGTGAAGATTACAAAGGCATCATCGGTTAGAAATAGAGTTGTCTGATTAGTCTTCGGGCTCGTCCAGCATTTCTTTGAGCTTTTCGCCATCAGGCGGATCTTCGGCTTTGCCTTCTTTAATTATCGATTGTTCGAGTTTGATGTCCGAAGGCACCGTTTTTTCATTAATAAGTTGTTGAGCGTGACTGAAAAAGCGCGAGCCAGCATTGATTTTGTTCAGCTGATTAATGGCGGTCTGATTATTTGGGTCTTCTTCGAGCTTTTCGATGGCGTCTAAATAGAGTGCCTGGTTGAGAAGCTCATTGGGGTCAGACCCAAAGCCTGAGAAGAAATCGGGCACGGGATTGCGCTTTAAAATATTGATTGCAGCTTTGTAGTTGTGCTGATTGATGTTGTCTTTGGCGACATGTGTCACGTAAATGCGAATCAAGCCACTGGTGAAACCTCCTACCGCCACGAGTAGCCCTACGGCAAGTAATATGTCGAACACCATTGGCTGTTTGAATTTAGGAGACGACGGAATATTGTCGCCTATTGCGTCTTGAAGAATTCGATAGCTGTGATGCTGCGAATGAGATCTGGATTCGGCGTCGTTGGGGTCTTTGTCCACGGATATCTCCCTACTTTCGATTAGATTCCGCTTTTTTGCCTAAACTATCTATGAGCGTATTCAGTTTGCGGCTTAAATGTGGGTCCATGACCGACTTAAGCTTTTGACGCAGAGCTGTTTCTACTTCAACTTTGTGCCCAGCCTGGGCAAGTTCTGATAATGTTTGAAAAACTTGGCGGGCAAATGAGACTTCTTTGGCGCTGGTAAGTTGGGCCAGGCGCGGGATTTCGCCTTTGATACAAAGTGTGCCTATGCCGGCGACTGCTTGGGTGCGAACTTCAAGAGAGGGGTCAGTTAAAAGCATGCCTAATCGCTCAGCCACTGGTGCCATGGCGGCATTGGGCAAGGCATATTTCACTGTCACCATAGAATTTAGAGCAGCTAATCGTTTATCTGGAGCGACATCGGCGCTTTGCTTTACAAGAAAATCCAGCACTTTTTGATTTGACAGATTTTCCAGATTTTGCAAAATACGCCAGTAGGTTTTTATTTCGGGTTGGTGGTCTTGCAAAAGTGGTTGTGTCGATATGCCTTTGCTTGTGCGTTCTTCTAAATCAACCAATTTTGATGCTAGTTTTAAAAGTGGCTCAGAGGCTCGATTGTCGCCAATTTTTCCGAGGGCTTCGATTGTTTCGTTTAAGAAAACAAAATCTTTTTGCAAGTATTTGACTAGTTGATCGACCGATTCGCTTTGTTTTATGTCTCCAGCCAGAATGATCGAATTGCGCTGTTCATGCGGCTTTGTGCTATCGGATATTTTTTTCTGAATTTTAGATACTATTTTCTTGTCTGCAAAATTTATGTTACTATCCAGATTTAAATAATGACTCAAATCGCACAACGAAACTAACAAAGTCGCCCAGTACGACTTGTTTTCAAAGTCCTGTGCCGACGCGATATTTATCATTGAATCGAGACATCTATTTAGTTCGACTTCTTTGATACAGTCATTACCAAAAGTGCCTTTAGCTGCTTGTAGTAAACCTGAAACCATTGAGGCGCCTGCTGCAACAGAGATTTCGTCTGAATTATTTTCAAGCAAACTAAGTGGTTTAATTGTGCGCGAGGCTACCACTGCGCAATAGTCGCTCAATAAGTGAGGCTCACAAAGTGACTCTAGAAGCGGCTTAAGAGTGGCAGATTTTTCTCGTCCGTACTGACAAGCAGCAGATGTTGAATCGACGCGCATCCAGGAATCGGAACTTTTCAAATACTTAAACAAAGTCGCTTCTGCTTTTGCCGTATCGTCTTTACTTAGACCCTGAGCCAGTTTTGCTAGTGCTACAATCTGATGGCAGAATGCTGTTTTGGTATTAATGGCGGTATCATTAATAGATTCTATTAGAGCGTCTATTTGTTGTGTGGCTTTAATGAAAGCAAGCATGTTCGAACTATTTGCGCGTACATGCCAGTCTTCGTGCATCAAAAGATCGGGACAAATTAATGCTACTGTAGCTTCAGGCGAATGTTCTTGAAAAATAACTCTTAGCTTTTCTTCCCACCATAGAGGCGGGATTTTGAGAGCGGCAGCCAGTTGAGCACTGCTTTGATTGTTAAAAGCCAAATTGATGTCGGCTTTGACATCTTTGAATTTGCGTTGATTCAAAGGAGTAGTGCCGGCAAGACCGTGATAGAAAAGAAAATGTTCCAGTTCAAAATCGTCAGGCTCAATTTGAGGCTTCTCTTCGAAAGCCTTATACATGCCCTTTATGAACTTTTGCAGAAATTTGATTGCCATAACAATAGGTTAGCAAACACGGCTTCCTTATTGATAGAATGAATGGCTTAAGTATCAAAAGCTTAGTTATTTGGAGTTAAATGGTGAACACCTTTTTAAGTTCGGAGCAAGTCCAGTATCAGTCGACCTGTCAGGCTTTTGTCGATGAGAAACTTTGCTCTCAAGGAATAATCAAAGACTTGGAAACAAGCAAAGAGAAGCAGAAAGAGGCGCTGTCTCTGATTTCGCAGTCGGGACTGATTGGCACAAGTTTGCCCCACGAATACGGAGGCGGCGGAAAAACTTTTGTTTATGCAGCTATCCTGGCAGAACAGCTAGGTATGAAAGATGCCGGGCTTTCGCTAGTTCTAGCCAATCACTTGAGCGCTTGCCATCTGATATGGCGTTATGGCACCGACGAGCAAAAGTCGCGCTACTTGCCGCTTTTGAGTCGCGGTGAGTCATTTGCAACTCTGGCTTTTGGCGAAGAGCAAGCTGGCAGCGATTTTTCACTGGTTCAAACAAGTGCTGAATCCAATAAGTTAAATGGAAAAAAAGCTTGGGTTGTAAATGGAGACACGGCGCACGTGGCACTGGTTTTGGCCAGATCCAGTGAGCAGAATCAAATTTGGATCGTCGACCTCACAAGCAAAAGTGGAGTGAGTGTAGTCAAAGATAGACAAAAATTGGGTCTCAAATCAGCCAGCACCACAGATATCGAATTTTCATCTTATGCATTAGACGAAAAATCTGCCCTTTGCCAGGCTCCAGAAAAAGTGGAAGAAGCAATCGAGTATGCCTTGTCACTAAGCAAAGTTCTATTAGCGGCTGGTGCGCTTGGAATATGCGAACAAGCAATAAAATATTCAGTTCAAAGAGCCAATCAAAGAGAGCAATTTGGACAAACTATCGGCAAGTTTCAAGCCATTCAATGGAAGCTAGCAGACATGTCTACTGAGACCAGTGCTGCAAGACTATTGACCTATCGAGCCGCCTGGAGCAAAGACGATGCAAAAGACGAGTTTTTCAAATTCGCGGCCATGTGCAAACTGTTTGCAGCTCGCGTTGCAAGACTTTATTCTGGCGAAGCCGCACAAATCTATGGCACACTTGGTATAAGCGAAGAAGAGCCGATGGAAAAGCTTTATCGTGACGCTAAAGTAATTGAGGTCCTGGAAGGAACTCAAGAAATTCAAAAAAACATAGTCGCTTCGCAAGTAGGAGCTTAAATTAGAATGAAAGCAAGAAAAATTTTGAGCGTCGTATTGCTCAGTTGCAGTTTCGGTTTTGGATTGGTAGCGCCCGTGGTGCCACCGGTACTTGCAAGCTCTAATTACCAGGACGGAATGCAAATGATGCAGGCAAAGCAATATGCTCGTGCTGTCGCGTCTTTCGAACAAGCCCTGCGCGAGAATCCACGTGATCAAAATTCATATTATTGCCTTGGCACTTGCTACTACAATATGAAAGATCTCAACAACGCTAAATCTTACTATATGAGTGCGATACAAATTTCAGCTTCATCGCGCACAGGAATTGCAGCTAAGCAAGCCCTCAAAAGTTTGGAACAGCAAGCACAAAAGTCGGGAGCTACTCCGGTCAGAACTATTTCTAACACCTCTTCAACACAATCGCGGTCTGGTTCTACGAGCACCACTAATAATACCGCCGCTAATAGCACTGCAGGAATTGGTATTTCGAAAAGAGTGTCTCGCGAAGAGGAGGACCTTGCAAAAGATATTCATACATTGCCTACGGATACCAGAGTGAGATTTCACCGCAGACCGGAGAGCGGTGGAGATCACCTTTATGTTGAAGCCAGTGTCAATAATCGTCCTATTACAGTGATGTTTGATACTGGTGCTGAAATGTGCTCATTTGGTTTCAACCATTTGCAACAATTAGGCATTCCGATACCCACAGGTAAACCTACAGGACAGAGTCTAGGACTGGGATCTTCGGGACCGCAGGCAACCTGGACTGTTTACACTACATTACGCGTCGGAAATATTGAACGCAAGAATTTTCCTATTTCAGTTCAAAAGAATTTGGGTTTGGATCCATTGCTTGGGCAAAGCTTTTTCAAAGCCTTCCACTACACTGTAGAAGCTGACTCGAACCCGCAAACTGGAGCAATTCACTTCACTAGAAATACTGGAAAGCAAAGCGGGTCTATTTATAAACAACGTGAAGCTGGTGCAGAAGTTCCCTTCTCTCGCGAAGGCAGAGAAATGTTGGTGAACGCAACTATAAACGGACGTAGCGTTCCCATGTATTTCGATACTGGTGCTGCTGGTGTCACTTTGAGCAAAGACCTGGCTAAATCTATAGGCGTGAATGTTCCAGAAGATGCCGATGAAGGTTACGATAGCGGGGCGTCAGGCGACTCTAAGTCGTGGACATTTCCTGTGCGTTCAGTAAAATTGGGACCTATTGAGAAAACCAACTTCAATATTAGGGTGGTCGAAGACCTGCCGATGAAGCGAGGCCTCGTTGGACAAACACTATTTGGCGATTGGCGCTATACAATAGATAGCACCAATAACGTAATAAGATTCAAGCGATAAGTACTAACTATGCCGATTTCGGTCGTAATCGTTGCAAAAAACGAAGAGAAAAAAATCGGCATGGTACTAGATGCGGTGCAGTCAATTGCCGATGAAATTATCGTTGTTGATTCTGGTTCGACCGACCAAACTGTAAGCGTGGCAGAAAGTCATGGTGCACGATGCCTCTTTCAAGAATGGCTTGGATACTCAGCACAAAAAAACTTCGCACTAGAACTTGCTGCTTGTGATTGGGTTCTGAGTCTGGATGCCGATGAGGTATTAACACCCGAGTTGCAGAAAGAAATTTTAGAGCTAAAGATTACTGGCGAAATAAATCAATTCGAGGGCTACAAGCTTCCTAGAGTTTTACTGATAGGCAACAAGCAAATACGATTTGGTGGTTTTTATCCTGATGCCCAGCTGCGGCTGATTAAGAAAGGCAGTGGTCAATTCAATAACCGAATGGTGCATGAGGCGATAAAAGTTTCTGGAGCGGTGCGCACACTAAATAATCATATGCTGCACTATGGCTACAATTCAGTAGAAGAGTTCAGTCAGGCGATGGAAAAATATGCCAGGCTTTCGGCAGAAGAATATAAAAAACAGCAAGCAAGCGGTGGCGAACATAAGGACAAGTACAGTAATTCGCTTGCCTGTTATCTCAGACCAGTATGGACCTTCACTTATCGATATCTTTTGCGTGGCGGTATCATGGATGGTGTGCTAGGTCTGCAATTGGCGCTTGAATACAGCATTTACGTCAATAAAAAAATTCAATATACTCGCTCAAACAAATAGCTTGTATTTGTTTGAATTCAATCTGTAATGCCTGATGGCTTCACCGTTATTGCCGCCTACTCAGAAGACTCCCCGAGAATCTCAGCCATAATCTGGCGATATCGCTTCAAATTTTCTTGATAAGTGGGTGGTTTGCGATCAGCAGAATCGGGGCTCAAGGTAATTTCAGATTGCTTTGGCGCTAATTCAGAAAGCTTCGCTTCAGTTACCCACGAGCGAGCAACTAAAATCTCTTCAAAAGTCATGCCAGTAACTTCGTGGTCATTGCGCACAAGAGAAGCTTGCGCTTGAGAAATGACCTTGCCTTCGACCAGAAGGTCCAGAAGATCTTTGTTTTGGTCTGAAATTTGTTCGCTCAAGAGACTATGATGTCGACTCGTTTGCCATAACGACCAGAAGCGGCCTTGATTAGCGAGCGCAACGCGGTGATTGTTCTGCCGTCTTTGCCGATCAGGCGACCGGTGACAATAGGATCGCATGTGACCGCTAAGCGTGAACGACGCGGTCCAAAGCTTTTACGCTCGAATTGCAATGTATCAGGTTCTCGTGCCAAAACCTGGAGGATGTATTCGGCTAAATCTTCGGGCGCGGTTGTTTCTATTAACTTGCTTGGGTAGCGGCCTGAGCCTCTGCCCTTTTGATTAAAGTAGCCACCGTTTCGCTGGGCTGGGCGCCGTTTTTTATCCATTTTTGTACTGCTTCTTTATCAAGTCTAAGTTCTTTGGAGCGAGGGTTGTAATAACCAATCTCTTCAATAGGTTTTCCGTCGCGACGCACGCGCATGTCTACGGCGACGATTCGATAATGAGGGGCTTTCTTAGCGCCAGTGCGCTTCAGCCTTAACTTAACCACTGCAATTTCCTCTTGGTTTCTATATTTGGCAAGGATTGTATTTTAACAGATGAACAACACAATACTACTGAATAAGCCGGGCTTTTAAGGGCTGCTTAACAGTTTGGCATTAGCCCTGCTTAAGCTTGCGCCCTGAGGGGCTTTAGCGACGACGCTTCTTAAACTTTTTGCCCGAGCCGGCACTGACACCGCCGCCGCCCATCGGAGGCATTGGTGGAAATCCAGGAGGCATTTGACCGGGTTTCATGCCAGGTGGCATTTTAGGCATCTTGGGCATTCCGCCGCCACTGAGCAAACTGCCAAGATCCGGCATTTGCATACCGCCCATGCCGGGCAGACCTCCGCCCATACCGCCTAATGCACCGCCCATCATAGGGCGCATCATATTAAACATTTGGCGCATCGTCTGAAATTGATTGAGCATTTGTCCAAGCTGATTGTCTTTCAGTCCTGAACCTTTAGAAATGCGACGTCTGCGCTTGAAGTCGATGATGTCTGGGTTTTTACGCTCTTCTTTCGTCATTGAATTTATTGCGGTTTCGTAGAGCTTCATCATCACTTCGCCTTCATCGGCAAGCAATTTTTGCTTGGATGAATCCAATCCGAACATGTTTCCCATACCCATCATCTTCATGATGTCGCCCATAGGACCCATCTTTTTCATCATTTTTTGCATTTGCATAAATGTTTCAAGTGAAAAATCGCCTTGCATCATTTCTTTGGCCAAGCGCTCGGCATCTTTCTCATCGATGTTCTTCTGAGCTTTTTCCATAAGCGACAACACATCGCCCATGTCTAGAATGCGGCTTGCCATGCGGTCTGGATAGAAGGCTTCGAGGTCTTCCATCTTTTCGCCAGTAGAAATCAGTTTAATAGGTTTGCCCACGGCTTCGCGCACAGAAAGTGCAGCACCGCCTCTAGCATCACCGTCTGACTTGGCTAAAAGAACGCCAGTTATATCGAGCTGAGTATTGAAAGTTTCGGCAACGTTTACTGCTTCTTGACCGGTCATAGCGTCTACGACCAAGATTTTTTCTGCTGGCTCAAGCGCTCTGTCTAAAAGTAAAAGCTCTGCCATAAGCTCGGTGTCTACTTGTAAGCGACCGGCTGTGTCGAGCAGTACCGGGCTCAAATTTTCTTCTTTGGCTTTTTGAATCGCTTTCTCGGCAATGTCTTGAACGTCTTTGCTATCGGGGATGGTGAAAACGGGTACACCAACTTGTTCGCCAAGTGTCTCAAGTTGTTTAATAGCGGCTGGACGCTGAACGTCACATGCCACCATTAGTGGTTTCATGCCTTCGCGCTTTAATTTGTTGGCAAGCTTGGCAGTGGCGGTTGTTTTACCGGCACCCTGCAAGCCAAGAAGCATTATGATGCCTGGTGTTCCCTCTGTTTTAAGTGGTACATTTTCGCCACCAAATATGATGACTAGTTCGTCATAAACTATTTTGATAAATTGTTGAGTGGGTGTGACAGACTCAAGTACTTCGGCTCCTAGAGCCTTTTGGCGTACTCGACTAATAAATAGTTTCACCACTTTCAAACTGACGTCCGCTTCAAGTAGCGACTTGCGCACTTCGCGAATGGCATCTTCAATATTCTCGGCGCTTAGCTTTGAGTCGCCTGTGAGGTTCTTGAAGGTCGAATGTAATTTGTCTGTCAGCGTGTCGAACATTGCTAGTGCCTCTTTTGCTTATTTTTATACAACTGGAATATGTTCTTTAACAACTTCAATGCGGTCGGCAATTTCTTCGGGATAAACCAACCAATAAGACTCGTAATTGCCATTGACGAGCGCTTCTACAGCAGGAGATATTTTAGATAATTCGACAGTGTTGTGACCTTCCACTTTGACTACGATATTAGTCTGGGGATGATCATCGTCTGGTCTGTAATAGTCGTATGGACGAAATCCGGTCGATTCGATTCCGATGTAATACTCGGGATCCATTGCCATATCTTTGATTAGACGAGCCGCTTCGCGTTCGATTGTTTTAATGCGCTCGGCATCTTTGGTATTGATTCTAATAGCTTTAAATAGTCTGCGATGCAAGAAGCGCTTGGACAGGTCAGACAAAATCGGATCGCTGTCTTCGGTCCAGCGTTTGATGTGATAATTCATTTGATAGTCGTCTAACTTCAAATAATCAGCTTCGGTTAAAGGCAGCCCTTTGAGCCATTTTTCAGTAGGTTCGTCAACAAAACAAATAGGCTTTTCTCTGTTTTCCATTACGTGTCTTACGCGTTTTACGAGCTTGCTTAAGAGACAACGAGTAGCTAAATTTTTGCGATGATAATAAATTTGAGCGTACATCGAATAACGAGCGAAGAGATAGTCTTCAACAGCGATTTGACCTTTCTCGCCCACTACAATAATGCGATCATTTTCTTCGTCTATTTCCATTGAGCGAATAATGCGCTGCAATGCAAACAAACCATATTTGGTACCAGTTGTATAACTATCTCGCAATAAATAATCGAAGCGATCGCAGTCTAGCTGGCTCGATACCATGTGCGAAATGTATTTAGGCGTATACTCTTTTTTTAAAACTTTCACAATTTGATTAGCAAGATCAGGAAATTCGGTGAAAGATTCAAGCACTCTATTTATTTGCGTATTGCCGCTAATGATGCGGCACGACCACTCTTCGTGATCGTAATTCAAGATTTTTTCTGTTACGTGCGAAAAGGGTCCGTGTCCAACATCGTGCAAAAGCGCCGATGCCAAAATAAGCGGATATTTGTCTTTGAGACTTTCGTTTTCTTCGAACTGAATCAAATGATGATAGAGCTGTGATGCAATATGCATAACGCCAATAGAGTGCGCAAAACGCGAGCACTCAGCCCCATGAAAAGTAAAATGCGAAAGCCCGAGTTGCTGGACTCGTCGAAGACGCTGAAACTCTTCGGTGTCGATGAGGTCCATAATCAGACGCTCGGCTGGCACCTTTCGGTTCAGAGTTATATCCTGGTGTATAGGATCCAGGTAAGTACGTTTTTCGATGCGCCTCATTTTGCGTTTGCGTAGCGATATGGCAAGAGGGAATATGAAAGAGAGTACTTATTATACAGACTATGACGCCAACTGACTTGAATGTAGAGCTGTTTATGCCCCAAAAACCCGCAACCTTGGGCGATTTGGTCGGCGTTGCTTTTCGTATCTTTCGCTCAAACTGGCGCCATTTTGTGGGTAAGCTCTTTTGGCCCTCGCTCTTTGCGAGTATCTCGATTACCGGAATGGAGTGGACCTGGCTCTTTTTCATTAAGGGCGGCGGCAATATGCAAGGCTTTGCCCTACATCTGAGTATCCTTTTCGGCTTCGCTATTCTCTTTATCTTGAGTCAGTGGGAACTTGCTTTGCGCTGTGTGGCTTTGCTTCGCGACACTTTCCTGGTCGATTCCAAATTTGAAATTGCCTACAAATTTGCCCGAAAGCACCAGTGGCGCATCATGGTGGTCTATACGGCAGGCGTTATTTTGCCGACCATTATTTTTATTGTGACAACGATAGGTGCAATCTTGCTTCTGGCGTTTGGCAAAAACATTTTGCGAATAATCGCTGTTACGAGCTTCTTTTCAATCATCGTCGCAGGCACCGTCATGGGCGCCATGGCGCTAGTTTTAACCGCAGTCTGGTTCGTACTCGTATCTCTTGAAGACCTGGCTATTGTCAAGATCCTGGAGCGCGGCTATGAGCTGGTCAGTCCCTACTGGTGGCGCAGCGGGTCGTTTATTTGTCTTTTGTGCATGTCTGCTTTTGCCGTCTGCCTATCCTTTTATTTGCCGTTAATTGGCATGGAAATGTTTGAGAGCTTCACTCATGGCGGACAAGCGCACGGCGACATGCCACTTCACTTAGCTTGCGTCGAAACCGCAGTGGGCACGATTTTGAGTATTCTGTCCACAGGGATAATTCTTGTAGGTTCAGCCCTTTATTGTCGCGACTTGCAATTCAGGCGCGAAGGACAAGATATTTCAAAGCATTGCAGTGACTTATTCGTCCAAACTCAGGTCCCCGAGGTCTAAAGACCCAGGAATACCTTCCACCAGGGCTTTTTTACGGGAGCTTTCTCCAGTTCTAACTCTTGGGTGGTTGCTTGACTTTGTTTTTGACTTTGTTCTTGCACTTGAACCTGAACTTGTTCAGTCATGCTTACAATCATATTTTCGAGTTCGTCGATTTTTGATTTCATCGAAGTAAGATTTTGATTCTGGTCCTGGCGTTTGGTGGCATCTAGTTTGAGTCTGTCGAGAACGAGCGACTGCTCAGCCTCTTGCACACGTTTGATTTTCTGAATCTGTCGATCCATTTCGGGCAATACGCTTTCATCGAGCAATGAAATTTTTTCTTCGTCAACATCAATTGACTCTTGGACTTCCTCGACTTCTTCGTACACATAGGTATATTCGGCTTGAACACTAATGTTTTGAGCTGCTTGCGCATAAGCTTCTTTGAGATAAGAAACCTGCTTGCGCAATGCTTGAATTTCAAACTCTTTGAGATAGAGTGCGTCAGCTTGTTTTTTCAAGTCGGGCAAAAGCAATAATTGACTTTTGGCATGTGCCAATTCAAGCTGCAAGTATTGATTGATTTCGCGCTGTTCATCCAGGCGGCGTTTATATTCTTGAGAAATAGTCCGCAAGACACTTTCGACTTCGGCAGTCGATTCTTGCGTTGCTTGAGTACGAGAAAAGTTTGAAATCGAACCATTTGGTGATTCGTAAGGACGTGAGGCAAAGAGATCGTTTTCGGCATCGTCCAGAGTTCGAGTAGGCTCGAAGTCATAAATGTTGTCTGGACCTAAATCCCAGATGAACGCTGGGGGTGCGTCTGGCACCAAACTTGGTGCTATGGGCGGTTCGAAGTCGAGTAATTCGCTTGCATCGAATTTTTTTGCTTCGATTTTAATTTCTTTGGCGGCTTCAGGCGTCGCTTCGGCTCTAGATTTAGGTGCGACATGACGCTTTCTTTGCGGTTGAAGCTTGACTGGCTCCAAGTTGTCGACACCGAAATACATACTTTCGCTATTGTCGAAAATAGTCTGGAGTTTTTGGTTTGTAGTCAATTTACCGGCATTTTCTGCCAGGAATTTTTCTACTTCTTTGCGAGTTACGAAGAATTTCTCCTTGGTGCCTTCAATGCGTTTTTCGACTTTTATTTCGCCATTCTTGATTTTTTCGCGCAACGTTTTTTTGTCCAGACCCATTTCGAGGGCTGCTTCTTTTATTGAAAACATCTGGCGGTTATTCATTGAATATAGATCCTGTATTCTTTGGATATCGGCTCTGGGAGCGCCTTTCAAAGAATTATAGTATGAAATCAAGAATAAAGGCTAATTGATTTAATGACACTGGGGCTAGAACTTACATTTTGATGGCAGGGCAAAATAGAAATATGCTACTGGCAGCATAAAAATCGCATTAAAATATGCTACCGGCAGCATATTTTAATAAACCTTACCGAATTATCTAGTTCAATCGCAAATATTTCGCCAGTTTCCGAACAAACTTGAGGCTGCCGCGGGCATTCATGTGCACGCCGTCGTTGAAGTCTGATTTTTGAAATTCGGAATGATTATTGAAGTCGATGAACTGCGCACCATTGGCAGTGGCAAGCTCGTTCATTTTGGTCAGATAGATTTGATAAAGCGCAGGAGGCAAAATGTTTTGATTTGTCTCTGTAATCGGCATGTTCACTAGTTTTAGGTTGATGCCGCGTTCTTTGCAGAGCTCACCGATTTTTTGTACAAAATATACCTGGTTAGCAAATGCCTTCATATCAGGGCGACGATAACGCATGACATATTCCATTGTGTTGTCGACATAGACAGGAGGCTTGGTTAGATTTTCTGGTTCCAGAATAAAGGCATTGGGAATGCGTTCTACCATTTTGTAAGATGGAATGAGCTTTTGACGATCCCAGAATCTTGTGCCGACAAGATATTGCGAATCATCGAGCTTGCCAAAAATGGTATCAATAGCAGTATCGCCCCATTTTGACATTTTCATCTGAATATCGATTGCGTTATCGCTCAAAAAGAGGGATTTCTCAATCCAGAAGTTCATCTTTTCCCAAATTGAGACGTTGTATTTGTCGCTCAATTCTTGTTGCATCGGCACGACGCGATGTAGGAGCTGATAGGCTTCCGAATCTGTAGGGCTTTTGAAATCGTGGTCGATGAAATCGCGCGGAGCCAGCCCGTACACAAGCGTCGCGCCCGGTTTGAGCTTATCGATTGTGGCTTTGAGTATAAGCAGCGCATCGGATGGCATTTCGCCAGCCACAGCTAAGTTGACAGAATTTGTTCCTTTGTTTAGCTGTTTATCTAAGTAAGTTGCTTTGTGATAAGTGGTCAGGTCGATTTGTTTGTTGTCGCCTGTCGCATCAGCATTTGTAATGGCGGCTACCATTAATGATGAGCCAAGCAGTGCAAAGTCTGCTTTTGTCGATGCAGTCGAGCGCATGTCGTCGACCAGATACCAGACGCTGCCTTTGCAAGGGTGGTCGAATTTATTAAAGAGTTGATTTTTTGTATCTGTGAATTGTGGTATCACATTTAGTGCAAGAAAAATGGTCGCTGCAATACAGAAGCTTTGGCCAAACTTCTTTGCGGTTTCGGGTTTCTTGTTTCCGCTCGCATGGTCTTGAATTTGCGGCGCGGGCGACAGAGTCGTAGTGGCTCCGTTTGTCATAAAGAGGATCATAGTTAAAGGTTTTCAAGAATGTCTAGGCTCAAAATTTCAAGTTAGTGGGTTTTTAGCTGGGCGACACCAGAGGAATCTCCCGAATTGGGAGATTTGAGCTTGACTTCACTCTCCCGTTTTGGGAGAATAATTTAAAGGAGGTCGTGCTTATGAAATTGACCCATTGGGGGCGTGCGCGCCAGTTCTATCGCCGTTTTCCCCAGTCTAGACCTGCACTGGTGCATTGGAAAGATATGGTGTTTGATTCGCAATGGTCAAATCTTGCAGACGTAAAAAACACATTTAACAGTGCTGACTGGTATCAAGGTTCCGTAATTTTTGATATAGGTGGCAACAAGTTTCGACTGATTGCGATATGCAGATTTGAAGTGGGACGAGTTTATATCGATAAAATTCTCACCCATGAAGAATATGAAAAAGGGGATTGGAAGAAAAGTCTCAAGACTACGAAGAGAAGGAATAAAGCGGAATGAGCGAGGCTGTAGACAAGAAATATTTGAAATGGATTAAGAAATATCCACTTAGACCTATACGCTCGGAAGAAGAAAACGATTATGCGGGCATGGTTTGCGATGAACTGCTAGACAATTACGACGTACTGAACGACGCTGAAAAAGACTATTTGGAAGTGCTTTCGACATTAGTTGAAAGCTTTGAATCCCAGTGGAAGGAAGAAGAGGAAGTAACGCCTCGCAGTCTTTTGCTGTATTTAATGGAAAGAAATGGTTTGAATCAGACTGACTTAATTCCAGAATTTGGAAGTTCTTCCAGAGCATCAGAATATTTTTCAGGAAAACGAAAGCTTTCTATGGCTCAGATTCAGAAACTGGCTAATCGATTCAAATTGTCGCCGAATGCATTTATCGAGAAATAATTTCCAACGCTCCTAATTTTCATTTTCGGGCCGTTTTTCCGAATGTGAGCTTTGCGAAAGGATATAGAAGAAATGATTATTAGCCCGGTGCACCTGTTCGACCCCACCCCCTTGGGCGACCTGGTGTTGACCCGCGATATCTCCGGCGATTTAGAGACTTTTATTAAGGACGCTATCCCTCTAGATCCCGAATCGATGTCTTATCCGGAGTTTTTCGCCGAATTCGTGCGCCCCCATGCTCTGCGTTACGGGGCGCACAAAATTCTAGTTTTGCCACACGGAACTCACTTGAAAGGAGATCTGAAGCTAGACTTTGACGCGCCCTGGGTGGCAGCTAATCGCCTCTCTGGGCTCGTCTGTCTGGGCGATTTAACCGTTGAGGGCGACATCTTCAATGAAACCCTTTCGTTTGGTCCGCTGCTTTTCGTTAAAGGCAATTTGAAAGTTAATAATCTGGTTAAAGCTGGGGCACCAGTATTGGTGCTCGGTAACGTCGACGCCGATCTCATTGTGCTGGGGCACTACAACGACGGTGTTTTGCGCGTTGGCGGCGATTTAAGTGCGGAAGCCTACATGCTCATGGATCACGACGGTTACGTGCGCGGAAAGGTTCATGCCAAATTCTTCACTGATGAGGATGTCATCTGGCGTGAAGTTTTAATGGACAATGTTTTTGAAAATGAACGCGAAGATGAGCCAAAAATTGATTTAATATGGAATTGTGCGCGAACTCGAAGCAAATTCCTGGCAGGCTAACTGATAGAAAATGAATCGCAAAGTTAAAACGCTAGCAGTGATCGCGGCTTCGGTATTTGGAATGTCTGCGTTTCCAGGATATGCTCTGGAGCATCCAAAAGAACATCCCAAATACGTTTCGGTCAAAAGCGGCAGTTATAAAGATTATGTGGTTCACGTTCCTTCTAAGAAATGGCCGCAAAGACAGGTGCAGGTGCGCGTCTCGCACCATCGCAAATTGCCACATCCTATAAGCGACCAGCATCACGGCGACTTATTGCACACAACTGACTTCTTTCCGGAAGGTTGCAGCTCGGGCAGTTTGGTCCCCTCCAGATACACTGAGCGCGACGGATACAAAATGTGGCAGTTCACAAATACTGTCGATACAGACGATCTCAAAGGACTTAAGTCTTTTGGAGTAGGAGTCGAATTTCCTGATGATGCCAAAGTTGCATCGGGACCGCTTGAAATATTTCACTACCCGCCTTTGATTGACACAGAGCCAGAGAAGTGGACAGAATGGGTCAAAGCCGGCTCGCAACGTCATGGCGAAATGGGCTGGTGGTCAGAGGTTCACAAGCAAAAGTCTGAATCGCAATATGTAGTCGAACATCCATTTGAAATACGCTGGAGATTTGTCTTAAAGGACGATCCTGTCCGTATATTGGATGACGGAATTGTAGATGATGAAGACGCATCTCCGGACACGCTGCGTCAGTTTTAGTGCTAGACTGGCTTGAATTTTTACTGTGCTTCTATTCAAGAGGTTGAATATGGACAAGATTAGACCGTGCTTGTGGTTCGATAATCAGGCCGAAGAAGCGGCAAAATTTTATTGCTCCATTTTTCCAAATTCGAAAATGGGAACCGTAGCTCGTTATGGTGAGTCCAGTGCCAAAGCTTCGGGTCGTCCCAAAGACTCAGTTATGACTGCGTTGTTCGATCTTGATGGGCTTGAGCTTATGGCGCTCAACGGCGGACCGAATTTCGAAATTAATCCAAGTATTTCACTTTTCGTTGCGCTCGACAGTGCTGAAAAAGTGGTTTCGTTGCACGAAAAGTTAATGGATGGTGGCACTGAGTTGATGCCGCTCGACAAATATTTCTTTGCTGCAAAATATGCATGGGTGCAAGATAAGTATGGAATGTCGTGGCAGCTTTTTTGTCATGAAACGCCGAAAAAGATTCGTCCGTGCTTGATGTTTTGTGGACCACAATTAGGTCGATGCGAAGAAGCGATTCGACTCTACACTTCCATTTTTGATGACTCAGAAATTGAATTTATGCACCGCTATGATGAAGGTGAGCACAAAGGTCAAATTATGCATGCTGCGTTTACTCTGAACGGACAAGGTTTTGTCGCTATGGATAGTGCAGGACCTCACGAATTTAACTTCAACGAAGGCATGTCGCTTGCAGCTTGCTGTGACAATCAAGCTGAGATAGATAAGCTGTGGATGGCGCTTTCCGAAGGCGGCGAGATTCAACAATGTGGTTGGCTCAAAGATAAGTTTGGCGTTGCCTGGCAAATTGTGCCAAAAGCAATGGATGAAATTATGAAAGATCCAGCGCGTGGAGAAAAGGTTATGGAAGCCGTTCTTTCAATGAAGAAGTTGGAAATTAAAGAGTTGGAGTTAGCTGCTTCTAAATAGAAATTCAGTTCCCAGAAATTCTTTGCATAATAGACCAATTGAAGAATTCTTTTCGCTAACATAGCCATAATGTTTGCCCAAAGACTCGCCAATGTAGAGTCCATCAGGAAGTTTTGTCAATATACTTGCTCGTCCGTCTTCTTCGGTATTTAAAGTGGCGTAGCGCAATTTGTATTCTTTTCGAATATGTTCAACTAAATCAATCAGAGAACGCAGCAACGTTGTTAAAGCAGTTTTTTGAGCAAATGTAAGTTTTGAATCTAACGTAGACCCTATTTCATTTTTCACTTGTATTGGTCTTATCGAAACTGTGTAGAAGCCACTTAGATCTCTGGCACTTTTGCGGTGTGACAAATGTGCACCAATGAACTTATTAGTTGCAAAATTGAATAAATAATGTTTGGCATATGGTCCGGTATCATGATCTAAAAGCTGGAAGAGATTTGTGCTTTGAATTGACTTGTCTACCGCATAAAGATCTTCTTCTTTCTCGAAAACTAGAATGAGTTCTAGAAGAGGACCACCGCCCCAGAGTTTTTCATCTTCAAATTGTTGAAGTATTTGCTCAGGAATTTGCATGAAGATATTCTACCCGTAAACAATCTCCACACATTTTGCGGAGAATAGCGAGTATAATCTCCGCACGTTTTGCGGAGAATAACCCACGTGACAAAGTCTAAGAAAATCGTACAATCTTTACTGATGCTGACTTTGATGGGACTTCGTCCTGCCCATGCAGCCGACGTTGAACAAGTTCCCGTGCCTGATTTAAAAGGCGGGGTCGAACAAGCGGTTGGTGTTAAAGAAGGCTTTGGCAATTATTCGATCATTTGGGATCGCTGGCGCAACAGAGTCATAAAAGAAGTTTGGGAAAAGTTTTGTATAAATCTCAAAGGTGGAGGCGCCATCAGGATTGGACAGCTTTTCATCAAGACTAATTTCAAAAAGAATATTGAATTTCCCAAAAGCATGGGAGCCACTTTTAGTTTTAATGTCGAAGACGGACGAAAAATCAAAGACGTGAAGATTGTCTCTTCATCAGAAAATGCAGAGTTCGATAATTTGGTGATTAAGTCCGTCGAGGCACTCGATGGTAAATCAATTTTAGATTTTCCTTCTGGAACTGAGCGAAAGACTGTGACTTTGCGATCGCGTCTTATTATCAAAAAGAACGGGACTTTTCATGGAACTGAATATAACGATATCGAAAAGGTCGAAGGTAAATCCGAGAACTAAGTAACAGTTCCAGCTACGATTCTCCAGCCTTCAGGCTTTTTGACCCAAACTCGCATGAACTTCAAGTTGTGAGTGCCCATCGCTGTTTCGTATGAACCTTTGCAGGTAACTACTGCGCCATTTTGATGGTCGATAATCTGCATGTCGGTCATAGTGACATTGAGAAACTTAGGAGCGGCGCCTGGTTGGTGTGCTTCGACAACTTTTTTCTTAGTGAAAGTCGCTTCGCCACCTGAAACCATTATTGCTTTATCGTCGAGAAATTCTTGAAAGAAGCTAGGGTCTGGTCCCAATTCAGCCTCACGAAGGCGTTCTTCTAGTTTTAAGATTTCTTCGCGAGCGGTGATCGTGGTCATAAACGTGCTCCTGTCTCAATTTCGGTAATAGTTTACCACGACTTTGGTTTGCGCCTAGCTAAGATGCAAGGCGGCCAAATGTAAAGTCGATTTGACAAATAGACGTCTAAATGTAAAATGGACTTTATGTTTAGACGCCAATTGTGGAAGCATAAAATAGAGAACGCCTGGGAAAAAGCCCCAATATGTTGGCTTTCTGGTGTTCGGCGAGTTGGAAAGACTACTTTGTCGCAAGAATTTGAATCGGCAAGATATGTGAATTGTGATTTGCCAGGTTCAGTGCGTGCATTAGAAGATCCGGAAGTCTTTTTCTCAAATTTAGAACAACGGCAAGTGATTTTCGATGAAATTCATAGACTTCCAGATCCCAGCTTGGTTCTAAAAATAGCAGCCGACGAATTTAAGCATTTAAAAGTTCTGGCTACAGGCTCTTCAACGCTTGCTGCAACCGAAAAGTTCAGAGATAGTTTGACTGGTAGAAAGCGACTGGTTCGGTTGACTCCTGTTCTTTATGAAGAACTGCCCGAGTTTGGAATAGAAGATCTGCAGAGTAGATTGCTCAAAGGTGGGCTGCCTCCAGCTTTGCTTTCTTCCGAGCATGATTTGGAATTTTATGCTGAGTGGATGGACTCGTTTTATTCGAGAGATGTTCAAGAGTTATTCAAGGTTGAAAAACGGTCGGCTTTTCTAAAATTGTTTGAGACAGTTTTGAGAAATAGTGGTGGAATGGCTGATATGACTAGCTTGAGTAAGCATACTTCTTTAAGCCGACCGACCGTTCTGAACTATATTGATGTGTTGGAAATATCGCAAGCTCTGCACATTCTCCGACCGTATGCGGCAGGTGGAAGAAGAGAAATATTGGCGCAGCCAAAAATCTATGGATTCGATACTGGTTTTGTAGCCTTCGCTAGAGGCTGGAGCGATTTGAGAGCGGAAGATTGCGGAAATCTCTGGGAGCACTTGGTTCTCGACACGCTTTTGAGTATTTCGAAAATTTTGAAGATTCAATTTTGGCGTGACAAACAACAAAGAGAGATTGATTTTGTTGTGCCTCAAGGGCGCCAGGGAGTCGATGCAATTGAATGTAAGTGGAACATCAAGAATTTCGAGACAAGGAATTTGAAAGCGTTTCGAGAAAACTATAATCGAGGTCGTAATTTCGTGGTATCGCCAATGGTTCAAGAAAGATACACGATATCGAAAGACGGACTAGATATCGCATTTGTTGGATTGCAAGACGTTAGAGGTTTTTACTAGCCTGTGTCTAGCGATTTCGTAAGAAATTCAAAAATGAGGGGAAGATGCTCCTGGTCTTTTTTACGTCCCAGGTGTACATCTGACCTTGGCGATGTAGCGGATTACCACTCTTTTCCGCGAGTGATTGCATTGTTGACTTGATAGTTTCGCCGTCGATTTTTTCATTGGGAAAGAGACTGTTTAAATAGCAAATGATCCTCCACTCGTCCAGTTTTTCAGGCTCGTGAGCGTGGGTGTGAATATTGAGTTCGACTTCACTTTCGAATTCAGTGAAGGAAAATCCAGCTCCGTGTCTGAAAAAATCCCAGCGCGAGCCGTCGAGATAGAGCGTGCCGCGCTTTCGCGTTTGCAAAAAAGTGTCTTGGCGCAGTATATAAGGTTCTTTTTCAGCAAACTCTTTTAGAACAGCTGTTTGCAGTTTCATATACTTGTCGATGTGCTTAAGCAAATCTCGTTGACTGAATTTAGTCTTCGGAATGGGAACATCAGCAAGTTCTCTGTGACTTGAGTAACAGTCAAATAAGGGTTGCCAGTTCTTGGTTTCGATCAAAGACCACAAAATATCAGTGTAGTCATCTTCTGCCGGGTCGCCATTAACCGTGAGAGTGGCGCTGTTATCAAAATCTAAAATCAAACTATTGTCCTTTTCTATAAGGACATTTTCTACCACTCGATCGATGAATTGTGCATACCGGCTAAATTCAATTTCCGTCTCGCAGTTTCGATATTGGTCCGTCAGGACATCCATTTTAAGCGCCGTCTGTCCGGAGAATTTTGCGCCATTATTAAACCAGATTTGCAGAGTATCTTCAGGATTATTTTGATCGCTAAAGAATAATCTTGTTGGATAGCCGAAGTGAGCAGCCGAAAGACGTTTCCCCTTTAATCTTCTTACCGCATTCTCATCGTTCGGATTTTCTTCCCTTGCAAAATTTTCGATAAACCAAAGCGATTCCGGTAAGCTCTCTTGTGGTGCACTGATTATACCCTGATGGTCACATTTGAAAAATACATCTCGTTCTTTGTCAAAATGTCCCTGAGTTATCCACCACGAAGTTTGACCAAGCTCATTTTTCGCTAGAAGCTCAAGTATAAAATCATGACCTAATTCGTTTTTTGACTTCATTGTCAAAGTATTTTCGTCAGTTAAATCGAAAGAATGTTCTCTTCTAAAAATCTTGCCGAGGTAAAATACTTTGCGCAAGAATGGCTCTTTCTCAAGTTCTCCAGCCATATATGGTCGAGCTGATACTTCGACATTCATATTTATTTGAATTTGTGTATTGATCGATCGCTCTCTGGTCATCAGCTCCAATACTGCTATGTCTTTACGTAAATAGATGCTTCGCACGCAAGATTCACTAAGATCGGACAAATAAAGTTTTAAATTTGGCATGATTAGTCGCCTATCTTATTCAACATCTGAAGCCCAGAATGGGTAAACCTTGTCTCGGTGTTTTTCTTCTGTCAATATCCAAAAGTACTCGCAATAACCGACTAGGGGAGCACCCGATGCTATTAAAGTAGTTTCGTTTTCAAAATCGAGAATCAAATTTCCATTTTTTTTGACTGTTACGTCACTGACAATCTGATTTAAAAATTCCGCATACTGGCAAAGTTCAATTGCCCTAACGCATGGTCTGTACTGGTCTTTTAATGCACTTCCATTTAGTTTCAATTTTCCTTTCGCAGTTGTTTCAATTAGAACTATCAGCTCGTAAACAACTTTGGTGTTTTGGTCTTCAAAAAATAATCGTACCTGCCCCTGATTGTGAACGCTTAAAAGCCGGGTACCTACGAGCTTTTGCATTACGCCTTCATCATTATGCCATTTGCTATCACGGTCACTGTCCCAATGCCACAAAGAGTCAGGCAAATTTTCTTTCGGTAGAGTTACATTTCCGTTGGCGTCACATTTGAAAAAGACATCGCGATCGTCCAGGAAATCTCCTTGGGTCAACATCCAAGAATAACTTCCTGAATCAGCGTGACTGGGAATTTCAAGCTTGAACTCGTGTCCCGCCTTAGTCGTCGATTCAAATGTCAAAGAATTGTCTTCTTGCAACATAATATTCTGTTCGACATCCCAGATATTTCCCAGATAAAATGCATTCTTCAAAAACGGGTCTTTCTCCAGCTCTCCATCCATGGCTGGCTTGGCAGTGAGATTCATGTTCATGTTAATTTGAAACTGAGTCAATAGTGGTGTTCCACCAAATTCAAGCTCCAGCACAGCAAATTCGCGAGTCAAATAAACACTTCGAATGAGCGAGCCGCTTAAATCACAAATATACTTTTTTAGATTTGGCATGGAATGTCTGACATCATTTAGAAAAATTGGAGCATTCTACCATTTCTAAGTGATGAGCTTTTTGTTGAAGAAGCAATTTCTTCGACTATAGTAAGAGAATAGCCGGAAGGGGTAAGCAATTCAGTGAAGTATCTAGTTACCGGAGTTTCGATTGCATTACTTACATGTGCTGGATTTTTCTGGGTATACAGTTTGTCACGCGCTGAACTGTCTCAATCAGAATGTACAAAAGAAAGGAACGTTGAAATCCCTTTGCCGCAAACATCTTTGAGGCTCGCGTGGAACACTAAAGATCGAATTGTAATTGATTTTTCAGTCAATACCGGAAATGACATTTCAGGCAATGGTGAGAACTCACCACAAATGGTGGTAATTGACCCCGAATCTGATATTCCATTCGTGAACTGGCTCAAGAAAGATGTATTTCTGCAAAACGCAAATTTAAAAGCGCTACCATTCAAAATCTTTAAACATGAAAGTAAGCTATATGATTTCAATCCAAAATCTTTTGAGCTAAAACCAAGTGAACTTGTACCTTTCGGACACAAAGTAGAAGCCGTTTTCTGCGATCCTACGACAAATTCGTTCAACATGGTCTTATCCAAAAAAGATAAGTTCAGTGCTCATTTTATTGGAGAGAAAGAAAAGTTTGTAGTTGAGTTACCTGATGACAGACAAAAAGAAATACCTATCTATCAACGTCAGTTTGGTCTTTTGGGGAATGAAAAATATCTGCTTGTAACAGAGGGAAGTCGACTGATGAGATGGAGTCTCGATAGTGGCAACCCGAAGAAGTTGGTTGATTTCGTCTTGCCAGATTGTGGTGGATACCCAGCAGATCTGGTTCCCGGTACCAACAGCGAGCAAATGCAGTTCTTATCCCGGGGCAATAAAGTTAAGGCTTTAAATTTAAACACAGGGCAAATTTCAGACGTTATAACAGATGCGCGTATCGTTTCTGGTATTCCATTTGTAGACTGCTTTAAGGATAAATCCGGTCGATTCTGGCAGCTTTCAAAAGAAGGTGATGTATCAAAGATTGCCTGCGAAGGCGAAAATGGAGTCGAATTCGAGACTAGGTTTTGTGGAAGAAGAGAATTTGTTTATACAGGTATTGCTTCGATTGATGAATCATTGCCACCGTTAAATATTCATACCGTAAGTGAAAGTAAAAATTGGCCTTATCCTCCGACCACATTTTATAAAATGGTGTTCGACGAAAAGGATACTCCGATATTACTTACCAAAGATGAAGGACTATTCCGGCTTGAGAAGCAAGCATGGAAGCGAATATTCAACATCCCTGCGCTTAAATTAGATCAAATTTCAGAAATGATAATGTTGCCAGATAATCGAATTTGTCTTTTTACTGAGCCATATTATCCATCCAATGACGAGGAGCAAGTAGTGAAAAATGCCATCGTCATTTTTGATCCAGCGAAGAACGAGTACCAGATTTTACGTATAAAAATGACTGGTAAAAGGTCGTGAGTTATTCAGGTTTTCTTGCAGGCATTGAGTTTGGTATCACCAAAGAAATAAATCCAAACAAGATACCGATACCAAATACGATGCGCGAGCCATTATGCAATTTATCAAACTGTTCGTGAGCGGCTTCGTCAGTGCGAATGGTAGGCATCAGTTTGCCCATTGGCATTGCAAATACTAAAGAGAAAACAATCATTAAAAGCGCGCATACAAGGCTTGAAACGTATCGGACTATAAGAGACTTGCTCAAAAATCCGCTTGAAGCCTCTTTCTTGCGCGACATGTAATCAATCAGTTCGGTAACGAGCAAAATAGCTGCAGCACCAAGGGCGATATAAGAGAAATTGATAAAAGCCGGACCGTTTCGAAATGCAGCTTCTGTTACCGCAACACCTTCTGCTTTAGCCGCTTTTACAAGAGTAACGGCGACAAATGTCACCATCGCAGCCCCTCCAGAAAGCAGTGAGAGCGCGATAAGACGGGCTCCGTTGTTGACATTCGACATTGCTGAATTGCTCATTTAGTTTTCCTTTTTTCGCTCAACCTAAGCGTGTGGTCGTTTACTTCCTCAACCGGGGCGTAGTGCGGGCACTTCGTCGGCAATGGTAAAAAGAGTTTGTTTGAGACGCGGACTGCTTGTGAATAGCTGCAATGCAGAATTCAGATCTTCAAATCCGCTTTTATCGAAGCCAACAATTGTTTGCTCGATGTAGGGCTCGTCTGATTTTCGCCCTATCAAAAATATGGTTGGAACATTGGTAAGGTCGTAATCGACCGTGGCGCGCAGTGCTTGATCGAGTAAAACCGGAAATGTCACGCCGTACATTTTGCAAAATGCCTTGGTGGCGTCGACGTCATCTTGAGAAATGCCGAAAATAGGCATGTTCGAATTGGCACGGTGTAAGCGTTCAAGGTACGGGAAGGAAAACTGGCAGACCGGGCAACTGACCTTGAAGAAGGCAAGTACTATTGGCAATCCAAGTTTTAAGTTTCCCGACAGGCTTATTCTGTCGCCGTTCAAGGCTGGCAGTGAAAAATCGGGTGCTTTAGTTCCTGGGATAAGTGCTACCATTAGTGGATTACCTCCGAAACTCCAGTTTATCTTCTTGATAAGGCGGAGCAGGAGGTTTGTTGACATTCTGAAGGAAACTTGAAAATTGAAACCAATTAAAACTATCGAAGTTATCCCCTTTCTGCCACCAGAGTTGGAGTGTTTGAAAGAGTTGGCGTACAACCTTCGTTGGAGCTGGGATCACGAGACTGTCAGTCTTTTCCAGCGGCTCGATAAAGACTTGTGGGAGAAAGCAGGTCACAATCCGGTTTTGATGCTTGGCATGATTAGTCAGGAGAAGCTCGCTGAGGCAGCATCCGACGACAGTTTCCTTGCTCACTTAAATAGAATTTGCGAAAACTACCAGAGTTACATGCTCGACCAGAATCACTGGTACAAGAAAGCGCTCAAAGAAGCCGGCAAAACCAATCCTGGCACAGTGGCGTATTTTTCGGCTGAGTTTGGTTTGAGCGAAGCGCTGCCCATTTATTCAGGTGGTCTTGGTATTTTGTCAGGCGACCACGTCAAGTCTGCATCAGAGCTTGGTGTCAATCTGGTCGGAGTAGGACTTGTTTATCAACAAGGATATTTCAGACAGTATCTGACTCCAGATGGCTGGCAGCAAGAGCGCTATCCTATAAATGATTTCTATAACTTGTCCATACTGCCTGTGCGCGATAAGGACGGACACCCGGTCACAATCTCGGTAGAGCTGCCTGGACGCAGTGTTTATGCTCGAATTTGGAAAGCACAAGTTGGTCGTGTCGCACTCTATCTGCTCGACACAAACACTCCTGACAATGCTCAAGAAGATCAAGACATTACTGATGCCTTATATCATGCCGATCGCGACATCAGAATTAAGCAAGAAATCTTCCTTGGAGTTGGTGGATTGCGTGCTCTTAAAGCTGTCGGAATCGAGCCTACGGTCTGCCATTTGAACGAAGGTCACTCAGCCTTTTTGGGTCTTGAGCGTATTCGTATGATGATGCAAGACAAAAAGCTTACTTTCTGGGAAGCGCTTGAAGCAGCTAAAGCTGGACAAATTTTCACCACTCACACGCCTGTTCCTGCCGGTATCGACAAGTTCGATCCACAGGTAGTGGAAAAATATTTCCGCTCCTATTGGGAAGAAGTTGGTATCACTCGCGAAGAGTTCATGGGATTGGGACGCTCCAATCCACAAGATAATACCGAATTGTTCTCGATGGCGACGCTTGCAATCAAGCTATCATCCAGAATAAATGCGGTGAGCAAATTGCACGGTGCAGTTAGCCGCAAGTTATTCACCGATATTTATCCGAATGTTCCTGAGCACGAAGTGCCAATCAGCCACGTGACAAATGGCATCCACGCTGCGTCCTGGATTTCGGAAGAAATGTCCGAACTTTATAATAGATATCTTGGACCTGGTTGGATCGATGAAATTTCTGATTCAGATATCTGGAGCAGAATCGCTCAAATTCCCGATGAGGAGCTTTGGCGCGTACACGAACGTCGTCGTCAGCGTCTGGTTAATTTCTGTCGCAAACGTGTAATCAAACAGCTCGAACAAAAAGGTGCCACCTTCTCTGATATCGAGCAAGCAAGCCAGATTCTAGATCCTCGAATCTTGACTCTCGGCTTTGCAAGACGTTTTGCCACATACAAACGCGGAACACTTTTGCTTGAAGACCCAGAGCGTTTTGCACGAATCTTGTGCAACAAAGAGCGTCCAGTGCAAATCATCATGGCTGGTAAAGCTCACCCTGAAGACAAGCCAGCAAAAGAATTGATCAAGCAATTGATTCAATTCTCAAGACGTGATGAAGAAATTCGCAGACGCTTTGTATTTATCGAAGACTACGAAATCAACGTCGGACGCATGATGGTTTCAGGCGCAGACGTGTGGTTGAACACACCTCGCCGTCCGCTTGAAGCTTGCGGAACATCAGGTATGAAGGCAATCTTCAATGGCGTTTTGAATTGCAGTATTTTAGACGGCTGGTGGGACGAAGCGTTCGAACCAAATGTCGGATGGTCGATTGGTAAAGGCGAAGAATACGCCGATCTCGACTATCAAGATAGTATCGAATCGAACGAATTGTATGAATTGCTCGAAAAAGAAATTGTTCCAGCTTTCTACGATCGTGACCGTTTTGGTATGCCGCGCAAATGGCTGGACAGCATGAAACACTCCATGGTTAAGCTGTGTCCTGAATTTTCAGTCAACCGCATGCTCAAAGATTACACCTTGCGTATGTATTTGCCTGCCATGGAGCGCTACGGACAATTCATCGCTGATGGTGCCAAGAAAGCCAAAGAAATGGCCGAATGGAAAGCTAAGATCGCTCGTAAATGGAGTGGAGTGCAAATCTTAAATGTAGAAAGCACCAACCGCGATACCATTAAAGTTGGCGAGGACATGAAAATTAAAGCGACAATTCGTTTAGGCGGACTTGCCGCAGATGAAGTGTCGGTCCAGATTTATCATGGACCAGTCGACCAGTACGGTATCATCCGCGAAGGCGAAGCAATTGCAATGTTGCCTGCCAATGGTGACAAGGATCCTGTAACCTATTCTGGAACTATTCGCTACTTCAAGAGCGGACGCCACGGATTCTCGGTGAGAGTGTTGCCTCAGCACGAAGACCTCGTGTCTTCGTTTGAAGTGCCGCTTATTACTTGGGCATCGGATGCAGTAGAAGTTACTGCTTAATCGTTAATTAAATCGTTCTCTAACCGGGAACCGATTCTATTTCCCTCAGTCTTCTATGCATCGAAAGCTGCTTAAGGACTGGGGGATTTACTTACAATGGAAAAGAGATTAGATATACCGATGGCGATGGATACTGAGTTTTTTGATAATGCCGCAAATTATTCTGGGCATAAAGCGGTTCCAATTCCACCTGTTAACGATGCCGATAAAGTAGTTGATGTATTAGTGGATCTTGTAAGCAATCCAAAACCGGAAACACCTGTTGGCACCGGCAGTGGTGTCTTCACCGTGATGGATGCAATGAGCCCAGGATTAACCGAAGCGATGATGGCAAAGAATACAAGCAACGCTCAGAAGAATGCACCGCCTGCAGGTCCCACCGAGGGGAATTTGTAGGAACATCTTGCTGAATTTGCGGTCTTCAGTTTTGGAGAGCGTCAAATTTGGTATTTAACTGAGATGAAACCTTCGCAAAATAAGAAAGTAATACTCGCAGCTCTGGCAATTAGCTTTTTGTGGGCTTTTGGACCCTGCTTTGCTCAAGATGAAGGTCCCTTCGATGAGTCCGAGCCGCCATTCGCTCCTTCTATCCGCAGACCAGGATATGGCAGACCGGACATTGCTCCCGGGTCTGAGGTAGATCGTCAACCAAGAGTCGAAAAACAGGATCGAAAATCGAAAAATATAAAGAGTGACGATGCAACCAATGCATCTAGCATTGAGCGAGAGCATACAACTGAAAAACAACTTTTTGAGCTGGTCAATGCTGATAGAGCGAAACTAAATCGCGGACCACTCAAACTTAGTCCACGCTTAAGCGCTATGGCTAAGGCGCACGCGCAGGACATGATGAAGAAGAATTTCTTCTCGCACGTAAATAAAGAAGGTCTCGATGCGCAAGCTCGGGCAGCGAAAATGAATATTGGCATTGGAGTTTACGAGAATATTGCTTATCAGCAGGGCGATATCGAAGACTCGCAGAAAGTTATAAATTTGGAAAACGACTTTATGTCAGAGCCTGATGGACCAAAAAATCATCGCTACAACATTTTGCATCCAAATCATACTAGTGTCGGAGTTGGAGTTGCAATCAAAGGCGACAAGCTCATCTTAGTAGAAGAGTTTACCGATGCACCGCCAACTGGCGAATAAACAAATTATTTTATTCCAGCGCGAACTCGCATAGAGTCAGCCAAGTCGCTTCGTCGATGAATAATTTGCAGTTCGGCGATTAATCGCGGCGTCAGGAAACCATTGTCGGCAAGCTGCATATACTGCTCGTCTGAGATCATATTTCTGCCAGCCTGTACTTTTACCATATGCTCAAAAGTTGTTCTAAATGAATTGATGAAATCCTTGCGATCTTCGGCATTATCTTTCAAGCTTGTATTGAGAATCTCGGCATTAAGTTCTGCGAATAATTCGGCTCGGCGAGCCTGACTCATGTAGTCGATAAAGCTTCCAGGATTTCTTACGACATATCCGTCTGTGAAATAAGGATACTTCGCACGTTGCTCTGGTGTCATGCGATTGAAGTCGGCTTGATAAGCATTTATAAACTGGTCGGTTTTGGAAAAGCTTCCTGGGGCAAGGGCTCGGTCCAGCGCGTGACCAATTTCGTGATTGAAAGCGTATTTATAAAACTGATTTCTCATCACTTTACCGTCTGGTGCGCGATACCATTCTGGAATTAGAACTTCAGATCGCGATCCGTTATCGGTAGGAATATGTATGCCATAAACGTTGGCGAAAGTCATGTTAGGTGGATGTGCAGCAGGGCGTGCGGTGAACAGGGACGGATCGTAATCGCGAATATCGCCTGCCACCACAATTCGAGTTTGATATTGAAGTAAATTACGCATTGCCGGTGGAAGTTTAGAATAAAGCTCGGCGATGTGCTGAGTGAATTCTGCAGACGCATTGGCCGACTCGACTTTGACTGAGCTATCACTCTTGAAAGCAACTTCGACCCTGGGTGAAGGCCCCAGGCGGTTGATGAATTCTGGTGGAATTTTTATCACTTGTCCAATACGTAGTTGGTCAGCAGGAATTCCTGGATTGAAACTTGCGATTAGATTTGCAGCGTCGTTGCGCTCGGCTGAAGTGAAATTACCCTCTTTGCCTGGTCCGGCTTGAAAGCGCAGCGCGCGAATTGCAAGGCGTGACCAAGTCATTCCAGGAGCGACTGTGTAGGTGGCTGAGCCATCTGCTTTAAAATTGAAATCAGGCAGCATGTCTGGGTTTGCTCTAATGAGCGCTGCAATTTCATCGTTTTCAATGCGCGTTTGCCACTCTTTGGGAGTGTCGGTCATTGTCGCTTGTGCGTCTAAACCGGTTGGATGAACATCACCGGCATGATCGTGACCATCGTGGTTGTGTCCAAAGTCTATGGAAAAGCCGTCATTGCCATCACTTACTGAGGTCGCAACAACAGTAGGTTTAAAATTCTTAGCGAAATCTGTGACGTAACTGGCAAATTGGTCCGACAAAGAATTACCAACCGGTTCAACAGGACTGGGGTTGTCCTCAACAGGTTGCGCTTCGATGGGATCGTTCTGTTCCGTTGTCGCCATGATGCCGGGATGCCGAGGTTACCTTTGATGCCAGAAATACTTTCCTGAAAAGATATACCCCGTAGCGGCTCTTATCTATTAGTGAAAATGCATTTGCGTTTTTTAAAACGCTTAGTTTGACGCTCGGAGCGGGTTTTGCGAGAGCGCGACACGCTCATGCTCGTCATGGAATCGGCATTGAAAAATGTGCGTCTGGGAAAGGGTTTGAAATAAGGCGAAGTGTTGCCCACTGCAGGCGAAAGTAAAGATGAGTCGGAAAAGCCGCAATGTCCACACCGATGAGTCGGCGAGTGCATTGGCATGGGCTGGTAGGGCGTGAATGAAGGTTGGCTTGGAGCAAATCCGGCAGCCAGAATGGCGGGCGGCGGGACGGCTAAAAGCATTCCTTCGGGAATGGCGATTGAGGGAGGCGGCGGGGGCACCAGGCTCATGTTGGTGTAAGACGGTTTGTGCTTGCGTTTAGATTTTTTATTCGAACTAGTTGCGGCCTGAGTTTGCGCGCTAGGAGCGAGAGTCTGTCCCACTGACAGCGAAAGTATAGCCAACAAGGCTATTGCGTGTGCAATGGTCGGTCGCTTGACTATCATGATGTCCCAATAATTTCATAAAGACCGAAGTTTAACCAGTCCCTCTTGCACTATTTTTACCAAGAAGTTTTAAATGTATCTACTTTTAGCCCAAAGTCATTGCCGGAGAGTAATACTAAATATGGTGCACCGTTCCATCGCTTTGCGATTTCTGAGTCTTGCTTTATGTGTTTCGATCGGCTTCTTCGCAAACGGTGCAATGGCGGATGAAGAAAGCCGTGAAGTGTTTTCGACCATTTCCAAAGCCCGAGACATGGCACATGAAGATAATTTCAAGGGAGCTGAGCAAACTTTTAAAACTATCGGGCAAAAAAAGGCAGATGACCTTGCAATTGAGTACAAGCGCAAATTCAGAGAGAAATTAGACGAACTGGCAGGGTTATTCCTGAAGAAAAAACTTTATACAGAAGCTGAAGGACTATATTTAAGCCGTCTGGAAGAAAAGAAGGAAGATTACACAAGCGACGAAGCTCGATTTTTAGCCAATATCGCTTTAATAAATTTAGCTGCAGGAAAAGAGGCTGAGGCTGTCACTTTCAACTCAGAGGCACTTAAGATAGCGCTGAAAGAATGTGGTACAGACAATCTTGAAGCGGCGAAAGAAGGCAAAAAGAAGAGCGAAAAACTATTGGCTGAAGGACATAAGAAAGAAGCTCTAGAGGAAACTCTTTTAGTCTGCGAGAATATTCTGAAAAGACAAGAAAGGGTCAACTTCAATTCATACATGTCCTTGGTTCAAAAAACAGTCAGGGCGAATTGGAATCCTCCCAAATCAGAATCGAGCAAGCATGTGAATTTGCGTTTCAAAATTTTCAGCGACGGATCGGTTAGTCGTTTGAAAGTTCTGAAGAGCGGAGGTCACAGCGAAAGCGATGCAGCAGCAATCAAAGCAGTGGAAAAATCCACGCCTTTTGCACCTTTACCCAAGTATGCCCCACACAGTGTAGATATAGAGTTCAGCCTTGATTACAATGTTCACTAAAATTTCCAAACCAACTATCAGACTATCTGCTTTCAGGCTATCTGTAGGTTTATCGCTTTTATTATCGCTAACGGTATCGCCTGCAAAGGCATCAGATTCCTTTATCGAGACGTCTTCTTGCGATAGAAACGAGGCTTTGACATACAAGAGGGCTCAAAAAACAAATAGACTCAAGCTGGGACTTGCGCTTGGTGGTGGTGGCGCCCGTGGTGCAGCTGAAGTGGGTGTGCTCAAAGTCCTCGACGAGGCTGGAGTCAAATTCGATTACATTTGTGGAACCAGTATTGGTGCAGTAGTTGGAGGCTTTTATGCACTTGGTGCATCTCCTGCACTTATGCAAAAAGAGTTCGAAAATGGAAATGTGATGGAGCATTTCATGACTGTTCCACTCTGGTTCAGGGTCGCTATTTCGCCAGTATTAAAAGTGGTGAATATATTCAGAGAAAAAGATTACGACGGACTCTACGCCGGAAATCGTTTCAGGACTTATCTTATGGGCAAGTTGACCGCCCACGATCAACTAATTGAAAATCTGCCAATTCCTTTTGCTGCTGTCGCGCTCAATGTAATGGATGGCAAGCCCTACATGATCAGAAAAGGAAATATGGGCTGGGCTATGCAGGCTAGCAGCGCGGTTCCTACTTTGCGCAAGCCGGTGGAGCTTGGTGATTATCTTTTCTGCGATGGTGGACTGATTTGTAATTTGCCGGTCAAACAATGCAGAGAAATGGGAGCGGATGTTGTTATTGCAATCAATATCGACGAGCCCTTTACACCGTTACCCAAAGGTCAGTTGACCGGATTTGGCAGTATGGCAAAGCGCATGATTGCCTGGGATTTGCAAGATCTGGATGGACCTCAATCAAAATTTGCCGATTTGACCATTCATCCCGATACTACTGGAATTTCTTTGATTTCGACCAAACGAAAAGATGCAAAACGTGGAGTAAAAGCTGGCGAGGAAGCGGCAAGAGATGCTTTGCCTGCCATTAAACAATTACTCAGCGAATGCAATATTCCTCTTGGTCTTCCGCCAGTTAGACCCAAATAAATCACACAAACAGGTCGGAAATCTAACATCCTTTTGGCTACTTCGTTTAAGTTAGTGATCCAGGCCGGCCTCCGGAGGCCGGCCTGGATCACTAAATCAAAAAGACCTTCTAGATCGTTATGAGATTTTTGACTAATTTGTTATTTCAATCGAACCAAGCGGCGCTTCCAGTTCGGTTTTAGGATCGCCTTGAGCAATTGCGTTCAAGAAGCGAATTTGTTTTTTCGAATCCGGCTCAAGCAATGACAAATAAACAGAATATTTGCCTGGTTTCATGTGCTCGGGCATGCGCAGCTGTTTTTCCCATGTTATGGGTTTGTCCGAAACCCAATCATATGTAGGAATCACTGGTGTATGGTGCGAACGAAATACTACTTTGCCGGTTTCGTTTCGCAGTTCAAGCTGGATTTTGTAACTCGATGGAACATCCTTGTCGTTGTGACGTGATGGCATCATCGCGCCAGTGGCGCCCAAATTCAAGAAAGTAAATGAAGCGTTTAGAGGCTCACCCACTTTAGCATTGTTTGGAATCTTCGCTTCTTTTGAAATTATCTGATATCCAAGATGAGATTGAATATCGTTAAGTGCCGCTTTGACTGCAGCATCTTCGCTCTTCAAAACTTCAGGCGGAACCTCACAGAAACTTACTCCGTCTTCACCAGCCATATGAGCTAATTTAGCTGCTTCGGCTAAATCAAAATCTGGGCGCAGTCGGTATCCAGTCAAAGTATCAGGATGGAATTTTAAGAAAACGCGATATTGATCAAATCCGTGTTTTGCATTTTTGATATTTTGGCGTGTGAGATAAACGCGCTGTCCATACCTATATACAAGATAGTCGGAAATTTCATCCAGAGCGTCTTGTCCTTTACGTCCAAGCAGTGGAGGATTGATGTCGAAATTCAAAGGTACATTTTTAAATGCTTTAGGGAAAATGTCACCCACATATTTCCAGTGTTCGACTAATTGGCGTTCGCTCATTTTGTGTTCTTTGCGCAAAATGTTGCACAATTCACCATACGCCGATTTAGAGCCTGTAGCTCCAGCAGCGCCTTCTTGAGCAAGAGTTTCTGAATCTTGATCCTCAAATACGGCAAAGTCTGGAACCACTAACGTAGATCCAAGCACGCCACCGCCAGTGATGCCGACGCTGTGAATATATTTGTTGTTGTCGTATTTTTCGCCCAGGCTCGAGATGAAGTTGCTCCATTTAGCCATATAGGTGCCGTCCCAGAAGATTGGCGCCTGATGCTCTTTTCCTTCGCTATCTTTGTAGGTCAAAGTTTTTACGCCGGCTTGAAAAACCCAGTCTGGCGTGTCTGATTTGACACCATCATTTAATCCGCAAGTGGTTACTCGCAAAATCAAAGTCTTATTGTGTTTTTTCACTATTTCCAATGCTTGGTCGATGGCGCTGAAATCGCATTCTCCTTCGGACTTTTCAATGCTCTGCCACGGCACCATAATGGACAGGCCATTTACGTCAGAGCGAGCAGCGAGATCATCCATGAAAGCTGTATCTGCAATTTTCTCGGTAGGAATTATGGCAAACAATCCAAGCTCTGGATTAAGAATCGGCTTGGCGCCAGGGTATGCAATAGGTTTGAATTTTCTTTTTTTGATTACACGATCTTGCGATTCGTTTGTGTAATTTTTCTCTGGGATAGGATTTAAATACTTGAAGAATTCTTTTGTTTTACTTTTTTTGAGACCGTCATCTTTAGCGTCTTTGACGTCTTTTGCTTGCGCCGCTTCTTTTGCTGGTGCTTCGTCTTTTTCGGGCGCGTCTTGTGCAAACACACTTAGAGGAACCGATAGAGAAAGGGTTGCCAGAATCAGACTTGTTGTAAGACTGTAAGTTAGTTGTTTTGCGATGTTCATTTTGCTCCGCCTGTCAAGGGCTTGCCTGTGCCCAATGAACCTATGATTTTACTAGTTTTCGTTCATTCATCAGTTAAAAGTGTTACGATGCCGTCTTGTTGGTCCTCTTAGAGCAGAATAACTAATGTCGAGCCTGACCTATTTCGGTTATAGCGCTGTACAAGTAGAGCTGGCCAATCTTAGGATTTATATCGATCCATATTTCACCAGTCCTGGCGACCTTGCCAATTTGCAGCCTGGGCATCTTGTTTTGTTCAGTCACGGACATTTTGACCACGGTGTGTTGCTCACCCCGATGCTTTATGAAATGTGGAAATGTCAGTTTGTAGCGCCGAAAGCACTTGTGAACTGGCTGCGTCGCAAATACAAAAAGAAAGTGCCTGCCGAGGCTTTTCTTCCGTTAGATGTCGGGCAGTCGCTCTATTATGGTGACACTAAAATAACAGCTGTTCCCGCTCTGCATCCGCTTAACAGGCTTGGCAAAACGATTATCGCGATGTTTGCACGCAGCAGAGCCCCGGGCAAGCCAGTCAACGGATATTATTTGGAAGGGTACTATCATGCCGGTGCCACCATTTACAGCGCGGACATTGCAAAGGCCCTTGCGGGTCGTTCTGTCCATACGGCTTTTTTGCCGATTGGTGGAAAATATGCCACCGCTTCTCCTGAAGAGGCGTTGCAAATTGCTGAAGAGTTAAATGCCAAGCGTCTTGTTCCGATGCACTGGCAACCCCTTGCCGAACAAGTTTTTTATCGGTACCAACCTTCCCATTTAATGAAGCTAGCTAAAGATAATGAATCCAAAGTAGAAGTCCTTCCACTTGCCATAGGGCAAAAAGTAGAACTTCAGTAAGTAGCTAAGTAGGTGGATAAATAAATTTACTTGTTGGTTGAAAAGGTGAGCAAGGATCGTTTTACTGGGCACAATGTGGGAAATCTTGCAGATATTTGTCTGCAAAGAGGCTCTTTATTGATCAAACTGTAAAGGATCTTTAGTAGTATTTATCGACTATACGGGCACGAATCAATAAAGTGAGCATGTCAATCGCTTACTACAAGTATAATTTGGTGTCTCCGCCAGAATTGAAGCAGCATAGGGAGTTTCAAAGATAATGGGTAAATCAGTCGGCATAGATTTGGGAACTACTAACTCCGTGGTAGCAGTCATGGAAGGGGGTCAACCCACCGTGGTCTCAAATGCTGAGGGAGGCAGAACAACTCCGTCGGTCGTCGCCTTCACCAAATCCGGCGAAAGACTGGTCGGGCAATTAGCCCGTCGTCAGGCAGTCTTGAATCCTGAGAACACAGTTTATTCAATCAAGCGTTTTATGGGACGCCGCTTTTCAGAAGTAGACAATGAAAAGAAAATGGTTTCCTATATTGTCAAAGAAGGCGCAGATGGTGGCTGCAAGGTCAGCATCCAGGGCAAAGATTATTCGCCTGAAGAAATTTCAGCCATGACATTGCGTAAATTGAAAGAAGACGCCGAGAAGTATCTGGGCGAAAAAGTCACAAGCGCTGTCATTACAGTTCCAGCTTATTTCAACGACTCGCAACGTCAATCTACTAAGAACGCAGGCACTATTGCCGGCTTAGAAGTTCTTCGTATCATCAACGAGCCTACAGCAGCCGCGCTAGCTTATGGCATGGACAAAAAAGATAACGAGATGATCCTGGTCTTCGACCTGGGTGGTGGTACTTTCGACGTATCCATCCTTGAAGTAGGTGATGGCGTTTTCGAAGTAAAGTCTACATCTGGTGACACTCACTTGGGAGGAGACGATTTCGACTCCGCCATTGTGATTTGGGTTGCCGATGAGTTCAATACATTAGAAGGCATAGACCTCAGAAAAGATCGTCAAGCTCTTCAGCGTCTTACAGAAGCTGCTGAAAAAGCCAAAATTGAATTGTCTTCGGTTACTGAAACCAATATTTCTCTTCCATTTATAACAGCAGATGCTTCGGGTCCCAAGCACCTTGAAATGACTTTGACCCGTGCTCGCTTCAACGAATTGACCAGAAGTCTGGTTGAGCGCTGCCGCCAGCCTATGGAGCAAGCACTTAAAGACGCCAAACTGGACTATTCCAATTTGGACGAAGTAGTTTTGGTCGGAGGTTCGACTCGCATTCCCGCGGTTAAAGAACTGGTTGCCAGTTTGACCGGTGGCAAAGAGCCCAACCAAACCGTTAACCCTGATGAAGTTGTAGCCGTTGGAGCTGCTATTCAAGCCGGCGTACTTGGTGGCGAAGTCAAAGGGGTCGTACTCCTCGACGTTACACCGCTATCTTTGGGTATCGAAACAATGGGCGGCGTTATGACCAAACTGGTCGAGCGCAACACCACTATTCCAACTAGAAAAACTGAAGTGTTCTCTACAGCAGAAGACAACCAAACAGCAGTTGATATTTATGTGTTCCAGGGTGAACGCCCTATGGCGCGCGACAATAAACTGCTCGGTAACTTCCGTCTGGATGGAATCAACCCAGCCAATCGCGGCGTTCCCAAAGTCGAAGTGACTTTTGATATCGACGCAAACGGTATTTTGAACGTAACAGCTCGCGACCAGTCCACTGGCAAAGAGCAGAAGATCACAATTACCGCAAGCACAAACATGACCAAAGACGATATCTCTCGTGCTGTGCGCGAAGCCGAATCGCATGCTTCAGATGACCGTACTCGCAAAGAAGAAGCCGATGTTCGCAACGAAGCAGATGCAATTTGCTACTCGGTCGAGCGTCAAATTCGCGAGCTTGGTAGCAAAGTAACGGCTGGTGAAAAATCACGTTCTGAAATGTTGATTGGCGACCTTCGTCAAAAACTGAAAGACGGAGCGGACTTAGATACGCTCAAATCTATAATGAACGAACTTAGAGGCGCGTTGGTTCTCTTGCAACAAGCTGCTCGCTCCAAAGAAGGCGCAGGCTTTACGGGAGAAGAAGATTATGTTGAAGGAGAAGGCGGCGGCTACGATCAAGGTGGCGGTTACGACCAAAACCAGCAAGGCGGCTACGACCAGCAACAAGGTCAGAGCGGACAACAGCAAGAGTATTCATACGGAGCCGATTACGGCGAAGAAGACCTCTCTGGTTACACCGCATCGGGCGATGAAGTGGTAGATGCCGAATATCGCTCCACCGACGAGTAATTAAAGAAAAATCAAAGCAGAGTAATTTGCTTGGCAAAAAATAAGTAAGAACCCTGTCTTTTTAGCTTGAGGACAGGGTTTTTGTTTGAAGTCTCGATTTTATTTGTTATGCTGATTAGTAAGGATAAATAAAATGCTCAAGAAAAATCTTCTGATAACTATTTGTCTACTCTCTCTGGTACCGGCAGCCTCAGCGGCTAGTCCGGCAAAAACTGCGACGGCCAACCAAGCAGCCGTAAATGAGTTCACTTTAGAGAGCGAGAAGAATCTCAAGATTTTAGAGAATCGATTTTTCTTCCATGACTACAATCATGACCCTATAGAAAAAAGGCTTGAGCGGCTCGAACTCTTGGTTCTTGGTGGAGTGCAGTTTGGTAATAACAAAATGCGTTTAGAGCGATTGAAAGCGATGATTCAGCAGAAAGATTCGCAAGCCGCTAAAGATTTGCAGGCTAGAGCTAAAGAATTGAAAGAACAAAAAGAGCATAAAACCGATGTCGGTGCATCAATTGCCGAGTCGCAGTACCCGGTATTAAATACACTTGAGTGGCGTGCACTTAAAAAAACATACAAGGGCGAATCTTTGGATAAAAGATTAGAGCGGCTTGAGACCAATTTGTTTGGAGTGCCTGCAACATCAATGTCATATGCGGATCGCGTTGATAGGCTGAAAAAGGTCATTGGTATCGAGCAGATTCAAGTTAATAACAATAATAGTGCTCAGTCACAATCGGCAGGACCCAAGCCACGCGCTGAAAGTCAGTTGCCTTTCGATATGCGCCGAATGCCGATGGACGGACGCAGCGTTATCATCGAGCAATTTCAGCAATTTCCCAATGGAACACCTGGTCCTGAGTTTAAGGATTTAGCTGATAGCACCATGCGTTTTCGCAAACTTTTTGACCAGATGCAAAAAATGATGGAAATGATGCCTGGAATGGGAACCGGCATGCAAACTGATATTCCACCTGGATTTATGCAGTCATTTCCTTTTCCCATTGCTCCCAATGGCGAACCGCAACTACAGCAAAAGTTTAAACCGACTGAAACAGAAGAAGGCACGATACCGCCTTATATAGACCCCAACAGCATTTAGGGCTTATCTTTAGTTCTGTTCTTGAACCTGTATATTTATTATTTTGTCGCCAACTCTTATATTGTTGACCACTTCCATGCCTCGAACTACGCCACCAAATATGGTGTACTGTTGATCTAGCTGCGATTTGGGTCCTAAAGTAATATAAAACTGACAGCTAGCCGAATTTAAATCGCCAGGCGAGCGAGCCATTGCCACCACGCCCGGTGAATTGTGTCTTAAGGCTGGAGTTATTTCAAGGGGTAAATAACGCGGTTTGCCAGTGTTTCGATCTATATAATTTCCGGTTCCATTGCCGTTGGGGCAGCCACCTTGAATGACGAAGCCGGGCTCGTAGCGATGAAAATTGAGTCCGTTGTAAAAACCTTCGCTACACATTTGCAAAAATGCTTGTGTGGTCTTTGGTGCCAATCCGCGAAACAAACGAATAACAATCGTTCCTTTGCTTGTTTCAATTACAGCTACCGGATCTCTCGACTGCGAGCCCTGTCCAATTGGCGGAGCGTTTGGATTTGCTCCATGGCCAGTGGGTGGCGGTTGTGGAGTTTGTTGATTTTGATTCATAGTAAACTGAGTGGGATTTTTAGGCTGCCCATCTTTGGTCGGTGGCTGCATGCCCTGTTTCATCATTTGTTCTTGCAGTTCTTTCAATTTCTGCACGTCGACATTTTTGCCACCTTGGCGCATCAATTGTTCCATTTGTGATGCAAATTGATTATTGAATTGAGAGCCCTGGGCGAAGGGACTATTAGCCCCAGTATTATTACCGGTAAATGAAGGAACTTCAGGATTACTTATTTGATTAGAGCCACCACCAACCATTCCAGGTGCGTTGGCTGAACCTGCACTAGCAGCAGAGCTTGCCGCTGGGCTAAAAGATGTCACCTTGTCTGTGAGTGTGACATCTGGCGGAATCATTTCGTCAGATAATCGACCTTGAGCAATGGCTGTCGGATTGAAAATTAGACTGGTAATTGATAGAGCAAAAAATAGGTTTAGATGATGTTTCAAGTCTCAGTTAGTCCAGGCTGAAATCTGTATACACCTCTAGATTACTATGTTTCTGCAAATAAGAAACGGGCAAATTACTGGTAATTTTTTCTTTCAGTGCTTCTTTTAAGACCTGTTTTTTATTTTCGCCAAATGCCACGAGTTTGATTTTTCTGCTTGCAACGATTGTGGCAACGCCCATTGTCACAGCCTTACTTGGCATTTTTTCGGGATTCTTAAAAAGAGACTTGTTCGCCTTCAGAGTTTCATCCGTCAACCAAACACAATGTGTCCAGCTGTTTTCGCTGGTTCCAGGCTCATTAAAAGCAATATGACCATTGCCGCCTACTCCAAGAATAGTTAAATCCAATCCGCCGTGCATTGCAATTAGTCCGTCGTAGTCATCGCACTCGGCTGGATTGAAGCAATTTTTGCTTGGAATTGAGACTTTGCTATAGAGATTTTTGTACAGATAGGCGTGAAAAGTGTCTTCTGAATCTGAGTCTAAATATTCGTCCAGGGCAAAACATTTGACTCGCTCCCATTTGAAATTGCGTTCGTTTGAGATGCGCGCCAATTCTTCGTAAATAAGATAAGGCGTTCTGCCGGTTGGCAAACCAAGGCAAACATAGTCTTCATCAAGTGCTTGATTTTCTATTAGAAAGGCAATTTCGTGCGCAACCTTCAGGCTGGCTTCTTCTTTGGGTAGGCAAATTGTTTGGAAAGTTTGAGTGGGTTGGTTCATGAAAGCAAATTCAAAACTGTTGGCATAATATAAGAAGTAGAATCGGGTTTCTTTAATATGACTAAACGCTCGTATTGCTTGTTTATATTGTGTTGCCTGAGTTTATCTCCACTGGCAAGTCCACTTGATGTTATGGCTCAGAATAGGCAGAAACGCGGACCAGCGCTGCCAAAAGCTCAGTTTCAAACTCGTTCGCCACGCTATTTGCCCGATGGACGCCAGGGGGCGGCAGGATATGGGTCGCAAATTACTACTCCTGGGCTGCATCTGACAGGAGGCGAGAATCGCACCAAAGCTACCGCAGCAAAGCCTTATAACCCGGGCGAGCCTACCCTGCGCATGGCACTGGTGCGCTGGACTGCCGATAAAATGCCCCTGCGCGTCTGGATCAGTCCTGGCATAGAATTGCCTAAGTTGCCATTTGCTCAATTGCAACAGCAAAGAGTAGATGAAGTTTTTCAGCGTTTGCAATCGGAAGATCCTTTTGGCGATTGCAATGTTGCAAAGGGCTGGGAAGAGCAGACTAATTATCAAGTGGCCGCAGGCATCGAGCAGTGGCGGCAGTTCGAACATGAAGGTCTGATAAAATTCGGATTTACCGAAGATCCAAGAGAAGCACAGGTTCTGGTCTTTTTCACAGACTCATTTCCCGATTCTGGCGGTCCAGGCGGGTTGAACGTGGGTGGTAACACTTGCGCACAGCTCTTCACCCCAGCTCAGACTCAATTGCCCAATTACAGACAAAAACCAGTTGTCATTGAGCTCTCGACCATGATTAATCACACCCCAGAACGCATGATAGGAGCTACTGCTCACGAGTTTGGTCATGCGCTTGGAATCAAGGAGCACAGCCCTTATCGAGACGACATCATGTATGTCGATCGCATCGTCACAAGTCTTTCTGCTGGAGACAAAGCTACCTTCCGCTTGCTCTACAAAACCAAACCGCAATACGTTATGTAAGTGCGGTTATCAAGAGACGACAGATAAAGTAACATTCCTTGCGCCAGACCCGCCCGGTCGGTTGTAATTGTTTGGTACTAGTACAAATAATTGGCGTGCCAATTTAACGGAGAGAGTTTAGATGGAAGCGAAAACAACAAAAAACAGCGCTATGGCATTGTTAACAGCCGTAGCAGTTGTAGGTTTACTAGCAGGATGCGGCGGAGCTAAAGATGAAAATGCCACCACATCTACAACCACAACAACTACTGAATCTTCAACACCTTCAGGCGACAGCAGCACCAAAGTAGAAGAAAAAGCTACCGAGAAAACTACTGAAACAGCCGAAGGCACTGAGACCAAAACTGAAGAGACCAAAACTGAAGAAGTTAAGTCTGAAGATAAAAAAGAAGAAGCTGGCGACGCTAAAAAAGAGTAGTTGCTCGCATCATCTGGAATCAATTACAAAGCCGATGGTCTCATTGTGAGATTGTCGGTTTTGTTTATCACCACATATGGTGCCTTGTGAAATAGATAGAATGAAAAAGATTGATGGTTTAACCATACATGTACAAGACCTTCTTCGTTCCTGGCGAATAGTTCAGGCAAGACGAATGTTTGGAGGTATCGGACTATTTGTTGAAGGATTGATGTTTGCCATAATAATCGACGAAATCTTATATTTGAAAGAAACCTTAGACCAGTCGGGCCATCCAGTTGAAATTCCTGAAGATGAGCGCGAATTCGCCAAAGAATATTTTCAATATGAGACCAAAAAAGGCATTGGTCGTATCTTTTACTACCAGGTCCCTGATGCGGCTCTGGAAAATCCCGATTATCTGAGTCAGTTATCGGCAGAGGCGCTAAAAAGCGCCCAGGCGCAAGCTCTTAAAAAGCCTAAGAAGAAGGGCCGGTAAATGTAAGCTTGCATGATAGTGATGTCGTTATACAAATAGAAGACAGCGGACATGGAATCGCACCAGATGCAGTGGCGCATGTATTTACCAGGCATTGACAATCGGACGCTTCCAAATCAAAGGAAATATTGCTTGCTTTAGCGAACTTGGTCGAGGAACAAAATTTGTAATTAACTTTCCAACCCAACAGCGCATGTGTTGCCATTGTTCAAAGACGCAAAGCAAACGATTGTCGAAGAGGCTAACGCAATTTAGTTGACGCCGAAATTAGAAGATATCGGAACTGTCAAATGCAAGTCTTGCTTTGATCCATCGCTTGCACTAATCATATTTGGTATTAGTACATCGGCTGCAGGGCTCAACTTTGGTGCGTGAACTGTGATTGTACCTTTGACAGTTTCGTTAGCGTTTAGTGCTTTCTTGTCAAATTTTACTTTTGCTACTTGGTCCTTGGTTCCGTACAAACGAACGACCGCTCTCATTGACGATGGCAGTTTCATCTCACCGCTTTGGCTATTTTTGAGTACTACATTTAGAGTGGTAGTTTTTTCAGTCGAACTAACGCCTTGTAATTCCAGTCGTATAGGCGCTTTGGCAAAAGGCGACTTGTAAGCTGATTCTGGAGCGCCTTGTGGAACACCTTGAGCTGAATTGCCGTTCATTGATTTTATTTGAGCATTCGCTTTTTCTAATTGATCGCGTAGTTGTGAATTCTGATTTTCAAGCTCACTCACTCGGCTATTTCCGGATTCGGGACTTGCATACTTTGGTGTTTCAGAAGTAAGACTGTCTGGAGAGGCGAGGGCAATGGCATTCTCGTCTGAAGTTTTAGTTATTGTAGGATTTATTTCGTTTGGAACAGCTGCCTGATTTAAAGATTCCATTGCGGGAACCGATTGGTAGGTGGTACTAGATGTAGTGGCGGTTTCATTCGTGGTGGTTGGTAGCAATTTAGCTTTGGTTGTTTCGCTAACGCTTGTGGAAGCTGGTTGAGTCAAGCTGTTTCTGACGTTTTCTACAAACGGTTGCATCTTTTGTGCCGCGTTTGCCGCTGCAACTTTTATGGCACCTCTGTTTTGATAAGCTACTTGCCCAGCTGTAGCTGCCAGTGCCGCCCAATTAGTGCCGTTGCCTGGAGTGCTGCTTATTCCTGTGCCCAGAGGCAAACTTCCTACCGGTTGTTGCATAACATTTGTAGGAAGCGCTTTGCCTGTCATCGGGTCAATTTGAGGTGGTCCCACTACAAGTTGATTAACAGAGGCTGGCATTGCTTGCGGATTGTATGGCGCATATGGATTTGCATAAGGATTTGCGTATGGATTTGCCATCGAATTTGCATAATTATAGTTATACGGCTGTGACATCAGAGGTCTGCCAGCAGCGGCATTTGAGAGGGCGTTTACCATTGTGCCAAGTTTGGATTGGCTTTGAATTGGTGGTGCTACAGGTGGTGTCATGCCAGTTGCTGTCGCAGCCATATTGGCAATATTTGAAGCGGCCGAAGATGTCGCTGTTGGAACTGTTGTTGCAACAGCTTGATTGGCAGCTTGAGTTATTGCAGGCGCGACCGCTGTTTTGTTGATGTTGAGTGATTTTAAAAGAGCGGCAACGTCGCCAGATGTAATTAATTTGTTTGCGATTGGAGATGTCGTTGCAGTCGCAGCGCTGGCAGCGCCAGAAGATGTAGTCGGACTCATAGCCAGTAGCGAAGCTACAGAGCCAGAAGAAGTAGACGGCGCTGATATCGAAGAAGGAGCCGCTGCATCGGCAGTTTGCGGCTTCATATTATTGTGAACTTGTTCTTCCCAATCTTTCCACTTTTGCTTTTCGCCTTGCATATGATTGCGCAGTTGTCCCATGAATCCTGCCATATTAGTGAGCGGATCACCCGTTGGAACTTGATAGATAGAACCTGGCACCACGCCGTATTGCGCTGGAGAGGCGCCGCTTGCTGGGTTTCCTTGCATAGTCATTGGAAAGGCGGGCAAACTTGCAGAAGGTGGCTCTTCGTTTCCGGTAAATTGATGAGGTCTGTTTGGTGGTACACCAAACGACCAATTGCGTGGACCTTCAATGCGTCTGCCTGAATTGAAGCTGTCAAAACTGTCTGATGCAGCTCCATTTATGTTGCCAGCTTGTGCTTTCAACTCAATTGGATGCTCGCCAGGGGCCAAAATATTTGCATATCTGCGCACACCAGTTGATGCAGTCGCGTTGTTTGGATCCAGAGTTAAAGCGCTGAGATAAAACGCTTTGGCGTCCTGGTAATTGCCAATTCGCTCTGCCAGATGAGCTTGATAAAGTTTGGTTTGTACATTATTTGGTGTAATGCGTGCGGCCTCACTGGCTTTGGCATATGCCTCGCGCAAAGCATTGTGATTTTCAAGCGTGTGTGCCGATTCTAAGTGTTTGCGAGCTTCTTGCTCGACTAGAGCAATCTTGAAGCTCTCGCGTGCTTGAGGCAGATTAGGATGATTAGGATCTATTTTTACTACTGTTTTATATTCTGCCTGAGCCGATTTTAGATCACCGGCCCAACTGATACGCCCGCGCCATGCCCAAATGCGTTAGGGCATCGCTTGGCCTTGTTGCCACTTGTTGTTGCCATAGTTCAATCAATTTTTCTTTGGCAGCTGCATCTGAGGGGTTGACGATTAGCGCTTTGGACAAATTGCGATTAGCATTAATAAGTTCGTTTTGCTTGTACTGAAAAAGTCCGTACTGTCTAAGAGCGTTGCTCGAATTGGGATTCTGGTGCAAAGCCGCTTCATAATTAGCTTTGGCATTGGTGAAATCTTTATGGTGAGCGGCAATATTTCCAAGCCCAACCAGTGCTTCTGAGTGCGAGTCTAACTGCAGCGGATTGTGCAGTGCTGCTCGATATTCAATGGCAGCTTCAAGCGTTTTGCCTTGCGAAAAAAGAGTATGACCTTGTTTCAATCGAGCCGTCGAACTGGACGGGTCAACATTCATTCCTTTTAGTGCTTTGTCTAAGGTGTCTTTAGCCTTATCGTTATCGGTGTCGAATGCAAGTGCCATGCGCGACTGTGACGCTGCCTGCAAATGATCGCCTGTTTTTAAAAAATGGTGCGAGCGAAGCACGCTTACTTGTGCAATTTTGTCTTTCAGTTTGGCTTCTTGCGGAAAAGTTCTTTGCACTTTCATCAAAACAGCCTGAGCATCTTTCAACTTGCCCTGGGCAATAAGTGCGTCTGCGTGCTTAATTGCAAGTTCGGACTGAAACTGAGAGCCTGTTTGTTGCACGAACGGGTCAGTGCTTTTCTTGTAAACAGTGGGCTTTGAGACCTTCTTAACCGGTAGTGGTTTGTGAATCGCACTCAAGGCTGAAGCGGAAGACGTGGCTTTGGAAGGCGGTTTGCCATAATGAGTTGGAACTTTATAAAGGCTCGAAGTAGAATTTGTACTTGGAACAGCCTCTGTGCCATTAAACATTTCGCTGTCGTACCGGCGTGGTATTTGAGAGGCAGGCACGTAAATTTGCTTGGCTGGAGAATGCTCTAAAGCCAGGCACAATGGAGTCGAAGCTGCCAGCAGGCAACTTAGAGACAGCAAAATTTTCGGTGCTTTTGTCATAAAAACCAGAACAATGCCTCTGAATAGCCAAATTCTATGGCCAAATCGGGCGCGTTGGAAGGGGGGAATTACGTATAAGTGTAAAACAATTAAATAATAGAGATAAATGGGGCTAGGTTTGCCCGTAGACTATTACACTGAAGCTATAAGTGCGTTCTTGAGACGCAGCCAAGACTCAGGTAGCACGAAGATAGGACATAGAGACGCGATGACCACCACTGTTCAGAGTTCGGAAAGTAAGACTGGTACTGCCAAACTAGGCGAAGTCGAAGAAAAAACCGAGCAAATGTTGCGCCAAGCACGCCTGGCGGCGGCTGTTTTCACACAGTACACCCAGGAACAAGTGGATAAAATCGTTAAAGCTATGACGATAGCTGCAATTGAAGCTGCACCAGCCTTGGCTCTACAAGCACACGAAGAGACTCGCATGGGTCTTACCGAAGACAAAGTGCTCAAAAACTTCGTTGCATCAGAATTTCAGTACAACCAGATTAAAAATACTCGCACTTGCGGCATCGTCAAAGAGTATCCTGAAGAAGATATGGTTGAATACGCTGAGCCTATTGGCGTTATTCTGGCTTTGTCGCCTGTGACCAACCCGACATCTACCGTCATTTTTAAAAGTATCGCCTGCGCCAAAACGCGCAACGCAATTGTATTCTCGGCTCACTTAATGGCAGCCAATTGCTCCAATAATGCAGCTCAGATAGTTTACGAAGCGGGTCTTAAGGCTGGCGCTCCCAAGCATTTTATTACCTGGGTAGAAAAATCATCCAAGCTCAGAAAAGAAACCGAGCGCATGATGAGCCATCCTCAAGTAGATTTGATTTTCGCAACCGGTGGCACTCAGATGGTTCGCACTGCTTACAGCTCGGGCAAACCGGCTCTAGGTGTTGGTTCTGGCAACACTCCGTGTTACTTGCACAAATCTGCCGATATTCATTCATCGGTCAAAGACATTATTACTTCTAAAACTTTTGATAATGGCACCGAATGTCCCAGTGAGCAAACTCTAGTCATAGACAGAGAAGTTGGCGACCAGGTGTTGCGCGAATTCGAGCGTCTGGGTTGTTATGTTTGCAAACCAGAAGAAGTAAATCAGGTTGCAGACGCTGTAATTGAACCAAAAACTGGTGGAATGAATTACAAGCTTGTCGGTCAGCCCGCATACAAAATAGCTCAGGAAGCGGGTCTTGACGTACCGCTTAATTGCAAAATAATTTTATGCCCGCTAGAAGGCGAATTGCGCCACCATCGTTTGGCTGTTGAAAAACTAATGCCTGTGCTTGGATATGTTTTTGTGGACTCAGTCTACGAGGGCATCAATCGCTCACTCGATGTTAACTATGGTGGTGGCACCGGACATACCGCTGGCGTGTTTGCTCGCGACGAAGATGTTATTGCTCTTTTTGCCGACTCGATAAATGCCGGCAGAATAATCGTTAACTGCCCTACTTCAATTGGTGGTCTGGGCGGTGTTTACAATAATCTCAATACTACTTTGAGTTTTGGCTGTGGTACCGGCGGTGGTAACATCACATCTGACAACGTGGGCATTAAGAACTTAATCAACTACAAAAAAGTCCCACGTCGCACTGTCTACGACGTAGTCTTTCAAACAACAAACAGTCTACATGTAAATCCAGGTAGCATCGATGTTTTGAGTCATCAAAAAACAAAATCAGCTGTGATTCTCACTACTAAATCTGCCGACAAGCGCGGACATCTTTCTGCCGTTCTTGAAAAAATGCCAGAAGATTGCAAAACTCGCGTCTACGACAATATTGGTGTCGAGCCTGATTTTGCAGCAATTAAAACCGCGGTCGAATTTTTAAAAGCCACCAAGCCTGATACTATAGTGGCATTGGGTGGCGGGTCTGTATTGGACGCTGCTAAATTGATTCGCTTATTTTACGACTATCCCGATATCGATGTAGACCAGCTTTCTGTGGCATTTCTTGATTTTCGTCACAGACTTGCACAATTTCCCAAATCAAATAAAACAAAACTGATAGCAATTCCAACCACCTCTGGTACTGGATCTGAGGTGACACCATTTGCGGTGCTGAAAGATAACGAAAAGCATCGTAAAGTGTCATTTGTTGATCAAACACTTTTGCCTGATATCGCAATTGTTGATGCGAATCTGACAAGATCACTTCCGTTGTCTATAACTTGTGATACCGCATTTGATGCGCTAACTCACGCGCTTGAAGCGTTGGTTTCAGCCGTCGCCTTCGACTACACCGATGGATTGGCGCTTGAAGCTATGCGTCTTATTTTTGAAGCGTTGCCGATGATTCTGGAAAATCCAGATGATATCGTTTATCGCCACAAGTTGCACCACGGATCTTGTCTTGCCGGTATGGCAATAGGAAATGTGTCGGTTGGAGTAAATCACGCTCTGGCTCACAGTCTTGGCGCCAACTTTGATGTCGCTCACGGTAGAGCAAACGCCGTATTTTTACTTTCGACAGTGGACTACAACGAACTTGTACCGGGCAAATTTGTTTCAATTTCGAATTATCACACTTGGGTGGCAGACAAAAAATATGCAAGAGCTGCTGAGTTCCTCGGGCTTCACAAGCCAGAAGAAGGCAAAGCCGACACGGATGTTGAAGTGAAAAAAGGCGTCAAAGCGCTTAAGCAAAAAATTTATGACATCGGTCGTATGTGTAAACAACCCCTTGCGATTTCGGAGCTGGGAATTACCCCAGAAGAATTCCAAAATAAATTGCCTATATTGGTTAAAGCTGCTTTTGAAGATTTAAGTATTAAAACTAATCCACGTTTTCCATTAATAGAAGAAATGGTTCAGCTTTTCATCAGTGCCTACCCCGAGCGCCAACCGCCTAAATAGATAAAGCAAATAGAAATAGATATGACAGCTAATTCAAAACAACAACACAACATCACCATAAACACAATTAAAGTGCCTGCTATTTTTAATGGCGAAATCCCGGGTGCCAAAAAATTTGCCGCTGAATCACAAAGCCCAATTATGATTAATTTTGCCGAGTGCACATTCATCACTGTAGATGGACTTGAATGGCTTGAAGAGTTTGTAATCTCAGTGGAAGTTACAGGTAAGCATTGTCGGTTTGAGAACATGATTCCTAGTATCTATAAAGTCTTTAAAGTGGCAAGAATTGATTGTTTACTCAGATCTTGTGGTGCTCCAGCTATTCCTGAAGGGGCTGTTTGCTAAGAGTTCTGAGGCTCAAAAGTTTCGGTATATATTAAATTTGTGTCGGGGGCACGGTTTCTCCCATGCTTTTTGATGGGGGGCACGGTTTTCCCCAGTGTCATGCATGCCCCGTTTGTCTAAAGTAAGGGCATAGACACAGAGGCGCAACTGCGATGACAGCCGGTCAAAACCCCGAAGCCAAAGCCAACGACAACGTTGCAGCTTCGAGCGTGACCGAAGATACCTCGACTCACGACAAGTTTTTGGCAGACAGCGGCTTGCAAAATCCAACCACCATCCAGGTTGCTGGGATGGATTTCCTTCCCAATAATCTTTTTCAAGAAAATCAGGGCAAACCTCTCAACCAGATTGTCAACGACGCCAACAGAACCTTCGACTGGAAAGCTTCACCCGACCAAGCTATTCCAACAGGCTTCAACCCTGCTTCAGCTCTTCCTACTCTTCTTCAAAACAAGCCAGCATCACAGTGGAAAGCAGAATATAACCAGGTCGCTCCGGCTTTTAATCCAACTCAGGGTTTCAACCCAACCCAAATAAATCCAGTTGTTATACAAGATCGTCCTGCTGCCTTTAACGTTCGTCCCGAAGTACAGATTCAAAATCAGGGCATGCAAGAATGGCAACTTTTCGGCAATTCGCCAACTGTTATTGGTAACCAGTTTCCTGAATCTAAAGTGATGCAGGCTGACGGCAACCAGGTCACAATTCAGTTAGGCAACGCTATGTTCCGTGTGCGCAAGGGCGCTGGAGTCGACATGGTGGTTGCGGGTCAACAGCCACAATCTGTCCAGCAAGCAGTAGTCGACATACCCCTTGGTAATGAGCGCCTTCGTATTGATGTTCAGACCGGAACTATCGCGCGTTTTGCTTTGACTCCTAATGGTTACACCATGTTTGAGTCGGTTGAAGCTGATGGTAGAAAAATTAAATTAGATGGTGGTCAAGCTTCTCAAGTTACTTATCCCGATGGTCGCAAAGACACCCTTTCGCAAGGACGTCTTGTACGCACCGATTATGGCGATGGCAAATCGTTCGAACAGTTCGACCAAAATGGCAAGCCTGTTAAAGCTCTCAAAAACGGCGTTTACTATGAATATCAAGATGGCAAACCTACAATGGTTCGCAGCGAAGACGGCAAATTCTTCCAAGCAACTTATGATGCACAAGGGCGAGTTCAAAGCTATCAAGTCGGCAGAATTGTAGCCAATAACCAGGCTCAAGTAGTTGAACAAGGCACCCGCGAAGCAAATGGTTTGCGTATCACCAAGCTCAATCAAGTTACCGGTCAGCCAGAAGTAGTTAATCAATTAGTTGGCGATGTTGCTTTGAGCCCAACTGGATCGATTCAATATCTTGACGCAAATGGATTCAGGCAAGAAGCAAATGGTGTCAAAACCAAACGCGACAGCAGAATTATTAGCGCCCAGGTTGAAACTCCCGATGGTCAAGTAATTGCTCAACAGATTCAACCGCTCAGATCTGTTGTTTATCCAAACGGAAGATCGACTGATTATATGTATCTGTCCGACACTAGTGCCAAAATCAACGGCATGACTCCAGGACAAAATTCGCCCGATGCAGTCTTCAGCTATGCCCGTCGCAACGCTCAAGGTCAGATCGATGAAGTCGGTGTTCGTATGCCTGAGGTTCCAGGTCAACCTCCACAATGGCTCGAATTCCGCGCTAACAGAGTACCCGGCAAGACAGCTTTCACAAGCGAAGAAGTACAAAAGATTGGTCAGATTTCGGCATTGCTCGTTCCAGGCGATGCACAACAAACCGCATCTAATCTTGCGACATTGCGCTCATCTACTGTAATGCGCGAATTTCTTCCACAAAGTCAAAATGAAGTAACAGTCGGTGTCCAAATCGATCAAAATACCGGCAAACAAATCCATGTATATGGCAATCGCGATTATCGCGTGCTTGATGAAAGTGGTGCCGAGCACAAATTTGGTCAAGACGGTGTTGTCACTACCGCAGCTGATGGTCGCAAATTCCACTACGATTACCAAACTGGTAACACAAGCTACCTCAATGGCAACAAACTTCAAATAGTGGCATGGGATGCTAGCAAAGATGTTGTTGGCGACAAACAAGTAATAATGGATGTATCCAATCAGCAAAAACCAAATATGGAACGCTTTGGCTCACGCTACAACGCACAACAAATTGAATTCGCTTATGATACCGCCGGCAATATCTCAAGCTTCAAAATCAAACAACCTATCGTTGATGGAAATAACATATCCGGATGGAAAGAAAGCAACTATGTTCGCACTTCTGGCAACATGTGGAAAATTCAAGAAACCGGTGAAGAAAGAGAATTGTCCGTACAAAGAGACGATAAAGGTAACGTTTCGGTATCTGGATACAAAATGGTAGACGGTCAGAAAACTGCTGTTAATAGAACCTTCCAAGCCGACGGCAGCGAAGTAGTAGGCACAGGCGCCGGCGACCAGTACACTCCGCTTTATCAGTTGAAAGCGCCTCCACCGCCCATCTCGCATGGACCAGTTCGTTTCCCTGCAAACGTGCCTCCTCCCGACTACATGATGAATCGCGCAAGAGCAATGTACGAAGCTCAAAATCAGCCTCAGGCTCCGATGGATGGCGTCTACAGACGCAATCCACAAGACCAGAGCATGAGACCATACCAGACTCAAAGCGAAGAAGAGATGCCAGCCTACCAGCCTGATCCACGCTACACCCAAATGCAGCCTCAGTCCGAAATGGATCCTAACGATCCTCGTAATCCTAACAACCCAAATAACCCAAATAACCCACGTCGCAGACAAAATCCAAATCCTAATCAGCGCAGACAATGGCGTGCCAGACCATTCGAAGATGGTGGCACTCAGTTTCGTCGCAACACCGTTGACCCTTCTGTGAGCATCACTAGATAATGTCCTGTCAGCTTTGCAGCGAAGCACCGAGTTATCCTGCCGAACGTGTCATTTATAGCGATGACAACTGGATTTTGCGCCATAGTTCTGAAACGGATATTTTGGGATATCTGGTGTTGCAATCAAAACGACATTTTTTAGATTTGTCTGAAGCGACAGAATTCGAGCGCACTGCATATGGTGGCATGTTGGCAAAAGCAATGAAATGCATTCGCGAAGCAACTCAGTGTGAGCGAGTCTACACTTTTAGCTTGGCCGAGGCGGTGCCTCACTTTCACGTGCACATCATTCCGCGCTCCAAAGACTTTAATGCTCAATACAAAGGGCGAGGAATTATGTCTTATCCAGTGGTGCCTGCTTGCGATGATCAGTTGGTGCGTGAGATTTGTGCCAAACTAAAACAGAGGCTTTGAATGGATTTTACATACAACATTAGGTTGATGCAGAGCGATGATTTGAATGAGCTGGGTTCTGTTTACATGCGCGCGTTTCAAGACCCAGAGCTGAAAGAGCATTGGAGCGAAACATCTGCCCAGGCTCTTCTTGCTGATTGGTTTAGGCGGCAACCGGATTTAGCGTTTGTTGCTGAATCTGAGCGAAAGTTGGTTGGTGGATTCATTGTAGGTATTCGTCCCTGGTGGGATGGCAACCATCTTGTCGATGGCGAACTTTTCATTGATCCGGAGCACCAAGGGCGCGGACTGGCAAGTAAACTTATTCGTCAGGCGTTGACTAGTGCCAATGAAAAATATTCTCCTGTGATGTGGGAGACTTATACTTTTCGTAGTCAGGAATTTCCTCTGAATTGGTATAAAAAACTGGGATTCCGTGAAATTGAGGACTGGGTAATGATTCGAGCAGGGGTTTTGCAAGTTCTGGAGAGTTTATGAGGAGCAACGCATACTCTGTATGAACCCGAGCGCCTTTCCAATTGAAATAACAGAGCGATACAAGATTAAAGAGATTATTGGCGCAGGTGGCATGGGTCAGATTCTCAGAGCTTTTGATCCCAATCTCAATATAGATGTTGCAATCAAAATTTTGCACAATCTGGACTCTGAAATCACGGCTATTAGATTGCAACGAGAGGCTATTGCGGGAGGGAAACTCCAGCATTTAAACATAACCAGGATTTTTGATTTTGGACTGACCTCCTCCAATGTGCCATATATAGTTATGGAATTTCTGGAAGGAGAGACTCTTTTGGAAATTCTGACAAGAAAGGGCTTTCTATCAGTAAAAGAGAGCATGGAAATTTTCTTGCAAATTTGCAGAGGCTTGGAACACGCTCACAAGCATGGAATCGTTCATCGAGATTTGAAGCCTTCTAACATAATTATTGTAAGTGGAGATTCAGGAAAACAAGTTGTTAAAATTCTCGATTTTGGTTTAGCACAGCTTGAAAATGTTGAGCAAAAACTAACCGCCCTTAATACCACGGTTGGAAGCCCGAACTATATGAGTCCTGAGCAGGTTTGTGCTTTTGAAATTGACTCACGCTCTGATATTTATAGTCTTGGTTGTCTTGTATTTGAAATGCTGACAGGAGTATTGCCGCTAAAAGGGCAATCGCCCATAGAAACAATGACTATGCAGCGTGACTTAGCCCCGCCTTTGATCAGCGAAATAAAAAAGGATTCTGAATTTCCTTCAAGTTTAGTTAGCTTAATAGATCGTTGTTTAGCTAAATTGCCAGAAGACAGACCCCAATCGGCCAAAATTCTGACAGAAGAGATAGAGTCGATTCAAGAAGAGATTTTTAGAGCTGGATTTAGTAAGTCAAAATCAGAACCCGAGAAAATAGATGATTTTCAGACTGGAATCTCGTCGCGAAAATTTGTCATTGCCATAGCAAGCGTGATAGCAATTTGTTTTATTGTCACTTTTGTTTATTATCAAAATTTTGAGTTTCAAAATCGAAAAGAGGTAGTTAGAAGTAGACTCTTAGACCAATCTGACAAAACACCAGCGACATTGAAAACTTTAGCACCGGTTGTAGAGACGAGCCGAAATCTTGCAAAAGATCAAGTATTCACCTTAACTACTTCTGCCTCCAATGAGACGACGTGCGTATTCTCGGCGTCTGCAGTAGACGATGATTTGAGAAAAATCGGTCAAAAATCTGTTCAAAGAATAGTGTTAAAGAACTGCCCTTTGATCAAGGGAACAGGACTTAAATACTTGAGTGATCTTCCCGCTAAGGAGCTTGATCTGAACGGGACTAATATCGATGACTTGGCGTTGGAACAGATAACCAAAATAAAAAGCTTGGAAATTTTGTCGTTGGGCTCTGATAACCTAACCAATAAATCTGTTGCTTTATTGGCTCAATTGCCGAACCTTCGATTTATCGAGTTGAGGTCCAAGCAAATAAATGATGACTGTGCGCCTGATCTGTCTAAGATTAGACTGTTGCAAGGAGTATCTCTCTGCCACACCTCTTGCAGCCCAGATATTGGTGTTAAGCTGGCGAAACTACCCCTAGTTAAATCAATTAGCCTGGAAGGCAATTCGGGTATCTCTGGCGAGAGTATTAGATCATTTGCCGAAGCCAAAATTCAACAACTTAATCTCAGTGACATATCCATTACGAAAGAACAGTGGCATGTTATGAAAAATCTCAAAGAGCTTTTCCGGCTTGATGTGACTAATAGCCAATCTTCGCCGGCCCAAATCAAAGAACTTGTTTCACTTCAAAAACTGAAATACTTAGATTTGAACGCAAGCCCTGTTATCGATGATAACTTGATCGATTCTCTGCTAAATTTGAAACTTCAATATCTTGATTTAAGTGATACCAAAATCACTGACAGGCAATTAGTCAAATTGGCTAAATTAGGTACACTTGTAAATCTCAGACTAAAGAATTGTCCTGCGATTACTTCGGAAGGAACAAGCGAGTTTCACAAATTTTTTAAATTGGTATGGCATCGTGATTGTATTTTGGAAATATCTACTTCAGGAAAAAACTTTGTTCCGGAAGAGGAAGTAAAATAGCCGTAGTACGTTTTTGGTTTCAGTCACCAGTTTTTTCCAAGAATCTAAGGCTACTGAAGGAGTTACCGACAAAAGGAGCATATAAGAAAGCAAAATATAGAAGCGCAAATATCCAGGAGTCCTCATATTATTCAATTCTCCCCTTCGTGTAGATTTTTTCTCTTCAGGAAAAAGGTCTTTAAATTGGAAATAGTGCCTAAAGTCATGCATTTTTTGTGTTCTATGTGACACTATTTTTTTTGCTTATTTGGGTATGTAAGTTCTAATTACTCTTGTGTAGATATCAACTTACTAGCAAAAAATGGGCGCAACAGCAAATCCTGATGCCGAAACAGTGGCGCCAGTCGAACAAGTCGACGCTGGCGCGGATCAGGGCGCGACAACCCCGTTAATCACCTTTACCGAAGATAGCGTTGCCGACAACAACCTTTTGATAAGCTCCCGTTATGCCAACATTGCCCAGGCTGAAGAGCTTGTTGGCGGGTTGACGTTGATCAATGATGCCGGTGAAGACCCTTTTCATGCGCCGGACCCGATGAGACCTAAGGAAGGCGGAGTTTTTAATGAAACGACAGGCAAATGGGAATATCCAGAAGTTCCGCAGCCCGAACTGAACGATCCCCCATCAGAAACTGAAGAAACGAAAAAGTTCGATGAGCTAAAGCGAGCATTCCAGCATATACCTCCCGAGCGGCAGGCGGAGGCTATGGAGCAGTTTGGTCCCCATTTTGAAAAAACTATAGCTGATGCTGATGAAAAGTTCGAAGATAGCTTGAGAGATCTCAATGCTGTTTTTAGCCGTCCTGAGTTTCAAGAAGCGATGCGTGATATGAAACGAGTTGGGGGAGATTTGGAAGCCACTATCAATCTTATGGATCAGGACAAGATTACTGATTTTGGCAAATCGTTTGCGCAAAATCTCACGAACTTGACTGGTAATGCGAAATTGGACGCTTTGGCTGAGCTTAAAGACCAGCTGGATAACACGAACGATCCCAAACTGAAGGCCTTTCTTGAAGGTACTATCAGCTTGATGGAGAATCCTCCTGCAACTCAGGCGGAGAAAGACCAGAGGATTGCTGAGCTTGGTGGAGCGTTAGATAAAAGCGCCACACGCGAACTTATGCAGAGCATGCGCGATAATCCAGAGATGGAAGGTGCGGCAAAAATGGCTATGAATCAAAATGGATTGAATGAACTTTCATCCAAGTTTCATAACTTTAGAGACGTCGAAGATCAGCATGCTTCAGAAATTGACAACGGGAAAGAAGCTTTCAGAAACTATCGTCATGCCTATTTAAATTCGATGAATTTAAGGGGACAATATGCTGAAGTTCTTGCTCCAATTGGCTCGCAAGAATTCAGAGAGAAATCGATGCAGTACATGGAAGACGCAAATCGAATGGCAGAGAAATGGTTTGGTGAGGGCAATGTGTGGGGCGATCCTAAATACGAAAGTTTCCTATGGAAACGACCGATTGCGCCACCTCTAGTCATGCCAGGAGTCGACATCTAGCGCTCGTTAACTTCGCCGGTGCCACTACTAATGGTGCTGTTTATTTGATTGATTTGAGGTCTAAGGACCATGTTTCCATAACTTCATTCGTCCACGAGACGTTTGACGCACTCATATCCTTCATGCCTTTCGTTACTCGGCGAAATGCGATATTTACCAATGAAAACTGGAAATTTGCGAGAATCAAAACACTCTTTTAGTTTTGCAATTTCGGATTCCGAGACAGATTGATCTCCGCTGAAAACAAAGTATGTAAGAAATTCAAACATAACATCAAAATCTTCTGAAGTTGGCGCTGCGTCTTCTCTCGAGAGAATCATCTTTGTATATGAGTCATTGGAGTTTTTTTCAAATCCAACAACAACTTTGGTGGCATTGGTGCAGCTGAAATACCAAAAGGTGTGTTCGGTTGTATTGCATAATTCGAACTGATACTTTTTTGCTAAATCGGTATCTTCAAATTCTGCGGCACTCCAGTTGTACATTTCTGCCTAGTTTCCTTGCCAACATAGTTGCGAGCACTGCATCTTCAGTGAATTTTTCGAACATGAAGTCAGCCCCCATTAAAGCTATTATTGAAAAGTATTTTCCCTTTGCGAATTGTGAGGTCACTCAATATGAGAAGTTTAATGATTCTGACCTTCGCGTCATCAATGGCGCAGCGGTTGATTCAGAGCCCTAATTCGTCACGAACGTGTTCTTCGTTTTAATTTACGTCTGGAAGTACTGGCAATTTCTTTCAATTTTGAAGGTGGTCTCAACTCTTCGAGTAACTCAGGGTGACTATTCAATAATTTTAAAAGTTGTACTAAAGCCACAGGCGGCCGAGTTTTACCTGTTTCATACCTGGAAAATGCATTGGCACCGCCACCAAAAATTTCAGCCGCTTCTCGTTGGTCAAGCCTAAGTTTTTTGCGAGTTTTGACTATGAATTCTGGATCGACCGATTCTGAATTTACTTCCTTGTTGAATGAAAGCATAGAGTCGCTCAGGTATTCGGATTCTTCTCCCGAATGGATTGATTCATCGCACTCTGGACAGTATTCACCACCGACTTTCGGGATGATGGTAGTTTGACCCTTATAGGTGTAGGTGACGTCCTTAACGCCTCTTATCATTTTTGCTTTCCCGCAAAATAAACATTTCATTTTCAAACTTCCTTGAAGGAGATTATTACGAGGTTTTCTAGAATTTGAATTTTCAAATATATGTCCACATCTATGGCTGGAAATCGGTATACATCTTGCCAGAGTTTACTATCTCGATAACTTGTCATACTTTTATAAAAATCATTGGTTTCCAGATTGAGAATTACATATTTCATATCAGCTAAAGAAAATCCTAAGATCGCCGCACTTTTTAGAGCAGCATGAGACGCATGAACTCGGTCTTTTTGAGCCAAAGCCTTTACGTCACTCAATAGATAATGAGGGCTTTTCTTTTCCATTAAACCACTATAACCTACTTGGTTAAATTTGGCTAGTAGGTTAATGAGGTTAAAGCCATTTATGTTTTTAGAAGGGACCGACTGCGATCCGTCAGCTTTCGAACAAAAGATTCAGACGGCTCAGTCAGAAAGCGCCCAGAATTCCTAACCCAGTAGTTTTCTTTGATACGTTGTCTTGTATTTGATGATACTAGATACAGTTCAAAGACTATTTCATCGATTTGATTTTGTAGTTGTTTTTCTTGCCGGTTCAAATCTTTTACCATGGCAGAAACTCGCTCAAGAGTTGGCTTTCCACTCAAAAGCTCTAGATCAGGATCAAAGGCTGGTGAGTCAGGATTGATTTGGTCGAATATCGATGCCAGTTCAATTGATTTCGAAACGAGTGTATTCATCTCGCCAACTACTTTCGAATTTGGCTTGCAGTACGGAGTTCGTCGAATGTCTCCAATTTGAAAATTGACAGTCGGGTTCAACTGTCCAAGGATGAAAACTACAAGCGAAGAATTCAAAAATCCAAGCAAGTAATTCAACTTTGTTTCGTCTTTACAGAATAAAGATGAGCTTGCTATGTCGAACACGCTGCCTGGGCTCAATAAGCGAGCCTTGAATCCGCGCGTTCCTATATAAGAATATGTAATGCCCTGCTTAAAATAAAAATCTTCACCAGGCAGTGTCTTTGATTGTCCGCGCTCCACTCGTAACGTTCGAATAGACTCACCCTGGTCTTTCCACCACAATCTGTATGGCGTGGTCGCAAACCATTTTTGTCCGCCACCTTTATCGTAAGGTACAAAATCGTCTTTTTCGAAGTCTTTTATTTCGCTAAAATGTTTTACGAAGCGCTTATTATCGCAAGTGAACATACCGTTTGTAACTGTGATGCCATGCTCTTTATGATCCAGTTGAGGCAGTCGTGAAAAGAGCTGAGCAACATCTTGAGGGCAGTCTGGAAGAATTGGCGTTCCTGCAATAAGTCGACTAGTTTCTTCCATTTCTTTGCCCAGTATTAATTTTGAAGGCATAGAGTTTATGCCCGTTTTCAAAGCAATGCGTTTACATGCCTGGTCGCGCAGATCAATATGCGATAGGTCATAATTTTGTTTTGAATGTTCGAGCGTGACAATAACACTGCTTACTTTCTCGCCGCTTCGAGATTGAAAAGCGCCTGAGCCCAGGCTTACAAGTGAAGTGAAATTGTAACTGGATAATAGTTTTTTGCGCAGCAATTCATATCGTGTGATGCTCAGAAAACTTTGCTGACAAATAAAAGAAATTTTTCCAGATTGATTAATAAGTCTAGATGCCAGTTCAAGAAAGGCCGAATACATGTCGTAATGTGCATCTTTATATTCTTGGCGCAAAAATGCCACCATTTTCTTCGGCATTAATCTGTAGCCTAAATAAGGCGGGTTTGCTGCAATCGCATCAAAGTTCATTGGCAAAGACGATGCTTCAAGTTTAGTGTTGTCGTACCGAACAAGAGAGTAGGTCGAATTCTCTAAGCCTAGAATCAAACTTCCTAATTCGGCATCTTGCGATTCGATACAAAATAAATTGGCGAGTGGAAGAGTTGAATCGAGTTTGTGATTGTTTAAATCTAAAGCGCACAAATAAAGTGAAAGTGCAGATAATTTGATCAAAGCTGGCTCAATATCTAATCCCGAAATTCGCTCCAGAGCACGACTTGGGCTAAGTTGGTTTTTCTTGCAAAATGACTTTAGAGCTTCGACCAGAATATGACCGCCACCACAGGCAGGGTCAAGAAAAGTTTCGGTTTTGGAAGAAATGACTTGGTCGGCAAGGTAAGAGGACACCCAACACGGCGTAAACCACTGAGTGAGTCTTGGTAGTTCGTCAAAAGATCTAGACTGCCGAGCCTCTGTATAAGTAGTCTTGCCTTCGCTCTGAGTCAATATTTGAAAAATCCAGGCTGGAAGAAGGCAATGAAAAAATTCTGGGCTGAGAGGCAAATCTAGCTTGAGCGATTGAGTGGGACCAAAGTTAGAAGCAAGTTCATCTAAATATTGACCGATGCTCAAAGCAAGCGGGCTTGAATCGACTGCACAATCAGGCGATAGAGAATTGATCAATGAAAGGCTTACCTGGTCCAGCTTTGCGGGGCGAACAGCGCGAGCTGCAAGACAATAACAAGCCCCTAGCCAGATACATTTATTTAGTGAGTTGAAGCCGTGTCTTGCCAGGATGTCAACAAATGCTGTGGCGCTATCAAGGTCTTGCAGTTCGGCTTTTGGTGAAATGTCTGAAATGTCTTTAAATTTAGCCATTTCTTATCCGAAAAAACACTGATTTCTCGCCAACACAATGAAGATAACACTATGATTGCCCGCGAAATGTTGTCATTTGGTGTATAAAATCCAGTATTAATCTCCAAAGTAGATTGGAAGGAGCCGAGAGGAGCTTGGAAACAACTATGGTCAATGCAGGTCTGGAAAACGTAGTAGCCGCATCTTCAAAAATTTGTGAAATTTTGGGCGATGAAGGAAAACTGATTTACCAGGGTTACGACATTCACGAATTGGCTGAGAAATCCAATTACGAAGAAGTCGTCTATCTTTTGTGGAACGGTCGCTTGCCGCGCAAGAAAGAGCTCGAGACTCTCAAAGAAGAGCTTGGCGCTAACAGAGCCATTCCAGACGAAGTGACCAAAATGATGAAGTCCTTCCCTAAGGACGCTGTCCCGATGGAAGTGCTCAGAACCGCAGTATCCATGCTTTCGATGTACGATCCTGATGCTGAAGATATGGATAGCAAAGCTAACATTCGCAAAGCAATCAAGCTCACAGCCCAGTTCCCCACAATCGTTGCTTATTGGGACTGTATCAGAAACGGTCGCGAGTGCGTCAAGCCTAAGGCTGAGCACAGCACCGCTGGCAGTTTCCTCCACCTTCTTCACGCTGGCAAAGAGCCAGATCCGGTCGCGACAAAATCTCTTGATGTCGCACTTGTTCTTCATGCTGAGCACAGCTTCAACGCATCGACTTTTGCCGCTCGCGTAGCTGCGGGTACTTTGACTGACATGCACTCTGCTGTCGTTGCCGCTATTGGCGCTCTTAAAGGACCTCTTCACGGCGGAGCTAATCAGGAAGTGATCAGAATGCTTCTCGATATCGGCACTGTCGACAATGTTGAGCCTTATATCGCTAAAATGCTCGTAGACAAGAAAAAGGTCATGGGCTTTGGTCACCGCGTGTATCACACACTCGATCCACGCGCCGTTCACCTCAAAAAAATGTCCGAAGAGCTCGGCAAAATGAAAGGTGACACCAAGTTCTATGACATGTCGGTAAAAATTCAAGACCTTGTCAAAAAGGACAAAGGCTTAAATGCAAACGTCGACTTCTACTCGGCATCTGTGTACTACCAGTTGGGTATTGCCGATGACCTGTTTACCCCAATTTTTGCTATTGCCAGAATCTCGGGTTGGACCGCTCACATTCTTGAGCAGTACGCCAATAACAAGCTGATTAGACCAGATGCCGATTACATCGGACTGATGGATCTTAAATACGTTCCAATCGAAGAGCGATAGAAATTCAAATTAGCTGTTAGCGCGTTCTTGATAGGACGCGTAAACAATTTCGAGAAACTCTTCGGGCTTTGCTTTCATTGTTTCGTCGCTTTGCATCTTGCGGTCAAGCTTGTCACGAAGATAAGTTTCAAGTTGCACGGCAAGTTTTGGGCGATACTCAACGGCTAGTTTTTTGCGCCGGCGCAAAAATTGAAGCAGAAGGTCGTAGTCCTGTGGACTGAGTCGACCGATGTCGAGCAGTTGATCAGCTTTGGGGCTAGTTTCCAAATCAATTTTGTCTAGCGAAATATCCTGGGTGCGCTCGCGAATGACAATGGTGCCGGCAGCCATGTCGCCAAGTCTGCGCTCGTGGCGGTCGATGAGCATGATTAAAAGTCCGATGAACGCAAGGCCTGTATCAATCATGCGTATGAGGTTGCGAATGAAGACTGAGGGCCAGCTTATCGGTTGTCCGTTAGCTTCGACCACCCTAATATGGGTGAGGCGCTTGCCCGGGGTTTGACCTTGCCAGAGACCTTCAAAAAGGATGCTGTAGCCAGTATGTATTATGAAAATGACGAAGATGGCAAACATGCCAATATAAACAAAGACTTTGCTTTTGGTTTCGGTGGGCAGTCCCATTTTGTCGATGCCCAGGCAGATAAGCAACATTATGATCACAAATGCCAGCATGGTAAGGGCTTGTATTATCTGGTCTATGAGGGCTGCCAGGATGCGATTGCCCAATCCGGCCAACTCAAGGTGTAGGTCGACATTTTCAGGGGTAGAAATCGAATAGTCGGGCTTAATCATAATTTGAATGAACTTAGAACGCTGGATTAGTCAAAGAAAACCTGAATGGACCACACTTGAGGATTTGTTGAAAATCCTCGACCGCTCTGGCATTGGCAAGCTTGACAATACTCAATTGAAAGACCTTGGACGACTTTATAGAGTGACTTCGGCGGACTTGTCGAGGGCACGGGCGCTTAAACTGGGGGCTGAGGTCGAGGGCTATTTGAACAATCTGGTGGTGCGCGCGCACAATCAAGTGTATCAGAGGGACAAAAACCGGTGGAAGGACTTGTTCCACTTTTTATGGGTCGGTTTTCCTTTTTTAGTACGTCAGAATATTTTGTACATTGCGCTTGGATTTTTGCTTTTCACCATTCCATGCGTCGGCTCATATTTTATGGTGCAGAAAGATCCCACTTTTGCTCAGCTCGAAATCAAAAAAGGCGAGCCTATCGTGAGCGAAGATTTGTGGGACATGATTGAGAAGAAGCACATGTGGACTGATGCTGCGCAAGATCAAAGTCCTACTGCTTTTGGCATGATTGCCACCAATAATATTCGCGTTTCTATTCTTGCTTTTGTGCTTGGAATAACCTTTGGATTTGGCACCATCTATATCTTGATTGTTAATGGGATGTCTATTGGTAGTACATTTGGTGTCTGCCAGTTACATGGCATGGCATTACCCCTGATGGCATTTGTGGCAGGACATGGCGTGCTCGAATTGAGCGCTATCTTTATAAGTGGTGGTGCTGGACTGCTTTTGGGCAAGCATATGCTTTTTCCTGGAAAACTAAGGTGGCCAGATTCATTAAAAGTTGGTGCTCGCATCGCATTTGGTATTTTTGCTGGAACGGTGCCTATGCTCCTTATTGCAGGCTCTATTGAAGGTTTTGTTTCTCCCAGAACCGATTTGCCGGTTAATGCCAAAATTCTTGTGAGTCTGGCTACTGCTGTGGGTCTTGCTGCATATCTGTTTGTCCCTAGAGGCAAACCTAAAATTTCATCTGAAACAGAAGCTTTATCTTGAATCTTGAACTAGAATAGTAAAATCCTCGTTTTATTTTTGTGGTTTTCTTAGTAGCGGTCGTGGTTAATGATTGGCATCCTGAAGAAATTTAGTAAGAAAGTAACTTCCCAAAAGCCTCGCAAAAAACGCCCTCTGCCTCCGGGTCAGAGGTTGATTAAATACATGGTTTTTGCAGGCTCCATAGCCTTTACCCAGATTTGGGTTAGTCAGCAAGGCATTCAAGCCGACCCAACTATGAAGCCAGAAGCTCCCATTGAGGCTCCGTTTGAGCCCACAAACGAGCTTTCGCAATTGAGCGAAGAACTGGTCAACATGAATAAATCTAAAACCAGCATAGCTGGTATATATGCCATCGATTTGGACACGGGCGAGTATGTCGATGTGAATGGAAACAAGGCATTCTCCGCCGCTAGTATCATCAAAGTTCCAATTCTTGTGAGTTTGCTAACTGCGTGCGAACGTGGTGAAGCCAGTCTTGACGATATGCTCGAAATCACAAAAGAAGTGGTGACGAGTGGCTCTGGTCATTTGCAGTGGCGCAAATTAGGCACCAAAATTTCGGCACGTCAGGCAGCGCAGCTGATGATGACTATATCGGACAATACTGCCACCAACATGCTGATTGATTATTTGGGCGGCAAATCAAAGCTCAATCGTGAATTCAAAAAATGGGGAATGAGAGAGACCAAGATAAACAACTATCTGGTCGACATCGAAGGTACTAACCTTACCTGTCCTTATGACCAGGTCTTTTTGATGGCTCGCATCGACAAGGGTGATGTGATTAACGAAGAAAGCAAGACTTTCATGTATGAGCTTATGGGGCATTGCAAAAATCGCTCGATGTTGCCGCAAGGCATAGGAGCAATTGATCCGGCAGCTGAAATAATTCACAAGACCGGCACTATCGGTATCATGGTTGGTGATGCTGGCATTGTCACCACCCGTAGTGGTAAGCGCATTGGTATCGCTATTCAAGTTCAACGTCGTCGCAACGATTCTTCGGCCAGCAATCTGATTCGTAGAATGGCTGCGATTACATATAACCAGATTGAAAATGACACCATGTCTATTCCTGAAACTGCTTTTGCGCCAAAAGTTCGAGTGCGTATTTCGAAGCACCACTCACGCCACCACATTGCTCGTGGCAAGCATAAGAGTGTTCACAAACTGATAGCCTCTAAGAGCAAGAAGAAGAAACGAAGATTCGCCTAACTCAACTAGTAATGGATACGAAAAACGCGGTGTAACCACCGCGTTTTTAATTTTGTTTGTTGCCTTAGACCTAAGGTGTGTTGCCTGGTCCGGGGCTAAATTGTGCTGGAGGAAATACTCCAGGCATTGGTTGTTGCATTGACTGCAGATTTTGCAGATTTGCAAGCTGTTGCAGATGTGGATTTGGTTGCATTGCTTGCATGTTTTGCATCGAGCTTGTTGGATTCATCGGCATCTGAACATTCAAACCAAGATTTGATGTTCTCTTAGCTTGACCCAAGAGACGCTGACCGTTTTTGACGATACCGTGTGACTCTTGAATATGCTGAGTGATGACAGCGATGTCGCTTTCAATTCTTGTAAGAACGGCTTCTGCGTAATGGTCGGCGCCTTCTTTGATGCGTTGAGCATCTTCATCGGCTTCCATACGAATGCGCTCTGCTTCAGAGAGAGCTTCGCGACGCATTTGGTCAATTTCAGTGACTACTTGTTTGCGGATGCGCTCAACTTCGGCTTGAACAGCTTTCAATAATTCTGACTCTTGAAGCATTGCTTCAGCTTGTCTTTTGGATTGGCCGATTATTTGCTCGGCGCGACGCTGAGCTTCAGCCATCAAATTATCGCGCTGCGCAAGGACATCGGCTGCGTCGGTCAATTCTTCGGGCAATCTTGCACGAGCTTTATCGAGGACATCGAGAAAGTCATCGGCATTGATCAATTTGTATTTATAGAACCCGGCAGCATCCTCAATGAGGTGCTCTAGCAAGTCCATGTGTTTGTACACAGTGGTCTGCTTATACATCTGGGTTTGGTTTCCTGGCTGCGCAACTTGTTGTTGGTTGTTGGCAGTTGGAGTAATTAGTGTCGTCATTGTCTTACGATATGCCTCTGCTAAATTGCCTCTTCAAATGGTCATTTACTACGGACGGAACAAATTTCGTAACGTCTCCGCCTAGGCGGACAATTTCTTTGACTGTTGACGAGCTTATAAAAGAATACTCGGCTTTGGTCATCAGAAATATAGTTTCTAGTTCAGGTAAAAGAGTTTTATTGGTTTGTGCCATTCCTAACTCTGCTTCGAAATCTGATATAGCTCTAAGTCCTCGGATTACGCAAGACACGTTGTTGTGCTTGGCGAAATCAACTAATAGACCTTGAAATGAGCCGACTTTAACATTGGGGATCTCCCTTACTGCTTCTTCAATGAGGTTTACTCTGACTTCCATCGGCAAAAGTGGTGCTTTACCAGGATTGGCGACAACCGCCATCATAACTTCATCAAAGAGTTGACTAGCTCTTTTCACTATATCGAGATGCCCGAGAGTCATTGGATCAAAAGACCCTGGATAAATGGCCCGAGCCAATCAATTACCTCCCCTTCTCACCTTGAACCTAGCTACCATTAGAATCTTCATCCATTTTAATGGCGATTTTCCATTTGCAAAATGATATCACGCTACATACTTGAAACCTCAAAATGTAAAGTGGATAAGATTGTAATTTTCTCGATATTTGGGCGATATAGAATCGCCTTCTGTTATAGATTTTTAATTTACGGTGTAGAGCTCGCACCAGATTTGATATCAAAAATTTGCACATCGCTTTTATCTTCAGAGTCCGCGTCTTCTTCTTCTTCTTTGGGAAGTTCTGCAAGCGGCAAATAGAAGCTGAAAGTAGAACCTTGTCCAATAGCGGAGGTGGCGGCAACGCGCCCGAAGTGCTTTTCGACGATTTTTTTAACGATGGTTAATCCAAGTCCGGTTCCTTTTATAGTGTGCACTTTTTTCTCAACTCTAAAGAAGCGGTCGAAGATATTTGCCAGCGCATCGTCAGGAATGCCTATGCCGGTGTCCTTTACGTGGACGCCCAATTCGTCGCCTTCTTTATCTTTGTAGGGCTCAACGCTCACGCTGACGTCTATTCTGCCGCCTGAAGGTGTGTACTTGATTGCGTTTGTGAGCAAATTGATAATCACTCGCTCCATCGATTCTTGATTGATGCAGACTATCGGCACTTCACCTGGATCAGAACTGTGTGGATATATAAGATCTATATCGCGTTCTTTTGCCATCATATTCACAGCACGCGCGGCTGCTTCTATTGCGCGACGCACATCCATTGGTGCCATTTCGATTTCTTGATCTGCTTCTTCCAGCCGACTCAATTGCAACACATCGTTCACAAGGTGCATCAGTCTGTCGGCTTCGTTATCTATGATTTGTAGGAACTCGCGGTATACGTCGGCTTCAAGCTTATCGCCGTGGTTGCATAGAGTGTCTACATAGCTTTTTATCGACGTGATTGGTGTGCGCAATTCATGCGAAACGTTTGACATGAATTCGTTTTTCATGCGCTCGAGTTCGGTCTGCTTGGTGATATCTTGCATGATCATTACAGATCCGATGCACTCTTTTTTGAGAAAGATAGGCGAACTGTGCAAACGTACAATGCGCTCGCCAAGCTGAATGGTTTGAATCATTGGTTCGGTTGCAGCTATGGCTGATTCTGAAACTTCACCAGCTTTTTCGATAGAGCCTGGCGTTACCGAGTCTGTAAATGCCTGAACTATCTGGCAGATCATTGGAGCGTCTGGACCTTCGCTACAAAATACGAGCGGTTTGCCGAGCATTTCTTGTGCTTGTTTGTCGAATAATAGAAGTGCTGCCTGGTTTACGATTTGCACTTTGTTGTCGCGATCCAGTACCACAACGCCATCGGCAATGGACATGAGCACAAGCTCTAATTTGTTGCGCTCAGAATTGAACTTGTTGCGCTCCGCCATGAGCGAGTCTACGTTGTGCTGGTCATACAATTTGAGACGGCTCGACATGTAATTGAAAGCGGTTATGAGTTCGTCGATTTCTTTGCCAGCCTTGGTCCCTGTTATCTGGTGACCAAAGCGTCCGGCAGCGATTTCGCTAGCTCCCTGAGCCAGTGTTCGCAACGGCTTATTAATGATGGCATAGTTGACCCACACGCCCAATGCGCCAAGAATGCCCACTAGACCAAAGATTGTGAATAGAAAATAGTTTGTTTCTTTGGGAGTACCAAGCAAAGTAAAAGTATCGTTATCCAAACCGACCCAACAAACGCCGAGGTCTTTGTTGTTGCGGCGCATCAGTACAGCAAAGTTTGTGATGCTGCGATAACCTTTGGGGCTTTTGTGTACGCCTGGAACACTGTATTTATCTAACGGTTGGTCATAAATAGGAAAGACGTTTTTTAAACTTTCTTTGGAATTGGGGTCGAGCAGTACGTTTCCATTCTGGTCGCAATAAACAACATACACAAGAGCCGGAGTATGTCCCTTTTCGGTCAAAATGTAATAGCGCAGACCCTCTAAATTGCCCGAGTTAGAAAGAGCCTCTGCACCCCCTCGAGCCAGAGCATGAGCGAGAGCCAAACCGAATTGATTAATTGAATCGTTAATTTGTTGTTGAGCGCGTTGCACCCAAACCCAGGCAGTGAATGTCACTACGCCCGAAATGCACACCAGTCCAAGGATGACGAGCTGCTTCTGGATGGAAATACGTCCCCAGTGGAAGCGCGACTTGGCTATGAGCTTTATTAGATTTACTTTGATATCCATAAAATCAGTTCTTAAATGCCATTCTCATAGGTTTAGCGGCGGGCTGTCAAGGGAAGATTTTATTCAGTCCATCTCTTGAATCAATAACATAAATGAGTACCAGAGCAGAAAACGGCAAATGGTGGCAATTCAAGGCATCGCACTTTAACGAGGGCGCAGTGCTTGATCTTGTCCAAGAGCACATGTATCTAGTGAGGCAAATTGCCAAACGATACAGCCAGGCATATCCTGACAGCAACGACGATCTGGTGCAAGTCGGCTGCATTGGTTTGCTCAAAGCAATTTGTTATTACGACCCAGACCGCGCTAATGCGGCTAGTTTCAAAACTCTTGCCGCTTGTTACATTCGCGGAGAAATCAGACATTATCTGAGAGACCATTTGACTCTGATTCAAATTCCACGTCGTCTTTCTGAAATTAATATGCAGATTTGTCAGCTGGAAGAAAAACTAGCTCGTTCGCTTGAGCGCTCACCCACGGTGCAAGAGCTTTCCACTTTTTCTGGATATTCTGTGCAAGAAATTTTAGAAGCGCAAAAATCCTGGGATGCTCGCCTCCATTACGAATCACTTGATGGCTCGCCAGAAGAAGATGCAGGCGAAGATCGTCGAGGTTTGAGCGATATCGTCGCCGACAAACGCTACCAGGACCTGCTCAATATGTCGGAAGATAAAGAGGTTATTTCTCAAGCTCTTAAATCACTTGGCGAGAAAACTCGTCAGATTGTCGAGTTTGTTTTCTTTTACGACCTCTCTCAGAAGGAAACAGCCTGTGTGCTTGGTTTGTCCGAAATGGGAGTATCTCGGGCGATTAAGTCGGCCTTGCAAAAACTGAAAGAGACTATTGATTCGGTCGAATCGGAAAAGAAAGTGCAGAAGTCCAAATAGTCACTTCCTGACAATTAAGATTAAATCGAAGATTATGCGCTTCTAAGCCCTTGAAAATTGGTTAGAGCCTGCTAACATATGACCCTTTGTAGACCTTTTCTACTGGAACCTCAGAGCAGACCCTAATCGTGAGGCAAAAAGCGTGATGGACAAAGTATTACTTTCCGACGAGGAAAGATCTGCAGCAGCAGTACCACTGCCCCAGTTGGATGGATATTTAAAGACTATTATTCGATTCAAGATAAGAGAATTCATTCATTTAAATCCTTGTTTCAATACCGCTCCCGCGCTTGACATGAGTGCTTATCCTATAGATGTGCGCAACTACAGACGCATACTTACAATGGAAGCAACAGAGAATGCAGTGCCAAACAGATACTCGCATTTGCCTATGTCGGTGGGCACCTGTCCTCATAAGAAGCGGGCACGCAATTTGCGTAACCGCACAGGCAATTGTCGCTAGAACTATATATAAATGAATAAAAAAAACAGGAGTACCCGAAGGCTTCTCCTGTTGGCTTCCTGTATTGGTCGGGACGAGAGGAATTGAACCTCCGGCCTCACCCACCCCAAGGGTGCGCGCTACCCCTGCGCCACGTCCCGATAAGCAGTATTATATTGAGGTGCTCTGCTCATTATATTACATTTGTCTTTGAACCTTTATTTTTGGCGACCTAGTGAATTTAGACCCGCAATCATTCTTCTCCTTTCCTCTCGACGATTTTCAACTCGATGCCATCAAGCACCTTGAAGATGGCAAAAGTGTCGTGGTCTGCGCGCCTACGGGCTCCGGCAAAACTGTCGTTGCAGAGTACGCAGTCGAAATTGCACTCTTATCCAACAAGCGTTGCTTTTACACAACACCGCTAAAAGCGCTCTCCAACCAGAAGTTGTTCGACCTGCGCAAAAAATTTGGCGACGATCGGGTTGGACTTCTTACCGGCGATGTCTCATTTAATCGCGAAGCTCAAATCGTAGTAATGACTACAGAAGTCTTTCGCAACATGCTATACGGCACCGTATTTGGTGACGTGCGCGATAATTTGCGCGATGTGGCATCGGTCATTTTAGACGAGTGTCACTACATGAATGATACCGAGCGCGGCACGGTGTGGGAAGAATCTATTATCTACGCTCCAGAAGACATTCAGCTGGTGGCACTATCTGCCACTGTTGCTAATGCAGGTGATTTAACAACCTGGATAGATGAAACTCATGGTGCCACAGAATTAGTTCAATCCGATTTTCGCCCCGTGCCTCTGCGCTTTTATTATTTTGGCGACAGACAAATTTTTCCACTACTAAGTCCTGGTGGTGGCATAAACAAAACTGTCAAAGAGCGCTTTGGTAAGTCACGCCGCTATTCGCCAAAAGAAATGCGTGATGCTCGAAACAGACAGGGCAAAGCTTTCAATCATCCAGGTGATATTCTGGCTACACTGTCTGCCAAAGATATGTTGCCTGCTATTGTCTTTTTGTTTTCGCGTCGCGGATGCGAAGAACAAATGAAACAAGCCAAAGGTATTCCGTTATTAAACAAGGCTGAGTTGGCGGAACTTCGCGTTTGTGTAGACGAGCTTACAGCTGGCAATCCCAATTTGAAGAATCACCCCCACATGCCATATTTGCTTGAAGGCATGGCGGTGCACCACGCAGGTATGCTTCCAAGTTGGAAAGGCATTGTAGAAAAGCTATTTCAAAAATGCTTACTAAAAGTAGTCTTCGCTACAGAAACACTTGCAGCCGGTATTAACATGCCCGCTCGTGCTTGTGTGATAAGTTCGCTCACCAAGCGCGCTGACGAGGGTAGGCGTAGTCTTACCGCTTCTGAATTTTTGCAGATGTCTGGTCGAGCAGGCAGACGCGGGATGGATGATGTCGGTCACGTCATTGTTTTGCACAGCATGTTTGAAATTGCAGACGATGCTGCAAAATTGGCCACAGCAAAGTCTGATCCATTATCGAGTCGATTCACTCCTTCGTATGGAATGGTTTTGAATTTGCTTGAACGCCATAGCATGAGCGAATGCCAGGAATTAATTGAGCGCAGTTTTGGTCAGTTCATAGTAAATAAGCAATTGCAACCTTTGCAATTTCATAGAATTGCCTGCGAAAAAGAGTTGGAGCGTCTGGTCAATCCGCTGTGTCCAGGCGAGATTGGCGACTTAGATCTCTATCAGAAAAAACTTTCAAGTGCGCGTGCTGGTCACAAACAAATTAGACAGATGGGTAAAATTCCATCAAATAAAGCACCTGATATTCAATCTGCAATAGATGGTATTCATTCTCGAATCAAAGAAGATTTGGCCGAAGCAAATGCCATGCCGTGTCACGGATGTCCAGTCCAACATCCATGCGGACAAAAAGGGCATCGCATCGAGAATCTGCAAAAACGCATCAAGGATATTGATCGCCGCGTCGCGCGCGAAACGGCAAAATACTGGCGGACTTTTAGTGCTCTTTCAAAAATTCTCACATCCAAAGGATACCTGGACCCCGATACTCACAAGCCCACTCACAAGGGGCGCATGACCGCAGCTATTCGCGGTAGCAATGAATTGTTTCTGGTTGAAGTTTTGCAATCAGGCTTGCTCGACAATCTTGATATTACAGAACTCGCCACCGTCATAAATGTCCTGGTTCAAGAAGAAGGTCGCGGCAATCAAGACATGGCTAAGCGTGCGCACATCACCCCTGCCGTTGAGATGGTTTTGAATGAAGTGACCATCATCGCCAAACGCCTAATTAAAACTCAACGCGATCACGATATTGATATTCCTGTTCATTTTGCCAGACACTTCGCTCCTTTCATTCAAATGTGGGCGAACGGTGCAACATGGAAGCAGATTCAACTTGCAAGTCCTTTTGACGATGGCGACATCGTACGTGCTATTCGCCGCACACTTGATTTGGCTCGTCAATTTGCTCGCGTCAAGGGTCTTCGACCTGAACTCATCGCTCGTCTTGAAGACGTGGAGCGCGCCATCAATCGCGATGAAGTTCTTGAAGACGTCTAATACGCGCTTCTTCTTTATTAAGCCATTTGCCAAAATTCTCTCTGTTTACTACTTGATTTAGCCAATCGGGAATAAGTGGCGCTGCCAATCTAAGCTCTTCTTTTTCCGACCGTTTAAGTGATTTAAGTGGTCCAAATTTTTGGGGATCTGTATAGATTGTGCTGGCTTTGTTTTTTCCTTCGTACCAAAATTTTCTTAGCAGTGAAGCCGCCTTTGATTCGCCCAGGCTCATTTTGCGATTTGAGGTTTTTATGAGCGTTATTCGCTCTCCATTTACAACAACTGAGCTAGAGCTCAAATTTGTCAAATATTTGATGCCATCATCAGTTTCCTGCACTACAACTGTGCCACCAACTGTGGAAGCTTTTTTCTTCAAGACCTCTTCGACAGAAACATCTCGAAAATTTCCCCACTTGTCACATTTCAAAAATACACCCAGACTTAGTCTTTTAATATATCCGCTCGAAGTGAGTCTATATAAGCATTGATCTACCGCTCCTCGATTGCCATAGGTCAGTAAGTCTTGAGTGGTGAATAACTCATTGCAATCAAGTCTGTTTATGTGAGCTCTGATGCATGTTGAAATTGCTCCTGACATATTCCTTCCTCCAAACTGTTCATCCTCTGCAATTCGATTTTAATTGCAGGGGAGTCGAAAATGAGCATGGGGCCTTGTCTGTTTGAATCAAAAACAGCTGATTTTTCTGTGATCTAACGCTAGTTTGATGTGTCTTTTTTCTGTTTTTCCATCAAGTATTAAAAGTGCCGCATTGCCTCAAATTAAATCGAACCCTGCATAAACCGTTGCCTCAAATAAAATCGAACTCTCGGGCCCGGAGCGAGGGAAAAAGGGGGCTACAAATGACAACCAATTCCCAAAAGAGCTACTTGTTGCTCTGAGAAAACGATACTGCTACGCCAACAAGAAAGAACGTATCGAGATCTTGGAAAACCTGATCCAGACTACGGGTTACTCTCGAAAGCACGCGATTACTCTTTTGAATAACAGTCAACAAACATTCGACCCTAAGAAAAAAGGTCGAAAAAAACAGGCTTGGGTTGGAGGCACAAGAAGCACTCATACAGATCTGGCACGTCTCAAATAAACTTTGCGGAAAACGCCTAGCGCCCTTCGTTGAAGAGATGTGTGAAAATCTGGAAATCCATGGATATCTCAAAATTTCAGCTGCAGCAAAGCTGAAATACTCTCCCTGAGCGCTGCCACGATAGATCGAACATTGAAGAAAGAGCGCCAACGCTGCCAAAGAAGCGTCAGTCGTACGAAACGCGGCCCACTGGTAAAAAACAAAGTGCCCATTCGCACCTTCACTGAGTGGAACGATGTTGCTCCTGGATTCTTCGAAATTGACACTGTGTCCCATTCAAGCATCGATACTTCCAGGGGGTTTCTTAGCACCCTGAACATGACGGACATTGCGACTTGTTGGGTAATACCAATTGCGCTCCCTCGCAGTGGAGCTTTTGAAGTTCTCGACGCATTAGAACAAGCCAAAGAAATTTGTCCGTTTCCCATTCTGGGTCTAGATTTTGACAACGGCAAAGAGTTTTTAAACGATGAAATGATTACTTGGTGTATTAAGGAAAGCATTACCTACACTGGATCTCGCCAAAACAAAAAACCCCCCCCGCCCCCCCGCGGGGAGGGGGCCCCCCCCCCCCCCCCCCGGGGGCCGGGGGGGGGGCGGGGGCCGGAAGAAAACCCCCCTTCCTCCCCCCCCGGGCGCGGCCCCTCCCCCCCCCCTCCGTTATTTTCCTTCCCCCCCCCCAAGCCTTTTAAAAAAAAACGACACCCGGAAAAACCCACCAAAATTCCTGGAAAGGCAAGAACGCCGTATCAGCGTGTTTTAGAAAACCAGCAAAACCCACCCCCCACCAACCCCCCACCCCCCCCCCCCCCCAACCCCACCCCCCCCGCGAAGAACAAAAACCAAACACCCCCCCCCCCCCCCCCCCCCCCCCACCAATTCCCCCCCAGCAACCCCCCCCCCCACACCCCCCCCCCCCCCCCCCCCCCCCCCCCCCCCACCCCAAAATCCACCACCAAAGAACCCCCCACAACACCCCCCCCCCCCCCCCCGGCCCCCCCCTCTCCCCCCCGAGGAAAACCCCCCCGGCGGGCCGGGGGGCCAACAATTAATTTTTCTCCCGCCAACCTGGGGCCGGCGCTTTCCCCCCCCGGCGGGTGGGGGAAAAAGAAAGGGGGTGAGAACCGCTAGTTGATTTTCTCGTGAAAATATACAACGGTTTAGTAAAGTCAAAAGCTTTTCAGTTTTTGGGCAACACGAGTGCAATGTTTATCTAACGATTGTGTTAGGTTTTCTGCTCGTTTTTACTAGTTGATGGAAGGAAGCAAAAAAGAGACCCCAGAGGTGCGTAAGATCAAAGCTATTTCTAAATTTGAGTCTTGTTTTTTTCGTCTGATTCGACGCCCATCGGATTGACGTCTACTATCTGCTCAGAAGACGCCGCTGCGGCACTGAGCGACGAGGCTTGTTGAATTTGTTGGGCTTGCAGTTCTTGCAGTTGTTTGGCTTCTGCAGCCTTTTGGGCAGGGGACTTCAAATTTTTGAGGATGAAGGTGACGATGATTAGTGCCGCTATGGGCATCGAGAATTCGCGGAAATTTTTAAAAGATGACGCCACTAAGTAGTCGGGAACGCCAGAAAAGTCGGTGACGAAATAGGCTATAGCGCCCATGAATTGAGGAATAATTGGAACCGTGAAACTGGAGAGCATGATAATCAGAAAGCCGATATTGCCATTTCGTCGTGCAGCTATTTGAATGTTTTCTGGCATCCAAGGCTCGATTATGCCCCATCCATCAAGTGGTGGCATTGGTATCAAATTTAGTATTAATACATAAGTTTCAAGCCAAATTAAAAGTGCAAGACTAGGACGTAAAATCTCCACAACATTAGATGGAAAGCTGGCAGACATGGCGTCTGAGGCGAATACTTTGTAGGCGATTATAAATCCGATCAGGCACAGCAGAGAGAAAAAAGGGCCAGCAAAAGATGTAAGTGAAATCCAGAATCTGTTTTTTAGTTTGGATGTGTTGATCATAACTGCAGCGCCTGGAAGCGGGATACCTCCAAGCAAAAGCATTAGTATCGGCAAAACCAGAGTGGTGGCGGAATTAAAATAGGCAATGGGATTGAGGGTGAGATAGCCACGATCTTTGACTGTGGTATCACCACCCAAATAGGCGACGAATGCATGACCGAATTCGTGCAAGCAGGTTGATAGTATCCAAGCAACAATTATGAATATGGCAGATTCCATGCCTTATATTCTAATCGTTTTCTCGCATTTGGCACAAAGTAAAAGAATAGTTTCGACCACTTGGTCTATAGACATTGTATCTGTGTCCACTTTCACTGCGTCGTCTGCTTGACGAAGGGGCGATTCTGCCCGTGTACTGTCTTTGTGGTCGCGCTCGACTATGGCTTTCAAGATTTGGTCAAAAGTATCGGGTAGTCCCATCTTTTGAATATCTTTTAGGCGACGATGTGCCCGCACTTCGGGACTGGCTGTGAGAAAAACTTTGACTTCAGCATCGGGCAGAACAACAGTTCCGATGTCTCTGCCATCAAGCACGGCATCGACGGCGTGTGCCATGGCTTGTTGTTGCTTGACTAATTCTTCGCGCAATTCTTTTTGAGCCGACACTGGACCTACTAATTCAGATATTTCGGGCAAACGAATATCTGTTGAAATATCTTGATTGTGTACAAATACTCCAGTTGCGGCGCCAGGTTTGAGAGTGAGATTGCAATTTCTTGCAAGTTCGGCAAGTGCAGGACCATTTTGAGGAGACACGTTCTGGGCGCGGGCAAGCCAGGCGATGGCGCGGTACATGGCGCCGGTATCTATATAAAGATATCCCAGTTTTACTGCCACCATTTTTGCCACGGTCGATTTGCCTGCTCCGGCGGGACCGTCAATCGCTATTTTCATTGGCTGCTTACGGCTACATCAGTTAGGGTGTGGAGACAAAAAGTTTTTTCCACCAGGGTAGCGTCACGTAAGCTTCGTAGCGCTCTTTGTGGGCTTTCAATAAATTGCGTGCTCCTTCTAATTCTTCTTTGAGAATTTGAGTTTGGGTGCCGCGCATTTCAAGCAAACGCATTGAAGTTGCCATTTCGTGCATTTGGCGTAGGTCTTCGATGTGCATCATACGCTCGGTGGCAAGCTCTTTTTGAGTGTCAGCTAGTTCGCGCAGAAGTTTTTCTACATCTGAAGCACGGTCTATTACAATGGTCGGGTGTTGTTCATATCCGTTTTCCATCGCATTCTCGGCTACTTTCACTAATTCGTTGCCGGCTTTTTTACCAGCTGAAAAAAGTTTTTCTAAAGTAAATCCAAAGTCGAGAGTGCTTTTAGTAGAGTCTTGAGGTTTTTGTTGTGTGCTTGAAGTCATGCTTTCCTGCTCTTCAGTTTCAATTTTTGGTCTAGTTATATTCGACGTGCTACGTCTGATGCGAAATCCAGCTGGAGGCAGGATGCGCCATTCCACTTCGCCATCTAATTTCATTTTGCGGGCTTTCCAGCCTTCAGGTAATCTGTTGCCCCATTTGCCAGCAATGCTGCGCTCAATGGCACGTACCGATTTACCAAGAATGCCTGCTGCTTCTTCAACGGTCAGTGCAGGCCGTGGAACGTCGTAACTATAGATGATGTCTGACTCTTGGGAGTCTTCTAGATCTTCATCGTGATTGTCGAGGCAATCCTGGTCGTCATACGTAGGGGAAGGCGTAAAATCTTGTCCGTGAATTGCCGATTCTTCAACATCCACTACTGTGTCGCAATTGGCTTCTAGAGCCGGTTGCGGGGTTTGTGTCGGATTTGGAATTTCTACAGACTGACTCATTTCACTCACTTCTCCACCCAATGCATCGTTGCACATGTAATTGCAATTGTCGGATCAATTTATATCGATGACAAATTACATGTTTGCCACACTTCTTGGCAAGTATCGCGTTTTTCTTGCGAGCGAGGCTGAAAATCAAGAAGGTGACTTGGTTTTCAGACCTTGCCACCCTCTTTGGAGATTCAATATCTATGCAAATTTTTACTTAACTAAGCGTGACTCAGCTACTGCCCAATCGATATTGCTGTGGAATGCCTCGATGTATTTCGGACGATCCACTGGTTTGTAATCACGAAACCAAGCATGCTCCCAAACATCCATCACTAGAATTGGTACGAATCCGCCACTACGCCGTCTTCGTGCATATTGATCCAGTGGTTGGAAAGTGTTTTGGTGATTGGGTCTTGGAAAAGAATTGCCCAGCCCACACCGCGCATGGCGCCGACTTTGAAGAAATCGTTTTTCCAAACATCAATTGATGAGTAGGTTTCAGTAATTAATTTACCTAGAGCACTTGTTTCTTTCAGTTCGCTGCCGCCAGTTTTCATGTTTTCGAAATAGTATTCGTGCAGACGCATACCGTTATATTCAAAACCATAGCGACGTTTCAGCTCGGCGTACTCAGGGGTGCCGCTCTTGCCGCCTTCGGTCAACTCAATCACTTTTTGGTTGAGTGTATTTGTGTTTGTGACGTAGCCTTCGTACAGTTTGAAGTGGATTTCCAGTGTTTCATTGGAAATGCCGTTCAGGTCTTTCAATCTAGAAAAGTCCTGAGCTTTATAAGCGTTGTAAGAAATTTTGTGTTGTAGCATCTCTTGCTCCTATGCAATACCTGCGGAGTGCTCAAATCACTCTAACAGCGAGTGAGTCTGAGTCTCCTTTCAAGGACCTATAGTGATAGCATAAAAAACTTTTCAAGGGGAGCTCAAATCGCAAGGAAAGATTAATTCGCTCGCGAGAATTCAAGCGGGCTGGTACCAAATGCAGTGCAGCTTATTTGAAGAATTTGTTTATGGAATTAAGTCGGTAAGACGTTTGCGAGTCTTTGGTGGTGCCGTTGTCTCTTCAGGAGGCGGAGCGCCGAAGTCTGGCTGGGATGGTGGCAATTGCTCCGGTGCTGCAATTGGCATAGTGGCAGGCGCTTGTGGTGCCTGCACCGGTGGCGGCGCTGCTTGGGGTTGCATGTCCGGTTGCATTTGAGGCTGTGCAAAAGTCTGGGCAAAACTATCTGGCGGCATGGGCTTATTGTCTGGACTCATATTCCAGCCCAGCACCTGAAAAGCCACTTCGCAACTACATTTGCGCACGTGGCAAATACCCATAGCAAGCATGGCTTGCTCTACTTTCAAAATACCTTCGGCAATCATATTGTTGAGATAGACTGCACTATCGAGCAACGTGGTATCAACTGCATTGATAAGCAGAAGCATTCTACCCATAAGTTCAGTGTCTTTTGAGCCCTGTTTGAGCGCTTCTTCAATGTCTTTGGCGGTAATCACTCCACCTAATTGTAAGAATTGATAAAGGGGTAAATTTTGCGGAATGGCTTGAGCCACTGGTTTCAATTGCGCCATTGCTTCTTCGACGCTCATGCCTTGTTTGGCGACATAGGTCAAAACCGTTCCTGCATCTGCTTTAGGCAGTTTGCGCTCAGCTACATTTTTTTGAATTGCAAGAGCTGATTGCAAGAGTGGTTCGGTCAAATAATTCTTTTCGATAAGTACTTTGCCAATCGGCTTTTCTTCCAAAAGTCCGACTTCAACCACGCTCATCATGTTGTTTTCGGTCAGGATACCTGCCATCACAAGTAATTCGCCCAGGCGAATATTTTCCTGCGTCGGAATATTCAATCCGCTTTCTTTAAGTGAATCTTCAAGAGAAATTTGACGTTCGCGACAAGCCTTCAGTCCGAGTAGAGCCTGTTCGCGCGATATTTTAGAATCGCGAACCAGAATCTGGGCATTGAGTGCTGCAGCCAATATTTGTTCGGTGATTATGCCATAAGTGACAAGTACGCGACCCAGTGGCAAACCAGCTAATTTGGACTGAGCAAGACCTGAATCCAGATTTTCTTTAGTGAGCAAACCCGCGTCAATTAAAAGCTCGCCCAATTTATTAGTCAAGCCGCCGGCTTGCTCTTTCCAGCCGGATTGAGAAAGAGCTTCATCCAGGGTGATGCCTTTTTGGTTGGCTAGTGAAAGTGCCTTCAACGCGGTATCTAGGTCGATGAGGCTGTCTTTAACCATTGACTGTGCTTGCACTGCAGCTTGCAAATGGGGCTCGGTAATGAAACCAGCCATTATCAAGACGCGACCGACCGGAATTGACTGCTGCTTTGCAATCAGCATTCCTTCCTTGAGCTGATCAACGGTCAATAATCCAGCACGGGTGAGTAAATCCCCTAACTTGACCTGCGACGCGTTTTCTGACATTCCAGCCCCTGATATCTAATACTTTGATCCTACCCAATATTATCGCAAAGAGATTCAAAAGACATAAAAAACTGACCGAGGAATAACCCCCGGTCAGAAATCTTTATCCACGATGTTTTAGAATATACGATCCGACTAAATGCGGAACAACCCTCGATGTGGGTTTAATTTATAAGTGGATTTAGGTTTAAGTTGGCAATCCTCCGGTGTGATTCGGAACCAACACTGTTGATATACCCAGACTAAACGCCGAAAAGGGTTATGCGCACAACAGTTTCGCCAAAAAACTGTTAGTCTGCAAACACTTTTTCGTAGTTACCATATGGTCAAAAGGTTTATTTCCTGTAATACTGATTGTCTATTACAAAGATGGTGCGTGCGAATGATGGATCAGTTCATCCTCTCAGCCAAAAACGCATACTCGTGCCCGGCGTCTTGCTTGTGGTTTTGTGCGGATGGCTGGGCATTTGCTACGCTCATTACATGAGTTACTGGCACGGCACTATTTTTCGTGTTCAGACAACAGATTTTAATCTTTTGCATCGCACACTGCCGCCGCTTTTATCGCGCATGATTATTGAAGGGCGCGACGACCTCATCCAGGATACGCTCAACTCAACTTATGGGCTTTTTGGGCTGGTCGTCACCGATGCCACTGGCAGCAATATTCTTTATAAAACAGACAAGGTTTATCATCACGAAACCTGGCAGAACAATGCGCACGAAGAGCTTTTGAGCAAGTGCGATGAGCCATATGATTTGCTTTTAGAAGGCGCGCCAATGGAGCCCACTTTTGGCTATGAGTCGCCACGCTCGCGCACTGCGGTAAAACTGCCTACTTACGTGAACCGAAGTCAAAACAGTGGACAGATTTTGGGCCGGCTATATTTTTTCCGAACAGTGCCTCCGTCTTTCATTAAAGATATTGGGGCATTCGTCATAAATCCATTCGAGATGTCAGCTTCGCGCCGAGGTTATCTCTATATTTCGGTCAATTCGCTCACTTTGTCTTGTGCCCTTTTACTTTTGTTCTGGCTTCGCAAGCGTGGTTTAATGCTCAAACAAAAGGAAATCGAGCTGGTCCGCTCAGAGCTTACTGCACGTAAGAAAGTGCTTGAGCAACTTACAAGCGAATTAACTGCTCAGAAATCGCGTAAAGCCTGGCTAGAAAAAGAAGCGGATCGTGCCTACAAGCGTGCTCTTGGATTGCGCAACTCGCTTGAAAAATTGAAAGAATCTCTTTCGGTGACATCTGCTGTGGCTAGCTCTCAAAATAATGTTGTAGTGCAAATGCGCGGTCCAGATTCAACTAACGAAGGTATTAAAGTGCGTCCACCGGCTCATCCTTCAAGCGGTATTCTGGACGAAATAGATTCAATTTTGCCTGGGCTAAGCGATAACGCTTCTGCACTTAAACAGCAAGCAAGCGTCTTGCACGACTACTGCGCTACGCTTGAGCACAGGCAGCATGAGATGCAAAGAATCGTTGACAACGCCTTTAGTGGTTCACTTGGCAATTTTGCAGAATCCGACCCCGAGTCCCAGAACCAGTCACATACGATGGTTCCCCAAGCTGGACCAGGTGGCGAATCCATAGACATGAGGCCATCATAGCTTTTGGGCTTCATTGCTCTAATTTAGTGTGATAAAATACCGGCTGAGGTAGATTCTCCCTGTTTGGGGTAAAATACACAGTGCCTCGCCATTCTCTTTGGAGAATGGAATTCTCTCGATCATGGGTTAAAGATCAACCTTTAATGACTGTTTCAAATAACAGAAAGCACCTATCTCTTTCAGCTGTTCAAGATGCAAGCAGCGAGCCAGTTTATAAACGTGGCGTGCAGTATTACCGTCGCAAAAAGGTCTTGAAATACGAAGAGAGTGATGACAAAGGTCAAATTGTGGCTTTGGTAATTGGCTCAGAGCCTCAGCCATATCGTGTCGAGGTCAAAATCGAAGACGAGAATACTTTCACTGCTGCGTGTTCGTGTCCTTATTTTGAGCCTGTGTGCAAACACTCTGTGGCTGTTCTGCTCACACATATTGCAAGAGTGAAGCCCGGCATCCGCTTTGATGTGCACGAGGGCGACAGACGAAATGGACAGCAAGATAAAGAGAAGGCTCCTAAAGCCAAAGACTACTTAGAGGATCCTTACGCCAAGGACCAGTCTAAAGACTCTAAAGATTCTAAAGACTCGAAAGAACCTGCAAAAGATTTAGCTAAAGACAATGGCAATTTAGAAGAGCCAACATTCGAGCTTGGACTTTTAGTGCTTGAAAAACCGCTTGCTCTAATTGTTGGCATTATTCCAGAAAAAGTGGAAGGCAAAGTCAATATTTTGAAAGTGCCGCCAGAAGTAGTTGGTACGCTAGAAGATGGCTCGCGTCTGCATAAGTTAGCTCGTTACTTGACCGATTTGCCCCAGACAACCAAAGGGCAAGCTGGTGGGCATCGCATCCCGCGCGGTGATGAAGGGCTTGTGCTTGGTCACTTGAGTCTTTGTGCCAAACTTATAAACACTGCCGATTCCAAAGAAATAACTTTTAGTAAAAAAGCTTTGCTACCGCGGGCGGTGCTATCCGAAACCGAGAATGGTGAAATTCTGTTTCGTTTAGAAGGCGTGAAAGAAGACGGAAGTGTGGTGAGCGAACCGGTCTTTTTCATGGGACAGTCCAGTTGGGTAATGGCAGACCATGTTCTTTATCCAATCAATATAAATTCGCTGCACAAGCTCTTTCCCTTCTTTGATAGTTATGGACAAATGACAGTCAAACTGGACTTAGTAACTAAGTTTCTGGGCGAATTGTCGGTGCTTAAAAAGAAAATGGCTGTTGTGCTGGATGAGAGCGTTGCACCATTTCCAACCGTAATTTCAGAACCACCCAAAGTAGTCATTCAACTAAGTGAAAGACGCGGAGCGGCGGTTACTAATAGCGAAAATGAAGTAGCGCTTGAAGTAATGCTTGGATTTCAGTACGGTGACTTGATTCTTTCTTCGCGCGATGAAACAAGCGCAGTAGAAGAAGAAACATACACAAGAACAATTTCAGAAAACGGAGCAAGCGTCTGGGTACGGCGGTTGTGGGATCAAGAAAGTCAGATAAGACTCTTCTTGAATAATTTGCATCCTGAAAAATTAGTGGGCGATAGATTTTTCTTCGAAGCCGAACCAGCTCTTGAAGTTGCTTTCTATCTGGCTGATGAGCAGTCTATTGGATGGAACATAACCGGTTGGGAAAATCTTTCGCGCTATAAAGTGAAGCCAAAACCGCTTACAGTCAAAGCTAAGTTGTCGCTTAAAAAAGACTCTTTCAAATTTGGTTGCGATTTACTTTTTCTGGTGGAAGATCAGGGCAGCATTGTTGAATTACCGCAAGATCAAGTATTTGCCGCATTATTTAAAAACAAAGCGTTTATAAAAACGCCGTCTGGTGAGCACGTTAGACTGCCGATTCAAACTTTGTTCGGATTGCTCAAATCAATTGGTCAGGGACAAGATGGCGGATTGCGCCCGCTTTACCAAGCTTTATCTGTGTTGCATGCACTAGAGACACATGAGATTCCCTATGAAGCAGACAAAGGCTTCCAGGAATTTGTCACCAAGATTCATAATTTTCATGATTTGGAAAAAATGGAAATACCGGCCAATTTTCAGGGTCAGTTACGCGAATATCAAAAAGACGGTTGCAACTGGCTTGGCTTTATGCGCGAATACGGACTGGCTGGAGTTCTTGCTGACGACATGGGACTTGGAAAAACAATCCAGACGCTTGCTTTATTGTCTAATCATTATGCCAATAAATCAAAAGGTACCAATAAAGCGCCATCGCTTGTGGTGGCACCAACTTCGGTTATTTATAACTGGTTAAGTGAAAGCAAAAAGTTCACACCAGAACTCAATTGCGAATTGTTTATGGGACGCGACCGAACAGAGCTTCTGGTCAGACTAATGAAAGACAAAGGCAAGACGCCAGATGTCGTATTCACTACATACGGTATCATTCGTCGCGACTATGAAGAGCTGAAAAAAGTTCAATTCGAATATGTGATTTTAGACGAAGCGCAAAATATCAAGAATCCAGAATCCGTCGGTGCCGTTGCCTCCAAGAGCTTGAAATCGTTCCACCGCCTGGCTTTGTCTGGTACTCCAATTGAAAACAGATTGAAAGAACTCTGGTCACTCTATGATTTCTTGATGCCCGATTTTCTTGGCAATTACAAAGACTTCAACGACACATTCGAGCGTCCTATTGAAGCAGGACTTGAAGGTGCTGGGCTGAAATTGAGAAAAATCGTCCATCCATTTATGTTGCGTCGTCTCAAAAATCAGGTTGAAAAAGATCTACCTGAGCGCACAGATATTGTGCACTTGTGCGAATTAGATGATGAGCAACGCTCCATTTACTTAGACGTGCTTGATGAATGTAGAGAAAAAGTATTTGCCGACATCGGCTCGCGCGGTGTGGGAGGGTCGTATGTATCTTCTGTTCTGGCTGCACTCTTGCGCTTAAGACAAGTCTGTTGCGATCCGCGTCTGCTCAAGAATCGCGAAATTCCAGAAACTGCGGGCTCAGCAAAGCTTGAGACGCTTATGCACATGATCAGAGAATTGATTGATGAGAAACACAAGATTCTTATTTTCAGTCAGTTCGTTGAAATGCTCACCTTAATTAGAAAAGAATTCGAAAAAATCGGAATGGTCTATGAATATTTAGATGGACAAACTCCTGCTAAGGACCGTCTGGATAAAGTGAATAAATTCAATGCGGACCCAGACATTCCTGTATTTCTAATTAGTTTAAAAGCGGGCGGTACCGGTTTGAACTTGACTGGTGCAGATTATGTTATCCACTATGACCCGTGGTGGAATCCAGCGGTGGAAAACCAGGCCACTGACCGAGCGCACCGTATCGGACAGACTAAGCACGTATTTAATTACAAACTAATTACTCGTGGAACAGTGGAAGAAAAAATACTCGGTTTGCAAAAGAAAAAGAAAGAACTGGCAGAACTTGTAGTTGGTGGAGACCAGACTGTCGCTAAAGAATTGACGAGAGAAGATCTCGAGTTTCTGTTCTCGTTTTAGTGCCAACAATCATCTAAAACTGCGACTGAAAGGTGTCAGCATCGAGTCATAATGCACTTCATGATTGAGCGTACAAGATTGATTCAGGGCAGACGTCTTTAATATGCGACCGTGCCAATCTATAAAGGCACTGGGTCCGCTACTTGTTCCAAAAACGAAATAGCGATGATTCTCTGCCGCTCTCATGGCGCATACAGCAAGAGATTGATCTCCAAGCAGCTTGGTCTGAAACCACATGGTGTTGCTGCAATCAACAAGAATTTCTCCACCTGCTCTAACTCCACGGCAAGCAAGTTCGGGTGCTATCAGTTCGCAGCATATCAAAGGAACGATTTTGTTTTTACCAGAAGTGAAGACGATAGCCTTGTGTCCCGCTGAAAATCCTTTGCGGCGTGGAGTTAGGGTGCCGCATAAAGCACCCATTGGAGAATTGAGAAGCCAGCTTGGGCTGTGTTCGCCAAAGGGGACTAAGTATTGCTTGCGATAAGTTTCAGGTTGCGCTTTTCCCGATTTTCCAAGCAGACACGCGGCATTATAATCATTACCTTTGTTGTCGCTATCTACCGCTCCGACAATCCAATCTTGATTATTCTTTTTAGCCAAGGAATCCATTCCATTAAAAATGCTCATGTTTTCGCTTATAGAAACAGGCATCGACCATTCAGGCCAAACACAGACACCGGGGGAACTTGAATTGGCAAGTGATAAGTAACAGTTCCAATGCTTGTTTGGATTTATTTCGTTCAGCCCGAAAAGAATATTGCCTTGCAAGATTGAAAAAACTTCTTTGTTCTTATGATCACTGCATATGGTGCCAGATTTCAGATGAGCACTGCCATAAAGGAAACAACCGAAAATCAGACATACTATCAATGAGGAAGTGACAATCATAGACACGCGCCCTTGAAAGGCTAATGGCTTTAAGTCTAATCGTTTGGTGACAGTGGCAATGAGACTTACCACAACTACGTTTGTCATTACGATTAAAAAAGATATTCCAATGCCACCAAATAAGGATGCACATTGCATCAATTCGCTCTGCTTGTATTGAGAATATTCGATCAGGGTCCATGGCATAGCAAGCGAGGATAGATCATTTCCCAGCTTGTTAAATATCAGTACCCAGAGCATTGGCACAATCAAAAATGCGGACAGTCGCCACTTTTCAGAACGTAAGGGCAACCAGTTTACAATAAAGCAGAATGTGCCACAGAGCGCTGCTTGCTGCAGTGAATATAAAACCCAAACTACCGAATTTGCAAGAGGAGTAAATGGTCTTAGATTTTCTGGCCAAACTGCAGAGCTGAAACTCAAAATGAAGAGTGACCATACTAAATTGTATGCATAGCCAAAAAATACTCCTCGATAAAAAGCCTGGGGAGGGTTCTTGCTTAAACTGGTAAAAATCAATAACGGGGCCATGCCGAACCAAGCCAGGTACCACTGATCAAAACCAGGGGCAATCAATCCAAAGAAGCAACCTGAAAGAGCAAGAATCGACCAAATCTTTGCCTCATGCTTGTAATACGTTTTATCTCTGACGATTTTTTCTTGAGAATTATTTTCTGATTCTGTTGATGACCGAAGAAGAGTAATTCGCCGATTTAAATAATTGGCTGAAACGAACAAGACGCTAAGAGCGATTAGATTGGCATAGCCTGGAAACTTATGCAAATTGTCTGGATACGCAAACAAGCTAGCACCAGCGATAGTGGCGCCCAAAAGGAAAGAGCGTTTCAAAGAAAGTCCAGACTTGTAGGACATCTTTTGTACCCAGCACCAGTTCCAAAAAATATAGGCAAATGGAATCAGTGCTCCTAACATTGATTCTTTAGGACCAAATGGATAACTTGTGTCCTTTTTATGCAATTTTGCATGCAGACAGAAAATCAGATAAGTCCAGTAAACATAAGCAATTAGCTGAAAGGAAATAGTTACAGGATTTAAAAATTCAAACTTTTGCAAACAAGCCGAAATAGCAACTAGTATCACTAATGAATAGCCAGCAAAAAATCTATCGATAGTTGTTTTATCCAATTTCGCAGGACCCAAATCGAATGGCTGCCTACTGCCAGAGCGGTAAAAAAATATTGATAGATAACTATGGGCGTATTCGACTCGTTATTTTGATTAAAATTTAGCAAGCAAAGATTCGCATTATGTCAAGCGCCCAAATACTAGCCCCACTGTTATACTTATGGCAATCCTGGGGGACCTGTGAATGAACAATAACAAACGTCAGATGTTAAGCCTGATTTTCCTGGCACTCTTTATTTGTCTCGTAGGTTTAGCTAATAAGGCCTTCGCAGGCAGCAATACATTGACCGAAGCCCAAAGACTCATTTTTATTAATTCGTCTTCGACTCCTGCGGCATCTAATAATTCAAATTCGACTCCTGCCCCACCGCCCCCACCACCGCCACCGCCCTCTAGTGGCTAATCCAAGGTGGAAATTAAGACCTTACTTGTGCGGGTTCGCGGTCTCTTGCGCGCCTACAAGGCCCCCGGGAATTTGTTCATCAGATCGATAATTAAGGCGACCACAGCAAGGTCAGTCAATAGCCCGTGCGCCAGTATTGCGGACCATAGAGTGCCTGTGCGTTTATATAAAATGGCAAGACCAGCTCCGTAAAACGCAAGCGCTATAGACAATATTTCTGCCGCCACCGGATATAGTATCAATCTGAAAATGAAATAGTGATAGAAGGCATACAGAAATGACGAAACAATTATGCCAAAGTTCTTGAATGGCGGCTTTTCGATTTTTTCCAATTGTTTGAAAACAATGCCGCGCCAATAAATTTCTTCAATAAATGGATTGACTGTGAAACAGTAAATGTTCAGTATCCAGAGCCATTCTTTACTCCATCCCATTCTGACCATTAACTCGACCGTCTTTTGATCCGAGATTGCATATTTACCTAGAAATTCAAATGCAAGTACTGTGACTCCGCTAAAGGCGAGGGCAATAGCTAGGATAATAAAAAAGAATTTGAGGGAAGAGCGTTTGAGTTCAGTTTGCCACAACTTACGTCCCAGTATGACCGCCGGTAGCAGACATACGTAGTGATAAAGCGCATATGCCCACACGGCGCTATTGAGCATATAAAGCCCAATAAGCATTGCTGCCACTGGAAGTAAGCTCCAGAGGACGATTATTGTGGTTTTGTAGCGTAAATTCACCATTTATGAAAGCTGAGGTGCAAGGTATAAATAAAGATATAGTCTCTTTGGGTTTCTATAATGACCACTGGCTCGGAAGATATTAGACCAAAACGCAAGGAGTTGTCTCTTCCGGACGAAACTGCCAATTTTGGCGGCATATCTCAGCCCCAGTGGGATCTGAATTCGATTGTGGGCGACACTCGTGCCCCTAAAGCGGACCTTGCCAGATTTCGCACTTCACTGGGACCTGCCAGTCAGCGCACGTCCTCATTTCAAGATTACACAGGCTCAGGTCTTACAGACAGATTAACACTTGCCAGACAATTGAATCGAGCATTGAAACTGGTGCGCGAATCAACCGAAAATGGACGTCGCCCTGGTCAAACTAATCGTGTAAGTGAAGCAAGTAGCGAGCGCGAACAAGCCGAGCGCAAAAAAGAGCAGCAGATAAAAGCAGCTGAAGTTTCCAAAAAAGCAAAATCGATGATTGCTTTGCTAAAGTCGAATCCAGAGGCGGTGGCAAAGCTTGCTGCCATTGTCGATAGTCCACAGGGGCAGAGCTTTCCGGAAGTTTTTGCCACCATCATTTTAGACAAAGATAAAGCTAACCCAGAACAAAAAACAGATATTGAACTGGCTACAAGAGCCGCCACAGAACTTGCTTCGACCAATCCTGAATTTTCGGCAAAACTGGCCAAAGCGCTTGTTGCTCAAGTAGATATGGCGCCGTACGAAACAGTAACTGATTCAGAGCAAAATTTGGTGCAAACTAAAGGCGAACGACTAGCTCAAGTATTGAGCGAACCAAATAATAAAGTCTTGTTCGATAGTGTTGTTCAGACCGTTCTGGCTGAGCCAACAAAACCTGAAAATATAGTAGTCTTACAAGAAATTGCTAAAGTGCCTGAAATCGCTCAAGCCATGCCTGAATTGACTGTGGCGCAAGTTGGCTTGGAACATCCGCTTGCAGAGCCGCACTCGATACAGGTGGCTTCACTAGACGACAATTTTGCCATTGCTCAGGCGTTCGACACAACCAATATGCTCGATACACAACCTAAGCCAGCTAACTTTACTCAGGTTGCGGACGTATCAACACTGCTTTCGTCATACACATTTTCTGCCGATTTGCCTCAACGTATTGAAACGCTGAAAACCATGATTGATAGGTATGTGCTGCAAGATGCTGTCACCACTGCTTCAACTTTTGCTGCGGCACCTTTAGAAATGCCGTTTAAAGAAGCAGTACATGCGGAAATCTATGCTAATCAAAATTCAAGTATCGAACAAGTTCGCGATAGTCTGGTCACTAAACTTGGTATCAATCAATCAAGCAAATTCACAATTGAAATTCAGCCCGTAGGAAATGAACGTGCTTTAGTGCTAGTTCCAAGCCCGGCACTCATTCAAGAGCGTCCTGAAATGGCTGCGGTCAAAATGCCGTCTTTATCGGAGTCCGAAATTCAGACTGTGAAAGTCGAAGTACAAAAGCTTGAGAAATTTATTTCCGATATCAATACAACATCCGAAATTAGCGTAGCAAGCCGCTTTGCAGATTTCGCTCGCAATTCTAGCAATTCGCTGGGCACCGCTCTTGCATTTCGTCAGGTCATAATGACAATGGCCAAAAATTCAAATGTGTCGGGTAGAGAGCTTGCTCAAAAAATGAAGGACGATTTAAACACATCTCTTGTCGGAAGCAATTTAATAGTAGAAGCTGAAGCAGACTCGATACTATTAAACACTATTTCAGCAAGCGCAGATTCAAGTTCGCAAAAAACTTTAGCTACTATCACTTTTGATGAGGCTCCTGCCGGTTCGCTCACTACAGGGCAAATAGAGCAAATCAAAACTGCGATGGTAAGCGCGCTTAACGATCCATTTAAACTGGCGCTTTTAGAGCAAAAGCTACTTCAAAATGGAGTAATGCAAAGCGACATTGATGCGCTGAAAGTTCGCGCATTCGAGTCTGGCGACATCAATCAAGTAATAACTGATGCAAAAGTGACAGAGCGTATTCGCAATGACTTGAGAAATCTTGTTTCTCACGACCGCAACGATCGCATTTTTGCCGCAGAAGACTTGCGTCTCAATAATATTACCGGACTATCTGTAGGTGGTGGAGAAGTTGGTTTTTCGATAGACAAAATTGACACTGCCACCAGTGTGAAAGTATTGATACCTGGGCAACAGCCAGAAGAGAATCCTATTTCGATTGAAATGTTTGCATATGGCGGTTATGACGCTGACAATCGCGATAGTGAGCGCATGCAAGAACTTGCAGATGCTTTCTTGCCATTGGATTACACCAGCCTCCCGCTTCAAGTTTTGGATAAATTAGGCAATGCATTAACAGTCGCTTCGCCATCAGATTATTCGTACGGTGAGGCTGGACCTTCGGAAGACGAAAAAATGTATGACGAGAATATTAATATCAATCCACCTGTAGATCCCAACTTCAATCCGTTCGATTATGTCAATCCCAATCCGGTGCAAATGCGCTCATCAGAGTCATATCAGGATCAATTTCAAGAGCAGTATCAAGAGCAGCAACAATATGATTTTGAACAAGAGTACGTTCCTGAACAAGAATTGGATCCATCTCAGGATCTTTATGAGCAACACCATCAGGAGTTGTATCAGCAGCAATATCAGGAAATGCCAGAAGAGTACGTGAGTGACAACAGCGATTCAATTCGACCAAATCTGTTAGCACTTTTCTCTAATGATATGCGAAAACGAGCGACAGCAGCAGCTGAACTCATGCAGAATGGAGTTGAAGTAACCATTGAAACAAGCAATGGTGTTTTTCAACTTATTGCTCAACAAGGAGTGAACAAAATTTCTGGTAGAGAAACATTTGCAGTTCGTCTCCAAGACGTTAATAATCCCAATGAAAGAGCAAATATAGCTGAAATCGAAATAGAAAATGGTGCGTTTAGCCGATTTACTCCTCCAGCTCCACCACCCATTAATTTATTTGGTGCCAGAGTAATTTATCGTTGGAATGGACAATCCGTTACTGTTCCAGGCGAACAGTTGCGCTAAGACTGGAAGTCTTACCTTAGGTCTTTTACAAACAGTGAGTTAGGGTTCGCGTAGTTCTCATCCCAGGTTGCCAAAAGTTGCGTACTGGCAAAACCAGGGTCATCTTGAGCTAGGTCTTCAAACCAGAATATTGGATTGCCATCTTCCAATAAGTCCGTTTGTAGCTTCTTGAGAAGGTTTTCATTGGCGTGAATTTTCCAGGGTTGTATTTTTTCTTGAATTGAAAGACGTGCCGCTGCACCACAGGCAGTGCCTATAGTCCATTCAATGGGGTGAAGTCTGTACGCACCATTTGTAATGTGAGTTGTGCCTATGTTTTTGCAGGCAGCAAGAATATTGTCTGCATCGTGGGCAATAAGTGCCCCGTATGGAATTTGAAAAGGCTTCGATGACTGCGCGGCACCTTGCTCCTGGCGCCCATGAATATCGATAGGATAAAGTCCGATTCCTACTGAATCGGTGTAGTTGCGCGCTCTTGCGCCAGTAAAATATTGAGCACCAATATCCGTTTCGCATATTGTGGTAAGTGCTTTTATCCGGCGCGATTCTCTTATATATGGATACAGCGAAAGTCCGTCTTTGGAGCCAAGTAAATCTTGGCGCAGCATAAATTGTGGAAAGCCTTTGCCCAAGCCATCGTCGTGTTCTAGTTCGGTTTGTAGCCAGTATAAAAAGCTCAAGCTAATGTCTTTTGCTTTACGCAATAGTTTGGCTGTTTCTTCTGGTGTTTTATCCAAAAAATTCATGTCGCGCGTATCATTTGATTCCCAGTTGATCATAGAAATGTCGCGAGGATAAAATTCTGGCTTGAAATTATCTTTGTCTATAAGACGTCTGTATGTCCAAAATGGAAGCAGTTCAGAGGTTGTGCCATCGGGGTTCAAACGTTTTGCCAGTTCAAACATTTTAAAACCAAGCAGACTGAACTTACGAAAATCGCGCAATGCTTCGTAGTCGGCTGGTTTATCGATTGTGTGATTTTCACCCTGGCGCATTTCTAAAATAAAGGGATAAACAAAGTCTTGAACGTTTTCTTTGTTCGCTTGAACTGGTGCATGTGGCTCGCCAGTTTGATCTTTGCTTTCCTGTCCGTAAACATAATCGAGCTTTGCCAGTGGAAGTAAATCACCACATTCGGTGGCGTCTAAAACTATCTCGGGAATGAATTCTATAAACTCATTGGTATCTAGATTGACACACAACACTTTGTTTGCTCGAACTTTCTTTTTGCTGCCATTAGCCTGGGGACTCGTTTCCACTTGTACACATTTGTGTCTCATGTAAACAGACAAAGCACCATCTGCAATACCAGGCGCCAGGCGCTCGTCAATTGCGTCCAGAGCGGCTTGAGGTTCGAAAGATAGTCTGGTTACCCAGGAGTTGCCGGGATGAAAGTATTTCTGTTTTTTACCTTCGTCACTTGCCGTTTTTAAATAGTGTTTGCGAATATCTTGGCGCAAATCTATATAGCTCAGTGCCGCGCCAGTTGTTTCTACCAGCCAGTTTTCGTCCAGTGCAGAAACGCCTTGACTGGTCATTTGTCCACCAAGCCACTTAGTTTCTTCGGTGAGACACACTTTTAAGTGACGGTCATTGCCATCGGGTTTGAGCGCAGAAAGAGCCGCAGCTACACCGCCCATACTGCCGCCAATAATTAGAACATCGCATGTCACCGACTGCGCAGGCGGCTTTTGTGCAATGTTTTTGACTTGAATCTCTTGCGCGTCTAAGACTTGAAATGAATTCATTCAACAAATATACACAAGACTAAGACCCAGATGGGTTGTCAGCATTTTTGATTTTACTCGTGATTTCATGCTGTTTTGCAAGTATATGATGTAAGCTTATGTCCTTATCGGCTTTGTATTGGAGTTGTATATGCTGACCAAAGATTTGCAGATGCTGCCGGCTCACATTTTTTCTAAAGCGTCTAAAGTGAAGTTGCTTTTGATGGATGTCGACGGCGTTTTGACCGACTCCACTATTTTGTATATTACTGATAATGGAAAGCCGGTTGAGTGCAAAGGTTTCAACTCTAAAGATGGGCTTGGGCTTTATTTGTTAAATCAGTACGGCATAAGCACAGGCGTAATAAGCGGCAGAGTCTCGCCTTCTGTTGAAGAGCGTGCTCGCATTTTGAAATTTAAGCATGTGTATCAAGGTCACATGGACAAACAAGAAGCTTTCGACAAAATTCTGGCTGAAGAAAAGCTCGATGCAAGCGAAGTTGCATTTGTAGGCGACGATTTTCATGACGGTCCATTAGTGGTACAGAGTGGGCTTGGAGTGGCTGTGGGTAATGCTGCTGAAGAGCTTAAATCGGTGGCAGACTATGTCACTAAATCTAGTGGTGGCGCAGGCGCTGTGCGCGAAGTCTGCGAGCTAATCTTAAAAACCCAAGGCTATTGGGAAGACGTTCTGAACAAATACCAGCTGGTCAAAAAGCGCTAACTGCGCTTACATTTAAGGACTTGCTGCGCGAGTATTGTTTACCATCAATTTGATGGCTGCTTTTAGGGTGGCAAAAACGCCAAGACCCTCTAATGCCACTGCTTCGAAATAAGGCACGCCGGTATGATTGAGGTCGTTTTCCAGTCTGTCGATTGAGGCTGCATCACCCAAGTCGCGCTTGTTATATTGCAAAATCCAGGGAGTGTCTTCGATTTTAATGCGGTTATATTTCAAGTTTTCGAACATGTTTTTAAGCGAGTCGACATTAGCAGACAAGCGAGTTTGGCTTGAGTCAGCTACGAAAATCAGTCCATCTACACCACGCAAAATTTGTTTGCGGCTCAGATCATATTCTTCCTGACCATGTACGGTGTAAAGCACCACGCGGGCTTTGTAGCCGTTGGTAAGAGTGAGATCAAGCGGCATAAAGTCGAAAAACAAAGTACGTTCTGTTTCTGTTGCAAGCGAGATCATTTCCCCACGACAACTAGGATTGGTCTGGGAATGGATGTATTTAAGATTAGTCGTTTTGCCACCAAGACCGGTGCCATAGTAGACCAACTTATATGTGACTTCTCGTTTTGCGTAGTTAATTAGGGGCATCAGTTTCCTAGCGGCTTAAATAGCAATCTATATTTTATCGGCTCAAGACTCAATTACAAGCATAGAGCTATGTTTTATTGGCAGTTTCATGGCAAACCAAATTGCTGTATGACATTTCAGCTCTTTTGTGGCATTGCATGGCGCCATTGAGCAATTCTTGCATAGTCATGGAGCCTGGTGTCTCAGGGGTTGAGATTAAACCAAAATGTTCATACATGCTATTGCCAAGCGCCGCCTGTATTTCTTTTAGCAAGGCATTTGCTTCATTGGTATCGGCATTGGGCAAGAGTAATCCGAAAGTTTTATTATTTACTTGACCGATCATGTCAACTGGTCGTAGTTTGGACTGAACTATTGACAATGCCCGTCTCAATTCGTCAAGACTTAACTGCTGTGGTTCTGTCACGGCTTTCAGACAAAAGCAAGCCACAGAGAAAGGCGAATGAAATTGATTGAAACGATAAAACTCAAGAGCAATGAAATATATAAAAACTTGACCATCATAAACACCAGCGGCCAAATTCTGATCTTGAACTGGCTGCATGCAACCTTTCATGGTGCTGAAATCAAGTCCGGTGTCGACTGGGGTGACCGCCTCCAATTTTTCAGATTTCTCTGACCTCAGGGGTTCGGCCGTTATTTGCAATAGATTGGCAGAAACGAGGTTGAAAATAATCGGGATCCATTCAGCCCTGCGAAAAGGTTTAGCTTTGAGCAATTCGCCCAATTTTTTGCCTGGACCAATGGCGCGGAAAACTGCCAATTGTAAATTGGGGTCAATAGGCACGCCGCTTGAGAGATCCGGATGGGCATGAAAATCAGCATCAGATGCACGAGAATTTGGCGACAATAAAAATGCTGTATCGGTAAGACCGCGAGCCTCTAGATAATGAATTTGGTCATTTATCGATGACACTTCCACAATTAAGCTTTCGATGCGTCTTGTCGTTGTGTTCGTTGGGCTTGGGCTTTTTTCGTCTTTGACAAATCGGAACTTGCCGCTGCGCACAGTTAACAAATCAACCAAAACCTTGTCGCCGCTTCCACTACCATTGGTGGCATGGATGGGCTCACCGTTTTGAGTATAAACGTCGCCGCTTGCCTCGGAGCCTCGCACCGCTAAGCGACCGGATAGTTTTTCATGCATGATTTTTTCAAGCACTTTGTGCAAGGGATTATCGGCAATGCTGCCCTCCAGTTTGCCTGACGGCGGTTGGGCACTCTGAGTCTGTGGCTGTGCGCCAGGAGGCTGAAGTGCGCCTTGAGGCATGGGAGGAGGTGGCGGAGCCGAGCCCAGGGTCGAGCGTATTTCTTTGGGTTTCTGCTCTTGTTCAGGTATTGGATGTTCGCCGGTAAAACCACCCAGGTTAATGCTGGACAAGCTGTCGTTTCCGCCTTCTTGTGCACCTGCAATCACACCGGTGGATTCCGCCATGATAATGCTGTGGATTAAGCCAGTATCGATGGTTCTGTGCGCCCACATCAGTTTGTTTGTGGTAATTTCGCTCTGAGACATGACCCACTCGGGGTCGCCTGTTTCATCAGAAGTTACAGTCAAAATGAAAAGTTTGTCGACGCCTTCGACCGACCAGGTTTGCTCAATGGTTTTGCCTGAGTCTTTCTTGGCCAGTTGCAACATGCCGTTAACTACATCAAGCTCGGGAATACCCCAAACTTGCGGCAGGCGCGTAATTCCGGGTGTTTTACCCCCGGTTCTTGGAGGAGATGGTTTAGGACCTTTTGAGCCAAACATATGTAATTGAAAATTCCCGAATTTTTTTGGAGATTAGCCTAATAACTTACTGCCCAGTTTTTTTAAAATCGATTCTTTTTGGCGGATATACTTAAGTTATGGATGCAGAATTTATTCGCCCGGGCAAATATTGGCGCAAGACAGAACTTGAGGGACAAATTCATTGCGACCTCTGCCCACGTGCTTGTGTGCTCAAAGAGGGCGACCGCGGTTTTTGTTTTATCCGCCAGAATTTGGATGGTCAAATGTATCTGACCAGTTATGGGCGAAGCACTGGTTTTTGTATCGACCCAATCGAAAAAAAGCCACTTAATCATTTTTTGCCTGGCACCAGTGTTTTATCTTTTGGAACGGCCGGCTGTAATCTGGGGTGTCGTTTTTGTCAAAATTGGGACATAAGCAAATCGCGCGAGATAGAACGCTTGAGCGAGCGCGCTTATCCCCAAGACATTGCTCAAGCGGCACTGCGTCATGGTTGTCGTAGTGTTGCCTTTACTTATAATGACCCTGTTATTTGGTTTGAGTATGCCATGGACACGGCTTTGGCCTGTCGAGAGGTTGGCATTAAAACGGTGGCGGTCACAGCCGGATATATAACGCCTGAGGCAAGACCTGAATTTTATTCTGCAATAGATGCGGCGAATGTCGATTTGAAAGCTTTTACTGAGCGCTTCTACAAACAGATCACCCTTTCTGAGCTAGAACCAGTGCTCGATACACTCAAATGGCTCAAACATGAAAGCGACGTCTGGTTTGAAATCACCAATTTGATCATTCCTCAAGAAAACGATTCACACGATGAGTTGAAATCTATGTGCGACTGGATTGTCACTAATTTAGGTGAAGAAGTGCCTGTACACTTCACTGCCTTTCATCCTGATTTTAAGCTGACTGACCGTCCGCCAACGCCACCATCAATTTTGATTGAAGCGCGCGAAATCGCTATTGCCGCAGGAATTAAATATGCGTACACAGGCAACGTGAATGACAAAAAACGTCAAAGTACATATTGTCCAAAGTGTTCCAATTTGCTTATAGAGCGTGATTGGTTCGACCTTGGAAAATTCAACATCAAGCAAGGATGTTGCAACAAATGTGGCACTAAAATCAATGGCGTGTTCGAAGACAAAAAAGGCAATTGGGGTCGCAAGCGGTTGCCAATATTTTTTGATAATTAGCTTTTCTTGCAAGCGGGCAAGCCTTTGACTTAAGATAGTTATAGTTACCAGGGAGCAGGCACGTGCAATTTGACAAAAGAGTGATAACCGCTCATGCGCTTGCTTTAGCTTTTGCGCTTATGCCGCTTTGTACGCTTGCCCAAGAAGAAGCTCCGGATCCTGGCGCTACTATTCTTGAGAAGCTTAAAGACAAGTCTCGCGAGCCTTATAAAGTCGAGCCAGACAAAAATAAATCGTCTGTTATTTCAATTCGCGACATGGTCTTTGAGCGTCAAGTTGAGCACGAAAAAAATCTCATACACAAATTTTTGCTTGGCGTTTCAATCTTGTTTTCAATAATCGCTATGCTTTTATTCGTCAGTCTCCCGCCGCAGGATAACGACAAGCTCAAGGCTGAATCCAATTAAATGTGGCTTGAAAGCATACTGATGTTCGTCATTGGGCTTGTGTGCATCGGTGGTGGTGGCATACTCGCTAAGCAGTCTTTTGAAGATGCCAAAAACGTTTTTGAAACACTAATTTTTTCTATGGGAATAGTCACACTGGGGTTTCTTTTGTGTTTGTGGTCTATAATCGGACCTCCAGGTTAAGAAACACAGGAGATTGAAAATGCGAACTATTGCTCTGGCTGTTATGGCTGTGACCGCCATTTCTTTTAGTTTGAATGTCACTGCACTGAATGCCAAAGAAAGCGATGGGCGGGCAGGCAACTGGAAAAAAGGTGCACAAGGTGCGCCCAATCTCGAAAAAGCACGCAAATTAGTGAAAGACAAGCCTGACAGTGCTGACGCTCACAATGATCTTGGATGGGCATTGCGTCAGAACGGAAAAATGAAAGAAGCAGAAAACGAGCTGCGCAAAGCTCTTGAGCTTGATGACAAAATCCCCTATGCTCACTCCAATTTGTCTGTGGTCTTGCTCGACACAGGCAGACCTGATGAAGCAATTAAAGAAGGCAGACGAGCTTGTGCTATCGATGAAAAGCAAGCTATTTATCACGTCGTCTTGGGAAATGCGCTTGCCGCTAAAAAAGATTATGAAAAGGCTGCAAATGAATACAACTACGCTTTGCAATTAAAACCCGATTATGAAAACGCACTTTATAATCTGGGTCGAATTCTGTATGACCAGGGCAAACGAGCCGAAGCCGGATCGGTGCTTGGCGAGGCGCTCAAACTCGATCCAGATGATGGTCGGGTGCTGGAGATTCTAGACAAGATAGTCGAGAAATAAGCTCGCTGGCTGATTGTAAGCGCATTTTGCTGTCCAGATGCATTAATTCGGCAATTAAATCATTCAATTGAGCATTAACGCTGGGCAATGTTTCACTTGTTCTTGCCACCGCAAGTGGTGTAGGATCTTTACCTGTTAAAAGAAACGACATCACCGCACCAACTGAGTACAAGTCGCTTTGTTTATTGGCACGTCCTGAAAACTGTTCAGGCGAAATATAAGATGGCTTGCCCACCAAAGTTCCAGTGACTGTTCCTAGAAATTCATTGGCGGAGCCAAAATCGATTAGTACAAGACTGCCTCGAATATCCAGCACTAGATTTTCTGGAGTGAGGTCGCGGTGAATTACAGGCGGATCTTGAGCGTGCAAATAGTCCACCACTTCGGCTAATTGTTTGACCCAGACCAGTGTTTGTTTTTCTGAAACAGCTCCTTTGTCATTTATATAATTGCGCAAGTTGACACCATTCACTCTTGCAAGAACCATGTATTGCCGATTATTTTCTACAAAATAATCTATCACTTTAGTAATTTGAGGGTGATTTAGACCCGCTAAAATCACAGCTTCTCGTTGAAATAGCTCGTAAGCTTTTTCGCGCACATTTTCTTTTGAAGATGGTGGCACCACCGCTTCTTTTAAAATTGCTGGTGTCTTACCTTGCCACTGACACAAATAAATGGCTGACCAGCCGCCTGCGGTGAGCGGCTGCACCACAGTTACTCTGCCATCTTGTAATTGAGTACCGGGGCTGAGTGGAGTAAAAGGAGTAGTAGATAATCTGCGATGCGCTTCTTCCAGCCAGAGCGATGTAAAACTTGTTTCTGAGTCTTTCATCTCGTGGCGTGCGCCGGTTATTTTGTCTGCAAGTTGCAAAAAAGTCTGGTCTTTTGTCCACTTATTTGCCCAGAGCGAAATGCCCGACACAAGCTTGTCTTTGTTTTCGTATGATAATAAATCGAGATTGAGTTCGAAGGGCTTTTTGTCTTTAAAAACAAATTGAATGATATTGCCTTCTACTTTTATATTTTCGACCTGGCTCCAAAAAATTGTTTGATTATTACTGTTAGATTTATCGGGAAGCATTAAACCCGAATCGGTCAAAATCAGCTTGGTTTCTCGATTTCTTAAATAGCGCTGAAAAGAAATATAAAATCCAATTAGAAATGTAAAAGCCGCAAGTAAAATAATGAAACTGATAATTGGCGAGACGCCGCCTTTTGTAAGTAGTGGAAAAATAATGGGAAGCGGTGCAACCGCAAGAGTGACTGCAATGCCTAGAACTGCTCTGCGCTTGCTTTTATGCGACATTTCGCTTTCGTATTTTATTACTGTGTTGCGAGTGGACAGCTTGTCCGCCATAGCTCTCCTTTGTGTTACGCCAAATCGCGCATGCGAATGTCGATAACTTCTTGCTCTTGTGCTTCGGGCTCTTTAACTGAATCTGACAAAATGAGCTGCAGTTGCTCTTTGACTGTAAGAGCGTTTGCTGGTCTTTGATCTGCTTCAAAAGCAAGTAATCTATTAATAAGTTCTTTCAGTCTAGATTCGGGATCGGTGCCAGTAATTATTATTTCTCCGCCCGAAAGTGGCGCTGGATCTTGTCCTGTAAGTAAAAATTTTAAAATGGCACCCATTGCATAAAGGTCGCTTCTGGTATCCGGCTCGCCTCTAAATTGCTCGGGCGGCGTATACGAAGGTCTGCCTGCAATGCTTGTAAAAGCAGTTGAGTTAGCCACGCGAGCAACGTCGAAATCGACTAATTTTATTTTGCTATCGAAGCTCAAAATCAAATTATCTGGTGCAAAGTCGCAGTGCAACACTGCCGGCTCGCGAGTGTGCAAATAATCGAGTATGTCGCACATTTGCAAGCCTAATTCGCAAATACGATCAACACTAAGAGTCCTGTCTGGATTGACTATGTCGCGCAAGGTCTTGCCCGATATAAATTCAAGCACTATGTAAGCACGCCCATTTTCGATAAAAGACTCGTGCAGCTTGACTATTTTAGGATGGTCCAAAGACCCTAATATTTCAGTTGCGCGCTCAAATCGCTTGGTCGCTTCCTGCACTATGCGAACGTCGGCGTATTGCGGCAGGATTAGTTCTTTCACTACTTTGGGTTCTTCTTGCCCTTCTTCGCTCACAAGATAAGTGGTGCCCTGTCCGCCATAGCCAAGCACGCGGTTGACTTTGTATTTGCCGTTGCCTACACTTTCAGCCCCGTCACAAATTGACATTTGTTCTCCTTTCGGCGCTTCTGATTGTTGCTGACTTTCTTTAAGCCACAATTCGGTAAATTGGATATCTGTGATACTGGTTGTGGTGCGCAAGAATTCTTTGTTGAATTTGGCGTTTGTGGCATAGCGCTCAATCAAGCGCATTGCCTTTTGTCGTGTTGGCAAATCTGGAATGCGACTGAGTTCGATTCTGACTTGCTCGTCAACCGGAGAAGTATCAGTTAAATCGCGAACCAGAATTATGTCGCCTTCAAGCGGATCGTCGGTGTCTTCGGCTTTCTTCAATTGAACTTCGGTAATTTCTTGCCAAGGAATAAAATTCATTCCAACGCCAACAGATTTTGTGCCAATAAAAACATAAGTATGCGAGAAAATACGAATGCCTGGAATGAGCACACCAAATATCATCACAAGTGCCGTCCAGAGTATGGTCATAATTGGCACTGCCATGTCTTTCAAAATGCTTAAAGCCGTTTGGAGCATCAGCATATATGGATTGACCGAACTCGAAATAGCTGGGGCCACTTGATTTTGAATCATGGGAACGATGCCCTGAAACAAAGTGGTATTGAGCCAGGCCACAAATAAAATTACAACCCATGCGATGATATAAACTATCCAGAAGAAGCGCTCGTTCGACTTAATGAGATTTATCACGCCGTCTTCAAACTGTGTATGTTTCAATTCGACATTGACTATATCTTCGTCTTGCGCTTCAAGCAAAAACTTGAGCAAACCACGCGCTTCAAGCGGAATTACATCCGAATAGGTGATTTTGCAATCCGGTTTCATGTTTTTGAGCTTGGCAAGAAACATGCGCAGCTCGTCTTCTTTGAAATCCTGAACAGAAAGATAACTGCATTTTCGATCAGATGTAGAGATGAATATTTCTTCTTTGAAATCGTTAAATTTATTTGCTTCAATAGCACCGATTTCATCTATTAAATCAATGTTTATGGGCTTCTTCATACGCCCGCGTAAAATTTGTCGATTGGTTATTCTATAAGTATCTGTCAGCAAAAGAGTAAGCACAAAGAGTGGAACGAAAGCGATCAATCCATGCCAGGCCACTTTAGAAAAGATAAGGGGCAACAGGGGTAGCCCTACAGTAAGCATGAACAAGGCGCCCAATATCGGTATTATATTTGGTATCAACCAAGCTGGTGAAGAAAGAAGCAGTAATCTTATCTCAGGTAAATATCGAGTGGGGCGCAGCTCGAATTCTGGCTTTATGCGTTTTTTCATCTACTGCTTTCCACTGGATCTGAAAGTGAAAAGCCCAGTAATTTCTTAGTCATAAGTCCACCGACAAAAATCAGTTCGTGCATTGCCTCGTCCATGTGTCGCTCTTCAATGGCGATTGGACTTCCTTCTGGAGCGGCAAACAGCGCCGATTTGCGCAAAAGTTCGTTTATAAAAGCGCCACTTGCACCTTTGGTTTGGCGAATATATTTTTCCATGTCGTCCATTTTGACGACTAGTCCTTGGCTATATAAATCGAACAAACGCTTGCGACATTCAGTGTCAGGCAGCCCAATTTCATAAGCCTGGTCTATACGTCCAGGACGCGAAGCCAGTGCTGGCTCAAGGATATCTGGTCTATTTGTAGTGAGTAGAAATAATACGTCGCAATCGTCGCTCAAGCCATCCATTTGATTCAATAACTCAAACAAAAGTGGTGTGTTGCAGGATTGGTTAGTGCGATCTTCGGCAATTAAATCTATGTCTTCTATAATAATCATTGACGGCTGCAACCAGCGAGCAATCTCGCTTGCACGCTCAAGCAATCCTAGTCCTCGACCGGTAAGCATAATTACAGTCCGCTCTTGCATTGCTTTGGCAAGATACATTGCAGTCATTGTTTTTCCCGTACCGGGTGGTCCATGAAGGAGCACTCCGCGCTTGAGTTTTCGTCCTGCTTCAAGCATGGCCTTACTGTATTTGCTAACTTCAATAGTCTGGCGTTCGATGCGCTCTAAAAGCCCATTGGGAAGGATAATCTTTTCGCGCGGAACATCAGGCAGAGCTTGGAAATTTATATTGATTCCATTCTCTTTGCCATCGAGCGAAAGTATTTTTCCACGATAGACATTATGATTTGTCAGTTTTGAGCGAATGTCTTCCATGAAGGCTTCCGCTTTTTCTTTGTCTGCAGCCATCACTTCTAGTGTCACTTTATTTTCGCCCATGCCAAAACTTGAATCATCGGCTCGCAACACTATAACCAGTTTTTCAGTCTGGGACTTGTGAAAATAAAGTGCTTTTTCCACGCATGAAACTACTTTGCCGCCATCTAGAGTAAAAGTGGTGTATCTAACTGGAGCTGTTTTCGCCCCGCCGAAACCGAAATAGGTGGCAATAGATTTTGCCGCAACAAGCTCAGATAGGGTGGAGTTTTTGAATGAAAAAACGCTGATGCCACCTTGCCAGCCGACCATTTCTTGAGTGCCCTTCTTCTCGGCAAAAAAGGCATCAAGCGCAAGTTGAACGTTTACGTGATTGTAAGAGGCAAACTCCTGAGTCAAAATGGGCAGATCGGTCGGATCCACTCCAAAATGATGCTTGATTCTGTCTCGAAGGCTCTTTTTCGCCCAGAAAACCATAACGACCCCATAGATCTGGCTTCGAGATACCCAGTAGTACATACCAAGATAGTAAATATTAAAAACTTGGTGTAACGGAGGGTATAACAATTCTGTATGTAAGAGTCGCCAACCGTCCTGGGGAGGTCTAATGGCTAACCGAAAGTTTTTCGCGCTGATGGCGCTTTTGGCACTTTTTTGCCCGCCTGTTTTGGCTGAACAAGATGGCGACGTCGTCATTAAACGCAATCCCGACGGCACCATCGAGACTTTTGATGCTCAAGACTCGTCTGGCTCGTCGGGAGGTGAAGGAGGAGGTGGCGGCGGTCGCAAGCCGGTTCACTCTTATACAAAAAAGACTTCTGATGGTATTCATTTCAAACGCAATCCCGACGGTTCAATTGAGACCTGGGAAGACGAGGAGCCGATGCCTCGCGCCTCTGGTGGTGGAAGTAAATCGAAGAAGAAAACTGTGACTAAGACTACTTCGAAAGCGGCGGTCAAGCCTACCGCTCAAAAGGCAACAGCTAAAACAATCGTGAAAAATTCGACTGTTAAAAAGAAAACTAACTAGTTTTAGTGCTCTCTTTTAGTCGCCTACAGCGCAGTGAAAAAGCGTGTTTTGAAACGCTTGCTGCGACAGCGTTTCGGGGAGGGCGTGTGAGAAATTATGCACATTTTTAATACACGATGAACACATTGGCAATATAACCTGCGATTCTAAATTCGTATCTGATTGTCGTAGACTTTCTGACCAGATTTTAAGACCATTTTGATTTTGCTATGCAGGTGATTAACTTTATTTTGAACTGCCGACCATTCAAGCGGAATGTCCGCCTCGCCAGGTTTTAAGTCGTCGAATAATGACTGATCGGCCAAAATAAGATCAGCCTTTTGTCCTACTTCGATTGTGCCTTTGCGATCACGTTCAAAGATTGCTGCACTTTCGCTAGAGTAATGAAGAGCTTGTTCAAGCGCTAGTCTTTGACAAGATTCACGTGCATGAGTCGATAAATATATTGCATAAAGCATGCTCTCGGGCATTCCGTCAGTGCCAAACATCATTGGAACTTCAGCATCTGAAATGTCACTCAACGGGCAAATAGCGTCGACTCGTTTTGCAAGCCTATCTTTGTATTTTAAATCGAGTAAGAAATTTGGCTGGGGTACAACATGGACGTTGTATTTCTTTGCCGTTTCGATCATTTCTTTTGATGGTAGTTCGAAGTGTTCAATTCTATAAATGAGTCTTGTGCCGCGATATCGGTCTTCTTTTTTTTCTTTTACTATATCCAAAATTCGCTTGATACCTTCGTCTCCGATGGCATGCAATGCTATCGAATAGGACTCGAAATCAGTATCGGCATAGAAAATAGCGTCATTTATGTCTTTTTCCGTATCAAAAATCAGCCCACACGTCGGGCAATCTGCATAATGTTCGCTTACGTGAGCAGTACGAGAACCAAAGCTGCCATCTGCAAAAAGTTTCATTCCAAAAACTTTCCAATCTTCATGTACCAAAATACCCTGGTCTCTCCAGTCTGGATATACTTCAGTAAGTTCAAGCGCCACTTTATGTCGCAGATAAAATCGTGTGATTGGAAAATCGAATTTGTATTTTTCTCGCCATTTTTTTCGAACTTCGAGAATTATTTTTAGACTATCCAGACTAAATGCAAGGAGATCATGAATAGTTGTAGTTCCAGTTGAAAATGAGTGCCAGAGAGACTTCTCGATGGTTTCGTGTAGTTTGTTTTGATTGTCAGCACATAACACTGAGAAAACTTCAAACCCATAGGCTTCAGCAAAATTTCCATCATCTTTTAAAAAGCCTGGTATGGTGCGATTTTCTATTGCTTTTCGAATGGCACTGATTACGGGGGTTGTCACTATTCCGCTGTGAAAAGATGCATCATAAACGCAGACATTTCTATTTCCAAAAATATCATCGAGTAGTTTGGCGTCGATGCCGGATACCGAGGATGAGTCAAGATCCAAAAATAAAAGCGATTTTTGTAAGTCTGGATTATCCACGTTTGCTTGCTTGAATGTGTTAAGTACTTCAGGCTTATTAAGCCCCTTGAGACTTATTGGGTCCAAGGAATTTAACATCGAATAGAACAATGGATGCATGTGCGCGTCAGTTAATCCGGGCAAAAGTAAGCCACCGTTGATGGTGTTGACGACTTTGTTTTTCGAGTCAAGGGATTTTAGAACTGCGTCTCTTTGAGTAGAGTCGAACACTTCAGTAATCAAGCCGGAGTTGGTATCGACTAGAACTTCAACGCCACTTTTAAAGCGCTCTGGATAAGGCAAAAAAACCTTATCAGGGCAGAAGTGAATGTAGTTTGAAGAAGGTTCGTTTGGCATGGTTAGACCCCAGATATCCTTAAAGCTTACAATTAAAAATTTAGCCAGTATCTTAGAGAATATCTAAGATACTGGCTAAAAAATTACATTTCTTGACTAGTATGTTAGAATAATTCTAAGGTACTGGAGAAATAATGACCAAGCTTAATTCGTTTGAGCTCAGAAAAATTATAGGTCGAGAAGAATTCGACCATCCCATTTTGATGTCTGCTCTTTCCGATTATCATGCCAGAGATCAAAAAATAAACGAGCTTTTAAAAGCTGATGCGATTATAAGAGTCAAAAAAGGCCTTTATGCTTTCGGACCAGGCGTTCGTCAAAAAGGTATTTGCAAAGAGAGTTTCGCTAATTTGATTTACGGACCTTCCTGCATCTCGCTGGAATACGCATTATCATTTCACGGACTTATTCCCGAGCGCGTTGAAACAATTACGAGTGTGACACCAAAGCGAGACAAAGAATTCAATACTCCAATTGGTCGATTTACTTATCGATATCTCAGTATTGAAAAGTATCCCCACGACATTGAGTTGCAGTGGATTGATGACGATCATCCAATTTTAATAGCGTCTCCTGAAAAAGCGCTTTGTGATTATGTAACTTTGAGAAAACTACCTATCATTGAAAACTCAGCCGAGGCATGCGCATTTTTGGAGAACGATATGCGAATTGACCGCGGAAGTTGGAGTCGATTTGACGTAAGAAAAATGCTTCAACTTAATAAGTACTACAAAAACCAAAATATTGTGCGCCTTATCGAGGTCCTATGAATCCCGCTATTGAAGAGATGTTAGCTAAATACAATTGTTATTCTCGAGAAGATTACGAAAATGCACTCAAAGAAATCATTCAAGAAATAGCTTTGCTGGGGCTATGGCGGTCCAAATTCTTCGAACATGCGGCGTTCTACGGTGGTACCGCACTAAGAATTTTTTATGGACTGGATAGATTCTCTGAAGATTTGGATTTTTCTTTGCTTCAAAGCAAAAGCGATTTTTCTCTAGAGCTCTATCTTTCAGCTATTAAAGAAGAACTAAGTGGTTTGGATTTCGATGTTGAGATAGCAGAGAGAAATAAGAATGTCGAATCAAACATCGACTCTGCATTTATTAAAGCTGGTACCAAAGAGCATTTAATTAAGATTGATATTCCAAAAGAAATGGTTAGTCGCATAGCTCGAAACGATAAATTGAAAATCAAACTCGAGGTTGACGTTAACCCGCCTGGGGGCTTTCTGACAGAGGCGAAGATGTTATTGTTGCCTGCTGCATTTTCTGTGACGATTTATAGGCAGCCCGATATTTTTGCTGGAAAAGTTCATGCAATATTGCATAGACCTTGCAAGCAAGGGAGAGTTAAAGGTCGCGACTTTTATGATTTTGTGTATTTCATCGCAAGAAAAATTCCCGTTCGTTTAGAGCATCTGCGACAAAGACTTATACAGACAGGCTCTTGGGACGCTGATGCCTCTTTAACTATCGATGATTTAAAAGAAATGCTCAGAAGAAAATTCGAAACCGTTGATTTGAGTCTGGCCAAAACTGACGTAATGCAATTTTTGAAAAATCCGATGTCGGTTGATCTCTGGTCAAAGGCATTTTTTCTTGCACTTGTTGATCAGCTTGAAGTCAATTAATTGACTCAAAAATTTCTAAAAGAAAAAGGACATGGCACTTACCAAACCATGTCCTTTACTTTGCACCGGAGGGTCCGAGGAAAACTCTTGAATCTAGTTGGCTGCCTCCACTTTGTATACTTGCGCAAGAGCAATTAGTTTTCGCAAATTGGCTGCAGTGATTTTTCCAGTTACTTTGGTCTGACCTGTCGTTGCAATCTGTTTGATATCGGTCAAACCAGCTTGCTGGAGCAGTTTCATAAGCTCAGCTGAAACAGGTTTATTCAAATTGAGTGTCACTTTGACGTCCAACTTATCTGTAGCGTTTCCTTTGAGTGCCACCAGCAACTTGCCGTCCAACTTAGAAGCATGGGCAATGAGTGCACCCTCTTCTTTTTTCTTATCTTTGGATTCAGCCTTTGGTGTGGCTTTTGGTCTGGGCTCGGGAAGAGCCGCTAGATAGTCTGCTTTCTTCTCTTCCATTGGAGCAGATTGTGCTTGCGAAGATGCTCCAGCGTAAGCGCGAGAGGGAGCTGGTGCTGCACCGTCTGCACTGCCTCCGAATGCACCGCCAGAAAAGATAGGGGGTGGTGGCATTGCCGAAGGGCTTGCAAGATAAGCTTGTTTGCTATTAACGGCTTTGCGTTTTGACATGCGACCCATCGCGCCGTATCCACCAGGGGCGCCGCCTCCACCAGCTCTTGGAGCAAATTCGTCATTTTCTATAGTTTTGTCCTGGCTTACGCCATCGACCATTTCAATTGGCACTGCCACAGTTTGAAGTTTGCCATTTTTAGTGATGGTTTTTTCTTCCACTGCAACAAACGACGTGTAATTGGTCATGATGTGATGAGCAAGTGCAGTGCGAATAATTTCGTCTTTGATTTCTTTCTTGGGATTGCCACTTTGAGCACCCATCCAGTCTTCGGACATCAGTCTATCTACTTTGGCGCGTGCCCAAATAGAGGCAACGCCTTTGTTAGATGGGGCATCTTCAGGGAAGTTAACTTGCATGGTCTGTTTGTAAGGCTTGCCTGCTTGATAGCCCGAAAGAGTTATCGTGCCCGCACCCCCTTTTACGTAGCGACCTTTGATGTAGAGCGGTTTTTGCGCCCAGACGTCATTGACGTTTTTAGGGAAAACTTCTTTCACTTCAACGCCATCGAAAGCCACTTTTACATCGGTCAAAACTGGTGATGCAATGCGTTGATAGAATTTTTTGCCGACTTCATCACCTTTAGAATTGAGCAAAACATACTCTGCTTCGCCGCCGCCTTCTTTGGCGATGCCGTCAATTAGAAATCTATTGACACCATTTCCGGTGCCAAAGGAAAACCAGCGTGATTTGTCGCGCGATTTATTAATGAGACCTAAAATTTCCATATCGTTTCCGACATAACCATCAGTCATGAATGTGACTATACGCAGTCGGTGATCATCGGCTGGAATAGTGAGCATCTTGGTGATTGCTTCAGCCATCCAAGTGCCGCCGTTTGCATCGAGTCCATTGATGAATTTTTTTGCTTTGGCGCGCATTGCTTCAGATGAAGGTTGAGGTTCGTTGAATAAAAGTTTCTGAGTATCGCTAAAAGCAATAATCTGAAAAGTATCATTGCTATTCATATGATCGACGATATAGTTTAGTGTTTCTTTCGCCTTCTCAAGCGGAGGTCCACTCTGCGATCCCGAGCAGTCTATCAGAAATACCATTTCTTTTGGCGCCACTGTATCTGGTGTTACACGTTTGGGGGGTAACAACATTAATGTGAAATATCCAGACCCATCATGGAGCTTAGGCTCTCTATAAGTCAGATAACCACTTTTTAGCTTGTCTCCAGCCACGTCCCAGGAAAGAACAAAATCTTTGTTTGGAATCGTGCTTTTATCTAAGAGAGAAATGGAGGCATGGCTTGTGTTTGGCTGATTCACACTCACTTCGTGCAATTCTGATTTTAGATTGCTCAAAGATACACCAGCATCGATATCGACATAAATAGAAATATCATGTCCGGCACGAGTACCTTTGGGTGTGACAGGAGGAGTAATTTTTGATGCATCGCCTACTCTGTCTGTGTCATTCACTCTGCCCGTGCCTGATTTAGAGCCTGTTGAGGCGCCCGGAATAAAACGTGGTCCAACCACTGTTGGAAAATTGAATGTATATTTGCCATCGTCGTAAGGCAAAAGATCTATATATTGAATTGTGATTTCGACTTCTTTACCAGGTTCGATATTAGCGACAGATTGAGTAAAAATGTTAGGACGTTCTTGGTCTAAGAGTGAGGCTACGTGCCCTGCTTCTTTGGCTCTGTCGTATATTTCTTTGGCTTCTTCTTTTTTCTTAATGGTACCGCGTACAGTGCGCGATCCCACTTTCATCACCATATCATCGACTGCGGCTGTTTCGGAAAGCGGGAATGTGTAGACTGCTTCGATTTTATGATCATAGGGATTATGAAAAGTTTGTTTGACTGTGACGTGACTTACATAACCTGAGATTTTTGCCTTAACATCAGTATGCTTCAAAGGGCACTGTCCCACTCGTTTTCCGGTGGCTGACATGGCAATTAGTGTGCCTGAACCTTCGCCATCAAAACTGGTTTTCTTTTCGGAGGTTGCTTTGGCCGAGGGATTTCCAGATAATTTCGTCTGAGCGGTGCCGCTATATCTTGCTTCGAGTGGCAATGTCATGCTTAGCGAAAGACACGCCTGGACTGCGACTCCAAGAAGTGCTACTTGCCTTTTGTTTGTGAACATAAGTTTTTCAACTCCGGTAGGTAAAAAATGCCGCCAAATGCCGCAAAACGCATGGCGCGTTTTGTTGCCTCATACATCCAGACTAGAATCCGGGGGCAGTTTTAGACATAGGGTTTAGCCTAGTTCAAAGCCGGTGAGTAACCTGAACCGCTCTTGGGGTCTGGGCTTATGCGCAGGCATAGAATGCGCGGCTTGCCTGTTTTTGAGTCTTTGCAGGGCGAGCCGTCAAGCGAAGTTACATACAAAATGGCTAAATCAAAGCCATTTGTAAGAACCCAAATTGTGCCAGCTTTTTGATTAAGCGATGGAGGCGGATTTTCGCTCCACTTCTGTATTAAAGACTCAGAAATAGACGGGTCCAGAGAAACTTTAATGCGTGCCTTTTCGCGATTGACCGGCAATTCAAGCGAACTCATGCCCGATTCAGTCTCAAAATCCTTACCTATATAAGGGTTCTCTTCTAAAGTTTCGTTCAGTTGAGATTGAAGTTCGACAATATCGTCATTTAGACTGGGATAAGCTTTGTTTGCACATAGTTTTGCCAGTTGTTTTTTTGTATCTTCAAGTTGTAAGAGCAGCTTCTCATCGGCTTTTAAACTTGCTTCAGCGATGAGGCGCAGGCGCTGATAAGTTTGCTGCATGATGTTTTTGGCGGGCTGAGCCAGTGCAGGCTCAATCATTATTGAATTCAGAATACAAAAAGCAAAAAAACAGGCTGTTAATATCCAGCCTGCTTTTGCTGTTGAAGCGGAGGATTTAGTGTGTGTGTGATCTCTCATCCAGGCTGGCCAATGCATTGTCCATTTCGGACAGCCAGGTGCCTGGTACTTCTACAATTTGTTTCTTTTCTAAAATTGCTAATTCTTTCAAATCCCAGAGATAGTCAAAATCGTCTTGATAGATTTTGCTCAATTCTTTGCGATTTTGCCTGGCGAAGATTTTATTCAAACCACTTTGTAGTTTGGACAAATCAACTTTAACCAGTTCGCCCTCATTGATAGGTGCGTTCAAACTGGCAGTTCTTTCTTTGGTAACCATGACAAAAGCCCCCGGTAAAGGAAGTCGGAATATAGTTAAATCTAATATTCCCACTCTGGAGGCAAACAGCACTCCAAGCCGGTAGTCAAGTGATTAAATGTAAAACCCCAAAAGCACTAGGCTGTTGGACTTACCTTAGGCGCGACGCTTGCGGGCGGCTTCGGCTTTGCGTTTTCTTTTAACGCTGGGTTTTTCGTATCTTTCGCGGCGCTTGATTTCTGACAAAATTCCAGCTTTCTGGATTTTTTTCTTGAAGCGCTTGAGGGCCTGCTCGATACTTTCCCCTTCCGCTACTCTAACCTCTGACAATGCTTATTCACCCCTTAGGTAGTCAATTGAATATCTGGGCACCGGATATCTCCGGATAGCTGTCCAGATATGAAAAGCTATAACGTTTGCCATATTATCACTGAATTGGGGGTGTCACAATAACTAGACGCTCTTTCTTGACGCTATGCTTAACGTTTAGCGCGTTCTAATTCAATTTCCAGCTCTTGGCAGCGGAATCGGCTTCATTTGTAAGTTTCATCTTGCGTAAAAGAGCAACGTATTGGCTTGCTGTTTCTTTCACTTCGGCGCTGTCTTTTCCGTAAAAGAGTGATTGTGCATCGAGCAGTTTTTTGTAGAGTGCAAAGGTTTTTGCGTGGTCGGCAGCATTCATCGTATAAAGATACTTGCGTTCAAACATAGTTATCTGGTCGCTTAATGCATCAAGTGCATTGTGATCTTTCAAACCTTTGGCACGAACAATGATGGTTACTGCATCTGAATACATGGAGATAAGTTCGTCCTCGCTGCGATTAACAAACATGGTTTTGCAGAAGTTGCCGATTTGTTTGGCACCCTTGAAAGCCTCTTCATCGCCTGGCTTGGTTGTTTTAAGTCGTATAGTTAGAGCTTCTTTATACATTGAATATGGTGCACTATGGATGGTGCTAGTATTCTCCAGCTCTTTTCCCCAGTGTTCTAAAAATGATGCAGTAGCAGGATTATTTTCTCCTAGTGCCATTTTTATGCTTTTTATTGCTGTCTGTGACAGTGGCTCGATCATTTTATAGTCTTTGTGCAACATTAGTGCAGCAAGACGAGCATTGCTAATTGCAAAACGAATATCATTGGCCCCAAATTGTTTGGCGATGGCAAGGGCTTTTTCGGCATCCTCAGTAGAATGACCACGATACTGCGTAGCAAATTCACTGCTGCAAAGTATGGAGTCTTCCCACCCTTGCGCAGCTTGTGTACTGGCTTTGGAGAATGCAGATTTTGGCCAAAATCTGCTTAGTTGATTTGCAAGCTTTTGAGCTTCCGCTTTATTTCCGGACGCTTGCAAAATTTCAATTTTTTTCAAACTGGGCCCAGCAACTTCCCAATCCAAAATAGAAAAATTTTCTAAGCGCTGCGCAATTACTTGGTCGATTAATGCTTTATCTTCGCTAACGTTTTTATTAGCAAGACATGCCAGGGAAAGTTGATTCTTACAACGTGCGATTTCCGCCTCATGATATTTGGCACTGTCTGAGGTCGTTAATGCTTTCAAGGCTGCACGGCAAAGAATTTCTGCTTCTTTTCTTTGTTTATTCTCCATTTGCCACCTTGCCACCAGAATCATCTCATTGCTCAATTTTAAGCAGGTGTCGTTGCGCATGTTACTGGTTTTTGACATGAAAGAAATTGCTCTCTTTAAGCTTTCAACCGCTTTAGCGTAGTTGTTTTGAAGCCGATAGAGTTGCGACAAGTAGGCATTATTTTCAAATTCATATTCGAAGTCTTGGTATTTGGCCCAATCTTTTGCGCCTGATAGCAGAGCTTTCTTGAACATTTCTTCCGCTTTAGCATACTCTTTGCGTTCAAGATACCACTGTGCCAATTCTTCTGCGGCATTAGTTCGATATTCGTATCCATTTTTGTCGCCTTCCTTGACTGCTTGTAAAAAAAGCGATTCAGCTTTGGCTACGTTTTTCTTTTCTTTTTCCGTTCTTGCTTTTTGTTGCAAGCTGTCGGCTTTGGAATTTAAGGCTTGCGCAGGAAGGCATATGATACTAAAAATGGTGGCTACTAAAAAACATTTACTATTAATCGAGAGATTAGAGAAATTCATATATTAGCCTCTTCCGCAGCCCGGGCAAACAGCCAGCTCCTTCTTTAAAAAGGCATCCAGTCGAGTTTTCATAGCTTGTGCTTCTGACGTCTTGCCGGTTTTCTGCAAATATTCGACATATGGGATCATAAAATTCTTTGGCAACTTTTCACCCAGATAAAGAAAATTATTCAAGTTGGAAATTCTTTCAAATGAGTCTTTTACGCGTTGAAAATTTTTGCCAGCTTCATCGAACTTACTTAATTTGGTTTGGGTAATGGCTAAGTTGAGCAATTTATCTCGTATTGCATAGTCATCTTCAGGGCGAGTACTTTTATAATTTTTAGCGAGTGTGCTGAAGGCGATTTTCAAAGTTCTTTCAGAATTTGAGTAATCTCCTAGCTGAAAATAAAGTTTTGAAAGCTCGTCGAGTACATCGGTGTTTGTGTCGCCATGCTTGTTTTGTATTTTGAAGGCTCTTTCATAGCAAGCAATAGCTTCTTTTGGTTTGCCTATTCTTTTATAAAAGGAACCCATACTCACAAGTCCAGATTTTAAGTATTCTTCTTCTTCACCTGGATATTTTTCATAAAAAGCAAAGAGTTTTTTCATTGTTGCTTCCGCTTGAACAGTATCTTTGTTTTGAAGCAAGTAGTCTTTGTATTTGTTGTAGGTTGAAGGCAAAAGTGAAAAATTTTCACCCGCAAGTTTTTCTCTCAGTTCAACTACACGCTTGTATGTTTTGACAGCTTCGTCTGTCTTGCCCTTGCGGTCTTGCATTTGGGCAAGCGTTTCTAAAAACTCTGCAATTTTAAGTGATTCTTTTCCACCTTTCTCTTGCAATTTTATAGCTTGAATGAGAGCGGTTTCTTCTTCTGAAGGAGGAAGTTTTTCTGCTCCCCAAACAAAGCCTTGTTCTGAGCCGCTTAAGGATAAAGCGTGTAGGCAAGTGGCCATAGCCGCACTTTCTTTGCCAGCGTATTTTGCAATTGAACGAGTGGCCTTGCGAGTAATGCGCCGTGCTTCAATTGCTCTTTGAAATCCTCTTCGCATGCACTTATCTAAGGCATCTGCTAATTCGCTTGCACCAGTACCTTTGTTGAATTCCATGATTTGTATGGATCTATTCAATAAGTCGGCGGCATTGGAGATCTCTCCTTTTCTTAAGACTACATATGCCAGTTTGTTCAGCGTTTCACCGACCTTAGGATTGTTTGGTCCAAAAGCTTTTTCTCTAATTTTAAGAGCGGTTTCAAGAGGCTCAGAATCAATGTTGCCGGTGAGTTCAAGCAGATTAGCTTTTAGCATGAGTACATCAGCTAGTTGCTTGTTTTTGTCGCTACTAGGATTCATACTGGCACTCAGCTCTTGTGCCTTGTTAATCAACTTGTGGCATTTTGTTGAAAGATCGCTTGAGGAGGCTCTGGGTGAGTTTCTATCCGTCTCCAGTTGTTTCAAATTTTTTCTGGCTTCATTTACCAACTTCTGGAGTTGGGTGTCTTTTGAATCTGCTGTTGAGTTCACAGGCGAACACTTACCTGGAGCACCAAGGCTCAAGCTCAGACTTAAACCAAGGGCCAGAAGATTTACTGGTGAGGGTTTCATTCAATCCGAGATAAAACTAATTATGTCCTTTGGCGGCGTCGCTTTGGGCTTGATCAAGAGACTTAGTCTGATTGCCGGGCAACAAGCTATGGGATGGATCTTCATAAATCTGGGCGTTAAACAACTTGCCCCAGGTTTTTCCTGCACGAGCAAGAATTGGAAATTTATAGTTAAGTGGCGGCGAGTAAATGATGGCAGTCGGTTTAGTAGAGTCAGCTGCGTTAAGAACCAAATTGGCAAATTTGGTACCGGCGCCACCAGCGACCATGTCTAAGCCGGGGATTAAAAAGAAGAAAGATGTAATGAAAAAGAGCGGTCCAATGACCATGTGACACAACATGCCTTCTCTCAGTTTGACAAGCGATCCTTGCTTGGGCGGAAAATGGAGAAGCCAGGGCGAAATGACGGTGAACGGCAAAAATCCGGACCAGTAGTGGCAGCGTCCCAGAATTAGGGCGTTCCACCCTTTATATAAATAGGAACAACCTAAAGCAAATAGTAATGCACCGATAGCCATGATTGCTGGCTGAGGTAGTCCACTTAGAAAATAATGCATTTTGACAACTCGCTTCTCAAAAAATGAATGCTGCTTATTAGCTCTATTAGTAATTTAGTTTACAACTTCTTCACCAGATCAGCACGTGTTTGCCTGCTTGCCATGAGTAATTAAGTAAAATAGCCAAGATATATAAAACAAATCCACCTCCAGAGGAATCCCATGGAAGTCCATAAAACCATGAAACGCGACACTAAATGCTCAGATCTAGGCGAAGCAAATATCGGTCAAGAAGTATGTGTAGCCGGCTGGGTAAATGTCAGGCGCGACCTGGGAGGTCTGATATTCGTTGAGTTACGAGACTCGTCCGGCAAATTGCAACTGGTCGCTGACCCCAACATAAATAAGGAAGCCCACCAGATTTTCTCAAATTTGAGAAGCGAGTTTGTCATTATTGCAAAAGGCAAATTGACCAAACGCCCCGAGGGCACACAAAAAGCGGACCAATCATCTGGCACGGTCGAACTTTACCCAAGTGAAGTGATCCTTCTAAACACCGCAGCACCTCTTGCTTTTCAACTGGATCAAGCTGCATCAGTGGACGAGGGCTTGAGGCTTAAATACCGCTTTTTAGATTTGCGCCGCCCAGAGATGCAACACAATTTGCGCACCCGTCACAACGTGACCAACGCCATTCGCATGTATTTAGATAAAGCCGGCTTTATCGAAGTGGAAACGCCTATCCTCACTAAAGCTACGCCTGAAGGCGCGCGTGACTTTCTAGTTCCAAGTAGGCTTAATCCAGGCGCCTGGTACGCCTTGCCTCAATCGCCCCAGCTATTTAAACAAACACTGATGATGAGCGGTATCGAGCGTTATTACCAAATAGCTCGCTGCTTCCGCGACGAAGATTTGCGTGCTGACCGTCAGCCTGAGTTTACTCAAGTCGACATGGAAATGTCTTTCATCGATGAAAGCGACATTTTTGCAGTCACCGAAGGATTGCTCAAAGACGCTTTTGCAGCTGCTGGATTTGAAGTTCAAATACCATTTCAAAGAATGACCTATGAAGAAGCGATGTCCAAGTACGGCGCTGATAAGCCCGATTTGCGCTTTGGTATGGAAATAAAAGACTTGTCGTCTGCTGCAAAGACTTGTGGTTTCAAAGTTTTCAAAGACGTGGTTGAATCAGGCGGTGTCTTGAAAGCTATTTGTTTAGAAGGGCAAGCCGGTAAGAAATCGCGCAAAGACTTTGACGCTTATCAAGACTTCGCCAAAGAATTCGGTGCCAAGGGTCTTGCCTTTCTTGAATTTAACGAAGGCGGAGTCAGATCTTCTGGCATAGACAAGCACTTAAGTCCAGAAGATATCGAAAAAATGAAAGAGCTTGCCGGCGCCAAGCAAGGCGACTTCATCTTGATGATTGCATCACCCGATAAAGTTGCAGCAAACGTCATGGGTCGACTGCGTTTGAAAATCGCCGAGGAGCTTGGCATTATCGACGAAAACAAACATGTTTTGCTTTGGGTCGTGGACTTCCCGCTTTTCGATTATGACGAAGAAGAAAAGCGTATGGTCGCAGTTCACCACCCATTCACAAGCCCGCGCTTAGACGATCTGGACAAACTTAAAACAGACCCGCTGGCGGCTCGCGCTCGTGCCTATGACGTAGTTTATAACGGCGTCGAAATTGGTGGTGGTTCAATTCGTATCCATGACCGAGGCGTGCAAGAGCGAGTGTTTGAGTCTATCGGACTCGATTTGGCTAACGCTCAAGAAAAGTTCGGATTCTTACTCAAAGCGCTTGAATCAGGTGCTCCGCCCCATGGTGGATTGGCGCTGGGTCTGGATCGCATCATCATGCTTTTGACTGGTTCTAAGTCTATTAGAGATGTAATTGCCTTTCCTAAGACACAATCTGGCGGCTGCCCAATGACTGAAGCACCGTCTGCGGTGCCAGCAGAACAGCTCAAGGAATTGCACTTGACCGTAAAAGAAAAAGAAAAAGTCAGGTCCTAAATTGTTGCCTGACCAAGCCTGACGTGCCAAAAACTAGGGCTTTTACCAGCCACCGCAGGCTTTTGCCGTGTTAGAATGCCAGGAAGATGGTGATGAAAAACAAAACCGGACGCACAATGGCTCAGTTGAAGAATCTGGGTGTTTTGCTTTCGGCGTTGGTTTTGCTTTCGGCTTGCAATGTGGAAGTGAAGACATCTACTGAATATCTGATTGAAGGTAATAATTTCTTCAAAAAGCGCGACTATAAGAACGCCGAAATTTCATATCGCAAGGCATTGGAAAAAAGTCCCAATAATGCAACCGCACAAAATAATTTGGGCGTCATCTTAAATGAGTTAGGTCGTTATGACGAATCTATCGACGTGCTTGCCACCGCTCTTAAAACTGATCCCAAAAATCCTATTGCTCACTATGTAATTGCCAAAGCTTATCTGATGAAGAAAGATTTTCCCAAAGCAATGGACGAAGCCAAAATGGCAGTAGAACTGGACAAGACCGATCCTATTGGTTGGAAAACTCTTGGCGAAGTGGCACTTGCTCAGGGCGATAATGATACTGCCGTTAGTGCCTTAAACGAAGCTGTAGCCAACGACGACACCAATGACACTACTCATCATTTGCTAGCTGTTGCTCTAGGCAATCAAGGCGATTTTGAAGGTCAAGTCGAAGAAGAACGCAAAGCTTTGTCAATAAGTGCTGGTAGTTACGAAGCTCGTCTTGGTTTAATTAAGGCTTTGATGAAACTTGGAAAGAACGACGATGCTCTCAAAGAGCTTAATTCGCTGCAAGAGCATCATCCAGAAAATGAAGAGCTGAAAGAGCTTCTGCAAAATAGCTCGAAATAATTCGGTCTTTACTCAATCTTTAAAAATACTTTGGGCTCGAAATAAATTCTTTACGCATACCTAATTGAATGGTAGCTGGCGGACTATTACGGGGCTACAAATTATGGCTACAATGAATTCTGCAACACCGGGATCTGGTCAGACAATAAAGATGACTAAGCTCAGCTCACAGCCTACGTTAGACGATTTGACTTATATGCTGTCACTGACGCAGAAATACAGCAAACCAGTTGAGATGACATTCAAAAATGCGTTTACCAATTCTAGCTTTTGTATAAAGCTTCAACTTCCTGAAATGGGAATCGGCATAGAGAGTACGCTTCTGCGAATTGTTGAAAACAACGCAGAAATAATTTGGTCCAAAGTATATCGAGACTTAGATATGATTTTGGCGCGAATCAAAGTCGACAGCAGCCTGAGCTACGATGAGCCAGCTGTTGGTACGGTTGTTCCAATAAAGCCGTTTGGTTTCGTCAATGCCTTGCCGCAGCCTTTTGTTTTGGATTTTGAGCGAGCATACAAAGCGCTTGATCTGCACGATGACAAAGTGACTGGCTTGACTCATTTTGATTCGTTTGTATTTTTTCTACAAACCGAATTTGAGCGATTTCAAAGATCCGAAGTTCCGCTTTCGATAGTTTCTCTTTCTTTAAAGCTTAACGTAAAGCCCGAACAGCTCAAAGAAATCAATCGCATGTTGGTCGAGCGAGTGCGGACCACTAATTCCAAATATGACTTAATCACTCAGACAGATCCGCATGAATACTTCATTCTGTTGCACTCGGCTGGAAGGAGCGAAGCGATGCATGTGATGGAATCTTTGCAAATATTTTTTAGTCTCAGCCCGCTTATGCATTCTGCTGAAAAAGTGATGGGTGCAGCGTCGATACCCGAGACTTGTATTGAGCCACAAATATTAATAGCAGCGGCAAAAAAGGCTCAGGAGTTGGCTATGCGAAGTTCGCGTCACTTTAGTTTCTTTTCTTAAGAATGATAGTTGTGCTCAGTCCGCCTTCGGATCTATTGGTGATAGAAAGATCGCCTTCGCATGCGACAATGCAAGTTTTGACAATAGCAAGGCCTAGTCCAACTCCACCAGACTCGCGGCTACGTGATGCCTCGGGTCGGTAAAAAGGCTCTCCCAGCCTTGCAATAGCATCTTGAGGAACGCCTGGTCCGCGGTCAGAAATAACAAGTTTGAGTTTGTCACTTTCGGATAATTTGGTTGCACTAATTTCGATCGGGCTATTTTGTCCTGCATATTTGATACTGTTGCGTAAAATATTACTTACCGCTCGTTCGAACAAAAGTGGCTCAACAAGAGCGTTGCAAGGTTGTGGTAGATCTAGTTTCAGATTATCGTTTAGATTGAACTTGTTCTTCAGGCTATTCAATATGGGATTGAGATCTATTTCACGCAACTCAACTTTTGGTTCATTCATGCCAGCCCTAGCATAAGCAAGAAGCTCGTTTATGAGCTGATTCATTTCATTTATTTCGTCTTGAATGTCGGCGATATGTCGTTTTTGTTCTTCGGTCGAGCTGCTGTCTAAAAGTTCGAGTGCCAGTCCCAGTCTTGCAAGCGGTGAGAATAATTCGTGCGAAATAGCCCCAAGAAAGCCTTTCTGTCCTTCTACAAATCCGTTTAGTTTGTACGCCATCGTATTAACAGCTTCTGTCAGTCGACCAATTTCGTCACTTCTTTTATTGTCTATTTTTACATTGAATTTGCCGCTGGCGATTTCTTCTGTTGCTCTGGTGAGTCGGGTTAACTCTCGTGTAATCATGTGCACGAAGGGCAGCCAAAACAAAATAGAAAGAAGAATAATTGCTGCAAGAACCGCACCAAGCATTTTGAAATCGACTATAAGACTGCTTGTCCAGGGATTTTCCATACGGGCAAGAATTGCGCCGGGCAGAAAATTGCCTTCTTTAATTTTAAAGATAGATCGCTGACCAATCCAATAAGAGTCTTCGTTCGCCGATTTGACATGAGTGACCATGCGACCGTGGATACCCATTGGATGGGCGGGGGTGAAGAATCCAAATTTTTGATTTAGACCAGGACCAGGGCCGTGCTCGAATCCTTGAACAGTTCCAACGTGAATGCCCTGAAAAGCCACTGTGTGAGGTGGTGTGCCAAATCCCATTGGCTGCCTAGGACCAAATGGCTGCCCGGGTAGTGGTGGTAGTTTGTGCGTGAACACACCCATTTTAAAATTGGGAGGCATCGGGGGCGGTGGCGGAAAAAATCTATTTTTGACTTTAGTGGGAAGTTCTGCTTTATCGCCTGCTAGTTGATTTCCAGCAAAGTCGAACACTGAATACTTGACGTTATACAAATGTCCAAAATCGTTTAGAATGTCGGTCCATTTTTCCGCAGGTGCAGTTTGAAGTTGATTACTAATAGTGCTAGCAACTTGATCTGCGCGCTCGCCGACCGGGCTATTGAGTAACGCTTCCCAGCCGCCAAAATTGGAATTAAGAAATAAACCAATTGCAAGTCCAAGCGCGATTAAATAACAAGTTAAAAGTGCAATGGTTTGCGCGTAAAGTGAAAACCTGACTTTCATGAGCTTTGCTGCTCATTCTTGCCCACAAAAATATATCCTGCCGAGCGGACTGTTTTTATATATTTTGGATTTTTCAAGCTGTCATTCAACTTCTTGCGCAATGCTGAAATGTGAACATCAATCGAACGATCATAAATGTCGTAGTTTCGGTCACGAATGTCGTTTAACAGATTCTCTCTGGTTTTTACCCGTCCAGCACTTTGTGCTAGCGCGACTAAAATGTCAAACTCCACAGGAGTGAGCGATAATTCTTTGCCATTAAATGTGGTGCTTCGCGCATTTAAATCTAAAGTCAAATCTTTAGCGACAATAATTGCGTCTTTCTCGCTATAACTTGGTTTTGACGTATTAAACTTGCCTGTGCTGCGTCGAATCACTGCTCGCAGTCGAGCAAGCAGTTCGCGCGGCGAAAATGTTTTGGGAAGATAATCATCAGCCCCAATTTCAAGTCCCACTATTCGATCTGTTTCATCACCAAGTGCCGTGAGCATGAGAACGGGGGTATCGGCAACTTCGCGAATCTCGCGCAAGACACCAAATCCGTCTAAGCCTGGAAGCATAACATCAAGAATTATGGCGCCCCAATCTTTTGTAGGCAGAGTTTGGAGCGCCATCTTTCCGTCGTGTACATTAGTTACGTCGAAGCCGTGCTTGCCTAAGTACTCGGCAATCAGTCGGCAGAACTTCAAATCGTCATCGATTAAAAGCAGCTCGACGCGAGAGTCTGTGTTTTCAGTATCGGTTTCAACCATCGAGAGGTATTTTAACATCTACTTGTGTGGAGGTCTCGGTCCTGGAAAGGGAAAGACCTCGCGCTTGTCGAGTGCTAGTTTGAGCTTTTTCTTTTGCTCAGCCGTCAAAACATTCACCATGTCTTGTGACGAATCGAGCATTGCAGCATCAAGTGTTTTCTTGCTAGCCAGAATGTCTTCCTTATACGAGTTTGCGTCTTTGCCGCCTATCAGAGCGTCGCGATAATCGCGCTCCAGATCTCGTAGCTTAGACATCGCTGGCTCCACTTTTTTATGAGTGGCGCGTTTAATATCGGCTAAGCGACTGATTTGATCGTCGCTTAGATCAATGTCTTCGCAATGAATGAGTGCAGCAATTTCCATCCCCAGTGGTGGCGGTGGTGGTGGCGGCAACATCATATTGCCCCCGGGAAACGCCATTGTAAATGGTGGCATCATATGAAATCCTCCATGCCCCGGACCGTGCTTTATACCTACTCCGCCTGGTGCGGGCTGCGAATGCACCGACATAGCGCCTGCAATAGATATTAATGAAACGAGGCAGGGCACAACCAAAAGCTTGGCGTGTTTTAAAATTGATTCAGCTTGCATGATTTTCTCCTGAAAAGTTACAACCGTTTTGGTTTTTCCATTGCCCGCATTTTTATGATGCCAAAGGCGGGTTAAGCATTTATGTGCGCCAATTCGATTTTTAAAGAATTTGTAAAGGCTCAGGAGCACCGCTGGCTGTGCGTTATTTGATTTCGGAGATAATTTTGGCATCGACCTCAGGCTCGGCGTGAAGCACCTTACCTAGGAATTTATTGTTGGTTTCCCACGCTTTGGGCAGTCTTCCAACCAGTTTTACCAATCGCCGCTTAGACATGTCTCTTCTGGAATCGCCGAACATTTCACATGTAAGTGGAATGCTTATTCCTTTGAAACAAAGACCTTTCTCTTCGCCCACGAGCCCTCTGTAGACAATGAGCCAAGTCTTGACACACTCATTATGTACTACGGGATCTGTATTGCCCTTTTCGATCAATTTAAAAAGCGCTTCACCATGCGCGTATCGGGCGTCCATGTCGTCGGGGTCTGCCTCTACCGCTTTTCTGCTGTATTCGGCAGCCAGTCTGTGCTGATTTGTGCTGTTTACATACTCAGATTGCAATGTCCCCATACGAGCGTTGTTTTTGCCTGCGCCGGCTGTAAAAATTTCATGATTAGAAATGACAGCCCGAGGCTCTTTTGCTTTTGCTTTGGCTTCTTTCTGCGCGCTGGTGTCAGCGACTTCAGCAGCTTTCGCCGGAATTGTATAGATGTAGAACATCATAAAAGTCGCAAAAATGCTCGAAAACAGCATCAACATAATATTTGTCGCTCCCGCGGGTGGCCACTAACCCATGCAGTTTGCGATAGTTTCTTTAAGGAATTGTTTTTCTATTGTTGTGAATGTAAATGTGATTCAGACGTAATCAGCCAGCTTCGCGTTTTCTTGCAGGAACTCTTCGATTCTTTCGGGTGAAACGCCTTCTTCATCGCCAGGATTAACTGGACAAACACTTGTCGAATTTATTATTCGTGGTGCCGAACTCGACTCAATAACAGCTCCATGCAAAACTCCTCGCCAGTGCGGATTTTCGGTTTTGAAAGGACAATTGCTATTGTTCACGATTAGGATTTGATAAGCACTGGTATCAAACTCAGTCAATTTAAAAATATACGGATTGAGCAACTCAAGACCTTCTTCATGCATCGGATTATGTCGTTCGAGAAATTCTTCTGGTGTGATTTTTAAATCAAAAGCGCATTTAGAATAATCTGCCATCGAGACTTCGCACTGCACCGAAGTTGGCTCGTATCCAAGAATAAGAAGCGATTGATCTGGTCCACCGTCTCGATGAAGCTTTGTCGTGTTCTTCTGGTCAAAGCGACTCATCGTGAACCAACCCAATTTATTTCCAGACTTGTTTTGATGAATATCTGAAAGCGCATCTTTTAGTTCGACTAATTCTTTGCGGTGTTGAAGCGAATCTTTTATATGCGATTGCCGTAGAAGGGCAAAACCAGGCGCTGAAAAATCGGTACGACATGCTCGGTCATATACTCTTGATGCTGCATCTGACACTGAGTTGAAAAAAGATGTTTCTATCATATACTCGGTATTTTTAATGCAACTTTCATCAAACTGATGCGTGGATTCTTTGGTGATAATGCCAATTTTTTTCATGCCAGAAGCAGCGCTATGTATTGCTTCGAAAGCATCGCTCTTAAATTTCTCCTCCATCGCTATTTTCCGCCTTTCGCGTGATTAACACCCTTAGGTTCTTTAGATGATTTCGCCACTGCTTTCAACTTAGCCAGAAACTTCCCTTTAGCGATTTGAGAAGGTTTGCCAGGGGGCTTTCTACCGGTACACTCCCAGCAAAGCACCGTTGATTTAACGCGCTTGTGTATAGACTGTTGCCATCCGTGTCCTTCGGCGCAGCGCCACCAGACTACCAATTTTGACGCTGGTGTTACGTCAGAGGGTGTTAACTTTTTATTTTTCTTTTTGTCCCATTGCTTGGCTTTTTCAGGTGAAATAGTCGCTAAGCAATTTGTCACTGATATTTTTTTGCCTGCGCACGCAGGACAATTAGAGCCTCGATAGGTACGGTTCGAAGGAGTCGCCTCCCATTCATGGTCGGGTCCTTTTGGACAGACCCACCATACCTTGCGTGAGGACTGAGTAGAGATTGAGTCACCATTCAATGAGCCATTTTTGGTTGGATGAAGTTGAGCAGCAATGTAGGGAAACTCTTTTGTAAGGCAAGTTTCAGCGCTGACTTTAAAGTGAGAGCAGTAAGGGCAGCCTCTTCCACTAGAACGCAAAGAAATTGTAGTCTCCCATTCATGTGCCGAATTTCGCTTGCATTGCCACCACACTTTTTGGGAAGACCCAGAGGTAAAATCTCGTGGTTTTAGCTTTCCATTGAGTTTGGGATGCCACTCTTTTGCGACCTCTGGAAATTTAGCTTCTAATGAATTAGTTACTGAGACTCTTCTTCCAGAACAAAAGGGGCAACCGGACTTTCTACTTGTTCGTGAGTAAATCGTTGCCTGCCACTCATGGTCTGGTCCTTTTTTGCATTTCCACCAGGCTATGACGTCTGATCCTTTTGAAAAATCATATGCAGTCCAGTCTCCATTCTTGGTGGGATGCCATTGTTTAGCTATTTTGTAATTTGATTGAATAATTGAGTCGAAGTTTTCTCTACCTTGCTTTTCATACCAGGCGCGAGAAATTTCTTTCTTTTCGCCAAGCACTATTTTCTTTTTGAAATATGGTTTTGGATGCTCGCGTGCATATTGCATTCGCGCTTCATAACAAGCTGGACAGCCTGAATCTAAACCTGTGCGGCAAGAAACTGTAGCTTGCCATGAATGATTGCAGGTACGGCAGAGCCACCATACACGCAGGCCCGATGCGTGCATCACATCGGTTGCTTTTAGTTTTTTGTTTTTAGTGGGATGCCACTCTGCTGCGACATCAGGAAAAAACTCGGATAAGGCATTGTCACTACAAACTATTTTACTTGCACAATATGGACATGCGCTTCGATTGCTGGTTCTATTGCTGATCTGAGCTTTGTAATCGCGTAAACAGTGACGGCACTTCCACCAACATCGGACGCCAGAAGCCCGGCTAAAGTCTTCCGGTCCCCAGGAGGCATTTTTCTCATAAAGCCATTCTTCTGAGATTTCAGGCTCCGCATCACTGAGAGGAACCATATTTTTGCGGCGACATCCGCAGAAGGGTTCTAGTACATCTTCGATTTCAACGATCGGATGATTACGCATTTTACTTTGACATTTATTTAATGTGGTGAATGGCTTCCACGCACTATTTGCCCAGCTCTTGTCTAAATCTATCGGTTTGTAAGAAGGAGCGTGGCAAACACTTTTGAAAGTGTCGGATGTGCCACTTATTGGGTTGCGGTGGTTATAGTATGAGAGCAGTTCGAGGCAAATGGAGGCTTTTCAGGCAACATGTTCATTAAAAAATGCACTTCAGGGGTTTTAACCACAGCGATAATCGCGGGGGCGACTATGGGACAAATAAGTAGTTCTAGTGCGGCGGCGCAGGCACCCTCGGCAGAAGAATATTTGATTTCAGGCAAGCTAGCTGAAGGCGAGCGAGCGCTCACAACTTATCTTGGACGAGGCGTTAACAACGATGAGGCGCGCTTTGGGCTTGGGATGCTGCAATTCATTCGAGCGATCGAGCATTTGTCGCAGGATTTATACAAGTATGGAATCAGTGATTCAAGGCTCGGGCTGCCCCCTCTGCGTGCTCTGGACGTTAAGCAAAATCCAAATCCTCAAACCCTGACTTATGAAAAGCTGCGGTATATCGTTCAGAATTTTTACGATGGACTAAATAAAGCCAACGAAACTATGGCGCCCATTAAAGATCCCGATATCAAACTTCCAATTCATTTTGGAATGATCAAGCTAGACCTAGATGGCGACGGAAAAGTGAGTGACGGTGAGACACTTTATAAATTATATTCGCGTATGAATCGTTCGCAGGAAGTAGCACCAGAAGTTGCAAAAGAGTTTTATATCAAATTCGATCGCGCAGACATGCATTGGCTGAGAGGCTATTGCAATCTGTTAATGGGCGTGTGTCAAGTTTATTTGGCATACGATAGCAAAGAAACTTTTGACTGCACGGGACATTTATTTTTCCAAAAAACTAACTCGCCATACACTTTTTTGACGGGTAAAAAGCACATTATGCGTGCTTCTCGCCAAGAAATGGATTTTACCGACATCATATCTTTTATACACCTCATGCGGTGGCAAGTAGCCGAACCTGCACGAATGGAATCGGCACTTCATCACTTTGAAGCGATGGTGGCACAGAACAAAGACATGTGGAAATATCTGATGGCAGAGACCGATGATGACCACGAATGGATTCCCAATCCTAAGCAGACTGGTGTCATTCCAAATGTTAGCGTCACTGCTGAGATGGCTTTGTCTTGGACCGATTTCATGGGTAAGCTGGACAAAATACTAGCTGGAAAATTGCTGGTGCCGTTCTGGCGCGGCGATGGAACGCAGGGCATTAATGTGCGCAAGGTATTTTTGAAGCCCACTTCTTTAGATGTCGTACTGTGGGTGCAAGGACCTGGAGCGGCTCCGTATCTTGAGCGTGGTGAGATTGTGGATGGTGATATCTGGCGTCAATTGCAGCGCGATTTTGGCAGTAATTTTCCTGGATTTGCTCTCTGGTTTAACTAAAAAGCCAAGATGTTAAACTGGCAAAATGACTCAAAGTTCGATTATTCTCAAAGCTGTTATTGCTTCAACGCTACTTTTAAATATTCAGAGCGCCGCTTTTGCTCAAGATGCGCAAGAATATCTAAATAACGCGCTCAATCAAATCGAATCCCATTCTATAAATCGAGACAAGGTTCGCTGGTCTGACGTTCGCAGCCGAGCGCAGTCTATGGCAACCAACGCTGCAAAACCGTCTGACACTTATGCGGCGATAACTTATGCACTCAGTCAGTTAAACGACAATCATAGCTTCATGATGACGCCTGAAGGAAGACCAGTTCCGTTTTCTTCTGGAACGAAAAGAGTGGCGGACAATCGCCCCAGGAAAATTACGCAACGCCAGGATTCAGGCGGATTTTTGCAATCGCGCAAAGGTCGTATAGGTCATGTAGTAATAGGAAGCATTTCTGGCGACGACATGAAACTGAAAGATTACTGCAAAGCATTGAGAGCGCAAGTCAATCGCTGTCGCAATTATGGAGTTAAAGGCTGGGTGATTGATTTGCGCGGAAACGGTGGCGGCAACATGTGGCCGATGCTTGTTGGAATTGGACCAGTTCTTGGTGCTGGCACGATTGGTTATTTCAATTTTGGAAAACACTTTAATCCTTGGTATTACAGGCAGGGTGCTGCAGGCGTCTCTGGGCGCGCTAATTTCTCGATAATAGATGGAATGAGCGACTATCACGAGCAAGCACCAATTGCGGTGCTAATTGATAGAAATACTTTGAGTTCGGGCGAGGCGGTAAGTATCGCGTTTAAAGGTCGCACTAACACTCGATTCTTTGGTGAGCGAACAGGTGGTTTGGCTACTGCAAACCAGACTATTAAATTATCCGATGGCGCAACCATAATGGTGACTACCTGTTACGAAGCGGATCGCAATAAAACTGTTTATCCAAGTGCTATTGAGCCCGATATGACTGTGGACCAGGGCAAGATTTCTTGCGGAGCTGCAAACGATCCCGTTATTGCAGCGGCGCTTGCGTGGATAGACAGCGCACGTTAAATCTTGCATGATGTTGAATAGGTACTTTTGGCTTGCGTTGTCAACAATAAGTAAAACTGCCCGTAACACTTATGTTCAACACTCCCATCAAAAAGGGCTGTATACTTTGCGGCATGAAAACTCCAAAAACCACCATCCTACTGGCATCAGCCCTTTTGTTTCTGGCACTTCCAGCTCAAGCGGCAAACAATAAATTCGCCGCCCTTAGCGACCAATTCATGAAAGAGTCGCTTTCGCGATCTCCAAGCACGGCATCTCAAATGGGCTATCACAAGCATAAGGACGCAAAGTCCGGCCGAGTGCTCGAACTTGATGCAATGCTCGACGATATGAGCGCTGAGTTCATGCAAGGGCAGAAAGTTTTTTACGAGAACTGGCGCAAACGCTTTGCGACCGAAACGCCTATGGCGACCCTGGACAAGCAAGATGCTGCCGACTTTCAATTAGTCGACGACCAGATTTCGCTTGCTCTGCTTGAGCTAGATGGAATCAAAAACTATCAGCACAATCCAACTGTTGTAGTTGAAATGATCGGAAGCGCGTTGTTTCAGCCTCTGGCAGGAAATTATGCCCCCAAAGAAAAGCGAGTTGCGCACGTTGTTTCGCGCATAGAACAAGTTCCAAGAGTTTTAGAGCAGTGCAAAAAATATTTAAATGAAGCACCTCCAATTTTTGTAAGCACTGCAATCAGTGAAAACGAAGGCAATATAGAACTAATTCAAAAAACAATTCTCAAGGATATTAAGCCTGGAACGGCTCTACATGCACGTTACAAGCAAGCGGCTCCCAAAGCAATCAAGGCACTGAAAGATTTCAACACCTGGCTTAAGACAAACAAAAAGCTTGCTGCAAGCGATGACGCCTGGAGATTAGGCGGACAGAATTACGACCAGAAATTTAAATATGTAATGGAAACAAGTGTTACACCAGTAGAATTGCTCGAAAGTGCAGAGCGCGAATTCAAAGATGTTCGAGCCGAGATGCTAGCCATCGCAACGCCGATGCACCAGAAATATTTCGGCAAAAAAGAAGTTCAAGACAAAGACGACACCGCACGCGAAAACAGAATCATCGGCGAAGTACTTAAGAAAATCTCTGACGAGCACCCAAAGCGCGACCAGCTTTTGAAAGCAGTCGAAGCAGATTTGGCTGGAATTAAGAAATTTATTGCTGACAAAAAAATTGTCACTTTGAGTCCGCGCAATAATTTAAAAGTGATTCCGACGCCGCCTTATTTGCGAGGCATTTATTCTGTTGCTGGCTTCCACAGCGCTCCTCCACTTGAGCCAGGAGCGCGCGCTGAATATTGGGTCACTCCAATTGATCCTAAAGATTCTGCCGCCAAAGCCGAATCTAAATTACGCGAATACAACAACTATACTCTTAAATGGCTCACTATCCACGAAGCACTGCCAGGGCATTATATTCAGTTTGAGCATGTGAATAACATCAAACCGATGCAACGCCGCTTGTTGCGCTCCCTCTATGGCAATGGTGCGTATATTGAAGGATGGGCTGAGTACATCGCGCAGGTCATGCTCGACGAAGGGTACATGAAGGACAATCCCAAGTTTAGATTGACCATGCGCAAAATTAGATTGCGTCTGCTTGCCAATACTATTCTTGATATTAAAATGCACACAATGAAGATGTCGGACCAAGACGCGCTAGATTTAATGATTCGCGATGGTTTCCAGACTCAAGCTGAAGCCGAAGGAAAATTGCGCCGAGCTAAGTTGAGTTCGTGCCAATTGCCTACTTATTTTGCCGGTCTTCGAGAGTGGCTTGCGTTTCGGAAAAATTATCAAGATAAGCACAAAGATTTTAACTTACTTAAATTCCATAACTTAGTGCTTGATCAAGGTCCGCTGCCAGTGCCGGTTGTGGAAAAACTGGTGAATTAAACGAGGCATGTCTTGAAAGTCAAAGCCACAGTTTTGGCAATTGCAATTGCAGTATCAATGCCAATTGCGGCTTTGGCTGAAAACAAAAAATTCACTGAGCTTAGTCAAGACTTTATGTACGAGTCATTAGCTAGTCGTCCAAATCTAGCTACATGCGCCGGTTATCACAAGCATGTGCATAAGCAAGCAAAAATAATTATCGAACTCGATGGCGAGCTAGATAATCTAAGCGCCGAGCAGATGCAGGAGCAAATAAAGTTCTACACTAACTGGCGCGATAAGTTTAAACGCGAAATTGATTTTAAAACTCTGGATAAAGAAGAGCTTGCTGACTGGAAATTGATTGATAATCAGATTGCGCAAAACTTGCTTGAATATACAAGCATTAAATCTTATGCACGCGACCCGGCTCAGCTTCCGATGATGGTTGCAACGGCTGTCATTCAGCCTCTTCGCGCACCCGATTTTTCTCTGGATCAAAAACAGAGATATGTAATCTCGCGTCTCAAGCAAGTTCCTCTTGCTGTAAAACAAGCCAAAGAAGTATTGCAAGTCACTTCACCGTTTCTGATAGAGTGCGGTCTTGGCGCCACAGACAATGCGCTTGGAGCAATCGAGCAAACTCTGCCGCGATACGTTCCGCGTGGAACTGTCAATGAGCCAGAATTCTCGAAAGCCGCGCGCGTAGCCGCAGACGAGTTGCGTCAATATAGCCAGTGGTTGAAGGCGCAGAACGCAAACTTACCTGCCGGACAGCCTGATGACGCCTGGCGTTTGGGCAAAGACTTGTACGATAAAAAATTCGCTCTTTTTTTCGATAGTGGCTCAACTCCAGATCAAATACTTGCCGAGTGCGAATTGCAATTCAAGAAAGTGCGCGCTCAAATGCTGACTTTGGCAGAGCCGATGTACGCCAAAATGTTCTCTGTTCCAGTGAACAAGCCCGACGAGAGTGAAGAGGACAGACAAAACAGAATAATTGGTGCAGTGCTTGAGCGCATCTCGACCGAGCATCCCGAGCGAAGTCAGGTGATGGAAACTATTCGCGCAGATTTGGACGAGGTGAAAAAGTTTGTCGCCAAATCAAAACTCGTTAGCCTAAATAAACGCATGAATTTGCGCGTGGTTCCTGCAAGCGATTTTTATAACTGGCACACGTTTGCTGGCTTAAACAGTGCACCTCCACTTGAGCCGCAGGTTGCTGCCGACTTTTGGGTTATGCCCATTTCCGCTTCGATGCCCGATGATAAAGCCGAATCGCTCCTGCGCGAATACAACAATTACACGCTCAAATGGCTTGTGATTCACGAGGCGCTTCCGGGTCATTACATTCAGTCTGAGCGACTTAATGCACTCCAACCTATCCATAGACGCTTATTGCGAGCCACTTTCCGCAACGAAGCCTATGTAGAAGGCTGGGCAGAATATATCGCGCAAGAAATGATGAACGCAGGTTTCATGCAAGACGAACCCAAGTACAAATTGTGCATGCATAAGATTCGTCTGCGTTTAATTACAAACACAATGCTCGATATCAAAATGCATAGGACCAAAATGACTGACCAAGAAGCGATTGAACTGATGATGAAAGGCGCGTTTCAGAACATGGCTGAAGCTCAAAACAAATTGAAGCGGGTGAAACTAAGTTCGTGTCATTTGCCTTCATACTATGTCGGCATGCGCGAATGGCAGAATCTGCGCGAAAAGCAAGAAAAACTCAAAGGCAAAGATTTCGATGCGATGACTTTTCACAACAAGGCGCTCGATGAAGGTCCCCTTCCAGTGGCGATGTTGGAAGAGCTTTTGAACTGATGCCCAAGCTCAACATCTACAAACCAAAAAATGGCTATGAAGCTATGGAGCTGTTTATTCAGCCAGAGAAGCTTTCAACGCAGGAACTTAAGGCTTTACGCAAGCACATACAAGAAAATCCAGACGATTTGGAGAGTCGTTTGAAACTAATGGGAAATATCCAAATTCCTAAGACTGCTAAAGTCTGGGAAGAATTGATTTGCCACTACATATGGTTCATCGAAAATTATCCAGAGCATCCGACTCATTTGTGCTTGATGTTTCCATGGAGGGAGGAATCATCGCATTATCAGAAAGTTTCTAAGTGTTGGAAGAAGATGATGCGCTCGCATTCCGAAAATGGAGTTCTATTGGGAAATGCTGGAAGCTTCTTTAGATTGCTAGAACCTGAGTTGGCTCTGAAAGCGTTCAAGAAAGCCGCCTCACTGAAGCCCAAAGATGTACGGATATTGGAGCGGTATTACTCGACCGCTTTGATAATGATAGCTTTTAAAAAATTTTCGGCAAAAGAAACTTTGAAGATTGGTATTAGTCTGTTTGATTGTCTAAAGGAAAAAAGTCATAGAGTTTCTCTAGCTTCGAACTTAATGGGGGTGGCAGCATGGGCGAAGGATGAAGTCCGATGCAAGAAATTTGCCAAGTTCGTTCTTTCAAATTATCCTGAAGGTGCATATTTTTATACGTGGGCAATCCATAGCTCGCATATTTACTTAGCCTGGTGCGCCTTTCGCAAAGGAGACTTAAAAGGTTTTGAACTTCATTTACAACAAGCTGAGCGCATTCCAATTGAAAATGGTTATGGTCCTTACTGCATAATCTACCGAGACCTCAATAAGTTATCCACTCGAGACAGAATATTGGACTATTTAAAGTTCTGCCTGGACAATAATTCCGGTTGGCTCATTAAAACAAAAATGCGAGAGATTCGCAGCGACTCTAAAGTTGATTTGAACTCATATTTGTATCATGAGCTAACTATGATTGATTTTTACAACTGGAGCTTGGAATATTGATGCGTACAATTATTGGATTATTTCGTAAAGTAATTCGTTAAAAAACACATTAACGCGCACAAACTGGCAAGGCCTAAATGAACTTTTTGCCTCGTTCGAACGTATTATCAATTGAGACCAACGAACGAACGGAGGCAACGCAAAATGTTTGCACGTGTTTATTCAGGCGCCTTGGCTGGCGTTGATGCTTATCGTGTTGAAGTAGAAGTAGATTGCTGTGGTGGCATCGGACAAATAAATATTGTCGGACTACCAGGTGCTGCGGTAAAGGAGTCGCAAGAGCGAGTACGTTCGGCTATTAAGTCGTGCGATTTTTTGTTGCCGCCAGCTAAAAAGTGGGTGGTAAATCTTGCCCCTGCCGACACCAGAAAAGAAGGACCACTCTACGATATGCCAATTGCAGCAGGACTGCTTGCATCGGTTGGTTATATTCCTGCGGGCCATTTAGCAAAAATTTGGATGGTGGGAGAGCTTAGTTTAAATGGAGCTGTCCGTCCAGTTTCTGGTGTACTTTCTATGACCATATGCGCACGCGAGTCTGGTGCTGAGGGCATCATAGTTCCGGAAGACAATGGAGCTGAAGCGGCGCTTGTAGACGGCATTAAGGTCTACCCTGTTTCACATTTACAAGAAGCTATAAATATTTTGGTACGACCAGAATCTGGCAAAGTTTTTTATGGCACCACCAAACATAGATATAAAACTATGGCATCAAATGTGGTGTCAGACCTCGATTTTGGCGATGTTAAAGGTCAGGGTAAGGCCAAAACAGCAATGACTATGGCTGCGGCAGGTAGGCATAATATGATCATGATTGGTCCTCCCGGATCAGGTAAATCGATGTTGGCAGAAAGATTGCCAGGTATCATGCCACCACTGGAATATGAAGAAGCGGTCGAGTTGACTAAGCTCTATAGCGTCGCAAAAGAGGTCGACAAGAAAAATGGTTTAGTTGTGAGTCGTCCGTTTAGAGCACCGCACCATAGCGCCTCAATTCATGGGCTCGTCGGTGGAGGCTCCGTTCCAAGACCTGGAGAGATCTCGCTCAGTCATTACGGCATTTTGTTTATGGACGAATTTACCGAGTTTCCGCGCACACATATAGACAGTCTCAGGCAGCCGCTTGAAACAAATCGTGTAACTATTTCGCGGTCCATGCAAACATTGACATTTCCTGCTTCTTTCGTTCTTATTGCCGCGTGCAATCCGTGCCCGTGCGGTTTTAAGAATGATACCGTGCAGAGTTGTATTTGTACGTCTGGGCAGGCCATGAGATATTGGAGCAAGGTATCGGGACCGATTTTAGATCGCATAGATATGCGAGTCGAAGTAAGACGACTGGCTCAAAACGAGATACTCATTCAACCTGCACCGCATGACCGTACTAAGTGGATGAAAGAAAAGGTTTTTGCGGCGATAGCTCGTCAACGTGAGCGTAATATTTTCGATGGCAAATTTATTTATAACGCCAATTTAAAACACAGACAAATTGAAAAAGTTTGCCAACTCACAGCAGACGTAAAAAGCAAACTAGTAAGCGCTGCTCATCAATATGCATTTTCAGTCCGAGCTTATGACCGCGTTATTCGAATGGCAAGAACAGTCGCTGACCTTAATGGCAATGAGAATATTGAGTTAGATGACCTCGCTCAAGCGCTAAGCTTTCGCACCCTAAATTTTGGGTTCTAATCATCCGATCGGCCGGTTTTAGACCTTGAGATATAGGGCATTATTCTGCCATGGCGGAGAAAAACGGCGCATTGCTAAAAGAATTGCTGAAAGGGTCGGGTCTAATAGAACCCTACGTTCTTGAGCAAGTAGCAATTGACTCAGAGCGTTTGCATATTTCAATCGACCGAGCTCTGCAATTATCTGGACAAATTCCGGATAATGAGTTGAACATGGTTTTAAGAATGCTCGCAATTGTCCAGTCGGGCAAGCTTAACGTCAATGCTGCGTCGCGCGCGCTAAGGCTTGCCAGTCGCGAAAACATAGAAGTGGAAGAGGCTATTTCTATATTGCAAAACTTGCACAAGACTACAACGACCGTAAACACGGTGGGTAGCACTTTGACCCAACTGCTTTTAAGTGCTGGGATCATAAACGATGCCCAGTTTGGTCGTGCTATTGCCTCTTCCACTCAGACCGGAATCATGATTGGGCGGATGCTACTGCTCAATAAAGATATTAATCTCAAAACACTGTCTGCAAGTATCAGTGCTTGTTTGTTGCTCAAACATAATGAAGTCGAGTTCAAAGACGCAGTCGAAGCGCTGAAGCAAGCATCCAAGCGCAGTACCTGTTTTGAGCAGGCATTGTTTGAGCGGGGAATGTTTAAGCAACCCCGCGCATATGCTGTGTCTTTGGGCGACTTGCTTGCGATGTCAGGCATTATTTCTGAAATGGATTTGCTTGAGTGTCGCGAGATTGAAATTTCCAAAGGAAAAGACCTTTCGCAGATTTTGCTCGAGCAAGGGCTTGTTACTAAAGAGCAGATGGAAATTATTGTCCAGGTTCAGGGACTGATTTCAAACCAGGACATCAAACCTTTTATGGCTGTAAGTGTTTTGCGCCGGACTTTAAAACAAGGCGTCAATATTTTTCAAGCTGTGTCCGATTTGAAAGAAATCGAGAAGAATATTGCCGCCGCCACGTCGAAAGAGCAAACTAAAATTGGCGAGCTACTTGTGTGTTCGGGGTGTTTGAGTCGGGTCGATTTGCAGGCTGCACTTGCCAAACAAGTGGCAGATGACGGCATAAAGCTTGGTCGAATTTTGCTTCAGATGAATGCGGTGACCGAGAAGGCTTTGTTTAACGCTTTGCGTTTGCAGTCGCTCATCAAATACAAATGCTTGACCGTCACACTTGCAGTAAAAGTACTTGGTGAGGGCAAGCAAAACGATGAAGCTCTGGAGAGTACTTTAGGGCGAATGAATTTGTATATGCCGCCAGCTATGCAGTGGTTTTGGGTCTAAAGAAAATTTGAGTGCAAAGAAAAAACCTTAACCGATAACGGTTAAGGTTTTTAGTCCATCTATAAAAGTTGGAAATTAACGACGATAGATATCGGCGCCAAGTCCTCTGAATTTGGCTTCTAGATTTTCGTAACCGCGATCAAGGTGTTTGAGTTCGGTTACTTCGGTCACGCCTTCAGCACATAGACCAGCGATGATTAGCGCAGCTGCTGCGCGCAAGTCGCTCGACTTAACTTCTGCTCCCGACAAGCGTTGAACGCCTTTGACCACAGCGGCATTGCCTTTGATTGAAATATCCGCGCCCATGCGTCTCAGTTCGGCAGCGTGCATGAATCGATTCTCGTAAATAGTTTCGGTCAGAATCGAGGTGCCTTCTGCAATACACATCAGTGTCGTGATTGGAGCTTGCAAATCTGTTGGAAAGCCTGGGAACGGAAGAGTGGTAGCATCGACTGCTTTCATTCTTTCGTGCATGCGCACACGCATTGAGTCTGGTGCAAACATAGAAATTTCAGCGCCCATTTCGTTGCACTTGCTGATCACGGAGTAAAGATGCTGAGCATTGACGCCGTGCATCATTACTTCGCCAGTTGTAGCCATACAAGCCATGAGGAATGTGCCGGCTTCAACACGGTCTGGAATGGTATCAACTACGGCACCATGCAGGTCTTCCTGACGAACGCCTTCGATTGTAATTTGATAAGTACCAGCGCCTTCGATTTTTCCGCCCATGGCGTTAACCAGTTGAGCGATATTTTGAATCTCAGGATCTTGAGCTGCGTTTTCGATAATTGTGGTGCCTTCTGCAGTGACTGCAGCAAGCATGATGTTCTCGGTAGCTCCGTTTGATGGACGATCGAGATAAATGCGTGCTCCGGTCAATTTCTTAGCAGTGGCTGTAACGTACCCGTGCTCGACTTTGATTTCGGCACCAAGTTGTTTCAAGCCGCGTTCATGCAAATCGATTTTGCGCTCGCCGATGGCGCATCCGCCAGGAAGCGAGACTTTGGCTTCAAGACAGCGTGCAAGTAGTGGACCCAGTACGCAGAAAGAAGCTCTCAGTCTTGTCACTAATTCGTATGGTGCTTCGGTGTCGGTAATGTTGGTGGCGTCTATGGTGACTTCGCCATCGCCGATTTCTACTTTTGCGCCGAGGTGACGAAGCAGTGCTGCCATGGTGTGCAGGTCGGTTAGGTTGGGGACGTTTTTGAGGACGGTGACGTCTTTAGCAATCAAGGCTCCAGCCATCATTTTAAGCACGGCGTTCTTGGCGCCGTGAATGCGGACTTCGCCATTTAGTGGTTTGCCACCACGAATAATAATGCGCGGTTCTTCGCCAGGCGGATTGGCTCCATTTGGGTCGATTTGTTCGCTTGTGTCGGTTGGGTTTAGGTCTGACATATTTGTCTTTGATTGCATGAGCTGACCGCCGGTTCTAGTAATAAGGTAAGTAGATGGACTCGCGAAACCTGTGTTTTAGGAAGGCTCGGATTTTTTTTGATATGTATGGCGCTTTTTTGAGGTTGCCCGGTTCAGCCACCGAGAGGTCCCTGGAAATAAGCTACACTACTTAGTTTACAATCATCAAGTAAACCCTTTGTTAAAGGAAAACTATGGTATTTAAAATTCGATCTATGCAAGCCTGTATATTTATATCTCTGCAATAGCGCATGGTTGGCTGGTATTCATATTCTAAAAAGGTGGAGTTCGCAAATCATGTTAAAATGTCGTAAAGCGAAGGATATCAAGAACGCCATGTTTTCGATATATTGCGGCTTTTCACTACTTGGAATCTCGCTATTATCTTCCTGTGCAATGACTGAAGAAATGCGTCGAATTAACGCAGTTGAGGCTGAAAAAGCACGCAAAGCAGAAGGTCAAAGCAGTAATTTATCTGGCGAACAAATTTTTATCAGGACATGCAACACCTGTCATGTCGGCGGTCGCAAAGGAATGGGTCCGGCACTTACAGAGATAAACGAACATTTTCCAACAGACGAAAGGCTCAAAGCCTTCATTCGCCAGGGTGTAGGCATGATGCCTCCGCAGCCGCCTGAGGTGCTCAATGATAAAGAGATGAATAGTCTAATAGTTTATCTGCGTGAGCTGGCTCCCAGGGTCAAAGAAGAGCTTGCCGATGAGGAGCGCAAAGCGGCTGAGAGAGCTAAAAAGCGTGCCGAAGAAGCTGAAGCCAAAAAAGCTGCGCGCAAAGCTCGTCGCAGATAATTACGGCATTAGTAAATAAAAGAACCAGACCACTACTATAAATAGAATAAGACCAAAAAGTATCCACGACACAAGAGCCGGGCTTTTCATTATGATTGGCTGAATAGGGCAATATTTTAGGAACGACTTTATCACTTGCTCGCGCTCAGCAAGGTATATCGAAAGTATCGCTAGTGGCCATATCCGTTTGCTTTCAAGATTGGGCTTATAGAGCACCAGAATGAGTTCAGGACTTAAATAGACATTGGCTACTTGTTCCCAGTTAACAGTTTTGCGTTGGGTCCAATATGGTCCGCGATATTTGATACCACGACTACTTAATTGCAGTCTTGATGGCGCTGTGTAAGGGCGCAAGCCAATCAGGAAAGCAATAGATGCTACTGTGACGAAAAAGCCTTCAACGTTTAGAAGCAATTTCCAGTTATGTGTCAAAAACAACGGCGACCAGCAAAATTTGGCTAGTCCCAGATAAGCTGAAGCGAGCAGTAAGCAGAAAATAAGTTCGGATGGTTCTTTTGCTTCGACGAAATTATCCTGGCTCTCGTGATCCGGTGCACCGTTTAGTGCACTCATTTTAGTTTTTGAACTTTTAGGATCCGGCTTTGAGTTATCCATGATATTGAAAAGAGTAACACAATCAAAGGCTTAGCCGCGCATTAGAAAGAACCGAATAACTCTTCGTGCGCTTTATCTGCACGGTCTTTAACCGCAGCGGTATCTGATGGATCATGGGCTGAGCCAACAGTTGAAACCTGGCGATAAAACTCAGCATCAAAAGGTCTTGTGCGTACCACAACCGGCATGGGAACAGCATAACCAAGAATGAGTGCCTGTTGCTTGGGGTCCATTTGCGATAAAACAGTTCTTAGAGTATTGCTGCCCGAAACTCCCGTGAATACTGCATCTATGTCTTTGTCGTCATTCAAGAGTGCCGTTACGCGTGTGCCGATTTGGCTCAGGACCTCAGGATCAATGCCTGAGGGACGTTGGTCTACTACTAAAAGAGTGACGAAATATTTGCGCATTTCGCGGGCGATGATACCAAATATAGTTTGCCTGGCTGTTTGAGGTGACAAGAATTTATGCGCTTCTTCAATTACGATCATGAGCTTGCGAGGCGGCATTACTTTGTCCGGATTAGCCGTGTAGACTTCTGTTCGTTTAACATATTCTGAGTGCAAACGACGCGTGATAATGTTTGTCGCAAGCATGTACGAAAGCAAATTGTTTTGACGTCCAAATTCAAGCACAATGTGTTTACCTGCTTGGATATTTTGGATGATTTCTTCAATATAATTGTGATTGACTCTAGGCTTTAGATAAGCCGTTTTCGAGACGATTGTGTTCAAGCGACGTTGCAAAGTTTTGATGGCAGTTGGATGACCTTTGTGCACCTGAGTGAACTCTTCAATCTCTTCACCCGACATGTCGAGCAATGCAGCGATCCAGTCTGCACCGAGTTTTTCTTTGACTATGTAAGCATTTTCTAGTGTGGCTTCAGATAATGCAAGCTCGACTTTCAAGAGATCGAGATCTTCTATTTCTATCTGGTTGTATCCTATGTATAATTCGCGAGCATCAGGTATTCCGCGTGCGCGCGAAGACTCGGCGTCCAAACTAAATACAGTTACTTTGTGACCAAAAAGCTGTTTTAGTCCTTTTACTCTTGGTGCCGATTTGCTCTCAGACATTGACTGCCAGCCGTATTCGTTGTGCATGTCAAATATCAAGGCGGAAGCAATATCTTTCTGGATGATACCACTCAAAAATATGCGAGTAAGAAAAGATTTTCCTGTTCCAGATTTGCCGAAAATGCCATTAGACCGTTCAATGAAGCGGCTCAAGTCAACGCAAACAGGTGTCTCCATATTTAGTGGCTTGCCTACGTAAAAGAAATTGTTGTTTGGGTCTGCATCGTTTTCTTCACCAAACACCAGGGCGAAATCTTTTGAAGTTGCCTCATACACCGGCGAAAAATGACTGGGAATAGTTTTGACAGGACGAAGCTCGGCTTTGTCGCCGTCGCCTTCTTCGCTCTGCTCTAGCATCAACATGGGCTGTACTTTTACTGTGCCGAAAGTGCAACTTTCAGATAATACACTCAACAAAAAATCGTCTTGTGGTGGTGGATTGAGCAAAATAGATGGATTTGCAGCACTTAGTGTGACGTCAGTTAGCATGCTGAAGAAGCGGTTCGAGCGTCCTTCTATAACAACAAATCTTCCAACGCGCAAATCTTCAACCGAAACGTTAGGCTGCAAGCGCATCTCGAGCCCACCCGAAAGCGACCCTTGTGTGATTATGCCTAAGTGGTCATTGCGCATGGCGCGCTATTCCGCGTAGCTAACAATCGCTTCTGGATTGAAGCCAAGTTCTTTGGCAAATCTTTTAAGCAGTTCGATGCGATGTTCTGGCTCAAAAGTTTCCTGGCTCAGAATATTTGTCTCGTCCTGTCCTTTGTACTCAATAAAAGTGTAAGTTGTGGGCGCTTTGAGACTGCGCTCCAGACGAAAGAGATTGCCGTTTTCGCCAACCGCGCCGACTACGCCCCAGACACCGTCTAGAGCTTTGACAATATCGCCGGGTGTATGAGGCCACTGTGCGCGCTGAAGAAGCATGGTTTCACCGACTGTTACTATTTTGAGTGTTTAAAAATTTGTCCGGGGAGGGACTTGAACCCTCAAGGCAAAGCCACACGCCCCTCAAACGTGCGCGTCTACCAATTCCGCCACCCGGACTAGCATGTGATCGACTGGGCGATCAGAGGGCATTGATAGCATTATGCCATAAAAGGTTTATTTCACAACTCAGCGTGAAGAGGTGTTATTTGCTCTTTGCATCATGTGTCTTGCAGGTAACCATCGGGCTTTAGACAGGCTCAGCCATAAAAATTTATCTTAAAACCGCAAAATTCAGGCTATATAAGGGAATAAGGAGAAATGTGGCTAGATGGGGCTATCTAACGTAAAATTTAGAAAAGGAAGCCAGGGTCAAAGTAAATAGAATGATTGAGATGCATGTAGCAGTAATCGCCCTTGACGCTAGAAATGGGCACCCGATCGTTCTTCTCAACGACAGTACCAAACGGCGGGCTCTTCCTATCTGGATTGGCATGTTTGAGGCGCGGGCCATAAGTGCAGCACTCGAAGGCGAAAGACCTGAGCGTCCAATGACTCATGACTTACTTTTAAATTCAATTACAGAGCTTGGATTCAAAGTCGATCGCATCGAAATAAACGAACTTTCTTCCAGTACTTACTACGCCACAATCAGGCTTGTGTTGAGCGATTCGAGATTGGATACAACTAAAGCGATAGACGCAAGACCTTCAGATGCTATTGCGCTTGCACTTAGAGCTAAAGCACCTATTTTTGTGTCACCGCAAGTAGTGCACGAAGCCACTGTTCCTGCCGATTATGAGAAAGACGAAGCAGAGGCGCAAGAATTTAAAAAATTCGTGGATGGCTTGAATGCGTCTGATTTCAAGTCGATGGGCGAATAGAAAAGATTTTATTTCAGTTATTTGTTGCGTGAGAGGGCGGATTTGAGCGCTGTTTCAAGCGTATCAATCTTGGCTTCGAGCAATTTCACTTTGTCTGATTGAACTTCGTTCAAAAGCTTGGCGTCCTGCTTTTCCCATTCACCTTCTATTTTGTTAGATGCCATTTTCTTGCCTTGACGCACAAGGGCAAAAGATAGAACAGACACAACGCCTAAAGCAAAAGTGCCAAGTGCCAGAAAGCCCGGAGCCAAGTCCAATGCCGAGCCTAAAATTGATATTTTCACAGGTTGGGTATTGCAAAAGGTCACTGCCAAAACGAAAGCAGTGGTCAAAATACAAAAGATAATCGGAACGATTGCTTTGCTCATATATTTAGTCCTTCCGCTTTGCTCAGTTTAGTCAAAAGCGCGGCGAAATCCTCAGGTGGATCGGCCTGCAATTCTATCAATTCTTCTGTAATTGGGTGAGTGAAAGCCAGTTTATAAGCGTGCAATGCTTGCCCGCTAAGCCCTAGTTTCGTGCGTTTTGCCAGATTTCCAGTTGTTTTGTTATTGTAAACAAGATCGCCCACCACAGGCGCTTGAAAATGGGCCATGTGCACACGTATCTGGTGTGTTCGCCCTGTTTCTAAATCGCATTCGACAAGAGAATATTTGGCGAAGTCTTGCAAAACTCTGTATCGTGTCACAGCACGTCTGCCGCTTTGATTAATGGACATCGATTTTCTATCTTTGGGATTGCGTCCAATTGGTTTGTCCACTACGCCTTCTTTGATTTTGAGATGACCTTCAAGAATGGCTAAATAAGCTCGTCTTGCTGTCTTTGCTGCAATTTGTGCGGCAAGAGATTGGTGAGCCAAATCGTTTTTTGCCACCATAATCAATCCGCTAGTGTCTTTGTCTAAACGATGCACAATGCCCGGACGCATAGTTCCAGATATTCCCGATAGTTCAGAGCCGCAATGAAACATCACGGCGTTTACCAGAGTGCCTGATGATACGCCCGCTCCAGGATGAGTAATCATGCCTGCAGGCTTGTTTATTACAAGCATATTTTTATCTTCGAATACAATGGTAAGTGGAATATTTTCTGGTTCTACTAGTAGTGGCACAGGTTCTGGTAAGTTGAGCGAAATACTGTCGCCCACTTTGAGTTTGAGTGAGGCTTTGGCCACTTTTGCGTTAACTTGTACTAGATTTTGATCTATCAGTTTTTGCAAGTAAGCACGACTGTGCTCGGGCAATTCAAACGCAAGAAATTGATCAAGGCGTGGACTTTGAGGCAGGTCCGGCGCGCCTTCAAAAATTATTTCTAGCTCTTCTTCATTCACTTTGGGATTTTTCCATTTTGTGTTTTTGCCACAAAGCGATGTACAAAAGCCCGATGCCAATATCTATGGAGATGTCGGCTACATTGAAAATTGGAAAATTGATAAAAGCAAATTCGATAAAGTCTGTCACTTTGCCAAATCTAAATCTGTCTATTAAATTGCCCAGCGCACCACCAAGAAGAAAGCCTATGGCTGTTCTTTCTGTATTTAAGAAAGTCGGTCCTTTTAATTCTTTTTTGATCCACCAGGCAATAATTGCCAGAGTCAAAAGGCTTGCTGCACCAGTAACCATCCAAAAATTATTTTGACCAAAAGAAAACGCGCCACCAGTATTGGTGGTCAATGTAAAATTGATCAAGCCAGGAATTGCCTTGTACTCGGCTCCAGGAGTCAAGTTTGACTTGGCCCAGATTTTAGTTAAAATGTCTGCGCCTAAGCTTAAGAATAGAAAAATGAAAGTAATTAATTTCGAATTCTTACTCAAGAGTTTCGTCGTTTAAATCGGGAGTTATTTCCGGCATTTTTTTCGAGTCGCCATCACTAGATTTTGACTTAGATGCGGGCTTGGTGACTGGAGTGTTCAGAGGCACAACATTCATTCTGCGAGTAATATAAGTGAGACCTTTTAGCTTCATGCGCTCGGTCTCACCCATTCCGGTGATTCCAATTGTGGCCATTAACAACTCATTGTGATTTGAGGCATTGGCACGAATTACGCGTTCGATCGTCTGCGAATCTTCGTCGATTTGTCTCCACACTTCAGTATGAGTAACTTGCGGATATTGCAGCGGCTCAGAGGTGATTGAACCCACAGCAAGCAGCTCAGGTGGTACTTGTACAAGTAAGCGAGCAGAATATTCTTGTCCTGCTTTTACTTGCTCAGGTGCTGTAAAAGTTGCTTTTAAATTGCGCGCAACTCCAAATGCAACACGTACGCGCTCGTAGTCAATTCTATCGCCAATGATTTTCCATTCATCGCCTACTTTCTTCAAGAACAGCTGTCCTTCAGAAATTGACGACAACTCGCCTTTGCCACCAACAGCCGGTAATTCTTTGGCAGTGTAACCAGTGGCGGTATCATGCGAATCGACGGTAGCAAATTTACCTTCGACTCTTATTTTGCCCATTTTAGAAGTGGATTTTGCGTCTGGATAATTTTTCCAGAGGTCTTTAGTCAGCTCAGAAACAGACTTTTTATCAAGACCGTCGTTGTTAATGTAGTCGTCGGCATAGTGTCGCATTACGCCATCTAAGTCGTGCTCGTTCCACTTGCGCTCGAGAATTTGCAAATTGCGCTCGACTAGTTTTTCTTCCTCGGCAGCCTTAGGTGGCTCAAGCGAGGTGAGGGCCGCTTTCGACGGCCCTGCACCTAGCGAGATTAGCGCCAGCACTGCTAAGACTAAAGTAGTCTTTGAAGTCACTAGGCTGGAACCATCAATTTGTTCAATACATCGATGTTTTCGCGAATAGCGTCAGCCGATTTTTTAAGTGCTGCTGACTCTTCTTTTTCGAGTTTGAGTTCGACGATTTTTTCTACGCCGTTTTTGCCAACGATGCAAGGCAGACCGACATAAACATCTTTCAAGCCGTATTCGCCTTCGGCAAGTACGCAGCAAGGAAGTAGACGTTTTTTGTCGAACAGTACTGATTCAACCATCTGAGCAGCAGAGGCGCCTGGTGCATAAAATGCGCTGGTCTTCATGAAGTTGACGATTTCGATGCCGCCATTTTGTGTTCTTACGACCATTTCGTCAATTTTTGCTTGAGGAAGCAATTCGGATATTGGAATGCCGTTTACTGTTGCCATGCGGGTTAAAGGCACCATCAAGTCGCCGTGTCCACCAAGCACCATGGCGCGGATATCTTCTACCGAGCAGCCAGTTTCCATGCCGATGAATGTTTGGAAGCGAGCGCTATCAAGTACGCCAGCCATACCAAGTACACGGTTTTTGGGCAACTTGCTAGTTTTCCAGGTCAAGTAGGTCATGACGTCTAGCGGGTTGGTTACACATATATAGATAGCGTTAGGACTATGTTTGATTGTTTGCTCGACAACGCTCTGGACGATGTTGGCGTTTGTCTTCAACAAGTCGTCGCGTGACATGCCGGGTTTGCGGGCGATGCCTGCGGTGATAACAATTACGTCTGAATCTTTGGTTGCGGCATAGTCGTTTGTGCCGGTGATTTTGCGGTCATGATAGTTGATGGGAGCGGCTTGCATGAGGTCGAGCGATTTGCCCTGGGGCAACCCTTCGACTACATCAATTAGCACCACATCGGCGATATTTTTTTCAGCTACATACTGAGCGCATGTTGCTCCAACGTTTCCTGCTCCAACTACTGTGACCTTACTCACTTTGACAACCTCCAAGAAGTACAAAAAAGTACGAGATTAAATGCGAAGAGCATCAGACTAGCACGCAACTAGGGCTTGTCCGGTTCTTTTAGCTTATGTTTAAGCATTATAGTAATATGAGCATTATGAGCCTTTTATTAACTGGACGGGGATTTCTTGGAAATTTGGGAAGAATCAAGCATTGAGTGGAACCAAATTGATTGTTTGTCTGTCTAATTCCTTACTATGAAAACGAACGTTTCAAGAGCTTTAAATTTGTTGATAGGAGCCGGGCTCCTTGGCTCTGTCACTGTCGCTCAGGCGCAAACGGCACCTAGTCAGAATCTAGGTCAATCAACCTATCAGTTGCAAATGGCAGAGCCCAAGCTCGATAACACGACGCCGGCGCCTACCCAGTTACCAAAAAAGGAGCCTCTCAAAGCTGGAGTCCAGCACCATGAGAAGGTTGGCAAAGAAAAGAAGAATAAAAAATTCAAGCTTTCACAAGAGAAAAGCAGACTTGATATGCAGACTCAAAATGGTCGCTTGCAAAGCAATGTCAATAATGGTTTTTTCGATACTTCTATTCAATCAAATATTGGCATTATCGGAGTCAAATTCCTCTGTCAGCAAGGCTATTCGCCTGTAGTCAATAACGTTTTTCCCGGCACTCCAGCCTTTACAGCAGGCATTGTGCCAGAAGATGTAATCGTGGCGGTAGACGGGGTTCCTACTCAAGGTCTCAATCGCGAAGAGTGCTACGACTTAATCGTGGGGACGCCAAACACCCCAGTCACTTTGTCTTTGCGTCACGGCGGCGAGTTTCGCGCCAAGACCCTGACAAGGATGGACTTTAATGACATAAAAGATCCGCGCATTCGTCAAGCTTATTTGAGCGAATACTAGATTTAAAATAGAAGCTGTTCGAATCTGCTATCCTTTACGGGGTCTCTGTTCCTCAAGGTAATGTCCTTCGATGAAACTTTGTTTTGATGCCACTAAATTTGGTGCCGGCTTAAAAGAATCAGTCGAACTTGCCCATCAAAAAGGTATCCCGTCGCTTGAATTTTCTTTTTCGCCTTTTAGTACATCGAGTAAAGGCGCTCTTGAAGTCAACAAAAAAGAAGAGACTTATCTCACTTCGCTCAAAGATTTGTGTGCTGAGCGCGAAGTGGAAATTGCCTCAATAAATCTTGAGTTCGAGCATCAACCTGGCAACAAAAAATCGTCTCAAAAATTCTTAGCTATGCTCTCCAAACTTGTGAAAGTGGCTAATTTTCTTCATTGTAAGCGCATTGGTTTTCATATAGAGCCAGGTCTTGATGAAGAATGGAAAGGTGCATTCGAGCAAGACTACAAAGAAATGATGATCTTAATGGAGCCGCATCAAATCAAGCCTGTGCTTAGACTTTCAGCACCAGAGAGCAGACGCGGAACCTCGCTTAAAAAATGGCGGGCAATGGAGCCGCAAGACTGGCGCGATTTGTTATCTAGCTGTCAGGGACTGTCTTTGAGCTTTTCGCCTGGAGATTGTTTGTGGCTTGGTATCGATTATCTAGCTGTGCTGTCACATTTTGCTTCGGCAATCGAAAACATCGAAGGCGCAGATGTTGAAATAGATCGCGAAATGCTTAAAGACAGCGGCATGTATGGACCGCTCTGGTGGCGCTATAGACTTGTGGGCAAAGGCAAAGTCGACTGGGCTCAACTTATTGAATTGCTCAAACTCTATGAATTCAAAGGAACTTTTTCTTTACGTTTCGATGACGAATTTATTTATGGAGATCAGACCCAAATGGAAGATGCGCTCGATCAAAGTATTGCCAAAATTGCACCCCTGATAAAACTGTAAGAGGCTCATGGCGACAAGTTATTCATTCTTTCTTCATACTCACTGGGACCGCGAATGGTATTTTACATTCGAGCAATACCGAATGCAATTACCTGGTGTCATTGGCGGTATCATTAAGCAAATCGAGTCTGGCAATTTACCAAGTTTCCAGCTTGATGGTCAGACTGTTTTACTCGAAGACTTGCTCGAGATTCAACCGCAGCTAAAATCTAAGATTGAAACTCTGGTAAAAGCAGGCAAAGTCGTTGTTGGCCCCTGGTACGTTTTGTGCGATCACATGCTAGTAAATGGCGAAAGTCTTATCCGCAATTTGAAAACCGGCCTTGGTGTAGCGCGTCAATTCGGCAAACCCATGATGGTCGGCTACAGTCCCGACACTTTTGGTCATAGTCAGGACATTCCTCGTATTTTGCGTGGATTTAGTATTAATAACGCCACAGCCTGGCGAGGAATACCTGCCAGTATCGCATCTGATGGCACCGAATTTATATGGGAAAGCCCAGATGGAAGCAACGTGTTTTGTCATGTCTTATCGCGCGGTTATTACCAGACTTGTTTTCACGATGCAAAAGACCCGAACAATCCAGTTAGCAAAACACTTGCCGATTGGCCTTCATCTAAAATAAACGACTCAGCATTGGTGCCAGTTGGTGGTGATCATATCGGCGCTCCGCCTTCGTTTAATCATCAATTACAACTACTGAAAGATTCGTTTAAGGAAAATGGCAGTCAGCCTACCCTTGAAGTGGTGACTCTTGCTAGCTATTTGACCAGGCTGCAAAACTTGCAGGAAAAGGACAAAAAGCAAATTCCTATTTGGGAAGGCGAGTTGCGTCATAACGATTATGTGAATAAAATGGCTGGAGCATATCTTTTGCCTGGTGTTCTATCCAGTCGTCTTTATCTAAAACGTCTGAACAGACAAGTTGAGCACAGACTATTTAAATTGGTAGAACCGCTATCAACTTTTGCTAGTGGATTGAATTTAACTAAATATCCGTTTGAAGAGCTGTTGTTCGCTCTCAAACAAGTGTTGCGCAATCAGCCTCACGACAGCATTTGCGGTTGCAGTGTGGATGCTGTCCATCAGGAAATGTTGACTCGTTTTCAAACCGTTAATTCTATTTTGGATAATCTAGAAACACGCGTTCGTGAGAGTCTACTTTTGAATTCGCAAGTTTCCAAAACCTCTCCCGCACAAGGTTTGTCCCGAGGCTACTTCAAATTAGCTGATCCTAAAGCACAGATAAAGGACTATATACTTTTCAATTTTTCAAGCCGTCCAGTATCAGGTCCGGTGGCATTTGAAATGGCGTTTGAAAACATGTCTATGTCTATAGAAGAGGCTTTCAAAGCCGTTTTGGACGCTATTGGCGATGATAAAGCCAAGTCCATTCAAATTGATTTAGCAGAGCCATGCACAGAACTTTTCGGATGGAACGGCGGCGTTCCCACTTATCGCGACATAACAAGAGTGAGCGGTTGGCTCAACGCCAAAGTACCGGCTCTTGGATGTTCTAACTTTTCAGAGGTGGCAACACCAGCCAAAGCGTTGACTCCCTCTACTGAGAGTTCAATTGCAAACGAGTTTATGACTTTGCACTTTGACCAAAAAGGTAGTCTTAATGTGGAGGCAGGCAAGAAAAAATATGATTTGACCATGTCCTTCAAAGATGTCGCAGATGGCGGAGATAGCTATAATTTCGACCCCATATATAAAGATAAATCGATTGAAGCTAAGTTTGTAAAAGCAAGTGTCAAATCGAAAGGCGCCCTTGTTTGTGCAATCGAATTGGTGCACGAAATTGACATTCCAGAAGGGATCGTCGAAAGCAAAGATCAAAAAGTGTTAGATGGAGCCGAAACCAAAAACATATTAACGGTATTCGAGCGCTCCAAAGAAACTCTTAAACACAAGCTTTACACTACAATTACTCTTAAAGCTGGTGTGCCAGTTTTGTTTTTCCAGACCACCTGGCAGAATCAATCGCGCGACCATCGACTAGAAGTTGAATTCAAAGCAAAAGTAAAAGATGGTGAAACACTTGCCGAAAATCACTTCTCACTGGTTAAGCGACCGGTGACGAAAGGCGCATCACAACTGCCTGTAGGCAAGTATACGGAAATGCCTCTTGATAGATTTGCCTGCCAGCGTTTCTTCATTGCAGGAGATCAATTATTTTTAAATAGCGGTCTGCCAGAATATGGCGCTACTGAAAATACAGTAAGCATTACTTTGTTGCGTGCGTTCTCTAAGCTATCCAGAGGAGGCTTGTGGAGCCGCGGTGGCGGTGCCGGTCCTCATATGGATACACCTGAGGGAAATTGTCTTGGTGAGCAAATAGCAATTTATGGCTGGGCACCACTTGAAAGTGATGAGTCTAGCGAAGCGTATCATTTGGCAACTCTCTTTGAAAATCCGCTCTGGGCGGCGCCAGTTTGTCAAAAAGGCTTCAAACCAAAGTTGCCACCATCCAAACAAGCGTCGTGGTCCTTTTGTGAAATTGACAATCAAAATCTTGTTTTGATGGCAATGTTTGAAGATACGCAAGGCTATAATTTGCGCATTTTAAATACGAGCGACAAGCCTTTGATTGCTAATCTCAATGTCGGAATCACCCATCGATACCTGGAGGAAGTGGATCTCGATGGTTTTAGATACGGGCTGATAAATGCCACCAAACCTGGTGTTTATGAAGTAGACTTTCGTGCCAATGAATTAAAATCGTTCAGACTCAATTTGAAATCACAAGGATAAAAATGACTCAGGAAGTACATCTGCTGGAAGAGTTCACTCAAAAGGCGTCAAAGGCAATTGAATCGGCTCAAGACGAAGCCAGGCGATTGGGACACAATTTTGTCTGTACCGAACAACTATTACTGGGACTAATAGCCGAGGGAACGGGCTCTGCTGCTCGTGTTCTTAGTGCCAGGGGAGTTACTCTTAACGATACTCGCTATGCTGTTGAAAAACTAATTCAACGTGGTTCTGGTTTTGTGTCAGTCGAAATTCCATTCACTGACAAAGCTGAGCGTGTAATTGCAGACGCTCACAAAGAGGCTCAAAAGCTCGGTCTTGAGCGGACTGCAACAGAGCATTTATTATTAGCCGTCTTAAACTGCCCAGATGGTAATGCAATATCAGTGCTTCAATCTTTAAGAATTGATATTACAGAGCTGAAACAAGACGCGCTCAAAGCCGCATCGCAACGAGAAAGTGCGCGAACCATTGATCATTTGAATATTGGTTTAGTCGATCAATGTGACGAGTTAATCAGAGCCATAGACCGTGTAGTTCGGATGAACGACAAACTTCGATCCGGAACAAAAGACTTGTGCAATAGAAGTGATATCAAAAAACATGAAGCGGAGAAAATCGGCATGGAGATTGCTGATTCGTTTTCTAAAGTAGAAGAAAAATTGAAAGAGCTGACCAAAATTCAAACTGGTTTCGGGGCAGAAAAGAAATTGGTTGCAAGCTGGACTAAACAGTTAAACTAGCGATTAATTTTGCTTGGGACGTTGAACCCAAACAAAAGTAGTAAAGTTTGAGCCTGAATCTTGCAAATTATTTGCTGCGATTTTCAGACCATAAATTTCTGCCAGTCCCTTGCTTCCAAGCGCTGCAATATTCTTTTCCAGTTTGCCTTCGCTTAGCATTTCAGCCACCTTGGCAGGATCTATAGCGTCGCCCTCGCCGCTGACTAATTTTAAATGACTGTATTTGCGCTGCAAAGTATATTTGCACTGACTGAGCACTTGAGGATGAGCCATGATTGTATCGATGTCTTCAAGCTCCGCGTCTTTAGAAATCATGAGCGCGTGCGTGATTTTTATAGCAAATTCGTCCACTTTTTCATAAGCATAATTTTTAGAGGCTTCGACCGTTTCTTCCACCATCCCGCCAAGCGAATTGCGAATGGCAAACTGACCACGGTCGATACTGCCATCGTGCAAGGCTTTGAGCACATTTTCTGTAGTGTGCAAAAATGTGAGTGTGAAAGGGCGGTCTGGGGTGCGTTTGAGACGTTGACGCGCTGCTTCTTCGTTGAAGCTACCGCGCCCGCCTTGAATTCCCAAAACCAGCGGTTCTTTTGAAGCGGGACTCGTTTTACTCAAGTTCACCTCTAAATGTGTTTATCGACTTATTTTAACCTATGGCTTGCAAGAAAGTTTTTCCTGGAGCACTTCTCTTACTTTTTCTATAGCAATTTCGGTAGTGGTTTTACTTTTGCGATCGAATAGCTCCACAAGTCCAGAAGATACCTTCTTTCCAGCTGTTATGCGCCAGGGGATGCCAATCAATTCTGCGTCATTAAACTTGACACCGGCACGCTCGTCGCGATCGTCAAGTAAGCAAGAAATACCGCAGGCGGTAAGTTCTGCCTCCATTTTTTCGCTTACCGATGTTAGAGCTTCGTCTTGGCTGTTAACCGGGACGATTACTACATCGTAAGGCGTGATGCTCTGGGGCCAGATAATTCCTTTGTCGTCGTGGCTCGTCTCCACCACTGCCGCCATCAAGCGCTCGACTCCGATTCCGTAAGAACCCATTACAATTTCGTTTTTAGCGCCATCTGCGCCAAGAACATGTGCGTTCATCGATTTTGAATATTTTGTGCCTAGTTTGAAAATATGTCCAATTTCAAGACCCTTTTGCAGATCTAGAGTGCCACCACATTTGATGCAGGCTTCACCCGCTTTTACAGTATGAAGATCGGTCCAGATATTCACCTCGATGTCTCTATCGACGCTGACATTGCGATAATGCCAATCGTCGTTGTTTGCACCAGTGACCATACCGATTCGACCTTTTAATCTCGGGTCGGCCACAATATTTTTTATAGTCTCATTTAGTTTGACTCCGCATGCACCAAGCGAACCTGGATGAGCATTGAGAGCTTTGAAAATCTCATCGTCAGTGGCTGGTCGAATGGTGCTTGCGCCAATTGCTGTTTGTAATTTTGACTCGTTCATTTCTTGATCGCCCTGTACTAGAGCAAGAACAATTTTGGAATCGGCTAAATAAACAAGTGTCTTGATTTGATTTTGAGCACTAGCACCGCCTGACATATCTTCCAACGCTTTTATAGTGCGAATCTGCGGGGTGGCAAATTTTTCTAGTTCTTTATTTGCTGAATCATTATTTGATGCAGGTGCTTCGAATTTGGAGCTACCACGCTCTACGTTTGCAGCATAGTCACACGATGTACATAAAACAAGATTGTCTTCGCCAGAATTTGTAAGCACCATAAATTCTATCGAAGCACTTCCACCCATGGCACCAGAACTGGCTTCCACTGCTCTAAAATCAAGACCACATCTTTTAAATATAGATACATATGCTTCATGATGTTTGTCGAAAGAAGCATCAAGTCCTGCCTGATCGAAGTCAAAAGAGTACGAATCTTTCATGGTAAACTCGCGCACACGCAACAAGCCACCTTTGGGACGAGCTTCGTCTCTGAATTTAGTTTGAATTTGATACCATATTTGGGGCAACTGTTTATATGAAGATAAACTTGATCGAGCAATAGAAGTGAAAACTTCTTCGTGGGTGAGACCCAGTGCAAGATCCGCTTTCTTTCTATCTTTCAGCCTAAACATGATTTCTGAAACAGCTTCAAGTCGCCCTGATTCAATCCATAAATCAACAGGTTGTAATGCCGAGAGTAAAAATTCTTGACCGCCAATTTTATTCATTTCCTGGCGAATAATTTCGACAATTTTGAGCCGCACTAGCTGTCCAAGCGGTAATAGACTATAAACGCCAGATGTTAGTTGGCGAATATAACCTGCGCGCAACAGATATTTGTGACTGGGTGCCTCGACTTGAGCCGGTGCTTCTTTGAGTGTCGGGATAAATAACTGTGACCAACGCATTTAGATGTTCCTTTTGAAATTTAAAGAATTAAAACTAGCCACTTCGGCTCGAGGTAGCTTGAGAGAATTCTAGTTGAAGCGAATTGACTACAAAAAATATTGTTCACTCAAATCCGGCGAGATGCTGATCCCAAATCGGGGATGTTGCTAAAGGGCTGCGGGTATTGAGGTCGTTTGCATTTCATATCTTTTAAGTATGAGCGAATCAGCGAGGTTGTCAACCGGTTGTAAATCTAATGTGTACTGAATCGCGTATAGCCCAATTTTAGTAACTTTTGTGCGATGTCATGATGTGACTTTCAACGGTAACTTGTATAGAATTCGAAGGTAAGTTTGAGTCCGCCTGGGATGGTAACAATGAAATTAGGCAAAAAAATCATCGCAATAGCAGCTGTCACACTAGCTAGCATTGCCGCATTCCCGAAAGCTGCCTACGCAGGAGGTGGCGGTGGAAATGAAGGCTCTCTTCAAGCGTTACTTTTAATCATTCAAACAAGCCAGAGCGAAGCTGAGCGCGCAAGAGCCTACCAGCAGCTTAATGAGCAATACAATCCATACAGAGACCCACCTCCATCAGGTGGACCGCCCCCGCCCCCGCGCTAAATCTCAATTCGAATCCATAAGTTTAATCGCGTGCTCGCGATTTGGCACCAGAACGCAATAAAGGTCGTTACGCGAAATAGCCTGGCGAAGAAGTTCTCCACCAGGCTCGTCACCTTTTATAAGCAACACAGAAGACAAAATTAGATCTCGTTTTATTTCTTTTTCGATTCTGATTTGGAAGCTTTTGCTTTTTTGTCTTTGCTCGTTTTCTTTTCGGTCTTTGTTTCAGTCTTAGTTTCTTTCACTTCTTCTGTTTCTTCCGCCTCAGGTGCTGCGGATTCATCTTGAGCTGAAGTTTGTTTTTCGACAGATTCTTCTGTTGTTGTTGTACTTGTAGATTCCTCGGTTTTAGCGCCCGAACATGCGCTTACGAATCCAACTATTAAAACGAAAACGGCTACTAATTTGAGCATGCTTCCTCCTGTGGGTGTAGAAACGGCGACCCTACAGCTTGTTTCATGTGGGCTTTGACTGTGCTAGTAGGAGAGTTGCTACAGTTAGGGTCGCCTAATCTATTCTTGTTTGAGAACCTTGCAGTTTGCTTTCAACCAACACTTGGATTCTTGGTGGCGTATAATTTTTGAATGACTCGAATATTGTTGGTTGAAGACGATGACTATCTCGCTTCGGCTCTGGTTCTAGCTCTTGAGCGCAAGAAATATCTTGTGGATTTGGCTAAAACTGGGGCTCAAGCACTTGAGTCAATTTTTAGCGATCGGTATGATGCTGTGCTTCTGGATCTTGGATTGCCAGTGATTGATGGTATCGAAATTCTAGACGAGTTGCGCAAAAGCAACGAAGAATTGCCGGTCATAATAATTACTGCGCGCGACAGAGTGGAAGACAAAATAAAAGGACTAGATAAAGGTGCAAGCGATTATCTGGTCAAGCCTTTTGATTTTGGCGAATTGGAAGCCCGACTGCGTGCGGCTCTTCGCAAGAGCAATTTTAAAAATAGCACGCAGATGAAATTTGCTTCTTTGTCACTTGATACAAATAATGGACAATTGAAACTTGCAAATGAATCGATGGAACTTACACCTAAAGAAGTTGTTGTTCTGAAAACACTTATGACAAGGGCGGGTAAGGTGGTGAGCAAACGTCAGCTCATGGATCAAATTCCCGATTGGCTAATTGAATCTAGCGAAAATGCAGTTGAAATTGTAGTGCATAGATTACGCAAAAAATTAGAAGCCTCAGAGGTGAATATCAACACTGTGCGCGGCTTTGGTTATATCTTGGAACTAAGGCAACAGTGAAAAGAAGGGCAATCAGAAAACAGCTTTTGTTTTTGTTCGTGCCCCTTCTTGGATGCGTGGCAATTGCAAGTACAGTCTTGAGCTTTTATCTTGTGCAAAACTTTTCAGAAGAATATTTCGACTGGGATTTAGTTAATTCTGCCGACTCTGTCGTTGGGCGCTTGCGATTACAGGGCGAGAAAGTTGTAGTAGATTTGCCAGCGTCTGCTCAAGCCATTTTGAAAAAAGACGAAAGCGACAAATTCTATTTTAGCGTTACTGACGAGGCTCAAGGAGTGATCGCCGGAGACAAAAATTTGCCACTACCTGCAACTGAACTCGAAGAAGACAAGCCTAGAATTAGAACCGGCGTTATTGCAGGTGAAACCGTTCGAATAGTAGACGTTAAGGTTATCCCAAGCGAATCTACAAAATCAGTTATTGTCCAGGTTGCCGAGACAATGAACGCAAGGCGTCAATTTCAAAAGAAAATGCTTTTGAGTGTGGCGGTTCCCCAATTAATTGCAATGATTTTGGGTTTGTCTGCGGTCTGGTATGGTGTAGTCAAAATCTTGAATCCGCTAAAAGATTTACAAGCTCAATTAGCCAAACGCTCGCAGGCAGACTTGAGTCCGCTTGCTGGCGAAAGCGCACCGGAGGAAGTTTATCCACTGGTCAAAGCAATTAACTCTTTGTTTGAGCGGTCCACAGCAGAACTCAAAGCGCAGCAAAGATTCGTTGCCAGTGCCGCGCATCAGTTAAGAACACCACTTGCTGGACTTAAAACATATTCAAGCATCGGCAATGAAATGACCGAAGTAAGCGAATTAAAACACGTCGTTCAGGAACTCGATCAAGGCATAGACAGAGCCTCTCGCATGGTAAATCAGCTATTGGCGCTTGCTCGAAGTGACATCGGCGAGCCAGCCAAAATGGCTTCTGCTTCGCAATTGGATCTGAATTTCTTGGTATCAGATGTAGTGTCTGAGCTTGTAGATCAATCTATTCGTCGTGGATTGAAGTTGACTTACGAAGGCTCTGACACGCCTGTTTTAATAACTGGCGAACAAACTGGTTTGAGACATCTGGTTGCTAACTTAATTGAAAATGCAATTTTTTATACACCGAACGGTGGCTCAATAACAGTCAGAGTAAAAGGCGGCGACAAAATAACTCTATCTGTAATAGACACAGGTCCTGGCATTCCTTTGCAAGAGCAAAGCAAAGTATTCGAGCGTTTCTACAGAATACTTGGCACCGGCGGCAATGGCAGCGGATTGGGACTTGCTATCGTCAAAGAAGTAGCCAACGCTCACAATGCCCGCGTCTCGATAAAATCCGGCACGCCCGATACACAGGGAACCGAAATTTCAGTCGAGTTCTAGACGCTCATTATTTGAAAGCCGCTATTCTTGAGCTTCTTCAAATTACCTTGATCTTCGTCTGTAATTAAATAATCTAATTCACTCACATCGCAAATTTTGTAATGCACCGAAAAGCCAAGCTTCTCTTTGCCTGCAAGAACACCTAGTTCGGATGAATGCTCAAGAAAAGCTTTCTTGACCAGCCCGTCTTGATAGTGCCCAACTGTGGCGCCATTTTCTTTATCCAGCCCTTGCACACTTATTAGAGTTAGGTCGGCATGAAAACGCTCGATTGTTTCAAGCACCTCAGCCCCTTCATTTATAAGCAATTCTGGCACCAAAATGCCGCCAAGCAAAATTGTCTTTGAGCTGCGACAGTTAGAAAAGGCAATTGCGTTTGCAGCACTATGAGTGACAAATGTGGCTTGCAAACCAGACGGCAAATATTCGGCAATTAAACCAACGGTGGTGCCCCCATCTATAAATACAAGCATGCCCGACTTAATTAGCTTGGCTGCCTCGGCGGCAATTCGACGCTTTCCGTCCAGATTAAGCTCAACCCGGGCTGAATATTCATAAGGAACGGGACTGATTGCCATAGCCCCGCCGTGGACTTTCTTGAGCAGACCGTTTTCGGCTAGCTCCTTCAAGTCGCGCCTGATTGTGTCTTCGGACACGTTTAGCTCGTGGGCAAGCTCAGCCGAGCTAGCCTTACGCTTGGTGTGTAATTGGTTCAAAATGTGCTGCCGGCGCTCTTCTGTGAACATTTAACCTAAACTGCCTTTACAACTTCTTGCGTTTTTGTGCCGAATTGTGCATGATTATACAACAAATGCGCAGATATCGGAGGCATTTATGAGCAGAATCGCTATAGACATGGACGAAGTCATCACCGACGCCCTCTCCAAGCACGTTAACCTTTACGACCAACACTTCAACAAGAAAACCAATCTGGACGATCTAGTTGGTATTTCTCTTCCAGAGTTCGCTCTGCCTGAAGAAAAAATGAAAGTACTAGAAATTGTCCATCACGAAAGTTTCTTCGATGACCTGGAAGTTTTTCCCGGTGCCATCGAAACACTAGAAGCATTGTCTAAAGAGCACGAATTATTTATCACCACTGCTGCGATGGAAGTTCCAAACTCTTTCAATGGAAAATACAAATGGCTTTTGAAGCACGTTCCATTTATTGACTCAATGAATTTTGTTTTTTGCGGTGACAAATCTATCGTTCACGCCGACTATCTAATCGATGATAACGTGCGTCACTTCAAGCGTTTCAACGGTAAGGGACTTTTATTCGACGCTCCTCATAACCGTTTAGTTGACTACAATCCGCGCATGAAAAATTGGAATGATGTCGCAGAATATTTTGGAGTGAGAGTAGCTCAGACTTGTTAATGGCTTGAAACCTCGGGCAATTTTGTTATGATGGCATCACATCATCAAAATAATCACCAGATTTGGTGCCCCGAGGCTAAAAAGATAGACGAGTTATATACATCGAATAGCAATGATATCGCCGGTGCCGTGAGCATGACCGGAGAATTCATCGAACCGCCTCTAAATTTTTTCTTGAAATTGTTTTCGCATCGACAAGCTGGTTTGATTCGACGCGAAAATGGTAATTGGCGTCCGATGAGTCCTTATTATCAGGTCACTGACGAGGAAGTCATTAGCTCTATTTCGTCCAAAGAAGGAATGTATCGAGCCTTCGCCCTTGGTATCAAAGAACGCTTCTATGTTATTGAAATAATGCAAGAAGATGTCGATGCAGATCCGCTAATCATCCCTAGTTTGATTGGTCATTTGCAAAAGCTCAATGTCAAAGCTAGAGTCTTTCGTGCTGGCTGCAGCAATGTGATGCAAGTGTTTCTTTACTTCGATTCCAAAATCAAAGTAAGTGAAGTTGCGGACGGTCTGCATATGTTCTTGCACCAATCCGGGTTTGATACCAACAAAATCCGCATCTTAAAAGAAGACGATTGTTTTGCACTGCCTTTGATTGACGGCTTTGAGTTTTTGAACGAATCATACGAGCCTGTAATTAAGCGACAAGAAATTGCGCTTGAACCAGCCCTTGCTCTCTTCATGACCCAAATGGTCAAGGTGCAAAGCAACGCAACTGAATTTAGAGAAACATTACGCAAATCTGTGCAGCAAGAAATGGATTTCTCAGTCCCCGAAGTGCAGCCTCCACGCCAAGCTCGAAAGACTCGCTTGATTCAACTTGCACTACCTGTGTTTAAACCAGAGATTGTGAGCGCTCCCGAATCAGGCAATATGCTTTAATAGTTAGACAAGGCATCACGGCATCTCCGGATTACGTCACCTTTCTGGCTGCGGCATGATTATTAAAGAGCGAATCAAATTGGTGTTAATCGCTGGGCACTTTATTTTTGCAGCCTGGTTTTTGACTTATGTTTTTATTCCCGGATACATTATTCCGTTGTTGAATAACCCAATTAGTCGACTATTGGTCCTCGGTTGTTTAAGTCTCTTCTTCATAAATAGTTTCCTCCTATTACTGATGCCTAAACCGGGTACTGGAGTTGCAAGGGCAGCGATAGCTTTTTTTATGATTTGCTCAGTGACACCAAACGTTTTGCTGCCGATATTTGGCCCGGCTTTTGTGACAGTTGGGGGATGTTCTTTTTGAGTTCGGTTACAGTACCAAAAGATCGAGTTAAGTTAGTAGCGATTGCAATAGGAATTGTGATTGCGACCTATGCTGTGCCATACTGCCTCGCGCCGGAGTACATGAGACTTTTTTTGACTAATCCCCAAATATACCGATCACTTATTTGGTACTTTGCGTTATTTGCTCTTTGTAGTGCGTTCTTGATTTTTGTTTCAAAGCCAGACAAGCGTCTTTCACCAATCACTATTGGTTTATACATGATTTGTTTGGTGTTGCCAAATCTGCTGGTAGTGCTTTTCGGTCCTACTTGGATGCTGCTTAACAGTTGCACGGGATTCAGTTTTTTCCCTTTTCCTAATTACCCTGAATGAAAAACAGTGTAAAAATTGTTTTGATATCCGCGCATCTGATCGTCGCTACGTACTTGATTATGTTTTGCCGGACTCCTGGCTATTTAGTTCCATTTCTGAACAATCCAATTTGGCGACCAATCATTTTAGTTGCGCTATCTTTGTTTGCTTTGGAAAGCACCGTATTAGTATTCTTGCTCAAAGAGGACCACCAATCGCCGGTTCTTTCCGATAGTCTATTTAATCTTATGTGAGCAAAGCGGGCGCTTTTGTGGTACACAATGATTGATGACCAAAAACAGCCTATTAGCCTTACTCTTACTCTGTTCACTGGGTGGCGCACAAAGCCTGAGCATTCAGTCTGCTGTCGCCAAGGACCAGACCGTTTATTATTCGGCTCTTCCCGATGCCACAGTTAAGAACGTCGAGAGGGCGGTCAAATACGCTAAAGCGAAAAAGGCAGAGAAGGCAAGACCCTTGTTTGATGCGGCACTTGCTGAGTGCACCGATGTGCAGAAATGCTTTGCCCTTGCCGATATTACTGAGCAATATGGCAGTTTCTGTACAGATATTAGACGTGCTGCAGTCGAGAAGGCTTTTCAGCTGAGCAAAAACCGAGACGATTTGATTTTGGTGGCTTTGAAAGGGCGTAAGTTCGAGTGTTTTGAAGCCACTCGCGATGCCATGCAAGCCATGATCGCTCAGTCTAGATCTCGCGAAGAATTGAAAGATCTGGCGCTCAAGGCACAGGAAGTCTCGCTTAGTGACTTGTCGCATTTGGCAATGGAGAAGCAATATTCTTTGGTGCACACAGTTCCCGAGGCGCTCGATTTTGCAAGACTAGCATCGGCATTGGGGATGGAAGATCTGGTGCGCAAAACGTGCAAAGAACTTATCGATGATGAAAATGACGTGCACCAACTGATGACCATTTTGCGCAACATCGAGCCATTCAAAACGCCCGACCTGTATCGATATTTGCTCAAAAAATCACTCGATAATTGCAAGAACATTGACGATTTGTACGAGGTCTATCAAGCCGCGCGCAGGCACAGGCAGAAAGACATTTTCGATCTTGCAGCCTTCAGGGCTAAGAAGATGAAGCTCATCGACAATTACAACAAGCAGAGCGCAGATTACAGAGAAAAAGTAGAACGCTGGCGCCAGGACCAAAGTATGAGTCAGGACACGGGAGATGGTGATGGTGACATCACACGCATGGCCCCGGCATCAGGTTTCTAACCGGCAAAAGCCGGCAGCCTACGAAACTTGTCTCCCCAGAAAAGCATCGGCGGCTCCACATTATTAGACGTCGCGTGGCAATAAAAAGTTCAATTGCTTCAGGTTAAAGGTTGGCGGGCAAGTGGTTGACATGACCAAAGCTAAGCCAAACGAAATTGATGAGCTAAAGCGTCAGATAATGGCGCTGACACAGCGCGTGAGCGACCTTGAGCGGGTGCTTGAGGAACAGTTCGAAGTTGGCTCAGGCTGGGAGGCGGAAGCCGAAGCGGCGGTGCCAAAGAAAATGTCTCGCTCGGTGGTGCCAGAACCTGCTGGTGTTCCTGTTGTGGACACACCCGTTGTCGAATTAGAAATTCCCATTGAGATAAAAGATGAGACACCTGTTAAGGCGCCCGAGTTAACGGTCGAGCCGCCAATAGTCGCATCTTCAAAATCAGATTTAGAAAAGCCTGACACGCTAGAGTCGCGTATCGGCTTGTACTGGCTCAATCGATTGGGCATCGCTAGTTTAGTAATTGGTGTTGCGCTGTTTATTATTTATTCGTTCCAGACTTGGGGCGCTGCAATCAAGATTGCGATGGGCGTACTTGCAGGCGTAGCGTTGATTGGTGGCGGTGAATGGTTCGAGCGCAATCGCGACAAAGAGGATAGTGATGCTCGCAGTAAATACTGGGGGCTTAGTTTAATTGGTGGCGGTTGGTCGATTCTTTATTTCACCGCTTTTGCGTCGTATCACATTGCTGATGTAAAAATACTTTCTAACTTGTTTGTCGAAGAGCTGATTCTGACTGGACTTTGCGCTGGTGCACTGTGGCATGCGTGCGAACGTAAATCACAAACAGTGGCAACATTTGCTGTGTCGCTTTCGTTTGTGACTATCGCTTTTTCGCAAATAAGTGCGGCTAGCATATGCTGGTTGCTTGTGTTGGCGCTTGGTGCCTTTGCTTTGTCTGTGTTCAAACAATGGCCGAAGCTTTTGATGTGGACAACAATTTGCGGATGGGCGTCATATTTTCTAATTATAAATCCAAAGATGCCTGCAACCGCAATGGGAAATCCCTGGGCTGTTGAAACTCTGGGGGCGCTGACATTCTTTTGGATAGCGTGTTGTGCTGCCGTTCTTGCCATGAAAGAAGAGAACGACGATACAAAAGGACGCTTGGTAGTTGCCACCGGATTTAATGGCATGAGTTATGCGTTTATGGGCACGCAGATTTTGACTTATCTGCAAGCAAATGTCGAATTTAATTATTTAATGCCGCTTTTGACGGGTGCACTTTACACCGCATCTTATCAGTATGCTCAGAAACGTACATTGACTTCGATTGCAAACATGCATCTAATAATGGGATTGTCGCTTTTGACTCTAGCGGTTCCGATGATTTGTCACGCCAAAGAGATTTTCAATACGTTCTGGTTGATTGAGCTGGCAATGCTTGTTTACGTCGGATTAAAATACAACAACCCAGCGATTAGATGGTTTGCTGCATTGCTTTCACTGGGCTGCTTTGTGAGCACTTGTGGAGTAATCTGCGTTACTGACAAGAAAGAATTTTTGACCTTCAAGTATTCGGAGCCATTTCTTCACGCTCTTGTTGCTGCCACTGTATATGGTGCTTGTGCTCAAATGTATCGACAGTACAAAGGCAAAGTTCATCCCTCAGGACCGACACTGTATGCAATTGGATTCCTGTTCTTTTCGTGGTTAGCGCCTATAATTGCCACCGCTGAGTTGTTTGAAAATTCTAAACCTCTACAAGCTGCCGCTCTTGTAATTGTATGGTTAGTCGAGTATCTGACATTCATGTGGCTTGGACACAAGCTAAACGAGCGCGTACTTAGATTGGCTGCAGGCGCTGGATTTTTGTGTATTGGTCTACTTTCGTTCTTTGTCGAAACTCAATATTCTTTCGTTCATGCTTTGACTGCGCTTGGATTTCTTGGTGCTGCCATATATTCGCGCAAACAACAGATCACTACTGAGCAAGAAGCGCGCACAGCATACAAGTTTTATATTACATCTGGAGCAATTTTTACCTGGTTCCAAACTTTGAATCTTGCTGGAAGCGGCATGGAATTTCTTGCTCTTAGATGGGCTGGTGAAGCGGCGGTACTAGTAGGTGTTGGGCATTTACTGCGCGATAGATACACTCGCATTATTGGTGCATTATGGTTCTTGAATACGTTTTTAGTATTGATGGTCCAGCTTGGAAAATGGAACGCCATTGAAGATGCAATGATCACTGTGATACTTTATTTGATGGCGTTTACTTATCGAAAAGTTCCAGCCGAATATCAAATTGGCAACGAGCGCAGAATTGCTCACTACTACGACGCTGCTGGCACCCTTGTGGCCACATGGGCTATTTGGTTGCTGGTGCCTGGAGAATGGCTAACGCTTGCTTTTGCGCTCGAAGGCATCGCGCTTTTGTCTGTTGGTTTTATGGTGCCAGACAAAGCGTTTAGAATTTCGGGTTTGATTGTGTTTGCAATGCTTGCATTTAAGTTGCTATTCATAGACTTGTCCACAGCAAGAACTGATGCACGCATTCTGTCATTCATAGTAGCAGGTGTTATTTTGCTTGGAGCTTCTTATATCTACGCTAAGTATGCGCAACGGTTGCTCAAAGAAGGCAGAACGGAAGCGGATGAGAAGACTATTGGATAGACGCTTTTAGTTTGTTCCAGAATTGTCGTTCTGACTCTATCAGTTTTTGCGCTTTTGGAATGTTTTGCGGGTTGTCCATTTTAGCGCGAGCAATGGCCTCTAGAACCGTCATTCGCAAGCTACGCTCACCAAGCACATTGGCTAAGGATGCAGTTCCCAGTGCACGATTTGGATTGTTCAATTTTAGAAACTGTTCGACACAATCGGCATACAGTGGTGTCGTAAGTGGTGACATGCGTTTGCCCGATTTCATTACTATAGTTTCCGGATAGCTCAGAGTTGCAATATTTAAAATTCTCTTCGCTTCATCTTCTTTACCGAGTTTGCGTAAAAGCTGTGCCTGCAAATAATAGAGTCGGGGATCGGGATCGTAAGCTTGATCCGTTGCCCGGGCAGCAGCTTGGAGAGCCTTATCGTTTTGATCGAAATTCGCCAGAGCCAAGGTTCTTGCTGTCACATAATTGTTAATTGCTGGTCCATTTGAACTTTCACTGACTGTACATTCAAGAACATCTTTATACTGTTTCAAGCTCGCCAGGCAGCATACGTAATCATAAATCCCTGCAGGAACGGGAAATTTAGAATCAATTTCCACTGCTTTCTTTAAATCGTTTCGAGCTTCTTCAAGCCTGCCTAAAGTCATTAGAATATGCCCTCGTTGAGCAAAATTCATGCTTGATTCGGAAACCTTGTTTGCGTTTGTGAGATCGGTGAGAGTTTTTTCGGGCTCTTCAAGACTTTTGAAATTGCCTGAATTTTCCAAAATTGAATTTTGAGAAATAAAACCGCAGCCGCTTGCTGTCAGCATCATGAAGCAGATGCATAGGACAATTAAGGATGAAAACTTTTTGTTCATTGCTTGTCCTGCTTTGCCGCATTGAGCAAAGTATCTTGCTCGTTGAGCCAGGTTTCAGCCTGTTGAATAACATCTTGAGCTTCTTTAGTTTTGCCTGTCTTGATTAAGGCCTGCGCTTGTGTTTTCCATAGTTCATACTTTTCTTCGCCTTGAGCCAAGCCCATTTTGCATAGTTCGAGTGCGCGCGCGTATTCTTTCATTTCCAAAAACATTGCGGCTGCTTTTGAGAATGAAAATGCATATTCGAGTTGAATATTATTTTCGGGCGTGTGCTTTGGATTTAATGCACAAAATAAATTCAAATCGCGTATTGCTCGATCTTTGTTGGACGAACTTAAATTTATGGCACGATTTAAACGATACTGGGAGTTAGTGGGAGCAATTGATATCGCGCGCTCAAGACTCTCTAGTTCTTTTTTCTTGTCATTCAAGCGGTTGTAGCAAAGCGCTTTTAAAAAGAAAACTTCTGAATCTTCGCTTAAATCTTTTGAGACGTCTTCGCACAGCGCAAGCGCTTCTTGAGTTCGACCTAGTCGATATAAAAATGTCGCTTTCATGAATTGGCATGTAAGAAGAAATGCCGTTTCTTTTTCTGAGCGCATCATGATTTCAGTATCCGCCAAGGACTGGTCAAATTTGCCCACTCGCTTCAAAATGCGGTAATGCAAATCACGACTGCGAAAGGTATTCTCCAAAGTCAAAAGCTTTTCGCAAAGAGTCATTCCCTCATTGATTTGCCCATTGATGAATAATGCGTAACTGCGCTCAAATAAAGCATCTGTATCGTTTGGATTAGTCTTTAATGTCTTTTCTGTACGCGCAAGAATCTCGTTGACGCTCTTTTGATCGCCAATTCCGCATGGATAAATACCAAGATCGTTGTTTCTGCTACCTGTCAAAACAAGCAAGCAAGATAAAAGAATTAGTTTGGATTTGAGTGGGGTCATCGTCCCTGGAAATATCTGCGCGCTTTTCCGTCTTTCATAACCGGAATGTAACCGCCCTTAGGAACGCGTTGCAAACCGGACGCGCTGCGCGGCTGCGCTTGTTGTACGGCGGACCATTTATCGAAATCGTATGGTGTCACAATGCGCTTTGAGTATCCAGCGTTATTGTTCTGATTGGCAGTGGGGCCAGTTTGCGAAGTCGCGGTGCTATTAGCAGTCGAAGTCGAAGAAGGTTGTAGATCTTGCTGTGGCGCATAGCCTGGCAAGGCATTCTGATTGCCGTACATCGAATGATAAGTCTGGCTTGGAATCTGTTGCGCCGCTTGCTTGAGCGGTTGCTGAATGCTAGATGGAACATAGGGAATGTTCGGAATATTAGGAATATTTGGGATATTAGGTATGTGATTTACGCCTGGAATTGACGATACACCAGGAATTGAATTTACACCTGGAATAGAACTTGCGCTGGGTATCGGCTGAATTGGCTGTCCGGGCTGATAGGAGTTGAATGTGGGAATTGAATTGATGGTCTGAATCAATTTGTTCTTTATAGTTGCTTTCAACGACTGGGGCTGTGCTGCAGGCATTTGCGCGGGCACGTTCTGTTGAATGCTTGGTTGTACGTCAACTGACACGGGCGGATTGTTTTGAAACACTGCTTGCAAATTGTGTGGCGGGGCAGCCGTTTGAGCCGGCGGCACTGAATGTTGAACAGCGGCTGGAGCGTGGTTTTGTGTGTGCACCACTGGTGGTGTGTACATTGGACTGTGAGATCCGCCACCTTTGGAAAGTGCAGAAGGCATGCTTCCGCCTGAGAATTTAAGATTACCGCCAAGCATCGAAAAACGACCGCTTTCCACTTTTCCCGAATCTGATTGAAGCTGCCAATTGCCGTCGTGAGCTGTGATTTTGCCTGACTCTGTTTGTCCATTGTGTTGGCGAGTATAACGACCATTGGTCGAGATATTCATTGAGAAATGCCCGGCAGGGCTAGACTCGTGCCAGTCGCCTGCTAGACGAGGCTCAACCTGAGCAAAGCAGGGCAATGTTCCGGCACAAAGCGCAATCAACAATGAGAGAGGGTGTTTCATTTAGACCTCAATTAAGAGAGGAAAATTATACTACAGAAATATGTTATTATGCGGCAGTTCTTTGAGGTCCCAGTCCATGTCCACAAGCTCAGACAATCAAGACGAGTTTACGCTTCAAGTCAACAAAGACAAGCTCTTCAATGATGTGCTCAAATTCATTTTGACAAAGACTTTGAAAGGCGACAGTGCCGAAGTATTGAAGCGCTTGGAGAAGGTTGTTATTGAGCGTTGGGCTGCTATCGAAGCAGACGATGAGAAAAAGTCTTTAGAATTGGAAACCGTAGAGCGGGCACTTATCGAAAAACTCCTGGCAATGGGAGCGCAGAAGGGCTAAGCGCAACTATGTACATTCGCCGCAATTTACCGCCATCCTTAATCTTATGGTTTTGCGCAAAGCATCTCGCATTTTTTATACTGCTCAGTAGTATCGTCTTTTTTATGTACGAAATGCTTGGTTGGAAATGGGTAGGCATCCCATTCTTGCCTGTCGGCACTATAGGTACGGCGGTGGCATTTTATGTCGGTTTTAAAAATAATAGCTCGTACGAGCGCCTCTGGGAAGCGCGTAAAATCTGGGGATCGATAACTAACAATTGTCGTTCGTTTGGAATGTTGGTTTCGTCATCCAACATGATTGAAAGCGAAACTATAAAAGTTCTGTTAGAGCGCCAGATGGCATGGTGCAATGTTCTTCGCATTCAATTGCGCAGTGTTTCGAACAGATGGAGTCCAGGTTGGGTCCCACGCGAAGTCGAGTTTGTGATGCAGAGGAACGGACGACCTGCAGCTGAAACTGAAAACGTAGAGTTTTATTCAAAACGTTATTTGAGCGAATCTGATCGCGAAATTATTTTAGGCAAGAGCAATCAAGCAAGCGAAATTTTGCGTCTGCAAGTGCGCGATATCACCAACTTTGAGGAGAGCGAATTGCTAGACGGATTTCAGTGCGATCGCTTGCAGCGCATTCTAAATAGTTGCGTTGACATGCAAGGCGCTTCAGAGCGCATCAAGAATTTTCCGTTTCCCAGGCAGTATGCATATTTCAGCTCGGTGTTCGTCTGGATATTCGTGTGCCTGCTTCCATTTAGTTTGATTCACGAATTGGGAAGGAATACGCATGAATTGACCTGGCTGGTGATACCATGCAGCACTCTTATTTCGTGGATATTTCTGACTATGGAGCAAGTGGGTGACACAAGCGAAGATCCCTTTGAGAATGGCGTCAACGACGTGCCTCTTACTTCGATCTGTCGCAATATAGAAATCGAACTATTTGAAATGATAGGCGAGACAAATCTTCCTGACCGCATTAAAGCCGTTGAAGATATTTTGATGTAGTTATTTCAAAAGCTTGTAAACTTGTTCGCCCGAGGAGTGACGACCCGGGATTGCATGCGCTTCTTCGTGTCGAAAAATGAAATTGGCATCTGCCACCACAGTTTGTTGTCGCAAGAAATAATTGTGCGTGACTGGATAATTTAATTCGAAGGACAGCTCGAATTCAAACGCTGCAAAAGGCACCACTTTGGTGGTATCAACAAAAATAATGGAAGGATGAATAACTTTGCGTGTGGGACCCGACTGTCCAAGCCGTTTTTTGCGATTCTTTAGTTGCGAAATAAACAGAATGGCATCGACGTTATTGAAATGACAGTGCGTGCGACGCGCTAATTCTGCGATGCGCGGCATCATCACGCCATCGAACACTGTAAAATCAAGATCTGGTGCAGCAAGAATTACTTCGTTGAATGCCTGAAAGGGCAACGGTTCTTCCTGGCTGAAAAAACATTCGACCGCTTTTTCAAGAACCCGACTTCCCATCGAAATAGTGACAAGATTTAGTTTGCTTGCAAAAGCTTGTGCGTCTTCTTCGCTTTCGAATGCTTCCTGCAGAAAATCTTTGAGTTCAAGCAGAAAAGCGCAAAGGTCTTTGCCGGCTGTGTCGGCCGCCAGAAAATCAAAATCGTAATGGATTGTTTTAGCTGACGTTGCCCAGGAAAAGGCGACGATGTGCCCGATGTTCGAGTCGGGTTTGGATACGTATTGACGGTCCAAGACTTCGACTGTTTTCTTTAGCTGGTCGTACGTGTGCTTGTATCCGTGGATGAAAAACAGGACTTCTTTGCCGCTTTCGCTCGTTTCTTCGTACAGCTCACGAAAGAGCCGGGCAAATCCCCCTAATTCACGTCTGGGAGCGGAAAGGCAGGTTTTGTACGAACAATTAAAGTCTTGACCCCAAAGGGCTGTAACCTCGCCTGGCTTTGGCATTACGCCAAATCGCATCGGTCCAAATGCGCTGCCCTCGTTTGATAGGTGACCATCGTTTATGGCTCGATCGGTCATTAAAAAATGGGTATACTTGCTCATCTTATAGGATTTTACCGCTTCTTGTTTCAGTTTGCCTGGCAAAATAGGAATATTCAATGAACTTCAAGAAAACATTACTTGCAACCTCCGTACTTGTATTACATTTTTGCGTTTTTCCAAGCGTTGCTCGCGCAGAACAAGACATGCCTGGCGTGCTTTCTCACCAGAGTCAGAACTTTTTTAACGATGTTGTGGGGGCAAACAAAAAAGCTTGGCTTAGTCGCCCGCACAAGCATGCTGCACTGGGACATCTAGTCACTACAGTTTGTGTGCAAGTTGATGCAAGTGGAGAGAAAAAATGTTCTGTGTACGAATCATCTGGCGATAAGGAGTTCGATGACTACGCGCTCAACGTTTGCAAGGAAACTCCAGTAGGTAAGCCGCCCGACACCTGGAATCCAAAAACACAAATTGGTGTTGTATTTTCTTCGCGCGCTAAAACCGAAAACACTCCAAACAAATATCGCGACACAAACTACGTCGACACAGTTAAGACTGCAACTGCTGTTCGATGGGGTGCCACAGCACTTCCCCCCGAGTTTAAATCTTCAAATCTAGTTGCAGTTGTAAGTTCGAAAGTTAACGAAAAAGGTAAAGCCACTTTTGAATTGAAGACATCGTCTGGTGACGCAAAATACGACGAATATGTGTTGGACCTTTGCGGCAAAACGTTTATTCCAGTTCCACCTATTTATTGGGACAACTCTGAGTCGGTCGAGTTGATGTATGCCTCGAATGAGGCTGGGTCTGCTTTGAAATGAAGCATTGATGCAACTATAATTCGATATGCTTATCGCTTTCTCGCAGCAATGCATCATCCGGACAATCCAGATTTTGGTGATTCAGAAAAGTTTCGAATGTTGACTGAAGCCTGGCGTGTTTTGTCAGATGAGAAGAAGCGGACAGAGTATGACAAAGGTTTATTTAGCTGATTTAGTCTTTTTATTCGAAATAGCTTTCGGCTCTTCAAATTCAAAAACTTGTTTCATCTTTGTTGTTGGTTCGATTTGAATATTTACAGTCATTCCCATTAAGCTAACATACTTCAGAAGCTGGTCAACGCTAAATTTTTCAATTTTCCCCGACATGATCTCTGCAATTCGAGGTTGAGGAATTCCGTATTCAGCAGCTGCTTTGCGCTGTGTCCATTTGAGTTCCTTGATGTGGCTTCGTATGAATATCATGATGTCAGCTCTTGCGGAAAGATTGATGGCTTCATCAGGAGGATATCCAAAATCTAAGTAGAGATTATTGGAAGCTGTCGTGTAGAGAGCTTCTTTTTCTGATTTCTTTGATTTTTTCATATTCTTGTTTGGCTTGTTGAATGTGCCTTCTGGGCGTTTTTTGAGATTTTTTTGCAAAAGCGTGAAGTACATAAATAGCTTCTGAAAATTTTGCTACATATATAATTCGATGCCCGAAAGGTCTGTGAATATGAATTTGACAAACCCCTAGTCCTACCGATGACATGGTTTTCCAGTCAAAGGGGTTTTTACCTTCTTGCAAGGATTCTAGTTCTATGAAAACGAGATGCTGAACTTCTTTCGGAAATTTATCTATCACCTTTCTTGAACTACCAAGGAACTGAATTGTTTTTTTATTCAACCCTTCACCTCGATGATACAAAATTCTGTATCGGCTGTCAAATACTCAATAATTTTCGACTGAACGGGGGTGGAATGTCGATTCCTGGTCAAACATAAACAGGCAAGTACTTGTATAATCTACAGATGCTTCAACCCATAAAATTTTTGGCACCATTCATTTTTGCGCTCATTCCAACAAGCGTATTTGCTGCCGACGTAAAAGTAGAGTTGATGACAGGGCCCACCGGAGTTCGATATCACTTTTTCGACAAAGGGGATCTTGCCTTTGGATGGGAAACTAAGCGTCCTAGCAAGACTGATTCTAAAATCAAGTTTTGCATTCCAGCAGCATTTACCACCACCACTGATACCATTGTCGGTATTTATTCCTACAAGGGAAACGTGTATAACGCAAAAGCGATATCGAAAACCATCGGTGGTGCCATCTTAATTGAAGGCGGTAAGTTCGAAATTTTTCCAATTGAAAAAGGTGCAAAGTTCACGCCAGAATTTATCGCCTCCCTTAGAGAGCGCAGAGCATCTTTGTTTCAGCAATATCAATTAGTTGAAAATAAAACCGCTGCAAGTTTTAAAGACAAAAAGAAATTTCAGATGCGAGCCATAGTGAAATTTTCGGACGGTCGCGAGGGTGTGGTCGAAAGCTTTAAAGCATTAGATTTTCAAACATTCAATCGCGATTTAGTTGCGCTTGGTGTGCAAGACGCGCTTTACACCGACATGGGCGCATGGGACGAAGGTTGGTTTCGAATGCCATCCCAAGAGAAAGTCGTTCCGATTGGCAACGATCGCTCTAAAACAAATAAACAAACGAACTGGGCAATTTTTTATCAACGATAAATAAGCTTGCAAAATGAATGGACCCGACCGCGAGGGGGTCAGGTCCATTCGGGCTCGATCTGTTTTAGCTTACATTTCGGTGTCTACTCTGTACGCTGCGACCAGGTCGGGTCTGGCTTGCAACACGGCAACTTCCGCTTTGCGAGCGCCGATGCCAATGTTTGCAGGCTCACGCGATTCGGATTTTGGATCTGCCGGTATACATTCTGAAAGGACCAATTTTGGTGCTTCCGTAGCGATGCAAGTGGCTGCTACCACATCTTTGAGCACAAGCACACCGCCGTCAGGCAAGTATGCTTTTTCGAAACTGATGAAACGATCTTTATTGTTTCTAAAGTTTCGGATTGTGCCTTCCATTGTGGTTCGCGCAGGAAGTGCATATCCTTCCAGCACTACATCGCGGTCAAGTACGGCGACTACCTGAAAAGGATCGCTTTTGTTGACTGCTAATGTTCCTTCTGCAAGCCTGAATGGTATTTGATTATAGTCAGCTACCATTATGTCTTTTTCTACGATTTCCACTCCAGCTTTGAGTGGATGATTTTGCATCAACGAGTCAATATAAGCTGTTACATCGGCTTCGCGTGAGAGGCAGGACTTCACTGAGTTAGCCCAGCTATTTGCCAGAGCCTCGCTAGACATGCCTGCTTCAGCGGCACTCTGCGCGTCTGCTGTAGTTATATAAAAACCACCGAGCTTAAGCACATTAGCACCATTCTCGCGAACGACTGCCACCGCATTTGGTGATTTGTCGGCGCTACGAACAAGTGCGTTATCGAAGTTATCTTGTGCTTGCCATGCGCGTTTTTGAGCGGTGAATCCGCCGGCATCACCTGTGATGGCAAACATTGGCTCGCCTCTAAAAGTGACCGACTCGCCCTGGTTGAATCCGGCATGTGCAGGACCAGCGGAGACTAAGCCTGCTACAGCTGCGATTGTCAATAACATTGACATTTTCTTTCTGATATTTACTGTCATGACTTTACCTCCTTTTTTACAATACATTGGCGGGTGCGGCTACTGCGATACTCGTAGTAGCGTGGGTTTCCATCAATAACTCGGACGTTGCTGGAATGACAAAGGTGGAACCTTTATCCATTAGTAGTCGCGAGGTATACAGGTGTTGCATACGCTTAGAATAGGGGGCACTAACCCATGAGCCGGTTACATATCCCTTTGCAGCCAACGGGCGACCTTTGGTTAGGTCTACCATACCCTGGGCAGCGGCTTCTGGCTCTTCGACAATCCAATTGTTTTTATCCATGCGATTTGTGTATTGATCGATAGGTATGAATCTGTCAATTGGTTTGGCATCAGCTAGAACGAACTGATTATGATCCCCCATGATATGGGCATTAATCGGAATCTCTTGCCCATCAGGTGTTTCAAGGGCAAAGAAATCGATTGTGACCGCATCTTTGTTCGGATATCCATTGTATTTGTATACGTCTGCGCTTATAACTTTACCGTGCACCAAGGTTCCTTTTGGTATGTAGGTTTTATAGTCCGTTTCCATTGGAACGTCTCGACTAATCACGGCTGTTACGTTGTCACCAATGGTGGCACCATCATTATAAAATCCCGAAACCATTTGAATCGGCAATCTCATTTCGGGTTTCAACACTACAATGTGTTTGTCGGTTGCCACCACTGCTGATGCTATTGGTGTGGTGCTGGTTAATTTGCTGACGTATGTTTTGATTGCATTTTCATCAGACAAACAATCTTTGATTTTGCTTGCCCAGTATTCAGCAAGTGCCATCATGGTCATGTCTCTGCGTTTGGCGCTGTTGGCGTCTGCAGTGATAATATGAAAACCATCGAGCATTACTACTGGGTGGCGGTTAACCACTTCAACCGACACTGCTGATGGTCCTTTATTTTTTGCTTTAATAATTGCGTTATCGAGATTTTTTTGGACGATAACAGCTCTTTCTGCTGCAGTCAATTTGTCTGCGTTTGCTTCTAGTTCGAATAAGTCACCACAAAGATGAATTGTTCTTTTTTCTGTTACTATGACTTCATCTGCAATTACAGGTTTCACACCGAAACCCAAAGCTAGAACAGCTGTCACAGCAAGTAGAATATGAGATTTAATAGGCTTGCTTGTCATGTCTCTCCTCCTTATTAACTTGCCTGCCACTAAGCAATCGAAAATTCGGAAGTAACCAGGTGAGATCGATGATCAAGTCTCGTCCGGCGCTTCTTCGATTTCTGTTCCACTTCCAAATAAATTTATAGCCGAGTAAAAGAAGATCAATGCCCAATTTTTTCTAATAGACACAAATAATTTCTGTGCTAAGTGAATATTAGGATTGCACGGCGCTAATGCTCTTCCACTTCCAAGGCGCTGTGCGATTTGTTTTTAGCGACTTTACTATTTCTAACTACTGATTATTCAACACATTTTTTATTCGTCGTACTGTGTCACCATTGACACCTTCGACTTTCAAAAATATCTGTTCTGCACGCACTAAATTGTTATGTGCAAGCTTGTTCTTGTCTGCCGAATCCTGCGCCAGTTGCGACTGTGCAAGCAATAGCAAAGTTTGTGCAGTAGGTAGTAATTTTAGTTCTGAAGGAGATGCCGCATCAATAGCTTTGATGCGTCGTGTCAGTAAATTCTCGGCCTCATCGTACTTGTTTTCGCTCATGAGCGATTCGGCAATATCCATGCGCGCGTCAGGCAATTGAGCACTGTACTCAGGATGCGATTGTGCAATGGTGCCCCAGTCGCGGACACATTCGTACAAGGTCTTGCAAACTTTTGGGTCAAGATTCTTGGGAGTGAAGTTGGCGAGTTTAGCAAATTTTTCCTCGCCGAATAGTTGTTTGAATATTGCAAGGCAATATATAAAGGTACCGTTTGCACCGGGATGGTGTGAATCGGGGCTGTACAGCTCGATTTCAGGATTGGTCTCCTGAATGTGAAAAAACATATCACCTATTGCAATTGTGGGAACTTTTAGCTTGCGATCAGCTTCTCTATATGACTGGCTAATTACCGATTGATTATTGAAATAACATTTGTCTGCATATGTCATGACACTAATTGGCTTTGCATGCGACTTTTCGACAAGGGGCAAAAGTTCTTTAATTGAATTTTCTACGTAGCCTTTGCCTTCAAAGGCTGCACCACTATGACCTTGCAAAATGACTGTGTTCCAGTTTTCTGTGAAAAGCTCTTTTACTTCTTTGCGATTTAAATGATTGTTGAGCGTGTATCCGGGCCACGAAGCCGATGTTAGAAAATAATTTCCGCTTGGGTCAGCTTTCTTCAACATGTCAGCTAAAAGCGAAGGCGCATCGTTGTAGAAGGTGAGGCTGTTTCCCAATATCAGAATTCTGTCTGCTTTCACTTGGTCGCCCAAAGAATGCGATGTGACACCAGTGGTGCCACCGACCATTTTTGACCAGATGTTAGGAGCCTGCCAGATGAGCAATCCAACGACACATACAACAGCTAGCGCTAAAAACTTCAGGATTTTCATCTAGCTATTGTCTCCAGAGTTCGGGGCGTGCGTATTTATTATGGCATTTTGGGAACTAGACTGAACATTTTGCGTCCCCCTTGTGATTAATCGAGGAGGCTAGATCGATCATGCAACAAGTTGAGGACAATTATTATTTCGACCGCATGCTCAAATATGGGCAATGCCGTCGCGAAATCGGAGATTATGCACTGGCGCAGCTAGTGCTGGAAGATTTGAAGACCAATTATGCCGGTCCTCACAAAATTGATTCTGAGCGTGAAGCAATGCTCTACGATGAGCTTGGCAATACTTATTTTTGCAGGCAAGACAAAGACGAAGCGGCAGCGAACTATCGAAAAGCCTTAGAACTTTTGAGCGCCGAATATTATCCTGACCACTCTAAATTGACGCCAGTGCTTGACCATATGGGCGAGTTATATTTGAGCGCAGGCGATTTTGAGGCGGCTCATGTAGTTTGTCAAAAGTCGCTTTCCATAAAAGAGAAGAGCCGATTGCAAACAAGCGCCGAAACAATTGAAAGCATGCGTTGTTGCGCCATCATCGAAGCGTATCTTGGAAATTATGATGTCGCACACAAAATGATCGATAAAGGAATTAAGCTTCTGGAGCCGACCACTATGGGTCCAGTAGAGGAATTTATTTATTTGAAAGCAAAAGTCTTGCAGATGCAGGAACTTTATGCCGAAGCCGATGCTGCTTATAGAGAGGCGATAGCCACTTTCTGCAAGCGACTTGGTCGATGTCACCGACTAACTAAATGCTTGCGTGACTATATTGAATTTTTAACTTTGACCGGAAAAACGGAAGATGCAGAAAAATTGAAAGCCCACGCAAACAATATTGATATAACGAACACCGGCGAGGTTGATACGACTCTGCCGCATTCGACTTATTACGAGAAGCTGCGCTATCCTGCGACGAATCTACACTAACGCAATACCCGCGTGGCAATTAGGCCGACAAAGCTTTTATCGCCACTATAAAACCATCCCAAGTGATTATGACAATTTGAGCAAATGGCAAATGTCCAGGCGTAACCGGCAAACCACGTCGCTTCTTTAGTTGGTTCACCAGCTTCCGACGCACCAGGTGCAGAGCTGTAACAAATTAGGTGAAATGAATAACCCGCCGGATTGCGAAACGTGTGTTCATGCGGCTCGACTGCAAAAGATGCATCTGTAACTTCGAAGTTGCATGTTTTGCATCGAACTGCTTTTTGCGTTTCTTCCTCTGTTTCGGTTTCGATATCCGAGACGGTTTGTTTGCTCACCTCGTTTAGTTTCCTTAAACTTTAGATTCCAAGGAAATTATGCCATTATTGAGAAGTCTTAGACGGAGAGAAGTATGTTATCCAAAAGTCTCAAAGCAGTTCTAGCAAGCGCATGTTTGTTTGCTTTGACGGTAAATCAACCGGTTCGCGCAGACGATAATTTCGCTCACTTGAGATATTTGGCCAGTGCCGAGTTTAACTGGCAAATGAAAAAGAGAGAACAAGCGCTAAAGGACATGGATAAGTGTATCGAAGCATATTCTGAAAACGCTGGAGCTTACGCCAGGAGAGCCAATATGCGAGGCGTAATGGGAGACAGCAAGGGCGCTCTAGATGATTGCAATACAGCGCTTAATTTGAAACCGAATTTGACCGATGCGCTTAGATTGAGAGCCAAAGCTAAAACTGCGCTGGAAGACTACACGGGCGCTATCGAAGATTTTAATGCGCTCATAAAAAAGGATCCACTCGATGCCAGATTGTTTCTTGCGCGCGCTGATGTTTACAGTGTGTCCGACAAATTCGATCTGGCGAAAAAGGATATTGATAAAGCTTCCACACTAGATCCTCCGCAAGATGGTCTACAGAGATCGCTCTTGATTTGGAATTTACAGTCTAAAAGATTTAAGGACGCATTGCTGCTTGCCGAACAACTTGTTGAAAAATCCCCCAAATCGCTAGATGTATATGATTTCCGCGCACGGGCTCACAGTGGCATGGGACAGAATCAGAAAGCAATAGAGGATTATACGAGAGTGATCAAGATCGACCCTAAATTTGACACAGCGTATGTGAATCGTGGCTGGGAAAAAATGATCCTCAAGGATTACAAAGGTTCGATTGAGGATAGCGAAACTGCAAGTAGAATAAATCCCAAGCATGCTTATCCGGTGCAGAATAAAGCTCTGGTTTATTTTATCCAAGGAGATTTTACAAAAGCTGCTCCGATCTATAAAGATGCGGCTATTTTGCAAAAGACGCCCGACAGAAGAGTCAGATCTCATTTGCTTTCGGCTTTTAATTTCAAGCTAGTTGGAAAAACGAAAGAAGCACAAGCAGAAACTGCTCTTGCAAAAGCCGTTATGCAGAAGACTAAATTTTCTGCACTTGTAGCTTACATGGATGGTTCTGCGAAAGAGGACAAAGTTCTTGCGGTGGCATCAACCAAAGATGATCAATTAATAGCCAAAACAATGATGGGGATAGAGCTTTTGCGTTTGAAAAAAATAAAAGAAGCCCGTACTTATTTGAGCTGGGTGGCATCTAACGGCAGCATTTCAGAAGACGAAACTTACATTGCTAAAGCGTTTTTAGATCGAAAATCGTTGCCTTAAGTTTTAAACTCACCAATACACAGCCACAAAACTCGCGCAAACCAATCCCAGCGTCTCAGATACTTCGACCACTGCTCCATACGTATCGCCAGTTTGTCCTTGCAATTTAGAATTAAGCCAGTGAGCGGCAATGACGCCAGGAATAATTGTCGCTGGAATTAGCGCAGCGACATAAAAAGCATCGTAAGTAGTTAAGAGTACAGTCACTGTAAGTGGTATCAGAGCGCCAATTAAAAGATCGGATTTTTTTGTGGTTTCGTGCCAGATTTTTCCGCTGCCAAATTCGCGAGCATATGAAAAATTTGCTATTGCATAAAGCTCTGTCCATCGTGCCCAACAAGGAATCAGAATCAGTGCCGCCATCGCTTTGACAGGTAAAGAAAACAAAGCAGCAATTGCACAAGTTTTTAATAAAATAGTTAAGATGCCGGTGATGGCACCGAAGTTGCCCACTCTAGAATCTTTCATTATTTCAAGCATAATGTCGCGCTCTTTGTGCGAGCATATTCCGTCGGCAGTGTCCATTAGTCCGTCTAAGTGCAAACCGCCGCTCAAAAGTATCAAGATTGTTGTAAGAATGGCCGCGCCCACAAAATCGTTTGCTTGAATTAAAACAAGAGGGACATAAATGGCAGTAACTAAAGCACCAATTACGATACCGGCAATGGGCAAATATTTGCCCAATCCCGAAATCAAATCTTCTGAGCTTGCGTGCTTGCCTACAGGCAGAGAAGTTACATAACCTAGCGTGGCGAGAAACTTACTTAAAATCATGTATCTCAGCCGTGAATTCTGGGCGGCGTGGAATTTTCTGACTGTTCTGGACGGCTAACATTTCAAGCTTTGGATTGTAATAAAGCACGGTATCAGTAATGGTGCCAATTACTTCGGCGTCGTTTTCCATGTGCGATGCAATTTCTAAGATTTTGGGCATTGCTTCTGCCAAAATTTTATTTGAGTGTTCGGGGTCATCGGACATTTTGATGTCGTTGTCCCACGGTAGTCTTATTTGTCCTAAATGCCCAACGATATCTGGTGTCACTGGCAGCGGCACATCAAGGTTCAGAGCATAAGCAAAGGTGGCGCGATTGTCGCAGTTTTCCAAAAATGCTTGATGCGGTCCCACAATTTCGTCGGCACTATTCATGAGCATCAACGCGTAATCTGGACGGTCAGGACCAGTGTAATTTTCCACAGTCAAATCAAACAGTCGCGCTTCCGTCTGAGCAAGTGGCTTTGCGTAAGTGTTGTAATACTCAATTGCTTCGGGTTCAATTTCTAGTCCGCGCAGAACGCCTTTGAGCACGGCAAGGGTTCCTGCAATTGCTTTTATATTGTGGTTTGGAACCAGAACATCAAAGGCATCGACTTGAGGACCAACATTTGTATTGGCTTGCGAAGGTGCTTTGTAGCCAAGCAAAATGGTCCCATACAAAACGAAAAACCAGTCTTGCTTGTTGAATTCTTTTTTGCTCGCCATAAAGTGTAAGCGTTTTAGAACCATCTTACGATGCGCTATTTCATTCTTTTCTTCCTGGTCAGAAGCGAGCTTTTCCAATCTTCTAATTGTATTTTCTACATTTTTTAAGTCGCGCGTAAGGGCATAACAAGCCGACAAATTTAAAACAGTATCGAAATCTTCTTCTAGTTTTACTACTTGTTCGAAATTTAAAATCGCCTCTTTAAACTGACCAAGCGACATTTGAGCGAAAGCAAGTTCGTAGCGAACTGTATTATTGGCTGGGAATTTATCCAGACATTTCTGTAACAAATTGCGCCCAATATCGAAATAACGCTCGCCTACGAGATGGTAAGCCGCTTCGAAAACTTCTTGCGGACTTTCATCTATCCCGTTTGAGCTTTTGACTTTGTCCGCTAGTCGCTCAAGTGCCACGGCTAAGTCGTTTTGATTGAGTGCTCTGGCGTAGCGTGAAAACAAACTAATGATTTCGTCATTCTCTGGAGCGTTGAGCCAGATACTTTTCATCGTCGAAAGACACAGGTCGAACTTGCCGTCATCGAGCAAAGCGCCTGCTTTTTCTATTCGCGATTGAAAACTTTCAGTCATTGAACAACTAATTTACTATCTTTTCGTTCTAGAATTTGCGCAGTGTATAAGTAATGCGTGCATCCAACAATTTAACAGGATAAAGTCATGAGCCGAAAAACGATAATTGCAGGAAACTGGAAAATGAACAAGACAGCTGGCGAAGCTCGCGAGTTGGCTAGGGAGCTGAGTGCTGCAGTAGATAAGCTTTCACAGAAAGATCTTCCGCAAATCGTTTTGTGTCCCACCTTTACTTCTTTGCCAGCCGTAACCACGACCCTTACTGGCAATAAAAAATTGGCCGTTGGTGCTCAAAATATGGATTACCGTGACAATGGCGCATTTACAGGCGAAATTTCCGCCCCTATGCTGCTTGATTTGGGCGTTCAATATATTTTGATCGGTCACTCTGAGCGTCGTCAATTTTTCGGTGAGACCGACCTTACGGTCAATCAAAAATTGAAGGCAGCGCTCAAGCACAAATTAGTTCCTATTGTATGCGTGGGCGAATCGCTCGATGAGCGCGAAGGAAACCTGACCGACAAAGTGGTAGCCAAGCAAGTCGCAGGCGCTTTGCAAGACATCGCTGAGCAGGAGCTTGAGTCGTTAATTATTGCTTATGAACCAGTCTGGGCAATCGGCACAGGCAAGTCATGCGACTCAGAAGAAGCCAATCGTGTTTGCGGTCTTATCAGAACCACCATAAACGAATATTACAAGACTTCTGGCAAGCCCGGAGACAAAGTGCCCGTGCTCTACGGCGGCAGCGTGACCCCTGCCAATTGCGAGGAGCAACTTGCCAAGCCAAACATCGATGGCAGCTTGGTGGGCGGCGCTAGCTTAAAAGCTCCTGATTTTGTGGCCATTATCGAAGCTGGAGCCAAGCGTGTAGCCCGCACTCCGCAAGTGGTGTAGGAAGCGTAGCTTCCAATAAGTTCAGAGTAAGTCCGGGACTGATATAATTCCATTTGACACTTGGAGAGGTGTCAGAGTGGTCTATCGTGCAGTCCTGGAAAGACTGTCTGTCGAAAGGCAGCGAGGGTTCGAATCCCTCCCTCTCCGATTTTTATTTGCAAAACAAAAGCGGCGCCTGTTATGGATCACCTAATCGTAAAACTGGATGAAATCGAAGCTACCTTTAAGGAGATCGATTCACAGTTGGCAGACCCCAATATCGTTTCGGACCAGAACAAGTTAAAAGTTCTGGCTCGTACAAGACGACAGTTGGAGCCGACCATAAAAGCGTATGACGACTACAGACAGCTCTTAAAAGATCTGGATGAGTGGCAGGCAATGCTTCGTGAGACTCAAGATAAAGACGAGCGTTTGGAAATTGAACACCAGATTGAAGAGCTACGCAAAAAAGATTTGGAGCTTGTAGAACTGCTCAAACTCTTGCTCTTGCCAGTCGATCCAAACGACGATAAAAGCATCATGGTTGAAATTAGAGCCGGTGCAGGTGGCGATGAAGCTTCCATTTTTGCAGGCGATTTACTGCGCATGTATTCGCGTTATGCCGATAAGCTTGGCTGGAAGTATGAAGTGGAAAGTTTCCACGAAGCCGAACTTGGCGGTTACAAAGAAGTTATTTTCAGCGTCAAAGCTGATGGTGCTTATCGTCAATTTAAATTCGAATCTGGTGTGCACCGGGTCCAGCGTGTTCCGCAGACAGAAGCGCAAGGGCGTGTCCACACCTCCACTGCTACAGTGGCTGTGATGCCCGAGGCTGAAGAAGTTGAAGTGGAATTGTTGGATGTTGATCTCGAAATTTCGACCATGCGCTCTGGTGGTGCTGGTGGTCAAAACGTAAACAAAGTCGAAACGGCTGTGCGCATTGTGCACAAGCCATCTGGCATTCAAGTTGCTTGCTCAGAAGAGCGCAGTCAGCTTCAGAACAAAGAGCGCGCCAAACAGATTTTGCGCAACAAGCTTTATAAAATTCAGTTGGAAGAACAACAAAAAGCAATTTACGACCAGCGCAAATCGCAGGTGGGAACAGGCGATCGCTCAGAAAAAATTCGCACCTATAACTACAAAGATAATCGCGTCACAGATCATCGCTTGAACGAAAACTTCTCCTTGCAGCAGATTCTGGAAGGCGACTTGGAAAAAGTCATTGAAGCAAATATTCTCGACGAACAACAAAGACGTTTGAAAGAATCTTTTGAATTCAACAACTAGTGTCTAAAAATGTCAGCGCCAGCGGCGCTTATAGAGAAATTGTCGAGCGCCTTGTTTCATTTGGGATAGATAAATCCGAAGCGAAAATTGAAGCAGCTTTGATAATCGAGCATGTATGCGGCATTGCGTTGAAGCAGTTGCACACTTTTGATTTTGAAGTGGACGACGACATGACTGAAAAAATCATCGCCATAATTTTGCGTCGCGAAAAACGAGAACCCATCCAATATTGTTTGGGCAGCGCACATTTTATGGGGAGCAAATTATTCGTTTTGCCAGGCGTTTTTATTCCACGTGTTGATACCGAAATGCTAGTGGTAGAGGCGATTGATATCATCGTCAAAAACAATTTAGAGGCTGGCTCTATTCTTGAGATTGGTATTGGCACTGGTGCCATTAGTACAAGCTTGCTCAATCGTTTTCCCGAGCTTAAAGGTACTGCTACAGATATTTCAGACCGTGCTCTAGAGTGTGCTTTGAAAAACGCTGTGCTATTAAATGTTCAAGATAGACTCGACCTACATCGCAGTTCGACCTGGTGGGACTTGCAAGGTAAGGGCAGTTACGACCTGATAATTTCTAACCCGCCTTATATTCCAATGACTCATAAATCTGAGTTGGCACCAGAAATAATCAAGTTCGAACCGCACGAAGCACTCTTTGGTGGTGGCGAAGAAGGGCTGTCCTTCTATGAGGAAATAGCTACTCGAGGCGCGGATATTACCAGCTTTGTAGCGCTTGAAATCGGCGACTATCAATCGAATAGCGTTCCGGACGTATTTGCTCAATGCGGATGGGTTGAAGGTTATATCGAAAAGGATCTAAACGGATTGCCTCGAGTGTTTTGTGCCAGATCAGCTGCAAGTCAGATTAAAAGCTAGCCTCGGGCTGTTGTCAAAATCTTAGCAACTGTTAAAATAATTGAAGAAGGCTTATTGCGAGGCATCTACATGAAAGATGAAATTCTCAAGGCAATGACTTCCGACGGGAAGATCCTCGTCGTGATTGCGACCACAACCAATCTGGTCGAAGAAGCAAGAAAAAGACATGGACTTAGTTTCACAGCCACAGCGGCTCTGGGTAGGGCGCTGACAGCTGGCGTACTGCTTGCCCCGATGCTTTGCCGAGAGGGACAGGTTGCGCTCAGGTTCAGTGGCAACGGTCCCCTGGGAGAAGTATTTGTCGATGCATCCCCAAAAGGCACAGTTAGAGGCTATGTAGAAAATCCCCAGGTCGAGTTACCGCTTAACTCCCTGGGGAATTTTGATGTTGGGGGCGCTATCGGGTCAAAAGGCACTCTTCAAGTGACGCTCGATAACGGTACAGGACGCTGCTACGTGTCGACAGTCGAACTTCTTTCAGGAGAAGTAGGTGAGGACGTCAATCGCTATTTAGTCTACTCAGACCAGGCAGGATCAATCGTAGTGGTCGGTGCCCACCTCTCCAAAAACGGAGTGGAGGCGGCAGGCGGTTTAATTGTTCGACTCTTACCAGACCACGACGAAGAAACAATTTGTCAGATCGAAAACAACATCACCACTTTTGGCAGTTTTACGTTTCTCATGCGTCGGGGCATGGGGCTTGAGGGAATTCTAAAGCGCATTTTGTCAGGCTCTGACGTGCTCATGCTCACAGAAGAGAAACCAGTGTGCTTCGCCTGCAAATGCTCGCCAGAGCGTTTTACAGAGGCTTTGAAGATTTTTCCTCGGTCTGAAATTTTATCAATGGCAGAAGAAGATGGTCAAGCCGAAGGGCGCTGCCATTACTGCAACGAGTACTATCACATCGGAAAAGACAGATTGCTCGACCTGGCGGGCGGCGGTTCTATCTAAACTTTAAACAGCGCGGGAAACTTTGCCGGCTTTGATGCAGGAAGTGCAAACTTTCATGCGCTTCACTGTCTGACCGACACGAGCTCTCACAGACTGAAGATTTGGAATCCAACGTCTTTTGTTTTGGGGGTTATAGTGCGAACGAAGGAATGAGTAGTTGTAACCGGTTGTCGGTCCCTTTTCGCATACATCACAACGCTTAGCCATATTCTTGCCTTTTCTATCCTGATACTGTTGCCCAAAGAGCAAAACGTCCGATAACTACCGGGTAATCATTCCGGACGGCTCAACTATTCAACGATAGTGAGCAAAGACGAAATTTTAGCACCTGTACCGCTTGGGGTCCGGCAATATATCCAAATATTATTTGAATATTGCAATTTCAGTCATAAAAGTTCACGCGAGGAGGGTTTAAGCCAGTTTTTAGGAATGTATTAGTTGTCATGTTCATTGACTTGATTTATCAAGGCTTCTAATGTGTTCGTGATCGTGGTATCAATGTCATATGACAGCACTGGCTTGGCGATGTCAAGGTTGCTAACCTCCAAAAGTGAGCCTGTCGTCTGTATCTCTGGGTAGCTTGTTTGGTTAGGGAAGCTCAAAATAAGTAATGGCACTCGTTAACTACGCGGCGCGAGAAATCAACTGCAAAATCGTTTACTATGGCACCGGTCTTGGTGGCAAAACCACGAACTTGAAGTACATACACAGCCAGCTGGCGCCCACAACGCGCGGCGAATTAATCAGCTTGGCTACAGAAACTGAACGTACACTTTTCTTTGACTTCCTGCCTCTCGACTTAGGGTCGGTGCAGGGATTCAAAACTAGATTCTCACTTTATACAGTTCCGGGTCAGGTCGAATATAACGCCAGCCGCAAACTGATTTTGAACGGTGTAGACGGAGTTATCTTCGTTGCCGACTCGGACGCAATGCGCTCCAAGGACAATGGCGAATCTTTGCAAAACATGGTCGAGAACTTGGCTGAGTACAGCTTGACTCTCGATAGCATTCCCTGGGTGCTCCAATACAACAAACGTGACTTGGCTAACGCCATGCCTATTGAGCGTATGGAGCGCGAGATGAATAGCCGTCAGGTTCCTTCATTTGAAGCCGTTGCTTCTGAAGGTCTTGGTGTATTTGCAACACTTAAAGCTATTTCGAAGTTGATTTTGAACCGCTTACAGTAAATCCATTCTTCTTGAGCTTCGAATGCATTAACGTATATGCGTTTGGAAATGAAATGCGCATTATCGGGCAGAAATAACGTCTTTTTGTATGGTAATTGACGCTGGGATAAATTACTCTATTTGGGACAGGGTCCTGTCTTTCCCCTTATCGAGCTTATTGCGTGCCTCCACTGGTGCAAGAAAACCTAAATAAAGATGCCCTCTTAAGAGCCGTTCGCAAGGCCATTTTGTTGGAGCGCAAAACTCGTTACGCCGACTTTCAAGGAAAACGAACGACCTTTTCTGTCTTTATGCGTCAAACTGCAGCTCGTTTGTCTAAACGATACCCGCTTGAATCTACCTGGATTACTATTCGAGGCTTGTTTCGCGCCTACGTCAATCTGGATGTGGCTACTCGAATTTCGGTAGTGAGACGTGCTGAAGAATTATTGGCTCCGCACTTCTTCGCTTTGGATGATGCTGGTGAAACTGGAGCGCCTGAAGGGGCGGGCGAAGATGAAACTGGCGCGACGACTTTGAGTGTCGAGCAAAAACCTAAACCGATATCGGTTGAAGTTTCAGAGGGCGAGACGAAAAAAACATCTTTAAATGGAAGTGGCTCAACCGAGTCAAAACGACAAGCCCCAACCCCAAATAAAAAACCTGAACCGATATCGGTTGAGCTTCCAAAAGACGTCAAAGATGCAAATTCGCTCAAAGAAATCTCGATTCAATTCGTCAAGGGCGTCGGTCCCAAGTTGGTCCAGATTTTGGCGAAACTTGGAATTACAAATGTTGATCAGTTACTTAAGCACTATCCGCGCAGGCATTTAGATTTCAAAAATCGACTGCCAATTAAATCGCTTGAACACGGACAAGAAGCAAGCATCATCGGAATGATCAGATCGACTAGTGCTTATCAATCGAGAAACAAAAACGTTTCCATTTTGACTGTAGTCATTACCGACGGCACAGGAAGCATTGCTGTCACAAGATTTATTGGTGGCAAGTCGAATAAGTTTTTGCTTGACAGATACAAAGATCAATTTCCTAAGGGTGCACAAGTACTTGCCTCGGGTGTAGTCGAGCGCGATAGCTTTGCTGGAAAAATGCAATTGAAAAATGCCGAAATTGAAATTCTCGGATTTGCCGGTGGAGATTTGGGCTCAGATGAAGAAGCGCAACTCAGTCTTCATGCCGGTCGCCTTGTTCCAGTTTATCCTTTGACAGAGGGACTTTCGCTTAGACATTTCAGAAATATAGTGCACAATGCACTTGAGAAATATGGCAATCTTGTAAAAGACTATTTGCCAGAGTCTATTCGTGAGCCACTACATATGGTGACTCTTTGCGATGCTTATAAAGGCATCCACTTTCCAGACGATGAAGAATCGAAAGATAATGCCAGGTACCGTCTGGTTTTCGATGAGTTGTTTTCGATTCAATTGCAAATGGCGCATAGACGCTACAAATATTCGCAGCAAGAAAATGCACTGGCACTGACCTACACAGAAAAGTCTGACGGGCTTGTTAGTCGATTGAGAGCATCGCTGCCTTATACTTTAACCGGCGCACAAGAGCGAGTCTTCGGCGAGATTGCGCGAGATTTAGCAGACAATAAGCCTTTGCACAGATTGATTCAAGGTGATGTTGGATCTGGAAAAACAATCGTCGCTTTGATGTCGTGTTTAGTTGCAATAGAAAATGGTTTTCAGGTTGCCGTCATGGCGCCAACTGAAATTTTGGCGGAACAACACTTCAGACAGTTCCAAAATTTCTTGACTCCGCTTGGATTGAGTACAGTCTTAGTAGTTGGAAAACAAGGCGTCAAGCAGCGTCGCGAGGTTCACCAGGCATTGTTCAGCGGGCAGGCTCACATAGCCGTTGGCACACATGCACTCTTGGAAGATGCCGTCGAGTTTCAAAATCTTGGACTAATAGTAATAGACGAGCAGCATAGATTTGGAGTCAAACAACGCGCCAGACTAAAAGGCAAAAGTCGCAGTCCAGAACTTTTGACCATGACCGCAACACCTATTCCGCGAACGCTTGCAATGACTATTCATGGCGATTTGGACGTATCTGAAATCGACGAACTTCCACCCGGTAGAAAACCGATTGACACCAGATTATTTAGACCATCACAGAAAAAAGAATTCTGGGAAGTGGTCTTGAGCGAGATTGCACGTGGCAGACAAGCTTATATTGTGTTCCCACTTATCGATGAGTCAGAGACTTTGTCTGCAAAAGCTGCCACCAAAGAGTTTGAAAAACTGCAAGAAGAATTCAACGGTTCGCACAAAGGCAAGCCAAAATTATCTTTCGATTTGATGCACGGTAAATTAGTCCCTGCCGAAAAAGACGCAGTGATGGAACGCTTTAGAGACGGCAAGTTTCAAATATTGGTGACGACTACAGTAGTCGAAGTCGGTGTCGATGTACCCAACGCGACTGTAATGATTATTGAAAACGCTGACCGATTTGGACTGGCTCAACTGCACCAATTGCGCGGACGCGTTGGTCGAAATTCAGAACAATCATATTGCTTCTTAGTGTCAGAGCAAAAGTCGCAACAAACACGAGATCGACTAGAAATTCTGACCAAAACAAACGATGGATTTGTGGTGGCAGAAAAAGATTTAGAGATTCGCGGACCTGGTGAATATCTGGGATTTAGACAAAGCGGACTGCCTGACTTGATACTTGCAGATCTTGTGCAAGACACAGAAATTTTGGAACTTGCACGCAACACTGCTATTGCGATTATCAAAGAAGATCCCGAACTAGAGTCGGATGAATTGAAGCCGCTCAAGCCACTCTTGAGTAAACACGTTGATGCTGGCGAAATAGAAATTATGCGCTCAGGTTAGATTTTATCTTGAAATGTTTTTCAAGATGAATTCATGCCAGAAACACTTGAAATAGCCAAATTGTGGCTCACAATCAGGTTTGCACATCTTTCGCCGGATGGTCATCTCGTGTTGACAATATGGCTTAGAAGGAATATATTGATTTTATGCCATGGACCTTGGTTTGCGGTGAAAAGATTCGTGGAGTATTTAGAAGAAAAATGAAAAAGAAAACTAAGAAATACACAACTTTTGCTGAGCATTTAAGTAAACTTCCGATTGAGCGTCAAGAGCGAATAAATGAAAGTGCTAAAAAACTTATCGCTCATGAAATGTCTTTGCAGGAAATGAGGAAAGCCCTTGCTATTTCGCAAACAGAAATGGCAGAGAGGCTTGAACTTGGCCAAGGTGACATTTCTAAATTTGAGCGCAGGGAGGATGTTTATGTCAGCTCTGTCAGAAAATACATAGAGGCAATGGGCGGTAAACTCGAACTCATTGCGAAGTTTCCAGAAAAGCGCAGATATAAAATTAAGAATATTGGTGAATTAGCAGATAACGGACTTTAAAAAGTGAACAAATTAGCATACGTGGGAATCGGCATTATGGGTGGTGGCATGGCTGCCAACCTTGCAAAGAAAGGACACTCCTGCCGTGTCTGGAACCGAAGCCAAGAAAGTTCGAATTTAAAGCGAGCATTAGATGCAGGCTGTACGAACGCTGAATCTATAGCCGAAGCTGTCAATGACGCTGATATCATTTTTACTTGTTTGTCAGAAGAAAAAGACCTGGACGAAATTATTCTTGGCAAAAACGGCATTGCAGACCACGCTAAGAAAGGCGCCATCATTGTCGACATGGCAACAACCGGTCCTGAGTGTTCGAAGAAGTTTGCAGCTAAACTAAAAGAAAAGGGTCTGCAGTTTCTCGATGCACCTGTTTCGGGCGGGGATGTCGGTGCACGCGAAGGCACACTTACTATAATGGTCGGTGGTGACAAAGACGCTTATGAAAAAGCCTTGCCATATTTTGAGTGCATGGGCAAAAGTGTTCGCTTATGCGGACCGAATGGAGCTGGGCAAGCGGTTAAATTGTGCAATCAAGTTTTATGCGCTGTAAATCTAGTGGCAGTTTGTGAAGCCTTTGCTTTGGCAGACAAAATGGAAATCGATAGGCAAATGATTGTAGATATTTGCGGCGCAGGTGCAGCCGCGTCCTGGGCTCTGAGTACGCTTGGACCGCGCATAGCAAAAGACGATCTTGCGCCGGGATTTAGACTAGGACATATGCTCAAAGATTTAAATCTGGTGAAAGATTCATCGCAAGAATTGTCATTGCCTGGAGTAGACTTATCGCTTGAGAAATTTGCCGACGGTATCAAATCTGGTGCTGACGTCGAAAAGTCTGGAACTCAATCGATGATTCTGGCGTATCAGAAATAATGGACTTCGTTTTCTGGATTGCGCTAGGCGTATCGATTTCGTCCATTTTCTATATGGCGCAACAAAAGATTGCAAGTCGTGTATTACAAAATCTCACCATCAGTACGGCATCCATAGTTTGCCCGCTTCTAGCTGTTGAAATAACCAAGAATGAATGGATCTTTGGTATCGGACTGCCACTAGGTTTCTGCTTGTCGGTTTTGTTTGGAATAATTGGACTCGGAATTGCGTATCAAGTGCCAGGAGCTATGGGAGCTGAAGAAAACGAAAGTGCAAATCGTCTTACTGTTAAGTTCTGGGTCGTTAGCATAGTTATAGTTGTGGCATTCCATCTTCCGCTTGTTTGTGCGTTGTTTAGCTCGATTCTAACTGGTGGAGCAAATTGCGTGATGTTCTTTTAGTGACACATTGCAACCGGTTCCAAAGTGTTTCGGCGCGCACAGAACTGCTAATATAGGCGTTTGTTTACTGCATTTAATCGGGTCACAAAACAATGACAGATAGCACAGGCGGTTCCGCTTCGGGCGGCGCTCCCAATCCAAATCCCAATCTGAAAACCGGGACTAAAAAATCGGGTGGCTCAAGTTTCCCTTTGATAGTCGGAGTACTAGCTCTGATTGCAGGTGGTGCAGGTTTTGGTTACGGCTACATGCAGACCTTCGTTCCGATTGAAGGCGGCGCTGCTGGACTCTTTGGTGGCGGACTTAAACACCAGTATTTTATTAAATCGCGTGTCGGCGACCGCTCCCCCTACAACGTCACTATTAATTTGAATGGTCATAACGTCGGCACCGTGTCTACAGATAAAGTGATGGAGGTCACACAATACGTTGTGAAAGACCGCAACAAGATTCGCTTTGAATCCAAAAGATTGCCCGATGGAATGTTTGGTGCAACTGGCGCATACATAGATATCAGTTTGAATTCTGGCAAGGGAACTCCAGACGGTGGATTCACTGATGGACAGCCACTTGTAAAATACGAGCGGACCGCGAACGACAAAGGCGACTTCGACGACAAAATGGATTGGACCACGGTTAATGAGTAGTTTTCCAAGACTTATTGTTCTTGCAAATTCCGGTTTGTTAATCGGAACGATGTTTTTTGGTGGTTACGCTGCGGGTCTTAATTTGCGCGCGATACATCTTAATCCAGGTAAGGCTGAAGGTGTTGCCGCGACAAGCATCACAAGAACAACCTTGGGTGATGCTGACCATACAAAAGGACAGTCAGCAACGAGCACCACCGGTCAAATTGCTAGCACTCAAACAAGTGACACTACTGCCACGACTAGCACAATCACCGGCTCAACAACAGGCACGACAGCAAGCTCGACCACGGGATCGACAACATCTACTGCAAGCCCGTCATCTGGAATTGCAACTACTGCTGAAAAGTTTTCAGACATTGAAAAAACAGATAGACGATTAGTTCCAAGTCTAATCGCCGCTGCCAATGCTGGTGTGCTTGATGTTAGCGCAGACAATTTATTTCATCCAAACGATCCTGTAACTCGCGCAGATTTTACTCGCTGGATGGTGCGGACTAAACAGATACCAAAAGTCACAGCTGAAGCGCAAAGTTATGCGGATGTAGCAAAAGACAATAAATATTTCGAAGACATCGAAACTGCTACGTCTAATCAAATGGTCCAGGGCTATCCGCGTAAAGGCTCTTCAGAGAAGGATTTTAAGCCGGATAATTTTATAACGCGCGAAGAGTTCGCCGTAATGTACGGTACATTTTCAGGTAAACGCAGTCGCGCGGAAAAGCTTGCCGAGACTGATATAAAAGATTATTTGCGCTACGACTCAAAGACTTCCAGCATTTGTCCTGCAGCTTATCGCGACGAAGGCGAGATTGACGATTGGGCTCGCAAATGGGTTGCCATCGCACAACAAACAGGTGTTATCGAGCAAGCCTTCGATTGTGCGCCAAATAATAGCGAAGATCCAAAACGTTATCTTCACCCACAAAAGCGCATGACACGCGCAGAAGCGGTGAACATTCTGGTTAAGCTCTATGGTGTTTCTGCCCAGAGCAGCATGAAGGACAAAGAAAAATGAAAGACTCTGAATTCTTGAAAGTGAAAAAATCAGATGCCGGTTTCATGGTTATTTTGTCTGTGCTCTTTGCCATTACGCTTGGCTATTACTTTGGCACACAACTAAACTTCCAGACCAAAGTTACTTCTCACAAAACGACGTCTTAAATCCCTGATCGGGACAAGTCGAGTCCTCTGACGAGCATTTGGAAAGGGTCGAAAAAAACTTTTCCATTTGATCCACTACTTCTTCCACTGGACCTGGTTGAATTGCTTTGACATAAATGTTGCGCTTCTCGTAAAGGGAAGTCGCGCTTTTAATAAGCATCTTCATGTCTTCGTCGGGATTTTCGCACATGGAAAATGTGATTAAACCCCCTTTGTCTTCCATCGCATCTGCTGAGTACCTGATACATGTCAGGGTTCGTTTTATAGCTAATCGAGAAGGGCTTCGAAGCGCAGAGCCTACGCAAAATGCTATGCCATCGATCTTGGAAAACTGCTTTCTTGCCCCTTCGATACAGGTTAAAACCTGCTCGGGGTCTGATACATCGACACAACAGTAATTAGCATCCAAACTATCGGCAACCAGACTCAATTTGTATTCGTTGCGTGCGCACAAAATCAGTGTAAACCCTTTTGCTGCAAGTCTTTTCGCCAGTTCACAACCAATGGTTCCATAGCCTCCAAATATAACAATCGTTTTGCTATCCATGTCCTACCGCCTTGATATAATATTCGCCTGATTTCATCATTGCCGTCATTTGTGAATCGAGTGTGACCATGGCGAAAATTCTTCTCGTTGATGACGAACGCTACATACTAGACATGCTGCGAGCTACACTAGAGTCCAGGGGACATGTAGCACAATGTGTGCCAAGCGGAAAGCAAGCTCTGGAGCACTTGCGCGTTTACCAGTACGATCTTGTCGTAATGGACTGGATGATGCCTGAGATGACTGGTATCGAAGTGTTAAGACGCTTCCGTTCAGAGATGCATGGCAAGACGCCTGTGCTTTTGCTCACCGCCAAGTCTTCTATAGACGAGAAAGAACAAGGACTCGACACCGGCGCCGACGATTATTTGACTAAGCCTTTTGATGCACGCGAATTGCTTGCTCGTGTGCGTGCTTTGTTGCGCCGCCCGCAATCGCTTTCTCACACAGTGTTGAAGGCGGGCTCACTAGAGTTGGACCCTGCCCTTTGTCTTATTAAAAAGGATGGTGAGACCCTTCGAGTAAGACCCAAGGTCTATTCGTTATTAGAATTTTTCATGCGCCATCCCAATCAAGTCTTCGAGCCTCAGGCAATTTTAGATAGAGTCTGGCCAGACGATAGTACTGCTTCGTACGATACGTTGCGCACTCATATTAAGTTGTTACGCCGCGCAATCGACGATGAAGCGGAAGAATCCAAACTGGAAAACTTGCGCAATATGGGCTACAGATTTAATCTTAAATAGACGCCACTGTATTTAGTGACCAGTTAAAAGCACGCATTGCGAAAAATCTATTTGTTCGCGGACGATTTTGGCTTCTTCGCTTAATTTTGTATTGCTACTATTTATGCACTTCTCGACGAGCTTAATTAGTTTTGGCGTGACTTCAATTGGATTGTAAATAGTCTTGTGATGATTGAGTCGTGGTAGTTGATAACTCAAAATTGCAAGCACATTCAATTTTGCATTTTCGCTTCCTTCGCTCAAGACCTGCTCAAAAACTGCGTTGGCGCGTGCACCTACGCTGCAAATTTTAGAACCAAGAGAAAAGCTATCATCTGTAGTTTCCAGTGCATTTGAATAAAAAGGAAGCGCATCATAATCGAACCATTTAATAGCTGTTGCACAAGCAGCTTCCGCATCGACATTAGCTACATTAGAATTGGCGATTAGTGCCTCAAGTGCGTTTGGACCTAGATTTCGAAGCTCCAATTCTTTTGCGCGAGCCTGGCGTTCGTACTTATAGTAATTGAAATTCGAACTGCCTCGATACTCCGGCGTCCTGTTCATGCGTGGATTGTAATTGGCTTTCATCTGTCTGTGTTCGTCTTTTATTTGTTGCAGAATTGAAAGTACAGCAGCATTCATTGCCGATTCCTTGGCTGCATCAAGCGGCACCACTTTGGGTAGAGGTCGACTATAGATTGAATCTTTTGCTGCGCGCCGAAACACAGGAGTTGGATTTTGTTCGTCGTTCGCGCGTCTTAGTCTATTTGGACCAAGCGAGCTGCTTGCATAATCGCGCACTTTCTTTACATGATCGGTTTCATACACACGCAGAAGCAAGGCTTTGTATTTATCCTGATCTTCTTTAGAAAATTCGCGCATAAAAAGGCTCATTGCATTAATTGCTTTGGTTCGAACAAGAGATGTTTCATCGTTTTCGATCGCACGACAAACAAGGTCAAAGTGTGACTTGTTGCTTTTAGCGTCTACTGCAAGAGCTTCCACAGCTGCCGCGCGAATATTTTCATGAATGTCGCCAGCTAATTTTTCTACAGTCGCACTGAGTGCAGGAATGTTTTTGCGCAATTTGCTCATTGCTTCCAGAGCGAATAATTTGCAATTAAGTTTGGGACTTTTGAGCATATCTGAGATAAGTTTCGAGCTATCCGATTTTGATTCTTTCAAAATTTCGATAATCAAAGGAAAGTCGCTACCAGCCCCTCGAAAATCAGATACGCTGCCGTCGTTCAAGCATTCTTCTAATTCGACAAAAACCGGTTGACCCATAACCGCCAAGGTATCAATCATTGTTTCTTGAACCAGCCGGCAATTGGCGTTTAGCCCCTCCATTAGGAGTGGAATCGCGCGCGGACCCATAGCAATCATTTCTTCTTTTGCATTGGCCTGGAAAATCCTCATCGCTTCAGCTTCAAGACGTTGTTCTTCTGAGGGACCGCTATAGTCGTTTCCGCAAAGTCGGCTTGGAAATTTGGCATTAAATTGCATCATGTGAAAAACAATCTTGTCTATGCGCGCTCTGTTAGCCTCGCTTGTGTTGTCTTCGCGTGCATACACGCTTGAGCCGGAGCTCAAGAGCAGAATTGAAAGGGCCGCACTCAAAAAGTGTCTTCTCATCCTTTAATTTTAAAAGCTGCAAGCCAAAATAAAATAGGGTTTGCCCTATAGCGGCTTCAACACTTCCAAGATGTTCTTGGAGGGGTCGCAAACGTAACAAGACTTTGTACCGTCGCGATGGGTTTTAAGCTTGCCAAATACATCTGCGTCTTTGCGAATAATGCCAATATGCGGCGGGTGCTCGCGGGGCAAAACCAGTGCAATCTTGATATTGGAGAAATTGAGCATCGCCCAGGTCGGGTCTTGATACTCGATTGTGCATTTGAATGTCTGTTTGTACCAATCCACCGCCGCGGCGATATCTTCCACCTGTACGGCTATGTGGTCGATTTGGTCTAAGTCGAATTCGTCCATTTTTAAAGTCTGCCAGGCTCAAATGACCTGGAGATGACCGTTCATGTCTTGTTCACATCAATTGTGTAGTATTAGAGACAATATACTTAAAAATGGCGTGAAAATGGACTTAAAAGATTCGGTCATAATCGTAGGCGGCGGAATCGCCGGGCTTACCTGTGCACTTTACTTGCAAAAAGAAAACATTCCCTTCGTGATATTAGAAGGTTCTGATGCTGTTGGAGGGCGGGTTCGCACCGACATGGTGAACGGTTTTCTTCTGGACCGTGGCTTTCAGATATTTTTGACAGCTTATCCTGAGGCGAAAGAAATCCTTGACTATGACGGACTTCAGTTGCAGTCTTTTTATCCCGGCGCGATGATCTGGGCGAACGGCTCGATGCACAAAGTTGCCGATCCATTCAGACGTCCTCTTGATGCGGTTGGAAGCATTTTTAATCCCATTGGAACTCTTGGCGATAAAATGAAAATGGCTGGCTTGCAAGAGTCGATATTAAATTCGAACAAATCTAGTGTCGCCACCATATCTGATACCCTGCGCGATGAGACAACTACACTTTCTCGCCTGGCGCAAATCGGCTTTTCGTCTAATATGACTGATAGATTCTTTCGACCGTTTTTTTCTGGAATCTATCTAGAGCCAGAATTACAAACATCGAGTCTTATGTTCGATTTTGTTTTTAAAATGCTTGCCCAGGGCGATAACACATTGCCTTCAAGAGGCATGCAGTCTATCCCGACTCAAATGGCTTCGCAACTGCCAAGTGAAAAAATATGTCTTTTGCACAAAGTCGCGATGGTTGATGGCAATTCAGTCAAACTCTCTACGGGAGAAACCTTCACAGGCAAAGCAGTTGTAATTGCAACCGAAGAGCCCATGTGTAACCATCTTTTGGGCAAGGATGCCACAGTTAATTTTAGAAGTCAGACTTGTCTTTATTTCAGCGCAGACAGACCACCATTTGAAGATCCAATCCTTGTGCTGGATGGTGAAAGCTCTGGACCGGTGAATAACTTCGTTGTACCAAGTAATGTTTCATCAACCTATGCACCACCGGGCAAAGCGCTCATGAATGCTGTAGTCACAGGTGACCCTAGTTTGAGCGATGACGAGTTAGAACAATCTGTACGCAAACAAATGCGCTCCTGGTTTGGACCTCAGGTAAGTGAGTGGAATCTGTTGCGCACTTATAGAATTAAATACTCTTTGCCAGATCAAACACCAGCTGCAAGAGCGAAGGTAGACAGGTCTTATCAAGTCGACGATAAAACTTTCTTTTGTGGAGACTATGTCGAAACCGGCTCCATAAATGGCGCAATGAAGTCTGGGCGCAAGATGGCTGAGTTACTTAAACAAACCAAATTAGTTTCCTAATATGTTACTTGGCTGAAAGGACTTCATAGTTAACTTCATCTTTTTCTGGAATCGCTTTGGTCGAAGAGCCTGATTTTACCCAGTTCTTGCCCACTTGCTTGAATTTTTGTTGGAGAAAAGTTGGCGACTTAGAAGGAATATCAGATGTGAAAGACCAGGTGAAAGTCTGAGCATTTTTTTCGACTGCGCCTGAATTATCGTTATAGATTTCAAAGCGTCCAAATTTTTTCACAGCATTAGAGTTTATACCAATTATTGCAATGCCTGAAATCGTATAACCTTGATTGGTGCTGCCTGCCACGATTGCGATATCATCCATACCATCGCCATCTAAATCGGCAAGGCGAGCAATGTCATATTCGCCACCGGCTTCATAAGCAAAGTGAGCGACTAGTTTTCCTTTTTCCATTATGGCTATGCCGCCCATGCCAAGCGCGTGTCCGGTTTCGCAAAAGGAGTAAAGAAAGGCACTTTGTTTGCTGCCAGCTTTGGTGAATGCGCCATCGCAAACACTTTTAATTTCAAATGCTTGCTCGCAAGATTTTTCCCATTTACGCTTGGCAGAAGGTGTTACGGCAGCTTCGACAGCTTTCGATTCTGCCTCGCTTATTTTTCTAAGTTTGCGGTCTACTCTGCCATCATAAATTTGGGTGGTGGTTGCCTTTGCTTGAAGTGGCACGCAAAGCGAAGTGGCGAGTGCAAGGATAGACACGGCTTCGCAAGCGAATTTGAGATTTGCCATTTTATTTACCGATTATTTTAGACTAGTGAAACATCGACACTATTTTGCCAACCACCATAAGACTGGCGAAGGCGCCTACATACGATAATGAGTAAAAGCCAAGCTTGGAAAAGAAACTTTCACCAGGCGGATTGTAGGTGGTATCGGCAAAGCGTTTGATTAAGTCTTCCACCGCTATTTTGTCAGCGCTGCGAATATTATTCATCACTACAATGGGGGTAAAAATCAGTCCAAATGGGATTCCCCACCAGCCAAATAAATAACTTAGTATCGAAGCTGTGATTTGACTTTTGCGCGCAGGCGCTGAATCTTTCAGAAACATCGGTGTCTTATTGCGCATGGTCATAAAAACAATCGAGAAGCAGGTCTCATAGCGAACAGCAAGCGACTTCAACGTCACTCGCTCTCCCTCGTACACGGCACCGCCACCGTCTTTGATGGCAGTCTGATTTTCAAAAAGCCAGAGCAAGAATTTTTCTTGCGATGCCGCGTCTGCCATATTTTTTACCTCAGGTCGAATCGATCGTTGTTCATCACTTTTGCCCAGGCGGTGACAAAGTCTTGGGCGAATTTGTCCTTAGCGTCGTCTGATGCATAGACTTCAGCAACTGCGCGCAATTCTGCATTAGAGCCGAATACTAGATCTACCTGACTCGCCGTCCATTTTAGGGCGCCTGATTTGCGATCTTTTCCTTCAAAGACATATTCGTCTGAGCCGGACTTAGACCAGGAGGTAGACATATCGAGCAAGTTGACAAAAAAGTCATTACTTAAAGTGCCTGGGCGGTCGGTCAATACACCCAGCTTGCTGTGAGCGTGATTAGCATCAAGCGCTCGCAGCCCACCTACCAGTACTGTCATTTCAGGCACTGACAGGTCGAGAAAAGAAGCGCGCTCTATTAGCATTTGAGCGGGAGTCTTCTGGTTGCCTTTAGCATAATAGTTACGAAAACCGTCTGCTTTAGGCTCCAGCATATTGTATGACTCGATGTCTGTTTTTTCTTGAGTGGCGTCGGTTCTTCCAGGTGAGAAGGGAACGTTTAAGCTGTAGCCCGCTTTTTTCCCAGCTTGCTCAATTGCAGCGCCACCGCCAAGAACAATTAAGTCTGCCATCGAGACTTTTTTGCCAGTATTTTGAGCATTGAAATCTGTCTGGATTTTAGACAGAGCGGCGAGTACTTTTGACAATTCGCCAGGGTCGTTTGCTTGCCAGTTCATGGCTGGGTTTAATCTTACGCGAGCACCATTGGCGCCACCACGTTTGTCTGTGCGGCGAAAAGATGCAGCTGAGCCCCAGGCCGCTTTTATCAGTTCTGAATTTGAAAGTCCTGCTGAAAGAATGCTTGATTTTAGTTTAGAGATATCAGACTGGTCGATCATTTTGTAAGTCGCTTCAGGCAACGGATCTTGCCAAATCATAGCTTCTTTAGGCACTTCTGGTCCAAGATAACGCGAGCGTGGTCCCATGTCTCTGTGAGTGAGTTTGAACCATGCTTTGGAGAATGCCAATTTGAAAGCTTCTGGATTTTCTTGGAAGTGTTTAGAGATTTTGCTATAAGTAGGGTCCATTTTTAACGACAGGTCGGTGGTGAACATCATTGGCGGATGTTTTTTCGATTTGTCAAATGCGTCTGGAACCAGTTCTTGCGCTGCTGCATCTTTAGGTTTCCATTGATTAGCACCAGCTGGGCTCTTGGTCAAAACCCAGTCGAATGCAAACAGATTATCGAAATAATGCGAAGTGAATCCAATGGGATCTTGTGACCATGCCCCTTCAAGTCCGCTCGAGATAGCATCTTTGCCGGTACCTGTGCCGAATTTATTGCACCAGCCAAAGCCTTGTTTGTCCATACTTTCACCTGCAGGTGCAGGACCAAGATTGGTTGCTGGAGCTGCACCGTGTGCTTTTCCAAAAGTGTGACCACCGGCAATTAGTGCCACAGTCTCTTCGTCATCCATCGCCATGCGACCAAATGCTTCTTTGATATCTTTGGCTGCAGCAATTGGATCTGGATTGCCGTTGGGACCTTCTGGATTTACATAGATCAACCCCATTTGGGTGGCGGCAAGCGGTTGTTCAAGTGTGCTTGATTTTTTGTCGCGGTTGCTCGACAAAAATTCGTCGCCAGGTCCCCAATAAATCAAATCGGCTTCCCAATCGTCGCTGCGTCCACCTGCAAATCCAAATGTCTTGAAGCCCATAGATTCAAGCGATACGTTGCCTGTCAGAACCATGAGGTCGCCCCAGGAAAGTTTTCTGCCGTATTTTTTCTTGACTGGCCAAACTAATCTACGCGCTTTGTCGAGACTGACGTTATCTGGCCAGCTGTTGAGCGGCTCGAATCTTTGTTGTGCACCACCGGCGCCACCACGACCATCGAACACACGATAAGTCCCAGCGCCATGCCATGCCATACGAATGAAGAAAGGACCATAATGTCCATAGTCTGCAGGCCACCAATCTTGCGACTTGGTAAGCACTTCTTTGATGTCAGCTTTAACTGCGGCTAAATCTAACGATTCGAATTCTTTTTTGTAATCGAAGTTGTCGCCATAAGGATTCGACTGCGGAGCCTGCACGCGCAGTGGCGTCAGGTCAATTTGCTTTGGCCACCAGAATTGATTTGGTTTGGGCGTGTCATCCGCCATCGCAGGAAATGACTGTGATACAAGCGAAATTAAGGCGGCTTGAACAACCACGACTTTAACCACTTTTTTCATAAGAGCAGAATCCTTATATATGCAGAACATAATCCCAGACGAATTCTACAAGATGTGCCGATATGACACCTTGGAATTTGTGTAATGTTAGACTAACTCTAATTCGAATTCAAGCTAAGACGCGTGAGCCTTTTTTAAAGCCTCAATTTTTTAGTTTGATCTGGCTTCAAAACAGATACTGTCTCTTTTGGGAGACATCGTAAGTTTTTGCATCTGATGCATCCACTCCAAATATGTGTCCTGAAATCCAGGGTGTTTGCTCAGTTAGCAATGAGACTATTGTTTCAGCCGCTGTGGATGTAGTGGAGCTGGATTCTACCGGACCTGGAGTTACTGCATTTATTTTGATTCGATGACGCGCATAAGTGGAGGCTGCACTTCTTGTCAGTCCAATGATGCCAAGTTTTGCTGCGCTTGATGCTTCGTGGTTAGGCATGGGCACGCTAGCAGCAGCCGACGATGTAAGGACAATGGAGCCGCCATTGTCACGCATCGCCTGCACTGAGTATTTGAGACAAGCAAAAGCTGAGGTTAAATTGGTGTTGATAGTCTGAAACCACTCGCGTTCAATCGTCAAGTGTGCTGGTTTGCTCAAATTAGAACTAATACAGTGCACCACACCATCAAGACGTCCAAAATGGTCGATGGCAATGTCTACACAGTCTGAGACCTGATTGAAGTCGGTGCAGTCGGCTGAATAAAAATGAGTGCTAAGGCTGTCTGCCATCAAAGCGAGTTTTTGTGTTTGACGTCCGACTAAGAGTACATCGTTGCCTTTTTCGCATAGATTTTTGGCTAGAGTGCTGCCTAGATTTCCATATGCACCAAAGATGATAAAAGCCGGTTTACTCATATTGCTATAATTGTGCTGATTTCAAATGAACTGGGCATGACTTTGTCTAAGATTTTGCTGGTAGACGACGAGGCCGATTTACTCGACGTTTTAAAAATTACACTGGAAGCAAAAGGTCACACTGTACAGTGTGCATCGAGTGGCGAAGACGCTTTGCATTATTTGCGTGTGTATCAATATGATCTAATTATTCTTGATTGGATGATGCCGCATATGACCGGAGTCGAGGCTCTGCGCCATTTTCGCGATGAGATGCACGGCAAAACTCCAGTACTTATGCTCACTGCAAAATCGTCTCTCGACGATAAAGAACTTGGTCTTGATTCTGGCTCGGACGATTATCTAACAAAGCCATTTGATAATCGTGAACTGCTTGCAAGAGTTAGAGCACTTTTGCGTCGCCCTCAGTCAATGTGTCCGACTGTACTTAAGGCAGGCGATCTTGAACTTGATCCCATTCAATGCCAAATAAAAAAAGATGGCGTCCTTTTAAATGTCAGACCAAAAGTTTATAGCTTGCTTGAATTTTTTATGCGTCATCCAAAGCAAATGTTCGAGCCCCAGCAAATTATAGACCGGGTCTGGTCTGACGATAGCGCTGCCACCGTTGAAACGTTGCGCACGCACATTAAACTATTGCGCAAATCTGTTGGTTTTACTAAAAGCTATTCTATGTTGGAAAGTTATCGCAACCTGGGATACAGATTCAATCCTGATATTACTCAGGCTTCAAATCAAAATCTTGATAGTCAAGCTCAGGAAGACTGAACCAGAAAGTACTGCCTTCATTCAACTTGCTTTTGACCCCAATTTGACCTCGATGAAGTTCGACAATTGCTTTGCATATAGCAAGTCCAAGTCCTGTTCCTGCTTTGGGGCGTCTTTCGGTGGAGTCTAATTGCTGGAATTGCAAAAATAATTTGTTCGTATTTTCGGTTGCTATGCCGCAACCTTGATCTATGACTGAATATTTTATTCTGGAACCGGCATTTTCGCCACATTCTAGCGTGATACTAATGGTGGTATCATCGGGCGAGAACTTGATTGCGTTGGAAACAAGGTTGGTCAACACTTCGGCAATGCGATCCGGGTCCATTACTATTTTGGCGGACGATATAATTTTCTTTTCCAGTTTGATTCTGCGCAAGACAGCAACTGGTGTGATTTCTTGAATGACTGTGTCAATTATTTCTTCTGCAGGCCAGGGTTGTAATTGCAATTTGAATTTGCCTGCTTGCAATTTTTTCCAATCTAGAATGTTATTTATTAGTCCAATTAAGCGTTTGCAATTAGACAATGCAATCTTAACAAGCTTCGCTCCAGGCGAGCTAAGCTTGGTCACCGAGCCATCTTCCAGAGCCAAAAGTGACGCGTTGATAGACGAAACGGGTGTGCGCAATTCGTGCGATATCATCGAATAAAAATCGGATATTCTTTGCTCCAACTCCATTCGAGCGGTGACGTCGTTTTGAATACCAATAAAATTAACTAGTTTGTTCGATTCGTCATACACAGGGGAGATGGTCAGTTCGTTATAAAAGAGCTCACCATTTTTTTTGTAATTACGAATAATTGTCGTAATTGATTCGCCCTTTTCAATTGTTTTTTTTATCGCCTGAATATTTTCCTGGCTTCGATCTGTTGCTTGCAAAAAGCGACAATTCTTGCCTACAATCTCGTCCATTTCATAGCCGGTTAATTCGATGAATGCTGGGTTTGCGTAGATTATCGGATTGTCTTTTATATTGGGGTCGGTGAGCACAATTCCATTGCGCGCAGATTCAACTGCACGCAAAAGTGTAAGTCTATCGTTTTGAGCCGGATACACTTTTAGCCTAAAAGATGCATAAGCGAATTGTGCAGAGTAGGAAACTCAAATTTAAAACCGGTCTCTTCTAGTTTTGCCGGACGTACCTTGGTGCTTGATAGAAGCAGCTCTTCACCCATTTGACCGAAAACCATTTTGGCTGCAAATGCAGGCATTGGCAGAAAGGCTGGTTTTTTAATTACGTCAGAAAGTGTTTTGGTGAACACGGCATTTGATGCCGGATTTGGTGACACTATATTTACAGGTCCGTTAATCTCTGGATGATTAAGACAGTGAATTATTGCACCTGCAACATCTTCAATGTCGATCCAACTCATGTATTGATGCCCACTTCCAATTGGTCCGCCAAGACCCATTTGAAATGGTGGCAACATTGTTTTTAGAGCGCCACCTTTAGTGGAGAGAACTACTCCAAAGCGTAAATTGACGACACGAGTTTCGGGAAAAACTTCTTTTATTGAGTTTGCGCTTTTTTCCCAATCTCGACATACACCACTTAAAAAATCAAGCTTTGCGACTGAGCTGCGCTCTGTAAGCGTCTCTTCGCCACGGTTTCCATAATAACCTATAGCAGAAGCACTGAGAAAATTGGGGGGCGGTGCGTTTAACGCGCTCAATGCTTCCACCAGGTTACTTGTGGCTTGAACGCGGCTCTGCTCGATTTCTTCTTTTTTTTCTTTGGTCCAGCGACCAGAGGCAATATTTTCACCAGCAAGATGAATAAATGCGTGTAAGCCCTCAAGCTTCTCTCGGCTCTTTTCATCCATGGAGCCGGAGTCGGGATTCCAGACGGGATTTTTTCTGTCTGATTTATCGCGCGTCATTCTAATGACTTCAAATCCAGAGGCGACCATTCTCTCTGCAAGAGCTGATCCGATTAATCCTCTAGCTCCGGTGAGCGCAATTTTCAATTTGTTTTTTCCGCCTGTCATAACCCTCACTTCCGATTATTGTGAAAACGAATGAACTGCCAGTGAACATCATGATTTTAACCTTATTGAAAACTGTTCTGCCTGCAAAAAATAACCGCCGCGTCCTTTAGGATGCGCGACGGTTATCTTGTTGTTGGTCGTTGTGTGCTTAGAACTAAAGTTGTTCTTTCGAACTAGTTCAAGTTCATCCAAACGCTCTTGATGTTGCTGTAAAGCTCGATTGAGTGTTTGCCAAGCTCGCGGCCGTAGCCGGATTGCTTGTAGCCACCAAATGGAACAGCAGGATCAAATACGTTGTAGCAGTTGACCCAGATGGTTCCGGCTTTGATGTGCGATGCGAATTTGTGTGCTTTTTTGACATCGGATGTCCAAACGGCGCCCGATAGACCAAAGCGTGTTTTGTTGGCTTCTTCGGCAACTGTTTCCATGTTGTCGAAAGGAAGCACTGCCAAGAGTGGTCCAAAGACTTCTTCTTGAGCAATACGCATGTCGTTCTTAACTTCGGTGAAGATGGTTGGTTTGACGAAATAGCCTTTCTTCAAGTCGGATGGCTGTTCGCCGCCGCAAGCCAATTTGGCGCCTTCTTTTTTGGCGATGTCGACATAGCTCAAAACGCGCTCTTGTTGTTCTTTGGAAACTTGAGGACCAATCTGGGTCTTCTCGTTCATACCGTCGCCCTGACGCATTTTGCCAACGCGTTCAATCAATTTAGACATGAACTCGTCTTGTGCTTTCTTCTCAATGAAGAGTCTGGAGCCTGCGCAGCAAACTTGACCCTGGTTGAAGAAGATACCGGTGATGGCGCCTTTGACGGCTGCATCGATGTCGGCATCAGCAAATACGATGTTAGGAGCTTTGCCACCCAACTCAAGTGATACGCGTTTCAAATTGCCGGCTGAAGCTTTGACAATAATTTGTCCGGTTTTGTCTTCGCCTGTGAATGCAATCTTGTCGATGTCCATGTGATTAGCGATGAATTCTCCTGCGGAGTTTTCGCCAAGTCCTGTGACAACGTTGATTACGCCAGCTGGGATTCCAGCTTCCATAGCCAGTTCGGCGATGCGAAGAGCAGAAAGTGGTGTTTGTTCAGCTGGTTTTAAAACTACTGAGTTTCCGCAAGCCAGGGCTGGGCCCCATTTCCATGCTTGCATCAACATTGGGAAGTTCCAAGGAATGATTTGTCCGACGACGCCGATTGGCTCGCGCAGGGTGTATGTGAAGAAACCTGGGTTAGTGGTGATGGTTTCGCCTTCAAGTTTTGTGCACCAGCCGGCATAATATCTGTAGGTCTCGACAGTGGCTGCAACGTCAACATAACGTGACTCGTTGATTGGTTTGCCGTTATCGGTTGTTTCAAGTTCAGCTAATTCTTGAGCATGTTTTTCAATTAAGTCAGCTAGTTTGTACATGATGTGACCGCGTTGTGCAGCGCTCATTTTTTTGTGCCAGACGCCTTCTTCGGAAAGCTCTGCGAGCCGCTTTAACAGCCAGGTCTACGTCTTCTTTTCCGCCTTCTGCAACATCGCAGATGGCTTCTTCAGTGGCTGGGTTGTAGGTCTTAAAATACTTGCCGGATTTTGGTTCGACCCATTTTCCGTCGATCAAAAGTTTCTTAGTGCTGCCGAGCCATTCTTTGCATAGCCCTTTGTTTTCTGTTTCTCTTTCTTTCACGATAGTCACTATTAAGACCCTCCAAAGGCCTGAGTTATTACTCCACAGCAGGCTTAGATGCCTGCTTGCTCGCCGCCCTATATTGGATAGGTATCGATTAGCCCCTAAAAAATATCATGTTGTATGAAGTTTCTTGTGGAAACTTCTAAAGCTTTAAACATTGAGCAAACCACGCCTGGCGTAGTCTTCACGAATAGTGAGATTTCTATAACGATCTATCCAAGAGGTGGTTAGTTGCATGAGCGATCAACGCCCAAGATTGGACAAGTTTTGTTCAGCGATGTTTTACGATCTTTTGAAAAAGTAGCATTAGTGCCGCTGCGACAAGAACGGCATCCAAAGTGGAAATTCCGGTAATTTTAAATAATCCAAGTCCAAGAGCTTCTTTGGGGGTGGTCAAAACACCGATGAATGCTCCTGTTAGCCAAGCGGAAATCGGAACCCATTTGAATGCGGTTGTTTCATCCGCTTCAGATTCCATATTGCTGTCATTGACTATAAAAACGCCGCCAATTGGAGCAATGAAAACACCAAGTAGCACCAAAAACGATACCATGTTTTGAGCCAGTCTAAATTCTGCCAAAAGAATTCCAGCAATGCCTGCAAGAATGGCTAGCTTGGCTCGGCTTGCACCGGTCAAAACAGTCAGACTCAAAGACGAAGAATACAAATTACAGTCGTTTGCAGCCCAGGTGGCAAGCATCATTAGCACTAGTAGCAGCCATGATAATTGAGGCGGCACCAAGTGGCTGACAATATCATTGGTGTTAAACCCAATTGCCATCACTCCACACACTATTAATAGAAGTGGATAGTTAAAAGAGTAATGAGCCAATGCATAAGCGATTGCGTGCTTGGTATTGCGGGCGAAGCGCGCATAATCGGCATTCATCGATGCACCAACAATCCAGCCGCCCACCACAGTTCCCACGGCCGCTCCAAATGGTATTGGTTTGTTTGGGACATAAGCGAGAATTTGAGTTGAATCTGAGGTCGAAAACAAAGTGCTTAACGCATAACTTATCCCGAGCACGAGAAGAGGCACGGCTATGTAAGCCAATTTGCCTATTGCCTTGATTCCCAGTGCTGCAGTTGTGATCATCAAAGCGCCCGCTACTGCAATTGTTATTTCGCGACTAAGAGTAAATCCAGACAAGCGAAAAACGAGGTCGATAACCGCTTTGGTAAACATTTCAGTTTGCACTGCCCACCAACCAGTCATGCCTAAAGCGAGGATGAATCCAACTATTGCAGCACCGTTGTGGCCAAAAGTAGATTTGGCTATTAGAGCGGTGGTGCAACGAGTTCTGGCTCCCAACCTTGCTGTTAGTAATCCAATAACGCCTAAAATGACGCCGCCCAAAATGGTCGAGAGTAATAAATCATAGAAGGTGAGCCCTTTGCCAAGTTCCCCACCAATAATGAAAAGGGGAATGCTGATTAGCACCCCCGTCTCAATTATTAGCAAATACCACCATGGTCTGGTACTTCCAGATTCAACCTTTGTTCGAGCAAAGTCGTCGTGACTTTCCACTACTTAAGCGAAACTTGGCTTCCAGTCTGGTTTAGGCTCGTCGCCTGGGTTTTCATTTTCTTCTGGTTTGACTGTGATTTTGGCTTCGGGCTCTTCTGCGGTTGGAGGCGCTGCAGGAGGGTTGAAGTTGTCGGGAATAGTTGGATCTTCACCGGCAGCCAGTCTTCTATCTACTTCAGCCATGATGGCATCGACTTCGGAGCGCTCTAAAGTTTCTTTTTCGAGCAACACTTTGACGATGGCATTCATGTGTGGACGGTGTTTGATCAAGAGTTCTTTAACGCGATCGTATTGTTCAGATACTATGCGCGAAACTTCTTCGTCGATGATGCTGGCGATATTTTCGCCATAATCACGCTCATGACCAAAGTCACGACCAAGGAACATTTGCGAATTAGATTTACCAAAAGTAAGCGGTCCAAGCTTGTCGCTCATACCGTACTCAGTCACCATCTTGCGGGCGTAACTGGTACTCTTCTGTAGATCGTTTTGTGCGCCAGTGGTGATATCGCCGTAAATTATCTCTTCGGCAATTCGTCCACCAAGGCATACTCCAATTTGGTCCACAATAGCTGTCTTGGTTACGCTTAGCACGTCTTCTTCAGGGACGAACCAGGTGATACCAAGGGCGAAACCACGAGGAATAATTGTGAGCTTGTGCAGTGGATGCGCATGAGGCAACAAAATACACATAAGTGCGTGTCCGACTTCGTGGAAAGCGGTCATCTCTTTTTCTTTTGGCGGAATAATGCGCGAGCGTTTTTCCGGTCCCATGTTTACTTTGTCGATGGCAAGATCTAAATCGATCATATCGATTTCGACTTTGTCTTTGCGAGCAGCCTGCAATGCAGCTTCGTTTAACAAGTTAGCTAAGTCTGCACCAGTCATACCAGGTGTGCGTTTGGCAAGAAGTTTGAGATCAACGTTCTTGGCCATTGGCTTGCCTTTGCTGTGAACATCCAAGATTTTTTCGCGACCAAGTACATCTGGAGGATCCAGAACAACTTGTCTATCGAAACGACCTGGACGCAAAAGAGCAGAGTCTAAGATGTCTGGTCTGTTTGTTGCAGCCACCACAATAATTCCGGTGGTGCCTTCAAAGCCGTCCATCTCTACAAGCAACTGGTTCAGTGTTTGTTCGCGCTCATCGTGACCGCCACCAAGACCAGCTCCACGCTGTCTGCCTACGGCGTCGATCTCGTCAACGAATACAATACAAGGAGCGTGTTTCTTTGCTTGATCGAATAAGTCGCGAACGCGCGATGCGCCAACGCCCACAAACATTTCGACGAAGTCAGAACCTGAAATACTGAAGAATGGCACTCCAGCTTCACCTGCAACGGCTTTAGCTAAAAGAGTCTTACCAGTACCAGGTGCGCCAACTAATAGAACACCGCGTGGAATGCGGGCTCCAAGTGCTTGGAACTTTTCTGGATTTTTCAAGAAATCTACAATTTCTTGTAATTCATATTTAGATTCATCTATACCGGCAACATCGGAGAAGCTCACCTTCACTTTGTTGTCCATCATCAGCTTAGCGCGGGCACGACCAAAGCTCATGGCCTGGTTGCCACCTGATTGGGCACTGCGAAAGACTAGAAGCAAACCGACAAGAATAATGACCGGCAGCAATAGCGAACTCATCACTCCAAACCAGAATGCCGATTTGTCGGGAGGTGTTGTCTTAACCGCGATACCAGATTTATTGATCTCTTTGATCAAGTCACCTTTCGCTTCGTTTGGAACAATCACTTGCTTGTCTTTGGGATCGCCTTTCAGCTTCACCATTACGACTGGCTCGTTATTGATCATCGTCACTTCGGTAATATCAGACGGCTGATTTTGCACCATCTTCAATAAACCAGAGTATGAAATCGGCTCTTCGCGTTTGTTGATGCTTGTCAGTGAAAAAATGAACACGACAAGTACCAGTAATAAAACAAAGACCGCCCAAGTTGTTCCGTATTTGCGCATAACCTCTCGCTCTAAGATTTCTCTTTGTAAGAATGCTCTTTAGATGAAATAACTCTTCATTATATCATTGTGCTATATGTTTTGGACTTTTCGTCCGAGTGCAGTTGGTGACGCACCTTTTTCAAATTAGTTTCCATTTGGAAAAAAAGCTTTCAAGCCCAAGTGGCGTCGCTTGAGACCAGTTCGTTAAAAACCAGCTTGTGTACTGCTTCTGAGCCGTTTTGCACTCGCAACTTTTCGCTCAAACCCACGCCTGGAACCCATATTACTTCTTCATCATTGGCAACCACCACCATACTTTTTCGGCTGCCTAGTGTGGGCAAATTCACGGACTTATGAGTCTGCAAATACTTCTTAAGCCGCACTGTTTCTTGCATTCCGAAAGGTTGAATTAAATCTCCTGGCTTTCGTGTACGAACGTAAAGCGGTTGGCTCACTCGACTCAAGTCGACAAGCGCTTGCCATTCACTTGGAGGCGGATAGTCCTGTTTCTGTTTGTGGCTAGAACAGAAATCGATTTTCAAAGCTTTGTTGAGCCAGGTAATGACATTGCTTGCAGAAGAGCCTGGCATCTTTGGCATGCGAATCAAAGTGCATTGATTACCAAAAAAGGTGTCGTAGAATTCACTTTCTTCCTGAGCGAATCTAGATTTCTCGACCCACTCAATTCCAGTCTGGATGCCGTCTTTCTTCACTCGTCTAAGCACGCATTCGCTCGATAGTGTAAGCGCATTGTGTTTTTCCATTCCTTCTATAAAGGCGCGAATTGCCTTTACTCGCTCGAAGCTAGGCTGAATATTGCGTCTGGTCAATTCGGACACAATTAAGCGCGACTGAAGCGAAGCGGGCAGAGTCAAAAACTTTTCTTGAGACCAAACAAAGACTGAGTCTGATCCTGATTGTGATTCTGACACTCTTATTTCACTTTGCAAATCGTGCACAATCTTTTCAAAATATTCGTCATCGTCTGAAAGCATTTGATGCAAATTACCCAAATGCTCCTTCCAGTCGGCAAAACGCCCCTCAATCACAGGGACCATTTGCCACCTTATATAGTTGCGCAAATATTGCTCGTTAGTGTTCGAACTATCGACCCTAGCTGCAATTCCCTCATCTGCCAGGAAGCGCAAACAGTCAGCTTTGCTCAATTCAAGCATAGGTCGAATGATATAAACTGGCGGATTCTCGTCCAGTAAACGCGTGCTTGCCATCGCTTTTAAACCAGCAGGAGATGTGCCTCTGAATAATCTAAAAAGCATTGTCTCTGCCTGATCGTCCAAGGTGTGACCAGTGGCGATAAAGCTTGCATTGCACTGTCTGGCGAATTCGAGTAAGGCTTGATATCTATATTGGCGCATGACGTCTTCTGAAGGAGCGCTGCTAGATTCAAGCGGCAGAATTATTTTTTGTAGCGGAATATCCAACTTTGAGCATAATTTTTGGCAGAATTCTTGATCTGCAAGCGACTCGTCACCGCGCAAATTATGGTTAATGTGGCATGCCTGAAGCTTGATGCGGGCGCGCTTGCTTATTTTGTGTAAGGCTAAAAGTAAGGCGGTCGAATCGGGACCAGCCGAGAAAGCAGCCACTATTGAAATGAGCGAATCGCCGTCGCGCTCGACTATAGCAAGCTCTTTTGCCAGGATGTCTTCAACTTCGTCTAAAAAAGTCGGCATTTGCAATTTGATTCAGGACAATCGTACTAAATTGGGTTATTTTAGAAATGTAGCAGTAACTGCTAAATTCCCCAGGAAATCAGTTAATACCATTATGGGCAATACCTCAGTTAAAAATCAGTTTTGTAACAAGCGCTTTGCACGCCGAGCGCTTATTTTAGGTATCGCTGTCACATTCTCGCTTTGTGTCTCAAGCGCAGACTCTGCCATGGCACAAAATCGTGGCTTCGACCCTATTCAATATATGGATCCTGTTCCGGCTCAGCAAAATACTCAGCCCCAATCTCAATCTAATTCTAATGCCGCTCAAAACGACGACACAAAGCCAGGCGGAAGTTTTTATCAAGGCTCAGTCAGTGCCGAGGGCAATAACAAAGCGCCGCTGCAAGCCACGATTAAGCACACCGATTTGCAAGGCGATGTCGATGGCGACGGTCAAGAGCTAAGTCCTGGACGCGGACAGATGGACCGTTATAACAAATTACTCGATGGTCAGGCGCAACAATTAGATTCCAGTTTGCAAAGTCAGGACCCTGACATGGCAGACCAGGAGCTACAAGTCGAATGGGACAAATGGCGCAATAGATTGCTTTGGGCGGTCCAGTCGGGAGTGCAGCAGACTTTAAATAATCCAGAAGATCCGTCATTGCGCTACGACCCGCGCACCGGTCAGTCTTTAATGAAGTTTCCGATGGGCACGGTTGCCTGGTTTAGTTGCACAGTAACCAAAGACCGTCGCATTTTAGACGCTAAAATCACCGAGCCTTCGGGCTTTCCCAATTATGATCGCGCGGTACTAAATGCGGTGATGATGCTCGACCAGACTTCCATACTCAAATTTCCTGCGCGTTCTCAACGTGCGCGCGTTTTTCAAGACGCCGGAATCAAGACGGCAGGGTCTGCGCAACGACAATACTTCAAGTTCGGAGATGTCGAACGCTATAACGTTCCTGGTCAATAAAAATTTGTCACGAGGCAGAGTTGAACTGCCGACCTGGCGGTTATGAGTCGCCCGCTCTAACCAACTGAGCTACCGTGACGCAACTAATTCAGTCTAGCAAATACTGATTATGCTGAGTGAAAACCTTGCGTGTCAAGCTTAATAAAAGAGGAAAGAATCTAACAACAAATCGAGCCTGTCTAAAAGCTGGGGTTGTCAACAATAAGTATTTCTTCCCGTAATGCTTATTGTTGACAACTTGGCGCAATAAGACCTTGGAGATTGTTGTGAGGAAAAATCTATTTTCGCGGAGCGCTTAGCGCTCAGCGCTCCGCGATTTAGGCAGAGTGTGATGCGCAGGCGCGTACAAATTCATCAAACAAGCATTTGCTTTGTTCGTACTCGCGCTCTGGGTGCCACTGCACGCCAATTAAAAATCTTGAGTCGTCAAGTTCGACCGCCTCAACCACGCCGTCCTGGGCGCGAGCGACCACTTTCAATTTATTGCCTACGTCTTTCACTGCCTGGTGGTGCGATGTGGTGACGTTCAGCTCGTTCTTCTTATAGATATCAAAAAGCTTACTGCCTTCTTCAAGTATCACAAGATGTTTATTGAAGCCATTCTTCCAACCATCTTCGGTAGAGTGTTCAACTTTTGATTCGGGAAACTGGTGAGGAATATGCTGAATGAGCGAGCCACCCAGCGCCACGTTGAATAATTGCGATCCCAGACAAATTCCTAGAGTAGGGATATTTGTGTGTTCTAGCACCTGATTGAAAAATCTAAAATCAAATTCGTCGCGAAGCATGTCTACCATCTTCGTGTGCTCTTCTATCTCTTCGCCATAATGAGCTGGGTGATAGTCGGGCCGCCTACAAAAACAACACCGCTTAAGCGCTCCACTATCAAGGCCAGGTCCGAATCGGACATGGGAGGAATGAGAACTGGGATACCGCCGCTTTTTTGAATGGCTTCGATGTACGGAGCCTGCAAGCTGCACTCTGGAGGCTTTTCAGCCGTGCCAGGTTTGATGTCCACATTAACGCCGATTAGTGGTTTCATAGATCCGCCAATATAACATAAGTCTTAGCTCTCGTCGAGCCTATTTAAGGTGTTTCAACTGCTCGCAGATGGCATCGTATACGATACCGACATTTATGTTGACGCCCTTACGGTCAAACATAGACCTGTTGCCGTCTTGTCTGTCCCAAATGGCTTTAAAATGGGGCTTGTCTGGAAGTAGTTTTGCCGGATCCGTGGGGCCAAACAAAGCAACAAGCGGGCGATTGAGTCCTACGCCAACGTGCATGGGCGCAGAGTCTACGCAGACTATTAAATCGCATAATTCCATCAGTGCCGCTAGATCCGAAAGGTTTTTAGTGCGACCAAATGTTGACACCAAATACGGTGCAGAGCATTTCGACCGCAATTCGCTTATCACGTCCTGGTCGTCGGGACCACCCGCAAGCACTATATATGTATTAGGCAATTCGCCTAATCGTTTAATTAGTTCGAGCCACGAATCAACCGGCCAAGATTTCAAAATACCCTTTTGAGTGGCAAGTCTGCTTGTGCCAGGATGAATCAATATTTTAGTGGCGCCTTCGGCAATGGCAAAACTGTCCATTAAATCGTTCATCCGAGTTTCAGCCTGGGCGCTGACCTTGACCAGCGGCAGTGAGTTACCACTAGAACCTGAACCGTTATCGGTTTCGCTTTTTGTTTTACCGTTTGCCAGGCGGGCAAGCCCAAAAGCCAGCTCCTGATACATTCTTGCTGCATAAGCATCGCGATCCAAAAATACAGGTTCGCTTAAAAGCAAACGCGCTGCCGCATTCGAGTCATAACCGATTCGATGCGGAATGCCCGACAAAAACAACAGCGCCGATACCATGGGCGAACTGCCAGATGAAACCACCGCGTCGAACCGCCCCTTCTTTATAAGAAACAGCAACTCCATCAAATCGGAGACAAGCAAAGGTCTCTTCTTGATGTCAAATAACAGAACATCGTCCACCGACTCTGTTAATTCTTTGGCCGACCGCGAGCGAGGTTCAAGCAAAAGTGAGATGTGCCAACCAGGCAGCGTTTCGCGTATCGTGTCCAGAGTTGGAAAGAAGAGAATCTCGTCGCCGATACCCCCGAAATTGATGGCAAGTAGCCGCCCGGGCTTACCTGGATCTAACCTTGAGGACGGGTAATGTGTTGCTAGCCTGCGCATACACCATATAATATCCCAGGCTTTTCTCCCGGTTAGCAATAATTTGAGTCCCCGCAACTGGTATTTAGTTTTTTTAGTTTGCGCCTTAGTTGGTGTCGTCACTGGATATGTTTTCACCCTGATTGAAAGCCCCAGCCTGTTGCCGCCCGTTCTTCGATTTGGCTCACTTGTAGAGCCTGTAAACGTTCTCTTTATGGGCACAGACGTAGTCTACTCCGGCAAAGGCAAACGCAAGAAAGGCGACGACTCGCTCTTTACCGGACGCTCCGACACCATGATGCTTGTGCGCTTCGACCCCTTCGCCAACACGCTTACATGTTTGTCTATTCCGCGAGATTCTAACGTCCTCATTCCTGGGCACGGTCACTCCAAAATCAATGCCGCAAATGCCATCGGCGGACCTACTCTAGCCAGTGCCACTGTCAATCGGCTCCTGCATGTTCCAATTGATCATTACATCGTTTTGAATCTACAAGGGCTCGTGAAGTGCATTGACGAGATTGGCGGACTGGAAGTAGACATTCCAAAGCGCATGAAATACAAAGACGATTCGCAACACTTATATATTGATTTGCAACCAGGCAGACAAAAATTATCAGGCTATCAAACAATGGGCTTCGTGCGCTTCAGGCACGATGAATTGGGCGATATCGGTCGTGTTCAGCGCCAAGAAATGTTTGTTCAGTCGGTTATTCAAGCATCAGTAAATCCCGGAACCTGGGCGCATCTTCCCAAACTTCTCGAAATTGCCAAAGACTATATTTCGACCGACATGAGCATGGAGAAAATCACTCAGGTCGCCAATTTCGCCCGATGTGTTCCCAAGAAAAATCAAAAGCTCATCATGCTTCCAGGCAGCTTTGCCGGCACCGGCGACTGGGCTGTAGACAGATTAGAGCTTCGAAAAATCACCGCCAGGCTAATGGGATCGCAGTTCTTAAGCGGCGATAAGCGCTCCATGAAAGTCACCGTCAGTAATGTCAGTGGCGATAAAGAATTGGGACGTAAACTCTTCAAATTCTTGAAGAAGAAAGGCTATGGCTATGTCAAAGTCTTGAGCAAGAAAAGTCTGTCCGCAAGAGCAGCAGCTGGAAGTGATGGCATCGTCTCAGATGCTGAGCCAGATTCAAGCATCATCTCTCAACGCGGAAACCCCGAAGAAGCAGAAGTCGTTCGCGAAGATTTAGGCGATACCGGCGAGATAATCAACGCCTCCATTGGTGACATTGATAGTGACGTAACAGTGGTGGCAGGTAACGATATAGGCGAATTTATTGATGCTGAGCTGAATTCGGATAGTGTTAAGCCAGATAAAGCGAGGAAGTAAAGAGATATAATTATTATCGGATGGCGCGAATAGCTAGTTGCCATGCGGTGCATATAGGATTGGTTAGGGTATATCGCTTTCAGTAAGGATTAACAAACAACTTACGCGGCAAGCTTTTTGATCGCACCTGTGTGTTAATAACCTTATGTCGTCCGGTTCTCCCGTGACGGCATGAACAATTGCTAACATCAATTGTTTAGAGAAAATGAAGAATCACTTTGAAACAACTCTATTCGCATACGATGGCGTAGGGTACAGTTGAGGGAAGCGACTCACAGGCTCTAAGTTAGCGCGGTCTAATTCAACTATCGTCTAATCGTCAACATCGTCTATCAAATAATCAAAACATTGAACTAAAACAAGAAGAGGGCAGGAAACATGATTCATTACGTATATGCAACCAGAGGTGGTTACCTGTATTTAGTCGGCAAGCATAACAATGCAGCTCCTAAAGTGAACACCGACGAGTTCGTTCTTTCAGTTCCAGAAAAGACATCACAAGCTCAAATCGACACATTGGCTCACCGCCGTTTCATGGACCATCTTCGTCGTCCTCGCAAAGTGGCTCACGAGCGTCACACCAAACACCAAAAAGAAGCCGTTTTGGTCTAATAATTACCGCAGCGAGTTCTTAACGTTTCTTAATTTCATAAAGCCATCCGGTCCTGCCCCGGGTGGCTTTAATCTTTGACAACCGTTATTTGATTTATGCTAGTGGGCAATCTATAAATATCCATTCGGGCTTTCATACTTACTAGAACCTCGGTAATTTTTTTTGAAATTTTGGCGCATTTTCTTAGGTTCGAGCGGATAAATTGATTGGTATCCCGCAGTTTTTTATTTAGAGGAATGTGATCATGGCAAGGCGCAAAAAACAAATTAGAGGACAAGGCGGCTTCACGCTGATTGAGCTCCTCGTCGTCGTAATTATTATTGGAATTTTGGCGGCGATTGCGTTGCCGAACTTTATTGGCGCGCAAGACAAGGCGCGTGAGGCGAGCGTGAAAGGTAATATGCGCACGGCGCAGATTGCTGCTGAGATGTACGCGACTGATGCTGCTGGATCTTATCCAGATATTGATGGCCTTAAACCATATTATCCGGGTGGTTCATCGAGTATCGGTGGAACTCTGGGTCAAGCTCCCAGAAATCCATTCAATGTTGCTGCCGATCCGTGGCCGGTGACAGGTGGGATTACAGATGTTCAAGCTGCAAGAATTGCTGCACCTTCTGGAACTATTTCTCCTCCTGGAGCCGTTGAATATAGCAAGATAGGAACTACTGCTTACGCCGTTCGCGGTGCAAGCAAGTCGGGACTTCCTTTAGGTGGACAATCGGCTGGATCGACCTTGGTTCTTTCAAATCAGTAAAATGCGTTTTAGCTCGAGTAAATTTTTGATAGTTCTCGCTTTTTTATTAGTGGGAACTATTCAAGTTTGTCGCGAAAATTTAGCGAATTTGCTATCTCAAGATAGTGCTGTGAATCACACATTCATTCCATCTCCCTATGGGATTAGATTGATTGCGCTTGGTTTTGATCAATTGATAGCAGACTGCTACTGGCTTCGTTTCATAAGTTACGTCGGAGATACTTCTGAAAGAGAGAAGGATAAGTATGCCCTTTCGGATGAATACTTGGAACTCATCACGGGATTAGATCCATATTTAGTAAAAGCGTATTGGTTCGCAGCGTTTATCGTTGGCAATGAACAAAGAAGACCCAAAAAGGCTGCTGAATTAATTGAGCGAGGAATTCGAGCAAATCAAGATAACTGGTACCTCCCTTTTATTGCTGGGATCAATCAATATCTTTATGCTGGTAATGAGATTGCCGCAGCAAAATATTACAGGCAAGCGGCTAAATATCCTGATGCTCCGGAATGGCTTTATCGCCAGGCTGATATCTTAGAAGCTAGAATCCCATCGAGGATCAAAGAGATTAACGTTTGGAGTAATATCTATTCTACCGATACGGATACCAGAGTTAGAGAGATGGCACATCAAAAATTAATTGAATTGTGGGGGCGGGTAATCGCCACTCATCCGCCACCGAAAATTAGAGCTAGAGCCGTAGACGCGTTGAAGGATTTAGGAGTTGACGTGGAATTCTATTTGAATCAGATAAAAAATTCTCATCAGAATTAGTCACTATAAGTGGTGCTATTAGAATCTCATTAGAAGCAAATAGGCAACATGAAAACTAGTTGGCAAAAATCGTTTTGTTGCTCGCGCTGTCATTGTTTGTGTCTTCAGTAAATGTCGCGCCTAAAGAAAAGCGAATGAATGTGCAAACGGCAGTCAATTAATTGCGCAATTTCAATATGAAGTTTTCGCCTTCTAGTCGCTCGGACGGAGTGTCCGATCCTCGCATGGAAAGGCGCGACAAAATAGGAGAGGCGCTGGGACCTACTGCTGCGGCTGCCATTCCGGCGCTTGAGACGGCTTCGAAGGATAAAGACAAGGCTATAAAGGTTAATGCCAAAAACGCCCTGAGATCCATAAAAGCCAAGAAATAGCATTCTATGGCTGCTTGCCTGATTTACTGGGTAAAGTATTAATAGATGGCGATTTAATGTATGGAAGTAAAGCAATCCTTTCGGTATGGATTCGTTGCAAGCTAAAGATGACGACGATTTGAATTTCGATAAAAGCGGAATTCAGTTGAGACTGGATCGTCTAATCGAAAAACAAACTAAACGATATGAAGCGCTGATCAGCAGTGGAAATCATGGCGACGCTCAACGCTTATTGCAAATAATTTGGCAGTTGAAACAGTTGCGTTTGCCCGGCACCGCTGAAGAATCTTCGATAGAGCAAAGCATTCCTCCAGATAGATACGCTCCAATGCTAGAGCCGTTCTTGAAAGATAGTTTAAACGACTCGCAGTTATCTTTATTGTTTGAAAAGAAAGAAGTGGAGCCTTTGCAGTCTTTGCGGGAGCCGCCTATTGTGGACATGGTGCCTAGCATGCCCGAAATTTTAAATACTTATCCACCGGGACTGCCAAAACCGGCGCTAACTGCGCAGTCGGTGTCTCCGTCACCGCCACCGTCAATTGCAACCGTGCCACCATCATCGGTGCCGGATATAAATGAATTCGATGAAATTAGCAGCGGTGAATTTGATCTTGATACAAACGAAATGGAATTAAATGAAGTGTTCCACCAGCCTTTGCAGAAGACTAGTTCGACTCAAGCTGCTTCTAACGATTTTGAAGATGAATCAAGCGAGTATGATGATCCTGAAGCGAATGCTCCGCTTAGTGGACTTACGACGGGACATGTTCCAGTGGTGAAGAAAGAAGACCTGATCAATTATCGCAATGAAGTGCGCAAAACAATTGATTGGGAAGAGGAAGAAGAGATATCTACGGCTAAGACGAAAGGCAAGCCGAAACCTTATTTGCGTGAAAAGGTAAGCATAAAATCTAAAACGCAAGGCAAAGAAGTAGATGAAGATGACGATGATGCACTTGAACAGTTGGACGAAAGGGTTGAATTCTCGGACAAAAGTGCGCCTAATAAAGTTTTGGTTACGGCTGCTGTGGTGGCTGTAATTGTAGTTTTTGGTGGCGTAGCGATATACGCTTTCAATTCTTTGTCTGCGCCCAGTTTTGAAAGTTTAGAGAAGATGGGACAGCAGAGTGACAAGTCGCCATTGGAAATGGGAGAGCTTTACTCGAAGGCGGTCAAGGCGAGCCCCAAAGAGGTGCGTGGCTGGAGCGGACTTTCTTACTGGCAAAGTCGACAGGGACAAAATTTCCTTGCTTTGAAGAGTCAAGCTAATGCAGTTAAATTGTCGCCAAAAGATGCTAAACAGTGGTATGCCTTGGCGCTTCTTTTGAAAGGCTGTTCCAATTATAAGGAAGCGCTTAGAGCGGCTAAAGAAGCCGTTGCGCTAGAACCACTTAATAGTCAGTATTCGAGTTTGCAAGAACAAGTTCAAGAATATAATCCATAAGTGGCTTTGAAAACAAACTTTTATTACACTAAAGGAATATGCTCTTGACGGCATATGCCTTTGAAGTTATAGTCTAGAAAGAGAGGTGGCAGAGAGCATTTATGGACAAAAAAGCTCGCTTGTCACTCTTCTATCAGAGGTTGAGCGAGGCTCCGGTCGCGGCCACGCATGATGAAGCGCTCAGATTGCTTTGCGACACTTTAAACTGTGTCGAAGACGAGCATAGCAATGTCGTTTTTAATCCAAGCCGTTGGAAAACAGACGGCAGGATGTACCCGCCAGAAGTCGATAATGCATTCGCCGTTGATGGATTTTCTCAAGTACTCCGATACCGAAGCGCAAGGCACAATACGTTTATTGCTGGAACTGGTGCTATTGAGGTAAAAGATTTCGCGACAGGTACTGTGGAATTCACCAAGCTAGGTGCAAATGGAAAAGGAGTATGGGGATGAGTCGGACGGCTACCAAAGCTGTGGATAAGACAGTTGAGACGAATGCAATTCGTGACATGCAGCGGTTTCTAACGAGATCTTTTCCTGATGCAAAAATTACCGTTGATAAACCACTTTCGGAAAAGGGAGTCTGGAACTTGGATTTGTTTCTAGGTGATTATCATCTTGCCGTAGCTTGGAAAAAGGAAAAGGGTTTTGGCTTGGTATCAAGCGATACGCATGGTTACGGTGAGAGAGCTGATGAGGTTTATGATAAGTTAGATGATGTACTCCCAAGGATCGTAGAACTCGTTTCTGAGCGCCGCTCAACCTCTCCTCCCGAAGCTGTGAAGTTAAAGGAGTTGCGTGAGCAACGCGGGTTGTCTCAAGAAGAGCTTGCGCAGCGGCTAGGAAGTAGGCAAGCCGCGATCTCTAGGGTTGAGGCGAGATCCGATTTTTTGGTTTCCACATTGCAAAAACACGCGGAAGCTATGGGCGGGTCTCTAGTCGTAAAGATGGTTTTTCCGGATGGCGAAAAGGAACTAAAGCTAGAGGATTTGAAATGAAAGTCAACCTTCTTGTGATCAGAACTTCAAAGCTTGAGGATATGCGAAGTTTCTACTCTGCTTTGGGAGCCAACTTTAAAAAAGAGAAACACGGTAATGGTCCTGAACATTATGCGGCTGTTTTAAGCGACAACTTTGTGCTTGAGTTATATCCATGTATCAATGAAACGGAGCCGGTTTCTGGGCTCTGGTTGGGGCTGCGTGTGGACGATCTTAAGAAAATACTGAGCTCTTTAGGGCAATCAGTAAAGATTCGGCGAGTACAGCAGGGAATGTCTGCTTTGGTGCGAGATCCCGAAGGTAGGACAGTGGAATTATTGCAGGTTGATTCGACGTGCGCTGCATGATCGAACGGCTTGTGGTATCGAATGTGGTTTCTTAAGTAAGAAGTATTCAATAATGACTTCAGAATCAAATTTGAAGAGATGTCGCTTGCCGGACATGTAAGGGATATACAAAAGTAAAGCGGTAGTAAAACTATTTGCGTCAAATCCACCTGACAAGCGCGGATTCGGCGTTTTTAATGGCTGCCATGATACTATTTATATGAAGTAAAAATAGCTCGGAGACTTTGAGGTGATTAACTTGGTAGGCTGGCTCAAAGGCTTGTTTAGCAAAGGCGTTGGCATCGATCTCGGTACGGCTAACACCTTGATTTATCTTGAAAATCAAGGCGTAGTGCTGAGAGAACCGTCCGTTATCGCAATTGACGAAGCGACAAATCTGCCCATTGCAGTTGGCGAAGAAGCTAGGGCGATGATTGGCAGAACACCTCGCGGTGTGCGAGCGACTAGATCATTGAAAGATGGTGTTATAGCCGATCTTGACTATGCCAAAATCATGCTGAACGAATTCCTCAAACGAGTTGCTTCAAATGATAATGCGCTGCGCAATCCCGAAATCGTTATTGCTGTTCCATCTGGCATCACAAGCGTCGAAAAGAGCGCCATTAGAAACGTGGCGGAGAATGCCAAAGCTTCAAGAATTTATATGCCCGACGAACCGCTTGCCGCGGCTATTGGTGCGGACCTCCCTGTCATCGAGCCAACTGGTTCTATGATTATAGATATCGGTGGGGGCACTACAGAAGTAGCGGTGCTGAGCTTGTCCGGCATTGTTGTGAACGAGTCAATTCGTATCGCAGGCGATGAGTTGTGTGATGCAATTAGAATATATCTTAAGTGTGTACACAGTGTTGAAATCGGCGAAAAGACAGCTGAAGAAGTTAAATTCCGCCTGGGCTCCGCTTGGAAAACACAAGAAAACGATAAGTACAACGTTAAAGGTTTGAGCCTCTTAAACGGGCTGCCCACCACTGTTACGGTAAGTCGCGGTGAAATTCGCGAAGCACTTGCCGAGCCGTTACGCGCCATCATTGGTGCCATCAAACACACACTGGAAAAAACTCCTCCCGAGCTTGCTGCTGATATTTATAATCGCGGTATTGTTGTGGTCGGTGGTGGAGCGCTCTTGCAGGGGCTCGACGAGCTCATCTCGAGCGAGACCGAAGTGCCCGTATTCATTGCCGAAGATCCGCTTTCGGCAGTGGCAAAAGGCACAGGTAAGATGCTCTCGGACCCGACCTACAGTCGAGTGCTAGAACTTTGCCAGTATCACAAGTAATCGAAAACAAGGCAGCTCAAGTTGTTATCGCGCTCAAATGATCAGGCAGAACACATTGCCGAGGCAGTGTTTCTGGTCATAATCCTAATTATGCTGGCAGGTCCTGCATCGGGATTTTTGATGACTGCAAGCACATGGGTTTCTGCCGGACTGACCAAAAGTATTTATCAGGTTAAGTCTACGCGTGACCTGGCAGACAAAGTTTTCGAGTCTACCGAGCGTATTCGAGAACTCGAAGGCAAGCTTGCTAAAACCGAGATTGAGTTGGCGACAATAAAGCGTCAGGCGCGTGACACCAATAATCTGCGCAAAATGCTTGGTCTGCGCGACAAGATGTCTCGCAAAGCAGTTGCTGCAGAAGTGAGTGCACGTGAGCCAGACAACTGGTATGAGCAGGTTGTGCTCGACAAAGGTCAGGCTGATGGCGTAGTGAAAGGTTCTGCTGTTATCACCGCTGATGGTGTCGTTGGTCAAGTCTTCAGTACAAGCGAACATGCAAGTGTTGTTCGATTAATCACAGACCCTGAGCAGAAATTAGGTGTGGTCATTAAGCGAATTGGCTTGCCTGGTATTATTTCGGGCAATGGACCCAATTTGGCAATCATCGATTATGTTCCAGTTGGAACCAATGTAGATGTTGGCGACAAAATTATTTGCTACGGTAAAGGTGGCGCTTTCCCTGACAACCACCCGGTCGGCGAAGTGGCTTCGATTCGTCGTGATACCAATGGTGCTTCTATGCAGATAGATGTGAAACTGGCTGAAAATTGCTTCGACCTGGATCAAGTCCTGGTCCTACCGCCAATCTGAGGTTAGCCCGGTAATGCTTGCAATTCGTACACAACGAAGAATAGGCGCGATAGGCATTGTCGCTCTCATTATTTCGTTCATATGGATTTTGCAGCTTTGTATTTTGAGCAGACTGACACTATTTAACGTCCAGTGTAATCTTGCTTTGACTTTCATTATTGTCTGGTCAGTGACCTGGGGATCGCCAGTCAAAGCGCCAACTTTGGATGAATTGCGTTTGAGCACCTGGAAAGAAGTTATGCTCAGGCAAGTTTTGTCTGGTTCTATCAGTGGTGCACTTTTAGGAGCGGCATTTGCTGCGCTTTATAATTCTATTCTGCCAATTTATCCAATCTGCTACCCGCTTGTAGGCTGGAGTGCTGGATATTTTTGTCTGCGCAATTTTAATCGAGCAATTATATTTTGTATTCCACTGGTGTTTGTTTTTACCTTTATGTCAGAGCTGATTATGGCAGCTCAGCTTTATGCAGTGGGCAGACCAGGTGTGCTTGAAAATCTAGTGAGAGTCTCGCTTATCGAAGCATCGCTCAATTCACTGTTAGCGCCGTTTATATTTTTTCCCATGCGTGGATGGTATGAGTTCCTTAGATTCAGGGAGCTTTCTGATCAACGATGAAAAGTATTTCTTCCCATAAATTTTCAGATCAAGTCGCCGGTAAAGCTTTTGTACTGGCGTTTGTGATCATCACTGCCATGGTTTTGTTGTTACTTCGTTTGACATGGTTGCAGATTATTCAAAATAAGTATTACAAAACCGCTGCCGAAGATAATTCTACTCGCGTCACATTCTTGCGCGCACCACGCGGTAGTTTGTATGACAGGCACGGTAATTTGCTTGCCACCAACAAACAGTCTTTATCTATGATTGCTGTACCCAATCAGCTCGAACATGTTCAAGATTTGGCTACACGCATCGCTAAAATTCTAGATTTAGAATACGCCGAAGTATTTGACAGACTGATGAAAGCCAAGGCCTCAAGCTCGGTTCTGCCTATTGTTATAGAGCACGATTTAAATCTTGAGCACGTAAGCAAATTCTATGAGCAGAAATTATTTCTTCCAGGAATTGATATCCTCCCTGACATAAGCCGAACTTATCCGCACGCCGAAATGACCGCGCATGTACTTGGATATTGTGGTGAAATCACAAAACCGCAGATGCTGCGCCGTCCCGATAGAAAAATGGGCGATGTTGTTGGACAAGCTGGAATCGAAAAACTGTATGACGATCAGTTACGTGGCGTCGATGGCGAGCAGCGTGTGCGGGTAAACGCGATGGGTCAATCGTCGGGCGAAACCGCAAAGCCAATTATTACCAAAAAGGCAATTCCTGGTCAGCCCATTATTTTGTCTTTGGATTTGAATTTGCAACGCTGTGCCTATCAGGCTCTTGGTGAAAAATCTGGTGCGATTGTGGCGATGGATCCTCAATCGGGCGAGATACTAGCTTTGGTATCACGACCAAGTTATGACCCAAATGTGTTTACTCGTCGTCTTACAAAAGAAGATCGCAAATTATTAAGTCATCCAAGTCACCCGCTGCATAACCGCGCGCTATCTGGTTTTCCGCCAGGTTCAATTTGGAAGCCAATTACAATGCTTGCCGCACTCGATTACAAAGTAATTAAACCAGGCGACAAAATTCACGTAAGTGGTGGTGTCTCCCTTGGTGGCTTCACATTTCACGACTGGACCAGCGCAAGTGGTCTTTTCGATCTAGTTAAATGTATGCAATGGTCGCGCGACACCGCGTTCTACACCATGGCTTTGAAAATGACGCCCGAGATGATCAAGAAGTGGGGCAATATACTTGGTGCTGGAAGACCTACTGGCGTAGAGCTTCCCAATGAGAGATCAGGAACTGTTCCAGACTCAGAATGGAAATTGCGCCGGATGCACGAAAAATGGTATCCCGGAAACACGCTCCACATGTCTATTGGTCAGACCTTTATTCAGCTAACGCCGGTTCAAGGCGCGCGCATTTATTCGGGACTGGCAATGAAAGGTCGCGTTCCCTTCTCGCATCTTGTTATTAAAATTGGTGACCGTCAGGTTCCTCCTCCTAAGCCTGAAATCTGGAAAATCAAACCAGAGTATATGAAAGTGATTTCGGACGGCTTGAGAGCTGTTGTACAGGGCGGTACTGCCGGTCGCGTCAACATGCCTGAAGTTGCAATATCTGGAAAAACTGGATCTGCTGAAGCTCCTCCCAAAGGCAGTAAAACGCATGGGTGGTTTTGCTGTTATGCGCCGTCTGAAAAACCCGAGATCGCAATTTGCGCATTCGTCGAGCATGGCGGTCATGGTGGTACAGCTGCTGCGCCGCTCGCCAAAATGGTTTTGCAAGAATATTTCGGTATCAAAAAGACGCCCATTCCAGGTGTTACTGACGCTAAACCCAAGAAGCCTGCAGCCAAGCCTCGCCACTAACCAATTTTTAAATAAATTAGATTTTGTATCTTTTCCGCAATTAAATACGACTTAGATATTCACCGTATATGCCACTATCGTATTGAGATTGTACATATATAAAAATGCCCATCCTAGACTTTTCTGGGGGTTGTGGAGATAATTGGCTTGGTACATTCTGCGCTTTTTTCGTCCCACATAAACCGGTGAGTTTCACGAATATATGAATACATCCGACGCTTCTTCTGCACCAAAAGGTGTTACATCCGAATCAATCGAAAAGCTTTTTGTTGAAGAGGGCAAAGAAACCAAAGCGCCCGCAGAAGCTGCCCAGGCTAACGAGACTGTAGCAACTACCCAGGAGCGCATCGAAGTGGAACTGAAATCTGTCCTTCCTTCCGAGAAAGAAGTTGATTGCAATCCTGAGACAGTTAGCGAAACTTTAGAAAGCGGTAACAAAGCCGACGCCACAGACAAATTAGCTCAAATTAACGGCGAGCCAGTGGATAAGGTCAGCCGCAACGAATTGGTAACCTTCCTTGAAGGTTTCGCTCAAATGCTTCGCAAAGATGGCGGAGATCTTCCGGCGACAATTCCAACTGATACCAAGCTCGATTTGAGCCATCCGCAATTAGAAGAAATCAGAATCATCATCGAAGATAGAGATCACGAGATTGCAGATTTGCGTCGCTCACTCGTTGAAGCTCAAGACACAATCATCAAACTGCTTACAGATCGCGTTGAAGACAGAGCCAAGATTGCTTCGCAAGACATGGAGCTGAAGCTCATTCCCGATTTGCAAGAACAAACAGATCGCGCAATGCGTCTTGCATATAAAACAGACGAATTAAAATCTGACATGGCAAAAGTTAAGTACGAACTCGATCGCAATCGTATCGCCAATGTTCGCTCTGGTGTTTATCAAATGCCGCAAACCGGCATCATCTCTCGCGTTAAGCACTGGTTTTTAAAAGCTCAAGGCATTTCGCAACGACAATTTGAAGAATTCTTCAAAGTCAAAAAAGAAGAAGAAAAAAGCGAATAGGATTTGATTCGCTCGAAAAACTTTGATACCGTCAGAAAATCAAGTATTCATCTAACACAAAGTTGGGCACGTCACTTTTAAACTTTCGCGGAGCGCTTAGCGCTTAGCGCTCTACGAAAAGAATAAAGTGATACACGAAAGCCGAAGTGCCTAATCTAGTTTAGTGATTGCTCTTGCAGTTCTCGCTCTTGATGTATTTCTATGGAGCTGTCTGGATGGATCACGATCATGGGTTCAGCGTTGAGACTCTCGTCTGCCATTGAAATTGAAATGCTCAGAAATTGCGATATTTCTGCCATGAAACTGAGAGCGGCAGTTTTCAATCTTGTATCTATGAAGTCTCCTGGCATCAGGTCAAAAATAATTTCGTTTTCGTCCCAACTCCAGCCATTTATATCTGCAGGACCAAGCTTTACTCGAATCGGCTGAGTCTCGCCTTCTTCACTACACACAATCAGGTCACCCAAGACAACAAATTTCTGGCGAATGAAGTCTAGCAGCGATTCCTTTTGCGCCGCATCTAGACCCTTAATAGTGATTTCTCTAAGTGATCCGGTTTGAATAAAAAAGGAATGAAGGCACCATATTTCAGTTAGATTTAAAGCTTGCAGATTTTCCAAGACGCCAGGCTTTGCTGGCTGAATATCGAGAGTATTTCCATACTCCTTCGAATCTAAGAGTTCAAGCTCGTCTTCGGTAGGAGTTGCATTTAATTCTTTTAGTTTGGCCCCAACCGACTCACTAATTTCAACAAGTTTGAGGAAAAGTTCTTTTTGACCTATCAAGGAGCTGTCAGACTCTTTCGCTTCGTTGTACACCGAAATAAGAATCTCGTTGCTAATCGCTGAGAAGCCAATCTTCGTGTGGCTAGAAACGGGGTGTGTGTCAAGCTGAAACAGCTTCTTAAGGTCGTCGAATGAAATTTTTTTCCGCCTTAATAATCGAGCCGCAGAGCCAACTCCCTCTTTGCGAAGCCCAAGCAATATGTGTTCAGGCTCAATAGAAAGCGAGCCCATTTGTTGCGCAATTTTTTGCGCTTCGTTCAGGGCGTAAATTGCTTCGTAGGTATAGAGTTCGAACACAATGAAATTCTACTCTATGAAAGAGGACGAACAGTCATCATTCCCTAGCTTGTTTAGGACTTGACAATAAGTTCTGCCAAAAATATAATAAATGGCAGGAGCAGGAGAAAGAGGCTTTGAGTGCCAAACTTATCGAACTGCGAGATTTTGAAAAGCACGCTAAAAAATGGAATTGTTCCTTAGTGAAAAAGAAAAAAGAATGGGCTATATACGATGATTTAGACGGGGCGTGGGTTTCAGGATTCGCTACAGTTTCAGGACGTAAGGTGAAAGAGCCTTACGTGAAACTTTTCGAGAAAAAAATTCAATTTAAGCGAAACGTTCAGAGACAACAGTAGAAACCAAATGAATAAAAAAGCAATTAAAAATACAGCAGTAACTCGGTGGTCAGTGGAGGACGATTGCTTTATCGTATCTTCTCCGCTGATAGATTCAGTCATAGGAGTTGGCGATTCCGAGAGTGAAGCATTGAAAGAGTTTTGCGACATACTTGATGATGCTTATGAAGCTTATTTGGAAGGAGAACTGAAGTATGATTATCCTGGCAGGCCAGCTAAGAATCGAATCGCTCTGAATGTGGATGTGCAGCCAAATACTAAGAAATCCATAAAAGATTTGGCCGCGGAAAAGGGATGCAGCCAAGGTGAAGTTGTTGACTTTCTGCTCTCGTATCATCTCCTTTCAGGAAAATCGAATTCCGCCAATCCTGATACTGAATTTTTAGTCAAAGATTCTGGAACTTTGAAGTATGGGTCTCGAAAAGTCCCAATTAGTCTCGAACGAAGATTAGAGTCAGTAGAAAAGAAAATTGATAGAGTACTGAAAAATACTGAGTCTTTTAAATCAAATAAAAGTAAGTGACCTGCAAATTACATCGCCGCCATATTTTCATCATGACGGCGATACATTTATTTCACAAATTCAGTTCTAGTGATTGCTGAACATCTTGTTCAACTCTTCAAAGAAGTTACTATACGAACCATTTCTCTCCGCGATACGAAAATCTTTGACGCGTTCTACAAGAATCTCTCCATCAGGCATTTTGCCACTTTCTAGAATCTGCATCACTTCTGATACGTACTCGTTAAGCGGCATAGCGCGTGGATCGTTTGCTTGTTGTTCGCCACCAAATTCGGTAGCAACGTATGGGGGAGCCAATTCCAAAATTTCAACACCAGAGTCGCGCAATTGATAACGCAACGACTGTAACCAAGAATGTAAGAACGCTTTGGTCGCGCTATAGGTTGGTGCAATCGCAAGCGGAATAAACGCCAAACCAGATGTAGTTGTGATAACTGCTGGATTTGAGTTTTTCTTGAGCTGTGGCAAGAGTGCGGCGGTCAAGCCGATAACGGCAGAAATATTCGTTGCAATCAAGTTGTGAATGGCTGAAACGTCTACGTTGTCGTTGTCCCAATCTTCGAGCGTAGTGATACCAGCGTTATTAATAAGTACATTCAACTCTGGATATTTGCTTTTGACTGTCGCGGCGAATTTTTCAATTTGCTTTTGGTCGGACACATCAATTTCGATACCTTCCATACCTGGATTTTTGGCAGTGATTTCGTCTAAAAGATTTTTGCGGCGTCCGGCGATAATGACTTTATTGTTCTTCTTGTGTAGAGCTTCGGCGAGACCTCTGCCGATTCCGCTAGTTCCACCTGTAATAAGGATAGTGTTGTTTGATATCTTCATAGGTTCCTCCCCGGATGATTACAACTTACGTTTTTTGTTATTTGTAACTGTAGCATGGGTATCTTACAAATGGCAAGTTTTGTAAGATATAAAGGTAGAGGACCTAATCAAACCGCCAAATGCCCAAAACTGGACTTACATCTGAGCAATTAAAACAAAAAGCCATTGCTTGTACAATCGAGCGGATGCGCAAGTTTGGGTACGAGAAAGTCCGACTGAGCGACATTGCGAAGGATTTGGGTGTAACCCACGCTGCTTTGTACAGCCACTTTGCCGATAAGGCTGCCCTATTTGATGCGGTGACCGAAAAATGGCTCTTAGACGTGGACGAAAAGCTTGCGGCTCATTGTGACCCATCTAAAAACCCTTTAGAGTGCATTACCAACTGGTGTGTCGAGTTGCACAAAGCCAAACGAGAGAAAGTTCAATTCGATCCTGAGCTGTATCGCGCTTTCAATTTTTGCGCGCAAATCGATAAGCCTTTTGTTCAGCATCATATAAGTACGATGCGTTTGCAACTCAAAGAGTTGGTCGAGCGCGCATTGGCTCAAAAACTTATTCGCGGTGACGCTCAAGAAATTGTCGAGCAAATTCTTGATGCCACCACAAGTTTTCATCACCCGTCTTTAGTCGTTTATTTTATTGAGCAGGATCGAGAACCGGCATTGAGAAAGTTGTTGCAGGTTTTGTTTCGAGGCTTGAAATAAAAAACTCTTTTGGGCTACCAGTCTTCAGCATTTGAAGCGTCTTTTTGGGCTTTTTCAAAATACGCTTTATCTTCATCGCTTAAATTCAATCTTTCAGGTAAAAATCCGTGCCATTTCAAACCTTCTTCGAGAGCTTGTTCCCACAATTTCAAATATCGACCCGGGTTTAAAAATTCAGGCAGATTGCGACCATGATATTTGATTGCTCTAGCTATCTGAAGATCAATCAGTATTTCAATTGTGTCAAATGGTATTCCCATCGGCGTCTCGTCGTGCCATATAAGAATGCCTTTAAGTAATTCATATCCTGGCCCTGATTTTGGTTCGATAGGTGCAGATTCGATTATCTTTCTATCGTGTTCTGAAAAGAGTGGTTTCTTGTCTGTCATGTTGACGTCCTCAAGCTGACCAAACATTGTCGCGCTCTTTCACGCGCCAAATGAAGCCGTCTAGAACGTAATGCACAGATTGTGGTAGTGCCAGAAATGGTATCAGTATAGAAAGTATTGCAGGATCATTTATTGCCGGCAGTGCACCAAAAGGACCGAAGAATGCTAAATGTTCGCGCCAGATAAACCCGTCCCAGAGCCCTTCTTCAAGAAATGCAAGAAGCACTAGAAACATTACAAACGCGGGTACGTAAGAGAGGAATATTTGACCAACTAACGAGGGCTTTAGATTTAATGCATTCACGTTATGACTCGATTTACTGCTGTGATAGAGCCAAACAAGCGCCATGTAAGGAATTCCGTGGCTCACCACGTTTGTAAGAGTGAAAGCCATGTCTGAGTTCATAGATACAATGCCCACCCACCAACTTAGAGCTGTTCCTGTGATGAGTAAATTGCGCGGAATGTTGAATATTTTTAGTTTTGCGTAAAGCCAAATTTCTTTGACGATATAACCTGCTGCCACCACCAAGTAAATGCATAAACCGGCATGAGAAGCGATTTCTGGTAGTGTAGTTGCAAAGTCGCCTGCAACAAACCAGTTGAAGTTTCTAGGCAGATGTGTGTGCCAGTAAAGAATAGGATAAATGGTGGCAAGGTAAAGGCAGGCGCCATCGAGGTATTTGAATTTGCGCGCGGTATCAGAATCTTTGCGCGAGTACAAAGCCATGAAGCCATATTGTTGGCGAATAAAATGAAAGACTGCAAGATATGCAAGTGTTCTCCAGAATAAGTTTCCGTCCCCGCCTTTAGACATGCTATACAGAAGCGCTCCAACTGCCCAACAGGCAAGTGGAATGGCAATTAAAAGCGACTTGTTTTTCTTTAGGGCTTCTTTGTCTAAATATGTCCTAAACAAAGTCGCGTAAACGTGCGCCACGTCAACCATCATGACGAGCACCACCCAAGCCCACAAAGGCAAATTCGAACTATTCTCGAAAAATGGACGAAAGCAAATAACAAGTGCCGATGTAATAAACGCTGGCGCTAAAATGAACAAACTATCCCACTGTGCCGACGCAAGCCATGCCTGGTTTTGCCAGGTTGACTCTGATTTGTTTTGGCTCGTGGATAGAGTTTGGGTCATGAATTTTGTTTTTCTATTTTGGCGGGTGCTTTGTGCCCCAGTTTCTCCATTATATGTCCTGCCGCTTTAATCCCCTGATACTGTGCTTCTTCAAAATTAGAAATGCCGCTCATGTCCGAGTGGGCGAAATAAATATTGCCCAAATTAGTCTGCATTGATTGTCTGTCTTCGCCCCAAATATAACCAACTGTAGGGCGAACCATGCCATGCCCCCAGGGCCAAAGTTCGACTTCTTTTATGTACGTTTGAATATCAGGATGCATTTTATCCAGGTCTGCAATTATGTGTTTGAGCCATTTTTCGGGCGTATCGCTCATGAGTTTTGCGCGTCCTGTTTTCGGCTCAAATGCGGTGAGAGGCAAATAGTAAGTAATAACAGTGTTCGACGAGCGGGTCGAAATATTCTGGTGTGCGGCGTTAACATAACCTAGAGATTCGCTGTAGTAGCTTACATTGTCCCAGGCTGGATGCACGCCACGTGAGGGCGGGATGCGACTCAATGTGATATTTGCCACTATCCACGGTGCATAGGATAGTGCCTCTTTGCGTGAGAGAGAACCGGGTAAAGTTTTAGGATAGTCCTTAATTAAATAGCCAGCCAAAAATCTTGGACTGGCGAAAATAGCATATTCAGAACTATAAGCTTGTTTATCATCGCCGCTCTGGGTGCTGATTTTCAAGCCTCCTTCTGTGTTAGAGATTTGAGTGACCATCTCACCCGTTTTTATATGGTCTTTTAATTTCTCGCGCAACTTCTCCACTAGAAATCCATTTCCTTCAGGCCAGGTCACAACAGTGTTGTGCTCGCCGTTTGCTGCTTTGCCACGACGACCGGCAAAATAATGCAGACCTGCCCAGGCGGAAACCGTGTCTGGATTGGAGCCGTAGTCGTCCTTGCAGCAGTATTTGACATACCACATTAATGGCTTGGAATCGAATTTGTTTTGAGTGAGCCATTGTGCCATCGAAATTTTATCGAGATCTTTATATTTTGGATCTTGCGAACTCAAGTCTACAGGAATAGCAAAAGCCGGCTTATCATCAAAACCTTTGGCATATCGCAATGCCTCAACTGTTTTAAAAAAACGTTGTGTTTGTAATTTGTCGTCTGTTTGAAGACCTTTGTGCGGAACTAATCCTTCCTGAAAAGATCCGTCTTTGAATAAGCGTTCTTGGGGGTCGTGACACAAATAAAGTTCGTCATAAATAGCTTTGCCGTCATCTGCGAATCCTTTGATTACGCCTATTTCTTGAAAGAATTCGCGCACATATTTGGACTCTTCGTTTGGCACTGGGACATAGTGTGCGCCCCAGGGATATTTACTAATTTTATTAGAGCCTGAAGTGGAATTGCCACCAACCTTTTTTTCTAATTCTAAAATCTGGAAGTCACTAAAGCCATTTTTTTTAAGCCACCATCCAGCTGATAAACCTGCGATGCCACCACCAATGATGTAGATGGCTTTTTTGTCTTTGGGCTCGCCATCAAAGGGTAGAAGCGTTTTGTCGCGCATTGCATGCCCCATCGCCATTGATGGTCCAAGCCAGCGAAGGGGAAAATTTAGTTTGGTCGAACAACCGGATAACCAATTTCCAGATGAGATAGACCAGAAAAGAGCGCCTGCCCCTTTGAGAAAACTGGCTCGACTAATGCGTTTCGACATATTCGCCCCATTCTTTTCGAATAGGTGGACGAGAGCTTGATTATTTAGTTTGTTGACGCAGTGCACTGTTGGCTGCATATCCTTAGGGAAAGATAGCATTGGCTCCATCGTCGCCGCACTTATATAGCGTAATCCCGTGGGATAGTCGAAGTCTAATTTAACTGGTTTATTACCGGCAAGAACATAACCCCAGTCGCCAAAAGAAGGAACATAAGCATGATACGGGAGAGTTTTATATCCCACTGCTTCAAGCGTGTTCACTACGCACCAGAAAGAGTTCTTTGCATAAAATGGTGAAGTGCTTTGAATAACAAGCAATCCATCAGGCTTCAGCGCCTTCTTTAAGGCGGCATAGAAAGTATCTGTATAAAGTTTGCCTAGAGAAAAATTGCTTGGGTCTGGAAAGTCTACACAAACAAAGTCGAATTGCTCTTTGTTCTTGCGCAGCCAGATAAAGGCGTCTGCGTTAATCACTTTCACTTTGGCGTTGCTGAGCGAGTTATCGTTTAAGTGTGAAAAGGCTGGTTGGTCGCGAAAAATTTTGGTCATTTGCTCGTCCAAATCAACGAGTGTTATGTTTTTGACGCTTGGATATTTGAGCAATTCTCGCACTGCCATGCCGTCGCCACCGCCAAGCACCAGGATGTTTTCTGGATTCTTCAGGCTTCCCATGGCTGGATGAATCAAGGCTTCGTGATAGCGATATTCGTCTTTTGAACTAAACTGTAAATTGCCGTTTAGGAATAGTTTTATCTCTTTGCCACCACCAGTAATGACTATTCTTTGGTACGGGGTTGAAGTGGAATAGATAATTGAATCCTGATAACTAGAAGCTTCTGCCATAGAAGTGAGCTTATCGGCAAATGCAAATCCACCTACAAGAATAATGACAAGCGTGGCACCTGTGGCGCGCAAAGTATTAAGCCAGGGAAGTTCTTTTCTAAATAGGTGAATAGTCCATAAACCAACTGTAACATTGAGCAGACCAAACAACATCGAGGAGCGAACCAGCCCCAAATGCGGCACAAGCACAAGTGGAAACAAGAGTGATGCAAGTAATGCTCCAACATAATCGAAAGTGAAAATCTTGGATACCAGATCTTTGAATTCGAGCTTGTCTTTTAAAATACGCATGAGAAGTGGAATCTCAAGCCCAATTAAAATGCCTATGATGCTTACTAAGCTATAAAGCAAGATGCGAAAATTTTCGACGTGCTCAAAAAGGAAGAATAAAAGAGCCGCCGAAATGCCGCCTATGAGTCCCACAATCAGTTCGACCTGAACAAATGTGAAAACCAATCTGCGCTCTACATACTTAGAAAAGAAAGAGCCAATGCCCATGGCAAATAGATAAACGCCAATTACAGTCGAAAACTGTGTTATTGAATCGCCCAATAAATAGCTTGCTACAGTACCTGCGATTAGTTCGTATACTAATCCGCAGGTGGATATGACAAATACTGTAATTAACAGGGCGTAGGTCATTGATGCTTTTAGCCGTGCAATGATGCAGCAATTATTTGACCAAGAGCAATGATCATGGCACCCGTGGCTATTGCAAGAGGTAGATTTTTCTCTATTGCGATTTCTTTCCAAAGATCACCCGGGGTGATTTTGTCGAAGACCCATGTTGAAAAAATGAGAATCAACAACCCTAGTAGCGAATAAACAATCGCCGCCACCAGATATTTAAATGAAAATACTTGCTCCACGTTTTCCTCCTTATTTGTGTTGCGGTCCGCCGGTTGGCTTGGTGTGCGCTCCGGCTTCAAAATCAAAAAATTGAGTGCCTGCCTGGGCATTAGTAAAGAATAAAACCAGGATGGCAATTGCAGTTGTGACATAGAGTGGAATCATTTTTACTCTTCGTGCTCCCGGCTAGCTTGACGATGAAACATATGGTGAATAGTCGCTTTCTGACCAGCGAGAAACTTCGAAGTGACGCATATTGAACCAGCAGATTACAGGAAGTATGGAAAGCCAGAAGAAGCACCACATGAAATTTGCAAATGTCGGTACATCGCGTTGTACTTGCAGAGTAAAGTTGCGACTGCCTTGTAAGCGGAAGTCACCAGATTCGGTATCAAAGTTGATGTAGTATTTACCGCCGGGAACACCTGATAAAAGTATATTTTGACTACTACTGCCCTCAGACCAGGCTTCTCCGTCATCGACACCGCGATAATATTCGCAAGTACGCTCGAAATAATAAGTGTCGCCGGTTTCATCATTTACCATTTCGCCCGAAATATAAAACCAACTATTGTCGACATCAGCTTTCAGATTTATTTCCACGTTGGCTTTATCTTTGAGCAGCTCAAACACAGGGGTTGTGGTGTCGTTTGTTTTTCCATTCATGGTGAAAGCATACATCTGGTTCAAAGCTGTATAATTCATCGCTCTGCCGGCGGTGACGACATTCAGGCCTATAAGCATAACGATGAAAAAGACCCAGAGTAAACGCATTACGCTCCAGGTTTTCAAATAAGGCGAAGGTTGATTGGGAGCCACTCCAACGGGACCAGCCATGCCTTCGATTTTAAAAGCTTCTTTTACCTTGCTAACATCTACATATTCACTTTTGCTCCATACTAGTTCGCGATTGTCCCATTCGTTTGAGAGCATATAGGGCGGCGAGACATAATCTGTCATCCAGACTTCTGTATTGGTTTTTACTTTCCAGTAAAATTCGCCAAGCACATAAGCAACTACTGCGTGTCCGCTGTAATAAAGTTTGAAAGTGTCGTCTTTGAAATTGACTCTGCTTACATAAACGCGGTCAAGCGCCGCTTTTGAAGAATAGGGCTTGTCCTTGAGCATGGTGACAAAGCTCCAGTGCCCGTTGTTGCGCGTAAGCCATCTGTAGCCATAATATGGATTGAATAGTAAATATTCTTCCCAGGAAAATCCCGATAGCTTGTCTCTGCGAACTACAAAACCGATTACTTCCCATTCTTTGTCGAATAATTTGCCTCTGGTACCAAGCGGTATGATTGGCTCGTATTCTTTTGTCTTGTCAAAATACTTAGATAGTATGCGGTAATTCTGGTCTGTTATATCAATAACGACTTTGCAATTGGGGCAAGTTACAGCAAGTGAGGCGCCTGGATATTTTACCGTGATAGGTGCACCGCATCTGGTGCAGTCAAAATTCTTGGCAGAATACTTTTTCTTCTCGGGTTTTTCTGGAGTGTCAGGCATGTTTCCAGCCTTCAATCTCTCTTAAATTGTGAAATTTAAAATCGTCGAAATCCTGATAACCCCCGGCAAATACGCGAATTTCGTCTTTTGCGTATTCGATAGTTGCCATTTGAGTGTCGGGTCCGGTTAAATCAACGCTTAGCGACTCACGCCCTTTCGGTGCATTTACTGGCAATTCGCCTTCACTCACCAGACATTTAACTTCGCGAATATCTTCAATTTCAAAAAGCTCATGATCGTGAAATGCGACTAGGCGACCGGGTTGCAGAGCGCTGGCATCCTGGCGAGGAGGAGCGACTCGTTGGTCTACCTCGAAACAAACCGCGTAAAATCCTTGCGCTTCGGCTAGCCATCCTTCTTTGTGCTTGCCTTCGGCAAAATACAGATACCATTCATTCCAAAATCCATCATCGTAGGAAACTTTCATTCGTCCGATGATTTCAAACGCTTTGCCTTTATACTTGCCTGTGGTGCCGATTTGAAGCGGGGTTAAATCGTCCTGCAATTCAGCCATCTTGCCCACCGCTTCAAGGTCCATGTCGTGCCGGACTAATGTCGACCGGCAGTAACTGCACACAGCAAAAACGGACGCCTTCGATTTGAAGGGCACTGTCGCGCCACACGAAGGGCAAGAGAGGCTAATCACTAGCCGATTCTCTTCAATACTTCAGCTTTCTTCGCTTCGAATTCTTCTTTGGATAAAATGCCTTTCTCGTGCAAGGCTTGTAATTTTTCCAGTGTCGCAAACGGGTCTTCGCCGCCGCTACCGCCCGAGCTAGAGCCAGTGTTAAAGGCTTGACTGATCATTTGACCAGCGCCAATTCCGGCTCCTATTCCGGCTAAGCCGCCTGAATTTGCCGCAGCGTCTTTGATTGAATCTGCAGCTTGAAACTGAGCATATTTTTTCAAATCGCCAACCAAATTCATAGACGATTGTTTGTCTAAATATTCTTGCAATTCTTCTGGCAGGGTAATACTTTGGACATAGAAAGAAACCAGTCTCAGACCGTAATCCCAGAAAGGTTGATCCAATTCTTTCTTGAGTGCTTCAGAGAACTTTTTCTGATTTGCAGCCATGTCGAGGAAAGGTGTTTTACCTTCGCCAAGCATGGTGGCAATAGTGGTGGCAACAACTGCACGCAACTGTCCATCGCAATCGCCAACACTGTAGTGCTCGCGTGTGCCGCTCAATTTTTGGTAGAAAGTACCAGGCTCTTCGATTTTATACGAGTAAGAACCAAATGCTCTCAGCCTAATTACGCCGAATTCTTTATCGCGGAAAGTAATTGGTTGTTGGGTTCCCCAACGCTGGTCGATTTTTTCGCGAGTGGAAAAGAAATAAACTTCGGATTTAAACGGCGATTTGAAGGCTTTATCCCAGTTGAGCATTGTGGTCAAAATGGGCAAAGTTTGTGTGGAAAGTGTGTACTTGCCAGGAGTGAAAACGTCGGCAATGTTTCCTTCGTTTACAAAAACAGCCATTTGTGACTCGCGGACTGTTAAGACCGCCCCGTTCTTAATTTCACGGTCTAATGTTGGGTAGCGGTAAGCCAGGACGTCATTGTCCTCTTCGACCCACTCGATGACTTCAATAAACTGCTTCTTGAAAAGGTCAAACATCGTTATCTCCCTGGCTGGCGCCTGTAAAGATGAAAGGAAGGAATGACTTAAGAATACCACCAAAGAATCCTTAATATATGCGATTTTTTGATTAGATCGTTTAATGTCAAGGGGTGAAGAGTCGAAATGCTGGGGCATTGCGTCAAAACCCTGAGCTGTTGCAGTTGTGCTATCCCAAAAGATAACCGAATTAAATCGTGTATTCAGGAGTCTTTTATTATGAGCAGTAAAATCACAGTGGTATCGCTAGCAGTATCACTTTGTTTACTAGGTGGTATTTCCAGCAATCAACAAGCATCCGCCAAAGATGTAGGCAAAGCCGAAGTTCCTTCCCAAGCAGCCAAAGACATTCAGGCTGCTACAAAGCCCGGCGCTGGAAAGTCTAAGCATGAGCCAACTAAAAATGATATTGAACACGCCAAGAATCAGCAGAAGAAAGCTGACAAAGCCATGATTGAAGCGGTCAACCAAATTGACGGCGTTAAGGTGAAAGCTGATACTTTTGAAGATGAAGACGCTAAGGACAAGGGTTTTCAATTGCATGACTTAAATCCAGCTAAATATATATTTAAGCCTGTTACTGACATGCAAAAACGAGTAATACACTTAGAAAAGCAGATGATGCGCCTTGAAGGACCTATTGCTGGTTTGCAAAAACCAATGATTGGGCTGAGAACCGACATGGTTGATATGTCAGGCGAAGTAAAGGGCATGCGCGCTCAGCTTAATGGTGTCAGTGGCAACATGACTTCGGTTGACCAGCGTCTAGGTCACGTAGAAGGACAACTCGACAAGATTTATAAACCTATAACTGAATTGAAACAACCGGTTGTAGACCTCGCCCAACCGCTTGGTGGGGTCGGCTCACAGCTGACCACGCTAAAAACAGACTTGAAAGAGTTAAAAGACGTTGTTAGTTTGACCACTACACTTATTCTAATTGCCATTGTTGGATCTGGTCTGCTTATTTGCGTAGGCACGCCAGTTGCAGCGCTCTTTGCCTATAGATACAGATTCGCCATTATGGAAAAACTGGGCACTAAAAAAGATGCTCAAATTATGAAAGAAGAAACAGGCAAAGGACAAAGCCAGGAACCATCACATTCTGCAGCTTAAATACGCGAATTTCATCTAACGTTTTTTAGATTGGGCCGGAGCTTTGAGTAATTTCAAAATCTCCGGTCTAATTTTGTCTGCCACTTCAAGCCGCTTGAGCACTTGCCATGCAAGCCCTGAATTGAAAATAGAATCAGATGCTTTGCCTTCTTTTTCAATTGCAAGCATTAAATGTTCGGGCTCGATAGTTTTACTTTTTAACACTTCCGCTTCTTCTTTTGCCATAGCGAAAACGCGCTTGGTACGCGGAGTGTAGATAAGTTCATTTGCAATTGAGTCTATTTCTGTTCGTCCAAAATCAGGCAATTCTTTACGTAATTTGCTAAGTGTGACACCAAGACTTTTCATCACTTTTGCAGCGACGCTCGTGTTCTCGCCTAGTATGCCAAGCAAAACATGATCGGTGCCGATGAATTCGTAGCCGAGTCTGCGCGATTCTTGATGCGACTTGTCTAACACTTTTTGCGCTTTTATTGAAAACGTGCTGAAATCGATTACATCTGGCTGAGGCAGTCGCATAGACTCGCGCGAATCTAGTTCGCTAATAGTGAGCCAAGCAAGCTCTGCCGGCGATAAATTGGCGCACTTATCCAGCGCCAAAATGAGATGCTCAGTACTTATGACTGTACTGCCACGGTCGTGTGCTATGTCCCAAGCTGATTCAAGAATCATGCGAGCGTCTGTAGTAAAGATAGAATCTGGTTTTTCGCCATTCTTGTTACTTTTTTTGCCGTTTTTCTTGACTTCGGATGCCGCTTCTTTTCCCACATCGACCATTTGAATGCCGAGAGTTTTAAAAAGCTCGACAATCGGCAACGTCTGCGGCTTGGGGGGTGGTTCGAAATCTAGACCTGCTCCTAAACCTAAACCGATATCGGTTGGCGTTTTACTCTGGGTCCTAATGAACAAAATCAAAGCATCGTAAATTTGGTCAAGTAAACCTTGATGCTTGAGCACACGCCAGAGTTCGCTCAGGTGCTTGCTTTCTTTCTTTTCAAGAATAAGCCCAAGCAAAATATGTTCAGTGCCAACATAGCTTTGTTTGAGACTCTGAGCTTCTTGGCGAGCATATTCAAATACTTTTGCGGCCGCCTGAGTATAAGGTAAATCAATGGTAAGAGAGTTCGTATCTAGACGCTTCACTTGCTCGACCAGTTGACGCGCGTTTGCGATAGTCAATCCCCGGATTGCCAGGAAGCTGGCTGCAAGCTCAGTCTCCTCGGCGATGATGCCAAGGAATAGATGCTCCGAATCAACCGCGTGGTGACCCATGCGGCGACATTCTTCCTGCGCCAGCAGAATTGACTTAATTGCTCCTTGAGTAAAACGCTCGAACATAAATAGCCTTTTTCGCGTAACTCTAATTTACCCGGCCACTTATTTCAACAAACAGATTAGGTTTGGCGCTCCATATGATTCGCTGAAACTCTGAATTTTTTGATCTGGTCTTCGTTTAGACCCAAAATTTGATCTAGAAAATCTTCTTCATTTAAAACATATCGATAATAAGAATGTCGTTGCCATGGTTCTGCACCTGCCGAGGAATGATCGCAAAGCATCATTTTTTCGCGCGACTTTTTGTATTCAGTTTCGCTCACAACCTTTTTTTCTAGCAATGCCTCTCTAAGCACTTCCATTTCTTGGCAAAGACTAAAGACTGTTTCTTGCAAAGCCTTTATTTGAGCTTCCATCATTTTGACCGAGCCATTGGCTTCAATCATGAGAAGCGTACTTCTTCTCACATTTTTGGGAAGTTGGTTTATGAATTCTTCAGGCTCCATTGCCATGTCCTCGCTAAAAGTGCCAGTACATGGTATCACATGCGGTGTGCTTAATTCTGCGGTCCGTTTTGGGGGAAATTCTGAAATGGTTGAATTTGCCCCAAGCCATTTGGATCTGATCCTTGCGGGGGTTGCATCGGCTGTCCAGGTATTTGACCCGGCATTTGACCCGGTTGCTGCATTTCACCGGGTTGCATATTAGGTTGCATGCCCTGTTGATTTTGTTGCCATCTTTGGCGACCGCCTCTGATGCCTCCGCGACGTCTTCCGCCCATTTTTCCTTGTCCCATTCCATTTGGATTCCAGCCTTGACCTTGATTCATGCCTTGCTGTCCGCCTTGCTGTCCGCCGCCTTGAGCTTGTCTTTGTGCACGCTTCTGGTCGCGGAAAGCCTTTGCTTGTGCCATTTCGTTCTGGTCTAATTGGCCATCGCCATTGGCATCAAATTTTTTCAGCATTTTTTGACGTCTTGCTTCTCTTATAGCTGGGTCGCCGCCGCCTCGCCCTTGACCCATGCCGGGTTGCATCCCTTGACCCATGTCCTGTCCTTGGCCCATGCCTTGTCTGCGATGTCTGCGACCGCCGCCACCGCCACCCCAGGGACCACCCGGGACGCCTGGTGCAGTTTGAATGGAGCCAGGATACCCCCCTGGTCCAGGACTCGGAGCTGTCGGGATCGAGCCATCCGAGTTGCCCTGAGCGAATGCTGTTCCACTCAATGTGAGACTGGCTGCAACCAGAGTAAGAGCCTGGCGCAAGATGCGTGTGGCGCCGAATTTTAAATTGATAGACATAAGTTTTTTAGTCTCCGAGTAGCCAGGTAAACAGATGCCACTGGCACCTCTACTTGTAAGACGTCAGAGTAAACCAAAAAGTTCAATTTAATCCATAAATTTTATTTTTCGCTTTTGCCACCAAGGGCGATCACAATTTGGTCATCAATATCTGCTGGCAGGTCGTACTTCTTTAGTATTTTGCATAAATTGACACTTTTGCACTGCAATATGGCTAAAGCCATATGACCAGGAGAGATTGTGGAGTGTTTTAAAGTTTCCATTCTTTGGGTCGCTTCTTTTAATACATCAAGCGCGCTTGGAGTCATTCTTATCTCAGTGGTCGGATAGATACTGCCTATTCCTCTTGTATTACGCAAATCCTTTCTCAATTCGTCGATTCGCAATCGATTATTCAGTAAAAGTTTCACTACCTCATCTTCGTGCCATTCAAGTATAGCGATGAGAAGATGCTCTACATCAGCAACTTTATGACCAAACTGACGAGCTATTTCTTGAGAACGAAATAAAATATTGAGCGAATCTGATACGAAATAGTCGTTTAGTCCATTTTTATTCAAAAATTCAAATAGTGCCGCCGGTGGTGCTGGCTCACTAGCGTCTTTGAACAAATCTTCTAATCCCAAATTGCGTAGAATAGTTATGGTTGTAAGATCCATTGACAAAATTAAGTAACCGAGCAAGTCGATAGGCTCCACTAAATCTTCAGCTTCGTTGCTTGCAAGTTCTAATATCTCTTTGACCATGTCACTTAAATAAAGTATCGAACTCCCGCCAGGTCCTCTATCTTTGATCTTGGTTAGCTCGTCTTCTAGTTTTTTGATTGTGATACTACGCGATGAAAACATAGTCGAAACATCATTCGACGTTTCTTTGATCAGTCCAAGTAAAAGATGCTCAGGCTGGATTTTGGGAAAACCAAATCGCCAGGCTTCCTTATGCGCGTTTTCCACCACGCGGATGGTTGTATCAGAAAAGTTTTCTGGAATTGTTCGTTCAGCACTTTCAGGAACATATTTACTCTCCTGCTTAATTTCATATGGAGCCGTGGGCTTTAGAATTTGAAAAATATCTTCTACCCAATTTTTTTTGATATTCAAAATTGCAAGTACTTTCGACACTGTGTCATCTTCTGGCATTTTGGATAAAGCAATCAATATGTGAATTGATTCAATCTGCGTTTTGCCAAACTGTCTTGTTTGATCATAAGCAATTTCTAAAAGTTTTTTTGCGTTGTCTGCAAGCGGAATATCGCTTTTACTCTTTTTCCGTCCTTTGCCCGAAACCGCCTTCAAAGCCTCTCTTGCCTCAACTAGATTGAAATTGAGTTCAACTAACTTCTCGGATAATTCTGCACTCGCCATCGCGAGTAGCCCTAAGAACAAGTGTTCGGCTCCTATGGCAGTATGATTTAGCAAGCGAGTTTCTTCTTTGGCATATTGGAATAACAAAACTGTTTCATTCGAAAAAAAATCTTGCATACTCGCTGGCGCTTTGCTAGCTCGGGATTTATTTCGAAAGTCTGTAATTGCCTGATGTTCGCTAATACTATTCGCCTTCGCCTCAATCAGATAACTGTTGCTGGCAAGTAGTTCTTCTAATTTTTCTTGCTTGCCCGATTCGCAAATTAGTTCCCAGGCGAGGCAACCAGCGTACCGATTTCCAGCTTGAGCGATAGCATGAAGAAAATGCTCACTTTCGATAGATTCAGATTTGCATGTTTTCGCTATTTCTGATGCAAGCTCGTATACGCGGATAACGCCTGCGGAAAAAATATTTCTAAACTTAGCCATATAAGGACCGCGTCCATGTTTTTCTAAGATTAGTCTACTCAGCTCGATTGGATTCAAGCCAATTTCTTCAAGAATTTTGGATGCTACCGAATTTGGTGCCCGAGCTAAAGCAAATAATAAATACTGAGTTCCTGCTTTGCGGTGTCCATGCTTAAGTGCGGCGTCTTGCGCCGCTTCAAAGATTTCGTGCTTGTCTTTGAGTTTTTGAGCATCAACCGATTCTTGCACGGAGTCTCCAAGGTCTGGATACACCGGAGGTGCGTCATCAAAAGTTTTGATAATCATTTTTTCAAAGATGCTGTCAAGTTCGGTGTTGGAGAGGTTTGCAGCGTTTGCTGGTTTTGTTTTCTTGCGCAACTCTTGAATGGCGTCTATTCGATTTTCTTTGTTATTTGCAAGAAACTCTTCAAGCAAATCTTGCCTTCCGGTATCACAAATAGTCTCCCATGCCACACAACCATCGAATTCTTTTCCCGCTTTGATAATTGCTCGAAGCCAATCTTCACCTCTGATTTCATCAGAATCGCGCTCCACTGCAATTTCTTTGGCGCATGCTACAATTAATGGAATCGATTGCGTATACATCATTGTTGTCTTGATCTTGAGCGGGCCGCGTCCAAATTTTTCAAGTAATATTTTGTCGAGCGCATTGGGATGAAGCCCAATTGCATCGAGCGCCTCACAAGCCACTGTACCGGGTGTGCGAGCCAAAGCATATAACAGATACTGTGTGCCTACTTTATTGTGACCGTGTTTAAATGCGGCATCTTGCGCGGCTTCCAATATTTCGTATTTGCATTCAAAAGACTCTGCCGAAATCCAGTCCAAAACGGGCTCGTCCTTTCTAACTGTGGAATTTAGAGATGGTGCTGGCTGTACTGGAAACTTTTGGAAAGGAAAAACTTTTCTGTCAGAGATCATTCTTTCGACAATCTTCTCTAAGTCAGCGTTTTTATCCAAAAGATTTTTTATTAGTATTTGCCATGCTTGAAAATTAGTCTTTTTGCCTATGCGAACAAAAGCCAAAAGAATGTGTTCGTCACCTATGAAGTTGTCACCACATGTTCGTGCACATTCAAAGCCAAGTTCTAAAATGCTTTTTGCATCATCTGAAAAAGGTATTTCTTGAGGGACATATCCAGTGCGAGGTAGGAATTTTGCTTCTAGCTGAGATCGCAAATCCAACGCGTAGACTCCAAGCACCCACAATAAATGGGCCCCAAAAGTCTGAGAGTCAGCTGTAAAAGCAAGTAAGATGTGTTCAGGACCAATCAAATTATGACCTAAGCTTCGGGCTTCGAATTGCGCTGCTTTAATGACGTTAGAATTTGCCCTTGCGCTTTCGAGATCGGTTCGTCTTCTTGCTTTGGCTGGTTTATCTGTTTTCTTGCTCAAAGTGCGAAATTCAATATTGCTGAACAACGCTCTGATGCTGTGTTCTGGACCGGATTTTTTCAATAATTCCCAGGCATAAAAGTTGCCGCGTTCAGCCACTCCGTACCATTCGAATGCAATAAAAAGATGCTTGGGCAGAACGAATTTTGAATTCATTCGTTTTGCTTCCTGCGCGCTTCGAACAATAACGATTTGCGCTTCAGAACTTAGTTCTACAAAATGGCCTTCAAGCACCGAATCTTTGGTTGGGTGGTCGGCTTGAATTGCCGAGAACAACTGCTCGTAAGTTATGCCTAAGTCAGCGAATTCGCTTACAAGCTCCTTATCCATGCGCTCGAAAAGAGCTAGCAATAAGTGTTCACCGCGCACTTCGCCATGTCCCATGGACTGAGCGATTTCTTGCGACAGAACGACTATATCTCTAGCTTCTGGTCCAAGCTGTTCGAACATGCTCCCATCTTTACATAGAAGAAGCGGATGGGCAAATCGGTCGCCTCCAACTGGGTGAGGAACCTCAAGATTGGAGAGACAGCTCAGTGGGAAATTAAGAGAGCTAAGATGAATTATGCAAAGATCGTGAAGTAAAAGCAAGACAAAAAATAGGCGAAAGTCCGTATTTGAGGCGAGTAGCGGTAACGTTTTTGTGGATTTGGGATATCCGACTTCAGAAGCAGTAAATATTGTCACCAGACTCAATCTGATGATTCAAATAGAAAGGATAATCAAAAGAAACGGTTGGACTCAAAATGAAGCTGCCGTTGTGCTCGGTTTAAGTCAGTCTAGAGTTTGTGAGTTGATGAAAAGTCGAACCGAGAAATTTACCGTTGATAAGCTCATGTTATTGCTAGATAAACTCGGAAAGGAAGTGAAAATCAGCATCAGGGATAAGGCTAAATAGTTTGTGGCAGCTTTCGTGTTATGTGTTAGAAAACGAGCGCACAGGTTCAGCAGGTATTAAAAACGCGCAGTTTATCTCACATCAGCCAATCCGACGCCTGCTCAGCCTGCGTTTACAGACACGCTTTTATTAACTCTGTAGGTATCACTTGCAGCACCATCGCGTGAGTCGCTGGACTAGCGGTCGCGGTATGAGCACCGTCGGCAACAGCACTATTGCTCTGGCCACCAGCCACGCCGCGCGCATCGCGCAAATCTTTCAAGAACATATTCAACAATTGCTCGTACTCAGCACGAATTTCCTTATTGGTACCAGAACCATCTGCGGTATCAATTGAGGCGGACCAGGTAACTAATGGCACCACTTTGGTTGGCTTACGATGGAGGTCAACATCGTCTTCCAATACAAGTTTCAACGAGTTTAATTGACGCGTACCTCGCAAGGCAAGCTTCGATTGGTCGTTGCCGTAATTAAGCAGAAGCCTAAGTTTAGGCGCACCCCCCGATGCGTTAAATGTTACAGCTTCGCTCCTTAAGCGGTTTTGTGTGAGCGCGCATAACTCATTATTCAAGGCGAGCACTTCTGAATCTGGCTGTGTGAGCACACCTTTGGGATTGACTACCCACGGACCAATGTCTTGAATATTGAGAGAATGCAGTCCTTGCAAGGTTCCGCTTTCGGCAAATTGAGTCTGTTTGGGCTGGAACAGGTAAATACCCAGAATCAAAAAGAGGAAAAATAACATTATTGCTTGCGCTGGTGCTGCTTTCATTTGCTTATCGCTTTTGCGTCTCCTGTGTTTTTAAGTTTCCGGTCCGCCATTACTATTGATAGCGAAGTAAGATAAACGCCGTCTAAAGAAGCTGCAAATGTATATAAAGAAACTATCAAAACCTTCGAACATTAACGGCTGGGGCTTCTTGAGATTAACGTTCTTATATAGGAAACGAAAGACATTCTTAAAATGGAAATCGTTTTCAGAACCTTGGCTAGAATAGAGCGATGCCAACAAGAACCCAAGTTATTAAAGCAGCCGACGTGTTAGGAATTGGAGCCTCAGGGCTCTGTGCCGTACACTGTCTAGTTATGCCTTTCGTCATCACAGCCTTGCCTTTTATGGGCACTGGAGTGTCGGAAGAGGCAGTACACTGGAGCCTGGCTGGCTTTGTAGTCACATTCTGCTTTATGGGCATTTTGCCTGGATATTTCCAGCATCACAAGCACAGAGTGCTTTATCCGATGCTTTGCGGTTTGACCCTGGTGTTGCTTGCTACTTTCTGTTTGGAAGAAGCGCTTGAATTGCCGGTCATTACGCTTGGTAATGCTCTTATCATCACATCGCATTTTCTCAATCGCAAATATATGAATTGCTGCGCAAGCGAGCGTTGCAGCGCTTAGGCAAAGATTGAGTTTCTATTTATTTCCATAACATGCGTTGAGCCACGCTTGGTCCAATGCCAAAGTATTTGTTCAAATCTTCTGGATTCGATTCAAGTGCAGTGACAGAACCCGGGCTTACATGCGCATTCCAGGCGCGCTCGAAAGCGTCGCGACCTTTGGCTGAGCGAGCTAGTAGAGCTGGAACTGGATGATAAGACGAAATGTATGGTGTCAGTTTGCCTTCCAAATAATGTTTGAAATAAACATCGGGTTCGATATCACCTGCAGAGTACTCATATTTGGGAATCACGTAAGGCTGGCTGATGACGGGCATCATCACTTCTTCAAGCGAGCGGGCAATATTTTTTGCCGCAAGCGAATCGAGATTTTGCATTTGCACGCGATAATTGTTTTTGCTGGACTCAGTCAATTCGATTTGTTCAGAACTTACCGAACTCGGGGCAAAATCGCATTCTTGCAAAGCCTCAAGCGTCGCATCAAGCATGCGCTTTAAAACAGTCATTTGATCTTCACTTACAAGTAATTTGTTTTCTTGTTCTTTATTTAGTTGGCTAAGCGAAATACGTGCCACCAAAAATCCCAGTCCTAGAATTATAATAACTGGCGCAATAGCAGCGTTTGCTGGCATTCCAGATGAAATTATTCCAGCATAGGTGGCAAGTGAAATTGCAAGTGATGCAACGCTCCATGTCATGCGATTGTTTGATCGCTGAACTATTAATTGATGACGATGCTCTTCGTATTTCTGATTTTGCAGAACGAAAGGTGGACTGATAGACAAGTGAGGGACCGCGGCAATCTCAAGCGACGGTGTAGGAGTATTGTTGTACGGTTCGCCTATTTTCCATCGTTTATAAACCGAATTGCGCGCGATGGCGCGATCGAGCATTTCCTGATTGAAATCGTCCTGCGAGGCGATAATCTCATCCGGTTCGAGATTTAAAAATGCCGGATGCATTCGTTTGATACCACATTCGATATTGTCTTGATAGGACAATCCAAAAAAGTTTCGATGCTTTTTATCGAACCGATTAAAGTCGTTCAAACCCTTTTCCATCTGTGGATAAACACAGATGATGTCCCAGTTGTTTGCCACTTTCAACTGATAGTTGAGGTCTTCGATGCTGCTTTCTGATTTGCGTAAAGATCTACCGCGCAATTGTTTGATACCAGTGCTTGTCGTAATGGCAGTCAAGTCAATAAGTGTATTGAGCGATGGACTGTCCCATCCTTCTCCTAAGATTCCGCGGGTTCCGATTAAACACTGAGTGACGCCTTTTTCAAGTAGGGCAGTGACAAGTTTGACTGGATGCTCAATGCCTTTGACGCTCATTCCAGAGTGAGGCGTGTCTTTGAATTCGACAGGTCCGTCTTTGGCTTCGCGTTGCACTTTGCGCATCAAACTTGGGTCGATATGCAATCTTGATCCGGTGACCAAAATGGGGTGAACCAGCATTGAAATGTTGTCTTTGAGCAATGTCTCAAAAACTGCCAATGCCGCTCCTTCAAAATCGCAAACAATCGCAGCGCGCAATTTATCTTCTAGATTTTTGTATTCATAAGACAAGATTTCACAACATGCATTAGCTTTGCTTGCGCTCAGTGCAAGAGTTTTGTCTACTGTCGAAGCGCCAGCATTGATGCCTGTTTCAGATACGTTATAACCAAGCATTCTCAAACTTACTTTTAGTTCTGATAAATAAGTATGCTGCATTTCGTCGGGACTTATTTTTAAATATTTAAGACAAAAATCTTCCAACATCAAAAGCCAATCTTCCGTAGATGGTTCTTGCATCACAAAAGGAGATTCATTAACTTGAGCAGGCAGTTCAAGCTTGCTATGCCAGATGCCGCGACAGAGTGCAAGGGTAAGGTCTTCGTTGTTTTGCAAAGATTCAATGAAATGATCTTCTTTGAATTCGATACTTTTGCTATAGAGCCAACCTTTGAAAAGCTTGCTCTGACTCAGATTAGCTATAAGCTCGTTAAATCGTTTGGCATGGTCTGCAAGGAATGTCGCTTCGTCTTTGGTAGGTCTTGTGAAATAGACCAGATCTTGATAAGGCGCAAGACTGCCGTCTTTAACAAGAGCCGGAGTTGGGACTTCGTAGTCAATCTCTCCGACTAGGTTTAAATATCTAGATTTTTGTTGATTCGATTTTCCTTCAGGCGGGGTAGCCGTAAGCCCGATAATTAGCGGATTATCCAGATACTCGATTATTTTGGAAATAATACTTGCCCAGTATTCTGTTAGATGGTGGCATTCGTCTAAAACTATCAGTTTATAATTTTGTTCTTTGAGCGATTGTACGAATTTAAAAGCTTTTGCGTGTAATGCTTGCTCTAAAGTTAATGTGTCGATTAAGCGGCGACGGGCTTTGCGCTTGTGTCTTGCCATTTCTTTGGCGTAGGCTTTTGGATTGTAATCGCGCATTTGGTCTATGCGTTCTTGATCGCCATTTATTTCTTCAAGCCACGCCTCGTGGGCTGAATTAATGATTAATTCCTGTTCGCGCTCAGGGGTCGACAGTGCCTGGTAAGTGTGAACCGATATCGGTTGAGGTTTTTTTTCTGACTTGCCGATTATGTCAGAAGCTGAAATAGTCGTGGTTTCGGGTGAAATGAAAAGTTCTAATTTTTTGATCCATTGATTCTGAATAGTTGTGCTTGGGCACAAAACAAGAGTCTTGATTTTTAAATCGCAAATCAGTTGTAATCCAATAATAGTTTTGCCAGCACCAGGTGGTGCCACAATGTTCAGTTCGCGCTCGCCCAAAGCTAGCTTTTCATGCGCTAAGTCAATTATCTCTTTCTGGTATCCGCGTAGCGGATGCAAAAAAGATAGTTCCTCGAACATGACTTAGGTTGAAAATCCAAATTCTAAACTAATATCTATCGATGGTGCCGAGTGTGTTAATGCCCCTACAGAAATGGCATAAACACCTGGAATTAAGTAATCTTTGATATTAGATAAATTGATACCACCAGACAATTCAAATTTGGCTTTGCCGCCGGTTAAATCTATGCAGCGCTTGATCATGTCTGGCTTCATGTTATCGAGCATGATGATGTCTGCCTTGCAATCAAAAGCTTCTTTGACTTGGGCTTCACTTGTGGTTTCGACTTCAATAACCACACCGGGATTTTTTTCGCGAGCCTGTTTTACCGCTTTGGTGATACTACCTGCCACCACTAAATGATTATCTTTAATCAAGACCTGGTCATAAAGCCCAAAGCGATGGTTTGTACCGCCTGCAATTTCGACCGCCATCTTTTCAAAAACACGCATTCCGGGAGTGGTTTTGCGAGTGTCCAGTATTTTAATGCCGAGTGGCAAAGCTAATTCGACGTATTTTTTTGTCACTGTGGCAACACCGCAAAGTCTTTGCAAAATGTTGAGTGCCAGGCGCTCTCCAGAAAGCAGTGCTCGTGCATTGCCTTTGATAGTGGCTAATGTCGTTGGTGCGTTTTCAATTGACTGACCATCTTTTGCAAGCAAATCTATTTTGATAGAGGGATCGAAACGTTTGAAAATCTCAGGCATTAAATCAAGTCCTGCGATAACGCAGTTTTGTTTGAAAAGAAAACTGGCAGTAGCAGTGACGTCCTTGGGAATGACTGATTCAGTGGTGATATCCAAATGGTCTTTGCCCAGATCTTCTTCGATGAATAAATCGATTGAGCGATTGGCTAAATCCGAAATTGTCGAAGTAATCATTAGAAATCAGGTCCGATTATTTCAAGATTTGGACGATTGGCGCGCAATGCATTGACGCCTTTGACGCTAACGCGGCTATCGCGCATTTCGATGAAACCAAGGGCGGGCAATTGTTCTATCGTGGTTAGACACGCATCTGTGACAGAAGTGCCGCTCAAAAATAATGTGTGTAATTTGCTCATGTTTTTGAGGTTAGCTACACTGGCATCACTAATAGCGGTATCGCTCAAATAAAGCGTTTGCAATTCATTTAGAGCAGCAATATGCGCCATTCCAACATCGGTAATTTTAGTGAATGACAAATCCAGATAGGTGAGCGATTTGCAGTCCTTAAGCTCTTCTAGTCCTTTGTCTGTAATGTCTTTTGGCAATACAAGGCTTTGCAAAGTCGCAATTTCTTTAAGATTGATCAAGCCACCATCTGAGATATCAGTGTTTTTTAGGACTAAATGCTTGAGCGCTTTTAAACCAAGTAAATTGCGCAGACCTTTATTCGAGATTTGAGTCTGCAAAAGCCAAAGTGTGTTTAGCTTGGAGAGTGGCTCTAGCTGGGCAATATGATAGTCTGTGAATGGAACGAAATCGAGTCTTAGTTCGACCAGTGAATTCAGTTGACTGACAGTTTTGAGCATCAATTCTGAAAAACGAGCAGTGGATAAATCGAGACTATCAAATGTTTGCAGTCCGGTCAGTTTCTCACTCAAGATGTCATCGCGGATGTGCCCCGATACAGCTAGGCCAAGCATTTTGTTTTCAGGCGTGTTTGCTGTGAACTGGCCCATCGCGTCACCTACCCACTTACGTGTGTGAGGAAAATTGCGGTCGGCTAAATAAAGACTACCCAGTGAAAGTTTGTCGGGAAAGGTGATTTTTGTGTCCATCTTATTTATCCCTTTTTAGGTGGCTTTGCCGCTTTAGTCGGCGGGTTTTTATCGTCAGGAGGTGGTGCGTCGGGGTCTTCGAGACGCTTGAACACTGGACCTTGATTGCGTACTTTGACGCCAGGTTTTAACAAATCGAGTATGCCGTCTTCTGGTCTGTCGCCAAATATGGCGACATCATCATCGTTTCCGATTTGATGCCAGATGTCGGCAGCTAATTTTGGCGTAAACGGATACATGTAAATAGCTGTGCGTTTCAGCACTTCAAGGCAGGTAAACAGTACTTCTTCGCCTTCTTTTTGCTTGCCTTCTTTGAACAATTTCCAGGGCGCTTCATCGTTCATATATTTGTTTGCTTCATCAACGATGGCAAAAATAGCGCTTAATGCTTTGCCGAATTCCAGATTCTCCATGTGTTTCTCAATAATAGAATTGAGACCATTAGATTGAATGCGAAGGGTGTGGTCGGGGTCTTGGTCCGGTATCACACCATTACAATTTTTTTCGATTAGTGTAAGTGTTCGATTGAGCAGGTTGCCTAGATTGTTTGCAAGCTCAGCGTTTGTGCGAGCGATGAATTGTTCTTTGGAAAAGTCTCCGTCACTGTCGAATGGTGTAGCAGCAAACAAATAATATCTAACTGCGTCAGCGCCAAATGTTTCAGCTAGTGCAATTGGATCGATAACATTGCCTAATGACTTACTGATTTTTTGTCCTTGCACAGTGATAAAGCCATGGGCGAAGACCATCTTGCAGGGCTCGACTCCAAGAGCCATGAGCAGTGCTGGCCAGTAAATGCTATGAAATTTGTTGATGTCTTTGCCTATTAAATGCAAATCTGCAGGCCAGAATTTTCTAAATCTATCCATGTCGTGCGGATAGCCGACGCCTGTAATGTAATTGGAGAGCGCGTCTATCCAGACATAAATAACGTGTTCTTCATGACCAGGAACGGGGATGCCCCATGTAAGTGCGCTTCGTGCGCGGGTTACAGAAAAATCGCCTAGTTCTGGATCGTTTAACTGATTGAGAATCTCTTTTTTGCGTCCCTCTGGCTTAACCGCGTCAGGATAGGCAGAAAGCCATTTGTTGAGGTTTTCTTTATAGTAAGAAAGACGGAAAAAATAGTTTTCTTCTTCCAGTTCTTTGGGCTTTTTCTTGTGATTAGGACAGGTGCCATCTTCGGCTAAATCACGCTCGCGAATAAAGTCTTCGCAGCCGTCACAGTAAAGTCCGACGTATTTGCCTTTGTAGATATCGCCGGACTCTACTAATTTCTGAAAAATGTGTTGAATTGCTTTTTCGTGCTCTTCATCGGTGGTGCGAATAAAGTGGTCGTATGAAAGATTTAGACTGTCCCAGGCGTTTTGAAATTTCTTTGACATCATGTCGCAGAAAGCTTTTGGGCTCATACCGGTTTCGTGTGCCGACTTTTCGACCTTGGAGCCGTGTTCGTCAACACCGGTTTGAAAATAAACTTCTTTGCCGCGCATGCGGTGATATCGAGCCACAATGTCCGCAGCGATTTTCTCGTAAGCGTGCCCGATGTGCGGAACAGCGTTAACGTAGTCGATAGCGGTCGTCACATAAAACTTCTGCATAATTATTATTCTTGTGTTTACTAGGACGTAGTGCGGTTGTAAGCAGAGTATAATACATGAAAACGCAATCCCATGTAAAAGCGGTCACAAGTATGGATAACAAAACAAAATCAACCAGGCGTAAAAAATCTAAATCTGATACCAGTTTGAGTTCGCTGGACCAGTTTGAAAAATTCCTCCCACTTGAGAACAAGACCATTTTGCTCGGTGTCAGTGGTGGCATAGCTGCATACAAAGCATGCGACCTTGCGTCACTTCTCAGGCGTGCCGGAGCCGATGTTCATGCGGTTCTCACACCTAATGCAAAAGAATTTATTACCCCGCTCAGCTTGAATACGCTTACTCGCAACCCCGTGCATTGCGAGCAGTATGAAAATGGTGGAGAATGGCGTCCAGAGCACATCGAGTTGGCTAAGAAAGCAGACTTGATTCTAATCGCTCCAGCCACAGCCGATGTCATAGCTAAGCTGGCTACAGGCATATGCGACGACTTGCTCACTACAATGGTCCTTGCATCCAACGCAAAAGTAATGGTGGCTCCCGCGATGAATCCAACAATGTTGGCGCATCCTGCTACCCAACACAATTTGGACATTATCGAAAATCGCTATCGCTACGACATTATTCCGCCAGATTTCGGCGAAGTCGCCTGCGGAGACACTGGACAAGGCAAAATGGCTTCGGTTGAGACGGTCACAGCCGCTGTGGTAGCCAAACTTCTGGCGCATAACACGCTCAATGGCAAGTCGGTGATAATAACTGCTGGTGGTACCAGAGAGGCTATCGACCCTGTTCGTTTCATAGGCAATCGCAGTTCGGGCAAAATGGGAATCGCCATGGCTGATGCTGCATATAATCGTGGTGCCGATGTGACCCTGGTTTCTACCGTAGCGGTAAATCGTGATTATCCGGTCATTCTTGTGGAAACAGCGCAAGATATGCAAGAAGCCGTGGAGCTCGAATTCGATCGTTGTGACGCGCTGGTTATGACCGCTGCTGTAGCCGACTTCAGACCGATTGCGGTTTCCAGTCACAAAATCAAGAAAACTGTTTCAGAAGATATTGTGCTAGAGCTGACCAAGAATCCAGATATTCTAGATTTGCTTGGTCGTGTAAAGCGTGATGATCAAGTGGTAATTGGATTTGCAGCAGAATCAGAAGGTCTGTTGCACAATGCATCAGACAAGTTGAAGCGTAAGAATCTTGACGTTATCGTGGCAAACGACATCACTGTGCCCGATATCGGATTTGGAAGCGACGACAATGCCGTAATAATTTTGTCTGCCGACGGCGGCAGAGAAAACTTGCAACGCATGCCGAAACGCGCTATTGCTGAGCATCTGTGTGACATTATCGTTTCGCTTTTGCGCGACAGAGAAGAGAGCGACGACGCCTAATTAAGGTATTAATTTCAAATTCGTATAAACTAAAGCAACCAAAATTATGGGGAATTGAAGATGGCACACAATAATGGAAACCATGCAGACAATGACAGAGAGTCGGGCGCAGCCCCGTGGTTCTGTGGTCTTCTGCTTGGAGTTGTGGGTGGCGCTACACTGGCGTTATTAACTGCACCAAAATCGGGCACTGAGATTCGCAGGGTAATCAAGCGAACTACCAAAGACGTTCCTGAAGTAATTGGCGAATTCGTCGACGACTCGCTCGACCTTTACGCTTCAGCTCTCAACTATTGTCAACTGCTCATGGAAGAACAGACAAATCGTATTCGTCGCGCGGTAGCTGCAGGTAAATTGGCAGCAGCAAAAAAGCGCGAAGAGCTCGAAATGGGAGAACACGCCCATATCCTTCCTTTCCAGAGTGTAGAGCATAAATAGAGGCTAAATAGTGGACGCTTCCCAACTGAGCATATTCATCAATCAGGCGATACTTTTTTGTTTCGGGACATTTTTTGTCATTGCCATTTTTATGGCAGTGCCGCTGTACAAGCTGCTGGACCAATCCTCAAGAACGCTTGGCGCGACCGAAAACTTAATTAACACACTCGACAAAGAGCTTGGGCCCACGCTTCGCGAAGTAGACAACGTTCTTGTGAGCGTGCAAGAAATTAAGGCGCTCGCTGAGCGTGGTATTTCTGGAGTAGGGACCAAAGTTGAAGATGTCACAGGAAGCATCGGCAAAGTCACTGAACAAGCGAAATCTCAAAGTTCAATCTGGAGCACTGGTCTTATGACCGGGTTGAAAGCTTACATAAGCGGGCATTCAGAGAATCAAGAAGACGACGCGGACAAGAAATCGAAGAAATAAAGGAGCATTTTTATGGCTAGCAATGGTGGAAGATTTTTAGAAGGACTGGTCGTAGGTGGACTTTTCGGTTTTATCTTCGGCATCCTTACTGCTCCCAAATCGGGTTCTGAATTGCGCCGAGAATTGGCTGACAATTCCGAAGACCTGTACAAACATGCAAGTGACTCACTGCACGATTTTCGTGGCAAAACCGAGCACGCGATTGAAGACTTGAAAGCGCAAAGCGATCAAGTAATCAAAAAGGCTTCTAACACTGTTCAAAACACTAAAGACCAGATGGCAAGCCGTTTGCAAGACATGGCAGGCAAGAGCACCAAAGTGCTCATCGACGACGTTGAGTCTGCTACATCAGGCGGTTAACGGCGGTTAAGTAGCGGCAAATGCCTCGCATAAACAAAGCTATCGCCCTCACCGGACATTGCTCAAGAAGAGCGGCTGAGGATCTGATTCTCGACGGTCGCGTTCGCTTAAACGGCAAACGTGTCACAGAATTGGCCATCGAAGTCGACCTTTCTACCGACGTGCTTGAAATAGACGGCACAGTCTTAATAAGCAAAGAATACACTTATGTCGCCATCTACAAGCCGCTTGGCATAATCACTACCATGTCTGATGAGCGTGGCAGAATGAATGTGACTGAAATTATGCCGCCTAAGTTCAGGCATCTAAAACCGGTTGGACGATTGGACAAAGATTCTGAAGGGTTGCTCATCTTGACAAATGATGGTGACCTGGCGCAACAACTGACTCATCCGAAAAACAAGATTTGGAAAACCTATTATGTAGAAGTGAAAGGTCAGCTCAAAGAAAGTCATCAGAAAAAATTGGAGACAGGAATTCAGTTAAGCGAAGGTAAAACCTTACCGGCAAAAGTGTTCGATTTATCTAATCATGCTACGTCAAATATAAGTGCCTCATCCTTTTATATAGCCATTTCTGAGGGAAGAAATAGACAAATAAGAAGGATGTGTTCGCAGCTAGGATTTCCCGTCGTAAGGTTGGTCAGAGTTGCCATTGGTAGGTTACAATTGAAACCAATGGTCCCCGGAAAATGGCGAATTTTGTCAAAAGAAGACATAGCGAGTTGTTTTCAGTTCCAGGAAAAAAAATCCGCTAAAAAGCGGGAACACTAGAGTAATAGATCTTGGAAAGACTTCGCTAAGGTAATCTAATTTTGGTAGGCACATACTCAGTCAATTCAGGCAAATTCCCCGACTCCAACATCATGATCGAGCAAATTGGACAAAAGCTAAGAAACGCCAGAGAAAGTAAGGGTTTTTCGCTTGGTCAAATTTATGATCGCACCAAAATTCCGACCAATCACCTTGAGTCTATCGAGAATGGTCGTTTTGACGATCTGCCAGAGCAAGTTTATGTAGTGGGATTCATCAAGCGTTATGCCGATTGTGTCGGGCTGAACGGACAGAATTTAGTCGATGAATATCGCAAACAAATCGAAGCTCTCAATGAAGAAAATAACAAAAAAGGTATTTTCGGCATCAAGACAAACAAGTCGAATGTCGCTCAGGCTGCGCCTATTCCTCAAGCACACATTCATAAAACTACTCGAGTGGCACCACCGGCACCTAATTTTGCCAACATGGTCTTCTATCCAGCCATTCTCATTATTTTATTGTCCGGTCTAATTAGTTATCTTTTCTATTACCAGCAACAGCAATTCGCTATGCAGCAGGATCCATCGGTCAATGCATTGCGTGAATCTGCATCTAAATTCAACACTGTTTCAAGTGCAAACCAGGCCACAACTGCTTCTAACCAAACTAACACGGGTACTCCAGCTGTTTTGCCAGGCAAAGGCGACGCTCAAGTCTCGCTTACAGCAAGCCAACACGTATGGGTCGAAGTAAAATCGGTCGGAACGGGTGAATCACTTTTCACTGGTTATCTTGAATCAGGCGATCGTCGCGAATTTACCGACGCTCAAGGTCTCAAAGTAAGAGCTGGTAACGGAGCCAGTCTCAATGTCGTAAACAACGGCAAGAACGAAACTTTTGGAACTTCAGGTCAAGTTGTAGACCGTGTTTTCATGTCGAGCAATCCACAAGGAGCAGCATCAACCGCGACAGGAACAACCACCACCGGTGGAAGCGTGCTTGGAGCCGGTACCGATTTGACACCTGCTCAAATAAAAGCTGCCAAAGCCGCCAAGGCTGCCGCTTCTGCCAGAAAAGCTAAAGCCACTGCATCCGCCCGCCGCTCAAATGATGTACCGGATCGTTACGTTCCAGGTGAGGGCAAAGGATCAATTGGGGCTCCTTACCGCTATACTGAACCAGAAAGCTACTGACAATCCGAAAAAATTAAGGCGGGCTCATGCTTAATCCAGTCATTGGAGTGGTTACTCTTGGTTGTCCCAAGAATCTAACCGACACCGAGGTAATGCTCGGTCTCCTCAAAGATGCCGGGTTCAAAATCACATTCGACATAGACGAAGCGCAATTTGTTTTGTGCAACACCTGCTCATTCATTGGTGATGCGCGCAAAGAGTCGATTCGTACACTGGTCGAACTAGCAGACAAAGGCAAAGAGCTAATCATTGCCGGTTGTCTTGCTCAACATTTCAAAGAAGAGCTGTTAAACGAAATTCCCGAAGCACGCGCTGTGGTGGGAACTGGCGACATAAACCAAATAGTAAATGTCATTCGAGCTGTTGCCGATGACTCCTCGCTTCGTTTGATGCAAGTGAGTGAAACACCAAACGTACCCGATTACTCTTCAGAAGAAGTGCTACCACGGGTGATGACAGGTATGGGTGCATCCGCCTATCTCAAGATTGGCGAAGGATGCGATCATAGCTGTTCTTTTTGTATTATCCCGATGTTGCGCGGAAAGTTTCGCTCGCGCTCAATCGATAGTCTGGAAAAAGAAGCACGCATCTTAGTTAAAGCTGGTGTCAAAGAAATAGTTTTAGTCTCGCAAGACTCGACCTATTACGGCATTGATCTTTATGGAAAACTGGCTCTGCCAGAGCTTCTAGAGCGCCTACACAATATCGAAGATTTAGAATGGATTCGATTGATGTATGCCTATCCAACAGAAGCCACCACTGAAATTTTAGAGACAATGGCAAGACTTCCCAAAGTCGTTAAGTATGTCGATATTCCGCTTCAACACTCACACAACGCCGTTCTAAAATCAATGGCGCGTCCGCTCAATCCCGAGCGTGTAGTGAAAAAAATTCGCGAAATAATGCCTGATGTAAAAATCAGAACAACGCTTATAGTCGGCTTCCCAGGCGAAACAGAAGAACATTTCGAGCACTTAGTCAATTTCGTCCAAGAACATAGATTCGATAGACTGGGCGTGTTTGCTTATTCAAAACAAACTGAAGTAGCAAGTGGCAATATGCCTGATCAAATCAAAGAGTCAGTCAAAAAAGCACGTCGCTCGCAAATAATGAAATTGCAGCACCAAATTTCAACTGAGTTAAACGAAGCAATGATCGGTCAAGAAATTGACGTGTTAATCGAGGGCTTTGACGAGCAGCGCAAGCACTACATCGCTCGCTCGCAGTGGGACGCACCAGGCGTTGATAATCTAGTTTATATTCAAGAGCCAAAAAGCGAATCTGAGCCAACTCCAGAAGTGGGTGAGATTTGTCGAGTGCGTATAATCAAGGCAAAGCCGTATGATCTATTTGCCAAAACAGTGATGACCAACGTCAATTTGCCAAAACCCCAACTTGTGCTCGCTTCGAATTAGACAAAAAAATGATTTGTCCTTTCTGCACGAAAAAAGACAGCCGAGTACTTGAATCACGCTTGACGGGCGAGAATTCGGTTCGTCGCAGACGCGAGTGCGAAGCGTGCGGCAAAAGATTCACTACTTATGAGCGCGTAGAAGTAATGCAAATGCTCGTGGTTAAACGCTCTGGTGGTCGTGAGCCTTATGAGCGTGAGAAACTTTTATCTGGTGTCAGTCGCGCCTGTGCCAAAACCGATGTGTCAGCAGCCGAGATAGATGACCTTGTCGATTCGCTTGAATCGGAACTGGCAGCGCAAGGAAAGCGCGAAGTGCCAGCTGCATTTTTAGGTGAGCTTGCTTTGAAGCGAATTAAGAAATTGAACGATGTCGCCTACGTTCGTTTTGCCTCAGTTTATAGAAAATTTAGCTCGATTGACGATTTTGTTTCAGAGCTCAGCGCTTTTCAAGTGGACCCCCAGGTCATGCAGGACTAATATCCTCATATATGAAGCATTGTTGAAGCCGGACAGGCGCCATATACCGGACAGCTATACTTCGTGTTAGAATTTCTCGGTGCATATATCGCAAATATGCTCGGCGCATTGAGCCCGGGCAGCAAAAACAAGCTTGGAAGACTATGAGCAAGATTATCGCTGAAATCGAAAAACCTTTATTGAACACCACCCTGCCTCTAGTTGAAGTGGGCGACACAGTCAAAGTCTTCGTCAAAATTATCGAAGGCGGCAAAGAGCGTACACAAGGCTATGAAGGCTTGGTTATCAAACACCGTGGCGCTGGTCTTGGCGAGACAATCACTGTTCGTCGCGTTTTCCAGGGCATCGGCATCGAGCGTGTATTCCCGCTCCACTCACCTCGTATTGAAAAAATCAAAGTACAGCGCAAAGGTTCTGTACGCAGAGCTAAGCTCTATTACTTGCGTCACCTCACTGGTAAAGCCACCAGAATCAAAGAAAAAGTGGGCGTTAGAAAAGACGAATCAGCTGCCAAAGCTGCTCCTGCTGAAACTGCTGCCAAATAAACTGGCATGAAAAAAGGTGGTCCTCGCACCGCTTTCCAGCATCTCCTTGAGCTGGTCAAGTGGGTGGATATTGTCGTGGAAGTGCTAGATTCGCGCATCCCGGTCTCAACTCGACATCCAAAATCGCGCAGCCTTTTTGGCAATAAGCCACATTTGCTCGTTTCAACCAAAGAAGATATTGCCGACGCAGATCGTGTGCGCCTGCTTTTCGACCAGTCACCTGTTTTAAAAGACGAGCGATGCTTGATGGTCTCGCTCAAAGGCGGCGACAATCCCAAGCGCATCATCAAAGAATTTGTGCACATGGGCGAGGCTGCTCAAAAGAAATTAGCGGCAAAGGGTTTTCGTCCGCGCCCCGTGCGAGTTTGCATCGTGGGGTTGCCAAACGTAGGCAAATCTTCGCTCATTAATTGGCTCATTGGCAAACGCAGTACACGCGTAGGAAACCAGCCGGGTATCACTCGCGGAACGCAGTGGGTGCGAGTTCATCCTCAGGTGGAACTGCTCGATACGCCGGGCATTCTGCCGCCAGTTGCTTTTCACCCGCTCACCTACGAGCGACTAGCCATGTTTAATTTAGTGCCTGAAGCAAAGTACGATTATGAAGTGGTGGCACAAAAGGCATTCGAAGATTTGCGCCAGATATATCCCCATTTATTGGCAAAAATAAGTGAGGATCTTTTAGACCCACGAGCTGGAATTGCAGAGTTTGCAAAGGCTCGAAATCTGGTAATATCTGGAGGAAAGCCGGACGTGGCCCGTGGCGCCCAGATATTTCTGGCTAATTTGAGAGACGGCAGACTGGGCAGAATAACTTTCGACCGGTTGGCTAACGAAGAAAATCTGGACAATTCGGAAGCACAAGATGCCTGGCAAGACGACGAAAGTCTCTAAAATCAACGACCTGCTCAATTTTGATCGTGATATCAAATATGGTGCCAACGGTCAATTGCGTTTAGACACCATGCGTTTGATTGGCGTGGACGAAGTGGGTCGTGGGTGCCTGGCTGGACCGGTTGTTGCATGCGCCGTCGAATTTACCGATTTTGCTCATGACTGTGAAGTCTGGAAATTACTTCATGCTCTAGACGATTCAAAAAAACTTTCAGCATCTGTGCGTCAAGAAATTAGTGCTCACATAAAACAGCATGCAAGATTCGCTCTGGGAGAATGCAGTCCCACCGAAATTGATAACATGAATATCTTGAATGCCAGTTTGCTTGCTATGTTTCGTGCCCTAAAAAAACTGGATCCGCATATTTCTAGCACTGTAGTATTGGTGGACGGCAACAAAAAAATTCCTAAATTCAAAGGCAAACAACACACCGTCATTGGTGGCGACGCGCGCTCAGCATCAATTGCTGCTGCTTCTGTTGTAGCGAAAGTCTATCGCGATGCTTTTATGAAAGAACTGGTTCAAAAACATTCTCAGTTCGAGCCATACGCCTGGCATTCAAATAAAGGCTATGGCTCCAAAGTTCACAGAGAAGCTATAAAAATACATGGCATCACCAAATGGCATCGAATGAGTTTTAACCTCAACTGGGACGCTGAAGAGACTGACGATGCAAATGATGGTACTGCGGATGATTGTGGAAACTAGAGGGCGGTTTTAATTTCGATGGAATGGCTATCAAACGGTGAAATTTGGGCAGCGCTCTTTACCTTGACCACGATGGAAATCGTGCTTGGTATCGACAATATTATTTTTATTGCGTTGCTTGCGGAGCAACTACCCGAAGAAAAACAAAAAATGGTGCGTCTGGTGGGACTAGGTCTTGCTATGTTTTCGCGCATCGCGCTTTTAGCATCACTTGCCTGGGTAATGGGACTTACTAAGCCTTTGTTCACGATTGGAACTGAATTTTCCGGTCGAGATATTCTTCTTTTGGTCGGCGGCTTATTTCTCATCGCTAAAGCGACCAAAGAAATTCACAGACGTATCGAAGGCGAAGAAGAACTTGATCCTTCAAAGAAAAAATATCCTTCGGTTGCGGGCACTCTCTTTCAAATAATGCTTTTAGATCTCGTATTTTCGCTTGACTCTGTCATTACTGCCGTAGGCATGGCGAATCAGCTCTGGGTCATGATAGTTGCCATAGTAATAGCAGTCATAATCATGATGATCTTCGCTGAATCTGTGAGCAAGTTTATTCACGATCACCCGACTATTAAAATGCTCGCGCTTAGCTTCTTGCTTCTAATCGGCGTGTTTCTGGTGGCAGAAAGTATTGATCACCACATCAATAAAAATTACATCTATGCGGCAATTACATTCTCACTTTTTGTCGAAGGTCTCAATATAGCTTCAGGCAAGAAAAAGAAAGTGGTCGAGTATCACTGATGTCTGCATTGTAAATCTAGTGACAATCTCACTAACTTTAGGCACTTTTCGAAAAACACTTTCGCGGAGCGCTTAGCGCTCCGCGCTCTAAGAAATGTATTCGATACCCACCCTTGAATCTAACCACAGATCCAAGATGTGTTTTTTATTTGGAACGCAGATCGTTCCGCGCGGAACGTTCCGCGTTCAACAATCGCATGGCGTGTTCTGCATCCCGCATCCCGGGATACGTAATGCCTAAAACTTTAAACTAGACTTCAAAGTTATTCAGGTTTTGTAGATTCAGAGTAAAGCATTTTCAACGTATTCAAATCGCGTGGGGAGACGCCGTCCTGTACGATTAATTGCGAATGCATAATATCTTCGGGATAGCCTGAATGTCCATTCAATCCCAGGGCGTGACCAATCTCGTGCAGACAGATATTGCGCAATTGGCGCTTGCCGCGTGCACGACCACGCTCAAATGGATCTATGGTCAGTAAAGTCATGCGAGCTTTTAAAATGCCTTGGGCACCACATATGATGCTTGTGTTTCCGGCTTCGGCAGACAAAGCTTTGCTATGCAAATTATCTGTCCATGTTACATCCATGTCCGACTTGTCTGGACTGTCGACAATTTTAAAAGTGACCAATCCATTCGATTTCATTTCCCATTCATCTAAGGCAGAGCGAAAGGCTTCATCGAAGTCAGTTGAATAACCGGGAACTTTGCTGCCTGAGCCAATAAAAACTGTAATGGGCATTTTTTCTCTGGCCCATTTAAATACACCGTTTGGTGTAACCAGACTCAAATATTCACCCGGAGCTTTGGAAGCTACCGCTTTCTTTTTGCTTGCAAGCTGCGATTTGAGCACGTCCATAAAAGCTAGATATTTATCGCGCTCTTCACCTTTTGGAGCGAGCGCTAAATATTTGTCATAAGATGCAACAGCTTTATCGAGCTTGCCTATATTTTGAAAGACGCGAGCAAGATAAAGCCATGATTGATAGTCTTCTGGAGTGGATTCTGTGGCCCGTTGCAAAATAGGCAGCGCCGCCCAGTTTCTGCCAGCATCATACAAAGTGACAGCCGATTTTAGCTCGGGATTTTCAACCGCTTTTGCAATTTCTTTGGCGTCGAGTTTAGATGTTAATACACATAGGCAAAGCAGAGCTAACGCCACCAAATTTGCTTGAACAGTGATTTTATGAGATAACCGCAGGCACGCCACCATCGGGTCCTGGTCTAGTATTTTTTACGATTTTCTCTTCTGTGGCACCAGCATTCATTGAAGTTGGCTTGGCTAGAGTATCGATAATATAGTCGACACCGGTCACAGTAATTTGAAAGGCGCGTTCGCCCGCTTCAATCAAGCCTTTTTCACGCAAATACCAGATGGCATATTCGATTTCAGCCATGTCGTTAATATCAAGACAGTCCATCATCATTTTGGCTGAACTTCCGCCCGACTTTGGTTTTTTGCGACGTTGTTCAAGAAGCAAATTCAAAATTGCCAGACGCAATTCGATTTCGTTCCAAGAAATACCAGCTTTGGGCACTTTGTAATTGGCAAGACCTGAGCGTGGTGCTTGAGCCTGCTGTTGTCCGGGCATTGGAGCAGCTTGAGCTTCGGCGGCACCAAGTGTCATGTCGTATGCTGCGCGTTTGCCTTCGTCAGAAAGAGTACGCCAAGCTTCGGTGATGATTCGAAACTTTTCGGCATCGCCAGATTCAGTGTTGTCCGGGTGATACATCGCCGCAAGGAATCTATATGCGTATCGAATAATAGTTGGATTGGCATCGCGAGCCACTTGCAGCAATTGATAAAAATTTTGTGGTTTAGGCGCACCTTGTTGTTGCGGAGGCATATGCCCAGGTTGTCCGCCTGGCATCTGCTGTCCGGGTTGGGGACCGCCTGGTCTTGGACCTTGCCCGTAAGGAGGTTGCCCGCCTGGGGGTTGTCCGCCTGGAGGTTGTCCGCCTGGTGGTCCTTGAGGTGGTGTCCAATTCATTTGTTTATGTCCCCTTAAGTAGGCTCGATGCTATGACCAATCGCTGGATTTCGGAGGTGCCTTCGTAAATCTCAGTGATTTTGGCGTCGCGCATGTAGCGTTCCGCCGGGTAATCAGTTACATACCCAAATCCACCAAAAATCTGCACGCATTTTACCGTGGATGACATCGCCACTTCAGCTGCGTAAAGCTTGGCGTGAGCCGCTTCACGACTGAATTTCATGCCTTTGTCCTGGGCCACTGAGGCGTGCCAAGTGAGAAGCCGGGCAGCGTCTATCTGGGTTTGCATGTCGGCAATCATATGTTTGATTGCTTGAAAATCAATTACCTTTTTATTGAAAGCGGTGCGCTCGTGCGCATACTTGACTGCATGGTCCAGAGCGCCCTGGGCAATGCCGACCGCTTGAGCTGCAATACCGATTCTGCCGCCGTCAAGAGTGACCATCGCCACTTTGAATCCGTCGCCCACTTTGCCGAGCATATTTGCAACGGGCACCGGCGTATCTTCAAAAATTGTCTGACAAGTCGAAGAGCCTCTGATGCCAAGCTTGTCTTCTAATTTGCCAAAAGTGAAACCGGGACTGCCCTTTTCTACAAGTAACGCCACTAGACCTTTGTGTTTAAGCGACTTGTCTGTTTGGGCGATAACCAGGTAAATGTCGGCTTCTATGCCATTTGTGATCCAGTTTTTGGATCCGTTCAAAATAAAGTGATCGCCCTTAAGTTCCGCCATACAAGTGGCAGCAGCAGAGTCTGAGCCTGAGTTTGGTTCGGACAAGCAGAAAGCGCCTAACTTTTCGCCCTTACACATAGGAACAAGAAACTTTTGTTTCTGCTCTTCAGTGCCAAAAAAATCAATGGGAGCGGCAGTAAGCGAGACGTGGGCAGAAAAGAGGACAGACGTGGTTGGACAGGCCTTTGCAAGCTCTTCCACCGCGATTGCGTAACAAACGTGGTCAAGACCAGCGCCGCCATATTTCTCGGAGAAATAAAGACCTGTGAGGTCGGTGGCACCTAAAAGCTCCCAGTTTTCACGAGGAAACCGATGATTTCGGTCTATTTCAGCCGCTTTGGGCGCGAACTCTTTTTGAGCCAGTTCGCGTACGGATTCCTGGATGAGCGCCTGTTCTTCGCTTAACGCAAAACCTAGAGGAGAGTCGGTACAAGTAGAAGTTGGTGAGTCTGCCAAAGTCAAATTTACCTGCCTTTTGCCTAAAATCTGAAGGCATAATTTTATCACCTTTAAATATCAGGTAAAATGCTTATGGCTGTGGTGAGCACGGCTTGGCGAAACATTTTTAAGGAAGGTTATGGGAGCTGTCAAAGTAATTCTGGTTTCTGACCCGAACGCCACGCCCTGGTCTAAAACTGATGAGTTCGAAAATAAGGATATTACAATTATCCAGTGCGACAGCGGCTTTGCGGCTATCGACGAGCTTGCCTCGTCTGGCGCTGACGCGATAATCACCACGTCCTGGCTGCCTGACATGAGCGGCTATCGTCTTTGCAGCTTGATTAAATCAAACGTTCGCACCATGTCGATGCCAGTTTATTTAGTGCAAACAGAAGAGCCCAGCGAAGATACTTTCTGGATGAAAGTGGCTCTAGCCGACGATGTTATTCCCATGGAATTTTTGCTTGAAGAAGACGATGCCCTCGAGCATCTAATAGTCCGCGTTTTGGCTAAAGCCGAAGAAGTGGGCTGGCAGTCTGAGAAGGCAAAAAATATATTGTTGCAAGGTGCAAGTTTTGCGTCTGAAAATTATACCGAGAGTTATGGAAAAGTAGTCGACGTCTTGATTATCGAGCGTCTGGCAAACAGACTAACTCGAACACTAATTGGTCTTGTACACAACAAAGAAGAGTTCGCTCAAAAGTTTTTCGAGCTTGTAAGTTTGCTTATAGAGCCAGACGTGCTTGGATTTGTATTTGGCAGTGGCGAGACTTCCTGGTCTTTAGTGGAAGTAAAAGGTGAGTTGTCGTCTATTGCGTTCAATGGCATAAACGACCTGGTTAAGCGCCGTTTGAATCTTGTAAACGACTTGCGTGTGAGCAATGCCCAGAACATCATCGAAAAAGGTGGCAATCCATTAAAACACATGGAGATTCTGCCTATCTCTGGAGACAACGGCGCCATCATCATTGGTTTTTATACCAAGAAAACAATCGACACGAGCGCTCGCAAATTCTTGAGTCAGATGCAAATTCAGTTGCAGCCTTTATTGAATGTATTATCGATGCAAGAACAAATTGTCAGTCTGCGCTTAGAGAATGAACAAATGCGCAACCAGCAAGTGATGGCAGCATCAACCGATGCGTTGACTGGGCTCTATAATCTTGAATTCTTTATCGGATTTTTGTCGCAACAACTGCAATTTTCTTTCCGTCAAAGATTGCCTGTAGGACTTGCAATTATTGACGTTGACCAGCTCTCTAAAATAAACGAAAAATTTGGTTTTGAAGCAGGCGACTATGTGATTAAAAAAGTCTCCGAGCGTCTCACCACAATCACTCGGGCAAGCGACTTGACTGCACGCTACGGTGGCGATCAATTCGCAGTGGTACTGCCAAACACAGATCTTGCAGGCACTAATATTTTGGGTGAAAAAGTACGACGTTCAATAGATGAAATTGTATTACCTCAATTCAATGGAGTGACACCACCCAAGGTGACAGTCTCTATTGGCTGCGCCAATTTCAACATGGACGATTTGAATCCCGAAACCATTATGCGCGATGCAAAAATGGCTCTAGTGAAGGACAAGCAGCGTCTTAATTTTGAAGTATCCTAAAAAAATAGTTGGGTCAATTTGTTCTAGTGTAGTCTTGCTTGGAGCTTGCGTTGCACCTGCATTTGCTGCCCTCGAATTAAAATATGACATGGAACTTGCCACCAAAGACAAAACCGAAACTTGCGAAAATGTCTTGCTGCTTGGTAAGGGCGCCATTATCAATTCGAAGCGCGGCAGAATTACACTTATTGATATTGCCAATAAACAAGCCGATTTAATGGGACCCGAAGTTGGCGAAAAGCAATACTTGCAATATTCGCTCCACTCGCTTGTGGCAATGCAAGCCGCCATGCTTGGCGCAAAGAAAGACGATTTTGCAGCCGCTGCCTTTGCCGGTGTGAGCAGACCAAAAACACCGTTTAATCCTGGCATCAAAGTGACGGAGTCCGACAATAAAGTCGAATTTACTTATAACAATAAGACCTACGTGAAGGTCGAGTTCGGCGAAGCTTTTCCAAGCGATCGTGAGCGCATGATGGAAAAGGTGTATATCTTTTCTTACAGGCTTCATCCCTTTGTAAGAACAGAAATTTTGTCGCGCAAAAAATATGTCACTTCGATGGTGATAAACGATCTTAATGGAGAAGACGGTCTTACAACTACTCTCAAGCTCAAATCGAAAAACGAAAATGCCGACGAGCCAAAAATCCCCAGTGATTTTCAAAGAGTCTTCAACAAAAATTCGCCCATTTACGCTTTGCAGAAAATTGTGATAGAACCAGAAACTCTGCCGCCACTGCCAGCCAGACAAGATATTTTTGATAAGTCTAAAAAAATGATAGACGAAAAGAAACCAGTCGATGCATTTTTAACCATGATGGAATATGGCTTAACTACAGGCGATCAAGCAATCGCTGAAAACAAAGTCATTCTCGATGTCGCTAAAAAAGATCCGACTGTAATAAAAATCGCTCAAAATATCGTGCCTGAATCAGAAGCAAAAGCGCACGAAGCCTTGAAAGAACTTAGTTCTATTGATCAAAGCAAACTTGAAAAAGGATACCTAATCGAAATTTTCAAAGCAGATATCGAAGAACAATTAGGACAAGATGCCACTCCTGAATTCGTCAAAGCCTTAAGCAAGAATCCCTACATCACAGGCGCTTATAAAGATTTGGGCGACAATTTATTTGGCCAGAACGATTTTATAAATGCCTGGGGCTGTTATGAAATGTTCAGAAAAATCCATGCCAAACATTTATTCATTGCCGACATAGAAGAATCAGAAAAAGCTTTGGAAAAAACGTTTCCCGAGTGTTACAGCCACTAGTTCAGCCTAGCTTCTGAGCCAATTACCAGATTCCTGGCACCCAGCGGAATCTTGTACTTTGCGCGTATTCTTTGTAGCCAGGTAAACTTTCGAAGAGCATTTTTTCTTCAAGCAAAGTTCTGTTGACGAGAACGCCCACAATAATTAGTCCTGGAAGTACCGACAGCCAAGAACCAATGGCTAAGCCTTGAAAGACTATTAGCAGCGAGCCAAAAATGTATCCTGGGTGTCTGATGAAATGATAGGGACCAGACGAAATGACCTTCTGTCCGCGGTCTTCTTGTATGCGCACTGCCGACGAGAAAAATTTATTCTCGCGCATCGCCCATATGGAGCCGACCCATCCCACACTAAGTAAAATAAGTGCCACAATTTTGATGGCGTCAGGTACGTCATCGCTCATGTGTAGCTGACCCACGTCGTATGCAGCAAATGCAAGTTGTCCAAAATACAAACCACTTAAAGCCGGAACGCTGAATTTGTCTTTGTCTTGACCTTGCGGTCGTGCCCGTTCTTTGAGCAAGTCTTCGTCTAACAGAGCTAGTGCAATCAAGCTCAAGAACAATTGCAGCCCAAGCGTAATCCACATGAATGGCAGCTCGGTCGTGCCCGCAACAATAAACATGATTGTCCCGATAATGCCATAAAAGATGGCAGTGACGAGAGAATATAAGAAGTAAGGCTTGATTTTCATAATAGATTGTTAGACGCCAATGTCGTTTCTAAGTTCCAACAATTATTTTTGCGCTATATAACTAAAAGGGTTATATGAGGACAAAGCTGTGGCGCTGGCGAAACGAGTAGTTTTATTCCTTTTAGTAAACGCTTTTAGCGAAGAGCGCGCGGTACCAGCTAATCTTAAAACGCTTATGATATCTGAAGCACGCTCGCCCTTAATGACTTTGTTTGCATCACATCCGTCGCTCGATGACAGAATTGCACGTTTGATGAAAGAAGGGGCTAAGACCTAATGGAGGCTCGATTGTCACTACCTACGGTGCGCAATTTTCACCAGGTCAATGACTGGTTGTATCGCGGTGGACAGCCGGACGAACGACAATTGCAAGAGTTATACGATTTTGGAATTCGAGCTGTAATCTCATTTCGATTCAGAGATTCGATGAGAGAGTGGGAAGAAGCTGCATGTAAACGTGTTGGACTCAAGTTTTATGCGATGCCGCTAAATTACACTACTGTTCCGCGAGCAAAACACGTTGAAGAGTTTTTCAAAATTCTAGACCATCTTGATAATAGAAATGTTTTTGTCCATTGTTATCATGGCTCAGATAGAACCGGATTGTTAATCGGCATCTATCGAATCGCGCGTGATGGCTGGACTTTCAAAGACGCCTACAAAGAAATGAAATTATACGGCTTCCATAGATTCAGAATTAGACCCTTTAAATGGGTCTTGAATCAATACTACAAAAATCATCTTAAAACTAAGAATTAACTCTTAGACAGCTGTGCTTAGCGGAACAAAAACATCTACCGCACCGGGCAGTATTGTCACCATGGCTGGTGTCGTACCAAATTCATCACCATCTATAAGAGTGGCTGGTTGGTCGTCTTTATGAATAACTTCATTCACTGGATCTTGCGGCAAAGGCAGAGCGCTTGAAAGTAATTGAGGAGTACTCAATTCGCTTATAGCTTCTATCTTTACTGATTTAACGTCAAATGATTTGTATGGGGTAGTATCAGTCTCAGCGCTGCCTAAAAACCAGGCGCCGAAGCGCATTGCAATACCTACGTATTCGTCTAGATTTTGTGGATCTAAAATCAGTAAATTCAAATTACCATCGCGCAAGCTACTTGCATCGCCACGTTGACCGATGCCCATTTCATGCGGGTTAGTGATAAAAATTGCTGATGCGTCACATTCGATTTTTTGACCGTCTGCCTCAATTGCAAATCTATAAGGACGCCCGAACATCGCTTTCATAAGCGGTCTTACATAGCTAAACATTCCATGCGACCCCTTCTCCATTTTGCCTGGTTCCGTAACCGCCATGGCGACAGGGCCCACGGCGAAGTCGAGTGCAAAGGGCGTTCCATTTGCTAGCCCCATGTCCATAGCAATTGTTTTTTTTGTTTCGATTGCTTTGAGCGCCAGGGCAAGCGCATCTTGCGGATTCTCAGCTTTTAGTCCAAGGGTGTCTGCAAGTAAATTTCCGGTCCCGGCTGCAATAATGCCGACTGGCATGCGCCTGTTTGGAAAACTAATATTGTGTTTGGCAACGCGTGCAAGCACTCGTCCAACTGTCCCGTCACCACCCATTGCAATGGCTCGGCTGGCGGTGGACATCTGCTCGTCGGTCACGTGCTTGATGTCGGTAAGTATCGATGGCTCGCCGGTCAATTCGCTCAGGCAGTCAGAAATATCGCCCATTTCTTGCGAACAAGACTCAAACGAACCAGCTTCTTGGTTGCAAAATATAAGTGTAGTCAAGTTTTTTTCTCCCAGTGCTTCCGTGTCCTATGTAGCACAGAGTGGTGGGAAGGGCTCAGGGTTGTGCTCTCTAATATATTCTGAAATTTCCGTGCGAGAATAAATGGGGTTAACCTGGAGCAGCACGTTAAGTAATGTACACTCTTAATTCGAAAATAGGGACTGTCCTTTTTTCTGCTCTTTTGATCACGGTTTATTGTGGAGATCCTGCTCTAGCAAAGTCTGCACTCAATTTTGCTAGAAGTCTACAAGTGTTAGTTTCACCAGACAAAACATGTGTAATTCAAAATTTAGTTGATGCGGCAAATAAAGACTCCAGTTTGTTATATGTAGAGGCGCCGGATGAGCTTCTTTTGATTAGGAAAAATGCAAAAAATAGCAGAACCAAACTTCTCAAATATCATAGAAGTGTTGATGTCTTTTGGGCTCCTGACAGCAAAGCGTTTGTCGTAAATGATTGGAAGGACAATAACTATTGCGATGCCTATCTATATGATCTGGGCCGTCTTCACAAACCATCTTCCCTGAAGCAAAAACTGATTACTTCTAGGATTGCGAAAGATGAAAAATCCTTGATAGCCAATAAAGAATACAGCTATGTTTTTGTAAAGCAGTGGCATAGCCCTGCAGAACTTCTAGTTAAAGCTTCCGGTCACTATTTTTTGGAGAACCAAACAGTAGCTTATACACTTTTTTATCTCTGGGAAATGAAGACCAATAGATGGAAATTGCTTAAGAAAGAGTCGAGAGAAAACCTTGAAAGAGACGTATCTAATATGAAGCAATTCGGGGCTTAATAAGTGATGTTATTGCTTTGTTATGGCGCTTTTGGTTCATGCAAACAATGTGGAAAGTGTTTTTCAGAGTCAGACTTTAGCCTGTATTTTTGTTGTAATGACTTTATGGCGAAACAAATTGACATTGGTGACAGGATTTCTAGGCGGTTATGGGTCTTGTTGTCATTCATTGTGTTGGTTCTAATATTTCTTTCAGCCGCTTACTTATATTCAGAGCTTCCCAATTTGACTGGGCCCAATGCTGGCGAAGGAGCGATAGTTTTACTAGCCTTAATTGTTATGTTGATATTGCCACTAAATGCGGTGGCATTGATCTTTTCGCCAAACAAATCCGATCAATTAATACCATGGGTGGGTACACTTTTGTTGATTTGGGGTGCTCCGATTACATCAGCTTATTATTGGTTTCCAGAAAACCTACGTACAAAAGTACAATGCGTGGAAGCGATTCTGGCACTGTGTTTAGCCGCTTATAGTTTGTATCGGGGTGGAATAGCCTTTGTGACCGATTATGAGCGAGAGCCGAAAGAATCAGCTTAGGAAAGTTAGCGTTACACTAGTTGCAAGGCCATGGGTTGACCTGAACATCTAGCCTCTTCATAGCAGCTATGATCAAGTCCCAACTGTACTTTCGGTAGTCCCGGGCTCCAGGCAAACTACTAACAGAATGCTCCGAAAGCGCGATGATGCGCCCGTATGGCCATGCAAGCACCGGAAGGCTCACCAGAAACTTCTCAACTTCTTCTACCTTTTTAAACGTCTTTTGATGCCGGGGTTTGCCCCAACCGACGCTCACTTCGCCGTCTCCGACTGTGATATACGGATTGGCCCAGTCGGCAGCATCTTTGATTTCATTTATTTTGCTGGTCTGTCCGACTTTTATGTTGGGATTTAAACGCATCTTTTTAGGTTCTAGTTCCATTTCAGCAATTGCTTTAACTCTAACTTTGCGCGAGTTATCCAACTGTTTCTTTGCAAACACAGGTTGAAACACAATAATCGAAAACAGCAATGTTATTAGTGTGGTCTGTTTGTTCATGGCTTCATGCTATCGCAAAACAACATTAGAGTCACTAGGGGAAACTCTAAGTGCAGAATCGCTATAGACATAGACGAAGTCATCACCGACGCTCGTCGCTTATCTCCAGTAAAAGACTCTCTGGCTGTCAAGTTTGTCGCGCTGGGTGCAATTGCTATTGTAGGCGTTTGCCAGTAATGAACTCGACCCTCCGCCGTGAAAAGTGATCAGAGATGGCTGGAAAAAACTGGTGAAGTATTTCAATTGTTTCGGGTCTTTAGCATCGAGGGTGGGATCAAAAGGCACCCAGCCTAGACCTGCAAAATAGACCTCGGACCAGCGGTGACCGACTGGGTCTTCATAGGGAGCCGCGCGGCGCATGCGCGAACCGCCAACAAATCTTGTCGGTATGCCGGTTGCTCTGCAAAGTGCGCAAAAGAGATAACTGATTTCAGAGCAACTTCCCGTCCTGCGTGCCAGCACCTGTGGTGCACTATCCCATTTACCTTCGCGATCGTATTTTATGTTAGAAGCGACATAATAATGGATAGCGCGTACGCGTTCTTCAGCACGTGGATAGCGCGATATAAACTGCGTTGCCAATGAAGAAAGAGCAGGATTCTTCAGATCGTAAATTCTTTGATTGTCTCCAGTATAGACTTTCAAAATTTCCTCAGGGATTTTGCCGGTGCCAGACTTGCTTAAATCTATAGGCAAGACGTCATAGAAATCCGCGCGACAACTATAGCCGACGTTGATAGATTGTCCAACTTCGATTCGTCCGAGATTGAAAGAGTAGACACTCTGTCCATAATGGTCGGTCACTACAGATGGTGCAACACCAATATTACATTCAGAGCGCAAGTCCTTAAGTTGTTGAGTCTTGCAACTGACTGGAATAGCCACATTGACTATGACATTTTCTACAGGGGCATTGCCTAAATTTTGAACTGTATGGACGAATTTTACTGTGTATGATTGTTGCTCAGCCTGAGCGGTGTCGCTGTAATACAAAACTTGTGCAAGCACCAAGAACAGTGCCTGAATTATTCTCCAACTTCGTTTTTGCATACCTGTTTTTTTCTCAGTTTACTGTCAGCGGATTATACAGGACAGCTCACGCTGCTTCTCAATTAAAATTATTCGTCTTCAATTTTTCGACGCTCCTTGGATGCCTTCATTTCTTCCGAAGCTTTCTGAACTAATTCCAATTCATCGTCATAGACTTTGCTTCTATGCGAGACTCTTAAAACAAGCACCGTGATTGACTTCGAATCTATATTGCAAATGATTCGAAAATCTCCAACTCTATAGCGCCAAAATGTGGCAAGATGACCGCTGAGCGGTTTTCCTGTGGATTTAGGATCTTCTAGAGTCGCAACCTTTTTCTCTAAAAATGTAAGAATTTTATTTGCTACGTGTTTATCTAACTTTTTGAGTTGTTTAAGAGCACTGTCGGCGAATTCAATCTGCCAGACCAAGTTGCTTTCTCACTTCAGCAGCATTGTGTGTCTTCTCTTTGCCGCTTCGGATACGTTCTAAAGTCTCGGCGGCCAAATAGTAATCTTCCAAAGCGTCGATGTTGCCCTCTATCATCTCTCTGATATAAAAGCTTTTGCTTCGCCCAGTTCTCTGCGATAGAAGATCCAATCGTTGTTCAATTTCGGGAGATAGGCGAATTGTTGTAGTCATTGTAGTTATACTCAGTGTAATACATGTATTCATTGTATTACAATTGTTCTGGAATCGTCAAGAGGGAGCCTATTTCAGTTTCTGCTTGAGCTTAGATACTGTTTGTTCAAGAATCAAAACGCGTTCCATCAAATCAGGGGCGTGGTCGCGCGCACTCTCTAATTGTAATTTTTCCTGGACCCACTTTCTAAGTAAAGTACCAACAGGAATTGCTTCCTGGTCGGCAGCGTCCATTACAGCAAGTACTAATTCTGAATCGGCTCGAAATTGTAGAATGCCACGCTCCGCCACTCGCTGTCTAGCCGTGTCTTTAAGTTTGTTGTGAGCCTTTTGCAATTGATCTTTGTTCAGCTTAGCCATGAATTTTACGATTTTAATTGTACTACTTGAGTGTACTACGTTTTTGTAGTACGCGCTAGTGGATTTAACGACAACCACAAGATATGATTCTTGGAGCGTTTATTCACTGTGCAATTCCACAATCATATGGACAACAACTATTGAATTCTGCTTTCAATATCGAAGAACCAACTCTAGAGTCACCTGGCGCGGGGCTCCCATTTTGGGAATGGTTTATCGCAAAATATGTCATTCTGCCTCAGAAGCTGCGCAACACGAGTAAGCGTCAAGCAATAGAGATGTTCAAACGTGAAGGGCAGAAGATTATCGCTCTCGCAAATAAACTAAACGAAGACCAGCTATCTAAGCGCGCTTTAGTTCCACGCTTAACAGGGTTAGAAGATAGTTCGCGTTTCTGGTCTGTAGCAATGACTCTCGAACATTTGATTATTGTCAACGAACGAATTCAAATAGCAATTGAGCATCTTTCGGAAAATGATAATGCTCTTCCAACGATTGGAACGGCTGACGTGAAGCCCGAGATAAATGTTGATCCAAAAACGGTAATTGCAAGATTCGATTTCATGATTCAATCACTCGAAAAATCAGTACAATTAAGAATATTATCTCAATATCGAGACTGCAAATATCCGCATCCTTGGTTTGGTACGCTCAACGCCGAAGAATGGCTTGTGACCGTAGGTCTACACTGTTACATCCATAGAGTGCAGATTAATCACATAGTCAAATCGATTTGATATTTACTCAGGATAAATGAGTTTGTTCAAGTCATAGCCATGTTCCTGCGCAATCACTTTCACCCGGTTAAATAACTCGGAATCGGCTTTCTTGGCCCGTGACAAAAACCAGAGATATTTCTTGCTTGGCTCGCCCACTAAGGCGAATTCATACTTGGGGTCTACATAAAGAACAGTGTAATTAGCCCAAACAAATGGAAGAATACGTAAAATTTTGGGAGCGAAAGTTACTTTGAAAGTGACGTCTTTCGATTTTGCTTTGTGTGCGGTTCCTTTTACCTTAGAAAATTTACCCGAACGAGTGGTGCAACTGTTTAAAACTTCAACTGAACCATTGTCGAGCAAAGTGTATTTGGCAGAAATATTGCTTTTGCATTTACGCTCAAAAAAGTTATCGTATCGCGCCTGTTCGTACCAGGTGCCCAGATATTTGTTTAAATCGATTTCTTGTGCTTCCATCTTTTTTTGCTTATATTTTGAGTTTGAAGGCGTCGCCGTAGCCAGTCATCTCAACATAAGCGTCTCCCTTGCATTGTTGGTTATTGTATTTACCTAGCACAGAACAGGCGCCCTCCCAATAGGTGACAGCGTTGCCGTCTTGGCGGGCGAATTCTTGATTATCCAATTTGGGACTGACTTTTAAGTGAACTTTTTGAGCAGGGATTTCAATTTCCCATCCCATTGGGTATTCGATTTTAGTTTTGTCGCTGCGCCACTTACCGATAGACTTAATTTTGTAATCGGATAATCTTAAGTGGGTTAGCTTGCCATTCTCGGTAATTAAACTGCCCGAAGATGCCTGGTCGTAGCTGCCGTCCTCTAAGCGCATGAGATAAAGCATGATTTCTTTGTTGTTGTCTAAATGAATGCTGAACCAGTCCCAGCCGACTTGGTTATCGTCTAATTGATTCGAGCCAAATTCGTGATCCATCCAGCTTGTGCCAGAGACTTTTACACGCTTGCCTTTAATTGTGAGCCAGCCTTCTGTTTTAAGTCTGGTATACGAATAATAATGAGAGGCGTGGTCGCCCTTTGCGGCTTTGCGACTGATGCCGTTCTCGCCTTGAATCACAAGTGGCTTTGCAGGATTTAGTTCAAGCTCTAAAGTACAGTCATTTGATTTTGCTTTGAGTGTTTGTTTCTCGCCTTGGTCCATTGTGGCGGACCAGTTAAGTGTCCAGACTTTTAGCTTGTCTTTGGTGCAGCCGGCAAAATCAGGACCGGGTCTTTGCAGTCGAGACTTCGTGTAGAACTGTTTGTTATTCACATCAGTAATGGCAAAGTGAGCCATGTAAATATCTGGCATGGCCCAGATTGAATTTTGCACTGGTTTTTCGAGTTCTAGTGCGGATCTAAAGAAAGTTAGTTCATATCCATATTGATTGCCGTCGTCGCCTTTTAGATTGCCTGTGTAATACCACCATTCTGTTTTGAAATTGTCATGACTGCCATGGTCTTTTGGAAAAGAGTATTTGTAGCCAGGACGTGCAAGCTCGAAATTGCGACCAGCAGCCAATGCCGTTGATTGAATGCATGTGAGTAGTATAAGTAATAGTGCCAATATTCTCATTGATTTCTCACCGCATCTGGTGTCACCAAATTTTTGATAGATAGAGCTGGTAGCAGTCCTGAGATTACAGAGAAAAATACAACAAGCAAGAATGACTCAGTAATTGCAATCCAGGGAACAGACAAGTTTATAGTCCAACCAAAAGACTGTTTGTTAATTACATTTATGAGTAAGAGTGAAAGAACGGCTCCTACAACTGTTCCGCTTAAGGCGCCAAGTCCACCGAGAAATGCTGCTTGATATAAAATAATTTGTCTAAGCTGATTCATAGATGCACCAACGAATCTTAGAATGGCAAGTTCTTGTCGCATTTCCATTGTCATCGCGTAAAGCGAATTGGCTACACCCAAAATTGCTACCAGTACAGATATGGCGTGCAATGCGTGAGTAATTGCAAAGGTGTCATCGAACACACGCAGTACTTCTTGTCTCAACTCTTTGTTGGTTAGGACATTTACGCGTGCATTGGGCTCCATGGTGGCAAGCAAGTTGCTGCGAACCACATTTGCATCGAAGCCTGGCTTGCAGTAAATGGCGCAGCTTGAATAACCTGATGCAGGGAAATATTTTTGTTGTAACTGGCGCGACAAGACGACGTATCCAAGGTCGCTAGCGTAGTCGTAGTAGATGTTTTGCACGGCGACTTTGAGCATGCCTTTGGTGGAGGGAATTTCAATTATGTCGCCTTTTTTTACGCCGTTTTTGTTGGCAAAAGTCTCAGTCACAATGCAGGACATTTCGCTTTGCTTAATTCGATTGTGGACTGCCTCAAAAGGCTCACCATCAAGAAATTTGAGTTGGGTGTGCTTTTCTAAAACGTCCAATTTACCTGAGCCGAGATTCGTCAGTCTGCCTTTATATACAAAAGGTTGTTGAACAAAACTATCGATGTCTTCCACACCTTCGACATTTTTGAGAGCGTCAACTCGTGCTTGACTGAGCTTGGCGCCTTTGCTTGCCTCAGAGCGCGAAGTGGATTCTATATATAAGTCTGCTTGCAAAGTTTGGTTCACCCACATAATCACAGTTTCTCTAAAACTTGCAATCATAATATTGAGACTGACCATCATTGCAATCCCAAGCATCAAACTTGCAATCGCTACAGATGTCCGACCAAGACTGCCTCGCAGATTGGCTGAGGCAAGTACGGGCTCGGCGCGTTTTGTGTGTTTGAGCCAGCCTTTGATATGTTCAAGTGCAATTTGCAGTACTTTTGGCAAACAAAACGATACACCAAATACGGTGAGTATGGCAGACAAATAACCCATCACCGGAAAGTTATTTATCGCTGGCAAAGTGCATGTAACAGCTGCTCCTGCAAGGAGAATCAAGCCTGCCATAGTCAGTTTCATAGATGAGCGATCGACTTTCGCTTCAAACGAACCGCGTCGCATCGATTCTGATGGCTGCACCTGCGTTGCTTCTAAAATAGGAACGAGTGAGGCTGCTATGGTGAAAATTATGCCAATAACAAAAGCTCCAACCAACATAGTCGGGTCAAGAGCCACTTGGGCAGCCGGTTGCTGGGTGTATAACGCCACTACTGTTTTTTGAACGGCTTTAACGGTTCCATTGGCAAGAATAGTTCCGAAAAATAAACCAAGAGCAGATCCGAATAATCCAAACAAAAGAGTTTGCCCTAGAAATAGTCCAAACAATGCAGACCGCGTCAGACCAAGAGTTCGAAGAATGCCTATTTCAGCTCGTTTTCTTATGATAATAATCGACATCGTGTTGTAGATAACAAACGCACCCACAAGCATCGATACCAAACTCAGCGCCATCAAATTATTTTGAAAAGCTTGAAGCATTTTCTGCACTTGAGCATTGCGATTGCTGGGACTCTCGATACTGGCGTTAATAGGCAATATTTTCTGAATTGCTATGATTGTTTCTGGATCTATTTTTTGATCCGACATCAAATCTATGCGAGACACACGACCTTGCATCGAAAACATTTTTTGCGCGGTGCCAATGTCCATTACTAAAACGTTGCCGCCAAATGCCATGCCAGTTTGACTGAACTTGAGTATGCCAGCCGTTTTTAGTTCGACTTCTTTGTCGTTAGCCAGTATCTTAAAAGGTGATCCATCTTTTAAATGATGTCTTTCGGCAAAACGTTCGCCAACCAAAACCGCATTGTCATTTAAAATTTCTAGTGGCGTATTTTTTTTCTGGTCTAAATTAATAGACCTGAAAGATTGATCAGCAAAAACGTCTACCCCAAGCGCTAGAACTATATCTGGCTTGTCGCCAGGTACTGCTGTTAACTGCTCGACTATTGGAGTAAAACTAATATTTTGATCCCACAAGAAAGTCAAATCGCGCAGCAAATTTTCATTCAAACTGTCTTGCGTTGTCGGCGCAATTACTAAATCGGCTTTGCCTGTGACCAATTGCAGATTATCTTCAAATCTTTTGAGAGCCGTTTGATTAGCCAGGCTTATAGAGAGCATCACGCCCACGCCAAGCGCAATGCCAAGGACAGTTAAAATAGTCCGCGCTTTGTTTGCTGAAAAGTCGCGAATAATGAACTGATAAAAGAGCGATGCGAAATTCATCTTGATTGCTCTACTAATTTACCGTCTTTCATATAGACGACTAAATCGGCATATTCAGCTGCTTCGGGGCTATGAGTGGCCATAATAATAGTTTCGTTTTGATCGCGACAAAGTTTCTGCAAAATATTGAGCACCGCAACGCCATTTGCAGAATCGAGATTGCCTGTGGGTTCGTCAGCCAAAATTAATTGCGGCTTGTGTACGATGGCGCGCGCAACGGCTGTTCGCTGCATCTCGCCACCAGATAATTGAGCTGGATAAAAGGTTTTACGTTCGCTTATAGATAGCTTTTCTAAGACTTCCAATACGCGTGCATCAATTTCTTTGGATGACATGCCGCCGTTTAATTGTAGTGGTAAAGCCACATTTTCAGCCACGCTCAGAGTGGGCAATAAATTGAAAAACTGAAAAACAAAACCGATTTTTTGTCTGCGCAAAATTGTTAGTTGCATCTCGTTCATTGATGAAAGTGTGCTGTCACCAATAGTGATGTTTCCTTCGTCTGGCACATCGAGCCCGCCAAGACAATTTAAAAGAGTTGTCTTGCCGCAACCGCTTGGACCCATAAGCGCAACAAGTTTGCCTTTGGCAATATTTAAATTCACATTTTGCAGCGCAAGTACATTATGGTCTTTGTACTTTTTGCTTACATTCTGCACCCGAACATGCGCGGTGCCATCACTATTTTGATTCATTATCTGTGATTATGATTTTAGTAAGTGAACATGGCATGAACTGAATAGCCTTCCTATTTGTTTTCGTTGACTAAGAATTCTTTTTCAATTTGAATGGCTTTTTCTTCCTCACCGCGCGCCCTAAGAAGATTGGAATATTTATTTGCGAGCATTTTTCTAAAAAGCGAATCGTACTTAAAGTTAGATTCTCGTATTTCGTCGGTAGCTTGTTTGTACAGGCATAGAGCTTCTTCTGTCTTGCCTTCTTCTTCCCGTCGCAATCCTTCTTTGTATTTATCTGAAGCGCTTGAATCTGCTTCCATTGCTGAGCCTTCGATAATATCGTTTAATCCGATTTTTTTTGATATAGATTCAAGTCCTGGATGATAGGGGCGACCCGCAAGTTCTAGTTCTGAACTGTTAACGTGTTCACTATAAATCTTTTGCGCAATCACTAGACCGGCTCCGCCAATAATTGCAAAAGCGGCAGCTGCAAAGCCTATTACACGTCTTTTGAATTGCTGAGCTGCATTGACTCCAACCGGGCAATCTTTAGTCATAACAGTCCCGTCTTTGCGTCGATATAGACGTAAGCAGACATCGCCCTTACTTTTCAAAAGTTCGGTTGCTTCTGCTCTGGTCATTTTTGAAATGTTATAAACGTTCAAATTACATAAATCGCAAAAACGAGTCTGCTCGTCGCCTTGCATCTGGTCCCATTTGACGGGGCAAGGTGATGCAATGCAAACTTCGTTTAAATTTAACTCTCGGTCAGGCATGTTGCTTGCCTTCTTTGTTTAAAACAAGGTCGTCATAGCAATCGTCGATTAAACGACAAAGTTTTTCTTTTGAATAAGTATCAGAGTCCATTATCGGAGCCAGGCATAAAAGTGCTCCAGATCCCAATCCTTCTTTAACATGACCCTTTTCATATTCTTGCAAACCAAGGTGCTTGGAGTTGGAAAAATCAAACTTGGCGCTTATCATTGGAGTACCAAGAGTTTGCGCTAGCAATGCCAGTTTAGCGTGAGTGTCGCTGGCTAACCAACCGGTTGTTGCTACCACTAGACTTTCTGGTGGCTTGATCATAATCATTTGAGCAAGGGCGTGAACGGCTAACATCTGAGTGCCGCCGCCAAGAATAGTGGGAACTTTGAACGCGGATTCAAGTGCCAGTCCGCTTGCAACTGCTTGCATGGGGTCGCCTACGCATGACATAAATCTAAACGGGTCTGGTGGACATTGAGGTGTAATGCGCGCTTTAGCCAGTCCTTGGGTAACCAAATCTGACTTTTGTTTTGCGTTAGGAATAGGAAGACTGCTTGAAGAAAATTCGGGCAGCGATTTATAAATGGCAGACAAAATGGCATGAGCAGTGCTTGTGCCTCCGGGGACACATTCAGCCACTATAATTAAGTCGTGTTTTTTGTGCAGAGTAAAAGCAAGTTCGCGACCACGCTCAAATAAATTTCTTGTATGTTCGAGATCCATGGCAACGCCGCTCGATAAACATTCTGCCGCTATGGTTCCAAAGCTTTCATGCTCACATTCGGGGGCCGAAAATGCGCCGCAATCTATTATTTTTACCGGGCAGCTCAGTGCTTTCAAAATGGCTTTGCTTATCACCACAGGCGATACTATTCCAGATGGTGAAACCGGAATTGATCTGCCGGTTGAAGGGCGGTCGTTTATCAAAATCTCAGCGTCTATTTTGGGCGTAAAGCGTCTGTCTTTGGCGGTGGCTCCAGCAGCCGATATGCCTTCGATGTCGCTTGTTTTAGTTCCAGCAATAAGCAAGCAAAACACTGGTGTTTTTGCTCTTGAAATTTGAGCGATTAAATCCGACAGGTTTGAATGAGGGTCGGACAAAATCGAGACTGAATCTTCAGTTTTTAATGGCACGCTTTGTAATCTCAGCCGGGACAGCAATTAAAAAGGGTAGGACGAAAAATGATGCGATTCCGCGCAGAAAACTTGAACCAAAAATTATGTACACCATCTCCCACATGCCTGGAGCGTAAGCTTGTGTCGACATGCGAATCGAAACGACGGTGAACACTAATTCCATCGTAACGCAATAAATGATATTTGCCAGTATCGAATAAACTAGTAACGGAATAAAAGTCTTGAATGAGCCGACAAAAGCTTGAATCGCAGCGGAACTACCTTTGCCGTTCGAGACGCCGCTTACTGCAATTAAAAGGGCGCCATACATTGTGGTAAAAATCAAGCCTACCAAACTTGCAGTGTCTGCCACGATTTTGATGTAATCGGGCAGTTCGAGCGGCTGGGGGATTATTGACGATTGCATCAAAGAAATAGCGCTTCCGGCAATTAAAATCAAAATGAACGGAGTCATCAAAATCCCGTATAAAAACCAGGTGACAAAAAGAAAGCCCTTGCGTGTTTTTAAATAATCGAGACTTTCTTCTAACGTTTGTCCATTCTGGTAAGACCTGCAAAATGCCGTTAATTTCACAAGCCAGTCGCTAATCGACCAAACTATCAAGACGGTCCCTGTTAGAGAGCCAATTGTGAAGCAGACGAGATAGCGAAGCATCACTGCTATTAAGTCCTGGACGCCATCGCCCATTCCAAGCGAGCCAAAGTAAAATCCAGCCATAATTACGCAAGGTCCCGCCATGAGCATCGCTGCGGGTTTTATGAAGTGCTTTTTACTTTGTAAGAATAAAGCGGCGACCGGCTTCCAAAAGCCAGGCGTAAAGGACTCTTTGAGCACATTAAAGGCTGACCCGGTCGTGAAATTAAACGAGGTGGTCGTGCTTTGCGGGATGTCAGTTTCTTTGCTTTCTTGGCTCAACGTAAAGAATCTTCAACGCTTTCTAATAAGACCCTCAATAGTAGCAGGCGCAAGACTTTAGCACCCATTTAACTTAACTCTAAACTTGTTCTTGACAAAATATGAGAAGATCTAGTGAAAGGCATCTCTGCACACATTTCACGGGTTTACGTTTTTGATTCTCGTTCTGGAAAAGGGTCTTGGCCAATACGGCGAGCGCGAAGTTTTAGCTAAACTCGATGCGCTTGGCGTGATCGGGCAGCTGGGCAGGCTTTATACAGATACTGTGGTTGTAATCGAAAGCGATGTGGCAACCAAGCCCACTCATATTTTTAGCCAAATCGAAGGCGTATCCAAAGTTTTGCGCATAGGTCAATCTTATCCAAAAGTGCTCGAACACAAAGAAAGCACAGTCAAGCTTGAGCGTGTCGTCATTGGCGGCGGCGCCAAGCCAATAATTATTGCCGGCCCTTGCTCGGTCGAAGGTCTTGATCAGTTGCTTCAATTGGCAGATGGAGTCAAGTCTGTCGGAGCATCAATCTTGCGAGGCGGTGCATTCAAGCCGCGCACAAGCCCTTATGAATTTTGCGGATTGCAAGAAGCGGGACTTGCTTATTTAAAAGAAGCGAGTCGCAACACGGGAATGCCTGTTGTTTCAGAAGTGATGTCTGAAAAACAAATCGAAGCAGCCCACGACTATGTAGACATTTTCCAAATTGGCGCCCGCAACATGTACAACTATGAGTTGCTCAAAGAAGTGGGTCGTACCAATAAGCCCGTATTGTTGAAACGAGCACTGTCTGCCACTATCGACGAATTTTTGTACGCAGCCGAATATGTAATGCTTGGCGGAAATAACCAGGTTATTTTGTGCGAGCGCGGTATTCGCACATTCGAGACCAAGACTAGAAACACGCTCGATTTAAGCGCTGTTCCAATTCTCAAGTCTTTGACCAAACTGCCTGTGATTGTCGATCCCAGTCACGCAACTGGCAAGCGCAATCTAGTGCGCTCGATGTCGAGGGCTGCCATTGCCTGTGGTGCAGATGGTTTGATGCTTGAAGTACATCAAAATCCGTCTAAATCTATTAGCGATGCCGAACAAGCAATCTCAGTAGAAGATCTCGCTTTGATTAATTCGGATCTAGAGGCGTTGTACCAGGCATTGCAAATTATGGACGCACCAAATACATCGGCGAAAAACGCTGGTGAAGCCAAGATTACCGAATCTGTTGAAGGGCAACCAATCGAGGGGCAATTAGTCCTGTCGGGGTCAGCTATTTCTTAAAGCCTTTCTTGTTGATTGCGCTAAGACGCTCTTCAAGCAATAGGTTTGCCACGTCTTTGAATTTGTTCAAAATAGTTCCGTAGGGTAGACCGATTTTGATATCTTCGGGCACTTCGCCAAAGATGCCTGATACCAGACGCTTTGGATGCTTCATGCCGGGTACGATTAAGGGCTTTCCATCGGATAATTCGGGCGACAGAACAACGCATCCGGTGATATTTTCAATTTGACTGGAGAATCTAAATAGTCCAGCACCGTCTGCTCCAAGTCCCATTCCCAGGCGTTCTAAGTCAATAAATTCTGGTGTGCGTGCGGCGTGTTCCAGTGCTGACTGGATTGATTGTCCCGGACGAGTCTTTGGAATGAAACAAGAATCGATTCTAAAAAATGGACGACCTGAATCTAAAAATAAAATGGCAGAACTTTGAGCTTGAATGGCTCCATCTTCGTGTGCGGCTAATAGATTTTGGATAGCGGGATTGGTAGCGAATATTTCCAGTCGCTTTTCTTGCTTGGCGTCGATGCACGAGATGCTCGATTCCAAAAATAGTTTAGTCAGCTCCAGCTCCTCTTCTTCAAGCAGGGGCATGGTTCCGCGTTTTGAAATCAGGTGTTGGTCGAGGCTGCCGTTTATAAATGCGCGGTCAGAGCCTGCTTCGATGATTTTGAGACTTTCTCTAGTTTGCTTCAGGATATTCTTTAATATAGCGCCGCGTCTGGCGATATCTTTATCGACTTTGGCATAGCGTGCAGCTGTGCCGACAAAAATGAGCAGTGTTTTCAGGCATCGTGTGTATTGGGGGCGTTGGGCGTCCAGTTTGACCTGAGCCTCGGCGATTAATCCTTTTAGATTGTCGAAGCCCTCGATTTCGGACGGACTCATTGAAGGTCCAAGACCCTGCAGCTGGTCAAGCTGGATGCGGGCTTTTTTGATTTCCAGAGATAAAATGTAGGGGCTTATCGCCTGTTGCGCGGCATTGAAGGCCTGATTGGTCATGTCCAGATGGGCTTTGACCTCAGCCTCGGCAATATGCGCGAAGTCGAGTTGGACCGATTGCATATAAATAGATTGCGTGCCTGTTTGCATTTGATTCATGCCTGGAAGTTTTCAAGGGGTAATTACGTCTCTAATTTAAATGAGTCAGAGCTAATTAGCCCATGGGAAAAATACGTAGTCCAAGATTAAATGTTGACACTGGCCTCGATAAAGCGAGATCATGAGTTGATGATCGAATTAGTTCCTATAGTAGTTATTCTTCTTTTCTTATTAATGACGGCGCTTATGTACACGCGTCGCATTTCTGCCTTGCTTGCATTGCCTGTTATGGCCATTCTTATCGCCATTGCCGGGGGCATTCCTCAAAATGAGATTTTGACTGACGTTATTACTAAAGGCTCGCTCAAACTACACGCTGCATATACCACCACTATATTTGGTGCAGTACTTGCCGAATTAATGAACAGATACGGCATAGCCAAAGCGCTTGTGCGATGGGTAGCTGAATTTTCTGGCGACAATCCCTATGTGCTTGGGCTTGTTCTCACTGGTGTCACGGCACTGCTCTTTTCCACTCTGGGTGGACTTGGTGCGGTGATTATGGTCGGGTCGATTGTGTTGCCTGTGATGTTGTCTATTGGAATATCGTCTGCCACGGCTGGTGGCTTGTTTTTGTTTGGAATAAGTATTGGCGGCATGTTCAATTTAGCTAACTGGCAGTTGTACAAAGACGTATTGTCTGTAGCGCAAGAAGAGCTAATAAAATTTGTGGTGCCATTTGCTTTTCTAATTGGTATGGCTGTTTTGATTTTTCTTTTTGTCGAATTGAAAAAAGCTCGCAATTTGATTTACTTAATTGCAGGCACTTTAGTTTCTGGTGGCGCCCTTTATTTTTTGAATCAAAATTTTCATCCGGTGGCACAAGTTGCAAGTCCTGAGCAGGCAGCGCAACTAAGTTTGGAGCTTGCTCAATCGTTTAACTATGTTTGTATCTTAATGGCTGTGCTTGCGTTATATGCAATTAAACGTCACTTCAAAGGCGGCTTGGAATTGCCGCCCATTGCCATGCTCACTCCAATTGTTCCTTTGATATTAGTCTTGTCTTTCAAGTGGGAAATCATTCCCGCTTTTCTTTGTGCCATCACATTTGGTGTGCTTGCAACATGGCGCAAAGATTCTATTAATCAACTAACTAGAGCCATTATTGACGGCTCACAGACTGTTATTCCAGCCATAGTTTTGATGATTGGAATTGGTATGCTCATCGCCTCTGTCAGTCATCCCAAAGTGGCTGGAGCGATTGCACCACTTGTGGCGCAGGTGATACCGACTACACCAATAATGTATGTAATTGGTTTTACACTAATGACACCGCTTGCTTTGTATCGCGGCCCTTTGAGTTTGTGGGGAATGGGTTCTGGATTACTTAAAGTGATTCAAAATTCAACCCAATTAGGCGGTCAAGCAATCATGGGAATGCTCATGTCTGTAGGACAAGTCCAAGGTATTTGCGATCCGACCAATACGCATAACATTTGGATTGCGACTTATTTAGGAACAGACACGCATACTTTGCTTAAGAAAACTATTCCATATGCTTGGGGTTGCGCCATTGCTGGATTGATTCTTTCTTGTTTCTTTGGGTTTGTAAAATGACAAATCAGACTAATCAGAAAGGCAAATATAGAGTCGGCATAGACGTTGGTGGGACTTTTACTCACGCAGTTGCAATCGATCCTGAGCAAGGCGCACTAGTTGGGCGAGTGAAAGTGCCCACCACCCATAGTGCCAAAGAAGGGGTGGCGCTTGGAATAATTCAGTCTTTGCAAAAATTATTGCAAGAAGCTGGACTGTCTCCAGACAATGTCGGATTTATTGCGCACAGTACAACACAGGCAACTAACGCGCTGTTAGAAGGCGACGTTGTTCCAGTGGGCATAATCGGACTTGGAAGTGGTATCAATTCGCCATTTATAAAAGCGTCCACCACACTTAAAAATATCGAGCTAACTCCAGATAAGTTTCTGGTTACGCATTCTGTATTTATTGACACAGCAAAAGAAATCACACGCGAAGCAATAGTTAAAGCCGTCGAGTCGCTCAAAGCCAAAGGTGCCAAGGCCATTGTGGTGTCCGAAGCTTTCTCAGTAGACGATTCTACTAACGAAAAGAAGGCAATCGAATTTGTGCGTGAGTTAAATATTCCAGCCACGGCAGGCTCTGAAGTAAGTCAGCTTTATGGTCTAAAAGTAAGAACCAGAACTGCTGCAATAAATGCAGCTATGCTTCCCAAAATGATGGAGAGTGCCGAGATGACAGAGCGTGGTGTGCGCGAGTCTGGCATTAAAGCACCGGTCATGATTATGCGCTCAGACGGTGGTGTGATGGATATTGAAACCATGCGCAAAAGACCGATACTGACTCTTTTGTCAGGACCTGCTGCAGGTGTGGCTGCTGCCACAATGTTTTTGCGCATTGTCGACGGCGTATTTTTAGAAGTGGGCGGTACAAGTACCGATATTTCGGCTGTATCTAACGGCATGGCAAAGATTCGCGGAGCAGAAATTGGTGGGCATCAAATTTATATGCGCACTTTGGATGTAAGAACCGTTGGTATCGCTGGTGGTTCACTGCCGCGCATAAAAAATAATCAGATTCACGATGTCGGACCACGCAGTGCGCATATTGCCGGACTTAAATATTCGTCCTTCTCTCCTGATTTAAAAGCAGAACAATTGAGGGTAAAGCTCATAAAGCCAATTGACGGAGACCCTGACGATTACTTGAGTCTCGATGCCAAAGACAGTGAGACAAATTACTGTATCACCCCCACTTGTGCCTCAAATTTACTTGGTCTAGTTCCAGAAGAAGATTGCGCCCATGGTATTAAGCCGTCTATTGAAGCTGGGTTTAAAGTGCTTTCAGACCAGTTACAAATAAGTGCGACTGATGCTGCTACAAAACTGTTAGATATTTCAGTACGCAAGTGTATTCCTGTTGTGAAAGCATTAATAAAAGACCACAAGCTAGATCCAGAATTAGTCACTTTGGTTGGTGGCGGCGGTGGTGCTGCTGCAATTGTTCCGCATTTGGCAAAGACGATGGGACTCAATTTTAAACTGGCTCAAAGTGCAGACGTTATATCGGCTATTGGTGTGGCTCTTGCCTTAATTAGAGAAACGGTCGAGCGTCAGGTTGTTAATCCCACAAACGAAGATATTTTACGTATCAGACACGACGCAATAGAAGCGGTGAGCCAGATGGGGGCAGATCCAGATTCGATAGAAGTGCAAGTGGAAATTGACCCGCGCACAAACGTTGTGCGAGCTATCGCAGTTGGTTCAAACAAAGCAGTGGTAGACGATGGCACAAGCAAACACGACGCTACTGATCAGGAAAAACTAGGCCAGGCTGCAACGACACTACGCGTCAAAGAAGAGCAAATCAAGCTCGAATTGGACGGAGCTAGTTTCAGGATTTATGCCGCCAATAGAACTGAGTCGCAGATTTTTGGATTATTTAGAAAGGCACTCAAGTCTATTGTGGTCATGGACAGGAAAGGTCAAATCAGACTGCAGTTTCGCAATGCCGTATATGAAGTAACTACTCGCGCAGGGGCTCTGGCTGTGATTGAATCTCTACTTGAAAAAAATGCAGAGTGGGGCGACGCGGGCAAAGTGATACCAGATGCAGTGTTGCTTGCCGGGTCCAAAATAATAAATCTAATGGGTCTATTGAATACGTCGCAGGTTGTTTCATTTGCTCAGGCTGAGCTTGAGATGATTCCAGATTCGGCTCAAATTGTGGTCATTGCTAAATTGGCTTAGCGACAGATAATTAGAATATATGGCCATAAAAACTGATCGTCAAAAAGAATTACTGCAAAAAGGCATTGGCGAATTTAATGCCACTGAGTATTTTGACTGTCACGAGACGCTTGAAGAACTCTGGAAAGATTACACTGACCCTGACCGCGACGCCATTCAAGGCATTATTCAAATTGCAGTGGGCTATTATCATCTAAGGCGCGGCAACCAGGCTGGTACCCTCAAGCTTTTCGAGCGAGGAGGGGCAAGAGTGGAGCGTTACGCTCCGGTTTGGCAAGGGCTTGATTTGAGCGCAGTTTTACAAGAGGTAAAGCACCTCAGAGAAATATTGCAAGGTCCGGATGCCTCTAAATTGGTGCTTGATAACATTCGATTCCCTGTAATAAGAGACATACAAGCATCAAATGATTGTTGAAATCCTGACAAGGGGTTATTATCAAAATGAATTTTTCTAGATGCGGTACACGTGAAATCCGTTAATAAAATCCTTGTTGTAGATGACGAGCATGCCGTAACAGTTTTGCTCGCGGAGACGCTTCGCGAAGTTGGCTATTCGGTTGACACAGCCAATGACGGCTTCAAAGCCATTGCTGCTTGTAAGGTCCGCACGCCCGATTGCATTGTTTTGGATTTAAACATGCCTTTGATGGGTGGAAAAGGCGTTTACCAGCGTGTGCGCAAAGAAGAAAAGACCAAAGATATTCCCATTATTTTCCTGGCTGCCCGCGACGAGCAGCTTCCAACCGATATGGACGAGCGCATGTCGGCTGAAGACATTCTCTATAAGCCAGTCCAACCAAACGAATTGTTGTCTCGTATAAAAGCAGTATTGCGTGAAAAGTCTCTGCGTGAAGAACTGAAGCAGAAAGAACAACAAATAAAAGACCTGCAACTGACAGATCAGCTCACTGAGCTTAAGAGCACACGCTTCCTCAATGAGTTTTTGACTATCGGAATAAAACAGGCTCGTCGCTACAAAGTGCCAGTGAGCGTCTGTCTGCTTGAAATCGACAATTTTGCCGAAATTTCCAAAAAATTAGGCGCTAAAAACACCGACACACTTGTGTCTTCGGTCGCAGGCCATATTCAAGACCAGATGCGCGACACCGATATAGTAGTGAGAACAGGACCTTTCGAATACATGGTCGTTTTGACCGTAACCAATCAAGTTGGCGCAATCGAGGTTGCTGAGCGCTTGCGCATGTCTGTGGAAGAAAAAGAATTTGATGCTGGAGACACGCAAGAAAAAGTGACCGTGTCGGTTGGTATTTGTCAGTTCGCCAATCACATGGACGACGATGGCAAACTGCTCACAAGTCACGCTCGCGCAGCCATGCATCAAGCCCGAGACGAGGGCGGAAACATGAGTTTAATGGCAGAGTAAAAAATTCCTTTGCCCTCAAAATCCTGTGATAAAATCTTTTATTGCAAAACGTCTGTATCGGGACGTAGCGCAGCTTGGTAGCGTGTCCGTTTCGGGTGCGGAAGGCCGGAGGTTCGAATCCTCTCGTCCCGATATCTTTTATGAAAGAAAAAGCAATTTAAATCTATTGGACGTTCGCAAAGAAATTGCCGAAATAACTAAATCTCCAGCCATCATAGTAGGGCTTGTTGTTTTGTGCATTTTTATGTGCATGGTGCCGGTCTTTTTTATACTAATTCCGTTTGTAATTATTTTTCTTGTTGTGCTTTATAAAATTGGCGAAGGCAGTAATGCCAAAGCTTTGAAAATAGCGCGCAGACACACAGGTGGTGTGGCAGGCAAGCTTGAAATCAAAGAGAACATGGCACTTGCAAGCTCAATGGTTTTAAACGATTGGGGAGTCATTTATGTTCCAGCCGGAAAAGACGCAATCGAGATGGCGTGGAGCGAAATTGAATCAGTCAATGAAGTCGGGCTTGCGATGCTCGAATTCAAAGCGGGCAGAAAAGAATTAAGCACAGATTTAAGTCAAGGACGATATTTGCTTATTACTGAAACACTTGATTCTATGCTCAAAGATAAATGCCATTTTCTAATAGATCCAAAAACGGGCGAATCGCATTTGCTTGCGACATTGAAGCTGCAACCGATTGAGTGGGCTTCGGTCAAACTGCGCATTGATAATGATGGTATCAAATACGATGGCAACGAAATGCGTTGGGACGAGATAGAGCTAATTTTTGAAGAGACTGTCATTTATCGCTCCGATATTTCTACGCTAAATTTGTCTTTTTCAAATGGACAAAGACAATTCAACGTCCCAAGCGACGCTGTAGCTGAGGGAACCGGGCTGCCAGGCAGTTCCGCATACGAATATTTAAAGGCCGTTGCACGCGAAAAGATTGATCGTAAAGCCTCGTTTCTTGTGCCAGCGGCATTACCTAGACAGCGTGCCTTAGACGAATTTGTACGTTTGCATGACGTGTACAAAGCCGCATATGCTCTGTCTTTTGAAAGTGGCAAATATCACGTTGTTGAGCCGCGATTTGCCGAAATGCTCAAAATCGTAGACAAATTCGATCTGGAATTTGAGACTTCTGTACAACACTTTTTTCATGACTATGCCACTCTTTTAGAGCGAATGGGTCGCCACAAAGAATCGCAAGCGCTCAGTCGGCGCATTCGTGAGCCAATAGTCTAAAACCCATCGACACAAGCTGTCATTAGCTTTATTCTTTAAGTCATGTTCGCATTCTTGAAAGGGACTATCGCTCACAAAGAGTTGTCCACCCAGCCGGTGGATCGACTTTTGATTGACGTGAGCGGCGTCGGTTTTGAAATTTGGATGGCACAGCGCAATTTGGCTTCAATTGGCGAAGTGGGCGAAGACGTCATTGTTCATACTTTTCTAGCTGTTCGTGAGACCGAGCTAACTATTTTTGGATTTGAGACTCAAGAAGAGCGCCAACTCTTTCAGACTCTAAAAACAGTGACAGGCGTAGGTCCTAAGGTGGCTCTGTCTATTATTGGAACGCTTGGGATGAATCATTGTATTGATTCAATCGTCAATCAGGACGACCGTGTAATGAGTCAGGCACCAGGTGTTGGACCAAAGCTGGCTAAGAGAATTATGCTCGAATTAAAATCGAAAATGGACGAGTTCGCTCCTCATGCCAATAAATCGACAAAGCCTGTGGTCAAAGATAATCTGCGCGCCACTTTTGATGAGACACGTATGATTTTGGAAGGGCTTGGTTACACAGCCACAGAGATAAACATGGCTTTAGATTCGGTCAAGAAAGACAACGAGTTAAGTGACAAATCAAACGACGAGCCTGATGTTGAAATGCTGGTGCAGCTGTCATTGCGTGCGCTGGGCAAGGCTAGCGTCAAATAGATTATGCCAAAGCGTGTCGGCAATGCCTTGCTGTTTGGCGTGCTTGCTCTGATTTTTATTGCTCTACCTTTATATGGTGTTCGCCATCAGTTCGCTTTGCCTGAATGGAAAGAACAAGCGCTTTATGCCATGTTTGTTGTAACCGCGATGGTGTGCGGGTTTCGCTTCGACGGATTTAAGCCTAAAAACATTTCTGAAGACGGTCTCATTATTGCCGAGCAAAAAGAATACTTTGAGTTTGCTCTCTTCAAAAAGAATTTGCGTATCGAAAAATCACTCCAGCCCTTGTGTTTGGCTACTATCATTTATTCGATTTTGTATTTTATGTGTTGCATGCTCTGTCAAAAAATGGGGCTGGCGCAGGTTGATATTTTTTTTGGAAGCTTGTCTTTAGCGTGTCTTGGCCTCTCCTTTTCTTTATTTGGTCTAATATTAGTGATAATGAATCGAACTGTCCGTAGTATCAAGTGGGGTTGGCTCTTTTTTTACGCAGGTCTGCCGATCCTCTTCCAGACCTGGTTTCCGCTTCTTGCCATGCCTGGAATTTTTGTCGTTTTGAGCAAAATCCTGAAGACTAAGTAATGCTAATGCGTCAAGGGGGTTGTCAAGTATTGCCTTTGGATTTGTTGTCATTAGAATGGAAATATAGAGGTGCTTGCGAAGTGTGAGCAAATTGCTCTCAGGCACACGTTTTTAAACGTTTTTATACTGGAAAAAAATAAAGGGTGGCGTCAATGAAAGATTCCGATATTCGTCTAACACAAGAAGAAAGAGCTTGTTTGAGAATGTGGTTTAGACAAGCCATATCGGTTGTAGAAAGAGAAGAAGCTTTGCAGTCTCGTCTCATTGATATGGGTATTGAACAAACTAAGAAAGAATCACATCGCCACCCTGTTTCTCGTCGTCGTACACGCAGAAATCTGGTCAATCCTCACGCCAAGAATTTGGTCCTGAACTAATCTAACTAAACTCTGGCTGCGGGCCTGCAAGAATTTATCTTTTGGATTGAACTTTTTTAGCCAAAATATCGTCTTTAAATATGGACGAACTTGGTGAAGGAAGGCTTCAAGTTCGCTATCATTTATATATCTGGACTTTCCAATAGAAAAGGTAGTTGCTTGCATGAGCCCGCGCCCATACGTACCTTTGCACCTGCACACCGAATATAGTCTGCTTGACGGCGCTACGGTGATTAAAGACCTGGTGAAAAAAGCCAAAGCCGAGAATATGCCGGCTGTGGCTATCACCGATCATGGTGTCATGTATGGTGCAGTTGAGTTATCCAAGACCTGTCACGAACTTGGCGGTGTTAAGCCAATCTTGGGTTGTGAAGCCTATATTATCGATGGCGATATAACCGACAAAAAACTAAAACCAATTTGTATCACTTGACTATGCTTGTGCGAAACAAGCAAGGATACAAGAATCTAGTCAAACTAAATTCGCGTGCGCATATTGAAGGCTATTACTACAAGCCGCGCATAAACAAAGACATGCTCTATCAGTACCGCGAAGGACTGATGATTTTGTCTGGCTGTCTTGGAGCTGAGATTTGTCAGCATTTGCTTGGCGATAGATATGAAGAAGCAAAACAAGTCGCTGCCTGGTATAAAGACGCTTTTGGCGAGAACTATTATTTAGAAATTCAAGACCACGGCATGCCTGAAGACCGCAAGGTCAACAAAATGCTTATTCAACTCTCGCGCGAGTTAGGCATCAAACTGGTTTGTACCAACGATTCTCACTTCACTAATAAGTCAGACGCCGCAGCGCATGATTGCTTGCTTTGTATTCAAATGGGCAAAGTAGTGACAAGCGAAAATCGGATGAAATTCACCGGTTGGGAATACATCAAAAATGGCGATGAGATGGCGGCATTGTTCCGCGATCACTTAGACGACGAGTATGTTGAAGAGTCTATTTTAAGTACGCTAGAAATTTCTGACAAGGTAGAACCAGTCAAACTTGGCGGCGATCCCAGATTGCCAGATTTTCCAGTACCGCCTGGTTACACAGTCGAGAGCTATTTGAATAAATTAGTTTTCGATGGTATCAGACAGAAAGTAAATCAAGACGTTCCCAAAGAATACGAAGAGCGCGCCATCACTGAACTTAAGGTGATGGAAGACAAAAACTTCTGCGCATACTTTTTAATAGTGGCTGACTTTATACAGTTTGCCAGAGATCAAGGAATTCCAGTTGGTCCAGGAAGAGGCTCAGCTGCAGGCAGTCTTGTAGCTTTTGCCCTTGGTATCACAAACATAGATCCCATTAAATACAATTTGCTCTTCGAGCGATTTCTGAATCCAGAGCGCGCGTCCATGCCCGATATCGATACCGATTTTTGTATCGAGCGGCGCGAAGAAATCATCAAATACGTTCAAGAAAAATACGGACTTGACCGTGTCGCGCAAATCATCACATTCAACAGAATGACTTCTAAAGCGGTTCTCAAAGATGTTTCGCGCGTGCTCGAATACCCTTTTTCAGAATCGACCAAGCTGGCTAAGATGGTGCCGGTGGTGCGTGGAAAAACGACACCACTAAAAGAAATGATTACTGATCACCCAGATTTTAAAAAAATCTACAACATAGACGAAGAAGCAAGACAAGTCATAGACATCGCCATCAAGCTCGAAGGCACGAACAGAACCTTTGGTATGCACGCAGCCGGCGTAGTAATTTCAGATGTCCCGCTTGATGAGATAGTGCCAGTACAAAGAAATAACGACGGAACTATCATCACTCAGTTCTACATGGAAGACATCGCTTATGCGGGTCTTGTTAAAATGGACTTCTTGGGTCTGCGCAACTTGACCATGATTGCAAAAGCAGTCTCAATTATCGAAGAAACACGCGGTCTGAAAATTGATCCAGACACGCTTCCACTCGACGACGAAAAAGTTTTCACAACTATAAGCAACGGCGATCTTGCAGGCATATTCCAGCTTGAAACATCAGGCGGCATGCGACAAGTAGCGCGCGACATGAAGCCAAATAACCTGGAAGACATTTCAGCACTTATCGCACTTTATCGACCAGGTCCGCTTGATTCGGGCATGATCGAAAAGTTTATCGATTGTAAGAACGGAAAAACACCAATCCGTTATGAAACGCCCATGCTTGAGTCAATCTTGAAAGACACCTACGGGCAAATAGTCTATCAAGAACAGATTATGCAAATTGCACAAAAGCTTGGTGGTTACAGCCTTGGTGAAGCCGACTTGCTGCGTCGAGCGATGGGTAAGAAAAAGCCCGAGGAAATGGAAACTCACCGCGGCCGCTTTATGGACGGTTGCGCCAAGAATGGCATAAGTGCCGCCATTTCAGAAAAGCTGTTCGACATCATGATTCAGTTTGCCGAATACTGTTTCAACAAGTCGCACTCCCAAGCCTACGCCATGGTTACATACCAAACGGCGTATTTGAAAACGCATTATCCAGTCGAGTACATGACAGCACTTCTGTCATCGGTGGCATCTGATCAAGACAAAGTGCAAGGTTATATCGCTGAGTGTCAGGCCATGGATATCCCGATATTGGCTCCTGATGTGAATATTTCTGGTCTCGATTTCACGGCTGACGGAAACTCAATTCGATTTGGTATGGCTGGTATCAAAAACGTGGGCGAAGCTGCTGTTTTAGAAATTGTAAAAAAACGCACAGAAGGTGGCAAGTTCAAATCCATTCAAGACTTTATTGCCAGACTCGATTTAAGAGTAGTGAACAAAAGAGCGCTTGAAGCTTTGATCAAATGCGGAGCTTGCGTCAATCTAGGCGTTTCGCGCAAGCAAGCTCTTGCAAACATAGACGCCCTGGTTGAGCGCGCCACTCGCAAACAAGCTCAGGAAGCCTCGGGACAAATTAGTCTTTTTAGCTTCGCCGCCGAAAAGGGAGGCGCGGACCTCGATTTCGACAATCAGCCATTAACTGGTGATCCGACTGAATTCAGCGAGACCGAAATGCAGTTGATGGAGCACGAGCTTGTCGGATTCTACGTTACAAGCCATCCTCTGACACGTATAGCCAACAGATTGCGCTATATGACCACGCATCCAATAAAGGATCTGGCTGAAGCATCTGATGGTACAAGTGTCATAGTGGGCGGATTAGTCAACGCCGTTGAGAAAAAATTGACCAAGCAAAATAAAATGATCGCCATCGTCAAAATGGAAGATCTAACTGGAAAATGCGAAGTTGTATTCTACGGAAAACCTCTTGAGGAGCTTGATGACGGACTTTTGACTTCACAATCTCTCTTGCTCATCAAAGGGAAAATTCGCAAGAACGACGAAGGCTTCAGCGTTTCGGCATTGACTGCTCGTCGCATCGCGGATGTGTCGATGGTTAATATTTTCTTCCCGGGACAGCAAAATCCGCTCTCCTACGCCACTATGCACCGTCTCAAAGACGTATTGATTTCACACAGAGGCGAAGATCCAGTGATGCTGCACTTCACCAGCGGAAACAAAAATCAGGTGATTCTTGTAGGCTCTCAATTCTGGGTGCAGAGCTCACCTCGCTTGATCCAAGACCTTGAGCAGAACTTCGACAATTCAGTTCGAGTGCTCACCAGTCCCGTCAGGTTCTAGAAAGCGTCGAGTTTGCATATCAAGTGGATGACAAATTTTTATCTTCAAATCTGAGATTTCGGGCATAATAATTTCGGCCCACAATTTCAGGAGTTGGAAGAAATTGCAGACTATTAGATGCCCTGAAGGATTTGAGGTTTGTACAGTTGAAGGCAAAGGACGCGGAGTCTTTGCCAGACGTGACTTGCAAGCCGGGCTTCGCGTCTGCGTTTGCAGCGGTTATATAACCGACATGAAAAACATAACCGCCATGTGTTTGCAATTAGACGCAAATGTTTTTCTCCAGGGCGTAGGCGAGTTCGATGACTTCATCAATCACAGTTGCGATCCCAATTGTGTCATTCGCTTTGAGGGCGAAACTCCAGTTCTCTTCGTGCTCAAAAATATGTTGGAGGGGGAAGAACTCACCTTCGACTACAACACCACCGACTGGGACATGTACGAGCAAGAAGCAAGCGCCAATAGTGACATTGCTTTTAGCTGTAGGTGCGGGACGGCAAAGTGTGTTGGTGACATAAAAGGTTTTAGATATCTCAGCGATTCTCAGAGATCCGAGCGCAAAGATTGCCTGAGTCCTTTTCTTCAGAGTCGATTTTCACACCCGTAAAAAATCTGAAAACTTGTCGGCGCCTAGCTTCTGCCGGATATTTTAAGATAGCTTAAGTGCTGTTTTGTATTATTTCTATCGGGCGAAGACTTTGACTGGAAGCTGGTTCTGTAATCCTAGACGAAGCTGCAAAGGTAAAAAGAGTCTGGCGCGTGTTGTGAAAAAAGCTAGTTTTTGTACAATAAACTGCTCAATCTTAATTAGTTATCAACAGGAGGAATTCTGCGACAAACACAACGCCCAACTCCCAGGACCTTTAATGTCGTCCCGACACTCTGGTGTAAAGTAAGCGTTTCGTGTACCCCTCAAAACATCAGGCTTATGACCGTTGTTTTGTTTTCTTGGAATCACTTTTGCCTTCCGGGTCAGCCGGAATAAAAGGGGGAAGAAACATGTTCGGACCACACTTAATTCTCGAAGCCTACGATTGTCCTAAGGACTCGTTAGCCGATATGAACAAAATGAGCCAAGTACTGGATGCTTATCCACCGAAGCTCGAAATGACCAAGATCATGCCACCATACGTCTTTACGTATAACGGCGCTGTTCCAGAGGACTGGGGAGTAAGCGGAATCGTTTTGATTGCGGAATCCCACATCAACATCCACACCTTTCCTGAAAAGGGATTTGTCACTCTAGACATTTTCTCTTGCAAGGATTTTGATGTAGATGCTGCCATAAAGTTCTTCTGCGACCACTTCCAACCCGGAAGTTATGAACACCAGGTTCTCCAACGTGGACGCGAATTTCCGCGTAGCATGGGAAGAGCGGTGTCCATTCTGGGCGCGGATAGAAATCGCGAGTTGAACAAGACCAAAATGAAGAGCGCAAAATCCAACTCTAATTCGTTGGCTTGCGTTCCTTAATAAGGTCAATTCCAAAATAGATCGAAATCCAAAAAGGAGCGGCGCAAGTCGCTCCTCTATTTTGTAATTGAAGAACAAATCTCACTTCAATTTCAACTGTCTTTTGCATTTAGTGCCGAAGGCCGGCCTCCACAGGCCGGCCTTCGGCACTAAATGCAATTGCCTAAAGAATTCGCGTTAGATTTAAACGAAAAGGTAGGAATAAACTTCCTACCTTTTTGAATTTGATCAAGCGCTTCAGCAAAGGCTCGAACTTAAAGCAGCTCTTCGCGTTTTGGTTGTGGCTGGGCTTTCTTGCCGCCAAAGCCAGGAATACCAATCTTAGGCATTTTGACTGAAGGCATTTTGAGCATTCCGCCTTTCTTCGCCGGTGGTGCAGCACCTGGGTGCTGAGCAATTGAAGTTGGTTTAACATCTGGATAAGGATCGGTTGGATCGTAAGGAGCTTTCTCAGCCACGGTTGGTTTTGAAACAGCACCAAGAGAAACAGGAATTTGGTGTTGTTGCGAAACTTGAGTAGGAGCTGATTTGGCTGATTCTTTCTTCTTGCCACCCATAAAAGGAATGCTTGCCAGTTGTGGCGCTTTCAATTTAGGCATGCCTGGCATAAGTCCTTTCTTCTTTGGTTGAGCGGAGCTTGAGCTTGCAACTACAGGTGTTTCTTTGGCACTGCTAGTGGTGGCTAACTCTTGGCTGGGTTTGAGATCGTGTCCAGCTTTTTTGTCCATTGCGCCTTGATAGAAACCGCCTGCACTGTTAGTTTCAGCCAAATTGGTTTCTTGATGTGGTTTTTTCTTCATGAAAGGAACCGACATCGATGGAATTAAACGCTTTTTGCTAGCAACTTTGTGTTGTTCGCCATTTTGTCCGCCTAACATTTCTTTGGTGCTAGGAGGCAATTTGACTTCAGCCACTTTTTGCTCTTTGTGAATTTCTTTGGCTTTTGCAATATTCGACTTGGCTTTGTTGACATACATTTCGTTTAGCGAGCCAGAAGGTGCATCGGCTATGTTGTTTTTTGGCTCTTGTTGTTTTTTGCCTTTGCCGCTACCTGGAATAAAGCTTGTGGAGGCGCTTGCCATTTTGCCTGTAGCCTTGAATCCGCTAGAAATCATAGAAGCGCTTTTCTTCATCAATCCAGGAGAAGCTTGCTTTTGAGCTGGGGCTGGTTTTGATGCGATGCTTGGTTGATAGCTTGGAGCTTGTGGTTTCTTCTCGCCACTTCCTTTAAATGGATTGGGCAAACCAGCAACTGGGTTTTTCAGTCCACTGAACATGCCTGGCTTTTTGGGCTGCTGAGGCAAAAGACTGGTGTCTCCGCCCATAGGCATGGTGACATATGTGGAAGCTGTAGCATCGTTGTCCACTGAAGGGACATTGGTCAGTTTTTTCTTCGCTGGTGACTCTGGAGCCTGGATATGAGCATATGGATCCAGCGCCGATCCGGCGAAAGCTGCCGGTTGCACACCTATTAAGGTGATAACTAGTGAGAGCGGTAAGTAGGCTTTTGCATTACGCGCGAAAGACTTCATTGAATTTCCTCTTTTGACCGGAGTGACTATTCACTTGATGATTCGAAGATCTTATAACAGATTTGGCGAGGTAGCCATTACCTTTGAAACCCTAAAGCTAGGTCAGGGCCCCTACCGAAACCGCCGTGCCGGTAATAGCCTGGATTAACTAGCTGCAAAGGACTGTTTCAAAAGATTATAATGTCCATATACAATATAGACAGTCGATGCGGAGAAAAGAATCAAATGCAACCTGAAGGTACCACTTGGCAAGTATTCATACTGATTGTTTTAGGTTGGCTTGCTGCAGCAACCTTTATTTTTGGTGGCCGCAAACTTTACTTCGAGCCATTTAAAAATGATGCTCCAGAAGAAGGCAAGAAGTCAGCCGATTAAAATCTGTCGAGCTTAAACGAACTTAAGTCTATTCTCGATTCGCCCGTCGTTACGAGATCGGCAATGCATTCTCCGATGGCTGGCGAGTGTTTAAAGCCGTGACCAGAGCATGGTGAGCATAAGACTACTCTTTTAGAGCCTGGCATCCAGTCAATCACAAAGGCACCGTCCGGGGTGACCGTGTAGAGACAAGTGGCCGATTTGACGCAAGTGCTATTGGCTTTGGGAAAATTTGAAGCCACATAATTTTTGAACATTGACTCAATTTCATCTTTGGACACTTCTCGATTGACTGTGTCAGGGTCGCAAGTTTTGTCATATTGCTCGAAAGCAATTTTGAATCCGCCATCTGGTCCATCGACTGCTGGAAATCCGTACATGCCGTTTTGGTCTGATTTTAATTCCCAAATGAAAATGGGAAATGCTGGCGGCGAAAAATCTTGGTAAGCAGCAGAGACATCGAACCAGTAAAGAACTTGTCTATAGATTTTAAAAATAGCATCGAATGTTTTTTCTGAAACGGTCTTCACAAGCCAGGGTCCTACGGACAAAACAAGATTTTGACATTGGTAGGTATTCTTGTCTGTTTTTACAGTGACACCACCTGCAGTTTCACTAAAATCAATTAGTTTTTCGTTTGTGTGAATATCTGCACCAAGATTTCGTGCCAGGGCTAACTGTCGCTCTACAATGCGCTCGGGGCGCATGATGCCAGCGTCATACTCGTAGTAACCAACTTCGTCGTTTGAAATATTGAATTGGGGAAATTTTTTTTGCACATCTTGCGCGCTTAAAATATCGTGTTTGATATTATATTTTTTTGCCGCATCAACAGTGTTTTGAAAAAAGGCTTGGGTATGGCGAGCCCGGCTGTCAGGCGCGCTACAGATTATTAGTCCGCCTGTGATTTGCAACAAATCTGCTTTGGTGTCCTTTTCAATTGCTTCGATTATCTGATAGGACCGAAGCGAAAGTGGCGTGTACTGAACCCCCTCACCTATCCCTTTGCGAGTGATGCGTGTGTCACCGTGGGTGGAGCCAAGTGTATGCGGCGGAGAGAACTGGTCTATGCCAAGTGTTTTGATACCGCGCAACGCAAGCTGATAGACGCTCGAACTGCCCATTGCGCCCAGTCCAACCACAATTGTTTGATAATTTACGCTCACTAAATTTAAACCAGTTTGCCTAAGTCTGAAATTGGCATGCTGTAGTCATAGTCGACTGTGCCGAGCTTCCCATCAGGCAATATAAGCTTAATCTTGTCGCCTTCGCGTTTTTTATCTAATTCCATGCTTGCAATAAGTTTTTCTTTGGGTGTTTTTGCCGGAATCTCCATAGGTAATTCGGCTTTGAACAAAATATCTTTGATGCGCTCAAGCTCTGCTTTTGGAAGCTTTTTTAGAGTTACAGCAAGCTTTGCTGCATGAACTATTCCTACGCCTACAGCTTCGCCGTGACTAAGTTTGAATTCGCCTGCAGATTCAAGTGCGTGACCCAGTGTGTGACCCAGATTCAACACTCTGCGAAGGTTAATGTCTTTGGGATCGCGTGCCACCACAAATAGTTTCATCTTGATACAACTTGTGATAAGACCAGCCACCTGAGGGTCTTCTACGTCGAAGCCATCGTTTATGACACCTTCTAGAATTTCGATAATTGGTTTTGGCCCTTTTTCGTAATCAGAATGTTTGGCAACGGTTTCTTCGATTAGGGCGTATTTTAAAATTTCAGCCACACCGCTCATGAGCTGTGCTTTGGGCACTGTTGCTAGAAGCTCCTGGTCCGCCAAAACCGCTTTGGGAAAATAAAATGTACCAGCCAGATTTTTGCCTTGAGGCAAATTAATTGCGTTTTTGCCACCAATGGAAGCGTCTACCTGCGCCAGAAGCGAAGTTGGGACAACAACTAGATTCAAGCCGCGCATGTAAGTGGCAGCGGCAAAACCAGCTAGGTCAGAAACTGAACCACCACCAAGTGCAACAATTGAATCCTGGCGGCTGAAGCCGCGCTCCTGCAAGTGGTCCCAAATTCTAATGAGCCAGTCTGTCGTTTTGCACGAATCGCCGTCTGGCACTTCCAGAGTGGTGACTTGATAATCTTCTGCGGGCAATTGCGAAAGTACGTCGCGCAGCCAGTGAACGGCTGCTGAATGTTGACAGAGCACTAGAACATGTTTGCCCGCCCCAATTTGAGCAAGAGTTCCAGAGAGCTTGGTTCGAGCGCCTGCACCAACGGCAACGCGGGTTTTGACTTCCAACGCCGTATTCCAGAGCATTGTGATGACCGGACCTTTGTGGCGGCTTTTGTGGCGCATATCGAATTTGTCTCCCTAGACTAAACTGAGAAGATCATTCCCCGTCTTCTACCTGCTTCTATCCTTGGCTACATAAAAATCTCAAGCGTCCGATAAGTTGATCTGATCAACTGAATCACCGCCGAATTTTTCAAGCAAAGCTTGGGCTAGGACAAAAGCTGCCATGTTCTTGCAGACAATGGCGCAAGCGCTGATGGCGCAAACGTCCGAGCGCTCATAACGTGCTTTCTTAGATTTAAAGTCTGGAAAAGAAATTGAGTCTAATCCCTTTACAAGAGTCGGGATAGGTTTCATATAAGCTCTTATCACTAAACGCGAACCGTTGGTCATGCCGCCTTCTATGCCGCCTGCTTTGTTTGTCTTTCGAGCAAAGGACAATTTGTCTCCAGCTTGTGCTGGATAAATGGCATCGTGCACCATCGAGCCAGTTAGGCTACTTGCTTCAATGCCGTCGCCCACTTCCACTGCTTTGATGGCATGTACAGACATAAGACCTTGGGCTAAACGCCCGTCCAGGCGCCTGTCCCAGTGGACATAAGAGCCAAGACCGACAGGCAAATTGTCTACTAAAATTTCTACTACGCCGCCCAGGCTGTCACCTTCACCCCAGGTCTTTTTTATGATTTCAATCATTGCTTCAGACTGATTCTTGTCGGCGCAAAGAATTTCAGACTTGGTGGCATTGCTCATAAGCATGTTCAAATCTTCACATTCGGCTTGAGACTTAGCTTTCACTTGTCCAACTTGCATAACGTGGCAAGCTAATTTTATATCGAAATGATTGAGCAGTTGCTGGCAAATAGCACCTACAGCTACTCGTGTAGCAGTTTCGCGTGCGCTTGCTCGCTCAATAACTTCGCGAATATCTTTGTGTCCGTATTTTATTGTGCCTGCCAAATCGGCATGACCGGGACGAAAACAATCAACAATTTTTTCTTTGGGCGTGTTAATCTCACCGTCCAAAGACATGACTTCACGCCAATTTTCAAAGTCTTTGTTTTCAATGTGCATACAAATGGGACCGCCGGTGGTGATACCACCTCTGATACCGCCAGAAAAAGTTACTTTGTCGTCTTCGATTTTTTGACGCGAATTTCGACCATAGCCGCTTTGTCTGGCCTTCAGTTCGGCGTTCAATTTGTTTATATCTATTTTTAGTCCGCTTGGAAATCCTTCCAGTATCGCGGTGAGACTGGGTCCGTGAGATTCGCCTGCAGTTAAAAAACGCAACATCGATGCAAAAGCTTCCTTCGATTCTTCTATGATAGGTCAGAGTTTACAGTATAAAATCTATGGCAAGCCTACAAGGTAAAAATTTGATCGTTCCGGGCGATAAGTCCATAACGCATCGTGCCTATTTTTTCGGTGCCTTCAGCCAGGGCACAAGCAGGATAATCAATCCCAGCCCCGCGCTTGATTGTTTGAGCACAATTAAATGTCTAAGCCAATTAGGACTCGATTTTAAATTTGACGATGGCGATGTCATCTTGACCTGCCAGGGGATAAATTCGCTTCAAAGACCCCAAGAAACTCTTGATGCTGAAAACAGCGGAACTACTCTTAGATTGTTGATGGGACTTTTAGCTGGGCGTCCATTTACTGCGGCAATAACTGGAGATGAATCATTACAAAGACGTCCCCTCAAGCGAGTAAGTGAGCCGTTGCGCCAGATGGGTGCCGAGTTTGAGTTAACTGATAACATGCACGCTCCTGTGGTTGTGCACGGAAATTCGCTTGAAGGACAGTCTTTCCAGATTGAACATTCATCTGCGCAGGTACAGACTGCAATTATTTTGGCTGGTTTGCAAGCCGAAGGCGAGACATCTTGCGTGGTACCAAATAAGGTGCGCAACCATACTCGAAATATGCTCAAACATTTGGACTTACCCATGCGCTCAAGCAGTCCTCTGCAATTGGGTGTATTTGGCTTGAAGAGCCAGATTTCGCCGTTTGAGATGATAGTGCCAGGGGACATTTCTTCTGCTGCGTATTTCATTGTTGCAGCATCTCTTTTATCTGGTTCTGATATATCAATAGATAACTTGGGAATTGATCCAGGTCGAACTCTGGTATTAGATATTTTGTCCAAAATGGGCGCGTCAATCGAAATCACAAACACGCGTCTTTTGTGTCAGGAGCCAGTTGCCACGGTTAGTGTTCAGCATAAAAACAGACTGAATGGAATAACAATTAAGTCTGGCGAATTAGCCACTGGCATAGATGAATTACCTGTTTTAGCTCTGGCTGGCGCATTTTGTCAGGGGAAGTTTATTGTTCATAATGCAAGCGAATTGCGTCACAAAGAAAGTGATAGATTGTCTCTGCTAGTCGATAATTTGAAAAGCGCTGGAGTGTCTATTAAATCTAGTGGCGATGACTTTGAGATAGAGGGAAGTTTGACAGTGCCAGGCGGATCTCTATGGAAAACCAGTGGTGACCATAGACTTGCAATGACCGGATTAATTGCAAATCTGCTATTTGAGCAACCTGTTGAAATAGACAATCTGGATTGCATCGCAGTTTCTTATCCCGCTTTTAAGGCAGATCTTGACTTGATCAAGGTTTAAGTTTGAGCGTTCTTCTCTTCGTGATATTCCATTTCGGTATTAACGTCCCAAATATTTTCTTTGGTTTTGATACCACTGGCGATATTGTCGACGCACACCATAGCCGTGAGCATTGAGTGGTCCTGGTTATTATATTTGTGCATGCCGTTGCGACCAACCAAAAACAGATTGTCAAAAGTGCTTACATAGTCCTGGATTTCCTGGAATCTATCGTAAGTGCCAAAATATCCAGGATAAGTTTTAGGCATGCGAATGACCATGGCATCGAGCACATCAGCTTTGTTTATAATGCCGATTTTGTCTAATTCCATTGCACCAAGTTCTTTCAATCTGTCATCAGACCATGTCCAGATGTCGTCTGTGTCGTTGCAAAAATATTCAAGACCAAGCCAAACAGTGTTGTCTGGATCTGCCACCATGTGGCGTCCCCAGTTATTATAAATCTGCAAGCGACCTATTAAAACATCATTTTCTTGCACATAAATCCAGTTGTCTGCAATGATAAAACGACCGTTCGACAACTCGTCTGTAATCTTCAATTTCTTGACTAGGAGCCCCACTTCGATGAAGTCGCGATAGACAAGACCATCGCTTACTTCTTTTACGTTTGGTGGCACTTTGGTATCAAATTTGCTAATTAGCTCGCGCACAGGCATCGATGAAAAGAAATAATCTCCTTCCAAAAGTGTTGTCTCGCCTGTTTTTGCATCTTTTACTTCTACTGCAGTAATTTGTTTGGTGGCATCGTTTAATTTTATTGATTCGACATCTTTATCGAGCAATATTACGCCGCCGCGTTCTTTCACTCTATTGGCCACAAGTTCCCACATCGAGCCTGTGCCTTGTTCGGGATAGAGAAACTGTTCTACAAGGGAAGTTTCAGTTCCCTTTTGTTTTACATCGCCAATGCCAGCAAATATTTTTTTGAAAGCATGCCACACTGCTTTCATGATGCTCAGTCCTTTAATGCGTTGCGCTCCCCAGGCAGCACTGATTTTATTGCAGTCAATTCCCCACACTTTTTCGGTGTAGTCTTTGAAAAAGGTCAGATAGAGCTCGCGTCCAAATCTGTTGGTGATGAAATCTTCAAGACTATTTTCTTTTTTGATTGGAAAACAAACCGAATTGATATAGCTGAAGCCAATTCGCATAGTCTTTACCAAACCAAGATTGGTGAAAGTAGCCACTTTCAAACTAATTGGATAATCGAAAAATTTGCGTAGATAGTAAATTCGGGTGCGTCTTTTAAGCAAGATCATTTTGTTGTCTTCAGGCTTCAGTTCTTGCCCTTTGACCTGACGCTGTTTATTGTGATAGGTGATTGTTTCGTCTTCGCCGCCGGCTATGGGAATCTTGCTCGTCCACCAGTCCATCACTCGGTCTGATTTGGAAAAGAAACGGTGCGGACCAACATCAAGCTTGTTGCCTTTGTACTCGTAGGTCCTCGAAAGACCGCCAATGACGTCGCTTTTCTCCACAATTATCGGCTTCACATCAGTGCGCTCCAATAATTCGTAGGCGGCGGTCAATCCGGCTGGACCGGCTCCTATGATTATCGCTTTCTTGTCAGACATTAAGAAAAAAGTTCCCCGGCAAAAGCCAACAACCTAATTTTAGGCTAATTCCCAAAAATATTGTCTTGCTAATCTTCATACTTTATGAAAGCGTCTAATCAAGGGGTAAATAATTATTATCCCTGGGATGGAACAAATGACTGAAAATCCAAGAGCAATCAAGTTGGGCGAGCTTATGATACGCGCTGGCGTGCTCACTTCACAGCAACTGCTCGAAGCTATTGAGTATTCCAAGCAAACGAGCATGCCAGTAGGCAAGATGTTCGTTATGTGCGGAATTGTGACTGAGAACGTACTTTACTCAGGCGTTCAATTGCAGTCGATGGTCCGCGACAATTTAGTAGATTTAGAAAATGCCGTCGCTTTGCTTTCGATGGTCTACAGGCAAAACATTACTCTGCCTCAGGCGATGGAGCAGAGCGGGCGCAGTAATCAGCCTAAACAGCCCACTTTTAGATTGGGCGAAATTCTTTGTGAAGCCGGTTTTCTTGGCGCAGATGAGCTTGAAAAATTCCTCAAAGATGGTCAGGACTCGGGGCTGCCACTGGGTCGCATAATCCTTTTATATGGTTCTATCTCCAAGGAAATGCTTAGCGCTGCACTCTCTGCTCAAGTTATGGTTCGAGACGGAAAAGTAAGTCGCGAGCAAGCGATTAAGGCGCTCAAAACCACACGCCGCAGGCGCTCAGATCTTGAGACTTCGTTGAAAGAGCTTGGTTTTTATAAAGGACCGGTGCGTCCGCACACCTTAATTGGTGAGCTGTTCATTAGAAGCGGACTGGTGGAAGAGGCCGATTTACTTAGCGCACTTGAGTTTGCGCTGGAAAACGAAGTGCCGATAGGGCGCGCCTTAATTCAGAAAAAAATTGTCACTCAGCCCGATTTGGAAATAGCGCTCAAACTGCAAGAGATGGTTATCAACGCCACGCTGAATGATGTGCAAGCAGTGGAAATTTTAAACAAAGTGAGCAAACGGGGCTTCTCGCCTACTTCTGCACTTACCGAATTGGCGCTATCCACAGCCACCTTAGACGATTGTAAAATACTCTGGCAACTTCTAACAGCTTCTGGAACGGTTCACCAAGAAGCCCGGCCCGGTGTGTTTACCAAAGAAGATATGACCATGGCAGAGATGGGAAACAATCTTTTGTCAGCCGAATTGATAGACGAATTCACACTTAATTGTGCTTGTCGGTGCCAATTTTTAATGCGAACTGGCTTCCTCGATCTGCAAAGAGCGGTGGTGGTACTCAATCACAGCCGAACTCGCCGTATTTCTGCCGATGATTCACTACGAGAGCTTAGCTGGATTGCTCGAACTCAGGAACAGCTGGATTCGGGTGTTTGACCTAAGTTCGGCGTGAATAATCTAGAATAAGTTTCAATAAGCAGTCCGACTTTTTAATGTCACGCGATAAGGCCCAAAAGGCGCGGTTTTTGAGCTGAAACGGAGTTTTTTTTGAAAAACTGTATTAGTTTCAAATAGGTAAGCGTGTTAATGTTGACGAATGCTAGAAATCACACTGTCCTTTCTGGTCTCCTTGGTCTTTTGCACCCTGGGCACCACAATCGGTTATCACAGACTATTGGCCCACCGGTCGTTTCGCTGCCCTAAAGCAGTCGAATATTTTTTCGTGGGTTGCGGCTATTTGGCGTTTCAGACCTCACCAATCTGGTGGGCTTCGATGCACCGAATTCACCACAAATATTCTGATCAAGAAAAAGATCCACACGCCATACTGCATGGCTGGAGACGAAGTGTTTATGGATGGATTTTCGACGAACGCTATCCTGAATACCTAGACAAGAATCTAGTATCACCAGACTTAGTCAACGATCCGATTTACCGTTTTCTAGACTGTAATGGTGACGTGCAAAAAGGACACTTGTTAAACGGATTTCTGAATTTTATGTGCCGTTTTGCAATGGTTCCATTTTTCGGTTGGAAGATTGCATTAGGCTCACTGTTAGCTGGTCTAGCTATGCAACAAATCACACTCTGGTTCAATTTGGTGTCGCACATGCCTCAGTGGGGTTATAAGAACTATGACACCGCGGACGATAGCACTAACAATGCATTCTTGACTGTTCTTACATTAGGCGAAGGTCTACACAATAATCATCATGCGGTTCCTGGCTCTGCCAACAACTCGATGAAAAAAGGTGAAATAGATATCGGCTGGTGGATTATCAACGGTATGCGCAAAGTTGGATTAGTAAGCTGGGCGAATGACGGATTTGCTCATCGCTTAGAGTCGAACCTTCGCATCTCTCCAAACAGCACTGACATCAAAAGATTTGGTCCTATTCCTGTGCCCTCGGAACAGATGCAAGAAGAACCGGTTTTAGTTAACAGCTAAATTGCTCAGTGTTACTTTTGAACCTTTTGAGGTGAGAGTTAGCACTACGTAAAAGGGCTTGTCTGTCTTAGGCAGTTCGTTTTTGAATGAGCTTTCAAGCCCGATTGGGGCGCTTTGATAAAGGTTATTGCCAGCCTCATCCCAAAGACTTATAGAAATAGTGCCGGTTGATTTGCTCAATGAATCGACTCGACCTTCAATTCTGATTTTGTTTGTGTACGCTTGCGACGACAGTAAGAAACCATCAGTGACATCAAAGGTCGCTTGATACTCTTTGCCCGTAGGCTCATATGTCTGAGTGCTTGAAATCCAGAGTGGTTGTCCGTAAATCGGGTCCGGTTCGATTGATTTTTTCATGGCCACAAGCGTTTTAACGGCTGTTGCAATAGATGTGAGACGTGTTCTTTTAAATATAGTGACTTGTGAATCATCGTCGAGATTGGCAGTGAATGGCCATTTTTCAAAATCTGCGCTGATAGGCCAATTCTTGTCGAAGCAATCGAGAACACATCCAAGAATGGTTGAATGTTCTGGTTTGTACATCGGCTTAAATGGATGTGCCAACACTACCGAATTGCATGTAAGCAAGGCACCAAGCGGCAGTGCGTCGCGACTATTTAAAATTGGTGGTTCGATGTAACTTGGAAAATCATCATTGCGTTCATTTTTTCTTTGATAGTTTCGCAAAATATCCGGACATAAAATATGATTGCCTGAGGCAATGAAAATTGGCTGAAATGCTCTGCCCATGCCAGTAATTTCTTTCAATAACAGACCCATTTGCGCTTGATCGTTTCGAGTCAATGGACCAAAATTGGCTGAAGCTATTCGACCAATCATGCTGCCTTCGTTTAGTGGCACCGTAAGCATGCCATAGCGAGTAAGACCTTCTGGAAAATTCTTGTATGGAAGAATGCCAATGGCAAAATTCACAAGCATGAGAGGGGCAAGAACCGCCGTTAAAAGCCTCTTACTGCTGTTTGAAAGCACAAAGAAAAAGGCGCTGCATCCAAGCACCACAATTGGTGCTGCGTACAATAAATAGTGTATGGCTAAGTGTTTGCCAAATAACATCCAATCAAGGACCATCAATATTCCAAGTGCTGTCAGATTGTTTAGTTGTTTCTTGTCGAACAAGTCGCTTTTAAAAGCTAAATAACATCCTGCGATTGCTAAAAGCCAGGTGAATAGCCCGAAGCCTGAGATAAAATAGCCTGCAATCACAGTCGGGTCGAATACGCATGCAGTTTGATAGAGACTTAAAAAAGGCTCTGAAAAAATGCTTGATACAAAGCCGATTCCAATTGTTGAAAGAAAAAGTATTGAAACCAAGCCGATTTTTGCCAACTGCAAAAGTGTATGTTTAAAGTCCTTTTTTTCTTTATTCAAGACAGCAAAGAAGCTTGTGGCAACAGCGATTGCACCATAAGCATAGTGACGTCTCAAAAAAGGTGCTAAGGCAAGAAAAATTCCTGTAGCAAGCGTATTTTTTAGTGTCGGATTATCTTGCATCCTCTGACAATAATAATAAGAAAGTAGCAAACAGATTAGTGCAATGGCATCGGGATATCCGCGCAAGCTGCATGCCCAGAGTGCAGGCTGAGTCATGAATACGGCAAAACTTATCCAGAACATTTTATTGCTTGGTGATTTGAGCGTTTTATTTACCAGAACTGCCAAAATAAGTGCAGCCGGAATTTGAAAAAGCAAAACCTGACCAATGATGAATGAGTAGCGAGAATCACCAAAAATAAGTGCTGTCGGCAATAACGGTATAGTGAATAAAAAGTTGTATAAAAGTTTGGTAGAGTAAACTATCAAAGCGGAGCCGGTGAGCGGATTTTCAATGAAAGCATCGCGAACTGTTTTTAAAATAAACTGATAATAGTTATAATCGCTCCAGTACAAGCCAGATTCGGCGGATAAATACATTACTGTGATGCCGATAGATATGAGCATCGCAGCAACAATTGCAAGCCAGAAAGAGCCATTAAGCTTTGGCATTTTCACTCCTTAAATTTATGAAGGATAAAATACTCAAGGCAAGTATAACTGGAAAGAAAAAGGCTATTGGAGCCAGTTTGTGTCCAAGTGCATAATTGGCAATCCATGATGCCAGTGGGAATAGCAAAAAGATTGCGCACCATATGCGGTATGGAGTTAATTCGCTCGATAACTTCAGAATCGACAGTTGTTTTAGGGTCAAAATCGCAGCCATCGATAAAAGCAAGAAATCGAAAACGTGACAATGAGGGCTTAAAAGCACTGCCGTGCAGATTGTCAGAGCCCAAAGAAATTGTAGATTTTTCTCTTCAGTCTGGTATTTCGTCCAGACAAAAAACATTGGAATCAAAGACAAAAACATCAAAGACGAAGTGTATGTAAGCGAATCATGAATTGACAGGAACTGGGCAAAAACGCCACGCAGACTTATCATCACTTGTGGATTAACACCTATGAATCCCGCGTAAGACTCAGCTTTTTTGACGATACTTGGATAACTAATTACATTATCCGCGCCAATTATCACAGATGCGATACCAAGCAAAATCAATTCAGTTATGGCAAATGCAGCAAGTAACTTAATGCGCTTTCCAGCAAGTGCCGGCAGTAACATCAAGAACATGTACTGTGGTTTGAATGTGGCAAAGCTCATAAACACGCCGCCTAGAATATCGCGCTTTTTCAAAAAGCATAAAACATAAGCGCTTAGCCAACCTACTAACCAGAAAGTTGTGTTGCCATGCCAAATAAGACTATATGCTGGAAACGAGGCAAGTACTCCAAGTAAAAATAAGACACGATCTTTTTTCGACAAAGACCCGCATGACCCCAGAGCAAACAGACTTGTTAATCCAAAAGATGTTTGCAATATGCACCAAATTACATATGAGAAATTGGCCGGTAAAAGACTTATCGGATACAGAAAGGGAAAGAAATTTGGGGGCTGCTGATTGTAAAAGACTTCGTTCGACGAAAGCGGTGCCACTAAATCGTTAAACCAGGTACGTTGTCTGTCGGGATTATAGACATTGCAACTGTCGAGCTTTGAGCGCGCCAACTCGCTTGCCTGATAGTATTGAAAGAAGTCAATAACATGATATTCGTTGGTCTTTTTGTCGATGAACCAACGAGCGTCTGACAAAGGCACAATTAGCTTGTGCGCGATCATAAGGCATGAGAAACTGAGTAAGACAAATGCAATTACTCGAAGAGCCAGGCTCTTAATTCGGTCGGATCGTGAGAAAATTGCAGTATCGGTCATTACTTCAATTCTAGTTTAAATAAGGCAAAACGCGAAGGAAATCATGCCCGAGTCCACCGACTCAAATAATTACAAGCTCACTGTTGTCATTCCAATGTACAACGAAGAGGCTGGCGCCGCCGAATGTGTGCGCCGGGTGGACAAAATCGTCTCTGAAATGGGATGCCAATATGAGCTGATATTCGTGAATGACGGCAGTCGCGATAAAACTCTAGACGTACTTATCGGCGCTAAGCAAAACAATCCGCATGTCCGAGTAATAGATTTGAGCCGCAATTTCGGACATCAATTGGCTATTCGCGCCGGCATCGAACACTCAACTGGCGACGCGCTCATTGTTATTGACGGCGACTTGCAAGACCCGCCCGAACTCTTTCCAGAGCTGGTCAAAAAATGGCGCGATGAAGGGTTTGACATCGTCCATGCCCGTCGCAAAACCAGGCAAGGTATTTCTGCTTTTGCCGATGCCAGAGCTAAACTTTTTTATCAAATACTATCTTCGATATCAAGTGTCGATATTCCGCGCGATGTCGGCGACTTTAGACTTATTTCCAAGCCAGTAATTGAAACTTTGAAGACTATGCGCGAGCAGCAACCGTATGTTCGCGGTCAAGCAGCTTGGGTAGGATATCCATCAACAATTATCGAATACGATCGCGAAAAGCGATTTGCTGGAGAGCCGCAATACACGCTGGTTAAACTCTTGCATCTCTGCTTCTCTGGAATATTTGGATTTTCTCGAATGCCGCTTCGTCTGGGTATTTATCTGGGATTGATTCTATTTGCAGTTGGAATTTTGTTTGTTGTTTTATTGATCATTTTTAAAAATCGAATAATCGGCTGGGCACCATCTGTGATAGCAACCGTGTTTGTCGGTAGCTTGCAATTTTTTGCGATAGGCATCATTGGCGAGTATCTAGCTATTGTGCTCGACCATTCGCGTGGACGCCCACTTTATGTCGTGAAACGCGAGTATTAGCCGAATATTTGAGGGAGCGCCCTTATCGAAATCTCTGCCCAACTCAAGAGCGCTTTAGAAAAATATTTGGCTGGCAAGGCAGATATGATTAAACTAGATCCGCCTTATGACTTGCGAAGCGTGGCTCGTGAAAACCAATTTTTGCCTGTTGTTTACGACATGGGCGGATTTTTAGTAATTCTGCTAACAGGTAAAATAGGCTGGATTGATATGACTCCTCCACATTCATGGAAAGAGGAAACAGACCCAAGAATAATTCGCATGGCTCAATATACCGCAAGCGAAAAGTATTCTGAACTCAGTTCGTTGAAACCAATGCGACCAGAAAATGCAATTGAGTGTAAGACTTGTGAGGGCGAAGGTAAGATTGATCATCCCTCTAATGCTTATGCTTGTTATTGTGGCGGTCTTGGATGGTTGTTGCCGGGCGAGTAATCTAATGCAAGTACTAAGGGGCAAAAAAACAACAAAATAATGGTTGACTTAATCAACTAATTTAGTTGATTAAGTCAACAAAAAACTTTCAATATTTTTAGTGGTTGTGGACTAAGCTCCAAAGATCCTCAAAAGCATACTCTGCCTTCAATCCCCTACCAGGCAAAAGGAAAGACTTGACTCTGGTCCAGACCTCTTCTTTATCATTTGGCAGTGACTCTAAGACGCGTCGAGCATCTTCTTGATCCACTTCATTTCTCCATGCAGATAATTTCATGGCTAAGAGTTGTTCCAGAGCTGGGGCGAAAACCCTGATACCGTCTGATTCAACTAGAAGAGGACCCTTCTCGAAAGTGGTCAAATATATTTTGGATGCGTCATTGAGCCATTTTTCCGGTAAATCAAATTCTTGCGCGATCAATGAGCATAACTCGTGAATGAGCGTATTCTGATCGAGATTTAGGGCGAATGCATCTATATCTTCTGTTGCTTTTCTGTAGGCGAAGAGTAAGGAGATAGCCGCGCCGCCTACAACTCCAATCTCCAAAATTTCCCCGCGTTCGTGAGCTAACTTTCCGAGTGAGTGGAAGAGGGCGATGATTTCTTCTTTGGCAAAAAGGCGCTCGGTCATTATTTAAGGCAAGACCTGACTGCGTTTTTCAATCAATTCTTTGCGGGCGATGGCGCGAGCGCTGCCTTCAAGTTTGGTCGCTTCATCGCCGCGACCAGATAGACGCAAGAGTTTGCTCATGTCTAACATGCAGCAGGCGCTGAGTGGATTTCTGTCGCCACATGCGCCAACTAAACTGGCTAATGCCCAGTAATAAACTTTGAGTGAACTAGCTGTTTTGTTTTGACAGTAAAGCATAAAGGCTAAATCATTTAGACGCAAAGCCACTTCAAGCTTTTTTGCGTCTTCCGGGAGAATGGGCAAACTCTTTAGATAGCAAACATCAATCGTGGCGGCTTGTGGACTTTGTTCTTCTGAGATAAGCGCCAGAAGCAAATCTACGTGCTGTAATTTGTCGTGTCCAGGATCTGACGAATAGATTTTAGTATAAATATCGCGTGCTTTGAGCAAGAGCGGACGCGCTTTGTCGTAGTTCTTTTGAGCAATGAAAATATATGCTAACCATGTCAGATCGCGGGCAACGCTTGGATGATCTGGACCCAAAGATTTGATGTCAGTTTCAATTAGGCGCTCATAAAAAATGACTCTTTGACTTTGAATGTCTTGAAGAGCTGCAAAATCAGACGACCTTCCGGGTATTGGATTTATTTCAATTCGAGGCAAGCTTGTGCTTGAACCGGTGCTGTCACTACTGGTGATACCGGTGATATGTTTGATGTCGGGGCGCTCGCCACTCTCGATTCTATCAGCAAGACTAGCTGTAACACCTGTTGAGAAGCCCTTTTCGGGTGCAATTTCCTTTTTGTGGAAAACGCCTTTCTTGTCTTTGAGTAGTTCAGTCTCTAGGACAGAAGTTCGAAGCGATGCGTTGTATTCAGTTTTATAAAGCAGACTAATATAGTCTATTAAGTTGTCTTCGAGAAAATCTGTTGATGGCAGGCTTTTCTGTTCCATAACAATAGAAAGCACACCAAGAAAGTTTTCTTCTGCGTCTTTGATATTGCCTTGTTTTACATAGACTCGTCCGATGCGATGCATGCAGTCTGCGCAAGTCAGGTTGTGACATTCGCCGTTATTCGAACTTATTCTTAGAGCTTGGTTGTAGAACTTGAGCGCTTTATTGTAGTCGCCTTCATTTTCAAAAATATCCCCGAGCATTAGCAAGTCAGGCACTAATTGCAGAGCATTCTTGCCATAAGCTTTTTGTAATTGCTTAACTGCTTTTTTGTAGAGTGGGATGGGCTCGTAAATTTGGTCTTCCATATAAATGGTTTTGGCCAGACTCTCGAGACACAGTGCCATTTCTTGAGGCGAATGAGGTGAGCGCTTGATTTCTTTGAGGGCGGCGCGGAAACTGTCTTCGGCTTTGTCCAGCTGCTTGTGTGCCAAATAGTTTTCACCCTGAACCAGGCTGGCTTTCCAGGCAGCATCGCCAGGTGCGGCAGACAGGGCGGATGGTGCACTCGCGAAGAGCAGACTTGCAGCTAAAAATAAATTGAGACCGTTGCTCAATTGTCATCCTCCCAGGGAAATTTGCGCTGGAAATCAATCCAGCCATTTAACTTGTAAGGCACTGGCGAGCCGTTGTCTGGTGCTACCGAAAAACCGCCATTATTAACCGGGTCTGGTTTGTCCGGAACCCAATCGTCGGGTGCGGCTTCTGGTAATCGACTTAATTCTCGCATCAATTCTTCGTCGCTGAGAAATTCTCGTCTTCTGTCTTTGCGACGGTCTTCTTTGTCTTTGTCGCGTTTATCTCGATCTTTATCTCTTAAATCCGAATTGTCTTGCCGGTCGACTTCTTTGGGATCTTTTGGGTCTTTAGAGCGCATGTCATTATCTAAAGTCTCGGAAAAACTTTTCTGGTCGAAGTCGTGTCCAACATCAAACTCTCGAAAGCGAGAGCGCAGATTGGCGCGACGTGAATCTTCCACGTCGTCGTCCCTTTTCATAAGCTTCATGCGTTCGGCTTTGTCTGTCTGGTCGCCAAAGTTGAACAGTTTATCGATGTCTTTATCCATCTCGACTTCTTGAATTTTGCGATAGTCTTTATATCCGGCTTTGCCGTCGTCTATCTGAGCTTGTGCGCCGCTCGCCTGAAATAAGATGGCAAGCAGAAGAAAAGAGGTAGCAGTGGCTGTTTGTGGTCGCACTTGTAAAATCCAGTGTGTGCCTGAGTATTCTAAACCGGATTTAAGCGCAATTTCATACTTGGCCTATATGAGTTAAGTAAAATTAGCTCTCACAGCTTTTAAACAAATGAAATTACCAGGCCTTATCAGAAGACTATTAGGGGTGATCTTAATCACCGTGTTTTTGATTTGTCCCAGTTTCTTGCTTAGCCCCGCATATGGTGCCGGGCGCGAAGTGATTCCTGCAGAAATAAATTTTCAGCCTATAAGACCAACCAAGGCTGTGACGCTGCGTGAGAGTGTTGAATTGTCGTTGCGTAATTTTCCATCTATTCAACAAAAGTTTTTCAAATTGCGTGCGGCGAAAGCAAATGTTTCACTTGCCAAAATGCAATATCTTCCAAATATTAACGCTGACATTCAGTATTCTGGAGTGACGCCAAACCGCGTGGCAAGCGTTGTTATGAACAACGTGTCTGGCTTTGATACGGTGCCTGTCGACTCGGGACCGTCTGTGCAAAGACAGTCTTTCAAGCCTGTAGTAAATAACTTACAGGGTTTGAACTTAAACTGGCTCATGGTTGATTTTGGATTGCGCAAAGCCAACGACGATTTTGCTCGTGCCGATGCTCGCACCGCCCGCGCTGATGTAAGCTTGACTAAGTTAGATGTTGCCTTTGCCACTGCTGATTCTTTCTTTCATGCAGCCGCCGCTAAGCAATCTATAACCGCTCGCAAAGCGTCTTTGGACCGAATGGAAGCGGCTCAATTGCGAGTGAAGACTCTGGTGGCACAAGGACTTCGTCCAGGTGTTGATGCTGCTGAATTAGATTATGAAGTCTCCAAAGCAAAAATTGCTTTGATCAAAGCAGAAAAAGATTTTCGTTTAGGTCTTGTTGACTTGGCTGAGAAGATGGGCATCGCCACTCAAGATTTGGACATCGTCTCGGATCCAATTATTCGCCAACCGATGGAAGATACAGTTGACGTTGAGCGCGATATGGATTTGTCATCGCATCCGCTTGCTCGATTGAAATATGCCGAAAAGGACAGATGGCGCGCCAAGCAATTAGTTTTGGACAAAGCTTATCGCCCGCACATGTGGCTCAACTCGTCAGTGTGGGGTAGAGGATCCGGCGACAATACAAATCCTATTAGACCCGTGCTTGGCGGCGCTATGCCTCAAGTATTTAATTACATGATTGGTGCGTCTGTCAGTTTTCCATTCATGGAATATTTTCCACTAAGAGCCCAAAAAGACATGGCTCGAAGCAATGAACTTGCTGCCAAAGCTGATTACGATCAAGCAATGCTTTTGCTTGAAAAGAAAGATGCGAACAGTCGAATCTTGCTCCAGCAGTCGCGCAAAGTGGCGGACGAAACGCCCAAACTTGTTGAAGCCGCTAAAGTTAAAGAAATAAATTTGATGAAGCGGTACAGCGTTGGTTTAACCAATGTGGTATCACTCGCCATTGCAGAAGAGAATCTCGCTTCAGCCGAAGTGGAGAATGCCATTGCCCAGATTGAGGTCTGGAGGTCGATTTTGGCATTAGGATATGCGCAGGGCGACCTGCAAAATTTCTTTTCTCTGGTGAAAATGGCCGAAGGACAGGCTACGGAGTAGTTTATGTGGATTGTTTCCTGGGCAATGAAACGACCGATCACAATTGTGGCGGCGGTCATAAGCATTGTCCTAATTGCTTTCATGTCCATCGGCAGCATGAAGCGCGATATTTTTCCTGATTTAAAAGTTCCAGCTATTTATGTAATTCAGGGCTATGGCGGGATGTCGCCGCAGCAGATGGAAGGTTATATAACTTCTACTTATGAAATGTTCTTTCTTTATGTGCCTGGTATCGAGCACATGGAGTCGCAATCTATTCAAAACTTGACTCTTATCAAAGTCTTCTTTCAGCCCGACACTGACATGGCAAGCGCCATGGCCGCCATTGTAGCTATGGCAAACCGCGCCACAAGTTTGATGCCTCACGGGACCTACAACCCGTTTGTACTTCGATTTGACGCTGGTAGTTTGCCTGTGGGACAGCTTGTGATGGCGTCCAAGACCAAGACAGTGAAAGAGCTTGAAGATTTGGCTTATACGCGTATTCGACCAATGCTAGCCACCGTTCCTGGTGCTGAAGCGCCACCGCCCTTTGGTGGAAATATCAGATCTATTGTCATAAGTGTCGACGCAGACAAATTGCGTCGTTATAACATCTCGGGCGACGAAGTAATTAAAGCGCTTGAGTCAGGCAACAAAGTCCTGCCGTCGGGCAACGTGCGCACAGGCGATTACATGCGTATCGCACCGGTTAACTCAGATTTGCCTGATATTCACCAATTAGATTATTTGCCTATTCGCACAGGACACGGTCCGCAAATATTTATGAAAGATATTGGCGTGGTCGAAGACTCGTCAGATATTCTGGCTGGATATGCCCTTTTTCAGGGGCACAGAACTGTTTATATTCCGGCTGTAAAACGTGCCGACGCTTCAACAGTTTCTGTAGTTGATGCACTACAAGCAGCGCTTGCTCGTATGAAGAGCGTCTTGCCCAAGGATGTCGATATCAGTTATGAATTCGACCAATCTAAATATGTTCGCGAAGCTATCGAGAACGTCTTCCACGAAGGTTTGCTCGGGACAATTTTGCCGGGTCTCATGATTCTTTTATTCTTGAAAGACCTTCGAAGCACACTGATTGTAGTAACCACAATTCCACTGTCGTTGCTTTCAGCCATCGTTGGACTGAATTTAACCGGTCAAACCTTCAACCTGCAAACACTCAGCGGACTGGCTCTTTCTATCGGCATCCTGGTGGACGAGGCCACTGTTTGTATTGAAAACATCCATAATCACCTGGCGGCTAGAGAGCCATTGTCACGCGCTGTTTATAATGCTTGCGTGGAAACAATGGTGCCGCGACTGCTTGCTATGTTGTCTGTTGTGGCTGTGTTTATTCCGTCATTTTTCATGACTGGTATCACAAGAGAATTATTTATCCCTTTATCTCTTGCTGTTGGATTTGCCATGGTGGCATCGACCACGCTGGCATCGACAGTGGTGCCAATTATGGCTGTTTGGATTTTGAAGGTCGAACACAAAGAAGCCAAGCGCGACTTCATGGACGTGCTCAAAGACGCGCTTGGTGGCTTGCTAAAAATAATACTTCCCATCGGTCCTGTAATCGTCGGCGTCTATCTTCTGGTGGCAGTGTCTGGCGTAATTTTCTTGTATGACAATATCGCCAAAGAGATGTTCCCCGATAACGGAAGCAAGCAATTTAGAGTGCGGATATCGGCTCCAACTGGTATGCGCGTAGAGGCGTTAGAGACTCGCGTGCTTCGTATTTTGGATGAAGTTAAACAAGAAGTGGGCGCAGACAATGTGGAGAAGACGCTTGGATATGCCGGTCAGCAACCACCTATGTTCCCGATTAGTTCGGCATTCTTGTGGACATCAGGACCTCACCAGGCTGTATTAGATGTCCAGCTCAAAGAAGACTCAAAAGTAAACATGTTTACCCTCAAAGACAAGCTTCGCGAACGTTGTCGCAAAGCCTGTCCCGATACCGTCTTGTCTTTCGAGCCGGGTGATTTAGTAAGCCAAATTATGAACCTTGGCTCGCCTACTCCTATAAAAGTGCAAGTCATGGGACCAAATATGGTGGCAAACAAACTATTTGCTAAGAAAATCCTGGCTGAGTTGAAAAAAATTCCCAAACTTAGAGACCTGCAGTGGGGTCAGCCGCTCGATTATCCATCTGTTCAAATTGATATAGATAGAGAGAAAGCCGGTCAACTAGGGGTAACTCCAGAAGACATCGGTATGTCGTTGCAGCCCGCCTTCTTTTCAAGTAGATTCGTCAATCTAAGCTTGTGGCGCGACAAAGATTCTGGATTTTCTTATCAGGTCCAGGTGCAGGTCCCGCAAGATCAAATTCGCTCTAAAGAAGACATCGAGAAATTCCCGACTATGAAAAGTCGCAAGAGCATCGAGATGGCAGAGTATCAAGATCGGCTCGAAGACCCTGACACCAATAGATACTATCCGGATCACAAAACTCTTCGCCCCCAACATCCACTTATCTCTGATGTGGCTAAGGTCGAATATGGCACCACTGATGGTGAGTTCGACAGATATAACATGATGCGCATGGTGTCGCTCACTGCTAACTTATCTGGCGACGATTTGGGTCGTGTCGGCGAAGCTGTCAAACAAGCTGTACGAAGAGCTGGCAAGCCCCCACAAGGTGTGTTTGTTGATGTAGCTGGTCAAGTGCCACTACTTGAAGATACTTTCTTCCACTTGCTCACCGGATTGCTTTTAGCCGTGGTTGTAATCACGCTCATGCTACTTGCTTATTTCCAAACGGCACGTGTGGTTTTAATCGTGATGTCTACCGCTCCAGCCATCTTACTTGGGGTCTTGAGCATACTCACTATCACTGGTACCACTTTGAATGTTCAGTCCTTCATGGGAGCAATTATGTGTATTGGTGTTGGAATCGCTAACGCCATTTTGCTCGTTGTATTCGCTGAGCAAAGTCGTATGACCGGCATGAATTCAAGAGAAGCCGCAGTGCACGGTGCTCAGCAACGTATGCGTCCCATTCTTATGACTTCAATTGCCATGGTGGCAGGTATGATACCAATGGCACTATCTGCTGGTCAGAGCGCTCCGCTTGGACGCGCTGTCATAGGCGGTCTAACCATGTCTACTCTGTCAGTTTTAACTATCCTTCCGCTCGTTTATGCGATGGTGCAAGCCAAAGCATCTGTCAAATTGCCCTCCGTCCATCCCGATGATTTACCTCAAGGTCCAACTCATGACGCATAGTATGCCTGCTAACAAACCCGAAGAACCGGGATGGAAAGAAATGTTTAGTATAAAGAACTTGATTTTCATCGTCATAATAGTTGCCGCTGCTGGTGCTGCTTTCTATTACATGTGGCAAAAGAAAAACGAGCCTCTAGTGCAAGATAACGCCAGACGCGACTATCTGATTTCTGTTCCAGTAGTGTCCGTCGTTACCAAAACACTCTTTCGCGAAGACCAGCTCCCAGGCGAAATCGACGCCTATCAAGACGTGCTTATTTATCCGAAAGTCCCGGGCTTTATCAAAGACATAAAAGTAGATCGTGGCTCAATCGTCAAAAAAGGCGATTTGATGGTCCGCATGTACGCTCCAGAATTTCTAGCTCGTCGCCACGAAGCTGTAGCCAAAGTATCGATGGCCAAAGCGGCACTGTCTGCCGAAGAATCTAAGCTTCAAGATCTAAGAGCTGAGTTGCAAAAGAAGAAAGCAAATCTTTTAGCAGATGAGTCTACTTATCAAAGAGTATATGCCGCATCGCTTGTACCTGGTGTCATAGCCGATAACGATGTTGTGCAATGGGCACAAACAGTACAAGTAGACAGGCAGGATATAAACGCCGTTACCAAACGTGTTAACGCCAAAGACCACGAAGTCTCAATGCGCAAAGAAGAAGTGGACGCAATGGTAAAAGCTTTTGAGAGCTTCGCTGATATTGCCTCGTACTTAGAAATTTATGCACCATTTGATGGTTACATCACAGAGCGTAAAATGCACATCGGCAGCTTTGTCGGACCCGACGGAACTGGCGCTTATCCGCCTATTTGCCGACTGAAGCAATTGGATTTACTGAGAATAATTTGTCCAGTTCCAGAAGATCTGGTGTCAGGTGTAATCATAGGATCACAAGTCGACTTCACCGTTTCGACTTTCCCGGGCAAAAAATTCAAAGGTACTGTTGCTCGTATAAGCAATAGTCTCGACAAAGAAACGCGAACCATGCCTGTTGAGCTGAACTATCTAAATCCAGATTTCAAAGTTGTGCCTGGTATGTTCACCAAGGTTTACTGGCCATCAAGACGTCCGCAAGAAAGTATGTTTGTTCCAATATCGTCTGTAGTGTCAACTCCGTTAAATACTTTCGTTTGTAGAATCGATGGCGATCGTGTCGACTGGGTCAACGTGAAGAAAGGACAGATTATGGACAATCTTGTCGAAGTCTTCGGAGAATTGAGAACTGGAGACAAAGTAGCAGTTGAAGGAAGCGAAGAGATGGAGAATCAATCTCGTGTTATTCCGGTGGACAAATCTAGCAAGGACGCGATTTGATCTTACGCAACTAAAACGTCTCTTTTTTCTGATTGTTCATCAGGTATTAAAAACGTATAGTTTTTCTCACGAATCCGTAAGACTTTCTACGCGAATTTACTATTTGATGGAGGAGACAAAAAAAAGACATGCGCCAACTGCGTAAGATCATACAAAATCAAAAATCTAGTGCTGAGCCAATCCAGACAAAATGCGATTCGCCTTTATATCAATCTGGTCGGCATCGCTTACTTTATCGAGTTTACGCAAGACTTGCGCATAGTCTTTCAAGCATGCGGCAAGCAATGGCGAATTGCCACCTGCTGCACGCGTGGTGCTTGCGATTGCCCATTCGTAGTAAGAGCGTGCAATCTCATATTTGCCTAACTGAAAATTGAGATAGCCCATGCCGTTTAAAATTTTTGCAGTTTCAATCGAATTAGGTCCAAGCGATTCTTGCGCGTTGGCTAACGCTTCGCGATACAAACGAGCTGCACCATCAAGATTTTGAAGACGCGATTCGACATATGCAAGCGAGGCTTTCGTATTGAGAGTAAGAACATTACCGCCGCCATAGGCGCCATTGTAAATAGACAGGGCGCGCTCCAAAAGCGGCTTTGCTTGGCTAAATTTTTGTTGTGAAAGATAAAGCTGTGCAAGACCGTTTAAGTCATTTGCAACAGAAGGATGATTGGGACCAAGTGAATCAATGTCTGTGGCAATCATTCTTTGATATTGCGATTCGCCAAGTCCATATCTGTTTTGACCGAAAATAGTTTCGTTCACAACGCGATAGGCTGGTGCAAGAGTGGCGTCACTAGTGGGCATCTGCATGGCGCGCTCGGCAACACTTTCGTTCAAGGTTGATTCGGTTGTGCGTGAGCTTGTGATTTGTTTATCAATTTGAGCTTGCCACCACGAGCCATCGGTTGGAACTGAACTTTTCTCTTTTGAAGATGGATTCTTCATCACATCATTTTGAAAATCTTTGAGCAAGTCTTTGTCAGATTGGTCATCGCCTTTAATTAAATCACCGTAATTGTGCATGATGCTTTTGAGCTGTTCATCAGCGTCTTTGTTTGGCGACTTAGACAAAATAGTGATGGCGCGTCTAAAATTGGTAGTGGCGCCCGTAGTGTTACCCATTTTATGCTGAACCCGACCAAGTCCATGCAATGAATATGCTGCTTGAGGAGAATAAGGACCGTAATTCTTTTCGCTATCGCTTAAAGCTTGATTGTAAAAGCCCATTGCGCCCTGGTGATTGCCGGCTGATTCTTCAATCGAGCCTAGTTCCATCAAGACAGCAGAATTGCGTTTCATTCCCTGCAGGATTTTGCGAGCTTCATCGGCTCTATCAATAAGAGTAAGCGCGTGAGCCAATTTTAGTTTGCAGTTAAACAGGTCATCAGACTTTTTAGATTGTTTTTTGACAAGCAAAAGAGCTTGGCGAAAATCTTTTACGGCAGTTTGTGGATTCTGGTCTTGTTCAGACAGTCCCTTTTGATAGAAATCCGACCAGTTTGAGCCCGCTGCAAACGAATTGGAGCCAGCGCTAAAATTGAGCGCGGCAATAATAGCTGCTAGTGCAAGCAGTTGTTTTTTGCTATCGGATGCTAACTTGAATTTCACCGTATCTGGTGTCAGTAATTAAGACGAGAGCAATGAGCTCAAGCTCTTCCCGGCTGGTTCTTCTGCGACATTATCGCCAGGTTCAAGCTTGTAGCCTTTTAGCCAGCCTTTGCTGTCATAGATAGCTTCACGCAATTCATCGTTCTTGCCATTCTTCAAAGCTGACTCGCGATAGAGCGAGAGCAATTGAAGTGTACTCATCAAGCAGACATTTTTCTTAGAGGCAAAGTCGGTGAAATCTTCGTCCGATTCCTCGGCAAGCGAGGTTGGAGCTTTGTCGCTAACTTTGCTTACAATCAAGACGCCTTTGGGCTCTTTGCCCTTCTCGCACCAGTAACGGGTTTGCGAGATGGACAGTTGACCTAGGTGGCTGCGCTCTGCATTTGTATTTGTCCAGATGATGCGAGCGATAGTGACTTTCTGATCGTCGCCTTCGAGCAATAATTCGTTCTTGTCTTCTTCCGACTGAGTAACATTCCAGCCGATTAATCCAAGTACTTTCTTGCAAGCATCAATTAGCTCGTCGCCTTCTGATACCAGCAAGGTGTTTCTGATGCCCTTGGTCAAACTAGCTTGACCTTCAATGTCCTTAATTTTGTCCTGATATTTGCGAATTTGATCGTTGAGCTCGTCTAACTCTTTGTTTAGACCTTTGAGTTCGTCGGCAAAGTAGCGTTTGCACCAATCGGGAACTGTGCTAGGACCTTGTATTGTCATCTCTTCTGCTCCATTTCTCGTACTGCTGGAAATATGGGATGAATCGTGAGCGGTCAATTCGGACATCTCACGCTCTTCCTCGTGAGAGTCGGCTGAGCTGCTCTTGGATTCCTCAGCATTTTTACCTGAATCTGAACTCTCTATTATGTCAGCAAATCTATCCAGAGTGTCATGTTGCGATGATTTTTCGCTTAAAACAGCTTCGTCTTCTGATTTCTCTTCGTCACTGTCTTTATTGTCTTGCGACTCTTCTTGCTGCTCTTCGGCTGTTACAAGTTCTTTTTCATCTTCTTTCTCGGATTCTTTTTCAGCTTCATCTTCAGAATCTTTTGCTGAAACGGCTTCGGATTCTTTCTCTGACTCTGTTTCATCCTTAGATTCGGAGTTGTAATCGGCTTTTTCTAGAGCTTCCTTAATAAGTTCCTGGTCTTTCTCGCGCAAAGCTGCAATTTCATCGTGCAGAGGATCAAGCAAGTCTTTGACCGACACTTCGGGCTCGTCGGATTTCTCGTCTTCCTTATCTTCTTTGCCTTTATCGCCTTTCTTATTCTTGCGATCGGGCTTAGCGGAGGTTTCTTCCTGCTCTTTTTTCGCTTTAGCCTTTTCCTCGGCTTCTTTTTCAGCGGCTATTTTCTCAGCAGCTTCTTTCTCGGCAGCTTCTTTCTCGGCAGCTTCTTTTTCGGCAGCTTCTTTTTCGGCAGCTTCTTTTTCAGCGGCTATTTTCTCGGCAGCTTCTTTCTCGGCAGCTTCTTTTTCGGCAGCTTCTTTCTCGGCAGCTTCTTTTTCAGCGGCTATTTTCTCGGCAGCTTCTTTTTCAGCGGCTATTTTCTCGGCAGCTTCTTTCTCGGCAGCTTCTTTCTCAGCGGCTTCTTTCTCGGCAGCTTCTTTCTCGGCGGCTTCTTTCTCGGCGGCTTCTTTCTTGGCGGCTTCTTCTTTGGCAGCCTCTTCAGCCTTGGCGTCGGCTTCATCTTTTTCGTCCGACTTGGCTTCCGCCGCTTCGGTCAAAGATGTGAGCTTGTCGATAATTTCTAATTGATTTATGTCCTGAGTGGCGCCATTGGCAGTCACACCAGTCTCAGATGGGTTTAAAACAATCTTGGCTTTCTCGGGCTCGCCCTTGGAAGGAGTATCGCCTTCCGCGGTCGCTGGAGTCTCGATTACAAACCAGAACAGGGAGACACCTATTTTCAGCACATCGCCATCATTAATAGGTTCGGGTCCGGTAATCTGGTTGCCGTTTAAGAATGTGCCGTGCCGACTTTTAGCGTCCTGCACCGAGTACTGACTTTCTTCCTTGTTAATAATGAAATGAAAGCGTGAAATAGACTGGTCGCCGGTGATGACGATGTCATTCAAATCGTCCCGACCTACTCGACAACGCGGGGTAGTAATGGGGATTTTGCGATTAGATACCAAATCTACGAGAAAGGCTGTTGGAGCCGATGTAGCTTGTGATTTGGCGTCGGTGTCCTTATTGTCCATTTTGTCTTTTAATCTAGAGATTAGGTCGTGGAACTGAGCAGGTACATGCCCAAAGAGGCTCTGCTCGCTAGCTGAATCCGAACATCTAAACTGTTCCCTGGAAAGGCGAATATAAACCATTTTGTATCTAAAACGCCTTTTTCAAGTATCTTATCGGACCAAAAAAAAGGGGCGATTTAAGGAAAGTCCCGACGCGACCATATAAACTTTCGCATAACCTAGAAAGAGGACAGAAATGACCACCGAACTCGCATTAGCTTTCAACGAAATGCTCAAAACCCTGGCCTGGTGCAAACAAGGCGAATCAACACTGGTTGCCGTGCACAAAGCCATTCCGGAGGTTATCTTCATGATGCCGGACCGGGAAGTGAAAGTCTTTCCAGGCGGCGTGGCCATTAAAATGCAGAAGTCGACTGTATCGCATTTTCAAAAGGCTTACGACGACGGCGAGCCTCTTAATGTAGTTCTGGTGTCAAAACCCGAAGGTGTAGAAATTTGGTATCGCAAAGTAGCGCCAACCGAATTTCCTTACGACGCCTGGTCGGGCGGTGCGGCAAGTGCTTATGAGCAGCAGCGCGCACTAATTCCAGCTGACAATCTAGGCGACGATTATGTCAAAATGCAGGCAGAGCTTAGCTCTAAGTGCAAAGAATGCCCCACCATGATGCCGCCTTACTAAGAAATTAGGCAACTCACCGTCATTGGTATCAACCGCGGATTTCTATCCAATACAAAGATACGCCAATTTTCAGCACGTCTCCATCTTTAATGGATTCGGGTCCTTCAATCTTTTTTCCGTTTAAAAATGTCCCGAATTGACTTTTGGAATCTTGTATTGTGTACCGGTCTTCAAGTTTTGAGATCGTGAAATGAAACCTTGAAATAGAATTGTCGCCAGTGATGACTATTTCATTTAAATCGTCTCGACCCACTCGACAACTAGGTGTTGTGATAGGGATTTTGCGATTTGAAGCTAAATCAATGAGATATGCGCCTGAATCCATCTATTTTTCCTCACTAATTTCGTACTTTTTTTAAAGCTTCTCTGAAATCGAGAGCCAGTTCAAGCGCCTTGGCCGGTTTTGGTGAACGGGTTATGAAGTGCCCCATTTTGCGGCGAGCGCGTGCAAGCTCTTTGCCGTAGAGTACGATGTCAGTGACCGATTCGTGCTCTGGAAGTGGTGCAAGATTTAAATGTGAGCGCTCATTGTTTTTGTTTTGCATTAGCCAGATATCGCCAAGCAAATTCATCATGCAATAACTGTCCGAGCTAGCTGGACCTATTTCACTTAAGGGCTGTTTGAGCAAAACTCGCGCCAGAGCATCAAACTGGCTCATAGTGCATGACTTCATGGTGACGTGTCCGGAATTGTGCGGACGAGGGGCGAACTCGTTAATGAAAATTTCGTCGTCATTAGACAAGAAGAATTCGGTGGTGAGCAATCCTGTCACCTTTAGCATTGAGGCTGCATCTAATGCGATTTTGCGAATGCGCGCTTCGATTTCAGGAGAGATGCGCGCCGGTACTAGAGTGGTGTCTAGAATATGCTCGCGATGACGATTCTCCATTACGGGAAAGGCAACTGAGTCTCCGTCAATGGTGACGGCGGTGATGCAGCTTAATTCAATGGCTATGTCCACTACTTCTTCGGCGATGAAGCATGTTTCTTTAGAATATTTTTGCTCAAGTGCTTTGAGAAGCGATTCAAGAGTGGCTTTATCTTCGACGAAAAATTGACCATGTCCGTCATAGCCACCGCGGGCGGTTTTCAATATACATGGATAAGTAAGCGAGTCGTGTTTGTTTTTCAGCTCGTCTAGATTTTTGTAAGACTGAAATTTAGCGTGAGGCAGTCCGTTATCTTGTAAAAAAGTTTTCTCGGCTATTCGATCTTGAGTGACAGTCAATACGTCAAGACTTGGATAAACAGGTGTTTTGGGCTTGAGAGAGCGCAGTGTTGTTGCGTCCACATTTTCGAATTCATAAGTTATGACATCAACTGCATTTATAAACTCGGTCATTGATGCGACGTCGTTATACTGCTCGTTAATAGATCTAAAATGAAGACAGGCTGGAGCGGCTGAATCGGGCTCGTAGAAAAGAACTTTACCGCCTAGATTTATAATACTTCGTGCAAGCAGAAGTCCAAGTTGACCTCCGCCAAGAATTCCAACTGTGGTGTGTGATTTCATTATTTTAGTTTACTGTTCTGAGCGTCTTTTGCTTTTTCTTTGATGAATTCGTCTAACTTGCCTGCTAACTCTTCATTGTCGAGTGCCAGAAATCGCACAGCAAACAATGCGGCGTTAGCTGCTCCTGCTGCTCCAATTGCAAATGTAGCAGTGGGAACTCCCTTAGGCATCTGGACTATAGAAAGTAAACTGTCCATTCCTTTTAAGGTCTTCGATTCAACAGGCACACCCAGCACCGGCAATGGTGTCAATGCAGACACCATGCCAGGAAGATGAGCAGCACCACCAGCACCGGCAATAATTAGTTTAATACCGCGTGATTTGGCGCTTTTAGCGTATTCGTACATTAGGTCGGGTGTGCGATGAGCGCTCACTACTTTGCATTCGCAGGGGATTTTGAAATCGTTTAAAATCTCTTCGGCATTCTTCATGGTGTCCCAGTCGGACGAGCTGCCCACGATGATTGCGACTAGCGGATGTGTTTCGTTATTTTTCACCGCATTCTCCTTTTAGTGTTTGAAGCAGCGTTGACCGGTAAAGAGCATACTTATTTTGTTGCTCTTACAGGCAGCAATGACGTCTGCATCTTTGATGCTGCCGCCGGGTTGAACTATCACTGTGATTCCTGCTTTTGATGCTTCGTCTATATTGTCTGTGGCAGGAAAGAAGGCATCGCTTGCCATTACAGCACCTTTGGCGTGGTCGCCAGCTTGTGCAAGTGCAATTTTGACGCTAGCCACTCGGCTTGTTTGACCGATGCCAAAACCAATTGAGACGCCATCTTTAACTACAAATATTGCATTGGATGTAAGATGTCGTACGATTTTCCAGGCAAATTCGATGTCTTCTTTTTGAGCGTCAGTTAGATTTTTGTCTTCTGTCACACATTCAAATTCGCTCAATTGTTTTGGCGCTTCTTGCGATTTTTCTAAAATCCAACCGAAGTCTTGCAAGTCGCGAGCTTTGACACTGTCGTATGGAAGTGGTTCGAGAAATTCTTTTTTCACTTCTAAAACGCGAATGTTTTTCTTCTTAGAAAAAGCTTCCAGAGCTTCTTTGCTAAACGATGGAGCAAGAACAATCTCGACAAATCCTTCGATGATTTTTGTAGCCAGAGGACCGTCAACCTCTGTTGTGAATCCGTATACGCCACCAAAAGCGGAAAGCGGGTCTGCGTTATATGCTTTTTCAAAAGCGTCCATTGCTGTTTTACCAAGGGCAACACCGCAAGGATTATTATGTTTGATAATGCATGACATGATTTTTTTATGGGTCGAAAATTCGCGCAATATCGTGACCAGACTATAAACATCTAAAATGTTATTAGAAGAAAGTTCTTTGCCCTGCAACTGATGAAAAGGCGAGCCCTTGCTTCCTGCGTCGTACCAGGCAGCTGCCTGGTGTGGATTTTCGCCATATCTAAGCGACTGATTTTGTTGCAAACTCAATGTCACTTGTTTGGGGAAATTTTCACCATCGCCATTTGATTCGCTATCGGCGCAAATTTTTGCAAAATAGTCAGAAATTATGCGGTCATAATTAGCTGTATGTTGAAAGGCTTTGGCAGCCAGTTTCTTGCGAAAATCATAAGTAGTCGCGCCTTTGTCTTTCATTTGAGCAAGAACATCATCATATTGCGATGGGTCGCAAACGATATTTACTCGCGAGAAGTTTTTGCCAGCAGCTCGAATTAAGCTTACGCCGCCAATGTCGATGTGCTCGATCATTTTGTCTTCGGGCAAGTTTTCTTTTAGTTTTTGTTCAAAGGCGTATAGATTTACTATGACCATGTCGATTTCTTCGATGCCATGTTCTTTCAGTGTGGCTCTATCGTCGTCTGTGTCACGCGATAGTATTCCGCCAAAAACATTTGGATGAAGTGTTTTAACGCGTCCACCCAGAATCTCGGGAAAGCCTGTCACTTTGTCGATTGAGATACAATCAATTCCCACTTCGCTTAAATGCTTGGCGGTACTGGTGGTGCCAATTACTTTGTAGTCGGGTTTTAACTTAACCAGTTCTTTGATGAATTTTTCGAGCCCTGTTTTGTCCAGAACGCTTACTAACACCGCCGCCATATTAATCGTGCCTCCTTAAGAGAACTTTGTGATTACCCGATACTTCAATTTTTGATTCAGACTCGCTTGATTCGCTCACTTCGCCCATTGTGGCTGCTTCAAATCCAGCATTCTGGAACACTTTTACAATATCGTCTGCAATGGCTGCTTGAGCCGTGACGAAGAGACCGATGCCCATATTGAATGTTTTGTACATCTCAGTTATGTCAACTTGAGATGCAAGCGTGTCTATTATTTTTGGCATTGAAATTTTGTTTTCAATCTGGAAAGAGACCTGCTTATTTAGTCTAAACAAGTTAGTCCAGCCACCACCTGTGATATGGGCGATACCGCTCAATTGATCATGGAATTTATCCAGTAATTCAACCACCGGTTTGCAATAAATCAAAGTTGGTGTAAGCAACTCAGAGCGCATGGGACCGTCTTTAATAAGTTTGCGCGCTAGTGAGAATCCATTTGAATGAATGCCAGAAGAAGCAACTCCAATTACGAGGTCATTGGCTTTAATTTTGTCGCCTGTTATCAGTTCGCTTTTTTGTACTACACCCATGGCAAATCCGGCTAAATCGAAATGGTCGTGACTATATAAGTCGGGCATTTCTGCCGTTTCTCCGCCGACTAAGAGCATTCCTGCCTGATCGCAGCCTTCTACTATTCCTTTTATAATGGCGTCTGAGACATCGTCGTTAATTTTGCCGATGGCATAATAATCTAGAAAAGCCTGAGGGCGAGCCCCGACACAAATCAGGTCGTTGGCGCACATAGCCACTAAATCTATGCCGATGGTGTCATATTTTTTTTGCTCAATGGCAAGTAATAATTTAGTCCCAACACCATCTGTGGTTAATGCAATGCCTTTGTTTCCGTCCACTGGATAGACAGAAGCATAGCCGCCCGCTCCCGACCAGAGTTCTTTGTGGCCTTTTCTTGTGGCCAGATTTTTAAGCCGGCCTACAAAGCGATCGGCTTTTTCTATGTCTACTCCAGAGTCTTGATATGTTTTAGGCTTGGTGTCCATTTTATTTCTTACTCTTGTTTTTCAACTATGACGGGCTATCTGACAGGCGTTTCTGAATATTATCAATCCAGGTGGGTCGCAAGAAAAATCTTCACCCCGAGTTTTCATCAGGGGCCAGTTTGGATGCTGTGTCCAGCGTATATAAGCTTCTGGATGGGGCATCATACCAAGTACGGTGCCTGCTTCGTTTTGCAAAGCCGCCATACGAGCCAGGCTACCATTAACATCTTCTGTATAGAACATTGGGCAATAGGACAGTAGCGCATCTTGATCTGGAAGTGAAGTGACGATTCTGCCTTCGCCATGACGGATGGGGAGCTGAATTTTTTCAAGACCGGCAAAGAAATGTCCTTCTTGTGAGGGAGGAATATCTAAATCAACCCAGGTGTCACTGAAACGTGTTTGCTCATTGTGCACAAGACTTACTGATTTGCGTTCCTTTTGTAAGTTGCCAGGCAATAAGCGCATATTTACTAGAGCTTGAAAGCCATTGCAAATTCCAATTATTAGTTTGCCGCGCTCGACAAATTCTTCTATTTCTTCTTTTAAACGCGACATAATTTTTAGAGCAAGCACTTTGCCGCTTTGAATTTCATCGCCAAAAGAAAAGCCACCAGGTAAGACTAACAAATCTGAATTGGATAAAAAATCGCCTGTTTTGAGTAAGCGCGACACATGCTGAGATTCGGCTTCAAATCCGCCAAGACGAAGGGCATGGACAGTCTCATTTTCACAATTGACACCGTCGCCGGCTAATACTATCGCTCTGGGAGAGACCATATTTAATTCACCTCGAAAATGTCGCTTACGCCATTGTGCCAGGCTTCTTGCATGTCTTGCAATGATAAATCAATGGAGCTGCCTACATGAAGCCGCTTAGAATCAACAACTTCGCCCAGTTTTATTACCTCAACTCCAGCCGTTTTTTTCCAGTGGGCTTCGAAGCTTTCTTGTTTGTCTGCGCTTACTGTGACAATAATGCGTGAGGGTCCTTCGCTAAATAGAGCAAACTCGTTGCCTTCAATCTCTACTTTGGCACCCAGTCCAGAACCTATCACACACTCAGCAAGGCACACTGCTGTGCCGCCTTCTGAGCAATCATGTGCCGAGTTTATTAGCTGTGACTCAATTGCTTTGTGCAGTTTGGCGTATAATTTTGGTGCAGCTTTTAGATCTACTTTTGGAAGTTTGCCATCTCGGGTGCCAGTGATTTCGCTGTAATGACTGCCTGAAATAGAGGCATCACCTGCACTTATAAAATAAATCAAATCGCCAATTTGTTTGAATTCCATCGATACGGCATTATCTGAATTTTCCATTTTACCCATGGCAGACACAAGCAACGTGGGCTCGATAGCAAGTTTTACAACGCCATCGTCAAAGTCGTTTTTCATGCTGTCTTTGCCCGAAATTAAGGGTGCACCAAAGGCTACGCAAGCATCGTATAGTCCCTGACAGGCGCGCACTAATTGACCAAGACGCTTTGCTCCTTCGCTATTCTTGGGCGATGGAACAGGATCTGCCCAACAGAAATTATCGAGTAGGCTAAGTGTTTTAGGATCGGCACCAACACAGCAAGCATTGCGTACCGCCTCATCCACAGCCATTGTAGCCATCAAATAAGCGTCGTATTTGCTCCACTGCGGACATAATCCGTTTGAAACTATTAGACCTGCTTGTTGTGAAAGAATTGGTTTTATCACTGCAGCATCGCATGGCGCTTTTCTCCCTGGACCCATGAGAGGCTTGATAACGCTTGCTCCCTGCACTTCATGGTCATATTGGCGAATGATTGATTCGCGGCTCGATATATTTGGATGAGCTAATAATTTGAGTAAAGCTTCGTTATAGTCTTGTCCTGATTCGGGCAGTTTATAACTTGACTCAGTACTTTCATATGTATGAACTTCGGCTTGCATAGACAATTTGGGCACACCGTCGTGCAAGAAATCCAAGTCAAGCAACGCAACTGTTTTATCGCCGCGAGTAATATGGAAATATCCATCGGTGTTGAAATGACCGATGTCGCTTGCCTCAACATTGTAATCTTGAGCCAAAGCAAGAAAGGCATCGAGATCTTTTGGATCTACCGAAACGCTCATACGCTCTTGCGATTCAGAGACAACAATTTCCCAGTCGCTAAGACCTGGATATTTAAGGGGCACTTTGTCCAAGTCCATTGTGGCACCATGAGTGATGCCCGCCATTTCGCCCACAGAAGAGGATAAGCCTCCGGCACCATTGTCTGTGATACCAGTCATAAGATTTTTTTCGTTTGCTGCCAGAATAAAATCAATTACTCGTTTTTGCAAAAATGGATCACCAATCTGAACGGCAGAGACTGGCGAGCCTTCGTGCATTGTTTCAGATGAGAAAGTGGCTCCGTGGATTCCGTCTTTGCCCACTCTGCCGCCCACTACAACAATGCGATCGCCTGTTTTTGTGTGTTTGGCATATTGTAAGCGACCATCCTTTTCGATACGAAGCAATCCACCGGTTCCGCAAAATACAAGCGGCTTGGCTCTATATGAAGAATGAAAATAAACTGCACCGTTTACTGTGGGAATACCGCTTTTGTTTCCGCCATCCTGTACACCAAGTCGCACACCGCGCGCTATTACAAGTGGTGGCAGCAATTTAGGGCGAACAGGCAGCGACTTATCGTGTGGATAAGCAAAGCAAAAAATGTCGGTGTTAAATATTGGCTTAGCTGAAAGCCCGGTGCCAAGAATGTCTCGGTTGACGCCTAAAATACCGGTTAATGCGCCACCGTAAGGTTCGAGTGCAGAAGGTGAATTATGTGTTTCGACCTTAAAACAAACTGCGTATTCTTCGTCCCATTTGACCACGCCTGAATTGTCATCGAAAACAGATAACAAGTCGGGTCTTTTCTTGCGAATTTTATTGGTGGCACCTTTTATATAAGTCTTGTACAGGCTGCTTATTTTCTTGCCTTCATACTCGATATCGGCGGCAAAAATCTTGTGCTTGCAATGCTCTGACCAGGTTTGAGCAAACACTTCAAGTTCGACGTCGGTCGGCATCGCGGGCATGTTTTTCGATGCTCTTAATTTTTTGATTTTGTCGCTTGCATAATATTTTTTGATTTCTTGCATTTCTTTAAGCGACAGAGCAAGCAGTCTTTTCTTGCTTAATTCTTCTAGTTTGGCATCGTCCAAATTTAAATCAACAGTTACCAGTTCATTTGCTTCGAGTTTGAATTTGACTTTGGGATATCCAAGTAGCTCGCCAGGCGTATCTAGCTTACTTAAGTCATGCACTACCATTTTTTCAACTAGCGGGTGGAAAAGTTTATACTTTGAGTATTCGATGATTTCGTCTTTGTTTGCAAATGATTTGTTAAACAAAAAGCCTTTGCCCGAAGCTATCTCAATAGAGTTAAATTCGTCACCTCCAACAAGCACCAGTGCTTCTTTGATTGTGTGGGCTAGATTGTCTGTGACACCTGGTAGAAATTGTTTTTCTGCCCACCATTTAAAACCTTGAGCAAGCCACTGATTATTCCAGGCGAAATCCATGCTGCCCATAAAGAAATCGCTCTTTTGATAGCATTCGTCTACCAGAACTTCGCTTAAGCGATTAAGCAGCTCTTTTTCGTCAATTCGCTCAGGTGAAAATCGAACCCAACATAACTGAAAGCTGTCCGAATTGGAATTGAGCTTTTTGTCGATGACAGCAAATCGCAACAGGTCTATTGTCTCTTCGCCACTATCTTGATTAGGACTGTTTTTCAGTGTGTTCATTTCTTTTCAATTCCGTGTTTGGCTATTTGCTGCAATACTGCAGGATAAAGTGAATGTTCAACAGATAAACCGCGCTGGGTAAAGGTTTCAAGCGTGTCATCGCCAAAGCGTGGAAATGGTTCTTGAGCAAGAATTTTTCCACGGTCCATGTTTTCATCGATTAAGTGGACAGTTACACCTGCAACTTTGACACCATAATCGAAAGCTTGCTTGTACGAATCAATGCCTGGAAATGCAGGCAACAGTGACGGATGGATATTTATAACTTTGTAATAGCCTTGTTCTGATTTGAAATGTTTGAGAAAATCGGGACTCAAGATGCGCATGTAGCCTGCAAGGACAATATAATCGAGTTTGAACTTACTTAAATGCTCGAGAATTTTTTCTTCGTGCTGGGCGCGTGTCATGCCCTTTTGTGAAATTGCAAAAGTATTGAGTCCATGCTGCTCGGCGATGATTAATCCCGTTGCGTCTTTGTCATTTGAAATCACAGTTTCGATTTTGGCAGATAGTCGCTTGTCTGCAATGGCTTGGATAATTGCATTTAAATTCGAGCCCCGACCCGAAATAAAGACCGCAATCTTAATCATTGAGCTAGACTCCTCATCGCTTTGGCACCAATGTCTTTGCGATAATCCATGTCGTTGAAGGATACAGACTCAAGTGCTTTGTAAGCGTTGCTTGAAGCTTCGCTCAAACTTTTGCCAAGTCCGGTCATGCCCATTACTCTGCCACCATTTGTAGTGACTGTATTATCTTTATAAATAGTGCCAGCATGAAATAACTGAACTTTGTCGTTGTCTGGCAATTCGCCTACAGTAATTTTCTCGCCTTTTGAAGACGACTCTGGATAGGCTTTGCCAACGGCTACTACACATAAACTGGCTCCTTGATCCCATTCTAGATTTACTTTATCTAGTGTGCCATCGGTACAAGCTTTTAGTGCTTTGGCAAGACACGATTTCATTCTAGGCAGGACTGCTTGAGTTTCGGGATCGCCAAAGCGAGCGTTGAATTCAAGCACATAAGGAATATCGTCAGCAACTAAAATACCTATGAAGAGCACGCCTTTAAAAGATAAAGTGCCTTCGCTCAGCGCGCGATTAATAGGTGCAAGAACTTGCTCGTCAATTTGTTTTTTGTATTTGTCATACAAAGGCACTGGAGTGTAAGCACCCATTCCGCCTGTGTTGGGACCTTTGTCGCCATCGAATCTGCGTTTGTGATCCTGACAGGCAGGCATCGCCTTTAGCGTTTTACCATCACACAAACAAAGAATAGATAATTCTTCGCCTGTTAGTTTTTGCTCGATAATAATTTTTTGTCCAGCATCGCCAAAAGCTTTTCGATCAAAAATAGATGAAAGGGCTTGCTCCACATCGTCTATAGAATCGCAGACCATAACGCCTTTGCCAAGCGCCAATCCATCAACTTTTACGACGCGCGCAAGGTCGTTTGACTTGGCATATTCAAGCGCTTTTTCTTTATTGTCGAACACTTCAAAATTTGCTGTGGGCAAAGACAATCGGCGCATTGTTTCTTTGGCATGTACTTTGCTCCATTCTAATTTTGCTTGTTCTTTGGTAGGTCCAAATACTTTGTGCCCTGATTTTTCTAAGTAATCGGTGATGCCGTCGGCAAGCGGATTGTCAGGTCCAATTACAATTAAATCTATTTCGTTGGAGTTGGCAAATTCGCTCAGTGCGTCAAAATCATTCACTCCAATATTTAGATTTTTTGTTTTTTGCTCTTGAGCGGTGCCACCATTTCCTGGTGCACAAAAGATTTTGCTTACAACTTGACTCTGCGCCAGTTTCCAGCACAGTGCGTGTTCTCGACCACCATTTCCGACTACTAGAATTTTCATGCGCTAAGCACTCGCTCAAGTGTTTTCACGTATTCATCTAAGTTGGGGCATCCTGCAAAAACTTCTTTACCCACTATGCAATTAGTGATGACCGGATATAACTGGTCCACTATTTTTTTTGTGTCGCCAGAAAGTGGCTCCGGACCTTTACTGACCATTTTTTTCCAGTCTTTGCTACCAGACTTCTTGGCGCTTGTAAGTTCTTTTGCCCAGGCAGAGTCTTTATATATTTGACGCAAAATTTCTTTGGATAAATGACAGTTTTTATAAATCAGTCTCAATTCGTCTGGACCAATACTATCTGCTAACAAAATCTGGGTGCCAGACTTTGTATACTCCACTAAAAATTCAAATTTGCCATCCCAAAGTTCAATTTCTCTTTCTTTGAAAAACTGACGCAAAGCTACAGCAAGCATAAGTGTTTGTTCGCTCAACATATCAAACTGGTCTGCGCTTAATCCAGAGAGTAAAACAGCTTCTTGCAGGCTGAGCAATCTGTCTGATGGTTCAAGCTTGGTGTAAAACTCAAGCACTGGATATGGAAATTTACTATCTGCTTCAAGTTTTGCATCTTGAGGCAGACCTAAAGATTTGGCGTATCCAGAATTGGCTTTGAGTCTATCTATAAGTGAGCTGCCTTGTGGCAGACCAAATCGAAACACCACTTCTAAAGGAACCAGATATCTTTGGCCCGAACCTTCTTTTTGAGCAGAGGGTAGATTTTCATATGCGTAAACAGAACTGCCATTTATGCCTGAAACATTATGAACAGTCGCTTTTGGAACGATACCTTGCACTACTTCTAAATAGCCATCGATTGATTTGATGAAATGATTGGGCATTGCGTTTTGGACTAAATTTTTGAAACTAGCATGAGCAAAGCGGTCTTTGAGCCATGCCTGATCCAGTGCCAGATCTGTTTTTTCTAGTTTTTGCCAAATCTCAGGTTTTGCAAAATATTTGAAAAAGTGTTCGCCCATTAGAGTCAAACTTTTGCCTTTGTTTTCGATATCGTCTGGCATTTTGCCCCAGTCGAAAACCGAGTAGGCATCAGTGAATTGAAACCATAATTTATCGTTTTCTTTTTGCGGCTTCCAGATTTTTTTGACCGAGCCTTCATAAATTAAATTTGCTTGTACTGGATCTTGCAATTTATTCATCGGCTAATTGGTCTCTCCTCTGGTTATACGATCTTTCGCTCGTGCGTCCCCAAATACGCGACCGTCTTCCACTGTGGTTGGATAAGTTCCGGTCAGACAACCCATGCAAAGGTTCTTGGATTCAAGCGCTTTTTGCAAGCCTTCGATACTTTGATAAATAACTCTGTCTGCACCAAGCTCTTTTGCAATGTCTGCTTCTGTGCGCCCGAATGCAACCAGTTCCTGCGTGCTTGGAAAATCAATTCCGTAATAGCAGGGACTAGATATTGGAGGACAGGTTGATACCAATGTAATTTCTTTGGCGCCAGAATTTCGGATTAAGCGCATGATTTGTTGGGCGGTGTTGCCGCGCACGATGCTATCATCGACTACCAATACGCTTTTATCTTTGAACTCTTCTGCAATGGGATAAAGCTTTCGTCGAATCGCTTCTTGTCTTGATTGCTGGTCGTCTAAAATAAAAGTGCGGTTTACATATCTGTTTTTAATTAGCAATTCGCGAAAGGGAACTTTTAGTCCTTCAGCCAGTGCAATAGCTGATGCGCGACTGGTCTCAGGAACTGGAACCACGATATCGGCTGTGATCCCTGCTTGTTTTAATTGCTCGGCTAATAGCAATCCCAGTCTAAAACGCGCTCTATAAACAGATTGTCCAGAGAATTCAGATTCGACCCGAGCAAAATAAACCCACTCGAACATGCAAGGTGAAATAGAATCGCTTTGAACAATTTTTTTGAAAACTTTTCGATCTGGACTTATGTAAATAGCCTCACCAGGCTTAACTTCTTCGATATTGGTAAAGTCCAAAAATCCCAGTGCCACACTTTCGCTTGATAGTGCATAGACAGTTTCGCCATTGAATTCTTTTTGACCAAAAACGAGAGGTCTGATTCCATGCGGATCTCTAAAGCCAAAAATGGCACCGGCTTTGGTGATACCAGCTACAGCATATCCACCAACCAGGTTCTCCATGATAGGACCAAGCGCATCGAAAAATTTGACTTCGTTTAGCTTTCCATCGGTATTGTCGCAAAGCAAACGCAAAATCAATTCTGAGTCAGAGACGCATTGTTTGTTGCGCGCATTTTTTTGCGAAAGCCAGTTTTCTTGCAGATTATAGAAATTGACAATGTTTCCGTTATGAGCAAGACCAATGCCTTTGTCATAATCTAAGAATGGTTGCAGCATATTAGGATCGCTGCCACCGATAGTGGCGTATCGTGTATGGCCGACCGCCGCTTTGCCTTTTAAGTTTTTGAAAGACCGCTCTGAAAAGACGTTTTCCACTAGTCCACTTGCTTTGTGAATGTGGAAGTCGCCGCTCTTCGTTTCTAACGTGAGGATACCGGCGCCATCTTGGCCGCGGTGTTGCAGGTTCATCAGCCCGAAGAATACTTCGTACGCTGCCGAATCACTGCCGGATATTGCGATAATGCCGCACATTGCATATATCCTCTGAGAAGGGCACCCAGTTATTTTACATTCTTATTCAGCTTGGTTTGAAAGAAATCTATCGCTTTGCCAAAATTCGTTTCATCCATGAAAACGTGCTCTTGACCCGGGATTTTAATTAGCTGTACTTCGGCCTTCACTTTTTTGAGCGCATCATAAAGCTCTTTGCTCTGCTCAAACGGCACGATTGGGTCACCTTCAGAGTGCATAATTAGAAAAGGCGGGTCATTTGGACTGGCAAAACTAATGGGGCTTGCAGCCACTGCCAGGTCGTGCTTCTCTTCAGGCGAGCCACCAAGAAGATTGTCCACCATGTCTGCTGCCGAACTATCTCGAAATAGGGCATTAGGTTTGCATTGCTGGCGAAAAGTAAACATGTCTGTTGGTCCACACCAGTCGCAAACAGCTTGTGTTAAGCCGGTAGAAGTGCCAACCAGGGCAGCCAGGTGACCGCCAGCTGAAAGCCCCCACACGCCAATGCGTGTATTGTCGAAGCCGTATTTGTCGCCCTGTCCAGAAAGCCACTCTATAGCTTGAATACAATCGTCTATTTGAGCGGGAAAGGGAGAGTCGGGGACCAATCGGTAATTTATCGATGCCACAGCAAAGCCTTCACGTGCAATATCAATTGCCGGAGTGTCTGACTTGTCGCCTTCGCGCCACCCGCCGCCATGAATCCAAACTATAAGGGCTGGTTTTTTGCCGCTTCTTTTCTTGGGGACATATAAATCGAGGGTGTGAAGCTTGTCTTTGCTAGCGGCATAGTTGAGATCGAAATTTGTGCGAATACCATAAACCAGGTTGACATCATGGCTTTTAGTGACGAAGGGCAGGAGTGCTACCAGTATCAGTGTCACTACAATGATGGTGTTTCTGATCATCTATATTCTATTTCTTCAAACAATCTTTCAGTTCTTGGTGCAATTGAGCCATGCTTTGCTGCCTGTCTCCGGGCGATTTTGCCATGGATTTTTTCACCACCGCTTTTAGCTCGGGGGGAATTTTAACTGCCGGATTGGCTAACTCCATATCAAGTGGAACCTCGGTCACATGCTTGGTCATCGTGTCGACCGGATTTTTTCCTTGAACAGGCAAAATGCCTGTCAGTGTCACATACATTAAAACGCCGAATGAATAAATGTCGCTCCGGTTGTCTATTTCGTTGCCCATTATTTGCTCTGGGCTCATGTATGCAGGCGTTCCCACCACTGTTCCGTCTACAGTCAAGCGCTTCTCACGTGGCTCGTTGAGCCGTTTGGCGATGCCGAAATCTACAAGAGTGGCAAAATCTTTTTGATAAGTTGTATCGTGAACAATGATGTTATCTGGCTTTATGTCGCGGTGCAAAAATCCAGAATCGTGCATATGCCCCAGGGCATCAACGATTTGAGCAAAAATAAAAATAGCTCTATCTTGCGGTAACCAATTTTGGGTTTTTAAAATATCCCGCAAATTTTGCCCTTCTACATAGTCCATGACCATGTAAGGGCGACTTTGAGTGGAGACGCCAAAATCATAAACTTTGACAATGTTTGGATGCATCAATGCGCTTATAGCTTGGGCTTCGCGGTGAAATCTTTGAAATCCGCGATCTTCTTGTTCGAGCTGTTGGAACAGCACTTTGACCGCAATCTCTTTTTCCATCTGTCTGTGCCAGGCTTTGAACACAGCGCCAAAAATGCCGTGACCAACCTGCTCGAGAATCTCGTAGCGATCGTTAATCACTTTGTCTATTATTGCTGTGCTTGGCAGGTCCATGACCTACAAATTCTAGCAAATTTATCGCTACTGGAAACTGGCCAGCTTGCTTTCTAGCACTTTATTGGCGGTGGGAAAATTGTCATAAACCAGATTGGCTATCGTTGCCGACCTATTTTTTCTCTTTCCCGACTGTGATTTTGCACCATATTTGGCGGCAGCCAGTTCGGCGAAAGTCTCGGCTGGCCCATTGCCTTCTGTCTGAATATAATAACGTAAGCGTGGTTTTACAAAATCGTCCAGGTGATGCAAATCCTGATCATAAGCCGTTCTGAATTCTGTTTTATTTGATATATCGCCTAAAAATTTATCTATTGCATGTCCCACTTCGTGGCGTAAAATGCCGATGGGATCTGATGCTTTCTCTAAATCAACACCGTTTCCAATAGTGTATTCGCACACAATGACGTTGCGTCCATCGAATCTACCGGGACAATCTTTCCAGGTTGAGCCATACTCGAATCCCTCTGGTCTTGAATTTTCAGACCGAGGATCGCGGTCTATATAAGTGGGTGTGACCAGGATTTTGCAACCTCGACCATATAATAAATTTAAGACGCTTGGTGGATATTCGTTTAAAGCGACTTTAATATCCTGGACAAGAAGAGCTGATACTTCCGGCCTGTTTTTAAGCGGTTTGACCCTGCTAACCATGGCGTTGACAATGTCACCCGGATCGGTCAGGCGCTTTGAGCCCTGGGGAATTGAATCGTTATTTTCTATTTCACCGCCAGCGTTATCGCCCACCATTGAAGCGTTTCGAGCCGCATTCTTAGAAAAATTAGGATCGTGCTTGTAGAGATAAGACCTGATTCCGCTCGTTTGAGGGCGGTCTGGAAACCTTTTTAATATTACCCAATATGCGTCAAACGCTTCGTTATCTCGTCCTAGCTTGGACAGGCTGGCTGCCAGATAACAATGCGCGCTGAAATTTTTGGAATCAGCATCGACGATCGCTCGAAAAGCTTCGCTAGCCTTGTTGAATTGACCTTTGTTAAAAGCTCTTGCCGCGTCTTCCATTGGTGTTGCTATTGCGCTTGGACAACTTGCAAAAACGAGTGCAGATGCGGCGAGACATCGTGCAAAAGCGCTAAATTTTAAACGGTTCGATACTGGCATAATCGAGTACTGAGTATAAAGCAAAATGCTATATTTGAATTGCCAAAAACGCCAAAAAACACTAAGAGTGTAGGAAAAACATATGTCAGCCAGCGATAAGAAACCGGCGAAGAAAAAGAAAGACGACGCTTTTCTCAAAGACTACGACAGTCGCACCGAGAAAATGAATCTCAGTTACGACCTGGCAGGCGCCGCTTGCTATTTTCCTTTCTTTCCCTTGGCGTCTTATTTCTGGTTGCAGAACGAAGCAAAAACCAACGAATTCCTGCGCTTCAATTCAATTCAAAGCATTGTCATGTTTAGCATCTGGCTTGTTTTTGGTGTCGTACTTGGTACCATCAAAGCCGTGGTCGATCAAATCCCCTACGTGGGAGCAATTATCGGCATCTTGTTTTTGATTATTCAAATCATGATCTCAGTGGGCTATGGCATCGGTTGTATTCGTCTTGGATTCACCACTAAAGCGGGTAAGAAAGCCAAGATTCCTATAATGAGCAAACAAGTCGAAGAGTACATGAAAAAGAATCCAACTAGTGACAACGGCGAATCGGTCAAAGCGATCACGCAAGACGAAGAGCAAAATCCTTAGAATTGCTTAAGAACCACCATTCTTAACTGTTTCAATCAAAAGTAATGTTAATAGGTAAGATTTTTGCCTGGTTGTAAAAGGTAATCTGATACTAGTATGTTGAACAGTTATCTTCCAACTAGGCGGAGTCAGTCGTGCCAAGAGCCAAAATAGTGAGTGTTGCAGGGGTTGTCCCTCCCAAAGTCGTAACTAATTACGACCTGGAAAAGATGATCGAAACTTCCAACGATTGGATCGTCGAGCGCACAGGCATTCACCAACGTCACATCGCCGAAAAAGGGGTCACCACTTCTGACCTTTGTTATGAAGCGGCAGAAAAGTGTCTGGCTCAAGCTAAAGTCGATGCCAAAGACGTCGACCTCATTATTGTCGCAACCATTACTCCAGACATGCTGCTGCCAGCCACAGCTTGTCTAGTTCAAAAACGCCTTGGCTGTAACAAAGCCTGGGGCTTTGATATGTCCATTGCGTGCTGCGGATTCATTTATGCCTTACAAGTTGGCGGCGAATTCATCAAGAGCGGCGCACACAAAAACGTACTGGTCATCGGGCTTGATGTGATGTCTTCTATAATCGATTTTACCGATAGACAAACTTGCATTATCTTTGGCGACGGTGGTGGTGCGGTTCTTCTGCAACCAAACGACGAGAAAGATAACGAAGACGTTGGACTGATAGACTTCATTTTCGAAGTTGACGGCAACGGCGGCGACTCGCTCTGTCTGCCTGCAGGCGGAAGCAAAATGCCAGCCACGCAAGAAACAGTTGAGCAGAAACAGCACTATGTCAAGCAAGATGGCAAAGTTGTATTTAAATATGCCACCAGAAAAATGCCCGAACTATGTGTTCAAATTCTTGAGCGCAATGGCTTGACTGGCGACGATGTAGACGTCTTTATTCCTCACCAGGCTAATCTCAGAATCATCACCTCGGCAGCAGAGCGCATGAAAATGCCGATGGAAAAAGTGATTGTAAATATCGGAGAGTTTGGTAACACCACCGCAGGCACGCTGCCACTTGCAATGCACAGCGCATTGAAAGAAGGACGACTGAAAAAAGGCGATTTAGTGCTATTCGCTTCTATCGGTGCAGGATTTTCTGCCGGTGCGCTACTTATGCGCTGGGGCTATTAGCTTCAGTCTCTGATTCTTTGCAGTTAATTACGATTTCGTTGTCTTTGGCATCGACTTCGACGCTGCCACCATCTTGCAGTTTGCCAAATAGCAATTCTTCAGACAAAGGCTCGCGCAATTTTTGTTGAATCAAGCGACCCATTGGTCTTGCGCCATAAGCTTTGTCGAAGCCGTTTTTGGTGAACCATTCGACTGCTGCATCTGTAATTGTTAGGGTTACTTTCTTGGCTAAAAGCTGAGTTTTTACTTCACCAACAAATTTGTCGACTACTTGTTTGATATCACGAATAGTTAATTGATTAAAGACCACCCAGGCATCTAGTCTGTTTCTAAACTCAGGACTGAATGTCCTCTCAATAGCTTCTTTGCCTCGACTTTTGCCTGGAGTCATATTGAGCTTGGCACCAAGAGTGGTGTCTGTTGGTTCTGCCATTTTAAAGCCGACACCATCACTCAACATGTCGCGAGCACCAGCATTGGTGGTCATAATTAAAATAACGTTTCTAAAATCGACTTTCTTGCCGAAGTTGTCTGTGAGCGCTGCATGGTCCATGACCTGCAACAAGATATTAAAAAGATCGAAGTGTGCTTTTTCAATTTCGTCAAGTAATACCACACAATGCGGATGCTTAATGACAGCATCAGTCAATTGACCGCCCTGGTCATAACCGACGTAGCCTGGAGGTGCGCCAATCAAGCGCGACACCGTATGTTTCTCGCTAAATTCACTCATATCGAAACGGATCATTTCGATGCCTTGAATTTTGGCTAATTGTTTTGCAAGCTCCGTTTTACCCACTCCAGTTGGACCAGAAAATAGAAAAGATCCAATTGGTTTGGTGAGATTACCTAAACCAGAGCGAGATAGTTTGATGATTTTTGCAATTTGCTCGATTGCGTGATCTTGACCGTAGATGACGCTCTTAAGTTCTGATTCCAGATTCTGCAAACGAGTCTTGTCTTTGGCAGAAACAGACTTGACGGGAACGCGCGCAATAGATGCCACCACTCCTTCGACATCGTCTAAGGTAATATCAGGATGCAGATTTTCGTTTTCAGGGCGTAGTTTTACTTTGGCGCCAACTTCGTCCATAACGTCTATGGCTTTATCTGGAAGAAACTTATCGTTTATATGTTTTGCTGCAAGTTCAGCAATAGCAGTGATAACATCGTCAGAATATTTGACATGGTGATGGTCTTCGTAATAGTGCTTCAATCCACGCAAGATCCGAATCGTATCTTCGTGACTGGGCTCGACTACTTCGACTTTTTCAAATCGACGCGCAAGAGCTTTGTCTTTTTCAATAGATTGTTTGTAATCTTGATAGGTGGTAGAACCTATGCAGCGCAATTTTCCTGAAGCTAGAGCTGGTTTTAAAATGCTTGCCGCATCGATGAAACTTCCGTTTTCTTTGCCGGCACCAACTATGGTTTGAATTTCATCAATGAATAAAATAGCACCAGGTTTTGCTTGAAGCTCTGCAATGACAGCTTTTAAGCGCTTTTCCATCTCACCTTTGAAAGCAGCACCAGCCAGAATAGAACTCATTTCAAGTCCATACACTTCTGCCGTTTGAAGCGCCTTGGGCACTTCGCCGTGATGAATTTTTAGGGCAAGACCCTCAGCAATAGCTGTTTTACCAACTCCTGCTTCACCCACTAAAAGTGGATTGTTTTTGCGACGCCTGGCAAGAATTTGAATCACTCGATTGACTTCGTTTTCTCGACCAACTAAATGGTCTATTTGTTTATTTTCTGCTTTCTCAAGCAGGTTAACGCAAAACGCCTCGAGTGCAGAAACTTCTTCTTCATCCTCACCGTTACTGTCACTGTTTGCGTCTGCGTCATGACCATGGTTTGATGACTTGCCATACTCGGCTGACACGCCGTTGTCGTTTTTAGTCAGTCCATGCGAAATATAACTGAGAATATCTAAGCGCGAGATGCCATGCGATTCAAGTAAAAAAGTTGCATAAGACCGTTTTTCGTCGAAGAATGCAGCAAGAATATTTCCTGCGTCAATATTTGCTCTTCCAGATGATCGCGCTTGAATGACTGCGCGTTGAAAAACACGCTCGTAAGAGGCTGTTTGAGACAAAACATATTCGGAGCTGTCATTCATCGCTTCATAAGTTTCGTCCATGAAAGTCAAAAGCTCTTTTTTCATCGCGTTCGGTTTGCCACCACATTTAGTGATAACATCCTTGCCCACTTTGTCGTCTAATAGAGCTAGCAATAAATGTTCAAGCGTAAGAAACTCATGTCTACGTCTGATTGCTTCATTAGCCGCGTTGTTGATAGCTTTTTCCAGTTCTGCCGTTAACATTATTCGGGTTCCGTGCTGCACATTAGGGGGAATTCGTTCTCTCTGGCTGTGTCAATTACCTTTTTGACTTTGGCTTCGGCAATCTCGTAGGTATAAACTCCTGCAATTCCGATGCCTTGTTGATGGACATCCAGCATGATTCTTACAGCATCTTCTTCTGTTTTTTGAAACACTGTGACCAGAATAAAGACTACAAATTCCATGGTGGTGTAATCGTCGTTATGCAACAAAACCTTGTACAGAGGCGGCTTCTTAACCTTTTCTTTGGTTTTGGTTTGACTCGAAGTGCCAGGAGTGCCGTGTGTGCCAGTCCCTGTGCCTTGTCCGCCGCTCATCCAGATCTCATTCATAACCACTTACTTTTCACCTATATAGGCTATTTTACCCAGATACTCTTGCCAAATACTCTGGCGATTTCCCGATTCTCAAAAGGCAGACAGGCAAGGGGCTTAGCCCGTTCTGATAATAGAGAGGCTGTTTTGGGCGAATCTCAAACGACGGCATTGCGAGGAGCCTTTTTTCTTGGTCGGAATTTGTTGACTTAATCAACTAAATTACTTGATTAAATCAAGTAATTTCAAGTGACAAAATAGTGACTATTGAAAATTAGCGTGATATTGTTGAAACATGAAACGTAATCTACATCGATATCAAAGCTCGCAACTGCGCCGTTATTACCGCGGCTAGGCATTTGGCTTTGCTATGTTTATTCAGTAGATATTCAAAAACTTTCAATTGAATTTCAATTATTTACCTGGCAAAGCTTGATTAACTTTTGCGTGCAAGTTGTCACCATCTGTAGTGGCGTGCAGCTGCATGCAAATATTTCGTCGGCGAGTGGCAGAGTGGGTGATTGCGCCTGCCTGTAGAGCAGGCCTGTAAAAAGCACGTAGGTTCGAATCCTGCCTCGCCGAATATTATTTAAATAAACGACCGGCACACTTCATCAAAATATTTCTGAAATAGCGAGATATGCATTTTGAAAACACCTTTGCCGACCCATTCGAATTTGCGATGATTAGGATCGTCTGCAAGAGTGTATTTGCGCGAGTGCTTTCCATGCGGATTTCGCATCGTAATCATGCCACTTGCCGCATCGAATCCGATTATTGTGTAAGCGTGAGAATTAACTACTAAGTCGGGTAGGCTTGCAGTTTTAAATCCTGCGTCAGTAGCGCAAATGATGGGGTTTTTAGAAGAAACAGCACCAGCAATAAAGCTTGAAAGTTCTTGGGCACTTTCTTTTGTGGGATTGATAGATTGAGCTTTACAGCCAGTGATGCAACCCATGCCGATTGAAATATCTCGCGACCCTTCGTTATCTGGAAATTTCTTTACTTGTGCACATTCTATAAGTGCTGCCCAGAGTGATTTGTCTGAAACTCCTACTTTGCTCAGTTCTTGTTCGGTAATTTTGTATTCCTGACCGTCTCCTGGAAATCGAACAATGTAGGTGTTTGCGTCACCAATTTTTATCATGCTTGCAATCAAACGCTGCCCTTTAGGCAATTCAGCAAGAGCCGCCATTGAAGCCTCGAACCAACAATTGGGATTGAACGCTTGATCAATTCCTGACGCACCGTCTGCTGCGATTTGTTGTGGAGTAAAAGCTAATGCACCTCTGCGAGCATTTTTATCTATTGCGAATTTGGGTGTTTCTGCATCTTCTTCATCGTCATCATCGCTTTTCTTTTTTCTAGTTGATTTAGACTTGCTTTCGCCAGTCTGCGCATCAGCTGTTTTAGTTTTATCTTCTGTTTTAGTTTCTGATTTCGGTGCAACAGCTAATTCGGGAAATAATTTCTTTGCAAAATTCGCTTCGCGGGTGGTGCCAAAATTTTGGACGATATACTGACAAAGCTGTCTGGATCTTCCTCGCCTATTGGCCGCGAAATTGGCGAGAGCTGCGTGATAACAAAGTTGAACAGAGGGTGGACTAGTTTTTAGAACTGACTCGAATGCGTCTGCGGATTCGACATATTTTTTCTCGTTATATTTTGCCAGGGCACTAGCCGCTGTTGGTCCTGCATCGGCTGCCCATGCAGGAAGATTGATTGAAACGATTCCAGCGAGTCCCAAAAATAATGCAAGTTTTTTCATCGCCTTATGCCTTATCGATACGCTTGTCTGGAATCTGGAACCAGAATGTGGCGCCTTTGCCAAGCGCACTGCGTACGCCGACTCTGCCACCATGAGCTTCTACAATTGCTTTACAGATTGCAAGTCCTAGACCTGTTCCCTTTTTCTCGCCTTCGCTGCCGGTGCCTACTTGTTTGAATTTTTCAAAGACGATTTCGAGTTTGTCTTCTGGAATACCAGGACCTTCGTCGATGATTTGAAATTCAAGTTCGTGTATGCCGCGCTTAACTTCTTGTGTTTTTACAGCGACAGTTATATTTGAATCTTTGGGCGAGAATTTGATCGCGTTGCCTACTAGGTTGACGATCACACGCACTACGCGGTCGGCGTCGACTTCTATCTGACGATCTTCGAAGCTTGGAATTAGTTTGATGTTTTTCTTATCGGCTTGCGGTTTGATCATGCCGATTGCATTGTCGACTAATTTAGAAATGGTCACGTCTTCGTAATTTAGAGTCAATCCACCAGACTCGTATTTTTCGACGTCGAGCAAATCGTTAATCATACTAATTAGCGAAGACACAGACTGCTGTGCTAAAACAACCATTCTGTTGCCCTTGTCGTTCAGTGTTCCTACTACACCTTCGAGCATCATATCTAATACCATGTTCAATGATGTTAGAGGTGCGCGAAGATCGTGACTGACCATGGCCATAACTTCTTGTTTTAGTTTTTCAGCTTCTTTGCGCTCGGTGATGTCGTGCAATACACAGAAAATTAAATCGTTATGCGGGGCATATTTTGCTGTCCACTCATAAAAATAGAATTTGCCGTCCTGGCTTCTGACGCGAGCTTCGAACAAAATTTCAGTATCCATTCCCTGACATTTTTGCAGATTTAAATAAGTCTCGTCTTTGTCTTCTGGGTGGATAATCGAAATTAAATTACTTCCAAGCAATTCTTCAAGCTGGTATCCAAGCCGTTTTGTAATAGCCGGGTTTAACTCGGACATACGCAAGTTTTCGTCTAATGAGCAAATGATTTCTGCTGTGTTGTCAATCATTGCTCGTTCTTTTTCGCGAGTGATGGTCAAATCGCGACTGAGTGTATGAATAACGCCGTCAAGTTTAGCTAATTCGTCTGAGCCTTTGATTGGCTCGGCCAGTGGTTTTCCTGCGGCAACACTCATAGTATTGGACATAATTGTGTTGAATCGTCTTGCAAAAGTTAAACTAAAACCTACAGCAATAAATGCAGCGATTGCAACTGTTACAAGTGCCGCGCCTTCAACTGTGTGTTTGAGCTGATCGCGCACTTCGCCTTGTTTTTCTTGGCGACGCTTACGCAATTGCGTTTCTTTTTCGACTAATCGCAAGCCTGTGCTATTGACGCGTCGAATGAAAGATTGCAACTTGCCCACGATACGAATACTGGCAAGATCTACAGATTCTTCGGGCATGCCTTCCGCCATTGTCAGTGCTTCGGTGATATCGTCGATGATACCAACGAATGCTTTTAATTCTTTTGCTCGCTCAGGCGATGAATTGGCAATTTCTTTAAGAGCTTTTGTGTGAGTCTGTACGTTTTCGAAAAGCTCGTGAAACTCAAAAGCGAAACTTTCAGTACTGGTCGCTTTGAACATCATCATCGAGCCTGTAGCCATGAAAATGTCGTTCAAGATTAAATTGACGTGAATGAGCGAGTCTACCGCGCGAGCTTCTTGCTGGCGGTCGCGCTCCACTTCGTTCAAGACGTGATCGATAACGCCTAAGAAAGATAACTGGATCACCATCGGGACCAAAAGTAATAAAGCTAGCTGATGGGTGAACTTGAGCATTTAATCTAGGATGACCAATTTTAGTTTGTTCATTAAATTTTGCCAGAACCATGGGAATCTTACGATATTGACAGCCATCTTTGCGGTTTTCACCATATGGCTACCGCGCCCCAGTCTTTAAAGTAAAAGAACAAAGACAAGGACACGCGGCACAAATGAGCGAAGGCGAAAACCAAGCCAAAAACGAAGCGGTCACCGAGGTAGCCTCGGCGAACGATTCTTCGGTTTCGACCGCCTCTAAACTCGCTTCGGACACTTTCGCTTCTCCTACGACCAGAACCGACACCGTTGTTCAAACCGCCGCCGACAATTTGCTTCTTGCCCGCGCCACTTTCGATGCGCCGGCTGCTAACCCAGTGGTCAAGCCTGAGACTGTCAAACCTGCAACCCTCAACCAACCTGAAAATACCGTCAATTCGTACAACTTGCCACTGGCTAACACCCAGGGGCTTTTGAATCCCAAGTTCGACGCTCGCAACTTGAGACTCGACCCCAGATTACTCGACCCTCGCCAGAAAGCCGGCTTTTATGGCAATGTCCAAAATGCCGAAAGCGACATTTTCCCGTTCTTCGCCCAGGAACGCCTTCGTCCAGAAGTGCGCTTGGAGAATCTAAACAGAACCCAAGTCTCGGACCGCCCTGAAATTCAGGAAATCATCAACGCATCCAAGTTCTACAACGGTGCTGTTTTGTGGCACGGAACCAAATATGAGCGCTCCGTTTCTGAAGGTCGTTTCGCTTCCGCTGCTGCTGTATCGCGCGTTTTGCAAGATGTCGGCTACAACTATGCCGATTCTTCCAAGCCCGCCAATCTTTTGAATAAGCTTGTAGCTAATGGATGGGAAGTGGTTGGCATGAGTCAGGCTAAACCTGGCGATGTGGTCATCGGCGGCAAAACTGCCACCCAGTGGCGCGAAGGCAACGACAATGCAGTTGCCGGAATCGTCGGACCAAACGGCACTGTTTACTCGACTGGTGGCGAAGGTGGTCGCTGGACCCAGGGAACTATGGACCAACTTTTCCCAGCTGACCAGTATAAAGACCAAATCTGGGTGCTCAGACCTCCAAAAGGTTTGCCACCTATAAATGATTTCAATCCTCAGGCGATGGATAACCCCAACGCCATGTTGCCTAATCAGCCCGAAATGCCCGGTCGCATTAACTTCGACCAGTTCAGCTCTACTTTTAGAGGACATGTTCAGCGCGATTTCAATCAGCCAAATCCAAATATGTTGCCCGGCTACAACCCGAACGCTCGGTTCGAACAGCCGATGCAACCTAATCAATATAGATTGGATCAAATGCCCCAACAGTGGGTGAACCCAAGACAGCCCCTTGATGCTCAAAGCGAGCGTCCGCCAGTTCCACCTCCAGGCGTGAATGTTTATGAGTTCTATGACGCTTATTACAAAAATAAGTGGGAGCAGTATTACAAAGCCAAATATGAGCGTGGCGATTTCAACCGTCCAGGTAATGATAGAACCCAGGGTCCAGAAATTATTGATGGTCCTCGTAGCCAACATCGCTCGGCTCAAATTTTCGACTTGGCAAGACGCTCTGTGGGCAGACCTTTGTGGCAGTCTTCCGAATGGGCAGATAAGACCGAGAATGGCAGATTAGGCTCTGCTACAAGTGTCGGCGAAGTGCTCAAAGCGGCTGGATTTGATTATGCACATTCACCAGGTGTGGCTGATTTGTCCAAGACCCTCATTCGTCATGGTTGGCAGCCAACTGCTTTGCAGAACCTCAGAGCTGGCGATATCATATACGGTGCCACTCAAGACGGTTGGGAAGGCAAGAGTGGTCCTACAGCTTCGATGGGAATTGTAGGCGAAAACGGATTTGTTTATATTTGCGATCGTCGCACCGGCAACTGGGCTCGCATGAGAATGGAAGAAGCGTTTCCACCAGAGCAGTATGGTCGTCGCTTGTGGGCTGTTCGCGCACCAGAGCGCGATGTTACTCCAACAGTTGCAGACCCACCAAGACGCAATCAGTATCCTACAGATAATCCAAATAATCCTACTTATAGTCCAGAACAGCCTACATACTCGTCAGCAGTGGCTGATGCCGTTGCAAATGCAGCCGTTCAATCAAATGGCAGACAGATGTGGCGCACTACTGGAGCCAATCTTGGTTGCGCTGAATCCATTTCCAACATTCTCAAAGCCGCTGGTTCAGACGTCGGAAATCACACAATGAATGCCGCCTTGTTTGATGCACTGCAACAAAAAGGTTGGACGGTTATTCAGACAGATAAGAGCTATGCGCAAGCAAAACCGGGTGATGTGGTTTTTGCCGGTCGTGCACCTGGCACACAGTGGAGAAACATACAAGGTGGTGCTCATGCAGGTATAGTTGGCACAGACGGGAAAATTTACAGTAACAGTTCTAGAACTGGTGTAGTTGTTGGTGTCGACACCAAGCGTTGGACTTATGATCCACGTTATCAGAGCTTCTTTATTTTGAGACCACCTGGCAGCGACCAACCAAATCGCCCAGGTAGAAGACCTAACACCACTGATGGTCCTCAAACCAATGTGCCTTTGTCGCCTATTCAAAGATTGATTGCCGAAACAGCTGGCAAAAACTATACCGGAAGCTACGGTTGGTGCGCACGAGCCGTGCAAAGAGATTTGGCTGCTGCTCACCCTAACCTGAAAAAATGGGTCGGTTCTGGCGATGCCTGGAACATGGGTCAAAACATGCTTAAGAGCGGTGAGTGGGTGCAAGTTTCATCGCAAGATGCACAACCTGGTGATGTGCTAGCTCTTCGTTGCCCCGGTCAAGCTGGCGATATTCGTATCGTCAAATCGAGAAATGGCGATAAAATCAATACCGTTAACGATAACAAATATAGCAACGAGGACGTCAGCTTATTTGGTGACAAGCGCTACAAGAAATACGATAAAGGTATCTTCTTAAGATATGTAGGCGATCGTCAAAACGCTCCACAACAAACTGAACGCCGTCCAAGAAACGAAGAGTACGCTCCGCAGCCACAGCCGGACCCACGCCCACGCTATCAGCCGCAACCACAAAACTACGAGCGTCCAATGCCGTATCAAAGACCATATCAGAATATGCCAAACGTAATGCAATTCTTGCCACCACAACTGGCTAATCGTATTCCACCACAACTAATGAATCAAATTCCTAATTTGATGAATCAGTTCGCACCAGGAATGATGCGCAATATGCCACCAGAAATGATGAACTTTTTTGGTGCTCAACAACCCTATTATCCCCAGCAATACAATGGCTATCAGCAGTACGATCAATATAATCCGCAATTCAATCAGTATTCAGATCCTTATGCTGAGCAAAACTTCGATCCGCAAAATCCAGAAAATTTAGAAAATCCAGAAAATGAATTTCAGGATCAAGATCAACAACAAGCTCCAGCAAACAACAGTAGTCCTGATTACTGGAACTATTACAATCAGCGCCGTCGTGGATATGAGCAGTATCAAGATCAGTACAATCGTCAACAGCAAGACAACGACAGACGTCGTGCCGATAACGAAAGACAACAACAACAGCAGCAACAGCAACAACAAAACCAAGCTGAAGCCGAGCGTCAACGCCAGGCTGATGCTGAAAGACAAAGACAGAACAACGAAAGACAACGTCAGCAAGAAGCTGATCGCGAGCGTCAACGTATGGAAGCAGAGCGCAATCGCTCCAGAAAATAATTTAAAAAATAGTAGGGAAAGTCTACGTAATTTCCCTACTAGAGCCCAATGACGCCACTTGTATGTTTCTGAAATATAAATTATAGTGGTAGCACAATTGGTGCAGACTTTACTAAGTTTCTCTAAAAACGTTTCTACTTCATCTTATAACTATTGAAGTGGAGTATCGCTGTATGTATCAATTCGAATCGAATGAGGCCACTAATCGCCCAGTCGATAATCAAGCAAATTTAAATGCGACAATGCTCAATGACGCCTATTTTAATCGCGTTATGCAGCCTAATTTTGCGCAGCCAAATACTTTTATGCCTGCTAACAATGGTTATCGGGCTATGGAATATGTGCCACCGCAGGTGATGCGCCAATTAAACATGGGTTATCCTGATTTTTCTGCATTCTATATTAATCCAATGCAACAGCAACAAAATTATTTCAGGCAGATGCAAATGCGCGAAATGATGATGCAAGCTAGATTCAATTCCAATCAGAATTTCAATCCTAATCATTGTCAGTGCCCACATTTCGATAATCGATTTATGCCTAGATGGCAGCCGCGTGAAATCAATCCCATGGAGCGTCCTCACTGGCGTCAGGACATGACTCGTCGAGATTATCCAGAACAAAATTTCGAACAACCTCACAGACGTCGAAGAGATTTGGACCCAGGCAGAGATAATAGAGATTTTCCAAGACAAAGAAATGCTGTGCTTCCGCCCAATACCGACACTCCAACCAATGGCGAACTGAGACCCCAGGACGTTAAACGTCGCGATGGCAACCAACCCATTCCTCAAAACGAACGCAGGGCTTTGATGATACTTGCGCTCAAAACCGCAGGTGTTGAGCCAAGCGAAGCCAATATTCGCGGGCTCAATACTATTATCGAAAAAGAAAGTGGTTGGAAACCAAATATAGTCAACAATTGGGATTCGAATGCCAAAAAGGGTACTCCTTCTAAAGGACTGATGCAAACCATTGGACCTACTTTTGATGCATATAAATTGGCTGGTTATGATGACATCTTGAATCCATTACACAACATGATTGCTGGCATCAGATATGCTCAAAAGCGTTATGGCGCCCTGCTTAACGTGCCTGGTTTGAAGTCGATGGCTGCTGGTGGTCCATACAAAGGCTACTAAGCTATAATAGCCGTTATGGCGCGCATACTTCTGGTCGAAGATGATCCTGATATGTCAGAATTGGTGGTTGAGATTCTCTCGACTAATCACCATATTGTCGAGCCTGTTTTCGAAGGTGAAGAGGGGCTTGAGCGGCTGACTTATTATCATTACGATCTGGCTATTCTTGATTGGGTTTTGCCTGGATTGTCTGGACTTACGCTTTGTCAGACTTATCGCCAGAAAGGCGGTCAGGTTCCCATCTTGTTTTTGACCGCACAAAGCAATGTCATTAACAAAGTTAAGGCGCTCGAAGCAGGTGCCGACGATTATTTGTGCAAGCCTTATAATCACTCTGAATTGCTAGCAAGAGTAAAGGCGCTTTTGCGACGGCCACCTGGCTATGTAGAGCGTGTGCTTGAAGCAAGCGGAATTAGTCTTGATTTAGATGCATGTACTGTCACCGTAGATGGTGACAAGGTGCAAATGACACCAAGTGAGTTTGCTCTGCTTGAATTATTGATGAAAAATCAAGGACGAGTGTATAGCTCCGACGAACTGCTTGCACGAGTATTTAAAACGGAATCAGAAGCAACAGATGAGGCTGTGCGTCAGCGCGTATTGCGTTTGCGCAAAAAAATCTCGTCGGGAGCGAAAGAGTCACCAATTAAAACGGTGAAAGGATTAGGATACAAATTTGAATCTTAGTAAATGGAAACCGCTTTGCTCGCTGGCTTTAGTCCTTTCGCTCGCCACGCCACCACTTCTGGCAAAGTCTATCAATTTGCCATTTCCGCAAGACTATAAAACAGTCTATGAATATCTGGATATGGGCGAATTTTCTGAGCTTGCATCAATTGCAGAAATGCAAATTAAGAAAGGCGGCAAAGTCGATCCAAAATGGTACGAGTATTTGGCAATTGCCAAATTACATGACGATTTAAATAAAGATGCGTTCAAAGCTTTCACCCCAGCAAGGACTGCAGCGCGCATGCAACCGAATAACGCGCATGCACTTTCAACGCTGGCTCTGGTTCTTTGCTTTATGCAAAAATTCGATGTGGCAATAGATCTCGCTCGCAAAGCTTGCGTCAAAGACCCCAAAGATGGTCGCAATCATGCCATTCTTGCCTATTCAATGGCGCTAATGGATCAAGGCGATCCGGTGGCTGCCGAAGAAATGAAAATAGCTAGAAAACTAAGTCCTGGCGATCTCGACGTCAATTTTGTTGACGACATTTATTCCACAAATACAGCTCAAGACAAAGGCATCGACGCGGCCCTTGCTCGTTGGCTAAAATACAGACCTAAATCTGCATATGTGTATTTCAGGCTTTGTGACTTTCACAAGGACACGCACGAAGACAATAAGTCTGTGACAGAGGCGCTTAAGGCGCTGGAGATCAATCCGGGATTTGAAGCACCAGCTAGGGTGCTTGCACGTACTTATTATGAGCGCAAGCAGTGGCAGAAAGGCGTTGATTTGCTTACTTCGGTGCTCAAGCATAAATCGGGCACTTATCACACTCATGGTCGTCTGGGCCAGTTTTATGCTGAACTCAATCAGCCCCAAAAGGCGATTGAACACTTAAATATTGCAATAAAGCTGATTGTGCCTGAAAGCGATCCAAACAAGTTCTACAAATCTGCGCGCAAAATAGAAAAGAACAATTTATATTTCTACACCACATGGTGGCAAGCACGCGCAGCCGAGTACGCTAAAGCGGGTCAAGTTGATAAAGGGGTCAGTTCCTTGTCTGATTTGCTCAGCGTTTTGCCCGATAATTCACTGGCTATGTATACTCGTTCGCAAGTATTCATGCGGGCTAAAAAATACGAACAGGCGCTACGTGACCTCAATGCGCTTGTGATAATGGATCCCGATGTGCCAGAGTGGTATAAAGCAAAGATTGATGTCTTGAAGAAAATGGGAAAAAATGTAGAGGCTGCAAAAGTTCAGAAAGAGCATTTCGCTGTTGAAAAATATGGGTCTAAAAACTAGTTCAGTTCTTGCTTTGAGTATATTGATACAGGCGAATCTATGCCTGGGTCCTGCTCTTGCTAAAATTTCGCAAGCAGATCTTGATAAAGCACGCACATTGCATGGATTAGGCGAAGGAAGCGAAATTCAGTTTATTGAAGAAAAGCTAAAATTGGGCAAAGATAAAAATGAGTGGAACGAGATTCTGGCGCTTAACGGCCTTTGCTGGGGGCATGTAAAGGAAGGTGATAGAACCTTCAATGCTGCAAGAGACTTTGCGCGTGCTGAGCCTACCAATCCAAGAGCGCTTGCTACTTTCGCCATGGTGCTTGCTTATCTTCACAAGAAAGATGTTTCTCTAAAGCTTTCTCAAAAAGCGCTTGAATTGGATCCGAAAAATGCACGAGCACTGGCAGCGCAAGCCTATGCGGTTGGAAGTCAGGGTGCAGAACAGGAGCTTGCGAAAGAACTAATATCTAGAGCGGTTAAATTGGCTCCTAAAGACAGAGAAGTTAACAGTGCCGCTTACAGACTTTATCAAAAACTGCTTGAAGATATGGCAGCCGAAGAGGCTCTGACGCGCATAATCAAAAATAGTCCAGATGATGCAACGGCTTACAATCAGCGGGCATGGTATTACAAGGATTTGCGAGATTTTAAAAGTTCAATTGAGGACTGCAAGCGAGCGTTAGCTATTAATCCTAATTACGAGCCAGCCTTAGCCTTGCTTGGAAGAATGCTTCATCATGTTGAACGGTGGCAGGAAGCTATCGTCGCGTATAATCGCCTTGACGCGTTGGAAAAAAAACGTGGACGTTCTATAAAAGGACCGAGCTTGATGAGAAGGGCTCAATGCTTTGCTGCGCTCAATCAAAATCAGAAGGCGATTGAAGATTATTCCAAGATGCTGAAAGATTCAAGTCCGGAGCACGATGGAAATGTTTTCAGCAAAAGTGCAATGCATATGAACAAGAGCAGCAAGGAAGATTATATTCAGTCTTGGACAGCTCGCTCACAGCTTTATGCTAAAACGGGACAACTAGATCGTGCCATTAAGGATAGTACCAGTTTGCTTGCCGTATTTCCTAAAAATCCTACAGGTTTGCACGAGCGCTCCAAACTATTACAAAAGCTGGCAAATATGAGCAAGCGCTCAAAGACGTCGAGGTCTTAATTTCAATAGATCCAGACGTTGCTTTGTGGTACAGAACAAAAGTAGATATACTAAAAAAAATGGGACGAGCAGAAGAGGCTAAGCGCTTCGAGCGAGAAACAAATTCATTGGAGAGATTCGGCATCAAATGAAACAATCGCTCAAAAAGCGTCTGTGGCTTCTAATTCTAATTGCTTTGGCAAATCTAAATGCGCAGTGCGCACCAGTCTGGTCTTACTCGGATCCAGAGCTTGCCAAAGTCGATAAATACATTGACCAAGGTCAATCAAGCGAAGCCATTTCTATTGTTAGAAAAATGATTGAAGAAAAGAAAGGTCCAGCCGAAGCATTCGAGCTGTATTCACTGATAATGTTTTTCGATAGCGCCCGTGGGACTGACGACAAGGCTTTTGCTTGCGCCCGCGATGCTGCGCGTATGAATCCAAGAAGCGCGCACATTTTAGCAACCTTTGCGCTTATGCTTTGTGAGAAGAAAAAGTACGAGGAAGGAATCAAAATAATTAAAAGAGCTTTTGATTTAAATCCAAAAGATGCTCGCTCTCATGCTATCGCTGCATATTTATATAAAAAGGTTGAGGACATTCCAGCTGCGAACAGTCAGATGGAAGAGGCTTTAAAACTCGATTCTAAGAGTCGCGACGTAAATTACTTGGCTGGAAAATTTTACTGGGAAGAAATTGAAGGCAATAAAGTTGAGGAATGCTATAAGCGCTGGCTAAAGTATCAACCTAATTCTGCTCTGGCTCATTACAAAACGGCATGTTATTTCAAGGACTCAGGTCGCAATGAAGAAGCCATTTCTGAGTGCAAGAAAGCGATTGCATTGAATGACAAATATATGCTTGCACGCCTGCTCTGGCAGCAAATAGTGTTCAAACAAAAAAAATACAAGGAAGCAGCTGAACTCTATACCAATTTTATGAAAATGTGTTTCCAGTCTCAGACAACGTACTGGCCTCGCGCTGAGTGTTATGCTGCTTTGAATGAACCTCAAAAGGCGATAGACGATTTCACTAAAGCGATAAATTTTATTTCTCCCACTCTTGCTAAAGAAGGGCTTGTGAAGCTAGGCAAGCACATGAGTAAGCACGAGAAGAAAGATCAGATTAAACTTTGGATTGCTCGCAGTCAACAATATACAAAGATGCAAAATCACAAGAAAGCAATCGAGGACATGAATCTGCTCACTGCCGCTTTTCCAGACAATCCAAGTATTATCTACGCACACGCTAAAACGCTTGAGGCGGCAAAGAAATACCCAGAAGCGCTCAAAGACGCCAATCAACTTGTAGCGCTCGATACGGATGTGTCTCAATGGTTGCGATTCAAAGCCGACATCTTAAAGAAGATGGGGCGTGAGCAAGAAGCCAAAGACGTTGCGAAACGGGCAGACACGCTTGAATTAAGCGGCAAATAGACCCAAAGCGAGATTGCATTAGCTCTGCGTATTTCTACGTATGCCGTTGTCACATTGATGTAACATTGGAGCGTTAACTTTATAGTATCGAAAGCAACCCACACACCTCGCAGAGATTAAGCTTCCAAGCCGTTTGATATAACAAAATTTTTTCAGGGAGCGGAATCGACAGGGGAAAGGACAAATAAGAGCCAGCGGCAACGCTGGCTTTTGTTATGCGCATATTTTCCAATTAACCTCATGTGATAAGGTGGAAAAAGGGAAGTGTGAGGTGGGCGATGCAATCTTTCTCGACTTTGGAATTGGAAAAAATAGCTGAGCGTGCGGCAAAAAAACTGGTCCGCGCAGACGCGCTTTTAATAGGCGCTGGAGCGGGAATGGGAGTCGATTCGGGACTGCCCGATTTTAGAGGGGAGAACGGCTTCTGGAAAGCATATCCTCCTTTTCGCGGGCGCAAATATTCAGAAATAACATCGCCTACAATGCTCGATGAAAATCCAGAACAAGCTTGGGGATTTTTTAGCCATTGTATGGTCATGTATCGAAACACGGCTCCTCATAAGGGTTACGAAACTCTTTTGAATTGGACCAAAGAACATTTTTCAAACTATTTTGTGTTTACGAGCAATATCGATGGACACTTTGCCAAAAGTAATTTCGACCCAGAGCGAATTTATGAAATTCATGGAAACACTCATTATATGCAGTGCGGCAAAGGTCTTTTGTGTTCAAAAGATATCTGGAGCGCCGGCGACATAGATTTGCCCATAGAGGTCGACACCATGCGTGCTCAAGGTGAATTGCCCAAATGTCCCAGATGCAACTACCTTGCTCGTCCAAATATTCTCTTATTTGGTGACCGGGCCTTTAATCCCCTGCGAGTAGTGGAGCAAGAACATCTATATAAGAAGTGGCGCCGAGATAACGACCAGGCTCGCATTGTGGCGCTAGAATTTGGCGCAGGAGAGGCAGTTCCTACTGTTCGCTATGAATGTCAGCGCATTGGTAGTCCTCTTATAAGAGTAAATCCGACAGATTTTGGCGCAAGTATCGACTCTATTTCCTTTCCAGCACCCGCCTGTGTGGCTATAGGCTTGATCGATAAGCATCTGGGGAAAACACCATAAGCAATTTAATTGCTTCGTACTTTCCCTAAATACACAAGTTATCGCTTTGAGTAACCTATTAATTGAAAGCTCTGACTGGCGTTGGGGCAATGCAATAAGCAGGTTAATAATAATGCAAAACTTACAACACAGCCAAATTCTTCACTCCGGACTAATCCCTTCGTTTGCCACTACAGGCGGTGTTGCAGCCGAACTGAAAGAAACCAAAATTGTCGAAAGCGGAGCGAGTCATCTCATTCGTCTTATCAAAAGATTGTCTGTTCGACGAAATCTGGCCATGATGTCTATGCTTGAAGTTGGTTGTGGCACTGGTCATTTTTCAATACCACTGGCTCAGAATCTTGGTGGAATGATTGTGGTTGGCTCTGATCGCTCAAAGCATTCTATAGAGCTTGCGCGTAGCAAGAATGATTCTCACCTGGTAATTTGGGAAGAGCAAGATCCAAATGCGCTGACCCATGACATAGAATCGTTTGATATTGTTTTTGTCTCAAACATTCTGGACAAATTTGATTTTCCAATGGACGTCATTCGTCAGTGTGCTCGAGTGTTAAAACCTGGTGGATTGTTGATTTCGCATTATGGTTTATTGCCTGGATTTGCAGATTGCAATATTCTAGTAGAGTCATATTTTGGACGCGTAGGAATTGGATCGATGAAATCTGTATCGCGCGAATTCGAGCATGGATTCCAGGCTCTGACCACTTATGGTCGTAAGCTTTAATTCAGGCTTGAGTTAGAACTGGAAATAAATAAACTGAGGCGAGAAGTCTGGCGACCAGATGAACAGTACGATTAAGAGTGCTGCAAGATAAGCTGGTTTGAATGCTGGAATATGTTTGCCAAACAAATTGAGTTTGAAATTGGGCATGACGCCTGGGATTTCTTTCGATTTAGCCACAAGTAATTGCATGGCATAGGTAGCCACCAATATGAACGGGAGGAGCGGATAAAGCAGATTTGTATCTGTGGTAGCAAGAATGCTTGGCTGCCACCAACCTAAAGCATTTTGGGCTGTGTCTAAGAAGAGGACCTTTTTCATTACTGTCCATGCCACATTCATGTCTGGCGAGCGCATGAACACGAGGCTCAAGCACCACGCGTGCATTGTGAGGAAAACAGCAAAAACGTGATAGTACTTGGTTTTGACTATGTTCTCAAGCCATGGCTTCGTCTTGTAGAAGGTCTGCCAGCCTCTGTGGACCACCATAAATAATCCAAGAGTGCCGCCCCAAAATCCATAGTGCAATGAGGCGCCGTGCCAGAATCCACCAATGATCATGGTGAGCATGATGTTGCGATAAGTGAGTAATTCGCCGCCTTTGCTGCCACCCATCGGGATGAATAAATAATCGCGCAGCCAGGTGGAAAGCGAGATGTGCCAGCGTCTCCATATTTCAGAAATGGAGCCTGCAAGATAGGGCAAGTTGAAGTTGAGCGGAACCTTAAAGCCAAGAAGCTGAGCCGAGCCGCGTGCGATATCTGTATAGCCAGAGAAATCGAAATAACCTTGCCAGGCAAAACAGTAGAGTGCAAGCCATAAATCTGCGCTTGTGACTAGGTCTGGGTGAGCGAAACAGCGATTGACCACAAGGGCGAAATTGTCCGCCATCACCACTTTTTTGAACAGACCAAACAATATAAGTTCGACCCCTTCGTCAAAATCTTTTTGAGTGAGTTTTTGCTCTTTGTGTAATTGAGGAATGAAGTCGGCGTAACGCTTGATTGGTCCAGCGATTTGGGTGGGGAAGAAACTTGGAAAAAGAGCAAATTCCATAAAAGATTTGACCGGTTTTGCGCCGCGATAAATCTCAAATAAATAGTGAATGAACTCAAAAACGAAGAAGGAAATTCCAAGGGGAAGAATTATTTCTACAGTGAAATTGGGCAGCGCAGGCTGACCAACGGCTTTTGCCGCATCAGAAACAACATCGTGCACAAAATATGCGTATTTGAAGAAACCCAAAATAATGACATTGAGGGCGATACCAAGTCCAAAGACCAGTTTCTTCTTGACCGTAGCGCGCTCGACCCAGAAACCAAGGAAATAATTGAGCGCAGTAAGTCCCAAAATGAGCAGACCGTATTCCCATTTCCAGTACATATAAAAGACGTAACTGGCGATAAGAAGTAGTGGCGTTCTGAATTTGAAAGGCGTCTTCCAATAAAGTAAGAACACGACCGGCAAAAATATCATGTAAGCGAGGCTATTAAAGAGCATCTTGTTTGCCCTCCGATTCAGCCACTTTGCGATTGGCAGAATTATTATTTGATGGACTATTGAGTGCCGTCACAAGCTCTTGATTGCCTGCCACAATTGAGGCTATGGCGTTGAGCATTTTGCTACCGCCTTGCGGTCCCATGTGACCCCAGTCTGTGTAATCTTTTTGTTCGTGCTTCCAGCCTGGGTCTAGATTATAGAAAGGAATATCGTTTGCCTTTGTAATTGTAGTCACAGCCTCGACGTGTCTTTCATAAATGCCTGGGAACATGCACTCTCTTGCTTCAGGCGAAGAGGGAACATTGACGACCACAGCTTTTACGCCGCGTTCTTTGCAAGTTTTGAGCGCTTTGTCGAGCCAGATCTTTTGATTTTCAAAGACCTGACTGTTTAAATGTTTGTAGCGCATACGACAATCAGGCGAAGAGTTGACGTACCAATAAGGTGTGTTGGGATGAGCTAGCCATGCCCCTTTTTCTATTTCATCGCGTTTGAAAACAGAACGTCTGTCTTCTTCTGAGTTTTGATTGAGAGGACTTGGTGGCAGCGTCGCAAGATATGGTTGCATTACTGATTTAAGTGCATTGGCACGCAATGTCTGAATTTCGTTCGACTTATTTTTGAAAAAGAGAGCATTGGAAAACCAATCGGCAAACTTACCTGGAACGTCCATGAATGCCAGATCTTTAGCTTGTTTGTTTTCGGTGAAATTGGTCAAATAACGAAAATGCTTGGAGCCGCCAGCGTTGAAGAAACGACAGTCCATCAAATCGCGCGGTGCTACGCAAAAAATTGCCATCTTTGGTTTTTGCGGACCTTGACACATTGTTTCAACAATCATGGCCTGGTCTGAAACCATGGCGCCGGGCAGACCGAAATTGAAACAACGCAAATTTTGAGGGACTAAAGCGCGACTCTTAATTGCATCCTCTAAATAGGTAGTGCGATGGTCGACCACTAAATCGACAGATTGTTTTCTGTAAACAGCTTCTTCCTGCCAGGTCGGGTTCATGATGAACGACGAGCCCATCATTATTACGTCACTTGGGTTTTCTCTGAAATCTTTCACTGCCCACCACGCCCAAGTTCGGTTGGACACAATGGCTTGCGGGTCCAGCTTTTGAAGCGGATTGAAGTAAAGTAAGCTCGCGTTAATAATGGCAACGAGAATGAACGCTTGCGCCACTGGGCTTTGTTTCAGAAAATTTGTCAGAGAGAATGCATTTTTCATGAGTAGTCATGATGATACTAAAACGGCAATATATACTGCTTTAGAACAAATCAATCTATTGATGGGATTTTGCGTCAAGCCTGTTGTCAAGTGTCGCGAGCTTGAACCTGTGGCAATATAAAACCTATTCCGATATCGGTTTAGGTTCTAAATCCAGGTATACAAAACAAGGCTACAAATTTTTGCGGAATTCTAGCTCATGCTTGATTGGAATGCCAAAATTGCCAACCAGCGGGATTTGGGGCTTCAATTTGCGACTTTCTTCAATGGCATTATGGTAATGGGCAGACATGTCATAGCCGCGGCGCTGGTAAAAATGAATGGCTTCGATATTGTCATTGGTCGTAATCAACCAGACCTGTTTGCACCCAGCCATTCTTGCTTCCATTTCCACTTCTTCCATCAGCTTTTTGCCAATGCCTTGCCATTGCAAAAACACGTCAATGGTGACAAGTTCGCACATATCGCCTGAAATTTCATAAGTGGCAAGTCCCACCAGTTCGGTATATTGCCGCGCCACGAACCCATCTAGCTCGGCGGGCTTGTGACATTTGCCTCGACTGACCACAAAATCAGCGCCGAAAAGCTTTTGGGAACGCTCTTTGATGTCTTGCGAGTCAGCCTCGCTTTTCTTTGCTATTTGGACTACTTCAAGATTCATATGGCAAGACGATAGCATTTTTCCCGGGGGATTTTCAGTGTTTACCCCAGGGTGGAAACAATGCTATTTGCGCAAAATAGAAATGAAAGCCAGTGAGGGCGATTTGTATGAAAAGATTTCTATTGTCAGCCTTAATAACCACATTGTTTGCCGCTCAAGCCAGTCATGGACAGGAGCCATTCAAAGGCGGCATGAGAGCAGACATGCGAAAGTCAATTATAGAAATGCCGATTAAGACTCTTTTGGTCCCGCCTAAAGAATTGAAGAGCGAGCCTGTGTCTATTTCAAAAAATGACACCAAAAAAGAGCCGAAGAAAAAAGTCAGACCCGGCGCAGTTATTTGGTATCCGACCACTGCTGAAGCCAAAAAGAATTCGCTTTTGTCTGGTAAACCAGTTTTAGTATTTCACTTAATGGGATTTTTAGACGACCGCTTCTGCTGAACGAATGCACGTCTTGCGAGATCCGTGTTGTTCTCAAACCCTGAAATTTCAGCTTATATCAATCAAAACTTCGAGCCTGCATGGGAGTCTGTGCGTTCTGTACCTACAATCACACTTGATTTTGGTAACGGTCAGAAAGTGACTCGAACCTTACATGGCAATATCGCCACTTATGTGTGCACCGCCGATGGTTCTATCATTGATGTTATTCCTGGCGTCTATGAACCGCAAGCATACTTGCGTCAACTCAAAAAAATGAGCGAAGCGTCGAGAAATATCATGGTCCAGTCAGACAGACAGTTTGATCTAATCAGCAAATATCACAAAGACGAATTAGCGCGTAACAAGGCTCTAAATAAGCTCATGGTCGAGCCTCAAACATCTGTTGAAGGTCACGGCAAAGTCGAGTTAGTCTCAGACACAAGCCACAACGAATGGTACAGACGCAGACAGATTCATCAAATGCTTCTAAAGCAAAGTGGTGCCACGCCTGACTCGTTCAAAAAAGCGTTATACAAACATGTATTACACGCAGACTTAGACGACCCGCATTTAGGCTTGGATAAATATTTGAGTGCGACCTATCCGTTCGATGACAATAGCTGATTAAACTCGCGACTGTAGATGGTTGAGAATTAGTTCGGGCGTGTAAAATAATTGCATGAAAAAAACTTCTTCTCTAAATCTATTGGCTTATAGTTTCGCGCTTGCTGCATGTTTTAGCATCGAATTGAGCGATCCTGTTTTTGCCGCGAATGTTTCGCAGGCAACAATCGATTTGATCGAACGCGATTTGAAAGATGCGAAAACTTCAGGGCGTGATTTCTCCAAAGAAATAGCTGAACTAAAAGAAACTGTCGAGAGCAAAGATGCTAGTCCCCAATTGAAAGTAACTTGTTATCGATTACTCAGCGGGATTTCTGCAAATCTAAATGACATGTCTGAAGCGCTTGCATTTATCGAGAAAGCCTATGCTCTAGATCCAACCAACAAAGACGTTTTAGCTCAACGAGCTTTTGCTCATTCATTAGATTCAGATCGTAAAAAAGTGGTGGACTACTATACCGACGCAATTGCAGCATGCCCCGAGTTGAGCTGGCTTTATTTTAATCGAGGATCTGCGCTTCAAGGAATGGAGTTGCATAAAGAGGCTATTCAAGATTTTGAAAAGGCGGCAACTCTGTCTGCCAAAGACCAAAAAGCGATGGCATATATTTTGAAGATCAATTCTTTGTTTTCTATGTCGGAATTTAAAAGTGTGATAGAGACTTCCAAAAATGTGTCATTTGCGGATCTTCCTGTTCCTTTGAAGGCTGACTATTATAGAGCCTTGGGCTATAGTCAACTTCGAGAAAATCAATTTCAAGAAGGGATTAAATCACTAACTCAGGCATTAACCTATTCTTCGAGCGATAAAGAAAAGGCGTTGATTCATCACTTTCTGGCTATTGGCCATCACAAGTTGAATCAGAAAGAAAAAGCGGCAGAAGAAGCCTCTTTAGCTGAAAAACTTGGTTATAGACACCCCGGTTCTCCGCCACCAGATAGAGTGGCACCGTCTAGTCAGGAACTAACTGAAGCACTAAAGCCTCTTATAGTTCAAGCGCGAGCCACGCTTCCAGACGCTAAGAAAAGATATTTAGCTGGATTGCCATCTGGTCATTTCATGAGTGTAACAACTGGTTTGACAGACAAGAATGGTCACCATGAGCAGGTCTTCGTTACCATAGATTCTTGGACCGGCGATGTTGTGAATGGAAGACTGGCAAATGATGTAAGTCTAGAAGGATATAAACGGGGACAAGCCCTTAAGGTCAATGAGAAGGATATGCTCGACTGGACTATCGTGAATCCAAAAGGTGAAGAAGAGGGAAACGTTTTGGGCAAGTTCATCGACAAATGGCTCGACGAACGGCAGTCGAAATGATTCATAGAAAGAAGGGTAGTTATAAAACGACATTAGCCGTGTTTTTCTTCTTGCTCTCAATTATCGTAATTGTTTTTGCGGTTACTAGTGTGGTCAAAGCCCCTAAGGTAAATGGGGCGCTTAGTTATGAACAACTGATTCAAAAGGTGAGGACCTCGCCGAACGAAATTGAAGAGATTTCGATGATAAGGCATGAGCCATTTATAGTCATAAGGTTTAAGGGCGATCCCACACCGCGACATCTTGTGCTCTCAATGGAGTCAAAAGCGGATTTATATCTGGCGGCGCAAAAATCCCAGATTCCTCTTAAAGAAGTATCGCTAGACAGAACTAAATCTAGGGTACAAGTTCAAGGACTACAATTGGAATATCCATTTCTAAAAAAATAGCTATTTTTTCTTGGCGGCGCCTGTTTTGTTAGAAGGATTCCTTATTCAGTGCGAAAAATACTTTCGATTATCTCTTGTTTCTTCGCTCTGGCTGTAGTCGTGTGCGTGATTTACTTCAGCAGGAGCGGATATTATTTGGTTTGGGATGAGCCAATGACTAAATCCAAACTTGAGACCTTAATCAAAAACGATCCCAAGTCCATTGCCGAGGTTTCGTTAATTAATGGTGAGCCTAGAGTGTCAGTCAAACTGCAGGATGAAAAGGAATACTTTATCATTCTGACTCCTGATGAAAAGTCAAAACTCATTCAACAAATAATTGCAAAAGACATAACTTTGAAGGCTATATGCGTGGGTAGAGAAAGTTTTTGGTGGCCGACTGTTAACGGTCAATTCTCTATTGAACCTTACCTCGATTGGCTATCGGAACAATGGCATCGATCTTTCCCTGGCGGTGGCAATAATAATCGTGCAAATTGATTGTGGTATCAATGTGACTTGGAGTTATCATCACTTGCTTACCGATTTCTAGAGCGACATCGCCACCAGATGTAGTGCCTGTTCCACCTGTTGTTACAACCGGAACTTGAATTCCAGCTGCTTTGGCTTTGAATATGTTTGGCCAGTTCGACTACGTCTTTGGGATGTTCCAGACCGGCTCTGTTTTGTCCGACGTTTGTCTCAATCAATACCATGATTTGTTCTTTGTCATGCCAATACGCCGCTTTTCCCAGAAACTCAATCCTGTACAGGGCTCATGACTCCTGTAAGGCGAATGGCGTACAAACCACATAGTCAATAAAATTATATTTTGTATAGTAGTTTAGAGTGAGGAGGACACATGTTGCGCAAAGTCTTAGCCATTATGTCGTGTATATCCGCTCTGGTTATAGCTTTGGGCGTAATTTACTTGAGTCGAGACTACTTTGAGATCGACCCGCCAGCAATGTCGTATTTGCAATTTAAAAATCTTGTGAAAACCCAATCCGATTTGATAGAAGAAACTTTCTGGCTAGACGGCGTGTCAAAATTAAGAGTTAAGCTTAAAGATCAGAAAGTGTACATTGTCTATCTTTCTCGAGAACAAAGAAAGGAATTCAATGCTGAAGTGCATAATTTAAATATCCGGCTAGGTTTATCTTGGGAGGAGGGAAGACATCTACCGAGCTCTATTGAACCTTGCCTCGATTGGCTATCGGAACAATGGCTTCGATTTTTCCCTGGCGGTGGCAGTAATAATAATCGTGCAAATTGATTGTGGTATCAATGTGACTTGGAGTTATTGTCACTCGATCTCCAATCTCTAAAGCAACTTCTCCACCCGACGCCGATTTTAAAATGCCATGTTCGTCGCCACCAGGCTCGTAAGTTAAATTGGCTATGTTTGCCACTTCAGGCATACCTGAGTCGGTCGATAATGACTTGTATCCTGAATCTATTACTGCTCTCTTCGCATCGGGTTTGCTAATGACTGTTGCCACCAGATGTAGTGCCAGCTCGAATTTCTGTCCGGCATTTCTGTAAGCAGTGTCCATAAAAATGAAACTGCCTGGCTGCACTTCGGTGACAAAATCGTTTTCTGCGCACCAGGGCGAAGTGCCTGTTCCACCTGTTGTTACAACCGGAACGTGAATTCCAGCTGCTTTCAGTTCGGATACGATTTTGCCAAGTTTATCCATCGATTCTTTGCTTTTTGTTTTGCGCTCAGATTCATCACGCAATAATTGCACATGACCTTCGTAACCTTGAACGCCAATGAAATGCAAGCTGTTTTGGTCTTGAATATGTTTGGCTAGTTTGACTACGTCTTTGGGATGTTCCAAACCGGCTCTGTTTTGTCCGACGTTTGTCTCAATCAATACCATGATTTGTTCTTTGTGTTGAAAGGCTTTGGCTGCAGCTGCAAGCATGTCCACACCAGCTTTACTATCAACAACTAATCGAACGGCTGGGTGGTCTCTAAGCAAATCAAAAAGTTTTTCCATCTTAGCTTTGCCAATAATTTCGGTGGTGATAAGAATATCGCCAACGCCATTTTGCGCCATCACTTCTGCTTCGGAAAGTTTTGCCACACAAATTCCTGTTGCACCCAACTCAATTAATTTCTTTGCAAACACAGGCGACTTAGCTGTTTTCAAATGAGGACGTATCGTGACCGACTTGTCTTTAAAGTTGGCAAACATCGCCTCAATATTTCTATCGACAACATCCAGATCGATTACCAAGGCTGGCGTATCGACTGTCTCGATTGAATCGCCGACTTCGGGTTTGGTATAAAGCATCTGAATCTGCGTCATGTTTTTCTCCCAAGACTTGGTGCGAAGATTTATACCACAATAAGTGGTCTAGATTCTTTATTAGCACAGTCATTTCTTGTCGGTAACAGTTGGAGGATTTAGAACACTCACTCTTGATGAAACTAAGATCAAATTTTGTTTTTTACGGTGTGCAAAAATTTGAAAGTAGTAAAGTCCTGGTTTCCAGTCGTTGCTCGGGATAACTTTGATCGAGAATGACTCAACGTTCTTTTTTTTCGTGATTTTAATCCCTGTTAAATCTTTTTCTTCATCTGCTACACTTCTGAACTCATCCACACCTTCTGAATATGAGTGCGTAGCTTCTAAATCTTCAACAGACATTTGCTTCGGCAGTGGTTCCCAGCTGATTCTGATATCGTACAGAGTGAATTCGGGGGCTAGCTTGCCTTGCAAAATGAAAGATTTCCCTGGTGTTAGAATCAACGGAATTTTTTCGTATTGTCCATAGCAATTTACAAATTCTTGCGCCAAGCAAACGTTCATATGACCGCTTTTGGTTCTAGCCCTGCTTATGCCGATGCCAACTTTGTTGTGCTCTGGAGTTAGTATTTGTTGGCGGTGTCCGTCATTTGGTGGAATTTCTTTCATGAAGAGTTCGTGAAGCTTTTGTATTTCGCTTGCAGAAATCATTGAATTTTCGAGAATAAAATTGCCAACGTTATGACCGGAGTAAGCTATGTTTTCAGAGACACCGTGTATTCCGCCGCATTCAGTGTATCTTTGGGACGGTTTCTTTCCGGTCAGATCCCAGTGTGCCATATATTTTGACACCGCCATCTCATCAGTATGTTTTTGCCCTGCAAGACTTGCAGTTAAGTCCAGAGATACAGGTTTTAACTTATACTTGGCACGGTCTTTGTTTATTAGTGTCACCATAAAGTTTCTTGCTTCTTCAAGTGTGAGTAGCTTGCTGTTGTTGGTGTTTTCTTTCTCTGTTGCTTTTACTACTTTCGGTGTTATTGGTTTGGTTTGCTCGTTTTGATAAAACTCTCGCATGCGCAGCTGATCTTCGAGCGCTTGTTTCACTCGCTCCAGGCGCGGTTGCAAGGTCAACTCTGTTGCACCGTGCGCAATCCGATCTTCAATGTATTTAAAATTCTCCATGTAATTTCGAATGTTTACGCCTTTCTTTTCTGCAGCGTTAATCATTCCAAGCAATTCACGACGCTCCGATTCAAGTGGTCCTGCAATCACAGTTAATTCTTGAGGCGGATTTTTAGAAGGGGCATCCTGAGCAAAAGTTGGAGCTGTGGTCGAAACAGCAACCAAAACTGCCCAAATTAATCTCTGTGTTAATGGTATAAGTATCAAGCTCGTGTTTTTCTATGAGGAGATACCTTTCTATGTTATCGGCAAAAAAGTTATTTGCAATTAGTCTTGTTTCCGCAGTGTTCGCTGGCGTGTCAATCGGAAATGCAGACGCCAAGGACAGACTTTTAATTGCTGCGACTAAGACCGAAAGATACAAAGAGAAGGAAGGTTTTGAGCGTAAGCCCAAAGATATTATCAACACTTTGAAAGATAACGAAGTCACTAGATTCGTCACTTTGCTCGATGGTCTAGAGCAGGCATTTGACCTTGACGACAAATTGAAAGACAAGGGACCGTTCACTTTTTTTGCCGTTTGCGATCACGGTTTTAAGCGTATGCCGAGCGATGATGTCAAATCGCTCTTCGCTAACAAAAAGAAGCTTCGTCAGGTCCTTGAATATCATGTAATCGAAGGAAAGTTCGACGCCAAGACTTTAAAAGAAAAGGGCGCAATCAAAACGCTGGAAGGGCACGAAGTGAAAGTGACTGAGCGAGGCAATAATCTTTATGCCGACGACGTTTTGATTCAAACAATTGACCTTCCTTGCTCCAACGGCATTATCCACGTATTGGATGGTGTCATCATGCCACCACTGAGCAAATAACTAATAATTAGCTAGCCAAGCGCAAAATTTTAGATTAGAAGTTTCAGTTTGCTGGGTTTGCAGGATCGCGCCTAATGTAAGCAGCATGCTCGTGTGCGTAAAATTAGGAAACCTAGAAACGCTAGATATTGCATGTATATGTAGGAGGTTTTGGCATGAGCGGCTCAGTTGAACGCAGACCCGATGGCTCATTTGCTTTGTTTATTGACGGCGACCTCCAGTTCGATTCTCAAGACGAGCATATATATCATGAAGGTCTTATCCTGCCAGGATTGCTTGCCGCGCAGAAGCGATGTGATGGTCCGCTTGATGTGTTGATTATCGGCGGTGGCGACGGACTTAGTGCTCGCGAAATTTTGAAAAGCGATTCTATAAATAGAATCACCCTTGTCGACTATGATCCTGAAATTGTGCAGATGTCGCTAGGCGATTTCAGCAAGTTGAATAAAAGCAGTATGGCTGATCCTAAATTGACCATCAATTGCACCGATGCTTGGGAATTTGTAGAAGAAGCGCTAAACGATGGCGAACAGTTTGACCTTATTGTTGTCGATTTGACGGTAGCTGCGGACGCTGATGGAGCGCGTTTCCACAGTATAGATTGGTACGAGAATCTTTATCAGTTATTGAGCCCCAATGGCATAATGTCCGTGAACGGTGTATCGCCGCATCAAACGCCGCTTTCATACTGGTCTATTTTTAATAGTATGGTCAAAGCGCAGTTGGTTGTTCGTCCATATCGAGTGGCTATCCCATCTTTCTTTTCACGCGGCTACGGCAGTGACTGGGGATTTTTCCTCGCTGCTAAAAACGATATCAGTCAAGACGAAATACATTCGCTCAATCTTGAAAACATTGAACAGAAGCAGTTTCTCACCAGCCTAAATCAACTGAAGGAAATGTTCTTACTTCCCGACGAACTTTATCCTTTGCAGGAAGTGGCACAGCCAGCGCTTGAAGGAAGCGAAATATTGATTCGATATTTCCATCACGGCGCCCTCACTGGTTGGACTGGAAAAGTGAGCGACTCACTTTTGATGAATTTAGACGAGCTGTCCATTCCCGAAGCTGATACAGGCAGAGAAGTTTTGCCCATTGAAATAAGCACAGCCCTTGCCAATGCTATTACCTTTCAGACCGAAAGCGAAATCGAGGAATTCGCCGACCCAAAGCAGGTTCTAGGGGATGTTCTGCGCTTAATGCCCTCTCTTGAGCCAAGCCAGACCCCCGACATGCTCGCGGATTTCTTGAGTGATCCCAGTGTGTTTCTAAGATCTGTTGATTTGTCTGCTTTGATTTCTCGCATCTTGAAGCGAGCTGGATCGTTGCCACCACAATTAGTGGCAGAGTTGAAACTGCTCTCTATCAAGCTAGCCGACTGGACTGGCGATCAATTATCTCTGATGCGCATGGGTCGCAATGTAGTCACACTGCTTGCACTGCTAATGGTAATTGGAAACTTGTTATACCCCGACATGGTTTATGCTAAAGGCGACGGCGGGCGTGACGGTGCAAGAGCCGGCGACAACCGAGGCAATGGCGAATATCGAGATCGCAATGGTAGACGCAGACGCGGCGATGGTGCCTGGTGGAACGAAGGAACGAGCACATGGGTCTATGACGACGTGCAAAAACGTGGTCCAGGACGCGTGCAAAATAGAGTACCCGAGCTTGAAATCAAAGAATATGGCGGCGGCAACAAAGGCAATAATAGCGCTCAACTGCCTCAGTCTAACGAAGATAAAAAGCAGACGCTAGTGATGCTTACGAACGATTTAGAGGAAGCCGTAAGCTATCAGAATCTTTTAAAAGATGAGCTTGGACAGTATATGTTGCAAGACAATTCGACAGTGTCTTTTGGCATGCACGACATTTCGCGCGATGAAGCAATTAGACTCACTCAGCGATTGATAGACAAAAATAGTCTCAAAATAGCCATGCTCAACGGACTGATTACCAATCTGGACGAGGCATAAACGGCTTGAGTTTGCAGGCAAAAAGCTTGGGATTGCTTGATAGCAATTGCGAACTGGCACTTGCTTGGGAGAGGCTCGTCAAGCAAAATCCGTCTGCGGGAATTATGCAAAGTTTGAACTGGGCTTGTATGAAACGCGCTCAGGGACTTAACAGCGTCCATGTCGGACTCTTTGACAATGAAACGCTTGTTGGTGGTGCCATTTTCTATTTGGCTCAAGAAGCACAAAGTCGTGGAACCGGCATGATGGTGGCGCCAGAAGGTCCAGTAATAGATTGGCTGGATAAGCAAAAAAGTGCCCTGCAATTGCGTGCCCTTGCCGGGTTTGCGCAAAAATTCGCCAGGTCGAATGGTATCATGTCGATGCGAGTGGAGCCGAGATTGCCGCTGCCACTACCGGCGGTGCTACGTGAATTCGGACGTGCACCATATGATCTTGTGCCGCGCGACACTTTATATGTAGACATAGATAAAGACGAAAACGATATTTTGATGGCGATGAAATCGAAAGGTCGCTACAACATAAAGTTGTCGCAGAAACACAATGTGAAACTCTCGTCGTTTGGTCATTTTAATTTTGATGCTGCCAATTCTTTTTATGAGGCTGTAAATCAAGCTAGCGTCCGCGATGGCTTTGCCCTTGAGCCCAAGCCCTTCTTCGACAACATGATTGCACATTTGTGCGAAAAGGGTCTTGCGACTGTGCTTTTAGCGCATCACGAAGATGAGCTGCTTGGCGGTTTGTTGCTTACTCATTATGGTGAGCGAGCTACTTATTTATATGGTGGAGTGACTAATGCCAAGCGTCAGATGATGGGGGGTTACGCTCTGCAATGGGCTGCCATGAAGAAGGCGAAAGAGCAGGGCTGTAAAAATTATGATTTTTATGGCTATGTCCCGCATCGCTCTCCAGAGCATCGATACAGCCGATTCTCCCAGTTTAAAAGTCAGTTTGGCGGGCGCCCTTTTAGGTTTATAGGTGCACAAGACTATATGTTTCTTGATAACATAGCCGAAGTGTTTATCAAGGCGGCTCAGGAAGTCGAGGGTCGAAAAACAGAGGTCCAGGTTGGTGCTGAAAAAACTCGCTTTATCGCTGGTTTTAATTTCTAGTTTAAATGCGGTAGTTTCACCTCTAACGTTTGCAATGGATTCTGTCGGACAGATGTCTCGCGACAGTCAAAAATATTCAGACCAAGTAATAAAGGTCGCAAGTAACAACTGGGTCAAAAATTGTCGTAATTCTTATAAGTGTTCGCTCACTATCACTATTACAATTAGAGTCGATAGTGATGGCAACCCGACCAGCACTATCCTTATGTCGTCGCGCAATTTGAATTTTGACCGCGCGGTACTCGATAGCTGCAGAGAAATAAAGCTTAAAAAACCGCCAGCCGGTTGGAATCCAGAACAACCCGTTGATGTTGTGATGCATTGGTTCGCCGATGGTAAAGCTCGCAACATGCCGGGCTACCCTTCGATGACGAAGTACAGACAAGGCGTAACTGAATACTTGAACGAGAATAACGACAAAGCCGGTGATTATTTTACTGAAGCAATTAAATTGGACCCATATCTTGCAGCGGCTCATGCACTTTTAGGTGCGGTACGTTGCAGACAAATGCGTTACGAATCGGGTATCGCTGAGTTTAAAGAGACAATTAGACTCGATCCCGAAGACGATGATGCCAGAGTGAATTTAGCCAAGATTTATTGGAGAACGCATGACTTTAAAGCTGCAAGAAAAATTGCAGAGCATATTAGCCCTAGTTCTCGTTTTTATCCACTCGCACAAGATTTGTTGGCCGGTAGAGGCGAATTCGCACCTAATGCAAAGGTTGATTCTAAGCCAACCCAGGTAGCGTCAAAACCAAGTGCCACACATACACAGAATCAGGTGCCAGCGCAAGCACCTGCAACAACACCGAGGCCAACTCCCACTCCAACACCGGCTCCAGTAGACGTGAATGCGCTTTATCAAAAGGGAATCGATCAAAGTATCGCAGGCAATCACGAAGAGGCAATTAAATATTACAGACAAGTTCTGGCGCATCATCCTAACTACCAACCGGCTTATACATATTTGGGCTCAGCCTATATTTCGTTGAAGAAAATTCCAGACGCCATTAAAGCGTTGCAAGAAAGTTTGATGCTTAATCGCAATGACGACGATGCAAATTATATGCTTGGTGCAAGCTATCTTCGAGTGAATCGCAAAGCCGAAGGGCTTGCACTATTGAACAGAATCAAAGTCAGTTCGCGCACTTATGACGAAGCGCAAAAAATGATTGCGACTTCCACTTCTGCTAGTACCACCGAAATGGTCCAGCGTCCCAATCAGACTAAGGTTGAAACTGTTGTGTCCAGAGCTAAAGACACGCCCGTGAAAGACAAATGGGCACTAGTGATTGGCATAAGTAAATTCGCTAACCCTCAATACAATTTGAAATACGCCGCCAAAGATGCTCAGGATTTCTATAACTATTTAATTACAGAAGGCAATTTCAAAAAAGATCACGTTCTTTTATTACTCAATGAAAATGCCACCAGACGCAATATCATGGCCGCCTTTGGAGATAAATTCTTGCCGGCGGTTTGTGTCGATGGAGACTTGGTTACTATCTATATTTCGACTCATGGTACGCCGGCGAGTAAGGACCGTGGCAAACGCAATTATATTATTGCTTATGATACCGAAGCTGAATCGCTCTACGAAACAGGCGTCGACATGGACGAGTTATACAAACGGGTTAAAGAAGGGGTTCTAACTAGCCGAGCGTTAATCGTCATGGATACCTGCTATAGCGGAGCGGGAGTGCCTGGAGCACGTGGTTTTGATGAAGTGGGAAATTTTGACGCAAAGGCTCTAGCACAGGGAAGCGGACATCTAGTGATGACCAGTAGCTCCCCATCACAGCGTAGCTGGGAAAGCAAAGTGACACCAAATGGCGTCTTTACCAAATATTTGATTCAAAATTTGAAACTGACCAAAGGTCATGTCCAAAATTCTTTTGAAAAGCTGAAAAGCGATGTAGGCTGGGAAGTGCAAAATGCTTTCAACCAGAAGCAAAACCCTCAAATTGGTGGCGAATGGGAAGGCAAAGACTTAATCCTAAATGCCATTCCTACTGAACCACGTGAAATTTTCAATCCCGATTTAACCCGAATGATCAATCTGCAATACGCTAATCCCACTGCACCATTGGTGGTGCCAAAATGATAGAGGACGAAAAGATTAAATGCTCCGAAGAATAGCTTTATCTCAAATGCTTGTGTTGGCGCTCACGCTTACTCCATGTATTCCGCTCATGCCAGTTTATGCACAGCAGATGGATGCCATTGGTGCAATGTCGCCTGCCAGTCAGGAGTACCAGAAAAAAATTATCAAAGAAGTTAGCTCCGCCTGGGCTAAAAATATTGGTAATCACTGGAAGTTTTCTTTCTATTCGCACATCGCAATCAAAGTTGATCTATCGGGTAATTTAAATGGCAGCATCGCTGTGACCTCGCGAAATCTAGGCGCGGACCGGATTTCGGTTGATTGTGTTAAGAAAGCCAAAATGGGACCACCACCTGCTGGATGGAATCCAGACCAGATAGTTTATATGTATTTGAACTACAAAGTGATGAATGCACGCAATATTAAGACTCCTGGATTTCCAGCTTTTGATCAATTCAGAGAAGGACTGGTTTATTACAATAAAAAAGATAATCAGAAAGCATTGGAGTGTTTTGCCAAAGCCGCTCAAACAGATCCTGTGTTTGCTAGTGCTTATGCCAATTATGGCTGTCTGTTAGCTGAACTTGGACGAAATAACGAAGCGATTCAAGCATTTAAAGAATCTCTTAGGCTCGATCCCGAAGACGATGAGTTAAGATTTGCTTTGGCAAAATGTTGTCTTGCAGTTAAAGACGATCAAGATGCAAAAAGAGTAGCGTCTGAAATCAATCCAGCATCGAAATATTATTCTCGTGCACAGGACTTAATTGCAGGACGAGGAGAGTTTGCAAGTTCCTATACAAGCACGAGCACAACAACAGTTACATCTAACGCTGATGATGCTCCTACGATTTATAACAGAGGTGTCAGAGAGCAGCGTGCGGGCAATTTGCTCGAAGCTGTCAAAATCTATAAGCAAGTGATTGCAATAGATCCAAATCATCAGTTTGTTCACTCGGCTCTTGGCTCTGCGTATATTTCTTTAAACCAGATTCCGGAAGCGGAAGCTGAGCTAAAGAAGGCTTTTGCAATCAATCCAAATGATGATGACATAAAGTATATGCTTGGATCGATATATATCGCTTTGAATAAAACGCCTGAAGCTATCACTGTGCTCAAGACCATTAAACCTGGTGCCTCTGGTTATGATTTTGCCCAAAAACAATTAAAGGCGCTTTCGCCAGCCAGGCCGAATCAAACTACTGTTGAATCAGTGGTAGTTAATGATGGGAATTCTGCTGTTAAAGATAAATGGGCGCTGGTGATAGGCATAAGTAAATTTGCTAACCCGCAGTACAATTTAAAATTTGCTGCAAAAGACGCGCAAGATTTTTACAACTATCTTGTTAACGAAGGCAATTTCAAAAAAGATCATGTGCTTCTCTTGCTCAATGAGCATGCCACCAGACGCAATATCATGTCTGCTTTTGGAGATAAGTTCTTGCCTGCTGTTTGTCGTGAGGGAGATTTAGTCACTATCTATATTTCGACCCATGGAACTCCAGCTAGCAAAGACCCGGGACAAAGAAATTTCATTATTGCTTACGATACAGAATCTGAAGCATTATATGAAACTGGCGTAGATATGGACGAGTTGTACAGACGCGTGAAGGAAGGCGTTAAAACAGAACGTGCCTTAATCGTGATGGATACTTGTTATAGTGGTGCTGGTGTGCCTGGCGCGCGAGGTGTTGATGCCGGCGCTAACTTTGATGCAGCATTGCTTGCACAAGGAAGTGGACACCTGGTCATGACCAGCAGCTCACCATCTGAGCGCAGCTGGGAGAGTAAAGTTACACCAAACGGAGTGTTCACTAAGTATCTTATTCAGAATTTGAAACTGACCAAAGGCAATGTCAAAAACTCATTCGATAAGCTCAAAGACGATGTTGGTTGGGAAGTGCAAAATGCTTTCAATCAGCAGCAACATCCACAAATTGGTGGACAGTGGCAAGGCAAAGAAATGATTCTAAACGCAGTGCCAACAAGTCCAAGACAAGTGTTGAACCCAGACTTACTGAGGCTAATGAACTTAAGCAATGCGCCAAAAGCACCAGCAAAAAAATAGTTTAGACTGCAAGCTCTATTCCAAGTAAACCCTCGGCTCGTCCCACTTGCTCGTAGGTGCCGACTACATAGACTTTGTCGTTCTTTTCCAGAACCAATGTGGGTTCTGGAAACGCCAGAGTGTGATCTCCGCGTTTCAAGGCGGTGACTGTAGCTCCTGTGTTTTCACGAATATTTAAATCGCGAATACTTTTGCCCAATACTTCATTTTTTTGAATATCAAACCAAATTCCCATTTGATCTTCGCCAAACTGTGGAAAAGTTTCGCTTAAATCCAATTCGCCCACATCGGGCTGGAAAATGGCATAGCGTCTGGTTCTTATTTGTTCCAGAGCTTTATGCAATTCGGTTGCGGGGCGTTTCATACTCAAAAACACCAGACGAGTAATTTCAGCACTTGCCTCGAATTCTGGCTGAACAATGCCATTTACGCTGGCTTCTTGAAAGAGACGTATATCGTCTGTTCGATTAGCACGTGCCACCATTTTAATATTCGGATTTATTTTGCGTGCAAATTCAGCTACAGAAATTGCCGACAATGGATCTGGCATTGTCAGCACTAGTATAGACGCGTCTTTCAAATTTGCTTTCTTGAGCACAATTGGACTAAGCGAGTCGCCATAGATGTGAGGAATGCCGCGCAGAGCCAGATCTTCGATTATATTTGCGTTTAATTCTATTACTACAAAAGGAATCTGGTGTGTTTCAAGTATCATGCTCAAGTTTTTGCCTACTCTTCCGCAGCCGCAGATGACTACATGATTTTTCATCTTGCTTGCTCTGGAGTCGTGCATATTGTCGTCGGTTGCTTCATCCATTTCTTTGCTCAGTTTGTGCAGCAAAAGCTTGGGAATCAAGTCCATGAGCCAGGGGCTTGCAATCATCGAGACAACAGCTGCTGCTAGAAATAAATTAAACATCGCTTCGCTCACCAGTTTGCTTGCAAGACCTAGCGATAGCAATATGAAAGAAAACTCTCCAATCTGAGCCAGACCCACTCCGACAAGCAATGCGCTTCTAATATTGGGGGTGGCAAGACGTGCGCACAGTGCGGCGATGATTGCTTTGCCTATTACAAGCAGAACCACAAAGCCAAGCACTTCCAAGGCATGATTTGCTATGAACATTGGGTCGAGCAACATGCCTATCGATACAAAAAAGACGATAGAGAAAACAGTTTTGAGTGGTGTCATATCATGCAATGCTTGATGCGCATATGTAGATTCACTCATCATAATGCCTGCAAGAAAAGCGCCAATAGCAATAGACAATCCAAGAAACTGACACACTACGGCGATACCAAGACACAAGACAATGACAGTAAGTAAGAACATCTCACGCGAATTGGTTTTTGCTGAGCGCTCTAATAAATGCGGCATTATTTTGGTGGCGCCAAAAATTACAAGTGAAAGCATCAGCACAGATTTGAGAGCTGATAGTGTCAAGCTCAGGTATTGTGCGCTTGATGGATTGGACGATACCAACTGATGCATGATAGGCAATGCTGGAATAATAAAGACCAGACATAAATCTTGAACCAGTGCTAGTGGCACAAGAATTTGTCCATGCATCGAATCTATTTCGCCCCTATCAGACAAAATGCGCGAAATTATAACGCTACTTGAAATGGCGCAAGCAGAGCCAAATAGAAAGCTTTCGGCTAAATTATGCGCCAGCCCACCCATGTAAGCGACGCTACCAAATAAGGTGGCAGTCAAAATCATTTGCGAAAGCCCAGCGGTAAGAATTTTACTTGCTGAAGATAGAACCTTCTTAAGCGGTATATCCACGCCCAGGGTGAAGAGAAGCATAGCCACGCCGAATTCGGCAATGACTGTAATTTGATCCACGTGACTTACCAGTTTCAGTCCGTGGGGACCAATGGCAATACCTGCCAGCATGTACCCTGCAATTACTGGTTGGCGCAGCATCAAGCATATCTGCCCGACTATCAGAGCTACACACCAAATCAAAGCCAGGTCTTTTATTAAATTGTATTCGCCCATTTATTTTACTCCGGCGATACTCTCAGTCACTATGCCGCGACTGACGAATGATAGGTTGCGGGAAGCACCGGCGCTTATCATCACAGCTTCGGTGAGTGGAGGCGAGACTTGTTTGTCTGCCACCCATTTGACCAGGAAATTTGCTCCCGAGCCGCCTTCAGTGTGTCTGCGAGGAACAACGATATCTGCAGTAGCCATCGGCTCCAAAATAATGGGCTGCTTGCACAGCTCATCGACCAGTTTGCCATCGGTGCCGTGATAGGCAATCGAAGTCAAATAAATGGCGTTTTTGGCATCGGTGTTGCGGATACTCATGGTTCCAGCAAGTAAAGTCATTTTGGAGGGGTCTTCATGATAGATGTGCGAGTAAATCGGCACATAAATCGTTTGACCTACTATGGCGTGAAAGTCGCTTGCAAGCGTGGTCGTCTTTAAATGAGATTGCCATACTTCTGGCGATTGTATTTTTCCACTAGGCTCGATGCCAGCATGCTCGCAGGCGGATAAGCCGATGATAAGCGGCAAAAGCATGAGCTGTTTTAACGGGAAACGCATAGTTCCTCCTCAATACGATAAAGCGGTTCGGCCTGAAAAAGTGCCTTTGCTTCAACGTCGTATCGAGCAGTAAATAAGCCAGAAGCTACAACTTTCAATTATTTTGGATTGCTCGCTCACAGAACCTAGAGCGCATTCATTTATATGGCGGGTGAATAAACTAATCAGCTCAAGTACTCGCTGAGCCATTTTCCCCGAAGAAGTGTTTTGTTTCTTGCCTTCCAAAAAAATGTTGGCTGGCCCGGTCGATATGTGCAGGCCGCTATCGTGTCCACTGTCTGTAGCCTCACTGCTTATCGAAGCGCTTTGTGCGCCAACAGCCGACTGCCAACTAACAAAATAGGACAAGAAAATTTGACACAAGAGTGCTGAGAGTATAAGTACGGTGTTTTTGCTTGTACAAAAACGCATGAGCATTCCCCTAACGCTAGACACTCAAGCGATGCTTACTAATAATTATAGCACGTTAATCATCGCGGTTTTGTCGGCTTGGCATAAAGAATGACGTCATTGCCTTGCCAGCGGTCATATTTTACTATTGGATTTTGCGACCCATTCATTGCAGCGGCCGCTTTAGTAACATGGTCCCTGCAAGCATCGAAGGAGGCTTTGAGCGCCTTCTTTTCACGTAATGCTTTGGTAAGATAAAAAGTGAAAAGTCCATGTTGAATTTTTGGGTCTTCAAGCGAACTCTCATTAACACTGCACGAACTGACAATTATTTGTCCGCTACCAAGAAGTTGATCGTCAATAAATCCAGCTGCATCAAGATCGCGAGCGTTACCCGAAAAACAGGTATCAAGTATGGTGACAACTCTATTGCTTGGGATATTTTGCTTGATCATTTCTCCCAGAGTTTGCATGTGAATACCATTATTTTGCACTCCATCAAAATCGTGCGTGACTATATAGTTTCCGCCCGCCTTATCAGGTGTTCCGTGAGAGGAAAAGTAAAGCAAAACCAGATCGTCTTTTTGTACGCCTTGAGGCAAAAGTTTTGTCATCACATGGTTGATATTGCGCGTGGTGGCATTCTCATCTGTTAGACACAGAACGTGATTAGGCGCAAATCCACACTCTTTCACTAGAAAATCTTTGAACAGTAACGCGTCGGGAACGCAGAACTGTAAATTGCTCCCTGCTCTAAATTTATTTACTCCGACAATAAATGCCCATTTGTCCGTGACAGCACTATTGGTACCGCCGCCGCCACCACCTGGTGGATTATGCGCTGGTGGTTTAACTTGAGGAGTTGGCTCGGGCTGAGGCATTGGTGGAGGACTAGTGCTTGAAGCTCCGTGATTTAAAACTATTTTTATAGCTGTAGGTTCGGTGGCGCCTCTTGGATTTACAACGAAAACCTGACCACTGCCGGGTGCACCAGATTTTGTCGAGTTATAAGAATAAGCACCGTCGTTTGAATAGACTTTATAGCCCGAAATGTTTTGTGGTGTTCCAGACAATGCATCTGAGTTTATGCGAACTCCACTTGCGGCAAGCAAGCGTTGATCCGACACTTTTTGCGGAGTCAAAATAAGACAGATTTCTTCAGCACCAACAGTGCTGTCGAAAGTAAGCATCCCTTTTGGAGGGATGACCACTTCTTTTCCAGCCATGATCAAATTGTCATCGGTGGGATTCGGCGGGTAAAGCACCACGTCTTTTTTTCCGCTTGTACCTTGGGTGAGCAATATATATGCATACCGATTAGCGTTTGGTTTCACGTGCAGTCTTATGCTGTCACCACTTTGAAAAGAGTAGCGATTATTGCAAAGAAAGGCTGGTTGTCCCGCTCTGCGTAACTCAATGCAGTATGCCGCGCCAAAAGTTTCGTTGTGCGGTTCTTTCAATTCTTCATAGAACAAATCTTTGGCATTACCCTGAGCAAGAGCGCTTGTGCAGGTAAATGTCGGTCCAAACGAAAGTAAAAGGGCCGTGAATAATGCAGGCAGTTTCAAATTACATGTGCTCCAGAACTATTTCAGCGTACAAAACCTCTGAAGGATTATTGTTAACCACAATGGTTTGAGGAGCGGGAGTAACCGCAACAGGTGGGCGGTGGGCACCTGGTTTGTGTGAGCCTGGTCTATGCGCTACATGTGGCTTTGGTTTTGAGCTTGTGCCAGCAGGTTTGTGAACCACTGGCTTTTTGGGTTTTGAATCTTCGCGAAAAAGATCTTTGGACAATTCTTCGTCTGGCTCATTTGGAATGGCATTGGGAATGGCATCACTAGCAGATGTATCGTTGTTTGCCACCACAGGAGCTTGGGATTTATTCTCTTCTGGAAATGCCACCACTATTTGATTGTTGCCTTGAGTTGTATCAATTGCAGGATTGTTTGTGATATTTGCCATGGCAATCTGGGTGCCTGGATTGTCTTGCAAAAGGAAAGCTGTGCTTATGTTTTTGCGCGATATGGCAATGCGTAATTTCTCTTTGCCAGGTTTGGCGTCAAATACTAAAAAGCTTGTGCTGGGCAGCGCCATGTCGCGACCTTTGCGAATGAAATTGCTTGCATCTTTTCCCTTGACAGGAAAGAGAACTGCTTTGCTGCCAGTTGTTCCTTGAAGCAAGACTACGTGAGCATGCCCGTCTACATTGGATGTAAGATGAATTTTGATGCGGTCGCCACTTTTGAAAGCGTATCTGCTGTCCACTTTCTTCATACTTTTGCCACGACGCAATTCAATCCAGTAGCTCATTCCAGTGTTTGATGGAGTACCATCGTCGAGCTGCTGGTAAAAGAGGTCTTTGGCGCGACCAGCGTGTGCTGGTTCACTTAAAAAAAACGCCGAGAAAATGAGACCGGCAGCCAGAAGACCAGACTTTCTTATCACGTTCATAATGCACTCCCGCCAACTCTAAAATGTGATAGTCTACTATATCTCAAATTTCCTTCAAACGGGGACTCGGTCATGCTCAATTTCAGGGCTTTTAACCAGCTTGTTGCGACTGTTTTACTGGTCGTTTTTGCCATTAGCTCAAGCTCTAGCATGCCTGCGTGGTCCGCGCCGTCTAATGCCAAAGACCTTTTTTATGAAGAGCTGAAAGACCAAGACCAGGCTGACGAGGGCGGGATCACCGCCGCTTACTGCCTTGAGCTTCATCGCGATGGCGTTCCAGTCACACTTTGCAACAATAGATTCGCATTTAAGAGTGGCGATGCTCTGCGTTTGCACCTGAAAACCAGCGCCAAAGCCTTTTGCTACATCGCCATGATGGGAAGCACCGGTAAGAAAGCGCTTCTCTACCCGCCGCAGGGCGAGGACAACACCCTTGAACCCGGCAAAGAATATGTTGTGCCACCCAAAGGGTTGATTCGCTTCGACAATAATCCAGGCACAGAGACCATGGTCGTGATTCTATCGCGCCAACCACTCGAGCAAAACAGAGCAATGGGGCTTCGTGGTGCCAAAGTCGATGGAGATACTTTGTCTGGTTTGCCTGAGCAAATTGGAAATATTTCGGTAGTTTCAGCCGATGGTTTTTACAAGCTAGGTGAAAAAACATCCGGTAGTGGATTGGTTTATTTCAAGGGTGAAAAAGCAACTGAGCCAACCGTTATTGAAGTTGCTCTCAGTCATAGTAGTGACGGGAGCGCACCAAATGTGACACCAACACCTCAACCCGAACCTCAACCCCAGCCTAATCCTACAGCAGTTGTGCCAGATCCACAGCCACAACCACAACCGCAACCACAACCTCAGCCACAACCTGGCAACGATGGTGGACGTGGTGTCAAAATTGCTTACTCACCAAAACATTTAAAAGGTGATAGAGAATCGCTAGTTTCATGGGACCCAAAATTGTTTGGAGTCGGAGCTCGCGATCAGTTTGTACAGGGCATGAATCATTTGCTTTGTAACTATCACAGCCAAAACTTTTATAACTGTCTATATGCCGCAGATCCGCCTGGTCAGTACGGCAAAGACGACAATGGCGACAGATATAAATTACAGAGTTTTGATGGACCTGTAGTAATGAACGAAGGCAAACCCGTCGGGGCGCCAATGTTTAGAGCCGACGACGTTGCCGCGGTGGAAACCAAATTAAGTCCCGGATATTCTAACTTGGCCGTCGGACCGATGTGGCCTGGTGCCCAACACAAAGCGACCAATATTCACGATGTGAAAACCGGTTCTGAATTCACTCAAGTATTTGATGCAAACAATGCTCCTATGATTGTGGCAGCCGATGTTCGTGCTGCTGTTTTTGGTATGAACGCTCCGGGTGGTCACGTAGTGAACATTGTTGATAAGCGGGTCAAAAATGGTACCACCGAATTTTTATTGCTCAATCAATGGGGCATAAAATGCAATGGCTGGATTGGTGCAGACCAGTTGGTATCAGCCATGAACTTTACTGATAAGGCCCATGATCAATCTGTGCCACCACATCGTGCCTTCACACCTGACGCACCAAAGCCCGCCTCTGAGAGTCAGTATGCGCGCGTGCTTCCAGGCATCATGACGGATGCAGAAATTACTCGTCTAATGAGCAAAGTGCCAAAAACAAGAGCCATTCTTCCAACAGGCACAGTGAGCGAGTATTCGCGCGGAATTAAAAGCTCGCAAGATGAATTGAAAGAATTGCAGGCTCATATAAACGACAAGAGCGAAGGCATTTCTCCCACCGAGAATGTGAACATGCAAGCAGCCATTAATTTGATGACTGCCAATATCAATCTTGATAAAAGTCCACGTCGCTTCCCTTTAAGTGAGCAGCGCCTTGCAGCAATTTTTCACGAAGCCAATCGTATGTTTAATCAATCGGACAAAATCTATGCTCAAGGTCTAGATAAAAACGATCGCAATCGTGCCCTTGCGTGCATGCTCTTCGACACCGCTTGTCCTGAATTCATTTTCCAGGGCATGCACAACACTTGCAACGTCACTACAATTTTGCGAGTGGAGTTGATGAAGCGACCAGAAGTGATGCTCAAACGTTTTGTAGACATGTATACAAACGCAAACGGCGACACCACTGTGGTGATGCCTGAATTGCCCAAGCCGCAAGGCTAGAGTCTTCATCGATAAAGACAATAAAGACAAAAAGACAATAAAAAAGGAAGGTTGAATAACAATCTTCCTTTTTTATTTTTATAGTCTGTGACTTAAAATTCGATTGGCGAATTATTCGTCGTCTTTGTCTTCTTTGGCTTCAGCTTTAGGCTTGTCTTTCTTAGCTGTTTTCTCGCTTTTAGCATGGTTAAGAGCGATATCGATAGTCAAAGCTTTGTTTGGATCTTTGTTTACTACCAGTGTTTCGTTCTCTGCTTCTTTCTTGTCTGTTTCGACAGTCAGATTGCGAGCACCATTAAATTTGGCACCATTCATAACGATGCAAACTACAGTTCCGTCTGGAACTTTGTCATTTTTTGTGTCTTCGTCATGAGTGATTTTGACTGATTCTTTTGGTTTGTCTTGCAACTGTTTTTCAGGATCGATTTTACCGCGCGAAACAATGACGCGAAGAGTTTCTAGTCCTGGTGTGTTGTCGAATTTCATGTATTTATCTGCTGATGGAAGAACAACTTCTTTGTTGGCTTTGATTTTGTTGTCTTCTTTATCAGCGGTTGGATACAAAACGGCTTTGTCGCCTTTGCTTCCTTGCATCATCACGATGTATGCGTAAGAATCGGCGTTTGGTTTAACGTGAATGCGCAACTGGTCGCCATTTAAAAACTTGTGTTTGTTGCTGACTCTTTGTTTTTTACCATCGCGCTCTAGCTCTAGCCAGTACGAAACACCCATGTTGATAGGCTTGGTTGGCTTCTTGGCTTGCTCGACGAATAAGCTTCTTGCGTTGTTAGAATCTGCAGCTTGAGCCAATTGAGACAAGGTGGCTAGTGCTGCAAGCGATAGGACGGCTGTCCTGGTTAATCTCATGAATACCTCCTGGATAACCTGATGCGAAAGTCCGCAGATTGGGCATAGTCTACATCATTTCAGCTTATGAACCAAACATGTTGTCAGTATGGGCGCATAATTTAAGGCAGCGAATCAAGACTAACTAGTGCTTTGGCTAGATAGTATTCATCGCATTTGTTATTGCCATTATCCACAACCCACTGCAATTGTTTTTTTGCTTCGTCTATTTTTTTCTGGAGCAAAAGCTCCATTCCAAGATAGGTTCTTGCTACAGTCGAATACACTGGATCATTTGATGCTGAGACAATCTTGTCTTGTTCGCCTTTACCATTTATAAAATGCACAACATGAATCATGTTTTTCTCGCCAGCAATTTCTTTTGCTTTCTCAAGCTCTTTTTGCGCTTCTTGATCTTGTCCAGCACATTTTAAGTTGAGCGCTGCAAGCAAGTGAGCACGCAAATTGACGTCTTGATCTTTGCCAATTTTTGATGCTTGTCTGAAAGTGTCGGCGGCTGCAGAATAATTTTTCTGCAAACATAATGCCAACGCTTTATTTAAATAAGGAGCTGGATCTTCGGTGGATAGCTTGATTGCATGGTTACTATCTTCGATACATTTTTTCAGATCGTTCAAAATAAGATAAGAGAAACCACGATCTACAAAAGCGACGAAATCTCGTGGGTCCATTTTAATTGCTTCGTTATATTCTTGAATTGCTTCTTCGTTCTTTCCAAGGAATTGAAGTGCGCTTCCCATCTGGCAATGCGCTTGCGCACGCTCAGGGTCAAGTGTCAAAACCTTTTTGAAATCTTCAATAGCTTTGTTTCCATCACCCATTTCAATGTACAAAATTCCTCTTCCAAGATAAGCGTCAGCAAAATCAGGATCGAGTGCAATTGCTGCCTCATAGTCTTTCATGGAGCCGTCTTTGTCATTAAGATCTAATTTTGCACCAGCTCGGTTAGACATTGCAGTAGCGTATTTGGGGTTAATCTCAAGCGCTTTGTTATAGTCTTCAATTGCACTTTTTCTGTCGTCGAGATCTTCTTTAATTAAGCCGCGATTGTTGTAAGCATCGGCTTGAGCGCCGTCAAGCCTAATGCTTTCATTGTAATCTTCTAGCGCACCTTTTTTGTCGTGCAATTTATCTTTGATATTGCCACGATTGAAATAGGCATCGGCAGAGTCTTTGGCAAGACGAATAGCTTCTGAAAAATCGTCTCGTGCACCAGCCAGATCTCCTAGATCTTCTTTGGTGACGCCGCGCTCCAGATAGTTGTCGCTCACATTTGGCGCCAGAACAATTACTTTATTCTGGTCTGCAAGTGCTGACTTGTAGTTTTCCAGATCTTTGTAAACGAGCGCCCGCTCTGCAAAGGACGCTGCATGTTTTGAATTTATTGAAATCGCTTTGTTCAAATCTGCAAGTGCGCCTTGGTAATCGCTTTTTTGTCTTTTGGCTTTGGCTCTAGTTTCATACGCAGATTCGTCCTTGGGATCCATCTCGATTGCTTTGGTGGCATCTTCAATGGCACCGGCATAATCTTCGGCATCGAGTCTTGCAAGAGCCCGATTGTAGACATATTCTGGATTGTCTGGATTGAGTTCGATTGCTTTGGTGTAATCTTCGATGGCGCCTTTGTAATCTTCGGTCGCCACTTTCATGTTGCCGCGATTGCCAAACACAAATGATGTGGGATTGACATCTGCCGCCATTTTGTAATCTTCAAGCGCCCCTTTCATATCGCCCATCGCGCGCTTAACCACGCCACGGTTGCTGTACGCATCTGGATGCTTGGCATCGAGTCTGATTGCTTCGTTATAGTCTTGTAGAGCGCCTTCTTTGTCGCCGCTCTCCCATTTTGAGACGCCACGGTTATTGTAGGCGTTGGCATAATTGGGGTTGATTTCAATTGCCTTGTTCCAGTCAGAAAGGGCGCCTGCTTTGTCATTGGTTGCCCATTTGAGCAGTCCGCGGTTGTACCAGACTTCGACCACTTTTGGGTCTAGCTCGATACTTTTAGAGTAATCGTCAATGGCAGATTTGATCTGCTCCATTGTGCGCTTTATTTTGGCTCGTTCGAAGAAATAGGCTGCGTTCTTGGAATCAAGCTTTATTGCTTCGTTCATGGCGTCGAGGGATGATTTAAAATCTTTTTGCTCGTAGAGCTTGTGGCTCTTATCGACCAGCTCTTCTGCCGTTTCAGCCAGGGCGATACCGCAGGATAAAGATAAGAAACCGGCTGCCGCAGCGCTCAGAAGTAACTTTTGCACAATAATTTCCCCCAACTTATATAATGGATTTTTATTATAATAGTGCCTTACATTAACGGAACCCTGGTAAAAGTTGAACGCTTGACAATGAAATTACCCAAATCAATTTGCTCTCTTGCCCTCGCCTTGATACTTCTTTGCCAGTTCGCGCTTGCTGAGCCTGCAAATGCACAGACGCAGGCACAAATTCAAAATGTTCTTAAGCAGGCGGCGGACCTTGAGATCCAGGGGATGTATCAGAATGCTGGAAATCTTCTAACGCAATCAATCAATTACAATCCCAAAAATCCAAACTTTTGGGGGCTTTATTTGAGTCGTGGGTTAATCTGGTTTCAGATGGGAAATATTTCTGCCGCCGGTAACGACTTTGAAGCCGCCGGAACTCTAAATCCTAACGAAGGGCTTTGTTATGTGGCTCGAGGGATGGCTTTTGCTGCTTTGGGTAATTATGACCGAGCGTTAGCTGACATGAACGTGGCAATTAGTAAGAAGCCTAATGAAGCAAAGTTCTGGTTTCAGAGAGCTTACGTAAACAGCCTAATCAACAACTATCCGCAAGCATTGGCTGACCTGGAAAAATCAGCTTCTCTGCGCACTACACAGTACGAGCGCGGATATGATCATGCCGCGCGTGCTGTAGTTTATGGACGAAACAATGAATTTGCAAAGGTCGAGCCAGAAGTTACTCAAGCGCTGAACATTTTTAATTCAAGTTCGCCAACAGAAAAGGCCGAAGCCGCACCAATTCTGTCCGAGTGTGCTCTGGCTCGCGCATTAAATAGCGATATTGCAGGATGTAAGCAAATCATAGATTTAGCAAATAGCATTACTCCAATATCAAATCTTACTCGTTCAAGACTGCTTGCTGTCACTGCTTTGTGGAATGGAATGCAAGGAAAAGTAGCTGAAGTAAACATGATTGGCACTCAAGCTTGTGCGCTCGCACCGGAGTACAAGTGGGTTAAGGCTATCTGCACCACGGCATTAGACGTCGCACAACAGAAAAGCGGTGGTGGCACAATGGTGGCACAACAACCGGTTCCGAATAATTACCCCAATACATCCACAACTACAACACAAACTCCTAACAAAACCACGACAGTCGTGACGCAGGGTCCAAAGGCTGGCGACAAGCCAATCGACGATAAGTGGGCGCTTGTAGTTGGTATCAGTAAATTTCAAGATGGCTCTATTGGCAGATTAAAATATAGTGCCAAAGACGCCAAAGACTTTGCCGAGTTTCTGGTGGCAAAATGTAATTTCAAGCGCGATCACGTTCGCCTCTTACTCGACGAACAAGCAACTCAAAGACGTATCTTAGAAGAGCTTGGTGACAAGTTCTTGCCTCGAGTGGCTGATCCCAATGACTTGGTGGTGTTCTATTTTTCTAGCCACGGCAGTCCTGCTAAAGCAGATTCAAGCCAGGTAGAAAAAGGATACAGACCAAAGAATTATTTGATTGCTTATGACACTTCCAAAACCAGTTTGTTTGCAAGTGGTATCAACGTAAACGATTTGACTCAGTTGATGAAAGAACGCGTTCCCACCGATCGCATTCTTATAGTTCTAGACGCCTGTCACAGTGGTGCTGCCGACGCCAGTGCCAAGGATGGCGATGACCCGCGCAACATCGACCCAGAGCAAGTTGCAGGAACCGGTCAAATGGTTATCTGTTCTAGTAAAAGCGATGAGCGCTCATGGGAATCGAAGCGGTATGCCAATGGTGTGTTCACTAAACATTTAATGGATGCTTTGATCGAGAAGCGCAAAATCAAAGATGCTTTCACTCATATGGAAGACACTGTTGCGCGCGAAGTGAAAGAAGACGAAGCGGCTCGTCAAACGCCAGTGATGAAAGATCAGTGGAGTGGTGCTGATGTGTCCTTAATGGCTCAGCCATTTAAACCGCGCTCCTTTCCAGCCTCTGTCAAAGAAAAACTCTCGCCCGATAGTATGACGCTTTCGCCTGCTGCATCAAGCCGCCCTAGATAAGCTATAAGGCTTGAATGATTCCATTACGTGACGACGTTCAATCAAGCATCGCGCCGGTTGTAAGCTGGCTCGTAATCGCGCTTAACGCTTTTGGATTTATGCTCGAAATGGGACAAGGTTCTGCGATAAATCAATTTATTGAACAGCATGGTTTGATACCAGCAGACTTTCTGGGACATTTTGGTGTTGGTCAAATAGTAAATGTTTTCACTTCAATGTTTATGCATGGTGGCTTTGCGCACATCATAGGCAATATGTGGTTTCTATTCATATTTGGTGACAACGTCGAAGATCGAATGGGGCATGTCGGCTTCTTGTTCTTTTATCTTTTGACGGGTATTTGTGCTGCTATGGCGCAAGTTTTTCTAAGTGGTGCATCAAACGTTCCGATGATTGGCGCCAGTGGTGCCATATCTGGTGTGCTTGGAGCCTATTTTATTTTTTATCCAAAAGCCACTGTGCTGGCGCTTGTTCCGTTAGGCGGTTACTCACGCATGATGCATGTTCCAGCCGGAGTGTTTCTTGGTCTCTGGTTTGTGATGCAACTAGTATCGCAATTCTCAAGCGCCTTAGGTGTAGAAGATAGCGAAACTGGTGGCGTAGCGTTTCTCGCTCACCTTGGTGGATTTGCCGCCGGAATGATTCTAGCTAAAATATTCGACCGCGGTGGTGGTAGCGCCTCTGGTGCTCAGCTCGCCTGAGGAATTCCATATAAGCGAATTTTGAACACGCCAGTGTACTGTGCCAGTTTTTGCACAAGATTGGCTGGCAATTTGAGTGCAATTGTTTTCGACTCAGAATCGACTTTGATGATGTCGAGTCCTTTTATTTGCTTTAGCAATTCGATAAACGAACTGGAGCATGTCGTGCAACTTACGTTGAGTTTGATTTCTTGTTCTTGATCCTGCATTGATTTGATTTTGTCTTTGACCGCTTGATCAATTTTTTCTGCTGGTGTTGGATCGCGATCCGGAATAGGAGCACCTTCAGGCAGTGTTGGTGACATTCTTTGATGACGCTCAGACTTGCCCGACGTGTAGTGTCTTTCATTCATCACAGTGGGCTGTAACTGCAAAAGGTTCATGTCGCCAGAATTTTCTTTGCGACCGATTTCCTCAGGGAGTTTTAATTTGTCTTTGTTGCTAGCTTCGGCAAATGCAAAAGAAATAGACAAACCAAATGTGGTGGCAAGCAGCAGAGCTATTTTCAATTTCATCCCCTATTTGGCTTCTGATGCAGGTTGTGCTTCTTCTATTTCAGGTTCGCTTGCTTTGGAAGCATCTTTGGGATCGGAAGTCTCACCTTTCTCGATATAGTTTTTAAGATTAGTGAGACCTTTGGTGAAATCGTCACAGCACATCTTTTCGATGTCCATAAAGGTGCCCATTACTTTGCACATAAATGGATTAGAACCAGTCATCGACCACGTCACTTCAGTTTGTTCGCCTTGAGGCACCATGGAAAATACCACGTTGTTATCGCCTTGAAACGGTTTGGTAAAGTGCAAACCGATATTGATGCTAATTGGTTTTTTTGCTTGAGTGATTTCCATGTTGCCAGCGCCAACTTCGTCGTTGCCTTCCCATGCGTATTTAGAACCAACACCCGACTCAGCACCACTAAATGTGCGTTTTAAATTTGGATCCTTGTGCTCGTAGGGCGACCACTTGGTCCAGTTGTGAAAATCAATTACCTGATCAAAAATCTTTTCTTGAGGCGCATTAATGAGCATACTTCTTTGATAAGTGAAAGCATCAGGTTTGTTCGCTGCCAAAATAAGAATGCCAGCAATTGCCACCACTAAAATGATGCCTAAAGAAAGGAGAATTTTTTTTGCCATGACACTCGTCCCAAGGGAATATTGCACCACTTTACCACTTTCTTTAGAAGTTTCAATTTGTCTTAGCGTTGTCTCAGAATTGCCTCCAATTTCCAGATGATTGGCTTCACCGAGATTTTCGTTTATTTGAAACCAGTATAGATTTTGAATTAGGTCTTCTGGAACATCAAAATCGAAACTCTTGTCGCGATCTCCTTGAACAATGCATATCTGAATATGTTTTTGGCTATGCGCTCCAGTCCAAAAGTAGCGATATTTCAAGCCAGCAGTTTTATCGAATGGTCGCTCATAGAAAATCTTTTTAAGAGCTGAATAACTCCTTCTTGGAGCTCGATTAGTTGTTCGATGTTGAGTCGCATTAGCTTGGTTTTATTGCGAGAATTCTTTTCAAAGAAACTATGTCCGCTCGTTTCATCAGCTTTCCAGTGACAGATGAGATGGGTTGAACGTCTCTGTTTCTCCAGGGATATACAGTAATTTCAACTGGAAAGCCTTCTTCTTCCCATTTTAAATGCATAAAATAGCCTTTCAGATTTTCTATCTCTTCAAGCTCAATGTCTTTGTATCCGCACATTTCCAGCTTTTCTTGAAGCTCAAGCGGGCTGTCTGCGTAAGCGTGTAAATCGATGTCTGAAGTTGCTCTAATTTTTCCACTCAATGTGGATCCAATCAAAAAAGGATCGTTCTCTTCAATGATGTGCATAAGTTCTAATGCTATCTCGCGCATACGACGGACGCGATTTTTGACTTCTTGTTCGCCTAGCTCGACTTTAGCAAGAAGCGAAATCATTGTTTTGATTTTTTTATTGCTCGGGAAAAGATTATGACCGCTAATTCCCAGTTTGAGGGTCGCTCGTTCCTTAGCGTGCAGATATTCATTTTCTGCACCATCGAGCATGAACCTGGCTGCCTCCTGCGCAACCTGAACACGAGAATGTTTTTTCATAGATATGGCAAGTCTTAAGCTTGCTTTTAGAGACTTTATAATCTCACTCTAGCATTGATTCGAGTGATGTCAATCGGCTAGTTATCTTTATCTTCTTTGATGTCCGACACTTCACCTGATGTGGCATCTACTTTCATTTCTTTTTTGACTTTGCCATCTGCCGATTTGACTTCAACTTGCCAATACAACTTACCTTTACGTTTTTCCAGATCGCAATCTTCGACCTTCCCGTCAGGCAGTTGTTTCAAGGCAATTTCCTTAGCCTGGTCGCGTGTAATTTTCGCTTCCCCTTCTTTCTTGTTACCGCCATCGGCATACGCAACATTCACACTTAAAAGCATCGCAATTGCGCCAAGCAATAGTTGTTTCATTTTTAGCCTCACAAGCCGGGTTGATGTTTACATACCTCGCTCAATTTATTTGATAACCAAGGGAAAAATATGTATGATGAGTTTATTGGGTCCTTGAAGGATAGTCAAACGTGCGTTACGCAGCCTACAATTTGATCAATATCTTTCCACTTCGCAGCGTCGATGACGTGGTGCGGGCGTAGCTCTAGCGCGCTCGCGATATAAATTCATTTATTTACTTCGCGCTTAATGGTGTTGCATGTAGTGTCATGCCGCATAGATTTTAGCGCGCACTTATTGAGGATTAGATCCATGAATTATTCTATTAAACAGTTGGTCAAAGGGACGATGGCAGAATTTTCTTGTTATCGCGATGGAGAACTTTGGTACAAAGTTGAATTCAATCACGAAAATCAACCCAGCACTTTCGAATTTCCGGTGCCTGTGGCAGATACGGGCACTGGTATTTTTCCGGGTAGAATAAAAGCTATAACATTAATGAGATGGATTAGAAAGCACCACGAAAAGCGCCAAACCGGCGAATGGCGGGCATAAGTAAGGTGGAGGACAGAATATGACAGACCAAAACAAAAAAAGTGCTCTGGACAAGGTAAGTCTAGCTAAACCATGCAGCCAGAACTGGGACGAAATGGTCGGCGACGAGCGCGAGCGCTTCTGTGACCAGTGCTCGCTCAATGTCTATAACCTTTCATCTATGACAAAGGGCGAGGCGGAAGAGTTTTTGCAATTGCGAAACGACGGAAGCGTTTGTCTCAATTACGCTGCTGACGCTAAGGGCAAAGTAATTACTGACGATTGCCCAAGACCTCTGCGTCCTCTTCGAGACAGAGTTAGACCGGTGCTTAAGGTGGCTAGTAGTTTCGTTGCCGCATTTGGTTTGTTTGTAACGGGTGCGCTTGCTCAGGCTCCGCAGAGGCTTGCAGGAAAGCCTTGTGTTCCAGTCAAGAATCAGCAGGAACAAACCCCGATGCTACTCGGTTCACCTCCCGTTCCAAGCCAGGCTGAGCAAGAGGCGATGAACACCGAGAAGATTCTCAAAGATAAAATTATAACACTTGAATCGAAAAGAAGATTAGCACCAAACTTGGTGCCACTGCTATACTGGATCTTGCAAACTTTTATCGCGGGAAAGATCGACTCAAAGAAGCGCTTGTACAGTACGATAAAGCAATTGAGATTTTAAAGAAACTGCCAAAAGAGAAAGAGCTTCTTAAGAATGCAGAGCTGAATAAATCCGAGGTGAAAAAACAGCTTGATGCAAAATCAGCAAAATGAATCAATAAGAAGGTTTTTTACCGTTCTGTTTATCTTCTTAGGTCTTGGTATTTTCTCGTTTTTGGGTTTCACCGCAAGGCAGACCAGTAGTTGGATACCAGTGAATGGCTATGTAAAATCGAACACTGTCAAAAAGAGAACGATTCAATATGTAGTAAATGGCAAATACTATTCAACTGAAAACGAAAATTTGTTCAATCTATTTGAGCAGCGCTTTCACATTAAAGTAAGCTATAGCCGGCCAGGACAAGGCAAAAAAGTTGTAAATGGAGTGGATCCAGAGATAGGCAGGCAAGTTGTGGTTTATTACAATCCTGACGACCATTCTCAAGCTATCGTTAACCGCGGCTGGTCGGCTCCAGTAGTCATTTTGCTGATTTGCTCAGTAATTCCGCTTATCATCTCTGTTGGCTTGGGAACGTTTGCTGGCTGGGATCAGAACCAAAACTCAGGAAGTAATAATCCGTGGTGAGACCTTTCTTTTCTTATTAAAGGCAAAGTCTGTTTTCTTTAATAAGAAGCTTGCTTATTAAAGGTTCCTTTAATAGCTTGTCCTGAAAGAGCCGTATATTCATAAAAACCTTAGATTTGAAGATTGCTTATTAAAGGAAGATGGAATATCCTTTAATAGGCGAGGGGATAACTAAGGCGAACGTTACTAATGACTGCTAAAGCGACAGGTAAACGAATCAAATGTTCGGTGAATTCCGAAAAGCCTTATTGGGCCTTTGTGCCCGACCGACTTCCACCAGTTTCGCTTAATATCGAGAATCTGCATAAGGCGCTGGATAAAGCCAATCAAGCTTTGGGCAGGCTGGATGGCATGTCATCACTGTTACCCGAACCTGAGATTTTTTTGTACATGTATGTGCGGCTTGAGGCTGTATTGTCGTCGCAGATTGAAGGGACGCAGTCTTCACTCTCTGATTTGTTGCTGTATGAAAGCGAGCAGTCGCCAGGAACGCCGTTGCACGATGTGGAAGAAGTTTCAAACTACGTGCGCGCGATGAATTATGGATTAGAAAAGCTTGAAAATGGCAAGCCGTTTTCGATGCGGCTTATTCGGGAAATGCACGAAATCTTGATGGAAGGAATGAGAGGTGGAACCAAGTCCCCAGGCTCATTTAGGCGAACGCAAAACTGGGTGGGTGGAACTCAGCCAAGTAATGCTAGTTTCGTCCCACCGCCACCAGATATAGTGACCGAATGTATGAGCGATTTGGAAAAATTTCTCCATGAAGATAAGAGTAATATGCCACTTCTGGTAAAGGCTGCACTGATTCACCACCAGTTCGAAACCATTCGCCCTTTTCTTGATGGAAACGGGCGCTTGGGGCGGCTTTTGATCACGCTCATACTTTGCTCGCACGGCGTATTGTCACAACCAATTCTGTACTTGAGTTTGTATTTTAAAACTTATCGAAATGACTATTATGCTCATTTACAGAAAGTGCGCGACTCTGGTGATTGGGAACCATGGCTCGAGTTTTTTCTTGCAGGTGTTCATAAAAGTGCTACGCAGGCAACAAAAACAGCATCTGGCATTTTGATGTTGATGAATACTGACAGAGACAAAATTAAGACACTGGGACGCTCGACAGGTACTGTTCTGCAGATACATCACTTCTTAGAAAAGAAACCATTTGCCACTATTCCATTGCTTGTAAAAAGTTTAGGACTATCAACACCCACAGTTACAGCTGGTCTTCATCATCTTGAAGAGTTAGGCATCGTGCGCGAAACCACAGGCAAACCACGCGATCGTGTTTATGTTTATGCAGAATATTTGAAGAAGCTGCTGGAGAGTGCGACGTTTGATTCTTAGATTGCAAGCCCCTTTTCGATTTTGATGTGATTTGATAAGATGAAAGGAATGGCATCACGTTCGCCTGTTCTGTGTTTTCAGATATTCCCTATAGAATGAGTACAGTGCCTAAATGGACTCAGATAGATTCCTTGCGGCGATAATTGAATCTTCACACGATTGTATAGTGGGGATGAAGCCTGACGGAACGATTTTATGCTGGAACAAGGCAGCAGAGAAAAATTTCGGATTGAAGGCAAGTGAAGCAATCGGGCTAGATGCAAGAGTTTTGGATGATTCTATTGCAGACTTAAAGGTAGAATCCTTTTTGGAAATGGTCCGTCGAGGTGCTGCAATAGACCATTATGAAGCGTGCAAGATAGGCTCAGATGGAAGGGAATTACTACTTGCATTAAGCTTTGCTCCGGTCAAAACACACTTTGGCGAGATAATCGGAATATCGCTTATTGCCAGGGATATAACAGATTCAAAAAATGCTCGTTTATTGGAGCAGCAGATCGAATTACATAAGCAGCGAGATGATTTTGTTGCAGCCCTTACGCATGATCTAAAGAATCCTATCGTTGGTTGTTATAGGATTCTTGAGCTGATTTCTCAAGACAAAATAGCTAACCAAGTAGAGCAAAGTGAACTCATCAAGAAAGTGCTTTCAAGCCATAAAGAAATGCTTGAAATAATGAACGACCTGCTTTCTGTATTTAGATATCAACGACTTTCAAGTTACTCCGGTAGAGATGTTATCGACTTTAGTGACTTGGTTAAAGACGCAATTTCGCTGGTCGAGCCAGCTGCAATAAGCAAGAAAATTCTAATTGAAAATTCGGTAGCGGGCTCTCTCTTCACGCTTGGCGAAAGTGGTCCATTGAAAAGGGTTGTCTCAAATCTACTCGACAATGCAGTCAAGTTTTCACCAGAAGGATCCACTGTTGAAGTTTGTCTTGTCGATAACGAATCAAAACTTTTATTGAGTGTTACTGACCGCGGAACTGGAATTCCAGAAGAGGAACAAAGCAACTTATTTCATCAGTTCTGGCAAGGAAGGGCAGGAAAGTCATATTCTATGGGAAGCGGGTTGGGATTGTATTTGTGCCGCCAAATTATAGAGGCGCATGAGGGCAGAATATTGTGTTTAAGTAGTGCTAATGCAGGTACTACATTTACCGTTGAGTTACCAAAAGCATATCCCGAACTTGCTATTTGTTCTGGTGAGATGGCTGGCTAAGAGAAAATAAGAATACAAAAACACTTGACTCTTGTTTGACATTTCGATATTATTGGAAATATGAAAAGTAATGACGCTGTCAAAGCCTTAAGCGCTTTGGCTCAAGAATCACGTTTGGAAGTATTTAGGTTGCTTGTCAGAAAAGGGCAAGCAGGCATGGCTGCGGGAGAAATGAGCGATCATTTTAAACTTCCTCCTGCAACAATGTCTTTCCATTTAAAGGAACTTTCTAATGCGGGACTGATTTCTTCTAGAAGAGAAAGCCGTCACATTATTTATTCGGCTAATTATGCGCACATGCAAATGCTCATGAGTTTCTTACTTGAAAATTGCTGTGCTGACAACGGAGGCAAATGTTGATGAAAAGATTTCACGTTCATGTCGCGGTAGCAAATTTGGATGAGTCAATCCAATTCTATTCTACTTTTTTCAATACGCCCCCTGTGGTGAAGAAAGACGATTACGCTAAGTGGATGCTCGAAGATCCACGCATCAATTTTGCTATATCAACGCGAGGTCGCGAGCCGGGCTTGGACCATTTAGGCATTCAGGTGGAAGAAGCAAATGACCTGAAAGAAATTTCCCAGCGTCTAAAAGCGGCTCATCAACCAATTCTTGAACAAGAGCAAACAACATGTTGTTATGCCAAAGCGGATAAAGCGTGGGTACATGATCCTCAAGGCATAGCTTGGGAGTCTTTTTACACTACAGGTCAAGCCACCACATATGGTGAAGACGTTGAACTACAAACTCAGAATACATCGGCATGCTGCGCACCTGAGTTAGAGAGTATTTCAATCAAGTTTGACAAGAAATGAAGATGCCAAAAGTTATTTTTGCTTGTGTGCACAATGCCGGTCGTTCCCAAATGGCTGCTGCATTCTACAACTTGCTCACAAATTCTGGCGATGGTATATCAGCTGGAACACAGCCTGGTGACAGAGTGCATCCTGTGGTAGTGCAAGTCATGAATGAAATAGGAATTGACTTGAGTTGTATCAAGCCGCAATTATTGACCCCCGAACTTGCTCAGTCCGCAGATATGCTTGTGACAATGGGATGCGGCGAAGCGTGTCCAATCGTGCCGGGGTTGATTCGAGAAGACTGGCCTTTGCCCGATCCCAAGGGCAAAGAGCTAAATGAAGTTCGTGAAATTCGAGATAAAATTAGAATGAGAGTAGAACAGAAAATAGCTTCTTTTAAGGAAGGGCCAAACTCTTCTCGGTAAACGGACCGAATGCCCAGTGGAATGAATGACAAACTTGTTCTAATGCTCTTCTTATGAGAACGTTTTTGTCACCAGGTTCGGTGGCTGGTGCAGACAAGCATTGTCAATGCGCAGGTAATCAAAGGTAAAAATGTTTGTTCAACCAAACCAAACTGCAATTCGTTAGGCACGCATCGCGCACTTTGAATTTACATGGAAAATATTCATTGGGATTTGCACTCAGCCAATTTTTATTACCCGAAATATGTCCTCCACGATAACCTCCCTGACTGTCGAGGAGAATTTTGAAGAAAACTTTGTTTGATTTTACTTGATCGAGCATTTCTTCAAGAACACCAATTCCCGCGTCGAGAAACAAGCTGTCATCAACGTCTTTTTTGTCGAGGAGAAAACCTAAATCTTTCAAAAACCGCACACCTTGTGGTTCGACTGAAAAGTCACCAGAGACTTCAAATTGATAGTCCAAAATTCCGTATTTTAAAAATGCATCAGAACTATAATCTCGAGGCGCACTTTCAATACTGATCCCATACTGATGAATTATTGAGCAAATCTCTTCTGGCGCTTTTTCTATTGAAGTCAAATTTACTTCTTGTCCAATCGGCTCAAGAATCGCTCGATAACGCAGTCCTCGCACTAACTGTTTTATGACCGAAAGTCCAGGAATCGCATTTGGGGGAAGACCTAAATTGGGCTTCGGCTCACGCGTTAGGTCAAATCGCATCTCAATGTTCATTCCTGAAGGTCGTTCTTTTTGTATGGCTGCTGACTTACTACCAGTCATAATCGAACTGATTTTTTGTTTGAGCTTGTTCCACCAAGTGACAGTCATTTAGAGATAAAATTCCTTGTCAGATTAGGTTGAGGAAGGTTTTATAGTTGAAACTTTATTATTCATAGTGTTCCGCCTTCGGGCCAGTTAGTCCAGTAATTATTGGGCTTCTTCTCTAATTTGTACAAGCTGGGATCAGCTGCAACTAAGACTTTAGCAATTGATTTAAAGGTTTCATTTTCGCTAGGTTTTTCTTGTCCTGCAATATCTGGATGGTGCCACTCGTCCAGGCGCAATATCATTGGAATATCGCATGGAACTCGCACACGCAGCTCTTCTTCGGTAGCTAAAAATTTCTCTCTATATTCCGGAAGCAGACTGCGAAACAAATCAGCTGCAGTGAGTTCGTCTTCGGCCATGATGACGCCTCTACGCTCAAGATTTTCTTTTGACAAATCAAATTTCACAACTTCACCGCGAAGCGTAATTGACTCAGCCTCTGGGAAAACGTACCAACCATCAAAGGTTTCACCTTCGGGACCATCTTCACTACAGTTTAAAAAGTCATCATTGGTGATACCGAGTGGTCGGGACAAACAATTGCCATAAACGTAGACACAATTTTGTGCACCGTTGTGGTGCCCCGCTCTCAAGTTGTAGCCAAAGCTTTCGATGATTATTGCCCATCTCTCGCCGTCGCCGTAGCAATTAATTCGAGAGGTGATCGGATAGTAATAGCCATTGTCCAGTACGGGAAAGAAATAATCTTTCGCGCATTGATCTAGCTGGGATAGAACCTCTTCTTCTGTTATTTTAGCCACGCAAAAAGCACCCTTAATCTGTTGTAAGATTTTAGCTCATGTTATCATTGCGGCGCGCCCTTTTAAGCCCATACTGATTTAATGAAGAACCTAATTACAACAGTAATTGTTTTAATTTTTGCCGCTTCTTGTGTTCATGGACCAGCTGATTCTAAGCGTGTGCAAGCTGATGAAGAAGTATCAAACGTGCCTTGCAGCCAGACCTACGAGGGATTTGTAGAATCCTTTAGAAGGTCCACGGAGTCGAAGTTCGGCGAGGATGAATTGAATAAGATTTTTCAAGACTACTCAGAGCTCATCATGACTGCAGTCGATACAACTGCTTTAGTGAACGAATTGCAGGGAAAAAAGACTGCCTACTACGGACTGGAAAAGCTTAAGAGTGAACTCTTCTACAGCAAGACAATTGATTCGCTGCTGCATTCCTCTAACCCGCATCAGAGACTTTTGGGTTACATTACAGTTGCTTCCGCTGGAGACAAATCTTTCAACGATTTATTGGTGAAGGCATCGAAAACCGAGTCGTCTAAGGGTGGAAAACATTGGGCAGGAATGGCACTTCTCTATTTGCGGGACGATACTCACGCTTCTGAACTTTTTGATTTCATAGTAGAAAATGAAAACTTTGCGGATGCTCACATGATTCCCTTTTATTTGAAACTTGATAAAATCTCGCTGCGAAATACAGCATATGAAAAAATCAATTCCTTGAATCCGAAAGCTAGAATTTTTGCTATTCAAAGTCTTGCTGGAACAGAATTAAATCCTAAGACCGATCAGATTGTGCGCAAAGCCATTAAGTCCTGGAACCAATCAAATCGAGGCTACGCGATTTACACGGCTAAAGAATTAGGTATGGGGAATCTTAAGGATTTACTGAGCCCGCTTCTCCAGGATCAATCAATTCGTGAAGTATCACTAGAGGCTCTGGCAAACAGCCCGACGCCTGAGGATCAAGAATTTTTATCATCTATTTTGTCTACAAATTCAGGGATCTCTGAGGAAATGCTTAATGCATATCTGAAATCGAACCGAAAAGAGCAGGTGCGCAAGTGGCTGAAACTTGTTCGTGATGAAAGAGTCAATCCAGAGTATTGCTTCTACACTCTGGATCAACCATTGCTTTCATCTGATGAAATGCTTGATACCGTGCGCGATACTATTCGCAATACAAAAAATCGTTTTATTGTGGAAGAATTATGTCGCGCCTTGGAGGGACGTAAGGACGAAGAAAGCATCAATTTGCTCATAAGCTTGCTTTCTGATTCAAACTCTAGCATCAGATTTTGGACGGCTATGACCCTGCGGGGAAATTCATCGCCGCAAGTAATTAAAGAAGTCCTCAGGCTTATTCGTAACCCTGATTTGCGTACCGTTGGACTGACTCATATCATAATCGAGAATAAAATAGATAATCTCCATGATGTGTATGAAAATCTGCTGTACAGCGATTCGAAGGACTCCAAAGATTGGTATAACAGCTCACTTAGCTACTTTGCAGCGTTTCCGCGTGATAAAGATAAAGCACTGTTCAAATCGATTTTGCATAACAGTAATATTGAAATGGATTTGAGATCAGCAGCTGTAGCCTTGGGGCAGCTCAAAGATGAAACCGCTGTGCCGTTTATCGCGGAAGCGATGCGCAAAGAACCACCATTCGATGAAAATGCAATTACTTATCTTGAAGTGCTAGGCAAAATCAAGGGTGAGCAATCGAAGAAAATTCTGGAATCTTATAAAAAAAGTGATGCTTATTCTGTACGCAGACTCGTTAATGAGTTATTAGCTAACTGGTAAACAACTAATCCCGAACGAATATAAAAAATGGTGGAGGCGGCGAGAATTGCACTCGCGTCCAAAGAAGCCCCGAAGCATGCATCTACAAGTTTAGTTCAAAATTCTTCCAGTCGTTATTGCTAACCCGCTGGTAGAGGCTTGAACAGCCATCCGGGATTGCGATTATGTCTTAGTCTTGGCTATTATTCGCTAACTTCGCCAAGAAGCAATTACCTGGGGTTTACCCTATGCGAGCCGGTAAAGGAGCTGTACATAGAGTGACAACACTAACTTAAGTTAGGCGGCGAGGCGCAAAGCGCCTTTGCCGAAATTGCCGGTGATGACATTATTTTTGGCATCTTTGAATTTACTTGTTTTTTAACGCGGGAACAGTTCCCTCGACTTGCAGCCTACGACAAAACAACCCTGTCGAATCTGAACGCCCCCATGTTTGGTTTGAATCTGGTGGGATTCGGCTGATCTAGCTGGATTCAATTTTCAGTGTGCACCTAAAATCATTATATCCAAATAGCATAACTATTTCTGCTTCTGTAACACCACGCCCACCCAATTGCCCAGAAACTCCGTCTGTTCCATGATTAGCGGGTATTTCTTGATTTCTTTGTCGAGCAGGGGAAAGCGCTCTTTGAGGATGCCGGCGCAGATCACACGCCCGTTTTTATTTAATAGTTTTACGTAATCGCCAAGAAGCGAAATTATATCTTCGCAAGTCAGATTAGACAAAAGCATGTCAAACTTTCTGCCCATCACGCTTTCGGTAGAACCGACAATAAGCTCGATGTTGGGGACTTTATTCAATTCCAGGTCGCGGCGCGCTATGTCGATGGCGACAGGGTCTGTGTCTACACCAGTAATTTTGGACTTGGGATTTAATTTGGCGCATGCCATAGCCAGAATGCCAGAACCTGTGCCCACGTCGAGAACTGTTTTGGGTGGCGGATAGGCTTCCAGCGCGCGCAAACAATACTGAGTTGTGGCGTGAAGCCCTGTGCCGAAAGCCATTCCAGGCTCGATTAGTAAAACTTCGCGACCTTCGGTCATCTCTTTTGTGAGTGTATCTTCAAGCCAGGAGGGGCAGATGACGAATTTAGTCCCGACGCGAAATGGCTCGTACTTTTCTTTCCATTTAGCAAGCCAGTCTTCATGCGGGATTTGCACCAATTTCAAAGTGTCGAGCGCTGCTTCCATGCCGTGTTCTTCAAGCCCTGCCTCGATTGAGCGCATTGCTGTTTCATTTAAGTCGTCTTCGTTGAAAGACGCTTTGATGCTAATGGTGCCGTCTTGCAGGATATGAATTTCACATCCAAGCGCGCCATTTTGCATGAAAATCCAGGAAGCAAGGTCTTCTTGCTCTTCGGGCAGGACTATTTCGACTGACGCCCACGCTTGGGGAGTTTGGGTCATTTTTCCACTCTTTCTGGGAGGAATTGAGGACTATAATTTAGCAGTTTTTTGCTCGAAAGTCGCGTAATTAGCCAGGTCCTGATAAGCAGATTCATGAAGCCATTTGAGCGCCTCGGGGTTGTGTTTCAGGTAGGCGTCCAAAAAATAGGTCGAAGCTCTGGCTATGACTTCCTGTTGGGCTTTATCTTCTTTGCGCACTTTGGAACGACCGTTGAAAACCATGTGGTCAGCTTTTTTAATGGTCACAAGATACTGAGCTGCGCGGGTGATGCTGTCGTAAGCGGCGCGTCTGTCCTCGATTTTGGTTTCGCCTATGGGTGAAGTGTCTTTGGTGCCTGTCATGTGTAAGCCTGGCACAGCTATGTCTTCGAAGGCGACATTGGGATCGACAGTTTTTCTAGGGCAAGTAGGACTGAGATAAATAGCCACTTTCAGTCTGGGGTCTGTGAATGTTTTGATTTTGCCATCTGTATCGACTAGCTTTTGTCCGCTTGCTGTAAGGGCTGTCCATGCGCCAAAAGAATGTCCGGCTATTGCGATGTTATTCACGTCGATTTTTCCTGCCAGGCACGAACCTGAGTCTGGCTTTGATTTTAGTTCGAGCTGGTCCACTATAAAAGGAATATCGTTTGCTCGGTTAATGGCGTGAGAGGGGTCCTTAAGCGTGTCTTTGAGCGCGTTTAAAAATCCCATAAAAGTTTTTATCTCGTGCGATTCTACTTTGGGCTTCCAGATTGATTCGTCGCTTCCAAGATGTTGAGCAAAGACGCAAACATAACCATGTTCGGACCAGTATTTTCCAAGATAGAGAGCTGCTTCGCGCGACCCTCCTAAACCATGAGAAAAAATCACTACTGGCGCATTTGCCGCAGATTCGGGCAGGTATATTTTTACCGGCAAATCGCGATTACGCTCTTCGTCATGCCAGGTTTCGTAAACATCTTTGGTCTGGCTATTTGACGCAGAGACAGTCTCGGTTTTCTCTTTGGCGCATGCTGGCACCAGATTAGAAGCGCCCAGGACAAACAGTCCCAGGGTCAGTGTCAAAATTGTTTTGGTAAAACTGATTATCCGCACCTCGAAAATGGAATCTATTATATTAAATCTTATGCTCGCAGGCATCTGTTGAAATATTGAGCGCTATAACCGGATAAGCTGTAACTTAGGTAACAATGGAACAATTTACTATGACAAGAAAATTTGCCTTCGGGTTTGTCGCATTGAGCTTGATGTTTGGTCTGAACATGGCATCTATAGCCGCAGAGGACCTGAGTGGTCAGATTGAGAAATGCGAGGCGCTCCTAAGAGAAGACGAAGGCGACTTGGCTTTGAAAGAAGCTGAGGCAATTGTGGAAAAGGCACCAGATAATGCCGTTGCTCATCGATTGCTTGGTGATTCATATTTGAAATTGCAACGAAGTGACGAAGCGATTAAATCATACGATAAAGCAATTATACTCGACCCCAAAGATCCCCGAGCACGCCTTGGTCGCGCGCATGGTTTCTTGCTCAAAGGCGACGTGGCACAGTCTGTAAAAGACTACGATAAATCGATTGAGTTGAGCCCCAGGGATGGTGTCTATTTTAATAGTAGAGCTTTGTTGCATTATTTTCTTGCAAGCGAAGCTCAGACTAAAAAGGATTTCAAAGAAGCCCTAAAAGAAGTTGATCTGTCACTTTCCGACTTTGTTCAAGCCATTAAGTTGGGACACGATTATAGTTCTGCTCGAATTGTTTTTGCACAAGTCAATTTATCTAGAGCAAAATTGCTTGAAGAAACTAAAGCCGATGCCAGTGAAATTAAAAAAGCGTATAACGAGGCTGTAGACGAATTTACGCTTGCAATCGATGCGCGAGCATCAGCGGAAGATTCGGTAGCGGAAGCCAATAGACGCATGGTCTTAGCCAAGCTTGGTGTGGCTCAATCTTATTTCTTTGCCAAAGAATATCAAAATACAATTGCGTCTATCGATAAGTATATCGATGGAATGCCGCGTAGAGACAAAGCAAGCGCATATCTCTTGCGTTTTATGTCTAACAAAAAATTGGGTCACGATCAAGAAGCTGAAAACGATTACGCCAAATACAGAGCCGCAAAGCCTAAGTCTTAATCAAATACAGTCTAGTCTTTGATTATGCGATGAGCGTGTGAGAATCGATTGAAATACCAGCTATCTTGGGTGAATGGTCGTAGATGAACACCAACCGGTATGTCGTTGCCGTTTGAGTCTTTATGCCCTTCTCCAGTACAATCTATTATTAGTGGAACATTGTTTGGCGCTTTGCCATAAGCACCGACCCACATGATTACGTGACTGATTTTTTCCTCGTCTCGCTTTTTGATATATAACAAGTCACCAGTCTTCAAGCTGTTTTTGAGCAAGTCATAATTTTCTATGCTGACACCATTTGTGGTGATTACCTGGGCGTCAACTAATTGGCTATCTGCTTGCTTTTGAACGTTGGTATTGAGTTTGATACCAAGCCCGAAATTATATAACCAACCGGTGAAATTGCTGCAGTCAAGACCCTTTGAGTTGCATCCATATTTAACTTCTTTCCAAGGCCAATCTGCAGGTGGATCCCAGTCTGGAATGTGGTGATGCTGGTAAGGCAAGCCAATCATGCGAATTGCCACAGCTAATAAGCGCTGTCTTTTCCATTCGGCAGATTTATTATCTAAATTGTCTGGAGCTGGAAAAGGCCTTGGCTCGGGACCCCAGGCTTGATATTTCGTTCGAACTTGTTGAGAGTACCAGTCTTCATAAGGCGTTTGGGATTCAAGCCGCCAGTCGTTTCGAGGGCTTTGAGATTCACACTGACAAAGGCCATCGCCAGGTTCTGTTAGTTTGACACTATACGGCGATTCATAGCTTTGCGCTGGCGAAAATGAGTGAGCGCAAAGCAGTAAAGCGCAAGCAAAGGCAAGTACTAATGCTTTCTTAGACCGCACCAGGAGATTTGTAATGGAAAAGGACTGGACCCAAAATTAGCCAGGCAATGAGCGGCACGAAGAAGAATCCAACAAGGGCCATATTTTGGAGCAAGCGCACAAAGGTTCGTCTGCTCAGAGGCACAATAACAAAAACAATGATGCCAAGAATCTGCCAAATAAGGAACATCTTGTTGAAATTAGAGCCTAACTGGGTGTGGTAAAAAGCTTCGAAATACCTGGGGTTAGACAGATTGCGCAGAGCTATAAAGGCAATCTCCGAGACGCAAAGCATGGTCGCAAACAAACATCTCTGCGCAAAAGAGGCAGTTCGTTGTTTATCAATCATGCTGTTAAAGGCCATGATCTTAGTCTACATTAACAATTGAAATTCCCAAAGCTTTTAGGCACTTATCAGAAGGGAAGGCGATTAATCTTTGGTTTCGAGCTTTTGACAACTGCTTGTGTATTTGGAAGCAACTATTGCAAGCCAGATTAAAATCCCTTGAATAGGAAGGCGCAGGTAAAGTGCCCAAGCCGGAACGGGATGAAAGTTTTCGGGATGAAAGGCCATGTTGAGATTTACCGGAAAGACGCAAATGAGAAAGAGTGCGATGCAAATTCCGGCAGCTCTGCGTGTTTTTGAAAAGAGTAGACCTAGTGCGCCAAGAATTTCTATAACACCAGTTAGCTGGACCAATAATATTTTTTCTGGCAGATAGTTAGGCATTGCCGATGCAAATGTTTCGGTTTTGATGAAGTGCATGACGCCTACTCCAAAGAATAATGCCACCATGAAATAAACTGCGATTTTTTTGAATGCGCTTTTATTTGTTTTGAAGATTTTCTGCGATTGGCTCATGAATTTTTTCAGGTGGTTTCGTTTTTGTGAAACGCATTTTGATTTCTTTTATCACCAGATATAATACCGGCACTACATATAAGCTCAAAATGGTCGAGAGAACCATGCCTCCCAATATGCTTGTACCCAGTGAGTGTCGACTATGCGCGCCAGCTCCTTCGGCAAATGACAGGGGCAAAATACCGAATATGAATGCCAGCGAAGTCATAAGAATGGGACGTAGACGAGTGAGGGCTGCGTCAATAATCGCTTTCTTGTGCGACATTCCACGCGCATACAACTGATTAGCAAACTCGACTATCAGAATCGAGTTCTTGCTGGCAAGACCAATGAGCATCACAAGTCCGATTTGACAGAATACGTCATTTTGCAAGCCGCGCATCATCTGAGCGCTGATGGCACCAAGTATGGCAAGTGGGACTGCAAATAGAATCACAAGCGGGTCGAGCAGGCTCTCGTACTGGGCTGCAAGCACCAGAAAGACGAATAAAAGTCCCAGTGCAAAAATAAGAATAGCAAGGTTGCCAGACTCAATTTCTTCAAGCGATATGCCGGTCCACTCAAAGTTCATGCCGCGCGGCAAAACGCGCGCGGCGATGCTTTCCATTTCTTGAATGGCTTGTCCAGAGCTTATGCCAGGCGCTGGAGATCCGTTTACTTCAACCGATTTGAACAAGTTGTAATGCGATATCGTTGGAGACGAGGTGGTGTTGCGCAATTTAACTAAGTTGCTTAGTGGCACCATGGTTTGATCTTTGCCTTGCACATAGAAGCTTGAGATATCGTCTGGGTTGTTGCGATATGGTGCTTCAGCTTGCACGTAAGTGCGATAACTTCGGTCTAGGTAGTCGAAGTCGTTAACGTAAAGCGAGCCTACGAAGGCTTGAATGGTCTTGAACACGTCGCCAGTTTTGACGCCTATAGACTCTGCTTTTTCGCGGTCGACGTCGACTATGATTTGTGGCGCATTGGCTCTAAATGTGGTGCTGATGCCAGTCAGTTTCGGACTTTTTCGGGCTTCGTTTATAAATGAATTTGCTATCTCGGCAAATTCATTCATAGGTAAACGCTGAGTATTTTCAAGGTCGAAGGCGAAGCCGCCGAAGTTACCTAATCCTTGAATGGGAGGTGGATTGAATGGGATACAAAATGCATCTGTAATTCCCATTAGCGGACCGCGCAATCTGTTGATAATGTCGTCTGCGGTCTGAGCGTGTCCTTTGCGGTCGTTCCATGGTTTTAGTGTGCAGAAAACAATGGCGTTACTTGAATTGTTGCCAGAAAAACTAAAGCCACCCACCGCAAAGATGCCGCTTATTTCTTTTACGTCTTTTACTGCTGCTTCGACTTTCTCAACTGCCTTGCTTGTGTAATCGAGCGAGACGCCGTCTGGTCCTTGAACCACAATCATAAAATAGCCGACGTCTTCTTCGGGCAAAAATCCAGTCGGCATTCTGGTGTACAAAAATGCAGTGAGAGCAAGAGTGGCTACAAAAGCCAGAACGACCACAGCTTTAAAGCGCAATAGTGTACGAAGAGTTGAGCCAAAAGTATCTCGCAACCAGTCTAGAAATTTATTGATTTGGTCAAAGAACCAATTTTTCTTGTGCTCGTGTTTGAGCAATCGAGCCGAAAGTGCCGGAGTTAACGTGAGGGCGTTAAATGCCGAGATACCAACCGAAATTGCAAGTGTAAGCGCAAACTGTCTATATAACTGTCCAGTTGTGCCAGGGAAGAATGCTACTGGAATAAACACAGCAGCAAGAACAAGAGCGGTTGCAATAACTGCGCTAGTAACTTCTTTCATGCCTTCTCTTGCGGCTTCAAGCGGGCTTAGATTGCGTTCTTCCATCAAGCGAGAGATATTTTCAATCACAACTATGGCATCGTCTACTACAAGCCCGGTGGCAAGTGTGATACCAAATAGAGTGAGAGTGTTAATTGAAAAGTCGAGCACCTTCATCGCAGCGAAAGTCCCGACCAAAGACACTGGAATTGTGATGGCTGGAATTAGAGTGGAGCGCCAACCTTGTAGGAACAAGAATATAACGAGAATAACCAGACCAATAGCTTGAGCCAAAGTAATAATAACTTCGCGTATAGATTCATCTACGGCTAAAGTGGTGTCGAACGCAATCTCGCTCTTCATGCCTGGAGGCAAATTTTGGGTCAGTCTTTTAAGTTCTATTTTGCATTCGCGCGCAACATCTAGAGCATTTGCTCCAGGGGCTTGAAATATGGCGATGCCAACGGCGTTGAGTCCGCGATAACGCAAAAAGGTCCCGTAGTTTTCAGCGCCTAATTCCACTCTGCCAATGTCTTTTACTTTTACAACCGAGCCGTTGGGTCCTCTTTTGATTATTACGTTTGCAAATTCTTCTGGGCGTGTGAGACGACCGCGCACTCGAATGTTTGTCTCGAATGCCTGTCCATCGACATAGGGAGCCTTACCAATTGAGCCGCTAGCAACCTGTACGTTTTGATCTGCAAGGGCATTAACTACGTTTGTTGTAGTGATTTTGCGATTAGTCATTTTGGTCGGGTCGAGCCAAATACGCATAGAGTATTTGCGCTCACCAAATATGGTGACGTCGCCTACGCCTCTCACGCGCTTCAGTGCATCTTTTATATAAAGGTCTGCGTAATTGCTCAAGTAAAGAGCATCGTGACGATCAGAAGATAGTGCTGAAGCAAATATAATTGTGGTCGAAACTTTGTCAACCACTACACCGGTTCGCTTCACTTCATCGGGCAATCTGCCTTGTACTGCACCTACTCTGTTTTGTACATCGACTGCTGCAGCATCGATATCGCGCTCTAAATCGAATGTGACATTTATAGTGCTTGTGCCGTCGTTACCACTTGTAGAGGTAATATATTTCATTCCCTTGACGCCGTTGATTTGCTGTTCGAGCACATTGGTGACGCTTGCTTCAACAGCCTCTGCACCAGCTCCAGTGTATGCAGAAGTGATTTTTACTTGAGGCGGAACGATTGCGGGATACTGAGCAATAGACAAGTTCGGAATGGAAACGAGTCCGGCTATAACAATTATTAGAGAGCAGACCGAAGCGAAAATTGGACGGTCAATAAAGAAATTAACGAACATCTGAAGACGCGCTCATTTTGGGATCAAGTGCAATGGACGCGCCATCTGCTAGTCTTTGAATACCTGTTGTGATTAATTTGTCGCCTGCTTTCAAACCGCTTTTGACTTGATAGTTATTTCCTTCAATTCCAGAAACTTCAATTTCGGCTTGTTTCGCTACACTTTGTCCTTTGCTATTTTCTTGCACGATAAATACAAATGATTTACCAGCAATTTGACTTACTGCTTTAGTTGGCACCACAATGCCTGGATGTGCATCCCAAACTATACGTGCTGTTACTTGCTGGTCAGCACGCAAAGAGCTTTTGGCATTGTCGAAAAGGGCTTTAACAAGGACTGTTTGACTTTCCGAATCGACGGTAGGAGCAATAAAAATAACTTTGCTATCACCATATGCGGTGCCAGAACTTGAAGTGAGACTTATTTTGTCACCCATCTCTAATTGACTTGCCATCTCAGCTGGAATGGCAACATACAGTTCGAGGGGATGGTTTTCCGTAAGTTTGGTCAACTCGGTATCTGTCGTGACATGGTCGCCAACTTTTGCCGGTATGTCACCAATAACGCCTGTGAATGGGGCTTTTACTTCGAAATATTTTAGATGTTCCGTTTCCATTTTGAGGCTGGAAAGCGCTTGCTTATAAGTACGTTTATATTTTTCCACTACCATTTTTTGTGCTTGAATCTGCTGAATGGTGGCATCCACGTCTGCCTGAGCAGCGATATAACTGTTTTTGCGAGCGTCTAGGTCTGAAAGCGAAATAGCCCCTTCTTTTTGCAAGTTGTTGTATCTCTGAAACTGTGCCTTAGTGTATTCGAGGTTTGCATATTTGCTTTTGAGAGTGCTTTCAAAAGATGCAAGCGTGGCTTGCGATGAGGCGAGGTCCGACTTGATTGAATCGGCACCCTCGGCGGAGGCGGATGTCTGAGCAGTTTGCATGCGCGAATCTATTTGAATGATTTTTTCTCCGGTTTTGACGAGCTGTCCGGAGTGGGCTCTTATGAGGGTTATATAACCTTCGACGTTTGGATGTAGCGTGACAGATTTTCTAGACTTCAAAGTGGCTTGATAGTCAGACTGTTCTTTGATGTTAGATAGGCTTATAGTCTGGGTCTGGACTGAAGTCGGCGGCATTTGTGGTACCGCAGCAGGTGCATTTGAGCACGACGATAGCAGGGACATAGCAAAAATGCCCATTAAAAACGCCAAAAGTGTTATTCTTTGGGTCATTTTCTCAAACCGTACTCTAGTATGATCTCATACTGTGATATGCTTGTCAAATGAGCCAGGTCTCCATCAAGCGTACAGATCGTAAAAAGGCGTTGCGGCGTCAAAGTCTTGTTGACTCGGCAAAGCAGCTGTTTAGCGAGAAGGGTTACGCTGGCACCACTATAGACGATATTGTCGCGCATGCAGACGTGGCCAAGGTTACCTTTTACTATTATTTTAAATCTAAAGAAGAGGTAACTCTGGAGATCAGGCGTCAGTGCCTAGAAGAGTCGGTTGCTTATATCGAAGACCAGCGCAAAAAGAACCTGTCGGCCGTTCAAATGATAGATGCCTTTGTTAATGACGTGTCTTTGTGGACCGAAAATAATTGGCGCTTACTCGATGTTTTTTGTGAGCAACGACTAGCTCCCCTGATGAAGCCAGAGCAAAAGGCTGATGAGAAGGTTGAGCCGATGATCATGTGCCTTGAAGCAATTCTGCGTCGCGGACAAGAGACTAAGGTTTTTCGCATGGACTTCGACACTCTGCAAGTTGCACGCCTGCTTGATTTGACCATTATGTGCGAACAAAATAAGTGGATTCGCTCAGGGCGCAAAAGCGGAACGCTACTTGGCGAACTGAAAAAGAGCTTCGAACTTTTCTTGCACGGCATAAAACTGTGAAACACTTAAGCTTCTAAAGGGCTGTCAAAGGTCTTGTCTACTTTACCTTTTGGTCATTTCTTAGGACAATAATCAGTTCGTCCTACTGTAAAATTTTTATGACTGAAACAGATGAAGCTGCGCTTGCCAGAAAAGCGGACCACGACGACTATGGCATAGCCTATATCAAAACCTTTCCAGACGACTTGTCCAAATTCAAAGGACTGCTCGACGATTTTTTGCGTCTGGTTCCAGCTAAAAGTCGAATCTTAGATATTGGCTGCGGTAATGGGTCGTATGTTTCTTACATGCTGAAGCAAGGTCATGATGCAATCGGTATAGACATTTCGCTAACGATGCTTGAAGAAGCAAAAAAAGTGGTGCCCGAGGAGCGATTGTTCTTGATGGACATGCATGCCATGGAAAAGCTTGGTGAAGGCACCTTTGATTGTGTTCTTAGTATCACTTCGATGCTTTATGCAAACAAAGAATATTTGCCTCGCGTACTTAAACAGGTTTATCGACTGCTAAAACCAGGTGGCAAATTTCTGCTCATGATGCTTGAAGGCGAAGGTGATGGGCTTATTAAGCATAGTTTTGGCGGGTCTGAAGTAGTTACTTACACTACTTATTATCAAGTCAACGAACTAAAAGAGCGCGTGGAATCAGGCGGCTTTGCTATAGAGCAAGAAAGACTAACTAATCTAGTCGTGTCGTCGCATCAAGAAATCTCACTCTTTTGCGCGAAGAATCCAGAAAATGCTTAGGCGATTTTTTCGCTTGCTCTTATTAACTTCAGTGTGGGAATTACGGTGGGCAATTCCTTGAAAGAGATTACAATGGGAAGATAGCGTTTTCGGCGCTTCGAGTTCTAAACTAAGTTGCTAATCAATCAATACAGGCAATACAAGACCGCGTTGGCTTTTGTAGGCAAATGTTATTGGCATTAGAATTGGAAGAGTTATATGGAAACGTTTCAGCCACAAATCAATAATTATGAGGCGCGTCAAGACGTCGCTTATAATCATCAAATTCAGTACGTCGACTATGGGTCACAACAATATAGATGGCCTCAACAGACTAGAGCCGATGATGTAGCCAGCAGATTTTTGCCAAATACTCAGATTCAGTTTTCGCTGTACGGTTACGATCCTCGTGGCACTTTTGATTTTAGTAATCGAAACACCCAAGTTCCACAGTTTCATCGAAATTGGACACCAGCATGTACTCATTATCAACAGGTGATGCCATACCAGAGTATGCAGAATTTCAATTGGGATCGTTATTGGAGTGCCTACTTTGGCAATGACCGCTTCAATTCTCAGTCAAGTCAAAATAATCCACGCCAATCTCAGTTTTCATTTGATTATAGGTTTCAACGGACTCAAGAGCGCTTCGAGCCGCAAAGACACGATAGAGTGCCCACTCAAAATCGGGATTTTGATCAACCGCAGGAGCAAAGAGATAGCAATGACAATTACACTCGCAGGGAAAGTGATCAAGGCAAAACTGTAATTCAAGTTAGACAAGGAGAGAGCATTCAGGCGGCTCTAGACAAGGCTCCGCCAGGGGCTATAGTTCGAGTGATGGCTGGAACTTATCGAGAAAAAATAAGAATATCAAGAGATAACATTACCTTGCAGGGAGAGAAAGGAGCCATTTTGGATTATGGTGGCACCAATGTTTCGGGTGGTGCAATTCAAATTAGTGACAGGCAAAATGTGCGCATTGAAGGTTTTGAAATAAGAAATATTCGAGGTGGCTCAACTCCTACTGCCATTCGCGTAGACGGAGCGAGTCGAAACATTTCTATAATAGATAATGATATTCATCATGTAGAAAGCTCTAGCAATGCTCATGCTATAGGAGTTTTTGGAACCAAAAGTACTGCAATTCAAAATGTGGTCATCGCTGGCAACAAGGTGCATGATTTGAAACTCGGTCAGAGTGAGGCAGTGGTTCTGAATGGTAATGTTGATGGTTTCAAGATCCTTAAGAACAAAATTTATAATACTGACAATATCGCAATTGATATCATCGGCGGTGAAGGTGTAGGAAGAGCTGGTATAGATAAAGCTCGAAATGGATTGATTGCTGGTAATGAAATAACAAACGTAGACTCAAGAAGAAATCCTACCTATAGAAGTGCATGTGCTGCAGGTATTTATGTCGATGGCGGTTCGGATGTTGTAATCGAAGACAATGTAGTAAAGAATGCCAATTATGGAATTGAGCTTGCTTCTGAGCGTAGAGGATGGAAAACGGAACGAATCCAAGTGCGTCGAAACAGGCTTGAATCAAACAATTTAGCTGGCATTAGTCTTGGTGGCGGAAGCAATTCTAATGGCGGCGTACATGAAGTCACAATTGAAAATAATGATTTCGCAAACAACGCCAGAGCCATTTGGAAGCAGAGTAATGTAGGAAAGGTCAACATTCTAAACAATAAGGGCGGGTAAATTTAATTTCTCCAATTGAACTTTTTGCACAAAAATGTCGTCTTACTAGTTGCAGGTGGACGAGTGCTTGGAGAATGCCGATGAAAACAGCTATCAGATTAGTAGGAATCTCTTTTGCAATATTTTGGGTTTTAAGCTTGTTAGTGACAGAGAGCGGAAACGCTGAGTCGGTCGTTACTACAAAGTATTCAGAGTGGCAAGACACGAAGCGAAATAGAAGTATTCCAGTCAAGTTTTATATTCCAAAAGATGATGCGCATTCGAGCAAGCCTTATCCGGTCGTTATCTTTTCGCATGGGCTGGGTGGCTCTAGAGAAGCTGCTGTTTATCTGGGTGATTATCTGTGCCGAAATGGATATCTAGGTGTCTTTATTCAGCACCCGGGTAGTGATGAATCATTTTGGAGACCAGAAATTGAAAAGCAAGCAGGTAAGATCGACCGCGCTCAGTTGATGCAAAAATTTAAAAGTACAGTTGCAAATCCCATGCATGCCGTTAATCGGGCACAAGACGTGCATTTTGTTATAGATATGCTTGAAACTGCAAATAAGTCAGTTCGGTTTCTTGATGCTTATTTAAAAGGCGATGAAGAAGCAAAGGCTTGGTTGAATGCTCAAGCGCCCTCGTATATAAAACCTTATGGAACCTATGAGTTGAAGGCCGCTAAATAAAGAGAATCTGGTGTCGTGCGGGCGAACTAATCGTCATTCTCTTTGGCTTGAGGCGAATTTTTTTGCTCGACGGAGCAGTGATGTTCCATTGTCTATAACAAGATCACAAGAGCATCTATTGAGACGACCGCATCGTATGGTTTTGTAGTGATACTAAATCCGGTACGGCCTCAAGGTGTTAGTACCCATGGTCGTGGATCGTTCTTCTTGAATCCATTTGGTTCGAAGCCCTTACTGGCAAGCTCTTCTTTGTATTTGTCTGGACTGTCCGCTGCTTCAATCATTACACCATTCACTACTTCCAATGCGGCTTTCCAAGTTGCCTTCATTTCTTCAGTCCAATTACCTTCTTTGCTTAAATGTTCAGAAAGTACCGCCAACAGATTCTCGGCTACGGCTGGATAGTGCGCATTTTCAGTTTTGTACTCCAAATGGCGAATGCCCATTGCATGTAAGTAGGGTACAAGTACATCAGGCTTTTCTACTGCTGCTACAATCGCAGACACTGATGCCATCAGCTTTTTGTGTTGTTCTTCTGGAGGCGTTTTGAAAAGAGGTTTAACTGAGGGATACTTTTCGAAAAGTCTTTCATAAAATCTCAAACCCAAGGCTGTTGCTCCACCGTTTTCAACTTTTGCTCTTTCGAAGGTTTCTCTGAGCAAATTTACGTCCAATGACATGATAGAACTCCTTTTAGTTGTGGGCGCAACGGTATTATCCATTGTTGAAAGATTGTAAAAATCATCCCAGAGGCTGATTCGTTTACTTGGTCTTGTGACTGTGTTCGAATGCTTCTCCGTTTGTGTTGTTAACTGTGGTTGAAGTTTCCTTAGAGTAGCCAGATTCCTGATTGTAGTCGACATTATTACTGTGATCGTAATCAACACCATTTTTTGTGGTGCCTTGCATACTGACCGATTTAGAATAACCATCTTCTTTACTGTAGCTGGCTGATTTATCTCTAGAGTAATCTCCACCTCTTTCAGTCGGACCTTCAATATGGCGATCAATTGGACTATTTGTGGTCTGATATTCCCTAACAGTGTCGTAACTGTTGAAGGGCTGGCTTTCACTGCGATTTTCAGTGTTTCCTAACCTACTCGAGTTTGACCTACTGCGATTTAGACTGTTTGAGTTCCATCGACTAGATTGGTTGAGGTCTCTATTCATTGCACCAGGTACTCTTCCCATGCCGCGAATGAGCCGCCTGCCTCGGGCTTGCGCGTCTTCAGGCATAAATATTGAAGCAAGCAAAAGCGCTGACACGTATATTGTAAGTTTTTTGTTTTTTGCCAATGTCATAAAAAGACCGCCTTGGTTTGTAGGTAATAAAGGGAGCTTCTACTTACTAGAACGATCAAATCAGGCAAAAAGTTCAAATTATGGAGAAGGATTAATCAAAGCTCAGTTATGTCCAGAGGTAGCAGGTTGAAATATGTAAGTTGCGCTAAAGCCACTCTCGCCCAAAGATAAAATTTTCAGTGAGGATAATGACAGCCGAAAAAAAATTTGGTAAATAAAGATTGGGGCTTGAAACAAACCAACAGCCCTTCTTTTAACAACAATCATTTATAAACACCTTTGCTGAATTTTCGGGGGTGAGCATTCATGGAAGTTGCCAAATTAAACGAAGTCATCGTCAGGCAGTATGTTTTGGCTGGCTCGACTGATACAGATTCTGAAATTCTGGAATCTCTATCAGAGCACCAGTGCGAAAAGATGGCTCAAGATATTCATACTCCAATTGCTGTTTTGCAAAAACTTGCAACCGATGAAAACGGATGGGTAAGGGAGAAGCGTACAAGACTCTAGAAATTCTAACTAACTTTGATGTGGCTAGTTAAGTGAGGAAAGGAGCACTTATGAAAATTAGTTTGAAAAGTGTAAAGGAGCTTCGCGGAGCATTTTTGTTTTCGATTGGAGTGATAACCGGAATAGTCGGAAGCGGATTTCTTAATCATCATGCCATGGCTAATGCCCCAGGCGTAAATCCTGAAGTGGAGATTAATCCTTTGAGTGAATGGAATCTTGGAAATCGCCAATCTTATAATCGTTTGATCAAAAATGATTTATGGGACATTTTCTTGGATCCATATTTAGTTCCCGACCGGTTGGAGGTAGCAACCACGCCACTTTTTCCCTTGATTCAATTTGCTCCTGAGGCAAAGCGTGTGGAAACTATTGATGGTGACAAAGAACTGAGAATAATAGCCCAGGTTCCAAATTTGAATAGCGAAGACGTTAAGGTCGAAGCCAACGAAAACATGGTCACCATCAAGGGGCGCAAGATACAGGAAGAAAAAAATAACGGTCGTTTTCAGACAATCGAACAGTCGTTTGAACAGTCAGTTAAGCTGCCTGCTAAAGTTGATGCAGACAAAATTAGCGCGACTGTAAAAGATGGCGTTTTGACTGTAATTCTGCCTAAAAAGGATATGTGAACTCCCTGACATTTGCAATCTTTGATCCATGCTATATTGCCGAAAATGAACAATATTACTATGGAGCAATGATTATGGATGGTTTGATGAATTCTATGTCTGAGCTCTCACTTGTCTTCTATGTAAGTGCGTCTATGATGGTGCACGCTCAGGCGCAATCCTGTGTCGATTATTTTTCTCACCACCAATATTTAAAGACGCACAAAACAGAAGAGCTGGTAATTCCCAAAATAGAATTGAATGCAGACGAAGAGAATGTAAAGGTTTCCATGGAATTGCCTGGAATGAAAATTGAAGATTTGAAATTGAAAATTACAGATCAACAATTGGATGTAAAAGGAATACAGAAAATTGTTAGTAAGAAGTCATTACGTAAATCATTTCAGCGAACGATTGCGTTTCCAACTAATGTTTTAAGCGAAAACGCAGAGGCTCAATTTAGCAATGGCGTTTTGACTGTTACTGCGCCAACGTGCGCAGAAAGTCGAAAGAAATGCATCGCCTCAATCATCCAAGTGCATTGAACAAGCCAAATTTCATCCTTAAGATTGATTCAACCTAGTTAGTCCATTTGATATGTTAAAGCAAGTAATGTATCGCTTAGCCTGTGCGAACTCTGGTGGGAAATTATGCCCAATTTAGCTCTGTCAAAATCGACTCTGTGTCCGCATCAGGCTGAAAAACAACGCTCTGGTATTGCTCTAATTACAATTGGAAATCCACTCAGAAAGGATGATGGAGTCGCTTCTCTTGTGGCGGATGGTCTTAGTCTTGATGTGAAAGAAGAGCTATGTCGCTTTGATTTGGAATCTTATAGTCAATTTTTGATGGATTGTATTGTATATCATCAGATTGCGGTCATAATGGATGCCACAGGTGAGCGAGGCAAGGCTGGAGAGGTCACCATTCTCGATTTGACTGCGTTACTGGATCGAAAGAATAATGTCGAAATTAAGTCGTGTCATGGACTATCATTTATGGACGAGTTGAAAATGGCTCGTCATGAAAATTTTCTTCCTGATAAAGTGTATTTTTTTGGAATCGAAGCAGAAAATACCGATTGGGGAAAAGGATTGAGTATAGAATTAGAGACGAAAAAAGAAGAGCTCACTCAGCAATTAGAGCACTTTCTTAAGTCTATTTTTATTGAAGCCGGCCTTTAGATGCACGAAGCTAAAATTGCATCGTTGATTTTGCAAAAAGCATCAAAACAAATTGAGCCATATGCAAAGGCATTGAGAGTGCAAAATATCGAATTGGCGGTTGGCAAATTTCGCAATGTAGATATTGAAAGTTTGAGATTTGCTTTCAATGCTCTTCGAAGCGATTTTTCACTTTTGAGTGAAGCGGTATTAGATATAACCGAAGTCGATGCTCATGCCTATTGTGCTGCCAATCTACATGAGTATTTAATTGACTGCAAAAATAATTTTGCTTGCCCTTTTTGCGGAAGCGGAGTCGGCCGCGTAAGCTCAGGACAAGAACTGGAAATACGAAAGATAAAGTTAGAGACTGAGGAATAATAATGCATAACATTTTGGACATTCATTTGACCCAAAAAATTCTTGAAGATAATGATCAACTCGCGTTGCACAATCGCGAACATTTTGACGAAGAAGGCATCACTGCCTTTAATTTTATGAGCGCGCCTGGTGCTGGTAAAACAACGCTTATTATCGAGTTGATAAAAGCACTGAAGAATCAGTTTGCTTGTGCTGTAATCGAAGGCGATATGGTCGGCGAGCTGGATACAAAACGAATGAAAGATGCAGATATAAATGCTTTTCAAATATCAACAGGCAAAGCGTGTCATCTCGATGCTTCCATGGTGGCAAGACTTTTACACGAGCAAAGTTTTGATGGCACTGATATATTGTTTTTAGAAAACGTGGGTAATCTTGTTTGTCCGGCGGAGTTTGCATTAGGCGAGCATGTCAATGTGGTTCTCTTGTCGGTGAGCGAAGGGGACGATAAGCCCTTTAAATATCCGGTCATATTTCAAAAGTGTGACGCTGTAGTTTTGACTAAATGCGATTTGCTGCCACACGTCGATTTCAGCATAGAAAGGGCAAAATCTTTCTTGAAAGACTTGAACCCAGATGCTGCTGTTTTTGAAGTGGTGGCAGGCAAGAGACCTTATTCAAATAACCAATTCGACCAGTTAGTTGCTTGGCTTAGCGAAAAAGGAAAGTCCTTTCAAAAATAGTCCAGATGGACTAGTCCTTTAAATCTGATGGTTGATGCGTCGGGTGGTCCGTGCATGATGAAATACATGCATGAACCAGTGTTTTAAATTTAAAAAAGAAAGATTCTGCGACTTCTTTTCGGTTATGCAAACAACCGGAAAAGTGTATGCTCCTGTCAAAGTCTCGGATCTTTCTTATTCATTCAAAGCGGTAGAAACACACAGCGACATCGCCTTTGAAGCTCTTAGAACAATCTTGCCTCCGAAGAAGTTCTTTTTTCCTCAAGAAGAAACAATTGTGATGTGCGATGGTGATCAAATAAGTGAAGTGGTGGAAGTACCGACTCCATTTGTTGTTTTTGGAGTGCACCCATGCGATCTTGCCGGTCTTCTTGCGCTCGATAAAATTTTCCTTTCAGCACCTTTGGATAGTCATTATCAAAGACGCAGAAGAGCGGCTGTGATAGTGGGGCTTTCGTGTCTTCCAGACAAACATTGTTTTTGTCGTTCGATGGGTACCGATACTCCAAACAAGGGATACGATTTGTTTCTTACAGATCTTGGCGAAGAGTTTTATGTTCAAATAAAAAGTCAGGCTGGACTTGAAGTTATTCAGGCTTGCTCAACCTTTGTACAATCAGTCAACAACGACGATAACGATTCATATAAAGACTTCTGGAGTGAGCGCGACAAGCTGTTCGAGCGTACTTTTGATTCGTCCAAATTACCTAATTTAATGGACATGGGATGGAACGATCCTGTTTGGGACCAGCTGGCTGAGCGGTGCTTGAGTTGTGGCAATTGCACGCCTGTGTGTCCGACATGTTATTGCTTCGACATGGTTGATGTTGCCATGTTCAATACGCAGAAGATGGAAGCCAAAAGAGATCGGGTATGGGACAGCTGCCAATTCAGTGGTTTTGCTGCTGTGGCTGGCGGTGAAAATTTTAGACCTGGTCCCATAGATCGACTCAAATTTTGGTATCGTCACAAACTGCATGGTTTTGATGACGCTATCGAAATCCCATCTTGTGTTGGTTGTGGGCGATGTACTGTCTCTTGCCCGGCAGGCATAGACGATCTTCCAGGCGTAGTGCTTACACTCTTGCAAAAAACAAATATGAAGGACGCCGTCCAATGATCGATTTTAATGCTACCAAATGTGGTGCTTCGCCATTTTTGCCCCAAAAATGCATGATTCGCGCCATAACCAAACTTGCGCAAGACAATTATCTTTTTGAAGTTCAGTTAGATAACAAAGAGATGTTTGCCAATTGCAAAGCCGGCCAGTTTTTTCAAGTATATGTTCCTGGTTCGGGTGAAGCGCCTATTTCTATTTCTGCTTTGAGTCGAAAAAATTGTCTTGAATTTTGTGTGCGTAAAATCGGTCGGGTCACAAGTGCTTTGTTTCAAACCAAACCCGGTGATTGGATAGGACTTCGAGGTCCATATGGAAATGGATTTCCAATTGAACGGATGGAAGGCAAAAATATCATTATGGTGGCAGGTGGTCTGGGAGTGGCACCGCTGCGTTCGCTCTGGCACTCGATTTTGGATGACAGGGCTAAATTTGGAAAAATTGTGTTGATTTATGGCATGAAGCACAGTCAAGACCTACTCTTTAGAAACGAGTTCAGACAACTGATTCAACGCCATGACATGGAAGTCTTTGTCGCTGCAGAAGAGATAAATGGTCCTTCTATTGCTGCGCTCGATTTTCAAATAGGTCGAGTGACCGACTTATTGAATCTCGCTCATTTTGATCAAGAATATGTGGCGGCACTTTGTGGTCCACCAGTGATGTACAGATTCGTAGTGGACGAGCTTAAAAAGCGTGGCTTACACGATCAAAATATTTTTCTGTCACTGGAAAGACACATGAAATGCGGCATGGGCAAATGTGGTCATTGCTCTATAGGAGGACATTTTGCCTGTCTTGAGGGACCGGTGTTCAGTCTTGCCCAACTGAATTTTATGAAAGAAGTGGTCGAGTGTCACGGACCGTCATTATGAAAAGTGATGGAACACTTCCTAAAATCGCTGTACACGGGCTCACCGGATGTGCTGGAGAACTGCTTGTTATTTTAGAAAATTTAGGGACGGTGCTGCCTTATGTTCAGGTGGCAAGTTTTCCTTTTGCTCAAAGCAAAAACGATATCAAAGACGTAGATATAGCTTTTGTGGAAGGAAGCGTCAGTCAGGAGCACGATATTGAAGTATTGAACAAAATTCGCTCTCATTCAAAATGGTTGGTGGCGGTGGGAAACTGTGCCGTGCATGGCTGTGTGCAGAGTTCAACTTGCGCTAAATTCACTCCTCAAGAAATGGTTGAATCTGTGTATGGCAAAGATTCTGCGATTAAAGCCTTAGAGGCAAAGCCGCTTTCCAGTTATGTTGAAGTGGATGTGAGCTTGTCTGGATGCCCAATTGATAAGAATCAATTTTTAGCTGTATTAGCCAGTCTTTTAAAAGACCATTTGCCGTATATTATTGAGCGCCCAGTTTGTCTTGAATGCAAAATGAGAGAAAACGGGTGCGTTTTAATAGAAAAGAATTTACCCTGTTTGGGACCTGTTACAGCAGCTGGATGCGGCGCATTATGCCCGAGCTTTGACGCAGCCTGTTATGGTTGTTTTGGACCCTGTAAAGACCCTCAGCTTGATGCCATGACGCTTATTTTGCAAGAGAAGGGATATAATCTGTCGGATGTGCTTGTACGATTGGGCACTTTTGGAATACCTGAGGCGGTTTTATCAAATCTTGATGTCAGACGATAAAGACGAAGTAAAAAAGCACACTATAGAAATTCCTGAAATAACGAGGGTGGAAGGTCACTCTGCCGTGCAGATTGAGATTGCAAATGGCAAAGTACAAAATGTGATGCTCGATGTTTTTGAAGGCACACGTTTTTTTGAAAAAATTGTATTAGGACACAACTATGAGGAGATACCTCATATAACTTCGCGAGTCTGTGCCATATGTTCGACCGGTCACGTGCTTGCAGCAGCTTTTGCTATCGAAAAAATATTTGGTATCGAATGTGATGAGCTGACCACAATATTTCGCCGAGTGATGCACTTAGGTATGTTTATTGAATCGCATTCTACTCACATTTATGCCCTTGCGTTGCCTGATTTTGTGGGGGCAACTGATTTGCTCGATTTTGCCTCAAGGTTCAAAGATGAATTTTCCAACTGGACTCAATTGCGTAATCTGGGAACCCAAATACAAAGTGTCATTGGCGGTAGACCCTTTCATCCTGTCAATCTACACGTTGGCGGTCTATCTTCTATTCCAGGCAAAGATAAGCTTGCTTCTTTGATCACACAACTGGAAGCTGCGCGTCCTCTGGCATTGGATACTTGCCAGTTGCTAATGCGATTTAAACCACCAATTGAGCGAACAAGCGAACCTGTGTTTATGGCTTTGATTCCAGTAGATGGAAAATACGGTTATTTCGGAAACAAAATTTTGTCTTCGCACGGATTTATGGCTGATGTAAGCGAGTATAAGCAATATCTAAATGAAAAAGCAGTCTGGTATAGTCATGCGAAGCGCTCGTCAATTGAAGGGGCTTCATTGTTTGTCGGAGCGATGGCAAGACTTTATTTATTCAACGATATTTTAAAAGGCGAAGCTTCTAACATTTACACAAGCAGCCCGCTTGCAAAGGGAGATCACAATAGTATTTGGAATAATCTGGCACAGTCAATCGAAATAGTACAAGCTATTGACGAGTGTATTGAACTTTTAAGAGTCTTGCTTGAGCGATACCAGGATGCCAAAGCTGTTAACAAAAGCAATTTGAAGATGAAGCCCGGTGCTGCAGTTGGCGCTGTGGAATGCCCTCGCGGAACTCTTTATCACTTTTATGAATTAAATAACGAAGGTCAGATTGTGGCGGCGGATATGGTGACACCTTCCGCTCAAAATACAGCACGCATAGAAATGGATATTAAAGAGACAGTTGAGCAATTTGCAGATTATGAATCTGCCGATTTGCAAAAATCACTAGAGACTTTGGTGCGAGCTTATGATCCTTGCAATACCTGCGCTACCCACATGGTAAGCGTTTCTTACACTTGATTTTGAGCAGACAGAGCGCCACCAGGTCTATAAGAAGTGCAACGGTGGTGGCAACAACAAAGGCTGCAACAAACCAGGATATTGCAATTGGTTTAAGACCTAAAATGGTATTGAGTCCGGGCACAAAAATAGCCACTAATAAGAACAAGTAAGATACAAACATACATAAGAAAGTGTTTGCCCTTGGAAGGGTCATAGGCAAAGTAAAGCCCGCATCACTCCAATAAATCCAGGACCAGGCTTGCGCTAATAATAAAAAGGAAAGCAGACTAAATCCTATGGTCAAGTTTTCATTTGGCATTTTATTCTGCAAATTGAATGTCACAAAAGCAACCACGATTGCTGTAAGCATGCTTCTAAGCCAGATTTGTTTGTAGGTGGATTTACTCAAAAGTGCTTCGTTCTTTGGGCGTGGAGGCTGATTCATTATGGCAGTGTCCGATCTTTCTAATGCCAGAGCCAGTCCCGGAAAAATGTGCATTATTAAATTGAGCCACAATAGCTTAAATAAAATCCGCAATGAAAAAGTACATTGAAAGCCACCACCAGAACGGAAGAAAAACTTGCTGTTAATAGGTATGCAACTGATTTTCTGATATTCGAATAGATTATTCTTCCTTCGCGAATGGCATGAGTAATGGTGGCAAAATTATCGTCAGTAAGTACCAGGTCGCAAGCCTCTCGAGCCAGATCCGTTCCGTTCTTTCCCATCGCAATGCCCACATCGGCTTGTCTCAATGCGGGTGCATCATTGACACCATCTCCTGTCATTGCCACCACTTGGCCGGATTCTTGCAGAGTCTTTACTATTCGCATTTTTATTTCAGGTGTTGTGCGGGCTAAAATATATGAATGCTCCAAGGTCATTTTTAACTCGGCGTCACTCATTTGCTCGACTTCTTTGCCAATTAAAACTGTTCCGTTGCCGAGTTTTAATTTGGTGGCTATGGCATGTGCGGTGGCAGGCTGATCTCCTGTGATCATTATTATTTTTATTCCAGCGCGGTGACACGCTTGCACGGCCTCTTCTACCTGAGGTCGCACTTGATCCGACATGGCAATTAGACCAAGCAAAGTCAACTCATTCTCTGTTTGGCAGGATAGAGCAAAATCTTTTGATGAGTCAATTTGTTTGTATGCGACTGCAAGTACACGCAATCCTAATTTAGCTAAAATATGGTTTTGTTCTTTGAAATAAGTTTCTATCTGCTTTGTGAATGGGCTGTTTTCATTGTTCTTTGAATCTTGTTTGAAGTAGGAACATTTTTTTAAGACAGATTCAGGTGAGCCTTTTACAAACAAAATTTGTTTACCGTCAGGCTCCAAATGCAGTGTGCTCATCATTTTGCGGTCAATTGAAAAAGGCAATTCGGCAATACGTTTATAGTTTGCACTGAGTTCGTTTTGATTCAGTCCCGCTTTTGCCGCAGCAGTTAATAAGGCACCTTCGGTAGGATCGCCGTGGATATGCCAGCTTGTTTGTCCGTCATGATTTTCTAATTTAGCGTCATTGCAAAGCGAAGCTGCTTTCAATAACAAATTAAGTGAGTCAAAAGATTGAACGTGGTTATTATCAATGCGATTATTTTGATCAAAAAAATGACCTGATGGCTCATACCCCTGACCTTCTAACTTGAAATGCTGATTGAAAGTAACAACATCAGAGACCATCATCTGGTTTTCAGTCAGTGTTCCTGTCTTATCGCTGCATATGATTGCGGTGCAACCAAGTGTTTCAACAGCTGGAAGTTTTCTAACGAGCGCCCCCTTGCGCGCCATTTTTCGTGTACCTGCTGCAAGTGCAAGAGTGGCTATCACCGGCATTCCTTCAGGAATAGCTGCCACCGCAAGGGCGATGCAAACCTGAACCATAGACCAGGGGCTTTCGTCGTGCATCAGTCCCACAAAAAATAAAATAACGCAAGCTACAATAATGTATTTACTTAGTTGCGCACCCATTGTATCCAGGCTTTGCTCAAGAGGAGTCCTGTTGCTTGTTGCAGTAAAAAGCAATCTGCCTAGATTTCCAATTTTGGTATGTAAGCCTGTGGCGTAAACCACAGCGCGAGCACGTCCTGTTTGTACAATGGTTCCTTGAAAAGCTTCGTCGTAGTTTTCATCTAGCGAACTGTCATGCTGATTTTGTCTTTTTGTCGCAGATTTGTATACTGGGGCGCTTTCTCCACTTAGTGTAGATTCGTCTAGTCTGAGGTCAGCAGTGTCTATCAGTTTAAGATCTGCTGGCACTGAATCACCAGCGCTTATCAATACAATGTCACCAGGGACAAGCTGTCTGGCTTCAATTAGATGTTCTGTGCCATCGCGTACTACTCGAGCGTTAGGTTTCATCAAGCTTTCCAACGACTTGATTGAAATCTTAGCTTTTATTTCGGTGGCAAATCCAATTAATGCATTTACTAAAAGAGCAAACAGGATAGCGACGGCTTGTAGAACTTCACCAGCCAGAAATGATACTGCTTGTGCCACCAATAAAAGGATCACTACAGCAGATTGAAACTGGCTGAAAAACATTTTCACATAAGCAAATTTGTCTTCAAAAACAATCTCATTCAATCCAAATTTACAAAGTCTTTGCTCTGCTTCTTTGCCACTAAGACCCTTGATTGGATCCGTCTCTAGACCACCGCATAGTTTAGTCAAAACCTCAGACATAATCTATTTGGAAAGGGCAGCTTTTTCTGTATCTCTTAGCACTTCCACAGTACAAAAGGCCTGTTTTACTACACTACCTGAGACGCTGCCTAAATTGAATCTTGGGCAAATGCCTTTGTTGTGTGCGCCCATGATTATTTTTTCCGGTTGCCATTCCACAGCTGCTTTTAGAATCTCTTCTACCGGGCTTCCCTGGCGGATGTCTATGTGAACGAGCGAGCGAGGAATTACTCTAGAAAGAAGATTTCTCCAGGCGGCCAGTTTCTTTTTGGCTTCTCGTTCTCGTTTGAGTGTAAGAAATTCAGTCATTCGAGGATCTGGGCTCATCGAAATAGGCTCCAGTACAGTCAAAATTTTGAATTGAGTATCATCATGCCATCTGCGATTTAAAAGTTGTTGAATCATAAATTCTGTGAACTCTGAATCGTCTACGCAAACAATAACTTTCATTTTCTTCGTGCCTCTTTAGACTATGTTGATTTTTTTACGATGAGCACCGCACATGGTGCGTGACTTGCTAGTGCTTGTGAAACACTGCCCAATAGAAACTTACTTACACCTCTTCTGCCATGCGTTCCCAGGCAGAGCAAATCGGCGCTCCATTTCTCAATTTCTTTTAGTAATATTTCTTTTGGGTTTCCTTCAGCTACGTCTGATTCAATCGAACAGTTGACGAATTTGTCTTTTAGTTTGATCGTAAGACTGTTAACCAGTGTTTTAGCGGCTGCTCTTGCTTGTTCTTTTGTGTCTTCCAGAAAGGGAAGATAAGTAACATCCACTCCCTCGTCTAGTTCGTAAGGTTCGATTACATGCAATATTTTGAATTTGGTATCTGTATTCCAATTATTCTTTTTTATGTAATCAATTATTGTTTCGCCGAATTCTTTATCTTCAACAGCAATTAAAACCTTCATTTTTGCCTCTGGATTTGTCGCTAACAAACCCAGTGTGGCAGTATTCATGAGCATCTGCCTCATCCTGAAAGCTATGAAGGATGAATCGAAAGGATGATTAGATTTGCAGACTTTAGACCAGACCGCGTCGCATGGCTTGAACAGCGGCTTGGGTGCGATCATTTACAGCTAGTTTGTTTAATATATTTCGCACATGTGTTTTAGTGGTGGCAAGAGAGATGAATAATCGATCCGACACTTCCTGGTTTGAGAGTCCTTCAACAATTAAAGCAAGAACCTCTAATTCTCTGGGCGATAATGGGTCAATTAGACTGGAATATTTTTCCTCTTTCGCCGCAGTCGAAGCAGCGTTGGCTTCTTGATTCGCCTGTTCTGTTTGGTCTTTTGATTGTGTCTGCGTTGAAGGTATAAATGAAGGAGAATATTGTTTGAGCACTTGTCCGGCAATAGCTGCATCGAGCCAGGCGTCACCGGCATGAACAGAGCGAATGGCGGTATATAATCTCTCCGGTGCAACATCTTTGAGGCAATAGCCACCGGCTCCGGCTGCCAGAGAGGCAAAAATATCGCGCTCATTGTCATGTGAAGTCAACATAATGATTCCCACGTCGACTTTTTCTTCTTTGATTTTTTTTACTGCTTCAATTCCATCCATGATCGGCATACCAACATCCATCAGAATGATGTGTGGACGCAGGTTGAGCGTTTTTTCCACTGCTTCTTGTCCGTTGCCAGCTTCGCCTATTACTTTCAAATCTTCAGTACGGTCAAGCAAAGCTTTTAAACCTAGCCTGGTAAGGGCGTGGTCTTCTACTAGAAGAACATTTATGGTTTGAGCTTTAGTGTCATTTGAATCGGATGACATTTTTTCTCCGGCATGAAAGCGAAAAGGTCTGGAATCTAACTATAATAACTCAACGCGTGATTTTTACGCCAAAATCAACCTTGACATGGATCCAAAATGAGAGAGCCCACTGAAAATAGCAAATCTATTCACCTTTCTACTCAAGAAATTGATTCACGCAAGAAATGGCTTCGTCTTGACAATGATGACGAAGAGATAATCAGTCTTTTAAAGCCGGCATTGCAAAAGAGTATCGATGGTGTAATCGAAGAGCTTTATGAGCACTTCCTGTCCATGGATGAGCCGCGTTCTTTCTTCCCCGATGAGCAGACTTTGAATAGAGTCAAACTGGCTCAGAAAGCATATTTCTATCGTTTGCTTCAAGGAAATTATGGTCAGGAGTATGTGGAAGACAGACTGAAAGTGGGCTCCACTCACTTTAGAACCGACCTGGATCCAAAATGGTATTTAGGCGCGTATAGTCGCGTTATTTCGCTATTGTTGCCGGATTTGTATGATACCTGCAAAGCCGAAAAGATCAGCCTGGTCGATGCAGTGTCGTCTTTGATCAAAGTGATTTTCTTTGACGTGACACTAGCTATCGAGGCGTATCACAAGGCGCGAGAAGATGCTATTAAAATGCACCGCGACATCATGGCGGAGCTTGAAACCGAACGAAGAGTTACTCGCTCAGTGCTTGAGGGCTCTCCTGTTTGCATAGTGCGTTTGAGTCCAGAGCTTAATTGTATTGAGTTCAATAGTGAATTCTCTGAAATGCTCGATATTGGCAAGCGCGAGCCAATTACTGGACGCAGTTTAGCTGATATTGCTCCCAGATTAGATATGTCCCCCTTTCACCAGGTGCTTCAGTCGGGTAAGCCTTACAGGCAGGACGCACAAGCTCTTAATCTCAGCAGAAATGAGCATAACTCTTTGGTTACTTACTGGGATATTGCAATTTGGCCTGTGCGTGACAATAAAAGTGAAATCATCGGCATAATCGGAATGTTTGGCAGTGCCACAGAAAGAGTGTTGTTACAACAACAACGAGAAGATTTTGTTGCCACCCTCACTCATGACCTCAAAACACCTATACTGGCTGCCAATCGAGCGGTTAAACTTTTGATGGAAGGGGATTTCGGTGCAATCAGCGAATCTCAAATAACAATCTTGCAAACCATCCATGAAAGTAACGAAGCCTTATACAAGCTGGTTACCACTCTTTTAGATGTGTATCGATTTGATAGTGGCGCCAAAAACTTGCATTTCACTAATCACGATCTTTCTGCGTTATTAAACAGAATATTGGATGAATTAAAACCACTAGCTAATCAGAAGAATATTGAATTTGTCCTCAATATTCCAACCGATGCCGGACAGATTCTGTGCGATGTGGAAGAGTTTAGAAGACTGATTCAAAATGTGGTGGACAACGCGCTTAAATACACCGGCAGTGGTGGCAAAATCGAACTTAGCGTAGTAAGCGAAGAAGACAAATGGACATTTCGGATAATTGATACAGGACGTGGAATATCAGCTGAGGACATGCCCAAACTATTTCAACGTTTCTGGCAGGCTGCAAACGCAAGTGGACGATATTACGCCAGTACTGGTCTTGGTCTTTATCTGTGTCGTAAGATTGTAGAATTGCATGGCGGACAGATCTGGTGCGAAAGCGAAGTGGCAAAAGGAAGCACTTTCTCTTTTACCATTTCTAAAAAACTGACTCCATCCACTAACTAGAGCACCAAGTCGTAACTTAAGACAATGGAAGAGTATGCCACTGGCATTGCTCATCGAGTGTGAAGACTTTTTGTGTTTTGACAAATGAATTGCAGGCATCTGTGGGACAGTCGAGAATGCACTTGCCACAATTTTTGCATAAATCAAAATCGATACAAAATCGCCCGGCTGTTGAAATCACAGCATTTTGAGGGCAAGCCATTTCACAAGCTGAGCAACCTATGCACGATTCAGGATCGATAACGTGTTGATTTATCATTTTTCTATTAGACCAGAGTTAGGTCGTAACCCACTTTCATGTCGTAATCAGGCTCTATATTTGATGGCAGCTCAAGATTTAATTCATTCAACCGGTCAGTTAAAATAGATAGATACTCATCTTGAATTTCAGAAGCTGTGCGCACTTTTAAGCCCAGATCGAAATAGATACCAAAGTTGGCACTCTCGTCACTAGGTCTTCCGCCAAAGCCCAATCCCATCTTCATAAATTTGGGAATTGCTGCTTGAAGACGGGCTCTGCCTTTTTCACCTTCAAATTCCATAACTCTTTTGGCCGCCCAAACTCCAAAAGCTAGATGACCTTTCTCTTCCTGCCAGATGCGCTCACTCACACGTCTCCAGGGCAAATAAGACGATTGTCTATATTGACCCAAGAAAGCTACAGCTGCCGGAGTTACCACTGCAGAAAACATCGCCACATCGCTCCAATCCTGAAAAAGTGGAGACCAATTCTCTTTGCGAAAGCCATTTATGACACGGACAATCTTAGGGTCTGGATTGTCAGCGTTTTGTACAAGGTGTTTGACTCTTGCATCCACATCGACACCAAGGGGTGTCAAAATATTCCAACAATACCAGGCGTGACCAATTTCTTCAGAGTGTTTCTTCGAAATTCGATAAGCTTCCTCCGCTCGAGGAGCGAATTTGAGATTCTCAGCCACTCGTTGACCGCCAGCAAATTCAGAATCAGCTTGAAAGCTTAGCAAGCTTATAAGCGCGTCTTTATACACAAGGGGTAAATCGTCATTTGCATCGTATGTTTTCATAAAGTTTCGGTCCCTTTTTGAGTCTGATATCCCACCAATAATGAAGGATTGGCTCCCTTTTCCTTTGGTATCAGAAATGAATTAACTGCCTTAAGGAAACCGTCTGCAAATTGCCAAAAGCAAAAGCAGACGATTCCGCTACAAGTTCCCAATGTGATGTAGGCAAATGGGACGGCTATTACAAAATCAATGAGCTGGTGGGGCTGTTTTTGAATATGCTCGATTGCAACAAAAACATAATAAGTACCCCCAATGAAAAATGGCAGCACAAAAGACATTACTGCCATTTTTTGTGAATTGTTGCTTTTCTCAGACACTATTGCTGCCCTCCACCTATCCAGGATATATTCTTGGCCAATTGGCGCGTATCATCCTTTGGGTTGATTTGCGCATTCTCATGCCTAAAGCGGATGTTTGCTTTCTAGTTCCCCTCGATAATGGATTTGTCCGCCAGTCGTTACGAGGAAAAATGAAAATAACCGACACTAAACATGAGCATAAGATTTCAATTTTTTCTTCTTTTGCCAAAAGTTGTGCAGAGCTTTGTGGTAAGTCCGTTACTTTTACAGTTGCATGCGGTCTTCTTGTAATTTGGGCTTGCAGTGGATCTTTTTTCGGATTTAGTGATACCTGGCAGCTAGTAATAAATACGGGCACCACAATTATTACTTTTCTGACTGTGTTTTTGATTCAAAATACTCAAAATCGAGACAGTGAAACGATGCAGCTAAAGCTTGATGAAATCATCAAAGCCTTAAAAAGGGCAGATAACAGGTTGCTAAACTTAGAAGAAGAGGCAGATGATGAATTGCACAAACTACACGAACAATACAAAGAAATAGGTAGAGAAGCAATTTTAAATAATTTGGAGTTTCAGAATCAGGATGGAGACAAGAGAGAATCAAATTGTTCCAATAAGTGTCGATCCTAATGGATTGTTGTCTCAACTATTGGAAACGGCACCAGATGCCATATTAACGTTCGATAAGACTGGTCGCATAAAACTTGCAAGCTCGCTTGCCATCAAGTTATTAGGATATGAGAAGGAAGAACTTTTAAGTAGTAACATTCGGGCTCTACTGAAGGGACAGGTTCTAGATCTAATTCTTCAATCTCAACTGGATGAAAAAATTATTTCAGCGGAGATGGAGAAAAAAAGTGGAGAAAAAGTATCTGTAGACATATCATTGGCGCCGCTGCACACACCCGATGGTGATTTTATAAGCGCTTTTATTCGCGATGTTTCTAAAAAAAAGAAATTAGAGCGCGAATTAAAAAAGTCATTGATCGAATTGGAAAATACAAATTCCAAGTTGCGTCGTCTTTCAGAAATCGACTTTTTAACTGAAGCCTTAAATAGAAGGGGTTTTGATGCCATTCTTAAGAGAGAATGCGAACGCGCTCAGCATGAAGGGACAGTGTTGTCATTGGCCATGATGGATTTGGACAATTTAAAATTGCTCAACGAACAAATGGGACACTCAGCCGGCGACACAGTATTGAGAGAAATATCTAAAAGAGCTACTCGCACATTGCGGTCTACCGATTATCTGTCTCGTGTGGGGGGAGATGAATTTATGATGCTTTTTCCCTCTACCGATGTGCAAGAAGCAGCTATGGTAGCTGAGCGAGTGCGAAACGAAATTAGTGCTACTGAAATAATTCCAGGACTAATATCCACTGTAAGTTGTGGCGTAGTGCAATTGCCACCCAGCTTAAAAACATTAGAAGAAGCGCTTCCCTTGCTGCGAAACGCTCTGCAAAGAAGTAAATCAGATGGAAAAAATCGCGTTAGCATTGGCTCCGCCTGTAGTACCAGAACAGCTATTAAAACATGCACAAACGATGAGATGGATCAAATTTTAGCTAATCAATTATCCGCAGTTTCAGATCCCATTTATTCACTTGAAGATAAAATTTTGAAGGGTGTAGAGTTTCATGTAAGAGGTCCTGAGGGAGTTCTGCACACGCCGACTGAATTATTGAGAGTGGCTGCAGAAATGAATAGATTGAGTCAAATTGATTTAGTCTGTGCTCAAACTTGCACACGCGCTGCTGAGTCTTTAATTGGACATCACTTGCCTTTTCATTTGAATCTGTTACCTTCCACTCTTGAGTCAGTGCCGGTAAGTCGGTTAATAGAATTATTTGATAAGGTAAAAGAAAGTCGAATAATTTGTGTGGAGCTAAGTGTTTTGCGCATAAATACCGAGCCTGGTTATTTAATTGAGCCAATCAAAGAATTGAAAGAGCACGGAATACAGATTGCTCTTGATGATGTGTGTTATGGGCGCAGTTCGCTTGAAGCCTTGATTGTATTGGAGCCAACATTTATCAAACTGGACAATCATTTCATATCTGGTCTTGGTCGAGATGTACGTAAACTAAACGCTGTGAAGCGCTTGATAAAAATGTCCAGAGTGGTGAATACTGAAATTATTGCAGAAGGAATTGAACTTAAAGATGATTTTGAAGCGCTTAAGATGCTTGGAATCAATCTGGGACAAGGCTTAATCTTTCGCAGCCAATAAACGATTGAGGTTTTATAAGCACTTCTAACTCGGCTCTCTCGAGCGTTTCTTTTTGCAATAAAAGCATCGCTCCTTTTTCTAAAACACTTTTGTGTTGTTTGATTATGCTTAGAGCTTCTTGCAAAGCTTGCTCTACAATGCTTTTAATGGCTAGGTCAATTTCTCGTGCTGTTTCTTCGCTGTATTTTTTGTTTTCAATAAAAGAGCCAGGATTACCAAGAAAAAGGTGAGGATCGCTTTCATAAGTGACCGGTCCCAATTCTTTAGTCATGCCGAATCTTGTAGCCATGCTTCTTGCAATATCGGTGGCTTTATCAAGGTCGTCTGAAGAACCGGTAGAAGCATCGCCAAATATTATTATTTCAGCCGCTCTTCCCCCCATTAGGGCTGCAAGTTTATGACATAAGTCTTCGCGTGAAGCAAGATAGCGATCTTCGAGCGGGCGCTGTATGGTGTAACCCAGAGCACCAATTCCTCTTGGGATAATGGACACTTTTTGTACCTGGTCGCAACCGGCAAGAAGCAGGCCAACTAAAGCGTGTCCCATTTCGTGATGAGCAACAATTTTGCGTTCATTTTCATTGAGCAAACGATTCTTCTTTTCCAGTCCTGCGACAATTCGCTCCAGTGCTTGGGTGAAATCATTTTGTTCTACCGATTGTGCTTGTCTTCTGGTGGCAAGTAATACTGCTTCATTTACTAGGTTGGCAAGATCCGCACCGGTAAAGCCCGGAGTGGATGCTGCAATTTCTTTTTTACTGACTGATGGTGAAATCAGTTTGTTTTTTAAATGTACTTCAACTATTTGCTCTCTAGCCAGTCGGTCTGGACGGTCCACTAAAATTTGGCGGTCAAATCTGCCCGCTCGCAAAAGTGCGACGTCGAGTATTTCTGGTCGGTTTGTAGCGGCCAGCACCACTACTCCCTGGCGTGGGTCGAACCCGTCCATTTCCACTAGCAGTTGATTCAATGTTTGTTCTTTTTCGTCGTGTCCACCCATTCCACCGTTTATACTGCGTGCTCTACCAAGAGCATCTAATTCGTCAACAAAAAGAATGCATGGAGCATTTTTTTGTGCTTGTTCGAATAAGTCTCGTACTCTCGCTGCGCCCACACCAACATAGAGTTCGACAAATTCAGAGCCGCTAATGCAAAAGAAAGGTACACCTGCTTCCCCAGCGACAGCTCGTGCCAAAAGCGTTTTACCCGTACCGGGAGGTCCGACAAGTAAAATTCCTTTGGGTAAGTGCCCGCCAAGACGTCCGTATTTCTGCGGATCTTTTAAGAAACCAATTACTTCTTGCAACTCTTCTTTCGCTTCGTCTACACCTGCTACGTCGGCAAATGTAGTCTTGATTTTGTCTTCCATAAAAATCTTGGCTTTGTTTTTTTCAATTGAAAGTAAGCCAGTTCCAAAACCTTCTTTGCTTGTCAAAGCGCGACCGATTGAACCCAGAATACTTAGAGCAAAGAAAGCAACTACTCCCCAGAGAAAAAGATTTTGAAAAAGAGTGTCATCATTTGAACCTTGATACTTGATACTTTTTTGTTGTAATCGATTTACAAGCGCAGAGTCTTCTAAGCGAACAGTCCTGAAATGCTTTTCTTTGTGATTTGATATAGAACCGGTTATTTCCTCTTTACCAATACGTACATCGCTTATTTCTTTCTTTTCGATGGCATCAAGAAAGGCGCTGTATGGCATTTGCAATTGATCTGAATGATGCAAAAGACCGCCAAAGAAAAAAATGGTCCAAGCTACACTAACAATGATGAGCATCGAATTGATAGACGATGAACTCAGGTCTTTGTTCGACTGGGTTGGCTCGCTTTTTTTCACTTCTTTCTCGGGCATGCTCATCTCCTTTGGCGGGACTATACATATTGTTGTACGAACCCACTGTCTGGTACATCTGTTGAAAGGCTGATTCTAATTAGCCTTAAGGATGATGGCATGAGCTGTTGTTACCAGCAAAAATAAGAATAGGAATAAACTTTGAGGATTTGAATATGCGCTTTGCCTGTATTGCTTTTGATTATGATGGGACGCTAGCAATAGAGGGAAGAATAAGCGACGAATTGCTAAACAGTCTGGCGCGCGTAAAGAAAACTGGACGCAGCATAATTCTAATTACAGGAAGAATTCTCAAAGATTTGCAAATCGTATTTCCCCAGTATGACTTATTCGACCTGGTGGTGGCAGAAAATGGTGCAGTTCTATACTGTCCCGCAACGCGCATCACAAGGAAACTTTGCGAGCAAATTCCTGCTTCTTTTGTAGAGCATTTGAAAGCCAAAGGAGTAAATCCCTTAGAAATTGGCAGCGTAATCGTATCGACCTGGCATCCTAATGAAAATATCATTATCGAAGCTATTCACGAATTTGGTTTTGATTTGCATATCTCTTTTAATAAGGGAGCGGTAATGATTTTGCCTGCTGGAATCAACAAAGGCACGGGACTTGCCGCTGCACTTGCTCAATTAGGACTTTCTGTGCACAACACAATCGGCGTGGGTGATGGTGAGAACGATTTCGTTTTTATGGATAAATGTGAATATGCTGTGGCCGTTGGAAATGCGCTGCCTGTTTTAAAGGACTTGGCCGACTTAACTTTACAGAAAGACAATGGACAAGGTGTCAGAGAATTTCTTGACGAAGTGTTACTGAGTGAAGACTTCGAAAATTTAAGCGCACGTCGCCACCAGGTTTTGCTTGGGTACGACTGTGCTGGAGAGGGCGTTTCAATTCCTTCTTATGATTTTAAGATGCTGATAGCAGGACCTTCTCAAAGTGGCAAGTCTACAGCCTGCATGTCTATGCTTCAACAAATAACTACTGCCGGTTATCAATTCTGTTTGATTGACCCTGAAGGTGAATATGACAATGCACCGCATTCAGTGATAGTCGGCAATGAGCATTATGCTCCTGAAATGGCTGATATTCTGCGTCTACTTATGAACCCTGAAAATAATGTTGTTATAAATTTGCTCGGAGTACCATTGAGTGAGCGACCACAATTCTTCGTTCAGATTTTTCAAGCTGTTCAGGAACTGAGAAGTAAAAATGGACTCCCTCACTGGCTTGTGGTGGATGAAGCTCATCATATGCTGCATCCTTATTGGAGCTCAATTATTGAGCCAATATGGCATGAGGCAGGAGCTTTTATCGCTGTAACGATAAATCCCGGAGAAATTTCTAAATTTGTACTTGAAGACATTGATTTGATTTTAGCGGTAGGTGAGTGTCCAGCCGAGACTATGTCTGTTTTCGCTCGAAATTTGGGTGTCGCATCAATTTCTAATGAGCCTGACAAATTAAGATATGGTCAGACCGAGGCTTGGTTCAGGCGTGAGAACGCTTGCTCTATCAAATTGAATTTGGTGGATACACCGCTTAGACACAAAAGACATTTGCGCAAATATGCTGAGGGCAATTTGGGCAAACAAAGAAGTTTTTATTTTACCGGAAAGAAAAATAGCCTCAAAATCAGATGTCAGAATTTATTTCTCTTTATGCAAATCGGAGAAGGATTAGATGATGAAACCTGGCTGTTTCATTTAAGACGAGGAGATTATTCAGCCTGGGTAAAAGATGCCATTCATGATTCGGAGCTGGCAAACGAAATTCAGTCAATTGAATTAGAAGAAAATACATGTAACGAGAGCCGGGATGCAATCCGGCATTTAATCGAAAAGCGATATTCCCTTCCAGTGCGAATACTTGGTTATTAGTTACTTAAGTGTTTTTTGCAAATCGCTCAATTGCGCTTGAAATATTTCTTTGGCTACATCCAATAACTTAAAAAGTCTTGTATCTACGCATGAATAGTAGATATTAACTCCCTGCTTTCTGGAACATACAAGATTATTCGCTTTTAGAACGCTCAACTGTTGTGAAATATTAGGCAATTCAAGCTCTAGTCGGTCTTTGATTTCAGAAACTGTGAGTTCTTCTATTCTCAATTCGTCTAAAATTCTAATCCGCACAGGATTGCTCAAAGCTCTAAATAGTTCTGCTTTCAGCTGAGTAAGTTTCACTCTTTGTTTTAACTGATTTTTTGGCATTTTTACGGCAACCTCCCGTTGACCGAAATTGTCGGTTATGTTAGAATTTTAATATTACAACAATTGCGCAACTATGCAAGTATATGAGCAACAGTCTTTTAATCGGAAATCTACCAATTGAAATAAGCGAAGAGGAATTGTTTGAACATTTCTCTCCTCATGGACGGGTGAAATCTGTTTCTCTAGTTAGAACAGATCGCGGACAGGCAAGAGGCTTTGCTGTTGTCGTTATGGCAAGCCGTCAGGAAGCTATTCGTGCCAGTGAGGCTTTATCTAATGCAGAGTTTAGCGGCAGGAGGTTGTCTGTCTCTTTGAGAAAGTCGGCTGAAAAAACAGGTGGATTTTTCAGTTTCTTGAAAAAATCAGACTGACTTTATTACCTTAGTACTAATTCTTCGTCTTAAAATCCATTTTCTTGTTTCGTCCAGGGCAATAATAATGGGGATCCAGATAATGGCAAATAGGAGTTCGGTGCTGCTTAAAGCAGTTGTGTCGAACACTTTTTGCAGTATTGGTACATGCATAAGAGCCATTAGCAAAGCAATCTCAAATGCAATTCCCCACCAAATCAAAGTATTTGAGAAAAGCCCAACATCAAACATTGAGCGAGTGTTGGTTCTACAACAAAACACAGCGCCGATTTGACAAGCCACAACCCCGGTCAAAGTCATAGTAGTGGCATGTGACCAGGCGGCTGTGCCTTGTGCGGCCAGTGGGCTTAGAGGCCAGCCACAATTCAGCCAATTGGAGAAAAAATAGCAGGACATTCCAGCGCATGCTTCAATCAGTCCATACCAAAGAAGAGCTTTACAAAGCAGATTTTTGGAAAGCAAAGGCTCATCTCTTTTGCGTGGAGGCGCGCTCATTACGTGCCAATCAGTTCTGTCAGCTCCAAGGGCAATTGCTGGGACCATATCTGTGCCTAAATCGATTGATAAGACTTGCATTACAGTTAAGGGCATTGGAATTAACCCGCCAGAAAAGAGCATTACGGCAAAGGGAACTGCTTCAGCCATATTGCTGTTGAAGACATAAGTGGCGAATTTTTTGATGTTTTTGTAGACTGTGCGCCCTTCTTCTATGGCGTTAACAATCGAAGCGAAATTGTCATCGAGCAGGATTATATCGGATGCTTCTCTGGCGACGTCTGTGCCATTTTTGCCCATTGCCACGCCTATGTCAGCTTGCTTTAGCGCTGGACCATCATTTACTCCGTCACCTGTAACGGCAGTTATTTTTCCTGATTTTTGAAAAGCACTCACTATTTTGAGTTTATGTTCGGGGTTTACACGTGCAAATAAAATGTTTGGACCTAGAGATTCTATTAGTTCTTGATTGTTCATTAAATCCAGTTGCAAGCCTGTTATTACTCGGGCATTGGCATCAACCATTCCGACCCTTTGGGCAATGGCTTTGGCAGTTACTTCGTGATCGCCTGTAATCATCACCACTTGCACACCTGCCTCTTTACAGCGTTTTAATGCCTCCTCCACTTCAGGACGAGGAGGATCGTGCAGAGCGATTAATCCTAAGAAGGTCAGTTGTGATTCAAGTTGCTCGGTCGATTGTTCATAATTGCATTTTTCGTTTGTCAGTTGTCTTTGTGCCACGGCAATAATCCGAAGTCCCTTCAGAGCGAACTCAGAAATCTTTTGGTTAATAAGCTGGGTTGATTCGGGCAAGAGCTCGAAACTTTGTCCCTCTTTTTGATAATGGCTGCACTTTTTCAGAACCGCTTCAGGAGAGCCTTTTAAATTGAGCGTCAGTAAATCGTTTTTGTAATTTTTGTGCAGTGTGCTCATTGATTTGCGCAGAGAATCAAATGGTTCTTCTCGTATTCTGGGAAATTGCAAAACTATACTTTCTTGAAAAATCTCGACGAGTTCACCAGCTGTTAAAATGGCAGTCTCGGTTGGGTCGCCTGTGAGTGTGTCTTTTGTCTTATGGGCGTTATTGCATAGAACAGCCGCCTCAAACAAGGTCTTAAAGTCTTTATTTTCGGTCTTTGCATTTGCATCTTCAAAGTTTAACCACCCGTCCATTGTCCAAGTTGATGTCACTTTCATTTTGTTTTCGGTTATGGTGCCGGTTTTGTCCGTGCAGATTACATTGGTGCATCCAAGAGCTTCTACAGATGAAAGTCGCTTCACCAGTGCTTGTCTTTTGGCCATGCGCTTTACAGCAAGTGCTAGAGACAACGTTACTGTGGGAACCATTCCTTCGGGTACAAAAGCCACAATCATACCCATGGCAAAAATAAATGCTTGAGCTGGTTTTTGTCCGCTAAAAAAAGAAGCAAGTATGAACATAATTATGCCAATGACGCAAGCCATGATGCTCACTCGTTTTGCCACCCTGCTCATTTCAGCTTGAAGTGGACTTGGTCTATCCGCAATGGTTTGGGTCAGATGGGCGATTTTACCAAACTTGGTATTATGTCCGGTGGCAAAAGCAAGCACGCGAGCATGCCCTGATACCACTGTGGTGCCAGCCCAGGTAACGTTATCTCTTTCGATTAGTTTGATAGTGGGATTAGATTCACCCGTTAAAATAGATTCGTCCACCATCAGCTTTTCACTTTCAATCAGTCTGCAATCGGCAGGAATTTTGTCTCCTTCTGCCAATAAAATTACATCACCAGGAACAATGTGAATTGAGATAATGCGTTTTTCTACAGCATCGCGAAATACTGTCGCTTCTTCTGGAAGTAATGATTTAAGTGCAGTAGTGGCTCGAAAGGCGCGGTACTCCTGCATTATGCTGAAGCTTCCATTAATTATATTGACCAGCCAGATTGCAATCGCGATTTCGGGCATTGAAGCCAAGAATCCCACCGCTCCCCCTACCCACAAGAGAATTGCCATAGTGTGGAAAAAGTTCTCGCGTATAAGATGCACGATCGGTAAATGTACTTCTACAGCGATACTATTCAAGCCATGACGCTTGAGCCGGTTTGCTGCTTCATTTGAGTCAAGACCCAAATTTGAAACATTCACTTCATTTGTTTGACAGGTCATAGGTATCTCCATTTACATCTTAGTTAAACGAATCACTACTTTTGACCGGCCGCACGATTGATTAAAAAAAAGAATAGGCAGAGTGAATAGTCCTAAAGAATGATATGAAAGTTCCCTCTATGGCCTGAGGCATTCTTTAATCGATCTCTATATTATGTGGCTATGAGAATAGTAAAGCCCTTTTTTATATCTTCAATACTCTTATTTAGTCTTTATTGGCTTCCGCTCCAAGTTAGCGCTCGACCGTGCAGCCTGCCTGTAAATTGGTATCACCTATACAGTCATGGCTGTGATCAGCTTGAATCCAATCAAAGTGCCGAAGCAATTGATTTGTTAAACGAAGCGCTGGAAGCATCGAGTCAAGATATTCATATGAATTTGATGACACTTGAAATGCTCGAAGAAGCTTATGAAAGGAGAGCTGAATACAAGAACGCGAAGAAAACCTTGCTTCAATCGCTGTTTACATTGAAACAAAATGATTTTCAACCAAGAAAATATGTCGGATTCATTTATCTGAAATTATCGTTTGGGCGATTATCGAAGAGCTGGTTTCTTTGCTTTGCTTGCCGCTCCTTCACTTCGTGAAGGCGATGAGGCTGGTGAGAAGGTATTTACTCTCAAACGTCATCGCAAAAGGAACGATTTGAGCAAATTTTAAAATGTGGTTGCAAGTCTCTTTTCTTTTTTCTTTACTTCTTCTCTGGATATCATAAGTAGCGTTTTTACTACGGTGTCCGGATTGAGCGAAATGCTGTCGATTCCTTCTTCAATCAAAAAACGAGCAAATTCAGGATAGTCGCTTGGTGCTTGACCGCATATACCTATTTTGCGCCCCGCAGCTTTAGCACTTTTTATAGCCTGGCTAATGAATCTCATTACTGCGGTGTTTCGCTCATCAAATAATTTGGCAACAATTTCAGAGTCACGATCTAATCCCAAGACCAGCTGAGTGAGGTCATTGGAACCAATTGAAAATCCGTCGAATATCGAGGCAAACTGATCAAGGGCAATTACGTTTGAAGGTATTTCGCACATAACATAAATTTCAAGCTCATTTTCGCCCTTGATGAGATTGTGCTTCGCCATCTCTTTTATAACCATTTCGCCTTCTTGTGGAGTTCGACAAAATGGCACCATAACTTTTACGTTTGTAAGCCCCATAACTCTTCTAACCATATCGAGTGCTTTGCACTCCAGGGCAAATCCGTCTCTATATCTGTCGTCGTAGTAGCGACTGGCTCCTCTGAAACCAAGCATCGGGTTTTCTTCAATTGGTTCGAATTGCTTACCGCCCAGCAAATTTGCATATTCGTTAGTTTTGAAATCAGACAGTCGCACTATTACTTCGCGCGGAAAAAAGGCACTGGCAATAGTGGCAATTCCTTCGCCCAGTTTTTGCACGAAATAGTTTTCTCTAGGACTAAATCCAGCCGTTAGTTTTTCGATTTCTTTCTTCTCGTTTTCATCGTTGAGTTCGTCAAAACGAGTAAGGGCAAGGGGATGAATTTTTACGTTATGAGCGATGATGAATTCTTCACGGGCCAGCCCAATGCCTTGTACAGGCAAGTTGGAGAGTGAAAATGCTTGTTCTGGATTAGCTAAGTTCATCATGATCTTAGTTTTGATTTCAGGAAGTTCATCCAGCTTTAATGTTGAAGAGCTAAATTGCAAGTTTCCTGCATATACCTTGCCGGCTGTGCCTGTGGCGCAACTGACAGTAACATCGCTTTGGTCTTGTAGAATTTTTGTGGCGTTGCCTGTTCCCACCACGCATGGCACTCCTAATTCGCGACTGACTATTGCCGCATGGCAAGTGCGTCCGCCTCGATTAGTGACAATAGCCGAAGCTTTTTTCATGACCGGCTCCCAATCAGGATCTGTCATGTCTGTGACAAGTACTTCGCCTGCCTGGAACAAATTCAGCTCAAAGCGTGATCGAATCTTTCTTACTGGACCAGAGCCAATCTTTTCACCAATAGCTTGACCGCTTAGAATTTCCACACCTTCTTCATCTAGCTTCCAAGTCACTAATTCGTGAGTGGAGGAGCTTGAATGAACTGTTTCGGGTCTTGCCTGTACTATGTATAATTTGCCGTCGTTGCCATCTTTTGCCCATTCGATATCCATTGCAGTAGGGCGATTGAATCGTTTTGAATAATGTTCTTCAATTTTGCAGGCTATTTTGGCTAGCTGTAAAACCTCATCGTCACTTATGCTTAGAAGCTGTCTTTCTTCAGGTAAAGTCTCTAAATTGGTTGTGGTTCTTGTGCCGTGTCCGCAATAAACCATGCGAAACTGTTTAGCACCAATTTTTCTTTTGATTATGGAACGAAAATTTGCTTTTAGTGTCGGTTTGAAAACTAGAAATTCATCTGGATCTACTTTGCCTGCCACAATGTTTTCACCCAGACCATAGGAAGAGCTGACCAGGACCACATTTCTAAAACCTGTTTCGGGATCCAGACTGAAGATCACACCAGATGAAGCCAGGTCTGAGCGCACCATTTTTTGCACACCAATAGAAAGGCGCACAGACATATGATCGAAATTTTTGTCTATACGATAAGCAATTGCGCGATCAGTAAACAACGAGGCAAAACAATTGAGGCAAGCCTCTAGTAATGCCACTTCACCTCGAACATTTAAAAAACTTTCTTGTTGTCCAGCAAAAGAGGCGCCAGGCAAATCTTCGGCAGTAGCGCTTGAGCGCACGGCTACCTCGATTTCAGTTTGTTCGCGTTTACATAATTCTTGATAGGCTTCTTTAATTTCTAGCTTTACCGACTCGGGCAGACCTACACCTTTAATTAGGTTTCTTGCTTGTTTACCTGCTTTTGAAAGCTCGTCAATATTTTCTTTACTGACATTTTTGAGTACTTCACTCAATTGGTTTTTGATATTACTTTGATTAATCAGCTCGGAGTAGGCATCGCTTGTAATGGCAAAACCTGGAGGTACAAGTACGTCCGCTTGACCAAGACTACTTACCAGTTCGCCCAGCGAGGCGTTTTTCCCTCCCACCAGATCAATGTGTTCAAGTCCGATCTGATCGAACCAGGCGATGAATTTCATTTATAACTCCGATTCTTTTAAGCAGATTTGCTTTTCTGATCTTGTTGTTTGGCGTCTTTTACAATTTGCACCGAGCATCGTGCCACGTTGGACACGTATTCGGCCACGCTTCCCATCAACAATTTTTTAAAGCCACTGCGCCCATGCGATCCCATGACGATCAAATCTGCTTTATACGTAAAAGCCTTTTCAACTATTGCTTCGCGTGCGCGATCGAAATTGTAATCGAAACTTACTACAATGCCTGGCACTTTCTCGCGCAGATATTTTACGTCTTTTTCAAGACCCTCAATTACTTTCTTTTTTGCCCTTTCTTTAGCCATATCGTACGACGAGCGCAACACGGTGAAGTCTTCTTCCCATAAGTAAATGGCAGAGAATAAACAAAACTCTGTATTTGGTTTCCAGGGCATTTGGGCAACATATTCCAAAGCTCTTTGTGAGCTCTCGGAGCCGTCAACAGCAATTAGTACTTTCATTAAACCCGAGCCTCCACTTTTTCTTTTGCCATTTCATTATTTTGAACTTGAGTTTCTTTCTGGCGCACAATAATCACTGAGCAAGGAGAATGATCTAATACTGCTGAAGAAACACTTCCCATCAAGAATTTTTTAAGTCCCGTACGACCGTGTGAACCCATTATGATCAAATCTGCATGCCATTGCTCAGCATGTTCTAACAGCATCTCGGCTGGATGTCCTTCCAAAATCACTTCTTGAATGTTGTCCAAATGAAAGTGATCTCTTAACTTCAAAGCCATATGTCTTACTTTTATGCCTGCATTATTTTTAGCATCGGCTCTTAGATCCATCATCAATTCAGGCACCGAAGAGGCATAAGCGTATTCATAGATGGCTGGCACCACGTTTACAATACGGAAGATAGTGTTTGTTTCCCACGAACGATTAATAACAAAATCTGCGATTGCTTCATTGAAAGACTCGTGATCAGCCGCAAGTAAAACTTTCATTAATTGGCTCCTTTAAAAGCGTTGGTCCTATTTATCTTTAGTATTTCCACTGCGCAAGGCGCCTCATTTACAATTTCTGCAGCCATGCTGTCTGATTCATTTGGACGGATGCCAGAATCTCCATGTGAGCCAATAATTATTTTTTCTGCCAGCCAGATTTTTGCTTCTTTCAAAATTTCTTCTGAGGCTCTTCCTTCCAGAACCGCAGAACTAATCTCGATGCCGGGAAGTCGTTTTTTGAAATTTTCAATTCTATTCTCTAGAATAACTTTGGCTTGAGTAAGGTTTTGTTCTTGCTCATCCCATTGTGGGCAATTGCCAACTACTGTCACTACTCGAAGGAGACTTGATTTTTCCCAATGTCTTTCTGCCACCATATTCAATATCGATTCAGAGTGGAGAGATCCATCGAGTGCAATCAAAGTCTTCATAATCTCAGTTTCCCTTGGGTCCTTATATTGAAAGCTTATCGCTTGCCTGCAGGTTCAGCATCCTTCTTGAGATTGACTTTGTTGTCCGGTTTTGCCAGACGAATTGAATGAGCAATTTTGAGCTTTTCTAGCAAGCATATAGTGAGCCAGGTAAAATAAAATTCTGTGGTTTTTAATCCGTGTCTGGCGGACTGAGGAAAGGCATGATGGTTGTTGTGCCAGCCTTCTCCCATGGAAAGTGCTGCTACAAACCAGACATTGCGACTGTTGTCGCCACAAGGATATGTTTCATAGCCGAACTGACGCAAATGACTTATTGAATTAACTAATAAAGGCCCGCAGAAAGCTAGAGCTGTGGCAGCAAGATTACCAAGTAAGATCCAGATTCCACACGACAAGAAAAGAGCTACGCGAAACAACACGCCAATCAAAAGACAAAGATAGCCATCCCAGATGCTATGGCGACAATGCAAAAATCTATAAATAGGATCGCGGTAGAGATCTGGAGCTTGTTTTTGACTTTCTTCCAGACTGATTATCACTTTGGGATTCCACATCCAGGCTATGAAGGCATGCCACAAACCGTCAAGTGGGCTATGAGGATCACCTTTACTATCAGAGAAGCGATGATGCAGTCGATGAGTGCTTACCCAAAAAATGGGAGAACCTTCAAATGCTAAATAACCACCTGAAACAATAAAATATTCCATCCATTTCGGCACCACAAGCGAGCGGTGTGATAACAGTCTGTGATAACCCAGTGTAATTCCCAGGCAATGATATATGTAGAAAAGGGCAAAGGAAGCGAAGAATATAAAAATGTGATTTGAAAAAATGTCCATATAATCCTTGTTTGTCCAGTAAAAAAGAGACGCCGGCGTAAACCGGCGTCTTCAGGTTCGAAGCATAAGCTTGGTTGCCTGCTGCCCGTGGAGTTCGTCTTGTGATTTACTCCTTGGGTTTCTCTTGATATTAGTGTAGATCTCAAAGGCAAACGGTGCATCAATCCGGCGAACGACTTTGAATCATTCTAGCGAATGATTTAATCGTTAAATTCAACACATTTAGTTTCATCCCCGAGATCAATTACTTGTTGATGGTCACTCTGATGTAATGGCAATATCATTTCAGAGGTACAGGCACATGTTATTCGACAAAATTTTGGTGGCATTAGATGGTTCTACTAACAGTCGCAATGCCGCAGAATATGCATTCTGGCTGGCGACTAACTTGGATTCTCAATTGACAGGACAACATGTAATAGATCCACGATTGGTGGATCTATTTATAAGTCCAGAGTTTGCCGAAGAATTGGGCTTTGCCTGTTCGGTAGATACATCGGAAAAAGTGTTCAGCGCCCTGAGACGGGTAGGAAGAGTTATTCTTGATTTGTATGTTCGAGAAGCATCTGAGCGTGGACTGAAGGTCGAGACACATCTAGATGAAGGATACATCGTTGAGTGCATACTTAGCCGCCTGAAAAATTATGATCTGTTAGTCATGGGTCACAAAGGACGTGAAGATTCATCTATGCCACTAAATATAGTTCTAGGCTCAGTCGCTGAACGACTGGCTGTAAACTCAAAGAAATCAGTTTTAATTGCTTCAAGACCGCTTAAAGAAATCGAGCAGATTCTAGTAGCTTATGACGGTAGTGAACCATCACGCGGTGCGCTCCTTATGGCTGAAAGTCTTGCTAAAAACACAAATTGCAAATTGAAAGCGATAACTGTTGTCCCCTCTAATCAAGAAATTAATCTTGCAAAAGTAGTGGCTCAAGACGGTGAGAAGTATTTGCGCGAATATTGGGGAGAGAACGTTTTCATGCAGCTAGAAGGTGAAGCAAGCGATACTTTGCTCACATATGCAACAAGTAGTAATAGTCTGCTTGTGATTGGTGCTTATGGCTACAATGATAAAGAAGGAAATGTTCTCGGCTCGACAACTACTCAAGTGATTCGACGTTCGGCAGCATCAACTCTTGTTTTCAGACCTTTGAACAAAAAACAAGGTAAGAAGACAGAAAAAACTTTGAGCAAATCTCGCTAATTGCCTTTCTTTTCTACAGGCAATTTGTGCAAAAATTCAGATATACATTTGATTGCTTGCGGGTCTAATACTTCAGTTTGCTTTTTCATGAGTCTGTTTTTAAATTTACCGCTCAAAATACGCTCAATTTCTTCTTTCGATTTTCGTTGAGAGATACCTTTGAGAGTGGGACCGAATCTAGGATCATTATCATAAGTTGTGTGACATGCCGCACAGCCGTGTTCGAGAAAAAGTTCGCCACCAAGTTTAGCGCCAGCGCTTTCGACCTCTTCATTTGGTTTTGGAATTTCAGATGATGTATTCTTTTCATCTATATGTGCTTGTATTGCAAAACCTTCTTCAGGCTCGGGCAAAGTAAGCAAGTATTTAGCTATTTGTTTTGCTTGTTTTTTGTTCAGACCCGGATGAGGCATCAAGCTCGTTTTGCCGCCAAATAATTCACTGAACTCCAGACTCTGTTTGAAAGGATTTTGCAGGCGGTCAAATAAAAATTCCTCGCCTCGATGTCCTCCTATGCCGTCTAGGGGAGGACCCATTGTGCCGCCCTGAGACCCAATTTGATGGCAAGATGAACAATTTCGCTCTGTATAAAGTTTTCTGCCTTGTTTTGATGCATACGTGGTTTCTGCGGGCTTGTAGCCGGTAGGAGGAAGACTTGTTTTACTCCAATCGACGTTTTTATTCTGGGCTGAAGACTGAAGAGGAAGCGCCAGTAGTAAGGCAGTAAATAAAAGAGTTAGTGATTTGAATTTCATTTGCAAGATTATACTTCTTCTCACCCTGAAAATACTTCTTTTGGTCGGTGTTAGGCAGTTTTTTCGCCGTTATAGTGGTTAAAGGAAACAGTAGGCGCCAAGGGAATCTTAGGAGATTAGACAATAATGAAAGTAATGGTAGCGGTGGAAAATGATCAACTTGCAAAATTGACTTTGGCGTCATTGGCACAAAGAACATGGCCTGCAGATACCGAATTTATTTTAGTCCATGTCATAGAGTCTGAATCATATAATTACAAAGGCTCGCTTGAATCTTGGAGGCACAAAATTGCTCTTGACTCGGAAGAAGATAGAGAGCATCAAAAACAGCATGCCTGGTTATGTGATCTTGTCTCAGCAAGCAAAGCAAGTTTTGGCGATATGCGCTTCATTATGGTCACAGGACAAGTGTCATATTGTCTCAAGCAATTTTCCAATGTAACAAAGCCAGCTTTTATAGTGATGGCTTCTCATGAGCGCAGCGCAAAGCAGCGCCTCTGGCTGGAGAGCATAAGTGCGACTTTAGTGGATGAGCTCGACTGTTCTTTAGAAGTGATTAAACCTTTCAAGATGATGGATCAAACTGTTGATCGCAAGCAGCCTGCAAGCTGGCTTCCTAAAAGAATCCTTGTTGCTGTAGATGGATCTGAAAATTCGGTGAAAGCGTTGAACTGGCTAATCGACCAAGAATTGCCTGGAAATGTCGACGTGAAATTGGTCATGGTGCTTGAAGATAATCGATATTCAGAATTGAATGATTCAAGAAGTTTGCATTCGGTATATTCAGGAAAAAGATGGTCCACTAAATACAATTTCCGCAAGCAAGCACGAGAATGGTTTGATGAGACACTCTTGAACACAAAAAGATATTTGAAAAACAATCAAGTGGATGGATTGTGTTTGCAAGGCGATGTCAGCGCTAGAATTATTTCTTTAGCTGATGAATGGAATGCCGATCTCATTGTGATAGGTAGTCATGGTGAAAAAGGTTTGTGTGTCGATGGTATCAAAAAAACATCAGGCTCGATTTCACGTAACCTGGTTGAAAACGCTCATCAGAACATAATAGTTATAAATTCAAATGCCGAAGTCTTGCCATTTTTTAAATGGAATGAAGATAGCAATTACTCTTTGGTAGCAGAGTTGGGTAAAGTGAGCAAGTAGTCGGCTAGTTTTTCAATTTCATCCTGTAAGAGATTGAGTTTGGGCATTTGAGGCAGAACATCGATGTCTCCCACTTCTACTTTTTTCACTCGGGCGGGATTGGTGATATTTTGGATAATTGAAGCACGATCCAATCTGCCGCCTACGCCGTTTAAATTCGGACCAAGCCAACCGCCTACATTATTGACTGTGTGACAGGCGATGCATCCTTTATCGTTAAAAAGTTTTTTGCCGGCATCGCTGGAACTACTTTCGCTGTGTGGAATGTATTTCTCGTTGATTTTGGTTTTTGCCGATGGCAAAGACATAACGTGAGGGGTTAACACAAAGCCGCCTTCCGGTTCAGGAAGGGTCATTAGATAAGATGTAAGGGCGCGTGCATTTTCTCTTGAAAGACGAGGATGCAGATATGACGACGCTTGCTGCCCAGTCAACTTGAAATAACTTTCTTTTGCTTCTTTGCTGTCGCAAAGGCGAGCATAAATAAAATCAGCTGGGCGTCTATAACCAATTCCATCTAGCATTGGTCCTAGATTACCCCCGGCATTTTTAATTGAGTGACATTGTACGCAACTTGCTTCTTTGTATATTCCTTCACCTCGCTTGCTTTCAGCGCTTACAGGCTCACTTATATAATCGTGTGTCAGCAATCGAATTGGTTTTGGGGCGTCAACAAATTCGGCCGGTGCGGTAGTTTTTGTATCTGCCATCACATGTGGTGTCTTAAAGCTGTATAAGGTGACGCCGAAAGTTATGGCTGTGAGCAGGGCAAGTTTTGCTCTCATAAAATCAAATCACTCCTAGGCTGTTAGTTTTTCAAAATCTCTATCTGGTGTTGCATGAGATCGAATGCTCTCTTCTGGCCACATTAATATTGCCGGAATAGATAATTGTGCCACCATCTCATTTGCTTCCACTCCAAGTATCGATATTCTTTTGCCACCTATTTCGCGAGTGGGAACTAAAAGAAGCGATTTTTGAAATAGTGTATAATCAAATTCCAGCTCGGCCGGCTCTTGCGACCACAAATCAATATGCAATTGATCCACCTGGTTCGCTTTGCGCACGACTTTTGTTTGAATGTCAATTTCAAGCAAGTCTGAATGTGTATTGCGCAAATTTTTTACTAACTCGTCTGCCTTTTCTTCGTGGTATCCCGACATCAGACAGATAATTTTTGGTGTCACTCCAAAAAACAGTGCAGTTCTCAGGCATGCCCGAATAAAGCTAACATTCATGTGTTCAAGCGACACCAGAATTTGCATGTCTTGCCAAAACGCAGGTTCGGACTTTTGTATAATCAAAAGAGGTTTTGGACATTGATTGGCAAGACCTTCTGCTACAGCAGAAGTGGCATGATGCCAGCGGTTTTGCACTGAAAATTTTGCAGCTGAATAATGATGACCAACTATTACTAAATCATGATTTTGGGCACGACGGCAAATCTCTTCTACGGGTGCTCCTTCGTCGATTACTGTAATCGAATCTATTTTTTTGTTTTCAATAACAGATTCGTATTTTTCCATTAGTTTGTTGGCAATTTCGCGTTGCGCTTTTTTAAGTATCTCGAAAGTTTCAATATATAAACCACTCCCGATGAATCCAGGTTCTTCGTTGCGCAGAAAATCCCAGGCTGTGCTTGTATCTATTACATGCTGAGCAGTGAGCTGTGCATCTGCCTTCTGAGCTAATTCAAATGCCATTTCAGCCGCTATTTGAGACTGTTTGGTGCCGTTTAGACACAGTAAGAAGGAAGTCTTATTCATCAATTTACTCCTTTGAGCGCATATTAAGAGTATTTCAAAATAGCGGCCAATAAGCCTCGTCCATTAGGTTGAGTTGAGCCAATCGGCAGGTCGATGTGCCTTCACGTTTTTGCGATTATATTTGAGCACAGGAGAATTTCGATGAAAAGCCAAGTAAATGTCAAAAATAATGCTCAAGTTTTCCTTGCTGAGTCGCGCTTGCTTGATGGAAGAAAAGTGATAGTGAGAGCTATTAGACCAAGCGATAAATCACTACTTATAGATGAAGCTGAACACATGAGCGAACGCTCCATGTATTATCGCTATTTCATTCCCAAAAAGCAGTTGACCACAAAAGAACTCGTTTACTTTACCGAAGTTGATTATCACCGCCACGTCTGTCTTATAGCCCTGGTCCAAGAGCCAGATGGACGTCTGGTTCATGCTGGCTGCGGCCGATATATTGTGTTTGAAAAAAACGACCAAATAGCCGAAGTGGCATTTGATGTGAAGGACGAGTACCAAGGTCATGGTGTCGGGACTATTTTATTTAATTTTTTGCGTCAAATAGCACAAGCCGAAGGTATCCGTGAATTTACTGCCGATGTATTGGTCGAAAACACACATATGCTCGAAGTCTTCGATCACCTGGGTCTTGCTGTCAAAAAGAAATATCTTTCTTCTGGAGTGGTTGAAGTAAGAATCGAGCTAAATTAGTGATTATTTGGCAGGAATAGTCATTAGATATTCGGCAATGTCTGCCATATCCTGTTTACTCAAGCTGGATGGAGGCATGGTTGTGCCTCTTTCTGCGTACTCCTCACCATTGTTCTGCATAAGAAGCTCGGCAGCAGTCATTTTTTTTGTCAGGTAGTCTTTGCCTTCTCTTTTGCCTACGCCGTCAAGTTTGGGAGCAAATTGTCCGCCCACTCCTTTTACCGAATGGCAGGCACTGCAACCTTTCTCGAAGAAAAGCGATCTTCCCTTGTTTAGGTTGCCTGCTAAATCGATATTGGTCATATCGGATGTGACAACGTGGTGAGTTGCCTTGAAACTTTGTTTTGGAGCGGGTAGTGACAGCAAATATTTTGTAATTGCTTTAGCGTCGGCAGGCGAGATTCTTGGATGCGGCATCAATTCTGTTTCAGGATAAAGCTTTTCGAAACGACGTACTGCCGTTTTGGAATTGGTAATACGCGATAGTACAAAGTCTTCATTTCTTCGTTTTGAGATGCCGTCGTAAGGAGGAGCTAAACATCCGCCCTTGCCCTTGATTGAATGACAAGAATTGCACCCGTTGCGCTCTAGCAGTGCTTTTGCTTTGTCTGAGTCGCTCTGGGCCCAGGCACCACTAATAGTGCTGATTGATATTACCAAAGCAAGAATATTTGATTTTAGGTACATTCTATTTGTTGCAAAATCAGGTCGAAGATTACAGGAGTCATCCGAAGACATTCTATCTTACATTTAGTCCTTTGGAATTCAAGCGTCTTAAATAGGTGGACATTATTATTGAGTGATGAGATATGCTGGTCAATTTCTGTGATTTTTTTGTCCTGCAAATATTTTGTCAAAATCGATTCCGCTGTTGATAAAGCCTGGCATGTCGTTTCATTTTCATCTATCGCCTTGCAAAATGAATTATCTTGGATCAATCCAAACTCACGGCTTGCTGCGACCAGCGCATTGGAACAATTTCCATGGTTCTCCATCATCAAATTGTTTATTTCTATTCGAGCCTTTGGAAATCTAAGCCGAATTTTTATGACATCTTCCATTTAAACCTTTTAGGCGGATACCGAGTACTAATATTTTCAATTTAACTCAACAAGTGGAATACAAGCATCAGTCCCAGGCCTGTCTTTGTATATCGTCCTTTGGGATGATTTGAGCACTTAACCTTGTTTAGAAAGAACTGGTTTGAATATTTCAACCGAGCACGAAGACTCGCACAGGACCGACTCGGCTACGCTTCCAAGCATCAATTTGCTTAATCCTTTGCGCCCATGCGATCCCATTACAATTAAGTCGGCATGCCAATCCCGCGCTTTTTCTACCAGACATTCTTTGACCGGACCCTCAAGAACAATGTTTTCGACAGAAGCTTCAGGGAGCTTGTCTTTCAGATACAGAGCATTTTCTTTTACCAGTTTTTGGGCATCAGTTAAGCGTTCTGCTACTATGCGTCCATAATCAGTAGAATAAGTCATAAACATGCTTGCGTATTCACTCGTTACAGGCTCAAGAACGTGAACAAGTAGAAACTTTGTGTTGGGATGCCAAAGTCGCTGGCAAAGAGAGTGTACAGCCTCTTGCGAATATTTTGAATTGTCAATTGCCACCAGTATCCGCATCTGCCATAAGCCTCAATTACATAAAAATCTGTTTTTTAGAGCAATCAGCTTACGGTTTGTCTCAACGCTAGCGCTCTGTAATTTAAAGTCATTGCCTGGATTTTGTCGCCGTTTTCATAAACTACCAAAGCTAGGTATTCGAGGCTGTTAGCCAAGTCGGGGTGGTTGGATCCAAGATGTTTTTCTTGCATTTCTAAGAGTAATTTGTAGATTTCTGCTGCGTCGGTATAGTTTTTCTGGATACTTAATCGTGCTCCAAAAGCGTGTGCTTCTGCCATTAGTGAAGAATCAAAATTGTCATTCTTCGCGGCCGCTTTCAATCGCATTTTTATGTCGGATTCACTTCTTGAATATTCAGTTGGCACCGGACTCTCCTCCAGATTTAGTTGGTTTAGGCGGCGTCAAAACTATCTAAGGACTTTGCTTTTTGAGGAACTCGCACAATCATAACTGGTACATCGGCATGTTCAGCTACCGCTTGAGATACGCTTCCCATCAGAAATTTATTCATCCCTTTGCGACCATGCGAACCCATAACAATTAGATCTGCATTCCATTCTTTCGACTGTTCCAGGATTGCGCTTTTGGCAAAGTCTTCTATTACTAAAGTTTCAATGGAGCCACCTTCTAGAGCTGGTTTCAATTTGTCTTCGAGCGTCTTTAGCAGTGTGGCTGCCCATTTTTTATGCTCTTGGACAATATCGGTCAAAACAGGCGAAGGGGCAAAACACATGTAACTATCGACTAAAAGCGGTTCTACGATATGTAGAAACTTGAAATCGACATCTTTAGTCCAGCCGCAGCGTCGCACAAAATCTATAGCTGCGTTGCTATATGTCTCGTCTTCAATCGCTATTAGTATTTTCATTTTTTCTTCTCTCAATGATGTGTTGATACGAGTTTATCTAATTGGCGTTTTTTTTCACTCCCTCTTGGGGATGAAAGATTTAACAATATTTGAGCATCAAATCCTGTTCTGCTTGCAGCCAGTCTTGACTATCGAATCCATGGGTGCAACCGCGTTCCGTCCAGATTTGATAGGCACGAAGAGCAATTTCTCTGTGGGGTATTTCGGGCTTTCTTCCGCTTTCAGCATTATCGTCAATCATTTTGTCTGTCAGACTTTTTTCTTTCAATTTAATTTTCATTTTCATTCTCCATTTTGTTGACTGATTCAAGGTCCCACTTTGAAAAGGGCGATTTGCGAATTTTTAGCAATTGATTCAACTGTCGCTGAATCTTATATTGAATATTGCGCGCAATATCTTTGCGAAGCTGACGGTCCGTGCATTTAGAAGTCGGATAGTCTAAGTAAATCGGCTTGCCAATTATGATCAATAGTTTCACCGGCAGTGGCATGCAACTGGTTGTGAATGGCAGCCATGGATGAGTTAGCGTAACAGGCCAGTAAGGCGTTCCCATTATGCGAGCAATACTCTTCATGTTTGCTAAAAGTGGAAATACTTCATCACCTCCCACAGTGGTCACAGGAATGATTGGAGACTGAGTTTCAATTGCTGCTTTGACAAAACCAGGATCGAAATCATCTAATCGATATCTCATCGAGAATGGCTTTCCTGTGCCTTTTGGACCTTCAGGATAGAAAAATACTAGTTCATCTTGGTCCAGTAGTTTGCGAGCATTTTTGTACGTTGCGCCAACCCCGCCTGCACCTTTGATTATGTCGCGCACTCCTGGTGTAGATAAAAGCCAGTTGTGTACTAAAAAGCGTATGCGACGTGGGTTTTGATGCGTATTCAAAAAAGCTGTATATGTCATGAATGCATCTAATGGAACTACCCCTGAGTGGTTTCCTATGAGAATTGCTCTTTTGTTGGCTGGTATATTTTCTATCCCAATGGTTTGAACCTGAAAGTACTCTTCATACAAGTATCTGGAAAAGAATTCGCACTTAAAAAGGGCATCGCAATTGAATCCATATTCATCCGTTTGATCGCCATAAAGGCTAAGCAATCGTTTTGAATAGTTAGCATGTGGCGAAAATGCTTTAGGCACTGTTCCTGACACCATATCTATTTCAAACCTTTATTAGGCCATTGCAATAGAAAACTCATGTCAGCTGGGGGAGCGAATTGGCGACTTTCTCTCATTGCATCTATTACATCGCCAAACTCAGTGGGTTTGAAATCACTATAATATTGACCAACCGCTTCAAAATGGGACGGCACACAAATGGCCACGACGTGGTGGCAGAATTTAGTGATGGCATGATGACTTTCAGCACTCATTACCGGGGCAGCCATAATTATCAATTTTGCTCCGCGTAAGCGAGTTGTTTCAAGGGCCGCTACAGCTGTCATTCCTGTTGCTATTCCATCGTCCACCACAATCACTATTTTGTTTTCGAAACTACAAGGAATATAGCCAGCTTGGTCATAATAAGCATCTTCCATTTCTTTGGTTTGATGCAAAAGTCTCTGGCGATGTTCTTCTATGTAGTGCTCCCAGGCTTCGTTCTCTGGAATGTCGGGATTTAAGACTACTTCAGAATCGGCAGTTACAGCACCTATAGCAAATTCTTCATCGCTTGGATGAGGAATTTTTTTAGAGACCAGTACATCAAGATGACAGTTGAATTTTCGAGCTACTTCCAGTCCTACTACAGCCCCGCCTCGCGGTAAGCCAACCACCACTATTTCTCCTTGGTGAAACTGTGCTAGTTCGTGTTTTAAGTATAGGTACAGTTTTTCGGCTAGTGCCTTGCCGGCTTCTTTGCGGTTTTTGAAATTGATCATACTTTTTATGTCTCTGAAAGTCTCACCTTACTAATTTAGCGACAAAGCTTATTTGAATCCTCCTCCGCAGTAGGTAATTTCCATTCATTCAAAAGGGGGATGCGACGAGGTCATGCAAAGGGATAATCTGTCAGTATCCCGGTTTTTAGTTCTTGTAGGTACATTATGAAAATTCTCATTCCTGTTGAAGACAAACAATTCGCCCATGTTATTGCTGAGTTTGTTTGTAATCACACCTGGCCAAAAGAGGTTGAATTTCGAATCCTTAATGTCTATGAGTCGGTCTTTCTTCAAGAAGTCGTTTCGCCATTGGCAATGCAACAACTCGAAGAAGCTTCGCAGCTTTCACAGTCGCTTGGGCGCATGCTTATGATGGATGTTGGCACAAAGTTGCGTTTGAAGTTTCCTAATTCTAAAATCGAGGAAATATTGAAAGAAGGAGATCCCAAGCAAATCATTTTAAATACCATTAAGCTTTGGCAGCCTGATTTCGTCGTCATGGGCGCACATGGTAAAGGTTCAATTGAAAGATTTTTTCTTGGCAGTGTTTCTCTGGCTGTTTTATCTCATGCACCGTGTTCGGTGGTAACAATTAAAATTCCAACACCAAGCGAGTAGAAGATAAATCAGCAAATTCGCGGAAGTTGCTCCCCCGAGAGCATATCGAGAATGCGTCTGGCTCCCATACTCGTTTTCAAAATTACACGCCCAGGAGCACTTTTTTTCACTGTTCCAATTTTGCTTGCGTTATTGCCAATTTCGTATTGACGCATAATGTCTAAAGTGGAATCGGAAAATTTTTCGGGCACTATAGCGATGAATCTTCCTTCGCAAGCTACAAATAATGGATCCAACCCTAGAATCTCGCAAGCGCTTTGTACTGGCTCAATTAAAGGGATGCTTGAGTGGTCAATTTCAATCTCCATCCCCGACACTTCGGCAATCTCGTTTAGGCAAGTAGCTAATCCGCCTCTTGTGATATCACGCAAGCAATGTAATTCGATTCCTTCTTTGACTAATTGCAAAACCATCTCATTTAATGGGGCACTATCGCTTTCAAGCTGGGTTTCCAATTCAAAGCTATTGCGGGCACACATAACAGCCATGCCGTGTCGTCCAATGTCGCCGCTTACAATTATAGAATCGCCAACATTTACTTTTGTGGCGCCGGGTGGATTTGCAAGCAATATTTTGCCGATACCTGTTGTGTTTATAAATATTTTGTCTGCAGCTCCACGATTAACCACTTTGGTATCACCGGCGATTACTTTGACATTTGTTTGAGAAGCGGCTTGACAGATAGAGCTAACTATTTTTTTTAAATCGTCTATAGCAAAGCCTTCTTCGATTATGAATGAAGTTGTAATGTATAGAGGCTCTGCGCCTTGCATGCAAAGGTCATTGATAGTGCCATGCACGCAAAGAGATCCGATATCACCACCTGGGAAAAAAATGGGGTTGACCACATAAGAGTCGGTGGTGATTGCGATGTTTTTAGATTCCAGCTCAATTATGGCTGCGTCCTGACGCTTGGCCAAAATTTCATTGTTAAAGGCGGGCAGAAAAATACTCTCGAACAGTTCGTGTGACATCCTGCCACCACTGCCATGTCCTAGTCGAATAACCGAACCTTTTTCATTTGGTAAAGGACAACTTAGGCTGAAACTATCCTTAGTCAATTTCTATCCTCTGATATTTGTAATAGGCAGCGCAAGTCCCTTCGCTTGAAACCATTGTGGCACCAAGCGGAGTTAGTGGAGTACATTCTTTGCCGAATGCCGAGCATTCTTTTGGCTTTTTTTGTCCAAGTAGAATTTCTTTGCTAATGCATAATTGAGATTCTAGAGCGGTTATTTTTTCAGTCATAAATTTTGACTCGGCATCAAAACGACTGAATTCTTTAGAAAGCTTATATCCACTCATGGCAATGGTTCCTAAGCCACGCCAGAGCCTGTCGCTTGGCTCGAATACCGTTTGAATCATTTGCAGTGCCTGGTCATTACCATTTCGACACACCATTCGTTTATATTGATTTTGTAATTCGGCCACATTATTTTCGAGTTGTTCTACACACATCAATATGCCTTCAAGCAAATCGATTGGCTCAAAACCTGTTACCACAATAGGAATTTTATGGTCAGCGCTTAAGCGCTCATATTCGGTCGTTCCCATTATGGTGCAAACATGTCCGGGAGCTAAAAAGCTTGGACCAGATTATTTTCATTGTTTAACACCGTCTCCAATACTGGTGGCACTGTGACATGAGAAACGAGCATGAATAAGTTGGAAATATTTTGTTTTGCCGCTTGCCATGCAAGCATGGCATTGGCTGGTGCCGTTGTTTCAAAGCCGACGGCAAAAAAAACAATGTTCTTATCTGGATTTTCAGTACAAATTTTTAGACACTCAAGAGGAGAATAAACAATGCGCACATCAGCTCCGTTTGCTCTTGCTTCCAGTAAGTCAGACTGACTTCCCGGCACACGAAGCATGTCGCCGAAACTGCATAAAATTACATCTGGTTGTTTTGCAATAGCGATACATTTATCTATTTGCTCAAGCGGTGTGACGCAAACAGGACAACCAGGACCATGCACCAGGTTTATCGATGCAGGCAACAGGTCCTGGATTCCGTACTGGCAAATAGTGTGGGTTTGTCCGCCGCACACTTCCATAATGGTCCAGTTGTTTTTGGTCTGATTTTGAATTTCTTGTATGATCTGAGCGGCTAATTTGGCATCTCTATATTCGTTTAAATGTTTCATTCAAAGCCTCAGTCCAACTTATTCTCGCCCATTGCCGCAAGCGCTTTTAAGGTTTCTTCTGCTTCTTTTTCATTTACGACTGTCAAAGCGAAACCAACGTGTACAAGCACATAGTCACCCTTTTTCGCCTCAGGAGTGTATGTCAGACAAATGCGCCGTTTTACACCGCTGAAATTGACTGTGGCCAAATACATGTCGTTTTCGAAAAAGGTATCTTCTACCAGACCAGGAATAGCAAGACACATTTTGTTACCTCGAATGCGCAGCAATGGCAATTTGTCCCAGTGACAAACCGCTGTCATTGCACGCAATTAGAGTTGGAAAATAAACTTGGAAGTCTTGTTCAGTCAATTCTTTTTTCACCAGCTCCAATAAAATACGATTTTGAAATACTCCCCCAGATAAGCATACAGTCGAACATCCCGTAGAAAGCCTTATCTTATGACATATGCTCGCTATTATTTGCTTAAATGTTTGATGGAACTTAAAAGAAATCATCCCTTTGGATAGCCCAGAAGATAAGTCTTTTGCAATATCGACAAAAAGGTTCTGTGTGTTTATTTGAGTTATGGTCTGGTGTTCTTCAAAATCAAATTTGTATGTTTGGGCGCAAGAAAACAAATAAGGTCGCGCCAGTGACTCCAGTTCAAGGGCAGCCTGACCTTCGTAGTGTTGTTTATTACAAACTCCAAGCAAGGAGGCAACCGCGTCAAAGATTCGACCAGCGCTAGATGTCAACGGGGAATTGGTGGATTTTTGTATTTGCTTTTGTACAATGTCCAGTTTTGATTGGCCGTGTAATTTTTTCAGTTCTTGCACAAAAGAATCAAAGCAATTTTGTGTTTCCTGATCAAAGCTGGCTAGTATTCCTAGCATCATGCGCCATGGTTCCTTAATTGCCAGACTTCCACCAGGCATTGCGACCGGTTTTAGGTGAGCGAGTCTTTCAAATGTGCCGAAATTGCAAAGCAAAAATTCACCTCCCCATAAAGTATCGTCATTTCCCATGCCAAGCCCGTCGAAAGCAACACCTATAACCGGACCTTTTAACTTGTATTCACACATACATGCGGCAATGTGAGCGTGGTGATGTTGAACCGTCAGAAAATTCAGCCCTAATTCTTTGGCAAACTTTTCGCACAGGCGCGAAGTCGCGTAGTCTGGGTGCAAATCGCGCACCAGAATGTCGGGCTTGAATTTGAACATATTTTGATATTGTGTAAGCACTTCCTTGAAGTTGTCGACTGATTTGACTTCGTCCAGGTCTGATAGATGTTGGCTGATTATGGCTTGTTTTTCTTTGGCAATAGCAAAAGTACTTTTTAAGTGTCCTCCCAGAGCCAAAATATTTTTCTGGCAATTGAAATCAAGTTCAATTAAATCAGGAGCGAAACCGCGGGCGCGCCGCAAAATGACTGGTTTTCCATCTACTGCATACGCCACTGAGTCGTCGTAACGCATGACGATGTCGCGATTGTGCATCAAAAAAGCGTCGGCAATGGATTTTAAATCTTGCCTTGCTTCTTCGTTATCGCGTGCAATTGGCTCTTCGCTCAAATTGCCGCTTGTGGCCAATACAGGCCCGCCAAAATCTTTGACTAAAAGGTGGTGCAGTCCAGTATAAGGGAGCATTATGCCTATTTGGTCAGAATTGATTGACAGATTAGACGCAAGAGTAAATTTATCTCTTTTGGGCACAATTACAATTGGTCGTTTTACTCCGCTCAAAAGTTGCAGGCTTATCTCATCGATCACGCAGTGTTTTTGAGCTTCTTGGATGTTTTCAATCATAACTGCTAGAGGTTTGAATGGACGATTTTTTCTTTCTCTAAGTTTGGCTACGGCATTCAAGTTCGAAGCGTCACACAATAGTTGAAATCCACCAAGTCCTTTTAAGGCAACAATCTCGCCTCTTTTGAGGCAATCTACCGCTTTTGCAATTGCAGACTCGCCGGACAAGTTGCCTGGCTCGAAGCATAGTTTGGGTCCGCAATCAAAACAAGCGTTTGGTTGGGCGTGGAATCTTCTATCGTGTGGATCTTCATATTCGCTTGTGCATTTTTGGCACATTTGAAATTTTTCCATACTTGTATGAATTCGGTCGTAAGGAAGCTTATTGATAATCGTGAAGCGTGGACCGCAATTAGTGCAGTTGATGAAAGGAAAACGAAAACGTCTATCTTTTTGATCGAAAAGTTCTAAAAAACAATCAGTGCAAGTCGATGAGTCTGCCGGAGGGATGATTGGAAAGTCTTTGAACTTTTCATTTCCATTTATACTTTCTTTGATTTGAAAATCAGTTTCTTCAGTCAGAATCGCTATTTTCACTTTGGTCAAAGAATCGATACGCGCAAGTGGAGGCAGTTCTTTTGTGATTGAAAGATAGAACTGGTTAAATTCGCTGATTGACTCTGACTGTACCTCGATTTCCACGCCCTGGCTGCTATTGCGAACGAAGCCTGTGAGTGCGTGTTTTTGTGCAAGTCCAAAGATGAATGGGCGAAAGCCCACTCCTTGAATGATACCGGTGATGCATATTCTATATCTTTGCTTGTTTTGCACTGCTTTTAGCTTTCTTCCAATCCGCCAATTATAGCTCTCATCCCTTTGATGGAGTGAATCTGAAGAGTAAAAGAGCATAATTGTTTTATTCCTACTATGTGGTGCAATTGAAAAATATGGTGCAGACAATTAGTTCTTCCCCTCGCCAATCGCGAATCTATAAAGATAAGTGCGTATCCGCTCAAGAAGCGCTAAGTCACGTAAAGTCTAAAGACAAAATTTTTGTTCATGCCAATGCCGCCAATCCGCTACCACTGGTGGAGGCGCTGACAGGGCGAGCAGGTGAATTGCACGATGTTGAAATTTATGAATTATTGTGTTTGGGAGCAGCTCCTTACGCCCGCGAAGAATTCAGAGATTCTTTTCGCGTTCATTCATTATTCATCGGTTCTAACGTGAGAGACGCAGTTAACACTGGACGAGGAGACTATATCCCGGTCTTCCTCAGTGAGATACCTTCTTTGATTTCAAGCGGACAAATAAAACTAGATGTTTGTTTGATTCAAGTGTCGCCGCCGGATGCGCATGGATACTGTAGTTTTGGCGTGGGTGTAGATTGTGTAGTAGCTGCACGTCGCGCCGCCAAATTGGTGATTGCCGAAGTCAATGAGCAGATGCCACGCACGCTTGGGCGCTCTTTTGTGCATTACAGCAAAATTGATTATATCGTTGAAACAGATCGACCTCTGCCTGAATTGAAAATCGAACCTTCCGATGATGTAGATTTAGCTATAGCTCAAAATGTGGCTAGTTTAGTTGACGATGGCTCAACTTTGCAGATGGGCATTGGCTCTATTCCAGATGCTGTGCTGCATCTGTTAAAAAATAAGCGCAATCTAGGTGTGCATACAGAAATGTTTTCGGACGGAATCTTAGAGCTAATTGAGTTAGGAGTAGTGACTAACGACTTTAAAAAAATTCTGCCTGGCAAAACGGCCACCTCGTTTGTAATGGGTAGCAAGCGTTTATATGACTTTGTTGATAATAATCCTTCGGTCGAATTTCAAACAAGTGATTTCATAAACGACCCATTTATTATCGCTCAAAACCCTAATGTGGTGGCAATAAATTCTGCCTTGCAAATAGATCTAACCGGCCAGGTTTGTGCCGACTCGCTGGGAACAAGGTTGTATAGCGGTTTTGGTGGACAGGTCGATTTTATTCGCGGGGCGGCGCGCTCACTTGGTGGAAAGCCGATTATTGCTCTGCCTTCAACTGCAAAAGATGGTTGTGTATCAAGGATCGCTCCTTTTCTTTCACAAGGTGGAGGTGTAGTCACATCTCGCGCCGACGTGCACTATGTAGTAACCGAATATGGTATCGCTCAGCTGCATGGTAAAAATCTTCGCGATCGTGCCGAAGCTTTAATATCGGTTGCTCATCCCGAATTTAGAGAGTATCTAGAAAGAGAAAGTTCCAAAATCCCTTGGCTGAGGTAAGTGGAGTATTCAATTATGAAAATGAAAAGACAGATTGCAAGCTTTTTACTTTTTTTTGTTTTGCTCAACCATTCAGGGGCGTTGGCCTCAAGTTTAGATGACGGTCTGAAATTCTATAAGCAAGAAGATTATTTGAAGGCACAAAAAGAATTGGAAAAAGCTCGCTTAGAGAATGACAAAGACTGGCGTGTTCATTATTATTTGGGCAATACTTATTTAGCGCTAGGAAAATTTGAAAGTGCTAATCGTGAGTATGAAATTGCTAAGTCGTTTTGCGAAGACGACAGAAATCTTAAACTGTGTTGTATGGCCAGATTGGCAGTAGAAAATTACATCATACGGTCTCAGGTTGTTAATTCACGCATTCATGCTGCTGGCCAGGAAGCTCAGAAAAATATCCAAATGGCAAGTGAAGCTTATAAGAATCGGATAAAAACCGAGACAGAAAGACAGATTTCTTTTATCAAAAATCAAGCAAAAGAACAGATAAAAGCTGAGAAGTCTTGCAGTCAACAAATTTTACGCTTTGAGGATGGAAGAACTACTCTAGATATCGCCCCAAGCCGAGAAGCTGAGATCAACGCTGAGACCGAGAAACAGTGTGAAATTTTAAGACAAACGTCCCAAAAATCAATGGACACTTTCAGATAGTGTTTTAAATCTGAATAGTTTCTCCGTATCGCGGAATTTCAGCTTTAAATTCAAACTCTTTCTCGATTTTGAATGCCAACTCGCTTATAGCGTTGGTTTCACCATGTGTTAAAAATATTCGTGGTTTATTTTTTATCATAGGTTTTAACCAGCGCAATAAATCATTTTGGTCTCCATGAGCACTGAATCCCTGTAAGTTTTTTATGGTGGCATGAACATGCACTGTTTCACCAAATATTTTTACCTCTGGCGCACCTTCAACTAGCAGTCTGCCAACAGAGCCGCGAGCCTGAAAGCCGACTATAATTACCAGAGCTTTTGGATTTTCAAGATTGTTGAGTAAGTGGTGCATGATTCTGCCAGCATTACACATACCAGCACCTGCGAGAATTACGCATGGTTGGGTAACGAAATTGAGCGACTTCGATTCGTCTGAAGTCTGGCAAAGTTTGAGACAAGACAGATCTTTGGCTAATTGACCGGACTGCTCCAATCCCTTAGCTTCATCATCCATATCTTTTAAATGTTTAGACTGAATTTTGGTGGCAGCAATAGCCATCGGACTGTCTAAGTAAATTGGAATTGATTTGATTACTTTGGTCCGGATCATTCGTGCTAACTGATACAAAATTTGCTGGGCGCGAGCGACAGCAAAAGTTGGAATGATTATTTTCATTTCTTTTTCGATAGCGTCTGTAATTAAGTCTTCGAATTCTTTTAGGGTCAAATCGTAAGAATCATGTTCTCTATCGCCATAAGTCGACTCCATGAATATGGTATCAGCACTGGTTATAGTGGCAGGGTCTCTAACTATCGGCACATCCCATTGTCCAAGATCACCGGAAAAAACAAGATGCCTTTTGCTTCCATATTGATTGACCACCATTTCCACACAAGCAGATCCGAGAATATGACCTGCTTCCACTAACTGAAATTTTAGTCCTGGTGCAACTTCTTTCCAGTGATTGTAGGCAATTGGATAGAATAGTTGACAGGTTTTTGCTACGTCTTCGCTTGTGTACAAAGGTTGCAGGGGCGGCATATCGAAAAGGGCTCTATGTTGATTGTCTCTAGCTGTTTCTTCTTCCTGAATATGGGCTGAATCTTTCAAAATCAACTCTGCAATATCTGCAGTTGCTTCAGTCATGAATATTGGTTTTGTATAACCGGCTTTAACTAGCAGTGGTAAGCGTCCGCAATGATCCAGATGTCCGTGTGTGAGAATCACTGCATCAATATTGTGTGGATCTATTGAGCGCGGAATATAATTTTTGCGCTCTATTCTTTTGCTTCCTTGAAACATTCCACAATCAACTAAAAGTCTGTTTGAACCGGTATTAATGAGGTAACATGAGCCTGTTACATCGAGCGCTGCTCCGTATGCGGTTACTTCCATTTTTACCTCGGCTTCACTTCTCGTTTTTACAAGTATGAATCAAATTTGCCGGGCTATCTTCGTTCAATGGACTGAGTGAACGCATTTGCAATGCATTTAATTCTCCATCCAAAGGATGACTGTCAATACACTACTGGGTGGAGGAAAAGTAACCTCTGATTAAGTTTTAATGGAAAGAGGATATTTGGTCAGGAGGCTATCCATGAAGCTTTATGTAATGTATGACGATTCTATCTCGGCCAGTCAAGAAGAAAAGGCATTAAAGGCTCTCTGTCTTGAACTGCAAAAAATGTACATAACAAGTCATTTGAAAACAATTACAATTGACCCGCAAGCTGAGGACATTGAAAGCCTAATGCAGGCTATAACAACTCATGAGGAGACTTCATCGAATGGTTCAACCTAAAAAGGAAAGTGCCCTACTTCCTTGCGAATCCCTGAACAAAGAAGAGTTGAGACGCTTGCATGCTTACTGGCGTGCAGCTAATTATCTTAGTGTGGGACAAATTTATTTGATGGATAATCCGCTTTTGCACGAGCGGCTTAAGCTTGAGCATATAAAACCACGCCTTTTAGGGCATTGGGGCACTACTCCAGCCCTGAATTTTATTTATGCGCATATGAACCGAATAATTAAACGCGACGGCATCAATGCCATATTCATTGCTGGTCCAGGACATGGCGGACCTGCTGTAGTGGCAAACACTTACTTGGAAGGCACTTATAGCGAAGTCTATCCAGCAATAGGTCAAAACAAAGAAGGATTGAAAAAGCTTTTCACTCAATTTTCATTTCCAGGTGGTATTCCCAGTCACGCGGCACCAGAAACTCCAGGTTCCATTCATGAAGGAGGCGAACTAGGATATTCATTAGTTCACGCTTTTGGCGCAGTAATGGACAACTCAGAACTGGTCGCATGTTGTGTAGTCGGCGATGGCGAAGCGGAAACCGGGCCTCTTGCTACAAGTTGGCATTCAAACAAATTTATCAATCCTGCGCGAGATGGCGTAGTGCTTCCCATCTTAAATTTAAACGGATATAAAATTGCCGGACCCTCTTTTTTGGCTAGATTGTCGAAAGAGGAATTAGAGGATTTATTTAAAGGTTACGGTTATGAACCGTATTTTGTCGAAGGGCATGAACCAGAGCACATGCATCAATTGATGGCCTCCACATTTGATACCATTTTTGAAAAAATCAGCGCCATCAAAGAAGATGCCAGACAAAATGGTTTTACAAAAAGACCTCGATGGCCAATGATTATTTTGCGAACACCAAAAGGCTGGACTGGGCCCGACAAGGTCGATGGCAAGCAGATTGAAGGAACCTTTCGCGCCCATCAAGTTCCCCTGGCGCAATTGGCGGAAAAGCCAGAGCATATAAAACAGCTTGAAGAATGGATGCTCAGTTATAAACCAGACGAACTTTTTGATCAGAATGGCACATTTAGGCAAGAATTTGCAGAAATTGCTCCTGAAGGTCAATATCGAATGGGAGCAAACCCGCATGCTAACGGCGGTCTTTTGCTGCGCGACCTTATTATGCCAAACTTTTTAGATTATGCTGTTGATGTAGCGAAACCTGGTGAAGTGAGCGTGGAAAGCACTGCTGTAATGGGAGAAATGCTGCGCGACACAATGAAACTGAACACTGACAATTTCAGATTAATGGGTCCCGATGAAACCTCATCAAACAGATTGCAGGCTGTTTTTGAAGTAACAGATCGTGCTTTTACCGGAGAAATTTTAGCCGGAGACGATCATGTTTCACCAGACGGCAGAGTGATGGAAGTTTTGAGCGAACACATGTGTCAAGGGTGGCTAGAAGGGTATTTACTCACTGGCAGACACGGATTCTTTTCTTGTTATGAAGCATTTATACACATCATTGATTCTATGTTTAATCAGCATGCTAAATGGCTCAAGACCACACGAGACATCCCCTGGCGTAGACCGATTGCATCTTTAAATTATCTGCTCACTTCGCATGTTTGGCGTCAGGATCACAACGGCTTTAGTCACCAAGATCCTGGTTTCATCGATATCGCGGTCAATAAAAAAGCTGACGTAATTAGAGTTTATTTGCCACCTGATGCAAATACATTGCTTGCAGTCACTGATCATTGTTTGAAAAGTCGCAATTATATAAACATTATAGTGGCTGGCAAACAGCCCTCCTTGCAATGGTTAAACATGGACCAAGCAGTGAAACATTGCTCCACTGGTATCAGTATATGGGATTGGGCAAGTAGCGATGCGGACGGCGAACCAGATGTGGTGATGGCATGTGCAGGCGATGTGCCGACCCTTGAGACTCTGGCTGCGGTGGATATTTTGAGGCAACAAGTTCCTGATCTGAAAATTAGAGTAGTGAATGTTGTGGACTTGATGACACTACAGCCATCTACTGAGCATCCTCATGGTTTGAGTGATCGCGAGTTCGATTCTATTTTCACCAAGGATAAGCCTATTATTTTCGCTTATCATGGATATCCATGGCTCATACATAGATTGACTTATAGAAGGAATGGACATGAGAATCTTCATGTACGCGGCTATAAGGAAGAAGGAACCACAACTACTCCGTTTGACATGGTAGTTTTGAATCAACTGGATCGCTTCAATTTGGCTAAAGATGTTTTAGATCGAGTTCCAGGACTTGAATATAAAGCGGCTCGAATCAAGCAATTTTTGCGTGATAAACTAGTTGACCACAAAGAGTACATAACAAAGTACGGTCAAGATATGCCGGAGATTCGAGACTGGAAATGGGCTTATTAGTTTTAAATGCTGGTTCTAGCAATTTAAAGGCTTCTGTTTTCAATTGCGCAGATGGCAAACTCTTGCAGAGCAAGCCCGTATGGACTAAAAAAATTGAATGGCGAGAATCAGATCTAAAAGATTGCGAAGAACAAATTTGTTCTTTGCTAAATGATCTACCTCAAAATGTAGAGATGGTTGGGCATCGAATCGTTCACGGGGGCGATAAATATTTTTCTTCAACCTTAATAACCAATGAAGTTATTGCCGATCTTAAAGAACTGATTGAGCTTGCTCCATTACATGAGCCCATAAGTATTATAGGTATTGAATGTGCAAAAAGAATTTTGGGCGACGTCAAACAAGTAGCCGTATTTGATACCGCTTTTCACTCTTCAATGCCTGAGTCATCAAAAATATATGCGCTGCCTTTTGAGTGGTATCAGAAATACAAAATTCATCGCTTCGGTTTTCATGGCATAAGTCATCGCTATGCAACTTTGAAAGCAGCGTCAATTTTGCAGAAATCTGTCGAGCAAATGAATCTTGTAGTTTGCCACTTGGGCAACGGTGCGTCTTTGTGTGCTGTTCGTAATGGCAAAAGTGTTTTTACCACTATGGGATACACTCCCCTTGATGGAATCATGATGGGAACCAGATGCGGTTCAATGGATCCTGGTATCATTTTGCATTTGCTCAAAAATAAATCCTTATCTGTTGAACAAATTGAAACAGCCTTGAATAAAAAATCAGGTTTAATGGGAGTTTGTGGCAATTCCAACATGCAAGAAGTAGAACAGCTTGTAAGCAAGGGTGATGAAAAAGCAATTTTGGCTTTAGAGATTTATCGCCAGAAACTTTGTTCTGCAATCTTTGCGCTTCTTGCTTATTTCGAGCAATTACCAGATCTAGTATTTACCGGAGGTATAGGAGAAAATTCCTCTTCTCTGCGCCAGGGTGTATGCGAAAAATTAGATTTGATTGGTTATGCATTGGATTCTGATTTGAATATCAAAAATCAAATGGACTCAATTCTTTCGTCGAAGCAGACCTCGGCAAAGATACTGGTTATACAGTCGAAGGAGGACTTAGCCATTGCCGAGGAATGTGTAGGCATTTTTTCTGCTTCGAGTTGACTCAAGCCAACATTTCCACCAAATCTTGAGTCGGCGTGCCTATTGGCTTGAGTTTGAACTTTGCGACTAACTCATCGAGCAATTCAGGTCCAATAAAGGCCGGCAAATTAGGTCCGATATGAATGTTTTCCACTCCAAGATAAAGCAAGGTTAAAAGAACGGCCACCGCTTTTTGTTCGAACCAGGACAGTACCATAGATAGTGGCAAGTCATTAATTTCTGTCTGAAACACTTTTGCTAACTCAGAAGCTACCTTAATGGCTGAATAAGCGTCATTGCATTGTCCCATGTCCAACAAGCGGGGTATACCGCTAATATCGCTGAATTCTTCTTTGTTGAATCTAAACTTGCCACAGCCAAGAGTTAAAATCAAACAGTCTTCTGGAACCTCTTCGGCCAGTTGAGTGTAGTAGTTTCGATTAAGCTCGGCTCCATCACATCCGCCAATTAGGAAAATATGACGTACAGATTTTGATTTCAATGCATCAACAACTTTGTCAGCTACAGACATAACAGCATTGTGACCAAAGCCTATTAAAATAGTCTTTTCATTTTCTGATTGCTCAAATCCTTTTTCTTTTTCGGCAGCATCAATAAGCGGCGAAAAGTCGTACTCTTTTATTTTTTTGATACCGGAGAAACCTACTGTATCCATAGTGAAAAGTCTGTCTTTATAAGAATCAAGCGGCGGTTTTAAACAATTGGTGGTGAGAAGAATGGGACCGGGAAATTCTTCAAATTCTTTGTTCTGATTTTGCCACGCGCCACCATAGTTGCCGACCAGATGTTTGAATTTGTTCAAGCCTGGATAACTATTTGCCGGGAGCAGCTCACCGTGAGTATACACATTTATATTTTTGTTTTGTGTTTGAATCAGCACTTCATGCAACGAATCCAGGTCGTGTCCAGACACCAGAATGCATTTGCCTTCAATTGGTGTTATACGAACGTTGGTTGGCTGTGGGTGACCAAAAGTGGTTGTGTGAGCTTTATCGAGCAATTCCATAGCCAGAAAATTCGCTTCGCCGCATCTCAAAATGTAACTCATCAACATGTCTTTATCATGCTTGTCTCTACTTAGGTATTCCAACGCCTCACTTACGTAAGAAAAAATTCTATCGTCATAAAATCCAAGCAGATATGCGTGGTGAGAGTATGCTGCAAGCCCTTTTAAACCGTAGGTAAGCAATTCTTCCATTCCAACTAAAAGTGGATTTTCTGATTTCATGCGTTGGTTAATGCTGAGCTTAGCTGCAAGTTCATAAAGGTCTGCAAGATTTGTTGAACCATTCCATTCAGGATTGAATTCGTGAAGGTGCGCTTCCTTGTCCAGTCGTTTGCAGGCTGATACATATAATCGCTTAGCGGCTTCGCAGCCCTCACTGAGCCTTTTTATGTATGCTACATGCTCTTGTGAATCGAAGTTGACGTTTGTGAGTGTGACAAAAAGCATCTTCAACACAAGAGTATCAAGCGATAAATCAGTTACATTCAAGCGTCTTGCTTTGCTAGTGTATGTGGCAATGCGCTTGCACAGATAAACGATAATATCTTGCAGTGCCGAGGTCTCCGCTGTTTTTCCACAGACTCCAAGCGTGGTGCACCCAGTGCCGTGAGCCGTTTGCTCGCATTGAAAACAAAACATGTCCATCTGAATTTCTCCTTGCTGCTAGTGGAAATATGACAGATGGATAGACAATGCAACCTCGTTCGAAAGGCTGAGCAACAAGTGGGGAAACTCAATTTTTATCATTCTAAAGGATGACGAAAAGAAAGCATCAAAACACTATAGTCTGAGCATAAGGTGGGCTGGGAAAATGCTGGACACTATAGCGATTGTTATATTTATTTTGGTCTTGATCAGCCCACCGTTGATCTACATGTTAGATCGCTTGGGGTTTGAGAGCGTCTACCCAGATAGATAAACGAAGTCTTCGACGCCGCATCGGACATCGTTGTTAGGCTGAGATGACGCTCTCATCTAATTTTAAATAGAATGAGCCGAGAGCTTTTTGGGACCGGGTCTTGTTACCATTTTGGGAGCCTCGATTAAATGCTCGAATTGACCAGACTCTTCGCTGTAAGCAAAGACTTCTCCTGTTTCGAATTTATATGTCCATCCATGCAGACTGAGTTGTCCTCTGCCTAGTTTGGCGGCAACAGATGGGTGCGTTTTAAGTGACTCAAGCTGTACTAGAACGTTTTCTTGCATAGCAATGTTTAGTCTGTCTGCGTCGGATTCGTAAGGATAGTTTTCTGACACAATTCGTCTGGTTGCTTCAGCGTGACTAAGCCAGTTACACAAAGTAGGCATGGCTTTGATTTTTTCTGGATGTAAAAGACCTTTCATTGCGCCGCAATCGGTGTGACCGCAAACAATAATTTCGCTTATGCCAAGACCAGCTACGGCAAACTCAATAGTGGCGCCTTCGCCACCATTGGCGGCACCATGAGCAGGAATGATATTTCCGGCATTGCGCAAAATGAATAGTTCGCCAGGTTCAGTTTGGGTAATTAAATTGGGATTTATTCGCGAGTCTGAGCAAGTAATGAAAAGCGCCTGGGGTTCTTGCCCTTTAGAGAGCTTTTCGAATAGGTCTTTTTTGGAAGCAAACACTTCTGATTTGAACTGGTGTATGCCTTTTATAAGTTCTTTCATAGAGGATCTCCAGCGGCCATATATAGATAGACCAAATTATAGGAGGAAATCCTTTGCTTTGGCTTTCAAAGTTGCTGAAGTGTTGACTGGATGTCTACCAGATGATTGTTGAAGATCTTCTTGGCTACGTCTAAAAGCTCGAATATGGTTGTATCGCTGCAAGAATAATAGATGTTATTGCCTTGTTTTCTTGCAACGACAAGATTTTTAGATTTAAGAATACGCAATTGTTGCGAGACGTGCGGTAGTTCCACCTCAAGTCTTTCCTTGAGTTCGGTGACAGTCAGTTCTTTTGCTCGCAATTCGTCCAGTATTCTGATTCTCAAGGGATTTGCAAGAGCCTTGAAAAACTCGGCTTTGAACAGGAGAAGCTTTTCTCTCACTTTTTGACCCTCAGCGTTACCTGCTTAAATCCTAACCCGTTAATGGTGATTTTGAAACTAATTGCGTATAATGCTAATTGCAGACTTTAGCAATTTGGTAATTAGGCTAATAGGTAATGACCCTAACTGAAATATTTGCTGTCGCAACGCTTGCAAGCATCACTTTGACTCAGTTGTCGGTTTTTTTGCCTGGCAAATACAGATTGGTAACACCGACACTTTTTTGCCTGTCAGCTTTGTTTGGTATGGCATTTTCAATTTTTTCTCTATCCAGCCCCCTGAATTTTGTTCTTCATTCGCCTGTTTTCCTGGGTCTAATGCCAGTTCAATTTGCAAGTAATTGTCTAAGTAGTGCATTTTGTTTATTACTTTGTCTTTTACTTTTGCCTTTTGCGCTGTTTAGTCAGTCCTATATCAAAACTAAAAATTCACTAGAGACTCGTTTCTTTTGGCTTACATCGGGACTTTTTGTACTCTCCATGGGGTCGGTACTTTTATCTTCTAATGCAATTTTGTTTTTGATTCTTTGGGAAGTAATGTCACTCAGCTCGGCGGCGCTTGTCGCAAGTGAGATGTTTACTCGCAACACTGCCAGAGCTGCATTGATTTATTTGTCGGCCACGCGTGTTGCAACGGCGCTCATTGCCGGCGGCTTTCTTGCAGCTTACTATTCATTTAAGAGCTGGAATTTTTGCGATTGGCACTTTGGTGGCACCAATAGTCTTCTGGCAGAAATTTTGATCACACTTGGTTGTTTGATCAAATCAGGAATTTGGCCCTTTCATATCTGGTTGCCCTACGCATATCAAGCTGCTCCTGCGCCTTCAGCCGCTCTTATGAGCGGGTTGATGGGAAAGGTACCCATAATAATTCTTATTCAATTCTTCCTCGGTCACTCATCTCACAGTCTTTTTATTGCGTACATTTTGATTGTATTAGGTGCAATATCTACCTTGTGGGGTGTGATTTTTTCATTGGTGCAAAATGATTTGAAAAAAATTCTGGCTTATTCCAGTGTGGAAAATTTGGGAATGATTACACTAACTTTGGGCATATGCCAGCTTTGCAAGCACTACCCTTTAGATGGGGTGGCATCAGTGTTGTTTGCTGCCTTGCTTTTTCATATCTTCAATCATGCCATTTTTAAATCGTTGCTTTTCCTTGGTGCTGGTGCGATTTATAAACAAACTCGCACAAGCAATATCAACGAATTAGGCGGCTTATCCAGGAATATGCCTGGCACCTTTCTTTTCTTTTTGATTGGTGGTGCTGCGCTTTGTTCGCTTCCGCCCCTGAATGGATTCTGCAGCAAGTGGTTAATTTACGAGGGCTTATTTAAACTGGCGTTGAATAAAGATATAACCCTTTGTGTCATCGCTCTATTAGTCATTTTAGTTTTAATTATTGCTGGTGCACTTTCGCTGGCCACAGTTTCAAAAACAATTTCTATAGTATTTTCTGGCAGACCTCGTACCAAGCACTCTGGACAGGCTACTGAGTGTGACTTCGCCATTAATTTATCTCAAGGGATTCTAGCTGTTTTGTGCATTTTGCCGGGGCTATTTTGTGTACAGTCAAAATATTTATGGATAAGCGTTTTGTTTGCAATTATTTTCTACGCAGGATTTTTGAAGCAAAACAAACAACGTAAAATTTATTCTACCTGGGAGTGTGGATTTGGTGCTCTATCCAGTCGGATGCAGCAGACATCAGAAAGTTTTTCACAACCTATTGCAGTGTTTTTCAGTCCACTTTTGCGATACAAAATAGTGGCAGAGATAACAGGAAAAGACCGCAGACATTTTCCCGAAAGAGTTAAAACAGAACAAAGCACTCAGTCTGTGCTTGAAGCCAAAGTTTACACTCCTCTTGTAGTCTTCGTTTCGGCTCTTGGACGCCATATTAATCGGCTGCAAGCTGGAAGCATACATATCTATTTATCGTATTTGCTTTTGACACTAATTACCCTGATTTGTTTGGAGTTAGTGTGGTGAGCTATATAGTTTATTCAATCATGATCTTAATTTTACCCTTGTTATTAATGGGGTTTCTACAGAAGATTAAGGCAAAACTGCAAAACAGAATAGGCGCGCCACTGTTACAGCCATTTTTCAATGTTTTGAAATTATGGAATAAGACTCAAATTTTGAGCGAAGACGCCAGTTTTTTATTCAGATTCGGCATTCTGTTAAATTTTTGTATCGCCACTTATCTGATTCTATCAGTGCCTTGGTTGAATTTTTCTCCTATGATAATGGGGCTGGATTTATTCTTACTTGTTTATTTGCTTGCCGCTGCGCGATTTTTTAACATACTTAGCGCGCTCGATACGGGCTCGCCATTTGGTGCTTTTAGTGGAAGTCGCGAAGCGGCGTTGTCTTTTCTGGTAGAACCGTCTTTGGTTCTTTGTCTTTTGGCTCCAGGTCTGCTTATTAATTCAAACGTTATGAGTGAGATGTTTGCTTTCAAAACTGCGGTAAATTCAGACAATCCAGCGGTCTGGATTTTTGCTTCACTGGGATTATTTATTACTGCTTTAGTTGAATTGTCACGTATGCCTGTTGATGATCCAAATACTCATCTTGAATTGACCATGGTGCATGAAGCTATGATTATTGAGGCTTCAGGACGAAATCTAGCTTTGTGCGAATATTCTTACGCGCTAAAGTTGACTCTTTTCTTTGGCTTGAGTGTTCAATGTTTCTTGCATGCAGTTTCGGCCTTTCTACCATCGAATGAATGGTTGACACTCTTTTTTAGTGTGATCGGAATGTTTTTCCTGGCGGCGGTCTTGGCCATGCTCGAGACTGTTTTAGTTAAATTGAAATGGACCAAATGCCCCGATTTTATTGCCTATGCATTGACTATGGGAATGTTCGCTTGCATCGTTGCTTTGAGAGGTAGAACATGATTTTCACACTCCTTATTCTTTCTTCTGCCATTATGGCTGTTCTTATGGTTGGAACAGGGCAGGTGAGATCCAATATTATTTTTTATTCGTTTCAAACCTTATTGATTGCCCTGACAACATGCGTCTTTGCATATGTTGAAAACGAGCATAAACACTATATTTTGGCTCTAGTAATATTTATTGTCAAAACTATGGGGCTGTCGCTATTTCTTTTGTGGTTGACCAAACGCATCGGCACTGCTCGTGATACCGGTACATTCTTGCCTCATCCACTAGCGATGCATCTTAGTGTGTTACTTTTGATCTTTGCTCAGATTCTGTCATGTCAACTTCCCCATTTGAGTAAACTGGAAGATTTTTCTGCTGGAGGGACAGCCGGCATTTCTTTGATTCTTACCGGAATACTTTTTATGCTCACACGCAGACTGGCTATTAGTCAAGTTCTAGGCTTTTTGACCATGGAAAATGGAATTTTCCTTTTTGCCTTAACCCAGGCAAGTGGAATGCCACTATTTGTTGAGATGGGAATTTTTCTGGATGTATTTGTAGCGGTAATGATTTCTGGGTTGCTCATCTTTAGAATTAAACATAGCTTCGAGCACATTGATGTCACCCTTTTGACTTCGCTGAAAGACTAAGACATGAGGTTTTTGTTTTGAGTTTGGAAACTATTTTCTGGTCTGCCTTTTTGCTTCCTTTGCTAGGAGCACTTTGTGCGGGCTTATTTTCCAGAAGTAGTTTGAGCGGTATTTGTGCAATCGTGTCGAGCTGGATGTCGCTCATTTTGTTGACTTATGTGCTTTTGCCATTTTTGCAGAGTGATAAGACTGTTCTCTTTTTTTCGAGCTTGATTGTTTGCTCTAAACTCTCTGCCGCATTTTTACTCTTGACTGTGCTTGTTGTGGCAACTGCTTTGACTCAGTCTTATCTGTTTTTCCAAAATGAATTCAAAGATGGCAAGCTTCACCAACAAAAACATATCTGTTGGTTTTACTCTTTTTCGTTACTGTTTTTACTTGCCATGATGTCTGTGTTCGTATCTGAAAATTTGGGAACTCTCTGGATAAGCGTCGAGGCAACATCGTTGCTGTCGGCTGGACTTGTTTATTTTTCCAGAACCAATCATGCTATTGAAGCAACCTGGAAGTATTTGATTATTTGCAGTGTCGGCATCGCTTTTGCACTGCTTGGGACCATTTTCATTTTTGCGTCCAGCCAGTATGGCGCAGTCGAAGGTGGCTCGCTCAGTTTTGCCATTCTAGAGGCGAAGTCCGCTTTGCTTCAACCATTATTATTAAAGCTCGGTTTTATTTTTTGTCTGGTTGGTTATGGTACTAAATCTGGTGTTTTTCCGCTGCATAGTTGGCTACCCGACGCACATTCAGAGGCACCGGCTCCAGCCAGTGCCATGCTGTCAGCGTCACTATTAAATTGCGCTCTATTTGCTATCTTCAAAGTGCTTAAAATTACAAACCTGTCATCGTGTGGCATATCTTGTGACAGGGCGTGTCTGTGGGCTGGTGTGATAACAGTTTTAGCCGCTTCATTTTTCCTCATAAAACAGCACGGTTTAAAAAGATTATGGGCTTATTCGAGTATCGAAAATGTCGGATTAATGATGGTAGCAATAGGGCTTGGCTCAGCTCCGATCTTTTTTCTTCAGGCATTAAATCACAGCATCGTGAAAGTTTCTCTATTTTGTACAGCCGGAAATATCATTCAAATTTGTGGGACTAAAGAACTTTCGCATATTTCAGGCTTGCTAAAAATTTCACCACTAAACGCAGCTCTCTTGCTTTTGGGAGGACTTGCCGTCACGGGCACGCCGCCATTTGGAACTTTTATTAGCGAGTGGATGCTTTTATCTTTGAGTGTGGAGCGACATTTTGCGGTGGTGGCAGTGATTATTTTAGTTTCGCTCACCATCGCTTTTATTGCCATTATTTATCATATTGGGCGCATGCTCATAGGCAATGTTCGAATAGAAAAAACAAATATCACCAGCATCAAATATAGTGCTATTCCGCTTTTGCTCATTATCGTTTCGGTGGCATTATGTTTTGTGATTAGACCCGAACTACTGGGAGAGATAAAATGACTCCAGAAATAATCAGGGCAAATATTCATCAAGCTCGATCTTTGATAAAAGCTTTTCTTAGTAAAGAGCATTGTCGAATTGGGCTGATGAGTTCTTTTACCGGGCAAGAGATATTTTTCCTGCTTTTAGATCCAACTCATTCTAAAAGTCAAATTCTGATAGTCGAGATTGATGGTGTGAACTACACCTCTTTTTCTGATCAGTTTCCTCAGTTGCACTGGTATGAGCGCTCTATCAAAGATTTTTTCGATCTGACACCATTAGGACATCCTCGTTTAAGAAGCAATTTTGTACCTTCTGCTTTTGACATTGAGCTTGCACCGTTGCAAATGCAATTGGAATTTGCTCCTGAAAGAAAAGATCGCAGTCGCGATTTTCGATTTATGAAAGTGGCGGGCGAAGGCATTTACGAAGTACCTGTTGGCCCTGTTCATGCAGGAATTATAGAGCCAGGGCATTTTAGATTGAGTTGTCTGGGTGAATATATTCAAAATCTGGAATTGAGATTTGGATATTTACACCGAGGTGTTGAAAAAACAATAACAAAAATGCCCTGGCAAAAAGTCAGATATGTTGTGGAAGCCGCTTCAAGCGATACCGCTTGTGCCAATGCCATTGCGCATGCAAGGGCGATTGAAAGTTTATTTGACTTCGATATTTCAGAATCTGAAAATCTATTGCGCATCGCTGCTCTAGAAACTGAGCGGGTTGCAATGCATATTTTTGATCTTGGTGGCATGGCCGTCGATTTGGGGTGTGCGGGAGTAGCAAGCATACTTTCAAGACTGCGAGGAGATGCACTTGAGATTGCCGAGAGATTGAGTGGCTCTCGATTTTTAAGAGCTTTTATTGTACCTGGTGGAAGTAAATTTAGAGGCGACAACATTCTTGATTTTAAGCACATTCGATCTTTGATCCAGCCGCTTGCTTTGGAAATAGAGTTTATCGTCGAATGGTTTTTAGATAATGCTCAAGTGGCGGAGCGATTAACTGGAGTTGGAAAAATCTCACATAATTTGGCAGGTGACTTTGGTCTAGTTGGTGTTGGTGCTAGAGCAAGTGGTATTGCATACGATGCTAGAGCGGCATATGAGAGTGCTGCATATTTTCGCAGTAATTTTAAAATGGCACTTGAAGAAAATGGTGACGGAGATTGTTTAGCGCGAACAAAAATTCGATTCAAAGAACTGCTTAATAGTTTGATAATCCTAGAAGACGTTTTGGCCAGATTGCAGGAGCATGATTTGACAGAGTTTCAAGCCAATCATGTTATATCTGCTCTGCCTGTAAAATTGCCCGAAAACAAAGTCGCTTTTGGTATCACTGAAGCATTCAGGGGCGAGTTGATTCATGTTGTAAAAACCGACGCACATGGCGCCATTGAGCGTTATGCAATTAAGGACCCTAGTTTCAACAATTGGACTGCGATGGCTATTTGCGCAAGAGGAAATTTGCTTGCTGATTTTCCGATATGCAATAAAAGTTTTGCCTTGTCATATTCAGGACATGATTTGTAAGGAGTAGTTGAAATTTGATTAGACTTTTAAAACAGCTGCTAGACACTGGCTGCAAATCACAAAGAACAATTATTAATGACCTTCCCAATTACGCCTTGGGTTTGCCTGCTTTTGCCTTGGACAAAGAATGTACAAATGGGTGCAAAGCCTGCGTCGAGACATGTCCCACCAGCGCAATCGAAGCCGTGGAAGCTGATTTTTCAAATATTCAACTAGATCTTGGAGCCTGCATTGGCTGCAATCTTTGCGTGGAGACTTGTCCAAGCGGGATGTTGAAATCTTCACTCACAACGGCGACCTCCACCGACAATCGCAATGATTTGGTGCTTGGCAAGCTCAGCTCACAAATTGTCGATCCAGGCTTGAACCAGAAAAAGAAAGGTATTTTTAAACAATCTCTTGCTGTTCGCGTGGTTTCAACTGGTTGCTCCGCCTGTGATCTTGAAATCGGAGCCGCTTTTAATCCTATTTTTGACGCCTCTAGATTCGGTTTGAGTTTAGTCGCTTCACCGCGTGCAGCTGATGCACTTCTTGTCACCGGACCCTGTCCCAAAGGCATGCATGAGCCTTTGCGTAGAACTTATGAGGCAATGAGTGAGCCCAAGCTGGTTATTGCTTGCGGATCTTGCGCAATCTCAGGGGGTATTCACAAGCATGGCTATGCCGAGGCAAATGGCTTGGATTCTATACTTCCAGTAGATGTGTACATTCCGGGCTGTCCCCCTCATCCCTGGAGTATCATTCATGGACTGCAGAAAGCGATGAGCCTGTAGCTATATTTTCTCATGGCAACTCTGTTTTTTCTGTAGCATGTGAGCGATAATCTCTTTATGAAATTAAGTTGTTCCAAAACCCTATCCTTCTTATTGCTAATATTCATCGCCCTATCATTTGGTTCATTGAATAATGGCGCTCTAGCTTCGCAAGCCGTTTTTAACGAGTTAAGTAATGAAGCTATCGAACACTATAAAAAAGGCAGATATAAAAATGCCGAAGCCAAGTTTTTAGAAGCAATTGAAGAAGCCGGAAAGTCGACTGCTAAAGACGACAACCTTTATGTCGGTCTGACCAATCTTGCAGGCATGTATAAAATGCAATCTAAGTTTGCTCTTGCTGAGCCAGTTTATAAGCGAGCCATGTTAATTCAGCAACGCGACTTTGGACCAGATGATTTGAAAGTGGCAGTTGCAACAGACAATTACTGCGATATTTTGATGCGTCGCGAAAAATATAAAGATGCAGAAGAATATTATCGCAAGAACCTAGCCCTTCGCCAGAAAAAGTTGCCTGCAGACGACAGCGATATAGGCAAGAATATGGTCAATCTGGCTGAAGCTTTAGAAGAACAAAAAAGTTACGGTGAGGCTGTTGCGCTCTATCGCAAAGGTATTCCAATTTTACAAGAGAAACTCGGACCCAACGACTTGTACGTTGCCAGAGCATTGAATAATTTTGGAACGCTCTACAAGAAGCAAGGTCAAATGGAACAAGCAGAACCACTATATTTGCGCTCCATGGCAATTTACGAGGCAAAAAGCGTTAACCAACCAAACATCGCAATGGTGGCAGCCAACTTAGCTGAAGTCTACAGAAAAATGAAAAAGTATGAAGATGCCGAAGGTATGTTTAAACGAAGCATCTTGTTGCGTGAAAAAGCGCTTGACCCAAGGCATATAAGCATTGCTTATGTTTTAGAAGACTACTCCGCCATGCTCAAAGAGATGGGGCGAGTAGAAGAAGCCACGGCAATGGACGAGAGAATCAATAACATAAAACTTCTATATAACGAGGCTGATGCAAAGCCTGTCACCAAAGACGGCAAGCTAATTACCAAAGACAGCAAGAAGTGAGCGGCTTGTAATTATTTGCCGGTTGTTTTCTTAACTGTTTTTGATGGATATTGAATTAGAACATTCAAGATCTAGACTGGCAGGCACTAAATTAAGCATCTAATTCAGGCATTTTGCACGAGCCTGGTCTGTTTACTGCTTGCTCTACCCGGGCTTTGCATAGAAACGCCTGCGTTTTCGGGCACGGTTGTTGGTATCGCAGATGGGGATACTATAAAAGTGTTGCACCAAAACAAAGTCGAATCTATTCGGCTTAAAGGCATAGATTGTCCCGAGAAGCGACAACCGTTTGGTATGCGTGCCAAACAATTTGCCTCCAATTTGTGCTTCGGAAAAGAAGTAACAATAAGTGCAGGCAAACGCGATAAGTACAAACGATTGGTAGCCGATGTGATTTTGCCTGATGGTCGAATTTTGAATCAAGAACTTGTAAGATGCGGATTTGCATGGTGGTACAAACAGTTTTCGCCACACGATGAAATATTGAATCAGCTCGAATTAAATGCGCGTCAAGCCCATCTTGGACTTTGGGGCGAGCCACATCCTGAGCCGCCCTGGCTTTTTCGCAAAATCAAAGAGAAAGTGCTATTGGCCGGTGGCGTAAGCGAAATGGTGAGATGACAATAGTTTTTGTTTGCTAGAATTTAGCGATGGCAACAAGGCGCGGCAAATCGGATCAAAATAATCAGGGATCGGTATGGTTCCTGCGACTCTTCGCTTTAATGTGGAACGGTATTCTTGTCTTGATGTTTGTTTCGATGTTCTCCAAAGGGACTATTCCTCAATGGCCTATGCTTTTGTTTTTGATTCCTTTTGTGGCAGTTGGTGTTTTTCTTATTTATATAAGCATCTCGCCTGGTGCTGCCCTTGGAATTACAGGCAGTAAGTCGGGCGTTCCCATGCTTGAATCTCAAGCAAACCCGGCAGGTGCAAGCGCTGGGCAAAGAGAACTCAAGCCAGTCAGTACTCCTGGCAAAAATCTTTGGGGCTCTTTGTTTATATGTTTGTTTTGGAACGGAATAGTTTCAGCGTTTGTGGTTTTTATAATCAGAGATTGGTTGCAAGGAAAGCAAGAGTGGGGCTTGATGCTCTTCTTGTCACCTTTTGTGCTAATTGGTCTTGTGATTTTATATGGTGTGTTTCATTCTTTTCTGGCCCTCTTCAATCCGCGCTCTAAGCTCACTCTAGATACTAATATGGTAAGACCGGGACAAACAGTGACTGTGCGCTGGAAGTTTCAAGGCAATGCAGAAGCTATGGATAGTTTGAAAATCACTCTACAAGGACGAGAAGAAGCGGTCTATACGCGAGGCACCTCAACTTATACAGACAAAAATGTTTTTATCACAATTCCTGTTATTGATACTAAGAGTAAATCTACAATTAAGAGTGGCCACGCCAGCCTGAAAATACCTGAAGGGACAATGCCTAGTTTTGACGCAGCGCACAATAGAATCATCTGGTCATTTCATCTTCATGGTGAAATTCCTAAATGGCCGGATGTTCAAGATGAGTTTCTGGTTTCTATTTTTCCAGTTACTCCCTCAGATCTAAAAGCAATCAAATATCGCGACCAGGATGCACTAAAGACACTTGAGATGAAAGAATCTGATGAAGACAAAGATGACGATGAGGATCTAAATGCTCAAAATTATTTTAAAAGACACTAGAAAATGCTTTCAACCTTTCGAAGTGATTGAAGGAACAGTGAAATATAACCTCAATAGACCCTCGTCTGAAATAACTGTGGATTTAGTCTGGACTACAATGGGTAAAGGCACCACAGACGATTATAGGGCTGACTCTTCGGTAATATCAACTGGTGGTAGCACCCGCGGTAAAGGAAAATTTCGTCTCAATGCGCCTGCAGGTCCCTATAGCTTTTCAGGCAAACTGGTATCGGTTATTTGGATGATTTCTTGTGGCACCGAGAGTGATACCGAGATCGAAGAAAAAGAAATTATCATTTCGCCTATTGGAAGTGAGCTTGTAGTCTAGTTTTAGATTGAATCTAAACTACAATTTCCAAAAGCATTTCTAAAAGTGGAATTTGATATTTTTGCACATGACGCATTGCTTGTTTTATTGAAAAAAAACGAGCACTTCTAATTTCGTTGCTGGCTCGCGGAATATGGCTGCCTTCTAGCTCGCCCATGTAACAGTGCAGAAGTTCGCGCTTTTCTTTTTTGACCCAGCCTAATTTTTGCAATTTTTTTGGTGCCTGCAAATTGGTTTCTTCTTGCAGCTCGCGCTTGGCTGTTTTACGCCGACTTTCTTTTTGGCTCACGCCGCCTTTGGGGATGCTCCAATTCTTGCCGTTATTAACGAGCAGAACTTTTATTTCGTTCTGATTAGCTCTGTATAAAAGAACTCCGGCTGTTAATTTCATGAGTGAAGAATCCTCCTTCTCATGACATTCTATAACCTATAGCTTTGCAAGCAAGCGATAGCTGATAACGGATATATGCACTATCTATATTAAAACAAAAAATTAATCTGCGCCGCTCTCAGGCGCTTGTTCTTCTTCCTGAGCCTGAGGCGCTTGCACTTGTGTATTTGCCGGAGCGAACATGATAGCAGCGGCTTTCTGGGCAATTTGATAAACCGGAGGTTTGCGCAGGTTGCTCAGCGAAATAACAGCTGAATTGCTTTCGGGAAAAATGATTATGCTCGATGCCACACCCGGTGTGCCGCCATTCATAGAAATGACATATTGACCGCCCATCTTTTCTTTTTTGCCGACACTCCAGCCAAATGCCCATGGCGAGGGTGCTCCAGTGGAAAGTGGAGGGCGCTCGTACCAGAGCGTTTGATACGCCTTTGGCGAAATTATTTTGTTCGACATCAAGCCAAAAACATACCGAACCAAGTCGTCTGAGGTACTTGCAAGCATTCCGGCTGAGAAACTGACTTCAGGGTTTTTATACTCTATCTGGCGTAGCGGCCCTTTGCCATTGTTGTCCCCATATGCGGTGGCAACAATTCCGTATTTGCCCATAATAACTGTGGTAGCGGTATTGTTCATTTCGAGCGGATTCAAAATGGTCTCTCGCACTACTTCTAAATAATCGCGTTTGGTCACATTTGTTATGACGCTTCCAATTAGTCGGTAACTAAAATTAGAGTATAGAAATTGCGATCCAGGCTCAGATTGAAGCGGCATTCTGTCTAAAATGGAAAGCTGATTTTTCCATTCCACTTCTTGCGGCACCACTTTAGGCACACCTGCAGTCATCGAAGCCAATTGTCTGATAGTCAAATTTTGGTATTGAGGTGAGAGGTCACGGACATATTTAACAAGCGGATCTTCCAGATTAACCAGCCCTTTGTCGACCAGTGAAAGTAAAGTCAATGCCGTAAAAGTTTTGGTCAGTGACGCCAGACCAAAAACGGTTTGATTGGTGACAGGGCGATTTGAATTGACGTCTGCAAGTCCATATGGTTTTTGAAAAACCACTTTGCCGTTTTTGATAATCGCCAGACAATAACCGGGCATGTTCAGCATTTGCATTCTTTGCATGACCAACTGATCGACTGCCGAGAGTTTGCGGTCTAGCTCAGCGTCTTCAATAGTTCTGGTGGGCTGAGTTGTTTGTTCTTCCTGTGAATATGACGGGACGCAAGCAGTCAATGACACAATTAGTGCAGAACAAAGATAAATAGCAATTCTTCGCAAAACAAGACACTCCCCAAATAGAGGCTTATTTTATCAATCTCAGACTAAGCCGTCGAGGTCCCATGCACTAAAAGGCGATTTGCGAATTCTGAGCAGTTGATTTATTTGTCTTTGCATCGCGAATTGAACTTTCTGGCATAAGTCATGACGAATTTCGTGATCGTCTGCTGCTTCAACTGGATAGTTAAAACAAATAGGCTCGCCAATTTGAATGAGCATCCGCACCGGTAGCGGAATACAGCTAGCAGTAAAAGGCAAAAGCGGGTGAGTTGGAGTTATTGGCCAATACGGCAGCCCCATGAGTTTGGCAACTGGTTTCATGTTATGTAAAAGTGGATAAATCTCGTCACCGCCGATGGTGGTAACAGGAACAATGCACGCGCGAGTTTCGATGGCGGCTTTAACAAACCCAGAGTCGAAATGACGCAATCTATAACGCTGTGAGAAATTCTTGCCAGTACCGCGAGGTCCTTCTGGATAAAAGAAAGTCAATTCGTTGTCGTGCAATAGTTTAAGAGCTGCATCGTATTTGGCCGGTACACCGCCAATGCCCTTCAAAAAAGAACCAGATATTTTTGGTGCAAGAAGCGAGTCATGTACTAAAACACGAACGCGTCTTGGGCTTGGATGATAATTCATTACGGCAGTGGCAAACAAAAAAGCATCAATGGGTAAAACTCCAGAATGATTTCCAACCAACACTACTGGTCCTTTGGCTGGAATATTTTCGACACCAAGGGTAGTGGCTTTGAACCAGTCTTCGTATAAAAAACGGCTGAAGAATTCTGCCTTTTTTAGTATGTTTAGATTCCAGCCAAATTCGTCTTCTTGCCCAGGCTGACAATACATTTGCTCGAATTCAGCTTTCCATGCGTGTTTGTTGCTTTGCAGTAAAATTTGTTTCTTTTCTAGATCATGCATAACTGTTCATTATCCTGTTTTGCGATGACTCAACACACTGGATTCCATATGTAACAGACGCATAGCGTTTAGTGAAGTTACTTGCTGGAATTCACTTTTGCTAAGCGCTTTGCGCACTTCATTTATTGCTTGCCACTGTTGAAACAGAGGAAAGTCAGAACCGAATAGAACTCTATGTGCCCCTAATTTGTCCACGCCTCTCCTGATTATTCGAGCTGGCTGCCAGGAAGTTTCAACCATAATATTGTTGTATTTTTGGCCAAGTGCTAGTGCGGCGCGCCAGGATTCCCATCCCATGTGGTTTAACACAAATGTGCATTTGGGAAAGGCTGCTATCAAAGGCTCAATAGATGGTACATCGGTCAAATCTTTTAGTCCAGATAAACGCTCAACTGGTATATGCCCAGTATGAATGCTAATTGGCACTTCGTATTCAGTTGCCAGAGCCGCTATATCTTTTGTTTGAGGCAAAAGCTCATGTCCGAAAAATCCACCGACGATAGGATGAATTTTGATACCACCTATTCGTTTTTGTTTTAAAAATGGCTCTAGATAAGCAGCTTTATCTTTTATATCGTTGCATGCCGAACCAAAAATTGTGATTTTATCGCGATGATCTTTGGTTAGCTCGAGCAATTCATTTGTGTAAGTGACTGGTTCGAGCGAATAAATGACCGAGTGCTTAATGTTATTCTGCTCCATGCTGTGAAGCAGTCGTTTGAAGTCGTAAGTCTTAAACAGGCGCAGTGTTTCCATCAATCCAAGCTCCCCGCAATAACCCCAGGCGAGAAGACTAAGACGGTCGTTAAAATTAAGTGCTAAATAACGCAAAAACCGGTAATGTACCGGTTCGCTGAAATGAGCGACCTTTTCAATGGCTGGCACGATATATTTGAAAAATGCCGTTTTCTGGTCATCAGGGCACAGACGCACAAGTTCCTGTGGGCTGACTACGTGCGAATGAAAGTCAATCACTGGGTAAAACTTTTCCATTCTGGTTACCTGTTCTAGACGCTGTTTTTCTACAGTTCATTTAGCACAGGGCAGATTTTTTGGCGCGCAATCGACGTCCTAATTAGGGCTTAGCCCCTGCAAGCGCTTTAATATTGGACTCAGGACACTCTTTCATGAGCTTCTTCGCCTCTAAAGCGTCCTTTTGAGCCAATGGCTTGTGTCCAAGCGCTTCGTGCACCTTAGACCTGTTTTCGTAACACTGAGCCTCTACCATAAATGAATAGGTCTTATCTGTGTACAGGTCGCGCTCGGCGGTGAGCATCGGGATGATTTTGTCGTAGAGTCCTAAAGCTTTTTTGAAATCTTTGGCATCTATTGCCGCCTGGGCGCTGCGACGCATATCTACTGAAGGAATTGGCTTGTCTGGATTTTTGTAGATTGATTTGCGAGCGTCTTTAAGTTTGTGCGAAAAACCTACTAATGCCTCATAGAGCTTGGGATTCAGCTCCTTTAATTTAAGCAAATCAGCCTGTGCTTTTTCTTTTTGTCCGCTGCGAGCAAGGGCCGAAGAGCGCATGAAATAAGCTTCTTCATTCTTTGGATTGGTCTTGATGCAATTGTCTAAGAATTTAATCGCCCCTGGATAATCTTTGTTTTTCAAAAGTTCGGCGGCAGGCTTCAGGTCCTGTTCTGCAGCAAAACAGGCAAGTGGTGCGCCAAGTGAGATAATTGAAAGTATTAAAGCGTTTATGATTTTCATGTAAAGCTGCCAAGGGAACTAATTCTTTGTTAGTATAACAGGTAGCTTGAATGCTTAAACAAGGAACTATCGATGTCCGCTCAGTCCGACCAGACCGACCCATATCAAAAACGTCTCGCCAAATTAGAAGAGAATTTAAAAACGCTCGATCCTGGTGATACCGCATATGATATCGTCAAAAAAGCGCTCGATTTTAAACCGCTTACTATGAATGACGAATGGGAAATTCATGAAAAGTTGGTATCAGGCGGACAAGAATCTGCCAAATACAAAGAGCGCTTGAAAGAAGGATTTACGCCTTTAGCCATCAACAAAGCCTTTGCTTACTCATATTTAAATATTCCAATCATTGAACTTATAGAACCATTAATCGAAAGTCTCGATTTTGCTGCTAACTCTATCGTTGAGGTGGTGGACCATCCGGCCAGACTATCGTTTGTAATGGAAGAAGTGGTGGCACGACGAATGGCAATTTTGTTAGACGAACTAAAAATAGATCTCGTTACGCCGCACGAACTGCAAGAGATGATGTCTTCTGGTCGTAAAAAAGAAGCTGAGCAAATAATGAGCACACTTGATGCATTTGAAAAAATGGTAGTGGAGAAATATTTGGCAGCTGAATTGTCAGCCGACATTCCAAGCGAGCACGTTGGTCTGTATGAGCAGGCTTACGCAAGCGCCTTGAAAAAGCTTCGTCGCCCTAAAGCACTGTAAAAATCTGCACTGTTCCTGCAAAACAACAGAGGCATGCCCGGCATTACTTGATTGGAACTAAGTGTGCTACTAAATGCCTAACTGAACTTTTGGAATTTTGAAATGAAAAACCGATCAATTACTCTTCTAATACTGAGTTCGCTAACGGCTGTGAGTTTAGCCGTAGGCGGTGTCCAAGCGAAAGGAGTCGCGAAAGAAGTTGATCACTCTGCTTCTAAGGAAATTCCAGGCTTCACTATAGTGTCTGAAACCAAAAGCAAAGACCTTAAAGACGTTAATGGTATCGAGCAAGTGGAAGACACCGCAAATGCCAAAAAAATTGAAGTAGTTGACGAGCCCAAGGGTTCTAACAAACCAGGTTTCCAGCTCGGCGATTTGAATCCTATTAAATGGATCTTCAAGCCAGTGACCGACATGCAAGAAAAGGTCGTTCATTTAGAAAAGCAAATCGTGAAATTAGAAGGACCAATCTCGGGCTTGCAGAAGCCAATGGTTGATGTTCGAGGAAATATGGTCGAAGTGCAGGGGCAGTTGAAGGGCGTTAGCGTCGATATGGCTTCTGTAGATAAGCGTCTTGGCCACGTTGAAAAACAATTGGACAGAATGTATAAACCAATTGTGGAGCTGAAAGAACCGGTGCAGAATTTGGCTGAACCAATTAAAAGTCTTAAAGACCAGCTAAATCAGATTCTTTCTGCTGTACTTGTAGTAGGTGTAATGATTTGTGTGGGCACACCAATCGTTGCGTTGTTTGCATTTAGATATCGTGTCGGAATCATGAAGGCATTAGGCGGACAGAAGAGCGCCGACAAAATGGAAGAAGACACAGGAAAAGCTAAACCTCACGAAGCTATTGCGCAAAGCTAGGTTTTAAACCCTCATGCATGTGAGACCAGAGCCGGAACATAAGTTCCGGCTCTTTGTTTGTCTATTTTTTAGAACCTGATTCAACATTTACAAGTTGTGGTTAGGAGGCGTTTTTCCAAAATCGCCTTCTTTTTGCACGAAGTAAATTACGTCTTTGCCTTTTGAGATGATGTCTTGTTCTTCTTCGTTGGAAATAAGTTTGTATTTCATATCGAGTAGTTTGTAGCTCGAGCCTTCGGTTTGCATCGCATGAGCACTCATGTCTTCATACATTATTTGAGTAGCCCGCAGCATTAGCCCGTAAACGCCATCACCTTCGTTAGCAACAGAGCCCTCGTAAACTTCTGGTGCGTAGACATAAAACGTCCAGTTTTTGGAAGGCGATGCTGCTCCAGATGGCATGATTAGACAATCGGTGCAATCGACTTTGTACATAAGAGGCAACGAATAATCTAGTGTCACCTGTGGTGTCAAACCTCTTGCCAGATTAGCCGAGTTATAAGGCACGCCATCGTCAGGGGCGATGGTTATGTCGGTACCATGCTGGCACCAGGCATCGAACAGTTCCTTGGTTGACTGACCTTCTTTGTACAAAGCTTGCAGCTCGTCGAAAACAGAATTAGCCGCTTTGGTCAATGCCTGATCGTAAATCATAAAGATTCCAAGCAATTTTTCGTCGCCACCAGAGCGTGGACGCGCAAATACTTTGTATGTGGTTAAGCCTTGCATTTCAAAATTACCCTTATGAAAAAGCCTAATATACAGCTTCTGCGTACAGCTAAAAGGTTATTGAAACTGATATAATCTGGCGATGCTTAATTTTCGTCAAGTTCGTGGAATTCTTTTAATTGGAATTTGTTCAATAGCAACAAGTACTGCTATGGCGGAGGATGCCGGTTTGACACTTAGTGAGAGCGAAAGAAAACTGGCTGGTGATATGAATTTCGACACCCGAGTTTTGGAAATCGTTAAAGAGCGAACAGGGACGACTTTTACAAGAATTGATATCAATTCGATGGATAGTCTTGCCGCCAGTCGAATATTTTTGCACCAGCTATCCGAGTCTGAGAAAACAAAGTGGATTGTTAAGCTCGAACAAATTAAAGCGACCTACCCTGAACTGAAAAATGTTCTGGATCAAGAAATTGAACGAACCAAAAACCTTTCAGAGCCTCAGATTTTGAAACAACCCGAAACTGAATTTCAAAAGAGGCGTACTGAAATTTTAAATGAGTATCAGCCTTACATACGCCAGGAATTTGAATCAATGCGCTCTAAATTACCGCCGGGAGCGTCGGTTATGTGGAACATGAATTTCCCGCATTTTAAGGATAATGATGAACTTTTGGCCAATTTGAAAAAGCAGTTTGATGGAGTTGTTCTTCAAGAAAAATACAAACCCGAGCCTGGATTAAAGTTCAATCTGCCTTACGATATGAAGCGCGCTAGCGAGGAAATATCCCTGCAGATAAAGCTTGAAGGAGCGGATGATGGAATGGCAAATATGCCCTCCTCCGCATTTTACGGAAGTCTTCCATCCAGAATAAATATAGAGCTAAATGAAAAACTAAATCCACTTGGGTACACCGTATATGGTACTGATGCTGTTCGTAACGAAGCTCATTTTTATGATTTGGAGGAAGCCAAAACATGGCTTGCTTCCTTCGAGAACCAGCTTATATACAGTGAAATTACTAAAAGCCCGTCTTTTACGTTTGAACATGATTTTGATCCAGAAGCTCCACAGATTTTAAACCAGTCAAATCATTTTGGACTGGCTCCCTTTTCTACGATTACTAAAGTTTCTAAGGGAAAATGGAAAATCACTACCAGTCCATCCTACACGGTGCACACGATTTTATTTCAAGCAATTCTAAGTAAAACAGACAAAGGTGCCAAGACCAAGTTTAATCCCATCGTAAGTGCCGGTACATCAGGCTGTAACTATGCTGTCAGCAACGAGATGATAATTGAAAAACTTCAAAAATGGGACAAGCTATACAAAGTTAAGTTGCTCAATGCAAAACATGATTCTCTTACTATTTCTTTTGAAAAGCTTCCTGAGGACTTAAGTCATTTGTGCACAGAGATGTGGCTTTTTTGTCCGGATTTGCTGGAGATAGATCCTGGCGATTACGAACAAAAAGCTGCGGTCATGAAAGATTTCGCCCGTAAACTTAAGGAGAAGAAGGAAGTTTCATTTTGGTGGGACTGAAGGGATAGTAGAGTTTTACAAGGTCGGAGTAAGGATTTAATTCATGAGCTTTTTCAATTAGACGTTTGGCTTCTTTCTCGTCTCCGTTAGCGAAAGCTACCCGTGCAAGATGAATATAAGTTGGAGCGTACTTGTTGTTCACTTCGACCATATTGTCGAGTATTTTGCGCGCCTCTTCAGTTTTACCTTCGTTTATTTTGGAGTGCGACATTTTGATGGCAACCCACTCGGAGTGAGGTGCTTGAGAAAAGCATTTATCTAAAAGTGCTTGTGCATCTTTGTGTCGTCCAATTGCTTCTGTCATTTCAACTTCGCGAAGCATGCTTACAATGTCATTTGCCACGGGTTTCTGTGGCGTTGCCGACTCAAGATAATAACGTGATTTTTTTGCAGGCGGTGTGCCCGGTGCTAGTTTTATTGCGGCGTTGAAAGCTGTTACGGCTTTATTTATATCTTTGTGATCTAATGCGTCTTTTCCTGTAAGAAAAAGAAATTGTGCATCCTCTTTTCGTTTACCGAAATCTTTGCGCTCATTCGAATAAACAAGGGCGCGACCGTTGTTGAATTTATTAGCTCGCATGAATTTGGGTTCGATCATAAACTTGCCGCTGAGATCTATAAATCCCCAAAGTTTTCCGTCTATAGTTGCAGGAGCTAGGTCTTCAGAAAACGACCTGGCATCAGCATATTCGAATGGTAAAATGGTTTTATTATTAGAGTCGATGAAGCCAACTTTTCCATTTTTTTCCACTGCTGCAATTTTGCCATTAGATGTTTTGTAAAAATCATCGGTCCATTCATAATCGAATGGAATAATGGTGGCACCACTTTTATCTATAAAGCCCCACTTACCATCTTTTTTTACTGCAGCAAAACCCTCGTGAAACTCGCGGGCATGGGTGAATTGAGCAGGTATCACGCTTTTCCCGGTAGTATCTATGAACTGAATTTTAGCCGGCGCGTTCATAGCGATAGTCGCTGCTCGCATTTGTTTTGTTGCTTCTTCAATTAACTCGGGAGTAGGAGTTTTCACGTGCTTGTATTTTTCGCGGAGATTTTGCATAGCAGAATGATCAATTGCTGGCCGGTCACCTCTTACTCCGGCTAGTCCCTCACTAAACCTTTTTGCTTCAGTGTAGATTGGCTTTATGACCTGTTTTCCATCTTTGTCCACGTAGCCCCACTTTTGGGTTTCATCATCCTGGCTTGAGATTAAGCCACCAGAATAAACACCTAAAGTCTTTGCTTTTAAGCGGGAAACTTCCTTCCAGTCTTTATCGACCAGCGCATAATTTGCATCATGTGCATGCGGTAGAGGAATTAACACAAACTCATCGATGAAAGTGTGCAGCGGTGGCTGATGATACTTGTCTTGTACAGTTCCATCTAAACCAATCGCTTGAATGTTTTTTTCAAAGGGAGAAGTGGTAACTTTCCATTCACCGTTGAGCAATTCAAGTGATTTAACATCGACTAAAGCAATTCCACCGGCAAAATCAGAGGCATGTCCAAAAGGACCAGAAATAACTTCTTTCCCCATTTTGTCGATATAGATAAAATCAAAATGAGCCGGTATGGGAAATCTAAAATCGCGTGCTTGTTCGTAAAACCACATCGGCATGGATGCAGTTGGGTTGAGCATTTCAACCGAATTGCTTTTCTTCTTTGCTGGCACTTGCTCCAGAGCCTCCGTTTGAGACGCACATACAAGCGTAAATACGCTAGAAATTATGCATAGATTTAACTTGCGGATGTCTACTTTCATCGCCTGTCTCGAAAACTAATCAGGCGCTAGATCATATCACTTTTAGCGCGACGTTAAATACGTCCCGACAACTTCAGCCAGGTATTTGGCTGTTTCGATTTCAAATGCCGTCCAGGGCTCAGAGTGACCTCGTTTTATTTCTTTCCATAACTCAAAAGATGTGCGAGGAAAAAGTCTGTCGCCGTAAGGAGCGGTCGGTTTGGGAGCAAAGGGATCGCCTGCCCAATTGACTTCCAGTGCCACTTCTGGACGAAACCAAATAAGCCAATGCGGTTCATCGTCGGGTGCCTTAACTTTGACAGCCAAAATACCGCACGCATAAGAGCCAATATCGCGGTTGTAACGCAATGGAAGATCTTCGCAATGAAAGACCTTTTGCGCACCGCACTCAAGCCACCCTACCAGCGATTCAAGACTCTCTGCATCAGGTACGGCATTACGTTTGAGTGTTTCGTCGCCAAGCACTGCAGTGACGCCTGTGCAACGAATAAGATTGTCTAGTGAATGAGGAGGTTCCATAATGGCGTTTACAGATCTGGTGTTATTCATGCTGGATAACATTTGTTGCCCTAATGAAACGCGCTCAGCATGCAGCTCTTTATTTTCAATTTGATGCAGTTCGGATAATCTATTGGACAATAATTCTCCGGCCACTTTGTAAAAGTCAGATTCAAACAGATCAAATTGACGAGCATTTCGATGGTGGCATGCAATCAGCCCCCAGAATTCGCCATTTTCGAAAATAGAAATAGACATCGACGCGCGCACATCCATGTTGCGCAAGTATTGCAAATGAATAGGCGACACGCTTCGAATAAATGAAAAGCTCAAATCAAGTGGTCGTGCATCTTTTTTTTGATAAATTGCAGATTGTGTATCTTCGACATCTGCGATAACCCGGACGCGATTGCGTATATAGAGTTCCCGTGCCTGTTTTGGAATGTCAGACTCTGGAAAGTGCATTCCTTTATAGGAAGGCATTTCGGGATCGCGAGATTCTGCAATCACCTCGCCATGCCAGTCTTTGTCAAATTTGTACAGTTTGACCCGGTCAAATCTAGAAACTTTTCTGATTGTTTCGACCATGATTTTTGCAAGCTCTTCATGCGATGAAGCCTTAGATAGGCTAGAGCTTAATTCACTAATCGCTAAAAATATTGCTGTTCCTTCGGATTTGTTTGAAACCAGATCCAAAAAACATTCTTTTCCAGCCGAATGCATGACACATCCCATTTGCTCGCCAGATTTTAATGTAAGTATGGCGTTGCGCCGACGTAGCTCACTGCCGGAAGTGTCGAGCCTATCAAGGTCTTTGGGATCTAATATTTCGGATAAATCCTTTCCGACAAGCTCTGCCGCGCTCTGCCCAGTAATCCGTTTAATATTTTCGCTGGCGCGAGTAATTTTGGAGTTTTCATCAAAAGCTATTAAATAGCCAAAGCTCTGAATCGAGCCAGGGATGTGAATTTGTTCTTGCGCACAATTGTCAACAGTGACTTCTTCGCGCGAGGCTTTGGTCATATTTTTCTCGCAACGGGGGAGGACATTGTACACTTATAGCGCAAGATCGATTTGGGATTGATTGGGTTAAGGTTAAAACCGATGTTAAGCAAATATTTGCGCGAAACCATGGCTTCGCGACATAAAAAAATAGAACAGCATCCATTACAGAATGAGTTAGCGAGCGGTAGCATTTCTAAAGAACGTTATGCCAAATATTTGCAGGGGCTGCTTAGTTTTCATCAAGAGTTCGAAGCAGCTCTCAATGAGCATGCCGATGAAGCGCCTTTGAAAGGGATAATCGATCCCGATTATTTCATGATTGAGCGACTGGAGAAGGACCTCGGCGAACTTGGTGCTGCAGGCCGGCCTGCGGCCTCCGGCACGAATGGATTGCATCATGAAAAAGTAGAAAATCCACTTGAGTTGCTTGGTATTTTATACGTTATTTTAGGCAGCAAGCATGGTGGCAAGTATATGTCAAAAGTGCTTGCCGACAAAATGGGCAATGGTTATCACCATTATTATTTGGATCCGTTTGATACCAAGCTTGGTGCATTGTGGTCTAAGTTCGTTGCAGAGATTGATGCGCTTCCATTGAGCGATGAAGAACGCGATACTGTTTTGAAAGGTTCAATCTCGGCTTATGATGCCTTTACGCAGAGTTCTGACTTTGCGATGGCTTCATAGTTCGGATTTTTATTCTTCTTCGTCGAATGGTTCCTGATTCAATGCGACACGAACTTCCAAATGAAAATCAAGATCTGAATTATCTATTTCGGAATAATCAATTTTAGGCCATTCACCCGTGATTGCGATGATTCCAGGGAAGTCGCCAATTTCTGCTTTTAAATTCGACTGATTTAGTACTGATATCACTTCATCAAAAAGTGCACCATCTGTTTTCGAACTGAGACAGCTGCATCCTTTGTAGAATGCATCGATTGGCTGCTCTGCGGCGTAAAGCTGCAAATTGAATCGTTTTTGTTCGTCGAAAATATCATAGGTCGAATAGACTGCAAATGTTTTGCAGCCAGGTGTCGTCATCAATACAAGACTTTCAGCCATGTCGGGATCATGAATTTGCATGTATCGACCGATTTGAAAGCCTTTTGATTGGAGTGTTGCAAATGCTTTTTCTAGTTGAATCCACGACGAGCCATTGGCTTCATTTATTTCGTGCAATCGATTTTGTCTGTTCTTCAAATAATTGGCAAGAATGTCTTCGTAAGAGCCTTCGGTTGAGTACAAAGCCCTTGTGTTACCTGACTTCTTTTCGTCAATGCGATTGAGCGAGTTTTCTATTCCCTGCTGCAAGAAATCGGCGTCGCAACAAAGCTTTTCTTTTGAATCGTGTGAATGGTCGTGTTTGTCGCTCATTTCGTTATTATACTTTCGTTCCAACTAGATGCTCGTTATTATACTAAACGGCGATTTAGTATAATAAGAGTCTCCCTAGTCAGGCGTGGGAGCCCCGAAAGGGGCTTTTGCATTGTGAGGTATTGTCATGTCTCTTCGTACCAATGCGACGTATGTTTAGATGCTGGCGATGATTTGTTTCATACCGCTTTTGGAACAACTTTTTCATGCACGAATTAGCTAATTAGATAGGATTTTTCTCCGACATTAATTCTTCCGATCGCAGTGGGGAATCTACTGATGCGTGCGCTGTTTTCTCATCGTACACTCAAGCAGTTACTATTGCCAGCTTTAAATCTAACCAACCGGAGAATGCTCATGCGACAACGCTTTGCGGAATTATTCTTTTGCGGCAATTACGCCCTCACACTCTGGTTTCTATTCAATCATTATTCGCAAAATTACATGGACTGGTACTACTGGGGAAACCTTTCCTTTTTCACAGCCCTGAATGCCGGAATTTTAGTTTACTTAAACAGACATCGGAATCAAAAGAGCGACAATCTAAGCATCAAAGTTAAATCGTTCATCAAAGAGAACTATCGCTTTTCTCGCTTCTTCGGCAAAGTCACCACTGTTGCGTCAGGCACAATGTTGTATATTGCTGTGGTCACGAGTTTCATTCCGGCGATATCAGGCGTTTCCGAAATTGTATTTGGATTGGGCAATGAAGAACTGAGTGAGAGACTAAATTTTCTAGTCAAAAAGAATAACGACGAATCGGTCATCACAAGCAAGTTTAGGCTAGATAGTTTTTCTGAAAATGAAAAACAAATTTCTGATCGAAATGGAATTATTGCTCGTGTCTATGGTAAGAACAGCAACAGGATGGCACATCGTTATGTTCAATTGGGACAAGTGTATTTTGAGCGAGGAGATTACATCCTTGCCAGAAAGCATTTTACAGACGGATTGATGAGATATCGGCACTCTGATTGTCTGGGTCGTTTGGAAGGTTATACAGGACTTGCGCTAGTCGATAGTCGCAATAACACTGCCGAATCGTTTAATCATCAAATGATCGCAACTAGTCTGGTTGACCAAAGTTTTTACAAGGATAACTTTGAAAGAACCAATCGAGCAGTTGAGCAACTCAAGTCTATTGTTTATCCTGCATCGCCTCAGCAGCAGTCACTCTATTGGGCAGTTCAAAGTAAGCACAATGTAGCAGATGGACCCTTTGATTATTGGGGAGACTTCAGCGCTCTTGCAATAATTTGTGTGCCTATACTCTTTGCCAACGCCATGTTTGAGAAAGTGATGCTCAACGGACTGGCAAGAAAATTGCAATGGAAATTGCTTCAACTCGAAAATTGGCAAGATCAGGCTGAGCTTCTTCCGAAGCTAATTGCAGTTCAGATTTACAGAAAAGATTTTGCTGAGGCAGATAAACACAGCCGCAGGCTTGCTTATATTTTGGAGTGAGGACTGTCCTAATCGCGCGGGCGCTCCCAAAAACCGACTGAACAGTTATTGCATTTGTTGCATTTATTGTAGTTTCATACACGCGGCGCCATCGGCATCGTTAATGAAGCCGTCCAATGATGCTGACATCGCAAAGACTACTTTCCGCATTCTGAACTCAATATTCAATTTTAAAATTGGTGCCGAAGGTCGGATTTGAACCGACACACTATTTCTAGCGGATGATTTTGAGTCAACTGCGTCTACCAGTTTCGCCACTTCGGCACAAAACATCACCTTTTTTATACCATGCTCTCTGAGTTTTGCTTTATATTAAAACCAAACTTTGTAAAAAGACTTAGCCATAGGGTCTTGAAAACTCGTGAAAATCATAGTTACAGGCTTCAATGCTTTCGATACTCTGGAGACCAATCCAACTGAACTTCTGTGCCAAAAGGTGGCAGGAAGTTCGGGCAATTATGAGTCGAGCGCGCTTGGTAAGCTTGCAATTAAAAGTGAGGTCTTAGAAACTTGTTGCACAGATTCCTGGGACAAGCTTGCGCCACTGCTCGCTAGCCAAGACGAAAAAATTGTTTTGTTGATGCTTGGCGTTGCCGAGAGTCGAAATGGATTTAGTCTTGAGCGAGTTGCATTAAATCTGCGCGATTACAGAGTTGCGGATAACAACAAGCATGAGTTCGATGCAGTTCGCATATCTGATCGAGAAGAACAAAACGCTTTGTTCTCTGATTTGCCTTTGCGCAAATATGCTGACTATCTAACCAATCATGGCTTTCCATGCCATGTTTCAAATCATGCAGGAACTTTTGTTTGCAACGACATATATTTTCAAGCCCTTGCGCACAAGAAAAATAACGCGAATATTCTTGCGGCACTATTTGTGCATGTGCCACCGCCTGCAGTGTACGCAGAAAGTGTCAGGCGCAATTATGCATTTGCTGGAAATGAGCACATGATGCAAGGAAAGCTCATGAGCGAACAAGCACAACTCGATTATATGACTATCGGTTTAAGAACCTTGCTTGACCAACTTCTTGGTGGACTTGTCGGCGTGGTCTGAGTCTTTTGATTTGTGCTCAGACAAACTAGGCGCACTCACGTTGTAAGCGAAAGTGGCATTGAGTGCTCGTTTCCATCCGTCGTAATCGTGTTTGCGGTCAGTCTTTGGCGCCACTTCTTTGGAAACTTGCCATTGCTTGACTAATTCTTCGCAATTTTTGAAAACGCCAGCTTTAAGTCCAGCCATTTGAGCTACACCCCAGGCGGTTGCTTCAGCTTGGGCGGCGCGCTCAACTGAGATTTCCAAAACATCAGACTGGAACTGAAGCAAGAATTCGTTCATGGTGGCACCACCATCAACGCGTAACTTGGAAATTTTAATTCCGTGCTTTTTCATTTCGGATGCAACGTCGGCGACTTGATAACACATCGATTCGAGTGCGGCACGTACAAAGTGTTCGCGACTAGTTCCGCGAGTGAGCCCAACTATAGTCCCACGCACATCTGAGTTCCACCACGGTGAGCCCATACCAACAAGTGCCGGTACGAAATAAACGCCGTCGTTTGACTCAAGCGACATTGCCATTTTTTCGGTTTCGCTGCTCGACTCGATTATTTTCAGTCCATCGCGCAGCCATTGCACTGCCGCACCAGCAATAAAAATTGCACCTTCAAATGCATACACTGGCTTCTCGCCTTCGAATTGCCATGCCACTGTAGTGAGCAATCCATCTGCAAGTTTAACTTCATGCCCTATGTTTGCAAGTAAGAAACTACCTGTGCCGTAAGTGCATTTTGCTTCGCCGGGCTTGAAGCAGACTTGTCCAAACATCGCTGCTTGCTGATCGCCAAGATTGGCATAAATAGGAGCTTCAAATCCAACGATATCTTTGTTGGTCGTGCCAAAATTAGAATTGGATGGCACCACCTTTGGCATCATAACTTTTGGAATTTCAAGATGATTTAAAAGCTCATCGTCCCACTGATTAGTTCGGATGTTATAGACCAGAGTGCGGCTTGCATTGCTTGGCTCTGTGAGGTGATTTTGTTCTTTAGTTAGTTTGTATATTAACCACGAGTCGATGGTGCCAAATAACAATTTGCCATTTTTCGCTTTTTCTTTGGCGCCCGAAACATTGTCCAACAGCCATTTTATCTTTGGTCCAGAAAAATATGCATCAGGCACAAGACCTGTGCGCTCTCTGAACATCGGCAGATTTTTTAGTGCTTCGCTCGCTTCTGCTGTGCGACGACACTGCCAGACGATGGCGTTATGAATGGGCTTGCCTGTGTCTTTGTCCCAGACTACAGTAGTCTCGCGCTGGTTGGTGATTGCAACAGCTGCGATTTGCTCAGGCTTAATACCAGATTTTTTTACTGCATCTTTGATACAGTCTACTTGCGTATCGAAAATTTCATTGGCGTCGTGCTCGACCCAGCCTGGCTTTGGAAAGTGTTGGGCAAATTCTTTTTGACCGGTTGCCACCGCTTTGCCTTTTAAATCGAAAACAATGGCGCGGCAACTTGTGGTTCCCTGATCGATGCTGAGCAGATATTTGTCCATGGATGAAATTTTCCTGCAGGAGGGGGTTAGGACTTTAGAAGACCTATTATTTTAGGCCATATCTGCCCCGATGGCCCTTGCAAGAAAATGTCAGCAGTATCGGTAATTGGGGTGGGTTCTGGATTGATTTCAATTACTGTGGCGCCCGCTTCTTTTGCAACGAAAGGCAGTGAGGCTGCCGGATGCACGATGCCTGAAGTTCCTGCCACAATGAAAACATCGGCAGATTGAGCCAGTTTTTGCGCTTTGCTCAAAACGTCGCCAGGCAGACTTTCGCCAAACCAGACCACGCCCGGTCGATAGGGCGAGCCACAGTGACACTTGGGTGGTGAGGTCAAACCAAAATCGATGTTGTCAGTGTTAGCTGGATGACCCTTGGCAAAGCACCTGAAGGCGGTGATGCTTCCATGCAATTCAAGCACTTCTTTTGAGCCCGCCTGCTGGTGCAACCCGTCTACGTTTTGAGTGATGACCGTAAGTTCTGGGACAAATTGCGCAAGCTCAGCCATGGCGTAGTGACCGGCATTGGGGCTCACTTCAAGCAATTTTTTGCGCCGCGAGTCATACCATTGCCAGACTAAATCTGGATTTTGCAAGAACCCCTGTGGTGTCGCCAGATCTTCGGGGCGGTAATTTGCCCAAAGCCCCGTTTGCGCGTCACGAAAAGTAGGGATACCGCTTTCTTTGGAAACGCCTGCACCGGTGAGAATGGCTACCCGTTTGGCGCTTTTGAGAAGCTCGGCAGTTTGTTCTATAAATACGTGTGAATTAATTGAGTTGCTCACGCGTTCAATTATACAAATTCGTGTAAGATTCTCAGCATCACATATGTCGATGCGCCACCTCTGGAGGTACTCATGGGTTCTGTCACAGTAAAATCCACTAAAGGCTACAAACAAGAAATCAAGTCTGAGAAGCACAGCTTTGCTTGCGACATTCCAGAAGAGATGGGCGGTACTGATTCCGCTCCAGATCCGCATGAACTCTTGCTCGGATCGCTTGGTAGCTGTACTGCAATTACAGTGCAAATGTACGCCAAGAAAAAGAATATTCCTTTAGAAGGCGTCTGTGTCAAACTTTGGGAAGAAAAAATTGCTGACCCAGAAAATGAAAGTCGCACAATGCCAAAAATAAATCGCGAAGTTACCGTCGAAGGTAAATTGACTGACGAGCAAGTCGAAGATCTAAAAGGCGCTGCAAACAAGTGCCCAATTCATAAATTGCTTTCGGGCAAGAATGTGATTGAAACTTCGATTAAGGCTGCTGCCACCAAAAGCTAATTGAATTATTCAAATTGGCTCAAGAAGGCGAAATTTTAAACGTCGAAACTATTCGAGCCCTACTTCAAACTAATCTGTTTGGGCGTGAGCCTGAATCTATTTTAGAAGTCTGGGACACAATCGATTCGACTAATAAACACGCTCTGCAACTAGCGAAAGATGGTGCCGCTCAAGGCACATGCATCTTGTCTCGCGAGCAAACGGCAGGGCGTGGTCGCCTTGGGCGGAGTTGGGTTTCACCACCTGATTCTGGTATCTACATGAGTATTGTTCTGCGCCCCACCCTTGCAATGGAAGATATGCCATTAATCACGCTTGCAACTGGTGTTGCTTGCGCTAAAGCAATTGAAAAATGTTGCGGCTTTGCCATTGGACTTAAGTGGGTGAATGATCTCATTTTGGGACGAAAAAAACTTGGTGGCATTTTAGTTGAGATGCAGAAACCCGCTGTAGTTGTGGGTATTGGTATAAATATTCAGCACGATGAAGCAACTGTGCCAGAAGATTTGAAAGAAAAAATGACCTGGCTGCGTCGGGATAGTGATACTAAATTTAGTACTAATGCTTTAGCGACTGAAATACTCTTGCAGTTGGAAAATTACTATCAAATGCTTTTAGATGGACGCAAGTCGGACATCTTGAATGATTGGCGTAAATTGTCTGTGAATATCGGCAAAGAAGTCTCGTGTCAATCAGGCAACCAACAAATTGTTGGCGAAGTGATTGATATAAGCGAACAAGGTGCACTCTTGCTTCGTACTGTTGATGGCGTGCAGACTATTTATGCTGGTGAAGTGTCCATCCGAAATTTAGATGGAAGCTATACGTAGATTAAATGATCTAACGCCACTTGGGCATGTCTTTTTTTGAATGTTTCATCGTGTATTAAACTTGCGTGGTTTTTCTTATGAATGCGTGAGATTTTATATGCGCTTTTAATACTTGAAGAGAGATCTCTAAAAAGAGACCTCTCTATGTGCGTAAGATTCTCGCTACTTTACTTTTGCAAGTGCGATTTAGAATTTGATCATTGAGAAGATGTCGGTGTCTTTGCCGCCAGCTTCTTGCAATTTCTTGCGACCATCAAGGAAAGTAAGCTCAGTAATAAAGCCCATTCCTGCGACTGTGCCACCAATTTTGGTGATGAGATCAAAAGCCGCTTTAGCTGTGCCACCAGTTGCAAGCAAATCATCTATGATGACTACGCGCTTACCGTGAGCTAATGCATCGGCATGTACTTCAAGACAGTCAGTGCCATATTCTAATTCGTATTCGATGCGCTCGACTTTGCAAGGCAATTTTTTAGGTTTGCGAATCGGAACAAAACCAAGTCCAAGAGCTTGAGCAATTGCTGGAGCCAGAATAAACCCACGGGCTTCAATACCGACTATGACATCGGGCTTCAATTTTTTGCAGTGGTTGGCAAGTGAATCAAGAACGAACTTCAAAGCAGTTGCATCTTGCAAAAGTGTAGTCAGGTCCTTGAAAACTATTCCAGGTTTTGGAAAATCCGCAACGTCACGAATGGTGCTTTTTAGCCACTTGTCCTGCTCGGCATCAAGTGGTAAGTCGAGCTTCGTTAGATTCAAGTTGCTGGTCTGGGATGTCATATGCACTGCTCTCCTTGAGGCTGTCCTCTTCTTGCAGATGTGTTGATGGGCTGGTCAAAGCCACCCCATTAAGGAGGTTCAATTGTATATCTTTTATTGAACTTTCAGCACACCAGTTTCTGAAATTGCTTATTTGGTTAAGGCAGTTCTTCAGCTGGACATATTCGGGCATTTCTTCCATGGCGCAGGGCGCTTCTTCAAGCAGGTCAAGGAAGATTATTCCGTCCTCTACATACCAGTCGATTTTATGAACTGATTTCAGGACTTTCAATCCCAGAGCCACAGCCATTTTGCTTGAGCCCATCAGGCAGGTTAGTAGTTCGCCTTCTATTTGTCCGTCGCGTTTGGCTACTGCAAATTTTGCAAGTCCATAAAGTCGTTTAAGAAAATTATTTGGATTGTCGAAATTGGCTTCGGCATTGCCTATGAGATAGATCTTTTCAGCCTCAGTTTTGGCGACAATTTCTTGAAAAAGCTCAAGAGTGGGCGGGAATTGCCAAAAAAGCAGGTGCTTCGCTTTTTTGATGCTAGCTCTACTTGTAAATGTGCAATTTTCTACAGCTACTGCCGATTCGGCGAAAATAATCAAATCATCTTTGATTTTTTCTGTCGCTTTAGCCAGGATATCGAGCTTGTTTTCATGGTTGCGCAAATCTTGCCATGTTTGTTTGCGCGCCAAAAATCTGTCGGGCTCCGCATTTGAGGCCGAGGGTGTTGATTGAGAAGGGGACGCGGGCGAAGGGGGCGAGACTGATGAAGGCGAGATTGATGAAGGTGCCGTTGGTGCATTAGGTGCAGACTGTGCGTGCGACTGAGTCACAAGTGGAGCTTGTGCCGTTTGTTCGGCTTGTGCCGATTGTGCTGCCTTTTCTGCTTCTATCTTGGCTGCTTTCTCGGCGCGCTCCTTCCAATTGCTTGGACGCCAATCGACCAAAATTAATTGCAGACGAGTCTTGCCGTTATAGTGATTGAGATCGGGCATGAAGGCGAGATCAATTGCTTCTTCAATTTCGGGGAAGCCCCGTTTGTCGCGTCCGTTCCACATCACACATTCAAATTCTTCGCCGGATTTTGGATCTAGAGCGAAGATTTTTACGTGCTTCTGGTCTTTACCTAGTGGCAGTGCTTTCTGACACATCAGCTCTTTCATACAGAGCACAGGCTTTTTATTTGAAATGCCAAATGGTGCAATTGCATCAATGGTGGTGGCTAGATCTGTCGTGCAGACATCGGGTGAGACGGTGAGGTCGATATCAATTTGTTTGGTAAGAACCACGCCTTCAAGCATTTTGTTGCAAGTAGAAAACAAGGCTTTGCAGAATTCTTCACCTTTGTCTTCTTCTAGACTGAAGCCAGCAGCCATTTTGTGACCGCCCCAGCGTGCAAGCAAATGTTCGTTTAATTTGAGCACTTGATATAAATCAACGCCGTCAATTGAGCGAGCCGAGCCGCGAATAACTTTTTCTTCTTCTTCGTGCTGGGCGATGAAGACAGGTCTTTGATATTTTTCGACCAGGCGCGATGCCACGATGCCGATGACGCCGTGGTGCCAGGACTTGTCGTAAATGGCAAGACATTTGTTTTCGAGCAGTTGTGGATTTTTGGCCAGTTTAGCTTCCACTTCCATATAGACTTGCTCGCAAATCTCCTGGCGGCGGGTATTTTCAGTTTGCAATTCTTGCGAAAGAGATTCTGCCACTTCTTCGCTCTGGGTAGTCATAAGCTCGACTGCTTTGTTTGCATCAGAAAGTCGACCTGCTGCGTTGATGCGCGGAGCAAGACCAAAGCCTACAAGATCTGTATTGGCTTTTTGTCCGCTCATCGCAAGTAACTTTTGCAAACCGACTCTAGTGGTGGAAACCAGTTTAGGCAATCCGATGCGCACAAGATATCTGTTTTCTTTTACCAGAGGCACCATGTCGGCAATCATGCCCATAGTGACTAAATCTAATAATTGATCGGCGGCTTCAGGTGTGCCTTTTCTTTCGTATAGTGCCTGACAAACTTTGTATGCCACACCAACGCCAGGTAAGTTATACAACGGATGATCTTCGTTCAGAAACTTTGGATGAATTACAGCCACTGCTGGTGGTAGCATCTCGGGCATGGTGTGGTGGTCTAAGACAACTGTGTCTACACCCAATGATTTGGCGAAATTTATTTCGGCAAAATTAGATACACCAAGGTCGCAAGTAATAATCAGTTTGGTGCGACGTTTGCTTGCAATGACGCTCACTGCTTTTAAATTAAGTCCATAGCCTTCAAGCAATCGGTTTGGAATGTAATAGTCGATATCGGCGCCAAGCTCTTTCAGCACCGAATACAGTACTGAGGTTCCGGTCACACCATCGACGTCGTAATCGCCATAAACGGTAATGTGCTGTTTGCTTTCGATAGCGGATAGAATTCTATCGACTGCTTTGTCTGTGTCTGGTAGCTCCCAGGCTCCAGTTGGAACATAAGTCTTTTCGTCTAAAAACGTCCTTGCCTCAACACCGGATGTGATACCGCGTTGTGACAATAACTTGGCCAGGATTTCGTGCCCTGACACCGCTTCCAGGAGGTCGGAAGAAGGTTCGACTTCTTCTTTGAATACCCAGGTGGTTTCTTTTGCCTGATGATGCAATGTGGACAACTCAAGACCCTCGAATGATAGGTTCCCGCCGCTTTATACTCTTTATAAAAGGATAGCTGAAATTTTTATTCTGTCGCTTATTTGTATATACGATAGGATTGGGTATTTTGTTCACCTTAGAATTATCGAATCTAGATAATTCAGCGCTGTGATTCAACCACTTCCTCGACCGACTTAGGTTTTATTTTAGGCCAGTTGGTCAAATCGTACTCAATAATCATTGTCACTTTGGGAGATTTGGGCCATGGCAAGGCCCAGCCCGATATCCATAAAAGTGGCAAGAAGGCGACATGGACGGCAAGCGCAACCCAGAAAGCCTCCATTAATGGGACTTTGTCCTTTAAAAAATCAATGGTTTCATCCTTGGTTATCAAGGTGGGTTTCCAGTTTTACTATAAGTTCAATTATACTGTTGCTTAAATCATATAATCGAAGCATACATGTTCAGAATACTACTAACTAAAAAGCCCCTCCAATCGCCAATCGCATATCTGTTGGCTATCTCTTGCGCCTGGTCTATTTGCCAAAGCGCGACTCAGGCTGGTGAGGAGTTTGGACCACCTAATCTTCTGCGCACACTTAAAACGCCATTTGGTCTGGCTGGTAGTGGACAGGAAGAGGATTCAGGCGCTAATGCAAATATAAAGGGTGACCCCTTGTTACAGCCAATAAGCTTGGGTAAGGCAACGCCTTCTCGTGTGGCAATTGAATTCAAGAAAAAATCCAGCTCGAACATCATGTGTCTGCCCGAGCGCATAACCATTGGACATTCGGCAAAATTCACAGTCAAGGGCAAGCCTGGTAGTTATGTCGCCATTGCCATGGCAGATCGTGATTCGGGCGCTAAGCCATTGTTGGGCAATCCCATTAGACTTGGACCAGACCGCAAAGTGATGAGCGTTGGCACAATCGGCGAAAATGGCTTGGCCGAACTATATATAACGGCACCAATCGAAGGCGACATGATTGGACAGTTCTTGTTTTTTGAAGCGGCTGTCTGGAGTAAGCCGGACATGAGCGATGCTCAAATTGCGCAGACACTTGCTTTTGATAAAGAGCACGGAAGCGGCAATGGCGTGATGGTTGGCGATGAAGCCAAAGAGAAAAAACATGGCATCAAATTTGGTGCAACATCGGGAATTCCGATGTATCAAGACACAAGCGGCGCCTCCAATACCGCCGGCGCAAGCGGGCAACCCTAAGGACTCAGGAAGAAGATAATGACACTGTTGTTGATACCACTAGATGATCGACCCGTAACAAGCATTCTTCCCGCTTCGGTGGCCAAAATTGCCGGAATAAACGTACTTACGCCACCGCGCACTTTGATGGGATCGCTTCAGTATCCCGCTCAAGTTGATTCGCTGTCTTCCTGGATTCAAGCTGCTTTAGAAAAAGCCAAACCTCATGTTGTTTTATTAGGACTTGATAGCATCGTTTATGGTGGGCTCATTTCGTCGCGTCAAACAACAGACGATTTGCGCACGCTTGAAAAAAGACTGGCTCAGTTAAAAAAATGGAAAGCACTTGCTGGTTCGCAATTAAAAATCTATGCACAATCAAGCATTATGCGCATCTCAGACAATTACGACAATACCGAAGAAAAAGATTACTGGTCGCGTTTTGGTCGCGAACTATTTGCCTGGTCTGCACTGCTCTATAGAAAATCAAAAGGGCTTGCAATCACTCCTGGAACACTTGAATCGCTTGAAGCAAAAATACCTTTGTCTGTGCGAGACGATTATTTGAAAACGCGTTTTCGCAATTTTAGAATCAATCAAAATATTGTCGAAATGGTCAAAGACAAAGTAATAGACAAGCTGGTTATAAGTCTGGATGATTCAGGTCCTGAGGGACTTAACGTACTGGAGAAAGAAAAGCTTACTAATTTGGCCCAGACTTCTGGATGCAACGATAGAATATTTTGCTATCCAGGCGCCGATGAAGTATTGAGCACCATGATTGGTGCCTGGCTGGTTGAACAATTGCATTTGCGTGGTCAGCGCATTTCCACTCAAGTAGTATTTCGTCCGGATTCTGCTCAGAATTGTCTCAGTCGTTACGAAGGTCAGACACTGGGTGAAACTGTCCAGGGGCAGCTCAGAGCGCTTGGTGTCACACATTCGTCATATACAGGCGAAGGCAGCATGGACGACATCGATTTTGTCACGTTGATTCATGGTGCCAATATGCAGGGCGATCATATTTTGTTGCCTAATTGCCCAGACATGCGCAATGTTGATACCACTGTGCAAGTGCGCGAGACTTTGGCTTTGCTTGAAGAGTTAAACAAACCGGTGGTGCTTTGTGATGTTGCATACGCAAATGGCTCCGACCCACTTTTGATGCAAGAGCTTTTATTGCGTCCTCATATAATTTCTAAGTTAGTAGGTTACGCTGGTTGGAATACCGCTGGTAACACAATTGGATCTGCGCTTGCCATGGGCGTTGCGCGTGTGTTTGCCAAAAAAGCACAAACAGATTCTGCCGCCTCTTACAGATTTTTCCAACAAAGTCTTTTCACTCGCTTTTTAGACGATTGGGCATATCAATCTAATGTCAGAGCCAAATTGAACACTGAGGCATCAGTGGAAAAACTAGGAATTTTAATGAGTCCCCTGGTGAAAAGCATCAGCACATCAATGCGTTTTGAGCCTGGTCCAGTGCGGGTAAGTTTCCCCTGGCGCAGAGTGTTTGAGCTGGAGGTATGTTTTGAAGACCGTCAGCCGGTTTCTTGAAAACGCGGTAACACTCTCAGTAATTCTTGCCCTTGCCACACCTTGTGCAAAGGCGCTTGAATCATGGGAGCAGTTGGATAAGCGCTTCAAGACTCAGGTCTATCAGCTCAATGTGGGCATGAAAATAAAAATCAAAGACAGCTTTGGTGAGCGTTATGCGCAAATTGCCGATGCTTCGCCTAAATATCAATTGCCAGTTTTTAGCACGGCTAATAAAGACATGGGCTATCGCGTAGTTGGCTTTGGCACTGCTTTTCCAATCAGAACGGTGGCATCGAAAAGCAATAAATCATATTTTCTTACTAATCGTCATGTAGTAAACAGCGCCGACAATATTGTGATGGATTGTCGCAAATTCTATGCCGCCATGCGCTTGTTCGCTGAACAAACATGCGGAGCGATTGGTCCTGAAGCAAGAGTGAAACAGCTTGAAGAGATAGTAAATCTCTCCACCCTGGGAGCCAGTGGAAGACGAATGAACACCTCAGAGCGAGCCATTTACGAGCATACTGTCGATGCTATTTGGGATTGCTATATAACTTACTTGTCACCCGAAAAAGACCGTCAATTATACGAAAAATATTTGCACAAAACAGGCATGGCATTAGAAGTTGGATATTTCTTGCACAAAGCAGGTCCTGTAACTCAAAAACCATTGCATGCCTCTATTTTCAAAATTGCAAAAGCCGACCAGGCAGATCTAGCTCTACTTAGCGTTGCCGAAACAGGAGTTTTGCCAATGGATCTCGATTCGGCAGAACCAAGTGAAGGACAAGAAATTCAAGTAATAGGTTATCCAATCGCCTCAGATCAGTTAGATGCCGATGCATTGCAATATTATGCTCCTACTTTTAAATCTGGCAGAATAAGCCGAGTGTCAGGGCGCACCATAGAAATAGACGCCCCCATTACACTTGGAAATAGCGGCGGTCCGGTGGTCAATCAGCGCGGCAAAGTAGTGGGCGTTGTTTCGCAAAGAGCCGTATCTTCTAGCGGAAAGCCGCTACCAAGTTATGGTGGTGCGGTGGTGTCAGCTACGGTGCGCAATTTTGCCCCTGAGTTATTTCAAGGACCTTAATATGGAAATAGCTCTAGTTACATTTTTTGTGATGCTCATAGCTTGGACCTGTTATGCCCTGTCAATCTCGCAAGGCAGCGAAGAATTCTTGTGCGGCGATTGTCGTTTCAACGATCCCGAACAGTGTTTAAAAGTTGAGCGACCAAGAGCTATTTTGTGCACCAGTTATCGCGATAAGCAAGCTCCAGTATCAGAGTCTGAATTCAAAAGATAATCTACCTAGAGAATTTATTTAGACCTGATCTTGAGGCTACCAAGCCAGCCCTTCCAATAGAGAAGCCCTAGTATCGAAAGCGATACTGCTAACATAAGTCCAAGAGCGTACGGATATCCAAAATACCAGGTCAGCTCAGGCATGTTATATGGTGACAATTGAGTATGGAAATTCATACCGTAAATTCCTGCTATTAAGGTTGGTGGCACAAAGAGTGATGTGAAAATAGCCATTACTTTCATGACTTCGTTCGTACGATTACTCAAACTCGATAGATAAATGTCCATCAAGTCGGAAAGAAATTCTCTGTATGTTTCAACGAAATCGAGCACCGTAATAGTATGGTCATAACAGTCGCGAAAATAGATTCTAGTCTCTGGCGAATACAAAGGACTGGCATCACGCAGAAAAGCGCTAATGGCGTCACGCAGTGACCATGCCATTCTTTTTAAGGAGAAGAATTCTTTTTTGAGCGAATGTATTTGTGCCACCATTTGGCGCTCAGGTTTTTCGATTATGCCTTCTTCTAGCTTATCGAGTAAATCTCCATAAGCTTCAAGCACAGGAAAATAACTATCGATTACTGCATCTACAACCGCATAAGTCAGATAGTCGGTGCCCATTTTTCTAATTAGTCCGTTGCCTTTGCGAATGCGCTCACGCACAGGATTCATAACATCGATTGGACCATCCTGGAAGGTTACGACAAATTTTTTGCTTGTATAGATGCTCAACTTTTCAGTTTCAAGCGACTCTTTCATCTCGGCCATATGCACCACAAAGAAAGAGTTTTCGCCATATTGCTCTAACTTAGAGCGCTCCTGAATATTCATAACATCTTCTAAAGCAAGGCGGTGAATACCAAAAATGTCGCCTGCTTGAGTGACTAATTCGGAGTTGCCCAGACCCTCTATGTTGACCCATACCACTGGATATTTTTGCATCGCTTGATGCACTTCGCTCCAGTCGTCGATGCGCTTTTCATAGACGCCTTCAGGACCGTATGCAATTAAATCTATAAAGGTAGGGCATGCTCCAGGTGGTGAAACGATAGTACCAGGGCTGGTGCCTGGTGGGGTGTGTTTGATTTTTCTTGAATATCGTTTTCTGCTTTTGGACATTGAACAAATATTGTAGATGCCACCGCAGGCACTATCAAGCCCCCTGAGCCGGTTCACTCACCGACGCACAGGGGGCCTGCTCCTTGAATTGTTTTCAACCGAGATTAATCGGTCCGTCTCAGGCGTTAGCTAATGAGACTTTTCGGGTTCCATGTGAGGAAAACCCGCTTGTATAGAGCCTTTCGTTTCGGACGATCTGTTTTTACTATAACAACATATCAAGATGTTGCCAAGTCCTAAAAGCTCGCATTAAATCAAGTTAAGATTGCTCTGGCGGACTCTCTGGCAATTTCTCTGTATTCGAGGCTGCATGAGCATCCAGGTCCTTTTGTAGGATAGATAAAAAGAGCTTGACAAGGCGAGCGTCCCAACGCTTTCCAGATCCCGCCTGAATTTCTTTTACCGCTTCTTCATGCGACATCGCTTTGTGATAAGGCCTATCTGAAGTCATGGCAGTATAAGAGTCGACTAGTGAGACCACTTGTGACTCGACAGAAATATCGGGACCACGTAATTGATTGGGATAACCAGAGCCATCCCAGTTTTCTCTACACGCTTCAATAATTTGCGAAACGCGAAATAGCAATTTAGCCGGCTCCAAAAACTTAGCCGCTACAGATGGTGTCTGTTTGACCAGCTTCATTTCATCTTCAGTTAAAGCTTCTTTCTTTTGCAATATTTTTTCTGGAATTACCATTTTGCCAAGATTACACAAAACGGCTGCAAGCGAGACAATTTCTGCGTGCTCTTTAGCCAGGTGTAAGGACTGTGCCATCAAGTTTGCATACTTATATACACGCTGCGAACGCTCGCTGTCATAAGCGTCTTTTTCTTCTACTGCTTTGACCACCTGGGCAAGCAAGCCCAGAATGCCTTTTTCGGCAATTGCGTTTAAATCGAATATGGGCAGAGCAGGACGGATGGCGCCTGCTTCTTTGGCTGCTGAATCATCTTTCTTATTTTTTTCATCTTTTTCGTCTTTTGGAGCATCGGCATAACGGTCTGCATCGAGCTTGACTGTCATGTCAATTTCAACTTCTTTACCATCGGTGAAAAGGTCTTCGGCCACAGTGCGGACCTGGTTGCGACCTTTCGTTTTAGACAGGTACAGGGCTTTGTCAGCTAATTCGAATAATCTGTCTTTGTCATTTGCATCGTGCGGGAAAATCGCCACACCAAGAGAGGCTGTGATAGTGCCGACTTCATCCACTTGTTTTTCGCGAATTGAAGTACATATGCGATCTGCCACCACTTTGGCCGCTTTCAAATCTGTTTCAGGCAAAAGCACGACAAACTCTTCACCACCAAATCGGGCAACAGTATCTACGTCGCGTACAGATTTCTGGACCACTTTACCGATGTGTTTAATCGCTTCGTCACCATAGTGGTGCCCTAAGGTGTCGTTGATTTTTTTCAAGTAATCCAAATCTACGATGATAAAAGAAAATGGGTGGCCAAATCGTGTATAGCGATCAATTTCTTTGTCGAGCTGTGTCTCGAAATGTCGACGGTTGAATAGACCGGTCATTGGGTCGGTGAAAGACGCAGTCTCGGTCTGCGCAAATAGCTCAGCGTGCGAAATCACAACCGCTACTCTATCTGCCAGGTCGAGCACCATTAGCTCGTCTTTTTCAGGCAACTGTCTAACCTGATCTGGAGAAATGAGACACAATGCCGCTTTGTACACGCCACCATAAAATAGCGGAACAAGAGTAGCAGATGTATACGAAATAGGAGAGGTAATGCCTTTTTCTTTCAAGATGTCGTCTATTTGATTGCTTTCTAAAAATACAGTGGCACCAATCTTGAGGTCGCTTGAAAGCGAGCGAATAAGGATGTCGCCCACATTTAAATTTTCTTCTTCGTTTTGGTCCAGTCCTGCAATTGCTGCATTTTCGTCTTTCTTTTTCTTGCCTTCTTTTTTGATAGACATTGATGCGACTTTGGATTTGCTATACGAATCAGACTGCGAATCATATAAAGCGCAAACGCAAAGTTCGAGTTTGAAAAATTCTTGCAGAGCTTCAACTAGCGTTTCCATAATCTGGTCGGCGCGTTTGAGCGCGTTTCTGATTTCGCTTGAAACTCTATTGATGAGAGAAGTTCTTGCCTGGTCTGCTCGAATTTGCTGAATAGCTTGATCGGCGCGAATAACGTTTGAAAGGTGACCGGCAATAGTCAAACCTAGTTCTCTATCTTGTGTTCTGAAATCGGCTTTATTAGCCTGTCTTTGCCACAAACCAATAACACCAAGGCGAGAACCTTCAGATGTTAATGGCAAAACCAATGCCATATCGTGTTTGAAAAATGGGTCAGGTTTGCGACTGTATTCAACGTTGATCATTTTGCCGCGACCAGACTTAAATACTTCAACGAATGGATTGTCTGAAATTTCCATGTTGACCGATTTGAGATTGGAGTCTTCTGTTTGCGGCTCTAGAATATTTTCTTCGCGATTGAACAAATAGATTTCAGAATGGGTAAAGCCCATGTGTTCGGCAACTAATCTAATTGATTTGACGAGGGCTTCGCGAGTGGTCATACCGCGCGATTCACGAAACAGCATCGCTATCTCGTTGATGAGCTTCATCTCCTGCGCGTCCATCTCGATTCTGCTCTGGTCAGCTGCTTGTTGAAGCACAACTGAAAGCAATTCTGCAATTTTTTGCAAAACAAACGCGTCGTGGGTGCTCCATTCGCGCGAGCCTTTGCATTGTTGCAATTCTAAAAAGCCTGAAATTTTTCCACGCGATTTAAGCTGCGACATAAGTCTTGCCTCAACGCCACCAAGTTCGATCAGCGATGAAAGAGTGGGCGCCACTTTGTGCAAATTAGTATCCAGTGCGGTGTTTGGAATGCTGATTACACCAGAACTTGTTTCGTCTGGAAACTTAGATACGAACTCAAGCATGATGGCCGAAGACTCGACTGATGTTAACTTGTTATCCACGAAACAGTTGTGTCCATTGGTCGAAAATTCGTGAGTAACTTTCAAATGTTCGCCATCGATGCGCCAGATGATTCCGCGGTCGGCACCAGCGGATTTGACTAGATTTTCGATTGCGTACTGAAAAATCGGAGATAAATCAGACGAGTGTCTGAGCTTTGAAATGATATCTGAAATGATCATCTGAGCTGCAGGTGGAACAACCGATGGCAGCTCGTTACTTAAACCTGTGACCGCTTTGTCCAGCTCTTGAATTAAAAGCTGGTCGCTCGATTTGGTGCGCATTGCTTGACCAGGCTCAAGCGTGGTCAGACGCGAAGACGAAATACTGGCTGAAGATTTTGTATGTGCCGTGGAACTGGAAAGATTGGGACCGCCCGTTGAATAGTTTGGCATGCCTTGCATACCCATATCGATTGCAATTGGTTGGACTTTTCCACCAGGTGCAGGAAGGCTCTGAAATGGCGACGGTGGCACCCCTCCTATTGGGGGCGGCGAAGCTCCAGCCAAAGCTGGCGGAGCGATGCTTTGCACAGGCGAGATGCCAGCTTGGGGCGCGGGCTGATTGTAATTGTCAGCCTCTGGCAAAGCCAGGCTTTGCAGCGGGTCTAAAATAATTCCTTGTTGAAGTGGCGCTTTGACTATTGGCCAGGCTTGACGCACGCGCTCCATGTAAGGCGGCGCGCTTCCTTTGAGCCCAAGCTCCATGCGCATTTCTTCTAATCTGTTGGACTCGTTCATGTCCAGACGTTGCCACTTAGGCAAAAGTCGCACAATAGCGTCATTAACAATGGCAGGGTCGCACGAGCCTGTGCACTGATAGCGCTCTCCAGGCTTGGATTCGAATGCTTGTTGGCCGTAAACTACAAGACACAGCCCGTTGCTTTCCATGAGAAAGCCCCATTCATCGGGCGGGTCGGAGCGATTTTCTGAAAAAATAGAGACGCAAAAGGCATCTCTAAGCAATTCGGTATAGGCTTTTCCGGTGGGCAGTAAACGGTTGGCGTTCTGGCGGCTCCAGTAAACGAAAATCGGACGCATCCGGCCTTCAATCGCCATCTGCTCCATCTGTCTAATAAAAGGAATGAAGCCATCAACTGGAGGCAATACGCTCAAAGGCAATACGCCCGGTCCAGATTGCTGGACCAGCATCATTTGAAGCTGTATTCGGCTAGGCTCTACCGTCAAATTGAACTCTTGCCCTGGATATATTTCCTAAACCAATAAAAAGACCACCAAAGAGATCAAATACCCCTTTAACTACTGATCTAACCTAAAAGAGCCTTTTGTAATGATACTTGACTGAAAATCTTTGCCTGTTTGGCTTAAGTGATAACATTAAATCGCCATGAGTGCCAATAATAAGTCCCAAAAGAGCGAAATCTGCAAGTCTGCCGAAAGTATTTTAGGCAGCGAGGTTTACGCCGAGAATGTCGACTTTTGGAATCGAGCCTGGGGTCCGGTCAAAACTGCCTATACTCAGATGCCAGACTTGCCTTATCTAACTTTGATGATGAGCGAGCTTGCAAGTAAAGCTCCTGCAAGTGTGCTCGATCTTGGATGTGGTTCTGGATGGCTGTCTATTTTGCTTGCACGCAACGGATTCGAAGTCACTGGTGTAGATGTTGCAGAACAAGCTATCAATCTTGCAAATGACTGGGCTAAGCAAGAAAGTCACACCATAAATTTTCAAGTCAAAGACATGGCACAGCTTGAATTTGCTCCAAGTACTTTTGAAGCCTGTGTCGCCAACTCAATCTTCGAACATTTTCCCATTGAGCTTACGCGCACCATTTTTAAACAACTCAAAACTATAATGGCTCCCAATGGCGTTTTCATCGGTTGCTTCGACCAAGTTGGCACTGGTCCGGGAGAGTACTACAAACTCGAAGACGAAACTCACGTTTATACGGACAAGGGTAGAAAGGGAATGCTCTTGCGTTGTTACTCTGATGAAGAACTAGTGCAAATTATGACTGACTCTGGATTCAAGATAACCCACAAAGAGACTTTCGAGTCGGGAACTAGATATATAGTCGCTATACAAAAGAGCGCCAGTTGAGATAGACATGCGCTTTCGTCAAGAAGAACTGTAAGACTGGTATCAAAGCCAGTGTCACTGGGCGTCCGAAAAAATTTTATTTTGAAATGCGTCTACCTTGAGAACTTCTCTGCTACAAATCAGTCAGGAAGAGGAGTTCAGTTAGTTTAATTCTCGGATTTGAGTAGATCTTTTTTGAAAAAAGACTTGAACATGACAATCATTTGAGACAAAATTAATTCACTTCTCAGTTTGAGTTTCCGTTACCCCAATTCTGTAATGCAAGTCCGGCAGCCGTCTTCTGCCTGGCTCCCGCTATGAACCAGATTTTTGCAGAGAGAACCGAGCCATGAACAAACACGCCGAATCGCTTCACGACCGTCTTCGTCAACTTTTCGAAACTAAAGCAACAGAGTTCGTCAAGTTTTCCCAGGACAATCCTAACACTGCCGTTGTTACAAGTCAGATAGCCGAAATGTACACAGATTTAGCCAAGGTGATGACGAGCTAAAGCTCACCTGGGACAATTCCCATAGACAAAGTCAAGGGTTCGTCTTACAGTTGCAAGAGTATAGTTATTCTTTGCAGGTGAGTGAGATGGACCCTTTATTTGTCACAGCAGCATTGCTCTTGTGCGGCACACTGGTCACCATGATCGCCATGCCAGAAAAATTTATTCCCGATCACCCGCTTGGCAAAAAGAAAAAGCTTGGATCTAGCTCCTGGGGCGTCTACAATGGAGCCGATCCGGAGACATCTGTTGGAACCGTAGAGGTCACGCCTCTGGTTGGAAAACATAAGTCTATTTACGGTGCCAGTGCGTATAACAGTGGTCGTCCTGTATCGAGAAAAGGCGCTTAAGTCATTGAATAAAAAATTGAATTCTGTACTGCCAGTTTTGGTAGCAGTCGCATTTGCAATAAGCTCTAAGGCTGCTTTTGCAGAAGATGCGCTTGTCCATCCATCAGCAAGCCACCCTAATGCCACGCCGGGTGCACCAGTACCAGTGAAGGTGAGCACTCCAGGCGGATTTGGTCACAAAGAAGGACTTGAATTTGCAAAGACACCTGAATACAAACAAGAATTCGACAAGGCAATTGAGTCTGCCAAAGTGCATTGTGTCAACTTTATAAAAGCCAATCCAAATACGCTGAACAAAGCAATAATTTCAGACCTCGATGAAACGCTGCTCGATAATCGTCCTTATTTCCAGGACGTCAAAAAAGATTTCACCTGGGCAGATTTTGAAAAATGGGTCTTCAAAGCAAAAGCACCAAATCTTCCAGCTACTGCTGAATTTTTGAAATGGGCTCGTGATCAGGGTTTTGCCATAATTTTTCTAACCGGACGTCCGGAAAATATGCGAGTTGTCACCACCGCCAATTTAATCAAAAACAAAATTGCATACGATGGTTTGTTTATGCGAGGCGATACCGACAAGCGTCCAGCAAGCAAATTTAAGGCAGAAGTGCGTAAAAAAATCGAATCGATGGGATTTAAAATCGTAGTAAACATAGGCGATCAGGATTCTGACCTTGCAGGCGGTTTTGCGCTTGCTGGCGAGAAACTACCAAACAAACTCTACTTTGTACAGTAATGCTAGATGAGGATTTATGCCTCCTGTTTTAGCTAACTACTATCTGACTTACAAATGTAATTCGCGCTGTACTTATTGCGACATTCCGGTTAAGCCCGAGAATATTCCAATTAAGGAAGTGGCGCCCGAAATTATCATTGAAAACTTGCACGCACTAAAAAGATTAGGCGTCAAAGTAGTGGATTTCACTGGTGGAGAACCGCTTATCTACAAGCATTTGCCTGTTGTTTTAAAAGAGGCAAAGCGTCTTGGCTTTTTCACAAGCGTGGCAAACACAGGCACTCTTTATCCAGAAAAAGCCGACTCCCTGCGCGGCTTGATAGACGATCTGAAATTTTCGCTTTCAACAATCGATACCGATTTTTATAAAACCGAGCGTGGCATCAATGGCTTTGCGAAAGTAATTGAAAGTCTAAAAATCGCAAAGTCTCTTGGTGAGCGCCCCTCCATCATTGCAACTGCAACGCCTCAGTCACTTGCCGGGATGGAAGATGTTATTGGTCTTGCGCAAGAAATGGGGGTGGTTGTACTTCTTGGTCCAGTTTTTGATTTTTGTGACAACGAATTATTGCAGAAAGAAGGCATAGCCGAAATACATAGACTGGCTAAATACGACAATGTTTGCGTCAATTGGGCCTTCACTCAATTCTTTTTAGATGGTGGCAATAATATTGCAAAACCAAGATGCAAAGCCATTTCATCAACTATAGTCGTGTCTCCAGACGATCATCTTTTACTGCCTTGCTATCACATGCACGATGAAAGGCTCAAAATCAAACATGAAGGCGGTCGCTCAAACCTGGATGAAATCTGGCACAGCACTCATGTGCAGAAACGAAAAGCAGAAGAAGGCTCATGGAGCTTTTGTCAGGGGTGCACAATCTGGTGTTATTTTGAGGCCTCTTTCTTGTGGCCACCAGATAAGTATTTCTTGCTCAACTTGAAAAGTAAGTGGCGTTGGGGCAACGAAAAGCTCAAGCAACTGGTCGAGCAAAAATCTGGATTGTGCCTGACACGCAAGCTTGCCGGTGACAAAGACAAGATTATGAAGGCAATCTCTACAAATCCGCTAAATTCTCCTGCTGCAAAGCCCACTGCCGAAATTATTTGCTAGAATGATTTATCTTGTCTGATTTGATCAGGCTAAGGGGCGTTAGCGCAGTTGGTAGCGCGCTTCAATGGCATTGAAGAGGTCACCAGTTCGACCCTGGTACGCTCCACCATTTAATTTGAGGGTTTCCGCATTTAGCGGGAGCCCTTTTAGCTTGCAGGTGTAAAACGAAAGGTGTGTGGCAAGAAAATCTTACCCTTGGCAACGAGCGAAAGGCAGGGATGTTTACACCTGGTTACGTCTGGTTTTCACCTGGTTTTCAACTACAACTTCTAAGATCAAATTAGATAGTTGGAGAAAATATGTTCAAGCATTTCTTTGGGATTAGAAGCGAGGGCGACGTCCCATTAATAACTCTCAAAGACCTTTATGCCAAGCCCATAAAGGCAAGATTACTGATTGCATACACGTTATATCGCAACAACCCTGAATTGACGCTTCTTGCCGACGATACCGATTTTGAGTCGCTAAATGCCTCCCAGTGGCTATTGCCAATTGACTGTCCCACCATTGGCTTAGACTCGTATCGCTTCAAGCCTGAAGTTTGGAGCGATCTAAAAAAGCTTGGTTCGGCATTCCTCACAGATGAGATGCTCTCTCTGCTTAAACCTTATATGAAGCAGAAAAATGCTCAATATACGTGGAATTGGTAAGCCAATTATTTAGATGGTTCATACGGCATGAAAACTAGCCGTCTAACTTCAGTTTCGATAAATCCGTTTTTATGCAATTTTAGACTGCGATAACCAGGCGGTTTATAGTCCAATTTGATGCCAGTTTCGTTAGGCGTAAACTGTGCACATGTAGATGGAGTCGCCATCAGTGTGACATCGCGACGCTGTGAATAATATTGCTGGTGCACATGCCCCCACATGACCCCACGCACATTTTTACTGACATTTGAATCGAGCACCGAAAAAAATTCTTTGGCATTCTGCAAAATATATTTGTCAAAGCGCTCAGGGTCCATATTTACTGGATTGTGGTGCAAGCAGACTAACGCATGTTTTTCGCTATGTTTTTCAAGCACAGACTTGAGTCTGTCTAGTTCGCCTTGAGCTAAATTGCCTTCTTGCTTGCCCTCTATTTTTGAATTGAGCAAGACAATAAGCCAGTTTTCGAGAATTACTTCGCGCTCGTGCTTGAAGAGTGGATACTCGCTAAAGACTTGCCGAGCCATGTTTGCGTTGTCGTGATTGCCAAAAAGATAATAAACCGGCTTTGCAAGCGTACTTAAAAGTTCAGCCAGGCGTCTGTAAGAGCCGGCCGACTCATCTTCTGAAAGATCACCTGTCAAGACGACAAGGTCAAAAGCGCTATCGTGTTTGTTTACCAGTTCTATTACGTGCTTGAGACTTTCAAAGGTGTTAAACCCAAAAAGCATGGGCGGATCGTCTTCGTCGTCGCTTGGACTAAATAAATGAGTATCGGTGATTTGCAAGATTTTCATAAAGCGTCCACAATATTGCCTGTGTTGAGATCTTTCACCATCTTTTTATCTAGCACGGCAGCTCTCCTGCCTTTGTTTTTGGCTGATTGTTCCCAGGCTCTGGCACAGGGACAAAATCAGTTGCATATAGTTTATCCCAAAGATGGTGCCAGTATCGAAGCTCCTTCCACTTTTGTGATTGGCAACACTACGCCTGGCAATCAAGTATCGGTAAATGCTCAACCGATAACAGTAAATTCTCAGGGCTTATTTGCAGGAGTAATCAAGCTCAAGCAAGGTCAAAATACATTAGTCTCAAATCTGGAGATTTCAGCCAAGATTTAAAGATAAAACGCCCCGAACCAAGAAAACCAATTGACCCTTCGGTCTGGACCATTGATGAGAAGTCAGCCGAGCCCAAAGAATCGCTGGGACTTGTACCGGGCGATGTGGTCACATTTAAAATCCGCGCCACGCCTGGCTCTCAAGTAAGTGTATTACTCGAAAACAAAGCTATTGCACTACAAGCCAAAGCCTCGGGCGAAGTAAAAATCGACTACGGCAAAATCATTTCAAAAACACCTCCTGGTGGAGATTTGTATGTCGGTTATTACAAGATTCAGCCCCAGGATCAATTCCAAGGTGCAAGACCAAAATTTGTCGCCAAAAAAGACGGCAAAGAACTTAGTTGCATTTTGCCAGGTGCACTCTCTGTGGTGCTGCAACCAAGACTTGCAGAAACCATTCACGATCAAACTATTGTAAGAGCAGGTCCTGGACAAGCGCGTCTGACGCCACTTCCCTCTGGTATCAAGTTAGTAGTAGATGGTTACAAAGGCAAAGATATCAGGCTCAAATGGGCGGACAACAAACATGTATTTATTGAAGCCAAAGATCTGCGTTTTAGTCTAGAACCACAGGCAGTATCGGGGCAGTATCCAAGCTCTCTGGTTAAATCAGTCAATATCGAGCAAGACGATTATGGCGACAAAGTGATAGTGCCGCTTACAGAGCGGCTGCCATTTGAAATTGACCAGAGTTTGAAGCCAAATAAATTAATCGTAAAAGTTTATGGTGCCACCGCCGACACCGACTGGTCATCGCAAGAACACTCACCTGCATTTGAAGGTAGCGATCCGCAAAAAGCGCGCTTGGGACAGGTGCATGGCACCAGCTGGAAACAGCTCACAGACGGCATCTACGAACTCACTATTAATATCGCGGGCAGTAGACAATGGGGATATTATCCCGAATATGAAGGCGAAAATTTAGTCATTCATGTACGTGACCCAATTAAATTAAATGGCGATGGGGGACCTGGCAATTTAAAAGGTCTAAAAATATGCGTCGACCCAGGACACGGTGGACCTGCACCTGGAGCAATGTCTTGTGCAGGCATAAGCGAAGCCCAAATCAATTTGCAAATTGGATTGAAGTTAAAAGACGTTCTAGAACAATATGGTGCTACTGTCATAATGACTCGCACCACTGATGTCGATGTAGATTTAGCCGAGCGATGCAACATAGCTCGCAAAGCCGGTGCGCAATTACTTTTGTCTGTCCATGGCAATTCGCTTCCTGATGGTCGAAACCCAATAAAAGAGCATGGCTCGTCTACTTATTTTTATCATCCACAATCGGTCGAATTTGCTCAAACGCTAAAAAACAAACTAATTGGTTATCTTGGATTTCCAGATATCGGCGCTCGCTATCAGAATCTTGCTCTCACTCGGCCAAGCGAAATGCCTGCAGTTCTTGCTGAAATTGGATTTGTGATTAATCCAGATGAATGTGCACAGCTTATTCAACCAGAGACGCAAGAGAAAGCAGCCAAGGCGCTTGCCGATGGCATCGTCGAATATTTAGGCAAGCCCCAATGAATGCTATGACAAATAGAAGAATCGTCGTAAACGTAGGTAACTCACGCACAACCTGGGCGATATTCGATGGCGACAAATTGCACAAATCGTGGAGCAATCAAACGACACTATCACGCTCGCAAGCACCAGACATCGCATCAGATCTTGATGAAGGTCTTAATGGCGAATCAGTAGAAAATCAAATTGTATATATTTGCTCAGTGGTGCCCTCGGCTTCACTGGCTTTAATAGAAGCATTGCACGAGCAAGGATTTGACCCGCGCGAAATTAGACTCGATATGCAAAAAGGGATAAGAGGTTTCTATCCTACTTTTGGTACAGATAGATTAGCCAACTGTTACGCTGCATATAAAATTTACGGGTCAAAATGCGACAATCTGCTCGTCTTAGATTTTGGCACTGCCACCACCATAAGTGCGGTTAGCTCAGCTGGCGAATTTCTTGGTGGCATGATTACACTTGGCTTTCAAGACACACTCACCACTATCGGCAAACGTTTAGAACAGCTGCCAGTCATCGATTACGACGGCTCCGGCGACAAAGTGTTCGATAGTGTGAGCCCACTTTCCAATTCGACACGCGACTCAATCTTTGCCGGTGCCCTCTATTCGCAACTGGGAACAGTCGAGAAATGGGTACGCAAATGCAAGCAAGAGTTAGACAACACCACGTTTGTAGTTGCAACAGGTGGCTTGAGCCGTTATATCGGTCAGCATATAGAGCAAGGCATAATAGACGCCTTCGACAAAGAACTGACCTTAAAAGGGGTGAACTTTATTGCCCAGGAGCTCGAGGCGGAAGTGGTCCCAGCGGATCTAAGTTAAAGCACTTCTCTAGTTCTGTTCTATATGTAGGATTGGTGAGTGCATCATAGGAGTACAGCTCATCCACCCAGTAACTTTGCTCTTGTCCTTGCAGTTTTTCAATGCGCTGTTTGAGTTTCATTGACAGAATTTGGTCTTGCATCCGCGCCCTTTTCTAGTGATTTGGTAAATGTTCTAACTGAGAAACAAAATGTAACTTCGACTTCTTATAGTCTAGTTTCTGAATTCAATCAGACAATACTTGACTTCCGGGGTAAAAAGCGCCAAACTCTGATAACGCCCCCATCTTCAGGCTTTATGAGAACCTAAACTTTGTCAGATAATTGAGGTCTCTAAAGCATGGATGCTCTACCACGAGCGCATAAGGAGCGGATATAGAGACGGAAAAACTATATCTAGCACATCTCTGTAAAAGCTATGGAGTGGCAAAATAAGTCATTATAGGCAACTAATGGTAGTATGGATCCTAAGGAAGAAGTGAGGAAAAAACAGGATGAACCTTAAACTTCGCCTCGAAAGACTAACCGACGGACGTAGCTGGGCCCGCCTGCACTTTCCTGATGGAACCACACTGACAGGTCGTGTGCTTCGAATCGGGGCAGATTACGTCGAAATTGAATCTTATGGTGAAGCGGACAAGCCGCAAAAACGCGAATACTCGAAACACCTGGTTCCATTGAGTTTGATCAAATTCATAACCATCGAGTCTTCCTCTTTTGCAGAGGCTGAACGCAGACGTCTAGACTATACTTCCCAAATGGAAGTGTCGAACGAAACCGCTGATTCTATGCCGGAGTTGGAGAGGTAAACACTAGAGTCATAGTTGTGGGGGCCGGTCTCGGTGGTCTTGCTGCCGCCATTTCTCTCTGCAAAGTCCAAATTGGAGTCGATATATACGAAAAAGCTCCTAACTTGCAGGAAGTTGGAGCGGGCATCGTTTTGTATCCAAATGCCGTTAATGCTCTTAAGCAAATGGGCGTTTACGAGCAAATTGCCAAAGTGGCAAGCTTTCCATCGCAAGGTAAATATCTAAACTCGAAAGGAAAAGTCCTTGTCAAATTAAACATGGCTGATTTTGGTCCAGGTGCCGAAGCCATCACAGTGCACAGGCACGATTTGCAAAAGGTGCTCTGCGACAAGGCACTAGCGCTTGGTGCCAAAATTCATTTCAATAAAGACTGCTGGACACTAGAGCAGGACAAAGACACTGTCACTCTTCACTTCTCAGATGATACTCAAGTTGAGACTAATATAGTCATTGGCGCCGATGGCATTCATTCTAAAATCAGAAAAAATCTGTTAAACGACGGCGAACCCAGATACACCGGCAGTTTCACCTGGCGTGGCGTAACATCGCAATTGGTTTCTTATCCTGCTAATTTAAGTCTGATGGTCTTTGGGCGTGGCAAACAATTTGGTGCCACACCCGTTGGTAAAAATCGTGTCTATTGGTTCGCCACCATGTCTGACCAAAAGGGGCATCGCGATAGACGCTCTAAGTCTGACGTGCTCAAGTTTTTCGGCGACTGGACCGACCCGGTAAATGAATTAATCGATACTACTAAAGAAAGCGAGATTTTAACTCACAATTTATATGATCGTGACCCGGCCGTAAAATGGGGTGAAGATCGAGTCACTATACTAGGAGATGCGGCACATCCTATGACACCATTCATGGGGCAGGGCGGGTGCCAGTCTCTGGAAGATGCGATTGCTCTGGCGCATTGTATGAAAGTAAATTCAAATCCCGTGGAAGCATTGCGCGACTATGAAAAAATGAGACAAGCACGCACGTCCGACTTTGTGTATCAATCGCGCAAATCGGAAGCGATGACTATGTCGAATTCTCGTATCGCCACAATGCTCAGGGATGCGATACTACCAATGGTGCCATCTAAATTAATAGCCAAGCAATTACATACTCTTGCAAATTATAAAATGCCGGAGCTTTAAATGAAATGGAATCGAAGCTAAATACAGCTATTGTCGATGTATTGATAGAAATTTTACTTTTAATAATCGCTAATTTAATTGGTGATCAGTTCGGACTTTTGACATTCGAATCCACAACTTATAACGAATCAATTTCCAAGATTCTTATGATTACTTTTCCTCTTTGGGGATTGCTTTTACTTTTTCAAAACACAACCTGGCGCCGCCGCACTTCGTGGCTATCCGCGATTCTATTCCTCTTTAGTCCGCCCGCAGGAGTGCTCTTATTCCTTTCGCGACTCTTTTGCTTGAGTTCGTTTACGCTGCTTGCGGCTCGTTGGTTAGGAGTAGGTTTATTGATAATTGAGATTCTGAATTCATTTGGTTTGATGGCATTTTTACTTTTTGGTCCAGCTCATATCAAAGAAAGTAGAGTCAAAGTTGGTTCAATCTACGTTAATCAATATGTGGAAGAATATTCGCTTAGAACGAAACCAACACTCGTTCTTCAAAAACAAATTCCGCTTGTAGGAAATGTTTATATGTCTAGTTATATTTTCGAAGTTCCCAATCAAGGGGAATTTCTTTCTATAAAAATTATCGATTCTAAAACTATTGAGATCGAAATAGAAGGCAAGCCACTAAAAATCACAGTTAATTAGAATTTTTCCGCGCGGATTTTTTCAGGTGGGTAGAAAAATCGATAGTTAAAAGCTGATCTCATTTTTAGATACTAGATTAAATGGCAACATTTTCCTATTCTTATATCTGTTGGACATTGAACTCTGCTGACATGCGCCCTAATTTTCCAAGACTCAGACAATTTACAGTCCCAATCGTCATTAGCCTTTTATTTACGGCTCAGTCGGGACTTTGTGCTGAAGTTTTTGAGCATGCAAAAACGCTTCTGGGCAAGGCTAAGAGCGAGGTTGAGGCGTGCCAGTTCGAAGGGGCAATTGAAGATTGTGGCGAAGCTATCAAAGAAGGTCTGCAAACAAGCGACGTTTATATTTGGAGAGGCTGTGCCTATATGCACATCGGCGATTTTAAGCACGCCGAGGAGGATTTTCAGAAAGCCTCAGCCCTCACCAAAGGCAGCGGCGAATACTGGCTGCACCGGCTACGTGACTTTGAATTCGATGACGCGCACAAAGAAAAGGGCGCAGCGCACAGATGGGCTTTAGCCTGTACTGCCATTCAATTTACCAAAGATAAGCTCTGCTCAAAGTCGCTTGCCGGGGTCGAAATCAACGACCACAGCATCGAGAACGAACGCCAGCTTTTGCAAGGTCGTATGAATGTGGCATCACATCAAGATCTTGATCGAGTTCTTGCGGCGCTAGAAGAAAAAATCGACAAGAACAAAGACAATAAATCGCTTCTCGCCTGGGATTTGAGTCTTTATATCTGTATCTGTCGTTGGGGCTATCTTGCAGGTTATTTGCAAGACGAGCAAGCCTGGGAACTAATAATGCCCAAGGCAAAGTTAATTCAACAGGGGTTTAGCAGCTGGAATGACTTTGCTGAAAATTATATGCAAGGGCGAAAAATCTGGGATCAAAGCGCCTATGAGCGTGACAAAGAATTATTCGAGCGCGCCATTCGCAGACTGAATCAAAACAAGCGCAGTCCGTGGAATGAATATGCTTGGAATACTTCACTTAAATAGGTCATTCGTTTGTTAAGGCATCTTTTATTGTCACTTTCAATTGTCGCCGTGCTCACCCCAGGCGGCTCGTGTCAGATTGCACTGGCTAAGAAAACAGAAACCAAGCTTGAGAAAAAAGATAGACCAATTGCCGACAAATGGGCAGTAATCATCGGCATAGACAAGTTTCAAGATAAAGGCATTCCGACGCTTGAATATTCGGCCAAAGACGCAAAAGACTTTTGTGATTTCTTAGTAGAGAAAGGCAATTTTTCTCGCGACCATGTCATTTTGATGGTGAACGAACAAGCGACCGAAGACAATATTTTAGACGCTGTTGGCGACAACGGATTGCCGCGCCGGGTGCAGAAAGACGACCTGGTGCTGATTTACGCATCCACTCATGGCAGTCCCAGCGAAATGGATATTCGAGGCGAAAATTATCTGGTGGCATATGACACCAAACTGAGTAAGTTGTTTTCGTCTTCAATCAAATTAAAAGACTTGCTTGCCACCATCAAAAATCGCACCGGATGCGAGCGCATTGTCTTATTGCTCGATGCTTGTAATAGCGGTGTTGCAGCAGATATGGCAGAAGGTGGAAATGGAGGCAAAGGTGGCAAAGCACTTTTGCGTGTCAATTCATTTAACGCAGAAGAGCTTGCAGGCAACGGACAAGTAGTCATAACATCGAGTAGTGCAAACGAGCGTTCATGGGAATCGAAGCGTTATAAAAACGGTGTGTTCACTCGCAATTTAATAGACGCATTGCAAAAAGAAGGTGCGGGCACCACACTTGTAGATGCGTTTGAAGATTTAAAAGAAAAGGTTTTGACTGAAGTTCAGTTTGACCGCAAGTCGGCTCAAACACCCGTAATGAATAATCAGTGGAGCGGCGAGTCACTTGCACTTTTAAAAACGCCTGCACGACCACGTAACTATCCAGCTTATGTGCCAGGACTTGGATCGCTTTCTGAAAGCCTTGAGCCTTATTATGCGATAAGAATAAAACTTGAATATTCAGATGACTTGTTTAATCGTGCCACCGCAGGCGATATTCAGTCGCAGTACGAAATGGGTCGCGTATTATTTAGTGGTGCCGGCATAGACAAAAGCGTTACGATGGCTCAAAAATGGTTTCAACGTGCCGCCGATCAAGGGCATCCTGGCGCTCAATTTTTTATGGGCTCAATACTTTTAGATAAAAAAATGTGTCCAAAACCAGACCCTCAGGCGGGCTTTAACTGGTTGCTCAAAGCTGCTAATGCTGGCGAGCCAATGGCTCAAGCACGAGTATCACAGTGCTACAAAGATGGAAGTGTGACAAAAATAGATCCCAAAGCATGTTTTGACTGGGCTAAAAAATCCGCCGACCAAAATTGTGCGTATGGAAAAATGGCTCTGGCTGGTTGCTACATGAACGCTTTTGGAACGGAAGGCAATCCAGCCGAAGCAGTTAAACTGTTCAAAGAGACAGGCAAAGACGTGCCTGAGGCATACGGAATTTTGGGTTTACTTTATGCCAACGGATTGTTTGTAGAGCGCAGCTCGCAAGAGGCGTTTAAATACTACAAAATGGCTGCGGACGCAGGCGACCTGGATAGTCTTTATCAAGTGGGATTGTGTTATCTAAACGGTGTTGGGACAAGTAAAGACCTAGCTCTTGCATTCAAAAGTTTTGAAGGCGCCTCCAAAAGTGGAACAGCCAAGCACATTAGCCAATTTGCCAAATGTTATGAGTCGGGCACTGGCACCAAACAAGATACCGTAAAGGCAATTGGACTATACAAAACTGCCTCTGAAATGGGCGATGACGACGCCAAAATAGCCCTCAAGCGCTTGAGTTCGGGCTAAGAGCCGTTAAATTTAATTGAAAAGTGGCACAATTAAAGTATGCCGCAGGGCTCCAGAGAGGGGAATCAGGGATGAATCCTACCGTGCGCGACACCGGTCCTGCGAACACAAAATAGAATGATAGAATTTGTTGAATGAACAAGGTTTATTCGGCCATCTTTGCTATTTTGCTGTTGCCTCTTTTAATGGGTTGTTTGCAAGTCCAAACCAAAAAAGAGAAAAGCACCTCTTACAGTTGGGACACTCCACTTTTCAAAAAATATAGTCAATTTATCTATGAGAGTCCTAAAGAAGAGATTCCGTGGCAGGCGCGCGTAATTGAAGGAACTGATATTGCCAGAGGATTGTTTCTGCAAAATGCTTTTTATGAAGCAAATAAAGTTGCTACAAAGACTCTTGAAATAAAAGAAATGACAAAAGAGCAAAGACTTTATTTGCTCAAGTTATCTGCAGACAGTTTGTGCTTTCAGATTCATAATGATCACCAGGACAAGATTGCTCCTTCTTTCATGCTGAACAGAATAAATGAAGCACAAGGTCCTTCGTATCAAGGTTACTATCCTCAAAGTAGAGAGCGTCTGCAAGAGATTATAGCTATTCTGGAAAAAGAAAATATTTACTGCGACCGCTTCAGAATGTATGCGCAAATGGCATCGCTTTGTTGTTATGCAAGGGACAAAAAAGAATCTGCTCTTTGGAAAGACAAAGCAATTGCAGAGTATCAAAGATACAGCACTGACAAAAATCAAAAAGAAAATTGCGGACCAACAGCTGCAGTAAGTGGCATTCCAATTTATTGTCTGGACAGAGTTAAGGCAGAAAAAAAGGCTTACACGCAACCAAATGCGGTGGCACTTTATCTGTCTGATCTTTTGGGAACGTGCTATGCGCTTCAATCATCCGATGATATAAAAGTCATAAGCAAAGCTTGGCAGCAAGCTGGTTGTTATATGCCAATAAGTCGCGACGCACTGGTTTTGCTTATTCGCTATTTTCCAGAAGAGGACCGAGATAAGTTTCCAAAGCATCTAACTGTCAATGCTGGCGATTACAATTTGGTTCACGATACATTGCTCAAAAGAGAGTGGAATGAAGAAGCGCAGCAATTCGAGCGTGACATATTGAGCCAGTCTCAGAGTAATGAATCATTTGATTCGATGTAGGCAAGTACAACAAGAACTTTTATACAAAGTCGCGTGTTCGCCTCGAAAACATGAAATGAAGAAATAAATTTGATTCAGAGAAAGTTGATTTGTTTTCATCATTAGAGGGATAGTAGCATTTAATACTGCATGCCAAGCTGGATAACCAAGTAAGTCGGGAATTTATTTATTCGTGCGCAATACCAGGCGCACACCGTTTGGACAGGTTTTGAGCAAACCTGCTATGCGTGATTACAGGCTACTCAACTCTATTTGATCAATAATGGTAATGTGAGTGTTTGAACTTTGAGATTTTCATTCGGACCTCTGACATAGGCAAATTCTCAGCTGAGGTTTGTTTATGCGTCAAAGTAAGCAGCGGCAGAGCAATCAACCATTAAAAGCACTGGGAGCAGCGATACGTAATTGCCGTTTGGATCAGCTCATGACCCAGCAACAATTGAGTGATGGCGCCCATCTTCATCGAACTTACATAACAGATGTGGAAAATGGTTTGCGAAACATTTCGTATTTGACCTTACAGAGAATCTCGTTTGCCCTTAATTTCAAAATGTCGCAGTTAATTCTGAATGCAGAAATCATTTTGCTTCACGAGGAATTATGAATCTAAATGTTTTATTACTATTTAAAGACGATAAGCTCTAGGTCGTCAGCCTGTGCGGGGCGCTGTTTTGTGTCGACTCCGTTGCTGCTAATCAAGGATGTAAAGTCGTTGAATGCGCAAGAATCAACAACACCGAAAGCAAGAAGCTCTAATATCGCTTGGGGCTGTTTTGCGCCATCGTCGCATTGAGTTAGCGCTTACTCAAGACGAAGTAGGAAAAGCTGCCGGATTGCATCGAACGTATGTGACTGATGTTGAAAATGGTCTGCGAAACGTTTCATTCCTGACTCTTAAAAGAATCGCCACCGCACTTCAGTGCCCACTATCATTAATAATTGGCGATACCGAAAATCACAAAGAGTAATACTCGACATCTAAATGCGCTATGGTTAGTAGCAGTCAAACATTTATTGAGGATATAGTCGTGCACAAATTTGCTTTCGGAGCCGGACTGCTTGTATTAGCAGCAATGTCTACAGAGTCTGGAAGAAACAACATCAAGAAAGCTGTCAGATCACTGGTTTGGACCGGCTATTTCGCTCGCGGCGCAGCAGCTGACCTGATTCAAAAAGCGCAAAAATGCAAATCTGATTTTCTTGCCAAAAAAGAAGCTACAGCTCAAGCTAATACATAGATAGCAGAACTTCTCTTGAATTCTCTTGTGCTAAAGGTCTGTTAGTCGCAACCAATTGGGTGCGCTACAACCTTGTTGTTCGGGAGATTTCTTACGGTGTCAAAAAAAAATAGTGGTAGCAATAGTGGTGCCGGCAAAAAATCTCAAGATTTAGACCAAAACACTACTAATCCTGATGGCGAGTTTCTGACCACCAATCACGGACTAAGAATCAACGACAATCAAAACAGTCTGAAAGCCCATGAGCGCGGACCCAGCCTACTTGAAGATTTTATCCTACGCGAGAAAATCACTCACTTCGATCATGAGCGAATTCCAGAGCGCGCTGTTCATGCAAGAGGTGCTGCAGCACATGGATTTTTTCAAGTTTATGAATCGCAAAAAGAGATAACCGCGGCCAAGTTTTTACAAGACCCATCGCGTAAAACCCCTGTGTTTGTGCGTTTTTCCACCGTGGCTGGCTCCAGGGGCTCCACCGACCTCGCTCGTGATGTTCGCGGCTTTGCCGTCAAGTTTTATACAGATGAAGGCAATTACGACTTGGTTGGAAATAATATTCCAGTCTTTTTCATACAAGACGCAATCAAGTTCCCAGATCTGATTCATGCTGTAAAACCTGAGCCCAACAACGAAATTCCACAAGCTGCCTCTGCTCACGATACTTTCTGGGATTTCATTTCGCTCACTCCCGAGTCTACTCACATGATTATGTGGGCAATGTCAGACAGAGCAATTCCTCGAAGTCTCAGAACGATGGAAGGTTTTGGTGTACACACTTTTCGCCTAATAAACGAAAAAGGCAAAGCAGTTTTTGTCAAATTCCACTGGAAGCCAGTTTTAGGCATTCACTCAGTAGTCTGGGATGAAGCGCAAAAAATCTCAGGCAAGGATTCAGACTTTCACAGACGCGATTTATTCGAAAACATCGAAGCAGGCAATTTCCCCGAGTGGGAGTTAGGTCTGCAAATAGTACCTGAAGCAGACGAGCATAAATATGATTTCGATCTGCTCGATCCAACCAAGCTCATACCAGAAGAACTTGTGCCGGTAAAAATCGTCGGCAAAATGACATTAAACAGAAATCCGAATAATTTCTTTGCTGAAACAGAACAAGTGGCATTTCACCCAGGACATTTAGTTAGCGGTATCGATTTCACTAATGACCCGCTTTTGCAAGGCAGATTATTCTCTTATACAGATACTCAGTTAACTCGCCTTGGTGGTCCCAATTTTCACGAAATTCCAATTAACAGACCAGTCGCGCCAGTGCACAACAATCAGCGCGACGGACACATGCGCCAGACTGTTAATATTGGCACAGCCCATGACCCCAACACTACAGGTGGTGGCTGTCCATTTCAGGCTGGCAAAATCGATGGCGGTTTTGTAAGCTTCATGGAAAAAATGGAAGGCAGTAAAGTCAGGGCAAGAAGCAAATCTTTCTTCGACCATTTTTCACAAGCGACACTTTTTTATAATAGCCAGTCAGACTGGGAAAAAGCGCATATCACCAAAGCCCTGCAATTCGAATTGGGCAAAGTGAAAAATCCAGCCATTCGCGAGCGTATGGTCGGTATACTTTCTTATGTCGATAAGGCACTTTCCAAAGCAGTCGCAGACGCACTTGGAATAAAAACTCCTGTGCAAATTGAAAAACCAATTAACAGAAATATTCCAGCCGACGGCAATGTCAAAGACTTTGAACCGATCACAAAAAAACAATCGGTGGAAAAATCAGACGCTTTAAGTATCGAGTTTACGCCACTAAATAAAGACAAAAATATCAAGACTCGCAAAATTGCTGTCTTACTTGCCGACGGTTTTGCCTCAGCAGATGTAGACGCATTGAACGCGACTCTCAAAAAGAATGGAGCTACTTCTTGCATAATCGCTCCGCATCTAGGAGCAATTAAAAGCGACAGCACAAAATCTATCGATGCCCAGGAGCGAATTCTTGGCACCGCATCTGTTTTGTTTGATGCCATTTTTATTCCAGGTGGTGCAAAATCTGTACAAGCTTTGCTCAAAGAGCCTGCTTGCGTAGAATTTATAAACGATGCGTTTAAACATTGCAAAACAATTTGTGCTGTTGGTGATGGTGTAAAATTAGTCGAAAAGTCAGATGCTATCAAAGCCGACGACAATGACGAAGGACTTATTCTTGCACTAGAAGGCACCTTTGCGGAAGTGAGCAAAGAGTTTGTAGCATCTGTCGCGATGCACAGACACTGGGCTCGCGAAGCAAAACTTGGCGGTTAGTTTCAGCTTAAATGCTAAATTGATTTGAATTTCTGCCACTCTGGATGATTATTAATTTCGTCCAGAGCTTTGGCGAGTAGCGTGATGCCAGGTTCTTTTTTGAACCATGTAGACGCACCTGATGGATGCGGTAATGGGATAACATCGCACTTGTGTCCATAAAGGCTGCCACTAAATCTGGTGCCGATTAAATCGACAAGCGGCGCTTTTCCCAAAACTTGTTCGATAGCTAAGCGTCCAACTGGTATCACCAATTTTGGTTTCAAAATCTCAAGTTCGGCTTTCATCCAGTTGGAACAATTTACAATCTCTTGCGGCAACGGCACTCTGTCGCCACCACTTTTAGACTTGCCTGGAAAACAGCGACACACAGCGGCCATATACACTTTGCTTCGAAATTCTTCTTCGTCCATGCCAATGCGCCCAAACCATCTAAATAAAGTCTTGCCCGCAGTCCAGGCAAATGGCTTGCCAAATTTCTCTTCGTGTGGTCCAGGTGCCTGACCTATTAAGTAAATAGAAGAGTTTACTGGTCCGGGACCGACAACCGGTCCAATCATCAAAGGGCACATTTTGCACTTGTTGAGCGCTGTTAAGTGCTCCTCTAGTGCTGCTACCTGATTTGTCGGGGGCATGTTTTAAACTTTCGCCTGCCTGGAAAATGTTGCCAATCGATTATTATATACAGTCTACATATTAATTGGAGATTCGACATGCTCAGTCCTCTAGCCGGCAAACCAGCACCAGACGACCTTTTGGTAAACGTGCCCCGCCTGTTGACCAGTTATTATTGCGATAAGCCCGATGTCAATGTGTCGTCTGAAAAAGTGGCGTTTGGAACCTCCGGTCACCGCGGTTCGGCTTTTAATCGTGCTTTCAATGAGGACCACATTTTAGCCATCACCCAGGCAATTTGTGTTTACAGAAAAGAGCAAGGCATCGACGGTCCCCTTTATCTTGGCATCGACACCCACGCATTGTCTGAGCCAGCGTTTGCAAGCGCCATGGAAGTGCTTGCCGCAAACGACGTAAATGTAATGATCGACTCAGAGCTCGGCTACACGCCCACTCCTGCAATTTCGCTTGCCATTTTGCAATACAACAAAGGTCGCAAGTCTGGCTTTGCAGACGGAATTGTCATCACCCCATCGAACAACCCACCTCAAGACGGCGGCTTCAAATACAATCCACCTTCTGGCGGTCCCGCTGATACTAACGTCACCGACTGGATGCAAAACAAAGCAAACGAATATTTGAAAAACGGATTGGGCGACGTAAAGCGCATGGACTTTAGACAAGCGCTCAAAGCTTCGACTACTCACAAATTCAATTACATTGATATGTATGTCAAAGAATTAGAGTCTGTCATTGACATAAAAGCCATTCAATCATCTGGTATCAAAGCTGGTGTCGATCCACTAGGTGGCGCAGGCGTCGCCTTCTGGCAAGCGCTTATCGAGCGTTATAAATTACCAATCGAAATGGTGAGCAAAAAAGTCGATCCCACATTTTCATTCATGCATGTTGATTGGGACGGCAAAATTCGAATGGATTGCTCGTCACCATATGCGATGGCAAGCTTGATTGACTTGCGCAATAAATATGATATTGCTTTTGGCAATGACACCGACCACGATCGTCATGGAATCGTCACGCCAACTGGCTTGATGAACCCAAATCATTTCTTGTCTGTAGCGATAGAATATTTATTCTCGCATCGCGACGGCTGGAGAAAAGACGCTGCCATCGGCAAAACATGTGTGAGCACAAGTTTAATTGATAGAGTAGCTAACAAAATAAATCGTAAACTAATTGAAGTGCCAGTAGGCTTCAAATGGTTCGTTGACGGACTGCTCGATGGCTCGCTAGGCTTTGGTGGCGAAGAAAGTGCAGGAGCATCGTTCTTGCGCAAAGACGGAAGCGTCTGGACCACAGACAAAGACGGAATAATTCTGGCTTTGCTTTCTGCTGAAATCACCGCAGTTACTGGCAAAAATCCAAGTGAGCACTACAAGCTCATTACAAAAAATTTGGGCGAGCCAGCCTACGCACGCATCGATGCGGCAGCAACTCCCGAGCAAAAAACGAAACTGAAAAAATTATCGGCAAGCGACGTTAAGGCAAAAGAATTCGCCGGAGAAAAAATCACCAAGATAGAAACCGAAGCAGCGGGCAATAACTCGCCAATAGGCGGTTTAAAAGTATCAACTGATAACGGTTGGTTTGCAGCAAGACCCTCGGGAACCGAAGATGTGTATAAAATATACGCTGAAAGTTTTCTGGGCGAAGACCACCTGAAAAAAATTCAGACCGAAGCCCAAGAACTTGTAAACACAGTCCTTTCACCCACGGCAACTAGAAGCTAAAAAAATGGAAGAGTGGTTAGAACTAGATATCCCAAAACTGGGTTACATTCTGGAGTTTTCTTTCCCGCAAAACGACAGAATGCTGGTCCGCACGCCAGACGGAATGTTTTCAATCGATCTGCAAGATGAGCCTGCCAGAGTTGATCACGTAATGTCTACCGAAGAAGTAGAAGTCCTGGATAACGGCGACTCATGGGGCACTGAGTATAGCGAGACTCTGAACTTTGACGATGAAGAATGGTTTTTCCTAGGCTCTGAAACCACAGTGGAACTTATGACCACAATCTCAACTGGTGTGCGCATCGAAATATCAAACGATCGAAAACACATCATGCTTATTAACACAGCTAATCAGAAAACTATTCAGAAAATCGAGTTTATTCCAGCAACAGAAGAAGACGACTTCTCGATAGCTGGCTTTTCACTCGACGAAAAATATTTGATTCTTTGTACCAACGACCTATTGCGTGTTTTTGTACGCGACGAGCTTGATTAGGGCATGCTTTCTTTAAATCAGTAAGGGAATCTTCCCGATCCAATACTCAACGAGTTGGTGCAAAAATTGATAGATGTCTATCGTCCGTTGAAGATTTATCTTTTCGGCTCTAGAGCGAAAGGGGAGGCAGAATTCGATAGCGATTATGACATTATGTTGGTTGTTCCAGATGACAGTCCAAGTTGTTTGAAATCTGCCACAAAGGCTTACGAAATTATGTGGGGAGCCTCAGTGCCGGTAGATATTTTGATTCGGACTGAGAGCAATTTCAACATAAGATTGGATATTGAGAATAGTTTACCTTCCACGGTTGAGAGAGAAGGACGCATTCTTTATTCTCTGTGATTAACTTTGGACGGCTGAAATTTAACCATCGCGTGGCTAAATTTCCACCACGAGGTGGCTAAAGTTCTACCAGCGCGTGGCTGAATTTCAACTTCGACTTATTGAATCTCCGAGCCAGGTGGTGCAATCTTCACCGTGGACACAGGCTCAATCGACTCAAAAATATTCATAGCTTGAAGTAATGGTAAGGCATCAGGCTGAGCAATGACTTCAATCATTCCTAATGCGGAATGGACCCCGGTTACTTCGACATTTGCATTTGATACCAAATTGGTGATGCTAAAGACGACGCGCATTTCCCTCTTAGTCTTCGACTAGTGAGACAGTTAAAGACTAATCAAAAACTCCAGGCTTCGGCCACACTCTCATAAACACTTTCCCAATCACTCTATCTTGTTTCACGAATCCATAGATGTGACTATCTTCTGAGTTGTTGCGGTTATCTCCCAGTACAAATAATTCACCCTCAGGCACCACAATCGGTTTCTCGCAAACATCTAGTGCTGAATACGGTTGAATAAACTGCCGATAGATATTGGTCCCGCAAATGTCACCAAGCCGTTTTAGATCGTATTCTGCTTTTTCCAAGACATAATTTTCTTCGAGTAATTTGCCGTTGACCACGACTCCTATATTTGAACGAATCTCGATGGTATCACCGGGCAATCCAATTATTCGTTTGATAAATGCAGGTTCGTTTGGAAATATAGGCAAGCCAGTCAGTCTGCCCATTACGCAGAAAGGCTCAGAGCTTAAGTCGTGTCCTCCCATCTCGATTGGTGGTGGATAGTAAATAATCACATCACCACTATTGAACGGTTTCTTCCAGCTTGTGACTTTCTCTACAAGAAGTCGCTCTCCAATTTTGAACGTTGGCAGCATCGATTCGCTTGGGATGTATCGAGCTTCTATGAAAAGGCGCACGGTAATTATAAGGGCAAGCGTCGTTAACATTGAAGCAATTGCGCCACCGAGAATGGCAAGAAATGATTTCATTTGTTCTGTGCCTCCATCCTTGAAAGATAGAAGCGATACAAAAATATCGTAATCACAAATTCAGTGATTAGAGCAAAGAAGCCAGTGAAGTAGTCGATAATCCCACTGACCACAAGAATAATCGTGATAGGAAAGACATAGCCGCTGCTTAGTTTGAAGCTTGTATTGATCGAATCTAAAGGCGATTTGTCATCGAGTACGCAAAAGGCGCTAGGCAAGAGCCGAACTGACAAAATTAACCCTGGCACGACGAGTAGGACAAGTCCTGCAGCGATAGAAACTAAGACAAATGCCTGGGTTAAAAGCATGTTCAATCCTTGCTTCAAATTTATTTTCAAGACACTCCAGTCAGCTTTTTGTCCTTGAGAAATTGACTTGAAGAATTTGAGATACGGCACCTGCAAAATGCTTCCGATGATTGCAGCAACAATGCCCGCTGCAACTAGGTTCCAGCCTTTAAAGTCTATAAGCAAAGCGAAGGTAATGCAGGCGCAAAGAAGTGTCAGCCAGCTGCGCAAAAAATAAATGACGCAGAGTGCGAACCAATTGTCCCGGAAGGCGAACCAGGATTGTTTCAGTTCCAATAGTGGTTTGAACTGCGTATCGTCTTGCATTATCAGTTTCTTGACCCCAATTTAGACTAACACAATTGGGGATGCTAAGCTTTTAATAATGAGAGTTCCTGTTGTCTTAGTCTTGTCGATACTTTTACTTACAACTCTTCCAGGAGATTGTAAGCCGTCTCAAGCCGACCTCGACAAGGCAAATACACTGCTCAATTCCTTTTCCCCTGAGTTTTTTACTTTCGTCCAAGCTAAATTGAAGACAGGAAAAGACATGGCTTTTTGGCATGAAATGCTTGCCCAGTCTGGCTTTAGCAGGGATCTGTGAGTATCGAACAGTTCCATTTCGATAACGCAAGAGCCGCTGCAAGACTTGAGCCGGGTAACGGACATATTCTGACTACTTATGCCATTATTCTTGCGTACAAAAAGAAGACGGCTGTTGCTCAGCAGATAATCGATCGTGTACTTAAGGCATTGCCTAATGATGCAAGAGCACATGCGGCTCAAGGCTTGATTGCACTGGAGAGAGGCGATCTTGATTTTGCAGATTCTGAAATTGAATTGGCTGTAAAACTAAACGGAAAAGATCCAGACGTTAATAGTCTCGCGTATCAGTTTTATCGCAAATCGATAAATCCAAAAATGGCTATGTCAACGCTTGATCGCTGGGTTCGAGTTAGACCAACAGACATATTTGCACTGCGAAATCGCGCCGATTTTTCTAGAGTAGACGATAAGTTCGCAAAATCTATCGCGGATTGCAAGGCTGCGCTTGCTATTAATCCTAAATATGACGATGTTCGGGTAGTGTTAATTCACACATTGTCAGATATGAAAGATTACAAAGGTGTAATTCAGGAGGGTTCCAAGCTTTTAAGTAAGGATAAAATGAGTCCGCCTTTTGCGCATACTTGGGAGCGAAGAGGCGATGCGTATGCATCATTGCATGAGTATAAGAAGGCTATTAGCGATTATACTAACGCAATTAAAATTTTGAGTTCGGACCACGGTGATACTAAATATGATGCTTCCATTGTTCATTTGGATTCTTTCCAGCAACAAATTTATTTGCGATCGTGGCTTGCTCGCTGCAATATGTATGGAAAAATTGGCGATGTAACTTCGGCTATGAAGAACATTGATGCGTTGCTTTTGATTCTTCCAAAAGAAGCAGGCGCAGTGTTTTTAAGAGCAAGAATAAATATGGAAAATGCACAATACGATGCTGCGCTGAAAGACATTGATAAACTAATCGCATCAGACCCTGACGTGGCTGAATGGTATAAGATCAAAGCTCAGACTCTACGCAAGATGGGTAAAGAAACAGATGCAGTCAAAGTCGAGTCGACTTTGAAAAGTGTTTTGCGATTTGGTGCGAGATAGATAATTTGAAATTACATTTTTAAGACTGCCACTGCGCACGGTGCATTGCGCAGGACAAAGTTTATGGTATGTCCGAAGAAAAGATTCTTGCCCATCTTTGGTTCGGCGCCAAGAACTATCAAATCTATGTTGTGCTGGTCTGCTGTCATAACCACGGCTTGGGCGGGAAGAGACTTCGTCTGGACCATGAGTGGGTCGAATTCGACATTGAGAGCGCTTGCAAGTTCGGTGAGGGACGATTCAATTTCGGTATTGACGTGACTTTGAATTTTTACGCCACTCTGAGTGTATTCACTATAAAGTTCGTCAACGTCCGATTCGGCAATAGACAGGCAAGTTGCTTTAGCGTTGAGTGACTTGGCTAGCGTAATGGCAAACTCTGCTGCTGCTAAAGATAATTCGCTTCCGCTCACTGGCACAAGCACTTTTTTTATGGTTCGATTGCCGGTTGGATCTGGATCGTAAATCACTAGAGTATGATTCTTGGTATTGAGTATGACACTGTCGACCAATTCGCCAAAGACATAGTTGGCGTCTGCTTGAGGCTCATCGGTTGCCATAATAATGAGGTCGTAGCCACGATTGGCTTCTTCTGTAATTGCTTCCAATTTACTTGGATTCGAAGATGTCTTTTGCAAGAGGCTGACATAATTTTTATTCAGTAATGAAGACATAAAAGAAAAGAGATGGCGAGAATCTGTGTTGGGTTCTTTCACCCAGAGTGCGGTGGTTTCAATTACTTGAGTTTGACCGATGCTGTTTAGCAAGTGTGAAATAAAAGGATTTCGGCGCTTGTCAGAAATAGGAAGAAGCACGCGCCTTATAGAACTTAAGATAGTTTGCGATTTGCGTTCGTCTTTTTTCAATCGTTCTTTTTGTTCGTCTGTTACTTTTACTTTACTCATGCAAAGCTTCATCAAGGGAGCCGTGACTGCTGTCGAAAAGAGCGAGATGAAAATAACCACTGCGTACATGTCGAGTGAAATTATATTGAGAGAGTATCCAAGCATGGCAAGAATTAGACCCAGAGAGCCTTTGGCATTGGCTCCGACGCCAACCGATAAAGACTCATACGTGCCGATGCCTGTTATTCGACCAGCTAAATAACTGGTGGCAAGCTTGGATAATATTGTCGCTAAAGAAATCAGGATAGTTATGGTGCCAAGCATCGGATCTAAAAGTGAACTCAAGTTGACGTTCAATCCAGACGATGCAAAAAATATGGGTGCGAAGAAGCCCATGGTTACAGTTTCTAGTGGCTTCACTACTTTGTGATTTATAACTGGTGCTTGCGAAAGAATTACTCCAGCGGCAAATGCTCCAAGCACAATGTGTACACCAAGCGCTTGGGTGGTGGCTGCGCATGATAAAAGTAAAACAACCATTGCAGTGACGAGAGCTTCTTTGCTCGACACGTGGTCGTTGACCCATCTCAAAATGGTGAAGAATACTGGTCTGCCAAAATACATGATGGCAAGAAAACAGGCGGTTCCAACTATGGCAACAACTATTGGGCTTGCGCCGCTGTCTTCCGCCGAGCCAGAGAGTACAACAATTACAGCAAGCAATAAACAACAAAGCAAATCGTGCACAAGTGATGTGCCAATAACAAGTTGCCCGGTATCGAGTTTGAGCATTTTCATGTCCATCAGAATTTTTGCCACCACTGGCACCGATGATGCGGCAAAAACTGTTCCGACAAAAACTGCAAAGGCTAGTTTGTTTTGTGTAGTTCCCATGAGGATCTCGGGCAGCAAGAGCGATCCAAGTGCTCCGACTAATAAAGGACCGGCGAGTCCAATTGTTCCAAAATAAAGTAATGGTTTGCCTAGTTTTTTGAGCATTGATGCATCAGTTTCCATACCTGTCATCATGAGCAGGAATGAAACGCCGATCCATGAAACTACTTCAATTAGTCTTGATTGCGAGCCGTCAATTGGAAAAAGCATATTGGACAAGTCGGGCAAGAAGGCGCCAAAAAATGTTTGTCCTAAAAGTAATCCGGCCAAAATTTGACCGATGATTGCAGGTTGTCCCAGGCGGACCATTATTTCGCCAAGGACTAAAGATGTAAAAAGAAGAATGGCAATCTCTATAAATAGTAGGAGAACTGCGTGCTCGCTCAGGTTGGAGTTGGTTTTTTTCTCGGTCTGTTGGGCTGTGCCAGATTTAGGAGCCTCTTTTTTCGCATCCTTTATATGTGATCTTATTTTCTCCATCCATTCATTGGCTAAAACCTCGGCCGATTTTTGGCTGGCTTGGCAATCGAGTGGGCGCACGCTGCAAATAATGCTTTCGTCCAGGCGGATAACGGGGATTCCGTCTATTCCGGTTTTGATATTCAACAAATCTAGATTGGCGTGAGGGTCAGAAACAATGTCTTCTAGGCGCTCATTGATGCGCTCGCCTCGCTCAAGAGCCGAAACCAGTCTGGTATTGGTAACTTCAAAGATTTTTTCGCGCCCTACATATATATCGCAGTACTCGGTGGGGTTATTTGCCAGCTGGTAATCATTGCTCTGGGCGCTGATGGGCAAAGTGACAAGTGCTGACCAGAAAATGGCGAGTGCGATTGTGAGTATTGTTTTTGAGCCTAGTAATTTCAAAAAGATATCTCCGCTGGACATAGTAACACCTGATGTTCCAGTTGCCTTACCAGTACAGGTAAAACAGACTCTGCACTGTCTACGCTACAGGGGTGAATGCAAATTGATTTGTCGGAAAAGACTATTTGTTTTGTGGGGAAAACCCGCAAAAGGTTCTGGATTTCCGAATATTTGGCTGTTTCGCTACTCGAAAAATTCTCTCGATTTTGTATTCTATAGGCTACAAACGCTATTGATCTATCCGGTGGTGGGTAGTATATTGAATACAGTGACACCCTGAAGTTCACCAAACAAACAAATCAACCAGCAACTAAGCGCCAACCACATAGCGGTTGGGCCTGTTTTTTGCCACCCAAGGAGATTCACAATGAACGCTTTCAATAATGTCAGACCTCTTGCCAAAGCTGTCGCTCTTACAGCCCAAGAAGAAGCTGTACTTGCAAGAAAAGCAAAAGCTGGAGATAAACAAGCCGTCAACACTCTTATCGCGGCTAACATGAAACTTGTAAATGCCATGGTCAGAAAATATGACCAAGGTCTTCCATCCGCCGACTTGACCCAAGAAGGTTGCATCGGCTTGATGAATGCCATCAGTCACTTTGACACTAATCGTGGTATCAGATTCTCAACTTACGCAGCATGGTGGATTCGCGAAGCAATCAACCGCTCCATCTCCAACAAATCTCGTGTAGTAAGACTTCCTGTTCACTTGAACGAATTGATGACCAAAATCCGTCGCGTCAAGTCCGAACTAACTCTCAAACTTGGCAAACAGCCTACTGTTGACCAAATAGCTTTAGAAATCGGCGTCAAACCCGAGAAAGTAAGAGGCGCTCTGGAATACTCGAAACCCTGCTTGTCGCTTGATCAACCTGCATCTAACGATGAGGAAGACAAGCTCACAATTGGCGACACCATTGTAGACGACGGAGCTGTAGCTCCAGTAACCACTCTTGAATCAGACTATTTGAAAGAAAAACTTGCTTCGATTCTCTCGCAATTGAGCGAAAAAGAGCAACGCGTTATCAAAATGCGCTTCGGAATCGGTTCTAACGAAGAGCGCAGCTTGAATGAAATATCGGGCGAGCTTGGCTTAACCCGCGACCAGGTTGGCAAAATCTCATACCTCGCGATGAGAAAGCTCAAAACCATGGTTCCTAAAGAAGAATTTGGAGCTTTCCTGGCTTAACCAGCAAATTAGCCCACAGCTCTAAACCCAACTTGCAGCACTCGACTTACGAGAGCTGCATTTTGGCTTTTTGGCGTCGAATTATTATTAGCGTGCTAGAGGAGATTTATCAGGGACAGTCATCATCCGAGGCCACTTAAATGAAAAACATAATTTCGCTTAATCTTCCTAAGAAATCCCAAGCAATGGAAGACCTTGAGTGGCTCACCGAATTCTTGCTTGCCAATGGCAGAGACGAAATGGCAAAAGAATTAAATGATGATTTCGCCGCATTTCAACAAACTTTGAAAACCGAAAAAACTATCGAAGCTGCTTAGCTTTTTGCAGCTGATTTTTTCTTTTGTTCGACCCAGCCGTCTTTATTGACTTGCTTGCCACGTGCAATTGCAAGCGATGAGCTTGGCACGTCTTCGACAATGACCGAACCTGCTGCGACGACCGCGTCGCTTCCGATTCTTACTGGAGCTACAAGCACGGAGTTGCTTCCGATGGCGACGTCGTCGCCGATTACTGTTTTGGCTTTTATTTTAGTGAGATGATCATAGTTGGCTGTGATAGTGCCAGCACCAACATTTGTCCTGGTACCAATAATGGTGTCACCGATATAACTTAAATGTGCGCAGTTCGATTTTAATCCGATAGTGCTATTTTTCAATTCGACAAAATTGCCGATTTTGCAATTTTCGCTTACAACGTTTCCGTCACGAAGATGGGCGAAGGGACCGACTTTGCAATTGTCGCCAATTTTAGAATCCGAAATTTGCGATTGATTAACATGGACGTTATTGCCGATTTCAACTTTGCCTTTTAAAACAGTATTTGGTCCAATCACGCATCCACTGCCGATTCTAGCGCCAGCCAAAATATGCGTGTTTGGCAAAATTGTCGAGTCTGGTCCAATTTCTACATCGGGGTCGACCCATGTCGATGCGGAATCGACCACGGTCACTCCGTCTTCGATGGACAAACGCTCTATTGTAATGTCTGACAAAAGACGTGATGCTTTTGCAAGTTCTGGTCGTGAGTTTATTCCCATCACTGAGCGACAGTCGTTTGCTTTTAATGCTGACACTGGCAGACCAGCTTTTACTGCCCATTCGACTAAATCGGTCAGGTAATATTCTTTTTGTTGATTGTCTGCTTTGATTGATTTCAAGCTTTCTTCGACTGTTGGCCATGACAGACAAAAAATGCCTGTGTTTATTTCGTTGATTTGTTTTTGAGAAGGCATGGCATCTTTGTCTTCGACGATGCCTTTGACGCGTCTGCGTTCGTCGCGAACGATGCGTCCATATCCAGTCGGATCTTCAACATGGGTTGAAAGCACGGTGACGACTGCCTTTTCACTTACATGTTTTTCGATTAGCGCCTGCAATGTCTTTGACGAGATTAATGGCGCGTCGCCTACTGTCACAATTATGTTGCCTTTGAAATGGGCTTCATTCAGTCCAGGCGCTGCTTGCATGACGGCATGACCGGTTCCAAGTTGCGGATCTTGTGTATGGCAAGTGAGGGCGGTCGAGACGTTCTTGTCCAGGTATTCTTGTAATTGGTCGCGAGCGTGACCGACGATTATATGTAGGTGTTCTATTTTGGCGTTGGGCATCGAGGTGAGTGCGTCCACCACCCTTGAGATCATGGGGCGCCCGAGCACGTCGTGCAAGACCTTGGGACGCGACGACTTCATTCGCTTGCCTTGTCCTGCCGCCAGTATCACTGCTCGGCAGATTATTGAATCATTCGAATTGTTCGAGTCTTTCGAATCGCTAGACATGGGCTTTCCTCAACAACAGAAAGACCAATTTTATCGTAAAAAAAGAACTCCTCGGTTACCCAAGGAGTTCTTTAATCGTCCATCTTCTAGAAATTGTCCGCAGCGTTGGTGCCGCCCCAACGGGATTCATCCCTGATTCCCCACCACTGGTGTTGCTGCGATGTGTTTGCACAATGTATTTGTAACCTGTCTTTTGCCTAAATGCCCCCGGGCTTAACTTTTCGTTCAGAATTATCGCAATATTTGCAACAAACCTGCAACATTGTCGCTTGGTTAGTGCATTCTCACGATTCGCTCACTCTTTGACGCTCGAATATATAGCATGTTCCCAGCGTATAGGCGGAACCCTCAGATCGGGTATCATCTAGTTATCTGCATTTGTTCTTTTGTATAACGCATTCTTGAGGCTGGGAGAGTGAAATGAAGACACGGCAAAATTGTCAAGAAGCGCTGTTTAAGGGGCTTTTGGGGCTGATAATACTTTGCTCTACTTCTACACCAGCTGCCTGGGCGCAGTTCAAAAGCTATTCGACTAGTACTCAAACAGGTAAGACGGCCACAGGCTCTTCTTACCAGCAAAAGGGAACGGGGACGGGCGGTTTCAGCTCTTATCAAAAGCCCAGTCAGTCTGCTGCAGGTGGTTTTGGCACATATCAAAGACCTGGTGGCGGCGCGTCCTCAGGCGGTTTCGGCAGTCAGGGCGTCAATCCCAATTTTAGCGGGACCAGAGTGAATCCGCAGGGCTTTGGACATGGACAGGCAAGAGGCGCTGGGCATGCCGTTTCTCCGGGTGGAGTTTATCCCGAATTCAAAAGTGCGCACGGTGTTATTCGATGGCTTCCTGGTCAAATGCCGCTTCACGTCTGGGTTTCTAAAGGTCTTGCTCTCGATTACATTATGGACCCCAAGCTAGGTGCTCCTGTTGCAAACGTAGATAACGTAGGTAATTGGCCAGATCTTGTGGCTCAGTTAGTTTCAAATCCAGCTCAATTGCGTAAGTTGCCTGTGGCCGTTGGCTACGACCCAGCGCATAGAGACGCGGCCATCCAGGGAATTGGATCCTGGAAACGTTTTTCGTCCGAAGGATTATTCAATTTCGACTTTGTAGACGATCCAGGCAAAGCCGATATTCATGTGTTTTTCGTCAATCACTTCGTCAACAATTTAGCCATGGGTTTGTTCGCTAGTGACATTCGCGGTTATACCGCCAAGCGAAGCTTCCCATACCAGGCGGTTATTGCCAAGAAAAAAATTGCTTACAGACCAGTCGTTATAGTTTTGCGTTGTACAGACAAGTCAGGAAATCCAATGGCGTTGCCTAAAATGCAGGCGGCTGCCGCACACGAAATGGGTCATGCTTTGGGCATTGAAGGGCACAGCCCCAACTCTTCGGATTTAATGAGTATTTATTATGGCAACGGCACTATCTCTTCTGGTGATGCTGCCACTATCAGACATTTGTATAGTCTGACACCAGATCTAGTGCCATGACCTATCACAAAAATAAGCTAGCTTTAGCGTGCGAAGGCCCTTATGCAGTCCACACCATCTCGCAAGTATTGCACGATGAGGCGCGTGGCAAAGACCTTGAAATAGCAATTAGTTATCCAGATTCTGGGGTGAAAAATCTTCCCTGGATTTTATTTTCTCATGGAGCATACGGCTCCAAAGAGGGTTATAGACCGCTCATCAAACATTGGGTCTCGCATGGATTTGTTTGTATTCAGCCCACGCACGAAGACAGTTTACGTTATTTTATTAAAGAGCGCAGACTCGGCTTAAGCGGTGCTGCAAGCGAATCGAATAGTCAATTTGGCAAGAGTTTGGACAAGCTCGAAGATGACTATGCGCGCTGGCAGGATATTTCTTTTAAGAAGTGGCGCACAAGACCACGCGACATGAAATTCGTTCTTGATTCTATTGATACTATTTTGGCTGATGCACAAGAAGTCTCGATCGATAAATCAAATCTAGGCATCGGCGGACATTCTTTTGGTTCGCACACTGCTTTGTTGCTTGGTGGCACTGTAGTCGGTGATAAAAATATTGGCTATACGCGCGAATTCAGAGACGACAGAGCCATAGCCTTTTTGCTCATGTCACCACAAGGTCGCGGTGCGCGTTTTGAAGACGTTGCTATTTTTGATGACGATGCCTGGCGTGAATTCGAGCGTCCAATGATGTGTCTGACTGGAACAAACGATGTTGTCTCCGACACGCAAGACTGGGTCTGGCGCAAGGATGCTTTTAATTTAAGTGAAACCAGTGAAACAGTATCCAAATATCTTGCCATCATAAATGGTGGCTATCACGGCTTTGGAGGTATCGTGGGCAAACGCTTTGCCGGTGCTGGACCAGATAACGAAGAGCATGCTGATTACACAAAAGCGCTGAGTCTTGCTTTTTGGAATGCATTTTTAAAGGGCGATGAGGCGTGCAAACTATACTTGGATCAATACCAAATTGTTGCTGACACGAATGGCGAAGTGGAATTTTCGGTTAAATAGTCCAAAAATCTAACACCAAATGCAAGCGTCTATTGAAGTTAGTGTCGCAGGCCGGCCTGCGGAGGCCGGCCTACGGACAGAATTAAAAAGAGGTCTCGAATCTGTGTGAGATTTTAGCGATTAAGTAACTGAAAGTTCGATGACATAAGCGGTCGGCGGGCAGTTTAGCCTGAAATTGGTGCGAGGGTCTGCACCGAGTCCGCGCGAGATATGAAAAACTGTATCGCCTTGATTCACCAGTCCGCATGCGTTTTTGCGAGGTAAATCAGAATCTGTAATCACAGCACCAATCCCTGGCAAACGCACTTGTCCGCCATGAGTGTGACCACCAAAAGCCATGTGCACGCCAGCATCAGAGAACGATTGCAGTTCTTTTGGAATGTGGAACAAAGCCAGTTTTAAGTGGTCTTTGTCTGACTTCTCGCTGATTTTAAGCAGCTCGTCTTTAGGTACGCCGGGAAATTCTATTCCAATGATTGAAACCTTATCGTCATTCAAATGCACTGCTTCGTTGCGCAAGACTTTGTATCCGCAACCGTCTAGACTGTCTACCAGTCTGTCTAAATTGCGTACTTTTTTACCGTCAGGGTGGCGCCAGTTTTTAAAAATGCGTCCTAAAATACGACGACTCATCGAATATTCGTAATAGTCGTGGTTGCCCAAAATGGCATAGGCACCAAGTCTTGGTTTGCGCGACAAAAGATAAGGCGAATACAAAACAGATTCGTCGTGTTCAAAAATGTCACCAGTCAGAAATACCAGGTCATATTCGTCGTCTGTAATTTCTTGCAAGAATGACAGTTTGCTTGATGATTCGTTGCGCGCGACATGCAAATCAGAAAGGTGCAGAATTCGAAGAGTTTTGCCTTTGCTTCCGCCGCCAGTGCCGTTTGTTTTGATTTCAACAGGCACCACTTCTTTTTTAAATTGAAAAGCTTCTCTGCGTGCTTTTACATAACTGCCGACGCCAATTGCGGCGGTGCCAAGAAGTGATAGACCAAGGATTTTTTTGATTGAAGGCATGATTGTGATTGATATACTACACCAGTAGCTTTAGGAGCTGGAGCGTTTATGTACAGATCACTTGCAATTTTTACAGGCTGCCTGATAGCGCTTAACCTCAGTGCGTGTTCTAACGGACAGAGCAGACAAGATTCAGACTCAAATGGATCCAGTCCGCCTAAACTAGCCTGGCCGCATTCACGACCTCTAAATGCCAAAGAAGAGGAAGAGTTCAATACCCGCTATACGACTCTGGAAGGAACACTTAATAATAGTATTGGCGATCCCGCCAGATCGCAATGGCATATCTATATCAATGAAAACAAGATTGATTATGTGATTCCCAGCGAATTCTACTCGCGTTTCGATAGCAAGGCATTTGAGCAGAAAATGTTTTCCAGCATCAAGGAGAAAGGGAAGGTTCCAAAATTCAAATTTCTGGTAGAGCATTTAGAAGCCGAACAACCGCATGCAGACCCTAAGACCGGAAAACTGACAATGAAAATTCATGGACTTATCGTTAATGACGACAACATAGATCTGATTAAGAGTCAGAACTGACCTTAGATCTATTCACTGATTTTACAGATGGCAAAAATATATTCAGTCCCACGCCCATCAAAACACATGCCACGCCCAGGTACATGTTCAAATTCATGATTGCTTGTTTTTCAAAGAAAGCATCCACAACCAGCGCAATCACTGGTGTGACGAAGCCGAGCGTCATTGCTTTGGACAAGCTTGTGTTTTTGAGCAAATAAAAGAAAAGCGTAAAAGCAATAAGCGTTCCTGGAATAGTCAGATGTATTAGGGCGATTGTGGGCGCCAGAGCAGCACCTTCAAATGGGTGTGATGGAATTGTGCAGGGACCGACAATCCAAGCCATGCCCCAGACTAGAATTGCCGCGGATAGAAAGAAAAAGAAATTGCGCGCGTAAGCATCTGTCTTGCTTATGTGTTTTTTCATCAGCACATTGGATGTCGCGTTCAAAAATGAGTTTGCCACAAGCAAGCCGACGGCACCTGCGTGTTCGGGCGAGACGTTCATGCGGTCGTGAAAAACGAGCACAATGCCAATTAGAGAAATAATAGAGCCAGCCAGTGTTTTGACTGACAGATTTTCGACTTTGGAGCCAGAAGCGAGAAATACAGCGATAATCGGTGCGGTGGATGATACCACTGCAGCCAGTCCGCCTGGTATCACTTTTTCGGCTGTGTACAAAAGACCTACGCCAAAACCGGCTATGGCACCGGTTAACAGAATCCAGGGCGTTTCTTTATTGATGAGCAGAGCTTTGTCTGTTTTCTTTCGAAGAATGAGCCAGGCTAGGCAGAACGCCAGAATTATTTCTGAAAGCGTGTAGCGAAGCGCAATGGCAGGATAAATGCTGTAGCCACCAAAAGCGATGCAGACTCGAATTGCGTACCAGGTCGTTCCCCATATCAGTGAGCAGGCGATGTAAGCCAGCACAATTTTGAGCTTGCTTTCAAGCTTTGCTTTGTCTAACTCGTTTTCGATGCGGGATTCCATATATCTAGTCGGTATCGTTAGTAGATGAAAAATCTATCAGAAAAATTATTTAGAAGTAATTCTTTTGACAAGCTATTCTCCTGATTATAAAAAAGAAGCATAATCATATGAGATCTGAGCCTTTCTGGCGGTTGAAGAACAGCGCGTGACAGAGAACATTTTCAAAAATAAGAAGAGAAAGTCCCTGCTGGGGCAAGCTGTGCTTATTCTAACCGGGATACAGTTGTTGTTTCTTGCTGCTTTTGTAACGGTAGAGCTTCCGACTGCTACTCAGGATAATATTGCCAATTATTTACAGTCGCTCTCCTGCCAGGCATTTTCTATGTTGCCCGAAAATTGGGCGCATGAAGTGAAACACATCTGGGATGGAGTTGACCGCGAACCAGGGATGGTGCGCTATTCCGCCTATAGTTTCCTGGCTCCCACAGCCGTTTTTCTAGGTTATGTGTGCGGACCAGTTATCGCCCTTGTGGCATCGGTCATGTTTTTGGTCCTGGGATTTTTAGGACCATACCTGGGAGTCTTTCCCCTTTCTGCTGGCGGCGGACTGGGTTATTACAAAGAGCCTGGATTTGGTTATCTCATGGGCTTTGTTCTGGCGTCGTGGCTTTCGGGCATGATTACGGCCAACAGACGCACCTCGATGTCGCAAGTGCTCGCTATCGTTTCATCGCTATTCGTCATGCATTTAACTGGCATCGGTTATTTGTTTGCTGCCTACTTGAGCATTTATCTGGTAGAAGGCTCGAAAGAATTGTTGCCGTGGCAGCCCTGGATATTCGAATATATTCGAAACTTGTCCTGGTACAGTTTGCCTTACGACGTTGTGTTCTCCATTGTTTTTGTGGGAATTGGTTTCCCTTTCCGCTGGCTCAACACCACTCTGCTCACGACCGAAGTGAATTCACGCAAAGGTGGTGTGCGCGACTCAATCAAAGAGCTTGATGATATGCCAGTGATTGATGGACCAAGACCTAATTTGTCATCGCGCTCAAGACCTGTGTCAATCACATCATTGACTGTGACACCAATTACAAGCGCGGCTTCTAGACAGGTTCAAGACCCAGCTCAGCCACACGGGCGTTAAAAATATTCTGGAATGATTCTTCCGATATTTTGTCTGTCCACAGTACGAGAGCGTTTTCGCCGTTGTCCTGGTAGTAGCGTTTGCGCAGACCTAAAGCAGAAAAACCGTATTTGAAATAAAGACCTTTTGCTGCTTCGTTTGATTCGCGCACTTCGAGCGTGAGCCATTCTGCACCAAGTTCTCGAGCTTTGATAATAGTGTTAATTAGTAAACGCTCGCCAATGCTCTTGCGTCTGTGATCTGGATGAACTGCAAGCGTGGTGATGTGCGCCTCTCCAACTATCAGCCAGAAGCCTGTGTATGCAAGCAAGACTTGACTCTCTTTGTCGAATGCACCAAAGTAGAAACTTTTTTCGTTAGTTAATTCATTGACGAATGTTTGTTTGGACCAGTGATGGTCACCATAGATTGACGGCTCGATTTGCATTATTGCAAACGCGTCGTTTTCGTCTAGCTCTCGAATGGTTACGGTATCAGTTTTTTCGCGCATGTGCAGGATTCTTTTTCAAAGTGACTGACGCTTCGCGCAAATAAAGAGGTCTTACGCTTTTATATGGAAATTGTGTTTTTAATTCCAAACGAGTTTTGTTTTGAATTTCAAGATTTTTAAATGCTATGGAAGCAAGGCATGCTGCCATATTTTCGATTTCGGGCAATGGCTTGGCTCTTGAATTTGTGATTGCATTATCCGATTTGAAATGGTGCCAGATCAAATTTTCGTTTTCTAAAATAGTCTCGCTTAGTTGGGTTTCGCTCATGACACACGGTTCTATTTCTTTGGCAGAAACGAAATAATGTCCCCGACCTCCATCGAGTATGAATCCCGATGGCTCGTCTATTAGACTTTCTAAACAATCAAACGTACTCAGACTAAAGAGTCCAATTTCCAGTGCTTGAGCCATGCTTCGAGCTGTCACCACACCGATGCGAAGACCGGTGAAACTACCAGGTCCCACACCGACCACGACCAGGTCTAAGTCTTTTGGCTGCCAACCAAGAGATTTGGTCAACTCTTCAACACCAGGTATTAAAAGCGTGATTGACTCTTGCCTGTTGCCTTCACCTGGTGCAATGAGCTTTTGGGCTTTGATTGCGCCATCTTCGGCTAAGGCTAGAGATACTGTCGCACAGCTTGTATCAAATGCGAGTAGCTTCATCTTTGCTCAGAACGGCAGTGTGCTCAATTTTTTTTTTATCGTCTTCAACTTCAGACTCTTTATCATCATCATCATCTTCTTCTTCAGATTCATCAGAATTATCTGAGTCTTCATCATCAGATTCTTCTTCATCAGTGTCTTCTAGAGTGATACCATGAAGTGCCAGTGCATCGCGAAGCTCAGGCGGCAAGTGCTCGGTCAAGCTTTGAAGGTCTAAGCCTTCCATTCCTTCCATGTCTTCGATGTTCATGCCAGGCGGCACAACCACTGGTTGGGCACGGAAAATAAGCTGAATAGCTTCGTGTTGAATATGACGCAAAAGCATGGTGAACATGTCGAATGCTTCGCGTTTATATTCTTGCAGAGGGTCTTTCTGACCGTAACTGCGAAGGTTTACACCGTCACGCAACAGGTCAATGTTATGCAGATAGTCGACCCATTTAGTGTCGATGGTACGCAATAGAATCTGACGCTCCATGTTGCGCAAGACTTCTGCTCCAAGTTCTTGCTCTCTGATTTCGTAGGCTTCGTGCGCTATTTCGATGAATTTGTGTTTTAGATCGTCATACGAATTACCAGCCAAATTCTCGGCCGTTAATTTAACTGGACGCTCATTTATTTGAGGAATGTCTGCTTCCAAAACGGCGATCATTTCAGGCAAGCCTTCTTCCATCCAGACATCGGACGGTGCATCTGGCTCGATATAAGCTTCAAGCACTAGTTCGACGTGCTCTGAAATCATATCTTTGATATTTTTCTTGAGGTCTGTGTTTTCGAGAACGCGGCGGCGCTCGCGATAAATCACTTCGCGCTGAGTATTTAAAACGTCGTCATATTGCAAAACGTGTTTTCTTATGTCGAAGTTGTGCGATTCAACTTTCTTCTGAGCGTTTTGAATAGAGCGTGTAACCATCTTGTGTTCGATAGGCATTTCTTCATCAGCACCCATCATGTCCATCAGGGCAGCGATTTTCTCACCACCGAAGATGCGCATGAGCTGGTCTTCTAGCGAAAGGAAGAAACGAGCAGAACCAGGGTCACCTTGTCGTCCTGCACGACCTCTAAGCTGGTTGTCGATACGGCGTGATTCGTGGCGCTCTGTGCCTAGAATGTGCAAACCACCAATACTCACCACTTCGTCGTGTTCTTTGTCTGTGGTTACTTTGTGCTTTTTAGTTAGCTCTTTAAGCATGGCTTGATACTCGGGCTCTTCAAAGTCGATGGGCTCTGCGTCTTTGCCATGCTCTTTTTCGTAATCTTTTTTGATTTGTTCTTTGGCAAGAAACTCGGCGTTACCACCAAGCAAAATGTCTGTACCGCGACCAGCCATGTTGGTGGCAACTGTCACTGCACCTTTTCGTCCAGCCTGAGCAACGATTGAAGCTTCTCTTTCGTGGTGCTTGGCGTTAAGAACATTATGTGGAATGCCATTGCGAATGGCTGAAATAGCGCGCGCAGTCGAGTTGATAGAAAACAAACGCTCAATTAATTCAGCATGTTTTTTGCCGTGTTCGCGATCTATTTGACGAACAACTTCATCGAGCTTTTCGGCTTCAATAGCGCCTGGACGCTCCATTATTTTTTTTAGTTCTTTAATTGGCTGCGAATCAATATTATGTTTTTTGATATAGTCTGCCATTTTGTGAATCTTGCGCAGCAAGTATTCATTCATACGTTGTGGCTTGGACAAAAGCTCACTCAATAACTCTGAGCGCTCGATACTGACTGTACCTACAAGGACAGGACGTCCCAATAAGTGCATATCAATGATTTCTTCTACAACAGAATAATATTTTTGCATCTCTGTTTTGTAGATGATGTCGGCATTGTCGATACGCTGAGCGTTGCGATTTGTGGGAATGGCAATAACTTCTAAGTTGTAGATTTTTTGAAACTCAGGCGCTTCGGTCATCGCTGTACCGGTCATACCGGCAAGCTTGGGATATAAACGAAATAGATTTTGATAAGTGATTGACGCAAAAGTCATCGTCTCTTCTTGAATCGGCACGTTTTCTTTGGCTTCAACCGCCTGGTGCAGACCTTCTGACCAGCGACGACCAACCATCATACGACCGGTGAATTCGTCTACGATGGTGATTTCTGGCACGCCGTCTTCGTTTGGACGAATAACGTATTCAGAATCTAGTTTGAATAATTCTTTTGCTTTGAGCGACTGCACCAAATGGTGGTGGAGGTTGAAGTGCATGTCGAACAGGTCTTTGACACCAAGCAATTTCTCGGCGTTGATTACACCGCGCTCTGTAATAAGAACAGATTTTTGTTTTTCGTCTACCCAATAATCTGCATCTTCTGCTTCTTTATCGGCAGCGCGCTCAAGAAGAGGCGCTATCTGTGCCATTTTCTTATAGACTTCGGTGAATGATTCAGCTGGTGCACCCGAGATGATAAGTGGAGTTCTGGCTTCGTCGATTAAGATGTTATCGACTTCGTCCACGATGCCAAAGAAATAAGGACGTTGCACAAGGTCGTTGATATCTGTGCGCATGTTGTCGCGAAGATAGTCAAAACCATATTCGTGGTTGGTACCATATGTGATATCGCATCTGTAAGCTTCGGACTTTTCCCAATCGGGTTGGTGTGAATAAACCAGTCCCACCGTAAGTCCTAAAAATTTATAAAGCTGACCCATCCACTCAGCGTCACGACGAGCCAGGTAGTCGTTGACCGTAACTACGTGAGCGCCGCGTCCAGCCAAAGCGTTTAAGTAAACAGGCAAAGTGGCGACCAGCGTTTTACCTTCACCAGTGCGCATCTCAGCAATTTTGTTGAAGTGCAATGCCGCACCACCCAAAATCTGAACGTCGAAATGGCGCATGTTCAACACGCGTTTTCCGGCTTCGCGCACAGTGGCGAATGCTTCAGGCAGTAATTCTTCTAAGACTTCGCCAAGCACTTTGTCTTTTTGAGTGCGCAGTTGACCGGGCATTTTGGGCACGTCTTCTGGAATCAGTCTTGTGTCAGGAACGTTTTTTAGAGCGTCGTCGATTCTTTTCTTGAATTCAGCCGTTTTGCCGCGAAGCTCGTCGTCGGACAGTTTGGACATCTGATCTTCGAATGAGTTTGTTTTGGTAACATAGCTTTGCAACCGCTGAACCTTGCGCTCATTGGTATCTCCGAAAACTCCTTTGACGAAGTTGCGAAAAGTCTCATCCCAGTCAGACATCTAAAAGCCCCTTAAAAGGTAATATTTGCGGAAATATATAATACCGCTAAACTATCCATGTTACCTGGTAATCTGGTAAGAAACGCGGTTCTTTGCAATGGAAGGCAACAAAATTTCTCAATCGCCCAAGTCTGAAAAGCTAGCCCTGTCGGGACTTTCCCTGGCAGAGTTAGAGGCGTTCGTTAAAGAGATGGGTCTGCCTAAGTTCCGAGCCAAACAGCTACATACATGGATTTATTCCAAGTGGGCTGGGTCTTTTGAGCAAATGACCGATCTGGGAGCTGATTTACGTTTAAAGTTGGCTGAGCGCGCCAAAATTGGTAGTCTTGAGCAAAAGCACCTGGAAGTGAGCAAAGACGGCACCCGCAAGTATCTTTTTGCGCTTCCAGACAAAAAATTAGTAGAGTCGGTCCTCATGACTTTTCAAGACCGCGACTCGCTTTCTGCCTGTGTGTCCAGTCAAGTCGGATGCGCGGTTGGATGTTCGTTTTGTGCCACAGGATATTTAGGATTTAAGCGCAATTTATCCAGTACCGAAATTGTCGACCAGGTCATGTCTATTCAAAGAGAATCAGGCAAGCGCGTAGGCAATGTGGTCTACATGGGGCAGGGCGAGCCACTTTTAAATACAGAAAATGTTATTGAGTCAATTCACAAATTAATCGAACAAGTTGGAATTGGCGGTCGTCACATCACAGTTTCTACTTCTGGAATAATTCCTGGCATTCGTCGTCTTGCTAAAGAAAAAATTCCTGTCACCCTTGCATTGTCGCTCCACGCACCAGATACGATGACTCGCGAAGAAGTAGTTCCTATCACAAAACAGTATCCGATTGCTGAATTGATGGAGTCGCTGCGTGAATATCAATCTGTTTCTAATCGCAGAATTACTATCGAATATGTTCTTTTAGCTGGTGTCACCGACAGTGCCGATCAGGCACGCGAATTAGCAGAACTTGTGCGCGACATCAATTGCAATATCAATCTCATTCCCTATAATCCGACATTCGACGAATCAGGCGTGGCCTATTACGACCGCCCTTCTATTGATGTACAAAGACGCTTCGCAAACCTCGCTTCGCGCAGCGGCAAAACAGTCACTATTCGCTTAGAGCGCGGCACCGATATCAATGCCGCTTGCGGTCAGTTGCATAACGCTTACGGCAAATAATTGGCTTTAATTCGATTCGATTAAGTTGACTGAACAGAGAATTTTTTTGGTTTCGCGGAGCGCTAAGCGCTCCGCGAAAGTGTTTTTTAAGACATGTGATTTGCATTTCGTAAATCGTCTTTTATTGTGAGATTTAGACTTTGACTGCCTGACGCTCGATGCGAGCAAGGGCAGTAAGAGCCGCTTCGTTAATTGTTTCAGAAAGAGTTGGGTGAGCGTGAATAGTTGCTGCCAAATCTTCAAGACAAGCTCCCATTTCCATTGCAAGTACTGCTTCGGCAATGAGATCGCCTGCGCGGGGACCAACGATACCTACACCTAAAACGCGATGCGATTCGGGGTCGTAAATTACTTTGGTGCTGCCATTGGTATCGGCAATAGTCATTGCTCGTCCCGAGGCTGACCAGGGGAAGCGCGCTGCAACAACTTTGACGCCTTTTTCTTTGGCTTCTGTTTCTGTAATTCCACACCATGCAATTTCAGGCTCAGTAAATACAACAGCTGGAATCGCACGATTATCGAATTGCGATGATTTACCAGCAAGCACTTCTGCTGCGATAAAAGCTTGTCTAATGGCGCGGTGAGCAAGCATTGGTTGCCCAGACACATCGCCTATAGCCAATATTCTTTTATCTGTAGTTCTGCAATGTTCGTCGATAACAACAAATCCTTGTTTGTCGATTTCGACTTCGGTGTTTTCCAGTCCAACACCTTCTGAATTTGGTCTGCGACCAACTGAAATCAACACTTTGTCGAATTCCATGGAAGTTGGAATATCTTTGTTTCCTTCAGGTGGTCCAAATTTTGCGTGCACTGCTTTGTCTTTTACTTCAAGGCTTTGCACTTTGGTATCAAGAAAAATATTCTTGAAAGTAGTGGCTAGTTTAGTCTGGAGTGGACGGACTAAGTCGCGGTCACAACCAGGCAAAAGACCATCTGTCATTTCAACAACTGTGACTTCAGAGCCAAGTGCTGCATAAACAGATCCAAGTTCAAGACCTATGTAACCGCCGCCGACCACGAGTAATTTCTTTGGCACGCCATCTACTTTTAATGCAGAAGTTGAGTCCATGACCAAATCGCTGTTCATGTCGTCTTTGTTCGCGAATAGCATGGGCAGCTTGGTTGGGCTTGAGCCAGTAGCTAGAATTGCGTGCTTGAATTTGACGCGCACTGCCGATTCGCCTTCGCGCTCAACGCGCAGCGAGCGTGAATCTGCAAAGTTAGCCCGACCAATTAGTCGATCTACTTTAGCTGATTTGCACATGCCAACGATGCCTTGCGACAATTTTTCTAGTACGTCGTCTTTCCAGGCGACAAGCTCTTTGACATTTATTTTGGGATCGCCAAATTCAATACCGATTTTTTTTGCATGACGGGCAAGTTCTATCACTTCAGCTGCGTGAAGCAAAGCCTTCGACGGGATACAACCCATGTTCAAGCAGACGCCGCCTGGTCTTGGTTGCTCGTCTATCATCATGGTTTTGATACCAAGCTCAGCTGCGCGCAGCGCCGCTGTATAACCGCCAGGTCCGCCGCCTACAACAACCAGGTCGACTTGTTCGACCATTTCTCCTACTACCATTTTCTAGTTCTCCAAAATGAAGTTGAGTGGGTGCTCTAAATGATTGATGATGTGACGAACGAAATACGCAGCTTCGGCACCATCTGCCAGTCTGTGATCGAACGATAGAGCAAGTGGCAAAATTGTTCCAATCTCGATATTGCCGTTTCTGACAATGGGCTTATCGGCACCACGAGCCATTCCTAGAATTGCGCATTCAGGGTGGTTAATCATGGGTGACATGTTGGTTCCGCCGATGGCACCAATATTGGTGATAGTGAATGTGCCACCTTGCAATTTTTCAAGCTCGACTTTTCCAGCGCGAGTTTTGTTTGCAATGTCTTGCAACTCGATTGCTATTTGAGTGAGTGATTTTTGATCGGCGTTGTGGATAACAGGCACAATCAAGCCTTTTTCAGTCGCTACTGCAATACCTATGTTGTAGTATTTTTTGAAAATTATTTCGGACTTTTCATCATCAAGACTTGAGTTGAACTGTGGATATTTTTGCAACGCACTGACAACAGCTTTGATTACCACAGCAGTGAGAGTAAGGCGTGAACCTGTTTTTTCGGCGAAACTTTTCTCGGCCGATTTTAGAGTTGCATTCAAACCGGTGATATCAGCTTCATCAAATGTGGTGACATGTGGAATTGTGGTCCACGATTTCATCATCGCTTGAGCAATTTTCTTTCTGATAGAGCGAAGTGGAACTCGCTCGACTTCGCCTTGTTTGGAGAAGTCTGGCAAATTGCTTGGAGTGCTTTGCATTGATGGCATCGAGCTTCCGCCAGATGTTTTATCTGCTTTGTCGTCGCCACCGCCATATTTGTCATGAAGACTGATTGCAGGTTGAGCAGGACGCAAGCTTGTTGCTACTGCTGAACTTGATCCTGATCCCGAACCCGATCCAACTCGACTTTCAAGCGCACCAGCTGCATATGATCTGACGTCTTCTTTCATCACCCGTCCGTGTGGACCCGATGGTCGCACATCGTACAAGTCTACTTTTAATTCGCGAGCAAGAGCACGAACAGCTGGAGCTGCAGGCACTGGAATATCGCGATTGACGTGATGTGCTGGTGACTGACTGTTAGCCGCAGTTTGAGCAGGAGCTGCAGTTGGAGCTGGAGCAGTTTTGCCATTGCCACCATTTGCTTCGCTTGCTTTGCCAACTGGAGTTAGTATTTGAGTTTTTGTATCCGCAACCTTTTCGGCTTTCTTTTCTTCTTTGGCTGGAGCTTTCGCGTCACCAGAGCCAGAGCCAATAGTGATCATGTTGCAGCCTGTCTTTGCCGTTTCGCCTTCTTTGACATGGATGGCTTCGACAGTACCAGTGAATGGAGAAGGAACTTCTACCACCGCTTTATCTGTTTCTACTTCAAAAAGAATGTCGTCTTCTTTTACGCTCTGACCGACTTTTACTTTGATGGCGATGATTTCAGCTTCGTGAATGCCTTCGCCAAGGTCGGGAAGAAGGAAGTCTTGACTCATGTTGATTATGTACTCCTAGAATTTGATTGTTTCTATGCAAGCGAGCGCAACTTTGTCTGCGTCGGGCAAGAAGAATTGTTCTTTCGAGAAATAGGGCATGGGCACATCGTATCCGGTGACACGCTTGATAGGCGCTTCTAAGGAAAGAAACGCATGTTCGTTCACGCGGGCGATGATTTCAGCTGCTATGCCTAAATTGCGCGGACCTTCATGCACCACTACAAGACGTCCGGTTTTTTCGACCGACTTGCAAATGGTGGCATGATCCATCGGTGAGATTGAAAGCAAGTCAATCAATTCGATGCTCACGTCCTGGTCTTCTTCCAATGTTTCAATTGCATCTAAAGCCACTCTGAAGCTTGCACCAAAAGCAACGACTGTGAGGTCTTTTCCTTCTTTCACCACTTGAGCTTTGCCAATTGGGAAAGTCTCAATTTCGTCTGGCACTTCTTCTTTGAAGAGTCTGTAGAGCGATTTTGGCTCGTAGAACACAACGGCATCGTCGTCTTGAATGGCACTGTGAAGCAGTGCACGAGCACTTCTAGGTCCAGATGGCATCACCACTTTCAATCCAGGCACATGGGCCCAGGTAGCTTCGCGTGATTCTGAGTGGTGCTCAAGCGCTCTGATTCCGCCGCCTGATGGCATGCGCATTACAAGCGGGGTTTTGATTTGTCCGCGAGTTCTGTTGCGAAAACGAGCTGCGTGCGATTCCATTTGGTTGAATGCGTAATTGGCAAAATCAGAGAACTGGATTTCGCAAACTGGACGCAATCCGTAGATTGCCATGCCAATTGCAGTACCCATGATGCCTGCTTCTGCAAGCGGTGTATCGATGATTCTTTTTTCGCCGTACTTTTGAACAAGACCCTCGGTGATACGAAAAACGCCTTCGTCGTATCCAACGTCTTCGCCCATGACCACTACGTTTTCGTCGCGCTCAAGAGCCTCGTGGAGGGCGAGGTTAATGGCTTTCGCCATATTCATTTCTTTAGTGCCTGCCATTTCGATAACTCCTATTTCGCGCTGCTCACTTCAGGGTGAGCCGTGTGATTCTGTTGTTTTTTGCCTTTTTTCTTATGTTCGAGATACTGTCTCAATTCTTCTTTCTGTTCTTTGAGATGCTCGGTTTCAGTGCTGTAGAGATGGTCAAACATCGCCAGTGGATTCATCAATTCTTCTGATTTAGACAGTGTCTCGGAGCGCTCGATGCCTGCTCTGATTTCAGCATCCACTTCAGCTTCCATCTCTTCGAGATCTTTAGCTGTCATGACGCCTTTGTTCTGGAGATATTTAGCAAAGCGTGTGAGCGGTTCTTTGCCAAACCATTCTTTTGATTCTTCTTCGCTGCGATAACGTTTGGGGTCATCAGCAGTGGTGTGAGGTGTGAATCTGTATGTGAGCCCCTCGATAAGAGTAGGACCGCCACCGGCTTTGGCGCGATCGACAGCTTCTTTGGTGGCAACATACATGGCAAGAACGTCGTTGCCGTCAACTTTGATTCCGGGCATGCCGTAAGCAACAGCGCGTTGAGCAAGTGTTTTGCAATTCATTTGTTTGCTTAGCGGAACCGAAATTGCATACTGATTATTTTGACAAACAAAAATCACAGGCGCTTTGAATACAGAAGCGAAATTGAGAGCTTCATGGAAATCGCCTTCAGACGAAGAGCCGTCGCCAAAATAGGTAAGAGCAACTTTCTTATCGCCTTTGATATTCATCGCCATACCTACGCCTGCTGCGTGCAAGAGTTGGCTTGCAACAGGTACGCAGTAAGGAAGGTCGTTCACGCCTTTGGGTGGAACTGCGCCTTCTTCGTATCCGTTCCAATATAAGATGATTTTTTCAAGCGACCAACCACGATAGAGCATACCGGCAAGTTCTCTGTACGCTGGAATGTGCCAGTCTGATTTTTCGATAGCCGATACTGAGCCGATGCTCACCGCTTCGTGACCTGAAGCTTGGGGAAATGTGCCGAGTCTGCCTGTGCGTTGCATCTTGAGCATGCGCTCATCTGTTCTGCGACCCAAAAGCATAAAGCGATACATTTTCTTGAGTGTATCGTTGTCTAGCTTTGGTTCAAGCTTTGTATCAACATTGGCGTTCTCGTCCAGGATGGAGAGATACTCTATTTTTTCGGTGATTTCTATTGGTTTTCTTGGCATGGCTCTTGGCTCATTAGTTGAATTTGACCATGAAAGTATGTCATATTTAGGTGGGCCGAATCTTTATAATTTGGCTAAGATCGAGGCTCAAGGCACATTCCAAGAAGCGCGAATATAAATGAATAATAAAACTTTGGCAGAATCAACCGAAAAAGAATCGAAAGGACGCACCAAACCAGACTGGTTGAAAGTGCGCCTGCCCAGCTCGCCGGCTTATGCCAAAGTGAAAAAACTTATAACCGACAACGATTTGCACACAGTATGCGAATCAGCGGCATGTCCCAACCGGGGTGAGTGCTGGTCGCATTCGACTGCTACATTTATGATTTTGGGCAATATTTGCACCCGGAGTTGCGGATTCTGCAATGTCATCACAGGCAAACCGACCGAACTTGATTTGGACGAGCCGCGTCGTGTGGCAGATGCCATTGCCAAACTTGATCTTGAATATGCCGTTATTACTTCGGTCAATCGCGACGAATTAAAAGATGGCGGAGCGGCTGTGTGGGCTGAGACTATCAGACAAACTCGCCTGGCATGCCCCAAAACCAAAATTGAAGTATTGATTCCAGATTTTGTAGGCAATTGGGATGCGCTAAATATCGTGCTCGACGCCAAGCCAGACGTTTTGAATCACAACATCGAAACCGTGCCAAGACTTTATCTAAGAGTGCGTCCACAAGGCAAATTCGTTCGCAGTTTGGAACTTTTGAAAATTGCAAAAGACAAAGGCTTTGTCACCAAATCCGGTATCATGCTTGGTTTAGGCGAAACTAAAGACGAAGTGATTGACACCATGAAAGCATGGCGCAAATCAGGTGTTGATCTGGTCACGCTGGGACAATACATGCAGCCAACTTTGAATCATTTGCCCGTAGATAGATTCGTTACTCCAGAAGAATTTGATGAGTTCAAAGAAATTGGTCTAGAACTTGGATTCAAGAATGTTTTCTCTGGACCTCTAGTTCGCAGTAGCTATCACGCTTTTGAACAAGCTGCCGAAGTAATTTAGTTTTAGATAGTTAAAACAAGACCTGACCAGGATTATTCATACTGGCATTGACTTGATTTGTTTGACCAACTTGACCACTTTGAGTTGTCTGTCCAGGAAAAGCATTAATGCCAGTTTCCATCAAAATAGTCTGGGCAATGTCGTGTACAGCACTTGTTTTATCGAGTTGATAACGCGAAGGCAAAGTCAGATTGCCGAGTTCTTTGCGAGTGCGCATGGTCAGTGCAATTGGAATGATGTCTTCAGGCGCTTTGATGGCGTGAGCAAGACCTTCCTGACACAATAAATTGGCAGTACCAAGTTCTTGCGGCATAGGCTGGGTGATCATATCTATAGCCAGTGGCAATTTGCGTGCCACCGCTTCAAATGTAGTTAGACCGCCAGCTTTGGTTACCATCAAGTCGCAAGCAGTCATGAGGTCAGACATGCGATCGTGAAAGGGAAGAACGGCTGTTGGATGTTTGGATGTTGCCGCAAGCTCTGACGCTTTTGCGTAAAGCTCCTGGTTTTGACCGCACAAGAAAATGACTTGCATACGTCTATCGACGTAATTTAAAGCCTCGTAAACAGACAAGATGTTGCCGCCGCCAGCCCAGCCTGAGTTCAAACACAAAGTGGGCAGATCGGGTGAAAGACCCATGCGAGTGCGGAATTCTTCTGGGGTAAAGCTTACTGGCTTGCTGAAATCTGGGTGCACAGGCATTCCGAGCACTTTGATTTTGTTAGGTTCAATGCCGTATCTGATTAGAGTTTCCTTGCCTAGGTCGTTTGGAACTATGGTCAGGTCGGCATCGGGACAGGCCCAGCCGCTCCAAAAATCGCCATTGGGGTCGGTCACTACAGTAATAAGTTTGGTTGTGCCAGCGCGACCAGTGTCCTGGATGGCGCGAGCCAGATAATGATTACTCATTGGGTGAACCGACACAATTACGTCGGCGTTGATTTCTTCAAGGAGTGAAGTCAAGTAGGGCTTGGCTAGGCGATATCCCAATTCTGAATTGTTTGGTTTGGTGTTTTCGATGAACCAGTAGTAGTACTTCATTCCTGCCTGGTTGTGACGCAGCAGGTAGTTATAGAACTCGACGAAGTATCGATTTACAGGATGGCTTTTTTCGACAATGTTTTCGACCAGAAGCTCGGGTTTGGCAAGGGGCGAACAGAGTGAATTCATCGATTCACGCAATGCAGCCTCTATGGCTTCAGAGGCGCTACGATGACCGCCGCCGGTGTCAGAAAAAAACAAACAGATTCTTGACTTCTTCATAAGTTATTTGCTGGTAAATCCTTTAAAGTTTGTTTACAGAAATGATGCAGAATTTGTTAGATTAAGTAAACAGAGAAGAAGCTTTTCTACAATTTATATGACATTTCCATCCGAAAATTATAATTCACGAATTTCAAAGGCGTCATGAAAAATAGCACCCTCTCCAAAAATAAAAGACAGGCAGTGAATGCTTTTATGGCAACCACTCTTTTGTCCCTCTCCGCCTTTATGCCCGTGCTTGCCGAAGATTCGCGCTTGACATCGAAAGATGCGGAATTAAATGTCGTAGTTGACGCTTCAAAAAATTCTTCTGAATCAAATGAAACTCAGACACTCAGTTCAGAATACAAACTGCCACCACTCGATCCTAAATTCTTGAAAAAGGAAGCAAAGGGGGTTGAATTCTATCAATACGACAAAACTCCTCTTGGCGATCGAAAGCCTCTTTTGATGGTCCATGGCCTTAGGGGAGAATTTCTACCCTATTTTCGCTGGCAACATGTAATCGGACACATCACCAAGGATAGTGGCATACATAGCACATACAAAGTTTTTCTCGCTCGCTATCCCACTCTAACTAGAGTCAAGACTACCGTTCCGGCTTTTCGCGACCAGTTAACCAGACTCTACAACGCCTGCGGACAAAAACCAATCACAATGGTTGCACTGAGTATGGGTGGAAACGTCGCGTATGAAGCGATGGTGGTTCCTGAAGTATCAGACAAAGTAAAAGTTCTTCTTGCGATGGGAACCATGTTCCATGGCTCGCCACTATTTTCGTCTGATTGGATGCAATACAGCATCTATAAAAGATTGTCCTGGCCCTGGACTCGAATTGACCACAGTTTGGCCTTAAAACTCTATTTCGATCGCAATGAGAATCTTTTGCAAGACTTCGCCTGGGATGATATTGATGGCGCAGTGCCTATCTGGGCAGGAAAATTCAAATCAAGATTATTGCTTGGACCCAAAGGCGAATTGTCGAGCGCCAACTCAATTAACACTCGTCTAAAAGAACTAAATGAAACAACTACGCACGTAAAAAACAAGGTCATCGCATATGGTGGCTACTTGCTCAATCCCTATCTGGAGCCTACAGCGCTTAGATATATAGAAAACACAGCTACGTACCCGATTACATTCTTCACCACCAAAATGCCAGCACACTTAGCTCGCGAGCATCCTGCTCTGGGACTGCTCAATCGCGATATTGCTGCTGTTCAAATCAATCCCGATTTGAAACACAGCGCTAAGACTCCATTCTTTTATGCTTTAAATGATGGCATCACGCCAATTTCAAGCGCACTATTTTTGCCTGAAGCGACTATGCGATCGATATATGTTGTGGACGAAAAAAATGTGGCTGCCTTAATTGGTAAGACAGACGTGAAGCGGGCAAGAGCTTTTAGAAATATCGACCACTTAACCTTTATAGATGCCAAACGTCCGCTTGGACTGTCTCCAAAGCTAAAAGACGAATTGAATCCAGATGCAGAAGAAAAACATATATTCGATTGGATTCGGGCAGACTTGTTGCACGAAGGTAAAGAAGACGGCAAAGATTCTCAGATCGTACAAAAGATTGTAGACGCTGAAGACGAGTCCACAAGCCCTCAAGCGCCGATTAATCTGGTAAAATAAGCGGGTACGTGCCCGTAGCTCAGCTGGATAGAGCGTCGGTCTCCGAAGCCGAAGGCCTCGAGTTCGAATCTCGACGGGCACATTTTCATTCGCCCCGCAAAGTATAAACACGATTTGGCCAAAGCCGAAATTTTAATTGGACCTTATCGATCAGGCAAAACTAAATGTCTGGTAAGCGAACTCATGCACCAAACCAAACCGGCACTGCAGGCTGGCTCAGAAGTTTGGCTTATCGTGCCGTCCAAGCGCTATGAAAAGTTTATCAAAAGTTTGATTGTGCAAAACATGAAAGAGTCTGGCATTAAAGTGATGGCCGGTCTTCGCATTTTTGCTTTTTATGACATGTGCGCTTCTATTTTGCGAAGGTCTTCTGTTTCTTTCAAACTCATTCCAGAATCACTGAGAGCTACTGTAGTTGGACGCGCTATGAACAATTTGCAAAAGCGCGGCGAATTGCAAAACTTAGAACCGGTGTCAGAATTCAAAGGGACCTATGCGGCCTTACTTGAATTAATTGACGAATTTCAAAGAGCTGGTCTCAGTCCTACTGATGTTATGACAAGAGTAACTGATACCGCATTTAATGAGTCGCGTTATGTCGAGCTTGCTCGTATTTATGGCGAATATTGGAATGAGTTAGATAATCTGGGTTATATCGACAGTCGTCGTTTAGCTTTTAAGTGTCGAGAAGTTCTTGCTGCAGACACCGAAAATAAATTGAAAATTGATACCATCGCTTTTGATGGATTCGATCGTTTTAACAAGTTGCAGATGGGCGTGTTTAGCGAGTTGGCGCCCCATGCTGATAATTTGAAAATAGTCTTCGATTACGACGAAGCCGATGCAGAAAATGTTCAATATATCTGGAAGGGTGCAAACTATTCTGATTTGATGGAAAGTTTTGCTCAGGCAGAAAAAAGAATTTTCAGTAAAGACCCGCTTTTGCAAGCGCCGATAGAGTGCTTCAAAACTGTAGATCGCGCTTTTGAAATGGACCATGTGGTGCGTCTGGTCAAAGATGCTATGGTCAACGAAGAAATCCCCGGCTCTGAGATTCTTGTGCTGGTACCATCTATGCGCAAGTATCGAGCGAGCCTGGAGACCGCTTTTGTAGATGCAAGCTTGCCCTATTTCATAGATGATACGGTCGATTTGAAAAGTCAGCCTGTAGTGCAGCATGTGATAAAGCTATTGCGTTTGCACAAAGATAATTTTAAAAGAGCCGACTTGCTTAGTATTTTGCGTAGCATTTATTTTAAATCTGCAGCATATGAATTGAGCAGCGAAGAAATAGAAAAGTTAATCGAGCTTTCTTACACTAAAAAAATTGTCGAAGGTGCAAATGAGTGGTTGAATCTGGCATATGAAGCTGGTATCAAACCCAAACTGAAAAAACTATTCGATGATCTGACACCACCTCAAGGTCATAAAACTCTGACTGAAATGGTGGCATTTTGCGAAGATGTTTTAGAGCGTGTATTTGATCTAGAACAAATTAAAATTCTAGCCGAGTTGAATCCGCAAGCCGCTTGGATAGTAGATAGATCTTTATTCGAATTGCGTAATTGTCTTTCTGCTTTTGTGACCGAAGACTCTATTTTAAGTGATGTATCCAATTCAGATCATATAGTCAAATACGATTATGCCGCATTCGATGAAAAGCTTTTACATGCAATAGAGCGTGCCAATTTTAGAAGAGTCGAGACTTCGATAAAACCAGTCACCATTTGTTCTTTTGATTTTGCTCCAAACCGGCTATACAAGAAAGTCTTTATCGCGGGTCTTGTTGAAGGTGATTTTCCAAGGCCTAAACGCAATAAAGGATTCGTCACCACAGAAGAAGAGAAAAACTGGGAACGATTTGGCATAAAGATAGAAAGTTTGCGTTCGCATCCATCGTTTGAAACTGGTATGTTCCATTCACTTTTAGATAGAGCTGTGGACAAGACTATCGTAAGTCACCCCATGTGGGATCAGGATGGAGAAGAGAAACTACCATCGTTTATTCTGGCAAGCGAGCCCGAAAAATTTCAAATCAAAGAATTGCCACCACTTATAGACGGGCTTGAAAAGCCTATTTCTGTTCGAAGTCGAATTGCATCACTTTTTAATTCTGGCGTGCGTGAGCAAATTAATCACCCAAGTCTCGTTGATACCACGAATGAATTGCAAGAGTCTATTTCTATGTTACTAGCACGACAAGAAGCACAGAGTGATAGTCGCTATAACGGCAATTTGCAAGAGCTTGTGCAGACCGGAGCCATGAGTGTGAGCGTGCCTGAATTTTTTAGCGCCTCGCGTTTAAATGACTATGGCAAATGTCCATTTAGATATTGGGTCAATCACATGCTTTCGATTAATCCAATTGAAGAGCCTGAACTGAAGCTCGATACAAGAGACCTAGGTCAGGCGTATCACAAAGTGCTTGAAGTTTTTTATCAGGGCATCATTCAAGATAATATTTGTCTGAATTGTGTAGAGCAGGCTCAAATAGATTCGCGTCTTTCAAAAGCAATTGAAATTGGCATGAAATGGCTCGAAGACAATACCAATGCTCTGGGACAAGAGTTCTGGCCATTCCAAAAACGTGAAATGACTTTTCGAATTGAGCGTTTTGTCTCTAAAGAAATTGAACGTTTGCACAAAGACAAAGATGGTTCTACACCGCTTAAAGTCGAAGCAAGCTTTGGCATGGATAATGTTGCGCCGCTTGTATTGAGTGACCAGAAAACCACTGTAAAACTAAGAGGCAAAATAGATCGCATAGATGCAATTGGCAAGAATTGCCCTGAGCATTTGCCTGCCAAATCGCTTATGCGCGGACCGCTCAAAGTTATAGATTATAAGTCTAGCTCAGCTGCCATTAGCGAGAAAGAAGCGCAATATGGTCGCAATATTCAATTGCCTGTTTATGCCATGGCGTGCTCGCAGGTGCTCTATCCAGGCGAGAAAGTGAATACCGGAAATTATTTGAGTATCACATCTGGCAAATCAATCGGTAAAATCGAGTTCAATAAAGAAAATAAAAATCCTGACGATCCAAAATTGCTAGACCTAACCGAAGACAAAATTTTATCTTTTAAAAAGGGCATGAGTAGAGGCAATTTCTCAGTCAAACCCAACGGTAGCGATGTTTGCAAATCTTGCGACCATGCAAGTATTTGTCGTATCCCCGAATTATCCGCGGCTGTCTCAAGTTCTGAAGAGATAGATTAATGTCAAATATAAATGCTGCCACCACTGCTAATACGGGACTGACTGAACAACAAGCTCACGCTGCTTATAGTATCGACAAGAACATGTTGGTATCGGCTGGTGCAGGTTCGGGCAAAACGCATGTGCTGGTCGAGCGTTATGTGGAAATACTCAAGCAAAACGCCGAACTGAATCTTAATAATTTAATTGCCGTTACTTTCACTCGCAAAGCTGCTGCCGAGATGAAATCGCGACTTAAGCTCAAGTTCAAAAAATTAGCTGAGCAAGACAAAGAAAGTGGTGAGATTGAAAAGTCATTGCGATGGACCAAGTTTTTGGGTGAGATTGATTCAGCACGAATAGGAACGATTCATTCACTGTGCGAGTCTATTTTGAAGACTTTTGCAAGCGACGCAAAGCTAGATCCACAGTTCGAAATTTTTGATGAGGTCGAGCGGGCCGATTTAATTATTGAGTCAATCGATAAATCGTTTCAAATGGCAAGTGATAAGCAGTTGCCTGAAGCTCAACTACTTGTTGATTTAAACTTCGAAGAAGTGCGTACCCTCTTGCAGAAGGCGATGCTTTCTGGAGCTGAATTTAGACAAGCTTTAGAGAAAATGCAACACAAAGATCGCGCTAGTTTGTTGCAACATTTAAATAGCTGGCGTCATTATATGCAGTGCCAAATAATGCGCGAAGTAGTTTCTCATTTAAACTGGACTCGCTCACATTTGGACATGAGTCAAATTACTGTGAGTGGAAATCTCGAAGACCAGCGCTTAAGTTATATTCAAACTATAGAGGCTATTCATCAAGGTCTTCAAAGCGACGATTTGCATCACGACCACAAAAAGTCGGCTGAAATCTGGAGCTTGTTCAAGTTATTCGACGATGTGAATTTGCGCATCGGTGGCAACAAAGACGACGCCAAGGCAGTAAAAGAATGTTTGCGCACTATGCGCGAGTTGGTCAAATTGCGCATTGGCGATTTGCCAAGCGAAATCACAGAAGAAATGATGCCCGGACTCGAATCTATTGAGTGGTTTGTTAGTCTTTATAATCAAGCGCGTCTTTTGTACGAAAAAGAAAAATCACACTTGGTCAAACTAGATTACGATGATTTGATTGGCAAAACTCTCAGTCTGCTTCAGAGTGCAAACTCACCAGCAAAGGAGTATTTTTCAAATACAACTCACGCTATTTTGGTAGACGAGTTTCAAGACACAAATAAGATACAGTCTCAGTTTGTCGGACTTTTAGCTGGTCCCAATACACGCATGTTTGTAATTGGTGACGAGAAACAATCTATTTATAAGTTTCAAGGCTCAGATGTATCTACATTTAACGAATGGAAATCTTTCTATTCTGACCCAGATAAAGAGTCGCATGAATTGACAAGACTTTCTATGTCCTTTCGCAGTCATCCTAACTTGGTTGGATTCGTCAATTATGTATTCGAGCGACTTCTTGTTAGTGAAGGCGACAATGATAAAGCGTCTTATTTAGCTCGTTTTGATGCACTGGATCCATTTCGTCAAAAGGCGTTGGAGGAAGAGCCATCGAATATAAATCTGGTAATCGTTGACACCAATTGCGACTATTTAAATTCGCCTTTTCCAGAAAAGAAATATTTGGAAGCGGCGGCGGTGGCGCGTTGGATACAAGAAAAAGTCAATTCCAAAGCACCACTTCTTAATGCCGCAGGCGAAGTGACACGCACACTTCGATATGGCGACTTTGCTGTATTGCTTTCGCGCAACAGCGATTTTACTGCCATTGAATGGGGTCTTGCTCGCTATGGCATCCCGTTTAGTACCTATGCCGGGACTGGATTTTTCAAGCGCCAAGAAATTCTTGATTTAGAAAACTTGCTTCGATTCTTAGGTAATCAAAAAGATAGTCATTCTCTTTTAGGAATATTGCGCTCACCATTGTTTGGTATAGCAGACGATATCATTCATGAAATTGCTCAAAAACCGAATTGTCAAACCGGATTGTGGCAAGCTGTGCAGAATGCATGCGACTCAGAAGACAGACATAAATATGAGCGCTTACCTCGAGCTGTTAGAATGCTCAGACGGATGATTCAAGACGCTCGTCACATGCCTGTCGGCGACCTACTCGCTTCTGTAATTAGACAAACTGGTTATGATTTAGTTTTACTTGCCAGCTCTAAAAATGCAAACGGTCTGCAAAAATCGCGCAACTTGTGGAAACTAGTTTCACTAGCCAAAGATCAAGAAGAATTATCCTGTCTTGAATTTGCTGAGCGTCTAGCATTGATGCGCGAGTTTTCGCAGCGCGAATCTGATACTCCAATTGGTACCACTGATTCGGTCAAAATCATGACCATTCACGCATCCAAAGGTCTTGAGTTTCCGGCAATCTGTCTGCCTAATTTTTCTAACAAAATAAGCAGACCCAAAGATCGATTTTTGTTTGGCTCGCACTATGGCTTTGCTCTAAACACAGTGCGCGACGACGACGACAAATGTCCCTGGTGGAAATATGCCCAAACTATCGAGGGCGAGATGGACTCAGCTGAGCGCAGACGTCTCTTGTACGTGGCTATGACCAGAGCCCGCGACTATCTTGGTATCTTTTTAGAGCAGACAAACACAACCAAAGTTTCTTTTCGTGTCTGGATGGCAGAAGCCTTAGGACTCGATTTTACTGCTGTGCCAAACAGTGCAACAAGCGTGCCTGAGGTTCGAACTCTGCGCGGTTTGAATAACACTGAAATCAATTATCAAATTTCTGGCGTCAATGTCGAAGATTTATTAGTTGTCGAGCCTCATGAACAGACACAAGAAGAGAAAGAAATCAGAAAGCAAATTTGTGACTTGAGTTTGATGGAAGAGATTCCGATATCACTAAAAGATATTACGCTCAATTTTAGAGGCGATATTCGCATAACCCCTCACATTGAAGACGAAGGACCACAAGCTACAACGTCTGGTGACTTTTTCCACTTATTAATGGAACATTTACCCGAAGATCCAAATGACTTTGTCTATTCTACATTTAGTGAGTTAGCCACTCTCCATCAATTGGGAACATCGGTTATACATCCCCAGAAAAGAGAGCGAGTAATTACAGAATCAGCTGAATTGCTCCAAATATTTTTGCAAAGCGAATTGTGCGAGCATTTTAAAAATGCCAAAAAGCGTTATGCCGAATTTCCATACATGGTCAGTCAGTCTGATACAGTCCTAACAAAACGCGCTGACTGTGTCTTTCTTGGCGCCGACAACAAATGGTACGTAGTCGATTTTAAAACTGACCGTTTTGATTTAGCCGACTTAGAAAAGCATCGCAAACAACACGAAGAGCAAATCAAGGCTTACGCATCAGATCTGGCGCATGTAATTGGATTGCCTGTAACTCCAATTCTCTACTTTGCTCGGTTGGGTAAAACAGTGATGGTGGACTAGTTAGTTGTCATCGCTTCGAATAAGCGTGCAGATAGCCGTTGAGCGAAATCTTACTTTTGGAATGCAATGTACATATTAGAATTCTGCTGCTTAGAAGAGGCGCTTTTTTTGTGTCTATAAAAGCTTATCTAGACTGGGTTTTAAAATTGGTTTGTGAGAAAAACCACCCGTTCGTGTTGCCTCAAAATGGAATCGTACTTTGACTAAACCGTTGCCTCATATATTTTCGTACCGGCGAAAATTCAAATAGCGATCTTAACTACTTTATATTTACCCCATCCGCAACGTTGGATCATGCCTTCAGCTCTAAGTCTGCAGAGAAAAACATCTAATGATTCTCGCCTCTGCCCCTCTTGGAGTATCTCCTTGCAGGTAAAAACAGTGCCCAGTTCTAGCATGGATATTGATTTTCTGGTCTCTTCAATGGTCGATTTTATTTTGCTTTGTTCTGCAGATTCGTGAGCCAAGAGTTTTTGAACTGCGTTTCGTTGCATTTGAATTATTGTCGTAACTGGGCTAGGCACAGGTATTTTCAATTTTTCCAGTTCTTCGCGTTTGCTTTGAATTTCCTCATGAAGAGCAAGCATGTTGAGCCCGTTTCGAATTTGTATGAGCTTTGATTTTACTTCTTTATCAATGGCTGAGTTTTCTAAAACACGCTGATACGGCGTTCTTGCCTTGTCATGAATCTTGTAGGTTTTTGCTCCGTTTCGTTTCTTTTCCAAAAGCTTTTGACACGGCTGAAAGTAATTCACGTACAGGTAAAGTGCCTTATACAGCGCTTTTAGAAGACGCAATGCTTTTTGCCTTCGAACCGCCCTCGTCCTACATTCTTGCGGATCACGGAGCCGTTCTTTTCTTCGATCCAGGCTTGATCGTTTTTCTTGTATGCTCGAGATCTAGTGTAGGTAATGCTTTCCTTAATACACCAAGTAATCATTTCATCGTTTAAAAACTCTTTGCCGTTGTCAAAATCTAGACCCAGAATGGGAAACGGACAAATTTCTTTGGCTTGTTCTAATGCGTCGAGAACTTCAAAAGCTCCACTGCGAGGAGCGCAATTGGTATTACCCAACAAGTCGCAATGTCCGTCATGTTCAGGGTGCTAAGAAACCCCCTGGAAGTATCGATGCTTGAATGGGACACAGTGTCAATTTCGAAGAATCCAGGAGCAACATCGTTCCACTCAGTGAAGGTGCGAATGGGCACTTTGTTTTTTACCAGTGGTCCGCGTTTCGTATGACTGACGCTTCTTTGGCAGCGTTGGCGCTCTTTCTTCAATGTTCGATCTATCGTGGCAGCGCTCACGGAGAGTATTTCAGCTTTTGCTGCAGCTGAAATTTTGAGATATCCATGGATTTCCAGATTTTCACACATCTCTTCAACGAAGGGCGCTAGGCGTTTTCCGCAAAGTTTATTTGAGACGTGCCAGATCTGTATGAGTGCTTCTTGTGCCTCCAACCCAAGCCTGTTTTTTCGACCTTTTTTCTTAGGGTCGAATGTTTGTTGACTGTTATTCAAAAGAGTAATCGCGTGCTTTCGAGAGTAACCCGTAGTCTGGATCAGGTTTTCCAAGATCTCGATACGTTCTTTCTTGTTGGCGTAGCAGTATCGTTTTCTCAGAGCATCAAGTAGCTCTTTGCGGGAATTGGTTGTCATTTGTAGCCTCATCTTTCCCTCGCTCCGGTAACCGAGAGTTCGATTTTATTTGAGGCAACGGTTTATGCAGGGTTCGATTTAATTTGAGGCAATGCGCCGTTTTTACTACCTGCTGGCAGGCTTTGCGTTTTCGAGATTATAGCGCAATTTGTTTCTGCTTGTAGTAAATATGCATAGAAGATCTCACGTGCCCTTCTGTAAACGCTGATACAGTAAGCGTTTCGAAACGTAAAAATTCGTGCGTTATAGGCGAGGCAAACAATGCTGCTGAAGCCATGAAAAATTATTTTTCGTGCTCAGAAATCCAGCGATTTGCACCAGCTGCAGCTTGCTTGTCTGCTTTATCTGGATCATTAGCAATTTTTGAATAGAACTGTTTCATCGTATCAAGTGGCGTGCTGTTGCCACTCTTAGTCAGCGCAATATCAATCTTTTCTTTCAAGAGCCAGTAGTCCGAATCAAAAGTATAGGCACGCATAAAGCATTTCAAAACATCGTCTAATGGCACATCGCCATCGTCTTTAGCCATTAGTTTATTGCCCTGATTAATAAGAGAATCAACTAACTTACCAACCATAAAAGCTTTCGATTTAGTTGTACTTACTTCAATTGCTTCTTCGTATTTTTTAATCGCTTCGTCGTAGTCTTTTCGCTTGGATGCACGCTTAGCTTCTTCTAGAATTTTGATACCATCAAGCGTATTCTTCACGTATTTATCTTTATTTGCTTCTGGAACATTTGCATGCTGGTTGTAATCGAAATTAAATTCGATAGTAACTTCTTCAGGCCAACCTTTTTCAAATGGTCTAAACGGCTCAGCAAGCCGGACTGCGTCCATCGCTGCTTTGTCTGTAATGGCATTTTCTGCGCTTTGTTTGACTTTGAGATTTTTGATGTCGCCGTTTCTTTTTATATTGAAGACAACTTCTACTCGCGAGCTTTTGCCAGCGCTAGGTGGTGCCCAGGCTCCACGCAACCAGGTAGAAACAGTGTTCATGTAGTGACTGTAATCTATCTTTTCGCGGTCCCAGTTTTTGGGCCACACTTTTAATTCAAGCTTTTTCAATGCAGCTTGAAGCGTATCTTTAGAATCGGCTTCAGAAGCGCCTTGGGCATAAATCAATTCGGTGGCAAGAACAATGGCGACTTCGGGTTTGTTGTCTTCCAGCGCTTTTTTAGCTGCCAAAGACTGCTTGTCCCAGTCGGAGCCGTACAAGCGCGAGATTGCTTTGCCTTTTAAAAGAACGATATGACGCGAATCGTTATCATAAAATGTGGCAATGCAAATATCATCGAGCATTTCTGCCGGACTATTCTCGTGCGTTTTGGCTCGGGCAAAAAAAGCTTCTGCCAGATCTTTTGCAATTAAATCATCGCGTCCCGATTGAAAATAGGCTTTCTTCAAAGAATCAATCGCTTCGGTGTATTTACCTGTTTGTAGAGATTCTTTGCCCTCAAGTCGCAATTTACTAACTTCTTCTGACAGCGCAAAAGCAGGTAGATTGAAAGTAAAAGTGAAATTGAAATTGAGTGCTAGAAGCGCGCTTAGAAGAAGACTATTTTTTAGTTTCGCCATAAATTGAAAGTTTGTTTCCAAAGGGGTCAGTAAAGTCAGCAGAGAATCCAACGTGGTCAGTGGTGGCACATACTTCTTGAGGTGCTTCTTGAGAAAATTTTATGCCTTTAGTCTGGAGCGTTTCGAAGGCTTCTTTGATATTGTCGACTTTAAATACAAGCACTGGTGTCAAAGTCTTTTCGCAGGCTTGTTTCATGCCTTCTTCGGACGCATGCAAGGCGATTGTGGTAGGACCAGATTCTAATTCGACCCAGCCTTGTTCTTCCATTTTGACTTTGAAGCCTAGCTTTTCGGTATAAAAACTGGTGGCTTCTTTGGTATCAGGCACATAAATTATTACGTATGAAAGAGTTTGCAATTTGATGTCGGTGCTTGCAGGCATGTCTTTACCCTCGCTGGAAAATTCGATGCCAAAAGTATATCTGAACCTAAAGGAGCTTGCTTTAAAAGCAAGCTCCTTCGAGGGATGAATTGGTCAATTGAGGGCGGGTTGAAAACTTTCTATGTTTGTTTGACAAGCTGATGAACAGCCATCTCACTCCATTTTTCGCTGATGAGATCTCGCAGCATCTCAACGCTTTGCAATAGCTTTTGCTTGCTCAAAATTATCTCTCCGTCTATACGAAGCTGAGGAGCATCTTTATTTTCAGCTTTGTCTTCGACCAGTTCGACTGGCAACGGAAGCCGTTCTTCGGCAATCACAATTTCAAGCGCATTTAATGCTTGTTTGTAAGTTGAGCAACCAGGTGCATACAGTAGTTCTAAACGCATGGCGAAATAACCCCCTTGCTTAAGCGAAGGATAGATGGCTGGACAAGCTCATTTGAGCGAGTCTGGCGGGGAATATAAAGGAAATATGAATGCCGTGATAAAAGTATACACTTCATAGCCATGTTGCCAACATTATTTCTGTCTCTTTGATCTTAATTGCCTATAATAAAGCTCGAAAGTGTCTCTATCACTCGATCAAGCTTCATCCTTCATTCTTGGGTGCAGCTTGCAAAAGTCGTTGAATAGACTTACGCAATGTCTGTGTTTTCTCTACATCTGGATAGAAGCATCCCAACTATTGCTTTTCTCATTCAAACTCCAGAGTCACTAAATATGGTGCCTTTGATTTTTAGTTTCTACTCTTATGCGTGTCGAACCATTTCTTCTAATGCATCAACATTGTGGATAGTCACTTTTTTCGATTCAATTTCAATCCAACGACTGGTTCGAAATCTATTTAAGATTTGAGTAACGGTGACGCGAGACGAACCGACAAGGTCGGCAATTTCCTGATGAGTCAAAGGAAATTCGACTCTAATTCCAGATGGCGTAACTTTGCCGTGGTTTTCGGCCATGGTCAAAAGTAATCTGGCAACTCGACTGGGGACTTGTCTGAATACAAGGTCTTCAATGCGTGCTTGAGCTTGTTTTAGCCTGCCACCTATTATTTGCAAAAGACGCAAGCCGAACTCAGGATTTTCGCGGATAAAATTGCGAAAAACTTCCTTATCTATTTGATATATGCGACTCTCTTCGAGTGTCTCAGCGTAGCTGTCGTGTTCACCTAATTCCCAGGCTGCCTCGCCTATAAGATCACCAGGACCAAGCAACGCCAGAATGACCGTCTTGCCCTCTGGGGATAAACGAGTGACCCGGACCCGACCATTCTCTATAAAGAAGATTGAGTTCGATGGACTGCCAGGATTAAAAAGCAAATGATGCTTAGGCAACTCCAGTTCTTCCAGAATGCCCAAAAGACGTCCCAGTTCAACCGGGTTGAATGAATCGAAAATCTCGCTTTGCTTCAAAGCAACCAGTTTTTGGGCGGCCTTCATCAGTCCCACCTTTTTCCACGTTAAATCAGTAGGGAAAATTGAACTTATTGCTCGAAGATGTCGTCTTTATATATGCAGGGAACGAAACCCGAGTAATTAAGCCTTGGCTTAATTTTGTTAGATACCAACATTCTTATACCCGAGCCCTCTCTTTTATAACGAAATCTCTGGCGATCCAGCCTTCAGATAGTTATTTGTGAGTGTCCGTATATCCTTTTTTTGAAAGAAATTGATTTGCAGCTGGTTTCAATACGGCTATAATAAAGGTCGTTGAAAAACGAACAAAACTAAGAGCCGATGCGCTATTCATCAGATATATATCCGGTCAAACCGCTGTCGGGGCGGCAAGAAAAACGGAAGGGTGCTGCGAAAAGGCCATTTAAAAAAAAAGGATAGGGTGTCTGTGTTGAGCACGAGACTACTGCCTGAGGTTACTATTGAGGAGAGAGATTATGGCTACCGCAACCAAAGAAAAATCCGCAGCTAAAAAAGAAGAAAAGGCTAGCGAAATGGCTAAAGAACACAATGCCGACATGAAAGGACAATCGCCTGAGCGTAACAAAGCTCTGGGTCTTGCCCTTGACGCAATTAGAAAGTCCTATGGCGATGGCTCCATTATGCGTCTTGGTGAGTCCAAGAATCAAACTGTTGACGTGATACCAACTGGTGCACTGTCGCTTGATGTGGCACTTGGGGTAGGTGGTATTCCACGCGGAAGAATCATCGAAATATATGGTCCAGAATCATCTGGTAAAACCACTCTGGCTCAACACATTGCAGCCGAAGTGCAAAAATTGGGTGGTATTGCAGCGATTGTCGATGCCGAACACGCAATGGACCCTGAGTACGCTAGAAAACTGGGCGTCAATGTTGACGAACTTTTGATATCTCAGCCAGATACAGGCGAGCAAGGTCTTGAAATTACCGAGCAGTTAGTGCGCTCCGGTGCAGTTGATCTGGTCATTGTTGACTCGGTCGCAGCTCTTGTGCCTAAAGCTGAAATTGAAGGCGAGATGGGCGACAGCCTACCTGGTCTGCAAGCTCGTTTGATGAGTCAAGCTCTGCGTAAATTGACTGGTATCGTTTCCAAAACACGCACAACGGTTATATTCATCAACCAGTTGCGTCAAAAAATCGGTGTCATGTACGGTAACCCCGAAACAACAACCGGTGGCAACGCCCTCAAGTTCTACGCTTCAATCAGACTTGATATCAGAAGAATTGAAACACTCAAGCACGACGGTAAAGAAGTCGGCAACAGAGTGAAAGTGAAAGTGGCTAAAAACAAAGTTGCTCCACCTTTTCGTATTGCTGAGTTCGACATCATATATGGTGAAGGTATCAACTCGACTGGTTGCATCCTAGATGTCGCCACCGAATTGACGCTCGTCAAGCGTTCCGGCGCATGGTACAGCTATATGGATGAGCGTATCGGTCAAGGTCGCGAAGCCTCCAAGAACTTCTTGGAAGCCAATCCGAAATTGCTTGCTGAAATTTCTGAAAAAGTGATGGCGAACTTGAAGGAAAAGAACGGTCATTAATAAGACAATCGAAAAGAAGAAAACTAGTTCTAAAAGCAAAGCCGAATCCACCAATAAACAAGGTGGTGCCGGAAATAAGGTTGCTGTCGGTCTCAAACCGGCAGCAATCGCTGTTTTGGCAGGAAGCTTGCTTGGAATGTGTGCACCAGGTCCGGCACCATTTCATGACCAATGGTATCTAGCCTGGTTTGCTCTGGCGCCTTTTTTCTTGCTTTTGTCTTTGAGTCGCAGTTTTATAGAAGCCGGTGTTTTTGGATTGGCTTTTGGACTGGGATATAACCTGGTTTATTTGAGCTGGTATTTAGGTCTGCAACCACTCGACTGGTTGAACTTCAATTCGGCGCAAGGATGGGCAATGGCAGGATTTGCCTGGGTTTTTGCCGCTACCCATCAAGCTTTGATGGTGATGATTTATGCAATGGTTGCTCGACTATTGCCACTTGCCGGAACCTATTTGCCCGTGAAAGTATCTGGTAAATGGAAATTGCCGGCATTAATTTTGTTGCCACTGCTTTGGGTCTTGTTCATGAATAAGTTAGGCAACGCTTCAGATTTAATGGGCGTGCCTTGGCCGATGATTGAGTACAGTCAGTACAAACAATCCTGGTTCTTGCAAGGTGCCTCTATAATTGGTGGCGTAGGACTTGGGTTCTTGCTTGTGCTTGTTAATTTGAATTTGGCAAGTCTTTATGCCACTTTCAATGGCAAGGCTCATTTTAAAATGCTTGCCGCACCAAATAAATCTTCTGCTCTGTCGCACTTGTTTGTGTCACTACTAATAGTGGCACTTATTACTGTTCTGGGTGAACTTGATGGTGCTAAATGTTGGAAGAAAATTTCAAACGACGTTAGCATTGTGCAAGGCAACGTCAATATATCGATGCAAAAAACAAAGCATCGATATTCTATGGAAGAGCTTGAAACACTCTTTTTTGACATAACAAAAGATGCCAAACCAGGTCTTTTAATTTGGACTGAAAGCTCACTGCCAGTAGTTTTAAACCATCAGCCAGATTTAGTAAGTAAACTAAGCAAGCTTGCGCGCGAACGCAATTGCGACATGGTTGTGGGTGCCATCGATAGTTTTGATAGTGCCAAAGACGACGATAAATTCAACGCTGCATTTGGATTTAAGTCAAACGGCGAAATGGCTCAGGAAGCCTATCGCAAAAGATATTTGGTTCCATTTGGTGAGTACGCTCCGCCAATTTTGAACATTTTTCCTTTTGCAAGATCGCTCACAAACACCCCGGCTGGCAAAGGTCTTTCAGCCGGTCGCAAGCCTGTTATTTTCAAAATGTCCTCGGGTGATGTTGCACCCCTAATTTGTTTTGAATGTATTTCACCCGAACTCACCGCCGCTAGTGTCAAAGCTGGCGGTCAGATTCTAGTCAATATTTCTGATCTTGCCTGGTTTCATCAGTCAAACGTGGGCGATCAGATGATAGCATTTTCAGTAATGCGTGCTGTAGAAAACAGGCGCTATCTGGTTTTTGCTGCAAACACAGGACCTAGTGTCATTGTAGATCCTTTGGGCAAAGTGCATGGCAAAATGAAACTAGACGAGCGTAAATTAGTAGTTGGTCAAGCCGGTTTCAGTAATTATCTAAGCCCATTTACCAAATGGTTTCGCTAAGTCTATCTGACTTCTAAGTCTTTGTGAACGAACAGTTTAAATGTTCTTTTAACCTCTAAGGCACCTTCCTCGGTGACATTGCAATTTTGAAATGTGAGAGACGTTAGTGTATTTAGAGGAAGTAACATCATTGCTTGACTGTTAGTTATTGGGCAATTCTTGAAGTTTAACTTCCAATCCTGAAGCCGTTATATTGCAGGACGAAACACTCAGAATTTCTAAATTTGGCAATGTGCCTAAATAACTCAAACCTTGGTCTGTTATTTTGTCAGACTTTAGATCTAGACGAGTAAAAGACTTTTGTGCGCTTAACTTTTTTAGTCCTTCATCTGATAATTTGGGCGAATCGATTCTCAGCGTTTTTAGCTTTTTTATTTTGCTGAAAACATCGCAATACTGATCTTCAACTGCACCATTGTCGAATTGTATAGTGACTATTGGCAGAACAAAGCATAGATGTGATTTTATATTTGGCAGCAATATAGGGATAATTCAACTATCTGATTTCTACTTCCAATTTGCGATGATATAGTTTTTCGAAAGTCTTTTTGACTTCTGGCATCATATAAGGCTCAGCATCGGTCATTTGCAAAGTCAAGTTTTTAAGCGTAGGCATGGAGGCAAAACGCAGGGCCAGGCTGTCATCAACCGGACAGTTTTTAAAGTTGAGAATTTCTACTTTTGATTTTCTCAGATCGGAGAAATTTTCTTTGTGCATGATTTGACTATTGAAAATTCGCAAATGCTTCAGAGTTTCATTTCTCGTTATGGGCTCTAGTGCATCTTTGGTGAAACTACAATTATTTATTTCAAGTGTTTTTAAATTTTTGCTACTCAAAACGTGCGTGAAGAGTGTTTTGTTCAGGCTCAAATTTTCCAGTATAAGCGAGTCTATATTGGTTTTGCTAAGAAATTTCCAGCTGTTAGAATCTGGCATGGTGGCGTGATTTAAGGTGAAGGTTTTGAGAGTTTTCAATTTTGATAACTTTTCAGCGTACTGATCGTTGAATTCGATGTCCTTAAGAACTAAAAAGTTTAGCTTCTTGAGCGGGAGTAAATAATCAATTGCAGCAGGGGTTATCGATCTTGAAGATAGAGTTAATGATGCAAGATTTTTGATTGAACTTACATATGACACTCCAAGATCTGTGATTTTGTCGGACATAAGAGCCAGCACATTGAAGTTTTTGTGCCTGGTTATCGCCTCTACACCTTTGTCTGTTAGTTTGGGCGATTGGACTTTCAGAACTCCTAACAAAGGAAATTTGGAAAAGGCGTCGCAATATTGATCTTCAATCTGTCCGTATTGGATACTTATAGTGACTATTTTCAAGTTGGATAAATCGTAAAAACCACGCCCTGTGGCTTCGCTTGAGACCGTGAAAATTTCATTGCCCTTTTTTATTTTTTTAAAATCGTCATCCATGGTGGTTGGTGGCAAAGTGACTTCGATGCTGCCATTTTCTTTTGTCCGGTAGCGAACATCGCGCTCTTCGAAAGGAGACCTCCCTCCGTTTTTTTCTAATTCTTGTGCTTTTTCTTGTCTTACTTCTTGCTGAGCGTTCTTGATCACTTTTTCATCTGTTTTAGGCAAATTCATAACTGCGTAAGTGCCACCTACAAGCATCATTATCACAAGAGTAGACACGGCTATCAAAGATATTTGCGACTGATTGATTTTAAATTTTGATTTTGCTTGTTGACTAATTGGCTTAGACGGTCCAGTTTCCAGGATCTGGGTAGTTTCCTTCAATCGCTCCTCGACTTCTTTTGCTGTTTGCGGTCGACTCTGAGGTGCTTTGCGTAAACATTCATCGACGAGGTTTGTAAGTTCTTTTGGATAATTGAGCTCTGGTGCCAAATCGCTTATAAGTGGGGGAGCCAGACTTCGATGGAAAGAAATGGTTTCAAGTGCATTAGCACCTTTTATTGGCGGCACTCCAGTCAGACACTCGAACATCAAACAACCAAGACTATAAATGTCTGATGGAGGATGGTCTGCAATTCCTTCCACATGCTCAGGGCTCATGTAGAGAGGACTTCCAACAAGAGCACCAGTTGAAGTCAGTCTTTGATTTTCTGTGGCAACTTTAGCAATGCCAAAATCAAGTATTTTTACTTCAAATCCCTTTTCCTCTGAAGTAGAAACCATAATATTAGACGGCTTCAAATCACGGTGAATGACACCTGTGGAATGAGCAAACTCAAGTCCGCGACAAATTTGCGCAAAGATAGTCAAAGCTGATTTTAAATCCAGTTTTTTTTGTTGTTTTATAATCTGATCTAGAGTATCGCCACTGAGATATTCCATCACCATATATGGTGACTCATCTTTTGTTTGAGCAAAATCTATAACGCGAGCAATGTTTGGATGACTTAGTTTTGCCAGTGCAATCGCTTCGCGCTGTAACCGTGCAGCGCCCAGTTCGGCAAGCGAGGCCGGCAACACTTTTACCGCTACCTTAATGTTGAGCGTCATGTCTTCGGCGAGATATACTTCGCCCATGCCGCCTTTACCGAGAAGATCTACGATTTTATAGCGATCGGCGAAAATTGAATTTTGCAATTGGCTTTAACGGCGCTTATCAACTTTTATCGCAAACGGAATTTCAATTTCTACAATTGAGTTAGAACCTTCGCGGATAATATCTTTCAATCGACCAAAAGCCACTTCACCTTTCATGTCAGACTGAGGTGTCATGCCTTCGCCAGCTTGAGCGATTTTAATAGTCTGGTCTTTTGTGTTTTGTTTGGTCGGGTTTCCTGCGACTTCCACTCGAACTAGAGTGACGCCGTCTACAGGCTTGGGATTGTTTATGACTTTGCCTTCCCCCATGGGAGTCCAGATCTGGTTCGTGGTGTTGGTGCCTTCGCCCCATTCAAGTATCTGAACTGGTTTGCTTAACCTGAGCATGATTTAGTCCCCTGGAACTGTAAATGCGCTTCAAAACTAGCGAATTCTATCACTTAGTGGTTGGTTTTTGCCTTAGCGAATCGATTATCTTGTCGAAATACTGCTCTACAGTGGCATTTCTAACTTCAAAATTTTTCAACATGTCTTCTTGGGAACCGACAGAATTTTCGCCGGCTAACTTGATAATGTCGTTATTAAGAAAGTTTTTGGGCAGCGCTTGAGAAGCTAATTTAATTGCGTTGGATGCCAGTTTGTTTTCCAGAAAATTGCTTGGAATATTCATAGGGTCGCCTGGAATCTCAAGAGTTGAGCGCACTTTTGCAAGCAAATCCAAAATGGGATATTGAGTTGGTCCGGTCAAATCAAAAGTTTGTCCAACTGAGTTTCGCATGTAAATGCTCTGGGTGACACAGCTAGCCACGTCATTTACAAAAATAGGCTGAATACGATTGACGCCAGAGCCAACGAAAGGCAAAAACATTTTGCAGGTAATAAGTGGCTTCAACTCTTCTATTAACGGGAAGCGCTCGCCAAATAAAAATGATGGTCTAAAGATTGTCCAGAGAAATTTGCTTTGACGAATTATGTCTTCTCCAGCCCATTTCGTCTCGTAGCACGTACTATTTGAATCAATATTGGCACCAAGGCAACTCACATGCACATAGCGCTCAATTCCCTGGGCTTGCGCCATTTGTACTAATTGCTGAATGACTTCGACATGCAAAACTTCAAAGCGATTGGTTTTGGATTCTCTTAATACGCCTGCCAAATTGATGATGGCAGCTACGTTTTCGATGGCACGCTCAAGTATGCGCGGAGTAGAAAGGTCACCAATAATTACGTCGATACCAAGCTTTCGATATTTCAAAGCTGAGTTGTTTTGCCAGTCCCCTTCGCCTCGAGTAACTATTCGGATAGAATAATTCTCGGCAATTAGTTTCTTGATTACGATGCTACCCAGAAAGCCAGTTGCACCAAGAACCAGGAGAAGTTTTTTAGTCGACACTTAAGGCCAGCGGCCTCCCATGTTTATGCCACCAAATCCAGTTCCAAATCGTATTCCTGTTCCACCTATGCCATAACCTGGATTAGCGTAAGGCATTGTGCTGTAGCCGGTTCCATAAGGATTGGCAGTGTAGGGACTTGCACCATAAGTGCCAGCGTAAGGAGTGGCATAAGGCGAAACTGAATTCATCAGTTGATTTTGAGGAATGCCATAACTATTGGGACCGACTGCGGTCGCTCCATATGGCGAAGTGACATAAGGAGAAGCTGTTGGATAGCCCGTTGTGTAAGGAACAAATCCGTTGTTGAGACTGCGATAACCATAGTTTGGCATTACAGTTGGAATAGAAACTGGTATTCCAGTATTCATTCCTACTGTAGATCTGCGACCAACAACAGCACCCGAAGTTGGATTGATTAAATTGCCAGTGGCTTGATCGAATAAATAACCAGTCTGTGGGTCTGTCACCATAGAATTGCCAGATACAGTGTAAGAGCCAACCCCAAATCCGCCGACCATATTTCCAAGCGAGTTTAGCACTTTGCCAATTCCGCCTCTGCGTTGAGGGGCGTTTGGAATGCCGTTTCCATCATCGTCTAAATCGTCATCGTCCATTTTATTGGCGATACGCTGTTGAGGTTGTCCTTGTGGTTGAGGCTGTCCTGCCGGCACCACCGACAATAAGCGACTGACTCGCTCTGGAAGGCTCAATTGAGTTAGATTTGCTTGCTGAGGAAAAACTGTTTTTTCCAGGCGATCTAAACGAGCTGGCATTCCATCTTTAGAATATGTTTTGCCCATAATTTGTTTTTCGAGGGCATCGAGTTGTTGATTCAGCCCACCGCGTTGTGGAGCGGTTGCAGGTACCGACGGCATCGAACTTTGTGGATTAGAAGCACCGGACATACCAGTTGGAGGCATCGTGCGTGGTGCATAAGCCAATTGATTTAAATTGCCGCCACGATCAGAGGTCGCGCTAGATGGCATGCTTGAACCTGAGCGTGAGCTAGTCCCGCCCATACCGTAACTACCCGAAGATGAGGTGGACGAACTAGATCCGCCCATTCCGTAACTTCCTGATGTAACTGGAGCACTACCTGCGGTGTTGCGTCCAAATGCACGATTCATATCTTGTCGTATGTCTCGTCCGCTAAATGAGCGTCCGTCTTCGCCATAGCGGGGAACATAAGGACTGCTGGTTGGAACATTGTTTGGACGATATTGAGGCTGCGAGCCTGGGCTAGGATAGTCAATGTCGTCATCGTCGTCTGACCATTCACTTCCAGGAGGTGCCGTGGCAGTAATGTCTACGCCAGATGCTTGTTTGAGCTTGTCCATGCGTTCGCTCAAATCGTTTGAGTTGGAAGCCTTGCCTAGGATTTTTGTTTCTAGTCTACTCAAGCGAGTGGCGATGGGCTCCTTAGCGAAATTCTTTTTGAAAGTTTTTTCTTCGATAGCGTTGATGGCAGGATAATTGCCAACAGATCCATCATCGTCAGATGATGCTACAGTTGGTGCCTCTTGCCTTGATGGCGCATTGTTTTGAGGCGACTGCGCAGTAGGTTGCGGCTGGCTTTGAGGCTGACTTTGCGCTTGACTTTGTGGTGGTGCTGAATCGAGTGGCACGGTTTCGAGTAATTTTGCCAGACGAGGTTCGTGAGGACCTTCTTTGCCTTCTCCAAAAACCATTTGCTCTAAGCGATCGAGCCTTTCTTCCATTCCATCTTTAGGATAGGTGTGAGAGAAAAATTTGGTCTCAAGACTTTCTAACTGACTATTGGAAGCAGCAAAACTTGGCACCTGAATCTGAAAGCTCATGCTCAGAGAAAGGACAAGTGATGCGGCAATCGTCATTGACGATATAGACGACCACTTTCTTTTACTAGTTCTTGAATCAGTTAGCTTTATCATTCAGCTCTCTTGCAGCGCACTTGAAGCTCGCTAGTTACCTATTCGACCATATTAATAAGTGTATTAGACTATAAGAGAATCTTACCATGGTTTTTACCGCAGAAAAGGCTCAGGATTAAGCCTAGTATGCACTGATAAGACTCGATTTTGCCTGAAATGTTCCGGTTGTCATACTGGTCTTTTCATCTAATTTATTACACCCTTGTCCTCTCCTTTTTTAGGGCGTTTTCAGGTTGAATTCTCTGTAGGCACGTATATTGCCTAGGATAGACTTTTTAATGATAAAAATTAGAAGAAGAATCCAAACCTATGATAAGCAAAGTAGACCAAAATCTAACCCTGGACGGCTATAACCTTACTTTGACCGAAGTCTGCGCCGTGGCAAAGCAATTAAAAAAGGTCGAGCTTTCCGACCAGGCTCGCGGCGCCATGCAGAAAAGTCGCGCTGTGGTCGACAAAATGCTGGCTGAAAATCAAGTTGTCTACGGTGTCACAACTGGTTTTGGTAAATTTAAAGACGTAAGGATTGACCCAAAAGACATCCTTACTATGCAGCAAAACTTTCTGCGCAGTCATGCTGCCGGGGTTGGTCCGACTTTCGATGAAGCCACTGTGCGCGCTATCAGCCTTCTTCGCATAAATGCTCTGGCAAAAGGCTATTCGGGCATTCGGACCGAAGTAGTCGACCTGCTTTTAGATCTATTAAATAAGCAAGTTCATCCCATCGTTCCCGAGCAAGGCTCGGTCGGTGCAAGCGGTGACTTGGCTCCACTTGCGCATTTGGCTCTGACATTAATTGGCGAAGGCCAAGCCCGCTTCAAAGGCGAAACTTTAGACAGTGCAAAGGCGCTCGAATTGGCAGGACTTGCCCCAGTTGTGCTTGAAGCCAAAGAAGGTCTTGCCCTTACAAATGGCACCCAGGTTATGTCTGCAGTTGGCGCTCTGGCTGTAAATGAAGGTATATACCTTTGCAAGATGGCTGACATCATTGGCGCCATGACGCTTGAAGCTTTGCTTGGCTCCAAGAAGCCGATGATGGCTCAAGTGCACCAATTGCGTCCCCACAAAGGACAAATTGCCAGTGCCGCCAATCTAACCAGGCTCCTTGCTAATAGCGAAATCATGGACAGTCACGAACATTGCAGTGCCGTACAAGACGCCTACTCGCTTCGCTGCATGCCGCAAGTGCATGGAGCCAGTCGCCAGGCTGTTTACCACGCGCGCGAAGTGTTAGAAATTGAATTCAACGCAGTGACCGACAATCCATTAGTAATAGATGGAAACATGGTATCTCAAGGAAACTTCCACGGGCAGCCGGTTGCGCTCGTGATGGACTATTTTGCTATCGCTATGTCTGAGTTAGCCAATATTTCGGAACGTCGCTTAGAACGCCTGGTTAACCCCACTTTGTCGCGTGGCTTGCCACCATTTTTGACTATTGCGGGGGGCTTGAATTCTGGATATATGATCGCGCAATATACGGCTGCAGCCCTCGTTTCAGAAAATAAAACTCTTTGTCATCCAGCCTCTGTTGACTCCATTCCGACCTCCGCTAATCAAGAAGATCATGTCTCCATGGGCACTATAGGCGCTCGCAAAGCTAGAGACATTTTGAAAAACAGCAAGACTGTCTTAGCTATCGAACTCTTATGTGCCTTGCAGGCTCTTGATTTGCGTCTTGGCATAGACACAAAGAGTGGTGAAGTGGCATACTCCCAAGCCGACATAGAAAGTCGCGGTAAGCGCCCCGGCCCTGGAGTTGAAGCGGCATATAAATGCGCCCGCGAAATAATTCCATTTATGGAAGAAGACCGCCCTGTTTGGATTGATATTGAAAAAGCGATTGCTCTCCTGGATTCAGGAGATATCCTTACTGCCGTAGAAAAAACGGTCGGCGTGCTCGATTGATAAACTAAATTTTGGCTGAACTTAGCGCAAAATATCGCGATAATCACGTTGTACTGTGAGAAAATTCTGTCAAATACATGGAGTAAGCCTGGGTGAAGCAAAGACTAATTTACGCGGCTCTTTCGATATTTGTCGCAAGCTCTAACGTCCTTCCGGCATTTGCAGATGAAGCTCTAATCAGCGGTCCGATGATGGACAAGTATTATGAAGGGGTTTCCTATTTTAAAGCGGGCGATCTTGACAAGGCTCTGAGAGCCTTTCGTCAGGTAGCGCTGAGTTATCCACGCGACCCGCTTGCTCACTTGAGTCTGGCAGCAGCGCTCCATCAGCATGGTGATATCGAAGATGCCATGGCCGAATACAAACGCGCAATTGCTCTGCGTCCTTATGACGCTTTTGCTCGCGAAAGTCTTGGACAGTTGTTGCAAAGTCAGGGCGAATTGCAAGCCGCCATCGGTCAGTACGATCAAGCCGTCCGCTTGAGACCCGACGTGCCATTACTGCGCTTGAATATGGGAATCGCACTGCGTAGTGCAGGCGAGCACGATGAAGCGATAAGTCAATTGCAACAAGTTCTTGCTGCATATCCTGAGCATTTGAAAGCGCGCTCGCATCTTGCTGCATCGTATCAAGACAAAGGCGATTATAAAAATGCTGTGGTGCAGTATCAAAAAATTCTGCAGTCTCAAAGCGATAATTTTTCGATGCAATATAACCTGGCAAACTGCCTTTTACATCTGGGCGATTTGAATAATGCAGGCAAAGCGTTCCAGCGCGCAATTGCATTAGACGATTCTGTGGCCGAACCGCACGCCGCAGTAGCAGGCATTTACAGCACGCAAGGAAATTTTCCTGCCGCCGCTGGTGAATTGAAAAAAGCGATTTCAATCAAAGAAGATAAAGCAGAATGGCACGATCAATTGGGTGACGCTCTCACCAAAATGAAAGATTACAAAGGTGCCATCGACGAGTACTCACGTGCATCTACACTCGATCCGCAAAGAGTCGATAGCAATTATAGTCTTGGTTATATTTTCCAATTAACTGGTGACCTGGACAAAGCAACCAATCAATTCGAGCATGTACTGCGACTTGATAGCAAAAACGCAAACGCTTATTACAACCTTGGTATCATCAAGCAAAAGCAGCGCGATATTGCTTCGTCTATCAAACAATTTGAAGAAGCGCTCAAAATCAATCCTCAAGATGGTCAAGCTTATATCAACCTTGGGCGCAACTATCTTTTGAGTGGCAATCTTGATGAAGCAGCTGCTAATTATAGACGTGGTATCACTATCGAACCATCCGATGCCTCTGCATATCAGGAATTGGGCGAAACACTTTTGAAAATGAAAGATTTAGTTGGCGCTCGATCTTCTCTTGAATCGGCTCTCAATCTAGCTCCCAACGATAGACGCGTGCTACTTGCAATGGCAACATTGAACGAAGCCGAAGGTCACCCCGAGCGTGCCGAGACTTTACTTACAAGACTCTTAGCCGCTAATCCAGATAACGTAGACTTGCTCGAAAAGCTTGCCGACAATTTAGATCTGCAAGGAAAATATGATCAGTCGACTCTGATTTTCCAAAAGCTGGTCCAGATCAATCCCAACTCGCATGAGGCTTTCAACGACTTAGGCTTAGCCCTTCAACGTCGCAAAGATTATTCTGGTGCGATGTCGCAATTCAGAAAAGCGATTGATTTAAAACCTGACTACGCTCAAGCACACATCAACTTGGGTAACATCCACTTGATGATGGAAAATTATCAAGACGCCGCTCAAGAGTACAAAAAAGCTATGGAGCTTTCTCCTAAAGATCCATCTCCCAGATACAACTTGGGTCTGGTCATGACCAAACTCAATGATGCAAACGGCGCTATGGAAGCCTATCACCAGGCATTGCAAGTAGACCCAAAATATTCAAACGCATATTATGCACTTGGACTTATTTATCAAGCTCAGAGTCAATTACAAGAGGCTGTTAACTCATTTGAAAAATACCTTGAAGTAGATCCTCAAGGTCCATATCACACTCAAGTGCGTGAGAGTCTTGCTCGCATTCAGCAACCAAACTCGCCTGAATACACTGGCGAAAATGCAGTGCCGCATGTTCAACCTACTGTGCAAGCACCGCCAATGCACAAGCCGAATCAAACTCCCGCACACGTAATTCAGGCTCAGACTCAAAACGCTCCCAAAGCGGCTCCACCAATTGTGAAGCGTCAAACCGAAACTACTCCTCAATCAATTTTGAGTTCGCCAGACTATGGTATCGCCCCCAGTGCCACCATCGAAGAAGCGCCAGCGCGAACAGGAAGTGCACTTCCGCTGCCAGGCGAAGACCAAAATATTCCAATAAGACCAGTTTTGCCAATTCAAACTGGACAAGCACTGCCTGGCGCTCCACAAGTTCAGCCTCAGCCGGGAATGCAAGCTCAAGGACCAGATCAACCGCAGTCCGATGTTACTCAATGGCCCTCAGCGCAAGAGTTGAGACCGAGCATTCAAGAAACTAAGCCATCCGCTGGCGGCGCTCTTTAATAGATCCTGATTTTATCTAGTGTCTATTTCTTGCCACGCGCAGGCGATAAGCGATAATGTCTTTTTTGTTTGGCAAAAGAATCAAGACGCCTGCAGGCAAAATTGAGACGGGTTCTTGTTTTTCATGATCGAAGAATTGCTCTAGGAGTATTTCATTTATTTCTCGAATCAGTGGTGCAAGACCTGCTTCTTGCAATTCTGCCACTGCTATATATTCGATAGTCTCGCTAAGTTTAACAACATAGGATCGGCGGGGCTCTTCACTTGCTGAAGTTGCAATCTTGGGAAAGGGCTGATTTTCAGGGTTTCGTGGGTCACCGCCAGGGAAACTGTCGTCATTGCGAAAGAAGCTTGCCACTTCATCTGGTGCGTTCATTTTATCTTCTGAAACCGCAGGCAATTTTTGCGAAGTCTGATTCGATATGATTTTGTATGTTCCTGATTCTGTGATTTCTGGTCTCAGTTTTTTGCGTGGTAACTGAATATCGAACTTGGCAAAAATATCGCGAATACGTGTTGAATGGTCAGCATTGATAGTCTCTTTAACTTCTCCAGTTTCTTTAACTGGATGCTTTTCGTGCGGACGAAGCTTGGTGAAATCTTTGGTCGATGGCTGATTCTTGGTGTAAGACATTTTAATTTCAGGCAAGCGACCTTGATAAGCGTCTTTGTTTCCGGTCTTTGACTCTGGACGTAATTCTTTGGCTTCTTGTTTTTTCGCTTCTTCTTGCTTGGTCTTTTGAGCTTTGGTTAGTTGCGATGCAAGTGGCTCTGGCTCTGCTGTTCCAGGTTTGAGATCTTTTATGACGATAGTGCCAGTTTGTTGCGGACTAACTATAGTCTGCGGAAAAACTGCTGCAGATGTGCGAACTGTTTTTTCCTGGTCTTTAACAGCATTTTCAGGCTCGGTTTTACCCGTAACTTTCGCTTTTATCTTAGATACAAAATCTTTCAAGTCAGGAAGATGGAATTTTCCTGCGGCTTTTGCACCTCTAACGAATTTGAAATTCCCGTCTGGTAAAAATATCTTGGTGATACTATCTATGGTGCCTTCATGCTTAGGCTGCTCACCCGATCTTTTTACCGGGAAGAGGAATCCTTTATGTTTGCCGTCCAAAAGCATGATGAATCGGCGCTCGTCAATTTCTTCATGACCGTGACTGTCTGCGCGATTCGCCGAATCTTGCGGTCCTTCCATCATTGCTTCGATTGAATCAATTATCTCGCCAGCTCTTATTGGAATTCCACTTGCTGCATGTTCTGCATTATGCAAAATTTGTTCTGTACCAGATACAGGTACATTATGCAGAATGCGAGACTCTGGAATGTCCAACGCAAGCGCGTCTGGATACCTTTTGGGATCAGCCTGTTCGATTGATTTGACTCTGTAATCTCCCTGCGGCGGATTGAAAAGCGAATTTTCTTTGGCCAGCTGATAGTTGAGTGCATAATAAGGATCTATGCGTTCATACTGTGGTTTTGGCAATGGGGTTGTCGGTCGGTTTGTCCCTTCAAATTTTTGAGCAGGCGGCGGCGCCTCGGCTGGCATTTTCTGAAAATGCTCATCGGCAGCTTGAAATGCTTTTTTGTGCGTTTGGTAAAAGTCCAAACTTTCCTGGTGAATCTGGTATTCAGGCGCACTGAACGAACGGCTATTTTTCGATGGCTTAATAACACTACTTTCCGAAGATGTCTTTGCTTCAGAAACTGATTCACTCGTTTGTCTCTGCGCAGACTTTGTTGTCGAATTTACAACCTGTTCGCTCTGAGCGGAGAGCTTGGCTTGTTCAATGTCTTTGGCTGACTCAGAATGCTTGGCTTGCGGGGTGAATGGCTCCATTTTTGAAGCCTGATACTTAACTGCAGCGCCTTGCCCTTGATCCAGGCTTTTCAAGTCTAAGTTTTGTGCAATATGAACAGACTGAGCTGTCTGAGGCTGTGCGTCATGCCTTGTTTTTGTCGCACTCAACTCTCCATCATTCGCTCTGGCCTGCGCTTGCGCTATCAATGCCTTCAATTGTTCGGCTGGCAAACACTTCGATGAGCCTGGCTCATGCTTTGTTGCCGAGCAATAACTTCCTGCTGGATGAACGTCTTTGGAAGAATCCTTGTATCTCTTGTTGGAAGCTTTCTCTAGGACAGTGTTCATCGAGTTTACAACTTCCCGTGAACCCTTGTGGGCGTCTTGCGACCCTTTGGATTCTGAGGATTTCTTAGATCTTGACTCTGGAGGTACGGCTGATTCGAAGTCAGACAATAAGTCGGTCTTCTTTCGGCTATCACTTCCTCCAGAACCGCGAGCACCACTGATGGAAGTTTTTTCCGAAGGCTCATTTTTTGAATCGCCTGCGTTTCCGCGTTTTGCCATGTTAGTTAATTTTGATACTGTCTAGAGTCTTTTAGATTCATGCCCAATACTCTGGTCTGTTTCACCTGTTGGCTTGTGACTTAAGCTTTTGGGCAATGGCCCTATCAGATAAAGCATTCTTTTTGTTGCCTAACTTTTCCCAGACGGCAGCTCGTTCTAAGTAGATTTCAGGTAATTTTCCATTTTTCGTTATGGCTTTACCGAAATCGCTAAGTGCTTTTTGGTAATTTTTCTGAGAAGTCCGCACTTTTCCTCTGGCGTAAAGTGCCGAGTAGTTATCATTCTCTTCTCTTAAAGCTGCTTCTGCATTTTTTAATGCGTTCTTGAAATCGGCTTTATCAGCTTGAGCTAGGGCTAGAAGTCCGAGGTAATCAGAATCTAGGTAACTTATTGATTTTGCTTTTTCGATATCCTTAATTGTTCCGTCCAAGTCTCCAACTGTTGACTTAATTAAGCCTCGGTACGCGTAATATTTTCCAGTGTTAGGACTGAGTTGAATAGCTTTATTTATCGCAGTTAGAGCCTTCGATTTTTCTCCCATAAATACAAGAACGTTAGCCTTGGCGCCATAAGCTTTGGCCGACGGTGACGTATCTATTGCTTTGTCAATCTCAGCAAGCTTTGCCTTTAATTTTGCTGGAGGTGAATCAGCCGAGAGCTGCTCCTCTGCGTGAACTGAACCGATATCGGACGATTTTCCTAAGAAACTCGCGACAGGTGAGAAGAAAAGTCCTGCGACCAAAATTCCAACAATTAATCGGTTGTCTTTCATTTAATACCTTTGAGATTTCCTATCAGTTTACTCGCATGACCCTCGTTTCGCAAAAGAACAAAAATCCCGAAAACCCAAGCTAGTTTTACCTTGATATTAAAATCTAAGAAAAACCAATTGTTTTTCTCGCTTTTTGGAAGCGACCAAAATTGACCTATCAGTTCAATTTAATCTAAAAGCGTCCTTTGAGTTATCATGAAAGCTCTATTCAAAATAAGTGAGAAGAAGTGAGAACAAAATCTGTAAGTCCTAAATTCCTGCTTGCAATTTTAATGATTAATTTGCTCGCGCAACCAATTCATTGCCAGTCGGCAGATACTCAACAAGATCTTGAACAGTCAAAAAAATTGTCCATAATCAAAGAAACTAAAATTCGAAACGGTCTCACCTATTCAAAACTTCAGTGGCAAGGTTCTACTGTTCATTGCCTCACGGTTGACACGAAAAATAAATCGCTCAGAATCACTCCTTACATTTTGGAGAAAGTAAAAGAGCCAAGTCTTTCTATCTTTGATTCAGACGCGATATTCACAGTAAACGGCGGCTTCTTCAACCTGAGTGACGGTGAGAGCACAAGCTACGTAAGTGTAGATGGAAAGCAGATGTGTGAGCCAAAGCAGAATAAAGCCTTAATTGAAAATCCAAAACTCAAGCCATTCTTACCGCAAATTTTTGATCGGTCCGAAATTAGATTTTTGAAAAATCAAAAGAACGAAATTACAGTCGAAATAGTAAAACATTCCAAACCTATTCAAACAGGAATGAAACTAGAAAGCGCACTGCAAGGCGGTCCTCAGATTTTGCCAAAATTGACTTCTGAGACAGAAGCATTCATTCGCAAAGACGACAAAGGCAAAATGCAAGATTCAATCGGCACCAAACGAAAGGCAGCACGAACGGCTATTGGTATCACAGATGATGGCAAAATAAAAATACTTTGTGCTGAAGGCGGTAAGAAAAAAGACTTCGCCGAAGGTGTCAGTCTCGACGACTTAGCTCAAATGTTCCAAATGCTTGGATGCCAGTCGGCGCTCAATTTTGATGGTGGGACATCCACTGCGATGGTTGTAAACCTTCAAAAACTGGATGAAAAAAATAAGGCATTTTTTAACGAAATAGGCACCCCTGGACTTATACCCCCAGATTCGGGTTTGCCAGCACAACTTATATATGGCGCATCCCCCGAAAGGCGCGTAAAGTCCACTTTGTGCATTGTTGAAAAGCCAAAGAAGTAGTATGTCAAGAGTCACTACAAGTCTTCAAATTAAGGCTGAAAATCGTCAAACTGGTGTGATTTTCCCCTATACTGATTATCTCTGTAATCCAGGATAGGGATTTAAAAAATGGCTCTTGACCCGCTTGAAAAAGAAAACCACCCGATGCTCGGTGCTGAGATAGACAAGTACAAAATTATCGAAGTGCTAAATGCCGGCGGTATGGGTATCGTTTTTAAGGCGCGCCAGAAAATAATGGACCGCGACATTGCGCTCAAGCTTTTGCCACCAGAACTTGCTAAAGACGAAGTCAATTTGCAACGCCTTGAGCGTGAGGCGAAGGCTCTTGCTCAGCTTAATCACCCCAATATAATTGCTACCTATGATTTTGGATTGACTGATACTGCTCAAGGTTATCTGGCAATGGAATATGTCGAGGGGCTTAGTCTTGATGAATTGCTTGAACAAGTCGGGATTCTAAAACCAGGACGAGCTGTTTATATTTTCAAACAGATTGCAGACGGCATCAGATTTGCGCATCAAAAGGGTATTGTTCATCGCGACTTGAAACCGCAGAACATCATGCTTACCGATATCGTTTCTAAAGATCAAGTGAAGATTCTCGATTTTGGAATCGCACGTATCGCACAGGATTCTAAGCGACTCACGCGCGTTGGCGAGGTTGTTGGTAGTCCTATCTATATGGCACCCGAGCAGTGCATGGGCGAAGCCGCCGATGGCAGAGCTGATGTTTACGCATTTGGTGTGTTGATGTTCCGCGCATTGACTGGACATTTCCCTCACATGGGTCCTAACCTGCACGAGACATTTATGGCAAAGTGCACCAAAGATCCGCCCTACTTCGCTGATGTGGCACCGCGACTTCCGCTCCCCGTCGAGCTGGAGAACATTTGCCGCAGATGTTTGCAACGCAAACCAGAAGATAGATATCAACAAATGGAACAAGTGCGTGACGATTTAGAGCGCATTTTGATGCCAACCTCTGCCACCAATTCTGGTGCATCGGGCGCTTATTCATCTCAAGGACAGGCACCTGGTCTTGGTAGTGAATTTGATGGCTTGCATAACATCAGTCCCGAGTTGTATCAAACAGGCTGGGTGCATTTCGATCGAAATAGTGGTTCTAGTTTTAGACCGGCTTCTGATTCCAATTCGTTTGAAAGTTTGGAGCAGCCGCAAGGCGCAGTTGCTGTACCTCAGTCACATAATGCCGTTCCCTTGGCACAAGAGTTTCACGCACCGCCTATGCCGCAACAACCTATGCCAGCCTCACCGCAAGTTAGACCACAAGCTGTTGGAGCGCATCCACAAGAGCATACTACCAAAGCAAAAAGCTTTGCCATGACTTTGGCGCTGGCTACAGTATCAGTGGTGGCAATACTAGCTCTGGTGGCATTGGCTTTCATCAAGACAACAAGTCCAACAGCAAAAGAGAAGAGCAACTCTATTCAGGAAATGGAAAAAGTTTTCCAAGACAAACAGCTGCGCGAAAAGAGCGAAGAAAATAAGACTGAATCTCAAGGTCTTAATATAAAGTCAGTCGAGCAGCCAATTGCTCCCGAGAAATCTGCACCTTCTTCTGAAGCTTCAGCCGCACCTAAACCAAAAGTCGAAAAAAAATCGAGCAGTGAATCAACAATAGACTCTAATGATTACCAAGGTACTCGCTTTGGTCACATTGGTGGTGCAAAGCCCACTCAAGAAGATTCAGCGCCTCAACCTATTGTCAAAGAAAGTGAGATACCTTCAGATATTCATCAAACAGAAGTTCCTGCATCAACTGATCGCGGATTGACCTTATCACCAAATACAGTGTCAGAGCGTATCAAAGGCAAAAGCCCAAGTGCTGCTCTGCGTGAGAATAAATCGAAAGACGATAAGTCAACTTCCAGGGAAACAAATACCAAAGACCCAGATGCTTTTGACGCTGATAGATAAAATTGGAACCGGTCATAGTTCAAGCCGAGCCAACGGCTAAAGAAATTAATCAGGCAGTATTTGAGCACAGGTGTCAAACTCTTTTGATTGCACCCGTGGTCTTAATATTTATACTCACTGTATTGGCTCAGACGTACACGATTTATCAATTAAGGGAATCAGATATCTTTGATTGTATTCCAGCAAATGTTAGATTTGGTTTTTTCTTGATTAGTCCCTTCGCACTGGCTGGTTTTTATTTTTTCTATGAAAAGAATAAAGATTTTACTGGTGGTATTACTCCTAGAGCTATTAAGTATCTGTTCACTAAAAAAGGTGTTCAGATAATAGACGCACAAGGGACATCCTTCACCAAATGGAATGGCATAACAAACGGTTATGACTGCCTAGACTCACTTGCGTTTGTAATAAACCAGGCTGTTTTTGTGATACCAAAACGAAATTTCAAAGATGGTGAACAGCTAAAAAATATTCGCAGTCTAATGAAAGATCGTCTTACTAGATTTAGTTATGCCTTGGGTAAACGCAAGACTGTCTCTTTCGAGAATACTTACGAGAAAAACGTTAGTATCAATGGAACTGATGTCTTCGTTGAAAAGCATGAAAAAAAGTCATTGCTACCAATCGATGTCCCATTGCCTGGTCCTGCAGCTGCTAAGGTCATCTTGAAGTGCCGATACACCGGAGCTGAGTTAAGCGAGTTCCTGTGGAGATATGTGACCCGGGTCCGTTATGTTTTTCGCTGTGTCTCTTATTTTTGTATCTACAGTTTGATTGCGCATTATAGCTTTTGGAGCGCTTTCTCCCTTCCCCGAGAGTTCGAATGGATAGCCCCTGTAGTTATTGGACTCAGCTGTTTTGCGTTTTATCAATTTAAAAAGTCACAGCGATTTAAGTTAATTCAGGCTTGTTATGGAGGACGCTTGAGTGCAGTTATCGAAATTGGAAATGATCTTGTTCTATTCAAAACCAAAGGATTGAAAACAAGTATAGCTTGGAGCGAGTTATCCGAGATACACGAAACAACCCGATTTTTTGTGCTCAAAACACCGGACAACCTTTTAATTGTCATTCCAAAGCTATCGCTGAATAGCGAATACAAAAATATGTTCGTAACTAATCTTTTGCGTCGCAAAAAGATCCAAGGTTCAAAAGACTCGAAAGACTTTTAAAATTTAGTGGTGCAACTTCTTGCGAGCTTTAACCATTTCAGCAGCTCTCATACGAGCTACTGCCCTTGCTAGCGCCAGTTCTGCGGCGTGTGTTTCAATCTTGTCGGTGCGCTGAGTCTTCTCGGCTTCAGCTCTGGAGTGCGCTTGCATAGCGCGAGCTTCGTCGATTTCAGTTCCCATCTCTGCGGTGTCGGTGAGGATGGTTACTTCGTTTACGCCAACTTCTAAGATGCCACCAATAATGGCGGCGCCATATTCTTCATCACCTGCGGTGGCGCGCATAACGTCGATACCAAGGGCGGTTACAAGAGGCTCGTGGTTGGCAAGAATAGTGAGTTGACCGTCACGTGCTGTGGCTGTGAGTTTTTCAACATCTTTTTCAAAAACGATTCTCTCGGGTGTAATTACTTTGAGTTTGAATGTCTTAGCCATGGTCTCTTGTTTGAACTCCGATTATTTTTTCGTGGTTTTGCGAGTTGCTACTTTTCTTGTTTTAGTGCTACGAGCAGCAGTCTTTGAACGTGTGCTTACTCGGCTTGCCGAAGCGCGTTTGGCAGCTGGTTTAGTTGCTGTTTTGGCTGCTGGCTTAGCTGCTGATTTAGCAACTAATTTGAGTGGTGCAGCAGCGCTTCTTCCTTTGTGACGGATGAGCTTGTCGATCATGCCGTATTCAAGGGCATCTTCAGCGGACATATAATAGTCGCGTTCGATGTCTTTGCGTAATTTTTCTTTGCTTGCGCCGGTGCATTTATGCAAAAGTTCGATCTGGGCGTTACGGAAACGCTGACCCTGGGCTGCTTGAATTTCAAGATTGGTGATATCGCCTTCAGCTTCCCAGATAGTCTGGTGAAACATGATGGTTGAAAATTCATAGGCAGAACGCTCGCCGGTGCCGGCGGCTAAAATTTCGCAGGCACCAGACAGAGCGTGTCCAAGACAAACAGTGTGTACTTTAGGCTTGATCGAATTCATTATGGCAATGATGGCGTCGGCATTATAACCGTTGCCACCAGATGAATTGATGTACAGCGTGATTGGCGCATGTGCATCGAGTTCAGCCAGCCGAAGGAGTCTGCGAATGACGGGAACCGTCACTTCGTTTTCCAATCTGCCAAAGACATAGACGTTACGACTGTCTTCGCGGGTTGGTTCTTCTTTGGCTTTTGCCTTTTTTTCTTTTGTCATTTGATTTTATTTTTTACTCTTATGCTTCAGCAAGTTTTTTCGCTTTTTCTTTCGCTTCATCCAAATTGCCTACCATGTAGAAGGCTTGTTCTGGCATGTCATCACATTCGCCAGCAAGAATCTGTTTGAAGGATTCGACTGTTTCTTTCAGTGTGACGTACTTACCGCTGATACCAGTGAATACTTCAGCAACGTGGAATGGTTGACTCAAGAAGCGTTGAATTTTTCTTGCGCGGTTAACTGTGATTCTGTCTTCTTCAGACAATTCGTCCATACCAAGAATGGCGATGATATCTTGCAAATCTTTGTATTTCTGCAATGTCTGTTGTACACCACGAGCTACTGCATAGTGCTCTTCGCCTACTACTTCTGGTTTGAGAGCAGTAGATGTAGATGCAAGCGGATCAACTGCAGGATAGATTCCTAATTCTGCAATCTGACGCGACAATACTGTGGTTGCATCAAGGTGAGCAAAGGTGGTGGCAGGAGCTGGATCGGTCAAGTCATCGGCTGGTACGTAGACGGCTTGTACAGATGTGATTGATCCATTTTTGGTGGATGTGATGCGCTCTTGCAACCAACCCATTTCTGTTGCCAGGGTGGGCTGATAACCTACGGCTGATGGCATACGTCCAAGAAGGGCGGATACTTCGGAACCTGCCTGTGTGAAGCGGAAAATGTTGTCTACGAAAAGCAACACGTCAGTTTTGGACACGTCGCGGAAATATTCTGCCACTGTCAAAGCCGATAGTCCAACGCGCATACGCGAACCTGGTGGCTCGTTCATCTGACCATAAACTAGTGCTACTTTGTCGATAACGCCTGAATCTTTCATTTCGTGCCAGAGGTCGTTCCCTTCGCGGGTACGCTCTCCCACTCCACCAAACACTGAGTAACCACCGTGTTGTTTGGCGATGTTGTGGATAAGTTCCATGATGATAACGGTTTTGCCTACGCCTGCTCCGCCGAAGAGTCCGACCTTACCACCTTTGGTGTAAGGCTCAAGCAAGTCGACAACTTTGATACCAGTTTCAAAAATTACAGTCGATGTATCGAGATCGGTGAGGTCTGGGCATGGACGGTGAATTGGCCAGTAGTCATCGGCTTTGACTGGTCCCATTTCGTCTACAGGCTCGCCAAGTACGTTCAGAATTCTTCCCAGGGTGCCGATACCAACAGGAACCGATATCGGTTTGCCCAAGTTGACGGCGGTCATTCCGCGAGTCATACCATCAGTTGTGCTCATGGCAACTGTTCTTACTCGGTTATCACCAAGCATCTGTTGCACTTCGCATACCACTGACATTTCGTCTCCAGCGGGGTTAGTGCCTTTGATTTCGATGGCATGATAGATTTCGGGCAAGTGACCAGCTTGAAATTCAACGTCGATAACGGCGCCGATAACTTGTACTACTTTGCCTTCTGTTTTTGTGGGTGAATCCAGAACTGTGCTCATCTTGGTATGTGATTCTCCGATTTATCTTGACTCAAAAATACGTGCATTGGGACACTGAGCCCCGTTTGGCGCCATCTGCCTGTGGCTTGGCGCAGAAACTCTTGAACATAATAAGGATAGTCCTTAATATGCCATGGGCTCCAGAAATTTATAATACCTTTTGAGTCTATTTAAGAAATGATTGATTACGAGAAGAAAAGTATCTATGAGCGTTTGATATCAAACGTTTTTAAGCTTGGCGGATTGGTGGCGGCAGGCACTCTTGGCTTCGTGCTGATTGAGGGCTGGGAGCCGCTTGACGCGCTTTTCATGACAGTAATGACAATCACTACAGTAGGTTTTGGAGAGCCGCATCCGCTCGACGACAATGGAAAAATTTTCACAATTCTGCTCATGCTTGCGGGCATCGGATTCGTTCTTTACATCCTGAGCGATATTGTGGAGCTATTAATTGAAGCTAATAGAGGAAGATTGATGAAACACAAAATTGTCAAACTAACCGATCACCAGATTGTGTGCGGTTATGGGCGCACCGGACAAGAGGTGGCGGAACAATTTATCATTAATAAAATTCCTTTTGTAGTGGTGGAGCAAGACCCAGAACGCGCCAGACAAGCCGAACTTAGAGGCATTTTAGTTTTGATGGGTGACGCGTCGGACGACGACATATTGATTGAAGCGCAGTTAACTAACGCCAAAGGAATTGTTTGCGCCTTGCCAGACGACAGACAAAACGCCTTTATCGCCATCACAGCAAAAGGGCTAAACGAAAAGATTGACATTGTGTCACGCGCGGCAAACCCGGGCAGTGAAGCCAAGCTCAAACGCGCTGGAGTGCGCATGGTCATTTCGCCTTATGTCATTTGCGGTAAACGCTTGGCAGCATCAATTACGCATCCACTTGTAACGGAATTTCTCGACGTTGTCATGCACGCACCAGGGCATGAGTTGAGAATGGAACAAGTCGCTATCAAAGAGCGTTCAACCCTTGTCGGTAGAACATTAAAGGATGCCAATATTCGTCAGACTTCTGGAGTCATGATCCTGGCCGTAAATCAAAATGGTAAGCTGATAACGAATCCGTCGCCCGACTTAACGTTTGGTGTCGGAGACGAGCTAATAGGGTTGGGCGCGCAGCAAGATTTCGATAAACTTGGACAGCTGGCAAGCAGAACTTAAACAGGAAGATAAAAATGAACAACGAACCTACACCGGGACCTGATGACGATGCAATCATCACTTTAGAGGGTGAGGATGGTACTTCATACAACTGTCAAATTTTAGATATCATCGAATTTGAAGGTAATGACTACGGCATTCTGCTCAAGCTCAAAGACGAGGCAGCGGCCGCTGCAGCAGCCGAAGAAGAAGATGACGACGATGATGATGAGTCACTTGTAATTATGCGTTTGATTCAAAAAGAAGATCACTCGATTTTCCGCACCATTGAGTCCGATGACGAATTTGATCGTGTGGTTGCACATGTGGAAGAGTTGGCTCGCCAAGCCATTTCTTCTGAAGAAGAAATAGTCTAGTACTTACATTGATAACAAAGGACTGAATGTCCAACCGGCACCCTAGCGACTGGATCGGGGCGAGAATAGGTAATTACACTATTCAAGAACTGGTTGGTGAGGGAACGTTCTCATTTGTTTTTAAGTCGCTCGACAGATTGACTCAATCTGAGCGAGCCATAAAAGTTCCAAAAGAAGAAGCGGCAAATCCAGAGTTCACGCGCGATTCGCATCCTGTCGGAAATATGGCACCACATGAGCCGGTTCCCACTCAAGTTTTTGTCAAAAAGCCTGATAGATATTCGGTGCAAGAAGCGTCTCCGTATAGTATCCACAAAATTCAAATAGCTCGCACAAGGTCTGTTTCTGAGCAAGGTCTTGTGAGTATCGACGATTATTCGCTTGAAAAAGATCGTGTCTTCTCGGTGATGCCACTGATTGCAGGCAAGACTTTTAGACAATATATGCGCTCTGGTCCAGTACCCGTGGCGGTGCTAAGAAATTTAGCTCTCACTCTACAAAGACTGAATAACAATCAGGAATTTGGCTATCACGGTGACGTCAAACCAGAAAATATGGTGGTCACAAATAGCGGAGTGATTTTGGTAGATTGTGGATTTTTTGGCGCCACCGAATATGGTGAGACAGATGATGAAAAGAAATCTTTAATAGTCACCACCCCTCGTTACTATCCACACTTAAAAGCCGATGATTTACTAGCCTTTGGTTTATTACTCTGGGAAGTTGCTTGTCGCAAGCCTCTTTTAAACGGCGTGTCTTATTCGCGTGATTTTGATTTGAAGCGAGTAACAGATGATTTGCTAGATATTGTGCACAAAGAAGAAGACCTTGGTAATTTCCATTTTTCTCAAATCATCAATACAGAAAAACCAACTTCAACGCGTGGCGGGCTGCCCGAAATAATCGAGCACATTTTAATGCGTGCAGTTAGGTTATGTTTCACTGACGAAGGCAAACTTGATGCAGCGCCTGGATATGATAGTTTTGAAGAAATAGCAGACGACTTGCGATTGATATCGCAAGAAGGCATTCACTATTTATAAAGCTTGAAATTGAGACTAAGCTTATTCGGCTTTCTCTAACTTTTCTTCTTTGTGTGGTTTCATGGTCGGGAAGGCAATGACATCGCGAATAGAAGCTGAGTCTGTAAGTAGCATCACAAGCCGGTCTATGCCGATGCCGATACCCATCGTTGGTGGCATGCCATATTCCATTGCCAATAGGAAATCTAGATCTAATGGCATTGCCTCTAGGTCTCCAGCCGCTTTCTTTTTCGCTTGTTCTTCAAGTCGTGCTCTTTGATCCAGCGGGTCTGTAAGCTCACTATACCCGTTTGCTAATTCGCGACCAGCAACCATTAATTCGAAGCGCTCCACTTCGCCTGGATTATTTCTGTGTGCTTTGGTGAGTGGAGAAATCTCGACTGGATAATCGATGATGAAAGTTGGCTGTATAAGCGTATGTTCGACTTTGTCTTCGAAAATGCTATTTATCACTTCGCCGCGTGTTTTCTCGCCATCGAGCCTGACACCAATTTCGGTGGCACATGCTTTTACTTCTTCGAAGGTTTTCATCGATTCGACATCTTTGCCAGTCACTTCTTTGATGGCATCGACCATGCGAAGACGTTTAAATGGATCTTTGAAATTGAGCGTCTGTCCTTGATATGTTAGGTCCCCGGTTCCACAAACTGTAGTGGCGCATTGAAGCAGCATTTCTTCGGTGAAATCCATCAAGTCTTTATAGTCACCATAGGCACAATACATCTCAAGCATTGTGAATTCGGGATTGTGTCTGGTGCTAATTCCTTCGTTGCGGAAAATGCGACCAATTTCATACACGCGCTCGAAGCCGCCTACTACAAGCCGTTTTAAATGCAACTCGGTGGCGATGCGCAAATACAATTCGAGATCTAGAGTGTTGTGATGAGTGACGAACGGACGAGCATCAGCACCACCTGCTTCCACTTGTAGAGTTGGTGTTTCGATTTCGAGATAGCCTCTGCTGTCTAAAAAATTACGAATGGTGCGAACAGTCAAACTGCGCTTGCGAAGAGTTTCTCGCACTTCTGGATTGATAATTAAATCTACATAGCGATGACGATATCTTGCTTCCACATCTGTGAATCCGCTCCAGCTGTCTGGCAGTGGTTGAAGTGATTTGCAAAGCAATTCAAAGTCTGTCACTTTGACCGACAATTCGCCAGCCTTTGTTCTTCTAATTGTGCCTGTGGCGCCGATGATGTCACCTTTGTCGAAGAGTTTGAGCGTCTGCAATTTTTCCTTGTCAAGGTTTTCTTTGTGGCAGAAGAGCTGAATTTTTCCAGATTCATCATATAGATCGACAAACATCCAGGTATTGCGCTCGTTCATTACACGACCACAAACCCTGACCACATCTTGAGTTTCAATCTCATTGGCAAGGTCTTTGTATTTTTCTTGCAGGTCTTTATTCTGATGGGTGCGATCGAACTTATAGGGATAAGGCTGTACACCTTGATCGCGCAGAGTCTGCAGTTTTTTCAAGCGCTCATCTCTAAGACGCGAGCTTTCTGAATCCTTACTCAAGTGAGAATCTCCAATTAATTGATTTGAATGAATAATTTACCTAGAATGAGGGGGTCAAGACCTGAGTCAAACCTAAGAAAACTCAAGGTTTCGGGCGAAATCGCCACGATACTTTCATGTTATAATTTATCTTTCTTATAGCTGCTTCAAAGCGGCATGGTATCTATATTTACGTGTATCAGGGGGTTCTTGAATAGTGAGCCAATCAAGCGGCAATGCCGGCGGTGGAGCCGGTGCGGGCGGGACAGGACGAGTAATAACAATCGATCTGAAAGAGGAAATGCGCAAGTCTTTCATTGACTATGCCATGTCTGTCATCATTTCCCGAGCCATTCCAGACGTGCGCGACGGCTTGAAGCCAGTGCACAGACGCATCATTTTTGGTATGAACGAGCAAGGGCTTGCACCAACAGAGCGGTATCGTAAAGCGGCTAAAACAGTGGGCGAAGTAATGGGTAACTATCACCCTCACGGCGACCAAGCTATATACGATGCGCTTGTCAGGCTAGCTCAACCTGAAAGCACAAGATACATGCTTGTTGACGGTCACGGAAATTTCGGCGATTTAGATAATCCTCCTGCTGCTATGCGATATACAGAAGCGCGCTTGGCGCCAATTGCAATGGAAATGCTTGCTGACATCGATGCTGAAACGGTTGACATGCGCGCTAACTTCGACGACAGTCGCAAAGAGCCAGTTGTTTTGCCGTCACGTGTGCCCACATTGTTATTAAATGGATCTGCAGGTATTGCAGTTGGAATGGCAACCAATATTCCTCCTCACAACTTGAGAGAAGTGATGGATGGAATCCTTGCCAAAATCGATAATCCCGAACTTACTTCCAAAGAATTGATGCAGTGGGTCAAGGGACCTGATTTCCCGTCGAGCGGGACCATTATGGGAACCGAAGCGATCGAAGAAGCCTTCCTCACTGGTCGCGGTTCTATTATGGTTCGTGGCGATGCCACCATTGAGCAATTGCCAGGTGGAAACGGTCGTCAATCTCGTATGGCCATCATTGTCACCACCCTTCCGCATTTGGTGGGACCGGAAGCCTTTGCCAAGCGTGTGGCAGAGCTTGTGCGTGGCGAGCGTTTGACTGGTATAAGCGACGTCAACGACGAAACAGACAGAAGTGGATTGCGGGTAGTAATCGAGCTAAAACGCGATGCACACCCTGAAGTTGTATTGAATAATTTGTACAAACACACTCAATTACAACAGTCTTTCCCTGTAAATACTCTTGCTCTAGTGCGCGGACGTCCTGCCACATTGCAGTTATCTGCGTTGCTTCAAGAGTTCATTGACCACCGAATCGACGTGGTCACGCGCCGCACAAGATATCAATTGCGCAAAGCCGAAGAGCGCGCTCATATTTTAGAAGGCTATTTAAAAGCACTCAAAAATATCGAAGAAGTTATTCAAATAATTAGAAAGGCCGATTCGACAGAAGAAGCCAGACAAGGTTTGATTTCTAAATTCGGTCTTGATGAACTGCAAGCAAATGCCATTCTCGAAATGCAATTGCGCCGCCTGACAGGATTAGAATCAGGCAAAATTCAAAAAGAATATGACGAGATTCAAGCCAAAATTAAAGAGTACAAAGCAATGCTCGATAATCGTCAGCTTGTACTTGATGTAATCAAAAAAGAATCTATACACATTCGCGACAAATATGGCGACGATCGCAAGACTCGCATCGAAGGCAAAGTCGACACCGACATTTCGGCTAAAGACCTCACCCCTAATGAAGCGATGGCTGTGTTCATCACCAACCAGAACTATATCAAGCGTATTCCGCTCGATACATTCAAACGTCAACGTCGTAACACTCGTGGCGTAACCGGTATGAAGACACGCGAAGAGGATGAAATCCAACACTTCTTTGTAGCCAATATGCACGATCGCTTGCTTGTATTCACAAGCAGAGGTCAGGTCTATCCTATCGAAGTTATGGACTTGCCCGAAGGCGGACGCACCGCTCGTGGTCTTGCTCTAGTTAACCTGGCGCCGATTGGTCAAGAAGAAAATGTCACAGCCGTTATTCCGGTGGCTGAGTTTAAAGACACGTCGCATCTAATCATGCTTACAGCTGGTGCTTACATCAAGAAAGTGCCGATGTCCGAATTCGCTAGTATCAGACGTAGTGGCATTATCGCCATCTCGCTTGGTGATGGTGATGAGCTTGGCTGGGTGAAAACATCTACCGGCAAGTCCGATGTATTAATCGGTACAAGCAACGGTATGTGTATTCGCTACAGCGAAGAAGAGCTAAGACCAATGGGTCGAGCCGCTCGCGGTGTGCGTGCAATTACATTGCGCGAAACAGATAAGATTGTCGGATTTGATGCAGTCGAGCCAAAAGATACTCACAGTATCTTAGTGGTAACAAATGATGGCTACGGCAAGCGAGTCAAATTCGACGAGTTCAGACAACAGGGTCGCGGTGGTGTAGGCATCATCGGAACCAAGTTCAAGTCTTCTACATCGAGACTTGCTTGCTTGACTGTTGTAGCGCCTGAAGATCATGTTGTTATCGCCACTGCCAATGGTATCGTGGTAAGACAGCAAGTTTCTGAAATCAGCTCGCAAGGAAGGATGGCAACTGGAGTTCGTATCCAGCAGTTAGGCACCGATGATTCGGTGGTTTCTGTAAGCCCATTCGTCGACCCGACTGGTGCGCAAGAACTTGGCGACATCGGAGAGGAAGAGACTGGCGAGTAAATCGGCAGATCAGAGAAAATCTAACAACTATGAAAGGGTGTCTTTAGGCACCCTTTCTTGCAGGTAGTAAATTCGAGTAGATTTTCTTATGAATTCGTCAGAAAATCTACTCGAATTTACTATTTGAAGAACAACATGCAAAAAGGCACACGCAAATCGGCGTAAAATTTTGAGTGTTTTAAAAGTTTGACGCTTAAGAAAAGCGAATAGCTATTCCTAGTTCGCGACCCTTTTGCTGACACCAGTTGATTGCCAGTTGACGAGCTAATGCAAGATTAGAAGCTGGGTTTGAACAATTGGAAAAAACTCGTTCAAGAATTTGTTCCAGTTCCAATTTGTGAGGTTGCATACTCTGTGGCACATGGCATGGAAAGCAGACTTTCCATGAACCTGTGTCATCGACACTGACAATGTCGAGATCAAGCGTGACTTCCTGATTTTTAGAAACGGAGATTGAAGCGCTTGTCATAAGGTTAGACCCGTGGTTAGCTTGTGGCCACCCTTATAATAACGTTACAATTTCAATTTGTGCAAGCCCAAAAGCCCTTCTATTAGCCAGAAATCATGTTGTCATGAGAGGCGTCTTAGAGACTTAGCGTGATCCGTCTTCTTCTTTAAGTACGTAGCCTTCGCCGCGAACTGTCTGGATAAGCCGTTTTTGGCTGGCATCTTCCAGTTTGGATCGCAAATAACGAATGTACACTTCAATAACGTTTGATTCGCCGATGAAGTCGTAGCCCCATACTTTGTCGAAAATAAATTCGCGTGAAAGAACTTGTTCTGGATATTGCATGAAGAGTCTCAATAAATCGAACTCTTTAGCACGCAAATCGAGTTGGCGTTCGCCGCGCTTGACCACACGATTGAGTTGGTCCATCCACAAATCGGAATAAGTAAGAATTCCTTCTTGTGGTTTGCGTCTCATCACAGCTCTAATACGAGCAAGCAATTCTTCGGTGGCAAAAGGTTTTGTTAGATAGTCATCGGCACCTGAATCAAGACCAACTACGCGATCTTGGACGCCGTCTTTGGCTGTAAGCATGATGACTGGGACTTTGGACATGGCACGCAATCTGCGGCACACTTCCACTCCGTCGAGTCCGGGAAGCATCACGTCTAGAAGTACCAAATCTGGTTGGTCACGTTTGAAAAGATCCAGACCCTGATTGCCTTCATGGGCTACTGATACTTGATATCCTTCATAACCGAGTTCGAGCTCTATGAGTCTCGCGATGTTAACATCGTCCTCAATAATGAGAATTTTTAAGGCGCTGCCCTCGTTTCCGCTAGACACGATATCTGTTATCCCCCGTCTGTAAGCAACCTTTATATGGTAGCTGAAATTCATCTCACTGCCAGGATTATGTCTTTCCTTTACACAAAACGTAAAAGCTCTAGAACTTGGCGTTCATGCCTGGCGTTGAACATTAAATTTAGCAGGTGTTAACAAGGAAAGAAATACCTTCACTACCAATAAATTGGAATTTCTTTTGGTTATTGCTACCTGGAAACCCTTATCGCCTGACTACTTACCGAACTTGAACCAGTAATCGGCTTCTTTACCAACTGGAGCAGCTTTCTTTTGTACTTCAGGAGCGCGTGAGCCGTAATTAAAACTATATGTAGTATGCGATTGTGGCGCAGGCAAGGTTGCAGGCGAGCTGGACACCGCTTGCTGGGTAGGAATTGCAGTTTGCTGCATTTGTGGCACTTGCTGAATTTGGGGCGCCTGAATCTGTGTTTGTTGAATCGGCTGTATAGCCTCTTGACGCTTTATTTCTGGCGGGGGCGTCTTCTTGACCATGCCACCTGAAATGAAAGCCTTATATGTGTAAGGGCTGTCTTCGTCAGACGGAAGATCGCGCGGTGATGAGGGCTTGGCTGAAATAATGAGCGGGTCGCCATCCCATTTGTTTGCAATGGTGGGAGTTTGACTGGCTTTGCGATCGAACTTGACTTCAGATTGCACTTTGTCTTTCAACGACTCAAAACTTGTGACCAAGTCTGTTTTGGGATCACCCAAAGTCTCAATTAGATTGTGGGTGAACACGCCGTTCTGATAACGCTTTGATTCCCACGAACGCTGTTGGGCAGCACTTGAACTTATGACTATTTGACCCGTCCCTGCAAGTGCGTCTGGGTCAAAGTTTTGAGCGCGATAAAGACCTTTACTCTGGACGGCGGTGGCGGCTCCCGAGTTACAGGCATCGAGAATCATCACGATGCGCGAGCAGTCTGTGCGGTCTTTGATTGTGGTCAGAAGACTTGAAAGGTTGATGCCCGTGGTGAAAATGCGGTCTTCATTAGTGTCGTGGGCAATCAGATAGTTTTCTTTTTTAGCCGTATCAAGCTCGGTTGGACTGCCGTGAGACGATGCGTAAATCATTATGAGGTCGTTCTTGCCGGCGCGTTGAAGCAACCATTCATCGCATAAGCTGGCGATGATATTGTCTCTAGTGGCATCGCCGTTCAAAAGAAGTAGAACGTGATCTGGTGCGAAATTAGCTTTCTCTACTAAGAATTTGGCAAAGTCGGCGGCGTCTTTAGCCGAGAAGTGAAGCTGGGGTATGCGTTTATCTTTGAAGTTGTCAACCCCGATAATCACAGCCCATTTATCGCGGATGGCGCTTACGTTTTTTGTCACTCCAACTTCTAAAAATTTCTTTGGAGCTTCATCACTGGCAAAAGATGGAGAAGCCATGCTAAAGCTTGCGGCGTTAGCCAAAAGAAGCGGGGCAAATAGAGCTCCCATAAGTTGTTTTGCGTGCTTGTTCATTGTCCTAATTCCCAACTACATATATTATGCAAAAGGCACCGAATTTTATCTACATCGGTATAACCCGTACGCCTAGTAAATTAGGTGGAATGGCTTTTGTTTACAACAAATTATTCTGGTCTGCCCAGGCAATCTCTGCTTTGAGTGCTTTATCGAGATCTGTTTTGGGTCTAAAGCCAGTTTCGTTCACTAGTTTGCTTACCGAGCAGGTTGTTTCGGTAGTCAATTTTTCGAGCTGTTCAGAGGTCACAGGCGCTTTTCCTGGCATGAAAGTCTCAAGCAGTTTGACGCCTATCTTGAGCATACCGGCATTGTAAGAACCAATTTTCATGTTCAGCACCGAACCGATAGATTCTGCTAGTTCGAAAACAGTCACTGGTTGCGGGTTTGCAACGTTGTAAACATGATAGCCAGGTGGTGTTTTTTGCAGTACATTCAAAACAGAATCGGCTACATCGCGGGCATAGATGATTGATTTGCCAGTCTTTCCGCCGCCAATGTGTTTATATCTTTCGCTTTTGATTTCGCGAATCATCTTTATAAGATTGCCGCGGTCGCCTTCGCCAAAAACAAGCGATGGGCGCAGGACAATAATTCTTGGAATGCCATCGAGTGTTTTTAAGAAATTTTCTGAAGTTGATTTTGAAACTGCATAGGGGCTTGTCGCTTTAATAGGTGCGGTTTCGTCAATATTGGTGAATGGACCAGGTCCATAAACTGCCGACGAGCTGAAAAACACAAGTGTATTTACTTTGTTTGCTTTGCAAGCCTCAGCCAATTGCTGAGTGGCACGCACATTCATAACTTCGTACTCTTGATATTGAGCATCGGGCATGTGTACAAGACCAGCAGTGTGAACCACTGTGTGACAGCCATTCGTCATTTCTCGATAATCTTTTTCGAGCATCAAGCTGAAGTCGGCTGTTTTAAAATCAGCCATAGCTACATCAAAAGCATTATTGATGCGCTGCTTTGCAGCCATCTTATCGCGCACCTGGGCACGCACAACGCCATAACTTTCGCGTTGCAAGATATCAACTACTTGACGCCCAATCATTCCGGAAGCTCCGGTGACCAGGACTGAATTATTTCCGTTTGGGTTTGCCATCTTTAATTAGTAACGGGTCTCGTTGGTCTCATTTAACTGGAGTTTCGAATTTTTCAGCTTCTTCGGCTTCTTTTGCTTTTTCAGCTTCTTTTTCTTTGGGACTCGACACAGCGATTTGCTTGTCAATAGCCTCTTTCTTCTTATTGTCGGTGACTGACTTAAGCAGATTCACCAAAATAAAAAGTGCAGCTCTCGCCCAAATGGCAGCATACACCAGCAAGTTAATCGGGGCCCAGTATTGTTTAGCATAGTGTTTCCTGTAGAAAACTTCCATGCCCTTGTGCAAATTAATCGTGGCACCGATAGGCCTCAACCGGCTTGAAGCTCCATGAATGTGATACACCACGCTTTGGGGAAAATAAATCACACTGTAACCGTCTTCTTTTACTCTCCAGCACCAGTCAATGTCTTCGCCAAACATAAATATGTCTTCATCCAGAAGACCAATGCGGTCAATTATTTCTTTGCGAACCATCATGCACGAGCCCGATAACGCGTCCACTTCAAGCTCTTTGTCTGGATCTGCGTGAGTGAGATTGTACTTGGCAAAAGTTTTGTTGTTGGGAAACAAATGACTCAAATAAGTCACTCGATAGAATGCCGATTCAAGTGATGGAAAAGACCGTCTGCATGCCAATTGCAGGGTCCCGTCGGGATTGAGCACTTTGGGACCGACGGCACCGCATTCTTTGCGCGCGTCAAGAAAGGCTGCCATTCTCGATATTGCGTTGTCTTCGACTAAAGTGTCTGGATTTAAAAGCAAAACATATTTGCCTTTTGCTTTTGGAATCACCTGATTACAAGCGATAGAGAAACCAAGATTTTCGTCGTTAGCAAGTAAAAATATGTCGGGAAAGTTTTTAGAAAGCAGCTCGACTGAGCCATCTTGCGAATTGTTGTCTACAATTAAAAATTCGAAATCGGCATGGCCAGCATCATTTTTCTTGATTGACTCAATACACGCCACAAGCAAGTCAGGCGTTTTCCAATTTACTATAACTATAGAAACTGTAGGTATCATCAGGCTTTGTGAATCCTAGAAATTAAGAGACGGACGGAATTTTCCAAAAGCTTTTTTGAGCGTTTCGCTGATTTCACCCACAGATGCGTAAGCTTCAACTGCAGTGCAAATATATGGCAATAAATTTTCGTCTTCAGAACTTGCAGCTTGAAGCAGCTCTTTGAGCGCATCTTCAACAGCTTGATTATTTCGTTTTGCTTTTATTTTGGCAAAACTTGCCTTTTGCTCGTCTTCAAGACCGGGGTCTACACGCAATACTGGAATTTGTTCTTCGTTTCGATCTATGTATTCGTTTACGCCCACGACTATTTTGTGCTTGCCTTCGACCTCTTTGTGATACTGATAGGCTGAATTTTCAATTTCTTTTTGAATATATCCAGCTTCGATAGCCTTGACTGCGCCGCCGATTTTCTCTATTTTTTCAAGATATTCGAGCACCTCTTTTTCTACTGCATCGGTTAAGCTCTCTATGTAGAATGAGCCTGCTACAGGGTCTACGATGTTAGTGACGCCAGTTTCGTATCCAATTATTTGCTGGGTACGTAGTGCAGTGAGGGCCGAAGCTTCAGTAGGTAAGCCAAGTGCCTCGTCTTTAGAATTGGTATGCAATGACTGCGTACCACCAAGAACGGCAGCTAAAGCTTCTATTGTAGTGCGGACTATGTTGTTGTCTGGTTGTTGCAAAGTCAGGCTCGAGCCTGCTGTTTGAGTGTGAAAGCGCAACATGAGCGAGCGTGGATCTTGAGCGTTGAAGCGCTCTTTCATTATTTTGGACCACAGTCTGCGCGCCGCTCTGAATTTGGCAATTTCTTCCATGAAGTCCATTTGAGCAACAAAGAAAAATGATAAGCGTGGAGCAATATCGTCTACTTTTAAGCCTTTTGACACTGCTGCCTCAACATAAGCAATGGCGTTGGCAAGTGTGAAAGCCACTTCTTGTGCGGCTGTAGCTCCAGCTTCGCGAATGTGATAACCGCTTATTGATATCGAATTCCAGTTGGGCATGTCTTTTGCGCAGAAATCAAAAATGTCTGTGATTAAGCGCATCGAGCCTTTAGGCGGGAAGATGTAAGTGTTGCGCGCTTGATACTCTTTTAAAATATCATTTTGAATTGTGCCTTTGAGTAAGGCTGGCTCCACGCCTTGCTTTTTGCCCACGGCGCGATACATACAAAGCAAGATGGCGCTTGTGGCGTTAATTGTCATTGAGGTGGAAACTTTGCCCAAATTAATTTGGTCAAATAACAGCTCCATATCAGCAAGCGTGTCTATGGCAACGCCAGTGCGACCAACTTCGCCAAGAGCACGCGCATCGTCTGAGTCAATTCCCATCTGAGTGGGCAGGTCAAAAGCGACCGATAGCCCCGTTTGACCGTTGTCTAAAAGATATCTAAAACGTTTATTGGTTTGAGCGGCGTTGCCAAAACCCGCATACTGGCGCATAGTCCAGAGTTTGGAGCGATACATCGAGCGATGTATGCCGCGCGTAAAAGGATACTGACCGGGTAAACCCAGCTTAGAGTCAGGGTCCCAGCGCTTTTGCTCCAGATCGTTTTTGCGATAAATAAATTGTTGGTTTTTTTCTGAGGACATTTCTTAGGTATAATGACGACTTGCACGCATATTATATAAAGGGAGAATGTTTCCTCGTGAAGTATTACGAAAATATATTGGAAACTGTTGGGTCGACCCCACTAGTTCGAGTCAACAAAATTTCTAAAGGGCTTAAGCCCCTAATTCTTGCCAAGATGGAAACCTTTAATCCCGGTGGTTCGGTCAAAGACAGACCGGCTTTGCGAATGGTCGAGGAAGCCGAAAAACAAGGCTTGCTCAAACCAGGCGGCACCATTATCGAGCCCACATCTGGCAACACAGGCACTGGACTGGCTCAAATATCTGCCGTTCGTGGTTATCGCTGTATTTTGGTCTGCCCAGATAAAGTTGCTCCTGAAAAAATCAATTTGCTCAGAGCTTATGGTGCTGAAGTTGTCATAGTGCCAACTAGCGTATCTGCAAGCTCACATGAGAGTTATTACTCTGTGGCAAACAAACTGACAAATGAGATTCCTGGCGCTTTTCAGCCTAATCAATTTGCTAATCCAAATAATCCAATGGCTCACACAGTCTCGACTGGTCCTGAAATTTGGGAGCAGACATCGGGCAAGATTTCGGCTTTTGTTGCTGGCATCGGAACTGGTGGAACCATATCTGGTACTGCCAGATTTTTGCGCGAAAAAAATCCTGGTATCAAAATTGTGGCAGCCGATCCAGAAGGCAGCATTTATTCAGGCGACATGGCAGGCTCTTACAAAGTTGAAGGCATTGGTGAAGACTTCATTCCCAAGAATGCCGATTTAAAAATTGTAGACGAAATTATTCGTGTCTCAGACAAAGAGTCATTCAATATGGCACGTCGACTGGCTCGCGAAGAAGGAATCTTCGTTGGTGGCTCATCTGGTACTGCAATGTGTGCTGCACTTAAAGTAGCTGAAGGCATGTCGACCGAAGACGTAATTGTAGTTCTCATGCCAGACGGCGGCAGAGGCTATTTGAGCAAAATCTATTCAGAAGAATGGATGCGCGATAGCGGATTTTTGCCCTCACCTGAGCACAGCTATTTCTTGAGCGATTTACTTGCGCGCAAAGAACAGCACGGCAAAGTTGGTGCTTCAATGATTACTGTTTCGCCTGAAGAACCAGTGCAGAAAGTAATTGAACTGATGGCTAAACACGGTATCGATCAATTGCCGGTTGTCACTGCAGGCGGTCAAAACGCTGGTCATATAAACGATGTTGTTTGTATGCAAGTAGTGTTCGAGCGCAAAGACCCATCTAAAATGCGTGTCCAAGACGTAATGGGCAAGCCCTTTCCGCAGCTTGAGGCAAACTCAGAAGTAGACGCACTCTACAAGTTATTCAGACTGGGCAACGCTATGGTAGTAGTGACCAGAGACGGTAAAGCAGAAGGCGTACTTACTCGCTACGACATCATGGCACACTTAAAAGAGACTATCGACAATCAAGAAAAAGACAAGAAAAAATCAAAAGCTGGCGCAACCGCCTAGTCTGATTTCAATCTATATATAAGGAACGAAAATGAAATTCTCCACTAAAGCCATTCATGTAGGACAAGAACCAGACCCCACAACGGGTGCGGTGATAACACCTATTTATCAAACTTCTACCTATGTGCAAGAAGGCATCGGCAAGCACAAAGGCTATGAGTATGCCCGCACTGGCAACCCGACTAGAACCGCTTTAGAACAATGTTTAGCTTCGCTTGAAAACGCTAAATATGGTCTTTGTTTTGCATCAGGTCTTGCTGCTGAAATGAACATCATGTACATGCTCAAGCAAGGCGACCATGTTGTGGTGGGCGAAGACGTTTATGGCGGAACATATAGATTGTTCCAGCGTGTGATGACCAAATACGGTCTCAAGTTTTCATTTGTTGATTCGCGCGATTTGTCCAATGTTGAAAAGGCAATCAACAAAGAAACACGAATGCTATGGTTGGAAACACCAACCAATCCGATGCTTCAGTTAGTTGATATTCAAGCAGCTACAAAACTGGCTCGCAGCAAAGGTCTTATCACAGTAGTCGATAATACATTTGCCAGTCCCTATTTGCAGAACCCTCTGGATCTGGGTGCAGACATAGTCGTGCACAGTACCACTAAATATATTGGTGGACATTCAGATGTTGTGGGTGGCGCTCTTATGACAAGCAACACCGAAATGTATGAAGAGCTCAAATTCCATCAAAATGCTTGCGGCGGCGTGCCCGGTCCACAAGACTGTTTCCTCACCATGCGTGGTGTCAAAACTCTTGCTGTACGTATGGAACAACACCAGAAGAACGCGATGGAAATTGCTAAATTGCTTAGCGGTCATGAAGGTCTTGAAAAAGTCATTTATCCAGGTCTTGCAGATCACCCTCACCACGAACTTGCTAAAAAGCAAATGCGAGGTTTTGGTGGCATGCTATCCATCGTTGTAAAAGGCGGACAGGATGCAGCTCAACGATTTATGACCGGCACTAAACTATTTAGTCTGGCTGAATCACTTGGTGGTGTCGAATCGCTTATGTGTCACCCTTCGACCATGACACATGGTTCTATTCCAAAAGAAGACCGAGAAGCACGCGGAATTACAGATGGATTGGTTCGCTTATCTGTTGGTATCGAAGATGTTGAAGACTTAGTCGAAGACATCAAAACTGCGCTTGCCAAAATAAGCGCTGTCACAGCCTAGTCCCACAAAGGACTCTAAAGGAAAATCTAGTGAAGGCAGCTCAGTTAATAGCTTTAATACTATGCATGAGCTGCCAACTCTTTTGTATTTCGTGCGGAAATCAATCGGACTCGCGCAGCCAAACACCGATGGTATGCGTGACAGGTTCTGACACCATGGAAACTCTTCTTTCTGCCTGGTCCAAAGACTTTATGAAAGACAAGCCCAAAGAGCCAGTCTCGCTCACGCTTGTAAGCACTGGTACTGGTATCAACTCTTTAATAGAGCGTGATTCGGACATGGCCGCAGCTTCTCGTGAGATGCTCGATTCTGAAAAGACTGCAGCTAGTGCCAAAGATGCTAAATTGAAAAAGGTGATGGTGGCAAAAGATTTTATTGCAGTTGTGACTAACTCAGCCAATCCGGTGAACGAACTGACTTTGGAGCAACTGGCTTCTATTTTTTCTGGGCGCACTAAAAAATGGCAAGAATTAAGCACCAAGTACAAAGGCGACATTCTGCCCGTTATGCGCGAACCAGACGCTGGCTCGACCAAGTTCTTTCTTTCGCATTTAGCAAAGCTTGAAGGCAAGGAAGTAAAATCTGCACCAGGGGCAAAAGTGTCTGCTTCAAATGAAACTATTGTGGATGAAGTGGCGAAGAATAAAATGGCAATTGGTTTTGTCGCTTTTCCCTATACTCATTCGGAATGCAAAACTAAGACTATAAAAATAAAAAAAGACAAGACTTCTAAGAGCACACAGCCTATTGCTAGCGATACTTCCTATCCGTTAATTCGACCGCTGTATTTTTTCTTTGACGCAAATGCCAAGCAAGAAGTAAAAGACTTTATTGCCTATTGCACCGGTGAGCGCGGACAAAACTTGGCCAAAATGAGAGGCTTTGCTCCTCCAGACAGCACAGGAGCAGAAGACATTTAAAATGGCATCCATGGCATCTCGCACGTTTTTAGACGTACTCAAAGAAAAGGTCATCATCTTTGATGGTGCCATGGGCACTTCTATTCATTCAATGAATTTGACTCTAGACGATTATCTCAATTTTGAGAATTGTCCTGAAATTTTAGTCGAGAGCAGACCTGACGCAATCAAGCAAATTCATGCTTCCTTCTTTGATGTTGGTTGTGACGTTGTTGAAACTGACACTTTTGGCGGATCTCCAGTAGTCCTTGCCGAGTTTGATTTGGCCGATAGAGCCTATGAGCTTAATAAAAAAGCAGCCCTGATTGCGCGTGAAGTCGCATCCAGCTACAAAGACAAGCCTCGTTTTGTCTCTGGATCAATTGGTCCGACTACCAAATTACCTTCGCTTGGTCATATAAGTTTCAAGTCAATGCGCAACGCGTATGCCGAGCAAGTTCGCGGATTAATAGATGGTGGCGTAGATTGTTTGCAGTTTGAAACTGGACAGGATTTGCTTCAAGCAAAAGCGGCTATTCTTGCCATGCTCGATACAATGAGACAACTGAGCAAGCGCATTCCTATTATTGCCCAGGTCACAATTGAAGCACCACCTATGGGGACTATGCTTGTTGGAACTGATATTTCAGCTGCTTTGACCACGCTTGAAAATTTCGATATAGATGTAATTGGTATCAATTGTGCCACCGGTCCAAGCGAAATGCTCGACCCCGTTCGTTATCTTTGTGGCAATACAAATAAATATGTTTCTGTTTTGCCCAATGCAGGTTTGCCAGAAAACATCGGCGGAGAAACTGTTTACAAGCTCACTCCAGACGAGTTGGCAACCTCTCTTAAACGCTTCGCTATTGAAGACGGTGTCAATATAATTGGTGGATGTTGCGGGACTACACCAGAACATTTGAAGAGAGTAGTAGAAGTAGTTGGTGAAATTGCACCTAAAAAACGCAGTCCAATCAATACTCCTGCACTTGCAAGCATTTACACAAGCGTGCCTTTAGAAATAGACCAGCCGCCACTTATCGTCGGTGAGCGCACTAATACAAATGGAAGCAGACTGTTTAAACAGTTGCTAGAAAAAGACGACCTCGATGGCATGGTCAATATGGCCCGCGAGCAAGAACACGAAGGCGCGCATTTGCTCGATGTCTGTACAGCTTATGTTGGTCGCGACGAAGTGCGCGATATGACCGTATTTATTGAACGTCTCAATACTCAGATGCAGTTGCCACTGGTGATAGACTCCACCGAGTTCAACGTACTTGAGGAATCGCTCCAGTATATAACCGGTCGTCCTCTAGTTAATTCGATTAACCTTGAAGATGGCGTTGAAGCGATGAAGAAGAAAGTCGCTCTGATCAAAAGATACGGGGCTGCCACCATCGCTCTAACTATAGACGAGTCGGGCATGGCAAAAGACGCCGAGAAAAAGTTAGAAGTAGCAAAACGTATTTACGACCTGGCGCTTGAAGGTGGCTTAAGACCTGAAGACCTTCTTTTCGATGCGCTTACATTCACCTTATCTACAGGAAATGATGATGACCGCAGGCTAGGGCTTGAGACTCTAAACGGCATCAGTATGATCAAGTCTAAGCTGCCTGGTGTCAAAACAATACTTGGTGTCAGTAACATTTCATTTGGCTTTGATCCAAAAATTCGTAAAATCTTGAACTCGGTCTTTCTGCACTATGCCGTGGAACATGGCTTAGATTCAGCCATTGTGAACGCACAAAAAATCTTACCTCTGTTTCAAATTTCAGAAGAAGAGCGTGAGTATCATCGCAAACTTATATTCGATGAGCGCACGCCAGATTACGACCCATTGTTTGCAATGCTCGATTATTACAAGAGCAAAGAAAAAACAGGACCTAAAGTAGCTGAAGACACCTCAATAAAGAGTGTTGAAGAAGTGCTCAAGCAGCGCATTATCAACGGCAATCGTGTAAATCTAGAAAAAGACCTGGACATCGCTTTAGAGAAATACAAACCGCTTGATATTATTAATGATATTTTGCTTGGTGGCATGAAAGTTGTTGGCGATTTATTTGGCGCGGGCAAAATGCAATTGCCCTTCGTTTTGCAATCAGCCGAAACAATGAAAGCTTCGGTTCGATATCTTGAAACATTTATGGAAAAAGCCGATGGCAGCACACGCGGTACACTGGTTTTAGCCACAGTGAAAGGCGATGTACACGACATCGGCAAAAATTTAGTCGATATTATTCTTTCCAATAATGGCTATAAAGTATTCAATCTTGGTATCAAACAACCAATTGAAAATATTATCTCCTCTGCACTTGAACATGGTGCTGACTGTATTGGCATGAGTGGATTGCTTGTAAAATCGACAGTTATTATGAAAGAGAATCTGTCTGTAATGAACGATAGAGGCATCTCAACTCCAGTGATATTGGGCGGTGCTGCTCTCACTCGACGCTATGTTGAAGAAGACTGTCGCTCTGTTTACAAAGGCAATTTATTTTATGGTGCCGACGCGTTTGACGACCTCAAAATTATGCAAGCATTGTTCACTTTGCGCGAGCAAGGCAAAACAGATATTGATGTAAACGATGTCTACGCATTAACCGGACAAGAAACTAAATCTCCCGCTGCGGCGGCAAAAGCCTCACGTTTGGAACTGAGTCCTGATACAGATTCAGAAGAAGATAGGCTAGCTGATGGACCACCAGAATCGGATGAGGAAGTTTCGCTCTTTGACGACACTGGTCGTGCTGAGTCGATTAAGCGTTTGCCTAAAAATCAAATTCCCCGGGCACCCTTTTGGGGCACCAAAATTTTAGAAGATATTTCTCTTGATGAAGTCTTCAAACATGTAAATAAGAATGTCTTGATTCGTGGTCAATGGCGTGTGCGCCAAGGCTCGATGTCTAATTCTGAATACGATGAGATGTTGAAAGAAAAAGTTCTTCCCGAATTGGAAGAGCTGACAAAGCGCTGCAAAGACGAAGGATTGCTTTTACCAAAAGCAGTCTATGGATATTTTCCATGTCGCTCAGAAGGCAACGACCTCATCATCTATAAAGAAGACTTGAAGACAGAGCGTCTGCGCTTTACTTTTCCACGCCAAGATCATGGACAGAAACTTTGTATATCAGATTTCTTTAGCGACGAAGAACCAGATGTGGTGGCACTGCAAGTTGCTACTGTTGGACGCAAAGCCTCGAAATATTCTAAGGAATTATTCGAAAACGATCGTTATACTGACTATTTGTATTTCCACGGACTTTCCGTTGAATCAGCTGAAGGCGCAGCGGAAGTAGTGCATAAGCGCATTCGACAAGAGATGGGATTTGGTGATGAAGATGCCAAAGACATCGAAAAGCTTTTTCAACAAGGATATCGTGGTACCAGATATAGTTTTGGTTACCCTGCTTGCCCAAGTCTGGAAGATCAAGCCTTGTTATTTGAACTACTCGATCCAGGTCGCATAGCCATCGAATTAACTGAAGAGTTTCAACTTGTGCCGGAGCAGAGTACATCTGCCATTGTTGTTCATCACCCGCAAGCCAAATACTTCAATATCAAAGGCAAGAAAGCTGTCACGACCTAAAAGGGCTTGGAGTCGAAATTTTGAAGATCGCCAAAATCGATAGCCATCAAATAGCATTTGAAACTGGTTTTGAACCATATCATATTGTTTTTGCACTGATAACTATTTCTTGTGGTGTTTTCATATTTCAAGTTGCTGAGTTTCCTTTGTGGTCACGAGTGATGGCAGTAATATTTGCATTTTTATTTGCAGCGTTTCTTTTAAGTTTTAGAACCAGGGTGTTGTTTGATTCTAAAAAACAGGAAGTGACAATCAGCGAGGGAAGGATTGTGCTGAGTCAAAAGTCTTCAATCCATTTTTCTGAAATCAAAGGAATTGCATTTGAGAAATCTAAAATGGGTAACGATAGTTTCGGTCGCTTTGTTTTGAAACTTGAAAAACGAGAAGTGCCCTTTTCATCAAATTTGCATAGAATCACTGCAGACATGCAAAAACAAGTGGAAAAATTGATTTTATTAATTGGTTGTGAAGAGAACGTTATTGAAAACAAATTAGTCAATGTCTCTCCAACTTTTCTAACTTTTGATTTTGAAAATATCGATCCAAGCGTTGTCGATTTGATTCAAAAAAAGCACCTTATTGACGCAATTAAACTCGTTCGAAGCCAAACTGGGCTTGGACTTAAAGAGTCGAAAGATTTGGTCGAAGAAATACGAAGAAGGCTTGAAAACAAGAAGCTTTAAAACTCCATTTATCAAAACTAGCTAAGAGAGTGAATCATCCCAAAGGATGAGCACATCGCTTAGAGATTTTGCCATCATATTAGACTGGCAAAATTCATTGACAACGGAGTGATTGCATGACAGACGAGAAAGCAAAATCTAAAAATGGAAAACTACTAGTCCTAGTCGTTTTGATTATTTTAGTCGGTGTCATTTTATTGCAGTCGAGAGTGGTCCAGTCTTTGGACAAAGAATACTCAGCAAGTGCACAGAAAAAGTCCCTCTTGCCTAATGCATCGGAATGGGATGAATCATGGGCTCAAGCCTACCAGGAAATGAATCAGGGTCAGTACGCAAAGGCAGAAGATATCGTCAAAGAGGCTCTTAAAAAAGCAAAAAATAAGGGTTCAAAAGATTCTAGACTTGCCGCCGGAAATGATTGTCTTGCGCTAATTTATAAGAAGCAAGGAAAAATTAGCGAGGCTTTGCCGTTGTATGAAAAAAATCTTGCAAGCGATGAAGCGTCACTAGGCAAGGATAATCCGGGACTGTCGAATGGATTGAAGCACATTGCCTTGTCCAAAATGAGTAAAAAAGACTACGCAAGTGCGGTCGAAATTTATAAAAGAGTCATTGCTATGACTGAAAAGGAGCATGGAAGCGAATCTCCGTTATTAGCTGCAGAGCTGCGCAACTTAATTAGAACATATGATTTGCAGGGAGATTATAAGAATGCAAAAGAGCTGGCAGAGCGTGCCTTAAGAATAGATATGGCTGCTTATGGTCCAACCGACATGGTGACAGCTAGCGATATGAATAATCTGGCTCTCATCAACTTTCGTTTGAATCTTATTGATGAAGCGTTTGAAAATGCTGTTAAAGCTTTGAGCGTGAGTGAAGAAAACAAGAATGAAGCCATCTCTAAAGTGATATCACTTAACTATCAATATTTGCTGAACTCTTTTGAGAAACCTTATTTAGAAGGGACACCGGATAAGACCGTCGCATTTCCCGAAAAAGTATTCGAAGAAGCTAAAACTTTGAAAAATACAAATGCAGCCGAAGCGGCGCAAAAACTGCTAGATAATCTGGAAACTGCGCAGAAAGCCGCATGCGGAACCGAGCAACTGGGCAGATACCTTGTGCGTTTGAATAACACTTTGTTTGCTCAAGGCAAGGATTTTGCTGCCATCGCATTTGGTGAGGTCGCGCAAAAAATTCTGATGAAAAATATGTCTGCCCAATTAGCACCATCAGTGGTGAATGTTCAATCTTATATCGCTATGAGCTATGATAGATTGGCATTCAAAGCATTGAAAGAAAAGAACTATAACCTCTATCAGAACTTGTCTGCCAAATCAAAAGAAAACTATAGCGAAGCTATTAGGCTGGCTAAAGAAGCTCCAGCAAATACTGTAAGTCCGGCATGGTTTAAAACACTTCATTCTGGACTCGCAAGTGCCGAGCAACGCATGAAAGAATGTCAAAGAGCGCTTTCAGTCGCGAAAGAGAAGAGTAAAACAGGTAGCTTATGACTATTTTAAATCCATTTGCAATCTCAAAAATTAGCAGCTCCGAATTTCAAAACAGCGAACCATTTCCCTGGATGAATATTCAAGGCTTCCTTACCGATGAAGCTTTTGACGAGTTATTTCTGACATTGCCTGACGCTTCAATGATGGAGAGTGAATTCGGTAAGAGTCGCGGATACGGTCAGCAAAGTCATGATCGGTTATCGCTGCAATATAGACCCGGTTTGGCTTTATCGCAAACCTGGCATGAATTCATCGCTATCTTGAATGGTGATCAGTACAAACAGTTTTTGCGTGAAATGTATGGACTCAGAAAAAATGATCCTATAGTTTTGACAATGCATTGGCACTACGCAAAGGCTGGTTGCTCAGTTTCTCCTCATGTGGATGCTCGAAGAAAGTTGGGGTCTCACATTTTCTATTTTCACAAGGACGAGGAATGGAATGATTCTTGGGGTGGTCAGACAGTAATTTTAAAAGGCAAGAATGAAATCAACCCACACTCTGCCCCGGCGTTTGATCAGTTTGAAACTGTTGCTAGCTCAAAGATCACCAACAATAGTAGTTTTATGTTTCACCGAACAGATAATTCGTGGCATGGAGTCAAACCGTTGGTTTGTCCTGAAGACCGATTGCGAAAAGTATTCATTGTAGTGATAAATCGACTTACATTTCAGGTACGCTGGAGAGCACTACGCGGCAAAGATGCAGATGGTCACCGCTTGGTGAGATAAGGGCGAAGTGGGTGTATACTTACTCAAGCCCTAATTGAGAGGTCTCCACATGCCGCATATCATCGTAAAACTTTGGCCTGGAAGTTCTGAAGAACAAAAGACTTTGCTTGCTCAGCGTATCGTCGATGAGGGAGCCGAGATTCTAGGCAAAGGCGTCGACTATTTCTCGGTAGCTTTTGAGGAAATCACTCCAGAAGATTGGGCTGAAAAAGTCTACAAACCAGAAATTGATAAGAATATGTCCAAGCTTTATAAAAAGCCAGGATATAAGATGTAGCTATGATCTGTTCGAGAAAATCTCAGAGATTCGAATTTTGATATTTTTATCTGTAGCGATTCCACGCGTCTTTTGACATTTTTTGTGCTGGTGTTTTCACCGAGTTAGTATGAATTTTGAATTTGTGATTTAAATACTCAATGTTGTAAATAACTTCTACGTTAAAATTAGTCGAGGATTCAGGAACTGCTTTATTTTTAGCAAATGATGAAAAGACGTTCTTCACTGCTGAGTTAAACTTCTCATTGTTGCTTTTATCGATAAATTTAAAATGCGTCAAATAGCCATCGTTGGAAATGCCAAAAATAACGTGACATACGGGCAGCCCTTTTATAAAGTCTTGTTGATCTGTTTTTTGTAAACGATCCATTATTCTGTTGGAGAGTTGTTCGCTCCAGCTTTCGTTTACTTTACCGAATGGACGAAGCCTCCCGAGAGGTTTAGTTTTTGTGCCACCTTCGAATTCTGGATGCCATCCGGTTTCGGCATGAAATAACTTGGGTTTATCAAGAGCTTGTGCCGCGCAAACCGAACACAATACTAGTACGAAAAGTGGTGACAAAATCTTCAACTTATTCTGATTCTTTCTCTTCGACTTTAGCTTCAGGTTTTTCTTCTTTCTTTTCCTTCTGAAAAACAAAGCTAAGTCTTAGTTTCTTTGGCGTCTTCATTTCTTCTGGAGGTTTTTCAAATGGTGCGCTTTTCGTAATGGCATCAAGACCGTTTTGATCCATCTCTTCAGAGCCGGTTGATTTAAGCACTTTGATCTCAGAGATTTCGCCATCTTTATCAACCAAGAATGAAACAGTTAATTCTTTGCGTTCGTCGACTTCGGGTTTTGGCCAGTTCTTTCGAATCTTGCGCGACACGTGAGCGACATAGCTGATTTCTTCCACAGACATTTTTGTAGGGAGTTTGGTTTCAGCGCTTTCTTCCTCTTCTGCAAATGCAGGTTGAGTCAGGCAGAACGATAATGCCAAATCTAAGCTGAAAAGTTCTCTGTTCATTTCGCTCCTTATTAAACTGGATAGGCTTCCATGATTTAATTAAATAGGGAGGACGCAGAATATTCAATGGGCAAAATTATGCTGGTTCTAATAACGGCTGTTGGCGTGCTCGGCATGATTTTCGGCTTTATCGTCGCGCTTAGAGGAAAAGACACTCGGTTCAATAAGAATTCCAAGTGGGTTAGGGTGCTTGGGCTCACAGTCAGCGCCCTAGCCATTGTCTTCTTCTCGGGCGTTCTTGTGGCGGAAATCGTGTTTTTCGATGATTTGAAGCCGGCGAGTCTGAAAATGGAACAAGTCATGCGTTCTTTAAAGAACTGATATGTCACAAGCTACCGTCACCGTATCAATTGCAGTGTTCTTAATTTCTATTGGTCTAATAGTTACTTTAGTGGCAGTGTGGCGCAAACCTACAGAATCTTTCGTAGTGAAGCCAAAATATATGCAAACTGTAGGGCTTCATTACGTCTGGCTTCTAGTTATAATTGGTCTTGCAATAATATTCACAATGTTTTTCACGAGATTCTAAAAATGACCCAGGCAACTACATCCCTCACCAAGCTACTTTTCGAGCCTTACAAGCTTAAAAACTTGACTCTCAAAAATAGAATTGTAATGGCGCCTATGACGAGACGCCAGTCTCCAGATGGCGTGCCCGGACAAAATGTGGCGGAGTACTATGCAAGGCGTGCAGCTGGCAACACGGGACTAATTATCTCAGAGGGGTCATTTGTAGATGACAGCGCTTCAGGAGCTATCTGGGAGCCCACTGTGCCCCGCTTGTATGGCGAAGCGGCTCTGGCTGGATGGAAAAATGTAATTAATAAGGTGCATGCAGCAGGCGGCTTGATGTTTCCTCAGTTGTGGCACTTGGGAATTAAGCCCGACTCAGATGGAGTTAATCCCAGACCAGAAGATTCGTGTGGACCTTCTTCGATATCGACAGATGGAACCAATATAGGCGAAGAGCCTTCACTCAAACGTCTTGAAGAAAGCAACCAAGCTTATGTTCGCACTGCTTGCAATATCAAAGAATTGGGATTCGATGGACTTGAGTTGCACGGAGCGCATGGTTATTTCCTAGACCAATTTTTCTGGGAGAAGACAAACAAACGCACCGATAAATATGGTGGCACAATTGGTGAGCGTGCACGATTCGTTGCAGAAGTAGTGAAGGCTGTACGCAAAGAAGTTGGAAATGACTTTCCGCTTATACTCAGGATTTCGCAATGGAAACTGAATGCGTATGAAGTTAAAAACGCGCATAATCCCGCCGAACTCGAAGCGTGGGTGACACCACTTGCAGAGGCGGGTGTTGATATGTTCCATTGCTCAACGCGCAGATTTTGGTTGCCAGAGTTTGAAGGAAGCGATCTCAATCTTGCTGGATGGGTTAAGAAAATAACCTCGGTTCCAACTATCACAGTTGGCTCAGTGACGACCAATCAAGAGTTTGGCAGCAAAGAAAAATCTGCCGAAGATGGAATTACTTTTCACGATTTAGAGAAAAGACTGGAGCGAAAAGAGTTCGATCTGGTTGCTGTTGGTCGCGCGTTAATCAGTAATCCGGATTGGGCAAGTTTAGTCGAGCAGAACAAAGTGAATGATTTGAAAACATTCGATATGAAGATGCTTGGAGAGTTGAACTGACTGGTTTGGCGAGATTCAAAACTCTTTTAACAGTTTCACTTGCGTGGCTTGCCCTAGCATTTATTAATTGCGATGTGTTGGCGGCACCAGCTAAGAAAATTCATTTTGTTGCTGCGGGCGTGCCGAAAGAGCAAGGTGAAAAGTCTGATTTTGATACCATATTTGGTGGGTTAGCGAAATCGGGTATAGATGTTTTTATGCCGTTTTCTGTGTATCAGGAAGTTCCCGAGTCGCGGTCACTTGAGTATGATGCCTATTTCTATCCAAATCATGCAAAGAATAAATCGGCTATTGATGCGCTTCATAAGCATAAAATCAAAATACTAATTCCTGCCGAGATTTTGTATCCCGATGGTGTTATTCCGCCAATCGAAAAAGATCCTTTGAAGGAATATTTAAAATGGGTAGGTACCGACTCTGTATTTGGTGTCTATTCGTTTGACGAGCCTGTTCAAAATAAACGAGTGGCTGCCTGTAAGGCGCTGTATGAGCGCGTGAAAGCTATTGATCCAAAAATTCGTGTAGTGATGATTCACGCTCCAGTTTCTGAATATATAGTCAAATCAAAGGAATTTTCGGAATATTTTAAGAACTTGAAATCGGCAAGCGAGTACAGCGACATGGTGGGATTTGATATCTATGCAATTCCCAAAGATTTGATGAAAGTGCATGGACCTTATACTGGTCCAAGCACGATTCTCGACTATGAAAGTGCTCTTCAACAACATTTGCGTTGGCTCAAAGAAAACCTACCGGACAAAGATCATCTAATGATTTTGCAAGCCTTCAGTCTGCGCGATCAGGGACACAACTTTTTATTGGCAAAATTATACGGCGATAGAAGACCTACAAAATTAGAGATTCAAAGAATGATTCAGATCACTACTGAGGCGAACTCATCGGTTGGCTGGTGGGGACAGAGTTTGATCAAGGAAAAAAAATCTCAATTTTGGAAGACTATTCTAAATGCTAACCAGGATGCAAGTCGCTCCAGGCGCTAATATGGTAATGTGGACCGATGTGAAAACTTCAGGACCTGTTGACAATGTGTCGAAGGCTCTGAACACTATCTGGGGGGAGACTTAGCGTGAAATACAACGCGAAGAAATTTTGCTTATTCCTTTTTCTTGCAGCAGTTATGCTGGCACCAAATTCTGGAATTTGCGCTGATACAAAGAAACCAAACATCATTTGCATCATGGCAGATGACGTGGGTTGGGCAAACATCGGTGTGTACAACCAGGGCATTATGGCTGGCAAGACACCAAACCTGGATCGAATGGCCCAGGAAGGCATGCGCTTCACTGACTATTACGCAGAAGCTAGCTGCACAGCAGGACGAGCTAATTTTATTACTGGCGAATTGCCGATAAGAACTGGCATGACCACAGTGGGTCAAGCTGGAGCGCCACTAGGTATTCCTGATCAAGCAATTACGATAGCAACTGCTTTGAAATCATTGGGATATGCCACCGGACAATTCGGCAAAAATCATTTGGGTGACATGAATCAGTTTCTTCCAACTGTCCATGGCTTCGATGAGTTCTTCGGATATTTGTATCACCTCGATGCAATGGAAGATCCTGCACATCGCAATTATCCCCAAGAGTTGAAAGCTTCAGTCGGTCCGCGCAACATGCTCCATTGCTGGGCGACTGACACAGATGATCAAACGGTTCAACCGCGTTGGGGTAAAGTCGGCAAACAGAAAATTGAAGATGCCGGGGAGCTTTTTCCAAAGCGTATGGAAACAGTTGATGATGAAATTCTTGAAGGTTCGCTGAAGTTTATCGACAAAGCAAAAGGCGAGAATAAGCCATTCTTCTTATGGCTCAATCCCACCCGCATGCATATCAACACGCACTTGTCTGAAAAATATGAAGCAATGCGCAATGCAGAGAATGGCTGGTCGCTGCAAGAAGCAGGCATGGCACAGCTCGACGACATTGTCGGATCTGTTTTGAAACATGTCAAAGACGCTGGTATCGACGACAATACCATTATTGTTTTCACCACAGATAATGGCGCTGAAAATTTCACCTGGCCTGACGGTGGTCAAACACCTTTTGCTGGTGGCAAAGGAACCGCTCTAGAAGGTGGTTTTCGAGTTCCTGCAATAGTTAGATGGCCTGGAAAAATTCCTGCCGGAAAAGTAGAAAACAGCATTTTCTCCGGTCTTGATTGGTTCCCTACATTTATGGCTGCAGCTGGTGCTCCTAACTATAAAGACGAGCTGCTCAAAGGCAAACAAGTAGGTGACCGTAATTACAGAGTACATTTGGATGGTTACAACCAAATGGATTTAATTACCGGAAATGGTAAATCACAACGCCACGAAGTTTATTATTTCACCGAGGGAACGCTCGGTGCAGTGCGCATCAACGATTACAAATATCGATTCACCAATCAACCAAATGGTTGGGTTGGTGCCACTGAAAAAGTTGATTGGCCTATATTGACAAACCTGCGTTTAGATCCTTATGAACGAACTGGAATGTCAGATGGTAAGGGCGGCTCCATTACTTATTACAACTGGTTTGTAAATGAGTTCTGGCGTTTTGTCTTCGTACAAAAAGAAGTGGCTAAAATGGCACAGACTTTCATTGAATATCCGCCCATGCAAAAAGGCGCATCCTTTAACATGGAATCTGTGAAAGAAGCAGTTATGCACAGAATGAACACACCAAGCAAATAGTGCGCATCAGGTTTTCAAATTCACTTTGGACAATGGCATTGAGTGTAAGCTCAGTGTCATTGTTCTTGAGTTTAAAAGCCATCGCGGGTGCATTTCCCACAGACTTCTTACCAACGAAATCTAATGCACTAAAAGTGCCTTCTAAAGCCCCCAAGAATATGGTCTGGATTCCTGGTGGCGAATTCTCGATGGGCAGCCTGAATCCAAAGACTCTTTGCGATGAGAAAGCTTCATGTGGTCAAGGCACCATGCAAGATGCAAGACCCATTCATCGCGTATATGTAGACGGTTTCTGGATGGACAAGACCGAAGTAACAAACTCAGAATTTGAAAAATTCGTCAAAGCAACGCACTACAAAACAATTGCTGAAATAGCACCAACTAAAGAAGAATTTCCCACCGCACCAGTTGCAAATCTGGTGGCAGGCTCGACAGTTTTTACGCCAACTGCAAAAGTGGTGCCTCTCAATAATATGTTTGCCTGGTGGCGCTATCAACACGGTGCGAACTGGCGACATCCTGAAGGTCCCAAATCAAATATTGTTGGGCGAGGCAACTATCCCGTAGTGCAAATCGCTTATCCCGATGCTTTGGCTTATGCAAAATGGGCAGGAAAGCGTTTGCCCACCGAAGCTGAATTTGAGTTCGCCGCCCGCGGCGGACTAACCGGCAAAACATACGGCTGGGGCAATGAATTAAAACCCGGTGGCAAGTGGATGGCGAATCTTTATCAAGGAAAATTTCCAGTAAAAGATTCAGGTGCCGATGGATTTATTGGTATCGCACCGGTTGCTCAATATCCTGCAAATGCTTATGGATTGTACGATATTGCAGGTAACGTCTGGGAGTGGTGCTCTGATTGGTATCGCGCCGATTATTATGCTCAGCTCGAAGCGCAGAATATAAAAGTAGTTCGCAATCCAAAAGGTCCAGATACCGCCTGGGATCCTGCAGAACCCAGAGTGAAGAAGCGCGTTCATCGAGGCGGATCTTTCTTGTGCTCAGATGAATATTGCATCAGATACATGAATGGCACACGTGGCAAAGGCGAAGTGAATACGGCAGGAAATCATTTAGGTTTTCGCTGCGTGAAAGCGCCATAGTTAGTCTACATCGCGCATCTATTATTAATGCTGCATTTTGCTTAGTCCCAAAGCAATCGCAGTGACTACAATGATGACGATAATTGGTAGCGTAAAATTTGGTTTGGGAATGTTCGATTCGCCAGAAAATTTTTGTCGCTCAGCATCCTTGGGATCTTTTTCGTTCTCTTGCATTGAACCTCCTCCTTTTCCTGACTGAACTGTGTTAACACAGCAACATCTAATTCTATATTTTAAACGAATTTGATGAATATCAAGCGCTATGCAAAATATTTGTCATTTACGGTTAGGCAATCCTTCGCATGGCGGCAGCTAAGAAAAATGTTCCGATCAAAATGAAATTAAATAGCAAGTGCGATCAGAATTCCCAAAACATGCCCCGGAAGGTCTTGCCGTCAATTGCCGAATTTTCTTAGAGTCGCGATTATTTGAAAAGGATTCACCTATTTCGTCAAAGTAATCTTTCCAGTGCCATTGCAAATCGGGCATTTGCCTTTGTTCACCGGGCGACCATTCACATATTCAATTACTTCACCCATGTGGTCGTTGCTCCAGTATTCAGAACCGCCCTTGCCAGCGGCATCTCGATAGGGATAAACCATCCAGACCAATCTGTCAGGTGTGCCTTCAACCTTCATTTTGCGCCAGCCTTTCATGCTGGGTTTGAGACAGTTGCCTGGGCAAATTCCACTCATCATGGTGGCAAGACGTTGGGCTAACTTCTGCGCTTTATTTTTTACCGAAATTCGTTTGCCGTTTTCAGCAGCTAGCCGATATTGTTTTAGCGCTTTATCGTATTGATTCATATGGAAATAACAATACCCAACCATGATGCGACATTCACCGTCATCGCACTTGTTGTCAGCTGCTTTGCTGTAGTGCTTCAAAGCTTCGGCATATTTTTTTGCTTGAAAAAGTTTGGTGCCTTCAGCGTATTCTTTTTGTCTTTGTTTTTCCTGCTCAACATCAATAGACTTATCTACTTCTACTGGTATAACTCCATCTTGAGCCCACAGCGGCTGAATGTCCGAGATCGCAATAAGGACTAGAGTAAATAATAAATGGTATCGTATATGGTTCATATTTGAAACTCTGGCTGCTCCTTGAGGCATGCGGCTAAATCACTGTAAGGTTTTGTGTTACGAGTCTCTTTAGGGATGGATCTTAAATAATCTCTTACTATGATTCTAACCCGATAATGCGGGTCGGTTCCTATGCCATTTTGGAAAATAATCTGAGCATCGTTTGCTGGAATTCCCATTTCATCCGTCCACTTTTTACTACATTCACTTACTAATTGCTTTTGTACTAATAATGGATCTTTGCTTGCCAAACGGCATAGAAAGCCGGTTCCAAATTCTTTATTGGAAAGATTAGTCAATAAAACGTGTTTGGTTTTATCAACAGGCATACTCATAAGGCTTAAGGCTGAATGGGCTTTGACTTTAGCGTCGTGGTCTCCAAGCATTTTTTCCAGTTGAGGAATCAAAGAATAAGTTTGTGCAAAACCTATAGAAAGGGCAGCCATGCTGCGTACTTTTGCTGATGGATCTTGCAAAAATTTGACTTGTTTATTGGCACTTGCAATTGATGGATAATCAGCGCTTAGTGCGCAAGCTGCCGCGCGCACATCATCGTCTTTATCAGATAACCATGATTCAATTTTAGAACTTATTGTTTTTGACATGTTGAGATTGTTCTGACAAAGCCCCAAAGATAAAATTGCCATGCTGCGAATTTCACCGGGCTGATTGCTGGAGGCTGTCTTTATCAGATACGGCAAAGCCGGCTCTAAAGATGAGTTGTCTATCTGAGGCCACTCGCTCCAAGAATGCGTGCTTCCAGTTGATTTGCTCCATAAAAAACGCGTTCTAAAATCATCGCGTGAATAGGGACTATAGGAGCCAATCTCTGTTAAGAATGGCTTGAGAAATTCTTTAGAAGAAAGACTTTTGGGTAGCTCATCTTTGTTTGCAAAAATGCCTTCAAGCACAGATTTGCGCGAAAAATCGTTTGTACCGTCAGAGGTCAGTAAGTTTTTGTCGCGTGAGAGCTTCAGTAAAGTTTTCGCTGCATACTGGGCAGTAGCCGGATCGTGTGATTTGAGTTGGTTTATTAATTCGATAAAAATTGCTTTGTCTGGTTTTATTTCCTTATTAAGAGGCAAGCAATCTCCAGCCCGATAAAATCCTTCCCATGAACGCATAGTGAAATTGGTCGATGTCTGAATATATGACTTTTCATTTTTATTTTGTCGAAGAAAAAGTAAATAGCATTTATTTACTTCTAGTTTGAAGTGAGCATGGTTTTCCGCAGAAGCATCGAAAGATACTAGAGCCTTATCAGACAATGGAATGTCAGACCGATAAAGCATCTCAATTTCTGAAGATTGAGCCTTTCCTTTTAACAAGGAAATGATCTGCAATTTCGCTTTCCTGATACGCCAATATGGAGAGGATAATGGATGATTCTTCGGTGCGCTGGCGGGTTCTGTTGAAAGGACTTTTGCTTTTATCAATAAAGATGCATCAGCAGCCAATTCGGAAATCGAATAAGGGTAAGGCATAATCATGGCATGCACCTGCAATTGAGTGGCAATCAGCAGAATGAAGATTAGGTAGATAAATCGAGCGAAAATTTTCATTTTTTCAAGCCGGATTAGGCGCTGTTTTTGATTCTATTCGATAATAACATTTGTCGTATTGTGAGATTACTCGCCAATGCGTTGTGGGCTTATAATAATGACTGCCAAGCGCGCTAAGGAGTGAGTGGAATGACAAAGGGCCAAAACGACGACAACGTAATCAAAATGCCGCTACGTTCTTCGCCTAAGTCAGTAGAAGATTTCATTGTGCTTGCCGAGCAAACGGACGATGACGAAGAAATCATGGACCTTTTGGAAAAGGCGCTTGAAGCAGCCAATCAAGACCTCGGTCAGAACTGGGAGTCAAAGTATCAGGGGCGTGGCTGGGAGGCGGTCGAAACGCGTCCGGTGATGCATGCCATGGCTCAACTTGCTACAGAGCTTAGATGGGATGACCAATTAGATGAAGCGCTGTCGCTTTGCCGAAGGTTGTTGAAGTTGAATCCCTCTGATGATCAAGGCATCCGATACGACTTAGCTGGCTGTCTATATGAGGCCGGGCAAGATGACGAGTTGGAAAAACTTTTCGCACAATATCCCGATGAAGCTGCCGCAGCGTTCAAATATACTCGCGCTCTTTTATATTTTAGGCAAGATGGGGCTTCAAGCCGCTCTGCACAAGCACTTATAGAAGCTTTTAAATCTAATATTCATGTGCCGGTGTTTCTGTCCGACATAGTTGATTTGCCGCAAGAACTGCCAGATCCAATTGGTATTGGCGATGATAGCGAAGCGGTGGCATACGCAATGGAGTATTGCTATCTCTGGGCAGATACTGAAGGCGCGCTTGAATGGATGTCGGACGAACTAGCATCAAAGTTGCGCAAAACTATTGCCGATCCTGAGATTGCTAATGACATTATCAATGCTTTGAAGGGCATTTACGAAGATTAGACAATTCTGACGATGAGATACCCTAAGGTCGAAGACGATTTTAAGGTGATTTTTGGTCTTCGCGTTTAACCAGCAAAAAGGTCGTGTAGTTATCGTCTGAGTCTTGCATGTTTTCTTCAACGACTTTTAGTTTATTCAACTCTGCTAGGGCTTTGTTTCCAAGTATGGCGTAATTAAATCCAATTTTGCCTTTACTCAAGTTCTCTGCCCATGTGCTTGGATCAACTAAATCTCCTTCGCCGCTAATCTGCTTTAGCTCAGAATATTTTTTCAGATGTTCGCGACATTGTTTTAATGCTTGTGGGTGTGCCGCCACGGTGTCGATTTCTTCGAGCTTGGCATTGGGAGACATCATTAGCGTGTGTGCTACCTTAAGGTTGTACTGACATATGACATAAAAGTTGTGTTTTTTCATTGCTTCGACGGATTCTTTTACCTCTCCGCCTAGTGTGTTTCGTATTGCAAATTGACCTCGATCTATCTCTCCCTTTTCCAGTGCGGTGAGCACATTTTCTGTCGTGTGTAGGTAGGATAAACGACAATCTTGATTAAGACTCTTCATGAAATTTTTGACTGCAAGTTCGTTGAAACTGCCTCGCCCACCCTGAATGCCAATCGTCAATACGCGCAGTTTTTCTTCTAATTCTTTTTTCTTAGCTGCTAATTCTTTTTCTTGTTCTGTCATTTTGCCTGTGAACATTACTCCACCACAAATAAAGAAGGGAAGTAAAGTCCACAAGGCGGCTATATAAACCAATAGGGTAAGCGGCCAAAACTTTGATGTGAATCGATTGAAGCTGTTAATCAATTCAAAACTCCCTAATCGCCAATGAGATATTTTAATTGCACTATTATAAACCAGCCTCATTTCCAACTCTCTGAACCAGCGCAAACACTGCTTTAAGTGTTTTTTTGCCATGGTTGGGCGGTCTGAACCAATTAGAATGGGTCTATAGACGAAGGGTGCACAAAAATGAAACTGACAAAAAAGGACCTCGAATGGGCTGCCGATAAAGATTTGCTTCGGGCTGAACAAATCGAACCACTTTGGGATGCTCTCAAACGCAAAAACGCTAATACGCCTAGTTTCAATTTTATCAATCTTGCTTATTATTTCGGCACGGGCTTGGTGCTTGTGGCGATGGGTTGGTATCTTGCTATTTCTTGGGACAAAATTGGTGCGGCTGGAATTTTGACTGTAGCGCTTAGCTATGCACTTCTGTTTTTGTTCAGTGCGCACTATTTGTGGTATCGCAAAAATATGCGAATTCCGGGCGGATTGCTTTGCACCTTATCGGTGTGCATGGTACCGCTGATGGTTTATGCGTTTATGCGCATGACTGGCTTGTGGCCAGCGGATGATTTCCATAATAATTACATGATGTTTTTTGGAACATACAAGCGAAATTACATAATCTTAGAATTGAGCACCATAGTGGCAGGCGCCGTTGCACTTAGATTCTTCAGATTTCCTTTTCTTACTGCTCCCATGGCGTATTGCTTGTGGGCACTTTCGCTTGATGTGGCGTCGCTAATATCAGGCAAGGAAATATTCCAGTCTGGCACTCGCGATTACATAACACTGATAATTGGGTTGGCAATTTTAGTTGTCGCATACATGGTTGATTTGAGACGAAAAGACGATCGCGACTTTGCCTTCTGGCTTTACTTGTTTGGATCTTTTTCGACTTTTATTGGATTCGCCAATATGCACAAAGCGAATGAAGTGGTCGAGCTAGTCTTTGCATGCATCTATGTCGTAATCATGCTCGTGTCAGTTTTAATCCAACGCAAGACAGTTTTGATCGCGTCTGTGTTTCTGATTCTTGGCTATATTTTCCATATTGCCAATCACTTCTTTCGCGATTCGCAGTCGTTTCCTTTGATTTTGAGTTTCATTGGAATAGCCATCATCGTTCTGGGAATAGCACTTCAGAAAAACTGGCACACAATTCAGTCTGCCGTCAGAAGCGTATTTCCTGCCGGATGGAATAAGTTTTTACCTGAGCGTGACGAGTAGAAACTATCTTAAGCTATTCAAAGCCAATTCAACGCGTTTAATCTTAGTGCTGGTCTTACCCAGGCACCCATCGATTTTACACAGTCTGATATCAACTATGGTGAGCCTGTCTTTTATAGTGGCAAGCGCATCCAACAGTGTTTCTCGCTCTGTCTGTAGTTTGTCACGCTCTACTTTCAGTCGCGACTCTCGATTAATCAAAACAGACTTCGCTGTACTCAACTGATTGACTGAATACTCAAGCTCCTTAATTTCGTTTGCACTAACACCCTGTATACAAAGGACAAGAACAGCAGCCACCCTAAAGAGGGTAAATCTAGTCTTCATCTTCGTTCCATTCTAGGTTTTATGGCACAACACTCACACATCCAATGTTGCAAAGAAATTGACTTTTGGCAAATTAATTCGCAGATTAAAACTGCGATTTGTCAATACAAAATCTAAGTTCGTCGCGCAAATAGTTGCGCAGGTGGTGTCCGTGCTCCATCAAGCTTTCTTCGCACGCGGCTTTTTCCAGGTCGGTGGCGGCGATACCACTTATATTCGAATCGATGAACCATTGATTGATGGCATTACGGGCAGTTTTTTCAAAATGGGGATCTTGAATAGATAATGCCTTTAGTAAATAAGGCAGGCTAGCCCATCTGGAGTTGCGAGCTATCACTGCTAAGGCAATTGCGCGAGCACGAGGCGAAGTGGGATTTGCCACCACAGACCATAAATAGTCCAAAGTGAGTAGTCTGGGATTCTTTTGCAAAACTTTGTTTGCTTCGCGCGAACATCTGCCACTATGATCTAGAAATGCAAGTGCTACATATCTCTCAAGCGTGTACTCGGCGGGTAGGTCTTCAACCAGATTTTTAAACAACATCGCATAAGCTGCCGCCCTCACTTTGCCGCATTCGCTATGCAAAAATGGTTCAAGCGCACTGAAACCAATTTTGGTGGCACTCTCAGCTAGAGCACTAAGTGTGGAGTGAACATGTGATTCTAGCTTTAGCTCTTTTAGATATATCTCTTTCCATTCTTGGTCGCTAAAAGCGGTGCGAGCGCATGCTCTGACAACGCGTGATTTGTCAAAAAGAGCTTGTCGTGCAAAATCCAACTTGTCGTCCAGATTGCTTTTGGAAAGAAGCCATTTAAGCGTCGCCAGGCGAACTCCAGAAACTTTATTATTGAGCCACTTAATTAAATATGTGCGCACTTCAGTTTCGTTGAGCACGAGAAGCGCTTCTTGCACCGCCATAGTTCGAATTTCTATGTCTTTGGCGTTGACACAGACTGCAAGCGCCTCCAGTTTGTTTTTCAATAGCCAAAGTTGGTAAGCGTATTGGCGAACCTCTCTTTTGGAAGAATCAAGCTTTATGCGCAACCCGTTGCTTGATTCAACTTGAATGATTTTTTCTTCGATGCTTTGGCGTATTGCGCTTAAATCGTAACGACTAGAGCGCCAGAGGGCAGGCAGCAATTCTAGCTCGCTTAAAAAATGCATTCCGTAATCGAGTTTGAGCCTGGACTCAATAGAATGTAGCGCTAGCTCGTGAATCTGCGGCACCCAGTCGTTTAGACGAAGAAGAATATAATGCAGTTCAGTGCCGTCGTAACAGCTCGTAAGCTCACGCAGGGCAGATTCGCGATAACGTCCGTCGCGGTCGTTGGACCGCTTTCCAAGCTCACTAATCACCAGATGCTTTGAGCTGGAGTCAGGGTCAAGGTTTTTGATTAAGGCTCGAAAGAAGTTATCCACTCAGACCGAACAATTTTTTCCATTCCTTAGTACAGAATACTAGAGCTGTGCCGATAGTCAAAGGTGTATTTTTTCGCATAAAAACCGGCTTATTTTTTTCGAAGACAAAATGACCGATGAATTGCAGTATCCAGCCGCCTGCCTGCAGTCTAAAGAACGCCTTGCGACTGAATGGCAGAACCAAAAATGACATGGCTATCATTGGAATCCCAATCATGTGCGTCAGTTTGCAGCCTGGCGAAGAGTGTTCGGAATTATAGTGATTCAGGTGCTCTTCAAAATCGCTTTTATTTGGAAGATTCATCGTAACTAAGCGCCTTCTCGATAAGCTCAGCGTTTCCAGTCTGACCTTCCTTCTTCAAATCCGCCACCATTTCTTTCAGTTTCTGGATTCTGTCTGGAGAGTCGTTCTTCAATCCTATCAGAGTCTGGACATGTTGTAGATATCTTTTGAATAAAACCTTGGCTTCGTCCCGGTTCTGGAGCTTGTCCTCGATGCGAGCCAGTTTGGAAAGCGTGTCGATTACGTGATCGTTGTCTGGTCCAAGCGACTTCTCCGCTGCCTGGAGCGCAAGTTTGAAGTGAGTGGCAGCATCTTTGTTATTGCCCATTTCCGCGTAGAGTGAGGCGATATTGTGATTTGCCATCGCTATAAATTCACTATCCGGTCCTGTGGACTTTTCGTATATACCGATGACCTGTTTGTAGAGTGGTTCAGCCTGGTCGTACTTATGCTGGTCTTTAAACACGTTAGCTAAATTATTGAGGGCGGTCGCGTAAGCGGCGGAGTCGGGTTTGTCTGAAATCAGAGTGAGAACGCGCTGTTGATATTTGATTGCTTTGTCATATTGTCCAAGCTCATCTTCGACCACACCCAGGTCGTTTAGTGTTCTTGTGAGCTTTTGCTTGTCGACAGGTTCTTTCTGCGCCTCTACAAGGGCGGCTTCAAAAGTGGTCAATGCCTGCGGTAAATTGCGAGCGCGATACTCGCGTTCGCCCTGCACAATTAATTCGTCCCAGGTTTTGGCTTGCGCGGATGAACAAAAACACAAAGATAGAATCAGGTATAGGGCGAGTGTCGCTGTAGAAGGCAAAAATTTCATTTTATTGTCCATTGCTAAACGAAAACTGGCAACAGACTGAAATAAAAAGCCGTTGCCAGTGTCGATGAGAATTGCTTTGCAGTTTTACTGGCTCATCACTTTGTAGCCAGCCGGAATAGCGGCACTAAATTCGGTGGCAGCTGGAGCTGGACCAAATTTTTTGAGATTCATTGTGGTTTTGCCATATTTAGAATCTGTTGTCGATTGAGTCATGATTTTGCAATCGTCACCAACCCATGTTTGGCTGGTGGTACCATCTTGAGTGTATTCCCAACCATGCGATGGGTGGCCGTTAACAACTTTGGTTCCAAGCGATTTAGCTTTTTTCTTTTTGTACCAATCGTCTTCGTATGATTGGGCTGTCGATTCAGACATTTTGGATTTCATCGCCATTTTAGCTGTATCCATGAGAGTGACTGTTTCGCCTTTCTTGAAATCAGAAATCATGCGAGTTTTTTGACCTGACATTTCAGTTTTGGTTAGAGTTAAACCTTTTCCGTCTGACGCCATGCGCATCTCGGACTTGCCTTGTGGTGTTGCCATTTCGTATGTAGCGTCATAAGCTTTCTTGGGATAGTCGAATGCCATTGCAGATGATGCCATCAAATATGGTGCTGCGATAGATGCGACTGTTACCAGAATGATCGATTTTTTCACTATTACTCTCCTGTTGTTTTTTGAACTGTTTCTTTTTCGGAAATTACTTTGTATTCGACTGGAATTTCGAATTTAAACTCTTCGGAAGTTGGCTTTTGGTCTATTTTTTTTAGAGTTACTGAAGTTTTGCCGTCTTGTGTCACTACTTCAGAATACACAATCAACTTGCAATCTTCTCCGATCCAGACTTCGCCCGTGTATCCATTGTATTGATAAAGATATCCTTTGCATGGATGTTCTTCGATTGTTTTATCGCCTAGTTCTTTTATGGCATTTCTCTTGAAACGATCCATATCGTAAGCTTCGCCATCTTTTTCGGTCATTTTCGCTTTTATGGCTAATTTGCGGCTGTCGTCAAATGTAGTTTTGATGTTGGCTGCATAATCAGAAAACTCACGCACATTTGTGTTGCTATCTTTCATTTTCATCAGTGCGATGCCTTTTCCATCAGAACCCAAAATCATTTCAGCATTTACTTTAGGAGACGAAACATTGTACGTTGCTATATAAGTTTCTTTTGGATGGTCAAATGCATTGACGGTTAATGCCATTACATTTGGTGCAAGACAAGCTAGTGCGGAAGCCAAAAACCAAGATTTTTTCACGTTATTTACTCTCTGCGTCTTTCTTTTCTGGCGATGGTTCCTTTACGTAAGTTTCGTAGTCTGCCGGGATGGCTGTTACAAATTCAGAATCGGGAGGTGATTTTTCAAAGGTATTGAGAGTCAGTACATTACCGCTTTCGTCAGGATTTTTTAACAAGACGACTACCTTGCAGTCATCTCCAATCCAAACTTCGCGAGAAACACCATGGTCCATATACAGGTAACCATGACAGGGATGTCCATTTACTGTTTTGGTTCCTAGACCTTTGGTCGATCTCTTTTTGTAGCTTTCCATGTCGAAAAGTTCAATGTATTCGACATCCAAAGGCAAGGGGCTTGCAATTTTATGAGCGTCCATAAAAATAATTGCTTTATTGTTTTTGAAGTCGGAGACAATTCTCAATTTCTCTCCATTAACAACTGCTCTAAATACGCCTACATCTTTGCCATTCCAAGCCATACATGTTTGCGACGCAACTTTTCCAGTGAAAGTAGTGTCATAAATCGCTTTGTAAGATTCTTTGGGAGGGTCGAAGGCAAATGTCGATAATGCCATCGTATATGGTGCAAAAATTGCAGTTATTGATGCCAGAATTCGAATTGTCCGCAAGACAAGATCCTCGCAATAGTCAGTTAGAATAGTATATGCTATCATTATTTTGCTGACATCAGCTTAAGCATAATTTTTCAAAGGTTGGAATTTATGGCAAATATCGGTAAACGCAAAAAGCAGCCACCCAAGGTCGTTAGCGACCAAAGCACAAGCGCGGCAAAAGAAGCCGAAAATGCACCGGCTGGAAAGAAATTGACTTCCAATGTCAATGTGTCGAAAGTCAATAAGAAAACGACCGGTTCTCAACGGGGCAGGTAGACAAGGTAATTTAATGAACGAGGGCGAGCGCGGGCAAGCACGGCTGGAAAGCCTGACTTCGCTCCGATTTTTCGCTGCGTTGTATATCCTGCTTTATCATGCCAGACCCCAGTTCGATATTTTGTCATTCCTGCCAAAAGAGTATGAGTTTCCGCAGGGAGTGACTTTCTTCTTTATATTGTCAGGATTTATTCTGACTTACGTTTATCGCGATATTTCAAGCAATACAGAGCGCAAAGCATTTTGGATTAAGCGACTAGCCAGACTCTGGCCTTTGCATCTATTCTGGCTCTTTGCCGCTATTTTGGCGCTGCCAACTTCCTATCTATTTCCGTATAAATTGAGCGAGAACGATTATGCTCTTGCACTTGTGAGTAATTTATTTTTGCTTCAGACATGGCTTGCTAACACGCAGATGGGATTTAGTTTTAATCCCCCTGCATGGTCGATTGCAAACGAATTGTTTTTTTATGCCATGTTTCCTCTCACACTCTGGTTGTTTAAAAGCAAACAAGTATTCTTGAAAGTGCTACCAATTGTGGTGCCAGCAATTGCAAGCGCTGTTTTTGTGGGATACGCTCAGGTTGAGCAACTTCCTAAGATGTGTTATGGATTGAGTCAACAGTCTTTGATCTTTACTAATCCGCTTGTGCGCATTCTAGATTTCAATTTGGGAATGATATTAGCTTTTATATATTTCAAGACGCGAGATTATTTCCAAAAGAATTCATGGTTGAATTCTCTTATTGAATTTTTCTGCTTGTGTATGTCGCTTGCAGTGTGGCTTTGACACCGTTTGTTCGGACTATGCTTTCAAATTTGAGCGAGCCTTTTGCCTATTGGTTCGCTAATTCTGCAATGGTGTGGTTACCCTTTTCATTACTAATTTTGTTTTGTGCGTTTGGCAAGGGACTGATATCAGAAATACTGCTAAGACCATCACTTAGATTCTTGGGAGAAATCAGCTTTTCTTTGTATTTATGCCATTTTACATTCTTTCTGTTTTATCGAGCAAGACTGACAGAGCATCGCTCCGATTTTGATTTTCTTGCTTTCATGGCACTATGTTTAGTGTCAAGTTATTTGGGTTATCGATTCATAGAAAAACCGGCGCGTGCGTTTGTTGCGCGCAAGCTTACTTTTAGCGAACCGAAACTGTCTTCTTCAGACGTTCAATCAATGAGCACATGTCATCATAACGACCAAACGATGGAACCAGATAAGTGCCCTGACAAATAGGTTTCAGTTTTTCAAGTAACTCTTCTGCCAGCTCAAGACCAACTTTGCTTCCATCAACCCCGGCTTTAGACATCGCTTCGCGAATGTGTTCGGGAATTGTGATACCTGGCACTTCGTTGTGAAGATACTCGGCGTGCTTAGATGAATGTAGTGGCATGATACCAACTAAAATTGGCAGGTTAACATCGCCGAATTCGTCTAAAAACCTGGTCAAGTCTTCAACTTGATAGATAGGCTGTGTCATTACGAAATGAGCACCAGCTTCTAGCTTCTTGCGAAAACGACCGACTTCGTCCTTTTGATCATCATAGACCAAATTCAGGGCGCAACCAATAGACAGTTTAGTTGGCGTGCCAATAGTGTTGTCGCCGATATCTTTGCCTTCGTTCAATTGGTTTATCACTCGAATAAGTCCAATTGAGTCGACGTCATAAACAGCAGTTGCATGAGCATAATTACCCAAGTTGGGCGGGTCGCCTGTGAGAGCAAGAATATTATTTACGCCTAGAGCTTGGCAGCCAAGCAAATCTGCCTGAATACCCATTAAATTTCTATCGCGGGTAGTGAAGTGAATGATAGTCTCGATGCCCACTTTTTGCCCGATTATTTGGCAAGTCGCAAGCGAAGACATTCTTACGCGTGCCATGGGACTGTCGCCTACATTTATAGAATCGGCGCCGGCATCTTTTAAAGCGGTGGCAGCTTTCACTAATTTTTGAGTAATGGCGCCTTTGGGCGGATCTAATTCGACACTTACAAAAAAGCCTTTTTTGGGGTCTTTTTTTAATGACATAAGACGCTCTGCCAGAGTCGGTTTATTCGATTCTGGTAATTGTGCGCCTTGATCTTCTTTAAATGTAGCAGCAGCATCTTTTAGTGCAGGCGTTACTTGTTTGGGCACCACAATTTCGATACTTGTAGTTTGAGAAGGTAAATCTTGCAGAGTAGAATCGCTTGCTTTGCGCTTTGATGCAGTTATGTATGCGTCAAGCGTTTCGCGCATTGCTTTTATGTGAGCTGGAGTGGTACCACAGCAACCACCGATTAATCTAGCACCGGCTCTAATTAGCGGGTCTACATAAGATGCGCAATAATCAGGACGGCTCATGAACATGTAGCGTCCACCAGACAAACTTGGTTGTCCTGCGTTTGGCACAGCCGAGTATCCGACAATTTTTTGAAATGCGTTTCGCTTAGCAAAGGCTGCAGACATGCGCAATAAAGAATCAAACACAGGACCTGGACCGGCACCGCAATTGATACCAATTACTTCTGGCAAATCATCACCCAGTTCGTCTAATAAGCGAACCATGTCTTCAGGAGCGCTACCCATGAGGGTATGACCTTCGGGTGCAAAGCTGAGCTGTGCCACCACCGGCAGTTTTGACAAAGAGCGCGCAGCACGAACAGCTGCCATTAATTCGTCTATAGAAGACATTGTTTCAATCAAGAATAAATCTACGCCGCCTGCAAGCAAACCTTCCATCTGGTGCTTGAATGCAGCTTCTAAGTCATCAATCTTGGTATCGCCAACAGGTGGCAGTAATTTGCCCGTGGGACCAACCGAGCCTGCCACAAATGCTTCTTTGCCAGCAATTTCACGCGCGTTGCGGGCGATTTTGGCAGACCATAAATTGATATTCCAGACTTCTTTTTCGAGCCCAAAATTTTCAAGCTTGTATCTGTTACCAGAAAACGAGTTTGTCGTGATAACTTGCGAGCCTGCGTTGAGGTAATCAACATGCACCTGCTGGACCAAATCGCGGTTGGATAAATTAAGTTGCTCAAAGCTTGCCTCGGGTGAGGCGCCGCGTGCATAAAGAAGGGTGCCTATGGCGCCGTCAGCAAGAATAGGCTTTTGTTTTAATGCTTGAATGAATGCGTTTGTCATATACACGTATTGTTATATATTCTTGTACTTTGAATTAGGGAGTTATAACTTTGTTATCCTTTGATCTTGATAATTTTAACTGAGTAAATTCCCGGACATTAATGCCAACAGATCCTTCTCTAATCCGCAATTTCTCGATTATTGCCCACATTGACCACGGCAAATCGACCTTGGCGGACAGGCTCCTTGAGACCACTAACACTATCACCAAGCGCGAGATGCAGGCGCAGGTGCTGGATACAATGGATATTGAGCGTGAGCGCGGCATTACAATTAAAGCTCAGCCAGCGCGCATGGACTATAAGGCGCTCGATGGCAAGACTTATGTTTTGAACCTGATTGATACTCCAGGGCACGTCGATTTTGGCTATGAAGTGTCAAGAAGCCTTGCCGCTTGCGAGGGCGCTCTTCTCGTTGTAGACGCCACCCAGGGTGTTGAAGCTCAGACTCTGGCGAATGTCCACCTGGCTGTGGACAATAATTTAGAAATTTTGCCCGTTATAAATAAGATTGATCTGCCAAGTGCTGATGTTGAGCGTATTCGTCATGAAATCGAAGAAATCATCGGCTGGCCGACCGACAATGCAGTAGAAACTAGTGCCAAAGCAAATATCGGCATTATTGAATTGCTTGAAGCGATAGTCAAATTTATTCCCAAGCCGCCTAATCATCCCGAAAAACCTTTCAAGGCGCTTGTTTTTGACAGCTTCTACGAAAGCTATCGTGGCATTATTGTTTATTTCCGCATCATCGACGGTATTGTCAAAGTCGGTGACAAGATTCGTTTTATGGCGAACAACAAAGATTTCGAAGTACTTGAACTTGGCATTTTGAAACCAAATCAGGTAAAAGTAAATCAACTTGGACCTGGCGAAGTTGGCTATTTAGCTGCTTCTATCAAAGACGTTGCCACTCTGGTTGGAGATACTATTACAAGTGTGCTCAACCCCGCACCAGAAGCCCTGCCCGGATATCAGCCTGCTAAGCCAATGGTTTTTGCCGGTGTCTATCCAGTCGATAATGACCAGCACACCCAATTGCGCGAAGCGCTGGAGCGTTTGAAACTAAACGATTCCAGTTTGTTTTTTGAGCCAGAAAGTTCAGAAGCGCTTGGATTTGGCTACCGCTGCGGATTTCTTGGCTTGTTGCACATGGAAATTATTCAGGAGCGACTTGAGCGCGAATACAATTTAAATCTAATAACCACTGCACCATCTGTAATTTATCGCGTCACTAAGTCTAATGGTGATGTGGTGATGATTGATAATCCGGCTAAATTGCCTGATCCCAATTATCGCGAAAAAATGGAAGAGCCTTATGTCTCGGCAAACATCATTTGTCCAAACGAATATGTTGGCGCCTTGATGGAATTGTGTCAGGGACGACGTGGTGTCTATGTAGATATGAAATATCTTGATGCCAGAAGGAATTTATTGCATTACGAAATGCCATTGTCTGAAATTATCACCGACTTCTTTGATCAGATGAAGTCACGCTCCAGAGGCTTTGCTAGCCTTGATTATCATTTAATAGATTATCGCGAATCGCGTTTGGTCAAGCTCGATATTTTAATCGCAGGCGATCCTGTTGATGCACTTTCAGCCATTGTGCACCAGGATAAAGCTGCATCGTATGGACGCTTGCTTGCAAGTAAACTGAAAACACTAATCCCCAGACAGATGTTCGAAGTGCCTATTCAAGCAGCTATTGGTGGAAAAATTGTGGCACGCTCAAATGTGTCGGCTATTAGGAAAAACGTTATCGCCAAATGTTATGGTGGCGATATTTCGCGTAAGCGCAAACTGCTTGAAAAACAAAAAGAAGGCAAGAAGCGCATGAAAGCTGTAGGTAAAGTGGAGATTCCACAAGAAGCCTTCATGGCATTGCTCAAGCTGGACGAAGAATAATGTCTAAAAAACGACACAAAAAAGACGATTCGAATAAGAAAAAAACGTTCGTTGAGCAAATGGCAAGCGATCCAAAACAAGCTGCAGAATCTGAGTCATCGAGTAGATCAAACGAATCGAGTGAATCAAGCGAAACTTTAAAGAAGAGTCCAAGTTCAAGACCTAGTTTGTCTGATTTGATTACCGCTCAAATTGACACACACGGTGACGAGCAAGCACGACGTACACTTATTGTCGATGCATGGGAATCGCGAAACGAAATTTACCATCAGATGTTTGGCGCTCCGTCACACAGCGACCCCCATAACTGGGCTCCGCCACCACGCCAACTTCCTGCCAACTACAAACCTAGCGAGCGCAAAACTATGTCGCTCGATACAAGCGAACCATCGCTTTTAGCAGATGAGCAGCAACTGGCAATATTGGCTTATGGTCCCGATCCGCTAAGACCCTTTTGGACTTATGTCACCGCTGGATTGTCTACACCATGGCTTCAATATGGACACCAAGAAGTGTCTGGTTTTGGTATCGAGTTAATAGTTAAAAGTCCTACCGATGCAAAATGGCTGCCCAACTTCTTCGTACCATGGCATTTTATGTGTTCAATCATGCAGGTGTTTTATCTCCTGGTGTGCGCGTTTCGCTCAATGGACCAGTAGATCCTTACTCTAATTCAGAACTGAAACACGCTGTTGTCTGGTATGCAGACGAAGCACCAGAAGCGTGGTGTATGCTTCCCTCTGGTGGATTTGGTTTATTCAATGTGCTTGGTATCACCGATGATGAAATGGAATTTGCCGATTCTATAAAAGATTATGGCACCTGGTGCATTCAGCAAGCTGTAAAAAACATTGGACACGGACAAGTAACAGACCCTTATCGTTCAAGCATCATGAAACACGAAAATATCGACGCCGTTTTAGGCGGTGTGCGCACCTTTGCTGATACTTTTAGAGCGAACAAAGAAAATAAATTTCTTGCCGATCCTGATTCTATTACTTAATGACCTAGTTGCGACTAAACTGCGGCACCGGTTTTGGTGGCAGTCTTAGCGTTTTTATCTTCTGGTTTTTCGATTTGCCAGTAGTGGTCGCGTGTCTTTTTGTAGTATTCAATTGTTTTGCCGATACCCGCTTCAAGCGTGGTGGTCGGACGCCAGCCTACAATCGATGTGATTTTGTTTATGTCAGAATAAAAGTCGCCTGGTTCTTGCGCTTTGCGCTCGGGTGAGAACTCGGCAAATTTCCAGTTTCCACTGCCTGCTACATCAACGATTGTTTTGACCAATTCTAAGAAGCTGACTGGAATATCTGATCCCACATTGAAGATTTCGCCATAGGCTTGCTCGGTAATTGCCGAGCGCAAAATGGCTTCGACAGTGTCATCTACATAACAGAAGTCGCGCAGAATGCTTCCGTCGCCAAAAACTTGAATGGTGCCATTGTCCATGGCAAGACGAACAAACCAGTTGCATACGCCAAAGCGCGAGTGCATCATCTGCGAACGCGGACCGTAAATATTGCTTAATCGCAACAATACAGAGCGAATTCCATGAACGTCGTTATAGACCTTAATAATCTTTTCTGCGGTCAGGTTAGAAATTTCGTAAATACCTTTTGGATTGGTCGGAGCTTCTTCATTGACCGGAAGCGAGACCGATTCGCCATATTGACCACGGGTTCCTGTATATACAACCACGGCGTCTTTGTTGTGCTTGCGGAGCGCTTCCATCAAAATGGCTGTGCCGGTGATGTTGATTTGAATGTCTGGAAAAGGATTGGAAAGGCTCATCAAATGGCAAACTTGACCAGCCAAATGGAATACATAATCTTTGCCGCGCACTAAATAATTGATGGCATTCTCGTCGCGTATATCGCTAAAGTTGATACGCACTTTATCTTTAACCGGGGCAAGATTGAATTCGTTGCCGCCGTAGTCTGGAATCATGGCGTCAATTACAGTGACATCGGCGCCCGCTTCAACTAGCTTGAGCACCAGACTGGAGCCTATAAAGCCCATGCCGCCTGTGACCAGTACTGATTTGTTTTTAAATTGAGATAGATAATTGTTTGACATAAAATGCACTTAATATGGTGACCGAAGTCCCCGCCCTCGCGAATAAGTGCTGATTCTAACATGTAGCCAAGCCTGAAAAATGGCTGCTCATTAATTGCAAGTTAGGTAGACAAGTGCAGTATCTATTATGATTGTTTGCCTAATTATTCCTCTGGTTTAAAGGTCAATGACTACAACCCCAACACCTGCCAAATCTGTGCCTTTCGGCAACCTCAAAGCACATTACCAAGACTACAAGCAACAGCTAGACGCCGCAGTGAACCGCGTTCTTGCTTCTGGTCATTATATTTTGGGCAAAGAACTGGACGCTTTCGAAGACCAGTTTGCCGCTTTCTTAGGTCTGCCTGAGAAACGCGTAGTAGGCTGCGCATCAGGTACAGACGCCATTTACCTGGCTCTTTTAGATGCTGGTGTCAAAACTGGTGACGAAATATTAGTGGTGGCTCATACTGCAGTCCCCACCATTTGCGCCATCGCCAAAACTGGTGCGACCCCCATCTTTATAGATGTATGTCCAGACACTCTGGTGATGGACCCCAAAGATTTAGAAGCCAAAATCACCAAAAATACAAAAGTGATTATCCCCGTTCATTTATATGGACAAATGGTGGACATGGACGCAGTAATGCAAGTTGCCACCAAGCACAAATTAGTGGTGCTCGAAGATTGCGCTCAAGCAACCGGTGCAACATATAAAGGTAAAGCGGCTGGAACTATCGGTGATTATGGTGCCTTTAGTTTTTATCCAAGCAAAAATCTTGGTGCTTTTGGAGATGGTGGCGCGGTATCGTGCAACTCTGATAAAGCATACGAAAGCCTCAAAATGCTTCGCAATTATGGTCAGTCTAAGCGTTATCACCATGACGAATTTGGCGTGAATAGCCGTCTTGATGAAATGCAAGCAGCCATTCTTTCTGCTCAACTTCCTTATGTCAAAGAATGGAACGATAAGCGTCGCAAGCTAGCAGCGCTCTACACCAAGCTTTTAAAAGATGTGGTCGAAACTCCGGTTGAAGCCAAAGACAATTTCCATGTCTATCATTTATATGTAATCCAAACCGATAAACGCGAAGAATTGAGAGAATGGCTTGAAGCTGAAGCCTCTATTCAAGCGCTTATCCACTATCCGATTCCAGCTCACTTGCAAAAGGCGTATCAACACCTGGGCAATAAGCGCGGTTTCTTGCCCAAGACAGAATATATGGCTGATCGTATTTTGAGCTTGCCGATGCATCAAGGCTTGACCGAAGACGATGTCGAATATGTCTGCCACAAAATCAAAGAGTTCATAGGAAGCAAAACTGGGAGTAAAGTGTAATGCCTACTGCGACACAGTTAACGCCTGTACGTCCGACTAGCAGACAGACGATTGATAATTTCGTCAAACTCGATTCGGTCTCGCTCATCATTCCCGCCTACAACGACCAAGACACCATCGGTCGCTTGCTTCGCGATTCTGGCGACTTGCTTTCCAAAATCACTAACAGTTACGAAATAATCGTATGTAACGATGGCAGTAAAGACGCCACTCTTGATCGTATCAAAGAAGAAGCGCTACTGAATCCGAACATCACAGTTATCGACCATAAAACCAATAAAGGTTTTGGTGCCACCATAAGAGAACTTTATTTGGCTGGAAACAAAGAGTTCATCTTCTCCCTGCCTGGCGACTACCAATACGCACCACGCGAAATACTGAAAATGGCTCAAGGTCTCAAAGATCATGATTTCGTAATCGGCTGGCGCATTCAGCGTAACGATCCACCAAGAAGAAAAATGCAATCTGCTGTCTACAACATGATGTTGCGCATTTTCTACGGAAACAAAAACAAAGACGTAAACTCAATCAAGCTCTTCAAGAAAGATGTGATGGATTGCATCAAACTGCAATCGTACTCGCCTTTCGTTGATGCTGAGTTGTGCATTCGAGCTCAGCGTGCTGGATTTAAACTGATCGAGATTCCAATCGAACACTTGCCTCGTTTAACTCAAGGTGCTTCTGGTGGCAAATTCTCAGTAATTTGGGATACATTCTCAGATTTAATTGGAATGAGATCTGGTTTCTAATTCGCGTCTGAAACGAAAAATTGTACTGACTTTATCAGTTATAGTCGGCATCTTAGTTGGGCTACACATAGAGTTCTGCGTGGTTTTTTTGTTTGTTGGATATGCAAGAGTTGAGGCTAATCTGATAAACCAATTTCCAGGTCCACAACAAGATTTAGTCGCGGCTGCTCGGGTTAATAAAGAAATCAAAGATGACGTTTTGAAAGCTATGTCGATTTACTTTCCACCTTTTGTTTTTCTTTCTATAAGCGCATCATTGTTTTTGACCAAAAAGCTTTTAAACCGATTTTTTCCGAAACCGGATTGATAGCTCCCTTGCGCTTGGGTCGTCAAGGATAAGCATTTCTTCCCGTAATGCTTATGATCAAAACAAATACTTTAAACGCACCTTGAAAGTCAAAAATTCAAGTCTGATTAACTAACAAGCACTTCTAAAAATGCACCTGTACACGCTTCAATTGTATCTGTTATATCGCCTGCGCTGTGAGCAAGTGATATGCAGGCAGCATCAGTACTAGACGGTGGAAAGTAAATGCCGCGACTTAAAAGTGCATGGAAGAATTTGGCATAGGCATCTGCATCTATTGAGCGAGCGTCACCAAATTTGGTGATGGGGTGTTCGCAAAATGAAAGTGAGAACATTGAGCCCACGTTTTGAATTTGAATTGGAGCAGTAGTGCCTGTCTTATCATGAATCTCTTGCAAGGCATTTCTCAGTCCGCCAAATAACCAATTGGCTTTCTCTTCTATTGAACCATAAACTCCAGTGAGCATCAGTTTCTTTAGCGTGGCTACGCCGCCTGCCATAGACATCGGGTTACCAGAAAATGTTCCTGCTTGGTAAACTTTTCCAATAGGCATTAAGTGATCCATGATTTCAGCACTGCCACCATAAGCACCAATTGGCATGCCACCACCAAGTGCTTTGCCCAAGCAAGTAATATCAGGGCGGACTCCATAATATTCTTGGGCGCCACCAAGTGCAATTCTAAATCCGGTGAGTACCTCGTCAAATATTAGAAGGGCACCGTACTTGCGACAGAGTTCTTTTAGTCCTTTCAAGAAGCCATCTCTTGGTACCACGACACCCATCGAGCCTGTTACTGGCTCAAGAATGACGCAGGCGATTTTGCCTGGATTTTCAAGGAAGGCTTTTTCGACGGTGTCTAAATTATTGAAAGTGGCATGAATGGTTTTGTTACGTACTTCTTCTGGAATGCCATCTGAATGATTTGCAAGCGTTGCATCGTTGTGACCGTGGTAGCAACCTTCAAACATCAAAACTAAATCGCGCTTGGTGACACCGCGTGCTAGTCGAATACTCGACATCACGGCTTCTGTTCCAGAGTTTACGAAGCGCATTTTTTGCATCGAGGGAAGACATTGCTGGACTAGTTCGGCTAGTTCGATTTCTAGCTCGTGTGGGGCGCCAAACAAGAAGCCTTTCTTCATTGTTTCGTATACAGCAGCCACGCACTCAGGGGCTGCGTGTCCAAGAATAGATGGACCCCAGGCTCCAACGTAATCTATGTATGTGTTGCCGTCTACGTCAAGAATTTTAGACCCGGTACCGCGACAAAAGAAAAGAGTGTGTCCGCCCACTTCTCGAAAAGATCGAAAGGGGCTGTTGACGCCGCCTGGGATGAGCTTTTCTAACTTTTGCGAGTACTGTCTTGAAAGGGGTGCCTGGATCATAATTTTTGACTATAACTCTATTTTGGTATCTATTTTGTAGTCGCCTTTTTTCAAGCGCTTTGCTTGCAAGACGTATGAATTGACACTGCCACCACTTGTAGTAACAAGCAGATTGTTGCCTTTGTTTATTTTGATTACGTCAGGCGAATTGTTTACTACTCTTATGTGTACTGGATCGCTTGTGCCCTGTACTTGAATTGTTAGTTTGTCCAGGTTGCCTTTCTTTTCATCGGTAGACAGTTTGGAGGTGATGTATTCAAAGCGCGATGCGTTGCTTCTAAGTCCTGAATTTTGAACAGAGACTGTGTGCGCTCCAGCAGTCAAATTATTTGGAATAACAAGATGCAATTGCACAGGAGATGCGGCGATTACTTGTGCTTCGAATTGGTTATCTATAAGAATGTGATTATCAGCTGACATTCCTTCGAAATCATGTCCGTTGATAATTAATTGCTTGTTGGATGAAACCAGTGGTGACACTCTGTCTATGCTTGGTGCCTGTCCGTCGACTGCCGACATTAATGGTTGCAAAATATCGACCACGTCTGGAGTCAACTCGGGTCTGGCACAAAGTGAGATGTGAAGCGTTCTTCCAGGTGTCGCATCTTCTGGAACCAGAAAGTTTGCTTGACCTTTAGAATCGGTGGTGATGGTGGCACCGTTGAAACTTAACTCGACAGATGGTTCGGGTTTTGAGTCTTTGTCTACTACAGAAACTGTTACCATTTTGCCAGCGATGGCACGCTCTGGGGATACAAGATTGGCTTCAAGACTGGGTTGTCTTATAGTGGAGTTTGCGGCAGGATTGTCCCAGACTCGACCAGAATTTACTGGTGGCAAATTGATACTTGCAATTGAAGTCTTTTCGGTTTCAGTTTTAACGGGCTTTTCAGCCACTACAGTTTTTTCAGACTTTTCTATTTTTTCAGTTTTTTCAGTCTTTTCTGTTTTCTCGGATTTGTCCGATTTATCAGATTTGTTTTCAGCGACTTTTTCTTCGGATTCTTTTGACTCTTTAGTTTCTTTGGACTCTTGAGATTTCTCGGCGACTTCAGTTTCTTCTTTTTCTTTTGACTCTTGAGCCTTGGCTTTTTTGTCGGCTTCCGCATCTGCTAAAGCCAGTTTTTCTTCGGCTTCTTTTTGTTCCTGTTCGATTTTGGCTTGCTCGATTGCAGCAAGGTCTTCTTCGTGCTTCTTGTAGTTTGCCAGCTCTACCTGGTATTGCTTGATTCGTTTGGTGTTAACCGAATCAAGAATTGCTAGGGGCTTTTTTTTTACAGGCTCTGCCCCCTTGCTTTCAACTTCTTTGGATTCGGATTTCTCTTCATCGCTTGAAGCTTCTTCTTTGGGCAGGCAGGCTGATTCAACTTTGACTGATGCGACTTCGCCTTTCCAGAAGTTGACTTCTGACTGGCTTTGAATATCGAATCCACTTTGTACTGGTGATTTGCCGGTAAGAACTACAATGAATTCTCCAACTTTGGAGCCATTGTCGACTGTCTTGTCGCTTTCTCCAGCTATGGTGACAGTGAACAGACCCTTTACTCGTTTGCCCCAAACGCAGGCTACTGAGCCTGTTAGTTTGTCTGAAACTTTGACTTCGCCTGTTGCCCAGGCTTCGGTTTGCATCGACTTTTTGTTGTCTGTGCCTTTGGCTAAAATGCGATCGTTTGGAAGATCTTCATTTGAAATGGCTTTCTCTAATATGAGTCGTGCCTGCTCGACAATTGCTTTCTCATCGGCAGTGGTGAGACCCATCTCTTCACCGGCTTGAGGCAAAGTTTTGGTTATGTCTTTTAAAATGCTTATGAGTGCCGCATCTGGAGTGAACTTGGGCGCGTCTTCTTTAGTTTGTTTTTCTTCTTTAGTTGCTTTGACGACGGGCTTTTCTTCGACAACTTTTTCTACTTTAGTTTCTGTTTTAGTCTCAGTCTTTTCGACTTTCTTTTCTTCTTTTGGTTTGCCACCAAAGAAGCCGCCTTTTTTCTCTGCTTTCTCAGTTTTTTCGGTCTTTTCTGTTTTTTCCGATTTCTCTACTTTTTCGACTTTCTTGTCGTCTTTCTTTTCAGATTTTTCTGATTTTTCAGACTTGTCAGACTTGTCGTCTTTTTTATCGCCCTTCTTGTCCGCTTCTTCCTTCTCTTCTTTCGATTTGGTGAAAGGCAGGCGAGCTAATTGAATTCTCGGCTCCGCTTTGGTGGCAGAAAGCTTGTGTGTTTTGGCGTCAACAGGAAGTGTCTGCGCCGTTAAAACTTGTCCTACAAATGTCAGGGCTGCCAGCGAAGTTGTTAAAATCGATTTCATCAGAGTCCTCAATTAATTCCCTTACGGAATTTTACCTAATTGGCATGCAATACGGAATCAGTTATTAGCCATGCACCACGTATTTTTTCTACTGTATACGTTGCCTTGTAGTCCTTTTCAACGTCGGTAAGTATTTTCATTGTTTTTGCGCTGAATTTTTTCTGACGCTCTTGAATACTTATGTCTATCTCGTATTTAGTATCAGGCACTACAGGTCTGAAATCTGTCATCTTGAGTGAGCGAGGTTCGAACTCATAATACATGTCGTGGTCTAAAAGCCATTTTATGGCCTGGCTCTGGTTTGCTAGCGCTTTTCCACCCAGTATTTTCGTCAGGTTTTGAGTCTGCCTGCTTTTTACTACAGAGCGGCGAATGTTTTGCCAGCCAACTACCAGATTTTCAAAATCAGTTCTTAGCTTTTCTTCTTTAGATTTAGTCGCAGGAGGTGTGCGCTCAGGAGTGGTTTTAACTGGAGTTGAAACAGTAGGAGAAGTTGTCTGAATGGAGAACTTGCTCGAATTTGGATTTATAGAAGCAGTCTGAGTTGTTTTAGGTGTTCTTGTATAAGTAGTTCCGTTCGCAGTGGTCTTCACTTGAGTGTCTGGATTATCGGGCACTGTGGGTGATGTGTTTTCTAAGTCTGGCTCGCTTTTAGATGGTGTTTGATTCCAACTAGGATTTGTCTGCTCAGGAGGTGTGACTCCACTTGTGGTGGCAATAGTATTTTCGACCGCCACGGCTTTTGTGACAGTCATTGAAAAGCCGGGAGTTTCAGAAGCGCTCTTAGCTAGTGCGACTTGGTAAGGACCAGCATTGAGGTTGACTGCTTCCTGATTGATTTTTTCAAATTCTCTATCGATAGAATTATTGATGGTGGCAATGTCACCCGATTTGGCTCCAAGCGATTCGAGCAAGAAATCGAGTGCTACTTGCACGCGCATTTTGTCGTCGAACTTGCCTGTATTTTTGCTCAAGTCTAGTTGTGCCGAAGTGATTGAATCATCGGTGGAGGCGATGGTCAGCTTGTTTTCGAAGCGGTCTTTCAAAACATCTTTGTTGTCTGTGTCTTCAAATGGACCAATTTGGGGCCAGCTTCCCAAATTTACAAATTCGCTAGATTTTAATTTGGTGACAGAAAAAGAATCGAGCGAGGTGACAACTGGAGTGCTTGTCGCAGCCGAAGTCGAGCTTGGAGTAGCAGTTGAACTAGCACCAGGACTTGCGTGATTGTCTGTCCAGACATCGTCCATTGAGCCTTCTTTTTCTTGGGCACAAACTTGGACTTGTAATTGTGTGCCACCAAAGGCGAGGCAGGAAATGATTGAGAAGAGGATAATTTTTTGGTTCATTTTTTGAAGCGAATAATATTAGTCAGCTCTGTGGCCTAGCGCTTCCAGCGCAAGATTGCCGACTGTATATTCTACCGCGTCCGGGACTTTAAGTTCGCCAAAAGCCAGTCTTTGAGTATTAGATTGATTAATCAAATAGGATATCGATAAGATTTCGGAAGTCAAGTGAAGCAGGGTTGGTTCGATGGAACCGGTCAATAGCACCACGTTTGCAGGGTTGCCATCTAAAGCGATTGAAATTTTCTTACCCGACTTCTTCAATAAGAAAGTTTTGATTCCAGGCTTTGTGTCGTCAATTTCTTTGGCTAAACTGGCAAGAAGTGTGAGATTGATTTCATCACTCCAGTGCCCGGCGTTAACGATTAGGACACCATCCACACAGCGATCAAAGAAATGTTCGTCTAGCAAATTGCTCTGACCGGTGGCGGTAATAATAATGGGACATAGTGCAGCCAGGTCATTTAAATTCGACACCGCAAAGCGGTCGTAATGAGCTAAAAGTGCTCTCACCGGATTGATTTCGGCGACGACTACACTGGCACCTTCCATAGAAAGATATCTTGCGGTACCAGCGCCAACATATCCGTAGCCGACCACACCAATTGTTTTGTTTTGCCAGGTTTTTGCGATGAGTGAATTTAAGGCTTCGACCATTCCTTCGCCCACACCATGGAAATTTTCGATGCGCGATTTAATTATTCCATCGTTGAGGTTAATCACTGGAAACGGCACATCTTTAAGTTTGCGCAACCGAGTGATACCACTTGTGGTTATTTCGCAAGCGCCATTTAAATTGTCGCCGAATTTATGCAGCGATTCTTTTTGTAAATAAGTCGAGATTAGATCAAGCCCCGTATCAGATATGACGTGGCACGATTTAGATATAACTTCTTCTTTGGCTCCGCGTCCTCTGTAAATGGTGGCACCTTGCGTTTGCATATATTCGCAAGCTATATCTTCCGAAGTACTTGCATTGCATTCGCTCATATAGAGCTTGGCGCCAGCGGTGAGAAGCACGTTGGCTGCAAGGGCAGTGATTGAAGTCAAATGACAATTCCAGCCAATGGTTTTGCCTGCCATGTTGCCATCTTTTATAAGGTGAGCTTGCAAAAGTTCCATGATGGGAAACTTTTCTCTGGCCAGAGTAAATACTTTTGAGTTTTCAAACTCTTGCTTTATCGTTTTGTTTTTCATTGCTTTCGCCTAAGATAGAAAGACCGGCTTTGCGCAAGAGTGATACTGCAAGTGGTGCAGATAGACCAATTACGTTGGTGAAACATCCATCTATTCGCTCAACCAGTGCAGATCCTATGCCTTGAAGCGCATAAGCGCCGGCTTTATCCATCGGTTCTTTAGAGTCTACATAAGATTCGATTTCTGTTTGAGTCAATTGGCGAAAATATACTCTGGATTTTGAAAGGTCGCTAAACTCGTCTATTTTATTGTTTTCTAAATCGCAAGCAATGACACAAACACCAGTGAAAACATCATGTGGCTGTCCGTTTAGTTTTTGCAATATTTCAATGGCATGCGCTCTGTCGTCTGGCTTGCCGACCATTCGACCATCTAATACAACTGTTGTGTCTGCGCCAATTATCACTAATTTTTTGACTGAACTATCAAGTGTGCCATTATTTTTAACGATATCGAGTGTGGTGCGTGCTTTTTCTATTGCCAACTGCAAAACGCCTGTGTCCGCGGGCATGTCATCGGGCAGTGTTTCGTCTATGTCGGCGGGAACTGTCAAAAAGTCTAGTCCCATGTTGCGCATGATTTCTTTGCGTCGGGGAGATGTTGAGGCGAGTATTATTTGGGTCGACATCTTACTTGAACTTTAACTCCAAAACTTGAATACGTTTATTTCCTTTGTCCGCTACAAATAAAAGGTTATTCTGATTGTCAATGCAAAGGTCGCTGGGACCACAAAATTGATCTTTTTCTTTACCAAGCGAGCCATAGGTGCAAAGCCAGTTTCCAGACGAGCCAAACACTTGAATACGATGATTGAGTGAGTCTAATACAAATATGCGATCCATTCTGTCTACAGCCACTGCTTTGGGCAAGTTGAACATGCCCGACGACTTTCCTTTTTCGCCAAAGGATCGTATGAACATGCCGGTTTTATTAAAGATAGATATACGACTTGTGCCATAGTCGGAGGCTATTATTCTATTTTGCTTGTCGCATGTAAGTCCGGCAGGCAGTTGAAACTGTCCTTGCTCGCGACCTTTAGCGCCAATCGTTCTCACCCATAGTCCCATGTCTGATTGAAACACTTGCAGACAACCATTGTTTTGATCGCTTGCGTAAAGCAAACCGGAAGTATCAAGGGCGATGCCTTGAAGACCGCCTTCTTTGCCCTGGATGTTTTTGAAGTCTTTGATAAAGTTGCCTTGATTATTAAAGACTCTTATAAAATGATCGCTAGAGTCGCAAACATAAATTCGTCCACGCTCGTCTATCACTATGCCGCTTGGTTTGGACAGGCGACCACCATTTGTTTTTGATTGCTGAACACTTGGGTCTGCTTTTAGATTCAAGACCCAGCGACCATCGTTGTTGTAAGCATACGCTTCGCGGCGGGCAGCATCTGAGATGACCAAACGTCCGGAGCGATATGCCACCGCATTTGGTTCTTCAAAAGTGCTGCGACTATCGCCAAAATGCGAAATGGTTTTGAGCCAGGTGATTGGAGTGTAGTCTATTAAATTGAAAAATGGCACGCCACCACCTTGACTTACTTCGGTTGCGTCTTGTGGCTTTGAATTGTAGGAACTTGCACTAGGGACCGGGCTGGGACTTGAAACATTGGTAACTGCGGGAACGGCCACAATATCTGAGCAGGATGTTACTGCTTCTGCTTTTGCGCGCTCGGCATCCATTTGTTTTTGTCTTGTGTCGTGCGAATCAAACGTCGAAATATCAATTGGCTTTTCGACATTGTGTTCGACCCATGTATTTAAGTCTTCTAGCGAACTGCCTAAATCGCCACAAATTTTCTCAGCACAAACTTGAAAGTCGCGCAAAAATTCTTTGGTGGCACGATAGCGATCTTTTGGTTTTTTGCGTAGTGCTTTGGAAACTACTGCGGCAAGCTCTTCTGGAATAGCTGAGTTCAGTTTGTTGAGCGGCACTTCTTCTGAAGACATGATTTTGACTATAGTCTGAGCGATACCTTCTCCAGTGAAAGGAAGTTTGCCTGAAAGCGCTTCATAAGTGACAACTGCAAGAGAAAAAATGTCTGCTCTGTGGTCTACGTTCTTTGCATTTTGCAATTGTTCTGGCGAGACGTATGCAAGCGTGCCAAGCATGACACCGGTTTTGGTCAAGTGAGTCGCTTCAAAGTCGGCTGCGCGCGCGATACCAAAGTCGGTGATTTTAACTGTGCCGTCGCGCAATAAAAAGATGTTATCTGGCTTTACGTCTCGATGCACCACATTCATTGCGTGAGCAAAAGAAAGTCCTTCTGTTATTTGTCTCAATATTGGCCAGAAGTCTTCGATTGAATAAGGCTTTGAGCGCTTAAGTAAATCATCACGCAAACTGCGACCATCCAGGTATTCCATCACATAAAAATAGTCACCAGGATTTTCTGATACTTCGAGCACTTTGACAATATTTTCGTGATTAAGTCTCAGTGCGGTTTTAGATTCGCGTACGAAGCGGTCTTTGAACTCGTCGTGTTTTTGTGGGTCGACTGATTCAAGCAAAAGCTGTTTGATGGCAATGATGTTTCCTGAGCGTTTGTCTTGAGCTTTATAGACAATGCCCATTCCGCCTCTCCCAAGTTCTGAGAGAATTTTGAAATTATCGTACTTGCCTACCATGAACTGAACTTATTCCATCAAGAAGACAAGTTCGGTTTTCCCAAGGGTGAGCAAGTCGCCTGCGTTTATTTGCTGTCTTTCACGCAGCAATTCGCCATTCAACATGGTGCCGTTGGTCGAGCCGAGATCTTCAATCCAGTAACCACCTTGCATTTGCAAAACCCAGGCGTGATTACGCGATATATAATGATCGTTTGTGAGAGGAATATGATTTGTCTGGTCGCGTCCGATTTTGCTTACTGACTGCACAAGCGAAAATCTTTGGTTGGTCAGTCTATTAAATAGAATGGCACGTTTGTTTGCTGCTTGCCCTTGACCTGGATGCATGCCTTGACCGCCACCCATTTGAGCGCTGGCTCCGGGATTATGCGAGTCCTGACCACATACGGTACAAACTCCGTTTGAAGTTAGGTTTCCACCGCAACGACTGCAAAGACCACTGTCCATTAGCTTTGACTCTCGCGGAATTAGCTGCTGCCGTTGTTGGAACCGTCGCTGTATTTTATGACTACGACCGTGACATTGTCCGGAGCGCCGCCGTCGATTGTTTGTTTGACTAATTCGTCGCAAACACCATCAGGGTCTTTCTTGTCGTCGGCAATTTCGCCGATTTCTTCATCGCGAAGAACGGTCGGAAGACCATCGGAGCAAAGTATGACCCAATCTTTGGGCTTAAGCTCGACTAGAGTGTGTTCGATTTCGACTCGCTCTTCATGACCAAGGCAGCGAGTAATCAAGTTTTTGTAGGGGTTGATTCTGGCTTGCTCTTCGGTCAAGCGACCGGCGCGAACCATTTCTTGAACTACTGAGTGGTCGTTAGTCAAAAGTTTGTGTTTGCCTTCGCGGCACAGATAAGCTCGTGAGTCTCCAACGTGGGCTATCTGGAGCACACTATTATCAGACTGAAATGCTACGACAACGGTCGTACCCATTCCACGGACCGATGCGTCTTCTTCGGCTTCGGACCAAACTCTGGAGTTGGCATGAGCAACAGCTGATTCAAGCCATTTCTTGATTTCGTCTTCAGTAAAAATAGTAAGTGGTGCGTCTTGCCACAGTTTTTCGATGGCTTCGACAGCCAATTTGCTTGCTCTAGAGCCACCAACTGCGCCACCCATACCGTCTGCGACTGCGAAAACGCGATGGTCCGGGCTCATCCAGTAATTGTCTTCGTTACGTTGTCGCTGACAACCTGCATCAGTTCGGGCCGCTGCTTGCCATTTCAGCATTCTATCTCTCTCCCCACCCTCGTCGATTATTTGCCATGCACGCCGTATTCTTAATTGCTTTACAACTTCGCTTATTCATCTTGTGCAATCTTACTAGATTGGCGGTGTTAGCGACTCGTTGATTTTACGAGGTTTACTAATACTTTTGCCACCATAAATACATTTCCAATCAAAAAAAGAGGAGCAAATTCTTTTGTTTCAGGAATCAAAGTGGCTGTTGCATAAAAACCTGCAAAAGCGATAAACCAAACCGAATCGGTAAGGTAGACCATTTTACTTTGCTTTTGGGCCTTGACTTCGATTTCGAGCCTTGTCAGTTCTTCTTTTAATTGCCTTATTTCTTTCTCTTCTCTTGATTCGACAAGAGACTGAGAAATCTCTGCTACTGAATCTACCTCGACCTCAGTATTCTGAATCGGGCTTAAAGCTTGCAAATTAGACTGTGAAGATTTAGCAATGCTTGACTGGGATATGGCTGGTTTATCAGCTTTGGACTTGGTCAAGTGTCCAAAGAAACGATTCCAAACGCCGCGTATCAGGTTTGTATATTCGCCCTGGACCAGTTTCATCGCTTCTTGAGCTTGCTCCGGGCTGCTCATCAAGAGGCGTTTGAGCGAGGGCTTTGCCGCTTCCACAAAAGAAAAATTGGGATCCAGTCTCCTGGCAATGCCTTCAAGCGACGAGCCTGCGCGAAGTAAGTAAGCAAGAGTTGGTGGAAGGGTTATGGCGCGTGCTTCTGCAATCTCATCTATTTCGGATTCTAGATGGGTGAAGTCAAGGTTCTTAATCGATTTGCCCTGGTAATAAGCAAGAAAAGGCTCGAGCGTTTTTTTTATCGATTCTGAATTGGCGTTCTCTTTAATTACACCTATTGTGCGCATGTGCTTGACAAGAGAGACTACGTCTTCTTTTATGACCGCAATGACGCAACCGAAAATGGCACGGCGCTGCTCTTCAGAGATTTCACTGATCATGCCAAAATCGTAAAGGACGATATTGCCGCGCTCATCCACAGCCATATTGCCCGAGTGCGGGTCTGCATGGAAAAAGCCATGAAGCAAAACCTGCTCCATGAAGGCGTTTATCAAGCTATTGCCGATATGAACCAGGTCAAGACCTGTGTCTTTGAGCTGTTCTATCTGGTCTACTTTGATGCCAGGAATATATTCAAGCGTTAAAACTCGCCGTCCAGTGTACTTCCAGAAGACGCGCGGAATGCGAATGTCCATATGCTCCTTGAGCATATGCCTGATGCGGTCTGCGTTTTTGCCTTCCTGCAAATAATCTAGCTCTTCAAATAAAGTTTTGCCAAACTCATCTGACAGGCTAAGCCAGGCATCCCAGTCGCCTGTGGGGCGAATGACCGAGCCTATGCGTGTGACGAAGCGCATGTAGCCTAAGTCTTGATAAAATCTGGTTGCTAGGTGAGGTCGTTGAATTTTAACTGCGACCGGGTGTCCGTCTAAAAGCCAAGCTCGATGCACTTGTCCAATACTTGCCGAAGCGATTGGTGTTTCTTCAAAGCGTGAAAAAATAACTTCTGGCGGGGCACCTAAATCGGTTTCTATAGTCTCTCTTACTTGTTCAATGGGAATGGGCGGAACTCGGTCTTGCAACAAAACCAGCTCTTCGGCCAACTCTTCTGAAAGAATGTCGCGGCGAACTGACAAAAACTGACCTAGCTTGATGAAGGTGGGACCTAGCTCGACGAGTGTTTGTCTGATGCGCGAAGCTTTGCGCTCGCGTCGCTTTTGAGCAGTAATGACCTTCTTCTGTACATATGTTTCCGAAAAGGATTCAGCAGCAAAGCTTGCAAGCGTCCGTGCGATTTTCCAGAAGCGCTCGTCTTTTACAACTTCGTTTGGATGGATGCAATCGTCGGCAATGCGTGTGTCATAAACCAATTTGCCCCCAGAAAAATTGTGCTTGGGGCGTGGCTCATTTGCTCTTGTGACGGTGCTTTCCACAAGCTCCTTGATGGCAAGTGAACGCGAGCTTCGTTTGCGCCCGCTTCCAGACGTGCTGCCATCTCTAGACTTTCGTTTCTTAGCTTCAGTCACATCTATATAATAATGAGTTTTTTAGAAGTGGTCTTAAACTGATACCTTGGTTTGTCTAAGTTCAGAAATTTCAGCTCGCAAAGTTGCGATTTCAGCTCTCAACTCGTTTATCTCGGTGGCATCGCCAAGTGCACCAAGAGAAAATTCAGCTACTTGACGACGAATTTTTTCTTTCACTTGTCCTTCCAGAATTTCAGAACGATTCCAAATGTTCTGAGAGACTTCACTTACAGTCTCTTTCACCTTTTCGCGGACGTCTGAAACGCGGTCTGTGCCTGAGGATTTGTATTCAGTGGCTTTTGCAGTTAGTGCATCCACACAGTCTTCCAAGCGCTCGCGACCGACTTCAAAAGTCGCTTTTGCTAGAAACATGAGTTTTATAAGGGGCCGAATCACAGAGAGAACCTCCAAGTTACATGGCTGCCAATAAGGACAAAAGTTAGGGAAAATTATACACTACAGTTATATGAATGATGCAGATGTGTTACATCTGGTCAACATGGCTTATATAGCACGCAGAAAAAATCCGTAGGAAGCAAGATGAAGACAGAATCAAAGAAGTCTCACGAAACCAAGGTGGAGACTGCCCCGGACCGAAGTTCGGGCAAGAAGAGACTAGACAAAGTGACACTAATTTTTGTGCCTTTGCATCTTGGTGGACCCCATCGCGGAGTGAGCATGGGACCTGCGGCTATGAAAGTGGCTGAGGTTGCCGAGAAAATCGAGCGGCTTGGTTTTACGGTCAGAAATGAAGTGGAAGTAAACGTCCCCAATTCTGTTTGCTGGGCAGAACATGGCTCGGCTCCAAAATGCGTGCCCGAAATTACCGAAGTCTCGCTAAAAGTGGCAGAAGCTGTGGAAGAAGCGATGTCTAACGGTTCTATTCCAATCACCATTGGTGGTGACCACTCACTTGCCATCGGCAGTATTGCCGGTGTGTCCAGTTATTATCGCAAACAGAAAGAAAACTTTGGTCTGGTCTGGTTTGACGCTCATGGCGACATTAATACTCCTGACACCAGCAGTAGTGGCAACGTGCATGGTATGCCTTTAGCTGTTTCGCTTGGATATGGCGATAAGCGTATGGTTGACTTGCTTGGCTTCTCGCCTAAAGTCCAGCCCAATCGCTCTGTGTTAATAGGCATTCGCGATCTGGATCCACCAGAGCGCGAGATGATCGACCGCTCTGGAATTACACCCTACACAATTAGAGACATTGACCATCTGGGTTTAAGCAAAGTGACAGATTTGGCGGTCAGTTCGCTTGGCTCTGACATCGCTGGATTTCACTTGTCATTCGACATAGACGTAATCGATCCAGACGTTGCACCCGGCGTAAGCACTGCTGCACCAGGTGGCCTTAACTATAGAGAAAGTTTGCAAGCACTCACTTTGCTTGCCGAGTCGCGCATGTTGCGTTCAATAGATATAGTCGAGTTAAATCCGGCAAACGATATTCGCAACAAAACGGCAGAACTTGCAACAGACCTGATTCTTGCCAGTTTGGGACGTCGCATACTCTAATTTAGTCAGTTATTCTTTTATAGGTCTTTGAAATGTTGTCAAAAACTGTTCCTTGTATTGTCGCCTTGATTTTTGCTCTCTGCACACAGCCCGCATTAGCTGATGATGGTGAGATAAGCAGTGCCGTTCAAAAGGAAAAGGTGATTGCAAATGCTCAAGACTTGCTTAAAAATATCAAGCTCCGCGCAGATGTTGTCACCGGTTATAGAAGCACCGGTTTTTCCAAAAATGAAGAGTACGAAAAGCTTAGACAAGATTTGAAGCAAGTTTTGGACCAGCGCAATTCCTGGGGCGATTCACTCAATTTGCCCAAATTAGATTTTAGTTCTGAAGAAAAAAGAATTGCTGCGCAAGAATTGCAGAACTCACTTAAAGATTTTACCTCGTCGCGCGTCGATGATAGACTGGCTTCAGAAGGGCTTATAGACACACTTTCGCCCGCAGGTTACAGCGAAGCTCGCAATGCTGTTGATGCGCTCATACTAAAGCGCGTTCGACGCGAAATCGAAGACAAAATGTCGTCTTACAAAATCGAACTTGATAAATCTCTCAAAGATCAGGTTAAACAGGGCTCTCGCAAATTAGTGCGCGATTATGTTGCACGCTTAAGTATTAAACAAGGCGGACAACTCGTTATAAATCTAGACTCCGAAAATGCGCTCAGCTGGAGTCCGGCAAAACTAAAAGCAATGTCCGGCAAAAAAGACACTTTGCAAAATAGAATGCTAAAAGCAGCTAAAAGAGTGGAAATGCGTACATCGCAAGTTAACGCATTGATGCCGACATCAAAAAGAAACGACGTGGAAGACACTCTAGAGCGCGGGCGTGGAGCTATTCTGTCCACCAAGGCTATTCGCATAGAATTAAACAAAGCAGGTGCTGGTTCCTTTAAAAACTATCTCGATGGTACTTGTGCTCAACTAAGCTCGGCTATGAGTTCGGCTAAATTCAGACTGTTAAATGACACACCGTCTGGCAAAGCCGATTTAAAATACACACTTGCGCTGCTTGGTTCATTGGAAGCAGACGTAAATAATGTGCTTAAAAAATATGGTATCGAGCCCACAATTCAATTAGAAGAAGACGCAAGTTCTGTCGTGGTATCAAGTGTAGGAGGCAATATCGCCTTCTATTATGATGACCAGCTGGTTGTAACCAAGCAAGTATTGCGAAGCCATGGTGGTGTGTTTGAAATACGTGCCGTCGCCAAAGATGATGTGCAACGCAAAATGGCCACTCTAGGTGGTGGCGATATTAAGTGGATTGCTAAAAATCTGGCTCACTATCACTATGAAGAAGTGGACCCAGAAACAAAAGCTAAGCGCAAAGACGTAGAGTATTCGCTCAAATCAGAAAAATATTTCTGGGTGCCGCAGCAAAATACTTGGGAGCAATCGCTCAATCATATTCAATGGACCAATAGCAATATCAAAGCGCAAGGCTCAGAAAACAATGCCATCAGGCTCACAGTTTCAGCACCTGGTATTCCGGTTCGCTTTTCAGTTAGAGGACAGACTTCCTGGGATGCGCGGGTGAGCGAAGAATCTGCAGGTGATAGTCGTACTGTGGTCGATCCGCCCTTTTGCGATGGATATATAGAATTCAGCTTCAATAAGCCCAAGAAATAAATCTATAAGGTGAGCTAAAAATAGGCTTGCCTCTGAATTAATCTGCCAAGCTATGGGCGCGCTATTCAGCGCATATGTTTCGACCGAAAAATAAGACCGGTTTAATAAGGCGGGTTGCCAATCGTCACTTATAATTCGCTTGGATACTAAGCGGTGTTTGTCTTTTGGCTCCAGTTACACTTCCAGAAAATAAAGTTCAAGATCATGAAATTCAAGATCAAAATGAACCTGAAGAATTTCAAGAATCAGAATCTAGATCCGATTTTCAGGAGCTGAAAATCTCTGCTCAGATATTGGGTTACCACGCTTTAAAATTTATACTACCTGCGATGGTGGTGATATTCACACTAGCCTGCGGCATCACGCTCAGTGTCTGGGCTTTGAACCAATTGAATAAACTGCCAATTCAAGCATTTCCTGCCGGTATTGGTGCAAAAGATCAAAATGCACAAAGTAAAACCGACTTAAATGATAAAGACAAGCTCAAAGAAATTGCACCGACTGCGGTGCATACACCGGTTTCGAAAAAAGTGCGTAAAGCTAGATCTCAGGCTAAGACCCCACCCCGAAAATATGCCCAGAGACACTCTAATTATCAAGATCCCTGGGCAGATTATTACTACGAAGCTCCCAGTCATCCGCGCGGTGGAGAAATCATTCACTCAGATGGAATGGTGACAGAGTACCGCTGGGCTAAAAAACGCTAACTCACTCAGTTTAACTTAATTTTTGAAGTACATCACTTAAGCGCTTATATAGGGGAGCAAGCCAACCAGGTTGTTCTGACATCTTAATTTTGGAGTTGGTTTTTGCCAGATTGCAGGGTGCCAAAATTACATCAACATTTTCTCTGCCCACATCGCTTACTAATACATAAATTTCTTCGATAGCATCATCACCCATAGCAAGACATCCAACAGATGCATTGCTTCCGTGAATCATTATGTCGCCACCAAGCTTGGTGCGCTTTTCATTTTCGGCGTGTTCTTTGTCTTCTTTGTTTGGATAATTAACTCGCAAAGAAAGATGATAGAGCGAGTTGGGATTGAAAGAATCGATTTTGTAAAAGCCTTCAGGCACCTGCCAATCACCTTGTTTTAATTTGGGACCGGCTTCGCCACTGGCAGCTAAAATATCGTAACTATGTAAGAGTTTGGCTTTAGCTATGTCGGTTTCATCGTCTTTATCAATTGCATAAATGCGCAGCTCTTTTTCTTCTTTAAGCCCAACTAAATATAGGTGCTTGGGAGGATATGAAATATTTTTTCTGGCACAGAACGATTTGAGAACCGCCTCCACCTTGGGTTTGTATTTTGCAATGGCATCGTCGTGTGAGATTCTAGGTTTTGCCAAAACAACCTTTTTCATAAGAAAAGCAGACCCACACAAGACCAGAAGCGCGATTGCCAAACTAATGTAAATCTTTGTCCGCATGCCAATATGTTACTATAAAATGCCATGACAAACACTTTGAGCCTGCAAGACAAATACGCGCCCAACAGCATCTGTTACGGCTGTGGTCCATCCAACAAAGACGGACTGCAAATTAAAAGCTTTCCAAAAGAGGGCGACGAAGGCGTGCTTTTATGCCGCTTTGAATCGGACCCCAAATATCAGGCATTTCCAGGCATGCTTTATGGCGGTTTGATTGCCTGTTTGCTCGACTGTCATTTAAACTGGACAGCTGCCTGGCATTTGAAAAATCAAAACAAATTAGACCAGCCGCCTTGCACTGTCACAGCCTCTATCTCAGTTAAATATCTTCGTCCCACACCTTTCGATCAACCTTTAGAACTTGTTGCCCGAGTGGTTGAAGCCAAAGAAGATCGTGCCACTATATCTGGTGAATTATCTGCAGGCGGCAAAGTTTGCGCTACTGCTGAGGGTCTTTTTGTCGCTGTAAAACCAGGTCATCCAGCCTATCACCGCTGGTAAAAATAAATATGTCAACTAACCAACTGAAAGTAGAGATCACTCCTTTCAGCGCCTGGATGATTGGAGTTGGATGTCTTATAGGCTCGATGGCATGGCTTATTCATCCATCGATGCTAGCTCGCGGTGGAGTGGTAACAACCCTTGCCGCCTGGATTTTGGCAGCTCTGGTTACTTTGCCTCTGGCACTAATCTTAATGGAGTTGTCTTCCATGTTTCCGGCAGCGGGCGGTCCATATGTATATAAATACTATGCGCTCAAGCGCTTGATTGGTGACAAAGGTGAGTTGCTTGGATTTTTGAGCGGTTGGCTTTTTTGGATTGCAAATACAGTTGGTCTTGCCTGTATTGCAAATGGTGTGTGTAATCTGGCATCCCTTCTCATTTATGGCGGAACTCAGCTTTGTCCTTTGTGGTTTGGACCAGTTGTTATTTTGTTTTTCTTTGGACTCATAACAGTTTTTAATTTTTTACCTGCAGGCAAAGCTTCCAAACTAAACGATGTTTTCACTGTTATAAAATTACTGATGGCTTTGAGTTTTACGATTTTAGTAATTACAAAAGCCACTAATCCAGTTGCTAATTTTATATCCAATGCCAAATTAGAATTACTCACCCCGCAATTATTTGCCACGCAATTAGCCTCAATCTCGATGCTGGCTCTTGCTGGATACTCTTTTATAGAGGCGACTGGTTGCGTATCGTTTGAAACTAAAGATGCAAAACGCGCAGTGCCGCGAGCCTTGTTCTTGACTCTCATTACTGCCACCATTATTTATATTGCCATGGCTCTATCAATCGCCTCAGCTGGTCCATTGAGCTTATCTGCCGATGGTGCCACCATGCTTGTGACCGGATCTAATTTAGAAGCGAATTGTCCTGGTATCACCTCTTATTTGTGCGGGAGTTTAGCTGGACAAACTTTTGTTTGGCTGGTAATTCTATCTATTTTTGCTTGTGGCTTTGCTGCGGTGATGGGGCTTGCTAGAGTCAGTTATTCGATGGCTTTGACTAATTTATTTCCCAGTCAATTTGCCAAGCTCGATCCCAAAACAGGCGTTCCGCGTTTTGCCCTTAATTTTCAATTAGTATGCCTGCTTGCAATTGCCTTGACTGCAAACCTACTGACTAAGACAGGCATGATTGCTGATGCCTACACTTTTTTGGTGGAAACCTTTGGATTTATGTACGCTTTTGTCGCCATCTTTTATGGCATTTGTGTTGTTAGTTTGAGATACACCGACCCTGATATGTCTCGCGCTTTTAGAATTGGAAAAAATGGCAACTGGTTAGTTATTTGTCTTGCCTTAATTGTAATTTCAATTTGGGGATATTCTGCTTTGTTCACTGTGAGCTGGAAACATCAAATTGCTGGCTTAATTGCCTGGCTTGCTGGAATTCCGGTATTCATGTATTACAGGCGTGGGGAGGCAAAATAATATGAACCCATTTCAAATTATTGCTACCTTAAGAAAATTCGGCAATTATCTGGCTGGTTTATTTCCTTTCCTGGCTCATATTGTAGACTGGCTTACTAAGCCACTGAAAGCCTTTGTCGAACAGCCTAGCGTAGCGCCATACTGGCAGAAAATTACTCAGAATAAAATTATTCAGTCTATCTGGAATGTAGTCTCGCGTTTTTATTGGCGCGACTACTCTAAAGACAGACTCGATTTAAGCGAAGCACCACCTGAAAGTTTAGCGGTGATGCTGCCAGTCTTTCGTTTGTGTGTACTGCTTTGTTTGCTTGTGCCCATATCTCAAATTCATTTTGGTTCATATGTGCCAATCGAAGCTGTATCTGGTGTCACCGAAAATGCAGCTGTTTGGGTAATTGTTACTTGGATGGTGGCACTTTCTGCAGGATGGTCGTCGATACTTTCGGGAAGCGCCTTTTCAAACAGGTTTGCCTACGCAGCTTTAGCTTGTAGTGCTTTATACATGCTCAGCATTTGTAGCGTGACAAGTGAGCGCTCCTATTGGAACTGGACTTTTACTGCTGCAATATTCTTTGGTTATTTCATAAACGAACACCAGGTAAAGCGTGACAACGCCAAAGACTGGATGGCAAGTATAATTTGCGCGCTTGCAATTGGATGCATTGCGGGCATTCAGCTTACATGCACTACACCGCTCAAAGCACTGCTTGCGCCATTACTGCCTTCTGTTTCTTATGAGCAAGTGGGAGTTTTAATTGGCTGTATTATTGGATCCATTATTGGGCTTGTAATTTGCTTCACAGCCAAAAAGGTGAAAGACACCTTTGTTGATGTGGGCACCTTAATGTCTATCAACTTTTTTTCTATAGGTGCTTTCTTTCTTGCCGCCACTCTGCGTGGAGATTTGTCCAAGCTTGGCTCTCAGATGTTTTCGTCACTGAAGTTATTTAACGGTTATTTGTGGCCCATCTGGTATTTCCTTGGTGTGGGAATTGTTTTTAAACTAATTGGCTCAAGCAAAGTGGTATCAAATTCAATTAAGAACTTAATTGGTCCCAAATTGCTAATACCTGTTTTACTAGTAGTACTTACCGGTCTTTGTCTTGTGTTCGGTAGTGAGCCTGTGGTTCGAATGCTTGGCTTGCAGCCAAGTATGGCTGCCAGTATTCTTGGTCCGGTATTTTTCCCAATTTATTTGCAAGCTGCCCCATATATCTGGCGCGAGCCCCTTACCACTATTGCAGTGCACTGGTTTTCGTGGGTGCTTTTGTTTGATGTCTTGGTCATATTTGTTTTGTTAATAATAAAACGACTCAATAATGACTCGATGGCACGATTGTTTTATCTCAATTGTCTTTCGGCACTATTGATTTGGGAGTATGTTTTTCAGCTAGCATCCTTTACTCGCACACCTAAACACTCTATTTTTGCCCTGCTTATTTTTTCTCTCTGGCTCTTATGGTTAATGCACACTGTGGGCTGGTCGATGAGTCTCAAATCGTCGCCCTTGTGGCCGGCAATTGGTCGTCTACCTATTTATGGTGGCATCATGACCTTTTGTTTTCTTGAAATTTTTGCACGCTCTGCGCTCAAAGATTTCAATGTTACAAACGAACTTTTTCTTGCTCTCTTTCGCGGCGTCATAGACATAGGTCTGCCGTATTTCTTTTATCTATATGCACTTGCGCGTCTGGGACAACTGCCACTACATTTGAGTGCTTTATTTACTAGTTTTTGTCTTGGCGCTTTATTTAGTTTTCCCATAAATGTGCTTGATAAATTTGCCGCAGCAGGCTCGATTGAAGGACTAAAAAAAATTGCACAAGAGCAGTATCAATTATTTTCTGCCAAAGGTTCTATAAACTTAGATTTAGAGCTGCCTGAGTGGTGGCTTTTGACCCGGGCGGTTTTATTTGTTTGTGTGCTTACAGCTCTTGCATTTCTTGCCCATCGCAAAAATGAAAATGCAAATGAGCGTCATGGTGCCAAAGTTTTTTCACTGGTGGCATTTGCCAGTGGCATGGCATCATTCTCCAGATCTTTTGTAGATTTGCCTATTCCCATGAACTGGCATGTTTTCATTGGACCTACCAGGCAAGACTTATTTTTTAGTGCCGGGCTTGTTTATTTTTATTTTGCACTCTGGCTTCCTGCCTTGATTTTGGGACTGGGTCTTTTATCTGATAAATTGCGTAAGCGTAGATATTTTGTAGTCCTAATGGCAATTGCAGCCGCATTTAATTTTGGGATTTCGTATTTCTATCAAAATCACGAATCGTTGCTTCGAGCATCAGGACTTATTTATTCAGGCATTGTAATTTTGCTTGCCATATTTATTTTGCTTGTTTCTTATTGTATATCTGAAATGGCTGCATTTAAAGAAGCAAAGCAAAAGCCAAAAGGACAGCCACTTTTGTCTGAACGATCTGTATACACTCTTTTGACTGTAATTATTTTGGCCTTGTCGGGACTGGCTATCTATCAGCTTTCGAGCATAAACTCAACCAAGCGTGATTTTGCTGTTTTTACACATCCTGTTCAAGTTCCAAGCAATTGGAAAGAAATTCCAAGCAATGATCCTCGCTCTGTATTGATGACGTTTAAAGAGAGTCAGGGTATACAATCAAATGTTTTAATGGGCACACTCGACTCTCACAAAGACGGCACGCGCGCCTTGCTCAAGAATCTACTCGTCAAAGCGAGCGCTAATCTTCCTAACTTGCAATTACTAAAATTAGACAACTGGAATCGAATGTATCCAGACGCACTGGTATGTTTTTACACATTTGAAAAAACAACTCCAGGGGCAGGAGGTGGCATTGTGCAAACCATGGAAGGGCTCACCATCCTGGTTCCTATGCCTGGTAATGTGACTGAGTATTACACTCTGATTACAAGCCCAAGCGACATGGAACGCCTGCAGTGGCGTCTTTGCATGGTAGTAGAATCTTTACCGAACCGGATGGGAAAAATTCCCAGTCTGATCTAAGAAGATTCGTTTGAAGAGTTAGAATTCATTTGCGAGTTCTTATCGTCCTGGTGGAAATTACTATTCTGTCCACCTTTTTTGCGAGACTGCAATCCTTTAACTTCTTCAAAAATTTTCTTAGCGATATCACTACGTCCGTGATTTATAAAAAAGCTAGCCAGCCACTCAAGCTCTTTTATAGGTTGTGAATTTGATTTGTCTTTAGAGTCCATAATCTAACTGTTCCAATCATCTGATTACTGAATCTTTTCAGCCCAATTTGTGTATAGCAAATTAACTGATAACGATGCCGTTATTACGAGGCTGGATGCCGATAAGTCACGACTTTTTAACTTAGACGCTACAAATGAATTGGCGATGAACATAAATGAATTGGCGATGAACCCGCCGACTCTAGAAATATGAGGAGAGTTACAAATGGCAGACAAGAAGAAGGCGCAGCACCAGAAACTAATTATCGAATGTTTGGGTAAGGCAGTTGCCGCCCGCCGAAAACGGCTCGGTATGTCGCAAGAAGAGCTTGCTGAAGAGTCCGGAGTAGATCGTGCTTTTATCAGCAAGATTGAGCGTGGCAGACGTAATCCCAGTTTCGCCTTGATATCGCACATATCGCACGGATTGCATATGCGTTTTTCACGTCTGGTGGCAAACTGCGAGGAATGTGCAAACGGGAGCAAAACTAGTGCCACTAACGCGCGAATACAACTGGTGAATGCGCCCTTGAACGACCGCATCCACATTTTCGAACAGTATTTTGTCTACCTATAACGTCAGAAAAAACACGTTTTGAAATACTTACTGGGTGAGCGTTTCAGAGACCGCATGTGAGAGATTATGCGCATTTTTACTACTAGATGAAAGGATTTCTTGCGTTTAGCTCGAAACCGTGAGCCCGTCAAGCTATAGTAAATATTGATGGTTTTTCTCACAAAGTCTTTTTGAAAGGCAGTCAGGGGAAGCGTTTCCAGAAGCGAAAAATATCGACGTTATAGGCAGCTAAAAGACCACTCTTAGAAGTCGTTGCAGAAACGCGCAGCAATTTAAATTTCAATCTTCAATTTAGGCATTTCTTTAGTGACGCGCACTTCGCCTGTGGCGGTCTTTTCACGCACCAATAATTTTTGAGCGATATGATCCATCACATTTTCGATGCGGACATAGCCAACAATTCGGCGCGATTCTAAATCTTCCACCACAGGCACCACTTTAAATCCGTGCTCGCGCATAGTCATTATGGCAAGAGCGGCAGTGTCTGAAACGGTTATGGCAATTGGATTTTGCACCATGATATCTTTGGCGGTGATATTCATCTCAGCACCTTCAGGCAATGCTGCTGCAACTTCAATTGAGCGCAATAAATCTGAGCGCGTAATCATTCCAATCAAACGACCGTCGTCATCGGTCACGGGCAAAAAGTCCAGTCTACTTATGTTTAACTTATGAATGGCGTCAACCACGTGATAATCAGCACTTAGAGGCGATTCCGGCAGTGGCTGAATCAGCGCCTTTAGTGGAATGAGTTCTAACACTTCGCGTACTTCGTGCAAACTTTTCCAAATATTAGTGCGGCGATTCATCGCTTTTACAACTGCCTCTTTTAAAGGACTTAGTGCCGTTGAAATTTGACTGAACACATTAGAGCCCATAACTGTCACTTCCAAATCGCTGCGAGCATGCACAGAGGCTGAACGCGGGCGATTATCGAGAAGAGCGCCTTCACCAAAGAAATCACCAGGTCCAAGCACGGCAATTAAGTCTTCACCTTCGCCATTTAATTTTTTGCGACCAACTTCGGCTTCGCCTCGCTCAATCACATAAAATTCAGTCCCAGCATCGCCTTCTTCAATAACATTATCGCCGGCAGAATAAAATGCTCGCCAGATTCTTTTTGATCTATCTGCTTTCATGTGAGCAAGTGTGCGAGGGAAAATAAGATCGCAACCCCATTCCAGCCCCACTTTTACAATTTGAAAAACCGAAGGCAGTTTCATCAAGTACACGCCGCGCCAGATAAACCAGGCGGGAAAGCCCGAGATGCGCACACCCATGATGTCTGCCACGGCATCGTAGCCGCCAATGGCGCACATAGAGCCCATCATTTTATAGTGAAAAGGTTTGGTCGGTTTGTTTTCGAGTGTGGCAATGATATTTTCTGCAACTTGTTTTGCCTGGCGCTCTGCAAATTGAGCGACTGTGGGACAAATTTTTCCGTCTAGTGCGTTTATAACTGCGGCGCAATCGCCTATCGCCCAGACATTTTTATAGCCTGGCACGGACATGTCTGGATTTGTGCAGATGCGTCCGCGTTCTTTTTTGACATTCAATTTTTGAATCATAGGAAGTGGACTTGTGCCGATAGTACAAACGATGGTGGCACCATGCACATATTGCTTATCTTTTAGAGTAATACCAAGTGGTGTGGCGCGGCTTGCCATCGCATTTAATAAGATACGAACGCCAGCTTTGCTCATGCGATCTTGGGCGAAGGCTCGAAGGCGAGTATCGAGTTCGGGCAGAATCTGATCGCGTGAATGCACGATGGTGACTGAAATATCTCCTTCTTCGATATGACTGAAAAATTTACGACTGCGCCTGACCAGATCGTTAATTTCGCCAGCAACTTCCACACCTGAAAATCCAGCACCGACAATGACAAAAGATAGATGCCATTTTTTCTGGGCAGGGTCGTCGCAGACTTCAGCCTTTTCTAACTGTTCCATGATGTGAGCTTGTAGGGCAAGGGCGTCGCCTACAGTCTTGAATGAAAAGGCGTGGTCGTTCATGCCTGGTATTGCGGACAGGTCAACTTTGTTACCAGCTGCGATGACCAGATAGTCGAAGCTCATCTTGCGTCTGGTTTCATCGTAAGCTTCATATTCGATGCATTTAGAATCTAAATCTAAAGAAAGCACAGATTCTGTTCGGCACCAGACTCCTTTGAGCATCTGGCGTAGAGGGGCTGAAACGTCTTTTGGTTGAAGCGTTCCACCTGCTACGCCCGCTAAAAGTGGATGGAAAACCATATGATTTTCCTGGTTGAACAACACAATTTCATATTGGGTTTGAGGCAGCGCCTGGCGTAGTTTGCGAGCGCATTTGACGCCAGCAAAACCGCCACCGATGATTAAAATTCTGGGGCTAGCCATAGTGTTGGCATTGTACCCGATTGGGGCTGTAAAGCGCCTATTTGGCGCATCGTTTTTAGCACCCCGTGCTACTTCGTGAGATGTGGAGCGCAATTAAGTATTTTTCCGGGAGGTTTAAAGATGACATCATTTCTAATCAGGTTAGTTTTGCTGGCACTTGCCTTTCATTTCATTTTGCCGATGATAGGCGGCATTGATGTTCGCGGCGGATTTATGACTTCTATCGGACTTGCGCTTGTATTCAGCATCTTGGGCGTAGTCGTGACCTGGGTGGCAACTGCTATTACCGCAGTAGTCGCAGTAGGCACGCTTGGCATAGGACTGTTGATACTCATTCCACTTTGGATTTTAGGATTCTGGTTATTGCCAGCGTACACTCTTCTTTTAACATCGAGTGTGATGCCGGCAGCGCTGAGCGTATCTGGATGGTGGCCCGCAATCTGGGGCGGCTTGATTACACTTGTAATTGGAGTTGCAACTGATAGCAGCGAGCGTTACCGCAGACAGCCCGCATAAACAACCAGTTTCATATTAAGTTCTCCCTCCCAGGAGAGGAAGGCTGCATTCAAGAAGTTCCTCATAGCTTCGGGGTGCAGCCCCTTAATTTAAAGAGCTATTAGCTGCCTCAGTCAGTGAGCGGGGCAACGTTATAGTAAAAGTGGTGCCTTCTCCAGATTTGCTTTCGCAATTAATTAAGCCAGTTGATTTTTTAACCAGGCATCCAAGATCTAGACCTTCATACTCGAATTGAGGTGCGCTTACGTCATAGCGATAAATCTCAAGCAAGTTCATGAGCAGCTGCATGACCGATTCGTTGCTGCGCTTTAGCACCGACATTACTTCTTGCAGTCGAGGGTCGATTTCGCCGAAGTGTTTTTCTAAAATATATTGATAAAGCCTGCAAGGTATTGACACGCAAATACGTTAAGCGTATAGGCCTTTAGTTCAGGTAGCTCTTAAGCTCCAATGCATTTGGGTTCTTCTTCAATTTTTTGATTGCAGCTAATTCCATTTTTCGAATTCGCTCACGGCTGACTTTAAATGATTTTGCTATTTCTTCAAGAGTGGCAGGCTTAGCTCCATCCAGCCCAAAGCGACGCACAAGAACTTCTTGTTCGCGCTCGTTCAACTCAAGCAGAACTTTTCTCAAATCGCTCATTAGCAGCACTTGAGCAGTCGCATTGTCAGGGTTTTCACTACAAGGGTCTGCAAGCATATCTGAGATAGTCGAATCCTGATTATCCTTTACTGGAGCATCTAAAGATGTCATCGATGCATTAGCCGCAGCCATTGCATGTTCTATTTTATCTACCGAGATTAGCGTGTCACGCGATATTTCATCTAGGCTTGGCGCGCGACCAAGTTTAATCCATAACTGATTTATAGACTTGCGCAGTTTGCTGTGCGTTTCAGTAATGTGCACCGGAATGCGGATGATACGTGCTTTGTCAGCAATGGCACGCATGATTGCCTGACGAATCCACCAGGTTGCATAGGTTGAAAATCGACATCCCTGACCAGAATCGAATTTTTCCACAGCTCGCATCAGTCCCAGACTTCCTTCCTGAATCAAATCAAGAAAAGTGAGTCCGCGACCGCGATATTTTTTTGCTACACTGACCACCAATCGCAAATTGCACTGGATGAGACGCCGCCTGGCGATTTGATCTCCTTGCAAAATTGCACGTGCAAGATCTATTTCTTCTTTAGCTGAAAGTAGTCTGTGCCGTCCGATGTCTTTTAAATATTTGCGCAAAATATCGGCTTCATCGTCAACCATCGCAAAATTGCTTGTGCCGACAAAAGGTGATGCTCCCTCGTTATCCTGCGAGGAGACCGAATCTTCGAACAAACTTGGGTCTACGACAGAAAATACTGCCGCGTCAATACGCTCTTCTTTTTTCATTGCCCGAAACCAACCAATACCTATAACTATCATTCCCAGGCGCTTGTGTAACTTGGCGCTTAATGAAGATTCGTAATGGCTAGTATCAAGTACGGTGACTTAGTTACTTATTTAAAAGTGTGGTTACTTCCACCAGGCGTTTAGAGATGCGCTCCACCTCTGCCATTTGCTTGGCGTCTTTTAAATTGCCATCAGAATCGAATGCTTCTTGTGCCATAGCAACTGAAAATTGATCTGGAATACAAATTACTCCAATCGATTCTAAAATCGCTCTGACTGTCACAAGCCCGCGCAGTCCTCCAAGTTTTCCTGGAGATGCTGCAAACAAAGCAACTACTTTGCCCTTAAAACATTCTAGGCCTTTTTCTCCTTCAAGTGGACGAGATGCCCAATCAATGGTGTTCTTTAATACCGGGGTTATGGACGAGTTATATTCAGGACAGGAAATAATAAAGCCTTGATGGTCTTTCATTAACGCTTTTATTTTTTTTGCGTTGTCCCCAATTCCCTCTGATGCCTCGATATCGCCGTCGTAAATGGGCATAGGGTAATCTTTCAAATCAACATAAGTAACCGTGGCTTGCGCAGCCTCGGCTTTCGTCGCGGCTAGTTTAGCCAGTTTTTTGTTGAAAGAGTCTTTGCGCAGACTTCCAGCAAAGCAAAGTATTTTTGTAGCCACTGTGATCTCCTGCCTTTGAATAATCTTGGGACATAAGATCTAGCACAAACCAAATCTACTTGGCTTCGCTTTCTCCCTCGTCTTTAGGCAATTCGATTAAGCCTTGAAAGCCAGGGAGTTTGAAGTCGGAGGCTTTGACAGACTGTACGAAATTTTTAAAATCTTCGCTTTGAATTTCTTTCTCTTTTTGTCCGCCAATCAAGAAATTGGCTTTAGCCAGAACATCAGGCGACACTTGAACGCCAAGTCCTAAAAGTGCAGCTATTGCTATCGCGTCAGAAGGGCGCGAATCTAATTTGACTGGAGCCCTAAAGTCGTTTGGGCTCTGGTTTTGCGCTGCTGGTGTTAAAGTGATTTGCGCTTTGAAAACATTCGATTCAAGTTCGTTTACAACCACCTCGGATACTTTGTATCCGGTCTGGCTTATTACGCTCAAAAGCAGATCGTGAGTCAATGGGCGCTTGGAGCTAGTGTTATTGAGTGCCAGACTTATCGCTTTTGCCTCTGTTATTCCAACCCAAACCGGAAGGGCAATTTTTCTTTCCTGATCGCTCAAAACAACAACTGTTTCGCCTGATTTTCGGTCAAAAACAACTGTATCCACATGCATTTCTATCATTTATGGTGCGAGTCTTTCCCGCCTTAGTTAAGTAGTTATTGAAGTGCCTACCGCGAACGCCATCGCAGCACCGTTTGACATAACGTCGGCACCACGTCTATTTGCATCATAACAACTTTAATTTTTGCCTGCTTGGCTAGTGCAAGGCTGAAAAGTTATGACTTCGTTAAACGTTTAATGCTGTATATTGTATGTTCTCAAATTGTTCAAAAAATCGTTTTTTGCCAGGGGGGCGCAATCTCTAATGAGCCAAATTACTGTCTATGAGAAACCTACTTGCTCTAAATGTCGCGAAGTCGACAAAATTTTGCGTGAAGCAGGCGCCGACTACGAGAAAATAAACTATTACACAAAGCCGCTCACTGCTAAAAAACTGAAAGAATTGCTCGATAAAATGAATATGCCAGCCAAAGAGTTATTGCGTAAAACAGAAGCTGTATACAAAGAACTTGGTTTGTCCAAAAAAGACTTGACCGACAAAGAATACATAGACCTTATGGTCAAACATCCCGATTTGATTCAACGTCCCATTGTGGAACGCGGAGCAAAAGCGGTGCTAGGACGACCAGTGGAAAATATTCAACCGCTTTTAAAATAAGCACTAAATACGGTATCAGGCAATTTGAGGCTTTTCAATGTCCGATTTACTTTCAAAACAAGATTTTGCTCTTGAGGCTATTCAAGCTTTGATTAAAAGCGGGATTGACCAAACTAATCTTTATTTAGATTTGGATCCTTTTGCTATTCAAATAAAGGGCGCACGTGGTGAGGTGTTGACCTCAATGTCGCTTTCTCCCTATTACAGACTATACGAAAGCAATCCCGATGTTAAAGAAAAACTACTTGCAGAAATAGTCGAGACCAAAAATTCGGTCAATATCCCAGCTTCCTTTGAAGAAGCTAAGCCTCAATTGCGACCAGTTGTGCGCATAAAATGGTTTTATCCCAAAGAAGATTTTCCTCAAATCGAAATTGGCGAACATCTTTGTGTCTTACTTGGAATTGACACTCCAACTACAATTTTGTATTGCGACAATTATATTTTAAACAAGTGGAACGCTAAATTCGAAGACGCCATTGATTACGCAATTGAGTCATTAGGAAAAAACACCGAGTTTGAATTCGATACGTCAAGAAGCAACTCAGATAATGAAGACGTTTGTCATTTCTTCACTATAAACGATGATTATGCCGCTTCGCGAGTAGTTTTTAGCGGTATTCTTGAATCACTCCCGGTCAAAGGAGACACACTGGTTGTGGTTCCAAGCAAAGGTTATGTGATGGTAACTGGAACGATGGGTGAGTTCGGATTGGCTCACACTTTTGATGCTGTGGCTGAATTGCATGAAAAGCCAGATGCGCTTGCACCTCATTTTATGTTGCTCAAAGATGGTGCTTATTATCCATACGAATTTGACCCCGAACATCCTTTGTTTAAAGACACGTCTGTGCTCGAAAACGAATTTATGGAGCAGCTTTATTATGCACAGAAAGAGCAGTTGAGCGCTTCTTTTGAAAGTATCATCGGCAAGCACAAGTTGCTCGATTATGTGAGCAACAAAAAAGAATACTCTATTTGTGTGGTCGAGCCAGAAGATATCCCGGCTTCAGTACCTGCTGCAAGTGTGATAGTTTTTACCAGCCAGGAAGAAATGCTTGCTGCCGCACCACTTTTTCACGTGTTGAACATCATGGGCGATACCATGATACCGCTCGATTTATATCCTGAGCGTTTTGAGATGAATAGATTTCCAAGCGAGGAAGAGCTTGAGCAAATTTCCAAAGTGGAAGAGTTTTATGCCGAAGGCGAAAGCGAAGTCTAATTTTAAAACTAGATTTTCAGTCCGTGGAACTTGCAGATCAAATTGCGCATCGATTTACTTGCAGTTTTGCCGTCGCCTTTTTCAAGCGCCTCTAAAACAACCAGGTGAGCGTCACCAAATTCGACTAAATTTTCACCGCCGATTTTTGCAAGTATGCGCAAGAAGCGCGACTCAAGCACGACTGATTCCCAGATTGATAACAACAATTGATTGTCTGCCGCTTGCATTATCAATCGGTGAAAAGCAGTATCGTGCAAAGAGTATGTGGCAAAGTCTTTTTTGCGTGCTGCATTCATAAACTTATCCGCTTCAGCTTGTAGCTCAGCACAATTGCCTTTTAATTTGGGTGCTGCCAGTTCACAGGCTAGTTGTTCGAGAACCGAGCGCACTTGAGACGATTCTTCCAGCTCACGTTCGGTGACCACTCGCACGCGCGTACCTTTATATGGTTCAGTTTCGACCAGTCGCATTGCCTCTAAATAACGCAAAGCCTCGCGCACTGGCGCCTGACTGGTTTGAAGTTCTTCGGCTATTTGCAGCTCGATTAATCTCTCGCCAGGCTTATAAGTGCCGTCCAGTATGCGCTCAAGCAGCAATTCTTTGACCTGGACAGCGGTTGAGCTGCGCTTAAGTGCCATAAATTCGCCTCTTTGAAATTTAGCTCTAAATCCTTTACCGATTATCTATTATCCAGTATACTGAAATTGTAAAAATCGATTATCGATAATCGAGAATCAAAGAAATCAAAAAAGAATAGACCGGAGGTTAGGGTCATGCAAATCACACATTATGTTTATGGCGTTTTCGAAAATGAAGCTTCTTTCTCTAAAGCGTATGACCGCCTGTTCCTTAGTGGACTGAGCGACATTCTCGTTCTTAAAAGACCAGAAGCAAATGTCGAAAATGTTTCTGCTTCAATCAAACATCCATTGAATCACTTCATGCTTATTGGCGCGGCTTTTGGTGCTGTTATTGGCTCTTACGCAAGTGTGGCAAGCAATACGCCCGCATTTGTTGAGCTACAAGTTCTTACACCTATAATGATAGGAATCTGTGGAGCGGCTTTGGCAGCGTATCTGGGCTTGTTAGTCAATTTTGCTCTCACTGGTCTCGATATCACAAATGTCCAGCCCAAAGTGTTTGATGCAGTCATTCCGGCAGGTTCATATGTGCTTGGCACTAGCGTTTGCACCAATACCGAAATGCAACTAGCGATTGATTGTATAAGCGACGATCAAATGATCGAGTTGATAATCAAAAACGAAATGCTCGACTTGCCGCTTCAAGATGCGCGCGAAAACAAAGAACGCACGCTTCACCTGGCTGCCTAGTTAAAGATAATCACTTTGCGTCCGGGATCGATTGTATATTTCAAACCTTGCAAAAAAGTCTGTCCCAGAAGAGGTTTTGGAAAAGGTGTATTCAAAAGAACGTTACACATCACGCCTTTCTTCTCAATCGATCCCAACTTGACGCTATCTAGAGTAAACACATAAGCATCTCGTTTTCCACCGACACCGCCCCCTTGAGCTTGAAGTGATTCAACCGGACGATTGATACCGCAAGCGGCAAGATGTCTATCTGCAAAAGCAACTGAACCGGCGCCTGTGTCGAAAATCATTTCGCACTCGCGCCCATTCACTTTGACCGTTACAATAATGCTATTGCCTTCGTAATAGAAGGGAACCTCATTGTCAGCCAGTCTTGCACGTGGCTTTGCGTGCGCATCTTTTTTGTCGGTGGGTCTTGTGGCTAATTTTTTGAAACTGATTTTTTGTCCAGAATCGTCGATTTCGTAAATAAAATCTTTGTAGAATGTCTGTCCAAGCAATGGGCTTTCAGACAATGGATTCGAACTTGCATCGCCAAGAGCACCAGATCCTTCTTGCACCGACACTGGTATCGTGCGCTCAAGTTCGCCCACTTTGACTGTAAGCAGAGCTACTCTGAAGCTTACTTCGCCGCCAACTCCCATTGCTCGCCCAGTGTATTTTGTATATTTGGGTTTGACTCCAATCATAGAAAGCCAACGCTCAGTCACATGAGTGCTTGATGCGCCGGTATCAAAAATCATTTGGGTGGGTACACCATTTACGGTGGCAGGCACCACTAAATGTCCGCGAGCAGCATTGGTGCGAAAGAATTTGACACTTGCCTCTTGAGGCAATGCCAAATAATCTTGATCTTGCTGTACTGCAATTCCATCCATCGCTTCGGCATATTTTTTAGCGATGGCTGGATCTATTTTAATCAGGACTCGTATAGAGTTGCGCGATGCCTCAGATTGAGGATATTTGCGAATCACTTGTTGATAGAGAATTTTTGCTCGCTCTAAGTCTTTGCCATAGTGATAACACAAAGCCTCGTAGTACAAAGCGTTTGCGGCGTTTTCTCCTGCCGCTTGAGCCTTTTGAAAAAGGGCGGCCGCCTTTGAATAGTCTTTCTTTGCAAATAAATCCACCCCTTCTGAATAGTTTGAAGCAAAAGCAGGAAACGCATTCATGCTCAACGCCAAGGCGGCACCAAGCGATATCAAATGATTGAAGGTCGAATTAAGACGAGACAAAGATCAAACCTCGGGCGGGATATCTTCATCCATATTATAGACAGAAGGCTCTGGAATTATTCCTGTGGTTTGTCGGGGCGAGCAGGAGCATTTAAATCTATGCGAACGCCGCCGTCCTGTTTTTGTACATCGAGAACGGTCTTACCCTGGCTTTCTAATTTGACGATGCTGTCATTGCTTGAGTTGCCGCAAGCTGCCAGTCCAAAACAGAGCAGAAATACGGCTATTTGCAGTCTGCCTGCCTCTTTGATTGTGTGTCCGGCAAGCTTTAGTAATTCAGTCTGCTTCTTCATTTTCCCTATCCTTCAAATATGATTGAGACCCACCTATTGGGCTTTTAGCATAGAAAATTAAAAAAGGTGTTTTGAGGAACAATTGTCTGTAGAGGGCGTCTTAACACCGAGCGGGTTTATTTGCGAACTAAAAAATGAAAGTATCTACACATGCTTTTTTCACCCTGACAGCCCTTTTCATGGGGTCTTTCTTTGTGTTTGAGTTGCCTGTAGAGGCTGGCGAATACGAAGACGGCGTGGGACTGTATAAATCCGGAAAAATCGCTGAAGCGGCAAATTTACTGCAAAGTTTCATTGGTAAAAATCCCTCTGACCTCAAAGCTCGATACTATTTAGCCAATGCCTATGCCAGTCTTGGGCAGCGCAACAAAGCTATTGAGCAATATAATTATTGTGCAAACGCGGCTCCCGGCACAAAGATGGAAGAGTATTGCCTCAGAGCAATGGGCATGCAAAATCTAAAGTCAAATAGCCTACCTAGTCTGAAGCAGCCAATGAAAGATTTGCAGCGCGACACAGAGTCGAAAGTGGACATGCAAGCAAAGGAGTACAGAGCAAATCTTGAGGCTCAAAGAAAGAACGAACAAATTATTCTTGCAAAAAAAATCGATGCGCAGGTAGAGACTATTAGGCGGCAAATGGCGCTCGATGTGGATAATGTGCCTCGCTATATTTATATAGGCAACAAGATTTATTCCAATAGGGATTATCAAACTGATGTAAAAAAAATCAAGCTCGAAGCAGAGCGCAGAATAAGCGATTTGACCAGCGGCGAAGACTCTGAAATGCAAAGATTAAACGAATGCTTCGATAAGCGGCTAGAAGAGTTTTCCGAAAGCCACGATGGCATCCGCACAGCTCTTAAGTCGGCTAAAGGCAACATGCAGCTCACCCCGCACGGCACCGACATGTACGTGCGCAACTATATGAATTTCGGACAGGAAAAAGTTTGGGAACCACCGCCCTCTCTTCAAGCTCGCCCTCTCACGCTTCTTGATAAGATTCCCGAGTCTACACGGGCGGACCGAATTCGCCAGCTTCGTCGTCGATTTCAGAATTGACACGATGCTAAAATAGGATTTTCCTTGATTGAAGGTGAAATCAATGTTTGATGTTTCGATGTGCGGAACTGGCTACAAGCTTTTAAAAGAAGTTGGCGCCGGCGGCATGGGTAAAGTTTACCAGGCTAAAAAGTCCGACACGGGCGAGATTTGCGCTATCAAAGTTATGCACAATCACATGAGTGGAGACCAGAACAATCGCAAACGCTTTGAGCGCGAGGCTCGCGTGACATGCGGTCTCAATCAAGAAAACGTGGTCGAAACTATAGATTGCGGCGTCACAAAAGACAACCAGCCTTTTATTGTCATGGAGTATCTGGAAGGATCCAGTCTGGCTGACCTGCTTGAGCAGAAGGGACGCATCGACCTACAAGAGTTTTATCCATTATTGGTCCAGATTTGTCGCGGACTTGCCTACACACATAACATGATGATCGTCCATCGTGATATGAAGCCAAGCAATATTATGCTAGTCGAGAGTGGTGGTGAAATAAAAGCGAAAATAGTCGATTTTGGAATTGCCAAAATCTGTCCCCGCACAGGTAATTGCATGCCGATGTCTGATGAGCGTTTGCAGGCTATCGACGAGTGGAACGAACTCGATGATGAGGATGAAAATTTGATTCAAGTACTAACCGCTCCGGGCGAAGTGTTTGGAAGTCCGCTTTATATGAGTCCCGAGCAATGCCGAGGCGAAGTGGTGGATTGCTGCTCCGAAGTTTATTCGCTTGGCTGTATGATATTTGAATGTCTCACCGGTGTAGCTCCACTCAAGGGCAGAAATGCGATGGAAACTTTGTTTCAGCGCATCACAATGAGTGTGCCGTCGATAAATTCGGTAGTTGAGTCTTTGACTTTTCCGCCACAGATAGAAGCCATTGTTGCAAAAGCGCTTGAGAAAGAGCGTCGCGACAGATATCAATCTGTTTGCGAATTGAAAATGGCTGTGATGGACGCAGGCAAAAGTCTCAATCTTGTAAGCACGGCAGTAAGCGCTTAAATTCAGGTTTTATTTTTAACGATAACAACCTTTCGTACCGGTTTGAACTCGCTCAAAACGCGCTCAAGCCAGGCGTACTCTTTAGTGTGCCAAATGCGATGAATATTTCCTCGGGCATCGAAATAAAGTTTTCTCTCTTTTGCGTCCAAGTCATTTGCGTCAATTACTCTACCGCTAGGTAAGCACAGACCATATTTTTTGTTTTGAACGAAAACAATTAGCGCGTCGTCAGGCAATGTCAAAATGTTATAACTCTTGTCGTCTTGCGCCTCTTTGCCAAGATAGGCGAACTGCACAAAGCGAGCGCCATCAGGTATCGAGAATTTGAGTTCGTCTCCCTCATAATTGAAAAAACGTTTGGCATTCTCGCCCACGACTCTGTTTTTGTTGTTGACTTCGGTTACTACAAACACACCGTTGCGTTCGTATTCAATGCGCGCGTACTTGGCCTTTATAATTTCTCTGCCAGTGTCATCAATTAGTCCAAACAAATCACCGTTATACTCAAGCACGTCTTCCGGCACGTTGAGAGCGCTTACAGGCTGAACGCCGCCCAAAAGCATAAATAATGCAACTAGCAAAGGAAAGAATTGCTTTGTCATACACTTATTTTACCCATTTTAAAAGTGGAGCATTTAATCTAAAATAGCGCCATGGAAGAGAATAAATTTGGACTGAAAGATACTAATTTTAGCGAAGAAGAAATCGCTGAGATGATGAGCCCGGCGCTGGCTAAAAAGAAAGAAGATGAGCGCAAGCACAAAGAGCAAATGCTCGATTTGATGGCAGGTGATTTCGATGACAACACAGATGGTTACAAATTGCGATATATGGTCGAGCACGACCACTGGTATTTGCCGCTTGCCGACGACGGCGATTTTGAAATTCAAAACGTAAAGAAGGAAGAGTTTGAGCGACTTTTCGCAGGTTTAAACAAGAAGTCTGGTAAGAAAACTGCGCGCGCTGGGCAAGGCGGACAGCTTTTGCCCGTGTATCAGTCTGAATCTAAAATAAATGGCAAATTCAAACATGTAAATGGACGTGAGCTTGCTCGCTTAATGCCAAAGAAGATCTCTGGCTTGCTTGTCGATTGGATCGAAGATGATACCAGACGTGAATTGTCCAAAGAATACTTTGAAGAATTGCTCTCGCTTGCAAATGCTGTTGAAGTAGAGCGCTTGCTTTGTGTCGATGGACCGGTCGATACTGAAAAATTACGCAACGCTCAATTTTTGGTGGCATGGTACAAAAATGATCCCTACGTAGATTACGACCTGGCATATGCAGCCACACACTTGGACAATAAATATTTTTCTGACCAAGCAACAATAAAAACAATGGCTTGCACTGAGCTTTTCAGAGCAATTTTAAAACACGATTTCTATGCTGGTTTAAAAATTGACCTGGGATTTATTTTTAGTCATAAATCAGTCGAATTGCAAAATATTGTCTTATCACGTAACTTCATGACTCGCGCCTTGAGTCAAAATAGTTGTCACTGGCGAGCACCAGAATTGGTGGCGCGAAACATAGAAGAATTCGAGCTATGGCTTGACTTTGTCAGTTTCCCTAAAGAAAGAGAAATTATCGAAGAGAACGCAGACGGCAAGAAGTTTATTCATGCTATTTCGAAGAAAGAATGCGATTCTTGGTATTTGCAAGAAACATCCGAAATGAAACGTGAAACTGCGCAGATTGCAAAAACTGATAAGTTCGAACTTTTAAATCTAGAATCAAGCGCTGATGAAATTGCACCAGGAGCAAGCAAAATACTTTGTCCCGGGCACATCGCTTTACGCTTATTTTATACTTTGCCTGAGCGTGACAGGCGCGAATTCATTTGGCGTCCTGGATTCTCGCTAGGCTTTTGTCGCTTTCTAAATGGCAAAGATATCGCCGCGTCTAAAGAGCGAATCAAATATATAAATGAATTATTGAAATTGATACCGCAAGGTGAATCTGCCATACCTCTTTCGGCGCTATTGTCTTATGATGGTGGAAAATTCTTTTGTTTCAAACCGATTGCACGTCAACTCGATTGGCTCAAGCAAGCGCTTGCCCAAGCCAAAAAGAGTTGTGGTTTTATTGCGTTTTAGGCGTAAATACTCACCTGGAAATACCAGTCAAGCCCAACTTTTCCTTGCAAAATTTCAGTTCAAAGTCATCCGGCTTGTATTCACCGGCACGATAGGCGGCTAATCTCTTGTTTGCTTCTTCTTTATTATTTTGGAGCATGGCGAGGAGCGCCAGATGAAAATTGGCAGCACCGCTAGTTTCTTTTACTTTTGAACATTTCTCATAGTCAGCTTTTGCTTTTTCAAAGTCGCCCTTTATTAAATAGATTGTGCCTCTTGTGTCATAGGCTGCTAGATTGTGTTTGTCCAATTTGATCGCTTGTTCTGTATCTGTCAGTGCATGATTTAAACTTTCAGGATTGTTGTAATCGTTCAATCTGAACCATGCACGATTGTTGTAAACCATGCTGTGACTTGCATCTAAGCTCACCAATTTATCGATATCGCTCAGTCCTTCCCGATACCTTCCCAGGTGCATCAAGGCAATAGAGCGATTGAACAGCGCACCTTTGTGTTTTGGATCTTTGTTTAAGATGGTATCAAAATCTTTTTTCGCTGCTTCATATAGCTCAAGTTTCATTAGTGCTTCCCCTTTTCCTTGCAAGGCGAAAGGCTCATCGGGAATGACTTTCAGTGCTTGATCGAATTTGTTTATACCAAGTTGAAATTCTTCTTTTTTTACTAACTTAGCTCCTTCTTGTCGTAGGAGGTATTCATCAACGATAGGATTTTTATCTATTCTTTTTGTATCGATAAATGCCATCAACGGACAAATCGCAATTAGAGCAAATGTACCCGCCAATGCAATTTTCTTTTGTTTCAAGGTCAAAAGTGCTGCTGCCAGAATTCCAGATACAAATCCACCAATATGTGCGGCATTGTCCATGGAGGCTGAAGTAAAGCCGAGAATCAAACTATAACCAAGAAAGATCATTAATAGAATTAATTCAGGTCGCTTAAGTTGATTTGTAGCATTATTTTGTTCACGCTTGAACCACGAAACAAAAATGAAGGCACCAAGTACACCACATATGGAGGCAGAGGCACCAACTGAAGTTCGCAGTGGATCAAATAAAATACTCGATAAACCGCCGATGATACCACTAAACAGGTAGATGAAAATAAAAGTCTTTCTGCCGATGGCCGACTCGGCCATGGGACCAAATTCAAAGAGAGCATAAGCATTTAACAACAGATGCAAGATGTTTGAGTGTAAGAACCCATAAGTAAGCAGGCGCCAATATTCTTTCTCGATAAGGGTGAGAGGTCCGAAATTGGCACCCATATTCGAGAGAGCATCACTATTGATTGGTAATAGAAAGCCTTTTTCAAGATGAGGCAACTCAAACAAAAAGCAAGCGAGAATGACCACCACAAGCGCCGTGGACACGCTTTTAATCTTCGCCGGGTCTGCCTTCATTAAAGCTATTATAGGCTTATTGTATAATTGAGCAATGGGCCTTTTCTTTACTGCTGAAATAAGATGGTTATTTGGCAATGACCACACACCCGAAAAGGTGATGGACGTTTGGAAGTGGTGGGAATTACGGCGGCTTTTTTATAACTGTGTAATTTTCATTTCGCTTGCACTCTCATTCGTCACGTATAATTTATTTTTGATAGGTCTCTACAATGAGGATTTTTGGTACGAGCCATTAACATTTATGGCGGCGATTTTTATCGGTCCGGTGATTTGGAATCTCGGTTACACGCTTGGTCCAGTAGTGGATGCATTAACATTCAAAATATTTAGAAAATGGTTTGGCATTGGATTGTTTAAATCCGGTCTGGCATTTTCAATTTTCCTTTGCTTTTTGCCAGCCATACTTATCTTGTTTTTTAAGTTTACTCCCGCAGCGCATGCTGAAAATTTAAATCGAGTTTTTGATTTGATGGCAAAAAACAAATATAATGCCGCTCTAAATCTTTTGCGAAAAGAGCACCCAACGCTTGATGCTGAAGGTGAGTATCTGGAAGGTTATTGTTTAATGCGCATACATCAAATGGCTGAAGCTAAGCCTCATTTTCAAAAATCTGTACAGTTGGGTTACACGCCCTATCCAGGCTGGACGCCGACTAAAAACTTTTTAGACCGAATAGTTAGATTTGAGCACCTGCGTCCGGTTAAGCAACCCAATACGTGTATCGATATTTATGCAGCAAACTCTAACTGGACTAATCCAATTCTCAAAGAGTTGCCTAAATTTTCTGAACGAGCAAGAATGATCTTCGGTACTGTTCCCAAAATAACTTTCTACATTCTTGCTCAAAGGCGTGACTTCAGTACATTTTTTAGCGACATGTTTGAAGTTTCAGCAGAAAAGCGCTGGTGGAACAATGGTACTGGAGTCTCCAACGTGGTTGTATTTTCAGAGCTAGATAAAGATGGTAAATGGTCTTATTATCCAGGCACCGCAAGATCCTATGGCGACGTATTGCACGAGTATGGACATGCACTTTGCGATACCATTTACGGTGACAACTATTTAGACCATGTACCTGAGTGGTTAAATGAAGGCATGGCGGACGCAGTGGCAAGACCTTATTACGACGAACTTTTCTTGGCTACTGACCGACTTGTGCGTAACTTTGCAAAAAAGAATAAACCTCCTGACTACGAGGGACTTTGTCATCGATTGTATGCAAGCCCTGATATTGGTTATGCTTTTGGCAGATTAATGGTTGAAAATTTGCTAGCTGGTGACGTACAACGCATCGGCACTATAGTATCTGATTCTCGCCAAGCGCAGGACTTTGAAAAAGGGATTAAAAGCGCTACGGGGCGATCTGGAAAAGACGCTTATGATGCGGTGGTTAAGAAGTACTGGAAGCCGTAGACTAGTCTTGATTTGGTTCTTTTGTGGTTGCATACATTCCTACCCATTCGTATTTCAGATCTGAATCGTGAAACATCAAGTAAGTTGTGTCAGGTAATTGTTTCTCTGCTGCGAATTTTCGTATTACCGGGATTGCTTTGTCTAGATCTTCTATTGCTAATTGATAATCGATAGTCTTATTAACTTGGTCTTCATCGAAACTTAAAACGCATGCGTTTTTTGTTCCAACCAGTCTGGCATTTAAGCTTTTAGCTAATTCAATTCTGTCTTTCGGCTCTGGAACTACTTTTATTGGCAGTCGTAAAAAGCAAAATTGTTCGTTGAATTTTGAATATCTCTCAGAAAAGAATCGAGTCGTGCGGTAAAAACGGGCTAATTGAAAAGCACGGTCCTGGGCCTCACTATGATTCATTTCCCAGCAACGCTTGTTTGGCAGTCGTGCAATTGCTTCGGATTTTAATTTGGTAACTTCTATTAGCATTTGCGGTATCGCTATCACCGGTTCGGTTTTGCCTTCACCTTCTACCACATCTATTTCTTTTAGCCAGCGCTCTGAGAGCCTATTTCCAATTGCTCCTTTGACAAAGCTTCCAATTTGTTCCTCGATGTCCTTTGCGTCTTTTGTTTGGTATTTAATGTCTATCAAATTTGCATCATTCAATTTATAAGATACTGTAATTGGTGGCATGGATCTTGAGAAATTCTTTTCGTACGAGAAAAGCAGATTGATTGTTCCAATTGGTGGAGCTTCGTCAGTGAAGGTCCAATCTGCCCGTTTTGGTGCTGCTGCAAGTACGTCTCTTGCTATAGCTTGTTTACCTTTGTCCCATTCAGATTCAATAATAAGCATCGATTTCGTTTCGTCCTGGGGATTTACTATTATAATCCAGCTCAAATCCGAATCAATTGCGGCTAAATATTCGTCCATCCATTTTTTTGCTTCCTGATAGCAGTTAGCAGGATTTTTTACATTGTTTATTTTGTCTTCTTCACGCTCAAACTTTTCCCAAAATTCGCTAATCTCTTTACTCACACCGGCTTTGCGAGAAATTTCTTCGGCATTGCCTTGGTTTGCATAAATCCAACGATGATTGTGTTCATTTGAATTTATGTACGACTTAGCGCCACTCAGCAATTCTGGATAACTTTGAACAATTGCGTAGAAAGCCGTAAAAGAGATAATAATAAAAATGGAAACAACTTCTTTCCAGTTATAACTATTTTCGATCGGAATATTAGGACGATGTTTTAGATTGATATCGAGGATGGTGCGCTGAATGTAAAACAAGATGAGAAATTTTAGAAAGTCACAAGTTAACTCGATAGTTAGTATGCCGCCGGAGAAAAATTTTTCAATTACAGTTAAAGCGAAAAAAATTACAGCAAGGATTATTTTGGGGATCTTGAAGTGAAGATTGATTTTTTCTGCTTGAATCTCCATTAAGGTCATCAGTCGATGCAGAGAAAAATTGAGGAACACTGCATGAAGTAAGGCATAAAGCTTTGGATGATTGAGCTTCTTAATTTCAAATGCTTTGAAATTTCGATACGCCCAATAGACCGCCCAAAAGCCGAGGCTAGCGATTGACATTATCCAAAATTTCAAATTGGAAACTGGATAACCGAATGGTTTTGATTCGTTCAAAATAATGAACTCCAATTTTTGTTGAAATAACTAAAAAACTCTTTTAACACATGTTCTGTGTTCCAGCCTTGACTTGCGCCCCAAATGCAAAAGCCGCCAAAAATTACTAGGGCAAATCCTATTCCAACAGTTAGGTGGCCCAGTCTAAAATCAAAATTAAATGAAGACCAGTTTGAGTCGTAATCGTAGCTTCGGTCTTCTTCACGTTTGTCTGGCCAACCCCATTTGATCATGGCGAAACCGCCAGCAATCACCAGCGCCCCGATAAAGTAAAGCGGAATTTGGTCTAACATGTTTAGATTGGGGTCCCAGGATTTCCTTATTCTATTGTAGTGTAAGCCGTAATCGTGAGCCTTTCGCGATAAAATATGTTCTATCAATAAAGTTACTGAGATTGAGGTCCAGAACAAATGTCTCACAGTGCTGCCAGCCTTTTTCAATTGGGCAAAGACACCACCAAATACCGCCATGTCACGACAAAACACGTATCGCAAGTTGATTGGCAGGGCAAGAAAATGCTCATGGTCGAGCCTGAAGCTTTGACCACGATAGCCAAAGAAGCTTTTCGCGACGTATCTCACCTCTTGCGAACCTCGCATTTGGAGAACTTGAAAAGTATTCTGGACGACGCAGAAGCTTCTGACAACGATCGTTTTGTTGCTCTTGAACTCTTGAAGAACGCAAGCATTGCTGCCGGCGGCACGCTGCCAATGTGTCAGGACACCGGTACGGCGATAATTGTGGCGCACAAAGGTGAGCGCGTTGTCACAGGCGCTGACGACGCTGCGGCACTAAGCGACGGTGTCAAGAAAACTTATAACGAAAGCAATCTGAGATACAGTCAGATGGCGCCTTTAGACATGTACAAAGAAGTGAACACCGGTTCAAACTTACCGGCACAAATCGAAATTTATTCTGAACCTGGCGATTCTTACGAATTCTTGTTCATCGCAAAAGGTGGTGGCTCAGCCAACAAATCTTTCTTGCTGCAAGAAACTAAGTCTGTTTTAAATCCAGATGGGTTGCGCAAACTACTGTCAGAAAAAATTGCCTCACTTGGAACATCGGCATGTCCGCCATATCATTTGGCCATTGTAATCGGCGGATTGTCGGCTGAACTAACACTTAAAACAGTAAAACTAGCAAGCTGTCACTATCTCGATAATCTGCCGACAGAAGGCGATAAGAGCGGTCGTGCTTTTCGTGATTTGCAAATGGAAAAAGAAGTGCTTGAAATTACTCGTCAACTGGGAATTGGTGCACAGTTTGGTGGCAAATATTTCTGTCATGATGTTCGTGTAATTCGCTTACCGCGCCATGGTGCCAGTTTGCCTATCGGCATAGGCGTTTCATGTTCTGCTGACAGACAACTAATGGGTCGCATAGATAAAGACGGAATCTGGCTTGAACAGTTGGATACCGATCCTGCTCGTTTCTTGCCTGAAGTCGAGTCTAATGATTTGAGTAAAGAAATTATCCATGTCGATTTGTCCAAATCTATGGACGAGATTCGCAAATCACTATCAGGAAAACCTGTTGGCACAAGGCTTATGCTAACGGGCACTTTGCTTGTGTCACGTGATATTGCTCATGCTAAATGGAAAGAAATAATTGAATCGGGAATAGAAATGCCCGAATATATCAAGAAGCATCCCATTTATTATGCTGGACCTGCTAAGACTCCCGAAGGTTATGCGTCAGGTTCGTTTGGACCAACGACTGCAGGACGCATGGATAGCTATGCCGATTTGCTCATGTCGCGAGGTGGAAGTCTCATTACCCTTGCAAAAGGCAATAGAGGTAAAAATGTCCGTGAAGCTTGCGGAAAATATGGTGGATTCTATCTTGGTACTATAGGTGGTGCTGCTGCTCGTTTGGCTCAAGATTCAATCAAAAAAGTGGAAGTGATTGATTTTCCCGAACTGGGAATGGAAGCCGTGCACAAAATTGAAGTAGAAGAGTTTCCCGCTTTTATCATCACCAATGATAAAGGCGAAGATTTCTTCGACAAAGTAGCTGAGCAGAGAGTTGCCCTTGCGCGATAATGCCCTAAACTACGCGCTGTATATTGATGACGTTGGTTCTAGTATGCCGGGAACCAGAGACGATTTTCCGAACTTTGGTTTAGGCGGCATAATCGTCAATCGTGAAGACGAGTCATCGATTAAAAATACTTTGCGGAATTTTAAAAATGAGTGGGGAATACCTCAAAAAATTCCACTGCACGGATCTGAAATTAGAACGCGAAAAGAGCGCTATCACTGGCTTGCCACCTTGCAAGATGATGAAGTTAAAAAATTCAAAATAGGCATTCTTGAAATGGTTCTAAAAATGCCAATAGTTATACATGCTTGCATCATAGATAGAGAAGGTTATTACAATCGATACTATGAAAAATATGGACGTAGCACATGGAATATGAGGCAAACAGCCTGCCAAATACTTCTAGAGCGCAGCGTGAAATTTGTTAAATCTCGCGAAGGAAAGTCACTCACTGTATTTTTTGAAATGTGTGGAAGTACAGAGGACCAGCTCTTTAAAGAAACCTATAACACATTAAGATCGACGGGGCATCAATTTAATTCTCAAAATGCACTAACGCATAGTCCATTGCGACCAAATGAAATTTCCGAAATTCTGAACGAAAGTCCTAAAGGGCGAAAAAAGGACAATGAGCTTCTTCAAATTGCTGATATGTGTTTGTTTCCGGTCGCAATTGCCAAAGGCAAGGACGACTCAACTCTAAAAAGACTAAATAGCAGTGGCAAAGTGGTCGATGGGATTACTAACGACAAGACTTCCTGGATTAAATACTCTTGTTTCGACACTTAAAAACAGGAACGCCCCCTTACGGAGGCGACATCAGGATTACTCTTGACCCTGCGGCCGTCAATAATGGACGACCCAAAGACTTTAATTGTCCACTTGTATTTTACCCGTAATCCCATCTCTGTCAAACATCAGTTCTCAAGAAATTACATCGATTTCATTTATCTACTATAGGTACTCATAACACAGTGCGCGGTTCGCACCATAGGCGATGATTTAAATCTACACCTTATTCTACTTCCCTTGTTATTTCAGCCGTACTCAAGCGCGAAAAAAAGGTGTCTGGTGTGCATCGTATGTAGTGTCGAGGCTGGACCCCGAGTCGGGGTGTTCTTTTCCACCATGTCTGGTGTTGTTGATAAGTACGACAGACTGGACCAAATTTAGCTCCGAGCTCATTATGCTGTTAAGCGTGGTGGTGGGGCGCCGAGTAAATCCTAACTTGAGGTCAAAATGTACTTTGAAGTCACTGAGATTTTAGGGCGAAAGACCATTTTACTTTCTACGAAATGCGAGAGAGCGGCGCGTATTACAAGCAACGAATTTCGACTTACGTGAGTAGTTCTGGCGTTTATCGCTCGGTTTGCAGCAATATGACGGTCTAAGGCTGTCCAGATTTCTTGCTATTTCAGAGCATAAGAGTTATCTTACGAGTGGGTCGAAAATCCGCTATTCAGGACGGTCTTAAATGCTTTTGAATTTCAGTAAATTTGTTGGTTTCATCATCATAAGCGACAAAGGCGAAGACTATTTCGATGTAGCCGAACTGAGAGTGGCAATGGCTGAGTAGAATTCATGAAACCATGAAAACAAAACTGCTAGCAATACTATTTGTTCTTGCATTGTTCTGCCCACTGGCAGTCAGTGCTGATACGCAAGCGAAAATTAAGCTGTTCATGATAATCACAGATCCATGGGCTCAAATCATTGGTGGCGATTCTCCTCGATTCGCTTTGTACGATGATGGCACAGTCATCTTTCGCGCTGTTGAAGAGAAAGGCTCTCCTTTCTATACTGCTAAGTTGACGATTGAAGAGCAAGGTTCACTGCTTAAATTGACCGAGCCCTTGTCCGACTTGAAGAAGTGGTATCAAATCAAATGGGCAACAGACCAGCCTACAAATATGATTTGGTTTCGAAATGGCGAGAAAAGTAAAATCGTAAAGGTCTATGGACGACTGAACGAAAAGCTTCCAGCCGGAATGGAAGTGAAAACTGAGAAAATGCCTGATTCTCTTCAAAAGGCATTTGACGACATGTCTGCGTTTAAGAATGCGTCAGCAAAGCCGTGGCTGCCTGACTATTTAGAACTCATTGTTTATCCATTTGATTATTCGAAGAAAAAGCCTGTCCAATGGCCAGCTAACTGGCCTACTACCAAAGACAAGCGCACTAAAAAAGTGGAAGATACATATTATATGTTTCTGCCTAAAAGCGAATATGGCAAACTCCAAGAAGTGCTCAAACAGTGCGGAGATAGCAGAGCAGTTACTTTTGGTGGCAAAAAATGGGCATTTGGATATCGCTTTCCATTTCCTGATGAAAAGGCGATTCAAGAGGCGATGAAATAGTGGAATTTCTCAAAGCCATCCCGACAGGAACACTTTTATTCAATCTGGTTTTGTATGGGTGCTTGCCGCTCTGGTTGATATTTGGATTTTTAGATTGGTACTGTCACAAAAAATCTAAAATCGAATCTACTACTGGAGCCAAAGAGTCTTTCTATCACGCTTTAATGGGAGTACAAGTAGGACTGCCTGTTTTTTTGGGATTGTGTTTTGAAATAAATTGTTTGCAATTTATTATCATCTTTTTGATTCTTATCGCTCATGAAGTGGTGGCACATCTTGATGTTCAATATGCTTTGCACAAGCGCGAAATATCTATTCTAGAAGTACATGTGCACAGCTTTCTTGAGACATTACCCTTTGTGATAGTGGCGCTGATCATAATTATAAACTGGTCAGCGTTTGTCGATTTTATTTCATTTAATTGGGCTGGTCATTTGGATCTTGTTTGGAAACAAAGACCGCTTGATAGTAATTATGTATTTGGCTATTTTTTCACCCTTATTTTTCTTGATGTAATTCCATTTGTAGAAGAATTTATTCGCTGTTACAGGTATAAGCACTCCAATTCAAGTGAGGCGCAAATATCAGAATGACAGAATTGAGCCAGGCTTACATAACATCAACTGGGACCTTTTTGCCCGGCGAGCCAGTCGACAACGAAAACATCGAAAATAGGCTGGGCTATGTGCATGGCAAACCTTCTAAACTCAAAAAACGAATTCTTTCGAGCAATGGCATTTTAACCAGGCATTATGCACTTGATGATAAGCAGCGCTCTACTCATCAAAACAGAGATTTAGCTGTTGCGGCTGTAAGACAGTGCATGAGCGGCTCTGAACTAGACGACAAGGCTCTTGATTTATTGGCTGTGGCTTCTACTCAGGGCGACTTGCCTTTGCCTGGACTTGCAAGTCTTGTGCAGGCTGAGCTTGCAATTGGACCGCTTGAGATTATAACTACCCATGGTGTCTGTTCGGCTAGCATGATGGCACTCAAGTCTGCCTTTAATCAAATTAGACTTTGCGAAAAGAAAAACGCCATGGTGGTGGCGTCTGAGATGGCATCGAGATTACTTAAAAAATCAAGATATGAGGCAGTAAGCAATCTTCGCATAGACTTAGAATCAGAGTTCTTGCGCTGGATGCTCTCTGATGGTGCCGGTGCTTTCCTGGTGCAAGAAAAACCTCGGTGGCGTGGGATTAGTCTTCGTATAGACTGGATTGAGATAATATCTTTTGCTTCGCACTACGACCTTTGCATGTCTTGTGGCACAAACGACCAAAGTTTGTGGTCACAGGATGGCAAGCAAGAAGATCGAATGCACGACATATCCTGGCAAGATTATACAAGTTATGCAGATGCTGAAGCAAACGGAGCTTTGCTCATAAGACAGAATCTCAAGCTACTTGAAGATGTGGTCAAAGTTGGAGTAGATGGATTTTTGAAGTTAGTGAATGACGGCAAAATAAAAGCAGATGAAATTGATCATTTTGTATGTCACTACTCTTCGCATCATTTTAAAGGGCGCATTTTAGATTTGTTGAAACTGGCTGGCGCTCTGATTCCAGAAGAAAAATGGTTCACTAATTTATACACCAAAGGCAATACCGGCTGCGCTTCTATTTTTATTGCTCTGGACGAACTATTTAAAAGTGGCAATCTAATAGCGGGTCAGACAATTTTTTGTGTGGTACCAGAAAGCGGTAGATTCGCAAATGCATATATGAAACTTACTGTGGTGGGAGGCAGAGATGGTGGCACTATCTGAGAAGGAAATGACCCTTGGTCCTCAGGCGCAAGAGACGCTCAGGCACTTACTGAGAGTATGGTTAGACTTTGAGCGTAGATTGTCTCAGATTCCTATTATTCGACGCATTGACCAACGCAGTTTCACACCGGAAGATTATAAAACTTTGCTTTTGAATATGCGCCCACAAGTAATCGAAGGGTCACGCTGGATATCGCGAGCAGCTTCTAGTTTTACTGCTGAGTTTTCAGATATTAGATCTATGGTTTTAAGACACGCTGTGGATGAGCATCGCGATTATTCTATGCTTGAAAAAGATTTTGTGTCGGTTGGTGGCAAGCTCGAAGATATTCAAGCTTCAAGGCGCAATATTGGAACTGAAGCGCTTGCTGGGTATTTGATGAATGAGGCAACCAAGCCGAATCCGATAAACTTGCTTGGAGCTATGTTTATAATTGAAGGACTGGGCAACAAAATGGCATCCAGCTGGGCAGTGGCTATTCAAGAGTGTCTATCGGTTAGTGAAGAGTCAACTACCTTTTTGTCCTACCATGGTGAAAATGACGATAATCACATGAACAAATTGTATGAATTGCTTGACGGTAAAACAATCGCTCACGATTCGGCAGATGATATCGTCAAAACAGCAAAAGTGGTGGCAAGATTATATTTGCTCCAGATCGAGGAGTTCGATAACACATAATGTACAATCGCGAAAATCCAAGCTTATTCGATGTATTAGAGATGGACGATACTTTGCCCATTGAAGACTCTGTGCGCAAAGCATGGGTCATTCAGTTAAAGCATCCGTTCAGAATGACAATTATGCATGTTTGTCGCTTGATTGCCACCACCACACTTTGCACTACATATTTTGTGAAGCGCTTGATTCCAATTCAGTTTTGCGCTCATAGAACTTTGCAAGGCATGATTTGTTGGTTCATGAAATGGTTTGTTTTGCCTGAAGCAAATTATCTAATACTGCGCCATTACTGGACAGAGTCTGACATTATCAATTTTGTAATTGATAATTCTGAAAACAAAAATGCCGAGAAATCAGATCTTTACCCAAAAAAAATAGACGATCTTAAAGACATGTCATTCATCAAACACGATGTCGTCTTGTTTAATGCAATTTATGATCTTGGCTCAACCCGAAAAGAAAACTGGCCTCTTGATCCAAATAGTATAGATTATTCTTCTATTCGCAAAGTTGAGATGGATGCAAGCGTGACAGAGCGTCGTTGGACTCAGTGTGTTGATTTTGAAACTGCACATGAATTGTTCAAGACGTCCTTTTGCTTGATGCTAAAGGCTGATGAATACGAGCGGTCTATAAATTCGTTGCAGTACGATCAAACTCTTGCAATCAGAGTGGCGCGCATCGTAAACGATCCTGAATTGAATTCGCTTGTGTACAACAATTTTCCATTATTTCTAGTAGGTCCACTGCGTCTTTCACAGCGCTTCGTGATGCACGGATTATTCACCGAGCATTTGTATGCGTATCTAGTCCAGCATAAAGAAAAAGCCTTACTTAGCGGAGCTTCGGCTTAAATAGATTCCTCACAATGCTGTATTTATACATAATCGGTCCATTTAATAAACTTTTGGATGGAAGATTCTATCATTCTAAGTGAACATAAGATTTCAAGCTGAGGTGACCTGATGGACGCTACAACTATTGAGTGGGATGAGCGATATAAAGAAGGCGGAAGCGCGCTACCCTGGGATACAGGCACGCCAGCGCCAGAGTTGACCGCCTACTTTAGTAGGGTTAAAGAAGCACCAAAGAATGTGCTTGAGATTGGGTGCGGAACAGGTACCAATGCTATATGGTTGGTCCAACAAGGCTGCAAGGTTGTGGCAACTGATATTTCTCCTTCCGCTATCGAGTGGGCGCAGAATAAGGCAAAATCGGCTGGTGTAACTGTTGATTTTAAGGTCAGTGATATTAGTGTTGAAAATCCAGTCGATGCCAAATCGGTTGATTTTATTTTTGACCGAGGAGTTTTTCATGTGATGGCGCAAGAAAAACGCGAGCATTTTGTACAAGTGGTGCATGCTTCATTAAGCGATGGTGGCATGTGGTTGTGTCTTGCCGGATCGGCTGATCAAAAGCGCGAAGCTGACGATCACGGGCCTCCGCAGTTAACTGCGACCGAGCTTATTTCGAGTGTCGAAAAATTGTTTGAAGTGCACAAATTAGCCAAGACAAGTTTTCTCACTCCAGAAGGACACAATTACGTCGCCTGGAAGGCTATTTTTAAAAAGAGATGAGCGCCGATCCTCTCGATGAAGCTGTAGGCGAGCTGGAACATCCTCTTGAGTATAAGGACTTTCGTTTACTTCTAATTGGTCGATTGTTGTTTACCATCGCCACTCAAATCCAGGGTCTTGCAGTAGGGTGGCAGATTTATGAGTTAACCAAAAGTCCGCTTATGCTCGGCTTCATAGGTCTGGCAGAGGCTTTGCCCAATATAAGTATGGCGCTCTTTGCCGGGCATGTGGCTGACCGTCATCAAAGAAAAGAAGTTGCAGCGAAATCTATTTTATCGATGTTGATACTCACCATCGTTTTGGCTCTGGTATCCTTCGTCAAGCCGCATGGTCTTACTTATTTTATTTTTGTAGTAATTGCTATAACGGGAGCGGCCCGCAGCTTTTACGCTCCATCTTGTTTTGGAATGGTGGCAGATATCCTGCCGCGCAAACTTTATGCTAAAGCTGGTGCACTTAATAGTGCCACCTGGATGGGCTCAGCTATTGCAGGACCGCTTCTTGGTGGTGCGCTTTATCTAGCCGGGAAAGCCACTCTTACATATTTTATTTCGGCAGGCTTTTTGTTTATTTCATTGCTTTGCTTTATTCGTCTGACCAACAAGCATACTATCGCTCCAAGCGACCAGGGTGTGGTTGAAAGTATTAAAGACGGTTTGAAATTTGTCTTTTCCAATCAAATTATTTTAGGTGCAATGGCCCTAGATCTATTCGCTGTTTTGTTTGGTGGCGCTGTGGCGATGCTTCCTGTTTTTGCAGACAAAATTTTCAACATGGGACCAATGGCGTTGGGAATGCTGCGCGGGGCACCACCTGTGGGGGCAGTTCTGATATTGATTTTTTTATCGCGTTATCCAATTAAGCATAATGCCGGCAAAATATTACTTGGTTGCGTAGCTGGATTTGGTCTTTGTATGATTGGATTTGGGCTTTCAACCAATTATTTCTTATCTTTATTCTTGCTTGCTGTAAGTGGCGCGGTGGATGGCGTGAGCGTTTATTTGAGAAGCACTATTTTCCAGCTTGTCACTCCTGCGGAAAAACGCGGAAGGGTTGCCGCCGTTAACTCCATTTTTATTGGCTCTTCCAATGAGATAGGTGAGTTTGAGTCAGGTGTGACAGCTCGTTTGATGGGTCTTATACCTTCGGTTATATTTGGCGGATGTATGACTTTAGTTGTAGTTCTTTTGACCACAATTAAAGCTCCCCAATTGCGAAAATTAAATATAGAAGAGCTGCAAAAGCAGCAAATGTGACATAGTAAACTTGTCTTGTATTTTTTTCGAGCGTTAGCTGCGAAATTTTTGGCATCATTTCAGTCAAATGGTGCTACACAAATTAGATTTACAAGGGTCATTGGTCATTTTGGGTATCCCATCAGATGTCAAAACTTTCATAAGCCGCCATATAAACTCAGTTTGGCAGCTGGAAACTTTGTTGTGCTTAAAACGCGCAGGCGATTTTGGAATAAAAACGGATGCTGTCGCCAAAGAGCTTTACATTGCTGAAAATGCAGTTAATGACCAGATTATCAAATTCATACACGAGGGATTTGTTGCCCGAGAACCAGACGGAGTTTGTAAATATCGCCCAATATCAGCCGAAGATGCTCAGACCATAGAAGTATTAGAGGCTTTATATATTAAGCGCCGCGTGGCCGTGACAGATACGATTTATCGTCAAACGGGGCAATCGATGCGTTCTCTCTCGTTAGATGGGATGGATAAAGTCGAAGGTGCCGAATCAACTGACTAGAGAAGATGATATTGCAGAAAAAGTGTTTTTAAAAAGCTTTAAAAACAGAATATCCGGAGCTTTAGGACGGCTCCGGATATTCTGTTTTTTGGGAGGACGAAGGGCAATTTATTGTGAGGTTAGACACTTAACAGTCTAGATCGAATGTCAGCTTTTGCAATTGGTCGAAGGGTTTAGACAACTTTAAAACTTTCTAGATTCTGGTCTTAAGAGTTGCACCGCATATGATGACCGCCACGGTCCATGCGCAAGTGAAAAGAATTGCGAGCAGCCGATTTCGCTCCGTAACGGAGAAGAAAGAAGTGACTGCAAACGAAGAGCAAATGAAAAAAAGAATCCAGTAACCCTTCTCTCTGTCCATAAAATTTGCGCTTATAGCAAGCGGAAGAGTTAGAATCGCCACCGTAATCGCGGGAATTTTCACTAGTTTGAATATATCGCGTCGGGTGAAGCACCAGTCTTCACGTCCGATCAGCATCTTGAAAATGTTTTTTTCCACTACGCGCTCGCTAGGCTGTTAATATGCTTCTTTTATAATACCTAACTCGGTAAGCGTTTTTCTTGCTCTCGATTGAACATTTGGTTGTTCGTCATTAGCTAGCTTCCATAGTAGGGGTATCGGTAAATAATTGGCTGAAGCTACAAAATAGCGCACATCTGTATCGGGGTCCGAACAGAGCTTTGCGAGAATTGATTTTTCGGTTCTAGGATTTAATGCGATAGCCATGCGTACAATAGGATTTTCACTTTTAGACTGATTTTCTAAAAATACGGAAGAACAAACCATGTTATCGGCATGAGATTCATTTATCGAATTGTCGTGGTTGTGAATCAAGTGCAATCTGGGCTTGTGGCAATCATGAGAGGAAGCGGAAAGAATATTTTTGAAAAAGCGAATTCCGTACATTTTGATCAACTCCGTAGGATATTGGGTACCATATTTGGTATCACGCAATAAATTTTGAAAAGATGGCAGCCCCTTATAAAATCGTTTCATGCGGATTTAGAAAGAAGCGGGTGTTTATCTGCTTCCAGTCGAAAACCTGAGAGCTGCCTACTCTGACTCTATCTTATTCATCTTTCAATATTCTTTCAAAAGCTTGATGCCTTCTATTTATTATTTCGGTATCGGGAATGGTGGCACAATTTTTTTTACATGATACAATGCAAATAGTGAAAATATTTAAAACGCGATCAAAGTTCGCTGTCATATGATTGCTTGCGAATTGATTGCTAGTTCAAAAGCTGTTGTGGACAAGGCTTTTAATCCGAAAAGTAGGTCTATCATGTCTAAAGAAAGAATTCGTAAAATTACTTACTGTTGTGGGGTTTGCGACAAGACGTTGGAAGAACCGCATCAGGCATACATTTGTAGAAGTTGTGGAAGTTCAGAAAGTCTTTTTGTCATTTATAAGGAAGAAGATCCCCCAAGCATTTCTGTCATGTACACTGCTGTAGATTGGCACGGTGGCTAGAAATAATAAAGAGAACACAAAAAGTCTCTTTTATTCTATTTCAGTCTCAGAGGAAGTTGGAGCAGGACCAGGAGCAGAATTATCCATTTTGGTCGGCTCAGGCAGCGTGTCTGCTGGTGTAGATGTCGTTTCATTTTTGATTTCGTTCAGATCTTCGGCCTGAATTTCAGTAAGCGGAATGACTTTTAATCTGAATTCCAGAGGCGTTTGCAGTTCTTTGACAAGAAATTCTTGAACCATCATCACTTGTCTTGAAGTAATCTGTTGATCTGTAAATACAGTGGCTTCCACTTTTATTGGTTTAGTGTATTTATTTACTTGAACATCACGTAATTTTACACTTCGGAATGTCAGAGTCTTTTCCTTTAGTATCTGTTGAATTTCGCTGCTTAATCTATTTGCCAAAATCATGCTGTTCATACTAAATCCAAGAGGAACAGCAAGAATTAATAACGCGGAAGCGGAGACAATTAACCCTTGTTTGGCTCGATTAAGCTGAACATAACCCATTGCTAAAAATACAATGGCACCAGCTATGGTGATTCCTACCAAATTGGTAAGGTAAAGCAATAAGGCGCCTTGCCAAAGTTCAGTTTGTTGAAATGCTATTCCTATTCCTACTACGCTCAAAGGTGGAACCAAAGCCACTGCAATTGCCACCCCGGCTAGAGAGTCTGCTAATTTCTCTTTCGCTTGGCAGTAAGCGCCTATGCCTCCGGCGAAAACAGCAATGGCAAGGTCAAGGAGAGTTGGTTTTGTTCTAGCCAAAATTTCTGGAGTAAGTTCGAGTTGGTGCAAAATCAGAGCTAATGCTGCTGAAATACTTACTCCAAGAATTGAGCCTACAAGTAGGGTCAATAAAGCTCGTCGCAATAACAATAAGTCGCTTGTTAATACTGCAAGTGACAGTCCCACGAGGGGACGCATTAGCGGTGCAACTATCATTGCTCCTATAATTACAGCGGCGCTATTTTCAAACAAGCCAAGTGTGGCAATTAATGTTGAAGCTGACAGTAGAGCTATAAAGTCAATTGATAACGCACTCAATTCTTCAAGACGCCTTTCGAGCGTATCAATTTTAAATTTGCCAGTTGCTTGCGTCATTGAGTGTAAAGCTATCGTACTATCAGGACTGAACACGGGGCGTATCGCACTATTTTTTCTGCGCTGGTGCCGAGTAAAGTACCCCAAATACTCGAGTGACCTATATCGCCCACTATCAATAAATCGATATGGTTTTGCTTTACATAGTCTACCAGAGCGATAGAAGAAGTACCCGCGACAATGCTGGTATCAATCTCTATTCCAGCGTTTTCTGCGTGTATGCGTGCTTTGATCTGAATTTTTTCTAGATTCTCTTGCGATGTCTTGTCTGTGGCGAGTACCTCACTGGCGCTGTATGATGCCTCCGCTAATTCCTGAATGGATACTATGTGCAGTAAGCACTTCTTTTGCCGGGCGATACTAATTGCTTCGTCTAAGGCTTTCCATGAGGATTCAGAGCCATCTAGTCCGACAGCGATCTCATATTTTTTTGCATCATTGTTCATAATTGAAAGTTGCTTTCTCCATCAGAAGTATAAGGCGATTTTGCCTCGAAATGAGCAATAGCTTCGATCGCTTTTTCAAATTGCTCGAATGAATTATCCATATTTATTTGTGCGCCGGTATCTTCTAGAGTTTTTATGATTCTGGGTTGAAGCCCAACAAATAAGACTTTTGTACCGCCAGCCTCCCACTTTTCAATTGCGCTTTCTAAAGCAAAAGCACCAGTTTGATCAATGAGAGGAACATTGGAAAATCGCAGGATTACATATTTTGCATTAGAGAGATGGTCGATGGCATCTGTTAAGTTCTTCGCTTGACCAAAAAACAATGGTCCATTTAATACATATGAGTAAGTATGTCGTCGCACATCTTCAGGAACATGGTCAGCCGTGTCTTTTAATTCTTCCAAGGTATCTAAATTTGTTATTGATGAAAATTTGGAATCCGCTAATTGTCTGACAAATAGCACTGAAGCTAGTGCCACTCCAGCAAGCACAGCTACAATCAAATCGACGAAAATAGTCAATACGAGCACAACACACATAACAAAAGTGTCAGATCTAGGCGTCGTGCGCAACCCGCGCAAGATACGCCAATCCATAATGCTCAAGCCTACAGAAAAAAGAATTGCAGCAAGTGATGAAAGTGGGATTAAGGCTGCAATTTTGGTCATGCACAGGAGAACAGCTAGAAGAATGAGTCCGTGAATGGCACCAGACAACGCTGTTGTTCCGCCTGACTTGACGTTGACCATCGAGCGCATAGTGGCACCAGCACCAGGTAACCCACTAATCATGCCTGCCGCCATATTGCCAATGCCCTGGCCAATTAATTCTTGATCGCTGTTGTGACGTCCTTTATTCACTTTGTCTAAAACTAAAGAAGTTAATAACGAGTCTATCGATCCAAGAACTGCAAGGGTTAAGCCGTTTTGCAGTACTAGGTGCAAGTCTGTAATATTGATGGAAGGAAAGCCGGGTACCGGCAGAGTGGAAGGGATTTCACCAATTCGTGGCAGATCCATTTTGAATGCCAGTGATATCCAGGTTGCCATCGCTAAAGCCACTAAGGAGGCGGGTATTCTCCTTGAAATTAAAGGCAAAAGGTAAATGATTGCAATGCTCAAAGTACCAATTAAAACGGCGTGGAGATTGGCATGAGACGGGACGTATGTAATGCTCTGCAAAGCAGATAAGACGTTTCCAGATGAAGGCAAACCAAATAGCGGCGCTATTTCAATACTGATGATTATTGCTCCAATCCCTGTCATAAAGCCGGAGATGACAGGATATGGCATGTAGCCAATTAGTTGACCTGCTTTTGCATAGCCCATTGCAATTTGGATTGCGCCGGCCGCTATCACAGATGCAAAAACAAGTTCGGGTCTGTTTGGATTGGTACTTACTAAGGCAGCGGCAACAACAGTCATTGGTCCTGTGGGACCGGAGCATTGTCCTGCCGTGCCTCCAAATAAGGCTGCCAAAACTCCTAAAGCAATGGCTCCATAAAGTCCTGAGGCTGCGCCTAGTCCCGAGGCAACTCCAAATGCAAGACAAAGCGGTAAAGCCACAATTGCAGCCATTAAGCCACCAGTCAAATCGCCAAGTGGATTTTTAAAGAAGCGCTCTTTGAAATTACATTTGAGTTGCATTATTTAAATTTCTGAATGCGTGTGCTTACTAAATACCGATGGCGTAACATAGCAGCTTATACTTTCAAATTACTTGCTAACGTCAAACTAGCAATAACAATCTAAGACATGATTCTAAGTCTCTATACCTGGCATAATCTTAGTCATGCATGAAACTTTTCACATAGATCTTTTCATAGTTCTTTTAATGGTGACCGCCGCTGTCGCCATGGCTGTAAAGTGGGTCAAGCTACCCTATTCGATTTCACTTGTAATAGTGGGACTCTTAATTGGCGTTCTCCATTTGCTTCCACCTGTGGAGATGACGCCTGAGCTAATTTTGCTTGTATTTTTGCCAGCTCTTTTATTTGAAGCCTCTTGGAATATTGAAATTCGCAAACTCAAAGAAAGTTGGTTGCCAATTCTTGTTCTTGCTGTGCCAGGCGTTCTTTTATCTATGGCTGTTGTAGCGGGAATAATGCACTATTCCATAGGGATGCCATTGATGGCTGCGTTTCTCTTTGGAGCGATGATCTCCGCAACGGATCCAATCTCGGTTTTGGCCCTATTTAGAAAGTTAGGAATGAATAAACGCCTGACAATGATTTTGGAAGGCGAGAGTTTATTCAATGACGGTACTGCAGTTGTTTTATTTAAACTGATTTTAGCTCTTGCTATTGCGAATGTGGAATTCTCACTTACGGCAGCGACTGGCAGCTTTCTAATTATTGTTTTGGGAGGAGCCATAATCGGTTCGGCTCTTGGATATGCTGCTTCGCGTATCACAGCGTTTTTTGAAGATCATCTTTTGGAAATAACTTTGACCACAATATTGGCGTATGGTGCATTTCTAATTGCTGAACAATTGAAAGTATCGCCTGTCATCAGTGTGGTTGCAGCCGGCATCGTGATGGGAAATTACGGAAGCCGATCATCGATGTCTGCCACCACTCGAATGGCGGTAAATTCATTTTGGGAGTATGCAGCATTTTTAGTCAATTCCCTTGTGTTTCTTCTCATTGGGTTGCAAGTTAAATTCGGACTTTTACAAAAATATGCAATACAAATTGGTGTTGCTATTGGTGCCATTCTGGTGGCAAGAGCAGTAGTTATTTTTGTGCTGACTCCTCTCGTCTCCACAAAGGTCTCACCCATTTCTGGTAAATGGCGGTTTTTGCTTTGGTGGGGTGGGTTGCGCGGTTCGTTGTGTATGGCGTTGGCGCTCAGCCTTCCAATAGCCTTACCGTATCGAGAGGAAATTCTAATCACCACCTTTGGTGTGGTTTTATTTACTCTGCTGGTATCAGGTCTAACTATAGAGCCTCTTGTGAAAATGATGAGAATGAATTCAGAGGATCCCAAACTGGTGGCATATAAAGAACTAAAAAGTCAGCAGATGACAAACACAAAAGCATTACGTTTTCTTGAGGAACTTAAAAGTCAATCTGCTGTAACTGAGTACTCTTATGAACGGTTAAAGGAAGAAATAACCGATTCGCAAACAGTCACTAAGGACGCTATAGAAGAGCTTCACGTAGCTGACACTTCAATTCGAGAAATGGAATTTCGTGATGTGAAACGTAGTTTGCTTGAGTTACGCAAAGATTACTTAATCATGTTGACCCGGGACGGTTTGTTAGCGCAAGAGAGTTTCGACAAGTTGCGAATTGAAATCGATCAAGAAATTAATAACCTTAATAATGAAGCTTGATTCTTAATTCACTAATCGCAGTTTAGTCAGTTTTGCTATTGCCTGGCTGCGATGCTCGACTTGTAGCTTACTCAGTATGTGATTAACGTGCACTTTGACTGTGCCAAGTCGCAATGTAAGCGCTTCTGCGATTTGCTTGTTAGTCATACCATCCACTAAGAGTTTCAGTACTTCACGCTCGCGGTTAGATAGAATCTCTAAAGATTTTGGCAGCTCAAGCGTGGAGGAAACAGATTGAAGTAATCTATGTCCTTCGCCTTGCAATAAATATTGAGTGATATAAGGTCAAAGCCACACACCGCCTCTGGTGACCATCTCAATTGCGTTTGGCAGAAATGAAGTCGGCCAAATCAAATAGGCCTCAGCTTTTGAAGCGAGAGCCGGCCAGAAATGATTTTCTTCGTTCAGTAGAATGACAAAGCGAGCCTCAGTAAGTTTTTCTCGCAGGTCTTTCACAATCTGCACAGTATCGCGCTTTGTAGCGTCGAATTGAATCAAGACTATTGGATTTTTTATAGCTGCAAGTTCTCTTAAGGCAATTTGCGGATCGATTGAAAATCCAATCAGCTTGCTTGCCGATGACTCTTTGAGCAAGCGCTCAATTTCGCTTGATGTATGACCACTTGCGATGCAATAAACGTTTGAGTTTGATGTATTCGTTACCGTAAACATTTTTGGTCTCCCTGCCTTTGGGTATAGTGAGCAAATTAATTAGTCCCAAAGGCTCGTATTATAGGTATATCATATAGACTAACATTTGCCAAATATATAACTAAGGATATAGGCGGGGTTGACAGGCCGATCGGTCTGAAATAGAATGAGACCATTCGGTCTGTTTTGCTGCTAGCCCCTCTACCTAATATATAAAGATGACAAAAGGCACTGATACCCGCGAAAAAATTATTGAGCAAGCTGCCACCCTATTCAATACAAAAGGGTATTCGGCATCTTCTATAAACGATGTGATGGAAGCCACCGGTTTGAAGAAAGGTGGTATCTACAATCATTTTGAAAGCAAAGACGATCTTGCTTGCAAGGCATTCGACTACGCAGTCAAAATAGCGGGGGAAAAGCTCTTAAGTCGTGTAGAGGCTGGTGACAATGCTAAAGGCAGACTCTTTGCTGTAATAGACCATTTTCAGTCACTGCCAGATAATCCGGCGTTGCCTGGCGGTTGTCCTTTGATGAACACAGCAATTGAAAGTGACGACGCTTATCCGTTAATGCAAAAGAAAGTGCAGAAAGCTTTCGATCGATTTCAGCAACTGGTAGAAAAACTAGCAGCTGAAGCAATAGAACAAAAGCAAATAGATACTGATTTAAAACCAGAAGAGATATCGATACTGATGATATCTACTTTGGAAGGTGCTTTGATGTTGAGCAAGGTGCAAAATACAAGTGTGCCTTTGAAAATAGCTGGTGAGCATCTGCGAAAACTATTAAACAAGGGAGGCTAAACATGCCATATTTGGAAGAACTTGCAAAACAGCAAGATATCAAAAAAGAGCAAGGAAAAAACTTCACTGCAATTCACTGCGGACCTTTTGATCAATTAGAGCAGTATGAGTTTCAACATCCGCTAAGAAAGCGCCTATTCAAAGGCAAACTTTTTGCTAAAGACCATCTTGGTCTTACCGGAATGCAAATTTCTTATACAAAATTGCCTGCAGGCACATCAATGCCATTTACCCACAAACACAAAGAAAACGAAGAGTTATACATCGTGGTGCAGGGACGCGGACAAGTACTTGTAGACCAGGATATCATCGATATTGAAGAAGGATCAACTATTCGCGTCGATTTAGATGGTGACCGATGTCTGCGTGCTTCAACAGAATCTGATCTTATTTATATTTGCATACAAGCAAGAAATAATTCGCTCAATCAAGATACTTTTGATGACGGGATACCCGGTCAATCAGCACCAAACTGGCAGCCAGCTTCTTAATTGCTAGAGCTTGTTTTCATTTCGACAACGACGTTGCCGCAAGAGCCTTCTTTTTCTTCAAGATGAGCGATGACTCCGTGCGCGCGAATTTTGCCCTTATCGCTGGTTGTAACTTTGCAATCGCTTACTGACGAATTGGACATGTTTATGTAGGCATCGCCTGCGCTTTTTAATTCGACATTGGAAGCGTTAAAAGCGAATTTGGTATCATCCGAATTTGTCCCCAGATTTACTTTGGCTGTTCCTTTTGCCGTTGTGGTGCAGTTTGTAGACTTGCCTTGGGTAATTGTAATTTCGGCATTATCATTTGCTCTTATATCAAATTGGGTGCAATTTGAATTTTGAATTTCAATCTTACCTTCGTTAGATGCTTCAACTGAGCCCTTTTCACTGTCCATATTATTGACGTTTATTTTGCCTGTTTTATTGGTGATTAATTCGTATGGTGACCTGATATCGTTTATCGACAATGCAGAGTTGCCATTTGCAACCACCGTAAGCTTTTCGCCAGACCATCCGTCCATACGCGCATTAATAGTGCCGTTCCATGTAAGATTTAACGATCCCTTAAAATTATTTGGCACTACAACTTGAATATTGTCCAGTTGATTGTCGAATCCTTTTTGTTTTAGGTTCGTTATGACTCTTCTGCCATCAACAAAAATACCCTCTGTATTCATTTCCAGTCCGTGGGCATCTTTCCTGGTTACTTTCTTCTCAGTTGGCAGTTTACGTCCATTTACAGTTATGCCTGTTGTGGTCATAGATATAGAACTCTTCTTTCCATCAGGCAAAGCGGCTGTTCCCATACCTACATATGTGCTGCCATTTTGGGTTATATAGATTCCGCACGGGCATTGAGCTACTTTAGATTGTTTAACAACTCCATTATCATCGACCTGCCAATTTTGCCGATTGTTAACACGAATTTCGATGTCGGCTCTGTCTTCGTGACGCAGCAAGAAATCAGCGTTTTGGATGTCCAGCGATAGCGCGCCTGTGTCCAGAGGCAGTTTCAGAGCCACTTCCAGTGCGTTGGAGTCCGCTTTCTTTTGCGGCTTCTTGGCTTCGGCCGGATGTGATCCTGATAATGTGCAAAAAATGAGTAAAGTGGCAGCTAGAGCCAAGTTTTGCTTCAATTTTTTTGTCATACTTAGTCCTCCATTCTGCTCTACTGCTGCAAAAAAAAATTTAGCAGTAACTAGGGGTAACTCATCTGGAGGATTCAGGTGTTCGCGCCTGCGTACTAGAATGGAATTAGGAGACAGGCTGGTGAACGATAAGGCGTTTAAAATTGTTCTGGTTGAGGACGACGAACTTTTAGCTATAGCTATTAAGACTGAGTTGGCATCAAACGGATTTATAGTGCAACATGCAAGCGATGGGCTTGAGGCTCTTGATTTGATTGAAAAGACCGAACCAGACTTATTGCTTTTAGATGTGTCTGTGCCTCAGCTCAATGCTTTTGGAATAGTCGAGCGTTTGCGCACAACTAAATTCAGCACACTGCCTTTAGTGGTACATACATCATGGGAATTGACAGCAGACGAAAAATCACAACTCACCTTGGGAAAAACAGAAGTGATTACTAAAATAAAAGCTTGTTCCAGTGAGCTTACCGAGATTATTAGAAGAGTGGCAGAAGTCGAATAACTAGAATTTGATTCCATATATAACTGTTTTGACAATTACAATTGTCGTTGCAATTTATTTTTTATATAAATTTCGCGACAAACTTCAGGCTTACTGGGAAGCCTTTTTTACTTGCGCTTTCATAGCTATTGCAGCTCCTTTTATTTTTACGCCAGGCACTTTCTGGGTTGCTACAGCTTGGTGCATAGGACTCTTTTGTGCGGCTCCAGTTTTATGTCTTGCAAGTGCCATTTTTTCCTGGAATAAATTTAGAGCAACATCTATATTTTTTGCGATTCTGGCACTGGTACTGCCAGCAGTGGCATATGAAGCGTTTGTGGTTGAACCAGATCATATTACTGTTCGTCATGAAACTCTTTTTTCTCAAAAGATTACTAAACCTACACGAATAGTCGTTTTAGCTGATATTCAGACCGATGTAGTCGCAGCCTATGAGCGTGGAGTGCTTGAGCGAGCGATGCAGGAAAAACCTGACATGATTGTTATGCCGGGCGATTATATCCAGACTTTTCCAGCCGAGAAATATTTCGAACAAGGAAAACTGTTAAATCAGTTATTTAAAGATGTGAAATTAAGTGCGCCGCTTGGTGTTTATGTATGCCCAGGCGACATGGAGTGGACGCCCCGCTGGAGTGAGTTTTTCAAAGACCTTCCTGTTACTTTATACACAAAAACTCAATCTGTTGAGACGCCCGACTTCACCATCACTGGTCTAACTTTGCGCGATTCGCGCTTTAGATGCAAAACGCCTGAATCAGATAAGTTCCATATCGTTTTTGGTCACGCACCAGATTTTAGTTTGGACAAGCCCAATGGAGATTTGTACATTGCCGGACACACTCATGGTGGGCAGGTGCAGTTGCCATTTATTGGACCGCTTGTAACGTTCACCGATGTTCCACGCAAACTTGCTGGTGGCTGTTTTGCTAATGTGGCAGAAAATCCCGACAAATATTTGATGATATCGCGCGGCATCGGACGCGAGCGAAATGGCGCACCGCAAATACGTTTCTTGTGTTATCCCGAAATCGTGGTAATAGATCTGAAACCATCTAAGTAAGGAGGATAGACCTATTTTTCTTATTTATATTATTTGTTTGTTTCTGCTTGCCTTATTAGGCGCTTACTTAATTTTTAAATACAGAGACAAATATTTTGTTTACTGGGCGGTCGTTCTTTTGTTTGGTGCAATATCTTTTTTTGCGCCTTATTTAATTCTAGGCAAAGGCTTTATCGTGGCAACTGCCTGGTCTTATGCCATTTTTGGCGGTGGATTTATACTTTCGCTCTCTAGCTGTATAAACGCATTTTCTAAATTCAAAGTAACTGCTATATTTTTTGGCATGATTTCGCTGATACTGCCAATAGTGGCAATAGATGCTTTCTTAATTGAGCCTTATTCAATAACTGTGAGGCATGAAACGCTTCTGTCAGCCAAAATTAAGCGACCTATTAAATTGCTCGTATTAGCTGATATTCAAACTGATGTTATAGGCGAGTATGAAAGAAGAGTTCTTGCAAAAGCAATGCAAGAAAAAGCAGATCTAATTATATTGTGCGGTGATTACATTCAAACAGAACCCAGTCGCGACCCTGTGTTGTGCGCCAAGCTTCGCAAGCTTTTAAAAGATGTCAATCTCAGTGCATCTTTAGGTGTTTATGTTATACAGGGCGACATGGAATGGGAGCCGAACTGGCAAGAAATTTTTTCAGGCTTGCCTTATGAATTATTTCCTCAGACTAGAACTATCGAAAAAGACGATTATGTTTTTACTGGTCTTACTTTGTACGATTCGCGCAGTATATTGAACTTGCCTGATCAAAAAAAGTTTCACATCGTTGCAGGTCACGCACCCGATTACAGCATAATGAAACCTAATGCCGATTTATTCCTCGCTGGGCACACGCACGGTGGGCAAGTGCAATTGCCATTTCTTGGTCCCATTATTACAGGATCTATATTGCCACGTAGCCAGGCTGCAGGTTGCTTTACTCAAATAAGCCATAATCCCGAAAAATATCTGATGATATCGCGCGGAATTGGCATGGAGCGTCTGGATGCGCCACGCATGCGCTTTATGTGTCGGCCCGAAATAGTGGTGATAGATTTGATGCCGTCAAAATAGATATATAATGTCTGTTGGAGGCTAATTGTCTGTTTAAGAGTTTGATTACTGTCATTAATTTGTCTGCGCTATTGTTGTGCGCTAGTGCCACTTATGCAGAAGAGCCGCCCGCCGTTTCGCCGCAGTTGCGCACCGGTTGCGAATTTAATGAACAAAGTCTGGGTGAGATGGCAACTCAGTCGAACTGGTTTCATATCCCCTGGTGGCTTGCAGGAACATGGAAAAGAGATCACAGCGTCACTTATAGTGCAGGTGAGGCACCTCGTCCTAAAAAAGATGAGCGAGTAAGAATTTTTGGATTTCAAACCGATGCCAAAGGTGGTATCTGGCATTTGGTGCGAACTCCTTTCAAAGTTGTGACACGCACTCCTGGTAGTGTCAATTATTTTTTGATTCGAAAAGAAGAGCCTATCAAAATATCCAAACAAGAAGTAACTATTCGCATGGTCTGGACTATCTGGCATGTGCACGAAAAAACAGGTCGCATCCTGAGAGTGAATCAAGGTGACCAGGTTGATACTTTTAGACCTATGAATGAAAATACACTGGATGCAAGTTCTGTTTGTCAGGCATACACTGAGACTGGCAAGCCGATGGGTGTTTGGCGTGCTCGCTGGACTGATCATAAAATTGAAGTGTATAAGCCAACACCAGAATTGAACGGACAAAATCTGGTTGTTTTACTCTCCGATTTTTTGAAATTAAATGGTCGTTATAACAGAATTCCCAATACAACTGGACAACCTGTGACTGCACCTGCAGATTCGTCTACATCTGATTTAGAAAACTAATACTTAGTTCTTAATTAGTTCGTGCTCTTCTTGCAAGTCGAATTTTTTCAGTCTGTATTTTTCTGGCATAGCTGTTTGTGATTTGGTGTCGTCTAAAAGCCAATCGAAAAATGCCAGGGCAAAAAAGGCGCCAGCTAATTGACAGCCGACAAATGGAAGTACATCACCTGATTGTATGCCCGTGATAGTGGCGGTAAGTGTTCGGGCAAAAGTGACAGCTGGATTGGCAAAGCAAGTGGACGATGTAAATAAGATAGCTCCAGCAACATACATGCTTACCGATGCTGGACCAGCTTCGGGTTTGAATCTGGAGCAACCCATAATTACTCCAATTAAGCAAAAACTTGCAACCAACTCACCCAGCCATTGTCCAGAGCCAGTGCGTGCTGTATGCGACCAGACAATTGCTGCATGATCAAACATTAGATTAGCTAGCATGACACCAGCCATGGCGCCCCAAATTTGTGCGCAGATATAATGAAAAACTATTTGCCAATCGGTATCACCCTGGATGGCACTGGATATGGTGACAATGGGATTGAAGTGAGCTGAGATATTGCCAAGCATGTTAATCAGGGCGTACAAAACGCAACCGGTTGCAATAGCAACACCCAATACCGTAACTGCAATATTGCCGTGATCAAGGGAATGCATCAAAGCGCCGGAACCTACGACAGTTGCAAGAAGCAGTGCGGTTCCAAGAAACTCGGCTACCAGACATCTCAATAACATCTATATTCCCCCAAGAGTACCGCGATTATAACTTAGAGCCGATTCATGCAAGTTCTCAAGGAGAATGTTTTAATTTTCAGTCTATGCTGTTTATCTACATACCTCGCCTCAAAAGTGCGATTTTCTGCTTGAGTCTGTTTACCTTGACTCAAGTTGCAGGTCCTTCTTCGACCTATGCCGCTCCTGTGCCGGTGCTACAAGAAAAGTTTGACGTTGCTCAGTCGCTGGATGGTCAAATTGATTTTAATCAAAACGCCAAGCCATTTCTCAAAGGGATCATCGACAAACTGAAGCGCATTGACGATTATGTGGTCGACACCGAGCTTACCACCTGGCAAGGCAACAAAGGTGTGGCTAAGGTTCAAGGCGGCAAATACTTTTTTAAAAGACAGCAACGTATTCGAGTTGAAGTAGTATCCAAGGGACCCAAGAACGGCTCAGTTCTGGTCAAAAACGAAGATGGTCAGGTAAAAGCAAAAGGTGGTCCGGCTCTGCTTGGTATCACAGTTAATTTGCACGAAGACTCTGATTTGCTCAATTTAGCCGACGGTTCCAATGTTTTGCATTCCGATTTTTTGACACAGATGGAGCGCCTCTCTAAAGACTTGAGCAAAGGGCAACAAGCAATCGTCACTGCCGAGCCAAGCACTTACAAAGATCATAAAGTCTGGGTGCTTGAAGTGAAAGAGGGCGAAGCGCCGCTTTCTGAAAACACTTTGCACGCTCGAGTCTTACTAAATACCAGCAATGGCATTCCAGAGTCGATTATTAGGTTTAAAGACGGAAAAATATTTTCCAAAATAGTAGTGCGAAACGTTCAATTGAACGCGGGCTTGGCTGATGCTTTATTTAATTTGTGAGGGATTGCTTTAGATGTTACGCAAGCGCATTTCGACCTTGATTTTGGCACTGGCAATAAGTTGTCCTTCGCTTATGGCTCAGCCACCACTGCCGATTGCGGCAGTCGATGATGCCGATAAGCATGCTGCTTTCAAAGGCGATCTTGATTCCAGGGCAAGAACATCAGATGGCACAAATGATCGGTTGACACTGGATATGGTGCGCGATGTTGGCGTTAGTGTAAGGCAAATAAAAGACCTTTCAATTTATATTTTTAAAGAAGCCACGCGAGTACCACTTACTCCCCAGGATCCGCTTGAATTGTCCGGTTTTGACACGATAAGTGATGATGACTTCGATTCGAGTAAAAAGTATTCTGCTGTTAGACCTGGTTGGATTTATTTCTATATTAGTTCGCTTGAGCCTTCTATTCAGTTGTTGAAAGACTCCGAAACTCAGAAAGTTTTTATACCTGCCAAAATTAAAAATGAAGTCTCCACGCTGTCGGCACGATTTTGCGACATGATAGATGGTGCACTTGTTCAAATTAAAAAATTGCACAAGTGTGTTGATGATGGAGAGTGTGATAACAAAACAGTAGCTGACTGCGCTCTTTCGATTTATAAGACATCGCTCAATATGGAAAATTTGCGCAAAGACGGCGGTGCGCTGGTTCAAGAAGCAGAGCGCAAGGGCTACAAAGAATCGATATTGTTTTAGACTCTGGCTTTTAAGCCGGGCAAAACGTGTTCATACCAGGCTTCTTCATTGACATGCAATAGAAAAGTGACATTGCTAATAATTCCTTTTTGAGGATTATTGGCTGAGTCAGGCGGCACCAATTTTTGCAAGTTAACTTCGTCTCTATACACTCGTGCCACAGCAAGACTGTATTGCACACCATGTAGTGCCGCAATGGGACCGCGATCTTTGCGCATCACTGTAATTTGACATTGAGGATCTTCTTCAAGCAAAATCATGAGCGTTCCAGGATCAAACACAGGCGACTCGCAAACATTTACAAGAAATGTTCCCGGCGCCACGAGCTTGGCTTTCTTAGATAGTTCTTGAGCGACCGCTACACCTTGCTCATATTTAGCTACACCTTCTTGTAGTTTGCTTTCGGCTTTGGAATCGCCTTGAACAGCTGCTACCCAGTTTTTAAAAATCAGTTCTTGAGTACGCTCACGCTCATGAGGATTTTGGGCGTCATAAGAAGGAAGCACGGCGAGGTTTTTGGCTAACAGTTGAGATAAGGCAGAGCCCTTAACTTGTTCGCGTGGTTCGCTATCAAGTTTTGCTGCATCGTCGTCTAAGCCTTCGTAATAAATGCCTGCGGCTTTCATGGCTGCAGTCAATCCATCGGCATCTGGGTCAGCCACGATGGCAAGCGCATCTTTGAATTCGCCAGGCGTTACAAGGGTGCTGCAAGCTGGATGTTTGCTTCGCACTGTTATAGTGCATTTTTCTTTGAGCAGATCTTGTAATTTTTTGGTCGATACTTCAACCAGTTTGTCTCGGTCGCTGACAGCCTTTACTTCCAGTCCGTGATGGTCTTTGAAATGTACGTCGTATCCTTCAAAGGTCAATTTTTCTACTGCGTCTACTGTTTTAGCCGTTATAGGCGTGTCTATAAACAAAATGGTGTTATTGGGATCTCGTCGCATATCTGCTTGGCGACGGACAAAATCGAGGATGCAAGTAACATCGTCGGCATAGAATGCTTTGATAAAAAGGGTCGGTACGTTTTTAATTTTAAATGAAATCATGGAGGTCTTATTGTATCCTAATCGAGCTTGGTGCTCTTGTATTTGGGAGAATATTCTATGCGCTTAATTTTGGCTCTGGCATTGACATTTGGTATCAATACTTTCGCAGCACAGACATTTGCATGCGAACAGCACAAAAGCCAGGCTAGCGTAGAAGGTTTAAAAGGTCTTTCTCCTAGCGATGCTTATGGCAAGTATCACGCAGTGGTGGAACAAGCTAAAGAAATTTCAGAGATAATGCCTTACTGGACTGCTGAGTCTGCCAAAGAGTATGAAACAAAAAAATTGAGCCCAGAAAAATCAAAAGAAATTCTATCCACCTTTCAAAAAATATTTCCTGAAAAATTGAAAGTGGTGGCAGAAACGATAGAAGGCAATAATGCGCTTCTTACAATTGAGTCACATGAAATTTCCAAGCTCGACAAAGAGAAATTACAAGAACTTGAAAGAATTGCCAAGGCTACAGATAGCGCCTTAAAGCTCGATGATAAGCGCGTTTATAAATCGAATATTAAAGGCAAAATTTCTATGCGTTTGGAAAATGGCATATGGAAAGTACACACCGAAAATTTCGATTCTGAATTTGAGTCCGACCCTGCAGATGCAAAGTCGGACACAGAATCAAAATCGCAAAAGTCCTGATTCAAAATCAGTCAAATTTTAAATGCGATCTTTTATAAATTGACAGGCAACCTTGATGGCACCAATAGCGGCAGGTGTTTCTGCCAGGGAGTTGAGCATGACGAAATCGTGGATAGTGCCACGAAATGTCATTGCCGTCACTTTCACTTGCGCTTCTATTAGTTTATGCGCATAGGCTTCGCCTTCATCGCGCAAAACGTCGAATTCGCCATTTATCACAAGTGCTTCGGGCAAGCCTTTCAACTGGTCTACACTTGCTTTTAGAGGCGAAGCTTTGGGGTCTTTACGCTCTTTAGGATCTGTTGTGTATTGATCCCAGAACCATTGCATTGCTTCGCGCGTTAAAAAGTGTCCTTCGGCAAACTCTTTATATGAATCGTTGTCGAACTCGGCATTGGTAACAGGATAAAAAAGCACTTGCGCTTTGAATTTCACCTGACCACGCTCTTTTGCCATCATGGCAAGAACGGTAGCCATATTGCCGCCAACGCTGTCTCCAGCGACAAACATGTTGTCTGTGTCCAAATTGTATTTAGAAGCATTCTTACAAAGATATTCGCCAGCAGCATATAACTCTTCTATGGCAGTAGGAAACTTAGCTTCAGGCGAGCGCGAAAAATCGACGAACACAAGAGCTGCTCCAGTTCCTGCAACCAGGTCGCGAATCAGTCTGTCATATATGTTTTTATCGCCAAAGACCCAGCCCGCACCGTGACAATAGAAAATTACTGGCAATTTGGTTTTGCTGTTTTCAGGTCTTAGAATTCGAATATTGATATCGCCTTTGGTATCGGTCTTGAAAACGACATCTTCGACTGAGGCAGCCGCTTTTTTGACAGGCACGTCTTGAAGCGAAGCGAAGACTTCTCTTGCTTTGTCGATAGGCAATTCAATTAGTTTGGGACCTTTCTGCTCGTTGATTTTTTCTAAAAATGCGCGAGTGTTTGGCTCTATGCCTTGGCTCAAAGTGGTGGTCGGGCTCATGGCTACCTCCATTTATGTTTGTTGTGGTTTGAGTGGGTCAGATTTTGTCATATTTGAATTGGATATATATTATTTGGTGGCTGCCAAGTGTCAATTCGAGTCCCGGCAACTATACTTAGAGTATGTTTGGTAATTTAGCAAAACCGCTGCAAACTAAAGAACGCATCAAGGTCATTGAGGCGATTAATTCTCTCAACTTGAAAGTGGTGCCTGAAGAAATTGCAGTAGCTAAGTCGCTGCCACTGTCTGTGGTGAGCCAAGAACTTAACTCAATTGCAAGCGAAACTGGCGGCAATTTGCGAGTGAGTGAATCTGGCAAAATCGAATATCTATTCAAGCCATCTTTTGAAGACGAATTTTTAAAAAACGCTTTTAAAAATTCAACTAAGGCTTTCTGGAACGTGATGAGCAACTTGTTTATGGGTCTTGCTCGGATGCTTCATCTTTTGTCGGTAACTGCATTTCGAATTTCAATTGGTGTGATTTTAATTCTTTCTGTGGTGATAATCATAGCTTTGATTATTCTTGCCATAGTCAAAGCCTTTTCTTCAAGCGACAACGATTCAGATTTTGGTGGTGCAGCCGAAGGTATGGGATACGCCGTGATGGGCGTGCTTAGAGTCGTTCGCTGGTTTGTATTCGATTGGATTTTCGACTGGTGGTATTGGGATAGATACTATTTTGGTCCGTATAGACACATCATGGGACCGACCAGTTACGGACGATATAGAAACAATAGGTTATTTGGCGACTCAGATTTCGTCAATCCGTTTTTCAGTGACCCAGACAAAAATATTCCCACCCCGCAGCTTGATAAATGGCGAAGAAAAGAAGAGCCTGAGGAGGAAGGCAGTAAAGTCGATTTCATTACTGTTTGCTATCAGTTAGTTTTTGGTGGCATCAATCCAAATTTGAACTTGGAAGAAAATTACTGGAAATCAATTGGTGTCACCATTTCTAATAACAAAGGTGTGGTGGTCGCAGAGCAATTGGCTCCTTTTACAGGCAAAGAAGAATCCGATGAAGATTGGATGTTGCCAATACTTTCACGATTTGAAGGATATCCAGAAGTAAGTGAAACTGGAAACATAATTTATATATTTCCTCGCTTTCGACCAGAAAGATTGGCGTTTCCTCAACTGACAGACACAAATATTCAAGAGTCAAATGAAACTGGATCAACACAAGAGCAGTTGCAAGCTCTTTTGCAAAGCTCAAGAAAGCGTCAAGCCAGTCACAAAACAAACGAACACAAAAAAATAGATGCACCACGTTATCTCAAAGAAGAGACTATCCCCTTCGTCGATTTTCCCGCTAGCAAGCTTACTCCAGCAGTGGCATTGGGATTTGTATCACTGCTTGGGTCTTTGTTTTTGTTAGTAGAGATGCACACTTTGCACCTGACTCTATTTGCTCCGGTGATACTATTTTTAGTTTTTTATTCAGTCTTTTTTCTTGGTACTCCACTTATTCGCCATTTCTTTTTAACTAAGAAAAACGAACAGATAGAAGAGCGCAACAACCTGCGCTTTGACTTGTCAGCTAAAGTAGATATGCCTAAAGGAGCGCTTCAAGAAAAGCTTATGGAAGCTTCGCAAGTGCGTGCTAATATTCCACTTTTAGCAAGCAACTCTGACGAGATTGCTTACACCACAGAAAAAGATGTTCTCGAGCAAGAGTTCGATTAAGATCAGGCTGTGAGTGAAAATGACTCGTCTTCAAGAATTCTCAGTCTTGATACCACTTTAATATCGTATGTTTCAAGTGTTTTTCTGAACTTGTCTATTTGCTCGTCGCTTTGACTATCTGTAACCATTGTATAAGTCAAAAGCCCGTCATGCTCTATTTGCAAGGCTATGATTTTGCATGCAGCAAGAGCACTAATTAAAACGCCTGGTTTGGATGAAGCTCCTAAAACCAGGCGTAAATAATTTTTAAAACCGCATTGCGATTTCTTATTCTTGCTCTTATTCTTATTTTCTTTGTTCTTTATCTTCAATGATTTTTGCTCAAGCGGCAAATGTTTGTTTTGGCACAAAGTTATCACATCGCCAACCACTGCCGATGCGGTCGGAAGCTTGCCTGCGCCTGGTCCTGAAAGACAAATTTTCCCTGCAGCTGATCCTTCTATGATTATGGCGTTGTTAGCACCACTAATACCAGATAGCGAATGAGCATTTGGAACAAGGATGGGATGTACTCGCAAATCAATTTTTTCAGTGAGGTTATCGCGTCTTCCAAGAGCGATTAGTTTAAGTGAACAATTAAGACGACGTGCTGTTTCTACATCTTCTGCTTTTAAGCGACTGATGCCTTCTCGCTGCACGCTTATAGGATCGATAAATTGACCAAAAGAAAGAGCCGATAAAATACATAGTTTGTACGCAACATCGAACCCTTCCACATCGTCAGTGGGGTCGGATTCAGCTAGTCCTAGTATTTGAGCTTCTTTTAGAGCCTCGTCGTAACCGGTGCCTTCTTTACTCATTTTGGATAAAATGAAATTGGTGGTTCCATTTAAAATGCCGCATACAGAGAGTATTTCGTTTGCGGGCAGTCCTTTTTGTAAAGTGGAAATTAGTGGAATTCCACCTGCTACTGATGCTTCAAATAGAAGCCTCACACTATTCTTTTGAGCCAGAGCAAATAACTCAGGACCGTGGGTGGCAAGCAGTTTTTTGTTGGCTGTGACTATGTGTTTGCCTTTTTTAATGGCATTTTTCAGGTGTTCATAAATTGGCTCAATTCCACCAGCCACCTCTATTACTAGTTCAATTTGTGGATCGTTTACTATTTCTTCGATATTGCATGTAATGGTGCTGCCTTCAATTTGTGGACGTTGTTTGTTCGGGTCTTTGACCGCTATCGTTTTGATGGTGATGAAATCTTGTTTTTTGAGAAGCTCGACCACGCCGCTGCCGACGGTGCCAAGTCCTATAAGACCGGCTACTATTTTAGTCATGAAATTTTCCTTTTGGTTTAAATATTTTGTCTAAGCAATAGAGACTTTTTGTCTTGCTGTCTCTATGGCAAACTCATGCAGTCCTTCATGGAGCAAATTAAGCGCTCGCTCTGTATTGTTTGATGCAATAAGGCATGACATAGATGTTTTAGTTGCTTGAACAAACTTTATTTCTATGTTGGCATCGCTCAGGATGCTTCGCATTCGCTCTTTCATGTATGGACCGACCGATGAGCAATCGGGGGAATAAACGACTGTTACTCGATCTAGAATTTCACTCCAGTTCAAGTTTCTAATAGGCAGTGCTCGAGCAATAGTGGTGGCAAGTTCGCTAAATGTATTTTCGCTCACACCGCCAAACGCCAGAGTCAACGAAGGCAAATTATCACCAGTTCGCTCTTTTGAATTACTACCTATGTACTGAACATGTCCGCACAGTTCACGCACTACTGGCTCCCAGTTAGATTGTTGAGTTTCAAGCGTTAAATCAACTGTGCCAAATCCAGAACTTGTTGTGATCCCAGCAATTTCTGACTGGCTCTGATAGCCATTGATTAGAGTGCCCAAATTTTCAGGATTGAAAGTATTGCGAACTCGAATAGCTAGGCCATTGTTTTGAGCCAGACGCACAGCGCGAGGATGAATGACTTGAGCACCGTTTAGAGCAAGCTCTAGACATTCGGTGTATCCAATTTGCTCATACATGGTGGCAGATGCCACTTTGTTTGGATCCGCGGTGTAAATTCCGTCTACATCAGTGAAGATATCACAAGTCTGGGCACCAATTGCCGCAGCCAGTGCAACTGCAGATGTATCTGAGCCACCACGACCAAGAGTTGTTATGTCCCCATCGGTGGTGACACCCTGGAATCCTGCCACAACTATCACTTGATATTCGTCTAGAGCAGATTCGATTCTTTTGCGGTTGATTTGCAGAATTTCGGCGTTTCCAAAATTAGATTCGGTGATTATTCCAAGCTGAGCACCAGTGAATGAGCGGGTTTTGACGCCCAGGTCGTTCAATACAATGCTCAAGAGTGCAATCGATTGTTGCTCACCTGTAGCGAGCAGAACATCCATTTCTCTTTGAATTGGATTATTTGAACACTCTGCTGCCAGATTGACCAACTCATCGGTATGGTGTCCCATAGCCGATACCACCACAATAACCTTAGAGCCCGAAGCGCATTTTGCAACTATCTCAGCTACATTTTTCATTCTTGAGGGTGTCTTGACGGAAGTGCCTCCGAATTTGAGAACACTAATTTCGTTTTGACGAATGACGCGCATTTCCTTGTCTCCTTTGGTTATTGTGCCGCTACAGGCACTTGTGATTGTGATTCTTGTTGTGTTTGATTCGAACATAAACTTAAAACAAATTCGAGATCGGCTAAAAGGTCTTTGCTTTCTTCGATACCGACAGACAAACGAATCAGTCCATCGACTATGCCTAACGGCTCACGCACTTCTTTTGGAATAGGGGCATGCGTCATCGTGGCAGGATGGCAGATGAGTGATTTGACTCCGCCTAGAGACTCAGCCAACTGAAATAAACTGGTGTTGTTTACCACAGTGCGAGCCGCCTCCAGACCGCCTTTCACTACAAATGCCACCACGCCACCAAAACCTGCCATTTGCGATTTTGCCAGATCAAATTGTGGGTGTGACGGCAATCCAGGAAAATAGACTTTTTCAACTTGTGAATGATTTTCTAAATATCGAGCAATAGCTGTGGCATTGCGCTCGTGTTCGCGCAAACGTAGTGCCAATGTTTTCACGCCACGCAAGGCCAGAAAACAATCGAAAGGTCCAGGCACTGCGCCACTTGCATTCTGAAAAAATTTCAGTTCGCTAAATAATTCTTCGTCGTCACAAATAATAGCACCACCAATAATGTCGGAATGTCCGCTCAGATATTTGGTGGTGCTGTGTACGACTATGTCTGCGCCTAATTCGAGTGGGCGTTGAAAATACGGGGTAGCAAACGTATTGTCAACGCAAAGTCTGATGCGTCGGCGCTGACAAATACCGGCAATAGCTCTTATGTCGGCTAATTTCAATAATGGATTGGTGGGGGATTCGATCCAAACCAATTTTGTTTCTGGTGTAATTGCATTTTCTACTGCTTCTAAGTTTGACGCATCTATATAAGTGAAATTCAAATTGAATTTGCGCAAGACACGCTCAAATAGCCGATACACGCCGCCATAAACATCTTCGCCTACCACAACATGATCGCCTGCCTGGAGCAAGTCGAGCACGATTGAAACGGCAGCAAGACCTGATGCTGCAGCTAGTCCAAAACGCGCACCTTCAAGCGAAGCCAGACATTCTTCTAGAGCCTGGCGAGTGGGATTGTGCGAGCGAGCGTATTGATAGCCTTTGTTTTTGCCTAATTCGTCTTGAACAAAAGTTGAAGTTTGATATATAGGTGTTATTAAAGAACCAGTGCTCGGGCAAGCTTCTTGACCCTGATGGATAGCTCTTGTTGTAAAACCGTAGTCTTGTTTATTTTGTGTTGAAAATTGTTTTGACATGATAAATAACCCTTCTAAAATCGGTAGTGAAAACAAAAACGCCCTCTTGTCGTTACAAGAGAGGCGGCTACTTTCACTATTTGATTTCGGGGTTACTTATCCCTAGCAATCACAGTGTGCAGTAACGACCCCTCTTGTTGAGGGCTTTCGCATCTGCATCTTTCGTTTATTAGAAATGGTGGCGCTGTTTTGCATGAAATCAATTATCAATGTTTTCTTTAGAATGTCAAAATTTTTTTTCTCTTTTGTAAAGTAGTCATATAAGCGACGCATTCCTTATATATGATCTTGCGGGCGTTTTGAGACCAGGCACTTTGGTTTGCCGAAAATTTGTTGAAACCCTCTGTAATACTGGGTTTCATTATAGTAGCCAATGCGATACAACTATGGTGTCGTCAAACAACTGGTTAAAGAGGATTTTCAATGAAACGTAAAGCATCTGCCGAATGGCAAAAGAACCTGAAAGAAGGCAAAGGCACAATCACTACTGAAAGCAAAGTGCTCGAAAGCGCACAATATAGTTTCAGCACCAGATTTGAAGAAGGCAAAGGCACAAATCCAGAAGAATTGATTGCTGCAGCTCACGCCGGTTGCTTCTCGATGGCTCTTTCGCACAAGTTGTCCGAAGCTGGACACACTCCCGACAGTGTCAAAACCACAGCCACAGTCACTCTCGACAAATTGGAAGGCGGTTTTGAGGTAACCAGCATCAACTTAGAAGTTGCTGCCCATGTTCCTGGCGTTACCGAAGCCAAATTCAATGAATTGGCTGAAGCTGCCAAGACCGGCTGCCCTATCTCCAAATTGATGAACACCACAATCACAATGACTGCCAAACTCGAAGCTCCAGCTAAAGCTTAGTTTTCAGACTGCATAACAGTTCAATAGAATGAAAAGCTAAACAGGCGGACACTTTCGGGTGTCCGCCTTCTTTGCTCTTGATAAGTCTTTGGTTTTTGTTTGCCGGGTATATAGATTAAGCCAGTCTATGAATATTCCTGATATGAGGCGATTGATATGTCAGACGAGAAAAGACGCAAAGAAATGGAGCGACAGGCTATCGAGCGGACTGAGCGCGAGAGAGCCGAGCGCCGCCGCAAAGAAGATGCCGAGCGTCGCAGACGAGATGAAGAACAAGAGCGCTTTCGCTTACAACAATTAGTCATTCAAAAGCAGCAAGCCGCTAAAAACGAAGAGCTGCTTGTTATACAAAAGAAAAACGACGAAATGATGGACAAAATGGAAGTTAAGCAAAAAGAGGAAGGGACTGGTGCGTCCGAGTCTTAATTAAGGGCTGAACTTAATTCTCTTTGAGTCGGCAGGGGAAGTATAGGATTGATTTCCACTTCTTTTGCCGATTTCGCTTTGACAGCGCTTTCGTTCAACCACCCAAACAAGACCATGGCGCAAAAGCCGCCCACCAGCTGGAATACAACAAATGCGGGAACATCACACGCTCTGATGCCTGCGCCGCTTTCGGTAAAGATACGGGCGATTGTGACAGCCGGGTTGGCGAAACAAGTAGAAGAAGTGGCGAAAATTGCCCCTACTATATATAGAACAACTGCTTGTGGCGCGACTGATGGCTTGTGTTTGCCTGTGGTCATTATTATTCCAATCAGACCAAATGTAGCGAATAGCTCTGCCAGCCACTGTCCATAACCGGTGCGTGAAGCTGAAGCGATAGATATAGGCGCCAATTCGAACATGACATTGGCTGCCACCACCCCTGCCATGGCTCCAAGTATCTGAACTAAGATGAAGGGCAGGACCCATTTCCAGCTCATGTTTCCTTGAGCGGCGGTAAGCAGAGTCACTATTGGATTGAAGTGATTTGAATGAGCCTCAAACATATTAATGAGTGCATAAAGCATTCCGCCCACTGCCACAGCGACACAAAGAAGATTGACAACTTGGTTGCTTGCATCAATGTTGTTCACAAGCAAACCTGAACCAACGACGGTGGCTAAAAGGAAGGCTGTGCCTAGAAATTCGCAAACGAGCTTTTTGCTCATGTTAACCTCTGTTGCTGTTCGTTCACAAAGTTACAATCGGTGAACGACTGTAAATTGTACTACGAAATGTATCGCTTGACATCAAGAAGAGTAACGGACTCGCAATATTCTTCTGTGCAGAGAAAGCTGATGGCGAGCTAGTTTAAACGGTTTTTAACTAAGAAAAGAAACGCACCAGATATGGTGACAATGACCAGCGAGGGAATCCATGCAGCTAGTTCTGGTGTCACTATGGCATTCGAGGCCAGTGCTCCGGCTATAGAGCGCAGAGTGAAATATCCCACCAGTATCACTGCACCATAAGCCACGCTATAGGTCGCTCTTCTTACGTTATTCAAAAGTACTAAGGGAAGACAGGCAAGAGCAATTAAAATGCAAGCAAGCGGGTCGGAAAAACGTCTTGCCAGGTCAAGTCTTGTGGTCAGTGGTACCACTTTACCCTGCGCTTTAAGTGAGTCAATATAGTTAATAAGTTCAGTTGTGTTTAGCTCAAAGGAGTATGGAGCTCTCTTTTGCATGAACGCTTTAATTTGATCTGGAGGAGTAATTTGCATTTTGTCGAATTGCGAAGTCTGGCGAGTAAGCGCTTTATCATCAGAGATATTGAAAATACATCCATTAAACAAAGTCCAGGAGTCACTTTTGAGAAATCCTTTGGGAGCGACGGTGATTTGAATATTTTTTTTGTCGGTTAAATTAAATAAGGTCACATCTGTAAGGTCGCCGCCTTTGCGTGATGCCACCAAAAATATTTGTTCCACATTACCTTTGGCATCTGTTTTATAGCCCTTAAAATCTTTGATTCCGCGCGTCAATGGAATATCGCGATTGCTTGCTGCAATCATAGTCAGATTGATTGTTGATTTAAGACATGACGGAACAACGAATTCGTTGATACTAAATGATAGTGTGGTGGCAAAAAGAGAAATCATAATAAATGGTCTGAAGATGCGCGCCATGCTAACACCCGATGTAAGCAGAGCAACTATTTCTCTATTTTGAATCATAGAATACAAACTAAGCATAGTGCCAACCAGCACTCCACCAGGCATACAACGCACAATGATTTCTGGAAGTTGAAGTGCCGTCATCGAAATGAAAATATCGATTGGGCAACCAAAATCACGCACGTATTGCATCATTCGCTGCATCTCATCGGTGAATAGAAGCAGTCCCGCCGGTAAACTGGTACCAAATGCTAAGAGAGTCAGAAACTGAGTATAACAATATCTATCTAGAGTCTTAAAAATTCCGATCATCTAAACCACCTGGAAAATGGGGTCAGATGCCGGTCGTAAAAAATTTCACTAGTTAGCGTGCATGATTTATCTCTTGGTGTCTGGCTTAGAATTTTGCCGTGCCAATCTATAAATGCGCTTGGTCCAATACTTGTGCCAAAAACAAAATAACGATGATTTTCAATTGCGCGCATAGCGCATACTGCAAATGATTGTTCGCCCAGTAATTTAGTCTGGAACCACATGGTGTTACTGCAGTCTACAAGAATGCCACCACCAGCGCGAGTGCCTCGGCTAGCTAATTCTGGCGATATCAACTCGCAACAAATTAGAGGCACTATTTTATTTTGCTTACTGGTAAAAAGAGTGGTGCTATCAGCGGCTTTATAGCCGATGCGCCTGGGTGTTAGAGTTCCGCATAATCCACCGAAAGGTGAATTTAAAAGCCAGCGTGGACTGTATTCGCCAAATGGAACAAGCCACTGTTTGCGATATACATCAATTTGCGATTTGTTTTGATCCGAGCTGGTACCAACCATGCATGATGCGTTGTAAGAATTTTTGTCTGAGTCAGAATCTAATGCTCCCACTATCCAGTCTTGATTGTTTTGTCTGGCTTTAGAATCCATTGCTTTGAAAACGCCCGGATATTCACTTATAGAAATAGGCATAGACCATTCAGGCCAAATGCAGACTCCAGGCGGACTTTGCAAAGCAAGTTTCATATAAGTGTTCCAGTGATCAAGACTGTTTACTTGATTGAATGCAAAATGAATATTGCCTTGCAAAATAGAAAAAATTTGCTTGTTATCCTTTGATCTTGCGACGCAATCTTTGGCGTCTTGCAAGTGAAGATGCCCATAAGCGATTGCACCAAATATGATGCACTGTGCAAAAAATAAACTTGATAATTTTGAAGTCTTATTGGCAAATGCAAGCGGTTTTAAAAATTCTTTTTTGAAAATGTTGGCAAATAGCGAAGCAACCATAACATTTGTCATCACTAAAATAGCGCTGATGCCGATGCCACCAATTACAGAAGCTATTTGAGCAAATGATGCAAAATCATATTGTGAATACTCAATCAAACTCCAGGGTAATGCCATCGATCCTTGACTGTTTGCTAGTTTATTGAATATCAATACCCAAAGTAAAGGCAAAACCAAAGCAGATGGAAGACGCCAGGTGCCATGATCTTTAATGGCAAGTATTCCGCCTGTAAGCGGAATCCAACGCATTAAAAATGCAAATGCACCAAATAGAGTGCCTTGCTGAAGCGAGTATAAAATCCATGCACTGGTGTTTGCTAACAGATACAGTGAGCGAATATTTTCTGGCCAGACAATTGGACTAAATTGCAAAATCCATCCCACATATACAAGATTGTAAGCGTAGCCAAAAATCAAGCCGCGATAGAATGCTTGAGGTGGATAGTTGCTTTGACAGATGCAAAACAAAAGAGGTACAAGACCAATCCAGGCTAGATACCATTGCTCAAAACCAGGAGCAATAAGTCCAAAAAGACTTCCGAAAAAAGCTAGCAAGCACCATGCTTTTATTTCTTGTTTGAAATATGTCTGGTCCCGTATCATCGAGAAACTTGTTTCAGTTTGCGATTTATCACATCTATTGTGGCAAACAAGCCACAAAGTGCAATTAAATTTATAGAGGAAGGCAATCGATCTAAATTATCTGGATAGGCGACAAGGCTTAAAACTGACACCAGTGCACCCAGTGTTAATGCCTTGATTTTGGACTGGCCGAGCCATTTGTATATTTCTGATACCCAGAACCAGTTCCAGAAAATATATACAAAAGGAATGATGGCACCAAGCATAGAGTCGCCTGGATCAAAAGGATAGTTTGAGTCTTTTTTTCGTAGTTCTAAGTGCAGACAAAGAACCAGATATGTCCAATAAACATAAGCAATTACAGCAAAAGCAATCGAATATGGATTGGAAAACTCAAAGCCGTTTGCCATCCCCGACATTGCCGAGAATGCCACTAGAAAATAACCAAGCCAAAGCGTCCTCATCCAAGGATTGTAACAGGCAAAAGACCATTACTTAGAAACTGACTGATATCTGCTTTGGGATTTAGATGGCTCACTTTTATTTGGATGTCTGGCGTTCCTTGAGCAACCAAATGCAAGCGTAATTTTTCATATGTTCCTGGCTCTATCTGATGGCACACGATGGGACTGAGTCTTGTGGAAGAGCGTTTCTCTTCGTATTCCATATTAAGCTTGCCGATTTCTATATCGAGCAGCTTACTTATTTTTTCCACCGGTAATTTTGCATCGAAATTTTTCTGATTACTTGAATCATTTAGTTCGAGCCAGAGTTGGTAGTGTGGCTCAGGCTTGAACTGCGGAACTAAAGTAAAAAAGCGAATGGACAGATTTAATTCATCTGCCACCTTTTTCATGGCCTGGGTGACATGGCTTTCAGTGAGCTTCTCGCCTGTAAATGAATGTACGTTCCCGCCTTTGTGTTGAAACTCAATCAAAGGAGCATTATTGTGTTTGCCAGTCACTTTGATTACATCATTTATGTTGTAGCGATACAAACCACCAGATGTAGTGAACAAAACAAAATAATTCTGATTGACATCAAGCTCGTCTGCAAGCAGAACGGTGGGATTTTTAGAGTCAATTTCACTTTCGGGAATGAATTCAAAAAAGTGCGAATTCAATGCAAGCAATTGTTTGTCTGCCGCTAAAACAGCTGTTCCTCTGCCTTCGCTTGCGCAATAACTGATATCGCAAACTGGAATGTCACCTAGTGTTGAAGGAAAATCATTTAAATAAAATCCGGCTGCACCTTTCGTCCAACAAGTAATTAGAGCGAGGTCTTTCCAAATGGTGTCGGGCTTGAACAATCCTCTTTGTAATAATGATTCAAGCTCGCGTGCTCTTTGTGGGTCTTTGCGCATGTGACCGCTGTCTTGCAAAGCTTTTTTAATTGAGGAGGGGAGCGGGTTTGGTGGATTTATATCGCCATCTTTTATATCTTTGATTAGAGAATGTGCGAAATTTTTGAGTCTTCGACACAGTAAATTGATAGTCGATGGATTTGGTGTGTAAAAAATGGAGATGGGCGATGCCAGTCCAATTCTTAGAAATGTATAATATCGAGACTCGTAATCGTCTATGAGAGCCACTTCATATGGAGTGGCGCAGATGTATTTCTTAACAACTTGAGATTCACTTTGATAAATTGCACCTGAGATTGCTCCGTACGCAACTCCGGTGGAAAGCCGCCCGGAGCAAGCACTCGAGAACATAGACAATGCTTTGCCTGCAGCGATGCCTGGATAATTTTTAAATAAGTGATATCCAGAGACTATTGAAGCCTCTCGATACTCTTTCATATAAGACTGTGTAACCGGGATAAACTTGGCTTGGCCTGTGGTTCCGCTAGTGGTAGCAAACATGATTGGATTTTCGGCGGTCAGTATATTCCCGGACCCAGCCATCATCTCTTCTACATATGGTCTAAACGATTCGTAATCTCTAACAGGCACACTGGCTTTGAAATCTGCCTCTGTTTTTATTTGTCCAAAGCCATGCTCAAGCCCAAATTTGGTAGATTTGTTTTTTTTCAAAATAGCCGAAAGGCGCCGCAGCTGGGCTTGCCTGGGCGAACGACTGGCATCGTCCAGGGCTTTGACTGTAGGCGTCACGAGTGCGCTATACGTCGAATAGAGAGCTTGGTTAAGTCGAGCGTTCATAATTTGGTGCTGCGAATTATATATTTAAAACCTCTCGATAAAACCTCTTCAATGGCATAAGGAGAGAAAGATAATAAACTCTTGGCAGGAAAACAGTTTTTGGGAGACCTCGATGTCGGCTTTGCGTTTTGTAGTTTTGGCACCTTCTAAAACTTTCGGCTTTGCACACAAGCCCGGTCTGGCTATTGCGGCGGCTAAAGCTGGTGCGATAGGTGTGCTTGATTTAGAGGGCAGTGCAGCAGGAAATGTTTCCCAGTCGCTTGAGCTTTGTTTGAAAGCTGCACCAAAGGCTGATTTTGGTATCCGATGCAGAATTGGCGAACTTGGCTATTATCTCGATGATTTGGCACCAGAGCTAGAACTGGGTCTGATCATTTTGTGCGCAGGACCCAATGGCTATCAGAAAAAAGAACTGAAAGACGCAATCGTCAAAGCTCAAAGCCGAGCCTTGCAAGTTGCTGTCGAGACAGTCAGTTTGGAAGAAGCACTGGTTGCTGAAAAGAATGGTGCCAATATCATTGTGCTCAAAGGCAATGAATCGCCCGGTCGCGTTTCTCAAACAACAAGCTTTGTCTTGATTCAACAATGTATGTCTAAGTTGAAAACCCCCGTCTGGGTGCGCGGCGGAATCGGCAGACACACTGTGCGTGCACTTGGCGTAGCTGGTGTTGCAGCTTGTGTGCTCGATAATCAGTTGTATCTGGCGCGTGATTCTTTTGTAGATGAAGCACACAAAAGATTTATTACATCTATGGATGGCACCGAGAGCGAAGAAATTTGCGATTCAATGGGTGAAATTCAGCGTGGTGTTCCAGGCAAGAATGGCGAGTTGCTCGCACTTGGTCAGGATGCTGCTTTTGCATCATCACTTGCAAAAGATGGTGTTAGTGTCGCTGGAATAATACAGATATTTGAACAAGCATCATCTATTTCTTTGAACTCTTGCAATTCAAATAGTTTGCGCAGCGAATCGCCTCTTGCAAAAGCCCACAAGACTAAATATCCAATTGTACAAGGAGCAATGACTCGCGTTAGTGATAATGCAGACTTTGCTCTTGCAGTTGCTGCAGAAGGCGCTTTGCCATTCTTGGCATTGTCATTGATGCGTGGAGTAGAAGTAGAAACTTTGCTTGCAAACACCAAGAAAAAGGTAGGCGAACTTTCATGGGGCGTTGGGATATTAGGATTCGCTCCCGCTCAGTTACGCGAAGAGCAGCTTGCATCTATTCTTAAACACAAACCACCATTTGCACTAATCGCTGGCGGCAGACCAGATCAAGCCAAGCAATTAGAGGCACAAGGTATAACTACATATTTGCATGTGCCATCACCTGCCATTCTCACCACTTTCTTAGAAGGTGGTGCCAAACATTTCGTTTTTGAAGGACGAGAATGTGGTGGACACGTTGGTCCTCGTTCCAGTTTTGTTTTGTGGGAACAGATGATCGAAGTGCTGCAAAACACTTTGAGTGGTGCTCGCAACGCATCTGAATATCAAATCCTTTTTGCTGGCGGTATTCACGACGAATTATCCGCTGCAATGACTTGTGCTCTGGCTGCACCACTCACTGCTTTAGGCGTGAAAGTCGGTTTCTTGCTTGGTACAGCGTATTTGTTTACTCGCGAAGCGGTAGATAGCGGTGCGATAGTTGAGCGTTTTCAAAAAGAAGCAATTAAATGCGATAACACTGTTATTTTGCAATCGGGTCCTGGACATGCAATTCGTTGTATCGAATCTCCTTATAAGGACGAGTTTGAAAAACGCAAACAAGACATGGTCGACCAGAAACGTCCCTCTCAAGAAGTGAAAGAACATCTAGAGATGATGCACATGGGACGATTGCGTATTGCAAGCAAAGGCATCACTCGCGATGGCTCGGAGCTTGCCAATGTCGATGAGCGCAGGCAGTGGACCGAAGGTATGTATATGATCGGCCAAGTGGCATCTATGCATGACAAAGTGCTTAGTGTCAAAGAATTGCACCAGAAAGTTTCAGATGGTGGCGCCGACTTATTGAGCGATGTTAATGCCACTGCCAAAGAAGAAATAGAAGTTGTAACTCCTGCCTCAGAACCTATAGCAATCGTTGGTATGTCTTGTTTCTTGCCTGAAGCAAACGATGTCGAAACTTTCTGGTCTAATATATTGAATAAAGTGGACACAATAAAAGAAGTGCCACTAACTCACTTTGATTGGCGCGAATTATATGATGCTGATCCTTTTAAACCGGAAAAAGCTGTTTCTAAATGGGGCGGATTCTTAGGCGAAGTTGTTTTTGACGCCGCTGCTTATGGTATTCCGCCAAACAGTCTTGCTTCTATAGATCCAATGCAACTACTCACACTTGAGTGTGTGCGTCAGGCACTTGGTGATGCTGGTTATGATAAGCGACGCTTTGCTCGCGAACAAACATCGGTCATTGTTGCCAACGCTGGACACGGTCCAATGGGATCGCTTTATCTCACACGCACCATGCTTTCATGGAAACTCTCTTTTCTTGATGAAGAGACCAAGCAATACATATATAGTCAACTGCCTGATTGGTCTGAAGACGCATTAGCCGGATATTTAGGAAACGTTGCTGCAGGGCGCGTTTCTAATAGATTCGACCTTGGTGGTATCAATTTCAGTATCGATGCAGCTTGTGCATCTTCGCTTGCTGCGCTGCACTCAGCCATGGCTACTTTGCGTACGCGTGAAAGCGATATGGTGATATTGGGCTCGGTAGACACGCATAACCAGCCAATTGACTATGTCAACTTCAGTAAAACACACGCCTTATCTCCTCGTGGTAGATGTCGTACATTTGATTCCACCGCCGACGGCATTGTCCTTGGTGAGGGCATTGGCGTTGTTCTATTAAAACGCCTGGCAGATGCAGAGCGTGATGGCGATAAAATCTACGCTGTAATAAAAGGCATCGGCGGCTCAAGCGACGGCAAAGACTTAAGTCTCACTGCACCTCGTCCGGCTGGTCAAATGCAAGCTCTTCACAGAGCCTACAAAGACGCTGGTGTATCACCTTCATCCGTTGGTTTAGTGGAAGCGCATGGAACTGGCACCGTTGCTGGTGACAAAGCCGAAGTGGAAGCTTTAAGCAAAGTATTCAGAGCAAAAGGAGCACCTACCGGAAATTGCGCCATTGGCTCTGTTAAGTCAAACATTGGACATACAAAATGTACAGCTGGACTGGCTTCGCTTATAAAAATCACAAAGGCGCTTTATCACAAAGTATTGCCACCCACAATTGGTGTCGAGCGTCCAAACCCAGCTTGTAAATTTGAAAGCTCACCGTTTTATATCAATTCGCAAACAAGACCCTGGATTCATAGTGCAACAGAACCGCGCAGAGCAGCTTTAAGCGCATTTGGTTTTGGTGGCACCAATTTCCATGCTGTATTAGAAGAATACGTTCCGGCTCTCAGTCATCAGAATAATTTTGCTCTCAATACTTGGACAGCAGAGTTATTTGTATTTTCAGCAGATAACCATGATGAATTGCAAAAACAATTGGCAGGCGTTGCTCGCAAATTAGAAAAAGTGCTTGTACGAGCAAAAGCTAAGACCGAGTCTGACCACACCAATTTCCAGAAGAAAGCCTTATTTGAACTTGCTCGCGGTACTTTCGAGAAAGTCTCAGCCTTAGGTCGCAAAATGCATCTTGCCTTGGTTTCGACCTCGCTTGAAGACTTAAATGAAAAGCTCACATCAGTCAAAAATAAATTGAAAGATGGTGGCGAGAAACTAACTGAAATGACCGATATCCGCGGTGTCTATTTCTCCAGCCAGAATATAGCAAACCAGGGCAAGACCGCATTTTTATTCCCCGGTCAGGGGTCGCAAAAAATAAATATGCTCAAAACACTGAGCCTTTATTTCCCCGAAATAAAAGGTCAGTTTCAAAACGCCTCAAACGTTCTAGCTGGCAAACTAAATCGCTCACTAGATTCATTTGTTTATCCAGTCCCGGTCTTCACGCAAGAAGAGCGTACTAAGCAAGAAACAGAGTTGAACGATACTCGCATCGCCCAACCTGCAATCGGCGTAGTCGACCTGGCTATGCAGAGTGTGGCATCGTCTTTAGGACTAACACCAGATCTAGTGGCAGGTCATAGTTATGGTGAATATGTTGCTTTGTGCTCAGCCCAAGCCATGAGCGAGTCTGATTTGATTGCTCTCTCTTTTGAGCGCGGTCGAATTCTTGGTCAAGTGCAAGATGGCGACAATGGAGCGATGGTGGCTGTTATGGCACCATTAGATGTAGTGCGCAAGTTGACCGAATCAGTCAAAGGTGTGCAAATTGCCAATATCAACGCACCAGAGCAATGTATTGTTTCAGGCGCTACCAAAGCAATTGAAGAATTCAGTAAACTCGCTTCAGAAAAAGGTTGTTACGTTAAAAAGGTCCCTGTGTCTGCTGCGTTTCACTCTCCTTTGATGGAAAAGAAAGCGCAAGAATTGAAACAAGTCCTGGATCAATTGACTCTGAAAGAACCAGCAATTCCAGTTTATAGTAATACCACAGCCGGTGCTTATCCAACCCGCCCCCATGAGATTGCCAAATTATTGGTTGAGCATACTGTCAAACCCGTACTCTTCACCAGTCAGCTGGAAGCGATGTACGAAGCGGGTGCGCGTACCTTTATAGAAATCGGACCAGGTAATGTACTCACATCTTTATTGGAAAATACTTTCAAAAACAAGAAAGTTCTAGCTGTGGCACTAGATGGTCAGAGCAAAGAAGATTCGACCTGTATTGCACCGTTCCTTACAGCCCTTGCCAGATTATGGGCAGGTGGTCATACACTCAAACTTGAGCGTTTGTTTGAAGGCAGACAGGAGTTACTTGGAGCAAGCGTATTTGAGCCTTTGGAAATGAGAATGCCTTATCGCATTGATAGTTGCAATGTGACTAAAGTTGGCGATTCGTCTGCCCAAGCAAAGTCGAGTGCGAAGAAACAAGAAATACAAAAAATGGAAACCAAACCGTCGTCCCCTAAAACGTCTCAATCTATGTCTCAAACTAAGCCCCAACCTGTGTCTTATCAAATGTCTAAACCTCAAACAACTAATTCATCAAATTCATCGAATTCAACAAATTCGCTAAACAGCGCGCTAAAAACAGCAAGCCAACAAAGTGCGGCGCCTCAATTCTTTGATGCTAATAATTCTGGTCCAGTTGAGCGCATGATTCTGGAATACCAGAAAAATATGATGGACATGACTAAGACCATGCTTGATGCTCAAAAAGATGTGATGCTAGCGTATCTTGCTACCCAGCAAAAGGGTGGTGTCACTCAGGTGAATGTTCCTATAAATATTCCAGGCGAGATATCCTTTCAAAAAGCAGCACCACTAACCACGTCTGTGGTTACATCACAGGTATCATCGCAATTCGAACAAGTTAGCGCTCCTGAGCAAGAGCTTGAGTCAACAGTTGCTACTGCTCTAGCTTTGCCTGAAGAGAGTGAATTGGATTCGGGTGTTAATCCCAATTCTGAATTAGACACAGAAGGTTTGACTGTAAGCTTGCTTGAAATTATCAGTGAGCGCACTGGTTATCCAAGTGAAATGCTTGAACCTAATTTGGATTTAGAAGCAGACTTAGGTATAGACTCAATCAAGCGAATCGAAATATTCAATAGTTTTAGAAAATTGTTGCCGCTTGAAATTCAACAAGACCTCGAAGGTAACTTGGAGCAATTAGCTGGACTTAAGACGCTTGAAGCAATTTCAAATTGGATAGCAAATCTAAAGACGGCTCCTTTGAAACAGGCTGAAACGGCTATTGATTCAGCGCCAAAATCAGTCGCCACTGAATCTTTGCAAGGACCTAAATATTTGTCTGAAATCAGACGCGGTCTTGTAAAAGTGGTCGAGGACGAAGCCTTTTCGACTAAGACTGTCACTTATGCTAAAAATGCGTTGCTTGTATGTGACGATACCGAATTTGGTGCAGTATTAGAGAAGAAGTTAAAAGCCGAAGGTGTCAAAGTCAAGTCGGTCAGACTAGATCAAATAGACCGATTAAAAGATGGTACCTATTTGCCAGAATGGACTTTCTTCTTACCTGGTTCAAATGCTGAAGCTAATCGAACTGAGCTTGCATTGCTTGCACTAGCAAAATGGTTTGAATTAGCGCTCAAAAACACCAAGCTAGACAAAAAGCCTGTGTTGGCAGTAGCTACAGCGATGAATGGACGCTTTGGTGAAAACCCAGGACTCGACATTGTGAAGAATGCTGAAAATCTTGCCCTACAAGGCATTCTTGCCGGAATGACAAATACTATCGGGCGCGAGCTTGGTTCGCAAATCGCATCCTTATATATAGATATCGACCCCACTGACGACAAGAAATTACAAGCCGAGACTTTCATCGGTCGCACTTGCCAGGCACTTGAAGCAAACGGTGAGTTTGGATTTAGAGGCGGCAAGCATTATAAACTTGAAGTCGCTCCAGCCGAGTTAGAAGAAAAGACTTCTGATTTAGATTTAAATGCCACTTCTATGGTGCTTGTCACTGGTGGTGCTCGGGGTATCACAGCCGAAATAGCTATCGAGCTTGCTAAGCGTTATGGTTGCCATCTCGTCCTTGTGGGACGGGCTCAAAAGCCTAATGCTGAATCTGACCTTACACTAGGATTGTACTCGGCAAAAGAAATCAAAGCGGCTCTTATTGAGTCGGCCAAAGCAAGCGCTAAATCAGTAAATATTGCTGAGATTGAGCATCAATATCAGCAAATCATTAAAGACCGCGAGATTCGAGACAACTTAGCTAGTCTTGAGAAATACGCAGCTTCTGTACGTTATCACAGCTTAGATGTGAGAGACGAAGCCCAGTTCAGTGAATTAATTGGCTCTATCTACGATTTCCATGGAAATATCGATGGTGTTATCCATGGTGCTGGCGTGATTGAAGATTCTTTCATTGCAAACAAATCGGAAGAGTCATTCAAAAGAGTGGTTGATACCAAAATAAAACCAGTTTTGACTTTAATCAAGAAACTACGTTTTCAGACATTGTCTTTCCTGCACCTGTTCTCATCAGTGGTAGGAAGAACAGGTAATCCTGGACAAATTGATTATGTTGCAGCCAACGAGGGATTGAACAAACTTGCTCGTCTCATCGACCGAAACACAAGCGCCAAGGTCAGTTCACTGATGTGGGGACCATGGAGAGCCGGCATGGCTCAAGTCGAATTGGAAGACTTGTTTGCCAGTCACGGTTGGGCAATGATTGACCCAGTTGAGGGGCGTCAGGCTTACATGAGTGATCTTATGTATGCGCCTAAAGGTGATGTTGAAGTAATGCTTGTTGGTTACTTAAAAGATGAAACAGATAAAGACGGCTTTCATAAAGCCGGTGAAGCCGCAGGTCCCATCTTAAAACCATCGGTAATAGTGCAAACCGAGCCTGGTTTGAAAACAGCGACCTTCTCGATAGAGCGAAGCGAGCATATTTATTTAGAAGATCACAAACTGGATAGTTTGCCTGTTCTGCCAATGGCAGTGGCAGTCGATGTGATGTTCGAGTGTGCGCAACTGGCAAGACCTGATCAGAAGGTCAGATCTCTTAGTGATTTCGATATCCCGTCTGGTGTCGTATTTGATATCGACGAGAAAAAATTCCAGGTTCTGGTTAGAGATAAAGATGCAACTTCATCTTCTATTATCATTGAAGCGGCTGGAAAAACTAAACGATTGCACCATCGCGGAACGGCTGAATATGCCGAGATCCAACTACCCGAAGGCATCTCTTATACTTATAATCCAGAAAGCATTAGGGATCCCGAGCGCAGTGTTCCTACGCCGGACTTTATTTATTCTAAGTACTTATTCCATGGTCCTCTTTTCCAGGGCATCAAAGAACTTGACTGCATCAGCCCCAAAGGCGTAGCTGGAAAAATCCGCGGAGCACGTCCAAGCGAAGCACTATTGAATCCGCAAAAAGATGCATGGATTGTCGACCCTATTTTGTTTGATTGCGCCATGCAATTAGGCGGCGTCTGGGCTAGACACTACGCAGACATTTTGTGTTTGCCTACAGGTTTCAAGCGCATGACACTTCTGCGACCATGTCCTAGCTACGATGCCTTTGCTCATATCACGCCGCGTGGCAATGGTATGGAAAACAACGAGATAGTTTGCGACCTGGCTATTTATGATACCGATGGTAAGCTCTCAATCTATATAGAAGGACTGGCTGGTATTGGTAGCAAATCTTTCAATAGATTTGCCACCACTCAAGGTGCCAAAAAGTGAGATCGCTTGCTCTTACTTCGATCGGACTTGAAAAATTCGATCCAAGTGCATCTGACGCAGTAGTAATATATATCGCAAAAGGCTGGGAATATGAGTCTTTTGATCAAGCCTGGAGTGCTCTAGACAAGCTTTTAAGCGAAAATGACTTTGTCACGATAGCTAGCGGCGAGAAATGGTTTACTGTTACAGGTAAGTTAGATCAGGCTTCTTATGCGATTTTAGATTCAAAGAATGAAAATGCTGAATGTCTATTCTTCAAGTGCGATGGCAATAATAGCGAAGATATAGTTGCCACCATCTGCAAAGCTGCACAAGCTTTACACACAAAAATCATGCCCGAGAATTCTATATGGAACGATGTAGAAATTGCAGAGGCAAGACCCTGGATTAGTCCTTGCGAGCCCGAAGACCCACCTACAAGACACGCTCTGGTCAAAGCAGGCGCTTTGAGTCTGCACATGACAGAAAGTGTTATAGCCAAAGAAGCTATTGCAATGCCTTTTGCAAGCGAATTGTTCTTGTTTGGCGCTCAAAGTTCAGGTGAGCTGTTAGAAAATTTACGCTTAATTCGCGACCTGCTAGAGCGCGACCCCAAAAAGAAAATGAGCGACTTAGCTTATACGCTAAATGTCTTATTCGCGCCATTTAAAAGCAGCTGGCGTGCCGCACTTGTGTGCGAGAACATCGAACAACTTAACGAGTCGCTTATTACACTAATTTTGAAGTTAGAAGCAGGCGAAGAATTCTACAGCGATCCTTATGGCGGAATATTTTTAGCTAACGAAAAAACTTCGATAAAGGGCAAAATGGCATTTGTTTTGCCGGGCTTGGGCTCTGCATATACAAATATGTTGAAAGACTTGTCGATGCATTTTCCACTTGTACGCGAAGTGTTCGATTACGTCGATCTCGTGACCAAAAATTTCGGCTCAAGTGATATTCCTAGTTTGCGCATTTTTCCACTGGTTAAAGGCAAATCAGATTCTTCGTCATTAATATCGGCTGACTATGCGGTTTTAGCTGTGCTTTTAGCCGAGTATTCGCTATTTAGATTATTTACTAAATTGGGACTTGCACCTAACGCCTTTATGGGATTCAGCACAGGTGAATTTGGTGTGTATGTCATGAACGGAAGCGTTGACGTGCTTGTTGCCGCTTCTATTTTTTACGAGCAAAGCACGCATGTACACCGATCTTTTCCTAAGCAGGAAAAAGAATCACTCAAGACTGTAAGCATATTTTCAAGTCGTGATAGCGTCATGAAAATAGCAAAAACAGCAAATGCCACCATACATTTGACTGCTGACCTTACAGACAAACATGTAATTATTACTGGCAAAAATGCCGATATGGAAAAATTGATGGAGCAGCTAGAGTTAGAGTCTATCGGCTTTAGTGTGGCACCGATTGCAATTCCATATCATACTGATTTGGTATCAAAAGCTGTAGATGAAGAACAGCTTAAAAAGTCATTCAGTTCATGTAATTTTCAAAAAGCTCAAATCGAATCCTGGCTCTGCTCGCTGGAAGGCAAAGGTCCAGACGAGCCTGATTTAATTGAAGAAGCATTGCTAGGTCTTTTGCGCAGACCAATTGCCTTTCGAAACACAATCAAGGATATGTTTGAAAGCGGCATCACCACCTTCGTTGAGCTTGGTCCTCAAGGCATTTTGACTTATCAAATAAAAGACATCTTGCAAGGCAAAAAACATTTGGGAATCGCTTCCAATCTTGCAGGTAAGTCTGGTATCACTCAAATAAATTTCTTACTGGCTGAGTTATTTACACATGGCTATGGTACTAATTTTGACTTGAGTCATTTATATGAGCATCGCGATCCAAAATCGGTTCTGGAGCAAGCTCAGGCACATAACGTCGAGTACGATTGTTACAGCGATTATGCAAATAATCCAGAAAGCTCAGACAAAATGGTCCGTGAGTTTTTAGCTGCCACAAATAAAATACATAGCGAATTCAATCAAACAAATTTGGAAATCATCCATGCCTATTTGCAGGGTCTGAGCCAGAATAAGGTTCCGGTTGTATTTCTTGATACAGAGCCTGATATGTCCAAAAATGCAGTTGTTGCATTCACAGATCAATTTATCGACCTTACGCTAAGCGCTGATTCAAGCTGGCTAACGGAACTTGAAATTCAGGATTACAACAAAAATTGTCGTCACGACCAAAGGCGCAAAAGTTGGCTTTTAGGCAGACTAGCAGCCAAAAGTGCAGTTAGCGAACTTGCATCCAAAATATATGGTCAAAAAATAGATTTAAATCAAATCGAAATCTTCAACGCCGATAATAGCGCTCCTTATTGCCGAGTGTCGAATTCTAAAATGAAGGCACCGCTGATTTCTATCGCGCACTCACACAACGCTGCTTGTGCTGTGGCGGTTAAGTCAGATTCCAATTTGACTTGTGGCATCGACATCGAATGGATGGAGCAGGAAAATAAAACCTTCGAAGAGCTTAAGCACTGGACTAAACGTGAAGCCGGTTTTAAATCGTTCACTATGCCAAGCGAATCGCCTTTCCAAGCAAGCTACTTCCAGGTAAGCGACTACCTAATTGCCCTGGTTTTACAGCCTCTGACCGCCCGTTTAGATGGGGCGAAAAGCAGGGAATAATTAGATGGAGGTGACTTATGGCACGTTCATTAATGCTTCAATCTAAGTTTGGTTTATTAGCTCTAGTCTTGAGTCTTGCTGCATTTCCGGCGTTTTGCCAGGAGCAAGCGCCACAGGCTCCAGTAGTGCTTGACACTTCAAGCGAACTTGAGCAGGTCGCACCCGGTCCCATGGCGGTTGAGCGCCAGAAAGTTCTTGATATGATTCTTGCTGCCAAAGAGCAGAAAATTGGCATCACTGCCTATTTGGGCGCCTTCAAAAGTCTGGAAGATCAGGTCAAAGCTGGTGCTCAAGAGAAACAAATTAAAAGTCGACTAGAGTCTATTTCAATTAGCCTTGGCGAACAGCTCAAACGAAGCAAGGAATTAAAATCGCAAAAACCTGCACCACCCGTAGCTGCGTCGTCACCAACATCGGGTGAAGGCAGTTCCAAAGCTGGTCTGGACTTAAGTGGTAGCAATACCGACAAGATGATTAATAAGCTTAGAGATAAGTGGTTTGGCGGCGAAATCCCAGATTCAATTAAAAAGAAAATTCCACCAGGCATCGATCCAAGCAAAATGGACAATGACACCATAAAAGATTTGCTCAAGAAATACGGTCAGTGATTTTCATCAAGTTTGCACTATGTCTTGCCATTGTATTTTTAAGTGGTTATTGCCTTGATGTGCAAGCAAAATACGTATTCAAACCAGGCAGCCGTCAAGCAATTTGGGTGCCTGATAATCAGCCTGTAGCGGGCGTTGAATACACCAAGCAAGGATACACAAAATCTAGTCAGCATACACAGGCTACTCAGAGTGTTCAAACTGGTGGCATGTCACCTTTGAATAGTAGCGCACCAAATATGATGCCACGCTCACCAATTTCTTCAATCCGTTCAACTCGATCTAATTCTACAAGCAGAGATTTTAGCGACTATGTTCAAGTTCAAGGTTTTAAACGGCCTTTCTCGTATCATTTGCCAACTGGATATAACAAATCCAGAGCCACGCCAGTCATGCTCGTTTTTGCTGGATTGAAAATGAAAGGCACAGACATGATTGGTGTTACCGGAATGAATGATGTTTCCAATCGCAACAACTTTATTGTCGTCTATGGCGAGCCTGTGGGTGGCGAGTGGCAAGACGGAATGAAGAGTAGAGCTGCTGACGATGTGGCTTATGTACAAGCTGTTTTAGCAAAGCTCAATATACTTTGTAATGTAGATAATCGTCGAGTATACGCAGTAGGTCTTAGCAATGGCGGCTTCTTTTGTCAGCTTCTGGCTTGTTCGATTCCAAGCAAAATTGCAGCTATTGCGGTGGTATCAGCAACCGCAATGGAGCAGGCACTGCAAAAAAGCAATGCTGAGCGCGCGATTCCGTGTATGTTTTTTCTGGGCACGGACGATCCGCTTATAAACTGGCAGGATGGAAAATCCAAAACGCTTGGTAAATATGCCAAACGTGTTGGTATGAATGAAATCGATCCCGGATTATTAGACATTGCTCGCTACGGCGGTTTCTACAGTGCGCCGGACTTGATTCAATTCTGGACTAATCACAACAAGTGTCAGGGTTCGCCATCTGAAAGCTATGAGCCGGATAAAGATCCACAAGACGGTATGCGAGTGAAAAAATCTGTCTGGGGCCATCGAGGCAACGCGGTAATTTTATACACTATAGAAGGTGGCGGTCATACCTGGCCTGGATGTATTTTTCTTTCTAAGAATCAGAAATGCTGTCAGGATATTGATACAAGCGAAATTATTTGGAATTTTTTCCAACAAGAATCTCGCTAAATTACTAAAGCGTTATTGTGCTGCTTCTGCTGAAAAGTTATTCAACTCACCGTCTTGTGCATCGAAATTTATTGAAATAGGCTGACAGCAGACTTCGCAGTCCTCTACATAAGATTGGCTGCCACCAGTTAAATCGAGCAGAAAAGAAATTTTTTCCCAGCAGTAAGGACACGGGAAAAAATGCTCTTCGAGCATTTACTTCTTACCGACTTTGACAAGATCTTTGAATTTGTATTTCTGCAAGTATTCTTCGTATGGATATTGATAATCGATAAATTGTCCATCGTGAGAAAACGCTAAAATTCTTGTTGCCACACTCGATACCAGATCTCTATCGTGTGATACCACAAATACGGTGCCAGGAAAATCGGATAGACCTTGAGATAGTGCAGATACCGCTTCGAGATCTAAGTGATTTGTCGGTTCGTCCAGAACGAGAATTGGATTTTTTTGCATCATGATTCGAGCCATGAGCAAACGAGCTTCCTCGCCTCCAGACAAGTTTTCGGTTGCTTTAGAAACTTCGTCTTTGGAGAAAAGCATTCGTCCAAGCAACCCGCGAATGACTTGGTCGTCTTCGTTCTCTCTGAATTGCATCAACCATTCCATCACAGTTGAGCCTTCTTTAATTTCTTTGTGAAAATCTTGCGGGAAATAGCTCCAGCTGGCAGATTCACCCCATTTTATACTGCCTTGATCGGGCTCGACTTCGCCAAGCAAACAACGCAACAAAGTTGTTTTGCCCACGCCGTTTGCGCCAATGATGGCAACTTTGTCACCACGGAAAATGTCGAAGCTTATTTTGTCAAAAAGCTTCTTGCCATCGAATCCTTTGGTCAGGTCTTTTACTTTCAGAACTTCGCGTCCAAAAGGTTTGCCTTGTTCAAACTTGATATAAGGTCTTTGAATGTTCGAGCGTTTCAATTCTTGTGGTGCTAAGCGCTCCATCTCTTTTCTGCGTGATTGCACCTGGCTTGAGCGCGAACCCGCCTGGAAGCGGGCGACGAAATCTTGCAATTGAGAGATTTTCTTGGCTTTGTCTTTGTTTGCCGCTTCAATAGTTTGGCGACTCTGCATTTTGTTTGTCACCATGTCATCGTAATTACCTGGATACAAAATAACGGTGTCATAGTCGATGTCGGCAATATGGGTGCAAACTGAATTGAGAAAATGCTTATCGTGTGAAATTACAATAAGAGTGCCTTCGTATTTCATCAAAAATTCTTCAAGCCAGTGGATTGTGTCTAAGTCCAAGTGGTTTGTAGGTTCGTCGAGAAGAAGCGCTTCGGCTCCGCCAAAAAGTGCTTGGGCAAGCAGTACTCTGAATTTAAAATCTGTAGCCAGAGTCGACATCAAATTTTCGTGGTCATCTTCTGGAATATCGATACCACGCAAAATTTCGGCTGCTTCAAACTCGGCCATATAGCCGTTTTCATCAGCAATAATTGATTCGAGTTCGCCCAGGCGATTCATTTGATCTGTAGTCAGATCGGGCAACTCGCACAGAATGTCTTTTTCTTTGAATGCAGACCAGAGCGTCTCGTTGCCCATGATAACGGTATCGATGATGCGCTCGTTATCGTATGCAAACTGGTCTTGTTTGAGTACGCCTACGTGTTTGGGGCGTTGAATGGTGCCGGTGTTCGAGGGCTCCACTTCACCTGTGAGAATCTTCATGAAAGTGGACTTACCAGAGCCGTTAGGACCGGTGAGACCGTATCTGTAACCAGGTGCAAACTTAACCGACACATTGTCGAAAAGGGTGCGGGTGCCGAATTCTTTTGTAACTTCTGTGACTATAATCATGACGGGATTATACATTATGATGGGTCTCAACTATGAGCAATTGTCCCTGCGGTGCTTCAAATACATACAAACTTTGCTGCCAGAAATATCATGGCGGGCAAAACCCTAAGACTGCCCTGCTTTTGATGAAGTCGCGCTACTGTGCTTTTGCGCGAGGTGAAGTCGATTACATAATCAAGACCACGCATCCAGACAATCCAGCCTTTGAAAGCGATCTTGCAAAGTGGAAGCGAGAGCTTCTGGAATTTTCCAAAAGCACTCAATTTAAAGGACTTAAGATTCTGTCGGTGGACGAGTCTATGAACAGTGTTAGAGCCACTGTTACATTTACTGTTAATCTAATCCAGCAAGGACGCCAGGCTGATTTCACCGAGCAGAGTAAGTTCGAAAAAGTAAATGGGCGCTGGCTTTATTTAGACGGAGTTATTCAACAACAGGCTCAGGCGGTTTTGGAAGCTCCGGATTTTTCTTTGTAGCAGTCTTAAATAAAACTGCTGCCATTAATACAAAAAATCCTACCCCAAGTAGCTCGTAGCCCTTAGGTCCAAGCGATGAAACTAGTGCGTGCTCGACGCTTATAGTTTGCAGCCAGGCATAAATTGGCTCTGGAATGCAAAGTAAAGCCACTATCACTCCAGCCAAGGCACCACCTGCCACAAGTCCTGTGGCAAACAAACTGCCTTGTCCCAGTTCGTCGTCTTCGGCTGCTTCGCCTTTCATCTTGGCTCTTACTTCGACTAATTTTTTCACTACGCCGCCTGCGAAAATGGGCAGAGTGGTGGACAGTGGAAGATAGGCTCCTACAGAGAAATTGAGAGCATTAACGCCGCATAATTCCATTGTCAAAGCAAGAAATATTCCAACCATCACAAAATTCCAATCAAGGTTAAATGACAACATCCCTTTAATCAGAGTTGCCATCAAAGTGCCTTGAGGAGCTGAGAATTTGGCAGAGCCAATGGCGTGCTGAATGCCTTGTGCGGCCATATCTGGAGTGGGCACGTCGAGTAATTGCACAGTCAAGCCAATCACAAGAGAAGAAACAATGCATCCTATGAATAGGCAGAGTTGTTGCGCTCGGGGAGTCGCTCCAATAATGTAGCCGGTCTTCAAATCTTGCGAGGTAGCGCCACCATTGGCGGCGGCAATACACACGATTCCACCTACCACGAGTACCATCGGTTCATAAACATGTCCGCTCATGCCAAAGCCTATGAATACAAGCGAGGTGGCCATCAGAGTGGCTATAGTCATGCCTGATACTGGATTTGAGCTGGAGCCAATTAGTCCTACGATGCGGCTTGAAACAGTAACAAAGAAAAAGCCAAAAATTACAACCAATATTCCAATTAACAGTTTTTGCAAAAGCGAATCGCCTGGAATTTGTGGCATGGCCATCATCAAGATAACTAGTGCAAGCGAGCCGAACAAGACCACTTTCATCGACAAATCGCGCTCGGTTCTTGAAATTGACTCTTGAGCCGACTTGTCTTTCAGTGCTCCAAAACTTTCTTTGAAAGAAGATACGATTGTGGGAATGGTCTTCATCAGTGTCATGAAGCCACCACAGGCAACAGCACCTGCTCCAATTTGGCGTATGTAGGCTCGATAAACTGCATCTGCAGTGTTTGCAAAAGTATGAGTAACAGGATTCCAGTCGCCTGGTCCGCCTGGTGTTTGAAGATTGGCCAAATTGCCCAATTTTACTAATTGTGCAGCAATTGTGTCTGCTGGTACAAGCGATGCCAGTAGTGGAATTAAACCAAGCCAGGCTAGCACACCACCGGCTACCAGAGTGCCTGCAATTTTAAATCCAACTATGTAGCCGACTCCCAAATATTCAGGAGTGATTTCACCAGCCACGGTGGCAGATGGAAAAAATTTATTTGTTTGTTCTGTGACGAATTTTGGAGTTTCGGCAATCAAATGCAGGATGCGCTGACCAATTGCAAACGCGATTGCTACAGCTAGACCAAGATATGCAGTCTTAGCGAAATCTCCGCCTTTTTCTCCAGCAATTAAAACAGAACCACATGCGGTGCCTTCTGGATAAGGCAGTTTGCCGTGCTCTTTTACTATTAGAGACCGACGAAGTGGAACCATCATCAGTGTTCCAAGCATGCCACCAAGAGCCGCCAGGGTGAAAATAGTCCAGTAATTGAAAAATCCCGCACCTACACTTTCTCCGTTTGATACTGACAAAAAGAGAAAGCCAGGCAAAGTGAAAACGACGCCCGAGGCGATTGATTCGCCAGCCGATGCTGTAGTTTGAACGATATTATTTTCGAGTATCGTAGTTTTGAAAAACTTACTGCCAATAGACATCGCAAGCACTGCAACTGGTATTGACGCAGATACTGTTAAACCAGCTTTGAGAGCCAGATAAACTGTTGCTGCTCCAAACAATACGCCAAATATGCAACCAAGAATAATTGCTCTTGGAGTAAGCTCTTTCATTTCCGTTTCTGGAGATATGTAAGGTTTGAATTCTGCTTGTGGCTGTTGAACTTGCGCGTTTTCGTGCATAAAATGAGATACTCTTCTTTTGGGAGACATTATTTTATCAATGGATCGGTTGTCAATGAGGCGTTTTTTCTCAATTCTTCTGGCGCTATTATTAGTCGGCGGTCAGGCTTCTGCCAAGGTAAAAGAGCCTGCTAATAAGGCACAGGCTACAGCACCGGTTAAGGCGTCCATGGTCAAAGTCCCAAGCATCAAAGAGCGAATAGACTCGTTTGGTGAGCGTTCGCGTAAAACAATCAAACCCGCTTTTCAAGCAAATGATGTTTCATATCCACCAAATAAAATGACCTGGATCGCTTTAAAAAAGGAGAAAGTACTTTTGCTTTTTGCCCCGAATAAAAAAGGCAAGTTGGTGCAGGTACTAAATTATCCTATTCTGGGAACAAGTGGTATCACCGGTCCCAAGCTCAAAGAAGGTGATAAGCAAATTCCTGAGGGCTTTTATAAAATCAGTGGCATGCGACCAAAAGTGATTGCGCATGTAGGACTTGATATCAATTATCCAAACGCAGAAGATAAAATGCATGCTCAAAAAGAAAAGCGCAAAACACTCGGTGGCGATATTATGATTCACGGCAGCTACTGGTCCACTGGCTGTCTTGCTATGGGAAACGAAGCAATCGAAGAATTATTCACGCTGGCTCATGATACCAAATACGGTAACATCAGTGTTTTATTTGCCCCTTGTGACTTAACCACTAAAACTTGCAATATCGATTTTCAAAAGCAACCAAAATGGTTACCAGGCTTATATCAGCGATTGAAGAAAGAAATGTCGCGCTATCCTATCAACGAAAGTCCTGGTTCTAAGCCAAAGAACGTCTGGGAAAGAGTTTCAGATAAGTACCAGCAAAGTTTCGATTCCATAAAGAGCTAGCAGCTGCGAAAATGTGGGGTCATATTTATCCGAGCTTAAAACGGCTCTAAATGAATCAAGCGGACTTGTATGTGAAAATGTTTTTTGCAATAAGGCTAGCTGCTTTTCGGCTTCAGGAGTTGGTGTTTCTTCTATGTGCAGTTTCCATCCTTCGAAAGCAAAATCGAAAATGACAAAATAAGTTATGGTCATGGCAAAAATATACAAGAGCGATTGAATATTTGCTGTTTGTCCTGCAATTAAAAGTAACCCAAAACCAATGCCGATACTGGCTAAAATTGAGACTATTAGTGCAAACCAGAAAATTACATTGACCGAGTTCAGTACAGTTTTCAATAATTTAAAACGCCAACCACTTCGCTCCGCTTTTTCTGCCACTATAGCCAATTCTTGATAGAGAGGAAGTAATTCTCTAAAAGATAAAATAAGTCTGGCAAGAAAAGCAGCCGCAAGTGCCGACAAGAGCGAAATAATAGCCTGAGCTAAAGGCACTGAGGCAAGCAAGAAGAGTGGTATCAAAGATAATACCAGTCCTGAAATGGCGACCAAGAAAAAATATTTGCCAACGCGCAATCTGGTTTCTTCACTCACAAGTAAACCGCGGGCTAAAAGGTCTTTGCGCAACTCAGTTTGAAAAGCTTGTTTATAACCTGCGCTTGTAAAATCTGCCAGAATGCGAACCAGACCACTGGGAGCAAAGTAGCGCTTCAGGCGCCTTGGGTCTTGAATAGTATCGCCAATTACGGTTTTAAGCGTTTTGCGCATAAAGTTATACAGAAAAAAGACACGCCGCGAAATTTGAAGCGGTGTTTTAGCCCCAGCCAAAACCGTTTCTTGAGTCTTTTGCATTGCCCACTCTTTGACTGAGCGGGTGACGATTTCCCACATATTCTGTTCGTAGGGGGCTAGCTCGAATTCTTCCTGGGTAGTGTTTTTAAGTTTTCTTTGTAAAAGATCCACCGCCATAACAACCATAGTGTGTGTGACATCTCCGCCCCGCAAAAGATAAGCAATTTCGCATGGTGCAAGCATGTTATCCGCTTTTGATTCAATCAATGGAGACGAGCACATGCGACGAAGTCTGTGGCGCGAAAAAAGCAAAAGCACAAGCAATCCGCCTAAGCTTAGGCAAAAATAGACGAGTGGAGTTATCAATAGGTGCTTTTCCATGATTAAATGATAGGGTAATTTTCAGGGAGATGCTATGAAAGACGGCTATATGATTTTTGTCATTCTCGCGGTCCTTTTCACGCCCTTCTTGCCCCTTGTCTTGAAAAGCAAATGTCCTTTGTGCGGAAAGCGAAAGCTAGAGAAGCTGGGCACCGAGATTGTTAAAGGGGAAGATGCATCTAAAGTATATGTGACCAGATACAGGTGTCATGCCTGTATGAAGCATTTCGAGCAAGAAAAGACAGGCAAGCTTAAAGAGGCTTCGCCGCCTGAAGCTTTGGAGTCTGCCTAGAACTGTCCGCCTACGCGATGAATTCGGCATCTGATCGAGACAAATGTTCTATAATAGAGTAATACCAGAAAACAGAGTTTTTCGAATCTGTGTCACGGTAAAGACGCTATGAACATCTTACTTGTAGAGGACAATCCGACCCAGTCGAAGTTGACTAGCACTATTCTGCAACGCCGCGGATTTGAGGTTGACTCGGCCGAAACGTTGGAGCAGGCGCTGAAGAAGTTGGCGCGCCCTACATTCGACGCAATTTTGCTTGACTTGAGCTTACCAGACAGTGATGGAATCAACACCTTTAATAAAGTGCATGCCATTACCGATATTCCTGTAGTAGTTCTGAGTGCGCAAGATGACAGGGAATTAGCCCTGCAAGCTGTTAGGCAGGGCGCCCAAGATTATTTGATTAAGGGCATGCTTAGCACAGATTCGCTCATTCGATGCCTGCAATATTCTGTCGAGCGTAATAGAGTAGAAAATGAACTGCGCAGAGGTCAGGAGCGGCTGCGCATTATTATGGATAACTCTTACGATGCCTTTTTATCCATGAATTCTGACTGGGAAATTACAGGATGGAATGTGCAGGCGCAACAAACTTTCGGGTGGACAGAAAAAGAAGCCATTGGTCACAGTCTTAATCTGATTTTTCCTACTCATTTAAAGAAACAGTCTCTACGCAGTATTGAGCAACAATTCTTAAACAATAGTACTCGCAACGCAAGAACCACACGCGAGCTTTTAGCCATTCATAAAGACGGTCATGACTTTCCGGTAGAAATTGGATTCTTTCGTATTGATGACGAACCAAAACCCAGTTATTGTGCGTTTATGCGCGATATTACAAAGCGGATTGAATATCAGGAAGAACTTGAGCATTTGGTGCAAGAGCGTACCAAGAGCCTTACTCAAAAAAACGAAGAGCTTCGTCAATTTGCCAAAATAGCTTCGCACGATTTGCAAGAACCACTCAAAGCCGTCCAAGGTTTTGTGCAATTGCTCGAAGAAACTGCAAACGGAAATTTTGATAAAGACCAAAAAGAATTTTTAGGATTTATTCAAGACGGCACCATGCGCATGCAGCAACTGATCAAGTCTGTTTTGATCCACTCTCAAATAGGCAATAACAGTTCCGAAAATTACATTACAGACTGCAACTTGGTTGTGGAAGAAGTGATGGCGGATCTTGCTGTTTCAATAAAGGATACCAATACTCAATTTGAAGTAGACTGGTTGCCCAGCATAAATGTAGAACATTCACAGATGTTGCAGCTGTTTGAAAATCTAGCTTCAAATTCTATTAAATACCGAAGTGCAAAAGCGCCTCTAATTCATTTTTCAGCAGAAGAAAGTGGCGACATGTGGTTATTTTCAGTTCGAGACAATGGGATTGGTATCGATCCTGAGTACAAAGAAAAAATCTTCGATATGTTTTCGCGTCTGCATGGCAAAACCAAATATCCTGGTACTGGAATGGGACTTGCAATTTGCAAACGTATCGTCACTTCCCATGGTGGCAATATCTGGGTAGAATCTAAATCGGGCGAAGGGTGTATTTTCTTGTTCACACTTCCGGCAGTAATAGCCAAAACAAATGTAGGAGCAGAAAAATGAATGAAGGAATCAAAATACTTCTGGTTGAGGACAGCCCTTCTGATATCAGGCTGACCGAGGAAGCACTTAAACGCTCCGATTTGACTTATTCTTTGCACATTGTCAATGACGGTGTCGAAGCCATGGATTATTTGGCAGAAGCGAAGTCTGGTAGTGCTGAAAAAATAATTCCTGATGTCATTTTGCTCGACTTGAACATGCCTCGCAAAAATGGACATGAAGTTTTAAGTGATATCAAAAACGATCCGTCACTATCTCTGATACCAGTCGTACTACTCACGGTGTCAGACAAAGACGAAGATATTATGGCTGCCTTGCATTTGAAAATGAATTATTACATTGCCAAACCAGTCACATCTAAAAAGCTTTCTTCCATTATCAAAGCTATTTATACAGTCAATTCAGAAGATCCTGTGAGCGACGTACATACAGGTGAAGAAATGTATATACGCTTGGTGTTAGCCGGTAATCCACACACCACTCAAACCGCGCTGATTCGATTAGCAGACGATCCATGTGAGCGTGTTCGTTGTAGAGTGGCTGAAAATGAGCAAGCACCTTTGACTTTGCTTGATAAGTTGGCAAATGATCAAAGCGCTGAGGTCCGTTTGAGTGTGAGTGAAAATCCAAATGTGCCAATGAAATTGCTTGAGAAACTAGCCAAAGATCCAAGCGAAGATGTTCGTCTGGGCATTTCTTCAAATTCAAGAACTCCGGCTCAATTATTGCGTGACTTAATCAGAGACGAAAATATATATGTGGCTTCAAGCGCAAGCAAAACGCTTGAAGGTTTGAAAAATTAACCGCCTGTTTGATATTTGGTCTATAGCAAAAGTATATAGATTTTTCTGCGCCTGTTTTATTTACTTGTTTTATTATAAGAATTGGTTCTAGTCTTTTGTTTCAACGTAGACTAGCTCTATGACTTTTACCGGTTTAGGCACCTCTTCACTTACTAATTTCGTCCCAGCTGATGATTTGCATCGGGTGTTGCATGAAAAGTTTCAATTAAGCGAATTTCGTCCCAAGCAAAAAGAAGTAATTGATTTAGTTCTTTCTGGCAAAAATACACTTGCTTTGCTACCAACGGGTTATGGCAAATCCTTGTGCTATCAAGTGCCTAGTCAAGTTTTACCTGGCGCAACCATAGTAATTTCGCCGCTAATTGCACTGATGCAAGACCAGTTGAGCGGTCTGAACAAACGTGGTGTTTCAAATGCCACTGTTTTAAATAGCAGTCTTGATGCTGACGAATATTATGATGCCGTGGCTGGTATCAAATGTGGTCGCTTCAAATTGATTTATGTGGCTCCCGAGCGACTTGAGTCGCCCAGGTTTCGCCAATTATTGCAAGAAATAAAAGTGTCATTACTGGTAATTGACGAAGCGCATTGCATCAGTCAATGGGGACACGACTTTAGACCGCAATACAGAAACATGAAAGAGCATTTGAAATTAATGCCAGATGCAACCATTCTAGCTTTGACTGCTACAGCAACACCAACAGTCCAGCGCGATATTGGTCAAAATCTAGGACTTCCAAATATTAATGTGGTGATAGCTTCTTTTGACCGTCCTAACTTAAGACTAGAAGTTGAATGCTGCTCTGATGCAAAAGAAAAAGATGATCATGTATTGAAGTTATTAAGACAGGAAAAGTCTCCTGCAATTGTTTATACCAGTAGCAGAAAAGAGACGGAAGCTCTCTCTCGCAGGCTTACAGTCAATAAACTGAAAGCAGTGGCATACCACGCCGGTATGCCCAAGGAAACGCGTTATCGTGTGCAAAAACAATTCGAAGAAGAAAAGCACACTATCATTGTTTCTACTGTCGCTTTTGGGATGGGTGTCGATAAATCAAACATTCGTCGTGTGATTCATTACAATATGCCTGGCTCACTGGAAAATTATTTTCAAGAAGCTGGACGCGCTGGGCGTGACGGAAACAACGCTACATGTACTTTGTTGTATCAACCCAAAGATATCTATACTCAAAGATGGCTGATGGAGCGCAATTATCCTGATGCAAGACAAGTGAGCAGTTTGCTTTCTCTATTACGTGGTGATAATTCGCGCTTTAGAAAAACAAGTGAGCTTGCAAGCGCCCTTCGAATCGATGAATTTTCACTTAACAGTGCAATCGATCTACTTCGTCATCTTAGTTTAATTCAAGTTACTATCGATGGTATCAAAGCCATTTCAAGCACCGCAAATGGTATCGATATGACCTGGTTGATTGAGCGCAAAGAGCGCGACAGTAATCGCCTGGATAAGATGGTAGATTATGCAAATGCCTTATCGTGTAGACGCAAATTGATTTTGCAATACTTTGGTCAAGAATACAAAGCAGACTGTTCTGATTGCGACAATTGTTCGCCAAAGTTAGAGAAAGAGCGACCTGGCTATATATCGATGCCACCAGAAAAAGAAAATACAAGTTCTGGTACCACTGAAAATTTAAGTCACCTTGAGCAAGTGTTGATGGATACTGTCACTTTACTAAACGGAAAAGTTGGCAGGACCACTATTGCTCAGGTTTTGTCCGGTAGCAAAGCCAAAAAAATTCAAGAAAAGAAACTGGATCAAATTGCCGCTTACGCTAAATTTCCACATATAAAAACAGATGACATAATTCTTGCTATCGACAAACTGATAGAGGATGGTAAACTGCGGGTGATACCAGGGATGTATCCTAAATTGGTCATAGCTAGAAAGAAAAAATGAATCTCAAACATACGCTAAGCGGACTTTTGTCCTTGCTGTTCACGGCGCTATTCGTTCTTGTATTCTCAAATGGTGTTTTCGCTAATCTAAACGACCCGCTTCCGTCCTGGCACAACACCGCCACTAAATCTGCCATCATAGATTTTGTGCAAAAAATTAGTCAGAAAGACAGTAAAGACTATGTTCCGCCTCAAGAGCGCATAGCCACTTTTGACAACGACGGCACATTGTGGGCAGAAAAGCCAATTTATCCTCAGCTGCAATTTGCCATTGATATGGCCAAGAAACAAGCTCAGTCTCATCCTGAATTGAAAGAGCAGGAACCATTTAAATCGGCTCTAGATGGTCATGTCGAAAACATCCTGGCTCAAGGTCCACGCGGCACACTTGAATTAATTGTCCGCACTCACACTGGCATGACGAGTGACGAATTCAATCAATCTGTAAAAGATTGGTTGGCTCAAGCTAAACATCCGCGATTCAATAAATTATATCCGCAACTAGTGTATAAACCAATGCTCGAATTGCTCCAATACATGCGCGACAATGGTTTTAAAACTTACATCGTATCTGGTGGCGGCGTAGATTTCATCAGACCCTGGACCGAAGCTACTTATGGCATTCCGCCGGAGCAGGTAATTGCATCGTCAGTCAAATGCGTGTATGAAATAAAAGATGGCAAACCGTTAATCAAAAGATTGCCTGAAATTCAAAACATAGTCGAAAAAAATGGCAAACCGCTTGCCATTAACGCGACTATCGGCAGGCATCCAATCGCTTCTTTTGGCAATTCAGACGGTGACCTTGAAATGCTTCAATGGACACAAAATGGTAGCAAGCCCACCCTAAAAGTTCTGGTCCATCACACAGATGGCGAGCGCGAGTGGCAGTACGACCGCGAATCTAAAGTAGGACATCTGGACAAAGCGCTTGACGAGGCGAAAGCCAACGGGTGGACTTTAGTCGACATGAAAAACGACTGGAAACAAATTTTTCCTTAGTCATTTTTGAATGGCAATCTGTCCGATTACGCCCTTGGTTGCTTTGACATAATCATTTGGGTTAAGAAAAATCTGAGTTCCGCGCACTCCGGCTGAAACTGATACCACATCGTAATAGAGAATGTCTTCATCGACATAAACCGGATAATCTTTTTTGCACGCAAGGGCCGTGACACCACCGCGGATATAACCCGTGTGTTTTTGCACGTCTTTTAAGGGCACCATTTCGACTGCTTTATTGCCGGAGATTTTTGCTGCGGCTTTCAGATCGAGTTGAGCATTACCAGCAATCACTGTCAAGATGACACCACTTTTTTCGCCAATTAGTGCCAAGGTCTTAAAAACCTGCTCAACCGGTAAGCCTACTTTAGAAGCCACTGTCTCGGCAGTCAGATCGTCTGGGTCGACGTCGTAATTGACAAGCTCATATTTAATATTCAGATTGTCCAGAATACGGACTGCGTTCGTTTTCATGGCAATGATTGTAGATTGATTTATCATCTTTAAGAGATTAAAGTTATTAGGTCGAATTTCAAAGAGATCCTTAAATGCAAAATATTGCCAAAATTTCAAAATTAGCAGGCATCGTGGTCTTGTCCGCAACCGTTACCGTGTTAGCTCTGGATGGTTGCTCGGACTTGGAAAAATTGCAAAAGACCAGTGAGATTATGGGTAAAGCCAGTTCTTTACCTTTTGACTCTGTGAAATGGAAGACCGACAAAAAAATTCGAGACCAGATGTGCGGCAATTTGAGCCTCACTCTTAAGAGTATGCCGGTAGACAAAGCTAAAGAATTGCTCGGCTCCCCCGATAGCACCTCAGGCGAGGCTGGAAGCGCTGATGGTCAGACCTTAACCTGGGATATGCACAATAGCGAAGGTAAAACTTCAATGTATTTAAATCTGCTTGTCAAAGACGGCCTGGTTGATAAAACAGAGATGGCTCTGGCTAAATAATTATTGATGCGCAGAATATTTGGCATTTTACTTTCTTTGATTTCCCTGACCGGGATGGGTCTGGGATTTGGGATTTTGTACAATACCGAAATTCGCTTTTTGAATAGTGTTCCTGTTGAAACGGTTGTTACAGATAAAAGAGTCGAACCTTTAAAAGATGTGAACGGGCAGTACATTGCTCGTGCCACTTATAGATACCACGTTAGTGACGACCTTTATTTTGGCGACAAAGTATTAGCTTATGATTTTAATACTCCGGTGAGTGAGTATGTTCTTGCCGTTATAGAGCCATTTACCATCGGTGCCCCCACTGTTGCTTATTACAATCGATTAGATCCCAAGGACGCATTTTTAAGTAAGTCGATTCCTTATCCGCCTTATTTAGCGATTCTTTCATCGTTGATTTTATTTATTTCTGGTCTATATTTGCTAATGACACCAGGCATTAACAATCTTCACCCCAAGCAGCACTCCGCTGATCGGTATAGCTTTTTGCCTGACGATGCTTTTTTATTTCAGATAGAAAAAGCAACTCTGGTTCAAGCCATTGTATTTAGTGTCATTAGTGTTTTTACTTTTGGCAATTATTTCATTCATGTCTCCAAACCCAATGGAATAATGGAAATCAGTGCGGTTTGTGTTTTTCTATTACTGGCGTCACTTTTGTGGAAACAGGCTTTTGACAACAAAAGGCGCGCATCATCATTCAAGTATTTACACCTTGAACTCGAATCAGATATTCTTAATTTCGACAAAGAATACAAAGCAAAAATAAATCAGAAACTTCTTCTAGATACTAAAATCGTTGCTTGCGATTTTGCTGTAATAGGACATAAATCGAATTTTCATGGACCGGTTTTGAGTGAGAACTGGTATCGAAATTCAGTAGATAAGTATATTGCTGCAAATGAAGAGTTTAGGTTCGAACAGTCTTTTAGAATAGACTCTAAGAGCGATGGCCAAGCATTTAGTTTGAGAGTTTGCGTGCAAAGCGCTACTTCGGTACAGGAATGGAATTATCCTCTCCAAGTAAACTTAAGCACTAGAGCTAGCGAGCCCAGATAAGTATCTTTATCAAAATGACATCGTCGATGCGAATAACACCATCTGGATGCATCGCTTTAAAGTTCAATTTATAATCGCGTTGGTCTAGGCGTGTGGTGGCAACCGTCGATAAAGTTTTGCCTGTTATCTTAGGCAAGTCCATGTTTAAATCTACCAATTTTTTTACGCCGTGCAAGTTGAACTCGCCTATGATCGTGTATTTTCCGTCTTTGTTCTTTTTGATTTGTTTCGAGTTGAAAGTAGCTGTTGGAAATTTGATACAGTTTAGATAGCGAGGACTTTTCACGTCCTCGTCGCGCACATTGACACCGGTTTTCATCGTGCTTGTGTCTATGGTTGCATTTACCTTTGCTGTTTCTGGATTTTTACCATCGTACGAAATACTGCCTTTAACATTTTGAAAAGTGCCAACAGCTGGAGTATTCGGTCCTCTTTTAGTGATGAACTGAACTCGGGTCTTTTCTTTGTCTATGGTCCATACTTTGTTTTTTGCAAGTGATGGCTTTGCACTGCAAACCAAAATAATGGCTAAGAGTATGATTTTGACAAATGAAATATTCACTTTGGTCTCATTTATTTTTGATAGCAAAAACATTATAACCCCAGGGTTTCAAATCGACAAAGAGACCTCTAGTCTCGATTTCAGATTTTTCACGCTCGTATATTTCAGTGCTAAGTAAATCTCTAAATTCAAGTGAGCCATCCAAACTGGGTGAAAGTGGAAATTTTACCTGTGCTTGAGATTGATGATTTGAATAATTGACTACTACTAAAAGGTCGTTTAATTCTTTGTTTTCCCCAGTCCACTTAAAACTGATGAAAGAGTCATGAGTCCAGTTCTCAGCCCAAGCGACACTACAGTTACTCAGTTGCCAGTTGCTATCATGCACCACCGGTAGTCGCAGTATTTTAAGCAGGTCCTGATAAAATTGTTTCAAAGCCTGATTTTCAATTTCTTTTTCGCGTCGACTGACATGTACTGACACTCGTTTTTTTGCACCTTCAAACTGACCATCATGAAAAAAGCGTAGTCCTGGTGTTAAGAATGTCGTGACTGCTGCCGCTTTTTGTTTTTCTTGCTCGAAGACAAAGGCGGCTCTTGGCTCATCATGATTTTCTAAAAATCGAGCGGATTTTACCTGGTAGGACATATCTGCCCATAGATGTTCGCGTACAAGACCAGCGTTTCCATCTCGCAGGCGATCGTATAATTTTTTGTCGTAAGTGAAAGTAAAACCTTCTTGTTGCAACTCCCACTCAAGATCCCAGTACACTTCTGCCATAAAAAGAAAGTCTGGTTTATTCTCTTGAACCTGCCGTACCGCTTTAGACCAAAACGGCTCCATTTTTAATTGCCAGGTCCGCTCAAAGATATGAGGTAGTATGAGCATTGCCATGTCACAACGCAAACCATCGCAATAAGAACTTATATCCTTGATGATTGCGAGCATCTCTTTTTGTAAATCGGGATTTGCATAATTCAATTGAAGGGTATCTGGCCAACCATCAAAGTAAGGATCGCGCCCAAACGCGAATATTTTATTTTCAAGCTTTATATAATTTTGAGGTTGTGATGCCAGTTTCGCCTCATCGCCTCTTACATAATATTCTGGATTTACTAATACCCAGGGATGATCGCAAGCGGTGTGATTGGGCACCAAATCTAGTATCAACTTCAAATTGCGGTCGTGTAATCTTTTTTGCAGCTGGTTCAATTCTTCTAAATCACCAAAGTCTTTATGCAACTTATAATCTGTAATGGCAAAACCAGAGCCACAGATATCACTCTCTTTCAGGTCGCTTAAATCTTTCGCAAAACTAGCTACCCAGTCACTTTTACTGCGTGATACTAATTGTCCAAATTCGCCCGTTTGCCAGACACTCAAAAAATAGATATAAACAAATCCTTGATCTTTCAACTGATCGAGATATTGATTCGAAATATCTTTCAATGTGGCTTTGCGCCCAAGGCAATGTGATAATTCAGCAAGCAGTACGCGCGTGTTTATCTGATACAAACAAGGATTTTTTTGTTCAATCATTTCAAGGGTATTAATCAATTAGCCAGTCCTAAAAGAATTAACTTGATATTGTCATCCTTGACTGCATTTATCAAGGCACCATAATTATCGGGAGTGACAAAGAAATAATTGACCGGCAAGCCGCTCATATCGCTGTGTCCGTTGTCTATTAAATAAGTTGCCTGGAGGGCTCTTGTGAGGGCTCGAACTTCGGCAACTGTATGAGGTTTACCATCACTAGCAAGTATTCGCTCTGCCGATTGCCATGGACCCTCTCCCAATCTAACTCGCGCTAGTTCCATGAGGGCAGCACTAGGTACTAAATCTGATGGCACTTCCTTGATTGGCTCCTCGGGATTGGGCGCGTAGATTTCGCGAGCGGTGACTCGGGCTACAGTTGCTGCAACAGCTACTGGAATCACTCTAACTTCAAGCACCTTGCGCAGTGCAGCGGCTGCTGCTTGTTCTTTTTGCAAAGTTTGAAGTGCTCTTCGCTCTGCTGCAAGTTCAAGCTCAACAGCGGTACGTCTTTCTAATGCCGCAATTCGTGCTTGCACTCTTTCTATTTCTTTAGTCAGGTCTTGCTCCATGCGAGCAAGTGGATTCAACTTGCCTTTTTCGGCTTCTTCTTTGAGCGCCATGCGTTTGAGCGCTTTGACGGCAAAGTCGTCTTTTTGAGCAGCAAGTGCTTCATAGATTTCTTTGCGCATACGAGCAAGTGTAGCTGCATCAACGATTAATTCAGCTTCGTCTAGAACTTTTAGCGCTTCTGTGCGCAGAGCAGTCAATTCTTTAGGACTGCCTTTGAAATTTTTGATACTGGTGCTCAGTTCAGTTAGTCGCTGTGGAGCCGTTGTGACAGTTGCTTCAACTGCTTTGACTTCGGCCACTTTTATTTCTGCTACTTTTATTTCTGCGGCTGCGACAGTCGCTACAGCAGGTTTTTCCAGTCGAGCAAGAGTCTGGTCTAATTGTGTTTGCAAACGCGTCATAGCCGATTCGTTCAAATGCGGTTTCATCGCAGCCAGAGCCTCTGATGCTTCTTTTCTTGTGGCGGCAATCATGGCTTGATCGGATGAAGCGGTTAATTTTTCTAGAGCCGTATTTGCTGTGCGCAATCTAGTCACTTTGGCAGATAGCTCGCTAATGGCATCGGATTCTGCTTTCAGAAAGTTTACAGCCTCTGTGTTTGTAACACCGCTATCAAGCGATCGTTTCATGTCGCGCTCTAAAGTGACGAGTGCATCGAAATCTCCATTGGCGACGCGTTCTCTCAAAGCATCGCGTTTTAAAATGTTTTCTGCAAATCGATCTTTTTTTAGTGCCAAAGCTTCAAGAAGATCTTTGCGAGCTTGAGCCAGAGTCTGAGCGTCAACCAATCCTTCCATTTCTTTGAGCGCAATCAATCCTTGTTGTCTGACAGAGACGAAATCATTTCCTTTGAATTCTTTGATTTTTGAAATCGAAGCACTCATTCTATCTAAAACTGCACTGCTTCTATTTGCAGCGATCTCAGTCGCAATAGACTGATCGAATTTGGCTAAACTCTGGCGCAAAACATTTTCCATTCTGGCATATTCAATTTTGCCAATATGATTTCTCAATGTTTGAAGGGCTGTGTTGACGTTCTCTTTGATTACAGCAATATTGGTGGCATTGGCCGGTAACTCTGCCATTTTTATAGTTAGCGTATCTACCGCTTCGGTCAGTCGTTGCTGCAAAACGGTGGCTATCTCTCTGTCTTTAGCAGAGATTACAACCTGATCTGTTAGTGAATTAATCTTTTGCGAAAGACCATTTATATCAAGACCCTTTAACATTTCGCTGTAGGACGAAGCGACTCTAGTTGTAACTGCGTCCAGATCCGCTTTGTTGCGACCGAGTGCAGCTAATATCTCGTCTACATTCTGTCCTTTTAAATCAGTTCTCAATTTAGCAAGCGAAATTAAATCGAAATTGGCATCAGCATTTTTGGAGAGTATTTCATTTATAGCGAGTGCCGTTTTAGCAAAAGGATCCTTTTCTGAAATCAGCGTTAAAAACTTAAGACGCTCAGATTGTTGCACAGTAGCTGGCAACTCTGCAATGGCTTCCAACGCTTGTTTGCGTAGCGCGCTCACGTCTCCAATGCCAGCATTTATTTTTGTCTGAATTGAAGAAATTTGAATCTGTCTTAATTCACCAATTGAATCTTTACTCAAGGCTAAATAAATATTTGCGGTGCGAGTGACTTCATCTTCAAGACCGCGTACTGCATCAAGCGCTGCTTTGGCAAGTGTAGCTGCAGGGTCATTCTTTTCAGCGAGTGCTTCAATAACCTTGATTCTAAGCGCGTCTGCTTGAGGTTGTGTGAAGCCATGATGTGGCAAACTATCGAAAAGCTCGAATGCACGTTTGCGCTGATCGCCTAACAGTTCAACGCCTGTTCGTATTTCTTTTACGATCGTTTCTATTGAAGAATTTATTCTTTGCTTCCAAGCATTTCTCAAGCCAGGAGAGCTTGTGGCAGCCAAACGATTCATCTCTTCGTAGGTGAGGACTAATTTGTTGACCGCTTCAGGCAATGTCAAATCTGGCTCTATAGCTGCTAGGCGTGAAACCGACTCTGAAATAACTTGATCGTATTCTTGTTTTGTGCGGCCTAGAATAGACAGCACTTCAGAGCGCAAGGCTGGATTTAAATTTTCTAGTTCAGAGACTTTTTCAATAGTGAGATTTGCTGCGTCGTTCAAATAATTGTTGACTGTGACCACGGTTTTGGCCACAGGATCTTTATCCTGAATGGCAGTCATAAGTTTTAATTTTTCAGTTAGTTGAAAATCTGATGGCAATTGAGAAATTGCTTCTAATGCTTTATTGCGCAGCACAGCAATATCGCCTGAACCTGCAATAATTTTTTCTTGTAGTACTGAAATTTGAATACGTCGTAATTCATCCTGACTATCTCTGGACAGAGCCGCCAATATTTCGTTAGTACGTCGTGTGACAATGCGTTCTTCAAGACCTTTTAACGAATCAAAAGCGGCAAGCGTTACTCTGGCTGTGGGATCATCTTTTGCGGCAAGCGCATCCAAAACTTTGGTGCGTAAAATAGCTTCTTGTTCTTCGCTGAAACCTTTGTTAGAAAGACTGTCTATCAGGAGAAACGCTTGTTTGCGTTTATCTTGGGTAATTATCGCTGAGCCATTTTTGATGTCAGCTACGATTGCTTCAATTGATGCGGAGACTTGCTGCCTGAAAGGCTCTTTCAGTGGATCCATTGAAGCGTCTATGCGCGTGATTGTCTCGACTGCATTATTTATTGTATCTAGAGCTTCTTCGAGAGTTTGATTTTCTTTGACTCTCCCTAATCTATATATAGATTGATTGACTATGAGATCAAGGTCGTTACTGGTTCTTTGCAATATGGAAAGTATCTCATCGCGAAGTTGAGGTTCTAAACTTTTAATTGCGGTAATATCTTCAAGCGTTAGATTGGCGCCCTTTTCGAAATAGGATTTGACACTCAAAGCTGCTGAAGCTATTGGATCTTTGGCTTTTATCGCTGTAAGTAACTTCAGCTTTTCTGCCTGCTGCATGTCAGCAGGTAAATGAGAAATAGCTTCCAGTGCTTGTTTTCTGAGTATATTTACATCGCCTGAACCGGTAGCTATTTTTTCTTGAATGGCAGCTATTTGTATTCGTCTTAGTTCAGTTTGGCTGTCTCGAGCTAAAGCAGAATATATTTGAATGACACGATCTGATTCTAGATTCATACTCCGCACCGCATCCAGTGCAGCCATGGCAGCTTTTCCTGCTGGATCTTCTTTTGCTACTAGAGCCTCAAGCATTTTCGCTCGAAAAGCGAAAAACTCAGGTTCGCTAAAACCGTGTTTGGTCAGTTGATTTAAAAGATCGAATGCTTCTAAGCGCTTTTCTGGTAAAAGTGTGGTCGAGCCATTGCGAATATTATTTGCAATAACATCAATAGATGATGCAATCTGCCTCTTGAGGGTGTCGCGCAAAACGGATTCTGAATCAGTCACTCTTTCAAGATTGGATGTTGCAGATTTGAGAATGTTTACCGCTTCATCTATGGTCGAATCGGGTTTAACCGTTTCGAGGCGAGAAAGAGAATTAGTTACAATATCTTCAAGTTCTTGTTTGGTGCGACTGAGGAAAGAAAGTGCTTGTGTGCTTAATTCGGGATCGAGTTTTTGAATCAGTGCAATATCATCCAGCGTTAGATTGGCTGCATTATCAAAATAGTTTTTAATGCTCAGGGCTGTTTTGGCGACTGAATCTTTATCTTTGATAGCAATCAAAAATCTAGTGCGCTCGGCTTGTTGAATCTCGCTTGAAAGATGAGATATGGCTTCAAAAGCCTGATTTCGCAATGCACTTGTGTCGCCTGTACTCAATAAAATTTTGTTTTTAATCGACTCTATTTGTATGTGTCTGAGATCCGATGGACTATCTTTAATTAGAGCGAGTAAAATATCGCTAGAAAGATAGTTTTCATTTGACATTCCTCGCACCGCATCTAGTGCCGCAATCGCCGCTTTAGCCGTTGGGTCATCTTTTATTGCAAGTGCATTGAGAAGTTTGCCTTTAATAGTGCTAATTTCAGTATCATTGAATCCATGTCTGGTGAGTTTATTTAGAAGTTCAAAAACCTCTTTTCTATTTTCACCCAGAAATGAAGCAGACCCATTTTTGATGTTATTGACTATGGCATCAAGCGAAGATGTTATCTGTTGTCGCAGGGCATCGCGCAATGGTTGCGAGGCCTCAGTTAGACGTCCGAGATTTTCTATAGTGGAATTAATTCCAATCAGATATTCTCCCACCTGAAGATCTGGTTTTACCGCACTAAGTCGTGCGAGTGAATCAAAAACGATTTGATCGAATTCTTGTTTGGTGTGACCGAGTAACGAAAGAGCTTCATTACGGAATATCGGGTCGAGTTTTTCAATAGCGATAATATCGTCGTAAGAAAGACTAGCTGCATTATCGAAGTAGTTTTTGACATTCAGTGCTGTTTTAGCAATTGGGTCTTTGTCGGCAATAGCGGTTAGAAATTTAATTCGTTCTATTTGCTGAATATCGCCAGGAAGATGAGAAATGGCTTCTAATGCGTGTTTTCGTAAGATACTCAAATCACTTGCATTGGCAAGAATCTTGTCCTGAATAGATGCGACTTGGATTTGTCTCAGTTCAGCCTGACTATCTCTCGATAATGCGGTCAGTATATTTGCAGTTCGAGTAGCTTCGTCTTCAAGTCCACGCACTGCATCAAATGCTGCAATAGCAGCTTTAGCTGTAGGATCGTCTTTTGCAGCTAGAGCCTCAAGAATCTTTGTGCGTAAAGCAGCTTCTTGCGACTCGCTGAAGCCTCGTTGCGAAAGACTGTCCAGAAGGATAAATGCTTCTTTTCGTTTGTCACCAAGAAGAGCGGCAGAACCGTTTTTGATATCATTTGCAATATTGTCGACGGAGGCAATCACTTGTCGATTCAATGAATCACTTACAGGTACTGAAACTTCAGCAAAGCGTTGTAAATCAGCCACCGATTTGTCAATTAGTTCTAGAGATTCTTCAATGGTAAGATTTGGCTTGACAGTGCCAAGGCGAGTGAGTGAATCGTTTACTATTTGATCGAATTCACCCTTGGTGCGACTTAAAATGGCAAGGGCTTCGGTGGCAAGAGTGGGATCGAGTCTTTCAATAGCGATAATATCGTCGTAGGAAAGACTAGCTGCGTTATCGAAATAGTTTTTGACATTCAGTGCTGTTTTAGCAATTGGGTCTTTGTCGGCAATGGCAGTGAGAAATTTGATTTTCTCTATTTGTTGAGCATCGCCAGGAAGATGCGAAATGGCTTCTAATGCCTGATTGCGTAGTGTGGGCAGATCGCTTGCGCCCGCGACAAGAATCTTGTCCTGAATAGATGCGACCTGGATTTGTCTCAGTTCAGCCTGACTATCTCGAGATAATGCGGTCAGTATATTTGTAGTTCTAGTAGCTTCGTCTTCAAGTCCACGCACTGCATCAAATGCTGCAATAGCAGCTTTAGCTGTAGGATCGTCTTTTGCAGCTAGAGCCTCAAGAATCTTTGTGCGTAAAGCAGCTTCTTGCGCTTCGCTGAAGCCTCTTTGCGAAAGACTGTCCAGAAGGATAAATGCTTCTTTTCGTTTGTCACCAAGAAGAGCGGCAGAACCGTTTTTGATATCATTTGCAATATTGTCGACGGAGGCAATCACTTGTCGATTCAATGAATCGCTTACAGGTCCTGAAACTTCAGCAAAGCGTTGTAAATCAGCCACCGACTTATCAATTAGTTCTAGAGATTCTTCAATGGTAAGATTTGGCTTGACAGTGCCAAGGCGCGTGAGTGAATCAGTGACTATTTGATCGAATTCATTCTTGGTGCGACTCAAAATGGCAAGGGCTTCGGTGCGAAGAGAGGGATCGAGTCTTTCGATAGCGATAATATCGTCGTAAGAAAGACTAGCTGCGTTATCGAAATAGTTTTTGACATTCAGTGCTGTTTTAGCAATTGGGTCTTTGTCGGCAATGGCAGTGAGAAATTTGATTTTCTCTATTTGTTGAGCATCGCCAGGAAGATGCGAAATGGCTTCTAATGCCTGATTGCGTAGTGTGCGCAGATCGTTTGCGCCCGCGACAAGAATCTTGTCCTGAATAGATGCGACCTGGATTTGTCTCAGTTCAGCCTGACTATCTCTCGATAATGCGGTCAGTATATTTGTAGTTCGAGTAGCTTCGTCTTCAAGTCCGCGCACTGCATCAAATGCTGCAATAGCAGCTTTAGCTGTGGGATCGTCTTTTGCAGCTAGAGCCTCAAGAATCTTTGTGCGTAAAGCAGCTTCTTGCGCTTCGCTGAAGCCTCTTTGCGAAAGACTGTCCAGAAGGATAAATGCTTCTTTTCGTTTGTCACCAAGAAGGGCGGCAGAACCGTTTTTGATGTCGTTGACTATCGAATCAATCGAAGATGTAACTTGATTTCTGAGCGAATCACGAAGAGGCGTTGAAGCGTCTGCCAAACGTCGGAGTTCTTCTGCTGCTGCAGTTATAGTGTCAATTGCTTCATTAACAGACAATTCTGGTTTGACCGTGCCAAGGCGAGCAATCGAGTCCAGGCGAATCTGATCAAGTTCTTCCTTGGTACGACCAAGCAAAGAAAGCGCTTCCTTGCGCAGGGTCGGATCTAGTTTTTCAATGGCAGCTACAGCTTCGGGATTGAGAGTTAGAGCATTATCAAAATAAGATTGGACATTAAGAGTGAATTTGGCAATCGGGTCATCTTTTGCGGCTAGTGCCTTCAAGATGGATATTTTTAAAGCTTTAATCTCATCTTGAGCAGCGCTGCTTGAAAGTGCTTCAAGCGAGGCCATTGCACGCTCTCTTATGGCTGCTAGCTCAAACGAGCCCGAACTTAAGTCACCAATTTTGGTGGCAAGTGTTTGCAGAGAGATTGTAAGCTCTTTTTGAAGAGCTGCCACCATTTCTTTATCAATTGCTGACGCTGTAATTTGTTCAGTCAAAGAAGAAAGATGTTCGGTCATTGCTCTGGCATCAAGTGTGCCTATTTTATCTAATGATGATGCCGCAATTGATTCTGCAAGCGAATTGAAGTGGCTTCTATTGCGTCCAAAAACAGCCAATGCCGAATCTATATCTTGTGGCAATGTTTGTTTTAGCTTTGCCAGTGATACCAGGTCAAGGGCATTTTGTGACGCTTTGGCAAAGGCATCATTTAAATCGAGTGCCGATTTTGCAACAATGTCACCTTTTTCTTTGAGTGCTTTTAAACCAAGCAGTCGTTGTGTTTGTTGCTCTTGATTTGGCAGTTTGAAAATTGCTTCGAGCAATTGCTCTCTTGCGGCATTTAAATCACCGCCACCACGCTCGATACTAGAAATAATCGAACTTACCTGGATGCGAGCTAATTCTTCGTTGTTATTTGTTGTGAGTGCGCCAAGTATTCGCGCTGTCATTTCGCTTTCATTTTCTGTGCCCAATGAACGCTCAAGCACTTCGCGAGCAGATTTAGCCGCGACCACCTTGTTCTCTATTGCTTTGAGAAAATCTATTCTTGCTGAACTAGCATCTTTGCCCAGAGTGGAAATTAAACTCAACACTTGGCTCAATAGATTGGTATCAGTGCCCGATTGATTTATAATTTTCTGAGTCAAAGTGGAAATCTGAACACTTTTGATTGCGTTTGCATTTCCTTGCTCAAGCGCCTCTAGTATGCCTAGAGTGAATCTAGCTCTTGTTTCGCCGTCCAGTCCTTCAAGTGATTCTAGTGCTTGTAGAGCCGATTTTGAAATTGGATCTTTGTCTTGTAATTGACGAAGAAGTTGTAGCCGTTCTGCAGCCTGTGATTCAGCTGGCAATTTGCTGATTACAGTTAAAGCCTTTTGTCTAAGCGTTTCGGCAGCGTCAGTGCCAGTGGCAATTCGACTTTTAATTGCACTCAATTTAATTAGTTGTAACTCTTGCTCGCTTCCACGCGACAACGCAAGCATTATTTCTTTTGATAAAGTTTCTTCATTGCTCAATCCTTTTATAGAAGCAAACGCTTCTACTGCGACTTTTGTCACTGGATCTTGGCTTTGCTCGAAGGCAGAAAGAATGCGAGCCCGCATAGCGAGAGCTTCGGGATTATCACCCAATTTTACTAATGCTTCAAGGGCATTACTTCGCAGTGTAGCAAGTTCAGTTAGATTTCCAGAAGCGTTTTGTACGCTTACAAGTAAATCTTCGACGTGCTTTATGGTGGCATTATGCAGTGCTGCTTGTTGAAGATTGGCGACTGTGGCAGCTGCAGCGCTGTCATGTTTTATGAGTGCCTGATAGAAATCGAGTTCGATTTGGGTCTTGTCAGTGCCTTGTGCAGCTAGAGCATCAATAGCATCTGTAGCTTGTTTTTTTAATGCTTGCACAATTTCAGCATTTGCTGGTGCAGCAAGTGTACTTAATTGCTCAGTTGCACTAGCAGCACGGGCTGTTATTTCTGGAACTGCTAAATTAGACGGAAGTGTGCTTGCTTCAGCAATGAACTTTGCTGTGAGTGCGTCTAAATCGGTTTTGGGCTTTTGCAATAGATTGAGTGCAGCATCAAACAAAGCTGAATCTTGTTGCATTTTTTGATTAAAACTTGCAAGTGTAGCCAAATCGAGAGAGTTATTTGCTTGTTTTTCTAAAATCGAACTTACTTCTAAAGCGGCTTGAGCCGCAGGATCTTTCGCTTTGGCAAGAGCTTCTATCAATTGATTGCGAAGGGTTGCAATTTCAGATGTATTGCCAAGTCCAGATAGAGAATTTAAAGCATCAAGTGCTTGAGACTTAAGAGTTTGCAGGTCTGCACTTGCAAGAGTAAGACCTTGAGTGTCTATTTTTCGAATAAGCAAATTAGTTATAGCCTGATTTGCTTGTTGCTGAATCTGAACAATCGCTTCAGCCGCCGCTGCATCAGTTGACAGAATTGCTTGATAAATTCGATCTCTGAGTCTGTCAGCTAATTCGTTATTTGAAACGTTGGAAAGTGAATCAACTGAATCCAAAGCTTTTAGTGCAGAAGTAGCCACGGGATCTTGCTTGGCTGCAAGTGCAGTAAGAACATCTTTTCTCGCTTGGGCAAGCGCTTCTGGTGATATACCAGATTTTGCGTTTAGTGTACTCCAGGCTTCGCTTCTTGTATTTGCAAGGGCACCAGTGTTTTCCGGAGCGATAGCGTTTATTTTGGTAATAAGTTCGGGAATTTGATGCGTAGCTTGTTCGTTAGTTACTACCGTAATGGTGGCAGCCATTGCCACTAGGTCTTTAGTTACTGTGTCGCCCTTTGCTGTCAATGCACCAAGAAGTTGATCACGCATCACTTCCATTTGTTTTCTGTCAGGGAAGTTACCCAGTTCAGTAATGAATTTATATGCCTCAGCTCTGGTCGATTCCAAAAGGGGATCGTCTGCTTTGCCAGAGAGTGATGCAATTTTACCCATGACACCACTTAAGCGGTCGGTTGCTTGAGCCGCTGTCAGTGCTACTGTACTTTTAGTAGCAAGTACTCCCATGCCAAATGGATAAGAAAGAAGCATCTCCAGTGCACCAAGAGATCCATTCATTAATAGTGCTTGAGGACTGGAGTCGAAATTTTCTCCTTCATAGGCAGCTAGTAGAGCCGGACGCCCAACCGCACCGCTTGTGCTTAATGCAGCCATTACAACAAGTTTGCGCGCCATCTCATGAGTGATTGCTCGTGTCAGCATAAAAGAAACACCGGCAGGCAAGAATGCAATAAAAGCTGCTACTGAAGCGGTCGTCATTATGACATTGGTCATGAACTCTGCATATTTTTTATTAGAGTCAAGTGCATTTTGAAATGACGCGCTGAAATATTCTGCTATTGCTTCTTGCACAGGAAGCGGCATGTCCTTCATTGAGGCGTTGAACTGTCTCAAAATCTGTTCGTTCACTTGCAACATTCGCTGCAACGCAAGGTCGCCACCATCGGCCACAGACATAGGCGCATACTGATTCATGCGCAAGAAAAAGTCATTCAACCCGTCTCTTGGTACTACACTCAGAGCTAGCGCATATTCGATTTTGTAAGCCTTATCGACTTTATTTAAAAAATCGTTGTCTAAATTTTTACCGAAGACTCGCAGATAATCATCGTGAAGCTTTTGTCGTTGCTCTAAAGTAAGGTCTTTTAGTAATTGTTTGAAGTCACTGAATTTGCCACCATCGCCTAAAATGAAGGCTCGTATTCGATCCACCAACTGGGTAGTGCCGTTGCCTTCATCCAGAATATGTCTAATCAGAACTTGATGATTTAAATCGAGTCTTTCGTTTGTAGTGACAGCAGCTAAAATAGCGTCCTTAAGCTCTACGCCATATTTTTGCTTATAATCAGTTTGAAGTTTTGTCCAATCTTCTGGTTTTAGTTCAGCAAAAAAGCCTTGGTAATCTTGAAATTTTCCGCCGTTGCCATTGATTAACATGCGCATGCGGTCTATGGGGAAAACTTTTCCATTTTGACTTAAAATGGTTTCGAACAAAGCTGCTTGCTCAGGCGTCATTCGTTCTCTGGATGGAATCGAATTTCGCAGATCGGTTTTGAGATCTGACTTATACTTGTCTAAATATTCTTTTTCAATTTGTGCAAATTCAGCTTCGCTCAAATTAGCGAAATCCTGACTCATATCTGTCAGTTTGCCACCCTGAGTCACAAGGACGCGCATCTTATCGGCAGTAGTTAGAGTTCCATTTTGAACTAATACATTTTCTAAAATGGCTTTTTGATAATCAAATAAAAGGCTATAGCGCCAATTGTCCAACTGGTCTTTTGGCAGAGTGGCTATAAGACTGTAAGTACTTGCTTTATCTGCAACCGATTCGCCTTCGAATGGTCGTCGCCCGGCCATTCCCACCGTGGTATTGCCTTCCACCATTAGGCTGTAAAAAGCGTTGGTTCCGGCTCCACATTGCCATAACATGTTGTTGAAAGTTCTTGTTAATGCCGCTTCCTCGCGGCTTACAGGACCTGCTTCTTGGTTAGTCTGACGATTAAAAATAGACCTCAAAGTGGCCATATGTTTTGGGTCTTTTAAGATAAGTTCTACTTGTGCGATAGTCTGGAATTTCTTTGCCTGAATAGCCGCATCGCTCATTCCATTCCAGCGGTCGTCTTGTACGTAGCCCCACTCTTTGATAAGTTTGTCGAGCTCGGTAAGAACTGGTGGTTTGCCGGTTTCGGCTACTTGATTGAGATAGCTTTTTATGAGAGGTAGAGCGTTTTCAGCCTGAGAATCTCCTCTATAAATAAGGAACTCGGCAAAATCATCAATTGTCTTTTTAAAAGTAGGGTCGGTTTTGTATCTGTTGGCCTCATCTTCGGACATCGATTCCAGGCGCTCGATGAATTGTTTGATGCTGGAAGAATCGGAAGATTTGTAATCTGTAATAAAAGTTTCAAGCGGCCGCAATTTCGATTTGGAATCAGTAAAATTCTCGGCAGTCAATTTGAAATTAACTATCAATGCCATAATTTTTTCCTGTTCTTCAGGATTTAAAAATGACTTCAGCGACCGTGCAAACTCATCTCTGTAATAGGGGTTTTTTAGTAAATTGAATTCTACCTCGGTTAGATTATTTTCGATGTGCACAAGCATGTCGCTTACGTTATAGTTGCCGCCAAAAAAGATCAGAACTTTATCTGAAACCATGCCCGCTAAATCTGAGCTGAGGTATTTTCCGCCGAACAATAATTGTTCTCGCAGAATGGCCTGACGCGGACCCTCCGCCTGACTCTGTATTGCTGCTTCTAAAACGTCGTAAACTCTTTTCGCTTCTGCTTCTGCATCATTTGCTGGTTGTCGATTAGATTCAGTTATTTGGCGACCCAGAATATAATTGCGCTGGTCTTTTGGTGTTGCATGCGTAAACACATAATCGGTATTCTGCGGATTATCAAGGAAGTGCAGCAAAGTGCTTGTGTCGGCTTTTAAAATGGAAGCAAGCGAAATTCTGCCTTCCCGCAATATGTCACTTGCAATTGGATTTAGCACTGGTGATTTTTGCCGACGGTTTGAAGATTTTGGGAACTTTTCCAGCATGAGTTGCTGAAAGGGAGCGTCGTTTGCAAGCGCCGCTCTAAGCGGATTGGGATCACCGCCAAGCAGGGTTTGTAATAGTCCCAAGTCTTTTGCATTGGCTGCATTTACGGCTAAATTTCTCAAAACTGCAGGCTCAAGTGTGGCCATTCCAGGCAAAATTCCTACAAGAACCGCCTTTTGATCCGCGTTCAATCCATTGCTTGCTTCAATGGCAGCTTTGAGTTCTATGCCATAATCTTGTACAAATTTTTCTTGCATAGTCGCTAATTGACTGGCATCAAGCGGACCTAGCACAGCGCGAAGCAATCTCATACCTCGCACCGGATCTGTTTCAAGCACTGACAGAGCTATTTGAGCGTTACCGGCAAGGTTGGTTTCGCCGTTTTTGGAATTTAGAATTGCTTCAACAGTTACTTGAGCCTCGCCTGGCTTCAAGTAGGTTTTGACCGCCTGACGCAATGAGGTGCCATATTTCTGCTCGAAGACTTGCTCAAGTTGTTGTCGGTCCACCTCTTCCATGTTTTGAAGTATGTTTTTTATCGCTTCAAGGTCTGGATTGGAAATTTGAAAGCGATTCGAATTTGTTTTTCGAGTCAAAGCCTGGTAAACGAGATCTGAATTAAGCGCTATGGCATCCGGGCTTAAATGAGGTTGGACAAAATCGACCAATGGTAGTGCCGGAAGTGCATCAATGGGACCGGTTTTATGGTCGGGCAATACGTTCGCTTCAGTTTCAAAAAGATTTGGCGGCACTTCAACCACAGGCAACATGCCTGTGAGGTCCCCTGAGTTATCCGCGACCTGAATGACTTGCCCTGTAACGGCGGGCGTGCTTGCATCGCCAAGCTTTTGCAGGAAAGTTTTGACTGAATCAGAACCAGACCCGTCCTCGCCCTCTGTTGCCGGGACGTCGGAAGTCGTGCCGGTAGCCGGCTTTTCAGATTCGGTGTTTGGGTTTCTATCAATTGCCATGCGTTAAACCAAGACAAGACGAGGCGACTTATTCCACTATGCGCGGGTCAGCCCTTATAGAAACCACAAAAGATTAATTCTTATGTTAATCGATTATATACCTATGTCGAAATGTTGGCTAGAGTCTGTGCTGGAGATGGAGCCAACCAATCTTCCTCATTCATGTAATAACGCATGTACAAGAGCATCGATACAAGCCCTGTCCATCCCGTTTGATGCGAAGCGCCAAGCCCAGCCCCTGTGTCACCGTTGAAATATTCGAAAAACTGATGAAACTGATTCCAGTTCTCATCGTATTGGAACGTGTTTAAATCACCGTAAACAGGTCTAAATCCGCTCTTGTCTTTCAAAAATATGTTTGTAATTCTGTCTATGATGTCGTTTGCTATCTGGCACAAATTCTTTTTCACGCCAGATCCAGTCGGGTATTCAATGAGGAAGTCCGGACCAAAATAAGCAAAATAATTAAACAGCGCTCGTATGAGCATAAAATTGACTGGAAGCCAGATAGGACCGCGCCAGTTTGAATTGCCACCATACATGCCCGAATTAGACTCGCCTGGTAAATAGTCAACCCGGTATTCATGCCCGTCTACGTTATAAATAAACGGATTGTCTTTGTGATATTTGGAAAGGCTTCTAATTCCAAATTCGCTCAAAAACTCGTTTTCGTCAAATAATCGGCTCAAGATGCGGCGCAGTTTTTTCTCATTGCAAACAGATAACATGCGACGACCTTTATATCCCTGATGAAAAGGCAAGTGAATGAATTTGCATGCTTCTTGCTGGCGATGAGTGAAGTGAAAGGCTTTGCTTTTAAATGATGGCAGATTGTCCCAGACGTCATTTTCAAAGACGACAACAGAAGCCATAGGTAAAAGACCTACAATCGATCTGACTTTTAGTCTAGTGGCATGACCGTCAGGATAGCGCAACACATCATAAAAGAATCCGTCTTCTTCGTCCCAAAGCTCGGCTCGGTGTTTGCCTGGTTTGTCCATTGAAGCGGCAATTAAAACAGTGTGTTCGAAGAACTTTAAGGCAAAACGCTCGTACCAGGAATTGTATTGAGCTAATTCAATTGCAATGTTTAGCATTTGTTGACTGAAAAAGACCATCCAGCCTGTTCCGTCTGCTTGTTCTAAATATCCTCCTGTAGGCAACTCAGAACTGCGATCAAAAACGCTTATATTATCGAGCCCAAGAAACCCACCTTCGAAAACGCCATGACCTCTGGGATCTTTGCGGTTAACCCACCAGGTGAAATTGGATAAAAGCGTTGTAAAAGCATATTTTAAAAAGTCTTTATCGCCCACACCATTGTTTCGACCCTTGTCGAATAAATAAGCTTGATAGGTTGCATAGGCATGAACAGGCGGATTGACGTCACTAAAGTTCCATTCATATGCTGGAATTTGTCCGTTTGGATGAATATACGAACTGCGCAAAATCAAGTCGAGCTGCTCTTTGGTGAAATCAGAGTCCACCAAATTTAGTGGCAATGTATGAAAAGCAAGATCCCATGACGCATACCATGGATACTCCCATTTGTCCGGCATCGAGATGATGTCGTTGTTAAACATGTGCGTCCATTCCTGGTTGCGAATAACTTTCTGGTTTGAAGGCAATGTCCACACATTTATATTGTGTTCTTTTATCCACTGGTCGACATCATAATGAAAGAACTGTTTGCCCCAGAGCATGCCGGATAAGGCTTGACGCATCAATTGGTATTTGTCTTTTTGTTCTTTTAAATTATCTGGAATAAGATCATCATAGAAAGCATCGGCTTCGCGCATTCTGGTATTAAATACAGTATCGAGATTTTCGAATGGATGGTCGGTTCGTTTGGTGCCTAATCTCAAGTGCACTACTTCGCACTGCCCAGCTTTAACATTTAATCTGTAACGAGCGGCTACTTTTGTGCCGCGCTTGTCTGGGTTAATAGCGTGTCTATGCTCGTTTACGATATACTCGTTGATACCATCTTTGAAATAATGACCAGTGTTTGCTTGTCCAAAAACCCTTTGTTTATTGGTTTCGTTTTCACAGAACAACAATTGCACAGTTCGATCGCAATAAAAATAATGGTCTTTTGTGTGTTCAGCAAAAAATGTTTCGTGATGAATAGTATGCACGCCGCAATTTTTATCTTTAGACAAAGACTTCATCGAAGGTTTTGGACCACCGTTAGACCATGACCAGGTATTGCGAAACCATAGTTGTGGAAGCAGCTCCAAAAGTGCGTCTTCAGGACCGCGATTATAAACCGAAATCTTGATGAAAATATCTTCGGCTGTTTCTTTTGCATATTCGACAAAAATATCAAAATACTTGTGTTCAGAAAAAACACCAGTATCGAGCAATTCATATTCCGGTTCAAATTTGTTTCGTCTTCTATTGCCGTCAATCAAATCTGCATATGGATACGCTTGCTGTGGGTATTTGTACAAATATTTCATGTACGAGTGAGTGGGCGTGCTGTCCAGGTAGAAATAATATTCTTTGGCGTCTTCTCCGTGATTGCCTTCAGAATTAGTCAGACCAAAAAGTCGTTCTTTTAAAATTGGGTCTTTGCCGTTCCAGAGTGCAAGCGAAAAGCACAAGTTTTGCAAATTGTCGCTTATGCCAGCAATTCCATCTTCACCCCAGCGGTAAGCTCTCGAGCGTGCCTGGTCGTGCGTGAAATAATTCCAGGCATCGCCATTTTGACTGTAGTCTTCTCTTACCGTTCCCCACTGGCGTTCGCTTATATAAGGACCCCATCGTTTCCAGGGGGCAGTGCCCTCTTTGTCTTCTAGAAGTCTGATTTTTTCTTGGATTTCGTTTGGCAAAGATTCGTCTGTCATGGCACCTGAAAGTATTTAACTAAGACAACGACTTATATATGCCACCCAAAAGATGTCATTTTGTTGTTGTGCCAAATTAAATATCGGTATATAGCTTGAGAAAGGCCAGTCTCAGATTTCCATCGCAACTTTTGTAAGTTTTAGCCAGGCTTTGCTTTTCGAGTTTATAGCCAAGCAATTTTTCGCTCAATTGGTCAAGTAAGTCAAGTGAGGTTCGGCACTGAATTAATGTTGGCAATAAGCCCTCTTTGTGAGCAGTGACACAAAGACCAAGCGAATGCAATTTGCATTTGAGCTTGAGTAATTGAAACTGCCACGTAGGCAAATTTTCGGCACTGTCCACAAGTATTATGCGATGCTCTTTGAGCGAGCTAAGCCAAAAAGACAATGGTAAATTGCGCTTGCCACCAGACAATCTAATTAAAAGTGGATTGAATCCATCCTCAGCCAATCTCTTTCTCATTTCAAACAAAAGCGTGGTCTTGCCGACACCTTCAGGTCCCACTAGAGCACCTCGATAGTTCATTGACTTAAGTCGCGCTAAAAATGAGGTCCAAGTATCGTGCTCGAATTTGTATTCAAGCGCCTCCAGTCTTACTGTAGCAAACGGGTTGTTTCTGGCTCTTGTGCTTTGTGCTACCACAGGCGGCATCGTTTTTCTTCAGGCAGCATGAATGATTCGCTCATCGAAATATCATACGCTTTTTGGAATTCGTCCATGTTTGCAAGCGTTCCAAGTACACGATAATGTGGCGTAGGATGCGGATCTACAGCAGCCATCAAACGAGCTTTTTCCGGTCTTACATTTGTGGCCCAGGCTTGAGCAAATGAAAGGAAAAATCTTTGCTCAGGCGTAAATCCATTTTGATCTTTTTCTCTTGGTTTATCGCCCTCTAATTTTTGCAAAGCCTTATAAGCAAGAGTCAGTCCGCCAAGATCGGCAGCGGCTTCTCCAGCCACTAACTTGCCTTTGAAAGCAACATCGTCAACTGCCTTGTAGCCTTGATACTGATTTTCGATTAGCGAAACTCTTTCTTTAAAACGTTTGAGATCATTTTCAGACCACCAGTTTTGCAGATTGCCTTTGCCGTCGAATTTGGAGCCCTGGTCATCAAATCCATGAGTCATCTCATGGCCAATAACCATTCCCATAGCACCTAGGTTAGTGGCATCATCAGCATCGGGATCGAAAATTGGAGACTGTAGAATTCCTGCTGGAAAAACGATTTCGTTCATTTCAGCTGAATAATATGCATTGACAGTCTGCGGACTCATATACCATTCATTTCTATCAACAGGCTTGCCAATTTTGGCCATCTGTCTATCAAATTCAAATTCAGATGCGTTGTTCATGTTTTTTAAATAAGACTCGCGACTGATATCCAGTTTGCCGTAATCTCTCCATTTGTCTACATAACCTATTTTCAAACCGAATGAATTTAATTTATCAAGCGCATTCTTGCGTGTGGCATCGTCCATCCATGATAGCGAAGATAGATCGTCTTTCAACACATCTTTCAGAGCTGATACCAGATGCAGTGCTTTCTCTTTTGCTTTGGGAGTGAAATGGTCTTTTACATAAAGTTGACCAAGAGCTTCACCAAGAGCGCTATCGGCACTGTTCAGCACACGTTTCCAGCGTGGAAGATTGGCTTTCTTACCAGTTAAAATTTTGCCGTAGAAGTTAAAGTGTTCGTCAACAAACTTAGAAGATAAGTAAGGTGAGGAGTCGCTGATTAAGTGCCAGAGTAAATAGTCTTTCCACACTGCCGGTTTGGTAGCTTCAATCTGTTCATCCATTCCTTCAAAGAAGGTGGGCTGACCGACGTTGACAGATTCAAAATCGTTGTGTTTGATTTCTTTTAAATATGTACTCCAATTGAAATTCGGAGTCATTTTTTGCAAATCGTCAAAAGTCATCTTGTGATAAATTTTGTCCGGGTCGCGCATGTCTGTATTCTTCATCGAATACTCAGCAAGCTTGGTTTCTAAATCCATTACTGCTTTGGCACGAGACTGACCATCAGGTTGTCCCATTAAATGAAACATTTTTGCCATGTGCTCGACATACTGGGCACGCAATTTTTTTGATGCTTCATCTTCATTGGTGTAATAGTCGCGGTCCGGCAGACCAAGCCCACCTTGCTGCAATTGACAAATAACTTTGGTTGAGTCTTTGAAGTCTTGACCAGAGCCAATATTGAAAAACGCATTTACGCCAAGTCTGTGTAATCTTGCGATTTCAGCTCTCAATTCTTCTTTGTTGCTTATGCCATCGATATTATGAATCTCATCGTGTAGCGGTGCTAGAGCCGCACTTTCGATGCCTTGCTCGTCCATGCCAGCAGCATAAAAATCGCCAATTTTTTGCTCGTTTGATCCACGCTTGGCATTTGCATTTTTAGATGCGTCTTCGGCAATTGTTTTGATAATGGTCAAGTTTTTGTCGGCGAGGATATTGAGCACGCCCCATTTGTCATACTCGTTTGGAACAGGTGTATTCTTTAACCAGGTTCCATTTGCATAAAGGAAAAAATCCTTGCCTGGAGGCACGCTCTTGTCCATACTGCTGACGTTGATGCCAATTCTATTTTCCTGGGCAAAAACCGAAGTTGCTGGTGCAAGCAAAACTGTCGATGCTAAAGCCGCGAATACCAGAGATTTTTTCAAATGACTCAAATTAAACATGGATGTTGACTACCCTTGCAAAACCATTAACATCAGTACATTTTACCGGTGTTATCATTATATGGTGATGGACTTATGAAAATTATTGTTACAGCAGTCGGTAGTGACGGGGACATCAATCCCATGGTTGAGGTGTCCAGGAAGCTCTTGACGCGCGGGCATCAGGTTGATTTTTGCGCCAATGCCTATTTTGGTCCAAAAGTTAAAAATGCCGGATTGACCTTCCTTGAGCTTGGCGATGAGGCTCTTTATATGGAGGCATTGCAAAGACCGGGCGTCTGGGATCCGCGTAAGGGTTTTCATGCTGTCTGGCAATTTGTGCGCGAATCGCTCGAGCTTAACTACCAGATAGTGAAAGAGCGAATTGAACCAGGCAATACAATTCTGGTTGGTACTACGCTTGCCATGGCTAATCGAGTTTTACAAGACGAACTAGGGATCAAAGTATCTACTGTTCACTTGTCGCCTTGTTGCATTATTTCTGCTCACGAGCCTATGACGGGTGCTGGTTATCCCGCACCCACAGCGCTTCCGCTCTGGATCAAAAATGCTTATGTTGGCTTAATTGACAATTTGGCACTCGATAGAGTGTGTCGAGACGATATAAATAAATTCAGAGCCGCTCACGATTTGCCACCAGTAAAAAGTATTTTCAGAAAATGGCTGCCCTCACCCAATCAAGTTATATGCGCTTTTCCCGATTGGTATGCTGAGCCGCAACCCGATTGGCCAGCTAATAGCGTTTGTACCGGTATTCCTATATTTCACAAGCAAGAGCATGAGAATATCTCGCAAGAGGTACAGGAGTTTTTGCAAATCGGACCGCCACCGGTAGTGGTAACACCGGGCTCGGCGATGGCTCAATCGGAAAAGTATTTTAAAACCATACTTCAGTGTTTGTCAGGTTCTAACTATAGAGCCATATTTGTTGCGAAGTATTCAAATAAGGTTCTGGAAAATCTTCCGCCAAATATTTTATTGTCCCCTTATGAGCCCTTTGACTTATTATTTCCTAAAGCTCAAGTAGTAATTCATCATGGTGGTATCGGCACCAGTGCTCAGTGTATGAATGCCGGCGTTCCTCAAATGATTACTCCTTTTGCCCATGATCAATTCGATAATGCGGCTCGACTTGAAAAGCTCGGTGTGGCTAAAAAGCCACGAGTACCAAACGAGTTTAATTTTACAAACGACCCAAATGGCGCCTGGCGTAAATGTCTTGATTCTATTATTCATGATAAAAAAATGAGACTTCAATGCCAAGCTATCAAAGCCAGAATTGACTCAGAGCCAAAACCGGCAGATGTTATAGCTGAAGAAATCTGTAAACTTATGGTTTAAGGTTACCTTCGTAACCCTCTAATCTGAATAATTTCAGTTGTGTTTCGAAAGCGCTTGGAGTTACTGTCACATCACCCGAAAATGGGTCGTCGTAAGTGGCTAGCAAGAATAAATTCAGACATACAACCAGGCTCACAATCCCGACCATTACTACTTGCACTTTCATACTTCGAGCAGCAAAGAAATAAGTAAAAACAATGGTGGCGATTCCACCTATCACAAGCACCACCCATAGAGCCGCAGGCAATCCAGCATGCAATGCTTCCACGCGTAGGCGTCTTGAGTCGCCAAGACTCATCATTGCTTCAAGCAGTTGGTTTTGAGCGTTACTTTGTCTTTGTGTAGAAGGTTCGTATTCAGTGCAATCAGCCCAGAGCTCTTTGTAGATTTTCCAGGCTTTAGCACTGTCTTGTTTCTGAGCAAGCATCGGCCATTCGTCGACTATTACTTCGTGAGCATATTGAGCGCAGAGTTCTCGTAGTTCGTGACAATTTTTTTCGGGTAATCCGTTTGCCAGTCTAAAAACATTTCCAAGTGAAGACGCTTCCTGTTGCACTGTTTGTCTGGCAACGGTGAACCTTTGCATCGCATCTGCCACCATAAATCCAATTAAAACAGCAAAGAGCATTGCTACGATTTGCGAGTATGGGTCTGTGATTTCATGTTGAGGCTCTAAATCGGTTTTGTTATGCCACTTCCTGGCAAACGATAATCCAAGGAGTGAGGCGCCGACAATTAAGATTGTGACTATCAGTCCGCTAAAAAATCCCACAGTCATTTATACTCCTATTTTATGATGTTCACAGCTCTGGCTGCTACCAGAGAGATAGTGGCAAGGGCTATCAATGACTCCAGAAGCATTAGTAGTTTGGCTCGCCCTGACAGGGGTAAAACATCGGTGGGGCTAAATGCGGTGGCATTAGTGAAGGCTAGATATATGTAGTCAAAAAATTTAGGCGACCAGTCTGGGCGAGCGGAGCCGGGTGTGGACATTTGGGGAAAAAGAAAATCTGGTGCATCATGACCTTTGTGAGTGCGCTCATGCGGACCGCCTCTATCTATTTCCCAGAACCAGAGAGCAAATGCAATAACATTGGTAAACCAAATTCCCATTCCTGAGAAAAATAATTCGACACTATTCACTTTGCCTGATTCAAAAAATAGAGCGTAAATCAATAAAACGAGCGTGGCTAAATTGGCGATACTAACCAGAGCAATTACGATAATGGCGAGTGCTTGTAAAAATTTACTTTCATCTTTGTGCCGATTAGGGGCGCTTAGTGAGATTGGAATTAAGATAATTAATTCCAGACCTAGTATCACAATTGGCAGATTACGTGTCAACTCGTGTGGTAACACTACTTGTACGATCATGGCCACAATTATGGCTAAAGATGCAGGCCATCGAGGCTCTTCTTGCGAAACCCCTCCCCATGCGGGTTCGTAAGATTCGTCGAATTTGCCTTCAAGATTTGAGGATGATTCGCTGCTCATTGGTAAATTATACTAACCTTGACTTAGTACTCGATCATAATTAAACTGAAATAGTGTCGATAATAACTGTAGACAATCTCTCAAAACATTTTCGCCGTGCCAAAATCAAGGCGGTTCAAGATGTCTCCTTCTGCGTTGAAACTGGAGAAATTTTCGGATTGATTGGACCCAACGGTGCTGGCAAGACCACAATTATGGCTTGTCTTCTGGCACTGATAAAGCCTAGTTCTGGTCAAATAAAAATTGACGGCAAATCACCTTACGATTTTGATGTAAAGCCGCTTATCGGATTTTTGCCTGAAAGACCTTGTTATAACCGCTGGATGAATATCCATCAGTTTTTAACTTATCATCACATGCTTGCAGGAATGCCTGCTAAAGATCGAGAAAAGGATATCAAAGAAGCTTTAGAAGCCGTCGAGCTTGAAGTCGATCCAAAAAAACGTCGGGTTAAAGAACTATCGCGCGGCATGTTACAGCGAGTCGGTCTGGCTCAAGCTATCATCGGCAAACCCAAAATCGTTTTTCTTGACGAACCGACATCTGGCATGGATCCGCTTGGTTTTATCATGATTCGCAAAATGCTCTTGCGATTTAAAGAGCAGGGCACCACCGCCATAGTTAATTCTCATCACCTGCTTGAAGTGGAAAAGGTTTGTGATCGTATTGCCTTCATACGTGGTGGCAAAATAGAACACCTGGGAAGCATGGACTCTTTTGCTTTGCAAGGGCAAGATGTTTCACTTTCGTGGTTGCCTCTGGCAAGTAAAAATTCAGACGAGATAGACGTATTGCTTGGTGAGTTAGCATTAAAACACGATTGCAAAATAATCGAATCAACACAAGAATCAGCTAAAGTATCTTCGCCAGATAAAGAACATCTTGCACAATTTATTCAAGAACTAATTGCAAATAACCTGATGGTGTACGAAGCAAAATCAGAAAGACGCGAGCTAGTCGATTTGTTTTTGAATAAGGGTGAAAATCAATGATTCAACCCACTCTTTTGAATAGAACATTGATTCGATTCAATCTCATTGAAAAAGTGCGTGCCTGGCGAGTCGGCATTCCTATAATGCTTTTCATGGGTCTTCCCTGTTATATGATGCTTATCTCGGTGATTGACTCTACAGAGCCTGAAGCTGCCGCGAAAAATGTCTGGAATATTTTTAACAACGCAAGTATCTATTTTTTGCTGGCTTATTTATTTATTTCAGATGGCTTGCTCACAGGCAGACCAACTGGTGAACCCGAAACGCTGAATTTGCTCTTCACAAGACCAATTACACGCACTTGTTATGTGTTATCAAAATTCTTTTGCGGATTTGTGGGCTCGACAACTGTTTTATCTATTTCAGTAGCACTTACATTTGGTGTTGCCACTGCCCTTGGTATCGTTGAAAATCCTATTGATAGTCCTTTCATACTTTCAATCATATTCAATTGTCTGAGTTTTTCAGCCTTTTATGTATTCTTGCACTCAATGCCTTCATTGCTTGGGCTTGTATCCTATTTATTCTTCTCTGGCTGTCAAACTGTTGGAGAGATAATGTCCATTGGCTACAGTTCTAGCGCTCCTACATTTTTTAAATATGTAAAAGACGCCATTCTATTTTTCAACTACTGGTTTGGAGACGTCTTTCCTAGTTGTGTCGATTTTTCTTTGATTGCAAGCAGCTATTATGCTTGCACGGAGCTTATAGTAGTCTACTTATCCAATTTGAGTCTGTTTTTATTCTTAGCCATACTTTCGCTTTCTATCAGGGAGTTTTCCTATGGCTCGGATTAAAAAAGGCAAGTCGACGCTTTATATTCCTATCTTTGTCACATTGGCGATGGCGCTATTACTTGTAGGCAGAATTTATATCAAAGGTCCATTTCAAACACTGCTCAATCCAGATGCTCAAATTGGCTGGAAAACTCTCGGCGATCTCGATCGCGACAAAGATAGTTATCATTCGTCTCTTATACTTTACGATTTTTCCGCCGACTGGTGCCAGCCGTGCAAGCGCATGGACAAAGTTACCTTTCAAGCATCAGATGTAGTGCAGAAAGTTCGTGAAGGCTTTTATCCTGTAAAAGTAATTGTCGGAGATGCCCATGAGAAGAAGAGCGTTACTGACCTACAAACCAAGTATTCTCTCTATTCAATTCCCACTTTTGTGGTGACCTTACCTGGCGGCGAGTGGGTGTATCAGAAGCGAGGATTCTTTCCCCCTAAAGATTTTATAAAAATGCTCGACAACGCAAAAGCAAAAGCATACTTTGTGCGAGCCGAATTGAAACTGGCTAAGCAAGACTATAAAGGCGCACTTGCCGAACTCGATCCCAATGTACTTTCGGGTAAAAAAACTATAGAAGACGAAATTCCAATCTTGGTTTATTTTCACACCCTCAAAATGCTTGGAAGACTAGACGAAGCAAAAGCGATGGTCAAAAAGAGATTTGATTTTGTTTACTCTAAAAAGAAAGGCGCTATTCAAGCAAATGCTAAGTCGCTTCCGTGGCCATTGCCTTTCTATCAGTATTTGCTCGGCGAAATTGATCAGGATAAATTGAATAACGCATCCACTGTTTGGTATCAAAAAGCTGATATTAATAGTGCCATTGCGCTTGATGCCTTAGCAAGCAACAAAAAAGACATTGCTTTGAAGTCTTTCCACAAAGCAGCCGAGAGCGCTTATTATTCAAGCTCTGATTCATTTAGATTGGCTGAGTTGTTTATCAAAGAGCTTGAGCCCTAGGCTTAACTATTTCTTTTTGAACCAGCCACCACAAAATGCACCGTTATTCTTCTGGTTGTATTTTTGGTGATATTCTTCTGCTCGATAAAAAGGCACCGCTTTTGATACCTGAGTATAAAGTTTAGTTTTATCCATTTTCTCTTGTTCGCTTATAACTTGACGTGCGACTAAAGCCTGCTCGGGCGAGAAATAGAATATCTCGGAGCGGTACTGACCGCCTCTTACATGGCTATTGTCGTAGCGCGGATTATGAATGCGCAAAAATCTTTCAACCAGCTTTTTGAAGCTAATTTTTTGAGGATCGTATGTGACGTGCACTGCCTCTGCGTGTCCCGTGTTACCTGAGCAGACCTGCTCATAATTTGGATTGCTGGTTCGACCACCTGTGTAACCTACTTCTGTAGCTACAACTCCCGGCGTGTCGAGGAAATCAGCCTCCACACCCCAAAATCAGCCAGCGGCAAAAACAGCTTCCTGGTTTTTATGACCATTTGGATTGTTCGAACTTGCTTGCACGGTTGTCCCCGATATTGTTAATGCTATAAGAACTAGAAGATTTACTAATCTCTTGGCTTTCATGAAATTACCTCTATTCTCTGTATATCGTAGCAGAATGGAAAAAACTTTGTTACGATAAGCGCATGATTAAGGCGGTTTTGTTCGATTATGGCAATGTCTTGAGCCATCCTGGTGAGCCTGGGCGCATTGCTGAAAGTCCTAGTTTAAAGAATCTAGAGGCAAATTCTTTTTGCAATGCATACTGGCATGGTCGTGAAGAGTATGACCGCGGCTCGGTGAATGCCACCCACTACTGGGATGGCGTTGGCAAAAAGCTTGACCGTATTTTCAGTACTGAAGAAAAAGAACATCTTGTCGCTCACGACATTGCTGTCTGGTCCATTCTCAATGCCGAAATGCTTGAATGGGTATCGCATTTGAAGAAAAACGGCATCACCATTGGTTTAATCTCGAATATGCCGCTTGAGCTCACTTTGAGTATTAGAAAAGAGCCATGGATAGACGATTTTGATCATTGCACTTTTTCTTGCGAAATTGGCATAGTAAAACCGCATCGCTCAATTTATGAGCACAGTCTTTCAAATCTCGGGCTCAAGGGCTCTGAATCTTTGTTTATAGACGACAGGAAAGAAAATGTTGATGCAGCAGCAGAGCTGGGTATTCACGGACACCTCTTTTCCGATTACGATAACCTGATGAAATCTGCCAAAGAATTGAATTTGCCCTAGTGGTAAAATAGCTCAATCTTCCAAAGGATGAAAACATGAAATATTTAGCGGTGGCCCTTACTTCTAGCTTAATTCTTTTAAGCGCTTGTTCGGGAGCCAATGCGCCAAGTAGTGACTCAATGAAACTGAACTATGTCACTACGGTCAAATCGATATCTCTCAATCCAAAAGTTAAAGGAATCGATGGTCAAAAAGACCTTGTTTTTATCCTTGGAAAAAAGAAGCTTGGTCTAGAAGCTGACGATAAGCTAAATATTTTCGATTTCGAAAAGAAGCGTATCTTCAAAGCAGATCCTAAAGCGAAAACTTATGAAGAACACTCACTGTATCTGGTATCAGCTAGCAAACATGCTGAAGCTGCTAATCGCGCTGAATTGACCAAGATTTTGAAAGAGTCAAATAGTGAAGTAACTGACGCCTTTGACCCATTTAACTCTGGATGCGAACTAGGGATGATAGTCCCCGGACAGGAAGAGAACCCTGGTATCACCGTTGCCGAAAAGGGTAATACCGTCGAATACTCTTACAAAGGAAAAGTGGTGACATCGGTTGTTCTGGGTGATCCGCTTCCTGAATCGATGCTTGCGATGATGGAAAAATTCTACGTCTATAACTGCAATGTTCACCCGTTTATTCGTAAGGACTTGCTTACACGCAAAAGAGTTCCTAAAGAATTGAATATCGAGATGAGTACGCGCAGTGCGAACAATACCATTAAAATGGTATTGAAAAATAGCGATGGAGCAGCTCCATCTCTTGATCTTGGCTCTGATTATAAAATTTCTTTTGCGAAGGGTTTGCCACTTTCAGGTTTGCAAGAACGCATTTATATCAAAAAGGAAATTCCTGTTTTACCTAAAAAGCAAGAATCGTTTGCTGAAGCAAAGACACTGGTTGCAAAAAAAGAACCAGTTGACGCACTGCTCACAATGATTAATTATAGCTTGTGTACAGGCGAGCAGGCAGTCGCCGAATCCAACGATATTATGAACGCAACAAAGAAAGATCCTATTGTCAAAAAACTACAAGAAAATTTGAGGCCTACTTCAAAAGCCGGGGCAGTTGCTTCGTACAAAATTTTAAATACAATCGATTCGACTAAGTTCAAAAAAGGTTATGTTATAGAAGTGCTCAAAGCTAATGTAGAGAGTCTAGCCGGCGGCAATCCAAGCGCACGTTTTATTTATGCGCTAAACAGTAACCCAGCTTTAGTGTATGCATATAAAGATCTAGGCACCTATTATTTTTCGCGCTATGACGTCCAAAATGCTTGGGACGCTTTTGACCTGGGACGCAAAATCAAACCTGATCATGTTTTATTCAAAGACATAAACAAGTTAGAGCAGGGTCTTGAAGAATCTCATCCAGAGTACTTCTAAACAGAATAACTGCTAGTGAATAACTGCACGTTTGCGTGCGGGTGGCGTAAGCGTTTTTTCCACCATGCGGGAAAAATCTTGCACCAGATGTCTGTCGCTGAATTTTTCATAGACTCTGTGGCGCAGTGTATCAATTGAACTAATTGATGGTGGATTTTCTCTCATCTGCACAATACGACTTGCAAGCGCTCCGTTAGCGCTTATATCGCACATCCACTGCGGATCTTCGATTATGAATTTAGCGCCACTGTGAGGATGACAAATAATTGGTGTTCCAATTATTGCCGCTTCAATCAAAACATTTCCAAGACCTTCGTCTAAACTTGGCAAAATAAATACGTTTGCTGCTGCCACCACTGATGGTACCTGTTCTACGGGTAAAGTCAGCCAGATGACACGATCTTGCAACAACTTCTCTCCGAGCGCTTTTAGATAAGGAGTGTCAGATTCTTCCACTCCGCAAAGCACCAGTTTGATTTTGGGATCGTTTAGTTTGGCTACTTCTTCGATAAGATAATCGATTCGTTTGTGATAGCGATTCCACGCTGCACAACAAACAATCATGTAATCGTCTTCTGCGATGCCGTACTTTTGACGAACACCAGTTTCGCGACACTGATCCCATAATTCTTCGGCATCAAGACAGTTTGGTATCAAATCCATTTTTGAACCCGGAATGCCAGCTTCAAGTGCCACTCCATAACCGCCAAAATTTAATTGCTGAATATGGTCGAAACACTTGTAATTTTGCGGATTGAAAATGCCGCCGTTGGCAAAAATTACTTTGTAATGATAGTTTGGCAAATGTGCCGCCGCCATAATGAAATGAGCCAGTGGCACGTCTTTGACCCAAACCACGTCTGGATTAATTTTTGCAAGCCCGCCTAAAAGACCTGGCAGGAAGCTGATTTGCTCGACACCATAAGTTAACTCCCATCGCATTTTTTCAGGCAGGATGGGCAGCTCGGAAAGTTTCTTAAGTAAAAGGCTGTTCCTCTTGATATTTGGCACAGTCACCGCATCGGGATAATTGCCGCCAGCCAAGAGATGGACATCGAAGTCAGTATGGTTCTTTAATGCATGAAACCACCGCGCACACGACACTTCGAACCCACGTTCAACATTTCCTAGCCCGCTTGAGACGAGCGCAATTTTTGTATTTCGGTGATTCTCTGTGTAATACATTGCACTTTGCTGATAATTGTCCATTAAACTAATAGCACCAGCAACTAAAGTCAACGGCGCCAAAGATTATTAACATGGAAATCGGTTATTTTTTCGTTTTTATGACTGTTGTGGGCGCCATCATCCAGGTGAGCACATACATCAGGCTCTATAAGTATATGGATGCGGATCTTGCCCGTCGCCCCGAGCCCTACAAGCCCAAGGCGAGCATAATCTTGCCATGCAAAGGGCTCGACCCGGACTTTAAAAAGAACATAGAGCGCCTATTTCTGCAGGATTATCCTGATTTTCAAATCATATTTGCCGTAGCCGAAGAATCTGACCCCGCTTATAAGCCCCTTTTCCAGCTTTGTCAGAAACACCCCGGACGCGCCGACATAGTTGTGGCAGGTTTCCACCCCCACCGCGCCCAGAAGGTCAACAATCAGCTTTGCGCCTTGCAATTACTCCAGCCTGACTCAGAGGTGATCGCCTTTGTCGATTCGGATGTCATAGCCCTGAATAATTTTTTGACTCATTTGGTTGCGCCGCTCAAAGATAATTCGATAGGCGTTACGACTGGTTACAGATTCTATGTCTCGAACCATTGGAATTTGCCTTCGATAATAAGAGGCTTCTGGAATCGCATGTCGTCGGTCGAATTAATAGATAAAAAATATGCTTTCGCTTGGGGCGGTGCCATGGCAATTCGACGCGAAGTATTTGAGCGTGCGCGCATTGCCGAGCACTGGGACAATTCAGCCGATGACGACATGTCTTTAACAAAGGCAATAAAAGAACTTGGTCTCAAAGTGCATTTCGTCACCAAATGCACTGTCACATCCGAAGGGCGTGCCACCATTGCAGAAATACTCGAATGGACAAATCGTCAAATGATCTTGACTAAAGTCTATTATCCCGAACTCTGGAGACGGGCAATAGGTCGCAGTTTCATCATGCTTCTCTGGACAGTTTTTATGTTCTGGACTTTGTTTCTTGCAATTGAACAAAACAGTCAAGATTTGTTTTCTGCCTTCTGGATTGGCGTTTCGATTTTTCCGCTTGAAATATTTTTGATTATGGTATCGCGCAATCTCTGGAATAGAATATTGGGCGTGGAAGTGTCGCACATGTATGAACCCTTCTGGTTATGCTGCATTGCGGTGCCGCTTGCTCATATTGTGCTTCCTTTCATGACACTGAATTCGATACTGACGAATAAAGTGCTGTGGCGTGGTGTTACATATAATTTGAAAAGCGCGACGGAGTTGGTGATTGAATGAGCATTCAAAAATGCCTGACTTCGCTCGCCCTTTTACTTTCGGTTTTTGGCTGTAGTGCCAGTTCTAATTGGTCTAGACCGAAATTTGAATCAGGTGGAACTGCGGCACGAATTGCGTATTTCATTCCTGGAACCTACACTTTTCCTTTGACAATATCTAAAAGTAAGCACAGAAGTGAAGGTCCTCCATCTGGAGTGAAAATTGTGGAGGAGTCTAGAGAAAAAGACCATAAAGACTGGGAAGAATTGTTAACCGGATTCGTTTCGCGTGATTTTGAAAAACGTGACAAGGTAACTTTTGAGAAAGTAAAATTTGCACCAAATGCAGTCACATTATTTGGCGAAACAGATGACACCAAATCTCTCAATTATTTGCGAAGTACTATAGGAGTTGTTCAAGCCGCACTGGATGCGGGAGGAATAGCCGTATACGATCTGGAAGGGTATCGTTGGTACACTCCAAGCGAATGGAAAGAAAAGTTTTTTGATCCAGACAAGCCAAAAATACAGGATCAAATTTATTTATTGGTCAATCCTAACGATGATGATCCATCTTTGTTTTACGCGCACACTCAAGGAATGCGAAAGTTTGGCAGAGCAGATTTGGCACTTAAAAACGTTCGTGAGAACGAGTTCCCGGCTATTGAGAACTTTCTCTTTTCTAATTCTGATGATCAGATGCGAGGTAAAGTGATAAAAGACGGTGCCAAATTGAAAATATATGAGTTGGGAAAAGAACTAACTATTAAACTTATTGATGGGGACAATAATCCTTTGTTTAATAACAATTACTTAGAAGCGACGCTGAGGTAGATAAATGCAGAACCAGACAATTACTAAAGAAGATTTTTCCAAGCACTATCCAGACGACATCGACTGGAGTGTTCTTGGTCCCACCGCAGACGAGTTGCGCGCAATGGAAACAGAGCCAGAGCGTTTTACTTTCCGCACCTTGGCGCCTCAAGTAACTGAAGCTTTTTGGAAAAATAAACAATTTGACTCTGCGCAGTTTGCCAAAATGGGCGAAAAGTTTTGTTTTATCAAAACGAGCCTCGCCGTTGAGGAAGACGAAGATCCAATGATTGAAGATTTTCAGGTTTCTCTGGATGAAAAGTTGCGTAAAAACGGGATCGGATGCCAAATTGGAGCTGGTCGTGGTAGCGATTATTATTTCTTTGATCTCGCTCTAGTAGATGTAGATGCGTCCCTGGAAATAATGAAAAGACTGGCAGAAGAGTACGCTTTACTCAAAAAGACCTGGCTCATGTTTTACGATACGCCAGATAAAAGCAAATTCGTCGGACTTTATCCTGAGTCACCAAGCCCGCTCTAAATGGGCGACGGTGTGAATTTAGGTGCTATAAAGAAATCAGAAAGTGAGGGTTACTGGTGAGAAAAGCATTTTTATTATTAAGCGTTCTGTCTTTGATTTGTGCAGCACCTGTTCAGGCTGGCTATGTTAAAGATGGCGTTGAAAAAGGTGGCGACGCTACTAAAAAGGGCATCAAGAAATCTTGGGATGTGACCGAAAAGGGCACTAAGAAAGGTGTCGGCGTCACAGTTGGCGTGACAAAGAAAGGTATTAAGGAAACTAAAAAAGGTACCGGTAAGGCAATTGATGTCACTGTGGGCGGTACCAAGAAAGGATTGGATGCTACGAAGAAAGGTTTAGATAAAGCTGGAAGTAGCACCAAGAAGTTTTTTAAGAAGGTGTTTTAAATCGGAGCTGATTAGGGGTGAAAACTCACGACGGTTAAGGTCCTCTTGCTAGATTAGTGATCCATGTCGGCCTCCGGAGGCCGGACTTCGGCCTTTTTGCGGAAGACCCTCGCCAAAGATTGTTAGATTTTTGCGCTGAAAATGCTCTTAACCACTAGCTCAGTTGCATGCTCAAAGAAATCAATTCCTGAAAAGTCTGGGTTCAAGCCTTTCATAAAGGCAACAGTCAAAAGATAAACTCGTTTGTTTGCTTCACCTTTCTCATTTACAACTTGGAATGAGTCTGTGATTTGTAATCCATCTACGTTCTGGTGACCTTTATTTGATTTGAAATTCAATCGAGCTTGGCTCACCGTGCCACCCTTCATTAAGGATTTAAAGGGAAATTGCTCGAACTCGATATTTGGCTGACCGATACAATCTACAAACGTTTCATATTCAACAACAATGTCTTCTTTATCTTCAAACTTGCATGTGCAAACAATCTTGCCGCCTTCTGAAATTTTTGCTTCAAATTTATCAACTGAAACAAGGTCAAGACATCCAGAATCATGTAAGGCTAGCATTTCTTCGCAAGAGCTTGGTGGTAGATATGCAATCACAATTGCAACCAGTGGCAATAAGTGTTCGTGTAAGCGAATCATATCTTCAGCCGACATGTGTTTGGCGGGAAAATTTAGGGCAAAACTAAAGGCTGACAGTGCTTCCTTCCATGGCACTGGACGCTTGGTTTGTAGCGAGTCTATCCCGTCTAAATATTCTTCGCGCAATAGCTCGAAGGGCTCTTGTGCCTCTCGTTTGGAAAGCATAAATTTGGAAAATTCTTCTACCTTCATGTCTTTGATTTGGATATGGAGTTCTGGATCTTTATCTTTTAGAAGTTCCTTGTATCCAATATCGAACAGAAAATCGAGCGATAGAAAACCATCGTTTTCAGCCATGTTTTCTTTCAAGCGAGCGGATGGAAGAATGTCTGCATTATTGATGTTAGGCTCTTCCAGGTGGATTCGAGCACAAGGCAGCAAGCCATTATGCGAATACATAACCATTTTGAAGTTAGGCGCATTTTCGTTTTTGGTATAAATCAGTCTTGAATTTTCGCGAGTGAAAATTCCATTGTTTCTTGAAATTGTACGAATTGCATCAACCGCTGTCAGTGAGCTACCTCGCAATGCTACTGGATGATCGAAAATTCTATTCAATTTAGATGGAGGGTAGGGTGAATCAAAATATCCAGCCAATTCTCTTTCGTGATCGTGGGGCCAGAAGTGACCGCAGCAGATAATAACATTGTCGAATAAATAGGTTTTGTCACCAGCGATGATGGCAGTCTTTTTCTTTTTAATATCATCTTTTATGTCATCTACATGTGTTTTAAAATGGATTTTTACTTCCATCCCCCTATGCTCAGCTTCTTTTAGAAGCATTTCGAACTGCTCGTGGAGATATTCGCCAAAAAGTAAACGAGGCAAGATGGAGGTTTCATCGAATTGTTGCGGGTCAACACCGTATTTTTCAAGAACATATGGTGGCTGCGTTTTTACCCACTGTGACAGTGGCGGCTCGAAATCTGGTATTTCCTCTTCCGAAACGTTGGTGTCGTGTTCTAAATCGGCGCCTCTGGGGCTGAAAGGCATTCCTACGCCTAGTCTTGGAGCCGACTCGAATATATCAAGTGCAAAATCTGCGCCCTCTAATTCTAATATTCGCATCAATATTAGAAGTGCGCCCGGTCCGCCGCCGACTATACCTATATGAGGATTTTTCATTCAACCAACTCTCTGCAAGTATCCTGTGCTAGACGTAAGAATAGCAGTAAACTCAAAGGTGAATTTTATGGTTATTCTCTGGTTGCCCAGTATTCTACTTAGCATTGGTTTGTCGGTTGGACTAACTATTTTGTTGAACATGTTATTTCGCAAAGCACGTTAATTCGACAAAGTTTATGGCTTGGTTGTTAAAACTGCAGCTCCATGGAATTTGCCATGCCTTAAATCATCCAGAGCTTTGTTTGCATCTTCCAGGCTATAAGTAGTCACATTAGATCGAATTGGAATTTTTTCAGCTATTTCAAGAAATTCAATTGCGTCTTGTCTGGTCAAGTTGGCCACCGACTTTACTGAACGTTCTTGCCAGAGTAATGAGTATGGAAAGGACGGAATATCCGACATGTGGATGCCACCACATACGATGCTTGCTCCTTTGTTTGATGCTTTGAGAGCAAGAGGTACTAAGTCACCAACTGGTGCGAAAATTAAAGCGGCATCAAGCAGGTGAGGCGGTTTATCTTCTGAACTTCCAGCCCAAGATGCTCCTAGTTTGAGCGCGTAATCTTGACCTTCACTATCGCCGTTTCGAGTGAAGGCATAAACTTCTTTTTTCTGGTAAATCGCAACTTGAGTAATTAAGTGTGCAGCGGCACCAAATCCGTAAATACCAATTCGCTTATTGTCTCCTGCCAGTTTGAGTGTTCGCCAGCCAATCAGTCCGGCACAAAGCAATGGTGCGGCTTCGTTGTCGGGGATAGAGTCGGGTAGCGGAAAGCAGAAATTAGATTTTGCCACTGTGCGGCTTGCGTAACCACCGTCCACGTTATATCCGGTGAATAAAGCTTCGTCGCACAAATTTTCTCTACCAGACAAACAGAAATGACACTTAAGACAGGTTTGCGCTAGCCATGGCACGCCAACTCGTTGTCCAATTGCAAATCCTTTTACTGCGCTGCCGATTTCCAGCACGGTGCCAACAATTTCGTGACCCATTATTAGCGGCAATTTCGGTTTAGTAAGCTCATTATCAATGATATGAAGATCTGTTCTGCAGACTCCGCATGCCGTTACTTTTAAAAGAAGTTGATCGGTGGCAGGCTTTGGGTCAGCTTTATGCACCAACTTTAGTGGCTGCCCGGATTTTCGAAAGATCATGGCATCCATTACATTTTGATCCTCAAAACTTTAATAGTATGGAGAATTTCACAACATTCCTCCACCTGGATTAAATGCTGTATTGAGTTATCAGGATAAAGAAATGGTGGGCGAGAGAGGACTTGAACCTCCACGTACTGCTACACAAGATCCTAAATCTAGCGCGTCTACCATTCCGCCACTCGCCCGCAGCTGAAGACATTTGACAGTCCAGATCACAAGAATACCATATCTTTCAAGGCGAGGAAGCTGTCAAGTCCATCTGTGTAAACTAGAGCCGTTTACTTGCGCTAGGTTTCGTTAGTTTCCGTTGTATTCGTTAATTATGACAGTCGAAATTTCACGCATTTCGCCTTGCAGGTTCATAATTGGCATGTCGTCTGCAACAGCGAATTGACAAACAACGCATTTTTGATCGTTCCACACATATAAGAAATACTGAGTCTTGCCGGCTACTTTAGCTTTTACCAAGGTACAGCGGGTGTTCAGCTCGTCATCAATTGGTGTAAATCCAAGCGATTCCATTTTGGTGGCAATAACACGCGGATCATTTTTGAAAAACTTTCGCGTCAATTCTTCAGCAACCATGTCAATGTGAACGCCTTTCTCGTTTGATTTAGAAGCAATTCCTTGAACAATAATGTGGCAGCTATGCGGTGGAATAATTCTGTTAAAAGGAATCGCTGAGACTATTTTTTCGTTTTCATGGCAGTCTAGCGGTACTTCATCTGATGAACGCGCGGACAAAGTGTAGCTCTTGTAATAGTAGGTATAAGCTTTGTCTACATATTCTTTTTGCGCTTTTGAATCGAGATTAGCTATTTCAAGACCCGGCTCGTCACTGACTTTATTGTCTTTGTTCACATCTTCTGTCTTGTTGCCTTGTAGCACTTCAGGGTGTGCCACCAGATAGCCACCAACAGCACCAAGAATTAGCACTGCCACTATAGATAGCATCAGTACTGGCGAAGCACTTTTCTTTTGAATAACAGTTGTTTTCTTGACCTGCTTATCTTTTTCGTCAATTTCTTCAAAAGGTGTGTGTTGACCTGAGAGCACCACTTCTGGTGGCAGCGGCACGGGTCTAAAAGGATTTTCCTGCATCTCGATTGGTTCTATAGTGCGATTTTCTTTGATGTGCGGCGGGTCTGTTACGTACTCGTCGCTTGGCACTTGAAGCGATGGCTGCAGTCTATTTGCAGACTGTCTTGGATTGGTCTGCTCCATTGCATCAAGTCTTGAACTAGAAGTATTTGGACTCACGGCATTCAATCTGGAGTTTGAAGAGCCCGGCTGTTGAATGTGAGGTGTGTTGGAGGGTGCGTTATTGTTTTGCTCCAGTGCTCTCAGCACTTCATTTGGATCGAGCATCACCGAAACGCCTGTTGCCACCATTTTTAAATTGGCGACTGAAAGCAATTCATTTCTGAAAGTAATCATGTTTGGCTGGCGATCGATAGGCGCTTTGCTTAGCGCGGTCATCACCATTTCTTCAAGACGTGGCGGTATGTTCAAGTCGGGACGAACTTCGCTTAAGGTTCGAGGCTTGTCGTTTATGTGTTTCATGATTGTCTCAATTGGTTTGGCACCAACAAGTGGTGGCACTCCAACTAGAGCTTCGTAAATGACACATGCAAGAGAATAAACATCTGTGCGAGGGTCAATCATATCGCCAGAGCATTGCTCGGGGCTCATGTAGAGCGGGCTTCCAAAGACTTCACCAAGGTTGGTTAGCTTCTTGCCGTCTGGATTTAAAAGTTTGGCGATACCAAAATCGAAAATGGTGAGCGATTCGACGCCTTCTAATTCTTGTCTTACAAGTAAGTTTGACGGCTTGATATCGCGGTGCACAACGCCTCGCTCATGCGAGTGTGCAAGCGCATCGCAAGCCTGAGAGAAGAGAAGAACTGCACGTTCCCAGTGCATCGTTTTTTCTTGTTTGATAAGCTGATTGAGAACTTTTCCTTCAAGATAGTCCATGATCAAGAACGGTGTCTGGTCAGGCAGGAAGCCATAATCAAACACAGTTACGATGTTTGGATGGCGCAGCGAGCTTACGGCTTTTGTCTCTTGCTTAAATCTGTCGATGAGCTGCGACATGGTGGCATATTCTGGTCGAATCATTTTGATTGCGACAAAACGATCCATCAAAAGATGCTTTGCTTTGTAGACGACGCTCATGCCGCCTTCGCCGATGGGCGAAATAATTTCGTACTTTTGCTCGATGATTTTGCCAACAAATGGATCGTTGGAATAATCGGCAAGTTTGGTCCCGTCTTTAGGGCACAAAGTCACCCCGCCACCGGCTACCAGTCCGCACTTGGGACAGGTCATTCGTGTTTCGGATCCGGCAGGCTGCGACATAGATTAAATAATATACCAGTAATTGATCTGTGCAGAAGTCCAAAGCCAGGAAACTATTACATTGAGTAGCGGGAATTGGCTACAGATGAGTTTTTGCTAAGATACTTGGCTAATTCGCCACATAGCTTTCTTCCGCCATCAGCGTTCATATGTGCGGTGTCCAGAAATAGATTTTCAGACACGAGCGCACCCTGATTAAGATCGAGGAACGATGCGCCTTCTGATTCGGCGGCATGCTTTACGCCTTGATAGTAGGCCTCGTAAAGTCCAGGTGGCATGAGCGATTTATTCTCTTGCGATAAAGGCATATTGACCAGAATCATTTTGATATTGCGCTCTTTGGCTCGCTCAAGCAGCTTGGAGAGGAAGACCGACTGTTTATCAAACTGTTGCTTGTTAAAATGTTCGTAGCGTTTTTGATATTCTTTGCGGCTCTGGTCCCACATCTCCTGGCGAGTGCCAAGTCCTGTAGCAAATAATGGTTGTGTTTCTTTGGCTTGGGCAGTCGTTTTTTGTGCTTCTGGGTCTTTTAGCAATGGAATTTTGTTCATTGTTTTTTCGCAGAACTGCGAGACTTTGAGCTGATATCGATATCGTTTGCCATAAAGAAAAACAAGATTATTCAGAGCAAAATCCAGCTTCTCCGCCGGTGTTGATAGATACAAGTCCAGATTGCCTTTGAAGTCGGATAGATCCGAAAGCCTGCTGAATACTGGTGTTCTCGTTTCTCCAGTAAGCAAGTCATCCATCATGTCGCGTGCCGAAATGCCCATAACTACAACATCTGGCTTCTTTTTAGATTGAAATACTTTGTCCACAATCAAGTACATGTCGCTGACCATGGCACCAGGAAGAGCGAAAGCATAAGCTTCTTCGTTGTTTCCATTGGCACGCAGAGCGTTATTGAACGTCACTGCGTCATGGTGATGATAGAAGTCTTTGATATTCGGCACAATGTCGCGATCTGCCCACCAGAGAGGGGTTGCGACCAGGGACGAGCCTAATAGGACTATGTTTGGGGTCTTCTTCAGAGCTTGGTACTGGTTTACGGCAGAATCGGCAGCCTGGAACACGGCTGTGTTTTCTTTGACCGAGAATATGAGGCTTTTGTTGGCTATGACCGCAGCAAAGTTAGCGACGACAAAGAGCGCCAGCGCCAGGAAAAAATATCCAGATTTGCTTTTAGGGAGTGCCATTTTGGCCAATTTTAGTTGGCTCTGAGGTAATTGTCATTAGCAAAAGGAAAGCTAGATATTGCTAATATTTGCTCAAGCTCCAGGAGGATGTTATGCGCAAGGCTTTGTTCGCGGCTTTAGCTTTTATTTGCACGGCAACTATTTCAGAAGGCGCTTATGCCAATGAGGAAGTAGTTCCACTTTTGACTAATGCCCGGGTGGTATCAGTGAGTGCAAGCGAAGATGTGTTTGCTAAGCCTGACAAGGCAGTGTTTTTGATCATGATCGAAAGCGATGGCGCAACTTTCAAGAAAAGTCTCGAGATCAATACAGCCAGATTGAAGAAGTTGCAAGAGCTTGCTTCAGCTCTGGGTTTTACCCAGACGCACGAATATATTAACTTGTCGCAAGAGAGTTCGAGTTTTATAAAAATGAATCGTGCGAAGTCATATCGGCTTCTCAGATTTGTTAATTTCGAAACGCAAACGATGAAGTCGGTGCCCGAATTAGCTTTAAAAATCGCTGAGTGGGACGATTATTATTTGCGCGAGATACATTTTGAAAACAGTGAAATTGAATCTCAGAAGAATAAAGCGTTCAGTAAAGCTTTTGAAAAGGCTAAGACTAGAGCTGAATTTGTAGCTAAAGAAGCAAGTCAAAAACTGGGCAGATTTGTAAGAATTTCAGATACGTACACCGAAACCTCACCCAAAGCAACTCCGGTGAATTGTGACTCAATTAAAGTTACAGCAAAAGTAGACCTTAGCTGCGAATTGCTAGATATTGCTAGTAATTAACGACCCCAGGGGTCTTTCTTTTCGGGCGGATTATAAAAATAAATCGACTGTAATAATCCAACGCAAACCATATCGATGATGAGCGCCGTTCCTCCATAACTCAGGAACGGAAGCGGAACACCGGTAACTGGCATGATTCCCATGGTCATGCCCATATTGATGAATGCGTGGAAAATAAACATGCACATAATTCCAATCGCCATCGAGCTTCCGACAGGATCACCGCGACTTCGAAAAGCGATGGCGAGTGCACGCAGACAAATTACTGCGTATGCCATAACTACAAAAATACAAATTTTAAATCCCAGTTCCTCGCCCACTACAGCAAATATAAAGTCTGTGTGGCGCTCGGGAATAAAGGCACCTTGACTCTGGTTTCCTTTGCCGATACCAGTTCCTGTTACGCCACCGCTGCCGATGGCAATCAAGCTCTGCAAAATGTGATAACCAGAGCCGCGTGGATCTGAATATGGGTCTACAAAACTAGTGAGACGCTTTTGTTGATACTCTTTCAAGTGTCCCCATAAATGTGGACGAGCCCATCCCACGCCATAGTTTGCGCCGAGAATTGCAAGTATTAGCACGATGCGCAGAATCCAATTCATGTCATTGCGTCGCCAAAATATAAGCAAAAAGATGCCCAGGGCACCCATGAAATAAAAGACCCATTGCATCGAATATGCGCTCAGCACAAGGCTTGCCACAGGGCTTACTAAAACTATGATATCTGGCAGTGTTGCGCCCATCCAAAATGATGTGCCTAAAAACATGGCGCCAAATGTAAGTGATGTTCCTAAATCTGGTTGCTTGAAAACCAGGAAGGCTGGCGGTCCTATCACTATCAAAGTTTTGAAAATATCAAAAAATGATCGAATTGGAAAATGTTTGAACCAGGCTGCGATGGTAAAAATTACCACCACTTTTGATACTTCAGAAGGTTGCAGTGTAAGTGGTCCTAATGCCAACCAGCGTTGCGCACCTTGAGCTGAGTGCCCTTTGATCATAACGAAAATTAGCATGGCCAAATTGACCAGATAAATAACTGGTATCACCCATGGCTTCACCCAAAACGTATAGGGTATGCGCGCCATGATTATCATCAAGGCACCGCCCGCCCACAAGAACTCAGATTGTTTTACAAAGTAGGTATACGTGTGCTCAGATTTGAGCACAGACAAACTGATGTAAACAAGAAAACCAATAGCAAGCAAAAGCCAGAGGTCAACTCCGGCTATGCTGCGGGCGAGAAGCCCGGCTATATCGTCTATGTTTTTTTTATTTCGGACTGATGAGGTCAACTTGTTCTCGTTAGCACTTGGACCGCAGTAGCGGGAAATTAGCTATTAGAGAAGCTTTTCGATCTGGCTCTTGTTCCAGGTCGAATCTTGTTGTGGTCTTGTCCAGTTCAAAGTATCTGTTCACGACACACATCAACTCCTCTTCCAGACATTCTAACCTACCGGCCGGCAACTCGAGGCGATCGTGCGTAAGCATTGAGCGCATGCGGTCTTTGGCGGTGGTGCGAACGGTGGAATGGCGGAACTGGCTGAGCCAATTCATTACTTGGTTCTTAACTTCTTGCATTTTTCATACCCCCCGTTAAGCCTTCACTGGCGCGAAGAAATTGACTAAACGGTTGATCCAAGTGTTGCTTTTGACTTCGAGGTCCATTAATGGGACATCTTCGCCACGCAGTCTACGTGCAATATTGCGGAAAGCTAGACCAGATCTTGTGTTATCGGTGCCGGACACCGGTTCGCCTTTGTTGGTGGAAATGATGATGTCCTCATCCTCGGGCACTACTCCGAGTAATTTCACGGACAAGATTTCCAACACATCGTCAATACTCATCATGTCATTGGCTTGCACCATGGCAGGACGATAACGATTGAGCACCAGGCGGTATTGCTCTATCTGGTCTTTGCGCGCTTCCAGCAATCCGATGATACGGTCGGCGTCTCTAACCGCGGACATTTCCGGGGTGGTGACAATCACGGCCTCATCGGCTCCGGCTATTGCGTTTTGAAATCCGGTTTCGATGCCTGCTGGGCTGTCGACGATGACGAAGTCAAATATCTTCTTCATCTCTTCGCACAACTCGCGCATCTGGTCGGATGTTACTGCGTTTTTGTCGCGGGTTTGAGCCGCGGGGAGCAAACACAGATTGGGGTGGCGTTTGTCTTTGACTAGCGCCTGGCGAAGCTTGCAACGATCTTCGATTACATCGACGAGGTTGTAGACTACGCGATTTTCTAAGCCCATCAAAATATCGAGGTTACGAAGCCCGATATCCATGTCTACCAGTCCGACACTAGCGCCGGTGGCAGCAAGGGCCACTCCAAGGTTGGCTGACGCTGTGGTTTTGCCCACACCGCCCTTACCTGAGGTTACTACTATTACTCTGCCGGTCATTATTATTACCTTTGTTCAGGGAGTTGAAAGTGGACTGAAAATGGAACTAGTTGAATTTGTACTTGTAGACTTTTACTTTACCGTCGACTAGTTTCGCCATTTCCGGTGCTGCAGAAGACGTGTATTTAACGCCTTTGCGGTCGGGAGATCGGGCGATAGCATCGGCGATACGAATTTGAATTGGTTGTAAGTTAATTGCTCTGATTTCGGCATTGGTATTGCCTGCAATACCGGCGTGTGCGATACCACGAAGCGAACCCCAAACAGTTATGTCACCATCAGCCATTACTTCAGCACCGGGGTTGATATCACCGATTATGACTAAATGGCCCTGGTGGCTGACGCATTGACCAGAGCGAAGTGTCTGGCGAATGTAGAGAGTTTGTGGAAGTGGAGCTGGTGTTTCCTCTTCTTCGACTGCCTGGATTTTTTCTTCAGGTAGAACTTCGGATTTGGTGCAATTTTCTGTCTTAATCGCCATTTCAGGATCGACAGTGACAACAATCTGACTGCCGTCGCCTTGAGTAATTGATATGCGACGATTAGCGATTGTTTTGCGAATAGAGCGCTCGTTTCTAATGATGGCGTCTGATACCACATTGCTTTCAATTGTAGTAATTGGAAGGTCAACTGGAATGGCATCGTGAATCATCGCCGGATCGATATTCACCTCTGGTAGTGTCATCGGATTGCCCGAGCCCAGTGGGATATTAGTGGCTTGTAGACTGCCTTTGGTGAAGCTATCCGTTGTATATACTCCGATAGGAGTGATACCGACACCTTTGGCGATAGCCATCACTTTTTGCACTTCATCTGGTGCTAGTGACAGCGCCCCCAGATTGATTGATACTTCTAAACCCTGCCAGAACTGGCTTGATACCTGAAGGGTTGAACTCAGGTGCTCAAGGGCTTCTCGTAAGCTCTGGCAACCGCTTACATCTAATAGAACGCCTTGGTCTGGTTGGCTAATGATGGCAATTTGTGACATGCGCAATTCTGCTCACTGTAAAGGAATATGTGAAGGGCGAAGTTATGTAAACGTCGCTGTGAGAATCGTATTGTTTACGCTCGCGGGCGTCAAGCCAAGGCGCATAGGGAGTGTATATGCGCTAGGGTCTTTTTCTATTCGTTTTTGGAAAAAATTAGATGACATAACGATAAGAAAGCGCGTAACTGTGCAGGTCAGGCGATCTGTCGAAAGATAAGAGTATTTAGAGAAAACTCGGAGATTCGCGAAACTCTTTCATGATGGCAAGCGCTGCCGAATGCGGGTCTGTGGTGAGTGATACCACATGCGAGAAAGTATCTTGAACTGATGATGAGTTTTCTATCAAGTTCTCTAAGTTACTTTGCGCAATCTCCGCAAGTATTTCTGCTAGTTCTGCTTTGATTCTAGCTTTGCGTCTTTCTTTAAGCATGCCAGACTCTTCTAAGAAGGCTTTGTGTGCCACTGTAGACTCGTACAATTTGTCTACGCCTTCACCAGTCTCGGCAATAGCCAAATGGACCGGTTGGTGCCAAATGAACTCTCCTAGTTCTTCGTTCGGGTGTGCCGAAAGTTCTAAGCTAGCTGTAATTTCTGCAGCCGATTTATTAGCGCCAGGCAAATCGCCTTTGTTCACTACAAATATGTCGCCAATTTCCATGATACCGGATTTGATGGCTTGAATATCGTCGCCCGATCCTGGCATCAAAACAAGCACAGTGGTATCAGCAGCTTGTGCAATTGCAAGTTCCGACTGACCTACTCCGACAGTTTCTATTATCACTATGTCGAAGCCATAAGCTTCAAGCATTCGCACCGCATCATAAGTAGCGAGTGCAATTCCGCCTTGATGTCCGCGATTTGCCATTGATCTTATATATACGTCTTTGTCGAGGGTATGTCCTTGCATGCGAATGCGATCACCCAGTATGGCGCCGCCAGTGAAAGGGCTCGATGGGTCGACGGCAAGAATAGCTACCTTTTTGCCGTGCTGGCGCATACAAGTAATAAGCGCGTCTACCAGAGTCGATTTGCCGACTCCTGGGGAGCCTGTAACGCCTATTATATGAGCTTTTCCAGTCTTGCCGAAAAGCCTTTTTATGAGATGGGTCGCTTGAGGACCCCGGTTTTCAACTACTGTTATAGCCCGCGCCAGGGCGCGCTTATCGCCGTTTTCCAGGCGCTGGGCAAGCTCATCGAGCTTCGACAATTCATTTGCGTCGACTTTCATAAGACTATAGATTGAACCACAGAGGCTCATCTATAAATATTGATTTTTGCTCAAAATTATTGCTTGCCTTTGGCAAACGGATTCATCCAGCCTTGATCTTTCTTTTGACTATCAGGGGTGTTTTGAGCGGATGCTCGAGCACCCTCTTTTTCTTTTTCGGTAAGCATTACGGCGAGCAAATCGCGCTCGGCTTCTCGTTGTTTGAGGTCTTTCTGCAAATCAACCACGGCGGACTTGACTTCTTCAAGGTCTTTGAGTTTTGACTCAAGTGCAGTTGAAACTCGCGATAAGTCCTGGTGCAAGCGTTTGTTTTCTCTAATTTTGTCAGCCAAGAGCGAAGTCTGGTTGGAAAGCTCGGCTTTTAAATCGTCTGAATCGCGCGTGGCCATTTCCAATTCGCGCAATTGAGTGGAAAGGAGCAAATTCTTTTCCTGTGCCTCGACGAGCTTGTCTTGCAGCTCAACGATCTTATTGACCATCTGCTGAATGCTGGTGGATCCACTAGTTGAAGCTGATTGTGATGGATCGGAAGACATGTTAATCTCGACGGATGCACTATAGTGACCGCTTAATATATTCCACAAAATTATATATGTCTATCAGGCAGCAAGGTGCAGGTCACCTGTTTTTTATGCCGAAGTTTGCTAACGTAAAACCGCCACAGAGCCGCTAATAGAGGACCCAATGAGCCCTGACGCATTGCTTGTAAAAAATGGTTTGGTTGTAACTAATAACGCTCAGTTAATGTCAAGCGTCTTAATAAAAAATGGACGCATTGAAGATATTGGCGATGGCAACCTGGGCACCGGCAACGGCGATACTCAAGTTTTGGACGCGTCAAACTGTTATGTGACACCAGGATTGATTGATTTGCAAGTTAATGGATCGCCCAAATGCAATCTGTGGGCTGATCCAAGTGAAGCTGAGTTAATAGAACTCAGGCGCCAGATGCTTGAATGTGGCGTGACAAGCTTCTTGCCGACACTCATTACTGATGATATCGAACATCTCAATAAGAACATTTCTTTTCTGAACGCAAACGGCGTGGGTGAAGATGTAGATCACTCAAATAAAAAAGACCTGGCACGTATGCCTGGAATTCATTTAGAGGGTCCTTTTCTCTCGTCTAAACGACCCGGCGTGCATCCACCCGAGCACATAAAAGCGCTCAGTCTGTCCAATGTCAAAAAAGTAGATCTAAAAAAGATATCGCTCATGACTGTTGCAAGCGAAACAGATCCAAGTGGCGAAGCACTTAAATGGCTGATGCAACAAAAAATAGTATTGTCGCTTGGACATTCAGATGCCGATTTGAGTCAAGCGCAAAGGGCATTTGCACAGGGTGTAAAACTTGTCACTCATTTATTTAATGCCATGCCACCATTGCATCATCGCTCACCAGGTGCAGTTGGCGCCACATTTTTAGACGACAATGTCACTGCCTGCATAATTGCAGATGGGCTGCATTTAAGTCCTGACGCGGTGAAATTGATATTTAAAATAAAAGGTCCAGACAAGATTATTTTAGTAACGGACATCGCCTCTGTAGGCACCAAAGATGGTGGGCTTGTCGGATCGTCTATTACACTCGATCAGGCAGTATTAAATATGGTGACATGGCAAGTTTGCGATTTTGCCACTGCTATTAAAATGGCAAGCTATAATCCTGCTCAGGCTGTGCATCTAGATAGTGTCGGTTCGATTGCTAAAAACATGCTAGCTGATGTTCTGATCTGGGACAAAAGCACATTAAAATTGAAATATAAAATATTGGGCGGAAATTTACTGGCGTAACTCTATTGGCCTAACTTAGAGATATCTATCTCGCTTGTAAGTTTGGTGGCAGTTCCCTTTTTCATTTCGCTTCTGTTTTCCAGATAGCGCTCCAGTACAGAACTCTTGTATTCAGGCATTTGTTTGGCACGCTTGCGTCTAAGCACGCTGCTAGCTTCTTCGTAAGATAAAATACCACTGCTATACATGTAATATTGAGTCAGAAAATAGTTGACCATATTTTTGCTTACTAGATTAAACTCAAGCAAAAATTTGCATGTAGCAAATGGGTCGGAGAAAAGTTGCTCACAAGCACGCTCTATCTCTGTTTCAGAAAAGTAGCCTGAGTCTTGAAGCATGTCGACTAAACGACGAGCGGCAAAGCTTTCGTTTGAAATATCGGCGCTATCTATGTCGACTTCGCTCAGTTCGATTTCGTTCTTTGTATCAGTAGACCTTTTGAAGTGCTTTTTCTTGGATTTACTTACGGCTTTTGCTTTGACTTTTGATTCGGACTCTTGATCAGATTCTTCAGTTTCGTCTAATTCGCCATCTTCATCATCGACATAATCTTCATCTAGCTTAGGTGCAAATTCAATTTCGACATTGTCTTCGCCAGCTTCTCTTGCCGCTTGATACTTGGCTTTTATTTCGTCAATGTCGAATTCTTGTGTTTCAAGGTCACCTTTAGCAGACATTGATTCTTCAGCTTTAAACCAGTGCACCACAACCGATTGCAATTGATCTATGGCTGTTTGTTGATCTATGCTTTCTGATTGCAATTCATTATAGATACCCACAACGCTTGGAAAAAGTGAAGGCGGCAGAATGCCCTCCATCACAAGTGCTTTGCCAAGCGGGATGCCAGCTTCAAAGCTCATAGTCAGTGCGTGATCTATTTGATTTTGAGTTACAACTTCCGCTTCAATTAATAGTTGCGAAAGAATTTCTCGCCCACGAGGCGAATCTAATTCGTGAAACTTAGTTCCAAGTGCTTTGTAGAGTGAAATGCCTTCGGACTTCACTGCTCTTAGAGCTTTAATGATGTTATCTACCGACTCTGTGCCGTGGCTAATGAGCGACTGACCAAGCAAGGCCGCTTCCAGTTGCGCTTCCGAGACGCATCCTGAAACCATCAAGACCTGTCCGATTGGAACTCCCAGGCGCTTGGATACCTGAATCGCCTCGGTCAAGTCTATTGACGAGACCACAGTGGCTTCGACTAGAAGCCGTCCCAATTTCACTTTATTTGCGCCCTGGAGCACGCTAGACCTCACATATGAAGCGCCTTGACCAACCAATTATATCTTAAATGCGCTTGGTTTTTTGTCTGTGTAATTGCACAGTGAAAGCACTCTATTTTGCCCATAGTATCGCATCAAGCGCTGCGGAGGGCGAAAATAATGGCGAAGTTTCAAATAGCTCTAAAGTCTTATCTGGTTGAACAAAAACGTGTCGGTCTTGAGAAAATGCTGAGCGCGCTTTTGCGTCGCCAGATAACAGTGGCTAAGCTCATTTTAGAGCTTGGCTTGAGCAAACAAGATGTTGAAACGCTCGAACTGAAATCGATTGGGCGAATCTCAGAGGGGATGATCGAATATATAGAACAAAGTTTGAGTGCGATTGAAGGTGGCTCTAGACGTTTTTCCATCATCGAAAGATATTATGGTCTTGATGGATTCTTGCCTGCGCGCTTGTCTGGGATATCGACTAAATACGGCATCAGTCGCGAGCGAGTGCGTCAACTAAAAGATAGAGCGCTTTCACACTGGCGTAATCCTCGCCAAATGGAATACTTAACCCAGGCTCTGCGACTGCTTTGTTATAGAAATGCCAGTTATAACTTTAGTCCGACACCAGTTACTTTGCAAAATTCGCAATCATCGCAAGTAATCAATTTTGCTCCGACTTCAAAAACTTATAGTCCTGTTGAATTAACTAATGCGCAACAAGCCGCTCTAGATAAAGTCTATTTGATGAAAGGTGGTATCATCACAGGTTGTGCGGGCTCGGGTAAAACTGTGGTGGCGGTGGAACTAGCAAGAAAACTGAGTAGTGAAAACAAAAAAGTGCTGATTACATGTTTTAATCGACCCCTAGCCGATCATTTGCACGAAGTCTTGCATGGTGTTCCCGGTGTCACTGTTGCGTCTTTCCATGCGCTTTGTCTGCGATTTGCAAAGGCTACAAGAGTATCTGTTCCGGGTGGATGGAACACCAGAAGCTTTCTTGATAAATTTCCCGAAATGCTTAAGCTTGCCACCGCCCGCGATGAGCGCCTACGCTTTGATGCGGTGATAGTAGACGAAGCTCAAGAGTTTCACGAAAACTGGTGGCATGCACTCAAGAGTTGCCTCAAGCCAAGTTCGAGCGAATTGTATTCGTTTTTGGACGACAACAAGTTGCTTTGCAATCTAAATTTTAAGCCGGCAGCTCACTTGTCGACGAGCATGCGATGCAAGGGCAACTTAGGTCTTTTGGCAAAAGAATTTTATGTGAGCAAAAACGAGCTTGAAATAATAGACACACCAGTGCGCCATAATTTGATGCCTGAATATTTTCAGTGTCAAACAGAAGAAGAAGTGAAAGCAACAGCTTCTTTTGTAATTGCTAATTGGGTCCACGAAAAGAATATCAAAGCATCTGATATCGTGGTGTTGACGCCCAGACTGCCTAAGTTCTCTAAGATATATCAGACCAGACTTAAAAATGGTCTTCGTTTTGTCACCAGAAAGTCAAGGGTGGATAATCACATCTGGCTCAGTCGCATTTCAAGTTTTAAAGGACTCGAGCGCAAAGCAGTTTTGATTCTAGATCTTGACGATAAGTTTGCCATGCTTGGCGAATTAGATCGGGCGCAAATAATGTATATGGCGGTATCGCGAGCCACTGAGCATTTGTGCATTATAGGCAATAGCGAAGCCTGGAATTTTCTTCACTCAGATGTTGCAAGACGCACCAATTTTTACGACACGCCCGAAACTCTTGTTAGCACCGTGGGTGATACTACCTATCCGGCCAGCTATCAGCACAGTGATCGATGAAGTGCTGCTGACAGTCTAGAAGCGCACCGTCTGAGTCGGTGTTGTGCCTGATATAAATTCCATCGGGCTCCATAAAACGAGCCCGTGCCGAATCTAAAAGATAAGTATCAAGCACATCTTCGCGCAAGTAACGAGCTAAGCCGGGGTCTTCAACTGGAAATAGAACTTCTACGCGTCTATCTAAGTTGCGAGGCATCATGTCTGCTGAACCAAGATAAATTTCTTCGTTGCCGCCATTTCTAAAATAGAATACGCGGCTGTGTTCGAGGAATCTTCCCACAACACTGACTACTTTGATGTTTTCAGAAACGCCTTTGATGCCTGGGCGCAAGCAACAAATTCCGCGAATAAGTAAATCAATTTGCACGCCAGCCTGAGAGGCTTCGTACAATAATTTGATTATACGACCATCAACCAGAGCATTTATTTTCAAAATAATATGTCCGGCTTTGCCAGCCTTTTTGAGTTCGATTTCGCGACGGATTAATCCTTCAATTCTTTCACGCAAATTGATTGGTGCCACAAGTAATTTTTGATAATCGGTTTTAGCCGAATAACCAGTTAGATAATTGAAGAAGTCTGAAACGTCGGATGCAATGCGCTCATCGGCAGTGAACAAACCTAAATCCGAATATAAATAAGCAGTGTTTGGATTGTAATTTCCTGTGCTCAAATGCACAAAGCGTTTAATTGAATCGCCCACTCTTCGAACTACAAGCAAAACTTTGCTGTGAATTTTGAGACCAATTAGACCATACACTACGTGAACGCCTGCAGCTTCAAGTTGTCTTGCCCATTCAATATTACTTTCTTCATCGAACCGTGCTTTCAGTTCAACTACCACAGCAACCTGTTTTCCGTGCTCCATCGCTCTAAGCAAGGCTTCGACTATAGGTGAGTTTTTGCCAGCTCGATAAAGAGTCATTTTGATGGCTAGAACAGACGGATCTAGTGCTGCTCTATTCAAGAAACTTACTATAGGCTGAAACGAATCATAAGGATGGTGCAACAAAATATCGCGCCGCGCAATATGAGCAAAAATATCTTCGTCTTGTGTGTCTGCACTCAAACTATTTGGCACAAAAGGCACAAACTGAGGGAACTTGTGCTGCGGCTTATCCAAGTTGGCAATATACTTTAGATTGCTAAGTGAAATGGCACCATCTACAAGATATACATCCGATGCTTCAATTTGCAGATTAGACATCAAAATATCTAAGATGTGCGCAGGCATTTCGCGGTCTACTTGCAAACGAACAACATCACCAAAGCGGCGCTGTCTGATGCCTTCTTCGGTAACTTCGAGTAAATCGCCCGCTTCCCATTCTTGTATCTCGACTTCAGCATCGCGAGTTACGTGAAACGGATGCGTTTCAAGAATATTCATCCCAGGGAACAGCGCATCTAAGTTTGCCATTACCAGGTCTAGAAGCCAGATATAAGTTTCTTGTCTGGGTCCTTGCGAAGAAGTGCCACCAACCTGGCTTACGAGTTGTTTTGACGAGCGTGCTACAGGCACCAATTGTGGTAGCGAATCTGGAATCTTCACACGAGCAAAGCGCGCTTCACCAGAAGCCCTGCGCACTGATACAGCTAAGTTTAAACTCAAGTTTGAAATATGGGGAAAGGGATGCCCAGGATCGAATGCCATGGGAGTGAGCACTGGGAAAATCTTGTGCAAGAAGTATTGTTTGATATCGAGTTTTTGCTCAGGCTCAAGCTCGTCGTATTTGACGATATTAATGCCTTCCTCTTTTAAGGCAGGAAGCAAATCTTGCATCAAGCACTCTTGCGAGGCTACCAGAATTCGATTCACTTCAGAACCGATTTCTTCTAATTGTTCGTAAGGGCTCAGACCGTCAGGACCAGAGCGCAGAGTGCCAGCCTCGATTTGACGCTTCAATCCGGCAACACGCACCATGAAAAATTCATCTAAATTAGATCCAACAATAGATAGAAAACGAATACGCTCAAGCAGCGGATTAGCAGGATCTTGCGCTTCTTCAAGCACGCGGCGCTGGAATGAAAGCAGGCTCAGTTCACGATTTACATAAAGACGAGTATCATCGAGCGAATTAAGATTAGCCAGGGTCACGTAGCTGGGAAGAGTGGGCCAGGTGCCTGTTTGAGCGCTGATGCTCGGCGGCAAATTGGCAGGCATCATGGGGGGAGCTAAATTGTCGTCGGGCTCAAAAGCCTCGGGTTTGTCCATTTCGGCTGCAGAATCAAGGTTTTGGGAAGTCTGGGTCATAAATCACTAAATCGCTGGAATTACGCCCTTAATATATACTTCCCCCCACATATAAGAAATGAACTCATTATATAATTAAGTTTCAATCATGACTGCTGATAATGGGCGTAAGACGCTTGTCAAAATAGGCAAATGAGCCCAAACTGACGAGATGAGAATTCTTCCTGGAAAACCTTATCCATTGGGCGCTACCTGGGACGGAATGGGGGTAAATTTTGCCATCTTTTCCGAACATGCCACCAAAGTGGAACTTTGCTTTTTTGACTCAGTTGAAGCCAAAGCCGAAACAATTAAATTCGAGTTACCCGAATACAATAACCACGTTTTTCACGGTTATCTAAAAGACGTTCATCCAGGTCAACTGTACGGATATCGCGTCTACGGTCCTTATGAGCCCGAAGATGGGCACAGATTTAATCCGCATAAATTACTCACAGATCCTTATGCCAAGCTTATTGCCAGACGCCTTACATGGAATGACGCGTTGCATGGTTATGTCATTCCAAATAGCACTATTGCTGAAGTCATAAAAGAAGCGGACAAAACATTCGATACCAGAGACAGTGCCCCGTATGCGCCGTTATGTGCCGTCGTGGATGGTGCCTTCAATTGGGGCGACGATGTGCGTCCAGACGTTCCCTGGCACAAAACTATCATTTATGAAGCACACGTAAAAGGTATGACTAAGCTCAATGAGCTTATTCCCGAAGGCTTGCGCGGAAGCTATTTGGGTCTTGCATCTGAGCCTGTGATACATCATTTGAAGAAGTTGGGAGTTACCGCTTTAGAATTAATGCCGGTGCATCAACGTGTATCCGAGCGTCGCCTTGTCGAGTCTGATCTCACTAACTATTGGGGCTATAACACACTCTCGTTCTTTGCTCCCGATAGTCGCTTCGCCAGCAGAACATCGCATTTGAGCGCAGTACAAGAATTTAAAATCATGGTCCGCTCACTGCATGCCGCCGGTATCGAAGTGATACTAGATGTAGTGTATAACCACACCGCAGAAGGTTCGCACCTGGGACCGACTCTGTCTTTTCGTGGCATAGACAATCTTAGTTACTACCGCACTGATCCAAAGAATAGACGTTATTATGTCGATTACACCGGATGTGGCAACACACTAAATATGGTGCATCCAAATGTGATTCAAATCATCATGGATAGTCTTCGCTATTGGGTCGAAGAAATGCGAGTAGACGGATTCAGATTCGATCTTGCCAGTGCTCTTGCACGCGAACTCTATGATGTAAACAAGCTTTCAGCCTTCTTTGATGTTATTCAACAAGATCCGGTGATATCGCGGGTGAAACTAATTGCAGAGCCCTGGGATTTAGGCGAAGGTGGATATCAGGTTGGAAACTTCCCCATACTTTGGACAGAATGGAACGGAAAATATAGAGACACCGTGCGCAGATTCTGGCGCGGAGACACAGGTGTGCTGGGCGAACTTGCAACTAGACTAACAGGCAGTAGCGACATTTACGAACACTCAGGCAGAAGCCCTCACGCAAGTATTAACTTCGTCACCTGTCACGATGGATTTACTTTAAAAGATTTAGTCAGCTATAACTCAAAACACAACGAAGCAAATATATAAAATAATCGCGACGGTGAAAATCACAACAACAGCTTCAACTGTGGATTTGAAGGACCTACTCATGATCCACAAGTGAATGCACTACGACTTAAACAACGCAAAAATATTATGGCGACACTTCTATTATCAATCGGAGTGCCGATGATAAGTGGTGGCGATACTCTTGGTCGTACTCAAAAAGGAAATAATAACGCCTACTGCCAGGACAGTGATTTAAGCTGGACCAGCTGGGATGTTGCAAGCGATCCAGACGATCTCGATTTTTATGATTTTGTTGGGCAGGTCGCAAAAGTCCGACGCAACCAGGCTGTCTTGCAACGCAGAACTTTCTTTAAAACATCAACAAGCGTTGAATCTTCCAAAGCAAAAACCAAGGAAGTAGTCTGGCTAAAAGAAGATGCCACCGAAATGATGGAGCCCGACTGGCTAGAAGCCAAACGCAAACATCTTGGTGTCATATTTGAAGGTAATCATCCTAATTCAGAATCTGGTAATTCTCTTTTAATTCTGTTCAATGCCTCCACTGCCGACGTGCCGTTTGAATTACCAAGTCACGATGACCATTTTTGTCTTACTCACAACATGTCGCAAAGCATTCTTGCCGCTAAAAAGAGCTGGACTCTACTAGTTGAAACAACATCCAAATTATCTAGCAGCTGTTGGGGCTCTGGATCTACCTTTGTGGTGCCCGCTCAAAGCATGGCACTATTTGAACTGACAGAAATCCCAGAACTTGGAGACGAAGAAGCGCGTCTGCTGCCAGATTCGTTTTTGGGTTGAGTATTTTTCTGACCTGCTAAGATGGAACTATGAGAAATAGCGTTGAGCCCATCCAGCACGAAACTCGATTATCCAAAGTTCAGAACAGAAGATTGCAGTGGGCGCTCATTGGATTTGCATTAACGTTTGGATACTTATTTATTTTGTATGCCGTCAATCCAGGATACATAATTCCGTTATTCAATAATCCAATATCTCGTATCGTTATGCTATTCGCCTTCGTCTGGCAATTAGTTGGAAGTTTACTTCTCATTTTCATTCCGTTCAGTGAAAAGTTGATGAATAGCCCGATTTCGAAGTATCTGTACTTTTGGGTATTTGTTATGCCCGCTGTTTTAGGAATAACATTCCTTCCGTTAGTGCAGGTTGTTCCGAACCAACACATGGATCTTGGTCCAGTATTGAAGGAACTTCGGTCATTCTAGAAAGTTCTGAAATTAGTTTTTGAAATAAGGCTTTATTGAGTGTCTGGCTATGTGCAGAAAGATTGCTGTAGGCATTAAACCAGTTATTATTAGTAGGCAGATAAACACAGTTTCTTTGTCTACATTGAGTTCGCTCTGCGAGGGCATTTTTGTATTTCCTGAAGAAAAATACTTCCACCCATTTTGCTCCGGTGGTACATCGATATTTTCAGGTAAATCTTTCATCAAATCAATTTTTTTTATTGTTACGCCACCGAGTCCCCATGCTGAAAAGTAGACACGGAGTGGTCCACGACCTTCGTTCTCTGCGACTTTGCAAAGAATATTTTCTGTTTTCCAGTTTGCGAAAAGTGTGTGATCATTTCTCCAAATAGATAGTTTGTCAGGATAAATGGGAAGCTCCAATGATTCTCCGTTGTCTTTGAAAGACAATACATAACCACCTCGCCGCAGTCCAAATTTATCAATTGACAAGAATGGTTCTGGCTTTTTTATATGCCCGTCTTGAACAAAAACCACATAATCGCCAAGCATAATTGGACCCATAGATGCCAAAGCTGGCGCCAGAGTCGCCAAGAAAATAAAAGCTAGTGATGCCAGAATTTTCGCCATAACCAACCCTGCAAAAATACCGTCTTAAAACACTCTACACTGTGGCGAGACTTATTTCACCCCAGACATCAGTTTTTTGATAGTAGGTGTTAACAAAAAGAGAATAAAGCCAGCCGTTATGCCAGCACCACCCATAGAGGCATAAAGAGTAATCATGCTTTGTGCATTTTTCTCATCAAAGAATGTACTGAGATATCCAGCTAGATAATTTCCAAGTGAGTTGCCTAAGAACCAAACTCCCATGGTCAAGCTGAGAAAGCGTACTGGAGCCAATTTCGTGACAGTACTGAGACCAACTGGTGACAGGCAAAGTTCGCCTATAACTTGAAACAAATAAACAAACACAAGCCACATGAAACTAACTTTGCCTTGAGCTGCAAGCATCGAAGCTGGCACCATAAGCGCAATACCAAGTCCTAAGAAAATCATACCGAACATAAATTTGCCGGGAGCGGAAGGTTGTTTGTCGCCTAATTTTATCCAGAGCCATGAAAATACAGGTGCTAAAGCGATGACAAAAACGGCTTGGAATGTCTGCATCCAGGAGGCTGGAAATTCCCAGCCAAATATTACGTTACTGCAACAACGCTCAGAAAACACATTTAGACTAGATCCGCCCTGCTCATAAATTGCCCAGAATAATGCGTTAAAGAAAAAGAGCATAGCGATTGCGCCAATTCTTTGTTTTTCTTGATGTGTTAGAGGCTTTGCCAGTGCTTGTTTTGCTTCTTCTGCTGTGCTTCCTTCTGGAATTGCATTTTTCTTTTTCAATCCAATATCGCCAAGCACTTTCCATTGCAAGACATACATAATCAAGCCAAATGTCATTCCTACACCGGCTGCGCCAAATCCAAAGTGCCAGCTCAAATGTTCAGGTAAACCCCAGTTTAAGAGCATTGCTTTGAATTCTTTTGTTTGTGCAAAATAACCACATACAAGTGGAGAGAGTGCAGCACCAATGTTTACGCCCATGTAGTAAATGGAAAATCCGGCATCACGTCTGGTGTCATCTGGTGCGTACAGACTTCCGACCATTGTCGACATATTTGGTTTGAGCATGCCTGTTCCGATTACGATTAGAACAAGTCCTGTGTAAAAGGTCGCAGGAGATGGAAAAGCCATGGTGAAATGTCCCAGGGCTATGATGATTCCGCCAATTAAGACTGAGTACCGAGCACCAAGGTATGTGTCTGCGATATAGCCGCCAGGCATTGAGGCGAGATAGACAGCCATTGTGTAAATGCCATAAATTTGCGAAGCGGCGGCTACAGACAGTCCCATCCCGCCTTTGGCTATTACTTCGACCATGTAGAGCATCAAAATGGCGCGCATGCCGTAGTAGGAAAAGCGCTCCCACATCTCGGTGAAGAATAGGTTGGCTAGACCAACTGGATGTCCAAAAAATGTTTTCATCAATTTTTATTCTGAAGGTCTTATATTACTTAAGCTTGAAGTTTAACATCTTGGCTAGCTACGTATAATCTATCTATGGCTAAAATCCTTTTGGTAGAAGACGACAAGAATCTGGCTTATCTGCTTAAGATGCAGCTCGAGCAAAATAAATTTGTAGTGGAACACGCTAAGTGCGGGCTCGATGCAATCACTTATTTGCGCACACAGAGCTTTGATCTGGTCATTTTGGACTGGATGCTACCAGATGTATCCGGCATCGAAGTTTGCAGAGAACATCGCAATTCTGGCGGTAAGACGCCTATTTTGATGCTGACCGCCCGAGGCGAGATTGAAGATAAAGCAACTGGACTCAATGCTGGATCTGACGATTATCTAGTGAAACCATTTCATCCGACCGAACTTGATGCACGAGTCAACGCCTTATTACGTCGTCCTCAGACTACGCTGGTAAAACGCTGAAAGTGGGCGATCTAGAATTAGACACCGCAAACAGTACCGTCACTCGTGGTGGCACCCAAATAGATTTGACAGCCAAAGAATTTGGCATGCTCGAATTGTTAATGCGATACCCAAATAAAAGTTTCACTCTAGAAGCCATTCTCGACAGACTTTGGGACGCAGATTCTAATGCGTCTATCGATAGTGTTCGCACTCACATGAAAACACTGCGCAAAAAATTAGGCGACAATGACGAGAATGGAATTATTCGCACTAAGCGGGGACAAGGTTATCGAATTGTAGATAACTAGCCGCTCTATGAAAAACAATTCTCTTACTACGCTTACCACAATTGCTATCGGCCTTGCGGTTGCGCTTCTGGTTTATATAGGCAACATCTCGCTTGGGCAGTGCTTTCAACGTCTTGAAGATTCTAAAATGGCGCAGCGTCAGTTTAAGATTTTGGATCTTTTGCACGGTATCAAATACGACTTACACCAGGCTATTCTGGCTGAACATGAGTATGTCTGGGGACGTGAAGATAAATTTGTTCAGTCGTATGAAGATAATATGAGCAGCGCTCTCAATCGAATTACTAAACTTGATATCGAATTGCTCGGAAAATATCAAATGACTTCTGACGAATTAAAAGAATACGTCAGTGTGCATAGACGATGTGCTCATGAGGCTTTTCAAATCAGTAAAGACAAAAGTCCCAAAGATGCTTTTGCATATTTAAAAGAACAGGGACAAGAAAAACTTGCTACCGATATTGAAGACCTGATTGATAATTTGGAAGGTCGCACGTCTGTAGAATTTGGTTTTATCACGACACAAGCAGACAAAGGCAGTATGCAAACAGTGACTGGTATTGCCGGTCTTATGTGCGTAGCGCTTGTGATTTTGATTGTCGTAATAATAGTAGTAAATCGATACGTGAATGAAAGACAGCAAGCGGAGCGATCGCTGCTTGAAGCAGAACGCAGATTCAGAGCTGTTTTCAACCAGACATTCCAACTTAGTTTTTTGCTTTATCCAGATGGCAGCATTATTGAATTGAACGAAACGGCATCGCAATTAAATCCAAATGCAAAAGATTTATCGGGCAAATTTTTTTGGCAAGGCGATTTTTGGCTCAATAAAGAACAAAATATCGACCGACTCAAAGACGCTGTGCAACGCGCTGCCAGAGGTCAGACAGTGCGTCTTGAAGAAGAGATTAAAGACAATATCGGAACAGTCTACACAGTCGATCTTTCAATCAAGCCTATTGTAGAAAACAAAACCAACGTTTTATTTCTCATCGCCGAGGCGCGCGACATCACAGAACGTAAACAAGCAGAAACTCGAGTGAAAGAGTTTTATTCCACTGTTTCGCATGAATTGCGCACGCCACTCACCGCTATTCGCACTGCCCTTGGTTTGATGGAAAGTTCTCTTTCTAAAGAAATAGACTCTAAAGCCAAGCCAGTGCTTGCAATTGCCGAGGAAGAAACCGACCGGCTCATTCGACTTATCAATAATATATTGGATATAAGAAAAATCGAGTCGGGCAAACTCGATTTGCGCCTGAGCTCAGTCGATCCTGGTCTGGTAGTGAAAAAGTCTATAAATAGTCTGGAAAATTTAGCCAAAGAGAACAGAATTGAATTCGAAACTAACTTTGCATCCAATAACGGCAATTCTTTGCCTGACACTATTCTTGCTGACGAAGACAAGTTGCAGCAAGTAATAACAAACTTGCTCTCTAACGCCATCAAATGGTCGCCTGAGGGGGGCAAAGTGCAGGTGGCAATCAGAGAGGTCGAACATCAATCTCAGGAGCCTGACGAATCTATAAATAGATTCTGCCGTTTTGAAATTTGCGACGATGGACCCGGTATTCCAATTGAGCAGCGCGAGATTATCTTTGACCAGTTTCAGCAGGTTAAAGGCAAAAACATGCCGCCAGGCGGGATAGGCGGCAAAGGCACTGGTTTGGGACTGGCAATTTCAAAAGCCCTTGTGCTGCAGCACGATGGGTTTATAGGTGTGGTGGAGCGCGAAAACGGTCAGGGGTCGTGTTTCTGGTTTGAGCTTCCATATAAAGAAGAGCCGGTTAGTGATTAACCGGCTCATATCTCAACATTGATCAAACTCAAAAACCGTAAGATGGCAGTTTAGCTTCAGTGGCCGACGTCATGCTTTACTTCAACGACGGTTCTTTGATTCGACGAATGACTTACATTCCTCATACTAATTTGGCTGCGTGAAGTAAAAGTGAATTGAGCGTGAAGCTAATGTGAACTGCCGCGCCTCCTCGATTTAACCTAAATCCAGCGCATTTAATTTTGCAGTCAAGTCCTTGAGCGAAAAATGAAATTGGACGGGCGGGCTCATTTGGGAAATGGATATATTTATCCCCTATATAAAGTACGTTGATTTGTCTGTATTGCATTAAAGGTTAACCGGCACTTATCATTGGATTATTGAAGACATCGGAGCAGGCACCACCCTAAAACAGGGAAGAGGAGCCGAGAATAAAAGTCCGATGGTTTCTAAAACAATAAAACATAACCCCTAGCGCAACGCCTGGTATTACAGATGGTGCTACCATCCTCGTACTTTAGCGCGCGCAAATAATCCTTTAGGAGGATTCCCCATGAAATTCGCTCGCAAATATCTCTCTTTAGGCGAACGCTTCGAAGAGCGCGGAAAGTATGTGAAAGCGGAACGTTTGTACGTTAGAGCACTGAGATTGATCGAAGGAAAAGTGGATGCAACAAGCGAAGAACTCATTCCCTATCTCTACAACCTTGGATACATCCAAGCAGCTCAGGACGACAATTCAGAGTCCGTTAAAACATTCGGCCGTCTGTTACCGATTCTGCTCAAAAAGCACGGTCAGTCCCACATCGACGTCCAAGAAATCCGCGACGTTCTCGATGTTATCCATGCTGAAATCGGGATTCCAAGCCAGGCCATCAACAGCTAAATTGCCAAAAGGCAAAAAGGAATCTCGTTTTAAATGGTACTAGCTATAGTACCGCAAGGGGTACATCTTTCTGAGGCACCGGATAGATAGAATCAATCTCTTTGAGATCGTCTATGTCCAGCTTCAATTTATTGGGATCCGCTCCGGCATTCTCTTCCACATGTAGTGGTTTCGCTGCTTTAGGAATGGAGAAAGTGCCTTCCAATCTGGTTAGAAAAGCCAGAATAACCTGTCGTACAGTCGCTTGGTGTTTCGCCGCGATGTTTGACAAAATTCGATATTCATTGCTTTGTGTGTCGGGAATTTCGCCATAGGGCGTATAGCCGACGACCGCAATATTCTTTTCCTGACAAAACTGCATCAAGCGTCGCTCGATTCCGCGCTCTTTCAGATTGTACATAACCTGATTGCAAGCTATTTTCCCTTTGGAAAGGGAGTCGAGCGCTTCCTGCAGATCTTCTGTGTCGAAATTGCTCACACCAAATGAGCGTATTTTGCCTTCTTCTTCGAGCTTTTCAAAAGCGCCAAGAGTCTCGGCTAGCGGACGATCGCCACGCCAGTGTAAAAGATAACAGTCAAGATAATCGGTTCCCAAACGCTTCAAGGTCCGCTCCAATGCCGATATCGTGCCAAGATAACTGGCGTTGGTGGGAAGTACTTTGCTCACTAAAAAAACTTTGTCGCGCGAGACTGGCTTGAAAGCTTCGCGAATGACCTCTTCGGCATGACCGTACATCTCGGCTGTGTCGATGTGGACCATTCCAAGCTCGAATCCTCGTTGCAGTGACTTAATCGCTTCGTCGCGGTCTTTGCCGGACTCTGGAATTTGCCATGTGCCCTGCCCGATGACAGGAATTTGGTAAGAGGTGGGACCGAATTTTCTGGATTTCATTCTGGGATAAGTGGTGACGTTAGTTGGGCAAGTGATATTCGACTTCTCTCTGGAGAAATTCGAGTTTGGTTTCCAACTCCTTATTTTCCTTTGAAGGGCTCTGATTCCATAGCTTTATGAAGTTTTTTAGCGTCTTTAACATTTCCTTTTCACCCTGATGCAGTCCCTCGCCTCGCTTCTCATTAAGGAGATTTTCGGCTGGGACAATGAGCTTGGACAAGGCCAGTTCTAGGTCTTGGCTCACTTGATTAAGAGCGCTTGCAATTTGAGCGACGTCTGCCGCTTCTAAGTTACGTTTTTCCAATTCACCCGCAAGCGAATCTTTTAAAGAGGAACCTTCTTTACCTAACCTGGCGATGGCACGAGCTGTTTCACCTTTGCCTGAAAGTCCAGAACTTGAATGTTCTTGTTTGCTTGCCACCCAATCGGCACAAAGCCCTTCCTTAAGCGCTTCAAGATATTGCTCGTCAGTTTTGTCATGATTGAGGCGACTAAGATGAATTGCAGCCCAGCGTCTGTTTTCCGGCTTTTCAGATTTAAGGTGGGCGACCAGAATTTCTTTTTGATCTTTACTATTGCCGACATATTCTGGCAGCCATTTAAGTGCCTGGGTCGAGCCTTCAATCCCTGCCTGTTTGACCAGTTCGCTTAGTAATGGATTAGCTGGTAAAAGCGGACTCAGTACGTCAGATTGAGACTTTGCCCAAATATCGCCGCGTGTGTAATCTTTGCTGTCGATTGCGGCAGCAATTGCATGAGGCAAGCCTTTCTCTTCTACTTCTTTAAGAAAATCGTCCACTATTGTGGGCTGAAACTGGCGCACTAAATGATTCTTGGTGCTTTCGATATATTGGAGCCAGGATTCGGGACTTCCTTGTGCTTCGATTTTAGCTTCAGTGACCTTCGCGGGCGCAGCTTTTTGGGGCTTTGCCTTGGTTTTCTTTGGGGATGGCGAACTTTTCTTATCTGGCATTAATGAAAGCTCCTTTTAATTGAGGATTCCCGAGGCTGACAATAGATAAATCTGCTTGTAAATAAAGTTAAACGACAATTTTGTATTGCCCGATGTGGTAGCGGGCTGGCAAGTTAGTCGCCGCAATAATTGATCTTAAATAAAGAGATCATGGACATTGAGTATACAGGTCGTACAATGTCAAGCAGGCGTTTGGGCTCGGTGAGCCTGGTAAGCAAATGCGTTGGAACTAAAATTTTAGCGGGGTTGATAATGGTGCTCAGTACCTTTGCAGGAAAAACAGTTTCGGTCGCCGTAGAAAAAAATTACACGGTTAAGAACGAAAAACTTATGAAGTGGGTGGATGAAGCAGTTGCTCTCTTCCAGCCAGACTCGGTTTATTGGTGTGACGGCAGTCAGGAAGAATATGACAAAATTGCCGCCCAGATGGTCACTCAGGGCAAACTTATTAAGCTCAATGATGCTAAACGCCCTAACTCCTACCTGGCTCGCTCCGACGCTTCGGACGTTGCTCGCGTGGAGGACAGAACTTATGTCTGTTCTAAAAATAAATCTGACGCTGGTCCAAACAACAACTGGATGGATCCAAGCGAAATGAAAGGCAAGCTGCGCGGACTCTTTGAAGGCAGCATGAAAGGACGCACCATGTATGTCGTGCCCTACTCGATGGGTCCTATCGGTTCACCACTTTCTCATATCGGCGTGGAACTCACAGATTCACCGTATGTGGTGCTATCCATGCGCACAATGACTCGTATGGGTAAAAAAGTTATCGATTCGCTTGGCGAAAAAGGCGACTTTGTTCCCTGTCTGCACTCGGTTGGTGCCCCGCTCAAACCAGGTCAGAAAGACGTTCCTTGGCCCTGTAGTGAAACCAAACTAATTGTACATTTCCCTGAAACTAGAGAAATTTGCTCTTATGGCTCCGGTTATGGTGGCAATGCCCTGCTTGGCAAAAAATGCTTCGCTTTGCGCATCGCTTCAACAATGGCGCAAGAGCAAGGTTGGCTTGCAGAGCACATGCTCATTCTTGGACTGAAAAATCCAGAAGGCAAAAAATCTTACATCGCAGCAGCTTTTCCAAGCGCATGCGGTAAAACCAACCTGGCAATGCTCATTCCTCCATCAGTTTTCAAAGGCTGGGAAGTGACAACCGTTGGAGACGATATCGCCTGGCTCAAGCCAGGTCCAGACGGCAGACTCTATGCTATCAATCCAGAGTCTGGATATTTTGGTGTAGCACCTGGAACTGGTGACAAAACTAATCCAAATGCAATGGCCACAATGAAAGAGAACGCAGTTTTCACAAACGTCGCACTCACTTCAGATGGCGATGTGTGGTGGGAAGGCATGACCGATGTTCCACCAGCAAAATGTACTGACTGGCAAGGACAAGAGTGGACACCAGATTGTGGACGCAAAGCCGCTCATCCAAACTCTCGCTTCACAGTGCCTGCAACTCAGTGCCCATCACTTGATGAAAAATGGGACGATCAAGCTGGTGTTCCAATCGATGCGTTTATCTTTGGTGGACGCAGAAGCACAACTCAACCGCTTGTGTACGAAACATTCAATTGGGACTTTGGTGTTTATGCAGCCGCCACAATCGGCTCCGAAACAACAGCTGCAGCCACCGCCAAAGTTGGCGAAGTGCGTCGCGACCCAATGGCAATGCTTCCATTCTGCGGATATCACATGGGTGATTATTTCCAACACTGGATTGATCTTGGTCACTCCATCGAGAAAGCACCTAAAGTGTTCTGCGTAAACTGGTTCTTGAAAGATGAAAAAGGCAAATTCATCTGGCCAGGATTTGGTGAAAACATGCGTGTGCTTGAGTGGATCTTTGATCGTGTCAATCAAAAGGCTGATGCAATCGAGACACCACTTGGTTATTCACCACGCTACGAAGACCTGAATTTCAAAGGTCTTGAATCTGAAGTCACACCTGAAGTCTTTGCAAAATTGATGACAATCAATGCCAAAGATTGGCAGGACGAATTCAAACTGAGAGACGAATTGTTCGAGCAACTGAAAGACAGATTGCCTGAAAAATTCAAAGCGATTCAGGAATATCTCAAACTCGGTCTTTCTTAATCGATAAGACTAGTACGAAAAATTCAAACAGCCTCTCGACTTTCGGGGGGCTGTTTTAGTTTTAGCTTTAGCTTTTATAGTTATCTTAGTGCCCGAAGTACTTCTGAGTTGAAAATTTCGGGCTGTTCTAAATGAGGGAAGTGTCCAACTTGAGCCATGATATAAATTTCTGAACCTTGAGCTAAACTTGAATCGATATTGAACTTGTCCATTAAGTCGACGCCGATACACTTATCTTCTTTGCCATGAATGTATAACATCGGCACTTCGGGAATCGGCAGCCCCGTTAGCTCGTCACTAAATAAAGACCGGTAATGATTGAGTGCAAGCTCTAAACAATCTGGCTCTTTTAGCGCGGCAATTGCAAGGCGGGCAAAATCTTTACTGTGAAAACCTTTTGAAGACCAGTCCACCCAGAGCTTTTCTATTAAAGCGTAATCGTCTTGCTTGATGAATTTTTGAGCGAACTTTTGTTGAAACATGAACACATACCATGAGCGCTTCATCTGCTCGTAAGATGCAACGTCCACAAAAACAGGAAGCGGCGGCCACGAAGATGTGATCATCACTGACCATCTATCGGGATCTAAACTGGCTGCAACATAAGCTGCGGCTGCTCCCCAGTCGTGTCCAATGATGACACCAGGTTTGCCACCACACAAAGCTTCGTGCAAAGCATTGGCGTCTTCGCCCAATGCAAGCGGTCCACAAGGTCCATCGACTGGTGCTTTAGTTGGTGCAAATCCGCGCAGGAAAGGACAAATTACACGCCATCCTTCTTCAACCAGAGACGGCATAAGATAGCCCCAGGTATAAGGTGTGTCGGGAAATCCATGCAGACAAAGGACGATAGGATCTTTGGGAGAACCAGCCTCCAGATAATGAATTTCTGCGTCGTTTATATTAATAGATGGCATCTATTTTTGCGGCTCTAGCTCAATTTCAGGATGCGCTTTAGGTTCTGATTTGGATTCCATACGATAGTGTTTTTCAAACCATCTGGGTGTAAAGTCATAGCCAAATCCAGAGCGCTTCACTCCTAATTCGACCCGGTATGGATTTTGACAAATGTAGATGAGATACACATTCATTGACATGAAGACTGCAACACCAGCTGTCATGATTATTTGCGCAATCAGACTTTCCATGTAAAAGAAATATGTAAACCAAATGGTTAAAACACCGCCAGCTATGAGCACTGCCCATAGTACCAGAGGTAATCCACCCTTAGCTGATACCATGCGAAACCTGCGTGCGGCAGTTAATTCTTCCATGTTGCTCAGCATCAAAGAATAGCTTTGCTGGTCTTTGTTATTGACCGGTGTGTAACCTGTAACCGTTTTCCATAACTTTTGATAGGAAGGTATTGAGGCTTCTTTCTCTTTGCCCTGCTCGACGCGAGACCAATCTTGCGCGACAACGACAGACGCATATTCATGAATTGCATCTTTTATTTCTTGTCTTGCCGGTTGTTCGAATGTGGTTGCCAGATGGAAAATGCTCGACAACATATTCGATTCGGAAATGGCCATCTGACTTGCCTGTTCCACTTTGGCTTGTGAATTAACTACTATCATGCCGATGATGATTGCATAAAGTGTGCCGATGACAGCAAGCATGACGCCACCAACTTCGTGGCAAGCTTTGAGCAAATCGGGGCTGAAGCGCTTACGCACCAAAACCAGTCCGGTGACCGATAGGATTGTGCTCAAGCCAATTATCAAGAGACATTCAGTAAAAGAATTCATAGATTCGATCATACATCAGTTTTTGGCATCAGGTTCTGTCACATATTTAATTCTGGTTGCAAGTGGCGGGTGAGAGAAGAGCCACACTTCGAGCAGTTTTGGTGGGCAAGGGTCAGACAAATTTTCGTTTGATAAAAACGCGTAGGTGCGCGCAAAATTTATTGGGTCATGATGAAGTTTGAGACCGTACATATCAGCGTCTTTTTCGATGCTGCGAGAATAAAAATTGCCAAAAGGTTCCATGAAAAATCCCGCGCAATGCGATACATACACGAACATAGTGATGGCCGCCAGGTCTTGAACTTTCTTTATTTTCCATTTTTCAGGCAAGTATTTGAAAAACAGCGGGGTGAAATATAGATTGACCGGAATACTCCAGATTATGAACAAAATTCCGATGCCGCAGCCAATTAGAATATGATGGAGAGCGTAATGACCAAGTTCGTGTGCCACCACACACAGTGTCTGTTCTTTGGGCATTTTTTTGAGCGTCGTATCCCAAATTACAATTCGCTCTGAGAGACCTATACCTGTAACATAGGCATTTATAGTATTAGTCTGTTTGCTTTTGTCTGACACGAATACTGGCGCATTTGGTAAGCCCGCTTTAGCAGCTAGTTTCTTTATATCGTCGCGAAGGGGCGATGCTTCCATTAATTGTATTTTGTTGAATACAGGCTCAAACAAAATCGGCGATATGAAAGTCATGAAAAGCATTATTGGCAGAGCGGTAGCGGCCTGAATATATGGCCAGCCTTTGGGAAATTTGCGCACCAAAAATAAAAGCAAGGTCCAAAGTGGTATCTCTACCACTGAGCCAAGTGCAAATCCTTTTAGTGTATCTAGAAGCCATTGAGATAAAGGCTCTGAGCTCAAACCGAAATGATGATCGAAAACAAACCCGGTTAAATAACTAAGCGGCAAAGTAATGATTTCAATCACCAAAGAAAGAATAATCGAATATAAAGTCACCTGCAAAAGCAAATTTGAAGTCTTGCTTTCGCTAAAGTCCGAAAGTCGTTTTGCCAATCCATATTGCAGGAAAGTTAGTATCAGCACTGTGCTTATGATAGTCCACAAAAATCCTATCGCAATGCTCCAGCGCGAGTGCTGCATCGTTTTTTCAGTCACGATTGGAATCAGTTTACGCGCTTCGATATTATCTAAAGGAATTGATACAGGTGGAGCGGTAAGAGCATAAATGATGCCGAAAACAGATATTAAAATAATTAGTGCTGGCAGAATCCAGTAAAGGTAATCCAGTTTTCGGGCTTTAAATTCTGCTACCATCTAATTCGACTTCAGCGAACGCAAGCCCCATTCGCAGCGGCTTCGCACACTTTTGTTTGAATCGGTTGTACCCGCTTTTAATATCGCAATTCGCTCGTTTGCATAGAGATTGTCTCTAATTCTAAAACTGCCACCACCCAAATTGTATGCTATCGAATCGCGCACTTGATCGTCCGGGTCGTTTTTCATTGCCTCTCCCACTGCCTTTATACACTCCATCCCAGCTCTTTGATTTGCTCTTGATGCTATTTCTATAAGCGCACCAGCGCTTGCGCTTCGATTGTTTCTTTGGGTGTCAGATTTTAAATAATACTCAAGAATTTCCAATTCTTTTTCTTCACCAAATGATGAATGACCAAGTAGTACTAAAAATCCCTTACGAGCAAATTCATCTTTTGGGACAGGAGAGATACTCAATTTTGCCGCAATTTCCCTTCCAGGTATTTGAGTCAATATTCCCTCATACTGTCCATTCTCGCGATCGGCTGTGCCGTTTGTGTAACTATAAATACTATTGAGCATTTGAGTGGCCCAGAATCTCTCATTCTCGCTTTTGCTACTTAATAACTCAGCAATTCTAATTGCAGCCGGAGGACCGATTGCTCCAGCAACATCTTCATAAAGCATGCTGCGACTATTTTTGGCGGGCAATCCGCCTTTGCAAATAAAATCGATTGCGACTGCACCATGTTTTACAAGTACTGAACCACATGCGTCGCGAGGATAATTAATCATCCATGCATATTGATAGTTTGAGCGAGGGCCTGATTTGCACCACTCAAGTGCGGCTTTTGAAAAGAATCCATGTGATTCAATGCATTTTAAAATATCTGGTATAGCTTTTGGACCTAGGGCATAAAGTTCGTCTTGTTTAGCACGAAGAGAGCGTCCTTGCGCATCGCTGTAAATTCTTCCTTCGCCGCATGCACCTGCAACCTGACCTTGCAGCCCGATTTCTTCCATCGAAGCAAGTATAGACAGGATTTTCTTATCTGCATCGACTTGTACTAAATTTGCGCCATTCGAATGAAATCCGCCTTGCGCAATCGAATGATTGGGATAATAAACCGCCATTGGCAAAAGCACGAGCAATGACACTACGAGTTTGCAATAATTCCTGCAAAACTTTGACATTGAGTTCATCTCGTGACGAGGGGGAGTTTAAGCATATTTTGCGATAAGTTGGCGAACAACAGGGAAAACCCTGTGTCTACTTAATTTCCATAAGTCCTTTGATCATATATACTTCCTTCTTGTGGCTTCATAACTCTACCTAAATTAGATCTGTCATTCAGTATTTATAGTATGAATCAGTATAAAATAGATTCGGAATTCTGACATTCGTCTTCTCGGGGGGGGAACGATGCGATTATCTGCGTTAAGCATAGGCTTGAGTGTTTTAGTGTGCCAGTCGAACTGGCTTGCCGCTTTTGCTCAGGGCGATCCGGTCATTACGCCTTCGGGTCCACAGCCTAAATTCGAAGTTATCGACACTCCAAACAACAACAATAATCAAATATTTCTCCAGAATCTGCAGAACTTCCAAAACCAGCAGAATGCCTTTTTTAATAATCCCGCTCTAAATTTGAATCCGTCAATAACAGGGCTAGATCAACGCAGTGGCTTGATTCAAAACTCGACCAACGTAAATATGTTTGGCGTAAATGGGCTGGCGATTAATTCTTACAACGTGCCTAAAATCAATAACAGCAACTTGATGGCGATCTCAGATGTGGTGGGATGGTCTAAGGATCTGGCTAATTTTTTGATTAAGACCGATCCCAAAATGAATATCGATCGCGATCTTATTCCAAAGCTCAATAACACATCCACTCCTCATTTGATTTCGGCACTGGTAATGGCACTTGGACTGCCTCAAGACCTGCTCATAGACTTGGTTGGTAGAGCAACTTCTGGCGCATTAGATAGTGTCAGAAATAGTCTCATTCAGCTTGCTGCGGCAATTAAGACTGGCAAGATAACTCCAGCGGATGCGCAAAAAGCGCTTTTGCAAATAGTCAGTGGTGCGCAACAAATGAAAAGTAGTATGGTCTACACACCGCCTGCATCTACTACTTCAACTACAACTACTGTCGTAAAACAAATTTCGTCCATCGTTGGACCTACAACAGTCGTTGCAAATACTGGAGTTGTAACTCCTACAACAACAGTGACGAATATCAATCCTACTTCAATCAAATCGTCTGTCCCACAGGTGACGATTGTATCTGCAACTGCGCAAGCGGTGCCGAATGTGACAGTGAGTTCGATAAAAACAACAACTACTCCAATTTTAAATTCAACTACAAATTCCAATTCTCCCATTACATCTGTAACGTCAATTTCATCGATTCCAATATCTGAATTAAGCAAAAACCTTTTGGAAGGTAAAGACAAAATTGACACGAAGTTAATAGAAACCGCTATTCAAGTTCAAAATACGACTTCATCTACCGCTTCGGTTGCAGTTTCAAAAAGTGAAAAAGAATCGAGTTTGGGCGACAAAATGAATAAACTCGATAGTGCTTTGGACAAAATACAAAATGCCACACAAAATAAGACTACAACTGCAATAACGACAGTTGGCAATACTGCTACCACTATAGGAACAGTTGTAAATGACCCGGTCAAATTGGCGACTAATAATGCGAACGCTGTCGTATCTACAGTTTCGAACGTAGTTTCAAGTATTACAAACGCTCTAAGCATCCCAATTTCAAATTCGTCTGCAAAAGCCGTCACCACCAATACCAACTATATTGCGCCTCCTGTAATTCCAAATCCTGTAGTACTTGCAACGGCTACGATAATCAATTTGCAAGTAACAAGATTGAATTTGCCGCCTATAATCGCTGCAGCCGTTATGACAAAGGCAGCGCTTGGTCATTTCAATAATATGCCCGGTGCTGTAACTTCATTGGCTCAGGTTTTGATGACTCCTGGTGTCACGCCAAAAGAGGCCCAAGCTCTTCTGATAGGATTCTTGGAGGCTACTGGAAAGCCAAACGACATTCCGGTTGCCACAATTGTTGCCGCAATGCCTGCAACAGCTAGCACTGCTTCTACTCCTGCTCCTACAAAAGATCAAGTTGTTCAGAAGCTTACTGCCATAACAAACTTTGTCAAAGAGATGGCAACTGGTTTGAGTAAATCAAACAATACTGCGATTAATACAAACTCAATGGCAAAAATGGTCACTGCTATAAATGAGACCATGACTTCAACGACGAATCAAATGCAGGGCATGATAAGTGGTTCGGGCACTACCATGGATTCACTGATGAATGCAATGCAAAACACCATGAACACGATGCAAACGATCCAAACTGGAATGAAACATTAGGCGCACCAAATCTGGTGCTACTTAATTTCTATTTTCCAACCTAATTCATCAAGTGCTTCGTCAAGCCCTATGCGGCTGCGCTGGCAATAATGTAATGCGATAATTGCTTTTTCTGTTTTGAGAGTTTGTTTTTCGATTAGCGCTTGCACTTGTACTGCTGCGTGCAGTGTTTTGTTGTCCAAAATATTATTGCTTACAAGATATTTGCCAGCTTCGCCCTCAGCTTGCGGTCCTTGCAAGGACATTGCTTTTGCGTAATCAGAATCACCAACAAGACCAGCTTTGTGTAAGAGTTTTAAAACCGCTCCGACATTGGCTGGAGCTTCTTTGCCGGTGGCAGGAGAGATGGCGTAAAAGGTCCCGGATTGTGTTTGTCTGGTGCGCCAGGGTTGATTTTCTTTCTGTTCTTGATTGGCTTGCTGAGCCAGTCTTTGCAGCTCAAGGCTCAGTTCCATAACGGTTTGATATCGCTTGGATGGCATTTTTTCAAGACATTTCATAACTACTGCCTCAAGTGCCGGTGGCAGAGAAATATCAACACGTAAATCGGCAAAGGGAGTGGGTTTTACATTGACGTGCATATAAATAGTCTTGTAGGCGTTTTCGCCTTCAAAAGGACGTTTGCCCATCAAAGACTGATACATGACACAACCAAGCGAATAAATGTCCGAGCGCGCATCGAGCACTTCGCCTTTGCACTGCTCCGGGCTCATGTAATATGGACTGCCAAAAACGTCGCCGGTGTTTGTGAGTTTTTGATTAGAGTCATCGTCATCATCTTCTTCGCGCAAAACTTTGGCGATACCAAAATCGAGCAATTTTACGATGTTGATATTCTGGTTGTTTTTGACCATCATGATATTGCTTGGCTTAACGTCGCGGTGAATTACGCCGCGCGAATGCGCGTGATGCAAAGCTGAGCAAGTTTGATAGAAGGTAGTGAGAAACTGAGTGAGACGAAGGCGACTGTCGGCGCGAAGCAATTGCTCTAGACTGTGACCATCTAGATATTCCATCACCATGACTGGAATGCCGTCTGAGGTGAAACCGTAGTCGTGCACGCGCACGATATTGTCGTGACCTAAAGCCATGGTCGCTTTGAATTCTTGCTCAAAGCGCTTGGTTGAGCGCTTACTGTGTCCTTCATGCAAGAGATGAGGGTGGAGAACCTTAACTGCTACCAGTTTTGTGTCTTTTGTGTCTTGTGCTTTGAAGACTCGGCTCATGCCGCCTGCGCCCACTTCGCAAATGGCCTTATAACGATTCAAGAAAAGAGCGCTTTTCTCGTCCTGTTCATTGTGGGAGGGTTTTGGGCGTTCGACCGTTTTTGTGTCTTTCTTTTCGACCGCTTGATTGGCGGCTACGTTACGGGCACGTTTTAAGATTAAATTGTAAATTTGCTCTGGGTTTTCAGTTTCGATGCTCCAAAAGACATCTTCTGGTCCATTGCCTTCAGATTCGCTGCTCAAAACCCAGGTGGGCTGGCCTTCCATTCGGCTCAGATAGGTTACGGTCAGGAAATACCTGGCGGAGCCCCCCAAAATAAACCGAATTGACTGAGTATGCGGAGACAATTCTTCCGCCTCAGACATAAGCGCAGCAAGCTGAACCCGGCTTGGCGGGGTGGTCAACCTTTCATTGTCGGGACTGTCTATCCGCTTTTCGCTATAGTTGTCTGTCGTCATCTTCTAAGATCAAATCTATCATTTTCTACAAGTATATATTCAATCATTTCCTGGGTGTTACTTCAGAGATGAGATAGCCAAGAGATCTGAACCTGTCAAGTACGATTTGTTAGTAAATTGAAGCCATTTTAGATGCCCTGGTATTAATTATGGTATTGCTACTATCGGTGGTGGCGAGAACCTTTTCGGGGCACGCTTGAAGGATGCACTTTAAACGAGTCCCAGTCGGGCTCGCGTGGATTTTGAATGCCACGCGCTCGCAGTTCAGCTTCATCAATAATTTTCTTGGCTTTTTCTTCAGCTTCGCCTGTAATTTCATCGTAAACGCGCTGAGGGATTCCCACTCCAATTTCTCCCGAGTCAGGATTGCGCACCCAATGATTGCCATTATCATGAATGTCTTGTATGCGCGCTTGAGCCTCAGCCCTTATTGCCGCTGCTTTTTTCATTGCTTCTGAAAGCAACTCGGATTTGCGTTTTTCCGAAATCTCTAACGCTTTTTCGTACTGCTTTTTGGCTTCTTCTTTTTGCTGATCTTTGCGTTTTTGCGCCTCTACAAAGAGGGGGTCTTCGTTGGGTTCGTCTGGAGCCTGACCGGGCGTCAAGCCAGGCGCATTTGAGCCCGGTTGCATGACTGCTATGTGGTCCAAAGCCAGTTTGCACGATTTTGCCGTTTTAAAATCGGGCATCTGTTCGATGCATCCCTCGTAATATTTTTTGGCTAAATCGTATTCTTGTAAGGCGAGGTAGGTGTTGGCAAGTTGATAATAAGCAGGCCAGTATTTTTTGTTACCGCGAATAACGATGGAGAAGTAGCGCGCCGCTCTTTGATAGTCGCGATTGGCATACATTTGGCACCCGTCTTTGAACAGGTCTGCAGCATGAGCAGTCGGGACGAAAAGTGTGGACAATGAAAGTGAGAATAATGCCAAGTAAATGTGTCGCATCTTCTGCCTACAATGGAAAAAATATTTCTACCAAGATAAACTATAAACTGCTTTCTCTCCACTTAGGGTGTTGTAAGTAGCGAACCTTCCAAATAACTGTTTCAATAGAGTTCTGTCTCTGGAATCCCTCATAAAAGCGTGACTGATGAAATTTAAAAATATTGTCGTTTTAGCCCTGACCCTCGCCCTTAACTTGCAGTCCTCCAATTTGGTCTGTCTGGCACAGACCGCATCTTCAAGTCAGGCTCAAAGTCCTCCCCTCATGGAGAGCATGAATTCCGAATTGAAACGCTCGGTTGACAAGCTTAAAGCACATGGCGATGCGCCACTTTATTACCTGGGATACCGACTTTACGAAACGACCACGGTAACAATTTCAGGCGAATATGGAGCTTTGACCCAGGAAGTGGAACCGGTTCGCTCGCGATATTTGAGTGTTGACGTTCGAGTGGGATCGCCCGAACTTGATAATACTCACAAAATAAGAGAACAAGGCTATATGGGTTCGATGGGAAGTTCGTCTTTCCGCAAAGACGTAAATATCCCCATTGAAGATAACGACCTTGCGCTGCGTCAGGCATTGTGGCAGCAGACAGATCAATCGTACAAAGAAGCCCAGCAGCAATTTTCGCGCGTTGTGGCTAATCGCGATATCAACGTAACCGAAGACGATCCGTCAAATGACTTTTCTAAAGAAGACAAAGCGGAGTATTTCGAGCAGAGTCAGAACTTCGATTTGGATAATGAGAAGAAAATCGAGGATTGGACTCAGCTTGTGAAACGCCTTTCGGCTATTTATCGAAAATATCCAAGCATTTATGATTCGTCAGTAGTCTTTCAAGCTAAGCTAACCAAGCGCTATTTGGTTAATAGCGAAGGTACAAAAATCGAAGACTCGCGCACTGACTATCGCATTTATACAACAGCACAAGCAAGGGCCGACGACGGTATGGACTTGTGGTTGTACGATGATTTTGAAGCGGTTAAATTAGACGAGATGCCGCAAGAAGCGGCTCTTGATTCAATGGTTACCAAAGTGGCGGACAATTTGGTCAAGCTTGAAAAAGCTCCCAAAGCGCAACCATTTGCAGGTCCAGCTATTTTGCGCTCCAAAGCCGCCGGAGTGTTTTTCCACGAAGTGTTCGGTCACAGAATGGAAGGGCACAGACAAAAGGATGAAAAAGAAGGTCGCACCTTTACCAAGAGTATCGGGCGCCAGATAATGCCTGCTTTTATCAGTGTGATTGATGACCCCACTCTTGAGCGATTGGGCAATGTCACTTTGAACGGCTATTACAAATACGACGACGAAGGTGTGCCTGCTCAAAAGACGCCTCTTGTTGAAAATGGTGTACTCAAATCATTTTTGCTTGGACGCTCACCCATTGAGAATTTTCCAAAATCAAACGGACATGGACGTTGCGCCTTAGATGAAACTCCAGTTTCGCGTATGGGCAATTTGATGATCCAGTCTGAAAAATGCGTTCCTTACGACGAATTGCGTCAGATGTTGATGGCTGAAATTAAGCGTCAGAAAAAAGATTATGGTCTTATTTTTGATGATATCGCCGGTGGTTTCACCGTTACTCAAAGTCAAGCGCCTCAAGTTTATAGTTTGAAGCCTCTAATAGTTACAAAAGTCTTTGCCGATGGCAGACCAGATGAGCTTGTGCGTGGGGTGAAAATAGTTGGGACTCCACTAACCGCGCTTGAAAAAATAATTTGTGCAGCAGACGACAACGGAACATTCAATGGTGTGTGTGGCGCTGAATCTGGCAGTGTGCCTGTATCGGCATCGTCTCCTAGTTTGCTTGTTGGAAGTTTAGAAGTTGAGTTGAAAGACAAACGTCAGGACAAGCCGCCACTTTTGCCACCTCCATTTCATGATAAAGGTCATGATAAAGCGCATGAAAAAACTAGCGACAAAGCACAAGAATCTAAAGAAAGCGGAGGCAAAGGCTAATGAAAAAATTGCTTCAGTTATCCGCACTGGCACTAGCATTTGTCCTTAGCACCACTTCGGTTGTAGCCGAGACTGCTGCAACTACAAAAGAACCGGACGATATGCTTTTCAAAGCATTGCAAGATGAAATGGTGCGAAATGAGCAGCGGCTCAAATTGGGTGTTCACTCACAGCCATACTTCTTGCAATATAAAGTGCTTGACTCTGAGACTTGTTATATCACAGCAAGTTGTGGTGCAGTAGCGCAATCTCGCACCAGTCGCTCCAGATACTTATATAGCGATGTTCGCATCGGGGATTATAATCTCGATTCTTCGCGCAAACCAGGAAACCTGGATTCACTCTTCGGCTCAAGCTCTATGGGTGTCAGTCAGAGTTTGCCTATCGAAGACGATTATTATGCATTGCGCCACCAGATATGGTTAGCCAGTGACAGAGCATACAAAAAGGCGATTGAATCTTACGAAGACAAAAAAGCTAATCTTAAAGCTCATCCCGAGACAGATAGAATTGGTGACTTTACTAAAGAAAAGCCGGTGGTGTTTCTCAAGCCAGCGGTGAATTTAAAACTGGATAAGAAAAAATGGGAAGACACTTGTCGCAAATTGTCCGAAGTCTTTGTCCAGTATCCCGAAATCGAATATTCGGTTGTGACTTTCACTTCGCAAGCAGGCAACGCCTGGCTCGTAAACAATGAAGGTTTCAAACATCGCGATGGAAAACTGCAAACTATATTGTCGGTTTTTGCTCGTATAAGATCCAAAGACGGTCGTCCTTACTGCGATGCTGAATTTATGGCTGGAGAAGCTGACAAAGAATTGCCCGACTTTAAGAATATGGAAAAGTCGGTCAAAGATCTGGTTGCGCGCTTGAAACGTACTGCCGAAGCGCCCCTTGCTAAAGCTTATAGCGGACCTGTCTTGCTTGAGCCGGAAGCATCAGCTCCAATGTTGTATATGGCAATTGCAAATATGACTGCTGCAGCACACGAGAAAACCGAGGGTTCATCTTTGTTTCGCTCGGTTCAGCCATCAAGACACAAAATAAATCAGCGTGTTTCGTCTCGCTTATTAACTGTTGTAGATGACCCTTCCGCCACCACATATAAAGGCGCACCGCTTTTAGGCAATTATGAAGTGGACGATGATGGTGTGCATGCGCAGAAAATTACTCTTATAGAAAAGGGTCTACTAAAAAACTTCTGCACAAGCCGTATTCCAACTCCCGATACAAGTGGAAGTAATGGACACTCGCTTAACGGAGTAGGTAGTGTCAGTGTTTTATTTGTGAGTGCTGAGCCTTCACTGCAAGCTAAAAAATTGAAACGCAAATTGATGGATCTTGGCAAAGAACAAGGCTATGACGAGGTTTACATCATTAAACGCATTGTGCGAATTCCATCCTGGCTTTCTAGTTCCGATTCAGAATCAAGCTCGTCTTTCTTCTCTAAATTAGGTGGCGACCTTACTTTGTATCCAACTGAAGTCTATAAAGTCTCAGTTAAGACTGGTAAAGAAGAACTGGTGCGCGGTGGTCGTTTGAGTGTGCAAATGTCCCGAGTACTGCGCGATATAACTTGTGCTGGTGACGATGAGCGCGCATGTTCGTTTGTTCAAGACGCCATGTATGTGAGCAGTCTGGTTGTGCCATCGATTGTGTTGTACGACGCAGATTTGAAAGAACCAGTTAAAAGCGGTGAAAAACCGCCAGTGCTTGAAAGTCCTTTGTCCCTGAAACCGCAGAAATCAAAAGAGGAATAAAGACCAGCGTTTATGCAACAAATGATTGAATGTCCAGCCTGCAACGGAATGAACGAGCGCGAGATGCATTATTGCATGCATTGCGGCGAGGACCTGGCTGTGCACCGTGAAGAAATTCACCGCCAGCCTGGTAAGACCGGCATCAATTTGATTCCCTGTCCATCGTGTCGGCGAACTGACCCACTAAGCACTCACTTCTGCGTGTTTTGCGGTGTCGATATTCCGCGTATGAGCCAGTCCATTTCAATGAGTTCGGTTGATTCGCAGCCTGTTGCTGCATCGGACTCCGCTTCATCCAAATCAGATTCGCTCCCACTCGTTTACAAGCAATCTTCCTCGTCGCCAGTAAATGCAATATCCGTTGCACTAGGAATTTTAGGCGCCATTGCAGGCGTTGCTCTTGGCATGCAGCCAGTGTTACAACCATTGAGCTGGCCGCAAGATGGTATTGTGGTTTATGTAAAGCCTGGTTTTGCCAATGTGGTTGTCGAAGACATCACTCGCAAACTTCTTGTATTAGGTAAATCATCTAAAGACGGCTATGTCAGTTTTCCCGATTTGCCGCCGGCAGAATATATAATTCGAATAAGTGCGCCTGGTCACAAGAGCATCAGGTTGAACTCTTCGGTTCTTGAAAACCGCGCTTCGGTCCTCGGGTTCCCCAACGCAATCGAGCTTCCGCCAGCCTGACACGAGAGAAAACGACAAGAATGACGAGCCAGCGAACACAAGTATGTCCCACATGCAAAAGAAACCTCCCAGCGGAGGCTACTTTCTGTGGCTTCGACGGGACTGTTTTAAATCCGGCAGCAAATAAGTTGACCAGGTCTAAAACGGGTTCTATACGCAAATATTGTCCGCAATGTCACAAGTATTACCCGCCTTATGCGGCGTTTTGTTCTACCGACAGAAGCGCTCTTGTGTTTGAACAAGAAGCGACTCAGATGCCGGGCTCGGGCAATGACAGCACAGCTGCCTGGAATGGCGCTCAAAATGACGAAAAAACCGGGATGCCCAATCGCGCTCAATCAGGAGCTATTGCCGGCAGCCAGCCGGCGGTCACTCGCTCAGGGCAAAGTCAAAGTCAAAACGTCTCACCTGCAGTCGATTTCGATGAAGAAGGCGATGAAGTGCTTGCTTCAAGCGGTGGTTATATGACCAATTTGATTGGTAAAACAATCGACGGCAAATATTTAATTGAATCTATGCTTGGCGAAGGCGGCATGGCGGTCGTTTACTTGTCCAACCATACTGTGATGGAACGTCGCGTTGTGATCAAGGTCATGCAAGGTTGGCTTTTGTCCAATAAAAAATCTATCGAGCGTTTTCAACGTGAATGCAAAGTTACAGCTAAATTAAACCATCCAAATATCGTCACCGTTTATGACGTTGGTGACATAAATGGTAAGGCACCGTATTTGGTGATGGAGTATATTCAAGGCGAATCGCTTGCCGACAAAATTCATCGTCAAGGCGCTTTATCGTTTGAAGCAACTGCCGACATTATTATTCAACTTTGCAGTGGTCTGCAGGAAGCGCATGCAGCAGGAATTATTCACAGAGATTTGAAACCGGATAATGTCTTATTGCAAAATAAATCAGACCGTCCTGACTGGGTCAAAATAGTTGATTTTGGTATCTCTCACCTTGTACATGGTCAAGCGCAAAGATTGACTAAAACCGGACGTATGGTGGGAACTCCAGAATATATTGCGCCCGAACAATTAAAAGACAAGCCGATGGATATGCGCACCGATTTGTATGCTCTGGGCATCATGATGTATGAGATGCTCACAGGGCAAGTGCCATTTGGTGGAGAAAGTGCTGAAGCTATTTTGATGAAGCATTTGTTAGAGATGCCGCAGCCTATGAGTGTGCACAAGCCAGAATTTGAAGACGGCACACCATTTGATGAAATTATTTTGAAACTATTGCAGAAAGAGCCAGATCATCGCTATCAAACTGCACAAGAATTAAAAATCGATGTGGAAATGTTGCAAGACAAACTAAAAGCCAAACGTGCCTAAAAAAATAAAAACTGCTCAAACGAAAAAGCTCCTTTCACTTATGGCAAGTGCTTTTTTGCTTACAACACACTTTTGTGTTTATGCTGCACCTCAATCTAAGTCACAAGCATCTTCGCTTATTAAGCCTCAGGCAGAACGGGTTGATATGGCGCAACTTGAAAAAGATTTGCAATCTGCAATCGCCAAAGGCAAATTAGATAAGCAAGCAGAATTGCTTTACAGCATAGGTGAAGAATACTGGCAGACAGGCAATTACTCAAAAGCTGAGCAAACTTTTCGCGAAGCACTTTCGACTGAAGAAAAGCTAGCTCAAAGTGGTGGCAAAAAATCAGATGCGCCTGCGTCTGCGTTTATTGGGCGCGTGCATGTAAGAATTGCTCTGGCTCAGGTTCTTATTCACGAAGACAAAAAAGATGGCAAACTGGATGAAGCAATTAAGCTTTACGAGGAAGCTATAGCCGTATGCAAAGAGCTGAAAAAAACTGAAGAGCGCGCCAAAATAATGCCGCAGCTAGCGAGCATTTACATCAAATTGGGCAATTTACCCAAAGCTACCGAGATTTACAACAATACTTGCGAACTCGCTAAATCTGTCAAAGATGTCGAATGCGAGATTGTGGCTCTGACTGGACTTGCAACAGTTTCGCGTTTGCAAAAAAATAACGAACAAGCCCTCAAGTTTTTGCTTGAAGCAAAAGAAAAAGCTGATGTTGAGCTTGATAGCGTTGCATTTGGCAGAATTTTATTCGAACTTGGTCGCACATATTCAGATATGTCGTTGCCACCAAAAGCAATTGAATTTTACGCTCAGGCAGCAAAAGAATTCGAAGATGCAGGCGAGCCCGACATGCAAGGTCGAGTGCTAGTCGAAATGGGACAGGCTTATTTAATCGAGCGTAGTTCAAAAGAAGCAATAAATACTTTGGGCAAAGCTCTTGCGCTTTTAGAAAACGAAAAAGACTATGCCACTCAAGCTAGTTGCTTAATTGCTCTTGGCGCCGCTAAATCTGATATGGGACAATTCGAGGAAGCGCAAGCAGACCATGTTCGTGCCCAAGAAATTGCAGTAAAAGCAGGTAACCAGAAACTTGAGCTTGAAGCAATCTCAGAGCAAGGATTTGATTATTTTTTGAATGGCAGCACTGAAAAAGCTCTGCAAAAATTCCTGAAAGCAAAAATATTAATGGAGAAAACCGGAAACTTCTCTAAAATTCAACAAGCGAATATTTTACGTGATTGTGGCATGGGCTATCGCTCAGTTGGTCAATCGGATCTTGCAATTAGATATTATAAAGATGCAGCCGTATTGTTTGGACTGAGTCAAAGACCCGTTGAACAGGCTGTTATGCTCGACAGTATGGCTGTAGCCTACCTCGATACTGGACGATTAGCCGAGTTTGAGCGGTATCACACCGAGGCTGAAAATGTTTTCAAAGGTGCCGATAGCGCAAAGGCTGGCACCGCAGGTGAAGCCAATGTAAATAGTGCTGCTAATGCTCACGACAAGAAAGCGTTCAATCAACAGCGTGTAAAAGCTTCTCTTTCTTATAATTACGCCCAGTATTGTTTGTATAAGAGTAGGTATTCTGACGCTCTACCTATATATGAAGAAGCGCTCCAGTCCTACAAAGAAGTAGGAGATAAATTGGGTGAATGTCACGCTTTGCGTGGACTTGGTCTAACTTATTTAATTTTAGAACAAGCTGGTAAAGCCAAAAAATATTACGAAGAAGCAGCAACGCTTGCAGACACCATCGGTAATATCGAGAGTCAGTGGGACTGTGCTACCGGTCTTGGTAAATCATGTTTGAAGCTTAACGACAATCAAAATGCTCGCACTCACTTAGAAAAAGCAGTAGCTCTTGCTGATAAAGAACGTCGTCAGTTCTCGCGTGATAGCTTTAAAACTAAAGCTTTGAGCTTGCGCGAAGATTGTTTCCTCGATTTAATTGATCTTTTAAATCGCGATCAGAAATATGACCAGGCTTTGGAAATAGCCGAGAAAGGGCGCGCTCGCGCTTTTCTAGATATGCTTGAAGGGCGTCGCGAATCGAGCGCTGTAAACAGTCCTATTGCTCGCGTTTCTTCAAGCTTGGTGGATAATGAGACTATTCCAGGCGTCGATACTAAGAAAGCTCCCACTCAAGTTGCTTTTGCACCAAATATTCAAGCGGTCGGTGGCGAAACAGGATTTAGAGCCGTCAGTGTCGTTCCAAAGACACCTACGGTGCTTGAGGCATCGGCTGTGTCTTCCGTAAATGCTCGCGCTCCTAATATTACTGAAATCAAAAAGCTTGTAAATAAAAACGGCTCATGCGTAATTGAATATGTTTTGATGCCCAAGAAATTGCTTATCTGGGTAATATCTCCAGATGGTGAAAAAATCACTACTCGTACTAAAGATATTGACGTTGGTCAGTTGAAAGAATTGATTCGACAAAATCATCTTGCTATTACAACCAGTCCTAAAGATACGCAAGATATGCACAGATTAAACGAGCAGCGCGAATCCACACTCAAAAAGCTCTATTCAATATTGATTGAACCGGTGGCTGATTTGCTGCCTACAAATGCAGATCAAGAATTGACCATAGTTCCCTACGGTCCCATTTTTATGGTCCCCTTTGCTGCTCTGCAAGCGCCTGATGGTAAATTCCTAGTCGAAAAATATACGCTGAACTTTCTGCCAGCTATTGCCGTGCTAAGAGCCACCCAAGAAATTGCAAGCGAAGTAGCGGCAGCTCCAAATACATTACTTGCCTTTGGTAATCCAATAACTGAGCAGAATAAATTTCTTGGCAAACTGCCTTATGCTGAGAAAGAAGTGAAGAAAGTTGCTACCTATTTTGAGCCTTCCTCTACCAAAATGGAAGTGGGAGATGCTGCAACTAAAGCGAAATTTAGAGAACTGGTTTCGAAATATTCTTATATTCATTTGGCTACTCACGGTCTTGTAGACGAATTGCATCCGATGGATTCATCCGTGGTACTTGCGCCCTCTGGCGGTGATGATGGACTTTTATCTGTAAAAGATATTCTTGAATTGCCATCACTTAAATCTAAATTGATTGTACTTTCTGCCTGCCAAACAGGCAGAGGTCAAATCACCGGGGATGGTGTCATAGGATTGTCTAGAGCTTTTATTATTGCAGGCACTCCCTCTATTCTAGTTAGTCAGTGGAATGTGGATGACGTCATGACTGAGTATCAGATGGGGCTTTTATATGACGAGATGATTAAGCAATCTGACAAGAATAAAGCCAGGTCATTGCGTAATGCACAGTTGAAGACGATTCAATTTATGGAAAAAGGTCTGACGTCGCGTGATGCTGATCCGTCTGTTAAAAAAATGCGTGCCAATCCAAGATATTGGGCAGCATTTCAACTCATTGGCGAATACAAATAGAATTTACTTATTTGCGCGAAATCGTTGAAACTGGCAAGGGGAGCCAATTTTTTCTGATCGCAATAGCTCGTTTTAGTCTAAAGTTATTTTCTAAGAAAATCATTTCCAATTTCTTTGGAGGTAACTTTATGAAAAAAGGACTCACTCATGTTGGCGTAACGAAAAAGATTCGGCGCCATTTGCTCGGGCTTGAAATAGACGAGCCTTTCACGACAAGAGATTTACTTAACTATGGAAGCAGAAGTGCAATAGACAATTGCATTTACAGACTCATACAAGAAGGCATCATACACAGAATCACAAGAGGCGTATTTGTTGTAAAAAAATCAAACGGCAGACATGCACATTTCACTCAAAGAGAAGTAGCAGAAATAAAGGCTGGTGCATTTGGTAGAAAATTGCAAACTCATCCATTTAAGAAGGCAAAGGAAATTGCAATAAGACTTGGCTTAATTAAGCCGGGTCAAAAATGGATTGGTGAATGTGACGAGTTAGAAAGCACATACGAAATTAGCGGACCATCAAGCTCGTTTGTTTATGAAGGTAAAAGAATTTATTTGAAAAAGGCGACAAGGCGCAAAATACAGCTAGGCGATTCAAAAGCAGGGTTGGTAATGCGAGCGCTTTGGTACAACGGATTTTGGAATAGATTAGTGTTAATGAGACAAGATGCGCAAAAGCTTGCTTATCAGGGATTGTATTTTGGAGATAGACGAGAGATACATCAATCTTCGGCGCTTATTCCAGCTTGGCTTAGCGACATTCTAAATCTAGAAAATAATGATAAATATATTCAGGCAAGAGCCATACTCGTGGCGTGAGCAAAAGCAAAAGAGCAAAAGCTAAGCGGTAATGCTGAAATTAGCGACCTTTGAGTTTGGGCGTTTCAATAACTGGTTTGTAGAAAGTGGTTCTGATGCCGGCAAAAACACGACAGTTGACTCCGGCGAAACCGGGGTAAACTGCAGCGTCTAAAGCGCCTGGAACGAATGGAACGTTTCCAGCACCCATGTTGAATATTTCTTGTGCTCGGATGAATGTCTGTAGCCATGGGAATTTTCGACTGACCTGACGCGATAATTCGTGTTCTAGAATAATTATTTGAGTATCGGGACCTTGACGAATTTTCTGGCTACCCAAGTTTGATGCCAGAGTAAAGTTGTTGAGCAGAGCCCAGCCGCCGCGTCTGTAAACATGTCCTAGTGTGTAGAAGATATCACCTTCCTGGAATCTGGCTGCCATCTCTCTGAAGCGCAGTTGACCAAAAACTGAAGCGAAAATGACTTGTCCGTTGGCAAAGCCTTTTTGATAAGTGACCGAGGGCAAGTAATCGTTGAAGAATGAGCCAGGAAATTTATCTAGAGTGGCGAACAATCCTCGTCCTTGAAGTCCCAGAATTAGAGTGCCACGATTATTAGGCAGGGGAACGTTTTTGTTGATACCAAATCCAATTGAGTGGAAGTTTCTGTTCAGGAGCGGACTGAATGAAGTGTATTGGTCACGCAAGAAAAAATAGTTTGAATAAATCTGCGTATTCTTTGCGATTTCATATCCAACTGTTGTGTTTGGAAAGATACGATAAATCATGTCGGAAGACTCTTTGGGACTGGTCTGAAACACGTTTGTTTCAAGACGCAGAGAGTTTTCAATCACTGAGGAGAAAAACATTTTGGAGGGAAGTTTGTACAACAGATGCATGTTTGCGCTGTTAAAATTATTGAATGCAGGAGTGCGACGAGGAATATTAGTCGGTACCAGATCGACTTGCTGATTTTCATTGGTCACGTCTGTCGGAACTGATTGAGCCAGACTAATCGGCTCCATTGAATTAGAACTAGAATCTAAACTTGAGTCAGAAGAATGGTTGCTTGGGTCGCCCTGAGAAATCGGTATCAAGTCGGATGATTTTGATGCGGGAATCGCGCGCGCGGGTAAGGGAGTCAGAGCTGAATTAATATCAGTTTCAGCGAGATTCGCTGGTGTGGATAAAGTGGTATCAGTGTTTGCAAATTGCTCAGCCGAAATTGTGTCGGTTGGTGTTTGCGAAAGATTTGACGTAGTACCAAATGTAGTGGCAGACGCTAGTTTGAGTGGAGCAGATTCGAGTGGAGTCGCTTCGTTTAGAGTCGCTTCTGTTTTAAGAGGGAGTTCGCGGTGGAGGTCGCAGTAGACCGAGCTTGTGATTTCGGGTTGTGAATCCACGCCTTGAGCCAGAGCAGGATTTGAAGCCAGCGTGATTATCCAAATTGCTAGTAAGTTTTTTGCCGTCCATGAAATTGGACGGAGCTCGAAGCTCATTTTTGACACTCTAAAAACGCGCGTTTTTCCCTTATTACTTAAGGATTATAAGTGCATGACTACCGGATTCAAAGATACTGGAGATAATATTCATAGAAATAAATGAGAGCATCTTTTAGATATTATTAGCCTGTTGCAATAAAGTTCAAAAAGAAAACAACAGGAAACAGTAGAAAAGTGGACGACTCAAAAGCCTTGCCAGAAGAACCTTCAATTCGTGTGGTGCTCTTGCCTCGCGATACCAACAGCCAGGGGACTATATTTGGTGGGATCATACTTAGCTATATCGACCTTGCAGGTGCTGTCGAAGTGGGCAAAACTACCAGGCAAAAGGTGGTCACGGTCGGAATCAAAGAGGTATCTTTTAGAGCTCCTGTGTTTGTTGGCGAGGTGGTCAGTTTTTACACAACCACTACCAGAGTGGGCAACACCTCCATAAGCGTGCATGTTGATGTTGAAGTTTGGCGCCAGCAGGAATCGATTCACGTGACAGAAGCTGATCTAACGTTTGTTTGCGTGGACGAACACGGAAATCCGACAGCAGTGGTGGAGTCATCAAAGCGAATTAATAGAAGCAAAAACAAGTCAAGATGAAGCTCCTGACTATATACTAAGAACTTATGGAAAGCATTAGGCTTTATCTTGGAACCGCCTGCGGCAAATCAACTGCCACTTTTGGCTTGCTCATGAGAGCGCTTAGCACTGGCAAGAATGTCACTTTAGTTTTTTTCGATAAAAGAGAAGAAAACTCTAGTGAAGGGCGTGCCATGCAATTGCTTGCCTCACATGCGGGCGAAACAGCCGGTGAAAAAGCTGGTGAAAATGAATTTGGCAAATTGAATATTCATTACACGGGTGTCAATCGTATCGGCACCGGGCCTGGTGGCAGCTTTAGATTGTATAGCGCACCAAATGGAATTTTGCCCGAAGATAAAACGGCTGCTCAAGAGGGTTTAGACTTCATTGCAGAGGCGCTTAAGCGCGGCGATGATATCGTCATTGGTGACGAACTTTTGGACGTGGCACGAGTTGGCTTAGTCGAATGGGACAAAGTGAAAGAAGCTTTCGCACACAGAAAAGATCCGAGCGTTCTTGTTTTGACCGGCAGAAAAGCTCCTGACTGGCTGATGTCGCAAGCCACCACAATATCTGTGACCACTCAGCTCAAGCATCATGGTCGCGCAATTGAAGGCATGGACTGCTAGCTGCTAGCTAGTCCGAATCTTCTTTCTTTGAATCGCTTCCACTTGCACTTGCAGCTGCGGTTTCTTTCTTAATAACCGTGCTTGCATCAGCAGTTTCATTCGACTTGCTTTTGTCTTTGTTTATTTCCGTCTTTATGACTTCAATTGCTTTATTGAGCTGAACGTCTTTTCCATCGGTAGGAGATTTGTCGAACTCTTTGTAGCTAAGGTCAATCCACCAGGGACCTTTGCCTGCTTCGTAGTCTTTGTCTTTCAAGACTACTTTGTAATCAGGTTGGATACCGTGTTTGTGGATATCGGTGTCATTTGGTGTGAGATATTTGGCGATGGTGATATTGATACCAGAGCCATCGTCAAGTCTGTTGATAGCTTGAACCAAGCCTTTTCCAAATGTCTTTTGACCAACTAATTTTGCTCGTCCATTGTCGTGTAGAGCACCACTCAAAATCTCGGAAGCGCTAGCGCTACCTTTGTTAATGAGCACAACCATCGGTTGATTGTTGATAGGCGAGTTAGAAGAGAAAGTCGAGTTCTTGTAATTGTCAGAGTCGATAACACTTACAATGACGCCTTTCTTCAAGAACATGTTAGCGATTTCAATTGCGTTTGTAAGCAATCCGCCCGGGTTGTTTCTCAAGTCGAGAATAAGGCCGTCTGTGTTTTCCACGCGTTTGAGTGCTTCTTTCATTTCTTTATTAGCTTTGGAAGAAATAAAGCTATCTAGGCGAATATAGCCAATATTGCCAGGTAAAATTTCGGCATTTGCAACTGCGCGTATTGGAATTTCATCACGCATCAAGTCAACTTTTTTCTTCTTGCCCGAAGCCATGAATGAAATGTTGACCTGAGTACCTTTTTCGCCTCGAATGCGTTTTACAACCTGGTCGAGCGATTCGCCATTAACTGGCTTGTCGTCAACGTGTGTAATTTCCCAACCTGGTCTAACGCCAGCTCTGTAGGCAGGTGTGTTTTCAATTGGGGCTATAACCACCACTTTGTGGTTTTTGTTCATACCCAACTGCATACCGACGCCAAATAAGTGCGCTTCGATTTGCGATTTTTCTTCGTCAAAAGCTTCTTTATCGAGAAAACGAGTGTAGGGGTCTCCTAAACTGAAAAGCATCGTTTCGATTGCTTTGTGCGACTCGTCAGGTGTTTTCAATTTGCCGTTGTATTTGTTTTTCCAACGGTCCCAGTCCTGGTCACCGAATTTGGGATCATAATAAGTGTCTTTGATAAGCTTCCAGGCTCTGAAATAAAGCACTTGCGGCAAAACTGCCGTGCGCTTGGCTTGAGCCAACATAATTGAATTCTTCTTGTCACCGCCATCAGCCACAAGCAAGTATGGATGGTCGGAATTTCTTTCCTGGGCGATTATCCAGTTTTGAACACCCAGAAATAAAAGACAGCTAGCCAAAGGAATTGCGATGCGTGCCTTCGTGAATGATTTCCAGCTTGACAAGTTAAATGACCTCAGACATTAGATGGGAAGCTTATACATTGTAATTGTGCCAACATATGCCTACTAATTACCAGACTTTGTTCAATACTTAGCAGGAAAAAGACATGACTTTAGAGAAAGTAGATGTCTAAGTTTAATTTTACCTGAACTGTTAGTTGCTTGCTGGTGCCATAATTCAAGAGCCTGTTAGAGGTGTTCTGGTCTGCCAAATAAGGCATTGTCAGGAACCTTAAAAAAGTGCAGTTTTAGCTTGGGCTTCGCTCACCTAGAATCAGATGCAGGAGCAATCAATACGTGAGTATCGAACTAAAAGAACGCACAGAAGCAAGTTTTTCTTCCAAAACAGAAAGCGGAGCGATTTCAAGCGACGCTTCATCGCCTTCGCTTTTAAGTCGGCTTAAAGCCCTGAAAAACCGCCTCAATCTTTCCAGTAAAGCCAAAACCAGGCTCAAACTGCTTATATCAGTAGGACTTTTCCTTTCGCTCTTTCTTTTTGGCAAAGTCGATTTAAGCAAAGCCTGGCATGCTGCTTTGAGCGCTCACAAAGGCTATATTCTTGCTGCTACAGTCTTATTTTTGCTCAGTCCTATATTAAACGCTTATCGTTGGCAGATTTTGGCGAACGCAGTTGGACTTTTTGCTCCTCTGTCCAAAATTACTCAATATGTCTATGTTGGACTTTTCTTCAATCTATTTTTGCCATCCACTGTAGGCGGCGATTTCAGCCGCAGCTATTATTTGTCCAAAGGCACGGGAAAACACTTACATGCCCTGACTTCGGTCCTTGTCGATAGAGCAAGCGGGCTTGCTGTGCTTTTATTATTTGCCTCGATGGGTCTTTTATTCGGACCGGGCGGCGATCAGTTGCCTGTGCAGTTGAAATTGCCGATTTTCTTTGCCACATTTGGAATTTATTTCGTGGTTCCATTTATGCCTCAACTGGCGCTTAAATTTTTGGGACCGCAAAATTGGCTATCTAAAAAATTGAACGAAGGCACAGCCAAAGTCTTCTGGCAAGATAAAGGTCTTATTTTCACTACCATTCTGCAATCTGTCATTATCCAGGTCATTATTGTTTTGTGCCATTTGGCAGTGGGACTGGCTCTTGGAATAAAAATTCCGCTGTGGTATTACTTCGTCTTCTACCCATCTGTGGCGGTGCTTGGATTTGTCACCCCAAGCATAAACGGCATAGGCGTGCGCGAATGGGCATATACTTATTTCTTGACTCTTATGGCTGTGGACAAAGATACTGCGCTGACTTTTGCTCTTATTTGGCTTGGACTGACGACTTTAAGTAGTCTTGTTGGTGGACTGGTTTATGTTGCTGGAAAATTCCGCGGTGTTCAAAGCGAAGTAGAACAACTGGCTAATACGCAAAAAGCGGAAACTATTTAATTTGGGTTGGTCCGCTTTACTGCAAGACGAATATATCAAAGCAGTGAACGACATCGCTGCAGGCGCTTCCATTCGTATATTTCTAGTGGGCGGACATCTGCGAGACCAGATTCTAAAAAAGCGTGATACCACATTTGGTTCTGGTTCTAGTTCTAATTCACACTATTTAGATTACGATTTTGCAGTAATAAGTGAAACTGAAAAAGGTGCGATTGAATTTGCAAGGCTTGTTAGTGAAAAACTAAATGGTGTTTTTGTTCTACTCGACGAGAAGAACGACACTGCTAGAGTAGTCTTGAATAGTGAAACACAAAATCAAGTCAATTTGGATTTTGCTGCCTGCGTTGGCGGTGGTATCGAATCTGATGTCATGCGTCGAGACTTTTCAGTTAATGCCCTAGCCTGGGATCCACTAGATCCCGAAAATTTAATCGACAAAGTGCAAGCATTGCGCGATATCGAGAATGGCATGATTAGAGCATTGAGCCAGGCTAATCTAATAGACGATCCGCTTAGAATTTTACGCGCTTACAGATTCAGCGCCGCACTTTCTTTTTCAATAGACAATACAACTCAAGACTGGTTGGCTCACAATGCCCATTTGCTAACTGGCGTGGCTGGAGAGCGCATAAGCGCTGAACTTTTCGCTTTATTTAGTCAGTCAAATACATTTTTGCATTTGCAAGCAATGGCCAATAACAAAGTATTGGATGCAGTTTTTCCAGAACTTGCAGCTACTCGAGTGGTGACAGCAAATGCCTATCACCATTTGGGCTTAATGGATCACAGTCTGGAAGCGGTTCGACAAATGGAAATCTTTTATGAGCGCGCATCTTTGCAGTTAAAAGAATCTTGCAATCAAATCATAGGTCACAAACTAAACAGGTTGGCGGTAACTAAACTAGCCACTCTATTGCACGATATAGGCAAGCCCGCAACTTGGGAAATCACATCTGAAGGTCGCCATACATTTTATGCACACGATTCGCTTGGTGCCAAAATGTCTGATGACACTGCAGCCAGGTTGAAGTGGTCCAAGTCGGTCAGTCGCTTTATAAATAGATTGATCAAGTGGCACTTGAGACCAGGGGCTCTGTTTCACACTGGTGAGCCTACTCAAAGGCAGTGCACCGTTTTTATCGCCAGGTTGGAACGGATGTGCCAGAGTTGATTCTGCTTGCATATGGCGACCTTGGTGCCACCAGAGGACAGGGTTTAGTGGATGAAGCTAGAGCTCGCCTTGAAACTCGCTTCGACGATCTATTGAATGGATATTTCGTTTATATAGAAGAACAGGCAAGAACACCGCGCTTCCTTACTGGTGCTGATGTTATGGAACTTTTGCAAATAGCACCCGGTCCAATGGTTGGAGAGCTTTTAGAGGCTCTTGACGAAGCACAAACGCTAAAAATCGTAAATTCCAGAAAAGAAGCGGAGCGCTTCGCTAAGGACCATTTTTTTAAGCAAAGTCAATAGTCAAGATGTAGTGTAGAACACCATGACAACTACATTTAAGGATTAAAATGTTTAGTTGCGGGCATAAGAATTGAGGGGAAACTCAAACAGTTCCTAACCGAACTTCTATAGACCACTCCCCGTTTCCAAGAGATTGCATAGCTTATGCGCCATCCTGCTAGAACAGGATGTGAAATAGCTGTGTCGGTCGTTTGGATTGTGGAACCAACGACTCTTATATTCTGTTTGTCCTGAGGGCACGAAAATGATTAATGCAAAAGCCGACAAGTTAGCCAACTACACTGTTATCGCTCGGCTCGATGATGCCATTCCTCTCAACACTCCTGAGTGGGTCACCACTGAGCGTTTGCTCAATCAAGTCAGTGAGTTTGTCCCGATGTCTATGCTCAACACTCTAACTGAAGCTATCATCGCTTACGCGGATGATCAAGCTCGCCGCGGATACTTGCTTGGTCAAGAAGATCTGGTGCGCGAATTGAAAACCAAAGCAGCTAAAATCGCCTAGTCTGCAACCTGGTATCAATTCAATTTGAGTGATACCACATATAGTTCGAGAGTTTAGTTCTAGTTTACGTAATTCAGTGGATTTTTGGGAATGCCTTGCTCACGCACTTCAAAGTGCAAGTGAGGACCGGTCGAGAAACCGGTGGTACCCTCGTAGCCGATGGTATCACCCTTAGAGACATTACTTCCTTTAGCCACAGCAATTTGAGCAAGGTGAGCATAAAGTGTGGACATGCCATTACCATGGCTCACAATCACCACTTTGCCATAACCACCATACCAACCGGTGTACAGAACGTGCCCGCTATCCGCTGAGCGAATGGGTGAGCGTCTGGGTCCTGCAATATCAACACCAGTGTGAAATTTTCTGCTTCTGAAAATAGGATGTTTACGCCATCCAAAAGGCGATGTAATCTTGGCGCGCAGTGGCATGGCCATTGTGCCTGTGCCTTTTGTTACTGGACCGCCACTACTTGATGTGCTTGAACTTTCCATCGCAAGAATTTGTTTTTCAAGAGATTTAGATTGACGAGCAAGGTCTGCTTCTGCCTGTTCGAAAAACGCACGTTGATTAGCAAGCTTCTCGGCGATTTCTTCTTGCGAATCTTTCAATCGCGCCATCTCAAGCGCTTTTTTACCAATTTGATCAACAAGATTGTCTAAGTCGCTTTTTTGTTTGCCTAATCTATTTTTGTTTTCTTCTAAAGCGCGCGCTTTTTGACGATAGACTTCGGTCAAATTGCGGTCTAATTCAGTCACGCGTTCGTTGTAATAAAGTCTGTCTATAAGAGATTGAAGTGAGTCAGCCTGAAAAATCATATCCAGGAAATTCATCCTGTGACCTTGATAAATTTCTTTCAAGCGCTGCGACGTTGCAGCCATATGTCCATTGACGGTCACTTTGGCCGTATTTAAATGCTCGGTAGTTTGGCTTATGGCCGCAACTGTGTGCTCCACTTTGATTTTTTTCTGCTCGAGCGAGTGCTCGGTATTCTTCAACGCATGTTTAATGGTATTGAGTTTGACGAAAGCAATTTTCTCTTTGCGCCTGGCCTCTGCCAATTTTTTGTGCAGCTCGTGGCGTTTTTCTTCGATTTGTTTGGCTTTGGCTTTTATGTCAGTCTTGTTGGGAGTGGCTGCATACACAGACGCAGCATCCAGAACAGGGGTTGCCTGCAGGATGAAAGATAGCGCCAGTGCTTTTAAAAAGGTTTTTTGATTCAGAGCCATAAAATTTTCTGTCTCAACTGCTTTGCAAGTTTACCATTGAGCTTAGCAAGCTGCTTAAGGAGTAGTTAAGGCTGTATATATGAAACTAATATAATAAGTGCCACTCATTGTTCAACTCACTGTTCAACTAATGTACTTTTAAATCATGAACCCGGGCGAAAACAGCGTTTTAGCCGTCTTAAAGGGCGGTCTCATAGTATCGTGTCAGGCAAGCAAAGGCGAGCCTTTGTGCAAGCCAGAAATCATAGGCGCTTTGTGTCAATCGGCATTATCCGGTGGGGCGCGGGCATTGCGTCTTGAAGGGCTAGAAAATATTTCATACGTTAAAAAACTTACTAAATATTCAAATGCACCGGCAAATGTACCGATTATTGGTATTACCAAGACCGAAGATCTGACCAAAGACCAAATGCTCGACCAGGTTTATATAACTTCCACTCTTGTAGAGGCAATAAGTGTAGCCCGCGCTGGCGCCGACATTGTGGCGCTTGATGCCACCGCTCGTCCTCGTCCAGACAATTTGAGTCTGGCGCAAACAATAGAAAAAATTCACAAAGAAACAAGCGCTCTGGTCTGGGCAGACACTGCCACCATTGAAGAAGCCCGTCAGGCTCAAGAAGCCGGTTGCGATATTGTCTCCACTACCCTTTATGGATACACGCGCCAGACACAATTGCCCTCTGATGCAGAGCCTAGTTTTGAATTTTTAGAACAATGTATAAAAGAGTTGAAGGTCCCAGTCATACTTGAAGGTCGAGTTTGGCATCCGGCTGAAGTTGAACGTGCCATCAAACTTGGTGCCCATGCTGTAGTGGTTGGGTCTGCAATAACAAGACCGCATCTTATTACAGAACGCTTCGTCAACGCGACTAAATAAATATGGATTTTCAGGTCGCTTACTGGTTATATCTTCTGATTTTCTTTTCTGGACTTGGAATAGTTCTGAGATTGAGCGTGCCCATCGCTTACTCTTGGGCACCGATATTGCAGTCACTTTCCATTTTGATAATTGCTCTTGTCGGATTGAAATTAGGTCCCAGTTGGCTATTTGCGCTCGTCGGCTACAGTTTGATTGTTCTAATTTATTTGAACTCTCGGTCTTTTTATGTCGGTCTGCAAGGCAGCATCAATGCTCTCAACGCCGAAAAGCTGCACAAACTAAGCAAAAGGGCGCGCGATATTTACTGGGGAAAAGGTGGTGAGTTCTGGCAAGATATGGCAGAAGCACTAGCTTTGTTTATCGAATTAAAAGAAGATGATGCCAACAAATTAATCGATAAATGGCAAATGCAAGTCGATTCGATGCCGAAAGAAATTAGACATTTACCTGGTAACTATCAACTTATAGGCAACGCACTCATGCGCAAATGGGAAAAGATAGTTCAGATTTACGAGGAAAATACAACCCGTGGAATTAAAACGGAAAATCCAACCATTCTATTGCCGACAGCAAGAGCCTATGCCGAACTTGGTGAATTTGAAAAATCATATCAATGTATAGTGAAAGCTAAATTGGAAGAATCACAATTTCCGCTTGCATACGTCGGTCAGTCCATATTGCCTTTCTTTGCACTGGCAGGAGCGCGCAAAGAGACAGAAAAACTTTTAGAAGTATTGGATAAAGATAAAAACACATTTCCACAAAGTCTTGCCAATTACTGGAGAGGGCAATCTTTGCTCACCGCGGGCGATACTGCAACTGCAATCAAATTTTTTGAAGATGCAAAAGCTGACAATCCAAGCAAAGAATTCTGCCAACGCGTGGATAGACAAATTGAAAAAGCTAAAAATCGAGAAAGTGAATTGCAAAGCTTTCATCCCGACAAGCTCAAGCATGTAAACGAAGTTTGGAACATTTTTGTCAAAACCGATTTTGTTTTGGCTGTTGTTAATCCTAATCGTAAATCCGTAGCTGTGCTCGTTTTGTTCATACTGAATACACTTGTTTTTCTGGTATCAGATGCATATGAGTTTCCCGGATTGCGCCAGTTTTCGTATACTTCTGTCGAAACGCTGGCTGGTTTCACAACTTATTTGATTGAATCATTTGGACTGATCCCAAAACTTGCCTTAGCTGGGCAATACTATCGATTTTTTACTTATTCATTTTTGCATGCCAATCTCACTCACTATTTTTTGAATATGCTGATGCTCTATTGGTTTGGAAGACTAGCAGTGAATATTTTTGGAACGCCCAGATTTCTTGCTATTTATATTTTCGGTGGATTTTTAGGTGGCATAGCTCAGGCGTTGATCAAACCAGATGAACTAGCCATCGGTGCCTCTGGGTGTCTCATGGCAGCATTTGGTGCTGTTCTAGCTGGCATTTTTAGATTAAAAGATAGATTACCTCGCTCCATCTGGAACGCGCAAATGACTCTTTTGATAAGTCTTGCCGCTAGTCAGCTTTTGTTGGACAAAATAATTCCTGTAGTGGCACAACATATGGCACCAAAAATTTTGCCAAGCATTGCTGACCTTGCACACCTTGGAGGGTTTCTTGCTGGACTATGTTTTGGACTTCTAGTCTCACCAGTGCCATCAAAAATTACCGATAAGTTTATCGATGAGGAAGCAGTGAGTATGAGCGATCCGGTGTTATTTTCTCTGTCTGGATGCGAAGAGAAGGATGAGTCCGCAAAAGATTAGGAAAGGAACCAGAAATATAATTGTAGAGAGATCTAAAAATCCATGCGAGCGCTTTCTCGTTGCTGTTTGACCCACTTCGTTTGATTGGCCATAACGCGAATCAACAGGTGTCACTGATTCTGATCTGGGATTTGTCGTCTGACTGGCCGATTGACTTAGGGATGAAAGCTTGTCTGTAACGCTTTTCATTGGATTGAAAGATCTTTCTTGCTTTCTAGCAGGCATGTCCATTTTGGATTCTGCAATGATTCGGTCTTTGTTTTGCCTTGCGCGACCTTCAATTAAGTAGCCACCAGATCCAGAGGCGCCGCCAGCACCAGCTTCTGCTTTTAATCGCATGTTTTTAATACGCACATCTGGAGCGCCTTTTTTCATGTCTCTCAAATTTGAATCAGCCTGTTCTTTGTACGCAATTTGTTTTGGTGCACTTGCAGGTTCCATTGGTGGTGCACTTGTTGGTTCTACAGAGCTTAGATTCTCAGCAATCACACATTCACCTGGTGCCATATCGCTTGACACTGCTTCTTCGTCGTAATTCACCTGATTCTCTTCAGGCAAGACAACAAAGCTTGTGACGGGGCTTACGAAGTGATATTGACGGCATAAATAAAGCGTTGGATTTTGATATCCGTATAAAGAGAAATTGCCCATGGTGGCACGATATGCCTTGAGAATATTTAAGTCCGGACTTGCATTCTTGTCTTGGGTAAATTCGTAATATGCAGACTGATTTACTGTTTGCAATGTGGAATAAAAATTCTCTAAATCTGCTTTGGGATGGCCGGTTGATGCGACTTCTCTCATTCCACTGGCGCTGAGTTCTAGGTCCATATCTTCAACTAATTTATTGGAACCTGGAACTATTTGATAATCATAAATATATTTCTTGGTGCTGGAATCTTTTAGCTGTTTGAAAATATCACTTATGAATAATTCTGCTCTTGGTTGGCTTACTGGCTGAGTTGTGTGAATCCACAAGACGGCTGAGGGACGTCCAGGGTTAGGGTTGACCAGGCATTGATATAGGGTGTCTGCTACGCATTGAGATGTGTCTTGACCGCCGGCGCATTTAGTACTGTTTAGATCCGACAGTGCTTCGGCTTTGTTTTTATACTTTGTCTCACCGTCGAGTACTTTGATTATCTGAACATCGGCAATTGGTAAAGCTTTCAAGCCTTCGACTACCTCAGCCATGTAAGGCTGCATTTTGACCGAGCCATCTACAACAACAAATAAAGTTTCTGGTCGAGGATTGACCACGCTTTTGAAGATTGCATCTTTTTGAGCACTTGTTTCCAATTCGATTAAATTGTTCTTGATATCGAATTTAGTGGCACTTTCCAACTTGATTTTATTATCGTTTTTAAAAGCGAAATTACGCTCTGAAAAAATAGGAAGAACTAGTTGTGCTTTTCCGTTGTTAATAGATTCAAGCGGGGCAATGATATGCAAATCAATTTTGGTTACTTGTCCTCGCACTACTGGATAACATTGGACAAGTACAGTGGAGGGTCCAACCATGCTGACGAGCAACGGATCTTTTTTGTGATTGTATACCGAACTTACATAAGTGTTTCGGGCTTGCGAGCGCTCTTCTATGGTGGCAACTTTCTTCTTGCCGTCAAGCCAAATGGTGGCTCCGCTTACACAAGCACCAGGCGGTAATTTTATTTGAGCTCTGGCTTCTCTTGGCACATAAGTAGAATTTTCAAATGTGCAGGTCCAGTCAAACGATGCAATTGAATTGGCTGTATCTATTTTTCCAGTTATAGAAGAATCAGAAGTGGACAAACCTCGGGCGAAACCGCTTACTTTGCTTCCGGCAATATCTGTGTCAATATCAAACTCATCACTTGCATTGCCGTTAAGTCCATTAACATCCTGCATGGCGCCGTTGTGTTTTAGAGTAGATCTAAATGATGCAGGAATGGCCGCTTCGTTAAATGATTCACCTGTGACAAGATAAAAAACATTGCGTGCTTCGTCGACTGATATGGGATGTTGATCTTCGTAAAGCGAGCCCAAAATATCAGTGGCTCTACCTGAGCGCTCATAACATGCGCGCAGCATTACTTCTCTGCTTCCCCAGGATCTGAGCCAGTTGACTGCGTCCTGGTTATAGCGTTGAGTCATTTGCTTCGATGAAAAATCAGGTTCAAGTGCTTTGGATAAGTAAATTCGAGTGAGAGTAGATGGTGCTTCTATACTTAGTACCATTATAAGAATTACGATATGACCAAAATGCTTTAACTGGGCACCATCAAAAAAAGCTCTCTGTCTCGCTCCTAAAAGAGTAATTACATGTCCAGCATTAAAGAGGGGTGCTACCGAAAGTAGTGGCGCATAAAGTAATGGATGAAACATTACTAGAAATGCAAGTTCGGAATTATTGATGAAGGTGTTTGCGATTGCGGGCAATTTGGTGGCAAACATCAAACTGTACAAAATAGCGATGCCCATGGCAAAACCGCTCATCAAGGACGTTATGGCGTACATACTGACGAGATTTATTCTCACCGCCAGATACACAATTAAGTTGCTAATTGGAATGAACGAAAAAAGTAAAACATGCCAGACGCTGGGAAATGGATCGAATAAAACTCCAGCCATGGTGTGAGTATTTACTTCGAAAATTAAGGCGATGGCAGGAATAATTACGCCGAAAATTAAAAAGCCCAGCCCGGGTTTTGTTATAGGTATTTTTGCGCGCTCGTCAAAGACGCCAATACCAATTCGATTTGAGACTTCTGCGAAGCTATTCTCAAAACGACTGCGTTGAATTTTGCGATCTTTAGTCAGCATAGAAGACCTGCATCCCTCAGTAATTCACTTATTCCCTTATTTTGATACTAAAGCTCATCGATTAAACTTTTAAGAGTGTTTTCCCTGAATGTGGGAATATACAGGCCAACTTAATCATTAAATGAGGGTCTGATGGAAATAATTCTAGGACTGGCCGTATTGACAGGTTTCATCGTGTTGACGGGGCTGCGCCAGGTAAATGAGTTTGATCGATTGGTCATTTTCCGTTTAGGCAAAATAACTGGCACTCGTGGTCCAGGTTTGCAATTAGTTCTGCCCTTGATTGAGCGTTCGCAGAAAGTGGACACTCGAACAATTACCATGCCTATTCCAGTGCAGGAGGCGATTTCGCGAGATAATGTCACTTTGCGTGTGGCTGCGGTTTGTTTCTATCAAATTGTGGATCCAGTAAAGTCAGTTTCCAAAGTGGAAGACGCTGTCCAGGCGACTGGTCAGGTCGCTCAGACGACACTTAGAACAATCGTTGGTCAGTATGAGTTAGACGAAATTTTGAGCGATCGCGACAGAGTAAACCAAAAATTGAGCGCTATCATCGATAGACAAACTGAAGCATGGGGCATCAAAGTGACTTCAGTCGAAGTGAAAGATGTCGAAATTCCAAACAATATGCAGCGAGCGATGGCAAGGCAAGCTGAGGCTGAGCGTGAACGGCGAGCCAAAGTGGTGGCGGCGGAAGGCGAAGTGCAGGCAGCGCACAAATTGCGTGAAGCAGCTGAAATTATTTCATCACAACCTGGTGCCTTGCAGTTGAGACAATTGCAGACTATGGTCGAGATTGCCACCGAAGCCAAAAGCACTCTGTTGTTGCCTGTGCCGATGGAATTTCTAGTCGACAAATTATCTGGCGTTCTAAGTGGTGAAGAAAGCCTGGAAAGTTTAAGCGGTCAAACGGCTAAGACGCAAACAATAGACGTCAGGTCAAAAGAAACTACCTAGTAGCGCGTTTTTGACCTAATATTTGTATTTGCCTTCTTTAATGAGAGCGAAGCTCGGCTCTAAAATTCTTTTGGCGTCAAACTTCTTGTGGATACGATTGGCTAGAAAATAAGTCATCGGGCTTCGACCTGGGTTGCACTTCTGGTCCAAAATCAGGTGAGTTAGAATTGACAGACCTACGCTCATACGCATTGGTTTGCGTTGTTCGCCTCTAAATAAAAAGAAAAATAACGCAAGCAATTCGAAAGAATGTAGAGGCAGGTAAAGCTTTCCACTATATTTCTCGTGAGCTGACTCGTTGAATTTTTCCCAGTTAGGCTTCATCCCGTGTGCTTTTACATAGTCGACCAGGTGATCGAGATCGATAAGCCAACCTGCAAAAAAGGCAGCCATGGCGGACTTCTTGCAACGAAAGCGCCAATAACTCAACCCGCCTATTCCGGCGGAAGTTATTATGTGTCCTAAGGTGCGCATGTTTTTGGGATTCCTTCTAGTAAGATATTAGGATCATCTAATGTATACCCATGCTATCTCATTTTCGCTATTCATGCTGAACTTTTGCTCTCGAAAGTATAAAATTGCATGCGTAACAACTACGGTTACCTCTCAACAAATAGGAGTGGCCGTGATTTGATCGCTTGAGGTTTTTTCGATGTCATATTTCAAAGTTTGCTCTGTACGCTCTGTTCGACTAATGGCGCTAAGTCTGGCGGTTTTGACTCAAGTCGTTTTGCCGCAAATGTCGTTTGCGCAGAGTGCAAATCCTCAAGCTGTAAGCATGTACAACCTTGGACTAAATGCTTTTAAACAAGGCACGCCTGAGTCGGCAATTATTTTCTTTCGTAGGGCACTGGTTCTTGACCCAAATTTAGCTGACGCTCAGTATAATCTGGGTGTTTTATACCAGAGCCAGCGTCGTCACAAAGAGGCTCTTCCTTGCTTTCAGGAAGTATTGCGATTGAAGCCGACTGACCCGGATGCTCATTTTCAGATGGGTAGATCTCTTTTAGAGTCAGGCAAGCCACAAGAAGCGAAAGAACAATTTCTAACTATCGCTCCAAATAGCCGCGATTTTGCTGAAGCCCAAAGACTCAGTGTTGTTTGCGACCAGAAAATGATAAATATGCAAGCTCAAACAGGTGCACAGTCTTATCCCGCCCAATATCAACCTGCTCAGTATCAAACCCAGCCTCAAGCTCAAACTCAATACCAACCTCAAGCCCAATACCAGCCCCAGGCCCAATACCAGCCCCAGGCTCAATACCAATCGGCACCACAGAATCAATCACCGTATCAGCCTGTAGCCCAAAGCCAACCTGCTGTTCAACAAGTATCTCAGCCCGTGACACAACAGATGTCCCAGCCCACCCAACAGATGGGTCGCGAATTGGTGGCATCAAACAATATGAGTTCTACAGACCAGACAAGCAGCGCTCTTGAAGTAACTCCACAAGCAACCAAGCCCGCTCCCATTTTGGCAAACGCCACTGTAAGGGTTATCGCTACAGGTTTTAACGCACCCTCTGGATTGACCTTCGATAAATTCGGCAATCTATATGTAGCTAATTTCGGCGCAAACACAATCGACAAAATAGGTCGTGACGGAACCCGCTCCACCTTCAGCACCGGTGGCTATCTGCGCGGTCCCATTGGTCTTGTATCGGACGATACAGGCAATATATATGTAGCGAATTACAAAGGCGGCACCATCGTTAGAATTACTCCTGCCGGTATCGCTTCGGTAATTGCCACTGGATTTAGAAGTCCCTATTACCTCACCCTCGATAAAAGCGGCAATTTGTTTGTGAGCCAGCAAGAAGATAATTCGATTATTCGAGTTTCGCTTCCGCAAACTGTTCAAGCAACAAGTCAAAAGTAAGAAGTAAATTTATGGCTGAACTTAAAAGAGGAAGCTTTACACCATTTCGCGAAGCACTCCAGATGTGGACTGCACGCAACGCCATTATTGGTTATCACAAACTTACTCACGGAATAGAAATTCATGGCAGAGAAAACGTGCCAGAAGGACCTTGTATCGTAGTTGGCAATCACATTTCAGACTTCGATCCTCCTCTTTTGTGCGCTGCCACCGATAAGAAGATGGCCTTTCTTTCCAAAAAAGAACTCTTTTCTGAGAAGGCGTGGTTTGGCTGGATGATTGAATTATTCGGCGCCATTCCTATAGATAGAGAAAAACCTGAGAAGTCGACCATCAAAAGCATTCGAAAACTTATTAAGGAAGGCTGGTCCTTAGGAATGTTCATCGAAGGCACACGCTCGCGCAATTTAGGTCAAATGGGAGCGCCACACACAGGCACTGCCTATTTTGCTAAATCAAATAATGTGCCAATAGTCCCTGTTGGAATTTTAAACACTCAAAAGAATGGTGGAAAAGTGATTTGTCGAGTCGGCAAACCGATACAACCATCTGACGATTTAGAGAAAACTACCTGGCAAGTCATGGAATCTTTGTCAGAACTTACTGGGCACAAGCTGCCAGAGCGCAAGCTGGCGAGGCATTAACTGACGCGAGTGGTGATTATACGAATGGGTTGGGAAAACCACCAATTGGTTTTCATGTGGCAAATTAATAGACTAATTACATCGAAAGCAATTCGATGCCCGAAACTCCCCCCGTTAAATAATCAATCCAGCATTCCTATTAATAAGCGTAAGTGAGGCCCCCAATGAGTATGTTTAGAAATCCAGCCGACGAAGATACCCTCTGCCAAGTTCTTAAAGCCTATGTCGAAGAATGGGGTCCAGAGAATGTAATCGTATCCGTGCCCAAACAGTGGATGGAATATAGCGCAAGCAATCTGGGTCGCGTAAGACTCGAGTTCTCCACTCAAGATACAGTGTCTATTCGTGTCGAGTATGATTTCGTCCGTCTAAATTATGATGTTGCACTAGCTGCTGCCTAAGTCAAAAAGTTTCAAATAGTTTTTCAGTCACGGCAATCACAACAAGGAAAGGGCTTTCAAAAGCCCTTTTTTGTTTTGTGACTAGACTATTTGTGAATCCAGATGTCGACATGCACGAAGAGGGCGCACCAGAAACTCTAGACTTCATGCGCAATCTGTAGGGCGAGCCCGGATATGATAAAGCCGCTCTGCATGCGGTCGAATCAGCATATTTACCACCGCTTCCAGATAACTTGCCTGACACAGTCGATATTGAAATGTCTTTCGATTACAACGTTTTTGTTGATAAAAACGTTGCACCGTAATTTTCAGGCTGCTTGTTTTCTGTACTGTTCAAGCATTGCTGTGCATTGTCTTGCTTGAAGTTGTTTGCTTGCAAGAGCGCAAGACAACTGATCAATACCTTCAAGCGATGCTGGTTTTACCACGTTCAATTCGCGACAAACTTCAAACATACTCATATGTTCGCTGACACAAATTTCAGCGCAAAAGAGCCAGTCATCTAAGTTGAGATTGCCAGAGCCAAGCAGAAAGTTTCCGAAAATACGCTCTTGCGTATTCATTTCTATGTGCGAATTTACTATTGAATCAATATTTTTCATATCGTCTTGTTTGATGGAGCGCTCGATGAGCGAGACTACATGAGCAAAGTCGATGCGTCCATTTTGCACTGCAATTAAAGATTCAAGCATGGTTTTGAGAAAATTCTGATTGCAAAGATTTCTAGAAATTAAAACCCAACCAACAGTAACTCCGGTGGCAAGCGCTTCTTGTCTTGCTTTAAGCAACACGCGAGTCGGTAATACTTTTGCTTGTTCAAGCAGAATAACTAATGGATTCTTTTTGAAAGGCGCTTGTGGATTGAGATCGAGTTCACCTAATGCAGCCTGCAAATCCATATAGTTTTGGCTTGCATAAGCAATGGCTGTAGCTGCAAATCCTCTGTAAATTAAGTTGCTTGATACCAGTTGACTGGCTTGACGAGCCAGTTTCAAATCTAAATTAGAAAGCATTCCGGTCATAGTCAGAACATCAAATGGATCTACGCCGTGAATCAAAGCAATTTCAAAAGCTTCTTTGATAACTTCTTTGTCCAGGATTCCGCTTGCTCTAAGTAGCCAGGAAATTAGCGACTCATGGTCGGAAAGTCTTGGCAGTCTTGCCACTTCGGGATTGAAGACTACTAACTTTCGCTTCTCTTCGACCATTTCGACGAACGGAGCAGCTTCGATGACCGCATCGATACTGAAAATCTGGTTGAAAAATAATTGGGTATTAAGACTGGATTGAATTTGGGTATTCATAAAAACGCACCAACGGGGGGATTGAAGCTTATATCCAGTTTGGCTTCAAAGCATAAGTGGGTCAATCGTGGACTGCGTATATCTACGTAGGCAAATCGTTTTTTTTAATCTAGAACCAGGTCATGGTATGTACAGGCTGGCGTGATTTGTGATCAATCCAAACCAGTCGGTGTTTGAGTTTTGGCCATTCCATATTGAAATAAAGGCGCTTATGGTTATAGGTATTGGGCTCTATGGTGAAACTGATTTCTGAATCGAAACCACCACCACTCGATAAAGAGTCACGATTGCCATTTGAGTCTTCCAAGAATAAATCTATCGAATAAAAACGCTTAGATGTTTCATTATTGATGGCAACATCCATTTTCATCAATTTGCCGTCAACTCCATCTTTTACACTTTTGACTTTTTCAATCTCGATCTTAAGACCCGCAATTGCCGCTGGTGGTTTCTTAGGTGTGGGCTCCACTGTCATAGGCATGAGAAGGTCTGTGTCTATTCGCAAATTTAAATCGTCACCAGGTTCAAGGGTTGCTTTGGGACCTTTGCGCATGATGGCAAATCCGGTGGCAAGAAGAGCGCCAGCGGCGGCACCACCCGCGATGTTATAGCCGTGCATCGAAATAGTGGATGACAATCCACAAATTTGATAGGCAAATATTGCTCCAAGAACCGCACCCCCAGCAGTGTGGGCTGCAATTATTCCAAACCCTTTTGCTTTTGATTTCAAGGTCGAGGGCTTAAAGTTGTCTGCCTCGGCGGTGAAGGAAAATTTCCTGCCGTCTGGCAGTTCAAGCGTTTTGAATGCAATTTCGTAAAAGGTTTCGCGACCAACTCTTCGTTGTCCGTGTACTTTAGAAACGAGACCATATAAGGTTGTTCCTTCTGGAATCACGCGGTTATTCTCGATGAAAATGTCTTCGGTTGTTTTGGCAGTGATTTTTTGACCTTCTCGCGCTGGATGTAACAAACCTTCCATGTCACGGTCAGCTAAGCGCATTCCCATTGTTGGGACCAGAGCCAGTTTTAATTTGAGCGGAGTGCCTTTGGGCACGCAATAAGTGACGCCGCCCTGCAGTAGTTTTGTCTGCTCTACACCTGGTGCTCCTGGAGCTTCACCACTTTGAGCCGTCTGTTCTGTTTGTCCAGTCGGTCCTGCTGGATTCCCGTCTTGGTTTGCTAACTTTGGTTCTTGAGCTTGCAGTGCCGGCGGGTCTTCAAGCAAATTGTCCGGAATCTCGACTTCCTGGGCGGAAAGACGCCCCCCTGGCAGTACGAATGATTGCATGAGCATCACAGACAAAAGTAGAGCGGATAGTTTTCTGTTTTTCATGGCTAGAATTATCAATTATTGGGGTCTTGAATACCTTAAGCAGGGTCAATTAAGTAAAGTCTTGAAAGGAAGATAGGGGTTGTAAATAGCTAAATTGAGTGCCTGCTGGGAATATGGTTAAAAATATGGCGACCATCTAAAAATAAGGCAATTTATGGTTAATTCGCAATCCCCAATAACCCAGGCTCAAGCTTCCAAAAATTTAAACGACCGCACTTTGACCATGGAACCTGCACTGGAGCAGGAAAACAACAAAGTTTCCATCATAAAATACAGCGAAGATTTGCTGGTTGAAATAAACGATTTGATAAAAAAGAAGCAACTTCTGGACGCTGTCTTAGTTGACGCCTCAATGGTCGGCTTTTTATTTCCAAGCGAAGTCTTGCTTGAGTGCTCAAAACTCGTCCCTCAACTAATTGACGTGGGCGGAGCTTTGATTTTTCTTGCCCAGGATGGAGCAGTAGCAGTAATCCGCGAATCGCTCAGCTCCCCGCCTCAGCTTAGAATTTTTTCCAATTATCGAGAGCTGTTTGACCTTTCCACCAATATTAGACATTACGTAAGATTGGCTGTGGGCAAGGATACTGAATTTGGCTCGGACCGCACAGATTTGGCTCAGCAAGTGCTTATGTCTGTCACGCCTGTGCTTACGGATAAAGGACTTGATCGCAAAACTGCCATTGAGGTATCGAGCAAGCACAATCTGGTTTTAGGTCTAATCGACAATTATTCTTCACTTGCGTCCCTGGTCGAGCGCTGCAAAGACCGGCTCAACGAAGAACAAGTGCTTGAAACTTTGAAAGATCTGGAAAAAGAAAAGTCAATTTATCCAATGTTTTCAAAAGTTCCATTTTTGGTCGAGTCATTCAAAACACAAGGCTCTTTCTCGATTCAAGAGTACTTCTTGCGCTGTCAAATTCTGACCCAAGGACAAATTGACTCACTATTGCTTGAACTTCAAGGCACGCCAAAGCGTGAGCGTATGACGCTTGGAGCGCTTGCAGTCAAAAAAGAGATGATCAATTCGCGCCAGTTAGAAGTGGCTATTCAGGATCAGACATTTTATGGACCCTCTGAATCAAACGACAAAGTAAAAGGTGCAGCGGCCGGAACGGCAGAAGAGAAGCGCGTTCAGTCTCTTGTCGGACATCTTGGTTCGACCGATCCTATGAGTTTGCTCCAGAACATGGCCACTAACCGAGACACGGGCATACTCTCTGTCGAGAATAGAGATTTGCAATTTAAGTGTTATTTTGAAGCTGGAAAAGCAGTCAATGCACGTATAGGTAAAATGCATGGCAACGATGCTGTGGTTGAATTTGCTTCTGCCTGGCGTCAAGGCATTTTCGTTTTTATGAAACGCGAACTATCAGAAGATTTGACCAAAGATACCTGCAAATTATCCAGAGCGCTGGAAAAGCTTTTGCTTGATGCTGCTCTTGCTCAAGACAATACAGATGTGGTCTGGAAAAAATTGCCAGGCGGAATTGATGCTGTACTTGAAAAAGTTGAGACTAGAAAAGACAAAATTGAAGGCGAGCCCCTAATAGATCCCAAAGAGAAGAAGCCTCTTTCTGCTAAAGATATGGACTTGTGCAAACGAATTTGGAACGCGCTAGATGGTCTGACACCACTGCATAGAGTGATAAGAAGTCTACAAGATGTGACAACAGCAGATGTCGCTTATTGTGTCGGCATTTTGTGGGACTATCAACTAGTTAAAGTGCCAGAAGGCGACCTGGCGACGCCACTTGATAAATTCCAGCTTTTGATTTCTATGGTCAAAGAACAAATTGGCTCTGATAGATCCAACGCCTTTTTGCGTCTCAGTTTCAGAGACACACTTGGCTATTCGTCGGGAGCTCGGGTATTTATTTTGAGTAATAAAGGCGAAGTGGGCATCGATATGGTGGCAATCAGACGCCACAGCTCGTCTTTGACTACAGTTTTGCAAGATCTTGAAAACTGGCAGGTTAAGTATATCGAGTACATTTCAGCGGAGCTTGACAAGCAAACTTTGCTTACGATTATCCACAATATTCATGACAAGGGCGGATCGAAATAGTAGATCCTGTCTTTGATTTAGTGCTTAAATTATGTCCGGCATAGTTTGAGCGGATGTAATTGTCATGCGATTTTTCCAGGGTTCACTTTTATTGTTAGCTTGCACTTTGAGTTTAAGTGCTAACGTTTGCAATGCTCAGGAAAAAAATCCTGGCGATAGAATCAGTCAAGAATTTGTTTGCGCACCATATATAAAATTGGCTGTAGCAGCTAATCCCAATACTGCGCCGTCAGTATTAGCAAAACTAGCCAAAGATAATTGTGATGAAGTTCGCAAAGCGGTGGCATTAAATCCCAGTTGTCCCGATGAAGTGAGACCGGCTCTGGCTGAGGATACTAATCAAGTCGTTGTTGAAGCGCTTTTGGCAAACAGTACAGCACTAAAAAATGATGTTTTAATCAAATTATCCGAATCAAGCGAGCCCAAAATACTTGAAAGTCTTGCTGCAAATCCACTGACACCAGGACCAGTTCTAAATAAGTTGGCACACGGAAAAATTCAGACTGAGTATTTGTTGTTAAGTCTGGCAAAAAACAAAAGCACCACCCCTGAGGTCACAAACCGACTGGTTAAAGTGGGCGATAGACTGGTACGAACTTTGTTGGCCCGCCAACCAAGATTGTCCGAGCAAGCTTATCAGGAATTGTCTGATGACGGAGACCTAGGTGTACGCGCGATGGTGGCAAGCAATGCCGCTACTCCTCCTCGCTTTTTAGATAATTTAGCCAAAGATATGCATGCAACTGTCAGAGTGAGCGTTGCTGCCAATGCCAGTTCCTGGGAAGGTACTTTGAGCAAGCTAGCTCTAGACAAGCGTTGGGAAGTGCGTATGGAAGTGGCTCGCAATCATAAAACTTCCAAAGAGTCTCTTAAAATTCTTGCCACAGACAAAAACGACAAAGTGCGCTGGGCTGTGGCTACTAACGCTGCTGCATCAGATGCGGTATTACTAATTTTGGCTCAGGATGCAAATGAAATGGTGCGCAATGCCACATCAGCCAATGCTAACTCCACCGCTAATGTTCTTGCTAAACTAGCCGAGCGTGCGGTTAAGGGTGGACCGGAAAATCTGGCCCTTGCGCAGATTCTTGCTGTGCGCCAAGACATAAGCACTGATGCTATGAAAGCATTGAGCAAACATGAATCGCCTCTGGTTCGCTCGGCGCTTTGCGCCAATGCATCATTAAGTCAAGATCTTGCAATGGCACTTGCTGCTGACGATAATTCTATTGTTCGAGCCTCGCTTGCATCAAGCAAGCAGGTAACTCAAGGCGCCGTTTCAAAAATATTATCCGAAGATAAAAATGAAATGGTGCGCATAGCACTTGCTGCAAACAAAGTGGTGCCACAGAGCTGTTTGCAAAGTATGGCTCAAGACACAAGTTCAAGTGTAGTTCGTGCTGTTGCAGGCAACACCGCTTGTTCGCTTGAAACAGTTGAGATGCTAATTTCGTCTGGCGATCCGATGGTTCATCGTCTTATTTTGTTGCGAGGAGCACCTGGTGCCAAACATCCAAGCGATGTGGTGTTAACCAAGATGTTCAGTAATGCAAACACACTTACTCGAGCTTATATTGCCTCTCTGTCAAGCGTGCCTCAATCTATATTAAATGATTTGGCAAACGACAAAGATTCGGCACTGCGTGCAGTCGTTGCTGGCAATGTCAATTTGCCTGATTCATCACTTGCTCTTTTATCCAAAGATCCAAGTCCACTTGTGCGGGCTACACTTGCAGCTAACGTGGCTTGTGGAGCTTCGACTTTGCAATCACTGGCGCAAGATTCAGACGAGCAAGTCTTGATGGCAGTAGCATCCAACAGAAAAACACCATCAGACGTTTTGGCTAAATTAGCAAAAGATATTAGACCTGAAATTAGATACGCCGTTGCCTCAAATGCAAGTGCTCCCGGCAGTGTGCTTGATCAATTGTCGGGCGACTCGACGATTTGGCTCAATACTTTTAACAAGTAACATAAAAGCAAAAAACACAGGAAGCAAAATGAAAGACGCAGTAATCGTAGATGCTATTCGCACACCAATTGGACGCTATGCAGGCTCGCTCAAGGATATTCGCCCGGACGATCTAGCTGCGCTTGTAATTAAAGAGTTAGTGAAGCGAAATAACTTAGAAGCCGACTTGATCGAAGACGTTTTACTTGGATGCGCTAATCAAGCGGGTGAAGACAATAGAAACGTTGCGCGTATGGCTGTTTTGCTCGCCGGACTGCCCGTAAGCGTTGGTGGTGGCACCGTTAATCGACTTTGCGGTTCTGGACTGATGGCTGTTAATGATGCAGCAAGAGCAATACAAACAAATTCTGGCGACATTTACCTGGCAGGTGGCGTAGAGTCGATGACTCGCTCGCCGTTTGTGATGGGCAAACCAGAATCTGCATTTCCACGCGGTGAGATGCGCATGTTTGATACCACACTGGGATGGCGCTTTACTAACGAAAAATTGGCTCAAGCCTATCACCCGTTTTCGATGGGTGAGACGGCAGAAAATGTGGCTGAGAAGTACAAAATTTCAAGAGAAGCACAAGATGAATTTGCCTTGCAAAGTCAACACAAGTATCAGGCTGCCAAAGATAAAATAAGCGAAGAAATAGTGGCAGTGCAGATTCCAGGCAAAAAGCCAAAAGCGCCAGCTGAAACTTTTGCCCAGGACGAACATCCTCGTGCCGATGCTAAAATCGAAGATTTAATCAAGCTTAAAGCGGCTTTTAGAGAAGGTGGGACTGTCACTGCGGGCAATTCATCTGGTATCAATGACGGTGCTTCGTGTTTGTTGCTTGCATCAAGTGAAGCGGCTCAAAAATTAGGTATGAAACCGCGCGCACGTATAGTATCATCAGCGGTGGCAGGATGCGATCCTGCCATAATGGGCATCGGTCCAGTTGAGGCCACGCGCAAAGCGCTTAAGCGAGCGTCGCTTTCTATTAAGGATATCGACTTGTTCGAATTGAACGAAGCTTTTGCTGTGCAAGTGCTTGCTTGCGTCAAAGACCTTGAAGTGCCAATGGACAAATTGAATGTAAATGGCGGTTCAATTGCCCTTGGTCATCCCCTTGGAGCATCGGGCGCACGCATTCTCACCACTTTGCTCTATGAAATGGAGCGCCGCAAAAGCCGCTATGGGCTGGCCACTATGTGTATTGGCGTGGGACAGGGCATAGCCACTATCATTGAGCGCTTAGATTAAGCAATGTCTGATAACGCTTACTTTTTATAATTGTATTTTCTAAGCCCGGGCATGTAGTTACTGGTAATACTCCTTTTTGGGAATTTAATGGAGAGCCAAAAATTCACTTTTCTCCAGTTTTCGGACGTGCGCCTGGATCTGCCTCAGAATCAGGGGCTTCTTTCGTATAGTTCGACCCAGAGATTGGAGCGATACACTGACTTAATCGAGTCTTTTATCAATGCTTTGCGTGTGGCGCAAGACAAGCAGGTTGACGCTGTCTTTCTGCCGGGCGGGCTTTTTAATCTTAAAACAATTAGGTCGCAGACAATTGAGCTTTTGCTGGATGCAATAGCCGAAATAAGCCCTATACCAGTTGTGATTACAGCCGGGTCGCTTGACCCCTATCAAGACGATTCTGCTTACAATTCGGACTTTCTAAAAGTGTATGGCATTAAGCCCTGGCCTGAAAATGTACATGTTTTTGCCAGTTCTGAGTTTGAGGCGGTTAAGCTTCCAAACAGACCAGATGTGACTGTGGTGGGCATGTCACATGTCGGCACCAAGCCTAATTACAATCAGGTTTTGAGCCAGCCGTTGCCCAAAGACGAATCCAGCCTTTTTAATATTCTTGTCTTTTCGGGAGCGCTCGAATCATATCAGGGACCGATTTATCCCCAACTGGCAGGGCCAAATAAGCCCGCTCCATTTACCGAAGAACAGCTTGAAAGACAGGATTTCGACTACGCTGCCGTTGGCGGATATCCAGATTTGTTTGCAATTTATGCTCCAAACCAACGTGTGCTCGGGGCATATTCAGGTTGTCTTAGCAGCTCCACTTTTGAAGAGCTAGGACCCAAAGTGGCGATACTGGGGCAAATATCATACGATCCCGAGCGTGGCAAAGAGATTTTGCTTGAACCAATTGAAGTTTCATCTTTTAGATTGGTCTATCTGGCTGTTGATATAACGGGTCTTGATGCTGAAGCCATCAAAGAAGAAATCGAGTACTGTATGCAAGAGCAAGACGTGCGTCCAGATCACGATATAGTGGCGCTGAGTCTTGAGGGGTCGTTTGCTCCAGAGGCAGACCCGCTTGCAGTGATAAAAGACATTGAGTCAGATTTTTATAGACTGATTTTTGTCAATCGCACCAGACCAAATTATTTGTCCCAAGAATTTGATCCAAGAACTACCGAAGCGCGTTATGTCGAGCGCATGTTGCAACGCTTGCAAGAAGCTGAGCGCAAGATGGCAGAATTATCTGGACGCGATAGCTTGACTGGATTGCCCGGTGCTTTTATTTCAGCTAAAACTGTTGAAGATGCGCTCTATTACGGGCTTGATGCCCTTAAGCAAAAACGAGTAACTATCCGTCATGTCGATTGAGAAATTAAAAAATAAACCATGAAAATTACTCGAATCGATTTTGAAGGATTTGGTGCCCTGACAAACAGGACAATAGACTTTGACGCAGACAAACTCAATCTGGTAGTCGAAGCAAACGAGTTTGGCAAATCGACTATGGTCGAGGCTACATGGGCTATTTTGTACGGTCTACCAGAAAAAGACACATACAAGCCGTGGAAGGAAGATGCTACTTATTGCGCCAGTATGGATCTCGAAATCGGTGACAAAAAATTGCGCATCATTCGCGATTTCGAATCTGAGTCTGTGCAAGTCTTAGATTTGAATTTTGGTCTGCGCGATGTGACACCACAATATCTGGGCAATGAAAACGAAGACCAGGTTGGTTTTAAATTACTTGGAATGAATAGAGATACTTTTCGAAATACCTGTCTTGTCGGTCAAAGACATCTTGAAATAAATCATATGACCGACTCTACAGCGGTCGCTGCTGAGATTCAAGGAATTGCTGATTCGTCTTCGCCTGATACTAAGGTTAGTGCAGGCTTGCAGACTATTAGTCACACTCTAAGCCGCTTTATGCATGGCAATAGACTTTGTCACATTAACGAGCTTCTGCGCGAATTAGAAGGACAGCGAAGCGACTTGATGAAACGCATGCGCTCAATGGATGCCGAGCGAGGACAGTGTCGAGAATGGTTTTCTGAGATACAAGCTATCGATGAAAAGCTAAATTTAAAATCCGAATCGAAAGTACCAGAGAGCGTAGAAGAAGAGCCGGCTCAAGTGCCTACTGTTGCAGAAAGTGCTGAAGCTGAAGCTTTGCGAGAAGAATTAAAACGCATTGAAGCTGCTATTCAAAAATTACGCAATCAAGAACAAAAGAAACAAGCATTACTTGAAGCTGCAAGTATTCATACTGATGATGGACCCATATCGCAAGAACAAATGGATTTTCTCATGCGACTTTGGGACAAGCAGGAAACCATAGTCAACGATATTAATATGTTGCATGAATATATTGAACCTCATCAAGCCGAGATTGCAGCACGTGAAAGCGAAGTGATGGACCGTTATACCGACTATAAGGGTTTAGATCAATTCACTAATTCTGAAGCTCAGACTATTTCTACATACGCAGTCAATCTGTTCAATTTGGTCAAACAAATGGAGGATATGAAGGCTAAGAATCCAGAATTTGCAACGCTGGTCAATAATGGTGCTGGGACCGGCGAATACGAAGCAGCTAAAGCGAAACTGAATCATTTCGAAGGCTTAACTCCTGAAGAAGTTGAAGAAGCTAAAAGTTATGCATCACTTTTGGTGGCATTCAAAGAGCAAGCCTCTGAAACTGCTCGCAAATTGAATGAAACTAAAAGCAAATCTTCTGAGCTGAATAACGATCGCAACAAAGCGCGTATCTTTAACATTGCAAGAGTGGCTGGTCTTTTAGTTGTTTCGGTTTTGATGCTTGCCTCACCATCGATACTTTCTGCGGTGAAGGTGGCATTGCCTCAACCTGTCGTGGCTGGAAGTTTAATTCTTGGCTTATTGACGATGCTTATCAGCTTTTTCTTTCTTGGTCGAGTTTTAAATACTACTTATTTCAAGCAAGACGAGCATGACAGTCTTGGTCAAGACGTGCAAAAGCTAGAGATTGCGATGGCCAAAGGCGATGAAAAGGTTTCAAATTTAGAAAATAAAATCGGTGCGCTTGCCACTAAGTGCGGTATTCTTGACAAAAAACAGTTTGTGACCAAACTGCAACAGCAAGCTCAGGCACCATCGCAAAAAGAAACTGATGAAGAACAGTTGCGCCAGCTATTTTTGACTAAGCAACAAAACTGCAAACGGCTTCAAAGTGACCTTGCTTATTTCTTCAACAAGGCTGGTCTTGCTACGGTGGAAATCGAGCCACAGTCTGCCATTGCCTTGTCTGAGAGTATTAATGACTTTAGAAAAGACATAGCCGAATTGCAGGAACGCAGATCATCTATGTATGACCACGATGAGCGTATGCGTCAAATGGAAGAAGATTTGTCATTGACCGAGGCAAACATAATTGAATTTTTAGACCAGAATGGACTGGCTTGTGAAGGCAGTTTTGAAGTGGCGAAGAATCAAGTTCAATCTTTAATAGATTTTTTTGAAAATAGAAATTCGCCTCATCCAGATTTGGCTGAAATTGACGAAGGTTATGGCGATGAGAGCGCAAGACACAACACTCAGCAAGAACTTATCGAGCGACATATTGCGGCAAGTACAAAGTTAGAAGCACATTTGGCACATCAAAACACCGCCTCCCAAGCGGATGTACCAAAGGCACGTGTTACGCCGACAGTTGAGTTGATGTCTAGCAAAGAAGTGGAAGAGCTACGCAACAAAAAAGAAGACTTGACTGTAAAAATCAGAACCACTTTGAAAAGTCGCGATGAGTTATATCTAGATACACTTGAAGAATTGAATCGTGTTGACCATGAGATAGTTATTTCTAAACGAGCAAAACTGGCTCTAGAACTTGCTTATGAAATGCTCAAGCAATCATCGCATGAGACTTATGCAGACTGGTCTGTCCAGCTCAATAAAATATCAACTGAGTTATTGCAGCAACTAAGCGGCGAAATTGAAATGCTTGAATTTTCTAAAGACTTGCACTTAAAAGTGAAGCTTAGAAATCATCAAAACATTTTTGAATCCAAAGATATTATTACTAAATTGTCTACAGGTACTAAAGAGCAAATTCACTGGATGGCTAGATTGATTATCTCGCGCTTCCTGTCTAGCTTAGAGCCGTTGCCGATATTCCTTGATGAGCCTTTCAGCGAAGCAGATGACGCACGCTTTATGGGTATCATGTCCTTTTTGATTGATTCGATTTTGCCAAACAATCAAGTAGTTATTTTTAGCTGCCACCAACAGCGACACCAGTGGCTCAAGCAGCAATTAGATGCTGCTCACCAGGATAAGCTGACTTTCAAGCACTAGAAACCTGAATCGCCCTGGTGTACGTTGCCTTTACCGGGTATCTGACCTGGATTGGGTGAATATTCTTCTTGCTCTTCGTCTTTCTTGCGCATATAAGGCGATGGCTTGGCTCGCTGTGGTGCCATTTCGCTTGGTTTGATCATTTGCTCCAGTTTTATAATTCTATTGCGCAATTGCTGAATGCGAGGGTCGTTTGGTTTTCGCTCAATTAGATATTTAATTGCTTCTTTGTACTCTTTGATCGCTGCTGAATAGTGCTTTTCAGACTCGAGCATCATACCTAAGTTTATGTGAGTTTCTGGATTGGTATTGTCATAATCGAGTGACCGGTGCCAATTGTCCAGAGCGCCTTGATGGTCACCAATAGCCAGGGCGCACACTCCCATGTCGCTATAAATTCTATCGAGGGGTTCGTTTTTGAGAGGCTGATCTGTTTTAAGTAATTCGTTGAATTCACGCAATGACTCAAGCCATTTTTTCTGCTTCATTTTGCATTCGGCTAAATGCATCCAGGCAGACGTCCATTTCCAGGGCTTCTCGCCAAGGGCAGACACAAAATAAGCTTCTGCGGTTTGATATTCTTTTTTGTTTTCAGCGATAAGTCCTTCTAAATAATATTGCTTCTCGTATGGTGCGCCAGCCATGCGAGCACCACCAACTGCTTCTTCAGCCTCTTCAAATCGCTCATTGCGCAAATGAATTTCTGCCATGGCAATAAAGGCATCAGGTAAGGGCTCAACCGATGTGTTTGTAGCTACTTTTAGCGATGCGATTGCTTTATCGTCTTTATATTTTTCTTTGTAACAGATACCGAGCCAGTAATGCGCTTCTGGATAAAATCCGTTGCGAGCAAAATAAACAGCTTGCAAAAACGAGTCTATGGCGCCGTCAAAGTCTCTTGCACGCATTCTGGCAGTGCCTTCATAGAAGTGTGCTTCAGCAGGTGTCTGGGTGTTTTTGCCTTTACGTCCGTACTTTGCCATGGCATCTTGTGGCTGACTCAAAAGAAAGCCCACAGAAATTGCGCCAGACATGGCTAGAATTGCCAGGATTGCTTTTTTACTTCGCTTTATTTTCATCACTCGACTAATCGAAACGTTTGATCTTGAATTCGATTTTAACCAAACCAGAAATATAAATCATTAGGAGGCAGGATAAATAAAGCAGAATTGCCTGCCAAAAGTTAATTGTCGGCACAAAAGAGGCAAAATTAAAGCTGGCAAATAGGTTCCAAAGCGATTGTATAGCAAGCGTTGGCAACACCACAACCACACTCAAAAGCCCAAGGGCTCCAGCACCAATCAGTAAAAATAGAATAAATTTGCTTTCGTGAGAAAATCGCATTTTAGGTTGCCTTCAATAATTCCAAGAATTCGTCCTCAGACAGAACTTTGACATTGAGACTTTCGGCTTTCGCCAGTTTAGAGCCAGGATTTTCGCCAACCACCAGATAACTTGTGTTCTTAGATACCGACGAGCTGGCTTTTCCGCCTCTTAGTTTTATTTCTGTCTCCGCTTTTAGACGATCTAATCCTTTTAATGTGCCTGTAATAACAAAAGATTTTCCAAGAAGGGCATCTGAAACTTTAAGCGAAGCTTTGGCATCTGCCGAGTCTTCTAAGTTGACACCGTACTTTTCGAGCTTTTCAATAAGCTTTATAGTCTGAGGATTTTTGAAAAATTCGCTCACTGAGCGCGAGATATTAGGTCCGACCCCTTCAATTTTTTCTATTTCCTCAGCACTGGCCGATGCCAGCTTGTCGACAGATGGAAAATATTGAGCCAGGTCAAAAGCCATGTTTACACCAACATGCGGGATACCTAAAGCTGCAAATAAGTTTGCCATTGGACGTTTCTTTGCCGCTTCTGCTTGTTGCAGGATTTTTTCTGCGGATTTTTTGCCCATACGCTCAAGTGTTAGAAGCGAGTCCAGATCTAGGCTGAAGAAGTCTGCGGCATCTTGGACCAGACCGCTTTCCACTAGTTGTTTAACAAGAACCTCACCCACTCCATCTATATTCATCGCTTCTTTGCCGACAAAATGTTCCAGGCGTCTTGTTATTTGGGCTTTGCATCCATGAATATTAGGACATTTAAAAGCCGCTTCATCAGCGCCTCTTACAAGTGCTGTGTCACAGATAGGACAGTTGGTTGGATAGACAACCGGCTCACTATTTGCTTGTCTTTTTTCTATTACTACTCGCAAAACTTCAGGAATTATCTCGCCGGCTTTGCGCACCACCACTGTGTCTCCGGGGCGGACGTCTAATCTTTGAATCTGGTCGTAATTGTGCAAACTGGCGCGTTTGACTGTTGTGCCAGCTATTTTCACCGGTTTTAGCATTGCACATGGAGTCACCGCACCAGTGCGTCCTACGTCAAACTCGATATATTCAAGCACCGTCTCTATTTCTTCGGGAGGATACTTGAAAGCAATTGCAAAGCGTGGGCTGTGTGATGTTGCACCAAGCCAATCCCAGAGTTTTAAGTCGTCTAGTTTAATAACTATGCCATCTGTTTGGTAATCGAGACTGTGACGCTTCTCGTCCCATAAACTGCAAAATTCTTTTACTTCACTTATGCCATGCACTAATTTATAGCTTGGCTCTACCGGTAATCCAAGCTCTTTTAGCAAGTTCATGGTGGCATGGTGAGATTGTGGTTGCTCAATTTCTAAATCATGAATGTAAGCATTATAAGTCCAGATTGAAAGTTTGCGCTTGGCTGTTTTACGCGGGTCTTTTTGTCTCAGTGAGCCGCTTGCGCAGTTTCTTGGATTGGCAAAAAGAGCCTCTCCGTCGTCTTCGAGTTGCTTGTTTACTTCGCTAAAACTCTGAATTGACATGAAGACTTCGCCTCTTATGTCAACTTCGGCAGGAATTTTTTTTCTTCCATCAGGCAAAGTTATTGCATTTAATTTCTTTGGCAGGCTTTTTATCGTTTTGAGATTGAGCGTGACGTCTTCGCCCACTTCGCCATTGCCGCGAGTGGCACCTTCGACCAGCTCTCCGTCTTTGTAAGTTAGCGCAATAGACAAGCCATCTATTTTCAGTTCGCAGACAAATCCAAGTTTGGATACATCATTTGAATCGAGTGCTTTTTCCAGTCGCTCTTGCCATTTATCGAGATCTTCTGCTCCCATCGCGTTCGCCAGGCTGAGCATTGGGTGGCGGTGGTGGACTTGTTTGAACTCAGTACTTGGCGCTGTTCCTACCTTTTGAGTAGGGCTTTCAGGTGTGCGAAGCTCCGGAAATTTAGTTTCAAGCTCAAGTAATTCGTTAAATAATTTATCGAACTCAATGTCTTCAATTTCCGGATTATCCAGAACGTAGTAGCAGAAGCGATGGTGCTCGATTTTTGGAATCAGCTCCTGCACTCGCTTTTGCGCTTGCTCAAAATCTGTTGCCAGCACTTGTATTTTAATTTCCTTAGTTAAGGCCTTCTCTAGATAAAATTACGCAGTCACCTTGGGCGGTGCCTGAGCAAATGGCAGCAGCACCATATTTGGAGCCACGTTTTTCCATTTCTTTAGCCAGTGATAAAAGTATTCTGGCTCCAGATGCGCCGATTGGGTGGCCAAGAGCGATGGCTCCACCATTGACGTTTACTTTTTCAGAATCGATACCAAGCATTTCCATAGATTTTAGTGCAACTGCGGCAAACGCTTCGTTGATTTCCATCAAGTCGAGATCAGCTACAGTGAGTCCTGCTTTTTTCAACGCTTTTTGGGTAGCAAGCGCTGGCACTGTGTGCAAGTAAGGTACGTCCTGACCGATTGATGCGTGTGAAACAATCTTTGCCAGCGGCTTCAAACCAAGTTCTTTTGCTTTGGCTGCGCTCATTACAAGCAACATACAAGCACCATCATTAACACCAGGAGCGTTGCCTGCAGTTACTGTTCCCTTGTCATAGAAAACTGGTTTCAGTTTAGCAAGCGCTTCAATTGATGTATCAGCGCGCGGTGATTCGTCTTTGTCTATAACAGTTACTTTGCCTTTGCGGTCTTTGATTTCGGTAGCATGGATTTCGCGGGCAAAAGTGCCGTTTGAAATTGCTTCGCATGCCTTCTGGTGACTTCTATAAGCCCATTGGTCTTGTGCTTCGCGTGTGATACCAAATTCTTCAGCCACTTTGGCACCGTGTACAGCCATATGGACTGATGTCACTGGGCATTCAAGCCCGTCAGCCAGCATCGAATCTTTCAGTGGGGTGTGACCCATTCTTTGTCCAAAACGTGCGGCGTTTGCATCAATAATATAAGGAGCCTGGCTCATAGATTCCATACCGCCAGCAAGAATAATGTCGCCGTCTCCGGCTTTTATGCGAAGGTCAGCTACGCTCACTGCGCGCATGCCAGATGCACATACTTTGTTCACTGTGGTTGATTCGACAGTATTTGGAATTCCGGCTTTCAAAAGAGCTTGGCGCGACGGGATTTGTCCGCAACCAGCTTGAATGACCTGACCGATAATTACTTCGTCAATGGTGTTGCCATCGATTTTGTGTTTTTCAATAAGTGCTTTCATTAAGGGTGCCGAAAGGTCAATGGCACTCAAAGTGGACAGAGTACCGCCCAATTTTCCAAAGGGAGTCCTAAGACCATCCACCAGCACTGTTTCATGAACGTTAGCCATTTGAAAAGACCTCTTGATATTGCATCCGTATATGATCCTAGCGGCAAATTTCGCCAAAAACCCGATTGTTTCTCTTTTGTACATAATTGGGTATGTCTAAAATTACGCCTTGAAAGCGTCTTTTGACGCCTGGTTTCAAGCAGAGTAAAAGTGCCCAAAACCTAACCTAGATGAACGATTACGAAGACGAGCAAGTGGCCAGAGTGCCAGCTTCCAAGAGGGGCGTGGCATTTTTATGCGACGTTGTAGTGATTTTCGTAGCAAGTGTTTTGATAACAACCGTAATGCACTTAATCGACCTGGTGGTGCCTTTGCTCACCCGATATCTGTCGCAAGTGCTAATTGCTTGTTTATTACTTTTAATTCGTGACTATTTCAACTCTGGTCGCGGCTTTGGCAAGATGTTTATGGGTCTGGAAGTTGTCGACTATGACACCTGGGAGAGCCCAAGCATTATGCAGTCGATAAAGCGCAACATCTTCCTATTTGCGCCTGTAATCATGGCTGAGCTTGTACAGATTATTCTTTTTGTTCTGCCCAAGGGTGCTTGGGGCAGCTGGATTACACTGGCCCTTACGGTTCTTGGCGGCATTTATGTCTTTGTTATTTTGCCTCTTGAATTTGTTGTTTACAACAAAAGTGAAGAGGGGCGACGTTTGGGCGATCTCTTTGCAAATACGATTGTAATTGAGTCCTGATCTGATAGAATCAGCTATCTTTGCAAAGTAGAGATTTATGGTTTCTAAAACTGCTTATATCTGGGGTCCGATCTCCATGTTCAGCGCCCCGCTCTCCGCGTCTTTGTTGGATGCGGGCTGGAACGTGCATGTGGCGTTTAAATCGTCACTGAATCTTATGAGTTTGTCGCCGCTCGATTTGAAGAGCACGGCACAAGTGGCTATCGATCAGTGTTTGCAAACACTGGTTCCAGATCGCGAAAGACTTCGCAGCCTCGCTGACAATTTGAAATTTGTGGCACCAAACGAAATTGATGCCGATACCAAATACGATGTCGTTATTTTTGCTGGTATCGCTCCAAACTTTGACGAGCCTCGCGTCCCGCGCGCTCCCTGGGCGGCTAAAGAATTGAAAGTCCTCGTAGATAAAATTCGCGGCACTCAATTGATGGTAATAAGCTCCATATTTGGTGGCGTGCAACCTACAGGCTTTGTTCCAGAAGAAGTAGAATTCGCTCGTCGTAAACCCAAAACTTCCTGGGAAAGTGTATGTCAGCAGTACGAGAGCAAAGTCTTGCAATCGCTTGCCGGATGCGACTCTCCCTGGCATTTAGTGCGTTTGCCATACTTGACCAATTCTTTTGGAAAAGAATTGCACCATCACACAAGTGGTCTTGATCATTTGTTCAAAATTTTGTGCGACCGCGCGGAGCAATTGAAGACTAATTTTCAGCCAGGCACACCTAAGCTGAGACTCAACTTCGATCCAGACTGTGCTTTGAGCTTTCTGCCTATCGATAGTGCAGTCAATTTTTTCCTGCGCTATTTAGAAGATAGCAATCGCCCGCGCATTTTAAATCTGGTATCTTCCAATGCACTGCTTAACAGAGAATGGGTAGGCTACCTGGGCAATGCCTTAGATGTAGAAATCGTGAGCACTGAGAAAGACGACGAACTCAATTTGCCGTCAGTAATAAAGCAATCGTTGCACGACAATTTCCAAATTGCTTCACGCAATTTGTATGAGCTTGTCGGTCGTTATAACTTCCCGCCAGTAATAGTAGACGAGAACTATTTTAAGCGTCTTATTACGTTCAGCAAAGACAATCTCTGGAGCAATACTCCAAAGTTTGAATTGCCAAAATTGAATCTCAAACCAGAAGCACCAGTTTCTATTGTAGATCCCGAAAAACAGATTGCTGAATATTTTGATAGTCAGTTGCCGGATAGTTTGAATACTGGAACACAGCTCGATAAGGCTCTGAGCAAGGGACTTTCGATTGGAATCTTTATCAAAGAAACCAGCGAACTTGGTTGGATTTTAAAAGTGGAAAACGGCGAACATGTAGTGAAACGTTTTTACCTGGAAGAAGAAAATCCAGCAATTACTTTTAGATTCAAACGCGATGCGTTTATGAAAATAATTCAGAACAAGTTGTCACTCAATCAAGCCATATTGACTAAACAAGCTGATTTTCATGGACCGATGCTGCCGTCTGTTAAAACAGCTGCACGTCTGGATCAGTTCTTTAGAGAGAATCCTTTAGTCTGAATACTAAGGCTATAACTTTGCTTTTGATTCTGTCTCTGACATCCATGGAGGCAGTAATTGCACAGGTTGATCCGTATGAAGGTACTTTTGTGCCCGCCGATAAGTACGAGACTCCGCTAATAAGAAAAATAGAGATTCTCAAAGACAATGGCAAGACGCAAAAGGTCAAAATTCATCTTTTCGATGTCGATAAAGGGGATTCGCTGGTGGAGACTGGCAGCGCCGAGTATTATTCATCTCGAAGCAAATCCTACGGAAAGATTATAGTTTCCCTCTCCAAATCGTTTGGTACTTTTATTGAGATTTATCCTCGTTATTTTCCGCATAAAAGAGCTGAGGGTTTTCCGTCAATCGGCTACATTTATTACCACGATAAATTTGGACGAAAGGAATTTATTGAGGGTGCACTTGAAAGAAAAAGCGAAAGCAAAGCGATTGTTGTTAAAAAGTCAAAATTGAAAAAGAATGAAAGTAAAAAAGAGCACTAGATTTTTCTGGCTTCAGCTCAAAAACAAAGTTTTACTTCAACTCAGAATTACTCAAGGTCTTTAGCTGATTTGTCGATTGCTTGTTTACACAATTCAGCTATAAATCGATTACTTTCTTCCAAATCACCCACGATCTTTACTGATCCCATTAAGCGATTTGCAGGACTATTCGCACTGCGAGAACGTTTTGCAGTGGGTGGTTTCTTATTCTGAGAAACGCTTTTTGTTTTTCGTCTTGATTGTGCCATAGCATCAACTCGGTCCAGATATAGAGTAACACTGTAACCGCCTTTCACCAAATTAGTCAATGAAATTTGGCTCTCTGACTCATCAAACTGGCAAGGTCTTGTCGAATGTTAGATTGCGTCAACTGACAAGACCTTAACACCGCTCACTTATAGATGTATGTTAGATGTCACTTTCAGGAGTGAGTGTTCTGATGGCTGTTGGTGCAAAGTTAAATTTGTCTTGCCCTTTTGTTATCAAAATGATAACCTGGAGAGTATAACTTCCATGGAGCTTGTTAACGACATCGAGCTGACGAGCTTTTATAAGAAGCACTCCAACTCCAGAAAACCTTTGGTTGTCTGGATTAAATTAGCGAAAGCAGCTGATTGGCAAAATTTTGCTGATGTTCGACAAACTTTTAGAAGTGCCGATTATGTGAAAGGTCACACGATATTTGATCTCGGTGGAAACAATTTCAGAATCATCACTTTCATTGACTATTTTTCCAAAAGAATATACATAATAGAAATACTGACTCATTCAGAATATGATAGGTGGAAAGCTTGAACAGCTCTAAGATTGATAGTTCCTACATGAAATTAATTAGGGAGTTTCCGCTTATACCATTGCGAAGTAAATCGGACTTAGATCGGGCTGTGAAAGTGATGAAAAAGCTTACTTATCGCGTAAGTGAATTGAGCTCTGGAGAATCTGATTATCTTTCTGTGTTGGGCACTCTGATAAATCAATTTGAAAGTAAAATGCCGAAACTTGTAGAGAAGATAGAACCTCGTGAACTTCTCGCATTCTTGATGGAGTGCAACGGTTTATCACAAGTGGATTTGGTTGAATTTGTTGGACATAAATCCAATCTTTCAGCTTTTTTAAATGGTAAGCGCTCCCTAAGTAAGAAGTCTGCATGCAGACTAGCTGAACGTTTCAAAGTTTCGCCAGAAGTATTTTTAGATATTTAATCCGTATCCTGGATGACCTTCAATTACGGAATTTGCGACAGAAAATGCACTGTGGCATAGTTGGGACTGAAGTCTACTCGCGAGACTGAACCTGCCGGGATATTAATGCGCCAGAAGTTATTTAGGGGCATTCCCAGTGCATGGGCAATAATTGCGCGAATGACACCAGCGTGACTAATGAGAGCAATTTTTTTGCCAGGGTGTGATGCAATTATTTTGTCGAGCACTGATACAGATCTGTTATATAAGTCACGAATAGACTCGCCTTGTGGCGGTGCGTTTTCAATCGGGTCAGCAACCCAGTGAAAATACTCATCGGGCTTGGTTTTCTTCACTTCTAGATAGCTTGAACCTTCCCAATCTCCAACGTCCCATTCATTTAAATCTGGTATCACCTCTGTTTCTAATTTTAGTCTTTCACTTACTATTTTTGCTGTTGATACCACTCTAATGGCGCAACTAGAAAGCAAGCATTCAGCGTCCTGTTTGGACAGCCAGTCTGCAATTAGATGAGCCTGTTGAATTCCTTTTTCGGTAAGTTCAACAGCTGGATCGTTATATAAACGTCCATGTTCTACCGGCTCTGTATGTCCATGACGAATCAGATAAAAGGAAGTTATAACTTCTGGTGGATGTAATTCTTCACTCATAGTTTTGGTTGCGAGATTCCATATGTGGCGCAAGTTTTCATCAGCTTTTCAATCTCAGGTTTGTCGAGAGTTTTGGCACCACCCAAGGTGTGAGCAATATAAAGTGTTTGAGCGTGATGCTCGATAGTTTCAAGTTTGTAATAAGCATCCCATAAGTCGGCACCATAGGTGAGGGCACCGTGGTGATCCAGTATAAGTGAATCGTGCTCCTTTACGATAGGGGCAATGCTGTCTGATACTTCATCTGTGCTTGGTGTTGCATATGGTGCCAGTGGAATTTTACCAAGTGTCGTTACAACTTCGGGCAAAATATGCTGATTCAAATCAACGCCTGCCACGCTAAATGCAACTGCATAAGTCGGATGGGCATGAACACAAGCTTTTACATCTGGTCTACTTTGATAGACAGTGAGATGCATCTTAAGTTCGGTTGATGGACGCTTGTTTCTTGCGTCTTTGGGTGCGCCAGTCAGGTCTACTAAAACCAGATCGTCTTCATTAATTCGACCTTTGCAAACTCCTGCCGGAGTTGTAAGGATGAGATTTTCTTCAAGTCGAATGCTGAAGTTGCCCTCCATCCCACAGATATATCGGCGCTCGTAACAGAGCCGGGCGATTTCTATAATGTCTGTGCGGGCCTTTGTTTGCGAGTATTTTTCGGTCATCTTGACAAGCCTCGTTTTCCTGCCGCTTAGGCAAAGATGAGCAATCATATATAAAGTTAGTACAATGCGAAATTATATATATTGCACATCTTTTAGCTATTTATTTACGAACAATAGGCCTTTTCGCCTTCTTGATTTGTCAAGTATGTAGTAGAATCCATGTTTTTGACATAGTTAATTCTGAGTCCCTGTCACAAGATTACGAGGTATCCCCGGTATGCGCTGCGGCGAATGCAATCAGAGAAATTCTGTAGCAGCCGGCTCGTGCGCCTTTTGCGGGCAAAAATTCGAGAAAAAGATTGTACCAATGAGCTTTAAGATATCGGTCGCAGCGGCCGGACTTGGTCTCATTGTAGGCGTCTCTGCTATCGCATCAAGTTTGTTATCAACTTTTGGTCATAGCAATGTGCCGCTGAAAGCTGTGGCTCAGCATATCTCAGCCGGTCCTAAGAGCCCTGAAGAAGCTCAATCGCTTAAGTTGCAGTTAGAAAAGACGCTTAAAGAGCAACTCCTTGCTTGTGGTAATCTGCCTTCGGGCGAGCTTTTGACCAAGTTGCAGAGTCAATTGCCCAATGCTGTTTTTGAAGTCTTTGTATTCGACTTGCCGAGAGGCATGAAGGTGGTCGAAGTCGATTGCGTGTTGCAGTCAACCGATTTTCTCATTAGTCAGGATTCTAAAAAAGAACTGCGTGTAGATGAATTGCGTGGACTTGGTGTCTATGATGAAGGTCGTGTGATTACATCTGGCGATGGCACCACTAAGCTTATTTTGCTTGGACACAATAACATTGAGATGAAACGTTTGCCGACTGTAAAGGTTCTTGAACAAAATACAAAAGGCAAATTCTCAGATGTGACAGCCCAAACGGTTCCGCCTGTATCTGGACAGGGTAATGCCAAGTTTATTGGCAATTTGCCCGATATAAAAGTAGAAGGCAATCTGGTGGCATCTAGTCAGGAAGAAAAGTTATTCACCGGTCCTTTGCCTGCAAAAGATGTAAGCACCACAACAATTCTTAGAATGAAAGATGGCAAGTACGTCAAAGAACAAGATTTAGGTAGTAAGGAATTTTCAGCACTGTATGCGGTGGCAGCTGCTCTTATTTCTCCCGCTTCGCTTGAAGCGCATAAGAGCTATTTTTCAAGTGATGTCAAAGACTTTATCTCCGCTCGTGACTATCATGCAATTACGCTGCCTCCGACCTTCTCTGTGGGTACAGTTGAGTCAAGCAGAAAAGGCAGACGCAGATCAGAAGGCGGTCATTCTTATCTTTTAACCAGTATTAATGGAAACAAATTTGCTGTAACACTAACACCAGGACGTGGTGGCTATGTGGCTTCAAGCATTCGCAAAGCCGACTCTGAAGTAGCTAATGCGTTACCTGAAACTAAGAGTGAACCAAATGTAACCGAAGAGCAAACAGTAGCTGTAACTCAGCCAGAGCCGGTTGTGATTCAAACTCCAACACCAGCTCCTGTGATTGTTGAAAAGCCAAAGAAAGAACCTAAAAAAGAAGAAAAAATCGAGCGCAAGAAAGAGCGCGAAGAAGTAGCTGAAACTCCTGTAACCTCGCGCCAGAGTGGCGTGGCTGTACATAATGTCAGTATGCGCTCATCGCCCAAAAGTGGACGCAGTATAGGCATAGTGCGTCGCGGAGACAACGTCAAGATTTTAGGCAAAGATGGTAGCTGGTACCGTGTTTCAGCAAATGGTCAACAAGGCTATGTCTGGTCCGGCATGATTAGAGCAAGCAAAGGTGGCTCAAGTGCCAGTGTGCGCGAGCCTGAAGAGGCTAAAGTAAGCAAAGTTAAGCCTGAAAAACCAGCCAAAAAAGAAGTCAAAGTAGCCAAGGAAAGCAAAGAGCCTAAAGAGTCTAAAGAATCAAAAGAGTCTAAAGAGTCGAAGATTGCAAAATCCAAAGCTGAAGCTAACAAATTGGTAATGCTTGAAAAAGAGAAAGAAAAAGCAGCCAAATCCAAGGCCACACCAGCAAAAACGCAACCAGATCGCAAGACGAGTTACGTTGATAAGAGGCCAAAAAACCATCCTGCCGAAGAGCCGACATTTGTACCTTAATCTGGCTCGTGTTATGCTAAGCGGAGCGGGACGTAGCGCAGCTTGGTAGCGCGGTTGCTTTGGGAGCAATAGGTCGCAGGTTCGAATCCTGTCGTCCCGAGATTATTTACTAGTTTGATGTTCTTTCATCATAGTCTGAGCTTCTCTCACATCAGGGACCCAGCGCATACGTAGGCAACCTTTCTTTGATAAAAGAAACAGGTCGCCGAAATTTTCTTTGTTTGCGTGCACCCAGATTTTAAATGGCATATCGAACTTAATTGATTGAATGGACACCAGCCACTCGCCAACTATATAAAGTGCATTGCCCTGGTCTCGAAACTGTGGAAGAGGGCAGCGTAAATCTTGATACCACTGAAGCAGCCAACCTATTGCTAGCAAGACGAATCCACCTAGGTTATATGCGTCATAGTGCGTGACGAGCGAGTTTAACCAGTCGTAGATTATGTACAGAAAAATCAGATGCATTGGCAGGGTGTACAAAATCCAATAAGTAAAAGTATCGGTCTCAACTCTAAATGGATTGCGACTTTGATTTGAATAACCGGCAGTAGGTCCTTCTTGTAGTGAAAAGCGGCCTTTTAGTTTTACTGACATTACACGCTTATCAGTGATTGCGTAAATTGTCCTGGTAGCCTGGGCGGGAACAGAAATTATTTCAAGCACACCAAAGATTGCTACAAGTACAAGTAAGACAATAATTATGGACCAGACCCTGCTACTGTCTGTGGTGGCGGCATCGTTCATGACGCCTATGGCAAAAACGAATAGTCCGCACAGCCATAAAAGAGGAGAAGGTAAAAGACTAAAAGCAATTTCTTCAGACACAGGCTTTTTGTGCCAGAGCAATTGTTCGCCAGTTTCCATCTCGCTTCTGACCGCTGTCAAAAGCATTTCGTCTACTTCGCTATCTTTTTCTTCTTCCATCTATTTATATTTTAGCAACAACGCATGGGCGGATCGCCATCGGCACCACCCAAGGTGGATTGGTCTTGGTGATTATGTTTGGTCGGTTTAAACCAGGCTATAACGGCTGAAACTACAATGATCATGATAAGCACCATGAATGTACCATCAAGCACAGCATCAAGATAGTCGTTAAACATTAAGATAGGCATTTTAGCCAGTTCCTCGGCACTGCCTGCACCTTTGTTGAGCTTGTCTTGCAGACTGGCAGCATGTGCAAGAAATCCAAGCTTTGGCGATGGGCTAAATATTTTGAGTAAACCTGCACTTACAGTTACAGTCAATAACCAGACCAGAGGAACTAGTGTTATGAAAGCAAATTTGCGTTTGCCCATTTTTATAATGATAGTGGTGCCAACGCAAAGAGCAATGACTGCAAGCAATTGATTCGAGATTCCAAATAATGGCCACAAACTATTTATGCCACCAAGTGGATCGATGACGCCTTGATAAAGAAAATATCCCCAGCCTGCCACCACCATGCCCGAGCTTAAAAGGATGGCTGGATACCAGCTTGTTCGTCCTAGAGGCTTATAGAGCAGGCCCAGGAAGTCTTGTAGAATGAATCTGCCTACGCGTGTGCCAGCGTCAAGACAGGTGAGAATAAATAGTGCTTCAAACATGATGGCAAAGTGATACCAGAAAGCAATGGTCGCCTCCATTCCGGGCAATGACTTCAGACAACTTGCAAAAATATGCGCCATGCCCACAGCAAGCGTTGGTGCGCCACCTGTTCGTGCCCAAAGACTTGCTTCGCCCACTTCTTTGGCAAGTGTTTCCATCTCGCCAGTAGAGACTGCATAGCCCCATCCAGAGATGAACGCCGCAGCTGTATTTGGATCTACTCCAACTACTCCTGGGGGACTATTAATGGCAAAATAAGTTCCAGGTTCAAGCACGCATGCTGCCACCATTGCCATAATTGCTACAAGTGCTTCACAAAGCATTGCACCATATCCGATAGGCAGCGCTTGTCTTTCTTTGGCGATCATTTTTGGTGTAGTACCGCTTGCAATTAAGCTGTGAAAGCCAGATACTGCACCGCAAGCGATTGTAATAAAACAAAAGGGAAAAATGGACCCGGCAAATATTGGACCGTCTTTTGCAACGAATGCAGATAAGGGAGGCATTTTCATATCTGGGTGCAAAAAGATAATTCCAACTATTAGCAAACCAATGGTGCCAATTTTTAAAAATGCAGATAAATAATCGCGTGGAGCAAGAAGTAGCCAGACTGGTAAAACTGATGCCACAAAACCATAAATCATTATAGATATGGCAAGCTGTGGACCGGTTAGTGTGAAAGCTGCTGCAAGAGCGGGATTTTCTGCCACCCACTGACCGGCAACTACTGCAAACAATGTAAGGGCGACTCCAATGACAGAGCCTTCCATGATTTTTTCAGGACGCCACAGCTTCATGTAGACGCCTACAAATAGAGCAATTGGCACAGTCATGAGCAAAGTGAAAGTTCCCCACGGACTGTCTTTTAATGCGTTGACAATCACCACAGCTAGTACTGCAATCAAAATCATCATAATTAGCAAAATTGCAATAAGAGCTACAATTCCTGCTACTGGTCCAATTTCTTCTTTGGCCATTTGTCCGACCGATTTGCCATCGCGTCGCATCGAACAACACAAGATAACAAAATCTTGGACAGCGCCTGCAATCATAACCCCGACAATAAGCCAGATAGTGCCTGGCAAATAGCCAAACTGCGCAGCCAAAATAGGTCCTACTAGCGGTCCGGCACCAGCAATGGCGGCAAAGTGGTGACCAAACAAAACCAGTCCATGGGTAGGAACATAATCTTTGCCATCATTTATTTTTACTGCTGGTGTTAGATTGGCATCATCTAAATTGAAAACTTTGTCTGCAATAAATTTGCCATAAAACCTGTAGGCAACTGAAAAGAAACATAGAGCGGCAATAACCATCCAAATTGAATTGACATGCTCACCATGAAATACGGCAAGTGTCGCTAGAGAAAAAGCTCCAAGAATGGCTACTAAAGCCCAGATAATTATCTCAGTTATTTTCAAATCAGAAGTCCTGCAAGTGTCGCCGATAAGTAGCTCGCCATGGTTCCGCAGATTAATGCTTTGATACCAAGCTTTGCTAAATCTTCTCTTCTTGATGGTGCTATTTCGCCGATGCCACCAATTTGCATGGCAACTGAGCTGAAATTAGCGAAGCCACATAGTGCAAAAGTACAAATTGTTTCAGCCTTAGGACCCATTGTTTCAGCCATTTTTCCAGCCAGAATTTGTGACATGTCCATGTAAGCAACAAACTCGTTTATAACTAATTTTTCTGCCATCAATCTGCCCACTACATGAGCATCGCTCCACGGTACTCCCAATAGAAATGCAATTGGAGCTGCAATCAGTCCAAAGATATGATTGAGTTTTAAATGTGCCAGAGGCAAACCGATAGAATCGCCATTTATTCCTATTTTTGTAAGACCCTGACCGATAGCGCCAATTATCACGTCGCCCAGAGCAATGAGTGCAATGAAAGCAATAAGCATGGCACAAACGTTTAAGCCAATTCTAAGACCGTCTGCTGCACCATGGGCGGCGGCATCAATAATGTTTGCGTTTTCGCGTTTGACTTCAATTTTTACTGAACCCTTTGTTTGAGACTCTTGAGTTTCAGGCCAAACTAGTTTTGCTATTACTAGCGCTCCTGGAGCCGCCATGATACTTGCCGTTAATAGATACGATGCTTTGATACCAATGCCTATATAGACAGCCATCACACCGCCAGAAACGCATGCCATTGAGCCTGCCATCGATGCTAGAAGCTCAGACATTGTCATAGATGGAACATAAGGTTTAATCAGTAATTGCGCTTCTACTTGACCTACAAAAACACTAGCAGCATTCGACAGTGCTTCGGAGCCACTGGCACCCATAACAAAGGCTACAAAGCGTGCCACCAGCTGCACCACTCGTTGCATAATGCCAAGATAATAAGAAATAGTGACTAAGCTCGATACGAAAATAATTGTTGGTATCACACGAAAAGCAAAGAGAAATGCAGACCCTTCGCCAAAGACGCGAACAAGTGTTTCGTGGGTTGCAAGCGGACCAAATACAAATTTGGCACCGGCATCTGAGCATTCAAGCAGGCTAGTGATACCATCACCAAGCGATTTAAAGAGTTGTTGGCCAAAAGGAACTTTTAAAACGAAAATTGCTAAAACTAATTGCAGAGCCAGTCCTGAAAGTATTAGTCGCCAGTTAATCGCTTTGCGATTGTTTGACATCAGATAAGCGGTACCAAGAATGAGGAAAAATCCTAAAAGACCAATGAGCTTGGATCCGATGCTTTCTGACATTAGTTGTCTAATAACTCCTGGTTGTGAGAGGAAGATGAATCTTCTTTCTTAGGTTCTGTTTTAACTTCACTAACGCCTGTATTGCCGCCACCACCTGTAGGATACATAAGTGGATCCACAGAATGTGTTTTGTCGGGTGCTGGAGCAACGGGTATAGAAGATGTCGTATTCAAGCCGTCATCGATGATTGGATCTTTCGCCACTTTGTCTGATGCGTTTGGAGCAAGTTCTGGCGCTGTTGGAGGTGTTGTGGCGTTGGCATCACCTGTTGCTTGCTCGCCACCAGGTGATGCTGTAGTTGCAAGTTGTTCGCCATTGCTTGGGGTAGGATTGATAAATGCACCAGCCACATGTGGTCTTAGTTTGTAATATTCTTCTGTATATTGCTTCCAAGCTGGTGCCATGATTACACCACCAGTAACATTCTTGCCAGAGATTGGTTTGTTCTCGTCGTTGCCGGCCCAGAGCACTGTCACAAGGTCTGGTGTGAAACCACAAAACCAGGTGTCGCGTCCTTCATCAGCAGTGCCTGTTTTGCCTGCCACTGGTCTGTCAGCCATTCTAGCTGCCGTTCCAGTGCCCTTGTTTACTACGTCCTGCAAAATACTAACTAGTCTTGCCACCGGTTCAACATCAAAAACTCGATCTACTTTAGATTCGAATACTTCAATAATTTGTCCGCGACTGTTTTCAATTTTACGCAACACTTGCGGAGATATCTGCACACCTGCTCGTGCAAAAGTGGCATAGGCACCAGCAAGATCTAAAGGCGACACAGCAGAACTTCCAAGTGCCAGAGATAAGTTAGGATCGAGCTTTGTAGTGATACCAGCTAGTCGTGCTGTCTCGATGATACTATCCATGGAGCCTATTTGCTGAGCAATTTTTACCGATGGCACATTGCGAGACATCATCAAAGCTTTGCGGGCGGTAATGCGCCCCATGAATTTGTGATCGAAGTTTTGCGGTTTATAATCGGGCAAACCCCAGCGTTGCTTCACTATAAGCGGCGTATCTTCAATAATAGAATCTGGATTCAAGATGCCGCGTCTAAAAGCAGTCAAATAAACAAATGGCTTAAACGAAGACCCGGCGGTGTGAGGGTGTGTCGCTCTATTAAACTGGTGAGTCCAGAAATTTCCTACTCCACCAACTAGCGAAACGACAGATCCGTCTTGCACCAGGACCGATACCAATGCAGCTTGCTCGACGCCTTTGGGAGCTTTTTTAATGCGCTCTTCTAATACGCGTTCTGCAATTTCTTGCGCGCCTGGATCTAAGTTTGTATAAACGCGCAGACCCTGCCTGCGAAGCTCAGCTTGGCTGAATCTATCACGCATAAGCTCAAGCACATAACTTATGTAATAAGGATATTTTTGCAGTGGGTTGCGACCTTTTTTGAAAGAGAGTTTAGTCTTCTTCGCATCGTCCGCCTGATTTTCTGTTATATAGCCATACTCGACCATCTTATTTAAGATTTCATTTTGACGATCAAATGCGCGTTTGCGATTTGCCACCACCCCGAGTTCCGATGGTGCCTTGACCAGCCCCGCAATAAATGCAGCTTCGGGCAAAGTCAACTCAGCGGCGCGCTTGTCGAAATAGCGCTTGGCTGCACGCTCGATACCGTAAGCATTGTTGCCAAAATAAATTTGATTGAGATACATCTCAAGAATTCGTTCTTTAGAATATTGACTTTCAAGTCTGAACGCCAAATACGCTTCTTTCAATTTGCGCTCATAAGTACGCCCAGACTGAGTAAAGAACAAGTTCTTCACCAACTGTTGCGTGATAGTCGAGCCACCTTCCACAACCTGTCCAGCCTGCAAATTGTTACGCATGGCACGCATGATACTTAAAAAGTTTATGCCTTTGTGCTCGAAAAAGTGGTGGTCCTCAGCCGCCAGCATCGCTTGCTGCATTTGAGTAGAGACTTGATTAAGCGGAATAACGCTTCTGTCTTCGTCACCTTCCACGGTAGCAACCAGATGATCGAAACGGTCATAAATTTGAATTGCTTCAATTGGTTCGTAACGCTCAAGCACAGTTATGTCTGGCAAATCTTGCATTTGCGTCCAAAGCGAGGCGCCTAAATATCCGCCGCCTAATGCAATGCCTATGACTACAACCCAAAAGGTGCCCTTGAGAAATGAGCCCCATGGAGATTTTTGTTTTCTGGCTTGTGACCGGCGTTTCGCCACGTTTTTTACTTACTTGAAAATTAGTGTAAATGCGCTCTTGTCATTATAACGCTTCGCAGCAAAAATCTGCCTGGGTGCGCTTATGGCCTGCCATCTTTGAGCGAAGTTTTAACCCACGCCTAATAATTGCTCATGTCGTCGCTGTACATGTTGACATTGCCAATATAGAGTCTGGTCGTGCCATCTGGGCTTTTAATTGGTCTGCCATTTGCGCCTGCGCCCCATATGACAAATAGGTCCTGGCTGTTGCTAATAGCGGTTATAGAGCCCGGTGTCGTTTGCCATTCAAGTGGTGCTTCAGTTTGCCAGTCCCTGACCATTTGGGCCGAAAGCGACGGATTGAACTCTAGTTTCACACGTAAATCCGCAGACGTTCCTAGTTGCGTATCAGGCATTACATTGTCTGGATCGCCCGTACCTGCACCTGTCGCGGCGCCTGGAATGAAATCGTCTTTGGTTGGGTCATCATAATGGTATGACGAGTCGGTGCTGAAAAATTGCGATTCTTGCAACTGGTTTGGTTTGTAAGGATTATTAGGCACCAGTTCATTTAGCTGCTTTACAACGTAGTCGGTCTGGTCACCAGGCTCTGGCCAGTGTTTGTTAAAAATACAGTACTGACTCATATAATTCGCCACTTGCTGCATTTGCGAATAAAGCATGAAGTCATACTGCTGACTTGCCAATTTTTTTTCAGCTAACTGGACCGTTTTTTCCACTGCCTTTTCGGCGGCAGTCTGACTGGCCGAATCGCCATCATCGGCAAGTGCTTGTCCCTGAATGCAAAGACACAAAATTAGTGCTGGCAAAAGTAAAAGTCGCATACTTTCAATATAACCGAGATCACAAGTTTAGAAACCCTGATAAGCGGATAATATTGCCTCTATAATTGCTTTGATGAATGGACAAAAAACTATCATTTCAACAGCTTTAATTTTGGGGTTGACTCTCTCTTTGTCTTCTTGCTCCGCAAAGCGGGCAGTAGATGGAAAACTGCCTGACTCTGATACCCCTTATGTTTCGTGGGGAATAGACGAATACGAATTGTTTGGACTGACAAAAGAAGAATTGGACTCAAAGTACAAAGGTAAAATGAAATTTGCGCCAAACTTTTCAAAAGCAATACTGAGCGACGCAAAAAATGAGTGTAAGTCCTTTATAGGACCCACTTTCAGGCTGACATATAACGACGAAGGTAAAGTGGTGGCGGTTCAGCGATGCTTCGAGGCCTGTGGCAAAGATTTTGTGGGTCCGCAGTTAGACACAAAGAAAGAAGCATTGGAGTTTACAGTTAACGGTCTTGCCGGTACTAAAAATGCGAAGGACCTGGAAAAGCTCGCATCAGCGAAAAATGAGCTAGCTAAATTAAAATGACCAGTATACTTTTTTGTTATTCAAATACAGGCGGCGGACACAAGTCTGCTATGAAAGCGATTGTGGCAGCGCTCGAGGAAGTCTGGATTGAAAAGACAAATTCTGACGCACCAAATATAGTGCTTGAAGATATCATCGAAAACAGCAATAAGATGAATGACTTTTTTGTCATTTTTTATAATTTTCTTTTGCGCTACAAACAAGACTGGGTCAAGTATTACTATAACTTTATCGAGTGGTCAAAACCAAATAGTTCGGAATTTGGTTTCATCATGTGCTCGAGTTATATCAAAAAAGTTTTACGCGCAAGTAAACCGGACATAGTAGTTTCTGTGCATCCAATGGTCAATCATTACGTCGCACGCTGCTTAAAGGAACTCGGCATGACAAACACTAAATTGTTAGTGGTTGTCACTGATCCAAATGGCAAATTTTGGACTGGTTGGGCGTGTCAAGATGCCGATCTCACAATTGCACCAAATGATTTGGCCAAAAAAAGACTGATGAATTTAGGTTTGCCCGAAAACAAAATTAAAGTGATAGGCATGCCTGTAGAACCTGTCTACACTCGCCCGGCAAGCAAATCTAGGCAAGCATGGCGGACCGAAGTGGGTCTTCAACCAACCTGTTTGACTGTCTGCCTAACCGGTGGATCGGCTGGTGGCGGCAAGATTTTAGATATATATCGCTCACTGAAAAAATCTACCAAGAAAATTCAAATTGTAGTTTTATGCGGTAAAAACAAAAAACTGGTAGAACAAATGCAGGTGGAACGTAAGTCTTCGCCGCATCCTACAGCGGTTTTGCTCTACGCTGACTCAATGTCCGATGTAATGAATGCAAGCGATTTACTCATCACTAAATGCGGTGGTTTAACCACCTTTGAAGCGATTGCACGTCGCATTCCAATGGCAATAGACATGATTACCGAACCCATGCCGCAGGAAGAAGATACGGCAAGAATGTTGATTGAAACGGGGCTTGCTCAACCTGTTGAAAAGCCAGATGATATTATTGCCATAGTCGAAAAGATGGAACTTAACCTGAACGCCAACTACAAGCCGATTCCAAAAGATCACAATCTGGACAGAACAAATGCCGTTTTCGAGATTGCCGACGAAATTATTGCGTCTAGATGATATAATCTCGGGCGCTAACCCCGATTTGCGACATAAACATGGCTGAATCTTTAGATATTGGACTTCTAACTTGTAGCGACTTTCCCGAACTTCAAAGCGATTTTCATTTATTGAAAACTGAGTTAGAGGCGCAAGGACTAAAAGTGCGTCCTGTTATCTGGAATCAAATGGAAGTAGATTGGTCTAATTTTAAGAATCTACTTTTTTGTTCAGTCTGGGATTATTGCAGTAATTATCCTCTCTTTCACAAGTGGCTTGCCGCGCGCGAAGTTCAATGCAACATCATTAATTCGCCTGAGATAATCAGGTGGAATTTAAACAAATCCTATTTGCAGCACTTTGAGAAAAATTCCATTCCGGTAATTCCAACTCACTGGATTTACGAGCAAAATCAAGTGACTTATCTCAATTTTGACTGGCAGGACGTGGTGGTCAAACCCGCTATTGGTGCGGGAAGTTCTGGCATGAAAAAATTCGAGTCGCTTAGACAAACAGATAAGATCAAAACACACATCAATTTCTTACTTGAAGATAGCATCGTCATGGTGCAACCGTATCTTGAGAGCGCAGACAAATTTGGCGAAACTGCACTGATCTATTTTAATGGCGAACTCTCGCACACCACTCACCGTCCTTTGGGTGGTCACAAAGGCACTGCTGATGAGAGAGTTGAAACTGCAACACACATCGAACCTAGTGATGAACAAATCGCTTTAGGTAAAAAAGTTTTGGAAACCATTCCACATAAACCAACATATATTCGCGTTGACTTGCTCAAAGACGACAGTGGCAAAGATGTTGTGTTAGAAGTAGAAATGATAGAACCAAGCTTATTTTTGAAAAACTCAAAAACTGCATCGACCTATGCAAAGGCTCTAGCTGGCTGTTTAGTTAAGTAGAGAATTCAGTTTTTTGAAATAAATTTGTTGATTAGCTCGATTAGTTTTTCGTATTCAATTTGATTGAAAGAATGATCAACATTTTTGAGCAAATGCTCTTCGTATTTGCAATTTAGGCTTTTTAGAGTCTGAATCAACTTCTTCTCTCGTGCCATCGTGACGGTTTTGTCTGCGGTCCCTTGCAGTATCAAAACTGGTGGCATTGATTTTACAGAATTGGTCGGAAGTACAAAACAGCCTGCCATAACTGCGACTGACTTAACATCAGATCTGTTGGCCGCTGCATGCAGAGCCAGTTGTGCGCCCAAGCTGTGTCCAAGCAAACAGATACTATTTTGATCGGCGCCAGGAATTGTTTTGGCATAATCAATTGCGTTTTTTACAGTGCCTAACCACGCGGAAAAATGTTTGCCCATTTGCTCGCGATTAGCACTTTTGATTCCGGACTGGTCCATGTAGTGAACAACGATTGCTATCTTCTTTTGTAATACCAAAGACTTGGCTACGTCTTGAAAGAATCCGTTTCCATCGTCATCTCCAAGGCCGCCTGCACCATGAAAAATGAGTACTACTGGATATTTTTTACCGCTTTTGGCATCAGGAATATATGTTTGCGCGCGAATCTGTTTGTCTTTCGATTTGAAAAAGCCTGTGTCAATTTTATACATGGGACATATTTTTCCCATTGAAATCGGAGCTGCTACGGGAAGTTGGGCAGCTGTCGAGCTCGAAGCCGGAGCCCCAAATGGATCGACGCCGATATAGGGAGTTGGCTTTGGTTTAGCTAGGGTAGGAAATACAGTGGTTAACGTTAAGAGGATAAATCCACCGACGACAGAAATGCAGTTTTTCAATAGTTTTGCAGACTTGCGAACTGGTCGCAAAGCTCGTGGGCAATTGTCGGTTTTGATAGTTCCGTCAGCCCGTCTGTAAAACTTGACGCAAGTGGAGGAGGCGCTCTTCTGTCGCAGGAATTCATTTGCTTCGGCAGTGCTAAGTTCCGAAATATTGAAAACCTTTTTTGAGCATTGATTGCAAAAACGTTCTTGGTCATTTCCTGTCATTGAATCCCAATCAACCGGACATGAGTATGACAAAGTCAATTCATCGAGTGGATTTGATTTGTTCATTGAGTTTTCTTTCTTTTTGATTTCGAAGCTTTACTTTGTTGCGAAACCCACTTTTCAAGCTTACTTTCTACTTCCTCTGTATTATCAACCACACTACCGAACTCACAGTGTAAATAGGGAGGTGCAGAATCTTTCCATTGAACGCTTTTTATAAATAGAATAACTTCTCGTTTTATTTGGCGTCGACGAATTGCCGTGATTGGTATAGGTTTTTCAACAGGAAATGTATATTTGCCGCGTAACAACTTGGTCTGTTCAAGAGTTTTCTGTGTTGATGGAGGTGCCTTTAAAATTTTAGTGACTTCAAAACAATCTTGTCTTAGTGGAATACTATCTATAGATTTATCACTAAAGCGCTTCAGATCGAATTGAGCAACGACCGCAATTGGGGTATTCAATAATTCCTTTTTATAGAATTCTGGTCTTGGTGGTTCGGACGGAAGCTTTATGACAGTGTCATTTGCAGTGTCGATTGGATTTTCGATTTTTTCGATGTCAGGATCAGCAAACACCGAATCTGGTTCTATTTTATCGAGAACTAAAAGCAATTTTTTGAGTGTCGATTTTCGCATGACGACGGACATGTCTTTCACATAACGTGGTGAAACCCGCCACCTGGTATTTTTAATCGGTGAATAGAGATCGCGATATGGAATTCGTTTTCCACATTCACCCAGGCGAAGACTGTAAATAGCTAGATTCTCCGCTTCTTTCTGTTTGCCTTCTGAGAGCTTAGTTTCTGCTTGGGTGACAATAAAGTCGGTGGCTTTTAATTGTAGTTCTTCCAGCTGTTCAAGGTCGGCTTCAGTCATCTTTAAATTAGAAGTTTCGACCAAAATAGAAGTTTCAATCATTTTTGCTAGAAAGTATCTATCCGTTTGTTTTGTATTCTTGTAGTAGTTGACCAATTCTTGAATTGAAGCTAGTTCTAAGTGTTTTGCACGAGTGGCGTCAGTAGGAATTTTGCAGAGCAAATTCTTTTCCGCGTCGTTTGTAGGCACCAGATTGAACAATAATTTGCATTGCTCGCCGATTTCACTTGTTGGAGTTGGTCCCATCATGATTGTGCCGCGATAGCGGAAATCGACATTCTTTTTAAAGATTGATGCTGCCGATGTTAGCTCCGAGTCATTATCATCTTTAGCAAGTAGTGGTATCAAATTCGATACTGAATAAATCAAAACGCTAACCAAACCCACCGCGACTCTGCCTAAGTATCTTGCTGTATTTCTTACAGGGCGAAGTATTCTAGGGCATTCATCAGTGGTAATGGTTCCATCTGAACGCAAATAGAATTTTACGCAGTGAGATGCATCTGATTTCTTTTGTAGATATTCGTTTGCTTCTTTCTTATTTAAGTCCGAAATATTAAAAACAGACTTCGAGCATTGTTTGCAAAAGCGCTCGCGCTCGTCTCCATCCATCGAGTCCCAATTTACAGGACAATGGTATGAAAGCACCAGGTTTTCGAGTGGTTCGGAGGTTTCGCTATACATAGACTGTTTCCCAAGTCTTTTCAGTATAGTGGATTTGATTTGGCTGCGCAGGTATCTTTTTAGTTTTTCGCGTACCAGGTAGAAGGACCTTTTCCGTGCCGAAATAGAAGTCCGCGTGCAACTAATTCGTTTAAACGAAGCTTTATGGTGCTCCGACTTTCGCCTGTTAAAAGCTCAATCTCGGATATTTTGATACGCCCTCGTTCTTTCACCAAATCTATGATGCTTAGGGAGAGTGGAGGTAAGTCGCCTTCCAAGATTCTTTCCCGGCTAAGTTTGCTGTGTAAGTTTACTTTCTGTTTTTGCATTGATTGCAGAAAAAAAGTGATCCAGGGCTCCCACTTTGGAGCGTTGGAATCTAGTGTTGATTGGGTTCTTCTAAGCGCCAGGTAATAACTCTCTTTATTCATTTCAACAATACTTTCCATCGAACTGAATGGAGCATATTTGTAACTGCTTTGAAGAAGGAGCAGTGTTGTTAATGCTCGAGATAGACGTCCATTGCCATCTTTAAAAGGATGAATAGCTAAAAATCTTGCGATGAACACTGCGATTATAAGTAAGGGATGGATGGTCCCAGTTTGCAATTGTTCATTTGTCCACGAAATCAACTCGGTCATCATGAAGGGAGTTTCAAATGGAGTAGCAGTAGCGAAGACAATTCCCAAGCTTTTACCATCGGAGTCAAAAGCCTCCACGTTATTTGAAATGGTTTTGTAATTGCCTCTGTGACGCTCATCCTTACTGCTGTATTTGAGGAGATCTCTGTGAAGTTGTTTGATATGGTTTTCGCTAATCGGGATTTGTTTCCAATTTTCAAAAATGTGTTCCATTAGGTCTGCATATCCAGCAACTTCTTGTTCGTCTCTTGAACGAAAAGATTTTTTCTTGATTCCAGAAAGCAGTGCTTCTACTTCTTCATCAGAAAGCTTGGAGCCCTCGATTCGAGTTGATGAGCCAATGCTTTCGATGGTGGCAACGTGCTTGAGTGCTGCAAGTCGTTCAGGAGAAATACTTGATAGTGCTGTCCAAGAACCCTTAAATTCGTCTAGCTCCGCAATTAAACGAAGCATTTCATGGGTCGGTCGAAAGCTTGTAAAGTCCATGGGTGCTATCTTTAGCCAATTTCTTGTCCAATTATGACCAATTATAGCCAATTATGTCCAATAGGTCAATAAAAGTCGTGTGAGGGCATAACCAGTCCCGGCGATAAGACCGTCAGTTTGTTTGCTATTACGTTTAAGACTGTGTTCTCCAGTTGCAGTTTGCCTGTCACCACAAGAAAACTTGCAGTCATGATTTCTACGCGGCTCTTTTTGAAAACGCTTGGTTTGACGATAATATTTGCCATGCCCGATTCATCTTCGATGGTGATGAACACAAAGCCTTTGGCGGTCGATGGTTTCTGGCGACAAATGACGGCACCAGCTACGGTGATTATTGAGTCGGGTTCTGCTTCCATTAATTGTTTGCAGGACAAAACACCTTTTCTGTTTGCCCAGTCGCGGCAGAAGACCATAGGATGATTTCCGGTGGTTAAATTCAAAGTCTTGTAGTCTGCTACCACTTTCTCGAATCCGGTCATTGGTATCATGGTGTCGTCTGGGCGCTTTATGAACGAGTTTGTGTTTTTGTCTTTGAGCAACGCAAGCACCGTCCATAGTGCTTGTCTGCGGTCGATGTCTTGTGATTGGGGAAGAAAATTATCGAATGTGCCAGCTTCGGCAAGTATGCGTAAAGCCTTGGGGGGCAGCCCACTTCGCGCCACCACATCTTCAATTGATTTAAAAGACCCACCCGTCTCCCAGGCAAATTCAAGTGCGCTTTGAGCACGTGAGCCAAGTCCTTGCACATAGCGCAAGCCAATTTGTAAAGTCAAGTCATCGTCTAAAGTGCAGTCCCAAATGCTTTTACTTAAATCTGGTGAGAGCACTCTGACACCATGACGTTTGGCGTCACGCATTAAAACATCAGGACTGTAAAATCCCATTGGCTGCGCGTTCATAATGGCACAAAAGAAGGCAGCCGGATAATATCTTTTCAAGAATGCTGAAGCATAAGTAATTAAAGCAAATGATGCGGCGTGACTTTCGGGGAAGCCATAGTGGGCAAATGCTTGCAATTGAAATGTTATGGTTTCAATCGCATCTTCTGTGAATCCATTTTTGCGCATCCCATTTGCCAGTTTTTCGCAAAGCATCGCCATTTTTGCAAGTGACCGTTTGTGACTCATCACAATGCGCAACCAGTCAGCTTCTTTGGGGGTGAGACCGGCAGCGACAATAGCAAGTCGCATGCCCTGTTCTTGAAATAATGGCACGCCCAATGTTCGTTTTAAAATCGGCTCTACAAGAGGGTGGACATATTTGACTTCTTCTAATCCGTTTCTTCTTCGCACATATGGATGCACAATGTTTCCTTGAATGGGACCGGGGCGAACAATCGCTACTGATACCACTATATCGTAAAAGCACGTTGGTTTAAGCTTGGGCAAAATGCTCATCTGTGCGCGCGACTCTACCTGGAAGAGCCCGACTGTATCTGCTTTTGCAAGCATTTGATAAATGTTCTGGTCGTGCATATCGAGCTTGCCTAAATCAATTTCTTGGCCATAATGATTTTTGATGAGCTTCACTGCATTTTGAATCATGGTGAGCATGCCCAGTCCCAGGAAATCTATTTTGATCATTCCAATCAAATTGGTATCATCTTTTTCCCATTGAATAACAGTGCGATTATCCATCTGGGCAGGCTCGACCGGAACGATACTACCTATAGGGTCTTGTGTCAGAACAAAACCACCCGGGTGAATCGAGCGGTGGCGCGGTAATTGATTAAGCCCTTCCATTATTTTAATAAGCAGACGTGAGCTTCTATCTTTTGGATCAAGACCCGATTCTTGCAGCCCACCATTGGCAAGTGCGTGAGCAGCGTCTTTTGCTTCGCCAAAATGAGCACGCTTAGCCAGAGTGTCTATCTTTTCTTGAGAAAAACCAAGCACGCGAGCAGCATCGCGCAGAGCCGATTTGCCTCTGTAGCAGTTTACGTTGCAAACCATGGCAGCATGTGTGTTACCGTATTTTTTATAAATATACTGAAGCACACGCTCGCGCTCTTGATGGGCTATGTCTAAGTCTATGTCCGGTGGCTCGTCGCGTTCTTCGGATAAAAATCGCTCGAATAACAAGTCCATTTTTATTGGATCGACTGCGGTTATTTTTAAGCAATAACAAACGACAGAATTGGCTGCCGATCCGCGTCCTTGTACCGCGATACCCTGGGCGGTGGCATAGTCTATGACGTCTTTCATAATAAGAAAAAATGAGGCGACGTCAAGCTTGGATATCATTTCAAGCTCGTGTCTTATTTGGTTTTTGTGTTGAGTTGTAATTTCGGTATATCTGTCTTTAGCGCCCAGCCAGACTAAATCTTCAAGTGTTTTGTTGTTGTGTGCGCTGCCTTCGTTGAAGAAAGGAAACTTCTTGAGCATTGGTTTTATATCATCTAACTTAAACGTGCAACGCTCGGTTATGACTTGAGTATTGTGGATGCCTTCTAGATTATCTCGCCAATAATGCGCCATTTCTTCCGGCGATTTTAAATACCAGTTACCGTTGGGACGTAGCTTCCTGCCTGCTTGTGCAAGTGTAGTCTGGTGCCGGACACAAGTCAGTACATCGTGAATAATTCTTTGCTCGGGGTGAACATAATGCACATTGTTTGTAACCACCCATGGTATCGATAAACTTTTAGACAAGTCCAGTAATTGACGGCAAAGTTTTTCTTCTTGTCTCAATTGATGTGACCATAATTCAAGAAAGAAATCTTCGCCAAATATTTCGCGCATTTGCCCCGCGTATTTGCTTGCAGTAGCCGTGTCTTCAGAGGCAAGGCTAGATGGAATAATTCCTTTGGGACAGCCAGATAAGGCAATTATTCCAGATGCGCGTTCGGCTAATTGTTCGTAGGAGATTCTAGGTTCGCCCCGCTCGTTTTGTGCGCGAGCAAGACTTATGAGACTGCATATGTTTTTGTAGCCGCTCAAGTCTTTGGCTAGAAGTATCAAATGCGCATCGTCGTAAAATGTTACCTCATTTCCAATTATGGTATGAAAGTCTTGCTCTTTGCCTTCCTGATGGAAGCGCACCGCACCGCCCATGTCGTTGTGGTCGGTGAGAGCTAACGCGCTCAAGCCAAGCTCTTTTGCGCGCACGACAAGATCTTCGGGATTAGAGGCGCCGTTTAATAATGAGAAGGAGGAATGACAATGTAATTCGCTGTATTTAATCAAAGAAATATTCTATAAACCATTTGTTGTTGCGATGATTGTGCACCAGTAGAAACATGCTCGTGGAGCTTGCCGCTACGTAGTAAGATTTGCCGATGTTTTCTTCCCACCATTTGCCGGATAAATAATCGGGCGAGCTTAAGCTCTGAATTTTGTGCCATTGTTGATGATAATAAACGGCTTGAGGACGGGGGATTTCACTTGCAATATCGGGGTTTGTGCTTGTGTCTAATTTCACCATTACTGGTGCTGCGTTAGGATTCTTGCGCATAACAAGACCGGCACCATTTTTGCTGAATTGTTTCAAATAGGTTTTGTCTGGCGCAAGTAGATTGCTCGATGCTTGCTTTTGCAAAACTGGCATCCAGACTCCCGACTGATCGGGAAAATACTGGTCGTTTGAAATCGGCTTTACAACAGTGTTTTCACCCAGGCGCGAAATGACTTTCTGCAATAACAGTAAAAGATCATTTGAAATTATTTCGCTATCGTCATCGCTTTCGTCGTAGGGTAAAACATGTTCTTGTTTCCAAGCCTCAGGCGAGAAGCGCACTACATCTACTTTTATTTTGGTGAATTCGCGCTCAAGTGGTCTTTTGTTGAGCGATAATTTAATTACTTGTTGCAAAAATCCCGAATGATTGGACGGACGAATAAGCTTGATATCGCGCTCATCGAAAACCGTATCTTCGCTATAAAATGACACTATCAGGCGCTCGGCGCACAGAGCATTGTTTTTTAAATCGTTGGTAAGTTTAGTCAGTAAGCCACTTAAAACAAGACTGACTTCATTCAAGCTCGATGCCGGATAATTAAGATTGCAAGTAGCAGCAAAAGATTTTTCTAAAGGCGGCAAAGACAAAAGAGTGTCGTCGATGCCTTGAGCCATTTTCCAGGCTTTGATTCCTTCTTGACCAAAGCGCTCAAGTATAGACTCTGCGGGAAAGGCAGCCAGTTGTTGCATAGACTTTATGCCAAGAGTGGCAAAGTCTTCAAGTAACTCTTTAGATGCGGGCAGATAATGAACCGGCTGCCGCGCAAGGAAAGTAGTGGTTTTGTTAGGCGCGACAATATGATAGAACTGATTTTTGACTCTGGTTGCCACCATTGCAGGAAACGCACTATTGGCGATACCAAAATGTTTGTGCTTATAGCCAAGCCGGTGTATTGCTTTCAAGATAGAGGCGCAGAACTTATCTTCGCCCCCAAGCAGCTTTAGACCGGATGCATCAAGCAAAAAGATCCCGGAATCTGGCGGACCAAAAACATTTATCTTAGGGGAATGGGCAAGAAGAGCCTGGATAATTTCAGAGCAAGCTTGTTCGTATAAGAAATGATCCGGCTTTCTCCAGGATATATTTGCGCGAAGCGAGCAAGCTTGCGAAAGCTTGATGCCCGGCGAGATTTCTTGCTTGCTTGCCGCATAAGAGCACATGGCAATCTTTTGTTGATAGACACTTGAATTTGTATTTTTTCCTTCTAGTAGGACCCAGGGAATTTCAGAAAGCTCAGGTTCACGCTTCTCGTGAACGGCGATCGCAAATCTGGGGATGCGTAAACAAGCAATTCGATTCATCCAAACTTACTGCCACCTCCGTTTGCGTTGAAAGACCATTTTTTGTAATTGAACAAGCTATTTGCGGCTCATGTAATTGAATACTTTGGATGTCCCATTGAAAGCCGAGTTGAATATTTCCCTGATTGTCAGCCTGCGAGCCGACTATTAACATGGCCGACTTACCGTTTTGCAGTGAGCGCTGCAAGCGTGAGTAAGAAAGCAAAGACAATTTTTGATTGGCGCCAAGATCCATAATGACGATATCGAAAGCGCGAGACGCCAAAAACAAATCGACTACACCTATATAATGATTGAGTGTTTTCACTTCGCCTGCATCTGGTCGCACAAACCAAAGTCTATTTTGCTTACAGTGATTTTCGTTGATATAAGCCCAGTCGTTTGCCATCAGTTGGCCTTGCGTATCTATATAAACGATGTTGAAATTTGCTTCGCACCATTTAGCCACTGCTTTGCGCAAAAGGGTGGTCTTGCCTGACGAGCCAGGACCGATCCAATGAGTGATACGCTGGCGATTGAGGGCGCGAGGACTGAGACAAGCATCGATCTTTTCTATGCCTGTTTGCCCAAATCCCGAAATCTCCGCCCCGCCCAGATTTTCGCCACTAAGCCATAAGCCGGGGAAGCGTTCTTCCAGACTTTGCTTTAAGGCCAGTACCTGTTGGGCTGTCATGGCGTATATCCTTTATATAGGTTTCGATTCACTACTTACCTTACCATACAAAAGTATGGTTCGCAATCTGTTTTAATCTGAAATGACGGTATCACCGCAATATCAAGCAGAATCAGGGTATGATAAAATATGACTATAGTAATATGACCATGGTGATAATATGGCTAATCTTAAATCTGAAATTCCAGCTGGTGAATTCAAAGCTAAATGCTTGCAGCTAATGGATGAAGTCGAAAAATCCAAGCAAGAAATAGTGATCACTAAATATGGAAAACCTGTAGCAAAATTAGTTCCGTATACGCAGGAGCGAAAACCACTCTGCGGTTCGCTAAAAGGACAGGTTACATTTTTAGGTGATATCGTCGGACCTATTGGCGAAGATGATTGGGAGGCGAATGATTGAGGAGTCACATCTATTACTCGACACGCACGTCGCATTATGGTTTTTTGAAAATGCTGATGTATTATCCCCATCCATAAAAAAACGCATTGAAGCTGCAGCGAGTAACGATTCAATTCTCATATCAGCAATTACTGTTTGGGAAATCGCATTATTGAATGCGAAGAAGCGAATTAAGATAGACAGGCCAATTGAAGAGTATGTAATACAAATAGTTGAGGCGCCTGGAGTGAAGTTAATTCCACTGTCTCCTGAAATTTCTTGTTTAAGTGTCGGTCTGTCGAATTTTCAAAAAGATCCCGCAGATCGGATAATTGTCGCTACTTCCCTAATAAACAAAGTGCCGCTAGTCACTAGAGATAGAAGGATAATTGAGTATCCGAGAATGAAGAATTTCGTTGTGCCAATTGATTGAGGAAGAATGTTTAAAAAGATTTGCCTGACCATCGCCTGCACGCTGACACTTGCAGCCTGTGACATGACAAAAGTTGTTTGGGCACCTGATGCCAAACGCGCGGCGATAATCGGCTCTGATGGACTTCGAATTACAGATGATAAAGGGACACTGTCAAAACCCGTAATGGATCAGGTTGCGAAGATTGCCTGGTGGCCTGATTCGAAGCAATGTCTTGTGTTGCGTTCTATACCTGCTAAAGATTGGACAGAAATAGAGCCCATACTTAGTCCAGATGAAGCCAAACAAGTGCGCGAATCTTCTGAAAAGCTTTTTTTGGAAATATCAAATTTTAAAGGCACGCAAGACGAGTTAAATAAAAAGCTCGAAAACGATGAAACTATCGAAAAGAATTTAAAGGCGGAAGCCGTTGCCTATCTCGACTTTACTCACAAAAAAGAATTGGCAGAAAAAATTCCTGATTGGAATAATTTGCCTAAAGCGCAATCTTATATACAAGTTCTCGAAAAATACAATGCTGCGCAAGATAAGCTCAGTGAGCCTGTTTTGATTAGAAAAACAATGAACGAAATTGAAAATATTGGCGTGTCACCCGCAGGCAATAAAGTCAGTTTCGTAGAAAACATTGGCACAGGCGCACTTTACGTGGCCGCGGCAGATGGCAGTAACGGACATATCATTTCTGGAGACTGTAATAAATATCCTTGCTGGAGCAGAGACGGAAAGTTTATTTATTTTATCGAATCGGACGGACCAACTAAAGGATTTCGCTCCGCCACCATTAGTAGTGCCAACGTTAACGCTGCACAACCTGATAAATCGAGACGTGCAGAGGCTGCTGTCAGCTTTGATGCTAGTGATGTTGTTCAGGTTAATGCCAGTGGCGATATTATTTTTAGCAACAGAAAAGTCAATTTCCCTTCAGTTGATGCCCCCATGAATTTGGAGCTTTTCATAAAACGAAAAGATAAAGATGATCTGGAAATGCTAACTAATGGAGACTTGCAAAAGTTGGATGTACAGTCCTTTTCAGTTAGCCCGAATGGAAGCAAAATCGCGTTGTGCAGTAAGTCTGGTGCCACACACATTTTGACAGTTGAAAACAAGAAAGTTCAAACAGTTTTATCGCAAGACAATGCCGCAGGTGTTAAGTTTACACCCAACTGGCGCAGTGAAAATCAGTTGTGTTTAGCCGTCAAGTCAAAAAGACCTGGTGCTCGAAATGATGATGCCGAACTTGCCTTGATCAATATCGACGATAAGTCTATAAAGATCTTGAGCGCAGACTGGCCGATATCTTGTACGAATGATTTTTTGGTTGAGAAAAGCAAGAACTAGACTTTAGTTAGTTATCGCGTAATTTCTTAGCCTTAAGCCTATCTTTCTTGGCGAGATCGTTCTTCCCTAGTCTTTCGTAGTTTAACGCGCGTTCTTCGAAAAATTCTTCGGATTCTCTATCTTGAATGGCTTTGGTGCAATCTTCTACCGCTTTTTGAAATTCGCCGAGTTCGCGATAAACACTCGCTCGCTCAAAACGAACATCTCCTACTTCGGGATGGAACTCAAGGTACTTGGAGTAATCGTCCACGGATTTTTGAAACTCTCTTCGTTCTTTTAGCACCTTAGCTCTTTCGTAATAAGCGTTGGCATTTTTTGAATCGATTGATATCGCTTTGCCGAAATCTTCTAAAGCTTTTTCTGAATTTTTCAGTCTTAGGTAAGACCATGCGCGTTCCATATACAAAGATGGCTCAGCTTCTATTGCGATAGCCTGAGTGTAAGAGTCAATCGTTTTTTGATAGTCTTTTAAATAGAAGTGAACTTGTGCTATGCCTTTTATCGCCTGAAGATTTTTTGAATCATTTTTCAATACCAAATTAAATTGTTCGATAGCTTCCGCAAGTTTTCGTGCCATCAGGAGCAGAAAACCTTTGTTAATTGGCTGATTAGCTTTGGAATTTTTGTCAATTGAAATAGTTTCTGCAATTTTTTCCAACTGATTTAATTCATCGTCAGTCTGAGCTGATGCGAATATATGTAGGTAATAAATTGGAAATTCTTTCAATTGCAGAATAGTTTCGGATTTTAAATATTTAGAATCAACTTTTGATTTAGACCATTCAACTTCTTGTCCTGCTAATGTGGATTTCCTAGTTGTAGATTTAGGTTCTCTAGACTTGGCTGGATGGTTTCCGATATAAACTCCCAGACCTGCTTGCGGCTCGGATAAGTTTTTCATGAGCTGGCAATGGAAAACTTTGAAATCACATCCATGTTGCATTGAAGTTGATGTTTTTTCGGGCACAGCGATTGAAATGCCAAGAAAATCGTCAATAGTCATTGTTCGCTTTTTAAAATTTGCACTGGTGGAACCAGATTCAGAGGATTTAAAAATTCTCTCTGCCAACGAAATGGCTTCATCCCATTGCTTTGCGCTACTCTGGTTTACGTAAACATCTAGTTTTTGGATTGTGCCATCTCTATTTAAAACGATTGCCGCTTCGACAAAATTGTCTTCGTTTTTGGGATCTAATTTATTGCTTTTACGCTTGAGCAAAATATAACTGAGACCGCCATCAGATTTTAATACTTCTGAAATGTTGTAGAGATTTTTTTCATCTGAATTGGCATACTTTTCAACGCTAGATTTAAAATCCGCTCCTGAATAAGAGTGCAAATCTGTAGCCATGAAGACTACCTCTTTACCGTCCAACTTTAACTCAACTCTAGATTCGTCTTCATCCGGCTCTGCCGCACCCATTATGCTGTGGGCGCGAGGTTCCTTAATAGAGCCAGTCGGCATTTTAACTGAAAGTCTCTTGCCCAGCACATCAATTTTTTATGTAAGAGGACCAGTCCACAGTTCAGCCGCGTTAGCTTCCACCGTTGAACAAATTAAGACCGCAGAGAAGAGGAGACTGAGCACTATTCTGCAACTAATCATATAAAAACTAAAGTCGCTCTTCCAATTTAGCAATCGACGCTTTTAAATAATCGCAAAGATAGTCAGAGCAAATCTTAGGCTTTATGTCTTGCATGGTGCATTTTTTATCGTCGCTCAAAAACTGACATGGATATGCTTTGCCGTCTAGTATCACCCGCAGTGCAGGATAATTATTTGGATCCTGCCATGTAGACCGCTCGGGAAATATGTTGCGACCTTCTTCGTAAGAATAAAAAATTTCGTTAAAAGTAAATTCACGCCCCAGTTTCTTTGAGACGTCTTTCAAAAAACGATCTGCATCTGTTATTGGACCAATGATCCAATCGCGCTCACCTATTGTGCAGCAGATGCCAGCCTGATCTTTAATGCCATAACAGACGCGACTGCAAGTATAGTGAATCAAATTGTTCACCATTTCGTCTTTGGTCGGCGCTTCTACGCTCGGTTTTCCTTTGAGCTTATCTTTTAGAAAGCCAAGGACATTCATTTTTATACTCCAGGTAGATTAAACAAGCGGCGGGTATTTTCACTTGCAGCTAATGCGGTCTCTTCTAACGTCATACCACGTAAGTCAGCTAATTTCTGCGCTGTCCACCAGACAAAGCTTGGTTCGTTCTGCTTGCCGCGCATGGGAATGGGCGCCAGATAAGGACAATCGGTTTCTACAAGCATTCGATCTTTCTTGACCAACTTTGCTGCTTCTTGAATATCTTTGGCTGTTTTATAGGTCAGAATGCCCGAAAAGGACACATAAAAATCCAGAGCCTCAATCTCAGGCAAAAGCTCGGGACCTCCAGTAAAACAGTGAAAAACGCCGCGTAAATGGCTGTCTGTTTCCTCTTTTAAGATATCCAGACAATCTTTCCAGGCGTCGCGCCAGTGAACCACCACTGGTTTGTTATGTTTTTTGCCCAGTTTAATTTGCTCGCGAAAGACATTAAGCTGCACCTCGCGCTCAGAGTGGTTATAAAAGAAATCCAGCCCGCATTCGCCCACTGCCACTATCTTTTCGTGGCTGAGCTTTTCATTTAATTTCGAGGCGTCGTTGTCGGTCCAGTCTTTTGCTTCGTGGGGGTGCTGACCAAGCGCCATATAAATATTGGGGTTCTTCTGACAGAGTTCAAGCAGCTCTTCGGCATTGTTGACTATCACAGCAGGGTTCACCATCTGAACCACTTTGCGAGCGAAGGTGCGCTCTATGACTTCGTCCAGGCTATCCTTGAAGTATTCCTGCATCAAATGAGCATGGCTGTCAATAATTCCCAACTCGATAAATGGCGGGATTTTGTCGGGGTCGCTCATTTAACCTTGAAGTCTCCAGATCATGGGGAAAATGCGAGTTTACTTTTTTAGGTTTTACAGTACATTAAATTCAGGAGCCTTAGGATATTATTGAAGTATTGCTTTTGAAATCTAAATGGAATTAGCAGTTTGAAACTATCGACAAAAGCACTGGCACTTTTCTACCTGACCGCATGCGTGGGTCTGGGTACGAACGCATTGGCGTATGGCCAAGGACCGGGGCTGCTCAAGGGCGGCGTTGTGCAGAAAGACTTTGTCAAACAACAAGCTGCCGCTTCCTTAAATCGTGGCGATATAGATAAAATGGGTGATCCATTCAGTTCTGACGCCCCTGGTGGTCCTGGAACATTTGACGCTCCTGATGAAGCATTTAATCAAAGACCTTTTAATCTGGATGCTCAGCAGGGCAATCAGAATATGCAGTATCAACAGCCGATGATGCAGCAACAGCCTCAACAACAGTATCAAGGTGGAGTGGGAACGCAGCGCTTTCCTTTATCAGCCGAGCAGGAAGAGCAGCATCCACAAATGAAATTGGCGTGGGATCAGTGGCACAAACGTGTTGCCGGTGCCATTTATTCTAGATTCAATGGGCTTGCCACAACTGCTTTTAAGCAGAGTCAGCCGATGGCTTGCGAAGTGGCATACACTGTCACTCGCGACAGAAAAATCCAAAATATTCAACTAATTCAAAAAAGTCCTAATATCGTATTTAATACCATGGTTTATGGCGTCGTTAAATCTATGAATGGTGACCCCATGCTGGACTTTCCGCAAGGCTCTGCTCGTCAGACTGTTGATAAGAGCGGGACATTCTTGTGGAACTATAAAGTGCAAGGCTTTAAGTACACTATTAACGATCAGGAAACTATCAAACAAAGACGATGAAGTCTCCTGAATGAATTTATTGCACGAATTAAAAGAAATTGTCGGGGAAGAAAACGTTCTTCACGACCCTGTTGATTTGAGCGTATATGAGTGCGATGCAGAAACGCTCGATTTGAGTTTGCCTGACTATGTTGTGCTACCAGCAAGTACAAAAGAAGTTTCTAGAGTACTGAAATTGGCGCACGAGCATAAAATTCCGGTTTCGCCACGTGGCGCGGGAACTGGACTTTCAGGTGGTGCCACACCAGTGCATGGTGGCATATCGTTAGTCTTAACTCGAATGACAAAGATATTGCAAATTGACCCATATGAGCAAACCGCCACGGTTCAAACAGGTTGCACCAATGCTTCTGTGTCTGAGGCAAGCAAGGCGCACAATCTTCATTTCGCTCCGGACCCATCAAGCGGTATAGCCTCCACTATTGGTGGCAATATTGCAGAAAATGCAGGAGGTCCCCATTGTCTTAAATATGGCATGACTACAAATCATGTGCTTGGTGCCACCGTTGTAATGTCTGATGGATCTATTGCTAAATTCAATAACTGGTATCAATCTCCAGATGTTGATTTGCTTGGTTTGCTTGTCGGGTCTGAAGGGACGATGGCAATAGTGACCGAAGCAATTCTGAAATTAACTCCAAATTCGCAAAGTATTCAAACACTACTTGCCTATTTTCCGACTGTTTCACACTGCGGTAAAGCGGTATCGGCCATAGTATCAACTGGAGTGATACCATCGGCCATGGAATTAGTCGATCAAATTACACTAAACGCAGTTGAAGATTATTTGCATATGGGACTGGATCGCAGTGCTGCAGCACTTCTTATAGTCGAGCTTGATGGTATGGAAGAGCGCATTGCAATCGAGCGTAAAATGGTCGAAGAGCAAATTAGACGACATAAAGCAACCTCACTTGAGTGGGCGACAAATGCCTATGAGCGAATGAAAATTTGGAAGGCACGCAAATCTGCTTTTGGTGCACTTGGTCGTGTAACTCCTCATGGATATGTACTTGATGGAGTGGTGCCGCGCTCTCGATTAGCAGAAGCAATTGAGCTCATTGATAAAATTGGCGAAAAATGGAATTTGCAGATTGCAAATGTTGCGCATGCCGGTGATGGAAACCTGCATCCCTGCTTGCTTTATAATCGCGATAACAAAGAGCAAGTGGAGCGGGTTATAAAAGCTGGACAAGAAATTTTGCATGTTTGTGTGCAAGTGGGCGGGACTTTGTCTGGTGAGCACGGCATTGGTGTCGAGAAAATCCACGACATGCCGTTTGTGTTTAGCCAGGACGATTTAGAAATCATGCTCAAAGTGCGAGATGTTTTCGATCCGGCAGGCATCATGAATCCAGGCAAAGTGATACCAACTCCAAAACGATGTGGCGAGACTGGAGACAGACCGCTATTGCGTCATCAAGTTTTGTCGGGCTGCTGAACAGAAATAGATCGAGAAAAATTAGCGTGCCTTTTTAGAGCCGTCCATTTTGCGGTGACAGTAAGAGATGACGCCAAGAAAATCTAGCGCGTCGTCGAAGCTCATTTGCCAAGGAAAGCGATAATTTTTTGTATTCTCGTCTTGAACCATCAAAAATAATGCTTTCAAAATGCACATGTAACCAAACTGTTCGGTTTGATCTACTTCTGTCCTGAACTCGTTCACGGTTAAAACCGGATACTCACCCCAATTGAATCCAAATGCATGTTCGGCCACTGTTGGTCCTTCGATGTGCAATTGACTTTTGGCTTTATTTTTTTCCATCAAAAGTTTGAGCGCTTCTTGCACCACTCTAAAATAATTACTCTCAGTCAGATACTCAGAGCGGCAGACCATCTGGATGTCGGGATGCAGACTGCGAATCAAAACAGCTTCTTTCAATTTCTTGGCGCGCGACTCAGCCTCGTGCGAAGCGTACATGGTGGCAAGCGGATTGGTTTGTTTCATCTCAGATTGCTCGTCTAATTCGTAGCCTGCAAATGTGAGAATTTGATTTATCTCGTCGCGATACTTGCGATAAGCCTCTTCGCCATAGCGCTTGTTTATGTGAAAGCCAGTGCGCCTCAAAAAAACGGCAATGCTATTTGCGTTTTTGTCAGTCTCTTGCTGTATTTGTAGTGCCAGACCAAGCCGCCTGTGCCTGCTTGCATTTGGGCTTGGGTCTTGAATGCCCGAGCTCACAAGCAGTGCCCCGACTTCGCCATCGGTTATCACCGAGTCTAAGTGTACGAAGGCATCGCACAGCATGGTCAGATAAGTGTTGTCTATTGATTTTAATGGGGCGACTGCAGTCATAATTCGTGCCCTTGCCGGATTTCAGCCAAAATGTGGATAATAAATAGAGCTATGTAATGATATTTTGCCCAAAAGCGGGTAAGTGATAAGCCATGAGGCTAAATATTTTAGACAAACCTTCAATTATTTTTTCGCTTGTGATATTTCTTGCTCAAGTGGCTCCAGTCTTCGCTCAAGCCGGTAAGTCGCAATTGCTTCAACCTGAAGCGCCGCAATATGCCCCGGTTTCGGATATCGCCCCTACTCAAACGCAGCCTCCACAGCAGATGCAATATCAGCAGCCGCCCTATCAAAATCAGGCACCGCCTCAATATCAACAACAGCCTTATCAAAATCAGCCTCCACCCCAGTATCAACAACAACCGTATCAAAACCAGATGCAGCCGCCACAACAGTATCAACAGCAGCCATATCCAAATCAGGCGCCAGTTTATCGCGAGCAATATTCGGGCAATTATATGCAACCTCCCCAGGGGCAAGGTCAATACCAAGGAGGGGCGCAGAGCGGTTATTACCCTCCGATGTATCAAACGCCAAACATGCCTCAAGCGCCTGCAGGACAAACCTTGAATGTTACATTGCAGACCGCTATTTCTACTCAGATTGCTCGTCAAGGCGATTTAGTCCAGGGCGTAATTAATCAAAATATCAATTTAGGTAATGGTGGATTTATTCCAGCTGGAACAATGGTGACTGGCACTGTGACTGATTCTATCGCTGGACGAAGACTATCTCGCTCTGGTTTGCTTAGCATTTCATTCAATGCTATTCGCCTTCCCACTGGGCAGTCTATCCCGATAAACGCACATCTGGTCGGTGATTTAGGCAAGTATTCAAACAAAGGCTCTGGACAAAACGATGTTTATCGCGGAGAAGGCTGGGGCGCCAAAGCTGGTCAGACTCTAATTCGCGGTGGCGCAGGTGCTGGACTTGGTGCGGCACTTGGTACTGGTGTTGGTGCTATTGCAGGTGGCGGGCATGGCGCTGGAATGGGCGCCTGGTCTGGTGCTGCAATAGGTGGCGGCATCGGAGTGGCAGATATGCTTTTGCGTAAAGGCAAAGACGTATTGATACCGGCTGGTACTTCAATTCAAATTCAGTTAGACGCTCCAGTTGGTGTTCCTGGCGGAAGTGTTTAGTCTTGTAATCAGTCTAAATTTAAATTTCTTTGGTCTTTGTTTTGACTGCGCCTTGCGACTGTTTAAGCAAGTAGTTGCGCTTTTCTGTAATTTCAGAAACCGATGCGTGGTGCGGACCATTTAAATGTTGTTTGATTTTGAGTTCGCGCGAAAGATAGTGCGCAGCCTCTACATGGTGACCGTGACTCTCTTTCATGTTAGCCAGTGACTCAAGTACGCTTGCCACATATCCGCTGTTTTGTCCGTGCGATTTTTCAAAAGAGGCAAGTGCTTGTTTGTACAAGCTCTCTGCTTCTTGTGTTTTTCCTGAATTGCTCAAGCTTATAGCTAGCGCATCTAGTTTTGAATATGTTTGTGGATGCGACATGCCGACACTCTTTAGACTGATGTCGTAAGCTTTCTGCAAGGACGCTATAGCCTTTTCGTGCTGACCTTGTCCTTGGTAGAGCTTGCCCAGATTTTCCAGGCTCGACGACAAACCTAGATGATTGCCGTGCAAAAAACGCTCTCTTATATTGAGCGCCATCTTATATAGTTTCTCAGCTTCGCTTTGAGCTTTATCATCTTTAATGCCGCGATAGGCAGTACCAAGCGAATCGAACATTACGGCTAAATCAAGATACTCGCTTTTGACTTTGTTTTCGGTAATTGTTTTGGCTTTTTCTAAAAGAGCCGAAGCGTCTTTCAAGTTTGGATGTTTGGAGTAAAAACTGTTCAAATTCTTGAAGCCAGAATTCATTGCGTCTAATTCTTTGTTGCGTGCCTCACCAAAACCAATGATTTGCTCGCCCACTGCTTCGGCTTTAGTAAATTCTTTGCGGGCGATATAGAAATGGCTCAGTTTGGCTACACTGTCCACTACTTCTGTATTGAATGGTCCCAGTGCCTTCTGTCTGATGCGCACTGCTTGCTCGAAAAGCGGCTCAGCTTTGTCAAGGTTGCCCCTTGTCTGGTGCAAAGTGCCAAGATTGGTAAGACTTATTGCTTGAAAGAGGTCGTTGTTACACTTGTTTTTGGATTCTTCTAAAGCGGAAGAAAATTCCTTCAAAGCCTCGCCGTAGCGCATATCTTGGAAGGCAGCAGCACCAGCCTGGGTGTGCCCTTGCCATTTTGCTTCGTCAAACGCCATAGCTCCTGAGCAGGAAAGACCAAAAAACGCCATGCTCAGGCTTGTGAGAGTTATGCTGATTCTTTTCATTAAATAACCCAGGACCAAGCCAATATAGAAGAAATTGTAACCTATAAGCAGTTTCCTTCGCCATTAGGGTATCTTATCTTTTGCCCATTCAATTAATGTAAGAGGCTAAGGATGACAAGAAGTACACTGGAAAAAGCGAAGAAGGCTGTAGCGGCCGAATTTGTCTTGCAAGACAAAGGAGTGGTCGAATATAAATATGATAATGGGCTCAAGCTTTTACTGGTAGAAAATCATACGGCCCCTGTGGTGACCATCCTGGTCTTGTACAAAGTGGGAAGTCGCAACGAAGGCGTAGGATTCACAGGCGCCACCCACTTTTTAGAGCATATGCTTTTCAAAGGCACAAAAGCTCACAATGCCGACAAAGGTAATGGCATCGACGATTTGCTTACTCAAATTGGTGCTTACTGGAATGCCACCACATGGTTTGATCGTACAAGCTATTTTGAAGTGGTGCCAATCGAATATATGGAATTGTGCGTCAAGCTAGAAGCTGATCGTATGCGCAATTTGCGCTTACGCCAAGAAGATCGCAATTCAGAAATGTCTGTGGTGCGAAACGAATTGGAGCGTGGCGAAAATTATCCCGAAGAAGTTTTGGAAAAAGAACTATACGCCATTTCATTCCGCGAGCATCCTTATCATCACCCTACAATTGGCTGGCGCTCAGACGTTGAGGGCGTGCCGCTTGATAGACTGAAAAAATTCTACGACACTTTTTATTGGCCAAATAATGCCACTGTAGTTTTGCTTGGTGATTTCCAGCAAGACAATGCCATCGCGATGGTGGACAAATATTTTGGCAAAATACCTGCATCGCCAGAGCCCATTCCGACTGTTTATACAACTGAGCCAGCACAAGAAGGCGAGCGTCGTTTTGAAGTGAGTCGCGCTGGTGACTTGCCTAGAGTCTGGCTTGGATTTCACGTGTGCGAAGCAGTGCACGAAGACAATTATGCCATTGCTGCAATCAGACAAATTTTGGGCAGCACTTATGAGCGCTCAAGCAGATTGTATAAAGCTCTAGTCGATAATAATATTGCTTGTGACGTTTTTGCCAGACATGACGAACTGCGCGATCCCGGCTTATTCTTGGTTGGAGCTACGCTCAATCCGGGAGCGACTTTGCTCAAAGCAGAGAAAATTCTCAATGCCGAAATGCAAAAGTTCTGCAATGAGCCTGTGACAAAAGAGGAACTGGCAAGAGCTAAAAGTGCTAATCGCAAAGGGACTATCCTTGCCAAAGCAGACTCAAGCAGTCTTGCTTTTATGCTTGGCGAAGCCGAGTCTAAGGCAGACTGGCAGTGGCTCATGAATTATGATGAAAAATTTGAAGAGTTGACTGTTGAAAAAATCCAAGAAGTGGCAGCCAAATATTTCCTCAATAAAAATAAAACTGTCGGTCACTTCAAACCTCTAAATCTTGAAGCAGAAATGCTTGATCAAGCAGATGAAGAATTGGAAGCACCAGATGAGCACGATGAATTAGAAAGTCCATTGCCACTTAAAGAGCCAGAAGTGGTCAAAGCAAGTGAGCCTGACTTGAAAGGTTCTTTGACTAAAGAAGAAGTAACTAAATTCCTTGAACCTAATCCAAAGACTGTTGCTGTGAAATTAAAGAAATCTGCTGTCACAGCTTCGTTTGAAGAGCGAGTAAAGAAGGTAGTTTTACCTAACGGACTTACTCTTCAGTTCTTGCCTAGCTTTGGAACTGGTTGTGTTGGCATGGCTGTAAATGTCAAAGCCGGAAAATATTTCACTCATGACAAATCATCGAGTCAGTCAGAACTTGTAGGCGATTTGCTCTCTCGCGGTTCAAGCAAATACAGCAAAGCTGATATTGCCGAGGCTCTGGAAAATATGGGAATCCCCGGTGGGCTTGAATTTTCAGTCGACAATTATCGAATGGGAATTGGCACGCATGTGGTGAAAGAAGATTTTGCTCTTTATCTCGATATCTTGAGTGATGTGATGCGCAATCCTACTTTAGATGAAGAAGAACTGAAAAAGATTCAAATAGAATGGCGTGCTCGTTTAATTGAAAGTGCTAACAACACAAGAAGTGTTGCCTGGTACGGTATGAAAAATGCACTCTATCCCAAAGATCATCCGTTTTCTGAGCCTGGCTTCCAGCAACAAATTGAAGAGTTGATGAAAATCAAACGAAGCGATTTAGTTGAAGTTCAACGACGCTTACTCTCTCCTCAGTCGACCATCATAACCATTGTGGGCGATACCAGTTTTGAAGAAGTCGAGCGCGAAGTAATTGCTAAATTTGGTAGCTGGCAAGGTGAAAAACAACCAGAGGTTGTGATACCGGAGGCAGTACTGCCAAGCAAGCGCGAATATTTCACAGCCTTCCTGCCAGACAAGAGCAGCTGCGATATCGTCCTTGCTCATCCATGTACACTGAAAAGAAAGAGCGCCGACTTCTATTCGGCCAGATTAGCTAATGCAGCGCTTGGACAAGATACGATTACATCGCGTCTGGGTAATGTGGTTCGGGACAAAGCGGGATTGACCTATGGTGTCAACACCAGTTTCTCCGATACCACATATGGAGGTACACCATGGTCGGTGCAGCTAACTGTAAATCCGTCCAATGTGGCTAAATCGCTTCGTCTTGTCGATGAGGTATTGCAAGAGTTCATGGGCCGAGGCGTCAGCGAAGAAGAACTTTCTCGCGAAGCTGGACGTGCAGTTGGATCGTTTAAAGTTGGGCTCTCGTCACCATCTGGAATCGCCAGAGTACTGACCGAACTTGAATTTATCGGACTGGGTGCCAAGGAACTAGATATGGTATCAAGTCGCTATTTATCGGTCACCAAATCCGATGTCGATAAATCGCTCAAGAAGTACCTCCATCCCGATAAATTGACCTGTGTCATAGCTGGTACACTGAAGTAAATTTTCGCTTGGCAAGTCGAGCTTAAAGTGGTATCGCTCTGGTATCACGGGCGAAACTATGTACTTTGCTCGAAAAGTTAGCTACTATTCATCTGGAGATTAAACTGTCCAGTAATAGAGAGAGCAAAAATCATGGAATATATTCAAGGCGCCGCCGCCCATAACTTCGCTCCTGTTCCGGCCGAGCAAGAAGAAGCCAGGATGGAAGTGGATAACTTGCTCAACAGTTTGCTCGATTCAGTATTCGATCCGGCTGAAACCGAAATCAAAGAAGCAGTGCAACAGGAAATGCGTCCTCGCGTTTTCAAACGTCACTCTCAAGTGAGTATTTCTAACCCTAACAGAATGAAAGAGTCTGCAGGTGGTGGCAAACTGGTGCCTTTGTTCGAGAAGGGCAACAGTGCATCATTGCAAAAGCCAAGTATTTTTGGTCCAGACGACGACGAAGAAATGCTTTTAAAGTTTGAGATGCGTACCAAGCTGCTTGAAGCTCAGCTTGATAGTCGCAATAGAGAGTTACGTCTGACTGTTGAGCGTATGAGAATTCTAGAACTTGCATTAGTCGAAAAAGATGAACAAATGGAGATTATTCCAGAACTGATGGCTCGTTGCATCCAGGCAACACAGTACGAGGAAGAACTTGTACAATTGAAAGATAGCCTGGAGTGTTTATCAGAGGAATTGACCATGACCACTGCCAGGATGGACGATCTTAAATCTCACTGGCTTGGTAGGTTCAGTCTCTGGATATGCGAGCAAAAATAAGCCTGATTTTTTTAAGCGGCTCGATTTTTTTACTTAGCCAGAATAATTGTGCTTGGGCACAAAACGAAGACCCTTCGGTGCTAACACGTTTTGGCGCGCTAAAAGCTAGTTCGGCTTTGAATAATGCCAATTGGTATCAACTTGATCAGAAAGCACGCAAAGCTCTAAGCGATGGTGATATCGCTCAAGCTGAGCAATTCTGGAAAGAAGCATGCGCACTTGCTGAATCTTCTAATAATGTGTATCCCGGTGTGGTCAATTGTCTAATTGGATTATCCAGGTTATATCACGACAAAAATAACTTCGGCGAGTCCGATAGAGTATACGAGCTTGCTATGCGCAATATGGAAGGTCTGGTTGGACGCAGTGCCCCGGACTATGCCAAGCAATTGCCTGATTTAGCCTGGCTCTATTTAAAGCACGGCAAACCAGACAAAGCCGAATACATTTTGAAGCAAGCAGCCAAAACAAATGAAAGCGCATATGGTTCTAAAAGCAATCAGTATATGGAAAGCCTGAAAGAATACGCCAACTTTTTGAACAATCAAAATCGCAACAATGAAGCCTCGCTGCTTGAGTTGCAGATCAAAAAAATAGAAGAACACATAAGCGAATCAAAAAATAATACGCAGTCCGACATGCAAGTAGATCAATCAGGACAAAGCGATGGAAACTAGTCACCGCAATAAAATCTATCTCGAACTCTTTTTGTTGAGTTTCGCTTCTCTTTTTTTTGAATTACTAGTTATACGCTGGATGTCCGCAGACATTCGTGCTTTCACCGTGCTCAAGAGCTTTCCACTTGCTGCTTGTTATATTGGCGTAGGTCTTGGATTTGCTCAAACAAGCGACAAGTCTTTTAAATATGCACCAATTTTTTTATTACTCACATGCGCCATTATCAAACTAATTAGTTTTACAGACATCGCCTGCGCACCATTTCCTTCCCCGCGAGTCTATAGTTGGATTAGTCTTCCGTCTGCCAGTCAGAGTCTTGATAGTCCGGAATTCTTATCTTATTTAGGATTATTTTTAATCGGTGTAGTAGTTCTTCTGGTGGGACCGTTTTTTACATCGCTTGCCATAGGCAGCCGGCTTGGGGTGCTCTTTGGTGAATTGCGACCAATCACTAGTTACTCGGTCAATTTGGCCGGTGCTACTTGCGGCACTGTAGCTTTTGCCATTTTGTCTTTTTTAAGTATTGGACCCGGTATTTTATTTGCGGTACCGGCTTTGATACTAGCTATTTATTTAATCCGTAAGATTTCACCATCTACTATTGTGTCACTGGTGGCACTTATAGCTTGTGTTTTGACCGGGTTTTGGACAGTGGATAAATCTGATACCAAAACATTCTGGTCCCCTTATGAGCGTGTAGACTTTGTCGAGATGCGTGATAAGGGCAATCTTATCGGTTGGCGATTATTGGTAAACAGAGTCGGTCAACAAAGTCTGTTTAATAAGCTTGATCCCAAAACTTTGAGCGAAGATGGCAAACGTGAGTACATACTATCGCTCGACAATCATAGAATTCCATTTTTGTTTAAGCCAGACGCCAAGGACATCTTAACTTTGGCATCGGGACTTGGAAATGACGTAACCGCAGCAGTGCAGGAAACAAACGGAAACATAGACTCTGTTGAAATAGATCCTGTAACAGTCAAGCTAGGCAAGCAATATAACGATGAAAAGCCATATGATTCACCAAGGGTAAAAATCTATTGCGACGATGCAAGACACTTTGTCGAGCAGACAAATAAGAAATACGATCTGGTTCGTTTTTCTTTTCTAGACAGCATGACAGTGTTATCGCAAAGCTCGACCAATAGATTAGATAATTATGTCTATACCAAAGAAAGCATTGAACATGCTCTTTCACTTCTAAAACCTGGTGGCATGTGTTTCATTTCGTTCTATGCCAAAGAACAGTGGTTTACAGATAGACTCTACTGGACCATTGCAAAAGCAGCTGGCTATCAGCCACTTTCTTTTACATACGACCTGCCTGATGGACATAATGTGTTTTTCGTTTTGTCAGACGATGTCAAAAAAGGCATTCAAAAAATGCCAGACAATATGCCGAAAATGATGCCCGGACCGCTATCAATGATTAAGCCACCAGCTGAACCTGAGCGTATCTTGACCGATGACTGGCCATTTTTATACTGGCAAGAAAAAGGAATTGATATTGGCTATTTAGCCGTAACACTTGAAATTATTTTGCTCAGTATGCTTGTGGGGCACAAAGTGGTGCTTGGTAATTCGCGGGGCAAATACTGGCAGATGTTCTTTCTTGGCAGTGCTTTTCTTTTGCTCGAACTTCAGTCAATCGCTAGATTTTCGCTTATGTTTGGCACCACCTGGGTTACTTCGTCCATTGTGATTGCAAGTGTACTTTTCATGCTGCTTGGAGCCAATTTGATTGTGGCATATCATTCCAAATGGCTTTGGGCAAGAATATCGTTGCTTTATGGATTGCTCATGGTGACACTAATTGGAAGTTATCTCTTCCCGTTTGGATCGCTCATCCACAGTCATCTTCCAGAATTTCTCACTTTTGGTTTATCCACTATTGTCACACTGGCTCCAATGTTTATGGCTGGTTTGATTTTTGGCAGTTCGCTCGACAATTCAGACAATTCAGCTGTATCTATAGGTTTCAATCTACTTGGCGGGGTGCTTGGAGCGCTGCTTGAATATTTCACCAGCTACACCGGCATAAACGGCATAATTCTGGTCTCCCTGGCGCTTTATGTAGTTTCTTACCTTTGTCTTAAAGCTGACGCGGCTATGGGCGCAAAAGCTGTAAAATAGGGCGATGACCACTTTGAAAGATACCCAAATAAAGGGTAATAAGGCTGAAACAAATCCGTTTTTGCAGGCTATGGCTGGCGAAAAGACCAAGCAGACTCCTGTTTGGCTGATGCGCCAGGCTGGTCGTTATATGAAGGTATACCGCGATCTTAAAGAGAAATGGGGCTTTCTAGAGCTTTGTCATAACCCCGAACTTGCAGCCACTGTTACCACTGACGCGGCCAAAGCACTTAAAGTGGATGCAGCCATCATTTTTGCTGACATTCTTCTCATTTTAGAAGCTCTGGATCTGGGACTGCACTTTGAAGCTGGTGAAGGTCCAGTTATAGAAAAGCCAATTAAAAGTGCCGAAGACGTAATTGCTTTACCTGATATCGACGCTGGGCAAAAATTGTCTTATGTAGGTCAGTCAATTAAAAATACTATTCATAACCTAGGACCCAGTATTCCTGTTATAGGCTTTGCCGGAGCACCATTTACTGTGGCATCCTATGCCATTGAGGGTGGTGGCAGTCGTAATTTTGAAAAAGCAAAGTCCTTTATGTATCATCAAAGTGATGCCTGGCACAACTTGATGGATAAGCTCGTGGTGCACACAGCCTCGTATCTCAATATGCAAGTGGCAAGCGGAGCTTCGGTGGTCCAGCTTTTTGATAGTTGGGTAGGAGCATTAAGTCCTGCTGATTTTAAAGAATTCGCTCTTCCTCACTTGAAAAAACTGATTGCCTCAATTTCAAAGGATGCTTATATAGTCTATTTTGGTACTCAAACAAACGGACTTTTGAATCAATTTCGCGAGTTAGATGCTCATACAATTGGTGTAGACTGGCGTATAGACTTAGATACAGCTTGGAATATCATTGGTCACAACAAAGGTATTCAGGGAAATTTAGATCCGGTCACTTTGTTCGCTGACAAAGAAACAATCAAAAAACGAGCAATAGAAATTTTAGACAAGGCAGAAGGACGTCCAGGACACATTTTTAATTTGGGTCATGGCATTCTTCCTCAAACGCCTGTGGATAACGTTAAGTATCTGGTTGAAGTGGTTCAGTCTTACAAAAACAAATGAATGAATTAAAACGAATTGCAATAGTTGGTGGTGGGATATCTGGACTCACTGCCGCTTATAAATTATTGCGCAACGCTCAAAGTCAAAATCTTGAAGTAAAAATAGATCTGTTTGAATCTAGAGAACTTGGTGGCGTATTTAAAACCATTGAAGACCAGAGTATCGAATGCCGGTTTGAATGTGGTCCCGACTCGTTTTTCACCAAGACTCCTGAAGTAGTTGAATTATCAAAAGAGCTAGAAATAGATTCGCACATTATCCCCACGAACTCTAAAAAAAGAAAGTCGCTCGTTGCTAAAGACAATCAATTGATACCACTACCTGATGGTTTCATTATGATTGCACCTTCGCAAATTGACTCGTTTTTGCAAAGCGAGCTTATGAGCGAAGCCGGCAAGAAAAGAGCGTTAGAAGAGGAAAACATTGCACCAAGTAAAAGTGAAGCAGAAGAAACTGTTGCACAGTTTGTAGAGCGCAGATTCGGCAAAGAGATGCTCGATAAAATTGTACAACCAATGGTTGGTGGCATATACACAGGTGATGTAAATAAGCTTAGTGCAGAAGCGTGTTTGCCTGAGTTTGTCGCTATGGAACGCACCAAAGGTAGTATCATCAAAGCCTTAGCCGAAAGACAAAATTCGATCGACCAGGATACAAAAGGTGCTCGTTATTCGGCTTTTTATAGTTATGAAAAGGGCATGTCTTTTCTAATAGATACCTTACGCAAGAAAATATTAGAAATGAATGGACCCACTTTCAAAATGAACGATGCGGTTCTTTCCGTCCAAAAAAAGCCAGGTGGCATGTGGAGTTTAGTTACTCAAAATCAGGATTCAAATGTTTATGACGCTTTGATTTTGGCTTTGCCTGCCACATCTCTTGCAAAAGTAATGGCAGAGCTTGACTCGACAATTGCCCAAAGAGCAAGTGAAATTCACTGCGCTTCTTCGTGTGTGGTCAATATGGTTTTCGACAAATCAGATATAGACCCAAGTAAACTAGATGGTTTTGGCTTTGTGGTTCCAGAATTAAGCGGGCGGGCGCTCATTGCATGTAGTTATTTGAGCGTCAAATATAAACACAGAAGTCCAGAGCAAAAGGTCATTCTGCGTGCGTTTTTAGGTGGCGTGCACAACGAAGGCATATTGCAAGCAAGCGATGAGAAAATTACCGCAATTGTGCTTGAAGAGCTTGATTATTACTTGAAGATCAAAAATAAGCCGGTTTACACATCGATAAGTCGTTGGCAAGATGCTATGCCGCAGTATACAATTGGACACCAAGATCGAATAAAGACCATAACAAAGCGTCTGGAGGACTTTCCGGGAATTTTTATAACCGGCAATTTCATTAGCGGAGTAGGCATTCCAAAATGCGTGCAACTAGCAAGTGAAACAGCAATGAATGTCGCTCAGTTTTTAAAAGTGCAAAAGACAGCTCAGGTAATCGACTGAATTATGGCTAAATCGACAAACGGTCCAGTTAAAGCTAAGAAAGCAAAGCTCGGCGGACAAAAGAAAAGCCCGGTACTAGCATGTATCGACATTGGAACCAATTCTTTTCACATGATAGTTTGTCGCTCTGAGCCTAAGTCGGACGATTTTGAAATCATCAGTCGCGTAAAAGACGTAGCGCCATTTTTCAGGCAGGCTCTGACAAATCATTATATAGACGAAGCGGCGCAAAACTCTGCTCGCGAGATTTTGAAAACCATGCTCAAGCATGCCCATGAGAAAGGTGCAGAATCAGTTACTGCCGTTGCAACTTCTGCTGTGCGCGAATCTAAGAATGGTCATGCAGTCATATCTGAACTGGGCGACGAATTGAGTTTGAACATCCGCGTCATATCTGGCAAAGAAGAAGCAAGACTAATTTATCTTGGTGTCGTATTTAGTATGCCGCAGTTGACGGGGCGCTTCGCCATCGTCGATATTGGTGGAGGCAGCACCGAAATTATTGCAGCTGATAGAGAGAACTGTTATTTTTCCGACTCTTATAAGTTAGGCGCAGCACGACTCACCCAGCGCTTCTTTCCCAAAGAACGTGTAACCAAAGAAGCACTGACAGACTTGCACGACGAAGTGCGAGGAATGTTAAGACCAGCAGCTGTCGCTATTAAAGCCTCAGGCGGATACAAGAATTTGATCGGCACCTCTGGCACAGTGCAGGCGCTTGCAAAGCTAGATCGTGTTCAAATGGGTCGAGCAGGTGAATCGTTAGATGGTTGGGTTTTGCCGCTTGAGCGTTTAGAAGATTTAGTCGACTATATCGAAGAGCGCGCTTTAGATGGCGTACGCATAAAAGGCATAAGCACAGATCGCGGTCAGACGATTCTTGCCGGTGCTATCGTCTTGCTTGAGACAATGCGCTCGCTTGGTGCATCTGAGTTGACTGTGTGCACCGCTGCATTGCGCGAAGGTGTTGCAGTGGATCAGCTTTTGCAAGCAGATTTGATTCACAAAGACATGAAGAGTCACAAAGACCCGCGCGCTAAGAGCGTTTTGGAAATGCTTGAGCGATATAACACCAATGTCGAACACGCAGTGCACGTAGCTAAACTGGCATGTTCTATTTTTAGACAGACTAAAGAAATTTTGCACGACTTGCCCGATGACAGCGAACATCTGTTGTGGTCTGCTGCAATGCTGCACGACATAGGCACTTTCATCTCAAGAAAAGGTCACCACAAGCATAGCTACTATTTGATTTTGCACAGTGGACTTTTGGGTCACTCAGAAGAAGAAGTCGGCATCATAGCCTCAATTGCGCGTTATCACCGAGGGACTTTTCCAAGCGTGGAACATGAAGCATGGTATCGCTTAGATGAATCAGACAAAAATATAGTGAAGCCACTTGCTGCGATTTTGCGCATTTCAGAAGCGCTAGACCGAAGTCACCGAGGCGTGATTGAAGATGTTCAAGTGGCAATGAGTTCGTTTAAAAAAGCGAAAGCCGGACAAATAACCACTGTATCTTTAGTTCCTCAATTGAAAGACGGCACTAATTGTTTGGCTGAATCCTGGGCCCTTGGCGAAAAGAAAGACTTCTTTGAAGAAGTATTTGAAGTCAATTTAGACTTATTGGTTGAAGCAAAGCAAAAGCTAAAATCAACTGCTCGCGCCAGGACTTAAACTAAAGAGTTTTCGAAATATATTGTGGATATTCGAACCAATATTTGTAAGTGGCGAAACCATTTTCGTCGCGTCCAGTATTTTCTAGATAACCGCGAGGACCGTTGCCTGAGGCATAAAATTTGTAATTGCCCCTCGGACCAAATGGTTTGCAAGTCACTTTGCATGGATACTTAGGAATAGAGCCTTTCCAGAAAGATAAGACTTTATCTTTGATAGTGAGCTGGCTGCTAATATTGGCGGGTAAATCGGCTTTCACTATGCCTGCAAACATGCGCTTCCATACTTTCAATTTCATTTTTGTATTGGAATAAACAGAACCATCTATCCAAGCTGGTTTTCCGGCATCTTCGGCCTGGGCTAAATCTAATTGAGCCTCTTGCTTCAATAGAACTGGCATCGCGGCTGGTTCGTTGTCTTGCAATTCTACATTTCCGTAGAGTAGAGACTTTTCTTGCGCCATTGCGGGGGCGCTTACTAGTAGTTGTGTCACAGCCAAAAATAACAGTGTCTTACGCATAAGACCCACCTCGCTCGATCGTTCTTGCTTCCTATGCACTACATAGCAAAGGATTTATGAGCGATGCCGGGTCGTTTAGAACCCGTGATTTAAAAGAGAATAGAGCATAGCTCTTGCATGATCCGCCACCAGTTCTGGTGCTTCCATCGCAATGAAATGAGTAAGCTCAGAGCACATCACGTCTTCTCCTTGAGGGAAATCCACGCCTAAATTGTAGGGAACCATCGCTTCAATTTTTCGCTCTGGGTCGGGTGGGGCGTGCAGAATGCGAACAGGTATGTCAATTTTGCCTATATAAGAGTAGGGATTTGCCTCATTAGACAGCGAATTATTGTAAATTGAACCTTCTACAGCTGGCGGACAGGCTAGAAGCATTGATTTGTCAGGCTCATTTGAAGATTCTTCGTCTGCTCTGGCAAGCAAACCGTGAAAACAATAATCCATCAAAACTTCTTTATTCCAGGTGTGGAAGGGCTTCTTCTTTTGTAAGGCATCAAACATTTCTTGGGGCGATTTCCAATCGTTGCGTCGCTTTAGCACAGGATGCGGGTCTTTGAGGTCGATTGTGCCATAAATCTCTTTTTGTACAATAATTGGATCTATTAATAGTAGAGATTTAAAAATAGGTTCGATTGAAGCCGCGCTGCACAGGCTGTGACCGCCCATCGAGTGTCCAATGCCTAGATCGAATTGCAAGTTGAGATTTTGAGCAATTGAAATTATGTCTTGTCCAAAATCACTCCAAATATACGGAGGCTGTGGTTTGCTGCTCAAGCCGTGACCGCGCATATCAATAGCCCAGCAGTCAAAATTCGGCAATAATTTTGCGACCTGATCCCATACTCGAGCGTGGAAGCCAGTGGCATGAACAAAAAGAATTTTTTTTGCCTGGTCGCCACCTTTCCAGTGCCAGACCGCAAATTTTAAGTCTCTTGTTTCAACCAGATTAAGTAAAGGTTCCATCAATATTTCCCAGAGCGAATTATATCTAAAAATCGTTTCAAAATGGGCGAGCTGTCATCCTTTCTGTAAGCTGCCACCATAGATATAGTGGGTGAGGGCTTCTTCAAAGGAATATATTTTACGCCTTCTCGACTGGTATGCTCGACCGAAGCTGGCAACAGAGCTACTCCAATTCCTGCACACACAAGTCCCAATGCTGTTTGCAATTCGCCTGTGCGCTGCACTATACGCGGTTCAAAACCAGCTTGGCGACAGGTAGTCATCACGAATGTGCCAAAGCTAGGTTCGTGCGACCAGTAAAAATTTATCATGTCTTCATTTGCAAGAGCAGTCAAAGATACGCTTGTTTTGTGCGCCCAAGGATGTTCAGATGGTACTGCCACCACAATTGATTCATCTAAAATCCAGTCGCTTGCAATATCTGCATCTTCCAAAAACGGGCGTCCTATGCCTACGTTAATCTGTTTGTTTCTCAAAGATTCAAGTTGTTGTGGAGTGTTTTTTTCTATTAGATTGAGACTGACGCCAGGAAAGAGCTTGCGAAAAGTGCGCAGAATGCGCGGCATAAGCTCGTAAGTAGACGAGCTTACAAAAGCAACCGTAAGGGTACCTTCCTCACCCTGAGCCATTTTTTGAGTTTTGTCTAAAAACTGATCGAACTGATCGACCACTTCTTGAGCTTGCTGATAGAAAAATTTGCCCGCCTCTGTAAGTCTCACAGGCCTGGTGCCGCGCTCAATGAGATTTACGCCCAGGTCCTCTTCGAGCTTTTGAATTTGTTGACTAAGTGGAGGCTGAGACATATGCAGCTTTTCTGCCGCTCTGGAGAAGTTAGACTCCTGGGCGACGGCAATGAAATAGCGTAAATGTCTGATCTCGACCATGTTTTAGGGGTTTTGACCTATTATATGCAAAACCTATAATATCTTAGCCATTATATATTGGACGAATGAAGTTGAAAAGCCCATAATTAATTTATGCTCTCATCCCCGCCACGCTTACCTTCTTTAGTCTCTTTAGCAAACGCTCCTCTATATTCGAGGCTCGTTAGACCCTTTCGAGAGTCTCAAATTCCCATTTTGGGTATTCTGGGCGTGAGTCTTGCTGGATTTAGTGCTTATCTCAACTTGTATGCCACTCAAGCATTGCTTCCTGTATTCACCAAAGTTTTTCATGTCACAAGAGCCGAAACGGGACTTACACTGTCTGCTACAACTGCTGCGATAGCTTTTGCCGCTCCGTTTATAGGATTATTGAGCGACAGGCGTGGTCGCAAACCAGTGGTGGTTGCAGCAATATTTCTGCTCGTGGTGCCATGTCTGCTTGCTGCATTTGCCAATAATTTGAGCGAACTTATTGCAGTTCGATTTGTACAGGGTCTGATTTTGCCAGGAGTGCTTGCCATTTTGATGGCTTATGTAGGCGAAGAATGGTGCAAACGTGGTTCTATTGGTTTTGCCATGTCTGTATTTATTAGTTTGAATATTTTGGGTGGATTTCTCGGGCGTTTGATTCCCGGACTTATTGCTGCCAATTTTGGTTGGCGAAATGCTTTTATTGCCAGTGCCTTACTTTGTTTTTGTTGCGGCATAGCAGTGCTTAAAATATTGCCACCATCGTCTTCATTCATACCAAGCCGGGGCGGTCTTAACTTGGATGAAGCCAAAGCGCACATCAAAAATCCACAGACTGTATCGACTTTTTTTATTGGTGCCACCATCTTGTTTGGTATCATCGCTACATTTACTTATCTAACATTTCACCTGGCTGAAGCACCTTATGCATTAGACGAAAACGTCATAAGCTGGCTCTTTGCTGTGTATCTTATTGGTGTTGTAGTGACACCAATGGCTGGTAGGTTCATCGATAGAATTACGCCTAAGCGGTCTTTTTTAATGGCGCAAGCACTTTGTATCACGGGCTTGCTTGTAACCTTGATACCGAATCTGGCGGCTATATTAATCGGGCTCAGTATAAGCTGTACTGCTTTATTTATTTGTCAGTCGGCAAATCAGGCTGCATTGCGTGGATTTGCAAGCCAAGGTTTGTGCACCGCCACTGGTATCCATGCCTGCTTTTATTATTTGGGCGGTGGACTTGGTGGCTATATGCCCGGGCTGGTTTGGGACCAGGGTGGCTGGTCTGCGTGCGCGTTTGTAATAATTGCAGCTAACGTTCTTGCGGCAATGACGGCAATGCTTATATGGCCAACTCAGTGCAAGAACTCAATTTGACGTGACCTTCTATGGATTCTGCCATTGTCATTGACGTGGCGACACAAACATAGATACAGGCGAAGGTAACGGCGTAGGTGCAAAAGGATAATATTTTCTGGTTCATACTGGCAGTCTAATCAAAACCAGTTCAGCGAACAACAATCGAGTTATTATCAGTTGCCAATGTGCTAACATCGCTCCATGATTTATCTGTGGATTTTTATTGGCTCGGGACTGGGAGGAATGCTTCGGTATTTGACCAGTACTACCATGCAGAAGCTTATTAATCCTGGCATTTTTCCAATCGGCACCTTTTGTGTAAATATGATTGGATGTTTGCTTATCGGATTTATTGCCCAACTCTCAGAAGCGCGTGCTGTATTTGGGCCCGAAATGCGCATTTTTCTAATGGTCGGCATCTTAGGTGGTTTCACTACCTTTTCGAGTTTTGGATATGAAACAGTTCAACTAATTCGCGAAGGCGAATTTCTTTTGGCGCTAGGAAACGCTTGCGGTCAGCTTATTCTAGGGTTAATAATGGTCTATATAGGTTATGTTCTGGCACGCTTGATTTAGGAGTTAATATGGAAGTTAGCCAAGCTCAAGTTTTAAGAGTGTACATGGGAGAGTCGGACAAACACGGAGCGCACTCGTTGCATGAATGGATGATAAAAGAAGCGCAAAAGCAGGGACTTTCAGGCGCCACTGTGTTTCGCGGTATAACTGGATTTGGCAAACATCATCATATTCATACAGCCAATGTTCTGGTGCTTTCCACCGAGCTTCCATTGGTAGTAGAAATAATTGATAGCAAAGAAAAAATTACAGCCTTTCTAAATCATATCGATAAAGAAGTGACACACGGTTATGCCACCATCTGTGATGTGCAAGCTTGTCGTTATGGTTCGCGTGACGACTGAAAATCACTTTTAATTACTGCAAATAATTCGGTGTCGCGATAAGCTCCTCGAACAAGTTTGTGTTCGCGCATCGAGCCTTCGTGCTTCATCCCCACTTTTTGCAGAACATTTTGCGAAGCTTTATTGCCAGGAGCAGTGGTGGCAAAAATGCGATTTAATTGCAAGTTATTAAAGCCGTATTCGACCAATGCTTGCGCAGCCTCTGTGGCGTATCCTATGCCCCAGTTGTCTTGATTGAAGCAATAACCAATCCAGCCTTCGTTATTTGCGCGACTTGAAACATGAATACCGCCGCCACCTAAAATTCTGTTTTCTGATTCAAGTATTACCGCCAATTCAAAATCAAGTCGTGGGTCTTTACTATTTAAACCAATGGACTCAATTAAAAAACGTCTGGTATCATCCTTGGTATTAGGACCCCACTCCATGTAGCGCGACACTTCCGGCTGACAGGCATACTCATGCACCTGATCAAAGTCGGTTATGTCGAAATCGCGCAATAAAAGCCTTCTTGTTTGCAGTTGGAACTTGCTCATTTGTCTCACCACACTTAAACTGTGTTTCGTCGACCGGAATATAAACCATAAATTGTAGTGGAGAATCTAGATCTCATGAAGGGCAATCTGTTCAAGTTCATCATAGCCGGGATATTACTTACAAGTTTATCGAACGCACAAAGCTCTTTTGGCAAAACAGAATTGCGCAAAACCTATTCAATAGAATTGCCTGACGACTGGCAAGTGCGCTCTGACTTAATTGTTGATATGGTCGCAGCACCCAAAGAAAGGGTCAAAACCGAGCATGAGGCTGCCCTTCCTAATATAAAAGTTGTGGTAAAAGATCTGCCCGATGGCTTAGACATCGACCAGCTCTGCGATATCTCGCAAAAACAGTGGGCTGGACAATGGAAAGTTGAGTCTGACAAAAAAGTGAAAAGCGGCAAAACGCCAACCAGACGCCTTGTATTGATACAGGACCTGGGGATTTTAAAAACCAAAGTACTGAAAGCCTTTGCCAGTGCCAATGGAAAGTATTACATCGTTAGCTGCTCTGACAAATTGGCTGATTTTGATAATTCGCTTGGGCAGTTTGAAAAAATGCTCGATTCTATAGAGCTAAAAAAATAGAATTTGTAGGCCGACCCGCGATGGCGTGCTAAGATGTTAATTAACCGAACGGTTGGTCAATTAACTCGTAGCCCCTTCAAAATGGCGGAAAATCCATGACAGCTCAAAAAGATCTAGCTTCGCCCCCTCAAAAATATGACTCGATGCCTGACCCGCAAAAGCTATTGCTTGAGTGTGAAGAGGCGCCAAAAATTACCGACAGGCTCAACATTTTCCCCTTCGATTGGCGGGTTGAAACTCCTCGTTTGATGGAAGTGTACGAAAGCTCGCGCGATCCAGGCTGGTCGCCAAGCCAATTGCCCTGGGACACCCTCGACATGGAAGGCATGACGCTTGATCAACGCTACGCCATCGCTTATTGGTTCACTCTTTTGTCTGTGTTCGATGCATCGGGTCCTGCCGTTTTTGCAAGAGCTATGATTCATGCTTACGAAACGCATGAAGAAGATGCCATTCGCAAATGCTTTTTGTCAGTCACTCGCGATGAAATGAATCACGAAGAAGTTTGTGGTCGAGTGATAACTGCGCTGACACCAAATGGTCCTTTAGGCTACGAGCCTCAAACTGAGCTTGGTCGCCTGGCTCGCAACAACATAGAATGGCTCTATCACAATGGTGCCCGTTATTGGAACGGCTACAAAGTCGCTGTAGAGCATTATCCCATGCCTATTCTATTTAGTTCGTTCTTGTTTGGTGAAGTGGCTTCGTCCACTCTGTTTCACAGCATGTATGAGCGCACCACCATTCCTGTTTTGAAAGAAGCTTTCCGCAACATCGGTCGCGATGAAGGTCGCCACCTAAGTTTTTGTCTGGCTTTGCTCAAAGAAGTTCTTCCAAAAATGTCTGAGGAAGAAAAAAATACAGTGACCAAGCAATTTAGAGCTGGATTTATTTTCCTTTCTGGCATCTTGTTTGAACCGCCATCTGAATTCTGGCAATTGCCCCCAACATTCTTGCCTGCGCAAAGAATGATTGAAGAAGTTGCACGTTCAGCCGGTCTTGGTATCATGGATCTCGAAGAGCGAAAAGCGAATTGGCGTACAGCAGTTGTAAGATTGAAAACAATCGTAGAACCGCATGGCGTCAAGTTCCCTGCTTTGCCAGAAATTGATGTCGATGGTGAAGACGTAGATTTCGACTGCGATAAAATAGTCCCCATATTCTAGAGGCTCGCACCATATATGGTGAGACCAAGAGCGGACAATTACGAGGAGCGACGTCAAGAAATTCTCGACGGTGCAGCTTCAATGTTTGCCGAACGTGGATTCGACGGCACCTCAATCGCCACCATTGCTCAGAAGTGCGGCGTGTCCAAAGCTTTGCTTTATCATTATTATGAATCTAAAGAAGCATTGTTATTTGACATGCTGCACTCGCACTGCAATCTTTTAGTGCAAACTGCAGAGCGTGCAATAGAGGTTGATACAAAACCAAAAGATCAACTGGACCAATTCGTCAAAGATTTGATGAACCTATATATGGACTCCAGAGATAAGCACATAGTGCTTCTCAACAACTTGCACTGCTTGCCTGATGAGCAACAAATTGAAATCAAGAAATTAGAGCGTCGAGTAACTGAAATAGTCAAAAACTTGTTATCGGAATTGAAGCCAGAGTTGAGCGAGCCAGTAAAATCTTCGCTTGCAATGTATTTGATGGGCGCTATAAACTGGACCTACACATGGTTCAAACCGCATGGTAGCGTCAGTTCTGACGAATTCGCTAAACTTGCCACCACTGTTTTTTTGCACGGTATCCAAAGTGCATAGGCAACAAGGCCTATATTTGCTGATCACAAATTTCCCACACTTACCTGCTAGTCTTTGGCACAGTGGAAATCGAGTAGGGAGTTTGAAAGTGCGTATCGCAAGAAGCAAAAGGATTTTGCCCGCCTTACTTTGTTCCGCCATCATTGCTTCAAACCAAGTTGCGATCGCTTCACCCACCGTGCCTGTTGCCAAGCAAGACAACCCTCAACTCCTCTTGGCGCAGGCCGGCGATCGCGATTACTGTATTAATAAAGTTGAAAATAATACAAGGCAGATTTTGCTCAAACTAATCGAGCTTGAAAAATTCAATCTCAATTATCACGCTAATGTAGCCAAGCAAGGTCGCTGGAAAGGTTGGCGTTACTTCATTACGCAAGAAGGCAACAATCTCATTTCGTTGGGTGGTGCCACAACTGGAATGGTTGAGCGCACATCCAAATTTAATTCAAATAGAAAATTACACCGCAACACTCTTGAAACCGGAAACGCGCTTGGAATGGCTGGTCAGCTCACTGGAGCTGGTGGATCTTCAGTCGAATTTTTGATCAATGGATATCATGAATTAGAAGCCAGAAAAAAGGGATTCGGACCAAACGCAGCTAAAGAAAAGGTTTTAGCTATTCGCAAAGACATAGATTCATTATTGGTTGAACGAGAAAAATTACTAGGCGATCTACAAAACGTTTGCGCCGATACAAAATATCTTGCTCTTGCACGTGCTGAACAACCAGTGCTCATCGATATGCGCGATATTTCGCTCGATGAATTTAAACAATTCCATTTGCATTTAAGACGTGCTTTAGCATTTCAACAATCGCTCTATCTTTTTGATGTGGCTCGAAACGTAGTTGGAGCCTGGGGAAATCGCGAAGGTTGGCGTGCAAACAAAACTGGAAACAGAACATCAAACACTTCAGCTGGTATCTTATTTGAAACCTCTGGCGTACTTACTATTTTGAACCCACTCATTAGTCGTGGTGTCGGAAAGCTTGCAGAAAAATACGAAGCAAGACGAATCAGACCATGTATGGATGGCGTCAATCCAGCCGATGTAGAGAAGCTTGCAGCCGATCTTGAAAGGGTGAAAGTTATTGCAAATTCACCAGAACTTGAGCGTGCAGATTTACCTCTTATAAGATCGGCAATGTACTCGCAACACGAAGTAGGCGTTCGCAAACAAATTCACATCGAAGAAGCGCGACAGAGAGCCGGCGTTTTGACTGCCGCCGAAAACGTTTTCTCTGGTACCTTAATTGGAAGCACAAAAGTGGCATCGGGTGTGCTTTTCAACATTGCTGGTACTAAATATTACAACAACGGCAGAGAGACAAATATTTTTCTTGGCGTAGCTGGAATAGTCTCAATGGTAGGATTGACCTATGGCACTGCGGAAACTGCGCGTATTCAAATAAAGCGAGAAATGCAGTATCAACGTGCAAAGAAGAAACACGAATTGCCTGGACAAATTATGAAAGATCGATTGGCTAAATTGGATGAAATGGAAAAATCACTTTCCGCACCAACTCCGATATCTTTTGTTCCGCACGTTCCTTATGCAAGTACAGATGCAGAGCCTGACATGCGCATGTAATATTCTTGGTCGGTAATTTTGCTATCATCTCTAAACCCTTAAAGGGTTCAACTTATTCTTGGAGTCGGAGATGTCAAAATTTATCCACGTACAGAAAGCGTTTTTTAACGAGCAACGCCAAATCGTTGATTCTGAGTACATTTCGATTCTAAATACTGACTTTATCGAGCTTATCGAGCCCTTTGAATTGTCACGCACCGATCCAGGCAAATACTCGCGCATGCTCTACAAAGGCGAGGGCATGATTATCAAGGGGTCGGTTAATTCAGTGATGGAAAAAATTCACTAAACGGCGTTCAAAATCTTTTGTTGTGACCAGATGACACCAGTGGTCAAAACAAGATAGAAACTCATCGAAGCAAATAACAATGCCACATGATGTGTGGGTTCGTTGTGTGTTACACCTTGCCAGAGATTCATCGCAAGCATGCAATTTGAAACGATTAAAATTGTGGTGGCAGCTAGTGGTGAAAATTCGATTTCAATTTCATTAGCGCAAGCTAGTTTTTTGTTCAAACGAAATTGATTGAAGACGATGAAAGGATTTAATGCGGGAATGAGCAATCCGATTAGACAAAGCTCAGGAAGCACTTTCAGCATGCCGCGCTCGTGCAGAGTTTTTGCATTCTGAAAGAGCCAATAAAACTGGTAAAGCCCAAATGTAGTCAGGTTCAAAACGACCACACGCTTAAGCGAGAGAGTGCTAAGCCTCTTTTCTTGAAGCGGGCTTGAAGCTGGAGATTCTAGCTGTGTGGTCAATTGCGGATTCAAAGTTTTCTCTAATTTGAATGGATGTCCAGGTTTTCAACAGGCAGTCTATAATAGTACGCTGCAGACCCAGATGGCTGCGCGGGTTCTTAAAATTCTCTCAGAGAGCGCTAAAACGTGACTGTTTGCTTCGAAGAAAATTTAAGAGTGAATGAGGTGGAAACCCGGGCTGCTGCTGCGCCGCGCAAAGGCAATAAGTGGAGCGAGTGGTTTCCTGTTTTGCTTCTTGTGGGAGTAGGTCTTTGTTTGCGTCTTTTTAAGATAGGTGACCACGGCTTTTTTATTGACGAGGTTTACACCGCTCTTGTTGTTAACGGAAAAGCCGATCCTGAGCTAATTGCATTTGATTCTATTCGTCCACTTTATTTTGAGTTGATGAAATTCTGGACTCTGGCAAGACAAGACGAAGTGTGGATGCGTCTTTTCTCAACTATTTTTGGAGCAGCAAATATCGCCCTTGTGTATCAACTGGGCAAAATGGTGGCAGGAAAAAAAAGTGGGATTTATTGCCGCAATTATTTTAGCTTTGTCTCCAATGGAAATTCACTACAGTCAACAAGCGCGAATGTACACGCTTGGTTCGTTTTTTGCTTTGCTTGGATCTATTTGTCTCACCGACGCCCTTAATGTCGGTAGAAAAATTTCTTTGTTTTCCTGGGCAGTTTCGCGCACTTTGATGATTTTGACTTTGCCACTAACTGCAGTGCTTATTGGTGTTGATGTTTTGCTTGCTGCTCTAAATCCAGAGCGTAAAAAGTTTTTGCCGCACTTATTTGGATGGCTAGTTTTAGTCGGACTCTTGTGGTCGCCCGTGCTCAATACAATGTGGCAACTGAATAAGAATTCGCCATATGATGAATGGCGAGGGAATTTGCCCACTCCGCTTGCAAGCGATTTCACCACCATGATCATAAATTTCACTTGCAGTGCATTGCCTCTTCAGCAATGGCAAGGACCGCCAGTTCAAGATCTTTTTTCGATTTTGTACGTTATTGCGTTTGTCACGGCGCTTGGCATGGGTGTATTTGCAAACAAAAATAAGTCGGCAGTTATGTGGGGAATTGTCCCACTATTTGCAATATTTGCCATTTCATTTTTTGCAAAACCGCTCTTAATCACTCGTTATTGCATGTTCACTGCGCCCTTTATTTTCATTGTTGCAGCTTCAGGTTATGTCCAAATATGGAAGTCTAATAAGATTGCAGCATTAGCAATGCAAGTATTGTTTGCATCAGCAATTGCAGTAAATCTCAATTATTTTTACAATCACCCGGTGCATGAAGATTGGCGTGCAGCAACGATCTATGTGATGTCTCAAGAGAAAGCTGGAGACGAAATCTGCGTGTGGAATTATCACTCGCAATATTCTTTTCCACTTTATTATCACGGTCAAAATCGTGTTTCAGATATTCGAGTTGTGGTGCGCAATAGAGATGACTTGAGTAAAGGATCGTTTGTTCATTTTGAGAATATCAAGCCTACAAAAGGTCAGCGAATGCTTTTAGTCATGCATGTTCCAGCTAAGGGCTTTGGTCATATTTATGACCACTATCAGACCTTTTTGAAAAACGTGGATAAGCAATTCAAAGTGATACACCAAGAAAGTCTCGGCATGATGGATATTTTTGAAGTCGAGTTATTAGAGTCTGAAACCCATTAGCGAGTCTGCGGTTTCTTCGCTCCAGGAGCCTTGTTGCTTACAGCAGTAGAAGATTTTTGAGCTGGTGCGGCGGATTTAATTCCACCTTTAGCTGCACTTGCAGTAGTTGTTTTCACCGGAGTACCCTTAGCACCTTTGGCACCTTTGGCTCCGCTTGCGGCTTCTTCAGCTGCTTTCTTAATGAATTCGGGTAAGTCAGCTATTGGGTCGGTCGGTTTTGCTGCAAGGTTAAGATCCTTTCCTTCCCATCTTGTTTGCATGGCGGGAGTTTGAATTTCTCCTCTGTCGCGCTGAACTTCTTCTGCAACATTCTTGGATACATAATCGAACACTTGACCAAGGCTGGCTTTATCACCCTGTTTTTTAAAGCCTTCCATTAGATAGTGAGTGAAAACGCCATTGTCATAGCGCTTCGATTCCCACGACGTTTGGCTACGTCCGCTCGAACAAATTATAAATTGTCCTGTACCTTGTGCTAAAGAATCAACATCTGGACTTGCTGCTCTGAAAATACCTTTGGCACCAGCAGCGACACCAGAGTGACAGGCGTCAAGTACTACTACTACACGCTTACACTGCAATCTTGTTTTGATAACGTTTTCGAATTCTTTTAAGCTAATTCCGGTACCATACAGATTCTCTTTGCTCGAATCATAGGCTACCAAATAGTTAACCGAGCCAGCATCAATCGTAGATGGGCTTCCGTGTGTAGATAAATAGACCATGACCAAATCGTTTGGACGAGCTACTCTTGGTAGCCATGTTTGTCCGAGTTGACCCATGATTTCTGAACGAGTGGCTTTTTCGTTGGTCAATAAGTGCACGTGATCAGGAGTGAAGTTGGCTTGAGTTCGCAAGAAATTAGCGAAGTCTGATGCGTCTTTAGCTGAGTATTGCAAGTTGATAGACGAATCAGCGAATTTGCTGATTCCAATCACAAGCGCCCATTTGTCTCCAATAGGGACGTTAGCCATTGAAGAATCTGTTTTGAGCAAATTGATTCCAGCTTTGACACTTTTTACAGTTGCTGCAACTTCCTTACTGCCTTCGACATAGTTCCACAGTCTCGTGAAAGCCTCTGAACCCATAGGCATCATGGCAATTTCTTTGTTCTCTTCGCCAAGAGTTTTTTCTCTAATATGGGCCGCCTTTTTTCTATAATCTTCAGCTTCTGCATTTTGTCCAGATTTAGAGTAAGCAGTAGCCATTCCATCTAAAATGCAAGCAATAAATGGGTGATCTACACCCAATTGCTTTTGATCGATAGTCAAAGCATTTTTGTAGTGTACAATCGCTTTTTCAGGCTGACCTTGCGCTGACATTGCATTAGCGAGGTTCGTTTCAACTTCAGCAACGAATGTTGTGTAGAGCATGGTGCCTTTGACACCTTTGGGACTGTTCATCATGGCTATAGCCAACGCACGTGCAAGAGGCTGATTTGCTTCTTCGGGCTTCTCTTCAAGGATGCAGTTTTTGCCTAAATTATTTAGCGAGCCAGCGACTTTGTTGCTGTTTTTTCCAATTTTCTGGTCGAAAATCTGAATGGCTTTATTGAAGAATTTGTCTGACGTAATGTACTGCTCTTGATGCTGCTTCAAGACTCCCATATTGTCATTCGATTCGCCCGCCTCTTTAGATTCGGTACCAAATACGGTATTACGCAAATCGAGAGCGCGTTTCAGAAACTTTTCTGCACTTGGCTTGTTGTCCAAATCTAGATAGCAAAGACCCAAACTGTTCAAACTTCTAGAAAGTCTAGGGTCGGTTTCACCAAAAGTTTCAGCAAGCGTCACAGCCTCTTGCAACAAAGCTTGTGCTTCAGCGTAATCTCCTTGCTCGTACGCACGCTCACCCACATTGCAGAAAGTGTCGCAAGGGTCGTCTTTAGGTAGTGCAGCCACTTTCGTGGTCATGTTCGACTCACCGGCGCGACTGATAGTCAAATTCACTACATCGAACATTTCCTGGAAATGCTGACCCAAAGCTTCTTTTTGTTTTTGACCTGGTTGATAGTTTCCATTTTTGTCTATTTGCCCACCATATTTAGCGATCATGCTTGGGTCGGCTTTAACTTTGTCGGTCAGTGCTTTGTAGAAATCTGACTCGATTGATTTTTCATCCACCTGGTCGGCTGGATTGCCAGAAGCGATACCAAGTACTTTCCAAATTGCAAGCTGTGTTATTTGATCTACTTTTGCTTGACGAGCTTGATCGAAAACTTTGCGTTCTGCGCGCTGTTGAATGTCAGTCATATTCTGGCGGACCTGTTGTTCAATCACTGAGCGCTGCGCGTCACCACGCTGGTCGGCTGGAAGTTGATTTAAACCTTGATCAATAAGACGTGTTATTTCGTTTTGAACTTCTTTATCGACTAATTGTCTGAGCATTGCATCAGAAGTGTTGATCAAATTACCAAAAGCGCCGACAGTAGCTAATTCTTTGCTTGCTGAAATGATTGTGGAAATTCTTGCCCACATTGCAGCGTCCTGGTAATCACCCACTTCGAAATTGAGACCCTGGGTCACTTCGGGCGGTGGCGGAATTGTTTTAACTGATGCGCAAACTGTTTGTACTTGAACAATTGCGGTTTGCCCCGGTGGAACGTTTACTATTTGATCCATTGTCACCATCATGTTTTGCACAGATGGTGTATTTGGCTTGAGCATTTCGTTTGCTGGAATCACAACTTGCATCGGGTTTGGCGAGGTGTTGGTCAACTGCAAAGAAAGTTGGGTGGTGTTTACTCCGTCGCCGTTCACCTTCATCTTCAAGCCATTTTTTAGAGCCTGACGAAATGTAGTGAAGCCAGCAGCCGCTTCGACTGCATTTGCACTATAAGGAAAAATGGTCTGAGCAAAGAAACATGCAATTAGTGCAATTCCTTGTAACTTGCGACCCAGTCCGAAACTTGAGCTAAATATTGACATGGCAAACCCACAGAAAAACATACAAACAATATAAGTATCTAACTAAATTAGTACCATGGCAAAAGCGCGTTGAAACGCTCAACAACGCCTCTGGTCAACAGTTGGTAGTAAGTATTCGATTTTTCTGATTGACCTCTGGCAACCCTTTTTTTAGGAGGGAGTGCGCTTGTGTGTTTTCAAGTATCGGCATATAAATCAGCCATGGGCGTCATTAAATATATTTGTAACTGGGAACAAAAATATGATTTCAAGAGGCTTTGGGATACTGTCTGCTAATTACGGTCACTCATTTTGGGATCGGCGCTTGACAAGATCCTTGAAAAGCGGTTACAGGCGCCATTTGACTAGTATTACCTAATATCTAATAATCGTGTGCGTACGGGTTCACCGTGATTTTTACTATTGGGGGTCAGTCGTGAAATTTATCTCGCTTTTGATGGCGTTACTAATATCCTTTCAATTAACCTGCTATCCCACAGCTGCCGATGCAGCCGTGTCTTATAGCAATGGAGCTGTCAGCGGACAAGCTTCAGTAAACAAAGTAGGAAACCTTCTAATTGCTGATGGTTTGGCAGTTATGACAGCTACCTCAATGACAATTTCGAGCCCTAACCAGTCGCCTTCATTGCAAGGTAACTTGTTCAAAGTTGAACAAGTCGGCGGCAAAGTTAACGGACAAGTATTCTTCAAGTCCGGTCCTGGACTATCAACTCTCGATGAGAAAAACTGCGATGAGTACGTAAGAACCATCGACGGTCGCAAAGTTGCAGGTCCTATCTCCGACATTTCATCAGAAGCCGTCACCTGCGGTGGTCGTAGCATCCCAATGAGCCAGGTTGAAGAAATCAGCTCGGGTCGCGTATTCAAATTCAGCTCAGCTACTGGCGAAAATCCAAAAATGAGCTTCAACAGCACTTGCCAAAAGCCTACCGCTTCAAAAGAAGTGCGTGAGAAAAAACCAGTTTCCAAACTAACTAAAGTTATGGTTGTTGGCGTATTGCTCGCCGGTGTTGCTTGCGCAATCGCTATTCCAGTTGCAATCGCTTGCTCAAGCGGTGGTGGCGGAAATCGTAATTACAACTACGGCGCTGTTCCAGTTGCTCCTGTGGGCAACTCTGGATTCCAATCTAGCAGCAGCTTCTCCAGCTGCGGACCCTAGTCCTGTTAACAGCTAAACAAAGACTGAACCCAATTGAAAGAGCATCGAGAAATCGGTGCTCTTTTGTATTGCGCCTTTGCGTACTAACATAGGTTTATGAAAGCGCAGATTATCGAAGCCATTCGCGAGCTCCATTTCAAAGTTGTACCTGAGGAAGTGGCACTAAAAACCGGTCTGCCCATACTTGCTTGCACAGATCAGTTAAACGAAATCGCTACAGAAACTGGTGCTGATCTTATGGTGAATGGTTCGGGCAAAATCGAATACATTTTCGAGCCTTCTTTTCAAAACCAATTTTTTATAAATTCAATGCGTAAAACAGAATCGGCTGTGGTCAATTTTGTTTTGAACATTATGATTGTCCTGGCTAAGTTAGTGCATTTGGCTGCGCTTGCCTTATTCAGGGCGTCTGTAGGGCTGCTTATGATAGCAAGCGTGGTGGCGGTGATAGTTTTCATAGTCATCGCCATCATCAAAAGACTGGAGCATGGAGTTGATGGTGCGGTGGACGTAATATCGCAAGATGCCGGTGCCTCGAGTGCTGCTGGTTGGACTTTACTTGCTTTGTTGCACTTTTTTAGATTCTTTTTGACCGATTGGATTTATGACTGGTGGTTTTGGGACCGTTATTATATGGGCGATTACAAGCCCTTTTTGCCTAAAAAGAAACCAAAGAAAGAGAAGAATTACTTTTATTCTGATAGTCACTGGGTCGATTCATTTTTTGATTTTAGTAATTTAGAACAGAGTAAGGATCTTCAAAAAGAAAAAACGCGTCAACAACGAAGAGCTGGTGAGCAATTTGACTTTCTAACCATCTGCTTTCAGTTCGTATTTGGTGGCACTGATCTCAATTTAGATTTAGAAGAGAGAAACTGGAAATATATTGCAGCCACAATTAAAAACAATAATGGCGTAGTGGTAGCTGAGCAAATTGCACCATTCTTAGATGATACAAGCACAGATTCTGAATACTGGATGATACCAGTACTCAGTCGATTCGATGGTATTGCTGAGGTAAGTGATTCTGGCAATATTTATTATGTTTTTCCACAATTTAGACCGACTGCAAGTAGACTGACACCAAAGGCGGTACCATTTGATAAGGCGGAATTGCAAAGTTTATATGATAATGCCAGAATGCGCCGCACCCATGCCGATTTGCCCAAGCTATCGAAAGAGCCTGTGGCATCAAGCACTTTGGTGGAAGTGCCATCGTTCAAAGTGGAAGAAATAGTTCCCTTTGTAGATTTTGATTCTAATAGATTATTTGGTGCAATTTTAATGGCATTAATCGAAATTTGTGGTGCGGTCTATCTTTTTATCAATATTAATGCAATGCCCTGGTTGATACCGTATGAGCCACTAATTGCCTTTATGCTTTGTTATGGATTATTTTTCTTGGGTACTCCAGCTATTCGATATTTTTTTCTTTTGCAAGCAAACAAAGAACGCGAAGCAAGAAACAATAAATGTTTTAACGCTTTTACAAGATTGCATTTGCGAAAAGGCAAATTGCACGACAAATTAGATGAAGTCGCTCCGCTTCAGCTTTCAGTGGAAATTCTTACTGAAAACGCCGAAGAGACCGTATACACCACTCAAAAAGATTTACTCGATCAGCAGTTTTAAAGTGATACCTTAAAATTGATTTGTTAGTTCCAGTATTTCAACTGGAGGACCGGATAAAGTAGCTCGCCAGCCAGGAGTATTAGGAAGTAATTCAAAAATTACGTAGATATTTCCAGAGCGAGGAATGCCACGTTTGAGTCCATCTTCCACTCGATATCCACCAGCTTGGTCGCGTTTGATGGCTGCTGAGGGTGCCAATATTCTATTAATGCCTGAATCGCGTAAGCTCTTTGCGAATTTCTGGCAATCAGAATAAGATGATTTATCCCCAGTTGTTTTTTCGATGGGAAGGCTGACTTGAGTGAACTCTTCGTCGGGGACGTCTACGCACCACAATGCTCTTCTTACTTCAAGAAGCTCTTGCGGTTCGGTAATTTCAGCGTGCCGGATAAACTCTGCCCACGCACCATCAGCAGTATCAGCAAAATATTGAGCCGGCCCATCATCTTCTGCATTATAGCGCGCAGCTGGTTGGGATGAAGTTTCCCAGAGAAATGGATATCTTGAATTTGCGTGTTTAAATACGATCAAGTTCCCATAGCTCCATTTAATGATTTTACGAAATCTCTAATTTTACAAGGATTTTCATCATCCGGGCTCCAGTCTTTTTCTGACAAAATTTGAAAGGGGGTTTTACCCTTGAAACTTTTTCGGGTTCGATGAAACCAATTTCTTGCTCCCATTTCATTGTAAGAGCCAAGCAAATCACCAAGTAAAAGAGCAAGCCAGTGCAGTCGTGCATAGACAATATCCGATGCCTGGCGTTCTCCTTGCTGATATCGCTTAAGACTTTGCTCTGAAATACGCAACATGTCTGCAAGAGGTTTTTCTGAAATCACTTCTTGTACTTTGGGCAATTCTTTTTCGGGTACAGGGGAATGTTCTAAAATGTCACTGAGCGATTTCAATTTTAGGCACAGATCGTTGGATTCGTACTCGTACCATCGAGTTGGATCTATAACAATTTTGCGGCCAAGTCCTTCCGCCGCAACTTTTTTTGCCACATCTATAATGGTATCTAGACTCAAATTTAAAGTGTCTACTGGTGACTCAATTAAGCCCATAGACTCTGCTTTGATTATAAAATCAATCGCGGCTACTACCACTTTTTTGTCGAGTGGATTACCAGTGGATGGTTTTCGGATCTTAGACATAATCCAAAGTATATCCAAAAACGGTCTGCTTTGTCAAGACTGAATTATGGACTGGATGATACTATCTGTGGTTTCACGCTAAAACTCGCGTACCTAGTGTGCTTCTGTTAAGTCAAACATTTCGCTTTTCTGTAATTTATGTTTCCAGGTTTCCACATTCTCGAAATTTTTTCCCCAGTCAAAAACAATGTTCTTAGATTTGGGTTTGCTGTGACAGCTCACGTTCCATTGTTCTTGAGCGACCGGATTTATTTCTACTTCGATTTCTTCTCCAAAAGATCTCCAGCTTGGACCAGCTGAAGCGTGAACGACAAGATTTTCAGAATCTTCGCGCACTGCTTTTATGTCTGGAATTTCTAACAAAGCTTCTCTGCAAGCGGCAAGAACATCTCGCGCGGAGCCATTCATTATGGCATCGCGCACTTGTTCAGTTTCCCAAATATCTTTATGCACACCTTTGGACTTGTACATTTTGACTGAAATATCGAGTGGTATAAAAACTGCTAATGCAAAGAGAGCAAAAACTTGACCGATGCCAAATCCCATGCGCAACGCATTTTCTAGCGCGTTTTGATCGTTTTTAACAATGATAAAAACAATCAGTGCAAACATAGCAACTCCGCCGCCCAAACCAAGTGAGCATACAATCATCGCTTTACACATTTGCAAAAGATAGCGAGTCATCAAACTCTCGCTCTGAGCTTATTCCGCCGCATCGGGTTGAACTTCTGGCTGATAGTCATGCTCTGACTTCATATACCAACGAATAAAGCGCAGAAGCATGTAAGCAGGCGGTGCGAAAAACAAAAGGCACATTACTTTATCGAAGCTTTTCATAACTATCCAAGATCCTCATCATCGGCGGTACATAGACCGTCATCGTCGTCATCATCAGTTGAAAGCTTGACGCCTTCTTTGACGATATCTTCCACACCTACTAATTCTACATCCATCTCTTCGACATGGATGTTAACATCCGACTCTTTTTCCTCGTCGTTTGGATCCTGATCGATGTCGGGCATCTCTTTATCATCGTCCAGATCCAGTTCAGAATCTAGCTCAAGTTCTGTATCTCCAAGTCCCACAGAAGGGGAAAGCTTCTCCAGTCTTTGTTTTAGGCGTTCTTGACGCGCCACTTCTTTTTCGGCGGCTGAGCGTTTAGGATAGAGACGGGCTCTGCATTTGCTGCAGAAGCAGTAACTATTTTCTCCCAAGTGCTGAAAGTCACCAATCTTAAAGCCAACCGGAAGAAAGGCTCTCTGAGCTACAAGGCGACGCTCAAGTCCCTTCAACTTACGTTGAAAGATCTTTACATATTCGTGTCTGCAAGGTTTTTCTTGGTTTTCCACTAGTATTTTGCGACCGGAAATTCTTTCATCAACTTACCTTTTGAATAAATTATAACTGTAAGCTGGTGATCTCTTTTAACTGTGCTGGGACAAGAAAAATAAAGCCACTTTTCTTCCTGCGGTCCCAATTGGTGGGAGGGGCTGGCAACGGGTAAGTCGACCGAACCGTTGCGTGAGCGAGCCGTACGGTCGTAAAAAACGGCTGTGAGTGTCAACTCTTCTATTGGGGTGTCGGAAGCATTTCGAATGCGTAATTTGCCTTCAGGCGTGATGCTGTCCTTTGCCAGCCAGTTGCGCGAAAACAAGATGGATATTGGCTCGGCTTCAATTTTTGCTTTGATTTTGGCGGCGTCTTGTGCCTCTTTTTCTTGCAATTTTACTGCAATCTGCTCACTGACTCGCTCTGCATGCCCGCGTACAGATTGAGCTTCTTGCGTTTTGCCTTCCTGGTTAAGAGACTCAGACCACAAAAGTAGAGTTTTCTTCAGTTTTTCTAAAAGTGGAAGTGTCGGTGATAAATTGGCCGCTTCTTCAAATCCGCGTACGGCACCGGCGTAATTGCTCAATTTTAAACAAACATTAGCGAGTAATTCATAATTTTCGGGACTGCGCTCTTTGGTGGATAGCTCGTTTAGCGCTTCTTGAGCTTTATCGTATTCTTTGCGGGACAGGAGCAAATCAACCAGATGATGCCAGACTTCAAGATTGTTGGGATCTGCCTTTGCCACTGCTTCAAAGTGTTTTATGGCTTCTGGCTGATTGCCTCGACGCTCATAAATAGTGGCAATGGCTTTGTGAGTCATAGTTTCATCGCTGATAGAAAGACTTTGCTCAAGCAGTTTGAGCGCTTTATCCTCGTCTTTTTCGTTCATTTCAGCAAGAGCCGCCATACGGCGAAGACAGTCTGCCTGTCTCATTTTAATTCCTTTTTGCGTTTCTGCATCCAGTCCTGAACTCAGTTCCTGCGCCAGTTGAAGATGTTTTGCCGCTTCGTCATATTTTTCGCTTTGCAAATCGTGATCAGCATAGGCAATGTAAAAGCGCGAACGCTCAGCCATTACGTTGTCTTTAAGACCGATTCGCACAGCCGCTTGATAGAGCTTTTCTGCGTCCTGAAAATCTCCTCTAATCTGGTAATAATTGGTGAACGCTTGAATCATCGGACTCAAGCTTTTGGGCGATACATGTAATCGAATGGCGGTATCGAGCTCGGTGCGAGCTTCGGCATAACGCTGAGTGGCAAGATAGCCCTGAGCCAGCCACGGATGGACATCGGGCTCATCTGGATGCTTGAGGGCAAGACGTTCAAGCATTGGCACTGCCGCCGCCGCTTTATTTTGTTTGATCAAGCGAATCGCGCGTGATAGCTCAGTTTCTTTAGGCTGGAAAATGAGAAAAATGAGACCAGCCGCAAGCAATATCGATATTGCCACCACTAGTTTTTTGTTTTGGACAAAGCTCATAAAAGCTATGATATCCTACGCAAATGCCTGCAGAAATTAATCTGACGCCAACCTGCCGCTTTGAAGAAGTTGGCACTGATGCAAATCCCATTAAAGCTCGTCGCTGGGTTATACCAGATGCTAAATTTGGGGCTATTTTGATGCATGGGCTTGGTGCACACTCAGGCTGGTTTGAGCCATTTGCTGCGCGATTAAGGGCAATGGGAGTGGATGCAATTTCTTACGATCAAGCTGGTTTTGGCGAGCGTAAGCGCTCACGTCCGGCTAATTTGTCCCAAATCTGGAATAGCGAACTGGATGAGGTTATTCATCGTTATCAAGATCAAGAATCAATTGGTAAAAAGCCGTTTTTTCTGATGGGCAACAGCATGGGCGCTATGGTCGCGCTGCGCTGGCTTTGTACAACGAAATCAATTCCGCCTGGCTTGAAAGGAATAGTTTTGTTTTCGCCTGGATTTGGCGGCAATCCCGAAAGATTTACGCTTCCATATCAAGTGGGCGCGCTTTTTACAGCTATTTTTGCACCAAAGAAAATGGTCAAATTGCCTTATGGTGTAAGCGACATCACTCGCCATGTTGAAGTACAGGACCAATTAAACAAAGACCCGCAGATGATGCTTGCAATTGAGGCCGGACTTGGCTTTGAACTCTTTTCGCTCACTCAAGATGTGGCTAAATTACCCAAACGCCTTTCTCTGCCTTTGTTTCTAGCAATGGCCGGGCAAGAACACATCGTCGATAACAAAGCCACGCTCGAATTTTATGACCAGGTAGAGTCTCCTTCGAAAACTCGATTCGCTTATCCTGAAGCTTTTCACGACCTTATGTTTGACGCCTGCCAAGTGCAACTTGCAGAAGATTTGGTTGCTTGGATGTCTGGCGTAACTAAAATGTAATTTATGTTCTATATGAGGAATAGGTAAAACCGACATAGGGACAAAATGCACAGTAGGCGAAGTGTTTTTTCCGTAATGTGGCACCCTGCTGGAACTCATATAATTTAGTTCTAGACTCCATTCACCGTAAATAAATGGGTGAGATTTATGATTCAGAATATTGTTTCCCTTTTGTACAAACGAGCAGACGAACTTGGCTCGCATGCTGCCTTTCAATACAAGATTAAGCGTGGTTCTTACCAGTCGATGAGCTGGAGCGAAGCGGCTGAGTATGTTATGAAAATAGCTTATGGCCTTGCAGCACTTGGTATTGTACCCAAGGATATGGTGGCAATTTTTTCTCACACCAGTCACTATTGGGTTGCAAGTGATCTTGCCATTCTTTCGAACGCTGCAGCATCTGTGCCGATTTATCCAACCAGTTCGGCAGACGATTGTTTGCACATACTGGATAATTCGCAGGCAAAGTACCTATTTGTCGAAAACGAGCGCTTGCTCGCTAAAATCGCCACTATCGAAGACCAGCTGCCACTGCTTCAAGCTGTAATTATTCTATCGCCTATAGGCGATAATTCTGCCACCATGAAAAAGGTGAAAGTGCTCACTTTAGACGATTTAATAGCCGGTGGTACTAATTTACAAAAAACTGACCCCAGCTTGATTAAGGCTCGTATCAATCAAGTGAACAGAGAAGATATTTGCACTATTATTTATACGTCCGGCACCACCGGTACACCAAAAGGTGTGGCGCTCACGCACGGAAATATTTTGACTGTGTTGGATGACATCAAAAAAGTGTTTCCTCTTTCAGAAAAGGATGTTTATCTCTCCTATCTTCCACTGTCTCACGTATTTGAGCGCGTTTGTGGAGAATATTACTGGTTGCACTCTGGTGGCATTAACGCTTTTGCAGAGGGCATGGAGACCATGGCCAAAAACATGCAGGAAGTACATCCAAGCATGTTGATTGTGGTGCCAAGAGTGCTCGACAGAATTTATGCCAAAGTGATGAGTGGTATCAATGGTGCCACTGGCAGATCCAAAGAACTAATCGAATGGTCGCTTGAAGTGGGCAAAGATTTGCTCGAACACAGAGCCAACAACAATCGTCCACGTCCAGGTCTTATGCTCAAATACTGGCTAGCTGAAAAGCTTGTACTTCAAAAATTAAGAGAAAAAATTGGACCACGCCTGCGCGTGGTAGTAAGTGGTGGCGCTCCTGGTGACCCCAAAGTGCTTGAATTTTTTAATTCAATTGGTATTGCCACTCTAGAAGGCTATGGACTTTCTGAAACTTCAGCACCAGCTACGGTGAACATTCCAAACAAAGTAAAAGTGGGAACAGTCGGACCCAAACTTGAATCTGTGCAGATTAAATTTGGCGAAGAAAATGAGATTTTGCTAGCAGGTCCTTCAATTTTTAAAGGCTATTACCGCAACGAAGAAGCTACTAAAGAAGCATTCGAAGATGGATGGTTCAAAACAGGTGATATTGGTGAATTAGATAGCGATGGCTATCTCAAAATCACAGATCGCAAAAAAGATTTGATAGTAAATTCAGCCGGTAAAAATATTGCTCCTCAGCGCATCGAAGCTGTAATTCGAGGTATTCCAGGAGTTTCGCAAGCGGTTGTTTTTGGCGACAAACAAAAACACCTGGTGGCACTTTTGACCTTAGACGAGCATGCGGTAATTGACCTTGCGCGTGACCAGCATTGGGAGCATGAAGGTTTTGAAGACTTGATGCATAATGCCAAGCTTTTGACATATATTCGCAAAGAAATCAAAGCACGCTCTAAGTCTCTTGCAGACCATGAGCAAGTGAAGGATTTCTCCATTCTGGAAAAGGATCTTTCAGTTGATGCAGGTGAGATGACAGCCACTTTGAAAATAAAGCGAAATATAGTAGCAAAAAAATATCAAGAGCTTATTGCCAGTTTGTACGACGAAAAGGTTGGCGGCAAGCGCTAAGCGCTTAGCGCAAGCTTTGAGCTCTAATTTCGATTTAACTTTTTTGAGCTGAATAGTTCATCAAAAGGTCATTTCCTCATGTCTTGCTATTAGATAGATATGAGTAATCTGATTTTTCCAACAGACAAAGGACTTTACTGCCAGGTCGCTGACGTATACGTGGACCCCTGGCGTGCAGTGGACAGGGCCATAATCACGCACGCTCACTCAGACCATGCAAGATGGGGATCGGCTCAGTATCTTTGTGCCGCTCCAGGTGAAAAGGTCTTGCAATACCGCTTGGGCGAAACCGCCAGAATCGAATCGATGCCATATGGTCAGAGCTTTGAAATAAATGGCGTCAAAATTAGCTTGCACCCAGCAGGTCACATTTTAGGCTCAGCGCAAGCTCGATTCGAATACAAAGGCGAAGTATGGGTGGTGTCAGGCGATTATAAATTAAACCCAGATTCAACCTGTGAGCCTTTCGAGCCAGTTAAGTGCGACACTTTTATCACCGAATCTACTTTTGGATTGCCAATTTATAAATGGCCAGAACGCGAAGAATTGTTTGCAGAAATAAACGCCTGGTGGAGCAAGAACAAATCCGAAGGCAGAAATAGTTTGATCTTGTGCTACGCCCTTGGCAAAGCGCAAAGAATTCTTTCGGGTCTTGATATGAGTATCGGACCAGTTTATACACACGGGGCTGTGGAAGTGTTGAACGAGGTTTATCGCCAGTCAGGGCAGAACCTAGCAAAGACAACGCGAATTCAACAAGATGTGAAACCGGAGTTGGGCTCAATGATACTGGCACCGCCATCGGTGCAAAACAGTCCTTGGCAAAGAAAGCTGCAACCGGTGGCGGTGGCTTTCGCATCTGGTTGGATGCAGGTGCGTGGTATCAGAAGAAGAAGGTCATACGATAAGGGATTTATTCTTTCAGACCATTGTGATTGGAATTCGCTTTTGACTGCAGTGAAATTGAGCGAAGCTTCAAATGTTTTGGTTACTCATGGCTACTCTGATATTTTTTCGAAATATCTTAAAACCGAAATGGGCATCGAATCTAGTATTTTGTCCACTCATTATGTTGGCGAATTGGTGAGTGAACAAGAAGAGGGCGTGGAGGTGCAAGAGTAGTGGAGGATTTTGCGCTATTATTCAAAGCCATAGATGAAACCACTAAAACTTCGCAAAAAGTTTCTGCTCTAGTAGATTATTTTGCTAACTGTAATGCCTTTGACGCCGCATGGGCTGTTTATTTTTTGACTGGAAGAAAGATTCGACAGTTAGTGCCAAGCTCTAAGCTTCGAGCTGCGCTTCGAGCCAAAACAGGCATTCCGCAATGGCTTTTCGATGAAGCATACGAAGTGGTGGGAGACCTTGCTGAAACAATTGCATTGCTTGCAGATAATGCACCTGATACTGAAATAAAAAATGAAACTCGACCGAATATGTCTTTGTCCGAATGGGTCGAGGGTCGCTTGTTGAGTCTTAAAGATCTGGATGAAATTTCGCAGCAAGAAAAATTGATTGAGTATTGGGACCAGTTGGATATTACAGAAAAGTTTGTTTTCACTAAACTAATTACCGGTAATTTTCGCGTTGGTGCCTCACAGCAATTAGTGGTGAAAGCGCTCAGTCAATTGACCAAAATCAGCGAAGAAAGTATCACGCACAGACTCAGTGGAGAATGGTATCCAAGCGAGGAATTTTATAAAGCGCTTATCTATCACGATACCAAAGATTCGGATAAATCAAGACCGTATCCATTTTATTTAGCTTATCCACTCGAAATTGAAATCGATCAGTATGCGTTGCAAGAGAAAATCACAGATTGGATTGTCGAGTGGAAATGGGATGGTATCAGATCGCAGTTAATCAGGCGAGAAGGTGAATCATATTTGTGGTCACGCGGTGGAGAGCTTATAAGCGCTGGATTTCCCGAAATTATAGACGCCTCCCATCTATTACCTGAAGGCACCGTTATAGATGGAGAAATTTTGGCATGGAACCTGGGCGAGGTTATGCCGTTTCAATTTTTGCAAAAACGAATCACTCGCAAAACTGTTTCAAAGAAAATGATTGCTGAGATACCAGCAGTCTTGATGGCATATGACTTGCTTGAATGGCAAGGAGGCGATTTAAGAGCACAATCTTTCAGTACTCGCAGAAATCTGCTTGAACAGTTGGTCGAGGTTATAAATAAAGATCGAGCCACATCGCCAATCATGGTATCGCCACTAGTGCATGCTTCTTCGTGGCAGGAATTACTCTCTAAGCGAGAAGAGAGTCGAAATTTGAAAGTGGAGGGTTTGATGCTCAAGCGCGCATCAAGTGCTTATGGGGTTGGACGAAGAAAAGGCGACTGGTGGAAATGGAAAATTGATCCGTTTCTTATAGACGCAGTTCTAATTGCAGCTCAGCCAGGTCACGGCAGACGAGCCAGTTTATATACAGATTATACTTTTGGAGTCTGGCAAAATGACCAACTTATAACAGTGGCAAAAGCATATTCGGGACTTGATGATAGCGAAATTCGCAAAGTCGACGCTTTCGTTCGAAAGAACACATTAGAGAGAGTTGGACCGGTTCGAACTGTCAAGCCCGAGCTTGTTTTCGAACTTGCATTCGAAGGCATTCAAGCATCATCCAGGCATAAATCGGGCATCGCTATGCGTTTTCCACGCATTGCCAGATGGCGCACCGATAAACCGGCAAGTGAAGCAGATAAGTTAGAAACGCTACAGCATTTGGCAAATCTTGAATGAAAAGTAAACTTCCTATCGATAAGATTTTAAGTTGGTTCAAGCAAAAATCATGGCAGCCATTTGCTTTTCAGCAAGAAGCCTGGCAAGCATACCTCGATGGTAAAAGTGGCTTGATTCATTCATCTACAGGTAGCGGAAAAACTTTTGCGATTTGGCCAGCTCCTCTAATGGAGTGGATGGCGGAGAACTCGTCAAAGACCGTTGCACCACTTACGGTATTATGGCTCACCCCTCTTCGCGCACTGGCACAAGACACGGCAGAGTCGCTTAACGACCTGGTCGAGGGATTGGAGTTGACCTGGACTATTGAGATTCGAACCAGCGATACTGCAAGTTCTGTGAAGCTGCGCCAGAAAACCAAAATGCCATCGTGTCTAATTACTACGCCTGAAAGTCTCGAAGTATTGCTGTCTTATGAAGAACATCAAAAACAATTGAAAAGCCTCAAGCTGGTCGTTGTAGATGAATGGCATGAGCTTTTGAGCACCAAACGCGGTAGCATGACAGAGCTTGCCCTTGCACGCTTGCGTCAATTGAATCCAAATTTGCGTGTGTGGGGAATGTCTGCCACACTCTCAAATCTGGAAGAGTCACTGAAAACTTTGGCGCCAAAAAATTCTGTTCTTATATCTTCTGATGCAAGTAAAGAAACTAGTTTCAGTACGCTATTGCCTGATTCGATTGATCACATTTCCTGGGCCGGTCACCTTGGTTTGTCAATGGTTCCAGAAGTGGCTTTTGCAATTGAGGAAGCTCGCACAACCTTAGTATTCACCAACACACGCTCGCAATGCGAAAAGTGGTATCAAGCTCTTCTAGAGTATAGACCCGATTGGGCGGGTTTAATTGCGTTGCATCACGGATCGCTTGATAGAAAGACTCGAAACTGGGTTGAGATTGCAATTCGAGATGGTCGACTTAAATGTGTGGTATCAACTTCGAGTCTCGATTTGGGAGTCGATTTTGCTCCCGTAGAACAAGTAATTCAAATTGGCTCGCCTAAAGGTGTCGCGCGGTTGCTTCAGCGTGCCGGACGCAGTGGGCACCAACCAGGAGCGGAGAGCCGACTTGTTTGCGTTCCTACACATGCACTTGAGTTGGTCGAATTTTCTGCTGCTCAGAAAGCTATTGAAAAAAATAAAATCGAATCGAGACACCCGCTTAAAAAGCCGCTTGATGTTTTAGCTCAGCATCTAATTACGCTTGCTTGTGGTGGCGGTTTTGATAAAGAGGCTGTTTATTCTGAAATTAAGACTGCTTACTCATATAGAAATGTCACCAGATTTGAGTTTGACTGGATTTTGGATTTTATTTGCAGTGGTGGCAAAGCACTTTCGGCTTATGATGAATACTGCAAAGTTTCTGTTCAAAACGGAATTTATAAAGTAGTCGAGCAACGAACATCGAAACGTCATCGAATGACTATTGGCACTATTACAAGCGATTCAATGATAAATGTTGTTTTCATGAGTGGCGAAATGATTGGTAATTTAGAAGAATCTTTCGTTTCCAGGCTAAAGGCGGGAGAGCGATTTACTTTTGCTGGTCGAAACCTAGAACTTGTAAGACTCAAAGATATGAAAGCCTGGGTTCGATTGGCGCACAGCAAAGATGTGCGAGTCCCACGCTGGATGGGCGGACGTATGCCACTATCTTCTGAATTGTCGCAAGCGATACGAATGGAATTAGACTTGGCAAACAAGGGCATTTATGCCACACCCGAAATGCAATTCGTAAAACCGTATTTGGAGTTGCAAAAGAGATGTTCGCAGATACCAAATGAACAATCAATTCTTGTAGAACATTTAATTTCTCGTGAGGGTTATCATCTGTTCGTTTATCCTTTCGAAGGACGTCTTGTGCACGAAGGCTTGGCCGCTGTAGTTGCGTATCGCATATCTAAAAGTGTCAGTGCTAGTTTTTCTACTGCTGTAAATGATTATGGTTTTGAAATATTATCCAATCATGATTTTGGAGCAAGAAAAGTAGTGACGCCTGAACTGTTTACACCAGAAAATCTTTTTCACGATATTTTAGAGAGTCTGAATGCAACTGAAATGAGTCGCCGTCAGTTTCGCGAGATAGCGCGAGTGGCGGGTCTAATATTTTCAGGATATCCTGGCAGTTCTAAAACTACAAGACAGATTCAAGCGTCTAGTGGTCTCTTGTATGATGTTTTTGCCGAATACGATCCAGAGAATTTATTACTGAAACAAGCTCAGTATGAAGTGCTTGAAGCACAATTGGAAGAAACAAGAATGGTAAAGGCAATGAAAAGAATAGCGAAGTCTAAAATTAGCTTTGTCGAAATAGCTCGCATATCGCCACTTGCGTTGCCACTTTTGGTAGAACGCTTAAGAGGAAGACTGAGTTCTGAAAAACTGGCAGACCGCATAGCTAAAATGAAAATGCAAATATACAAATCCAATGTCAGATAAATGTACGGTACCAGGAGCTTTAGACATCACGCTTTGCGAGGAAGAACTGTTCTTGCTTCCGCAAAAAGGAATTTACTGGCCAAAACATTCCACTTTGTTTTTGGCTGATGCACATTTTGGAAAAGCAGGTACTTTTCGTTCGCATAAGATAGCCATTCCGTCTGGAATTACAGAGACTGATTTGAGCAAACTTGATTTTTTGATTGAACAGTTATCTGCAAAGAAACTCATTTTTTTAGGTGATTTTATTCACGCTCAAAGCGGCATGACTAAGCGTATTACCGAACAATTATTGCAATGGAGCAAGAATCATTCTACGCTTTCAGTTTCGCTTGTAAAAGGAAACCATGATAGGTCAATAAAAGGGATTGCAGAGTTACTGCAGATTGAACTCCTAAACGAACCGTATTCGATGGCACCTTTTATTCTATGCCACCATCCTGATGTCGCACATGTTGCCAAAGGCTTTGTTCTTTGTGGACATTTGCATCCTGCCGTAAAACTTTTTGGGCAAGCTCGTCAAAAGGTGAGGTTGCCTTGTTTCTACATTCAGCAAAAGCAGGCAATTTTACCGGCTTTTGGTTCTTTTACAGGCTGCATGGAGATTCAACCTTCCTTGGGCGAGCAAGTTTTTGTGATTGCAGACAACGAAGTAATTCGGGCTTCCGCTCAAATTTAATCTGAAAATGGGAAAAATACGTATTCCCTCGACCACTTGGCAGCCCCTATTATCATTCTTGGAAAAACCTGATTCGAATAGGCGAATTTGCCGTCGCCGTCATTCGTTCCCGGGGTATGAAATAAAATTAATGATTAACTCTCGGCAGCCCGCTCAACCCGAAATCCCCAAATGGCTCACGTTTACTAACCGCTCTCTCGATAATCTCCTTCGGTATCTCTTAGCAGCTCTTCATTCCCAGTCTGAAAGGTCCTAGTTCACGCGGACATCCTATATCGAGCGGGAATAATAAATAAGTCTTGTAGGTAAATATGCACTATGGCTCATCCACAGCACCCAGTAGCGGTGCGGAAAGCGAACCAAATGATAAGGAAATCAAAGCCGCTGGCTCTGTTGATCCTTTGGAAAGCACTGACACAACTGTTACTTCAAGCAAAGACGTCGTTGAAAAATTCATCCAAGAAGTACTGAGACCAAATATCCCAAGTACGCCTGCCACCGCAGGTTCGGATCAGGTCGCAAACCAAATCAAAGATATTGTTAATCCACCTGCTAACCCCCGCGCAGACCAGAGTGGTTTAAAACCTGATACTAAAGCGGCGCTCAACTTGCAGTTGTTTATTCGTCAGCTTGTTACAGACCAAGGTCTCAAACGCGCTGCCGATCTACTCAAAGGTATGTCGCCTGCTGATAGAGCCAAGCTTGGTGGATGGGATATTCAAGTCAATGGCACTTCCGAAAATCCTACCTTTGCCATAAAGAAAGGTGGAGCCGACATAACGTCAGTTCGCGGCTCGGATATTCAGATTGGTGATGGTCCAATCAACATGTCTCAATTAGCCGGTCGCACGGCTGAGCGCTTCGATTTACTTGCTCAAAATCCAAAATTTTTAAAAGCAGCCCTTACTGGACTTACTGCATTACTAGACAAAGAGAGACAACCTGGTGGTTCGCTTGCAGATCCCGCTGCATTTAATGCATTCATTAGTGCATTTAATACTCGTATGGGTCCAGGCAAGATGGAGCTTTCGGCCACTGACAAAGGACTTACACTCAAAAAGGTTCCTGGTGTCACAGGTGATGTCACATCAGATTACAGTGCTGCCAGAACAAATGCTGGCGATATAAGTAGTGGAGACACAAGCAGGCTGCGCAATTATCTTAAAGCAAGCCAATCTCGAATATCGGATCTTGCAGTTCTTGCCGCTCAGCCAGGAGTTGATCCGCTTCAATTAAGTGAAAAATTCTCAGCTGTTTTGCGTGGCGAATTTGCTAACACCGGTTTGGATCCCGCTAAATTAGTCGATTCGATCAATGCAGGTATGCCACCGGCCGGTGCTGATGGTACCAAATATGCAGCTCGATTTGATGCTACCAAAGGACAGATAGTTTTTGAAAAGGTTGATTCAACTGGAAAAGCGTTGCAAGTTCTAAGACGTGTCTCTCCAGAAAATCTACCTGCCATTGATTTGAAAACTGCGCCCGCCGATGTGATTGTAAAGCGCATGGCCGCTTCATCTGCTGAAGTTATGGGAGTAATGACCGATTCTCAAAGAGATGTTCAGCTTGCTCGCGCCAATCAGTGGCTCAAAGGAAAGCCTGAGCTTGCCCAGCAGTTCTTCACTAATTTGAATCAAGAACTTACTTCTCGTCCAGAAACGGCAGCTCTTAAGACTAAACTCAAACCTGCAGATGCTGCAGCAGGAACGGGACCCGAAGTATCAATTGAAAAGGCTGCCACAACAGCAGGACCAAGTATAGACATACTAGATGTTCCTATTCCTAAAGTAACTGGAGATGTTTCAGATCCAATTAAACAAGCAATTCAGCAATTGGATGCTGCCGTTCCGAATATGAAGCGTTTCACAGACGCAATTACAGATCCTACAAAATTGACTGGATTTAAAGCGGGTGATTCTATCCTTAGAATCGCACCCAACGGTCAAGACAGAATTATTGCCGTTATCAGTGCCGTTGACACTAATGGTAAACCAACTGAACTTTCCGTTCAAATTCCTGCGCCGGCAGGACAACAAGGTCCACCGCAAATTATCAAAGTTCCTTTTGAGCAATTTGTAGCTCAAACAAATGGGTTGGGCGATAAGTCTGCTTTTGTTGGTTATAGACCCAAAGCGGCTGATGCTCCAGGAACTACTGATGTTCCAGTTCCTGCAGCTCCAGTTGATCTGGCTAAAATCATGGGTCCTGAAGCATTTGCAAATTTGACTGATCCTCAAAAGCAAAATCTTGCTGTTTTATTCGATGGAAATGCCTCGCACGATGCAAAATTGAAGGCTGCCGAAGCCTTGTGGACTTCGGGTATGCGCAATTTCCAAATCAACGATAACAATGATAAAAAAAGAACAATTACTCTTCAAAAGAGTGGCATCATGATGCACGTCTTTGCTCAAGATGATCGAGGCAGAACTACAATCGCTTTGCGTGGTGTCAAAAGAGGAGATACCTATCAACAGCAAGTTGATAAGCGTGGCAGACCAGTAAGTTTTGTCGGCAGCCATTTCCTCAAGAATGGTGGAGAAAATTCAGTTCTTAATGGAAAAGCAAGTGATGCTCCAACTCAGCCTTCTGATAAACCAGTTGCTGCGACTAACTTGATAAAGCCCAACGATTATGCCGCTTTCCAAGCAAGCATGAGCAGAATTTTTGCAACGTCTGATCCAACCAATTTTGCTAATAGATCTGTAGTTAACGATTTCAGTAATTTTGTCAAAGCAAGTGAAACTTCTCAAGATGCGCCAGAAGTCAAAGCCAAGGCACAGCAAGAAGCGCTTCTTGCCGCTGTCAGAGCAGAAGCTGCTTTGTATCCTAAAGCCAGTCCTCAAGAAATCGCCACAAAATTCAAAACTGCGCTTGGTGACCAAGCTGCTAAATTCAATTTGGATGCACTCAATGCAGATGTTCTTTCACCGGCCAAATATTTTGCCGAACTTGTGAAAGGTGCCAAGACACCAGGAGAGGTGGCGCGACTTTTCACTAATTTCACCAGAATCGAAAACGCTAGAAACCCAGCAGCATCTGCAGACGAGTTGAAAACGCGTCTAAACGATGCCCTTACAACTAGTGGCACCGGGTATTCAGTTGATCTGAATAAATTTGGAACTGAAGATAACAATCTGCTTTTGTACAGAAAAAATCAAGCCGGTGCACAAGAACTTGTCAGCCGAATCGATCCTCGTCACATTCAGATTCCTGGTCAGCAGGAAAATGTTTTGCAGTTAGCCGGACGTTTGGTTGAGCCTTTAGCCGCTCTTCAAGGTGAAGAACTCAAATCTTACTGGCAGCAAGTAACATCCACCATGAAGGAGCTGGATTCAGCAAAGCGTGAGTTGCTAATCAAGTCACTGCAAGCCGAGCTTGCAAAACGTCCAGAAAGCAAACATCTTACAATTACTCCAAATGCAGATAGTCTCAGTTTGAATTCCAACAGAGAAGGTAAAACTGAAGCAGTTGCGCAAGCCAGATTTGATGCTGTCGTAGCAACCGATACTACAGCACAACCGGTAGTACCTAGCGGTGCTGCCGATCTCAAGAAAATTCTTGGTGATCAACAATTGGCTGGTAAGACGCCAGAACAGTTGGCAGCATTGCAGGCTTTCTTCAAGCCTGGAGCAAAACCAGAAGAGCAGTTGGCTGCGGCAAGAGCACTTGCTTTGGCTAATATCAAGTCGCTCAAAATTCAGGATGGCGATAAGAGCCGTACACTTTCATTTCAATTAGAAAAAGCTGGCAAGAGGTCTAAAGATTCTTACGTGCATGTTTATGCTACGGATGACAGAGGCAAAAGTCGAATTGCGATTCGTGGAATTTCGGATGATAAAGGTGTTATCCGGCAGCAAGGTAGAGCTAATTATTATGGCGATATCTGGACCAAGCAGATTGGCAATAAGTCGATACTTTCTGGAGGCACGGCACCAGTTGGTCCGGCCGCTCCGCAAGAAGTTCCAAAACCTGTAAATCAATTGTCGCCATTGTTTAAGGCTGACCAAATCAAGTGGGATGCAACCGCCCCAGTAGAGCCTGCAAATCCAGCCATCATTCCATCAGAAGTGGTGCCGAGTCCTGCCACTGTAACTGGTGCACCATTCGATGCTGCCCTTACCGCGAAAAGTCTTCTTGATGCTGGTCTTGATGGTCGTTTCTTTACTGCTGGCAATAAGGATGATTACGATCGAATTAAAGGATTATTCTTTAATAGAACTCAAGATGAGTTGACTCAATTGCAAGCTGAATTTCTTAAACAGAGTAAGGGCGTCAGGCTTGAAGCCGCTTTAGTAAAGCGATTTGGCGATAACACAAGTGAATCTCTAGAGCTTCGCAGGTTGGCTGAAGGCGATAATGCACGCCTTGCAAGGATCGCAGGTGATTTGCAACAGTTAACAAATGGCACTGGATCTAAATCTAACTGGGAAGTAGAAAAAGATCTGCGTGACACGTTTGCCACCATGACTAATGAACAAATTGTCAAGTTTCACGCGGATTTTCTGGAAAAATATAAAAAGTCGCTGTCGCATGCAATTTCTGAAGCTACGCGCATGAGCAATCCGACTCGCTCTATGTTGCAAATTTTGACTGACAAAGAAAAAGGTTCAGATAAACGAACCGCTGGCGATACCATTTTGATGTCTCAAGTTGCTCTTGATGCTGGCAATTTAGATATGTTTAAAGAAGTATGGAGACGTGCTTCGTCAGAAGCCAGACAAAGATTTATGGCTGAAGGTGGCGAGAAGAAAATTTATGATAAATGGGGAAGTTATTTCGGTACGACTCAGCAACAACGTGAAGCTCTGGATTACGTAAAGGATGGCACTTCGTCAGTTACAACTGAAGTGGTCGGTAATACTGGTGGTTTTGGTGATACTGAAGCTGCTATTGAAGCGGGAATCGACAAAATGACAGCTCAACAGCGCGCAGACTACTTTGCTGGAAAAGCGCTTGCTGCCAAAGTCAGCTCTGGTCAGCCAGAACCCACAGATGCCAAAGAAAAAGCTCAATACGACTACTATAAGCAATTAAACTCTGCTTTATACACTGCTACCAAAAACGCCTTCTGGCGAAATATCGGGGTCTTCGATTTTAATATTGGCTATTTCACTCAAAACAGTCGAGAGTTGCAAGCCTACGAAGACAGAATCAAATTCGGAAAAACTGGTTCGTTTGTAAGCGATGTAATAATCAAAGACGGTTACGCTGCAAAAAGTGAGGACCAGATTCTCACTGCAGTAGATACCATGACTAAAGAACGTTGGGAACATGCTAAGGCGAATAGAGCGGCTGTAGAAGCTGATCTTCGTAGTATGTTAGAGCGCACCCTTACAGGCACATTTGGTGGTGCCGATACCGCTGCAGTGAATCGGGTAATGGATGCATTCAAGAGAAAAATGGATGCAGGCGATTATCAGGCAGCGCAGGCTTTGGGCAGAACATTGGCTGAGCGAATGGATGCTAAAAAGGGAGGCTTCCTGGGATGGGGTGCCGATCGCGGTGGAATGCTTGAAGCTATTGCAAAGATGGATCAAAATTTCATCACACGCTATAAAAGTGATGAGGCTTTTAGACTTGCCGCTGATAAGAGTTTGAGTGACGGTACTCTTAAAGGTGCAGAGTTAGTCGCAGCCAAACGCATGTTAGAGCGTGTGCTTACTGAAGGTAAGCCTAATCCTGATGTTTTGGACAAACTCATTATGTTCAAAGCTTCGGGAACTTCAATCAAAGATATGGTTGTTGAACTCGATAAGTTGTTCCGAGAAGACCCACAAGCATTCGCTAAATTCCAGGCTCTGAGCGGTACGGTCGAAGGAAATGATTTACAGTCACTGAAACAAAATTATTTGAGAGCTCTCGAAAGAGACTTGGGTTTCGCTGACTACCTTACCTATCTTGAGCCAATGTTGGAGCGTGGAAAGCCAATAGAAGCCGGGCGTCGAATGGAAATGTATATGGGTATGTTTGGTAACGACATGGAAGGTGTTACCAAAGCCATTCTCTTAGGTGGCCCTGATCTGTGGAATCAAATAAAGAGCAAGCCGGATATGTTGGCCACCTGGAATCCTCTTTATAAATTTAATACTGAACAAGCTGACTTCATTCAAAAACTAGCTGAGAATCAGGCTAGCCTGCCTAAAGAACAGCAAGGTACGATTCCGCCTGAATTTAAGATCAGACTTGCAATCTTGAACGGCAAGGGCGATCAGATTAAGCAGGAAACTGATGCAATTTCACCGCAAAATAGAGGTGCTGTCACTGCTTTATACAATAAAACATTTGGCAGGGTTCTAACTGATGATCTGATCAAAAGCAAGATTCCCGAAGGACAAACCGCGGCTGTTAATTTTGCCGGAGCACTTACTCTTGAGCAAGCTACTGATGTTACTCGAGATTTGGTATACGGTAACATGGGAGGTCGATGGTGGACGAGCCTATTTGATGCCACTGCTTCTCAGGTGCAGGATCGTGTCGACCAGCTTGTAGTCGCTTCTACTGAGGTGGCGGTCACCAAAATGGATTTGCCTCCTGACCAAAGGCAAGAACTAGTCGACAGAGCTCTTCAAACTTATGTGAATTATAAAGCTTCTGAGCATTCTGCAGTTGATGCTGGAGCCGATGCTGCTTTTGCTGTGGTGGGTGTGGTCACTTTTGTTCCCGCTTTGGCTGGTGCAATTGAAACTGGTGGCGTTAGTTTATACGCATGGGGCGCTGGTATGGCCGCACTTGGTGCGGTGATGAGACCTGGAGTTAAGGCTGCCTTATTGGGTGGTCAATATGATTGGCGCGCTAATTTACTCAAAGACGCAACTGTAGGTGCAATCGAAATGCCTACATATGTTTTGGGTCCTGGGTTGCTTTTAAGAGCAGGAAAAGCGTTTGTCGAGCCAAGTCTAGCAGCTGTGCGAGCGATGCGATTGGCGGGTAATCCCGAGTTGGCTCAACTAACTGCTAATAGATTTGGCAGCGTAGCTAAAATGGCACCGGATTTGGTGAGAACTGCTGGCGATGATATTGCCTCCAGGGCTATTGCAAGAGTGACTACTGATTTCAAAGGGCTTACTGCTGAAGGTTTAACCAGAGCTATAGGTGAAACTACCGAACAAGCTGCAACAAAAGCGGTTTCTGAGGTTTTGACAAATATTTCAAATCAGTTAAAAACAGCTGGATTGAAGCCTTTCACAAATGATTCTATTAAACTGGCCTCTGAAAGATATTCTCAAGAAGTCGTAGACCAAGTACTCAAAGAAGTGGTGGCAGGTTTAGCAAAACAGCCTGGTGCTAGCGTTCAAGCTCTAGTGAAAGAAAGTTTAGAGCGGGCTATTGCTCAATTGTCGAAATCAGAGGCGTTTTCTGCCGAGGCTATTCTCCGGGGTCTTGCTTCGGCAGAAGTTGATGCCGCTGCTCAGCAAGGTATCACTCAACTGATGAGACAAGGTTTTGCCAGAGCACAAGATATTCCAGAGAAAGATATTCTTGCTGTTGCAATGAAAATCACTGGAAATAATCCGGCTCAGGCAGCGCTTTTAGCCCAGGCAATAAAAGCCCAGATTCCTCATACAGCTGCCATGACGTCTAAAAATGTGATGGACGCATTCATAAAAACTTATCCAAATTTGGCGCGCTCTCTTGCTCATACTGCTCCTGCAAGCTTTGCTGGACTTACGTCTGGAGCCGCTCGCTATGAATGGGATCCTTCTTTGACTTTCGAGCAAAACATGGCCCGAATGGGTTCTCAGGCTGCTATGGGAGCCTTCATTGCGATGGCGATGGTTGGAACTTTCACTGTCCCAACTGCCGCACTCAAGGCATGGAGAGGAAAATTCAATGGAACTGGGGTCGCCAGAGCCGATGTAAGAGAAATCGCTCTGAATGTCGAGCCAAAGATCTTGGGCAAGCTTGAAGATGGCCGACCTGTGAAGTTGACTGAAGGTGGTTCGGTTCGAGTTGCAAGTAATGCCGGTGTTGAGAGCCAGGGAGTTCTTTCTGTTGCAGCTCAGAATGTCGATTCTACTTTGGTCATGAATCAAGGCAAAACCTTTTTGAAGTCTACAGGCGAAGTTCCTCCTCAAGTATTTAGAAATAACAAATGGGAAACATTGGCTCCTGATGAACTTCTTGAACTTCAACATGGACAGATGATCAAATTCGGACCGGAAGGAAAACCGATGGTTTTCATGCGAGCTGTCGAAAATGGAACTGAGACAGGATATCTATTAGCTGTCCCAGAATTGAGTCCGAAGCTTTTGAAGCGCATGGTACCAGAAGTCGTAAATGAAGCCGGCTTCCAACCTGGAGCTCGGCTCAGAATTACACCTGGTCGTAATGTTGTCACCATTGGTGGTGAAGGGGCAGACGTAATTGTCGGATCTTTGAAACCGGCTGGACTGCCTCATCTTGATGGTAAGTTCATGGTAGAGGCGAGCATGCCCGAGCCTACAAGTATGTTCCAACGTTGGATTAAACGCAACGCTGACGACCTTGCCAGAAAGGGAGAAGTTAATATCAGAAATACTGGAGATCATCCAGTATCGATAATTCGTAAGACTGCTGATGGTATCGAAACTACAACGTTGCATACACTCAAAGCCTTGCAAGACGAAGCAACGTTAAAAGGACTCCCTAAACCGACTGAGGTTCCTAAATTTAGAGTTCGGCCTGGCGATGAAGTAGTATTTCCAGCTACAGGTGAAAAATTCAAAGCCTATAGTCAAAATGGTGCAATCAGGCTCGAACGCCTTGCTAATGAGGGAAGTGAGATTCCCGTTATACGAAATGGAGTCGCTACTGTTTTGCGTGCGAATGCAGACGACTTGGGTCGTGTAGAGCGTGCAGCGAATGTGTTGCGTAACCGAGGCTCTGATGCATCTGAGTATGTTCGAGCTGCTTATACAAAGGTTGCTGATCAAATCAGATCTGGTGAGTTAATCGATCGATTGAGAAATGGTTACACTCTTGGGCGTGTGCTTAGAAATAACGATTTCGAAAAAGCGGCAACAATGACTGATGTTAAACTTGCAAGTCTTGGTTTTGGACGCATTGATCCTCCCGCTGGATTCAAAGGTACGTTGTACAGAAACTACCAGACCGGTGTCGAAATTCTTAGAGAGGGTGACCGAGTAGTTCAAGTAACCGCAAACGGAAGAACTCTTAAGATCAATTGGAGTGGTGATAAAGTCGCATCATTTGTGATGCCTGATGGTGAAATTCGCACTGTAATTCCTCATGGTGGCAATTACAAAGCACCATCTTTGAGAGAACTCCCTGAACTTGCAGCTGGTTATACACGATTGTACAGAGCCACCTTCTCACCTTCAGATGTGGATTTAGCGCGTAGTCTCACCGCTCGTGAGGTGAGGCGATTAGAACGATTGACAGCCAAAGTAAATGAAAGCGGGTTGGAATCTTTGCCCAAACGCCAAGCGACCGAATATCAAAGATTGCTTGCAATAGAAAAGGCGGGAAGAACGCGCGAGTATTATACAAGTATCGAGGAAGCGGTTGCTGCTGCAAATCTACTTCGAAAAGCCGATGGAAATGAGCATCCTACTATCTTTGTTCAAGATTTGCCCAACGGAAAAGATAATAAAAGAGTTTTTTCCAGTCCTTATGAGATGCGCACTCTAGCCGCATCCAGGGCCGTACAACATCCACAATCTTTCACAAACAATCTGAATGATGGCAGTTGGATGATAAGTCTTGCTGAAGCTTCGGCTGTTTCGCATTACGGTGCTCAGATTACACGTGATGTCGGCTTCCGCATCAATGCAAGTGGATTCACTTTCTTAAGAGGATTCTCCGATGCTGGTATGCTTGCGCGTGCACGAGCAATAATCGATCAAGCTACGAGTCGTATCACTCGTGGTGTCGCAAGTCGTGTTGGATTTTCGCATTTGATACATTTTGGCGAGAGAATTGACCTTGGTACTGCATTTGGTTCTGAGCTTTTGAGCAAAAACCCTTATGTAAAGGGAAGAGCTGCATCGTTATCCAAGACTGCAAGCGGACTGAGAATACATGCTGGTGAGGGCGATATTGTAGTTCTTCGCAATGGTGTGCCCGTTGTTTTAAAAGAGGGCCAGGCGATTTTGCAAACGGGTGACAGAGTTATCGTAGGTAAATTCGTTGGCAATGGTCTCTATAAAGGTGATGAATTTGTTGTTGGACTGGATGGTGCTAATTCTGCTGTTTTGCAACATACTCGCAGCGCTAATAGATTCGGTTATCTATATGCTGGACCTGGTGGCAGGGTGCCGGTTGGTGCGGTGGCAAAACTAACTCAAAGGAATCTCGCGACCGCCGCTACTAATTTAGCCGCTACTCTTGGACGAGTAAGGAGCACCGTTTATGATTTTGGTAAAAATGCAAATCTGCTGCGCAAGCATATCCAAGAAGCCTTGCGTGAGGGCAGAATCAATCGCGGTTTAGACAAAGGAAAAGAATACACCATCTTTGGAAGCGGTAGGCTTTATCGCGAGGGCAATCAAGTTAAGCTGAAGCAGGTGAGAGAGAACGAACCACTTTATGTTGTTCGAAATCGTGATGGACAAAATCGGGTTTTGGGAACTCTCCACAATAAGCCAATTGATTTAGAACCAGGTGATTTTGTTTTCAGGGGCGGTACTCCTGACAATAAGTTTGTTGGACAATCTTTTGAATTCCGTGGTTTGCCTGTTAAAGGAAAACGCGTTCCTATCGGAGATAGGGTAAGCGACGCAGTTGCTTTTGCTAGGAATATCTCACCCAGAGATGGATTCACCGCTGCAGGTAAGAAAATTGGAAGTGCAGTAAGAGCGGCTAGAGACCTTCATATTGGAAGAGCAGTAGTCGATCAAATTAAAAAAATGGGATTTTTGTTCCGCAGAACACCTAAGGCTCCGGTTGAAGGTGGCATGACGAGAGCAGAGCAAGTGAAAGCTTTCTTTAGGCGCACGTTTGAAGCAAAAACGGAAGCACCTTTACCTCCGTTGACCGAAACCGAAAGATTGATGCAAGAGTTAACCTCTGCCATAAAAGCAAACGGTTTAGGTGAACCGGTCGAAGCTTTTAGGCTCAGAACTGCTGGAGCAAAGACCAGACCAGCAGCTCTTTACAAAGATGGTACTGCAATCTCATTTGCATCTAAAACAGATGAGGCATCAGATTTGGTGCCTAGCTTTAAGCGCCTCAAAGAATCGGAAGTTAGTGAATCTGAAGTCGTTATTAAGAACGATGGTGGCAGACGCACGGTTGTTGCGCCAAAGAGTTCAGAATACGAAGTATCAATAACCAGACCTGGACGTGATCCAATAATAGTCCAACCTGGAAAATCAGCTCCATGGCAGGAAGGTGACACCCTTGTTGTAGCGCGGGGAGACAAGCAAACTTCTATGGAGTTTGAACGCTCCTCCTTGTATAAGCGCACAGTAGAGTCGATGGGAGAGCTCAGAGCCGAAGTCGGTCGCGAGGGACTTCTTAAGAGTGTCTGGAGCTCAAACAATTGGTGGAGTAGAGGCAGAACCAGAACCTATGCCCCTTCGTTGCGCGGTAAAGGTTCAAACGAAACCGATACTGCGGTAGCCAGAATAAAGCTATTGAAGCCTAATCGCAAAGACAATATAAAAATCGATTCCTCTACTAATGTCAAATTTGTCAAAGCACCAGAAGGTGGCACTGCCACAGGAGAAATCAGTACCACTGGTGAGTTGTTTATAAAACGTGGTCCTGGAAGATGGGTTCCTGAAAAATCTGGAAAAACTACATTACAGCCTGGAGATAAATTCAAAATCGGCACTGCCGGCAAAGAACATGTCTTTACTGACAAAGGGGTCCAAAGAGTCACTCTCAGGGAAAGGATATTCCGCCGCGGAACTTTAGCCGAAGCATATAACCGCCGATATCGTCCCGAAGATGCAAATATAAACATACTTCGCAGAGCGTCTGACACCGCCGGTGATGCAGCTGAAGGCAAAGGCAATTTTTACAGTGCTAAATTTACTGCAGAAACAAAGCCCATTGCAATTGTAAGTGATGGGTCTAAAGATGCGATAAATCTGGCTTCCATTCCCTTTAGCCGTGAACCTCATGCTTTGATTAGTCCAAAAGTTGATGGAGCTAGAGTTACAGATCTACATGTTGAGGCTAAAGGCAATGTTCCGATGTATGTGACAAATGCAGAAGGCAATGTCCTTACTCGCATCAAAGCGCAGGTAGACTTGCCGGAAGGTTCTTACTTAAAAGTCGGTGATGAAGTCTTTGAAGTTGTAAGAGATGGTGATAATTTACTTTTAGAGCAAGTGCAGGCAACTAAGCTTACTCAAGGACGGATGAGCCCATCGACTAACGGCGCGATTGAAGTTGTCGAAAAGTCTTTTGTTCAAGCTAATCGCGCTAAAGCGGCTGCAATTGCATCCAATTATGAAGTGGCTGGTTCTGCAATTACTTATAAGATAAAGGGTGGTAGTATCACACTTGGTGCTAAGCACGTAGCTGTTCTTGAAAAGTCAGAACTATCAGAGTATGCAGCAAAACAAGCCAGATTGAGCTTCGAGCCAGAAGGTATATTTGTTGAAGCGCTTTCTGATAAGCCTGTTTTTATCATAAGAAAAACAGCAAGTGGTAAAGAAGTCGCTGAGCCATTGAAACAGGGCGAGCGGGTTAAATTCGATCCTGAAACTATGGCAGTGCGTTTGGGCCATAAAGATAATGATGGACGCTCTGTATTTCGTCTGAAGGCAAATGAATCACCTAAAGTCACACCTGAAGCTTTAACGCCTGAAGTTGAAGTTCCCACCCCAGTTGCACCTACTCGCACTGCTCTTCCTGAAGGAGAGTACACCGCAGCACCAGTGGTGCCAGATGTCGCTTCTCCGCCTGTATCAGTTGTTAAGACTCCAGACACACGCTTGGGACTAAAGAAAGAAATAGGTGCCGCATTTAAAGATCCAGAGCTCGTTGCGAATCCCGAAGCATTGAAAACTGCAATAGCTGCCGCTATTTCTAGAGTAGATCCCGCACTATCCGCTCAGCAGATTAGAAACGACTTGAACTCTGCCTTCAGAAGTCTATCTATAGACCTTCGATATCGGGCAAGCTTTGATGGAGATGGCAATGTAATTATCAAAACTTTTTCGCAAAGTTTTGAAACCGGCCCTCCATTCGCTCCGAAGATGCAGCCGACAAGGTCTCAACCTAGATTACTGTTTAAGGAAGCAGAAAACTTTGTAGACGAATATCGAACAAATCATTTTCAATCTCATGATTATAATGCGGTGGAGAGCATTCAAGCCGTCATAGATAGAATGTCAGAGCATGGAAATCCCGAGCTCATTGCCAGAATTTTGAACAGAGAATTGAAAAAGGTTGAGTTCTCTGACAGATTAAGCGTATCTGTCGAAAACGGTCAGTTTAGGATTACACGTGCTTTAGTGCCAGATGAAAATAGTGGTGAACAATTCCTCGTTGTTCAAAAACCAAGAGCAATCGAAAACGGTGCATCTGACGCAACACCTGTCCAATTGCGAGATACTTCTGATTCGCCAGTGCTTACAGTGGATGTTCCTGTCGCACAAAGTACAAGCATAGCAGAGAGAATCTCAGCAATTGAAATCACACAGAGGTTGAAGTCCTATTTGGTTCATATTAAACCAGAGCATATCCGGCCAGTTGATATAACAACCTTGAGTGTCTATGCCAGACGCCCTGATGCCCAGCTATTCGAGTTGAACAATTTTTATGTAAAAATGCTAAATGCCGAGGGGTTACCGGCAAACATAAAACCTCTTATTGAGAATGCTCAAAAAGAGTTAAGTGATCTGATGGAAATTAGGACTCAGCAAATCGCAGATTTAGCATCAAAAAAATCAGTGCAACCGAAGCTGGTTTTAGAAATGGTCAGGGCAAATTCTGATCCAAATTACTTGCTTCCAGAAATGGCTACTAACCTTGTTAGATTGATTCAGAATAATGGTGACAATATTTCTTCTGCGAACATTTCTGAAATTGCAAGTTTTTTAAGAGCCGTTAAAAATATGACTCTTGGAGTAGATGTAGAAACCCTATCGAAAGCATTCGATGCTAAAGAGGCCACTTATTCTCAATTGAATCGGTTAGGAAAGATTGTACCTAGTGATAAAACCAAAAAAGACTTGGTAACGGCAGTATCCGGTAATAATCTAGATAACGCCAGTTTAGAAGAACTCGCTAAGGCAGTTAGAAATGGTCATATGGATGATTTTAACTCTGAGGCTATTCTTCGAGCTATAGCAGCTCGCAGAGAGAGTTATCAATTCAGTGATGCGGCTGAGTATGCGTTTGCATTCGCAAATTTTGAAAGGCTCGCTAATGGACTTGGGATGAAATCTAAAGGGAAAGATATTATCGCAGAGCTATCTGAAATTGCCGCAGTTCAAACTCAGTTTAGTCCGCAAATGGTTGAAGCATTAACTACTATGACGCGCACTGTTAATATTGCTTCTGAGGAAGTGGACGCAATTTTAAATCTGGTTGAGATTATACGTAAAAATGATAGCTTTAACGTGCCACCGCAGTCCGGTTTGGAAGCTTTACTTGGTTCGATTGATGCTTTAAATAGACGTGTTGTAGAGCATCGAACCCCACGTGCGCCCTTTACCTCAGTGGTTTCAATAGGTGGAGCAATTCCGCCTGCTGATGCTGTTATTATTTTGGGACCACCTAAGTAGACTGTATGAGCCAGAAACTGTACGATGATTTAAAGCAGGTTGCTGGTATTCAGAATACCGCTTCTCTTAGTCCTGGAGAAATGTGTTTACTACGAAATTCAGATAACACAATCCCATATAAGTCTGTGATGGTAATTGGCGACAGTTCTGATGCACAAGTAAGACTCGCTGATACTTTGTCGAATGCTTTATTGAAACTTGAATCAGATGGTATATCGTCAGTATCCATGCCTGTTTTTCGTCTTGATAAATTACGACAATTTGAAGCGGATATTGCAAGTGGTTCTCCTGTAGATAATTCGACCAGATTCACTGAAGAAGATTTGATTAAAGAACACGTTGATGCGCTGCGAAAGTTCAGAGTGCGGTCCAATGGTCGTTTGACTCAAGTCAACGTTATGGTCACTGAAGCGGAACGCAAGTTTGGTGAAAGACTTAATAGAGCCATCGAAGAAGTATTGCGTGAACCTATAATGGTGGCACAAGATGCTAAAGAAGACGTTGCGGTACTTCCTAGCAATATTCGAGTTGCTCCCCGAATAGGAGATGGTCGTTAAATTGTTTGATGAGAGTGAAATAATTCCGCGCGATGAGAATTGGTTCGAAGAGCGAAATTTCAATGCGTTTGAAGGATTTAACGGCACTACAATATTTTCGCGAGAAGAAATTGCCGTCATTGTTCGTAACCAAGAAGTTATCCATTACAGAATGGGTGATAGTTCTGTGCGAAGCATGATGCCGGTTGCTAGTTCATACGCGTGGAACTCTGAATTAGTTGATGACATTGAAACTGCCCTTCCAGAAGAGAAAGTGCGATTTTATCGATGTGTCGATTCCACTCTTTCTCCAGAAGATGCTGCAAAACAGACTTTCTTAATTGATCCAACCGATGCTTTGCTCGGTAATTCCACTCAAAGGTTGATTTATGTCGATGTTAATCGAAAAGAGTTTCTACTGTGGAGAAATGCAGCCGGGAAAGTTCTTGGGACTGTTGAGGATCCATTTCGTTTGCCTGTTGGTTTCGAGTTTGAATTGAGAGAACATGTATTGTCGCCTGTTAATTCAAGACGCAGTCAGGGTCTTGGATTTCTTAATTTAAACAATGGCATGATTGAGTTTGTCGAAGGTGCACGTCTTGGAATCGATGAAGATCTGCGTCCTGTGATTCCGCGATACGGCAATGGCTTTTCGCAAGTGACGAGATATTTTCCAAAGATCAAGGATAACAAAGATGGTTTTACTTTAGTGGTGCAAGGTGCTTCTGATTATTTCGAAAGTAGCGTAAACAGAGCTCTTGAAGAAATTCCAAAAGGATTGAGAGCCAAGTTATTCAAAGAAATCAGAACGGTCAAACTAAACGGTTCTCCGCGAGATGGTGTCAAGCCCAAAGATCTACATAAACGACCACAAGGATACGACCGCGATTCCGATATGATGGATGGACCTTCATGGGTGGATACCAAATCTCGACAATTTACACTAAACGAATTCTGTTTGAATCCCCAAGGAGAAATGGTTCATTTAGGTAACCCCAATGAGATATTGACTAGGTTTGTTCACGAAGCTATTCAACTCCTGGATTTGTCATATGAAATGCAAGAACGCTTGAAAAGAGTTTACGAACATGATTTAGTCGAAATACCTAAAGTTCTTCGAAAATACGGGGACGATGTCAAGCCTGAGTCCCTTGGGAATCTCATTAGTCGAGACGTCGAAAAAATTCCTTCCATTTTGAAACGAATCGCCAAGCAAGAAAATGGCGAAGTTGCCCGAGCTGCAGTATTTAGCGAAATCGTATCGATATTGTTGACTGACGACACAAATTTTGCTCATGGCCCAGATATTCTTTTGGAGATTTTTCCCAACTCGCGCTCTGTAATCGACAGGTATTTACAGAGTCTGGAATGATCTGGCATTGAAATATGGGATAATCTTATGCAAGCAGTATATCGCCCGTGCGGAGATTTAACGTGAGCCATTCTCAAAATTTGGACGACGATGATTTTGCTAATGCATGGTTGTTTTCTCAATCAGATTCTATTCAGTCTGTTGAAAAGAAACCAAATATAGTCCAGCAAAATATAGAAGCAATTAGAGCATACGCATATGAAGCTTTTGACAAACTTGACACCAATGGTAATGGCTTTATAGAAACTTCGGAGCTTTACGCTGCATTGGATGATTCAGGCACTTCGATGAAAGAAAAATCCTACATAATGTTTTTACTGACCCACCAGGAAGAAATATCTGATTGCGAAGACGAGGGTGTGGCTGAGATGGTAAACGGCATTTCTCGCTTAGACATCGATATGTATTTTAGATTGATTCTCAATAGATTTTAGCTGTTCCTGCCTATTCTTTCACTGAATCTTCTTTGTGCGCGTGTAAGTCATTTGCAATTTCAATTTTTCCTTTTATAGCTGTGAAAACTGTTCCATTTGCAGCATATCGATACGACCTGCCAGCGTAATGAAATGTTGGCAGCTCACTATACTGTTTCCAACTAGGCAATTGAAAATCGGCTGGTTCTCTTTGCCATGGTTGATCTAACTTAACTATCGCAACATTGAAATTGGATTGTCGCAAAAGAATCGTTCCCTCTTTGGTGCCGTTCTCAGTTTCGATTTTGATACGCTCTTCAATTCGCTTTGCATTTTCCGCAGCCAAGAAATCTTTCATCCGTTTGGCTACGTCGCTACCTGCACCTGTTGAGGTTTCAGATTTCTTGGGTAATACATCTGACTTGCGAATTTCTTCGACATCTGCGATGCCCGTAAGTCCTGTATCGACAGTGAAAACAGTTAGTGCTGGTTTGGAAGTCGGAATTCTATTTTTGATACTTATTAAGTTATTTTTGAAATTGATATTCAACAAATGGCGTACATTTTCTTTTTCAATCGCTTCACTGAGAAGTTCTTCTATAACGTAAGCAGGCATACCTGACTTTTCCAAATTTTTGATTGAGGTTTTGATGGAATGAAGATACGCTTCTGGAACGTAAATATTTTTCGCACTTAATTTTGCCGCAAATTCTTTTATCGCAAAATGTTTTTCTTCTTCCATGATAAATTCAGAATTGGGATTTTCTGAAATTTTGATGACTGTTGCGTCTTTCCAGTAACCTTCGGAAATTCTATCTTTCAACAATAATTGCAATTTACCTTTGTTGTTAGCTTTTTGCAAAAACACGAAGCGACCGGATAAGCGGAGGATATCCATTATATTATTCAGATCTTCAACTAGCCTTGAAGGATCAATTATTGAAAAATCTATTTCATTGCAATTATGTCTCAAGCTCTTGATCGTATTTGCAATTGAATTTGTGGTATCAAGAGAAATGAAAATATCTCTCGAAACATTGGATATTTCAAAATTCAATTGTTCAATAAGTTTGATGAAAGTAGCTCTAATTCTTGAATAAAGCAGATCTTGTTGTTGCAGATTCACCTGGCTAATTATCAAATCAGCAAGCTTTTTGGTTGTGTTTTTGTTTGCAATTGAGTATCTTACTTCGATATTGCAATTTGCTAATTTCACCCCTTCAATATGGCTTACCACAGTGTCGTACAACCTTGTGACTGAATGATCTGAAGCTAAAATCGGCATTACAATGTCGGTTAAATTTTCTTCTTGTGCATGCCTTATGATGGTCATCACAAGCAGATCAATAGGAATCGTGTCGGTATCGGCAACAAAGAAAATATTTCGTTTCTCGCCATTTGCAAGCGGTATTCGGCTGAAAACCACTACCTCACCGGCATGCATTCGAAGTTCTACATTGGAAAAAATTTCCTCCGGCACCTCATTCAATAATTCATTCAACTCATTTAGTGGCAAGACATATCCATCAGCTTCAATTGATGTCAGCGGCAAATCGGTGATACTAAGATTGAATTTGTTGCTCGAGTCGTGTGAGTCGGATGCAGATTCGTTTGAGTTATTTGGTGAATCAAGTCGTGCACCAAAGAATTCAAAATTTTCAAACTCATCTACGCTTGCAAGTGTGAAAGCATGATTGTTTATAAAGAAAGTGTCGCCGCGTTTTAATTCGATTTCGGGTCCTCCTTCCACAATAGTTGCTCTGCTTGCGCCGTTGGGTAGAAACAGTAAATCATTGCTGCCATATGGATTTGTGAGCCAGTATTCCATATAGCCAGATTCTGTTTCTGTCGTTCTCAAAAACGCGATCTTTTCTGTACCGGCAATAATACTGATATCAACCATGCCTTCTTTTGGAGGCAATACCCTCACTTCGCGCTCATCGTTGACAATTGTGTGATGAATCAAGCTGTAATAATCAATTCGAAAGGGTTCAGGATCTTCAACCCAGATGAACTCTGCTTGACTCAGGGCGGGGTTGTCTTTAGGAAATGGGCTGAAATTTAAATTATTCGTTGAGCTGCTTTTGTTATTTGTATTTGCCCATCTACCAAATATTAAAGATTCAACGCTCAGCTGACCTTGCACTTTCTCTTTTTTGATGGCTGAAGTTCTAAATTCAGTTAATTGATAATTGAATGAACTAGCGTACTTCGTCATCGAGTGCAGTTTGATCGAGCTAGATAAATGCAAAAGATACACTGCTTCAGGCTTGATTTCCACCTGGAACAATTGTTTATAAATACATCTTTCTGAAGCGGTTTTACTAGAAACTACTATTTTGTCATCGTTTTGTAATTCGAGAGAATTGTTGAAATTGAGATTCACTCCGGACCTTAGAATTCCTATGGAGCTCAACAATAGATTTGATTCAGCAATGAGACTCGGTCCGTCTTTGTCGTAAATAATTTGAAAAAGCATCGGGCAAGCATTTCCAATCAGTATCTCAGAATTCTTGTCGGAGCCGGCACTTGAGCGTTGACCAAAACTGATAGAGTGTCTCGCTCTTGGTTGACTGGTAGTAAAAGGAGGATGGATAATTAAAGCACGAGCGAGGCTGCCGTCTTCCTGCTTTCTTATAATCAAACCGAATCTAGAAATATCGATATTAATGCTTTTCAATAGCACTGGATCATCCACTGCAATACTAGATTTAGTATCACTGAAAGATGTTCTTTCCTTGAGGTGGATCCATAAATCGCCTGTGTTATTGGGGTTGTCGGGTGAGAAAATGTGCTCTCTGATTTTTTTATCGCCCAAATCTGTGAGTGAAAAAATGTATTTGGTTGCGTCACCAAAAATACACTTAAAATATTCAGCTTTATCTGCATGCATCAAAGCATAAATAACTTTGCCGTCAGGCAATGCTTCTAATGCTACTTCATCTGGATTGTCTGACCAGGCAACTGGAATGTCTAAATTTTTAAATTGAGACGGATGCTTAATACATTTTGCAAGCAAAATATAATCTTCTGGAACATATGGCAAAGTGTGATCTGACGCAATTTCAATCTCGTCCCATCGTTTGATTTTAGCTTGTCGACGCCCCGCTATAAGGTGTTTTAAAACATCTCTATAACCCTTCTTTCCAGCGATAGAAATCTGGTGAACGTAACTTTCATACCAATCAATCGAAATAACTAATTCTGAAAAGTTTGGCCCACTCGTTCGCTCGCGTGAGGGCAATCTGATTTCAACGATTTTGTCCTGAATTTTTTGCACCTGCAAATTGGTTGTCTCATGAACAAAGAAACCAAAATCTTCGCTTTCCGCGGCTCCCACTTCATATAGCCTCAAGAAACCGAGAGCTTCTAGTGTGTTGTTACTCACATGACGCTTGATGAGATTACTATCTGCAAAACCGTCTCCAATCAAATTTTGAAGAATGTAAGCTTCCACGTCATCAATCTCGACTTTCACGCCAGCTGTCTTGTCTCTGAATGCCACCAATTCTAATACTAGACCTTCGAAAGTGTGGTTGAACTTCAATTTAGTCTCGATATCGTAAGAAAGTAGATCGTCGTTTTCAATTCCTGCTCGCTCTCCTGGGGAAAGCAAAATCGTTTCGCTTCCTCTAACTATCCGAATCGGCTTGCTGCCAGAATTGTAAATCGTTCCGGTGGCTCCGGAAATACTATTGATCACAGGTGAAATGTCTACTTTGGCGCCGACTATATTTGTCACTTCATAGTCGGTACCATGATTGCCTAACGAGAACTGCATTTCCGTCACCACATATGGTGTTTCTTTTTTGAGCACCGTCGGCTTTTTTCCACCTGATAAGAGATAACTCTCACCGCTCTTTTGCACATCGACGAGCGTCTTCTTATCTGAGAATTGAAGCCTATCTCCGCTTTCTAAAGGAAATACTATTCCTTCGTTAATGGTGATTTTTTTACTACCTTTTCTATAAACATTGATAGGCAAGTGGCAAGAGTTGGTTAAGTTAAGATATTGTCCCTGTAAATTTAAATTGGCTTTGACACCTACAGTGGGTACAGACAGATGAATATTCTCATCGCCATTTGTTCCTATTCTAACGACATCAGTATTGGGTAAAATAGCAAATGTATTATTGGGATGATTCAATTTTCCAAAAAAGGCGACGTCATCAATTACTTCGGTTTCGACTCTTACCAGATCACGCAGATGGTCTTTTCGAGCCGAGGAAATGTATCCAAATTCAAATTCTGCTCCATCCCTACAGATTACGCCTGAAGGACGACCGCTAGTTGTGTAAACCTCTAAATCTGCTGCAAGCAGACCTTTTATTGCTTTATGGTGAAAAATGTTTGCTTCATAAATGCTTCCAACAAAACTGTAATTTAGTTCCCCATCTTTTAGTGAATAAGCAGAATGTTCAACTTCATCAGAGCCACTAAAATGTTGAAGGGTGATTTTGCTAGGTAATTTGGCAATTCCTTCATAGATGTAATTAACGGTACTTCCATCCAGTAAAACGCGCTTAACTAGACGATCTTCCAAGTCTTTATAAATAGAAGTGTTGTCAGGTAACCGAATTGGTTTTTCTACAACGTCCGCCATTGTAGGCAAACTGACCGAAATTTCTTCTCCTGCTTCACTCTTTGCATGCAGGGTGAGGTCGACAATTTTCCAGTCGATTTTATATAAAATTTGCGTCCAATCGTCTTCAGGGGGCTGTTGCGGATTCAATGACTCTGACATTCTTTCCCCTAATTGATATTAGGCCTTTCGCCAATACTGCAGATGTAAGACTTTCAGCTTCTATTATGCTTATTTCCACATTTTTCAGATCTCCATCCACTTTAGTGGTTTGAAAATTGAAAGTATAGTTTTTGCCGTCCTTAGAAAATGAGGTCTTTTCCATTCCTTCCTGCAAATAGATAGCGGCTGCATGTAGCTTTTCAAGCGGTGTTTTAGCAGTTGCCAGTGTCTCTGTCGCTTTTCTCAGCATTCTAATTTTTTCTGGATTAGAAAGAATATTTTGTAGTCGGTTTGCTTCAAGAGATTTATTCTGGGTTGTGCTGCTGATGTCCAACTGTACATTCATGTTTTGAATTTCGAGCCCATTTCGCAAAAGTCGTACTTGACCGTCTGAAACGACTATGCCAAGGGGAGTAGTCATTTGTGCCAAACTCTGATTGATACCACTTAAAAGTTCATTAAAAGTTTCGACATTAGCTGTCGTTTTTAAAGAAGTGGCGATATGTTTTAAATGGATTAAGGTCGTTTGAGCTTTAATATCAAGCATAGCCATTCTCAATCCTTCCGCCAGATGTGCTCCTCTGAATTTTGTTTGATTTAAAACTTGACCGCTTCCTATTTCTTTTGCATACATGACAAAAAGTGCTCTAGCCGGAGAATCTCTTGTTGTCAAGGCAAGCTTTTCATCACCTTCTATGCCTTCGATTGTTAAGTCCATACTTTTAGAGTCTAGGATTTCTTGCAAGGACTCGTCACCAATTTTAGCTTCTCGCCAATTGATACTAATTCCACTTTGAGCGGAAGCTATTGCTCGAATTAAATTTCTGAATAAACTTGCTCGGGTAAAATCATTTGCTGTAACAGGCATGTCCTGTAGATCTTGCCTTACCCGCTCGAGATTTTTTTGAGCTGATCTAGGCGCTGCATTGAGTACTGCTACATCGCTATATTGTTGACGTCTATTTCCGATAAATTCTTGTTGTCCAGCTTTGTTGTAATAACTCAACGAATAGTGTTGATCGCTCACTTCGATTCTGAGTTTTGATTGAATACCAGGTCGCGTTGAGTTGTTCCTAAGCCATTCGAGTATTCTTCGTCGATCTTGAGAACTCACTCGGAGAAGTTTGCTATTAAGTTCTGTTATAAAGTCAACATTGGATTTTAAAATCTCTGGATTTGCAAATGCACTGTCAGGAAACATAGTTTTGATCTGATTGAAAAAATCTTCCCTTGGACCGGTCCAAGTACTTGGATCATTTTCATCGTTATTTGAACTGGCAGAGGTCGTTTTTCCTGAAGCCAAAATAGGATTTCTATTTAAAATTTTCGCTAATGAATAAATTTCTTCATGTGTGAGCGAAAGACCCAGGATAACTGCTCTCTCTTCTATGGCTTGATAGAAATTGCATCGTCTAGGAACTTTTAGGGGACCAACTATTGTAAGTTGCTTTAATAGATTGAGCTGATACTCACTTAGTTTTGCTTCATCGACAAAAGTGACGGGAATCTCAGAGAATGGTTCGAATGACTTGGAAGTTTTGAAAGATCTGGAAGTATCTTTGCGATCGCTCATGCAGCCCTTCCAAGGGAGAAACGAGTTCCATCACGAGCAATCATGAAAGTCACATTGTTCAAAGCACTATTAGCTGCAGAAAGTCTTCTGATTTCTGCAAGTACATCTTTTCTTCGATTTGCTGGAACAGCATCAAGTAGTGCTCTCATCTGTGTAACTGTAGCTTCAGCATTTGCTGGATTGAACAGTTTGAAGAGTGCGACACCATCAGTAACAGCTTTTTGCTCAATTTCAGACATTCCGGTTAACGCAGTATTTCGTCTTTCCACTGTATCTAGAGGAACGTCTGGAGCAGTTGAGGTCGCTGCGACAGCATCACCAAGTGCATATTCAATTGGGCTGGAGCCCCAGAACGTACCGGGATTGGTGACTTTCAGTTTTGTGCCATCTAGTCCCATGAGAAAAGCTCTGTTTCCAGAATTTGCGACAAGAGCTCTATTTATTTCCCCTACGTACATTTTTCTATCGGATTCAGACAATAATTTAAGCTGTTCAACCATTTGGGGCAATGTAGTTTTGATATCTCCGTTTCTAACGGCCCTCATGTATTTGGCAAAATCTTCAGACTGAGCTTCTGTCAATTTGCCGGGAGCAAAGAAGTCGACTGTATAGCCATTACCTGCTTTGACATGTCTCAGATTGATATCGGGATTTCCTGGCATCATCAGAGTTTTAGTCGCGTCATTAAATCTGAGCACATTTTGATTGTTGAATGCACCTGCAATGTCCGTGAATTTATCAGGATTCACTCCGGCATATTTAAGGTTAGTCAATAAAGCCTTGTAAGCCGCCAACCTTGAAGCCTCGTCCGTAGCGTTTCTTAAGGCATCCATTTTGTTATAAATATTTGCTTGTACATCTTTTGGAATATTAAGAGAATCAAGTGTACGTGCTAGAACTTCTCGATTGATTAAAGGTGCAGTGTTATCGGTGGTCGTTAAATTGCTTGCGCCAATATCAAAATCGCCCACTTTGCCACCAGAATCATTTCGCATTACTACTCTAAAATCGTTGGTTGACTCATGGTAATAAAACTTACTGCCCTTGCCGGAAAGAAGCTTGTCGCCGTACTGTTTGGCAAAGTCGGACATGCTCATGTTGGCTGGTCTGAGAGCCTTCATAGTTTCGATCAGTGCCAAATTCATTTTGACAGGATCCATATTGAACTGATCCAGAAGTGCTTTCACCTTGGCAGTGCGTTCCGCATTTTCAGGTAGATTTACCAGATCTAACTTGAATTTAGCAAGCTCTGGATTTGTCTTTGCCAAGGTGGCGATATTTTGAACGACTTCATTACTTAAGTTGTTGCCGAAGCTTTTGAAATCTGCTTCCGTGTTACCAGTCCCCACTCTGAGCTGTAAACTGCGGTCGGCTGGGTTTATGCGCAGAGCACCAACTGTAGTGCCTGCAAGTGTATTCATTTGTTTAACTATTTCAGTCAACCCTTCGGCCGTAACTGTTCTACCTGGAGGTTGCGGGTTGCGTTGCAATTCTTTCAACAAATCTCGAACAGAATCTACTTTGCCCGTTTTAATATCTTGTTTTGCAGTTTCAATTTGGTTGCGTAAAGCAACTGCTTTAGCGTCATCCGCTTCGGTAATTCCAAGCTGAGTTAGATAAGCTTTTGCTTCTACTGGCGTCACTTCCCGTGCCGGAGCCACAGTTGTAGATTCTGGCGCTTGTTTTATGTCAACGCCGTCCATTTTGATAGGAGTTTTATTCCAGTCATATGCATTCCAAGCTCGAAATGTTTGAGCTAAAACCATTTGATCTAGAGTGAATGCTCCTTTTGGTGCAAAAGTACCGCGAAGGATAGGTTTATCGGTGGTACCATCCATAGTACCTATTGTAACTGTAGTTCGATTACCAGCTTTTTCTTGCTTTATTGTAAACGTTACTTCCTGACCAGTCGGGCTTTTAGCTGTAAATTTATCAATGCCAGCCTGGGAAAGTATCCTTGCCATTTTGAGACTTTCTTGAGGATTGGCTGAAGCAAAAGCTTTTCGAATGGTGGTAGCGCCTGCATCGGTTCTGAGCCATGCCTTAACCTGCTCAGGCGAAGCGTTGGCGGGCAACTCTGTTCTGCTTCCAGGAACGTCAGTAGGAGCACCAATAAGCGGAACTTTTTCTCCAAGCACTACTCGGGCTAATCTTGCATCTCCGTTTGCATCGCCTGTGAGCGCTACGGTACTATCTTTCGATTTAACCGAACCATTGACCATGAACTGTTTATTGAGCATTCGTGCAAGTGGAAGAATCTGCTCGTGAGATAGATTCAAGCCCATTGCTTTCGCTCTTTGTTGTATAGCCTGATAAAAGCTTCCTCCACGCGGTGGACTTAAAGGACCGCTTGCAGTGAGTTTTCTGAGCAACTCAAGCTGAGCTCTTTGTGCTTCATTCATTTCTGGCATTGTCACTGTTGCTGCTGTTGGTTGTTCAACTGGTGGTGCACCAAGGGTGATGGCGTCACCAACTGCTGCTTGGTTAAACATAGCTTGCAGTTTTGTACCTTCTGGGTTCACTACAAACTTTATACCTTCTGCTGCAGTTAAGGCATTGAGTTGGTCTGCCAATGCTTTTCTTGCTTGCAATGGAACTTGCTCAATTAGTGCCTTGAATTGATCCCTCAGTGGTTGCACATTGTCAGTCTTAGCGGTTTGTATATCGCCAGCTAATTTGGTCAGATTAGCCAATTGAACATCGTTGAAAGCTGGAGGTAAAGTAATTTCCTTTCCTGCCGCCAATCGAATAACCAGAGCTGACCCGTCTGGAGAAAGTCTAAGTGGTTTTCCATCTCTTCCAGCATTTATGTCAGTTGCAATCTTTGTCATTTGCTCAGCGCTGAGATTGAGAGCCTTAAGCCCCTTGAGAGCTGTTGAAACGTCAGTACCAGTTGGTGTTAGCGAAGATTTGAGAGCAAGAATGGCGCGGTACGCTTTTTCGGAATTGGCATCTATAGGAATGCCATACTTGGTTAGATCTCGTTCCATCGCAGCTCGGTCGATTGGAGTTGCGGCAGCAGCGACAGTTGCTGCTTTGTCGGTTAACTGAACTGGTTGACCGATGAGCTTAAATTCTGTTGTTCTGCCTCCCCCGTGGGGGGCGATTCTTTCAACAGCTCTGGTTAAAGAAAGCATGTTGGTCTTTGGATCAATGCTGATTATGATTTTGCCTAGTTCAGGATTATTGGTAGAAGTGGCTAATGCTTTAAGCTTTTCTCTAATTTGTGCGGCTGCATTTGCACGTTCACCGACAGGCAATGTGCTCAAAATCGCACCCAATTTTGTAGGAATCTCACCAGGATTGGCTGGATCAAACTTTGGATTAATAAACAAGTCCGCACCAGCGTTGATGGCAGCGGTAGACTCTGCTGATGTTGCGGCAACAGTGGCATCAGGACGTTTGGCGACTTCCGCTCCCGCTATTGTAATTTTAACGTCTTTGAAATTGATTCCATTCAAACTATCGCCGGGAGTTATGGTGGCGTCATTGGTGAATGTATTGCCGGCAAAAGTCCCTCGAGCAACAGGTTTGTCAGGAGTTCCAGCGAGGGTGAGAGTTACTTTGCCATCGGCTGCAGCATCAATTTTAAATTTCTTATCGCCCACAGTGAATTCGTTAAGACCTATTCGAGCAAGGTTCCTTGCAAGATTGAGCCGATCTTGAGGATTGTTCGATGCCAGAGCATCACGCACGCTAATAGCACCAGGGGCACTTGCAAGCCATGCTTTGAAGCCAGCTTCATCTTTAATAGTTTCCGGAATAGTGCCAAGCGGTGCGTCAGTGGCAGCAGCAGGCCTAACTTCGCCTGGAGGTGGAAATGTTCTCAACAGTTCGACAAGCTTAGCATCAGTTATTGTTGCTTTGTCCGACATGTGCAATTCTTTGCGACCTGAAGCGGCGAAAGCGTTGTCTCTCAGTGTAACCGCAAGTGCTCTGAGCATTCCCGGTGGGAAGGTAAGACCCATTTGTTTAGCGCGTGCCACCAAAGCATGGTGGAAGCTGCCGCCGCGTGGCGGAGATAGTGGAGGAGGACCGTCAATTAGTTTGCGGTATTGTTCTACTAGTTGCGCTTCTTTGGGAGTAAGATTTTGATCGCCTGGCAATGCAGGTTGATCTGTCGGAGGCTGAGCCAGGTCGGTAGGTTGACCAATGGCTGCATTTTCGAATTCGACTTTAAGCTTGCCATTATCGATAGTGAACTTGACGCCTTTGTTCTGGGGCGGAGAGCTTCTTTCATCAATTGGTGCCAGAGTATTTAGTTGAGTAAGAAGCTGTGTGCGAGCTTCGGCTGGCAAAGTATCTAAGATCGGTTTTAATCGCTGCGCCATTTTTTCAGCTTGAGCTTTGGTCGCAGTTGGAAGCTCAGTCGCTAATTTTTGCAACTGTTGCAAAAGCGCTGGTGACAATGCATCTGGCAATGTGACGGTCTTATCACCGACTTTTAGAATCAATTTTCCATCGGGAGAGACTTTGATGGCATTGTCGCCCAGACCTGCATTCACCGCGGTTGCAGCGTCTTTCATTTGCTGTTCGTTCAAACCAAGCGATTTGAGAATTCTTAACGACTGACCAATATCAGCTTGGGGATTGGCGAGGTCGAGCTTGAGTTTAAGAACAGCGCGTAAGACTTGATCGACTTTAGCTATAGGAACATCTTTTATACCAAGCGCTGCAAGATCCGCAATCTTCTGAATGAGATCACCGGATGTTGGGGCAGGTTGAACCAATTCTAATATCGGACCGACTCGCTCTGTTCCAAGTTTCACTTCTAATTGTTTGCCATTTAAGACAAGTTTCACACCGCCATCAATAGTGGTGGCATTGATCTTATCTACCAGAGTGCGAGCCATCGCTTCTGGGAATTTATCGAGGAACTGTTTTATTTGTGCGGGCAATGGACCTACGTTGTCTTTTGTAGCTGCACGCATGCTTGTGACCAGTGTGCTCAGTTCGGCTATCTGAGCACCTGTCATACCATCTGGTAATGATAAAGTTTTATCGCCAAATTTAATTTCTAACGACTTTCCATCTGTTGCGAGTTTTACTACTCCATCGCCTCTGTCTCTGTTTAGGTGCGGTACAAGAGCGGCAATTTGCGCATCGGACAACTGACCTTTGAGAGCCTTGTAAGCTCCGATGATATCGCCATTGGTGCGCAAGGCGTCTTTGTAAGCCTGGATTGCAGTATGCACAGGTACAACTTTAGCTGGCTCAAGACCAGTTAGTCCCATTCTTTCGAGTTCTGTACGCTTAACAGCTGTTGTGTCTGGAGCAGGCAGAATTTCTACCGGAGCTCTATAATCTACAGGTGGTCCTAGCTCACGTACGACAGGATCTGTACGAAACATGCTGGGATTTTCAATTTTGAAAATGTTACTGGAATCGATTGCAACTCTGAAGGGAGAGCCGAACATTGGTTTGCTGAACTCCAGTGACCTGTTTATTTCTTTTATAAGAAGCTCTCTGTCAGTGGCGTTAAGGGTGCGCAATGCGTCCTGCATAGGCTGCATATTGTTGTAGATATTTCCTTGATCGCCAGACAATCCTGCAAAAGCATTTTGCATGCTAATGACCAATTTGGGATCGAGAGCTGCAGGTACAAGGAATGACCTCACAATACCCATGCCGGCGAAAGGTGTGCTCAAAACGTGACGCAAATTTTGCACTGGCGGTGCGTCGTATTGCAGCGTCTTTGTTTCAGGATTATAAGTAAGCCTTGGATTGCCGAATGCTTCTGCAATTTTGGGGAACTGGCTTGGATCTATTTTGGCGTAGGCAAGCTGTTTGAGCAATTCTCTATATGCTTCTTGTCTGACTGCGGGATCGCCCGAGCCCAAGCCATCGAGCTGCTTCAATATTTCTACTTGTTTGTCGTTTGGAATTCCAGCTTCACGTAACTTGGCTTCGGCTATGGCTCGATTGACATTAACTACAGAATTGTCCGCTGCAATCGCGGGCGATATTATTGCATCCGTGAGTGAAGCAGTTCTTTCAACCGCGCCTCCAAGACGTGCAACTCTTAGCTCTTCGCCTCCAGCTTCGAATCTGGTGGCAAGGTCAGGAGATAATCTATTTGCATTGTTGAGTGCTTCAACGAAAAGGGCTCGTTGATTTTCGGGCATTGATTTATACGCATCAGCTACTTCTTGCAAAATTGCCAGAGAATTTTCTGGAGTAGCAGTCGCTAATTTTTCTAGCAAGGGTTTGACAGTTGCAGGTAATTCTCTAGAGAAAGCGATCTCCTTTTCTCTGCCGTTTACCATCACACGAAGCACGTCCTGATTGAGTTCTGCTCGACGCATTTCGGGATAATTGACTGCGACTTTTTCGATGCCGGGAGACTCTACTGATAAAGTTGAACCAGATTCATCTGCTGAAAATGCATACTGTAAGCCTTTCTCGCCAAGCTGTGACTTCACCGTATTTAGTGTTGCCACCATAGCTTTCATATCGCCATTGGTTGCGCCTGCAACTTGAGCACTGCTCAAAAAGGCTTTGAGTGCTGCTTCTCGTGTTGCTTTATCCGGCGATTCTAAACCAGTTTTTAGTGCGTTAAATGCAGTCATGAAAGCATCAGCTTTTTCTGGTGACACATGGAAAGTATTTAAAAGTTCTCTGCGCTGCAATTCAGCTTGAACTTCAGGAGCCAGCTTAATATCGCGTGCCAGGTCGGCCATATTTGGCAATGTGCTGTCTTTTATAGCACTCAAAAGATTTTCACGAACAGGATTTGCACCGTCGACGTCAGCAATTCCTGCCAATTTTTCCAGTTGCGCCTTGGCTTGTAGAGATTCGGGACCTGCGCTTGCAGCCTGACTAATCAAGCCGCTTATCATAGCTTTGAATTCTTCTGGTTTTGATTCGAAGAGTTTTTGAAGAGCTACTGAGTTGTTGCTGTCGATTAGATTTTTGAATTGTTGATCGAAAGCTGCGACTTTACCTAAACCATCATATAAGACTTGTCGGCCTAGATTGTCGATCATTTCAATTCGAGGACCATCTGCAGTTTCAATCAGGTTTAATTTCTGACCGGTCTTATTGGTAGATGCAAGAGCCTGATTGATAGCCTCGATAAGTTTGGTTCGTGATGGACCATCCGGAAGTTTAGCTAAAAGCTCTTGTGCCATGCGGCCAGCATTTTCGTTGAAACCTCCTGCCACGTTCAGGCTTCTAAATACGCGTTCCAGATTGTTGATGTCTGTCGGATTCAGAGCACCAGGCAGAATATAGTCGGTACTTCCTAGTCTCTTCAATTGAAGATCGGTATCTCCAAGCTTTATCGAATTCTCGCCTAGCGTCAAACCTGGCGTAGAAGATTCAATAGCTCTGCGGGTGGCATCATCCAAACGAACACCATTTAAGGCTTTAAGCGCGTTGGTCACAGCCTCGACTCTGCTTGCAGAATCAGTTCCCGCTGCTTTTAGCGCATCTAGAGCTTGGATAATTTTTGATGCTTCACGTCTTGAATCGGAGGTGCTAGGCAAATCGATATTGAAGTCTTTTTTCAGGCGTTCGATATCTTTTCCAAGCTGTCCGGTTTCGAACTGTTGCACAGGGGCGCCACCAATCCCGGTGTCCCAAGCCTTTGCCAGTTCTAATTTATTATCTGTGGTATTGAATCTCAGTCCGTGATCTGGACCCATTTGTTGACGTATTTGCTCATTAAGCTTCTCAATATAAGCAGTGCGCATTGGCTCACTCAGCGAATTGATTTTATTTGCCAATTCAAAACCGATAGAACTCAAGTTTCCATCTTTGATAGCCTGGTTGAAACGTCTGAAATCAGCGGCTTCATTTTCGGGAAGGTTTGGTGGGAGTTCACCAAACGTATATCGATCGAACGATCCTCTAAATGAGTTGAAATCAAGTCCGGTACTATCTGCAGTGACATCCAAAATGACGCCAGCATCCGACAGAGCTTTATTTACTTGCTCAAGGAATTTTGCTTTATCCGCATCAGAAGTGAGACTGCCATAGATTTTAGTGAGTTCAGGGCCAATTCTGCCTTTGGAGAGCAAATCTTTGAAAGCTGCCAAATCGCCGTTTGCTGCAGATGCAAGATCAGTAATTTGTTTTGCAAATTGGGTGCGCGCTTCGGGAGTGGTCAATGCTTCAGGTGGAGAAATGAGATTGTCGCCAACTCGAAACTCGTTTTCATTGGTTGGTTTGAATGTGGTTTGATGCGTGCTCCAACCTAGATCACCAACGACTCTGTTGTAATATTTGAGGTCAAGATCAGTTCCGTTTCCACTGGGTGAAAAGAATGATTCTTTGAAAGCCTTGCCTAGAGCCTGATTTATTCCTGCTAAATACTCAGCTGCCTTTGGACCTTCCATGGTGCCATAGGTTTTGGCTATGTCGCGACCAAGTTGAGCAAGAGCAAGCTTAGGATCTGCAGGAGGTCCCATGTCTGCGATTGCTTTTACCTGTTGCTCAAACACCGCTCTTTGAGCTGCATTTTCAGGTCCACGAAGCGTAGGAGGAACATCTATTTTTACATTTTCACCATTGATCTTAAGTGAAAGAACATCTGGATTTTGTGCAGTTTCTATCTCAGCTGCAAAAGCTCGAAGTGCGTCTACAGCTGCAGTTCCATCACCCGTATCGAATTTGGGAATGACATAACCGGAATCAGCACTGTACGAATCAAGTCTTGTAGAGCCTTTATGTAATTCGAGACCTTTACCCGTTTCTGGTGCTTTGAGAGTATTTCCACTTCCATACGTTTTTGCAATAGCTTCGTTGGCTGCTTTCAGAAATGGAGCGCGAGCTGATTCTGGAAGGCTATCATAAATTCGAGCAAGAGCAGCTCCCGGACCGTCAGCACCAGCCAGTGCTTTTTGGGGATTAAATTCGCTGCTGCGATTGCCAAGCAATTGCATTGCATTTCCAAAGTCTTTTATTTGTTGGTCGGTAAGACCTGGTGGAACTCTGTCAAAGCGCTCTCTACCTGCACCATCTGATTTGACTCTTAATTCGATACCATCTGGACCTTTGGCGAATTGTAGATTGCGAGTGGTGTCACTTTGTTGCAAGAAACTGTTAATGTGCTCAAGATAATCGGGCGAAGCCTTCGGATCGATTTTTCCACGCAAAGTTTCTAACGTTGTTGGACTCAATCCGGAATTTGCCAGGGCGGTCATCATCTCCCTGAATTCTTGAACTTTGGCTGGATCGCCTTCGATACTCTTTGGAACTGTAACTTCGCGATCTGGCATAGCAGAAAGGTCGTTTAAATTCATAACAGGTAATTTCAAAACTTGATTTATTTCAAGTTTTGCATTTGCACCAGATCCGGTATCGCGAATTTTGAAGTCAACTCCGGAATCTTTCATCTGCTGATTTAGTGCTTGAATGAAAGCCGCGCGCTCAGATTTTGGAAGATTTCTCGTGGCCTGGTCTATGTCACTTATGACTTGTTCTCTATTTTCGCCAGTTGCATTTAAAAGTCTGTCGCTAAGTGCCGGAAATTCTGCACGAGCTTTGGCGTCTTTGATTACATCTGGAACACCGGTCGAATCTTCAGTTCGCTCACCATAAACAGCTGTCTGTTCTGTTGCGCTTGCTGATTTTAATTCTAATTTTCCTTGAGCGTTGACCTGTAGTTGTCTGCCATCACCGGCAGATCTCAAGGCGTTATTAATGCCCATCAAATAATTGTCTCTTTGATCGGCCGGCATGCTCTCGAAATTGCGAGCAATTCTGTTGCCCAGACTATCTGGACTTGTGGGATCACCTAAAAGATTTCGCGAATTGGTATCAGTGCCAGCTCTTATATCTGTGATGTCTTTAATATAGTCGCGAGCATTGTCGAATTTCATTTCTCGTGGAAGTTGGACAAATTCTCCTTTGCCAACATCTGCACGAATAGAGATTGAACCGTCATTCCTGTTTCGATGAATTGAAAATTCAGGTCCCAGAGATTCTTTGATGGCTTTGTCAAGACCTTGAACAAACTCGTTTTGTTTGATCACAGACATGCCATTGTCAGTCATAGCCTTTCTAACTGCTTCAGACAATTCTTGGGGAGAATTAAATTGGCGGTTTTCGATGCTGTTGACCAGATCGGTAAACGCCGCTTTTTGAGCTTCGTTTAGGTTTCTTGGAATTTCTGAATCGGAACGACCAACACGATCTGCGGGGCGATTGTTTTCAGTGAAGTCACCTTCAACTGGAGTGCCACCATCGCGATGCTGGAATTTGAATGTACCATCTTGCTCGACGGTGAATGTATGTCCGGCTTCTTTTGCTCTATCTTGCAAGCCTTGTAAGAATTGTTCTTGAGCCTGTGGACTCATGCCCTTCAGTACGTGTGGCAGAGACTGTGTGAGATAGGCTTCTAATTGTTGTTGACCCTTAGGAGTAGTCGGATCTATCGAATCAAACTTTTCGGCATGTCTTGCGCCAGTTTGAGTTTTTGTTTCTGTTTCACCAGGACCTGCTACATCACTTTTGTTGATGATCATAAGCGGACGTTCTGCCGGCGCTTTTTTCAGTTGCAGCTGACCATTTTCACCAACCTCTACACTCCATCCATTTGGGTTTTGCTTTGGTGGCACATTTCCAAGCACACGATCAAATTCTTGTTTTATTTGTGCGGGTGTTTTTCCGGCTTCTAGGCGATCGCGAGTAAGCTCACGAAATGCGCGGGACATTTCTTGTTCTGTAGGTTTTCCAGCTTCGCCTTCAGGTATCTTCGCCTGTTCGCCGAATTTGTTTATCGAAACTTGATTGTCGGTGATTAGAGTGCGCGGCAAATTGTCGCGAGCGTCTTGCTGGCGCGTTTCGACCATCGCCTTGTACGTTTGGTTGTCAGCGGGAGTTATGGTTTGAAGCGGCCTGAGTTCGGCTTCGACATTAGTTGTCTCGGCGCCTTGTTCAACAGGAGCTGCATTTTCTGGTTTATCACTCATCGGTCAATGACTGCTCCGGACAAGAAGTAATCCATTACCATCCATATATAATTATTCCCAAGTATGGGGACAATAAACTGTAAAAGAGCTGGAAAGCAAACCTGGTTAGGGTTTTCGCGCGACGATACCAAGGCTGGAAAAGCCTGAATCAGTTATCAAAAGCTAGTAAGTTACGCAGATGCCAAATGAAACGAAAATGGATGGTTTGCCCAAGCTAACATCATCTATATATGATGTCAAGCAGAATTAATCCCTTTGAACTAGGCGGTCTTTGATTTCTGGTCGGTTAATTTCTTAGTTCAGCATCGGAGCCGAAGTTGTTCGCTCTGACTTGTCTTGAGCAGCGACACGCAACACTCTTGAGCGTCCTGCTTCTAGAACAAATAGCGCTCCATCATTGCCGAATGCAATTCCGGTTGGATTGACTAGACCCTTGAGAAATTCTTCTGCCTTGCCTTCGCGATTGATGCGAATGACGCAGCCTTGTCTTCCCAATGTGACATACAATCTGCCTAGACTGTCTATGGTCAGGTTGCCGTCGTATCCGTCTGCGAAATTGAAACTATCTGAATCGGCTACTGAGATGCGAGAAATTTCGCGTCCATCAAACGAGCGTTTGACCACTGAGCCACTTGAATGTTCGAGGCACCACAAGAATCCATCGGGATCTAAGAGCAAGCCTTGAGTTCCATTACCTGGTCCGCCGACAATTGCTTCGTACTCGCCGCCTTTGTCGATCTTGAAAATGCCACCAGTGTTCGATGGAAAATTAGCTACATAAACTTCTTCGCGCGGTCCAATTGCAATGTCGGAAAGGAAGGTGCCGCCGCCTGTTTTGCTGCCGTCTAGTTGAGCTAGAATGCGACCTGATTTATTTGGATCGATTTTGTAGATGGTACCTTGGATGGTGGCAACATACAAAACGCCTTTGCGATCAAAACGCAGTCCAGATATTGTGCAATTGCCTCTGATACGCGCATACTCACTGGTTTGACCCGTGCCATCAACAAACCATACGCTGCCGTCGCAGGAGAAATAAATTCCGCCTGGTCCAGAGGTCATGCGCGAAAATCTGTTGGAATAAGATGCATTGAGTTGAGAAAGAATTTTGACACCATAGCCGCGTGGCGCATCAGGTAAATCAATTACTGATCCGGTGCTTCTTTTTACGTTGCGGTTGTTTGAAAGATTGTCTTCGCCAGAATCGTAAACTTCGATTTCTTCGCCCACTTCGGCAGTAGTAATATCGATGTGCAAAATAAGATGGAGCGGAACTAAAATGCGACGAATATGAATTTGACCATCGCTCTCGTGCGAATAGGATTCGACATCGATATGGTCATGGTCGACACCAAGGACCCGGCCGGTCACTGTATTATGACAACCCATGCCATACCAGATTTGAATCTTCTGTCTATTTTCTACGAAGCTTTGAAGTCTGGTTCTGAAACTCATTTGACCTTGTCCCCTTGTCCCTTTTAATGTGCGCTCTCGTCAATTATTCGACACTGATTCCTAATCTACTTTTATGTCTAGCCGTTCACATTCTTTTTCCCAATCTACTAATAGGGCATGATTCCAAAATTGCTCCAGTCGATAAAATTCTCTTTCTTCACTTTGAAGAACGTGGACAATCACGTCTCCAAAATCTAAAAGTACCCATCGAGCGTCACTCATTCCTTCTAAGGATTTCGTTTTCTCTCCTTGTTTGCCCAGGGTCTCCCGGACAGACTCGGCGATGGCTTTGACTTGAGCTTTGGATTCCCCTCCAGCAAATACGAAATAGTCCGCAAGCAAAGTTACTTGTTTAACATCGAGGACGACGATAGAGTTCGCCTTTTTTGCCTCGGCTGCTGCTGCACAAAACAGCGCAGTTTTTAAGGATTCTCCCAATGAATTTCGCACTATGCTCGCTTTCTTGATCCCGTTAATTTTGTTGTTCCCATTTTCTCTCTATTTTCACGTATAAACATGAAGATCACCAGTCTGTAAGCGGAATCCGGTCCTCTTTGCCACTTGACTTTCTCATTACATCTTACGACAAAGTGAACTTAAAAACCACTTTTTTATCACAGGATACTTGTTTCCAGGTTTTCAGTGCGCTATTCTTGCTCCTCACGTGGATGGAAACAAAACACCACTCGCTCGAATGAAGCTTGAGGGAAAGCCAAGGTAAGGAGGAATCTCTGTGAATAAAGCCGATCTAGCTGCTGCAATAGCTAGCCGTACAAACAATACAAAGAAAGCCGTAGAAGAAATGCTACAGGCTCTCACCGATGTAGTCGTTGAAACCGTTGCCAAAGGCGACCGTGTCACCCTGGTCGGATTTGGTACTTTCGAACGTCGCAGCCGCAACGCTCGTGAAACCAACAACCCACAAAAACCTGGCGAGAAAATCAAAGTACCCGCAAAACGCGTACCTGCTTTCTCACCTGGTAAAGAGTTCAAAGATCGCGTCAACGGCTAATCGCTAGTTGCTGTAATCAATAGACTTATAAGAAGGAGGAGCATCTCGCTCCTCCTTTTTTTTGAGGTCTTCAAAGAAAGTTTTGATATGTCAAGCAATCTTCCTTGCATATCATCCACGTCTTGGATAAATTACAAGGAAAATCGCATGGGCTACTCTTGCGATGTTCCTTCAGGTTTTTCTTTCTCTTCAAACATAGACTCGTCCTCAAATTCGGACTTGCCCGGCTTGTCGTACTCAGTTGGACCAGGCTCGGTCATGGGCTCGCGATTCTTATAGTCATCCTTATTTATACGATTTAGCTCAAGTGCTAATTTTTTCTCGCGCCGTGCATCTGAATCTCTTCCGGCTTTCTCATAAAGCAGTGCTAGTAACATTCTCAGACGCGGTTCTTTGGGGTTAGAAGAGACAGCATCACGCGCCTTGCTCAGTGCAAGCGGCATTTGTCCATGCGCTGCTAGAAGCGAAATGAGCTTGATATGAGCGGGTACGAATTTTGGATTGGCTCTTACGCAACGACCATAAGAATCTCTTGCTGACTTCCAGTCGGGTGGATTCTTGGCTTCATAAGTTTGTGCCAATTCAAATTCAGAAAATAATTCAAGTGTGCCAGGCGTCCGATTTCTCTGAAATCTACGAGCATCTGTAAACAAGGATGACGATTCGCTCAAACGATTTATCGATTGGTCGACATCTCCTTGCAAACGATAATTCACTCCCTGATCCATCAAGGCATAAGCACTTGACTGAGTCGAATAATTAGATTGACGTTGGGCAAGCTCTTGTTTTTCAGCATCGCTTAAGGTTGGCTCTATTGCTTGAGGCTCAGGCGGCGGCGCTTTGTGATGAACTTCATGGTGTTTTTCATGATGTTTTTCATGGTGTTTATCATGCTTGTCATGACGTTTTTCATGCTTGTCATGCTTTTCGTGCTTACTAGTGTTTTTCTTTCTAGAATTTTTTGCAGATTCACGAGATGTCTTTTTCGAAGTTTTTTTAGAAATTGTTTTCTTACTCGAAGAAGGCTTTGATTTTTTTGCATAAGCTGGCAAGTCGAATAAATTGCAAACATCGCAATTAATCGTCGCAGCTGTCAGGTGACAAGCTACGACGATTGATAATGCTTTGAGCGAATTGTTCAGTTTGCTCAATTTTGATCTGTCCAATTTTATTAGACGGGGTTCTTGGCTTCGCACTCTGCTTTTTCTGCTTCAGTGACATCTTTCATTGTCAGGTTGATGCGATTTCTGTCGTCAATTTCACGTACTTTGACAACGACCTTCTTACCAACTTCAACAACTTCTTCCACTTTGGCTACGCGACGATTCTCAAGCTGGGAGATATGAACCATACCTTCTTTGCCTGGCAGAATTTCAACGAAAGCTCCAACTGGAATGATACGAGTCACAGTTCCCATGTACACATCACCAGCTTTAGCACGTTTGACTAAACGCAAGATCATGTCTCTTGCAGCTTCGCCGCCTTCGCCGCTGACTGAACCGATAACAATTGTGCCATCGTCTGAAATGTCAATAGTGGCACCGGTCTCTTCGATGATGCGACGGATCATTTTGCCGCCAGGTCCAATTACTGTACCGATATCACCTTGATCAATATTGATAGTGATTAGGCGAGGAGCCCATGGTGAAAGTTCGGTTCTTGGTTTGTCAATGACCGCTTCCATCTTGTCGATAATATGAATACGACCGCGACGAGCTTGCTCGAGTGCCACTTTCATAATTTCAATCGAAATGCCTTGCACTTTAATATCCATTTGAAGAGCGGTGATTCCTTCGCGCGAACCTGTAACTTTGAAGTCCATGTCGCCAAGGAAATCTTCCAAGCCCTGGATGTCGGAAAGAATTGCAAATCTATCGCCTTCCAAAATGAGACCCATGGCGATACCGCCGATGGTGTACAACAGTGGAACACCTGCATCCATTAAGGCGAGACTGGAACCACATGTTGAAGCCATCGAAGTTGAACCGTTAGATTCAAGCACTTCAGATACAACACGAAGCACGTACGGGAACTCGTCTTGTGGAGGTAGAACGGGCATCAAAGCACGCTCAGCTAGTGCACCGTGACCGATTTCGCGACGACCAGCGCCACGCATTGGTTTTACTTCACCGACTGAAAAGCCAGGAAAGTTGTAGTGGTGCATATATTTCTTTTCTTTTTGTGGATCGATAGAATCCAGTTTCTGTGCGTCTCCCGAGATTCCCAGTGTCGCAATTGACAAAACTTGAGTTGTTCCACGGGTGAACAATCCGGTTCCATGTGCGCGAGGTAAAAGACCAACTTCTACTGTGATAGGTCTGATTTCATCGCATTTGCGACCATCGGCGCGAACGCCAGAATCGAGAACCTGAGCGCGCATCAAAGTTGCTTCTTGTTCTTCCATTTGAGCAAGAATAAACTTTTTGGAAAGAGCTTTGAGCTCATGGTCTTCAGGCAAAGTTTCTATGTGGTCGGTGATGGCTTTGTAAGCGGCATCGATGTGTTTGGCGCGAACAGCTTTTTCTGTTACGCCATTCATCGAAGCTTTCAAACTTTCAGTCGATTTTTCTTCGATAAGTTTGTTCAGCGCTTCGCATTTAACTTCATCTGGTGTTTCTTTTTTAACCACACCAATTCTTGAAGCCAATTCAAGTTGTGCCTCAACTTGTTTCTTAATTAGTTTGTGAGCAAAATCAATTGCTTTCAGTACATCTTGTTCGCTAACCAGTTTGCATCCGGCTTCAACCATCATGATTGAATCGGCAGTTCCTGAAACAACGATGTCGATGTCTGACTGATCGAGTTCTTCATAAGAAGGATTAGCTACCATTTTTCCATCTATACGTCCGATGCGCACAGCACCGATAGGTCCCAAAAATGGAAGACCTGCAAGTGTGATGGCCACTGAAGCGCCAAGCATCGCAAGTGTGTCTGGAGGTGTAATCAGATCGGCGCTCATTACTGTGGCGACGATTTGCACATCCTTTCTATAGCTATAGGGAAAGAGTGGACGAATGGGACGGTCGATTAAACGGCTTGTGAGAATGGCTTTGTCAGGGGCTTTGCCTTCGCGACGTGGAAAACTTCCCGGTACGCGACCGACGGCGTAGAGCTTTTCTTCATAATCTACAAGCAGTGGAAAATAGTCGATACCATCGCGCGCTTCTTTCGACTCGGTGCAAGTTACAAGCACCATTGTTTCGCCGCAAGTTACTTCGCAAGCACCGCTTGCTTGTTTGGCCATGCGACCTGTTCTAATCGAAACTGTTTTGCCTTCAACATCGATGTCAATCGTTTGTTGTTGAGCGTTGCTTACGCTTACCACGTCTATTACCTCTTTATGTTCTACTTCTTGTTCTATTTCGTTCTAAAATTGATGCGACACAACGACAGCCTGTAGTAAGAACTACTACGACTGGATCTCGCCGGTCCGTATATTTGCCAAAAACTCGGCTCTGCTTATCTACGCAGACCGAGTTTTTCGATTAAGGATTTGTAGCGGTCATGATTGACCTTGTTCAAGTACTGAAGAAGTCTTCTTCTTTTGCCTACCATCATAAGTAGACCACGTCTTGAGTGAAAATCTTTGTTGTGAGTGCGGAGGTGCTCAGTCAGTTCGGTTATACGAACCGTCAAAAGAGCAACTTGCACTTCCGGGGAGCCTGTATCTTTGTCATCGCGACGATTGCTTGCGATGATCTCTTTCTTCTGTTCTAGTGCTAGTCCCATTTCTTTCCTAATTTCCGTTAATTAGTGCTTTAGATATTACGCATGTATCAGTTGGACATAATATCACAATAAGCCCGATACTACGGGCGTTTTGCCTTAATTGCTAAAGAACATTAAGCATAAAAAACCGCCACCAAGCGGACTTGATGGCGATTAACAGACTTTAGGAAAAGCTAATTACTGTTGTTGTAATTCGGGTTTCCATTCATCCAGGATGGCGCCTTCGATGGGGCATACCGATAAGCATGCTCCACAATCGATGCATGTAGCGTCATCGATGTAGGTAAATTTTGTACCTTTACCATTTGTTTTCCCTTCAGCCCAGTGAATACACTCCACAGGACAGACCGGAATACAATCTGCGATGCCTTCGCAGAGTTCGGCAACTATTGTATAAGCCATTTTGCAAACTCCTCACAGTGTTTTTTACACTAATAAAGAAAACTCAATTTCATACTACCCTATTTAAGTAGCAATCATCTCGCTTGGCAAGGCTTCCAAGAACAAGAAAATTGATGTAAAGAAGCCCCCGCAAACGAGCCAGATCAAGGAAAATATACAGACATAGGTATAGGATGATCACATGAGCAATGTCAAGAAAAACATAAAACTGAAAGTTTATAACCAAGCAGGCGAAGACGTAGGATATTTCCTCGATCCCAACGTTTTGAGCTTGCCCGATGGTGACTACGAAATTTCAGGCGAGTTCTACACACCTGATGGTGAACTCGTAAAGAAGCTGGAAATGAATCCCCAATCGCTTCCTTATAATGCAGACTCGAGCGGAGTGGGCAATATTAGCCACAAAAAGTTATACGGCGTATATGTTCAACGCGGACGTCAGCCCGTCAAAATGACCGGAAATTCAGCAGATCGCCCGCTCTAAGCGAAACATCCCAAATAAATGACGAAAAGAAAAGCAGCCGGTAGGGCTGCTTTCCTCGGGTCTAATTGTTGGTCTAGACGAAAAATCTTCCTTTCTTAGTAAGTACGTTTGGGGCGGATACGTAGTTATGTTCACAAGGGAGCTTGGTTGGTGAAAGAAGGACCTTTGGTTTGTGGGGGGAAGCCCGGCTCCAACAATCTCTGTATTATTTATACCAAGCAGGCGGGCATGGAAGAATATAGATGAACCCTCACTTCCGTATATGAGCACCCATATTTTTTCGCCGACACAGTATCATTTAATTGCTTATGACCCAGGATCTCGTCCAAAGCTCTGGAACCAATCAGCCGGAAAAATCGGATTCTCAAACCGATAAAGGCGCAGACCGTCACGCCTTGAAGCGCGAGAGATTGGTTTTGATTATTGAGCCGGTCGATACTGAACGTCAAAAATGTCAGGACAGTATTTTTGCATCTTCTCCTCTTTACGACGTTGATGCCACCGGAACTGCTCAGGAAGGTCTTGACCTTTTCGCGTCCAAAAATTATGACGTTGTAGTTATGTCCTATGACTTGCACGACATAGCTCCAGACAAATTAATCAAGAATTTGCTCAAACTAAATTCGAACTGCGCCATTGTAGTTACAACTGCAACCGATAGTGCCGAACTTGCATTCAAAGTTTTGCGGGCTGGTGCTCTCGATTATTTGCCGAAAATTGGCGAGTATCAAAAATTCTTGCCCCGGACTATTACAACCAATTTGCAACGCGCAGTCTTGATTGAAAATTTGAAAGACATGTTTACTCGTGTCGAGCAAGCGCAAAAAGACGAAGCTTTGCTGAATAGACTTATTATCAATATTCATTCGTCGCTCGATATGTCAAATACAATCGAGAAGGCGACCGAGAATTTGGTTGAAGAGTTCGATGCCTCACGTGCCATTTTGTGTTTGCTCAATGACGCAAATGACACCATGAAAATTCGCAGGCAAATTACGCGTGATGTTGCACCAATTTCAGATAGAAGTGCGTTATTTGAAAGATATCTCGATTTGCTTTTAGATATTGGTGAGCGAAGACCGCTTGTAGTGCGGCACGACGATAGTTTTCCTTTTGCACAAGATGTGAAAACTGAATTGTTTAAATATAAAATCTTGTCACTAATTATGGTGCCACTTGTGTATCGTGGAAAATTGATGGGATTGATTCATCTAGATCTTTCTCACTCGGACAAGAATGCAAACTCAAAAGAAAATCCTCGTGTTTGGTCTGTGGCTGAAAGCGGCTTGCTCACTCGTATTTCGCACCAATTAGCGATTGCAATCAGTCAGGCGAAATTGCACGAAATAGTCGAAACTCAAAATAGCAGTATCCAAAAATTGACTGAGCTTTGTGGAACTCTTAGCAAAGTAGTCGAGTCAACCCAAGATTTGGCCAAGCGTTCAGAAGGTCATGAACGTATTAGAGTTAAACTGAGCGAACGTGAATTAGAAGTCTTAAAAATGGTGGCACAAGGTTTAACCAATAAAGAAATCGCCGAAGGTCTGCATATCACCGAGGGCACCACTGAGGTGCACGTATCTCGTCTGCGCAAAAAATTGAACTTGACCAGTCGCGCTGCGATTGTTCGATATGCGTATGAGAATCATTTGTCTTAATGAACTAGTTCTGATCTTTTTTGAATTGCGCAATTCGAGATCTGACTTCCAGGCGGGCTTGTTCTTTGGCTTGCATCCTTGACGAATCTCCAAAATAAAAATCCAAGATGTCATCGATAGCTTCGTCAATAGTATCCCAGAAGTTCATGAAATCGCCTGGACCGGGCAACGGGCTTGCCTCTTGTCCTAAAACGATCCATTGTTTGTCAGTGGAAAATAAGATTACAGCCGGTGCATCCATAGGGATGTCGTCGTATCCGAAATTGTAGTCTTTAATATTGTTTCCCGAAACCGATGTCGGTTTACCTATCATTACACCCTGACTAAGCACATGTGATACAGGATAAGGTTCTGAAACAAACAATCCTGATTTTTCAAGACGCTTGATGTAAATTTGTTCTACTGCTTTAGTCATTTGAAAAACCACTACTATTCATGAGTTTTTGTCTTGTACAATGCATGTCCTGGCCATTTACCTAGGAATTCGGAAATCCGCATTTCATATCTAGTTCCCTCCCATGAATCGCTGATGAGGACATTGCCCATTCTATCAACCCCGTCGACTACTAAAGAGTGGTGAATTGAATTTTTTCTACTGAAAAATGTGCAGCCAAAGGAGCCGTTTTCCAATATTTCCTCCAAGCTTCTAAAACTTCTTGCTTTGACAGACCAATCGGAACCTAGAATATGAACTAGTTCGTCCAGGAATGCTCCATCCTGAAGCTGTTGATGAATTACTTCTTCCAAAATATTTCCATCACTCAAAATCTGTCCCACTGCAGATGTACAAGATAAATCCGTGATTTGCCTTGGAACTTCCTTGGCGAATCTTTCATTTTGAACAGGCCATTCAAAAGGTTCTCGGTTGGAACCGGGTTTTCGAAGTCTACCCTTATATAAGTTTCCCTCTCCCCCTGCTTCCATTAATGACTTCGTGTCATTGCGAATCTCATCGACTGGGTCTCTCGGAATTTTAAGTTTAATGCCTAAGCCTGTATCGCCGGCTGGAGTCAGTAGGTCTTCGACGGACTCGTCAATTGCTTGAATAATTTTCTTGCCGCTGCTTTTTGCTTTAGCACCCAGCTCAACCAAATCACTTGCAATCATGTCAACCAGTTGCGTGAATTTGCCAGTCTGGCTTATGTTGTTCGCCGATGCTATGCCCAGCAAGCCGTCGATACTTAATTGAGTAATTAAATTGGCTTTGATTCGCTCTTGATCTCGTGGAGGCAATTCGCTCCAGCGCTTATTTAGTAGTGAACCAAGAATCTGAATATCCTTGAACGGTTTGCCATATTCGCCTTCAAATCCTATGTTATACAAATACTGGTCTGAAGCTTGGAATAGCTTGATGCCGCTTGCGATTGTCTGTCCGAAAGCCAACCTGAATTCTGCTGCCGATTGCGCAATCTTTTCGGGATCGTTCAGGATTAATAGGGCAGTGAAATCTGCTATCTTCGCAAGACCGATGGCTACTTCGCCTAGCCCTTCAACCGTTCCGATTAATTGTCCCCAGGTGCGCTCGCGCTCTTCATATTGATAATGATTGATGCCTGCTAAAAGCCCTGAGCCAATTACTTTTGCTTGGTCATCGAAGGACAGTTGAGAAATCTTTTGACCAACCTCCATCCAGCCAGATGGAGTGTTTAGCAAATGAGTGTATTCAACGCTGCCTCTTAACTGTTTATTGCGCTCCAACTGATCTTTAATTTCTGGCGACAATTCAGCAGCTTGAGCACGTGAGACTTCTCGATATTCTTCTTTCTGCTTGCCTGATGGAAGACTTTCTATCCAATTTCGAAACAACGAAATTACTTTAGCCACTGGATTTGTTTTGGCTTCGATTGCAAGCAGCGTGCTTGTGTCAAAGTTTTCCGGATGGTCATTTTCGGGTTTCACTTTGGGGCGTTCGGCTACAATCCTTTCTTTGCCACGTTCATCAAGCGCGACTATCTGGATGCTTTCGTGCGCGTCTCCACCAGCCGTGCCAGAGTGAAGATTCGAATTGGTTGACTGAAAAGCTTTGATGTCACTAGCGCCAGCAAGCTTGGCTGCCTGTACGTCTGGTGAATGATTTATTTGGTCTATAGAACTAGTGAAATGACGCTCGCCTTCGTCATGGCTCTCGCTTGATTTTGTCATGCTTGTTACCATGTAGAAGTATCAGATTTTATATACCCGTTTAAATCGGCTATGTTTTCTGCTGAGAGGATGCGTTTGTGAAAGAGAAAGTTGGAATTTGTGTAATTGCAATTGTTCTGACTTATGTAGTTTGGTTTGTAGTTTTAGCGATGCAACCTTCGAAAGTCGAGCGTTTCAACTATTCGCGTCGAGTGTTTCCATCTATTTTTCAGTATGGACCTTATGTATATGGAAAGGACGATAAAATAATTTGGGATTCACTTCCTTTCAAAAAAGTGAAACCGAAGATCGAGAGCAGATTAGATTCATTGGCTAAAGAACAAAACAATTCTGATGAGGACATTATGAATTGGGCAAATCCTAAAAAGTAGTCAAAACTTTTTCAGTCTATTCTTGCTTTTGAGTCAACTCTGTACCAGAGTCATAGTAGTGATCGAGATAATCCTGCTCTGATAATTTGCTCGTCCGCATCAAAGAATAAACCTCTATTTTTTCTGCGGGCTCATCCGCGATGATAAATGCATTGACGAATCCAGTAAATTTGCAATTTCCTTCTTTTGCGTAAATTAGTGCTTCTTCTTCAGCTAAATTTATAGCTTGATTGAAATCAACTGCTCGAAATAAAACTACTCGTTCTTCAAAAACGGGATCTGGACAGTCGTTACTCAGAGCATCAAATTTGTATACCGTTTTGACGCCGAACCAACATTTTTTCGTAGACTTTTGCTGGGATTTGCTCATAGCCTGATTTTACCAAATATAGGTTTTTGGCTTTTCTAAGCGTTGCGGTGTTGACCAAGCCTAGCGATGGATATACAATGTAAACACGAAAGGTATACCGAAAATGCAAAAAAATCTTATCAAACATGGCAACAGCCACGCTCTTATCATAGATAAAGCTGTTCTTGAACTACTGAAAATAGATCCAGAAAAAACACCTCTGGAACTTTCAACAGACGGGAACGTGATAATAATTACACCAGTAAGAAATAAGAAAATTCAAAAAGACATCAGCAAAAGTCTTGCCAAAATCGACGCTAGGTATAGCTCTGTTTTTAAGCGATTGGCTGAATGAGCGGTCTCCGCTTTCTCGATTTGTTCGACGTCCTAGAAATACACCACTCTCGTATCGAACTTTACGGTGGGATAGAAGGCGTGCGAGATATCGGCATGCTGCAATCAGCACTGGCTCAGCCTCAAGCTGGAAGTGGTGAAAAACTATTTCACAAAGATATTTTTGAGATGGCGTCTGCTTATTGGTTTCACATCGCAAGAAATCATCCATTTCTGGATGGTAACAAAAGAACGGCTCTAGCTGCATGCCTCGTCTTTCTCGATTTGAACGGATATGAGATTTTTGCAAATTCAGATGATTTGGAAAATTTTACCGTTGCAATTTCTGCTGGCCTTACTGATAAAGACAGAGCAGCTGAATTTTTGAAAAAGTACGCTAAAGTTATTTGAATTAACCTTGCAATTTGAAAGTGATACCTTTAATATGCAAGGATGATTCCCCGTAAAGTTAGCCAGGAAATTGTTGAAGCGCTGGACAGGCAGGCAGCTGTCGCCATTATAGGACCGCGTCAGGTCGGCAAAACAACTTTAGCGCTGGAAATAGCTCAAGATCGCAAATCTCTCTATCTTGATCTTGAGTCTCTTTCAGATCGAAACAAACTAAGCGATCCCGAACTCTTTTTGAAAAATTATGAGGATACCCTGGTAATTTTAGATGAGATACATCGAGTGCCGGACCTGTTCCAGTCTTTGCGCGGTCTAATCGATCAAGGAAGAAGACGCGGCAAAAAGACCGGACGCTTTTTGATTTTGGGGTCGGCTTCTATCGATTTGCTCAGGCAGTCTGGTGAGAGTTTAGCTGGACGCATAGAGTATGTTGATATGGGTCCATTCAACGCAATTGAAGTGGCAAGTGAAGAGAAGGAGTTGACGAAGCTTTGGTTGCGCGGAGGCTTTCCAGATAGTTTTCTAGCAAAAAATGACGTGGATAGTTTGAAGTTAAGAAAGAGTTTCATTCGTACTTATTTAGAGCGAGATGTTGCACAGTTTGGTCCGCGTATACCGGCTGAAAGTTTGGAGCGACTTTGGATAATGCTTGCGCACAATCAGGGTACTTTGTTGAATGCTTCGAAAATGGCTTCTGGTCTTATGATAAGCGCGCCTACTGTTACTACTTACATTGATTTATTGAGCGACCTTCTTTTGGTTCGACGGTTGAGTCCCTTTCATGGCAATGTGGGCAAGCGACTTGTTAAGTCACCAAAGGTGTATGTTCGAGACAGTGGATTATTGCATGCACTACTCGGAGTCAGAGATTTCAACGAACTTTCCGGGCACCCTGTGGTAGGCAATAGCTGGGAAGGTTTTGTAATTGAAAATTTGTTAGCAATATCTCCAGAGGGAACGATTGCAAGCTTTTATCGCACCGCAGCTGGTGCAGAGATCGATCTGGTGCTCGAACTTCCGGGTCGAGATGGGCTGTGGGCAATCGAAATCAAACGCGGGGTCGCGCCTAAAATAGAGAGAGGTTTCCATCTGGCTTGCGATGACATAAAACCTAATCGCAAGTTCGTTATATATTCGGGTAACAGCGATTATTTATTAAGTCCTGGATTAGAAGCTGTTTCTTTGAAGTCTTTGATGGATAAACTGGCTGGTCTTTAATGTTGGAGTTCCGAAGATTGAAACTTTGGGAACATATTCTTGATATAGGCGTCAGCCGATTCTGCGGGACTAATGAAATAATTCAAAATGAAACGGTCTATTTCCTTTCTTTTATCTATTGGTGTGATTCTATTTGCTTGCCCGGATTCTAAAGCTGGAACCTACGAAGACGCCGTCAATTACTATCATAGTGGCAATTTAGATGAGGCTTATTCACGCTTAAGTAGTATTGTTAAAGATGATCCAGGCAATTTTCACGCTCGGTTTTACTTGGCTAATACTTACGCCCTCACGGGACAGCATGAAAAAGCAATAGAAGAGTACAGACGTTGTGCTAATGATAGTCCTGGCACGAAAATGGAAGAGGTATGTCTTAAGGCAATTGAGAAGCAGAATGACAAGCTGAATGCTTCCAATAAACAAAAATTTCCTCATATGCAAATGCAGATGAATTCTGAAATAAAAATGCAGAAACAAGCATCGGAATATGAGAAACAGCTTCAATTGCGGTGTTCGATTGAAGTAAATAATCTCAAAAAGAGATATGCCGAAGACATTGCTCGAATCGATCGACAGCTTTCACTAGATATTCGAGAAATTCCTCCAATCGCTTATACAGGAAGGTCAAGCAGCAGCAATCCTAGTTATCAAAGAGAAGTTGATAGATTGAAATTGCCGGCTGACGAAAGAAAGAAGTCTTTGGAAAATCGGCTGAAAGTCGAATCTGACCTAATTATCGAGCGCTATAACAAACGACTATCAGCCTATGCTGGTAGCAGAGATCATCTTCGCCGTGAGCTTAATTCAACCAATGGAAATATGCAGGTTGTACCCCACGGCACTAATATGAATGTGCGCAATTATATTAATTTTGGTCAGGAGAAAGTTTATGAGCCACCAGTCTCGATGCGTGCAACTACACGCAGTATCAATGAAAAAGTGCCGATGCAAAGTTTTGGTCGCGCTGAATTGATACGACAAACTCGCCAGCAATTCAAGAACTCTCAGTCAAATAAACCTTCTAAGTAATGAGGTCTTTAAGCCTATGAAGAGTGTTCTGGCTTCGAAAATCTGTCTTTGTTTTTTTGCGTTAACTTTTTTCTTAAATGTAAGTTGTGTGGTTTCTGCTGCACCGTCTGCAAACAAAAATATAAAACAAGAGAAGCCTACTTTACTCAAAGGCAGCGTCAATCAGTTGCTTTTGCTTTGTTCCTACGCTGGTATCAAACTCGATAAAAACGATTTGCCAGCAAGAGTTACTGAAGTAAAGTTGGGCACATCCGCTGCATATTTTGGCATGGCTGAAAATGATCAAGTGCTTGGCGCAACCATTGAGAATAATCAATTGTGTCTGCGTATTGAAAGAGCAGGTAACAAGTTCTTTTTGCGCTTGCCGGTTAGTGCTAGTGCGCTGCGAGCGGCGACTAATGCCGGTGCAAACAGAGGCATGCCAGAGTTGAAATTAAGGCTTGATGCAACACCTACAGAAGCTTTGCAAGGACAAATCGGTGCGATTATAAAAGAGTCCCCAGAACAAAAAGCGGCGTTTAGAAGCTTTTGCATTAAATATAGTACGAATCTTCCAAAGCCGAAATTGCCTTCAAACCTGAAAGATATTCGAGCACTTCAAGATTATGACATCGTATTGATTGTTGACCACTCAGGATCGATGAACATGAGCATTTCAAGAAATGACAATAGTCCTAACTCGAAAAACTCTAGATGGCACTGGGTCCAAAATCAAGTATTTCGTGCCTCGAATGAATTTGCAAATGCATTCAAACGAGGCGTAAAGCTCATTATGTTTGATTTGGGTTATGATGTTTATCAAAATTGTTCGCCTGGGGAGTTGTTCAATATTTTTCAAGCAACTAAATCTGGTGGCGGAACCAATTTAACTCCGCCCCTCAAAGAAGTGCTAAAAACAAAAATAGTTTCGGGAAAGCCATTAATTATTTGTGTCTGTACCGATGGAGAAAGAATTAGTAATTACGAAGATTTGAGAGAGTGCATTGCCGAAGCAACACAGGCGATTCCGGGTCAGTACGATCTTGCTATTCATTTCTTGATTGTGAATCCTAGAGAACCTGACAAAGAAATTGCTACGTTAAAGTCGGATGTAATGAGTGCCGGTGCCAAGTTCGATGTGGTACATGTGAAGACATTTAATGAAATTGAACAAAGAGGGCTAATCAACACCTTGATTGATGTTGCTTCTTCTATTTGATGGTGGATCAACTTGGAATCTAAAAGTAGTTGAGCAAAAACAAAACGTGGTAGAACTCATATGGTTGGTAGTTGAGCGTTGACACTGATTAGTGAGCGTTGAGGGTTTAAAATGTTTAGAACGAAATGGTTTATTCTGCCAACCTTGGCGCTTGCATTAGTTTGTCAGACTATTAACTGTTGGGCTAAGCCACAAGTCGCGCCTAAAGGTGCATCTCAAACAAAGACGAAAGCGAAGGCTGAGGCTACTAAGAATAAGGGCGAGCTGACGTTCGCGTCTCATTGCAGTTCTTGTCACATAAATGGTGGCAATGTAGTTAATCCGCAAAAGCCAGTTGCTGAATCAAAATATCTTTCAAGCTTTGTGACTTTCAAGAATTATTTGAAAGCGCCGATGGGTACAATGCCACATTACGAGAATTTGATAAAAAACGACAAGGTGCTGAAAGACCTTTATCATTATGTCCAGACTTTAAAAAAGAGCGAAGGTAGTTAAGGCTAGCAAAACTAGAACGAAAATTGCTTATTTGCCACCATAGGCATTATTCGACACATGTTTCATGCGCAAAATCCATTTGCCGTCATCGAGTTCCATTATGTTCTCGCCTGCTTTCCAATTCATGGCGTAGTTGCCAAAGATTTCTCCGTTCAAGCTATTGGTCATGATTAGTCTATTGCCTTGAACTTTGTAGGTCCCCATTTGACCTGCAGCAAGCCCGTATCTTGCAACTGACCAGCGACCGTCTTTGCTGAACGAAAAGCTTTGCGCAAACGATTGCGCCACAGATGGTGCCTCGCCGCGTTTGCCAATAGACATCATGTCCCAGCCCGTGCCTGGAATATTTGGAACGCCATTATTTAATTGCGGCTTCATTCCAGCATCTGTATTGGCCGCTTTTTGCATGCCACCACCGCCGCCACCATTGCTTGCAACGGGATTGCGATCGCCCCTAGCTGGACCACCTTGTCCAAGACCTTTGATGCGTGTGGGATCTACCCATTCATCAAATTTAGCATCCCAACCATCGTAGTGAACTTTGTATTCGTCGATGCCTCTTTTCTCGACAATGGTCGATGAATACCATTTGCCATTGCTTTGTGCATCGACTCGGTCTCCCACTTTGTGATTGGCAAGTGCAGCACCGCCACCTTTTCCTGGTCGAAGTTCTGAAGCTTGAACCAACATTCCGTGAGGAGTAATGGTGTATTTGTCTATTCGTATGCGATAGACACTGCCGTCGTGAGGGTCATTAGCTTCTAAGGGAAGAACGGTTGCTGCTTCCCATACATTTATGTGGGCACCATCAATTTCGACTTTGTCACCTGGCTGGAATTTAAGACCTTTACCTTGTCCTTGATTTGGAGCTTGATGTGCAGGCTGGTTCGCTCCTGGATTATTTTCCCAGGGTCTTGGATTGTGAATTGGTACCCAAGGATTTGGAGGTTGATTGGCATGAGCGGGCGCTTGAGGCGCTTGGCGAGGTTGTTGAACTTGTTGAGGTTGTTGAACTTGTTGAGGCTGCTGTGGTTGAGCCGCTGGGGCTGGCGCCGCTGCACCTGGGCGCATGTGAATTTTTTGGACCATAAAGCCATCTGGATACAAAGAGTACCGCGGGACTTTTACTCTTACCTGATATCCATCTTGAGAATCGCCTGGAAGAAAAGGAATGACAGTTCCGCCTTCCCAACTGTTGATACCTGAAATATCTACTTCTACTGCTTGCCCGGGCGCATACTCTTGAGCGTGGGCTGGGACAATGAATGAGTTGATTGAAAGAGCAGAAATTGCGGCGATTGCCAATAGCGATTTTTTCATGAAAGGACTCCTGGATTCCGCCGTTAGTCTATCACTTTTGATGTAGAAAATTTCAGTTCAGGCGACGATTTCAGCGTCTGCAGCTTCGATAGAATCATCACTTACTGTTTCGTGTGTCTTTGATGATACTGCACTTCCAATGGATGCAAGCATCACACTTGCTATAGCAATCCATTGTTGAATAGATAAATGCTCACTCAAAATTAGCATGCCCGAAATGGCTCCGACTGCAGGTTCTAGACTGAGCAAGATACTAAAAGTATTTCGAGGTAATCTTTTTAATGCGTACATTTCTAATGTATATGGAATAGCACTAGATGCGATGGCAAGACCAAGTCCACCAAAAAGTAAATTTGGATCCAGAATTTTGGCACCTACATGTGTGATTGCAAAAGGAAATAATAAAACGCCGCCAATCATCATTCCGTAAGAGGTGGTGTGTCCTGCAGGCAAGTGTCCAACCCGTTTTCCGACAACAATATAGAGTCCCCACAGTGTTGCAGCGGTAAATGCATAGGCAACACCTATCGGATTTAGTGATACTGCCCCTGGTGTTATAGGTAAAAGCATAGCAAGACCAACAACAGCTAAAATTATCCACAGAAAATCGAGTACTTTTCGCGAAGAAAGAATTGCCACCACCAGTGGTCCTGTAAATTCAATAGCAATGGCGATGCCTATGGGCAGCGTATCTAGGGACATGTAAAAACAGAAATTCATACCGCCCATCACTAGACCGTAAATTCCAATTCGTTTTATAGCGTCTTTATCTAAAGGCTGTCTCCATGGTCTCCAGAAGGCGAGCATCAAAACCGCAGCCAGACCAACTCTTATCGCTGACGTTCCTTCAGGACCAACCACGGAAAAAAGGTGTTTGCCAAATGAAGTTCCGACTGTCAAAGAAATTATCGACGTTAAAACAGCAAGGCTAGGTAAAAGATTCGAGCCGGATGCCATTTTGAAAATTAGTTTTTGCGATAGTTGTTTTTAATCAACAACCAGGACGATCGTTTCAATTCATTTACTCGCGGATTGTCCGATGAGGCTTGAATTTGTGGAATTGGTTTTGGCTGCGGCTTGGGTCTGTCCTCGTCACCCTGGCTCATAGACGGGCTTGGGGTGTTGCGTTGATACGAATACCAGGTGTCTGCATCTTTAAGCGAGAGTGCCATGTCGAGCAGTTTCTTATAGTCAGTATCTTCGGGATAATTGCTTATTAGCTCGCGCAAAACCTTTATAGACCGGTCTAAAGTCCCGTATTCAAGCTCGTGTACGAGTTTTTGCAAAGACTCTTCTTGTGGGTCGGATTTTTTTGTTTGAGCTTGGGCTTGGGAGTATGGCACTATGCGTGGTGCCACTGGAGGCATTTCTTCGTCGGCTTGCTTGCGTCCTCGTTTTTGTTTTACTTTCTTTTTCATGTTCTCGAAGTTCTGCGGTAGTGTTTTCCCGTCAGGTACAACTTCGCGAATATCGGGTAATGCTTTGGCACGTTTTGCGCTACGTTGCACAATAGGCTGTGGCTCTTGTTGAGGAGGCTCGATGCGCTCCACCTGCTTTTCGTATCTCATTTCTTCAGCGGTTGCTTCTGCTTCAGATGGCGCTTGTGGTTCTATTTGTTGCTGAGACTGCGTATTAGACGCTTGTTCTGAGCGGTGCTCTTCTTTGAGCATTTGCTCAGGCTCGAACACGTCCGAGTCCATATTGTTACTTGATTTAGCAATCAGCAAGGAACTCTCGGCCTTTGTTTGGAGTCCATAAACTGGGAGTGTCCCAGCCATTAAGAGGCATAAGCCTAAGCTTGAAGCACATTTTTTCAAGCTTGGTTCAGAACATATAATTTGGCTCTTTCTACTATTCACTAAATTCTGTCCTATCATTAAACACGTGCAAACATTAAAACCAGTGGAAAAACCGACTCCCAGATTATCGCCCACGGGCCATAAACTGCTTATTGCCAAGTTTATCGCCTTGTGGATACTCACTTTAGCAGTCCTGGCGGCTGTTGCGCTACTGCGGGACATAAACTGGATGCGTCCGCATATCGAGAAAGTTGTTAATCAGACGCTTTCGCGCAATGTAAAGCTTGGAAAGCTGACCTGGGGCATCGGTTTGAATGGTCTTAACGTTGAGTCCGACAAAGTTGGGGTTTGGGACACCAAGGGCGCTCCACTCTTCGTTTCGAAGCACGCATCGTTTGGATTATCGATTCTGCCCCTGTTTTCTGGGCGCTTTCGAATGAAGCATCTCGATTTTGATGATGCTCAAGTATTTTTGATTAAAACTGGTCCAGAGCCCACCGACTGGAACTTCGACGACTTATTGCATATCGAAAATACTGACGTGGACTTGATTCAATTCAAGAACGGTACAGTAAGAGTGATTCCTCAGGCGCCGGCAACTGCTGTCGATTTCAAAGATGTGCGATTGCTTTTAAACTCGCCACGCAAAGGCAAGAATTTGCCATTCTTCTTTTCTGGCGACCATGTTGGCGAAGGGCATACAAGCAAGATTCGCCTAGAGGGATTTATTCTTAAGCAAGGTGTAGATGACCACGATTTGAGTTTTACGCTCAATAGCACTAATCTCAATACGCGCGAAATCTCGCAGTTTGCTTCAATTTTTAATCCCAAATTAGCAAAAGAGTTGCAAGACGAAAAAACTTTGGCGCAGTTGCCCAAAGCTAACATGAATCTCAAAGTCGAGGGTAAAGGAAATACAACTAAGGGTATACGCGCTTTCATCGATTTAAATACGCCGACACTTTCTGTGGCGGTAAACAACTATGGAATCAAGTCAATCGACACCAAAGAAGCCAAAGGCAGAGCTACAGTCGATTTAGATGACAAAAAACTTGTTTGGAAGGATACAAAATTCAAATTCAGCGCCATCGAGCTTAATTCATCTGGTGAATTGCATAACTGGCAGCACACAGAAGCTACTGTCACAGCCCAGATTCAGGGCAAGCTCAAAAACCCAACCACAAACGATTTGACCATAAGACCAATTAATTCCAAACAGAAAATTATGCCTGCAAGCCTGTCTGGACAAGCATTTTTGACTATCAAAATTCATGGCAAGGCTAAAAACGCTATCGCCAAGACCGAGATTTCTTCTGAAGATCTGGTCATGAAAGAGATTGTGCAAAAACTACTTACACAGTTTCCGATACTTTCCTCAGTGGGTCTAATGCCGCAAACTAAAATGAGCGGCAAAGTGACCATCGATAATGCCAAAATCGCAAAGCTTGAGTATGGCGAAATGAGAGTTAATAGCACCAGGGGCAGTGCTGGTAAAGTAACAGCCAAAGGCTGGATTGATCTTAATTCTAATATTTTTGATTTTGATCATGGCAAAGGACATTTTGATATCGAGGCTAAATCAATTGATTTGCGCCAGGCAAGCAACAATTTTCAAGCAAACAAACAAGCAGCAGCTCAGTTGTCCAAATTGCTCAAACTTCCTGGAACCAAATTTGAATTAGATGGTGCTGTGGATTCTAAATTCGACCTAGACCTCACCGGTAATGATTATCATGTACTAGGAACATCTTCATTACGCAAAGCCGGGCTTTCATTGCAGAACAAATTGCTCGAAGTCTCAAACGTCACAGGCGATGTACATATAGATGCTCGCAAGAACGGCGGCACTATAAAGTTGCAAGGCTTCAAAGGCAAAATGGGCAATGGAGATTTTCAGTTAGACGGAAATATGACTATCGCTCAAAATCCGCTTGTGGACATATCTTTCCACGCGACATCTTTTGATTTGCGACACTTGAGCAGTTTGATCACTATGTTCAAAGTGCAATTGCCTATCTTCACTGAGCGTCAATTGTACGGAAAAGTGAAAGACGTTCGCCTGCGTATAAGCGGCATGGCGGATAACCCCAAAATTTACTTTAGTGCTGTTCCAGATGACTTGTATTATCAACCACCAGGTCTTGCTAATCCACTAGAGACAGTGGATGGAAGCATTGTTTATAACGAAGATACTTTGATATTGGACGACATCGATATCATCTCGCACAACAACACAATCGCAGTTGATTTGTACATTAAGGACCTTTCCACCGCTTGTATCTTGCAGCGTGTGCGCGCTAAAACAGACAAGATAGAACTGGCTGATATTCATTATTATTTGATGTCTACAGCCATGCCCGCACCGCTACGAAAAGCGTATCGCGACTTGTTGCATACCTATGGAATTGTAGGACCTTACGGAAAAATATTTGGCGAAGTGCTTTATTCGCAAGATGGAAAAGGCACGGGTCAGGAAAGTATCGATGGCATTGTTGGCTGTTACAAAGCTGGTGCTTCTGTGTCTAAATTGCCACTCTTTGATGTTGCCGGTGTCATGGCTTTTTCTGACGACGACTTGCTCTTTAATGATTTGCAGGGCAGAGTCAAAGGTAGTCGATTTAACTTAGATGGATTCGTAAAAGAATATCGAAGCAAGGATCCTTTCTGGGAATCGCAAGTGGAGATGACACTTGTTCCTTCCGAGATACTACAGTTGGTGCCACGCTTGTCGCAAGTACTTAAAGATCAAAAAGTAGATATAAAGTCACAAGGCGTGATATCGCTTAAATCGATTGTTAAAGGCTCGGCCAAGAAAAACACAGCCGAAGTGTCTTTGCTTGCAGACCATGATAATCAGCTTGAAGTAAGCGGTCCTTTTGGAGTGGTTCATCAGCCTCCTGGCAAAGACATTAAGCTTGAAGGCAAAGTAACTATTGAGCCAGAGCGTATTTTCGTTGATACATCTAATATTTTAGTCGGCGAAACTTTGATGACAATTAAAGCCGAGGTATTAGACCACGACAAAGATAAATCTACTTCGCCAGATATTGATATTACTTTTGGTATTCCAAAGAAAGCTTCCATAGCCACACTCATTTCTATTCTCAATCCGCCTCTTGCAAAAAATACATCAGGCGAGATACAAGGCGAAGTGAATGCTAAAGGACCGCTTGTTCATCCACTTATCGATGGACAGATGAATATCAAGAATCTCAATCTGCCTGCTTTTGATGTAAAAAATCTATCGGGTAAAATTGAAGCCAATCAAAAAGTGCGCGATTCGCTCAAGAATAATAAAAATAATGCCAATGTTTTTGCGATGAGTTTAGACTCGCTTTTGGTGAAAGATTTACCTGTAACCGACATGAATGCGCTGTTGGCGCTAGAAGAAAAAAAAGGCAAAGAGCATTTGTTGCGTTTGTCTATAAAGGAAGGCAAGGCAAAATTGGCTGGTGGCGTGGTCGACTATAGTGGCTGGGCTGATACCACAGATAATTCTATGTACTTGAAGTCTTCTGCCAAAGATGTCTCAGCTCAAGTGGTGAGTGAAAAGATCTTTGGTGTGCAAAACGAGATTACAGGCGACGTTAAAGCCAACCTGGAAATAAAAACTAAAGGCACAAATTACGAAGAAACGATGAATAATCTATCTGGTTCAGGACAGATTGTTTTTGCTAACGGACTTGTAAGTCGTTTTGGAGATCTTGAAACCAGGCTGACTCAATATAATTTGCTTACACAGGGCATCTTTGGCTTCAATCTAAATAATTTGCTTCAAAGTGTCTGGCCCGTTCGCAGTGGTCAGTACTCCGAACTTAGCACCAGATTCAATATCGCAAATCAGGTTGTGAAAATAAACGAAATTAAGTTCAGCGGCACAGACATGCGCTTGTGGGGCTTGGGCAAAGCCAATCTGAAGAGCAATAAAATAGACATGGAAATTGCCGGGCGAATTCCACGAGTTACTCAAAGTATGCTTGGTGGTGAGTTTGGAAAACTATCTCGCAATCTCACTTTGCAGAAAGCACTAAAAGTGGCTACATTTGGAAAATTACAAAATTTACCGACGCTTCCAGTGATTGGAGCGATTGCTACAGACAAACCGCGAACCTTCCAGTTCAATATATCAGCCCCGCTTGACAATCCAAAGACAATTGCCAAAACAATCGAGAAGACGTTCAAATGGCTGCCCAACCTGCCTCAGGCTACGGCTCACCCGATTCCTGGCCTAGAAACCGCTGCACCGCAGGCGGAGTCATTGCATTAAAGTCTTAAATCTGTATCATATGTGATATGAGTACAACTGAATATACCTCGTCTGTGTCCGTATCGGTCACAGGGGGATCGTGCTCCTCTCCGGATCGAACCAGGGAGGGGCCCGTCGACTCCTCTAAAGCTGGCTCCGGCTCAGCTTCTGTATCGATATCGCTTTCAGGCAGCAAAAATCTAAGCTTATCTCTGGGCACCGTCAATAGTGTCTCAGCTCAGAATTTCGCGCCTACCAAGAAAGACAATGACACCAGATACAGTTCGCTTTTGTACTGGCAAAATTGTATCAAAAAGTATTTCGATCATATTAGCTACGAGCGCATGATATCTGTGCATAGCAAGAAAGCTTACATGTCTGATCTGCAAGCCTTTCAAATTTGGTTTGCCAAAAACGAAGTTGCTTTGAAAAATATCGAGATAAAACAAACAGTTACTAAATACATCGGTCATTTACATGCATCAGGTAAAAAATCTTCGTCTATAGCCAGAGCCCTGGCTTCTTTGCGCGGCTTGGTTGCCTGGATGCAAATTGAAAAACTAATAGACAAAGACCCACTTCAAACTATAAATAGTCCTAAGTTAGGTAAGAGACTACCTGTGGTGCTCACGGTGCAAGAGATGCAACAACTTATAAAGGCTTGCATTACACCAAGAGAAAAAGCGATTGTCGAATTGCTTTACGCAGGCGGATTGCGTGTGTCTGAGTTATGCGGATTGAGCAAGTTAGACGTCAATTTAGAACAAGGATATGTACGTTGTCTTGGTAAGGGAAACAAAGAGCGCATAGTACCTATTGGCGAAAAGGCGATTGCGGCCATTTTGAAATTGCTCGAAGAAACCCCAGATAAAACGACCACCTTTTTGTTTCTTGATAATTCGGGCAAAAGACTCAGTCGCCTTGTCGTCTGGCAAACTTTAAAAAGACTGTCTAAGCGCGCTGGCATCTCTGCCAATAAAAACATAACCCCGCACACTCTTCGTCATAGCTTTGCTACTCACTTAATTGAAAATGGTGCCGACTTGCGCAGTGTCCAGGAAATGTTGGGACACTCAAGTGTAGCCACGACACAACTGTATACACATGTAAGTCGTCAACATCTCAAAAGTGCTTACCAGAACGCCCAATCCAAGTTTGGCATAGCTAAATGACCAAATATTAATGTAGTTAGGGAAGCCTAACTAACCTTATATATGTTAACTATTAAGGCAGGACGCAATCCAAACAGTCGAGCGTTGCTAGCTCATTAGCTTTTAAGCTAACAAGTATGTCGATAGCGGTCCATAGTCAACGAACAGGAAAATTTATGCGCCAATCATCCAAAGTGCAGGGCACTAAGATTGCCCAGGCAGCCAAAGATCTTAATGTGACCAGTGTCACCATAAGACGTTATCTTAGTGAATTCGATATTCAAACAACTACCGATGCAAACGGTATCAAAGTACTTCCCGACTCTGCTTTAGAAGAGTTGAAAGAAGTCAGACGTCTAAAAGAAGACGGTCTAACCAATCCTAAAGTGATGGAAACTCTCGAAGAAATGAGAGCCAAGTCAGGCACCGCCACAGCCGCTCCTGAAAAAGCTGCTGAAAAGAAAAAAGTGGTGGCTAAAGCTAAAAGAATAGAATCTAAATCTACTCGCTCCAAATCAGAAGATGTCGAAGAGGAAGAAGAAGCAGAAGCTGAAAGCGACTCTGAAGAAGAAGAGCCAAAGGCCAAACCATCTTATGCCGCTCGCCGAATTGAATCTAAAAAAGAAGAATCAAGCGATTCTGCTCAACAAGAATCAGAAGATAGCGAAAGCGCAGAAAACGGCGAAGGCAGCGAAAATGGCGAAGGTGGCGAAAACGGAGACGCACTAGGCGACAAAGAAGGTCGAGTCAAACACTCACTAACTTGTCAAACTTGCAGCAAAGTTTTCGAACACATGAATCCTAAGTTGAGAGACTGTCTTGATTGTTATCGCACTAAGCGTAAAGAACGCAGACGCGGTGGCAGCGATCGTCATAAAACTGTGATTCAACATCCTATTGCTCAGCAAGCCGCAAGCAAGATGGCAAGCCAGCAACAGCAGAATCAAGAGCAATCAACTGAGCGCACTGAGCGCACCGAGCGTCCAGCTCCAGGTCAAGATAGAGATAGACCGCAACGAAGAGACAGAAACGATCGTGATCGCACCAATGATCGGGAGCGCGGCAACGACCGCGATAGAAATAGCGGTGCAGATCGAAATCCAGATCGCAGCGCAGAGCGTGATCGTAGCAACGATCGTGACCGCGATTCAGAACAAACTAATTTCAATGCTCCGGCAGCGGCTTTGAATCATCAAGGTCCAACCAATCAACCGATGGTTGGTGGTTTGATGCGAAAAGTAAGAAGCTACAGAAAAGCAATCGAAGATACAAGACAAATCACAGGCTCACTCAAGCGTCGCTTGGAGCGCCCTGATCTGCCCGAAGGCGAGCGTCGTTGGCTTGAGCAAATTTATGCCTACCAGCTAATTTTGCACCAGGGATGGCGTCATCTTTCTGAGTATCGAATGGCTACTCAGCAACAAGGCAAAGACGACTAGTTTTCAAAATAGTACTTAGTGCCGAAGGCCGGCCTTCGACACCAAAGTAGTCAGGATCAGTTTCGTTGAGCGCGGAGCGCTTAGCGCTAAGCGCTCCGCGAAAACGAATTGAATAGACACTCAAAACGATGTTAGATTTTCGGCACTAGACTAGAACGGATCGCCTGCTTGTGGACCTGGTCCGGGAACTTGATTGAACCCAGGGATCACTCCTGGAGTGCGAGTGCCACCATCTATTGGTGCGTCAAAAATGCTGTTGTCTGGAGGCGGTGCTGGCACTGGTGCCGGACCATTCATCGCATTAGGATTTTGATTAGGACCGGCATAGTAATGAAAATCTGGATCGTGACCTGCCAGTCCTGGTGTGCGCGGTGCCATATTTTGTTGGTTTGCTTGCAGAGATGCTGGAGGTCTTTCCATTTTAGAAAGATCAATCATTCTGTTTGTTTTGATTGAAAGAAGCTGCCCTTCTGCCATCGTAAATTCTTTGCCCAACATTCTATTATTGTGCACCCAGGCGACGCCTTGGCCAAAGGAGCCAACCATGCCCTTTACCTGGTTACCGTAATCGCTCCAGCTTGTGCCTGAATGACGCACCTTGGCTGGTGACACAGAATCGAAACCATTGCCATAAGACGGATTGTAATCAATGAAACCAAAAAATGGAGTGTGACTGCCGTCTGGAAAAATGAGTGTTTGCAAGGCCACATCTATTTGTCCAGGTGTTCCGTGTTTTTGAAATTTGGCTGGAGATACATGCAAAATAGAACCCAGAATGCGAGAGCCAGGCGGGACCATCTCTAGCCCTTCGACCATGAGAGGCTCGCTCAGATTTATGGCAAAAAGATCTCCTGGTTTACTTTTGACTGAAGACAAAGTCTTATCGATATTGCCTGAAAGTACGGTGCCAATTGGGATGTGACGAGGAAGAAATGCTTTCCAGATATTAAAATTCTGATTTGCTTGTGGTATTGCATTTGGTGCAGGAAATCCCATGCCGCGATAAGGCTGCTGTTGCTGCGCCATTTGTGGATTTATAAATGGTTGATTAGGCATTTGAGCCCTGGCGTCATTGCTAAGATTGCAAAGCAAAAGCGCAAGAGCTGACCCAACGCCTAAAACCAGGCGTATACCGGGGCTAGTTCTTGGCAGGGGACTTGTCTGTTTCATTAAGAATCACATTGAAATTTTGTCTAATATGTAATTGTACTACCTATAGAAAGATTCCAACATGGTAGAATCACGCTCTGTCTGCTTTATAGCAGGCCATTGCTCACTTTGCGGTTTCGCCGCAGGCGGGCAATATACGTTACTCCCTTGCCTGTCGTAGGTGACAGGCCACATGACCGAAAGGGTAAAAATATGCCACAACCAGACAAAATAAATTTGTACGAGACAGTGTACATCGTGCGTCCAACCCTCGATGAAGATGGATTGGATAACGTCATTAAGGTAGTCGAAGAATTCATGACCAAAGAAGGTTGTGCAATCAAAATGACTGACAAGAAAGGCAGAAAACGTCTTGCTTACGAAGTAAAAAAAATGCGTGACGGCTATTACGTCAGCACCATTTTCGAAGCCAAGCCAGATGCAATCGCTGCTATCAAACGCATGATGACCATCTCTGAAGAAATCATTCGCTCAATCATTGTGAGCGTTCCCCCAGTGGCAGCCGAGATTACTTCTTAAGATAGAGGCGCGAATATGAGCATCAGCAAAATCGTTATTTCCGGTCAAGTGGTCAAAGCTCCAGAAAAACGCTTCACACCCAATACAAATGTGGCTGTGACTGAGTTTTTCATTGCAGTCAACCCCACACCAAGACAAGGTCAACCCAACGAAACCGCACTGGTCAAAGTCATTACATGGCGCGACCTGGCTGAGCGTTGTTCGACCGAATTGCAAAAGGGTGACACCGTAGCTGTTGATGGCAGATTGCAAATCAACAACTTCACTACGGCTGAAGGCCAAAAAAGAAAAGACATAGAAATCGATGCTGTTTCAGTTGAGAATCTGGGAACCGGTCAAGCTCTACAAGCTGGCGTTTCACAGGCTCCAAGTCAGAAAGTGGAAGCGCTCAGCCGAGCAGGCGCGCCTTCCAAAAAATCTGGAGCTGAAGATTTGGATGCCATCTTCGCCGAAGACGAAATTCCATTCTAAGTAAATTTTAAAGGACATTTAAATCATGATGAAACCTAATTTTTCCTCAGGCGGCGGTATGAAAGGCGGCCAAATGAGACGTCACAAGCCTTGCACATTCTGTGGCGAGCGCGAAGAGAGAGAAAGATATATTGATTTCAAAGACCCAATTCGTTTGAGAAAGTACGTTACCGAGCGCGGCAAAATTCTTCCCCGTCGCATCTCCGGCAACTGTGCTGTGCATCAACGCGAGTTGACATTGGCTATCAAGCGCTGCCGCGACATCGCCCTGCTTCCTTACATGTCAGATTCCTAGAATCAGGCAGAATTCTGAATATCCAAAAGCAGATTTATTGTAATATTGCATTACGGGCCGAAGTGGTGAAATGGCAAACACGCTACGTTCAGGGCGTAGTGAGCGCAAGCTCTTGTGGGTTCAAGTCCCACCTTCGGCAGATAAATCTACTTAGTTAATGAGAGGTGTAATTGGTTACAGATCCGCGTCGCATGGACCAAAAACGTGAGCTACCCCCCTTGAATGAAAGAATTCGAGTGCGCGAAGTCAGGCTAATTGACGAAGAAGGTGCTCAAGTTGGTGTTGTTAATACACGAGAGGCTTTACAAAGAGCCCGTGAAAAGGGTTTGGATTTGTTTCTGGTTCAGCCTGATGCCAACCCGCCTGTAGCCAAAATAATGGACTACGGTCGCTATAAATATGATCTAGACAAAAAAGGCCGTGAAGCTAAGAAGAAGCAACACTCAGCCGATGTCAAAGAACTCAAGATGCGTTACAAAATTGAAGAGCACGACTACCAAGTCAAGTATCGAAAAGCGGAAGAATTTCTTTCGCATGGAGATAAAGTGAAAGTAGTCATCATGCTTCGAGGGCGCGAAATGCAGCACTCAGGCATGGCACTTGATTTGATGAACAAATTCGCCAAAGAGCTTGAAGCTCTAGGAGCGCTCGACCGAGAGCCTCGAATCGAAGGCAAGAACGTCATCATGATTATTTCGCCAATTTCGCCACGTAAATAGATTCGTCTATTCGCCTGGTTAAGTTTCGAAAAGCCTATATACACTGTAAATCTAGAAATAATGCTATTATCTCTGTTTCGCCTGTCTCCCCTGGAGATAGTCGTCATTTGATTGATCAATTGATCTCAGGAATAAAATCTATGCCAAAGATGAAAACCAACAAAGCTGCCGCTCGCAGATTCAAAATAACGGGCACCGGCAAAATATTGCGCAAGCAATCCGGTACAAGGCACATCAACGAATGGATGTCACCAAGCGTCAAAGTCAAGTTGCGTGGATGGTCTGCCGTTCACAAAGACGTTGAAAAACACGTATTGTCGATGTTTCCATACAAAAAATATCTTCGTTAAGACCCAAGTAAAGTCCATATAGCCTTGTCTAAGGGAAAAAACTCCTCCCCGACGGCTGGCAAAATGTTCGACTTATGTAAAGTAGGAGAGAGTAATGGCCAGAGTAAAAAGAGGAAGTGTCTTGAGAGCAAGACACAAAAAGATCCTCAAGTACGCTAAAGGTTTCCGCGGTTCGAACTCCAAATTGTTCATCGCCGCTAACCAAACAATCATGAAGGCATGGAGAAATGCCTATCGTGATAGACGTAAGAAAAAGCGCGACTACCGTCGTCTTTGGATTACACGTATCAACGCCGCTTGCCGTCAGCACGGGATGAGTTACAGTCGCTTTATGAATGCTTTGATGAAAGCAGAAGTGCAAATCAACCGCAAAATGCTTTCTGAAATGGCAATCGCCGACAAAGACGCTTTCAAAAAATTGGTTGATATCGCTTCTGAACAAATGAAGGCAAAGGCCCCGGCTAAGGTTAAATAACCTTACCGATGGATTTTGTCTCGGTTGCGAGTGCATCCAATCCGCTTCTAAAAAAAGTACGCAGCTTGCACACTAAGCAAGGTCGGCAAGAACATTGCCTTTTCATTGCTGAAGGTCGCAAACTGATTGAAGAAGCTCTGGCAAAGGGTGCGTCAATTTCTAGCGTGATAATTAGCAAAAGCTTTTATCAAGCTCGAGAGCAAGCCGATTTAGAGACTCTATTAATTGATAATGGGTTGGAAAAAATGTCGATCACTATTGTGGACGACGCGCTTTTCCAGCCCATTTCTACGTTGGAGAATCCGCCAGAAGCAAGCGTTTTGGCAGTGCTCAAAGCACCATCGCATAATATTGATGTGATGTTTACTAGCGAAACACCATTGATTTTAATTCTTGATGGCATTCAAGACCCGGGCAATATGGGCACCATGATTAGGTCGGCGCTTGCAATGGGTGTTTCTGGCATGATCATGACCAAAGGGTGTGTCGATCCGTTTAATCCCAAAGTGGTGCGCGGTGCAAGTGGTGCATTATTTCAAATGCCTTTTGTTTTGAATTTGACTTATGAGCAAGCAGTTAGCGCATGCAAAAATCACAAACTAAATGTGGTGGCATTAAGTCCAGTGGCATCGAAAAGTTTAGACCAGATAGATTTAAAAGACGCATGTGCTCTGGTTTTTGGCAATGAAGGGAATGGACTGAATAAATCAAGCCAAGATTTGGCAGACATTAAAGCATACATACCGATGAACAAAGCTAGCGAGTCGCTCAATGTAGCAAGCTCGTGCGCAATGGCTTTATATGAAACTTCAAGACAGAGAGGTTGGAATTATGTCTGACCCGGTTAAGGAAGAAGAAAAAGAAGAAGAAATCGTCGAAGAAGTTATTGAAGCTAAAGGCGAATTAGAGAAAGAAAAAGAAAAAGAAGACGAGGATGAAATAATTCCAGAGAAAAGTCGCCTCGATCAGCTATTCGACGGCGATCATACAATGACGCTGGTCGATCATTTAGACGAACTTAGAGCAAGACTCATTCGCAGTTTGTTTTATATTGCCGCCGGATTTGGTATTGCCTGTTTTGTTACCAAAGACGTTTTGCGTTTTCTTGAACGACCTGCAGGCGACATAAAATTCCAGGCTTTATCTGTGGAAGAGCCAATTGTCGTTTTTTGCAAAGTGGCATTTTATATAGGAATTGTAATTTCGTCGCCTTTTATTCTGTATGAGGTCTGTCGCTTCGTAGCACCGGGTCTTACTAACAAGGAAAAACAAATAATCGCGCCCGCCTTGGTAGGTGGACCCATATTATTTGTTTGTGGTGTCGCCTTTGCCTATTATTTCTTGTTGCCACCAATGATGCATTTTTTCACTAGCTTTAGTGCTGGCGTCACCGTTATAAATCAACGATTGGATTTTTATATTTCGCTTGTTTCGAGCATCCTTTTATATATGGGACTTTGTTTTCAGTTGCCCATTGTTTTGTTCGCTTTGTCTTTTACTGGTTTAGTCGATTCAGACAAGCTTATAAAATACTGGCGCTATGCCGTTTTTGGTGCCTCTGTAGTGGCATTGGTAATTACACCTGACCCCACTGCCTTTTCCATGTTTATGGTGATGGGAGCTTTGATTGGGCTTTATTCAATTACTGTAGTCTTGCTCAAAATATTTGGGAGATAGAATTTGTTTTCAGATCTAGAGCTGAATTTTCAATTTTACATATGGCTTCCGATGTTGTTTTTTGTGCTGAAGGAAACATGGGAGCAGCGCTCTAGGCTTTTCGATGATTCGGTTTCTCGCTTTGATCGTTCTATGCTTGTTAGAATGAACTTGTTTTGCATTCAGCCGATAATGACTGCTTTTCACGAATGTGGACATGCTGCTGCAATCATATATTTTGGTGGCGGAATTCAGGAAGTCAGATATGGAGTTTGGTCTGGAGCCGTAGTACCAGATCGAGGTTTCAACGATATTCAACAAATCATTATCAGTGCAAGCGGACCAGGTATTGAATGTTTTTTTGGCTTTGTTTTTCTTTTTCTCGCTTACATAGAAAAGTCACCAGCGGTGATAACATTCTGGACTTATGCCGCTTTGTTTAATTTCGGCTTTAGTCTGGTGCTATTGCCACTTTTCGACTTCGATAAAGAAGGTGATTTCTTCAAAATTTATAAGCACACAGATTCGCAAACTTTCCCAATAGTAGTCTCTGTGCATTTGGGACTAATTGCTATTGCTTTGTTTATTGCTAAAAGCAAATTTACAACTCGATGGTACAAAAAGAAAACCAATCCAGAGTGGGTGGAAAAAGAGAGTGAATTGAAAGACGCAATAAGTAAAGATGCCAGCGCTGCAAATTATTATGAGCTTGCTTTATTTTATGCCACAGCTAATGAATATTCTCTTGCAAGACAAACAATCAAGAAGTGTCTTGAGATTGATAAAAATTACCACCAAGCCAGACTGGTATTAGCTGAGATTGAGCTGGAAAAAGATTTTCCCACCAAAGCTTTAGAGCACTGCAATTATGTAATTGATTCGACTTCAAACTCAAATCAAAATGATCAGCTTGTTTATGCACACGCGTTGACTTTAAAAGCTGAGGCTTTTGCTGATCGATTTCAATCTAAAGATGATGAAAGCGAAGCAATCGATCTTTTGAATAAAGCGATAGAACTTGCGCCCGGATACGGAGACCCGCTTTTAAGAAAGGCTTTGACTTTGTCTGGATATGGACGGACTGAGCAGTCTATGGAAATTTTGAACGAACTAATCGTCCACTCAAATAGCTTAAAGTGGTTTAATCCATCTAAAGCTCATGATATCTTACCAGAACTTAATTCTTTGTCTTCTGGAAAGCCTCATTCTAAGCCGTAAAGGCATTGGAGCAATAACTTATTTTCAGACTTGTCAGGTGACCGACTCCTATAATGGCATCCATGTCCGTACAAGACCTGACCAATTACCTACTTTTTGCGGTAAACCTAGTTGCCTCGGGGCTTGCCGTGACAACTTTGTACAAAGTCTTCGGCAATCGTCACGCACTTTGCTCAGAAAATTTGTCGCAAGATAGCCGACGTCTTTTGTGGCGTGTGGTGTTCTTCCTTATATTTCCGCTTTCAAACTTACTCAAAGCCTATGCTACTCAATCTGTTGTCCGGGCAATGGGCGGCGAAGCGAAATTTAGTTGCTGGGGTCTCTACTACTATTTAATTGATATCGAAGGCGCACAAGGTTGGTCGACTGGTCAGTCGCTATTTGCCTTGCTTTCTGGCGAGATTGTTCTTTTTGCTTTTCTCCTGGCGCTTTTGCCTGTGTTTTTGCTGCGTCCCAATCCATGGTTTTCAACCTTGATGGGTTATGGCGTTGCCTTTTTGTTTGCTTATAGTCTCATTTGCATTCCTGTTCTTTCGGCTCTGGGTGTCACTTTTGGACCTTGGAGCGAGCTTGCTTCAAGCATGCATCTCAAATCGAAAACAGCAATTCTTTTAGGCTTAAACGCCTCAATGCTATTTTTGCTTCTGGCTATTGCTAACACGAGGGCGGTGCGCAGCTGGTTCTCTCAATTGAGTAGACCGATCGCCAATCAGCGCTTGCAAGAAGCGGTTGCTTCAATTGAATCGAGTAATGTCAGTGCCGATTCACCAAACAACATTTGCAGATTAGCGCATCTTTATCATCTTGCCGGTTTGACCAAAGAGTCACAAGCCCATTTAAAAAGATTGAACTCAGAGCACGGAACTTCGCTCTACACGGCGTTTTTGAATGCCACCCTTGCCTATCATCTAAAAAAATTCGATTATGCAAGAAAAGAGTTTTTGAATATCGCAAACTCGCCGGACTTAGTGAGCGAAAATAAATTAAAAGCAGATTTGCTTGCAGCAGCAAGTTGCGCCTCATTCGCTCAAGGCAAAGCCCGTTCAGCTTTCAGGCTTTGTTTGAAGGCTTTGCAAGAAGATCGTACTTGTTTGCTTGCTCAACTAATTAAGGTTGATACCTTGCTTGCCACAGGCAAATTTAGCCGTTTAGAGATGGAAAACAACACTCTTTTGTATGAGGTCGATCCCCAAAAGGCGCTCGACGAGATAGTTCCCCTGGATTTCAACAAAACAATCGACGCCATTGCAAGAATTGAGAAATACTAATTTTGGCTAATCTTCACTATTTCGTATTCCTCCCACTTAAAGCGCATATAACTAGGATATTTGCGTGTTTCACCTATATTATATTTACTGGAAACACCTCTATAATTTCTGCAACTAGAGGTTGCTCTTATGCGAGTTAAGGCGCTTGACAAGTTTTTCAAAAACGTCAGCATACGGATGCGGATGGTACTTCTGTGTCTGGCAGTCGCTCTTCCACTCATAGCTTCTGGCAGTATTTTCCTGTTCAAGCAATACGATTTTATTCAAAAAGAGACTTTGCGTTCCACTTCTTTCAAAGCTGGCATAGGCTCGCGTTCGATGAGTCAATGGATTCAGGCGCAAATGAGCGCAGTCAGTGCAGTGAGTGCAGTGGAAAGTCTGTCCAGCAATTTGACCAACCACGATCACGAGTGTATTGCCATCAAAACAGCTCTTGCTCTGCATGATGACTGGAGCGAGATGGCGCTTCTCGATTTAAACGGAACACCTGTATCCGTCGCGGCCAACACGGGAACGGTCCTGAAATCAAGCAATTCCACCTTTACGCCTGAGCAAAAATCTGTGCTTAAGCAAGTAGCGCAGACTAAAAAGCCTCAAATTACATCCTTTATATACTCTCCCTGGACTCAAAAGCCTGCACTGGCAGTGGTGGCTCCGGTAATGAAAGGCGAAACAACTGAAGTCTCTGGATTCATTGTGGCATCTGTAAAACCAGAATCGGTACTGAAACTTTTTTCCGGTCTGCAACAACTCGAAGGCACAGTAATCACTGTAGTGGACAACAAAAAGAGAGTGGTTGCCCGGACACTGGAAAATCATTACTGGCAAGGCAAAGACTTCTCGCAATCGCGCTGTGTACTCGCTTCCAAAACTTCTAAAAACGGAACGCTTGAAACAGTCGGCATTGCAGACAAGATTGCACGCACCTATGCTTTCGACCGCATCGCTCCTTATAACTGGCTTTTGATTGTTGGAGTGCCAAGTCCATCTGTTTTTGGTCAGTCGTATCACTGGCTGCACATAATGATTTTGATGAGCGTACTTGCCGTAGGCACTTCGCTTGGATTGGCTTATCTCTTCACCAAAGAAATAAATCGCACTATCAATTCGTTGGCTAAAGCTGCCAAAGCAATTGGCGAAGGCAATTTCCGCGCCAGAGTAGCAGTGACTACCAATGACGAGCTTGGAACTCTTGCTCGATCGTTCAATAGTATGGCAAGCACGCTTCACTCTGATAAAGAGCAGAAGCTCATGGTGCAACATATTTCTCGGGCGGTAAGACAATCTTTGAGTCTTGCTGAAACGCTTGATACCACAGTGCGCGAACTGGGCAAAAATCTGAACGCAAGTAGATGTTGTCTTGCTTTGCTTGAAACAAGTTCGATGGGAATTGCCGACGACGAGCTGTTATTCGAGCATACATGGTGGAATTCTGAAGCTGGTGGTGTGCCACTGCAAAAGCTTACTGTGCCTATGCCTAAGTTCAGCCTGCTTCGAACAATCATCGAGCAGGGCGAAGTTTCATCTATAGATTTGATCAATGGACAAGAACGTTTCAGACCAGTCATCATCCGCGGTGACGATTGGAATTCTGTCCGCTCACTTATTGCTTGTCCAATCACTACAGAGCACGGACCGCTTGGAATAATTTTGGTGCAGCAATGCGACCGACTGCGCGTCTGGTCACAGTCAGAGCTTGAGCTTGTCGATGCAGTTGCAGGACAAGTCTCAGTTGCAGTTAAGCATGCTCAGTTGTATGAACGTTCTAAAAATATGGTCGAGCAAGAAGTGCTCATTAATCAGATTGTAAAATCTGTGCGCAGCTCGCTTGATTTAAACGTTATCTTGAACACATCTACCAAAGAGTTGTTGCGCGCTTTAAATGTAGACCGCGTACAAATCATTCAACCTCGCTCTGAAGAGCCTCTTGTTGTAACGCATGAGTTCACCAAAGATGGCTTAGAGCCGTGTCTCGATAAGTGTATTTATCCAGAGAATCTAGACTTCTCTCCTAATCAGCAAACATCTGGCGTTTCCATTCGCAATACCGTCCTTGGTATCAACCTGGAAGCTTTACTTGCCGAATCTAGTGACGTTGAAGTGGTGGTTCAAACAGATCAATCCGCCACCATGCAAGAAGTTCCAATTGCTGTAATCCATGACACCACTCAAGATAGTCGCTGCATTCCATTTAGAGAATTTATCGATCTTGTCGGTGCTAAGTCACTTGTCGCAGCACCTTTATCGCATGAAAACAGATTGCTTGGTTTATTGATGGTCCAGCAATGTGAAAAAGCAAGAGAATGGACACAAAGCGAAGTCCAGCTTGTAATGGCAATCGCCGACCAATTGGCTAACGCAATCACTCACGCTCACTTGTTTGCACAAGTGCATCATCAGTCTATTACAGATGGTCTGACCGGACTTTATAATCATGTCTACTTCAAGAAACGTCTTGATGAAGAGCTTCGTCTGGCAAACAGAAAAGGTACACACTGTTCGCTCGTTATGATCGACTTAGACAAGCTCAAGCATATAAACGACAATTTCGGGCACCCAGTAGGCGATGCTGCCATTCGTCAGATTGGTGCCATCTTAAATACAAGTCTACGTTCTGGTGATACTGCGGCACGTTATGGTGGAGAAGAGTTTGGTGTCATTCTGCCTGAAACATCGCTTGCTGAAGCTGCGATGATCGCTGGTCGTTTGTGCAATCGAATTAGACAAAGTCATATACCAGGACTGGGTCAAATCACAGCATCGCTTGGAACATCTACATTCCCGCATAATGCGCGCACCACAGCAGAGCTTATCGAGACAGCGGACAAGGCTTTATATGTAGCCAAAAATGGTGGCAGAAACCAGGCTAGAACATTTGATGAATTATGCAAACTCGACCCAGCTAAATATGGTGGCGTTCCTGCTCCTGCTCCACAAAACGAAGCTATCCCGGCAATAAATGACACGCCTGGCACTCTTTGATATAGACGAAACGCTCATCTACACTGATGGTGCCGGAAGACGCGCCATTGGTCGCGCTTTAATGGAAAAATTTCAGGTCGACGCAAGTAAGCTCACAGTGAGCATGTCGGGTAAAACAGACCCGCAGATTTTGCGCGAAATGCTTGAGTTGGCTAAGCGTCCACCTGGTGGTGACGATCATATTCGTGAGCGAGAGATGTACGCTCTTTATATAGAACTTCTTGAAGAAGAACTGGCTAAAGACGGACGTTACATAGTGCACAAAGGCATTCCAGAATTACTGCATCTTTTGGACGATCATAATCTTGTTCAAATGGGATTGCTTACTGGAAATATAGAAAAAGGCGCCAAGCTAAAACTAGACAGATTTGATTTGTGGAAGTTTTTTCCAATTGGCGCTTACGGCTCAGACTCGGCTAACAGAATGGACTTACCAGCCATTGCAACCAAGCGCGCAGAAGATCATTATGGGACTAAATACGCACCACATGAGGTGGCTGTTATTGGCGACAGTATTTACGATGTAATGTGTGCCAAACATTATGGTGCCGTAAGCATTGCAGTCAATACCGGCGTCACCAGCCGCGAAGCTCTTGAAGAGCAGAAACCCGATTATTTATTTGACTCACTTGAAGACATAAATGCGATTCTTGAGGCTATACTAAAATGATGCAAAAATTCTTGTGTTTCATTTTAGCTCTAACTTTTTGTCTGCCTGCAAGTGCCCAACGCAATACTTTTGATTGGGAAGACAGCGACGAAACTGCCAAACCAAAACCCCAAACTGAACGACCTGCTCAAGTTCAAGGCGAAGTTTCAACGCGTGCCGAAAGCGCGCAAGAACAAACTTTATCAGGTAAAGCCGCAAGCCAAGCCGCACCCAAAGCCAAAACTCCAATGCTATTTGGTCGCATAGATCAAATTGCAGCCGAAGGCAACGTCAGCATGCCGGCGCTCAAAATGGAAGTAGCCAAAATAGATCGCAGTGGCGAATCCAAACCGCTCCAAGCACAAGTAAGCGAATCTCGATTTTCAGGTCACATTACATCATCTTTTCCGATGGACTTCTCCGGCAACTGGGGCGGTTCTTTAAAAGTCTGGCGTTTCAGTACAAGTTCAGCTTCAATGCAAGAAGATGCAGCAGAAACTGCAAAGCTTGAAAAAATTCTGCAAACTGGACGAGAAGGCACTGTCAATTTTTCTTTTCAACACGCAGGCAATGGCAGCATAACGCTTGAGCCCACTGTCGTTAAAATGATGATTCCTGCAAGCGAAAGCTATGGCATGAGCAAGATGGCAGGACAAATGGGACTGACGCCACAGATGATGCAAATGGTATCGTCGGCGATGTCGAGCACTCAGATACCTGTGTTTTTGCATTTTGGAGATGTGTCTACTTCGGGTAACAACGAAGTGGGTGTGTCGGGTAATCAGATTACACAGCAAGTTGCCAAAAACGAAATCAGACAACTTTCGCCCAATGTGATGGAACAACAAATCATCACTCGCGACACATCTGTCATGGCTCAGGGAGGACGTCGCGAAGGTTATACCGAAAGCGATATTCGCTTCACTCAGCAAAGCTCAGGCGCCATGTATGTGCTTGCAGCCTCAGTCGATTATGGCTCACGCGGCGAATTTCTGCGCAAACTAATTATGTACGGCAACGTTTATCGCGGTCACCAGATGGACACAAGTCCCGCCTCTTACAATTTATCGAGCATGATGAGCCAGGCAATGGGTCGAAATGGTGCTTCGGGTTATGGCATGTCGCCTCAGGGTGGCTCAAACAACAACATGTCGCAACTTGGGAACCTGATGAATCAGTACGGCGTAAGTTCGAATTCTTCTTCGTATCCGCAAGCGGGCGGCTCAAATAATATGGGATCCTATTTACAAGGCTTCTCGCAGGCGATGAATAGCCTTAATGCGATACCAAATCAGTACTAAAGAGAGTCAAGTTTAGAAAAATCTGATATCCTATGAGCCGTCGCTTGGTTAGACAATACGGCGCGGTCTACGCGCGTTATGAGGGGAAAAATATGTTGTCAAGATCGCTCAAGATCAGTCTTCTTCTTTCGATTGCTCTTTGCTCGTTCAATTCGGTTCAAGCCGAAGAGTCCTCCACTACGGTAACCACGACTACAACCAGTTCTTCAACCACCACCACATCTCCTACTTTGGCTGAGATGGAAGGTCACCGTCACAAAATGCGTGACGATTTGATGACCCCTTCACTCAAAGGCATTCGCGGAATCTCTTTTGGCATCCCCGGTCACTACGGCGATGCCTCTGCTGAGCAAACTGCTTTGAACAAACTAAAACAGTTGCCAGTTCCAGTATCAAAAATCATCGACCTCAAACATGGCGAAACCAAGCCAGTTGACGCCATCTTGCAAGTGAAAGTACTTGAAACAGGTACTGACTCAAGATTGGTCGAATTGAGTTTAGTTCAGTGGTGCAAACTCTCACGCAACGGACAAGAAGTGAAATCAGTGACATACAGCGATCAAACTGTAACTCACAAAACCACCGTAAACGATACCATCGGTAAAATGGTAAATCAGTTTGTGCTCGACTTCATGAAAGCCAATCACCATCAGACAACTGTGACTGAAGGCAAATCAAACAAGAAGTCCTAGTTTAAAACGATATGCCGATTATTCATTACAATTCCAAAACGACTTCAGAGGCGTTGGCGGATAAGGTCGGGGTTACTTACGGCCAGTTCGATACGATTGCAGACGAAGCTGAAAAGAAAGCGAAAGAAAACTATGATGCTTACGAGGCGGATCTAGTTAATTTTGCTCGACTAGGTTACTTGTACATCGGCACCATTGTCGCCATCGCAATCTTTCTAGTAGTTTTTCTCCTGCTGCATGTGCACAACTATGTTGGAGTGAAGCTCACTATTTTCTTGGGACTATTCGTCTTTGCGATATTAAGTTCGCTTTGGGTTAAAGTGCCTAAACCTGAAGGAATAGAACTTCTTCGAAATGATTTTCCGAAACTATTTTCTATGTTGGATAAAATTTGCTTGAAATTAAAAACTCAAGCCGATGTTGTTCTCTTAACTGATGATTATAACGCTGCGGTTACTCAAATTCCGCAGGCTGGATTTTTTGGTGGCACGACAAACTATTTGATATTAGGTTTTCCATACATGATGGCCAAAAGCGATAAAGAGTTTGTAGCTACCATAGCTCACGAGTTTGGACATTTAAGCAGCAATCATAGTAAGAATAGCGATTGGATTTATAACTTGCATAAGCGCTGGGATAATCTGCTTCAAAATCTTGATGAAAAGAACATTTTATTTAAACCTTTTTTTGCCTGGTACATTCCTCGTTTTTCAGCGAAATCACTTGTGATGAATCGCAAACACGAGTTAGAGGCTGATCAATTTTCTATTGATATTGCAGGAGCTGACGCTAGAGCGAGATCTCTCGTTTCAGCCGAATTAAAAGGTCATGCTTACTCTAATACTTGGAACGACGTTTTTAAAAATGCTAGATTTTCACCGGAAGCTCCAAGCGATGTCTACGATCGATTAAGAGTCAATCTTAATACGACGCCAACACATGAATTGAGAAAATGGCTCAATGAAGCTTTAGAGGATGAGGGAAGTAAATCAGATACACATCCTCCTCTTAAAGAGAGATTAGTTTTCGCCAATAAACTTGAAGAGTATCAAAATATAAGTGATGAAGATCTGCATGCCCTTGTAGCCCCTCTGGATGAGGGACAATCGAGTTCAGAAATTTATTTAGGAGATAAACTTTCCGAATTGATTTCAACATTGAATCAATCCTGGTATCACGGTTACAAACAGTCATGGGAAGAGAAACACACTTATTTCAAAGAAGTCGAGACAGCACTTCAAGAGCTGAAAGATAAAGAACAGAATGGCGAACTAAATTTAAAAGAATTGAAAGCCAAAGCCAATCTCCTGGAAGAGCTTGATGAAATCGATGATGCTATCGCGGTAAGACACCTAATTCTAGAGAAAGAACCATTTCATCCCGTTTCTAATTTTTTGATAGGAGTTTATCTAGTCGAAAAGAAGATTGAATCGGTCAATAATGTTGATGCTTCTCAATTTTTGATGCGCAGTTACCGCCACAATTTAATCGTTGCAGATTCGGCTCACATAGTGACCACCCAGCACTTTATTCAACAAAATCGCGAAGTCGAAATGAGCCTAGTCGAAGACGCTCGAAAAGAATTGGAAATCGCTATGAAGGAGCGCGCAACTGTCAAAGATACAGACGAGTTTTTAGAGCATGATTTATCTGATGAAGAAAAAGAAGCTTTTGTTGCGTGGTTAACTAAAGTAGAACAAATCAAATCACTTTATATAGTGCGTAAAATAGTTTCGCATTTTCCGGAGTCTAAGCATTACATTATTGGCTTGAATGTTCATGGAACTCCTTCAGAAGAATTGTTTGAGCTTGGTCAAGTTATTCACGAGCATTCAGCATTTATCGATTACACACGAAGTATTGTTATTTTTGATACGTGGCTCCATAAGCTCGAAAAGAAAATCAAGGCAGTACCAAACTGTCTTATATTCAAGCGCAAAGGCAAAGAAATCCAAGTCGGCTAGTCAATCAATTTCCCATTTCTGGGATCGACTTTCTGTCCTCTATATGGAATCAGTGGCGTACCAGCAGGCAAGAAATAGCCTTGCTTAGTATGAATGAGTTTTACTCCATTGGGAATTATGACTAGTCCAATTCCTGCGATACTTGTAGTCGAAGGCCGCGCATAGCTCAAGTCATTTGCAGGACTAAGTGGTCCTGAGAGTGTGTCTTGCTTTGCATAAGTGATTTTATTCGGCTGGGGCGTTGTTACTCTTTTCTTAGTAGCAGTTAGATTACCAGTGCTCTTCAGAGTTGGAGAAACTGGTAAGACTGGTGGCGCCTTTAGTGCTCTTATCTTTGTTATTGGTGCTGAACTCGGTGTAAGAAAGGGAGATGCTTTTACTTTTGTGGTGGCAAATGTATATCGCGAACGATTAGACCCGCTTAATAATTTGAACTATTTGTTGAGTCTTGTCGTTTTAGTAAGTAGAGGCTTTGTTGTGACTTGCAAAACAGGGAGAACATTTTATGAAATCGGCGAAAAACAAAAAATACACTATTTATATGGCGCTTTCGAACATGAGCGCAAAACTAATTGGACTAAGTAATAGTTTTGTTCGGCTAAGCTTTTACTTTGCATTCGCGCCCCCATTTAGAACGAAAAGCATGTTTGAAAAGTTCGACCTGCTCTGGGCTGAGGCTGCATCCCTTTATAAGTAATTGTTTCAGCTTGGAGTTAGCCAACAGATATGGCAGTTGTTTGTCTGTTAAATTGCTTCCTGAAAAATCTAAAAGACTTAAATTCAATTTTGCAATTGCTTGAACTACATCATCGCTCATACAGATACTTTGTTTCATTCCAAGCTGGTTTAAGTGCTTTAGAGTTGATAAAAAATGTATTGCGTTAGCTGAAACTCGGCTTTTCGCTAGATGCAGTGCCTTTAAGGTAGAGATTTCTGATATGGCTTGCATTTTTTCGTCTGAAATTTCATCCTGTTCCAAATAAAGATGCTTGATGTGCGAGCGTGCCAAGGCTTTTATTATCTCAGTATCAAATTTTTCTTTGGATGACAGTTTTAAAAAACTGAGTCGGGGAAATTGAACTAGACCCTGTGTTAAGGAGCCTTTTGGAACAATTCGTTCAAGCAAGAGTTCTTCAAGATCTGGAAGGGATCCAACATGATTCATCCAATCAAAAGTCATTGGATCGCAGCGCAGCGTCAGCTTCCTGATTCCAGTCATCCCACTAATACTTTGCAGTCCATTATTTGTAATTGTGTTCGAATCCAGATCAAGAATTTGCAAATTTTTTAACTCGGCAATAATCGGCAATGCAGCATCAGTAAGTTTAGGAGACGATAATTCAAGCGACTTTAGAGAGGGCAAGTTCTTTAGGTAGATGAGGTTTTTATCTTCAATTGCCGTATCCATTAAATCCAAGGATTCTATTTTGGTGTCGTTTACGGTTTTAAAACCACTACCAGTGATTTGGTCGCAGTTCCTTAGTACAAGACGATTTGCTCCTAATTTTTTTAAGTGCTTAAGATCATCGTCAACAACCGGTTCGATATCCAATGCTTTCAAAGTTTTATAGCCATTGTGGTCAATCAGCAATTCGAACTTAAGCATGACACGCTCTAGCTGATCAGAGAGACTGAGGGGGCTTTCTGAAGTGTTAGACACAGCATTTGAGTTGGTTTCAGATTGCACCTGTTTTTTTATTAAGGGAGCGGGAAGACTAGAAGCAACAGGCTTAAGTCTTTGGATGATCAGAAAAATTGAAATACAGGCTAAAACTGAAACCGCAATCAATAAAGGCTTTAATAGATTTGTTCTTTTTCCTTGGCTAATACCAGCTTCTAAACTTGATTCGACTGTTTCAGTTTCTTCTTCTTGATGTTTCAATATTTTGAGAATCTCTTCGACATTTTGTGGTCGCATTTGACTTTGCTTACTCAAACATTTGAACAAAAGATCATTTAATTCTGGTGCAATTTCTATTTCGGAATCTAACTGAGGAACTTCTGCATTTTTGTGCATCGAAAGTGTTTCTAAAATTGAAGCACCGCGGAAAGGCGGCTGTCCTTGCAGCAGTTCGTACCACAAGCAACCGAAACTATAAATGTCAGATTGAATTCCGGCTGTTTTTCCTTCAATCAACTCCGGGCTCATGTAAAGAGGACTTCCTACCAGAACTCCAGTTTGTGTCAGTTTACCGTCTGATTCAATTAATCCTGCCATTCCAAAATCGAGCAGTTTTATTTGAACAGAATCTGATTTGTTGCTCAAAATTTGAACATTGGCTGGTTTTAAATCGCGGTGAATAACACCGTTTTTGTGTGCATAAGCTAACCCTTCGCAAATTTGCTGCAAAATCTGGATCACATAGTCTATTTCTAATCGTTTTTCGGAAATTTCTTCAGCCAGGTTTTTGCCGCTTAGAAATTCCATAACCATGTAGTGAGAGCCTTCGCCATCTTGTCCAAAATCAGTGATCTTGCAAATGTTAGGATGGTTAAGTCTGCCGGCGGCTTTGGCTTCCCGTTGAAAACGGGCGAGGGCAAGCTCGGTTGATTCTCTATGCAAAACTTTGAGAGCAAAATCTTTGTCCAGTAAAATATCATGCACTTTAAAAACTTTTCCGACACCGCCTTCTCCCAGAAGAGCAATGACCTCATATCTGTCGGCAAAAGTTTTAGGGAGATCCATATAGATAAAGCCTTCTAGCTAAACTTTTTTGTTCATTTGCAATATTTGCAGTATGAATTTCTTCTGTCCTTGTATAGAGACTTGCGTTGGATTTATGATCCGCTCAATAAGCAATCCGTTCACAGCACAGCCCAAAAAAATTGATGTCTCATCATCGAGTCCGAAAATTTCGCACATTCCTCTCATATAAATGCTATCGGCGCGCTCAAAGCCTGAGATTCGGCCAGCTTCTTCTGCTCCCAGTTCGCGCAGGGCATCTATCATAATCAACATTTGTTTTTGACATTCTGGCTCGACACGCTCAAGATAGTCAAAAAGAATGTCAACCTTTTCTTCTAAGGTATTATGTTGATCTAAAAGCGAGGCTATTTCTGACATGTCTCGCTCGGCAATGAATACAAGCAATTGTTCAAACAAATCCAGCTTGCTGCGAAAATAATGATATAGAGTGCCGGTCGAAACTCCAAGATTTGTTGCCAAATCTCTTATAGTTAGCGCTGAGTATCCGCGTTGAGCGAAAACCTCATAGCTTTTGGCTAAGAGTTCTTTTTTGTATTCTTCATGGTTAACTATTTTAGGCATGGTGTATAGTCTAGCATTTTGTTTTTTTTAACCATTTTGCCATCTTCCATATTGACTATTCGATCGGCTACATCAAGGATACGATTGTCGTGAGTGACAAGAATTATGGCGGTGCCATCGCGTTTTGCCATGTCGTGCATAAGACTCACCACCTTTCTGCCCGATTGACTATCAAGGGCTGCTGTTGGTTCGTCTGCTAATATCAATTTGGGTTTTCTTGCTATGGCTCTTGCTACTGCAACTCTTTGTTTTTGTCCACCAGAAAGACTATCTGGAAAACTCTTGAATTTTTGCTCAAGACCTAACTCGCTAAGACATTCTCTGGCTCGGACTTTGATTTCTTGCTCTTTTAAATTTGGTTCAAATTGCAAAGACATGGCTACATTTTGTTCGGCATTGAGAAATGACAGTAGATTGTGAGCTTGAAAGATGAATCCGATTTGGCGGCGAACGTTTACCTGAGTTTGATAGTCAGCTCCCACCAGCTCTTCGCCAAGTACTTTTATGCTGCCATCATATGCGGTGCGAAGACCACCAATTAGTGTCAAGAGAGTTGTTTTCCCCGAGCCGGATGGACCTGTGAGTATGATGATTTCACCAGGTGAAACATTTAAGTTGATGGAACTCAGAACTTGTTTTTGTGACGCACCTTCGCTGAAGGAGAAGTCTAAATTTTTAACCTCTATAAGCATGTCTCGACCTCCTAAAAAAGTGTTGCAGGATCAGCTTTCTTCAATTTGCGCATGGCTACAAATGCCGATATCATGCACATTGACAATGTCAGCACAAAAACAAGTATTGCTCTTTGCAGATTCATTGTAATTGGCATTCCTGTTGCGGCATTCGACATATCATAGATGAAGAATGAAGCGATTAGACCTGGAATAAATCCGATGATAGAGAGAATAAACGCCTCTTGTCCCACAATGGCAAGAAGTGCATTGTCTGTGTATCCGATTGCTTTGAGAGTGGCGTATTCAGGCAAGTGATCGATGACATCAGAAGATAGTATTTGATAGACGATTACAACACCGACCACAAATCCGACCACTACACCAAGACGAAAAATAAATGCCACGCCGGTGCTTGTTTCCCAATAGATTTTGTCTATTTCTCCCAGTTCTTCTTTTGTTCTAATCGCGACTGTATTTCCGCTCAGCTTGCTTAGTTTATTTTTTACTTCAGTTATTGAGTAGCCCGGCTTAATTTTAATAACGCCGATTTCAAGTTGGGATGCAAATCGATGGGGATAAAGTTCTAGGAATGTAGAGTCACTGCACAAAACGTTTCCATCAGCGGTGAATGATGTTCCCAACTTAAATAGCTTAATTGCCACCACTTTTTTGTCGTTAAGTTCGGTGATAACATTTTGGCCTTTTTTAATTAGATCTGCCACCAATCCAAATTCGGGTCTAGAGTTGCGATCGAAGAATACCGTTCCCAGTGCGCTTAACGCGTGAGTATTACTTGTTTCTGGAAACATAATGGCAGGATTATCGGGCTTGACGCCGAAAATTAGGATTGCACGCTTAACTAGAGTTTGCGGATTTTTCCAGTCTCCGCGGCCGATTCTCAATTCTTTTACCGATTGCACTCCATCCACTGCAAGGGCTCGGTATAATCTACTTCTGGCAAAACCTCTGGTCGAATACATTGTTTCAAAATTTGGACTTACCATTACAAGTTCGCCAGTCAAATGCTTGTATGGTGCTCTGGCGCTATCATAGAGAGCGCCTTCAAAGCCTAGTTGGACAAATATGAGTACACAGGCAAATGCTATTCCAAGCAAAGCAGTAATCATTTTAGTTTTTTGACGGCTCAGTTGGCGCCAGGCAAGCGACCACAATAAAGGAGAAGAAGTCATGTTCGTACTCCTTTTTTGATCATTATTTGTACCTGAGCGTTGGTCAAATTTTGAACAGATTTATTATTTGATGCATCAATGAGAATTTTTGCTTCTACTACGCGGTCGTCGAAGTTTTCGCCTGGTTGACTGGAGAAAACTTTTTGCTTAATCAGTTTGTGTCCGACGCTTATCACTTTGCCCGATACCGGCACATCGAGGGCGCTACCAGATATGGTGGCATTGTCGCCAATACTTATTTTGTGAATATCTGATTCAAAGACTTCTGCTACTGCCACCATTGAGCTGGTTTTACCTAATTCTAAGATGGTCTTGCTTGCAGCCGATTCGCCTTTTTTTGTTATTACCTTAATTACTTGTCCGTCCATTGGCGCGCGCACTAGGGTCAATTCATATTGCTGGCGAACCTTCTCTGCGTGCGCGGCCGCTGCATTTACATCGGCTTCGGCATATGCAATGTCGCATGGTCTTATTTCAGCAATTTTTTCATAGGTCGCTTTTGCTTCATTTATTTGTTCCAACAAAGTCTGGTTTAGTCTTTTTCGCTCGGCTAGAGCTTCGCTCAGGCGACATTTGCTTGAGTCTAGTGCCAATCTTTTAGAGTCGTATTGCGATGCGGTGACCGCTCCTTCACTCGCTAGTGAATAGAAGCGTTTGTATTCACTTTGATCAAAAGCTACTTGCGCGCGCGATCTATTTACTATTTCATCGCATTCGCGTTTTTTTCCTTCAAGCTCTAATTTAAGTCTTTCAATTTCAGCTTTTTGAGCCAGTAGTTCGCCTTGTTTGGCCCCCGCGCGCACCCGCCTAAGTTGGGCACGAGCCACCAAGATTCGCTCTTTTGCTTCCGCTAGTTCAGCTTTTATTTGATTGCTCGATTCCATGAGAGCAACAACCTGACCGTTTTTGACCTGGTCGCCATCTTTTATATACAGTTCGCTGATTCGCTCGCCGGACAATCCTGAAGGGACAGCCACGTTTATAACTTCGCCCATTGGCTCTAGTCGTCCAAGACAGCTGACACTTTCAATTTTCTCGGCCGGCATTTTTTGGCAGTTTTCTGTTTTGGCATTTTCAGGCAAATTAATCATGCGTGCAGCCAGAGTAGAGCCAGCAATAGAAAGCGGCAAAAGCAGAGCCAGTGCTATTTTTATAACTTTTGTCATGACGCCGCCTCGATTTCTGATAGGGTCCTGTTTTATTTATAACAAACGTTCGAAATAAAAGCAATAGGCGCGGCAGCTTTAAAGAGAGAGCTAAACGATAAGAGTAGTTCTTTTAGTAAGTCTCAAAAATCTTGCTGTAATGTAGACGGCGATTTAAATCGACCTTAAAAATGTGTGGCAGGGAAAGCGGTTTTATAGCGATAGACCTTAGCTAAGACAGTTTCGCTTGACAATTAGAGCGTTCGATAATAGTGTTATAAGTTATCCCCGCTTGCGGTTCGCATTTACTAGATGGCTTTAACTTCCCCAGATACGCCTGTTGAGGCTTCAAATGTTGCTGAGCCACCCACCGACAGTTCACTGGGTCGCACTGACAATTCTTTGACAGCAGGTGCTGGCTTTGATACTGGAAGAGCCTTGAGAGAGCTTTTTACAAGTGTCGGCAATAGAGATGGACTAGCTCAAATCAACGATACGTTCAAATCTTTTCGAGAGGCACCATCTGCGGTGATGGGTGCTTTTCCTGCTGCGGGTGACTTACTTGGTGATTTACAGAGAGTTCAGTTAGCGCATGGTCCTGGTGGAATCAGGCATGATGGCAGTCCCGACATCCAGCTTGCTCAGCGTGGTGAGCGAGGAAGAGTAGGAGATCGTCAGCTTCCAGGAGGTTTGACTCCAGCTTTTGTAAAAGAGATCAAAGATACATATGGTGTTGATATTTCTGTTCGCGATGGCAAATATAACCTGTCTTTTAAAGCTGACGGAAAGGCACAGGCAATACCGCTGGATCTTCCTTTGTCATCAGATTCGCTGCCTAAGATCAAAGAAAATCTTGCACAACTAACACAAGAACGTATTAAAGCGATAGAAACAAAATTTGGAATTACAATTAAACACCCCGGTGAATTTGCCGGCAATCAGCAGGATCTTTGCCGCGTTGACAAGCACGAACGTCCAGTAGAGAATCCAAATGATCCAAATGCTATTCGTTCGCGACAACCGAGTCTTCCAGAGCTTTACGCGCTTGATAATGCACTTTCTGCTACTGCGCCAAGCCAAAGAACGACGAACGGCAAGCCGTTAGAAGTTGTATTTGCTGATAGGGCTCCACTTAAAGATCAAAAAGGCGAAAGTCAAAATCATCTAGCTTCTTACATGCCTCCAGAAGCCGCACACGATGGAGCAAAACTTTTCATTTATCCTTCTGCATCAAAATCTCCGCCCACGGATAAAGATGCAAAAAGACCAGAGGAAAGTCTTGCTTATACGATTCGACATGAAGTTGGACATAATCAGCAGCATAACGCTTTTCCCGATGGGAAACTGCCGGAATCTGTTTTGAAGGAATTAGGATTCATTCAATTTGCTAATCAGCGCTTTCCAGCGCATGGCGAGGAGCAATTCAAATACGCAATAGAAACTCGCGATGGACGCTTTTTTGCAAGAGCAGAACCTGATTGCAAAAGTGCAGGTGGAAACTGGTATCAAGTAGATAGAGACGGTAATCCGTTAGGTAGAGGGAGCGAAAAAGTTTCAGATTCATCTCGAGCAGTTAAACTCAGTGATGAGGCGATGGATCGATTATCAAAACGCAAATATCCGACTGGCTATTATGATACTCCTCTTGAAGTCTTATCCGAGGGGTTTGCTGCTACTACTGGCACCGCTCAAAGCAAAGAATTTTTGCGCACTCGCTTTCCGCATGTATACAGAGCTCTGCAAACTTTAGAACAGGCGCAAAACGAGGTTTTTAGCAGAAAGAGATAGATTGAAAAGCTTTTGGGTGAAGAGGTGTCTTCAGAAACGGAAAAACTAGAATCAAATTTCGGGAAAGTTGTGGAACTTGATTATCGATTGATAAGTCATTTAGATGCAACTATAGATTCATTCGAAAAGCAAAACGCTTACTCCGAAATCTTAGAATGTAATCCGAACAAAATTCAGGGTTCTGTTGGAGAATACTTGATAGCACTTAGGCCTGAGATGACTTTGAATGAGGCTGAGAAGGCGCAGGAGAAACTAGAACAGAAAAAATTAGATTCTTTTGCAATCGTAGATGACGATGGAGAAATTCTTTCAGCTAAGTCAGGAATGAAAGAATTATTGCCAATCTCTCGATTCAATGTCAGCAACGAATTTGTATTTGCGAAAAAGTTTGACTTGCAGAAACTTCCTGAGTCTCATAAGAGGCTCTTGTTCAATCAAAAATTTTCAGTAGAACTCCACAAGGATATTTGGAGTTACGATCAAATGCACAAAACGAGTTTCGCCACTGAAGCGGTCCAAGGATATAGTGCTGATTATACTGGAGAGAATATTGATGTTTTTTTTGATAAGAACACCAATGTTTTGGTAGCATTGGAATACTTCAAACCGAAAAATTTGAATAAAATCATCTCTACAGGATTTGTTTATAATGCATCAGCAAGATTCATTCATGAATTTGGTCATGCTTACAGTAAAGCTAGAGGATACGATGTAGAGTTAAACCAACAGGTCATGAACAAGTTTGAATTGATTCGCGTGAATGTACTTAATTCGCCTGACACGCATAAAGCGCTTGAATATTTTTCTCAAGCACCAATTTTGAATTCGCAGAAAAAATTTGCCGAACATCCAGGTTTAAGGGAAGTTATCGCCGAAATTTATGCTTCAAATTTTGGAGGTAGTTCGCTAACCCCTCACGCGGCAAGAAGCCTGGCTGAGGTGTTTATGCCAATCAAGCAAGTTATGATCGACAAGGGATATTTCAAATGAAGATTGTTCGTCTTGTTGTTTTCATTACTTTTCTGACGACGGAATTAAATAGTCAAATATTCGCTTTCAACAATGAGTCTGTTCTTTTAGAAGCAAGGGTTATTGTTGATCAGCCAGCCATTTTTCGACTTGCTACAGATTGGCAAATGCATTTAGACAGAATTACGCAAATCTATGAATTTGACAAATCAACAAAATCCTATGCTGAATTGCAAAAAATATTTGGCAATGAAAAAACTTTTTTATACGAAAATCTAAAGCTCAATCACAAAGACAAACTGTCTGCACTATTGAAGAGTATACCTGCCAAACAGTCTTGGCAAAATTTGAAAATTATATCACCGAAATGGACAGTGGTGAAGAACCCTGATGGGAGTCTTGATGTCGCTTTCTGCGTATATGGCGAAGATGCTACGAAAAGAACGTTTTATAGATTCAAAAGCGATGATCCACTTTATTCAGAAATTTACGAATTGACTGATTCCTCAAGTTTTAAGGGCAAGAAACTAATCGCGCCGCTATTTGGATGTTCAAAGTTTGTGGAGTTATTTACTGAAAGTCGGATAGTTCATTTGTCCAAATAGCAAAGTTTAAAACGCAAGTTCCATTGTTCAAACACCTAATCATTGATCAGTTATGCATCTAAGATGTAAGTACGGCAAGAAGATCTTGAAGACCCTTCATATAAGCAGGCTCAAATATACAAACCAATTCTGAAAATTGTGAAGAAAAAAGGCTGCATTCTACAAAGGGAGAAACCTAAAAAAACTTTTTTTCTCAATTGAGCATTTAATGATATTTAGAGACCAGAGAAATTAGGACCAGAGCCTTGTTCGGTCGGTTTGACACGAAGGTTGACTTCAGGACAAATCATTTCGCAGGTGCGACAGTGTACGCAGTTTTCTAATGACATGCCGTGTTTTTTGATTTCATCAACAATGTCGATGCGGTGCACTTCAGCTGTACAGTCCGCTACACAAGGCGTTGTTTTGTTCAAGGCTTCGTAGGTACTAATACATTTGACGCAAACATCAGCATTGAATTCATCAATATGTTGATTGCCTTCATGATATTTGGTGGCAGAGTAGAAAACAGCATCTGCACGCGAATAAATAGTCGATTTGTCGTAAGGTGGCTCATCATATTTGGGAGCAACAAAACCAGGATCGATATATTTGTAATCGTGCTGATACGAAATTGGTCCGATATCAAATTTGCCTTCAATTAAACCAAGTGAGCGGAAACCATCTTTGGTGGCACCTAGTGGATGTTTGAAGAATACTTTCATACCTCCAATCCAGGCGTTTGACTTGTCGATACTGTGTGCGATATCAGGCAAGTATTCACGCAAGAGCTTGTCGTTCTCGATGAATGCATAGCGGAAATATCTGTTCTTGTACAAATCTTTTACAACAAAGCTCTCTTCCAATCTCTTTTGATAAGGAGCCAGAGCTTCATCAGATGTGTCGTTCTTCAATAAAGCATCGTACATAACTTCAGCAGCAATATATCCGCATTCCAAGCCGCGGTCGATACCAGCCAGGTTTTTCACATCAAGAACACCAAGTGCGTCGCCCAAAAGCAACGCGCCAGGAACCTGGAATTTCTTAGGTAAGCTGTAGTATCCGCCTTCAGGAAGTAGGGCGGCACCATATTTCAAAAGCTTTCCGCCTTTGAGCAATTTTTGTATCCAGGGGTGTTTTTTGTATTCTTGCAATTTTAATTGCGGATTCATATTGGGGTCTTTGCTGTTCAAGCTTATGACCATACCAATTGTGAGTTTGTTGTCTTTCATGCCGTAGACAAAGCCACCACCAAAGGTTCCTTCTAATAGAGGAAATCCAAGTGTGTGCCAGACTTTACCTTCGTAATTTTCTTCTACCTGCCAGACTTCTTTGACGCCGACAGACCAGATTTGGGGACAATCACGCAATTTGTAGTGATCGACAACATCGCGCGATATAAATCCTTTGTCACCAAATGCGGTGAATTTGCCATAAACATAATCGTCTTCGGATGTGGCATTTTCAGTAACAGCAACTCCAACAACGCGCTCGTTTTCGATTGCAACTTTGTGAGCGGAGAAGCCGGTGAACAAGTCAATTGTGACATTTGTCACTTCTTTGGCTTTCTCTTCGATTTGATTAGCCATCCAGCCAACAACGTGCGAGAGGCTCAGTACCAGATAGCCATTCTTGTCGAATGACTTAGGACAAAGCTTTGCTGGAACATCAAATTTTTCTTTGACACCAAGCACTGAAAAATGACTTTCAGAGCAAGTGGCTTCAAGTGGAAACCCAATATCTTTGTAGTTGGGCCAAATTTTTGCAATATATGAGGATTAGATACGGCACCACTCATTACATGAGCGCCGAATTCTTTACCCTTTTCAATTATGGCAATAGTAAATTCGCGGTCCGAACCTTTTGCCAATTGCAAGAAGTGATAGGCTAAGGCAAGGTTAGACGGGCTTCCGCCAACCAGTAATAAATCATATTCAATGCGCTCCGACAACTGCCTTAACCCCCGAACTATCTAGATTTTGAGTACTGTCTTTTCCGTCTTGTGCTTGCTTAAACTGTTTGATTAGTTCTGGCAAAATTTGATAAACGTCGCCTACGATGCCGTGATCGGCAAAGCCAAAAATTGGAGCGTCGGGATCTTTATTTACGGCAATGATGGTGGCGGATTTGGACATGCCCACGCGATGCTGGATAGCACCTGAGATTCCGCAAGCAATATAAAGTTTGGGTCTCACTGTTTTGCCAGTTTGACCAACTTGATGGTTATATGGAATCCAACCAAGATCAACTACTTTGCGCGATGCGCCAATGGCTGAGTGTTGGAAACAATCGGCTAATTGTTTGAGTAATTCAAAACCTTCAGCTGTACCAAGACCAAATCCGCCTGCGACAATCACTTCGGCATCGTCTAATTTGACGCCTTTTGAAACTTCGCGAACAATGTCTTTCACTTTAAGTCTAAAATCTTCTTCTTTTAGATTTACCGTGACTTGTTTGATTTCGCCCTGACGTTTTGAGTCACGCGCTAGTGGCACCATGACACCAGGTCTGGTGGTTGCCATCTGAGGGTTTTTCCAGGCCCAAGAATACGTGCTTTGAGTGATTCGCCGAAACTCGGACGAATAGCGTAAAGACAATTTGGATACAAACCAATTTTGGTTGGGTCTACTTTGCTCTTGTGCTCATAAGGTCCGATATCTAACTCGGTAGTGTCAGCAGTCAAGCCAGTTTCGAAGTGAGCAGCAATGCGTGGTGCCAAATCGCGACCAGTTGTGGTCGAGCCAAGCAAGGCAGTGTGCGGTGCTTGGGGAAGTGATTCTAGAAAATCGCAAATTACGCGTCTATATGGAAGTGTTCTATATAGTTTGAGTTCTTCGTGATCGGCTACATAAACAGTGTCGGCACCATACTCGACGAGCATGCGCGGCATGTCGCCCAGGTTGTGACCAAGCACGATACAAAGCAAATTCTTTTCCATTTTGTCAGCAAGAATTCTGCCAGCACCAAGCAACTCAAGAGTTACTGGTTGCAGGTCGCCCAAAATGTGCTCGGCAATTACAAGCACATCGCCTTTGGGGCTGAATTGAGAAAGATCAACCATTGGCTCATCGCCAGCGACTTCGGGTCCTGATTCACCTTTCGGTTCTATGTATTGTTCTTCGGGCATTCTTATTGATTCCGTTTATTTTGTTTTCAAAAGAGCTTTGTAATCGCATGCGGCAAGCGCTTCTTGCACCATATGTTCTGGTGTTTGACCTTCGTGCATTTTGCAATGTCCGCCGATTTCACCAACTTTTTGTGTCATCGCAACAATGGTTGGTGAACCTTTAAGTCCACAGCGATTTGCATCGGCACCAATAATGTCGAGATCTACAGTGCGAATTACTTTCGCCATCTCTTCTGGATTGCGCTTCAACTGCTGTACTTTGTAAGAATCGCGGAAGCTCTTATATTCCAGATGGTGATACGAGTTTGCCACGGTTACAAGCACTGGTGGTGGTGATTCAACAATTTGATAGCCGCCTTCAATGATGCGACGCGCTTCCAATTTGCCATTCTTTATAGAGAAATCTTCGCAATAACTTACCTGAGGCAAAGACAAACGCTCAGCCAATTGTGGTCCTACTTGTGCGGTGTCGCCGTCTGTTGTTTGCAGACCACAGAAAATAAAGTCAAACTTACCTACGTGCTCGATTGTCTTATAGAGCGCATAAGCAGTGGCAAGTGTGTCGGAGGCAGCCAAGCGACGATCCGACAAAAGAACGCCCTGGTCAACGCCGTGCTCCATGGCTTCAAGCAAAATTTCAACTGCAGGTGGAGGACCCATCGAAATGGCTGTGACGACGCCGCCATATTCTTTTTTGATATGCAAAGCGGCTTGCAAGGCAAAGCGGTCGAACGGATTGAGCATGCGTTTAGCTTTCGCCCGGTCGATAGTGCCGTCTGAGTTGATTCCAGCTTTGGAGCCTTGATCTGGAACCTGCTTAATCAATACAAAGATGTTGTACAAGAACTTAGATACCTATTTTTATTGCCAGCTTGAAATAGTTTTGCATACTCTAAACTAGAAAACTCGCAGAGGGAACAAGTCTTAGGCATTTAATAAAGATTTGTATGAACCAGCTTGCGGCAATGTGAGTTTTCTTCAATGTTTCAAATAGAGCTGCTTGACAATGACGGCTCGAAAAGCCCTTGCTATCTGGGTTAGAATAATGCCTCGTCGTTTTTAACGTTGTTTTCAAAGAGGATGTAGCTGTGACTGCAGTCGATGGTGGCACTGAAGTGCAAGAAGAACTTACACAAACCCAAGGCTTGATGGCCGGCAAACGCGGAATCGTTTTCGGCGTTGCCAACGAGCGCAGCCTCGCCTGGTACTGCTCCAAAGCTCTTTACGAGCAGGGCGCCGAGCTTGCTTTTACCTATCAGGGTGAAGCGCTCGAAAAAAGAATTATGCCGCTTGCTGCCAAAGTAAAATCGCCATTTGTTGAAATGTGCGACCTTGGCAAAGACGACCAGATTGACGCAGTTTTTCAAAAGCTCGAAAAAACCTGGGATTCAATAGATTTTATTATTCACGCTGTCGCTTTTGCCCATAAAGAAGATCTTGAAGGGCATTTCGTCGACACAAGCCGCGCTGGATTTGCGCTGGCTCTAGATGTAAGCGCGTATACACTCACTGCGGTAACCAAGCGTGCACTGCCTTTGATGAAGAAGGGCGGCACTGTCACTACATTGACCTATTACGGTGCAGAAAAGGTGGTTCCTCACTATAACGTAATGGGCGTTGCTAAAGCTGCGCTTGAAGCAAGCGTCATGTATTTGGCATCGGATTTAGGTGAAAAGAATATCCGCGTCAACGCCATTTCAGCTGGACCCGTGAAAACTCTTGCTGCTATGGGCATTGCCGGATTTCGCGACATGCTCAAATTTGTTGAGTCCAAAGCTCCGCTCAAACGCAACGTTGAAGCAGCCGAAGTGGGCAAAACAGCCCTTTATCTGGCATCGGATCTTTCAAGCGGCGTTACCGGCGAAACAATCCACGTAGATTGCGGTTACAGCATTCTTGGCATGTAATTTAGATTCGAATATTTAGCCAATAATTTTATACATTGCCTCAACGGCACTGATTGGTGAGCCCCAATGGCTGATGAATCTGCGCGCCATTTCACGCACGCTATGCTCATCTTTAAAATTGGGTAATGTTGACCAGTTATTTGCTGGTCGATTACACATCAGATAACGAACGAAACGCAGACCCTGGTCTGTGATGTCCATATTTTCGGGACCACCCGAGCCGGTTTTGATCATTCTTGTAATTGTTGCCTCGGCAAATGCATCGCAGGCAATATTCATTTTGTTGATGAAAACTTGTGCTCGAAAAGTTTCGTCGCAAAATCTAGGGTCAAAATTCATCACTTAGCCTCCCAACGTTCAAATTACATTGTGGACAAGGTTTAGAGTCTTGACAACTAAAGTTGCGCTAAGGTTGTGATTCAATTTAAAGCGCAGATGGATTGAGGGACCCCAACTTGAATATGAAGTGCCTGGTAAAAGAATCTTTGAGCGTTGACGGGCTCACATTGAAGCAAGATGTGGTCGTTCCAAAGGTTAAGGAAGATGAAGTACTGATAAGAGTGCAGGCAACCTGCGTTTGTGGAACCGACAAAAGCATATATTTAAGTTCGCGCTCAGAAGGCATTCAAAAAGAAATGCGCCGCTACTTGCCAAACGGTGATTTCAAACCGCTTGTGATTGGTCATGAATTCTGCGGCATAGTGGAAGCGCTTGGTCCTGGCATCGAAGAAAAATTCAAAGACATTCCAGAAGAACACAAAGTGCAGAAGGGCGATTATGTAACTGCCGAGATGCATTTGTCCTGCGGACACTGCTTGCAGTGCCGAACTGGAAACGAACATATTTGCACCAAAGTAAAAGTGAAAGGCGTTCATTTAGATGGATGCTTCGCACAATATGTATGCGTGCCCTACAAAAACGTTATTTTGCTTGGAAAAGATGGCGACACATCTAAAATTCCACCCAAAATAGGATCGATGCTCGACGCTTTCGGCAACGCTGTTCACACAGTCTATGAAGCCGATGTGCGCGGAAAGTCAGTAGCCATCCTTGGAGCTGGTCCTCTTGGATTAATGGCTGCCATGCTCTGCAAAGAATTTGGTGCTGCACGTATTTATTTAACTGAAGCGGTTGACACTACTCGGCGCTTTGAATTGGCTACACAATTTGGTGTTGATCAGTGTTTTGATGTATCTAAATCGTCTAAAGAATTTTTAGCCTCAGTAGAAAAGAATGAATCATTTGCCAATGGCGTTGATGTTGTTTTGGAAATGAGCGGGTCTCCATCGGCTTATGAAGACGCTTTCTCCGTAGTTAAAAACGGTGGAGAAGTCTTGCTTTTAGGAATCACAAGAACACCACTAAAAGACTTTGATATTGCCGGTAGTGTCATCTGGAAAGGTGTCAATGTCAAAGGAATTTTTGGTCGCAAAATGTTTGGTACCTGGGAAACAATGCTCAGGCTCTTGCGCTCAGAACGCCTGGATTTGCAACCTAAACTACTAAAAATAATCACCGACAAGACTTATTCGCTCGACCAATACGAAGAAGCATTTGGACTTCTAAATGGCGGCAAAGAAATGAAGCTCGTATTCGAGCTGAATTAAGTTAGTCTGAATCTCAGTCTATTTAACGTACTGCGACATGGCGATAACGGTGTTGTGTCCGCCAAATCCGAGTGCTTCGCAAATTGCGTTTTTGATTTTTACGTCGCGAGAGACGTTAGGTACATAGTCTAAATCGCAGAGCGGGTCTGGATTATTCAGGTTTATAGTCGGATGTACTCTTTGCTGTTCAATTGATAGTGCAGTGACTGCAGCGCCGATTGCACCAGCACCGCCAAGCAAGTGACCTACCATCGATTTGGTACTCGAGATGGGCATTTTGTAAGAATGATCGCCAAAAACGTTTTTAATGGCTAGAGTCTCGCGCTCGTCGTTCAGTGGTGTCGATGTGCCATGAGCATTTATGTAATCTATGTCATGCGGCATGAGTTCGGCGTCTCTAAGTGCTTCTTTAATAGCGCGCGATGCGCCAGCTCCAGTTTCGTGTGGAGCAACAATGTGGGTTGCATCGCAACTGGCGCCACCACCTGTGATTTCGGCATAGATGTGAGCATTGCGTTTGAGCGCGTGTTGTAATTCTTCAATGATGAGAATGACCGAACCTTCACCAATAACAAATCCATCTCTGTCTTTGCTGAAGGGGCGGCTAGCGCCTTGGGGATCGTCATTGCGACGCGAAAGCGCCATCATGTTATTGAATGAAGCTACGGTGAATGTGTTTAAGCAGGCTTCGGATCCGCCAGTAATCATCACGTCTGCGCGATTATCGCGAATATACATGAACGAATCGAAAATAGAATCAAGCCCTGAAGCGCAAGCTGTAGAGTCGCTCTTGGCTCGTCCACCAGCGCCATATTCGATTGCCACTTGTCCTGAAGGAGCATTTGGCATCAAGCGAATAACTGTGCGCAAGCCGAGTTTTCGGGGTCCGCCTTCCATCAGTTTGACGTAATCTGAAGTGGTGGTAATGAGACCGCCTACGCCTGTGCCGATGAAAGTGCCAACACGATCTGAGTCTGTCTGCTTCATGTCCAGTTTGGCATCTTCGATAGCCATTTTGGATGCTACCATGGCGAAAAGGGTGACACGGTCCATTTCTTTGAGCATCGAACCCCATTTGCGGCGGTCCGGATAAAAGTCCTGGATATTAAAATCTTTCACTTCAGCTGCAATCTTGACATCGAGATTCAACTCCTCGGGGTCGAAGCGGCTGATTCTAGCCACACCGCTGCGTCCTTCCAGGAAGGCTTTCCAGCAGTCTTCTTTGCCTGCTCCGACTGGGGTTATCATCCCCATTCCGGTTACTACAACTCTGCGTGGATATTTAGGTTGAGCATTCATGCCGATTTCGTCCAATTGCTAGTCACAGGGATCATTCTATCCCCTCAAGCTAGCGCGTACCTGCATTGTGTCTAAATCTGATAATAATTTAGTTTCATGTCTATTTCTCTTAGATAGGCATTTGAGCGGGTAAGTATATATGACCCGAGCAGCCGGGATTTACTATGCAATTGACTAATCTCATTTTAATTACAGGTGGTGCCTCTTCCGGCAAGTCGACTTTTGCCGAGAAAATGGCGCGCGAAGCAAACAAATCTGTCACGTATCTTGCCACGATGCCCCGCCTGGCGGGCGATATAGAATTGTCGGAAAAGATAGAAGCACATCAAAAGAGACGTCCAGAAAGCTGGAACACGATTGAAACTACTTGCGAGGTTGCTACTTGCATGCGAAATTTACCGCAAGGACCCGGTGTGGTTGTACTAGACTGTTTGTCTGCTTACGTCTCAAATTTGATAATTGAGAAAGATAAGGGGCGCGACCAAATTATCGATGACGCTAAAAATACACTTGATTCTCTGGCTTTGCGAAAGGATTTACAGTTTTGATAGTGACAAACGAAGTGGGCTCTGGAATTATTCCCGAACACAGTATGGCAAGAAAATACAGAGAGGCTCTTGGTCGCGTCAATCAAATGACGGCAGAGCGAGCATCGCAAGTGTTTTTATGCGTGAGCGGAATTCCGGTAAAAATTAAGTAGTATCAAATATGACACCAGAAGCAAGCGAGAAAAAACCAAATATTTTAGTCGCCTCAATTAGAGTTTTGCGTCCCAAACAATGGACCAAAAATTTAATTGCTTATACACCCCTTTTATTCGGTCACAAATTCTCAGATCCAAACGCACTTTTGTCGGTCACAATTTGTGTGATGTGTTTGTGTCTGGTTTCTGGCTCAGTCTATGTTTTAAACGATATCAAAGATCGCGAAGCCGATGCTAATCACCCCACTAAAAAGAAAAGACTAATTGCCTCTGGAAAAATTTCTCCCGGTGTTGCCTCTGGTGTCGGAATAGCAGCCATGCTCATTGGCTTGAGCGTTGCTTTTATGGTACGACCGGCGGTGGCACTGGTGTTAGTGGCTTATTTGGTGTTACAAGTCATCTATAATTTGTCCTGGAAAAATCAACCTATCCTTGATTGTTTTTCCATTGCCTGCGGATTCGTTCTACGTGCTCTGGCAGGGGGAGCGGCTTGCCATGTTCCACTGTCTGCCTGGTTTTTACTATGCACCAGCCTTGGTGCATTGTTTTTGGCTCTGGAAAAACGTCGTCAGGAATTACAAATACTGGGAGACAAAGCTTCTGAACACAGAAAAGTTTTCGACAAATATAGTGTCGAATTGCTCAATCGTATGGAAGCCGTGGTGGTGCCGTCGCTTTTGACTTCATACGCCATTTATTGCTATTTCTCACCTTATGGTCAGTGGATGATGTTGAGCTTGCCCTTTGCGGCATACGGTATTTTTCGCTATCAATACTTGTCCACTACAAAAACAATTACAGCTGCACCAGAAGAAGTTTTAGCCAAAGACAGACACATTCAGCTCAGTATCATTTTGTGGGTTTTGATTTCGGCTGGCGTTATTTATGGCTACATACCAGAAGCTATGAAACTACTCAAAAGTGTTATTGGCTAGGCTTTTTGTCTTTGGGAAACTGGCTCAAAACCAGGGCTAGCGTCTTGTCGGTGATTTTCATATTGGCAAATTTGTTGCCTTGAGCGAGGTCTTTAGACATTTGATCACGCTCTGTTTCAGAGGCATTTGTGTATAAAATTCTAAAAATTGACCAAGTCAAAGGAAAAGCATTCATCGCTTTTTTATCTGCTTCAGTTGGTGCCTGCTCGAATTTGTTGCGCACTAACTGAGCAAAAACGGCTCTGTTGTCGTCTGCATCAACAGTTTTTCCTGGATGAGTTTTTTCGTACAAAATACAGGTCATGTCTGTGTATGCACCAATTGCGTCTTCGCTCAAATTGGTTTTTCCTGAGACTGCAATTCTGTCGGCACCAAGCGATTCTTGAATGATTTCTTTGAGTGGATTTGAATCTTCCATTTTGTTTGCTTTCATACGCAAAAGTGAGCGCAACAAAAGGCGATAATTGTCTCTGTGATCCATATCGTTTAGCTTGGGGCGCAGAGTTGACCAGTAGTTCTGGATTTGTGCGACTTCAGGATCTTTGTTAATAGAGTTTAAAATGGTCTCGAAGCGCTCGCGCTGGTCTCCTTGCAATTGAGCGGGCAATTTGTCTGGAGAAAATTTTTCGGGCAAATCGGAGCTTGTTTGATGGATTAGACCAAGTAATTCAAGCCAGGATTTGGTTATAGAAGTCGGGGCCGCTTTGGATGGCTCTTTGGTCGATTTAGGAGCTCCGATTAGTTTGCCTGGCGTAGCGCGCTGCTCGATGGGACCTTCTTTAGGCTTAGGCAAAAGAGGTTTTTTTTGATTGGGATGCTCAGGTATCTCAATTTTGGGATTTGACTGGGGGCTGTCTTCATAGCCCCAATCGCTGGCGTTGGCAGCTTGAGAGGAGAGGCAAAGAAACTGTAAAAATATGGCTAATTTATATGTTTTTCTTGACTTTAGAATGTTCATGAATCTAGATAGAAAGCCTGTTTTGATGAATTAATGTCAAGATTATGGTAATATCGACAAGGATGACTAAATTTTCCTGAGGCAATGAGGCGATGTCCAAGCTCAAAGTTAGATATTATCCGGACCCGGTCCTGAAAGCTAGCAATAAGAAGATTACAATGTTCGATAAGTCGGTGCGTAAACTGGCTCAAGACATGCTCGATACTATGTACGAAAATGATGGTGTGGGACTGGCGGCTCCTCAGGTCGGCGTTTCAAAGCGAATGATGGTCATAGACGTCAATGCTGGTAGCGAAGAACATCCAAGACGCCCAATAGTTTTTATTAATCCAGTAATACTGAGCCAGGAAGGCGAAATGACCGGTCAGGAAGGTTGTTTAAGCTTCCCAGGTGTCTACTTTGAAGTACGCAGAGCGCGCAAAGTAGTGGTCAAATATCAAAATTTAAATGGTCAGGAATTAAAAATAGAAGCAGAAAACAATTTGCTTTGCAGGGCTATACAGCATGAAATGGACCATCTCGATGGCGAACTCTTTATCGATAAAGCTGTATCGGCTATTCAGCGCGACCTTGAAATGGCTAAGCAAGGACTTGGCGAAGGTGACGTTATTGAACTTGAGACACAGCTTAAGGAAGAAGCTGGTCAGACCATAAATATTTCTAAAAGTAAGTCGATGGTGAGCTAAAAGCGGCAATGTCCGAAAATTCGATTGACGAAAGTGTTACTCCACAAATTCAGCTTATTTCTTTTGGATTTAAGCATTCAAAAACACCCCACGCTAACCTAGTTTTAGATGTTCGTTTTCTGGACAATCCATATTGGGTTGACGGGCTACGTCCACTCACTGGGCTTGATGAGCCTGTGCAAGAGTATGTGTTGAACCAAGACTTAGCTCAAAGAACGCTAGACAATCTGATGGGGCTAATACATTGTGCACTACCGGCGGTGATAGCAGGTAAGTCAAACAAATTAGTGGTGGCAATCGGCTGCACTGGCGGACAGCATCGTTCTACAGCCATGGTTGAGGGTCTTTATAAAAGACTGCAAGACGAATTTCCAGGTTATAACGTAATCAGAAAACACAGCAATTTAGACGTGGCGGAAATGAAGGCATGAAAAAAGGTCCTCTCTATCGCTTCAGGTCTCTGATGCTTCCAGGCTTAAAGCGCTGGATTGTAATTCTAATGGCTGGCATTATCGGTATCGTAATCGGCATTTTACTTTTGCTTGGTTATCACCCAATAGCTGTTTCTGGTGCCTTTCTGCGTGAGATGCTAGAGCATGCAACAGACGTCATTCCTCACAGAGCTTCGGGCATCGTACTTATAAGTGTTAGCGGCGTTGTTGTGGGCGGCGCTATCATCCGCATGATTATTTCAATCGTTCAGGCTTATGGTAATCAGACAGAGTCTATTCCCGATGTTCTTTATAGACGCAGACATTTAGAGCGCGGACCCAAAGTAGTTGTTATCGGTGGTGGAACTGGTCTTCCAACTTTACTTCGGGGAATGAAACGATACACAAATAACATCACAGCCATAGTAACCGTGGGAGATGATGGTGGCAGCTCTGGCAGACTTCGAGCCGAGTTAGGTGTACTTCCTCCTGGTGATATCAGAAACTGTATTACTGCTTTAGCTGATGAAGAAACGCTTGTAACCGAGCTTTTCAATTATAGATTTGAATCTGGTGGCGGTCTTGAAGGACATAGTTTCGGCAATTTGTTTTTGACTGCTCTCTATACTCTTACCAAAGGCGATTTTGTCGAATCGGTACGTGTAGCTGGTCGCGTGTTAAACATGCGCGGTAGCGTGCTTCCATCAACACTTGAATCTATTCAATTAGTAGCTGAGTTAGAAGACGGCCGAATTATTCGCGGCGAGTCACACATAACAGAAGCGTGCGGCAGAATCAAACAACTCACACTTGAGCCAGTGCATTTGAAAGCCACTCCAGCAGCGCTAGAAGCTATTAAATATGCCGAATTAATCGTAATTGCGCCGGGCAGTCTTTACACCTCAATCATTCCAAATTTGCTTGTGCCAGGTGTAAGCGATGCAATACGAAAATCAAAAGCGAAAAAGATATATGTCTGCAATGTTTTGACCCAGGTTGGAGAAACGCTTGGATACACAGTCGGTGACCACGTAGCCGCTATTCTTCAACATGCAAGAGAGCCTGGAACCGTGTCGGAACTAGAAGCTATCGGTCCGCTTTTAGATTGTGTTCTAGTAAACAAAAAAGCACCACCTCTTGGAGATAATTCAGTATTTCAGGAAGTGGCACTTGATCCGGAAAAGCTAAAAGCGCTTGGAGTCGAGCCTGTCACCGGCATTTTAATTGGCAAAAATTCAGGACACTATCATGACTCGGGCAAGCTTGCCAAAAATATTATGATCTGGTTTGGCCGAAAAAAAAAGGGAATCAAAAAGCCGCCGGGTGAGACGCTTGAAGTAAAAGATATTACTCTTCCAGAAACCACAACGAGTGAAGAATCCAAAGAAGCTTTAGCAACAAGGAGATAAAGAACCGATGAGCACCGCACTCAGTGAATCCGATTTGAAAGAAAAAGTGGGTCCGCCTTTAGGCAAAATTGCAAATGGCGTATACATCGTAACCACAAGAGATGGTGAAGAACTCGACGGCATGCTTGCTACCTGGATTTGCCAATCTTCATTCACACCGCCTGTGGTGTCTGTTGCCATAAACAAATCAAGACATATTGCTAGTTTGCTTGAGAAAAATTCGGAGTTTGCAGTGAATATTTTGTCCAAAGAAAACATGGACATCTTCAAGAATTTTGCAAAACCTGTAAAGACACCCGAAGAAGCACACGCACGTTTTGCTGGCTTAGACAGGCTAGAACACGCAGGTCCGCCTGTCTTTAACAAAGCGATTGGTTATCTCATTTGCAAAGTTCATACAGTAGTAGATTCTGGCGATCACAATCTGGTGCTTGGTGAAATCACCAATGGCTCCATTTTGAATCCAGAACTTGAATCTATGATTCACATTCGCAAAAACGGATTTCAGTACTAACTTTAAAATTTAAACTTGTAAGTGCTCGGTCTTATCGTAAAGATCGAGCAGTTCGCAACCTTCGTTATAGCCTTGCATAATGAGCTTGCGCGAGCGCTCAGGGTCAATTTCAAGCAACGTAGTATTCACTGGTTTGCGTGGTTGAAAAACGCGCACTTTGACATTTTTGCGTCCTCGCGATTCTTCCGAACCACCAGCAATCAGTCTGTTATACAACTCGATAGAATGCACTTCTTTGCGCGCAGATGCATCAAGCACGATATCGAGACATCGCACCAACACCTCAAACATATTTACAGGACAAACATTTATTTGCTGAGGATGTAAAAGCACCATATAGACTTCGTCAGCACCTAGATTCACAGCCATTTCCATCGGTGTATTGCGCACAAGTCCGCCATCCACCCAAAGTCCCGAGCCGTGGATGTGACGAGGCGGAAAAGCCATAGGAATTGCTGAGGTCGCCATTAAGACGTCTAAAAGCTCGTTCGTGGAAAAGATATCGTCGATAGTGATGAAGCGTGTTTCCAGACTACACAAATCGGTTGTGCACCAGCCGATTTTCATATTGCTTTTTTTCAGTTTATTCAAGTCCAATTCACGCCTGAGCAATGCTTCAAGCGGGTTTGTATCGAGCAGTCCTAGTTTGTGTCCTAAAATCAATCGACCAATTTGGGGAGCGGATGGAAGCGAAAAAATGTCGCTGCTTTTGATACTGCACCACAACTCTTCTAATCTCTTTATCTGACCCTGAGCCAGAAGGGTGGCATTGATTCCGCCAATGCTCGTACCAAATGCCATATCAAATTCGAGCCCGCGCTCAAAAAGAGCCTTAATGACCCCAACTTGATAAGCGCCACGCCCGCCACCACCCGGCAGGATCAAAGCCCGTACAGGCTTTTGTTCGTTGCTTGGGGCGTTGACTATTTCCTGGGTCTGTTCCATCAAATAAAAAAGTCCTTGTAAAATCAAGTTTATACGATAATCTCAAGAATGCAGAGATCCGACCGGAAATAAATCTTGAGTTCTTACTACCTCTCTCCAATCGCCCAGGGATTAGGCGACCTCATAGTCTCTCTGCCAGCTCTGGAAGGCTTGATTTCTACAGGAATGCCAACTTATCTTGTCGTTCGAGGAGCTCCGCAAAAAGGGCTTGCACGACGCATACCGGGACTGGCAGGCAGCCTTGACGAGGTGGATTTTGACCCATCTAATTTGTCTGTGTCCGACCGATATTTAAATATGCGTGACCACAAGTTGCAAACTCAGTTTATATGGGGCTCTAAAGAATTCAAAACAGCTTATCCTGATTATTGCATTGGCGATGTGGTCGAAATTATAAGCTCCGATCTTGGCATAGCCAAATCAGAAAAAAAGCGACTGGTGCTTAATTTTAAGCCAGTCGTTGAAGCAAAGAACAAAGTGATTTTCATTGCAGGTTCTGCTGGTTCGATGAAATGTTGGCCCGTCGAACACTTCATGCAGCTTGCTTCAAGCCTGAATCAAATTGGACTTGAGTGTCTTGTAATAGGACAGAAAGAAAAATCAGAAGTAGTCGATAAGCTATGCAAGAATGGCTTGGCGCATATCGAAACGCCGGATTTAGAATCCGCTGTGGATGTTATATCAAGCGCGCTTATGGTCGTGGGAGTAGATACTGGACTCAGTCATATCGCCGTTAATCAGGGCATCAACACAGTGATGCTTTTTCGTCAAAATAGTATTTTTAAGCGTCGATTCAAACACCTGATCTCGCTTTCTGCCCCAGTTTGCCTGGAAGAGTGTCTTATAAGAGAAATGCAAGGCGATTACAATTCCCTGCTTGAATTCAGAGAACCTGACCAATTTAATAAACCAAACTATTGGCAATCTTGGGACTGTTACCAAAGTGATAGAACAAAACGATGCATGACACAGATAAGTGTAGAGTCAGTTTTTACTGCGACTAAGGAATTAATTGATAGAGAAGTCAAGCTTATAAACTAGTCTTTAGATGTATCGCTCGACCGAGGTATTCGACTTGAATTTGTCTACTCTAATAGTTTGCGAAGAAAGTCTGGGCAAACTGCCACATCTTGAAGCAATTGTGGCTAATTGCGCTGACTTAAATTATGTCGGTTCTGCTCAAAGACTAAATGCCAAAGAGCGCATCACAGAATTGCATCCCAAGGTAGTTTGGATTGAGCTTGCGCCAGATCCAGAAGCCGGACTTAATTTGCTCAGCGAATTAAAGCAACTATTTCCCGAGACGCATTATCTTATAGGTAACGAAGTCTTGGACGGTGTCTTGGTTAAAAGCGCAATGTCTAAAGGTGCTGTCGATTTTCTCGATGACAAAAGTGTGGTCAATCAATTGCCCGACGTGATTGCACGTGTAGCGGCCAAAGAAATCGCACACAAACAAGCCATGGACAAGCTTGAAGCACAAAGAGAACAAATGCGTCAAATGCGCGAAAAGAAAATGTCTGAGGACATGACACGCGCAAACGCCTCTGTAAGTCACATGCGTGAAACTTCCAACAAGATGGAATCGCAAGGTGCAATGAACGTGGTTTTGCTAATAGTCATGGTTGCCATCGCCATTGGTGGCGCTGTATATTACATGATGATGCCTAAATAGCTAATTTAAAATTTGAGCTAAGGCAAATATTTTTTGATAGCGGGAGCAAGCTTGTCTATCAGCTTGTAGCCACCCGAATGATTCATGTGGGCAGTGTCCCAGTAGTCCATTCTGTCGAATTGAGGATCTGCACCAACATCTACAAAGTCGGCACCACCAGCTTCGGCAAGTGCTTTTACTTCTTTGATGTAAGCGTTATAAAATCCATCTGGCATGATACCGCGATTGGAGTCAGACAATGGCATATTTACTACTATTAGTTTTACGCCTTTGTCTTTGCACATCTCAATCAGCTTCTTAGAAAAGCGCATCTGTGTAGTTAGCTTTTCTGTGTCGATGTTGCGATAACGCGACTTGTATTCTTTTACAGACAAATCCCACAAGAATTTTGGATCAGGCAATGCGCCCTGATGCTGAACGTTGAATCCTTGATTTGGTTTGTATTCAGCTTCAGTCACACCAAACATGGCGCTATACAATTTGTTGAAGCCCTTGCGGACTTCTTTTTGCACGTACCAGCGCTGACCATAAAGATAAATGCCTTTGGATAAAATGAAGTCCAGTTTCTGCTGGTAGCTAGGCAAATATTGCTCAGCGTAAGGACCTAGATTTTGCAATCCGACCATGCGTTGGAAAGTGATTGTATTCATTGGTGATGCAAGTTCTGCATCATAAAAATCGCGAGGTGCAATGCCCCAAACAGCCACTTTGGGCGTTTCGTTTGGCTTGAATAATTCGTTTGCGAAGATATAAACATCCGATGCCATCTGACCAAAAATGGCTAGACTGAACACATCGTATTTTTTGTCGTTTCCAGTGTTCAAGACCTTTTCCAAAGCAAATGAGCGATGGTGATGGAAAATATCGCCTGTATTTTGTTTGTCATTATTGAAGTCCATTGCCCAGAATGGATACATAACAATAGACGAGCCAAGCAAGGCTACATCGGGCTTCTTAGCAAGAGCGCGATAGTCTTTAAGAGTGATATCAATTGAGCCTGTGCCATTCCAAATATTGTTTGAGTAAGCGCGCGGTGGACCAAGTACTGCAAGCATCACCACATTGACGAGCAAGAACAGTGCAATAGCAAAAACTGCGCTGTGCAGAAAGAGCTTCGACTTCTTTTGCGGAGCTTCTGGGTGTTGCTTTGGTTGTTGCGGCTTCTTTGGAGTTAAGGTCTGCACGGGATTGCCTTATACTGGTTCTTGACTATTCTAATGCTTCTTTGGAGGTGGAACCAGAGCCTTTTGATGAGTAAGCTTTAATGCGATTAGATGAGTCTGAATTTTTATTCGCCAGATGCCACCTAACCAGGGCGTCTATCCCTTTCTCGATGCTTGTTTGAGGTTTATAACCTATTAGTTTCTGAGCTTTTTCTATATTTGCAAATGTGTTGGTCACGTCACCGGTCTGGCGAGGTTTATATACAATTTGAGCCTTTTTGCCCAAAGACGACTCGATGCACTCGACCATCTTGGATAGTTTCACCGGCTCGCTTCGTCCTAAATTGAGTATTTCAAATAAAGGCTCACGATCTGCCAAAGCCATCACACCTTCGATACCACCTACGATATCATCGATAAAAGTGTAATCGCGCATTGTAGTGCCATCGCCATAAAGCTCAATTGGCTCGTCGTTGTCTATCAATTTGCAAAACTTGTGTATTGCTAAATCGGGTCTTTGACGCGGTCCATAAACAGTGAAGAAGCGCAGACAGACTGTCGATAATTTATGAGCGAAAAATGCAGCGTGAGCAATCATTTCGCAAGCAACTTTAGATGCCGCATAAGGTGAAATAGGTCGGTCGGTAATATCCGATTCTTTAAAGGGCTTGCCATCACGCTCTCCATAAACTGAGCTTGATGATGCCATGGCAAAAAACGGCAATTTCTTTTGTGCCACCATACAATCAATTAGTCTTTGAGTGCCAAGTACATTTACATCCATGTACAGTGTGGGCTGCTCAAGTGAAGGTCTAACACCAGCCATAGCGGCTAGGTGTACCACAATATCAAAAGGTCCATGGTTAAATGCTTCGGCTAGATCATCCACATTGCGAATGTCGCCTTCTACTAATTTGTATCTATCAGACTTGAGCAAGCCTTCTATATTTTTGCGTTTTACATCGGGATTATAGAAGTTATTGAAATTATCCAGTGCCACCACACTGTCACCATGTGCAATACAGCGCTCACTCAGATGACTACCGATGAATCCGGCACCGCCTGTGATAAGTATTTTTCTTGCCATTCTCTAAAGCCCCGGCGTTTTCTCGATTTGAGCCAACATAAAGCGACCCTGTTTCACTCTGATTTTAAATCTATTTCCAAGCACCGACTTAAGCTCTGGCTCTTTGTCTGTGCGAGCGATTAAATAAGCCGATTTAAGTGTTGGTGCCGCTTTTTGCATAGCAGGCAAATCTGGTATTACTTCCACTTTGCGCTTGGCATAAAAAGGCGCGGAAGGTTTTCTCACTTGATAAATAACAATGGGCTCGCTCGTGTTTGCTGCGTATTGAACGAAACTAAGCGGTGTCTCTTCCCAGTCTTTATTAAAGATACTAATGGCGTTTGGTCCGGCAAATACAACACAACCGACCATTAAGCCGCTAAGGGCAAGAAGAGACGGTGTAAGCGTTTTAGTGACGCGTGAGGCAACGAGACTTATAAACGAAACAGTGCCAATCAGAAAGGCAGCACCCACAATTTCATAAGCAAGAGCAATTGGACAATCGCGAATTCTATCCACTATATATGGTGCCAAAAATACAGCTGCAACGGCAGTAATGCATAATCCGGCAAACATAACTTGCACAGGCCAAAGTATTTTCTTGTTTAAAAGATAAGATACACCAAGTGCCGCAAGAATGGCATTGGCTGGAAATGCCGGCAATGTGTATGGCAATAACTTAGACACGCTAGAGCTGAAAAACAAAAGAATAACCAAAGACGTAACAGCAGCAAACAATCCCAATTTCGCCTCGGGACTAATGGGCTTACTTGGTCTTGCGAACTTGAAATAAGCCGCAGGCAAAAGCAAAGACCAGGGCATAAAGCCACCATACATGGCAGCAAAGTGATACCACCAGGGATATTTATGGTCGACTACACTTGTAAAACGCTGTAAGTTTTCGCGCACCAAAAATGCGTAGTAGTACTCGCCTTTGGTGATATAAATCTCGTAGCAAAACCAGGGCAGGGCAATAGCTCCGACCACAAGTGCCCCAGTAATTGGATTATAGTATTTGAGTGCTGGCCACAGGTCTCTGTTTATAAGATGATAAAAGAAGAGAACTGCCACCACTAAAATTACAGCCACAGGACCTTTGGTCATTACACCAAAGCCTAAAAGGCACCAGGCAAGCCACTTGTAAGATTTTAGTTTTTGCTCGTATGAATGAAAGAAACTAAAGAGCGAACCAGTTACAAACAATGCAAGCGGAATATCAGTTATAGCTAGTTTGGACGAAGCTAGATACAATGGCGCGGTCAATAAGAACATCGCTGCTAATAGCGCAGTCTTTTTACTGGCATATTTCTGGACTAATAAATATGTCGCACCAACCAAAATAGATCCGCACGCCGCGCTAAACATGCGCGCTGCCCACTCTGTTGCACCAAATGCTTTGTACGCTAAAGCCATTGCCCAGATGCACAAAGGTGGCTTGGTGTATCGAACTTGATAATTCAAATAAGTGGTGACATATTCGCCAAGCTCATTCATTTCTCTTGCCGGCTCTGCATAAAGCGCTTCATCGGGATTGAAAAGCGGGAACTTATCTAGCCACGAAAAATAAGTGAGACAGGCAAGACTGAACACCACTGTGAAAAGCACCAGATTTTTCCAATCGAATTTTTTAGGCTCAATCTTATCGACTAGCTTTTGCGATTCTATCGGGGCTGCAATATTTGGTTTGGTAGAACCTGCGATCATGATTTTTTGATGTTAATCGATTCGCCTACGCTGTAAATCTTCTTGTCTTGCGACTCGTGATAGGTCCGCATTAAAATCTCAGCAAGCAAGCCCATCAATATAAACTGAACTCCAAGCATCACAAACATACATACAAGCACCGGCAGTGGTGTTTCGATGAAAGTGGTGTGATAGGCAAATTTCAAAACTAGCATCCAGACAAAAGCAGCCATTCCGGTCAAGAATGACATCATGCCTGCAGTTCCAAAAACATAAATAGGCTTGGTGAAATAAGTGGACATGAATTTAACCGTAATCAAATCAAGCACAACTTTGAATGTGCGATTGATACCGTATTTAGATTGTCCATATTGTCTTGCGTGGTGAGTAACTGGAATTTCAGTTACTTTGGCACCCTGCCATGTGGCGTAAATCGGCACGAAGCGGTGCATTTCGCCATAGAGCCTTACGTCTTTTATAACTTCGCGACGATAAGCTTTGAGCGAGCAGCCATAATCGTGCAATTGTACTTTTGATATATACGAAATGATTTTGTTTGCAGTCCACGATGGAATAAGTCTGAGCCAGAGCCCGTCTTTTCTATCTTTGCGCCAGCCCGAAACAACGTCGTAGCCTTCGTCAATTTTGTCGAGCAAGGCATTGATGTCGGCAGGATCATTTTGCAAGTCAGCATCCATCGGGATGATTACTTTGCCTTGCGCATGTTCGATACCTGCTGCAAGTGCTGCAGTCTGCCCGTAGTTACGCACGAAGCGCACTACTTTTATTCGCTTGTCGTTGGCTGCAAGTTTTTGCAACTCAGCAAAGGACGTGTCTTTGGAGCCGTCGTCGATTAGAATCACTTCCCAGGTTCGCTTTGTACCCGTGAGTGAAATGAGAAGCTTTTCATAGAGCAGCTCTAGGTTATCCTCTTCGTTATATACCGGAATGATTACAGAAATTTCCGGTATGGTCATGTCGTCGCGCAACTCTTTCAAGGCATCAGAGCCTGGAGCGCAGTCAACTACATTGACTTGTGAGATATTTGGTTCGGTTATGGGTGTTAAACTTGGCATCCGTCAATTATGCCTTTAATTAGCGATTTGATGCTCCACCTTGAGAACTTTTCATATTCGCGGTAATGATTTGTCGCATCATGTGTCGCATCATTTGTATGTGGGCGTTTTTGTTAGTTGTAGGGTAAAACAAAATGTGTGGAATTGCCGGTTATATGAATCTCACGGGGAACCCTGTGGAGACCGGCGACAAAATTCCCCTGGCTTTGATGTGCGACTCAATCAAGCACAGAGGACCAGACGAATGGGGCATGCAGGTAGTCGGACCGTCAGCCTTGGGCATGACTCGTCTTTCTATAATAGATTTAAGCACCGGCAAACAACCCATCTCAAACGAAGACGATTCGGTCTGGATTGTATTCAACGGCGAGATATATAACTTTCACGCCCTCAAAGCAGCGCTATTGCAGAAGGGCTATAAATTCAAAACCGGCACAGACACCGAAGTTATCTTACATTTATATCAGGAACACGGTCTTTCGTGTCTCGACCACCTGGAAGGCATGTTTGCTTTTGCCATCTACGACAAGAATCAAAAGCGCCTCTTAATTGCCCGCGACCGTATGGGCGAAAAACCGCTGCATTACGCCATAGTCAATAATCACCTGGTTTTTTGTTCTGAAATAAAAGGCATCCTCGCTTTTCCTGGCTTCAAAAAAGAGGTCGATAGTTTCGCCCTGCGTCAGTACATGGCGCTTGAATATGTCCCGGCGCCGCGCTCAATTTTTGCCGGCATCAACAAATTGCCGCCCGCGTCTTATTTATTGGTAGAAAACGGCCAAATCAAAACCAAGACCTACTGGCAAATTCCTCGCCAGGAAAATCAAATGGGCGAACGCGAAGCACTTACTCGCTTAAAAGAATTGCTCGATGAATCTATCAAACTGAGACTGATTTCTGATGTACCCCTAGGTGTCTTTTTGTCTGGAGGCATCGATTCTTCGATTATTACTGCCATGGCATCGAAGCATGTAAGCCATAAGCTCCAGACATTTTCTATTGGATTTGAAGAAGCCTCATTCGATGAGTCGACGCACGCTCAAGCAGTGGCTGACCACATCGGTACAAAGCACACAATGATGCGCTTCAAGGCAGACGATATTGTTGCGTCTCTTTCGAAGATTTGGGAGTATCTCGACGAACCGCTTGCAGATGCGTCTATCATTCCCACTTATTTATTATCCAAGATGACCAAAGAGCATGTAACAGTGGCGCTTTCTGGCGATGCTGGCGACGAGCTTTTGGGCGGGTATCCAACATATTTGGCGCATAATTTGGCTGGATATTTCAATATTATTCCGTCTGGTGTCTTGCACAGGCTCATTAACCCTATGGTTTCGATGCTTCCTGTTTCGCACAACAATTTGAGTTTTGATTTCAAAGTAAAACGTTTTCTTGGAAGCGTAGATAAAGACGCTGCTGAGCGTCATTTCCGCTGGATGGGAAGTATCGCTCCAGAAAAACACAAAGACTTGTTCACGCAAGAATTCAGACAGAAACTGGCTGGAGCCGAGCCTGTCACTTATGAAAAATTAGTCGACCAAATAGACTGGGATTATTTTGGTCACGTCGGAAGAAAAATCGGAGGTTCGGGAAGCCTGATTAACAGCATCATGCACCTGGATTTGCTCACTTATCTAGCCGATGACTTGCTTGTAAAATCAGACCGTGCTTCGATGGCTGCGTCTTTAGAAGTTCGTGTACCGTTTCTTGCTTTTCCTGTCGTCGAATTTGCGCGCCAGTTGCCGCCAGACTTGAAACTAAAAGGCTTCAGAACTAAATATCTTTTGCGCAAACTAGCCGGTGAATATTTGCCAGAAAGTATTGTTGAGCGACCCAAAAAAGGATTTGGTATTCCAGTTGCACGCTGGCTACAATCTGATTTGAAGCCGCTTGTGGACAGACTTTTGTCTCGCGAATATATCGGCGAACAGAATATTTTTCAGTGGAACACAGTAAGTGGTTTGCTCGATGATCACATGAACAAACGCGCCGACCGCCGCAAAGAACTCTGGACTATGCTCATGTTCCAATGTTGGTGGGATAAGTATTTTGCCGACGGGCAAAATGTAAGCGATGACCTGGGTCTTAGAAGCACTCTGGCCTTAAAATAGTATTGAATGAAAAATTCAGTTCGTCATTTAGTTCTTGTTTTAGCAGGAATTGCCTGCGTTTTTGCGCTGGTTAGTTGCGCTCCTCGTGTAGCAGAGAAGCCGAAAGTCGAAGAACAAAAAGTCAAAGAGTCAGGTCCTCGATGCACCAGAGATGTCGTGCGAATACTGCCGGGACCGACTCAGTGCTTGCAGAGTCTGTCTTTTGTTGACGGGGAGTACGTTTTAGAAACTGAGGTGTTGGATAGAAAAAGCGGTGAAGACGAATCTTTGCTCTATAAATTGAACCTGAAAGATTTGACTCTAAGTCCCTATCAAAATTCTATTCTCGTCAAAAATCAAAAGCTTGAGTACTTAATGGACTTTGATAAAAAGGCAGTATTTCTTGTTTCGAGCAAAGGACATTTTTCAATAGTTTTTAAAAATTCTGGAAACACAATAAATATTCCAGTGCCATTTGAGAGTAATGAATCAATTTATCGTTCTCGAATTTTTTTAGACCAGAATAGACTCTTTGTCTACACTGACGGCAGACTTTTGCAGTGGGTTATTGAGAAAGGGAAAGCTCAATCTCGTCCGGTAATTAAAACCAGTTTTGGATACGAGCCGGGAGGTTGTTGCATGCCCTGGATCGACAAAATTGAAGGCGACAAACTTCACTTGATTAACGATGGCGGAGAAGAACTTCTCTTTGATTTGAAAAGGAAAAAAACAATCGTGGTTAAACAAGGCGACCACTCAAATATGCATGATCGAAACTATCTGCGAGATAAGATCGGACGTACCTGGCACTGGGATGTATCCCATAAGAACTCGGGTAACACACTTGATACAGCTATCTTTGAACTGACCTGCAGTGAAAAAGGAAGTGTAGTTGCAAAATACGAAATAGCTGGTATTCAAAATCCATTCTTTGATAAAAAGGGAAATTTAATGATATGGACCAAGAGTGGAACGATTCTAAAATTGATTGGAGACAAATGGGTTCAGTTGATTGCAAGTCCCGAGTTTGCCCAGAAAACTCTTGGATGGGCAAATGCAATTGCACTAGAAGATGGCAGGATTTGTTTGTTCTGGAGATTCGACGCTAACCCGAGGGATATCAAGGTCGATGACCCGATTTTGAAAATTATCGACATCGACAAAAAAGAATTCGAGGTCATGCGTTTTCCATTTCAACTAAAATAGTATCGAATGAAAGACCTGGTTTTAAAATTGCATTGCGTTCTGGTGGGACTGGCCTGCGCTTTTTCGCTGGTTAGTTGTTCTCCGCATGCTGAGAAACCTAAGAAGAGTATTCGACAAACGAACGCTCGATGTACTCGAGTGGTTCTAGACAAATTACCCGGGAAATGGGATTCGTTGACCGAAATCTTTTATATCAATGGAGATTGCGTATTAGCTACGAGAACTTTTGAAGACGATCCATGGGACGAAGATGATGTGTTTTACAAAGTCAATTTGGGCAGTTTGACCTTAGCTCCATATCAGATTGCTGCTAAAAATCAGAGGATTCGCTACTGGGAGCATTTCGGAAAAGCTACCCTTTTTTTAGTCCATGATAATAATCATTACTCGGTAATTGTGAATGGCTCTGGACCTGAAGTAACAGTGACTTTGCCATTTAAATTTGATAAAAACTTGATCACCATTCCCCATCCATTTTTGAATCAAAATAGCTTGTTTGTAGTTTATTCCAATAGACTTTTGCGCTGGGATATCTCCGATGGAAAAGTACTTGCAGGCCCGGAGGCCAAACTAAAACTATCAAAGTGGTTTGAGACCTCTAGTTTGTCAGAGTATTCGCCTTCGATTGAAAATAAGGAAGGCGAGAAGCTTTGGGTGCAAGACGCATCTGATTCGGACTATATCTTTAATCTCAAAACGCATGAGACTAAAGTAGTGAAAGAGCGTGAAGGTCATGGAATGCTAGGTCTTCGTGCGGTACAGGACAATCACAATCGCTTATGGAGCTGGATTGGAGCCGGCGATGAGCTCACCTGTCGTAGTATGGGGCAAGAAATTGCAAAATATGATGTTGCCGGAATAAAGGAACTCTTTTTCGACAAAAACGACAATCCGCTCGTTTGGACCAAGACTGGCGTCGCGACTAGAATGGCTGCTGGAAAGTGGAAGCATCATGATTTGAAAGACATCAAATCCATAATCTTCGATAAAGGAAATGAGCCATTGGTTTTGACCCAGAATGGAGTTCTTCTTAAATTGATTGATGATAGATGGATTAAGGTTTTAGATAATCTGGATTTCGTCAAGAAATCAAAGGAATACCGCTCATTGCCGCTTGAAGATGGCAGGATTTGTCTACTCTCAGGCTTTTCTGGTGATCCTCGTATAGTCAAAGATTTCGACCGCTTTCTTGCAATCATCGATGTAGAAAAGGCCGAATATAAGTTGATGCGCTTTCCATACGAATATTAGATTTACTTAGTAAAGGCTTGTATATCTACATTTAGATGTTAAATTGTCAAGTGGTAGCCTTTTGGAGTCTGGGAATCCATGTCAACACTGACTTCTCGTCGTCCGTCAACTGACGTCTCGCATGAGTTAACTCATGGCGCCGCCGATTTGATGCAACTTAAGTCGCAGCTAGTGGCTTGGGAAATTTTAGCGATGCTCTCGCGAGTCACAGAAGCAGCTCAGTTACGCCCAAATCCATCTTTGACTTGCAAAAGATTCAAAGGCAATGTGAATCAAAACAATTTCAAAATTACTTACACAAGTATGCTCAATCCGTTTGTGCGCACAATGCACGGTCGTGTTATTGCCATGGATGGTGGTTGTCTAATTCAATATCGAATGGAAATGAGCGGCATGGCGCGAACAATTTTTGGTGCCTGGTTCATAGCTGTCATGGCTCTGTTTACTTCAAAAGTGGGTGCAGCATTAATGCATGGTATCGCCCCTGGTGGCTACGATGATTTCGTGATGATTTTTATGATTGTAATGTTCAGTCTTTATATTGCGCAGCTTATGCTCGCCGAAGGAAAGAGGCAAGAAGCACAAATAGAGCAGTTTTTGCTTGATATGGCGTGCGGTCGAAAAACCAAAGTAATGGTTTGAGGCTTAACCAAAAAGGGTATTCTTCTTGAATGCCAGATGCAAACACGAACCAGAATACTGTCATAATGCTCGATTACTTGGGTGCAAAATACACCTATAGTATCGAATCGTGTATGTCGGCTAAAGATTTCCTTGAGCAAATAAAACTAACAGCCGATCTCCCCTCAAATGTGCTTGAACCGGGAGAAACGCCAGGCGGTAAAATTTTCAAAGGCTTTGTGATGGGCGAGCATTTTTCTTTGAAGAAAAAAATCTTTGGCATGCCCGGTCAATATGTGCGTGAACTGCAAGGTAAAGTGAGTGAAATAAAGACTGGAAATAAATCGCGAACCATCGTCGAAGTGCGATTTATCGATAATCCCGGTGTGCTAGTCGGAAAATATGCGGTGTATGTTGGAGTGGGAATTTGCGGTTTTGTTCTTTTAATGATGTTTTTGCATTTCGTGGTTGATACAACGATGTGGCTCTTTGTATTGGGTGCACTTGCTGTAATTTATCTGATATACAATGCTGGACGGCAAGCCGCTTTTCGTCACGAAGAAGAAGTGTTTGATCATGTCAAAAAAATTGCTGCCGGTGTAGTTCCCAACCCCGACAGCATATTGAATTGATTATTTTAGTCAGTAATTACTATTCTCTTAAACGAACTGTGCTGGCTTGAGGTCCGTCCACACCTTGTTGTTCGGTGAAGACGACTTCAGAACCTAAGCGCAAATCGTCGAAGCTATGATCTACAATGGCATTAGAATGGAAATATATTTCTCTTCCATCCACTGTTTCTAGAAAACCATAACCTTGTTCTTGAAATAACTGCGTAATCCGCGCCGAAGGCGGTGCTTCGTGAAGCTTAGTTTCGCCTCTGCGTTTGCGTGTGTGTTCTTCGAGCTGACGTTTGGCAGCATCAAAGGCATCACGGACGGTGCTCATAATTCCTTCGTCACCATTGGTTTGAGCCTCTGATGATGTGCGTTTTACTACAATATCTTTTTCAGGAACACTTAAATTCAAACAGACTTCAAATGTATTACCTTTTGTATGATGTTTGTGCGGCATCTCAATTGTGACGCGGCATGCTGTAATGCGGTCGTGAATCTTTTCCAGTTTCTCCGCTTTTTCTCTAATCGCTTCTTCTACTCTGTCGCTTTTTCCGACATTCCTAAATACGACTTGAATGGGTGATTTCATTAAATATCCTCGTATTTTTCATCTACTGGGGACTATTCCCTTTTAGCTTTGCCTCTAACCTTTGCAAATGCAGGAGCCAGTTTCTCGTAAATTGACAATGCTAGAAGCCCACTGATGCCGCAAGTCAATCCCATATCTTGAAATGCCAGGGTAATCGCGTACATATAATCGATAGATCCGCAAATTTCACTTGGCAATTGACGTAAATGCGTAACTGCGACCATTGAGAAATACGTGCCCCCAATTAAAAACGGCAGAAAAAATGAGATTACTTTGGTACGTTCGTTTGTCAAGGTTCGGTCCTCGAAATAACTATGCCCAATTTTGCAGGGAAAATGGCGCAAACATTAAGCCTGTTGGTCGAACAGCCACAAGATTCAGGGACCATGCTGTAAAATACGCATTCGGAGTTTGCTTGGAGAAAAACAAATGCATACGAAAGTAGATAAAAAGAGAGTGGTAGATTGTCTCAATATGGCTCTTGAGAAAGAACTCGCCGCAATGGTTCGTTACTTACACCATTCATTCATCGTGATTGGTCCTGGTCGCGGTCCACTAGTTGAGCTTTTCAGAGGGCTCGCCACTGACTCGATGAATCACGCAATTCAATTGGGCGAGAAAATCGTCGCTCTTGATGGTCATCCTTCAGTCAAAGTAGAAAAAGTTGAAGAGCCTGGTGACCAAACACTTGAAGAAATGCTTCAAGAAAATATCGCTATGGAGGCAAGCCATATCGAAATGTATGAAGAGCATTTGGAAGAGTTTTCAAAAGATCTGATTTTAAAATTGATGTACGAAAACATCATTTTGGAAGAAGCAACCCACTACGAGAGCCTTCACATGTACCTCAGACATGGTACACCAGCGTACAAATAAGTAAGGAACACAAAATGCAAACGGTAAAAATCACATATTGCGGAGCTTGAGGCTACAAGAACCGAGCCGTCAGTTTGGCGGCAGACCTGAGGACAAAATTCGGACTTAATTCCGAACTGGTACAATCATCGGGCGGTGTTTTTGAGATTGAATTCAAGGACAAACTATTGTTTTCGAAACACTCTCTGGGACGCTTTCCTGAAGACAACGAAGTACAGGATTTGATAAGAGGTGAGCACCATCATTAATACTACATTTATGAAATGGGCAATGATACCACTGACGGTGGTAATAACACTGTCTGGTTGCGAACAAAAAGAAGCGCAAAATCAAACTGAAACTTCAACGAGTACTGAAAATCAGGCCAATTTGCGATTTCAAAAAAACAAGAAGGGGAACCAATGAACCAAGTAACATCACCTACAGGTCTTCAGTATGTTGAAGAAGTTGTAGGCAATGGCAACGTAGCTCAACCCGGACAGAGAGTGACTGTTCACTACACCGGATGGCTTACCGATGGTACCAAATTCGATAGCTCGGTCGACCGTGGTCAACCGTTCAAATTCAATCTTGGTGCTGGCGAAGTGATCAAAGGCTGGGACGAAGGCGTCTCAGGAATGAAAGTGGGCGGCAAAAGAAAGTTGACCATTCCTTCTGACCTTGGATATGGCGCACGTGGCGCAGCTGGAGCAATTCCACCAAACGCTACATTGGTATTTGACGTCGAACTGCTTGACGTCCAATAAGCGCTAGAAAAATAATGAAGCCGGAAAGGCAAGCCTTGGGCTTGCCTTTCGATTACTAACGATGCTTGTAAATCTAAACTTTCGAGAAATTAGTAATAATAAGAGCATATTAGCTCTCAAGGAGGGTATATTTACCTTCAAGCTAGGATGGGCGAGTATTTTAAGGCGGTTTAGGACTTAATGTCTGCAACTGGGAACGAACTGGGTGAATTGCTTATTGATTTAGGCCTGGTTACGCCCGAAGAATTATCAGATGCAGTGCGAACTCAGCAAGAGAGCGGCGAAAGGCTAACTCTTGTACTTTCCAATATGGGGCTGGTCAACGAAAGACAGCTCAAAGATGCGCTTGAGCTGCAATACGGCGTCAATTTTATAACACTGGCTCGCACAAACTTGAATTATGAGTTGGTCAAAAGCATTCCTGAAGAAGTATTGCGTAAACACCGTTTTATTCCCATCAGCACAGGCACACAATCATCTGTCGCGATGGTTGACCCCGACGATTTAATTGCTGCAGACGCAGTTCGCAGTTATCTTAAGAGCGGTAATTTTAAGAAGCTGGTCTGTACAGCGGACGATTTCGATTTTTGTTTGCAACAGCTTTATGCGCCACCAGTTGAAGAGGCTGAGTCTAACGGTGAAGTAGAGCCCGAACCAGAAGCGGAGCCGGTCAAAGAAACTAAAAAAGGTAAATCTGCAAAAGCTTCCAAAGCGAAAAGCAAGAAAGGCGGCGTTAAGTCTCTCTTCGGCGATGACGAAGAAGACGACGATGATGAAAGCGACGATGAGGATGACAATTCAGAAGTCGAAGCGGAATCACCAGCTCCTCAGCCAGAGTCAGAGTATTCGCCAGAACCGGAGCCAGAACCAGAGCCAGAGCCAGAGCCAGAGACATTAAGCGAAGGTGACGAATCTCTATTGATCGCAGAACGCGGAACGTTCCGCGCGAAACGATCAGGTTTGTTCGATGATGAAGATGAGGAAGCGGAAAGCGCTGAGCAGGAACCGCTATCGATTCCAGAGCCGGAACCAGCTCCAGAACCGGAGCCGGAACCGGAACCAGAACCAGAACCAGAACCAGAACCAGAACCGGAACCGGAACTAGAACCAGAGCCCGTAGCTGAAACTCCAGTGCAAGAGGAAGCTGAGCAAGTCGATTTAAATAGCTTTTTCCGCAAAAAAAGTTCTGAACAAAATTTGCAAGAGTCTGCTCCTGCAAAAGCCAAATCAGGTCGTTCACTTTTTAACGACGAAGACGAAGATGAGGATGAAGAGCCCGAGCTTGCGCCAGAACCAGAACCAGAACCAGAACCAGAACCAGAACCAGAACCAGAACCAGAACCAGAACCAATTTCGCAACTGGTTGCGCAAGAACCTGAACCTGAGCTTGTGGAGCAAGACCCCGAGCCTATATTAGTCGAGCAGGAACCTGAGCCGGAGTTAGTAGTTCAAGATCCAGAACCGGTACTTGTACAACAAGAACCTGAGCCCGATTTAGTTACTGAAGAACCGCCCGCGGTGCCACCGACACCAGAACCGGAACCAACACAGGTGCCGAAGCTGCGTTCATCTAGCAAGCAATTCAATCCGGTCGACTACTTGTTTGGTGATAATGCCAGTGCAAATGTTGAGATCGAAGATGAGCTGAGGATGCCTGAACAGGCAGCACCAGTTCAAACCGAAGCAGCAAGCTCCAAACTCGATGAAGAGGAGACGCCTCAATATTCGACGAACCCTGCCGATTATGTATTTGGTGAAATGGAATCACCAATAAACATGGAAGAAGTGGTGGCAAATGTCACTCAGGAAATTTTTGATTCATCCGAGTTGTCTCAAATCATTGAGCGAAAACCCGAAGTCTCATTCCTTGAAGAAATCGTTGAGTCCGAGCTTTCCTTCACTAATCCTGCCGAACTGACTCAAGAAATTGAAGTAGTTTCATCCAGCGAAAATCTCAGTCCTAAAGAGCAAGTAGTCAATTTACTTACTGAAGATAGCGAACCAGAACCAGAACCAGAACCAGAGCCAGAACCAGAACCAGAACCAGAGCCAGAGCCTGTGTATTCAGAACCGGAACCTGTTTCTGCGGCACTACCTCCTCCAGCTCCTGCTCCACAACCAGTACCAGCACCAGCGCCTGAAGTCGCTCCAGTTGCAGCTTCTGCCGCGGCCGAGCCTATAGTGCTTGAGCCAACAATACTTGCCTTGTCGCAAGATATTTTGAAGAAAGCAATTGAGCTAAATTGTTCTGACATACACTTAGAGCCAGATGCAAACGGTTTGACTCTGCGTTACATGTTAGATGGTGACACTCTTGCAGATGTAGCTTTCCCTGGTGAACTAACAGGCATGATGATTGCCTGCTACAAACATTTAGCCGGCATGGACCAAAGCATCACCAATCGTCCTCAAGATAAGCGCATTTCATCGCCTGAATTCGGCAATGCCGAAATTAGAATAACCACAATACCTCAAGATCAAGGCGAGATGATTGCAATTTCAATCAAGCGCAATTAGTTCAAGATTTAGTTTGGAATTCGTTTAGATATCGTTCAACCGATTCGAGCTTCTTATTGATCACGTCCACTTTGGCGGTTTGCTTCTGCGCCGTCAACCAATCAGAATAACTGTGCAGACAATTAGCGTAATTTTTGAGTCTTGATGTGTCGAGCAATAATTTTTTGCTTTCAAATTCAGTTGAGAAATCTTTGATTGCCGATTCAAAACTTTCAGAAATGACTTCATTTTTCGCATCTTTAGATTGGCTTAGAATCAGGCCGCGCACGTATTTCAGTTCGCTGGAACCAGAAGAATCTTTTGCCACTTTCCTTAATTCAATAGTCCGATCACTCAGTGCTTTCGCTTCTTTTAGTTTGTGCAAATTAAATTCAACCAGTGCTAAATCAGTCAGTGTGCCGGATAGTTCGTTACTATCTTTACCATGCAATTTTTCTTTGAGTTCAAGACCTTTGCTTAACGCTTCATGCGCTTTTTGAAAATCTGATTTTTCTAAATAGGCGCGACCTAGCGAAACATATGATTTTGCTCGGCGTGGATCGGCTTGTCCAAAGGAGTTTGCTTGTTTTATTGCTTGATCAAAATACTGAATCGATTTATCAGGTTGTCTTACATATAATGCAAAATCGCCATCTTCGATGCTTTCCCACCACTCGTTGTGAGCTTTCCATTGATCCGCAAGATGACTAGGATCAGATGCTGAAATTTGATTGTCGAGAACATTGCAAGAAGACAAACTAAAAAGAAGTGGACCAGCCCACAAAAAATTGCTTACCAAAAAGAAGAATTTACTCTTTCTTTTTAGATTTTCTAGGTTTTTTGGCAGTCCCATCGTTTTCCGCCTTTTTACTTTTACTGGCGGCCGGAGCTTTTTCTTCAGGTTTAAGCTCTTCTGCTGTAGTTTCTTCTGTTTTAGTTACCTCTGTTGGAGGTTCTTCAGCTTTTGGTTCTTCGACTTTTGGCTCTTCGACTTTTGGCTCTTCAGCTTTGGTCTCGTCAGCGGGCTTTTCAACTTTAACTATTTCAGGAGTCTCGTTGACAACTTTGGCCATACTTCCGACTGGAGCGCGAACTTCTTCTTCGTTGTCGTCGTCATCTTCTTCGTCAGAAGAATCTTTTTTCTGCATCAGCCAAATGCCGCCAAAGACGATAGAGCAAATGATGGCGCCTATGGTCAAATAATTGGCAATTACACAAACCTGGTCCAAAAAAGGATTGGCAGGGATGTCGAGCATTACCTCGATTTTTTCGGTTTTGGGCTCTGCACCAAAGGCTTGTACCGCCCAGAAAAACGTCATTGCGGTACTGATAGCTTTGGCCTTAAGTCGCCTCATGAATTCTCGCCCCTAATTTGAACACCCTTAAAACATACCCCACATTCTATAAGTACAAAATGAAACCAAAAGATTTTTTCTATTCTAAATATAGGCAAGATCTGAATGAGTAGCTGGGCACAATAGAAGCAGCTTGTTATTTATGTGTTTGGAGGCTTCGAAACTCTTGAAAAGACCGGCAATTCTTTGTCTTGCGGTTCTGGTAGCGTTAGCGGTACAGATGTTGCCGCAGAGCATACCTTCAGCCGTGGCAAAAGGTGAAGCTACCCCCTCTAAAATAACCTGGAGCAATAATTATTCTCAGACACTCAAATATGCCGCTAGCAAAAAGAAGTGGGTTTTGGTGGATGTCTACACCGATTGGTGTCATTGGTGTAAAAGACTCGATTCTGACGTTTACGACGAGCCCAAAGCGGCCAAATTCATAAACACATCCTTTATTTGTATGAAAGCGAATGCCGAGAAGGGCGACGGTCAAATGGTGGCGCAAAAATTTGGAGTGAGAGGATTTCCATGTACTTTAATTTTGTCGCCGGACGGAAAATTGAAAGGACAAATTAATGGCTATTCTCCACCTGGAGAATTTTGTCAGAAGTTGAGTAGTATAGTGCAAGGAAAATAGAATGGACGTCGGCTTTACTGTAGGCAATGTCTCGTTTCTAACCAGTTTTTTTGCAGCGTTGTCTTTTAGCGCTCTAATAGTCGAGCTTGGAGATAAAGCACCCGATAAGCTTGATGAGTCGGGCGTTAAAACAAAAGGGTAAAAAGAGCAACCTTGAAGCTACAATGCTCACGAGCTCTGCCACTCCAAGTGCTCAAGCGGCGCGCGAGAAGTCAAAATTAGACGACATGAAAGATCGCTTTGTCGATGGTTACACTTGCAATAGAAATAAATATGATATGGCTTTGACTGTATTGTTCAGATCTCCAGAAGAAAAATTCACCGCATCTAATACCAGTTGGCAAACTGCAAAAGAAGCGTATCGAAAGGCTTTGGCTCTGGTCTGGAAAGAAGTGCAAGCAAAGAATCATAAAGAAGATATAGAGACTAAGGGGAAAGGTTGAAAGCAGAAGGTGCAAAACCTTTAAACTCAGGCAACAGTTGGGGAACAGTCCAACTGGGCAATTCCATAGTACCTTTGCGCTGGGTGGTTTTATGGCTTGGCTTTGCTTTGTGGATGGGAACCATCTTAATTTACACCGGTGTAAATGGTATCACCGCCTTTTCTTTTAACATCTCAGTTGTGATAGCTGTGCTTTTACTTTCATCGTTGACTCGCAGTATTACACTTAGAACTGCAGCACTGATGTTTTTTGTCGGTGCCACAATGCCTGCTCTAGTGCTCCTGTTAGAGCTTCTAACCACTCTTGCTCCTGATTCTAGCGCGCGAGGATTGATTGTTCCGTTTATAGAACAGTGCAGTTTCTATTTTGTCATTATTGCTTATTTGATTCACGTGCGAAAATTTTCTTTCTGGACTTTCGGCATGACAGATTTGCTCGTCATGGGAGTAATGATTGGCGCGGGCTTTGCAGTAGTGAATGATTCATTCATTCACAGTCAACAAACTTGGGAGCATGCAATTCAATGGCTGCCCACAGCCGATCTAAAAGACAAGATATATCTTATTGTGGGTCATGCTGTCTGGGCTGGTATCACAGCCAGTGGCATTGGACTTGCTTTTTTCTTTTTGAATAATAGATGGATTGCGTTGGGTGTGAGTTTAATTGGTCTTGCCTGGAGCATTTTGGATCAGCTCACTGGTAATACTTTTAGTCCTACAGCTGAAGGGATGATGAAATCACTTTCGCTTATTACTTTGAATGGATACGCAAGCTCATATCTGCTCATAGTTTGTCTTGCTGTAGCGATACTTGTCGATGTTTACATACTGGTAAAATTCAGTCCTCAATCGTCAGAATTCATGATGATGAAAAAGACAAGCGGGGGCAATCCAGTCGGTAATTTCTGGGATTTTATGCTTGATATGCGCCGCTTTTCATTTGCTAGTTTCAAATGCTTTTTGCTTCCAGACAGTATTAATGCAAACATGGCAGTGGCGATTCTGGCTCAGACTCTAATAAACTATAATAGCTCGCCCAAAATGGGTCGAGTTTTCGAAGCTATATACGACAAAGGTGAAGGCACTATGCAGTTGTCGTCGCAAATGTCGAATGAGGAAGATCAAGAAAATCCATTCTTATCTCTCGATATTAAATTGCCAGAACAGTATCAGCTTATTTCGCGCTTGAGTGTTGGTGGCATGGGTGCCATCTATAAGGCTAGGCACAGAAAAACAAACGCTATTTTAGCTATTAAAGTGTTGCACCCCCATATTGCTCAGAAACAAAATAGCAAACAACGTTTCGAAGTTGAAGCAAAAGCAGCATCAGCTCTAAAGCATCCAAATATTATTGTGGTGCATGACTACGGGCTTACAGCTGGCGAAGTACCGTATATGGTGATGGAGTTAATTGAAGGTCATACTTTAAAAGATGAGATTTTTAAGTGTAAGAGTCTGCCTCCAAGCCGCTTTTTCAAAGTCTTTATTCAGGTGTGTGAAGCGCTAGAGCACGCACACAAGCGAGGTGTTATTCATCGCGATGTGAAACCAAGCAATATTCTTTTGATGGATACAGACACAAGCAAAGATATTGTCAAAGTAGTCGATTTTGGTATCGCCAAGGTAATCTCAGCAACAGATCACGAAGCGCAAGAATTAACTCAAACTGGTGACATTATTGGCAGTCCGCTCTACATGAGCCCTGAGCAGTGTGTAGGCGATGCGCTCGATATTAGAACGGATATTTATTCGCTTGGATGCGTCATGTACGAATCGCTTGTCGGCAGACCGCCTCTGGCAGATGAAAACGTAGTCAAGACAATCTTTAAGCATGTAAACGTCAAAGCTGATGCCATCGCAATAGCTAGACCAGATTTGAATATTCCGCCACAAGTGGAAGAAGTTATTTTCAAAACGCTAGAAAAAAATCCAGCAGATAGATTTCCAAATGTCGAATCTTTGCGTATGGCACTCATTTCTTGTCGTGATCTTTTAAATATAAGATGAGTAGCGCAAGCGGGACGGCATTTGTCTTCCTGCTCGTCTTAGCGTTAGGCGCATTTGTTCTTGTTAAGCGAAAGAAAATTTTAGATGAGTTGCGATTACTTAAGGAAGTCAATCTCAAACAAAAAGAAGAACTGAAAATTAGAACTGAGCAATTACATGATTTTCAACTTAACATCATAAGACACGACGAGCTGGAAAGACGCGCTCTAGCTGGCGATTTACACGACCAAATTTTAAATGATTTGAAAGAACTCAAAGACGATCTTGGCAGAGCGCCAGAATCTCTTTTGGTAGAAAAAATAGATTTGACGTCACGCAACGTGCGCGAAGTAATGGATAGTTTGAGTCCCACAGTGCTTGAAAATTTGGGACTACTCGCCTCAATTGAAGATTGTTTGCGCAAAGGTGCCGACGAGGCTCAATACAAATTGAGAGTCAAGTTTCTTGTAGACAAGAGCGCTTTCGACAAATATTCGCTTATTGAGCAAACTCTGGTTTATCGAATTGTGCAAGAAGTCAAAAACAACATTTGCCGTCATGCTAAAGCTTCTAAAGTTAGAATTTCAGCTCGCGAAGAGAACGCTCAAATAAAAATTATTATCGAAGACGATGGTGTTGGTATTAAAAATGGTGACGGTTTGGAAAATAATTCATCACGCGGAATGCTCTATATGAAGCAAAGAGCAAGCATTATAGGAGCCAGTGTGCACTGGCGTCCGGCTTTAGACAATAAGGGTTGTGTAGTTGAAATATTTCTACCAGAGAAAAAATAATGACTAGAAAAAGATTTTTGATTATTGAAGATGTTCCTGCTCTTAGAGAGCATGCAAAATCGGTGCTCAGAACTGTTTATCCTGACCCAGAGATTCACCTGGCTGAAAATGGCGCAGAGGGGCTAAAGATGGCTTTATCAGTAACGCCAGATCTAATTGTGATGGATATTTCGATGCCTGAAATGAACGGTATTAAAGCGGCTGAGCAAATCTGGGAAAATGACAAGAGCGCATCTATTTTGTTCTGGTCGCAATACCATCGCGAGACTTATGTTCGCAGTCTTGGGAAAATCGTACCAGATGAGGCTATTCATGGATATTTACTCAAGAGTGAATCATCTGAAAAATTGGCAGAGGCAGTCAAAAAAATAGTCGACGATCAAGATCCGTATATCGATCCTGTGGTTCAAAAAGTTCAAACGAGATTGAAATCCAAAGATCAAACTCTTACAGATAGCGAATACGAGACATTGCTCGATGTTACAGTAGGATTGACTGATAGAGCCATTGCCGCGCGCAGACATATCAGTGTAAGAGGAGTACAGAACAGACTTTCTATGCTTTTAAATAAGCTTGTAAAAGAAGAAGAGTTTCATTTGAAAGAATCTGCCGGCATGGAAATATTCAATCCCCGCACTCGTATTGTTTTTCACGCACTGCAAAGAGGTTTAGTCGATCCAGATGAGCTTGGATTACTCGATGAAGAAGCGCTTGATTGGGTGGATGAAGAATACGATGTTCAATCTTGAATGAGCTTTGGAACCACTGGAGCCAGAGTTTTTTCTAGTTTATTTTTGTCTATGGTGTTTTGCAAAACGATTGTAATCAAATTTTCAGCACAACAATCGTTTGATTTTGTATTTTGAAAGTGAGTGATTTCTTCAGGCAGTGGCATGTCGAGAATTTGCAGTGCAGCAATTGATACCACTCTTAGTTTGCCATCAATGCGCTCGCTCATGCGATGTTTGTTCAGGTCGGCAATGAGCCAGCCAAGATTTGGATCTTGATATAACGTTTGAGCTATTTTGTTTAAGCAGTCACTTATTCCAATTATAATAGTCGATCTTTTCTGTTCGTGATTTGGCCAGTAGCCACTTGAAGAAGTCATCGAATAGTGAATCTGCGGTGCTTCCTGCTCTTTGGATTGTGTCTTGCCAGCTTCTTCTTGGAGAGCTTTTTTGTCAATTTCTTTATTTATTTCTTGTCGGACTTTAGTGATGCCTGCCACTTTAAGTAGTGCCGTAATTACAAAGTCTACACCTAGTGCATATCTGGTATCACTGTTGGTGCTGGTTAATTGACGTTTGGGTTCCAGTTGTCGATTGGCATCGACTGTTGCATCACTTGATTTTGCTATAACATTAATGGAGCTGAGAGATAATCCAGATCGCTCCTGATTCTGCTCGAAATCCAGACGCAATGCTTTTGCGCAAATATTCGATTCTTGCGTTTTGTTTGAATTTTTACTTTGATCTGGCGAGTCGAATTGGGTCATATATTTCTATTTTATTCCCCATTTCAAAGACCCGATGCTTTAAGCAGCAACAAAATTATGCGTGTATCCACTGAATTGCCTGCCAGACGCCATTTTGCCTGGTTGCTTAAATGTGCTGGAAATTTGAAGTCATTAGAAAAACCAAGCAGAGCAACAATTTCTTCTGCGGCAAAATATCTGATTTTATTGTTAGTGTCTCTATAAAGTGATCCGCTTGCCTTGTGCTGGCGTCCATAACTACTAGTGAAGCAGGTTAGTCGGTTTGCGTCTTTCTCGACGATATCGAAAGCTTCCATAATTTTTGCCTGACTGAGCATGTCGTCATTTAAATAAAGTGACTGGTCTAAATCTTTCTGGTTTTTCAAAAACGAAGACAGCGTTTTTCTTTCTTGCTCTTTAAGCTCTATGTCTTCGATTAGCCCGATGCGACTGGCAACAACGAAAAAGCGGCGGCGCAACATTGGTGTTCCAAACTGGCTTGAGCATAAGTCAAAAGTTTTGAAGTTGTATGAGTGTTTTTTGAGGGTTTCTTCCAAGAGTTGCATGGCTTTTGAATCTTTGAATTCAGGCACATTTTCAATCAAAATTCTTTCTGGCAAAATTTGTGGCACCAGATTCAGTAAGTTCAAAAACGACTGGGCGCGTGAATCTTCTACGTCACAGCCATTGCCTTTGCGAGTGTAAGGAAGACAGGGGGGACTCATCCACCAAAGATCTGCTTCTTTAATCTGGCCCAACTTAATTGAGTCTAGATTGCGCGTTTTAGGAATGTAGTTGTAGTTGAGACTGTAAACCGAGTTGGCGTCTTCACCCTGGTCAAATGCTTCGATCGTCGTTGCGCCAAATTCGTGTCCGACCTGCCTGAAGGCTCCTATGCCGGAAAAAAACTCTATGGCTCTATATTTTTTTTGCATAAATAATGAAAAGGCCAGTGGGTATAAAGAAGGTAAGAGGGCAAGACGTACAAATGAAAATCTTACATAAAAGACTACGACGCAACCAGATTGGCGCGTCCAATATGGCTGAATTCGGGCCAGCGCTTATTATATTTTTCCTGGTAACTTTGTTTCCCTTGATAAATTTTCTGGGGTTTGCCATGGGATCGGCAACTGCTTACATGGCCGCCAAACAATGTGCGACTAGAGCTTCGACTCAATCAACATTCACCGATGCACTTGCAGTTGTTCAGACTGAGTCTGCCACTTTTGTTAACTCAGGTTTGGGGCGTTTTGCCAAGATGGTGCCGATAGGCGGCATAGGCGGCAGCGGTATCAATTTGACCATTGTCTCTACACCTTACGGCGGGGGCACGGCTACAACCAACACCATCAACACAAAACTATCTGCTCCAGCTACTCCCGATAGCAGTACTTACGAATACAAAGTACAGGCCAGTTACAATATTGGTCCTTTTATTGATTGCAGCCCATTGCCTTGGATTGGCGGCATTCCAGGACTTGGACCACCCGCACCGATGACATTTACTGCCACAGGCTCAGCCGAATTCCCCGAAGGCTTGAATCAGTAGTTAAATCGGGGCTTTGGCTATTGACAACCGTATAATGTATAACTATTCTTATGGTTATTACTAAGTTCGAGCCTTCAAAGTGAATACTAAAAGACATTTTCTGGTCGCTCTTGCCGTTTGGTTTACGGTACAGGCGCCGCTTTGCGCTCAGGGACAGACCGACAGTTATTTGAATAACGCCTGGGATTCAAGCCAGGACGGCGGTGCAGTAGCTGGGCAGCAGTATCAAAATCAAGCTCAAGACTATGCGCCGCAGCAATATCAACAGAGTGGTCAGTATCAGCAACAGCCTCAATATCAACAACAAGCTGGACAGTATCAACAGCCGCAACAATATCAACAAGCTGGTCAATATCAACAGCAACAGCCTCAATATCAACAACAAGCCGGGCAGTATCAACAGCCCCAGCAATATCAACAAGCTCAAGACCCGAATTATTACGGGCAAGCTCAATATTCAACCTCTGCATCACCTCAGTCTACAGACTCATACGTCGATTTAAGTCAGCAAAATGGTGCAAGCTCGCAAGCGACAAGCACTGCAAACACTGCTACTGCAAATGACTATCAGGATTCAAATGGAAGTGGCGGCGGACACCCCAAAATAAAAGGGGCAATGAGCGGACTGGCCAAAATGGTCGGTGCTGGAGCTAGTGTGGCTGCGCCAATCGCTGGCATGTACATGATGAATAAAATGATGCAGAAACAAGGTTATGGCACGGGTTACGGCATGCCTTACGGTGGATCTGCTTATGGAATGCCATACGGCTCTGGTTATGGCATGGGCGGTTATGGCGGAATGGGTGGTTACGGTGGAATGGGTGGTTACGGCACCGGCATGATGCCCGGTTATGGCATGGGTATGGGCGGTATGACTGGCATGCCTTATGGTGGCTACGGCGTGGGTAACTCCATTATGAATCTTGGAATGCAGGGCTTACGCGGTTACTAATGCTAATTTGATTCGGGCTTTATTGCCAGATCCAACGCTCGTACACTTTCATTTTGTGATTTGAATAGAATTGACCTTTTATTCTGGTCTTTTCTGCTTCCACTACTGCACCTGGGCTAACACGTTTGTTCCAGGCTTCCTCGAACGCTTTCTTGCCTTTGGCAGATTTTGCAAGTATGTAAGGAACTGCGTAATAGCCTTCAAGATTGAGTTCCATACGCCCGCTTGTATAAGCTCTAAAAATAGAAGCAGGATTTTTGTTCAAGCTCATATACTGATAGCGCGGCATTAAAAGCGACTTTGGATTTGGTGGGCTGAGAATTTCTTTGAGCGCTTGAGCATAAATGCGCGCGTCTGTTTCGTTGCCTTTTAGATAGACACGCAGCTCGCGACTGGCTCGCTCAAGCATCACAATGTCTTTTGTAGTGAGATTTTCACTTATTAGTCTCATTCGCTTCAAGCTGGAAAGAAGTGCTTTGCAGATTTGATCTAGTTGTAATAAAGGATTCATATGCAGCAAAGTATCTGCTTCTACTTTGCGATATCGCATCTGGTATCGCTTGATGGTGGCATAGCCAATTAGTCCAATCAGTAAAATCAATCCAAGTGTAAACCAGATATTGTGCAAAATATAAGTCAGCAGCGCAAGCGAGACTGACAGGTAAAGCGCATCTGCAAGCATGCCGTGTAATTCGCGCTCTATTTGCTTTCTGTGTTCCTGATAAGTCAAATCGAATTTCAAGTGCGGGGCAATTAATGTGTCGCCTACACCATCGTTCCAGTTTTGAATATCAAGACATGAAACAGTTTGGTTTTGATAAGCTTCACCAACTTGCCAGAGCTTATAAACTTTTTCGCGATTAGATGCTCGAATAAGCATTTGTCTGTTTATTTCAAGATACGAAGTTAAAAGCTGAGTATCAGAAATATCGCTTAAAGCCGGGTGTACGTGCCCAACGCCTTTTTCAATTTGACCATCATCGGCGATACCATAATATTGAGTGTGCTTTTTGGAGAAGCGCTCATAGTCGTTTAAGCCTTTGTCCACTTCTGGAGCAACACAGACCACGTCCCAATTGTTTGCTACTTTTGTTTTGTCGCGTGGATCAACCGATTTTGCTTTGATTCTAATACTGCGACCGCGAAGCTGATTGACAGAGACTGATGCTGTAGTGGTTGTTAGATCTATTAAGGTGTTTAATTCCTGACTGTCCCAGCCTTCGCCAAATAGTGCACGCGTGCCTATCAAACACTTTGTCAGACCCTGCTCGAAGATTCTGGTTGCAAGCCCAACATACAAGCGTGATTCCCATGAAGCACTGGTTGATGTAACCTGACAAATGGTGCCACTTGGGAGCGTTTTCATTTCAATATCTAATTGTTTGCCGCCTTGCTCTTTTATATACTGGTTAGCTTGCTTGAGAAATTCGTCTGAGATGCGACTGTCAATCAAGACTATAGAGCCAGTTACCATGCAAGGGTAGAGCTTTTCTGAGATGGGCGAACTAATTAAATGTTTCAATACACCAATTGCTCCGCCAACTTCTTCGTCCAGATAATTTTCTGTCATTGAAGTGGTAGCAGACATACGCTCAAAGTCAGTGACAACAATGGCGCGCAAATAATCGCCAAGCGCCTCCGACTCAACGTTTAAGATGCGCTCTGCCGCTCTGAATTTACTTGTGCTGAATGCCAGAATGCGATCTTGAACAGAGGCTCGTTTGCGCAATCCGCCTTCTGTGACACCATAACCCAGTTTGCCCAGTTCTTGTTTGATTTCGAAATAATCCGCTTGCTTTTCTTTAGCCGAACTTAATTTCAAATTCGTCTATGCATATTCTTCTCCTACTAGTAAAAAATCTTCAGTTTGTGGCAACGCCGAGCTCACGCCAACTTTGTTTCGAACCATCTCTGCAAGCTCAGACTCTACGTTTGCAGCAGCACATTTTAAAATAGATTCGCTTATTTTTTGAACTCTTTCATAGTCTCTTTGCTCCTCATTGTTTTTGTCTTCTGGAGCATAATTGTCTTTGTTAGAGTCGAAAACTTTTTCTTTCATCCAGTTTATGAAAGATGTATTCTTGAGCATCTTTTCTACAAATTCATAGAATTTTTTAGTCTGGACTTCAAAGTGCATGCGCTCATTTGCAGATGGCTCAACAAAGTAAACCAGATCTTGAAATGGTGACAGTCCCCCTTCGCGAACAAGTGCTGGAGTCGGAACTTGATAGTCTGCTTTACCGCAAATAGCTGCGTATCTAGATTCTTGTTTGCCCGATTTGCCATCGGGAGGAGTGCCTGTCAGTGCCACCACAATTGGTTCGTCTAAAGCTTTTAAAATATGGTGCATGATTGCCGCCCAATAATCGGTCAAATGGTGGCACTCATCGAAAATGACGACTTCAACGCCCTGACGACGCAAGTCTTTTACTAGTTCAATTGCATTTTTGTGCAAGACTTCTTTCAAATCTAAGTGTTCAGTCAGATTTTTGCGCAAGCGACTTAAGTGACGGCCGATTTCTTTTTTATGAGCAGTGGCATTGTTTTGCTTAATTTCAAGTATTCGAAGCTCAGCCTCGCCATAACTCATGCGCCTGGATGAAGTAAGTTCTTTGACCCAGGATTTATGCGCAAGCTGTTCCAGATAATCCTGTTCTTTTCCAGGTATAGACAAAGCCTGATAAGTAAGCACTGTAATTGGCTTGAGAGGCTTATCTTCGTGCGTGCCAATTAAATCTGTTACTTTGGTGGTTGAGCCGGGAGGTAAAAATAAATCGAGCTTGTCGCCCCACTGTGACTGAATGGTGGTGTTGGGGCAAAGAATCAGTGCTGGTCTTTGCAAGGTGCCTATTATTTGCAAGCCGATGATAGTTTTTCCAGCTCCTGGTGGCGCCACCACATGTACATCGCGTTTGCGTTTTATTAGTTTATCTTGCACCAAATCTAGTATCTCGTTTTGATACTTGCGCAATGCGTGCTTGAACTTAAGACCAATTAAAAGTGGATGAGGTTCGCTTATGAAATTGGCCTGGACTGGATCTATTTGAGTTTCGTCCAGTTGAGCATTACTTATAGACGATGCCTGCTGCTTTGATACTTGCGTTGCTTGAGCAATGCCGGTATGGTTGAATGCAGTGGAAACAGGTAATTTCATTTATAATTCACTCATCATGACTGCCTCCTATTATTACTTTAGTTAATGGCTATAGATAGACACTCTGAATTTATGCGCCGCTCCTATATACCTTTGGTTTCTTATTTGGTGGCAGTAAGTTTTAGCCTCAACTCTTGTTTTGATGTATATGCACAAAGCACAAATCTGTTTAAAGACTGGCAAGCGATGGAGCACAAAGGTCAGGAAGCAGAGAATAAATTCGATAATGTCAAAGCTGAAAAATATTATCAGCAAGCACTTGTATATGCAGTGAAGCTCGGGTCAGATTCCAATGAAAGACTTCAGACTATGGCGCATATTTGCAATGCATGCGTTATGGAAAAACAAATGCCAGAAGCCGAAACTTACTACTTGGCTCTTGTTTCTTTAGTGCAGAACAAAAAGAAAAAGAATGTCCAGCAAAAACACAGCGGCTTGAGCGATGGACTTATGTCTGCTATGGACGATCTTGCTGAAAGCTATTTTGACAGTAAGGGTGCAAACACAATCGACACCATGAAACACGCCCTGAGATTGCGTGAGTTGATAAGCGGCGATGAACATCCCGAGATGAGCAAAAACTTGTGGGCAATTACTTTGCACTATTTCAGATTGAAAGAATATTTCAAAGCCGAACCTTATGCAGACAAGCTTGTATCAATCGATTCCAAAAAACTTGCCGCAGACGATATGAAGCTTGGCGTCGAGTATCAAACGCTTGGGACTATTAAAGGCAACAACTTGAAATTTGGCGAAGCCGAGTCATATTTGCGTCAAGCAATTGCTGTTTTTAGCTCAAGCAATAACATGAAAATTCTAGAGGCTAATTTGGTGAAAACTGAGTTGGCTCTAGTTTTGATGAAAAAAAATGACCTGGAAAAGGCAGAGAAAACGGCAAGCGAAGCGCTTCATTTTTTAGAAGCAAAATATGGCAAGAATTCATCGCAAGCAGTCGGAACCCGAAACATTCTTTCTTCTATTCTAATGAAAAAGAAAAGCTGGCAGAAAGCACAGCAGAATCTCTTGTTGTCATTGAGCGCACTTGAAGCCAATTTTGGAATCGACCAGGAAATTGAAATTTCCACTTTGAAGCAGTTACAGCAGTGTTATCAAAACTCAGGCAATTCTTCTAAGGCAAAGGCCACAGCAGAGCGAATTAAGCGCATCGAGCGCCTGGTTGCCAAAGTAAAAGCTAGAAACTAATGTTTTAACCCTTTCAAGCTGTGATATAACAAATTTAGTATGCGCAATTTCCCTAAAATAGAATTTTTCTTGACAGTCGCTTTGACTCTATTTTGTGTAGGGTTGCAATTTGGTTATTCGCCTGCTCTGGCGGATTGTTGTTCTAAAAATTCTGTCCATACTACATCTAAAGTTGTAAGCGAAAAATCCTGTTGTTTGCCAAAAGCTTGTTGTTGCAAGCCGGCTCAAGCACCTGTCAAAAAAACTGAGTCTGTTGCCGGTTTTTATAACTTAAGAAGGGAATTTTCCACTTCAACAACTGGGCTTGCAGCTGTTTCTAGCTCTATTTGCATAGACGCTCAATGCGAATCTCAAAAGGATTTCCTGGTTGTAAAAACAGAGCCAGTTAGAGCCAAGTTATTTATTCTATTTAGATCTCTTTTAATTTAAAAAACTCCGACTGCATCAAGTAAATTACTGATTCATTAGGAGAATTGAAATGAAACATTTCTTGTATATAGTTGCGGCATTACTCATATTTGCCATGCCTTCGTTTGCAGCAGACAGCAAAGATAGTTGCTGTAAAGACAAAAAAGGTTCTGCAAAAACAACAGAGAGCTGTTGCAAAACAGACTGCAAATCTTGCGCTGAAATATGCAAAAAGGCGCTTGCTTACTGCCAGAAGAAAGGTGGCAAACATGCAGATGCCAAACACATAAATACGCTCAAAGATTGCATTGCTCTTTGCACAGCAAATGCAGATCTAGGATCGCGCAACAGCAAATTATCCGGCAAGCTGATGGAAGTGTGCGCAAAGGCATGTGCTGATTGTGCCAAATCCTGCGAAGCTCTCAATGATAAAGAACTGAAAACCTGCGTAGATGCGTGCAACAACTGCGCTAAATTGTGTGCAGATGGAGACCATCACTAGGCTGTTACGATTTTAGATTTTTAGTCTTTGCGACAGTTTGAGTGAAAGAGAGTCACGCAAGTGGCTCTCTTTTAGCGATCTTACGCGACTTGAGCATCTCTTTTTTCGACTTTTCCATCAACTATTAAAGTTGCATGGTTTTTCTTACGAATTCGTTAGGGAAAACATGCATTTTTAATACACGATGACTAGACCGTTCAGTCGACACCTTCGATTGGCATAAGATCAATTTGAGACTGTCTAACTTTTAGACGCAGCTTTGAGTTTGTCCTGAAACAATTTTTCTTCTGCTTCAGACAAAAAGAAAGATTCGGTGGCGCTTGGAAATTTGCTAGTCATTACGTCAGTGGCGTAATTCTTAATAGCGTCAGAACAGACTTCATCTAAGTTGGCATAACGTCTTACAAAGCGAGGTTTGAAGTCGGTGTATTTGCCAAGCAAGTCGTCTGTGACTAAAATTTGTCCGTCGCAACCGTCCCCTGCACCAATACCAATAGCTGGAATTTGCAATTTCTGACTAATTATTTTAGAGACAGAATAAGGCACCATTTCCAGTACCAGACTAAAAACACCTGCTCGCTCTAAAGCAAGTGAATCTTCTATCAATTTAATAGCGTCATCGGCACTTTTGCCTTGCACATGTGTTCCGCCAAATACATTTATAGATTGAGGCGTAAAGCCAAGATGTCCCATTACAGGAATTCCCATTGATACCAGGCGTGATATTACATGCAAGTTTAGCTCTGTGGCACCTTCGAGCTTCACCGCTTGTGCTTGAGCTTCTTTGATAAAGCGACCTGCATTTGAAATGGCGTGAGTTTCGTCTACCTGATAGCTCATAAAAGGCAAATCAGCAACTACTAAGGCGCGCTCCACACCGCGTGTTACCGCTTTGGTGTGATGAATCATATCTTCCATCGTTACAGCATGAGTGGTTTTGTGACCCAGTGCCACCATGGCAAGACTATCGCCTACAAGAATGAGATCGACTCCGGCCTGGTCTAAAATTTTTGCAGTGGAATAATCGTAAGCAGTAAGACAAACTATTTTTTTGCCTTCTTGTTTGTACTTTTTTAGAGTAAGTGTAGATACGGACTTAGCCATTTAAATTTGGTTTGCTCCTAAAATTCAAGTCGCTCGCGCTCTTTGCCGCGTTGGACATTGCGAACGTCTTCCAGCTGCAATTCTACGACATGCTTTGGATCGTAGGGGTATCTGCCTGCCAGGTCATGATATTTCTTGTACATTCTGCCAGCTTCTGTGGCTAATTGCATTTTTTCAAGCAAAAATCCCATGTTGTAGTAAAGCCCTGGAAAATCTGGCGCCATCTCAATCGCTTTTTGATAACTAGCGGTCGCGCCATTTAAATCGCCTTCTGCTTCTTGAATTTGACCCAGATTTTGATAGGCTTCAAAAGAGGCTGGATTCACTTCAAGCACACGATTGAAAACAGACTTGGCTTCGGACATGTCGCCTTCGTCTATCATTTCGACGCCTTTGCGAATCATGGCATGATATTCTTGCTCGTCGAATATTGGACCTTTGCTTTTCTTTTTTTCTTTATTCGCTTCAAGCTTGCTAAGCGCTTTTATATGAGCCAGTATCGCTTTATTGTCGTGAGTGAGTTGGGCCACTTCGGTCCAGGCTTTTGCTGCTTGGGGAAAGTTTGCCACTGCTTCGTATGATTTTGCAAGATAACCCTGCAATTCTTTTCTATCGAGACCAGGAAATTTTTTAGTTTCGGTATAAGTAGGATTTACTTTGAGCGCTTGTCTCATTTCAAGAATGCATCTAAATGCATCGCCTCTTAAATAGCGGATCTTGCCTAGCTCAAAATGACCGGCGGCAAATTCTGGTTCCCAGTGAAGCGAAGTGCGATACTCGCGCTCACCTTCGTCAAGATCGCCTTTGGCACAATAAATATGTCCCAAATGATAATGAACCATCGGATTTTTCGGAATGAGTTTAGCTGCTTCAAGCAAGGGACCAAGCGCTTCTTGAATATCTTTCAACCCGCCGCGCTCATACTTTTCGTATGTGGCTGTGCCTAAATCGCGCTGGGCGGCAAAATAATTGGGATGCAGTCTGGTTGCCGTTCTATATTCTTCGATGGCACCGTCTAAATCGCCTTCTTCGTGCAAAATTGTGCCCAAATTGTAGTGAGCATTTGGATAGTTGGGATTTATTTTGATGATTGTTTTGTATTCTTTTTTCGCATCGCTTTTGTTGCCAGTTTTGTGCAAGAAAAGACCATAGTTATTTCGCGCTTCAATAAAGTTGTAATCAAGCGTGAGTGTCGAGCGAAACCACAAATTGGCGTTGTAGTTATCGCCTGATTCGGCATAAGACATTGCAAGCAAATGTGTAATGTTTTTGTCCGAGCGATTAAAATTCATCGCCGCCTGACAAAGACTTACCGAGGCGTTATAGTCGCCCGCTTTGAAAGCTTGTTTTGCCCGCTCCATAATCTGGCGCGCTTTGCCAAAATTCTGACCATCGGCACTTTGACTGTTATAGATATTCTGCTGCGCGCTCGCCCCTGGACACGTGCTTGTTGATGCAAGCAAATTCAGACATAAATAAGTAGGTAGAGATGCGCTGAGCAGTAGTTGGCGGGTCTTCTTCATACGTTTACATTATAAACACTTAAAGGGCATTTGAAACGCAGCGTCAATTTTTCTGCCCCAAGGCGATCTTCAGAGCGTCTTACCCCTTATTCTTAGTAATGGTTCAAGAATAAGGAATAGTCTAGAAATGAGCGCAAATGTAGTGGCTGAAGAAAAAGAGGCTTGCCAGGCCAAAATAACCAATAAAGTGGCAATCGTGACAGGTTCGGGACGCGGCATTGGCAGAGCCATCGCTGAAGCCCTTCTTGCTCAAGGTGCGCGTGTCGTCATAAGCGACATCAACGAAGAAACTTGCAACAACACAGCGCAAGAGCTCAAAGATTTGGGCGGCGGAACACTGAGTTGTGTTTGCAACGTCACACAGTCCGAGTCGGTCGAAGCCATGGTCGCCAAAGTAATGGAAAAATGGGGACAAATCGACATTCTGGTCAATAACGCAGGTATTACCCGCGACAACCTTTATATGAAGATGACCGAGCAAGAATGGCAAGCTGTTATCGACACCAATTTAACCAGCGCCTTCAAAGTTACAAAGCCCGTTTTGAAAGTGATGTCCAAACAACGCTCAGGACGCATCATCAATATTGCCAGCACCACTGGTGTTCATGGCAACTTCGGTCAGGTCAATTACGCCGCCGCTAAAGCTGGCTTAATTGGCTTCACCAAAACTGTAGCTCTTGAATACGCTTCGCGCACAATCACTGCAAACGTGGTTGCTCCTGGCTTCATCGATACCGATATGACAAGAGCTTTGGGCGAAGAAATCATAAACAAATTTAAGGAAAAAATTCCTCTGAAAAGAATGGGCACACCGGCTGATATTGCAGCTGCAGTGCTATTTTTTGCTGGTGCAGGCAGCTACGTAACCGGCCAAGTGCTCGAAGTTAACGGCGGTTTGTACACATAGTTCACTATGTAATAGATCGCAAAAAATAAGGGCATTTATTGGTGACTATCGTGATATCCTAAATGCCCTTGGCACGAAGAAATGCCAAGTTTTGCGATGTCGACTTGTAATAATTAGATTCAGGAACAGGAGAAATAACCATGGACGAGAAGGAAGCCTTCGAGCGAGTAAAGAAGGTAACCATTTCACAGCTTAACGTTAACGCTGAAGAAGTTAATATGGAAGCTAGTTTTACCAAAGACCTTGGCGCCGATTCTCTTGATCAGGTTGAATTGGTCATGGCTCTTGAAGAAGAGTTCGGAATGGAAATCCCTGACGAAGATGCTGAAAAGATCACCACCGTTGGTGAAGCGGTTAAGTTCATTTCTTCGCATCTCTAATAGCGGTCTAAATGGCCTCAGAAAGAGTAGTTGTCACTGGTATTGGTGCCATTTCCCCCAACGGAATTGGCAAAGACCAATTTTGGCAAAACACAATTAGCGGAAAGTCCGGCATCAAGCCTATAACTTCGGTGCCGGTCGAACTGCAATCTGCTTGCAAAATAGCAGGTGAAATTCCCGACTTTGATCCTAACCTTTATATGGATCCTAAGTCTGTACGACGTACAGACCGATTCATTCAATTTGCAATTGCCGCAAGCAAAATGGCTGTGGAAGATGCAAAGCTTGATCTCAGTAAAGAGGATCCCACAAGAGTCGGCGTTGTGATTGGCTCTGCCGCTGGTGGCTTTCAAACTATCGAAGCCCAATACAAAATACTGCACTCTCGCGGTCCCGACAGGTGTTCACCGTTCACGGTGCCCATGCTCATTGTCAACATGGCAGCCGGCTGGGTCTCAATGATACATAACGCCAAAGGACCAAACCTTTGTCAGGTCACTGCTTGTGCCACTTCAGCGCACAGCATTGGTGATGGATTTAAAATTATCGAACGCGGCGACGCAGACGTTATGTTTGCTGGTGGAAGCGAAGCGCCTATAACCGCTTTGTGTATGGCAGGATTTGCTTCGGCAAAAACTCTTTCCACTAGAAATAACGAGCCCGAGCGTGCTAGCCGTCCATTCGACAAAGCCCGAGATGGTTTTGTAATGGGCGAAGGTGGAGCCGTATTGATGCTCGAATCGCTCTCACACGCCAAAGCTCGTGGTGCAAAAATTTATGCCGAAGTTGTCGGATACGGCATGACAGGCGACGCATTTGATATCGTTTCACCATGTCTTGACGGCGACGGTGCCGCTCGCGCAATGAAAATGGCGCTTCAAATGGCTAAATTAAAACCAGAAGACGTAGATTATGTGAATGCTCATGGCACATCCACTCCAGTTGGTGACAAAGCCGAAACCGCCGCAATAAAATCTGTATTTGGCGAGCATGCCACTTCGCACAAATTACTTGTGTCATCAACAAAATCGATGACCGGACATTTGCTTGGTGCCGCTGGTGCCATTGAAGCTGCAGCTTCCATTCTTGCCATTGAATCTGGCACAGTTCCACCCACTATAAATTTGGAAGATCAAGATCCAGCTTGCGATTTGAATTGTGTTCCCAACAAGGCTTTGACCGGACAGAAAATAGATGTTGCTATGTCTAACAGCTTTGGTTTTGGTGGACACAACGCCAGTTTGATTTTCAAAAAATATCAGTAAAAATATGAAAGAACTTCTTGGTAAGTCAGTCTCGGACATACACGAGCTTTTGAGCGCTAAGAAAGTGAGCGCGGTCGAAGTCGCTAAAACTTTTTTGGAACATGCCAAATCAAACGACAAGAAGACCAATGCTTTCATTTGTCACACAGACGATCTTGCAATTAAACAAGCCGAAACAATAGATATTCAAATTGCCAAAGGCGAGCCGCTATTGCCACTGGCTGCAATACCACTTGCGCTGAAAGATAATTTGTGTGTTCAGGGCTATCCCACAACTTGTGCAAGCAAATTTCTTGAAAATTTCAAACCAGAATACGACGCCACTGTAGTGAAGAAGCTCTTTGCTGCAGGGTCTTTGTGCGTAGGTAAAGTTAATTTAGACGAATTTGCCATGGGTTCTTCAAACGAAAATTCGGCGATGTCGCCGGCTAAAAATCCCTGGAATTTAGACTATGTGCCAGGCGGTAGTTCAGGCGGTTCTGCTATTGCTTGTGCCAGTGGTTACAGCACGATTTCGCTTGGATCTGACACCGGTGGCTCTATCAGATTGCCCGCCTCATTTTGTGGTGTGGTCGGCATGAAGCCCTCTTATGGTGTGGTATCACGCTTTGGACTGGTGGCATTTGCATCGAGCTTAGACCAAATTGGTCCGATGGCGCGAAGAGTAGAAGACGTCGCTCTGGCGCTTAGTCAAATGCATGGAAAAGACCAGTATGATTCGACATCTATAGACCAGACTAAAATAGCTGGTTATCCCGATTTGAGCCTAAGTTTTGTCCAGTCATTAAAAAAAGAATCGCCCCAAAATGTTTTAAAAGGCAAAAAAATAGGTCTTATTGCCGATACCATCGGTGAAGGCGCCGACTCATGCGTGAGAGAAGCGACTTTAGAAGCGGTAAGGCGCTTAGAGGCTGAAGGGGCCAAAGTCGAAGAAGTCAGTCTTGAATATAACAAACACGTGTTGCCAGTTTATTATCTAATTTCAAGTTCTGAAGCAAGCGCCAATCTGGCCCGTTTTGATGGTGTTAAATATGGTGCAAGAGCAAAAGACGCCAAAGATTTAAACAGTCTTTATTCTCTATCTAGAGAAGAAGGATTTGGTCCTGAAGTAAAACGCAGAATCATGCTTGGCACTTATGCGCTGAGTTCTGGTTATTACGATGCGTATTACAAAAAGGCTCAGCAAGTTCGAAGATTACTTTTAGAAGAATACGACAAACTATTCTTCGAGCAAAAATTTGACGCTTTGCTCATGCCCACCTGTCCAAATACAGCCTTTAAGCTAGGCGAAAAGACCCAAGACCCACTAAAAATGTATTTAAGCGATATTTGCACAATCCCGGCTAATCTTGCCGGATTGCCTGCCATTTCGGTTCCTTTTGGACTGGACAAAAACAAGCTGCCAATAGGGCTGCAATTGATGGCGCCCAGGCTCCACGATGGTGAACTATTACGATTTGCTTTTGCTCTTGAAAAGTTGGCGGAGGCGAAATCAAGCCTCTCTCCGGTTCTTGCCGCCTCGGTCTGAGATATCCTTTATTTAACAATCCATATGACAAGCTCCTAAAACGAGTAAACTGGAAGTCTTAAAAGATTGTCGAGTCTACTCAGGTACTTTTTATGCAAATTTTGTCTAAATCAACACTTTCTGTTCTTCTCGTTGCCGGATTTTTGTTCTCGGCTCAAGACGCGTTTGCTCAGGTCAACAATTTCTTTGGTCAGAATCTGCCTACCGCAGATGGTGCCACTAATTTGACACCGGGACAACTGAACCAACCAAATAGTCCTTACGAAAATACTTCGCCACAAGGCAACTGGACCGACGATGAAAAGCGCATGCAGAAGAAATATCATATTTCGATGAAGCATGCTCGCTCTACTATTTCTAAAGGCGAAGCCCTTATGAAAGGTCAAGCGCCTGACTCTAAAGAATACAAAAAAGGCAAAATTTTTAAAGAAATCGGCGAGAAACAATTAGCCGATCTTGAAGCCGCCAACCCGCTTAAAAAGCTAGCTCAAGATGGAGCGACAACTGAAACGGATAAAGCTCAAACCGATAAGAACACCACTGGAGTTCAGCAATAATGAGCTTGACCAATGATTTGACCGGAGCGATTGGTAAAACACCTCTGGTCAAAATCAATAATTTGACCAAAGGCTTAGAAGCCACCGTAGCTGTAAAAATGGAATCGATGAATCCGCTGGGTTCGGTCAAAGACCGCATCGGTAGCGCCATGATCAAAGCTGCTGAAGCCGACGGAAAAATCACACCAGGCAAAACTATTCTTATAGAGCCAACATCGGGCAACACCGGAATCGCTCTAGCCTTTGTGGCTGCGGCAAAAGGCTACAAATTGGTTTTGACCATGCCTGAGACAATGAGTGGCGAGCGCAGAAAAATGCTTCAAGCTCTTGGTGCCGAACTTGTTTTGACTCCAGGTACAGAAGGCATGCGCGGGGCAATTAACAAAGCCGAAGAACTGTGCAAACAAAATCCTGATGCCTACATGCTCCAGCAATTTAAAAATCCTGCCAATCCCAAGATTCACCGCGAAACTACAGCGCTTGAAATTTGGGAAGGTAGCGAAGGCAAAGTAGATATTTTTGTAGCAGGAGTTGGAACTGGCGGCACCATATCTGGTGTTGGTCAGGTCTTGAAAGAAAAAAATCCCAATATCAAAATAATTGCAGTCGAGCCTGCAGACAGTCCTGTCATTACGCAAACACGCGAAGGCAAGCCATTGCAGCCAGGTCCTCATAAAATCCAGGGCATTGGTGCTGGTTTCATTCCAGATATTCTAGATTTGAATGTGATAGACGAAGTATTTCAAGTAACAAACGATCAAGCATACGAAACGGCTCGCGCTATGGCCAAGACAGAAGGTGTCTTAGCCGGTATCTCAAGCGGCGCCAACGTCTTTGCTGCCCTTTCTATTGCTAAACGTCCAGAGAACAAGGGCAAGCTTATAGTGACCGTTGCAGCAAGCACTGGCGAGCGCTATTTGTCCACTCCATTATATTCAGAGTTAGAAGCGCCAGCACAACTCGTTTCTGCTCAAAAATAAAATCTAAATCTAATATCTGATATCTAACATCTTACGCGATCAGCATGTGTCGATCGCGCGATTTAACATCAAGTATTAAAGTTGCATGGTTTTTCTCACCAATGCGTAAGAAAATCACGTGATCTTTAATACACGATGAAGAGTGAGAAAAAAGAGGTCTAGAGTCTGCGTTAGATCAGTTTGAGTTTCAGTCAGATGCTTTTATTTTTTCGAACCGGCAGTTGCTACAGCTTTGGCATTCTCTTTGTTATCGCTTGTAGCGCAGCTATCCAAAACGTATTGGAAAATTAAAGGCGCAACGATGGTGGCATCCGATTCAACTATATAACGAGGAGTATCAGGCTCTAATTTGCCCCAGGTGATTTTTTCGTTTGGTGTAGCGCCACTGTAAGAACCGTAAGATGTGGTGCTATCTGAAATCTGACAGAAATAGCTCCAGAAGTTGCAGTCTTTCTGCAAATCTTGCTGAATAAGTGGAACCACACAAATTGGGAAGTCTCCTGCAATGCCGCCACCAATTTGAAAGAATCCAATTTTTTCTTTCTGCTCAAGATACCAGTCAACCAGAGCCTGCATCTGCTCTGTGCCGGACTTCATGATGTTGTGCGACGCCAACTGCTTTTTGATGATGTGCGATACAAAAATATTTCCGCAAGTCGAATCTTCCCACCCACCAGTGAATACTGGAATATTCTTTTCTGCTGCAGCAAGCATCCAGGAGTGTTTTGGATCTATTTGGTAGCTTTTTTCAAGCACGCCGCTTTTCAATAATTTGTACATGTATTGATAGGGGAAGAAGCGCTCGCCCGCTTTCTCTGCGTCCAAATAAATCTTGAGCAGATGATGCTCCATTTTGCGTATGGCAGTTTCTTCTGGGATACATGTGTCAGTTACACGATTCCAGCCAGCATCACGCAATTCTTGTTCTTGAATTGGTGTTAGCTCTCTGTAGTTTGGAATGCGTTTGTAGTCGTCGTGAGCGACCAAATTATAGATATCTTCTTCGAGGTTGGCGCCGGTCGTGCTTATGGCGTGAATCTTGCCTTCGCGGATCATTTCAGCAAGGGTAATGCCAAGCTCGGCTGTGCTCATGGCGCCTGCCATCGCAAGGAACATTTTGCCGCCATTGTTCATGTGCTCGACATAGCCTTCAGCTGCATCTTTCAACGCAGCAGCGTTAAAATGTCTGAAATTGAGGTCGACAAATTGTTTGATGTTCATCTTGAGAAGCTCCCTTACTGGAAGCGATATTTTACACCCGCTCCAGGCTTGAAGCCCCTATTCACAACGAAATCTTAAAAGAAGCCATCTTCGTTTTCGGATTCGTCGTTTTCGCTCTGGCTCTCTTTGCCGCTCAAATCGTGCGTGGGTGCCTCCCAGTGAGCGTTAGGAGCATTCGGCGATCCAGGCGAGGCATCGGGCTGACCCTGAGCCTGATCTTGAGGCTGGTCTTGTGACTGGTCTTGTGACTGGTCTTGTGACTGGTCTTCAAATTGAGTAGTTTGAATCTGGGGAGTTTCGATTCTTGGAATAACAATAGGATTCCAATTGCCCGATGAAAGCGATTCGTCTTCGTCTAAGGGAATGGGTCTAAATCCTAAGCCAGACACCGGTGGTGGTGGCGCTGAAGCAGTAGCTGGTTGTGACTGTTGCTCCACTGTCATCGGCGGCATGCCTTCGTCGATGTCGTCTTTGACCACGGGCACTTCGCCTGTTTTTATAGTGGCCTGGCTTGGTGTGCCAGAACCAGGAAGAGCTAAGCCAGGTCCTCTAATTGCAGCCGGTCCAAGAACAGAATTTAAAACTGAATTTCTTGGTGTCGAAACACTCGATGGCGGAATGGTGGCATTTTGATCCATGTCGCCGGGATCGTACAATGGAGCGTGCAAAGACTCGTGTAAAGGCTCGTGGAGAGGATCGACAAATGTTTCGTGTGATCCGTGCATTGATTCATGCATAGTATCTTGCATCGGATCTTCCATCGGATCTTCTAAATCATCAGATTCAATAGATTCTAAAGGTCCGCTCATTGATTCGGTTTCAGCTATATCCAAATCTGAATCAGTGTGCTCGGCGTCAGGCGAAACGTTCATCACAACAGGAGTTGGATTGGAACCAGCTTTTCCTTCTTGCACGCTCTTTTGAACGGCAGAGAATATCTCAAGCAAAAAAGGATCCCATTGTTTTCCCGCACCTGCCTTGAGCGCTTCCATCGCTTCTTCCATTGTGAGCGCATCTCTGTATGGACGGTCCGAAATCATGGCGTGATATGCATCAACAATAGATATAATGCGCGCGGCAAGCGGAATGTTTTCTCCAGCAAGTCCTTTGGGGTATCCAGTTCCGTCCCAGCGCTCGTGGTGCGATTCTATCACATTGCAAATTTCGCGAAGAGCACGCACCGGTCTTAGCATATCTGCTCCAAGAACGGCATGTTGATTGACTAACTCGCGCTCTTCAAGAGAGAGTATTCCTTGTTTGTCTAGCACTTCTTGTTTTAATTTGAGTAAGCCAACATCGTGCAGAAGTCCAGCTACTCTAATTTGCTCGACTTGCTGTGCGGTCAGTCCCATCACTTTGGCAAGCAGCTCACTCATGCGCGCAACTTCCAAATGGTGCACTTTGTTATATTCAGATTTAGAATAAAGAGTGGAGGCAAGGCTCTTAACCATGTCCACCACTTCGGGAACAAGCTCGTCTTGTGTCATTGCTTGTGCCGAGATTGATGGAGCAACAAAATCTCCAACGTCTTTTTGTTCTTTTACATGATCTGCCACTTCGCGAGTGGACGGCTCTTCCTTCTCTTCGCTTGGTGCAAACATCAAATCTGATGCAGTGTGCACCTGGTTTCGTCCAAGTCTTTTAGACAAATAAAGCGACTTGTCTGCTAAATCTAATAATTGCTGCTGCTGGTCTGCATCTTCTGGAAATGCTGCCACACCAAAGCTTCCGCTTATCGTAATCTTGAGGTTTTCGTGTCCCACTACAGTGTCTACCAGAGCTTTTCTTATACGCTCTGCCACCACAACTGCACCATCTTGATTTACTTCAGGTAAAACAAGTAAAAATTCTTCGCCACCATATCGAACCGGAATATCAACATCGCGACAATTAGCATGTATCAAATGTGCCACTGCTTTCAAAACCGTGTCACCAGCTGGATGTCCGAAGCGGTCATTAATAGATTTGAAATGATCCACATCTAGCATAATAATGGATAAATTTCTTTGATAACGTTCTGCAATTTTCAATTGCTCAGCTAATTTTTCTTGTCCGGTTCGGTGATTAAATAGTCTGGTCAAACCATCGGTGGTGGCTTGGCGTTGAATCTTGGCATAGAGCCTTGCGTTCACAACGCCGTTTGCCACTTGATCTGCGACAGACTTCATGAAAGTCTCGTTGATACGACTCCACGCCGCTCGCGTTTCGCATCTATAACCAACGAGCAATCCAAGCAATTTCTTTTCGTAAGTAATTGGAATATAAAAGAGCGACTGCACAGGAAAGAGGGCCAGACTCTTTCTGAAAGGCTCCAGTCGTCTGTCATTCATTACATCGTTAGAAATAATGGGCTGGTCAGACGGAAACTTATCTTTGAATACTTTGAAGCATTCTAAGTCTTTGTCATAATCGATTATCTTATAAGCTTTATCTGTAACAGTTTCAACTCTGATAGCATCTTCTTCTTGCTCATCTTCGTTGTGCTCTGCCGGTAGTACCACAAAACAATTATCGAGGCTGAAAAATCCAGCAAGGTCCTCTAGCATCTGCGACAAATTGTCGCTGATTGCAAAACTTTGTCTTATGTTATTACTGATTCTATGCAGCAAATTATCTTGATGGCGCAACACATCAGACTCGCGCATGAGCTGCTCAAGCAAGTGCGATTTTTGAATTTGGGTTTGTCTATCGCGATCCAGCTGTTCATGAGCTTTTTCAAGACGCTGCGCATAATCTTCTAATAAATTGAGCTGGACAGATAATTCGCGCTCTACTTTTCTGTGACGAAGCGCTGATTTAATTCTTGCTACAAGTTCGTTCTCAAGACAGCCTTCATTCAAACAATCGTCCGCACCGGCATTAAGCCCTTCGACACGAGCCGTGGGACTATTGTCGTTGCTGGTTAAAATAACGGGAATATGCTCCCAGTTCTCGTTCTTTTTGAGAACCTGACAAAAAGACAAGTTCGAATCGCCCTTAGGACCTGAATCGAGCAAGACCATATCGACACGCTCGGTGTTTAAAATAGCAAGAGCTTTATTGGTGGCATCCAATTCGTGCACATTGTATATAGTGCTTAAAATGCGTTGAAATCTGCGTCTTGCCACACGGTCAGGATGAATTATCAAAATAACGTCGCGGTCGAGCGCTTCATTCTTTGGCGTCTGGGACAAAGCAAGCTCGCCATGGGTTTCTCCAAAGAAACCTGGACGACTAGCCATCTGCTCGCCCAAAAGTTTGAGGGTCGAAATGTCTTGCAGTTCTATCTCGCGAGTTTGATCAAAACAAACAACTCGAATAATTCCGCGTACTTTGTTGCCCGTAGAAAACGTGTCGAGTACCGGGATCATCGCGTAGGGAACGCCCTGACCTTTATGCGCCAGATCGTCTTTGGTGAATGCTTTACCAATCCAGGAAGTATTTGTGGTGCGCACCGTTTGTGCAACCAGGCTATTTGCCTGCGAAATGGGCTGCTTGTGCTCGTCAAAAAGAGTGTCTACAAATCTGCGCGCGACAGCATCGGCTTCATTACTCGAAAATTCCATGATTTTCTGAATTTCGCTGCCCGAAGCAAAGTCGATAAAAACATAGTCGAAGCCGAGCACCTGGCAAATATGGCGCTTGATGGCATCTAGAAATTCGTCTTTTCTATCTTCTTTATCAGAATTAGTAAGAGGTGTTTGCGATTCGCTGTCCACTACCTTGAGACCTTTCTTTCGCGCCTGACGGCTTATAAGAGCCTCAGATCCTGATTTTCAGTTTAACAGACAGATGAGTATTTTCTCAACTATCTTACAAAAGATATATTTATAGGCAGTTTTGGCTTGGCGTGGCGTATATACTTTTTATATGGCAAAGGCAACGAGCACAGGGCTAAAACCTATCTCCAGGCGGCTTTTCAGGAATTCGACTCTTGAAATCGCGCCCAAGCTACTTGGTGTAAATTTGTGTCGAAGGCTCGACGACGGGACCATCCTTACTGGTCGTATTGTTGAAGTCGAAGCTTACACTCAAGACGATCCTGCCTGTCATGCCTTCAGAGGCATTACTCCTAGGTCCAAAATCATGTACGGACCGCCGGGATTTGCCTATGTTTACTTCATTTATGGAATGTATCACTGCTTAAACGCAGTAACCGAACCCGACGGCACGGCAGGTGCGGTACTTATTCGAGCGCTCGAGTATGACGGCGCAAACGGTCCAGGCAGGCTCTGCCGCCAGTGGCAGATAGATAAATCTATGAACGGCTTGGACTTATTGGACTCAGAATCGCCCTTGTGGCTTTCGCAAGGTTCGCTCAAATCGGATGAAACAATTGAAATCACCCCGCGTATCGGAATCTCAGTAGCAACCGATAGACTTTGGCGGTTTTCCATTCGCGGCAACAAATTCGTGTCTAAGTAGTACTAAATACAGTACTACTTGTGTAAATCTCACCTTTGGCTGGTGCGATTATTTTTTGAAAAATATTCAAATACTCCGCGCGCAATACCATCAACTAGTTTTTGCTGATAATCAGCTGTTTGAATTCTTCGAGCATCGGCACTATTCTGCATATTGGCAGTCTCAAGCAAAATGGTCGGTACATTTTCGGCATGCACGATGGCAAGTCTGCCACCCTGCCATGTTCGCGTTTGTTGTTTGACCGGGCGATTACTTTCAGTCACCTTAGACAAAACCGACTGCATCGTTTCAGCAAATTCGCGACTGATTGGCAATCCCCATAAAGTCATATTGCCAAATGCTTGATTGCCGGCAGAATCAGTGTGAATGGCGATGGCCACATCTGGCTTTTGCCTTTCAACGAAACTCTTTTGCTGACCAGGTGCAACCAGTACATCTTCTTCGCGTGAAATAACTACTTTAGCGCCTAAACTTTCAAGCGTTGCCTTGAGACGCAAAGAAATTTCCAGAGCCGTCTTCTTCTCCGATGTGCCCCCTGCGGTGTTGCCGTGATCATGCCCCCCGTGCCCCGGAACAAGCGCAATTGTTTTTCCTGCCAGCGAGAAATTGAGTTCGGGTCTGTTGTTTCGTTCTGGTCGTTCCATTGGTTGGGGACGTTCCCTTGGTTGAGGGCGCTCAAAAGGCTCATCATGCCTATGCTGATGCTGATGCTGATGCGGTCGCTCATGTTGGTGTGGATGCTGAGGATATTGAGGTTGGCGCATATTGCCATAATAGTTCTGGAAATGATTGCGCCAGTATGCATCCCAGTAGCCTGGCGGATATATTGACCTGTTTGAGTGAAAATCGTTTTGAGGATTTCTGAACCAAGCTCCATAATCTTGTGGCGCTATATTGCGGCATGGAATCTGATTATTTTGAATTTCTAGTGCAGGCAAATATGGCGAGTGCGGTTGCTGCTGCTGCTGCCATGAGCGCTCCATCTGATACGGCTGAGGTAGACCCTGGTCGATTCTGCCAAAATTAAGCGCGGCAAAATCGTTAGAGGTAGGGACCTCCGGATTATAATTTTGATTGTATTCCGCGTTGAAGTTCTGCATTTAGTTTCCGAGATAGACGCCAAAAGCCACACGATGCGGCATTTAGGAAGTTCAAAAGAAACATTTATGCGAAATTAGACACAAGATTGGACAGTAGTATAGTTATATCTTCACCTGGCTTGAAGGACAATACGTGAATTCCCCCATCATGCGCTGGATTTTAGTAATAGTATGGATGGGAGTTATTTTCGCATTCTCGCATCAGGCAAATTCGAGCGAAAAGACTGCTGTTGTTTTTGGTGGTTTTAATATTTTTGCGCGCAAATTGGGTCATATTAGTGAATTCGGTGCGCTGTATCTCTTGCTGCGACAAGCCCTGCGCAAACACATTGATATAAAGAAAGCGACATATCTGGCGGTGTTGCTTGCAATACTTTATGCAGCAAGTGATGAATGGCACCAGTCATTTGTGCCTGGACGAAGCGCTTGTGTGGAAGACGTCATGCTAGACTCGTCGGCTGTGCTTGTTGCATTCTTTTGTACGGGTTGGATTGATAAAATATTTGAAAAATTAAAGGGAGCGAGAAACTAACAATATGGACGCCTGGATTTTTGGAATAGTCGTGGTTGGTGGCTCTGTTCTGTTCGCGTCGATGGGCGTATTACTCGTTCGCAAGCGCGTTTCTGGTAGCTGGCTCAAACGCCACCACGAAGTGGCAGGCTACATGCTTTCTATTGTCGGGACACTATATTCGGTGCTACTAGGTCTGATTGTTGTTGACACTCAGACTAAATATCAAAATGCAAAACAAATGACGCAACAAGAAGCCGACTCAACTCTCGATTTATTTCATATGGCTTACACAATGCCAATTGAAATTCGAAAGTCTATGCACAAAAACTTGGGTGAATATTTGCGCATCGTTGACGAAGTGGAATGGGATTCAATTGACGCAAATGGTTTTAAAGACGAGTCTGCCAAGGTTCCATTTAGAGAGTTGTGGTGGACAATGACAGAGTACGAACCAAGCACCGTACGTGGTACCGAGGCATATTCTGAAATGCTGCAAGTCTTGCAAGATATGACAGATGGACGAAGGTATAGACTACAGATTGCCAAAACCGGTATGCACGAAGTAATGTGGGGAGTCGTCATTGGTGGCGGACTTCTCACAGTCATGTTCACTTTTTTATTCGAAGTGGAAAACGTCAATGCTCAATTGCTTATGACAGGACTTGTAGCACTTGCGCTTTCGCTCAACGTTTTGCTGATTGCCCTATTTAGTAATCCATACACGGGCTACATGCGAATTTCGTCATATCCGTTTAAATACGACAGAAAAGCAATTTTGGAAATGATCAAGCAGAAGCCTGAGTAGGCTACTTCGTACTACTACTTTTTTCCAGCTTCATACGCTCTCTCACGCCGCCTTCAATCTCAGTGCCGCTTTGCATAGGAGTAAACAGAGTGCCGTGTGTGTTTGGTGAAGGTGGTGCTTCTTTTATTTGATACTTGTGCGCGACATTTGCAGATATTCGCTCTGACAAATCTGGAAACATTTTGTGAAAGTGATACGCGGACCGCGCTTTCCATCCCACCGCAATTTCTTCTTTTGGATGAATAGAGGCTTTAACCATGGCGTTAACCACTTTTTCTGGTCCTTCCATAGAGCCCATTCTTGCTGTGCCACCACTATAATTTGCTGAGTGATCCCACCATGGTGTATCAACTGCCCAAGGCATGATTGTCGAGACGTGAATCTTTTTGAATTTAGCCAGTCTCAACTCTTCGTTTAAAACTCGTCCAAGACTAAGCACCGCAGCCTTAGAGGCAGAATAGGAGCCCTGATAGGCAAGTGGAACCTCGCTATCAATTGAGCCTAAATTTATCAATGTGCCATAGCCTTGTTTTTTAAATTGCTTGATGGCAACGTGACTTCCATAAATAATTCCTTTTAAATTGATGTCGATCATTCTTGAATGATCTTCAAGTGGAATCTCATCGAAGCGACCGATTGCTCCAACTCCCACATCGTTTATCCATACATCGATATGATGAAATTTTTCAAGTGTCACTTCAGCTAAGTGCTGCACTTCATCGCTTTTACTGATATCAGTTTGAACCGCAATAGAATCGTTGCCACACTGTTTTTGCAAGTCAGTAAGCAAATTCATGCGTCTAGCTGCAAGCACCACATGAGCACCGCGCTTCGACATTTTCAATGCTGTTCCTTTGCCAAAGCCACTGGAGGCTCCGATTATAACTACCACTTTGCCTTTTAGTGGGTCTTCTTTTGCAAGCGACGGCAGCGCTGTGTTAAGTACAATAAAAATAGCGGCAATGAAGATTTTTAGCGAAGTCCGATTCATGAAATTCTACTTCTTGGGCGTCTTTTGCGATTGTGGCGGTGGAGCGTCGGTAACTACTTTAGCAGGACCAGGTGACGTTTTTTTCTTATGAGCATGTGAGATTCACGAAAGGTTTTCAAAGTCTCAGGACTAATTTTAGTGCCAAAGACTGATATCGAACTCCTGGGGCAATTTCTGAACCGAAATCAAATCAGCCAAAAGGGCAATAGCGGAGGCACCCTGAAATGGAACCTGACCGGTAAGCGTCTGGAACATTAAACAGCCAAAGCTGTAAACCCGGGTCGATGAGCATAACGTTGGACGGCTTTAGGTCGCGGTAATTAACCCCGCCTTCGATTTGGTATCTGTCGGCGGCTATTTTATTTGCTGAATTTTGACCCATGATTCTCCGAAGGAGCTGTTAACAGATTCCCTTGGATGCTTTTGATAATTCTAGGGCAGTATTAAATAAGAGTCTGTACTTTGGGTGATTAATAAACCATGTTAGCCGGGCCTTTAATTTAGGCATTATATAAGAAGCTTTCTTAGTCGGTATGATCATGAAAAGGCTAGTTAAACGAAAATTTGTTCGTTCAGAGCGTGGAGTGTACGTAGTAGAACTACTCATAGCGCTTGCTTTGGGTGCCTTGATGTCATTTGCGCTGTTAAATACTCTGTCTGAAAGTCTGAGACTGGTCACGTCTAGTCAAAATCAAACAACTGCTCATTTAATTTCAAGTGAACTTCTAGAATGGTCGAGAGCTGTAGGTTATGAATACTTAAAAAATGCAGCCATAGTTAGCGAAATAACTATCAACAGGACTTCTTCTAATGAACCTGGCTCGGACACAAATATTAGAGACGAAGTACTGATGCTAGATGACTTCAGTGAAGAATGGTCAGAAATTGCAAAAGCTGGAAAATTTCGAGGAAAAGTAACGTATCAGAATGAACCGGGTGGTGCTAGTGATACTCGAAAAATTACTGTTATAGTTGAGTGGGTGGATAATACTACATTTGGTGCCAATTCTGCAAGCTCTTTAGGTGCGGGGAAAAGGTTGGTAAGTACCACTATTGTTAGAAAGTCAGGAACAAAGGCTTCTGAGCTATGAAAAAAATCCGTAAGAAAGCGATTAAAAATGCCTTTTCAGCTCGTAGCTTGCAAGGGGCGACAATTACTGAACTTTTGATTGCAACTGTTTTGCTTGGTGTAACGATGGCTGCCTTAGGTGAAATTATGGGTTTGATGACGATTTTGTCAGGACGAGCTAACAATAAAGCTTCAGCTCTTGATTCCGCTCGCAATGCGATCAATAGAATTTCTTCTGATGTTCGTTCTGCTAGAGCTTTCGCTGATATGCACTCAGGGAATTTAATTGACCGAAACATTTTTCCTTCAAGTAACAATCCAGTGTACGGTTCCGGAGGAATTTCAATATCTGGTGCACCTTATAAATTGAGCGAACATACTCTAATTGTGCAGACTCCAGTTTTCTATACTTCATCAATACCCGATCCCTCAAGTTTGAAATACAACATATTTCCTGTAGCATTCAAAACTACAAGCACTACTATGCCTCCAATTTCGGTGCCATCACCACTCCAGGATGTCGAGAATGTGGACACCATAGTTTATGATGTTGTTTCTGATGGTACTACAGGTAATTTCACTTTAGAAACGAAGCGTTATCCCGGAGCGTACGTATCCTCCTATCCTTCGGGAATTCAACAAAGTAGCTATAAATCCATGATAGACAATCCGTCTCAACGAATTTTAAAAGATATCATAGGACCCAAATCTAAGTCTGGGTCTTCGTTTCCAGTTGTTTTTAAATATTATGGTAAAAACACTAACGGAAAAACTTTTCAAATAGATCCTCTTCAATTTGATGCGAATCCGGCCTTGGTTAACTCAATTATTGGTGTCGGAATAAACATTGAGATTAAAAAGTCTGGCTCAGCTTCTTCCTCAAACAATTTACATGATCAGCAAATAGGAATTCATGATGAGGTGTTTGCTCGGACAAACAGAAAAGGGCTGATTTGATATGACAAAAAGAGTAAGATCCTCTAGGGCTAACGAAAAAGCATACGCATTGATCTCGATTTTAGTAATTGGATCCTTTGCTATGATGTTTTTGCTAGGTCTTGCCACAACATTTTTGACCATCGTGAGATCGGAGGGTGTTCATCACGAAAAATCAAAGCTATTGGATGCAACTGAATCTGGATTGGATTTTGCAATAGATGTGTTGAATAGAGCCCCACCTACAAACAATACGGATATTGTAATCTATGATGAAAATACTTCAAATTTTCCTATTTTCGATTCTGGGATTTCAGTCAAGGTTCGAGTTACTCCACTGCAGGCGGGAGGAATTAATTGGACCAGCGTAAGCGAATTCTCTGTATTGCAGCCCTTCCCCTTAACTCCCATTCTGCCAAATGGAGTTTCTCAAAGTAGTAAAACTGAATATTGGCGTTTGGTAGAAATTACAGCGAAAAAAGGACTGTTCCAGAAAAATGTAAGGGTCGTTTTAGAGCCACAAATTCAACCTTTTTCAAAAATGCCACTTCCGCCTGTGTCATCAATGAGTGGAACAACGACTTCGCCTCTCTTTCCTCAAGCTGTATTTGCTAATACCAATTTGACTTTAGGAAGTGATCTTATCATTTCTAAAAATGGAACTAACGCACTAAAATTACAATCAAACGACTCCGCAAACTTGTCAGACAGAGCTGAAATTGACGGGAGTCTAACTGCTAAAACAATTACTGGATCAGAGAATGCTTCTGATGCGCCGAAAGTAACTGGAGATTTAAATACCAACAACATTGAAGGGGAGGTGAGTCATCCGAATGCACCTCAGCCGTTTGTGGAACCCTCGAATATCTCTCAGTCTCCGACAAATTCTTTTGCTAATTTATTACAACTTCCTACTACCGGAAATACCGATTTGAAAACTGCATCGTATTCTGCTAAATCATTAGATGTAAACAGTTCAAGCACTATTACGCTTCCAAGTTCGCCGGAATCACCGACAAAAATATACATCGATAGTTCAGCGAACTTAACTACCATTAATACAAGCGGTATTACATATGGTGATGGAGCATTAGCTAATCCTCTTAATTTTCAGATTTACTACGATGGGGTTAATCCAATCAAAATTGTTACCTCCTCGGTCAACTCGTTTCAAGGAACAATTTACGCGCCACGTGCTAGAGTCGAAGTTTCAGGTGGCGGGGATTTTAAAGGCGCAGTTTTGGGAGACGTGGTAAGTTTTACAAACAGGAAAGTAGAGGTGATTACGGATATCAATAATTCTGACACCAATACCCCCACTGGGCAAAACAACTATACCTTCGGTATGGTCAATAGATTGGACAGCAATGGTAGAGCTTTTTACCAAGGTTATAGGCCAGTAACCTGGCAAGAGGTAAGTGAAAAGTTAGTTGATTAGAAGGATTTCTGTGTTCAACATTATCTTGCCCCACTATTGGCTCCAGTCTTTAATAGACTTCTGCAAGTCATTATTTGAATAAGAGCCGATTTTTTCTCTTGTGTTTTTATTTTATTCTTTAATGAACTGTTTCACCGTCGACCAATAAACAGCTGCCAAAGTGTTTCGAGCCCTGTTTCAAGACCGTCTGGAGCCCCTAGTATTGAGGTATCGAAGGGGATTCTTCAGCGTAGCAATGACTTACGGTTGTCCCGGTGGACATCCTGAATTCAACATTTTTTCTGCCATAGGTTTGTATCTTTACGGCTGGTTTATTGGCGCCGCATTTAAACGATCATAACTCTCTAATTTTTTGTCTGGCTTTGAATGCTTAATTGAGCAAGTCGTTGAGTTATTCGTTCCATAGTTGATTTCTTTAAGAATGACGATTCAGGGCTTTGTCCAAAGACTGCCTTTTGCTCATCCTCAAAGATAAAATGAGCAAGGCTTGTTCCACCATCAGTTTCTTTCAGGTTTGCGGTTAAAATCATATGAGTCAAAATCTGTTTACTCTCCCCAAATGAATCAGGAGATGAAGTGTATTCAAAATTTATTTTGTAGCGAAGAGCTATAAATCCATTTTCTAGCGTAACTGTTTGCGACGGACCCCAGTAACGTTCTATTCCATTACAATTGATAGCCTCGCATAATATTTGATCTAACTCAGCCTTGGTTGCTTCCAACGACATAGAGTATTTGAAAGGTTCTTGTGAATCTTCTGAATTGGTCATACCACCATGCACTTGAGTGATGATGATGGCAACAACTGCCACCACGATAATAATTATGAATGGAAGGTATTCAGTCATCATCAATCAATACCCAAAATCTACGTATCATTCATTCTAATACTTTCTGCCCTTCTCTCTATTAGTGTTTACCGTTGACCAATAAACAGCTACCAAAGTGTTTCGCGCCCCGTTTCAAGACCTTCTGGAGCCCCTAGTATTGAGGTATCGAAGGGGATGCCAATCATGAATACTAAAATCAAATGGGGCGAGAGCATATTTTTAGGGATGGGACCTGCCGTCTATCTGGGCTTTTGGGCGCCAGTAATCATCGCTGCCAATCCGATATCGGTTGGCAGCATTGCGTTCATACTTTTGTGTTGCGCAGCCCTTAGTGCGGTTTATTATCTGGTTAGTTTGGCTGCGCTCAAGGCCCATGAGAAGTGGGATGTTCCTCGAATGCGCAAAAGCGGGACTTATGATTACTTTGCCAAATATGGTTGGGTGTTCGCTCTTTGTTTGAGTATTCCTGCAACCTACATGGGATTCTTCAGCGTAGCAATGACTTACGGTTGTCCCGGTGGACATCCTGAATTCAACATTTTTTCCGCCATAGGTTTGTATCTTTACGGCTGGTTTATTGGCGCCGCACCCGGAGCTGTGGCGGGATGCCTCTTCATTTCGGTATTAGATTTTATTACCGTCGCACTTAAACGTTAAGGTCGATAGGTAAACCCTAAATAGAGCCCGAATGCAATAGCTAGCGCATAGAGAATCCCGGGTTGGAAAAGGAAGCTTATAATCGGCTCGTTGCAAAAGACCATCGAACCAATAATTCCAATGATCAAGCAAACGGAAATGGCCACAACTATTGCATTTTCTTTTGATTTTGATTTTGTTTTTAAGCCAGTGTTTTTCATCGCGGCGAAAACCTTCTTTTCTCTATTTTAGCAGGAAGCGAATTAATGTAAAAACCTCCGGTTTGCTTCAAAATAGCCACATCTGGTACCACATCTGGAGTCGTAGGATGCGTTCAATAGTGTTTGTGAGAATACTCACTGCTTTCATTGTCACCATATTTCTATGCGGTCCTGCTTTAGCCGATTCCACCAGCCGCACGCAAGGGTTGAATCTTTATAATCAGGGCAAATATTCTCAAGCACTTCCCTTCTTGCAGAAGTTTGTTAGGGAGAGTCCTTATGATTCGTCTGGCCAGTATTATCTCGCTTTGTGCTATCAGGCGATGAAGCAAAACGGGCTAGCAAGACAGCACTTTCAGTGGGTTGCAGGCAATTCGAAGGACCAAAAATTAAAATCTTATGCAGCAAATGCTCTCAACGCGTTATCCGCTCCTCAAGGATCTAGCACCAATGCACCTGTGAAGTCCCAAGGAACTTCGAATTCGGCATCGCCTAGCCGCCAATTGGGACGCTGCAAGGTGATTATGTTTGAAACATCATGGTGCCACTATTGTCACGAATTCGCTCCGGAGTTTGATGCAGCAGCCAACAAATACCGCGGTGTGATGGATTTTCAACGGATTGATGCTGAGGAAAATACTGATCTCAAAGCAAAATACAACGTGCGTAGCTACCCGCGACTGGTCTACTTGGATGGTAAAGGAAACACCTTGTACAACGAAGGGCGAGGAGCTTTTTCTGAGCGATTGACTGAGTTAACAGGCAAATAGAGTCAGTTAATATGTCTAAATTCACAGTGTTGCTTCTTCTCCTCCTAGCCACCACATCTGGTATGACTTTTGCAAAAGAATTGAGCAAAGCGGAAGTTGAACATTTTTTGAAATTGGAGTTCTGGGACTTCGATCAAACTGCAACCGGTTGGCGCAAGTTAACATCCAACAAAGATACTACAAGCGAGGATAGGCTTGCTGCAGCCAATCTGTGCAGGCTTTACTTCGAGCGTCGCAAGGATGTTCCTACATCAAAATTGGCTATTGTCGCGTTTCACGCTGGTCAGAACTTTGCCTTCGCCAACAGATCTAAAGAAGCGCTTGCTGTCTTTGAAAAATCATTTCAACAAAATAAACCTGACTGGAACGCCTATGTTAAGGGCACGATAGCGTTTTTGAATCAAGATAGAAGCGAACTGATTAGACAGCGAGCTATACTTGCTCGAATTCCAGGACAAATGAATTTGGAAGTCCTCGACCGATTGATTAAAAACTTTGATAAACCTTATGCTATCGCGTACTAACTGTAATGTGCTTCAATTGTAGCCATGGATAATGAAGACCGAAACGAAGAAGCAAAAAAAGACCTTGAAGAGTTGAAGAATCGCAAAGTCCACCCTCTTGCTGCCATTGCGTTTGCATTGGTTTTTGTCCCTTTAGTATTTGGTTCTACATACTTTCTGCGCACTCACTTTAACTGGCCAGTAAAGGACTTTGCAGTAGCGGGAATACTCGCTACAAAAGACTTCGTGATTGTGACTGTACTCGTTAGCATTTTTGAAATTTTAGTCAAAAACAAACGTCATCCAATTCGTTATGGATTCACATTTGGTACCACTTACTTTGTAGTGACCTACTTATTTTGGGCATTTTTTAGCGGCTGACGCTGTTCTAAAAATCATGGAGATTCTCTTGTTATGTCGTTGGACTGGTGTAAAGTCCAGAGAATCTCCAACACCTATGTTCTCAGCCTTGCCTTGCAAATTACTTTCAGCAAGCTCTAACCAGCCTAACTCTCGTCCAACTTTCACCTAGAGGCGAAGTACATTCAAAAGTGTAAACGGTAAGCTTGCCGACGTTAAGTATCTTAGGTTTGAAAAGTAAAGGTATGGCTAAATCTCTGAATCGTCGTCCACGTCGTCGAAGAGCGCAGAAGGGGTCAGCCCTATAATGACTGCATCTTACAGGGTCCTTTTGAACGTAGCGAAGCTGACTTTAAATGAAGCTCCCTGTCCACTAGGGCCAGACGAGACGTCAATTTTCGCTTTGTGTGAAGATACTACTTCTTTGACTATAGCTAGTCCAAGTCCTGTTCCAGATTTTTCAGTACCGGGTAATCTGTAGAATCGCTCGAAAATTCTTTCTTTTTCTTCATGAGGAATTCCGGGACCATTATCCTCGACATTAAGTGTGGTAGTGCCGTTTCTCACTGCAACTTCTATCATCACAGTCCCGCCAGATGGTGTGTATAGAATGCTGTTTTCTATTAAGTTGGAGGCTAGTTCTTCGATGCCACTTGGATCAGCGTATATCAAGGCGGGTTCGCTTGTGGAATGAAATTCTAGTTCGATTTTTTGCTGGATTGCGTCCGGCACTTTGGTTGCGGTCACTTCAGAAACGACGCTGTTCAAGTCTACGACAGACATTTGCCGGGTGGACGAAGCGCCAGGCTCGGAGCGGGCAAGCATCAAAAGTCGGCCGACAACTTTTCCCATTCGAGCAATGCCTGCATCAAGCTCGGCTAAAACTTCTTTTGATTCGTCGTCTTTGGCTAGTTTGCGTGCAAGGGCGCTGTAAGTGCCTAAGCCTGCAATTGGGGTGCGCAGTTGGTGCGCTGCATTTGCTATGAATCTCTTTTGCATCTCAACGTCGTCGCTCAATTGCTTTAGCAAGTTGTTCAAAGCATTTACAAGCGATTTGATTTCGCTTGGTTCGTTAACTTCGAGCATACTCAAATCGCCAGGTGAGCGCGAATTGACTGCCGCTTCCACTCGCGCAAGTGGCGATAAGCCTCTTCTCACGCCGAACCACACTGCAATCAGCGCGCAGATAATCAGAATGAATTGACTTGCAAGCACCGTGAAAGCTATTTGATGGGTTAATTCTTTTCTTGTGTTGCGGGTTTCAGCTACCTGGATAATCAAATTATCAGTGGCATTGGGAAATGTGAATGCCACCGCCCGTAGTTGCCTCTCTTTTAATTTGAAAAAGCGAAATTGCGGATTTAAATTTAACTGCTCGAATTTTGGTTGTGGAAGAAAATTGTGCCCAGCTAGCAGTTGACCAGATGGTGAGAGAATTTGAAAATAGAATTCGTCGCGATTATTGTGACGCAAAATAGAAAGTGCAGCAACAGGTAAGTCTACAGTTATTTTGCCGTCCTGATTTTTTACACGTGCCACCACAGAGTCGGCGGAGTTGACCAGCTCACGATCGTAAATACTGCGAGCCAAATTTTCGCCTATATAAAACGCACCCACGCTACTAAATGCAGATAAACTCAAGAGAGGTATGAGCAGCCAGAGTAGTAGTTGTTTGCGTATCGATCGCTTCATTTTATTCGATTATGAATCCTAATCCTTTTACAGTTTTAATCACACAAGTTGATTTTTCCATTTTCTTGCGCAGGCGGTACATGATGATATCCAGTGCATTTCCAGTTATTTCCATTTCTACATTGAAAAGATGATCAAGCATTCGGTCCCGCATGACTAGACGACCTTTGTTTTGAAATAAATACTCGAGCACTTTGAATTCGCGCAAAGTCAATTCGAGTATTTCAGATTCAATGTAAAACTGGTTGGCATGTGTGTCGAGTGTCAAATTGCCAGACACGACTTTTGTCTGGTTATCCCATTTTTCTTTGCGCAAAAGGGCACGTATTCTTGCTTCCAGTTCGCCCATGTCGAAAGGTTTGCACAGATAGTCGTTGGCGCCAAGATCCAACCCGCGTATGCGGTCGGACAGAGTATCTCTTGCCGTCAATATAAGAATGGGCAGAGTCTTTCCTATCGAGCGCAGCCAGGTCAGAACTTCAAAACCATTTCTAATAGGAAGACCGATGTCCAGAATAAGCAAGTCATAGTCACAAGCCGAGACAGCAGCTTCAGTCTCTACGCCAGTCTTTGCTACATCTATACGATGGCCACTAAAGCGCAAAGTGCGCGAAAGACCATCGCTCAAATATTTATCGTCTTCAGCTAGCAGAATGTGAGCCATTGTTTTCGCCTGCGTATAAACGTTCTATTTTTTGTCTGAATCTTGCACGATGAAAATCGGAGGTATTGTTCGAAACGCAGATTACTGGAATATCGAAGTTGGCAGTATTAATCAGTTTTTTCATTTTTTGTGACTGCGAACCATCTTCATCATCGATTTGTATAATTACTGCGTTCATGTATCGTTGTTCGAGCAAGGAAAACATTTTGATATCATCGCGCACGAAATAAAGGTTGCAAGCCAGCTCGTGAAGCGCCGCATCGATTTCCTTTTGATTTTTTTTGTTATCGGAGCGCACTAGAAGATTCATTAGACACACATCCTTTTGGTTTGATTTAGTTTCTCGTCGCGATTTCGAATTGACATTTTTTCTAGATCTACAAATTTTTGCCACCACATTGAAAGCGAGTTTGCGGCAACACAATTTCGCAGTGATCGTTGCCTCCTTTTCTTTTCTTCAATACTCATATTCAGTCCGTATAAGATTTTGTGCGCAAAGCTGTGTAGGTCTTTTGGTCTAACAGATATACAATGATTTCCAAGTTCGCTCCAAACTCCAGCTCCATTTGATAGAGTTAGCACACCGGGGTTTGACTGTTGACTGGCCACGAACTCTTTGGCGGTCAAATTTAATCCATCCTTGAGTGGATTAACGAGCATGATTGAGGCATTGGCATAGCTGCTGGCTAATTCTGGTGGAGAGGTTGGTTTGTCAGTCCACAAAATGGGTTTCCATGCGTCTTTTGAATAAATTGAATTGACTGATTCATAAATGCTTCTGCACTCGTGCCAGTATTTGTCGAACTCGCTAAGCCCAGGTCTGGACCGAGCGCATTGCTGAACGAAAACAACCTTCTCCTGCCATTCTGGATTTGTTTTGAAGAAGTGATTTATAGCCAGTAATCGCTCGCGAACACCTTTAGTGTAGTCGACTCTATCGACGCTTAACACGTAGGGTACACCGTTGGTGGCCGGCAGCAAAGGATTTTCAGTGGCATTTTCCTGCCAGAAGCGGTTATCGATTCCTAAAGGTGAGACTATTAGTTTTGAGCTGACTTGCGCAAAGGGTAAATACTGACGAACAAAATTTTCGAAGTTATCTTTGTATTCTTCAGTATGAAAGCCAATTGCATCTGCGCTCAGAAGTGCTTCGGCTATTTCGCCAATCGCGTCGGCATGTTGCGGCCATACATCCTTTGGCCAGGGTATATGCCAAAAGATGTATTTGTTTTGATTTGCGTTCAGAAATTTGGGCAGTAACGCTAGCTGATAATCGTTTACGAAATACGCTTCCTTTCCAAGGTGGTCGGGACGATTTAAATTTAATGCTAGCGAAGAATTAAAGACTTTGTAGTGAAGTCGCTCAACCAGTGAATATCTGGCTAACTCAGGCATATCGTGCATAATTGGCCAGAGAAAATTGTTGCAATAATAGTAATGATTTTTCTGAATAATCTTGTCGAAGGCATAAATAGGGCGTTTCTGGTCTTTATTCTTGATCCAGAGTTCGTGGTCGACAATGTAAAACCAGTTGCTTTGCTGATTTTGCAAATAATCGATTTGAGTCAACGCATTCGACACTCCCCCAGGTTGTGTAGGACCGCGGTAAGATACAATCTGCATTTGAAACCTCTGCGTTATTTCATTTCACCACTTTTACCTTAATGGATTGAAGTTTCAGAAACCTTTCGTTTTACAGTTGACTATGCTTCAATTTACTTTTGTATTTTGGGCATTTTGGCGGTTAATTTTGTGAAGGCACTGAGAATAAACAATGGCAAAGTGGCATTGGAAGAGATTCCGGCTCCCATTGCAAGCGATGACGAAGCCATAATTGAAATCGAGAGAGCTGGTGTCTGCAATACAGATCTCGAAATTATAAAAGGCTACCACAATTTTAACGGCACTATGGGGCATGAGTTTGTTGGCACCGTATATGATGCCAAAGATAAATCATTTATCGGAAAACGAGTGGTTGCCGATATCAATCAAGCCTGCATGAAATGTCATGTTTGCGAAAGTGGTGGCATGCATCATTGTCCTAATAGATCGGTTATTGGTATCGTCAATAAAGATGGTGCCTTCGCCGAATATTTAAGCACCACCCTTAGTAGCTTAGTTGAAGTTCCGCAAGATTTAGCATTGGATAAAATAGTCTTTGCCGAGCCTGTTGCAGCCGCTCTTGAGATACAAGAACAAATCCAGCTCGATAAACAAAACCCAATTTGTGTCATTGGCGATGGCAAATTAGGTTTGCTAATTGCAATGACGCTCGATAAAAGCGGCTACGAAGTCCATCTTGTAGGACGGCATCCAGAGCGCCTGGAGCGACTCGGGAATTTTAGCGGAACATACAAGAAAACGTCCACAGAAAGAGCCTACGCTGTTGTGGTCGAAGCGACAGGCAATCCGCAAGGTTTCCAATCTGCAATAGACCTGATAAGACCACGCGGACATCTAGTTCTTAAATCGACTTATGCGGCGCCATTTCAGTTCAATCCGTCCATGCTTGTCGTCAACGAAATAAATGTAGTCGGCTCGCGTTGCGGACCAATGGACAAAGCTGTCGAAATGATTGCAAGCGGAATTCTTGATCCCAGTTCGCTCATCGACGCGCAAATGCCGCTTGAGCAGGGTATCGAAGCCTTGAATCGAGCGCAAGAGTCTGGCGTGCTGAAAGTTCTAATTCAATTTTGAGTTAGAGCCTATTCCATCAGTTCGATTAACAAGGCTTTGTCGCCGTTGGAAATATCGATGTCGGTGATGCGCAAACCATCTTTGGTACATTTGACTTTAAACTTGATTTCGATAGCCGTTGATTTGAAATGCTGTTCGCTCACTTGTTTGCTCATGCTTGTAAGCACGGTCACTTCTAGACCGGTTTTGGCGTTCCCGCCAGTGTATTCTACAGAGTAAGGTTGAAATGTCACAACCTCATCTTCACTGGGTTTCCAGAAGAGCGACTCCATCGTTTGGTATGGCGAGAGTGTCATCCATTTAGCTGCTTCAATATGGCTGCGGCTCTCGGTATTTGGATTGAAATCAAAAGCACCTTGCACGAGCCATTTAACAAACTCGCAGGCAAGCTGGGGTGTGAGAGGAGCTTGGTTTACTGCTTCCGCTTCGATTGCGGGCATCTCCACCTCTGGCACGGCATGAACCAGTTGCGCGTCGGCGTATCTGTCCAGTTCAGCCTTCAAGCCGTAATACTGGCAAAATTTGTTGATGTTATAGCCATTCATCAAAGAGCCGGCAAGAACGAGTGCAAGTGGTAATCCAAGGACGTTTGAGTAGCGGAATTGAATCATGCTCGAATCTCCGGCAGGCGCGTGTCTCTTATTTCAGCATACACTGAGTTAGATAATTTTGGAGAGGCGCCCCAAAAACGCTGCTTGGTCTGGATGCATGATTTTCGCGGCTTCTTCAAGCGTGAAGAACTCGGCTTTGTCGATTTCCCAAGATAAATTTTGGGGCAGGCACTCCTTTGTCGCCGCGACACCAAAGCAATGAACGCGTTTGCGACTCTTGGTGTATTCGATAAATCCAAGCGAGACTAGCTCGTCTTTGACGTCAATGCCAATTTCTTCCAGCGTCTCTCTGCGCGCTGCCGTTTCTAAATCTTCGCCTGGCTCTGGCAGTCCTTTTGGAATACCCCATGGCGCTCGACGATTGTAATTGCCCGAGGGATGAACGAGCAAAACTTCTAAAGTGTCTTCTCTTAGCCGATAAAGCAAAATGCCTGCTGACTCTTTCATGTCAAAATCTTACGACATTTGATGGGTGTCTTTTTACTACCTTCTCTTCAAATAGTAAAAACGCCGCATTGCCTCAAATTAAATCGAACCCTGCATAAACCGTTGCCTCAAATAAAATCGAACTCTCGGTTACCGGAGCGAGGGAAAGATGAGGCTACAAATGACAACCAATTCCCGCAAAGAGCTACTTGATGCTCTGAGAAAACGATACTGCTACGCCAACAAGAAAGAACGTATCGAGATCTTGGAAAACCTGATCCAGACTACGGGTTACTCTCGAAAGCACGCGATTACTCTTTTGAATAACAGTCAACAAACATTCGACCCTAAGAAAAAAAGGTCGAAAAAACAGGCTTGGGTTGGAGGCACAAGAAGCACTCATACAGATCTGGCACGTCTCAAATAAACTTTGCGGAAAACGCCTAGCGCCCTTCGTTGAAGAGATGTGAAAATCTGGAAATCCATGGATATCTCAAAATTTCAGCTGCAGCAAAAGCTGAAATACTCTCCGTGAGCGCTGCCACGATAGATCGAACATTGAAGAAAGAGCGCCAACGCTGCCAAAGAAGCGTCAGTCATACGAAACGCGGACCACTGGTAAAAAACAAAGTGCCCATTCGCACCTTCACTGAGTGGAACGATGTTGCTCCTGGATTCTTCGAAATTGACACTGTGTCCCATTCAAGCGTCGATACTTCCAGGGGGTTTCTTAGCACCCTGAACATGACGGACATTGCGACTTGTTGGGTAATACCAATTGCGCTCCCTCGCAGTGGAGCTTTTGAAGTTCTCGACGCATTAGAACAAGCCAAAGAAATTTGTCCGTTTCCCATTCTGGGTCTAGATTTTGACAACGGCAAAGAGTTTTTAAACGATGAAATGATTACTTGGTGTATTAAGGAAAGCATTACCTACACTAGATCTCGAGCATACAAGAAAAACGATCAAGCCTGGATCGAAGAAAAGAACGGCTCCGTGATCCGCAAGAATGTAGGACGAGGGCGGTTCGAAGGCAAAAAAGCATTGCGTCTTCTAAAAGCGCTGTATAAGGCACTTTACCTGTACGTGAATTACTTTCAGCCGTGTCAAAAGCTTTTGGAAAAGAAACGAAACGGAGCAAAAACCTACAAGATTCATGACAAGGCAAGAACGCCGTATCAGCGTGTTTTAGAAAACTCAGCCATTGATAAAGAAGTAAAATCAAAGCTCATACAAATTCGAAACGGGCTCAACATGCTTGCTCTTCATGAGGAAATTCAAAGCAAACGCGAAGAACTGGAAAAATTGAAAATACCTGTGCCTAGCCCAGTTACGACAATAATTCAAATGCAACGAAACGCAGTTCAAAAACTCTTGGCTCACGAATCTGCAGAACAAAGCAAAATAAAATCGACCATTGAAGAGACCAGAAAATCAATATCCATGCTAGAACTTGGCACTGTTTTTACCTGCAAGGAGATACTCCAAGAGGGGCAGAGGCGAGAATCATTAGATGTTTTTCTCTGCAGACTTAGAGCTGAAGGCATGATCCAACGTTGCGGATGGGGTAAATATAAAGTAGTTAAGATCGCTATTTGAATTTTCGCCGGTACGAAAATATATGAGGCAACGGTTTAGTCAAAGTACGATTCTATTTTGAGGCAACACGAACGCATACTTTTCCTAACGAAAACGTGAGAAAAGTTGTGCAACTTTAATACTTGATGAAAAATCGGAAAAAAGGCTTGCTCGATCGTCGTAAGATTTTAGGCAAATTGATAAGCGCGAGCACGCTATTCATCAGACGCTTCGGCGTCATCTTCTTTCTGCGCAGACTTCAACTTGCCGCAGACAAACTTGCATTTATCGTTCGAGTCGCGCATTGGCGTTCCGCTCACCACAGATGTCCAGATCAAAAATTGATCCTTGCCGTCGGTCAAAATAACAGTAGAATTCGCTGGCGCTGTCCATGTTGATGGTGGGTGTTTTTGCAATTCTTCAATGGATGCGTTTCGAATCGATCTATCCACAGACAGGCGAATATTTTCAATTGAGTGTACGCTTCCGGTGTAGGTCACCTGAGTGGTCGGTGCCACGGGCGCGCCCGTCACTTTTTCAAAAACAAACTTCAAGGCTTCATCCACTTCCTGATCTAGATTAGGAAACGAGCCGTGCTGTTTGTGCCATTCTTTCATAGCATCGCCCGCGCGAAGTGCTACGCCATGCAGTTCTTCGCTGTCCAGTCCTTGTCCGTATTGCGCATCGACAGATGTGATGGCATAAGCGCAGAGGGCGATAAAAGCAACAGCAATAAAAAATACTTTGCGCATTGGACAATTATATCCTTAGTTTGGTCAGGGCACGGTCGAAGGCTGATGCGAATTCGCGTCGTTCTTTGTCGCCGAAAGGTTTAGGACCGCCAGTCGTTTCGCCTGTATCTCGCAAATCTTGCATCAAATTGCGCACCGCGATTCGCTCGCCAATGTTGTCTGGCGTAAATACAAGACCGCGCGGGCTGAGCACTACCACATTCATAGGCACAAGAATATGTGCAAGCGGGATGTCCTGGGTCACGACCAGGTCGCCTTCAATGGCATGCTCGCCGATGTACTGGTCGGCGGCGTCGGGCGTGGTATCGACCTGCACGAACGAGATGTAAGGCGACATCATGAGAGGCAAAATTTTATTTGCCACAAAAATTGTTTCGATTGTCTTGCGGTGGGCGGCTCTTGAAATTATGTCCTTGACCGCGACGGGACAGGCGTCCGCGTCAACCCAAATCTTCATGGGGCGAAATCCTCGTTTGCTCAACAATAGCGATTTCACCTATAATCTTCAAGGCGGATGGGGGCAGGCAATGAAGTTGGATCCATTAACTCTATTTGGACTTTTTTCGGTCTCGCTCAAGCTGGTGTTCTACGCCCTTGAGCCAAAGTCGAACTGGTACGTGCTTGGCTTCGCCATTGCTTGCGCGTTGGGCTCGGTGTACGGATTCTTGGAAGGCGCGTGGCCTTTCGGCGTGGTCGAGATTGCATGGACGGTCATTGCACTTCGTCGCTTCTGGCTAGCACGGCAGGGAATTGAAACGATATCCCACTAAGATTTTAAATTTGCTAGTTTGAAAATTCGGAGATTTGAGCCGCATCGCCTCTTGGCAGTGCAATGGCAGTAATTTTGAGTCCGTTGTCCCAAATAACTGTAAGTTGAAACTCAGTGTAATAGCTAACAGCTATTCAGATATGCCCTGCTAGCTTGTCTGTTATATTATTTCCTATGCATAAATTGAGCACCGTCACATTCCTAACTATTTTTAGTCTTGCCTTGAGCTTTGCCACGCCCGCTTTCAGCCAAGGCAAAAAGACATCGACGCCAAATGCGGTATCTGAAGCAGCACGAATCAATAACCATGCCACCAAATTGGTGATGCAAGGGAAATACGATCAAGCAATTCCTTTGTATCGTAGTCTGCTTGCGGATTATCCCCACTACAAAATGGGATACGCCAACCTCGGTATTGCGCTCTTCAATAAAGCTGCTGATTTACAAGACAAGAATAAAGATTGGGTTGTCCTCGATTTATTGGAAGAAGCAATTTTTTGGAATCCGCAAGATAAGAAAGCAGTCGATGGATTGCACTCGCAAATTGATAGTCTGAATTTAAATCCTAAATCTCGTACTGATCGCTTAGATCTGGCTGAACGTGCCAAGCAGCGCGGCAATAAGAGAGCCGCTTTGACAGAACTGAAAGCGGCTCGTTCCATTCAAGCTTCCAAGGAGCTTGAAAAAGAAATCAATGAACTAGAGGCTTCTCTCACCTCAGAGCACGTGTTGCATTTCTCTACTAAAGATAATCTTCAGGACATAGACTGCAGACCATACATGGAAAATGTGCAGAATCGCATACGAAGCGCTTGGGATGTTCCATTTTCGGAAAGGTCGCTTTCTGCTGCCACCATATTCAGTGTTGATTTGAATGGCAAAATCAAGAATATCAAAATCGATAAACCCTCACCACGCAAGGATTACAATGCTTCGGCAATTAAGGCTCTCAACACTGTCGAATGGATGCGCGAGCTTCCACTTGGTTTGAAAGACGATATAGATATTCAATTTACGTTTGACTATAACGTTTATTCCAAAACGCCCAAGATGCCGCCTCGACCCAATCCAGCCGATATCAATTTCGCCAAAATTTTAAATCAGGCTAAAGCATTTTATCGCCTAAAAAATTTCAAGAGTGCAATTGATAAATACCAAGAGGCGCTTAAACTCGATGTTGAGGATGGTCGAACACTTGCTGAAAATCATATGAGTGATAGCTATTATCAATTGGCAAAACAGAATCTCAGCTCCGACGCAAAAAACGCGGCTGAAAATTTTCGACAATGTTTGATATTAGCTCCCGACTATGACAGAGCTGAAGACGGGCTTTCTAGCGCTTTAGAAAAGCTTGGTGTTAACCCCAAGTCTGTGACGGATCGCGAGAAGTTAATTGATAAGATGGTGGCTGATCACAATTACGATTTTGCGTTAGTTGACTGCAAGTCTTTGCTGAAAGTATCAAACAAAGAAGAGAAAGAGCGCTTTACCGACAAGCTCATTCAGATACAGAGAATAAGTCGCAGCGCCAGAGCCAAGAATAATTGGGAAGAGTTTCTGAAGAAAAATCCAAACTCGCTCGAAGCTAGAATTGCCATCGCTCAATGTCTTATAGATATGAATGAGAAGCCGCAGGCTATCGAGCAATTAAACGATGTGTTGAAGCAAAATCCACATCACAAACAAGCTAAGGATTTGCTAGATAAGCTGAATTCAAATTAGCATAACAAGCGCAACTAGGCTCGCTTGAGTTTAGATTTCGCAGTGGTGTAAGCCCATCTTTTAGAAAGTCTAGTCACGGTTGCCTTAGGCAAGGGTCTGTCTTCTAGCTTTTGGTAAGCTATGAGATGACTCTTGCGAAGTTCTTTTTTCGCGATTTCCGAAGCGATCTGAACAGGACTTTCATGGTAAATAAGATTTTCCATTCTTTTTCTCTTGCAAAGGTCCTCCCAATCAGTTCTATAAGCAATCGTTTTACGTCTTGCTGTAGAGGGAGGGATTTTATAAATCTCGATGAGAGACCTAATTACAAGGTACCAATAAAATTCATTTTGATTCAATCTCATATCTCCCAGTTTATAGAATCAAACAACAGTTCGCAAGCTTTTTGAGTGTGGAAGCTAATTTGATCCTTCCCGCGAAATACTCCACGGCGAGGATGTCTAGAAAGAGGTCCGGCAATAACATCATATTTATTATTCGATGGAGAGTGGATTTTTCCGGCTCTGCAATGTTCAATCAAATCTATAAAGTCAGGACTGTAGCGTATGAAAAATAGCTGAAGGTAGATTCGCCTTTGAAAGAACTCGACTCAGTACTGATTTTGGTCAAGGAATTTACACGCATCAAGCGCACTCTGAGTTGCACAGTCAACTAATTGATATCCTTTGCCGACAAAGTCACCGCAGACATACACATTTTCAACGCCTTGAAGATTGGGCGACTCTAGTCCTGGTGCTCCAGAAAGTTTTGCAAGTGGTGTGCCAAAGCTTGCAGCCATATGTGGCAAGAAGCGCTTGAATACAAGCTCATTGCGCCAACCTGGTTGCAGCTGGTCGAGTATTTTTTCTAAGCGTGCTTCATGACTTGGCTCAGTTTGGTTCGAGCCACAATAATATGCCACGTGAATCATGGCACTACCGGCGGGACCAAGGTTTGCCGCAGCAGAATGTACCGAAAGATAGAGAGGCTCGTCAATTCCTAAAGCGAAAGTCGCATTTGGATTTGGTAATTTCTTAAGACAAACATCTAAACAGCTTGCGTAACTTGGAACAGCGTCTGAAACAGTACCTGGAATAAGACTGTTAACCACATTTGGTGGCACACATAAAATTACCGCATCAAACTCTTTTTCATTGCCATTTACAGTGAGGGAGACTCCTTGAGCGGAAGAATTCAATGAAGTGACGGCGGAATCGAAATGCATTTTCACATTAGGGCTTAACTTTTTCGAAAGGGCTTCGGTAATTTTTTGCCAGCCGCCATCTAAATATCGAACCCCATTTAATGCCAATTGCAACTGTTTGATACCGGCACCGACAGAAAAAATATCGGGGTTGTTTCCGTAAGTCGACAGGCGAACGAAAGCTTCGACAGTCTGCCGCACTTTTTTGCTTTTGAATTGACTATTTAACCAATCGGTTATTGTTGTATTCATCAGCTTTTCGGTGTCTATTTTTGCGACCTCACCGAAGAATTTTGCATATTCAAGTTTTTCGAAGACATTCAAATATTTGGTACGCAAGAGATGTTTTACATCGACTGGTAAATCAACAACTTTGTCACCATATATGGCGGCAGATCGTTTTGTAGCTGGATAGTTGCCGCTTAGCTCAATGCCGTTTGCTGCCAAATATTTATTCAAGCTGCCCATACTATAGAGAGCGTGCGGTCCCAGATTTAAATTAAAAGAGTCGCGATTTGTAGTTTTGGCGCGACCTCCGGATCCGGAGGATTTTTCAAATACGCTCACTTGCATGCCAACCTTGTCTAACTCAAGCGCTGCTACCAAGCCTGCAATTCCTGCGCCAACCACTGCGATTTTCTTCTTGGACATTTTGAAGCTCTCCTCTCTATGCCTTGATTAAATCATGGATAAATAATATCCACAATAGGTCGGGGCTGGTCAGTTCATTAAATTTTGGATAAAATATATCCATAATGAAAATGTCGCAAGGTGTCGAGTGGTCCATACATTGTTGTTCTCTCCTGGCAGTGCTGCCGGAGGGGCGAACTCTGCGCCTTGAAAAAATCGCCGAGTTTTACGACCTGCCCGTTCCTTATTTAAGGAAGCATTTTCAGGCATTGTCTCGAGCGGGGCTGGTCAAAACTACTTCGGGTCCGCGCGGCGGCTACAGACTTGCAAAAGACGGTTCGAAAATAAGTTTGCTCGATATCTACCAGGCTTTAGAAGGCGAAGAACCTGCGTTTCGATGCAACGAAATCAGGCGCCAGGGACCGACTACTTGTGGACAAAAGCTTTATCCTGTTGCGTGCAACATCGCAACTTCAATGTGGAAAGCGGAAGCCGCATGGAAAAACGAATTGTCCAAAGTCAGCATAAACGATGTGGTGGCAGAAGCATCACCGCAAATAAGCGAAGAGCGAAAAGCTGCATCAAGAGCCTGGCTTGAAGCGGCATTGGCGAGCGATTAAGGACATATGAGACAGTTTACGCAAAAACTTGTATACATAGAACTTACTCTTCTGCTGTTAATTCTCATTGGTATAACGGCATTGTTCGCACCTAAGGGAATAGATTTTCGAATTGTCGTTCAGCCTGTTTTGGTAATAGTCGGAAGCTTCTGTATAATCATTTTTCTTCACAAGAAAATTCGACTTTTAATTCCAATTTGGGAAGAAATGTGCAGACACAATGCCATTCTTGCAAAACTAGATCGTGTTGAAGTGTTTATATCCGTTGCTGTTTGGGTTTCGTTTGTTCTAATCACATTTAAATGGACTTTTACTTCTCTTGCAACGCCAATCTCAATTGCTCTAGCATCAAATCAGCAGTTAGAACTTGCAGAAAAAATTCACGCTTTTGATAGTCATTTCGGTGGATTGTATAAACGGCGTGCGGTTAACTCGATTGTCTTGCATCCCAAAATCATAAAAAAGCAGATTGATCTGAAAGCGGGTCAGAGAATTGTGGAGGCTACATATGGAGTACAAAGCGAGCAAGCGGCAGATTTTGAGCGCTGTAAGTCCGGTATACTTTTTAATTCAAAAAAATATGATGACGCTAAAGCCAGCTTAGACAAATCGAGTGAAATGTTTGATCAACTCGGGATGAAAGTCGAGGTGTTATCTACTCAGGCAGCGAAGATTTCAATATTCTGGCGATGCGGGGACAGAGATGGTTCATTGAATCTACTCTCTAATATTGTGCAGCAACTAGGCAGCTTGCCTTTGAGTTACGCCAAGATCGATCTTGTAGATGGTTTGATTGAAAAAGCTAAGTTTTTGCGACAATTTGAAATGGCAAAGTCGTTACGTGATTTAAGTCGACAGTTGAAGTTGGAGGCAAAACAAAATCATTTGCCCTCAGATTTCCTCGAAACTGAGCTTCCATTCTTATATTTCTTGTGTTCGATTGCAGCAGTTGGGATACTGTCAGCGATATTAAATCTCCTAGCAACATATTATTTTCGGTCGAAAAAAAACAAGATTCTTTCCTCTTCGACTAATCCCGAGGAGCAAATACATGCTTTGGAGTTTTTGATTCCTGCGTCTTTAGTTCTAGGTGATAAGAAGTCTGCGAAGCAGTATAGTCAGAGACTACTGAAACTGTCAGACGACAGCGATTCTCCGAGTTGAGAGCATTAAATTCGCGCCGTACGCCAATTTGTGTATTGCGCTTGTCTCGTGCCGCACCTATTATGGAATGAATTACTAATTCGTGGTGTCAATGAAATGACGTCTTTCAAGTTTCATTTGCGATATTTTGTGGTCGTTACCTTGTGCCTTGCTTTGTTTAAAGGGATTGAAGGCACGCGCTTTTTGATTTCCGCGATGCGTTGGGACGACCAGCACATTTATAATGTTTCAATAATTGCCTATTTAATGATGGTTCATCCGTTGTTGAATCTTTTCCTTGTTAATTCAAGTGGCAAAAAAAATTGGATCAACTATTTTTCTATCTTTTCGCAAACCTTTCCAAAGCTAAGAAAGGTATTTTTCATACAGCTATTGGCTATTAATAGTGTAATCACAATAGTTGCTATCGATCTAACACCTAAAGCTGTAAATTGTTGTAATCGGTTTGTGGTCTATGCGGCTGATGGAATGGGCGCTTATGAGTTTGCAGAAGACGTTTTCAAAAAGGGGCACAAACCTCACGATAACTGTGATTGCTCATATGTCACTGCTTCACGACGAAGCGAATTAGATATGAATGGTCTAAAGGCTGATGATCCTCGCTTCGATGCTTTGATTACGAAGTTCTATGGACCTCAGAGTTTGCAAATGGGTGACAGGAAGTTGTGTCTAGCTCACTACTATGTTACGCAACATAAAAATCAAGAAAAGGCAGTTATTGCACTAAAAGATGCTTTGGCGATTTACAAGCCATACCCATTGTCTACGTCTTATGTTTATGCGAAAAAAGCGCTTGCTTGTTCCAAATTTGAGTTAGGCAAGAAAGGTGAGGCTCGAAAAGACCTAGCCGAAGTTGAGAGTCTAATTGCCCAAAATCCTACTACGAACTATACATTTTATTCCTACTCAGCTCAGATGTTAGCTGAAAAAATTGGTGATGCTGATTTGGCTTCTAAATTCAAAAAATGGGATCAAAAGTATCTGGCTTCAATACAGAAAGACGGATTTTGGTATCAAAATCTTTGGAATTATATGTGCGTTGCATTTTTGTATCTTGGAGTCGAAGTGATAGCAGCTGTTAATCTTATAACTGCTGATTGCCTTATGAAAAAGAAATCGGCAATTTGGAAGGAACAACTGCGTAACACAACCAATCCATCAGAGTTATTCTCGCTTCTAAATAATTTGATTATTGTCGCAACATACAGAAAGAAATGGGATTTCGTGCATTTGTACACAGAAATGAGTAGCCGATTGAACAATAAATTGCTTTAAATTAGCAACTAAACGAATGATCGCAATCCAAGCAAGTGACCTTCATTTCCGAATTGGAAATTATTTCTTCCAATCGTTTTTTATTCAGCTCTAAATCTTCTTCCATATCAAATTCATATTCGGCATCGCATTCAGGGCACTCTGGTGCTGCCCCGTCTCGCAAGGATAGAGTTGCTGCAACCAGATGTTGCGCAGGAAATTTATCCAAAAGATTTTGCGAAACAGCATCGCGAATAATAGAAAGCGATTTTTGTTGCATCACTTCCATCGCAGAATCAAATGGCTCGATTAAGTCCGGAGGAACGGTGCCACCAACTAGATTTCCTTTGCTTTGAATAGTTCCACATAAAATCAATGTCTGAACTTTAAATTCTAAGTCGGCGTCATCAATCATTGATACCAAATGTGGTACTGCCGCATAAGTGGCTGAATAAATGCTATTTTGGTGACAAAGTGAGCCCCAGGCATCATTCCAACGAGATTGATTCGCAGCCAATTCTTTAATTAATTTGGGAGTCTCTTTGGCATTGCCGTATGCCTGACGTAAGTCTCTCCAGCGAGGGCTATCTAGTGCGAGCATTAATTACCACCTATTCAAAACTCTATTGTACGATATCAGTGTGGCGGACAAATTAAAAACTAAAATCCTTTTCGTTTGCAGTCAAAACAAATTGCGAAGCGCTACTGCCGAAAAGATTTATGAAAAAGTCCAGCATTACGATGTACGCTCCGCTGGCACAGATAAGAGTGCTCGCATCCGCATAACGCCCGGTCATATCGGCTGGGCCGACTGGATTTTCGTTATGGAGAAGCGGCATCTAAGTTTGCTCAGAAATAAATATCGCGAAGAACTGCAAGGCAGGCGAATAGTCTGCCTTAATATTCCCGACGAATACGATTTCATGGATCGCGAACTGGTGCTTCTGCTCAAATCATTGTTGAGCGAATACATCGACGTGCCAGAAGACGATACCGACTAGTAAATCAAGGATAACTAACGTTCTGTAGTCGCAGACCGGTATTACTTTTTACCACATCACATGTCATAGAAATAGGATAGTGAGTATCACTGAAAAAGCCGTGGTTGTGTAGATATCCTTTTACTCTTACAGTAATTAAGGGACTTGGTGTTTTGGTCAAGCTCTCCGCACTTTCTTCAACCAGGCACTGTTTAGAAAGGACTGGATTTCTCCAAAAAATGTTATTTATATCGTTGCGTGCCTCTGGCTTCATCCAGCTTTGGGCGCGATTACGGCTGAACTTTTGGGTGACAGGATTTGAGTCAAAGCCGTCTCGATTTACAAACAAGACGAAATCTCTGGCAAGAGCTGGATCTATATTGGGATCGTTTGGATCAAAAGTCTTCACCGAGCTTTGAAGCTTTAGACCTGAATGCTCGCTTATGTGCATAACTTGCGAATTTATTAAGAGCCCTAAAGGCGTTCCATAGCCAAATGCCGAAAGAAGTGTCACTAGACCAAGGCTGCTTAATACAGACTGAAATCCGCTTTTTGCGATTACTAGCATTGCATCTCCTCCCCAGATAGATCTATCTTACCCAAGAAACAGTTTATTAAGTGTTTTCCTGAGCAATAAATTCAACCACCAGGTCGCTAACATCTCTATATAGACGGGAGATGTACGCATGAACTCAATTAGCTTCGGTAAGTCAATTTATCTGGGTCTAGGACCTGCGATATATTTGGGAATGTGGTTGTTGTTCACCAGTCGTACAGAAGGATTTTCACGTGAAGGCATTTCCGGATTTCTTTTTAGTTGCATAGGTCTGAGCGCACTCAGCTTGGTTCTGAGCTTTTCCACGCTAAAAGCGCACGAGTACTTCAATGTTCCAGTTATGAAACGCAATGGTGTTTTCGATTTTCATAAAAGATTCGTTTGGTTTTACGCTTTAGTGGTGGGTCTTCCTGCGAATTTGTTAGGACTGTACAATACTCTCATGTTTTCAATTCATCCAGGCCCAATCACTTTCAGTTATGGTGATGCAATTTTTGGTTACGCATGGGGTTGGCTTTTCGGAGCTACTTTTGGGACAATTTTGGGATACATTTGTTTAGCCTTTTTAGTGCCAACCCTTACCGGGTTAATTAGATATGCCGCATTGCGCGGTACAGCATGTAAGACAGTAGACCCGCGCGAATTGACCACAAGATAGTTCTAACCCAATTACTTGATAAAAGTAATTTGTGTACGCCATCATCGAATCCGTTGGTGCAGAGTTTTTCGTGACAAGGAATGGAACCAAATGCGGTGCATCCCCAAATCGCCAGAACTAAAATGAAAGCTATCCAGCACAAAAAGCTTTCATCTTTCTTTGCCAAGAAAACCAGCATCAGTGCCGTGACAATTTCAATTACCATTGGTGCTGCCACTACAAGCGAAGTGAGATGTCTGTGCGCTTGCACATACGGCATGAATGCGTCTTTGCCGGTGCTTGCAAAAAGCGGATAATGTACGATTTGCACAAACCAGATTATGCCGGTCATTAACCAGGCGCACGCTGCACTCAAGATCAAAAGAAAATTAAACACATACTCAATCTATAAGAACTATCTGAACAGGCGATGAACTTGTGCTTAGGAGATGCCAGAGATGGGGCACCTTCAACCTTGTTTAAAAAAATGGTGAAAAAGGATTGACATCTAAAAAAATTTTGATAAAAAAGAATTGGAAGGTCACAGTTTCCTTCCACAATGAAAGTCAGTTTTTCGCCATAGTGGAGGATTGATTTAAATTCGAAAAATGAAATCTGAAAAAAACGATTAACGGCTCGTGACGCCGAACAAAAATAAAGGGGCAGTTTCAAGTTTTTGGACTGCCCCTGAATAAAATACTCAATTGGTTTTCCTAGTCATTTCTTTTATGTAAAAAGGGGTGAATTGTAATGCGTGACATGACTTGGATTAAACAATATATTTCTGCTGGAAACGAGGCTACACCAGTATATAAATTAGAAAAGCTGGTGAGGCACGATGATGCAAAAATAAGACTTAGAGTAGCCGAAAATCGAGGGACGCCGGAGTTTTTACTTCGATACCTTGCTGTCGATAAAGAGCCTGAAGTGCGCCTGGCTGTAGCATCAAATCCTGCGTGCCCCAAAGGCATTCTTGAGCAATTAGCTTGCGACTCTAATCCTACAGTGAGATATGGATTAGCCGAAGATCCAAATCTGCCTCAGAATCTCTTACTAATGCTTGCTGAGGATGAAAATAACTATGTGAATTTTAGGGCGCAGAAAACTCTTGAGAGTTTAAATAGCAGAAAATTTTGCAAGCAACCTATTGATATATTTCGGGCTGATTCGGCAAGGATGTACGCATAAACTGCGTACATCCTCATTTTTGCACTCTTAATTTAATTTGTCTGAATAGTCAAAGCTTTTCCTCTGCGTCCGTTTTCAGGACCTTTGGGAACGCTTACTGTGAGAACTCCGTTCTTCAGCTTGGCTTCTGCTTTCTCGCTATCTACGCGACAAGGAAAAGTAATTGTTCTTTTAAAGGCTTTGTACCTTTTTTCCTTTTCTTCTTTCTGTTCGCCTTCGATAAATAGCTCATCATCAGTGATATTTACTTTTAAATCGCTGGCGTCAATTCCTGGCACTTCAACTGAAACTTTTACACTATTTTCGTTTACGTTGGATTCAATTCTTGGGCCAGATATTTCCTCTAGTTGAAAGAAAGGAAATTTGCTGTCGAAATCCGAAGATAGCATGTCGAATATTGAGCGAGCCTGAACTGAGGAAGAAACGCTCAGACTCATCGAGATGGAGAGCATTAACAATGTCTTACTGATACCATTCATAGTGTTACCTCCTCTAATAGAAATGCGCGGTTTTTAATAAAATTTAGATCGGCTCACAGCGAGTGGTTAATTTGCTAACCATTCCTTTATTTTTTGCCAGCTATAAAAATTTTGTTAACGATTCTGGGACTGAGTGCGGTTCCTGGCTAAATTATATTATGGCTCGCTCGAGTACGAGCGCATCGGATTGATCAAATAAGGAGGCAAAATCGATGTTGTTCCAAGAACTTGTTTCACCATCATTTTTTGATTCGCGCCAAATGAATGTTCTGCAGAATAGACTTAATAACTTGCTGTCGAGTGTTGCAGCACGCGATACTGAATTTCCACTTTTGAATACCTATATATCTGAAGACAAAGCGCTTGTTGTCGCGGAAATTCCAGGAGTGGATCTAGACGATATTGATCTTCAAGTAGTCAATAAAACACTGACAATTAATACTCAACGCAACAAGGAAGATGTTTCAGAGGGCACACACTGGTACAGACGCGAGCGTGCTTATGGACAATTCAGCCGTGTAATCGAATTGCCCTTTGCAATTGACGTAGATAGTGTGCTGGCAAGCTGTACTCAAGGGGTTCTTAAGATCGAGCTGCCTCGGGCACAGGCTGATCTTCCTAAGAAGATCTCGATTCAATCTGCTTAATTTTCAGGAGGATTTTATTATGAACAATGCTGTTTTAGAGCGCAAAAATGACGAGCTAAAAACTTGCGAGCCTCAAGTAAATGCAAGAGTATTTGTGCCGCAAGCCGATGTGTATGAATCGGGGGATAAGATTTTTGTGGTGGCAGATATGCCAGGTGTGAGCGAAGAATCCTTGGATATTGTTTTGGAGAAAAATGTTCTCACCATTGAAGGTAAAACTCTTACTCCAGAAATTGAAGAGATGAAGCTTGTGCACTGCGAGATTCCGCCGGGAAATTATCGCCGAGTATTTATGCTTTCAGAAGAAGTTGATCAGGATGCAATTGAGGCGACCATCAAAAATGGGGTATTGAAACTTGTTTTGCCAAAACCAGCTAAAGCAAAGGCACGCAAAATAAATGTCGTAGCTCAATAGCCGCTGTATTTTTGTTCCTCCCCCACAAAGAGCCCTGGATGTTTTTCAGGGCTCTTAAAACTTTGTCTAGACGGGTAAAACAAATTTGGTGACTAAATCAACATTTCCTGGAGAAGCTCATTAGGTGAGCGTCCGGCTCTTAACCGGTTGGGAGCAGGTTCGAATCCTGCCTCCGGGTCCTTATTAATATGACTGAAAACGAAGATAAAAAACAAGCTAATCCACAGTACGCCATTAACCAGTTGGCGAAGGCTTTGCTTGGCACGGGTGAGGGGTCACTCAAAAAAATGAAGCAATGGCAGGACGTTCTTGCCGGGATGCTTGGCGGCAATCTGGACATAGGTTCGCGTACGCCTATAAAGAATGTGCCTTTATGGGTGACGCCTGAAGTCATTTTTGGTGGGTTTGCCACAGGTAAGTATGCAGCTGGTGGCGAGCTTTTACCTTTCGAGAAGGCACTGTATGCTGAGTGGGGCACTGAGCCTGCCAGTGTCGACCAGGTCAGGATGCCGCTCAATGGTTATTACATTGCCGAAGAGGGACGAGCTGAGCTTATTCAAATGTTGAAAAGCCGCTTGTATCGTGTGAACGTCCCGGAAGAATCTATGTTGCTCGTTGTGGCCTGGTTATTTGAAAAGGGCGAGATTGAGCGCGGTATGAGCTTGATCGACGAGATGATAGCTTTTTGTAGTCATTTGCGCTTTTATCCAATTCCTGCAACGCAACCTTTGCGTGAGCTTAAAGGCGATATCATTTTTGTGCACAATGTTTTTTACGCAGTCAACAATCTGCGTCGTAAAGCTGAGCAAGAATCTGTTTTGAAAATGAATGAGGCAATACAAGTCTGGACGCCGTTATACGATCGAGCTGTGTCGTTGTTTTTGGAAACTGTCGAAGGTGACATTCCAATTTTAGAAAGCGATGAAAATGGTGCTCTCAAGCGTAAAGAAAATGGTCAGCCGATAGCTTCGGGTGGTTGGCCTTGTAAAAATTTTAGTGCCGATTGGAGTGCGCGCGCAAAGACACTTCTAAACGATTATGAGTCTGCGTGCAAAGATTATGTGATGTGTACGAAGCATAAAAAGAAGAAAGAAAATTTTGCAAGACTCAGAGGCTATTTGGAAATTGCTTATCGAAACCGCGATGAATTGACTAAGCGCGATATTGGTTATATCCGAAAAATTCTTGCCTCTTATGTCACCGCCCATGGTGCTCCAGATTCTAAACCGCATAATCAAACTAGAGAAATGCAAAGTCATATTGCAAACTTGCCGTTGCATCATAAATTGGCTCAGTTATTGGCAGACAGGCTAGCTAATCAAGCGCCAGAGCAGGGCATTGCTGACTTTGAACCATTTATAGGACCGATTACAAAAGATGAGTCTAAAAAATGGGGTGGTGTTGCAGGTGGTGACATTCCACCTTCGTTGATTAGAAAGGCTTTTTTGTGCAAAGAAGCGCCGATTGCTCAATTAATCGAAGAAAAGTATTTAAGATCAAGCGAAGCTCTGGCGTCGCAGTTGTCTTTGCTCACATCCAGGCTCAGGGCATCACGTTCAAACGATCCTGAATTAGCACAGATTTTGCAAGCGACATATCTTGCTTTTCGAAAGCGCAGGTCGCTGCTTTTACTTAATTTGCAAAGTCAGGTCAAATTCGAAGAACTGCCCTGGGTAAAGGCTGTAGAACCCTGGATCAAAGGAAGCGACGATTCGAAAGAGGCTGCACTTAAGTCACTGAATCTGGTGACAAGACTAGTGTTTAGATATTTTCCACAGACAATTTTGCCAAATAAATTAGTAAAAGAGATGCGCGCGCTGGCAAAAGATGTAGATTTAAAAATCCCGCTTGTAGACGAGCTTGCAGCCGATATTTTTATGGGCGAATTTACTGTCAATTATTTAAATGCGGCAAAAGAAGCTGCACATCTTTTGAAAGGAACTTTGTATGAGCGTTATTACGAAATTGATTTCGACAAGATTTTGATTATGGAGGCACCGGAATTTGCTCAGATGTGCAATAACAGATTATCGCTTGAGCAATCAAAAATGAGTTTTGTTCCAATTAACGGTGCAATTATCGAGCAAGCGCAAATTCTCACTACACATAATCTTGCCAGTCTCTGGAACGCTTTAGACTTAGACTATTTAAGACCGGAGCTGCCAGCTATCTCGCAGAAAATATTTGCTTGGATTTGCTTGCGTCAGCAAATGCAAATTTCGGATTTCAGAGCAAATCTTCACCGCAAAAAAGATTGCGCTTATGCTTTTAGGCAAATGATTTTCTTCCTCTCGCTTGCAGGCGTTGCAGAGCAGAAAGAATTTTTGAAATGGATGTCGAGCTATCTTAAGGAGAAATCCTTTAAGTTGCCTTGGGACTTCGATGAGATACTGCAAAGCTTTGCAGTTTGCGTTAATGGTGGCAAGCCAGAGTTTATATATTTGGGGTGGTCTTCCGATGCATAGAAAGCACTTGACTATGCTATAGAATTGGAGATAGTATTAGTAATATTCCAGTATTGGAGTGGCGAAATGACTACTTTAGGGCGCCCATCTTCCAAAATAGGACTTGTTGGGCTCAAAGCTTTTTTTTTTTGCAGGCCTTTGGGATTTGTCTGTGAAACAACAGATGCTACTACTTGGATTGGATAGCCAAAGCACTTTCTACAACTGGAAAAATGATCCATCTTCTGCCAGGCTCGACCGAGATAAAACAGAGAGACTGTCTCTTGTCTTGGGAATCTATAAGGATCTTCAGGTTTTGTTGCCGAATAATACTTCTGCTGACTTATGGTTAACGAGACCAAACGAAGATTCCATGTTTGGTGGACGTCCTCCAATTGAGTTTGTATCAAGTGGTCAAATTACCGATATGTTTCTGCTTCGCCAGCATTTATCAAGGGCCGTGTCACGATAGTGCAGGTTCCAACAAGCAAAATAAGTTGGAAACCAAGCTTCAGAATCATTGCAAGCAAATTTCCTCCATTAGGTATTTTCGAGCGAGTTGCTGAACCGGGCGAGTGGGATGATTTACTTCTTTTGGAGGCAATGACAGATCCTAGTGTTGGCTTGATGATTGCTCATTTACAACGAATTCCTGAAGTTGAAAGATACAAGGGCAATTTAGCAGGACGAATAATGGCTCCCTTTGTCATACTAGATCAGACAACTGGCGGGCGTTTCAATAACTCTTCACTTGGTGCGTATTATGCTTGCAAAAGTTTAGAAACCGCAATTCACGAAACAGTTTTTCATGCTGAAAAATTTCTTGTCAATGGAAAAGTTGCAGAAACTCAAAACTTAGATCAGTTGGTGATATCTGCAGATATCGCAGGAGAATTTCATGATGTAAGAGGAATGCAATTACAACTGAAAGATGTTTACGCTTCCCATGATTACTTATCTTCTCAATCTTTTGCTGTTGAACTCAAAATTGAAAATCAAAGTAATGGAATCGCTTATTCAAGTTTACGCCACAAAAAAGGTGAATGCATAGCCGTATTTACACCATCTCTAATAAAAAATGCTGTTGAGATTCAACAGCTTTCTTATCATTGGAATGGGGTTAAAATTACTGGTTATTTTTCAATTTCGAAATTTATAGATTTAGACGCTTAGTCAATTTTCAACGACTTTCATACTAAGATGACTCCCGCATACAATTGCGTGTATCATTAGGTTGATTTATTAGGAGTCCGAACATGCAAGAACCAGATAAAAGCCAAGAGCAAAGCCAGAAACCGCCTAGAAATTTGAATATCTGGACTCGTATCGGTATGGCGTTTGTTGGTATGGTTTTTGTCATGATTGGCATTGGGCAGATGAGCAAAGGCTATGCCGAGATGAAAGCTGCTGACAATCCAGGCGCCAGCGAAATCACTGACGCGGTTAAAAAATCTCTTGAAGCAAGCAAATCATTTAAGGACCCCAAAGGCAATTTGTCTTTTGAATACCCCGCCAACTGGACAGTGGCTGATGATACCACTGCCGAAACACCTTTTCGTGCAAACGCTCTCGAAAATCTAATTGATTTTAGAATCAGTAAAGAAGCCGTTCCCGAAGCTATGAGCGCGCAAAGTTATGTTGAAGCTATGGATAAAGTTGTCGGTGCCGAAAAAAGAATTCACGACCTGACTAAAATATCCGAGGAGAAATTTAGCGCAAACGGAAACGAAGGAATCAAGCGTATTCAGACACTTAAGCATGGCGATACGCCTGTTTTAATCAAACAAGTATTTGTAGTTATGGTGAATAAAAACAATGCTTACTGCTCAGTCGGCACTACTACCGAGAAGTTATTCCCGGACGTAGAGCCAATTTTCACCAAGGTCTATAACAGCTACAAATTCGAGTAATTAAATGACAAATCCAAACGATAAAGATAATAAGCCCGCAAATGTATTCAGTAAAAGACTGAGAATTGGGCTTTTAATCATTGGTGCGATTTTTGTATTTCAGGGCTTAAGCCAGCTCAATAAAAGCTTCTTTGGTAACAAGGATGCAAAGCCTGCCACTGTAACTACAACAAGTGAAACGTCTCCCAATTCAGGTGCTGATTATTCGCAAGTGGGACCACAATTCAAAGATCCTAACGGCTCACTTACTTTGAATTATCCAGCTGATTGGAAGGTTGCTGCAGATCCTAGACCAAACAATCCCTTTCAAGCTAGCGCCGAAGGTGGAGTGGTGGATTTTCGTATCAGCAAAGAACCGCTTGATCAGGACATTACGCCCAAACAATATGTTGAGGCAATGGACAAGATTTTTAAGACCGATCCTAAAGTCAAAACAATCGATAAGTTAGGCGAAGAGCTAGTCACCATTAATGGAAACGAATGCATCAAACGCACTCACACTATGATGTTGGCGAACAAAGAGATACTTATTAAACAAATGTTTTTAGTGTTGGTGAAAGATCGCGTGGCTTACTGCGCGGTGGCAACCACTCCAGTAGACATATTCGAAAAGACAAAACCGACTTTCGACAAAGTCTACCAATCAGTCAGATTCGAGTAACCAGGCTAATTTCTTACTCTTGAGTGAGCGGATCGGCTGAAGTTACTTCGGTCGAAGATGCATCGGCCGTGGTAGTTGCTCTTGAGGATGACTCAGATTCTGGTGTGAGGTTTGCAGCATTGCTCAAATCGATTGAAGCTTTCTTCTTGGTCGATTCAGTTTGCTCTTGATCTGTAGAGGTCGATGAAGATGCAGCATCGGACTTAGTTTGAACTTCAGTTGAGCTCAAGTCTTTTTGACCAGTGACCAAGAATTGACCGTCGAGTGTTTTTGAAATTTCTAATTTCAAAGCAAGCGGCGATGAGTCTTTGCCTGGCGATGTGACCGAGCCTCTGATTTCGACATCATAAGAGCTTGAGCTTGTGGCTTCCTTGCTTACTTTGTCGATTACGACTTGTTGACCTTCGGGCAAATTGGAAAGAGTGCGCTTAGAGAGTGGGAATTTGGTTTCCTGCCAGTGACGCTCCATCAATTCTGGCTCCATTACTGCCATTGCTTTAATTTGCGAAACTCTATAAGTCGATGGGTTGAAGTCGAGCAAGTTGGTTACAAAAGAGCGGGCAAATGAATCGACCGGGTCGACTGCATTGACGCCTGTAGTTTGAGCAATTTCTTTATCTCTTTTAGCTTTATTCGATGATGGTGCAATCAGTGCTACTGCACCAATTACGATACCAACCACGGCAACGAGTGCGACGCCACCAATTGCAAGTTGACGTTTTTTGACGTTGGAGAAATAGTCGAGAATTGCTTCAGCATTATATGTGGTGCGAGTTTTTTGATTGCTTCCACCACGACGCACTCTATAGGGAGTTCGCATTTCATCAATGGTAGGAGGATTGTTAGATGTGCTTGCATAAGTATCAAGCTCTGGCTGAGTTGAATAAGGCGATTGCATACCTGTATATGGAACAGCATCGGGACGATCGGCATAGCCATATGTTGGGGCTTGTGCGATTCTGTCGCTAGTTTCTCTCAAGTGATTAGGGACTTGCATTTGCTCTTGAGCGTCTGGAGCTTGAAAAAGAATATGGGAGAGTTTCTTGCTCTCGTCCATTGTCATCAAAATATTGCTTGTAGGTGGTGTGCCAATCTGGCGTTTGACTGACAAAGACAGTCTTTCTTTTTCAGGGACGTCTTTTACTACAATTAGAAAACCCGATTGGGTTTCGACCACACGTGTACTTGTGAGTGGTGAGCGTGCCACCACATCTTGGGATGCGAAGATATCGCCTGTAGGGTCACCGTTGAATGGTGTTAGGGATGATGCGCTTTCATCGGAATAACTCACGATTTTTTCTCCAAGCTTTGTGTGTTCAAGTCAAGACCGTAAGTATATACCACCTCTTGATAAATTACAGGAAAGGGATTTAAAGCAAAAACCAGCCGTGACAATTACGACTGGTCTTGCTTTTAGCTATTCTTAGTCCTAATTAATTAGGAGAAGCTTAGGTATTCGCGCAATCTGCTCGATCTACCTGGTTGTCTCAGTTTGCGCAGTGCTTTGAATTCAATCTGGCGCACGCGCTCACGAGTCACGTTGAACAGTTGTCCAACTTCTTCTAGTGTGCGTTGTCTGCCATCGTCTAAGCCAAATCTTAAACGCAGTACATCACGCTCGCGAGGTGTCAGTTCATTCAGCATGCGTGCCAGGTCTTGGCGCAGCAGTTCGTGAGTGACTGTTGTTTCGGGACGATCTGTTTCAGCGTCTTCGATGAAATCGCCCAGGCGTGAATCTTCTTCTTTGCCGATAGGTGTTTCCAGCGAAATTGGTTCTTTGGCTGCTTTGATGATTTCGTGCAGCTTAACGATTGAAACATCCATAGATGAAGCAAGTTCTTGCTCGGTCGGCTTGCGATTGAGTTCTTGAGCCAGTTGGCGAGTGACTTTTTTTCAGTTTGTTGATGGTCTCAACCATGTGTACGGGAACGCGAATGGTTCTCGATTTGTCAGCCAGAGCGCGTGTAATCGCTTGTCTAATCCACCATGTTGCATAGGTAGAGAATTTATAACCACGCTCGTGGTCGAACTTTTCAGATGCTCTAATTAGACCCAGGTTGCCTTCTTGAATTAAATCAAGGAAAGAAAGTCCGCGTCCAATGTACTTCTTAGCGATAGACACAACTAAGCGCAGGTTGGCTTGTACCAGTTTGCGTTTGGCAATCATGTCGCCTTGCAGGATGCGGCGGGCTAATTCGATTTCTTCGTCGGGCTTCAATAGTTGAATGCGACCGATTTCTCTCAGATATAGACGTACTGAATCTTCAGTAGCAATTTCCCTGGTGGAGGGTAATTCAACCGGCTCGTCGTCGTCGTCAGAGTTGGAGTCATCTTCATCAATAATTGTGAACTGGTCATCGTCCATCAAATCGAGTTCTTCCATCTCGGTTCTTTTGGCGATATTGTCGTCTTCTACCAGCATTCCATTTACTACACGCTCGCGGCTGGGTGATTTCGCTTTGGTCATTTAGCAACGCCTCTCCATTTGGGTATTTTCACAAAATTGCCACGCGAACAAGGCCAGGGCTTAACAGCACTTGGGCTCTATGTTTTGCGTACATATATTTGGTTTTGAAAAGATGGGTCGAAAGCGGCCTTTGTTTTTTATATTTCGTCCCTTTGAATTTGGGACCTGTTTAAAGCGCCGTGCTAACGGAAAATCCATGTAAAACCATCATAGGTGCGTTTCTCGTAATCAAGAGGGATCTAAATAGTTCCATAATATTTGAATTAACCGGCTATAAGAAATTTTTGTTTCAGCCGCTTGTATGGACGATCTCTGAGATCACGAAGAAACGTATTACTCATGCAAATTCGGTAAAACTTGCAGGGCAAATACACCTCTAAAATTCAGTATAAGTGCGTTTTTGAATTTGTCACTACAACTTCTTGGTTGATTAACGCATTTATATCTACGATTTATTTTTTGTTCGATCGTGTTCGCGCAAAAGCCTGATTTCATCACGTATTTCGGCGGCCTTTTCAAAATCTAAGTTCTTCGCGTAAGTCTTCATTTTCTCTTCTAATTTCGCAATGATCTTCTTGATATCTAGTTTTGATCCAGACTTTGAGTTGCCAAGAGGGAGATTTGATTCTTTCACTTTGAATACTTCTTCTGCAAGACTATCGTCTTCTTCGCCGCGAAGCGCATACAGGAGCGTGTTTGTGGTTTCTTTGACGATAGAGGTGGGAACGATATTGTGTTCCTTATTATATGTAGTTTGAATTTCGCGTCTTCTGTCAGTCTCTTCAATGGCGCCTTTCATCGAATCAGTCATTTTGTCCGCGTACATAATTACGCGACCGGCTGAGTTTCGTGCAGCTCGTCCAATGGTTTGAATTAGTGCGCGCTGTGCGCGCAGGAAGCCCTCTTTGTCGGCTTCCATGATGGCTACAAGACTAACTTCTGGTAAATCGAGACCTTCTCTAAGTAAGTTGACACCAACTAATACATCGAATTTTCCCTGTCTCAATTCTTGCAATAACTCGACCCGCTCCAATGCTTTGATTTCACTATGGAGCCAGCGAACTTTGATACCAATCTCTTGCAAATATTCAGTCAGATCTTCTGCCATACGTTTTGTAAGCGTTGTGATTAACACGCGCTCACCTGCTGTGGCTCTGATTTTTATCTCTTTAATAAGATCGTCTATTTGACCTTCGATGGGTCGAATATCAATATTTGGATCTACTAATCCTGTTGGCCTGATAATTTGCTCAACTATGTTTTCGCTCTTCTCAAGCTCATAATCACCGGGTGTGGCAGAGACATAAATTATTTTGCCCACGCGTTGATTGAACTCTTCAAAAGTTAAGGGACGATTATCGCGAGCGCAAGGTAATCTGAAGCCGTAGTCTATGAGCGTGTCTTTGCGTGAGCGGTCACCGGCAAACATGCCGCGTATTTGTGGAAGCGATACGTGTGACTCGTCAACAAAAGTAAGAAATCCGTTTTGTCCAAATTTGCGCACGAAATAATCTAAAAGAGTTTGTGGAGGAGTGCCAGGCAAGCGGTTTTCCATGATGCGCGAATAATTTTCGATACCATTGCAGTGTCCCACTTCTTTGAGCATCTCGATATCAAATCTGGTGCGCTGCTTAAGTCGTTGCGCTTCAAGCAGTTTTCCTTGCTCCATAAGTTCTGCTGTTCGATCTTCTAATTCGGCTTCTATAGAGGCAACAGCTCGCTCGATTTCTTCTTCGTCGGCAACATAGTGTTTCGCTGGATATATTTTTATTTTTTCTGGTAGCTCCTCTACTTCGCCTGTCGTTGGATTAGTTACTGCAATGCGCTCGATTGTTTCATCGAAAAATTCTAAGCGTATCACTCGTTTTTCATAGGGCGGAAACACTTCAAGAACGTCTCCACGTGAGCGAAAGCGAGCGCGCTCCATGGCAAGGTCGTTACGCTCATAATAAATTTGCACCAGTTGGCGCATAAATTGTCGCTGGTCAATTTTGTCGCCCACAGATACTTCTAGCGCGCGTGACAAATAACGCTCGGGCACTCCAAGACCATAAATGCAACTGACCGATGCCACCACAACAACGTCGGGGCGCTCCCAGAGCGAGCGGGTGGTTGAGTGGCGCAATCTGTCTATTTCGTCATTGATGCGCGCTTCTTTTTCAATAAACGTATCTGACGATGGAATATAAGATTCGGGCTGGTAGTAATCGTAATAACTGATGAAATATTCGACTGCGTTTTCAGGAAAAAACGATTGCATCTCACTGCATAATTGAGCGGCAAGGGTTTTATTGTGAGCAAGAACTAGAGCTGGCATCTGCGTTTCTTGAATCACATGTGCCATAGTCATAGTTTTGCCTGAGCCAGTGACACCAAGCAAAGTTTGAAATTGTAGATTTTCGACCACACCACGCGTTAATTCGGCTATTGCCTTGGGCTGGTCACCGTCAGGCGTGAATGGGGCGTGAACTTTAAACGGAGGCATTTAACCTGAAGACGGCTTATCTTCGCTTTTTGTGGAAGAAGCGACTACTGACGATTGAGAGTTTTGCGCGTTGGCTTCAGCCGTGGCCTTCGCTTTCTCTTCAATTTCGCGGTCTGCTTCTTTTACCTGGGTTGTAATTTCGGTTTGTGCGTCGGTTAGCGATTTCTTGAAATTGCCAATGCCTTGTCCAAGCGCTTTTCCAAGCTCAGGCAATTTTTTTGGTCCAAACAATAAAAGTCCGACTCCAAATACTATGGCGATTTCGATTGGGCTTGAAAGCATTACTCGTTTCTCCTGTGCACTTTCATATTAACACATTACTTCTCGTCAAATTCCGCTGGCCAGTCCCATTCCTCGTCTCTAAGGTTGCTGTCGCGTGGCACTTCTTTTACGATTTTGGTTTTAGAAGGACTTGGCGTTTGGCTTGCAGCTGTAGAACTCGCTTGCTCAGGTGGTTTTGCCACACTGCTTTCGGTTTTTGTAGGTGGAATTTGTTTCATGGTGCCTAAAATTCGCGCTTCGTTTAAATAAGCTCGAATCACTTTGCCTAAAGGCACTTTTAAGTTATTTGCAGCTGCTCTATCCGCCATCTCAGCAATTAAAGCTTCCATGAAAACATGGTCAGAGATTAGACCTTCAGGCTCCAGATGAAATTCGATTTTGTCTGATTCAAGAGCTTGGTTTGGCTTGTTGTTGATGAAATTGCCTTCGTTCATGTCGGCGATAAAGCCAGCATAAGTGGGGTCTGGATTGAGTCTGAGCCATTTTGGCTTGGCGCTCAAAAACAAATTGTAAAGATAGGTGATATTGGGATGGTCTGCCTGCTGCTCATTCAGGTCGACTTTACTTGCATAAATTCCGATCAAAGTATTGGGAAAGCTTTTCACCACTGAATCTATGTAGAGTGAGCCATCGCGCTCGGTGAAATATTCTTCTACTTCATGCAATCTTGCAATTGTTGGTGGCCAGCGATCTTCTGGCGCTTTTTTGGGTTCTTCTATTTTGGGCTTGGGTGGTGGCTCTTTGCCTGTCAATTTGCCCAGACCAAGCATCATTTTGCTTTTGGCAGGCTCTGGTTTCTTCACCGGCTCCACTTTGGGCGGCTCAGGCAATGGTGCAAACATTTTTAAGCGAATAATGGCACTGACTACCTCTGGCGCATAATACTGTTTGTGCACGTTTGGAGCTGTGGCATAGGGAATGGGAAATTCGGTTTCTTCTTGCCAGGAGCCATTTTCATTGTCGTCAAAGTAGAGCACCCCGCGTGGTGTGGTCATCTTTTGTTTTTCACGAACGAGGCTATTGCGATAAACGCCGTCCTGAAAACGTAACTTAGAAAAATCAATCCAGATGCGTCCTGTGGCGGCACTGCCTTGCTTGTAGTAGGGATTTGCTACTAATTCTCTTTTAGTGCCCATGATTGAGGGAAAGAAAAGTGCCCCTACTTGCGGTTCGCTGAAGGCAAGCCATTTCAAGTTTGATTGAATTGGCTCAAGATCTTTGGCGAATTTGGACAAAGTGACAAGGGTAATATTTCCGCCTTCGTACCAGGAAAGAATGCCTACATTTTTGGTGTCGACTTTCTTTGGGACTAGATCGGCAAGCATTTTGCCATTAATGTCTGGTTTTTTTGAGCATGAAAAAAGAAGGACTTCTTTTAAAACCTTTTGTGAGTCAACACCACGCTCATCCCATGAGCCGTCTGTGTGAAATTCTTTTAGCCCGCCGCCTGGAAAAGCGAAGCGCACTTCGCAAAAGCCTACCTGGGTGGTGTGCGAAGAGATTGAAAGCCCAGATGCGCGTTTGTTGCCAGGCACAATCACCGCTACTGGCGCGCCGCGATCATAGCGAGTCATGGTTGGATACATGATATTGACTGCTATTTTGCCTTTTTCGCCCTGGATATAAGTGCTGACCGAAGCCTCAGAGGTCATGGGAATCACTTTGACACTTTCAGGCGGCAAGTCACCACCTAGAGCGCTGTAGGCTTTGTGATTCAAGCCCGAAGCCAAAAATAGAACGAGTGCAATCAAAGATGAATTGATGCAAATGTTGATGCTGAGCCGTTTATGCCAGTTTTTCATAGCCGTAATGTTATCAGCATTGATTAAATAGCTGTTCTTACTTAGAAAAATAGAACCATATTCACGATTAATCTATTGACAACTACGGTCTATTAGACCGACAGTTAGAGAAGTATCGACCAGGGAAAAAGGTATTTACATAAACCTTTTTTGCTTCGCCGGAGCGTTGTCATTTTATGATCGCATCGAAAGTGCTCAGAAACTATTACATAGCCACTTTCCTTCTGGGAGTTGTGATGCTTCTGCCAATGACAATCGGTTTGAAGACAAACGATGTAGGAATGAAAGGTGCATACGCGGTCATTCTTTGCTTCAACGTGTTGTGCTTTTTGTTATTGCCCTTAATTATGGACTGGACTGAGCGCGTATATTTCAAAGCCCGTTTTCTCGCCCTTGAAGAAGTGGCTGAGAAAAGTCCGCAACTAGCTAAAGCAGTAAGCGAGCAGTGCGAACAACTATCTTTGAATAGCGTTAAGTTTGCTGTAGTAGAAGTTGCGCATGGCGAGCCAGAACAAGAACTTGGAAGTCACGAAAAATTGACTTCATATGGACTGTGGCGCTCTAATCCAAGAGTGGTTCTCACTAATAGATTGCTCGATCCAAGCAATCTAAATGCAGCTCCAAGTGTACTTGCAGAGCTAAATAGATTTTCTAAGAATAATACAATTCCAGTTTTCATGGGCTTCGCCGCTATACAAAGCATTTTGCTTTACGTAGTAAAGACATTTGTATTTTAGAAGTTAGTGTTCTTCTTCGAACATAACTGATTCAAATATTTCAAAGCGCGCGCTCTTGCGCCAGGCATCAGCTTTGAGCCCAGCCTTAAGGGCCAGCTGATTGAGAGTCTCTTCAAGAGTCCAACCGTATTCGGTGGCAACATGAGGTAGAAAAACAGATTGTCTGCCCTGGCAATGCAATAGAATTCCGTGTTTGCCTATTTCTATTTCTCTATAAGAACTGACTGAAACTGGCTTTGTCAGTACTGAAATTTCTATTCTAATATTTACCAGCTCGTTTTTATGCACCGGCAGAAAACGATGATCTTTAGAGCAAGCTCCAACGGCGTTGTCTATTACTGCCTGATAAAGCGGCATCATCGGCATGATGTAACCAATACACCCACGCAAATTTTCTTCCTGGGGTGCGGCATTTTTCAAAAACAGAGTAACAAAAACACCCATATCTTTTTTGACATTGTCGCTAAGAATAATATCTTCGGGCAGTTGATCTAGACTTGGTTTTCTTTGTGTTTCACAGAAAAATTCTGCTGTGAAACGAGCCAGTCGAAGAAGTGTTTTTTTGTCTGATTCATCCAAGGAGCTAGAATACGTGTTGCCATTAAATGCTATAGCAAGATAAGAGACCGAATTTAATTCGTCTTCTAATTTAGCCGAATCGCGCGATGTTTCATAATGCAATAATTCGCCCTTACTATGTTTGGGAAGAGTGGCAAGCAATAAACAGATTGGATTGAAACCGCATATAGTGCAATCGGTTGCTATTTGGAATTGAATAAATTCTTTCAGGTCAAGATTTTCGATTAACGAAAACGCCTTCATGTCAAGCTTTTCGATATTTGCTTTAATGTCGTTGTAAAACGGAACATAGTCGTAGCGTGGACCAAAATGGGTGAAGTCGGAGCTTACTACAAAAAAATCTCCAGGTTGCAAAATATCAGAAATTTGTTTAGAGCACGAGCGAATATGAGATTCGTCACTGAAGCTACCCACCACCAGTGGTATCATCGGAATTTCACCAAGGACATGTCGAATATATGGCGTTTGCAATTCAAGTGAATGCTCACGCTCATGAATGTTGTCATCAATTTGAAAGTGATTAGATCCAGAAAGATATTCGATTGTTTTTCTTTCTAGGGGAATTTCGCCAAGCGGTGTTTGATAAGCATCAAGCGAACAAAGCGCAATTCCACTTAGATTGACGTAATGACTTGGACCCAGAAGAAAAAGGCGCTTAATCTCGTTTTTACTCGCCGCTACCTTACTAAAAGAAAATGCGGCCGTTTTGCCCGAATACATGAAACCTGCATGCGGTGAGATGATGGCTTGTAAATGCTTATTATCGGTGTCTTTTAAGTGTTCGGCTCTATCAATTTGTGCTTGTTCAAGATTAGCTTCAATCTCCAGGCGAAGTGCTGCTGGGTCATTTTTATACCAGGTCCCGGCAAAGCGCGAAGCCCGTTTGGAGTGTGATTTTAATTTTTTTCCCTTGCTGAAAAAATTCATTCTTTAGCTGGAGCACTCTCGTTTGTTGGTTTAATTACTTCCATACGACTTTTGACTGTCCTTCTGCTGTCGCCATGAGGGTCAGCGTATGAGTCCATGTCTAGAATGACCAGGCACTTATCTCCAGAGCCTGAGGGCAAAGATTCAAGTGGTTGGGCTTTTAAAAATGCTTCGTTTGCAGCTTGCTCAGCCGCTTCGTTTTTGGGCGAGGATGATAATTCGACATTGTCGACGCTGCCATTTGCCGCTACTGTGGCTTTTATTACTACATGGTTTGTGCCGTCTGCCAAATACCAATGTTTATCCATTTTTTCTCTTAGTCGATCTAGGTACGCTCCTGCCATGGAGCTGCTGAAGCTTGCAGGCGTTGAAGAGCGTCTTTTTTGTGCTTTGAGCGGGGGCGGATTTATAGAAGATTTGATAGGCGATTTGGTATTTTGTTTGGCGACAACGGAAATGAACGAGGAATTTAGTGCTAAACAAAGAATAACAAGAACCGATAAACGAAAGATGCCTGACATTTAGTTAAATTCTCCTGGGTGGTCCTAATTTTGGTTTTCCAGAAAATGTACCGATTCAAACAGAGAAAGCTCTTAGATGAATACATAGCTAAGAATTTAATTTTTGGTTTTGCGTGTCAGACCTCAGACCCACAGATCATTTGTTTTGATGTGCTAAGAATAGATATAGGGGTTTAAATTTTGAGTGTAGGTTGATTAATTCGTATATGAGTAATGATGCCGAACAGAGTGAAATAAAGATCTTTATTGTCGATGATCACGAAATAGTCAGAACTGGCTTAAAGCTTCTGCTGGCTCAGTGGTCTAATTTAAGCGTGGTAGGAGAGGCCTCAAGCGGAAAAGAAGTGCTTGATTTGGCTGAGGTTACGAGTGCCGATATGGTATTGATGGATGTGGCGATGCCTGTGATGGACGGAGTTGAAGCCACTCATAGACTTTTAACTAAGCACAGAAACATAAAAGTAATCATGCTCACATCCAAGGGAGATGAAGGCACTATTTTGGCCTCTCTATCATCTGGTGCAAGCGGTTATTGTTTGAAGGACGTTAAGCCTCAGCGTCTTTATAATGGCATGCAATGCGTTCTTAAAGGCGACTTGTGGTTGGATTCTGAAGTCGCTTCGGTTATTATTCGAAGCTTTCCTAAAAATGCAAACCGAATGTCCGAAACTCCTGCTACTTCTATATTTCAGCCACCATTAGATAATCTGGCATTGCCTAAACCAAAAGAGATAGTGCCGGCTCCAGTTAAAGGAAATTTACGACTTCAAAGTGCTGAATTTCTTTCGACAAGGGAGCTCGAAGTGCTTGCACTTATTGTTGATGGCTTGTCTAATCAAGCGATTGCCGACAAACTTGTAATTAGTATAGATACAGTCAAGACGCACATTAGGCACATTATGGAAAAGATGTCTGTCAGTGACCGAACGCAAGCTGCCATCAAGGCTATTCGTAATAACTTAGTTGAATAAGCAAAATTTATATGAAAACTCTTTTTGGTATTGCATTTGATACCAGAGCAGATTTTTTGATAATGTTTGGCAGATCTAAACGAGTATGTTATAAAAGAGAAAGGCGTATTAAATCTGGTCTGGTGTTCAGATTCTTTTAGATCTCTTTGTGTCGTTGGGACAAATTATAGAGTGAAACGACTTCTTCTAATTGAAGATAGCAAAGTCGATGCAATGAAAGCTCAGGCGGCCATTGAGTCGGAGTCGCCTGAAGAATTTGAATTTGTAGTTTGTCAAACTATTGAAGCGGCTTTGCGCAAACTCGATAGCGAAACCTTCGATGTGATCAGCCTTGATCTCAATTTGCCCGATGCAGAGGGCTTGACTGGTCTCATGAGGTTAAAGGAGCACGCTCGAAACATTCCTTTGGTCGTTATGACGGGGCAGAATGAGCCAGAGTTAGCATTAGAAGCTATTGCACTTGGTGCGCAAGACTTCATAACCAAAGGCATTTTCAGTTATGGAAATTTACTCGCTCGTGTTTTTATTCATGCAATTGAGCGAAAGAAATTAAACAATTTGATTTTGCAAACACTTGAGATTGAGCACAAAGTCTTGAGTGATGCCCTCAGGCAGTCTCAATTGCTGGTAGTTCGAATGGACCAAGAATTGAAAATCCTGTTTGCAAATGATTCCTTTATTAATCGCGTTTGTATTGGAAGTCAAATGCGAGATCTTGTTGGTATGCATGTGAGTGACGTTTTGCCAGGTCTTGATTTTGAGCCATTGCAAGAAGCTATGAGTAGAAAATCTCAAATGCAATTAAAGGAAATTCGTTTGAGTCGAATTTTGCAAAAGACTGAGGAAAATATCTGGGTTGATGTGTTTTTCTGGCCATATCTGAATCTAGAGGGAGATGGCGATGCTTATATGCTCTTGATAGTCGATGTCTCAGATAGACTGAAAGCCAAATTGCAACGCGATGAGTTCGTTGCCGCTCTATCACATGATGTGAAAAATCCGTTAGTGGGTGGGCAGCAAGTGTTGACTGGAGTGCTGTCTGGTACAAGGGATGTTTTACCTTCGTTTTATTACGACTCCCTTTTGTCGCTAAGTCGCAGCAATCAATCATTGTTATTGATTCTATCCAATTTGACAGATGTCTATAGTCTGGAAGCTGGTGAGCGAGAATTTGTTTTTGAAAACGCTAACCTAGTGCGGCTCATTGATGAAGTTTTGGATCTCTTTAAGCATTTCTTTGAAAGCACTGGAATGACCATTGTCAAACATGATTTTCCAAATTCCTTAGTGATCAAACTAGATGTCACTGCCTTTTTTCGTATCTTTTCCAATCTTTTGCACAATGTCTGGAAATTCGGTAAAAAAGGTTCGCAGGTAAATATCTATTTTGAATCTGACGCCAATAATTTTCAGATTGCAGTGGAAAGTACTGGTGCTCCTATCAAAGAAGAAGACAAAGCAATTTTGTTTAAACGATTCAAACGAAGCCTCTTAGGGCAGGAACATTTGCATAGCTCTGGGCTTGGATTGTATCTTTGTAAAAAATTGGTAGAAGGGCATAGCGGCTCAATTGAATGCATAAGCGATGGCGACGTGACCAAGTTAGTCGTTAAGTTGCCTCGAATTTCTGATGATACTTAATTTAGTACCACGCCATCAAGAAATGTTTTTAGTTCACCCATTGATTTATAGCGCTGATTTTTGTCCTTGTTCAAAGCTTTCATCACAAGACCTTGGAAGAATGTGCTCATATGCGATCCTGGTTCAGTGTCAGCGATATGAGGACATTCTTCGTGCATGTGTTTGTACATCACATCCACGACTGATTTTCCTACAATGGGAGGAAGTCCAACCAGACATTCATACATGAGACATCCCATCGAATAAATATCGGATCTGAAATCGAGCTCGTTACCTCGACACTGCTCGGGGCTCATGTAGAGCGGGCTTCCGAAGACTTGGCCCATTTCGGTTACGACTATATTATTATCAACAAGTGGTTTGCACAATTTTGCTGTGCCCGGTCTATTCATGTATATAGTATGACAAGCTGATTTTTTTGAACAATTAGTCAGGTGTTTAGTTTTCGAGGCGATATTTTGTAAGCTCTTCTAAGTTTTGTTCTGAGATTTCGTGTACAAGCCGTTTTTCTTCAGATATCAGACGTATTAAAACCAGCCTTTGAGATGGGCTGTGCAGTTTTGCTGATAGATTTTTAGTAGTTCAAATAAAGTTGAGGTTCAGTGCGGCGAACGATTGTTGCCGCGGGTAAGCGCTAGTCCAATGAAGTGAAATTCTGCGGACCGATTCCCGCACTAACACTCCGATTTTGATGAATTGCAACACGAAGGTTTGAATTGAAATTCTAGATTCTTTTTTTGAAAGTCGCTCCCTAAGCTCTCTTAGAAGAATATAGGCAAAAGTATATTCTAAGAGACGAAATTGATTGGCATTGAACTCCTGGCAGCTAAGCCGATCTACCTCTACCATTTTCAATTCTTTAATCCAGTTTTCACACTGTCCTCGGCGACAATACTTGGTTTCATACAACCACCTAGGATTACCACCCGAGTGGTTGGTCACCACAAAACGAAGATCCAGCCCGTCTTCGGAGTAATCAGCTCGGCAAATTACGCGCATGTCGTGAGTGTATCCTCTGCCTCTCCAAGCCAGTTCTCCTACTTTTCGGATGTAGGCCTCAGACTCTTTAATTTCTTGAACGCGACCTTCTGCTTTGCTGGAGAACCGCATCTTCTCCTGCTTTCTGCGCCAAGCGGTTTTGTCTTGCTGTGGCAAAACTCCGTAAATTGATTCAAACTCATGCTTGGTTGAATCACTCAAATCCTTTGCTAGACAGCGAAGATTGTGATTTGATTTGAGCCCGATAAAATAAACGACTTTGAATTCTTCGCAAACTTGATAAACTTCCCGACGGCAAAATGCAGCGTCAGCACGGAATTCAATTGGAACGTTTTTCCACGTTGAACGTAATATCTTGAATAAATTTCGAAGTACTCTTGCCGCATCACCGCCAACATCAGCATTTCCAGGTCTCAGCAGGGACGCTAAAGGATAACCGTGCTGGTCAAAACAAACATCGGAATATAGCAAAACGTAGAATAGAAAGCATTGTAGAAAGAAAGCTGCTGATAACCATGCACCGGATCGCACGTCGTATCTAAGTCTAAAACCAGCTTCTTTGGCGGCTTTTTGTGTTTCTTGATATATGTGTGCACAAGTAAATCTTGTAAAAAACTCAGCTCTTCAGAAGTGACAGAATTCTCTAGACGACTGATTGTGGGCTGAGATGCTAGATTTCGATCGCTTGTTGCGCGCCCTAGCACCAGCTTGTGCATTGGGTCATAACGTAGACTGCTAGCGTCATTTGCGTCTTCGTATCCAGCGGCTATGGCATAAATTCTTTGCCTCAGTAAATCTTGCAACGAGTGCTTGAGGACGTCTGGACGGCGCTTTTCTTTGATACATATACTTGCAAACTCAGTCAATTTTAACGCATCGTCTGCAAACCGTAGCAGACCAAGACCTCCATCAGTACTAATTAATCCGCCATCAAACGCCCCTATTACCGGTTTACCGATTTCGAAGTCAAACTTAAGTTGAAGGTTGGCGTCTGGTTTTGTACACTCTGTCATCTGAATTGCCTTGCTTTTTGCTGCGTCTGGGTTGTGGTAAACACAGATAATCAGCCAAATGACAGGGCATTTCAACTTACTTTAGTATCACTCTCGTGAATAATGCGGGTGTGCCAAAGTCAGCAATTTTTACAATCATATCTGGCTTGCCGAAATTAGATACTAAAATGTTATTGGGTTTTAAATCGCGGTGGATGACGCCTTGGTCGTGGGCAAATTGCAGACCTTCACAAATCTGTCGAAATACAGGCAACGCTTGTTCGATGCTCAAGAAGCCAAATTCGTCAATAATTTTGCTTAGTGAAATCGCTTCTAGATAATCCATAATCATAAAAGCCGCGCCATTTGAGGTGATACCAAAATCGCTAATGGTTGTTATGTTTGGATGTTTTAGTTTACTCAATGCTTGTGCTTCAAGCGAAAAACGTTGCATTAACTGAATTTCTTGCATATGACTTTTGTGCAATATTTTTATTGCCACCAAATTTTTCATGAATCGGTGTCGTGCTTTGTAGACTGATCCACCAGCGCCTGCTCCAAGCAAGGATAATATTTCATATCGGTCTGCAAAAATGGAGCCAATCAATTCATTTGGTTTGGTGGTGCCACCACATTCTGTGCATCTGTCTTTAGAAGAAGTCTGTGGAGTGCTGCACGTTGTACATATGCGAGCTAATTCATGCTCGCCTGAGAGTCTCCTTGCGTGTGGACCTGAATTTGAATTTGCTTCTCCTTGAGCGACTCTGTGTAAAACTTGAGTCATGTATGAGTAAACATCCATTTCGCTCATATTGTAGTTAGCTGCTATTTCGTGCACCGAAGCTCCTTCCATAATCAAGTTCAAAATTTCAAGTTCGTTTTCAGGCAATATCGAATATCTCTTCGTTTCGGCGAATTGTTTTGTGTTCACTAGTTTAAAAGCCTTAAGCGCAAGTTCGTCTGCTAACCATGTTCCGCCGCGTGCCACCTTTTTTATGGCGGCGTGCACACTTTCTATCGCAGAGTCTTTGATGCAGTATCCGTCTGCACCGGCTTTAAATGCAGCCATAATAGTGTTTTCGTCTGTGTGGCTACTCAATATTAAAATTTTGGAGTCGGATAGTTTCTTGATTTGATTAGTGGCACTTATGCCGTCAATGCCGGGCAGACCCACGTCCATTATGATTACATCTGGTTTTAGTTGGGCTGCTTTGTCTAGAGCGTCTGTACCACTTGCCGCTTCTCCTACCACTTGCAGATCTTCGTAGCTTTGCAATGAGAGCTTCAACCCCAATCTGACCACCTCATGATCTTCGGCCAATAGGAGCCTGATTACATTTGCAGAAGTAGCTTCTGTAGTAAGACAGTTGATCATAATAAGAGTCACCGCTTGAATTTGAATGTAATCTGGGTCTTGCTATTACAGTCATATCTAATCTGGGACAATATAGCTATTACACGCAAGGTGGATTAAAATGTCCCACCAAAAGAGTGATAGAGATTTAGTCTGTCGATTGGGTAATCATTTTATATGGGTCCAGAAGCGAATTTAATTCAGCCTCTGAAAGACTTGTGTCTTCGCGTGCAATCTCTTTGATTGATTTGCCAGTTTCGTAAGCTCGGTGCGCAATTTTGGCTGATGCGTCATAGCCAATTGCTGGCACAAGTGCTGTGCAGAGCGAAAGACCTCGCTCTACCATTTCTGGTCCTTTAGATGTCGATTTTAGTCCCTTAATGCATTTTTCTGAAAAATTGAGACTGCCATTGGCCAATAGATTAATAGATTGAAGCAAGTTGTACGCGGCAACCGGCTGCATCACGTTTAGCTCAAAATTGCCCGACTGCGAGGCTATATTTATTGTGGCATCGTTGCCTACCACTTGAGCACAGACCATCGCCAGAGACTCAGCAATGACCGGATTTACCTTGCCAGGCATAATAGAAGAGCCTGGTTGCACTTCGGGCAGTTCGATTTCGCCAAAACCGGCACGTGGTCCACATCCCATAAAGCGAATATCGTTTGCCATTTTTAAAAGGCTCAAGGCGATAGTTTTTAAAACGCCTGAGGCGTCAGCGATTTCGTCTATAGTGCTTTGAGCTTGAAAATGATTAGAAGTCTCTTTTAGATCTAAATTTAGTTCTTTGCTCAAAAGCTCGATTACACTTTTGGCAAAATGAGGCTTGGTATTTATGCCGGTACCAACTGCAGTACCGCCAAGCGCCAGGTGATTAAGACGCAACTTGGCGTATTGCAAGCGCTCAATGGCGCGCTCAACTTGACCTTTGTATCCAATAAATTCTTGTCCCAGTAAAATGGGAGTGGCATCTTGTAAGTGTGTGCGACCAGTTTTAATGACGCCCATGAATTCTTTTGATTTTAAATCAAGAGCTGTTTCAAGATTTTTGAGTGCTGGCTCAAGCTTTTCTTTGATGTCACAAAGTGCCGCTAAATGAATGGCGGTGGGAATTGCGTCGTTTGATGACATGCCCAAATTGACATGGTCGTTTGGATGAATGAGCGAGCGGTTAGCCTCGCCACCTGCATGTCCTGTCAAAATTTCAATAGCACGACTGGCAATCACTTCATTGGCATTCATGTTAGTTGAAGTGCCTGAGCCGGTTTGAAAGATGTCGACTACAAACTGCTTATCGAATTTTCCATTTGCGGCTTCAAGAGATGCTTCTTGAATGGCTTTGGATTTTGTCCAATCTAAAAGACCGTCTTTCTCATTGACCACTGCAGCGTAGTGCTTAATGAGACAAAGAGAGCGTATGAACGAGCGAGGAAAACGCAAGTCACTAATGGGAAAATTCAAAACTGCTCGCCTGGTGCTGGCACCATAGTAAGCGTCGTCTGGGACCTCCATTTCGCCCATGGAGTCTTTTTCTTTACGCATCAAATAGTCCTTCGCGCATCGCTTTAACTGCTGCTTGAGTGCGATCTGATACGCGCAATTTTTCCATAATGTGGCGCATGTGAGTTTTAACTGTTTCTACGCTCAACACCAGTTTTTCTGCAATTTCTTGATTGGTCAGACCATCTGTGACCAGACGCAACACGTCAAGCTCACGGCTGGAAAGTGATTCAATATCTTTTTTGCCTTCTTTTGCATCCTGACTTTTAATGGCTGAAGCATCAAGCGCTTTTAAATTGCTCAATGAAGCACTAAGCAATTTGCGCGCTATAAGCGGATCTAGCCAGGCCGCCCCATCATATACAGAGCGAACGGCAAAACATAATTGCTCGCCCGATGTTTCTTTTAAACAATATCCATCAGCACCCGCAGCAAGTGCAGCAAAAATATGGCGTTCGTCTCTATGAGAGGTGAGCATAACTACTTTTATATTTTCGTTTTTAGTTTTGACTTTGCGAGTAGTTTCCACTCCGTCCATAAAAGGAAGTCCAATGTCCATGACGACAACATCGGGATTGAGTGTTTCAAGCTTTTCAAGGGCATCTAGACCATCAGTGGCAACACCTATGACTTCGATGTTTGATAGACCGGGCACTTGTTTTTCAAGTACAACTTTGAGTCCGACCCGGACTATTTCTTGATCGTCGACGATTAAGACCGATATTGACATGCTTGCCTTTTATTCACAACCTGCCAATTATTCACAACTTGAAGGAATTAGGCAACTCGGTCCTAAACTTAGCTGTTTGGCAAGGGCTTTGCCATACAAAACTGGCACCTGACCTTTGCATACTTTGCAATTAGCTTTGGTTTGATCCATCAATTTTATTTTGACCCGCTCAAATACGTTATACAACGAGGTGGCTTCAGGCAGATTAGCCAATTCCTTTGACATTATCTGAAAGAAGGCGCCAGAGGTTGTGGGTTGGTTGTCTTTACTTGATAAAACAAGCACTATATTTTTGCTTTTCTCAATGGTCGACTCTGTTTTTTTGTCCACAATTAAGTTGTAAATGCCAAACCAGCAATCGTCTGCACCGATGGCCTCGACTGCTCCAGCAAATGGTCCTTCTATAAAAATAACTGTATTTTTTGCTTTCAGTTTTTTGACGCTATCTAGAATTTGTTCGAGTTTAATGGCTGACTTATCGAGATTCTCGGGCTCAGTGTCGTAAGGAAGTAAATAAACCTCTTTTTTGTGGTCGCTTGGAAAACAAGGTAGAGACAGGAAAATAAAAACCTGATCTTGGGCCTGGACATTTTGGCCAAGCCAACCAGATCCAAGTTTGGACATAATTTCGTTTTTGGTTGCAAGCTCATCGTCTAGTGTGCAAATTTTTTGCGAACTAACAACATCGCGCCATGCAGATGCAAGATGGCTTGCCGAGCGCGATGGGTAATGATCGGCGTTGAGATTCTTTTGTTTAAATATATTGGTTCCGCAGGCAAGAAAATAATTTTCGCCTTGCTTTTCATGCAAGTGCTTTTTTGAAAAGAAAGCGTAGCAAGCATTAAACGAAATGCACGCAAGTACAAATGCTAAAACGAAAGCCAGGCAGAAAGCCGATTTTGTTTTATTTAGCATCCTTCAAAATTTTCTTGATGCCGTTTTGAACGCTTGTTTCGCCTGAAAATCCCACACTATAAGAGACCACTTCACCTTCGTCATTCAAGAAAACGACTGTGGGAACTGGACTCACTTCGTATTGATCTACGATCTGATCGTTTTTAGGATCGTCTACATCTACTTTCATGAAATTGAGAGCTTTGCCATGTTCTTGTTTGTATTTGACCATGACGTCGTCCAGTTTTTTGCATGGAGCAGCCCATGCCGCGTAAAAGTTAATCACAGTTGGTTTAGCAGCCTCACCTGCTCCGCGCTCACGTGCAAATCCAAATAAGGAGGCAAGCATTCTGGTATCAAATCCCATGCGCGGCTTTACATGATCTCCACCCATGGCAAGCAATTCGTCGTTTGCTTTTTTAGCGAACTGTGAGCCTTTGCCATAGCGAATAGCCATGCGAAAATGTTTTCTGGCGTGGGCTAAATCTTTAGTCTTGATGAAGCTTTTGCCCATTAAGTAGTGGCATTCAGAATCATTTGGTTTGGCTTCAATTTGCTTTGAAAAATATTTGAGTGCATCGCCATATTTTTGAGCTTGCATCAATGCTTTGCCTTGAGCGATATTGGCACTGGATACAGGAGTTTGTGTCGATGGCAGCTGGGCTTGTGTTTTGGCCTGACTTTCAAATTTTAAAGTGGCAGCACAAGCTAATGCACTTACACCCAAAACGACAGCTATTTTAGAGCCCACTTTTATTTTGCTCATCTAGTTAAAGACCTTCCTCTTTTTTTGTTTGCTGACTTATATGCTGTAAGCCTTGCATGTGAGATTGAATCCAAGATACGACTGTGTCGATATCTCTTTGTTTAAACTGAGCTTCTTCAAAAATTAGGTGTTCGGCATCAGGAATTAAAACAATTTTTTTGTCTTTGGTGGCTAATCTGTTATATAGGTCAATAGTGCCAGCAGGGCGAACCAGTTTGTCATTGCTGCCCTGGACAATTAGTACCGGTTTATCTTTGATGCTTGGAGCAATTTTTTTGTTGCCTTTCATGAAGCTGTCGAATTGATAAAGCTCTTTGGCAGTCAAATTCATTTTGGACAACGGGTCGTTAATCCAAGATTTGCGAAGCTCTTTGTTTTCAGTGGCTTGATTGACCACTTCTTCGCCCATATTAAAAGGCTTGTCTGGGTCTTTGAGCAAATGCATGGCTACAAGCAGAGTGGCTTTGGTCTGTTTGAATCTGTCTGCTGCAGGAACCGAGCTAATTAGTCCATCTATAAGTTCAGGATAAAGAGCGGTTGCACGGAGAGCAATTGCTCCACCCATCGATTCGCCCAAAATAAAGACTGGTAAGCCTTTGTTTGCACGACGAACGACTTTGAGCGTTTTCTTTATGTCTTCCATACATGCATCGAAATCGACACGCCCGCGACCTTTTGCTTCCATCCAGGAACCAAAACCGCGTACATCTATGGCATATACGGCAAAACCGTGTTTACTCAAAGCCTGACCAAAAGATTCGTAAGTGCCATTGTGCAGCCCAAGGCCATGCACGCATAAAACGACAGCTTTGGGCGGTGCGCTCTCATCCTGCCAGGAAAGGCAGGGTGCGTTGCCGCGCGCTTTGGGGGCGGCGCTTTGAGCTTCAGATTCGGCGTTTTGAGCTTGACACGCAAAAGGAATCTGGACTTGTTGAAGTGCCAGAGTGAAGAAAACTATGAGTGCCGAAAGTAGTCTTGGCTTCGAGTTTTGCATCATTTTGATAATAACCCTTTGCAACCAGGAATTATACTATAGTGATTCTCAAGACAAATTTGCTCGAATTAGTATTTGACTACCACGGGAGTCTTTGGCACCAAATATGGTATTACAACCTTCATTCGTTTTAGTGCGCCCCGAGTTCGAAGGGAACATGGGTTCGGTCGCTCGGGTGATGAAAAATTTCGCCTTCACAGATCTTCGTCTGGTTAATCCAAACCAGAATCATCTTGGCTCTGAAGCACACATGATGGCTTGCGATGCGGCGGACGTGCTTAAAAACGCCAAATTATTTGCAAGTCTGGAAGAAGCTGTGGAAGACGCAAATATAGTACTTGCTACATCGTCTGGACGCTATCGCAGCCGGGATCTTGACGATTTGCAAGATGCCCTTCCTAAGCTTGAATTATGCTTAGAAAATAATAAGCTAGCTGTGGTTCTAGGCAATGAGCGCAATGGACTGCTTGATAACGAACTTGCCCTTTGTTCGATGAAAGTGCGCATTGAATCAAGCGAGATATATCCAGCTCTAAATCTGGCTAGTGCAGCTGGAATTCTCGCTTATGAAATAAGTTTGCTTATGGGCAAAGAGCACAAGCAAAGTCAGGAAGTATCTAAAACCACCGCTTTGCCACTTCTTGGTGAAGTGGATGAGTTTTTTGTTTTGATGGACGAGGTGCTTGGTCTTGCTAATTTTTCAAGGGCTTATAACAAAGAGAAAATTTCTCTTGAATTGCGTCAGGTCTATCAAAGGATGAACCCAACCATGCGCGAGAATAACCTCATGAAAGCTGCGCTTTTGAAAATCTCCAAGTCATTAACAGTCAATGCTCAAGTAGAAGACAAGAGGGGAAACCAATTTTAAAATGCGCTACTATTTGCGAGCATATACCTATAAGGGACTAGTCTTTCATGACCATTAATCGCAAGAGCGTTTCCCAATCATTGTTGAACATTTGTCTTTCGGGCTCGCTTGCTGTGGCATCTGCCTCTATCCTAGTGCAATTGTCGGGTTGCGGCGGTCCAAAAGAGGAAAGCGAAACTGAGACTACGCCTAAAGATACAGCGTTTGAGAAAGATTTTCTTGAAGGAAAGCCTGATGTTAAGGCTGTTTTCCCTGAAGCTGAATTTGCCAAAGCAAAAGAATTGCGTACTAAAAAATTGCCTGACTCTGCAGCCAAACTGCTTTTGAGCAAACTGGACGACGCAAAGGCTTCTGCGCGTGGTACCACTGAGCTTGGCAAATATATGGTTCGCCTTAACAATGTTCTTTTTGATTCAGGCAGAGACGACGAATCAATCAAGTATGGTGAAGTGGCATCCAAACTTTTTTATGCTCAACCACTGGAAAAGCGCCCATTGCCAGCCTGGTTCGTTAACATCCATTCTTATTTGGCTCAAGCATATGATCGTAAAAGAAATTATGCAGCAGCCGAGCGTCAGTATCTGAAAGCAATTCAAATGACTGGCAACGCAACCAAAGCTGAAGTGTCTGATGCATGGACAAAGCTTTTGTATGACAGATTGGCTTTTTGCTATGATGCAGAAGGTAAGAAAGACAAAGCCGAACAAGTTCGCAAAGAGAAAAAAGCAAAAGGCCTCTAATATTTGGAATGGTCCGATCTCTTAATTGATAGAGAACTTTGGAAGAAGCTGAGAAAAATAATCATCAGTCTTTTTGTTATTTTCAATTTTACCCTCATTTATCTTTGTCTTGAACGTACTAATTTGCTTGCAGCGGGTATGCTCAAGCCGTTTTGGAATTATGTCTTGTTCTTTGGATTGGAACAGGATTTTAGTGTTTTTGCTCCAAGCCCTATTCAAGCCAATGTCCACTTTGTTGCCACTATTACCTATAAAGATGGCGTTTGCAAAATTTATAACTTCCAGCGCTTAGAGCGCATAAACCTTGCAAACAAGCTCACGCAAGAGCGGTGGCGCAAATTTCTCGATGACAATTTAGGCTCAGATCGATATCCTTTTTTGTATAAAGACATAGCCAAATATGTGGCGCGCAAAAACAATGAGATGAAAGACAATCCGCCAGTGGTTGTCTGTATTTATCGTTATATTGCCGTGGTTCCGCCACCGGAAGCTAAACGAAAAAATCCATCTGTATATTCAATCATGCCTCTCATATCTTACGAAGTGAAAGCGGAGGATTTGCGATGAGCCTTTCGCGCATTCTTAGATTATGGGATGAATTCTGGTTTTCAGACGTATCGCCAAAATGTCTTGCTCTATTTCGCATCTTTTTTGGATTGCTTTTACTTCAGTTTGCTTTGTTTTTACTACCAGATTTATTTACCTGGTATGGCCCAAAAGCAATTGTGTCGGCAAGTTCGATAGCAGAAGCAAACCCCACTGTGGTTTTAGATTTGCTCAATATGGCACCGCAAAGCAATGAATGGATGCTTTGTATTTATGGCATTTTTATTCTTTCGGCAATATGTCTGACTCTAGGATTTTGTAGTCGGTTTTTCAGTGTCATATGTTTTATGATGCTCACAACTTTTTATCATCACAATCCCTATCTATTAAATAGTGGCGACTCGCTTATGCGTGTGCTTTGCTTCTGGCTCATATTCAGCGATTCAGGAGCGGTGTGGTCGATAGACGACAGACTGGCACGAAAAAAATCTAACTACAAAGCAAAAGAAAAAATTGCAGGATGGGGTGTGCGTTGTCTGCAGCTCCAGGTAGTGATTGTATATTTTCATGCTTTTGTAACCAAGTCGCCAGGCTGGGTTTGGGCAAATGGGTCGGCGGTTTATTTTGCTTCAAGACTGGAAAATCTTATGCGTTTTCCGTTTCCATTAGATCCAAACATCGACTGGATAAGTGCAATGTGGACCTGGGGAACTCTATTTGTAGAATTTAGTTTATTCACCCTTATATGGATAAAAGAGCTTCGCTATTATATTTTGGCTCTGGGTGTATGTTTGCACTTGAGCATCGACTGGACTATGAATATTCCTCAGTTTGAATGGTTGATGATGGCGACACTTATTTTGTTTGTTTATCCAAACGATTTAAGTCAATTTCTAAATTGGCTCAAAGCAAAATATTCAGTCTTGGTCAAAAAGGACTTCGCGGCGGGCGGCAGCTAAGTTTTCGCTTGTAATCTTTTGTTGGGCCGTATTACTAGCATTTGCTTTGAACATTTTTTCTGCTTGAGCAAAACTGGTAATGCTTTTGGTCAATAATTTTTTTCTTTCATCGAGCTCTTCTTCGGTACTCGATTGCAAAAATTGGGTGACCGCTAAATTATTTTGGATAATGCCTTTTAGTTTTTCGTACAAAGCTTGATCTATTTCTTTTTTCGCGAGCGCCTGGTTTAGTTCTTCTTTGCTTGAAAGAGCAATCTGAGCGGCTCTTTGAAAATCACTCATATATTGTTTGCCCATCATGAGCAGACATTTTGCGCGCACTTTATCACCACAAGATAGGGTCGTGGATGTGGCAAGAGTTCTATCCATACTGTCTAAAACTTTTTTGCTTTCGTCGATTTCTTTTTCGCCCAGAAAATAAGTGAGCAATTCGATTTGTTTGCCAAGCACTTCATTGTCCGAGAATCCTGCTTCAATCAAAACGTCTAAGGACTTTTTGAGTGCCGCTTTTTTCTGGATACGATCGATTCGATCCTGCTCTAATTTGTTTACGTTAATACCGGTCCACGAATTGAGATATACATACGTGACTACCCAGGCAATGAATGAATAACAAATCAAGCGAATTATCAGAAGTTCTCTTCTGCTCTTGTGGCTTTTCATGGGTTTAAAATACTTTCTTGGAAGCACATATAATTACTTATAAAAGAATAGAGCAATTAATACCTTATATAAAGATGGCGGCAAACCAAGGAGCTTCAAAATAATGCGCACGCACGACATGCACAAAGTGATAAAAACTTTGCCTGTAGCCTTATTGGCTTTGGGACTTGGGCTGGGATTTGCTCCCCAGCAGGCTTTTGCGGCTAAAACAATTAATGCCGAGCTTGCCGCTTCTCTTGAAAAAGGCTACAAAGACCTGACCAAGGGCGATTTTAATGGGGCAGTTTCGACCCTTAGTGCTGCCGTTAAAAAAGAACCTGACAGTATTACTGCAAGGCGCTATCTGGCCTACGCACTGGTCAAATCGGGCAATTCGTTAGGCGCAATCGACCAGCTTAATGCCATTACGAAGCTTGTGAAGCCCACTTATTTTGAATGGTGTACTTATGGCGAAGCCTATTTGAAGGCTAATGCCCTGGACCAGGCAGCAAGTTGCTATAAAGCGGCAATATCTCTAGCTCCAAAAGCCGACTACGCCAAAAGCGGATTGATTCGAGTGAGTTTGCAAGGCAAGAAATATGAGGAAGCAATGAATCTTGCCAAAGATTGTATGAAAGAAGCTTCCAGTCCAGATATTTACGAATACTACAAGAAACTTTACGCTGGAGTTTTGGCGGCTAGTGCAGCACCACAAATCGGTGGACCGGTACAGGGAGCCACTGTAGCAACTGGCACGCCTACCACTGTCACGAACTCCAATCCGGCTCCTGGAACGATATCTGCAGATTCAATGCTTAAGCGAATTTCCTCGCAACAAGGGCGCCCTGTTGTTAATAACCCTGGCGGTTAAATTCAAGTTGACACTTATAGAAGTCAAGCGCCCGGATTCGTGAACAGTTCTTAAAGAACGAAGTTCAGCGAAATTGACACCCTAAAAAACGACGTGCTAAGATTATAAAAAGATTAATGCTTTTTGGCGAGCCCCGTTGGACCATTTTTTCAACCGGCGGATTTTATTGGCTCGAAGAAGGGTTATATCCGGTAAAATACTTACTATAAGCAAACAATTGCATACTAATTTTTTTGACTGAGGCGTAGGGTAATAAGGGCACTGCTAGCTAATTTTGCGGGTTATTAAAAGTATGAGAGCTAAAAGCGGTTTTAGAGGCACATTCCGGCGCCGATCCAAAGGTGCAATGGCTGCCGAATATGTAGCAACTTTATATTTATTGTTCATGTTTTTGTTTTTTCCGATTTTAAATCTGTCTTGCGTCGGATTGAATGCTTTCTTTCTTTGGTTCGCGTGTAATGCTGGTGCGTCAATGGCGGCGAAGTCTCCGTGCTTCAACCGTCTTATTTACGTTCCTGCAAGCCCTCCTGGAACACCATATCCTGGGGCTTATGATACGGCTCGTGCTCGAGCCACCCAAATCAAAAATATGTTTCCCGGGGTGCAGTGGACAGTTTCGCCCACTAATCCAAGGGTGGAAATTATCATGGAGCCAATTGATCCGGCTTCTGGTCTTCCCACTTTTAAAAAGGTCGGACCTTCGCCACTAAATGCTGGCGACCCTGCTCCAGATCCAGATACATATTCGATGCTTGTGCGTGTAACGATTGTCGGCGATTGCTCACCACTTATCCCAGTGCCATGGTTTGACGTACCTGGACTGAGCAAACCAATGACTATGTTAGTTACATCGCAAGCTCAATTTGAAAACCCTCCGGGGTTACGCTTCTAGGAATCCTTATATAATGTGCATGCTGGTAGTCCACGGCTGGAGGAAAATTTGACGATGTTGCAGTCAAGGAAAATAAGGGACCAGAAAGGAGCGGCCATAACAGGTCTGGTAATAGCATTGATGTTTTTCATGCTAATTGCCGGATTGTTCGCCTTTGACGCTAGCCGCGTTCAAATGGCGCAACGTGAGCTGACCGCTACTTGTGACGCATCAGCATTGGCCGGTACCGCCATGCTTACAAGCTACGATGTTAGTGACGACCCTGGCTACATTAAGCTAGGAAACGCACAACAAAACGCAGCTGCTTATGCGTACAACATGTTTCAAATGGGCAACGTGCTGGGACGGTTCGTGCAAGGACGTTGCACACCAGTTGCAACACTATCTGCTCTTGGGACATCGACAGACGGAAACTGTAACATTGTTCTGGGTCTGGTAGACCCCAAGAATAATTTCGCTACAGTAGATTTTAACCCTCCAAACAACGCTAACGGGCGAGCCATCGCGGTCTTCGCTGGTTATGGATATCACCCTATGTTCATTTCATTTTTTGGAGTGGGCAACGTTGGTATCACCGCTAGTTCTATCGGTGGTTTGCCACAGGTAGACACAGTGCTCGTATTCGACTATTCAGGTTCGATGGATGACCTCACCAAGGTCACTCTAGTCAAACGATGGTGGAATGCTATGCCGGTGAATGGCTTCACTGGAGCTGATTCTCTCAACTGGACAGTCGACGCTGCCACTATCAACCCTATTATTGGGATCACACTCACTCAACCTGCACAAGTCAACTTGAACCTTAAGGTTCCAGGACTTATTGAAGCAGGCTATCCGGGAGCCAATGCAGCTCAATTGAACAAAGGATGTATTCAGTACGATGAAGCTCCTCACCCTTCGGGTAACCAATCACTGCAAAATTATGTTGGACTCGATTTGACCAACTTTTTGCAAGGCACATCTCTCAATGTTTTGCCTCCTCAAAACCTGGCGAACTCTGAGCTTGGAACAACTCAAACTGGTGATCAAATAATTGTCTTCAAACAATTTTTGCGCCACCACTTCAACAACAATGACTATGGTTCTCCTCCAGGAAACTGCCCTGCCTTTATTGCAGGGGGAGGATCGTATGTTTCTGTGGTAGGTGATACCACTGCATACGGTGAACACATGTATAACGGTGCGTCACCATCCACTCTATCTAATCCTCCGCAGACAGCCTCTATTCCTGGTGGCAGCTTGACCTCTGCCATGCACTATCCAAGTTACAGTGGAAGAAGTGGTAAGTCTGGTTTGACTAACTGGAGAAACATTTACACAGATCTTGTGGTGAACATCAAAAACGTTGCAAAATATCCACCCACCCAACCTGCGTTTGGTGATGATGTTTTCAACGGATGTACTGCCTCTTTTCCTGGCTCTGAAGATGATCCAGATATTCGTAGCAGAACATACACTTTCCCAACTCTAGCTGTTTTGGTAGAAGCATCGAGAGGAAATCTCGATAGCAACGCTAACCGAAATGGGACAGGGTTGCATCGCGGTTACGTTTTGAATGCCGGTTCTTTTGCTGGCACCAACACATATCGCAGTTCGTACACTGATATGGCACCACAAACTGGTTATCAAAAAGCATATCAGCGTATGGCAATGTGGTACTCCCAACCAATCGCTACTTCACTTGATGGAGCCGACCAAGGTTTCTTCCAGAAATTAGGCGCTCTTTGCGATTGCCGTTTTGGATTCGTTGGGTTCTCTGACTCCGACCCATTCCAAGGAACTATCCCTAACCTGGGTAGTGTGGCTACACCACACACTGGTATCTGGGGTGGTGCACAAGGTACTGCTGCTTACTCCGGTAAGAATAGCTACTACTACGACGTTAACTTCCAGCAAGCAGCTACCTTAGGCAGGCTGATATGGGACGGTAGACATTCTAGTAATAGTGGTGGATCTGGAACCATGACGCGAAATCATGAGAACAACGATACTCAGTCGCCCAGTGGCTTGCCTGGATTCAGGATACCTCGAACTCCGTTGAACACTGGTATATCTCAAAGCCAGTCGCTCAATATAGTGACTAAAGGCTCAACTGCTTCAACTGCAATTCCGTGGTCAGATCCAAACAGCGGAGATGGCTTATATAACGGAAGACCACAATCAGGGACTATGTGTTACGAAGCTATGGAGACGGCTCGCCGTCACTTCCAGAATGCTCTGTACGATGGTCTATCTCGAGCAGGTTCGAAACGTTCAATTGTGTTCTTCACCGATGGTATTCCGTCGGGTGGGGTTGCTTCAACCGAAGCTACTCAAACTCAAACGGTTGCCAACCAGTGTAGAACTGACGGTATCGCAATCTATAGTATCGGTCTAAACATGACTGGTAACCCCAGCTTAACCGCTGACCAAAATACCTTCTTGGGTAACGGGTCTAACGGTCTATCTGGACGAGCCAAAAACGGTGGACGATATTTTGAATGCGGATCGGTCGACGAGGTTAAGCAAGCGTTCTCGGCTATTGCCCGACGTTTGACCCAATCTCAGAGATAACCGAAATATGTTCGGGTTTGCTTAGCTGCAAATTCACATTCATTTCACGTAAATTGCCTACATTTGATAATGTAGGCAATTTATTTTTAAGGAGGCTACGAAGGTCCTGTGAACAATCAATCTCCGAACTCTAGAAGACAACGAGCCAAAAAAGGGCTTGTGTCAAGACTCAGAGGTATCACGGCCATCGAATTGGCAGCCGTAGTATCGATTCTCATCGTCATCTGCGCGCTGACATTTAATATCTGTATCCTCATCTTCTCCGCCGATATGTGCGACCGCGCTTGCCGCGACTGCGCCCGTGCCGCCGGTATGATGTCGACACCAACCGATGCCAGAAATGCCATGAACGCCTCACTGTTGCACCACCAGACCAATGCGCCTGGTTGGGTCATCACGTCGTTCACCGCGGAATTGCTTGTTTTCGAAGACTTTATCCGACACAATCCAGCATTACCCATGCCGTCGGGTGTTCAGAGCACAACCACAACAGGAAGTTCAGGTTCTGGTACAGGAGGAGTTCCGCTAGCTAATACCGGCTCTCCTGGTCCATTTGTAATGGTCCGCACCAATCTGACTTCACGTATCCCAGCGCCCATTTTCTTCTTTGGAGCTCACTTCCAAGGAAATAACGGCAACTTGATGAATTTTCAGAGTATGTATACCTTTCCGATTACAAACACTCTGGGACCAGTCGTTGTTGCTAACACAACGGGCGATCCTATTCTGGGTAGCGTTAACACCGTAACAGGTCCTTTGGGTCCTGCCGGTCCTCTAGGTCCTGCTGGTCCTTCCGGACCTGGTGGTCCTTCTGGTCCTGGCGGTCCTGCTGGTCCTGGTGGTCCTTCCGGTCCTGGTGGTCCCTTAGGACCTGGTGGACCTGGTGGTCCTGGTGGTCCTAAGGGTCCTGGTGGACCTGGTGGTCCTGCTGGTCCTGGCGGTCCTGCTGGTCCTGGTGGACCTGGTGGTCCTGCTGGTCCTGGTGGTCCTGCTGGTCCTGGTGGTCCTGCTGGTCCTGGTGGTCCTAAGGGTCCTGGTGGACCTGGTGGTCCTGCTGGTCCTGGCGGTCCTGCTGGTCCTGGAGGTCCTGCCGGTCCGAAAGGTCCTGGTGGTCCCGGTGGTCCTGCTGGTCCTGGTGGTCCAAAAGGTCCTGGTGGACCTGGTGGTCCTGCTGGTCCTGGTGGTCCTGCTGGTCCTGGTGGTCCTGCTGGTCCTGGTGGTCCTGCCGGTCCTAAGGGACCTGGTGGACCTGGTGGTCCTTCTGGTCCTGGTGGTCCAAAAGGTCCTGCTGGACCTGGTGGTCCTGCCGGTCCTGGTGGTCCTGCTGGTCCTGGTGGTCCTGCCGGTCCTGGTGGTCCTGCCGGTCCTGGTGGTCCGAAAGGTCCTGCTGGTCCTGGTGGTCCTGGTGGTCCGAAAGGTCCTGCTGGTCCTGGTGGTCCTGCCGGTCCAAAAGGTCCTGGTGGTCCTGGTGGTCCAACTGGTCCTGCTGGTCCTAAAGGTCCTGGTGGTCCAGGCGGTCCTGCCGGTCCTGGTGGTCCAAGTGGTCCTGGTGGTCCTGCTGGTCCCAAAGGTCCTGGTGGTCCCGGTGGTCCAACTGGTCCTGCTGGTCCCAAAGGTCCTGGTGGTCCTGGTGGTCCTGCTGGTCCTGGCGGTCCAAGTGGTCCTGGCGGTCCTGCTGGTCCCAAGGGTCCTGGTGGTCCTGGAGGTCCAACCGGTCCTGCTGGTCCTAAGGGTCCTGGTGGTCCTGGTGGTCCTGCTGGTCCTGGAGGTCCAAGTGGTCCTGGCGGTCCAAGTGGTCCTAAGGGTCCTGGAGGTCCTGGAGGTCCAAGCGGTCCTGGTGGTCCTAAGGGTCCTGGTGGTCCAGGCGGTCCTGCCGGTCCTGGTGGTCCAAGCGGTCCTGGTGGTCCAAAAGGTCCTGGTGGTCCTGCTGGTCCTGGAGGTCCTGCTGGTCCTGCTGGTCCTGGTGGTCCAAGTGGACCTGGTGGTCCAAGTGGTCCAAAAGGTCCTGGAGGTCCTGGAGGTCCAAGCGGTCCTGGTGGTCCAAGTGGTCCTGGAGGTCCTGGTGGTCCAAGCGGTCCTGGTGGTCCAAGCGGTCCTGGTGGTCCTGCCGGTCCTGGTGGACCAAGCGGTCCTCTCGGTCCAAGTGGTCCTCTCGGTCCTGGTGGACCTGGTGGTCCTGGCGGTCCCGGTGGTCCTGCTGGTCCTGGTGGTCCTGCTGGTCCTGGTGGTCCTGCCTCACCCGAGGGCTAAGAATCAAGACCCAAGACAACGGATAGAGTTCAAGCGAAAACTTGAGCGAAACAAAAAAAACAATGGCTCCCCGGCTTGTTTCCGAAAGGAAAACCGGGGAGACCTTTTTTAGGGCAGTATTAAATGTGGTGCTACCGAATGTATTCGAAATAATTCGATTTATTGTAATGCTCTGGCAGTTCGGATCTTTTGGGAACATTGTCGCCATCTATTTTTGGCGTATTGGTGTAATTGAAAATAAAACTGACACGCACAACTTTGTTTTGCGGTGTTTCAAAACAATTAATCAGATATTCGGCTATTGAAGGACGATATGGTTTGCCCACCGGATTTGCCATAACATCATCGAAAAGCTTTTGTAATTTAAACTGAAAAAAACGAGTTAGATAGTCGCGTTTGTCCATGCGAGGAAATTCGTACAGTCGAGTTGTTCCGTCTTGAAAAGTGAAAACTGCATTGGAATGATAATTGGTGCGTCTGACATCAGGTGAAAACATAAGCCACATTTGCTCGATTCCAAGCCCAACTCCAATTGGTCTTGTATAAGGACGCAAATATGGTTTCAAATTTTCAAAGTGTGAAAATGCAATTAGTTGTGCTGACACGAAAAAAAGAAAACAGAACAAAGACAAAATTCTCTTACTCAACAAAAGTCGAGGTCGTTTAAGTTCAGCATGGCAAGCCGCTTGGTTTATATTCAGATTTTTCAATTTTCGACTTTAGAAGTTGTTTTGTTACTGCAAAAAATGGTTTTGATTTTTTCTATATTCTCGTTGCTAAAATCTTTTGGCTCGATAAACAAAATGAAGCTGGCGATGAAAAACCATTCAAACACGCCAAGATTGAAACACCAATCTAAACCGAAATGAAAAATTGTTCCTATCAGCAAGACCCAGTATCGAGACTTCTTCTGCCAGATGAAGGCAAAAAGTGCAAACTCGATAATGAGGGTCAACCAGGTAAGATACATCGATCCCAGTTCTGTATCGACCAGGGGTGGAAGCGGAAATCTAAAGTATTGAGTGAGCCTGGTGGCATAATAAACAGCGCTGCCTTCAGTCCACTGAACAGACGTAACTTTATAGACCCAATTTATTAAATATACATACGTCAGTTGCACCTGTATTAACCTTTGCGGCCAGGCTTCGATTGTCGTTTGCGACGTTTTTTCTAAGGCAAAGTATTTATCAAGTGACAATACCGCCCCCGATGGCGCAAAGCACATAAACAAAAGCACTAATCTGCAATAGTTATCGCCTGCATGCAAAATCATGGGGAAATGATTATTTAATGTAAGCAAGCATAAAAACAGAATTACGCTAACAATTCTAGTGAAAAGACCAACGGCAAAAAATAGAGAAAGCAAGATGCAAAAATAGAGAAAACAAAGACGCCATGAGTCTTCATTGGGCAAAAGTAAAAATAAATCGAAAACAGGCAAAGAGCCAAAGCGGTGGTGCATTACATCGGAGGTTGCGATTATAGGCTCGCTTCCAAAGAATAGTTGGTATTGAGGAAGATACTGAAATGCAAAATTGAATGTCAGTAAAATTCCAAATACAATTCTGAAAAACGCCAGTGGATAAGGCGATACCCTTTCAAACCAAAAATTTTGCCATTTTATCCAGAGTGCGTTCATTCTTTTGTCGCACCTTTAAAATAGGAAAATGTAGTATCGGGAGTATAAGCTTTGGTCAGCTTTTCGCGTGTGGTGTAGTGCTTGAATGGCGGGACATGGGCAAAATTGAATCTTAAATTTATTTGTTCGATTGGAGCATCTGCACTCGAAAAGCGTTTTATAAAACGCTCGCTTATACCAGGCCAGTAATAGCTATATTGAGGGCGGGCCAGGCATTCAGTGACGAATCGTCTAGTTTGTTGCAATTCAAATTTTTCACCAGCATTTTTTAAATCAAGTCTGGGCCATTCGTAAAGTTGCATATTGCCTGCATTATTTATTATCAGAACGCTTGAATATTGATTCATCTGCATAAGTTCAGGCGCAAAAAGATTCCAGCGTTGTCTTGTACCGGTAAAAGCAATAACAGGCTCACTTAGAGCGGCAATGCCTTTAGGCAAATCGGTAGAGGGCACTGACTGAACAAGGGCGATCACGAGATAAAGAGCAATAAAAACACTTACCAGAACTTTGTGAAATGTGCTGGTGGTAATCTTTGATTCAGGCTTGGATTGAGGTTCTTGCTGATAACTCATGTCATTATCAAATATAACCGTAAGGATGACTTATTATTGTCATAACTTTGTCATACTCAGTTTGTCATACCAGTAAACGCGGTATAAAACACCCGGGGGAAGAAGTTCTCTAATGATATTTTTTTTCAGCAGGTAAGAAGTGGATACCGACCTGAGCGAAAAGCCAAAAAATCTCACTGTCGACGACGCAAAGCATGTAGCTCCGCGAAGACCTGCTTTGGATCCTACCTGGAAAAAATGTTTGAGTGCTTTTGCTGTTTTTTTTATGGTGGTAGTTGTTTCCTGGTTGCAAGATGAAAGTCCAATCAAAGAAAAAATGACTCCATACACCTGGCCGGCGATGGTATTCTTCGAATGGGTTCAGCACTGGAGTTTGTTCAGTCCAGGAGTGCGCAATATAAATTATCACGAGACCGGAATAATCACGTTTGAAGACGGAAGCACTCGCCTTTATGAATTTCCCAATATGCAAAAAATGGATCATTGGGAGCGATTCAAGCACGAGAAACTGCGCAAAATGTTTTTGGATAATATTATCTGGACTTCAATGGGATGGAAGTGGGCTCAACCTCCAGTTTGTCGTTATCTAGCCAACTGCGTTGCTGATGCCAAAAATCAACCTGTTTTTGTAACTATGATTTGGAACAATATTCCAACGCCACCGCCCGACCCAAAGAATTGGACCGAGTTAACTAAATTACCTCAACACGCATTTAAAGAAGTGACCATTTTTTATCCTGTCGCACCCGATGACTTGAAAGAGAGCGGGCAAGCATCGACATCTAAATAGAGGCTTTATGGCAGACGACGACGCAAAAGTAGCGATTGATAATTTCAGAATCAAATGGAACCAGTTTTTCTTTGATCCAATCTCGCCTGTGCCGATTGCTCTTTTTCGAATTTTTCTTGGGCTTATAACTCTTCAGTGTTTGTGTATTCACTTATTAGCCGATTGGAAGCTGTATTTCGGCGATCATCCAATAATTCCTCTGGAAGATTTTATTTATTCGTATTGGTCAAATAATCCTTATTTCGATTTGATGCTTTTACTGCCGCCGGGGGAAGAGTGGCGCTGGTACTTCTTCTGGTTCATAGTGGCAGCAACTTTTTGTATGACTATTGGCTTATTTACAAGAGTGAGCGCGGTTATAACTTTTCTTGGCATTATGTCTTTACAGCATCATTTTTTGGCTAATCAAAATTCGGGCGATAACTTCTTGCGTATCGCTTTGTTTTTTGTTGCTCTTTCGAACGCCGGAGACGCGCTATCTATCGATAGTTTAATCAGAGCCCTGAGACAAGACTGGAGACAGACTGGTCTTATGGCGCCACTATCGGCACCATGGGCGCAACGTCTTTTACAAATACAACTCAGTATCGCCTATTTTCATACCTGGTGGTGCAAAATATCTGGACCGGCATGGAATGATGGAACAGCAGTTTATTACGCCAGTCGTTATGACGATATCATGCGTTTTCCAATTCCATTTTTGTTGGATAATCTCTGGACTATAAAAGCTCTTACTTGGGGAACTCTTGTAGTCGAGTTTGCTCTTGCTGTGCTCATCTGGGTGCGACCGATTCGTTATTGGGTTTTACTTGTCGGAGTTGCTTTGCACCTTGGAATCGAGTGGACTATGAATCTACCGATGTTTGAGTGGTTGTTTATGATTTCATATTTTCTCTTTATTCATCCCGAAGATCTTGCCAGATTTTGGGACATGGTAGTTGCCTATGTGCATAAAAAATATTTGCAAACCCATTTACGTTTTATTTGATGGACACTGCATAGTGTGCATTCGTATCATTGGTTTGCTTTATAGAATTGACGTTTTTAGGTTATTAAACTTCGTCGATTTTAGAGCTGGCAATTTTCCAGAGTATGTAGCTGATGCTGATCTTGACCGCGCAGAATCAGAGATGCTTGTCAAAACAAATGGCGGGAAATGGCTTGGGGGCTTTGAAGCATTTCGCTACATCAGTCATCGCATATTGTGGTTCTTCTGGTTTACACCATTTTTGTATGTGCCTGGAATTTCAAACTTAGGCGATTTTGTGTATAAAAAGGTCGCCGCTAATCGATTCAAAATTCTTGGGCGTGATTGTCCAGATGGTGTTTGTTCTCTTGATGCTACAGGAAATAAAGCATGACTCCGAAAGCGCTTATTATCGTTGTTCTAGGTATCCTGTATTGTTGGGTAATCGTCTCCACTATGCCTTACAGACGCCAGGTACAGGAAGAAAAATTACGCACCGATTATTTTATTAATTTAGATCAAAAGGACTATCACACCGAGAGATACTATCAAGCATTGATTGCCGATCCAAAGTCTGATCCTGCAAAAGTTACCGATGTGGAAGAAGAGTTAGGTATTCTCAAATGGGCTAAACATGACCTTGTTGCGGCTATGGAAGCGTTTCAAAAAGTGGTGGCAAAACGTAAAAAGCCTGATGAGATTCAGAATAAAACATATAACGAACCTTGGATAAAATCGAAACTTTTACTTGCAGGTATCTATAGAGATTTGGGAAACTGGGACATCTCCGCAGGTGAATACAAAGCAATTCTCGAATACGATCGCAAATTTGCGCTAGAATCAGCCAAGGTTGCTCGTGACTTGAATAATCTTGGATTGCTTGAATATATGAGAGCCACCGGCTTTCAAAAAGATCAAGACCGAATGCCGGCTTTTCAAAAATCTGAAGAGTATCTCAACCAAGCAATAGCAATGTGGCAGAAAGTAAGTGGACCACAATCGGCTTCTGAAGCCAGTTCGCTCTGGAATCTGTACTTGACCCAGCGCGATATGGGCAAAGTTGACGATAGTAAAAAGACCAAGCAATTGGCAGAAGCAATCGATGAGAAAATGGGTCGTACTTGCAAATTGCCGTGATTTTTGAGGCGAAAATCTAACAAAGAATCGAACACCCTTTCGAAGTTAGTGTCGGAGGCCGGCCTACGCAGGCCGGCCTCCGACACTAGACCGAAAATACTTCTCAATTTGTTGTGAGATTTTTAGCAGTTTTGAGAAAGACTATTGAAAAATAGTTTTTAATTCTGCTTCTTCGGATTTCTTTTCCACTTCTTCCCATTCGGCTTTGAGAGCGGCTGTATATTCTTGGGTATTCTGCGCGTTCATTTGCATATTGCCTGACATATTTTGCATGAGTTGCATGCCTTCTTGCATACGCCCGCTCTGCATCAGGATTCCGGCAAGCATACTTGTTGCCATCATTTTTTTGATCGATTTTGCCGGTGAGTCTGATTTTTCTGCCAGCACAAGAATCTGACGGCAAGCGTTCTCGCCTTTCTTATAGTCTTTTCCTTGCAAACAACTAGATGCTAATTTGTTGAGCGTAGTATTTTTGGTAGCATCGTCTGCACCATATGCTTCTTCTGCTTCGTAGGCTAGAACCAGAAAATTCTTTGCGTCATCCCAGTTTTTTTCAAGCATGTAACAGTCGCCGATGCGTCTCAAGTTGCGCGCCATACCTGCGTTTTGTGGGGCGCTACAACTTTTGCGCACTTCGAGTGCTTTTTTCAATATAGCTTGTGCTTCTGCATAATTCTTCTTTTCGATTAATGCGCTTCCCAGATGAACCATGCTGTATGCCAGTCGTTCATCTTTGATGTTTGCTTTTTCGATTGCGGCAATAGTCGATTTCCATGCTTCGATTGTTTTGTCTAGATCTTTTGCGTCTTCCACTTTTTTAGCGTCTGCAATTAATTTATTAATCCCAGCCTTGGCATCAATTACAAGTGGAGTCAAAGATGAGCTTGGTGTAAGCGTTTTAGCCAGTGTAACTCTTTCATTTAGTTTTTTCGCTTCGTCTTTGCGCTCCATTTTTTCAAGCACAAGTGCGTATTCCTGACAAACTAAAAGAGTCAATGGCGAATCTGTTTCTTTGTTTTCACCTTTGTTTGAGCCTTGCATAGTTTGATCCAGAGCCTTTTTGAAAAAATCATCGGCAAGTCCTAAACTGCGCTCAGTTTGTCTTGTGCGAGCAATTGCAAGATTGACCGATGCTTTTTCTAAATAGTTATTTCCTTTTGCAGCATCGATAATGGCTAGTGCCTCGTCGTTATTTTTCCAGGCTAAGGCAACATCGCCTTTAAGCGCGTATAAAGACGCCATGTCAGCAAGTGCTTGAGCATAAGCTGGTGACTTATCGCCAAAACTCTTTCTTGATGAGTCAATCGCTTTTTGAAAAACGGGCTCCGCGTCGGAAAGTCTTTGTTGTTTAAGATAAGTAAGACCAAGCAAATGAAGCGCATGGAGAGAATCTGAGCTGGTCATGATAGCTTTTAGCTTAGTTTCTGCCGCACCAAATTTGGCTTGTAAAATATCTCTTTCAACAGGTGCGAAATCGATTTTTTTTGAGGCGGCATTTTTCTGATTAGCTGGAGCCGGTATCGCTTTTGTTGGGGCGCTTTGAGCGTTTGGAGTGACAAGTACACTAAATCCAAGCGCTAAGCTCATTGCCATCGATTTAGAAAGCTTCGTCGTCATCTGCTAAAGTATCCTCTATTGTGAGTTTGAGCCTGATTTTAACACCCTGACAAGCGCCTATTGGAGACAATGATGGAGAAAGTGAGCAAATTTGCGTATATATCCTTGATATTGTCTTTGATCTTCTTTGTGGATAATGCCTCAATGGCAAAGACGGATGCAAAGCCCGAACCCACCATCAGCTCAAGGCTTGCAGTGTGGGACGACGTCAACATTGATTTTCGCAAACATTATGCCAAAGCAATTAGTGAAAAAAGAAAAAAGTTTGGACCGGTAATTATATGCAGTGGCGGTGAAATGATTTTATTGCATAACGCTTCGCGCTCGGCAGTAAATGTCGTTCCAGAGAAATTTCATTTTTTTAAAACAGTGGCACACGTTCCACTTACTGTATATGTTTTGCTTGATAATCATTGCGATGAAACGCTCGAAGAGCCGTTACTCAACGAGCTTAGCGCATTCAAGAAAAAATACAATGTTGCAGGTGAGTCGTTTAAAGACTGGAAATTAGATCAAAAAACTCTCGATACTCAGCAATCGATGCTTGATGATACCAATTCATTTGTTGATAAAGTACTTGCAGAAAAAAAAGTTAGTCGAAAAATGTTGGATGCTTTTGCAGTATCCACCAAAGACCGAATTTATAAAAACGCTGACGATGCGGTTTTATACGAACTTGGCAAAACTGATAATCAAATTGCTCTTTGGAAGAAATCGATGAGTAAAGATGAATGGGACAAACTAAAAGTAATTGTAGTTTCTCCTCATATGCCTCGCAATCAGAACAGACAAATGATTTATTTTCAGTCTCTTTTTGGTGAAAAAGAAGAAGGTAATCGAATCATATACATGGATGGTGAGCCAAATCAGGAAGAGAAAGCACTTAACCTACTTGGTGTGCATGAGTTAGATCGCGATATTGCCATTGCATTTTTTAGAGATCCATGGCGTATGCATCGTGACTTACTTGGAGATGCAGGCAAAAAGTTTGTCAAAATACATAAGCCCTCAAGTGGTGGCATCAATCTAGATTAATAGTGCGCTTCCATTTGTTTACAGCGTTTTTAAATTGGTCGGGATCTAGCGGTTTGTGCAAATAGTCGCTCATCCCCGCATCGATACATTCAGTCTTAAAGCCATTGGTTGATATTCCTATAATAGGAACCTGCATACCGCCGCGATGACGCTCTATGGTACGAATAGCTCGAGCGGTTTTGAAACCGTCGGGGTCAATAATATCTGCGCTCAAAAATATCATGTGATATTGATTTTCTTGATATTTGCGCACAGCATCCATTCCGGTGTCAGCGAAATGAGCATTCATTTTTAATGATTTCAAAGTGGCAGCCAGTGCGCGGCCAAAATCGATATCGTCGTCGACGATAAGTATAGTTTTCATACAAGTCTCCAGCTTTAGTTTAGATACGCTTCAGTCGAGATCAGATGACTCAATCGACGCTGTACGCATCTTTGAATGACAGGGCGATTAACCCGGTCAAACTAATAAGACTGTTCATAGAGCTACCTCCCATTCATTCTTCTAAATGTTGTGTATTTTGAAACTGATATAAGACTTGAAAAAATAACTCTAGCCATTTCCCAATTGTCTCGTAACTTTTGAATAGCATAAGTACCGACAAAAAATGCGTTGATCCTGAAAACCCCCTCAAGGGCTGCCAATACCAAAGTACACAATGGCTTGACCCAGGTGGCGTTTAATATTTATGATTGCATAATATTAGAGCTTTGCGCCCCAGGCGCTTGGTAGTGGAAGAAGAAGATGTCCGTTTTCATCAATAACAATAATAATGATGATAATAACAACCATGTGTTGCGGCTCTTTCCACATGTTCTAGTTATCACAGACATCACAGACTGAAGATTTAGAAGATACAGGAAATAGACCGCAAGCACAGTGAGCTTGCGGCATTTTTGTTTGGAGGTAAAAAATGCAAATGGTTGAAATTGCTCAGTGTCTGGCTCAAAGTGAGTCGCAAAAGGTAAAATTAAAAGGACATATTTATTCGCGGCGAAATTTTGGAAATTTGACCTTTATTCATTTGCGTGACAGAACGGGCGTAATCCAATTAGTGGTCGAAGAGCCGCGCTTACTTTTGCAAGTACGAGCACTTGAGCTTGAAACGCCAGTCTTGGTGGAGGGCGAACTTGTGCCCACATCAAATGGCTCTGAGGTTAAGCTTCATTATATAGAAGCATTGAGTGAACCATCTTTGAAATTGCCTGTGGAGATAGCCAAAGATAAAAAAATGTCCGCGCTAAATCTTAAGTCTATGCTCGATTATCGTCCATTGACTTTGCGCAATGAAAAAACGCGTGCCATATTTAAGATGGAAGCTGTGCTTTGTGCTGCCTTTCGCCAATTTTTAACCAGTGAAGGCTTTACCGAAATTCACTCACCCAAAATAGTTTCTACCGGCACCGAGGGTGGTGCTCAGGTTTTTAAGCTGGACTATTTTGGCAGGCCTGCTTTCTTGGCTCAAAGTCCACAATTTTATAAACAAATGATGGTCGGTGTATTCGAGCGTGTGTTTGAAATTGGACCGGTGTATAGAGCCGAAGAGCACGACACCTCGCGCCATTTAAACGAATATATAAGCATGGACTTTGAAATGGGATTCATTCAGAGCGAAGAAGACGTGATAAACATGCAAGTGCGTTTGCTCAAATATATGTTCGAGCAGCTGAGAGAAAAGTGTGTAAACGAGCTTGAACTTTGGCAAGCTGTGGTGCCAATTATAAAAGAGTCCATTCCACAAATAGATTTAGAAGAAGCTATCACATTGCTCGAATCTAAATACACATGGCGTGCGCAATCTGGTGATCTCGATCCTGAGGGTGAAAAGTTGCTTTGTGCTTATTTTGCTGAAAAAGAAAATAGCGAGCTTGTATATGTAAGGCGATACCCGCTTTCAGCTAGGCCTTTTTATACCATGCCTTATGGTGAGCAAAAAAGTCGCAGTTTCGATTTGTTGTTTCGTGGACTTGAAATTACAACTGGTGGTCAGCGTATTCACAGACCCGAAGAACTCATTGCCGGTATGCATCGAGTGGGACTGAACGAAAGTGAGTTTGGAGATTATCTGCAATGCTTCCAGTATGGAATGCCACCACATGGAGGTCTTGCCATTGGACTAGAGCGTTTAGCCAAGCAACTATTGGAATTGCCCAACGTCCGCTTAGCTAGCCTGTTTCCGCGGGACCGTCAACGGATTTCACCATAGGTTCATCTAAGTGGACCGATACTTCGAATAGACCTTGGAGCCTTTCCTTCAAGGTCTGCTCGACTAAAATTGAGATATGGTGCCCTTCTTTGATTGTGATGTCGCCAGACACTTCGATATGCATATCTATATAAGATTGATCTTTTGCCCCGCGAGATCTGATTTTGTGCACTCCAATTACACCAGGTACGCTAAGGGCTATTTCAGCTACTGTTTTTGGATCGTGAACAGCTTTGTCTACTAAAGGACCCATGTGGGAAATAATGATTTCATAGCCGCCTTTTAAAATGAAATAGACAACGCATAAAGATGCCAGCGCATCGACAAAATAAAGCTCGAAATGTGCACCTATGAGAGCTGCAAGCACTGCCACACTGGTTAAAACATCTGAAAAAGTGTGTTTGGCATCTGCTTCAAGCAGCGATGAATCGAGCTTGTGAGCCTGGTCGTGCTCGTATTTGTGAACCAGATAGCTTGCAATCATGGAGCCAATAATCACGATGTATGAGAGTAAACCTACTTCAGGGTGTTTGCCTGCAGGCTCAAGATAGCGGTCGATTACTTCGGTAAATACATGAAGACTGGCGGTGAACATCATAAAAGAGATAGCGATAGCGGCAAGCGCCTCGAATTTTTTGTGTCCATAAGGGTAGTTGTCATCTGGTGGTTTGACAGAGGCAGTCACGCCTGCAATTCCTACCAGGTTGGCAATTGTGTCCAGTATGGAGTGAAATCCGTCTGCCACCATAGATAAGGTATTGGTCAAAAAACCGCATATCAATTTGGCTAGTGATATGAAGAGATTCACGCCAAAAACTTGAAAAAATATGAGTTGCGTCTTATTAAGTGCTTTCATCACACCAATTATGCGGCATCAGCCGCCAGTTTAAACAATGATAAAGAACTGCTTGAAATCATAATTAGCATCTATACTAAATCCTTTAAAACCGGTATCAAGTCTCGGGCGTTTCTACATAGCAGGACTTTGAATTAAATGTCGCATTCCTTTGTTTCGGATATCTTCAACGTTCAAAAGGGTGAGCGACTGAAGACCAGTCTCTTATTTCTCTGGTTCTTTTTATTCATCTGCGTTTACTACATATTGCGCCCCATTCGTCGCGGTCTGGTTCTTGAAGGATTAGGCAACGACAATATGCCCTTTGTCTATATGGGCACTGCTCTTGTAACCGGAGTGGTAGTTTGGATTTATTCCAAATTTGCTCACTTGCCACGCAAACCTTTAATATCGTCGATTTACGGTATTTTTATGGTCAACCTGCTTTTGTGGTGGCAGGCATTTCAATTCGAATCGAACGTAACATCGGGTCTCTTCTGGGTTTGGCTCGATGTTTTTTCTATCATGGGCGTAACTCTTTTCTGGATGTACGCAAACGATATATTTGATAGTTCAGCCGCTAAAAGACTCTTTGGTATCATCGCTGGTGGCGGTGGCCTTGGCGCTGTTCTAGGAAGCACAATTACAGCTAACCTGGTGAAACTGCTTGGCACAACCAATATGCTCCTTGTTGCTGCAGGACTTATTGGAGTGACGCTTGGCATTTTCTTATATATGGAATCTGTTTTTGCAAGAACAGGAGCCATCGATACCAGAAAGAAAAAGAAAGAAGACTTCGACCAAAAGAGCTTTGCTCAAATATTTGCTCATATCGCTCAGAACAAATTCTTGCTCTTCTTGACTTTGGTAGTCTGTTTCGAGCGTATGACACCAGACTTTATTCAGTTTCTCTATCATGAAGTCTTAACCAAAATGGCCAAAGGCTCAGCTGGAATTGCTGCAATCGACGCTCAGTTCGAGCAATGGCGCGGCATCTGCGAATTTGGTATTGAAATGTTCGTGGTAGCTTATGTAATAAAGCGCTTCGGCTCTGGATTCTCGCTTGCCTCGTCTGGTGTGGCAATTTGTGGAAGCTTGATAGCATTTGCCATTCTGGCAAACCCACTAATAATCATTGCCGTCTTCCATGCCGATGAAGCAATTCGTCACTCATGGTTCAAGGCTGCTAAAGAGCTTACTTACACAGTCACAAATCGTTCTGTTCTGTACATGATCAAGCCTGTGATTGAAATGTTCTGTTATCGCTTTTCGCGCGGTATTGCTGGCGTTGCCATTTATCTTGTCAATACCGTTTTTGGCTGGGGAGTCAACGGCATTATGATTACTGGCGGGCTGTGTGCAGCTGGCTGGGCGTTCTTCGCCTGGAAGTTGAACAATGAATTCAGAAGGCTTGAAGTAAAAGCACAAATCGAAAAAGCCTTTACCGAAGTGCCAGACACTATGCCTGCACAACCTCAAGCTCAACTTAAAAATGCGGACGATAAAGAGGCTCGCGAAGTCGGCTCGGTCTAGAATTGCTTAGAAAGCCAGTCTGTGCTAGCTTTATTTTAAATGAAGCTATCTAAGAGCCTATTCAGCGAACCAGAGCAGTGCGGTTATCTACCCGAGCAAGAGTGGCGTTTCGAGTATAAGAAAGCCATTGATATGACTGCCGAAGAATACACCGCCTTCATTCATGATGGTTGGCGTAAGTTTGGTCGTATGTTGTTTCGTCCCATCTGTGACTCTTGCACTGCCTGCCAGCCAATAAGAGTTAATTGCGCAGACTTTGTCCCGGATCGAAGTCAAAAACGTACATGGAAAGCAAATGGTGATCTGGAAATTCAGATTGGTCCAAGCGGTATGGATAAGTCTGTCTATGACCTATATATGAATCACCACGAAGCGCGAGCTCGCGATGTGGGTTGGAGAGCGCCTACAGTGTTTGGCAGTTTGTCTCATTTGAGTTCGATGGAAGACAATCCTTTTCCTATTCAAGTCTGGAAGCACGTTTTAAATGAAAAGCTCGTCGGAGTTTGCTTTGTCGAGCCGCTTTTGGACGGTTATTCGGCCATCTATTCGTTTTATGATCCCCAGGAGAGAAAACGCTCACTTGGCACTTGGATGATTCTTGCATTAATCGAAAAAGCTAAGCGCGAAGGTTTGCCTTTTGTTTATCTTGGTTATTATGTCGAGAACTGTCGCTCTATGAGCTATAAAGGCATGTATTTTCCAAGCGAAATCAGAAATAATGACGGCACCTGGAGTGAATTTAGGGTGCAAGCAAAATGAGACTGGTATTAAAGCTGGTGCTCTATTTAGTTTTTCCACTGATGTTCGCTTTTGCCATTTTTTGTGGGATAAGATATCTCATTCAGCCGCTCACGCTCTCGTCTTCGGCTATGATTCCAAATTTAAAAAAAGGCGAGCATCTTTTAATTGAACGTTTTACTCTTGAGCAGAATAAACAATTGCCTCGCTTTAGTGTGGTGGCAATGGTGCCACCGTATGTCGATGGCAAAGTTTTTCACGAAGGTCAAAATGAGCATATAAAACATTGGTTTGGTAATTTAACCGGACTGCCTGGACTTCCTCGCGACCCTGTTTGTATCAGGCGTATCATTGGTTTGCCTGGAGAAAAAATTCAAATAGATCCTATGCTTGGCATTTTAATCGATGGAAAACAGATAGACGAAAATGCTTATATCTCAGCTAAACATGCTTTCAATCCAGATCAATCTACAAAGCTTTTAGATCAAGCAGAAACTGTTCCAGCAAATTCTTATTTCGTCTTACCCGATAACAGGCGAGATTTCGGCGGTAGTGAAGCCTGGGGCTTTGTGGAGAAAAATCGACTCACTGGAGTTGTTTCTTACAAAGTGGTGGCTAACTCGATTAAGAAGTTGCCCGACCCAAGCGTCACATTTTCGGATCCAAAAGTGGCATTTAACGACGACGGTGTTAAGGCTTTACACAAGAGCAATTTCAAAGAATCAATTGCGTTATTCTACAAATCGCTTAGCCTAGATCCAGACTATCAAGTTGCCAAAGAAAATCTCAGTATTGCTTACAGCAATTATGCTTTTAGCAAGCACGAAACACCGAAAGAGGCTTTAGAACTCCTGCACAAAGCCTTTTACATCGACCCTGAAAATGAGATGACCAAGAAAAATTTGGATTGTCTGTTGCAGCTAATGGGAAAAGATCCCAAACAACCTCAAGATAGAATTGAATTAGCCAAACAGTTTTTGGCTGAAAATAAAGAACTTGATGCTTATGTCGAGTTTGCTCAAGCTAGATTGCTTGGGGCTAATCCTGGTAGTTTGAGCGATATGGATAAGCTTGCGCGGCAGAATTTTTCGCTTGATGAAATCTGCCGCGTCGAAATGCAATGAGTTCTTTTTTTATTAGTAGCCTTGATGCACTTTTTCATAGTCGCCTTTGACCCAGCTGTAGCCAGGTTGGACGTCAGTGTCAGCTATATAGTCAGCTTCAAAGCTTACAACTTGTCTTTGCGAACCAGAAGGAAAGGACAAGCCCGCATTGCCTTCAAGACTTTCGATTGCTCTGTTGAGACTTTGAGTAAAACGAGGACCACCACTTGAACTTATGACGTTAATAGTGATTTGTCTGCCTTTATCTACACTCACGCGAAGCGTAGCGCGACCTCGTTGATCTACCGATGCTGACCAGGTGTCATAAATAGCCTTCGACAATTGTTTGTGCCATTGCTCCCAGGCAAGAGTCAACTCGCGACTGTTTCTATCGGCACCAATGTCGAAACGATTGCCTGATGCCAATCCACCTAAAGCACCCTGGTCAACATTTCCACGAAGGGGGGTGGATGCGAATTTGGTGTTGTCTACAAGTGGGATACCGCGATTGAGGCGCACTACCGGTGGTGCAAGGGGGGGAGCAGCATTGATAGTGGCGCCTGAATCGAGTTGACTTGAACGAGTCAATCTAGTTATGTGACTTGATTGATTGACCGCTCCTTCAAGCATTTTAGCGCTGGCTATTTGCACTGAGGTACCAAGTGCAATTATGGTCATTAGGGCTAAATTTATTTTTTTAGTGGTGCTCATCGTTTTGTACCGTTATTTAGTGAAGAATCCCAAAAGTCCGCCCATTACCGCTCCAGTTAGTGCCGCTTTTTTGGCATTGCCGCCGCGCATGTTGAGGAGATATCCAGTTGCTGCTCCCATTGCACTTGCAACTGCAGCGCGTTTGATACGAGTGGAGTTGGAAGTTATGTTGTATCCAGAGCCGTAGCCATAACCGTTTCTTGAAACGCTACCAGAATTAACTGGTTGAAATGGTGTCAGTTGTCCAGCTGGTGCAGAAGAATCGGCTACAGCAGGAGCTGGGTTGCTATTGCTATTGGAGGCAAATTTTTCTGATTTAGCAGCATCAAGAAAAGCGGTGCGATAGCTACTGTTATTTGGCTCTAGAGCAGATGCTTTTTGAAAAGCATTTTGAGCCATGTTAGTATCGCCGTTAGCTTTATGAGCTTGACCCAGGGCAAATTGAACAGATGCATCTTGCGGTGCTTCTTTGGAAACCAAGTTCAGTTTGTCGATTGCGTTTTTGTAATCGCCTTTCTTGTAGGCGGAGGCAGCTTCGCTAACGAGATTACCCAAATTGGCCTTAGGTGCACTTGCAATTGGAGCTACAGCTGGAGCTGGAGCTTGAACTTGAGGAGCAGTTCTTGAAGGAGCACTTGGTGCAGTAGCAATTTTTTGAGTCATATTGCGTACTGCTTCAACCATGTCGTTGTCGCCGGGGCTCAAATTCATCGCTTTCTTGTAGTAGCCCAGAGCGCTTCTGTAGTCGTGTTTGTCTTCGGAAATTACACCAAGATTGTACACAGCGTCTATGTTGCCAGGTTCTGATGCAACCACTTGTTTGAAAAGTTTTTCTGCTTCAGTCAAATTGCCTTGTGAATAAAAGGCGGTGGCACGCTCTAAATTGGCTTTAGAAATACTTTCGGCAGGTTCGGTGTCGTAAGTTTCTTTCACCACATTTGGTGCGGCGGTCAATTGTGAAGAATCTGTTGCAGTGTCAAGCTTAGGCGCTTGGGGCAAAAGAACAATTTCTTCTTTTGATTTGCCGATCATTTTGTCGATTAAATCAACACGGTCAGCGAAGTTTCCATCATGAGTTTGACCAAAAACTATTTTCTCAACTGCATCAAGACGAAAGTCCAAGTCTTTGTCTTCTTTGGCATGACCAAAAAGAAAGTTTTCTTGTTTTTCAAGCTTGTTCATTTGAGCACTGCTCAAACCAGTTGAAGATAAAGCAAAAGCAGATAAGCTGCCTGAGAGCATGGTGCTCAAAGCGAGCAATCCCGACAGGGAAAGGCTGAGCAATTTGTTGTGTGTGTGTGATGATTTCATTTTGGTGAGGCTCCGCAAATTCCCGCATGGCAGATAGGAATAGTGACGCCTCACCAGGGTCGATGTTCCTTGGAAGTCGGGGTCTAATTATTAAATCAGCAGTTTAATCTATCGTTTCGCGACCGGCAAAAACGTAACGCTTAAGCAGGGATGCTGGTCTGAATCGCTCACCATGTTTTTGAAAGTTTTCTTCCATCAAAGCAAGACACCTCGATAACCCCATTTCATTGGCAAGAGCCAAGGGGCCTTTGCGCATACCAAGTCCAGCTTGAAGTGCTTTATCCAAATCTTCTTTTTGACAAACGTTTTCTTGCAAAGCCAAAAAGGCTTCGTTAATCATGGGCAGAAATAAGCGCTCAGCCTTGAAATCGCCAGTAGAGCCTGCTTTTACAAATTGGGCCAGGTCGGGATTGGGACCCACTTTAGATCCTTTGTCATCATATATATAGAAACCTTTTTTGGTTTTCTTGCCTAAGTAATTAGCCAAGACCATAGATTCAAGTAGAGGTGGAACTTCAAAACGTGGACCATACTCTGCCTGGTTATATCGAGCCACCGATAGTCCAATGTCAGCACCATTCATGTCGCGCAGAGCCAATGGTCCCACAGGCATGTTAAATTCGCAGGTCTTCTGGTCTATCTCATCTTGAGTGGCAATGCCTTCTTGCAAACACCACAAAGATTCGTTCATGTAACGACCAAGCAGCCTGTTTACTAAAAAGCTGGCACATTCATCGACTTGCACGGCTAGCTTGCCCAGATTATTGGCAAAATCGATTGTGCACTGGATTGTCTCTTTATCGGTCAATAAGCCAGGAATTACTTCAACCAGTTTCATCAAGTGGGCTGGGTTGAAAAAATGCATACCGATAGTTTTGCCAGGACGTCCTGAAAAGGAGCCTAATTGGCTTATAGACATCGACGAAGTGTTTGAGGCGATGATTGTAGTGGTGGGGCAATTTTTGTCTATGTCAGATAAAACAGATTTTTTGATTTCGACTGTTTCTGGAACCGCTTCGATAACAAGATCGATGTCCTGAAATTTACTGTAATCAAGTGTGCCCGTAATTAGATCGCGCTGACGCTTGGCGTCGTCGGGACTAATTTTGCCTTTTTCAACGCCCTTATTCAAAATCGAATCGATAGTCGAAAGACCCTTAGAAAGAAAGGTCTCATTCGATTCTTTTAGTAAAACAGGATAATTCTTGGCGATAAGTGCGGCAGTAATACTTGCGCCCATGGTGCCAGCACCTATAACCGCCACCTTTTTGATTTCAGTCATAACCTTTAAACACTCGTTAACTAATCGGGTTTTAGTATCTCGTGTGCAGTGTGAAATGTATCGATCATTGCAATTGTAAAGGTGGATTGTTAAGCAGTGAAAACGCCCGTTTTTGAATTCTAAAGAGTTCCTAAACCGCCAATTATGAGACGAAGCAGAACTGCATAGTTACCACTGGCAAGGATCGACAAAACATTATCCGCTCAGATTTAATCTAATGACAACTAATTAATCATGAAAAAGGTCTGGATTTTCTTGAAACAATAAGTAGAATATTGAGAAAGGTAAACGATTATTACCTTCCCCACCTGTCGTTCGTTCTCATAACTTAATTAGGTAATTACCTAGAAAATGAAGCCCTACGGGGCTTGGAGGCCTCATGTTCGCCTACGTATTGATTGGTCTTGAATTGATAATCTTGTACGCAGCGTTCTGGTTTGTATTCGTTCGCGAACCAAAACCGTTTGAACTCAAAGAAAATCTTTGGGGTTATTATTCAGACCAAGAGGGCGAATCACTTCGCAAATTGCTCCAGGAGCAAGGTGCTCATCCACAAGTGAAAAGAACTCGTCGTTGCCGCCCGAGCCACTCTGCTCCACAGCGTCTTCATGTCGAAGATAGAGAAGGTACTGGTTGGGTTTATGCAGGCAAAAAACATTCAACTAAAAAACCACAAAGCATGGTTGCCAATCTACTTGGTGTACTTGGTCAAGAGTTGACCCGCTTGAGCACCAAACTTACTTAAGCCTCAATCCAAATATAAATAGTTCAGTCTTCAGAATCTGCGCCCTTACGTTTTCCACTACGTTTGGGCGTTACTGTTTTTTCAGCAGGAGGTGCTTTGCCCGAGACTGAGCCAATCACTTGTTTGCCATATTCTTTGACGTCTTCAAGCTTGTCTTTGCGTTGACCAAAATACACTTCTGAATAAGCCTGGTAAAAACGATTCAAAGTATCAGGCAAATCTCTTGGTATTGGATGCTTTGTATTTTTTGTTTTGACAATGCTTCCTCTTAATCTGTCAATAAAATCAAGCGGTGTCTCTGTCGGCAGGCGCGGCTGTTTCAATTTTTTCTCCAGCGCATTTTGCACTTTCATCAAAACTGCCCATTCGGCTCCTCGCTTGTAGGGAGACTTCTTCAATTTTTTAAGTAAAGGAATTAAAAATCTAAGACATAGTCCAAGGACTACAAGCACAATCAGCGCTCCAAGACCCCAGAAAACAAAATCGAGAACCTTTGAGGCAATGGCCTTTGCTTGTTCTTCTTGATCTTCTTTATCCAGACCAAGAGTTTCTTTCACTTGGTCCATTGTCGTTTCGTCGTTCTTTTTCACATCAGGCATAAAGCCTTGAGGAGTGGGATCGAAGGGAACCCAGCCGGTGCCAGGAATATAAGCTTCTGCCCAGGTATGCAAATCTGTAGATCGAATTTCGCGTTCGCCTGAAACTTTGTTCAGCGTGCCAGGTCCAAAACCGGCTACAAGCCGAGCAGGAATGCCGACGCACCGAGCCATGACCACGAAAGCTGAGGCGAAATCTGTGCAGTGTCCTTCTTTGCGCTTAAAGAGAAATTCTGCAACAAAGTCCTCTGCTTCTTCATCTACTTCGCGCATGGTGTTGTATTTAAAATGTTTGCGCAAGTAATCGGCAATTTGCTCGCACTGTACAAACCAGTTGAATTGTGGATTTGTTTTGTGCTCAGCCAATTCAAAAACAGATTGAGGCAAAGTCTTTGGAAGATCTAAATAGGTTGAAAACTCATCGCGCATAGCCTCTTCTTCTTGATATGAAAGCGGGTCTGTGCGACGCATGGCATTTAAGTCATACATCGGAAGTTGAGTTTTTACTTTGAATTCGGTGTTCTGCTCAATGTTTTTAGCGGCGGTCACCGCACCCATACTGTCTACGGTCACAGTAGTGTTGAATAAACGAACTTCTTGTGGAATCCAGGCGCCAGGAACATATTTACCTATGCTTTTAGCTTTCACTTTCAATTCTTGCATCAATTCGATAGATGGAAAATTTCCAGGTAGCTTGAGCGCATCAGCCATTGATACGCGATAAAGCGGTTTGTCTTGATCCTGAAATTTATACGGTCGCATATGAGCTGAATCGATCAATGCGTCTTGGGAATTATTAGAGCTTGAACTAGATCCTGACCCAGAGCCATTTGTATTCGACGGCTGAGGACGACCTGGACCTCCAATACTTACAGAACCACTCGCTCCGCTTCGCAGATCTTGTTTTGGTGCAAGCAAATTTTGCGGCGGGGGAGTGTACCGTTGAGTAGATGTGGGTGGTGGTGCGTAATTAACTTTGAACTCTTTTTTGATTTCACCATTAGTTACTTTGACCGGCTCAATTTTAGACTCGTCACTCTGGTGCCAATCGTAGCCGGTGTAAACGTCGTAGCAACGACGTCTGAAATAGACAATGCGTCTGGTTTTGGCCACTAATATAATTTGATTTTGCCGGCTCAATTTGTCAGTCATAGACAAAATGGCGTCATCATTCATTGTGAATTCGCCGTCGTTGTCACCACCGCCGCCGCCCGAGCCTTCTTTGCTCCCTGGGGTGCCTTTGCCACGCTTGCTTTTGTTTTTTCCTTTTGAAGAAGCGCTTGGATTTGGAGATCCATCCTTTGCTTGTGAGTTTTCTTCGCTTGGTTTAGAGTCTGTGCCTTTATTATTTTTGCCTTTTGGCTTATCTTTTTTGTCTGCATTATCCTTTTCAGGAGGCGGAGCAGCTTCGTTTTCGGTGTCTTGCTCTTTTCCTTTTTTGGGTTTTTTAGGATCTTGAGTTTGAGGCTTTGCTCGATTGCCCTGCTTAGTAGGGGCTGGTGGCACGAAGTCTACGTCTTCGCTTGCATTTCGTTTTTTGAAATTTTTATCTTTGGGGTCTATTTTGCCAAGACCATGTTTCTTTTGAAACCATGCGCGTGAGCGCTCTTCCTCTTCGGGAGTCATTTGACGCTTTGCTGGAGGCGGAGGTGGTGTAAAATTGGTGACAAGAATTCCAGGATCAAAGGACTTTGCTGCAGCCATGATTCTGTCTAGAAAATCGTCTGAGCGCGGTGAAAAAATAAACACCACCACAGACAAAAGTGGTATCAGCATCAATGCCGGTATCGTATAACCAGCCGAGCGTCGCCTGATAGAAACACCCGCGGGCTTCACTTCTGGTGCTTTGACGATAGGCTTAGACAGCCGCTCTTTTAGCGTTTCTGAAAGACAATCAAAATAGAGCATGAAAGAGCCAAGAATAATATAAATCAAAATTACGCAAAGTAAGGGCAGACCCTTTTCCACTGGAGCTATCAGCAAAAGCAGCAACAAACCCATTGTGGATGACAAATTCAAATCTGAGCGTGTGCGCATTTCAAATGTGATGAAGGCAAACACACCAGCTAAAAAGTGAATGAATGGCGACACGAAATCAAATTCATCGCGCAGTGGATTCAAGAATTCTTTCAGTACGCCAGCGCCAACAAAAAGAATTCCAGCCAGAGCCAGCCAGTGGAGCCATTTTAATTCATCGTGTCTGTGTTGGTAACTAAGAAAGCTGCCTGAAGCTACTAGCAACAAATAAAGTCCGGTCAATAACCAACTTGAATGCGACAGAATGCAAGATGCACCAACACAAACTATTGCCATTAAGAAAACAACTATGCGCAATGGCACTGAGTCTTCTGCCGCTTCCTTCGGCTCTTCTGGTTTTTGAGGAGCTTTTGGTTTGCCCGGATCTTTTGGGTCATTGGCAGATTTTGGAGGTCTGTTCATAGTCCCTCCATGTCCAATTCCCAATCAAGCCTGGCAATAATTTTGCCATCAAAAGTGGGTTCAGGTAGTGATGTTGTGGCGCCACCGCGTTTAGTTTTGGTGCTGGTGTGTGCGCCTTCATATATAACTTCAGGCTCGACAATAGCCAAATCGATTGGCGTACAAATTACATCTGATTTTTTCTCGGGACTAAATTTCATTACACGCTCGTGCGTGGGAACGAAAGTTAGCACTTCGCGCTCATGATAAATAGATTGACTATCGAAGTTTTGCTCTTCTGGATCAAGGCTCTGACGCACAGGCTCAACACGTGCCAAAATTTCTGCATAACGCTCGATACCGTGACCTAAATTTTCAGGCAGATCTTGCATCATTTTTTCCATTGCCGGCGAATCTACCGGAGGATAAATTGTCAAATTCGGCAATTGACCTTTGTGATAACCAAGATGACATAAAGACATTATGGCTGAAACTGCAAGTTCGAACTGCTCAGGTGTTTTCCAACTGGCTCGAAGATTCAAAACCAGGTCGTAAACTGGGATTGTTTCCTGGTCAAATTCACGCACGAGCAAATTGCCAAACTTAGCAGTAGATGCCCAGTGAATGTGTCTCAAACTGTCGCCACTTCTATATTCTCGCACAGATCTAAAACTGGTGGACTGATGCGTAATCATAGAACTAGAAGAAGCAAGTCCCATTGTCGACTTAATTCCTTGTATGTGCGCCAGAAAATTTCCGGTTACAGGATAGCTGCGGGGATAAACTGTGATAGTGGATAGGTCTTTCACCTTGCCTGTTTTGAGCGTCCGGCTCCACCAGATGAGACCAAAAGGAAAGCAAGTACTAATTTCTATGCTGTTTAAAAAGTAGATTCCGCGTCGCAAATCAGGGGTTGGAAATTCGAACCAGTTTTCACCTGTAAGATTTTCTATAAGTACTGGCTCAGGGGAAAGCACGGCTCCTTGAGGGCGTCCGTCAAGTCCTCTACGCACCAGATCTAGTGTCATTCGCAATTGCTTGGTAGGAAAAAATGTCGACAATATGCCAAACACATTTCTGCGTCTGAGCTTGATTAATATCTTAGACATCTCTTCATCAAGCACGTCCTGGGGCAAAATACATTCGCCCTTTACGTGCAAAACTACAAGCAGAGGTGTTATTAAAGCAAGAATGGCTGTGCATGCAAAACTAGAGGCAAGTAAATAAATCGATTCGTTGGCGCTGATTCCTGCATAGAAGAAAATAGCCACGGCAAAAAAGATAAGCGAAAAAATTCGCATGTCAAAAGTGACTTTCAAACCGAATCCTACTGGAATTGTTAATGAAAGTCTTTTGTTCATCTAATATCAGCTCGGGACTTTGACGCCTTCAAGGACTTTCTTTATAACTTCGCTGTGACAAATGCGCGATGATTTTACTTTTGGCACTACGCGATGTCCAAACACATGTGGTGCTAAAACTTTGATATCGTCTGGGGTGACGAAGTCGCGACCTTCGATGAATGCGTATGCTTGAGCTGCACGCACAAGTAATTGAGACCCGCGAGGACTGACACCTAGAATAATGCTTGGATGTTCTCTTGTGGCGGCCACGATGTCTATGACGTAATTAATTAGCGCATCGTGCAAAAAGATGGCACCAATTGCATGTTGCATCTGGACCATTTCTTCAAGCGAAAGCACCGGCTGTAACTGGAAAGCATTTTCTTTAATAGAGCGCTTAATCACCTCGGCTTCTTCTTCGCGTTTGGGATAGCCAAGACTCATCGAAATCATAAAACGGTCGAGCTGCGCTTCTGGAAGTGGAAAAGTACCGTGGTGTTCGATAGGGTTTTGAGTGGCTATCACGAAAAATACATTAGACAATTTACGTGTGACACCATCATTGGTGACCTGTCTTTCTTCCATCGCTTCAAGCAAACTTGATTGAGTACGAGGAGTGGCACGGTTAATTTCGTCTACAAGTAAAATATTGGTGAAAATAGGACCGGGCAAAAAGTTGAATTTGGTTTCTCTCTGGTCGAAAATACTGACCCCAGAAATATCTGTCGGCAACAAGTCAGGAGTGCACTGAACTCGCTTAAAATCAGCTCGGACCGAACTGGCAAGACTCTTGGCTAGTAAGGTTTTACCCACGCCGGGGACGTCTTCAAGAAGTACGTGACCATTAGCTAAAAGAGCCACCACGGCAAGTTTTGAGGCTCTAGCCTGACCGACAAGGGCTTTGCCCATATTATCTATCAGACCTTTAGCTTTGCCGCTAAGAGCCGCTACCGCCTGCGAATTGGCTTGTGGCGACGCAGGGGTGGGGGGAGGTGTAGAACGCACCGAGTATCCTCCTAATATAGATACACCATGTCAATATACTTCCAAGTCTTCCCACCGCTTAAACACTGATATAATTATCAAACTATGTCTCAAAACACTCGACTTTTACTAATAGCCCTCGGCATCATCATTGTTTTCGGCATTTTCTTGCAGTCTTTCATAGCTAAGAATTTGCAAGAGTCATCCAGTGGTCTGGATACAATGCCTGAATTCAAGTTTTCTAATGCCGACCCAAACAACTCTTTGAAAAAGGCTCCAGCAAATAATGCGCCTGGGAAAACCCACTAAATAAGATCAGTTCTGTTAAAAGGGCCCAGATTAATTTTTGCGGTTTGTCCAAATAATTGAGCAATTCAACTCGAAATAACTCGCCTCGAAGATTTGTGCTGGCTCTATCGCTCGTGCTTAATGTGGGCGGGATAGTGGCTTTGTGCTTCTTGATTTCTTGCAGCATAGATCTGGCCAAACAAAAAAAGAAAGTTAGGCATCTGGAGCGTCAGATGCTTATAACTAATTATGAAAAGCTCAATCAGTTAGAAGATCGCAGTCAAAAAATTACACGACGCGACTTTGTCAGTCACTTGGATGGCAGGCGAGACAGTTTTCTATTGTCTGCGCCGCTTTCTGCGTCCCCTGATGGTAAACATACTTTGTTTGTTTATCTGCACGGCATGGGCGCTACTTACAGAGAACCTTATGGCGATCCGGGTAAGTTTCTTGTGGCCGAAGAGATACAAAGGGCTTATCCTTATTCGGTTTTTATTTCGCTCAATTACCGCTCACCAGCTTCCTGGGGCGAGGCAAGCGCTCTGAGCGACATCAGTCAAAATATTGATGAAACTATGCTTGCATATCCTACAAGCGAAATCGTTTTGCTTGGCTGTTCTATGGGTGGATGCACAGTACTCAATTATGCTGCTTGCGCACCTGATGCCATAAAAGCAAAATTAAAAGGCATTGTCAGCGTCGAATCAGCAGGCGATCTTGCTGTATTATTCGATAAAACCAGTGCTCGCATAGTCAAACAAGCCATGGTCATAATGCTTAAAGGTACACCCAAAGACAATCTTAAAGCGTATCAAGAAGCAAGCTTTTTTCACAACATAGATGGCTTTCCAAAGCAAACAAGAGTGGCTGTTGTTTCAGCCAAAAAAGACAGCACCGTTCCGGCAGTGATGCAAAAACAAATTGTGGAGCGTCTTCAGGCTCTTAATGTTAAATCGCGATTGATTGAAATTGACACCAATCACGGATTGCCTGAGCCAGCCGTTTTTATCGATGCAATAAAATTTACTCTGAGTAAGGATGGTGCATGAAAAAAATAATTTTTGTTTTGAGCTTGTCTTTGCTGGTATCAAATATGGTGCCTCCAACGCAAGTGCTGGCTCAAACCAAGCACTGGGACATCAAAAGACGCGATGAGTCAGCTAACTTAACTTCTGCTGGATTGAATTATTTAACAGATAAAAAACAAAAGAGAAAACGCAAAGAAAAGGATAATCTTATTTTTGCAAGCAAATTCTTTGAAAAGGCTGTCACTGTTTATCCTGATAATGTTAATGCATTGAATCTACTGGCATTGTGTTTGACTTTCACTAACGAAACAGACAGAGCGCTAAATTATTTGCAGCAAGCATCGAAGCTTGGCGGACAGGATACAGAAAATCTTGCCACCACAGGAATTGCTCAATATCTCAATCATAATTTTGAAATTAGTGTAAATGTCTGGAATAAGCTATTTAAAATAGCTACGGACAAGGGACCGGCACTGACTTGTCTTGGCTATGGTTTGATTCGTCGCGGTGATTTTGTCAAAGCAATTAAATGTTTTGAGCAAGCACAGGGTCTTGCACCACAATCAGCGTTTGTGCTCGATGGTATTGCTCGCGCCAATTATTTTTTAGGTGATTTTGAAAATGTTAAAGCATTTGCACAAAGAGCAAACGCTCTAGGCGAGTACAATTTTACTACTGCACTCAAGGCTCGAGCTGATTTATTGCAGGGCAATTATATTGATGCAAGTAAGAGCGCAAAACGTCTAAGCTCAAAACCAACTCAGTATAAAATGGGGCGCTCACTTGCTTTTCTTGGTTTTAGTAAATTGTATGATCTTGAAGCCGACCCGTTTCAGTTAGACAATCAAGACTCTGGATTGGCTATTAATGCGCGAATTAAGGACATGCAAATATTTGAAAGTGCAAAAGCACCAGTATCCAAACCGGCAACAGGCAAAATAAGCGAGTATCTGGACAAAGCGCGCGTAGGCATGTCGCTTAGCAAAGACGATTATTACGTGCTCTATCAATTGGGTTTGGTTCAGTCTGCCATGGGCGATTTTGCTTCTGCCCAGACTTCTTTTGAAAATGCTCTCAAACTAAATCCTCAGGCCATAGTGATTTTGCTTGATTTAGCTTATGTCTATTTTCGTGCTGACCAGAAGGCGAAAGCACAGTCATGCGTTCAAAGTTTCAAGCAGCAGTGGCCCAATATGAAACTGGCGCAGTTTTATGAAAAGATGCTTGTTATTGACCAGCCAAAAGTGGCTCCGGATTTGCAAGGCAAGCAGAATTCATCTGCAGGTAAGCAGCAAAAAGAAGACCCGCTCGATAACAATCCAAAAGATTCGGGATTTTAGTTAAGCTTGCAACTTAGATGGAAATTTCTTTCCAGTGTGTCCTGTAGTGCAGCTTTTTCCATCCATCTTCAGGAGTGTGCTTGACGAAAATGTCTGTGCATTGTGATGCGAATGCTTTAGGCTTTTTGCCGCCAAAGCGCTTAACTGCTCTAAAAGTAACTATGGCTGTGTCGCCACGTACTTGTGCAAAGGGATGGTCGATAGTATATGACTCGACTGGATTACCTTCTGATTTGGATTTGTCCCACTGTTCGCGAACCCATTCCATCACGGCAGGTTTGCCCACGATCAATTTTTTCTTCTTATCGTCGAAAGTGGTGATGTCGGCATCTAGATAGTCGGACAACTTGCTGAAATCACCTGCACTATAAACTTTGGCAATTTGCTTGAGAGTGTCAATCACTTCTGAAGCCTCAGGACAGACTAGGTGTGGATTGATACATGAGACCGAAGCTTCGGGAGTGACAGATGCCAGCTCCTCTGCGCGAGCCGGGGTACATGTTAAAAACGAAATGCCTCCCACAATAGCCAAAGCGGCTTTGAATTGAACTATGTGTTTGCGGGGGAAAATCGTTTCTTTCATTGATGGAGCCTCGCTTACTTCGAACAAAATGGGGATTCCTGGATTATCTTGCGCCTAGTGCATCGTCTATGTCTTTGATTGATCTGTCGGTATCGGTTATGGCAGCTTGCAGCAAGTCGTATTCTCTTTGATTGTCTTTTATTCTGCGGTACACAATATCGGCTTTGGCTGACAGTTGAGACTTTTGATCCAAAAGAGCGTCGCGAGTTTTTTTCAAGTTGTCCACTACACCAAGGGCCGAAGCAGCGAAACGAGAAGCCGGAGCCAATCTGATATCAAGTGAAATCAAAGTTACGGCAGCTAGCAAAATTGCAGTCGCTATTACAAACTTTGTCTTCACCGCTCTCCTTAGCCTATGCAGTGTTTAGAGGTACTTGAAAAGTTTACTATAAACTTTGCCTAATGGAGCCTTAATTCATCCTAAATCCAGTTAAGTAAACGCTAAGAATTGAAGTCACTGTCAAGATTAGAATAAAGACTCGTGATTGCCTCGTTTTGAGTCTAGAAGTCAAGTTTATGACACTAAAAAAAGGGTTAAGCCAAAATTTTCCAGCCGTCATCACAGGGGCTTCTTCTGGTATTGGCAAGGCTCTAGCTGTGCATCTAGCAAAGAAGTACAAAGCGCACATCGTCATTGGTGGTCGCAATTTAGACCAGCTTGAAGAAACCAAGACTGAAATTGAAAAGGTTGGCGGCAAGTGTTTGATTAAAGCACAAGACATTGGCGTACCAGGTGCTGCTCAAGCCACTGTGCAGGCTTGTATAGACAACTTTGGCTCTATTGCGCTTCTAGTAAATAACGCAGGACTGGCACAGTCTGGACGTTTTGAGCAATTAAGCGTAGAGCAATTCAGACAAGTTTTCGATGTCAATTTCTTTGCAGCGCTTGAAGGTGTGTATGCGGCTCTTCCAACTTTTAAAGAGCAAGGCTTTGGCAAAATAGTAAATGTGTCTTCTGTGGCAGGCAAAGTAGCTTTTGCCGGAAGCGTATGTTATTCCGCTTCCAAATTCGCACTTACTGCCATGTCTAATGGATCTGGACTGGAGCTTGCAGGTCAGAATATAGACGTTTTAACAGTTTGTCCTGGTTGGGTTCGTACTGAATTTTTTGAAAAAAATCACGTGGCAAAATTTAAAAATCCCACACTGATTGCAGAAGAAGGTAGTCCACGTGGATGGATTATGAAGCATCTGCTTTCAATCTCGTCGCAAGAGGCGGCTTTGCAAATTGTAGAAGAATTGCAAAAATCAGGCAGTCGTGAAATCGTCATGACTGCTCCAGGCAAAATTATCGAGCGAATGCAGGGTGTTTGTCCCAAAGTAGTTTCAGCACTGAGTTCCATGATTCCGCTCGACTACACAGATCCCAAAGAAGTGGTTACAAATAAATGAGGTCATATGCAAGACAATAAGTCGCCGGACGAAAAGAGCAATTTCGATTTCGACAGCTTTATAGGCAAAGTGACTGTCTTTCGCTATAACTTGCAAAAGACGCCGAGATTAAAGTGAAACGCAAAACAGCAATATCCTCTCTGGGGGCGGCTGCAGTCAATTTGTGCTCGGCTCTAGATGAAAAAGGAAATATGGGCAGTGCATCTAAATTGGTCGTGGCTGAGTTAGGCAATGATGCAATTCATATAAAAGCGGAAAAGCGTTATTTGACCATGACTATTGTCAGTGGCGTTTCATCAGATCAAGATATGCCAAACTCTCGCAAAGAGCGCTGTGCCCAGATTTTCACTTACTTTTATTTGGCTGACGATGATGCTGCAACGCTTGTGTCCAGACTTTCTATTTATCAAAATGGTGATATTACAGATGGTACCACTACCTGGAATTTAGCAAGTGGCGTGGAGGGGTGTTATCCCTTTATGGAAGATTTGATGGATCGATTTATTTTTAATTTGAATCTGGTTTGGCGCCATGGAAAAGAGCTTCCCGAGCACATTTCAAAAGTGCCAGTTGATGATGGCGAAATTCATATCGAACATTTAAGGCAGACATCAGGACAGTTTGTTGTTAAGTAAAAGATTTTTTGTAGCGCATTTTGGACAGACGTTGGTCCAATTTGTCAGCGTCTGATGAGCGTTTAGTCAGTCTCAAGAGCTGACAATAATTTTCCAACACCATAATTACTTTGGGATGTTCTGCTCCTAATGAATCTTCCCAAATTTCAAGCGCTCTTGTGAAAAGCGCTTCGGCTCTGTGATATTTTTCGTTTTGCAAATAAAGACAACCAAGAGTGTTCATACTTTCTGCCACCATAGGATGGTCTGAACTGAGCAATTTTTCTCTGATAGAAAGTGCGCGTCTGAGTAAAATCTCGGCTTTGTCAAAAGTGTCACTATCCTGATAAAGAGTGGACATGTCGCTCAGGATGGTGGCAATGCGAGGATGCTGTTTGCCATTTAGATTTTCGTTTATAGTCAAAACATGCTTGAATGAATCTTCTGCTTGTTTGACCTGTCCAAGTAAGACATAGAGCCGCGCTAGGTTGTAATAAAGCTCACCTGTTTCAAGCGAGTTGTCGCCTACATAGCGCTTATTTATTTCTATTGCTCTCAAATAAAGAGGCTCAGCTTCTTTGAATTTGCCTGTGTTTCGATACACTTCGGCTAAGTTATTGACCGCGGTTGCAAGGGCTGGATGCTCGAATCCGAAAACCTTTTCTTGAATGTGCAAAGCTTTTACTAAGTGCGGCTCTGCTTCTAGCAGTTTAGACTGCGCAAGCAGCACCATGGCTAAATTGTTCATAGACGAGCCGATTTCAGGATGGTCTACAGCAAGCGTATGCTCTCTAATTACAAGAGCGCGCTCAAGATATTCTTCCGCTTCGCCAAAGCGACTATCGTGATAAAGCAATAGTCCAAGCGATGTTAAATAATCAGCCAGCTCTGGGCTTTCATTTCCCAAAGAATTTTCCATCTCCGGAAGGAGAGCTAGCAAAACTTCAAGCTTGTCGTCCATTTAGGCAGTAATAATAGGTCGCGTTTTTAACCGATAATTCGAGCTTATCACGAACTTATACCCACTATGTATGGATGTGGACAATTTGCTTATTACATTATTTATCGATCGCTTGATTGGCTTTGTTTGAATCTTTTGATTTAATAATTGCTTGCGCTGCAGCCAAACGAGCAATCGGCACTCTATAGGGTGAGCAGCTCACATAATCAAGCCCTAACGATTGCGCAAAAGCGATAGACGATGGCTCGCCTCCGTGCTCACCGCAAATCCCTAGTTTTATATCAGGTTTGACCTGGCGTCCGTAATTGCAAGCAATCTGCATCAGACGACCAACTCCACGCTCGTCTAGAACTTCAAATGGATTTTGATCGAGTATTTTGTGTCCGCCAAGCCCTTCTAAATATTGCTGGAGAAACTTGCCTTCTGCATCATCTCGTGAAAAACCAAAAGTCATTTGAGTTAAATCATTTGTGCCAAAACTAAAGAAGTCGGCGTGCTGGGCAATTTCATCTGCCGTTATACAGGCGCGCGGCAACTCAATCATAGTGCCAAATTTGTAATTAATTTTGACATTGCCTTCTTGAGCTAGCACTTCATTGGCACAGGCTTCAAGTCGCCTGCGCGCCAGCTCAAGCTCGCTTGCGCATGAAACTAATGGAATCATTATTTCAGGCAGTGGCAAATGACCTTTGGACTGTGCGCTTATTGCCGCTTTAAAAATGGCACGCACTTGCATCTCCATTATTTCTGGATAAATAAGACCAAGTCTGCAACCACGAAGTCCCATCATAGGGTTTGATTCGTGTAATTCTTTTACCCGTGCAAGCAAAATTTCTTTTTCACGAAGTGCTGCACCACTTTGTTTTAGAGCTTTCATTGTGGCTACTTCGCCAATGAGCGTGTCCAGTTTGGGCAAGAACTCATGTAAAGGTGGATCTAATAACCTGATGGTCACAGGCAAATTATTCATCGCTTCAAATATGCCTTCAAAATCATCTTGTTGCATCGGCAATAATTTTGATAACGCCTCCAGGCGATCTTCTGTATTTGAAGCAAGTATCATTGCTTTTACAAAAGGCAGCCTGTCTTGAGCCATAAACATGTGCTCAGTTCTGCAAAGTCCAATACCTTGAGCGCCGAAGTTGCGAGCTATGCGCGCATCGTGCGGTGTGTCGGCATTGGTTCTGATAGCCAGTTTGCGAATGTCGTCTGCATATGCAAGCAAAGTTGTGAAGTCGTCTAAGATGACCGGGTCTTCAGTTTCGATAGCGTCTTGAAAAACTTCACCTGTTGATCCGTCGATAGAAATAACTTGTCCAGCTGTAAATGTTTTTCCTTGTACAGTAAATTTTTGCTCGTCCTGATTGATAGACAGACTCTCGCATCCAACTACGCATGGCTTGCCCATGCCGCGAGCAACTACCGCTGCGTGACTGGTCATACCTCCGCGACAGGTGACTACACCCTGGGCTGCAACGATACCGTGAATGTCATCTGGACAGGTTTCAATTCGAACTAGAATTATTTTTTCGCCTTTTGACGATAGCGACTCAGCTTCATCAGGATCGAAAACTATTTTGCCGATTGCAGCTCCAGGAGAAGCGTTGAGTCCAGTGGCAATAAGTTTACCCTCTTTTTTGGCGCGGTCTTTGTCTTTGGATTTAAAACTGGGCAGAAGCAATTGATTTAACTGATTAGGATCGATTCTTGCTATGGCTTCTTCTTTTGTAATTAGACCTTCTTTGCATAAATCGACTGCTACTTTGAGCGCACTGCGGGCGGTTCGCTTACCTTGTCTTGTTTGGAGCAGAAATAGCTTGCCTTGCTCGATTGTGAATTCGATGTCCTGCATATCTTTGTAATGATTTTCAAGTCTTGTGATGGTTGCTACAAGTTCACCAAAAACACCTGGCATTTCTTTTTCCATTTCTTTTATGCTTTTAGGTGTGCGAATTCCGGCAACCACATCTTCGCCCTGGGCATTGACCAGATATTCGCCATAAAGTTCTTTTTCGCCTGTGCTTGGATTGCGAGTGAAGCAAACACCTGTGGCAGAATTATTGTCGTAATTTCCAAATACCATCGATTGAATATTCACTGCTGTTCCTAGGTCGTGATCAATCTTGTTCAAATTACGATAATAAACAGCTCGACTGTTATTCCAGGATCTGAAGACCGCTTCAGTTGCGCCTTTTAATTGAACGTGCACATCTTGAGGAAATTCATTTGCCGTTTTTTCTCTGACAAGCGACTTGTATTTAGTCACGATCTCTTTTAAATTCTCAGCACTCAATTCGGTGTCTAATTTTAAGTTGAGTGATTTTTTCTTTTCTGCAAGTGTGTGTTCAAAAACGTCTTTTTCAATTTGCAAAACTACATTTGAATACATCTGAATAAAACGTCTATAGCTGTCCCAGGCAAAGCGAGGGTTTTGTGTAATTTGAGCAAGAGACTGGCAGGTAGTGTCGTTTAGTCCCAAGTTCAAAATAGTATCCATCATGCCCGGCATTGAAAATTTTGCACCAGAGCGAACCGAAAGAAGAAGCGGTTTTTTTGCGTCACCAAGTTTTTTGTTCAGGCTCTCTTCAACTTTTTCCAGTTCCAAAAGTATTTCTTGCCACAAACCATCAGGCATAGCATTTGTTTTGGAATAGTGTCTGCAAGCCGTTGTAGCAATGGTTAGTCCAGGTGGAACATTGACTCCACTGGCACTCATCTGAGCAAGACCCGCACCTTTGCCACCTAAGTAGTCACGCATGGATGCCGGATCTTGTTCAAATTCTTTGTATGCATCTTGAAAAAGATACACTTGTTTTGCTTCTGTTTTGACCGGCATATTAATTCTCCTGGAGTTTCTTAGAGCCTTATTTTCATATAGATTTCGCTTGAGGTTTCTTCAATCGCCTTGCCTGATACATCGATTACATGGCAGTTTAATTCAGAAAATAGTTTTCGGGCGTTTTTCACTTCTTCTTGTATGCGCTCGAAATCGGCATAGTCACTTTCTGATGACATTTTCAAAATTTGAGCGCGAGTGGATCTTATTTCCTGCAATAAATAAGGATCTAAATTCAAGCCGAATATTTTTTTGCTTGGCGCTGTAAATAAGGCAAGTGGCGGATCTACCCCGTAGACTATTGGAACGTTTGCCGCTTTAAGTCCGTAGTGATGAGCAAGATAAATGCAATTTGGTGTCTTACTTGTACGTGAGACACCAATTAGAATTATGTCTGCCTGTGCCAGTCCGTCGGGGTTTTTACCGTCATCATATCTGATGGCAAATTCAACTGCTTCCATTCTTTTGAAATAACTTTCGTCCAGAATGTGCAGACGACCTGGTTGTGAAAGAGGTATCTGACCTGTGACATGCGAGATGCGCTCGATTAATGGGCCCAGCAAATCTATGGTTGCCATATTTAATTTTTTAGCCTCACGCTCAAGCGCTTCTTTGTATTGTGGAAGCACAAGTGTATAGGCAATAATCGAGCGCTCACGGGCAATTTCGCGCACCAGAGCCGGTATTTGGTCCACATTTTTAATTTGGGGCAAGCGATAAATCGATGCACGACCAGGTGGAAACTGCACAAGGCAAGCTCTTGCGACCAATTCGGCTGTTTCGCCGCTTGAGTCGGAGAGAGTATAAATAGTCAGCTCGGATTTCTCCAGGACAGAACTCCCCTTTGCTTTTCAGGTTGCAAGCAAATTCTACGCTTAATACATGCGTTCTTATAAGGGAAGTTTTGCAGTGATTATTCTTATATTAATTCCGCGCTAAAAATCCAATAGTCCCAGCTAGAATAGGTGCATAGTCACCAAAGAGGTGAAAGGAGCATTTTATGCTAACAGGCATAGCAGTATTGATTCTCGCTACAGTTGCAGCAGTAATGGTCAACGATAAGTCTAACCTCGGTAAAGAACTGACCGACGGCGAAGTATAGTTTTTAAGAAAGAATCGAAAAATTTAAAATAAGCCGCCGGTTTTGGTTTGATGGTTAATCTTTCTGGTTGTTCCGTTTGCGCGTTGGCCAGATTCCGGCGGCTAACTACTTCCAATATACGGCGCGGCAAAATTGTGTCGCTATAGGGTTAACCCTGGAATATCTAAAGGCTAAACCCTGGGGTCCTGCCAAGGGGCGGGTTTTCGAGCTTTTAAGGCTACTTGATATCAAGCTCCCGCGAAATGAAATTTCAGGCAAGCGGATTTTATCGACACCTTGACTTTAGAGGAAGCCTTTCTCTTTGACGATTTGCTGGTAATAAATCTGATAGGCTGCACGAACGTTTTTAGACTTTTCTTTGGTCGTAGTGATTGGTCCTTGCATAGTTATTATGCAAGTACTTCCATCTTTATCTCTTGCTTTAATGAGATTGCTATCTGAAAAGGTGACGTCCCATTTGTGAGATTTGAGTGCGCTTTGCCACCAGTCTCTAATTTGCACTTTGGTGTTTTCGCAATTGAAAACCATCATGTATCCAACACCGCCTTTGGCGTTTGGATAAACAAGTCCATTTATATAGTATTGAACGCCTGTATAACTTGGCAGATTGGGCAACTCAACTGGACGCGCAAGTGCATTTGGATTGAATTCCGACTCTTGCACTTTTCCGTCGCGATTAGGATTGCTCGTCGAATATGGTCTTGCCACCATTGGGCTTACTTTTATTTTTTGAGTATTTGGAGTTTGAGCTAGAACCTCGTTCGATGTGCTCAATTGGCTTGTTATGCCAAACAAAGTCAACAAAATCAAAATCCGCATTATTCTCCCTCTCATTCAAAGTTAAAGCCTGCTCTTGAGGGATCATACCCTCTTGAGCAGGCTTTTATTGCTAGTTGCAAACTTTAGAGAACTAGTTAGGTTTGCACCATGAACCTCCATGGTTAACCGAGTTTTCGAACTTCACATCACCTAGAAGATTTCTCCATCCAGATGCGGGAGTCCAGGTCGCTTTGTCCATCGCTTTGAGCGGATTCACTGTATCATCAGGATTCTGGGTGAAAGGCGCATAGTGATAGTTGGCGTCGCCGACTCCGCAGGTTGGGCTTGCACCTTCACCGGCAGTCGAGTTAACCATAGTTTCTTGGATAGAATAGGAGTTATCGCAAGGTTTTACTTTGATTGAACTTTGACCGTCGTTTGGAGTGCTTCCATTAAAGTACTGTCCAGGGCTCATGGGGGACAACATGATTTGTCCAGGGCCAGGAGAGTACAGTACAAGGGATTGACCCATTTGCAGAGATTGGCTGGCCAAGGCTGCTTTGACTTGAGCAAGAGTGATCGAAGGATCTACTTCAGTCATACGGCGATGAATCTGATTGTAGATATCTGAGACACAAGTGCTTGAGCTTGTGGCGATCATTTCAAGATAGTCATAAGGTGAGCCAGGCTGACCGAAGTTAACAGGGTAGGCGGGTGTGTTGTAGCAACCACTGGGAGAGAATTTCTTCATTCCCGATGGTCCGCTGGGCGAGGCGATAGTGACGCATTCTGCACCACCAGCTCTTTGTTCCAACAATTGGCCTTTCATCCATTCGATGTTGGTGTAACCACAGTTGCTCTGGTTGTTGCCAGTCTGGCTGAATCTGTTATAGGCACAGGCAGCTGCGAAGGGCAAAGAACCGGGAACCATTCCACCGCCAAATTTACATTCGGGGCGGTTCCATCCATCCATTGTGTCACAACCTGATGCTGTCACAGCCTTGATGCCTTTCATGTCGGCAAGCGTTGCAGGATCTCCATTTGGTAGTTTTTTGAAGACTCCAGGTGGGAATGGTGGTTGATTGATTGGAGTAGGAGTGGCATTGTTATAGTCAGCCCACTGTTGCATGATACTTTCGTTTCCTTTGGTAGCGAAAACGTTATTGTCAGTCATCGAAAGTCCAGACGGAGGCCAAAGTTCATTGTTGAAAATGTCGTTGGTGCCGTCTACAACTGGGTTAGTCACGGGTGTGTTCTGTGCGTTTGCATCGGGTTCGTTGACGAATCTGACATATCCTCTTGGAACACTGGCAGGAAAGTCGCGGTCGAGTGCACCGACGATAGCGCAAGCAATTGCACCACCCAGATTTCCTGCGTTGCCTTCCGTTGCTTTGGAGTTGGCTTTGAAGGAGTTGGGAGGCAAATAAGTGCCTACAGGATCGTTTGTTGAGCGATCAAATTCACCGATATCAATCAAGTGAGGTTTGGTCTGTGGGAAAATCGGAACAGCAGCAATTTGAACGACGCTTCCGCCACCTGCAGGCACACTAAAATTAGTATAGCCAGCCATGTAGTTAGAACCGTTGTTGGTGACAGCTCCAGTCTGCTTGTTGAGCATATTGGATGGCAAATTCACTGGCAAATTGAGGCTTGCAGGGAAGAAAACGTTAGAAGACAAACCGGGACGCATAAAGGCGGAATTTACGTTTCCGACAAGCGTTACAGGATTGCCCTGCCACATTTTGGTGTTGTTTTGATGCGCTACTTTATTGAACTCTTCGTTCAAGGTGGGAGCATTGTGCAACAAACCGCGCAGACCATTTGCTACGTTACGAGCAGCAATAGCGACCGATTGAGCATGTGTGGTGGCAAGTGGAGTGTTTAGATCCTCGGCATTAAGTGCAACGATAATGGCCTGAGCAATCACTCGGTTCAAGCCGAGCATGTCAATCTTGCCTGTCGAGACCCCGGGACCGGGTTTGCTTATGTCTATGCCGATGAAGTCGTTGACGGGATTTGAATCCGCGTCATTCGTCAAAGCGACATTGACTAGCGTGGGGGATAACGCTTTGCGGGCTACAGTTAATACGCCTGCGTCTGTGGCATTGGCAACTTCACGCTCTCCACCAATAATTTTGGACAGAATGAAGAAACCTACTCCAAGAACAATGACGACAAATACGCAAACTGCCACCAAACCAAGCGTCGCTCCTTTCTTTCTGTGCAAAATCATTATGGATTGAACCTCCTGTATTGCCGATTATGTGCAGAGCAGTCGGCGAGCTCTGAAAGAGACGGTGCGAGAACTAATGAATGTTTGGGTTACTAAGAGAAAATTAAACAGATATTATTATCATCCTCTAATGTTCCCGCCTTGTCAAGAAAGGTAACGGGCTTTCGAGTTCATTAAGGCAAATATATTAACGGGATTTCATTAAGCGGGGTTAATCTTCTCGATTCGCATCCTTATATATATTCCATGGAAGAGCTATTAGTGAAACGCACAACCAAAAAATAAAATGTACTTGGGGTCTGTAAAAAACAGTGTCTACCATGCCATGAATCATCAGGGCAAATAAAGCCGCGGACAACCCAAGAATGACCCAGCGCCAGGCTTTGAGATCATTTTCCTTGTCCCAGAAAAGTTTGTGTGCCTTAAACATCGCAAGACCTACTAGTAAAGCAAAAATCACAACACCAATAATTCCGTTTTCAACTGCAATTTCAAGTGGAACGCAGTAAGTGCCCAGTGCATCGAATCCGCTCACCATGTAGAGCCCATAAGCTAACCTGAAAGCCTCATTGCCCACGCCAATTCCAAGCCACCAGTTTTGAGCAAACATATGAAGCGATGCGATCCAAACATTCATTCTATAAGAGTTGGAGCTGTGGTCTCTGCCTGAGAACATAGAGCCTATGCGCTCTTGCACTTGTGGTACTTTCCAAACAACCAGAGCTAGCGCCACTATAATAAGAGCGCCTATAACCGGCAAGAATTTTCGTACTTGCGGCAAATATTTCCATGCCCACACTGATACAGAAAGTCCAAGCATGGCGAAGCAAGCGCCAAGTGCGATATATGCACCGCGACAACCAGTAAATACAATTGCTAAAACAAGAGCACCACTAACACTCAGTAAGGCAATTGCGGCAATATATTTTTTTAGTTCAGCAAAATACAGAGTCAGTCCCAGACTTATAGGCACAAGGGGTATGAAAAAACCAGCAAGCAAATTGGGGTTGCCCATTGTGGCAAAAATGCGCGTGCCGCCTCCGCCCTCTACGCTTGGATCTTCCCAAGTGGCAAGAGGTGCTACGCCAATTTTGTATTGATAAAATCCGTAAAAAGCTAAAAGTAGACCATTTAAAAGTAAAGTGAAAAGTATTGCCAGTCTGCGTTTGAGCGAAGCTTGCAATACTGCAGTGAAAAGAAAATAGCTACTTATATATATGATTACTTTGGATAAGCCTTTTATACTTGCCAATAAATAGTGCGAAGAGAATGCACTGATGATGTTGATTCCCATTAAAAGCAAAACAAATAAATCAATATAACTAAGCTCGCGCTTTTCTTTTCCACCAAGCAAATATCCAACTACATAAAGAAAGCCTGCAGCAAGCGTAATTAAGGCCAGTCCCATTTTGTCATTGGCAAATTGAGGCAATCCAATTGCTAGAAAAAGGGCAAGCACTATTAAAAAAGCAATTTTTTGCAAAATGCTTCCAAGCGCTCCAGTTGTTGGTTTTAACTTGTCTTTGAAGGTTTGAAGACTAGCAAATATTGAGCCAAGCAAAAGCGATTGCTTAAATGTGGTCTGCCACCAATTTTCCATTTTATAGAATATCCACAACCATACCTTGAACGCGATATTTCATGCCTTCAAGTTCAATTTGGTTGCCGATTTTTACTTTATTGCCGCGAATAACGTAACCATCTTTGGTGACTTCTGCTTCGTCAGTTACTGTCACTAAAAAATCGTTTGCAAAGGGAATGGCAGGGTCAGGAAAAGCAACAACACTTTTGCCATCTGGACTTAAAAATGAAGCTTTGTGCGGCCAGTGCTCAACTTCTACCACTTCCATGGCGGGCTCGATTGGTCTATTTCGAATGGTAATCGAGCTGTGGTCACCTTTTTTGATGATTTCAGTATCGAGTGTTTTCAAACCAATGATGGATATTTTCAGTTTGACTTTGCGCACGCCCTCTATGACCTGGTCGACACCTGCATGTCCTGCTTTGGCAAGGACAAATCCAAGCCCGGATACAAGTACGATTGCAATGAGCATAAAGTCGAGGAAGTTAGGTTTTTTCATTAAATTGGATCCTTAACTAACGTTATATTTTTCCGAAAAAGACAGATACAGCTCCAGTTACTCGTTTTACTATACGGGCTGTTCCTACAATCATCTCTTCGCCAAAATCGAGTTCATCGCAAGCGCGGGCTTTAATCAGGGCAATAAGCTCGACACATTCTTCTTCGGGCATCGGCTTAGAGCCGTCCTTGTGGTCGGAGGCTAATTGAAGCAATTCCTGAATAGTCAAGTCCGGCGAAATGTTCATAACGGTCCATATTTTAATAGGACGACATCGTTTGGTACATTATTAAAAAGGTAAGTCTGTCGAATCGAGGGCTTCGAGCATTTCTTTTTGACTGGTTACAGCCGTTCCGGGTTTGCGCACTACAATTCCTGCAGCTAAATTGCCCAAAGCCATCGCCTCTTCAGGGCGCGCACCAGTTACAAGAGCCAGAGTCATTGTAGCTATGACAGTATCACCAGCGCCACTTACGTCGAACACTTCGCTTTTGTTGAAAGGCGGTAATTCAAAGATTGGCTTGTTCTCTTGAAAAAGAGCCATTCCGTGCGGGCCTCTTGTAATAAGTATTGATTTGGCACCACTCATTTTCATGAGCAGACTGCCCGCGTGCATGAGTGATTCATGCGAGTTGATTTTAAAACCAAGTGCAGCTTCGGTGTCAGGCTGATTGGGTGTGATTAAAGCACAGCCATTGAAGCGCTCGAATCTGTTTTGTGCATCGACTACAAGTAGATTTTTATTGCTGTCAGAAATTTTGCGACAGGCTTCGATAATGGTGTCAGTGATGGTGCCTGCTTTGTAATCAGAAAGGATAATGGCACTGTGACCTGATGCCGCTTTTTCTAATTTCTCGAGCAATTTGCGCTCGATTGCATCATTTATAGAATGATGCGCAATTCTATCGAGACGCAATAATTGCTGCATGAGCGAGTGCGATTTAGACAGGATGCGAGTCTTTACCGTTGTGGGTCTTGTGCTGTCAGCCACTAAATCATAAGTGATACCATGGCGCTCAAGCATCTGAGCCATTTTGCGAGCATAATCATCTTCTCCGCAAACACCTATGGCGTGACATTTACCGCCAAGGGCTGTGATGTTGTTTGCAGTATTGGCTGCACCACCTGGAATATTTGTTGTGGCAACGTGTTCTAGAATTAGTACCGGGGCTTCTCTGGAGATACGCTCAGGATTTCCTTCCAATAACTCATCGATTAATAAATCGCCAAGAACAATGATAGAACCGCGTCCCAGTTCAATAATTCGCTTACGTAAAGCCGATTTTGAAAGCATAGCGACTGCTGCTTCATTAGTTTGAGTGTAATTCTGTGATTCCTTGGATGAGCGCTGCAAGTGATTCAACTCCTGTAACTCGTGAACTATCGATTGGACCAGAGTATTATTGGGATCAATTGAGAGGCTCAATTGTACTGTTTTTTTGTACTTAGTATGGCAACCTAAATATTGATATAGAAATGCCAGATATAAACTATTGGACAAAAAATCGCGAATACTGCCCGACTCAATCAGCGATTGGGTGGCTTCTTTCACTGCATTGCGCTCGAGCGGATTTAAAGGAAAACTATCGTCAGAATCTTCATTTAATGACTCTAAAGTCTTTTTCAGAAGTTCTTTAAGTGAGGCGATAGATTCAATTGAAACTCGACTATCAAGCGTTCCTTCCGGCTTGAGATTCTGCGCCTGGCTTACAACTTCGTCGATTTTGTGTTCAAGAGTTCTTTTCTCAAGCATTTTGCTTACTTGAGACATTTTTTGTAGGTCAAACTGGTCAAAACGTTTAGCCGGCGGCTCTTTCTTCATCCGGTCTGGATAGACTTCAGTAAAATTGAGCGAATCGGAAAGTGGCGAAGAATTCGAAGGATTATTCTCCTTCGGTCTTTCAGGCGAGTCGTCTTTATCTTTGGGGCGGGAAAAACTGTCCATTCTATTGACATTCTACTATAAGCGGCAAGACCTATAATAAGTCCGCTTTTAGGGTTTGCTACTATGGAACTATGGCAAATTCAAAAGTCCTGGTATCAATAGTGGTGTTAGCCCTCTTTGGCGTTCCAAATTCGTCTATGGGCGCTGAGTCCGATAGTCCAGAGGTTAAATTGCGCAACTATGTGCAGACTCCGCCACCATCTGTTACACAACCAACCCTAATCCAGGTTAAACCTTCAACAGAGCCGCCCAATCCGCTTATCAAGCCGGTTGTGGAAAAACCTATCAAAGTCCATTTCTGGACTTTCTCCGTAAATACACTTAATAGAATTCGGACCGATTCCACTCTTGCTAAAAGACTGGCTCGCTATGGATGGTTGGAAAAGTCTGCAGAAGCCAATCCAGCAATTATCGAAGCTATATGTGACCATAGATCTGCAGCCAAAATTCTAGCTCGTCATCCTCATATTGCTCGTATTGCCGAAGCCGATCCTTATGTTTGCAGACGCATAACTAAATGGCCAAGTGCAGCAAGGGCACTTGCAGCCAATGGCAATGCTGCAAAAGCTATAAGTCGCGATCCCGAAGGGATTTATCGAGCAATTAAAAAAGACCGATCTGTGGCGCGAATACTGGCTAAAAATCCAATGTTCGACCAGATGGTATACGATAATCCTGACCTAGGTCAGTATCTAGCCCATTTTATGTAAGTCTAACTCTACAGATTGAGCGCTCACCAACATATTTTCGAAATAATCATAATCGGTTTTTGTACCGGTCTTTTGTCTGGCGCTTTTGGTATCGGGGGCGGTGTGGTTTGCACGCCACTCCTGCGATTGTTTCTGGGACTATCGGCACATGTGGCTGTGGGAACCACAATTGCCATAATTATTCCCACTAGTTGCACTGGTGCGGTAAATTATTTCAGAAAAGGCTTAGTCGATTTCAAATTGGCTTTAGCGATCGGAATTCCTGCCATGCTCGGGGTTTGTTTTGGTGCTTATGCCACCAACCTAATAAGCGGAAATGCACTGATGATAAGCTTCGCTTGTTTAGTGACATTTGTGGGAGTTGATCTAACTTTTGGTATATTAGAAAAATTCACCAATAAAGCAAAATCTGAGCCGGATTCTGAGTCGGAGCCCGATTCTAAGCCCGATTCCAAGCCTAAGCCGTCGCGATTAAAGCTTGCTTTGCTTGGTATCACAACTGGATTGATGGCTGGATTTTTTGGAATTGGTGGTGGATTTATTTTAATTCCTGCACTTGTTTATTTGGCTAATATGACTTTGAAAGAGGCTTTCGGCACTTCTTTGTGCGTCGTGTCTATTGTCTCTATTCCAGGTACAATCACACACGCGCTTTTAGGACATGTTGATTACTGGCTCATGATTGTGATGATGTTCACAACTGTTCCAGCCTCTTTTCTGGGCAGTGCCATTGCTCTTCGCACCAAAGATTCAGTATTGAAAAAAGCCTTTGGAATCATTATGCTCATAGTGGCAATCACAATGTTTTTCAAAGAGGCTTCTTAAGCGGAAAGGATCCGTTTTGTTCTATTTGTCTTTTCCTGATTATTTCGTGACGTTCTAAATTTAAGTTAGGATCTCTGTAAGGCACGCCTTTTCTGCCTTTCATATTATCGATTTCTTCTTGATCTAATTCGATTACTAAATTTTGTTCTATCGAATGTTGCAACACTTCGTCTGGTTTGCAGGCTGCAAGCGTGCCACCATTTTTGGTGCCAACAGGCACAGTGCGATAAATATCAAAACCGCATAGAGACAGCCCGCCTCGCACACCTGAAGCAGTGCTATATGTAAGCAATTTACCACCTTTGTTTTTAAGCAATGAATGATAAAGCGAAAAAAGATCATAGGTCCATAAAGAAGGAATTTTTTGTGCCGAAAATGGATCGTGAAAAACTAAATCTAACTCGGTATTTTCTTTGACCAGCACAGGCAATGCCTTCTTCAAATCATCGACGTGAAATGTAAGCTTTAGTGAAATGTGTCCGATATCAAATGCGGTGCTAACTAATTTTTCTTCTGATTTTGATAAATCATAGAAAAAATCAGACAGTCTCTTTTTTTCTTCGATTGATTCAAAACAAGCCTGGTCAAGCACTTGAGGCAACAACTCCAAGTGTTCTCGATTTTTGTCGATACATATAAGTTTTAGCTCTACTTGCTTTGTTGCATGCTTACAAATGTGATCAATTAAAGAAATTCCGTTATAACCAAGACCAAAGCAGGAATCTAAAACTGTGAGCCTATCGGGGTTCCAGAAAGAAAAGCTAAGTGGCTCTATATAGTTTTTGACCGCTTCCAGATATGCGCCTGCGCTGTTGTGGAACCATTCGCCAGTTTCTGCGTCGTGCTGGGTAATTGTTCCGTCTCTGGTATATAGCGTGCTCATAGATCCTAATTTTAATACCTCTACTCCATATGTTGGTACAATTTGGGGCATGGGCGAAGAAGTCGAAACAGAGCAGGACCCAGCACTTGCCGATACAGTGGTGTCGGTGCAATCTGATTCGCCTAGCCCGAATCTTTTGAACAATTCGTCTCATTCAGACCAGAAAATAACTTCCAACTTAGTAGGACTGACGCTTTCTGAGCGTTATGAAGTTATCGAAGTTCTTGGCAAAGGCGGAATGGGTGTTGTCTACAAAGGCAGACGCACTCAAATAAACAAATTTGTTGCCATCAAAGTGCTCAAAACAGCGTTAATAGAAGATGAAGTCAGTCTTAAGCGCTTCGAGCAAGAAGCCATTGCTTCAGCCAATCTGGACGACCCCCACCTGATATCTGTCTACGATTTTGGCTATGGTCCAGGTGGTGAGCCTTATCTTGTGATGGATTTTCTGGAAGGAAAATCGCTTGAAGACATTATTGAGCGTCAGGGTCCGATTTCGCTTGAACGTTTTCTCCACATTTTTAGTCAGGCTTGCCAAGCGCTTTCGTACATCCACAGTCGCAGTATCATCCATCGCGATTTGAAGCCAAGTAATATCATGCTTGTCAAAACACAAAGTTCAGATGAGTTTGTCAAATTAGTAGATTTTGGTATCGCCAAAGTTATTGGCGCAGATCAAAAGTTGATGCAAAAACTTACAGCTACTGGTCAATCGTTTGGTAGTCCTTTATATATGAGCCCGGAGCAGTGTATGGGCAAAGACGTTGACGTGCGCTCAGACATTTATTCGCTTGGATGTGTCATGTTTGAAGCGCTTACAGGGCACACTCCAATTGCTGGTGAAAACGCATTGCAGACTGTTTTTATGCATATAAATTCGCCGCCACTTTTATTGCATCAAGTTGGTCCGGGTCTTACACATCCAAAGCAAGTTCAGGACCTAATAATGCGTTGTCTTGAAAAAGACCCCGACAAGCGCTTTCAAACGGCAAAAGAACTAGAAGACATTTTAGTTGAATTAAAGGGAGCCGACCCAACAAGTCTGGTACTGAATTTGGTGCATCCAAAAGAGGAAGCCATTATTGCTCCTGAGCCAACATTTAATATGTGGATGAGTGAAGCCAATCAAACAACACCACTCAATATTTCTGAAAACGTTGTTGTGCCAGACTTTTCTGGAAATATTTCAGGTTCGACTAAAGTGTCGCACGCGTCTCCAATTACGATGACCATTGCAAAACCAATTCGGTCTAAACTGAAAAGTCCTGTTTCACTTGCAACCATGGTCTTAACTTGTGCTCTTGGTTTTTATTTGTTTTTGCCGCCATTTTCTGCATTTCAGACTTTGACTAGCAATTGGAATAAATCTAGTTTCGAATCCAAACGCAAAGAAGTCCAGACTATGTACGGTTCTTCAAGTTCACCAGAAGCGCTTCGCGCTTATCAGGACATGGAAAAACTTGCGCGTGATGTTAATGCTCCAAATGATGTTTCTTCTCCAATTGCAATTAAACTGGGTGAATTGATTTATCGAAATAATGGAGACCAGGACGAAGCAATCGAAAAAATGTTGTCTGGCATTGCTGGTATAGAAGCTGCTGCAACACCAGATAAGCCTGCATATAAATATCCCGAATACGTCCAAGCAGCACTTGTTTTGAGTGAGATTTATCAAAGTCGCAAACAAAATACAGAAGCAAACACGATGCTCAAAAAAGCTTACGATGCACTTTGCGCTAATTCCAGTTGTGATAAAACGCTCAAGGCAAATACAGTCTTGGCCCTTGCTGAGAATCAATTCAAAATTGGCGAAAGCAAAAAAACAAGTGCTCTCATGGACGAGCATCGCGCATGGATTAAAGACCTTGGCGACAAGAAAATCATAAACAGATTAGTGCGAGTTGAGCACGCTCTTGAAACTGAAAAGAAATTGAATCGAACGACTGCTATGGACGTTTTTAAAATGCTTACTACTGGCAAATTGCCTAAAAAGAATAGGCCCGAAGCGGCTGCTGAACAAATTTCAGAGTAGGCATTATGCAACTCGTGTTGCGCATGCCGCCTCACGCATCACGCATCTCGCATTCAGGAACCCATAAAAATTACTTTCGCAGAGCGCTTAGCGCTCTGCGAAAGTCGGAATTATGATCCGATCGTAGAACGCGGAACGTTCCGCGCTCCATGATCAACATTCAAGTTGTGGGTTAACTTAATTCCAAAACGATTTTGCCCAGATTCTGATTTGCTTCCATAATTTCGTGTGCCTTGGCAGCTTCTTTTAGAGGCAGAACGTGATCTATAAAGCCTTTGAGTTTGTTCGATTCAAATAGAGGCGTGATATTTTTCTGCAGTAAAATAGCAGCTTGAATTTTTTCTTCAAGGGGGCGGGCACGCATTGTAGTTCCGCGGATGGTGGCGCGCTTGCTAAGCACCATGCCTAAATTTATTTCTGTTTTATTGCCAGCTAAAAGACCAATCAAAATAATTCTGCCTTTGGGTGCAAGGCAAATTAGATCTTCATTTATGTAGTCACCGCCTACCAGTTCGACTACTAGATCAACACCCGTTGGAAATATCTCAAGAACTTTGTCACTGATTTTTCCATCTGGAGCGACAATGATATTTTTGTAGTCGTGTAGTTTTTCTGCTTTAGATGCAGATCTAACCGTTCCTGCATACGTGGCGCCAAGTGCTTCGGCGATTTGCATGGCAGCAATGCCTACGCCACTTCCAGCTGCATTAATTAAAACGCGCTGACCGCTTTCCAGATTGCCCTGTGACACCATGGCATCATATGCGGTGACAAATGCTTCAGGAAGTGCTGCCGCTTCGACAAAGCTTAGATTTTCAGGAAACACAGACACGGCGCGAGAGTGTGCGACCAGATATTCTGCGTAAGAGCCGCCGCCTACTAAACCAAAAACTTTGTCGCCTTTTTGAAAATCGGACCCATTTGCATCTTCGATTATGCCCGCATATTCAAGACCCGGAATATTTTGCGGACAGTCTTTGGGCGCGGGATAGCGTCCTTGTCTTTGCACGCAATCGGCACGATTGACACCCACTGCCTTAACTTTTATCAAGACCTCGCCTTTGCCCGGCTCTGGTTTTGCCACTTCGGATAACTGCAAAACGTCGGGTGGACCTGGATTTTTTATAACTATCGCTTTCAAAACTATGGATACCTTAAGACAACATAAGCGACAGAGCTTAACAGATCATGGCTAAAAACTTGGCCCAATGTTAGCTTATGACATCTTGATGACAAAATGACTTTTGAGCGGGTGGGGACATAAATAAGATGACTCAAGAATTTCCTACGACTGTGTCGTACGAGCATCTTCTAGCGGCTTTGAAACAAAAAATAGCGCATGGCGATATTTCAAACGATCATAACTACACTTCAAAGCTGATTTTGGCGCTTCTTTTGCGCGCCAAACAAGCCGAGAATGCAGAGCCTGCTCGTCAGTTTGAAAAAACCGACATTTACACTAAAAAATTGCCAAAGCCAGAGCAGCCTTTAGAGCGCAACTAGCTCGCAGTTAGTACAATTAGATGACTGCTGTTTCTCTGTAAGCGCCAAAGACTTCGCGCAGAGCATCGCAAATCTCGCCCATGGTGGCGTAAGACTCGACTGTTTCCATCAGTAGCGGGAAGCAGTTATCGCCTTTCTTCAGGGTTTCTTTGAGTTCTGCAAGACACTTTGCCACTTTCTCGTTGTCGCGTCTTTCTTTAAGAGCCTTGATACGCTTGGTCTGTCTTTCCTGATATTCACCGCCGATTTTGAGGATCTCGATGCTCTGACCAGGTGCTTCTTCTTTGAAAGAGTTCAGTCCGATGAAATGACGCTCGCCTGACATTAGTTTTTGTTCAAAACGATATGCCGAGTCGGAGAGTTCTTTCATAAAGAATCCTTTTTCGATGCCGGCAATTACGCCGCCAATTTCTTCGATTTTTTTGAAATACTCTTCTGCTTGTCTTTCCATTTCGTCAGTGAGCCACTCTACGTAATAGGAGCCTGCAAGTGGGTCGACTACATTGGCTACGCCGGTTTCGTGAGCGATGATTTGCTGAGTACGCAGTGCAATGTGCGCCGCTTTTTGTGTAGGCAGTCCAAGTACTTCGTCCATAGAATTTGTGTGCAAGGATTGTGTGCCACCAAGTACACCTGCAAGGGCTTCAATAGCAGTTCTCACAATGTTATTTTCTGGTTGGGGAGCGGTCAAGCTGCATCCAGCTGTTTGAGTGTGGAAGCGCAACTTGAGTGAGCGTTCGCTTTTGGCACCATATTTGTCGCGCATGCGCTTTGCCCAGATGCGACGTGCAGCTCTGTATTTGGCAATCTCTTCAAAGAAATCGATATGGGCATTGAAGAAGAATGAGAGTCTTGGCACGAAGTCGTCGACTTCAAGACCGGCTTCAATACCTGCATCTACGTATGCGAATCCGTCAGCAAGTGTGAATGCCAATTCTTGTGCGGCGGTGGCACCAGCTTCTCGAATGTGATAACCGCTCACTGAAATAGTGTTCCAGCGTGGCACTTCTTTAGTGCAGAAAACCATCATGTCCTGAATTAGCTTCAGGGCTGGACGCGGTGGTATGAGATAAGTTTTTTGAGCGATATATTCTTTGAAAATGTCATTTTGTAGTGTGCCATCGAGTTTTTTCAAATCGAAGCCACGCTTTTTAGCGTTGGCTAAGAACATGCAAAAGATGATTACGGCTGGTCCGTTAATAGTCATCGAAGTCGAAACTTTATCGAGTGGAAGATCTTTGTACAGAATTTCCATATCTTCAAGCGAGTCGATAGCAACGCCGCAGACGCCGACTTCGCCATTCGACTTGGGATGGTCTGAGTCATAGCCCATGAGAGTAGGCAAGTCAAAAGCAGTAGAAAGACCAGTTTGTCCTTGAGCCAGCAAATATTTGAAGCGCTCATTGGTTTCTTCCGGTCCGCCAAAACCGGCAAATTGACGCATGGTCCACATTTTGCCGTTATACATATTTTGGTGAATGCCGCGTGTATAGGGGAATTGACCCGGGTCGGCAAGATCTTTTTCGTAGTCCAGGTCTTTGATGTCTTCTTTGGTGTAGACCGACTTCAGTGGAATACCCGAGAGTGTTTCAGAGACTTTCTCCGCGCTTTGTCCTTTATCTTTTTTGACTTCGGACTTTGTCATCTCTTTGACCATGGATTTCCCCTTAAGTGAAAAGCAACCAATATCATTTTATATTGAAATATTAGAACCTATAAATGGCTCTATGCGAACATTCTTTAGAAATAATTCCTGACTGTATAATCGTCATCTAGCCAATTTTGAGGACCAGCCACATGACTACGCCGGTTAAGACTGCCGAATGCACCAAGTCGGAGCAAAAAATGCTTCAAGATATACTTCAAAGCCATGAGCCAATCACTGTTCGTGCCCCTCGTGGCAGCGAATTGCACACAAAGGGCTGGGTTCAAGAAGCGGCTCTTAGAATGCTTTTGAATAATTTAGACCCTGAAGTGGCTGAGCGCCCCCTCGATTTGGTCGTTTATGGCGGCTCGGGTAAAGCTGCTCGCAACTGGGATTGTCTTAAGGCTCTGGTCAAAACACTGATGGAGCTTGAATCTGACGAAACAATGCTTGTCCAGTCGGGCAAGCCAGTAGGCGTGTTTAAAAGTCATAAAGACGCACCAAGAGTGCTTATAGCTAATTCAAATTTAGTGGGCAAATGGGCCGATTGGGATTATTTCCGTGATCTTGAGCGCAAAGGACTGATTATGTTCGGGCAAATGACTGCTGGCTCCTGGATTTATATTGGCACTCAAGGCATCTTGCAGGGCACTTATGAAACTTTTGCCGCACTTGCACGTAAGCATTTTGGTGGAACTCTAAAAGGGACAATTACACTGACTGCCGGACTTGGTGGCATGGGTGGTGCGCAACCACTTGCAGTGACAATGAACGATGGCGTAGCTATCTGTATAGAAGTAGACAAAGAGCGTATCGAGCGTAGACTTGAGAAAAAATATTTAGACGTTAAGGTCGATACTGTCGAAGAAGCTGTAAAAATGGCGCAGGAAGCTAAATCGGCTGGTAAGCCATTATCGATTGGATTGCTCGCAAATGCTGCTTTTGTTTTACCCCAACTTTTAAAAATGGGATTCAAGCCAGATGTTCTAACCGATCAGACATCTGCTCACGATCCGCTTAATGGCTATGTTCCGCTAGACGAAAACGAAAAACCAATGTCACTCACTGACGCAGACAAATTGCGCAAAAGCAATCCTGAAAAATATCTGGAAATGTCTGTCAAAGCCATTGTCACTCACGTGGACGCTATGCTCACTTTTCAAAAACAAGGTGCAATTACTTTCGATTATGGCAATAACATCAGACAAGTTGCATCAGACGCCGGACTGAAAGACGCTTTTGCCTTTCCTGGGTTTGTGCCCGCATATATTCGACCACTCTTTTGCGAAGGCAAAGGACCATTTCGCTGGGCCGCTTTGTCTGGCGATCCAAAAGATATAGACGTAATCGACCAGGCGATTTTAAAACATTTCGCTCACGACAAAGACCTTTGTCGCTGGATTGAAATGGCATCTAAGCAAGTTCAGTTCCAGGGGTTGCCTGCTCGAATTTGCTGGTTTGGATACGGTGACAGAGCCAAAATGGGTCAAATCATAAACGACCTGGTAAAAGACAAAAAAGTCAGTGCACCAATAGTAATTGGACGCGACCATTTAGATTCAGGCTCAGTGGCATCGCCCAATCGTGAGACCGAATCAATGAAAGACGGCTCGGACGCAATTGCAGATTGGGTATTTTTAAACGCAATGATCAATGCAGTTGGCGGAGCTTCATGGGTCTCAGTGCACCATGGTGGTGGCGTGGGAATCGGCTATTCAATGCACGCGGGACAAGTAATTGTGGCAGACGGCACCAAAGATGCGGCCGAGCGACTGGAGCGCGTGCTCACTACCGACCCTGGTATGGGAGTAATTCGCCACGTTGATGCCGGATATGAAGAAGCTATAACATTTGCTAAAAAAGCCGGGATAAAAATTCCGATGGATCCCGCCTAATATTGGCGTTTTTTTAATTAATTAGAATAGTTTTCTCATCCCCTTAACTTCTTCCTTACCATGGAGGGCTATTATTTATTGAGCAGGGTGCTGGCTTCTAGCGCATATGCAACAGAAATACCGACTCCGAAGCGAGTCACTGGAGTCTATGAGTAGACTGGTTAAAAAATTCGGTGGGACCTCTATAGCTGACATCGACAAGATTCGAAAGGCAGCAGAAATTGCAGTAAAAGCAGCATCTGAAGGTCATGAAGTTACGACAGTGGTATCAGCCATGGGCGATACAACAGATAGGCTGATTTCGATGGCGGAAGAAATAACCCGCTCGCCTAATGCTCGTGAGATGGACATGTTGATGACTACAGGCGAGCAAGTTTCAATTGCACTGATGTCTATGGCGATTCAATCTCTTGGATATGAGGCTCGCTCTTTCACTGGTGCGCAGGCTGGCATTATGACGGGCAGCCAGTACGGATATGCTCGAATCGAAGAAGTACAACCAGATGCTATCCAAGCAAGTTTAGCCCGGGGCGAAATCGCGGTTGTGGCTGGATTTCAGGGTGTGACCGACAGAAACGAACTTACCACGCTTGGTCGGGGTGGTTCTGATACTACCGCAGTGGCTCTGGCGGCTGCACTTAACGCCGATTGCTGCGATATCTACACAGATGTAGATGGTGTTTATACTGCCGACCCGAGAATCCTTCCAGAGGCTCGTCGTCTTGACTCTATTTCGTATGAGGAAATGATGGAATTGTCAGCTACAGGTGCTCAAGTTCTTGCCACTCGTTCGGTCGAACTGGCCATGGATCAGGACGTTCCCCTTCGAGTCCGCTCTACATTCAAGCCGATGGACCCAGGTACTCTGGTTGGAAATCGAGTCAGTGTTCCCGAGTATATGGTGGCTGGTATCTCATGTGACACCAATCAAGTTTCGGTGATGCTCAAAGGTACACGCAACACCAATGCCAAAACTAAACCAGCAGACGGTCTTGGTAGTTTGTTCACCCGCTTGCAAGAGCTAAACATTCAAACCGATATGGTCATGCTTCTGGCTCATGAAGATGCAAGCTCTTTTGAAGCCTTTCAAGAAATTGCATTCAGCGTAGACAAAAAATATCTCGCTCGTGTCAAAGGACTTATCGATACCTTCTCTGAATCACTGGGTAATCCAAGAGTTTCGCTTGAAACTGAAATGGCCAAGATTTCAGTTGTTGGTAGAAGATTTTCCAGTCGTCCTGAAATGGTGGCAAACGTATTTGAGACTTTGCAGTCAGGCGGTATTCCAGTCAACATGGTGGCAACAGGCGATTTGCGTATGAGCATGTTGATGCCTAAGACATATGCAGTAAGAGCAGTAAAACTGATACACGATTGTTTTGGATTGGCCGAGGGGTCATTTCTGGCATAATAGTCACAAACTAAGCAATGAGGTCTAAATGAGCGGTTTCTTCGACAAAGTAAAGTCTTACACCAAACAAGCGGCCGATCAGACTAGTCGTGCTGCCAAAATTGCCAAAATCAAAATGAACATGGTCAGTCTTAACAGTGAAAAAGATAGAAATTTAAAATCTATCGGTCAAAACGTTTTTTCTATGGTGAGCGAAACTGGTGGACTAGATCCCGAAGCGCTTCGTCTTGCTTGTCGCGATAATGTGATGCAAATAAATCAATTGAACGACAAGATTCAAGAATTGGAAAATGAAATTGCCGCAATTCAAGCTGGCTCCACAGATACAGAAGTTGGTGAAGATGAAGAATAAACTGCTAATTTCACTTGTAGTTTTTTCTTCTTGTCTTACTTTTAATTCTTCTGCATTGGCTGATGCCATATCTCCTGGTATTGGTGGCAGTGACGAAATATATTCAGAAGAAAAACCAAACAAAGCATATTTTGGAACAGGTAACGCTGGTCGCATGACAGAAGCGTCGCATCTACGTTTTTTTGGCGAACAGCATTTGGCCGATGCAAATTATGACGAAGCAATAAAAGCCTTATCTAAAGCAGTCCAGCTGGACGAAGGATATCCGCTTGGCCATTTGATGCTTGCCAAAGCTAGAACTGAAAAATTGAAATCTCTAACCAAAAAAGATGTGCATAAATTCGATCCTGAATTATATTCAGATTGTCTCAAAGAGTGGACTCTCATTTTGCGACACGATGCAGACTATCTCGAGCAAGTGGAAGCAAAAGCAAATTTGAAAGCTTTAAAGCGTATAGCTCGTGCCTATCAAGAAATGAAAGAGGCGGAAGAAAACGCAAAAAATCTGGCTGAGGGCAGAGCCCCTAAAAAGAAACCATTATTTGCCGGACGAAAGATTTTTGGTATGTAGATTAGGATTAGCTCTATATGCAGAGTTTGCTTTGGAGTCGACCATATTTTGCCCAGTTGAATCTTTAGTTTTTGCCGCTTCCAGTGCTTTTTGAAAAAAGCATTCTGCAAGCTCAGAATTGCCGCGCTCACGCTGTTGTTCTGCCAATAACCAGTAAAATTCAAAAGGGTTGAAATTCATCTCAGTCTACCTTTATCTATCATTGCATCGAGCTTAGACAATGGGTCGGATGTGAAGTTCCTGCAATTTATTTTTTGCAACCATTTTTTTACTATTTGGTGTCCGGCACCTGGGCTTGCGGATCGATTTTTATCTGCACTCCCTTTTCGACATAAGTTTCAAGAATGCTTGTGAGCCTTATTTGAGCATCTTTAATTGACTCTTCAATTTCGGGTAAGTGAGCATAACCATTTTTGTCTTTGTCCACTTTGCTCAATTGTCCCGCCTCGCTGACGCCTGTAATTTTGGCCTCAATTTCGAGTGCTTCTTTTAAATATTTGTATGCATCTTCGATTAGTTTATCTCCTGCATACATGCTTGCTAAAGCAAGATCCGCGCGCATTACTTGCTCTTGTACTTGCTCATCTGGGTTGTCTTTTCCTAGATGGCGAGCGCGTTTATATAATTGCTTGGATTCCCAGTGACCGGTTGTGCTTTTGGGTTTTGCATTAGCGTCTTTCAAATGCTGGTCGGCCAAATTATTTATAGAGGTAATTAAACCTGCCATCTGATCGCCAGTTGGACCACTGCTTGAAGCAATTGAATTTAATTCGACTACACGCAGGGGCGAGGTGTCGTTTGCTTTTCGTTCGCGTAAAACTAAAGCCTGAGAATAAAGTTTGCTTGCAAGCTCAGCATGTTTTGGGTTGTCACTAAATTGAGCTGCTAGTTTTTCAGATGAAACTTGCAGAGCGATGAGAGCGTCTTTGTCATGATCTAATTCTCCTGTGCGAGCGATGGAGCTGACCACGCGATAAATATCTTCTGGAAAAAGGGCGGCTAAGTCACGCAGCATGGTGCGATTATTAGCCGTGCGGAAAATAGCCCAAATGGCGCCATCTCGACCCATGTGACTGGTTGAGCCGTCATCTTTTTTGCTTCCATCTTCCATTTGTGGAAGCATTTTTGCAATTGCTTCGATGCGATTTAATTCGTGTTGATGTTCATTGAACTGAAAAGTGATGTAACTGCCTAGAAGCGCAATCCACACAGTTGCCACCAGTTTGGCAATTTCAATAGTGCGCTCCCAGGTTAGATGTTTTTTCTTCTCAACTGGCTCTTGAACTGGTGGTGTTTCTTTTTCCATTTTTTCCTTTATTTAGAATATTGCAAAAGCAGTTGTCCTAAAAGTTCTTCTTCGAATTCATGCAATTTGCCTTCTTCGAACTTTGTCGAAAAGGCTTCAGCAAAGCCTTTAGTGAAAGCGTTTTCCATTTCTTCAATTGAAACAGCTTCACCTTTTACCTCATTAAAATTGGTGTGTCGAATTTTTGTTTCTTGTTTTGTATCAAGTAATTCTTGCAAAAGGTCCTGTGGCTGGTCTAACAAAATGGACCCGTGTTGCAGCACTGCACCTTGTCTTCGCAACTGAGCCGAGCCCACCATTTTTTTATTATTTACTTGCAAGTCTGCTTGAGTTGTTGCCATAAAACAATCCGAAAAGTCTTTGTATTGTTTATTCGACTTGCCTAATTCAGCTTCAACGCCAAGATGTTTCAATCCTAAAATAAGTCCCTGACAAATTTGTCTATAAGCTTCATTGAGCTGTTCGCTTAATACTGGAGGGCTAGCTACAAACGAATAAGTCAACTCATTAAAATGCAGTACCGCCCTGCCACCTGTAAGCCTACGCACTACATCAAAACCTCTGGATTTTATTTTACTAATAGTCTCGTCATCCATTTTTTGAGAATATCCAATAGACACTGCCGGCGGTGCCCAGCCATAAAATCGTAATGTCGGTTGTGTAAATCCTTTGCGATGAGATTCAAGTATCGCCTCGTCAAGAGCCATGTTCGAGGCTGCATCGAAGATTTTGTACTTGAGAAGGCGAAATGGCATTTACGAAACTGTAGCCTTTATAAGATTAGGCGTTTCCACTTCATTTTCTTCAAAGCTGAAAGCCGACAAGATTTTTTCTTGTACTCGCTCGAACTGCTCGCGGCTATCAGCCCAGACTTCGGCTACTGGCTCACCCTTTTCTATTTTTGTGCCGATTTTGCCTTTTAAGATTACGCCCACTCCAAGATTTATTTTGTCTTCTTTCTTGGACCTGCCGGCTCCCATCATTTTGCAGCCTTCAGCAATGGTTTTGCCGTCTAGATGCGAGATCCAAACCGCTTTTTGGTATGGCGAATATAGTGCAAATTTGTGTTTTGCTTGCGGCATCAAACCATAATCGTCTACCACTTTGGCATTACCGCCTTGAGCCGAAATAAGCTCTTTGCATTTCTCAAGTGCGATTCCATTATTCATAAAATCGCTCAACATGCGCATAGCTTTTTCTTTGTTCTCCGCTTTTTTAGCTTTGACTAGTGCTACCGCACCAAGCTCCATGCACAACTCTCGCAGGTCTTCGGGACCTCTGCCTTTTAGTGTTTCAAATGCTTCAATGCACTCGGTCGTGTGTCCAACGGCAAGTCCAAGTGGTTGCTCCATATCAGTCACTGTGGCAATCACTACTTTCTTCAGTGCTTTGCCTATTTCGACCATTTGACGAGCTAGATTTTCGGCTTTATCAAGTGTATCCATGAAAGCAGCTTTGCCGCATTTAACGTCCAAAATAATTAAATTGGCTCCAGCAGCCAGTTTTTTTGACATCACAGAAGAGGCAATTAGCGGAATCGATTCAACTGTACCTGTGACATCGCGCAAAGCGTAAATCTTGCCATCGGCTGGTGCAAGCTCTTTTGTTTGTCCAGCTATAGCCATGCCGATTTTTTTTATTTGAGCGATAAATTCTTCTTTGGTCAATTGTGTATTGAATCCTGGAATGGCTTCTAGCTTGTCTATAGTCCCGCCTGTGTGACCAAGACCTCGACCAGATAATTTCGCCATCGGAATTCCAGCCGCTTGCATTAGCGGCACAAAAACAAGAGTAGTTTTGTCGCCTACTCCCCCTGTGCTGTGTTTGTCTCCCACAAGGTCTGCAATCTCGCTCAAGTCGAGAGTTTCGCCAGATTTACTCATGCTGTCTGTGAGCCAGGAAGTTTCTTTGTTAGACAGTCCTTGCCAGCAAACAGACATTAACCAGGAACTCAGTTGATAATCTGGAATGGTATTATCCATGATACCGTCAATGAGAAATTTGATATCGTCTTGAGAGTGTTCTTTGCCGTGGCGTTTAGCCAGGATCAGGTCTATCATTCGAATCATATTGTTTACAAATTCCTGGAAGTATTGAAAAGCATATATAGTAACAGGAATTGGCTTTTGCGGTACTCTTAAATGAGGTTTTGCGCATTGGAAAAAATATCGAAAATCGGTTTCATAGACTTTGCAAATTGTCTGCCAGTGCTCTTGCCTATAACAACTGGTCGAGTTGCACTAACACCTGGTGCGGAGATAGTCTTGGGCAACCCACAAGAGCTGAATAAGCTTATGGCAAGCGACGAGCTTGATGCAGCCTCGGTCAGTCTTTTTTATTATCTACAACAAAAAGAGCGACTGGAACTATTCAAGACTGTTTCCATATCTAGTTTTTCACCAGTTGGCAGTGTAGAGCTATATTCTAAAATTCCACTTCGCGATCTTGATGGCAAAACTATTCAAGTGCCTAAGTCTTCGGCCACTTCTATAAATATGATGCGTGTGTTGTTGCTTGAAGAGTATGGTGTAAAGCCAAATCTGGTCGAATGTGATGAGCCAGATTGTTTTGACATAAACGCAGAGGCTGCCCTTGTAATTGGCGATCGGGCTCTGCTTGTAGAAGAGGCGTGGGCTTTGAAAAAACCTATAAAAACGGACCTTGCCTCCTGGTGGTTCAATTTGACCAAATTACCAGCTGTGTTTGGTGTTTGGGTCTACAAAAAGAGGCTGGAGCAAAATCATTTTACAGAAATTGAGAATCTGGAGCGCATTTTTAAAGAGGCAAAAGAGCTTGGCTTGGGTGATTTAATGTCCGAGGTACTTGCTGAGGCTGCTTTGAGATTTGGCGGAAGGCTAGATGAGGAAAGGCTTTTGCGCTATTACAAACAAGAGTTGAATTTCGATTTCCAAAGTACTCATCTTGATGCCATTGGACATTACGGCCAACTGTGTGGCAAGTACGGGCTTTTGCCTGCGGGAAATTAGAGTCGGATTTTTAATCCTTGGTACTTGTCAAGGGGCTATAAATTGTTATACTTGAGTGGTCTTACTACAGTTCCCCCGCTTTAATTGAAAGTCTGTATCTACTATGTCTGATCCAGCACTAGGTCTTCCGTGTGTGCTCAATATGCGCTGGCAAGTCGTCGAACGACTAGCCCAGGGTGGTATGGGTACTGTCTATCTTGCCAATGATTTGAATCTTCCAAATCTAGGTGTTAGCAGGCGTTCATGCGTAGTGAAAAGACTGCGCGATAATTTTTTCACACAAGAAGATCGCAAGCAGGCAATTCAATTTTTCTTTCGTGAAGCTCAAGTATTGTCGGCAGTTAGCCATCCAGGCATAGTAGCCATCCTCGACTTTTTCCAAGAAGAAGGAAAGACCTATCTAATAATGGAACATGTGCGAGGAAAAAACTTGCAAGAAATGTTGATGGAGAGGGGCGAGCCGTTTCAAAATGACGAAGTGATTGAATGGTCAATTCAAATGTGTGATGTCCTGCACTATTTGCACACGCACGACCCGCCTGTTATATATCGCGATCTCAAGCCAAGTAACATAATGATTGTTGAGCCCAATCAAGTGAAATTTGTTGACTTTGGAATAGCTAAACCATTTGAAGAGAGTCTAGAAAGTACTCAAGTTATATCGCAAGGCTATTCGCCACCCGAGCAATATCAAGGTCGGGCCGATCCTCGATGTGATATTTATGCACTTGGTTGTACTATGCATTTTCTGTTGACTGGTAAAGATGCTCGTGCTTTGACGGTTTCTAATCCAAAAAAATTGAACTCTAAAGTGCACGACACTTTAGATCGCATAGTGCAGCAAGCTACCCAGCAAGATGTCTGGAGTCGCTATCAGTCAGCTCTTGAGATGAAAGAAGAACTTATTTTCTTGCGCTCTAAAATTCACTCTAATCAAGGAGTGCTGAAATCTAAACTTGTTATAGTTGCCGCTGCTGTAGTCACTTTTTTGTTTGTGTCAGGTTTAATTCTGGCGAAACTACAAAGTGATCATCAAATTTCAGTTCGCGAAACAGCTGCAAATACAAAGATGAAAATTCAGGCTGAAAAAATGAAAATGATGTATGACTTAGACAGTCGAGTTCGGGTGGAGATAAAAAACAGTCCACCGCTCGAAATGAACTGAAACCAGAGTTCTGTAAGATTGTGCTTTTAGCTTTTGACTGCTGGAAATTAGAGTCCGATTTTTAATCTCAAGTACTTGTCAAGGGGCTGTAAGTTGTTATACTTGAGTGGTCTTACTAGAGTTCTCCCTTTTTAAAATTCCCCCGCATAAATTGAAAGTCGATTTTTTCTATGTCTGATCCAGGACTAGGTCTTCCATGTGTGCTCAATAGGCGCTGGCAAGTCGTTGAACGACTAGGTCAGGGCGGTATGGGTACAGTTTATCTATCTAACGATTTGAATCTTCCAAATCTTGGCGATAGCAAGCGTTCTTGCGTGGTCAAACAATTGCGCGACGACTTTTTCAGACAAGAAGATCGTGAGCGTGCCATTCAGTTCTTCTTTCGAGAAGCCCAAGTATTATCGGCACTCAGTCATCCAAACATTGTAGCCATTCTCGACTTTTTCCAGGAAGAAGGAAAGTCGTACCTGATAATGGAATATGTGCGAGGCAAAAACCTGCACGAAATGTTGATGGAAAGAGGCGAGCCTTTCTTCAATGAAGAGGTTATCGACTGGGCAATTCAGGTTTGCGAAGTACTGCACTATTTGCACACGCACGACCCGCCCGTTATTTACCGCGATCTAAAGCCAAGCAACATAATGATCGACGAGCGTAATCAGGTAAAACTGGTCGACTTTGGTATTGCCAGACCATTTGAAGAAAGCGAAGACAACACACATGTGGTTTCGCAAGGATATTCGCCTCCTGAGCAATACTGGGGCGCAGCCGACCCTCGCTCAGATGTGTATGCTCTTGGTTGCACTATGTATTTTCTTTTGACCGGCAAAGATTCACTTGCCCTTACTGTTTCCAATCCAAAGAAATTGAACGCAGATGTGAACGACACACTCGATCGCATAGTGCAGCGCGCCACGCAGCAAGATGTCTGGAGCCGCTATCAGTCTGCCCTTGAGATGAAAGAAGAACTTATTTTCTTGCGCTCAAAAATTCAACCTAAAGCCAAACAATCTAAAAGTAAAATCTGGATTATTGCAGCTGCAGCTATTGGACTTGTAGTGGTATCGTCTCTGGTGTTTGCCAAAGTGCAAAGCGATCATGAGATGGTTGAGCAAGAAGCTGCTAATTACAGACAGATGCGTGCTCAAGCCGAGCAAGAAAAGATGCTTTTCAAAATAGGCAATCAGAGTAAACAGCAAAATAATTTGCCCAGCTCGGCCAATCAAGGGGCTTTTCACATTCAACAATCAAAGCCCGCATCGTCTAAGAAACAATATTTGCCAGTTAATGATGAATCAATGTTGACCGACTCACAAGGTCTATTTGACCGTTGAAGCCAAATATAGTGCGTAAGCTCCAAAAAGCATTCGGTACACCACAAAACAAATGGTCGAATGTTTTTGTAAAAACTTGATTAACCAGTAGATAGCAAGAAAACTAACTACAGTTGAGCTTATTAGTCCGCCCGCCATTTCGCTCATGCCTATGTGCATACCGGCATGTTTTGCAGCAATTAGATCTTTTAGTTCGAGCAAGCCGCTAAGCAAAATGGCTGGTATTCCAAGTAAAAAACTAAAACGAGCAGCATCTTCGCGCTTCAATCCAAGCAAAAGAGCCACTGTTAAAGTTGAACCACTGCGCGATGCTCCCGGAATTAAGGCCAGAGCCTGACCCATTCCTACGAATAATCCGTGTTTAATTCCAAGGTCGCTTAAACTAAGACGCGACATTTTTTTTCCTACTAATTCTGCCACCAAAAGCAAAATTCCCATCACAATTGAAACTATTCCAACTGTATGCAGTGAGCGCAGTGGACTTGAATCAGATTCAAGCATAGGCTTTAAAAGCAGCCCCAGTACGCAGATTGGAATAGTGCCAACGATAATTCCCATAGCCAATAAAAAATTATGGTCTTTAAAATCTTTGCGTTTAATAGCACCAAATGCGCCACTAGTTATAACGCGTAAGTCGTTGAAAAAATATACTAATACAGCAAGTACCGACCCTAATTGAATCGATGCAGAAAAGGCAACGCCTGGATCTTGCCAGCCGAGTGCTGCTGGTACTACTCGCATATGGGCGCTTGATGAAATTGGTAGAAATTCAGTCAGTCCCTGGACTATCCCTAAAACAACGGACTGAAACAAAGATAAATCTGACAACTATTTTGATCTCTTTTTAGTAACTGCTTTTTTTGCTTGTGCTTGAACAGGTGTTTTGACTGGAGCTTTTACACTTTGAGCTTTGGTCAGAGGTTTTGTGGCATCAGCCAAAGTAGTTCGTGTTTTGCCCGAGCCAGGCAATAGAGTCTTCTTCTCTTTTATTTGAGCTGACCATGAATTGAGACCACTCTTTGGTAGTGACTGATTCTCTTTGTCTGACTTGGTTTTGTCAGTGCCTGGCTGCCCACCCAATTTGACTAGAAACTTATCCAGTTTGTCTGAAGACTCTTTGCTTAAAGCGATGAATTGCAAAGCCACCAAAGACTTGTTAGCAAGCCAATTAGATTCGACTCTAATTACTTGCGCTTTAATTTTAAGCACGCCATCGGGCATTTGAAATTCGCCTTTGACTTGCTGACCAGCTTCAATGCCAAGATTTTGAATCAGTTTGGTTTCAAGCTTAGAGCCAGAGCGGCAAAGGTCGATTGTTTGAAAAGAGCGAGGTTTAGCATTAGTATCATCGGCGGTGAGCGTGACAGGCAGTTTTACTTCTACTCGATTAACTTTGCGTCTTTGTTTTAGCGGCTTTAGTTTGGGCAAACCACAAACAAGTACTTTTTTGCCTTTCACTAATTGACTGCCAATAACATTTGATGCCCATAAGCCAGCAAAGCCAGTTATGCCGGTTTCTTGAACGAACCAAATTTTTGTTCCAGCCGGTAAATTTTTATTTGTGCTCTGACCAGATTTTATTTGCAAACAAACTTGACTGGCTGTTTTTGACACTATGGTGGCACGACCAAAGTCGAATTCGCCAGGTGCAACTTCGAATTTTATTTTGTAGATACTGTTCGTTTCGAGCATAGAGATAGATTATAAGTTATTTTCGCCCAAAGAATCTTGCATGATTTCCAGAGTCAACTTATATGCCTCAGATTTGCGCATTCCAAATCGCGCCTGACACGAAGCGGCAATGTCCTTAACCGACTGTTCGTTTGCCAAAGCCATCTGTATATATTGTCTGAGCTGCTCATGATCAATTTCTTCTTCTGGCTCTGATTCTTTATTGCCTTCGATTACAAGAGTGAATTCGCCTTTTAGCTTTGCTTGATTTTCCTCTCTATTTAAAAAGTGGTGAATTTCAGGCAAGCTGGCTCTAATAAATTCTTCGTGCATCTTTGTAAGCTCGCGCGCCACGCAAGCAGGTCTATCTTTGAATATTTCAGCTAGAGTGAACAATTTTTCTAAAAGTCCATGGGGAGGGACAAAAAAGACCATTGTTCGCTTTTCGTGTACTAAAGATTGGGCGAGCAGTTTTATATCTTTCTTCTTGTCTGGCAAGAAGCCTTCAAAACTAAACCGACTGGAATCAAGCCCACTGCCTATTAAGGCTTGAATAATGGCTGTGGGACCTGGAATTGGCACAATTTCAAAGCCCAATTCTATTGCCGTTTGAATCACCAGTTGCCCAGGGTCGCACAAGCAAGGTGTGCCAGCATCGCTTATTAGAGCAGCATCTTGATTTTCTTCAAATAAAGTGGCAAGCAATTCTAGGCGCGATTTTTCGTTGAACTTGTGACAGCTGATGAGCTTCTTCTTCAGATCTAGATGATTGAGCAGTTTGAGTGAAACGCGTGTATCCTCAGCCAGAACTACATTTGCGCTTGCAAGTGCCTCTTTTGCTCGTGCGGATATATCTTTTAGATTTCCGATTGGTGTAGAAATTATGAACAGTCTTGCTGACAACCCCTGCTCCTTATGGCGATTCTGTAAGTACTGAATATGACATTGATTCGAATGATATGTCTTTATGGGTTAGGGGCAAATATGCTCTGATTAAACAGCCCTTTTCGACAGGTTATGAACAGCTGTAGATTATTTAATCCCGGATGACTGCGTAAAAAACGGACAACTTTTTCAATTTAGTTTTCAGGATATAACAATCGCATTTAAGCTTTTGATTTTGCTGGGTTTTGCGATATTCATATAAATTCGAGTCCAGATTTATGCATCACCTGTAACTAAACCGATCTGATTGTATATGCAATTTGAATGTCGCATGCAATCTTGGTTTCCTAAGTACCTGCTTTTGCAGGACCGAAAAATTCATGTGCTAAAGTTACGACTTAGAGACAGTTACCTATAAATTTTTCAATCATTAGAGAATCAGTAATGTTTAGACCAGTGCTCAATCTTTTATCTATTCAATTTATAGTTTTAATAGTAGTAATTTTTCAAAGTTCACAAGCGTTTGCACTTCCTGCTAAAGAAAAGAAGCCTGCCATCAGAGAAAAATGGGCTCTTATAGTTTCGTGCGAAAAATTTTTCGACAAAGACATTCCTTCTATAACATCTGCAACTGATAGTGGCGTCGCCTTAAAAGAGATTCTTGTAAACCCGCAGTTTGGTCGCTTTGCACCGGCGCAAGTGGCAACTGTTTCAGGTACTAAAACAATAAAGAGCAATATAGATAAATGTCTGGGTGAGCCCTGGCTATTGAAACACGCACTGCCAGGCGATCTTGTCTTACTTTATTTCAACACTCGTTATAAAACAATTCCTGGTAAGAATGACATCTATCTTTGCTTTTATGACACACCATCTGCCAAAAGCAGCATCGAAAATACAATTAGTTTGCGCGACACACTCAAAAATGTTGCTAAAAGATCTCAATCTCCCTACATAATATGTCTTCTGGATATAAGTCCGACTGTACATCTTGATGATGGGTCGTCGCCTCCATCCAAAATATATGATGAAATTGCACAAGAAACCAATACCACTATTTTTGCTGCCACAGCTCCTGGTAGCGACGCTCAACACGCCCAGACCAAAAAGTGTTCAGCACTTGTCGACAACATGACAGAAGCTCTCAAGGCCGGTGGCGGACAAGCTGATCTATTTGCCATAACTCAATATGTCCAGCAAAACGCAGGCACCGAGAAAGCGATTTTTGCTTATCCGCGAAACGATTCTTTGGTTGTGAAAGCCATTCTTGGAATGCCGACTAAAAGCTCGACTCCAGATCATATTCGCATCGGACATAATCCTGACACTGTATATGTCGAAGAGCGTCAAGCCCAACTAGCAGCCAAAAGCGCTCCTTTAAAAAACGAAAAAAATGACGACGACGATGACGATAACGAATCAAACAATTCAGGACCAGCTCTTGATTTTGGCTCATATATGAAAAAAATGAAAAAAGATATTCAGTCAAAATGGGCTCCACCTAAAGGTTTTAATGCAGAGCGAGTGATTGCAGTTTTCACCATCACAAAAGATGGGCGCATTGTCGAGCCGCAAATAGTCGAAAGTAGCGGCAAAGAAAACATAGATCAATTAGCGCTACAAGCACTCAGTCAGGCATCACCATTAGATCCTCTTCCAAAAGGCTCGCCAAGCTCAGTGCAAATTCGATATCAGTTTGATTGGAGCGTACGATAACCATTGACAATGTAAGTCGCCCGGATTAAGCTCAAATTCAGGAAATTAGCAGCGTTTTTAGAATTTCCCGGTTTTTCTTACTATAATATGTATAACTATGAGTAAATTTCGCTCACTTGAGGACAGACCTTAGAAGATGAACAACGACAGCAATAAAGACCCAATGGATAAATTGCCCAAGAGGCAGGAGCGACCGGACGAGTCCGGAAGCGGTGGGTTCAATTTGCTCGATATCTCTAAGGATAGTGGCAAAAAAGCAGAAGCGGCAAAGCCCAAGGACACTGACAAAGACGCCAAGAAAGACGCAGGCGACAGTAAAGACAAAAGTAGCGAAGCTTTCGACAAAGCTGCAAAAGATGGAAAGTCGGTCCAGGCAATCGCTAAGAGCGGTAAAAAAATAAAAGAAGGCATGAATAGACTGCCTGCCAACTGGAAGAAGCATGCACAAAATGTGATGTCTCAAACAGTTCAAATTTTGGTCCAACAACACGGACCCAAAAATCAGACAGTTGCAAAGGCCGCTTTAAGTTACACTGCTGGCGGCGGTGAGGAAGAGAACAAAATCATCCAACTTACAAGCGACCCTGGTAATGCCCAAGACCCAAGCACTGGCGGCAATGATCCTGGTCCAGCTGCTGGCGCTCCCCAGACTTAAGTCATTCAATTTGTTAAGCTCTTCTTTAACCAGCCAGGCTCTTTTAGTGGCGCCGGAGGGCTTTGTGCTAGAATTATTCCCTTCATGTATATATCCGGTGAGGCGTAGTTAAGATCCGTGCCCAATATCAAATCTGCCATTAAAAGAGTCAAAGTTGCTGAACGCAACCGCCTGCGCAACCGCACATACAAATCTCAGTTGAGAACTTTTCAAAACCACGTTGAAGACGCCATGAAATCGGCTGATCAAAAGGCTATTGATACAAGCCTTGCCGCTTTCTACAAAATTGTGGACAAATCAATCGCCAAAGGTGTGCTGCACAAAAACACAGGAGACCGCAAAAAGTCTCGTTTAGCAGCTAAGCTTCACCTGTTAAAATCTGGCAAATAGACTTCAAAACTAAATAGTAATTCCGTTGAGTCTTTGGCGCTTTCTCGCTATATTTAGATGTGGCCGAAACTTTGTGTGACTTACCAAAGCTGGCTGTATATGCAGGATATGCGAGGCGGGACTTGGATATAGATACTCGTAATACTCAAAGCGCTATTACTAAAACTTCTGTTGATTTTGAAAAGCTGACCAAATCAGGTAAGACCGTGCATCTTGTTGGTATCGGTGGCATCGGCATGTCTGCCCTTGCTCGCCTGGTACTCGCTCAAGGCAAGAAGGTGAGCGGCTCCGATAAGTCTGGCTCAGACATCACCAAGGAATTAGAAGCCAGTGGTGCCAAGATATATATTGGACATAACGCGTCCAATGTTGCTGATGCAGGACTTATGGTGGTGTCTACCGCCATCTCAAGAGAGAATCCGGAAATGGCTGAGGCTGAGCGTCTCAATCTGCCTGTATGGCATCGCTCGGATCTTTTGTGCGAACTGACCAAACAGAAAAAGCTAATTGGTGTCTCGGGCACCCACGGCAAAACAACTACAACCGGCATGGTCTCTCAAATACTTTTGGACGGAAAGCTTGAACCATCTGTGGTGGTAGGCGGAATTTTCGAAAAAATCAAAGCCAACTCGATTCATGGCGATGGTCAATATTTTGTGGCTGAAATAGATGAGAGCGACGGCACTCAAATAAAAGTCGACTCCTACATATCAATCATCACTAATATCGAAGGCGACCACCTGGAGAATTATCCAGGGGGACTGGCTCAGATTCAAAAGTCTATGCTTGTGTTTGCTGAGCAAACCAAAGGCAAAATCATTTTGTGCATGGACGATGCTGGATGCAGAGAGCTTGCAGGCAATATCTCGCCAGGACAAAAATCCAAACTAATTACTTACGGCACCAAAGGTACTCCTGAAACTGCCAACTGCGATTACACATTTGAAAGTCCCGACTCCTTTTCGATGCGTGTCTATCACAAAGACGAGTTGCTTGGCACAGTAGCCATGAGCGTTCCAGGCGAACACAACAAAGCTAATGCGTTGTCTGCAATCATCACTGGACTTTTATGCGGATTGGATTTTGAAACTATAAACAAATCTATATCGCAATTTGTGGGCGTGAACAGACGCTTTCAAATATTGGGTCAATCTGGTGGAGTTCTTATAGTCGATGATTATGCTCACCACCCAACCGAAGTGGTGGCAACACTGAAAGCTGCACAAGACTATCTTCAAGTGAAGGGCAAAGATCAAGGACTGAAGCGGGTTGTAATACTCTTTCAACCGCATCAACCTTCCAGATTGAAAGACCACTGGCAAGATTTTTGTCGTTCCTTCAAATATGCCGACTTGGTTTTGATGAGCGACGTTTATATAGCTCGTGGAAAATCAATAGATGGTATCAACTCAGAAGTGTTTTCCAAAGAAGTCGATCACAAGCAAGTAAAATACATTGGTGGCGCAGTCAGTGACATTGCCTCAAATGTAATGAGCGAGCTTGAGCCGGGCGATTTGCTTTTGACTGTCGGCGCAGGTGACATCACCAATATTGGGCCGAAACTTTTGACTATGCTTTCTTTGTCGGAAAAAAAGTAGAATGGACGAATTAGCTAATGCCCCATTGGCACGCTATACGACTTTGAAAATTGGCGGTAACGCGCGGCGTGTTTGTCATCCCAAAACAATCGACGAGCTTGTACAACTAGTCGGGCAAATGAATGGCGAGCCCTGGTATGTCATTGGTGGCGGCTCGAACTTGCTTATATCTTCAGAGGGATTTGACGGCTCGGTTATTCGCACTACAGACTTAACTGAAATAAAACAAATTTCTGAAAGTCAGCTTGAAGCCGCAGCGGGAGCACGTCTTCCGCATTTAGCTAAATTCGCTGCTCAAAAAGGATACTCAGGACTTGAATTTGCGGTAGGAATTCCAGGAACCGTGGGTGGTGGCGTCATCATGAACGCTGGTGCTCACGGAAGCTGTATGGCTAATATCGTAGATACAGTTACTTACTTCGATTCAGAAGCCAAAAAACTTGTGACTTTGAAAAATGACGAAGTCGGTTTTGTTTATAGAAAGTGCAAACTAGATCCACAAAAGCACGTTATCGTCTCAGCCGTATTCAATTTGCCGCACGGCGAGGCTGAGGAAATTGTGGCAAAAACCAAACACAACGAAGAATACAGAATGCGCACACAACCCATTGGATTTCCCAATGCCGGAAGTACATTCAAAAATCCTGACCCTGATAGAAGCGCTGGTTTTTTACTAGATAAGTCTGGTGCAAAAAACATGCAAGAAGGTAAAGCAGCAGTTTCTGAGCTGCATGCCAATTTTGTCGTAAACATGGGTGGCGCCACATCGCATGACGTAGCCAATCTGGTTGGTCGTATGCAAGAAATGGTACAAGAGCAGTTTCATGTAAGAATGCTTCCAGAGTGGAAAACGCTTGGTAAATTCACCGATGAAGAATTGAGGGCATGGAAGTCATGACCAATATCAATTTTGTGTTGCTCAAATCAAAAGACAAATCGCAAAATAAATGCGATATTCCCATAATCATGATGCACGGCTGGGGACAAAACCTTCAATCCATGCGGGCGTTGGGAGAGCTTTTAAGCAATTTCTACACTGTTTATATTTTAGACTTACCAGGTTTTGGTAAATCACCAAAGCCCGAGACCGATTGGGACACGCGCGAATACGGTGTTGGTGTCAGACAATTTTGTGAGTCTAAAAATATCGACAAGTGTTTTCTTATTGGTCACAGCTTTGGTGGCAGAGTATCTGTTCGCTTAGCCAGCATGTATCCAGACTTGGTTTCGGGTGTGGTTCTAATCAATTCAGGTGGACTAAAGCGCGAGCTCAAATTTCCAAAAAATATACGCGCCAAAGCAATCGGCATGTTATCCAAGACTGTAAAAGCAATTGATGGTATGGCGGGCTCCAAGATTTTTCAATACTGGTTTGTTCCTAAATTTGCCTCGCTTGATTATAAAAACGCAGGTGAGATGCGGACTATACTTGTAAAATCAGTCAATGAAGACTTGACCCAGGACAGTCAACTTATTAAATGCCCAACTTTTATATTGTGGGGAGCAAAAGATACCGAAACTCCTCTTGAGTCGGGCAAACGTTTTCACGAGCTTATCAAAGGCTCTCAGTTTGTGGCATTGCCAGGCAAAGACCATTTTCCCTTCATCGATGAAGGTGCGCATATCTGCGCTTATTACATTGCCCCATTTTTACAATCTATCAAATTAAACCAGGAGGAAAAAGCGGCCTGTGTTTGATGACCAGTTTATTATCAATTTAATAGTTGTTCTTTTTGCAGCATGCTCTAGTGTCTATTTTTTCACCAGACGCGCCAAGCGTTACATGCAATTTTTACAACAAGAAGACTATGACCATCACCGTTTCAAAAAATGGTTTTTCGCTCGAAAAGCTTATGATACGCGGGGCTCGCTTGTATGTTTAGTTGGTATTGCCGGAAGTTATTTATGCCATAATTATGCGCCGACTTTTACACCTTATATAACAGTTTTACTTGCGCTCTTGCTTTTCTATGTCGCCTCGCGCGAAGAAAATCCAATGACCCAAGCCAAAGTTTCGCTCAAAATGACCGAGCGTGCTAAGCGCATTTATAACCTGGCATTATGTACTTATACAGTGTCTTTAGGGCTTGTGATGATGTTTTCATTCAGGCACTTTTACGACTATGTTTTCACAGCCTTCTGGATCAAAAATCTAGTTCTAATCCAGTTTATATCGTGGTATCTGGTTAAGTCTAACTGGTTGCTCGACCCTTACGAAAAAGGTCTGCAAGAAAATTTCGCCAACCAGGCACGTGCTATTTTAAAAGACGTAGATCCGGTCGTCATCGGCATTACAGGAAGTTATGGCAAAACCAGTACCAAAGTTATTTTGGCAGACATTTTAGGTGCGGTGGCACCGACATTTTCTACACCAAGAAGTATAAATAGTTACATGGGCATGACACGCGAGATTCGCGAGCGCATGAAACCAGGACAAAAATTCGCCGTAGTCGAGATGGGCGCCTACCATGTAGGTTCTATTAAAAGAATGTGTTCGCTCACGCCACCACATGCTGCAATCGTCACGGCTGTAGGCGAAATGCACTTAGAATTATTTGGTTCACCAGAAAATGTATTTAAAGCGAAGTCCGAACTGCCTCAAGCTGTGCCTGAAGACGGCGTACTTGTAGTGAACGGCGACAATGTCTGGACGCGTAAAATGGCTGAGCTTTATCCTAAAAAGAAGACGCTCATTTACGGACTAAACAAAGAAGCCGGCCCTTTAGATGTGTACATGTACGACATCGAGCCCACTTCTAAGGGAACAAATTTTGCCATTAAAATACAAGGCAAAGAATTTCAAGGCTTCACAAAGCTGCTTGGCGAGCCAATGTTGTCTAATATACTTGCAAGTTTCGCAATGGCTTGCGCAATGGGTCTGGCACCAGAATTGGTGCTTGCTGCTATTCGCAACGTCAAAACTGAAAGCAATAGATTGGAACCGGTCCGCACCACAATTTCATCTTTTATTGGCTCACCAAATGGCAGACCCATTCGCCAGGGTGATATCCTGCGCTTGAATGACGCATTTAACTCAAACCCAGTAGGCTTCAGAGCTGCGCTTGATGTACTTGGATCGCAAAAGGGCAACCGAAAAGTGTTAGTAACTCCTGGCATGGTGGAGCTTGGACCCAAGCAATTTGACGAAAACAAGAAAGCGGCACAGCACGCTGCCACATTGTGCGACCAGGCAATTATCGTTGGCTCGACTAATAAAGATGCGCTTCTATCGGGCTTGAAAGAGGGCGGCTTAGAAACAGAAAAAATTCGCGAAGTAGCGACAATGAAAGAAGCCTTCAGTTATCTTGCATACGATTATTGTGACGACGGCGACATAGTCTTAATTGAGAACGATTTGCCCGACCTCTACGAATCTAACCCGAGGTTTTAACGGCATTTATGGGCACCAATTCAAATGGTCACAAAAGAAAGAAAGTTGCAGTGATGTTCGGCGGACGTTCAGTCGAGCACGAAATCTCAGTCATCACCGGTCTGCAATTAATCAAAGCACTCGATCCTATTCGTTGGGACCCGTATCCGGTTTACATCGCACCCTCGGGCAAATGGTATTGCGGAAAGAAATTATTAGATAAATCATTCTACTTAGCAATGCCCAGTTCGCTTTCTGAAGTGACCGAGGTAACCTTGCTGCCCAAGCCAGGTGTGGGCGGTTTGACTATCTTGCAAGATCCAGAAGACCGTGCAAGTTCTGTAATTCCAATTGATATTTTCTTGCCAGCCTTTCATGGCACATATGGTGAAGATGGAAGCATTCAGGGATTGTTTGAATTAGCCGATGTTACATACACCGGATGTGGTGTGCTTGGCTCGATACTTGGAATGAGCAAATATCACTCTAAAAAAATAGTCGAAGCGCATGGCGTGCCAGTCTTGCCCTGCCAGGTTATTAATCGCGAATCTGTAGAAGCAGATTTTGGTAAGCATTTAACTTCACTGCGCGATCAAGTTATAAAACGACTGGGCAATTTTCCATTATTCGTAAAACCGTGCAATCTTGGATCGTCTATTGGTGTTGTACGTGCTACTTGCGAAGAAGAGCTTGATTCGGCACTCTTGCATGCACTTAAATACGACGTTGCCGCAATGGTTGAGCCATGTCTTGATAAAAAGCTTGAGATAAACGTTTCAGTTCTAGACGACCCGTTAGAGCCAATTGCATCTGTGGTCGAAATTCCAGTTTCATCGACAGGCAAAGAACTTACTTACGAAGATAAGTATTTGCGTGGCGGAAGCAAGAAAGGCGACGACAGCATGCAAGGCATGGCTGCGCTAACTCGCGTTATAGACCCCGAAGACTTAGACCCAGCCGTAAAAGAGAAAGCTCGAAGCTATGCAGTCACTGCCTTCAAAGCGCTTAATGCAAGTGGCGTGTCGCGTATCGATTTTATGCTTGATACTACAAATGGTGTGTTGTATTTCAATGAGATAAATACAATTCCTGGCTCGTTCTCATTCTATTTGTGGATGAATTCAAAGCCGCCTGTTTTTTATACCGAACTGCTAAATCGAATTATTTCAGTAGCGCAAACCAAGGCCGTGCGCAAGAGTTCGGTCGAGCGCCAGGTTGGATTTAAAGCGCTGAAGAAGTAGTTATTACGGTCGATTGCATCATGTCCTCATCGGATGAAGAAGAATACCGTAGAATCGATAATCTGGTGAGTGCTGCAAATGAGCTTTCATCTGCAAAAGCTAAATCCATGTTTAAATACTTGAAGTCTAGTCCAAATGATTTCGAGCTGCGAATGCAAGCTTTGGGGTATTTGCAGTTTCGATTAGCGAATGACAATGCTAATAAAGCTTCGTTTGTTGAGCATTTTTGCTGGTTGATAGAGCATCATCCTTTAAGATTGCAACGTCATTTTCAAATCTTCAATCCTGTAATGACTTACCGCCAGAGACTCGAATGTTATCTGGCATGGAAAAGGAAAGCCGAAGAAAATTTAGATTCTGTAGAAATTCTGATTGTTGCATCTGAACGTCTGGATTCTTTGAGCAAGGCACTGGCAGAAAAATATTTGCTACGAGCTAAAGAAATTGCTCCAAAAAACGACGATGTAGCACGTGCGTTGAGCGGACTATATCAAATTTGGGGCAGCAGTTTTGAAGAGTTAGCTCTTGCTGAATACGATCGATTTCTCGATTTAAATGATTTAGAAGTTGAAATTCTCTATTCATATTATCAATCTCGTGTTGCGAAACTTGCGTATAATGCCGGTTGGTTTGAAATTGCAAAGAAAGCAGCGTTGCTATCACTAGAGAATATTGTTGAAACTGATGATTTTAAATCAGATCCGCGCATTAATTTTACTTCTCACACAGTTCTTGGATTACTCGCCTTGAAAGAGAAAAAAAACAAACAGGCAATTTCTCATCTTTTCAGCAGTTTTCCAGAAGGAACTAAGCGTACATTTATTCCAAATTTCAGTTTAATTGCTGAACTTCACGAGTTGGGAGAAAAATTGGCAGTTGAAGAGTTTTTGGAAAAAGCCAAACCTATAGAGAAGGTATTAACCTTGCATGGCTATAGAACTCTTGAAAGATCGCTTAAAGAAGAGTTACCAACCTGGAGAAGATACAGAGACTTAGCCACTCTGCCGCGCACAGCTTTTGACAGTAGAAGATTTGAAGTAGCCAAAGAGGCAGCTCTAGAATATAAAAAGCTCTCGCTTAAATTCGAAGATGAGCCCGACTACGGCATTCATATTGGAGAAATTGTTTTAGGACAATTGGAACTAAAGCAAGGCAATATTAACGAAGCCATTAAGCATCTTCAAAATGCAATTCCACTCGTCAGAAATTATTCATACGTCGAAGATATCGATTGCAACTTGTGTCTTGATCTTTTAAAAGAGAATCAACAAAAGTCAGTAGTCGATTTTTTGAAAGAATGCAAAGCGAACTTCAAGGGTGTGGATGAGGAGGATGATTGCGATGATTCCTTCCTACTCGATGAATGGATTTCCCAAATTGAGAAAAACGAGATTCCTTGGGAGTGGACAGTTCAATCGATTGACTAGAACTTGTCGTAACCGTTTAACTTATTTGTTTTTCCATCCATGAAGTCTTGCACTTCTTTGGATTTATATTTTCTTTTTTCGACTGGTTTTGCGCGAACAATTTTCTTGTTGGTCGTTTTATAAGTTTTGACATTACCGCCTGTGCGCTTATGAACATCTTTGCCAAAGCTTGCAGGGGAACTCATTGTAAGTATGCCAACGGACAGAAGAAGACTAAATATGCGCATTACAAACCTTTCGTTATCAAATCTCAGATATCTAAAGCATAACCGACTTTTTTAAAGCTTTTGTGATCGAATCGAGTCAAGCCAACTCGTTCTCAAATACGAAAAACAGATTCAACCAGGCTATTTGGTTACTGGTCAATGGAAGGTGACATTTGAAATTGTCGATTGATTCAGTTTAATGATTGTTTTAGTTTACTTTAAATGCCTGTTCGGTACTTAAAGTAAATTGTAATTATCGGTAATTGCTATACTTCGCTTAATGATAACTTTACTTATCTCTATGCGATAATTGAACATTAATGTATGCTATAATTATCATTATGATAATAACCGACTATTTGAATGACGAATCAGTTTTAAAAGAACTTGGACAAAGATTATCTCAACTGAGACTTAATCGAAACTTGACCCAAGAGAGCGTGGCGAAAAATGCAGGAATTACTCGTCCGACTATTGTCAGATTGGAAAATGGCTTGCCGACTGATTTTATCAGTTTGATTCGAGTTCTTAGAGCATTAGGTCTCATGAATTGTATCGATGCGCTAGTTCCGCCGCAATCTACTAGTCCTATAGAAATAGCCAGAATGGAGCAGAAAAAAAAGCAACGCCGACGCGCTAGGAAGCCGACGAAGTCCAGGTCTGAAGAGGCTGTCTGGAAATGGGGCGATGAATGACTAGCACAGCCTGGGTTAAATTGTGGGGCACCACTATTGGAGCCGTCACATTGGATGAGCCAGGTGGAATAGCTAATTTTCAGTACGACCCCGCATTTGTAGGAAGCGATATTCAAGTTTCACCTTTGCAAATGCCATTATCAAATCAAGTATTTTCTTTTGCCACTCTGCGAAAAGAATCATTTCATGGATTGCCTGGAATGCTTGCCGACTCTCTTCCTGATAAATTTGGAAACCGGGTGATCGACGCATGGCTAGCCAATCAAGGGCGTCTACCAGAAAGCTTTGATGCAGTTGAACGTCTTCGTTATACAGGTAGTCGTGGAATGGGCGCTCTTGAGTATGCACCACCTGAAGTGTCACTGGATAAATCTACAGTGGTAGATATTCCGGAATTAGTGGAATTAGCTAACAGGGTTTTACAAGAAAGAGTCGATTTTAATACCAAGTTCGAAAAGTTTGGCCACGATAAATCCGATGCGTTAAATGATATTGTCAAAGTCAGCTCTTCAGCAGGTGGTGCCAGAGCGAAAGCGCTTATTGCTTGGAATGAGGCGACCGGAGAAATTCGCTCAGGTCAAACAATTGCACCCGAGGGTTTTTCTTACTGGCTACTCAAGTTCGATGGTGTTTCCAATAACAAAGATAAAGAGTTGGCCGATCCGCAAGGATACGGAATCGTCGAGTACGCCTACAATCTGATGGCAGTCGCAGCGGGCATCGAAATGACAGAATGTCGATTGCTAAAAGAAAATGGACGCAATCACTTTGTCACGAGGCGCTTCGACAGATTGAATGATGGCTCTAAGCTTCATATGCAGTCTTTGTGTGGACTTGCTCATTTTGATTTTAATTCCGCTGGAGTTTATTCGTACGAAGAAGCTATGAATGTGATGCGACATCTTGAGCTAGGATTAGATGCCGTAGAGCAGCAATTTCGCCGCATGATATTCAATGTGGTTTCACGAAACCATGATGATCACACCAAGAATATCGCCTTTCTTATGGATCGCAGAGGAAAGTGGTCTTTAGCTCCTGCTTTTGACATGACATATAGCTGGAATAAAGATGGTGACTGGACCAATCAACACCAGATGTCGATAAATGGCAAACGAGATAATTTTGTTCTTGAAGATTTTGTGGAATGTGGACGAAAAGCTTTACTCAAATCTGGTCGAGTAAAAAGCATCATCAATGATGTGCAAAAAAGCGTTTCGGATTGGTCCGATTTTGCAACAAAAGCCGGTCTTAGTGAAAAGCAAGCCGCTCAATATAAGCTTGGACATCGGCAAATTATTGTTTAGCGTAGAAATAACCTTCCAGAAAGGTTCCAGGGTCCGCAGTCTGCAAAATGATGTAGCCTGGAATAAGTCCCTGAGCATTCTTGGGACTTATAGCTAGCTGAATACCGAATTCTCCCCCGCTTAGCATTTTAGTTTTCTTGCCCTTCTCTTCGACCCACACAGATATTTCGCCTTTCTCAGAGCCGAATTCTCGTGCTACCGTTTGAGAGGTGCGAGTGTTTATCATGGAGCCTTTGAAGAAGTGAAACCACAGAGTGAAACTTTTGTCTGGAATGATGGCTTCGGGGTATGAAAACGTTAGTGTATGTGGATCCCAGAGCTTGACGCCATTTGGCTTGAACTCGACACCATTTATTTTGCCGTGAACTGGCACTTGCGGAAATTGTCTTTTAACTGCACCATATGCGGTATTAATTGATTTTTGACTCTGAATTTTGCCTTGCAATTTGGTATTCATGTGGCAGCATGTGCTCTTTATTTTCCAGGCGCCATGCGATTTCTGCATAATTATTTCAGTATAGCCTTCTTTGTCCATCCCCTGACCATAAAATAGTCTCGCTGTGTCTTGGTCTACAGTTTCGGTCATGTATTTTTGATTTTTTGGCATCATAGCACCAAAGGCATTGCGCAAACCTTCAAGAGCCAGTTTTTGATCGGCAGGAAGTTCTTCGAATTTCTTTTTTGCCTCAGCAGCCTTAACAGGATCTACTGGTTCTAGCATGTATTGACTTACGTCTTCGTGCTTCGCTTCTGCCTGTAAATAATTTTCGTAAGTCTGGCGCGGTGTTAAATTTGCTTGTGCATGTGCCGCTTGAAAGTAGACTTGGCTCGCGATTAATAGTGCAAGTGATACCATTCTTTTAAAAAACATAGACACCCCATATTTTGTCTTTGTCTATTAGTCAGATCTTCATTTGTCTTTTTTGCCGAATATTTTAGACCAAATACTGGGTTTTTCTTCAGGCTCTATTGCTCGCGAGCCTGGCTTGCGACGCAGGTTGCGCTCGGGTTGTCCGGTGTCGGACAATATTTTTTTCACCGTGGTTGGCATCGAATCATCGTCGAAGACTTGTGAATCGGGACCTTTTTCTTGCTTCAATCGCTCTGAGGAGCGTTGCTGTTCAAGACCTAGTTTGCGCAATTTCTTACTTATGCTCTGCTCTTCATAAGTAGCTGGTGCTTCAACGAAAGCGTCGTCTGGTATTTCAAAGTCAGGGTGCAATTGCTGATAGATTCTGTATAGCCTGTGTCTAACTATACGTGCACTGCGTGGGCGATCTTCTGGACTGTGCGATGTCAGCTCTGTAATGAGTGAGTTTAAGTCCGGTATCATATCTGGTAGTTCTTTTATAGGCACGCAGGTCATCAAAGGACGCGGACGCAGACCGGTTATGATGTGCGACATGGTGGTTCCAAGAGCGTAAAGGTCTGAGCGTGTTTCTGGTTTGCCGAAATATTGCTCGGGCGGAGAATAACCTGCTGTGACAACTCTTGTTGCGGATTCTTTTTCCATGAAAACGCGGGCGATACCAAAGTCGATGAATATTACCTGACCGTCTGGTGTCAGCATCAAATTGCTTGGTTTTAAGTCGCGATACAAAATGGGTGGAGTGCGCTCGTGCAAATATTCGAGCACTTCGCATATCTGAATACAGACTTTGATGGCGTCGTCCTGGGTGAAGGGCCCAAAGTTTTGCAGGATAGTCTCTAAATTGTTTCCTTCTATATAATCCATAACCAGAAAGAGTTTGCCATCAGGCGAAACGAAGTCATCAAAGAATCGAACTATGCCTGCGTGGTCCAGTTCTTTTAAAAGCTGAGTTTCGCGTCTGAACAAACGCATAGATTCGGAAGCTTCTTCTTCAGAGGCGCTGTCGCTGCGCAACTGCTTGATAACGCATTTTGAATTGCCTGTGAGTTTATCTTCGGCCAAATACACGACGCCCATCCCGCCCTGGGCGATGGGTTCGCACCACTTGTATCTTGAAAACCAGTCGGTTTGTTGAGCCACAGACCTTATATATGGAAGGAAGAATCACACCGTTCAATTGCTTCATACCCTTGTACAAAAGACATGAACCACTCTGATAAGCCCAATTTACGGCGCTTCGGGAGTTCGAGCGTCCGAAAATGTTAAAAGTGCATTGACATACGTTTGTATGGTGGTACTATACAAATGTCTCCCCCAATTGAAGCTGAATTTGTTGCCCCCGGCAACTTAAATAGAAGGAAGGAGAAATTATGAGCCTCGTAACAATATCAATTGTGGGAAATCTGGTTAAAGACCCTGAATCTACTGAATTTGTAAGCGGAAGAATCAAAACAACCTTAGTGCTTGCAGTCAACGGATTCAACAAAGTGCGGAAAGAGAAAACATGCGACTTCTTCAAAGTAGAAACCTGGGACAAGCTGGCTCAACTATCGAGTCAATATCTAGCCAAAGGCTCTCAGGTTGCAGTGTCAGGAAGATTTTCTCTCGAGCACTGGTTAGACAAAGAGGGAAAAGAAAGAATCACACCGGTCGTGCATGTCAGCCAAATGGCATTGCCGCCCAAATCATCCCGCAGAGCCGACAACGACTTGGGTGATCTTTCTTCTGCCGCAGAAAATTTTGAATTAACAACTAACAAAGGAGGAAAGATCTAACCGCCGCCCCGACTTTTTGAGCCTCAACAACGAGAGGTAAACGCCACTCGGCACACCACACACACCAGTACCAAATTATGGTTGAGGCTCAATAACCCTTACTAAAAAGAAAGTTTTTTTTCCACTGGTTCAATGCTAACTGAGAAGACGAGGATAGGGGCAGAGTAATCTGCCCCTTTTCTTCGATTATATTTGCTATTACTACTGGTATCAATAGCGGTACTATGGTCCCCAGATCTGATCTGGATTCAGTTTGATTTTTGGCTTGTCTTTGAGATTATCTAAGACTTCAAGTACATTGCCATTGTTGTCTATGCGTAATCCGTCTTTATAGTCAGGCGTGTGAAGTATAATTCCTTCGTCAGTGCGACTGTAAGGAAATTTTTTACCGTCTATTTCAAGTACATGTTTTCCATTTTCTTGCTTGAGCATTTCTTTCAGTTGTTCTTGGAAATTCTCAATAGTGCCAGATTTATTTCCAAAGGTTTCGATTTTGCCATTTTCATCGAGAGTGAAAGGACCTCCGTCTTTCTTGCTCATATATTCGGAACCTTCTTTGCCTGTTGAGTTCGTATCAGGTTCACCATAAATTTCTCGGTTCAGCTGTCCTCTTTGCTCAACGGTCAAAGCACTGGGTTCGCCTTGCTCTAATTTAGAACCGGCTTGTGCTTCTACTTCTGCTACTTGTAATTCTGTACTCATGGTGTGATTGCCTCATTTGAATGGTTGGGGTGCTTATTCGGTATCGGGAGCTATTCTTTGTCCCACATTTCGCTGTCCAATTTTTTTTCGTTGTTGAATGTTTTGACGACTTTGCCGTCATTGTCCATGCGAACACCGAAATTACCGTCGGGAGTATAAAGAGTTACGCCATCAGCGTTTCTGGTGTATCGAAATTCCTTGCCATCCACATTCAATACATGCTTGCCTTCGTCAGCCTTCAGCATTTCTTTGCGTAGGTTCTCGTCAATGTTTAGACCACCCGATTCGTTTCCAAGGTATGACAGGCGACCTTCTTTATCTTCGCCAACTCCGCCGAATTTGCTTTTTTCAGAGTTTGAATTAGTTGGCTCACTTTTCTCTTTTTCAAAATTTGGAGCACCAAAAATTTCGTCAAGTTGCTGTGGGGTCATTTCGGTTTTGGGAACGAGAGTTGCTCCTTCTCCAATTTTGCCTGCTTGTGCTTCTACTTCTGCTACTTGTATTTCTGTGCTCATGGTGTGATTGCCTCATTTTAAGTGATGTGTGTGGTTAAAAAACTTTTCGCTTTTTCGTTTGCGTTAATTCCAGTCAGGCCATTCGCGAGTATTTTTGGCATCGCCCTTTTGGTTGGGGTCTAATTTCTTCTGAAGTGTTTTAGCTTTATCTTCTGGCTTGTCTTGCATTGGACTTGCAGTGGTGCGTTCGCTTGAGGATTCTGGAAAACCCAGAAAGTCTTGAAATGCTTCGTATAAGTTCTTTCCAGCGGCTGTAGCGTTTTCCACCACCTCAGTTATTGCTTCTTCAGCGCTTGGCGCTATCTCTAAATTACTCATTGCTTGCGTGCCTCAGTTGTGATAGTTGTGTGATACTAAATGCAGTGCCAAAAGTTTTGTCAGTTGCCCTCCCAAATATCGGGGGGATAAATATTCCTGATTTCCATCAGTTTTGAAGTGTAATTTCCGTGTTTGTCGAAACGAAGACCGCATTTTCCATCGGGAGTGTAGATGTCTACACCGTTTGGCGTGTGTTCATAATTGAAAGCGCCATAGGGGGTAAGGATTGAATCTTTTCCTAAAGGACCGATGACAATTTTTCTTATGTGTTCAGATACATCGTCCAGGATGCCTGATTTATTGCCGAAAGAAGTTATGTCGGTGCCTGCCTTGATGACGCAAGCTTCACTCAATCCGTCGAGGTCATTTTGTGGGAGAACTTTGTCTTCTATCTTTTGCTGAGCGAGAGAAGCGTAAAGCTCCTGAGCGGTATCGACCATTATCGATGAGAGTGGATCATAACCTTCCCTTACTCCGCTTGTCGTATCGATTTCAGGTGTTAAGTCTGCTGTACTCATTATTTGCGGGCCTCATTTGGATAATTTTGTGATACTAAATACAGTAGCGCTCTGTCACATTGAAAATTTAGTTGAATCCAGTTATCGTTTATCAAACATTCCAGATTTCGTATTGACTGGAAGATGAAGATTCGCATTAGAAGCCGGACGTTGCTTGCTTTCGATTTCATTGCGCTTGTCCTTTGTACTTGCCGGCGTTTGATTGGTGTGGTGCCGAACATGGTTTCATTATGCTCAAAGCAAAGCCGAGCATCCATAGACATTAGTGCAGAGATGCTGCGTGAATCCGCAAGGTCTTAAACAAAAGAAGAGAGCCCTTGGAGGGAATCGAACCCCCGACACCTTCCTTAGGACGGAAGTGTTCTATCCGCTGAACTACAAGGGCAAAAGCTCAGAGTTGAAAGAGAATATTACTAGCTTAATTGAAATTTCCTTGGTAGCCAATCTCACGCTTCTGTTCAGCACCCATGGTGGTTGCTGCTTTCTGCGAGGCGTTCATAATTGGATTAACAAGGAATGTACCTGCAAGTGTGACGGCGATGGTGCAAAGCCAGAGAGCTAGCCATGGGCCTTCTTGAGGACTGCCCACAAATTTGCGATGTTCGGGAAGTGCTGCAACCTTTTCTGATGGCTCAGGGACGATCATATAGATAACAACTTTGGTGTAGTAATAAATGGCCGGTATAGATGTGATCAGGGCGCAGGTGACAAGCACCCAGCCGATTGGAAATCCACCAAGAAGCGTAGTTTGAGCAACGTAATTGGCACTATCGGCAAGAGTTGCGCTTTCGCTTATTCCCAAGCCAGCTTTGAAGATAAAGAGCTTAGCCAAGAATCCTGCTGGTGGAATTGGCAGTCCAGCCAGATTCAATAAACAAAGTGACATCATAACTGCAAGCCATGGACGTTTCTTGATTAGTCCAGCCATGTCTTCGATGCGGTCTGAGCCAGTTTCATTGAAGAATAAAATGGCCCCGGCAAATGCGCCAAGGTTCATGATGCCGTAAACAATGATGTAAAAGAGCATCGACTGCACGCCTTCGGCATTGAATGCAATCAGTCCAAGCAGCATATAACCTACGTGCGCAATAGAAGAATAGGCAAGCATTCTTTTGAAGGAAGATTGGGCAAGTGCTATCAGATTGCCAGCGATCATTGAGACAATGGCAAGGATGGCGACAAGAATCATCCAGTCGCGATAGACACTTCCCATCACTTCATATAGAAAACGAAGTGCTACAACAAAACCGCCAGCTTTAGAACCAATAGAAAGAAAGGCAGTTACTGGGGTGGGGGCGCCTTCAAATACGTCTGGGGTCCACATGTGGAAAGGGACAATAGATAGTTTGAATCCAATTGCGCTTAGAGTGAAAGCCAAAATCAAATATTTGAGTAGACTTCCAGACCCGATAGACATCAGTTGCAATTTTTGGGCGATGACATCGAAAGAGGTCGAGCCGGTGAATCCATAAATAAAGGAAAGGGCATACAACAAAGTTGCAGTAGTAGCAGCGGTGGAAAGCAAATATTTGAGTGATGCCTCGCCGCTCTTTTTGTCTTTTTTGGCAAAACTGGTGAGAAGCACGCAACAAATACTGAGAGTCTCAAGCGAGACGAAAAGCATAATGAGGTCGGTCGAGCCGGCAAGAAACATGACAGCTACGATTGCGGTCAAAAGAATGGTGTAAAACTCACTTCTGTTTTTACCGAAATGATGCTCGTAGCCCATGGTCATAAGGACCACTATCAGCCCTGAAACTACTGCGATCATGCTGAAAATAACGGTGAGAGTGTCTACCGAGTAGAGTCCACCAAATATTTGAGCGTTAAGGCTCCATTGGCGAGTAAGTGCGAAGAAGGAAAGAGCTAGACAGAGTATCGATACGATTGGGGTAAATTGCTTCTGCTTCGGGAAGAACAAGTCCCAGACCGAAGTGAAGAGAATTGCCGCGATTACAAGAATCTGGGGAGCTAGTAGCGCCACGCCGCTCAGATACGTATCCAGGTTAGTCATTTAAAGGAAGCCCTTTTCAACAGTAGTTGCACGTCTACTAATTTTACAGGCGTACGTCTTAAATATTGTGCTTGCCAATGCCCAAGAGTAAGAAGAATCTCAACATATAAAGGCGCCTGGATATACGCTATCCCGAGGTCTGGATCGCTGGCGAGCTAAACCTCCTTGAATCGTCTTTGGCGGGAACTTAAATCTGTCCAATACGACTTAAAGGCTAGACCTTTATCGTCACAGACCTATACATTTCTTTAGTAGAACTCTAAGGTCCGAATTGCTACAAAAATCCCTAATATTAAGAAAATTTAGGTAATATAGATATAGAAGGTCTCATCAATGGCAAAAAGCACACTCAAGTCTCAATTCTCGTCAAATTTTCGTCCCAGTATTCTCGCTCTTGAAGATGGCACAATTTTCGAAGGGCTTGGTTTTGGCGCAAGTGGCGTGGCATGCGGCGAGCTTGTGTTCAATACCAGTCTTGCCGGTTACCAGGAAATTTTGACCGACCCAAGCTATGCCGGGCAGGTAATCACCATGACGGCGCCTGAGATTGGCAATTATGGTATCAACAGCGATGACATGGAGTCGCGTCAGATTTTTGCCAGAGGTCTTGTAATCAGGCATCTGAGCACGCGCTACAGCAATTGGCGTGCGGAAGAAAGTCTGGACGATTTCCTTAAAAGGCACAAAATCACAGCTATCGCAGAGGTTGACACCCGAGCCATCACTCGCCACATCAGGGAGAAGGGGGCGCTTAGGTGTGCTATATACTCGACGGACGAGGCTTTAGACACTAAAGAAAAGCTCGAAAAAGCAAAGCACTCGGCCCTTGAAGAAGCACGCAAATTCCCTTCTATGGAAGGAATGGACCTCACAGCTGAAGTGACTTGTGCCAAGAAATACAAATTCAGCGAAGGCAAAAAGCATGTGGCCGTCTTGGATTTTGGCATTAAACAAAATATTTTGAGAGAACTAGCTTCTCACGATTTGGAATTGACAGTGTATCCGGCGCAAGCCAAAGCCGCCGATATACTTGCCGATAAGCCGCAAGGCATTTTTCTGTCCAACGGACCTGGTGATCCCGCCGCGTGCAAAGGCGTGTTGAAAGAGCTTCCCGAGCTTATTTCCAGTGGATTGCCAATATTTGGTATCTGTCTGGGGCATCAACTTCTGTCGATTGCTCTAGGCGCATCAACTTATAAATTGAAATTCGGACATCGTGGTGGCAACCAGCCAGTCAAAAATTTACAGACTGGAAAAGTGGAAGTTACCTGTCAGAATCATGGTTTTGCTGTTGATGCAAATTCAATGCCTGAAGATCTCGAAATCACGCATCTTAGTTTGAACGACGATAGCGTAGAGGGATTCAAGCACAAAACAAAACCGATTTTTGCGGTGCAATATCACCCGGAATCTTGTCCGGGACCGCATGATTCGAAGTATCTCTTTGAAGATTTTCTTTCTCTAGTCGAATCCCACTAAAGTGGGAGGAGGTCGCATCATTGTATAAATTAGCTATTTTTGACTTTGACGGAACCCTTGTGGATTCCGCCCCCGGCATCATTGAAATAATGAAAAAAGTCGGGATCGAATACAACTTGAATAACAACATAATCGATCACTGGTCCACTCTTATTGGTGTACCACTAGATCAACAAGCGCGATTGATTTTGCCAGGCGAACACCCGGCTTTGCATTCGCAATTGGTTGATCGTTATCGTGTTTTGTATAACTTACAAAACATCGAGCTTTGTCCGCCATTTCCAGGCTTGCTTGGTATGTTGAAGACTCTGCGCGAGCGTGGCATCATCACTACTATCGCCTCTTCTAAGCGAAAAGAGATCATTCAGCCAATTTTAGATCATCATGATCTCAATCATTATTTTGATATGGTGCTTGGAGCGGGTGAGGTGAGTCAGCACAAACCAAGTCCTGAAGCGGTTCATCACACACTTCAGAAACACAGAATGCAAAATCACGAAGCCGTTGTTATAGGCGATAGCATTTTTGATCTTGAGATGGCACGCAACGCCGGAGTCGATTCGATTGGTGTCACCACTGGTGTGCACAAAGAACACGAATTAAGGGAAGCTAATCCAGTATCAGTTGTAGGTAGTCTCGATGACGTACTTAAAATTGTTTTGACCGGACGCAAGCAGCCAATCGTTTCAGATGTGAGAGAAGCTAGGGAAGCTTCTTAAGCAAGGCGATATAATCGGCACATGCAATTTATCTTGTGCCTTATTTTCATGTGTCTTTTTATTGCCCCCAAAGCTATTGGCGCGCCCATTGAGCTTGGTACAGACACTGAAGATATCAAAATAACAAGCGACATCGCGCTTGCACGTGAGCAGGTGGTGCAATACCCTGCCAGTGCCGAAGCGCATTTTGTTTTAGCCGTGGCGCTCACTCGCACAAGCAAAGTGGAAGAGGCGATGAGTGAAATTAACTCTGCTCGCCGGCTTTCGCAGATGCAGGGCGGAGCAAAATATTTTCAAGACATGATTAACGAGTACGAAAAGATGCTCGAACGCACTCCAGAGGATAACCGAATACGGTATCAATTGGCGTGGGCTTATTATATGAAAGCATATCTTTTGACCGAGTACTCAAAATCAAAATATGGCTGGCAGCCCGATTGGGTGAAGCAAGTTATACAAGAGGAAGGAGATAAATCTCATTCTTCGCTCAAGGTTGAAGCTGGCGAAGAAAAAGTGGATTCTAATTCGAGCGTGCTTAAGCCCATGGAGCGGGTTACCCTCAAAGCTGCGCCTGAAGCACTCTCTGTAATCAAGCTTTATTACCAGAAAGCGCTAGGTAAGTTAAATGAAATCTTAGCCGCAGACCCCAATGATATTTGGACACAAATTCACCGGGCCCATCTCCAGGCAGAATATACTGGAGACCTTGATTCTGCCATGTCTGTGTGGCAAAGCTGTTGTGAAAAAGATCCTAATAATCCGGCGCCCTATTTTTTCCTGGGCGAAGGGTATCTGAAAAAAGGCAATCTCAAAGAGAGTTTGCGTCTTATTTCAAAAGCAACAGCCTTGCGAGCCCTGGGAAACTGATGCTCAATAAATTAAAACCATTTTTTAAAATGTTGCTGGCACTAGGCATTCCATGCGCAATTGTTGGCTCGATTTATTACGCTCAGATCCACGCCGACAACGAAATGAAAAAATTCCAGGAATCTTCAAAGAGTACAGATCCTGAAGACACAATCACAATCGACAATTACGAACTTAAAGAAGTGGACGACACCAATGCTCTTAAGTGGATTTTGACTGCAAAAAAGGCAATTCTTGAGCCAGCTACTAGATTGGTAGATTTAACCGAGATAGAAGTCAAGTATTATTCCGGACCCAATATTTCGCTCAGATTGCAGGCCCCTATTGGCAAAGCGAACGAGGCAACCAAAGTCGTTACACTTACAGCCAACGATAAAGCCAAAGTTATCGGCATTGGCGAAGAAAATAAGACAAGATTAGAAACTAAAGATATGGAATTAAGGAAAAAAAATGAGTTTGTATGCACTGGCGGTGTTAACATCGATTGGCCAGGGGTAGCCAAGGTGACAGGCAACACAGCTCAAGGCACCATTTCCAGCTCAAAAATGCAGAATATGCTGATTAAAGGTAATACCCACTCTATATTGAATTAGGAAAAGATGCGCTTAGTCCAGAATAAATTGAATATGCTGTTAAGTCTGGTCATGTTGGCCGGATACACAATGCCATCAGTTCAAGCTCAAGGCAATAACATCGACATCAAAGCCGATGAGCAAGAGTTTGCCGATGACCGCATGATAGCCCGCGGCAAAGTAGTGGTAGTCAAAGGCGACACAGTTGTGTACGCGCCTGTAGCGACACTCTACAAAGATGCAGCTGGTCAGCCTGAGAAAGCAATATTTACTGGACATCCACGTTTGTCCCAGGGGCAGAACAAAATCCACGCTGACACACTTACTTTTCAAATCAAGACTTCAGTAATAGTGGCCGAAGGGCATGCTCACTCTGAAGTTATAAGCACTTCTGAAGAGAAAGAAAAAGATTCAGAAGACGGTACCGAAGGCAAAACTAAAAAAACATCGCGCACCATTGTGACCGACTCAAACAGACAAGAGTATGAGCAACAATCGGGTCGTTTTGAAGCCGATGGTAATGTCCGTGTCGTTACTCAAGACACTGTGGTCAATTCGGACCATATGAAGCTGGTTTATGGCAACGATCGCAAAGCCGAAGCCGCCTGTTTTACAGGCAAAGTAAAAGCTCGTCAAAATAAAAACTTGACTGAAGCTGACACTATGACTTATTTCTTCAACACTCAGCGTTTGCAAGCTAGTGGGCATGTGCGCTCTCGTGTAGTGGAAGAAGGCAGCAAAGATACTTCTATGTTTCCTGAGTCCAAAACACCAGTTGCACAAAAGCCTCGTATAGTTGGCACCGCTGGTGGTGCTATTGCATCAAGCTCTAAATCGAATGTGTATAACACTTTTAAAGAAGCCGAAGACAAAGAGCCGCCAATTATCATTCATTCAGACTCGCAAGACTACAACAAAGAAACAGGTCGTATGGACGCTGTGGGCAATGTTAAAGTCGAATATAAAGATACGCGCGGATCTGGCTCACATGTCGTGATGATCAAAAATATGGATGGCGAGACAGAAAAGGTCGTATTCCTTGGACGTTCGCAAATCATTCAACCAGGCAGACGCTGGATTGGTGACCGCATCACACTGATAATGAAAGATCGCAAAGTAATTGCCGAGGGTAATACCAGAGCTTTTATCATCCAAAATAATTCTGCCTCAGCCACTAAGCTTGCTAATTTCGGACCTAATCTTAAGCCCGATGCACCAGCTCAAGTACGCTCGAATCCTAATCCTAAACAGAGTCGACCCACAAAAAACGTGACTCAATTTGCCGAGGACGAGAAGAAGCGGGAGAAGATAAATTGATCCCGCAAGCTAATCCTTACAAAGCAAACAGTTCGAATTCGTCCTCTGAAACTACTACTCTAATAATTGAAGGCTTGCAGAAAACCTACGGTGGCAGACGCGTCGTAGATGGCGTCAGCTTCACGGTTTCACGCGGTGAAGTGGTTGGACTTCTGGGCAGAAATGGTGCTGGAAAAACAACTTCGTTCGACATGGTGCTTGGTCTTGTTAAACCAGAAAAGGGCACTATCACACTTAACGGCAAAGATTTGTCTCGCATGGCTATCCACCACCGAAGCCGCATGGGCGTTGGTTATTTGCCTCAAGAAAACTCCACTTTCAGAAAACTTACTGTACAAGAAAACATGATGATGATTCTTGAGCTGCGCAATATGCCAAAGCGTGAGCAAAAAGAAAAGTCCGAATATTTGCTTGGACAATTCGGTCTGGGGCATTTGGCGGATATTGCTGCAGTGCAATTGTCTGGTGGTGAGCGTCGTCGTTTAGAAATCGCTCGCTGTCTTGCTTCAGAGCCTCACTTTATTTTGCTCGATGAACCGTTTACCGGTATCGACCCTATATCTATTTCGGATATTCAATCGCTTATTCGTCGTTTGCGCGATGAATGGAACCTGGGTGTGCTTCTAACAGACCACAACCCCAGAGCAACATTGAGAATTACAGACCGCGCCTATCTTATTGATCAAGGCAAAATTTTGGTGGCAGGCTCTTCGCAAGAAGTAGCTGATAGTCCGGTTGCGCGCAAGCACTACCTGGGCGAGGATTTCACTTTATGATTCAGCCCAAACTACTCGATCGTTATATCGCAAACGAATTCTGGCAGCCACTCTTGTTTGGTGTTGGTATCGTAACTGGTGTGTGGTTTGGTGCCGATCAATTGAAGTTGGTTTTCAGTTTGATCATGCGATCTGGCGTGCCAATGGACATGGCGCTTAGCATTATCGGTTTGCACTTGCCTGCCGTTATCGTTATGACTATTCCAATTGGTGTGTTGCTTGGAACATTGCTTGTATTCAACCGACTATCTGGAGATTCAGAAATCATCGCGCTTCGCACAAGCGGTGTTAGCTTTTATCGAATCATGGTGGCACCACTTTTGTTTGGTGTGTTCACCAGTTTAGTCAGTTTTGGTATCAACGAAGCGATTGTGCCTGTAGCCAACCGTGCTGCTAAAAAACTTGAGTTTCTTGCTTTGTACAAAGCCGAAATGCCAGCAGGTCAAACCAATTTTACATACATGGAACGCGACGCCAATATGCGTTTACAGCGTATTTATTTCGTCGATCAATACTTAGGCGAAAAGTTGACTAACGTCATTATCATGGATTTTACTCGTAGCCAGTTAGTGCAAATTATTGCTGCCGCTCAAGGATGGTTTCGTCATGGCGAGTGGATTTTGGAGAATGGCAGAACTTATGTAATCAGTGGAACAAGCGATATCACGCGTATCTTGCAGTTCGATAAGCTACGCATCCCTGGTATTAAAAATGCTCAGAAAGTGCTTGATTCAGGCAATATCTTGCCAACAGAGATGAATATCTTCGAATTGCACAAATACATCGAAAATCTCAAAGCCTCCCATTCACTCTCAAACGACATTTTGGTTCGCTATTATCAAAAGATTTCGCAACCGCTTGCCTGCCTTGTCGTAGCCTTAGCCGGGGCACCCTTAGGTCTCTTGGGTAGGCGATCTCGAAGCAATATGGGCTTGATTTATTCAGCTGTAATTGTATTTCTCTACTACGTTTTGCAGTCGTCTTCAGGGGCGCTAGGCGAAGCCGGGCGCATAGATCCGCTTATGGCGGCCTGGATGCCGAACATTGTTCTTGGCTCTTTAGGCGTGTTCATCCTTTATTTCAAAGCGAAGTAAATCTAATCATAAAAAGATTGACTTATTTTCGTGTGAACATATCATCTATATATGGGTTGGCGTACGACTGAAGTCGTGGGTTGAGGCGTTGGTAAGCAGTAGTCAAATCTGCCGATCTGTGTCGGCAAAAAGAAGCGCGAAGAAACGTTTTTGGATTGTTGCAGCCGCTGCAATAGCCCTAGTAACGCTGCCTGTGATTCCTTTTACCTTTTTTGCCGAAAAAAGCACTGATGCCTTCAAGCAATTAAGTAATCAGAAGTCCAAGCCAGTCTTAGGAGCGAACACCAAAGAGCAGATGTCGTCTGATGGTGAGTATGGACTTTTAGAAAATTCGCTTAAAACACTTCTGAAGCAAGTTGGCACAACTCCTCATGATGCGGGACTGCACAATAAAATTGGCATGATTTATCTTGAGATGTCTGAGATAACGCCAGCCATCAATCATTTTGAAGAAGCAATTGCAGCCAGTCGCTCAGCGCGAAAACAATTGCATCGCGAAGCGGCTCAGGCGAATCTTTCTGGCAACCGTGAACTTGCATCGCAAAAAATAATTGAGATCACTCGCAATAACGTGCATCTGGCAGCGGCTCATAGCAGTCTTGCAAGGCTTTATGACAAACAAGGTCGCTCAGACAAAGTACTTGCGCATCTAAGCGAGTTAGACAGCGACATCGGCTTCTCGATGCTTGAGGCGAACAAAGATAAAACGGCATCGAGCGCTGGTAAATCGCGCTTCGAGCAATTATTCATGAGCAAGAATCAGACTCTAACTCAGAATCAGTCCAATTCAAACGTTCAAAACATAGACCCTCAGACTGCAGCACTGCTTGCGCGTGCTACGGGGTTATATCAATCTGGACGCTATATGGAAGCAATTGAAGACTATAAGCGACTGGTTAACATTCTGCCAAATAATGCCTCAATTCATCGAGAACTTGGTTTAAGCGCGCTTGCTGTACACAATTTTCAACTGGCCGAAGGTGAGCTTGCTCGCTCAATTCAGCTTGGCGGAAACGATGCAGAAGCCCATAATGCGCTGGGTTCGATTTATTTGAATACAGGTAGAGTGGACCTTGCCAAAAACGAATTGGAGAGTGCGCTTGCGCTCAATCCAAATCTTAGTGCCGCGTCGTACAATTTGGGAAATATTTTGGCCGGCATGGGCAAATATCCCGAAGCTATTCAAGCATTTCATAGAGTGATTATGGTCGAGCCCAGGTCGGCTGCTGCTCACAACAATCTAGCAACTATGCTATCTCTTGTGGGCAACTATGATGAGGCTATTCACGAGTTCAAACAATCAGTTGCATTGGCACCAAATATGGCATCAGCTCATTACGGTTTGGGACTAGCTTTGATGAACACAAAGCGATATCACGAATCGATACCTCCTTTTAGAAAGGCTCTAGCACTCAATCCTGGTTTAGTTGACATTCACAACAAAATTGAATTAGCTCAGCGCAGAAGTGGTGACAACAATGCTGCGATGCATTCTTCATTCAAATACAATTGAGTCAGGTTTTAATCTTAATTGGTATGCCCGGTTCGGGCAAAACTACTGTGGGACAGGGTTTGGCTCGGGAATTAGATTATATATTTATTGATACAGATGAATTTATCGAGCAAGAATTAGCCAAGAAATCAATTGAGAAAATATTTGAAGAAGAAGGAGAAGAAGCCTTCAGGCGATTTGAAAAAGCAGTTCTTCAGCACATTTTAGTATTAGCAACAAAGGGACAAAATTTAGTGGTGGCAACTGGAGGCGGTTTGCCTATTTATCAAGATAATTTGGCAAAATTGAGCGCCACAGGCACCACATTTTTTCTGGATTGCCAGTCAGAAATTTTAGCTAAAAGACTTTTGGACCAATTTGAAAGGCAAAAACAAGATCGCCCCCTTCTTGACTTGGCATCGGCTAAAAATGACCCGGATAATTTAAATGAAAAGCTTCTTGAATTAGTTAAAAAACGGGGCGAAACTTATGAAAAAGCCCACCACCGCATTGATACGACCAATTTAAGCTTGAGTGAAGTTGTTGAGCGACTGAAAGCATTTTAGTAAGGCGTGGTAAGTTGTTGAGAGTATAAAATCTTCTAGTATTTGTTTCGGTTCCGGGAGAATTTAAATTGGTAACGCAAGACGAATTGATGTATCTGCAGTCGCAGCTCGAGGGTCTTGAGTCTATTTTTCTAGAGCTAATGCCTGCAGGCGTGGAGTTGAAACGCCAACAGGTTCAGGATTTCTACGATAAGCGTCTGGACGCCGCGCGCGACCCAGTGACCTCTGTCGCCCCCACAGAGCTTAGACGTCAGTTCAATACAAAGGCCAACCAAGTACGAAACCTGGTGGACAGCGCCGAGTCTTTGGGAGACGCCAGTAACAAGATTAATCTTATTCGCGCTGCCTCTTCTCTGCCAGAAGAGCGCAGTCGCGGCGTTATGGAAATTGTGATGCAGTTCTGCAAGGAGCTCATCTATGAAAATCACGCCAATGCACAGCTTATGGACGGCATTCTGCAAAGTGGCGAAATCCGCCCGGTGGAAGCGCGTATGCTGCTTGCCGCTTCGATGTTTGTCATCGTTTATGAAGTGGAATCAGAAGGGCAGAAAATCCCGCTCAAAGACGTTTTAGCCCAGTATATCGGGCTTGTTAAAGCCGAGCGTCTCCTTGCTCGAAACGATCCATTTTTGCTTGAAGCTCAGTGTGCGCTTGAAGCGCTCGACCTTGAAGAAGCGGAAATGCAAATTTGAAGATTCTTCTCGTTCACGGTCCCAATTTAAATCTTTTAGGCGAGCGGGAGTCGAAGCATTACGGCACTGCCACGCTTGAGCAAATTAACCAGGATTTGAGCGAAATTGCCACAGGCAGAGGACATACTCTCGAAAGCTATCAGTCTAATATCGAAGGTGAGCTGGTAAATAAAATTCAAGAAGCCCGCAAACAAAGCGTTGATGGCATTTTAATCAATCCTGCCGCTTACGGGCACACCTCGGTTGCCATCAGAGACGCTTTAATTGCTGTGAAAATTCCATTTGTTGAGGTCCATCTCTCTAATATCGCAGCCAGAGAGGAATTCAGGCATAAAAGTTTGATTTCCGATATTGCTCAGGGAGGGATTTTTGGCTTTGGGCCAGATAGCTATAAGCTAGGTCTTTCAGGCTTGATGAGCGTATTGCAAGGAATCCATAAGAACTGAGATCTATAATGTCTCCTATGAATATGAATAGGTTTTATGCTTACATTTGGCTTTTAGTCATTCTACTTGTTTGCCCTCTGGGTCCAGGTGGACTTTCTGCATTTTGTCAGGAGGAGAAAGAGGCTGAAGCCTCCGCTCCTGCCGCCGCCACTGAAACTAAATCGGACGCAGAAAGTAAGCCTGTAGAAAACAAACCTTATGCAAAAGAAGCTATCCAGTTTTTTAACGAAGGGGTTGAACTGCATAAATCAGGCTATCTGAACAAAGCAATCACTTCGTATAAAGCCGCCATCAAAGCCGATGATCGCATTGAGCAAGCATGGAGCAATCTGGCGCTTCTATATACTGCTCAGAAAAATTGGACAAAGGCACTTGAGGCTTTTGACAAAGCGCTTGAATTAAAACCAAAAAGCACTACCAGTCTAAACGGGCTTGGAACTGTACTTTTTGCCATGAAGAAGAATAAAGAAGCAATGGAAAAGTGGAAAAAGGTAGTCGAGTTAGATCCCAATTTTGCATCTGCTTATTACAACATGGGCTATGCCATGGAGATGGAAGATAAACGTCCTGAGGCTCTCAAAGCTTATGTCAAAGCGCTTGATATAAGTCCCGAGATGTCTGATGCTTATTACCGCATGGGACTGATTTTGCAAAATACTAATCATCCGGCTCAAGCAAAATTGTTTTTAGCAAAAGCAGTGAATATGGATCCTGAAGGCGCATTTATTAGAGACGCTCAGAAACAGCTCAGTACCATCGCTCATGATTTAGACAAGAATCGAACTGTTTTGAATTCTGGTTCAAGCTCTGCTACTACATCTGGTGACAAAACTTCTTCTCAATCGAGCAAAGAAGCTTCCACTCCAAGTGATACTAAATCTGAAGCCGCGCCCAAAGAAAGAGGCGGTTTGATTTCCTCATTTGCATCCAAGCTCAATCGCAATAACAATGCCGATTCTAAGAGCAAAAAACACGTTGATATGTTCGTGCAACCTCCGCAAGGCGAAACAGACTTGAAGCCAAAGCCGGAAGAAGGAAAAAGCGATTTTTGATTTCTCTAAACAAAACCAAAGTTCAGGTCATAAGTGAAGCCCTTGGGGCAAAACCTGATAAGAACGCTGGTTTCAACGACCTTGTTTTGAAAGGAAAACGCGGTGAGTACGATATTACTCTTACCGTGTTTAAACCCTTTTTCCCGTTTGGCGTTGGCTACATGATCAGTTTTGGCAATGAAGAAAATCAAGAATCAGATGTCGACTCCGATACTTCTCAATCGTTGAAATTAACAGTGACGCCTCGTTTTGCCAAAGGACTGATGTCTATTTTTGGTCGCCTTTTTCTATTTGAATCCAAAGGATTGCCTGTGCAGGACGGAAAATTCGAAAGTCGGTTTATTACAACTTATAACGAGAAAGAGTTGATGCAAGCCTATTTCAATGCGCCTGGAGTGAAAAAAACAATCTGGGATTTGTCGATGAAACAAGAATTCAACGAGCTTGTAATCAATTCAGAAATGGGTATTTATCTGTACCAGCCGCAATCGTTCAATTATCTTGCAGTGGAAAAGTGTGAGCAGACTTTTGATGCTATGCAAATTCTTTGCGATTCGCTTCAGGAGGTCTTTTATGAGTGATTACATAAAAGGACTATTCAAGCGTTATTTAATCACTTTCCCCCACGAGCGTCCTCGCCTCGAGCAACTGCAAACGCAAATCGAAAAGAGAGGACAAGACCTTTATTCGCGCGCCAACATGCTGGGACATTTGACTGCCAGTGCTCTTTTAATTGACGACGACGAGCGAGCACTTTTGATTCATCACAAATTTCTAGACATCTGGATTCAACCAGGCGGACATCTTGATAAAGACGAATGGCCTTACAAAGGAGCGTTGAGAGAGTTTCAAGAAGAAACTGGATTTGAAGGCGTGTCAATGTGGGATTGGCACGAATCACACGCTAATATACCGATAGATTTAGACACACACGCTATTCCCTCTAATGAAGAAAAAGGCGAAAGCGAACATTTTCACCACGACTTCTTGTACGTTTTGCAATTGAGTTCGCCAGGCGAGTGCGAAGTGCCCATGAGTATAGATTTGAACGAAGTCAAAGACAGCAACTGGGTGCCACTTACCGAACTTATGTCGGGCAAATACGAGGAAAAGCTTCGTCGAGTTGCAAAGAAATTCTTATCTTTTAATAGCAGTCAAGGGAATTCATTTACCCCTGTGGTAGAGTAAGTACAGGTTTTAGAAGGATAAGCGTCATGGCAGATACAGCAGTAAGTACTGAAACACAAATCGTTTCCATCACCGAGACGGCAGCTTCCGAAGTGAAAAAACTACTGGCTCAAGAGCCGGACAAAGACGGTCTGCGTCTTGAAATTCGCGGTGGCGGATGCTCGGGCATGTCTTATGGTATGAGCTTCGACAAATCGAAAGATCAGGACCATATCATCGAAGAGCACGGAGTCAAAGTTTTAATTGACCCCAAAAGCGCAATTTACCTCAAAGGCACTCAGCTAGATTTTGAAGGTGGACTGCAAGGCAAGGGATTCATGATAAAGAATCCTCAGGCCAAAGGCTCTTGTGGTTGCGGTAACTCGTTTTCAGTCTAGTTCGCTAAATTGAGTAGACTGGAAGAAATAGACACGAAGAATATAAGAGAAGGCGGCGGTTTATTACCAACTTCCGCCTTTTCGCTTATTGAAGTCAAAGGTCCCGAGGCCATGCGTTTTTTGCAGGCTCAGACGACAAACGATGTCAGTTTGCTTGAAGATGGGCAGATGCAAAAATCGGCAGTGCTTGATAGAAAAGCTAAATTGGTCGGCAATTTTAATTTATATAGAATAGACCAGGAACATTTTAAAATCGTTTGCGATAGTGCTTTGCAGAAGCCAATTCTTGAGCATCTGGAAAAATTTTGTTTTGCAGACAAAGTCGAATTTGTATCTATTGAAAAACAAAAGCTTGGCTATTTGTATGGATTACACAGCCGCTTACTTTTGAGTTCGAAGCAGTCGCAAGAACCAAGTCTGTTTGAAGCAGATTGCGGAAGAATTGCTTTTGCAGGCAACGACGCTGAATATTTTAAATTCACATTGACTGGAGAAGAAGGATTTTTACTTCATATGAATCTTCTTGATTCAGAAGATGAACCAGAAGAAAATGAAGCCTATCACAAAGAAATTGCTGAGCGAGAAGAGGCTATCAATGTCGCGCGCATCGAAGCTGGTATCGGCAAATTTGGTGTCGACTTCGACAATGACAATCTTATTTTTGAAACAGGGCTCGATCAATCAAGCGTCAGTTATACAAAAGGATGTTTTCAGGGACAAGAAGTTTTAGCTCGGGTGAAAGCGCAAGGCGCACCAACACGGGCTCTTGCCGGATTGAGAATCGATGGAAAGATTGGCGAGCTGAAAGACAAATCTATAATTAAAGACGGGCAAGTTGTAGGCAACATTACTTCCATCGCCAATTCAAAACAAGCTTCGGGCATCGTTGCCTTAGCTTCGATGAAACGAGACTACAGAGCACCAGGCAAAACCTTTGCTGCAAAGCTTGATGGTAATGACGTAAGTATCACTATCTCTGATTTGCCATTTGTGCCAATTGCATCACCCAAAGAATTTGCCAGTCGAATGCTGGAACAAGGCATGAGTCTTTTTACCGCAGAGCCACTCACGCTTGAAGCAAAAGATTCAAAGTCGATATTTTTCTTGCGCATCGCTCTTTTGTACAATCCCTTATCTCTAGACGCGTATGAAGCGCTAGGTGTTGTTTTAAATAAGAAAGGCGAGCTTGATGAAGCGATTGGAATTATGGAAGAAATGGCCAGACTCAATCCAGATTCTGTGATGGCACATGCGAACTTGTCTGCCTTTTATGTAGAAAAAGGATGGATCGAAAAAGCGGAAGAAGAAAAAGCGATTTCGATGTCACTGCGCATGAAAGAGATAATGATCGAATCAAAGCAAAAAGAAGAAGCTGAGAAGAAAAAGCAAATGGACCAGGGCGAAACAAAAAAGCGCCTTGAAATGTTTAAACAGGTCCTTGCTATAGACTCTGACGATTTGCTAGCCAACTTTGGAACAGGTTCATGCTTGGTTGATTTGGGGCACTTTGAAGACAGCCTGGCATACCTCAATAAGGCAATTGAAGTAAAGGTTGACTACACAAATGCCTATTTATACTTGGGCAAAGCTCATCTTGGCTTGAACGATATCAAACAAGCTTCTTCTGCCCTTGTCAAAGGTATAGAAGTGGCGGCGAAACGTGGCGACGGTGAGCCTTTGAAGGCTATGCAAATCATGTTGAATCAGCTTGAAGCAACTGCCATTTAATCTAGATGATTAAGGAAAAATATGATTTTGCCAATCTGTCCTTCAGGTTGAATAAAGTGGAATATGTATGCCCGTGTAATTTGAACGCAGGGAGATGGTTTTAATATGGGAAAATCGGTAGGAATTGACCTTGGCACGACTAACTCGGTAGTCGCCGTAATGGAAGGCGGTCAGCCAGTCGTAATAGCTAACACTGAAGGTGGACGCACTACACCGTCTGTAGTGGCATTCTCCAAGACCGGCGAAAGGCTGGTCGGTCAATTGGCTCGCCGTCAGGCTGTAGTCAACCCGCAAAATACCGTTTATTCAATTAAACGTTTTGTCGGTCGCCGCTTTGACGAAGTTGAATCTGAAAAGGGTAAAGTAAGTTATCGCGTAATCGCCGGTCCAGACGGCGGATGCAAAGTCACAATTGGTGACAAAAACTATTCGCCTGAAGAAATTTCGGCGATGGTATTGCGCAAACTGAAAGAAGACGCAGAAAAATATTTGGGAGAGAAGGTCACAAGCGCCGTCATTACAGTTCCCGCCTATTTCAACGACTCGCAAAGACAAGCCACCAAAAACTCTGGTGCCATTGCCGGTCTAGACGTTTTGCGTATCATCAACGAGCCTACAGCAGCAGCTCTAGCTTATGGTCTCGATAAAAAAGCGGAAGAAACAATCCTTGTATTCGACCTTGGTGGCGGTACATTCGATGTATCCATCCTTGAAGTAGGCGAGGGCGTTTTTGAAGTTAAATCAACATCTGGTGACACTCACTTAGGTGGTGACGATTTCGATTATTGCATCGTGCAGTGGATCGCCGACGAGTTTCAAAAAACCGAAGGCATTGATTTGCGCAAAGACCCACAAGCTTTGCAGCGTCTGACAGAAGCTGCTGAAAAAGCAAAAATTGAATTGTCATCGGTTACTGAAACAACAATTTCGTTGCCATTCGTCACTGCTAACGAGACCGGTCCCAAGCACTTAGATATGCGTTTGACCCGCGCTCGTTTCGATGAGTTGACCCGCACTTTGGTAGAGCGTTGCCGCCCTCCAGTGGAAGCCGCTTTATTCGATGCTAAATTGACTTACAACAATATTGACGAAGTAGTATTGGTAGGTGGTTCCACAAGAATCCCAGCCGTGCAAAATTTAGTCAAAAGTTTGACAGGTGGAAAAGAACCTAATCAGGGCGTCAACCCAGATGAAGTGGTGGCAATCGGTGCAGCAATTCAAGCAGGCGTTTTGTCTGGTGAAGTTAGAGAAGTTGTGCTTCTCGACGTCACCCCGCTTTCGCTAGGTATTGAAACCATGGGTGGTGTCTTCACCAAACTAGTAGACCGTAACACCACAATTCCATGTCACAAATCAGAGACATTCTCGACCGCTGAAGACAACCAGCCTGGCGTAGACGTTTACGTCTTCCAGGGTGAGCGTCCAATGGCAAAAGACAACAAAATGCTTGGTAATTTCAGATTAGACGGCATCGCTGCTGCTCCTCGTGGAATGCCTAGAGTGGAAGTGTCTTTCGATATCGACGCAAACGGTATCTTGTCTGTAAGCGCCAAAGATCAGAACACTGGCAAAGAGCAGAAAATCACAATTACTGCTTCGACCAACCTCTCGAAAGACGATGTTAGTCGCCTGGTGCGCGAAGCCGAATCGCACGCTTCCGAAGACAAAGGCAGACGCGAAAAGGCGGATCTCAGAAACGAAGCAGATTCTCTCAGCTACTCAATCGAGCACCAACTGCGCGAATTGGGCGAAAATGCAACTCAGGGCAGCAAAGAACGTGCCGAGAAGCTTATCGCTGATTTGAGACAAAAAGTCGAATCTGACGCAAGCGTCGATGACATCAAAACCATCATGAACGAATTGCGTGGTATGCAAGTCACTCTGGCTCAAGACGCAAACGCAAGACAACAAGCCACCTCTGGTGGTGACGGTCATGCAGGCGGCAATGGCTCAAATGGCGACTCTGGTGCAGAACAAAAATCGGGCTCTGGCTCGGATGACATCATAGATGCAGAAATAACTCAATAAAGAGTAAATGCATCGTATCGCTCTACTTTGCACGATATGGATCCTGACCCAGTTTTGGTGCGGGATCCATCCGTGTTTTGGCGAGAGTAAATATTGGTCTGGTGCAGGCACCATGGAATACAAAACCATGATGCATGAAGATGTAAAACGAGAATTTTATTACTACAGACCACAAGGTGCAAACCCAAACGACAAGCTGCCTCTAGTATTGGCTTTCCATGCTGGCAAAGCAACTGCAAAAGGAATTGATCGCACCTGCGGTAATATCACAAAGCTTGCCGATCAGAAAAAATTCTCTGTTGTTTTCACTCAAGGTATGGAACAGCATTGGAATGATAGTAGACCTGACATGGTCAAAAGATATTATGACGATGTGGGCTTGGTCAAAAAAATAATTGACTTACTTGCATCCGATGGGCTCTTAGACTCCAATCGAGTTTACGCAATTGGTATGTCGAATGGTGGATTCTTTAGTCAATATTTGGGAATCAAAATTCCAGACAAAATTGCAGCAGTTGCATCTGTGGTGGCGTCAGTACCAGAATCGTTTCAGAAGCTTTCTATTAACAAGCCATTTCCTATTATGATGATTTTGGGATCACAGGATACACTTGTTCCTTTTAAAGGTGGAGACATAGGCGGCAAGCTCTTTCCGCACAAACGTGGCAAATGTATTCCGGCTAAGGACGCAGTAGATTTCTGGCTCAAGAAAAATAATAATACTGCTAAACCTGTAGTAAAAGAATTACCAAATAAAGACAAGAATGACGGATGCCAGGTTACTGTTTCAACTTACGGCGATTCTGATGATGACAATCAGTTTGTATATGTAGAAATTGAAGGCGGCGGTCACACTTATCCATCTGGGATGCAGTGGTTGCCTAAGTCTTTTATTGGACCGGTATGCAGAGACTTTAATGCTAATGAATTAGCATGGGAATTTTTTAGCAAGCATAAATTGAAGTAGTTTTTAGACTTTTATAATAGGAGATTAGCTCTATGGCAATTGAAACCGCAACATTTGCAGCCGGTTGCTTCTGGGGAGTAGAAGCCGCTTTTAGAGAATTGAAAGGCGTAGTCGATGCCACCGTGGGTTATACCGGTGGTCACAAAGATGAGCCCAATTACAAAGAAGTTTGCTCCGGAAACACAGGGCATGCAGAAGCTTGTGAAGTGAAATTCGATAACGAAGTAATTACTTTCGACCAGCTTCTGGATGCATTTTGGAAAATGCACGACCCCACACAGTTAAACAGGCAAGGTCCCGATATTGGCTCACAATACAGGTCGGCAGTGTTCTTTCACTCACCTGAGCAAGAAGAAAAAACTAAAGCGTCAATGAAAGAATTGTTCGATTCTAAAAAAACTCGCGGACCCATTTGCACACAAGTGGTGCTTGCTCAGACATTTTGGGCAGCCGAAGATTATCATCAAAACTATTGCGCAAAGACTGGACGCGGCTTTTGTCATATGTAGTGTGGTGACGCGAATAGTCTGAGGTTTTCGAGAATCTCGAAAATCTCACAACAGATTGAAGGTGTCTTTTTAAAAAAAGGCCGGAGGCCGGACTCCGGCCTCCGGACAGAAAAAATAAAACACCTCAAGACATGAGGTCAGTAATTTTTCGCATCAGAGGAATTAGATTTTCTACGCCTTTGAATTCGGTGACGGACACAAGTAAACCACCACCAAAATCTGCTACAACCACATAACCACGCGGTGTTCGGTTGACGATTTGATGAACACGTTCGTGTCCCATTTTCTTCATGATGTGCTCAGTGTTCATATATATCCCAAGAGACCACACGCCAATCGCCTCGGCATCGGTTTCTTCAGGCATGGTGTTTGCGATCAGTAAGCCGTCATGACCGACTACCAAGCAACCGATGACGCCTTTGATTGTGCCTATTTCCAGCAATAGAGTCTGCAAGTCTTCTGATGCTTCTATAGTCAAAGCTCTCTTCCTGAGATCTTCGGTAAGTTCCCATGCGTTTAGATCTCCTTTCGAAAGCTCTGCTCGTTCCAGTAGTGTCAAAAGCTTATCGCGCGTTTGTGATTCTGCGAACACAAACACCCATTTATCAATGAGTTTGAAAGCGCAGATGCAAGAGCTTTCTGTATGGAAGTACATTCCTTTTAGTTGTTGATTTGCTAAAGCATAAGATGCTGTTCTCGTTCTGTGAACCAGTGCAAGAAGCTGTAGCGAGACCAGCTCAGTATCGAGATCCGCAGGCAGGTTTGCTAAATAAACTCCGCCGTTTTCTGCTACTATGAGAAATCCTTGAATTGATGGAATAGTAAGTACATTCTGAAACAGCCATTGAAGGCGCTGTTTCTGAACGTCGTCATCTTGGGAACTCAAGTTTATTTAAGATACGAGGTCGGTGATTTTTCGCATCAATGGAATGAGAGTATCAGTGTCTGTGCCATCAGTGATGGTGACAAGTAGACCGCCACCAAAGTCAGCGATAACAACAAATCCACGAGGCGTACGCGACACGATTTGGTGCACGCGCTCGTGACCCATTTTCTTCATGACGTGTTCTGTGTTCATGTATACACCAAGTGACCAGACGCCAATTGACTCGGCATCGACTTCTTCAGGCATGGTGTTGGCGATTAGCAATCCGTCGTGACCGACAATTACCGAACCGATAACTTTTTGTTGAGTTCCGATTTCTTTGAGCAAGGTTTGCAAGTCTTCTGAAGCTTCAAGAGTCAAAACACGCATTTTCAGTTCGGATTGCTCAGAGCCTGTGATTTTGCCAAGCTTTTCCATGTCGCTCTGGTCGAGCAAGAATTTACCGATGGCGGCAATACGTCCAGAACCTGTTTCTTGTTTTTCCGGACCCACATCAAGCTTGCCGATACCTTCGATTTTAGGTGGTGGCAATCCAGGTGAAATGGATTGAGCAATTGGTTCGGGAGTCTGAGGAATAGGCATGGCAGCTGGCGAATTGAACTGAATTGGCATCGGTCCAGTGGATGACATGTCAAAATTTTGTCCAGGCATAGGCATTTCTGCTGATCCGAATGCAGGAGGCATTGCTGCTCCACCAAAAGTTGGTGGTGCTGGAATTTCGGGCATTGGAATTGGAGGTGGTGGCTCTGGCATCGGTATAGGAGCCGGTGCTGGTGCTGGAATTGGAGCTGGAGCTGGAGCTGGAGCTGCTGGTTGCTCGCCTTCGGGCGTGTTTTTGATCAACATTTTGTCGAAAATGCGATCAAGCTCGGCATCGTTAACACTAAATAGCTTGGACGGATCCATAACCGGTGCAGGCGCTGCTGGAGCTTGTGCGATTGGCTCAGGAGCAGGCGGAGGTGTTGGCATCGCAGTAGGAGGAGCTACATCAGTTGGAAGAGGTGTATAACCCTCTGGCATTGCAATTTGTGGCATAGATGGCGGTGCAGCTGGAGGTGTGAAGCCAAAGGAAGGAGCTGGTGGCGCATCGCCAAAGGTTGGTGGCTGACTGAAATCAAAAGCTGGAGGAGCTGATGCTACTGGTGCAGGAGCTGGGACGGGTACTGGAACAGGGACTGGGACTGGAGCTGGTGTGGGAACTTGTCCGCCAGTGTTGGCTCCGCCGTTGTCTTCGGGAGCGCCCATCTTTCTATAGATTTCGTTGACCATCTGGTCATCTACTTTCATTATTCCATTATTAGGCACCGCAGGAGGTGCAGCACCAAAATCTGGTGCAGGAATCGGAGCAGGCATTGGAGCTTGTATCGGCTCTGGAGCCGGCGCTGGTATCGGCGCGCCCCATGCCGGTGGAGCTGGTTGCGCTGGAAGATTGCCAGCAGTTTGATTAGCTATTCTTTGTTCTTTGGTTGGAATTGGTTTGATGCGAGGAATGGACGGATCAGCTGGAGGTTCCGGCTCAACTGGAGCGCCCCAAGCTGATGTCACAGATGGTGCAGATGGCGACAATGGAGTTGAATCGATTGGTGCCATTGGAGCAACGTTAGGAATATTTGCCATTGCAGCTGGCACCGGTGGTGGTGGCGGAGTTGCAGGAGGATCAAAAACAGATGGAGCAGGCATCGGTGGAGGCTCAGGCATTGCAATTGGTGCTGGAGCTTCCGGTGTCTGTCCTGCTCCGGGATTGACCATGGCGCCTGAGCGCATCAGATCATCCTGGACACCAAGATTTTCTTTGAAAACTTTGTCTATCGCTTGGTCATCAATTTTCTTGCCAAATAAATTGTTGCTCGCTACCTCAGGCACCGGTGCTGGCGGTGGCGCAGGTACAGGTGCAGGCACAGAGGGAATTCCTTGCGAAAATCCTGCGGGCGGATTATTAGGATCGAATTGAGGAATAGCGGCTGTAGGCAACGATCCAAAACTAGGTTGTTCCATTGCTGGTATTGCAGGTGGTGCAGGAGCAGCAGCATTACCCCAAGGACTGGATGTCGATGCGTCGCCTCCACCCCAAGGATTTGCAGGAGCAGGAGCTTGCGCAGGAGCTGACGGCGGAGCTGAAGCTTGCGCAGGTGCTGGATCACCCCAGGGATTGGCTGGTGGTGCAGGAGTGGGTGCTGGCGCTGACATTGGTGCCGGAGCCGGAGCTTGTGCAGGAGTTGGCGGCGAGAGAGGCGCTGGAGAGGTCAAGCCTTCACCTGTAAATTGAAAAGCTTTGAACGATCCTGTTTCCATTTGTTCGCTTTGTAATTGCCAACTTTCTCTGGCATTTACAGCTTTGTTTGGAGCCGGTGCTTCTTGTCCTGGAACTGCACCACCCCATGGATTTGGAGGAGCAGATTTGGATCCCCAACCCCCAGCGCCTGATGAGTCGCCGCCACCAAAGTCTGGTGCGGGAGCCGGTGCTGGTGCAGGAGCTGATACAGGAGCTTGTGCTGGAGCCGACATTCCCCAACCTCCGGAACTTGCGTTGTCTGCAAATACTGGAGCGGGTGGTGGCGCAGGCGCAGGCGGTGCTGCTTCTACGGGGGCTTGTGCTGGTGCACCCCAGCCTCCAGTAGTCGAGTTGTCTGCAAAAGATGGAATTGGTGCAGCCGGTTCCGGTGCCGATGGAGTGGGAAGACCCCATCCACTATTCATATCGGGTGCGGCTGGTTCTGGTGCCGGTGTTGTGGCTGGTTGTGCATTCCAGGATGTACCTGATGCAGTTGCAGTTTGCTGTCCGCCCCATTGATTATCTTGTTTGCCCCAGGAGTTGGGAACAGGTTCTTCTAAGGGAGGTGCTGGTGCTGCGGGAATTGCAGCATTCCAACTGCCACTTGTACTTGGAGCAGGCGAAGGTGCAGGAAGTGTTTCAGGTGCTCCCCAAGCAGCAGCGCCAGTTTCGGCAGGTTGAGCTTGAGCGGGTTGTCCCCATTCTCCAGTAGTGAAACCTGCAGATGCGTCACTTTGTGCTTTTGGAAGACCCCATCCGCCTGTGCTTCCGACCTGTTCGGTTGGAGCTGCAGGGGCGGCTGGTTCAGTTTTCATTTCTTGAACAGCATTAGATTGCCACGAGCCACCAAGACCTGGAGGTGTTGCCCATGTGCCAGAACTGGTTGCAGCAAACGCACCACCGCCGGTGCCGGCTGGAGGTGCGGCAGTTGGTGTTGGAGCCCATTCGCCAGAAGTCACAGCTTCGTTGCTTACGCTCCAACTGCTGCCAGAAGATTGTAAATCGGGGGGTGCCCCGCCCCAGGAATTTGAGCCAAAGCTAGCTGTCGAGCCACTTGGAGCTTGCCCGCCCCATGAGGAAGAAGCATCCGGAGTTGCAGGAGTGGGTGGTGGAGCTTGCGGTGGTGCGCCACTCCATGAATTGGATGGGTCTGCTCCAACTGGAGTCGCGCTCCAGGAAGAATTGGCTGGTGGCGCAGATTCTTGAGCTGGAGCAGGAAATGGTGCAGCAGACCATCCACCTGATGTCGAAGGGGAAGGATTTGGAGCTGGTGGTGCCGGTGGTGGCGCTCCCCAGGAGCCGCCGCCAGAAAGACCTGGACCGGGCATGGGATTCCAGCCGCTATCAGAAGATGTTGGTGATTGCCCTAACGTAGGAGCCGGAGCGGGTCCTGGAGATGGGGTCGGCATTGCGGTAGCTGGTGCCAGACCTATTGGTGAGCTTGAAACTCCACCAAAGTTTGAACCTGGAGATTGTAGAGGTTGAAATCCTGAATCTTGAGACGGGTTTGGTCCGCCAAAAGAACTTTGACCCCAACTGGAATTAGCTGCAGGTGCACCAAACTGATTGTTTAATGGAGCTTGCGCCGGTGCCTGTGCGCCATGACCAGCATCTTCTTCCCAGGAACCACCAGCAGGAGGTGGACCCCATTCGGAGTTGTCGTCCATTGCATCATGGCCTTTGGGTGGTGCTCCTTGCCAGGCTGCTTGACCTTGTCCTGGTGCTTGCGGAGCCATACCAATGGAAGAGCCTGGACCACCAGGTGGTGGTGCAAGACCGATGGAACTTCCAGGATGTTGAGTATCATACTGAGACTGAGGCAAAGCATGTGGAGACTGGTTCCAGTCACCGCCGCCGCCACCGCCACCCATAGATGGGTCGGGATTGCCAAAAGAATTTGGTGCTCGTCCTTGTGACCAGTCGGCTGGAGGTCCGCCTTCAGTGCCTGATTGCGCGTTCCATTTATCACTTGATGCTTGATCTTCTGTTCCTTCAGGAATCTTGTTCGATTCGGTAATTTTTCTACGAATAGTTTCAGCCAGTGTCAGAGGTGCTTCATCAGTAAGAGATTCGGCGCCAGTTTCAAAACCAAATTTGCGACCAAGCGATCCTGTGGTCGACTGTTGCTCTCTGCTGTCACGTAATTCTGTCTGGGCCGAGGTACGTCCCATCGATTTGAGTCTCTTGGTGACGCCGTCGTCATCATCCATAGAAGGGTAGCTGCCTTTTTTGCCCTTCTTATCTTTTTTGTCTTTGGGTTCAGCACCACTTTTGTGCGGAAAAGATGAGGTCTGCGATTTTTGCTGTGCTTTTGCACCACCACCAAACATAGATGTGATGGCACCAAAAATATTGCCCTTTTGTTGCGGCAATTGCTGTTGCACTTGTTTAGTAAGCGATTCTGGATTAGGCGGCATGTACTCGTCTGGTAACGGCGCCTCTTCTGCCCCTTCTATCATTTGCACCATTTGGTGATCAAAACGAGCACAAGATTCGCAAGCTTCAAGGTGCGAATCGAGCGAGCTGGACTGCTGGCGGCTCAAGTCCTCGTCAAATCTTTTTTGAATTAAGTGTCTAAATTCGGCGCAGTTCATAGTTCTTTCGTGAGAGCCGAGGCTACTCGTTTATCTTCCTTAAAAAGCTTTCTATTATAGATCTTATCCTTTTCCCAGACATTTAATAATGGACACTCGAGCACGGTAAAGGGCTGCCATGCTCATTTCAACCGATTGATTCATAACTGCTGCTATTTGCTCATAATTCAGGTCGAGCGAATGACGCAGGTGAAAAGATTTTTGTTGCTCTGGCGGAAGCGAACTCATGCAACGCTTGATTCGCTGAACTCCAAGCAGGACAGTGGTTTCCCAATCCATGCTGGCGGATCCGTCTTGCCCCGGGTCGATATTTGGATTGTCTTCCGGGATGCCCGAATTCTGGGCGTGATATTCGACACAAGCGTCCACCACAAAATCAGCAAGCCATTGCCAAATTGTGATACCGCTATCCTTTTTAGGGATACTGTCTTGTAAAGAAGAAAGAGCATTGCGAAACGCCTCGATTGTCAATTCCTGAGCGTGCTCTTGATTGTCCGAGGCGATATACGCGATAGCGTAAACCCTCTCAAGGTTCAGGTAGACGAACTCGTTTCTCTTTTCATCCCCACCCTTTTTGATTTCATTCAAAATAGAAGTAGCGGATGTATTTAAGTTCTTGCTTGATGGTAAAAGAGCCATTTATTTTCTAGTTTCCGGCTTTTTATTTAATCCCTTGATGTTGAAGTACCCAAAAAAACGTCCAATGGATACAATTCATGCCTGAGACTGACAGGCATTAGGCACGGATTAACTACCCTTGCCTGATTAGATGATTCAAAAATGATTTATCCCAATTCGCCAAATGTCTTATAACTAGTTGTTGGGCAGACCCATTAAGGTCAGCTAGCCCAAACCCCCTCCTTTTTTAGATGTACCACAAATATTAAACTTATACTCTAAACGTTATTCTCTCTATTAGTTATTAGACAAAGATGGCAACCCAAAATATCTCTAAATTTAAAATCGAAAGTCTCGAAGCGACCAGTTTTAGCCTGTTCAACGTCATTGCTGATCCGCGCGCTTTCGCACCTGACGACATCAAAGCAGCTTGTAACAATCTGGTAATCAGAGAAGCATCTGATTCTGTCCTCAGATTGAGCAGCCCAAGCCGATTCTTTCTACATTATTTGTTTGCAGAATTTTTTCAAAAGGCTCACCAATCAGGCTTATACAATCGCCAGCGCGAGTTATTCGAAGCCATTGGCAAAGTAGAGAGTGGCGAGAGTGAACCTGTTAGTTATGGAATGTTTTTCAACAAGTCAAAATGGCCTTGCAATGACATAACTCTATTCGACAAAGATCGAAATCCACTTATAGTGGCAAGGATAGTTGACGATAGCGAAGAGCGCACAGACAAAAGCAATGCGATGGACTGGCTGCGTAATTTTATAGACAAATTAAACAAACTGCAAAGCCGAAAAAATTGTGTGCATGGAGCTTTTTTTGCTGTTGTTGGTGATTTTCCAACAGATCTAAAAGAACGGGTAGAAAATCTAGTTGGTAGTTCTGATCCTATCGCAAGGTATGACTGTAAATTGCCTCCGCCAGCGATGCTATCGCTCAATCTAGTGGAATTGCATGATATTAGTGATACTACAGGTGATGACGATACGCTCGAATATAATTATCGAGGTGTTTTAGTTTTGCCGCAGCTCAAGAACTAGATTAGATAATTTAGAGCGGAATATTTCCATGCTTGCGCGCCGGGCGCTCGACTCTTTTGTTCTTTTGCATATCCAGGGCGCGAATTAGATGATCGCGTGTTTGCTCAGGCAAAATAACATCATCTACATAACCCAATTGAGCGGCAATATATGGATTGGCAAATTTGTCTTTGTATTCTGAAACGCGCTCGCTCAGATATTCTTTGGCCTGGCTTTTCACTTCTTTTCTATAAAGCAAATTTACTGCAGCTTGGGCACCGACCACAGCAATTTCAGCTGTGGGCCAGGCAAAGTTGTAGTCGCCGCCGACATTTTTGGAGCCCATAACGTCGAAGGCGCCGCCGTAAGCTTTGCGAGTAATAACTGTAAGTTTGGGCACCGTCGCTTCGCAGTAGGCATAAAGCAATTTTGCACCATGGCGAATAATGCCATCGAACTCTTGATTGGTTCCGGGCAAATAGCCTGGAACGTCTACAAAAGTAATAAGCGGAATATTGAAGGCATCGCAGAAACGAACAAAGCGAGCCGCTTTTGTCGAAGCATTTATATCGAGACAGCCAGCAAGCCATTTTGGTTGATTTGCTACTACCGCTACTGCTGTTCCATTTAATCGAGCAAAGCCGGTGATGATATTAGCTGCATACAAAGGAGACAATTCGAAGAAGCTTCCTTCATCAAATATGCGAGTAAGAACGTCAATCATATTATATGGCTTGGTCGGATCGACTGGGACGACTTGACGTAGTTCGCTAGCGCCTTTTGGTGGAACTACTTCTCCATCTGAAAGTGGAGTCAACTCCATATTGTTACTTGGTAAATATGAAAGTAGACGGCGAGCCATTTCAAAAGAACTGGCTTCATCTTGAGCCATTAGTTGTGCCACACCAGATTTGGTGTTGTGCACTCTTGCTCCACCTAAATCTTCAAGGGTAACTTCCTCTCCAGTAACTGTTTTCACAATTTCAGGACCAGTAACAAACATGAAACTTTTGTCTTTGACCATGATGGTGAAATCGGTTACAGCTGGACTGTAAACCGCACCGCCAGCACATGCGCCATAAACGATAGAGATTTGAGGAATAACTCCAGAGCATTGCACGTTGCGATAAAAAATGTCAGCGTAACCGGCAAGCGATTTGACGCCTTCTTGAATACGCGCACCACCACTTTCGTTCAGTCCAATAACTGGACATCCGGCATTTTTGGCTAGGTCCATTACTTTGCAAACTTTGCGAGCGAAAACCTCACCAAGTGCGCCACCAATAAAGGTGGCATCATGAGCAAATAAATAAACCGGTCTTCCATCTATTTTGGCTTGTCCAGTGATTACACCATCACCAAGCGCTTTGCGCTCGTCCATACCAAAATCGCCGCATTCATGTAATGCGTATCTGTCAATTTCTAAAAAGGAATCAGGGTCCACCAATTGTTCAATACGTTCGCGAGCGTGAAGATAACCGGCTTTGTGCCTTTTATCGACTGTTTTTTGATCCACTAGACCCGCTTCTTTTTTTCTTTGCTCCAGTTCGCTATAGGGATCTTTTTGTATTTTGGTGTTCATGCGGTCTCCCATTTTGTGTTCAGACTATGTGCGATAAGAAATGGTGAACAATGGTCAGATAAATGGTCATTGTAGATACATCGAGCAAACTTGTGATGAATGGACCGCTTGCGTGGGCTGGGTCTATTCCAATTTTTTTAAATACCATTGGCATGGCGGTTCCCACCGTTACACCAAAAGTCATAGTAATAACAAGCGAACAGGCTACAACTAGTCCTAATTCGTGATGAGAATTACTTATGAGTAAACTTACAATAAAAGTAAAGACACCACAGCAAATGGCAAGCAACAAGCCTACTCTCACTTCGTGCCAGATATATCGTGCCACCATTTTTGCCGTTAAGGTATCACGCGCACCAGAGCTTCGAATGACGATACAAGTACTTTGAGTGGCAACCGATCCGGTCACACCAGACAATAGTGGCATGAAAGACGCGGCGGCAACTGTTTGTTGAATTATGGCATCAAAGTGAGTGATAACAGTGCAGGAGCCAGTTTCAATTCCAAGCGTAATCAAAAGCCAGGGCAATCTTGCTGCAAACGCTTTGCGCACGTTGGAGCCAAGCTCTTCTCCGTCTTCGGTGGCGTTGATACCAGACGATTGATAAATGTCTTCTGTAGCCTCTTCGCGCAACACGTCCATGATGTCGTCGCTTGTGATCACACCGCAAAGTTTGCCTTCTGCATCAACAACAGGCAATGAGTGCAAGTCATATCGCTCCACTTTTTTGGCGGCCTCTTCCTGGTCGTCCGAGGTTGTCACTTTGACCAGGTCTTTGTCCATCACCACTTCAATGGTGGTGCTTGCCTGAGTGGTGATAAGTTCTCTAACTTTGACTACGCCTACAAGAAAATTCGCTTCATCCACAACATAAACGTCGTAGATGTCTTCTTCTAAATCTTCGTATTGCTCGCGCAAATAATCGAGCGCTTCGCCTACTGTCATGCGCGAATACAAAGACAGATAATCGGTCGACATGATGCCGCCTGCTGTATCGTCATCGAAAGATAGAAGCTGTTTGATGTCGGCTTTTGTTTCTATATCTGGGATTTGCTCGATAATTTCGGCCGCTTTTTCTTCAGATAATTCAGACAAAATATCGGCAGCATCGTCTGGAGACATGTTTGAAATGAGCGGAACCACGCCTAAATTGCCCAGGTCTTTCAAAAGATTTCTCTGGTTTTGTGGTTCAAGCTCTGTCAACACTGCGCTTGCATTGTCTAAATCGAGTAAACGAAAACAAGAAAGTCTGTGCTGCGGCTCCATTTCCTGAAAATATTCAGCCAGGTCATAGGGATTTATATCGTTTATAAGAATACGCAAGCGTTGACGCTCGCCGCTTTCAGCCAGCGAGACTAATTCGTCCAAAGCTATTGCCAATCGCTCCGTCATGGCCCGGTCCAATATTGTGAAGCAAGCAGTTAAGCTCATTTACGCTCAATCCGCAGACTATAACCCTAGCAAGGTATAACGCCCAACAGTTGGAAATTTATCTAATTGCAAAGAAGAAATTTAGTCGTCAAGATAACCGACGAGCTTATTGGACCATGAAGGCTGTCTCAATTTTCTAAAAGCTTTGTGCTCAATTTGTCTCACGCGCTCGCGTGTGATGTTGAACAATCTGCCCACTTCTTCAAGGGTTCGCTGTCTTCCGTCTTCCAAACCGTAGCGCAAATGCATAATGTCGCGCTCACGCGGGGTGAGCTGACTGAGCATTCTGCCTATGTCTTGACGCAAAAGTTCATCTTCAGTCATGTTGTCAGGACGATTGGCATCCGAGTCTTCAATCAAATCTCCAAGATATGTCTCTTCATCTCGATTGAGCGGCATTTCCATCGAGACTGGCTCGCGGTCTGCTGTGAGAATCTCTTGAATTTTGCTTACAGGAATACTCATTGCCTGAGCAAGCTCTTCGTCTGTAGCGCGACGACCCAAATCTTGAGATAGTTTGGCGCTCATTTTTTTGAGCTTATTCATCGATTCGACCATATGTACAGGCACACGTATAGTGCGCGATTTGTCAGCCAGACCGCGGCTAATTGCTTGTCTTATCCACCAGGTGGCATAGGTCGAAAATTTAAATCCTTTTGTATGGTCAAATTTTTCAGCGGCTCGAATCAAGCCCAGGTTTCCTTCCTGAATTAAATCCTGGAAGGGAAGACCTCTATTTACATATTTTTTGGCTATAGAAATTACCAGACGCAGATTAGCCTGAATCAGTTTTTGTTTGGCCTGGGCATCGCCTTCCGAAATTCGCCTGGCAAGGTCGATTTCTTCATCTGGCTTGACCATGCGCACGCGGCCTATTTCTCTCAAGTAAAGTCTGACAGAGTCTTCTGTAAAACCATCGCCCCGTTTGGGAATCGGAATTTCCTCGACCTCGACTTCGTCTTCGATCTCGGGTTCGAGATCGCTTTCGACTTCTACTTCGTTCCAGTCTTCTGCCAAATCATCGGAGACCCGCGATTTTGCTTTTGGTTTAGCTCCCACTTTTTTACCACTCAAAAGATTCATGCCTCTTATCTACCCAATAAGTCGTATTCTGTAGCGTCAAGCCTTCGAATTAACTTTTGTAAATTTGCCCAGGCGCAAGCGAGAGTAGACATCTAATAATGGGCGACCTGAAAATATGCTCAAGTAGTATTATGTTCGTTACTGTAAGAGGTACCTGTCAGTGTTGGAAGGTAGCTTATCGGACGCAAGCGTAGCTGGGCTTTTGCAGCTGCTTTGCCACGAGACCCAAAAATCGTATTCCATTCAGATAAGAAGGATGGGACAGGTCTGCAATGTTTTTGTTTCAAAAGGCGAAGTGGCATCAGTTACATTTGGCATTTTAGAGGGGGTTGAAGCCCTCTCAGAGGTGCTCTTTTGGGATGAAGGCGAATTCTGGGTGGAGCGATTTGATACCGCAGGTGAGACGGCTCTGTTTGAAAAAGAACGCAACTTGAATATCAAATTCGATAGTCCCACCAGTCTTGCTTACTATTGTTCTTTTCTCAAACAAAACAATGTTGGTTTGCACACCGAGATTGTTCCTTCGGCTAATTTTGGTACGCAAGAATGGCAAGAAATGCTCACGCGTGAGCCTCTATTGAAAGACGATTTTACTGTCATTGGCTGGATCACAGATGGTCGCACCATGCGCCAGGCGATGGTCGAATTGAATCTTGATTTGAAGTCTGCTCTGAGCAGTCTTTATCGATTGCTTGCTACACGCTCTGTGGATGTAGTGAGACCGCTAATTGCGGATGCTCAAGTAGCCGAAGACATAAAAAATTCAAGCGATAATTTACCCGTTCAAAGACGAGTGCGCAAAACTCAAGATGTCGAATTGAAAAAAGGAGTAGGCGCTATGATTGGCGTCGATACCCAAGAAATACCCGCTCTTCCAAGCGAAGAGGGCGATACTTCCATCAATCAAAGTAATACGCACGAAGATATTAAAAAAGATGGTGCCAAAAAATTAGTAGAACTGGCAGTGAAGACGCAAGCACCAAATACGGTATCAGGATTAACTCGCGATGAAGTTAAAAAGCCAGTGCTATCAGCTTCTGCAATTGAAAAAAATCAAGGCGATGAAAAGTTTGTAGACGAAAATGGTGATGAGTTCGACCCTCGCTTAACTGATCTTTTGCCTATCGTTTCAATTGATATTGAACGACTTTTAAATAGTAATTTCAGTGTCACAAAAGAGGGCAAAGAACGCCTTGAAGACGATGAGTTGCACGAATTGGTCCGTCAAGTTTTGATCGATACTACCAATGGCAAAACTCTCGTTGCTGTCTTGACTGATTCAAGTCTTACTGCAGCTAGTGTGCTTGCCACATATAGATATTGCCAGGAAGAAAAACTAATTTCGCATTATGATCCGGTAATTTCGCTTACCATCGAACTGGTGATGGCAAAAATGGAGCTTGAGCAATATTTGCTCCAGAGAAGAAGAATCACGGGCGACCAATTGCAAGATTTGATTACAATTGCCGGTCGTCAAGGTATCGGGCTCGATAAGCTATTGGTGGGAGCCGGCTATCTTTTGCCGGTTGATATGGACCGCTTAAAACAAGAACAAGATCGCTTCTCTAGCAAGTAAAAGAGCCACCCGGGGCACTTTGTGATATAGTTTGCAATCTTATATTTTTTGTCGTAGAGGAAAAAATGACTCACAAATACAACGCAAGAGAAAAGCGTGCTCGTAGAAAAGCTAAAGTTGGTCGCAAATTGGAAGCTACCCGCCAGGCCATTGCCGCTGCAGGTAAAAACAAGCCTAAATCCGAGACCCAAAGTTAGTTCGATTGAGCGAATCTGCTGTCAAAAACAATAAACGAATTATGTCCGGTATGCGTCCCACCGGACGCTTGCATTTGGGGCATTATTTTGGCGTTCTGGTCAATTGGGTGGAATTTCAAAGTCAGTACGACTCTTATTTTTCAATCGTCGATTGGCACGCACTGACAACCAAGTACGAAAATTCGCAAGAAATCGACCGCAACATATTAGAAGTGGCGCTTGATTGGCTAGGAGCCGGTATTGACCCGGATCAGTGCACTTTATATGTACAGTCGGGCGTTCCTGAAATTGCCGAACTGCATTTAATTTTGTCTATGCTCACCAAGCAAAATTGGGTGGAGCGTGAGCCCACACTCAAAGACATGGTGCGCATGCTTGCCACTGACGAAGAAGAAGCGAAAGACAAACTTACTTATGGCATGCTTGGCTATCCAGTGCTCATGGCAGCTGACATTTTATCTTTCAAAGGCGAACTCATACCAGTTGGCAAAGACCAGGAATCACATCTTGAGTTTGCACGCAACTTAGCGCGAAAATTCAATTCGCTTTACGGACAGGGGCAAGAAATTTTTCCTGAACCCAAACCACGTTTCACCGAGACTCCGCTTCTAAAGGGAATCGACGGGCAGAAAATGGGTAAGTCATTCAACAATGATATTAAACTGGCTGATACTGCAGAAGATACCGCAGCTAAAGTCAAAAAAATGATTACTGACCGCACTCGTATTGCAAAATCAGATCCTGGTCATACCGACTTGTGCGAAGTGCCGTGGCCTTTCTACAACATATTTTTGCCCAAAGAATCTGATGCCTGGCTGAAAGTAAAAACAGAATGCGAAACGGCACAGATTGGTTGTGTTGATTGCAAGAAAAATCTTGCTGTTTTGATAAACGAATATTTTGCACCTATTAGAGAGCGCCGCGAAAAATTTGTGAAAGACGAAGCTCAGCTTTATAAAGTACTTGAGCACGGCAATCAAAAAGCTCGCAAAGTGGCAAAAGCTACACTAGCTCAAGTGTACGAAGCTATGAAAATGAAAAACTGGTCTTTAAACAGATAATGATTGCCTGCCAGCGTTATTTACTCTGGGCTTATAGTATCTGTGTCTTTCTTCCTATAACGATACCGTGGGTGGTGCTGGGACTTGGTCTGGCATTATCTATCGCCATGATAATCAAAGAGCGCAGTTACACGCCTCCACCACTTATAGGTCCGTTTATAAGTCTTGCTCTGTGTGTATTTATTTCAGGCACAGTAGGTCATGGACTGCACGATGGACTGGATTCACTTGTTAGTCTGCGAGCGTTGCTTGTTTATTTCTGGGCTCACTATGCTTTGAGTCATATGCCTTCTGAGCGTTTAAGAGCAGTGTTTATACTGCTTTGTATGGGCGCGCTTGATGGAGTCTGGGGAACGATTCAGCAACTATTCAATTTTCATCCTTTTGAAAAATATCAATATTTGCAGGCTTCAGGTTTTGTTAGAAACCCAATGGCATTTGCAGGTGAAATGCAGGTGACGGCTTGCGTGGCTCTATCTCTTTGTCTTGGCTTGAAGAAAGAAGATTTGCCTTTTTCAAAAATGATACTACTTGCACTTACAGGAGCTAATTTTCTAGGTGTTATTTTTGCAAGTGAACGCAGTGCCTGGCTTGGTATTGCTTTTGCTGTTCTTACAATTGCTTTTTGTGTTTCGCGTAAATTATTTTTCAAAACTGTTATTGCAGGCATTGTATTAGTGGGTCTGCTCTGGCTTACCGTACCTGTAGTTAAAACGCGTCTAGAGCCACTTTTGACCAATGCTCAAAATGACACCAGTACACGTGTGCGTTTGTCTATTTGGAAAGAATGTATTTCTATGTGGCAAAAAGGACCAATATTAGGTGTTGGTATCAATCATTTTCCCAAGCTCGACTATAAAGATGCAGTGGTGCCAGGTATCTCAGATCACTTGACCCATGCGCACTCTAACTATTTGCACTTGCTTGTTACGCTTGGTCTGCCTGGACTTTTTGCCTATCTGGTATTGTTAGGTCAAACTTTCTTTCTTGCTTTCTCCAATTGGAAAAGCGGAACAAGCAGTCTTGATAAAGCGCTTGGTCTTGGTGTTGTGGGCGCACTTGTTTCACTTAGTGTGGCTGGTATATTCGAATACAACTTTGGAGCAGGACATGTCCGGCTCATTCAGTGGTATGTTTTTGCTTTCGTTTTATACTCGTTGTCTGGTCCAGCTCAAAGAGCGGAAGCGCATAGCAGTAATGATGCCTGACATAACTACAGATAGTGTCATTGCCAACCACGCACCACTTGGTCCCATATCGAGCCCCAGTACAAGCCAATAAGCTAGCGGCAATCTGACAAGCCAATTGCAAATAATAGTAATCCACATTGGAGTTTTGGTATCACCAGCTCCTTGAAGCGCGCCAGATAAAATCATTGCCAGGGCAAGAAAAGGCTCACAGAAAGCGGCTATGCGCAAATAACTTGGAATATGGGGAATGGTCACAGGGTCAGAACTTATCCAGGAAGCGATATTGTCTGCAAGCAAAAACATAATGGCACCAAGCACAGTGAGGCTCCAGAAGCCGACTGTAGCCATTTTTACTCCAGCCTGATAAGCGCGTTTCACTTTTTTAGCGCCAAGATTCTGACCAACTATCGAAGATACTGCCATATTGAGCGCCATAATTGGCATGAAAAGCAAAGCTTCGATTCGCATACCGACTGCAAGGGCTGCCAGAGCCGGGGTTGGTGTATCGCACTGGGACAAAATAAAATAGAGTACGAACAAACTGGTTGCCCAGCCCAGTCTTTGCAATGCCGAAGGCACACCGATTTTTACCACTCGTCTTATGCGATCGATATCGAGTGGCATAAAGTGGTGCATAGAGGGAGCTAATTTAGACCGGCGCAAAAGCACTATGCCTAGAAGTGACGAAGTGAAAGAGGCAACAACAGCTGATATCGCAATGCCCTGTATGCCTAAATTTGCTACGGGCCACTGCAAAACTACCGTGAGAAAATCACCGATAACAGTGAGCGAAGTAAAACAGGCCACTAAAACCAGAGGAGTTTTTGCATCTCCGCTTGCGCGCAGTGCTGAATTCATCACTGAAACGATGCTGAAGGGAATGATATAAAAACTATAGATACATAAATATTGTCTGGCCAATGTCTGTACTTCAAGCGAGTTGGAAAACATCGAAAGAGACATGATGCCAAACACAAGCAGTGCAACTGAAAGCACTATGCCGAAGACAAAAGAAAATAGAATTGAGTGAGCTGTGAATCTCACGCCTTCTTCATAATTTTTTTCGCCCCAGTACCTTGAAACAATTGCAGTCGTTCCCATGCTTACACCCATGATGAGAAGCATGGCAAAAAAGGCAATGTGCTCAGAAATCCCCACTGCAGCTTGACTTGAAGTGCCTAAGAATCCTGCGACATAGAGATCGCATATACCAACAAGCGAATTAGCAATGGTTGCAATTAGGAGTGGCCAGGCCATTACCCAGCATGCACGCCACAGATTGCCTGTGACTAGAGTATCGTCGAACTTTGGTTTGTGAGCTTCTGGAAGGCTTTGGGGCGCTACAGGGCGTTTTTCTAGAGTGGTGTTCAATGTTGCAACTTTTTTAGATGAAACATAAGTTTAAACTTGTAGATGGTATAAATACAAGTTGATTCATTCTTAGAGGAAAGGCGTCGTGAAGCTGCATAGTAGAATTTTTGGTTGGAAACAGGTCTGGTTTGAATTTTCTGAGGAATTTAACGCTCAGATTGATGACCCCAATCCAGATTCGAGCACCTCAAAGCTAACTATGTCTATGCCAATCGACGGCACCGACTGGGAATTGCTCTACACCATGGTTCCTGGCGACGATAAGCTGAAATCAGAACAGCACACAACAGTCGAGACCAATATCATTGGCACAGACGATTTCAAATTCGCCCTCTATCCAGAATCCTGGTATCACGGTTTGCACAAGCTTCTTGGTGTGCAAGACATTGTGGTTGGGCATGAGGACTTCGATAAAGCTTTCATGATCAAAGGTTCTGACGAAGCAAAAGTAAAAGCACTATTTGATGATGCAGTTCTAAGAAAACTATTTCTGGACGAACCCCAGATGCAATATTGGGTTTCTGTCGAGCATCAAGAATCGATGCCGACCAGAAAGTCTTTGCGTGAAGGACAAAGCAAATTGCTTAGCTTGCGCGTGAAAGGTGCAGTAGACGATTTCGAGCGTTTGAAAACCTTCTACAAACTGAAGCATCGCATTCTTGCCCAACTAACTCGTTTAGGTGTTTGCCAGGCTACCACTAAATCTTAAGTTCGCGAGTTTCAGCACCAGTTGTGGGCTTTGCTTTGGGCGCCTCTTCTATTGAATAGAAAACTTCTTCGCTATTTTGAGCATATAATTGCTTGAGACGCTCAAGAAGTTCATCACCACTAAGTTTGAGCGTGTGTTCAAGCGGTTCGATTGCGGCCCAGTCGGCTGTATTTATTAATTTGTCGCGCAACAGTTTTCCTTGCTCATTATCAATAATGGCTGCTGAAACCATTTTTCCAGGAGTGCTATCTACTCTAAGTGCGTATTCGCGTGTAGATGATTTGATAGTGCTGATTTCCATCGGTTCGTGACAGCCAGGCGTGTGCTTATGGCTCATACGCGAAGGATAAATTGCCATCACTTTGTCATCATGACTAATGTAGAACAAGTAGACGAAAGACTTTTGTTTTGGAACAAGAGTGATAGTAAATTGGTCGCCATATTTGTATTGATGAGTAGGCTTATTCCATATTGTGTCAATAAGCCTGTCTCTTTGTTCTTTGCGAGTTTTGAATAATTGTCCTGTATCACTATTTTGATAAGTCACATTTTGGCGCAATGAACTTTTAGCCCAAGATGCGCTTGAAGCAAGTGAAAGTGAAAAGGCGGACAATAAGACTAGCGTGTGTCTTGAATTCACGTACATAGGCTTGTGATGGTCTTTCTAGTCTAGTTACTTTGGCTCGATACTACCGATGATGACTGTACTTTCGCTTTGTGTGAAGCATATGAAAGTATGGCTTCAACCTGTCCAAGATAATTGGCAATGTATTGAGCCCTGTAACCCCGTTGTATAAAGGCTTCCAGCCTGAGCCATTCTTTTACCGTTTTGTGCAAACGCTCAATATCTTTGTTGACCGAATCAATTTCGGACGCACTGGAACTATTTTTGAGACCGTGCATCGTCTTTTGAATCACTTCAATTTGAGACAAAACATCGTTTGTGCTGGCAGTATCCGAGAGAATATGCCCACGTGGATCTTGCAAGTAACGATTGAGCATTGCTACAAAATCGTCGAATAAAAATCGGCTGGCTCGAAGTGGTTCCGATTGTGGCGTCAATAAAGTTTGACGACGATACGGTCCCATCTTCAATACATTCAATTTTTTGTCATCTAGGTGAGCTACTGCAAACATTGTGGTACCAAGGGTTCCGGTTGCTCTAGCCGAGTCTAACTGTTCAATTAGACCAGCCGTGTCTATACGCATAATAGCTAGTCCTGGATATACAAGTGCTTTATCGGACGTGCTTTCTCGGCAGTAATCGGCCATTACGGTCAAATTCTGAGCAGTAGATGCATACGTCATTGGATTGAGCGTGTCGATCCAGCCGTTTGCTACCCAGGTTTCCCATTCTTGCTGAATGGCACCAATGCGCATGCGTCTTGGAAAGGCATAAACAGCCGCTGATATTCGAAGTCCTGGTTTAAGCGAATTGCAAAGCTCTCTAGATTCTTTGACGAAACTGCTTATTTGATGCACTTTCCATGCCATGAAAACTTCGCGAGTATTTTCATCGAATCTGTCCAAGTTGAGACCGGTCTCTTGCTCGAACTTCTGGCGAGAAAGCCAGTTGAAGCCCATCTCGGCACCTTTGTTATTAAACGGGTAACGAATGTAGTCGAGCTGAATTCCATCTACTGGATATTTGGTCACCACTTCGGTGATTAAGTCTTTGATGTACTGGCGACATTCCTTATTAGAAGGATCGATCCAGAATTCGGTTTGCTTAGGTGGAACGAGAGCACCATTGCTGTATGCCATCGCCCATGATATCGGTTTGCGCGAAAGCACAGGACCTGGATAATCGGCCTCTTTGCCTATTATCGGGTTGTGTCTCATATTGCCTACGTTGAAAATCCAGAGCCAGGCATGTAATTCCATGCCATGTTTTTTGGCTTCTTTACACGCAGTACCAAGTGGGTCCCAGCTCAAAGTCTCTGGATTTTGATCGGTCAGTTTGCTTGGATACATTGTGAAACCGGCATTATTGGTTTCAAAATAAATGATGTTGATGCCGGACTGTTTTAATCGCGCAATTAAATCTGCCATGCCTTTGGCATTTTTTGTAGCCACTATAGTGCCGCGATCAAGCCATACAGAGCGGGCTTCCACCGGGCGCACAGGCATTGCCTGACCAAAAGAAAGTGCGTACAATTCGCGTGCTTTGCCTAGATGCTCGTCTGCTTCCTGGAAGCGACGCTCTTTGTAGGCGGAATGAAATGATTTTGCTTGTTCTTGTGCTTTGCTGAAACTTTCTTCAATCTGACTTATCGGCACGGCAAACTCGGCTTGTTTAGCCGTTTTAATAGCTTCGTCGGTTCGATTGAACAAGAATGTAAGTTCTTCGCCAATAGTTTGATATTCGGCAAAACTTATTTGAATAGCTGCTTCCTGAGTGATTCCTGGTGACAGTTCGTCTAATGTCATTGCTAGAAATCGAGCGTTGGCTGTGATGTTGCCTTGTACACCAAGTACCCAGCCCATGAAGGCGGCTTGAGGTTTTTTGACGATGGCAAGACCTGTGTCTTGAGATTTTTCGTCCGCTCCGCGCCAGACCGCTAATTTTTTTGTCTCTGGGGTCACCACCAGATTTGCCACCATGGTGCCAACGGCAAAGTCTTCTTGCATCGGAAGGGGAGTATCAGTCCAGACCAGTTTGTTTCTATTTTTGAAAACTTGCTGCTGATTGACAGTTACTCCAGCTAGCGCCGAAAGTGCCTGAGCGCGCTGCGATTGCACACCGCCTCCGTCCATTACCATTAGTTTGCCGCCAGAGCGACAATATTCGATTAATCCATTTTGAGCTTCAGGCGAAACGTCGACACATAGAGGAATTATAATCGCTCTATATTTTGAAAGCGATGCCTTACCGCTTGCCGCCTCGTTTTCTGTAATCTCATCGAAATGCAAATTGGCATTGTTGAGCACGTTTTTAAACAAAGTATAGTCGTCGTCGTATGTTCCAAGATGCTGCTCTTGATAGGCATTGACGTTGGTGGTGCTTTTAAGAACGGCAAGTGGAGTGGCATTTTTTGCCAGACAATCCAATGACGTAAAAGAAAGACTGAATATGAGCAAACAGATTGTTGCTAACACACGCCATAAATCTTTCACTCGAATGTCTCTCCTATCTTCTAGCCGTTTTGGCCAGTCTATCCAATTCGCGTTTGGTATCGCGCTTGGCAATGCTTTCACGTTTGTCATATAAGTGTTTGCCTTTGCCCAATGCTAAGTCTACTTTGACCCAGTTCCTCTTGAAATAGAGCTTAAGCGGAACTAGGGTTAATCCTTTTTCCTTAGACTGGGCCTTGAGTTTTAAAATTTGTTTCTTTTGCAAGAGCAGGCGGCGTTTGCGCAAAGGCTCATGGTTGAAGCGGTTGCCGAATTCATATACAGCGATATTGCAGTTGTATAGATAAACCTCTCCTCCCTCAATTCGAGCAAAAGCGTCTTGCAAACTTGCTTTGCCTTGACGTATCGATTTTACTTCGGTGCCGACAAGCTCAATACCTGTTTCCATCGAATCGATAATGGTGTATTCGTGGCGTGCTCGACGATTTTGAGCGACGACCTTAAACTCTGACTCGGACTTATCTTTGTCCTTGTCAGTTTTTTTCTTGTCAGGTTTCTTAGCGGCTGGCATCCTTCTACTTTACGGTATTGACTGCTCGTTATTGACAGACCATGTTAAGATCTTTTCAAGAGGCTTCTGACAAAAGTGATCAAAATAGTCCCGTTTTTTCCCAATGACGCCGCGCAAGTGCGCGCACTTTTGCGTTATCAGGAAGAGCCAGTTCCATTTGATGCTTTTATTTCAGAAGAAAAGGTCAACGAAGCCAAAATGAGCTTCTGGCAGCATTGGGTGCCTATCGCCTTCCATCGTACTTCTTCTGTATACCTGGCTAAAGAAGACAACACAGTGCTTGGAATTATCGCCCTAGATTCTCTTGGAAAATCAAACCATACCTGGCAAGTGAATCAGTTGGTTGTGCATCCAAGACACAGAGGCCGCGGTATAGCAGAAGAACTTTTGCGTTACGCCCTTGCTTTATTTGGCGGTCAGGGTATCAGTCATTTTTTGTGCGAAGTGTCCAATCAAAACTCGTCTGCCATTTCGCTTCTAGTTTCGTGCGGGTTTAGACGATGCAGTCGTGTCAGTTATTATCAGGTGCCAATTGATTACACCCCACCAGATGTAAGCTATGGCGATGCCGATTTCAGCGCCTTTCGCTTTGCCCAACCGGCTGACAGCCAAAAAATCTATCAATTACACCAAGAAATTATTCCTACAGAAGAGCGTCGCGTTTTCAATTTTGTGCCGGAAGATTACCGTATAAATGATGTGAAAATGGACAAGTCTCGCTTCAAGCTCGCCCAGAACGACTTATTCTGGGTGACTGAAGAAACTGACAGGCAGGTCATTCCGTGTGCCGCCCGGGTTAAAACTTCTAAAAATGGCGACCATTTGCTTGAGTTCTATGTCAATGCAGGCTGGTCACATCTGGCTTGTGACCTTGTCAACTTTGTGGTGGGTACTACAATCAAAGCTCAGATGCAGGGCATGGTCGTAATTAAGGTATTTGATTTTCAAGACAATGTCATAACCGCACTGAAAGAGCTTGGCTTAGAGCCAAGTACCACTTGTTATCTGATGGCAAAAGAGCAGTGGTTGCGAGCGAAAAAGAAAAAACGGCTCAGGCTGGATCCCACCGTCACGCTGCCTAGCATGGGCAAACCAGCAATCAACATTCCATATATAACGGAATCTAACTGATTCTTAATTTAAGCGATTTGTAAAGCATATAGAAATATTCGAGGCTCCAATTCCCAAATGGGTGCAGAATCTGGTACTCTAAGCCTGATTTGCTATGAGCCCGTTGCCTTACAAATCAGAGCCGCAGGGCTATGTACCGGGCGCACTTTAGAATTCAGGAGATCGTGGTGCCTACCATTAATCAGCTTATCCGCCGTGAGAGAAAAAAGGTCACATTCAAGACTAAGTCCCCGGCCCTCAAATCTTGTCCCCAGCGTCGTGGCGTTTGCACACAAGTGAAGACAACCACACCTAAAAAGCCCAATTCGGCTCTGAGAAAAATTGCCAGAGTACGTTTGACTAACGGGATGGAAATCACAGCCTATATTCCAGGTGTCGGACACAACCTCCAGGAGCACAGTGTCGTGCTTGTTCGTGGCGGAAGAGTGAAAGATTTGCCAGGCGTTCGTTACCACATCGTGCGTGGTGCACTTGATACCGCAGGTGTCAAAGACCGCGCTCAAGGCAGATCCAAATATGGAACCAAGCGTCCCAAACCAGGCGCTGCTCCTGCAGCTGCTGCTAAAGGCAAAAAGAAATAAATAATTAGATAGAGAATTGGAGAAATAAGTTCATGTCCAGACGTTCAGCTGCTATCAAAAGAGTGCCACCACAAGATCCTGTTTACGACAGCCAGCTTGTGTCACGCTTTGTCAATCGCATGATGCAGCGCGGTAAAAAGAGCACAGCTCAAAATCTGTTCTACTCCGCTCTCACCTTAATTCAAGAAAAAACAGCGCAAGAGCCGCTTGATATTTTCAACAAAGCTGTGAAAAACGTCACACCTTTAGTCGAAGTCAAAGCTCGTCGTGTTGGTGGTTCTACTTATCAGGTTCCTGTTGAAGTAAAATCGTCTAGAGGCGTTGCACTAGCTACTCAGTGGATCATCACAAACAGCCGCAAACGCGGTGGTAGATCTTTTGCAGAGCGTCTTTCTGCTGAGCTCATCGATGCTTCAAACGGAGCCGGTGCATCAGTCAAAAAACGTGATGACACACACAAAATGGCTGAAGCCAACAAAGCTTTTGCGCACTATCGTTATTAAGAAGTAGAGCGTAAAAAATAAGTTTTGAAATTATTGTGGTGAGCGGAGCTTAAGCTTCGCTCATTACTCTTTTGACCTGGTGTTTCTTTGTAAAGAAAAGCACAATCATTTCTAAACGAAATATGCAGAATCTAGGTTCTAACCTAGTTCTTATGATATTTTCAAGAGGTGGTTGTTTTGGTATAAAGGAAAGCCAGCATGGAAGTATCTAGCGAAAGGAAGGGTTCAGTGTCGAAAACAGATCTAACTCAAATCAGGAACATGGGCATTGCCGCTCACATCGATGCAGGCAAAACCACAACCACTGAACGTATTCTTTTTTATTCCGGTCTCATTCACAGAATGGGCGAAGTGCACGAAGGCACATCAGTCACCGACTGGATGGATCAAGAGCGTGAGCGCGGTATCACTATCACCGCTGCTGCTATTTCCAGCAAATGGAAAGACAAACACATCAACTTAATCGACACCCCCGGACACGTTGACTTCACCGTTGAAGTTGAGCGCTCCATGCGCGTTCTCGATGGCGTTATCATCGTTCTTTGCGCAGTTGGTGGTGTACAACCTCAAACACAAACAGTTTGGAAACAAGCTAATCGCTATTCTGTGCCCCGTATGATTCTGGTCAACAAAATGGACAGAAACGGTGCCGACTTCTTCAAAGTTGTAAAACAAGTAAAAGAAAATCTTCCCGGTATGCACTCTACCTGGGCTAATGCTCATCCAATTCAAATTCCAATTGGGGCCGAAGGTCAGTTCATGGGTCTTGTGGATCTAATTGAAATGAAAGCTGTCTTCTATGAAGAAGACGATCCATTGGGCAAAAAGATTACAGAAGGTCCTATTCCTGCCGATTATCTTGAAGACGCCAAAAAATATCGCCATCAATTAGAAGAATCCATCATCGAAACAGATGATGTGTTGATGAACAAATTCCTCGAAGGACAGTCAGTTTCCAACGAAGAAATCAAAGTGGCTCTTCGCAAAGCTGTTTGCGACAACAAAATTATTCCGATGCTTTGCGGCTCGGCTTTCAAAAACAAAGGTGTTCAAGCCTTGCTTGATGCCGTTGTTGATTACTTGCCATCACCTATCGACGTTGCATCCATCACCGGATTCAATCCAGATGGAGTTGAAGAAACACGTAAATTCGATCCTAAAGAACCGCTATCTGCCCTTGCTTTCAAAGTAATGAACGATCCTTTCGTGGGCAAGCTCACCTTTATTCGTGTTTATTCGGGTACTTTGACCGCTGGCTCTTACGTCTATAACTCGACCAAAGGCAAACGCGAGCGCATCAGCCGATTGGTTCAGCTTCAAGCTGACCAGAGAACAGATGTGCAAGAAGCTCTTGCTGGCGACATCGTAGCTGCTGTTGGTTTGAAAGACACCACTACTGGTGACACACTTTGTGCCGAATCACATCCGATTATTCTTGAATCGATGAGCTTCCCCGATCCAGTTATCTCGGTTGCTATCGAGCCCAAGACCAAAGGCGACGCCGACAAACTGGGTATTGCACTTGGCCGCTTGGCTGAAGAAGATCCAACCTTCAAAGTATCGGTTGACCATGAAACAGGTCAAACCATCATTGCTGGTATGGGCGAACTTCACTTAGAAATCATCGTGGATCGTCTGCTTCGCGAATTCAAAGTAGAAGCAAACGTAGGCAAACCACAAGTTGCTTACCGCGAAACTATCAAAAATAAAGTCAAATGCGAAGGCAAATTCATCCGTCAATCGGGTGGTCGTGGTCAGTACGGACATTGCGTACTCGAACTCGAGCCGCTTGAAAATGGAACCGGATTTATTTTCGAAAACAAAGTTGTTGGCGGTTCTATTCCAAAAGAATACATCCCAGCAGTTGAAATTGGTGTCAAAGATGCCATGGCTGGCGGAATCCTTGCAGGATATCCAGTTATCGACGTCAAAGTGAGATTGGTCGAAGGTTCGTACCACGAAGTTGACTCCAACGAAATGGCATTTCGTACCGCTGGCAGCATCGGCTTCAAAGATGGCTTCATGAAAGCCAAGCCAATATTGCTTGAACCAATCATGAAAGTTGAAGTCGAAGTTCCAGAAGAATTCATGGGCGACGTAATAGGAGACCTTTCGTCTAGACGTGGACGCATTGAAGGTATGGACACAGTGGAAAACCTTTCCAAAGTGAAAGCCAGCGTTCCTCTATCTGAAATGTTTGGTTATGCCACCAACGTGAGAAACAAGACCAAAGGTCAAGGTACATTCACGATGGAATTCTATCGCTACGAAGAAGTACCTCAAGCCATCTCGACCACAATCATGGCTTCGGGCAAAACAACTAACCGCTAGTTTTTTGCACCAAAGAAAATAACCTTCACTGACTTCCTCACTTAATTGGACTAGACCCATTCAATGGGTTAACATTCTAGTCCTGATTGAAAGAGGAAGTCATGAAGTATCTGCACAGCGGTTATATTCTATTTTGCCAAAACGCCGAGCATGGCGACGAAGGCAGGCTTGATCTCAACGGCTTGATTGACGTCTTCGCCCTTGAAGAGTTGCCAGTTGATATGAAATGCGCTTGCGTCATTGGCTTTGGCACTCCTTTTGAGCGCCGCCAATACAAGGGATTCGTGCACATAGTCGACCCCACCGGTCGCGAAGTGCTCACGCGCGAATTTTCAGCCAATAACCCAGATGACGTTTACAAAGGTCACTACGTTTTCAATCCAGAAATGAAGCTCGACAAAGAAGGCGCTTGGACAGTAAAAGTTCTTTTGAAAAACTGGAAGAACGAAAATATGTGGGACTTCGAGCGTAAATTCTGGTGTATGAAACATTCGAACTTGGATGGCCCGCCCGATCCATAACCGATAAATTGGACTTGTTTTAAGCCATCAACTTTGCAATTTCAGAATAAACTTCTCTGAAATCAATAGCAAACTCGTGTTCGTCATTTGTGTAGTCACCATATATGCCACCACGCACATTTTCTCCTACAAGAAAAGCCAGATTGGCATGTCCGTGATCTGTGCCTTTGTCGCTGTTTTCTTTAAGACTGCGCCCCATTTCAGAATAAATAAAGCAAAGACCTGTCTTGTTTAAGTGGCCAATTTTTTGGTCCAAATTAAGCAAGGCCTTGCCATGTTTTTCAGACTGATCTTGATGCGTATCAAAATCGTAAACCGATATCGGTTTAGGTTTTAAATTAAGGCGACTGTCTGCCCAGAAAACGTCGCAAATGCGCTCAGGCTCGCCTGTATGCCAAATTTGGCGGGCTCTATGGTGAGAAAAGCTAACATTTGGATAACCGATTCCAAGATAAATAGCTACATGACCTTGATTGAATCTTTGGTGCAAATTTTTGAGGGCAGGATTTAGCCCATAAGACTTTGAACTGGATTTAGAATCGCACAAAGAGAGTAGAGATCCAGGCGCAAGGGCAAGGCTTGGACGTTCTTTGTAGTACTTGTCCAGGTTAATTGGAACGACAGTGTTGTAGGCGTCGTTTCCGCCTTCTAAATGGATAATTGAAAATGGGTCGCAAAGGTTAACAAACCCAGGACTTAAAACAGGCAAAGTGCGACTAAGCCCGCTTGCCAAGCATAGTTTTAGAAAATCGCGACGTTTCATCATAAAAATTTGGACAGTACTGGATTCGAACCAGTGACCCCCACTATGTCAAAGTGATGCGCTACCAACTGCGCCAACTGTCCTTAGTTTTGGTATTTTATCATGAAATAAGGGTGAAAATAAGGCGGCACCCAGATTTGAACTGGGGGATAAAGGTTTTGCAGACCTCTGCCTTACCACTTGGCTATGCCGCCGCCAAATTTATTTTACCCTAGATGTACCAACCTTGGTCAAGCTAAGGTTGGCATGTATACACAGAGCTTGATAGACTTTTGAAAGACGCCGGCGATAGAATTATGTCTTGGCATCATCTATTGTCGATTGGTGAACTTACAGGTTTTTAAATTGCAAAAACATTTCTTCAAATCGTTGGTATTAAATATGGTGCCGCTTGCGGTGCTTGGGTCATTTCTCATTCTATCTAGTTGTGGCAATGACAAAAAAGTTACTTACGATTCTTCCGGCATGACCACCACATTTAGTGAAGACAAAAATGGCGTGCCAGGCGAATTGAAACCTTTCGTTTATCCAGAATCCAAAATGGCAGGCATGTCTAGTGCATCAGACAAAGAAGGCGAAGAAGCTAAATATCTGTCTATGACAAGTACAGACTCAATGCAAAAAGTGACAGAGTGGTACACAACTGCACTAAAATCAAATGGTTATACAGTAGACGACGATGACGAACAACCACGCTCAGTCAATATCTCGGGTCACAAAGACAAGCTCGAAATCAATATTACAATGGCTGAGGAAGGCGAAAAAACTACAATTAGCGTATCTCAAGGCAAATCGGTAGACGATCCGGCTGACGAGCACGAAATGGAAAACTTTACTCCTAATGAAGACCAACCGACTCCAACCGACTGAGGAATTAAAACCAGTCGCCGAGGTCATTAACTCGTCAATCACCGAATTTAAGGCAGAATGTCTTGGCGGTGGCGGACTTGATTTTCCGGTCAAGCCACGCTTTGGAAGTTTCTTAAAAGTAGGCGAGCCAGACGCACCACTTCATATTTTTGCTGTCACATTCAATGTCCTTACTGGTCCTTTGGATAACGTGCATAAGCCCTCTGCCCTTGGTCTTACACGCGCACAATTGCAAATAGAGCAGCCGCAAGTATTTTCACTTTTAAAAACTGAAGTGAGCGCTTGTATTGTTGGTCACAGTCAAAATGGAAAAATCTATACTCATTTGCCTCCTCAACCCCCCGATGTTCACGACTTTGTCTTTGAGGCAAAGGGTGATGAAGTGGCACTTTTAACTAAAGATTTTGAATTTTTGCGTCACCTGGCGCAAATAACTCAAGTACCAGATGATGAACTTTTGTCCGCCACAATACGCGAAGCCTGTGCCCTTGCTTATGGTCAAGACAGACTCCTGGAGCGCGATTTTCTGGTTGGCGCTGGACGCTTTTATCCAATTCGTATAGAGCAGATTATGACAAACTTTTGTCAGTGTTAAAAAAAATAAGACCCAGTTATCAGGATTAAATTGAGATGAAAGTGATTTTTCTTGGCACTCCGGCAATTGCAGTTCCTACACTGGAAGCGCTTTTCGCCGATGATTTTTTTGAAGTTGTTGGTGTTTTATGTCAGCCAGATAGACCAAAAGGTAGAGGCAATAAGGTGACACCGCCTGCAGTGAAAGAAGCTTTGCAGCGCTTTGATCCTGAGGGCAAAATAACTTTGTGGCAACCTGAAAAATTATCTAAATCGCCCGAGATAGTCGAGCAAATGCGAGCCAAAAATGCCGATGCCATGGTGATGGTGGCGTTTGGACAAATTCTTAAAAAAGACGTTTTAGAAATGACTCCACACGGTGTCATAAATTTTCATGGCTCACTCTTGCCTAAATATAGAGGCGCTGCTCCAATTAATTGGGTTATCATAAACGGCGAAAAAACAACAGGTGTAACCACTATGCGCGCCAATGCAGGTGTTGACACAGGCGACATGTTAGAGCGCATTGAATTTGAAATTAAGTCAGAATGGACCGCCGTTGATTTAGCTGAGCATATGTCTAAAGCTGGTGCACCGCTCATAATTTCTACTCTTAAAGGACTTGCCGATGGCTCGGTCAAACCAATAGTACAAGACGATGCCGAAGCGACCTATGCACCAATGCTCGACAAAGAAATGGCAAACATAGATTGGACCTGGTCGGCACGTACTATTCACAATACCGTGCGCGGATTGGTTCCCTGGCCAGGCACTGTCTGCCAGTTTCGCGGCACGCCACTAAAAGTGTGGCAAACAAAATTAGTTTTAGATAGTCTAAATATCGAACTAGATAAAGACCAAAAAACACCCGGAACCATTATCAATCTCAATCACAAAGTTTATGCAGTCTGTGGCAAAAACGCCGAAGAACTTATTGAACTTTGCCAGGTGCAACCACCAGGCAAGCCTAAGATAAAAGCTCAAGATTGGGCTAATGGCGTGCATCTTGCGTCCAACGATTGTTTAGTGAAAGCATAGATGAAAAATCGCGAACACAAAGCCAAGGGTGTCGAATCGCGAAAACTTGCGCTTGAGGTTTTGCTTCGCACCAACGAAGAGAAAAGCTATGTTCAAAGTGTGCTTTCAGCATCTTTGAAAGAAAGCAAAATGTCCTCGCGCGATAAGGCTTTTGTCACTTATCTTGTGCAAGGCGTGTTGCGCAATTTAAGTGTTCTGGATAAGACTATTAAAATGCATTCGCATCGTCCTCTTGAAAAAATGACATCGGTTCTTTTAAACGTATTGCGCCTTGGCACTTACCAGTTATTATTCATGGAAGAGATGCCAGCGTCTGCGGTGCTTAGCACTTCTACATCGGTTGCCAGAATGTGCGGTCACAGTGGACTGTCGAGCTTCACTCAGGCAGTGCTACGCAATATTTTGCGCAATGTAGCTAAGTTAAGAGACGAGCATGGCATCAAAGGCGATGCTGCTGACACTACTTTTATAAGTAAAGATCCCGAAGCCTTGAGCGATCATTATTCGATGCCACTATGGATAGTGCAGCGCTGGATTGACGCTTATGGACTGGAAATAACAATTTCTTTGCTTGCTTACAGCCAATCAAGCCCCAAACAGTGTTTGCGTGTAAATGAAAACGCAGTAGAAGTAAAAGCTGTTTTAACTATTTTAGAGCAAGCTGGCTTAGTGGTCGAAGCATCAAATGTGGTGCCGTCGTGTGTGCGTATTTTATCTAAAGGCAAATTCAAAGGCCCACTAGAAAAATTACCCGGTTTTGCAGAAGGACTATTTAGCATCCAAGACGAAGCCTCGCAGCTAGTTTCATACGCAGTTGGAGCCAAAGCTGGTGATTTAGTTATAGATTTATGCGCTGCACCAGGCGGCAAAACTTTGCACATGAGTGAGATGATGCAAAACAAAGGCAAAATTCTTGCCGTAGATAAATCTGAGCAAAGACTGAGCGTTTTAAAAACTAACAGACAACGTCTGTCTATCACAAACGTCGAAGTGATAGAAGGCGACGGACGCGTACTCAAGCTCGATACCAAAGCAGACAAAGTTTTGGTCGATGCTCCTTGCTCTGGAACTGGTGTGCTCAATAGACGAAGCGATTTGCGCTATCACAGACGCGAAGAAGATATTAAAAGTCTTTCTGAGCTACAACTAGAGCTTTTAAATAACGCTGCTAGCTTGGTTAAACCTGGCGGGATACTTGTCTATTCGACATGTTCGGTTGAAAAGGAAGAAAACGAGCAAATTATTGATAAATTTTTGGCCAATAATTCACAGTTCGAATTCGAATCGTTAACCGATATCGTTCAAGCTTTTAAGAGTGCTCCATTTGATCTTGACTCTAATTCGGGCAAAATCCAGCTATTGCCCACCATGCAAGGCTTCTCGGGGTTTTTCCTGGCTCGACTGAAGCATAAAGCATAGGTTTCAAGCCCTCCATATATTGGTATTAAAGGGCCAGGTTAGGTTGTAATTTAATCAATTGGTTTTTTTACTTTTACAAGGAAAATAAGATGGACTTTCTCACCATTGGCGTCGGGTTAATCGGGCTCTTTATGCTTTCTGGTGTCCGACTAGTCAAAGAGTACGACCGTCTGGTCATATTCACCCTGGGAAAAGCCACCGACGTCAAAGGTCCAGGACCGGTTTATCTTTGGCCGATTGCTCAAAGCGAAAAGAAAGTGGACTTGCGCGTTGTGACCATGGCAATTCCTATGCAAGAAGTCATCACCAAAGACAATATTTCGTGTAAAACTGCCGCTGTATGTTTCTTTATGGTGGTCGACCCGCTCAAAGCCGTAACCAAAGTAGAAGACTGGTACACCGCCACAAATCAAATTGCTCAAACCACACTCAGAAGCGTTCTTGGTCAGCACGAATTAGATGATTTGCTCTCTGAGCGCGATGTGATTAACGCCAAACTGAGTTCTATTATCGACAGACAAACTGAAGGCTGGGGCATTCAAGTTACAGCAGTAGAAGTAAAAGACGTCGAATTGCCAGAATCTATGCAACGCGCTATGGCAAGACAAGCCGAAGCCGAGCGCGAACGTCGTGCCAAAATCACAGCTGCTGAGGGTGAATTGCAAGCGGCAGAAAAACTAGCCCAAGCTGCAAATTTAATTGCCTCTGCGCCCGGCGCCATGCAGTTAAGACAGCTTCAAACTATGGTTGAAGTTGCAGGCGACGCTAAAGCAACAGTTATTTTGCCCATTCCAATTGAAATGATGGAAGGTTTTAATAGAGGCGGTCAGACCATTAAACTGAAAGCACAAGAGAAAGAAAAACTACCTTCCTAAAGAAGCTAGATATTCAGGCAAAGTTTTTTCTTTGGGCTTTTGCAAAATCCACGCGCATGCTTCAGCCACGGCATCGGCAAGCTCGTTGTGCGGATCTGTGTCCACTTCTGCTTCATAAATAAGTCTGTATGCAGCAATATTTTCGCCATACCAGAGAAACACGCGAAGCGAATCTCCCACGCCAAAATTTACCATTAAATGATCTAATTCTTGAGGCGGCGTGACGTCGAACTTGCGCGAATAATCGTTTATAGAATCGCCACCAAGTGGAATATCGAGACCTGCTTTGTGTTTGCCAAAGAGCCCCGAGCCTTTGAATGCGCGCCCACGCAGTACAATAAACTGCTCTGGCTTTCGATAATAACAAATCCAGCCTTGCCAATCCAAAGGCACAGGATCGCCTAGCTTAACGCCAATTTTCTGCGCCACAGATTCAAGCAAATGATGACACTCGGGCGTGAAATGCTCCACCCCGCGGCGAACCTCTTCTTTTGCGAGGCGCTCGGATTCAAGTTCTAAAAGTCGAGCGTGAAAGTCTGTCACTGATTTAATATCTTTGCGTATCTTTGATGATTATGCCCGAAAATCTGATGGCTAATTGGGGTATGTTTTTAGCAAGAGAGTTTTTTTGGAAATTATGAAAGCAGAAACAAATTCAAAAACGGCGATTGAAACGCTGAAAGAAAAGTTGCAAGCGATGCCTGAAGGCAAAGAGTTCTTGAAGCAAATGTCGACTTTTGTTTCGGAACAGTCGCTTGAGTATGATTATCTTTGCCAGATTCAGCGTTTTGAGCGCTTGAGTGAAGGCGAAATTAGTAAAATGCTCGAGAGTCTTGCTAACTCAGAAAATGAGGCTAAGCGAATTCGCAAGAAATTGACCGAAGCGCATTTGCGGCACGTAGTCTGGCTTGCTAAAGATTATTATCGCGAAGATATTCCCTTTTGGGACATTATAAACGAAGGCACTCTGGCCCTTGTTGATGCAGTACAAAAATTCGATCCTGAAATTGATTCTGATTTTAGCGATTTTATAATGGTGAGTGCTCAGTGCGGAATTGCCCAGTTCATCAAAGAAGAGACTACTCTTAAAGAATTACCAAATACACTAATTGATAAAATAAGTTCTATTAAACATGTTGTGCGCGCACTAACTGAAAAGTTTGATGCCGAACCGACGCGTGAGCAAATTGCCAAAGAGTTGAAAATTACAGAAGAAGAACTTGAGAGACTCATCGCCCTTGCTAAAGCCAAAGAAGAAATTGAAGGCGAGCAAGGCGCAGAGGGTCAACAAGCAGAAGAAGTCCAACCTCAAATGGGCTACGACGGATTAGAAATACACCCCGATTTTATTGAGCCTGAGTATTATGAAGGATCATTTGAAGGCGACGACGACGAGGAATGAGCGTTCGCGAGTAAATCGCTCTCGTCTTATGTCCGCCGATCGTAAGTTCGCTCAAGTAATAACCAGTCTAGACCCGGCTGCGCGTTTAATTGAAACACGCAAACTTTCAGGTGGAATTTCGGCTGAAATGACTGCCATCAGATATGGTGACAGTCAGTCTGAATCAACTATTATTGTTCGGCGTCATAGCGAAAAATCGTTTGCAGAAAATCCAGACATTGCCGAATTTGAGTTTAAGGTTTTGCAATTCATGCAACAAGCTGGGCTTCCAGTGCCGCATCCGTATCATCTTGATGTGACTGGCAAAATATTCAAACGCCCATATGCGGTCTTGAGTTTAATTGATGGTGATGCTGTCTACGCACCAGACGATAAAAATCAATTTGCAGAGAAATTGGCAGAAATGTTGCTTGTAATTCATGCCGTAGATGGCGACTCAGATTTACTGCCCGATCAGAAGAAGCGCCTGGACAAAGATTTAGCCAAAATCAAAGAGAAATGGGACCATACAATTGACGAAGAGACAATTCGAAATAAACTGAAAGAAATTTGGCCTTTGGTAAAACAAAACCAAAGCAAAGTTTTGCACGGCGATTTCTGGCCGGGCAATGTACTTTGGAGAGATGGTGAAATTTCTGGCGTGCTCGATTGGGAAGAAAGCGAACTTGGCGACCCTCTGCTTGAAATTGCAATCACAAGATTCGATCTACTGTGTATTTGCGGACAAGAATGCATGGACACTTTTACCAGGACATATCTAAACCAGTCCCAAATAGATGCATCCAATTTGCCAGTCTATGATTTATTTGCAAGTTTAAGACCAGCAGGCAGACTTGGCGAGTGGGCGCGAGGCTGGCGCGAATTGGGGCGCCAGGACATTGTGGAGCAAGACTTGTTAGACTGTCATAAGATATTTCGCGACCAAGCTTTTAAATCTGTGTCTTATACGTAGTTTTCCCATTTACCAAGAGACACCTGGGGCGCACAATATGGGTATTGCTGAACCCACTGATTTTCATTCCCCGGTGAACCAAATGCTTCAGAAACTAATTCATACTAACTTACTCTATCTGGCTCTCGTTCTTTGTGTTGCAAGCTATCTGATGCTGCGAGCAATCGGACCAGCGAATCCTATGTCCTTGATAATATCGGCATGTGCACTGGTTGCAGTGATACTTGCTTGTTCAGTCAATGGCACAGGCGAATCAGTCAAATTATCTTAGTTACAAATTTTTGAATGGATGCGCGTCTTCGCTCCACAATGGCTCGAAATAAGTATCGACGAGATCTTTTGATACCTGCTCAAGTTTCACCGGCTTCCAGCGCGGATTTTTATCTTTGTCAACAAGCAATGCTCTTACGCCTTCTACAAAATCAGGACGCAGTGTGCATTGCAAAGACAGATTCAATTCGCTTTTAAAAACGTCTTTCAAGCTCAGTTTAGACCCGCGCTTCAATTGCTCCATGATTATGTGAGCTGAGGCGGGCGAGCCAGTCTTAAATATGTTCAGTCCAGTCTCAAGCCAGTCGTCATTCTTTCTATTTGAGAAAAGCAGTTCTCTGAATTCAAAAGCGTCTTTGACATCTTTGAACTTGCGTAGATAATCTTCGTGCTCTTGCACTTTGGAGTGGAGTGAGCATTGAGTTTTGCTCAGAGAGTTAATTGAGCTTGTGACGAGTGCTTTGTTCTGGTCTATATCTGTGGTCCATTTAAGTCCAAGCAGCATATCTATTAGTTTTTGTTTGTGGTCTGATGGCAAAAAATGATCTGCCATTTTTAAATAAAGTGCATCTGCTGCGTTTATTCTATTTGCAGTCATGCCAAGATAAGTTCCAATACCGTCTGGCATGTTATTCAAAAAATAAGTGGCGCCAACGTCAGGATACAAGCCAATTGTAATTTCTGGCATGGCAAGCACACTGTGTTCTGTGACTACTTTGTTTGATGCGCCATTGGTTGCACCAATGCCACCACCCATGGTTATGCCGTCTGCCCACACTACAATAGGCTTGGGGAACATGTGCACTTCATAATCGAGCGAATATTCCTGTGTGAAAAAATGCACGCAAGGTTCGTTTAATTCGCCTGGTTTTTCGTGCTCGACTAAATCATCATGCATGCGGCGCACGTCGCCCCCGGCACACAGAGCCTTTGTGCCTGCACCCTGAATATGCATGCAATGAATATTGGGGTCAGATTTCCATTTACTTAAAATATCTCGATACTCGACAATCATTTGAGCCGAAAGCGAATTCAATGACTTAGGAGAATTGAGAGTAAGAAAACCAATTCCGTTTTTTTCTGTAGTCTCGATAAAAGTATATGTCATGTTATTTGATATGGTTCTCAAGCCAGGAGCAAAGTGTGTCCAGAGTCAAATCTGATTGTGTACTGCTTTCGAAAATAAGATGTTCGGCGGTTCCGTCGATAAGCATAGTCTTGTCTACTGAAGAAATAGAATCGAACATTTTGTAAGTGCCTTCTGGCTTGACCAGGCGATCTTTAAGACCCTGGACCAGTAAAGCTGGAGTGTTTTTTATTTGTTCGCAATGACGAACGGTAGTGCGCATGAAAACGGCAAATTTAATAAGCTCTTTGGGCGACATTTTCATTTTCGCTTTTGAACTCATGGTCCAGTCTTTCAGCACTTCTTCATTGGTGGTAGCGCGCTCAGCCACTGTGTCTCCAATATTGAAAGGACGACTGGGACCATCTAGAAAATGAGCCGCAACGGTAAAGCCAAATCGTTTTGCCTGGAAACGCTCCGCTGATGGAACAGATGCAATGACACCATTAATGGTATCGCCAAATTCTGCCGCAGCGCGCAAAGCGATTCCACCTCCCATTGACTCGCCTAGCAAGAATATCGGCTTATTGGGATTGAGCACTTTGAGGTGGTCAATAACCGCGCTTAAGTCTGTTATAGCAGCGTTGAATCCGACTGTTTCTTCACCTTGTATTGATTGCCACGAACCAAATCCGCGGACATCTATAGCAAAAACAGAAAATCCACGTTTACTCATTTCTTTGCCGAAAGTGCCAAAAGAAGTGTTGTTCAAACCTAATCCATGAATACATAGAATCACTGCTTTAGGCTCGCCTTCTTTGACTTGCCATCCAATGAGGGGAAGTGAAAGCGGCTTGAATTCGCTTGCAAGCCAGAAATATTCAGCCAGAGTTTGAGGCTTGTTTTGAGCCACATACTCGCCAAGAAATATTTTTTCGATTTCTTTTAAGCTAGATGTATCGTCACCTGTAGCTTCTGTAACTTTTGCGCGGGCTTCCATTAAAGAGAGCATAACCTCGCGAACTTTTGCTTGTTGATTGGCACGCTCAGCTACTTTGTGTTCGTTTCTATAAATAGTCCCAAGCTGCAAGTATGCCCACAGGACAGAAACTCTATCTGACAAGCCTCCTTTTGCCGCGCGAGCAGAAGCAATTTCCACGAGCGTTTTAGCGTCGGTCTCGGCTTTGGCATATTGTTTCAAAACTAATTCGACACCAACTTTACTTTCATAAAGTTTGAGTCTCAACGGATCGTTGCTATCTAATTTAGAAGCAGCGTCAATTGCGTTGTCGTAGAATTTGAGCGCATTTTCAAAGTTTCGCATCTCGTAATGGCAATCTCCAATACGCTTAATCACAAAAACTCGTTGTCTTAAATCCTGAGTATTTTTCAAAACTATTTGTAAATTCGCTTCTGCACTTTGAAAATCTTCGTTTTTCCATTGCAAGGCTGAAAGCAAATAGAAGGTCCCAGTCTTGAGATGTCTTGTTCGCTTTGAAATAGTCTTCTAAAAGTTTCTGCGCTTCTTGTGTTTGGTCAGTGCGCAATAAGCTTGAGCGCGTTGGTCTGAGTTGGGCTCAATTTGAGTGTTTTGATTTCGTCCTTTACCAGGGCGCTTTCCTCTGCCCATGCCGCATTTACCGACGTACTGGCACTGGTCATCAATATTGACAACGCTAGAAATAGCTTTTTGAAGACCGAATTGCGCATAAACACCCCATAGAAATCTAGGGGTATTATCTTACTTTTGGCTTGGTTTTACTTTTTTATATTCGCTTAGATATCTAAGCCGATTTCAAATTGGTAAGTAAATGAACTTGCCCTTGCCGTTTTCTGGGTGCAGGCTTCATTTCTATTTGAATGTCGTAATGCAGTTTCAATATGAGCTGGATGATTTTTTCCACAGAGAATATCGACATTTTATCGTTGATTATTTTAGAGATTATGGGTTGGTCCACTCCGAGGTTTTTGGCGAGTTCGGATTGATTGATAGACTCAAGCTCTTTATTAACGACATTTTGTAGAAAATCGAAGAGGTAAGATTTCATCTCAAGCTCGGATGCTTGTTCTTTTGAGAATCCCAAATCTTCGAAGATGTTTCCGCTACCTTTTGTGTACTTGTTTCTAGGCATTTCTATTTCCCGTTCTGTCCTTTAATAACTGCTTATATCTTTTACTTGCCAGCTCCAAATCTTTTTCCGATGTCTTTTGTGATTTTTTTGTAAAAGCGTGCAGTATGTAGACTGCTTCTTCGAATTTCACTACATAAAATACTCTGTAATTAAGACCGTCATCCGAAAATTTCAACTCAAAAACTCCGGCTCCAACGATATTCATTGGCTTAAAATTAGTTGGCTGTTTTCCTTCTTGTACTTTTCTTAGTTGTCGACCTACATTCTCCTTAACTTCCGGGGACCAAGAACGTACTATGTCGACAGAATCACCTATCCACTCGGTCTCCTTTCCGGTAGGCCCAATCAAAATCTTGATTGCGCATCACTTCCCTCACTTTATGTTAAAACAGACATAATGTCAATAATGTTAGCTTTAGGACCATCATTTGCCGCTCACAATCAGCCTTTCCCAAGTTTTGTAGGCAGATGTGTAGGTGGTTGGGCACGTCCAGTTTTATTCAACTCTAGAAAGAGTGATTTTTTCAATACAAAAACGTGATACCACTTGTCTGTTTGTAGGATTTTTTGTCGCAGAAAATTCTAAGGATTCACAGCAAATGTTTTGGCAAGTAGTTTTGAACTCTTTTCCTTCCGGCGTCGTCTTAAGGTTAAGAGGCGTTTGAAGCGTCTCACATCAGACCGAAAGGAGAAGATTGATGCCAAAGCTTACGAAGCACTTTATTGATATAGAAATTGAATACCCTTCCAAAGGTTATCGAATTTATCGTGACGATGAACTGCCTGGATTTGCTGTTCGTGTGACAAAAAGATCCAAATCCTACATTCTTGAAAAACGCTTCGATGGAATCAACCGCCGCATCACCATTGGAAAGTGTAGTTCGATTACCTTAGAGGCAGCAAGAAAGCAAGCGAGCATTATGCTTGGTGAAATTGCAAAAGGAAATGATCCAATAACAGGAAAACGAATCAACGACAAAAATGACATTACTTTGGGTGAAGTCTTAGAAGTATTCTTCGAAAAGAAAAACTTAAGACCTGATACCAAACGCAATTACTTTTATGCAGTTAACAAACACTTTGCAGATTGGCTCAGTATGCCTATCACCTCAATCACCAAAGATATGATTGAACAGCGTTTTCATGATTTGACAATAGCACCAAATAGACTTGGAACGTCTAGTCATGGAAGAGCAAATAACGCGCTGAAGAAACTCAGTGCATTGATCAATTTGCATCCGACAGATTCGGCACCGATGATGAACCGCTAATCAAATTGAATCCAGTTACAAGACTCTCCAGAAATCGAGCTTGGCATAGAATACATCCGCGTCAACGCATTATTCTTGACGATAAACTGAAAGACTGGTATCGAGCATGCTGCTCATTGAAGTATTCAGTTGGTCGCGATTTCTTGGTGTTTCTGCTTTTCAGCGGAATGAGATTTGGTGAAACTCGAAGACTAAAATGGTCTTACATCGATTTTAAAGGAAAACTTCTGACTGTTCCTCGCGAAGTGACGAAAAGCGATCGTGAACTTGAATTGCCGTTAAGCAATTTTCTTGTCGATCTGCTTAATAAGCGACGTTTGATGCAGAGTGGCTCGGAATGGGTATTTCAGTCTACAAAAAATGCAAATCAACATATCAGTCAAGGCATTGGAATTATTCGAGAAGTCCGAAGGCGGAGTGGAATGTATTTCACAGTTCACGACCTCAGACGTACTTTTTTTATGACCATGGGTGAAAACTAGAAGTGCCAGCTTATGTTTTAAAAAAAGCTTGTGAATCACAACGTTTCAAACGATATGACCGGGCGCTATCTTGTTCTCGATACGAATCGCAATCGTGACTACATGAGCAAGATTTCAAAAGCATTTATAGAATTGTGCGACATCAAAGATGATTCCAATATCAGGTGGCTGAATTGCAATATAGAAAATGAAACTAATTCTGTTCAACTGCAACTCAATTTTGTAGGAGAAAGAGAAGAAGAAGAAGATGAAGTAGTCGATTTTGAAGGCGAACTAGAAGTAATTGATAACGGAGATGATCAGGATGCCGATGATGTTGATGATTTTGTAGGCTGAAAAGTGCCTACCGAATAGCTACGCTCTATGTCCTGAACCGGGCATGGAGCGTTTCGGCATCTTTTTTCCACTCGTCAGGATTTATACAAATTTGAAGACAAAAGCTCGCGGAGCCTTTGTTTATCAGGATTGTGAGAGTATTAGTACTAACAAGGACAGATATATTCTTTTTCCATCAAGCTTCCGTCTTGCGCTCAAGAGTTATCTCAACGCACGGCAGGACAATGTTTACTTATTTGAGTCCAGGCTGAATCAGCCATACACAGCCAGACGCATTCAACAAATCGTTCGAGAGTACACGGACCAGGCCAATCTGAAGCGGTCTGTTCATCCTCATTTGTTGCGGCATCAGATGCTTACTTTTCTTACCTCTCAAGGGTTGTCTGACGCCAAAATTCAGCTTATTAGCGGTCACGAAAACCGCAAAAGCCTGGAGTTGTACCAGCATCTCTCTCTGGAATCAGTCGAAAAAGACTACCAGCGTGCGGTTCGAGAATTAGAAATTTAACTGAACAAACTACTTTCGTGCTTTTTGTGAACTCCACTTCTGAAAAAAGACCGGTTGTGAACAGGTCTTCTGAAAATTCGGTGCGAAAAACCATTAAAAGTGGAGTTCACAACCGCCAAATATTCAGGCCGCCTGTGAACAGCACTTCTGAAAACGACATTCAGACTGCACCCGCCTATGGCGTGCGCGAAGGAGTCTGTCCTCGTTCGCTGCCAGCTCCGAGACATAAAAAATCCCAACAATTCATCAGAAAGTTAGTTCTTATGGAGTCAATTATTTGTACTTCGTAGTCAAATAGTATAAATTTACGAATCAATTGAATTGGTACACTAAGCTCTATATGCCGATATAATTGGCTTAGTGTTATTGCCCAGAGGTCTGAGGTATTTCGTGAATAAACTTGTGACGCTTTCAACTGCTGTGGTTTTAAATTTATCAGTAATGCCTTTATCTGCTGAAGAGGTTGTGCCCTACCAAGCTAAAATAGCAAAACTACAGCAACAGGCAAATAGTGGTGATTCGAAAGCAGCATTAACATTAGGCGACTTCTATAGCGACAGTCGGAATCACTCACGAGATTTTACTAAGGCAAGAGAATTTTATGAAAAGGCTACTACGGCAGGTGATCCACAAGCCATGGTTTCACTAGCGGAGCTGCTAAGCACCGGCTTTGGCGGTCCTCTCAATACAAAAAGAGGAATGGAGCTTTTAGAAAAATCCGCTAACCAGGGCAACAAACATGCGCAATATCTCTTGGGTCGAGCGTGTATGATCGGATTTTCTACTGTTCAGAAAGACTTCTTACGTGCATTCAAATATCTTCAGTTGAGTGCTAATAGCGGTGAAGGTGACGCAGAGTGCTTACTCGCCTATCTCTATGATAACGGACTGGGAGTAGTAAAAAATTCACAAAAATCTGCGATTCTCATGAAGTCGGCTAAGCTTCACGGCTGCGCTGATGGAGAAGATTGGATAGGGAAAATTTACTTATATGGATTGGGACAAACCCCAAAATTTTGAAAAGCTTTTATTGGATTAGCCAAGCTGCTGAAGGCGGAAGTTCAAGGTCCATGAATGAACTTGGCGAAATGTATTCAGACGGAAAAGGCGTGAAGGCAGATGCCCAAAAGGCGGTAGAGTGGTATCTGTTAGCCGACAAGAACGGTTGTCCGATGGCTAAGCACAATCTTGCTGAGAGATATAGAACGGGAAATGGTATTCCAAAGGATTTGAAAAAAGCTAAGGCACTTTTTGAGCAGTCAGCTAAAAGTGGAATTAAGATCTCAGAAGATAAGCTAAAATCAATTCCTTTCAATTAATTTCTGTGTTTAGCAGTGTTAGCGAAAACTTCTGCCTACAGTGGTTTTCTTTTATTGTACGCCACAGAAAAAGCTAAAAAAGAAACAGAAAGAAAGTCATATTATCTATGATTAGCGAATGCCTCAATTTACAATCTAGAATGCTTAAATCACTCAAACTCACCATCGACAACCCAGAAGGGCTGTCGATGGTGATTATTGACTAAATTGTATTCAAGATTTCAAAGTAACGAAGAAGTATAAAAGCTAAGCTTCAATTGCCATTGACCTTACCTCATTGGTATCCCAAAGAATGTGGTAGGTTTTGAAGATTCGTTGTTGCCACTGTAAATCGGATTATCGCTGCGAGGAGCAGGGTTGTTTTGCACCGGGGGCTGTCCTTTTGAGTAGGCACCGCCCCTTTGGCGGTTTTTTGCAAGCGTGGAAGCATGGTTTAGCACCTGGGCCTACTAATTGAGGATCGCCCTCTGGCGGATCTGTGTCTGGCGGATCTTTCTTTATGGGTTCCTTCTTTATGGGTTCCTTCTTTGGCGGATCCTTCTTTTCCGGTTCCCATCCCATCGGATCGATCCAGTTAAGTGGATCATTTTTCACATAAGCGTAGAGGTTAAGATCACCTGTCTCATAAAGGATTGGGTCAGGTTGTGGGAAAAGCTCAATTGCAGGAGAGTAATAACGAGTCTTCATGTAATACAAACCGGCTGCTGACTCGACTCTTTGACCGGTGAAAACATCGGTGATGCCCGACATAGCAGGGCTTTCTCCCCAAGGCGAATATTTAAATCGGTTGGTTACAGTACCACCTGAGTTACTCAGAGCAACGACAGAATCCTGATGGTTGTGTGAATAATATGTCAAGGTGCCACCACTATCAACTTTGATGAGCATTTCATCTAAATCGATACCGTAGATATAACGACTCTGAGAGAACCAGAGACTCCGTCATAGTCAGCAATTTTCTGCCAGTTTGCATATATAAACTGAGTTTTGGCAGAACCGACCTGATGTTCTCGCTGCCTGTGAACCGGATCATAACGGTTCGTTACGCTTATTCCGGTCTTGTTAGCTTTAGGACCATCATTTGCCGCTCACAATCAGCCTTTCCCAAGTTTTGTAGGCAGATGTGTAGGTGGTTGGGCACGTCCAGTTTTATTCAACTCTAGAAAGAGTGATTTTTTCAATACAAAAACGTGATACCACTTGTCTGTTTGTAGGATTTTTGTCGCAGAAAAGTCTAAGGATTCACAGCAAATGGTTTGGCAAGTAGTTTTGAACTCTTTTCCTTCCGGCGTCGTCTTAAGGTTAAGAGGCGTTTGAAGCGTCTCACATCAGACCGAAAGGAGAAGATTGATGCCAAAGCTTACGAAGCACTTTATTGATATAGAAATTGAATACCCTTCCAAAGGTTATCGAATTTATCGTGACGATGAACTGCCTGGATTTGCTGTTCGTGTGACAAAAGATCTAAATCCTACATTCTTGAAAAACGCTTCGATGGAATCAACCGCCGCATCACCATTGGAAAGTGTAGTTCGATTACCTTAGAGGCAGCAAGAAAGCAAGCGAGCATTATGCTGGGTGAAATTGCAAAAGGAAACGATCCAATAACAGGAAAACGAATCAACGACAAAAATGACATCACTTTGGGTGAAGTCTTAGAAGTATTCTTCGAAAAGAAAAACTTAAGGACTGATACCAAACGCAATTACTTTTATGCAGTTAACAAACACTTCGCAGATTGGCTCAGTATGCCTATCACCTCAATCACCAAAGATATGATTGAACAGCGTTTTCATGATTTGACAATAGCACCAAATAGACTTGGAACGTCTAGTCATGGAAGAGCAAATAACGCGCTGAAGAAACTCAGTGCATTGATCAATTTTGCATCCGACAGATTCGGCACCGATGATGAACCGCTAATCAAATTGAATCCAGTTACAAGACTCTCCAGAAATCGAGCTTGGCATAGAATACATCCGCGTCAACGCATTATTCTTGACGATAAACTGAAAGACTGGTATCGAGCATGCTGCTCATTGAAGTATTCAGTTGGTCGCGATTTCTTGGTGTTTCTGCTTTTCAGCGGAATGAGATTTGGTGAAACTCGAAGACTAAAATGGTCTTACATCGATTTTAAAGGAAAACTTTGACTGTTCCTCGCGAAGTGACGAAAAGCGATCGTGAACTTGAATTGCCGTTAAGCAATTTTCTTGTCGATCTGCTTAATAAGCGACGTTTGATGCAGAGTGGCTCGGAATGGGTATTTCAGTCTACAAAAAATGCAAATCAACATATCAGTCAAGGCATTGGAATTATTCGAGAAGTCCGAAGGCGGAGTGGAATTTATTTCACAGTTCACGACCTCAGACGTACTTTTATGACCATGGGTGAAAAACTAGAAGTGCCAGCTTATGTTTTAAAAAAGCTGTGAATCACAACGTTTCAAACGATATGACCGGGCGCTATCTTGTTCTCGATACGAATCGCAATCGTGACTACATGAGCAAGATTTCAAAAGCATTTATAGAATTGTGCGACATCAAAGATGATTCCAATATCAGGTGGCTGAATTGCAATATAGAAAATGAAACTAATTCTGTTCAACTGCAACTCAATTTTGTAGGAGAAAGAGAAGAAGAAGAAGATGAAGTAGTCGATTTTGAAGGCGAACTAGAAGTAATTGATAACGGAGATGATCAGGATGCCGATGATGTTGATGATTTTGTAGGCTGAAAAAGTGCCTACCGAATAGCTACGCTCTATGTCCTGAACCGGGCATGGAGCGTTTCGGCATCTTTTTCCACTCGTCAGGATTTATACAAATTTGAAGACAAAAGCTCGCGGAGCCTTTGTTTATCAGGATTGTGAGAGTATTAGTACCAACATGCATAATCTGCTGACAATCATATTTGCTTTGAATTTCATTGTTGTTCTCCTTTATGTGCCTGCTAAAATCCACCGCTGGCAAAGGTCAGGCGAGCCTGAGCCAGTAGATATTTATAGATGGACTCTTTCAATGTGAGTCGAGCTTGAAACATTTTGACAGCGGCATCGAATTGCTCTAGTGCAATGGATTTTCCGACTTCATAACGTGCCTTAAATAACCTGTGATCCTCCTCGGCAGAAGTGACTTGATCTTGAGCCAGGGCGACATTACGTCTGGCGAGGTCAAGATCTATCCATGCTTGAGAAACCTCTTGTGCAACCTTCAATTCAGCATCGCGTTTCGCAAGGTCAGCTTCCCGAACAGCAGCATTTGCTGCTCTCAATTCATTGAGTCGGCTGCCAGAATCGAATAGAGTCACACCGCCCATAACACCAATGAAACCTCCCCAGCGCCCATTGGCGTTGCCATCGGGGGAGCTGCCCTTGATGTTGCTTCCCAGTCCATATGCATTAACTTGCGGAGAATATTTACTCATTGCTACTTGTCTGCGCGCTTTCATCTCAGCCACCTTGTAAGCTGCCCGTCTTAGTTCAGGGCGATTGCTAGCAGCGTCTGTCAGAAATTTGTTCAAGTCGTCTTTGATTTCAACAAATACAAGCTCATCTCTTAGGGCCAGTTGTGAGCCAATATTCACAGCCATAGATACCTTGAGATTGAGCAACGCACTATTAAAATCACGATATCTCTCGTTAAGCTGAATTCGAGCTCTTGCCAATTCGGCTTCTTCTCTCAAGTAATCGGCCCTTGGCGCTTTACCTTCTTGCACCCTCGCCTTCATGTTGCGGCTGCTCCATTCTCGAAACTTCACGTAGTCAGTGGCTACCCGGAGATTGGCTTCACTCCAGGCCGCGTTCCAGTATGTTTCTTTGACTCTAAGAGCCGTTTGAATTCGCTGTTCGTTAAAAGTGGCTAAAGACTGTTTTTCCGCCGCTCGTGCTGCTCTATAGCCGCCGAGTAAGCGTCCGCCGGTAAAAAGCGGCTGAGTGCCTGCAAATAGCAAACTCAAAGACGAGCCTCTTACGATGGGTTGCATTGGTGGCGATGCGATGGATGTGTCTCCAGGCAAGAACAACATCTGGTTCAATGAGGATGATGAATAAAAAGTATTGAATGAGGCGGAAGGACCAAATTTTGCAAGAGCCGCCCTGGTTGTGAACTTGGACCCTATCCACGATTGTTCCGATTGTTTCAGCGTGAAATTGTTCTTGATTCCAGCCTGCACGGCATCATCCAGACTCAAAAGTCCGGTCCGCTCTGGCAACTCTCCTGATGGAGCGGTTTTGGTGACCCGCAGTTGAATCGGATTTCCCGAAAGTACCTCATCTACCGATGTAGATGTGTTGCTATCTTGAGCCGCCATGGGACCGCGCAGCTCTTGCGCCGAAGCGCTTGTCACCTGAAAAAGATTGAGCAGGAGGAGCGCCGCTGATAGAGAAAATTTCTGACAAGTATCAATCACTGCTTTCCATCCTCCTTCGGAATTGTCGTGATATTTCTTCGTGAATGCCAGAGTGCAAGGGCTGTTTCCTTTTGTTTGTCAGCAAGAAAAGTCCATGCTTCTTGTGAGAATCTCTTTTCGATTTCTCTTTTCTGTCTGCTCGGCTCAGCGAGCTGTTTTGCTATCATCTGCAGATTCGCCGGATTTAAGGCCCTGTCAGAGCTAGATTTGGAGGCACTTTGAACCTGTGATGTAATTTCACTAAGTTGGATCTCGATGGGCGTGAGGGTCTTAATTTGTTGATCCTGGAGATGGCGAATCCCCTCAACCTGCTTTTCTGTGAGTCCAACTATCGCTTTCCAATCAAGAAGCTCGGAAACGGTTGGCAATCTGGCTTCTGGCGCCTCACCGCTTGGCTCTACTTTCCTTATTACTTTTACCTTCGGCGGATGAAGTGATTGAAATCCCATTAGGAGAATGAGACACAACAGCATCGCGACTGTGCCCGGACCGGCAAAGGGAATTTTGCTCTTACTATTGTTTTGCTGTTTCAACACTTCGCGCGCTCTAGTCATGAGGTCCTCGCTTGAATTTGCGATTCAGCCAATTCACTAGGTCGTCCACATAGGCGTGCATGATCGGTATGTCGAGCAGACTCAAAATTGTTCCAACTATGAGGCCGCCAACGACTACTGTTCCAAGCGGGGAGTAAGCGTCCATGCCCGTCTTGGGCGCAATAGAAACAGGTAGCATGACGATGATTGTGATTACCGAAGTCATTAGAATTGGACGCAAACGCTCTGGACATGCTTTTATGATGGCCTCATCTCGCGACATGCCTGCTTCTCGATGCCTGAGTATCTGATCGATAAGCAAAATAGCTGTGGTAATGTCCATACCAGTGAGGATAATCACCGCCATGATAGAAACGCTGGAAAAGGCTTGATGAGCCAACCAGAGAGCAAAGAACACTCCAGAAAGTTCAAGAGGCAACGAGAAAACCATCTGCAAAGGTTGCAAGAAGCCTTTGAACTGAGCGACCAGCACAAGGAAAATGAATAGCAGTGCCAGCTGTAGGCCCATGAGAAGGCGCCCAAAAGCATCCATCATCTGTGTCATGTCACCGCGCATCTCAATGGTATAGCCCGGCGGCCAGTTCATCTTAGCCATTGCCTTCATCATTACTTCCATGCCGACATCCATGGAGGGAGGCTCGCCTTTGCGATAATAACCCATGATCGTTATGGCTCGACGCATTTGATCGTGACTCATAACAGTCGGCGCCTCGCGATACTCCAGACTGGCAACGCTTTTAAGTGGGACTTGCTTTCCATCCGGTGTGGTAACTGTCATTAAGAGCAGATCGCTGGGATCGCGTCTTTGAGGCTCGTCATAACGAACAAGAATAGTTCTCTGTCGCAAAGTGGGCAGACGAAAGTATTCGTTCGTCAAAGCTCCGGTTATCGAATAGTAGGCTTGGTCTGCGATCTGGGCGGGTGTAAGTCCAAGCTCTTGAGCGCGTCTTGGATCTACTTTGATTTCCCAATCTGGCTTGCTAATGGACCAGTCCGTCGCGACCTGGTGCATACCATAAGTTTCTTTTGCTACTTGAGCCGTTTGTTCTGCTAGTCGAGAAAGAACCGTCATGTCAGGACCGGTAACGAGAATCGAGATCGGAGCCTGCGAGCTAGCCATAACATCAGAGCCCATTTCCTTGATCTGCAATCGTCTGATACCAGGAATGGTTTCTGTGGCTTCCTTTTGAACGCCGTCTATAACATCCCATATGGTTTTCTTTCGTTCGTCTTTGTCGCTCAAAGTGATCATGAAAGTGGCGAAGTTCACGCCTGGCATGTTGTAACCGTTGAAGTACGTTCCGCCTGGGTCTGTGCCTATCTCTGTTGATACATGCTCGATCTCCGGGTGCTTGAGCATGATTTTTTCTACACCAGTGGTGATCTTCTCTGTTTCATCAAAAGAAAGGCCGGGGCTGACTTCCAGCACGCCGTACGCCTGCCCCACATCAGCAAGCGGCATCATTTCACTGCCAATGAAGTTGTAGAAGGTAAGACCAATTGCAATAGTTGCAAGAATCCTAGCCATGTTCACGAATCGATGCTTGAGCATCCACGCGACAAGGCGTGCATAGCCATTTTCCAAATTCACAAGCATCCGATCAAACGGTTCCAATACACGCACTCGCAAGAGCCTGGCCAGCCAAAACTCATTGGTATGTTCGCCGTGCTCGGGCTTAGCACGCAGAAATTTTTCTGCCAGTACCGCGGTCAGGGTAAGCGAAACCAAGAACGAAGCCAAGAGCCCAAAGACTATCGGCCAGACCAGACCGACGAACATCTGCTGAACGATGCCACCACAGAAAAGAAGCGGTGCTAAAGCTAGGATCAGAACCAGTGTGGAAGCTGCTACAGCTAGACGGACTTCGGTGATACCATCAATAGTGGCTGACTTTGGATCTTTGCCCATGCGAAGATGCCGCTCAATTGCATGGATGTCGATTATGGAATCATCCACCAGCCGCCCTATGGAAAGAAGAAGCCCTATCAAGGTAGAACTATCGAGCGTCATTCCCATCGGGATTAAGGCTAGGACTGCCATTGATAAAGAGATGGGAATTGTGAGCATCGAAATGAGAGTGGCGCGCCACTCTCCCAGAAAGAGAAGCACCGCAATCCCAGTAAGCACAATCGCGATGCCCAACTCTTCCAACATGTTGCGCATCAAAATGCCAACAAAATGTGAATTGTCATAGCTGATCTCAAAGTGGATGCCGGGATAGTCCTTCTCCAGCGCAGCTACTTCTTTTTTGATACCGGCGATTACAATCGGAGAGCTGGCCTCTGGCGTCTGGATGACACTAATTTCAATTCCCGGCTCGACTTTGTCTTTGTGAATATGGTGGTACGCCGCTCGCTTCTCCCAATAGGTGTCCACTACCCGCCCTACGTCTTTCACATAAATCACACGGTTTCCAACCGATTTCAACGGATAACTCTCGACTTGCTGTGGTCCGCGAGCAAGAGTGTCAATTCGGACAATTGATTCACCACCGCCGTAAGTGAGCCGTCCTGCTGGTTTTGCCACATTTTGCTTGTCGACTGCATCTCGAACATCGAGAATGGAAAGACCAAAGCCCGCCAATTTATTCCTGTCCACGAGGACTTGTAACTGCCGCTTGTAGCCACCGAACGCGTAAACTGACCACACATCCGGCACCCTCTTCAGCCGGTTAGTGATCTCATTGTCAGCCAGTTCGCGAAGCCGAACCGGATCCCAACCTGGAGCAGTCAGGTTGAACGTTAGAACCGGCAAATTTAGAGGATCGATAAAAAGAACCCAGCTTGGTTTCAAGTTAGCACCAGTAACCGGCAAATCAGCCTGAACAACATTCATGAGCGCTTGCGTTTCCACGAGCGCTCTCTTCATATCGGTGCCGTAAGGAAATTCAAGCGAGACCATTGAAAAGCCTTCTTGCGATGTGGAGCGTATGAAACGAACGCCGCGAATATCAACCATCCGCTCTTCAATGGGCTTGCTAATAAATGTCTCCATCTCTTCGGCCGATAAGCCGGGCTGCATGCTGATCACGCCTATCATCGGGCTTTGCACGTAAGGCATAAGACGCTTGGGCATGTAGAAACCGATAGCCACGAATGCCAAAAGAACCATAGCCAGAAAAAACGCCGCTATTGTGTATGGATGCTCAATAGACCACGCCGTCACGTTAAACCCACGTGGGTGCTGCGTGGGCTCTTGCGGGCGCGTGTTCTTGAGTTCGCCAGTGGTCACGGCTATGGCACCTCAACATCAAGTGTGACATCTACTGACGCTGAACCACTTGGCGTAATCGTCATCCTAAGGCGCCACAAGCCGCTTGACAGATCGCTTCTCAGTCGAGCTTCTCCATCCCCACTTGTGGTGCCCTTTAAATCTGGACCAGCCATATCTCCCATACCTGGCATGGATGTTTTGATTGCAATCTGCGCACCGGATACGACACCACCGCCGTGCTTGTCTACTTTCACGATGATTGAATTGCTTCCACCCTTGGCCGGCGCCAGAGACACTTTCAGCATCAATGCACCGGACATTTCCTCATGGGTCCAATTGTTTCCTGAATCCAGTCGATTTCCCTGAACTTCAGAAGCCGACGGTAATTCGACTGGACCGGCTTTACCCCATTCAGTTGCAATGACTGACATGCCGGGTTGAAGGTTGGCGTAACCGGCATAAACAACATCATCGCCTTCGTTCAGTCCTTTGACGACCTCCGTCCTGTCGGCATTCGACAGTCCAATCTCGACATTTACCAGATACGCTTCGTTCTTACTCCCTAAGTCTTTAGGAACAAGATCCATACCGCATTTTGGACACTTGCCTGGAGCATCTTTGATTACCTCAGGATGCATCGTGCAGGTATATTGTTTTTTCACTGGCTCTGATTGTTTTTTTGTTTGAACTAACTTCAGATCCATGCCGCACTTTGGACATTTGCCGGGTTTATCAGCGATCACTTCCGAGTGCATCGGACATTGATATTTTGTCGCGCCTGCATGCATCGAAGACGAGCCAGCTTTCCAAACCTGAGGCTTGCCTTCTTTCCAAATAATTGCCGAAGTTGGCACTGTCAGCCCTTCTCGCTCACCAGTTGAAATCCTCATTACGACATATTGGCCGGGGAGAAATTTATACGCGGCTGTGCTGTCAATCTGTTTGCCATGCCGGAGACCCCCCCCGGCAATGTTGTTCACAAGCGCTTCTACAGTGAAGGTTCGACTGGTTGGATCGGCTGCAGGAAATATTGAAGTGATTGTCGCAACCACTTCATCTTGAGAGTTTTGCGAACCTTTGATATAGACTTTGTTTCCAAGCTTGATACGATTGGCATCATCGCTTGCGACCTCTGCTTGCACACGCACTTGTTTGACGTATGCGACCTTAAGCAGCATCATCCCAGGGCTGACAATGACTCCAGGACTGATGAGGCGCTTTATGACTACACCATCTTCTTGCGCGAGAATTCTTGTGTATTTCTCGTAAATGGTGGCATTCTTCACAACTGCTTCTGCTTGCTTCGATTGAGAATACTGGTGTCCAACATGATGTATCATCGTATCGAGAGCCGCTTGTGCTGCCAATCGTCTGTTCTTTGCTTCACGCAACTTCGCCTGCGCTTGCTCGACTTGGGCTTGTGCAACATTGAGTTGTGCTAGTTCTTTTTGGTATTCATCAAGTGAAACGACTTGCGATTTCAGCAAAGCGCTTTGCCGCTCCACTTCGGGCTTCCAGTAAGCTAGATTAGCTTCCGCCTCAGAAAGAGCCTTCTCCGAAGCCGCTTGTGCTTCCTTTGTAGCCTCCAACTCATACTTCTTTTCAGTAAATTCGGATTTCGCTATACCGGCATTGTGCATCGCCGCATCTTCAGCGCTCTGCGCTTCTTGACGTTTTGCTGAATATTCAGAATTGTCCGCCGGATCAAGCTGCGCAAGAAGTTGACCGGCTCGCACTATGTCACCGGGATAGACAGGCATTTTTATGACTTTGCCTGTGACCCGGGGGTAGACATCTTCGTCATTGTAGGCTTGAACTGAGCCTGTATAAGTTATGGAACCTGAAATAGACTCGGTCACCACTTTCGCAATTGCAACGGGTACAGCCCCTTTTGGAGGAACCATTACACTCATATCCATAGCTTGAGATTCCAGGACACTCATCTGTCCTGGCTTTTTGAAAACTTGAACAATGATCACACAGGCAACAACAACAACCACCAGAGTGACAATTCCCCAGAAGTTTTTGCGAAGCATGGCCAAAACTGGCGTTTTCTCGGTATTTTCAGCCCGTGTTTCCATCGGTGACATCACGCTTGATCTCCACTCTTCACTGACTTTGGTTCGTCAATCTCTTTTATACTTTGCGTTTGCAATATTTTGTCCTTCAAAGTTCCTGTCACTTCGACATAAAAGCCGCTCTTCCGTTTACTACCTTTTAGAACCTTTACAGCAATCTCGCCGCCGCGCTTATCCAGATTCAGCCACTTATGTTTGCTGTAAAGCGTGTAGCCTTTTGCTCGACAATTCGGCATCAATGCACAGTCTTTGGTGTGGTGTTGAATAAATACCTTCGGATCTAAGTCTTCTCTCACTGCATCCGCACATTGCCGGTCGATTAGATACCCCTGCCATTTACGAACTTCAGCTGCTTCAGCTCCTGCATAGGACGTTTCAAGCAAGACAGTCAGAGTTAGTAGGACAATCACAAACCTGCTCATATAACCTCCTCTCCGGTCTCCTCAAGTAAGAGACCGGCTATTGCTGCCGCACTGCATCTATGTAACCGCAAACGTTGAGCACGCTCTTGAAATGTCTGCTGAAAAACGCAAACACTTAGAGCTACTCAACAAATTCGAGCAGCTTTAGCTAAATCAAAAAGACTCTCTTGAACAGGTATGTTTTGCTGGTACCCATCCCAGTTAGCCGGGGTGGGGCGCGATTAGTACAAGCAACATAATCTGTTCGCGTCGATTTACAAGGAGCCAACAAATTGAGGAGAACAACCATCTTGAGGCGCAATTGTTCGAAATTGCTTTGTAAATCGCTCTGACTAGCAAGTACGGGTGAGGATTTACCCATCATGCCGCAGCAACCCTTGGCATTGCCAAAGAAATTTCCGCCGCTTTGGCAATGCGATACCGACTCAGCTTTACAACACCTATGGCTAGCCTGTTCTACTGACTTCGTCCGGACATTGCTCTCGACACACATGCACTCCTGCCTTGGTGTTCCGTAGAACATTGCAAAAAGCACTAGCAGCATTGGAAGGAGGCGCTTCAAAGTCTCTCATGACCTAATCACTCAAAGTAATTATACAACTCATGGAAACTTTGCCGTGCTTTCAGTCGCACGCCCGTCTATTGACCTTTTACATTTGGTCGTCTTCAACCGGTCTGGGAAGAAACCACTTCTTCCGCCAAGATTTTTGAACCGCCGCATCACCATTGGAAAGTGTAGTTCGATTACCTTAGAGGCAGCAAGAAAGCAAGCGAGCATTATTCTTCGAAAAGAAAAACTTAAGGCCTGATACCAAACGCAATTACTTTTATGCAGTTAACAAACACTTTGCAGATTGGCTAAATCTGCCTATCACCTCAATCACCAAAGATATGGCTGAACAGCGTTTTCATGATTTGACAATTGCACCAAATAGACTTGGAACGTCTAGTCATGGAAGGGCAAATAACGCGCTGAAGAAACTCAGTGCATTGATCAATTTTGCATCCGACAGATTCGGTACCGATGATGAACCGCTAATCAAATTGAATCCAGTTACAAGACTCTCTAGAAATCGAGCTTGGCATAGAATACATCCGCGCCAACGCATTATTCTCGACGATAAACTGAAAGACTGGTATCGCGCATGCTGCTCATTGAAGTATTCGGTTGGTCGCGATTTCTTGGTGTTTCTGCTTTTCAGCGGAATGAGATTTGGTGAAACTCGAAGACTAAAATGGTCTTACATCGATTTTAAAGGAAAACTTCTGACTGTTCCTCGCGAAGTGACGAAAAGCGATCGTGAACTTGAATTGCCGTTAAGCAATTTTCTTGTCGATCTGCTTAATAAGCGACGTTTGATGCAGAGTAACTCCGAGTGGGTATTTCAGTCTACAAAATCTACAAATCAACATATCAGTCAAGGCATCGGAATTATTCGAGAAGTGAGAAGGAGGAGTGGAATTTATTTCACAGTTCACGACCTTAGACGAACTTTTTTAACCATGGGTGAAAAACTAGAAGTGCCTACCTATGTTTTAAAAAAGCTCGTGAATCACAACGTTTCAAACGATATGACTGGACGCTATCTTGTTCTTGATACGAATCGCAATCGTGACTACATGAGCAAGATTTCAAAAGCTTATAGAATTGTGCGACATCAAAGATGATTCCAATATCAGGTGGCTGAATTGCAATATAGAGAATGAAACTAATTCTGTTCAACTACAACTCAATTTTGTAGGAGAAAGAGAAGAAGATGAAGTAGTCGATTTTGAAGGCGAACTCGAAGTAATTGATAACGGAGATGATCAGGATGCCGATGATGTTGATGATTTTGTAGGCTGAAAAAGTGCCTACTGAATAGCTACGCTCTATGTCCTAAACCGGGCATAGAGCATTCGGGCATCTTATTCCGCTCGGGAGGATTTATACAAATTCGCAGACAAAAGCTCGCGGAGCCATTGTTTATCAGGGTTGTGAGAGTATTAGTACGAATGTTGTTACGAATTTTCAAACTCGGAGATCGTAATTCCAGCTTGTCGAATGATACTGCGAATGGTGCCTATTGCTATTTTTTTATGATCGGGTACAATCACTGTTCGCCTTCCAGATTCAGTGGACCGGGCGAACTTTATGTGACTTCCTCGTTGTGCGATTCGTATGAATCCGAGAGCTTCTAATTTTTGCCTAACTTCGCGAGAGGACATCGGTCTAAGCGGCACCGATGTCTACCTCAATCTCATCTATTTTGGGAATATCGGTTGCTTGTGGTTCTTCAAAATGGAGTGCTAATGCTTCACCTAAATTTGACAGAGCTTTCTTTTTGTTCTCACCCTGACTAGCTATATCGACATCAAGACATTGGGCGACATAAATATCGCCTTCTTTCCAAACCACTGCTCTAAACTTTTCTTTCATGCCCATATTTTATTGGATACTTTGATGTAAAGCAACAACGGTTTAGACGCTTAAAGTCACGCTTTTGCATTCAATTTGGCAAGGGGGTGTCTATATGATTTCGTCTTCGCTCTCTGAGACGATTAAGTTTCCCCTCGCCAGAAAAAACAATCTATTCGTAGTTTCTGGATATCTCTAAACCAAGCTCCATGCTTAGGTAAGAGAACATGGGGGCTAATGAAGCGTGTCTAAATTGCAGAGTATTATTGCTTTCAGTCTTATGGCTTCAGGCTTGATTGTAAGCCTGGATGCGGCCTATAAAGCCGAAACAGGCTTTAGTAGCATCCCGTTAGTTTTTGTCGGGCCTCGTTTCTTCATTGTAGAGCTCCTCGCCCCACGGGTTGCCTATGGCAAGTTTCAAGATTTGATAGCGAACAAGGAAACCGCGAAAATAACCATAGAGAGCGTCGACTTGGTCGACACTAATTATGCAGGTAAGTACCTCTCGGTGAAATTTCGGAATGACTCAAAATATTACCGTGTGCGCAGACCGCAGATTTGCAATGAAGATTCGATCAAGCGTTTGGAATCTTATGGCATTTCAGTTGGCTTTTATTGGTCCTGTCTATAAGCTAACAATAGAGGTCGTCACCTTCGCAAACTCGACCACACGTATCTAGATATCCAGAAACATAGTTCCGATTCAATAACCTTCAACTTATTAAAATATCGTCAAACAATAACTTGACACTTATTATTTAACGTGTATATAATAACTATATACTTATCGATTTTTTTCACCGAATATGGCTAAATTCACTTCTAGATTACGAAGGCGGCAGCTCGACCAATACTTAGTTAAGTATTCCGATCTAAACCTGCCACCAAAAGGGTTCATTTCTGAGATTCGCCGTGCTTTAGAAATGAGCAGCTACTCTCTTGCCGAGCGCATGAAGATATCTCAGCCGGCAGTAATCCAGCTTGAAGAAAGTGAAAAAAATGGAACCATAACTCTTTCATCACTCAGAAAAGCCGCAGAAGCACTCGACTGCAAGATTGTGTATGCACTTGTACCAAACACTACACTTGAAGAAACTATTATGCGGCAAGCTCAGATACGCGCAGAGCAGCTTTCAGAGTCACTTTTCAAAACAATGGGACTGGAAAAACAAGCTACTACAAATGCTGACAAAGAAAGCATAATTCAAGAAATTGCCGATGAACTAATTCAAAAAGGTCGAAGAGATCTTTGGAAACATGAGCATTGATACTACGTGTCAAAAATATGGAAAGTTGGGCAAGTAAGTCTGGCAAAGGTACTCACAGGATAGAGATATTGAATGAAACGTTCAGAGATCGATACGGCAATAGCACGGGCAATTTCTAACGCCAAAAATCTTGGTGTTGCACTCCCCGCCTGGGCCGATTGGCACCCTCAGCAATTTGAAAAAAATGCCGACGGTATCCGCCATCAGAAGCTGGGTTGGAAGGTTGTCGATTTCGGCATGGGAGACTTCGAGCATTGCGGTTTAGTCATCCTTGCTCTTTGTTCCTCGCTTGTTGATGAAACCGGCGAGCCTTTGACTAAGGTCGCACAACTGGGTGAATATGAATATCCGGTGACCAGCTTCTCGCGCAAATATCTTTTTGTGCAGGCAGGTCAGACCGAACCGCACCACTTCCACCGCCAGAAGGCGCGCAAAGAAGTGTCTGTTATAGCCGGCGCTCCAGTTCGATTTGAGTTGGCTTGGGCAGAGAATGACACCACTCTTTCTAACCAAGATGTGAATGTTGCAGTCGACGGAATCTGGCATCAACTGCCCGCTGGTGGATCGTTGATGGTTAATCCAGGTGAGACTATAACTTTGCCGGGCAATCTCTCGCACCTAATTTCGGTGGCCGAAGACGAACCTGATACGATTATGATGGAAACCTCGACAGCCAACAACGATCGCAGCGATAACATCTTTCCGTTCATGACACCAACATCAACGCCAGTGATCGAAGACGCCGTGGCTCGCTATCAGCTTCTTGACGAGCACAGACTAGTTTAAATCTTCTCTTCTTGGCGCAGCTTGCGATCCAAAATAAAAGTGCCAAACGGAATAAGTGCTGCGACAAATACTCCAGAAATCTTTTTAATGCCCCATTTGTGTTCGAGCAAAGCACGAACCATCGCAATGATGTAGGCGATAAAGAGAAAGCCGTGAATGCTTCCCACTATAGTCACAGCCAGAGGAAAACCTGCCGCATACTTGAGTGGCATTGCGATGAAAAGCAATACAAGAAAAGAAATTCCTTCTGCAATTCCTACTATCCGTAATTGTCGAATTTTGTTCATTGTGTTATTTCAACTCTCCTACATATTCTGTTATTTGAGCTTCTGCAATACCTGTTCAATTACATCTGCAACTTGTCGTTGCCGTAAAAGTCTGGCTTCTTTTAACTCGGCGTCGTTATTGTCGCCAAGTTCGAACTTGGCGACAGACACTGGTCCGTCCTTTTTATAACCTTCAATTTTCTCCTCGTCTGCAAATCGTTTGCGCAGTATCTCCAGAGCTAACGCGATCGTTTTGCGGTGGGGACCATTTAAAGCTTTGCGGAATTGCTCGACACCAGATTCAATACCACCAGATATATTCTCAAGGCAATAGATCAGATCATGCGCATCTTTGCGTTCATTACGTTGATCAAAAGCAAACGATTTCAGACAGGTAAAGCTGACTAAATTTGCAAATTTGATTATTTCAGTCGCAACGCCGTTTTCGCCAAGAAGTTCGGCTTGAATTTCCTTAACCTCATGCAAATCAAAAACCATCGAAGAATATGGAACATTCAAAGCTGATATTGCCTTTTCGGTCGGCAATGGTTGGACCTTGCCACCACCTAACTCCGCTGACTCGGCGATCAGCTCCAGAATCACCGTGACACCCTTTTCAGTTTTAGTTTTCCAGCGCCAGGAAAGCTTCTTGCCAGCGTCATTTTCAGCGCGCTCGAAACCCATTTTCTTGAAATTCTCCTCTAAGGAGTGATATGCCTCAGTATCTGCCAGTATCTTCAAGTCAATTACGATATCGACGTCTTGTGTGCCTGCATGTGCTGGTACATCAGGCGGTTTGGATTGAACCAGGTATCTTGGTGTCAATCCACCAATTAGAAACACAGATTCTTTCCATGGACCAAGTCCTCGTAAAAGAGTCACTAGCAGACGCTCACAGTCAAGCGTTAGCTGTCCGTCATATCCCTGGAGTGAGTCGGGTTTTGGCATTAGAAACCAAGCTTCTCTTTACGCAAATGCTCAGCCATTTCAGTGGACCGCCCTTCTCCGCGGTGGAGGTCCAGGTATGCTTGCACAGGACTAACCAACCAGATGTTATTGAGTTGATTTCGAAACAAGAGGTCGTCCTGTGACTCAACATAAATGATGGACAGATTAGAGCCTTCAGTTACCGGACGTGCTCCCAGAGCGGAGATAGCCGCTTGTGATTGTGGAGAATTGATCAACTTTACACGCACTTGTGAAATGTTGGTTAGAAACGGCGTATAGAGCTGAGCGGCAGCTTCACTGGTGACCGCGTAATCCAAGTTACTGAATTCCTCGCCTATGCGGATTAGCAGTGCGTCGTTTTTTGAGTTAGGCACATAATACCGACTCATGCTTTCTGGCGGATTTACCTTTGCTTGTTTGACCCATGCATCCAGCAAAGCTTTAGGTTCAGTCAACTTGCGCTCTTTCCGAGGTCCTTTACCCTTGGAAATCATCCAGTCCATGCGCTCCAGTTCGGAAAGAACTTCAGATGCCGTCGCTGGTGATACCATGGCAAGTTCTGCCAGTTCGTGCACACCAAACCACTTCTGATGATGGATAAGTAACGCATGGAGCACATGTGCTCGACGCCCCGAGAACAAAGATCGAACGGACCGTTCAAAGACTTTGGCCGGCGGTTTTTCTATATAGATATACGCGCCAGGGGCCGGCAAGTATAGGCTACCGCCGCTGTCATAGTATCCAACTTTTTCGGCTTGCAATAACTTTTTGGCTCCGGGGGAAAAGTACTCAGATACCAGAATCAGTATTGTTCCTTTACTATTAGGATTCAGATCCTGGCTAGCTTTTCGAAGCTGCCAGATCGCTTGTTGTACATCTCGCGGATAGGCAGCTTTTTTCTTTGCTTCCACCAACAATACAAAGGACTTACCAGCAGCTTTAACGTCAATCTGAGCATCAAGCTGTGCATTACCTAGGTTGTGCTCTGATAGTGATTTGGCGTGAACGTCCGGTAGCTCATCTAGGGCATTTAGGAATTGTTGAATGAGCTGCTGCTCGGATAGTTGATAGTCCAAAATATTTGCCATAGCCTTAATATTTACTGTACAGCGAATAAGGGTCTTTGTCAAGAATATTCGCTATAATCATTATATTTGCTGTGCGGTAAATATATTGAAATGGGCAAATAACTATAGATTTTAAATCCAACCCAGCGTTGCCAAAATTTGAGTTGCTTTGAATTCTAGGATCCGCGCCTTCGTCTGCCACCACGACCCAATCATCGCTCCAGTTATCCCATTCCACCTGTAACCAGCTTGATATTTCCAAAGTCTAGACAGGCTAGGAATATTAAAAGGATTGCCGATTGAATCAATTGTTAGAGCGACGGGGCCAACCTCTAAATAAAAATCCTCTATCTGCTATTGTCTGCTGTCGCAATTCTCCAAATTGGGAGAGTATTTCTTTCATTTGAGTCGTAGAAATCATAGGAGATGGAGCCGTCTTTGACGCTGAGGCAATTCATTTTAGCTGAAAGATTGGTGAAGGAAGGAGATCTATCTGGTTCGTTCGAGCAAGTGTTTTCAGTGCATTCCGCATTGCTGGCACGATTTTTTCTTCCTGCCACTCAGTCATTTCCGCTATTGTTGTGTTTTTCGCAATCTGCTGCAGAATCAAATAGCCAATGTAATAGCCAGCTCTGGGAGGAATCTTATTGTCTTTTGATTCGATGTTGAAGTACTCGAATCGGAGTTTGCCATCTGTGTCGAGGGTTTCAAGATTGTTGGCTACTTCCGGAATTAACTGAGGGAGAACCTTGTTTGTTCTCGCAATCAAATCATCATTCATCATGAGTTCCGCGTTGGTTGCTTCGGGATTAAGATCTTTAGCCACATAAGTAGCCAGTCCCTCCATCCAAAGCTGACTGTAAAAATGATTGTTCAGTTTATACTTCTGAACATGGTAAACGTGGAAGAACTCATGGTCAAAAAAAGGTTCTTGGTTTGAATAATCGTTGTGAATAGCGATCATATCAACCCCGAGATAAAACAACGTCCGATTGTGGACTAAATTGGCAGCTCCATTCGCCCCCCCCAAGGCTGTGGGCAATGTAGACATCCACATCATCAGAACGGAAATCCGAGAAATGTCCTTTAAACCTGTTCAAATAATGTGTCATCGATTTTGAAAGTTCTGCATATACTTGCTCATACCGATTTCTTATCATTGGAAAAGCGGTTAGTTGTTCAGCGATACGCTTATTGAGATCAGCATGCAAGACATTTCTGCAGTATGAAAAAAGCGTATTTTCGTATAAATCCGGAGCCTTGCTGGCAATCTCGATCATGAAGAGCTTAACTCGTTCTTGATCAGGCAAATTTTTTGTCTTATCCCAAAAGGAAATGAATTCACCTGCCACATCTGTAATACGAAGGGATTCACTTGAACGAACAACTGAGCTGGTCGCACTAGATGAATCTTCAGCGCGAGCTGATTGAGTTGCAGTGACAGTAGCAAACAACCAGGTCGACAGTGTTAAACACATCGCACGCAGATACATCTAAGAATTCCTCCTGTACATTTGCCTACGCCGGTATCAGACGGATTGACCCGCCATGATACCAGGTATTGCAATTTGCAGTTAGGCTTTTGGTAGCTGCAGTGATGGCGGTACCATATTTAAACTCCTTCTGCAATTCCTACTATCCGTAATTGTCGAATTTTGTTCATTGTGTTATTTCAACTCTCCTACATAAATTGCATATGGTGCCAGGCTCAAACTAGAAGTCTGACTATTCGAAGGCGAATCTTTCATAGTGGTAAACAGTGTTCGCAAAGCAGATCCAGATGAAACTTCTTTGAGATCCAACTCTTGATTTTGATCGGACATGTTCAGACAAACAAGAATTCTTTGTTCTTCTGTATTGCGCACATACGACAGAACATGCGGATCTTCACAAGCTACTAGTTTAAGTTTCCCTTGAGTTAAAGCCTCCTTCTGACGTCGCAAATTGATCAACGTTTTATAGAAATTCAAAATCGATTCTGGATCTTTACTTTCAGTCTCGACATTGTAGGTCGTGTAAGAAGACGCAACGGGCAGCCATGGCTCAACTTCACTGAACCCTGCATTTTTGCCAGCGCTCCATTGCATAGGAGTGCGTTCGCCGTCGCGTCCTTTAAAGTTGGGCCAACCCAACTTGCCAATCGGGTCTTTGACGTCTTCAATTGTTTTAGGGTCGTTATTCTTCATCCCTAGCTCTTCGCCATAGTAAAGAATTGGTGACCCGCGCAAAGTCAGAAGTAGAGCCGCAGTAAGCTTTGCTATTTGATCGTTGTGTTTTCCGTCGCCGTATCTATCGTAGTGTCTTCGCTCGTCGTGATTGCTAAAGAAATAGAGAGGCCAGTCAGATGCTGACATGTTCTCAGCTTCTGTAATGCGCTTTCGAAAATCCGGTGCGGATAATTTATTTAAATACGCAAAGAAGAAATTCATCGGCAACTGAATTTCGTCGTGTTTGTTCCCGTATAAAGATTTGATTTCTGCTTCGCTTTTGACTGTCGTCTCGCCAATGAGCACTGGATTATTTGGATAAGAGTCAAGTACAGCACGAAGCTCGCGAAAGACCTCGTGGATTTCTGGCAAATTATCGTTGTATCTATTTTGCATGGCAGGGTCGCCATACGCATTCGGTTTGCCGCCTTCTACAAGCGGATTATCTTTGAGCGAAGGATCTTCAAATAAAACTCCAACCGCATCCATCCTAAATCCTGCTACTCCTCGATTAAGCCAGAATCGAGCTGCGTCGTACATAGCTTTGCGCACTTCTGGATTGCGCCAATTCAAATCAGGCTGTTCAGTATAAAAAATGTGATAGTAATACTGGTTCGTTTTAGGATCCAATTTCCATGCCGAGTGTCCAAAGATTGACTGCCAATTGTTTGGCACAGTGCCGTTCTTTGCGTCGCGCCAAATATACCAGTCGCGTTTGGGATTGTCTTTTGAAGAGGAAGATTCAACAAACCACGGATGTTTGTCCGATGTGTGATTCATCACAAAGTCCATCAGAACTTTGATATTTCTCTTTTTGGCTTCTGCCACCAATTTGTCAAAATCATCGAGGGTCCCATATTCAGGCGCGATATCGCAGTAGTTTGAAATGTCATATCCAAAATCTACTTGTGGAGAGGGAAAGCAAGGCGTTATCCAGATGGCGTCAACCCCTAGTTCCTGTAAATAATCTAGCTTGGACGTGATGCCTGCCAGGTTTCCTGTGCCTGTGTTTTTTGCGTCTGCAAAGCTGCGTGGGTAAATTTCGTAAAATACTGCATGCTTCCACCATGGCTCACTCGATTTTTCTTTTGTGGCAGAAACAGCTGCTTTATTCGGTTGGAATGTCTCATTAGCGATAGCTCGATGCATATCACCTGTGAGATTGAAAATGATACTTGAAAATAGTGCACAACAGGTTATTTTGGTTAGTCGTCTCATTCTTTACATCATAATTGGCTACGGCAGTAAATTTTAACGCATTTTTAGTGTCAAATTCCGAAGAGGTTTTTCCAAGAATGTGTGCATCAGATGAGCACTGACAATGAGCATTGCAAGAATTAGTGCAGAAGCGGCTGGTGATGTCCAATTAGGAAACTTGTAATGTAGATACTGAAAAAATACCATGTGGAGCAAGTAGATTCCAAAACTGATTTCACCAAGATGAACTAACGTTTTGATGCTTAGAAATTTTGAGACGAGACCCGTGTATGTTCTTCAGTAGAGGCATGCATAGGGCTTGGAAGGCTCTGGGACATTTCTTCTTTACTCAATGCGACGTTGCATTAGTTTTTTAAAGGTTTGTTTAGAAAATTTGTGGACTGAAACTCTTTTGTAAGCATTTCGTAAATGTGACTTGAATAGATATTTGTATATAGACAGGTTCTTTTACTTATCTGGAGTGCACAGAAATTGCACACACTGTCTCAAATATTTTGATACCGTTCTTTTCGTCACCGTTTAAAAAGATAGGAGACTAATCAATGAAATTAGCGTTTCTTGCTATTGCAGCCGCAGTCATGACGTTCGGGTTTTCAGTGTCCACAAGCGCTGAGGAGAGCAAAACAACGACACCAATTGCAGTGCCGCAGCCGGAGGCAAAGAAGGAAGTACTAACTAAGAACGAAGCGGAAAAAGATAAGCAAGCCTCAGGCACGGAAACTGCGCCTGTAGCTACTGGTCAAACCAAGTAGTTCCTAGCTTTACTTCTTTCGATAATTCACGAGCATCATCAGTCTCCTTCAATTCAATTGAGGGAGACTGTACATTTGTCAAATTTACATTTTCAGGTACTGATCGAAAAAGTCTCTCAGACCATTAACTATTCAGGCTTTCAGTTTGCTTAAGAGTGCCAGATCCTCAGGATTGGAGTCAGCGCCTTGATTGATTTTTCGCTCGATTTTCTTGATTGCAAGTCCGGTCAGGAAGCCACGTTTGCCAAAGAGAAAATAAGACACTGCAAAAGAAAATGCTATCAAAGAAATTAGACCAACCAAATCGTTTGATTTATTTTTCTTCTGCGATTTTACAATCTTTTGAGCATCAAATCTGTAAGTTTCTGCCAACTTATTCTGATTAGTGACGCTGAGTAGACTTGCCAGTTCGAATTTGGTCTCTGCTACACGTAAACTGTTTGCTCCGTATTCGTCGATGCGCATGGCAAGAGCTTTTTCGTAACAGATTTTGGCTTTATCGAACTGTCCAATTGCACGATACGAATTCGCAAGCCTAGTATAAGCCGATCCTAAATGTTTGTTGCCTTCAGCGGCAGTGCACACTTTTATAGATTGTTGGTAGGTCTTAATCGCTTTTTCGAAATTCCCTTCTTTATAATATAAACCGGCAAGGTTTCCCAACATGCCACCATATCGCCAATTATTTTCGCCATAAATGCTTTTGCGCAAATCGAGCAAGAAGTCTGTGTATTTGTGCGCTTCTTCGAACTTACCCGATTCAATCCGTGCACCAGAATAAATTTCCAAACTAAAGGCGGGATGACATTCACTTATTAAAGGAAAAGGCGAAATTATATAAGCAGCTTTTGCATACTTGAAGTTTCCACTAATCGCTGCACATAAGGCACTTAAATCTAGACTAAAAAGAATGACAGCTAGAGCCAGTACCGCAATGGTGCCACTATCGAATATCTTTCGCAAAATCGAAATGGGTTTTGTTGTTTCAATCAATACATTTATAACAAGTTTTTTCTTCTGCTCGCTTTTGCGTTTTGCATTTATTTTTCTGAAAATTAGCATGAACAGGAAAAATCCCAGTTCCAGGCTTAGTGCTGCCACCAGTCCAAGGCTTGGATGAGCAAAAGTAACTAGACACAAATATGCAGTCAAGATGCCGCACAAAGTCCACAGCAGAATCTGCTTGGTGAGCTTAAACTTCATCGGAATGTTCCATGCTGTTTGATATGTAATTATTAGGTATTAAACCATGTGACGTGTTAGTGCGTTTGAAAATGATACTGGCATTAGCGTCACGAAATTGATTTTTACCGTCCATCGCTCTAACCGCATCGGGTCTGCCCAGGCGCGCCATCATCTGCCTCAGTCGCTCTTGTTGATAGCGAGAATTGGCTTGTGTTTCTGAGCCGAAAATATTTCTGAATTGTTTTTCGCCATTGGCAAAGGCCTGTTGATTAGCTTGGATCCACGGCATCACGGTGTCTGCATATAATGAATCGAGCATTGTCACGCTTTGGACTTTGGCTGCTATTTCCGGATTTTTATTTAGTATCGAGCCTGTCGGTGTGTAGCCAGCTGAGTGCGAGAAGAGGTGCATGCGCTCAATTCCATTCAGTCCGGCTTGTGCAAGTTCAGGCGTTTTTTGAACTATCTCTTTGAGCATATTTGTGAAGAAGCCCTGTTGGGCAAATTTTCCTTGCACGTGATTGCTTGCTCCGGCTTGGACTTGCCATTCCGGAACAATCAAGACTGTCTGTGGATGCCCTTTCTTCATCTGGTTTATCAAATCGAATTCGCGCACGCTACTTTCGGCTGATGATCTAAATCCGTGATTAAATACGACAACGTCGTACTTTTGATCGGGGTTGAAACCTGGTGGCAGATAAACCACGGCGTCGGCTGTGCGGTGCACACCAGTGGAATTATCTAGTTTTAGTTTCACCAGTCGCTCAGGACTATTGGTGCGTTGCGTGGGCGGCCTGTCATTTGCATCGTTACGCGGAATGAAATTGTTCTGCGGATTTTCAGGCAGATAGTCATCTAGCGGTTCTTGCTGGTCTGCATAGGCTTGATTGAATGGTTGTGGTCTAAATTGCTGTGGTCTAAATTGTTGCGGATACATCGACCATTGATTATTGAATTGTGGCTCACGCGGTCTGTAATTGTGCGATGGGACATATTCGAACGGATTGAACTGACGCGGACCAGTGAAGGTCGCCTGCATGTCCATGCGAATCGGCAGATTTGGATTGCGTATATTTCGCTCTGGGCTTAAACTAGCCACGTTTTGCTGGAAGAATTCTTGACGCAGAAGGTCTGTGCTGTTGACTGTATTTGTGTAGTCGGCAGGCGGCTGCTCCAGTCTCGTGTTAGGAACTGGATTTTGATTGTAGTCTTGCGGTATGTCGAAGCTCTGCATTCTGCCTGTATATTTCCGATTTGGCGTTGCGACCCTGAGCCGCGCCAAATACAAAAATACATAAATAGAAGCGAACTTGAACTGGGGAGATTCCCAATTACCGCCACAATTTAATCTAGATAATCCCTGCTTTAAGCAAGTCTTTTAAGTCGATGACGCCAACAGGTCGCTGTTTGTCATCGAGCACCATGAGGTCAGCGATGCTGTGCTTTTCCATCAGCTTGAGCGCGGCAACTGCCAGGCAGCCCGAATCAATTGTTTTGGGATTGCGCGACATTAGCTCTTGAGCGTTTTTAGAAAAGACGTCGGCAGCGAATTTTTTAATTGCACGCCTTAAGTCGCCGTCTGTGATCATGCCCATGAGCTGACCTTCATCGTTGCAAACCGCAGTGAAGCCAAGCTTTTTCTTTTCGATTTCAAGCAAGATTTGCTCGACATTGGCGCTTAAGCCAACGGTCGGGACCTGAACTCCTGAGCGCCAGACATCTGACACTGTCACGAGCATTTTGCCCAGATTGCCGCCTGGGTGGCTGTGAGCGAAGTCTTCGCTGAGAAAATCTTTCTTGGTCATGAGTACGACAGCAAGTGCGTCTCCCATTGCAAGCGAGGCTGTGGTCGAGGATGTCGGCGCCAAATTAAGTGGGCATGCTTCGCGCTCGACGCCTACGTCTAGAACGCAGTCGGCAAATTTAGCCAAAGTCGACGACAGGTTGCCAGTCATGGCGATTAGTTTGAGCCCCAATCTTTTAATCGGTTCAAGTACCAGTTTGATTTCCTGGGTTTCGCCCGAGGCAGACAAGGCGATGACGATGTCTTTTTCTTCGATCATGCCAAAGTCGCCGTGACGAAGCTCGGCTGGGTGGACGAAAAATGCTGGGGTGCCGGTGGAGGCGAGGGTTGCGGCTATTTTGTTGCCGATGTGCCCGGACTTGCCCATGCCAGTGACGACCACTTTGCCGGGGCATTCAATAATGAGTTCGACTGCTTTGCAGAATTCTTCGCTCAGACGGTCGCGCATCGAGACTATAGAGGCGGCTTCTTCGCTCAAGACCGAATATGCTTGACTTATGGCGTCCGGGTCGGAGAAGAGATCGGTTTCTTTCTTCTCTGCTTTGAGAACGCTAAAATCTAAAGAATGCCCCTGGAATGTGGAATCTTGAATGGAGGTCGGCATCGGGTTATCCTGGTTTGAGCTCACTTGCTGGTCCCTTGTCGATGGGTATGTGACGACGAGTCGTAATTTGGTCTATTTTACGACTGAGTGGGCGATTCTTTCTTGACAAACTATAATTTAGAGTTGGATTAAAAATGGTTAATCGAGTAAAACTGGCGGTCTGGTCTGTGGCAATACCACAATAGAGGCTTCTCAACTTACCCTCTAACTTACCAAATTATGGCAGTAATTCTAGTCCGCAACGATAAATTAGGAAATGGTCACTATACCGTGGTCAAAGAGCTTGGCGTGGGCGGAATGGGTGTCGTGTATCAGTGTCGCGACGAATTTTTGCAGCGCGACGTAGCCATCAAGATTTTGCGTCCCGAGCTTATGGCAGATCCTAAAAATTTAGATGTGTTCAAAGAAGAGGCGCGTTTGGTCGCACATCTTGAGCATCCAAATATTGTCACCATATTTGATATCGGTGAGGAAGAAAAAGGACGCGAGCGCTATCACTATCTTGCCATGGAATATTTGCCCGGCGGCAATTTGGCAAATTATATTCAACAGTCGAAAGTGCCTTTAGAACAGGCTCTTAACTGGATGAAACAACTTGCCAACGGTCTTTTTTATGCGCACAAAAAAGAAGTGGTGCACCAGGATATTAAAGCGGACAACATTTTTATAACTACAGAAGGCGATCTCAAAATCGGTGACTTTGGTCTTGCTCGATTAATGGCAAATCGCATTTACGTAAACCCCACTATAAAAGGGATGGGCACGCCAGCTTATATGTCGCCTGAGCTTTGTAAGGGCGAACAGCAAGATTTGCGCTCAGATATTTATAGTATGGGTGTTTTGTTTTTTGAAATCTTGACTGGCAACTTGCCTTATCGTGCAAACGGTATGGTTGAGATGGCGATGAAACACACTAGCCATCCTATTCCATCTGTCAGGCAGCAGAATGCACAGATACCACTTGTGGTGGACAAGATGGTCATGAAAATGATGGAAAAAATGCCTGGGGACAGGTATCAAACACTGCTCGACGTTATAAGTATTATTGATGATATCGCTTTTCAGCAGCGCATCTTGCGCATGGGACTTAAAGTTGAGCCCCAAAGAAAGAGCGAAGATAAACCAGCTAATTTTGAGCCGCCAAAGTCCAATGTTGAAAACAAGACTGAGAGCAAAGATAAGACAGCTGAGAAAGATTCGGATAAGAATCCTGATAAGAGCAAAAGCAAAGAGCCGCTTAGAGACCCGCTTCGCGAGTCGATAAAACTGCCACAAGAAATTGGTCCTGTGCGCAGACCTTCGATGGAAGTGAATATAAACACAAGAGTGAGCGGAAGTGCAATTCGCATCAGTCAAGGCTTGTTGCCACTGCTTCAAGAAATCTGGAAACATCAGACTGCAGGACCTATTGGATGGCATTCGCGCCCGGTCGTAAATGCAGAGGACCAAACTGTTTATTTAACTTCGACGGATGGCAGCGCTTACAGGTTTGAGTTAGAGGGCGGCAAACTAAACTGGAAACATGATTCTGGTTCTTGTTATATGGCAAGTCCTGTTTTGAAAGATACAGAAATTGTTTTAGCTACTGTCGATGGGCATGTTCAGCTGCTTGATATACGCAAGAAGAAATTGCGCTGGCAACGTAAATTTCAAGAAGGCGTGGTCGGCAATCCAGTTATTATGGCTAAAAAGGTACTTATCGCAAATAGAACAGGCGACATTCATTGTCTCAATAGACCTGATGGATCGACCATTTGGACATATAGTACCAAAGGTGTTGTGGTAGGCAATCTTGCATTGAGTGGCGATTTGATTTTTGTCTCGACTCGCGGCGGAAAAGTGATTTGTGTTGATACAAAAACAGGACACAAAGTTTGGTCGACTACACTTGACGGAACTCTTGTTACTACTCCAGCCACTTCTATAGACAGTATCTATCTTGGCTCACAGTCAGGAATGTTCTATGCCTTGTCTATTGAAACAGGTCAAATACTTTGGGAGTATCAAACCGGGAAAGAAATTATTTCGAGCGCTCAGATTATTTTTACGTCAGTTGTATTTTCGAGTTATGACCGCTGGCTTTATTGCTGCGAAAAATATGATGGCACACTGCGTTGGAAAGCACCGCTCAAAGGCAGAGTCCAAGCCGATTTGTCTGTCATTGGTCAAACAGTTGTTGCAGCATCTAAAGAAGGCTGGTTGCAAGGCTTCGATGTGAAAACTGGCGAATTATTATGGCAACGCAATTTCGAGCGCGGATTAGAATCGACACCAGTCTTCACACGCCAGGGTTTATTGCTTGCAGCGGTTGATGGAAGCTTGTCGTATTTTTCGTTCTAAAAAATCTTCGCAGCCAAAATACAGCAAAAACATAAAATACTTATGACACCATTGACGGTGAAGAATGCTGCGTTTACTTTTGATAGATCGTTTGGCTTAACTAGACTGTGTTCGTAAGCGAGCATCGCACAAACGATCGCTACGCCAACAAAGTAAGGCGGGTGCAATTGCATAATTGTGCCGAGTGCAATCAAACTGCTAGCAGTAATTACATGCAAAAAACGTGATATCAAAAGTGCTTTGGCAATACCAAAGCGCGCGGGCATCGAATTGAGTTTTTGCTCTCTATCAAAATCGACATCCTGACAGGCATAGATCAAATCAAAGCCTGCGACCCAGGTAGTTACTGCAAGAGACAAAATCCAAGGTGCAGGTTCGCCAAGACTTCCGCCTGCTGCAATCCAGCCTCCAAGGCTTGCGCCGCCTAAGGCAATGCCAAGAACGATGTGACAGAGCCAGGTGAATCTTTTAGTGAATGAATAAAAGCTGAGCCAGAAAACGGCTATGGGAGACAGTGCAAGACATAGTGGTGGAAGTTGAGTCGCTGCTGCAAGCATTAAAGCAAATGAAAGAATGGAAAATATAAGAGCGCTTCGTTTTGAAATTAGCCCTTTGGGAATGGCTCTGATGCTAGTTCTTGGGTTGAGTCCGTCAATTTTTGCATCGATTAATCTATTGAGCGTCATCGCCGCCGAGCGGGCGCCAACGAAAGCGAGCACTGTATAAAAAATGGTCCCAGGTCCAGGAGCTATGCCGCCTGTATATCCAAGAATCATGCCGGACATAGCAAATGGCAACGCGAAGACTGTGTGCTCGAATTTGATCATTTCAAGCCATTCGCGCGTGGTGGATGTTTTCACGTTTTGATCCACATTCTTACCTTTGGCGGTCCAATTTCATTGTAGAATCTTATCTTAGACAGCTAGTAATTGTACGAGCCTGTCGCTAATTGAGAAGCAAAGAGGTGGCTCAAGCTTATGAATTCTTCTACTAATCAAGCTCAGGGAAAAACTGTAGACTTACAAGGAGTCGCGGCTTTCGCCAGTCTGGTAGAGCTTTTGGCTCAAGAGCTAGGCACTGCAGTGAGCAAGATGCAGGGGCAAATGCCTAGTGGTCCTGAGACTTTTGATAAGCTTTTGGCAGAAATAGAAATCAACAAGCAAGGCTTCAATCGCAAGCTGACCCTCATGTCTTATCCGGGTGCGCCATTTACTATGCGTTTTCAAAGCGCATGGAGCAAAGCCGAGGGTAATGCAGCTGCTGCAAGCGCCATTGCTTCCGAGTATTACATCAATTCACCAGTCGCCAGTATCATCCCTCAGGGACGCGCATTGGCAAGACATATCGAAGATATATTCATGGTCATGGATCGCATGGTCACGCTTGGTCATTCAAGCAAGTTGTCGCACATGAGCATTCCCGTTTCGCAAATGGAAGCGTTCGAACAGTCTGAAAGCGAAAGTCTGGTTACCCAGTACGACGCCAATCGCTCGGAATAAGCGCTTTATACAAAACTTTTGAGTTGTGTCTTCTGTCCAGTGGTATGTTGCTGCGCACTCGAAGCTCATCTATGTTGTGCATTTGAGCAAAAGCATAAACTGAGTCTGGGACTTCTTTTACGCCTGGCATCAGTTTGACATAGAGATATGATTTGTCTCCTACTTTAAAGCATGCAGCACGAGCCACACCTTCTATGTAAGCGCATGCAGTCTCAAGTGACAAAGATGTCGTGGTATCACAAATGGTTTTTGACTTTCTGCCTACAAGCCAGATGCGACCGTATTCGTCGATATAACCTATATCACCTGTTCTGCATGTACCACCTAATACGTGTTTGCCTGAGACTATAATTTCGCCCATGTTGTTGGTGGCAATTGGATTGTCTACAGGGTCTATGGACAAAGTAATTCCATTTACTGGCGTGCCCACTAAGACGCCTGCGCCATGACCAGATTTGTTTAAATCAATCAGGCTAACTTCGTCTAAATCTAGTACCGAGATTGGCTCAGCTTCGCTTGATCCGTAGACAACTTTAATTTTGGCATTAGGCAATAGCTCGGGCAGATCTTTTAAATTGCGCAGTGAAACAGCACCGCCGCCGGTGTGTAAGTATTTTATGGTGTTAAGTACAACAGGATTATCTTTGTTGAATTGAAGCAAATTTTCTAGTATTGGCGGCGAGCACAAAATTCTTGTTGCTCTTTGCTCGATAATAGCTTTAATTAGCCCATTGATATTTAGTTTGGCCTGGTTGGCTCAGGCTGCCGTTTGGCAATATAGTGGTGACACCGCAAGCTAAATTGAGCAAAACGAACATTGGCAGAGTCGTTATTTCGCGCTCACCAGATTCGACATTTAGAGTTTCTTTTAAAACAGATAATTGTTCGTGCAAAAATCCGTGTGTGCGCTTAATCACTTTGGGCTGACCTGTGGTGCCACTTGTGAAAGTAAGGAGGGCTGCGTCTTTTAGCTTTACTGGAACGATGTCGACGCTGCCTTTGAATGACTTGAAATAAATTTCGGGCATGAAGCGCGAGAGGACCATTTTGGGACGTAGCATTTTTATCATGGAAAAGAAAACAGATTTGCTAATAGATGGATCTGCAAACAAGCAAACGCCACCCACACGAAGAACGGCAAGCAGATTGATATAAAGCTCGCTCGACATAGATTGCATGATGAGCACCATATCGCCTTTGCCCACACCGCGTCTTTTAAGTAATTTTGACTGGTCCAAAACTTTCTTACGAATGTCTTTATATGTGATGGCACGAGCGCGCCCCAGTTTGTATTCGATCATTGCCGTCTGCTCTGGCGTTTTGAGCGATTGTTCGTCGAATAAACTGACTATATTATTAGTGACGCATTCCATGTGATTTACCTATTTTTCTAAATTTCTGACTTATCTAAATGCTTTTTTTGAAAAGACTGTATTTGCGCAAAACTTTTGATTGCTGGCTTTTGGAAAGGACTTGTGAGACGCCGTTTGTTTTGTATAGCGCATGCACAGCTCTTGTGTAGCCAACATTATGAGCACTCTGGTGGCAGGCGCTCGTAAGAGCCAGACCAAGTCCTTTGTATTGTTCGCCTTTTAAACGGCACAATGTTTTTAAAACCACAGTGCGACAAGTGCGTGAAAAATCATAGGGAATGGCAAATATGAAACCGACTGTTTGAGCCAGTTTGCCTTTTCCTTCTTTGGCTAAAATTACAAGACGCGGATCTAGACTAGCTAAGAGTGGCTTATATTTGTCGATAAATTCATGCTTGCTAATATGCGAATATAAAAGATTGTCGGCAAACGAACTTATTGCCACCTCATACATGCTTTCAAGCTCGCCCAGAGCTTTTTCTTGATTGAAAGCACAAAGCTCTATATTTGGTGCCAAATTAATCGGGCTGTGATTGTATTTTTCTTGCGTTTTCAAAATCGAACTTTCATAGGAGGCGGCAGTTTCAAAGCCGAACTCACGAAAATATTTGGGATAAGATTCCGGATTGAATGGCTCAAACAGGAATGGTTTGTTAGTGAAACCAGACGTCACAAAACGGTATTGGTTCCAGGTGCTTCCATTTATCGGACCGTAAATTGTTCTGACACCATTTACGGTGAAGCGATCTTGTGCGATTGTCAATAGTTCATTTGCGATTTCCTGGCTTTGCGCATAAAAATTACCCAAATAGCCTGTATTTTCGCCTGGATACCAGAGGCTGGCATGTCCTGCATCGCCCAGATTAATGGTTTCTTTCTCGCTCATTTTATTCTTTCTCCACGCAGGCTCAAATTGCGTTGATCCAATAAAAGTAGAAAAGGTAGTGCCATCATGGCGCATAGTCGAAAGACAAGGTCTTCCTGACTCATGGGCAGATGTGTTTTGAGTATGAACAAAGCTCCAAGTGGCACCATTAAGTTATCCAGCCCTACAGGACAGAGTGCCTCTATGAGGGTGGTAAACACAGCAACCATTGCCGATACCATTAAAATGAATCTAGTGTCAATGTCACTAAAGGCAGCAAGCCCAATTACGCTTACTATAAAAGAAACGAGAAAGAAGGCAAGCGACCCTTCATACGATTTTTTGAAAGGCAAATATTTGAATGGATGTCTGCCATATTTGATACCAAAGAGCGCTGAGCTTGCATCAGCAAATGTGAGTATGGCTATTGGAACTGTGTAAAGCAGAGGTTCGCCACCACTCAGTATAAATGTGATAGCCACAGCGGCTGGGAAATAAAATTCTCCATAAGAAAGTCTTGAATTTGAGCAAATGACCGATTTCATTTTGCTCAAGAAGAAGCCTTTGCAATAGCGAATTACACAAAGAATACTTGTAGATAAAAAGGCTAGAAGGCTTACCACAAGTCCACTTTGAAAAATCCAAGGGAAGGAAAGACAAATGGATCCCATAGATATGTGAAGAGTCTTACGCACATATTCTTGTGTTCTATCTGAGGTGATTGGAATACGCGAAAGCACTTTTATCAAAATAAACAGCACGCCTAAAAGCAAAATTCCAGGAATTATAAAAGGCTGAAAGTAGTGAGCGATCATGCTGCATTTCCTTTGTTTATTCGCTCTGATATAAAGCGACTATAGAAAAATGTCTGATTTGAGTTTTTTGTTGAACATTCTTCAAATTGATTTATGCGCGCCATGCGATCTACAAGCATATTGAAGTAAGCAAGTCTGGCGCCGTCACTGGCTTTACTTGCTATTAATTCTAAGCAGGTTGAAAAATTTTCTTCACTCATATATTCGAAGATATCGCTTAAGTTAAAACAATCAATTGCTTGATCGTTGTAATTACTCAAATAAGATTCAAGTGAGTTTTGCTCGATTTCAAGCCTGTCTATATTTGCCTTTATGCATTTAAAATTTTGAGGCTCCAGCCAGAAAGGAACGACGTTATTTTCAAAGTCGTATCTGCCAAGTAAGATCCAGTGCAGATAGGGATTATTAGCCGGGTTTTGATTGACCAGAGCATCTACTAATCTGGATGCAATCTGATTTGATAAAGATGTTTTGGCATAATCAAAAAAGGACTGATCACGACCAAATTTTTTAAGGGTATAGCGCGAGAAGAACATTTTGCTAAATAATTTCCAGCTCGTTGTGTTCCAACGATTGGCAAAGAAGTCTGCTCGCTTTTGTTTTGAGCGTCTGGTGAAAAGCTTTCTAGTTAAGCCTCTGCTGTGAATGAGGGGCAAAACTCTTTTTCTAAACAAGCGAAAATAATGTTCGAGTTGTCCACAATCTGCGATGCCTTTATTTATTAGCGAAAGATTTTGCGACCAGAACTCTCTAGTTTGAGCGTCTAGTTTGTTTTCTATTTTAGAATAAAGTCCAATTCTAGATTCTTTCTTTTGGTCATATCCAAATAAAGTGACAAACTGGTCATATTCAAGTTCTTTGAGGGCTGTCACTTTTAATCGCAAAAGCGCTAACTGACATGGGTTTAAATCAATGGCTATAACTTTTTTGGGTGAGCGTGTGAGCAAAGATAGTGAGTTATCACCTGCAGCTGCGATGCTCAAACAAATATCGCCAGGCTTTATATCAAGTGTGTTTAACACAAGATTTGTATCTTCCCAACACTGCGAATATTTTATTAGGCTAAAATTGCCTTTGGATTGAACTTCGCTCTTCATGCTACGCGCTCCAATTCTGACTTATCTAAAATTGAAATTCTGCCTGTGCTGCCGTCGATTTCTACATATTCTCCGGTGCGCAAAATTTTGCACAAATTAGAAACAGAGACGATACTTGCAATTTGTAATTCTCTGCACACTACTGCAGTGTGAGAAAGTATATTTCCATGCTCAACGATAACTGCTTTAGCCTGGGCGATATGTGTTATCCAGCCTGGGTCTGTGCGTTGAGCTACAAGTATGTCATAACCGTCCATTGACTCTGTCTCTGGTGAAAGAATCACTTTTACTCGACCGCGCACCACTCCTGGTGAGCATCCGGTTCCGGTTAAATTAGATTGACAAAGACTTATTTGCGATTCTGATATGTCTGTGTGCCAGGCAATGCAGGTACTTGTTTCTATATGAACACGTGGGTTTACTGCTCTAAAGCTGTCTATCTCTTGCCTGCGAAGGTCGACCAGAGCTTTTAAATTTTGAAAAGTGCTTGTGCCATTTATATATTGAATGACTTCGTCAATTTCTAAATAGAAAATATCTGTTTTAACTTCAAGCACGTTTTGTGCCACTAATTTTTCGGCGATGGCAAGAAATATTCTTCGAACAAGCGCAAATACTCTCATTCTGTCGATGCGCATAGATTCACGCAATGTTATGTGTCTGGCTGCTTTATCCAGCAACAATTTTAAAATTATGCGTTTGACCCAATTCGACTCATATTGTTTTAATTCTTTTCTTGGCGAAACCGATTTTGTTTTAGTCTTTCGACTCAAAGCCACTATCGCATCAAGAAGTATGGCTGGATTGTCTTTTAATGTGGGATTTTCAAGCTTCAACTCACCGGCGCATCTGTCGCCGTATTTATCCAGATATTGTTGAAACTTTTGTTTAAACTGCTCAGAATCTTGCATTGTTATCATTGATGCCATCTCGTTTAAAAGCTCAACCGGCTCACTAGATGAGCTTTTATATCTACCTGCAAGCAGCTGATTATAGGAGTCGTTTTTGCAAAAACCTTTGAGTAAACCAAATGACACCATTGTGAAAAAGTCGTTTAATATTGGCGCGTCCCAATGCTTGAGTAATTTATTCTCGACTAAAAGATAAAGGCTTACACATTCGAAAATGTTCTTATCATCGAGATTTACTTTGCCTGTCTCAAGTGTCGATTCAAGTCTATTTTTGAACTGACGGACCGATTTATCTAAAGTGATGTAATAAAAAATCAAAGCAAATGCGCATTGAATCAAGTTCAGATTATCTTTAATATTTGAAGCGATGCTCACTTTGGCTTTAGCTGAAGAGCGCTCTTGCACGCCCATCATCTGTTCCATGAAAGTTTTGTTCGCATTGTAACCAGGCAAGAGTGAAACAAGTCGATACCAGCTAACCATGTTGTAATAAATTCGACCTTTTATATACGCAAGCATTTGTCCAAAAATTTCCTGGTTGCGCTCAATCTTTTGTGGACTTACTTTTAGCAATTGCATAAAGGTGTAATACACGTTTGCATAAGCCTTGCGAGCCAATGAAAACGTAAGAGGCAGAGTGATGCCAGGATAACTTTCGGCAATATTTGAATTGTCGAATATTTGCTTGTTTACAGTCGTGATAGGTCTTGCTTGTAATAAATAAAGCTTGCGTCCGACATACGCCCATTCAATATCTTGTGGTGAGCCAAAGTATTTACTGACTTTACGAGTCAGTCGGTCTATCTCTATTAATTGCTTAATAGATAAAAAGGCTTCTTCTTTGTTTTCGTCAATTCGCTCTGCAAATCTTTTTTTGTATTTATAAGTTTGTCCACTAAGCTCGCCGCTTGCTAGTTTTTCACCAATACCCTTAATGCATGAAATAAAAGTGGCAACCTCGCCTGTGCTTGGATGCACCGAAAAGGCAATGCCCGAGACGTCTGCGTAGAGCATTGGTTGAATCAAAACGCTTGGTTTTAAATCTGATTTGTCCTTGGTCTGATTTATATGTTTGCGATATAAATTTAAGCGGGCGGTATCACTATTGTTTGTGACTTCTAAAACAGCTTTTTCAATTTCAGTCATTTTGACATCGAGCAAAGTTTTGTATTGCCCAGCAAAAGATGCTTGAGCTAAGTCTTCCTGTACGCCAGAAGAGCGCACTGCAAAATTGCCGCGCGGCATAGAGATGCAATACTGAACCAAAAGGCGGGCAAGCTCAGCTTTATGCGAATCTATAAATTGAGCAGTTAAAGCAAGACCTGGTGGAACTCGAAATCCAGCTTCTTGAAGCTTGAGCAAATTCCAGGCTTTGCTTCCAATTTCACTAGTATTTTGAGATTGATCTTTTAAAATAAACATCGATTTTAGCTTCCTAGTTTTTGCACAATGAATGGTACAAGACCCAAAGATAAATAAGTGCAGAGCACAAACAGTCCAGCAGCCGATTCTATGCGTTTGGCAGTGTTTGCGTTTTTGTGAAATAGAAAGAATGCACCGCTTAAAAAACATAATGAAAGCGATGGAAAAATGAAAGACATAAACATTAGCATGTCGCTTGTCTGCATGGCAGTGAGTGCGGCGAAACCAAAACAAAATACAATCGATGCGTACCAAAGCGAGATTGCACCACTTTCGCCAAGCATATTTGTATAAGTGTTGCTTCCATTAAAATCTTCTTGAGGACTTTTTACTTTTCTGCCAATTTCAAGCACTAGTCCCAAGAAGAAGCTTGTGGCATAGAAAGAAATCAAAGTAGGCGATGGTACAAGACCTGCATCAAGCCAGTGACAAGATGTAATGAATACGTCAAGACACAATAAAACAAGCATGTGCAAAAACGTATAAATCAGTGGATGTTGCTTGAGCCATTCACCAATAAAAAATTCATTGTGCATGAATAGCAAATAAGTCCAACATGCAAACAGCGGCAATAAATGCACTAATCCAATTTGCAGACAAAGCAAAATTTGCACAGCCGCAAGAATTAGCCCATTAACTAAAAGCTCCTGGCGGCTTATCAGTCCACGCGGGACTGGTCTTTGGGGATAATAACGGCAGTCTGTTTCATAGTCTTTTAATTCGTCTGAAACTCTCAGTTGGAAGAAGAAAAAGAGACTTACTAAGAATGCAGCCGGGAAAACTCTGAAGGGAAAAGGTTCACCCGGCGTGCTGGTCATTGAAGATAGTGCAAGCCCCGAGCCTGCAAAGGCGGCTGTAATCAGGCTGTATTTAAGAAGCGGAAAGCGTTCTTTCTGGTAGGCGTGCCATTTTTTGAAGGTCGAAACGAAATTTTTCATACCCTCATTCTAGAAAACCAAAGACGCCACGTAGTCGGGAACAAACACTTTCGCTAGTGTTGAATTCGCTCTGATTGGCATCCTAAAATTTAGAGATTGCCCGTGGCTCTGGACGTCTTTCGACATTTATGCGTCCCGGGAAGCGGGATGCGGGATGCAAGAAAAGACACAAAGCATCCCAAATTATATTTTCGCGGAGCGCTTAGCGCTCAGCGAAAGTGCATATTAGACACTGCCAATTCTATGTTAGAAATTTGCAGCAAATGTATTTAACCGCCGTGATTTTTCACTGGCAGGAACATATCCTTAGATACTTTGGTTCCTTCCAATTTTTCGGCAACAATTACAGGCGTGCCTTTCCAAACAGAATCGTAGATACGCAGAATGTCGTCATTGCGATGACGAATACAGCCGTGGCTCGATTCTTTGCCTATAGAGTTAGGGCTATTTGTGCCATGCAAAACGATGTTCCATTTATTTAGACGAATAGCGGCAACTCCAAGTGGATTGTCTTTGTCCTGGTCGAAGGGTTTTCTTGTTCTTTGTTTCTTCTCAATATTTTTTGGAGGAGTCCAGGTTGGTTGCAGAGTTTTGCTTGCCACCAAATATGGTCCAGGTGGTGTGGGTGATTCTTCTTTGCCAATTGCGTTGTCTGTTTTAAATACTGCATAGACCGAATTGCCTTCAAACATTTGCAAGACCAGAGTGGCTGTATTTGTTTTGTCCACAACTATCACTACCGGTAATTCTTTGGTCCAGTCATGATGCGCGATGTTAGATGGAAGGGTCATAACTCCCGAAGTTTCAAATACGAGCGGACCAGGTGCTGGGGGACCAGTTTCTTCTGTGGTCGATGTCACTTGTAAGTCTTGAGGTTCGCTATCAGGCACTTCGGCTGTGTCCTCTGGAGTTTCAGCCGATTGATTGGTCTCAGTTAAGGCGACCTGACCAGATTGGTTAATCGATGCCATATTGATGTAGGAAAAATACCCAAGCGTTCCAATCGCCACTAAAAGAACCATCAACACTAAAGTCCGCCAGAATATGTTCATTGTCTGTCTCACTATTTTTGATAAATTGTCGACCGAATAGACCAATCTCTATATAGCATTTGCGCTAGACTTTCGATGCGCATAAACTTGAATATGGTGGAAATCATGAAAGTTGCTTTTTTAACTAGATCTATTCTTTGTGCAAGCGCCTTAGCGCAGATTTTTCTGCTTAGTGGTTGCCAGGGCATGTTGTTTGAAGAATTTCGCAAACGCGGTGAGTTCCTGGGTTCATCGTCGTCTTTGTCATTTGATTCTAAGTTTTGGAAGAAAGACAAAAAGATGCGCAGTCAAATGTGCTCCATACTGCCATTGAAACTAAAAGGTCTCAAAGATACCGAAGTAGAAGAGTTGCTTGGACCTCCCGACGATCGCTCAGGGCAAAATCCCAAATTGAAAGAGCCCGACTGTATGGCTTACGAAATGCAGGATAAAAACGGCAAACCCGCCATGTATTTACTGGTTTTCCTTGTGAATGATATTGTAGACAAAGTCGAAATGGGTCTTGCTAAATGAAAATCCAAATAAACAAAGAAAGCGCTGTCTCCATTCGAGATCAGCTTATTGAGCAGATTTCATTGCAAATAGCGTCGGGTTCATTGAGTCACGAGGATAAATTGCCAAGCATTCGCGCACTTGCAGCCAGGCTCGATATTCACTATTCGACCATTACTTCGGTATATAACCATCTGGCAGATGTAGGAATTTTGGAAGTTCGCCAGGGAAGCGGTGTACGAGTTGCCTCGCTCAAGGCGGCTCATAGAAAGCCAAGCTCAAAAGATAAATCTGGTGCTGACAAATCAGTAGATGCTCAGCTAGATTCAATGATTAATGATTTTCTTGTAGACTGCTGCGATTTTGGATTATCTGCCGAGCAAGTGCTCGACAAATTCAAAACATTTATTGCTAAACGCAAGCCACTTAAACAAATCGTGGTCATCGATAGAAACCCCGATTTCCATAATGTCTGGCTCACTGAACTCAAGCCAAATTTCAAATTGCCAGTCAAAGCTATAACGATAGAAGATTTTAAGAGTAATCCAGACATACTTGGCGATTCGCTTATCGTCACCAGTTTGTATCATCTGTTTGCGTTTCAAAGTTATGTCAAAGATAAAACAAGACTGGTGCCCTGTAATATCGAACCTGCAAGAGCAGAACTTGATGAGGTGGGTAAAATTCGCTCAGGCAGCCTGATTATGTTAATCTCGGCTAGTGAAACGTTGATGAAAATGGCATCAAAACTTATTGCTGCTCAGCGCGGAAATGATGTAGCGGTCAGAACCATTTTGTTGTCTGAAAAAACAGAATGGCAATATACATTTGAGCATGCAGACCTTATTTTGTGCGATTCGCAAAGCAAAGATGAAGTGACGAAATTCAATAAAAAAGGCAAGAAAGTGTTGCCCTTTTCTTTGTGCTCGAACGCGACTATAGCTTTGATTCAAGACCGGATAGAGAAGTGGGGCTAATCCCCAGTCCCGGGGCGTCTTTGAGTTCAAGCAATCCACTTTTGCATGTGGCGCCATTAAATGGGTCATTTGCAAGTAAGAGAGCACCGTCTAAATCTAAATAATCTGCCAGTGGTGCCAGATGTGCGGCCGCTGTGATACCACAAGATGATTCGAGCATACAGCCGATCATAACTTCTAAATCACAAGCGCGAGCCATTTGAATGAATTTGAGACCTTCTTGAATGCCGCCTGTTTTGGTTAGTTTCATTACTACGCCATCGACACAATCGGCTAAGCGAATAATGTCTTTGGCGCGCATGACGCTTTCGTCGGCAAATATGGCAATGGGCGAATGGTCTTTTACATATTTAAAATCTTGGGCGCTTGAATGTTTGTGTATGGGTTGTTCTATATATTGAACTTTTTGCTCAGCTAGAAAATGAGACATCAAAACAGCTTGTTTGGGCGTCCAGCCGCCATTGGCATCGACACGCAGGGTAGTGTTTGGAGCAACTTCTCTAATTGATCTGATTATTTGCTTGTCATATTCAATACCATTTGCGGTGCCTTGTTTGACTTTCAAAATTTGAAAGCCTTCCTTAATTGCGTCACTCGTTTTTTGTTTGATAATCTCAATTGTATCTAAACCAATTGTAAAATCAGTCTGTGGCATTTGTGTCTGCAAGCCGCTCAAGCCAAGCATTTTAGAAATTGATAAATTGGCTAATTTGCCAGACAAGTCATGCAAGGCAACATCAATTGCGCACTTAGCCGCATAGTTTTCGCTTATGAATTTATCCAACTTTTGATTTATTTCAGAAATAGCAAATGGGTCATCACCCAGAATGTCGCTTTCGCTCCAGGCTTGAAGCAATGCCATTACTGTGTCAATTGTCTCGCCATGATAAGGAGCTGGTGCGGCTTCGCCGTAGCCAGTCATATTTTCATAAGTAAGCTTGACTAAAATATTTTTGGCATCGGATTTGGTGCCATAACTTATGCCAAAGGGCATTTTGGTTTTTAAAATTTGTTTTTCGAAACTAAGTTTTATTTGTGGCATAAAATTTCCTGCTCATTTTTACAATGATTCTGGATTGCTTGCAGCAGTGGCTCGACGCCAAAACGTATCGGGTCTGTGGCAGGCAAATTCGTCTCGCTTTGATAACTTGCAAGAATGTCTTTTGCTTCTTGCTCGCTAAGTCCGCGCGTGTCTACCGAAATTCCTATCACTTTCGACTTGCGCATGAATTCTGCCATGTTCTCGTATGTTTTTATCATTAGGCTCAAACTGGGGATAGAAAATTCAGTTTCGCCAATTCTTGTTCGCACTGCTTGATGGCACAAGATCATCGCATCTGGTGCTGCACCATGTAACAAAGACAAAGTTACGCCCGAATATCCCGGGTGTGCAAGCGAGCCCTGTCCTTCCACTAATACAAATTGAGCCTCTTTGGCCGCGTCGAGCACTAGCTCTTCTATAACGCCTGCCATAAAGTCGCCAATCACTCTGTCTACTGCAACGCCCTGTCCATCAATGATGATGCCAGTTTGACCGGTAGCGACGAAAGCAGATTTTTTGCCCGATTTTTTTAACTGCTCGTGAATTGCCAGAGCACAAGTCATTTTGCCTACGTTGCAATCCGTGCCGACAGTTAAAATGATATGAGCACTTGAGTGACGCGCTTTGCCCATACCCACAATTAAGTCTTCTGGCGGTTTGCGCAAATCGACTAATTGAGCACCGCTTTCCTCAGCTGCTTTTTGAAAATCTTGGTCGTCGCACAAAAAATCGTGTAGACCATTTATTACATCTATTTTGCTGTTGAGCGCATCAATAATGTCAGTGCGCCACTGCCTTGGCATGCGACCGCCTGTAAAAGCGCAACCAAGCAACATTGCATCTGGTTTAAATGCCATAGCTTCTTTGACGGTGGCTACAATTGGAGCGTTGCCGCCATAACCAAGCATTTCGTGTACAGTTTTGCCTGCATTGGCAGGATCTATAACTGCAACCACGCGCTGGGGCGAAAACTTGAGCACCCCGTCACCTGTTTTGCCTTTTTTGCCGCCGAATTCACCGGGCGAATAAATTATCAGTTTCTGCTTGGCGTCTATTTTCATTAATAGTCTGTCTTTTCCAAATTGATGAGAAAAAATAAAGATTTTAGTTTAAATCTAGGTTGAGCCGATTTTTGCAAACTAAAATCAAGACATTATAGATAGATTCAATAGTAAAACAAATCATCTGGCCAAATCGGCTAAAATTGATGTCCGTGCGTTTTTGTAGTTTGCGTCTCACAACATCGGTGCCCAGAACTAATGAGCGATTCAAATCAAGATAATCAAACCCCAAGTCAAGAAGAGGAAAAGCCGGCGGCCCCGTCGCGTTCCGACAGCAAAGCGGGTGACCGCAACGCTGCCAAAGCATTTTATAGAGCTATGTACGCTGGCGCTGAGCCTGACCCGGAAGATTTTGGAATGAAAGTAGATAAAGAAGAAGAGTATGCTGCCCGAGAAAGAGCCGCAACCGAAGCGCTTGCAAAGCGCATGGAAGGCGAAATGGCAGAGCTTGAAAAGAAAGCGGCTGATGCCGAGTCTTTGAATAAGAGACTGGCTGCCGATTTTGACAATTATCGCAAGCGTATGGCTCGCGAGCGTGAAGAGTTTCAGGCGCTTGGTATTCAGAAAGCAATCGAAACCATGCTTCCCGCCCTTGACGACATGGACCTGGCTAAAGCCAATTTGGGCAAAACGTCAGACCCAAAAGCCATGCTTGATAGTTTGAACATGGTCTACAACCGATTCACTAAGTGTCTTGAAATGATCGGAATCAAACAATTAGATGTAATCGGAACACCATTCGATCCTAAGTTTCACGAGCCTGTCCAACAAATTGTCACCGCAGAAGTTCCAGATGGTGCGGTTTTTCAACAATTGCGTCCTGGATACATTTATAACGACAAAGTGTTGCGTCCATCACTGGTAAATGTGGCGACTGCTCCACCTGAAGGTTCTGAAGCTCCAGTTGAAGCATCTGTGGAAACATCTGCTGAGTTGGGACCTGAAGAAAATCAGGAAGTACCGCACACATCAACTCAAGATCTTGAACCATATTCAGTCGAAGAAAACGTAGGCGAAGTGCACGATATCACCGATTCTGTTGAGTCTATTGATGCTGTGGATGAAGTTTCAGGCGAAGATAATCCACAAGCTGTGGAGTCGGCTCCTGAGCGTGAAGAATAATCAAATCGATGGTTAGTGAGCGCATTATAGGAATTGACCTTGGCACTACGCATTCTTGCGTAGCCATAATGGAAGGCGGACGCCCTGTCATTATCGAAAACTCCGAAGGTCAGCGTACCACCCCTTCTGTCATTGCCTTTTCTAAATCGAGCGAGCGTTTGGTTGGTCAAACTGCAAAACGACAGGCAGTGACTAATCCTAATCGCACCATTCAGTCTATTAAACGCGAAATGGGCACCAACCAGCGTGTCACCATAGATGGTGTCGCTTATAGTCCCGAGCAATTTTCAGCCATGATTTTGCAAAGACTGAAAGCCGATGCCGAAGCTTATCTTGGTGAAAAGCTTACTCGGGCGGTAATTACAGTGCCTGCCTATTTCAGCGATGCTCAGCGTCAGGCAACACGCGATGCAGGTCAAATAGCCGGTCTTGAAGTGTTGCGCATTATCAATGAACCTACTGCAAGTGCGCTTGCTTATGGACTTGATAGACTCGACAGTCAATGCAAAATACTTGTGTTTGACCTTGGCGGCGGAACATTTGATGTAAGTATTCTTGAAATTACAGATGGTGTGTTTGAAGTTAAATCCACATCTGGAAATAATAGATTGGGTGGAGACGACTTTGATCAGTGCATCATAAACTGGCTCATTGCCGAGTTTAAGACTCAGAGCGGAATTGACTTGTCCAATGATCTTATGGCTATTCAGCGTATAAAAGAAGTAGCTGAAAAAACCAAAATTGAATTGTCGTCTGCAATGGTTAGTGAAATTCACATCCCATTTTTGACAGCAAACGATAATGGACCTTTGCATTTAGAGACTAAATTATCTAGAGCCAAGTTTAACGAATTGACTCACAATCTTGTCGAGTCTTGTATGGGGCCACTGCAACAGTCATTAGATGATGCCCAACTACATCCAGAGCAAATTGAAAATATTATTCTGGTTGGTGGCTCCACACGCATTCCTGCTGTGCAAGATATGTTGCGTCGTTTCTTTTCCAAAGAACCATCCAAGTCTGTCAATCCAGACGAAGCGGTGGCGCTTGGGGCCGCAATTCAAGCCTCAATTCTTGCAGGCGACTTGCAAGATGTTTTATTACTCGATGTAATTCCATTATCTCTAGGAATCGAGACTGCCGGTAATTTGTTTACTCGTATAATCGAGCGTAACACCACAATACCTACGAGCCGAACTACTATTTTTACAACAAACGAAGATGGTCAAACATCAGTTGAAGTGCACGTTTTGCAAGGTGAGCGCGAACTTGCCGGTGACAACAAGTCGCTTGCAAAATTTTTCCTAACCGGTATTCCGCCAGCACCACGGGGAGTGCCTAAAATCGAAGTGACATTCGACATAGATGCAGATGGTATCGTGCATTGTAGTGCCAAAGATCATGGATCTGGAATTAAACACTCAATCACTATTCAACGCACCACTGGTCTTAGTCCCGAAGAAGTTGATGCACTTACATCTGAAGCGGCAGAATTTGCAAGCCAAGATAAGAAAACCAAGTCGCGCATTATGATGCGAGTAAAAGCAGAAGGTCTTTGTGCCGATGCCGAGCGCACTGTAGTCAAATATGGCGAAATGGTTGATTTGCAAATAGTAGACAAAGTCAAAACTGCAATTACTTCTGTGCAAGAAGCGCTTAATACCCAGTCGCAAGAAGACAGCCAATTTTTGGGCTCGCAAGTAGCGGGACTGGATGTGGCTTTACTCGACATGGGAAGAGCAATTCACATGGGGGCTAAGCGCACCCAGGCTGCAGCCAAAAGTAGCAAGAAAAGATCTTTGAGCGAAAGCGGACCGATTGAGTTAGGCGATGGACAGGCTGAGGGACAGCAAGAAGAACAATTGCAGTTACCTAGCGAATAAGAGTAAACCGAGAAATGACAACAATGAGCAAGCGCGACTATTACGAAGTTATTGGAGTAGCCAAAGGTGCTGCCCCAGAAGAAATCAAGAAAGCCTTCAGGCGCCAGGCTCGCTCGCTTCACCCCGATAACAAAGATTCGGGCGATGAAAAAGCGTTCAAAGAGTTGGCTGAAGCATACGAAGTCTTGTCTGATGAAAATAAGCGTGCAAGCTACGACCGCTATGGACATGAAGGTGTCAAAGGCAGCGCTAGCCGATTTGATAATTTCGATTTTAGCGGCTTTCAAGGATTCGGCATGGACGATATTCTGGAAAGCTTATTTGGGGCAAGCATGCGTGGCGGCTTTGGCGGCTCGCGCGGCGGTCCGGCACAAGGTGCTCATCTTAGATATGATCTTGAACTCGATTTTCTTGAAGCCGTATTTGGTGTCGAGAAAAAGCTTACAGTAAAAAGATTAGACGACTGCACTACCTGTCTTGGTACAGGAGCTGCTGTAGGAGCCAATATCACCACATGTCAGACTTGCAACGGCATGGGACAAGTAAAAGAACTGGTCAACATGTTATTTGTGCAGTCGTATCAAATTACGACATGTCCTGGATGTCACGGTGGTGGCAAAAGTGTGGACAAGCCTTGTCGCGACTGTAAAGGTCAGGGACTTACTCGCAAGCCCAAAGACTGGGAATTCAAAGTGCCGGCTGGTATCGAAGATGGCTCGCGTATAAGAATTGGACAGGCTGGTGACAAAGGACCTCACGGCGGACCGTTTGGTGATTTGTTTGTGATGGTACAAGTAAAGCGGCACAAAGACTTTATTCGCGAGAATAATACAATTCACGTCAAGCAAGACGTTAGTTTTTCAATGGCAGCACTTGGCGGTGAACTTCTGGTTCCAACAGTTGATGGCACTAAAGTTTTGAAGATTCCGCACGGTGTTCAAGCTGGAACTAAGCTGGTTATGAGAGATCTTGGCGTTCCGCTTTTAAACTCACCTAATCGACGTGGCGATCAGATAGTTCATATCAATTTGAAAACACCAAACAAATTGAGCAAAGAAGAAAAAGAATTATTTGAGCGTTTAGCCCAATTACAAAAAGAAGAATTGCACATAGACACTGATTCTGAAAATTCCGAAAACCAAAATGATGTTGAAAACAAAAAGTTTTCAACCGATGATAATGGTGATGGCGCTAAGAAAAAGATGAAACACGACAAGTCTAAGGCGAGCAAAAAAGACGATACGCTGCTCGATAAACTGGTGGATGCTTTTCGTCCTAAAGATGAAAATTAAGTTTCGAAGCTACGCAATTGCTCTGGTGTTACTTGCAGCCATGTCTTGGGCTCCGGCATTTGCCACCAAAGTGCCTAAAGAACTAAAAGAAGCTATTAAAGAAAAGTTTCCTCAAGGGCAGCTTCGTATTGACGCAATGATTCAAGATGCTGACGGAACTTTGTATGTGCCGATTCTGCCTCCATCTACAACAAAAGTCACAGCTGTTCAAAAAATCACCACCACTTTTTCAAGCAATGACTTGATTGTTTTTTCTAATAACTGGATATTTTTGAAATTGCAAAAAAGCAATAACAAATTAGTCTTAGCGTTGCCAAATGATTTGCCCGAAGCAGTTATGCGAGCTATGTATAAAGGCTCATTGCCATCCGATTTGCTTATTCCTCAGAATATGGCAGTCTCTGGAAAACTGAAACCATTAGTAAAAGAGTTGAGCGTCGAAATTTTAAAAGACGGCGCACCGCCTGTGATTGCTGAAGAAAAATTGGACATGAATAGCGATGAAAAGCTATTTTTAGCCTCGCCTAAAAGTGGCAAAATTTATGTGCTCAATAAAAATTTCGAGAAAGTTTCCGAAGTCCCGACCGACGGAACACCTGCATGTCTTGTCTGGTTCAATGACAAATTATATGTATGTGACCAGTCTAAATCTCTTGTAGTTGTCTATAATCCTAATTCGATGAAATGGGATACTTTTATCGAATTTCCCATGGGTTCTTCTCCAAGGGCGCTTGCTGTCTCACCAAAAGGCGACCAAATTTATGTCTGCGAATCTGCTGCAAGCACAGTGGCCACAGTCGATCTTGCTAGCAAAAAAGTCATTCAACGCACCAAAGTATTAAACGGACCTGGCGATATTGCCATCACACCCGATGGATACACACTAATTGTAAGTTCTGGAACCGGGCATGTTAGCTTCATTTCGACACTGACAAACAAAGTTGTCGGTGTTGTAACCTGCGGAAAAATGCCATCAAATGTAATCTTGTCTAAAAAACACAAATTGGCATTTGTTGCAAATAGAGTCTCCAACACGGTTTCGGTCATTGATACCACGCAACGCAAACTGATAACCAATATCAGTGTTGGCGAAGGACCCACTGGACTTGCGCTCGATTCTTCAGAAGATAGACTCTTTGTAGCCAATGCCAAAGATAATACAATTACTGCCTTTTCGATTACTCAGGCTTCCTCAAACAAATTCGATAAAATTGAGACAGTCTCACTTCCACTCGATGTCGAGTTTCCCGGATGTCTTGTTTTGACTGCCGATTTAAATCATATGCTTGTGACAAGCGCAGCTTCAGATACAGTTGGATTTCTCAATTTAGAAACGCTCAAATTCGACAAGCAAGTCCAGGTTGGACAGGCAACAATGGAAGCTGTGTGCTCGTTTAAATAGAAATCTATTTGAGATTATATGCTTTGGCAATTAGATTGATTGGTGCCTTTTCGGGCATGACCAGGTCATCTTGATTGATAATATAAGTCTGCTCAAGAGCGTACTGTCCACTCAAAACTGAGTGACTGACCATGTCTGTGAAAACCATCCATGAAGAATTTGGTGGAAATTCCCAGGTGTCTTTGCGACAGTTAGATTGGAAAAATCCATTTTCTTTCAAGAAATTATGGAAGTCGAGCATATATTTGTCATAAGGCGAAGTGCCGACTGCTTTTAGTCCAAGCATAGAATAAAGCCTGGTGAGAAGCGATTGTCCGTCGTTTTTAGACTTGAATGGAGCGGGTGCTGGCATCACATTTTTGTAAGTTTCAAGCAAAGACTCAAAAGTGTCTGAAGTTCTCCAGACTCTGTTCTCTGTTGGGTTTATATTGGTGAAAGTGCGCAGGATGCGGTCACCATATATGGGGCGCGTGGCAAATGAGTCGACATGAATCAAGTCATTGCGCTTGCGCAGACTCATCTTGCGACCTTTCTCTTCTATGGGACGAAAGGTAGCAAAATCAGGCTCCCACCCTCTTTTGTACGGTGCAATGAAGCTTCGCAAAAAGTTTGTGGTCTGATTATGATAGTCAGCCATAATAGAATGAAGACGTTGTGCATCAACAGGTGTTTTAGCTGCGTAACCAGTGACGATGTCTTCTTTTGGTCGGTAAGCAATATTTTTGTGATAGTCAGCATCTTTCTGTTTTTGAGCAAGCAGAAATTCGCGGTCAGATGCGCTTATATCAAAAGGTGTCTCGGGGAAATAAATAATTCCGCCACGCTCTAACAAAGAACAGACAATTTCTGGTGTTTGAGCCAGATTTGCCTGAATTGGTTTAGAGCCGTCGGTCATACAAACGATGAAATCGGTTTTGCTTACGCCTTTGGCTTTAGTTTGCATATAAAATCCACTAAAAAACAGACATCAAAAAAGACTGTGTCATTTTAGCGCTTTGGCGTTGTCATTAGAGGAGAATTTGCTAATGTTTGCCTATTGGGCGTACTGGGTGGCTGCTTTGTTCAAGAATCTTGTAATGCTGCCTTGATACAAAAGCTCGGCGGTGCCTGTTGGACCGTTTCTTTGCTTGGCGATGATGATTTCAGCCTCGCCTCGACGTTCGCTTTCTGGGTTGTAATATTCGTCGCGATAAATAAACATCACAAGGTCGGCATCCTGCTCGATTGAGCCTGATTCACGCAAGTCTGAAAGCATCGGGCGTTTGTTTTGTCTTGCCTCAACTGCACGCGAAAGCTGTGACAGTGCAAGAACTGGAACGTTTAACTCACGCGCCAGTGTTTTTAAGCTTCGCGATATTTCAGATACTTCCTGGACCCGGTTGTCTGTTTGTTTGCGACCTTGCATTAGCTGAATATAGTCGATGATTATTAGTCCAAGACCGTTCATCTCAGACTTGAGCCTGCGACACTTGGCTCTGATTTCCATACAATTTACAAGGGCCGAATCGTCAATATAAATGGGTGCTTCGCCCAAACGACCCATTGCACTTGCAAGCTTAGTCCAGTCACTTGTGTGCATGTGTCCGGTTCTAAGTCTGTTTGCGTCAATTTCTGCCGAGGAGCAAAGCATACGCATAACAAGCGACTCTTTGGACATTTCTAGAGAGAAGACAGCTACAGGGACATTATTTTCTACTGCTGCGTGTTGAGCCAAATTGAGTACGAATGCCGTTTTACCCATTGAAGGTCTGGCAGCGATAATAACTAAATCGGACGGTTGAAATCCAGACGTCATTGCATCGAGATCGTAAAAGCCTGATGGAACACCAGAAAGCACATCTCTATTTTCGTAGCGTTGTTCGATTTTCTGAAAGGAGTCTTCAACAATATGTTTGATATGAACAAGACTCTTCATCTCTTTGCGTTGAGCCAGTCCAAAAATAAGGTGCTCGGCTCTATCTAAAGCGATGTCTGCATCTGGTTCTTCATAACAGCTACCTACAATTTCGGTGCCAGCTTTAATCAGTTGACGAAGCAGCGCTTTTTCTTGCACCATGCGAGCGTAATATTCTAAATTGGCAGTGGTGGCAACTGACAAAGATAGTTCGGTGATATAAGCTCTTCCGCCAATTTGCTCCAGATTGCCTGAATCTTTGAGAGTTTGAGAGACTGTAACTATATCTACAGGCTCGCTGTGATCATAAAGATCGAGCATTGAGGCGTAAATAGTCTGGTGCGATTTGCGATAAAAATATTCTGGATCTAACAAGTCGACACAGCGCGACATGCCGTCGCCACTAACGAGCAGTGCTCCAAGAACGGCTTGCTCAGCTTCTTGCGATTGAGGAGGAAGCCGCTCTAGAGTAGCCTCTGTGATTGAAAAATCTTCAGGGGCGCTATAGTTTTTCTTTTCGAATTCTTTCTTTTTAGTCATCTTCTAATGAGGACGTATCACCTGTAGGTAAGCCAAGTTCCCATGCCTTAAGCAAGCGACGCATGATTTTACCAGAACGTGTTTTTGGTAGTGAGTCTTTGATTTCAATTTCGCGTGGATAAGCATGCGCAGCTAGATTTCGCTTGGTGAATTCTTTGATATCTTCAATCAATTTCTCGTCAGCCTTAACATCTTTGGCAAGGACGATAAATGCTTTGATTATTTCGCCGCGCTCTTTATCGGGTTTTCCAATTACGCCTGCTTCAACAACCGCTGGGTGATCTATAAGTGCAGATTCAACTTCAAACGGTCCAACTCTGTGTCCCGCTGTGTTTATCACATCGTCTGCACGACCTACAAACCAAAAGTAACCGTCTTCGTCTTTCCATGCGTTATCGCCAGAAAAATACCATCCGGGTATTTTGAAATACTCATCGAATTTTTGTTTGTTGCGCCATACTTGTCTGAGCATCGAAGGCCAGCCTGGTTTGACCACTAACTTGCCTAGTTTGCCAGCTTCCATTTCTTGTCCATGCTCATCGACAATTGCAGCATAAACGCCTGGCAGTGGTTTGCCCATTGAGCCTGGCTTAATTGCCATACAAGGTAGATTGGCGATTAATTGCATTCCAGTTTCAGTTTGCCACCAGTTGTCGTGAATCGGCAGTCCGTAGACTTTCATGCCCCAGCGTACTACTTCGGCGTTTAGTGGCTCACCTACGCTAAGCACATGACGCAAACTGTCGAGGCTATATTTTGCCACCACATCGTTGCCAGCTTTCATAAGCATTCTAAGCGCTGTAGGAGCTGTGTACCAGACAGATATTTTCAATCTATCTATAGTTTGATACCAGGCATCTGCGTCGAAGCGACCTTCGTAACTAACGACCGATGCGCCATTTGACCAGGGACCGAAAATACCATATACGGTGCCAGTAACCCAACCGGGGTCGGCTGTGCACCAGTAAACGTCGTCGTCTTTTAAGTCCAGTACCCATTTTGAAGTCATGTGCTGACCCAGGATATCGTTGTGTACATGCACAACGCCTTTTGGTTTGCCTGTAGTGCCAGATGTATAAAGCAAGTAGAGCGGATCTTCGGGATCCATGCGCTCGCACTCTAATTTGTCGGACTCGGCTTCAATCAAATCGTTGTAGCTAAGCTCGCCTTCGCCCAGACTTTTTTTGTCTGCACCTACAACTATTACATGTTTAAGGTCAGGCAGGCTTGGGCGGATTTGATCGATTTTCTTTTTCAATTCAGGCGTGGTGATAATTACCGAAGCTTCCGCATCGAGCAATCTATCTTTGAGAGCATCTGGTCCAAAAGCAGAGAAAAGCGGTCCAATAATGGCGCCAACTTTTGCAATGGCAATTGTGGCTATATAAAGTTCAGGTACTCGCGGCAAGAAGAAAAAGACTCTGTCGCCACGTTGAACACCCAATTTTTTTAAAGCATTGCCAAGTCTGTTCGATTGTTCATAAATATCGTAAAAGGTCAGTTTGTGGAGCTTGTTGTCCACCCCAATCGAGTAGAGGGCAACTTTGTTGCGTCTGCCATCGTACATATGGCGGTCAACTGCGTTGTAAGCGGCATTGACCATGTCACCGCCAAACCAGTGTACTTCAGAGCGCGCTTCTTGCCAGGAGAAAGAGGTGTAAGCTTTCTCGTAGTTGGCGATAGCTGGATCTACCGGGTATTTTTTGATGATTTCTTTGGTCGGACGGGTCACATCTTCGCCCTGGTCTAAACCTTCGTCTGCCTGTGACTTGTTGCCTGATTTTTGAGCCAGCTTGGTATTCATTGTGAACCTCTCGAACCTCGCAAAAGATATATTTTAGCCTCTTATCAGGCTAATATTCAAACCTATACTGCTTATCTAGATCTTAAGATAAAACCAAAACTAGCTGTTTTGGTGGCCTTGACAATTATAGCCACATAACGTATTGCGCTAGACCAGCTAGTGCCGCCAGAAACAATACAACGTACGAACTTACAGTGACTGAGTGCAGGTTTTTATTATTGCCCACGATCATAAGAGCACCACCTGTGATACTAAGCAAAATCGGTACCATATAGTGAACAAGATACAAAATCCAGCTCATATTTTCGCCAATCCAAATTTTGGTTGGTTTTGGTGGCACTGAAATTTTGGCTTGGGCAGGGGTTTGAAGCAAATCCTGATTCGCTCCAAAGACAAGCACTTCGCCACTATTGCCGGTGCCAATCCAGCGCCCAGCGCTATCTGAAGCTCTAACATAAACAGTTGGCGGTTTGTCTGGATTATCGCTCAAAGAATAAGCTCGCACTTCGTTTGATGTTATTCTGGGCTCATCTGCAATCATTTGACCTGTTTGAAGAGAGAGCAAATGTTCTTTGTTTGCAATCTCATCTGTGTCTGACATCGCTCTTATAGTGACATGTGCAGGCAGTTTCAAACTATTGAAATTGACATTTTTAGGAACAGCAAAAGTAGAATGGATTTTTAGATACCAGGCTTTAGCATCAGAAATAGTTTTTTGCTCGGGTGAGCCTGCTGCATAAAGTCTGACACCATTTTCTGAGACCAGAGAATTGTCTTTCGTTTCGTGCGAAAACCACAACTGACGCTCCATTACTGAGTCTAAAAGCTGTTGCAGCATTTTTAAGAAGTCGTTGTAGCGCACACTTGGCACCTGAATGGCAGATTTGTCATTTTGATATGTGGCTAAATTATTTTCGCCAATAGTAATCGACATTTTTCCATCGCCACTTGAATATGTCTGACCTTTGCCTTGTTCCTGGGTTAAGGCTTGTGTGTTCGAGCCAAGCTCGACATTTTTTTGTTTATTGTCTTTGAACAAAAACATTGCGCCTATTATTAGCCCGACAATGACTATTGCTGCAATAATATATTCGCGCGCATTGATAAGACCAGACGACATTTTTTCGCCTTTTATTGTCGCTTTGCGCGCCGAGACTTTGTCTACCGGAACATCTGGAACTTGCATTTCGCGTGTGGTGATAGATTTTATTTCGTCCACACTAGGTAATTCGAGCTTGATTGCCTGGTTTGGTTGAGTCGATTCTTGTACGTGCCAGCTCACTCCATCCGACGCTTTGATATCAGCATCTAAATTGAGATCGGCAATATTCCAAATACCAGATTGACTTGCTTTTCGCACACCGGTGGGAATAGCGCTCACTTGGGCTCTAAGCTCAGCCACTCGCGAAGCCAGATGGTCTAAATAAGGATCTGGATTATGAGTGACGGGAGAAATTTGTGCTTCATCTGGAAACGCTGGTGTGTTGTTGTCCTGTATTATTGCGTCGTTGTCGCCGCGGCGTGATTTTAGACTGGATACTTTTCCAGCTAAATGTTGCAAATATGGATCTTCTGCAGGGTCTCTGCGGCGAGGCTCGCTGAAAGTTTGGCCGTGGTCTGCAAAGGGATTGCGATTAGGATCTGGTGTAATGGGCATGGCATCGAGCGCTAAGGGATTTGCATCCAGGCTCACCATCCCTGGTGGCGCATAAAAAGAATTTTCCTGAGTATGACTTGTAAGACTAAGTGCGGCAGGAATTTCTGTTTGCGATATTGAGCTTGCAGTAGCAACGCTTGCAATAGATTTAGAGTTGATGTTGGCAGCTAAAGCTTGTATAGCAGCCAGTTCTTCCACACCCAACTGATCAGAATCTTCATTCGATTCTAAGGACATCGTGGTCGGAGTTATTGTAGTGATTTGATTTGTTGCATCTGTTGAAATATTAGTATCTGCAGTATCGGTTATTGCTGTCGAATTTGCAGGAGTGACATAGGCGCCTGATGCGATGTTTGAGGCAACAGCGGTTACATCAGTATCGCTGAACGCACTTTTCAAAGCTTCTGCAATTTTTTTGCGTTGATTTATTTTGCTCGATAAGTTTTCGTATGCTTGATGGACACGTTTAAATAAAGGATGCTCAAAACCAAGAGCACCACGCACTAGCATCAGAGCTTCTTCGTAAGTTGTTTTAGACTCGTTGTAATTTCCTAACTGCTCATAAGTGCGAGCAATTTTCATAATTAGATCGGCATAGTCGTTATCAAATCCAGTTTGAAAACGTGATTTAGCTCGCACCACTCGCTCATACACAGGAATGCAGTCGCGCAATTGGCTTGTGCTGTGCAGACAGTCGCCAAGTTTTTGCAACGAATAGATATGAACCGGAATAGCGGGATGATTAGCCATGCTTCGGTTGGCATGCAAGTCTTCACCGAATTGAAACTCTATTTCGCGCGCCACGTCGCTATAGACTTTGCCCGCTTCTTCAAAACGTTGTTCATTGAATACAGCGTCAGCATAAGCCAGCGCCTCTTTTATTTCTTTCTCTCCGACCCGTGGTCCTTCGGTCATTAAACACCCCACCCTCTATGGATATGTTACTCTAAGATGCCTGATTCCGGGACAAGGAGAATTGGTGTGTCCACTACTAATAAGCATTTGCGACCAGACTGGGTCTATCATCGTCCCGGTTGAGTGACTTGTACACGTACTCAAGAGGTTCTTGGGCAAGACTACAGTCAGGCGAAAGAAGTCGTAAGCGCCAATAAAACAAAGTTTCCGCATGATGAAGCGATGAATTTGATCAAAGACATCGATCAAATATATTCAGCCAAGCAAAACAAAGTAATTCATCTTGATTTGAAAAAGCAAAAGCCTTCTAAAGAGGAAATTGCTGCAATTATTTTAGGACCCACAGGCAATCTGCGGGCGCCAGCAATTAAGACCGGCAAAACACTTATTGTCGGCTTCAACAAAGAATTATTGGAAGAGTTTATTTCTGGAAGTGCGAATCGTCGGTAAGAAAGCCGATAACCAAACCAGATATGGCTCCGATAATCGCTCCCCAGATAGCGCCGCCGCCGAAGTTCAAGTAAGGCTCGACTGATTGGGGTTGAGGATAGAATTTGATAACTTCAAAAGAGGCGCCAACAACAATTGCGCCAAGCCCCGCCATTAAAAACATTGCCCAGATAGGTAACGAAAAACTGTTTTCCTTTTGAGCATTTTCTTTGGCAGCCATTTGAATGATTCCTCATTACAACCGATTAATTTGTCACTAAGTATAGCAGCCCTGAAGAAGAAACAAACCAGCCAATGTTTTAGCGTCTTTAATCTCTTCCTTCATGAGCATGGAACGGGCTTCTTTGGGCGAAACAATTATCACTTCTGTTTCTTCATCTTCGTCAAGGTCTTTACCTACAAAGGTCAAATCGGTCGCTTTGTACATGTAAAGCTTTTCAGTACAAAAACCAGGTGCCGATAACAAAGTGCCAAGGTCTTGCCAGGTTGCAGCTTTATAGCCAGTTTCTTCTATTAATTCGCGATATGCCGCAGGAGACGGGTCTTCGTCCTTCTCTATACGCCCGGCGGGAAATTCAAGAATATATTGGTCCAATGTATAGCGATACTGCTTGATCAGAATAACTTCATTTTCGCTTGGTTGGGCAAGGATGACCACGCCGCCGTTGTGTTCTACGATTTCACGAGTAACAGTTTTGTCGCCATCATTGAGCGTATCGAGACGCAGATTTAAAATAACTCCGTCGAAGATGCGCTTGGATGCAACTTTGTGTTGAGTGGTAAAAAGTGACATTTGGATTCCTTCCTCAAATTCCAAAGCAGTATATCCTAGTGCGATGAATTACACCCAAAGCGTCTCTTACATTGAAAGTCTCATGCCGGGCAATCTAAATCCCGGGCTTTTGCGTATGACTGCTTTTTTGCATTTTTATAAAGAACTTCAATCACCCGCACCTTGCTTTCATGTTGGTGGCACAAATGGAAAAGGCTCTACCACAGTCATTCTTGAAAGCGCCCTAAATCTTGGTTTGGATTTAAAAGTAGGACGATTTTCAGGTCCTCATATTTTAAATTGGAATGAGCGCATTTCAATCAATGGTCAAGCGGCATCACAAGACGATTTTGCCTGGTGCGCTACCAAAATAAAAGAATATTCGACTGTATTTTCTAATGAGACGGAGCACGATGAACTGTCATGGTTTGAAGTTTTAACTGCAATGGCGTTGTTATATTTTCATACTAAAAAAGTGGACTGTATTGTGCTTGAAGTGGGACTGGGCGGGCGCTTTGATGCAACTAATGCAGTTAGTGGTGTAGTTTCTTCTATTATTACTAACATAGAACTGGACCATACCCATATTTTGGGAGACTCAAAAGAAAAAATTGCAGCAGAAAAAGCGGGCATTATCAAAGAAGGGATTTTTGTTACTACCCAGGTGAGCGGTGCTGGCAAAGACGTTATCGTCCAAAAAGCCAAAGAGAAAAAGGCACCCATATTTTGCCTCGACCAACATTTTGATGATGGTATAAAACTGGTAGACGATTGGCTTTTAGCAAGTGGTTCTTTGAGCGCTACTACAAAAGAAATTTTAGATTCACTCTCGCTTCCAGGTGAGCATCAGCAGTTAAATGCCCTGTGTGCCTTGATTTCGATCGTAAAAGCAAATTGTGACAAAATCGATTTCAGACAAAAAGTTTCTGCAATCACCGGAAATAAGTTAAAAGCGGCTCTGGCAAAGGTTTACTGGCCCGGGCGGCTGCAAGTTATTTCAGGTGGCACCAAATATCCATCCATGCAAATTATTCTGGATGCTGCGCACAATCCAAACGGGGCAGAAATACTTGATAGCGCCTTGAATCAGATGAAAATCAACAAACGTTGCTATATCTTAGGATTTTTTAGTAATAAAGATGTGCCGTCGATCCTGGCTAAACTGCTGGTTCGAGCCCAGGCTGGAAGTGTGGTAATCGCCTACCAGGCTGATTCGCATAGACAAACCATGGCTAAAGATGAAATACTAAAGCTCTCTTCATCTTTAAGGCCAGATCTTGAAACGATCCATGCTCATTCGATGCAAGAGGCAATGCAAAAAGCAAGTGAGATAGAAAAACGCGGATACACCGTGGTGGCTACAGGCTCTTTTGCTGTTTTAAAAGATGTGATGAAAGAATTGGGCTGGAATTCTGTCGAACATGCTAATCCTGTTAATCAAACGGAAGACTAAAATATCATGACTACATTAACCAGCAACTCTCAATCGATTGTGAGTTTGAACGGATATGTAAGACATCAGGGAATGCCTGTACAAGGGGTAGAAGTAAATCTCTATTCGCAAGTGAATTCTAGCGAATACAATGCTTCAAACGAACCTCTTGCCACCATCCGCACTACTGCTAAAGGTCAGTTCATTTTTAAAATTGAACCTGGCAATTACTGTCTTGAGGCTATTCCAGACGATCAGGGTCGCTTTTTGAAAACGAGAGTTTCCGATTTAAAAGTGCCGTCAATCGATCCGGTAAATATGAACATCAACACCGGAGTGATACTGCGTGGTCGCGTTGTCACCAAGGGTGGTGACCAACTAAAAACAGTCAGAGTACATGCTTTTGGTATTGAACCTAGTTCTTACTGGGCATCTAGCTTACTCGACCATGACGGCACATATTCGCTCATACTTCCTCGGGGCAAATTTCATTTGCTAGCACTTGATACCTCTGAAGGCGAGACCGAAAATACTTTTAGATTTTTGAGTAAAAAAGTACACGTAGTAGAAGTAGATCAGGACAAAGAATTCGATTTTACTCTAGGTCAGCTTTATAAATTTGAAGCAAGCGTGCTTGATGCTTCGGTAAATCCAGTGCCTCAAAGCAAAGTTTGTATCAAAGCAAACACTGAATTAGACAAGAAGCCTTTTCCTATCGCCAAGCAAGAGCTTGAATTAACCACCAAACTAACGGCAAATAAAGACGGCAAGTTTCAAATCTTTCTAGATCGTGGTGCGTTTGATTTCGTTATTGATCCGCCTTTAGGCTCGACCTTTTTTGGTATTGAACAAAAAGGAGTGGCAGTCGAAGAAAGTTGCAAGCACGATTTCAATTTAGTTGAAGGCAAAAAGGTCGAAGGACTGATTAAATTCGAAGGTAATAAGCTTTCCGATTGTTTAATTCGTTTGCAAGAAGTCACTAACAATCGCGAATATCAGGTCAAATCCGACCAGGAAGGCCGATTTTCACTCTTTTTGCCCCCAGGCAAATATAAGCTTGCCGTTACCGCCCACCCAAAAGATGCGCAGACGCTTGAAATCGACGGCGCGTATCATACAAGTATTGCTCCCTGGACCGAAATTATTAAGGTGGAAGGTCCAAGTGATGTGACTATTAATCTTAAAAAAGGCAGAGCGCTCAAAGGGCAGGTAAAAGACGACACCGGTCAACCTCGTCCTGGGGTCAAAATTTCGGTTCATACCCAGGCTGACTTGAAGCGGGCGCTGAGCGATACCATGACCGATTCGGCTGGTAAATTCTGCATATTTCTAGCTCCAGCCAAATACAAAATTGTAGTCCAGGACGACAAGGCAAACGCCATCGATGTCCAGATAACAGAGCAGCAGGATATAAGCGATTTGGAGCTTATCTGGCACGGTTGGTGTCAGGCGCGCTTTCGGGTCCAGGCTGAGGACGGCACCAATATCGGGCGCTGCCAGATAAAATATCTGCCTTACGGTTATAAAGATGAAGCCGATGCCAGTTTGGGCGACCAGGATCCAAGTCCTTCGGATTTGTCTTATATGCCGCTTGGTTATGTTTTAACCAACGAAGAGGGAATAGGACAAATAACGGTACCGGCGGGTATTTATTCAGTTTTCTTCCATCCGCCAGAAGCCGGTTCGTACTTGCCCAAACAACTGCGCCAGATTTCAATTTCAGGCGATATGGAGCGAAAAATAGCCCTCAGTAGAAAGTGAAATCAAAGTTCATTTAGCTAACTAAGGGGATATGTTTTAGCATTTAAAGTCGCTAAAATGGCCGTAAAGTACTTGTCAGAGGTAGCTTGTGACCGATTCGATGCAGAGGCGAAAAAGACCAAAGGTTCCCACCAGTCCATGGGATATCTTGATCGCTTCGGTTGAACAGGCCATGGAGCGCGGTCAATGGGAAGAAGCAGAGCGTTTGTCTCTTGCCGCCCTTGAAGAAGCCGAGACTTTTGATCTGGAAGATAAGCGTCTGGGCATTAATCTTGAGCTTTTGTCCGAAATTTACTACATGTTGCAAAATTATCAAAGAGGCGCTCCGGTTGTGCGTCGTCTCCTTCAAATTTATATTCGCGTTTTGGGTCCAGACCACATAGATACAGGCACAGTCACGCATAATGCTGCCATGCTTTATCACTCCTGGGGCAAACATGAAGATGCTGAGCCATTTTATGTACAGGCGCTTCGTATTAAAAAGAATAGACTTGGTCGCGCTCACCCGCAGGTAATGACACTGCTTGGGCATTACATTCAACTTTTATATCAAACCAATAGAATAAAAGAAGCCGAAGAGCTTAAGGCCACTGCCGTGGCTGTTGCATCAGGCAAATTTACTCGCTCAGGTCAGTGGAAAGCGATGCCAGCACCTGTGTCGCCGGACGAATCTTTGTACACAAAAGAGCAAGCCGAAGAGCAAGCTAAAAAACTAACTACATAAATTTGACATAGGGAACTTTTAGACCGGATTGCAGTCCTCTTTTGCGACTGCGAGATGAACTAGAGGCGTTACTATGACGAATAAGCAAAAAGAAAATGAGAATAAAAAAGATACGACAGTGAAAAAAATAGACAGTCGTTTTTCTCCTGCAGGCAAAGACGGCGAGAAATATTTGGCTGGCGGAAAGCGAGTATCTATGCGGTTATGGGAAGAAGAAGCCAAAGGCGAAAAAGAATCGAGCAAGCGCGATTATGAAACAGTGGGTTATGTAGTCTCTGGCAAAGCCGAGCTTGAGACCGAAGGACAGACAGTATTGCTGACCGCAGGCGATTCGTGGGTGGTGCCTGCCGGAGCAAAACACCACTACACCATAATCGAAAAGTTCACTGCCATCGAAGCCACGTCGCCACCATTTGAAGTGCACGGACGAGACGAATAGTTAAGTCACATCTGCATGAGGCAAGTAATTCTGGCTAACTAGCCGCCCTATTTAGCCATGACTGCTTGCATGCGTTCGCTCATTTCTTCTTTGCTTACGTCTTCAACGTGGGTGGCAATATACCACTTGATTCCGTTTGAGTCTTGCACGCCACCAGAGCGGTCGCCGTAAAACTGGTCTTTGACTGGATCTATCTTTTCAGCACCAGCTTTTAGTGCTTTTGAATAAACTGCATCTACGTCATTTACGTAGATGTAGAGCATGCTCGACATTCCTTTGTTTTTGTCGCATTCGCAACCAATCATAATTTTGGAGTCGCCCACTTGAATTTCAGCATGGGTGATTTTGCCATCTGGAGTTTTGTTTATATCGTGTTCTGTGGCACCAAACACTTCTTTAGCAAATGCAATTAGTGTCTCAGGGGATTTCACTACAAGATAAGGTGTGACTGTGTTATAGCCGTCTGGAATTGCTTTGACCATTTTTTTATTTCTCCCTAGAGTTTAGTTTCAATCACTTGATATTGATGCAGTAAACCGACACAACGCCAAATCAGTGCTGTCGATAATACTCTTGTCTTAGCACTCAAACCTGAGATTCTCACTGTGCCATCGCATAAAGAATAAATAGTCTTCATTGCTTCAATTTCGTCAGGCGTTATGTCTGGGTCGTTGTAAGCATTGAGCCAGCCGTCATTATTTTCTACTGCACGCAAAAGTAAATCTTTATAGTCGAGCTATTTTTGGGCCCAATTCATTTTGTCTTGGCTCAAAGCACAATCGAGCAAGTAAAAATCAAGTCCGCCTGTGGCTTGCGCTTTTTCGTCGGGTGGTAAGACTTGTTTTTGTTGAAACTTATAATTGCCCGATTTAAAAGTGGTGACAAGTTCGATTAAGGCTGCCTTTCCACTTAGTTCTTGCATTTGCATTTCCATGGGAATGCCATTTGCAAACTTCATGCTGAACTGTCTTCCAAGATCGTCTATAACAAGTAAAATGCCAGTTTTTTCAGCTTGTGCAATAGACTGAATGAGATTGACCGAGGATAAAACACCAAGACTGCCTTCCATCTCTATAGTTTCTTTAGGATTCCAATCAAGTGGCACTTGAGCGAAATTGCAATAAGCATTGCTTGAATAAACTTCTTGAGCATAACGACACGCTTTTTTGGCTTGCAAAAATATTTCATTTGGGTCTGTAATTGACACGGAGTTTGAAGTGGCTGATGCTGAGCCGATTGTGACGTGCAAGTTTGGTGCGTTTCCAAACCAGCGAGTATTGTTTGCAATTTTGTCCTTGATTAAATTGGCACTTTGATCTATTGAATGCTCATCACCTTCCATCACAAGACAATATTCGTTATTTTGCAAATAAGCTAAGAAGCACGATTTGTCTTGTTCTGGCACCAGTCTGCGAGTGACATTTGTAGTATTAAATATGATACCGGCAATTGCCTGCATGAAGATGTCCGCTATTAATGGGTGAGACACTGGCAAAAAACTTGTCTTGACCATCTTGTATTACCATTGAGCGCTCAATTGATTTTGTCGCTTCTGGCACAAAGGCATCTTGAGGCTGAATTGCATTATTTAAGTCTAGTAAGTAAAACCATGAAAGCTGATATTTCTTCTGAATCTTGGCAAAGTCGAATGACCTTGGTTTGTGTTTGATGCGAGCAAATTCATTTGCCGCACCCTTGGCATAAAAGTCGCCATAGACTGGAAGCAGTTCGTTATTAATGAGGCAGGACAGTATAAATAGAGGCAGAACAGAGATTGCAAGCAGGATGATAACCTGACTACTTGAATAATCTACGATCCAAGTCCAGAACGTGCTTTTACGGGTAAAAAGCTCTTCTTTTCTACTTTTTCGCGCTTTATTTGAAGACCACATACGTCTTTCAGAAAGGGGCTAAAAAGTATACTTTATTTTGATTCTAAACGGCGGCTTGTGTAGGAGGCTTTGTCCATGCATCGCTTTCCACCACGGTTCCAGTGGCTTTGGGAAATAGGTCGAATTGCTCGTGTTTAGCGTCTTGCCAGACTTTGCTCACAATTCCGCTCTGGTACATTTCCTGATGGACACAGAAGAAAACTGATTTATTTGAGTTGCTTTGTGCGAATAATTTTTGCGATTCCTTTTGTGATTCGCCATCTCGTGAAACTATAAAAATGCCAGTCAATTGCATTTCGCTCATAAGCTTGTCTATCTTTTGCGACCAGGAATCAGGTGCTTTGAAATTATTGATGATGCCTATTTTGTGTTTTTTGCCCTTGCAATCAAATTCGACAACTGCATTCATCATTTCGTCTTTGAGAGTTAGCCAGTTGAAATTGCTTATGTGGCCTTCTTGTTGAGCTTGCAAATAAAGCATGCGCAGATTAGCTACTTCTAGATGATGACGCTGCCAATCAGCGTCAAATCTGTCGCTTGCCTCACTTTTAGTATTAGTGAGCATGTATACAAGCGGTTTTGTAGGTGTGGTCCACCAGGGCAGTTTTGTATTGTGACGATGACAAATTAAATAGTCGAGATAGAAAAGCTTTCTAAGACGGTCTCTGATTAAGACCGGCTTTGCATCGTCGGCGATGAAGTAAGAAATATGTTTTTCCAGCAGAACTTCATGCTCTTCAATGAGCTTGAAAATTAGTTCGTCGCGGGAGTTCAACTGAATTGCCATTTTTACTTCCTGATCCTTTTAAAGAGACTCTTAGTTACCCTTGATAAAGCGTTGCAACGAATCTTGGTCTTTGCGATAGTGAACACGATATTTATTACGCAATTCATCATCCATAGCCTTCAGTGATTTTGCTGTTTCTTTGAGCGCGCGTGAGCGTTGCACAACATCGTCTAATTGCTCGTCGAGATCTTCGACTGTTTGTGCTGGCGGACGTTTAGTGATCATGTCTTCATAGATCTGGGCGGCATCTGAATACCACTCGGCAGTCAGTTCGCTATATTCTTTTAGTCCAGGATGACCTTGTGGAATTTCCATACTTTTTAGTTTGTACGCAAGCGATTTATAACGCTTCGAAATATCGCTAGCTGTTTCGGACCAGCGCTTTACTCGCTCTACTTCTCGATTGAGAGGCGTGTTCAAAATGATATTTTCTTGCGAAGTTATTTTGGCTGCCACAATGAAACGATCCATTTTTTCAAACCAGCGTACAGCCGGTGTATTGGCTGAGTCCATGTAAGTGGCGCCAGTTTCTAGAACCGGATTTTTAGGTTTGTATCTATCTAAAGTGTGATCTAATTTAACCGCTTTTTTAGGTGTTACTGGATGGTCGCCTGCAGCAAATACTTCGTGCTTACTTTCAGCATACGCTGCCTGGCAAGCCTGACAGCCTACCGTGGCAAGTACCATCAAGAATCCCATGGAAAGTGCTTTGACTGTTTTACTCATCACTCTAGTTCACCGTTACTGGATTGTTTTGAGTGAAAATCGGATCGTTTACGTTGAATGTGCCATTTGGATCATTTCCGTTTGGCAAGCCATTATTGAAGATGGGGTCATTAACGTTGAAAGTTCCGTTATTTACGTTTTGAGCATTGCCTGCGCCATTTTTGGCGTTAGCTAATGGTGCTACAGGCAAGCCTTGTCTGTTGCCGGTGGTAGCGTTGCCACCAGGTGTAGCTGGAATGTCTGGTCTGTACATGAATGCATCTTGGACTTGAGCGTCAGTGGCGCCCTGTCTTATTTGAGGCGGGTCGTTTGAATTTGCTCTGAAAGTATTCATCTGAACAATTTTCCAGATGGTGTATGCAGATAGAAGCATCATCAAACCAGCAGCACATGCAATAACTCTGTTGCCGGCGTAAGGGCTGCCTACAACCATTGAGTAACATGCAAGCGACATGAATACAGTTGCAAGCACGACACCTGCAATCACAAGATAACGCGAAAAAGTCCACACCGTCGGTAGCGGGTGGTCTGAGGTGAGTCCATATAAGCTTGTTGTTTTTGGATAATTTTGTCCTGGAGCATCACGATTGATTTTTTTCTTGTCGCCGTTCATATCGTATTGCGGATATGGTGCAAGCACTTCGTTGAGTTGCTCCAATTGCTGGGGCGTGGCGGTCGTTTCAATTAATGCCTCGCCTGAGCGCATATTGATACCAAGAATTCCTTCTATTCTATTTAACTCATCGTCGAGTAATTGGTCCGGACGAATTGTTGTTACTTCGCGCTCGCCTCGGCTGTTAGTATGAAATACTCTGACCATGGTGCGGTCGTTGCCGTTGCCTACTGGAAAATTATGTCCGGGACCTTGATCGGCAGCACCAGAAGATGCAGGCGGAGGGGCAGAGTATTCACCAGGGGTGACACCATTTGGAGTTGAGCCATCGCCTGGCACCATAGCATTTGCTTGTTGCTGGTCGGTGTTGTTAGATGGAAGAGCTGCATACGTATTATATGTAGGATCGTCCGGGTGACCTTGATAGGCAGGGACTGCGAAAACTGCGCTAATGCTCATGAACCAAACTGATGTAAGCAGTGTACTTACTTTGATTATTGATTTTGCTGTGTGCAGTCTCAAGCTTGCCATGGTCTTTAAAAACTCCGCTATTTCTCAGAATCGAATTTGGTTGTGTTACCAGCCACATTCGCTTCGACTTTGCCTAAGAAGTTTAGTTCGTCGGCTAACTGTTGCAAGTCGCTGAGTGAAGAAAAGTCCATTAGTTCTTCGTCTTCAATCTCATCCAGTTCAGGAGCTATCAAGCTTGACAGACTGGCTAACTTGGCTTCAGTAGTTGTTTTCTCAGTCGCCAACAAGTCGGCGGTGATATTGCTTATGAAGTCGTTTACGATGCCGGCCTCTTTGTCTTCGGACTCTTGTGTTTGTTGTGGTGAAGCTGGTGGAGCAAATGTTATTGCTTGTGCCAAATCTTCTTCCATGTCTTCGCAATCGTCGTCTATCAAAGATTCTCCGGATTCTTCCAGTTTAGATTTCTTGACTGGTTTGACACCCATTGGTCCGCCTAAAGATGTAATCATTGGTAACATTGGTGGTCTCACTGCAGGTTCGTAGTCGCCAGCTGGAATTTCCAGAATTTTGTTGTTATCTTCCTCAAGCATAACAACTGATTTCACCTGAAGTTGTTCTTCTAGCGTAGGATCCGCAGGCAAATCTGCTTTACTGCAAACTCTAACCGGTACATCATCGAAACTATCGACTACTTTTCCAAGCGTTAGCTCTAAACCAAGCCCTCGAATTTCGCAACATAATCCGTCGAAAGCGGCAGTCCGTCCGCCTGGAGTGATATTTTTGCCCTGGACCATGTCGGCGTAAATCTGATGACGTCCCTCGATATCGTCGGCCTTGACAGTCATCATTTCATGCAGTAAGTGAGCGGCTCCAAAAGCTTGGATTGCCCATACTTCCATTTCGCCCATTCTTTGTCCGCCGTGATTGGCTTTACCGCCCACAGGCTGTTGGGTAACTGCAGCGTATGGTCCGCCCAGTCCGCAACGAGCATTGACTTTGTGCAATACAAGCTGATTCAATTTGAGCATGTATTGTCTGCCGATAAGTACTGGACGGTCGAATTTTTCGCCAGTTCTGCCATCGGTCAATTCTACTTTGCCGTCTTCGCCAAGCCATTCGTAGCCAGGCAATTGGCGAACTTGCTCAAGAGCACCAGTGACTAATTTGTATGAGGCGTCTTCTTGAATCGATTCGTCGAATTGGTGAATTCTGTAATAGTGATTCAAGATGCTTGCATACCAGCCAAGCTGGGTGTCGAATACTTGTCCGATATTCATACGCGAAGGTACGCCTAGCGGATTGAGGATGATATCTACTGGTGTGCCATCGGGCAAGTAAGGCATGTCTTCATCTGGAGCGATGTTTGCAACAATACCTTTGTTACCGTGACGTCCGGCTAATTTGTCGCCGACTTCTACTTTGCACATGCGAGCGATAAGTACTTCGATTTCGCAGATGATACCAGCCTTCATTTCAGGTGTGGTTTCAGGTGTGAAGATGCGAACGTCAATTACGCGACCACCCGAACCGTGAGGAACACGCAGGCTGTTATCGGCCATTTCTTCGGCTACTTTGCCGAAAATTGCCTGGAGCAATTCTTCTTCAGCAGCAAGAGCTTTGTGCTCTTTTGGTGTCAGTTTGGAGACGAGTACATCGCCTGGTTCTACATAACATCCAATTTTAGCGATACCGCGCTCATCTAAGTGCTCGAGATCTTTGTCTGTGACGTTAGGCAGTTCAGGTGTGAGAATTTCAGGTCCACGAAGAGTTTGATAAACACCAATTGAATGTTTTTCAATTTCGATGTGGCTCAATTTGTCATCGCGAACTAGACCTCTGCGAACGATAATGGCGTCTTCATAGTTGTAGCCATCCCAGCAGGTGAAAGCAACGAGCAGGTTTCTGCCCAGAGCCAATTCGCCATTGTCGATAGCAGGACCATCAGCAATGATTTGACCGACTTCGATTTGTTGACCCATTTTGACTGAGGGTCTTTGGTCGGCGATTGTGTTTTGGTTTGTGCGGTCAAATCTAGTTAATGGATAGGTGCGTTTGCCACCAGTGGCTTGAGTGATTTCGATTTCAGTGCCAGTTACGTTAGTTACAACGCCACTGCGTTTGGCTGTAATCGAGTGACCAGACGAGCGAGCAACAATGCGCTCCATGCCAGTTCCCACGCGTGGGCGCTCGGGTCTGACTAATGGAAGAGTCTGACGCATCATCCCGCCACCCATGAGGGCGCGGTTTGCATCATCGTGCTCAAGGAAAGGAATTAATCCAGATCCAACAGACAAGAAACCTTGTGGTGCAATACCGATGAAGTCTACCGATTCGGGTGCTACTTCAAAGAACATATCTCCGCGGCGGGCTGCTACAAGTGGTCCTTCGATTCTGCTATTTCTCACTTTGGTATCGGGGGGTGCAAGCAAGAATTTTTTATCATCGCTTGGAGCCAGATACTGTACTTCGTCAGTGAGGTAGCCGTTTTCTACTCTTCTGTAAGGGACACACAAGAAGCCGTCGTCGTCGATGCGGCAGTAAGTTGCAAGATAGGAAACCATACCGCAGTTTTTACCTTCGGGTGATTCTACCAGGCAAACACGACCGATTTGGCTTGGGTGAACGTCGCGCATTTCTTTTGGAGCTGCAGCAGGGTCGATACCACCAGGTCCAAAGGATGTGATTCTTCTTCTGTGTGAAAGCTCGGAGAGCGGGTTTTGTTGATCCAAATATTGGACCAGTGGGTTTCCGGCGAAATATTTGCTCATCGCATTGCCGAAAGGTCTGGTGTCGATAAGTTCGTTAGGGCTGCCGATCTCTTCGTCTTCGTTTAGCTCTAAACGCATTCTTATAGAACGGCACATTTGCGATAGTGCAGGTCTCAAGTTTTTGGTCATGGTTTCGCCGACACCGCGAAGGTGACGGTTTTCCAAGCTGTCTACGTTATCTACAAAACCAGAGTCGTAGGGCAAAGCAAGAATATAGTCGACTGCAGCAAAGATATCTTTGGCGGTCAATTGAAGCGAGGTGCTGTCGAGTCCCAATTTTCTGTTGACACGACGACGACCAAGTTTGCCTAAGCTGTAACGACGTTTATCTGTCAATTCGTCGATAGCTGTTTGACCAGCACCAGCACCACCAGAACCATCTGGCTTCCATGCTCTACCTACAACTGAAAGAGCTTCGTTTACGCTTAGTGGTTTCCAGTCAATTCTTGAGCGCTCAAGATTTTTGCCTAATTTTTTCTCGATATCGGCACTGTCTACACCCATTGCTTGAAGCAAGGTAGTGGCTGCAACCCAGGATCTTTTGGGCAATTTGATTCTGCATTTTGAGCGACTTGCTTTACCAGTCGATGTGTCGATTTCAAGTTCGAAAGTTACAGGTGCGCCAAGCTCAGCCAACCACAAAGCTTTGTAGCTGGTAGGACCTGGTTGTGAATAATAGATACCAGGTGCGCGAACGAGTTGACCAAGAACTACACGCTCAGAGCCGTTTATTACAAAAGTTCCGCGGTCGGTGATTACTGGAACGTCAGAGACATAGCATTTCGATTTGCGCAATTCACCAGTGACGGTGTCACGCAACCATACTTCCATCATCATTCGACGTGAATGGGTCATATTGGTGCGACGTGCTTGCTCAGCCGTTTCAGGATAACCAGAATCGGCAGAATAGTCTTCAAACCAGTAGTTAACTTTTCCGTCCGGACCTACAAAGGTGAGTTCGAAACGTTTGCTGTAGTCGCTTGCGATAGGGGAGATTTCTGCAAACAAGTTGCCGATGGTCTCTTCTAAGAAACGACGATAGGAACGTCTGGGGAACTCAGCCAGGTCTGGAGCTTGGAAGTTGAAACTCATTGCTCACCTCCGGCAGTATTGCCTTGGCTCATTAAGGAACGTTTGTGAATCGATAGGGCGCGTGCGAGATCCGAAGCCAAATCTTTACGCTCTGGGGCGAGGGCGCTTGCGATGCGGAATTCGGTTACCGCTTCGCCGATTTGACCTTGTGCCATCAAGTTGACGGCAAGTCTGTGGTGAACATCTGCGTTGTTCAAATTATTGGAGAGAAGTTGTCTCAAGATTTTCACTGCTTCATTGTAATCGCGCTGTTTTTCAGCGCCAGCTACCATTGCCATTTCACGCTCAAGAGCGCTTGGTTGAGCAATAGCTATTTTTTGTACAGGAGCTTGCACTGGAGCTTGCGCTTGTACTGGAGCTTGTACTTGAGTTTGATTAGGAGTTTGCACTCCTTCGTACATATTTTTTGCAATGTTTGAAGGCATTTGATTCATATGATTCATATGATTCATCTGGTTCATATGATTCATCTGATTCATGTGAGTATTTTGAGAGACATGCTGTGCAACTGGTTGTGACATATGCGATGCGACAGCTCTTGGTTGAGCCAATTGTTTTTGTTTTTGCATGTCTGCCATGCGTGAAGCTGCTTCCTGATTTTTCTCGGGATCGATTAAAACGCAGGTCAAATAAGCTTGGTGAGCGCCTTTATAGTCGCCACAAGCTTCAAGACATTCACCTAAGAAAAATTGATATTTGGAATTGCGGGGCTCAAGCATTACAGCCTGACTGATTTCAGCAAGTGCTTCTTTGCGAAGACCTTGACCAAAAAGAGTTTCAGCCGCTTTCTTGTGCTTGTCGGCATTGTTGTGGTGATAAGCATTGTTCAAGCTCTTGCGTCCAGCTTTGATTGCAGGATGGCTTGGCTCTAAAGTTTCAAGTTTTCTGTATTCGCCTTCAGCTCCTTGGAAGTCGCCGGTCATTTGAAGTGCACCAGCAAGACCAAGATGATTTTCGGCTGACAAAGGATCTTTGGCGACTTGTTTTCTCCAGATTTCAACTAGTGCTTGACCAGCTGCAACATCTTTTGAATCAAGAATCAAAGCTTTGCGAAGCGAAGCTGCAGCCTGGGTGTGGTCGCCTTCGGCTCTTGAGATGAAACCTAACTGACGATAAGCTGCACCATATTCAGGATCTTTGACGATAGCCTGGTTGTACCAGTGTTTAGCCTGGTCCACTCTGCGATAAGCAAGTTCCATGTCGCCAAATTTGACAAGCACCATGGCTGATGGCTCGATTTGCATCGCTTGTTGATACTCTATATAAGCGGATTGATAGTCTCCGGCGGCAAGAAGTTGGTCGCCCAATTTCACTCTTGATTCAGCGTCGTTGGGATCTAAGCCCATGCCTTTGATAGCTTGGGTGAGCATTTTGCCAGCAGCGCCGTTGTCTGGAGCAGCACAAAGTGCTTTGCGGAAAAGTCCAGCAGCTGCTGAATAATTTTTCGACTTGAGCATTTGTTCGCCCATTGCTGTGCGTGCACAGGATAAATTGATTCTGAATTGTTTGTTTGAAGGCTCGTATTTGACGGCATTTTCGTGTGCGTCGACAGCTGCTTGCCACTGACCTTTGTTGCCTAGAAGTACGCCTTCATTATTGAAGCGAGTAGCTTGCTGTTTGGCTTCGTTTGAAACACTGGCTTTTTGTTGTTCGGCTTTTCTTTGAGCTTCTAATTCTTTAGCTTTCTGCTCTTCTGCTTGTTGAGCTTTGAGCACGGCTTCGTCGCGGTAGTCCATGCGACGTTTGAATTTGGAGATGGTAAGAGCTTCACGATCAGAGCCTGTATCCCAGGCCTTTTCCTTAACGTCTTTGCGTGAGGGAAGTGGGCGAAATTCCATTTTTGTTGCCATTGCAGGAAGAGCGCTGCTCAAAAGAAGGCAAGAGCATATGGCTGAGGCGTAAATCCTATTTAGTTTTGAATTGGATTTGGACTCTGACATTTGGGGTGGAACCTCTTTGGGGATGCGGCGTTTTCAACCGCTTGTAAACCCAGCTTAAGGTTTTGCCCGCTCCGGGTCTATTGGGGTTTCTCCCATGCACTTCGTAGAATTCCCATTTTTTAGATTAATTGCGCAGATCTCTATCTAAAAGATATAAACCACTACTACTCTCAATAGTTTTGATCTGAAGCTGTATCAGTAGTATCATTGTCTTATTTGTTATAAGGAGCCGCTCCATTAAATGAACCAGCCACCTCCCAGGCACCCGGCATTCAGACCAAGAACTGTGGTTTGCGAACGCCATGAGCTAATAAGATTCGGCTTGAAGCGAGTGGTTTCAGAGGTCGTGGACATCGTGGGTGAAGCCAACGATGGCATGGTAGCTACCGAGATAATCAGACGTCTTAGACCCGACTTTGTCATGCTTGACGTTGATCTGGATATTTTAAATGGGGTGGAAGTCTGCCGCCGAGTGGTCCAGGAACTTCCCAACTCCAACGTGCTTGTATTAACTGACTCATATCACGCCACTAAATATCACAATCAGCTCATGAGAGCTGGAGCGCGTGGATTTTGTCTCAAGTCTTCTGGTCCTAGAACTTTGTTTGAAGCTATCGAGCAGACAACAAGAGGCTTGCCTTATTGTGATCCAAAGATTACTCAACTAGTTAAACAACAACCTACTTCAAGTGCTCCAAATTCAAATCTTACAGATAGAGAAATAGAAGTACTTATTCGTCTTGATCTACGTAATAAAGAAATTGCTGAAGAACTTGACATGAAATTGCGTACTGTAGAAAAACATATCGAGTGTATTCTTGCCAAGCTGAAAGTGCCAACAAGAACTGCAGCAGCGCTCAAAGCTGTGCAACTGGGTTATGTGCTCCTGCCTAAAATGCCTGGTCGCGACCCGGTCACTGGACTTTCGCACGAACAGACTGTGGCAGAACTTCAAGCCGAGCTTTCAATTGCAAACGAACACCTAAAAGCACTTTTGCGTCAAAATGAATTGCTCAAAGAAGCACTTACCGACAAATTGCGTAGTCAGGGCAAAGATAATCCGTAAGACATTATTGTCACTGGCGCTTTTAACTTTACTTGCTGCACCGCAAAGCGTAATGGCTCAGGCGGCCGCCCCCGCCGTAAATACAAGCGACCAGTTGCCCTTGGGCAATAAATTTTTGCGTGTGGTCCAGAGCGCTACAGGTATGAATTTTCTTGCTTCATTTGTGGCGAGCAAAGTGACAGGAGTAGTTTTGTCCAAAAAGACTGGCGGGCGAGTAAAGGCAAAAGTCGGGACTTACAGTTTGACCGACTTAGCTGCTGGCAAAGTCAAATCTATCAAAATCGTGGTCACACACCCAAAGCTAAATGGCGTTGAGCTTGGCGAGTTTCAAATCAAAACCCAAAAGCCTCTGTGGCTGACAAAACGCTCGCTTAAACAACCAAACGAGATGCTTGTCTATTTCAAATTCACCCAAGACCAGATTCAAAAAATTCTGCAAGACGAGCGTGCCACCGCAATGCTAAAGGGTCTAAAAATTGACCTGCCCGGACTTGGCGCCCAAGAAATTTCTGTAATCGATCCAAGTGTCGTTATCGGCCAAGATTCGCTTGATATCAAAGCTTTTCTTGTAACCAAAGGAGCGTCACGTGACACTGGTGTGCAATTGGCAATTTTCGGTCATCCAAAATTGATTGAAGAGCGCAAAATAGTGATTGACGCGCTCAAAATAGAATCGCCAACAATAGACGAACCTCTAATTTTTGCCGATTTTGTAAGTAAGCTGGTCAATCCCATTATTGATTTTGCTCGCTTTGACCGCACCGATCATGCTTTCAGACTTTCTGTCTTGACTGTAAACCCAGGCAAAATCGAGGGAATGGGAAGACTGTTACTGGTTCCTAGGAGTAAGAAATGAAAACTTTGGCACGTCTAACGGCATCAAGTCTTGTGCTTTGTACTTTTGCTTTGAGCGCCTGTCATATTTTTCCTGACCCAAAAGAATCGGGTGGAGAAAAAATTGACCAGAAAGAAAAGGTCGAAGTGGTTAAGGAGCATTCGCAAAAGAACGACGTTGAAATTTATTTTGCCAAGAAAAACGGCGATGAGCTTGATCTGGTCGCAGTTCACAGGCCTATTCGCGGGGACAACAGGCTTAATGCCACGCTGGAAGAGCTGTTGCGCGGACCAACTCCCGACGAAGAGAAAAGTGGTCTGCTTAGCGAAATCCCAAAAGGCACGATATTGCTTGGTATTAAGGAGAAGGAAGGCGAGTGCGAAATCGATTTGTCTAAGCGATTCAGCACGGGTAGTGTTTCTTCGATGCAGACTCGACTTGACCAATTGACCAAAACCGTTACACCGCTTGCCAATGACCAAAAAATCTATCTCGATGTAGAAGGAAAACGGCTTGAAGCCTCAAGCTTCGACGGACTGGAAATCAAACAGCCCATCAATTGAGCTTTTCGCCCATTAATCATGCCCTTAACATTTGCTTGAGAAGGTGAATTAAAGTGCTAGAATGAAGGATTGTCAATGTTGAGTCTCAATTCTCCTGGAAATAACAATGAAAGACGGAATTCATCCCACATATTTTGATGTCGTAGCCACCTGTGTTTGCGGCAGCGAAGTCCAACTCGGTTCTACTAAAAAAGAAATCAGAGTTGAAATTTGCAGTAACTGTCACCCATTCTTCACCGGTCAACAAAAGATTGTTGATACCGAAGGAAGAGTAGATCGCTTCGTTAAGCGCTACAAGCTCAATCAGAAAGAAACAGTTTCAGCTAACTAAATAGCCGTTAGTGCAAGCGCAAGATCGCTTAATTGTCGCACTAGATGTGTCGAGTCTCGAAGAGGCTCGACTTATCGTTGAAGAATTAAAAGGCTCGGTTGGCATGTTCAAGATCGGGCTTGAGATGTTTACTGCCTGCGGAACCGAAGTTTTTGAATTCATAGAATCATATAAATCAGAGAAGAATACTCGCTTCTTTTTTGACGGCAAATTTCATGACATACCAAATACGGTGGCAGCAGCCTGTCGTAATACCACAAGACCTAATGTCGCAATGTTCAATATTCACGCCCAGGGCGGAATTGAGATGATGAGCGCTGCAGCTAAGGCTACTAGAGAGCAAGCTCAAAATTTAAAAATTAGCAAACCGATACTAATTGCGGTGACTGTTTTAACCAGTATTTCAGAAAGTATTCTGCACGAGCAAATAAGAACGAGCAAAGATTTAGACTTGCCTCAATATGTAGTGCATTTGGCAAAACTCGCCAAAGAAGCTGGTCTTGACGGAGTGGTAGCATCGCCAAAAGAAGTGCCGCTAATTAGAAGTGCTTGTGGCGATGACTTTGTTATAGTTACGCCAGGGATAAGACCAAACTGGCCAGAACTTGGCTCTGACGATCAAAAACGAGTGCTAACTCCATCGCAAGCTATAGCTCAAGGCTCTACCTATCTTGTTATAGGTAGACCCATTACTAAAGCGCAAAATCGACTTGACGCCGTAAATAGATTAGTTGCTGAATTAGTTTAGTTAGTTCTGCAAATTAGTCTAGTCAGTAACTAGAGATGCGCTTGTGCCATCAGGGGCGGTGCTTTCTTTTTGAGTGGGCGATTGCGCTTTTGCCGTGGTGGTACTAGTAGTTCCTAAAACTGGATATGTACCCGATTGTGTTGCGGCTGGGCTTATTATCTTGTTTTCGCCTGTTTGACTTTGGTCTTTTGTATCTATTTCTTCCGATGTACTTTCGATATCCTTACCCTTACTAAATAAAGATAAGAAGCTTGCTAGTGGAACGTGTGATTTAGAGTCACCGCCTTGAGTGTACAAATACATAATTGGTTCGTATAAATCTTCGGCAGTTTTGTAGCGTGCAAGCATACCGCGGCTAGCAGCAGATATTGCGCCAGTTTCCTCCGATACGACTATGCAAAGTCCATCATATGTTTCAGAAAGTCCAATGGCGGCTCTATGTCTTGTGCCATATCTATAACTTAATTGCGGGTCGTCCGTCATAGGAAGAATGACTCCTGCAGCCACTATTTTGTCTTCTCTAATTATTACTGCACCGTCGTGCAGAGGTGATTTAGAAAAGAAAATAGTAAGTAAAAGAGTAGCTGAAATATCGGCATTAAGTGTTGTGCCGGGGCTTACATAGTCGCGCTCGCCCTCAAGAGGTTCGATAACTATAAGTGCGCCTTCTTTTACTCTAGCTAATTCACGCACTGCTTGAATGACTTGTTCTATATTGCGCTTAGTCCGCTCTTGATCGGCATCTGCAAGTGACCAGTCGAATTTGAGTGTTCGCATTCGACCAAGATGTCCAAGACCTCGACGGAGTTCAGGTTGAAAAATGACTACCAGAGCCAAAAACGCTACAGGAACAAGTAAATGGAGCAAATTGGTAATAAGCGAAAATCCAAATAAAGACGAGATTCCCCAAATACCTGCAAGAACCAAGACGCCCTTTACCAGCCGTTCTGCTTGACTCCCAACAATACGTTGCCAGATCCAGGTGATGCAATAACTAATGGCCAGAACTTGAATAAAGAGCTTGAATAAAAGCTCTCCGTTGTGTTCGTGCAATAATTTAAAAAACTCTTCCATCAAATCGCCCTTATTGCTTTGCTTCGAGCCAGGCGGGAACTCGATCTTGGCGAGTTAGATCCGTAATGGTTTCTCGCTCCAGAATTATGTCTGCCTGCCCTTCTTTCAAGAGCAAGCAAGCTGGACGACCTGTACGATTGTAATTGGAAGACATGCTGTAGTTATACGCTCCTGTTCCAAAAACGGCGATCAGATCACCTGTGCCGGCTTCGATTCCGGCGTCTTTTACGATTATATCCCCTGATTCACAATACTTGCCCACAATTGACACTTTTTCCGCGCTTTTGCGCGACATCGCATTGGCAATTGCTGCGGTATATTTGGCGTTATATGTAGATGGACGAGGGTTGTCTGCCATTCCGCCGTCAACTGCAAGGCAAAGAGAATTATTAGCCAGTCGTTTTACATGACCGACCTCATAAATGGTCACTCCTGCCGTTCCTACAATGGAGCGACCAGGCTCAATCATCAAATGAGGAAGAGCCAGATTTTGAGATTGATATGTTTCGCTCACACAAGCTTGTATGGTCGATGCCCATTCATACAGACCAGGAGGTCTGTCTTCTTCGACATAGGTTATTCCAAGACCGCCGCCCACATCGAGCAGTTTTGTTTTTAGTCCAAAATCTTTTTGCGTAGCTAAAGATAAGGCTCCAAGCACTTTTACGCTTTCGCGATATACATCAAGCTCCAGTGCCTGGCTACCAATATGGGCATGAAAACCAAGAAAATCGAGTTCTGACCCATTAGATTTGATATATGAAAGATAGTCTTGAACTTCGCTCAGTCCAATGCCGAATTTACTCGTTTCCTGACCAGTTTTAATATGATCATGAGTGTCAGGCTCAATGCCAGGTTTTATGCGCAAGAGTATTTGAGCTTTAGTCTGAGCTCTTTTGGCCAGCCTGACTACAAGATCAAGCTCAGACATATTGTCTATTACAATTTTGCAGTGGCGAAGCTCAAGCGCTCGCTCAATCTCTTTGCCAGACTTATTGTTGCCGTGCAAAAATATGTTTTCTGGTTTAACATCCGCTTCAATTGCGGTCTCAAGTTCACCTAGCGAAACTACATCGAGTCCCATTTTGAGCTGATTTACTATTTTGCACATGGCAAGACACAAAAATGCTTTGCCGGCATAGAGAACAGTTTTTTCTCCGGGATAATTTAAAAGACCAAGACGACAAGCTTCTTGAGCCTGAAAAATGGAGGCATAATCCATGAGCCAGAGTGGCGTGCCAAATTTCTTTGCTAATTCGCAAACATCAAGTGCGCCAATTTCTAAGTGGTCTAGATTATTGACTGAAGCTGAGTGCGGCCAAATGCGCGTATTTGGAGATGTAACCAACTGACTGCCCCTTGAACAGATCAGTCATTTTACCATCGCATCAGGTCTTGAAATTTATAAGCTAGCGATATTAACTTTCAGTTCCCACTCGCGTACTTGTCCTAATGCGCTTGTTGGAACCGACGCAATATTTGCATTTGGAATAAAGATCTCTTGAGTGGTTGATTGCAATTCGCGCTGAATTTCTTTAGCTTGAAAAGACTTCTCGTCTAGGTCAGTCATTTCAAAAGCAAGTGCCTCTACTTCTTCAACGCTTGTGGCATGCAATTTACTTGCGCTAACACTTGCGTCTGGGCAGAACATAACTAGCTCTTGGGCTGATTCATAAGTGGCTTTCATCCAACCATCTTTGAAAGAAAATACTCCAGCAATGGCGCCGCCAAAATAATAAATAAATCCGCCTATTTGATGATTAGAATTTTTCACAACTATACAACCTGGCATTTCTGTTTGAATCAGGTGTGAAGATGCCATTTGAAATGCACTCAGTGCGTCCACGCCCATTTCTTGATTGAAAACTGAACCGTGGAAAAGTGAACCAGATGCAAGAGCTACAGCTTCAGGCATTATATAAGTATCAATGATTGTGTCGACCGAAGTCAAAATGGAGCAAAGCTCGCTAAAGGCTTCTCTGCCGAAGAGTTGCTTGTCGCTGCCCTTTCTGCCAAAGACACATCCTAGTACTTTGCCGCGGAAAACGAGCATTGCTGCTCTTGCTTTTTCTTTGGGACAAATTACTTTGATGCAACAAGTATTTTGTTTGTTTGCCAGGCTATATAGCATTTGGTGATATCTAAGCTGTGAAGCTTCAGTCACTTTGCGGCTCTGGCTTGATATCGCCTGTGGTATCAGTCCCATTGCTCGTCTATTTAGACCATCTCGGGTCGAAATTTGAGCATGAAAATTTTTGCTTTCTTCTTTTACAGCTAATTTTTCTTTCCAGACTAACACTTGCTTGATCCTCTCTGAGAATGTGCCGCGGGGGCTTGGCTATTCGTGCAATTAGACTAACACCATGACTAGGTCGATTCACTGGGGAAATTACGTATCAGCCAAATTAAATTAGACTCAGCCTATTCCTTCGTAAATAGCCAATTTGTGGTGCTTTTGGTCAATGAGCCAGCATTTGGGCTTGCCCGGCACCTTGTCGGGGGAGAAACTGACAACAGCCAGGTCGAAACGCCAACCTCTGTGCCTTATATGAGGATTTTGAACACAAAAATGCTTAGCGCCTAATTTCATCTTGCGCAGTTTTGACTTAGTAATTGTGGCAAAGACAGAATCCAAATTCATATTTGTGCGTGTTTTGACTTCAATAAAAACAAGAAAATCATCTGGGTCGAGGGCTATTACATCTATTTCGAAAGAGTGGCTAGCGTTCAAAAAATTTGAGGCAAGAATTTGCCAACGCTTTAACTGAAGATTTTGGCAAAGTAATTGCTCACCTCGCTCACCCAGCTTTTTTCGCGCTTTTGAGCAAGTTATAGATAAAACATGATTCTCTTCGTCAATCCAATTGCACATGAGCTTAATACTTCCTTTTAATGAAGGGAGAACGAATATATAATCGAGATTCAATTAATAAGACGACTGAACGAGGAAAAAAGTTCAAGCTATGTTAGATATTCGCTACATCAGAGAAAACACAGACCAAGTTGAAGCAGCCCTACAAAGACGCAATGCCGGTTTTTCGGTAAAAGAATTAGTTCTTGTAGACGAGCAATATCGCACTGTGAACTCAGAGTGGGAGAGCTTGAACAGAAGACGCAATGAAATTTCGGAATTATTTAAGACCGCAAAAGTAGAGGCTTCGCAGAAAGCTGAGTTGCAAGCCGAAACCAAGAAAATCAAAGAACGCTACGAAACTCTGGGCAAAGAAAAAGACGAGCTTGAGAATAAAGTTTCGCAAATGCTGCTCGCCATCCCTAATATGCCTGAGTCAAGTGTTCCAGATGGTGTCGATGAAAATGACAATGCTGAACAGCATAGATGGGGCGAAATCCCCGCTATTGCCGATCCAAAGCCACATTATGAGCTCGGTACAGAGCTAAATGTGTTTGATTTTGAGCGCGGTGTCAAAATTTCAGAATCTCGCTTTACTGTTTTAATGACTAATGGTGCTCGTCTTGAGCGCGCCATTATGAATTACATGCTTGATTCGCATGGCAAACGCGGCTATCAGGAAGTGTTTCCGCCTGTGATGGTCAATCGCGATTGTATGATTGGCACCGGTCAATTGCCAAAATTCGAAGGCGATTTCTACAAATGTGCCGATGACGAGCTGTATTTAATTCCAACAGCAGAAGTGCCTGTCACTAATTTGTATCGCGAAGAAGTGCTTGACGAAGAGCAATTGCCCATTATGCATTGCGCCTACACACCGAATTTTAGACGCGAAGCGGGCTCTGCGGGCAAAGATACGCGCGGTTATATAAGACAACACCAATTCAACAAAGTGGAGTTGGTCAAATTCTGCACGCCCGAAAATTCAGAAGAAGAGCATGAAAAACTAACCCGCGATGCCGAGCTAATATTGGAAGGTCTTAATCTTCCTTATCGCAGAGTGCTTTTATGCGCTGGAGATTTGGGCTTTTGCGCTCGCAAATGTTATGACCTTGAGGTCTGGTTCCCCAGTCAAAACAAGTATCGCGAAATAAGCTCATGCTCGAATTTTGGTGACTTTCAAGCACGTCGGGCTAATATTAAATATAAAGGCAAAGAGGGTGGAAAGAGCCGATTCATTCACACCATAAATGGCTCAGGGCTTGCTATTGGCAGGACTCTTGCTGCCATTCTTGAGAACTTCCAGCAACCCGATGGAAGCGTGAAAATCCCACCCGCTCTGGTTCCATACATGGGCGGACAGGAATTGCTTCAAAAAAAAACTAGTCTGGTTCACGCTTGAATCTAGTTTAGCGGCAATTTAATCACATTTATATTTATTGTATGTCTTAAAAGCAGCGCTGCTGCTAGAATATCTACTTGTCAGAAGGTATCTGCGCCGAACTGACAAGCGGGTGGAAGCTCTATATTGCCACTGCTTTTGGTGCCGTCATGCTCTTTGAGGATTAGAAAATGCCTACCGAAGTGAAAGAAAGCCGTAACGTCAAAACTGGGACCCAAGCCGTAAAGCGTGGTCTGCCTCAGATGCTCAAAGGCGGCGTGATCATGGATGTGGTTAATGCCGAGCAAGCAAAAATAGCCGAAGCTGCAGGTGCTGTAGCGGTTATGGCGCTCGAGCGTGTACCGGCCGATATCAGAGCTGAAGGTGGCGTATCGCGTATGAGCGATCCTGCGCTTGTTGCAGCCATCGTTGAATCGGTCTCGATTCCTGTTATGGCTAAGTGTCGCATCGGACATTTTGTCGAAGCACAAATTTTAGAAACACTTGGTGTCGACTGTATCGATGAGAGCGAAGTGCTCACACCAGCCGACGAAGAGTATCACGTAGACAAAAGCAAATTCACAATTCCCTTCGTTTGTGGAGCCCGCAACCTGGGCGAAGCACTCCGTCGTATCGGCGAAGGTGCTGCTATGATGCGCACCAAAGGCGAAGCAGGAACAGGCGACGTTGTAGAAGCTGTTCGTCACGCTAGAGCCATTCTTGGCGCTATAAAAAGATTGACCATTATGCCCGACGAAGAGCTTATGACCTACGCCAAAGAAATTGGCGCACCATATGAATTAGTCAAAAAAGTGAAAGAAGAAGGCAAATTGCCTGTAGTCAACTTTGCTGCTGGCGGTATTGCTACTCCAGCTGATGCAGCCCTTTTGATGCAAATGGGTGTTGATGGCGTATTTGTTGGATCTGGCATTTTCAAATCAGGCAATCCACAAAAGCGTGCAGAAGCCATTGTCAAAGCGACTACTTATTTCAACAATCCAGAAATTCTGGCTGAAGTAAGCAAGAACTTGGGCGAGCCAATGGTTGGCTTGACTGTCAAATCGCTTGGACCTAACGAAACTCTGGCTCAAAGAGGCTGGTAATGCCGCATATGCAAGAGAGCTTGCTCATCGGTGTACTTGCTCTGCAAGGAGCATTCATCGAGCATCGCCAGGCGGTAGAGCGCCTTGGTGCTCGTTCGCTTGAAATTCGTTTCAAAGAGCAGCTCCAACATATCGATGGCTTGATTATTCCGGGCGGCGAGTCTACATGTATAGACAAACTCTCGCGCGAGATCGCAGGCGAGTTGTACAGTGAAATAACCAAACTTGGTGCCTCGGGCAAGTTACCCATTTATGGCACTTGTATGGGCACCATTTTTCTGGCAAAAGAAATTGAAGGAGCAAATCAAACTCGTTTGAATTTGATGGACATCACAGTAAAGCGCAATGCTTATGGTCCGCAGAAAGCCAGCTTTGAAGCGGATCTCGATATTTCGGCAATAAGTATGAATGCCAGTGAAGACTCACATCCATTTCCTGGTATTTTCTTGCGTGCACCATCGATAGTGCATGCCAAAGAAAATGTGCAGGTCTTGGCAGAGTTCGACGGACTGCCTGTAATGGCGCGTCAGAATAATCTATTTGTTACCACTTTCCACCCTGAAGTAACTGATGATCTTCGCATCCACAAATACTTCTTAGATCAAGTTTGCACAAGCAAGAATGCAAACGAGATGGCGTCCGTAACGACATTTCAATATGAGGTTAGCACAAGCAAATCATGACCACCAAAACCGAATCTGCAAAAGATACTCACGACCAAGTAATTTGGAAGCCAGAAGGAAAGTATCTTGAGTCTAGAGTTTCGGATTTCATGAGGAAGCAAAATGTTGCAACCTGGCAAGAACTGATAAAAAAATCGAACGAAGACACAAATTGGTTCTGGCAAGAAAGCCTTGAATATATGGGCTTCAACTGGGCCAAGCCTTATTCCAAATTGATGGATATGTCCAAGGGATTTGAGTGGACTAAATGGTTTGTTGATGGCAAGCTCAATATTATTGATAATATTATAGATTTTCATTTGCAGGATGGCAAAACTCTTGGCTCAAGAAAAGCGGCCGGAAAAAATCACAAAGCACTTATTTGGGAAGGCGAAGACGGCGCAACCAGAGAGTTCACTTACGCTGAGCTTAATACTCTAGTTTCTAAAATGTCCACACTCTTTTTGAATTTGGGCGTAAAACCAGGTGATGCAGTCGGCATTTTTATGCCCATGGTCCCAGAAGTTGTAGCAGCCTTGTTTGCTTGCTTGAAAATTGGTGCAGTAGCGGTGCCTGTTTTCAGCGGTTATGGTTTCGAGGCCCTTGCCGCTCGCTTAGACGATTGCGAAGCCAAAGTGCTAATCACTACAGATGGTGGCATGCGTCGGGGCAAACTGGTCCAGGTTAAAAAAGATGCCGATGAAGCAGCTAAGTTGCTTCCACATCTAAAAAATATTGTGGTGATGAAACACTGTGGCAACGAAATAAATTGGACCGAAGGTCGCGATGTCTGGCTGCACGAGGCAATTAAAGACTTGCAAGAAGCAAAAACCAATCTGGAATTAGATGCCGAACATCCTTCTATGTATCTCTACACTTCTGGAACTACAGGCAAGCCTAAAGGCACTGTCCACACACATGCAGGTGCTCTTGCACAGATAGCCAAAGAAGTAGGATTTTGTTTTGACTGTCAAAAGGACGATGTGTTTTTCTGGTTTACAGACATTGGTTGGATGATGGGACCATGGGAAATGATTGGAGTCGCCTTCTGGGGCGGAACTCTCATGATTTATGAAGGCGGACCAGACTATCCAACACCTGCGCGTGTATGGGAAATGGTCGAGCATCACAAAGTCACCACTCTTGGTATTGGACCTACAGCAGTTCGTCACTTGCGAGCACAGGGCGAGCAATGGATTCAAAAGTCCGATTTTTCCAAATTGCGTATGCTCGGCTCTACCGGCGAGCCATGGGATCAAGATAGTTACATGTGGCTATTTGAAAAAATTGGTCAGAGTCGCTGTCCTATTATCAATATCTCTGGCGGAACAGAAGTGGTTGGCTCGCTTTTAGCGCCACTGCCATTGATGCCGCTTAAGCCTTGCGCCCTGGGCGGTCCTGGCTTAGGTATGGACATTGATGTATTTGATGATAACGCCAAAAGTTTGAAAAATGAAATCGGATATCTGGTCTGCAAAAAACCAAGTCCATCAATGACCAAAAGCTTTTTAAAAGCAGACGACAGATACATCGAGACTTATTTCACTAAATTTCCTGGCGTCTGGTATCACGGTGACTGGGCTAAAGTAGATAGCGAAGGCTCCTGGTTTTTGTTTGGTCGCTCAGACGACACTATAAAGGTAGCTGGCAAACGCGTTGGTCCAGGCGAAGTGGAATCGGCTTTAGTCGAGCATTCGCAAGTCGCTGAAGCTGCGGTGATTGGCGTACCGCACGAAGTAAAAGGCGAATGTCTTGTTTGCTTTGTAGTGTTGAATAAAGATGCAAGCGAAAGCGAGACATTAGGCAAAGAATTAAAAGATCTGGTGTCTAAAAAACTTGGTGCGGTTATGAAACCAGAGCGTGTGCACGTAGTGAAAGCACTTGCAAAAACACGTTCTGGCAAAATAGTGCGCAGAGCTATTCGAGCTACCTATTTAAATGAAGGCAAACTGGATTTGTCATCGGTCGAAAATCCCGATGTATTAATTGAAATCAAATCACTGGGCTCAAAATAACTCTCATGAGTTTGAAGGGTCTTTTTTTGCAAGGCATGGAAGTTGACTTAATCAACCATTTTTTTCTACCGATTGCTTGGAAAAATCAGAGTTTCGAGACTTTCGGATTAGTTGCTTTAAGCAACTAATTCCAACTCGTTTTTTCCACCCAGTTAACTGGTAGGTCAAAACAAAAGATGCTTGACAATAAATTCCTCTCATGTTAGCGTGAGAAAGTCTAAAACGCAGCGACTATTTTTGCCTTCAAGCAAGAGAGTCGCATCTTCAAGCGTTTCTTACTAGCCAATTTGTGTGCGTTCAGGCTGATTCTAACAGTCTATTTTTGCGCGCATTCATTTAGATTTTCATTCGAGGTCACTAAATGAGCATGTCCAGTTATGAGCGTAGGTCTAAGAAAAATCCAGCACTACCACCGGATTTGAGACTTGGTCAATTACTAATTCAATTTGGAATCGTAACAGGCGAAGATATCAGTCGTGGACTGAGACTCTCATCTGGAGCTGGTTTGCCACTAGGTAAAGCGCTTGTTTTGCTTGATTGTATTTCGGATTTGGTTTTGCAAGATGTTGTTCAAGCACAGTCTATGTTGCGTGATGGACTAATAGATTTAGATCAAGCCAATCAAGCTTTTGAAATATCATCGCGCATGAAAATTTCAATTGAAAAAGCATTCATCGTATTAGAAATCAGGCTTGGTGGGCTCGATTGCACCAGGCTAGGTAATTTATTGAAGGCATCCCACAAACTTAAGAAAGACCAGTTAGATCTGGGTCTTCGAATAGCTAGTAATTCTGGACTGCCACTGGGGCAGGTGCTTGTAGAATTGAATTTTATTTGGCAAGATACGCTCGATGTGACACTGCGACTACAGCGCGAATTGCGAGAAGGCGAGCCCATTAGCAATCGTGCATTGAAAAAAGAATTGCGCAAAGCTGATATCACTTTGCCACAATTGCCGACTATCGATACTCAAAAGGTATTACTTGGACAATTGCTGGTAGAGTCTGGAGTGGTCGATAGCACTGCCCTTGAGCGTGCACTCAATGCTCAGCAGAATAATAGTTTGCCGCTTGGTCAATTCTTGGTTGAGACAGGAGTTATTTCAGATCGTATTTTGAAACTGGCTCTCAATCTGCAATTGCTTCTTTTTAATAAAAAGACTACGCGCGAATCTGCTTGTCTCACACTTAAACAAGCACTCGAACAAGAGGTTAAACATGGCGATTTTAATCCAAGTGAAGACAGCTTCAGCTTTGGTGATTTTCTTACTGCAAGCAATTACCTAAATATCCAAAGAGAGCAAGAAGTAGTCTCTAGGCTCGAACAGGACGCAATTTTACGCGTGCGCATGCAACGCATGTTGCAAGATAAATCTGCTGGTAACGCTCAAACATTGATGAAGCTTGTAATAAAAAACAAAGCGGTGTTGCGCAGTTTGTTAATTGAACTGATGCCAGAGGAACGCGAAGTGCTTGATTGTGCCTATATTTTATACTTGATGATTCTGCAAAAGAAAATGACATCGTGCCAGGCTATCGTCGATTTTACAATCAAGCGAAATCGAATGGTTTGTGCCCAGAGAAGACCAGCTTAAATTTAGACCTTAGCGCCTGCTGTTTCAAGAACATTTAAAGCCGGGACACTGTCGCCGTCTAGATATGTGCTTAGTTGGTCAAGCGAGAATTGAATACCGGAATAAAAGTCACCAAAGTGACCATATTTGGAGCTTGCTTCATCAAATCTCATTTCATAAATCAGTTTTTTGAACACAAGCGGATCGTCTGCATACAGGTCAACGCCCCATTCATACTCGTCATAGCCAATCGAGCCTGAGATAACTTGGGTGACAAGTCCATGATATGTTCTGCCGATTTTGCCATGCTCAAGCATTAGTTTGCTACGCTCTTCATAAGGAAGGGCGTACCAGTTTGTTTCTTCGCCGCGTTTTTTATCCATTGGATAGAAGCAGACATAACGACGCTCTGGAATGCGGGCAAATAATCTACCGCCAAAATGCGGGCTTTTACCTTGTTCTTGAACCATCTGGTCGAATGCTTGAATCCACTCAGGAGAGTTGGCTTTGAGTCCTTGTTCTTTTAGTGTGGAGTGAATTTTGCTTGTGGCTTCGTACATGCCAAGTTCGAGAATTGAAACGTACGAAGATGCTGGTGTCAAAAATTCAAATAGGGGTAATTTGTCCACCAGAGTTTGTGCATGAGCAAGACCCTCGTAGTCTTTGCTGTAATGAGTAAGCATCAAGTCTGCTTTGTGACCAAGCATTTGAGCCAAACAGAAGTCTGTGTCTTTGCCTTCTTTTAGTACAGACAATTTTTCTGTTGCCTGACTAACCATTGTTTTTTGTTCTTCCTTGGGAAGTCTATCCCAGGAGAATCTGTCAAAGTCGAACATTCGATGGAGTATCCACCAGCCTTCAAGTGATTCAGGAACGTTTGGATGGCGCATTTTCTTTTCCTTTAATTATGCAATTAGTGCTTCGACAAACAAGTCTGGCTCGAAATCTCGGAGATCTTCCATTTGTTCTCCCAGTCCGATTAATTTCACTGGTATACCCAGGTCTTTGGCAATACTGAAAACGATGCCACCTTTGGCGGTGCCATCGAGTTTGGTCAAAATTACTCCAGACAAACTGCAAACTTCACTAAAGACTTTTGCTTGTTGCAAACCATTTTGACCGGTGGATGCATCGAGCACAAGGAGCGCTTCTAAGGGCAAGTCGCTGGCGTGTTTATCGATTACACCGCGCACTTTTTTTAGCTCGGCCATCAAATTTGTTTTATTGTGCAAGCGTCCTGCCGTGTCGATCACAAGACAGTCGTAATTTTCTTTGCGGGCTTTTTCTATTGCTTTGAAAACAACAGCACCGGGATCTGCTTTGTCTTCTAAACGAACGATATCTACGCCAGCGCGCTGTGACCAAATTTCAAGTTGAGTTTCGGCTGCTGCTCTGAAAGTGTCTCCAGCCGCCATTAAAACTCGTTTGCCTTCTTGGCGAAAACGCCAGCAAAGTTTGCCGATGCTTGTGGTTTTGCCGGTGCCGTTTACGCCGACTACAAAGTAAATATTCAATTTGCCAGGCGTGTATTTCAGTTCGGACTTTGGTGCTTCATTTAAAATTGAGAAGAATTCATTTTTTAAAATAGTGGTCAGTTCATGACTGTCCATGCTTTTGTTGCGACAGCTTTGACGCACATGTTCCATCAGTTTATCGACATTGGCTAAGCCCATGTCTGTTCTGATCAGTCTATCTTCTAAGTCTTCCAAATATTCTTCATCGACTTTGATCACTTTGGTAACTGGCTTTAGAGCCGGTTCTTTTGCAATTGATTCTGGTGCAGGGGACTCTTCTGTAATCTGAGACTGATCAGAAGGTTCTGTATGCGTGATTTCTAAATTCTCGTCAGCAATTGTGTTTTTGGTTTTACTTAGAGCGCTTTTGAGCTTATTGAGCGTGCTGCCCCAAAAGCCTTTGGTTTCGCTGCTCATAGCTTTATTTCCTCAGCCGGAACTTCAGATGCTATTTGTCTGAATTCAAGGGCAGGTTCATAAAGGTCAGAAAGAACGCCATTTACAAAGCTTGCTGCTCTTTTGTCGGCAAACAGATTACACAACTCAACAGCTTCATTAATTGCCACTTTCACTGGAATGTCGTGCATGAAAAAAGCTTCGGTAATAGCAAGACGCAAAATGTCTCGGTCAATGCCAATCATACGCTCCATTTTCCATTTTGCTTTGGCTTCGCGGATGCGCTCGTCGACTTCTTTTTCGTGCTTGATATAAGTTTCAAGCAAAGTTACGGCAAAATCACGAACTGAGGAGCGATCTTCGCGATGGAGTTCGATTTCTTGAGTGTGTTTGCACTTCTTGCAAGTACTTTTGATTTTTGATCTGCCACTGTGCAGGGCAAGTTCGGGAATATCGAGTGACTCGGAAAGCATATTTACTGCTAATTCCAAACGCTCCAGTTTATCTCTCAAGTCGCCTGTGGTTACTTTTACTGGCTGGGTCGAGTGGACGCGATGAGCGTTGGATTCATGCTCGACTTCGGTTAATGTCATTTCTTCTGACATTTTCTCTATATCGCGAGCTACATCGCCAATTAATTGCTTGGCGTGGTCGCTGAGCATGAAAATAGAGTTGGCTACAAGATCTTCAAGCTCTTTTTTAGAGAGTTTGGCGACTGTGGTCTGGTCTTTGGCGACCTGACCCAGGAGCATGACCGCTATTTCACGTGCAATTCGTCTTGACATAAATGACCTATTGAAGACCTTCAATATAACATGCTCAAGCTTGTACAATTATCGAATGTCATTGCGCGTTACAGGTGGAGAAGCACGAGGCAGGCTGGTGTCGAGCCCCAGCGCTAATAATGTGCGTCCAACTGCGTCTAAAGTGCGGCAATCAATCTTTAACATTCTAGGGCAAAAGGTCCAGGGCGCCCGATTTCTAGACTTATTTGCCGGCACAGGTATTATGGGCATTGAGGCTCTCAGTCGTGGCGCTCAAAATCTAGTTTCAGTGGAGATGAATCCCAATTTATCGAGAGCCTTGCAAAAGACCTTAACGCAATTCTCTTTTCAAGCCGATTTAAGAGTTGGCGACGTAAAGTCAGAAATCGGTAGGCTGGCAAAATATGGCTTAAAATCGGACAAATCACCTCGTTTTGACATAATTTATGCAGACCCTCCTTATAAGAATCCGCTTATGGAGTCGATTGTCGAGCTGATTGCAAGTAACGAAATATTAGCTCCTGACGGTATCCTTATTGTTGAGCACGCTAATACTAGAGATGCTCTTTATCCAAAGGCTTTCGATAGTTTAGTCCTGTACGATAAGCGAGATTACGGACAAAGCAGTTTGTCGTTTTTCAAATTTGGAGATTAATGTATGGCTTCTGAAAATCATTTGAGAATCGGCGATTTGCTTATGCACGCAAATGTGGTCAATTCTTCCTTAATCGCAGATGTTCTGGTTAAGTATGAAAATAAAGGTTTGCCCCTTGGAAAAGTGCTTGTTTTATCCGGATGTCTTGATGATTTGCAGTTGCGCAATGCGGTCGATTTGCAATTCATGGTCAATGACGGTCTGCTTGCGCTTGACTCTGCTGTGCAAATTATGCAAACGGCTTTTGAGAAAAAACTAGATTTGACCGAAGCATTTAGAGAAGCAAAAGTTTTACAACCTGAAGATCGCGAGACTAATAAGCTTGGTCAATTGCTCTATGACAGCCATATTGCAAGCGACGCTTTGATAAATACTTGTCTTGAATCAGCACACAAGACATCATTGCCTTTGGGACATGTTTTGTGCCAGCGCGGCTTTGTTTCGCAGACTATTATTAACAAAGCACTTTTAGTCCAGCAAGTGATTCGTAAAAATCAAATCACGCGTGAGCAAGGTATAGCAGCACTTGCCGCTGCACAGCAAAGAGAGAACACTCTAGCGAAACTTCCTTCTAATCAAGGTTATCGTGCGCGCAATTTGAAAAACACTCCCCTTATGGGTGCACTTCTTGTCGAAGTTTGCGGATTGAGTGAAAGACAATTGCGAGATTCGCTTCTAAGCTCGATTTTGGAGCGAACTACACTTGGTGCCATTTTACTCCAGAATAAAAATTACTCTAAGAATTTATTGCAAGCGGTGGTATCGCTGCAAGAAATGCTAGACAATCAGACTATTGAAGAGCAAACGGGAATGCGCTCTTTAGAGGCTGTCTTTAATCAAAACATTAGTCTTGAGCAGGCTTGTGCTGAAGCTTATACCTTTACGCTTGATACAAATCATGCCGTAGAATTGATAGAATTGTTGGCTGCCGCATCAATTATTGAAAAAAGCCAATTGTCCAGTTCAATAATCGAGCGTTTGTCGGTCAATTATAATCAAGTGTCATACGTGGCAAAAGAATTGATTAACGACGGCGTTGCAATCAACACTGTTTACACCGCTCTTCGAGCGACGCAGCTTGTGAGGCTTGCAATCATAAGCGACCAAGAAGCCATTTTGTATCTGGAGCAGGCGCATCATGCGTCGATGCCAATTGATGAAGTCTTATACCTCAATGGGAAAACTCAGCGCACGCGTTTGAAGGAAGAGAAATAGAAAATGACTAAAAAAACAATTCTGATTTTGGCTAGCTCTTTAGCTTTGGCATCAATAATGCTTGTAGCAAAGCCGCTTTATGCTGCATCTGGAAATGAAGAGCCAAACGAAACTTCATCGTTGACAGTGCTCGTTTTGCCAGAGGGTGACGCTGATAGCCAGCTCAAATTTTTGAAAGATAAGCGCGAAGAGCTCGATGAACAAAGGCAGAGTTTGGAAGAAAAAAGGTTGAGACTTGAAGAGCCAAGAAACAAACTTGACGAAGTTCGCTCGCAACTACACGAGAAAAGAGTTCAGTTAGATCTAGCTATGATGCCTTTTCGCAAGCGTGAGCGTCAGATAGACGAAGAAAGAATTGCACTCGATAAACAACGCCAAACGCTTGAAGAACAGCGTGTCGCTTATGACAAACAAAGGCAGGTTCTAGACGAAAAGCGCACTGCGCTAGATAAACAACGTCATGTTGTACAAGAAGAAAAATTTCCCTTGGAGAAGCAGCGTCAAGAAATCGATGAGCAAGACCGTCAGCTCGATTTGAAAAGGCTGCCTCTGGATAGACAAAGACATCAAATAAGTGAAGAATGGCGTTTGCTAGACCTTCGCCGTATCTCTCTGGATAAAATGCGCAGAGCAGTAGAGAAGAAAAAAGAAACTAAAGGCTAAGAGCAGCTCTCGCCTCTGTGTTGCTTGTGGTCAGTATCTTCAATAATTTCGATGCCATCGATAGGCATGGCGTTTAGATGACACATGTCAGTGTCGTCTTCTGGCTCGGGTGATTGAATAGTTTCAGCAGACTCTAATTTTTCTGATTTTTTAGGAATGTTTTCGCTCTTGGTAGAATCCCGCTCTTCGAGCGATTCGCCAGGAATGGCCATGCGCCCTGTAGTGGTAGATGGATATTTGAGTCGCTCATGATGGAGGGTGCGCCATACTCTGACAAATGCTAATTTGACTTGCTCTAATTCATCGTTTGTGAGAGTTGATTGGTCGAATTGACCATCGTCCCATCGATTTTCAAAAACACGTGAGATTGCAGTTTCCACTTCTTCTTCGCTTGGATCTTTCATGCTGTGGGTGACTGCTTCTGAGACATCGGCAAGCATTACAATTGCTGTTTCTTTGGAAGATGGCTTTGGTCCTGGATATCGATAGAACATTGTATCTACATTTTCTTTGCCGTCGCGCTGACAAGCTTTGCTATAAAAGTAAGCCATCAAAGTGGTGCCCTGGTGCATAGGAATAAAATCGCGCACCGCTTTTGGTAGCGCATATTTTCGAGCAAGTTCAATGCCATCTGTAACGTGAGCTAAAACCACATCCCGACTGTCTTCTGGAGTCATTGAATCGTGTGGGTTTTTAGCACCTAATTGATTTTCGATGAATAATTTAGGTTTAACCATTTTGCCTACGTCGTGATACATGGCGCCGGCTCTAACTAAAACCACATCGGCTTTAATTGCTTTAGCTCCCGCTTCTGCCAGGTTGGCTACTGCAAGACTATGTTGATATGTGCCTGGTGCTTTTTCTTCTAATTCTTTGAGCAATGGTTGATCAGCTTCGGCTAATTCAGCTAATCGCTGGGGCGTGACTAAACCAAATATATCTTCCAAAAAGGGCATGACGCCTATTGCTAGAATAGCTAGTGCAAGACCTGCAAAAAATTCAAAAAGAGCAGATTGGGACAACTGAGTAATCGAGGGAAACATATTGTCTTGCAAATTTGTTCCGGCAGGAAGAGTTAGTGGTGCCGTTCCAAACATTGATAAAAACTGTGGCATGTCTGGCATTAAATGTATTAGTGACAACGACAAAGTAAATCCAACCGCTTGAGCGATACCAACCATGAATCCTGTGACGGTTAAATGTCTGTGGCGTGAATAGGCGAAAATGGCTGCTAAAGAGGCAAAGCCAAGCGCCATTAAATGATTTATATCGAGCAATCCGTTAACGGCCACAAGAATCATCAAAGGCAAAATCACAGCAAGCGAAACTCGTCTACCAAAAAATATTGCCAGGTTCAATGCCGCTGCAGGTAGTGGCACAAACTGTGGATAATCCCGACCAAAAGTGCTTGCAGATAGAAGCGCCACAATCACAAGCGAGAACATAAGACTGAGTGAATTTGAGGAGAAGAAATGACGCGGCTCGTAGTGAAATAAGACAAGTGCGGTGAAAAACATAGCTGCAATTGCAGTACTGGATAGCGCTACCAGAAGCGGTAAACTCATTTCTCTGGCGATGCCTAAATTGTGAAATGTCTTGGCCATTTCATCACTTACAATGTCGCCTTTTTTGACCAGGATGTCGCCTTCTTTATACTGTTTAACTACAGGAGTAACACCACGCGCTGCAAGATCTGCTTTTTGTTTGGTGGCGATGGGGTCAATAGCTAAGTTGGGTTCAAGTGAGTGCGAGATCACATTGGACACGTTTTTGCGCACACCAGATGTCCAGGAATCGGGAAGAAATTCAAAAACGGTGTTTTTCCAGAATGATTTGTGTTCAACTGGAAAGCGTTTGAATGATTTGCTGAGCGATTTTAGAGCGTCATTGATTTCGCTAGCAAGAGCATCTACGTTCTCTGGCAATACACTTAAGCTGATATAAAGCGCTTCTTTAGTGGGAAACTTATCTGGGTGAATTTGCAGAGTGGCAATTGCTTGTCTTTGCCCACTCAAAATAGATGCCACATCAATTGCTGGTGCTTTTGCAACTTTGACTCGTTTTTTGTTTTTAGATCTAGAAGAAACAGAAGGGTCGGGAGCACTTGTTTGATTTTGAGGTTGAGATTGAATTTTACTTTTCAGATTAGCTACTGCCTGGTCGAAATTAGACTGTTCCATACCTAATATGGATATTTGCTCGTCAGCGTTAAGATTTAGCTCTGCAATGGGTCTAATGCCTGCTTGCTGCAATTGTTTGACCAACGCAATAAACTGATCTAGTTTTTGCTGAGTATCCTTGTCTTTGTTGTAATCTTCTTGGAACACAGGTACTACAAAGTGTTTTGCCGTTTGCATCGCCTCTTCTGTAGCGTGCGAATCAATCACGGTAACACTTCGTGGCGCTTTGACATCGAGCGAGGCAATAGTGCCAGGCTCAATAGTGCGATTGAAAAAGATTGTGCAAGTAAGAGCTACAAAAATGAAGAAAGACCCGGTCACTATTGTGAGTATCCAGGCAAAGAATTCCCCGCCCTCGGGCAACACTTCGCCCCGAACATTTTCTCTATGTTCCAGCCTGTCTTCGTTTTGGCTATTGTCTAGGGTGCTTGTGGGGGCTTTTTGCAAGATCTATATTTGATCGAAAGAATAATACTTAGAAAGTTTAGATAACAAGAGCTTATCTGTATTTTCCACCTATTAGGTATTCTTATATGAAATGTGCAAAAAATTGATGCGAGGTGCCAATAAATTGCGAGTTTTAGTTACAGGAGCTGCCGGCTATATTGGCAGTCATTTAATCAGACGACTGGCACAAAAGTACAAGGGCGCCTTGATTGTCGGCTTGGACGATATGAGCGAGGGGCACAAAGAGTCAATTTTGCCTGGATTGCATTTTGTACAGGGAAGTACCGGCAATTTTGAGCTGGTAAAACGGTTACTAATCGATCACAAAATAGAAGCGGTTATTCATTTTGCCGCCAGCGCCTATGTGGGCGAGTCGATGGAAAAGCCTTTTAAATACTTTGAAAACAACGTGATTAGCTCGCTTTCCTTGTTCAAAGCGATGGAAGAAGCCAAGGTTAAAAAGCTCATTTTCTCGTCTAGCTGTACAACTTATGGTGTACCCAAAGAGATGCCCATAACTGAAGACCACCGCCAAAGCCCCATAAGTGTTTATGGCACAACCAAATACATGGTCGAGCTTGCAATGCGCGCCCTGCATTTATCCAGCAACTGGTCTTATGTCACTTTGCGTTATTTCAACGCCTCGGGTGCAGATGACTCAGGCGAGATTGGCGAAAGCCACGACCCCGAAACGCACATCGTTCCGCTTGCTTTGCAAACAGCGCTTGGTAAAAGAGACACCTTGCAAATTTTTGGTGATGATTATGAAACCAAAGATGGCACTTGTATTCGCGATTATGTTCACGTAAATGATTTGGCTGACGCTCATTTAAGCGCACTTGAGTTAATTTTAAACGAGACAGTCAGTCACGAAATTAATCTGGGAACGTCAAGTGGTGCGTCAGTAAAAGATGTGATAGAAGTCTGTCAGAGCGTATCAGGCAGAAACATAAATGTGAAAGTAGCAGCAAGGCGTGCAGGAGATCCGGCAAGCTTACTTGCTGACTGTTCAAAAGCCAAGTTTGTACTTGGTTGGCAACCAAAGTATGATCTTAATGCAATCGTCTCCACTGCTTGGAAGTGGGAATTGGATCGGAAGTATTGAGGAAGTCTTTTTGGCTATTCTAAGAAGCGATGCTGAACCTTCAAAGCGCGACTCAGATAAATCTAGTAAATCTAGTCAGACTGAGCGCTCGTCTGTAGTTAGCTCGCGCGAAACTAGCACAGATAAAAAAGCCGAAATGAATTTGAGACCAGAATCGCTCAAAGAATATATCGGGCAGTCACGTCTGAAAAATCTCTTTCAAATGTCTTTGGAAGCAGCTAAGAGCAGAGGCGAGCCACTGGATCACGTACTTTTATACGGACCGCCAGGACTTGGAAAAACTACTCTTGCTCGCATTCTTGCAAACGAGATGGGCGCTCGAATTCATGTGTCATCGGGGCCAAGCTTAGAGCGACCACGCGACATCATTGGTTTATTGCACCAACTTGAACAAAAAGATGTTTTGTTCATCGACGAAATTCACAGGCTAAATAAAATAGCGGAAGAATTGCTTTACCCTGCAATCGAAGATTTCATGGTCGACATCACATCTGGCAAAGGTCATGCTACAAGGACATTGCGCTTACCTATTCCTCGTTTTACTTTAATTGGTGCCACCACAAAAGCAGGACGCATTTCAAAAGCGTTGCGCGACCGTTTTGGTTTTGTGCACAGGCTAGACTTTTATTCGTTGGAAGAATTGTCGCTCATAGTGAAGCGCGCATGTAAACTGTTTAGTTTGAATATAGACGAAGACGCTGTGGCAGTCATAGCCGGCAGAGGCCGTGGTACACCTAGAATTGCAAATCGTCTTATTCGTTTGGTGCGTGATTATGTGCATTATAAAAACTATCCTGTAATTACAGTTGATATTGCCCACGAAGCACTCGACTCGTATCAAGTGGATAAATTGGGTCTTGATGCCACTGACAGACGATTGCTTGAAATTATGATCGAAACATATAATGGCGGTCCAGTTGGTATCGATGCGTTAGCTGCCACCATTGGTGAGGACAGTGAGACTGTCGAAGATGTTTATGAACCATTCTTGATTCAAGGTGGGCTGATTCAGCGCACTTCAAGAGGACGCATGGCCACTCCCAAAGCGTATCAGCATTTGGGAAGAACAGTACCTGCAATGCAAATGAATCTGGAAATGCTAATCTCCGAGGATGGCTCAGCGTGAAGAGTTATTTCACTGGACTGCTTGTATTTCTAGCCGCGTTTATTTTTTTTGTTATTTCACCTGCAACATGCCAGGCTAATGAAACGTACATTGGAAATGCTCAAATTCAGGAAGAAGAGCTTGCTATTGGACGAATAGTAAATGTCGGCAAAGAACAACTCAATGCTGAACTGCTCAAAGGCACCGGTATGAGAAGCAGTGAGCAAATCGTACAAGTGAAAGTCTTGGATGGCATTTTGCGTGGGCGCACTTTTGAGATTAAGCATGAAATCACCGATAATCCGGCTTTTAATATCAAAGTTGCTCCCAACCAGGAAGTTGTGCTTGCAATAAGCAAACAACCAAACAATCAGTCTGAGGTAAGTATCGCCGATTATCATAGAATGCCTGTAATTGGTTGGCTTATAGTTGTTTTTCTGGCATTCTTTTTGTTTTTTGGTCGCATGCAAGGGGTAAAAGCTTTACTTGGATTGATAATCACAGTATTGCTAATAAGCGGTGTGCTTCTGCCTTTGAGCATGCGTGGCGTCAACCCGCTTTTAACTGCGATTGGAATTTGTCTTGTTTCAACAGCAAGCATTGTTTTGCTCATAGGGGGTTTTTCCAAGAAATCAGTGGCTGCAATCAGCGGCACTGTGGGCGGTGTCGTGGTGGCAGGTGTGACTGCCCAATTAGTAATTTGGTTTGCACCATTAACTGGACTGTCAAGTGAAGAAGCACAAATATTGAGAGGCTCTGTACTTGTGCAAAGTCCCGAGTTTTACAGTGGACTGCTTGCCGCCGGAATGCTCATTGGAGCGCTTGGAGTGATTATGGATGTAGGAATTTCCATAGCATCGTCAGTATCTGAAATTTCCAAGTCCAATGACATGCTCACCTTCAAGGAGCTTTATCAAGCTGGAATGAACGTGGGGCGAGATATTATGGGTGCCATGACTAACACGCTTATTCTGGCTTATGCAGGAAGTGCACTTCCTCTAATGCTTCTTGCTACACAAATAGCACCAAACAAATTAGTCAATCTAGATTTGTTTGCTACCGAGGTTGCATCGGCTTTGTCCGGGAGTTTGGGACTAGTTGTAACCATTCCCATAACTGCATTTACAGCTGCTAAAATGATGAGTCAAAATAAATCAAACAATGAGTAGAATTCTTTTTGGAGTAATTTTAGCTTCCACTGCCGCAGGTAGTATCTTGCTTGGTGGCGTTGTTATTGCCATCATGATGGCTTTGGGTTGCGGTTTGTGTGGTCGCGAGTTCATTGGACTGGCAGAGGCAAAAGGTTACAAGCCGTCTAGAAGAATTGTAATGTTTATGATCATCGCATTCCACCTGCTTGCGATGCTTCCTGCCCTGCCTTTGGTAGTTATAAAATATACCGGCATTCATATGACTTCAAGCGAGGCTCTGTCCCAATTTCCTACTCTTTTGACTTTGGGCATTTGCGCCTCGTTTTTTAGATTGTTATTTAGATCTGAGCAGCCGCCTGCCACCATTGCCGATATCGCCTCGACCATTATGGGATTCATATATGTAGGATGGCTCCCGGCACATCTTGTTTTACTGCGCAGTTTGATGCCGTCCAGTTTGGGCGATGTACACATAGCCAATCCGTTACATCAACCAGGCTTAGCTTATGTCTGGGTCAGCCTCTTTATTATTTGGGCAACCGATGTTTTTGCATATTACATAGGCAAGAAATGGGGCAAACACAAGCTTTTTCCCGAAATCAGTCCCAAGAAAACTGTAGAAGGCGCAGTCGGGGGTATGTTAGCCTCTGCCATAGTGGCCACGATGGTTGTTTATGCTGCCGACCACTGGTTATTCAGTTCGCATCCTTTTCAATTCAAATTGTGGCAAGCGCCTTTGATGGGAATTGTGGTTTCAATTGCCGCACAACTTGGAGACCTTTGCGAATCTTTGATGAAAAGAGATGCCGGGCTCAAGGATTCTTCACAAGCAATTCCCGGTCATGGGGGCTTTTTAGACCGTGGAGATAGTCTTATGTTTGGATCGCCTGTCTCTTTTTACTGGATAAAGATTGTAGTTCTGGGTCTGTATTAATATAATTGTAGAGACTCATTTTTTGGAGAGGTGGCTGAGTGGTCGAAAGCGGCTTCCTGCTAAGAAGTTGAACGGTCTTTAAAACTGTTCCGAGGGTTCGAATCCCTCCCTCTCCGAATTTTTTAAGAACTTGACAGTTATTCGTCGTCTTTGATGTTCTCTTCTTTGAAAGAAACTAGACGTTCACGCAGCGCTTTAATCTGTTTTGAGTGTTGCATGATATCGGTGACTGCCTGAATGTTGTCGTTGTGCATCGCCACTTGAGCTGCCGCTCTAAGTGAGTCGAGCACTTGATCTAATTCACCAAGAATGTGAAAACAGCCATCGCGCACTACACGCTGACTCTGTTCCATAATTTGAACCAGGGCTTCAGGCGAGTCAAGCGGGTCTTCTATGCTTGCTGCAAAACCATTGACCTCTGGGCTTATCGGATAAGATTGATCTGTTTCATACTGCTCATAGCCGCCAGCTTCTACTGAGCCTTCATTTGCATAATCTTGATAGTTGCCGTCGTAAGATTCTTGGTCTTCAAAACCACCTTCGACTTGCTCGTAATTTACTTCGTCTGAATTTTCGCCGGATTCTTGCTCAGATGCTTCCTCTGAGTTTTCATAAGACTGATACTCTGATTCTTCTTGCTCATATTCGACAATTTCTTGAGCAGCATCGCCCGAATTGAAAATTTCGGCGGTCTCTGGCGACTCGCTAGGATCTTGGGACTCACCGGTTTCATTCGATTCGTTGGATTCAAACAAATCAATCGATTCATTTGACTGTGACAAGATGCTGGGTTCGGGGTTTTCAAATGATTGATCCGAAATCAGTTCTTCTTCAGATGGATCATAGCTGTCTGCTTCAAAAAGTTCTTCATCGTCGTCAAATAATGAAAGCGGGGTTGTTGATTGCCCTGGACTAGCTGCTTCACCCAAAATTACTGATTCAGGCACAGAAGCTGCAGGCATTGAAGTCTGTGTAAAATTAGGAAAGGGAACCACCGGAACTGGAGCGCCAGCGTTTTGCGCACCTGGTGTTGTATTTGGTGGCGTGGAATTTGCTGCTATGGGTGGCATTGGCGGCGGAGGCGCTTGAAACGGCAAAGGAGGCGGAGCACCCATTGCTGTGTTAGAGCCTGGAGCGGGAGGAGGTGGTGGAGCATTGAATGGAGGTGATGGCGGTGCACCAAAACCGGTCGGAACTCCAGGTGGTGGCAATGGTCGCGGAGGAAGACCTGGTGGCGGCGGCGGTGCCTGCATAACTCCTGATTGTGAAAGTGGAGCAGGTGGCGGCGGTACAGGATTTGGATTTTGATTTGAAACTTGCGACGCGGCAGAAGTTGAAGCGTTGAGCAATGCTGCAAGAGATGTTGCCGATGTGCCAGGATTTTGCGGTGCCGATACGCCAGGAACAGGTGGTGTGCCAGGAGGCAATTCAGGTGGAGGAACAGGTCGAGCAAAGGGTGATTGTGGAGCGGTATTGAAAGCCGGAGGTGTCACTACCGTATTTGCATCAGTTCCTGAATTGCTTAAGAGCGATGGTGGCGGAGATATCATTCCTTGGGCTGGACTTTGAGGCGCACCTGGGCCACCACCAAAGAGACCAACTGGTGGAGCTAAGAACGCAGGAGGAGAGGCCGCATTTATATTAGTACCAGATGAACTTGGATTTTTAAAATTGAGTTCTGGAGCTCCTGGCAGGGAGAATTGCTGGACTGCTACAGTTCTTTCTTGAGCAATTGTCGCTTGATTTGGTTCGTTGTAGAAAATCTGATTTTGGTTTGCTGTGCCATCAGCTTGCGCACGCGCCTCTTGCATCTTACTCATGATGTATTGAGATCTGGTCGAACTATTTTGAGTTTGAGTTTGAGGCTGAGAAATATATTGAGGTTGAAATGCTTGCTGTGATAATTGTGCCGGAGCCGGAGCCGGAGCCGGAGCCGGAGCCGGAGCTGGAGCTGGAGCTAAAGCTTGAGGCGCTTCTGCTCCACCATTAGAGCTTGCTGTTTCAGATAGAACATTTCCTGCAATTGCTGCTTGAACGCTAGCGGGCATGGCAAACACGCCTGTAGTTTCTTTTGTTTTGCGCGGAGTGAAGAATGAAAAGCGCTCATTAGCCGGAGCTTCACCGCGCGAAACGCGGACCAAATGTTCAACTAGATGTCTAATTAGACCTGGAATAACTTCAATAACTATGGGCTTGTTTTCAATTTGCCAATTTCCCGGCAGACCCTCTTGCTGAGTAATTTCAAGATACGCTGGAAAATCGCTCATCTTGTCGTCGATGATGCTGGCAATAAAATCGCTCGGGAGCAGATGGACCGAAAGGAAGCCTTCCTTGCAATATAAAATGAGTGCCCACATCCCAACTGAGATGTGACCACGCATTGTGCGAATCATCTCAAATGTATTATTTGGATTTGGCCTTTCTTTGGGTTCAGTCGGACGTTCAAACTTAATTCTAAAATTTTCGTCAATTGGGTTTTTATTCAATTCATTGGCGAAATTTTCAAAGTTCTGAAAAATAAAATTGAATAGGTTAAATGATGAGGCAAGAGCCTGTTGACCAAAATTGGTTGTGATCAGACTTTCCATAATCTGACTTGAGACTGGATCCATGGATGAAAGCCACATAGCCGTGTTTGTGGGTCTGGCGTTCGGGGAGGTCGTACCGGCGTGACCGCCTGGCAGACTTGATGCATTTTGCTTGTTTTCAATCTCCATATGGAAATATTTCCCAAGGACACCCCAAAGAAAACCTCAGGAAGTAGAATCAAATAGAGTGGCGTATCTATTCAGTTGTTGACATCGAAGGCAAAGAGTCAGAAAAACATGGACGGCTTCAAAAAAAAGTTAAAAACCGCCACTAGTAAGAAGAATCCAGATGTCGAGCTTAAGCAAGCACCCAAATCTGGTGACTTAGCTCAAGTTTCTACCCATGACCAGACCGCCAAAAAGCTAGAAGCGCTTGAAGCTGAGATAAACAAAGAAAATAAAAAACAGTCTAAAAGCAAGCCCGCTCAAGCACCCACAATTGCAAGTCCACAAGAAGTAAAAGCGGACCAGCCTGGACACGCCGGCTCAATGGCGTTTTTCATCATTCTTTTTCTCACCTTGATTATTGTCAAGATTCCTGCGCTATCTATAATCTTCATGCCGCTCAATCAATTTTCGACCTTAATACATGAGCTGAGCCACGCTCTAGCTACTGTTTTGACTGGCGGTCAGGTTACTGGAATGACGATTGTGCCTGATGGCATGGGACATGGCGGGCTGACGATGTCGCATGGTGGTTTGCGCTTTCTGGTTGTGCAAGCGGGATATATGGGAACTACGCTATTTGGTTGCGGACTGGTTGCTTTGAGCAAGAATCCCAAATTTTCTAAGATGATTTTGCAGGGACTTGCGCTTATGACTCTCTTATCGACTATCTTTTTTATCGGACCCGGAATTTTTTCTGCTTCGTTTATACAATCGATTATGAGCTTTGTAGTTGGTCTAGTGCTTGCAGGTGCTATTTATTACGCTGGCACCAAACTAAAGTATGCACAAGCGCACTGGTTGTTGCTTTTTCTGGCTATAAACGTGGCAATGGATAGTTTGAATTCAATTTGGGTCGTCATAGGATCGTCGCTTAATCCATTTGCTGCGTATTCAGATGCCACCACGATGCAGAATAATTTTTTCCTTCCGGCCATTTGTTGGAGTTTGCTCTGGGCTTTGACGTCAGTTGCCATGCTGAGCTTCACTATATGGAAGACGCATGCTTTTTCTTTGATACCAAAAAAATCGGACTTGCCTAAGTGACCTTGATTGAGTGTGTTGCTAATTTTAGTGAAGGTCGAAACAAAGAGACACTGAGCGAGATTGAAAAAGCTCTTACATCCAATTTGCCAGTTCGATTATTAGGCAGCGAATCTGGTCAAAGCGCCAATCGCTCAGTTTTCACTTTTGCGGCAGAGCCGGAGCCGATTGTGCAAGCCGCCTACCAGGCTATAAGTGTGGCATCTGAGTTAATTGATATGCAAGGGCACAAAGGCGAGCATCCACGAATTGGTGCATGCGATGTTTGTCCTTTTATTCCACTAGATGATAAGCCAGAAAGCATGCAAATTTGCAAAGACGCTTCGCTCAAGCTGGCAAAATTAGTTGGTGAGAATTTAAAAATTCCTGTCTTTCTATACGGCGAATCGGCCAGTCACATTGACCGACGCGAATTGGCAGCTCTTCGCAAAGGCGGTTATGAAGGGCTTGCAGCGAAAGCTAAAGACAAAGATTATCTTCCAGATTTTGGACCGGCAGTTTTTAACGCTCGCTCAGGTGCCACCGTAATTGGTGCTCGTCCGATACTGGTTGCTTATAATATTAGTTTAAACACAAACTCGCGCCAAATCGCTCAGCACATAGCAAAACAATTGAGGGTTGCTCGCCGTTCTAATGAAAATGAATTAAAAACAGTAAAGGCGATGGGCTGGGTAATAGAAGACCAAAATTATAATTGTGCGCAAATTTCAATGAATCTGATGGACTACAAAACGACCGGAATGTTTGAAGTTTTCCAGAAAGTGAAATTAGAGGCGGAATCTGTCGGTGTCGAGGTGACTGGAAGCGAAATTGTTGGACTTGTGCCCCTTTTGGCTTTGCTTGACGTTGCTCAAAAAACTGGAAGAGCTTTTCAAGATGCATCGCTTAGTGAGCTTGTGGCAATAGCAATCGATTATTTGGGGTTGAATTTGCACTATTCTTTTGAGCCAGAAGCCAAGATACTTGATTTTGCTCTAAATAAGCTCTGATCAATAGAATTAGAGCGCAAATGAGAGTAAAATTTCTCGACACGGCATAAACTCTGTAAAAGCCTGACATGTGAGGTCAAAATGGGAACCGTAACTGGAGAAAATAAAGTGACTGTGCACGCCAACGAATGGGAAACAGCCGATTTCAAGATGGCTCAGACATTCTTGGATCGTGCCATTGCCGGGATGAAAGTCGATCCCGATATTCTGGCGCCACTCAGACACCCAAAGCGGGCGTTGACTGTGATTGTGCCAATCAGGCTCGATAACGATTCAGTGAAAACATTCATTGGTTACAGAGTTCACCATGACCTGGCAAGCGGCCCAGGATCTGGTGGTTTGCGCATCAGCCCCACTCTCGACATGGGCGAAGTAGCATCGATGGCAATGCTTATGACCTGGAAATGTTCACTTATGAATTTACCTTTTGGCGGTGCTCATGGCGGTATTCGCCTTGATCCAAAAGCGCTAAGTTCGCATGAAATGGAGCGCGCTACTCGCAGATACACTTCTGAAATCATAGACTTGATTGGACCAGCTAAAGACATAATCAGTCCCGACCTCAATACCAATGCGCAGACTATGGCTTGGATTATGGATACTTTCAGCGTGAATCGCGGTTACACAGTTCCATCTATTGTCACAGGCAAGCACGGTGCCATCGGCGGCTCTTACTCGACAGCATCTGCCACCGGACACGGTGTAGCACTAGTAACTAGAAACGTACTCAAAACCTTTTTGCCTAAACTTTCCGCTTCGCCAACCGTATCTATTCAGGGATTTGGTCAAGTAGGATCGGCGCTTGGAAAGAGCATGATGCAGATGGGATACAAAATCGAGGCTGTTTCTGATAGTAGTGCAGCGATTAAAGCGACAAAAGGACAAGCTCTCGATTTGGAAGCACTGTCTGAGTATAAAAACAAAACTGGCTCAGTAAAAGGATTTCCTGGCAGCACCGAGATTGATTTAGACGATATTCTTACACTTGATGTAGATGTGCTGGTACCATGCGCGGTGAAGGGACAAATTCATAAAGACAACGTCTCTCAAATCAAAGCTAAGCTCATTGTAGAAGGTGCCGATGCTTGTATTACTCCTGAAGCCGATTTAGTGCTTGAGAAAAATGGAGTAGTGGTCGTGCCAGATATTCTAGCCAATGGCACTGGTGTCACTGTTTCATATTTTGAATATGTGCAAGGATTGATGCGTCTTTTGTGGTCTGAAGAAGAGACTTTTTCAAGACTGGAAATGCTTATAAACAAAGCTTGCGAAAAAGTATTTGTTACTGCAAAAGAATATGACTGCTCGCTTAGAATGGCTGCAATGCGTCTTGCTGTAGATCATGTCATGGAAGCCCGTTGGTTGAGAGGTCTCTATCCTTAGTGATACGAGCAAAGAAAAACGCGATAGCTCTTACTGCGTTCTTCATAATACTGGTCGGCATAGGTGAGTTTACCGATTGGCTGCCGCTTGGTCGTTTGTGGAAACAAAGCCAAATGCACACGGTGCAAGATTGCAGGGTAAGCCTGCTAACTACGCCTGATTTGCAGAAGATAGGCAAGAAGATAACATCTATAGATAGATACGCCGATTTCAAGCAAGTGGGCAAAAGCGCTTTCTTTCGCGTTGAAACCTTAGCTAAGAAATCGACATTTTATAAGTTAACCGATCCCGATTATCAATTCGAGCCTGTGAATGATTTGAATTTGATGCGACCCTTTATTCTGGTCGAATACAGCCTGGACAAGGGCAAACTTCGAATCACCGTAAATGACAAACTAGTCTCCAGTCTTAGTTTGGGCTCTGAAAAATATACAAGCGAGAATGCTCAAATTCAGCCAACAAGTTCTGAACTTGGCACTTTTGTGGTGCGATTGCAAGACAAAGCAGATTCGGTTGGATATTTAGCCGACTTGAACAAACCTAAAATTGAATGGATAAAAGGCTTGTCCAATCTGTTATTTAGCGCAAGCGATAAAGCTGGCCAAAGCCTGATAGTGGTGGATAAAAAAGGCAATTTCTTGCGAGTCGATATTGAGAAAAATGCAATCAAAGTGAAGCCCATTTGTACATACAAAGAGAAATTCGATGATATCAAATATAGTGCCAAAGCCGAGGCTTTGATATTAATCGATCGCTTGCAATCACAACTTACTATTCTAGATGCTAAGACCGGCATCAAACGCGGAACTTTACCCATCGCTAAAGGTGAGCAGATAAGCGTTATATCTGGTACAGAAGGCGCTATGCTTGATAATAAACTGGTAGATTTAGTCACTGGTGAGATGGTCGAAGAGTTGGCTGGGTTTTGCAAGAAAAGCATCTTTACTGTCGATTTTAATAATAAAAGACTTTATTATTCGTCCTGTGAATTAGGCAAAGAAAGCGAGCCTAAGGCAGCTGCGACATATTTGTCGTCTTATGATCTGCACGAAATGAAAATGGAAGCCCAGGTTGATTTGGGAGAAAAAAGCGCTGGTGCTGAGGAAAAATTGAAAAGAGAAGACGAAGTCAAATCTATTTTTCTTGATCACATGAACAGGCTAATTGTACTAACGGTGCCTATTTAGCTAGTTTTTGCAAAAGCATTGCTGTATTTGACTCTGTGCTCAAATGTGACCACGGCAATATTTCATCGCGTGGGATTTCTCTATAGGCATAATATTGCAAGTCGGGACAACTGGAAGAACGCTCGCGTAGAGCTTTTCTCCAGGAGCCAAGACTTTGATTTGATGTATCTATAGTATTCAAAATTGGAGTAAGGCGGCGATCTCCACGCGATAGTAACGCTTGAATATCACTCCATTTATTACTTTCGGGTCGTACTTCAATGCCGATTTTCGCCATGGCTTTGCGCATGAACTCAATCTTGTCGCCTGCTTTTTCGTCTCTGCCAAGCCACTGGAACGGCGTTTGCGCTTTGGGTACAAATGAGCTCACCCCGAGGGTGAGCTTCAATTTTTTGTGAGTCTTTTTAAGACGCGTCATAAGGGCCACTGTCTCATCAAGGTCCGCTTGCTCTTCATAAGGCAGTCCCACCATGCCATAGAACTTAATTGCTTGCAATCCGCCCTCTTCTGCAGCAGAAAGACAGTCTTCGATTTCTTTGGTGGTAAGATTTTTTCGAATTAGGTCTCGCAAGCGCTGCGAGCCTGATTCAATTGCGATAGTAATCGACCTTTGTCCCATTTGACTTAATTTGCGTGCTATGGGCTCGGTTATGGTATCTGCGCGCACCGAAGCAATAGTTACTTGAAGTCCTTGATCGACTCTTGCATATAAAGTTTCAAGAATTTCTAAAAATTTTGGGTGTTCTGAAATACTAGGTCCAAGCAGTCCCACTTTTTTAGTGTATGGCAATATTCTATCTACGGTATCGCCAATGGTATCTACAGAAGTGAATCGAACGGGCTTTGTTAGATAGCTTGCCAGGCAAAAACCACACTCTTGCGGGCAGGAGCGAATTATTTCCATTAAAAATGAATCACCCCAGGTAGTCTTGGGTGAAAGAATCTGAGTTTGAGCAATATAGTCCACTGGTGGTTTGAATATTAGTTTTTGGGGTTGATTATTTAACCCCTGGGCATTTGGCCTGATATCCGAAATCGGCCCAGATTCGCTCTGGTAGCTAAATTCGAACGCGGAAGGAATATAAATGCCTGGTATTACAGCCAGTGCTTCTAATTTTTCACGTCTGGTGGCATTGCCGTTGAGATTTTTTAAACAATCTATAAAAGCAGGTACAGTCTTTTCCGCATCACCAAGTAGAATGACATCGAAAAGATGGGCAAACGGCTCTGGATTTGCAGTCAGAACCGGACCGCCGCCAAAAACAATGGGGTCGTTATCGCTTCTTGTACTTGAATCTCTCTCGATTCTGTACTTGTCCAGGATATGGACCATATTGATGAAGTCAAGTTCCCAGGAAAGGGTGAAGCCGAAATAGCGACAGCGTGAGAGGTCGCCTTCGTCCATATCGGTAAAGCATCGTTTGACAAGTACTTGAGGGTCTTGCTCCATCAACCACCAGACCAATTGATAACCAAGCCCGGTCATTCCTATAGAATATGTGCCAGGAAAACACCAGGCTAGCTCAATCGCTGCCTGGCGCTTGTCAATATATGGTGCAAGTCTGATTTCGTCTTTGAACATAACCGCAAACGGCTTGAATTAAGCCATATTGACAGTTTAAACCATATTAGCGTCTGGTTGCGGGTAGATGTTTCATCCAGTCGGATTCAAGAGCCTGGATAAAGCTATGAGCTTCAAGCACATCGTCATAATTGATACGAGGCTTGGCTTGTAGTCTTGATTGGTCGGCTTTGGTCCACTCACCATGGCGAGGTTGGCATTTAGGCGGACGAGGTGTCGTGCCTACTATTGCCACTCCAAGGGGATGTCCGCATGATTGACAGGTGACCCGTACGACGAGGACGCCGGGTTCTTGCCTGAGCAGCTCTATTCCCTCTTGCCTGAAATGCCGCAAACATGATTTGCAAGATTTCTGCTGGAAGTATTCTTGAATTGCCTGGAAACCACCATTGTTTTCATGGTCGCTTGCCATTGTGTCCGTCGATTCTAGGATTGGTGTGTCAAAATTCTGGTCAATTTTTTATCACGTTATGTAAATAGAGCCAGTGAGAAGGATTATACTGAGCGAATTCAATTTCTGCAAAATCCGGACGATATTTTTCCGAATTCTGCTGATAATACTATCTCTGATACCACAACGCCACCACTAGGAGAAAACACAGATGACGCATATTGAAGAAATATCAGCGATGGAGATCCTCGATTCACGCGGGAATCCAACGGTTGAGGTTACTGTCGTTTTGGCCAATGGTGCCGCCGGTAGAGCCGCGGTTCCATCTGGTGCATCGACCGGAAGTTTTGAAGCAGTGGAATTGAGAGACAAGGATAAAAATAGATATGGCGGCAAGGGAGTCCTTACAGCCATCAGGAATATACACGAGATAATCGCTAAGGGTTTAGTTGGTGCAAGTGCCATGGAGCAAACTCTTATTGACCAAGAATTGAGAAGACTCGATGGGACGGATAATAAATCCAAGCTTGGGGCTAATGCCACCCTTGGTGTCAGTCTTGCAGTAGCCAAAGCAGCCGCAAACTCTCTTGGTATGCCACTCTTTAGATATATCGGTGGAGTATCGGCGCGTATTTTGCCTGTTCCTCTTATGAATATTCTCAATGGTGGCAAACACGCTCAAGATGGCGTTGATTTGCAAGAGTTTATGATCGTGCCTCATGGTGCACGCTCATTTGCTGAGGCTCTTCAATGGGGAACCGAAATTTATCACGCACTAAAAGCGGTACTACATGATAAAAACTTGAGCACCGGGGTTGGTGACGAAGGTGGATTTGCACCATCGCTTGCTACTAATGAAGAAGCACTCGAACTCATAATGCAAGCCATCTCAAAAGCAGGCCTGAAGCCAAAAGATCAAGTGAGCCTTGCACTCGATCCAGCTTCTACTGAATTTTATGAAAAAGGTAAATATCATCTTGCCACCGAGAAAAGAACTTTGACGAGCAGCGAGATGGTGAAGTATTGGGAAAAGCTAGTTAACAATTATCCAATCGTAAGTATTGAAGATGGTATGTCCGAAGAAGATTGGGATGGATGGCGAGAATTGACCGATGCCGTAGGTAGTCAAGTGCAGTTAGTTGGAGACGATTTGTTCGTCACCAATACCCAGCGATTAAGACGTGGTATCGACCTTGGTGTCGCCAATTCTATATTGATCAAGCCAAATCAAATTGGAACTTTGAGTGAAACGTTAGAAGCTATACTTCTTGCTCAGGAAAATGGCTATACCAATATACTTTCGCACCGCTCGGGTGAAACTGAAGATTCAACCATTGCCGATCTGGCTGTGGCAATGTCTTCTGGTCAAATCAAAACTGGCGCACCATGTCGCTCAGAGCGAACAGCAAAATATAATCAGTTGCTTAGAATCGAAAGAGATTTGGGACGCACGGCCGTATATAAAGGATCAAAAGCTTTTGAGCGCGCATCAGATAAAGTAGCGGTCAAAATGCACTAGTAGTGCTGATTACGCCATTATTTGAATTTAGAGCTCGAGTCAACAAAGATTTAGTGCGATATCTACCCAGATAGCGTCCGTCTATGTATTGATCGATATAACTCTGACATTCCATTTTGGATTCAGAAATTTGAATAAAATGATCTCTTGAGCGGCACGCCCAGGACCCGCCCTGGACCATGCTTTGTCCAAAATAGTAACTGGTACGATCTACTTTGGCTTCTTTAGGATTCCAACTAAGAGTAGATATTTGAGTTTCAACCCATCCAGGTTGAATCCATTGACCAGTCACTTTACCTGTTTTGTCAGGAACAAATTGAATGTCGCAGGCAAGACTTGTACCTTTTGCCACTGTGTCGACCTGGGAATCTGTCACTGTAGTCTGACAATGCCAGACACCTATGTAATTATCTGGAAAAGAGTTAGAAGCTTGTGATTGTGGATTTTCTTCTAGTTGCACATCAGCTTCTTTTATTTGCTCAATGTGTCCGCTAAGCAATTTAGCCTCAGCAGGAATGAAACTGACCGCAAAGGTCAGCATCAAAGCCGAATATTTGATAATTGCTGTGCGTTTTGAAAACATAATCGTTATGTTTGTGTCCGGAAGTCAAGCCATATTCCTATTTTGCCCGTAAATGCCCGAAGTTCGCGCGCATCTTACCTCTTGACAATACCAGCCCTCAAAATTTAATGCAATATTACGACCACGGGAATATGGCGTTTTTAGTGGTATAAATCCCATATTTTCTAATCTACATATAAGAGGACTAGCCGGTGACACAAACAATGCCTAAATCTGAAATCAAAGACCCTAAACTGGCCGCTCAAGGCAAACAGCGCATTGAATGGGCTGACAGAGACATGCCCGTACTGGCTATCATCCGTGAACGCTTCGAGAAAGAGCAGCCTTTCAAAGGCTTGAGACTTTCAGTCTGTGCTCACGTCACCACTGAAACTGCAAACTTGGCTCGTACACTCAAAGCTGGCGGCGGTGATTGTGTGCTTATCGCATCTAACCCATTGTCCACCCAAGATGATGTAGCTGCAGCTCTGGTTGAGCATTGGGGCATGTCGGTATTCGCTATCAAAGGCGAAGATATCCCGACCTATCACAGACATATCAACTTTGCTCTAGATCACAAACCACATTTGATTATCGATGACGGTTCTGACCTGGTTGTAACTCTGACTAAAGAAAGACCAGACCAGGTGAAAGAAGTAGTTGGTATCACTGAAGAAACCACCACAGGTATCACCCGTTTGCAAGCTATGGAAAAAGACGGAGCCCTCAAATTCCCTGCTATGGCTGTGAACGAAGCTCAAACCAAACACTTGTTCGACAATAGATATGGTACCGGTCAGTCCACACTCGATGGTATTATCCGCGCCACCAATAGACTTTTGGCCGGACGTACATTAGTTGTAGTTGGCTACGGTTGGTGTGGTAAAGGTACAGCAATGAGAGCTCGCGGAATGGGCTCTAATGTCATTGTTTGCGAAGTTAATCCAATTCGTGCAGTTGAAGCAGTTATGGACGGATTCAAAGTAATGCCGATGAATGAAGCGGCAGCACTTGGTGATATCTTCGTTACCGTCACAGGTAACAAGCACGTTATAGACAAAGCGCATTTTGAAAAAATGAGAGATGGTGCCATTGTTTGCAACTCTGGTCACTTCGATCTTGAATTGAATTTGGACGCTCTTCACAAAATGGCTAAGTCATCTAAAGAAGTACGCCCGTTCATGCAAGAGTACGAATTGGCAGCGGACAGAAGAATTTATGTGCTTGCCGAAGGACGTCTAGTTAACTTGAGTTGTGCCGAAGGACATCCTGCATCAGTTATGGATATGAGTTTTGCTAACCAGGCTCTGGCTCTGGAGTATTTAGTGAAAAACAAATCCACATTGAAAGCAGGATTGCACAAACTTCCAGAAGCAGTCGACCATGAAATTGCAGCTCTCAAATTGAAAGCATTTGGAATTTCAATCGACACCCTGACACCAGCGATGGTGGAATACATGAATTCCTGGACACATGGAACATAAGCTCCTGAGCCAGTTTCAGTAACATAACAAAAATAGAGACCGGGTTTGAATTTCAAGCCCGGTCTTTCATTTATATAGTGTTTTTTTTGAGAACCAGTTTTAGTTTATTTTCTGGAACATATAGCCAATTCCGCGAGCAGTCAAAATGAGGTCGGGATTGGATGAGTCCTCTTCGAGCTTGGAGCGCAGACGACTGATGTGTACGTCGACTACTCTTGTATCAATTCTGTGGTCTGGAGGATAAGCCCAAACTTGTTGCAGAATTTCGCCGCGTGAAAAGGGGCGACCCGAGTTGGTTACAAGCAATTCAAGCAGACTGAATTCCATCCCGGTCAATCTGATGCGTTCGTTTTTGCGAGTGACCTGTCTTTTGTTCAAATCGATTTTTAAATTACCGACTGTAATCACGTTTGCGCTGCGGCTCATGCCAACTTCTTGTTGACGCTCTACTGTTCTGCGCAAGACTGCTTTGATACGTGCTTCTAATTCGCTTGGGCTAAAGGGCTTGACCACATAGTCGTCGGCTCCAATTTCCAGACCCTGGATTCTATTGGATACGTCTGCCACGGCGGTGAGCATGATGATTGGTGTGTCAGCGGTTTTTCTGATTTCGCGACAGACCTCATAGCCGTCCATCTTAGGAAGCATAACGTCGAGAATCACTAGGTCTGGTTGAAAAGCAGCAAATTGCTCTAATGCTTCTTGACCGTCAGCTGCAGTGACTACGTTATATCCAGCCAGTTTAAGTCGTGTCTCGAGAATTCTGCGAATTGAAGCCTCGTCGTCCACAACTAGGACTTTTTCTTGCTCATTACTACTTGTCTCGGTCACTTTTAAATCTCTCTTGGCTAGTAAAACAAATTTGGAACTAAATCATTGTATTGGAGTATATAACATTCCCCGCACCAATTTATTTATAAGGAATTACATTCAACTATTAAAGGTAGGAAGTGGTGCTTGTCCTAAAAAAACTTAAGAATGGCTCAAGGACTGCAACATTCAGTCAAGGGGCGGATAAGTACAAAACTTAATTATGCGACGCAAGCGGCGAAAATAAGTCGAAATAATAGCTATGCATCTGATAGCGACTGGGTTTGCATTGTATTGCGAAATGATATGCACTGAGTTTGGTATCACTTCGTTAATAGGCTTGACATCGCCCGAGGTGCCAATAAATGCACCACATTTGGTTGTCATGCGGCAGTATGCAAAATGCCGCAACAAATCACCAGCGCCTGTTTTTCGGCAGTGGTGTGCGCTCAAGGAGATGCCAAGTAAAAAATGTGAAAAACCTGTGATGGCTCTTATAAAAGGTAGGTGCACACATCTGGCAGTCATGCTAAACTGCTGACCTGGTTGGATCAGAAATCAAAAATCCCAAACGAAATTTTTTCTACATTATTGTAGGAGTTGGCACTTACTAAATTGCTTCCCGCTTAGACGAGAATCTAAACAGGGAATTGGGAGCTAGATAGAGGGAGAGTGGAATGAATAAGCCCAAAATGAGCTTGGCACTTAGCGCGTTAGTAGCGCTATCGGCAGCTTCGCAAGCGGCACAAGCCAAAGCACCGTCGTCTGCAATATGGCAGAAGATGGCTGGTGTTAATGAAGCACCAGTACAAAAGAAAAGCGTTAAGGCCGCTAAGAAGTCGGTCAAATCGTCAAGAAAAGCTCAGCCCGTCACAGTGGCAAGCAAACCTAATACGTTAGATCAGTCGCATGCAATGCTCTTCATTCCAGGCTTCGGCAAAGACAAAGCCGGCGCGCTGAGCACAGACAATGCACCTGCAGCTGCTCTGTCCATCCATCCATCACTTCCCGCCAATATCGATTTAGCACCTGCTGCTTCATCCGATTCCTCTTATAGCGAATCTAATTCGTATGGTTCGCAACGCACAATAAGCGAAATTCCAACAAGCGAAGATGTCAGTGTGTTGAAAGCTCCCGATGGTATCCTCGACGGTGTCAAAACCTCAAACGATATCTCGGCTCTTCCAGACAATTTGTTGGCTCAAGCTGAGACCGGTGACATCACCGCTACTCCGATACCGCCAGTAGTGACAGGAACTGTTGAACTTGAAGAGTTCAAACCTACAAACATTATTGATGTAGCGGTTTCTAAATCCCGTACCTTTAAGATGCGCAACAAAATAGTCAGAACATCCATTTCGGATCCTGGCGTTGTTGAGCCTGTAGTTATTTCGGAAAACCAATTGGTTCTTCTTGGCAAGTCGCCAGGGCGTGCCACCATGGTGCTCTGGGATGATGCCGGTAACTCATCTGCCATAGATGTACGCGTTACACGCGACTACACTCAACTTCAATCAACCCTTCGTGAAATCGATCCCCGTATTATCGTCAAGACCTACTCGGTCGGCGGTTCTGATCGCGTCGTTCTTTTAGGCGACGTTGACCACCCTGAATCTGTCATTCGTGGCTTTGCAGCATCCAACGTTTATATGGATGACCGCGGCATGAATATTCAAGTTGCTAACAACCGCTTGATTAATGCCAGAATCGGTGAAGTCGGAGCTACCGGCGGTGGCGGCGGCGGCGGCGGCGGAGCTTCTGGTCAGTTAGCACAATTGAACAGTGTTGACACATATACTTTCTTTCCCAACATCAACAACAACGTAAGCTTGGCTCAAGCCATCACTTCTGATGGTGGACGCGTTACAAGCTTAATCAAAATCAGAAAAGTTCCTCTGATTGCAATGCACGTTACCTTCATGGAAATGAACACATCGGCTGCAAGATCTCTTGCCGTATCGATGGGTGTTGGCTTCACTGGCTACGGATTCAACTTCGCAGTTGGTGGTTCTAACTCGGGTAACGGAGGCACGTATTTGGCATCCGATCCTGGTTCTTACACCAGAATCAGCACCTTTGCACCAGGTACAACTCGTACCGGCACAGTTCCATTTTCTGGATCAGCCAGCCCCGTAACCTTCTTCAACCCCACAGCTGGACTGGGAACTATCAATGCTGTAGGTCAGCCGGTATTTGCGTCGGCACCTCCAATTCTTGCTCAGCAAGTATTGTTGGGAGCACCCGGTGGTGCAGGTTTTGCCGTACCTGGACTCGGTAACTTGTTCACAGCTATTTCCAACATTTCACCTAATAATGCATTTCGTCTGTCATTCAACCCGTCAGTCCAAGGTATTATCGCCAATAACCGTGCAAGAATCCTGGCTGAGCCCACCATTGTGTGTATCTCCGGAGAACGTGCTTCATTCTTGGCGGGTGGAGAAATTCCAATCGTTCAGACTGTAGCCACAGCTGGTACTGCTCAGATTTCTATCACTTATGAACCATTTGGTATGAGAATCAACTTCATTCCAGTGCTCATGGAAAACGGTTCTTTGAACATAGAAATCTCTCCTGAAGAGAGAATTCTATCTAACACCTTTGCTTTCAACTTCCCTGGTTCTGCAACCTCTATAAGTGGCTTCACAACCAGAAAAACACAGACCATGGTTGAAATGAAACCAGGACAGGAACTCTTCCTTTCTGGATTGATTACAAACAACAGTGGTCGTGAATTGAGCAAATATCCTATTCTTGGTGAAGTGCCAGTTATCGGTGCCCTGTATCGTTCCAAAGCATTCAACAAAAACGAAAGCGAATTGGTTGTAGCCATTCGTCCGGAGATTATTTTGCCAGGAACTCCAGGACAACTTAAATTGCCCGAGGATATTGGACGAGTTGAAGGACCACGTGACATGAACATGTTCCAGGTTGAACCGACTGTAATTGACGAACGTCACTACTCATCGGGTAGATCAGAGCGTCACCAGAAAACATCGCCAACCTTGCCTGAAGGCGCACCTATTCCAGACAACAGATAATCTCGAGAAATCGTGAAAGCATTTAATGAGCTTAGAGGGAGATTCGAATGAATAAGTCAACAACAAAAGGTCTGGCATTGAGTATGTCGCTTTTTGTCACGCAAGTGAGCCTCATGGCACCAGCCAGTGCCACAGAAGCAATCTGGCAAACACTATCAAACTCGAGCACGCCTAAAAAGGCACCTGCTCAGAAGAAAAAATCAGTGAAAAAGGCAGCTGTCAAAGTTGCCACCAAGCAGGTCGCTAATCAAGGTCAAATAATGCTCTTGATGGGTAACGGCTCTGATAAAAATAGCGAACCAGCTCCTGCTGCTGCTTTAAGCATTCATCCAGGACTTGTAGCTAATGTCCCAGCTGTCGCCGAAGTCAAGCCGGTGGCTATCACCGCATCCACACCAGAAGGTGTTGAGTCTCTTGATCTTCATTTCTCACCCAAAAACCAATTCAAATCAAAACAACTTTTGGCTCAATTGGCTCCAGATACAGTGATTTCACAAGCATCAGGATCTGACGTTACTGCCATTCCAATTCCACCAGTAGTTACTGGTGCCGTTGAGATGGAAGAGTTCAAATCGACAAACGTAATTGATTTGAAAGTTTCTCAATCAAGAACTTTCAAACTAAGAAACAAAGTTGTAAGAACTTCAATCTCTGATCCTGGTATTGCTGAACCAGTAATTATTTCTGAAAACCAAATGGTATTGCTTGGCAAATCGCCTGGTACCGCCACAATGGTTTTGTGGGATGACGCTGGCAACACTGCTGCAATTGACTTGACCGTTTCTCGCGATTACACCGAATTACAAAATGCCCTTCGCGAAATCGATCCTCGTATTATCGTTAAAGCGTTTTCTGTAGGTGGTTCGGACCGCGTTCTTTTGATGGGCGATGTTGATCACCCTGAATCGGTTTCCAGAGCATTTCTTGCATCCAACGTCTTCATGGACGATCGTGGTATGAACATTCAAGCTGCTAATAACCGCTTGATTAATGCTCGTATCGGTGAGCAAGGCGCAACCGGCGGCGGCGGCGGTGCTGGTGGATCTACTGGTAGACTATCAACACTGGCTTCAGTAGACCGTTATACATTCTTTCCAAACACCAACAACAACATCGGCAAAGCTCAAGTAATTAGCTCTGACGGTGGACGTGTAACCAGCTTGATCAAAGTGCGCAAAGTGCCTCTGATCGTTTTGCACTGCACATTCATGGAGATGAACACCACATCTGCTCGTGAGCTATCTACTGCTCTTGGTATTAACAACACCTCGCAAGGATTTGCTTTCGGTATCGGTGGTACCAATGGGAACTTGGGGCTTAACAACCCTGGAGTTGGCGTTCCGTTTGGTGGTTTGACTCAAATTCAAACAACTACACTCGCTGCTCCGGGTAACGTGCTTCCTGTAGCTGGTTCAGGTACGGGAGTAGGATTTATGAACGCTCCTGTCGGATTTAACAGTGTAAACAACTACGCTGCCGGTGCAGTAACTGGTCCTATTTCCAATATCGGTCTTCCAGTTGCTCTTGTTGACCCTACCACTATTGCCCAATCAGTATTGTTTGGAGCACCTGGTGGTACCGCATTCTCGACAGCCTCACTACTCAACATGTTCACGAGTAGCGGAACTTTCAGCAGCGGCGGACGTACGAGAACTTCGTTTACTCCACAGGTTCAAGGTATCATCTCTAATCAAAGAGCCAGAATTCTGTCCGAGCCATCGCTTGTAGTACTTTCTGGAGAGAGAGCTGCGTTCTTGGCAGGCGGAGAAATTCCGATTATCCAAGCGGTAGCGGCTGCTGGTCAATCACAACAATCAGTTGTGTTTGAGCCATTTGGTTTGAGACTGAACTTCATTCCAGTTCTTATGGAAAACGGTTCAATCAATATTCAAATTTCGCCCGAAGAGCGTGTTCCCACAACACAAGTTGGTTTTACATTCAACATTCCTGGTTCAACAAGTACAATTCCTGGTTTCATCACCAGAAAAGCTCAAACAATTGTTGAAATGAAGCCAGGACAAGAGCTCTTCATCGGCGGCTTGGTCACATCGAATAACGGACGCGACTTGGTTAAATTGCCTATCATTGGTGAGATTCCAGTGCTTGGTGCAATTTATCGTTCCAAAGCTTTCGCCAAGAACGAGTCAGAACTGGTCGTAGCAATTCGTCCTGAGGTTATCCTCCCCGGTACTCCTGGTCAACTCAAGTTGCCTGAAGAAATCGGACGTGTGGAAGGACCTCGTGACATGAACCTCTTCCAGGTTGAGCCTACTGTGATGGACGAACGTCACTATACAAGTGGTCGTTCAGAACGTCACCAGAAGACATCACCAACATTGCCCGAAGGCGCTCCGATTCCGGACAGCAACTAAGGTCGATAGCAAAGATCAATTCGAAAAGGGGAGCGAAAGCTCCCCTTTTTGTTCGAGTGTAATTTTCTATCGATACAAAAAAGCTCAACCGATATCGGTTGAGCTTTTAAAATCTATGTCTTTTGATCGATGGCAAATTTTGCTTATTTGCGTTTGCTCGATCTTTTCGGTTTGCTCTTATAAGATTCGACGAACTCTTGAGTTTGTTCTGGATAATCATCGAAGAAGACAGCAAGTACATGCTGAATTGATTTATTCACAAAACCTTCGCGCGAATCGACTGGTGTGTAGCAGTTTGCAAGACCTATTTTGTCGACTATGTTGAGCAGCCCTTTTTCAGACAATCGCACCATAGTAGTCATAACTGTGGTGTAGGCAATTTCGCGTTTCTTACGCAGAGCGTTATACACTTCGCGCACAGTCACAGTAGGTTTAGCCAGTTTCCAAGCTAACTCCATAATTTCACATTCTAAGTCGCCGAGAAATTTTCTCAAACCTTCTTGATTGAAACGAAAAGAAGCATTTGGGTCGTCTATTCTCATGCGAAATCCCCGTGTGTAAGGCTTTTCGATAATCCTAACACAATCTTATGACGTAGGGTAGTTGGAAATTTAAAATCTGCCTTTGCTATAGTATTGCCATGAATTTACCTGCCAAAAAGCCTAAACGACTTGTAGTTTTTCTTGACCGCGACGGTACCCTCAATGTCGAGCGTGGCTATATCCATGAGTTGGAAAATCTCAACCTAATCGATGGCGCAGCAGACGCCATTAAGACTCTGAACAAAAATGGCATAGCCGCAGTTCTTGTCACTAACCAAACTGGAGCGGCTCGGGACTTTTACAAAGAAGACCACATACTTGCGCTCAATAAACGTCTGTGCGATTTGCTGGCTGATGAGGGCGCTCATTTAGACGCTGTTTATTATTGTCCTCATTTAAGCGAAGAAGAGGGTGGCAAAGTCGAGCCTTATGTACTTGCTTGTAAATGTCGCAAGCCCGAAACTGGGCTTGTGGAGCAAGCCTACAAAGAGCATGAAGATTTAGAGCCTGCACTTTCGTATGTTGTCGGTGACAAGTCGACCGATGTTGAGTTGGCCCTAAATTGTGGTGCCAAAGGCGTCTTAGTTAAGACCGGTTATGGTGAAAAGGTTTTGTCTGGTGAATATCAATGGAAAGTGACGCCTAATCATTTAGCCGACTCAATCACAGAGGCTGTAGAGTGGATTTTAAAAGATCTAGCTTTGCAAACAAGATAGTTTTATAAAATCAGGCAAGTCTAGAGCGCAGAAGTAAACTAACTTCTTTGAGCAAGCTTGGCATATCGAAAGGTTTGGGCAGATATAAATCCGCTCCAGCTTCTAGTGCTTTTAATTGATCAGGGTGCGAAGTTGCCATCACCACCCAGATTTTGTGCAGACTTTCATCGTCTTTTAAAGCTTTGCAAAGTGACCATCCATCCATCTGGCGTTCGGATGCAGCAAGAGTTGATTCAAGTAAAATCAAATCTGGTTGCTCTAGTTTGGCCATCTCAAGTGCGTCTAGCGCTGAATTGGTTACTTCAACTAAATAACCTTCAAGTGAAAGTATTTCTTGCAAGAGACAGGCCATTGCACCGTCTGGCTCAACCACAAGAATCTTGCGGTCTTCAGTGTCAATTTTTCTCACCCGAGCATTGGTACCAAGGGCAGTGTCAACTCCCTGTCCTTCGCTTGTCACTATGCAAGATGATTCAAAAGTTTCTTTTGCCAGATATCTTGCATCTCGTGCAGTAGTTAAGACATCGATGTAACTTTGAAAACGTTTGGTCAAACTAGTGACAACACCGATTGCAACCGAAATTAATGGTACTCTGCGTCTTATTCCATTGCGGCCGGTAGAGACTAAATATCCACGCTCCAGATCTTCGCGCGGATAAAATCTGGTACTGATACTATCGAACTGTTCACAGATTCTTTTTGCTTTGATTTCAAAACCTTCAAGTCTAGTTATCATCACAAAGTCGTCGGCTTCCTGGTGTCCGACAAAATCTGTTTCGTCGGCGATGTCTACTAGAATGGCTCCTAGAGCCTTAATTAATTGGTCGCCAGCAAGGTCGCCATAAGTTTCGTTATAGACTCTGATTTTGTTCAAATCAATAGACATAGCAGCCCATTTTTTGCCAGAAACAAGCGATTGCTCAAGCATTCGTCTAATTACGTTGGGACCGGGCATTTGCGTCAGTGGATTCGATAGATCTTCCTGACGTCTGCGCATATGTACAAGAATTCTGATTGCCAACTCGCTTGTATCTATGGGGTCGGGCAGAACATCATCGGCACCATATCTGAAGGCATTGATGCGCTCGTTTACATCTGACGATGAGTGAAGAAGAACAAGTACTGGCCTTGGGTTGGCCATAGACGCTTTTATTTGTTGACAGTAAAGTCTGCCATCGCCTTCGGGCATATTTGCAGAAAGTACAATTAAATCGGGATGCAAAAATGAAAGCAGTTCGTTTGACTCTTCAAAGGATGTAACCACGCTTACTTTGGCTCCAGTTTTCTCGAGCACTTTGGCATACTCTGTAGCTGGACCAGCTTCATGAATAATAAGTATTTGTGGTTTTGGAAGCATCATGGTTTGTCACGTCCAAGTGCTGCTTGACGCTCGCGACTTGCCACAGGTAATTTGACTGTAAAAGTGGTGCGACCTGGTTCGCTTGAAACGCTAATATCGCCACCAAGAGCAAGTACAAGCGAGCGAGTGATATAAAGTCCAAGTCCTGTGCCTTCGGTTTGTCTAACCAGTGGACTATCAAGACGAGAAAACTTGGCAAATATTTTGGGCAACTGGTCACTTGCAATGCCAGCACCCTGGTCGATTACAGCAAGTTCAATCATTTCTTTGCCGTCTTCAAAAATGGTTTTAGCGTTTACAGTTACCATCGTTTTGGGAGGCGAATACTTAATAGCATTGTCCATCAAGTTAGTCAAAATCTGCTCTAACCGATCAGCATCTGCCCACACTTGCGGCAGTCCCTGAGCGGTTTGCACCACTATTTTATGATTGGACGCTTTTTCAGTTAAATTGAGTTCAACACGCTCAATTGCTTCAGGCAAATCAACTGCGCGAATGGTCAATTGCAATTTTTTTGACTCAAGACGTGAGACTGCAAGCAAATCTTCTACTAAACGAGTTAGCCTATCTGCCTGGTCTTTGATAATTCCGACATAGCGTTTTTGTTGCGATGCGTCCAGTTTGCCCTGGGCTCGCAAGATAGTATCGGCGAAGCCTTTTATACTGGTCAGTGGCGTGCGCAATTCGTGCGAAACAGTGCTTACAAAGTCTGTTTGGGCTTGTTGCACCGTGTTGCCTGGAGAAGTGTAGATAATAGACAAGTGACCCTTAATCGATTTTCCTTCGCGCATCTCAGTTTGACTGACTGGAAAGTTGAGCTTGGAGCCAGCCTTTCCATGCACAGTTGCTTGTTGAGGAACACCAGGTTCGATTGGTGTATTTGCTTCTTTTTGAATGTCGATAACTGTCGAGACAGGCAGGCCAATAAGCTTGGAGTCGTCATCTTGACCCAGCAATTTGATTGCGGCTGCGTTAACTGAAACTATTTTTCCGTACGCATCGCTAATTACGATGCCGTCGGCTAATTGTTCCATTAGCGAGCGGTAAATAAGGTCGTTTGAAATCATGGCCCTGAATTTTGCTTATCTGATTCTTAAGTTAACATCAGATCCAGGATGCCTAAGCTTTTACAACTTATCCTTAAGATTTACCGTTAGAAATAGTATTTCCTTGAGCCTTTGCGGGTTTGTCAAGAAGAGATAGCCTAGAAGTGCCTCAAAAGCTGTGGACTTTCGATAGCTAGCCTGGTCAATTTTTCTGTATGTACTTGGTTTCACATTTCTAGCACGGCGAACGATATCGTTTTCTTCTTCGTTCAAATGTTCAATGAGCTGATCCAAAATCAAAGCCTGAGTGACGGCATTCACCCTGGTCTGCACTTTTTTGTGCATCTTGGCGGCGTTGCGACTTACTGTTACCTGACGCTCACGCTCAAACAGCTCAAATACTGCATCTCCAAGATTTGCTAAAAGTCTTGGAGATAACTCCTGGTTGACGAATTCTTTGCTAGGCGAATCGAAAAACATTTATGCTTTGCCAAACATGCGTTTGAAAATTACTTGTAAGGCAAATTTAGGCAAGGTCGATGCCATTCTAGAAAAACGCCAGGGCTCGCTTTTTAGCCTGTAGAGCCATTCTAAATTCAATTTTTGATACGACTCGGGTGCTCGCTTTACAAATCCGGTCCAGACGTCGAAACTACCACCAACTCCCATCACCACTAAATCTTTTGGGAATTTATCTCGCCATTCTTTGATGAAAAATTCTTGACGCGGCACACCCATTGCTACCAATAACAATTTCGCCTGGCTCTGGCATATTTGATTCACTATTTCTTCTTCAGTGCCTGCTTGAATAAATCCGTGATGTTGAAAAACTATTTTTAAGCCAGGATGTTTTTGAGGCAAGACTTCAAGTAATTTTTCCATTACTTCGGGCCTGCCGCCAAGCAAGGCCACCGGCTCGTTTTTGCTGGCTGCGCAGGCAAGCGCTTTTTGTGCAAGCTCAATTCCTGGCATCCGCGCACAGGTGACACCATCCATTTTTAGCGCCATCACAACACCTGCACCATCAGGCACAATAAGATCTGCTTCGCGAATTACATGATCCAGGTTTTTATCTTCCTGCGCCTGCATAATCATTTCGGCGTTAATAGTAACCACTTGCATGTTTTTAGCGTTATGTCCCTGCCACTGTGATTGGATGGCTTGAAGCGCGTCGTCAAAAGTAATGACGTCGACTGGATAACCTAAAACTTGTGAGCGTGGCATCAAAATAGAACCTCTTATTTTAAAAATTTTGCCAGCAATTCTTTATTTTGTCTTGCATCTTTTTCTTTATCGCTAGCAGTTTTCTTTGCTTTTTGCTCAAGCTCTTTTGTATTTTCTAAAAGTTCGAGTAATTTAGATTCGAATATTTTTTTTGAATCTGGGTTCTTCATCTCTATATAAGGTTGGGCAAAGTCTTTTGCAACAGTTGCTACTTTGGGATCGTATGCCAGTGCAAGAGTAGCAACGCCCGATTTGAGCGCCATAATAGCTGCGTGCAAACGCATGGCCACCATCATATCGAGCTTGGATATCGAGCTAAGCCACAGACTGGGTAAATCATCTGGTTTTAAATTTATTTGCTCTATTTCAAAATTGTCTAAACTTTTGATCAGGATATCCAAAACAGGCTTGTCCAGGCTTTCTTGCAATACCAGTGGAACTAGAATACATTTTGGTGGTAGAGACTTTTTGAGTTGAGAAGAAATAGTTTCGAGCCAGGATTCGTCTAGTACATCGCACTGACGCAAAGACAGACCAATTTTCAACTTTTTATCTGGATCCGCAACAGCACCACGATTGGTGTCACAGTTATCTTTTGAATCAACGTTCGTGCTCAAGGCCCAGACTGGATCTGCAGTTAAATACGAGTCTAGATTCCATCGTTTTAGTATTAATTGCGATTTTTTGTCACGCACACAAATACAAGCTGCAAGTGACATGCTCGCTTTTGTCAGAAAATGCGAAATTGAGCTTCTAAGCGGCCCGATGCCTTGTGCGTATACAAAGATAGGGACACGTTTTAGTCTAGCCAGAAAGAAAAGGAAAGCATAATAAACCACTGATTTTATCGAGCTTGAATCTTGAAAAAGACCCCCGCCTCCACTTATAAACAAGTCGCAAGCGCTAAGTGCGTTGTATATTGCAGTGACACTCCAGCGCGATATGCTCTCGACATCATATTTTTTACTGGTCGATTCAGGATTTTGAGAAAGAACGCAAATCTTTATGCCCGGGTCGATTTCGCGCAACTCATGACACAACTGCTCCAAAATTGCTTCATCGCCCAGATTGTCAAAGCCGTAGTAACCGGATATGACAACGCTTTTTGTCGATAGGGGCATAAATTCATCCAGCTTTCTAGAGGCAAAGTTATAATACCAGCACTATGGTGTTCACAAAGGACTTTTCAGCACTTAGCGCTTTGAACTTTCAGGCAAGTGGCACTTGCAACGCTGAGCGCCTCAGCTGGGTGGTCGTGCGTCCGCGCGATATTCAAGAGCTTGTTCTAATTGCCAAAACCGCTCAAGAATCTGGAAGCAAAATTTTTAGGCTGAGTCGTCTTTGTTCTCAGGAGGCTATTTTGCAAAAAATAGACCAAATAGAGAATCCCGATTTTAAATCAGCCATTTTTCTAGATATGAGCGCCTTTAACAAAGTAATCGAGCATGTCAAAGACGACCAGGTAATATCTGTAGAAACGGGCATTACGTTGCAGAGCCTGGCTGGATATTTAGCCAAAGCCAAACAGTGGTTTCCTGCCAGCTCTATTTTTAAAGAAGACAGTCTGCTCGACTTTATAGATCAAGCCTCCGGCGGTCATCACATTTTGAATTTTGGTGGTGCCAGAGGAGTGGTGCTTGGACTGGATGTCGTTTTGAGCGATGGAACACTAATTAAAACTGGTGGCAAAGTTGTCAAAAACGTGACTGGATACGATTTGACTAAATTGTTAGTTGGTGGTCAAGGAATTTTTGGTATTGCTTATAAGGTTAATTTGAGGCTGTTCACCAAAGCACAGAAAGAGAAATTACAAGTTTTTGCTTGTGACAATCTGCGTCAAGCTTTAATTCTGGCTGACAATTTAGAAAGATTAGCTCAGCGTGCAAGCGGGCAGGCCACTGTACAACTCATAGATGCTCGCTTGCTTTTAGCAGCAATGCCAAACTGGAATCATTTGAAAAAAGAAAACGCTCCAGCTGAAGAAGCTATTTTCAGGCTGAAGGCAACTTTTAAAAGTGGCTCTAAATCACAGTCTTGTCTTGTGTTTTTCCAAACGATGGGACACAAAGATGTCGTGAGTCAATTAGTTGGCGAAGCGTCTAAAATTGCAAAAGACATTCCACTTTGGGAATTTGAAGATTCATCAGCTTCTTACTTAGCTGATTTTGCTAGTCAGGCAGCTGATTTACTAGCAATGAGTGCAGGTGCACAATCGCTTTCTATTACTTCATCAAAGCGCGTGATAGATAGACTCATGGTCGATTCATTTGACAATTCTGGTGGCAATTCTGCTCCTTATTGGTACTGCCAAAGACTAGCTGGCAAATTGATAATTGCGCATGATAGAGGCGATCTGAATGGTTGGTTGAATAAAGTACGCGCAAGCAAAGAAGCCTGTGCGTTATCTTATTCGACCAAAGAAAATTTGTATGTGGTAGAAAAACAAGAATCAGATATAGATTTAGATGATAGTGCAAAAGTAAGGCAGAATCTCATTTCTGGTCTAAAATCAAAACTCGATCCAGAATCGATTTTAAATCCATTGCATTCATTTCGAGGCGCTAAATGACTCTGAAACTGGATCCTCAAACACTTGCAAGTTGCATACACTGCGGATTGTGTCTGCCAGCTTGTCCTACTTATCTTGCCACTGGAAGAGAAGTAGAGTCTCCTCGTGGCAGAATTTATCTTATTGCTCAGTGGCAAAAAGAACAAACTGAATCGGATCTGAATCACATTGCTAATCAAAGAATGGCTCAGCATTTAGATTCGTGTCTGGGTTGTCTTGGATGTCAGACTGCTTGTCCTTCTGGTGTTAACTATGAGGAGATTATTACAGCAGCACGCGTAGAGCTTGCGTCTCAAAGGAAAACACCGCTTCGTTTTTTGCTTCGCTTTATTTTCAAAAATGTTTTGACCAATGATGATTTATTGCTCTTTTCAGGGCGAATGCTTTACTTGTGGCAAAAAATAATGGGACCACAGCCTATTTCTAAATTTGCTACCACACTGTCGCCTCATATAAGGAACCACACTTTTTTCAAGCCCATTCTGGACAAGATCCTGGACTTCGAGCTCTTTACGCCTAACGTTATTGAGCATAAGCCGCTTGCAAAAGCGACGGGTAATTTCAATGCTGTGCGCGCTAACTTATTTAAGGGATGCGTAATGGATATCTTTTATAATCATGTTAATCAAAATTGCATAAATCTCATGGCTAAGGCGAATCAGAGCCAGGCTCAAGTGGTGGTGCCGGAGCAAACTTGTTGTGGTGCCCTGGCTCTGCATGCTGGTGAAGAAGACATTGCAAGAGAGTTGGCCTGGCAAAATATCAATTATTTTGAAAATGAAAATAAGAATAGTCCAGATCCGATTGTTGTAACTTCGGCTGGATGCGGGGCTATGCTTAAGAGCTATCCTCATTTATTCAAAGATGAAAAAGAACACAAGAGAGCAGAAGCCTTTTCAAGTCGAGTGCAAGACATTAGCGAGTATTTAAATGACAAGGACTTAGGTCAAAGTACTCAAGTAAACGAAAATATTACTTATCATGCCGCTTGCCACCTCGCTCACGCCCAAAAAATCACAACCCAACCGCTTGCACTTCTATCTGAAATTAGTAATCAAGAAGGCGGACATTTAGTTCCACTCACAGAAGCGGAACAATGTTGCGGTAGTGCCGGAATTTATAACCTTTTAAACACCAGTCTCAGTTTGAAAGTACTAGAGCGAAAGCTCGATCATTTGGAGCGTACAGGGGCGAGCGTGGTTGTCACGGGAAATCCAGGATGCATGCTTCAATTAGAGGCAGGCATCAAGAAAAGAGGGCTTGGCGTGAGGGTTTGTCATCTGGCTGAAATCCTAGATGAATCTTATCAATAGACTCCAAAGCCGCTTTATGACCGTATAATTAGTACCCTTGGCGCTAAAGCCAAGATAATTGTAGGAGTCCAAGGAAGTGACGAGCGGAGTGTTAGTGAAACCAAGAAGTCCTGAAATGTTCGAATCGGACCTTCCAGAGGAACGATTGAATCATTATGTGCGGCAGGGACTGGTTGCAATAGACACAGAGACCCGCGGTCTAATTATTCCTCGTGACAGACTTTGCCTGGTCCAGCTTTGCGACCCAGAGGGTGTGGTTAGCTTTGTTCGTTTTCCAAAGCCAGGCGAGTTGCCACTCAAAGGCGACTCCAATTTAAAAAAATTGCTTGAAAACGACAAAGTGGTCAAGCTTTTTCATTATGCGCGCTTTGATGTGGCAGTGATGAAATATTATCTAAACGCTGATACCAACAACATTTGGTGCACCAAAATTGCATCTAAGCTGGTGCGTACATACACAGACAAACACAGTCTCAAATATCTGGTGCTTGAATTGCTTGGAATCGAGCTTGATAAATCGAACCAGATGAGCGATTGGTCGCGCGATGATTTGAGTCCGGCTCAATTAGAGTATGCAGCAAACGACGTGCGTCTTTTGATTCCACTCAAAGAGCTGCTCACAGCCACATTAGAGCGCGAAGGAAGACTTGAATTAGCTCAAAATCTTTTCAAGGCTCTGCCCCATATTTGCCAGCTCGATTTGCTTGGCTTTCACAATATTTTCGATCACTAATCAACCAATAAGACGAGGCTACCATGCATAACGAGCGACACAAGCAAGCAGCGGAAAAACTGATTTTCGAAAAATCGGTTCCAGGAAGAACTTCTCAAGTTTTGCCCAAAGCAGGCGTCGCCGCCAAAGCAATCGATAAATTGCTTCCATCTAAAATGGTAAGAAAGTCAGGCACTCACTTACCTGAAGTGAGCGAGCTTGAAGTGGTCAGACACTTTGTACGTCTTTCGCACCTCAATCATGCTATCGACACAGGCTTTTATCCGCTTGGTTCGTGCACGATGAAATACAATCCTAAAATCAACGACGCAATGGCGATGCTTGATGGCTTTAAATTTTTGCATCCACACCAACCGCAAGACCAGGTACAAGGCGCATTAGAATTGTTGTGGAATTTGCAAGAATCTATTGCAAACATAGTTGGTTTGCCTTCGGTAACACTCCAGCCTGCAGCAGGTGCGCATGGTGAGCTTACTGGTTTGCTTTTGATTCGCTCTTATTTTGAAGAAAAGGGTGACACCAAAAGAATTAAGGTAATCGTACCCGATACCGCTCATGGTACCAACCCAGCTACGGCTGCTATGGCAGGCTTTGAAGTAGTCGAAATCAAATCGAACGATCGCGGATTGGTTGATATAGATGCGCTGAAAGCAGCTCTGGGACCAGATGTAGCTGCAATCATGCTAACAAATCCAAATACTCTTGGTTTGTTCGAAGAAGAAATCATGACTGTTCAAAAATTAGTGCACCAGGCTGGTGGATTGCTTTATTACGATGGTGCCAACCTCAATGCCGTCATGGGACTTGTTCGCCCTGGCGACATGGGATTTGATGTATGTCACTTGAATTTGCACAAAACATTCTCCACACCACACGGTGGTGGCGGACCAGGTGGATGTGCTGTAGCTGCACGCAAAGAACTTGATCCTTATATGCCTAAGCCAATGGTTGTGAAAAAAGGCGATAAGTTTGAGTTTGATTGGAATAGACCAAAATCAATCGGCAAAATCAAAGGCTTTTATGGCAACTTTGGTATTTTGGTCCGAGCTTACGCGTATATTCTGGCTAACGGCAAAGAAGGACTCTGTCAGGTCTCTCAAGACGCTATTTTGAACGCTAACTACGTTCGCCACATCTTAGCTAAACAATTCACTCTGCCGTACACACAGCCCTGTATGCATGAATTTGTATTGTCAGGTAACTTGCAAAAACAAAGAGGATGCTCGACTGCTGTAATGGCGAAGCGTCTGCTCGACTTTGGTGTACACGCACCGACTGTTTATTTCCCTCTTGTAGTTCCAGAGGCGATGATGATTGAGCCTACTGAAACAGAGACTAAAGAAACTCTGGATCAGTTTATTGAGATTATGCAAACAATAGACAAAGAAAGTATCGAGTCACCAGATATAGTGAAGAACGCACCATACAACACACCGGTGCTGAAATTGGACGAAGCGCAAGCCGCTCGTAAACCCAATCTTCGCTGGCAGCCTAACTAATGCATATATAAACGCGTGGAGTGTGGATATATGCAATTTCTAAATAGTCTTAACACTGTCAAAAATTGTTGACACACGTAACAAGATAAAGTTACATTACTCATGACGCGAATGCGTCTTTCAAGGAACCACATAGATAGACTCCTTGCTTGCCTTGCCGGTATTACTGCTTGCGGCTGTGGTTGATGTTTCGTCAACCGGAAAACACATTTTATAGTCGCCGGTCTCTAGTAAAATTCCAGATATGAGCGCTTTGAGCGCATAAGTCCATTAAGTAATAATGGTGTCAGGCAAGGAATCTATCTAATTCTATGGATGGGGCCAATGAGCCAAAAATCGCGCATTTTCGATTTGGAAAACTTCACTCAACTGGCTCAGGCTCTAGAAATATCTGAGTTCGAACTTTTCAAAAACGCATATAGAAGCAATGCTGAATACACTATCTTCAAAAAGAAAAAGTGTGCTCAGACTTATCGCACCATTGCAGTACCGCCTGATGGTCTAAAAGAAGTACAGAAAAAAATCGTTCAGAAAATTCTTGATACTATTCCTTTGGCAAGCGAATGCACAGGCTACAGGTCCGGGCTGTCTATCGTAGCTAATGTAACGCCTCATTGTGGGCGCAGTTTTGTTTTCTCCACCGATATAGAAAATTTCTTCGAATCAATCACAAGTGAGCGTGTAGTCGAATTTTTCTTGCGACTTGGTTTTTCATTTCCACTGGCTTCTGTTCTTGCCAGTCTCACCACCTATAATGGCACTCTTCCAATTGGTGCTCCATCTTCTCCAGCTCTAGCAAATCTGATTTGCTTCCCGCTAGATAGTGAACTTGCTGACTACGCCACAAGTAAAAATTGGAATTACACACGTTATGGCGATGATCTCACTTTTTCAGGTGATACCAGATTTAGTTTGCAAGACATGCGAATCATAAGTGACATTGTCGAATCGGAAGGATTTAGTCTAAATATTCAAAAGACGCGTTTCACACGTCGCAACGACACACAAGTGGTGTCGGGTCTTGTCGTAAACGAAAAACCTAATTTGCCACGGGCAAAGCGCAGAATGATTCGAGCTATATTTCACCAGGCAAAACATTTTCCAGAGCGCTTTAAAGACCGCACACGCGAGCTTGAGAATCATGTAGGTCAGTTGACCATGCTTGCTGGTCAAAGTGAAGAAGTGCTCAAATACAAGGCCATTATAAACAGCCTGGTTTAGTCTAGTTTTAAAAGCAAGTTCTAAATAATATTTCTGTATTCGATTTTGATCTGAACGAATTTGATTCGTTCTTTGATTCTGGCAATTTCAAGTCTTGTGCCTTTGATCGGTGACAGGCAAGCAAGAGCAACCAGATTGATAAAGGTAAGTGGTGTGAGCGCCATCATTATTTTGCTCATTTCATCTCCGTGGAATTGAAAATAGCATTTCATTGAAAATGCAAATCCAATTAAGTTTGAGATGAGGAAAGTGCACCAGTGGAAAATAAGAAAGAGTTGTTCGCGTAAAAGAGCTGTATTCAATGATTTCAGCTCGTCAATCAATTCGGCTGGTACGACGACCGGACGCTGTTTGGCAAAAGAGGGAGTTTTTGTTTGTTTGGAGACTACTACTTGAGCTGATTCTGTCTTTAGCTCATCGTTAGGGCTCTCTACCAGTTTTTCACGTTCAAATTGCGCTAGTTTGGCATAGCTCACAGTATCTGGAACAGCAAATGATGGAGCGTGTCTTTTAGCGCCTGGAACACCTGCTCGATTGATTGCCATATCAGCGGACGTTCCGCAATCACCACAAAACTTTGCTCCAACCTCCACCTGCGAACTGCAATGACGGCAGTACTTGGTTGATTTGAGGATGGCGACGTTAGCTGTCATATATACAGAAAACTGCTCCAACAAAGGATCTATGATCAACTTTAAGTTTAAATGGGTGAAAAGCGCCTGCAATAAAGATTAAGTTAATAATTCAAAGAATGGCTTTGTGAGCTGTTCTTCTATTTGAACAATTAGCAATATCTCAGCTAACTTGCAAGCTACCCTAAAAGATTGGAGGTCAAATTAGCCGCTGTTTTAAAAAGCTTGAATGCTGCTTTGCTGTTGAATTTGCCTTCCTGAAAGACTTCTTTGAACAGAACGTCGCGAATTACCTGCTGATTTTGCATAAGTAATTTGTGGGCGAAAGGCATCACCGCGTTCAAGAAATTGAACTTAGGATTGACCGTAACTGCCACACCTTCAAGTGTAAGCAAAGCCCGCATGATGTAGGTAAATTCAGAAGGCAAGCGAAACGGATAACGATAGCAAACGTTGGAAAAGTCAAAAAGCATTTTGCGAAAGCGCACTTTCGACATGCCCTCGCCCATGCGAGTATCGATAATAGGTGTGAGATCAGCACACAAAGCCTCTCTGTCAACTTCGGGACTGACAAGACCCATGTCCACAAAATCGTCAACCAGAGCGCGATAGTCTTTTTGAGTGACATGCAATAAAGAGTTGACTAGAGCCGCTTTTAACTCAGGTGAAAGCTTGCCCACCATGCCGAAATCGAAAATGCCAATGCGACCATCTTCCATCACTCGCATGTTGCCTGGGTGAGGATCGGCATGGAAGAAGCCATTTTCAAGCAATTGAGTGAGATAAAAACTGGTGCCAGTACGAGTGATTTCTTCTCTATCAAAGCCACCGCGCTCCAGCTGCTCGATATCGTCAACTCGAAAGCCTTTGACATATTCTATTGCTAAGACTTTGCGTCCTGTAAAGCGCCAGATAATGCGGGGAATGAATACTTTTGGAAAGTTGCGAAAATCGCGTCTGAAAGTATCGGCGTTGCGACCTTCTCTGATGTAGTCTATTTCTTCAAATGTAGTACGAGCGAATTCTTCTACGATTTCGGGCCAGTTAGTATGGCGACAGAGGCTTGGATAGCTCATTACCTCGTCTGCGACAGCACCAATAATTTGCACGTCGTCTGCAAGAATTTGAGCAAGACCGGGTCTTTGCACCTTTAAGACAATATCGCGACCGTCTTTCAATTTGGCTAGATAAGCCTGGGCCAGGCTGGCTGCCGCTATTGGCTCTTGATTGAATTCGGCAAATAAGTCTGTGGGCTCACCACCAAGCTCGTTTTTAATGATGGTATGTGCAATTTCCCAGGGGAATGCATCTACGTTTTCTTGCAAGCGAGCAAGTTCAAGCATGGCAGGAAGCGGTAGCAAGTCGGCTCGCGTTGAGAGTGTTTGCCCAATTTTGATAAAGGTCGGACCAAGCTCGTGCAATTTGGCTGCAAGCCAGCGTCCAAGTTCTCTATATTCTTCATACTCGCCACTTGAAAGTGCAGCTTCTTCGGCATCTTGCCCAGGTCCTGCTTCTGTGGCGCGCTCGAATTCTTGAGCGTGATAGCGCGAGAATCCTCTGACCGTTTTGATTACAGTCCAGACAATAGGAAAGACACGCATTGCTTTCTTTGTGCCCTGCAGGGCTCTAATGCGCTGAAAAATTCTCCAACTTGAGGCAAGCAATTTGGTACGCGAAACATCTTTGAAGGCTTCGTTTATTGGATTGAACCCGAGTGTGCTTGCTTCTTCTTTCAAAACTGGCCGTCCAGGAATTTAGACTCTTGACACCTAGTTTATAGCCTAATGAAGCGTTGTCATAAGGAATTCAAGATAAATTTACTATAGTTATCTAGATAGCACTTCTCTTTGAAGACTAATGATCTCGTTTACACCTTTAAAGGCCAGGTCTACGAGGTCTTTCACCTTCTCCGATTTATAAGGCACACCCTCTGAGGTGATTTGCAGCTCAAGAATGGCGCCAGTCTCGGTCATGACAATGTTTGAATCCATTTCGGCTTGAGAGTCTTCATTGTAATTTGGATCCAACAAAAGCTCGCCTTTGATTTGGACAATGCTCACTGCGGCCAGATATTCAGTAATGGGAATTTCTTCTAAAGCACCTTGTTTTTGTAGCTTTTTCATGGCGTCATACATGGCGATAAAGCCACCACAGATACTCGCCACCCGCGTTCCGGCGTCAGCCTGAAGCACGTCACAGTCAATTGTTATAGTACGCTCACCAAGTGCTCTACGATCGACTACTCCGCGAAGGGTGCGACCAATCAAGCGTTGAATCTCGTTGGTGCGGCCTGACGGTTGACCACGAGTGACTTCTCTCTGGCTTCGAACAAGAGTCGAGCCTGGAAGAAGCGAATACTCAGCTGTGATCCAGCCTTCATTTTTGCCCATGAGGAAGGCTGGGACGCGCTCCTCTATTTTGGCAGTAGTGAAAACTTTGGTATCGCCAAACTCGACGAGGACCGAGCCATCAGCGTTTTTTGTGTAGTTTCTCGTGAATTTTACCGGTCTGAGCTGGTCAGCTGGGCGGTTTTCACGTCTTTTATACATTGAGGCGAACTTTCTAGATTGATGACCTGCTTAGTGCAAGCAAGCATCTAAAGTATATAACTTTAGAACTTCAATCTATTCAACTCGGCCTGTCCTGTAACCAGGAATTTTTTATTAGGCTTTATTATCAGTTCTGTAAAACGAAATTGAATGTCTTTCGAGCGTGTTTGCCATGCTGAGAGGGAATTCACTTTTTGCACTAAAAATTGATTGATAGCTGGAGAAATTTGCTGACCGTTGGTTTTAACCTGTGTGTTAATCAGCTGTACCGTTCCGTTTTGCAATGCGAGTTGACTGGATGCTTCAACTGGAATTGGAACGGCAACGTCTCCCATTCCTACTTTGCTGTCGAAAGTAATGTTGACACCATTATTTTTGAGCAAGACCAATTTTGCATTGCTTATACTCAGTCCGATGTTTGGAATCTTTCCGCCAAGCATCCCGGCTATAGCACTGCCTTTTCTGATTGCACTATAAGAGAGTCTGTCCAGTGTGGTTGGCGCGTTCAAAAATTTGTTCAAACTATCTTGCGATATTTCCACAGCCACAGTAGCTTGTGCTGGTTCTAAAAATTGAATCACTCTGTGATTGATGAGCATGCCTGAATCAAAACGAAGCGAACCTTGGGTACTGATTGAAATGCTGTCTACGATGAAGTCTTGGAAGTGTCCATTGCCAACTGAAATGTCGAGCGATTTTAAAACACCTTGTTGTACATCAAGATTGCGTGCGGTTACATGTAAATTGCTGCAAGAACCTTCAAGAAACTGACCATCTTCTAAGTCGATTTCCATTTTGCCAAAGCGTCCAGAATTTACATCCACAAAAGAAATTGGAGGAGCCGCAAGTGGAGCCATTTCGCTACCTTGTTGTTGTCCTTGGGGCAGTTGCTGCATCAATTGCATGAGCGGATTTGGAACACCCTGATTATTAGGTTGTTGTCCAAATGCTTTTTGTCCTTGTATTTGCGACAGAAAAAGTGTCGAAACTGTCATTGCAAGCGCAATCTTTCTTTTCATAGTTCTTACTTCTTAAAATTGGGTTCTAAATCAGAACGCTTTTCAGGTTAGCCCGAAAAGCGTTCTCTATTCTTTGCACTACCTGTAGTACTAGATGAACTAGGTACTACTCTTTGGTTTCAGTGGTGGTAGTTGTGGTTTTGTTTGTGTCAGCAGCTGGTGTAGCTGTTGTTTCGGTGGTGGTTGTAGATGTGGCGTTGGTGTCAGCCGCAGGTGTTGTTGTAGCGTTAGTTTCTGTTGTTGTGGTTGTGGTATTGCTTTCGCTAGTTGTACCACCGCCGCAAGCAGCCACAGATGCTACTAAAGCGAGACTTGCAAGCGACAAGGCGATTGTTTTGAATGTCATAAGTTTGATCCGACTCCTTCTGAGACTACTCGTCTGTTGGTATTACAGATTTTTTTCCATTTGTCAGGATGCAACTTTTAACAAGTCCCACCCACATGAAACGGCCGCAATTATACAAACAATTTGAATGGGCGCAAACCTCTTGGCATGATAATTGCGCACAGACAAGCGGCATTACAACTTAGATCTCCAAGAGTACGGCCTCTAGAATATATTCGGACTACCTCTTGCCTTATTACTTCTACATGTTCTTTGCTAGCAAAATACATAGAAGTGTTATGACTTTCAGCACAAAAGTGATTTTCCGTTCATTTGTTTTGGTTTCTCAATCTTCATTAAATCAAGAATTGTGGGCGCGACATCTGCTAAACCGCCTGATTTCAAAGATTGTTTGTTTTGCAAACGTTTGTCATTATCCTGAAAACTAGCAATGATAAAGGGAACAGGACTGGTTGTGTGAGCGGTGTGCGGCTCGCCAGAATCTAGATCGATCATTTGCTCTACATTGCCATGATCTGCGGTAATTAAAAGAGTTCCATGCGCACTTTGAGTGGCAGCAAGCAATCGACCAAAAGCCTCATCCACTGATTGCACAGCATCCACTGCCGCTTCCATGTATCCGGTGTGCCCTACCATGTCTGGATTGGCTAAATTGAGCACTATAAAAGGATATTGGCCTGATTCGATCGCTTTGCAAGCAACATTTGTCACTTCGCTTGTTTGCATTTGTGGTGCCTGATCATACGTTGCCACCTTTAGTGATGGCACAAGAATTCGATCTTCACCTTCTAGTTCCTGCTCGCGTCCGCCATTTAGAAAATAAGTAACATGCGCATACTTTTCGGTTTCAGCTGTGTGCAGCTGTTTCATGTGATTGCACGAAATGAGCTCAGGCAGCGTCATTGTTATGTCTTGTGGCGGAAGCGAATCGAGATTGAATGCAACCGGCAATTTCAAAGATGAGTCATACTCAGTCATGCACACATATTGCACATCAGGCACTATGGGGCGCTCGAATTCGGCGAAATCGGGTTGTGTCAAAACTCGACTTATTTGTCTCACTCTATCGGGTCTAAAGTTGAAGCAAATAACAGAGTCACCGGATTCAATCGTGGTGTGAGTCACTATATAAGGTTTCACAAACTCATCGTTTTCGTTGTACGCTTCATAGGCATTATCTATTGCCCACAGCGCATCTGGCGCTTCGCGACCTTTGCCTAAAACGAGCGCATCCCAGTAAATTTTCAATCGGTCCCAGCGCTGGTCGCGATCCATAGCATAATAACGACCGCATATAACGCCTATATCGCCTAACTTGCCCGATGTAGCTGTGCCAGCCAATTTTTCTTCTAACTCTTTGAGGAAGCGTCTTGCAGAGCGTGGGGGCGTGTCGCGACCATCAAGAATGGGATGAATGAGCACTTTGTTGATTTTGTGTTCATGCGCTAATTGAATCAAACCGGACAAATGGTCCATACTTGAATGAACACAGCCGTCACTTAAAAGACCAAGGATGTGTAATTTGCCACCAGTTCTTTTCACGTGTTCAATTGCAGACAAGAGTGATGGATTGGCGAAAAAACTGCCATCGGCAATGGCATTAGATATCAAAGTAAGTTTTTGAGTAATGACGCGTCCGGTGCCAATTGTCAAATGACCGACTTCAGAATTTCCCATGAGCCCTGGGGGCAGACCAACTGCTTCACCCGAAGCTAAAAGAGTTGTGTAGGCAAAGTCTTTTATGAGCTTGTTGTAATTTGGAGTGCGGGCAGCCAAAATGGAATTGCCCTTCTTTTGTGTGGAAACGCCCCACCCGTCCAGAATTAAAAGCGTTACAGGTCCCATATGTCATTCACCATCAAAGTTTAGTTCACAAGATTTTAGAAGATTCTTTTGTCTTAAACACAAAATAACCTCGCCATCATAATAATATTTGAGCATGGACGAAGAGCAAAACGTAATTGCCGAAGTCAGCCATGAGCTGCGCTTGCCTCTGGCTAATATCAAGCTATTGGTTGACACTCTGCTCGACGGTGCAATGGACGATGCTGAAGCGGCAAACAAGATGCTTTTGCGCGCTCAAAAAGAAATCGGACGTCTTGAAGACCTGGTAAACAATCTTTTGTCTGTGACACCTGGTCGCCAGTTTGAAGCAATCGAAAAACAAAGTGTTCGTTTAGCTGATGCTTGTGACTACGCCATAGTTTCTACTAGAGAGCTTGCAAAGCAAAAGAAAATCACAGTCACAACCAATATAAAAGAAGGTTTTTCGATTCAGGCAAATCCTGACCAGCTCAATCAGGTTATTTTAAATCTGGTTGAAAATGCAATCAAATACACAAACGACGGTGGTTTTGTCAAAATAGCATCTGGTATTGCAGATGGTAGCTTTTGGGTTGAAGACACAGGCATAGGCATCGCCCAGAGCGAAATCCCAAAAATTTTCAAGCGTTTCTATAGAGTTAATCGAAATAAAGCCAAAGGCAGCACTGGTCTTGGCTTGTCAATTGTAAAACATATATTAGACCTGCACCAGGCTAAAATCACGGTAAAATCCACTGTGCAGGAAGGGTCCACATTCACAGTCGAGTTTCCCTCATGAGTCAACAAATAATTCTGGTCGATGATGACGAAACAATCATCGAGACTCTGGCATACAACTTGAAACGTCATGGTTTCGAGTTAGCCATCTTTAATAACGCTATGGATCTTTTTGCCAAACTCGAATCTCTAAATCCAAGCTTGATGATTTGCGATTGGGTGTTGCCAGATTTGCATGGTCCTGAAATTATCAAACTTCTGCGCGAAAAAAATTGTCAGTTCCCAATTTTGATGCTTACCGGTCAAACTGGACCAGCGCGTGTGGCGCAGGGATTGGCATCTGGCGCAGACGATTATTTAGCCAAGCCATTTAGCATTATCGAACTTATGGCACGAGTACAAGCTTTAATGAGACGAAGTGGATTCAAGTCAGATGTTGCAAATGAAAAAACAATGCAACACGGTAGCCTGATACTGGATCCGGTGGCAAAGCGACTGACTCAAAATGGAATTGCGATTGATTTATCTCCCAAAGAATTTTCTTTGCTCAAATATTTTATGGAAAATGTGGATAAAACTTTGAGTACCGAAGTGATACTAAACAAAGTCTGGGGCTCAGATTTTGCTGGTGATACCAAAACGGTGGCAGTGCATATTCGCTGGTTGAGACAAAAATTGGAAGCCGATCCCAAAAATCCACAACTTTTAGAAACTGTCCAACGCTCTGGTTATAGACTAAATAAAATCGAGAAAGAGGTGCAAAAGTAGTGAAAGCAAAAGCTCTCTATTTCTTGAAAGACGATGTAGTCTCGATGGGACGCATGGTCAATACTTCTGTGGAAGAAATGGCTTCTATACTCAAAGGCAATCCCAGTGGAAGTATGTCTTTGATTGAAGAGCGCGAGAAAAAGATAAACGACTATTGCAAAAAAATTGAAGAAACTTGTCTTGAACTTTTGCTTGAAAAAGAGACTGTCACTCAAAAAGATATTCGTTTATTAGTAAGCACAATTATTATTGCAGCCAAATTAGAGCGCATGGGTGACCATGCTAATCGCATTGCTAAAGTGGCTGACTGGGCGCGCAAAGAAAAGGTTGGAGTACCAACCGAGATGGCCGAAATGGCATCGGTTATTCACCAGATGGCAGAAGATATTTTGATTGGATTTTTAGAAGATGCACCAGACAAGGCTCTAGAAGTATTGAAGCGCGACACTGCAGTAGATTTACTGCACGATGTTTTGTCTCAAAGATTGCTTGCCGACTTGGGTGATCAGGACAAAGCTCAAGCCCAAATCGAAGCGCAATTTTTATTCTGCACCAGATTTTTGGAGCGCATGGGTGATGCTTGTACTTCAATAGCCAAGCGGGTTTACTTCATTGCCACAGGCGAGCGAGTTTCTTAAATGCCAGTATTAGTATTAGCAGGCGATGAAGATTTTGAGCTTTATCGCAAATTGAAAAAACTAAAAGAGTCTTTGCTCAAAGATGCTGGTGCTTTTGCGTCGATAAATTTACTCAATATTCAAAAACCTCAAGTGGCCGACATTTTCGATCATGCTTTGAGTCAGCCGATGGGCTTTGGCAATAAAGTTATTGTTTTTGACGATTGTGACTTCTTTGCGCGCAAAAAGAAAAATGAAAAATCTGAAAAAGAAGAAGTTGGCGCTAAGCAACTAGAAAAGCTTGACGATTATCTTGGCTCTGTTTTGCCAAATACTTATTTGATTTTTGTTTCTACATCTAATTTCGATGAAAACTTGAAGCTTTCTAAAATAGTGAAAAAACACGCAGAAATAGAACAGTTTCCCAAAGCCAAATATTACGTCAATTCTAAAAATCCCAAACTTGAAACATGGTGTCGCAAAGAAGCTAAATCATTTGATGCCACCATAGATGATGACGCCATTGCTTATTTGCTCGATGGAACAGAAGCTAATTTGCGCCAAATTAGTCAAGAGATTCAAAAGGCAGCAACTTATATCGTACCTAAAACTCACATAACTCTTGATGTGGTGACGCTTTTAAGTCCATTTCAGTTCCATATATTCTCGCTTTTAGAATATTGGCTTGAAGGAAAGAATGAGAAAGTGCTTGCCTCTATCGAAGAACTTTTATCGCGCCAGCCGGGCATTGCAATCATCGCCACCCTGCATACTTTTCTTGGGCGTTGGATAGACATGCTCATGATCAAAGAAGACATGAATGCCAAAGTGCCAAGTTACGGACCCAACTCTCAAAGCGTCAAACGTGAAATGCCCATGCAAGAAATAGTGAAGCGTGTTTCATATCTTACGCATGGCAACTCCTTCATGATCGAAAAAGACCTTACTCGCCTGAGAAAACAAAATTCAAGAGCGCTACAAGCCAAACAAAAGCGCCTGCTTGAATTGGAAGAGCGAGTGAAAATTGGCGAGCTTCAAGACAAAGACGCCTTACTTTTATTTTTCGCGTCATAAATTAAGGAATCTGGTAAAAAAACCAATTAGCCTCTGCTTCCTTTCTAAAATAACCTGGTGAATAAAAATTTCCGGGAGTTTAGTCCTCATGAAGATTGCAGTTTGCGTTAAAGCGGTTCCCGATACCGAAGCCAATATCAAGGTTGCAGGGGATGCAAGCAGTATCGATTTGAACGGCATTAAGTTCGTCACAAGCCCATTTGACGAGTTTGCCATTGAAGAAGCCATAACCTTGAAAGAAAAACAAGGTGGCGAAACCACAGTCATTTCTCTTGGCGGAGCCGAATGCACAGACGTCCTTCGCGACAGTCTCGCTCGTGGCATCGACACAGCCATTCATGTAAACGACCCGGACCTGGTCAATCTAGACCCATTGACCGCAGCCAAAGTGCTTGCCAAGGTCATTAAAGAAGGCAACTTCGATCTTGTATTGTGCGGACAACAAGGCGTCGGTGGTGACAACAGCCAATTGCCTTCAATTCTTGCTGAACTACTTGATATGCCTCAGGCAACACTTGTAGTCAAGCTGGAAATTGCTGATGGCAAATTCAAAGCCGAGCGCGAAATCGAAGGCGCTCACGAAATTATCGAAGGTTCACTACCTGTGGTGATTAGCGCACAAAAAGGATTGAACGAGCCTCGCTACCCCTCAATCAAAGGTGTGATGGCTGCTCGCAAAAAGACCATCGACGTCAAAAACCTGGATGCACTCGGCATGAAAGGTACAGTCGGACAAGACACTCGTCGCGCCGTTATCAAAAAAATGATGATGCCGCCTGAGCGCGCCCAAGGCAAAATGATCGAAGGCGATGCCGACACACAAGCCAAGACACTTATAAGCTTGCTCAAGACTGAAGCACGCGTACTTTAAATTCACCGGAGAAAAGAAATGGCAAACGGAACACTTGTATTTATCGAACAGCGCGACGGTCATATCAAAAAGGCCAGTCTTGAAACACTGTGTCAGGCTAAGAAATTGAACAACGCTGGTCCTGTGAGCGCAGTTATCGTCGGTGAAAAGGCGAAAGAATTGGCAGCTCAAGTGCAGAAATACGCGCCAGAAAAAATCTACGTTTTAGAAGGCAGCGAATATTCTAACTATTCGACCGAAGCTTACGCAGACGCACTGGATAAGGCTATCAAAACAGCCGATCCCAAATTTGTCTTTGCTGCACACACTGCAATGGCAAAAGATTTGATTCCACGTGTTGCGGCTCGCTTTGATGCTGCATGCATCTCAGACGTAATGGAATTTCAAGCTGAAAACGGATGCTTGAATCCAGTTCGTCCGATGTATTCTGGCAAATGCTACGGCATGTACGACATCAAGAGTGCAATTGGTTTTATCACTATAAGACCAAACGTGTTTGCACTAGATGCCGCTCAAGACGCTCACCAGGCTCCAGTTGAAGAACTGAAAGCCGAAGCCAAAACACCTCGCGCCAAAGTCACTTCAGTTCACAAAGCTGAAGGTCAGAAGTTAGAATTAGGTGAAGCTTCAATCATCGTATCTGGTGGTCGTGGTATCAAAGGTCCCGAAAACTGGAATGTATTGCAAGATCTATGTGATGCTATGGGTGGTGCACTTGGTGCCTCGCGCGCGGTAGTTGATGCTGGTTGGATCGACCACCAATTTCAAGTTGGTCAAACCGGTAAAACCGTCAGCCCACAGCTTTATATTGCTTGTGGTATTTCTGGAGCGATTCAGCATTTGGCTGGTATGTCGTCTTCTAAAATCATTGTTGCCATCAATAAAGATAAAGACGCTCCTATTTTCAAATATGCAAACTACGGTGTTGTAGGCGACATATTTGAAATCTTGCCTAAAGTCACTGCTGAAGTGAAGAAAATGAAAGAAGGTCAGTAATCTGACTTAAGCGCCCTCGAATTCTGGTGAATCTGCGAATTGTACGCATTGTACGAAAATCGCGAAAATCTCACCAAAGATCGAGGGTGTCTTTTTTGCTTGTTCCTGCAGATAGTAAATATGGGCTACTTTTCTCACGTTTTCGTCAGAAAATCTGCGCATTTTTAATACTTGCAGAGCAAGTTATAAAAAGACTTGTGCAAAGTCCGTAAGATCGACTCGTCTATTTTTTGTGGTTAAATCGTGGAAGGTGGTGCGAGGTCGAAGTAATGTTCGAAAGATTTACTGAAAAAGCTATTAAAGTCATTATGCTGGCTCAGGAAGAGTCTCGTCGCATGGGTCATAACTTTGTTGGGACTGAACAGCTGTTACTCGGTCTGATCGGCGAAGGCACAGGCATTGCAGCTAGAGTTATGAAAAAAGACGGCGTTAATTTAAAAAGTGCGCGTGTAGAAGTGGAAAAAATAATTGGACGCGGGAGTGGATTTGTCGCAGTCGAGATTCCCTTCACGCCTCGATGTAAAAGAGTATTAGAGCTTTCGTGGCAAGAATCTCGCAAATTCCATAATAACTTCATCGGAACTGAGCATTTGCTTTTGGGACTGTTGGAAGAGAATGGAGGAGTTGCAATCCGGGTTTTAGAAGCATTAATGGTTGATTTGAAATCTTTGCGGAATGCCGTTGAGCAGGCGGTATCTGGTAATTCGCAGTCTTACTCTTTAGCAGAAAAAATACTTAGTAGTTGTGACTCGGTTTCATCAGCCATGCAGACTATTAATCACGAACTGCTGAAACTACACGACGAATCTCAAGCGCTTTGCAAAAGAAGTGACATAAGCAAAGTCGATGCAGAGGCCTTTCAAAAGGAGCTTTTAGAAAAGCTCAAAAATATAGAAAAAATGTCTAAATCAGTTTGTGTGCCTGAAGTTTTTGATTTTACAAATGAGATTACGACAATCGACGAATGGATTGAAACACTCAAATAGCTTTTTGTGCCACGTAAGGTTTAGCCGCGCTTTTGTAGGTATTAGTACTCGAAAGGCAAACACTAGAGCACTCAATGATTTCTACGTGCTAAGTAGCCCACATGGAATGGTATGCACTCTACTTATTGCAGTGCGAAATTCCAGTAGTTTTGCTCACTTTAAAGACCTAAAAGGTAAATGCAATGCAATCGACCGACAAACAAGAAGCTTCTAAGAAAGATGCGACAAAAAAGCTAAATGATCTTCTAAGAGAGGAAATGTCCGCTTACGAGACTTATGGTAAAGCACTTGAATCTGTAAAAGAGTGTTCATGCACCACACAGCTTGAAACAGCTATGGCCTGTCACAAAAAACGATCCCAAGTAATAGCTGCAAAAGTTAAGGCTATGGGAGCCGAGCCATCTGAAACATCCGGAGGTTGGGGAACTTTCACCAATTCAATGGAGGCTGAAGCTGGCATTTTTGGAGAGAAAGCCGCAATAGATATGTTGGAAGAAGGCGAGGATTATGGTCTGAAGCAATATAAAGAACTTTGGAAAGACTCCAACTCTACCGTCTCTAAAGTCATTCAAGATTTCCTTCCTAAACAACAGGAAACACATCGAGTGATGAAAGACTTGAAAGCAAAGCTACAAGCAAAGTAAGTTAGAAATCGTGTCGCAAAAGAAGGAGGTCATATCCTTCTTTTACGGCATTCTAATCGGCCGGGTTTTATACCTTTTTTATTCCTGCATGCAAAAACTTTGTGCCTCCACTATGAGCAAGTTGCTACTAATAGTAGTGTCAATTTGAATAGAAAAATTGACTAAAGAGGAATCAAAATGAACAAAACGAAAAATAAGAAACAAGCTGTGGAACCGGGACTGGATGCAGCTTTAGACAAGTGCGTGAAAGTTGCGAACCAGGCTCATATATCTGATACAGATCTAGTGGTTAAAATTCTTGGACGCCTGCATGAAATCGAAACCAAAAACAAAACAGAATCGCGTTTCAAAAACGGAAAACCTTTATTCAACGGCGATGCCGGTCCTTAATTTAGTAGTAGTGAAGTTAGATTATTGCGCTATGATGTAGTTATGAATCGTGAAAATCTGACTGTAATACGAAATTTGTTTTTGCAAGCAGCGCTAATCTCAGTGCTTATCACCTGGATCGCAGCGTTTTTGACTATGGGTCTTTGGAACACTTGGATTGAAATTTCGATGGCTAATTTCAAGGTTTCAAGAGAATTTCTGAGCCAGCTTGTAACTCAATTTTTTACTGTCGCCAAGTTTTTCACTATTTATCTTCTATTGGTACCGGGTCTTGCTTTGCATTGGACAGTGAAAACACTCAAGTCTTAAAGTTTGTGTTCTCGCAATTCAGGTCCGTCGTAAGACCCCACCCCAAGATGCTTTTCGCCTTGAACGGCCAGTGTTAATTCAAGCAAGAAACGCTTCATTTTTTGAATTTCGGCATGTAATTGTTGAAGCATGGTAGAGCGCGAGGTTAGAGTTTCTATCGACATACCTTTGTCGCGGGGTACGCTTGCTGTCAAAACGTCAAGTTGCACTTTTGATTTTCTATCGTTGAAATCAGGAATATTAGAGTCCGAAATCCATCTGTCTATGAGGTGATCTAATCGCGGCTTTGTGTTGGGACAATCGGCTGGTATCTGGTGCAAAAACTTCCAAACTGATTGTGGATACTCAATTTCACTGTTTTGGGGATAATCGAATAGCATGGCAAGCATGTTGGGTTCTGCTTCAGACTTGCGTTTCGCTCCATTGATCGCTTTGAGTGTGTACATTGATGCTAGTGACGGAACCAGTCCGGCTGCAATTCCGACGATGCCGGAGGGAATAGTAAGGTTTAATGCTCGGCGAGGATTTCTTGAATAAGTAGTATTGATGCTACCGATTGCCAGCGCCTCGCACACGGTCCAGAGAATTCCGTTTGAAATAAAGGAGGCCGCGTTTATTCGCGCCACTTTTTTGTCGCGATCTTCTATGAATTCGCCCAGAATTTCGTTGTAAAGTTGAACCTCTGCTTCAATTTCAGAATTAGTAAAGTCAACTTCGAGATTCACTCGCTGAATCATATATTCAGCTTTTTGAATGGCGTCGTGCAAATCCTGGCGAGCGTGCAAGCACTCAAGAGACCGACCCTGTCCTGATTCATTGAATGCTTTGACCTTAAAGCGAGAAGATTCAATTTCGGCAAGTACTGGTGTAAGTCCGATGTTGTCTGCAATTTGAAGGCTGTTTACAGATAATCTTGGGCTGGTCAAAATGACGCCAGTTTTTAAAATTTGGCGCGGCATATCCATTATGTTGGCGTTTGGCTCGCGGCTGGCAGAAGGCTTGTTAGGCGCGTAAGAGGAGCGATCTTTAGCTTGAGGGTCACTATTCTGACCGGCAGAAATAGCATTGGCAGGTGCTTTGCTCTGAGCCAAAAGCGGTAGCGTGCTCTGTGAAAACAAGAGCGAAAGACAAATCAAATGAGTGTAAACAGGCTTCATGATAGCTATCTTAAGCAAATCCAAATAATAATAGGATTTACGTAACCACGCTTGAGTTCTTTCTAAGTAAACTCAGTTTTATCGCCAGAGTGTAATTTTGACCAAATTTTTATACCAACATCGGTTACAACTTACTTCAAATGGGTGCTAATCGGCTATTAATAGCAGTGCTTACCTTCTTTCTGGAGTTAGCAATTTTCTGAGGAGAAAAATGAAAAAGCCTTTCTTAATGTCTTTGACCGTGTTGATGCTCAGCTCGATGAGCCTGATGTCCTGTGGCGTCTCTTCGGTGGACAGGACAGAGCGCACAGAGCGTTATGTGTCCTCGCAAATTGAAGGCGAGAAACAGAAAATCAATCTGGAAGAAGTGCAAAAGGCGTTCTGGGACACTCAGGGTAAAGATTTCAACTCCTGGATGGGAGCCTTTGAAAAACGGGTGAACGAGATTTATGAAGGCGATAAAGTGGTGTCGATTGATGCCACTCGTAAAACCGGTAGCTTGGTTATTACTGGATATATCGAAGACAAAAAAGAGCAAGGGTATCAAGACGGCGAAGAAAAGCTTTTTACCATTGAACAAACAGGCGACGTAACAGACAACAATTTGCCTTATCGCGTAGCGGCTCACGATGGTTCTACCTACTATCAGGGGCACCATGGAATTCTAGATAATCCGTTTGTTCAAATGATGGTTTTGTCGCATCTCATGGGCGGCTGGGGCGGTCGTTATAACACGCCGTATAATCGCACGGTGATACTGCAAGATCATCGCAATACATTTAGAACCACACCAGGTTTTGAAACTCAAAAGTCAACAAATCAAAGAGACAGTCTAGTTAGCAAAAAGAAATTTGGAAGCAATTCCTTCTCATCTTCAAGCCCTGGCACATCAAAACGCTCATGGTCCGGTTTTGGTAGTTCTAGCTCGCCTACAGGCTCAAGCTCGCCATCTTTATGGGGTGGAAGACGTTCTTCGTCATCATCTGGATTTGGTGGTGGCAGATCTAGAGGTTGGGGCGGACGCAGACGCTAATGCAATATTTGCTGAATGTCGCCGATTCTCAAAAAAGCCATCTTATCGTTCTTTCCTTGACTGAGAGCATGGTAAACAAATCTGCCATTGATGTTGTCTTCGATGTGCTTGGTGCAGATGCTGAGACTTTAGTCAAAGAAGAAATTCTTCTGGCAGGTCAGGTTGGGGATTTTAAGGCTTTGCAAAAGCTTGTATTTGATCGAGATGCACAAGGTCTCTTTATTCGCGATGGTATCGAGTTTAATGCTAATGGAAATGATTTAAACCCGGATGCCAAAATGAGCAAATCTTTTGTTGTCGCTCAAAAAGAGGGCATGGACTATAAGCGTTGTGAATTAACCGTATCTGGCATGCTTGCAAATCAGACAGGAGATCGTGATGTTTCAAGTCAGAGCAGTCAACACGGGCAAATGGAAGATCTTGCTCGATTGGTATTTTTGCATCAATTAGCCATTGGTTCATTGGTTGATGTCACCAAGGAAAATTTGGATCTGACAGATATTATAAAATGGGCTGAAGACGAAAATCTAATTGAAATAGATGTAGATAAGGCGGTTTATAAGCTCACTGCTAAAGGGATTCGGATGCATGATAGCTATATCGAAGAAGCTCAAAGTTTAATCGAACGATTTGATATTTTTTCGGATGTAGACATAGACGCAAAAAACGAAATTCATTTTGATACCGCTCTTGGTGCAGATCTTCGAGTACCTATTTATGAAATGGAAGGCATAGACCCTTATCGTGCCCGCTTTCTGTTGGGACTTAATGATGGCGAGTGGGATAGCCTAGATAACTGGACCAGTCAGATTATTAACGAAAAATGGTATCGCGAGATTTTCGATTCAATTGATAAGTCCCCGTCGCTCGAAGATATTGGCGAGAACATCATCAAAAATATACTGGAACAAGGCAAAGCTGCTATTCGCAAATCCAGGTCCTTTGACTAAGTTAAACGACATTTTGATCTAGCGGACCGCCTCATTTACGAAATTTTTATGCCCTAACCCGTACATTCTAGGGGTTGGGTTTTTGGTGATTATTAATGGGAACTGAGATGAATAACAAGGTCAAATCGTTAGTTCTGGCTCTGGCATTCTGCGGCGGAAATTCTTCAGCGGCGATTGCTGCTACATCGCAGCCTAAGGAGGCAGGAGCCAACAGTCAAGAAATTCCAACTCAAAGATTGAAGACTGGCTTAAGTCTCAATACGACGGCGATATCACCAAATAGCATGCAACTGTCAGACACAGTTGGACTCACTCCTGTCTTAGAGCGCATTCAGATGCTGCGCCAAAATAACTTGCAAGATGTTGCAGTTCGCCAGGATTTAATTGAAGCTAAGCAAGAAGCAACTTTTTTAATTCAAAAAGCAAATCTCGATATAGATTTTACAGTAGCAGCGATAATGACTGAGCGAGAAGTCTATCAAGAGATTTTGTCTACTTTTATAAGTGATCGAGATAAAAAAGTGGCTCGCATTAATGCGATTTCTTTCATCTCAAATGGTGTGTTATGGACTGTCAACTCTGCTTTGGCTATCGGCAGTATTAATACAACCTATGCACGTAATCCAAAAAAGTGCGTGAATATGACCATTCCATCGGGAATTGTCGGTATCGCTGCTGGTATTGTTCCTTCAGTTGCTTCGATGTATACACTCAAAGCTGTCAATGGTGCAAAGAAAACGTCTGAAGTAGAACCCAATATGTTGGCAAAACTTTTCGGATACCAGACCAATCCAGAAATTGAATATCCAAAGTCTGTCTGGAACTTTTTAAATCAATCTCCTGCTAATGAAAAAACAGGCAAAACCAGACTCGATTTGATTATTGATCGCTGGATTTCCGACTCCAATATGTCTGAATTCACTGATCGTCACAGTAAGAAACAGCTTGATGTATTGACCGCCAGCGTTGCCCAGGAAAAGGGTCTGACTATAAATTCTCTAACTGCACGCTCTGTGATGTTGCAACAGTTACAAGCCGAAGTTCTAAAAATGAAGCGAATGTTGCTAGAACTGAATATGGTGGCACAGGGTGAGAAACAATTAGTGGCACAATCGAATAACCTGCCAAGATTGCGTTAATTCAAGGTCAACTTATATATTCTTGTGCGGCTATTTGCGACGCTTTAGGCAGTGTTGTTCTGCAAGTGTATTTAATCCTTGTTGGACATATTTGAGCACTGTAAAAGTGATTGTAAGAGTGACAATTGATAGACCTAGACTTGAATAATCCATATTAATAGACCCCGAGGGTGACTGAGATTTATTTGACATCCAAACCCATGAAGGAGGCGTAAAGGCGCGTTGGATAGACATAAATATTTTGCAAAAAAACTAGCCTACTATAATTTTGGGACGCTTATCCGGGGTCTTCTCCAGCTCGCGTAGGATTTCTCGTGTGACTGGTGCTGTCTCACCTTCTCCCAAGAATATGTATTTGAAAACATAACTAATTGGATGACCTTCGGTCCAGCCAAAATATGCGCATGGAATGGTTTTGGTATTGTCACGAAGATGGAGCAATAAAGCGGCAATAGCATTTGGAATGGCAGGACTTTGCGCCTTAAAAACGCGGAATCCATTTATTTCATGACCGGTTACTTCAAGACAGTCGTCGTCAAATTCGGAGGGATTTTTTAAGTCGACTTCAAGAAATATGAAACTCGCTTCTTCTTTTGTCAGTTTATGCACAAAGCGAGTTTCTTTTTCTTTATGAGCATAGTCAGTTCCACCGGGTCGGTGCGCCAACAAACAAATCAACCCACCGTGACTGAGACTTTCTTGCACGAACATTTGCGCTTTGGCATCGAGTTTGACATTCAATATACGCAGTTCCAAAGATCGCATAGCGCGTGAAATAAGCGAAGTAAGCAGTATTGTGCCAATGAAAAATGACGCGATATGTAGCCCTTCTGGTCGCTCAATCATATTGGCAATTGAAGTATAGATAAAAACTATCAAGATAGAGCAAAATAACAGGCGTTTGCCAAGACCCTCATTCCAGCTGGCAAGTACAACAGCAAAAGCAGCTGACATAAAGAGTACTAACACTCCAGTGGCATAAGCGCCGGCTTGTGCATCTACGTCGGCTCTAAATAGGATTGTCACTACAAAAGTAATAAGAGTGAAAATTACTACCAGTGGACGTTGTGCTTTAGCCCAGTTTGGTGCCATTCCGTAACGTGGCAAATAACGAGGCACCAGGTTAAGCAAGCCTGCCATTGCAGATGCGCCTGCAAACCAAAGTATCAAAATAGTGCTGATATCGTAAATGGTGCCAAAGGTCTCACCGAAATATAAATGAGCAAGATAGGCTAGGGCTCTGCCGTTAGCTTGACCGCCTTCGGCAAAATGCTTTTCTGGTATCAACAAAGTTGTGACTATACTGCTGATTAGCAACAAGAGTGCCATTGTAAGAGCCGAAAATAACAGCAATTTTTGGGTGTTTTTTATTCGACCGCTTGGTTGATTGGGATCTTCGTCTGGAGATCCTTTTACCAGTGGCATAACCGCTACGCCAGTTTCGAATCCGGACATGCCTAGAGCGAGTTTGGGAAATAATATCAATGATATTCCACTCATTGAAGGAATCGAATGATAATTGGTAAAGAGTCTGGTCTGCCAATTTGTAATAACTTCAAGGTGCGTCATTATTTCGACAATAGACCTTACAGCTACTACTGCATTGCATGCCAGGTAAAGAGAAACTATCAAAACTGACAATCCAATTGCTTCTCTGAATCCTTTGAGAAACACAGCACCTAGTATGGCTAAAATATAGACCGTAATTGCAACCCTGTTACTTAGCCAATCTGGAAACATTGGATTTTGTACTATGTGCGCCGTGGCGTCAGCTGCAGAAAGCGTTATGGTAATTACAAAATCGGTGGCAGCAAATCCTAATAAAACCAGAACCAATGTTTTGCCTCGCCATCCAGGAAGCAAGTTTTCCAGCATGGCTATGCTTCCCTGTCCATGGGGACTTTCTTTTGCCACTCGAGCATAAAGTGGTACCAGTCCAAACAATGTGACCAACACTACTATTAGTGTTGCTAAGGGAGATAATATGCCGGCTGCCAGAAAGGCTATCCCGGGCTGATATCCCAGGGTAGAAAAATAATCCACTCCTGTAAGGCACATGACTTTCCACCAGGCGTCTTTGTGCGTTGATTCAGCTTTATGATTTTTGTGTAAACCCTCAAAAAACCAGCGTTTAAAATGACCTCGCGCCGCCGCAATTCTGCGTCCTGAAGTTGTCACAAATTCACCATATTAAGGCCTTTGATTCCATATGAAATTTTTAGCAGCCAATCAATCAAAGTCGCATCAATATTTGCCTACTTGGTATAAAGAAATGATCAAGATCTGTCAAATAAGTGTTATCGAGCGAGATTTGAGCTAATCCATTTTTTCGTCACTAGAATAACTATCACGCTTGAAAATATGGCTGCCAGAAAGGATAACGGAAGGTCTTTGCATAAAAATGCACCGAAGCGATAGATGCCTAAAAACAACGTCGCTCCGACGAAAATGCTCATGGCTAGAGCGAAAAGGTCTTTAGTCTGATTATCCCAACCGCTCATTTGAGTACCAAAAAGACATCAAGTCATTTAACCAGAATTCAATAAAGATCCTGCAAAGAAATGAGCTGTAAAAATAAGCAAGTTATATAACTATTGCCAATTTTGGAATCAATCTATTTTTAGTCGATACCCAACGCCTGGTTCGGTAATAAGATACTTTGGCTGAGCTGGATCAAGCTCCAGTTTTTTTCGTAGCTGCGCCATATAAACTCGTAAATATTGCGTTTCGTCGGAATATTCGCCGCCCCAAGTCTCACGCAGTAAATGCTTATGAGTAACTACTTTGCCGGAGTATCGAACCAGAGTGTTCAACAATTTGTATTCAATTGGCGTTAGGTGTATTTCTTCCGCGTTTCTCAATACTTGCCTTTTGGCGAAATCAATATGAATGTCACCAAATGAAAAGTTTGAATCTAATTGATCATCAGAAAGTCTGTTAGCGTGTCGAAGGGCAACCCGTAGGCGTGCCATCAATTCTCCAATTCCAAATGGCTTAACCAGATAATCATCAGCGCCGGCATCCAGTGCCTCGACTTTATCGTTTTCTTTTTCGCGAGCTGACAAAACAATTATAGGGACGTTGCTCCATTCTCTCACCTGACGAGTGACTTCAAGCCCGTCGGTATCAGGAAGACCCAGGTCCAGAATTACAAGGTCTGGGCGTTCTGAAGCTACTTTAGACAAGCCTTCTTTGCCGGTTGAAGCTTCGCTAAACGCAAAACCGTGGTCGAGTAGAGACATTTTTAGAAAACGTCTTATGGGCGCTTCGTCTTCGATGACCAAAATTAGGGGATTTTTGTTTACTTTAGCCATGCTTCTATTGTATCTCCGGTTTTTTCGGCAAATCACCCGAATTATCTGCAAGTGGTAAGGTGAAGTTGAATATAGAGCCTCCACCTTTTCTGTCTTCCACCCAAATTCTACCGCCATGAGCTTCTATAATGCCACTGGCAATGGCGAGTCCAAGACCGGCGCCTACTCCAATGCCAGTTTTTAAACTTTGTTCTTCCTGGAAAAATTTATGGAAAACTTTTTCTTTGTTTTTGTCACTAATTCCGATGCCACGGTCGCAAACTGAAATTTTCACATTTTCCGCGTCGGTTTGGACAATTATGTCTAATTCTGCGCTGTCTTTCGAGTATTTAAAAGCGTTATCTATAAGATTGAAAAGTACTTGCTGAATTAATATCGCATCCAAAGGCACAAGCGGAATTTGGTCGGGCAATTGAGTATTTATTTTGTGTTTTTTTTGCTGGTAAGCATCAGTTATGGTGGCAATAGCTGCGCCGATTATTTCATCGATTGGATACCATTCTGTTCTTACTTTGAGAGTACCAGACTGCAGTCTAGTCATGTCCAGTAAGTTTTTAACTAGTGTGTTGAGACGCACAGATTCGTTATATATCTCACCTGCAAGTATGCGACAATCGCTTAAAGAAAGTGATTTGGAACCTTCCATTATGCTGCTTGCCGCACCAGTTATAGTGGCAAGTGGAGTGCGCAAATCATGAGATACTGAGCTTAAAAGAGAGCTGCGTAATTGCTCTGTTTTCATCATTACTCTAGTCTTTTCGTTCTCTTGAGCGAAATAAGCTCGCTCGCAAGCTATGGCAATTTGATTAGCAAATGTCTCAAGCAGGTGGAGCTGATCAAAATAGAAAATGGGATTATTTAGGTTGGGCTTCACCGCCAATACGCCAATTGTCTGTTTGGATCCTAAGAGTGGAATATATAGAGCTGAGGCAGAAGGCAGAGTATCCGTGCCAAGACCAGCCGCTTTTCTGTTTTTGAAAGCCCAGTTGGCTACACCTTCATCAATGGCAGAAAGTGAGTGTGCTCCTTCTCCTTTGCTGAATAGTTCTAATTTTGCATTATCCTCATTTTCAGAGGCAAGAAATATTGCTACTTGGCCATTGAACACTTCACCCACGTGTTTTAAGCCAGTTTTCACTAGATCTTTTAAATCGGTAATTGATCCAAGTTCTCTGCTTAAGGAGTAAAGTGCGGCAGTTTTTTTCTCTCGTTGGCGAGCAGTCTCAGCTTGTTGTTTTATTTCTACCATTAATGTACTAATTGTTAGCGCCACGATGAGCATTACAACGAAAGTAATAAGGTACTGAGCGTCAGAGACTGCAAAAGTAAAATGAGGAGGTACGAACAAGAAATCGAAAACGGCCACGCTCAGAAAAGAAACCAATATCGAAGGGCCGCGACCGTACAAAAGAGCCACAATTATGACTCCAAGCATATAGCCCATTATTATCGTGGAAAATTCAAAAAAGCTACCTGTTAGTTTCGCAATGATAGTGCAGATTGCCACCACCAAAATGCCCATCAAATATTGTCGCGGTTTGCTTCGCGTCACTACCTGCGGTGCCTCAGTTTCCGCTTTTTCTGATTTTTCTCCGGTTATTACATATACATCAATAGATCCGCTGTCTCTTATGAGATCATCTAGAGCCGAGCCGTAAATTAAATCTCGTAGTCTGCTTTTGGCCGGTTTTCCAACAATTATCTTTGTAATATTATTTTGTTTGGCATAGCGCATAACTTCATGACTTACACTTTTGCCTGTCAGCTCTACTATTTCAGCACCCAGTTGCTGCGCAAGTTTTAAGGTTCTTATGACGCGAGCTCGATCCTTTTCGTTTTGCATCGACTGTCTTGGTGTTTCGACATTGGCCACTACCCACTTGGCTTTAAGTCCGTTGGCCATGCGCTTTGCTGCTCTGACAAGCCGAATCGATAAAGGACTGGAGCTTACGCATACCAGAATTTTTTCAGCTGCAGGCCAGGTTCTTTTTACTTGGTGCGATTTTCTATATTGCTCCATCTGCGCATCGACACGCTCAGCTGCAGCTCGCAAAGCAAGCTCTCGCAAAGCTATCAAATTGCCTTTCTGAAAAAAATTGGTGAGAGCGTGATCTATTTGCTCGGTCAAATAAACTTTTCCATCTTTTAAGCGTTGAATCAGTTCGTCTGGAGGGAGGTCTATAAGCTCGATTTCAAAGGTTTTTTCAAGAAAAGAATCAGGAATGCGCTCTTGAATTGTGACACCGGTAATTTGTGCCACCACGTCGTGCAAGCTTTCAATATGTTGCACGTTCAAAGTTGTGTAAACGTCTATGCCGTTATCGAGAAGCTCTTCGACATCCTGCCACCGCTTAAGATGTCGCGAGCCGGGAGCATTTGTGTGAGCCAATTCGTCGACTAAAATAATTTCTGGTTTTCTTCGCAGCGCCAGGTCGATATCGAACTCTTCCATGGTGGTGCCGCGATAACTTATCTGTTTTTTCTGAAGATACTCCAGTCCTTCAACCAGTGCCTCTGTTTCTGCCCTTTTATGAGTTTCGACTACACCTAAGACTACGTCTATTCCTTCGTCTTGTAGCTTGTGGGCAGTCTCAAGCATAGCGTAGGTTTTACCGACGCCAGCAACGGCCCCAAAAAAGACTTTGAGGCGCCCTTTAGAAGAGCGAGCATCCTCTTCTTTTATTCTGGTCAAAAGCAGGTCGGGGTCAGGTCTTGAGTCTTGTCCTGCTTTGTTTGATTCGGTCATTTGTCGGCTCTAATTCGATCAAGTTCCAAGTTTAAGGTCAGTACATTTACTACTGGCTCTCCCAGAATACCAAGTTGTCTAGTTTGCGTGTGACTTAAGACTATTTTCTCTACTAACTCTTTAGCCAAGCCGCGATTTTGGGCAACTCTCTCCACTTGGCAATGCGCGCCTGCAGGGCTTATGTGTGGATCTAGACCACTGCCAGACGCAGTTAAAAGTTCGGAACTTGGCTTTATTGAAGAATCTATTTGAAATTTAGTTCTTAATGCTTCTATCGATTCTTTTAGTTTAGGATTCGTTGGTCCAAGATTAGAGCCAGACGAAGCGCAGGCGTTATATGGAGCTGGAGATGTGGCAGAAGGACGGCTCCAGAAATACTTGGATTGCCTAAATTCTTGACCAATAAGACTTGAGCCGCGAACTAGGCCATTTTCTTTGATAATGCTGCCATTGGCCTGGCTGTTGAATACAAGTTGGCCAATGCCTGTGACAAACAAGGGATAGACAATTCCTGTGAGAATTGCAAGAAGCAAAAATATTTTTAGTGAAGCAATGAGATGTTTCATTTACACTTTGAACCCACTGATTAAAATGTCTATTAGTTTGATGCCTATAAAAGGCACGATAAGCCCGCCTAGACCGTATATCAAAATGTTGTCACGCAATAATAGCTCTGCACTCACCGGTCGATATTTGACACCACGTAGGGCAATGGGCAAGAGTCCAAGAATGACAAGGGCGTTGAAAATGACAGCAGAAAGGATGGCACTCTCTGGGCTAGATAAGTTCATCACGTTTAGTTTATTCAACACTGGATAAGTGGTGGCAAAGGCGGCGGGTATGATAGCGAAATATTTAGCTACGTCATTTGCGATACTAAATGTGGTGAGAGCTCCGCGCGTCATTAGAAGTTGTTTTCCAATCTGAACGATTTCTATCAGTTTGGTCGGGCTTGAATCCAGATCGATCATGTTGCCAGCTTCTTTTGCTGCTTGTGTGCCCGAATTCATCACTACAGCAACATCTGCTTGCGCAAGAGCTGGAGCGTCATTTGTTCCATCTCCTGTCATCGCCACCAGTCTTCCACCGGCCTGATTTTCTTTTATTAATTTCAATTTGCCTTCAGGAGTTGCTTGTGCCAGATAATCATCCACACCGGCTTCTGCGGCAATGGCTGCTGCGGTGATGGGATTGTCTCCTGTAATCATTACAGTCTTAATTCCCATTGCTCTCAAGTCAGCAAATCGTTCTTTGATGCCGCCTTTGACTATGTCTTTTAATTTTATTACACCTAAAACTTGCTGATTTCGTGCCACCAAAAGTGGTGTAGCTCCTTCCTTAGCCACTTTATTAGCGGCCTCCAGTATCTCTGGTGGCACTCTTTCTGGTTTGACATATTCTTCTATGGCATCGACCGAACCTTTTCTGATTTCACTGCCGTTTAAATTTACTCCACTCATGCGAGTTACCGCACTGAAAGCGACAAAAGTCGCCTCCAGATCGTGAATGTTACGATCTCTAATACCGTGCTTTTCTTTGGCTAAAACTACAATGCTCCGACCCTCTGGAGTTTCATCAGCCAACGAGGCCAGTTGTGCTGCATCAGCTAACTCGTGCTCTGTTGTTTGGGCGGAAGGAATAAATGCAGATGCTTGTCTTGCACCAAGGGTGATAGTGCCTGTTTTGTCTAAAAGGAGCATGTCCACATCTCCAGCTGCTTCTACAGCGCGTCCAGACATGGCAATTACATTGGAGCGAATGAGTCTGTCCATGCCGGCTATGCCGATTGCAGATAGCAAACCGCCGATAGTTGTGGGGATAAGACATACAAGCAAGGCTACCAGCACGGTTATGCTTATAACTTGTCCTTGAGCGTTTATTTCAACACTGTATTTAGAAAATGCAAATAGAGTAGTGGTTACTACTAAAAATATTAAAGTGAACGCAGCAAGCAAAATATTGAGAGCGATTTCGTTGGGAGTTTTTTGTCTTTTAGCTCCCTCAACCAGAGCAATCATTTGTTCAATGAAAGTTTCTCCTGGATTGACTGTGATTTTGACAATGAGCCAGTCTGAAAGCACTTTTGTACCGCCCGTGACCGAACTTCGATCGCCACCACTTTCTCTGATTACTGGTGCACTTTCTCCGGTAATTGCACTTTCGTCAACAGAAGCGATACCGTCAATTACATCTCCGTCGCAAGGAATAATTTCTTGTGCTTGAACTATGACTAAGTCACCGATGCGCAGACTGCTTGCCGATACACTTGTGACTTTTGCTTTAGGATCGATACTTTCAATTTTGTTTGCTTTTAAATCTTTTCTAGTTTCGCGCAACGATTTTGCTTGCGCTTTGCCTCTACCTTCAGCCATCGCCTCAGAGAAGTTTGCGCTTAAAAGTGTGAACCATAGCCAGAGACTAATGGACAAAACGAAATTCGAGTTTGCTTCTTTTTCGCCACCTAATGAAACAAAATAAATCAAGGTGGTTAAAATGCTTCCAACTTCCACCACAAACATTACAGGATTGCGTATTTGAACCCGCGGATCCAGTTTGATGAAAGCATCAATAGCAGCCTGTTTCATTATTTCAGGCTGGAATAAATTGCCACCTTTTGAGTCGGATTTCATTTGGCTCCGTAAATCATTTGTAAATGTTCAACAATGGGCCCAAGGGCCAGGGCAGGAATAAAAGTGAGCGAGCCAACTATGAGAACTATGCAGACAAGAAAACTTGTAAATAAAATGCCTGTAGTTGGTATGGTTCCGCTTGATACTGGAATTTGTTTTTTCTTGGCCAACGATCCAGCTATGGCCAGTACAGGTAAGGCAAGCCAATATCTAGCAATAAACATGGCCGTTCCCAAGGCATAGTTATAAAACGGTGTATTGGCGTTTAACCCTGCAAAAGCACTACCGTTGTTGTTTCCAGCCGATGAAAAGGCGTAAAGAATTTCGCTAAATCCATGTACACCTGAGTTAAATACCGAACTTCGACCCGCATCACATGACACTGCAAGAGCGGTTCCAATAAGCACTACAAATGGTGGCACAAGTAGAATCATGGACGACATTTTCATTTCGAATGCCTCCACTTTTTTGCCCAGATATTCCGGTGTTCGTCCCACCATAAGTCCAGCCACAAACACTGTCACCAAGGCAAAAACGAGCATTCCATAAAGACCCGAGCCGACTCCGCCGTATATAACTTCACCCAATTGCATGAGCACCATTGGCGCAAGACCGCCAAGTGGTGTTAATGAATCGTGCATACAATTGACTGATCCGTTTGATGCGGCGGTAGTGCAAACAGACCAGAGAACTGAATTGACGATGCCAAAGCGAGTCTCTTTGCCTTCCATATTTGAAGCAAGTGAAAGAGTTGGATTTTGACAAAATTCAGCCCACAAGGCCAAAATCAGGAAGACGAAGAAAATGCTGCTCATGGCAATGAGCATTGTTAGTCCTTCTTTGAGATTGTTGACCATAAATCCAAATGTGAAACAAAGTCCAACTGGTATCAGCAGAATAGCTAGCAATTCACATAAATTTGAAATTGGACTTGGGTTTTCATATGGGTGGCAAGAATTGACATTGAAAAATCCACCACCGTTTGTACCTAGTTGTTTGATTGATACTTGCGAGGCTACAGGACCCATGGCTAGTTTCTGCGACACTTCTTGCGCATTGTGTACTTCTAAGGGTTTATATTCAATGTATGGAGAAAAATTTTGTATGGTTCCTTGCGAAATTAGCAAAAGCGATAGTATTACAGACAGTGGCATCAAAATATGAATAATGGAGCGCACAAGGTCTGACCAGAAATTGCCAATCCCGTCTGATTGATGTCTTATTATTCCTCGTATCAAGGCTACAAGTACTGCCATCCCCACTGCTGCAGAAACGAAATTTTGAACTGTAAGACCAAGCATTTGACTTAGATAAGATAGAGTTGCTTCGCCCGAGTAACCTTGCCAATTTGTATTGCTTATGAAGCTAACAGTAGTATTGAAGGCGCTGTCAGGAGATACTGCTTGCAAGTGCTCTGGATTTAGCGGCAGAATATTTTGCATGCGTTGTAGTGCATACAGAAAAATAAAACTGACTAAAGAAAAACCCATCAGTGAGCGACTGTACTCTATCCATGTCATATCTACATGCGGGTTTAGACCAGCACATTTATAGGTCAAATTTTCCATCAAACGCAAAGGCAGAAATCCAGATCCAGCCTCTTTTTGATAGACAAAGGCCATGTACTTTCCTAAGAAATAGCCCAGAGTAAGCAGCAGAACAAAATAAAGCGCCAATTGAGCAAAGTCGAAGCCGTTCATGCGAATAACTCCGGTTTGAAAAGAGCGATCACCAAATAAATTCCAAGTGCAATCGAAAGTATAAATGCAAGAAAGAAAACGAGGGTCATAACTACCCCTCCGCTAATTTTTTGAAAAGTTCAATTAATCCGTAACCGGACAAAAAAAGTATGATGGTAAGCAAAATTGAAATAAGGTCCATACCTTAAATTCAACTATGTTGGCTGCAAGAGCTATGTAAATAAAACTAGTTTGTGGATCAAGATTTGATCAAGATTGAGCCATATTTGTTTTTGACATAATTTTCCACAATGGCTATAAAATCTTGTGCCAGAGTGGGACCATCAAGAGTGGTATCGTGAGCGCCGTCTATATAAACTGGAGCGCGAGGTTCTTCGCCAGTACCTGGAAGTGAAATGCCAATGTCAGAGTGTTTAGACTCGCCTGGTCCATTAACGATGCAGCCCATTACAGCCACTTTTAAATTTTCAGCACCAGGGTATGACTTTGCCCACTCTATTCGTTTTATGGATAAATGGTCTTCGATATTCTTAGCCAGTTCTTGAAAAACCGTACTTGTAGTTCTGCCACAACCAGGACAAGCTGTTACTTGAGCAGTGAAAGATCTGAGTTTGAGCGACTGTAAAACTTGCTGACAAACTTTTACTTCTTCAGTTCTGCTTGCACCAGGTGCAGGTGTGATGCTCACTCGAATAGTTTCGCCAATACCTTCTGTGAGCAGAACTGAAAGAGCGGCAGCTGATGAAACTATGCCTTTCACTCCCATTCCCGCTTCGGTCAAACCAAGATGGAGAGGGAATTCGCTCAGTTTAGCCAGGCGTCTGTAAATGCCTATTAAGTCTGGCACTTCTGACACTTTGGCTGAGATTATTATTTTGTCTTTGCTTAATCCATATTTGATTGCAGCTTGAGCAGACGCCATAGCACTTTCGACAATAGTGTCCATCAAGACTGTATGAGCATCAAGAGGACTACTCAATGATGCGTTTTTATCCATGTTTGAAGCAAGTAATTCTTGATCAAGCGAGCCCCAGTTGACACCAATGCGAACTGGCTTTTGATGTTTGATGGCAACATCAATCATACATTTGAAATTTTCGTCGTGGCGCTCGCCTTTGCCAACATTGCCTGGATTGATTCTATACTTGGCTAAAAGCCTTGCACAGTCAGGTATTTCGGTCAAAAGCAAATGCCCGTTGTAATGAAAATCTCCAACTAATGGCACATCTATTTCTAATTTTTCAAGCTCGCGCACAATTGCTGGAACCGCTTGCGCAGCGGCTTTGGTATTGACTGTAATTCTTACAATCTCAGAGCCCGCTTCATACAATTCTTTTACTTGTCTGACAGTTGATGCCACATCTTGGGTGTCTGTGTTGGTCATTGATTGAATGACCACAGGATGCCCCACGCCGACTGGCACCGAGCCGACCATTACTGTTTCTGTTTTGCGCGAACTTAGATTAGAATCAGATTCTTGCATAAATTCGAGGATAACTCAGACTAGGGCCTCCGTCCACAGGTCGTGATGATTTTCGCGAATACTGTAACCTTCGCCCTCGTTGTCGGGATTGGTTCCCACTATCACATGATCAAGAACCTGAATGCCCATCATTTTACCAACAGAAATAAGCCTGCTTGTTATTTCCAGATCTTCAAAACTTGGTCTCAGCTCTCCGCCTGAGGGATGGTTGTGACAAAGCAAAATAGAGTGGCTGTTTGCAAGCACTGCTGCTTTGAAAACCTCACGTGGGTGGACAAGACTTGAGTTTACGGTTCCATGAGACACTTCGTGCACACCTATAATGTGATTTTTGGCACTCAAGTGAATAGTCAAAAAATATTCTTCGGCTGCCATTTGAAGCGGCTTTAGAAAACGATAAGCGTCATCTGGTCCTTTGATCATGATCTTTTTTGCAAGACCATCAGGTTTGCACTTTTCATAAAAAAGACAAAGCCGCAAGCGCGGCAGCTCAAAGTTGAGATCCTTGACAAGTTGATTTGATTTAGTAGCCATTTTGAATTCCTCCTGCGACCCTTTGTTTTTTAAGACGACAGGAAAGCAGGAAGAGTTCAAAAAAGACTTGCCAGTTTAGACTTTTTGCGTTTTCCAGACACCTGATTTAAAGGACCAGATGGCGAGAACCCCAATTACCACTGCAGACGCAGCGACACTGAGCCAGCATCCTAAAGGTCCATCTTCAGGACCATAGAAAAATGTCTTAGTGAGGTAATAGGCAAGTGGCAGTCTGATTATAAGCAAGCAGATAATCGACATCCACATTGGACGCATGGTGTAACCGGCACCTTGCATGGCTCCAAAGAGCACAAGCCACAGGGCAACGAATGGCTGACACATCCCGACGATTTGCAAATAGTCTTTGACATATTTGAGAACCACCGGATCGCTGCTCATATGTTTGGCGATTTCGCCTCCCATACAAAACAGAAACACTGCCATTAGTGATGTGTAACCTACTCCTACCCAGGCGACCTGCCAGCCTGCACGCTCAGCGCGCTCTGGTTGTTTGGCACCTAGGTTCTGACCCACGATGGTGGCTACCGCCATGGATAGAGCGTGGAGTGGAAGAGAGCTAACTATTTCTTCCAGTCTGAAGCCGACAGCCCATGAGGCCTGGCAAGCAGTAGGATTTTTGGTTTGAGCAAAAATCAAGAAGAAAGCACAGCAACTTCCGATCCAAACAAGGTCGTTGATGCAAGCGGGTATGCCTATTTTCAAAAGACGCCACATAAAGTCTCTGGAGAGACCTTCTTTTATCATCAATTTAAAATTGACACACTCTGCAAGCTCGGTTCGCTTCAATAGCACCACGTTGATTAAGACGCCAAATAAAGCTGCAACCACCCATGACCAGCCGAGTCCGGAAATGCCGATATGAAAAGGATGGATACACAGAGCAAAATCTAGTGACACCACAATTAGTGCCATTAAAATCCAGTTGACCATCGGCACTCTTGCATTTCCCTTAGCGCGCCAGATGGAGTGAGCCACCCAGACTGCGGTGAATGGGATTTGTGACAGTAAATCTACTGAAATAAATTCCCAGCCAAGCCTTTGTACTTCAGGCGATGCGCCCAAAAATACAAGTAAGGGTTTTGCAGCAAGTAGTCCTGCAGCTGCGGATACTCCGCCGAAGACAAAACCAAATGTCATGGCTTGACGTCCTGCTTTGAGCGTGTTTTCGAGGTCTTTTGCGCCCCAATAACGGCTCACAAGAGCGTTAGTGCCAACTGACAATGCCACGGTGATGAGCATCATCAAAAACCATATTTGTCCGCACAAACCAATTGCGGCTTGAACGTCAGAGCCCATTTTTCCGGCTACGTAAACGTCGCAGAAACTGGCTAGGGCGATAACAGACATCTGACCCATTAAAGGCCATGCCAGATGCCAAATTGCAGCCCAGGTTGAGCCCTCGGTGATGACGGCATCGCTCTTCTGTATTTCAGGCTGAAGCTCTTGCTCGTTCATACTCAGTTTCTGGTCCAGTTCTTTATCTTTTAAATCTTGACAGGTGTCCATAAGCGTAATCTCTTTTAGTGTGCTTTACACACAGTGTGAACATGACATAATCTGAATCTGGCCATAAGCCAGATTTCCGTCTGTTTCTTGTCAAAAGATCAGATAATTGGAAATGCCAAAATCTGACTCAGGCAAAAACTTTTGAAGCCGAAAGATATAAACACAAAAAATAAAAGTAGCGTTTCTTCTTCATACCGGAACCCGACGGACGAGGAATTCTGGTCGGCTATACGGAAAATATTGTCATATGAAGAGCCCTCGCATAAATGGTCGCAGTTAAGCCGACTGGCTCGCAGGCATGTCGACAAAAAAATGTTCGAACAATTGCCACTTGCAACTCAGAATAAAATCTTCGCACAAATATTTGGAGTTGAAAACCCCCTATTTGAAACTGTTGACAAAAATTGGCGAATTTTTGATCAAACCATAAGTGCTTTAATTTGCTTTGAAGACCTCAAACGCTTTGAGCGACTAGCTTTCGATATGTGGTATCAAAGCAAAGATTTGCATGATGCAAAAATTTGCAATCTGGATTTCTTGCGCCAGTTATTTGGCGAAAAAATTGATCGATTTCAACCATCTGAAATTGCCTGGCTTGATTTTTGGGTGAGCAATTCTTTTGCTTGGCATAAACTTTTTGACCCTGAATTTGCCCAAATCGATCAATCTATCGGATCGGCATTAAGCCGAATTTTGGTGGCTTTTCGCGATCAAGTCAACTCTAGTTCAAAACCTCAACCGATATCGGTTTGGGTTTTATTAAGAAAGGATTTGCAGAAACTTTTTTCCGGCGGATTTTTATGCGAAAAAATCTTGCTGGTCGAAGGACAGACTGAGGTAATTTTATTACCTGCTTTGGCTAAACTTTTAAATATAGATCTAATAGAGATCTCCGCTTATATAGATGCTTGTGGCGGCGCCCAGCAGGTGACCAAGCAGTATTTGAACTTGCGTGACACTGTTTCTCTGCCAATATTGTGTCTGCTTGATGGTGACGCAATTGAACAGTCCGAATTAATTAGTGATAGTTTGCGTGATTGTGACCGACTGCTAACGCTTCGCAAAGGCGAGATCGAAGATTTATTCTCGCAAGAAACTATTTTTCGCTGCATGCAATTGTATGTAAGCGAAATGGGTTATCTCGATTCTATTCAATTCGAAGACTTGCGCATACATCAAGAATCGGCACCAGAAGACAAGATTCGGCGTCGAGTTGAAATGCTTGATCGTTTGTGTCGTTCTAGAGGCCTTGGTGATTTCGATAAAGTTGCCTTTGCCAAAATTCTGTCAGAAAAAATAAGTAAGTCTGAAGTTCCTGAAGAAGCCAAAATAATACTGCGTCAACTGAAAGATTTAGACCTGGATAAAAGAGGTCTTCGCTTCGATGACTGAAAATGGTGGCATAAGTAAACGCACCAAATTTGGTACCATACTTTCTACTGTTTTATGGCTCATCGGTTTTATTCTTCTTTTCGTTTTTAAGCCAAATGATCCGCTTGTTTATTTGTCCGATACCTTCCTCCTAATTGGGTTCTGGCCTTTATTATTTGTCTGGAGGGCGGGGTGGACCTGGCTGGTCTTTGGCTTACTCAATATTTTTATTGGTTTTTTTCTTGAATTAGCCAAATTTTTGCCGACCGACATGATGACGCCTGCGATGCAACAAGCTTATGAACAAGCCAAAGAGCACATAATTTCAATGCACCCAGCCATAGTCTGGATTTTGATTGGTGCCGTTTCGGCTTTATTTGGACTGTTTCGCATTGGCAAAACAATCTGGCGTTTTTTCAAAAGACGTAAGAATGAGTCTTAACGATCTACGATGCGGTTTTTACCGAATTGTACAGCGACCGAACCATCTTCTGGAATGAGCACGCGGCTCAGATATTTTTTCTCGCGCTCAAGCATCTTGGGAGCGGTTCCAGTCAATTGAGTTAAATGTTGGAATGCTTGCATTTTTTGGTCTGGAAATTCACATTTTTTGTGAATGAAAAACCATTGCTTCACAAGATAGTTATAGAGTTTTGGATCGCGATCATGTTTTTTCTGTCTGAACAGTTTTTTCTCAAGCGCTGTAGCATAAAGAATTCGTCCGTCCATGTCTAAGGGAGACATTTCGACTGAGCGTTGCAAAACTTGAATGGCGCGATCGGTGTTGCCCAATCTCATTGCTTGCTCGCCTTCGATACGCAGTGCGTTTGAAGAAACCATGCCAAGCTCAAGCATCTGGTCAGACATAATCACTCCATTGGTTTTCCCGATGGAATCTGTATCTTTGATGAACTCCGAATCGTTTGCCAGTGCTGGCAATGCAATTGCAAGAAGCATCGCTGCCGGTACTAAATTTTTTGAGAGTCGCATGTTACTGTATCTCCTTTACGCTGCCACAGCAGATTGTCTTAGTTTGGAAATTGATTCGGAAACTGATTTGGAACCATATATGGTGTTGCCTGCCACAAGCACGTTTGCTCCGGCTCGTACTACTCTTGGAGCGGTATCAAAATTGATTCCTCCATCTACAGATAGATAAAGGTCTTTCTTGCCGCTTTGCTCAAACATCTCTTTTACTTGAGAAATTTTGGGAATAACTGCTTCGATGAATTTCTGTCCGCCAAAACCTGGGTTCACAGACATGACTAGCACCAGGTCCACGTGGTCAATGACATATTTGAGCACTTCAGGCTCAGTAGCTGGATTCAAGGCTACGCCGGCTTTTTTGCCTAACTCTTTGATGTAACTCAAAGTCCGGTGCAAATGAGTACAAGCTTCGGCATGCACTGTAATGAAATCGGCGCCTGCTTTGGCGAAATCTTCCAGATATTTATCTGGATCTTCAATCATCAAATGAACATCTAAAGGTAGTGTCGTGGTCTTTCTGATGCTCTTGACTACGGGTGCTCCGATAGTCAAATTAGGCACGAAATGACCGTCCATCACATCGACGTGAATCCAGTCTGCACCGCCCTTTTGAGCGATAGCTATTTCTTCGCCCAAACGGGTGAAATCAGCAGATAAAATGGATGGGGCGATTAACATGATCAGTATTGTATATCATGACTTCCCGCTTGCGACCTTAGTAAAAGTCCAGAATGTAGCCCCTGCAAAGACTTATTTGTACTTAATTATTTGACTCTTGAAAACGCTCAGGCATTTGCTAAGCATCTTATAGTTCTAGAATATGTATTGGATAGACGCCCCAAGGAGCAGAGCATGGCAACTTCTGGACTTTTTTTGAGTGAAGAGAAAGAACAGTTTCAAAAACTGGCTAAAGATTTTTCCCAAGGAGAAATTGAAAGTAAGTCTGAACACTTCGACATAAAGCCCGAGTTTCCTGCAAGTCTTGTACACAAAGCTTGGGAGCTTGGACTGGTCAACAGCATGATTGGTGACGACTGCGATGGTCTTGGTCTAGATACACTTGATGCCTGCGTCATATTAGAAGAATTAGCAGCTGGTTGCAGCGGCATAGCTGGAGCGATCGAATCAAGTGCCATAGCCGTTTTACCTCTGGTTAAATACGCAAGCCCTGAGCAAAAAGCGAAATTTCTAAAGCCATTAGTAGAATCACCCCTGGTGGCAGGTTACGCCGCCTCGTTTATGCAAATCGAAAAAATCCAACTTTCTTTCAATAAAGAAGGTAATGAATATATTTTGAATGGCAGACAACCTGAAATTTTTAACGGTGGTCATGCCGCATGGTACTTAGTGTGCGCAAGGGATGCATCAAGTAGGGATAAAACACTTTTGTTCGTGGTGCCAGCAGATGCTCCAGGTTTAGAGTTCGAAGACAAATTGCAATTAATGGGACGCAAAGCTTTAAGTGTTCGTAACGCCAATTTCAATAGCATTCGTTTGACTGAGTCAAATGTAATTAAGGCTCCTTCTAGATCCGGCATTGAATCAGCTGCTAATTTGTTTTTAGCAATTGGAGCTACTGGTGTCGCACGTAGTGCCCTGCACCTTGCTATAGAATACTCAAAACAAAGACAAACATTTGGCAGACCAATAGCTCAGCATCAGGCCGTCAATTTTATGCTTGCTGATATGGCCAAAGAAATCGAAACAGCTCGATTGCTAACCTGGCAGGCTGCGTCTTTACTAGATAAAGATGGTGACTCACCCGTGATTAAAACTAAAGCACTTGCCGCTCGTGCTTATGCACAAGACATGGTTATGAAAGTCACCACTGATGCTGTACAAGTTCTAGGTGGTTATGGTTACACAAGAGAATATAAAGTCGAAAAATTGATGCGTGATGCCAAAGTGTATCAAGTCAGTGGTCAAAGCTCTTCATGCGCCAAAGTAGAGATTGCTAAGTTACTTGTTTATGTATAAATTGAATGTATAGCAAGGGACAATTTATCGCCATTAAGTCTCCTCCTTATTACGAGAAGGAATACATCTATCAGATTTCGGCTGCAGGCGAAAAGCAAATCAAAGCAGAGCTTTATAAATCGCCTAAAGTGAGAAAATCTTGGAGCGTCAAAGAGTTTTCACTACTTATTAAAATGGACGTAATTAGGTTTTTAGACGAAAAAGAGTCGGCTAAGTTACTGGCTTAGCTTTTTTTGCTTTGGCACCAGGCTTGGTGCTTCGTTTATTTCGTTTACCGGTAGTCTTGGCAGGATGCTCTTGTCTGTCTTTGCGCTTTTCGGTCTGCGGTTTCTCTTCGTCTTTTACCGGATTGTCTTTGCTTGAAGGCGCGGAAAAAACTTTCATGCCACCAATAGTGGTTTGTACGACTTGTTTTATTTTAGCCACTGGTATTTGTGGTGGCTTATATTTGCCTGGATACATCAAGGAAAGGCTATATTGAACAGCGCAATAAAAGAGGGCAATTGCCACTACTGAAAATGTGCCGTTTACTATGAACCAGCGAGCACCTTTAGTTACTTCGAGATTTTTGCGCGATTTTCTAAAGCGCGAGACAGTAATAATTTCGTCTAGTCGTCGTGTAATGTCTGCAGCTCTGAAACCGCCGCGCAAACCCGACATTTGTCCGCGTGGTTTGTCGGCACCCTGCCTTCCGCAACCAACGCAGAAGTTGAGACCTAGGTTGAGCTTAGCTCCACAAAATGGGCAGGTTCCTGACATGGGACTGCCTAACTGGCACCATCTTCAGTGGCACAGTATCGGCTGAACATTTGGGTCAGGGACTCCTTGTCGTGGGACAAACTTTCTTGTTTTGTGTTCAAGTTGATGATGCGGTCTTTCAACTCGTCAATCTGAGCCTGAATAACTTGGATTTCCTCCAATATCTCGGCTTCAGTGATTGTTAGGGCCTCGGCGAGGCTCTGAAAAGCTCGATCGAGTTCGCTTTCTGCCATGTCTTAAATTCCAGCTCCTTGCAAAAAAACTTCAACTGGATCTTCGGTACTCTCATTTTCAGTATTCCCATCCAGCCAGTCTAATTTATCCTGTTCTGACTGGTTAATACTATCGGACGCAAGATTTGTTGCGTTATCTCCCTGCAATTGACGCAAAAGAGTTTCCAGTACCTCGATTCGGTTCTTCAAACTTTTGATTGCTTCCGCCTCGATATCAGGTAACTTTTCGTTAATCCGCTGTCCGTCTCTATAAATGACCCTTCCAGGCATTCCCACCACTGTGGAATTTGGCGGCACATCTTTCAGCACAATGGACCCAGAAGCGACGCGAGCGTTGTCAGAAACTGTGATTGCCCCTTGAATTTCAGCCCCGCTTCCCACCACTACGCCATTTCCAAGAGTGGGGTGACGCTTTGTGTCTCTGGTTTGTTCGCCTTGGCGAGCTTCAGCACCAGCTCCTAGAGTCACTCCTTGGTACAAAAAACAATCGTCGCCTATATGGCTTGTCTCGCCAATGACAACACCCATGCCATGATCGATAATAAAACGTCTACCGATTGTGGCGCCCGGATGTATTTCGATGCCAGTCATAGTGCGAGCCCACTGCGAAATAAGACGTGCCAGAGTATACCTTTTGGCTTTGTAGAACACGTTTGCGATGCGATAAATCATCACCGCATGCAGACCTGGATAACACAAAATGACCTCTAACCGGCTTCTGGCGGCTGGGTCGTTTTTCAATATGGATTCCACTGTTTCGTCTAAATGCTCGAACCAGGTAGTAGTTGGTGAATCTGACTGAGACATTGCTTTAGTATAAAGCCGGAAGAGGCGAAGGTTAATTTCTTGGGACAAACATTAATTTTTGAAGGCAATTAGGTTCTGCTAACCTATTAGTCCAAAAGTTAAGAGGATAAGCAAATGGCTTCGAATTCAACTGCTCAATCAAAACAAATGTCTCCCCAAAAGCTTTATGCGGCCATTGCTACAGAGCTTAAAGCGGCTCACGAAAATAAAACTTACAAGTACGAAGTACCGATTGAAAGTGACCAATCAGGCACTGTTCAAGCCAAAGGCAAGCGCAAAGTGATGCTTGCTTCTAACAATTATCTGGGACTTGCTAATCACCCCAAAGTAAAAGAAGCGGCAGCTGCAGGACTTGAACGTTGGGGTTACGGCATGGCCTCAGTCAGATTTATTTGTGGAACTCAAAATATTCACCTTGAGCTGGAAGAAAAAATTGCCCAATTCTTGGGAATGGAAGCGGCTATTTTGCACTCTTCATGCTTTGCTGCAAACGAGGCATTTTTCACTGCTCTTTTGTCAAATGATTTTGGACAGTCCCAATATCGTGACATCATATATAGTGACAAGTTAAATCACGCAAGTATTATCGACGGCATAAGACTAGTTCGTCAGGCGACTAAAACAACTGATCTTAATTCGTATGAGCACAACGATATCGATGATTTAAAAGCCAAACTTGAAGCTAACGAGTCTAAAGATTATCGCGTAAGCATTGTTGCTACAGACGGCGTGTTCAGCATGGAAGGCGAATATGCAGAGCTTGAAAAATTTGTTGAACTGTCTAAAGAACATAACTCATTGCTCTTTGTCGACGACTCTCACTCGACTGGAGTTTTAGGAAAGACTGGAAGAGGAACTCCCGAACACTGCGGTGTACACGGCAAAATAGACGTTCTTACAGGCACTCTAGGTAAAGCTCTGGGTGGTGCCGCTGGTGGTTACATCGCCGGTAAAAAAGATTTGATTGATTTTCTACGTCAAAAATCGAGACCCTACACATTTTCAAATACAGTGCCTGCACCAATTGTTTGTGCCTCTCTTGAAGTGCTCAGAATTTTGGAGGAAGACAATAGCCTCGTCACTAAATTGCACGATAACACTGCTTACTTTAGAAAAGAAATCAAAAATGCTGGATTCACAATTATCGAAGGAATTCACCCAATAGTGCCTGTGATGCTGGGCGAAGCATCTATCGCTCAAGACATGAGTAATGCACTTATGGACGAAGGCGTGTATGTAAAAGGACTTTGGTTTCCTGTTGTGCCAAAAGGCGAAGCGCGATTGCGCTGTCAGATTTCGGCTGCGCATAGCAAAGCTGATCTAGATCTTGCTATTGAATGTTTTGTCAAAGTAGGCAAAAAACTCAAAGTTATATAGACTATCTGACTATTTGTGCTTCCCAATTGCCGCCGCCATCCGTTTTGCCTTGCATATACGGACCATCGTAGTCTGAGTCTGTAACCCAGGTTACGTCGGCTTTAAATGTCATTTTGCGCTCAGGCTTATTCACTTTCTTGGATCGTATCGCAGAATATTTGCGAATCAGTGTCACTTTGGGAAAAGCGTACCAGCCTTCTTCTATGACGAAATTTTCTTTGGTACTGTGATCGATACCATGTCCCTTGAGCTTGTTGTTTTCTTGCATCAGCCACATGGTTGAATTTATAGTTTTAAACTGATACTCGTAACCGGTATTCCATTTTCCTGAAAGATCAGGTGCGTGGCCTGGTTTATGACTGGCATGACTTGCACCAGATGAAGAGCTGCCATTAGAGCCAGATGTTGGAGGAGGATCTGATTTTTCTTTTTCTGCTTCCCATTCGCCTTCAAAAGATTGTCCGTTTACAGAAGCCAGATAGCGACCGTTTACATAAGCGTTGGAAGTTTTGTCTAAATTGCCGCCATACTCTACAGGTAGTGAGTTTGGATTGTCCTGATATCTTTTTATAAAACCAATTAAGTCGCCGTTTTGAATTGTGCCTTTTTCAATGACGAATGCTTTATTGCTTTGGTCGTCGGTACCTTCGCCGGAAAATGTTTCGCCCGTTTGAGTGAGATGCACATGCGAGCTTTTGACGTCGCCGTTGACCGAGTAGGCCATTTTCCAATGACCTGACAAAGGAGCGTCGTTGGTCTGAGATGAAACTGAGTGTGGCTTCATTTCGTTGACCGGTGCTACTCCGGGAATACTTGCAGGAGTTTTGTTTTTGGACCCCATAATGCCGCCAAAATCAATTTTTTGACAGGCGCAGAGGCAGGTCAAGGACAAAATGGAAATAAATACGGTGAGTCGGCTTTTCATTACTGGAGATTGTATTCCCGTAACCTTCACTGTAACACCCCTTTCAGTTTTTCTCGGACGCAGGACAGCTAAATATCCTAAATCGAACAGCCTGGCGATGTTTCGGCAGATTAAATGCGGTTGACAAGTGCGTTTTGGGACTACACAATATAGGTACATATTCGTAATTCCCGCAACTTACTACGTGAGATCAAATGGCAGCAGAAGAAGTCAAACCTGAAAAAGCAGCAGCAACTCCAGAAGCTCCAGCAGCAGAAGGCGCAACTGAAAATAGCCCTGCACGCGTTGAAGCTGCCGCTACTGAAAAAATCAGAACTGAAGTCACCGAGTCGCAACGACAGCAGCAAGGGACCCTGAACGAGTGCATAGTTAAGGAAGGTGCGGTTCTTGCTCCTGGCACCACCATGCTCGAGGCTCTTACATCAGGCGAAGTTGACAAGAAATTGGGCGGTGATTGCGCTGGAACTGAGCAAGTCGCCGACTTACGCAGAAAATTGGGTCCAGCCTCAGAAGGGCAACAAGTTAAATTAGAAACTAGACCCGATGGTACTAGAGTAGAAACCAGATTTGAGAACGATAAACCTGTATTGGGTGTTGAGAATAAACCGGATGGCTCTACCGTTGAATCGAGATTCAAGGATGGCAGGCTTTTATCAGTCAAATCCACAGAAGGCGACAAAACTTCGCTCAAGAGTTTCGACGAAAGTGGCAATCTTACAACCACTCTTATAGAGTCAGGTACAGGCGCTGACAAAGTTCAAACTTGGTCTTTTGCTGGTGGCGATAACTTAGTAATCAGAGCCGACGGAAGATTCAACGGCACTATTAATGGTCGCGCTGTAGAAGGTAAAGGACAGGCTGCCATAGAAGGATATTTTAACGAAGCGCTCACAGATGAAAAATATGTGCCAGACGTGACCAGAGATTCTTTTGGTGCTGATACGCATGGTTCTTCGATGATAATTAGTGGCGATACGCGTACCGGCGCAATTATAGGCAAATCTGGAGACCTTAACATTCTTGCTCCCAATGCCTCGGGCGAAATTCAACGAAATATAGCTACATTTTCCGGCGACACCATGACACTTCATGGACCAAATGGTGCAGTTACTGAGGTTAAAGCACAGTCAAGCGAAAATGGAAAATATGTTTTCAACCATAACGGAATTACTTACACCGTTCAAAACGACAGTCTCCAGCAGATGAAGTCAATGAAAGGCAATGTCGAACAAATTGCCACCAGAGGTCCTAAAGGCTGGAGTAACGAAGCAATTGAGCGTCCAGTCGATGAAAGTGGCAATCTTGGTCCAGAAAATAGAGTTAGATCTTCTATCAATGAGAAAGGAGAATTGCAAACTCAAGTTATGGATGGCGATAAGCCAGTTCAAACGACAATCATCACACCTGAGTCACGCATTACCTATAAAGGCGACGGTACCGATCGTTCTCTTGATAATATCCTCATGCGTGCCACCAATAATTCGCTTGAAACTCCCGATATTGTTCGCAATGGCAATATGGTTTACGACCGCACCGGAGGCTTCAGTGACAAGGATGGAGCTGGCGTATATTACGATGTGGTTTCTGGTAGAAACCTTACCAATACCCAACTTTTGCAATTCGCATCATTTGCTGCAGCTATGTCTTCGCAGGTAAGTTCTTTTCAGAATTTCTTCGAAAGCGTTGCTGTAGGCGCCAACGACATGTTGGGTTCTGTTGATGCAAGAATAGGTCAAATTCAGGCTTTTATAGGTTTTGTTAATTGCAATGTGAATGGCTCGAGATATTTAGGCTTATTGGTTCCAGCAAACGGAGCATTAGTTTGTGGAATTGCAGCACGCGAAAGGGCTGGAGTGTGTGTACCTGACCAGGTCGCAACTGAAAACGGCTTAAATAACCCAGGCCTTGTAGCTAGAACCCCTGAAGACGTTTGTCAAAGTCCTTCACTTGCATTGATTAATGGTGGCAAGACTTATGAATCTCTGTTAAAAGATTTTCCAGCACTTCAAGTGGTCAAAAAGCAAGGCTAGAACACACCAAGCGAAGTGTCGTATCCGCACTTGGCGCAGCGTGTGGCACCACCTAGTGGCGTTCCGCAAATATCGCAATTTTCCATTTTCTTGCTTGAGCCGGGTGGGGCTGGAACTGAGATGGCGCGCCAGGTTCCGCTGATTCTTCCATCCGCCATACTGTCTAATTCATCAGCTTCATTTAAGCGATTCATGTTGCGCATCAAATCAGAATAACTTTTCAAAAGTCTTGTGGTCTCAGCATGCTCTGGACCAAATGCTTTGCGCTTTATCTCCAAAGAGCGCTTATAAAGCGGTTCTGCCATCTCGAATTTCTTTTGCATATGGTAAAGGGTGGCCAAATTATGAATGGAGCAAGCTAAATTTCCGTCTTCTGGTCCATATAATTTCTCTTGCAAATCAATACATAACCGACCGTAATACTCAGCCTTTTCGAAGTTTCCGCCTTGATAATATAGTCGGGCTAGTTGATTTACTGTTTGTGCAACAGCTACATGTTGTGGTCCCAACACTCCGATTTTGATGTTATATGCTTTCAAAAAATAATTTTCAGAAGCAGGGAAATCTTGCATTCTGAGTCGAATTTCGCCAAGGCTTTCAAGAGTGGTACAGTAATTTGGATTGGCTTCTCCCAGAGGCTGAATCAATGCTAAAGCATCCAGCCAGAGTTTTTCGGCCTCAACTAAATTGTTACTGGTCATGTAGTTCTCGGCCATGTTTTTAAAATTAGACCAGAGAATCGTCACTTGTTCCGGAGGCATCGCGGGTGGTGCTTGTGGCGGAGGCGGCTCTGGAGGAGGAGTGGGAACTGGAGCCGATACCGGAGCTGAAATCGGAGTTGGCACCAGCTCAGGCTCAGGCTGTGGTATCACAGATGGTTGCGCAACTTCTACTTTTGGTGGTTCTGCAGGTGGTGGCTCGTCGGCGAAAATTGAATCGAGAGCTACTTTCAAGTCTAGAGGTTCTGGAGCTGGCTCTATTTTTATTTCGGGTGTTTCAATGGGACCTGGGGCAAAGCTTGGGTCTTTGGACAGAGAAGTAAAAGAGTCTTTTAATGCCACTACATCTGGGTGTGAGACCCCAAGTTCTTTTTCTTTAAGCGCAATTGCTTTGGTGTAATACTCTTGGGCTTGGGCAGCCATGTTTTGAGCATGATAAGCCTTAGCCAAGTTGGCATTAATTCGTCCTAAATCGGCAAGTTTTTCTTCTTTCAAGCTTTCATAAACAGAAAGGCTTTCAAGAGCGTTTGCTGTGGCGTCACTCAGTTTGTTTAAATGAAATTGGCTCTCAGCAAGCCTCTCTAAAGTATATGCAAGTCTGCGATCTTTTTGTTCGAGTTGTCGTGCTTGTTTGAGGGCTTCTTTCCAATCTTCTTCGGCTAAATCGTGCGTTCCTTCGTCCCCGGCAAGTTCTGCTCGGGTACGATAAATTTTCCATTGTGCAACCGCCGAACTCACCCTCTCAAACCTCTACTCAAACCTCTAGCGAAGGAGTTGACCCGTATTTCCTTCTATACACAGCAATGTTTATTTTTAAAACCCAAACAATTACTCTTTACTTACCCTTATGACTCAATAATAATAAACACTTGTTGTAAAGTAACAAAACTCGCATGAGGCGGCTTAGATGTTCAAGGTCGACATTCACACGCATATTTTGCCGCGAAATATACCCGACTGGAAGAGCAAGTACGGCTATGGTGGCTTTATCAAACTTGATCACCATGCTTCATGCCGCGCCCGAATGCTCAAAGACGATGGCACCTTTTTTCGCGAAGTAGAAAGTAATTGCTGGGATGCAGAAGCGCGTATTCAAGACTGTAAGCGCTCGGGTGTGGACATACAAGTTTTGTCTACCGTTCCTGTTATGTTCAGTTATTGGGCAGAACCGGCACATGCGCTTGATTTATCTAAGTTTTTAAACGATGACCTGGCAAGTGTGGTGAGATCAAATCCTGCCAAATTCGTCGGGCTGGCAACGATACCCATGCAAGCACCAGATCTGGCTATTGTTGAGCTTGAGCGCTGTGTTAAAGAACTGGGATTATTGGGTGTTCAAATAGGGTCGCACGTAAACAATTGGAATTTGAGCGACCCTGCGTTGTTGCCTGTGTTTGAAGCGGCAAATGACCTTGATGCCTTTATCTTCGTGCATCCCTGGGACATGATGGGTCAAGATCGCATGACTAAATACTGGCTGCCTTGGCTTGTTGGAATGCCAGCAGAGACTTGTTTGGCAATTTGTTCGATGATTTTTGCAGGCATTTTTGAGCGTTTTCCTAAGCTGCGCGTTGCCTTTGCCCATGGTGGCGGATCGTTTCCATCTACAGTTGGTCGAATCGAGCATGGCTTCCTGGCTAGACCCGACTTATGCGCGATAGATAACGATGTGAATCCGCGCGATTATCTTGGTCGATTTTTGGTTGATAGTCTGGTGCATGATGAGCGAGCTTTGAAATTTTTGATTGATGTAGTGGGTGAAGACGCAATCGCCCTTGGCACAGATTATCCTTTTCCGCTTGGCGAAGACGAACCTGGCAAACTTATTGAGTCTCTAGATATCGCACCGGCAACCAAAGCAAAGCTGCTTGGAGGCAATGCGCTTAACTGGCTAAAAATTCCCGACACAGTTTGTTAACCTGGGTTCCCATGGGCTCAATGCTTAGGTATAATTCAGGCTGAGCTCATGATACAAACCTACGAAAAGCCTCTGATAGAGATTTTACGCTCGCAAGGACGCGACGAGCAGGATGTCGTGCTTGCTCAAAAAGCCTATGATTTTGCGCACAAAGCTCACGATGGTCAACTGCGTAAATCAAACGACCCTTACATTATTCACCCAGCGGAAGTGGCCTGCATTTTGGCTGAGCTAAACGCTGATATACAAACTATTTGTGCGGCATTGATGCACGATGTACTTGAAGATTGCGAAGTCACAGCCAAAGAGATGGAAAAGGCTTTCGGCAAAGACATTCTGCACATAGTCGAGGGCGTCACCAAACTTGGAAAATTTAGTTTTAGTTCTAAAGCCGAGCGTCAGGCTGAAAATTTCCGTAAACTTATTGTCGCCATTGCCGACGATTTTAGAGTTGTGCTTGTGAAAATGGCTGACCGTCTGCATAACATGCGAACTCTTGACCATATGGCTCCGCACAAACAAGCCGAAATCGCTAAAGAAACGCTTGAAATTTACGCCCCTCTGGCCAATCGTTTTGGACTGGGCGAAATGAAATGGGAACTGGAAGACCTTGGTTTGCATTATTTGCATCCCGATGAATTCAATGGTCTCAAACAAGTTGTGGCTGATACTCGAGAAGAACGCGAAGTGGTGATTAAAGACATCATGGAAAAACTCGAGGTCGAGCTTAAAGAGCGATCAATCAAAGCCGAAATAGTCGGACGCCCTAAACATTTGTTTGGCATCTGGCTCAAAATGAAGAAGCAACAAAAGTCTTTTGAAGAACTCTACGACGTGCTTGCTATCCGCGTAATCATCGATTCGAGCGAAAAAGAGTTTTGTGAAATTGGCAAAGATCCTGACACTCAAAAATGCTACGAAGTAATGGGTGTCGTGCACCACCTCTTCACCCCCATTCCAGGGCGATTTAAAGATTATATCGCTATGCCCAAATTCAACAATTATCAAAGTTTGCACACTGCTGTAATTGGTCCCAATGGCAGGCGCGTCGAAATTCAAATTCGCACAAGACGAATGCACCACATTGCCGAATATGGCATTGCAGCTCATTGGAAGTATAAAGAAGGTGGTGGTGGCAAAGCCGAAGCAGAAGGCGATAAAAAAATTGCCTGGTTGAGACAGTTAGTCGATTGGCGTCAAGAACTAGACGATGCCAGTGAATACATGGAAGAGGTCAAAATAGATCTTTTCTCTGATCAGGTTTTTGTTTTCAGTCCCGGTGGTGACGTAATTGACTTGCCCACTGGCTCTACGCCAATAGATTTTGCATACAGAATTCACACGCACGTTGGACATTCGTGTGTTGGGGCTCGAATTAATGACAGAATCGTGCCACTGAATACGGTGATGAAAAACGGCGATATCGTCGAAATTATTACAGGTAAAAATACTTTTCCGAAAATGGACTGGCTCAATTTTGCCAAGACACACTCTGCTAAAAGTCGCATTAGACAATGGTTTAAGAAGCACCACCGCGAAGAACATATTGCCCAGGGGCGTCAGATGCTTGAGTCTGAGCTTGGAAAAGGAAATCTGGATGATAGTTTTACAAATGAAAGAATCCAAGAAATTGGCAAGAAACTCAATCTCAAAAAGATGGACGACATTCTTGCTGCAGTAGGCTATGGCGATATTTCGGTATCCTTTGTAGTAAACAAAATTCGCGAGTTAGACCAGCAAGAAAAAATAGCCGAAAAAGGCTATATGCTCCCCAATTTTTCAGCCGAGCCAGCTAAACCAAAAGACGTTGGTAGTCTTGGCGGTCTGTTGCACCATTTGGCAAAATGCTGTCAGCCCGTGCCTGGAGAAGAAATTGTTGGCGTGGTGACAAGAGGCAGTGGCATTGCCGTGCACCGCTCGGATTGTACTAATTTGCACAAGATTGACGAAGACAGACGCATGTCGGTGGACTGGTCGCTAGAGCGAAGCTCTACATATCCAGCCTGTCTTTCGGTTGAAGCACTCGATAGAGTAGGTGTTGCAGGCGATATCCTGAAGAAAATTTCTGACCATAAAGTGAATTTGCGTGACTTGCGCATTGAAACAAAAACAGACAAAAAAGGTGCAGTCATTACGCTGATTTTGGAAGTGGTAGATTTAAAACAATTGATGCAAGTATCGCAAGCCATCTCGCAAATAAGCGATGTTATTCGAGTACAACGCAAAGACCATCGCAAAAAGACACCAGCCAAAGGCACCGGTAGCAATACCAACGAGAAGGGCAAATGAAACTCGTTCTTGCCAGCCAAAACCCAGGCAAACTCAAAGAATTGAAAATCCTTCTTGGTCATTTGCCCATCGAACTTGCACTGGCACCAAAAGATTTCGACCCTGAAGAAACAGGTGATACTTATCTTGCCAACGCCGAAATAAAAGCGCGAGAAGCGGCACGAATGACTGGCGAACTGTCAGTTTCAGACGATTCTGGAATCGAAGTAGAAGCGCTTGGTTGGGGACCGGGAGTTCGCTCCGCTAGATACTGCGAAGGATCTGATCTAGATCGCAGGCACAAGATGCTTTTAGAAATGGAAAATGTTCCAGATGAAAAACGCAACGCGCGCTATGTTTGCGCTCTTGTACTTGCTGACAAAGATAAAGTTATTTATTCCACTGAAGCTTACTGGCAGGGCAAACTTATTAGAGAAGAGCTTGGCGAGCATGGATTTGGCTATGACCCTATTTTTATGCCAAACGACTGCACCATGACTTCAGCTCAAATCACACCCGAAGAGAAGAATCAAAAGTCGCACAGAGCCAAAGCATTCAATGAGCTTGCTCAATTTTTGAGCAGTAAATACAAATCAGAATCACGTATATAACAATATAGAAGAGATTAGTTATGGACTTAAGAGAGTATCTTGAAATTCTGGAAGACAACAAGGAGTTAGTGAAAATCACTACTCCAGTCTCGTGCGATCTTGAGATAGCAGAGATCACAGATAGAGTTAGTAAACTTCCAGACGGCAAGAATAAAGCTCTTTTATTCACCAACGTCAAAGGCTATGAAATGCCAGTGCTTATAAACGCCTTTGGATCTTATAAGAGAATATGTAGAGCTTTAGAAGTTCAGAATTTAGATGAGATAGCAGATCGCATAGTAAAGCTTATAAAGCCTAAAGTTCCAGAATCTCTCATGGATAAGATAGCGATGCTTCCTACGTTGATGGAAGTAAGTAAATTTCCACCAAAGCTCATTAAGGGACAAGCTGCTTGCCAGGAAGTGGTCATCAAAGATAGAAGCCAACCGATGTTGGACAAACTTCCTATCATTAAGTGTTGGCCTGAAGATGGTGGTCCATTTATTACTCTTGGAGTAGTTATAACTAAAGACCCACACTCTGGCCATAGAAATCTAGGTGTGTATAGACTGCAAAAGTTCGATAACATCACAACAGGCATGCACTGGCACAAGCATCATGATGGAGCACGTCATTTCGAAAACAGTCGTCGCGACCTTCAGAAGAAAGAACCAGCAGTGGCTGCGGCTATGACTTCAAGCCACATAGACGAGCCACCAAATTACGGGACCTTTTTTGACGAAAGCAAATTCGAAAAGCCGGGCAATAGAATGGAAGTGGCTATAGCACTTGGTTGCGAGCCGTCTGTCACTTATTCAGCCACCGCACCTTTGCCACCCGATATAGACGAGCTTTTGCTTGCAGGATTTATTAAGTCGAGCCCGGTAAAAATAACTAAGTGCAAAACTATAGACCTTGAGGTTCCAGCTAATGCCGAAATTATCATAGAAGGTTATGTAGACCAAGAAGATCTGCGTACCGAAGGTCCGTTTGGCGATCACACAGGTTTTTATAGTCTGGCTGGACTCTTTCCCACGCTGCATGTAACTGCCATCACCCATAGAAAAAATCCCATTTATCAAACCACCATCGTAGGTAAACCGCCCCAGGAAGACTGTTATCTGGGCAAAGCGACCGAGCGTATTTTCTTGCCTATGGTGCAATTGCTCGTTCCTGAGATTGTGGACATGAATCTTCCCTGGGAAGGTGTTTTCCACAACTGTGTCATAGTCTCGATAGACAAGCGATTTCCAGGACATGCACGCAAGGTGATGAGTGCAATCTGGGGTCTGGGTCAGCTTATGTTCACTAAGTTTGCCATTGTGGTGGACAAAGAAGTGGACGTGCAGAACTTATCGGAAGTGGCTTTGAACGTATTTGGAAATACAGATCCTAAAAGAGACATGATGTTCGTTGAAGGGCCTCTCGATATTCTTGATCATGCATCTCCAATCATGGGGCTAGGCTCTAAAGTCGGGATAGATGCAACCAGAAAGTGGGAGTCTGAAGGTTTCACGCGTAACTGGCCTAAACCTATCGACATGAGTTCAGAGATCAAGGATTTAGTGAACGCAAATTGGTCTAAATACGGGATTTCTTGACTGTTTGAGCTTAGCCTTTCAGCTAGTCTTGAAAAAAATATTTGTTGTCAAGTGTAAATTTCAGAAAAAACGTGTTGAAACTTTGATTAACGGGGCATAAGGAAGATACGAACCCGTTGCTGGCTCAGCAACGCAACCCCTCCGACCTGGAGAGGTTGGGGTTTTATTGTGGTCCCATATTCACCGAGAGTTTGCCTGGATGAACGTGTTCAAGCGCATATCTGCTATTGCATTGGTTTTCACCCTAGTTGCTGGTTCAGGCGTACAACCTGCCCAGAGTTTCCGCAGTGACAGTCCAAAAGACGTCTACCACGAAGCCTGGAAGCTAGTCCGCGACAACTTCTACGAAGAGTCTTTCAATGGCGTAAATTGGAAAGATTACGAGCATAAGTATGATTCGAAAATCAAATCCACCGAAGACGCTCACAAATACATCGCTCAGATGTTGAAAGCCTTGAATGACCCCTACACTCGTTTCCTCGACCCTCGCGCTTTTCAAGACGAGAATGATGCAATCGATGCCAAAATCGTCGGAATCGGCATCAGCCTTCAACAGAGCAAAGAAAAGCCATCCAAACTTCAAATCGTAAGAACCATCGAAGATGGCCCAGCCGAGAAAGCTGGTGTCAAAGCTGGTGATGAACTTATCGGCATCGACGGCGAATCTTCTGTAGGCATCACCCCTGAGCAAGCTGCAAACCGCATCCGCGGAGCTGCAGGCAGCCCAGTTGACTTGACCGTTAAGCGCTCAACCAACGAAATTCGCAAAGTTTCAATCACCCGCAGAGAAATCGTAATCAAAGCTGTAAGAGCTAAAATGCTCGATAACAACATCGGTATGATTCAGTTGAATACTTTCATATCGAATGACGCTGCAAGAGAATTTCGTGGTGCTCTTAGAAAATTGTCCCGCGCTGATGGCCTAATTATTGACTTGCGCGGCAACCCAGGCGGACTCTTGAGCAACGCTCTTGAAATAGCCGACATGTTGCTAGAAAATGGAGCTATCGTAAGCACCATTAGCCGCAACGCAAAACACACCGACATTGCAACTGGTCTTCCACTCACCAAACAACCCATTGCAGTTTTGATGGATTCTGACAGCGCTTCGGCAAGTGAAATTCTTGCCAGTGCATTGCACGACAACAATCGCGCAGTACTGGTAGGAACCAAATCTTACGGCAAAGGCTTGGTACAAGAAATAAACAAATTGCCCGGCGGCGCTGCAGTTCACATCACAGTTTCGCGTTACCTAACCCCAAACAATCTCGACATCAACAAAGTAGGAGTCAAGCCAGACCGCTTGGTAGAAGATAAAGAGGCTCAAGTATCAGCAGCAATCTCAATGCTCAAAGATAAAATTGCTAGCTTGAAAAAGCCGATACACGCTACAAGCGCACTGTCTGTCAATCAATAAACATGGCAAACACTCTCAGAGTGAAGTCAACTAAAGCCAGCGCAACAAAGTTTGCTCTGGCTTTTTGCTTCGTTTTAGCAAATTGCACATTATCTGACCAAGTGGTCTTCGCTCAATTAGCTCAGTCCGACTGGGTCTCGAATGGAGGCAGTGGTGGCAACTCTGGCAATGGGTTGCAGACACAGCAAGCACAAATGGATCAGTCTAGTGACAATTCGTTTTATCAAACCAGGCAAAGCAGTCCCGATAGATCTGCAGGATCTTCTATGAATGCGCTTCAAGCGCAGATGGGGGGACTTGGTCAATCAAACTGGATTGGTGGTGGACAACAACAATCTCAACCTGCTTCCAATGAAGCAACGTGGTACCAACCTGCAGGCACCGGCGGTGATGACCAATCTGAATTGTCTGGTTCGGTTCAGCAACAAGCCTATAATCAGCAGCAATTTCAGCAACAGCCTCAACAACAATTTCAGCAACAACAAAGACCGCAGCAATATCCCCCGCCGCAGCAACAACAGCAATTTCAGCAACAAATGCCTCAACAGCAAATGCCCATGCAACAAATGCAGCAGATACCGCAACAAATTAGTTCGTCTGATTGGCAGCAAGCAGGAAATGCCGGACTTGCTTTTGCTCAGCAAGGATCTGATTCAACCCCGGATGGTATCGATCCTAAAGCGCTTGCCCAGATGCAAAACGCCGCTAAAGCAATGGGAAGTGGTAAACAAATCAGCGGACAAGCTCAACAATTTTTGAATAGTGGCGTTCCTCAACAAGCGCCGCAACAAATGCAAGCAGGCGTTCAACAGAATGCAAGATTTAGAGGCGGTTTTGCTGTTCCTCAAAAAGCTCCGCGTATGGCTATGCCCATGCAAGGGGGCATGGGTTCTATGGGAAATCCGATGGGTGGACTCAGTACCACTGTTAATCGTGCACTCAACCGCAGTGTTCAATCTGCAATTTATAAAGGCGTTAACCAGGGGCTTTTCCGCGGCTTAAGCAAAATGCGTTTTTAAATCATGTTCAAAAGTTTTACCGAAGGTGCTCTTAAGGTTGTGCAACTGGCACAACAAGAAAGAGAAGAACTTGGTCATTATATGACCGGCTCTGAGCATATTTTACTTGGCATACTATTGTGCGAAAACACACGCGCCGCCCAGACTCTACAGTCACTTGGTGTCACTTACCGAAAAGCACTTGAAGAAGTCTGTCGCATAATGGGCAGAGGCACTACTTATCACGTTCCTGCTTTTACATTTTCACCGCGTGCCAAGTCAATTTTCTACAAAGCAAAAGAGTCCTCAAGCTTAAGCGGGGTGTCTCGTGTCGACACTATTTTGTTATTGCTTGCTCTTGTTAGCGTCCCTCGTTGCACAGCCCAAAAGGTTTTGCACGCTCTAGATGTAGACCTGGAAGATCTGGCTGAGCGTTGTCGAAATCAAATATTTCCAGACAATGAGTCAATTCCGACCATCAAAATGTCGCCGATAAGCAAGCTCTACGAAAAAATTCATTCCAAATCGGGACCCGAGACATCGATCTCAGAAGATGATGAGGACCTTAATCCGACCATCGCCGATTCAATGATCGACCAGGTCATTAATCAAAAATATAAAGTCGAGTCTGTCATCGGTCGCGGTGGCATGGGCGTGGTTTATAAAGCCAAGCATCTGATTTTAGACAGATATTTCGCCATCAAGGTTTTGCACCCTTATCTTGCCTCAGACTCGCGTAACCGCAAACGTTTCCAGCGCGAAGCTCAGGCAGCAAGCCGTTTGACTCATCCCAATCTTGCTACAGTATTTGACTGGGACTTGCTTGAAAATGGCTGTCCTTATCTGGTCATGTATTACATAGAAGGCTTCAAACTCTCTGAAATCATCGACATGAAAGAGACTTTTGCTCTTGAGCTATGGCTTTCCTTATTCGTGCAAATGTGTGATGGACTTGTCCACGCGCATAATGTCGGGGTAATCCACCGGGACTTGAAGCCTGGAAACATCATTATTACCGAAGGTCAGCACAAAGAATGCTTTGTCAAAATCATCGATTTTGGTATCGCCAAGCTTTTGTATGATTATGAAAAATCGACTATCAGTAAAGACATAACCAGAGACGGAGAGGTTTTTGGCAGCCCGCCCTACATGAGTCCCGAGCAGTGTCTTGGACGAGTGCTCGATACTCGCTCAGATATTTACAGTCTTGGTTGTGTTATGTATGAGGCTTTGTGCGGTCAGCCGCCATTTTTGGGCGAAAGTCTTTTTGAAACTATGCATAAACAAGTGCATGAAGCGCCAAAACGTTTCGCCGAAATTGGAACTAAACTGCAAATTCCAAGTGAGCTTGAAGAGCTTGTTTTCAAAACACTCGAAAAAGAGCCTGATAAAAGATATCAGTCGATGCAAAAACTAAAAGTCGACCTGGAAAACGTTTTGAGCAGAGTCAAAACCGCAGTTATACTTTGAGCAAGCAGTCGCCGATTTTAATACCGTCGCCAGCAAAACACGAGCGAGCAACTTCCATTGCATGCTTAGAGCGAGTGCCAACTCCGCCGCCAGTTCCTATTCCAGGAGCGCGAGAGACAGTGACGAATTTGCGACCAAGCAATTTTTCGATATCTTTTACAAGATGGCGCTGGTCATTTGAAATGAAACTGTGAGCGACTCCGGTTTTTCCCGCTCTGCCAGTGCGTCCGATTCTATGAATATAATCGGCAGCGCAGGTGGGCAAATCGTAATTTACTACATGAGTGATGGCTGGAACGTCTAGTCCGCGAGCAGCAATGTCGGTAGCAACTAAAACATTGAAGCTGCCAGCGCGATAACGAGCAATTGTTTTTTCACGTTTGTGCTGACTGATGTCGCTGTGAATTTCTTCGGCTTCGACATTTGCTTCTTTCAGTTTTCTGGTCAACTGAGTAGCAGTGCGTCTTGTGCGGGTGAAAACCAAAACGGTGGCATCTTCCCATTCTTGAAGAACGGACAAAAGAAGATCGTCTTTTTCGCCTTTGCCCACTTTGTGAGCTTGCTGTTCGATAGATGCAGGTTCAAGTTCTTCTTGCTTGCAACGAATAACAGTAGGCTTGTTCATAATGTCGGATGCCACTTTCTGCATTCTGTGATCAAGTGTGGCAGTAAACATCATCGTTTGTCTTTTTTCTGGAATCATGGTCATGACGCGCTTAACTTGCGGCATGAAGCCCATGTCGAGCATTCTGTCAGCTTCATCAAGCACAAAATATTGCACTTGACTCAAGTCCATAATTTGACGTTGCAGTAAATCATTGAGGCGTCCAGGAGTGGCGATAGCAATGTCTATGCCCTGGCGAACGGCGCCGATTTGTGCACCATATCCGGTACCGCCATAAAAGGCAGCTGATTTCAATCTCTGATATTTAGAAAGAGCGTCAACTTGCGATTTGACTTGCAAAGCCAATTCTCTAGTAGGTACAAGAATTAGGGCGCGAATTTCGCGTCTGCCGCTAGATTGCGATCCCAATCCTTCAATTATAGGTAGCGCATATGCCGCTGTTTTGCCTGTGCCTGTCTGGGCGGTGGCGATTATGTCGTGTCCTTCTAGTAAAGGTCCGATAGCTTTGGACTGCACCTCTGTAGGAGTTACAAATCCAAGTTTCGTAAGTAGAGTTACCGAGCGCTCAGAAAGTCCGAGCTGAGTGAAATTATCCATAAATTCCTTATTTGTTTGCGGCAGTGAATTTATAGCCGCTCGCTTTATAGTATCACCTAACTCTTGGCATTTAGTAAGGAATGTCATTATGTAAAGTGAGGGGAAACTAATACAAGTTTATATCGCTGCTTCTGAAGTCTGGCGCGTCGATTCGCTCGATTTTGACTTTTAGCTCATTTAGTTGAACAGGCGCGTTTTTGGACACAAAAACGGCCTGTGGTCTGAATTTGCCGGCCGACACACAAGATGCCGGGACATAACTAACGAACTGGAACGATTCGAAATTTGAGATACCTTTTAGGTCCAAAACCTTCGTGTCATCAAAAACATTGACAGAGAAGTCCGGTTGATTTTCCAGGCGACACATGAGGTCCACTTTTACTTTAGTCGGACTTGGGCTTTGAACTTTGGCTTCCAGAGTGACTTTCAATAATCCGTTGCAATTAATGCTCAGGTCGTTAATTCCCGTATCGACGAAAGTCAACATTCCTTGTGGTATCACAAATGGTTTGGACTTACCTTTAAGCAAGTCTTCTTCGACAGATAAAGGCGCATCTAAAGCCACGTTATAGTTTTTATTTTTGTTGCCTAAGGCAACTATTATTCGCTTAAGCGAAGGCGCCTTTTTGTCGTGATTGTTTATTTCGACATATGGCACACGCGCATCTAAATCTGTAGCATTTGTATTTAGCTTGTAGAAGCAGAAATTAAAGAGCGAAGGCAAGCGTGTTTCGCCAGAAAGCTGCTTGTAAGAACTGTACAAAGTGGTCCCGTCATTTTGTGATTGAAGGACGACTTCGTTTTTACCATTGAAATTTAAATCTTGAATCGGGACTGTCAAGGCTCGCCATTGTCTGAATTGAGACTCATCTATATTGAGCAATTTAGCGAACATTTGATAATTATGCAGACTATTATCACTGGTACTAAAACGATGAAGTGGTATCAGCGAACCATCTAATTTGTGACCGTTCACAATCACATTTGCTTGTTCTAGCTCTTTGGATCCATCTATCAAAACAAGCGCCCAGTCAGGCTTGTCTACGTTCAATTCTATTTCGCGTTGTGTTTTTTGATTAGGAGCAATTATTGCTTTAGATTCTGTAGGGGCTCCAATTTCTTCGGCAGACGAAACTAGAATGACTGTCATTGCAAATACAGGTACAGACATCTTAAACAATTTAGATTTCGAAAGCGGCTTCCACTCTGTGTGCGTGGTCAAAATGGCGATTGCACTAAATAGAAGCAAGAAGGTTGATTTGAGCAGGACGGATGACAATAAAGCCAAATTACTTGCAACATTCAAGTCGAGCAGTATTGACTGAATCGGCATATTTAGTATTAACAAAAATGTGATTAGAATTCCTGCAACGAATAGTGCACTTCGCTTTAATTTGCTTTCTCCAGCCATTAGTCGACTGAGAAAATAAACTGCAAACAAAGTAAAGAATGGCATTGAGGTATGTCCGTAGCGCGGACAAGCACTAAAAAATACGTATAAAAAATGAATCGAAATAAAACATAGCGATCCAAATAAAATGATTGGTTGTTCCTGATGGGCGAACGATTCTTTTTTAGAAAGATAAGTAAGAAATGAAATGAGACCTGCAATTCCAGAGGCTATAAGTGCAGCATGCCACCATGTAATTGCCGAAGCTGGTAAAAACAAGTAAGGCGTTCTGTAATCGTTCCAGGCGTCTTGCCAAATTCTGCTTGGCTTACGCAATATAAGAAGCAGGTGCTCAAGTGGTTTTTGTTGAATATTGCTTGAAAGCATTTGCATGCTTTTCTCTTTTTCTTCATCGATACTTGCAGGTCGTGGAGTAACAAAAATTCTTCCGTCCGATGGTAAGTCAAAACCACAAATTAAATTGTAAACCGGTGCACGTTTGGGCGTTAAAACTATTTCTCCGCTTGCTGAAGACGTGAACCAGAGCCAAGGTGTAAGCGTCAACGAGGCGCCAAAGACACAAGCTGTTATGCCGCCGATAATAGTACTTGATGCCATCCCTCTTTTCTTTTTGAAAAAGACTAACCCTATTAATAGAGGCACCATTGCCGGTGCAAGAATTGGACGCAATAATACAAACAAGCTCATTATTACGCCAAGTGCAAAAGACGTTAAACAGACACGCTTGCGCGATTCTTCCTTACCTAAGCGAACACACAAAGTAAGTGCAAGAAGACTTAAAAGAACTCCTACCGGTTCGGTCAATAATTTAGTGGTGCCAATAACTGCAGCTGGATAAGTAGCCCACAATAGACCAGATACAAGTCCGAATTTATCGCTTTTGGTAAGCTTTTTGCCCAAGTAGAACATTAGCAAAGAAGAAAGCGAGTGAAACAAAACGAGAAGTGCAAGTACAGGCTGCATTGCTTCAAGTTTTGGTTTTGCACCCATTACCCAAAATGGAATGCCACCAATAAGTGGAAGAACGGGTCCGTCGAGTAGAAGCTTTTCTTTGAGCTTGATGCACTCTGGTTGCAAAGCATTTAAGCCGACACTGCTAACATGTCCAATGGCCTCATGAATCGCGACTGCAGACTGCATATAAAGTCCTGAGTCAAAAAAATATGCACTGTCTATCGCGCGCCTCGATAGCCCGACAATAATGCCGATTACAAGCGCCACAACAAATACTAAAAGTGGATAGAACCTTGTCACCGGTTCAGTATATCAATGCAACGCGTTTATCGTCCCAAGTTTCGTTTTTGAGCTTCGAGCATAGTTTTTACAGCTTCAAAATGATTCGGATATTTTTGTTCCCACGTTGTCCTCGCCGCACCGCTCAAACCGCTCCAGGTCGCGAAAGATTCGGTAATCACTTCATTTGGGTTGTCGAAGTATGGGGTAGGATGTTTGACTGTTAGCTGAGACTGCATCAATTTATCACTTTGTGCATAAGGAATAATGGATGATCTTGGATCCGGCTGTCCATTACGCATTGGAACTACGTTGCCGCTTTTGCTAAGAAGTTGTCCTTGCTCATTTACCCTCAGCCATGTTCCCCTTGGATTTTGGCAATCTGGGGGCAATTTAATGAAATACATTTCTCGCCCATTGTTATTTACTCTAACCGCATCAAGTTGAGCAGGCTCACCTGGTGCACCAGAATAGAAAGGATTTGGAACTGTCTTGAAACCCAATTTATCCAGAACCTCGGCTGGGTGTTTGCCATTGGTATATGCATTTTGTTCTGCATTGTGTCCAATTTCGTGTCTAAGCATGTGAGGCAATAGTGGTTCTAATATCTTAGGACTCGGATTTATTCTGAGTTCTGCGATTCCGTTATTCTCGTCTGGAGCATTATAAAGTGCTCCTTCACCAGTGTCTGCTCGCCCGCTTCTTTCAGCCGGTTTGTCTGTGAATGTTATTTTTAAGGGCTTTCCATCTCTTGTAAGCGAGGAATCACCGGTAGAATTAAGTGCTTGTTCTAGTGCATCTAACTCTTTGGTTGTAGGAATTCTAGAGTGAATAGCTGAAGGAGCTTTTGGGTTCTCGCGTGGTTTGTCACGACTTTGTGGTCCACATAAATTCTCTTGGTTGCCTAGGAAAACTCCTGGAGGAGTGATAGTGATATTGTATTTTTTCTGAATCTCATCAATGCGTTTTTGTATTTGAGGATCTAAAGTCGCGGGTTTTCTCTGCAAATCACCTTCAGGGCCTACTAATGGTTTATCTTTCAATTGAGCTAACACGATAGGAGGCGACGCATCTGAAGCAAGGTTGGGAGTCAATCCGCGAGCCTCAGCTACCTTGAATGGCGCAAAACTTGTGTCTGGTAAAAAACTATTGGCCTTTGGATCGTTCAATGATTTGAAACTGTTTAAGAGGTCGCGCATCCCACCTGCATAATCGAATCTAGTAATAAGCGGGTCTGTCGAGCCCCTTAAGGGTTCGATATTTTCGACACCATTGTCACTACCGGTGGTGACTGGTGCTGGAGCATCAGTGGAAGTTTTGGCGGTCAATTAGTAAGTACCTGAAAAACGAGGCTGTTCCACCATAGTGGCAAAACTCCCTGTTGTCAAGTTATATCTAGGTTTCGGGACTTAAGCGCTGAATTTGCGACGATTTGGACAAACGTCTTGAACTAACTTTTGTATTTGTAAAAGCAATCCTTGCAGTCCAACTTTTTGAGTGGCAGAGACAATTACTGGATTTATAACTTGTGGAAAAAGCCATTCTAAATCTTCGCGACGCACTTTGTCTGCTTTGTTCAAGACTGTGATGATAGGCTTGTCTACAGCATCAAGTTCGCTTAAAATATCAAACACACTTGCAATTTGTTGTTCGACATTTGGATGCGATGCATCAACAACGTGCACAAGGATATCTGCAACAGCTACTTCTTCAAGAGTGGCTTTGAATGCGTTTACAAGCGATGTCGGCAACTTCTTGATGAATCCAACTGTGTCAGAAATTAAAATAGGACTTCCATCCGGTAGCATCGATTTTCGAGTAGTGGGATCCAGCGTGGCAAAGAGTTTGTCTTCAACGAATACGCTTGATTTAGTGAGTGAATTAATCAGTGTCGATTTGCCTGAGTTGGTATAACCGGTCAATGCGATTACGGGAATACCTAGTGAGATGCGCTGACGACGCTGTGTTTCGCGATAATTTTTGATTCGTGCCGTTTCTTTTTCGAGTTGATTTATTCTGTCTCGAATGACGCGTCGGTCGATTTCAAGTTTGGTTTCACCAGGACCTCTAGTCCCGATACCGCCCCCTAGTCTACTCAAGATTTGACCTTTACCTACAAGACGCGGGTAGAGATATTTGAGTTGAGCAAGCTCGACTTGCAGCTTACCTTCCTTTGTTTGAGCGCGTTGGGCGAATATATCTAAAATTAATTCAGTGCGATCTACCACTTTGACGCCGATCATTTCAGTTAGATTCTGCGCTTGGGTGGGAGAAAGTTCTTTATCTATCACTACTAAGTTGGCGCCCATTTCCTGGACTAGAAGCGCGACTTCTTGTACTTTGCCAGATCCAAGAAAATAATTTGGATGTGGTTTTTGGCGAGCTTGAGTCATGCGTCCACAGATGGTGGCACCGGCGGTGCGTGCTAAAAGTGCCAGTTCGTCTAAGTCGTCTTCAATTTCAAAAGCGTTGGCGCCTTCGGTAATTAAGTCCACTAAGATTGCACGCTCCTCACCTTCTACATAAGCCGAGCCGGTCGAGTTTGTGCGAAACTCGTCTTCAAGCGAGCCAATCAGATTTTGAAAATCGTCTTCTTGAGTGCTGCGTGTAGTTTGAGGAGGCAAGATTTTGTAGATTTTGCCTTCGCTGTCGCGCCCGGGCATTAAGTGTGCGATGTGCACAGCATCTGCCATATAGGCTTGCTCGCCCTTCGATTTGTTGAAAGTTTGATCTGGGTTTACGTCAATTTGAGCAAGCAGATCCAATCTGTTTTTGGCTAAACAATTCAGATTTTCTTTGCTGAAAGCCTCGCCAGTTTTGGTTTTGTACTCTTGCGACGTTTTGCCGCCTTTTGAAAAGTTAGTGTGAATAATGCGATGACCGCACAAACGCCCCGGACCAACGCGCACTCCGCGAAGCTCGGGCATGTTTACATCGCCTGGTTGTCCAACGGTGATGTTGACGACCTGTCCGTGACGATTCAGGACTACAGAGATGTTGTGTCCGGTTGAGTTAGAGATTTCTGCAACTGTGTCGGCCAAATCCATTGTGAGGATTTTGTCTTTGGGAATCCGTTTCTGCAACAACTTTGATAGAAATCTGATTTCAGATTTTTTCAGGCCTTTGGCATTGGTCAAATCGAGTTTGCCGTGCAAAAATTTCTTCCTCCTAACTAAATTATCCTATTTGCATAATACCCTTTAGGCGCCAAAAAAGGCGAGAATTTAATGTGGCGCGGGATTTCAGGCTCCAATTAACGCTCTAAAGTATATGAGTTGGCGTAGTATCGAATAGCATAATAGAATTGGGATAACGTCTTTGGGGTGTCTTCGACTCATGAAAATCAAGCTTGCTTTTGCAGCTCTATCTCTTACTTTTGCCTTCAATTCAAACTGGCAGCCGGCATGGGCAGATGAAGCCTTGCCCGGGTTTAAGGCAGATGAGTTACCCGCAGAACCAAAGGGTGAAGTGCAGATTCCTATGAATCGTCCCACTTTGATTCCAGTTGCCGATGAACTACAAACAACTTCAGATTTGCCGCCCGAACCTGAAATCATCGTGCGCGATGGTCCTTTGACTGATGCGCGATCTGATCTTTTACGTTCAATATATAAAGCAAAAGAGTGTGGTATCGGCATTACAAGTTATATGAAAGCGTTCGAATGCATAGAGGATATGGCTGCCAAAAGTGAGCCGGAAGACGCCATTCAAAAAAGAATTGACTCTTTGAAAGTAGGACTCGACGAGCAGTTGAAGCGAAGTGAAGGGCTGAAAACAGAGACCGGCGCAAGCGCTGCACATCAAGGACCTGGTGGCGGGCGCAAACTTGGACCAGGCAATCTACTTGCAGACCCGCAAGCGATTCCGTCTAGTTTCAGAACGATGGGTGGCGGAGCTGGTGGTCAGTCGAGCGAATTATTAGATATGATTATTTCCCAAAAGTTAGGTGGCAAACTTCCATCTCAAATGAGCAAGCAAGAATTGCAGAAAAAAATGAAAGAAGTGCCAGAGCTGGAAGAATATCTCAAGAGATTTAATAAATAGAACAAATGAAAGTAATTTTGTTATTGATTTGCGCGCTGCTACTGCATCCGGTGGCGTTGGCTCAGAGCGCACCTGTAGGCGACAAATGGGCCTTAGTGATTGGAATAAGCAAGTTTCAAGACAGTTCGCTTGATTTGAAATACCCCGCCAAGGACGCCAAAGACTTTTGCAATTTTCTAATTGAAAAAGGAAATTTCGCTCCAGACCATGTCAAATTGATAGTCGATAATCAAGCAACGCGCAGTCGCATACTTACCGAAATTGGCGATTCATGGCTTCCTCGCGTGGCAAAACCAAATGACCTTGTTGTAATTTATTTTTCAAGTCACGGCAGTCCGTCGCAAATGGATTTAGAAGGCATGAATTATGTCATCGCTCATGACACTAATCGAAATGCTCTATTTGGAACAGGAATAGCTCTTCAGGATCTGTCCTCAATTATTCAAAGTCGAGTACATAGCGATCGTATTGTTCTTATTTTAGATGCCTGTCACAGCGGTGCGGCAAAGACTAAGTCCGACGGAAAAGGACTTGTGCGCCAGGGTAACTTTGACATCGGTCAAGTGCCGATGGGCAAAGGCATGTTGCTAATTTGTTCGAGCGAACCCAATCAAGTTTCGTGGGAATCGAAAAAATATGAAAATGGTGTATTTACCAAAAAGCTGATGGATGCTTTGTCTTCTCGTGGTCAATTTACCAAAATGAGTGAAGCATTCACCGCATTAAAAAATGGTGTACAAACCGAAGTCTTAGAAGACCGTGGTGAATTACAGCAGCCAGTTTTGAAAAGCGCATGGAAAGGCGACGAACTGGTGCTTGCATCCAAGCCTGTCAGTCCGCGTACATTGCCAGATGAACTAAAAGGTAATGGTGGCAAAATTGAGATTGCACAGTCGACACTAATCACCCCAACGCCAATAGTAAGCGTGATAAGCCCGGTTGCCACACAAGAATCGCAAAGTCCTTTGGCGATAAATTCGATATTGCTAGATAGAATATCGATACTGCCTGTGGTGGGTCCAAGTAAAATCAAAATGGATTCTATCTGGCAGGGATTTGCTCAGAAAGACAATTTAGATGTAGCAAAGCGTCTATCTGAGCTTGGTCTAGATAAAGAAATTGAAGAAGCTTTTCAGGGCGAAATCAAACATCATCTTCGCAGTAAAGACGTAATTACAATGGAAAACACAGCACTCGGCTCTCAAGAAATGAGAGGTAAAATCGATGCCAAAGCCTTGTTGCAACAACCAAGTGCTGTCAATTGGAAATCAATGGGACAATTGACCCAGTCTAAATATCTGCTCCAAATTGAAATTTTAGACGTCGAGCTTCAGGACAATTATATGGGCGACATCGCAGACATGCGCCTTTCAGCAAGACTAATTAATGCCGAATCTGGCGACACTATATGGATGCTCAAATCGAAAAAATTTAGCCGCCTCACTCAAGCCAAACACGATGATTCGATATTTTCTGAGATAACCAACTATTTTCCGCGTTCAATGGCAAAAGAACTGGCAAAAACGATTGTTGCTGCAATCAAAGACCAATGAATCTAACAAAGTATCGAAGTCTCTTTTTAGTCGATTGGAGATTGTTTCTTTAGGAAACAAATTAGTTGCTAAAGGAAACAAATTTCAAATCAATTATTAGGACCCTTCAACTGTGGCGTATTTTTATGGAAGCTCGCCATGCATCGCAACAGACGACTTATTATTTAAAGCTTCGCGAGCGACATCGTAAGCGCGTTTGAGTTGGATGTCTTTGAAGTCTTCGGGATTGCGATTGGTGCCAGTTCCATTTGGATCTAGCCACCAACAACCTTTGCCATCTTCTTTCAATTTTTTAGTGAGCTTTACTTCAATATCAGGGCTTATGCCTTTCTCGTGTATGTCATTGTCGTTAGGTGTGAGATAGCGAGCAATTGTTATATTGACGCCGGAGCCGTCGTCCAATTTATTTATGCCTTGGACAAGACCTTTTCCAAAAGATTTTTCTCCTACAAGAACGGCTCTGTTATTGTCTTTAAGAGCACCCATAGTGATTTCAGAAGCGGATGCGCTGCCTTTGTTTATGAGCACCACCAGTGGTACGCGAGAAAGTGGTCTAGATTTACTTGCAATTGTTGTTTTGTATCCATCTTTGTCTACAGTTGATACGACATTGCCTGAATCTAAAAACAAATCGGAGACCGAGATAGATTTATTCAGTAATCCACCTGGGTTATCGCGAAGGTCGAGTATGAGCGCTTTGGCGTTAGAAAGATCTTTGAGAGCCGCTATCATTTCCACGTCAACTTTGTGCGAGATGAAACTAGACAAGCGAATATAACCAACTTTGGAGTCGAGCATTTTTGTAGTTTGCACCGACTTAAGTGGGATGCGTTTGCGAGTAATGACAAACTTTTTCTTTTGAGTGCCGCGACCAACAACCAAATTTACTTTGGAGTCGACTTCACCCCGTATATATTTGGCTGCATCATCTACCGAAAATCCAGTAGTTGCTTTGCCGTCAATTTCAAGAATTAAATCGGCCGGGCGAAGACCAGCTTTTTGAGCTGGAGTGTCTTCGATAGGCGAAATGACAACAACTCGATGTTGCTTGTCCAGTCCTATTTGCACACCGATACCGCATAATTGAGCTTCGATTTGATTCTTCTCATCGTCGAATGCATCTTGATCCAGAAATCGTGTGTATCTATCGCCAAGGCTTGCAAGCATGGTCTCAATTGCTTTGTGAGCCGCGTCCATGTCGGTCAGCTTGCCTTCGTACTTCTTTTCCCAGCGCTTCCAGTCTTGACCTTTATAAGAGTTGTCGTAAAAATCTTCTTTCACAAGTGCCCAGACTGCTGCGTAAAGTCTGTCGGGGCTTGTATACACTCCAGCCTTTTTTATTCTCTTTTCAATTTCGGGCGCGCGACTTGAATCAAGTGCAACTAAGTCGGCCTGTGTGCTAGCTGTAGATGAGCACACGACACTTGAGCCGCCAAGAGCAAACAGCACAAGAGCTACCATCGAGATCACTTTGCGAAACACTTTTGAAGTCTCCGTGAATACCAAAAGCCTGTGTTTACGGGCGTGAATAGCTCTGTTCGTCGTTTGTCAGTCGCTAGAATGAGAGTAAAATCAAGTCCTCAAAGGCGTTATACCCTCTTTTAATAAATTTTATTCACTTTTCAGCTAGGGTTAACCCTGTGCCCGATAGGTTTTTCACCTATTGGACGGGTTTTTTATGGGGGATGGTATGCTCACCAACCTTGTTTCTAGCTGGTTTTCGCTGCTAACATAGCTTCGTCTGGAGCTGGACAGTTGCAAGGGTGCAAGGGGAGAAACAGTGGACAAGAATTCTGCAGTGGAAATAGGTGTGTTTGGTGGATCCGGTTTTTACAAACTTTTGGAAGACTGCCAGGAAAAGGTCATAGAAACTCCTTACGGAGCGCCGTCTGACAAAGTGACCATCGGTACGCTTGCTGGCAAACAGATTGCTTTCATGCCAAGACACGGCGGTCAACATCAATTGCCCCCGCACAAAATTAATTACAGAGCCAATGTCTGGGCGATGAAATCGCTTGGAGTGAAACGTCTCATTGCACCATGTGCTGCGGGAAGTTTGCAAAAAGACGTCAAACTGGGTGACTTCGTTGTTTGCGATCAATTCGTCGATAGAACATCTGGTCGCGATGATACTTATTATGATGGTCCAATCACCACTCACGTATCAAGCGCAGATCCGTATTGTCCTGAGTTGCGCAAATTGGCTGTTCAAGCCGGTCGCGATTGCGGAATCACCACTCACGAAACAGGCACTGTGGTTGTAATTCAAGGACCGAGATTTTCATCAAAAGCTGAATCTAAATGGTTCACTTCGATGGGTTGGGAAGTTATTAACATGACCCAATATCCCGAAGTGCATTTAGCTCGCGAGCTTGAAATGTGTGTTGTGAATATCTCGCTTATCACAGACTACGACAGTGGTCTCATCGGCGACGTCGAGCCAGTTTCGCATGCTGAAGTTGTGAAAGTATTCACCGAGAATAATAAAAAATTGGTTTCGCTTTTGAACAAATTAGTCGAAATCATTCCAGGCAAAATTGACCATTGCACTTGCCAGAAAGCTCTGGCTGGCGCACGCGGCTAGATAGTCAGCTATATGAGATTCCACGTCAATCATGTAGTGGCAATCTTGGCTGTTTGTCTTGCGATGAGTTCTTTTCTGGCTCTAAGACGTTATGGCTTTCCACTGAAAGTCTGTTTTGGAGCCGGAATTTTGAGCATACTGGTGGTCGCTATGTTTTGGACTGGAATAAGTCTTACGACAGGAGGAGGAGATGATGACGATTAAAAAAATATCGCTGACATTAGCAGTCAGTCTGCTTTTAGGTTCAATGTCGATGCCGATGGCTCCTGCTTTTGCAGCTGAGCCGCAGACAGTTGCCAAAGACGAAATGATGAAAATCAAAAGTCCTTTGATTCCAGTCACTAAAGACGTCACTCTCAAAAACGGGCTTCGAGTCATTGTTTGCGAAGATCACAGCGCACCGGTTGCCTCGATGTGCATCATATATGATGTAGGGTCGCGCGACGAAGTGAAAGGTCATTCGGGCTTTGCTCACTTGTTCGAGCACATGATGTTTGAAGGTTCAGCCAACGCACCTAAAGGATCGTTCTTTAAATATGTACAGGCTGCGGGCGGCAGTTTGAACGCTTCTACCCATAACGATTTTACAGATTACTATGAAGTACTTCCAAGTAACCAGATTGAAATTGCAATGTGGCTTGAGTCAGATAGAATGAAGTCACTTGCTGTTACAGAAAAGAATTTTGAAAATCAACTGCAAGCAGTTAAAGAAGAAAAACGCTTGCGCATCGACAATAAGCCTTATGTGCCGGCTGAATTAAAACTGGAAGAAACCATTTTTGATAACTGGAACAATGCTCATCCGGTCATTGGATATTTCGAAGATTTAGAATCAACAAACGTCGCGACAGTAAAAGAGTTCTTCGATACTTATTACATGCCAGCTAACGCCGTTCTGGTTGTGGCAGGCGATGTTGATTCAAATAATATCGAGACCCTGGCCAAAAAATATTTTGAGACCATCAGCTCTAAACAAGCAAAGTCTATCAAGCGTCCTGACCTGGCTGAACCAGTTCAGACCAAAGCAAAATATCTCGAAGTGAAAGACAGTCACGCCAAATTGCCAGCTTTCTGGATGGCATGGAAAGCACCTCAGCGTCGCGACAAAGATAGTCTTGTTTTGAATATCATTCAAAATATGCTCTCAACTGGTACTTCTTCTAGACTGTATCAACGCATGATTAAAGACGACCAGGTTGCACTTTCTGTCGACGGAAGCTATGAAGAACGCCGTGGACCCTCGCAAATAAACTTCTTTGTTCTGTACAAGCCAGATCAAAACAAAGAAAAGGTGCGCAAAATTTTGCTTGAAGAAATCAATAAATTAAAAACCGGACTGGTTTCTGAAGTAGAACTACAAAAGGCTAAGAACCTGATTCTAAGCATGTATTTCTCATCTAATAGCCATTACAGCTTGCAGAAAAGCCTTGGACGAGCAGAAACTGTCGCTCAGTACGCAAGCTTTTATGGCGACCCCAGTTTGTTCGATAAAGACCTTGCAGCCTATTTGGCTATCACTCCTGAAGACGTGCAACGCGTGGCAAAAACTGTCTTTAGCGAAAACGGCGTTTCAATAGTTGATGTCACCCCTGATTCCTCTGGTCATGAAGGAGAAGCCCAATGAATTTCATTAAAGCAAAATCAAAATCGAAATTAATTCTCGCCCTTTTGATCGGTCTTGCACCATTGAACGCAATGGTAATGCCAGGTGCAAAGGCAGCCGAGAGTGAATCTTTTCGTCTCAAGCCGCCAACTTTGCCAGCACCAAGACCTTTTGTTTTGCCAAAAGTAAAAACATTCAAGCTTGATAATGGACTTGAAGTCAAATTTCTAGAAGACCATCGCTTTCCTGTTGTAACCGCCTGTCTTGGAATTCGCTCTGGCAAAATTTTGGACCAGGATGAAAGTCAGGGTATTGCAAAATTGACCGCGACCATGCTCACTGAGGGAACCGAAAAGCGCACTAGTAAAGAGATTGCAAACGAAATAGATTATATCGGTGGCAGTCTTGGCGCTAGTTGCGATTATGACTTTACTCTTATATCGGGTTCGTGTCTTTCCAATTACACCCCGCGTCTTATGAGCCTTTTCCAGGATGTTGCCCTTCATCCAAATTTTCCTGATGAAGAAATGAAGTTGAAAAAGACTAACTGGTTGCAAGAACTGATTCTGCAAAGAGCAGAGCCAAGTTACTTGCTGGAAGAGCGTTTTCGCCATGTAATCTTTGGCGCAAATCCATATGGGCGAGTTTCACCCAAACCTTCGATGATCGAAAAAATCAGCAAAGAAGACTTGCGCAAATTCCACAGCGAAAATTACATACCTAATAATTCTTTGCTGTTGGTAGTGGGAGATTTCGATCCTAATGCAATGGAATCTACTATCAGAGATTCGTTTGGCAAAGATTGGGCTAGAGGCGAAATCAAAGGCTCGACCCTTGCCTCGACCAGCCCTGTTAACAATCAGAAAATCTATCTGGTAAACAGACCAGGCTCAGTGCAGTCTTCTATCAAACTAGGAAATTTGGGAATCAAAAAAACAGATCCAGATTATTTCAAAATACTTGTGATGAACGACGTCTTGGGCGGCTCCGCTCATTCGCGCTTATTTGAAAATATTCGCGAAAGCAAAGGTTATACATATGGCGCTTATTCAAGCTCAGCTGCACGTGTTCATCCCGATGTTTTCTCTGCCCAATCTGATGTTCGAACTGAAGTGACTGCACCGGCTCTACAAGAATTCTTGTACGAGTTAGACAGAATCAGAAACGTCAAAGTGAACCAAGAAGAATTGGATTCGGCAAAATCATATCTAGCTGGACTTTTTCAATTGCGACTGGAAACACAAAGCGGACTTGCTCAAGCTCTGCTCGATGCTGGTTTGTACAACATGCCCGATGATTATTTGGAAAACTACACCAAGAATATTATGGCTGTAACTGTAGACGATGTTCGCAAAGTGGCTCGCCGAGTGATTTCTTCTGGTAAATTTGTAATTACTGTTGTGGGCGATGCTAAAAAAATCCAACCCGACTTAGAGATGTTTGCTCCAGTCGAAGTTTATTCGGTTGATGGCAAACTATCTACAAGTGATAGTCATATTTAGAACAGATTAGCGTTCTGATTTAAAAGGCTTTGGATTTTTGATTTTGTAAGTGTAAGTCGTTTTCACTTCCAAAATAGGATTAGTTGAAAGTCCCGGATCGAATACTAGAACCGGGCAAGGCACAAGCACTTTAGTGCGTGTTTGCAATTTCAAAATGCGTTCAGTGGTATCTTTGGTGATATCATCGGAAAAAATTGTATATTCAGGGCGGCGTATGAAGAAGCCACCCATACCGCAGTTTTCCATGCCACCAGTGGCTGCTTTGAAAACTTTGTTCGAGTCATTGCCATCGAGCGCAGCTTTGCCAGCAAGCAAAATGGAGTCGCGACAAACTCGCTCATTATAAGTTTGCGCTTTTGAAATAACGAAAATATTGGCGATTACAAGCGACAAAATAATGAGTAGAAAGACTGAGATGCCAATTTCTACTACGCTCTGACCAGATGAATTACGTTTTGCCGCCATACTAGATAGTTTAACCGGCCTCGCTCTAAAAGCAATCTTTATATTATGAGCAGCTTTACGGGGTGTATTCGCCCAGGTAAGGAAGCTCTCTATAGTTCTCGTTGTAATCGAGCCCGTAGCCGATTACAAACAAATCTTCGATTGTAAAGCCGACATAGTCAGCAGTGAATTCAACTGCTCGGCGCGATGGCTTGTCGAGAAAACAAGCAAGCTTAAGCGACTTGGGGTCGAATTGGTCTTTGAGATAGTTCATGAAGAAGTGCGCTGTGCGACCGGAATCAACAATATCTTCTACTACAATGATGTTGCGTTGATACAAATTGGGCAAGTCCAGATAAGGCGCTTGTACAGTGCCTGAGCTTTCAGTAGCTGCACCATAGCTTGCAAGGCGGACAAATTCAACTTGCATGGGCTGATCGATTTTGACTTCGCGTAACAAATCTGCCAAAAAGCAGATGGCACCTTTCATTACGCCAATCACTACTGGCTTATCAACGCCAGAGTAGTCTTTGCTGATTTGTTTGCCTAACTCTTTTATGCGAGCCTGAATTTGCTCTGCTGAATAAATTACTTTCACTTGGGCGCGTTTCGACTGTTGAGCAGAAGTCATGGCAGGTCCTCGCTGACTCGTTTTATGTGGAGACTAAAGAGTTTAGCAGAGACGCACCGAAAACACATTTGCCTCTGACAAACGTTGACTCCACAACCCGGTCGTCGCCTAGAAAAACGAGGCTGGATAAAATTTCGTCTATTTCTTTTTGCAGTATGTTAGCCGGAATATTTGATTTGTTGTCTGGATTGACGATGATGAAATCGGCGTCTTTGCCAACTTCAAGCGAGCCTGTGGTTTCGTGCAAGTTTAAGGCTTTAGCCCCGCCTAGAGTGGCTCTGTAAAAGAGTTTTGCCGGTTCGATCCATAGATCGGGCTGGATATAAAAGGCATCTTTCATTACTTGAAACAAACTCATTTGCGGACCAGCGCCAATGTCTGAACCCAGTCCAAAGCGAATTTGTTTTTTCTCTGCAGTTGCAAACGGAAAAGCTCCGCTTTTTAAAAAGAAGTTGGAGCTTGGACAATGTGCAAGAGCTGAATCTGAGTCGCAGATTGCTTTGTAGTCATGCTCGTTCAAATGAATCGCATGAGCCAAAATGGAATTTGCTCCAAGCAGTCCTGCTTTTGTGTAGACGTCTGTGTAGCATTTGGCTTCTGGAAAAAGCTCTTGTACCCATTTCACTTCGGCACTGGACTCGCTTACATGTGTGTGCAAGTAAGTGCCGGGATTGGCTTTGTATTGCTCGCCAATTGAATTCAGCAAGTCATTGGTGCAGCTTGGTGCAAAGCGCGGAATGAAGGCATAAAGCAATCTATTGTTGTCGTGACCGTGCCATTTCTCCATTAATTCGACACTGCCTTTTATGGCTTGAACACTGTCTTCAACTAGATAGTCGGGGCAGTTGCGATTCATAATCACTTTGCCCATAATTGCTTTGATGCCAGCTTTGCTTGCTACTTCAAAAGCGGCATCGCAAGCTTGTTTGTGAATAGTGGTAAAAATATTTGCGGTGGTGGTGCCGTTTTTTAACAGCTCATGAAAAAACCACTCGCTAATTTTGTAGGCATATTTTTCGTCCTGAAATTTTGCCTCTTCTGGAAAAATAAAAGTTTCAAGCCAGCCAAGAAGATGTTTGCCGTATTTGCCTGTTTGTCCAAACTGAGGCAAATGTAAATGCGTGTCTACAAAGCCTGGCAGAATTAGCTTTTCGCCAACATCAATTGTCTCTGTAATCCGGCACTCGCCAGCTTTTACCAGAGTTTGGAGGTCTTCTTTTGAGCCACAAAAATATATCCGACCGAATTCGTCTACTGAAAGCGCACCCGTTTTGTGCTCAACGAGTTTTTTCTCGTCGCGGGCATAAATTATGTGTCCATAAAAGGTTTTTATCGCCTGACATGCCATAATTTTTTTCTGTCCAAGTACTCTGTATAGTGTACATGTTTTCATAAGGAAAGCCATGAGCGCATCACCTGCAACATCTCCCCAAAGTACCGCCAAAAAATTGACCGTGCACAAAGTGCTCGAGCAGATTAAAGGTGAAGGTGCAAGATACATTTTCGGCTCAAGCGCTGCTGCCGATTCGCCCATTACGGCGGCACTTTTAAAGAGCTCAGACCACAAAGACAAAAGCTTGAGCTTTGTGGGCGGACTTGGCGAACTGGGAGCGATTTTTATGGCTTCTGGTTATGCTCAAGCTACTGGACTTCCCGCGGTGATGAACATTTCTGCCGGACAAGCAGCGCTTAAAATATTGCCAGCTGTTTATGCCGCCTCTCGTGATCAAGTTCCACTCGTTATTCTTGCCGACCAAGAAGACTCGCATATCCTTAACGACGAATCGATGCTCGTGACCGACTTCACCTCGTATATGCGCCCTGTGGCTAAGTGGACAGCACAGGCAAACACTGCCAAAGAAGTTTGCCGCCTGATAAGACGCGCTTTCCATGAGGCATTTTCTGCCCCTAAGGGACCTGTGGTCCTTTCACTCCCGCTCAATTTGCTTTTGTCTACAGCTGCAGCAGACATTACTTTGCCACCGGTTATTAGCCCACTTGCTGGTGCTGATGATTCGTTTATTCAAAAAATGGCTAAAGAGCTTATGGATTGCTCATCTCCTGTTATTGTGGCTGGTAATGAAGTGTCGCAATACAAAGCCAGAAACGAAGTGGTGATGTTGGCTGAAACCATCGGTTGCCCTGTCTACAGCGAGTCGCTTCCAGTGGGAGTGAACTTCCCAAATCGCCATCCCCAGTTTGCTGGCGTCTTGCCGCTTAACGGTCAAGAAGCCTGTCAAAAGCTGAAAAAGCATGATGTTTTCATCTTGCTTGGTGTGCAGACTCGCCTGCCAAGCCGACAGGAAGAGCCGTCACTCGTTCCAGATCACGGCTTAGTTATCCAGATAAATATGGACCCGCATCTAGGTGGCAAAACGCTGCGCTCTAACTTATCTGCCAACGCAAATATTGCAGAAAGCCTGGCTAAGCTTCGAGCCGAAATTCAACTATCTGCCGACAAAAATTGGCTCAGCAGCACAAATCAAAGAGCTAATAAAATTGTTCAAGACATTCAAAATGAGCGCGCAGCCAAAGACGAGTTACTCGTTTATTCTGGACCAGACGATGCTTGCTCGCTCAACTGGCTTTTAAAATTGCTCGATGGGGTGCGCCCTGCCAAGTCCATTGTAGTGTGCGACTTGATAAATAAAGATGTCAAACCCTTCGAGTTGGTCGGGTTTGAAAGTGGATCGTCATATTTTTCGACCACCTCGGGTGTCTCGGGCTGGGCTGCAGGCTCCGCACTTGGCATTAACTGGGCGTCTGGCGACATTCCAGTCATTTGTCTGACTTCGGATGAGTCTTTGCTTGATAATTTGCAGGCTCTCTGGACTGCTGCGCATTATAAGCTCAATCTAAAATTTGTCGTTTGCAAAAGCTCTGGCGTTGCCAACTTGAACTTACAACCCTCGGCACCCGCTCGCAAACCGCCACGCTGGAAGTTTTCCAATCCGGACATCGACCTTGTAAGTATCGCCAAAGGCTACGGAGTTCAGGGTGTCAAAGTCGAGCGCTTCAACTATCTAGAGTTAGAGCTTGCTAAGTTATTTGCTTCAGATGGTCCAATGCTGTGTGAAATCAGCCTAAATGTGGACGAGATTAACCCTAGCTGATTTAACTTTTTTACGAACTATATAGATTTGACTAAATCGAGCCTTGCTTTGAACATTGCTTGTTAGACTTGTAAAGTCGAAACAACGCCATTTCAAGGTAATTAAACGTGAATACATTAGCTGCAAATAGCAAAGAAACTATTGAAAGCAAAGGACAGAAAATCAATGAATTTTCTATCCACGTAGCCACCGTGAACGGCTCTGGAAGCCAATCATCAAATACGGTGCTCATGCGCTCTATTTTTCAAATGGGAATTCCGGTTTCCGGAAAGAATCTTTTCCCTTCCAACATCATGGGTCTGCCGACCTGGTTCACCATCCGTGTCAACAAAAATGGCTACGTAGCTCGCACTGAGCACGTAGACATACTGGTTGCGATGAACCCGCAAACCGCCGTTGAAGACGTTAAGTCTTTGCCCAAAGGTGCTGTTTGCGTAAGCCCGGTCGAACTCAATCTGGACAAAGTGAGACAAGATGTCATCCACTATTTGGTGCCATTCTCGCAATTAGCAGTTGAGGCAACTGAGAACATCAAGCTTCGTAAGCTCCTAACCAACATCATTTATGTCGGCGTGGTGGCACACATTCTCGATATCGACCAAGTTGAAATCGACAAAGCCATAGCCCAACAGTTCGAAGGCAAAGAAAAAGCGATTGCCCTCAACGTCGGCGCCGCAATGGCCGGACGTAAATGGGCACAAGAAAACATCACCAAACAAGACCCCTTCAAAGTCGAACGCCTGGACAAAACTAAAGGCAAAATAATCATCGACGGAAACGGAGCTGCAGCTCTTGGTTGTTTGTTTGCTGGAATTTCAGTTGTAACCTGGTATCCAATCACTCCTTCTTCAAGCCTCTGCGAACAGCTCATCGACTACCTTGAGCAGTATCGCAAAGACAAGAAAACAGGCAAGGCTACTTTTGCAGTCGTTCAAGCCGAAGACGAATTGGCTGCAGTAGGAATGGCTCTTGGAGCCGGTTGGGCAGGTGCTCGCTCGATGACATCGACGTCGGGTCCTGGCATTTCGCTCATGTCTGAATTTGCTGGATTTGGTTATTTCACCGAAATCCCAACTGTTATTTTCGACGTGCAGCGCGTCGGTCCATCCACCGGATTGCCAACACGTACATCGCAAGCCGACTTGATGTCGACTTACTTGCTCTCTCATGGTGATACCAAGCACCCAATTCTTTTGCCTGGTTCAGTTAGTGAATGTTTCGACCTTGCCGTTGAAGCTTTCAATCTTGCAGAGCGCCTTCAACAGCCAGTTTTCGTTCTGACAGATCTTGATCTGGGAATGAACAACTGGATGTCTGATCCTTTCACTTATCCAACTACTCCGATGGACAGAGGCAAAGTTCTTTCCAAAGAAGATCTTGAGAAACTCGGTGGATTCTCCCGCTACAAAGATGTGGACGGAGATGGAATTCCTTATAGAACCATCCCTGGTACCGAACATCCAAAAGCTGCATACTTCACCCGTGGCTCAGGTCACAATGAAGATGCTCTTTACTCCGAGCGCTCAGCCGATTATGTCAATTTGATGGATCGTCTAAACAAGAAGACCGAAACCGCTCGCAAGATTATGCCAAAACCTGTCGTGGACAAAGTCCAGGGCGCCAAGATTGGCATTATCGCGTATGGCTCAAGCGACTTCGCCGTTGTTGAGTCGCGCGACCAATTGAATGATGCAAAAACACAAACAAGCTATTTGCGTCTGAGAGCGCTTCCAATTAGCAAGGATGTGGTGGAATTCGTTCAAAGTCACGACAGAGTTTACGTGGTTGAACAGAACCGCGATGCACAATTGCAAAAGCTAATCATCATGGATTACCCAGAACTGGCTGGCAAGCTTGTTGCTGTAACCCATTACACCGGTATGCCGATTGATGCTCAGTTCATCACCGACAGCATTTTGAAAAAAGAGCAGGAGAAGAAATAATGGTTACAGCAGATACAACACCCGCATCACCAGCTCCTAAAGCTCCTCAAACCAACAAGCTAGGTTTGACTCTAGCAGATTACAAAGGCTCCCCATCGACACTTTGCGATGGTTGCGGTCACGATGCCATCACCAGTCAGCTAATCAAAGCCTTTTGGGAATTGAACATTGAACCGCATCAAGTGGCAAAATTAAGTGGTATTGGATGCTCAAGTAAAACACCTGCATACTTCCTTTCACGCTCGCACGGTTTCAACTCTGTGCATGGAAGAATGCCTTCTGTAGCCACTGGAGCTTTTCTTGCTAATCAGAAATTGATCTATGTGGGCGTCTCAGGCGACGGCGATACAGCAAGTATTGGTCTTGGACAGTTCTGCCACATGATTCGCAGAAATATTCCGATAGTCTATGTCTGCGAAGACAACGGCGTATACGGTCTGACCAAAGGTCAATTCTCCGCTACTGCCGATCAAGGCTCCAAACTCAAAGACGGAACCGCCAATCACTTGAATGCAATCGATCTTTGCGGTCTTGCTATCGAACTTGGTTGCAGCTTCGTTGGACGTTCGTTTGCAGGCGACCCAAGACAACTAGTTGCATTGCTCAAAGCTGCAATCTCGCACCGCGGCACTGCAATCTTAGACGTCATCAGCCCCTGTGTCACTTTCAATAATCACGAAGGTTCTTCTAAGTCCTACAAGAAAGTGAAAGAAACCGACACACCTTTGCACGAGTTGGGTTATGTCCCATTCTACGAGCAAATCTCTGTAGACTATGAAGAAGGCGAAGTCCGCACTGTCGAATTGCACGATGGCTCGCACTTGCAACTGAAAAAGCTTGGTCAGGATTACGATCCTACCGATCGTTTAGCTGCTGAAAGTGCTATCTATCAATCGCACAAAGATGGTCACTTGCTTACCGGATTGCTCTATATCAATGAAGACAATCAAAACTTCGGTCAAGTTCTCGATATGGTCGACACGCCACTTTCAAGACTTAAAACCGATGATTTGCGTCCACCAAAAGAAGCGCTCGATGAAATCATGGCTACATTGATGTAATTCTGATTAGCGAGTGTATTGCAAAAATAAAAGAGGGAGTCGAAAGGCTCCCTTTTTTCTTTTTCGCGGAGCGCTTAGCGCTAAGCGCTCCGCGAAAATGATCAATCCAGATGTTTATGATCGAAATGAGGGATCTTAGGCGTGCTTTTTATTTTGATCGCGGAGCGTTCCGCGCGGAACGTTCCGCGTTATACGTTCACCATAGAAAGTCCCCTATGTTTGTAAAAGTAGATTATTTTGCTAGGCGGGAAGTTTTTTGTTGCCCTTACAAACTAAATCGTTTTTACCGGCGATGTAAAAGTAATCGAAATCTCCGCATAGTGTCCCTTTGTTAGATGAACTGGTGTTGTAAACACATCTAGCAATGTCGGGTGTTTTCTTTGTCTCGACAATTCGTGCGTCTGCTAAAAGTGGTATCAACTCAGTCATGGGATAGCGATGCAAGCCGTGTTCGGCAGCCACACTGACACCATTGATAGAGGCAGCTTTGATGTTATTGTCGCGAAGATAATCGCCTAATCCTTTTTCTTCGACACGCTTTTCAAGAAAAGAGTTTCCGCCCCAGAAGATGACACGCGCAGTTGGATCCCAGAGTGCTTTAGAAATAGCTGCTAGAGCCGTAATTGCATTTTTACTTGGATCTGTATCTTGCGGTGAAATTACATCGACTTTCAAGCCAGCATTTTCTGCTTCCAAAACTAATCTGGAAAAATCTTCTGAAAAAATTTCTGGTCGTTCAATCACCAGATGTGTTGCGCCACGACGAGCAAGTCCTGGCATCAGCCTTGCGCCAAATTCTCGAAACGAATTGACGATTGCGTTTGACTGACAAAATAATAAGACCTGATTTTCGCGAATTAATTTGTAAATGGCGACATCGGGATTGGTACCGTGCATTTGCACTTCATTTAGATAGCGAGCAAATACACCGCCGACGGCATTTAATTGATTAACTGTCGTTTTAGGGTCGACACTCATGCTTGCAAAAATATCGTCTGCTTCAGGCAAGCACACAAGGTCGGAATTATTCTGGTTTGGCGCCATCGACTTACGCTTTTGTGGGCGCATGTCTCCATAGGCTGCCAGCCAGATCTCGTTTGTTTTTCGCATAACACTCTCGAATTGGGGGAGCGAGCAGGTATGAACGGGACTGGAAGTTTACCGGGGAAGGTAGGTAGACAAATAAAAACGCTAGCCGTTGTCAAGCTCCATTTAAGATAAGCTGAATCTCATAAAAATGCAAGTAAAATCCCTACATCTTTATTCTTCGGATTTTTCCAGCCCTTGTATTCGTGCAATATCTAATTCAAGATTTTTATAGATAAATTCACGCTCTACCGGATTTATTTCTTCGTCAACACGATTCAAATAACCTTCACTATTTAAGGACACTTTGACGCCGTTCGCTTTGGTTAAAACTGCTGAGCGGTGGATTATTTCCTCTGACTTGGCTTTTGCTTTCTGGAACCACTCCAGTGCTTTCGTTTTGTCGCCCTCTTTTTCAGCTATCAAGCCAAGTCCATAGAAATCCAGTCCAACACTGCCTTGAAAGTTATTGGCAAAAGTCGAATTCGAAAGAGCAAGCGACTTGGTTAGATTCTCTTTTGCAGCGGTCAAGTTTCCCATTTTTAGCTGGGTTGAGCCAAGCAGCTCATATGCTCTGATCAGTCCGGGAAAGTGCTCGCCTCTATTTTTTGTGACATTATCGATTGCCTTTTGCGCATAAATAATAGACTTGTCGTAGTGGTGCATGTCGGATTCGAAAAATGCAAGAGTTATAAGTGTGTCATCGCGCAATTCGATTTTTCCCGCTTTTTCGGCGTATTCAATAACCCCTTCGTAAGCTTTGATTGCGTCATCAAAATTTTTCGCGCGACCTGTATAAATTAAATAAAGTCTATACAGAGTAAGTATCTCTTTGGGATCGGCGTTTGCCGTTTTTGCCTCAGATATAGACTGTTCCAACTTCTCTATGCCACGCAAAAGATTGCCGTTGTCATAAATCTCTTTGTGAGATTCATTGCGTGTTTTCTGCCACTGGGGAAGGGGTTTAACAATAGACTTTCGCGATATTGCTACAGGCACTTTCTTCTTTTCGATGATAGGTTTTGTTTTAGTCTTAGCTAGGACCAGGCAATGACCTGTCTGTACAAGCAAGAAGGAAAAAAGGGCCATTAAAATTACTGTGCTACTTTTCATTCTTCTATTTTACGACTTTGTCGACAAACTACTCGAAAATGCGGTAATATTCACGTTTTAGAGCCGGGCGAAACCGGATTCAGGCGTCCCATTTCTTAAGAGGACTAGCGTCTTGCATGGAGTAGATTCAGTGTCAAATAGCGTTCCGGTGGATTATAAGCTCGGAGAACTGTTACTCGAATTCGGCATCGTCAGTCGAGAACAGATGGAACAGGGACTGAAAATCTCTTCCTTCACCGCCATGCCCCTGGGTAAAACTCTAACGCTACTTGGACTTGTTCCTCAAAATATTGTGCAGTCTGTTGTAGAAGCACAGTCGATGTTGCGCGATCAAATCATTGATGTCGAGCAAGCTAAAGATGCAATCTCGTCTATGAAATTAAACAGCTGGTCATTCGCTGAAGCTTTGCTTGAAGTAGGAGTGAACAAGACTCATGTATCAAGTTGTAGATTGGGAGAGCTGTTACAAGAAGCTAATTGCATAGACAAAAAACAGCTCGAATTTGGATTGACCATATCCGACAATTCAGGATTGCCTCTGGGACAAGTTCTTGTTCAGTTAGATAGAATTTCAGATGACTTCTTGCGTTTGTCTCTGGCTCTGCAAAGAGAACTGCGTGCAGGACATGTGCCAAGAGAGCGCGTGATAGACAGACTGCAAAAAGGCGATACACCTGAGACTACAGCAAATAGCATTCCAGATAATCTGCTTACTCGCGTAAAGTTAGGCGAATTGTTTGTTCAAGCCGGCCTTGTTAATTCAGACGATATGGAAAAAGCAGTTAAGGTAGCTAAAATGAACGAGCAATTGCTTGGTCAATATTTAGTCAACGCAGGGACAATTCCCGAGGAAGTCGTAAGTCTTGCGCTTGCTTTTCAATCGATGCTTTGGAAAAGTCAATTCTGTTTAGAGAGTGCTTGCCAGATACTCAAAGAAGCGCAAGATAAGAGCATCTCGCCTTTCGAGTTTTTGAGGCAACGTGGCATGATCGATCCCGAATCAAATAAAATTGGATTTGGAGAGTTCATGCGCCTTGGTGGTTATTTAACTCAAGACAAATTTGATGTTCTGGTCAATAGACTTGAAGAAGATCCACATCTAAGCAATTTTGTCATGCGTCATTTAGAAGGCGGCGGCGAGATGGTCGACATGGTTAAGCGTGCGCTCGACAATCAATCGATGTCTCGAGTAATGTTGCTTGAAGCGTTAAGAGAAGACCGCAAAATAATCGAAACTGCATCTGTTTTGTACGAGCTTTATCAATCTGGCAAACTGACTCTGAGTCAGGCTCTAGTGCAGTTTACCGTTAAGCGCAGTGGTGCTGAAGTTGCGATTAATTTAGGGCAGTAATGGCTGCAGCTTGCTGAAGTCGCCCAGATTGCTAAATCCAGCATGAATCATTTGTAGTAAAGCCTGTCGATTCTGACGTTTTTTGTCGTCTGGATCGTTTACCATGACTTCGTCGAAGAAGGCGTCGATATGCGGAACAAGCCCTTCTAATATCTGTAGATTCTTTGCGTAATCGTCAGAGAACTTTTTGTCTTTCAATGCTTCATACAATTTTTTCTCGACTGTTTCGCTCAGGCTAGCCTGGTCGACTTGATAATTGTTCTTCTTATCGACAATGTTTGCTATGCGCACGCATCCTCTCACTATGCCAAGACCTTCGGGAGTCTGGACCAGCTTCTCGAGTACGGTGGCTCTGTGTCTGGTGTCGGCGATATTTTTAAGTGGACTGCCAGCAAGTACCGAATCAATGATCATGCGATTAAGACCTTGATCTAGCAAACGTGCTTTCAGCCTTTGAGTTAGGAAATCATTCAAGTCAGAAAGTAATTTTTCCTGGTCTATTTTTTTTGCCGCGTTTGTATCTGCATAAAGTTCGAGCAAGTGTTTGGCACTGTCCTCAAGGTTTATATAGAACGTTTTGCCGTCTCGCTCTAGACCTTCAAGTAGTGTGTCGACAAGACCCTGAGCGTTTCTTCTTAGTGCAAAAGGATCGCTTGATCCTGTCGGACGCTTGCCCAGTACAAACAAACCGACCAGATGATCTAGCTTGTCTGTGATTGCTGTGATGCGACCCAAAAATGATGGAGCAGGTACATCATCGAAAGAGCGAGGAGCGTAATGCTCGGCGATGGCAACGGCAACTTCTTCGCCAAGACCTTCTTCGCGAGCGTACCAAGAACCTACATAACCCTGCAATTCAGGCAATTCGCCCACTAAATTAGTGACCAAATCGAGTTTGCAGGTTTGAGCTATTTGACCTAATTTTTCGCTGTCAGCTTTATCTAGTTTGATATCTGCTGCAATTTTAGCCACTGCCTTTGCCAGTCTTTCTGATTTCTCGAAATAACTGCCAAGACCTCTTTGGAAAGTAAGTTGTTTTAGAGCTTCGACTCTTTGTGTCAATTTGATTTTTTGATCGTCGAAATAAAAGAATTTTCCATCCGCCAAGCGAGCTTTGAGTACTCGCTCATTGCCCTGACGCACGGCACTCTTGGCGCTTTCTTTCTGGTCTATGTCGTTATTGGTGACTGCAATAAAATAAGGCAAAAGTTTCTTGCTTTTGTGCGTGCTTGAGTCGCCGTTTTTGTTTTGTGTTTCTTCAATGGGGAAGTATCGCTGGTGGTGCACCATGATTGTTTCAAGCAGTCTATCTGGCAATACCAAATAGCTTGAATCATAACCACCGATGATGGCACATGGCCATTCGGTAATATGCACAACTTCTTCTAAAAGTGATCCGCTCAGGCGTCTAGCGCTTCCAGATACAGAACCTGCCAGTGCAATGACTTGGGCTGTTATTGCTTCTTCTCTTTCTTTGGGACAAACAATAACTTTTTTCGATTTTAAAGTTTCTGAATACTTGTCGACACTATCGATTGACACCATTCCTGGTGCAAGAATTCTATGTCCGCGTGTTTTGCGATCGGCTTTGATGTTTTCAAGTTCGAATTCAATCACTTTGTCGTCGAGTAAAGAAACTATCCAGCGAATTGGTCTTGAAAATTTGAGGTTGTAATCGCCCCAGCGCATCTGACGCTCGCTAGATATGGCGGAGATAATTCCTGGCATCATCTGACTCAATATTTCAGATGTGGGCTTGCCTTCAATGACAACGTCCGCCACCAGATACAGTTCGCCTTTTTCTTCTTCTTGCTTGATCGATTTAAATTCAACGCCTTGTTTTTCGGCGAATTTCTGTCCGGCAATAGTTGGGTTGCCATCCTTATCAAGAGCCGTTCTTACTGGCGGCCCCTTTACTTTCTTGTTGATGGTCGGTTGCTTATCGGGCAAGCCTTCTACAATCGCCACCAATCGCCGCGGCGTTGACAATCCTTTGACCAATTTTGGAGTCAAGTTCAAATTGGTTAACTCGCGCGTCAGCGACTCGGTCAACTGATTGAGCATCATGGGGATTTGGGGAGCGGGAAGCTCTTCGGTGCCTATTTCAAGTAAGTATTTATGAGTCATAGCAAGCAAGTATAACTCTAATGAGAGTAAGTAACGGGACACGAGCTATTGTTTTTTGATATAAATTGTCTTGTCACTTCCTTACCAATTAAGAGTAACGATGAATTTAAAGGCTTTAACAAGTTTCCGCCTCCTCATCTCGATTTTCGCCATGACCAGTTTACTTACTGGATGCTTCGGTCATAGCGGCGTTGAAATCAAAGTGCCAGACGAAAAAGGTCCGGTATGGGGATTTATTGATCACAGCGGAAAGTTTGTGCTCAAGCCCAAGTATCGCCGGGTCAAGCAATTCACAGAAGGTCTAGCTGCCGCCGACTTGCACACACGCTGGGGCTTCATCGATAGAGACGGCAAATTCGTAATTGAGCGAAACTATGAGGATGCCAAGCCTTTTAGCGCTGGCTATGCAGCTGTGCAAATGGCTGGCAAATGGGGTGCCATCGGCAAAGACGGCACAATTGTTTTGCCTTGCAAGTATGAAGACGTTGGAGAAGCGCACGAATGCAACCCCGACGCAGAAGATCATGCTGTCATGTTGCCATACAAAGAAAAGGGAGCTGATGGCAAAGTGAAATGGGGATTCAAAGACCTTGGACCTCATCCACACGGTGATATTCCTGCCAAGTTCGATGATGTCATGTTTTTTAACGACGGACTTTGTCCTGTCTACAATGCAGCCGCCGGCAAGTGGGGCTTTATCAACGCCAAAGGCGAGCAATCTATCCAGTTCAAATTTGATCGTGTCACCACCTTTAAAGGACAAACCGCAGAAGGTGAGATGGGAGACGACTTTGTGGTCGTTGACCCCATCGGCACAATGGCACCAAAATCGCGCCTGGAGTCTACCAAGTCATTTCATGATGGACTTGCTATTCAGCAGAAACGTGGAAAGTTTGCTTTTATTAATAGAGAAGGTAAACGACCTTTCAAACTCAAATTCAGATACGCAGAAAATTTCTCAGAAGGACTTGCTGTAGTGCAACCGCTTCAATCTGTAGGAAGAGGTTACATCGATACACGAGGCGAGTTTGTCATTCCCCCAGTGTTTGACGATGCGCGTGCTTTCAGTGAGCAACTAGCCGCTGTCAAAGTCGATCCTGAAGTTTTCTTCAAAACCTATAACGAAGATGGATCACCAAAGGGTGCTCCAAAGACCGATGCAGCTAGCGAAGAAAACAAAGAAGACGAGTCCAAGGAAGACGGCAAAGACGAATCGAAGGAAGAGTCTAAAGAAGAGCCCAAAGACGAGTCTAAAGAAGAGTCCAAAGACGCAGTCAAAGATTCAACTAAAAAAGATTCGAAAGGTGAATCAAAGGACGAATCTAAGGATGATTCTAAAGACGAGAAAGCCGAAGCAAAAGTAGACTCGAAAACTTCTAAAGATTCTAAAGAATCAAAAACGTCTAAATCTTCTAAAGAAGATAGCGATGAAGATGTGAAACCTCAAACAAAGAGCGAAAAGTCAAAGGCTAGCGATGACAGCGACTCCAAAGTGGAAAGCAAAAAGAAATAAGACCAAGAGTCTCTTTGTTGCGCTAACTTCTGTTCTTTTACTTTGCGCTTGCTCTCATGCTTGGGCTAAAGATTCGTTTGGCAATTTTGGCGAGCTTGAGTATATGGGCTCCAGTCTTGCCACCAGGGCTGAACTTGAAAAATGCTGCATTTATCTCCTGGAGCCAAATATGCAAGCATGGAAAAAGCGTGCGAGCGAGTAAAGAAAAGCCTGACTGATAGAAGAATAATTTGTGACACTGATATTGTAGATGGTGGCAGCGATAATCTTTTTGTAGTGATAGATATTAGTGAACCAGGCAGAATCGTCCCCACAAGACCACTCAGCGATCCGCGATATATAAAGGTCCCGACCGAAAAACCGAATCTCATTTTAAAAGAATTGCGGGAGCGATTGACCCTATTAACTTATGACGGTCGTTCGTTCAAAGAGACATATTCAAACGGCGTAAAACACTACTCTGATGCGGTTGCAGACGAGAAAACGAGAGAGCTTGCATCTTACGGCTCTGTGCCAGAGCTAAGAGACGCCTGGCTCAATATTGTTCAATCTGATCCTAATCCAGACCGAAGAATAGATGCAATTGAGCTGCTCAACTGGTCGGGCAATTATCCCCAGACCATTTTTAAAATCATGCCAGCACTCGATGATGTGAACAAAGACGTCAGAGTGGCTGTTGCTAAATTCATTTATCCAAGGCTTGAGCTTTTGCCTTATGACTTTGATTTTGGAAAATTGACTTCTGCTTTTTGTCGCCAGATATGCCGACCTTCGCACGGTGATAGACTTCGAGCCATGGCCTGTTTGAGCGTACTTGTGAGAGACAAGCCCGAAATGGTGCCACCAACTCGTGAAGTTGCTCTGGACCAAATAAATTTAATAGCTGAGCGAACGCGTATTCCACCTCTTAAAGAACTGACTGAAAGGGTAAAGCTTTTGCTTTCTAACTATCGAGAGAAAACGCGCACCAAAAAGCCTGTAATTGAAGATTCTAATTTTTAGTCGTGCGCATTTCTCTTGGTAAAAATTCCTATTCAAATTGAGTTTGGAAATTCAGCCTTCTTTAGTTTCAAGTACGCCGCTATCAACATGAATATTCCAAACGCTAGCGCTGCCGCCATCAAAATGGCTTTGATCAAAAAGTCATTCTCAAGTTTTTTATTTGGGCTTGGTGACATCCAATTGATCGCATACTTGTTCGGTTGAAGAAACAATGAATTTTTTTCGGTTTTGATGAGACCTAAGACTTCAATCGGTTGGTCTTGCTCGATATTCCATACTGAAATTTGAAGGTTTTTGTTCGGTAGTAAGTCTTCGTATTTTTGCAAATGCTCATCAACGCCCGGTGTTGTTAACTGACCTATTTTAGATTTTTGCCAATTTCTCTCAAATTTAGTTTGAAGTGGCGCGCCAAAATTAGATATTGGAAGATCTGGAACTCTTATTGTCAGTTTTTCTGCGCCGTTTACAATAGTGATATCTCCAGGAGTCGAAAGGCTCACATCTGCATCAGTAGAGCCGCTGAGCTGTAAAAACTGATATCCGTATGTGTGCTTATCATCTCTTGCCACCACTGGGGGTTCTAAATGTAATTTGCCTTTGACTCGAATTTCTTTGTAGTTATCTGCATACTTTGCAACATCTTTTATCTGCACAGTTGGAACAAAGTAGATCACTCTAACATCCTCGTAAAGCAATATTCCTACAATGACCGCTCCGAAAAACGCCATGATTGCGCCAAAAAGCAGACTATTTACAGTCTGAGTATTGTGGTCAATATCTAAGGGCATAGGTGGTAAAGCCACTTCCGAATTACGATCTGCAACACCATTGATACCGGCGTTGATTATGCTGCGCAAATAAAGATGGTTTCGAAGGTTTTCGCCAAATGAAATAGTTGCAGTTGGTGAGATGACATCATATACGCGAATTGTTCCACCCCTGGAATACTTTTCTCTGACCTGAAAGCTTAACCCCTCATTCCAGAGCAGGCGCGTTTTCTTTAAGGGGGAGCGCCATTCGATTCCCTCTGCATCTACTATTACCTTTCCTTCAATTCCATCAAGTGAAAAAAGAACAAGCAAGATTGATAGCAAAGCGTCGAGAATTAGAATTATTACTAGCAATATGCCTGAAAAAATTGTGCAAGCAAGAATGCCAAAATAGATTCCAGGCACGGTCATAAAAATAAGAACTATGCGGCGCAAAAAAAGCGGAAATGATGACTGGAAGACAAGAGTGTGTTGAAGACGAAGTTTGCGACTCATTTGTTATTTAAGATACTAGTCATAGAAAAAATGTTTGATTTTTGGAATTTTGGGAAAGTTGTAATCGCCAGATAGAAGTTAAACTGCCCGACTTTTAAACTTATTAATTATAAAATGGGCATCTTCTACTGGCCTCTGTATCAACGAGTACAAGCTTTGCGTCCCGAGCCGTCGTAGAAAAGTCGCTCAACGGGGCGGTCTTTGAGCAGGTGCTCTTCAACAATTTCTTTCAGGTCATCGATTTGGACCTTGGCGTACCAGACTTGATCTGGATAGACAACAATCAAAGGTCCGTTTCCGCACTGGTCAAAACAACCTGATTTATTGATGCGTATTTTTGATTTGAGTCCGCGTTCAAAAATTTCTTTGCGAAGCGCATCAAACACTTCACAAGCACCTTCCTGGGGGCAGGTTTTGCCTGAAACGCAAACAAAAACGTGTTTTTCAAAAACTTTGGGGCTTTGCTCTGTCATGTATATATAGGATTGTTTACCAAATGTGTTCCGAAAACTTGACCAAAAGGCTGCTAGTTGGAAGAATAGCCAGTCTAGCATAGCTAATTCCCCCGGGAGTCAGCCTTGCTGGGATTCAGACTGCAGACAGTCGGTGCCGCCAAGCGGTTTAATCGATTCTCATAAAGAGAGTTAACCGGCCTAGGTCACACAACTATTATAGTAAGCCAGAAGTTCGCTTCTTGCCTGTGTGCCTTTCCGAGCAGTCTAAATGCCCGGAATTTTTTTGTTTCAGGAGGCCGAACGTGCCAACCATCACGAAAAAGAAAGAAGTTGTAGCGGACCTCAAAGAGTTCTTCGACAACGGAAAAGTAGCAATCGTCACTGACCTTCAAGGTCTTACGGTTGCAGAAATGACCAATTTCAGACGCGCTCTAATGCAAGACAATGCTCGTCTTTGCGTTGGCAAAAACACACTAGTGAAGCGCGCCACCGAAGGCACCAATTTTCAAGAATTAAACTCTCTTGCAAAAGGACCTTCTGCATACGTTGTAGGTTACGACGATCCGGCTAAACCAGCCAAATCGACCGTGGAATTTCTCAAAAAATTGAAAAAAGGGGAAATCCGTGGTGCTGTGTTTGAAGGCAAAGCACTCAACGCCAAACAAGTCAAAGACATCGCCAATTTGCCAAGCAGAGAAGTACTTCTCTCCGGCATCATGGGCGGCTTAGACTCCGGCGCCAGAGGCATTGCTGGAATACTCGAAGCTGTAATCCGCGACATCGCGATTTTGACAGAAGAAGTGGCTAAGAAAAACGAGGCCAAATAACTAAGTTCGTTAATGCGCAAGCATAAGCAAAAAGGAGTAAACAATGGCTACTAAACTTTCCACAGACGAATTGCTCGAACAAATCAGCATGCTGACATTGCTCGAAGCAGCCGATCTTAAGACCAAAATGGAAGAAAAATTCGGCGTTACAGCCGCAGCCCCAATGGGCGCCATGATGATGGCACCAGCTGCTGGTGGCGCTGCTGAAGAAGAAGCGAAAACCGAATTCGACGTCATCTTGGCCTCTGTAGGCGAAAAGAAAATCGATGTTCTCAAAGTCGTACGCGAAGTTACCGGACTTGGCTTGAAAGAAGCCAAAGAATTGGTTGACTCAGCTCCTAAACCGATCAAAGAGAAAATCAAAAAAGAAGAAGGCGAAGAGATCAAGAAGAAATTGGAAGCCGCTGGCGCCAAAGTCGAAATCAAGTAGTCTCTTTCGTAAGGCTTACAGGCTAATAAAATTCAATACTTCCGCACTTGTTTGTTCTATCCTATATTTAGACAACAGTCGGAAGTATTGTTTTTTGAAAATTAGAAACTGATGCGCTGTCCCAAATGCGATCTTTACCATCCTCATAACCGCTTCCACACTTGCATCTCGTGTGGTACATCTCTTGTGGGCATTAGTTCAGATCCAAACGACACTATTCCTCCCCACGATGTAGAAACGCAAGTTTATGAACGTCAGGGCGATAATGCAGACAGTGCCAATAATAATCACGGCGAGTTAAACGGACCATCTGATGCCGAAGTAGGCACACCGGGCTCAAAGCGCCGCTCTAAAAATTTAAAAATTCAGACTCAACATGGCATTCCAACTTCGGTCGGAATCATGACAGCCACTTTGATAGTGCTTATTTTTGCTGGTGCCACTTTCTTCTTTTTTACTAAACCAAAAGATTATGACCGTCTATTAGACAAAGGTCGCGGCGAATTAGGTCGCGGTCAATATGCTTTTGCTGTTGAGACTTTGAAAAAAGCTATTTCTGGCAGCCCCAAAGACCCGCATGCTTACTTGCTCCTGGCTCGTGCCTATATTGGCATCGATAAAGAAAAGGAAGCGATGGATGCTATTTCTAAAGCACAACAACTTGGTCAAGGCGTCGTAGCTGAGCCAAGCCTTGCCTCTGACATGGCAAATTATTATCGCCTGCGCAGACAATATGAAAAGGCAATAAATCTTTTGCGACCACTTGCTCAAAAAGACATTGCCGGAAAGAAGGCTGAGCTAGCCGATCTCGATGCACTCTGGGGTGATGAAGCTCTGCGCAATTCAGATTTTGATACTGCCCTAACCTGTTGGGAAGAAGTGAAAAATTTGGGAACGGGTTCGCGCTTTAGTGAGTCTGAAGCCCGTCTTGCCACCATTTACGAAAAGCTTGCTGAAAAATTTGCAAGCCAAAAGAAAGAAGACGAAGCTCTTAGTTATCTAGGTAAGCTTACAAATATTTCGCGCAACCCAAAACATTTTGAGCGCGCAGCTGACATTTATGCAGAATCGGGCAAGCTTGAACTGGCAATTTCGCAATTGCGCGAAGCGCTAAAACTAGGCTCAAGTCCAAATTTAGAGCGCAAGCTTTCAACTTTGCTTGCTAAGCGTGGCAAAGAACTTCTTGATGCCGGTCAAAGCGATACGGGTTATGCTTATTTGCAGCAAGCACGCTCGATAGACCCAAGCAGCGCATTGCCTGAAGTTACCTTGAGACACGTGGTACTCACTGGTGGTGCGGCTCCCAAAATAAGTGGCGAAGTATGGAACCCGCGCGCTAATAAAATTAGTGCATTAGCAATTAAAGCAGAGCTATTCGACATTGTTGAAGGCAATGTAATCTGGGCTAAAGAGACCAAAGTGGTAGACGAGTTTGTTCCGCCGCTTGGAGAGCACCAATCGCGACATTTCGAATTTGTGTCTGGCATAAAACCGCCCAATCTGGCTAACTGCGAATTTAAAATCTATCTGGATGGTGCGCTGTACAAAGCTTATCCAATGGATAAAACAAAGCAAAGCAAGGAGACCGCTAAAGGCGATACCGCCTCTGGTGGCGATAAAAAAACGGATTCAGATAAGGATAAAACGGCTCAGGATGCCGATACACCCAAACAAAACGATACCGCAGTAGACCCGATAATGGGCGATGACAAAAAAGCGGGCGAATCTACTGAAGAGAAGACTCTCAAAGATTTGGATTTTTAGGCTCAAAACGCCAGCCTGTCAGCAGCTATTAAAAATGCCGCATTGCCTCAAATTAAATCGAACCCTGCATAAACCGTTGCCTCAAATAAAATCGAACTCTCGGTTACCGGAGCGAGGGAAAGATGAGGCTACAAATGACAACCAATTCCCGCAAAGAGCTACTTGATGCTCTGAGAAAACGATACTGCTACGCCAACAAGAAAGAACGTATCGAGATCTTGGAAAACCTGATCCAGACTACGGGTTACTCTCGAAAGCACGCGATTACTCTTTTGAATAACAGTCAACAAACATTCGACCCTAAGAAAAAAAGGTCGAAAAAACAGGCTTGGGTTGGAGGCACAAGAAGCACTCATACAGATCTGGCACGTCTCAAATAAACTTTGCGGAAAACGCCTAGCGCCCTTCGTTGAAGAGATGTGTGAAAATCTGGAAATCCATGGATATCTCAAAATTTCAGCTGCAGCAAAAGCTGAAATACTCTCCGTGAGCGCTGCCACGATAGATCGAACATTGAAGAAAGAGCGCCAACGCTGCCAAAGAAGCGTCAGTCATACGAAACGCGGACCACTGGTAAAAAACAAAGTGCCCATTCGCACCTTCACTGAGTGGAACGATGTTGCTCCTGGATTCTTCGAAATTGACACTGTGTCCCATTCAAGCGTCGATACTTCCAGGGGTTTCTTAGCACCCTGAACATGACGGACATTGCGACTTGTTGGGTAATACCAATTGCGCTCCCTCGCAGTGGAGCTTTTGAAGTTCTCGACGCATTAGAACAAGCCAAAGAAATTTGTCCGTTTCCCATTCTGGGTCTAGATTTTGACAACGGCAAAGAGTTTTTAAACGATGAAATGATTACTTGGTGTATTAAGGAAAGCATTACCTACACTAGATCTCGAGCATACAAGAAAAACGATCAAGCCTGGATCGAAGAAAAGAACGGCTCCGTGATCCGCAAGAATGTAGGACGAGGGCGGTTCGAAGGCAAAAAGCATTGCGTCTTCTAAAAGCGCTGTATAAGGCACTTTACCTGTACGTGAATTACTTTCAGCCGTGTCAAAAGCTTTTGGAAAAGAAACGAAACGGAGCAAAAACCTACAAGATTCATGACAAGGCAAGAACGCCGTATCAGCGTGTTTTAGAAAACTCAGCCATTGATAAAGAAGTAAAATCAAAGCTCATACAAATTCGAAACGGGCTCAACATGCTTGCTCTTCATGAGGAAATTCAAAGCAAACGCGAAGAACTGGAAAAATTGAAAATACCTGTGCCTAGCCCAGTTACGACAATAATTCAAATGCAACGAAACGCAGTTCAAAAACTCTTGGCTCACGAATCTGCAGAACAAAGCAAAATAAAATCGACCATTGAAGAGACCAGAAAATCAATATCCATGCTAGAACTGGGCACTGTTTTTACCTGCAAGGAGATACTCCAAGAGGGGCAGAGGCGAGAATCATTAGATGTTTTTCTCTGCAGACTTAGAGCTGAAGGCATGATCCAACGTTGCGGATGGGGTAAATATAAAGTAGTTAAGATCGCTATTTGAATTTTCGCCGGTACGAAAATATATGAGGCAACGGTTTAGTCAAAGTACGATTCCATTTTGAGGCAACACGAATGCGCATAATATCTTACAACCAGTTTTTGAAACGTAGGCGGGGACAGTCTTTGCGGCGGCAAGAAAAGTGTGCATTGTAGGTAGCGAAAAGTATGATAGCAAGGCTTGAAGTTCAAATTGCAAGTTAGCCGTTATGAACTGAGTCTCCACCCTGTTCTTGTGCAGCTGCCATAAACTGAAATGCCATTTTGATCAAGTCGTGCTCATCGCGACCATGAGTAGGAAAGGAAACTATTCCTACGCTAACTGTTAAACGCAGATGTTTTAGATCTTTAGAAACTGACTTGCCACGAAGCATTTCGCGGATACGCTCACCAACTACGATTGCGCGCGATGAATAAGTTTCTGGAAAAATTACAGCAAGTCTATTGTCTTGCAATCTGCCCGGAACATCGACGTCTCGAATGGCTTTTTGCACAATGCCCACAAGTGACTTCAATACTTCATTGACGATGAGTGTGCCGTACTGTTTAACGTAGGCATCAAGGTCGTCTACTTCGAGCACTAAAAGTGACACCGGGCGTTTATAGCGCTTAGCTCTTTTTAGCTCGGTTTCGAGTTTGCGCATGAAAGCTTTGTGATTGTAGATTTCACAAACAGAATCGTACATGCTAATTTTTTCGAAGTGTTCTAAGTTCTCTTCAGAAATTGCATGACGAACTTTATCGAGGCTACGCTCACGCTTCTGATCGGCGAACTTCGCCATATCATCCTGCGTTTTCTTCTGCATGCGGGTGAATTGTGTCTCCCGCGGCGCCGACCAGCCCTTTTTGCCTTCTGACTCGTCTCTGCTCATAGAATCCTCAAGTATCCAATACGCTTATTTAATATACCCGACCACAGGCGTTTATTTCACCTTGGTCAATTCGCCGGAAATAGTGGTTACTGTATCCTTGGAAATGTCCATATATTGGCTAATCGCCTTATTGACTTCTTCTTTGGTCACTTTATACAGGTTAGGCGAAAACTGGTCGATATAGCTTGGATTCACCCCTGCCATTTCATAAAGTGTCAGGCGGTCTGCCAGGCGGCTTGGTGATCGCATCGAGACCATAAGCTCGCCGCTCAGATGTGATTTCTCATTGGCTAGCTCACCGTCTGTGATACCACCCTTGACATAGTCGCTTACAATGTCTTTGACAATAGTGCGGGCTTTATTCAAATTAGTTGGGTTGACCGAATATTTAATAAGCCATGGACCGTTTTTCACGATGGGCTCATCTATTACAGAATAAATGCCATAAGTAAGACCGTACTTATCGCGCACAGGCGCCAGGCGACAGGCAAAGCTGTCATAACCAAGCGCAGCGTTTGCAATGAGAGTCGGAAAATAATTCTCTGAATGAATGCTTACAGGAAGGATTTTGCCCACTCTGATATTTAAGTTTGATTTACCAGGAATGTCTGTTTTTACTTCTTCGTTTTGAGTGATGGGTTTGAGCCATTTTTCATCGACTTTTACCTGGTCGCGTACAGTTTTGCCACCATCATTTTTCCAGTTACCGAAATACTTTTGACACAAAGAGCGCGCCTTGGCTTCGTCTATGGCTCCTACAAAGGCAAGGCACGAGTTAGCTGGAGTGTAATAGTTTTTATGGAAAGCTTTCAGGTCAGCGACGGAGATTTTTTTCAGATCGATTAATTGTTCTTCGAAAGTTCGTTGATACAAGCCACTTTCTGGAGTGTACAGTTTTCTGACAAACGAATTCCAGGCATTGTCTGCGGTGTCAGCCATTCTGTCTAGTAAATTGCTTTCTTGCATTTTCTTCAAAAGATCGAGTTCTGACTTTGGTACAGTCGGGTTTTCGATAACGTCTGCCAACACATCGATAAATTTATCTAGATTGGATGCGACTACCTGAACGTCGAATTCATCAAAGAAAGTAGATGCCGAAAAATCGAGATTGACGCCAATCTCTTCCATGCTTGTAGCAATTTCTTCTTTTGATCTATTCTTTGTGCCGGCGGTCAAAATATCTGCCAAGAAGGCTGGAACCTGACGTTTTTCATCTGTTGCAAACTGATTACCAGCTGCTATTTTGCCCGATATTGCAACTGTTTTAGCACCTTCTAGTGGCAATACTAAAACGCTCAGTCCGTTGTCCAGTTTAAACTTGATCGTTCGTTTGCCAATATTTATTTGCGATGGCTCTAATGCAGGTTTAGGAACATTGGTGTTATCCACACCAGATATGGTGCCTGTTTTTACTTCTGGTTTGCTTGGAGTTTCGACCGACGCAACTGGCTCAGGCGCCTTTTCTACGGCTTCTTTAGTTTCGGGTTTAGGATAGTAGTATCCAACTGTGCTTGAGTCCTGGACAAAATATTTTTGAGCTGCTTTTTGGACTTCTTCAACAGTAACCTTTTCGATGTTCTTAGGATAATCCACCCAGAATTTCCAGCTCCCAAAACCTACCGCTTCGGTAAACTGGAAGCAAAGACTCATCGGATCGTCCATACCGGTAAGGATTCCATTTACAATGGATTTTTTGGCGCGGTCTAGTTCTTCTTTCGTTATCGGTTCTTTTTTGAGACGGTCCAGTTCTTTATTTATGACAGACTCGAGTACTTTTAAATCGGCACCGACATTTGCTTGGGCACTAACTACAAACAAACCGGGATCTTTGTATGTACTTGTGTAAGCGCCAACATAGTTAGCAAGCCCTGTGTCTATAAGAGCTTTGTAAAGACGGCTGGAGCGTTTGGCACTATTGCCTAAAACACTTTCAATGATGCCAATGGCAAACTGGTCGTCGTGTACTGCTTGAGGTGCGCGAAATCCAAGCACCATGCGTGGTGTTTCAGCACCGCGTTTAATGACGAAGCGGCGCTCGCCTTCTTGCTTTGGCTCAAATGTATAAATATCGCCGATTGGCTTTTCTGATTTTGGAATGACAGAAAAATACTTATCTATTTTTTTGAGCGCTTCATCTTTATTGAAATCACCAACTAATATAAGAGTGGCGTTATTTGGCCAGTAAAAATCTTGATAGAACTTGCGAAGCCGCTCAGTAGGCACGTTTTCAACATCTGAGCGCCAGCCTATTACAGGGTGATGATAAGGATGTTCTTTGAACGCTGTTGCGTACAAACCATTGTCGAGCAATTCATCGGGACTATCGTCGCCAATTTCAAGTTCGTTTCTAACCACAGTCATTTCGGAGCGTCTATCAGGGTCGCGAATGAGCGCATTGCGCATGCGGTCTGATTCTATGTCTAGAGCCAAATCTAATTGATTAGCAGGCACCAGCTCATAATAATTAGTGCGGTCACGCGATGTGGTGGCATTATTCACGCCACCAACAGTTTTCAAAATATCGTCGATACCAGTTTTTTGAAGTGGGTCATGCGCAAGCGTGCCTTTAAAAAGCATATGCTCTAAAAAGTGCGTCGAGCCAGTGTAGCCAACAGCTTCGTTACGCGAGCCCACGTGATAAACCATGTTGCACAAAAGAACTGGAAGCGAATGACGCTCCAGTAACAAAATTTGCAAATCGTTTGAGGCGAGCTTGTACTCGCTGATTCCATATTTTTCGTCCGTGGCGACAAGCTTGACTCCTCCAGGTAGCTGCGAAGACTCATTTGCTTGAGCAAGCGCAGTCGCGCCGGATGCGTAAAACAAGATGGCTGCCGCCATCACGGACGAAAGAATATTTTTCATTTGATTCCTAGTTGTCTAAGCGGTCAGTACGGGCTGTTATTTGCCTGCGTCGTCGCTCTTTACATCGGTTTCGGTCGTTGTAGTTGTTTTGGTCGTAGTTTCGGTGGTCTTGGTCTTTTTGCCCATGTGACCAACTTTCTTGACCACTGTTTCGGTTTCGGAGCTGACTTTTTTGACGCCTTTCACTGTGCCTTCGCCGATTTTTTCAGCGCCTTTTACAGTTCCTTCGCCAACTTTCTTGATTGCGCTTCCGGTTCCTTTGACAACTTTGCCTGTTCCGTGGACCAGACCTTCAGTTCCTTTTTTGGCGCCGGAGCCGATTTTTTCAACACCGTGCTCCATGTCTTTGACGATGCCGTCGCCAGCAAAGCTGCTGAGTGGCATGACTACTGAGACTGCCATTGAAAGAAGAACTGCTGTTGAAATTTTGCGGTTTGCCATTTGTTTTGCTCCCGGTGCTTTTGCACCCTAGTAAGGCCGTTGCATAACGTGAAATTTATCACAAAAGCCGTTTCTAATCCCGATTTTCTTGTAACTTTGGTAGGTGTAAAAGATATCTTCTTAGAGGGAATTTAAATGAAGTTGAAAAGAGTCGCGCTCTCGATTCTCACGGCATTGACCTTTAGTTTGCCACTGCAAGCTGCAAGCACCAACAGTGGTGCCAAAGTCGACTATGATGCTGCCGGTAAAGAAGCGACCAAAATTCTTTGCGATTATCTCAAAGTTGATACCACAAATCCCCCAGGCAACGAAAAGTTGGGCGCTGATTTCCTCGCCGACATCATTCGCAAAGAAGGACTGGAAGCCACAGTTGTTGACCTGGGCAAGAATCGCTCTCTTGTCTGCTCTCGTTTAAAAGGCACGGGCAAGAAGAAAGGAATAATCTTAATGAACCACATCGATGTGGTTCCAGCAGTTGCAGCCGATTGGAAACACGCACCATTTGGTGGCGAAATTCATGATGGCGAAATCTGGGGACGCGGCGCCATCGACATGAAAGGCATGGGCGTAATCGAGCTTGAAGCTTTCTTGATGTTGAAGCGAAGCGGCGTCAAACTTGACCGCGACGTTGTATTTCTTGCCACACCTGACGAAGAAGCTGGTGGCGAATGTGGTGCTGGTGAAATAAAAGAAAAATGTCCCGAACTTGTTAAAGACTGCGAGTTTGTTTTAAACGAAGGCTTTTCAATTGAAGCCGATGACAAAGGTAACGCCAAATATTGGGGCGTGGACTTCGCCGAGAAAAACATTTGCTGGTTCGAACTCACTACAAAAGGTGATGCCGGACACGCATCGATGCCGATGATTAACTCATCGACTAACCGCATGGCTCGGGCATTGAACAGAATTGTAAATGCCGGTCCGAACTTTCGATTGCTTCCAGAAGTCGAAGAATACTTCACCAAGATCAGCGTCTCTGAAAATGGCGAACTAAAAAAAGCTTACGAAGATATTAAGAACGCAGTGAACGATAAGCAGAAAGAACCCTTACTTTTGTCTGACTTGCTTAAATCCTCGATGCTGCGAAATACAATCTCGTTGACCCGCATGGAAGCCGGTTATAAGACTAACGTTATTCCAGCCAAAGCCATGGCTCAACTTGATTGTCGCTTGTTGCCTGATGTTAAAAAAGACGAGTTCGTTGCTTTTATCACCAAATTAGTCGACGATCCGGAAGTCGAAGTGAAAGTAATAGACTGGCAATCAAACGAACCAAGCAAGCTTCAGACCGAATTGTACGAAGCAATTAAAACCGTCGCCAAAGAAGAGAATCCAAACATTCCGGTAGTGCCAGTAATCGTTCCCTGGTTCACCGATTCGCACTGGATGCGCGAACTAGGCATGACAGCTTATGGCTTCCAGCCAATCGAAGTAGACAAACTCCACCTTGCCACCATGCACGGCAAAGACGAGAGACTACCGATTAAATCTTTGGAGAATGGCGTGCGTCGCATGCACAAGATTCTGGTTGAGTTCTGCGCGGCTAAATAGACTCATCAAACCTTAGGCAACATCTTCGTCTTCAACATTGATGGTGACTCTCTTTCCTAATTTAGTTAACCACTTCATTAGCATATCGATAGTGAAATCATTGAGTTTGCCTGTGTACAGCGCGGATACTCTCGGTTGTCTCACGCCTAGAAGTTTTGCTGCTTCAGTTTGAGTCAATTTCCGCTCATCCAAAATGTTTTTGATCTGGATAATCATTTCAGATCTTGCAAGCATATTTACGGCCTCCTCTTCAGGAAAGCCAAGATCACGGAAAACGTTATCGGAGCCTACGAGGTGAGTTGCTCCGTTTACTTTTTTCTTTTGCATCTTTTTTGATTTGGGCATAAGCTGTCCTTGCTGCTTTTAAATCTTTTTGAGTAATTTGTTGAGTTTGCTTTTGGAAGGCGTGGAGGACGTAAATAGCTTTTTCAAATCTCGCCACATAGAGCACTCTATGTTCGTTAGGCTTATGTATCCTAATTTCTATAACGCCTATTCCAATTCCTACGATAGACTTCCAATCTGTTGGCATTCTGCCATGCTGAACTTCATGAAGTTCTCTACCAGCAGATTCTCGTGCTTCAGTAGGAAAATCCAGAACTCGCTTATAGCTGTTTCCTAGCCAAATAATTTCTTTCATTTTTAGTTTATACAAAATTTTAGATAATGTCAAATTTGCACTCAATTGGAGCAATCTAGAAAATGATAGCCGCGTTAATCCGTGCGTACTAGTAATTGACGCAATAAACTGGCAAGTGCTTGCTAATTTTGCGATTTGCTCTGAAATTTCTTAAGCGCGAAACACATACAACGTATCTCGCCGAAGATTTAAAAAAGCCTTTTCACCGCACTGACTTTGTCGAATTTCCTTCGTATCGAAATCAAACACTTCTTTTTCGATTGAACTGGTGTACATGTGCAACAGCAGACCAACGTAATTTAAGTTACAGAGCTGAAGTAATCTAGCAAACAATAGATTCCAGTTTTGAATTTCTAGCTTCATATTGGACGTGTCTTTAATAAATTGGGGCTTTTCTTGAGCAATCGCTCGCTCTATTTTGCGTTCGCTCCAGCCTTTGCGTCTATATTTATCAATCAACTTTTGACGCGGATCTTTAGATGGCGGATCATCATATTCGACTTCAGATCCAAGCCATGTGTTGCAGTCGCAATTGTCTCTCGTCAGTCTGCCAATAACTTTTGACTCTAATTTTGTTGAGCATTTGCTTTCTACGACATCAAAACAGAAACCCTGCGATTCGCAAATGCCTTTTACTTTTTGCAGATCAGCATCGGATGGAATAATTCCTAAGATGAAAATACACATTGAGAGTCTTACTTCCTGCCCGTCTTCGACTCCCAATAGGCGCCTTCACCCTCGACCACCATTTTTTCTTCGTCGGGATATTCGCCAATTGTTTTGAATTGGAAATTCAACTCTTTCATCATGGAGTGCGCGTCACCAGGTCTTTCCCAGACTTTGTTACAGGGGCAACTCATTCTGGTGCCTACCGCATAATATTTCATTGCTGGACCCTCGTGAATCTTTCCGCAATATGATATGTCAAGCGCCCGAGAAGTACATTAAATGCGAAATTCCAGCGAAGAACCGTGGAACAATACCTCCATCGTGACGTCGAAGCCGCAATGGCCTCCATCTGATACCTGCCAGAGGAGAAAGACAATATGAAAACCATGCACAAACATTTGTTTGCATTCATTTGCGTCCTCACAATGTTCAATTTCTATATTCCACCCGCTGAGGCGGAGTCTCATGCAAGCAGCGAGGCTACACTCGTTATTGGCAATCGTCGTGGAGGACGGCGAGGAGCCTGGAGGCGCATGCATATGATGCAGGCAAAGCAAGCAAAGAAAGCAGAAAAAGCGCGTCAACGTGAGCATCAACGTTTTGAAAACCAGCATAAGGCGCGCTATCAAAAAGAAACTCGTGACAGAGAGATGCGCTTGAACAGTAATCAAACCAAAGTTCGTACATACAAATGGAAGAAGCGAAATTAATGATTGTCAACATTGAAAATCTGGAATTCAATGCCAGATTTTCAATGTTAATTTCCGAGATTCTCGTTCGTTTATTGCACTGAGGTGCTGATTTTCACCTTGAGGTGTTCGAATCCCATTGTGGAGTTCACAAGATCCCGAAGTATTAGTCGCGCAATATCTGGCTCTCCAGATAAAAATAATTCGCTGGCTTGTTCTAATAATGCTTTTGCGAAATCTGGATCGCGCCCTATTCTTTCCTCAATTGTTTTTTTGTAATCGCGTGTCAAAGTCATTGCAACAGTAAGGTTTCTATTGAGCAGGCTCTAATTTAGTCAGCTTTATCGTCAAGCCATTGCACCTTGCCGGTTTTGATGTCTCTTATTGCTCCGACTACTTTCACCTTATTAGTTTTCACATCACCGCTAATTAGGTCGCTGCCTTCGAGCAACTTCTTCATCTGGTAGCGAACATTTTGTTTGATGCAATCATCAACTAGACTCGACTTATCAGATTTAGAGCGGTTCTTACGCGCCTCATCAACGGCTGGCTGAATCATTCCAACAAGTTTTGGAAGCTTGCCTTTCAGTGGTGTATTCTCAACAGCGGCATTGACCGCACCGCAAGAAGAATGTCCGAGCACCACCACCAGTGGTGTCTTCAAATAGTGCACTCCGTATTCGGCAGATGCAATCTCTGAGATGCCTGTTACGTTGCCTGCTACTCGAATGACAAAGAGCTTGCCAAACTTCTGGTCAAAAATAATTTCTGGGGGTACTCGTGCGTCTGAGCAACCTAGAATAGTGGCAATTGGAAATTGACCTTCTGTTGCTGTTATTTCGCGACGCTCAGGGTCGACTCTTGGGATAGTTGATTTGCCGGATAGATAACGGATATTTCCCGCTGTCAAAGAATCGAGTGATTTTTGTGTCTCGGTAGGGTCAGCTTGCGCCGCTTGCATTGAGCAACTTACGGCAATAAGGGTCAGAGCGATTCGAAAATTTAAAGGTAGTTTCATTTGTTAGCGAACCATCCCAGGTTGTTGATCTAAATTTGATTAGTGAAAGAATCTAAGTAATTTATTTTTGCGATCGACTTTATATCTCCAGCCATTCATCAAATCCTGACCTATAGCGCAACCGCCAGAGCCACCAATCAACACTGGAAAGTTAGATTGTCGCAATCCACCAATTTGAATGTCCACATAGGCTTTGTCCATAGTAACAGACCCACCTACACCCATCAGTTTCTGACTCTCTCCAGAGAATGTTAGTCCCAGGAGCTTTGCCTGTCCGGCACTAAGTATGGTGGCAAAAGAACCTGTATCAATAAATGCGTTAACTTTTTTGCCGTTGATTTGTATCGGAATATAGTCTTTTGTTCCTTTTACAGTTAAGGGAATATCGTAAAGAGGATTTACGTCTTTAGCTTTTAACTCCAAGATTTTTTTGAGATCTACGCGACCACCTTTGTCGTCAATTTCATATTGATAGCCTTTGATGAAATCTTGACCAATTAAATTGTGACCCAGGTCGCCAGAGTTGCTTGCGATGGTGATATCAATTTTTCTAGTCATTGAGCCAAGCTTCACTTCAGCTGGCATAGTCTTGGTAAACACCGACTTGCCTGCCCAGCCGCGCGCCATTCGACCTTGCTTTGATTTGTTCAAATCAACGCCTGACTCGGAGAGAGAGTCGCTGTAAAAGAACGCAGAGGCTCCAGTGTCGAATTCAGCTTTGACCGGATGATCATTGACCAGCAAATCTACTTCCATGTGACCGCTTGGACCTTTTTTAAAATAGAAGTGAGCTTTGTCAGGTAGCTTTGCAAGTTCTTTTTCTAATTCGTCCTCTTCATTCGAAGATTCGTCAGTTGGGAGCTTTTCAGAAGTTGAAGCGGCTGCGTTGTCAGATTTCTTCAGTGGGGTTGATGCTGTTACAGGAGTTGCAGCAACGGTCTCAACGAAAGATGGGTCGTGCTTCTTGAGAAACGCGATAGCAAGTTTACCGGCTGGTGTGTTTGGATAATATTTTGCCAGTGTTTTGTAGCGGCTTGTGGCCAATGCCCAATTTTTTAATTGGTGATAGCAAAGAGCGTCGTAGTACCAAATGGCAGGGTCTGTTTGATTGGCCTTTAGAGCTTTATCTAAGCTCAATGCAGCATTTGCATAGTCACCTTTCTTGTATTGCTCGACGCCCAGCTCATAGTCGGATTGGGCTGCCTCTACTTGTGGATTGGCAGCAAAAAATGCAATAAGACAAATTGCTATTTTTTGAATTCTCAATATTGCGATCCCTCTTCTAGTTCTAGCCAGGTTTTTGGCCGCGCAAAAAATTATCTGTGTTTTACCTCTGCTTATGATAGTGCTTTCTAATTTGTGCTGCCTTAAAAGTGACAGGAGAGGTTTTGTTGAAAATCTAAGTATTCGACGCCTTAGTCGCCAGTTGTCTTTTGTCCTTAGAAAAACTTTCGCGGAGCGCTTAGCGCTAAGCGCTCCGCGAAAACAAAATATTTTTCCTCATGGAATTCATTTTTGCTTTATGTCTCTTTTGAGTCATGCTCCATCACCGCAACCAGCGCAAGGGTAGTTTTAATTAGTCCTGGAGGTCCGCCTTCGTGAATCAAGAATCTATCTTGCCATTTTGGGTCGAATTTGTCTTTGTATGCGCGTAGACCTTTGTAAGAGAAAAACCTATTCAGATGTTCGTAAATTAAGTGAACCGCTTTCTCTTCAATGCTTGCACCAGGCTCCCCTCCGACACCAGATAATGCTGCAAGACTGAGACTGAAATACTTGAATCCTTCGGCGTGCAGCATCAAAAGTAATTTGCAAAATAAGAAATCCATCGCCCCAGACGGCACTTCGGTGCGATGACGCATCATATCTATAGTCGCCTCGCCTGGGCAATAGTCGCGAATTTGGTTGACAAAAGCAACTATTTTTCCCTCGCTGTTTTTCAACACGAAAAGATTGTCAGATTGAAGAGTGTTTCGATCAAAAGTGCCTAGAGTAAAAGTTCGTTCTTTGCGACCAGGCAAACTGAGCCATTCGTTAGAGACGGCCTGGACTTCGATCAAGACTGCCTCTGAATGAGGCGGCACGAGTTTTTCCAGAACGAAGCCTTCTTTCTCTAGTTTCTTCAGAGGTCCCTTAAAAGTCTTCTTGCGCACGGTGTCTGCAATAAAAGTGTCCAGGTTAACCACGCCGTCTTCGCCTATTTTAAGGGCGTTCAAGCCTAGTTTTTCATACATGCTCAAATGTTTGGGACTGGTCTGCATAAAAGCAACTTTCCATCCGCAGTTATGACAGTAATTAATAAAATCGCGAGTTAACTGCTCAAGCTTTTCAGCCGGTCCTGTGGGGTCTGCCAGAACAATTGCTACGTTGTGCTCGGTCCTGTAAGCAATGAATGCATCGGTGTCTAAAAAGAAATAAGACTTGTCGTGCCAGAGTTTGAAATAATCAAGAGAGCTGTCGCCATATTTATCTAAGGCTTCTTTGGCTTGTACTCGCTCGCGCGGCAAAGTGGCTAGTTCGTATTCTAAAGGCTTGAATAAGTTCAAAAATACAAGGGCAACGGCAGCAAAACCAATGGCGTCGAGCGATTCTAAAAGCCACTTGCCATGAGGAGTTGCGGCTTGTGATGCGCTTTGAAAAGTAATTTCCTGAGCGGTTCGAACGATAGCATCAGTTAGGTCGAAATTCATGCCCAAGTCTTTTGTTTCAAGCAAAAAGAATCCAAGGGCACCATATATGAAGGCAAATAAGACTAGATATGCAGCACGCTTGATTGCAACCGCTAGTTTGCGACGCTCACTTTTGACTGTATATGAGCGTCTTGCTATCCAAAGAAGAATCAAACTTATGATATGAGGTAAAAGTGTCAAAAGAAAGAGACTGCCGCTCAAACTTTGATCGTGGACTAATCGAATATGTTCAAGCCCATATCTCGATAAGATGAAGGCGAGCGAGATGATAATGAGAGTAATGGAGCCAAGCCAGGCATCATGTTTTTTCTTCCACAAATTGAAAGATAAATAGATCAAACAAAAACCGACCAGTGCTGTTATCGATCTGCTCCAGTGATAAACAGAAAATGGCACAAGTACGGTAAAAAGTTTTGGATGCTCTGAGACCCGCGCGAATAGCGGATTTATCATGGCGATAGCGCCGCTTACAAAAACGAATAGACTAATTAGTTTTTCCATCTAGATAATCTATGACCTCAACTAGATGTTTTGGCGAAACGTTTTCGTGACTCATTTCTTTGATATCGTAAAAACGAGCAAGTTTTGAATCGATTTTGAAGCCTTGCTCGAAAATTGAGGTCAGGTCTGAATGTCTGAAGTCTTCGGGACCAGTTATTATATTGAACTTGACAGATTTTAGAGCTGATTCAATTTCGTCTTTGGTAGCGCCAAAATCATGCAAGTATGGTTTTCCTAATTGATCAAACCCTCGTCCCGGTTCGAATTTGATTGGTCTGAAATAGTCCGAGCCGCAACTCTGGATAGTTCCCTTAAATAAGTCGGAGTGAATGAAAGCTACTTCCGAGGCGATTCTAGCTCCACCAGATTGCCCGGCAATATAAATTCTATTTGGGTCAATCTGATAATCGCGCTTCATTAATTGTGCTGCAATTACAGCAAGTATTCTGCGCTCTAAGGGTTCGCGATTATTTCCGGCTTTGAACGGCGAAATTAAAAGCAAATCTTTCTGGTCGAGAACCGGTCCCCATCCCTCTGGAAGTAGTCCCAGATACGGAAGCGCATTTACATAAACGATAAGTCCGTAAGTCTTTTTATTGTCGAAGTGTTCTGGTTGGCGAACGAAGAAATCTTCATTTTGAAATGGATAGTCATAATTCAATGTTTTATTTTGATGCGTGGGTTTTTCAATTGAACCGGTGAAGGTGCGCTTGTGCATTGAGTTTGAGAGATAGTATTTGCCCACGAATGCAGTGGTGCAAGATACAAAAACCAAAACGCACAAAAGCAAAACAAATAAAATTATGACGACAATTTTTATGAAAAGCGGTTGGCGGGCAAAAAGCTCGTTTAACTTTTTCCTCATTGTTCTAGAAAGGCAACAACGCGTGCTGGAGCGGCGCTTGTGCCAACTAGTTTGAGTGGAAAGATGCCTATTTTAAACCCTGATGATGGCAACAAATGTAAATTAGCAAGTTGTTGTACCACATAGAATTCTTTATCACGATGAGCAAAGTGAGCGTCCCAAATATATTTTTTGTCGCCTGTTTTCTTGTAATCGAGAATCATAGCGGGAAATGGTCGGTCCCAGCCTACAGCGTCTGTGCCACCAATTAATGCGCCTTGATCGGCAAGCCAGGTGGCTGACTCTCTGATTAAACCGGGGTAGTTATATTTCATTGTATTTGCAAGGGGATATTTGTCGTGGTCTGTGCGAATCAAGACTGCGTCGCCAGGCTGGATTTCATAATCTATTTTGTCTAGTGCCTCTTTTAAATCTTCTACCGAGATAGGTTGGGACGTAGCGCGTTTTTTTGAAAAGTTCAAAACACATGCGTTAGTAACTAGTTTGTCTAAATCAATTTGGTCTATGGTTTTAGCTTTAGCGTCGCCTGTTTTGCTTCCATAGTGAATCGGTGCATCCAAGTGGGTGCCAAGATGACTGGACATAGTAATAACTTCTTCTGCCCAGCCCTCGCCATCTGGTAAGTCTTCTTTTTTACAGCCAAAGATTCCCATCATCAATTCAGCGCCTGCTTGATTGTCTACGAATTTTATATCGGGAGCCAGAATGCGCAGGAGAGGCTGTACGATGGCAGGGAACGATTTGTCCTCTACAACTTCAAGAGGGCGAGTTAAATCGACAATTTTCACGAGTTAAACGACCGAGACTAAAATTCGGCTACAAGACCGAAACTTGCAATCATGATGATGCAGGCAAAATAGAAAAGGAAAAACCAGACCCATCGGTTGATGATCTGCACTTCGGTCAATTTTGGTTCTTTGTCTTTTGTAGGAGCTGCCATGACTTTCTATCCTTTTTTGCTTTCTTCGATGTCGAGACGGCGGACGACAGAGAGAAACTCTTTGGCTTCAGACAAGAAGCGGTCTTTTTGTGGCTTTGAAAGCCAGAGGGCAAGAACGCGTTTTCTGTCTACAGTCTTTTTTAAACCAGGTGGACGTTCGCCAAGCAAACGCTCACGAATCATTTTGTTGCCTTCGCGATAATAGCAATCGCCAATCTGGCAGCCACAAACGATGACACCAGCTGCGCCGGCTTTCATTGCTTGTTCTACCATCAAAGGTTGAATCATCCCGCTGCAGGGGAATTTCAAAACTTTGACGCCAGGAGCATCGGTCACTTCGTCCTTATCATTGATAAGGTTATTGATGTCTGCTGCTCGCTCGCAGATGAGGGTTATTACTGTTCTCTCTTCGGCCATTTTTGAATTCCTACTTTGTTATTTAGCTTCAAGCAACTCTTTGATTTTCAGATTGACCTGGGCGTCAGGCAGATCCGGCAAGTCGATAGCGTCGAATGCGCAGGCACCAACGCAGACTCCACATCCTGAGCAACGATACGCTTTGACTGTGGCAAGCAATTTGAAACGTGAACCAGCAGGAGCTGGCACCATTTCGATTGCTTGATAAGGGCAGTCGAGTGAGCACAATCTGCAACCGGTACATTTGTTGGTTACAACTTCTGCGGCTTCAACGGCTTTGGAACCGTAGAACATTGGAAGTGGTATTAAACATAGTACTGCAAGTAAAACGGTGATCCAGAACCAGTACCCACCAGCACCTGCAGAGGAAAGGACCCAGTAAGGCCAGAGGAAGAACCAGTCAATTTCCATATTGGTGGGTTGAAGATTCAAGTCCGCCATTTTGGTTTCAGTAATCGGGAAGAGATAAACTGCAACTAAAATGAGCGCCACAAGCAAATAGTTCAGTGCTGGAGGCGGTGTAATAACCGGGCGGGTCATACGCACATAGTGAATCCACAATGCAAACAAGAGTGAAAAAGATAGACCAATGTGGATGAACAAATAGTTAGAAAGGGTCAAGTTGGTGATGTTGCGACCATTCAAGAACCAGTGTTTGAGCGGCTCACCGATAACTGGCACAGCTTCAAATGCTGACACTGTCATACGAGTTAAAAGAAGTGAGCGTTCATCCCAAATGAGGTAGTAACCGGTTTGACCGATGAACATAACCATAAGCAAAAGAACAACGCCGGACAACCACTGTACCCAGCGGTATTGGCGAAATCTGTCTGTGAACCATACACGCACCATGTGGAGCAAGATGGCGATAACCATCGCATCTCCTGCGTAGCGGTGCATGGCGCGCACAACTGCACCAAAAGGAATGGTGTTAGTGATGTAATCTACAGAAGTAAAAGCGTTAATTAGATTCTTCGAGAAGTAGGCGTTATCTACTGTGGGAACGTAGTACGCAAACAAAAGTAGTCCACTCAAGAAGAGGACATACATGATGAATTGCGGAAGCGCACCGTGATAATAAAGTGGGTTGTACTTACTTGTGACAACTTTGTTTATAAGCTTCTCGGGCTCGAGAAACAGGGTGTGAAATATGTTGGATTTTTCCATCTTTTCTTGCATTCTGCTGTGTCCCCTTAATTCTTAGATGGAAGTACAGTTTTTTCGACTTCATCTTCACTGCCAACAACCATGATGGCTAGAGCAGCAAGTGTCATGGCCGCAGCCATGGCGAGAGCGTAAACATATTCGCCAAGATTGCCTTCGGCGTTTTTGTTTTTCAATTCTTGTTCGTGCTTTTCTTTTTGAGCGGCATACAAATCAAAAAGTTTGATTGTCGGATCGGTCAAATAAAGCAATTTGATTGTGTGAGGCACGGTCTCTTTGGTGGCGGTCATGTTGTGCTCAGCCCAGGGCATTGCCATGGTGAAATAGACGCACCCTAGTGCAAAAATGACGACTAATACTGCTCGAATACTACCCATGCAATTCCTCGTTGTTTTGCGATTTTTCTTGCTTTTTTGATTTTGCCAGAATCTTTTCAAACAAAGCGATTCTCTTCATTAGAGTGCCTTTTGATTTTTCTTCGACGTAAATCCAAAAGAATGAACGCCTAAAAATAAGATGGTGAACAAAATTCCTGCCACCAAAATCAATAGGTGAGGCACTGAAGGCAATTCGGAAATTTTTCGATATCCTTCAAAGAACCACGACAAAGCGATGACCGCGGCGACAAAATTAGCCAGCTTGTACGAAAATTTCACTTTTTTGTAGGCTGTTTCCACTTTCTCGACCTTTGTATCTTCCTTCGCTTCTTCTTGATTCTTTTCGCTTTTTTCGTTCACTACAATTTTTAGTCTTTCTTCTCTTCGCTTGAATCGGCTTTGGGAGCCTCTTTTGGTGCATCAACTTTTGGAGCTTCTGTCGCTTGCGTTTCAGGAGCTGCTTCGGTTTTAGCAACTGGAGTTGCAGGAGCCGCAGGTTTTGCAGCCGGTGCTGCTGGAGCTTGGGGCACTGGTTTTGCAGGAATCAAAGCTTTAGCTTTCTGACACTCAATACCAACTACGATAGCTGCCACTGTTGTGATTGCGCCTGCTATCATCCACCACCAATCAACTTCTGGCACTGGAAGCGGATAGTGAGCTTCAACACCTTTAGTCATGCGGTTTTGGAAAGTGACGTAATCCCATGCCCATTTATTTGAGATCATGAAATCCATCATGCCTTTATACATGGGCTGGTCATTGTTGAAAGTTGGTATCAATTGATAGATGAAATCGATTGGTGACTTGTGAGTCTGAATTTCTTTCAATTGATTGAGCAGTGCTTCACCGTTTTGAACTTTAGGCAACCAGCGTGTTTGAACGGCAACGATAAAGTCGGTGTTGTAAGGCATCTGAGCGCCTTTGGGCACGAGCGCTTGAATCAAGTCTTCAGTCGCTTGAGCATCTTTACCCATGAATGGACGGCACAAAAGATATGTACCAGCCTGACTCAGAGGTGACATAAACATTTCTGTTTTTGCCATGTAGTAGAAGACCCATCCCCAGAATGCTTGAGTAGCACCAATCAATCCCATCACCACACAGGCGCTGACACCTTTGGCTTTTTCTTTCATATCGCTTTGTTGCCAGAGCAATACTAATTGCCAGATGATTCCAACGTCTATGAGCAAGTACATGAAAGCGCGCCAGAAGGGCGGATCGCTGTGGATGTTTGCGATGTTGGCGATAATTAAAAGGGAGAAAATAATCCAGGTGAGACCACCCATGATGGTCATCATAAGAATGAAGGGCCGCTTCATCAGTGCTTTTTCACCAGGTCCTGAAATATATGTATCCAGGAAAGGCAAAAGAATTACCGATATTGGAATAACCATTGTGATTTCGGTTGCCACAACAGGTTCTAGATATTTGTACATCTGATACAAACCAAGGAAGTACCAGTCAGACAAAATCGGAAGTGGTGTCACGTCTGGGTCAGAACGTCGACCTTGAGCTGCAGGCAGCACGATGGCTGTGATTACAAGCATCATTGAAACGACGATACGTTTGAGCCAGTTAAGTGGAATGCGTTTGTAGTTATTGTTGTAGAAATAAATTTCGACAAGAATAAGTGGTATCAGTGAGAAAGCCAGGTGCAATGAGAAGAATCGAGTGATTGTCTCTTGCGTAATAGATCCGCCTGCTCCAAGTAGAACTTCGGCTGTGTTCCAACCTAAGTGGAGCGATTTGACTAGAGGCTCGTAGTAGTCTCCCATTACAGGGAACTGGTCCATGTAAGTAGGGAAGGTGGCGAACACTTTTGTAGCCCAAAATGCGCGTTGGTTCCAGATGAGCAAGTAACCAGAAAGACCAGAATACATAGACAAAAGCAGCATCACAAGCCCGATCGCAATGTTCAATTCTTTGCCGGGTTTGTAGTCTGCGTTCAAGAACATGCGAAATACGCGCATGGTGGCAGCGATGATCATCGCGTCCGCCCCATATTTATGCACTCCTCGCATCAAGTTGCCCCATGGCACTTTGGTTTGAATATCGAGAATTGAGTCAAAAGCGACCGCCTTACTCGGGATGTACCACATGATGAGAATCAGTCCTGTAGCCATGGTGATGAACCAGACTAAATAGAAAATAGGACCAAGGGCATAGAAGGGATTTGTTTTGGCTTCGTTTTGATAGTGCTCATCAAAAATGTCGATATTTTTGATGCGCGTGTTAAGCCAATCAGTGACTTTGGCGACACTGCCCCAGAATCCATCTTTTTTTGCTGCTGGACTATGCAATGGAACCGGCCTCCAGAGATTTAACTGTGATTGTATTGCCTGATTTTTCGAGTTCGAATTTTCTTGGCGGACGAGGAGCAGGCCCTGAAACTACTTTTCCAGCCTGGGCAATGTCGTATACGCTCAAGTGGCAAGGGCATGCGAAAACTGGTCCATCTGGTTTGTAGTTGTAACCTTTGGCGCACTCTTCTGGATTTTTGACGAAATTGAAGATGCAACCAAGGTGAGGACAGATGCGACTGTAAGCCACAATGTCACCAGAGGGAAGTTTAACGATAAAACCAGGAATGGTTCTGACTTCTTTGAGCTCTGGGTTATATTCAAGATATTTTTGGCTGAACATGAACTCGATACAAGTCCATGGCTCTGGGAACATGTCGTCGGTAAAAGTTGGAATTGGTTCTTCCGCCAAAGGTTGGTCAGATTTTCCAAGTACATCTAGCGGTCCCAGTGTTGGACGCAAGAAACGCAAAAATGGCGATAAGAGCAATCCGAAGGTTGCTGCAAGCGGAATGGCGGCAACGGTTTTTAAAATTACCCGTCTTTTTATTCCATCGTTATTATTTTGGTCAGTCATGGTTTTATACCTGGTATCAGTTTGTTTTTAGTCCCGGCGCATCCGAGTTTTTCGGAGCCGGTGCGGGCGTGTTAGCTTGTGGTGTTGGAGTGCTGCTATTTGTAGATCCAGTGCTTGTGCCGTTTGATGCATTTTCAGCACCAACGCTGGCTTTTTTCTCCAACTCGAAATCGTTCAGTACATGGAAGTTGCGAATATATTGTGTGAGCTTCCAAATGTAGGGCGGGTCGAATTTTACTTTGTTTTTCTTGTCTTCTTTGCCCAAGAAATTAGGCATCCCTTCCCATTTTATCCCGTTTGCGATGTGATCCCAGATTTGTTCATCTGTTCTGTCATAAAAACGGTTGAACTGGTTAAAGTTCGCTGGTGCGGGTTGTAGCACTAAGCCTTTGTTTAAAGGACCGTCGCCAGCGCCTCTGGTACCGTGACAAACGGCGCAGTTAGCACCAAACACAGCTTTCATGTCTTGTGCTTCTTTAGCGCTCAATAGTGGTGCAGCCATAGAACGGCAGTAGAACACGAGATCCCAAAGCTGACGTTTTTGAAGTTTGTCAGAATAGGCAGGGTGAGTAAATTTGCGCTCAGGCACATCTTCGTGCGAGCCGTGCTGGGGACTTGAGCCAACACTTGAAAGTACTGGTGTTTTGAAAATAGTACCTTCGCCAAATGCAAGAGTTGCATACTGACTTACTGGCTTGCGGGTGCGCATAATCTCTACATTGGTCAAGTCGAGATCGCTTTTGCCAGCTACGCCTTTACCATCTGCACCGTGACATTCGGCGCAATTCATTTGTTTGTAGTAGACGCTACCATCTGGTGCCGACGGGTTGGAGTCGGGCCAGACAATTCTGCCATCAGCTTTTGTCACTTCGGGATTCGCCAGAGAGTCTGAGCGTTCGCCAACTTTGACTTCACCGGTACAAGCGCTCAAGCCCACCATAAGAGGTATGAGCATGAGTAATGCTTGCTTACTTAATTTGGATTTTCTTTCCACTCGGGTCATCACTCGCTTTGTTGCCTAATATTTGAAGAACGGGATCCAGGAAACTGCTGCATAAACGAAAATCAAAATGAAGCAGATGACCAGAAAGGGCGGGGGCGGACCCTCACCAATTCGATATTCTGACACTTCTTCATAGTGCTCATCGTCTTCGCTTACTTCGGGATTTTTCTTTGCTTCTGCCATTACTTAGGCCTCTCCCTTTTGCTCTCGCTCTCTCAAGCGTCTAATTGCTTCTTTGGCTTTGCGTGCCATTTCGCCGTCTTCATCGTCGTCCAGCATTTCGAATTTAGAACCTTCTGGATCTTCGAAGTCACCGTTTTTGAATGCCCACAAAATAGCAACTACGGCCATCACGAAAAATATTCCGCAGATACCAAAGGCAATCCAAATTCCAGATTCCGGATTTGCTTGATTCAAGATGCAATTCGGACACATGCTGAATCTCCTTAGTGGCCGCCGTGATGGGGTTCATACTGCTGATTGCTCAGCTTAGGCAGTTTGATTTGTTCGGGCTTGTTGACCTGGCTCAAGTCGTCGACAGTTTCTTCAACGTCTTTTTGCAAGGTCTTCAAGTATGCAACGAGGTACCAGCGTTGTTCTTCAGACAATGTGAGGTTCCATCGAGGCATTCTTGTACCGACAACACCTTCAGAGATGCGGTAGAACCACATTTCATCAGAGTATTGCTTGAAGAAAGGTCTTGTGAAGTTAGATGGTTTTTTGGTCAGCGAAATGGAATTGGGTCCGTTTCCGCGTCCGTCCAAACCGTGACAACCTGCACAGTCCTGTGTATAGATCCCGCGTCCGGCGTTTGCTTCGGCATCACCTGAGGTGTTGACGTGTTTGTTTTTGAGCAATTCCTGACCGGTCAAGGTGGTTGGCAAATATTCGTCTGGTGGCTGCACATATGCTTTCACTTCGCGCTTGTTACCCAGAGTTTGGAGATAAACGACCAGGTCATTCATGTCATGCTCGCTCAAATAGCTGAAGCTAGGCATGATTGAACCAGGCTTCAATGCACGTGGTTGAATCAAGTGAGCTTTCTGCCATTCGGCTGAATATTTGTTGCCTTCGTTGGTCAAGTCTGGACCAGTACGCTCTGTACCCAACTGGTGTGGTGTTTCATAGTTGAAGTCACCGGCTTTGACCAGAGGTCCGTATTCACGATCTTGCAAACGAGTAAATTGAGTGTGGCAATAGAAGCAACCTTCTCTTATATAGATGCGTCTGCCACGTATTGGATCACCAGTTTTGTTTTCTACGGTGTAGTCATTGGCTGATGTGGTCGTTTTCGGTTTGAAAATAACCATTGGCATAAGTACTGTCGAAAAGATAATGATAAAGAAGGTGGTGACAATACCAATTGCGCCGAGGCGGTAACCATATCCGTTCATTATGCTGCTACCTCCTTCAATTTACCTTTTGGAGGTGACTCTGGGGCAGAAGCTGCACCAAACAATGTTTGATATATGTTGTAGGCAAAGAGACATTGTCCGGTGACGATCATCACACCGCTTATAGAGCGTAAGAACCAGTATGGAACCAAAGTAATTACCCACTGGTCAACTGGAATACCCATCGCCCAACCGGCTGACTGAACCAAACCGGCAATAGTGAGTGAAGTCATCATCAAGCCGAATCCAAGAAACTTGAGCCAGTAGTGGGCTCTTATAAGTCCCTGACTTTGCCACTCGCGACCGGTGAGTCGGGGCAACATGTAATAGATTGCAGAAGTGAGAATGAATGAAAATGTACCAAGAAGCGCCAGGTGAGCGTGTCCCACAACCCATTGAGTGAAGTGAAGATACCAGTTGACCCAACGTGTTGCTTGGAAAGGTCCTTGTGTACAAGTAATTAGATAGAAGATGCAAGAAGTTGCAGCAAATCTAAGTGGAAGATCGGTGACCACCATTTGCCATTTTCCTTTCATAGTCATGAAGAAATTGGTCAAAACGGTAAGTACTGGAACGAGCAAGAAAATTGACGAGATAATCGCAATTGCTTTAAGCCATTCAGGTACAGGAGACTGGGTTATGTGGTGAGTTCCTGTTGGTGCATAGAAAAGAGCGATACCCCAGAAACCCAACATTGAAAGACCGTGGCTGTAAAGAGGCGCTTGGGTGAATCGGGGAATTAAGTAGTACATCATTCCAACGCCGACGGTGGTGAACCACATACCTAATATGTTGTGTCCATAGAACCAGCCAACGATAGCGTCGTTCAAACCAGGCAGGGCAACGAAAGTACGTTGACCGATGATGTAAACCAGTGGGAACCAAAAAAGTGAGCCCAGGAAGTACCAAAGGCTCACATAGAGTTTTTGAACTTTGCGGTGTGCAACCGTCATAACTATGTTGAAGGTGACACTGCAAAGGGCGATAACTACAAGAACGTCAAGAATGGCACCAAGTTCGGCATATTCGCGCCCCTCTGTATTGCCATTTAGTAAGGTGCCCATGGCGGCAACCATAACCAGGTTCCAGGCCCACATGGTGAAGTTACCGAGGCGCTCGGAATAAAGTTTGGTTTTGCACAGATTCGGCACCATATAAAAGATGGAGCTGACATAACCCATCGAAAGCCATCCGATAGCTACAGCGTTCACGTGCCACATGCGCAGGTGAGGCATCGAGAATTGGGGGATGTTGTGCACTAAGTCCGGGTTGGAGAACTCCATGGCAGCGAACAAGCCGGCTCCCATGCCCCACAAGGACCACCAAACTGCAGATAGCAGGAAGTTACGACTGGCACTACCTTCTTCTCGACTCAGGAATTTATCAAGCAAATTGCTCACGCGCTAAAGTACTCCACGGAGTTTCCAAATTTGCTTGAATTCTAGACCAATGACAACGGTGGTTGCCCGTGAGTAACAATCATTTTTCATCATTTTTTCAAATTGATGGCAGTCGCCTGAAAATTAAACACATGACATGCTAGAGAAAATCTGATGCCGTGAGCCCTAACTGCATTTTTGGACATTGGGCAAAGAAAAATAAATATCGCTTTATTTATTAATCTCTCAATAACTGTCTTGATAAAAAATCGCAAAATCTGAACTTTGAAATATGTATCAGGAGATAATCTCGAGACCGTTGTATATGTTGGCTGATTTTAAGGTGCCGTTGCCAAGCCAATATTTGGCCGCATCTACTGAAGTTTGCAAAACCTTTTCATATTGAATCCGATCTTTTTCGGGCACCTTGCTAAGAACAAAGTCTGCTCTTTTGTCGCCACCTGGGTCTGGACCTACGCCAACGCGTAAACGGGCGAACTGATTGTCTCCAAGATGCTCGATTATATTTTCGACGCCATGTTGACCACCTGCTCCTGCTTTTTCTTGAATGCGAATTTTGCCAAGCGGAAGCGAGACTTCATCATGTATTACAAGTAGATCTTCCTTTTTTAATTTGAACCAATTGAGCGCAGCTTTCACTCCAACGCCTGAGAGATTCATATAGTTAAGTGGTTTTAAAAGAAGCACATCGTGCTGCTGGATTTTTATCTTTTTGAACTGACACACAGCCGCACTAAAAGCGAACTTCTTGGTCTGGAAATTTTCTGTAGTACCATCCATAGTGGCAAGCAGATCTATCACGCGAAAACCGGCATTGTGTCTCGTTTCGTAATATTGATCTCCGGGATTGCCTAAACCGGCTAAAATCTTCATGCAAGGACTACCTGTCTTTAAATGTGTTTTCAAAACTAATACAATAAGTAGTCTTTTGACTAGTGATCTTTAAGGTAAAAATCAATGGACCACAATGATACGCACAAAATTCCGTATTTGCCACACACTAAAGCAGACCGCCAAAGCATGCTCGAGGCAATCGGCGTCAAATCCTTTGAAGACCTGATTAATCACATCCCTAAAGATTTGAGACTGGACGGACTGAACATAGATTCAGGATTGTCAGAGTTAGAATTGTCGCAAGCCATTGCAGCACTTGCCTCCAAGAACAAACCAGCATCTAAGCAAATGTGCTTTATGGGTGGAGGTTCTTATTATCGTTATGTACCTGCAGCGGTCATGACTCTTGTCGGACGCTCTGAATTCGCCACAGCTTATACACCTTATCAACCCGAAGTAAGCCAGGGCAGTTTACAAGCTATCTATGAATTTCAGACATCAATTTGTTTGCTCACCGGAATGGATGTGGCAAATGCTTCGATGTACGACGGACCCACTGCCTGTGCCGAAGCTGGCCTCATGGCATGCCGTTTGACCAATCGTAAAAAACTGGTGATTGCCGAATCAGTCAATCCAGAATATCGCATGGTTACTCATTCTTACGCAAAAGCTTGCGGTATCGAGCTTGTCAAAACAGAGAAGTTCCTCGATGGAAGCAGTGTTGGACCAGACTGCGCCGCTTTGATTATTCAATATCCAGATTTCTTCGGCAGTGTCGAAGACTTAAGTGGTCTTCAAGAAAAACTGAAAAAAGACGGTGTTCTACTTGTAGTTGTTACCGAGCCAATAAGCTTGAACTTGCTTACTCCACCTTCAGAATTTGGCGCCGATATTGTAGTTGGTGACGCTCAACCATGCGGAAACTTTCTCAGTTTCGGCGGACCGTCTGCTGGTTATATGGCGTGCAAAAACGAATATATCCGTCAATTACCTGGACGTCTTTGTGGTATCACCCAGGACTCGCAAGGCAAACGCGCTTTCACACTGACTTTGCAAACACGCGAGCAGCACATCAGAAGAGCAAGAGCCACATCAAATATTTGCACCAACCAGGCACTCAATGCTCTTGCCATGCTTGTGTATTTGTCGGTGATGGGCGGCTCTGGATTGCATCAAGTAGCCGAAATCAGCTTGCAGAGAGCGAATTATCTGGCTGAGCAACTAATAAAAGTAGATGGTGTCCAACTTTATTTCGATAAACCATTCTTCAATGAATTCCTTCTCAAAATAAATGCAGACGTCGAGACTTTCCTTGGTCTTATGAAAGATCGCGGAATTCTAGCTGGCATTAACGTAGCAAGCATGTATCCAAACATAAAAGATGGCATACTGGTTGCTGTGACTGAAATGAACACGCCGGAGCAATTGGAAAAATATATTTCTGCTTTCAAAGAATGTTTGAGTCTGGCAAAAGACAATAAAAAACAGAAAGTAGAAGCTCTAAGCAAGTAATAGATGGAGACGTTTCGTTATGGAACCTGGCACTTCGTCCAAGCCGCCTGAAGTGGAAACCCCGAAGCAACCTAAGATGCAAGAAGAGAAACCGACCAAGCTTTCTATAGCCAAAGGCATAGTGAGAGAAATCGTCGAGCTTGTTGTCGTTACTCTTTTTCTATTAATAGTAATTCGCTGGGCTGTTGGCGAGGCGCGATATATACCGTCTGCTTCTATGGAGCCCACTCTGCAAATAAACGACCGTTTGATTGTAGAGAAAATCACTAAGCATTTGGGACAACCTATTAAGCGTGGAGACATTCTTGTTTTCTATCCGCCGCCCATTGAAATGGGTGGTCACGATCTGAGCAACGACCCACTCACCATTCTTGGTCGTTTGACCGGTTTGCCATTTTTGCCTAACGAGCCTGCATTCATCAAACGTGTTATCGGCTTGCCAGGCGAACACATTCGCGTGGTTAGTGGTCAGGGTGTTTATGTCAATAATGTCCTGATTGAAGAACCTTATATAAAGGAAGCGCCTGATTACAGTCTCAATACTCTTGGAGACATAGGTGGAAGCAACACATCGCGAGAACAGATTCAGCCTTACAAAGACAAAGCGGCTGATCCAATTATCGTGCCTGCTGGTCATCTATTTATGATGGGTGACAATAGAAATAACAGCGAAGACGGACACGTCTGGGGCTTCCTCGATGAAAAACGAGTGATAGGGCGAGCATGGGTACTAATTTGGAGAAGATTCAATCCTTATCCTTATTCAGCACCGGCGAATGAATAAGGCGAGTTTTGTCGACAACGTTCAGAAACCTGATTTTCTAGTAGCCTTTCTGCTCTTTGGCATTGCCTTTTCTATTCGCATAGTTTTATCACCGTCTTTTGCTCTTTCTACCGATGAGAGTTTCACTGCCAATATTGCTTTGAGTTCGTCTTTTGATGAAATGCTCAAGATGATATTGAACGAAGGTACTCCGCCACTGCTTTACTGCTTATTGCGTGGGTGGATAGGATTTTTTGGTACATCAGATCAGGCTATAAAATTATTTGGAATTGTTTTGTCGAGCTTGATTCCGCCGGTAGCGTATCTGGTGACATTGTCTATTTTTGGAGCAAGACGCATTGCAGTCACTGCCTGCATTCTGTGCTTGTTCAGTCCCATTTTAATTCGATTTGGAAATATGGTAAGACCTTACTCTTTGACCTGTATTTTCAGTCTGCTTTCCACCTGGGCCTTTTTTGATTTATTCAAAGATGACTCTAGAGAAAATACAAGCGAGACAAGTAGTGAAAATGGCAAAATTTCTCGTAAAACTGCATTTAAAGCCACTGAATACGTGGTATTTACAGTCTGGAATGCATACAGTCATTTATGGGGAATACTATTTAGTTTCGCTCAAGCTTTTGTGGTTTTAGTTCAATTTGCCAGAGGCAAATGGACATTTGAAAATGTCAAAACCTGGTTTTTAAGCGCATCTATAAGTGCAGTATTATTTTTGCCCTGGTTATTTGTGGTGTTTGGTCAACTGAATAAAGACCTCCACCCATGGTATCACCCTAAATTGTGGTATGAATTTTTAGCTATTGCTCCATTGAATTTGCTTTCTTATACTGTCGGTCAAACTTCAGTATTGGTGCCGTTCTATGCTGTAATGGTCGTAACTGTCATGTTGTTTTATGGCTCTATTATTTTTCATCTCAAAGATAACAAAGGTTTTGTGGCCCAGGTAGCCTTGATGGCATTACTTGTATCAATAATGACTATTATTTTGGCCATGAACGACATTCCTTATAAAGAGCGCTACATTCTTGCTTTGAGCGTTCTGTCATATGCTTTAATAGCTGACTGGTTTGACAAAATGTTTTCATTCATACGAAATGATTTTCTTTTTGCTTTGATACCACTTTGTTTGTTTTTAGTTGTGTGGTTCAATCAACTAAAAATCATGCACGCTATGCCTGAAGCCTCTGTGGGAGCGCTTCTTGCTTCAATGCAAAAAACAAAAGATATTCAATCGACACACATAGTATTGGTTGCCTACAATTCGTTTGTGCCAGAAGTTACTCGCAAAATTCCTGTCAATCAAATTATTGCAGTTCCTTTTAAGACGCCATTCAAAGTTGTAGATTGGCAAAATCAGATGCAAGGTTTGTCCAGTGCCCAGAATGCTGATTCAATTATCGCATCGCTTTCTTCTTACTTAAACCAAGGAAAAGTAGTCTGGTTTATTGGGTTAAAACAATCCGCAGATCAGGCTAAAGACCCTTATACTGTGCAACAAATTAAAATGCAAATGAAGTTGAAAGATTGGCTTTTGAAAAACGCCAGAGTGTGTGGTTCGCGAGTATCTAACTCGTTTGATGGTTCGGCTGAAGCAATCAAATTCAATAGATAAGTTTAGTTTGCAAAATCAAAAACTTTGACGAAATCGTTTTGATAAACAGGCTTGGCGTCATTAATCCAGCTCGACTTATTATTAAAAACAGGGTCGTTCCATTTCACTACAAGTGCTGCAATTTTTTGTTTCTGACAAAAATCTTTTACGACTTGGTAGGTTAAATTGCCGTTGAACAGAGGTGTAACGCTATCTTTGACTTTGGTAAATTTGCCATAGTCAATTCCAAATAACGGACCATATTCATTGTCGCTTACAAGTGTGGGTCTTTCACTGTACAATCCCATAAAGGGGTCGCGAGCATGGTTGGGATTGGCTTGAATAATGCTATTGGGTGGATATTTATTCAATAGATTTTGATAAGCAAGTCTAACTGCATAATTCATTTTGGGGTCACATTCTTGTAGTTCTCTATTTGGATTCAATTGGCTAAAACGTAAAAGATAAATGTCATAGAAAGTTGTTGCTGCCCCAATAATGAGCAGAGCCTGCAATGCTATACAAGTTGTTTTTTTAAAGTTGATCTTGTAAGTACTTAAATACTGAGCCGACCACAAAAGCAAGATTAGCTGGGCTGGAATCAGACCTCTCCAGCCAAGATCGTTATTGTGAATGGTCGAGCGTAAAAAGGTCGCTATTAAAAGACTGGTTGCAAAAATGGACAATGCTAGCCAGTCTTCTTTTTGTATTGGTCTATTGTGCCAGTAAAGCAAAGCTGCTAGAAAATAAAAACCTAATTCGAAAGGATAATTGATCAAAAGCAAAAATAAGTTTTCAGCCCAGTTGCTTGTATCTGGCTGAGCAAGACCTATTTGGTCTTTTATGATATGAGTAAAATTTCGATGCTCTGGCTCTATTAAACAACGGATGAGACCAGAACTTCTCACCGCCAATTTTATTTTAGACTCATTGTTGGCATTGATACTGTGCAAGTCGCTGTAGAAGGGCAGCACAAGTACGAATGCCACTGCAAGTGCTGCTAGTAATTTAAAAATATTAGACAAGCTTGAATTTGTTTTTTCTTTCAAAAAACAAATAAGCACATAAACGCAAAGACTTGAAATGCCTACCAGAGCAAGATAAACAGAGGAGCCGAAGGCAGAGGCAAAACAAATTGCCGAAGCTATTGTGTTCTTCCATTTATTCTTTTTACAAGATAAAAACAAAAATATTCCGCTAAAAACAGCGATGCATCCAGTTATGTGATGCGGCACCCAAACAAGCATTTCGAGCCAGGCAGAAACTTGATCTAGACTCCACCATTCGACTGAATCTAATGCTTGCGGTTTATTTGTAAGTTGACCAAAATAATTAATGGGAGCGACAAGTAAAATATCAAGACCACTGACAAAGAGCAGGAGTAGGCTTGTTTTGAGCGTTTTTTCTTGGTCTGGATAAAAAAACTTTTGTAGATTATGAATTAGACCAATAAAAGCCATGCCTGTCCACATGGTACTGGCTATAGTGCTTGTGTAGGCAGAAGCCTGATGGAATGAGCATTTGGCTATTAAGGCGGGAATAGTAAACCAGAAATAGTAATAATAAAGTCCAACTGAATATCCAGGATTTAACATTGGATTTGTGGGTGGAACGCCATTCTGCATGAGGCTATTGGCTATGGCAGCATGTTTTTCGTAGTCGAAGCATACGACAGACATGTACAAATTTTTGCCCCATGAAAAATCGATGATCACAAACAATGCAATGAGCGACCAGACTAAAAGGGCGATGCGCAAATATTTATCGCTCTTTATTGAAGAATCTAAATCTATATTGGGATTTGGACTGACCAAAACTTTCATTTTGAAAATGAAAGAAATTGTCGAAATTATGATCATGCAGATTAAAGCATAGAAATTTAGTCGCCAAAGCAAGAAAAACAAAATTGGAGCAAATGCACAAGCAAGCATCGTTGCCTGGAAGAACTTTTGAGTGGGACTTAGTTGATTAAACTTTTCTGCCTGCAGGAATATTGCTAGCCAATAACCAAGAGGTGTCATTGTGGCTAACAAGAGGCAAAGAGCCACGAGTACGCCTTTTGCATCAAGAAGAGTGAAAGAGGGGTCAGACATGGCTGGCATTCTAGCTTAATCGGCTTTAAGATGATCATTTAATGCAGCTAGTGGCTTATATGAGCAATTTTTGAGATCATGTAGTAACCAGTTGACCAGACCGAGCAAACGGAGCCCATAATGGCCAAAACAGGCAATACCAAGAAGAAGGCTACCTCACCTAGTAAAAGTGAGAGCAAGCAAGTCACCCCGACTCGTTATCTCAAAGGCGACAAAGAAGAAAAAACTGTTCGCTCCAAAGTGCAAGCACCGAAGAATGGCGAATCTACAGTCAACAAAAAGGCTAAAGAGTCTACTCTTTCTGCTCGTGAAGACGAGCTTAACAAGCGCGAAGTTAATTTGATTGAGCGCGAAATGAAGTCTTTTCGTATGCAGGAAGAACTGGATAGACTAAGACCGCTTTCTGGCTTATACCGAGTTGTAAAGGCAATGGCCACCGAGCGCAGACTCACATCTCTTTTAGAGACAGTGGCGCGCGAAACACAATCGATGCTCAGAGCCGATAGATGTTCTGTATTTGTAGTCGATGGTGACAAAGGTGAGCTCTGGACCCAGGTGGCTCAGGGGTTGGTTGGTTATAACACCATTCGTATTCCGATATCTGGAACCAGTCTGGTTGCCAACTGTGTTCGCTCCGCTCAAGTTATTAATATCCCCGATGCCTATGAAGACAAGCGTTTTGACCCTGCGTTTGACAAGTTGACTGGTTATCGCACAAGAAGCGTTCTTTGCGTGCCGATGAAAAATAGATCTGGCACCATCATTGGTGTCTTTCAGGTTCTGAACAAAATCACTGGTCCCTTCAGTGGTGAAGATGAAGATTGGATGGCAGGTCTTGCTGCAGTTGCATCTGGTTTGATTGAACAAGCTCAGGCATATCAGGAAATTGAAACATTCGTCGACAGAACACTTGAAGTACTGGCTCAGACAATTGATAAACGCGACCCGCTCACTGCCGGTCACTCAATTCGTGTGACTAAATACAGTCAGTTAATTGGTGATTCACTTAAGTTAGCGCGCAGCGACTCTGATGTGTTGCGCTATTCGGCAATGATGCACGATTATGGCAAAATTGGGGTTCCTGAGTCTGTTTTGTGGAAAGACGGTCGCTTGACTCCCGAAGAATATGCCTGGGTGCAAAAGCACGCTCGCTTTACTTTTGAACTATTGTCTAATTTGCCTTTCACTAATCGTTTAAAAGACGTGCCATTTATCGCTTCGTGCCATCATGAAAAAGTGGATGGAACCGGATATTATCGCGGATTGAAAGGAAGTGAAATTCCGTTCTTGTCCAAAATTATCGCAGTGTCTGATGTGTTTGATGCACTTACTTCAAAGCGTCATTATCGCAATCGCATGGACATTCAAAAAGTTTACGAGATTCTAGAATCGGGCAGGGAAGGACATTTCGACCCCAAATGCGTCGAGGCATTCATGCGTCTGCCAAGCCACGATGTTTTAGGTGTCATGGAATCTGAGCGTGATAAAGAAACCGAGCATACATTTGAAGAGTTCAAAAACATAAGCATGTATCGCCTAATTGAGCTTCATGGAGGTTCCAAGCCGCGCCGCGGAGAAGATGGTTTGAAAGAAAAGTTCGACCAAATCTATAATTTCGGCTTGCCTCAAGACTACAAGGCTCTCGATTAATGTCTAGATTTTTTCTGACTTTATTTCTGGCGCTGAGCTTGTGCAGTCTTCCTGCCATGAGCACTGCCGATAATACCAGTGCCAAAGACAAGCCTGTCACCATGTACGAAGATGAGGACGAGATAACTTCTGACCCTCATCACAAAGTGGTTGAGCAACACAAGCTTGGTTTGGGCTATGTGAAGGTCAATATCCACGTTTCGCAATTAGCCCCAAGTATCGTGAACAATTTTGTTGGTTCAGCTTCAATCTATCCCTTTCCGCCTAGACCTCCAAAAGTCAGATATAATCCGGCTCCTCTTTCAACTGATGAAGAGAGCTTGAAAATGAAAATCGAAAATGAAGGATATGCAAGCAGGACCTCAGCCTCAGACCCTTATCCGCAAGGTGGATGGCGTTGGCAGTTTGCTTATCACCGTGCATTAAAGAATGCAAGGCTTAGTGAGCCACGCTCGATGGTAGGCATGAACGCATTTACACGTGAAGCTTTTAAGCCAGTCAAAGAAGAGTGCGAGAGAGTCAATGCATTTGAAGCTTCTCGCGTAGCTGCATTTAGACAGGTTGAAGACTTTTTTGTCGAGAACGAAAAATCTATCAAGAACGACGCTGTTCAAAAAAACTTGAACCCCATTCAGCTTAGACGTGTGGCTGGTTCAGCTAAATCTTTTATGACTTATGCTCAGAAAGTGCCAGGCGGAAAGTGGTGGATACAAGTCGAGCACAAATTGCCAGGACTTACTTTTCACTGGTATCAACCTGTCACTATTGAAGCAAATAAGACTACCGAAATTAGACTTACCGAAAGTAACGCTATCTCTATAGAGGGCGGTTGGTAAGCTGTTTGGTTTTAGCTTCGCTCAACTGGTGCACCATAACCTGAATAAACGGTTTGGTTTGCAGACGCTGTTTAATGAGACGCACAACTGCTTCGCGCACGGCTGTTTTAATTGTGGTGGTATTGATTTCTGTAGATTTTTTCTGAGTATTGAATGCGGCTTCAAGTGCTTTTACAATCACTTCGTTTAAATCGTTCTGCATCGCGTGCCAGTCGTTTGATTTTAAGAAGCCCGAAGCTCGGCACTGGATGCTAGGTTTTTGTACTAGCTGAAAAGTATTATCAAGAACGAGTGATACCACCATCGCTCCGTCATAACTAAGATTTTTACGCTCGCGCACAGAAGACGTTGTTACTCGCTCGCCTTGTTGCCAGTTATACAGCACAGAGCCTGCATCCACACTGCCAATCAAACTTGGTTGTTGCATCTTGATTTGCAATACGTCGCCGTTGCCGATAGGAAAAACATCTTCGTGATCCATTCCCCAGTCTATGGCTAATTGAGCGTGATGCATGATGTGGCGCCCTTCTCCGATGGCGGGAAGAAAGTATTTAGGCTTAATAAGAGAAAGCACTAATTTTAGTTCTTCTGCACTGGCATGTTTACTAACATGCACGCTGCCATTCTCTGAATGAACACACTTAACTCCAATGCTTAAAAGCTGGTCTAAGATTGAGGCGAAATGGCGCAATTTGCCTGGTATGACATTAGCGCTATATATTATGGTGTCACCTTTTTTGATATTAATACCAGGTCTTGTGCCGTAAGCAAGTGTGTGCAAAACGTGCATGGGGTCATCTTCTATGCCGCTTGCTATAATAATTTGCTTGTGATCTGGCATCGAACTTAATTCTTCCAGACTGGCTTCAACTGATCTGTCGTAATTTAAATGTCCGGTAACAACCGCAGCCAGAGCCGTTTTTAAAAGCGAGGCACCAAGCAGATGCATTTTTTTGTCGGTCGCTTTTGCGATGTCGAATAATATTTGCAGGCGATGAGTGTTAGTGCCTGGAAAAACAACAAACACACGACCTTTTGCGTCTTCAATTTCTCTTTGCAGGCGCTCCTTGACCGTTTTTTCAGAAGGTGTGTAGCCTATATTTTCCACTCCAGCTGAGTCGCTAATTAAAGCCAGAACGCCTTTGTCACCAATTTGAGAAAAACGTTTTATGTCAAATACGCGACCATCAACCGGCGTTTGGTCTAGCTTGAAGCTAGAAGTATAAATAACCGTACCTTCTTTGGTATGTATGCTTAAAGCGCAGGCGTCGGCAATTGCATTGTTTACCGGTATCCATTCCAATTCAAACGGACCGACTTCATAAGTGGTTGCAACTTCCACTGTGTCGAGTAAATTGTCGATAGTATCGTGTTTAGTCTGTTTACTAAGCTCAATGTTTCCGCTTCCAACAATAGACTGACTCAACAACTGGCAGACAAATTTTGGTGCCATAATTTTAGGAATTTTCAAGTGGCGCAGAAGATAAGTAACTGCCCCACAATGCTCTTCGTGACCATTAGTTAGAACAAGTGCACGAATACGATTTTGATTGGCTTCCAAAAAATTGGTATTGGGCAAAAGTAAGTCGACACCAGGTAAATCCTGGTTGGGATATGCAGCGCCAGCATCGACTAGAATAATTTCGCCTTCATACACCATAACCCACAACATCAGACCCATTTCGCTCTGTCCGCCAAGTGGTATCAAAGCGAGTGAATCATGTGCAATAAATGTGGAGTCGGCAATTTGAATCATTTGAATTTTTGGTTTATTCGTCAATCATGTCTTCCCAGTATTCTGTGCGATCTTTCCAGGCACATCCGCCGTTTGCGCAGATTAGGGTCACTTTAGAACCGGCTGATTCCAAGGTCCGGTTAGAGTCACCGGCGCCATCCCAGACAGAATCGCAGGTTTCAATGAATTTCTCATACTTGGTAATGGGCATTTTACAATCGGGACAAGCTATTTTCTTGCCTGCAAGAGCTTCTTTCAATTTTTTTTCTGACATTTTCTCCAGTTCCCTGTCTCAAAAAAGTGATTTCAACCAGCATTAAGATATCATGATGAACATACTAAAAGTGAAGAAATGGCTTTGACTTAACTGATGCGAATATTTGAGATCACAAGAGAAATTTATATTGGCACTTATGACATCGATTTTGCCGGTCATGTCTCCAACATTGTTTATTTGCGTTGGCTAGAAGACATGCGCTTAATGGTCTTTGACAAATATTTTCCGCTTGAGCAAATTATGGACGAAGGCAAAATATATCCTGTGCTTGCTTCGACCAAAATTGATTACAAAAGACCAATCAAGTTATTTAGCAAGCCTATTGGCACTATGTGGATTTCGCGTATGGGTTCTGCCAGCATGACTTTTAGCGGTCAAATAGAAGTCGATGGACAAATTTGTACACAAGCAGAACACGTAGGTGTATTTGTCAGTCAAGAAAGCGCAAAACCGGTTAGGTTGCCTAAAATCATTTTGGACCAGCATGAAAAACTATATAGTCGCACTTAGTGTAATTCTATCTTTAATCACCACTGGTAGTGCGCTTGCTAAGACAACAAAATCTGCAAAGCCAGAGCAGTCTGTCAAAAGCAAAGCAAAAACTACTCAGGCGTCAAATCCCAAGCCAGACGCGGCAATAGCTTTGGTTTCAAGCGGGTCAAATGTCCAACGCATTTTAAATGCCTGGTTACTTTCACCTACCTTAAGCAATTCAAGCGTAGCAGTTGAAGTTTTGGACGCAGATACAAAGCGCGTACTTGGTGAAATCAACGGTAAACGTCGCTTTGTGCCAGCATCTTCGATAAAGGCGCTTACTTGTGCTTGTGCGTTTGACCTGTTGGGACCTGATTTTACTTATAAAACCAAAATTTTGACCAATGGCAAAATTGTAAACGGAACACTTGAAGGCGATTTGATCATCGCATCAAGCGAAGATCCAAGCTTTAGCCGAGGCGATTTATATGCGCTTCTTGATAAAGCATTGCAAGAAGTGCAAGCGAAACAAATCAATGGCCGCGTAATTTTGAGCGGATGCAAAACTGGTTTTTCAAGCGTCTGGCTGGTTGAAGATTTTGGTCGTAACTGGATGCCAGTCTCTTCAAGTCTGGTTCTCGATCGCAACTGCGTTGCCTTAAATACTCTGCCAAAGCTTTGGAATCAAGTGGAGGGACATACTAATTCGGGCAGTTTGTTTGACAAGGCGCTTTCTGCAAAAGATGGACCAAGCTGGATTTTTGTAGAGCGCAATGCCTCATCTGGAGCGGTAGAAGCTCGCTTTATTTCGGCCATGCAAAATAAACTTGCACCATTTATAGTATCGAACCCAAATGAGTTTGCTTACTGTCTGGTAGAAAATTATCTCAAAGATAAAGGGTTTCTTTTACAGAATAAAAATCTTGGTCTGAGCACCAAACTCCCTGATACAGCTGTTCTTAGCGAGCATGAATCAAGGCCATTGTCTCAAATTTTACAGTGGACTCTGCACGAGAGCGACAACTTGTACGCACAACAAATTCTGCGCAGTCTTGGTTACATGAATCTAGATAAGAGCAATCTGGATATTGCAGATATGCAGAATATCTCGCTTGAAGAAAAGGGCATTAGCGCCGTTTTTAGATGGTTATCTCAAATAAAAGTAGGCGCGCAAGAAGTAGTGATGTTCGATGGTTGTGGATTGTCGCGCAAGAATGGCATTTCGCCCCACGCTCTAGATACAATTTTTGCTTACATGAATTCTAGTCCGCAAACTCGACCATTTTTCAATCTGCTAAAAGCCGAGCAGGGCAAGGGTGCTGCTTCTTCTTATCGATTCAAAACTGGCACTATGGAAACAGTGCGCTGTATTTCTGGCTTGCTCACCACAAACTCGGGACAAAAACTTTGTGTAACCATAATGATAAATGGACATAGTCCTTCAGTGCGAAATCTTCGCGTGGTTGTGACCGACCTTATAAGCAAGATCAAGACCATTAAAAGATGAAACTCTTCAACCAGCGCACAAGATCCAAATGGTGTTTGGCCGACTAAATAGATTTTAGTGGTGCAGCAGCCATGATGGATGGATGAGCTAGCTTGTGCGATTCTTCCCAGACACTTTTGACGCGCGAGCGAAGCGCTTCGAGTGTTTTTGGCAATTCAGCCTTGACTCCCTGTCTTACAATCCACTGAGGAACGTAAAAGCCTGGGTCTAAATACATGCTGTAAACAAGCTCAGTTTTTGTGCCATGGTCGCGCGGGACCATAATCCACTGACCGCGAAAATCTTTCAGCGTGCCACCGATTCTCCAGAAATCGATTTTGCCACCAAGGGCACTTTGTTCGTACTTCGATTTCACTATATAAGTGATTGGGGGAATGGGAAACACAATATCCATATTTACTTTGAGAGTGGATGTGGTGGGCTGGTCGACCATTACGCTCAAATCAGTCATTCTGGGTGAAATGGTCCCTTTGAATTCATAGGGATTAACCATGATGGGCCAGATACGATCCGGCGGCTGATTAATGATCATGCGTCCGGTTACAAATTTGGTTTCGCCAACTGTTTTGTAACCGACAATGATTTCGCCCTTTTCAAGCTTTTCATATATTGCCGACTCTTCTTTCTTTTCGGCTGGATCTCTATGCTCTGCGTGATCCTTGGGCTCGTTGTGTAATGCTTGGTGAGGCTGAGCAGCCAAGGCAGCATTTACAGTGTATGCAAGTGGAATGCTTGTACAAATGGATAGCAAAGTGAGTAATCGGACTGCATTCCGACGAAACGTTAGGACCATTAATTAAAAACCTCTTCAGGGCAGCGTCTGCGACAAAGGCGCTTGACTAGGGTAAACTTTGTGCTTTAGAACTACATTGGATATAGTTTAGCAGTCAAAAACCCATAAAAAGGGTTCTAATATATTGAATCCCCCTGGCGCTGGGGTATATCAAGAAGAGATAATTTTTGTGGAACTTATTTATTGGATACAATTAAAATATAGCGCCGGTTGTCAGGAGAAGAGCAATGGTACGTGATCAAGAGCCCTTATTTGCAAGAGAAGGTTTGTTTCGCCAACGACTCAATCAATTGAGAAAGGATGGCAGAATAAATCAACCTCCGGCACCTGACTCTATTAGTCGTTTGAAAGAGCTGGAGCAAGGCAATTATTTAGCCAATGTGCAAAGTACTCTTTCGCAACAAGATCCAAAAGAGATGGAGCGCATCACACTGCTCGACAGTGTCACCCAACTCTACAATCACACAACCGTTACACGCGCGCTCACAGACGAATTGAAGAAGTCTAAGCGCTACAAACGCAATTGCTCTGTTTTAGTTCTTTTAGTTGATGGACTCTACGGTATTCAACAAAGCTATGGCTATGAAACTGCCGACTCCATTCTTAAAGGTGTGGCTGATTTCGTTATGAACGAAGTTCGCGACGTAGATATTCCTGCACGCTACAGTGCCGAAGAATTGCTTGTGGTCTGTCCTGAGACTGACGCCAAGGGCACAGCCATTTTGGCTGAGCGTATCCGCACCAAAATTTGTCTTGAGCGCGTATCAGATATCGGTCAAAATTGGCACGTTACTTGTAGCATCGGTATTGCGTGCTTCCCAGATAGTGCAACCACTCTTGAAGAATTGGTCGAGAAAGCCCGAGTTGCTCTTAATCAATCAATTGATAATGGCGGCAACAGCGTAAGCTTCGCATAGGAACTGCTTCTCAGCTCCAGCCTTTTAATTTTTCAATTACTTCTTCCACCACCTGATTTGGGGTGGAAGCGCCTGCAGTGACACCAATTGTTATTTCGCCATGAGGCAGCCAGTCACGCTCTTCTTCTATGACCTGATTTTGGTGAGCTAAATATCTGATTTTGTTTTTTGAAATTAGACACGACGGATCGTCTATTTGAAAAGCCGGAATGTTTTTTGATTCGGCAATTTCGCGCAAGTGTCCGGTGTTTGAAGAATTGAATCCACCTATAATTATCATCAGGTCAAGCTTCTCTTCAATCAGTTGAAGCATGGCGTCTTGCCTTTCTTGCGTCGCATCGCAGATGGTATCACCTGGTGAAAGAAAATGACTATCTAATTTTTGGGGACCATATTTACTCAACATGGTACGCTCAAACAATTTGCCAATTTCTTCAGTCTCTCCTTTGAGCATAGTAGTTTGATTAGCGATGCCAATTGAAATTAAATCGGTGTCTGGATCAAAACCTTGCGAACAAGCATTTTGGAATTTGCCTAAAAATTCTTCTTTGGCGCCACCATTCAAGACGTAATCACAGACCCATTTGGCTTCGTCCAGATTTTGCACAATCAAATATTTTTTTGCACGAGAAGCGGTAGCAATTGTTTCTTCGTGGTTGTATTTGCCGTGGATTAAAGCTGTATATTTTCCATCAGCGTATTTCATAATCCTTACCCAGACACGCGATACCCATGGACAAGTGGTATCAACTATTTCGCAACCTTTGCTGCTTAAGTCTTCAATTTCTCCAACAGATGCTCCAAAAGCTGGGATGATAACTACTTCTCCAGGCGATATCAATTCGAAATTTTTTCTGCCATCAGCTTCAACTGGTAGAAATTCAATTTGCATCTCTTTTAGATGCGAGTTAACTAGCGGATTGTGAATGATCTCGTTTGTAATCCAGATTTTTTTGTCAGGGAAAAATTTTCGAGTTTCATAAGCCATCGACACGGCCCGGTCCACTCCCCAGCAGAATCCAAAAGCTTGAGCAAGCAAAATAGTGAATCTTCCACTGACTAGTTTGCCTCCCTGCGTTTTTAAATCACTTATCAGACCCGAGTCGTACGCACTTTTCAGTTCGTCTTCGACCTGGTCTTTGAGTCCGAAACCTTTGCGGTGATAAGTTGGAGAGTTCATATTGTTGGGCTCATTGCTCGGGTATATCTCTTTGCATCATTGTGATTCTAGCAGTGCAAAGCTTCTATCTAAAAGATTTTATCCCTTTTTATGTAGACTAATTATGCTACTATTAACGTTAGTGGGGTTTCAGCATTATTGCGAAGAAGCTAATTTTGGGAGGATTATTCGTGAAAAGAACCGTATTGTCATTTTTGGCAGCGCTTGCACTCACATTACCAGTGGTTGCTCCAGCGCCGGCTCAAGCAGAAGAAGATTTAAAAGATATGACCATGAACGTTGTTTTGTTCCCGGTCAAAGCAGTTGGCATTGGCGCCGGCATGGTAGTTGGCATTCCAATTGCTATCACTAGACGCGCATCCGTCCGTTCGATGGAATTCACCGACTCTTTCGCCGAAAACATCGGCGGCAAAGACCACCTACCACCAAAAGCTATGGCTAGCTTGGTCGGAATTCCTTTTGGAATCATAGTTGGCGCTGGTGAAGGCGTGTACTACGGCGGCAAAAATGCCATCGTAAACGGTTCGGACAAGCCTTTCTGCTTGGGATCGTTCTCGCTTGAATCGGAAATGATGGACTAGTTTCAAAAATCTGTTAAAACTAAATCCGACGTCTTTGAGGCGTCGGATTTTTTGTATCGATTAGATCCTGCTGACTGAAGAAATTTTGCTTAGATAAGTAAGGATTGGAATTGCTGGGTATAAAAATCTGTGGGTAAGTAAAAATGGTTGTCAGTGGAGCACTGGTAGCCAGGGGGACCAACGTTTCAAACATGAGATCGATTCCTAAGCAGAGAATACTTAGAGTCAATTGTCCCGGTTATGGGGTGGATTCTTACTTCGATTTGAAAGAAGCCAAGGAGCTCAAGAAGTACACTGCAATCATTGTTAACCCCTCAAGTATTGTCCACTTATACAAAAAAGACCTTGATTTGGCGCGTCGTGTTGAAGAGGCTATTGCTCAAGGACAAACATCATTATCTGTCGCTGACGATGAAATACTTCGCTCCATAGAGCAAGAAGTTGAAACGCGCATAATTCAACTTTCAGACTTTCTCACTCAAGGCGGCGTACTTGTCTATTTCCTCAGCCGTCCATTCACTATATACGGACCAACTTTAAGTCTTGACAATTATTGTTGGCTTGAATCGCTTGCACCTGATCAACCAAATGAACCCAATGTAAGGCAGATGAGTGCCGTGTCACAGGGTCGTCTAGTCGAACTGAGCGAAGCTGGTCTTCAATCTGAGTTTGGTCCCTACCTGCTTCAACAAGGGGTTGAGTGGAGCACAATCATCAGAGAAGAAAAACTTACTGACGGCTACACAGCTTTAGCTACTGCCGGACCGAAAAAATGTATTGCCGGTAATTATTTATAATGAATAACACCGGTCGGGTAGTATTCATGCCGGCGCCTTTCTCTCCAGATTTTGATCGCACTCTTATAGGTTCGCTCAATACCTGGTACGACAAGAAAGAGCCAAGTATCGAAGAAATTGCCGCTGAGCAAGCCGAAATTGCAACCGCTGCATTAGCCAAGTCGGCTATGCCAAGCCAACCTGCCGGAGCGAATCTATTTAAACGCGATGCTGAACCGGTGGCCTCTGCAGAAGTAGCAAGAGATCTTTCTTCTATGAGTGCACCAAGAGAAGAAGTGAGTTCCGGATCTTTGAGAAGTCTTTTGAGCGGTGCCGATTTCTCTATGGAAGGTCAAAGTCAAAGCAGAGCATTTGAAGAAAATGTTTCTGACCGCATTAATTCTCAACCTAAGAAGTCTTCGCCATCAATCGATCTTTCTGTATTTGCTCAGACTGCAAGACAATTAGTAGAAAAGGTTAGCGCTAAAGAAAGCGCTGCTCAAGCATCTGCGCAGACTCCAGAAATTGAAGCCCCCGCACCCGCCCCCGCCTCCGCCCCAGCTCCAGCTCCAGCTGCCTCATCTCCAGTGGCCGCCGCCCAATTGGCAGCAGCCTCAGCCGCAGCGGCCGCTGCAGCAGCAGTCGCAGCAATAAAATTGCCAGGATTAACACCATCTCCGGCTGCCCCGACACCTACGCCGACACGGACACCGACACCAGATGTGGTGGCGGAGCAATTCACCCAAGTCGAACCTGAGCCAGAGCCTTTCATAGAGCCGCAACCAGAACCAGAACCAGAACCAGAACCAGAACCTGTAATTTTGCCGGAGCCTGAACCTGAACCTGTTTATATACCAGAGCCCGAACCAGAACCTGTTTTAGATCTGTTTGTTGAAGAACCTGCTCCAGAACCAGAACCAGAACCAGAGCCAGAACCAGAACCTGTAGTTTTACAGGAGCCAGAGCCAGAACCTGTTTATATACCGGAGCCAGAACCTGTTTATATACCGGAGCCAGAACCAGTTTTTGCTTCTGCACCTGAACCACAATCTGTATACAACCCTGAGCCACAACCTCAATATGAAGTTCAACCAGAATATCAATACGAAAGTCAGGTTACTCAAAACCAATCTACAGTCGCTACCAGCCACAATCTTCCAGCGATGTCTGGTGAGCTATTACCGTCAGAATTTCAACAAGACATAGAAAAAAATGTAGACGACCTATTTTCAATTCCTCAGGTCGCAGCTGCTCCCGTTTACGAGGAAGAGCTTCCAACACAGTTTCAAGAGCCAATGCCACAGCCTTACGGAGAAAATATCGTGACGGATAACCCAAATGTCAATCAACCTGCTGCTAGTGTCGATCAAGGCAATAAGCAAAAAACGATAGATCTTCTGCGCGAATTGGAAAAGGCGAAAGCGGCATCACAGCAGCCTGCGACAACAATCATGCCGCAATCTCAACCTGTAAGCCCAGCGGCAGCTTCAGCTGCATTTCAGGCACAAATACCTGCAGCCCAGGAACAGCCCAAGCCATTATTGCAGCAATTGGCCAATGCAAATATTCCTACGCCAATTCCCCAGGCACCACAAGTTTCACAAACTTCTCAAGCTGATCAACAACAATCTGTTAATCCCGCTCAACTGAGTAACTTATTCAAGAAAACGGAAACCGATATGCCGGTTCCAAATCTTGCAGCACTGCAACAAAATGCCCCAGTACCAACACCGGCACCGGCACCAGCGCCCGCACCCGTTGCTATGCCTCAAACACCCGTGGCAAGCTCGATTGAGGATAGTTATGCTGATATCCCAGCCGTTACTCCAGCATCCCTTGGAGGTCATGCGATGAATTTGAACGCACATCTTGAGCCCGCAGATTTGAGATCGCAACACAGCGGTGTCAATGGAGAAGCGCTAGGTTGGTCCAAAGAATATTCATTCAATTTCCTAGATACATTGAGGAAGCATGAATACGATTTGAATGAGCAATTAAATGATTTGCAAAGCAATCTAGACAGTCTTCGCGCAAAAATTCAATATGTTGATTACTTGAAGCAATGCTTGATTTCAGGTGGTCTAGATGATCTTAAAGACGCTTGTACCAAGATTCTTCATCGACTTGGATGGACAGTAAATACAGTTGAAAATAATCAAAATGAGTTTCTACTATCGAATGGTGAGCACCCCGAATCGTTGGTTCGAATGGTGGCAGTTGCCGACCAGTGTCCTCGTGGCGAGGTCGCGTCACTGGCAGAATCGGCAATTTCTTTCTGGGATGATCATGAAGTAGAACCCAAGGGTGTGCTAATTGCTTGCACTTGGAATACTACGGCTCCACAAGCGAGGACAGAGCCAGAGTTCAGTGAAGCCGTAAATGCTTTCGCTCGCAAAAAGAATCTCTGTCTTGTAACTTCTTTGCAGTTGCTCGCTATTTATCGGGATCTTGAGTTAGGCTTCATCACACCTGATGATGTCAGAAAACAAATTTTGGAAACCAGTGGACAATTGAATGGTTACCAGATCGAAGCTGTAATGGCAGCTGTATAAATACACACGCTAGTTTTTTTGGGAAAGGAAGACAGTGTCAAGTATCTCTACACTTCTTGTTTCAGACGCTCCCAGCGAAATCAATTCCAAGATTGAGAAGCTGATTAGAAGCCATCATGAGCTTAACTACGAAGCTCATGTGTCTAAGCAGTTAGCGCCTGAGTCGATTAAGGGTCGCAAAAATATTTTGGTTTGGTATGAACTTGATACCAATCCCGAGCTTAGCCTCACTGCGCTGCAAAGACTGGTGGCCGCGCATCCAAGCAGTTACTTTATTGTAAGCAAAAGCACAATGGATCCTGAGTTAGTCAAAACTGTGATGAAGGTCGGAGTGATTGACTTTCTGGATTATGAACGAGCTGATGTGCAACTTAAATCGGTAATTAGACGCATTTCAGCATTGCAGGATGCAGAGTCTAGAGCTCAAGCTCCAGTTAATTCGGCTGCGCTCGAAAAACGCTCAATGTTGAAAACTTCGGAAAACTTGATGCAGACAGGCAAATGGGCCGATTTCGACTTTGGGAAATTACAGGAAGGTGCAGCTTTGGCAGATAGAGAAGCAGAGTTGAGAAAGGCTCCCCAAGCTCCCCCTCAAGCTCCTGCACAAGCGGCGCCACCGCCGACTCCTGCGCCACCGCCACCTCCTGCGCCAGCACCTTCTGGTTCTAAATGGGGTGACCTCGATGCGATTGGATCTCCTGGAGCATCAGTTGTTCCTGCGGTCCCTGCTACACCGGTTACGCCAGTTTCAGCTAATCCAGCTCCGTCACCGCCACCGCCACCGACACCTAGCACTGCAAGTGGTGGCAATTCCTGGGGGGATTTAGACAAAATTCCCACTCCAAAAGCCGGCTCCGAAGCTTCAGCACCAGCTCCAGCTCCAGCTCCAGCTCCAGCTCCAGGTCTTGGACAGGTTTTACCAAAGCAGGGAATTAGCGCAAGTATTCTTGGCGCCAAAGCTGAAACTGCCAAACCTGCCGCAAACAAGTGGGGCGATCTTGATACGATAGGCGCGCCAGGAGCCAAGTCAGCTGCCGCTCCATCATCTGCGAGTCCGCCTGGAATTGATCCTTTTGTAACTCAACCAACTCCTCCCCCAGTCAAAACTCAATGGAGTGATTTGGATGCGGATGTAATCGTCAATCCAAATCCTGAACCCGAAGAAGATTCAGATTCCATGCCATCGCAATATCCCGCCGAGCCAAGCATGCCTGATGTGAATCCATATGCAAGTATCGATGAAGGTAGTTTGGTTAATCCATATTCGCCAAGTAATTCAATGGCAGATCAAACTCCTGCTGGCAAAAGCCCCTGGGGCGACTTAGATTCAATCGGTACCCCAAAAGCTCAGACTGCAAATCAAGGCGGTGTCGATCCTTTTGTAACTCAACCAACTCCCCCACCAGTCAAAACTCAATGGGGCGATTTAGATTCAATCGGCGCTCCAGGATCCAGTCCTCAGCCTGCGGCTCCATCTCCTTCACCTGCTCCTTCAGCAGGATTAGGCGGTACTATTGGTGGTGGCGGTGGTCTTAGTAGCGGTTTAGGTGCTAAAGCCGGACTTGGAGCCAGTGGCGGACTGGGTGCTAGCGCTAGTCTTGGCGGAGCAGTCGGAGCGGGCAAAGGCAAATGGGGAGACTTAGAGTCTATTGGCACGCCGCAAGCAAAAGCTCCTCCATCTGTAGAAGATACAATTCCACCCTCTACTGCATCAGCTGCCTCTAAAGGTGGTGGCGGCAAGTGGGGCGATTTAGAGTCTATTAAAGCGCCTGAAGCTCCAAAAGCCGATGCCGGTGGTGCTGGTAAATGGGGCAATCTGGATTCAATTCCTACTCCTAAAAAATCTACAGCACCAGCTCCCGACTTAGCTCTAGAAGAATCTGAACCTGTTCGTGCACCAATTGTGATGGGCACATCTAGAGGCTCAACTTCACCTGTAGCCAAACAACGCTTTACTGAAAGTTCAGAACATAGCGGTCGCTTATCTGGACTACGTGAAGGCAAGTCTAAGTCGAAAGCTGCTTCAATTCAGATAGGCTGGGGAGTTTGGGGCGCTTTGATTGCCATCATTCTTCTTGTAGCTGCAATAGTGCTTGCCGTTAAATTCTTTCTTTATTAGGCTCGTTATTATTTAGTTCTTCAATTTTAGCTGCAAGAATAAAATCGTTCTCGGTAAGTCCTTTGGTGAAATGAGTCCAAAGTTCGATCGATAGTTTCCCCCAGCTAACAGTGATGTCTGGATGGTGCTCTTGTTCGTCGGCGATACTGGCAATTTTATTGGCGCGTTTCATCGCCTGACTAAAATCTTTGAACTTATAGCTGCGCAACAAATGAAGATCTTCTGACAAATCCCAGCCAGGTAATTGCTCAAGAAACTCTTCAGCTTCTTCTCTTGTGAATTTGCGCATCTTGGTGTGACAGGGGATGCATTTCTTCTTAGCTAATGTCATAACTTACAGATTAGCAGGATATTCTTCTAAATGTATTATTCGGGTCAGACTTTGATTGTTGCGCATGAGCTTCAGTTTGAGCAGGTCTCCTGCTTTTTTATTTTTTAGAATGGCGCGCACTTCTTCAGCACTTTTAACTTGTTTGTCATCGGCTTCCTTAATTGTGTCACCAGCAACGATCCCGCTTACAGCGGCCGGACTGGATGGAACAAGTCGACCTACAATCACAGAAACTGGATTGTTGTTTAATGTGTGTGCCGCTTTTGGATTTTTCAAAATGTCTTCAAAATAAATTCCCAAAAATGGTCTGCTGATTTTTTTATTTTGAATTAGATTTTTTGCCACCGACATAGCAAGATCAATCGGCACAGCAAGCTGGATGCGTCTATTGGCTAGCACTGCTTTGGCAATTACGCCAAGCACCTCACCGTTTTCATTGACGAGCGCACCACCTGAGTTGCCCGAGCCTACACCTGCATCTGTCTGAATATAATTGACATGATGATCCAGATGTAAATTACGATCTAGAGCGCTAATTACTCCCGATGAAATTGATTGGTCAAAGCCATAAGGACTGCCGATTGCAACGCAAGGGTCGCCCGGCTTTAAGCTTTTAATGTCGCCTATTTTCGCCACTGGTAAATTCTGCGCGTCAATTTTTATGACAGCAAGGTCAGTATAAGAATCTTTGCCGATTATTTTGGCAGGGTATTCCTTTTTGTCTATAGTGGTTACGCGCAGCAGATTGCCTTCGGGAGCCACATGATTACAAGTCAGAATATATCCATCGGCACCAATTATGATACCGCCACCCTGAGCACTTAACGGCAAAGGTTTTTGTTTTTGATTTTGACCAAATGATCTTTGTTCGGGATTATAGGTGGGAGTTGCCGCATCAACGTTAACTATGCTGACAGACGCGATTTTAACGGCTCTGGCAAAAGAAGGTGGTAACTCATTCAATTGAGTAGTTCGCTCTTTAGCTGGTTCAACAGACGCTTTTTGCAAATTGGGAAAAAGACTCAAGGCAATGGTGATGCCCAGGAAAACACCTGTAATTAGGATGCCAAAACAATACAAAGCGATCTTGATGTCAGGATATTTCCCTTCACGCTTTGTTATAGTCTCGATTTTAGGCTCATCTGGTTCTTGCATCTTTTCTTATATGCCCAATTGCTAAGGTACTTTTGGGGCGAATGCGACAAACTATAGGTATGTCGCAATCAGAATCAGTTAAGCAAAAGTTCCGCTGGTCGCTCAGAGTGTGGCTTCTGCTTGTCTCAGTCATCCTCTTTGCAATTTTGAATTTGATTGTTTACAGCGGTTCGATGGCGGTAGGACCGCTTCTTGATGAACAGTACTTTATCGGACGGCTCGGACAAGAGAGTAGTCAAGCTCAAAGTCTAATAAGTTTTTGCCTTTCGTTCAAAGGATTTGTCTATGGTGACACATCGGGACCTTTAGCAGGTCTTTTGCATGTCACTCTTTTGAAAAGCTTGGCTAGTTTGCGTTTCTTCGGACTCTTGATGCATTGGCTCAACGCCGTTCTTGTCGTAGCAGTTGTTAGCCACGGCAGCGAGACACGTGAGAAAGTCTTTTTCGGCTTTATATGCGGACTTATTTTTCTTTTGTATCCACTTACTGCTGAAACTATTTTTTACATGGGTGGCGCAACTTACAGCTTCAGTACAGCTTGCTTTCTCATCTCATTTTTGTTTTTTTTAGAAGCGCGTCGCAAATTGTCCATCGCTTTACTTGGCGTGGCAAGCGTGTTCTTCGCTTTGTGCGTTATGTTTGATCGCTCAAGCTGGATCAGCAGTTTTGTTTTTCTGACTTACGAAATCATGCAAATGATTTTCAAGCATGCAAAAAATGCTGACGCTAACCTAACCCCTTCTAATTTATCCCAAGAAGAGGATGATGCTGTAGACAGGCTGCTTGAGCTGGAGTCTGCTCGCGCTAGCGGAAAAGAAGAAACAACGGATGCAGAAACAGCACATGCAGAATCGAAGTCTGTTTTAGAATCGCAAACTGCCAATCCATTTTTTGATGGACTTTTGCCAATTTTACCTTTTGTGTTAATCGGATGTATTGTGCCTCTGGGTGCGCTTCCTAATACTGGCTCAGAGACCTTGTCAAAAGACGTAATGGTTAATTGGCAGGATTGGTTGAAAGCTTTTCAAGTTTTGTTTTTACCTGTCAATTGGAATCATTTTACAGGCACCAGTCGCTACTATACATTTTTGTGCTGTCTGTATGCTGTTCCGTTGTTGAGTCTTATAGGCGTTCTAGCCAGGCACAAACATTTGCGAATTAATTTCGGCTGGCTTGTGCTCTGGATTTTGGTCACTCTGGTGCCTCACCTGCACGCGTATACGCACAGTGTTACATTTGGTGGAGTGCGATGGTTTTATCATTGCCTGGTGCCACTATCGGCGGTGCTAGCATTGGCATTTGTTTCGCCTTACCTTCTGGTGAGAGAATTGCTGCCTAAAATGCGTTTTATCAAAGCGCTTGCATTTATTGCCTCCGGCGCGCTGTTGATAGTCTATGTAATTTATATTTCCAGTCTTTGTTTCAAGGACATGCATAACTTTCGCTCGGGAGCAAGACAAACAAAAGTATTTCAGGATAGTATCAAGAACCTGGCAGAGCGTGAAAAGTTCGATTATGTGCTGGTCCGAAATGTGCCCGACATTGTAAGTGTTCATCCGACTGTGTCTTTGTTCAGTTTGGGTGTTTATGATGGAAAAACGGCACTAATGAAGGCTCCTGAAGTTTCAGGCGGTAAGTTGAAAAAACTGTTGGATCAACAACTTTCAAAATACAAAGCTATCACTTCTCACTTTGAGCCTGATTATAAGGGCATTGTTACTTGTGACATGATGAAAACAACTCCGGAAAACACGCTTAGAAACGCATATTTCTTAGAGGCTCTCACTCCGCCACTCAAGTACTGGAGAACCGGAACTTATGATGATGCCATAAACGAATTTACATTATTCAGTAATAACGAATTCAGACCAACTGTAAGTTTTCAGGTAAATAGCATCTCCAACGTCAATACCGATTTTGTGTATATAGATGCTCGCATCACTGCTCCCAAATCGTCTGAGGGACAGGCTATTGATATGGGTTACACCACTTCATGGTGCAATGATTTAGAACCTCGGGATCGATACATGAAAGTGAAAGCTTTCATCAATGACGACCAGTTTCATCGATATTATTTCCCCACTGATACTACAGCATGGCTCACTAATGGCTACATAAAACAGCTTACTTTCAGCTTTCCGTCTTGTTCTAAAGTAACTATCAAAGATTTGGGCACAACCCAAACTCTTGATCAAAAACCATTATTGGACATCGATTTGACTCATGCAAAAGCTCAAAATAAACCAGAGATCAAAGATTATACCGATCCCTTCTGTCACAAGTTTGAGCCTATGTCAGAATTAGGCTTGTGTTATTTGTCAGAGAGTGAAAAAGCGATCAAACTTACTTTTGATGCAAGCAAAATAAAGGACGCCAAAAAGGTAGGGCTTGAATATACTCTTTGTAAGCCAGGGACACACTTTAGCCCACATTTTGTTGACTCTTATGACCCTGCGGCAACAGGAAAGAAAATAGTAGATGCCACTAGTGGCAGTATCGACCTATCAGTTACAGATTTAGAGAAGCCAGGCTTCTATGCATTGCGTTTGTTTGCCGAAAATGGCTCTGGTAAGACTGTTGGTCTAGCCAGTGACACCATATATTGTTTGGCACAATTTCAAAAGGGAGCGAAAAAATGACATCGACAAAAGTGCCTATAGACATGGATCGCCTGTTGTTCGCCTGGAGAGACGATTTTACCGACAATATCTATTATCTAGATATTGAAACCGGCGACGTCAATCTAGTTAATCGGGGTTTGCTCGATTTAAAAGATTTGACCAACGAAATCGAGATTAACAGAGAGCGTTATTTATATTTGCCTAAGCCATCGGCTGAGCAATTGAAAAGTGACTTGCGCGATTTTATGAAAACAATCGACGACAAAGATAAGCTAAAAATTCTCGATATGGCTTTTGAAAGTCCGCATATTTTGTCTGGATTTAAGAAAATCTTGAGTGGCTGGCAGGGGCAAGCAGAAGCGCTTGACGAGTTTCTTGCTGGTCGCACACATCTTCGGGTAAGACAGTGGCTAGAGGCTAATTGTCTTGTCGCAACCGAGCGCACAAACGAATTAGATTTAGGGGAGCAAACAGACTTTTCGCCAGAAAATGACGACGAGCTGGATGACGATTTAGACTGATTTATCTAACCTGAATTACCAGGGTGTTTTGTTCAAATCTTTTGGAAAGGGGTTTGAGCCGCCGCTTGAATTTCCGCCCCAGAAATTATCGCCTGTCGAATAAGGCTTTGGCGCAGGAACATATGAAGGCGTGTCTGAGGCGTAATAACTGCCTGACGAGCTTGAGTCTGTACTTGAGGGGCTATAAAAATTGCCTGAAGCTTTGCTTGGTGCCGACTGCATCACCGGACCTTCAGACAGGGTTCCTAATTTTTGATTAGCCGAATGAGTGCGCATCATGCCATATCCGCCTGGTGAAATAAGGGGAGAGGCATAGCCACCCCAACCGTATCCACCCAGTCCATAGCCACTACCTAAGCCAGAGCCCCATCCAGAGCCCCATCCACCATTTCCCCAACCGCCATAATTGGCGTAACCACCATAGCCACCGCCAAAGCCGCCAAAACTCGAGCCCATTCCTCCATAATAAGGAAGACCCATTCCCGCTCCTCTAATACCCCCTAAATAGGGCAGAGCAGGGACTACGGGCAAAACGGGCATCATTGCTGGTGAGCCAAAACTAAAAATTCCGGGTCCTTGAAGATTGGTCGAATTGGAGCCCGAGCTTGATGTGGTTGTCACGGTGGGTGGCGTGTACTTAGGAGCCTGAACCCACGAACCTTGAGGAACAAGCGACCCCTGCGGCAGAGTGAAAACAGTGTTGCCGGAATAATCTCCTGCAAATGCATTTTGACCCCAGAAGAGAGTCAGAGTAAGAATTGCTGCGATAGCCAATTTTCTTTTAGACATAGGTTAATCCACTGCCTTTTGCTGTGCAATTAGGAGAGATAATTAGCGGCGCGGCATGTTTATGGCGCCGGTCCAGACCTGGTGCTTAATTTTCCAGGTACCGTTTTCCATAATCATTTCTACCCGTACTTTAGCAGGTGTTATTTGACCATACTCAAGTCCGATTCCTGTGCCTTCGATAAAAGCCAGGTCGCCCACCACTTCTTCGCGCCCTAATTTGAATTTGGCTACATAACCTTTTTTCCAGCGCTTAAAAGCATCCTGTCTTTCTTGACCAGAAAGACTCTCTAGATTGTTTCGTGTGCGCTCGCATAAATAAGGTGAAAACTGACGCAATTCTTTTGCCCAGTAGAGAGCATTGAGATAAGCACGATACTGATCGTTTGGTCTAGCTCCGCCTGCAGACATCACCTGTGGTGCAGATGTTAAAAGCAAAACTAAAAGTGCTAGAACTGAAGCTGTAAACTTAAATCTCATGTTCTTACTTTACCGCAAGTTTCTTTCCACTGCTTTTGCCTGATTCAGCAAAAACTGGAGTTACCCAGTGATTGTAGCGTTCGATTTCGCCGCGTGTTACTTGAGCGTACATATCGAAAATTTTGCGCGTAATTTCGCCTGTTTTGCCTTCGCCAACAGTTCGTTTATCTATTTCAAGCACAGGGGCAATTTCAGCTCCTGTTCCACAGAAGAAGACTTCTTCGGCGGTGTACAGTTCGCTTCGGTCGATGGTGCGAATTTCTGTTTCGATACCGAATTCATTTTTGGCGAATTCCATAATGGTGCGTCTTGTGATGCCTTCTAAAATATTGCCATGACCAGGCGATGTCACAAGATGTCCGTCTTGCACCATGAAAAGGTTCATGGCTGAGCCTTCAGACACGTGTCCTGTTTGGTCTAAAACAATGGCATCGTCGAAGCCGGCGCAAATCGCATCTGTTTTCGCTAGAGCGGTGTTTGCGTATGAGCCTGACACCTTAGCCCGAGGGGGGATGGCATTGTCATCCACTCTGCGCCAACTTGAGACCATAACTCTCAGTCCTTCGTCCACTTTGAAATAAGCACCAAAAGGTGTGGTGAAAATGCAAAGTTCGGATGGATTGTCTTGCAAACCAGGACCTACTCGAAGACTGGCTTTATACGCAAGTGGTCTTACATAAGTGTCGGTTTTTGGTTTGGTCATTTGCAAAAGTTTGAGCACTATCGAGCAAAGCTCTTCGGTTGAATATTTGCAATCGATGCGCATGATTTTGATGCTATTTTTCATGCGCTGGAAGTGTTCTTTCATGCGAAAGACATAGAGGTCCTGGTGCTCTTCATTCCAGTAAGCACGTATGCCTTCAAAGACGCCAGTGCCATATTGCAGGGCGTGAGTTTTGATACTAATTTTGGCGTTATCTATTGGTACAAAGTCGCCTTCAAAAAAAGCGTACTCGGTGTTTTTTGTTTCGGAACTCAAGGCAATACCTCTTTATATTTTACCTTCGCAAAATGAAATTCTATCTTCTAGCGCTTGACGGTTACTGGCTTCTGGAGCCAATTCTTTATAGCGTCTATAAGAATTGATTGCGTCTTGCCATTGATTGTCGAACTCATAACATTGACCCAAATGATAAAAAGCTTCGCCGAAACTTGGCTCTACCTGGGTAGCAAGCAAAAATTCTTTTTTTGCTGGGTCATGCTGACCTTTCTTTTTTAAGGCTTCTCCCAGAGCGCAGTGACATTTGCCCGAGCTGGGATTTTTGTTCACTTTGCCCTGGAAGATTTTGATTGACTCGTCGATGTTTCCCATTTTCAGCTCGTGATAGCCTTTTTCGAGTTCTTTGTTCCAGTCTTTGTCTTTGGCGCTAACTTGACTAAAGGTGCCAGTTAGAACTGCCAAGATCAATACTAGGACTAAGTTCTTTCGATTCGCTTTCAATGGAATTGACCTCAACTTTACTTTTGTTGTGAATCTTACTGCGCGCCTTTTCCGTCTTTGCCTAAAACTACAGCAGAGACATCGGTGGTGACCATTTTCACTGTGTCGCCAATTTTCACTCCAGCACCTTTGACGATGTCACCGGTGGAAGATGTGTCATCCACTTCTTTAAGAGTGATTTCAGCCACAGTGTTCATGATTTCTTTGATCACATTGCCTGTATCGGGGTCGCGGATTGTTTTGACCGGACGTTCGATATGCAGTTTGGAACCGACTTTCAGTCCGTTCTTTTTGCCCAGGTTGACTGTAACTGATGTGCCTGTGACGTCGGCAATTTTACCAGTAACGTTTTTGGCAGCAAGCGAAGCGTTGTCGGGGAGCTTGTTGGCGTAAGCCAGAAGCTGAGTTCCGATATCGTCTACCGCTTGCATAGTGGCTTCACCAGCAATAGTGGTGGCAAAGTCAGATGAGCCCCAACCGGCTTCTCCACCCGACCAACCCGAACCGCCCCAGAGGTCGGTACCGGATCTTTGTGATTTGCCAACGCCGTGAACGGCGCCAAGAATTTCACCAGTTGTTACGTCGATGATACGAGCATCTAATGCTACTTGCACTTTGCTCTTTTTCACTGAAACGCCGCCGAATGCTCCGCCGAATCCGCCTACGTAGGGGATGTAGCGAGTAGCAGCTCCGACGCCTGCTCCAACGTTTGTGCTTTTGGATTCAAAACCAAACTGTGTCACTGTGCCAACTACGATGGCATCGATGCTCAACAATTTACCGATTTTGATAGCGGTCGATTGGTCTGCGCGGTCAGAGACCGAGAAGTTTTGTTCTTTCAAAATCGAGTCGAGCATTTGACGTTCGATAATTGAATAAGTCCCGTCATTCACCAGTTTGGTGATGAGTAGAGTGGTGATACCTTTGCCCACGTCGACTGTGCCGACATTGGTCTGTACCGCTCCGTATTCAAACGGAAGGATAGCCAGTTTTCTCTTTTGTCCTGCTTGTGCAGAAAGAGGGAAAACCAGACTTGAGGCGAATATAAAGCTGAAAAGCAGTGCACTGAATTTGCGCAAAAACATTTAACTCTCCCGAGAATATCTCTGATGTCATAAACGGAGTTACCGTACAGTTTAACCGCACCAAGACCTGAATTTTAGGAGGATAGGTTTAATTCTTTATTTAATCTGTGATCGCACTTTGGCTTGAGCGTTCTCAATAGCTTTTTTCTCTAGCTCAAGAGCCCTGTCCAGAGCCTTTAAATCGGCTTGTTTGCCGTTGCTAGCAGTGGCTTGTGGCTTCTTATTTTTTGCTAATGCAGGTTTTTTCTTGCCGCCACCGATGCTGGCAAGGAGAGCACTGGCTCTACCTTTGTAACGAGATTTGGCCGGTATAGCTTTTAGCAATGCGATAGCTTGTCCGGATTTACCCGAATTTATAAGGGCTCTTGCTTTGGCCAAATTTTCTTTGGCTTGTTTTTCCATCGCAAATTCTTCCATCAAGTTGCGAACGTTCTGGAAGTGTGGCGAATCGGGAGTGACCAGACGCAGAGCGTTGATGGCACCGTCAAACTCTTCTTGATCAGCAAGCATTTGACCTTGAATGACCTTGTCTCTTGTTTCCATTTCGGTTGCAACTGCGTTTTCTATCGGTCCAATCGCTCGCTCGGAAGCACCACTGATAACATCGCGCGCCGCTTTGTCTACAAGGGCTTTATTCAATGGAGTTCCAGGGCTGAGTGAAAAATCTTGGTTGTATTTTTGCACTGCAAGAGTAGAAATAATATGACCACCAGTGGTTTTGATTAGGACAGTGCCGTTGTATCTGATTTGACCAGATGTTTGATCCATGAATTCTTTGATGTTGCAGACCACGTACCAGTCTGGATTAACAGTGGATAGAGCAATGTTTTGATTGGACGAAAGTGAACTCGAAATACGGTCGACGATTTCTTGCTCGATACCAGAGCCGCCGCCAGGAACTACTGCGATACGAACAGGCGGTGCTCCAGCAAAGGCAGCCTGAGCCATCATCACTAATCCCATAAATGCTGCTGCGACGCACACAGCCGCGATTTTTTTCAAGAACTGCACTTTGTTTATCCCCCTTATTTAAGGCTTACGACTTCTTTCACTTTTTGCAAGGCTTCGTTTATGCGCGAAGGGTCTTTGCCTCCCGCTTGCGCCAGATCTGGTCTGCCGCCACCTGAGCCGCCCACTATTTGAGCCATTTCTTTTACTAGATTACCTGCATGAATGCCGGCTTTGACAGAAGCTGGTGAAGCTCCCATCACAAGCGTAACTTGGTTGGGTCCAGTAGAGCTTGCCAGAGCGGTAATGTAATTGTCGCCCGAGTCTTTTATTATGCTTGCAATCAATTTGAGCTGGTCGGTTGTGTAACCGCCGTCATTCAACTCGGCGCTGACAAGCTGGAATTGACCAACTTGTTGAGCCTTCTCTTTTAGCTCGCGAGCTTTATAACTCATTAGTTTCTCTTGTAGAACTTCATTTTGTTTGTCGCGCGCTTTCAAATCCGACTGCAATTTTTCAATCTGACTGCCAATTTCAGATGGCTTCACTTTGAGCTTGTCTGATACTTCGCCCAGCGTTTCTATTTGCTTGCTTATGTGGTCCCAAGCTTTTTTGCCAGCAAGAGCTTCTACGCGTCTGACACCAGATGCAATACTGCCTTCCGAGACTATTTTAATCAAGCTTATATCGCCAGTAGAGTTTATATGTGTGCCACCACAAAATTCTAGACTGAAGTCGCCCATACGCACTACTCTGACTACATCGCCATATTTCTCGCCAAACATTGCGATGGCGCCGGTTTGCTTGGCTTCGGCAATAGACATTTCTTGCGTTTCTGCTTTGGTATTGCTTCGCACCCATTCATTCATGAGCGATTCTATTTTGAATAATTCTTGCTTTGTAGGTTGACGCTCAAAGCTGAAATCAAAACGCATTGCGTTTGGACCAACTTGCGAACCAGCTTGCATTACGTGTTTTCCAAGCAATTGACGAACAGCCGCATGGAACAGGTGAGCGGAGCTGTGGTGCAGAACGGTGTTTTCTCTGTTCTCTGCATCGACTTTAGATTGGAATTTGTCGTCTAGTTTCACTGCGCCACCAAGCACACGACTGCGGTGAATATGCAGACCTTCTGATTTTTTTGTATCCAACACTTGTATAGAGGCATCGGGGCTGAATAAAAGACCCTTATCTCCTAGCTGTCCGCCCGACTCTGCGTAGAAAGGGGTGGCATCTAAAATGATGTCTACTTCCTCGCCTTCTTCGGCGTGGTCGACCATCTTGCCGTCTTTTAAAATGGCAAGTACACAGCTTTCGCCCGAAAGACCTTTGTATCCGGTAAAGCTTGTTGTGCCATGCTTTTTGAGGATATTTCCCAGCGCTTCATCTCCGGTCATGATCACATTGAACTTGCTTACTGAAGATACCTTTTCGTGTTCTTCGCGAGCTTTAGCAAATGCAACTAAGTCAACAGTTTTGTCGTGTTCAGAGGCAATCTCGCTTGTAAGTTCAAGCGGGAATCCGTAAGTGGCATACAGATTGAACACAACATCGCCAGGCAATTGCTGTTCTTTTTTAGCGAGCAGTTCTTCTAAGATGCTCATGCCGCGGTCGATTGTTTTGGCGAATTTGTTTTCTTCGTCAAGAATCACTTGAGCAATTTGATCCTGGTTGTTTTTTAAATCTGGATAGGCATCACCATATACAGTGGCAATGGTGGGAACCAATTTATGAATAAAGGGTTCGTTCATACCAAGCAAACGACCAAAGCGAGCAGCGCGTCTAATCAGAAAGCGCAACACATAGCCTCTGCCTACATTGCTTGTGCGCACTCCATCTGTGATAAGAAAACTAACGCAGCGAGCATGGTCACAAATAATTTTTAGATAAGTGTCTTGCTTTTCAGGAAGTGGTCTATCTTTTTCGGAAGTGGCTTCATTCCATGTGGTGCCAGAATAATTCACTTTGGATAGTTCGCAAACTTTATCCAGAATTGGTTTGAACAGGTCTGTTTCAAAAGTATTTTTGGTCCCTTGCAAGACCATAGAAATACGCTCAAGTCCAGCTCCTGTGTCGACGTTTTTCTTTTCGAGCGGGGTGAATTTGCCATGTTCGTCTTTGAAGAATTCCATGAAAACTAGATTCCAGATTTCCATAAATCTGTTGCCGTCTTCAAAATCAACTTTGTCGGGGTCGGCATCCTTGAGAGTACTGAATTCGGGACCGCGATCTACATAAATCTCTGAACAAGGTCCACATGGACCTGTAGGACCGGGCGGTCCCCAGAAGTTGTCTTTCTTAGACATTTTGAAAATGCGCTCAGCAGGCAAGCCGACTACTTTGTGCCAGATATCGTAGGCTTCCTCGTCTGCTCCGATTCCCATCTCTTCATCGCCTTCAAAGACAGTGACGATGAGACGTTTAGGGTCTAATTTTAAGTATTCAGTGACGAATTCCCAGGACCAGGGAATGATTTGACGCTTAAAATAGTCGCCAAAGCTGAAATTGCCAAGCATTTCAAAAAAACTGTGGTGGCGCGTAGTTCGCCCAATATTCTCGATATCAGAGTCTTTACCACCAGCGCGTGCGCATTTTTGCACTGTCACCGCTCTTGGTGGGTCGGTAGCTGGAGCGTTTCCTAGAAAAATTGGCACGAATTGAACCATGCCCGCGGAGGTTAGAAGGAGGGTCGGGTTGTCTGGGATTAGACTGGAACTTGGCAAATGCAAGTGTCCTTTTTTGTCTCTAAAAAAGGAAATAAATTCAGAGCGAATTTCGGCACCTGAGCGAACCACAAAGACCTCCTCGAGTAGCCGTGAGAATTACGGATCTCGCGTGTTTTGGAAGCATTCATTATAACTTAGCGCGGTAGTCTTTTAGCTTTTATTGATGTCAATATGTTCGATTGTCGCAAGTTATCTTAAGATGGTGTTAAGTTGGGGATTGGGTTTTGAAAGTCAAAAAAGTTCTGGTTCTGCGCAAGCGAACCACATATCAAATTCAAGTCGAAGATTATCACGAAGAGCGCTTCGTCAAGCTGCTTGAAGAAAAAAGTGAAATCGTCAAAAGAGTTTTGATTGCTCACAATGAGCACCTAGCTACAGTCGAGGCTGTGCACGGCGAGCTTGAGCGCCAAAAAATTGAATACGTCTCGGTCGCTCGCTCAGAGCTTATAGACCCAATTAAGGACGTCGATTTAGTGATTGCAGTAGGCGGCGACGGCACATTTATAGACGCCTCTCACTTTTTGGAAGAAATTCCGCTGCTTGGGGTAAATTCGTCCAGATCTTCGTCTTATGGACATTTTTGTTTGGCTCAAAGCGATAATTTCCCGCGTATCTTAGAGCAAATTTGCAAGAGTGAAATTAAAACAGCCAAAATAATGCGTCTGTCTTTGAATTTAAACGGACAACAATTACATCAAAAAGCGCTCAATGAAGTTCTGATTGCTCACACAAATCCAGGTGCTACTAGTCGCTATATCTTAGAAATTGGCGGCAAGAAAGAAGAACAACGCTCGTCTGGTATCTGGATTAGCACTCCTGCAGGCTCAACTGGTTCTTTGCGCTCGGCAGGCGGCGTCATACAAGACATTTTCGATACTGATTATCAATATCTTGTGCGTGAAGCGTGTCAAAGACCGCATGAAAACTGGCACTTGTTAAAAGGGAAACTCAGTCGCGATCAATCAATTGCAATGACTTCTGAAATGCGACTTGGAGCCATATTTATAGACGGACCGCACGTCGAGTATCCGTTCACTTTAGGTGACCAACTTAAAATTACACCATCAAAACACGATTTGGCTACCTTTATAAATCCTGAATTGAACAGTATTTTTAGCCACGGTGAGAATTTGCAGGAACAAAATAAGTGAGCGATAATCAGCCGCCAAATACTCCTGACGCATCTGCTTTTTCCCTTTTTCAGGAAGTAGATCCCTTAATAGGAACTACTATCGATGAGCGTTTTCGTATACTGGAGTGTATTGGACGCGGTAGTCTTTCGGTCGCATACAAAGCTCGTGATACCAAAGCTGGTGAATTGCGCGTACTAAAAAAAGTGCATAAACATATTTCGGACAATATTCGAAGTCTAAAAGCGCTTGAAGTTGATTTGAAGAAAATGCTCCAAAGCTGTCAAAGTAAGCATTTCACTTCTTATGTCGATGTTTTTGTCAGTGCTGCAAATGACCTCTACCTTATTTCGCCAAGCACGCCTCAAGTAAATTTGGAATCTATATTGTCCAAAATTGGTAGGTTGCCCTTACCGGATGCACTTGCTCTGGCCACAAGCTCGCTTGAAGCCCTTGTTGAAGGCCACAAGCTTGGCTATTTGCACAAATCATTGAAGCCAAGCAATTTCGTCTATTTAGAATCTGAGCCGACACCTGGTGATTTTGGTGGGGTAAAACTAGCCGACTTTGGTGTTGCTCAACTTATAGGCAACCATTCTGTATCAAAAAGCCAGGTCCAATTTATGACTCATGGCAGAGAAACCATGGGCTCTCCCATGTATTTCAGTCCTGAGATGTGTCAGGGTGCAAATGGTGATGCGCGCTCTGATATCTATTCTTTTGCTTGTGTTATGTACGAAGTTTTAACTGGAAAGCCTCCTTTTGTTGGAAAAAACGCAATTGAAACTGCGTATAAACATTTAAAAGATGATCCTGCTTCGATGAATTTAATTGAGTGGCAGGAAGCTGATGAGGAACTGTGCAAGCGCGTCGAAACTATCATTGATAAATGTCTAAAAAAAGAACAAGAGAATCGTTATCAAAAAGCATCGGACTTGCAAGCTGATTTTGCCTTAGCTCAAAGCGCTACTGAAGAAGATTGGCAGAATAATGCCATCGCTCTTCAAGCACCTCAAAAATTAATTGCTGGAAAATATGTAATTCCAAAAATAAGTAGAAACACAATTGTTCTGCCACTTGTAGCCGGCGTGGGACTGATTGTCGGAATCTCTGCCTTGTGGCTATTTTTTGTCACCAATAGTTTCAACAGCTCGATGAATAAGTATCCAGCCTTTAACGATAATGAAATGTGGCTGGTAGCAAAAAAAACAAATACAACCAATAAAGATAGTTTCAACGCAAGACGCGACACCGCACTTGATGCGCTGCAGTTGGTACGCTCTGAACATGGTATCAATTCAGAAGATTATGCCGGTGCTCTTGCTGCTTTAGTAGAACTTTATGCTAACTCGGGCTACTGGAAAGAGGCTCAGAAAAGACTTGCCGAAATGCTCGATGTGACCGAACGTGTCAAAGGTCCATGGCCTAAATCTCAGCAATATAGAATCCTTGCGTATTGCCAGTTCATGCAAAATCAATACGAAGAAGCTGAAAAATCCGCCAATGAATCTTTAAAACGAATGGCAGAGGAAAAGGCTCCGTCTGCAATGACCATTCAGCCTCTAAATATTTTGGGCAACATTTATTCGTCCGGCAACGAATACGACAAAGCTGTAGGCGCATACGAGAAGCTTTATCAGGTCGTCTCGACTATCAAAGAAGAAAAACCAAGCAATTTTTGCGACTCTACAAGCCGCCTTGCAGATATTTACAGACGTCGAGGCGACATGGCGCCTGCTGAAAAATTCTATAACGAAAGTCTAGTCTGGTGGGAAACGCACGGCAAAATTCCAAGCTTGTACGCCACCAAATCGCATTATGGATTGGCTCTAGTGCTTGCAAAGCAAGGTAAAATTTCTCAGGCTGAAGAAGCACTTTCTAAAGCGATAAAATTAGCCCAGAATTTTCCTGGTAAAAAATCTGCTTTAATGGGCGCCATCAAGCGAAAATATGTCGAGCTTTTGTGGAAAGACAAACCGCTTGAAGCAATTAAGGTCTGCATGTCGGAGAAGGGCTAAACGACTATTAGCTAGCTGTATGAAGCAAGGACCTTGCAGCGCAAGTCGTCAACTTTTTGAGCAGTTTTAAACTCGCGATTAGTTTCGTGCAAGTCCTTAAGTCGATCTACTCTAAAGAGTAAGATGTCTCGTTTTTGATGGCAGTATGCAACAAGAAGCCACATGCCATTTTCTTGCAAAAGCACGAGTGGATCGATAGTTATTTTATCTACGGTTTCGCGACTTACACTGTAATACTGAGCTTCCAGACTTAGATGTCGCAATAATGATTTTTCTAAAATTGGTAATTTGTCGTCTACCGAATACATTGGATAAACAAAACTGGCTTCAAGCAAAGTCTCTTCTAGTTTGCTGTGCTCGTTTGCATTTTGTTTGGTTTGAAAAGTTGTAGTTGATTGCTGCTGGGGAGCTTTGGGATTTTGCTGTTTGAAGAAGTCGTAGCCGAAAAATTCATCGGTTTCGGCTTCCAAAAGTGCTTGTTCCAGCTCTTCCAGTTCTTTTTCGTCTAAGTCTTCGCATCCAAGCATCGAATCTATAATTGCGTCGGCAAATTCATCTGACATTGTCTCTATAGAAGGATAAACAAGTTCGGAGAGCTTACTGATAATGTTGCTTACTAACTCGTCCTTTTGCTGGCAGCGAATAGTAACTCCTGCCACTAGCTTGTCAAAGAGCTTAGCGCTTGTAAGAAGTAGAAGAATCTCTTCCTGAGTCAGTTTTAGCGGCTTTTCTTCTGGCATGTTTTCCCTTCTGGAATTCTTGTGCAGAATTTATGGTGCTTTGTCGTCTGGGAACTAACATTCCCATTCCACATGTTCTTCTTGTTCTAGCCTAGCATCGACAAGAGAAATGCGGAAGTTGCTTCCTGACTCAATTTATTTTCAGCCGCAGCCTACATGCGCTCGGGAGCCGAAACACCTATTATTTTGAGGGTATTCGCCAATACTTGCCTGGTAGCCATTATCAGCCCGAGTCTCGATCTGGTTACTGATAAATCCTCGCTCAAAACGCGTGATACCTCGTAGAAGCGCTGTAAATCGCAAGCTATCTCATACGAATAACGTGCGATTCGACCAGGTTGCATAACGCGTGCAGCTTCTTCTACTTCATCAGGCAAGCTAGAAAGGCGCAAAACGAGTTTTTTCTGGGCAGCAAACGCTTCGGGATTATCGGATTCATTATCGAAAGTAAAATCGAACATGTGCTCGTCTTTTCCGTAAGCTTGCTCGATTTCGCGCATTTGCTCCGGAGTTACTCTAGGCGGATTCATCTTGCCAGTTTCTGAATCAAGATACTCTTCGCCGGCTCTTCTTAAAATCGAACAGCAACGCGCGTGTGCGTATTGTATGTAAAAGGCGGGATTGTCTTTACTCGTTTTTTTAGCCAATTCAAGATCAAAGTTAATCGGGTTGTTGGGATTTGATTCAGCTAAATAATATCTGACAGCATCAGCTCCCACTTCATCCAGAACTTCATCGAGCATGACCACAGTGCCCATACGTTTGGACATTTTGACTGGCTTGCCATCGCGATTGAGATTAACAATCTGAGTGAGAAGTAGCTCTAATTTGTCTGGGTCTTCGCCCAGAGCTTTCACTACTGCTTTAAGTCCAGGAACCTGTCCGTGGTGGTCTGCGCCCCAGATATTGACCATTAAATCGAAGCCGCGTTTGTACTTATTTAGATGATAGGCAGCATCATTTGCAAGATAAGTAGTTGCACCGGTCGATTTTTTGAGCACTCTATCGCGCTCATCGCCAAGCTCTTTAGCTTTGAGCCAGAATGCTCCTTCAGAATCGTAGGTGTAATTGAGGCTGGACATCTGTGCCAGGGCTTCTTCCACTTTGCCGTCTTTGTGCAAACTGGTTTCTGAAAACCAGGAATCGAATTTGACTCCAACGCTCAAAAGCAGCTTTTCTTGATCTGCTCTGAAATATTCTTTGATAATGTCGCCTAAATCTTCTGCTTTTTCAAGCTTAGATGGATCCGACTTATATTCCTCCATCGCTTTGTCTACGTAAGGTGACAAAGACTCTTCTGGATAACCGTCTTCGGGGTATTCGACTGTCTTGCCCAGTTTCTTTTGGTAACAGGCAAAAGCGCTTCTTGCCAGTTTATTTATTTGCTCGCCACAGTCGTTTATATAAAACTCCTGCACAACGTGCCAGCCAGCAAACGAAAGTAAATTAGCAAGACTCGAGCCAAGAATGGCGTTGCGACCGTGCCCTATGTGTAGACCACCTGTAGGATTGGCAGAGACATATTCGATAAGAATTTTTTTGCCGTTTGATTTGCCTTTACCAAAAGATTCTCCAGCGCTTGCAATTTGAAAAATAATATTGGACAAGAATGACTTGTCGAGCTGAAAGTTGAGAAATCCAGGTTGAGCTGCTTCCACTGTCATGGCGCCACTACCATTGGTGCCAACTTTTTCGATGTAATTTTTTAAAGTTTCGGCAATCTTCATTGGTGCCAATTTAAGATGGCGTGCAAGTTTGAGTGAAACTCCGCAAGCAAAGTCGCCGTGCGACTCGGTCTTTGGTTTTTCAATAAAAATAACTTCTGGACAATCGCGATCTGACTGGAAGCTGCCTTCGTCCACAGCCATTTGATAGGCTTTCTTGATTTTTACTTCAATCGCTTCTTTGACCATGATTATGCTTCCAATAATTAGAGAGCCGAAATTTCCAATTTTCTATCATAAGCCAAACTGAGAGCCAGGTCCTGATATTGAAAACTTTGTTGAAGGTCTTATCTTATCTGATAGAGTAGTCTTGTTTTAGCTCTTAGCTTGCTTATTAGAGGTCTATATGTACGATTGTCCTGCCTGCCGGGTTCCCCTTCACGGGTTTGAAGAAGTCTGTCCATCTTGCGGTACCAAGCAAAAGGTCAGAATATCTGAAGGCGGCGGCAAGCGTGGCAGTGCCCTTTTTGCTGGTCAGCAGAAAGCCAAAGGTCCAAACTATATGCCGGTTCTGGTCATCATAGTCATTGGCGGAATATTAGTCTTCTGGCTTGCTCAATCGAGTTGGGTGGGACAGGTCATGCGTCGCGGTCCTGCACAAGTAGATCCACTTGAAAAGATTACGCCTATGCAGGCTCGCCAAATGGTCGCAGCCAAAATTAACGAGAGTCTTGCTTCACTTGGCGCCAAAGGTACGGTTACTTGGGCTCAACACGGAGCACAAACACCTGCTGATATCAATTTCAACGGACCAGTCGAAATAACCATCGAAACCGAATTGTCCGACCCTCAATTGCGTTTTAAAATCATGGACCCGGTCAAAGACCTGATGTATAAAGCACAAGTGATGTCTATGGTGGTCAAAGACACAAAGAAAAATGCCACCTGGACACGCAATGTCTCAATGCCAACTACTGCACAATCTGGTGAAGGCGCTCCTGCTGCTAATGGGACAGAGTAATTGTCTTAGTATTCTGATTAGTTTGGATTGTCATCTTTTCTGTTTCTTGAAAAACTTGCTCTGGTATTTCCAAGGGCGATAAAAAGTTCAAAGCGTTAGTTGAGGCGAGCTGTGACTTCATGCCAGGACACAATTGCATTTGCTGTTGATGAAAAAGGTCACCTTTTTTATTCTTGAATTGAATCAAAAAGGGTTGATTTCCATCAAATGCTAATTGGACTTTTACAGACCAGTATAAAGATAATTTTCTTGCTAGAAAGGTTTTAGAGATAGCGTAACCATCGAGTTTTAAATTGGATCCAAAATCGAGTGCAGTTTCTTGAAATGTATTCAGTTTGCTTAACTGATAATTCTCAGAGTTATTTAAAATTTGTGTCTTTGGTTGCAACAATATGATGCTTGCACCAATCATCAATAACGGCACAAGAATTCCGGGAGCGAGTTTATACCTTGAAGGTGTGATATTGGCTTTATCGGCAATATGAGCAAAGTAATCGCGCCAGGGGCGCTCCCATAATTTGTATGACAAATAGCTCGAACAAAAAAGAATTGTTAGATATAGTCCAAAGTCAGTGATAGAGCGTACTTGCGGTATGTGCTGATAGAACCATTTAAGCAATGGAAAATGTAGAAGGTAAATTGCAAAGCTTATTTCCCCCAGTTGCACCAATAGTGGTGCACTCAAAATTTTAGCCAATAATCCTTTTTGATGTGCAAGAGTGTAAATTAGCAAAGCAAATGGAATGGCTACCAGTCCCGATTCGCGTAGCCAATAAGCTCCAGCTTTTGAAATGTTTGGCAAGTGCTCTGCGCTTGAAGCAATTGGGGCAGTGTTTAATATGATCCAAAGAGCCAATGCCAGTGCGGCTATTTCAAAAATGGTTGCTTGGATTTGGTTCCATTCGAATTTGCATTTACTAAAAATTTGGGCGCAAACGACTCCCAGACAAAAGTCGAAAATCCTTACTAATGGATTGACTCCGATCAGTGCTTGCAGACTTAATGCTTCGTTGTTTACCATTGGAAGGTTGAGAGAATTTGAGAAAGCGCACATTAAAACAACCGCCGAGAAAGACACAACAAGCGGCAGAATAGATAGCTTGGATGTTGGTTTGCTGCCCAATAAAATTAGTGGCAGCATCAAATAGAAAAAGAATTCGTTTGAAATCGACCATGCTGGCGGGTTGAAGGAAAAGAAAAACTGGTCAATAGGAAACCAGGATTGCACCATGAATAAATTGGTGAAGAAAAGCAAATAATATGGAGCCTGGTGGCTTACAGGCACAAGTTGAACACTCTGAGGCAATGTCAGTGCAATTGAAATCAATACTGCTGCATGTAATGGCCAGATTCGCCCAATGCGTCTTTTCAAATAAATGGCAATATCTTTTTGCGAGTCTAGCTTTGGATAAACGTAAGCCAGGATAAATCCTGAAAGTACGAAGAAAAATGTCACTCCCTGCGAAAAAACAATATTGCGTGGCAAATCCCACAAACAATTGAACTGGTCGCGCGCATGATAGATAACGATCCAGAGAGCGGCAAAAAAGCGCAGTGATGTTAGTGAATCTAGTTTAGCCATGGGATAATACTAAAGTACCCGGGTATATCAATTACCATGTCCGAAGCCGTAGCTACAGTCGATAAAAGTTTGCCAACGACCCCGACCCCGAAATCGGGAAGTGCGCTCTGGAAGCGTCTCTTTGCCGCGCTCATTTTTATGAGCTGTATCTATGCCATTTTTATGATCAGCAAAGACCCGCCTATCACCGTTTACGCAAATGGCGTGCACGTGGTTGAGATTGCAGAGCCGGGCGATTATGTGGCTTTTTTCAAAGGTGATATTGTCGACCCTTTTGGCTGGTACATTAAGGGCGGCAGGTATAGAGATTCTTTGCGTATTCATTTGGAGCCGTTAAATCCAAATGACCATGCCACTCGTATTTTTCCTTTCAGAGATTTATCGGGCGCCAACTTTTATTCTGTAGCCGAATTCAAAGTTAATACCCCCGGGCGGTATCTTCTTCACGCTTACTGGCAGCATGATACTCTGCGTGGAAATGGGCAAATTACACTTGAAAAAAATCCGGTGGAAAAATTTGTATATCAGTGGTCGAGCGGAATAATAGGCGTCATAGCCTTTTTGATTATGATTGGAATTAAGTTACCCAAGGGCGGCTATTAGCTTTTGGGAATCAAACGCATTGTGGCAAGAACGTCATTTCCCATGTTGCTTATTCCTGGAGATGGCTTCAACTGTTTACTCGCTTTCAAAATTTCGTTACGCATTGATATTACCGTGTCAAATGCTGTTGTGTTAAATTCGTAGGTTGGCAGATTATATATGCCTACCATCCCGTTTTTGTTGCTTTCACTTCTTTGACGAGCATCGCGCAAAAAAATCAAAGATAGGTTTTCGCCGTGTAGAGAAAAATCTCCAGAGTTAGTCACAATATTCATTGCTTTCGTCAATTCATGGACAAGACCGCTCGTATTAAGGGCTTTGTGTTGCATGGTATCAAAGGACTTACCAGCTAGGAGTCTGTCAATGGCTTGAGTAAACCGAGATTGCATTTCGGTTCCTGGAGCAAAGGCAACGCTGTTTGCCGCTAATAATAATTCAGCCGCTTCAGACTCAGTCAGACCAGGACGTATTTTTCTGATATCTTCAAGTTGTTTGACATAGTCCGGGTTTGCAGGTTTTTCACGAGCTGAGGTCACTGCTAGTGGTTCAAGCATGCCGTGTGATTTAAGTGTCGATATAAGTTCCAGGTAAGATGAATTAAAAGAATCAACTTCAGATGGCTTTATCTGTTTGTAAGCCTCATCTAGTATACGCGCGCTGTTAGATGCTGCAGTGTAGACTGAAAAATCTCGTTCCAATGTATCTTTGCCATCCCCCTGAAACGCTGAGGCAATAATACTTCAACTATTGTTTTTGTCTGAGAGAACAGCTACTGGTCCAAATGTAGAAATCAACAATGAAGAGTCTGATCCCAGGTTCAAGGCTGAATTTAGTAAGCGGCTAAAGAAGCCTTTAGCAGCTTCAGGATGATCTTTTATGGATCCAGAAATTATTTCGGTAAAGAGTCTTTGCTTGTCTTCTCTAGGGGCATCAAGAAGCTTTTTTGCACCATCAATAGCATCAGAAATAAATTTTTCTGGATTTGCCGCATTCGCTGTTTTTGCTAGTGGCAAAGACATGGAGCGAAGTTCTTGCTCTAGAGTGATTTTCTGTAAAGGTTCAAAAATGAATCCGCCATCGTTGAAATTTGCTCGGGGAAGAACATTATCAACAGATCTTTCGTTACTGTTTTGAGTGGTGGTGATAGTTTGAGCTGCATAAGGCAATCTATCAAAGGCGATTTGCTCTGAGTTGCCATCAGAAGTGGTGTTGATACCAACAGTATCAGCGCTTTGAGATTCAACTGGTTGTCTGTCATTTCCAGTCATTTATTCTTCTTATCGAATTTCAGCAAGCGCCTGGGAGTTTCGAGTTTGTCTATTTGTTTAAGTTGAAGCTCTACTTTTGCAAATCTATTCGTTTGCAAGGCGCACTTGAGTGCAAGGTTCACCTATAGCTTTCTTTTTTCACCTGACAGGATGCCAAGATTAGTCTAAGTATACTAAGGAATATCTAAATGTAAATAACTTGAGTGTTCGTTACTTGTTTTTGCCGCCACCAAACATGTTCTTGAACACTTTGGCTAGCGGGTCGTAATACTCGTCAACGACGCGTTCTTTAAGCGGAATAATGGCGTTGTCTGTGATGTGAATTTCTTCTGGACAGACTTCGCTACAGCATTTGGTGATGTTGCAATAACCGATGTGTCCTTCATTTTTTAAATAATCAAGGCGGTCAGCAGTGTCTTTGGGGTGCATTTCAAGACCGGCTGTACGAACCAAAAAGCGTGGTCCCATAAATTGTTCGTTGCCATCTTTTTTCTCGTGATCACGAAGCACGTGACAAACGTCTTGACACAAGAAACATTCGATACATTTTCTGAATTCTTGCACACGCTCGATGTCTTCTTGATAGATGACCCATTCTTTGGTGTCTGATTCATCTGGAGAAAACGGTTTGATTTTTTCGTTTACTCTGTAGTTCCAGGAGACGTCGGTCACCAGGTCTTTTATGAGCGGGAATGTTTTCATGGGCTGAACAACAATTTCTTCGCCATCTTCAAAATGGTCCATGCGCGTTTTGCACATCAAACTTGGATGACCATTGACCTCGGCACTGCACGAACCACATTTGGCGGCTTTGCAATTCCAGCGAACAGCAAGGTCTGGAGCGTAATTAGCTTGAATGTAGTGAATGGCATCGAGAACAACCATGCCCGCTTCCATGGGCACTTTATATGTTTCGAATTGACCTTGAGCGCCGTCGCCTCTGTAGACTTTCAAGGTAGCTTCTTTTGATCTGGAATGAGATTCAGACATTTGACGGCTCCTATTTGGTTTCGAATAATTTTTTCAAGTCGGCAGGCATCGAAGCTAGCGGCTTGTGTTCGAGTTTCATCTTGTCACCGTCTTTACTCAAAGTTGAGTTGACGTGTCCCCATTTCTCATCTTCCAAATTAGGGAAGTCGAGACGGCTGTGAGCTCCGCGGCTTTCTTCGCGCGATAAGGCGCTCACTGCCACTGCTTCTGCTGCCACAATCAAGTTTTTCAAATCACGGCACAAATGCCAGCCGGGGTTGAATTTCTTGCCGCCGCCAACTCGTACTTTGGCGATTTCTTTTTTCAGTTCGGCAACTTTTTCGACGCCTATTTTCATTTCAGAAGCTTCTCTGAAAATGCCAACATACGCACTCATAATCTCGTTCATTTTTTTGTGCAAATCGTAAGGATTAGGACCTTCTGTACGATTAAGCGGTGCGTCAAGCTCTTCTATTGCAGCTTGAACATCGCTATCTTTGAACTTAGGCATTTCTTTTAAGCCTTTGGCGTACTCAGCAGCACCAAGTCCTGCTCTGCGACCAAACACCACTAAGTCTGAAAGTGAGTTTCCACCAAGTCTATTGGCGCCGTGCATTCCGCCTGCCACTTCGCCTGCGGCAAATATTCCGGGCACCCTAGTTTGTGCGGTGTCGGCGTCTACTTTGATACCGCCCATGATGTAGTGGCAAGTTGGACCAACTTCCATTGGACCTGCGGTAATGTCTACGTCTGCAAGTTCTTTGAACTGGTGATACATAGAAGGCAATTTCTTGCGCACACGATCAGAGTCTTGATACGAAATATCCAGGAACACGCCACCATGCGGCGAGCCACGTCCTTCTTTTACTTCTGTATAGATTGCGCGAGCAACGTTGTCTCTAGTCGATAATTCTGGGGGTCTGCGCGCTGTTGTTTTTTGACCGGCAATAGCTGCGTCGATCCACTCTTTTGCTTCTTTTACATCGGCAGCAAATTCATGGCGAGTAGATTCAGGCAAGTAATTAAACATAAAGCGCTCGCCTTTGTTATTGGTGAGCAGTCCGCCTTCTCCACGCACGCCTTCGGTAACAAGTAAGCCGCGAACCCCTGGTGGCCAGACCATGCCAGTTGGGTGGAACTGAACAAATTCCATATCTATAAGTTCAGCACCTGCTTCATAGGCGAGAGACTGACCGTCGGCTGTATATTCCCACGAGTTTGAAGTGATGGAATAAATTTTGCCAACACCACCTGATGCCAGAACGACTGCTTTTGTTTTGAACAAAATCAATCTTCCGTCTTCGCGATAATATCCCAGTGCTCCGGCAATTTTGTCGCCGTCTTTGAGCAATTTAGTAATGGTGCACTCCATGTAGACTTTGATGCCCTGGTGCACGCCTCTGTCTTGCAGAGTACGAATCATCTCAAGTCCGGTGCGATCTCCTACGTGACACAAACGTTTCCACTTGTGTCCACCAAAAGCACGTTGCAAAATTTTTCCATCTTTTGTACGGTCAAAAACTGCACCCCAGCGCTCAAGTTCTTTGACACGGTCAGGAGCTTCTTGCGCGTGCAATTGAGCCATGCGCCAATTGTTCAATTTCTTGCCACCGTTCATGGTGTCGCGAAAGTGTGTTTCCCATCCATCTTCTTGGTCGACGTTGGCAAGGGCCGCAGCCACTCCGCCTTCCGCCATTACTGTGTGTGCCTTGCCTAAAAGCGATTTGCAGACAAGACCGACAGACAAGCCTTGAGCAGAAACTTCAATTGCCGCTCTAAGTCCAGCACCGCCTGCTCCTACCACGATCACGTCGTGCTCGACTGTTTCGATGGATTCTATATTGGAGGTCATTTTTATTTGCTTCCTTTAGAAACTTTAGAACTGAAATAGAATGATGGGGTTAGCAGCACCAGTACAAACCTGCCTGATATAAAGGTCTGTCAGTGCCACTGAAAACAAACTGCACCATGCCCAACCCATGTGGTGCTCGTTCAGCTTGGTAACAAACTCCCACACTTTGAAGCGCGTTTTGGCTTTAGTGCAGCTGGAAAAACAATCCAAACTCCCCCCGCAGAGGTGTCTGTATGCGTGACAGCCAAATGTATAACCGCTCAAGAAAAAGCAGTTAGCAAACATCACTATTGAAAGTATGCTCAGCTGCATTCCGCCTTCGGGTTTAAACAGTGAAACCACTGCGTCGTACCAGAGAAAAATCAGTACAAGAGCAGCTAGATAAAAGAAGTAGCGGTGCAAATTTTGAAAGACGAATGGAAATTTGGTTTCGCCTGTGTATCCGTCTTTACCGTATGGGTCCACTCCGCATGCAGGCGGAGTCATGAAGAAAGAGCGATAATACGCTTTGCGATAATAATAACAAGTGGTTCTGAAACCAGCTGGTATCCACAAGATTAAGATGGCTGGCGAGAATTTCCACCAGTCGAAAACAAGCTTGGGAGAATAGAATGGAGAAAGAAAATTGCCACTTTCGAAGTAATTATTTTCGAACACTCTAAAGGTGGCGTAAATAATGAACGCAATGAAAATGGTGGCAATAGTTGCCGGCTCTCCCCACCACGCATCTTTTCTTTGCGTGATATCAGGATGCGAAGGTCTTGATCCGGGAGCTTTTGGTTCGGTTTGTGCTTCTGTCATGAGGTTGCCTACATCAGGGTAGAATTTAGCAATGAGCGTGCGAAATTATAACAAAATGTCCCTCTCTTCCTTTTTCATTTTTCTTATCTATATGATCTTTGCTCCCAGGCTTAATAAGCCGCTCTATGCCAATTTTCTTTTTCGTCCCGGCACAAGAACTTTAGAGCCAGGACGGGTGCCTTGTCTTGAGGGAATTCAAGGGAAGAATATAGATTTCAGCTCAAAAAATGGCTCTCGTTTGAACGGCTGGTATTTCAAACAATCTGAGAGTAGATTCACTATTCTCTTTAATCATGGCAATGCCGGAACCATTGAAAACCGTGTGGCAATTTGCTCCCTACTGCTTAAAGCGGGATACTCTGTCTTTCTATACGACTATCAAGGTTACGGATATAGCGATGGTTTTGCCACAATCGAAAACGTTATCGAAGACTCTGTCTCAGCCTACGATTATTTGGTCAGTGAGCAGGGAGTGAAACCCGAGCATATAGTGATATATGGCGAATCATTAGGTGTTTCGGTCTCGTGTCATTTGTCCGATCTAAGAAAATGCGCAGCTCTTATTTTGCAGTCTGGCTTTTCAAGCCTAAAAGCAATCGCCGGTCACAAATATCCTATTTTGCGTCTTTATCCCAAATGGCTTTATCCCATGCCGGGTCTTGATAGCCTTTCGGTGCTCAAGCGCAGTAAGGTACCGGTACTAATCGTCCATGGCGAGCTCGACTCGGTAATTCCTTTTTCGCACGCTGAAGAATTGTTCAATGCCATAAGTCACGACAAGAAGCAATTTGTCTTGTATGCCGATTGTGCCCACAGTGATATTTGCACCTTGAAGCCTCAAGAATATGTCGAGGCTTTAAAAGGCTTAATCAGCTTAGTTTAAGAGATATTGCATTTTTAGACCCTTTTGTAGCGAAAAATGAGGGCTTGCACTTATTGGAATATAGTCAAACTTAGCCTTACTTCTCCTTGAAACTAGGCAAAATCATACTAGGGCACAAGTTTTTTAGAATCCTGCTTGATGGGGTCACAAGGAGCAAACATATGGTTAGCGAAGCAATGCGGCTTGACCGTAGACCGTCCGCTGAGCACCTGATTCCAGGTCTGTACACATTGGCCAGGCACTGGTTTGACAGAGACGATCTGGTGGCATGCGAAAAATACTTAGACTTATTTTGACCATTGAAGCGCGTGTGCAAGGAATTACCGCACGAGAAGTGGTTTTGAGTTCGCTAGACTTAGCTCGCGTTCTAGTTAAAACAGATCGCTACATGGAAGCGGAAGAACAATTTTTGCAGACTCTAAATAGATGCAACCAAATGATGCAAGACGATCATCCCGTTCTGGGAGTGACTTTGAGAGAGTACGGCGCGCTTCTTCGCGAAATGAAATTTTCACACGCTGCAGAAGTGATGGAAAAAAGAGCAGAACTGTTCGATGAGCACATTGCTCCAAGCACTACTGCTAGAGCCAGAGAAGCTAGAGTGAAGATTGATACTGCCACCATAAGTTAAAAGCAGGCTGGATTTATAGCGATACTAAATTCAGTTCCACTAATCTTGTGTTAGGCGTGTGCCAATTCTTCCTGACGACGTTTTTTGATCAAGTTTAGTGCGCTGCCTTCTTTGAACCATTCAATTTGTTCTTGAGTCATTGTTTGATTCAATACTATTTCGTCTTTGCTGCCATCAGTATGCGTGACGACCATGGTGACTGGAGTTTCAGGCTCTAACTTGTGCAAACCACCGATGCTGATTCTGTCATAAGGTTTGATTTTGGCATAGTCAGCAGGATTGGCGAAAGTAAATGGAAGAATACCTTGTTTCTTCAAATTGGTTTCGTGAATACGAGCGAAGCTGCGCACTATCACTGCCTTACAGCCAAGAAATCTTGGTGACATCGCGGCGTGTTCGCGACTTGAACCTTCACCGTAATTGGTATCACCAATTACAACCCAGGGTTGATTTTCCAATTTGTAGTGACGGGCAACTTCTGGGATGTTGCCTTTCTCTTTGGTGAAGAGGTCATAGCATTTGCCTGGCTCTTCACAGAAATCATCTTGGGCGGTGATGAACATGTTATTGCTTATCTTGTCTAAGTGACCGCGGAATTTAAGCCATTCTCCAGCTGGAGAAATATGGTCTGTGGTGCACTTTCCTTTAGCTTTGAGCAATACAGGCAAGTTCTCGATGTCTTTACCGTCCCATGGAGCAAAAGGATCAAGCAATTGCAAACGATTGCTTTCTGGAGAGACGGCTACTTCTATATCGTTTCCATTTGAAGGAGGCTCAATGAAACCAGTGAGGTCAGAAACAAATCCTTGAGCTGGCAGCTCAAGACCTTCTGGTGGAGTTAGTTTTACCGACTTGCCCTCTTTGTCTGTTAGAGAGTCTGTCAGTGGATTGAAAGTTAATTTGCCGCTTAGTGACATAGCGATTACAAGTTCTGGGCTGCTGATAAAGGCTAGTGTCTCAGCGTTGCCGTCGTTTCGTTTTTGGAAGTTACGATTGAAACTTGTAAGAATCGAGTTGCGCTCTCCACTCTTGATGTCATCGCGCTTCCATTGACCAATACAAGGTCCGCAGGCGTTGGCAAGCACTGTAGCACCGATTTTTTCTAAATCGTCTATTTGACCGTCGCGTTTAATGGTGGCATAAACTTGCTCGGAGCCTGGTGTAACCATTAATCCACAAGTCGATTTTAAACCGTGGGCGCTAGCTTGTCTTGCCACAGAGGCTGCTCGCGACATGTCTTCGTAAGAAGAATTTGTGCAGGAGCCTATAAGGGCATATTTCAATTCTTCTGGATAGTCTTTTTCTCTGACGTCATTTGCCATTTGCGAAATGGGACGCGCCACGTCTGGTGAGTGAGGACCAACTACATAAGGCTCAAGTTCATCCAAATCAATTTCGATTAATTTGTCGAAGTATTTTTCTGGTTCTTGCATCACTTCAGGATCGGGACGCAAATATTCGATGGCTTGGTTAGCCATTTCAGCTAAGTCTTTGCGACCGGAGGCTGCAAGATATTTAGCCGAGCGATCGTCGTATGGAAATATAGATGTAGTTGCGCCTAGCTCAGCACCCATGTTTGTGATAGTGGCTTTGCCTGTGGCACTAATAGATTTGGTTCCTTCGCCAAAGTATTCGACGATAGCGCCTGTGCCACCAGCTACGGTGAGTATGCCAGCTACTTTTAAAATAATATCTTTAGGTGATGCCCAGCCGTTGAGCTTACCTTTTAAATGAATACCGATAAGTTTTGGCCAGCGCACGCCCCAGGCTTCGCCAACCATCACATCTACAGCATCTGCTCCGCCCACGCCGATTGCGACCATGCAAAGTCCGCCGGCATTTGGTGTATGCGAGTCGGTTCCAATCATCATGCCGCCTGGAAATGCGTATTGCTCAAGAACAACTTGGTGAATAATGCCTGAGTTTGGCTTCCAAAAGCCAATTCCGTGACGGGCTGAAGCGGTACGCAAGAAGTCATAGACTTCCTGGTTGTCGTTCAATGCCTGTTTCATATCTGCATCAACACCCACTCTTGCTTGAATAAGGTGGTCGCAGTGTACTGTTGTAGGAACTGCTACCTTATCTATGCGAGCTTGCATGAATTGGAGCAAAGCCATTTGAGCGGTAGCATCTTGCATCGCTACGCGGTCAGGTCTCAAGAATGCGTAAGTTTCGCCTCTGACCAGTTCGCCTTCGGGCCAGTGGTCCAGGTGAGCGGTGAGAATCTTTTCGGCAAGAGTAAGTGGTCTATTAAGGCGTTTGCGCGCTTCTTGGTACTTAGTTTGGCGGCTTGCATAAAAATCTTCGAATTGTTTTTTACTAAATTTAGTCATAGTGGACCTCTTGCCATGTTTATCTTGAGGCCTTACATTCTACTAAATAATATGGCGCCCTTGGGCTATCTTTAGCTTTTAGTATTGTTTGTTCTTTTGCTGAATCGTTTTACCGCCCATTTGAAATGGCGCATCTTGAAGCGATGATAGCCGCACGCTTTCATTTCGTCGTAAGCACTTGAAAATGTCCAGTTGTCTTTTGCCATGCGCCAGAAAGCCACGAGCATACCGGTGCGGTCGCAGCCATGCTTGCAGTGCAGGTAAATTGGTCTGTTTCCTTCGGTTTCAATTATTTGAAAAAACTCATTGATGCTCTCTTCGCTTGGCCAGCATAAATATGTCATGGGTAACGAGATGAATTGAATTCCAGCATTTTCTACAAGGATCTTTTCGGCTGCGATTTCTTTTTTTGTAGAGCGAAGACAAATGACTGTTTTGATATTGAGTGCAAGCAAAGTGTTTATGCTGTCTTTGTTTATATGGCCGCCACGAAAGAGCCAGTCATGAACTTTTCTTAGGTTAGGTATATGAGGATAAATGTCGTCGGGGAGTAAATGCATGAACTACAATACAAACAAATGAATTTTCTGCGCAAACCGTCATTATATATTCCCACGCTGTATTTCGCAGAAGGTTTGCCGAATGCGGTCGTAACTCTTATTTCCTCTATATACTATAAAGATATAGGTTTCGACAATTCGTTCATTGGTGCGGCAACCACTTTTGCCGCTCTGCCATGGATGTTGAAATTCTTGTGGGCACCTTTTGTGGACTTGTACGGCGACAAGCGCAAATGGGTATTGGTATTGCAGATGGTGCTGGCTGCGGCTCTTATGGTGCTAGCTGCTTTTACTCTAATGCTTCCTTCACCTACTTTTACTCTTGGTGCTTTTTTATTAATAGCTCTTGCTTCAGCTACTTTTGATATATCGCTTGACGGATATTATCTTGAAATTTTGAAACCGGACCAACAAGCATTTTATGTCGGTTGGCGCAGCGCTGCTTTTCGCTTAGCCTGGTTATTTGGTCAGGGTGGTCTGGTTTTTCTTGCCGGGTATTTGAATAAAGAACAGCACTACACTTTTGATCAGGCTTTTGCCTGTGTGTTTGCCCTGTGTTCTTTGATTTTCGTCGCGCTTACTATTTTGCACTTTTACGCAATTCCTCATTCGGTCAATCTCACAAGATCTGTCGATAGGATTAATATCAAAGAGTTTTTCCAAATTTCGCTGTCTTATTTCAAGCAGGAAAAAATTGCAATTTGTGTTGTATTCATTTTGCTGTTTCGAATAGGCGAAGCACTTATGCTCAAGATGGCCACTTTGTTTTTGTTGGATACGCCTATGAAAGGCGGACTTTCAATATCGACAGAAAATGTAGGTATTATTTATGGAACTGTAGGCGTCATGACTCTTGTGGCAGGCGGAATTGTGGGCAGCTGGTATGTTTCAAAAGTGGGTTTGAAAAAATGCTTGTTGCCATGCGCCATCGCTCAACTGCTGGCTATGCTTGGATACTGCTGGCTTTCATGGACATTGCCGTCGGACAATAAGTTCGCCTGTACGGTGGCAGTAAATTGTTTAGAACAATTCTTTTATGGCATAGGTATGTCGGCGTTTCTGGTATTCATTTTGAGTACTGTAAAAAGTCAATTCAAAGCAGCACATTATGCCATGGCTACAGCAATAATGGCGCTGGGACTGTATTTGCCTCAAGCCGTAAGCGGCTTTCTTTGCGACTATCTGGGTTACAAGCTCTTTTTCATTGTCAGCTTTTGTGCTGCTATTCCAGGTATAATTATCATCCCGTTTTTACCATTACAAGAAGAAGGCAAAAATGCAATATCGTAAACTTGGCGCCAGTGGAGTAAAAGTTAGCGAAATCGCCCTTGGAAGCTGGCTTACTTATGGTGGGTCGGTGGACGAAAATTCGTCTATTAAGCAAATTTTGCACGCTGTAGATTTGGGCATTAACTTCATCGACACAGCCAATGTCTATGCTCACGGCAATGCTGAAGTAGTGATAGGTAAAGCTTTGAAGTCGCTCGAGAGAGATTCGATATTTCTTGCAAGTAAAGTATTTTTTCCGATGGGCGATGGTCCAAACGACCGTGGATTGTCACGAAAGCATGTATTTGAGCAGTGTCACCAAAGTTTGAAAAGACTTGACACACCCTATCTTGATTTATATCAATGTCATCGCTATGACCCCGATACTCCAATGCACGAGCTGGTTCGAGCGATGGACGATCTTGCTCGCCAGGGCAAAATTTTGTACTGGGGAGTGAGCGAATGGAAAGCAGAACAAATTGAAGATGCAGTAAACACCGCCAAAGCAATGAATGCTCTTGCTCCTGTATCGAATCAGCCTTGTTACAACATGCTCACTCGCAGAATTGAAGAGTCAGTGGTTCCAACCTCCTGGAAGCACGGTCTTGGTCAGGTGGTTTTCTCGCCTCTTGCCCAAGGAGTGCTCACAGGTAAATATGAATCAGGCAAAAGCTTTCCAAAAGACAGTCGTGGTGCCGATGATCGCACAAATGTTTTTATGCTTGGAAATAATTTGACCAGTGATGCAAACTTGCAAAAAGCAAGAGAACTAAAATCTATTGCGCAAGATTTGAATGTTAGTTCGGCACAGTTAGCCCTTGCCTGGTGTCTGCGCTTGAAAGAAGTTTCCAGTGTCATATGTGGTGCTACTCAGAATTATCAAATCGACGATAACGTTAAAGCTTCGGGTTTGAAATTAAGTCAAGAAGTTTTGGACAAAATCGAAGGGATTCTAACTTCTGCCAACTTAGTCCGTTAATTTTTTGCTTTATCCACATCTGGGTAGAATGAGAAATATGAAAAGAACTAATCTCAAATTACTGACTACTCAGACTCTTGCTTTGAGCTTATTGATGGGACAGGCGTTTGCCCAGACCCCTCAAACAGATCCTAGTAAGCTAGAGCGCGTGCCTTTGCTTAAGCCGGGTGGCGACGATAGAATGCCCGGTCAATTACCTGACTCGACAGTCAAAATCCCCACAACGTCGGGCGAGGCTCCAGGACCTGAGATTAAACCTGATGTTAAAAAAGAAACCGAATCAGCTTCAGAGGCTGTTTTGAATAACGAATCTAAAATAGACAAAAAAATTGAAGAAGAGCTTAGAACGCCCGAGCGCACCTCTACCTCGCTAACGGTTCCGACACTGCACACTCCGACCGCTAAAACGTCTTCGACTCCAGAAAAGCCTGGCGCCGGTAAAGAGTCTATGAAGCTCTTTGGTCGTATTGAGCAATTGACTGGTTCTGCCGATGTAAAACTGCCTCCACTCAAGGCACTTACCCCTCAACTCGACCCTCGTGGTCTTGTGGGTGGAGTTAGTGGCGCTGTAGATGAAACCAAATACTCAGGCACGATTGCCAAAGAATTTCCAAACGAGTTCAAGGGTACCTGGGGCGGCACGCTCAAAGTATGGAATTATACTTATAGTCCGCTTTATTTGAAGCAAGATCCGGCTGAAGCTGCAAGCATGGTTAAAATTATGAAGCGCGACCGGGCAGGCGTATCTAATTTCGTTTTCCGCGAAGACCGCGCTCACAAATTGTCACTTGAGCCGACCTCTGTACTTTTGTCTGTGCCAATGAAAGATACAAATACTTATGCGCAAATGATGAAAGGTGGCGGACCTGGCAACATGGGCGCCTTTGCTGGTCAATTTGAGCAAATCATGGGCAATATGGAAACGCCTTGCGTGGCGGTGCACTTCGATAATTATCGTGCCGATGGCGTGACCGAGACTGGCGTATCAGGCAACAAATCAGCCGGCCAAGTAGTGAAAAACGTTTTACGTCAGCTGGCTCCTGGTGTGGTTGAACAGCAGATTGTGTCCAAATTTACAACCATAGTAAAAGGCACGAACAAAAAAAATACTGGCTATAGCGAAAGTGTAATTCGATTCAAAAAATTGTCAGCTAGTCAACTTTATGTTTTGGCAGCGTCTGTAAACTATTCAGACAAAGGTCAATATTTGAACAAGTTCATCATGTATGGCACCATTGACCACAATCGCGTGATGGAAACCAACCCGATGTCATCAATGAGTAAAATGATCCCAGGACTTGGGCCTGATATGATGAATAATCCCGCTCTAAGAAACATGTTTGGAGGTGGAGCTGGTGGTGCCTCGCCTAATTTTGATCCATCTAGATTGCCATCGAATATGATGCCTAAAAATGGACAGATGCCGCAAATGCCAGGCGGTTTGGATTTCAATGAATTGATGAAACGGATGAATGGAAACTGAATTTTTAGAAGAGTTAGTTCAAAAAATCGACGACATGATAGTGCAGCACGACTATCCTGGATTCGAAGCGCGTGCGCTTAAGCTTGGTTTGCCAGAATGGGCGCGCAATTTGCCTGCCAAAACATATTCTAAGTGTCTTAAGCATGAAAGTGTGTTCGTGCGTTTGGCTGCGCTTAGATGGTTTCAAGAAGCGCCCGGAAAAATCAAACCTCATATCGAACTTATTTATAGATCTCTTGAAGACTCAGATCCATATGTGCGACTGGAAGCAATTTCTTGTCTTGAGACTTTGCGTCAATCCGACGACGAGATGATTGAAAAATTAGCTGCATTGGCCGACGACGATGATATAGACGTTCAGAGAGGCTTAGCAAAGGCTCTGGGCAAATTAACTTTGCGTATGCCTAAAAATACCAAGAGTAATACTTGCGCCTTGCAGGCGCTCGATAAGCTTTGTCAGAGCAAGGATCCACAATTGCGATTGAAAGCTCTGAAGGCAATCAGGAAAATTCAAGAGAAATAAGTTTCAGCTGCTCTAAAAGACGCTCGTTGAATTTGTGCTCGTACATCAATTTTGCGTTGAAGTCGAACTCATAATATTGCTCGAGAAAATTTGAGTTGTAATTTGCCATTTTTAAAAACTCAGACAAAACAGAATCGATTTCTTGACTTATCTGCATCAGAGAATTCAAAACCTCAACCGATGACGATTTCGATATGGCTCTCAAGCTGGGGTCGTCAAGCCAAGTGCGGTGAAAGGACGTTACGGACATTCCTATTGTCGAACCAATTTGATGAAGAGAATTTCTGATCATTCTCTCTTCTAATGTGGTGCGCTTATTTGCAAGGTTGCTTGCAATCTGAGCGATTACCAAAAGATTTTTGCTCAAGCTCGATACGCAATCGCAAAGCTTGAGTTCAATATCTTCAATGTCAATATCTTCATTGTCTAACTTTTTAGTCATGCGGCTATTTTACAAGTAAGTAAAAGAAAAGGCCTTCCCGAAGGAAGACCTTTTCTTTTTTGTCGTTCTGGAAAATCCGTAAAAAGCTAATTAAGAGATTGTAGGAACGTAGGTTTTTTCAGGAACTTCGATGGACGAGACCGAAATTTGTGCGCCTTGTGCGCGTCTGAAATTGTCGAGATAACGACGAAGAGCTTCTCTTATCAAGTCTGAGCGTGTTCTGTGCTCGCACTTGGCGATGAAATCAACTTGTTCGAGCATTGCTGGTGGAAGAGCAATAAGGACTTTCTTGGGCATGGGCATCTCCTTGGAAGAAAAATAAGCGCAGTGATCCGAGGACGCAGGAAGACAACGTCTTTTTTTATGCGATCCGAAACTTTCACGGTTCTTAATAAAGACTAACCGCTGACTTGGTGGCATTCAAATAAATCAACCACCCTCAACAGCTATTTACTTTACACACATCAATGAATATCGTAAAGGTCTGGAAGGCGCATAAATGCCCATTTTAGAAACTAGTTCGATAAACGTTTTTTCCCAATATCCAAAAGGCAGATAGCGTAGGGATCTTGAGATGGTGCCAGTTACAAATACGACTTTTGTATACACGATGGGATATCCAGGGACATATATCTTTTTGAATCGATACTTGTATTTACAAGGAATTGTGATAGGCGGCTTCCTACGCGCTTCTTCGTAGCTCACTGAAAAATGCTACAAAGTGAAAATTGGCTTGGCTTTGCGGTCTTTGACTGTGTAATTTGCAATGACAAAGACGCTACAACGATATAGCAGCTGGCCGATACAAAAACAAAGCGACTTTGCGTGATACCATTAGTGATACTAACGATTTGTTCATCATGTGCGGTTTGAGGGATTATTGTTATGAGTTCGTCCACATTGTCGATTGCAACCTGGAATGTGAATTCGATCAAAGCCAGGCACGATCATGTTCTTACGTGGCTACAGGAAGCCCAGCCTGATTTTGCGGCGCTTCAGGAAACCAAAACTATTGACTCTGCTTTTCCAGTAGAAAGTTTTGCAAACTTAGGTTACGAATGTGTATTTTTTGGTCAAAAAACATATAACGGTGTGGCCATTCTTACGAAACGGAAAGTAGATAGTTTCGAGACTGGAGCCACTAAATTCGCCCATCTTGAAGTGTCGCAAGGAATTGAGAATCATCAAGCACGCTTTTTGCGCGTCAATAGTATGGGTCTCAATATCATCAATGTATATGTTCCCAACGGTCAAGAAGTAGGCTCTAGTAAATACGATTATAAATTAGCCTGGCTGCGGGCTCTGCGCAATTATCTCGACCAGAATTTTTCTCCTGAAGACAATGTCATCATTCTTGGCGATTTCAATATCGCTCCATACGATATAGATGTATATGATCCTGTTGCAATGGCTGGACAAGTTCTCACAAGCGAGGCTGAACGACAGGCTCTCGACAATGTGTGCAAGTGGGGGCATGGACTTAGCGATGCTTTTCGTCTCTTTGAAAAAGAGGGTGGACACTATAGTTGGTGGGACTATCGAATGCTAGCTTTTCAAAAGAGAATGGGATTTCGAATAGATCATATATGGATATCGAAAAGTCTTGAGTCCAAATGTGTCGCATCGCGCATTGACAAATACATGCGCAAGCTAGAGAAGCCATCAGACCACGCTCCAGTCGTTGCTTCTTTCGAAATTAGCTAGTCTACGCTGCTTGTTTTTGTTTGATATCTATTTGTTTGCGACGAATGATGAAGTTGATCAAAGCTTGGTTCAAACTCATCTTTCCTGCTTTGGCGAAGTTATAGAAAAATAGGGCTGAGTCAATCGCCTCCTTTTCTTGAGGTTTGAGCTCTCTAAGCAAAGAGCGCATGGCATCTGTGTTTCTAAAGGCAAGAGTCAAGAGCATCCGGGTGTCACAACACGATGCAATTTCGTCGCTGGTTAGATTTTTCAATAAGTGTTTTGAAAGGCTTGCATTTTGGTCAAGAATAGAAATCAAATTCTCTTCGTCGTTTTCTTCTATGAAATTACAGGCTTTTAGAAAATCGAAAATGTTGTATTCAGAATCTATATGAGCAAAATGTTTAAGCGACTGACTTGCAAATTGGCTGCCAATGAGCTCTTTTCTCAATAAGTTCTGCAAGCACAAAGCGTAAGAAAGAATTGAATTCGAAATAAATTCTTTATGTACCAGATACTTACCTATATATGATGTGCATGATTTGTTTTCTATAGCAGCATCTAATTTTGATTTTTCTATGCAACCAGCAAGAACCAGTAATTCACCCAAGCGTATTCTTTTTTCCTTTACTGTTTTGGGTTGCATTAAAAAGGGAGTTTTGAGTTTGCGGACACCGTTTTGAACTCGTACTGTGTTTTTCTGAATTTCTTCAGTTATCAAGCCAGTCTTCACAGCTACGTCGCCCAATTTTTGTCCACTCTTTTGAGCTATTTTCAAGCACAGTTTTATTTTGAAAGAGGAAACACCAAATATTTTGAGCAAGTTTCCAAACTTAAGACTTTCTGCATCATTTGGATCGAGACGTGCAATTTCAAGAGCCTGCAAAAATGAAATCTGAAAAAGATTTGACGTTTGCAGAACGAATCTTCCTTCATCAAAACTCAGCTCTCCTGTTTGAATCAATCCTTGAGCCATTAAGGCGTTGTCTACTAATAATTCTGAAAGATAATTCAATAATCTCAAAGTTTTGCCAAGTGGAATTCCGGCGATTTTTGAAAATTCCAAAGCGTGTTCTAATTTTTCGCCTGAGATAAGTTTGCTATCAAGCAGAATAGTTCCTAACTTAGATTCTTTAGTAGACATGTTTTTCTTCCTGAAAAGACTTTCAACATATCCATTATGTTTTTTTTGAGTTTTTAGTGCTATTTGATTATGCGCAAAAATTTTGCGTAAATCCGCAAAATTGAAAATTGGTCAATTAATCAAGCAATTGGCCAGTCGAAATTATATCGGCGAGCAAACCAGTCAATCATTTCTGCTTCTAACTCTTCGAGTTCATCAAGGTAAATATGTCTTTGGCGAAACGCCTCAAGTATGATGCGAGATCTAGTATTCAGCACTTCCATGCCGGCTGATTCCCTGGCATGGGTATCTACACTTTTCACTAACTTGTTGGAAAGAGACGATATTCTATTTTGTACTCCCCTTACACTTATATGCTCGCGGTCAGCAATGGCTTTGTCGGTTAGTCCAAGAGTTATCGATACAAGCACAGAGTACTCATCTTGAGTCAGAATACTTTCTTTGGCTTTTACCGAGTGCTGTATAGTTCTGACTAATGGGTCTATATAAGGATTGTCTAGAATCAGAACAGATCTGATGGCATGTGAGAGCTTTTCTTCGCTTTCTGTTTTCAGTGCATATCCATGAATAGCTTCGTCAGGCAACAGCTTTCCGATTTCACGTACATAAGACTCTTCATGAAACTGAGACCAGAACAGGATTTTAGTATTTGGATGATTAGCCCAAATTTGTTTGGCTAACTTTGTACCTGTCATTTCGGGCATGACTATATCTAAGATGAGCATGTCGGGTTTTTCTTTCTCGAACTTACTCAGTCCTTCTTTTCCGTTAATAGCTTCAATTATTTCCACTTCACCCAAAGTCGCAGTCAAGACTTTGCGCGCGTACTGCCTTAAAGGCTCTAAATCTTCAACTAAGAGTATTTTGTACATTTGGAAAAATTGATTCAGAAGAAATGTTTATGTCTAGACTAGTCTATCTGATTGGATATCGACTTAGGACTTGACTAGTCTAGATTTCCTGGTTTTGCATATTTTCAATTCTATTTCGCTCTTACAATCAGTCTGCCGGGTTCTCGAGCCATGGATTTTCTAAGTCTTTTTCAACAGGAGGCAATTCAGTGCTTGGCGCTTTCTCACTGATATTTCCAGATTGTGGCCTTCCGGATGCTCCTGCATCCTTTGAGTTGTAAAAAAAATCGTATATTTTCATTCCAAGCCAAATAGGTGGAGTTAGAAACGGGTCGATCGGTATCAAGTTCTCTTTTTCGAATTTGCCGATGTTTTCTGTACTCATATATTTCTCCTTAGAATTGTCGTGCGTTTGTTCGGACAAATGCATTATGCTTTATGGCAAGTAGCGGTTCTATATGGCTTTATGCAAAAGAATTGCGGGCATACGCAAATTTTGATTCTGAAAAGCAACTATGCAGTTAATTCGGCTTCTTTGCGGGTTTCGCCTTATCATCGCGTGGCTTCTTGCAAGGAGATTTTCTTATTGAAAATTTTGGAATCTACGTTTGGTTTTCGGTCCATCAACTCCTTCAAGACTTGCTTTATGAAATTGCTTGAGTTGGGAAAAAGGAGTTCTATATCATTTGGACTGTCAGGCATAATTTGCTTGAGCAAAATTTTGGAAGTTATTTCTGCAAAAACTTCACTTCTAGCGTGTGAATAACTTTCTTGCGTTCCTTTTCTTACGAAGAGTTTTTTATTCTTGTCTGTCAGAAAGTAATCATATTCGCCTGCCTCAAGGTCATTTGCAAGAGAAGGATTGATATTGCGCAAAAAGGGTTTTTGTTTGAACAGAGTCAGCAAATCAGCTGCATACGCACGCTGCGCCGCGGCTGTATTAGATGCAATAACACTTTGATATTTGACGAAATTCTCAATTGCATGTCCAATTTCGTGTGTAAATACTTGAGCTAGTTGACCCTTAGGAAGATTACTCTCGAAGAGCAAAATTTCGTTTTTCATTGAATCATAAAATGCCAATGAGTTTGAAAAGTCGGCGTTTTTGGTCCATCCTCTTGGTTTGCCTCTTAATGCGCTAGGTGATAAGTGCTGATCTGGATGAGATACGACTTTAATAGTCACGCCTGTTTCAATGAGAAATTCTCTTAACCAGGAAGGAACATTTCCAATAGCATTTTTTATGAGTGCCGCATACTCAGGTGACGCACCTACACGAATAACTTTTAGTTTGTCCAATTGGAGAATCTTTTCCGGCTGAAAAATTGAATTATCCACCCCATGTATCACTAACTTTCCTTCTGAGTTGATAAGCAAAGAGGGAATATGGAAGAATTCAGAAGTTTTTTCTGCTTTGTTAGTGCCGTACTTGTGTATAGTCGCTGTCCACCAATTCTCCTGGTTATGAGGGTTTTCATAAGATAGTGCATGTTCTCTTGTTCTTTTGAGATAGTTGGCTGGAATTCTAAATTCTTCCAAAGTCTGGTTTTGCGAAAGTAATTCGTTGCGCCATTTGAGAAACTCGTCTTTAGGTACATCAACGTATAGAAGTCGACTTCTTTCTGGACTTGCAGGATTTAAAGTAAAAATATTCATTCTGTCCTGTGCTTTAATTATTATGTCTTCGGGACTTAAACTATCCCAAGGCTTATGATAAATAGCAGCAGCTCGAAATTCATCGTTACCAGATATCAGTTTATTTTTCAGAAATGCGGACTGTTCTTCGGGACGCTCAAGACTCTTAAAAAGACGGACATGATTTGGTGGAACCGGAACGATAACGTTATCTGAACGAGTTGAGGGCCATCCTGGTAATTTTGGTTTGTAAATGTAAGGATTCGCATATCGATTGACTAACGAATTTCCGTTTGAGAATCCTATGAAATATGGCCTATTTCGTTCGTATTTGATTTTGATAACGTTATTTTCTGAGTCGGCGATTTCAACAATTCGATTATTGAGTAGAGTTATTCGAGTCGCCGATTCGAGATGCAGAAACGAAAGCTCATCACCCTTTTCTTTCATTAATTTGAAGCCGCGCTCTATAAGGGCTTCCTTTGAAGCTGAGTGAAGTAATATGCCGTTGATCCTGTTAGCGTTTGTTGGTGACAAATCTAGTCCTTCTAACGCTTCAGCTATTCTTGTTTCTGGTCCGATTGTTAGCGAATGTCGCCAATCCCCGACACGTTGAGCTGCTCTAGTCCCCCCTTTCAAGACCGTTTCAAGTCCCAGTCTGCCACCCAATCCTAAGAAAAGCCCCAGTCCAATTGCTTGTTGCAATTTATCTGGATCTATTTTTCCGTTCTCTACAAGAGAGTCAATCAATTCAGAGGCCAAGCCACCAAGTCCGCTTACTTGTGATTCAAATAGGCTTCTTGTGAGCAAGCCTGCGATGAAGTGCTGAGCGGTGACTTTTGTGATTCTGTCAAAGTTTGATTTAACTAATTTGTTCAAGCCTTGAGCAAGAGTAGAGTCGATGACTTCACCAGATTCGGTTCTAAGACCTTTAATTAAAAGATCAATTGATTTGTCCAAGTTAGTAATGCGACCTTCAAGACTGTCTGAAACAATTTTTCTAAGTCCTTGCCTAAATTGTTGAGCAGATGCTTCTGACAGAATTAGTTTGCTGCCATCTATTGTAATTTCACGCTGTGAGCCTGCAAAAATGCGACCTAGCAGTCTGCTACCAAATTTGCTTGCAAGTGGCGCAAGTATAGCCTCAGCTCCTAGCAAATTGGTGCCAGTCAAGGTGGTGTAGCGCAAGAAATCTCCTAGAATTTCTCTAGCTTCAAAGTCTTTACCTTCCAGTCCTGCTTTAAGAGCGCTGCCCAAGAGTCCTCCGGCCAGGCTTGCCTTACCCACGCGTGCCCAGTAAGCTAACCTTGCCAAGGCAGCAAGACTGGCGCCACCGGTGAAGAATGATGCGCCAATAGCAGCAACAGTTACAAGAGCATCAACAGTTTTTTCGATTGTTTCGTGCTTAGTCTTGATAAAATCTTGAATAGCTTTATCAGCTTTAAGCAGTTCTTTTTGCAAGAGTTCTTTAGGTATGTCGTCGTTGTGTTCGTGTCTTAATTTTTCAAAATTAGTAAGTATTTGAAGTAGCTCGGTATTGTATTTGGTGCCAAAGGAAGCATTGAAAGAATAGGCAGAGTCTGCAATTCTGTTTAATGTATTGAGGTAAGCTTCGTCAGAAGTCCATTCATTAGATCTGAATAGATAATCAAAGGTCTTTTGTTGTCTTGAACCAAGAATATTTACAATGTTGTCAGAAAGGCGTTCTCCATATTTACTTTCGTAATCTTGCATGGAGCGCAAGCGATTAGCAGGATTTAAATCGCTAAAGAGTTTTTGTATTTCTTCTTTACTTTGAGCAAGACCAAGAATAAAAGCTCGCGCTCTATCTTCCGGCAGCACTTCGACTTGCTTGAGAAGAGTTTGGGCAAGTTCTTGACCTTTTGGATCTAGAAGTTTGAGGAAAGCATCTTGTGCAGCTGGATTGCTATTAAGATGGCGTATTGCTTTTGGATTTAAATTAAGAACAAGATTTTGAATGAAGGATCTTTGATTAAAGACGTGCTGTACCTCAGTAATTGTTTGTCCCGGACCATGACCTTGTCTTTGATGTTCGATTCGTTCGGTAAAAATTTCTTTTAGTATGTCAGCAGGTAGAATCCCATTCGTGAGCATTGGTTCGATGTATTTTTTATAGTTAGGAGCGTTTTTATCCCAACCAAGAATATGTTTAATGGCATGCTCAAAGCTTGGATCGCTTTGTAGTTTGACGCCTAGATCTTTGTCTTTGGCTAGAGCCTCTGCTAAATTGGAAATGACTAGTGCTCTTTTATCTTTGTAGTTTCCAGCTTGCAGAGAAGCCTTTAGAAGGCTGAATGCTACTGTATCCTCTACTGTTTTGTCAGATTTATCTCCGGGTTTTAGTTGATCAAGATAAACACGTGCAGCTTCGCGAGCTGTTGTATCTTTGCCAAGGACAGCATCCAGTCTGCCATCTATATACTGTCGATAATTGTCGACTTTGATTTTTTGTCCGTTAACTTCTATTTCAAGTGGTCCATCATTGCGAAAAGCTTTCAATTCTTGGGCATTCATACTTTTGATACCATCAAGTATGGCAAGACTGTCATTTTTCCAGACTGTATGGTGGTTGTCGAAGATGGCTTGGGCTAGGTTTCTAGATTGAGTTTGTTGGGTGGCCTCAAGTAAAAATTTACGATATTGAGAAAGCAGCTGTTTTTCGTTTGGGTTAAGTCTATCTTCAGCTTCCACCGGAGCTTGTTTGTTTTCTGTCACTGCCCTATTTAGATTTTCTTGTATAGTCAGTCCTTGAGTAAGTATAGTTAGAGCTTGTTTTTGCTGGTCTAGTGTAAGTTGTTTGAAGCCAGGAACTTTTTCATGTAAGTATGCGAGTTTTTCGTTTTCTGGTTTATTTGTGCCAATTGTTCGATTGAAGTCTTGGACAAAAGCTAGTCTTGCTTGCGTGATTGTTTTAATCGGATTAATTATGGTTGGGTCATGAGAGAAGTTGTCATGCATGGCGGCAAGCAAAGCTTGTGAGAAGGGCGAACTTAAGGTACTGTCTTGGTTTGTAATGCCGGTAATAAACCAACCAAAATCACGCTCATTTAGTTTCAAGCCACGATTATGCTCTTCTCTCCAATTCAACCATTGTGAGCCGACATCGGTAATTTCATTTAGTATGTTATTTTCTGGATAGAGAATTCTTGCTTCGTACTTGTGCAACATGCGCTCAGCTTTACCCGGGGCCCAATGTGCTTTTTGAAACACCGATTGCCAATCTTTAAAAAAGTCAAGAGCGTTTGCGTCTTTAGAATCTGCATCTGGTCCTTTTAGTCTTCCAGCAGCAATTTGGCGAGCTAAGAATCTACCCTGAAGATATTGAGAGCGCATTTCTGGTGTCCATTTCATAAATGCATTGTCGATGGCATTTTCTTCGTTGCTTGAAAATCCAGAAACAGCTTTTAAGAACTCTGTTTTGGCGCTTATGTTGCCTGTTTTAAGATAGTCTCGAACTTCATCGATTAGAAGACTGTCTTCAGATGATTTGGGCTTAGGCAGTTCTGTGCTTTGTTCCAGAAATTTTTGTCGAGCATCTTTCGAGATTAATGTACCTCCAAATAAATCGCGGGCGTATTGGGCAAGAACTCGCATGTCGTCTTTTGCAGTTTTAAATGCAGCCTGTAAAATTTCTACTTGGGCATTGATACTTTGCTCGCCAGCCTGTTTTGGTTTAATGGCATAGTCTATTAACTTGCGGTGTAGATTGTCGTGTTTGTAGATATACTTTCCATGTCCAGTTTCAGAAAATAGATCTTGCAGACCATTTTTAATTCCAGCATCTGGATAGAGCCTAACGAGTGCTTGATTTATTTCTTGTCTGCGCTGGTCTGTGAGTCCCGCTAAAATTCTTCTGCTAGTGCCAAGTATTTCGCTAAAGTTGCGATCTTTACCGAAATTAAGCTGAGATTCAGTTGCATCGATTATGAGTTGAATTGCTTCTCGTTCTCCAGGTTGTCCTGAGCGTCTCAAATGTCCTTGCACTTCTCGCCACTGAAAGGAATTAGGTCCAAACTGACCTTTAAATTTAGCCTCAAGCGTTTCGTACAGATTTGGCTGCTTAAGTCTCATTAGGTGAATTTCTTCAGCACTCAAATCTTTAAATTGGTTACGAACGAGTTTCACTTGATCAAGTGTAAATCTACCTTCTAAAGCTCCATTAATGGCTTTGAGTCTTACCTCAAGTCGTACTTCCCTTACAAGAGGTCTATCTTTTTCAGTTTTGCCATCGTCAACAACTGGTTGATCTGGAGTTCCGTCTAATTTAAATGTACGTGTCACCACAACAGGTTCAGGCTTAGTATCTGGATTCTCTTTAGCCGGTCGCGTACTTTCGCCAACTTCTACAAGAACTCCTGTTTTTTGATCTAGGCGTTTAAAGCCTTTCCAGGTATCGGCTCGATTATTTGGCTCTTCACCAACTTTTCTCCAAGTTAGAGCATCGGGTTGCAGCTTCCAAGTGTCTTCTATTCCTGATTTTAAAATAGTAGTAATTTCGCTTATATTATCGTTTCTACCTAAAGCATCTCTTACTAGTGCATATTTGAAAAATAGCTGTTCACCATTGGCTCTATGAATTGCAATAATTCTAGGAGGATCACCGTTGTTTTCGATTATTTTTAGATTGGCTTTTTCAAGCAAAGGCTTAATATGGTTAGCGAAGACTCTGCCACCGATAGTAGTATCTTTGTCTCCACCACTTACAAAAGTATAGGCAAGCTGATTAGTTGCTAATGCCCTTAGATCTAAATTGAATTTTCTGACGTTTTCGCCCTCGCCGACAAACATGGTTTTGGGTAGTTTGGAATTTCCTTCGTATTCAAATCGTATAGGTATGCCATTTTGCTCGAGTTGTATTGGTCTGTTTTGAGCATCTTTTTGTTTTAAAACGACATCTTTTTCTTGGGGCTTTATAAATTGGTATTGGCGGGCACTTTGAATTTGTTCGGTTGTTTTCTCAGGTGTCAGAATCAACTCTGGAAGAAAGGAAGTAACTTTGTCATTTAATACACTTCCAACAACATTTCCAGGTTTTTGAGGCGCAGTTCGATCCTGCGCCCAGGCTTCTATTGAAAATTTCGCAGCTGATGGATCCGAATATTGCTCAGGAGGCTTAAAATCTTGTGCTTCCTCCACAACTGGATCAGGTTTTTGAAATTCGGTTTTCACTATATTATTGTTTACCGATCTGTCACCAGTAAGTCGAATTACAATTAGGTGTAGGTCGATTCTCCTTTTGTAATCGATGCAATCGCATTTTGGTCTGAACAATTGCATTATGCAATGCAGACACATGCCGTTCTATTTGACTTTGCGCAAGATAGTTGCGTGATTGCGCAAACTCACCACTGGCGGTACTACACACAAATGACACTATAAAATTTAAAGACAGTTTACCGAATGGGTAACTGTCTTTAAGTTCAATTATTAAATTGGAGTTTTCAACAATGTGACTTAGACTGCGCCATACCTTATGGTTTGGCATTCACTAAATTTCAATTTAAGTCTCATAGCTAGTGTTAGAAAATCGATTCTACATCAGGCAACTTTGTTGGGTCTTGCTGTTTGGGAGGTTGTTCTGTTTCTTCAGGTTTTGTTTTCTTTTCATCACTAGATTTTGAACTTTCTCCTCCACTTTCTCCACCTGGCTTGGCATCCACTGGTTGTCTTTCTTGCTTTTCATAAACTTCATTTGCTAATTTACCATTGCTCTCTGGATTGTTATTAGTTGATTTTTCTACTCTTTCTAAATCCGACATGTCATTACTCCTTTTGTAATCGATGTAATCGCGTTTAGGTCTGAACAATTGCATTATGCAATGCAGACACATGCCGTTCTATCTGACTTTGCGCAAGATAGTTGCGTGATTGCGCAAAGGCTAATTATTCACTTTGAGATGGTGCTGGCACACTTAAGACAAAGTCGGTACCTTTTCCATTTTCTGGAACTTCCCAGGAAACCCTGGCGTCAATGAGTGATGCTCGCAGACGCATATACATGGTTCCACGCGAGTCTTGAGACATCTTTATAGGGTCGAATCCAATGCCATTATCTGTGGTCCGAAAAATGAAGTGCTTGCCTTGCTTTGAAATGCTTATTTTGACTTGGCTGGCATTAGCGTGTTTGCACAAATTGGTGATTGATTCTTGCACCAATCTGTAGATAAGTTGCTGTTCAACGATAGAGAATTTTTCTAGTTCTTTGTCTTCTACTTGTGAATTGAATCGCACTTTCAATTTAAATTGTTTGGCTGCTTTATCCAAGCGTTCTTCAATTGCCGCACATAGACCGAATTCAGCCAAAATGACGGGGCATAAATCATCCATTATTTCGCGAATATCAGTCATGCTCGACTTCAGCTGATCGATAAGTTGTTTTTCTAGGTTTTCGTCAGGCTCTCTTGTATATTGTTCAAATCGGGCAAGAATATTGCGCATATCATTTAGAACCTGGTCATGTAGATCTGCTGCCAATAGGCGTCTGTCTTCCTCATCCTGCTTTACCATGGTAAGTCTGGATTCTTGTAATTCCTTGTTGCGGATTTGCACCTCCATGCCAGCTGCTTCCATTTCTTTGCGTTCATTTTCTCTTTGCTTTAAAAAAATGCCTAACAAGATAGAAGCAGTAAGGACAATGCCAAAACTGAATGGTCGCCCGGGAATTGCAAAAAATAGCCAAATTATAAATTGGTATAAAACGCCTAGAGCCATTACTTGGATTGCGACTATTGCCTTTGGAATTCTTATAAAAAAGCCAGAAGCAAGTCCTGGAATCGATAAAAGCATCACCCCGGGGCAAAGAGCCAGCATGATAAGCAAGGTGTTAGAACTATCTGCCTGGCTAAATTTGCCGACAAAAGGCAAAAAAACTATAATCGCTTTTTTCCATTCGGCAAATGCCTCTTTCAATTCACTCCAGAGTGCCAGATCAAGATTTTGAAGAAACACCAATAGACCAAATGCCAGAATAAGCACAGCGGTACTTATGATCAGACGCTGATTTCTTGGAGAAATTGTTGGCACCCGTGGGTCCTTAAGTTGTTCCGAATGCTCTTCGCTTAATTTGCAAAGTTTGCAACTGGCTTTCGATTAGTTCTTTGTCGAGCTGATTTACCTGAACGATAGTAATCAAATTTTCAGCTATTGCCTCTTTGGGCTTACTGATTTTGAATAAATCTATGTCCTCTTGGATAGGAAGTTCTATTTGTTGACGGCTTTGCATCTCGATTACACGTTTTCCGTCGATCCAGGTTTCCTTAATCTGCTTTGAATTCATGTCGGCGATTAGCCAGCCGACATCAGGATCTTGATAAATTAGCTCACCCAGTTTTGTTAGAGTATCTTTTGGCGCGACAAGCCAAAGCGGACGAAAGCCTACGATTTGATTTTGAGACGAGGTGACCTGGTTTTTCTTTTGATTTGGTTTTTCTTCGAGTGTGGCCCCGAATTTGGACAATAGTCGTTTTGCATCGAGACGTTTTTCGTCTTTGGCAACAATTTTACCTAAGCGATCTAAGAGTTCTTCTGAGTTGGTACTGGATTCAAGCTTTTCTATCTCTTGAGCCTTTAGTTCTTTCATTTCTTCTTTCAGTTTTTTCAACTGATTTTTCACCTTGATCTTACCGGGCGCTCTCCACTGGTGTTCCCAATTAAAAGAAGGCAATCGTTTTTCTATTTTATTCTTCTGGATTGCATCGAAAATCAGGTTACTCATCTTAGAGCTATCCGTTTTTGAATTAAGGCGAGACTTTTCACTCTGGTCTATATTAGCTACTTGTCTGTTTGATCTGTCAGGTCTTTCATTTCTGGCGATGCCTGCAAGAGCTATCAGCAGACCAAGTTCAAGACCTGAAATATAACGGCAAGATTCTGCGTTAGTGTTAGCTGCACATTCATCTTCCTCTTCGCCGTCCTTCTTTTTCTTCTTTCTACGCCCAAGTTCTAATTGACCAGGAAATCTCACATCGCTCATTGTGCCATTTACACGTAAATCTCTGATTGCAAAGGTAGTAGGAGTGAAATTATCGCCTCGGGTCAAAGAAAACTGAGGTTTCAAGATACCTTGTGCTGACAGATCGCCTTTGAGTCCAGTATGCAAAATAATTTTGGATTCTCCTGGAACGGCAGGGTTTTCTCCTCCACGAATTCCAAGTGCGTTCATTATTCGTCCCATGATTGCAGGCGCCCGTCTATCGCTTGTGGAGAGAGCGTAACTAATGCCATTTGAATTCATTGCAGTTTTTGTTGCTTCTTGTCCACGAATATCAAAAATTGTCGGAATTGCTCCCCTTAAGTTTAAGTGCCTAGCCATTACAATGATGCTGTTTTCTCCAGACAAATTTATTAACCGAACCAGCTCAGTAGCTCTTGTGAGTTTTGCTCTTTGAACTGACTCTGGAGTAAAAAATTCTTTTTCTGCGTGCAATAGATTAGTGAGGCGAAGTGAAAGATGATCGCTTTGGATAATAGGTGAAAGATGCAACAGACCTTGTTCGGATTGATTTAACTCAATTTGTACATTAGACGCATAATGAAGGATTGATTTGATGTTTTCAGGTCGGATTTCGGTTTTGTTGGATGCAACTTCTAGTAACTTTATTTCGGTCTGCGGCAAATGCGCTTTTGGCAATGATTCAAGTCCAATTGGTTCACCTGGATTGACAGGAACTTGCCGACTCCTGTCAGCTAGAGTAAAAGATGGGAGTATTTCAGTGGCTGGTCCGGGCAAAGTAATCTTCCTGCTAACTATCTCGTTTGAAAGATTGGCGGATATGTTGGAATCATATGTATTCAATCTCGATTCCGGTCTTGCTACGCCTGTATCTGAAGCCATTCCACTTTGGTAAGGTGAATTTTCTAAAGGTGTTTTTAACGTCTGGTTGGATAATGCTTCTACCCTTGGGGTTGATGCGGCGACATGACCACCTGAATTCTCTGCATTCATTTTCGGTCCCAATGGTGAAGCGTCTGCTCTGACAAGAGGGGGGCTATTGTTGATAGCCGTATCGTTACCAGCTGCTCCAAGATGGGGGGAGTTGGCTAGAGTGCCTCCTTTTGGAGTAATGTCTGTCACTTCTCTTGTGGCAGGACCAAAATCATTAATTTTGCCGTTATCGGCGGAGGAAACTGGCGGCAGTATGGGTTCAACATTCATTGTCCCATTTGAAATGATGTCAAATCGAGTGTTTGATAAGGTTGTCGGAGCGCTGCTACCAACGTCCCAAGACGTTGGTTCGATACTTGGTATGTTAGATTTTTCAGGACCTTCTTGTACTGATTCGAGGCTGTCGCTCATATGGAAACTTTTGCATAAATAATAGTAAGAAGCATTTAATAATACTATTATGCCCGAATCTTGACAAGTCTTTGCGGGTTCAAAGTTCTATTTTTAGTGTTCGATTGCCGTCTTTGTCAATTTAGACGACCGATTTAGCTAGCTCTTTTTCCGCATTTTTGTTGTATGGAAAAATGATATCGGCGCGCTCAATCTCTTCAAGGTCTTTAAATTGACCTTCGAGAACTTTGTCAGCTAGCTTTGAGCAGGCTTTGAAATACGCATCAGAGGGTCTTGTTCCGCTTAATTTGCGAGTCATGTCCTGGCATAGTATGTCGGCTGCATCAACCATAATAGGATTAGTCGCTCTTCCTTCGTGAGCCCAGAGTGCTGTTACAAGCATTGTGATTATGTCTTGCACGCGCTGAGACATGTCAGCAATTCGACATTGTCTATCTGGAAGCTTGAGCTGGTGCGTGACCATATTGCCTGATAATTCCATTGGACTTTGATGCAACTCGGCTAATGCAAAATTGACGTGCTCGTTCAATCTTGGATCCATTCCTTCTATGTTGCGGCTGTCTTTGCCAGAGCATAACTGACCCAGATACCACATGCTGTAATTCATTAATTCACTGCGTAGGGCAAAAGCATGAGCCGGATTTTCTGGATGGAAACTTTTGATTTTATGTTTTTGCAGTGCCAGTCCAATTGGTTCGAAATAGCGTTGTCCATGATGTTTTGCAAGCGATTTAAAAAATGCCATTCCTAGCATTTCGCCTTCGCCCTCATAAATACTTGGTGCAAGAAAATCGTGCACGTTGTCGCCAAAGATATGTCCTTGAACAAAGGAGCGCCCGCCATGCGTTTTCATAAAGAGTTCGATGGCACATTCTTTTTCTGCTTCAGAACCAAAAATTTTGGCTATAATGCACTCTAGTTCTCCACGATAACCCTGGTCCAAAAGCCACGAGCCCCATGCCACTAGTGCATCAGAACCGGCTATTAAAGCCATTGCCCGAGCAATTCGGCGTTTTACTAATTCGCGCGTTTCGATTGCTTTACCATACGTTTCTCTAAAATGAGCCCAAGGCAAGATATTGGCTAACATCAGACGCATAACACCAGAGGCGGTGGCGCACAATGCAAGACGTCCCATGTTCAAACCATGGTAAGCGATGGTCAAGCCATTGCCCGCAGCCGGTATGAGCAGGTTTTCTTTAGGTACTTTGAAATTTTTGAATTTAAGTCCGTTATTAAAAGCGTGACTTAGTGCGTGCAATTTATATGGAACTATTTGGAAGTTCTCGTTTTCTTCTTTGGGAAGCTCGGCAATAATTGCTGATGGCACATCGTTTACAAGACAGACTATGCCAACTGTTCTTCCGGGAATGGCATTGGTGATGAAAAGCTTTTCGCCGTTAATCACATAATTTTTTCCATCTGCGTCTAATTTGGCTTCGGTTTTTAAATTGGTCAAATCAGATCCAGCGTTAGGCTCAGTTAGAGCAAAGCCTGAAAGACATTCACCGGTAGCTAGTCTTGGAAGGAATTTTTTCTTCTGTTCTTCAGATCCAAAAGCTCGAACTGGATCGACTGCGCCAATACATCCGTGTACTGATGCAAGACCCGAAACGGTAGGCTCTATAGTGGCTACTTTGGTGAGAAAGCTCATGAACTCACGGGTTGTAACACCCTGACCACCGAATTCCTTGTCGATGAGCAAACCCCAAAAACCAGTTTTTTTCAACTCATCAATAAGCTCGTTGCTTATTTTTCCTTTCTCATCATATTGCTTGCCTTTAGCTCTGAAGCCTTTTATGACTTCTATAGACTTAGCCATCGCCTCGTTATTGAGAGGCTTTTGAGCAGGTGTGGAGAAAAGTTCGATTGGCACTTTGTTGTGCCAGACTGCCTGGTGAACCGGACTGCTTGTTGTTTTATATTTTTGTTCGAACAGAGCTTCGACTTCGTCGTCGATTCTATCTACAGCACCTGTGCGTTTGGCTTCGTCCTCGCTTTTTCCACTCAAGCGCAAAGCAGTTTCAGCAAAGGTCATCTGCTCTTTATTGTTCTGGTTGTCATTGTTGGTCATATTGGTTTGCTAACTCCGATCAAGCATTTCCAGTGACAGTATTAGTTCGTTTCTTTCATCCGGATCAGGCGTTACTCCGGCTATTAATTTTTCGCCTGCCAAAATTTTCATAAGTTTTTCACCAGCCAATTCAAACCTCCAACCTTCCATTAATCGAGGTTTTTTTAAAGTCGGCTTTTCTAAATTTCCTTCCTGATAACAGCGGATAAAATGCTGCACTTCGTCGCGATTGGCGATGTACTCCACAGGTAAGTTTATACTCACTGCCATTTGTTTCAAAATAACATACAGAAAATCACCCACCAGAAGTTGTTTCTCAGAGGGTGGACGTGCCTCTGGCCATGTCGGCCACTGTGAGCTTGGAAGAGCAAGACCTTTTTGACAGGCAGCAAGGATGTGCGTTTCGTAACGTTTTAACTGGTCGTCTCTTATGCCGCGCAAATTTTTCAACATTTTAGGGTCAGATGCTCTGCGTGTTGCAATTTCGAGTAAGCCTTGGTCCGATAAAATTGAGCGTAGCGGTTTGTTCAAACGCTGAGCTTCTTGATCGCGCCAGGCCAGAAGTTCTTGCAAAACAGCCAACTCTTTTCTGTCCAGTCTATTTGCACCTTTTACTCGACAAATATCTAGATTACGTCTATATCCATAATTTGAGGCTTTACTTGCGGATGTATCGAATTCTTCGCTCGCCCACTCGATGCGCCCCATCGATTCTAGTTTTTGATTGAGCTTGTCGCAAAGCGATTGTAAGTGCTCTACATCAGCCACCGCATAGCGTATCTGCTCGGGGCTCAGTGGGCGTTGGCTCCAATTGCTAAAACATTCTGCCTTAGTTAATTGAACACCAAGCATTTCCATGACCAGTTTCTTCAAGCCGATAGAAAAACCAAGACCGGCAAAAGCAGCCGCTATTTGAGTATCGAAAATATTTTTTGGTGCGCCATTACTTAAGCGAGCAATAATTTCCAGATCTTGTTCGGCACAGTGAAACAGGCATTTAATCTCGGGATCGCAGATGGTTTGCCAGATGAGATTTAAGCTTGCCTGGTCAAAAGAATAGGGGTCAACCAGAAAAATTTCTTCCGCAACACAGACTTGAATGAGGCATAGCTCAGGGAAATAAGTCTTTTCCGGAATGAATTCAAGGTCAAAGCCAGCTAACTTATGTACATTGATTTTTTCAATCAGCTTCTGAAGCCCATCCTGGCTCTCAATAAAATGATGAGTAGGAGTAGATTCAGTTAGCATCGGATTTGGAGAGTTTTGCCGTTTCATTTAATATCGTCTTTCGGCACCAGCTAAGGCTTCCTTTTCTGCCAATGATTACTGGATGCTTGTGATAAACCTCAGGTAAAGGAAAAGATAAAGTATCTTCATTCATTGTGCCCACTTCTAAGCCTGCTGCCATAGCTATCGCTGCAGGTGCGGCTGTATCCCACACTTTTAATTTTCCAGCCAGGTGCACAAATATGTCAGCTCTGTTTTCCAGTATGCGCGCCACTTTTAGACCGATGCTGCCAAACTGGACGAAATTGATATAGTCCAGATCTTCCACCCAAGGGTGCTTTTTGCGGTCTCTGTGTCCCATCATCAGCCTGGTTTTAGCAAGCGAGCCACCTTCGCCAAAAATATCCGCGTCCAGTCGTGCTTGAAGACGAGATTTTTCTTTGGTGTTTGTTTTGATTTTCCAGGCATCCATAAAAGGACCGCCGTAATACAAGTTATTGTGTGCCGGCTCAAAAACGCAGCCAAATACAGGCACTAAATTTTGAAGAAGCCCAATCATCACCGAGTATTGCCCATCTTGCAAAATATAATTTTGGGTTCCATCAATGGGATCGACGACCCAGACAAGGTCCTTGTCACAATTAATTTCGGGGTCTTCTTCTGAAATTATGCTTGTTTGAGGAAAATCTTTTTTGAGAGTTTTGACAATAAGCTCAGACAGAGCAATGTCGGCGCTTGTAACCAGGTCTCTGGGACCTGTTTTTTCTTCTATTGTGATACCTTCGCGCATTTCCATTGCCAGATAGCCTGCGTTCAAAGCAAGTTCCAGAACCGATTGGATTTTATCTTCGCTCAAAATGTCGTTTAAATTTGATTTCATTCGCGGTAGAGCTGACAGCTGTACTGTTCGGCAAGCTGATTGTCGAACATGTCTGCCACGTATGCTATGTGCCAGACCAAATTATCCAATTCTTCTTGTGTCAAACCACGAGTGGGTCTTTGCGCCACAATCAAGACCAAATTTTGATGTGTAGCTAGAGCGCAATTAGTCATTGAGCTATTGAGGTCGAGCAAGTGTCTGTAAAGCGGCTCCAACTTGCTTTTGTCTTCAGGCAAATAGACAAGTGGGGAAGTAATTCTTAAAACGGCGTCCTGTGAGCTTTCCTGCACAAAAATATATATTTTGGCGCTGCCTTCAGTGAGCCAGTAACCGTAGTCATCAGCGTCGGTCACTTTATGCTTGTCAGGATTCAAGCCTCTATGGCTGAAATATTGACGAATCATTTGAATGGCTTCAGGAGCGCTGCCGTGGCTTACTTTTTCAGCTCCAAACAGTACCATTCCTTACATCTCCATCAATTTTGATTCAATAAGTATACACCCGTGTAAATCTAGTTTTTGTCAGGTTGTGACAGTTTTGCTTGCTTGACAAGCCTGGGCATTGCATAGTGCTTTAGGCTGGTTTAGAATTTAAAGACTGAAGCTGTATTCCCGAGTAGCGCAGCGGTAGCGCAGGTGACTGTTAATCACTTGGTCGTAGGTTCGAATCCCACCTCGGGAGCCATTTTACTAGCTAGATGAAGAATATCCTCAGTAAAGTATTGCTTGCGCTTTGTGCGATGTTGGTACTTGCTGAACTTTTGCTCTACCTGGGGCGCTTTTATGTTGCTCTTTGTTCAGACTTGCCTATCGACTATGAAGGCCCCACTTTTTATGGTGTGAGGCTGCTTGCCTCTGGCGGCAATATTTATGATGGCTCAAGGCTTTATGAGGCACCTTTTATGGTGACCATTTATATGCCTTTGTATTACGCTCTGGGTGCTATATTTCAAAATATTTTCGATTTATCGACTGGTCTTAAACTCTGCCGGCTGTTAAGCATTTTGTCTTTGTTTGCTTCTGGCTATTTTTCATATCGCATTTTTATATTGAGCAATCTGGGTCGAATGCGCTCTGTGCTTGGGGTTTTTGTCTTTTTCAATTTCTTTGCTTTGTGGATCTGGTCGAATTATTGCCGAGTCGATATGCTTGCAACAGCACTTTGTCTATTTGCAATTGAGCGTTTTTTGAGTTTTGAATCGAGTAAGCAAGAATCAGGCTCCATCAAGTTTTTATGTATAACAGCATTGATTTGTATCGCCGCTGTTTTTACTAAACAATCTTCAATTGTGGTGGCATTTTCTATTTTTGTTTATTTGCTCTGCCAAAGAAAATGGAAAGAGACTTTTATTTTTAGTCTGGCTTTTGGAGCTGGTTGTGCAGTAATTACCCTTGTTTTGCAAGTAATCACTGGCGGTGGCTTTTTAGAGCATATGAAATTTGCATCCAAAATGCCATTTGACTGGACCATGATGATGGATCATCTTGGCTGGATTGGCCTTGATTGGCTGAAAATCTTGATTATATGCGCGTCTTGTCTTGTTTTAACTATTTTTGGAAAACGTGCAAAAGAAGAAGATAGTGAAAAATACTCCAAAAGTTTTTTGGCCTTGTCTTTGCCTTTTTTATTTTCTACGGCTATTTTTACGCTCTATACGCTTGGTACTCAGTATCCCAATACCAATCATGCCATCTTGTTCTACTTCGTGCTGGTCTTTGTATTTTTGCAGGTCTCAAGCCAGTTCAAACAAAGAAAAGACAACAAACAAGAAACTGTTTTTTCGCTTAGCCTAGTTCTTGCTTGTTTTTTGAGCTGTGCTTTAATGTTCCAGCTTTTGCCTTCGATGTTATCGTGGCCTGGTGAGCTTGCTATCGCAAAAGAGCAGTATAAAGCTTTGAAGCAAATCAAACCAGAAAGTCTTGTGTTTACCGAAGACCCCTATATGAGTCTGGTATCAAATACAAAACCACTCTTTGTCGATGTGTCTACTTTTGTCCAGGTCTGGCGTGGTGCGCACAAGGATGCATGGGAAAACGACTTGAAAGAAATGCTAAACAACAAAAAATTCGCCGCAGTGATAGTCAACTGCCACGATGATCAAAAGGAAAAACCTAGTTATTATTGGAGCGAGGATCTGGTGAATCTAATTCATCAGAAATACAACCTGAATTCCTCATTGACGGGTAACAGGCAAACTCACAACTTGTATATGCAATCTAACTAAAGACTGAAGAGCTATTTCTCTTCGGTGGTCTTGCCGGCTTTCATGTCCGACACTTTCTTCATCTTTTTAGCTAGTTTGATAATGATCACAGGCAAAATGATCACACCAGCAAGGGCGATCATCATTCCTATAGTGCCTGAATCCATCTCCATATAATTCCCTTCCTTTTGTATTGGCGACAAACCGATATTAATTTATGGACTGCCCTAATTAATATACTCCCTAGCGCATCACCAACCAAGCCTTGCATCTTTCTTTACAACCCGGCTTGAAGCTAGCAATCGCCCATAGGACGGGAAATTTAGATAAATGGGTAGTAATCTTAAAGGTGTGACATTTTTTAGTAAGTGACCCTTGACTATATGGACCGTTTAAGTCGAAAAAAAATCAATAAAAAGGGACGAATAACGGCTCTGTGTCTTGTTATCGCTTCGCTTTTCCCGCTGCCGGTCTTTAGCGATTCAGGGGCATTGAGCATATACGGCGAGCCTTTGTCAGAGGCATATAAAAAGGACTTCTTTAGCTTTTTTAGATTTAGCATGATTGGAATGTCTGTCACCAAAGATGGTTTTACATCGATTTCTTATAAGCCTCCGCGTGGAAGTATGCTGCGCCAATGCGTTGATTTGAATCTGACCCTGACTAAAGAGGGACGAATTAAAAGAATGGTTTTGAAGTTGCGCCGTCGCTGTATCGAAGATTCGCGTCAAGGCATGTTTGCCCGTGACGTGGCTAAAAGCTTTATTCAAGCGGGAATTCCCGAGCGCGATTCAGATTCTGTTTCGGACCTTATTAACGAAATATTTTTTAGACAAAAGCTGACAAAGATAGATGTGAAGCCAGAGAACAAAAGCGAACTTGAAAATAAACTGCCATCTATTACTGTGCTTAAACTAGGTCAAGGTGACCTGTCTGACGGGGACATAGTGATTTTTGGCGAGAATTTGAAAGTGCCAGAATTAAACAAAGAATCGTCGCCTTTGTACAATGTCTTTGCTGGGGAAACAAAATTGGCCAATCAGAAAATTGGCGATTTGGTTTTGGAAATGGAAAATAAGCAAGACGATGACGACCTGACTATTTCGGTCATGGGCACAGGCGATAAAGAAATGATGCTTAAAAGCGATTTTGATTTCGAGCAATTACCCGGCACCGCTGTGCCACTGCTCAAATAATTACTCTTCTTCTCTCTTTGAGCCAGACTTTCCGTCTTCTTGATCCAAAATATTCTTGATATCACCCATAGAATGTTCAGAATCTTTTTTGAGATATGGACCACTATCTTTTGAGTCGGAGCTGTCAAACTGACTACCGTCGGCAATATCTTGTTGCCAGATAGTGGGCGAAATTTCTTCCACTTTGTGGATAAGCCATTTTTTGTTGTTTTCTTTAATCACTACAAATCGCAGATATCTAGGACCTTTGCGAATCCAAAAATTGGTATTGCACAAAACCGAAGCAGTTAATTTTTTCGGATCGAAACTTTCTATTTTCAATGCCGATTTGGGAGCTGAGTTGACATCGCCAATAGCTTGAAATTCAAGAGTCTCTTTAGACCAGGTTTCGGAAAGCTTTTGATAGTCGTTGGCGGCAAAATCTTCAGTATAAAAATTCATCATCGCATCACCACTGATGGTGTCATCATCTTTCGATAAAATGCCAAACATGCTTCTAATAAGACCCACAATTTGACGCAAATTTTCGCTCGATTTTTGATCGATCATGGTGCCTTCATCAAGCACATTATCGCTGCCTACGTGCTTGTATGAAATCTTCCAGTAGTCGCCAATCGACGCACCTTCGGCATAGGCCGAGCGGTCGTCCATATTGTAGCTTCCAGTGCTTAACTTGAGGGCATGAGCAGACTCGCTTGAGCCAGTACTCGGTTTGACCCATAAAATGACTTCGCCCGTCTTAGAATTTGTTTCTGAAGCGGGAGCATAGTAATAAATCAGTCCCTCATCTTTGTTTTGAAATGACAGAAGAGATCCAACATTGGTGTTAGATAAGAAAAATCCAGCTGCTGTTGCCACACCTGCAAGTAAGAGTGCGCCAATGGCGATTATGACAAATGAAGGCTTTTGACCAGGAACAAGCTCTTTTAGTTTATTCAGTTTAGATGTTGCATCGTTTAGAGGCGCATCATCGCGAGCTGGCTCAAGGCGCGAAGTTTCTTGCGCTTTTGTTTTGACGCCAGAGGTTTTACCTTGAGCGCTTTTTTGGGTATTTTCTTGTTTGCTTGGTACCGACTTGGTTTTGGCAGCGGTTGAGCGCAAACCTGTTGTTGGTCCAAACAATTTTTCTTGTTCCAGAAGCTTGGAGACGCCTTCCAGAGCATCGCGCAATTCTTGCATTTTTTGAAAACGTGCTTCGGGCTTTTTAGACAAAGCCTTCATCACTACTCGCTCTAGCGACTCATTTATTTCGAGGTCCGGCCTCGTTTCTTTCAGTGGTGGAGGTGGAGTAGTCAGATGCATTTCCATGGTCTCAACCACAGAGCGTCCCATGATAGGCGGCTGTCCGGTGAGGGCTTCGTACATCATGGCGCCCATAGAATAAATATCTGAGCGAGCATCAAGGGTTGATCCTGTGCATTGCTCGGGGCTCATATAAATAGGACTGCCGAAAATTTCACCAGTTGCAGTTAGGTGTTGTGCCTGTTTACCTGAAGAAGGCATCAATTTGGCGATACCAAAATCCACTACTTTGACAAAATCATCTTTGCCTTCAAAATTTATGAGCATGATATTGCTCGACTTCAAATCGCGGTGAATGACACCTTTCTGGTGGGCATGCTCCAATGCTTCTGCAGCTTGCATAAATATTGGAATAGTCCGCTTCATCTCGACATGGTCGTCGCGTTTTATAATGTCTGAAAGACTCTCGCCTTCCAAAAAGTCCATGACCAGGAAAGGTTGCTCGTCGTCTACCACACCGTAGTCATAGATGGTGATTACGTTTGGATGTGAAAGGCAAGATGCCGCTTGAGCTTCTACCTGAAAGCGTTTAATACTGGTTTGATCACTTACAAGTTGAGGCAATAGAACTTTGATTGCTACAAGCCTGTCCATTAACTCATGGACGCCTTTGTAGACGATGCTCATGCCGCCACGACCGATTTCTTCAACCACTTTGTAGCGTTCGTTTAGAATCTGTCCAAGTAATTTGTCTTTTTTGATTTTGACAAGTATGACCTTGTCGTTCTGACAAACAATGAAATTATCAGGATAGGTAGACTGACAAGCCGGACACTTTTTGGTCAGCTCGACGCCTTTTTCTCCTTGATTGGACATTTCGGTGTCTGAGGTCACTGTTTCTTTGCTCTATGAGGTCTGGGGTTCTGGTTCAATTTTTGGATTATTGGACGTTTCTTGTGCACTCTTGCTTTCGTCAGCAATTTTAGGATAAACAGACAAGTACAAAATGAAAACGAAGATTAAATAGGCGACCAGGTGGGCGATTCCAATTGTGAGCGAAGGTTGATTTTCTAAATACGACTGCTTTGGATTTTTAGGATCGTAAAATACTTTTACCTCATTTCCTACTTTGTATTTCTCTCCATATTTTCCGGTCTCAAAACCAGGTAATCCAATTGGAGGCTGAAAAGAAATTCTCTCTGAAGTGTAGTTAACGTCGCCGACATTGTAATGGTATTGCACTTTGGGGGTGAAGGCGGGATCTCTGCCGAGAGTCTGAAACTGCGTGTCAAAACTGTCCATCTTGCCTTTAGTTTCTATCCAACTCAATGCATTTAGGCCATTGATATAAGGCGGAATATCTACAAGGGCGAAGATTAAAAATGCTCCCAGTAGGAGAAAAATTAAAAAGGGCATTTCAAATTTTCTGGAAAGTTGAGACATTTAGACTCGATTAAATCTCCAGATAAGTTCTGACCTGCCAAAGCTCGGGGAAACACTTTTTAGTCCAGGTAGATTTGAGATAAGCCACTCCCTCGCTACCGCCTGTACCCTGTTTGAATCCGATAATGCGCTCCACCACGGTTGCATGATGTTTGCGCCAGAGAAGAATGCCCTCGTCAAAGTCGAGCAAAAGCTCGGCGAGGTCATAGATATGAGGATATTTGGCAGCCTGGTCATACAGTTTCTTTATTTCTTGTACCCTTTGCTCTAATTTATTCTTCTTTTCTTCTTCACTATCAGTTTCTTTATCCATAACTGGCTTAAAACCGGCCCATGTGATCACTTTAAAAAATAGGTCGTGAAGTGAATGTGAATCGAACCGTTTTTGTAAATCAACAACGGCAGCATGCTCATGACTGAAATATTTGAGCATATTTGTGTCTTTCATCCCGCCCAAAAACTCTATTTCGCGAAATTGGCTGGATTGAAAGCCACTGGCAGGATTTAGATGATTTCTAAATCCTAAAAATTCTTTTGGTGCCATTGTCTCTAAGATATGGATTTGATTTACCAAATGTTTTTGAATTGCCACCACTCTTTTGAGATAGAAATTGGCTTGCCAAATTTTGGCGTCGTCTAAATCTGTGTCTTCTAAAATTTTTACTATCGAGTCGAGTTCGTGCAAAATCAGTTTGAACCACAACTCATAGGTCTGGTGAATGATAATGAACAATGGCTCGTCGTGGTGAGCCGGGTCCGACAGGCAGAGCTGGAGCTCTTTCAACTCTTTTACTTTTAGATAGGAATTGTACGAAACGCCTTTTCCCTCACCGTATCCAGACATTGTTTATTTCTTCCCCTTTTGTGTTGGTTCTTCTTTTGGTTTTTCTACTTTTTTCTTGCCTTTGAAAAGCCCCAGTCCAAGCCCGATTCCAAAACCGCCACTACTTGTCGTTTCTTTTTCAAGTTTGGCAGGGATCATGCCACCATAAAGTGGCAATAATGCATTTTGGTCTAAACTGTCTCCCTCACTGGCTCTTGCATATTCTTTTGGTTTGCCTTTATCGTAATAATATGCAAGCGTGGACTCTATTAGATTTTTGCGCGCTTTATCTACAAACGCTTTGTATTCTATTTGATAAGACTCCATCTCGATTTTGTCTTGATCGACTTTGAAGACCTTAAAACTACAGGGATAACTTGCGAGTGCGGCGTTGGATACGTAGTAAATGTTTCCTTCTTTTTGTACTTTGTTCATTCCTATGTGACCGCTCAAAGCAAGGCGCACATAAGGCGATGCGCCAAGTACTTCGCGACCAGACGCTGCATTGGCCAGAATATAAGAAGTCCAGGGAGTGTTTCCAGTGTCATATGGTGGCGGCGCCAAAAGGGGATGATGACTGAAAACGATAGTAAATTTGCTCGAATTTTTTTCCAGATCTTTTTTGAGCCAATTGATTTGACGGCTTGACAATAGACCTTCTCGACTTTCGGTGCGAGAGGTGTCAAGTCCCACCAAGTGGACATTTGAGGCAAAGTCGCTGGACCAGTAAGAAGTGTTGCCCTCTATTCCTTTGCCTTTCCAGTCGGGACCGAAAACAGCCATTTTATCGACTACTGCAGTCACGTCCTTGTCGCCCAGAACAAAGTGCCATGGACAATTCAGCCCCTGGACAACATCAAGAAATAAATTCCAGTTGGACTCGTTTTTACCAAGACCTTCTACCTGATCACCGCCAAAAACAACGAAGTCGACTTGCAGAGCGTTGATTTTCTTGATTACCGACTGCAATATCAGTTGACTCTCATGAAAGAGTTCGTGCGTATCCTGCATGTCGGTTGTCAAATGCACATCTGTAACATAAGCAAATGAAAATGGCTTTACGGGCGCAAGTGAAGCATGCGCCTTGTTTTCATACGAAATTCCCAGAAGGCTTACTGAAATAAGTGATAGTAAGAAGTCGCGTCGTTTTATAGTGGTTCCCTCGCCAAGGTAACTGTTAAATACCTGGTCGTTTGCAGTTCTCAGTAGAAAATACTCATCACGTTATTAGACAGTTATTTGTATACTGTGTTTTCTGAAACTAAAAATTAGTTTGGCACAATTTTGAAGAATAAGTGAGGTTTTTGCAAATGACGAGTGGCGTCAAAGACGAAGCTAGCAGCACAAAAGAAAATTTGACCTTGAATATTCGGCAGATAAAAGAAATCTTGCCTCATCGCTATCCATTTCTTCTGCTCGACCGTGTCACGTCGGTGGAGCCTGGTGTGCGTGGCGTTGGTTATAAAAATATGACTGCTAACGAGCAATTTTTCGAAGGACATTTTCCTTTCGGTCCAATTATGCCTGGCGTTCTAATGGTGGAAGCGTTAGCTCAATTGGCTTGCATAACATTGCTCACCAAAGACGAATACAAACATAATTTAGGTGTATTCACAGGTATCGACGGGTTTAAATTCCGTTCAATGGTTGAACCAGGTGATCGCTTAGATATGGAAGTGGAACTTTTAAAAATCAAAGGACCCCTTGGGCGTTGTCGCGGTATCGCAAAAGTGGGTGACAAACTCGCTTGCGAAGGAGAATTTTCATTCTCTATGATCGACAAAGAGAAATTCATGGGAACTGCAAAATAAAATGTCTATTCATTCAACAGCAATAATTGCCGACGGCGCGAAAATAGCAGACAGTGCCGAAATCGGCCCCTACGTCGTAATTGGAAAAGGCGTAACTATCGGTGAGCGAACTGTAGTTGGACCGCATTGTGTTATAGATGGCGATACTACTATTGGTGCAGACTGCAAAATTTATGCTTCTGTTGCTATTGGTCTTGATCCTCAAGATTTAGGTTATAAGGGCGAATTCACCGGTGTAAAAATTGGCGATCGCACAACCCTTAGAGAATTTGTCACTATTCATAGAGCAACCAAAGAAGGTTACACCACTTTGGGCAACGATTGTTTCTTGATGAATTACTCTCATATCGCTCACAACTGCAAAGTTGGAAACGGCGTTATTATGGCAAACAACGCCACTTTGGGTGGATATGTGGAAGTGGGAGACAATGTCGTTTTTGGCGGCACTGTGGCTGTACACCAGAATGTCAAAATCGGACGTCTTGTGATGATGGGCGGAATAACAGGCACGCGCAAAGACATGCCTCCTTTTGCTATGATGGATGGCAGACCAGCCAAAGTTTGTGGCATCAATCTGGTGGGAATGAAGCGAAACAAATTTGGTCCCGAAATTCGCAAAGCAGTCAAAGATGCTTATCGAATGATTTATCGCGAAGGGATGAATCAAAAAATAGCACTTGAGCGTGTTGAAGCAGAACTTGGACATTATGCTGAAGTGCAAGAAATCATAAATTTTTATCGTACGAGCCGAAGGGGTGTTTGTATCGCCATGACATCATATGATGAGATCAGGGACGAAGCTGTAAGCGAGGAAAAACCTCTGGCAGAAGCTGGTGTTGGTGACTTCTAGGAAACCTAATTAGTGTCCGTAGAAAATCGCAAAGTGGATCTTCCTGATTCTAAGGAAGATGCTAACTCTTCAGGTGTATCTGGTTACGCGTCTGTATTGCGTAATCCGCAGTTCATGTGTCTTTGGGTTGCTCAGATTTTTTCTCAATTTGCAGACCGCGCAGTTTTCGTCTTATTCGTCGCTGTTTTAACTACCCTTCAGCACTCAACCATTGCCGGCAAATTTGTGGGCGCCGCTCAAATGACGAGCTTGCTTTATGTGGCATTTACGATTCCAGCCATCATTTTGAGTCCGATTGCAGGCGTTTACGTAGACCGTTTTTCAAATAAATTAGTGCTGGTATTGTCCAGCCTCTTTCGAGCAGCCACTGTCTGCCTGATAGCTACTCCGCTTGTAAAACAGGCACCCAGCATTGCTTTGTCCTTGGCATTTACAATTTCTATTGGTTCGCAATTTTTTGCACCGGCTGAAACGGCATCGATTCCAAGGCTGGTTAAAAAAGACGATTTGCTTGCCGCCAATTCGCTTTTCTTCACCACAATGATGATTGCTCTTGGTTTTGGATTTGCTATTGGCGATCCTATTATCGAATCGACTGGTCTTAATAAAGCACCGTATGCAGTGGCGATTGGATTTTTCATATCGGCTCTTTTTTTAATTGGAATCAAAGATACTAAACCGCAAAAGAAAGATCACGAGCCATGGTGGGAAGAGTTGCGATTTGGTATCGCCTACATAGTTAGTAGTCGCTATGTTTTTCGTGCCATCGTTAAAATAACAATTCTTTTCAGCACCATAATCACGCTCAATATCATTGCAGTGGCTCTGGCTGAGCAAGTTCTTGATTTGCAGCCTCATCAGTTTGGCTACATTGTTGCCGGTGCTGGGCTTGGAATGGGAATTGGCAACTTTTTTGTCGGTATATTCGGCGCCAAAATGCATGCCACAGTCCTTGCCTATAGAGGTTTTTGCTGTCTTGGCTTTTTTATGAGTGTACTTGGCAGTTTGGGTTTTATAAAAGACCATGCCCTTCAGTTGGGCTTGCCCACCTTCACTTATCAGGGATTACTGATTCTGATTCCATTGACTATCAGCGTTTTAATCGGCGCTTCATGCGCTATGGTGGCAGTTCCGACCTACTCGGCACTACAAGGTGCTGTGCCAGAGCAATTGCGAGGAAAAGTCTTTGGCGCCCAAAACACAGCCATGTCTGCTGCCTCAACAATTCCAGTAGTTCTTGCCGGGGTGGCTGCTGACAACCTGCCGGGTGGCGTTTCGACTACACTTTTTCTAATTGGTATTCCCACTCTTGCTCTGGGCTTCTATTACTTGCAAGAAGAGCTCAAATTACTTAAAAGTGAAGAATCGGGCGAGTATTTAGAGAAGAAAAATTAAGCTCAGATGTTAATTGGTCCATAGCTTTGAACCACCATATAAAGGATATGATATGACGGTAGTATAAGCTTGACATTGTTCTTGCCCAGAGAGCACAAAAAACGCGGTCAAACGCGAAAGAATCGGGAAAACATGCGCAACCGGATAATCCTGCTTTCAATCACAGTTGGAATCTGGATATTTTTAAAAGCAATAGACAATTTTGTCACTGGACCGGAATGTCTGTTCTTGCTTGGCATGGCGCTTGTTGGGATGACTGTGCATTCGACCTGGCTTTATTTGGCTCAAAGTCGTTGGCATCATAAAGTTCGAATTTTCCTTAAAAAGAAGATTCCAGTTGCGATGAGAGTCTCTGGTTTGCAGAATCTCAAAAAACTGGGTCAGTACAAACGAGTGCTTGGCATCCGAGGGAAAGCGCCAGTTGAGAATCTTACATTTTCGGACTGGCACCCAAGCGTCGACATTTTTGTTTCGGCTAAAAACGAATCGCGCTCAATTGAAAATACAGTGCGTAATTTGTTCAAACTCGACTATGACAAATATCTAGTCTGGATAATTGATGACATTTCGACCGATTCTATGCCTCAAATACTTGAAGGACTGAAGTCCGAGTTTCCTGACTTAAGAGTGATTAATCGCGCACCTTCTTCTTTTCCGGGCAAATCTGCTGCTCTAAATGAGGCGCTTGCAAAGTCCGAAGGCGAAGTAGTAGTTGTTTTTGACGCGGATGCTTATGTTAAACCCGACTTCTTGAATTCTGCCTTGCCGTTTTTAATGGGCGAGCGTGTTGGCGCGGTGCAAGTTCAAAAGAGGATTTTTGAATCTCAAAAAGGTCTTCTTGTCGATTGTCAGGCATCCGAATACGCCTTAGATTCTTATTTTCAAGTTGGTCGCGATATCATCGGCGGCGCAGTTGAATTACGTGGCAACGGCCAGCTGATTAAGCGCGAAGCGCTAATAGACGTCGGTGGCTGGAATAACAAAACTCTTACAGACGATCTCGATTTGAGCATGCGACTTCTGGTATCAAACTGGGACGTCAAATTCTGCCCCGATGTATGGGTATTTGAAGAAGGCGTTCCTACAATTAAGGCGTTGCTTCGTCAAAGACGACGTTGGGCAGAAGGCAGTATTCGCCGTTATCTTGACTACATTTTCCCACTCAATTCGCCATCGCGCTTGTCAATAATGGAGCGCATCGACACTCTTGTATTTACAGTTTATTTTGTGGTGCCAGCACTGGTGGTGCTTGATGCAATCTATGAATTGATTCATTTGGCCACCGGAACGCCCACTTATGGACGCTTTCTTGCCCTCTTGTCATTTCTCGTTTTGTGGGTCACGCAGATAGATATTTTCATTGCGCTGCGCATGTATAGAAAAACTCCTGTCTTGACAGCTCTCTGGAAAAGTTGGGTGGTCGACATCTACATATATGGGCATTGGGTGCCGGTTATTCTCATGTCCTTCTGCCAAATTCTTTTTGCAAAAAATCATTCAACTTGGCATCGCACCGAGCATGCTGGAAGTCATTCAAATCCCACTACATAATTTTAAAGTGGCTGATAACGGCTCTTAAAGGCTTCTTGGCTTCTTTTGGGCAAAGTGTTAGTGGTGGCATTTATGGTGCCTTTTATTTCGTTTCTACCACTAAAGTATGTGCCACCAGAATATACTGGACATCCAGGTTGATAAGAGATCACAAACCAACATAATTTTTACAAGGAAAAAGGAACTCATAAAACCCAGCGAACAGTGGCTTTTCGAGTGGCTGACAACCTGGTGGAATGGGCGATAACAAAATTGTGAGATTATTTTGTGGACCAAAACAAGAAAATAGGTACAATTGGTTTGGTCTCGGGCCAGGTGGTCCAGGACAGTTGGTCAACTGACATTTAGTAGATGGAGTAATGCATGCTTAAGAAGATAGCGTCCTCTTTCCTCGTCGCCACCGCCCTGGTTGGCTCGATGGCTGCTCCTTCGTTTGCCGATGACGATACATTTAGGAACATCGTGTTCTTCCCTGTCAGAGTTGTTGGTATGGGAGTGGGAACCGTCGTTGGCGTACCCCTAGGTATGGTCAAAGATGGTACAAAAGGTTCAATTATGGCAACCCAGTGGGTAGCCGGCAAACTTGGTGATGAAAATGGAATGTATCACCAAATGGTTGGTGGCGTACTTGGTGGACCGTTCGGATTAGTTGGTGGTGCTGCGTACGGTTCCTTTGATGGCGGCTGGCACGGCATGAAAACTGGTTACGAGCAACCATTCAGCAAAGATGCTTTCACATTCAAAGACGAATAATTTGAAGTTCAAGCACTAGACAATGGGTTCGACGTTGAGGGTAGTGCCTACCTTCATGCTAAATAAAGAGGCACTACCCCCAAGACCTTACGGAGTAATTATGAAAAACAAGCTTTTCTCGTTAATGGCAGCCGGCTTAATCGCCATCGGTGTGTCCGGTCCTGCAATGGCTGGCGACGGTCCTCTAGGATCAGTTTCCTCCTGGTTAGGATCAGTTACTGCTTTTATCGTTGATGTACCTGAAGGTATCCTTTACCATTCGCTCTATAACTGCCCCCTGAAAACCTCACAATATCTTGCCGAATCTTTCGGTGACGAAAATGGTGCTGGTCAAAACGTGGTTGGCGCAGTTTTAGGCGTACCTACTGGAATTCTTTGGGGCATTCCTTATGGTGCCATCGCTGGTGCCAAACATGGTATCGGTACTGGATGGGAAAAACCATTCAGCACAGAGTCCTATATTGTTGTTGAACAGTAGATAAGGGTTTTGACGATACTCAATCTAGTAGTATCATCTAAATCTACAAAGTTGGCTTATTAGCCAAGCCTGATATTTGGAAAGTGGGGAAAACATGAAATCAAAAAATCTAGGCAGCTTAATCGTATCGCTCGCGTTCGCAGCCGGTATTGCCGCTCCTGCCTTCGCCCTCGATTACGAAGCTAAACCTATTATGTGGTGTTTGCAAGCGCCATTCAGAACGCTTGGAGCCGCTACTGGCGCCCTCGTATCTGGTGGCATCAGTGGTCCGATCGATGACGGTTACCACTGGTCTTTGAAAGGTACCGAACACGTTGCCGGTAAATTCGGCGATGAAAAAGGTACTGGTCAAATCGTAGCTGCTGTGCCAATCGGCGGATCGACAGGTCTCGTTCTTGGTAGCGGACATGGTGTCTATCGTGGATTCTTCCACGGTTGGAAAAAAGGTTGGGAAAAACCTTTCAGCCGTTGGTCCTTGATCACAATGGAAGAGCAATAAAACGATTTTGTTAACACGACAATTTTCATAGAAGATGGTGAAGATAATGCAAAAGAAAAGTCTCAAACTAGTGGCTGCAGCGGCAATGCTCGCTTCATCGCTAGTCAGCGCGGTCCCGAGTTTCGCTTATCCTGAGCGTCCGGAATCAGCCCGCGTACAATACGAAATGTGGTACTTACCATGTCGCGTAGTCAGCATGCTTGTCACAACAGCGTGGGATGCACCTACTGGTGTATTTACCGATGGTGTCAAAGGTGCGATTGGTGGAACCAAAATGGTTGCTCGTAACCTCGGCAAAGAGGACGGAGCATACGAGAGAGTCGCCGGCGCTTTAGTTGGTGGACCTGTCGGATTGGTTGCTGGTGGACTATACGGTTCCATTCACGGAACTGCTTATGGGATCCATCACGGATTCATCGGATATCCTAGCCCCCACAGTGGAAGTCACAGCATGATCTTCCAGGGCAAAGGGTTCGTTGTTCCTTACGACGACAACTACTAAGACCAGATAGTCCCCACTTTCGGGTCTTGAATAATGGCTCTATCTGAGCGAGGTTGACTAATGATCAATCTCGCTCAGGCATTTCTATAAAATAGGTTATTGAGCCAGTCTAAACGGGTAATTAGGGGTAGTGGAGTTAGCGGTAAGCTCTCAATGAGCTTCTTTTGAACTGGTCCGATGGAGATTCAAAAAGAACGGCGAGGCGGTCCTAAACGAATTGGCGAGCTACTTGTAGCCGCTGGTATCATTCGTCAGGAAGTATTAATGGAAGCTTTGCAAATAGCAAAGAAGTCCAGCACGCCTGTAGGCCGCGTGCTCATGACCATAGGCGAGTTGTCTGAGCGCAATTTGCAAGTCGCTATCGAAGTACAATCGATGGTTCGCGACCAGCTTATATCGCCCGAATTCGGCATTCGTGCATTAAATCAATGTGCCCGCACTCAGGTGCCTCTTGAAGAGACTTTCAGACGCCTTGGATGGACACCACCAGCCGAGCGCACAACAAACACTTCTAACGAGCTTGGACGCTTACTTATAGACTGTGGCGTGATCACAGAGACTGTATTAGAGCAAGGTCTTAGACAAAGTATCGAGAACGATTTGCCCCTTGGTAGATGTCTTGTTTTATCGCGAGTGATCACCGCAAACTTTTTAGCATCAGCTCTTACAGCCCAGGTACTTTTTAGGGACGGCAAAATTAGTTACGACCAGGCTATAAACGGTCTGCGCGCATCAGCCAAGAAAGCTCAATCTATTGAAGATAGTTTGCAAGAATCGGGTGCATACGCATCTGACAAAGGAAAAGTGAAAGTGGGAGACCTGCTTTCTCAAGCAGGCATTGTGAGCGAAGCAGATAAAGCTACTGCAGTAGAGCGTGGTCTATCCGAAGGAATGCCGGTTGGTGAAGTATTCGTTCAATCTGGAATGATATCACCCTCGGTGCTTGATGAAAGTTTGAAATTACAAGAAATGGTTAATAACGGCCAGATGAGCACGCTACAAGCTGCTGCCATTTTGAGCCAAGCTAATGCAAGAAACGTTCCAATGGAAGCGGTCATTCAAGAAAAGTCTAATTCCAAAGACGAAGTGACCAAAGTAAATAAAGTCATTTATCTTGTGCGTAAAGCAGAGTTACTTGGTCGCGACGAATGGAAGAAAGTCGAGATCATGGCTACGCAAATGAATGTAACCTATGGTGAGGTTATTTATTCAAGAGACCTTTTGCCACGCAAGCTACTTGATGCCGTCTTCCAGGGACAAAAACTAATAGAAGACGATTTAATTACCGAATCGCATCTGGTCAAAGTTTTGCGTGCCGTGCGTGATACCAAAGTGGAATTTTCTACTGCACTAAAGACGGTATCACCCGATGCCGACGATCATTCGCACGATTCACGCAGCAAGCAACAACCTGAAGAAAAGGGTTCTGGAATTTTCGGAATCTTCCGCAAGAAATAGTCGATTTTCATTTAAATCATTTTGGATCATGGAACGATCCGCGCGGAACTTTCCGAGTTCGGCGATCAGTACAGAACAGTTAGGTATCAAATTATTCAATTTTCGCGGAGCGCTTAGCGCTAAGCGCTCCGCGAAAATTGAAAACAGACGTGCCCGAACTTGATAGGCAAAGTAAAGCAATGGACTCAGATTTAAGACGGGACCTGGACTGGACCGGGCTATGGATCTAAATAAACTATTTGCGAGTTTTTGCAGCTTTTACTTGAGTAGCTTTAAGCATGCGCTTAGCGATTTTGCCTGAACCTGTTTTGGGCAATTCAGCAACAAACTCAATTAAGCGCGGCATTTTGTATCCGGCTAATTTGCTGCGCACGAGTTCTGTAATTTCTTCTTCGCTGATTTTAAATCCTGGCTTGGTCACAATTACAGCTTTAACTATTTCGCCCCAGTAACTATCTGGCACGCCAATTACTGCGCATTCAAGCACACCTGGATGCTCGTAGATGACATATTCGACTTCGGTTGAATAGACATTTTCGCCACCGGTGATGATCATGTCTTTTTTTCTATCGACTACATTTATAAATCCATGTTTGTCTACTACTGCTAAATCGCCGGTGAAAATCCAGCCATTTTTAATTGTGGCTGCCGTTGTTTCTGGATTTTTCCAGTAGCCGCGAGTTATGTTTGGTCCGCTTGCAATGACCTCTCCCACTTCTTTTCCATTGGGTGTCACTTCGCTCAAATCTTCGCGCACCACTTTTACAATTGCTCCAATAAATGGACGACCGGTACTTGCTTTAATTGCTAAAAGTTTTTCCGGCGGCCAGTTCTTTTGCGATTCAAGTGGAATTGAGACTGTTAGAAACGGGCTTGTTTCGGTCATTCCGTAGAACTGAACATAGTCGCATCCAAACTGGTCCATTGTTTGGCGCACCAACTCTGGTGCCACTGGTGATCCTGCTGTCATGATCATTCTCAGGTTTGAATACTGATGATTCTTAAGTTCTGGCGCTTTCAAAAGAGATGCAAGCATAGTTGGAACCAGTGCAGTGATTGTTATATTTTCTTTCGCAAGAATCGCTAAAACTTGTTTGTCTTTGAAATATGGCAAGAACACATGTCGTCCGCCCACCATAGTGATGGCCCAGATTGCCCAGGCATCGACTAAGTGGAACATAGGTGCTACGTGCAACCAGGTGTCATTGTCAGTTAGTTTTAATTCTGCCACTGCACCTATGGCGTTGTGAGTCACATTTTCGTGAGTGAGCATCACACCTTTGGCTTCGCCGGTGGTACCACTAGTATAATATAATTGAGCTAAATCAGTTGGCGCCATGAAAGGCGATTCGACTGCTTGACCCAGGTGCTGGACTAAAAATTGTTCGTATTTAGAGCTTGGAAGTAGAGCAAGAGTTGGTGCTGTGGGTCTGCCAAGCCAGATAGTGAATTGAGTTGTAAATCCAAGACTGACCATCTCAGAAACTGTACTTGCAAAATCAGGATGGGCTACAAGAATACTTGTGTTTGAATGTCTTGTGATGTCGAGCACTTCTTTGGCACTCAATCTAAAATTGAGTGGGTTCAATATTGCGCCAAGCATTGAGCAAGCATAATAAAGAACAAGATATTCGTGACAATTGGGTGCCAGACAGGCGACCACGTCGCCGCGAGTTATCCCCTTTTCGCGAAGCCCTGAGGCAAGAGCCGAGACCAGCTCATACAAGTCTTTGTATGTAATCGCTTTTTTGCCATCTACAATGGCTATATGGTCGGCGTAGAGCGATGCGGCGCGCTCAAGGCTAAGATTGAGGTTCATAACATCCTTAAGAAGGTCTTACGGCCAGAAGAACTTCTAAATAATACTGCTATCCTTGGGCGAATTAGATTAAGTAGCCTCATAAGCACCGTCTAATGAAGCGCCACTGGCACGCTTAGTTGTCAAAAGCTATTAGGATTTCTGCATACTATTTGGAGTTATTTAAAAGATGAGTCAGGTGATGGACAAGACTTACAATGGAATTAAAGTTCCCCAAGGTGAAAAGATTACCTTCAAAGACGGTAAACCTGTTACACCAAACAAGCCAATAATCCCTTTCATTGAAGGCGACGGCACCGGACGCGACATTTGGAAAGCTTCCAAAGTCGTATTCGACGCAGCTGTGAAAAAAGCCTACAAAGGCGAGCGCGAAGTGGCTTGGTTTGAAGTATTGGCTGGCGAGAAAGCAAACGACCAGACCAAAGAATGGCTTCCTAAAGATACTCTCGATGCTCTCAAAGAGTTCGGTGTCGGTATCAAAGGACCTTTGACCACCCCAGTTGGTGGCGGCATCAGAAGCTTGAACGTTTCGCTTAGACAAATATTTGACCTTTACTGCTGCGTTCGCCCAGTTCGTTGGTTCTCAGGCGTTCCTTCGCCAGTAACCAGCCCCGAGAAGCTCGATGTAGTGATCTTCCGTGAAAACACTGAAGACGTTTACTCGGGTATCGAATACGAAGCTGGCTCACCCGAAGCCAAAAAAATCATCGAAACCATCAAAGGTATCGACGCCAAAATAGAAATTCGTCCCGACTCTGGAATCGGCATCAAGCCAATTTCAAAAACCGGTTCGCAACGTCTTGTTCGTCGCGCCATTGAGTACGCAATCAAACACAACAAGCCTTCAGTCACACTCGTGCACAAAGGCAATATCATGAAGTACACCGAAGGTGCTTTCAGAGACTGGGGCTACCAGTTGGCTGAAGCTGAATTCGGCGACAAAACAATCAGCGAAGAAAAACTCTGGGCTGAATTCGACGGTAAAATACCAGCCGGCAAAATTCTTATCAAAGACAGAATCGCCGACTCAATGTTCCAGCAAGTATTGCTAAGACCAGATGAGTACTCGGTACTTGCTACCACCAACTTGAACGGCGATTATCTTTCAGATGCTTGCGCAGCTCAAGTAGGCGGTTTGGGAATCGCACCAGGAGCCAATATTGGCGACGAATGTGCAATTTTCGAAGCTACCCACGGAACAGCTCCAAAGTACGCAGACAAAGACGTCATCAACCCAGGCTCAGTAATTCTGTCCGGTGCGTTGATGTTCGAATTCCTCGGTTGGACCGAAGCTGCAGACCTAATCTACAGCGCTCTGGCTAAAACAATCCAACAAAAGAAAGTCACTTATGACATGGAACGTTTAATGAGCGGAGCTACCAAAGTGAAAACTAGCGAATTTGCCAAACATATTTGCGAAAACATGTAGTTTGACAGTTTGCTGAACGAAAGCTCGATTCTTGAAATCGGGAGTGCCAGTGCGCTCCCGGTTTTTTTTAGAAATTTTTTCGACTGCGTGATTTCCCCATTCCAAACCAGTAAGGCATTGTGTAAATTGAGGGTATGAACGCCGAAATTCCCCCCGATTCTAATCAGACTATCGCCGCTGCTCCAAGTAGCGATGCCGTTAAACCTTTGACTGTTGCCAGTCTGGATCTTACTAATCAAACTAACACAGCGGCCGATTTTAACTCGCAAGTAGTTGGTGAAACGTTATTGGCTGATGCTCGCGACCCTCGTGAAAGGCGTGACCCACGCGAAAGACGAGAGCATCATGGACAAAGACACCATCACCGAGATGATGGTCAGCAACATCCAATGCGTCCAAAACTTCCACAGCAAGATGTGCGCTTTAGACGCACGATGGACCAGAATCAAAATAATCAGAATCAAATTTACCAACAACGAATTCTTGCTGAGCAAATGAGACGTCGTCAGCAGCAACAATTTATTCAGCCCAATCAATTTTCTCAAGATCCTAATTTTTTAAGACGCCAGCAGCGTCAGCAATGGCAGCCACAGCAGCAATTTCAAAACTACGGACAATTCAATAATTTCAGCATGCCTGCTACTTATCGTCCAGGATGTAATCAAAATCAATTCAATAATTTTGGTTCTAATTGTCACACTAATTACGGCAATCAATGGAACAATTTTCCTCAGCATAGACGTCGCAGCGGCCCAGATGTTATGGACATCGTAGGCACGCTTGGTGGCTTGTTTATCGCAGGAGTTGCATTAGATCAAATTGGCAAGCAGCACAAGCGTGAGCAGAGGGCAGCTGAAGTCGAAGCAAGACCTGGTGATGCTCAAGTAACTGCCAAACCTGGCGATACAAAAGTTGTAGCAGGCACAGAGCGTAGCGAGCCATTTACTGCAAAATCCAGAGCTGGAAAAGATAACTGGTCCGAAGAACATGGTGCACTAGTTGAGCGTGCAAGAAATAATCGTGGCGAGACTGTAATTTATGGTGATGGAAACGTCAAATCGTTGTCAGAAAATCCCAACTTTAAGACTCTTGGTTGGCAGGAATATGGCATACGTCATGACCGAACTGAGAATCTCTTGTGGCGCATGAGGAACGGCGAAGCGACCTTCAATAAAGATAATCCACCTAAAAATGCAGTGATGATGATCGGTACAAATAACATAGGACGTGCAAGTACTGATGATATCGTGCGTGGTATCATGGAAAATCACAAAGAATTGCGTACCAGATTGCCAAATTCCAACATAATTGTGGTTGGAGTTCTTCCTAAAGGTGACGATCCAACTGCTAATACGCAGATTCAAGAAATCAATCGCAAAGTGCAAGAGCAATTGAAAGATAAGCCCAATACCGTTTTTGTAGACGCTCGCAGCGCTTTAATGAAAGACGGTAAGTACATTCCCGAAATGTGGAAACCGGCCCATATCAATTTGACCCCGCAAGGTCAAAATAAATTGCTTGAAGTTATCAATGCAAAAGTGAAAAAATAAAAAACGAATTAAGGTTACTTATTCGCCGTATGTTAAACGTGTAATTCCGCGTTTGGAAGCTTCAACCATGGCTTGCTGAGCGCAGGACATTAGACCTTGAATTGTTTTAGAATCTTTCGGAACAGAAGCTGTACCAAAGTGTAAGACAGGTCTGTATTGAGATAATTCAGGTGAGAATTTAAACAAGTTAGTGGTAATTTTGTCTACCAACACAGCAGCGGCATGGCTGTCCGAATGTGGCATGATGATTGCGTATCCTTTGTCGCCGTAATGGCCAAAGATATCCACTTCGCTCTTGATTCTGCCGATAGCGCCAATAGTCATATTCACTGCTTTCATTGTCTGAGCTGCACCTTCACTTTGAGGTGGTGTCTTGATTGAAAATACGACTAGTGAAAAGATTTGACCAAAATGAAAAGCGCGTTGAAATTCTTTCTCAAGGAAGAAAAGAAAGGCTGCTTGACTCAGTATTCGCGTTTGCGGATCAAGCAAGGAAGTAAGAATGCCTTGCGCTTTATTTTGTTCGAATTTGACTTCGTTTGTTTGAATTCCCACATGCAAGGCGGAAAGTTTTTGATGGCTTTGAGTGCTTGAACTCATGAATGCTTCCACTGCTGGTGAATGACCACCGGATTGGAACGTAGTACCAAATGTGCTACTAGTACCAGATGTGGTGCTACCAAAAATATTGTTAGGAATATTGCCATTGGAAGGAAAGGTCGCACTGCTTCTTGGTATATCGCCAGTATGATCAAGGTTCTTGTTTATCGACGAAGTATCCATCATGTGTGGTGGAATAGCGTACTTCAAATTGTCTTGAGTTTGACTTTGCATGGCTTTATTCATATTAGGAAGAGCCATATTGCCAGTGTTAATCTGATTACTGTTTGGTGGCACAAATTGAGGCGCTACATAAGTCTTTCCACTTGGTGATTGAATAAGGCCTAATTTGATCATATTGCAAACAACCGAAATCCACTGAGTATCAGTAAGAGCCAATACCGCTGCAATGTCGCGAACTGGTTTGCTTCCATCTACACACTGATAAAAACGTTTCTGCAAATCAAGACCAAGCGGTGGTCCTTCCAATATGACGCGCTCGAATTCTTTTTCGCTCAGGCTGTTGTTTGCTCGTTTCAAAATAGATTGTTCTGCTATTTCGTACTCTTGCAAGAAGCCGATGCTTTCTATCAGTTCAGCGCCTCTGTATAGAATTTGTTGCACTGGCATACTAATAGAATTAACTTCTGCACGTGTTGAGGGAGTGAAACTGACTTTTCCATCAAGCCAGGTGAACATGTGGAGAAGTGCTTCCAGACCTTGTTGCAAATCTGTGGTGGCATGTATTGGAACGCCTTGACTAAAATAAACGGCGCCATTTCCAAACATAGATTCGATTGCCAGTTTGCCTGTAGCCGCTTCTTGCGAAGCCAATTGAAGATGCGAGGAAAGTGGACGATGAGCCAGACTGCCACTAAGAAGTTTGACCAATGGTGGGCGTCCGCCTTGTCCATCGTCAACTTGTTTAGGTTGAGTACTACCAGGAGAAATATAGGTAGACGATACCGGTTTTAAATGGTCTGAAAGGGCTTGTCCAAATAGTTTTCCTGTAGTGTCATTGGGATCGTTCGAGACTCCAAGAGTCTGGTTCATTTGTTTGAAGACGACGGCGAAATCATTAGTTCGATAATACCAAAGCATAGATTCAGTGCCATTTGGACCAGCGTGCATCCACCATTCAGGCTCCATCTCGGGCTTGTCGGGACAATGGATGGTGATTGTATAAGGCTGTTTAGTATGCTCTTCTGTCCAGGTAAAACAATTTTTCACCCCTGGTAGTTTTTGCGCTTTGGTAAGAATCGCCTGGATTTCTTCCGCGTCAGGGCGCGCGTCTATACGGATGTGATGTTTAGGTAAATTGTGTTGCGAACTAAACATTCTCTATTACTGTTGCCGTTTTCGAGACTGCTACAGCGTTTGCTGCGCAATCCGCGAACTTATGGAGCCCATGAACCAAAACGCCTTTAGATTCCCTATTTATGGCTTTTTCTTCTAAATTCTATTTACACAGTTTCGAGAATATAAAACGCTTATGCATATAAGTAATTAAGATCTGTTAGATGTTAGCGTTTTTGACAATTTAACCCTTACACAATACAGCAATTAGTTAATAGCATAATTAAAAGATACGACAATACGAATTTGAAACCATACGACAATTCAAATGGTATTATCGCTTTCGATTTGTCGACAATACGAAAATTTGAATTTTCCAAATAAATAGACTCTGACAATTTGACTTAAGCAAAATATTTTGAAATCAATTCAGCTTCCGATGACCTTGGCGTCCATGATTAAAAACCAACTCCTGAAGAAATTTTGTTGAGATCCTCTCATTGTGACTCCTAAAAGCCGGAACCAGTCTCAATTTTTTTACATCAAAACAAGCTTTTCAACAAAATTTCTTTTGAGGGACGTTTGCTGATCTAGAAGATCATCTGCTAATGGAGTGTCTGTCTTCCTTGCTTTAACAGGGAAAATAGTACGGTCGTTCACAAGCCTTCTGAAGGTTGTGAAATTGCGTTAGAAGGGAATCACCCGCCTGCCTCTGTTGGCGGTGCTGGTGGTCCAAGAAGGCGAGTGGTCCGATAATGTATATTATGTTTCATGCCCGGGTTCGAAAAGCCGCAGCAGTTCAGGGTCTAGCCAACCTCGTGAAATGAGGCCTTCGCCCTTAGGTTGACCGCTTACTTTCTCGTCTATTTGAGCGATAAAAGCCATGTCCTCGGTTATTAAATCAAGGGCTACCAACTGCCTGTAAAAAGGGTCTCTGGTGTAATCGTCCATGTCATACAAGTTTTGACCCATTAAAAGCCCTTCGAGCTGACTATGCGAAATAAAGTTCTTATCCTCTAATATCTCGCCAAGTGGTTCCCCGGTTTCTCTTTGAGCGTCGACTGCTTCACTTAGTTGATCTATAGAGATCATATGAGTCATTACACAAAGCTGACCGAGCCTGGGTTTTATTATTCTGAAAGTTTCGTTTTGGCTGTCTGTATTTGGCAGGATATGGGGCAAGCTTTGCATTGCAGCATTTATTTTAGATAGCGCTTGAGAAGCGATAGAAGAAGACTTTGATGATGAGGCGTTCTCAAGCTTTTGCTTGAGTGAATCAAATTTGATTTTTATTTCGTCGATTGAGGCCGAATCAGCCAGTCCCAGCAGCGCTGTCAGATTATTCATCGCATTCTTCTTGTTGAGTCTGAAGGAAGAATATCACACGATTTAAATGTTGTAGTAAATAGAACAATAATACTATTCAACAATACGACTATTTAAAGATGCGTTAATTCGATAATGCGTCTTGTTTAATTAACGAATTGACTAATGTTCAAATCTTCTTAAATTGAAATGATTCATTTAAGTAATTGAAATTCACACTGACAATATCGCAAGCCCACTAATTAAGTACAATAATAGCCTGGCTGCCCTTGTGTCGGAACTGGTATACGAGCCGCACTTAAAATGCGGTGCCCGTAAGGGATTGAGGGTTCGACTCCCTCCGAGGGCATTCTTTCATCTTCTATAAACTTTCTATGTTTTAAGTAATACTAAGGGTGATACCACCAATGAAAGTCGCAATAGTAACTGGCGCAAGTCGAGGTATTGGAGCTTGTGTGGCTCAAGGACTGGCTGAAGACGGTTTTTCTCTGGCGCTAACTGCCCGCTCCAAAGAGGGTCTTGACCAGGTTGCCAAAAAAATTAAAGAATCAAATCACAAAGGGGTTCAAATTCTCACCTTCCCTTGTGATGTAAGCGACAGCAAAGCCGTTAACCAAATGGTTGAAACCACGGTTAAAAAATTTGGTCGAATAGATCTACTGGTGAACAATGCAGGAATGAGCAAAACGGGCACGTTAGCTATTTCGACAGATGAATTTGATGAAGTGCTTTCAGTCAATTTGAAAGGACCATTCGCACTTTTAAAAGCTGTAGTGCCGACAATGAAATCACAGGGCGATGGAACTATTATTAACATCGCTTCCAGAGCTGGAAAAATAGGCTTTGCAGGCTGGGGTGCCTATGCTGCTTCCAAATTTGGCATGGTAGGACTTGGCGAATCTTTATATCGAGAACTGTCTCCAATGGGCATTAGAGTGACCACACTTTGCCCAAGTTGGGTTGACACAGACATGGCTAAAGTTTCGACATTTCCAGCTAATCAAATGCTCAATCCAGAAGACATTTTAAAATCTATCCGATACATCATGTCTTTATCACCTGCTGCAGCGGTGAAAGAATTGATGATTGAATGTCGTGCTCATTTAGCTTAAGGCTGTTGCAGCCTTATTTAGTGGACAGGGAGGATGCGTTTTACTTCATCCATTTTCGCTAACTTGGCCAGATCGTTTAAATCAATTTCGCCAGTGACAAATATCTCGCTTCCTTTGGTTTGCACTTTGGAAATATTCCAAAGACCCAGCTTACGCAATTGTTCAAGCACGTCTGGAGTGGCTAAATTAAGCACCACTTTGATAGGCACTCGATCCATTTTGGAGGCAGGCCTAATTGCAAGTAGTCTAGTGTCGACTTTGCGCAAGGCTGAGCCATCTGACTGGAATTGAGCAAAAGGATTGTACTCGTTTACGTTTTTGTCTTTGGCTGATTTCTCTTCTAATTTGCCTTCGCGATAATCGCGAACTATTGGTTTTTCATCGATTATCTGCATTTCTGCGGTTTTCTTCTTCAGCAATCCACCGCGCACCATTGATTGTGTACTGCCTCGATTGAATCCGCCGCCGCCATATTGATTATCGCCAGGACTTACAGTCTTGCCCCAATTTGTAGGCGGAAGACCACCGCCTGAAGCTCCCGTGCGATACGAATTGGGTGCTGCGTAGTTGTTAGGAGAAAATGTATAACGGGTACCTCTACCAGGTTTATAGTTCTGCGCTCCGACACCACTGGCGGAGGCAACTCTGCGCGAAACTTCGTGTCCAAAAACTGCTTCGTGGCTAACGCCTTCAGGCATTTCCACTGGCACTGGAACTAGTTTTGATTTGCCGCCTTCGGTCACATATTTTTCTTCGACTGCAACAAAAGAAGTGAATTGAGTCATGATGTGATAAGCAAGAGCTGTATCAACTATTTCATTTTTTAATTCGGCGTTCATATTGCCAGATTGAACACCCATCCAGTCTTCCGACATGAGTCTGTCTACTTTTGCTCTTGCCCAAACGGAGGCAATGCCTGAGTTGGCAGGATTAGATTCGGGAAAGATTACTTTCATAGACTTGCTATAAGGTGCACCCTGACTGAATCCTGTCAGTGTGACAGTTCCAGCTCCCGGTTTGGTGTAACGCCCTTTGATGTATAAAGGCTTTTGGGCCCAGACGTCCGAAACTGCCTTGGGAAACACTTCTTTGGCGTCAAGACCTTCGAATTTAACTGCCACATCAGTTAATACAGGCGATGCGATTCGTTTATAGAATTTCTCTCCTACTTCTCCAGCTTTTGCGTTTAACAAAACGTATTCTGGCTCGCCACCGCCTTCTTTGGCGATACCATCTATCAAGAAGCGATTGACACTATTGCCGGTGCCAAATGGAAACCATCTCGATGTCCCGCGATGTTTCTTTACTAGATCTAGTATTTGCATATCGTTTCCGACATAACCATCGGTCATGAAAGTCACTATTCTCAGTCGATTATTATCTGGTGGAATAGAACAAACTTTCTCCACGGCAGGCGCCATCCATGTGCCGCCGCGAGCCTGCAATCCCTCGATAAAAGCTTTTGCTTTTTCTTTCATTTGGGTGCTAGACACTTCTGGTCTATCAAACAAAAGGCTGTTTTGATTGTTGAATGTAATTATCTGAAAAGTATCATTGGGATTCATATGATCAATGATGTGATTAAGAGCTTCTTTAGCCTTATTCAGGGGTGGTCCGTTTTGCGACCCAGAGCAGTCAATTAAGAATATCATTTCTTTAGGTGCCACTTTATCTGGTGTCACTGACTTGGGTGGCAAAAGCATAAGAGTAAAGAAGCCTGAGCCGTCATGCTCTTTTGCATTTCGGTGAGTTATATAACCACTGCTTATTTGATCCTGAGAGACATTCCATGAAAGCACGAAATCTTTATTGGGAATCGCACTCTTATCTTTGAGTGAAACCTGGGCGTGGTTTGAATCTTTGCTAAATACATCCACTTCGTGCAATGACGATTTTAGATTGCTATAAGGGACACCGGAATCGAGATTAACCGATATAGAAATATCGTGACCTGCTCTTGTGTCTTTAGGAGCCAATAACGGAGTTATTTTAGATGCGTCAGGAACTTGATCTGTATCTGGTGCCCAGCCATTTCCTGTCTTTGCCGTTGGTGAACCTGGTATGAAGCGCGGTCCCACTACTGTAGGAAAAGCAAAACTGTATTTTCCATTTTCAAAAAGGAGCAGATCTTTGTATTTAATTGTGATTTCAACTTCTTTTCCTGGCTCAATATTAGCCACTGACTGAGTAAAAATATTTGGTCGTTCCTGGTCTAAAAGAGAGGCTACATGCCCTCTGGCTTTAGCCTGCTCGTAAATCTCGCGAGCTTCTTCTTTCTTTTTAATTGTGCCGTGAATAATTCGAGAGCCTACTTTCATAGTCATTTCGTCTACTGCACCAGTTTCAGAAAGCGGAAAAGTGTAGACGGCTTCGATTTTCTCTTTATATGGATTAGCAAATAGCTGTTTGACTGTCACATCAGCCATGTAGCCAGAGATATTAGCTTGCACGCTGGTGTGTTGAAGCGGGCATTCACCAAGTGGTTTGTGAGACAAGCTTGCGCTTGCAAATAAAACACCTGAACCCTGTCCTGAAAAGCTTAATTTGACCGGCTCTTCAGATTTTTCTTGGGTAACGTCAGATCTGGATAAATTTGCTGAAGCGGCAAGACTTTCTTCTTGCGCTTTTGCCTCAGACAAAAATCCTGTTATCAATTGTACTGATAACAGCGACCCAGAGATAGCAACTAATAGTTTCCTGCCAGATGATGCCGGTAACGAGAACATATCCCTACCCCCGAGTTGTGCAACTTAAGTCCAGAATAATTTGCGGTCCTAATTTTTAAAATAGGGTTTTGCCCAGTTTTGCTCCAAATTGAAAAATGTTAGCTGTGATCTCTAATGGATTTTTCTAGCCTTTCTCCGGCGTTTTTCATTTTGATGTAGTCCGGATCGCTAACGCCGTTGACCCTTTTCTCCAGATCCAAAAGCACAACATGATCGTACTGCATTTTTATTTGAACGTTTCTTATAGCCTTGAGCTTTTCTGGTTTCGATTTGCTCAGAGTTTGTTCTTGCGCTTCCTTCAACTCGTCTCGCCAGACTATGGCAATTCCTCCACATAAATCTGAAAGCTCTTCTTTGGTGGGAAGGCTCTGTTCTCCTTTTCGAAATATTGTGAGCACAGCTCTCAAATATTTTCCGGATTTTTTGATGGCGTCGCGACTAGAAATTGAATACATCGTGGTATCGAAGAACTTGTCGTCAGCGGCTTTTGGCGCTTTTTCTAGCCTTGCTTCAATTTCTTTGTAGTGCAGTGTTTTGGTACCGAGATTAAAATACTGTTTCCAGGTGCCATCTTCGGCAGCTACCGGCAGTGCAAAAATCGATACGGCAACCAGTAATAGAGATAGTTGCGATTTTAGTTTATTCAAAATAACCTCAATAGTGCTTAGCTAGTCAGTCTTCTTAATAGCCTTGGTTACCAGATCCAGGTCTTTTTGAGTGGATGCAGCTTCAGTTGAATTTGGACCAAACGTTTTCTTGCGAGCGTACAAAACATATTCATATGCATGTTTTGCATCTTCATAGTTGCCCAACCTGAAAGCGACTTGAGCAATCCAATCAAGACTGTTTACATAGCGAGGATCGCTAGTTCCAAAAGAAGAAGAAATTTTGTGCGCTTTTTCAAAATAAGCCTGAGCTTGGGAAAAATTCTTCGCTCTGAACAGTTTTATACCAGCTGCCATGTTTTGTTGATAATTAGCGTCTGTGTTAACGTTCAGGTTCGCTTGCTGACTTTGTTGACCCTGCATACGCTGCTGCCAGTATTGATAGCGCCACCAATCTTGTGAGCGTTGGCTCGCCGACTGTTTTGGCATCGTGGCTGTGACTTTGGGAGCGTTAGGTAATTTTGTGGTGCTTGGCTTAACCGAAGGAGGTTTAGTCGGATCGCCAGGAATAAGATCTGGCTTAGTTATTGGAGGTGCTGGAGCTTGTTGCACCGCTTGGGTATTTTGATTGGTGCCAACATTATCTACTCCAGGTAAAGTTGAACGGGCTGGAAGGGTGGTATCACTGATGGTATTAATGTCTACCGGGCGATAACTTGGTTGGAAAATAAAATAAGCCAGTCCCACAACAATTAAAATGCCTACTGTGGCTATAGCATTGACCTTGGCGTGTGTTTCTTTCTTTTTGGTTTCAGGGTCGTCTAAAGGCGGAATCGTCGATTGAGTATTAGTATTTTGTCCGGTGTTTATGATTACACGTGTCTGGCCACCGCTCAAAACAGTTCTTTCCAGCTGGGCAGAAGCTGCAATGTTTTGTACCGGTAAAACACTAGTAGATGTGCTTGTACCAAGGGGAATTTGAGCAATGTCCTTATAAGTTTCAGGAGATATTTCTAAGAGGACATTGGCTAAAGCCTCACCGAATTCGCGCATAGACTGATAGCGATTTTCAGGATCCTTTTCAATTGCTTTGGCTACCGCTTCTTCAAGACCCGGTGGCAATGTGCAATTACAGGCAACGCCCAGTGGTTGTGCATTGTCGTTCACTTGTTTGAACATGCACTCCATCGGGTCCATCCCTTTGAAGGGACTCTCACCAGATATGGTGGCATAAATTACACAGCCAAGAGAATAAATATCTGAGCGTGGATCCAGAGGCTTAGCGCGACACTGTTCTGGACTCATATAGAGCGGACTGCCAAATACGTCACCAGTGGCGGTGAGATTCAATGCTTCGTCGGGGTCGTCTGCCATCACTTTGGCGATACCAAAATCAATAACTTTAACTACTTCCTGACCGTCTTCACCAGTCACAAGCATTATGTTTGATGGTTTAATGTCTCTGTGAATAATGCCGCGCTCATGGGCGTGAGCAAGGGCAGAGCAGACCATAACAAAGATTTTTAAAGCGCGCACCAGGTCAACTGGTTCGCCTGATTTGCGAATAGACTCGAGGTTGGTTCCCTCTAAATAGTCCATGATTAAATAAGGCTGACCTTCTTCAGAAATGAAGAAATCGAAGACATTCAAAATGTTGGGATGATTCATCGAACTTACAGCTTGAGCTTCTTGCTGAAAGCGCTTGAGAGCGGTTCCTGAAGCCATCATAAAGGGTTGCAGAGTCTTTACCGCAACGTTTCGATTCATAAACTTGTGCTTGGCTTTGTAGACACTACCCATGCCACCATCAGCTAGTGCCTCAATAATCTCATATCTGTCGCCAAGCATGACGCCCGGCGCAAGACCACTCGACAAAGTTGTTAGTTTGGTTCCATCTGTTGGACAAACTTCAATCTCGGAGTCGAATTCTTCTCCACACACCACGCATGCTTTTTTGCGTGATGAACTATTCAAATTTTGTGATTGGGAAACGTCCCCTGAATTTGGAGCCATTTGAGTTGGCTTCTTACTCCTCTAATTCCTGCGCTCTAAGTTTACCCGAGCCGATGGCTGCTATGAGCGCTGCGTGATCTTTTTCTACTTGATCTGAATAGACGGTTGCAAAGTTGGCGATGGCTGTATCGAACTCATCTGTATCGCCCAAATAGCTGGCAATAACGGTGCTATCGCCGGAGCGAGCATGTGCCCTTGCAAGGGCAGCGCCAATAACCTTAGACATTTCTTCTAAATGTTTGTCTTCCCAAGTCTCTGGAGTCAACTTTACTTTTGTATCACGAAGCTGTCTGACATAAAAATGCTTACCGTTATCAGGAACCATCCAGCCAAGAAATATATCGCTAGCCGATTGAATAATACGCTGACCGGCAACCACTCGTTGCCCGTGAGTATCATAGGTGCTCTTGCCTACGAACTTTTCAAGCACTGAGGCGCGCGCTTCCTTGATTTGAAAAAAGAGCGGCTCGTCGTCGGGCCCAAGCGCCAGAGCAACGGCACATGTGGTGCCTACAGAGCCAATTCCCACAACTTTGATGGCTACGTCTTCGATCTTATAGCGGTCGTAAAGGCGCTGCTTATCCTCTTGTAGAGAGTTACGGTAAAGCTTAAGCCCTTCCATAATCATATTAGAGAACTTGCCTTTGTCATTAGGGTGATAAATGAGCGGCGGTGCGTCTTTGATATGGAATTTCCCGTCACGCTCTTCTGTCAGTCTAGGAAAATAGTGATATTGAATAGACTTCTTCTTGGCTTTTTTTAAGTCGTCTTTCAAACTTTTGCCAAGCGTGCTGCTTTGTGAAGTCTGAATAATGTGCTCCCACTCTACTTTGGCGTACCAGATGTCGAGTATCGCCATTTTTGAATATTCTTGCATGCGTTGCCTGTATGACTCTACGCAAGCTTTAACCGCATCCATTCCGGCTTTTACTCTCAGTCCGTTATCGCGTGCGATGAGCATTAAGCTCACGGCAAGCCGCTTAACATCCCATTCCCAGGGACCGGGAAGGGTTTCGTCAAAGTCATTTATGTCGAAAACAACATTGCGCTCAGGAGTGGCAAAAGCGCCAAAATTGAGGGCGTGAGCATCGCCGCATACTTGAACGAAAGTTTTGATGTTAGGCGTGTGCGACAGGTCAAAAGCCATTATGTCTGCACCGCCACGAAAGAATGTAAAAGGCGTTTTCATCATGCGACCATAGCGAATGGGTACAAGTTCTTCAATTCGACCAGTTTCGGCTTGTTGTAAAACATCTATGACGTTTGGGCGATCGGGATGAATACTCCAATCGGCGTGCTTTTGAAAAGGAACGGCTTCGCGTAAAACTTGGCCACGAGCCCGGCGTTTGTCTCTTGGGCTGATTGTGTTGTCGTGAAGAGTTGCAACTGCCTCATTTTGTTGTTTCTTTTCGTCCTTGGCCATTAAAAAAATCCCCTGAGCTATCCCGAGCGTATCTCATCCATACCCATAAAGTCGTGACCTTTACTCTCTCTTCTAAGTAAAGTTTTTTGGTAAACTTTCCAGACCGATGAAAAGCAGATTCGCACAATTAATTCTCGCTGTTTATGCTGGCACAGCTCTGGCTATACAGCTCTGTGTGCCAGTTTTGGCTCAAATTGTGCCAGATATATCAGATTGGACAAAGGCTGAGCAAACCTACAAAGAGTCCATTATCTCAGCTAAATCGAGCGAGGAGCGCGCGTCAGTATTGCAAGAATTTGCCTTGCGCCTTATCAATCGCAAAGATTATGAAGAAGCTGAGCCAGTTCTTGCTCAATGTTTATCAATTCGCAGACAAAAGGGCGAAAGCGAATTGAGTACCCTGCAGACACTTTCAAATCTGGCACTGATTAAGCACAAACTAAGAAAAGAAGAGGAAGCCGAATCTCTCTACAAGGAGTGTCTTGCACAAAAGCGCAAAGCCTGTCCTGATTCGAGTTCTCTTGCTTTGACTTTGACCAATCTAGCCAATTTGTACAGTGAGGCAAGACGCCCGGCTGATGCCGGACCACTTTATCTTGAGGCTTTTGAAATAGACAAAAAACTGGGTGGCGAAAACCATCTTGAGTGCGGTCAAGATCTCTTTAATTTGGGCGGAATGTATTACAAGTGCAACGAGCCGAAAAACGCTTTGCAATATTTCAATCGGGCAGAAAAAATATTCCAGGCTTGTGGACCTTCCTGCCATGAGCAATTAATTAGAGTTTTGCACTACTCAGCCTTATGTCATTCGACTTTGCAAGAACACGAAAAATCAATTGAATACAATGAAAAGGCGCTTCAATTGCAGGAATCTAAAAAAGGTTCTGATCATATCGATACTGCCATTCATTTGCTTAATTTGGCTCATACCAAAGTCAAAATGGGCAAGGCAAGCGAGGCTGAGAGCCTTTATTTAAAAGCCTTAGAGCGAGTTTCAAATGCAGCAGCACTAGACGAATTGAAAATGTGTGAGTGCAATGCTGAGTTAGCCAACTTTTATCGTCAACAAAAAAAGTTTGTAAAAGCCGAAGAGTTTTACAAAAAAGCGCTCGTTCACTATCAAAAACTCTCTAAGCACGATAAAAGAGGTCTATATTCGTTGCCTCATTCTTACTCGGTGATGCTTGATCAGCTCAAGCGCAGCGAAGAAAGTCACCAGATGGCGCACGACTACTTACACGTGTTTAAACCGCATCAAAAGCCACAATCGCATAAAGGAGAGCAGCACTAATGCAATTGGAGGCGGAGGTAAAAGATAATATTTATGCCGATTTGCCTCGAATGCAAGATCCGGTTTATGTTCATCCTTCTACTAATTATTTAAAAGCTGAAGCTAAAACCGGCAGAAGATATGTCGATCTAAATGCGGCAGCTAAAAATTACGCAGGTCCATGGATGTTTGGATCTGAAAATGTTCAAGTTTTAATTGGCAAACTGCGTGCTCAATGGATTCAGTGGTGTCCAGTACCGGCAGGTATTGCAGACGGAATATTGCTTAAGGGAAACGTAATTTATCAAAACCCAGACGGCAGTCACAAAATGTCGGGCGACATTTATGAGGGGATGATAGTCTCAGAGCCTGGCGGCAGGTTCTTTGAAGGCAAAACGCAACACACTTTTTATGGTCGCAATTTTCAAGGTGGCGCACTGAAAGTGGTGGCTAATGTTCGCATACCGCTTATGCAGCATCTGGCTTATAATCCACTTATGGTTCATCCAAACGCCCAGGCGGCACGAACAAAAAAAATGGCCACTAAGAAATCTCAGTTTCCATCACAGCAACCACTTTCTTATGGTGGATACGCTCGTTATCAAAGTAATTCAGACTATGGCTATTAGCAAATACAATTACTTTGTACAAAAACTCGATCAGAAGCTGAGCGAGCAAGACTACAAAGTCTGGCGTCAGACTCATGTTTCACCCGAGCGTGAGCTAGCTTTGTTTGCTACAAGAATTCGCTGGAGCTTGGTTCGTGTTCCAGTACATATCTGTGTGGACTATGTAAGCGAGCCAACTAAAGAAGATTTTGTGAGACTATTTGAAGATGGCATTTCGTATTCAAAACGAGCATATAGTGCAGGACCCCTGCAATGGGTCAGCTCTTTTGCTATGGTGCCAGTGATAGCATGCGACATGGCCTACCAGGACTTGATAGATTATGTCGAGGAAAGACATTTACTTTGGAAGCACCATTTAAAAAATTGGAGCCACGGGTTTCATTATTATCCAGTTCTGGTCAATCTTTCAGCTAACGAAGTACACTATTGGACTGGTTATACATACACTGGAAGCGCCATCTGGCCCTTTTCTCGACAGGTCATAAAAGAGGCGATTCTTCCCTCTGCAGGAAAACGAATTTAATTATGGCATAAACTTGATGGCGTCAGCTTTATAGTCGCGATGCTTTTTAGTGATTGTTAGTCCAAAATGATTTAACTCTTCTTTCGAGTTTTTGTCGTGCCAACGATTCAGGAAACTTTTCTGGTCGATATAAGTGTAATTTCCTAGAGTAGACGGATCCATGAAATAAATTTTGTGCTTGTCGTAGCCTATGGCGACCACATAATGACCATCATTCCAGTCGTTTTTATAATCGACTTTTTTTTCTGCCCAGGCTTGAATAAGGCATAAAACTGGTAATTTTTTGTCCAGTAGCTTTTTCAATTCATTTAGCTTCATCTCTTTATAGACTTTGACTGTGTAACCTTTTTGCTTTGCCACTGCCACTATATCGTTGTAGTCAGTGCCTTCTTGCTCGTTTGTTTTGAGCAATTTAGCAAGCTCGCTCTCATTAAAGTCTTCGCCATGAAAACCAAGCATCGACTGTAATGCTGCCGTTCCACAGGTATAGTCGGTGGCCTGGCGTGTAAGCGGAATCTGAATTAACTCATCTTTCGCCATAGCTAGAGCAGGTGCCAGAGCCATCGAATAAGTTAAAAGGGCTGTCAGTAGAAGTGTTTTTTGCATGCTCAAATTTTAGCACTGGCAAGTGTTACTATTACAGCTTGTGATTCTTTCTGGGCGAGGTTGTTGTGCTGAAACGTTATTTGCTGGTCGTAACACTAGTTGTGGTGTCATCTATTTCTGCTTTTGCAGCTAATAAAGAGTGCTTGCCACTCGATCAAAAAGCGCCTGATTTTTCACTCAAAAATCAAGATGGCAAAGTAGTTAAGTTGTCAGACTTCCAAGACAAGAAAAACGTAGTCGTTTATTTTTATCCCAAAGACAACACACCAATTTGCACCAAAGAGTCGTGCTCATTTCGCGATGCCTACGAAGTCTTTCAAAAAATGGGCGCTGAAGTTATTGGTGTGAGTGGTGATTCTGTGGAGTCGCACAAAAAATTTATTGCCGAGCACAAACTTCCTTTTCAATTACTAAGCGACGAAAAAGGTGAGCTTAGAAAAGCTTGGGGTGTTCCCAAAACGGCAGGCATGATGCCAGGGAGAGTTACTTTCGTTATAGATAAAAATGGTGTTTGCAAGCACGTTTTTAGCTCACAGCTTGATTCGCAAAAACATGTAGATGAAGCAAAGGCAGTGTTGGAAAAATTGCAATGACTCAAAAAGCGACGGCATGGAGAGTGATTACCGGAGCACCCTGCGCTGGAAAATCCACCGTCATTGATGAATTAGGTAGACTTGGTTATTCAATTGTGGTCGAATCTGTTCGTGAATACATAGAGAGTGAAATCGAGAAGGGGCGACTGCTTGAAGAGATTAGAGCAGATGGAAAATCTTTTCAACGAGGACTGATACCACGCAAAATTGAAATAGAAGAATCATTAGATCCTGATTCTTTAGTCTTTTTTGATCGCGCCATGCCTGATAGCCTTACTTACTTTCGCTCTGTAGGGCTGGACCCAGAAGAAATCTTGCCACTGTGCAAAACGCGTAAATACGCCCAGATTTTTCTTCTGGATAGACTTCCTATTCGAACAGATAATGTTCGCAACGAAGACGAATCAACTGCTGCTCAATTAGAAGCCCAGCTTGAAGCTGACTACAAGCTGCTTGGATACGAAATTATTCGCGTGCCTTTAATGACTGTAGAAGAGCGAGTGCAATTTATTTTGCGTGAAGCTATTTAACTGAAGCCAATTCTTTGATTTTGACTTTGTTCTCAAGAACGCCTAACTCAGGCACTTCCAGTGTAACTACATCACCATCTTTGAGCCAGGGCATTTTTGCTGGTTCCAACTCTTTGCCAGTGTTGGGATCCATTTTGGCTGAATGCTCCGCGATACAGCCATTGCCCACGGTGCCAGAGCCAAGCAAGTAACCAGGCTCGACAGCAATGTTTTGATTAGCTAACCAGGAAATTAGTCTTGGGAAGCTCCAGGCCGCTTTTTGATTGGTATTGGGATTTGTATGATAAAGACTTTGATAATTAGAACGACTGCGTTCTTGTCCGTTCAATTTTAAAATCATATCGAATTTGAAGAGTCCATTTTCGTCCATATCAAGCTCTGATGCTTTGACCAGTTTGGGACCGATACTATTTCCGATGATAAATTTGCTATTGGATGGACCAAGTCCCTGCATATCTTTCATTTGCACGTCGCGTGCCGACCAGTCGTTGAGAATAGTCACGTAGCAATGTTCTTTGATAAATTTAAGCGCTTCAGCTTCCGTAGTTGGCATGCCTTTTTCTCCGACATACAAAGCTATTTCAAATTCGTAATCTGGTGCTTTAACCCAGGATGGAATTTGAATTTCATCTCCTGGTCCAAACAGTTTTTCTGCTTGAATGTCGGTCATGTAATAAGAGGCATGTTCGTACCAGCCTGGCCAAATTTGGATACCGCGTTTGTCGCGGATTTGCTTGACATGTGTTTCAAAGCCCAGAAAATCAATTATGGTCCGAGGCTCTGGAACGTCCGCTCCAAGTAAGCTTACGGTCTTTTTACTGGGTTGATAAAGCATGCAAAAATCTCCCGGCTGCGCGTGTGTGTGCGTATCATTGAACTGGATAGTTTATCATAAATGCCTTTGCGGGCTGCTCAGAGGTAGAAGCGACATGGAACATGCACCGGGATTCGTTAAATTGGTTGAAGGTATCTTGGACCAGGTGACTGAAATTAGCGTTCAAGATGTGCACGCTGCTTTATCGAAAAAAGATTTTGTTTTGATAGATGTGCGCGAAGACAACGAATGGCAAGTTGACCATGTTCCAGGCGCTAAGCACATGGGTCGCGGCATAATTGAACGCGATATCGAAAAGGAAATTCCAGATAAAGATCAAAAGATTGTTCTTTATTGTGGTGGCGGATATCGCTCTGCACTATCGGCGGTGAACTTACAAAAAATGGGTTATACAAATGTTCTTTCTATGGCTGGTGGCATCCGAGGCTGGAGAGAATTGAATTATGAGTTGGAATAATCGAAAATCTAACAAGGATTCAAGCTCTCTTTTAAATTGGTGCCGAGGGCCGGCCTCTGGAGCCGGCTGCGTCACTAACTTTTGGACTGGCTTGGATCGCACTCGCAGGCATTAGTCTGACGCAGTGGGCACTTCCTGCCCATGCAGAATTCTTCTCGACTAGAAGCGTAAAGTTTATGGAAGGAGAATGGATCAGCCACGACAAAGAAAAAGACGAAATCGCTCAGGAAATCTGGTCGTCAGCGCAAGGTGACAGTATGGCCGGAGTGTGTCGTCATATTCATGGCGAAGACACTACACTACTTGAACTGATGACGCTTAAAGAAAAGAATGGTGGTTTGTATTTGCAAATCAAGCATTTCGATGGAAACTTAAAACCATGGTCTGACGACAAAGAGTCAGGTGAATGCAAAATGGTTTCAGGCGATTACGGCAAAAAAGCGGTATTTGAAAGTGTCCATAAAAAAGAATTGCGCATTACATACGAATTTGATGGCTTAAAGCTGCATGCCACGGTTGAAGTCATAAAAAAGGGCGAAACGAAAAAGTTCAAGTTTGAATATCAACCAGAAAAAATTCTGTTTAAAGATTCAAATCATTCGACGCTGCCCACTGGCGATTTTGACTCGCACATGAGAAAAGAAAAGGGCAAATAGCTAGCTAGCTTTACGCTTGCGCTTTTCTGCTTCGATCTTCTTCACGTTCTCATCTGCAACTTCTTCCACTTCTTCAATATCTTTGCAATCTCTTTTGACCTTGTCGAAGGCCTCTTTTAACTTGTCCATCTCTTCAATAGACAAATCTTCAAGACTTATATAACTGTTCTTCGCCGGTCTATGCGAGCGAATAAGTTCATCCAATTTTAAGTGAATCGCTTCGGTGTCTCTGTTTTGAGTGTTTTGAATTAAGAAGACCATCAAAAATGTCACAATCGTTGTTCCTGTATTAATCACTAGTTGCCACGTGTCACTGTATCCAAACAATGGTCCGCTAAGGGACCAAAAAATCACAACGGATAATGCCACCATGAAGGCAGCGGGATGACCAACTGCTTTAGCTGCTCGGTTTGAAAAACTTGTAAACCATTTCATTCCTTATATCCCCTTTTGATGACCCTATTTGCTTGCATAGCATCCGGGCCGAACGCGTGTGCTAGGAGAATACTGTAAGGAATATAGGGGTTTTGCATAATGGATTTGAAAAAGTGTTTCCACGCCATGTTATCGATCGGTTTAGTCGCCGCAATGGCAGGATGTGGATCTAATGTAGACAATAAAGTTTCAGACAACAAAGCTGATATCGACAGACAAAAAGATATTCAGAAAACGATGGTTGAAAATCACGCCGATTCGCTCAAAGACAACATTGAAGCCAATGCTAACGCAAAAGTGAATGAAGTCGAATTGCAAGCAAAGAATTTAGATGTTCAGAAAGAAGCTCTTGATGCCAAAAAAGATGAAATCAAAAAAGTAGCCGATTTGCAAAAAGAAAATGTCGACAAACAACTCGAATATTCGAAGAAAACAGTCGACCGTAACGCTGCTGTTGCCAAAGACGGTCAAGACCAAGCCGGCAGAGAACTGAAAGAATAACTATTTAAATAGATATACACGGACATCGCAAGACCGACTGGAATCAGCCGGTCTTGCGATGTCTGGAGCTATTTCAGCCACATTTTATAGACTTCAAGCAAATAGCGTAGAAATTTAACGATTCAACCTCTCCTCGGTCGGATAAGTCTGTGCTAAGACTCCAGATTGATGGTTTTAGCGCGATCCTCTTTAACCTTTGGTATATTGTTGCGAGACTATTGGCGCCGTAAGTGCGGAAATTTAGAGTGAACGCAAAAAGAACATTATTGACTATTCGCATCGAAGGCGAGCAAGACGTTATAGTCGTGCGACGACGAACCAAACAAATTGGACAGTTGCTTGGTTTGACCGAGTCAGAACAGACCAAACTGGCTACTGCTGTCTTGGAAATGAGTCGAAACGCATTACAGTTTGCTAAAGATAGCTCTGCTGTATTCTTTGTAGATGATGTGACCAAGCCTTTTTTTGGTGTCTGTATTGAAGACAAGGGCCCAGGCATTAAAGATATCGAAAAATTCTTGGAAGGCAAAGTGAATCACTGTCGTGGACTGTTTGGTGCACGCCGAATGGTTGATCGGTTCGATGTTGACACCGGTGATCAAGGAACCACGATTTACTTGCGTAAATTGCTACATTCACGTGCCCACGCTTTTACTACATCAGAAATAACAGAAATTAGCGAATCATTGGCAAAACTAGTTCAGCATACTTCTACTGATGAAGTTTATTCGCAAAATCAGGAATTGCTTCGCATACTGGAAGAGTTGCAGCGCAAGCAAGAAGAGCTTGATGAGTCTTTGCGCAGAGAACAAGACTTGAGTGTATCGCTTGAAAATCAAATTCAGGCACGCACAAATGAATTATTGTATGCTCGCGACGATGCCATGCAAGCGAATAATCTCAAGTCGCAATTTGTGGCTAATATTTCGCATGAATTGCGTACTCCTTTGTCGAGTGTAGTCGGTCTTGCAGAGCTTCTTGCCACATCGCCAGACATGTCGAAAGATGATAAAGAACTAGCCGAAAATTTGCTTGATTCAGCCAAAAAATTGCTTGTAATGATGAATAATTTGCTCGATTTCACAAGAATAGACGTAGGTAAAATGACAATTGAGAGCACTCAATTTTCACCGCGTGAATTGCTTGCAAATGTGATGACTCAATATCAAGATCAAGCGCAGCGCAAATCAATCATGCTATTTCTCGAATCAGCGTTTGACGTGCCAGACAAGTGCTTCGGCGACGAAAAGAAAATTATGCACATACTGATGAGTCTAACTAAGAACGCAATGAAGTTTACTAATTCAGGCAGCATCAGATTGTCTGTTTCGGTTGAACATGCAAAGGATGACTCTATTAAATTAAAAATGTCTGTGACCGACACCGGCATAGGTATTGCAAAACACAATCAAAATACTCTCTTCCAGCCTTTTGCCCAAGTGGACGGTGGCAAACAATTCGGTGGAACGGGGTTAGGTTTGTCGCTCACTAAAAGCTATGTCACGCTGCTTGGTGGCGAAATAAATGTCATAAGCGAACCCAATCGCGGTTCTACTTTCTGGTTTACTGTACCCCTTCAGTGTGAGCGAAACACTTCATGTCAGATCAAATAATTCTACTTATTGAAGACGATCAGACTCTGCGCTTTTTAGCTAAACGCCAGTTCGAACGACTTGGTGTTATCTGCGATACCGCAGCAAATGGGGTTGAGGGTGTTGAAATGTCTAAGAAAGGTTATTCGATGATTTTCATGGATATATCGATGCCTGAAATGAATGGCATTGAGGCTACTTATCAGATTCGTGAATACGAAAAAAATGAAGGGCGTGAGCATACTCCCATAATTGGATTGAGCGCTTTCTCCAATACAGAAGATTGCAAAAACGCTGGCATGGATGATTTCATGCAAAAACCAATGATGCTTGAGCAGGCAGAAGAAATGCTTGCTAAATATCTCAAAAAATAGGCCAGCTGCCAATAATATTTGACGTGGGTCCGATAGGGTAGTCAAGTATTGCTGCTTTATATGGCACCACAGATAATGTCATGGCAGTATCAGTGGCGGAGCCAAACATGAACACTAATCCCGAAAAGAAATACGTAGATCCAGTCGATTTGGAAGGTCTCGAGGACTTGCTCGATGCCGCACACGTAAAAGTAATGACTCGCACTCAAGAAACTAACTTGAGTGAAGACAGTGCTGTAACTTATTTCGAAAATAGATCAGTTCTTGAATTGCTTGGCAGAGTACAAGAAGTGCATGCACTTTTGACCGAAACAAACACACGTTTGCTGGGTGCCTATGAGCGTATGCGCCAAATGGAGCGTCTTGTAGACCATCAAGAAAAACGTCTTGAGCTTTTACCAGCCCTTGAAAAACAAGCAGTGCGGGCAACAGAACTGCAAGTTCTATTCGATGAAGCATTAGTAGAACTAGAGCGTTTGAGAAAGCCCTGGTGGCAACAAATTTCTAGCCGACGCAAGCCGCGCTAGTCGACGACTCGGGTTTTTCTGTGGGTAAGCCCGACTTGACCCATGCGCCGGTACCGCCAGTGATATTAATCACATTACTTACGCCGTTTCTTCTCAAAATCGTGGTTGCAATCGATGACCTGTAACCACCAGCACAGATGACGGCGTAATTTTGTTTTTTGTCCAGCTTAGAGACTAAATTTTCTAGTTCGCTTAGTGGCATGTTGTTTGCTTCGGGCACATGCCCGCCGATCCATTCGCTCGCTCTGCGCACGTCAATTACTTTGAGATCTTCTTTGTTCTCTAACTTTTCAAATAACTCATTGACCGAGATTTGCTCGATGCGAGCTACTTCCATTCCGGCTTTGTTCCAGGCATACATTCCATCTTGCAAATAGCCAGTAGCAGTGTCGTGTCCGGCTCTGCTCAAGCGAACAAACGCTTCTTGTACAGCGTCTTTATCATCTGCCACTATAATCATTGGTGTCTCAATTGGTATCACTTGTCCTGCCCATGAGGCAAACTGACCGCCAAGTCCAATGTTGATGGCGCCTGGAATATGCCCTTCGCCAAAGATTGACGCGGGTCTTACATCGAGCACCACATATCCATCTTCAAGAGCTTTCTTAGTTTCAGCTGCCGACATCGCAGTTGGTGTATTTAGTTCGTCTAGATGCGATGCGCCTTCTTTGTTCTTTTTCACGGCATGTTTAAAATATGCCGGAATTTCGGGAAGGTCCGTGCACATCATCGAAACGAATTCGTCTTTAGGCATGGCTTTGAGCGCATAGTTAAATTGTTTTTGTTGCCCGAGTGTACTTGAGCGCTCAGACGACATCGATTTGCCGCACAAAGAGCCAGCGCCGTGAGCAGGATAGACTTCTGTTTTGTCGTCCAATTTGAGCAATTTATTATGCAGAGAGTCATAAAGCATCGATGCCATTTCTTCGCTCGACATTCCATGTCCCGACACCAAATCGGGACGTCCCACATCGCCAATAAAGAGAGTGTCGCCTGTCAACAGCTTAGGCACTGATTCTTTGTCACTTGTATCTTGCACCAGATAACAAACGCTCTCCACTGTGTGACCAGGAGTGGCTATCACTTTGATGGTGACACTTTTTCCAAGTTGTAAAATATCTTTGTCTTTGACACTCTGGTGGTCGAAGGCAGCTTCTGCCATCTCACTCATTACTATTTCTGCGCCTGTTCGCTTTGCCAGCTCGCAATGCCCGCTTACAAAATCAGCGTGCAAATGGGTTTCCAATATGTATTTTATTTTCAGTCCATGTGCCTCGGCTTCTTCAATGTACTGATCGACATCGCGCTGAGGGTCTACGATGCAAGCCTCGCCGTCAGCACCTATCAAATAAGATGCATGAGCCAGACAACCTAAAAAGAACTGCTTGAAATACATGTGAGTGTCCTTAATTAAACTCGCTATACCGCTGTACATCTGGTTATATCACTGATTGAACTAATCTTGATTTCTTCTTCTTAAGGTCGAAGTTTGTGATATATTCAAGCCTCATAAAAGCCGAGCCCTTTCACATCTACGCGATGAGGTTTTCAATATGCAGCGCTACAAGATCCTTGCAGTTTCAATAGGCATTCTTGGTCTTGGGGTTTTCGACCTGGCAAATATGGCTTGCAGAGCTGAAGCTGGAAAAAATAATGATGCGATCAGACTGCCCCGCACTGTCATGCCGACGTCTTACAAACTGTATTTTGAGCCGGATTTAGAAAACAAGCAGTTTTCCGGAGAAGAAACAATTTTTGTAGACGTCCAATCACCGGTTAAAGAAGTTCTATTAAACGCTAACGATCTAGAAGTAAGTGAAGGCGAAATCGCTCAAGTCAAAAAGGGTAAAGGGCATGGCGCCTGGGCTGAATCAACAATTGAACAAGATAAAGAAAAGCAATTAGTACGCTTTAAATTCAAAAAAACCATTGCACCAGGCTCGTACGAATTTCATGTCAAATTTGCCGGCAAGCTAAACGACAAAATGGCAGGCTTCTACTACTCATCCTCGACTGATGCTGCGGGAAATAAGATGGCACTTGCTACCACCCAGATGGAGCCGACCGATGCCAGACGTGTTTTTCCATGCTTCGATGAGCCCGATTTTAAAGCAACTTTCAATATTACTCTTGCCACACCTCCAGATTTGGTCGCCATCTCCAATGCGCCCCTGAAATTTAAGCGCACAGACCCGCGCACTCAAAAAACTCAGTACACATTTGAAGAGACCCCACTGATGTCTACATATCTTGTGGCACTAATTGTAGGACCGTTTGAAGCGACAGATTCTCAAATAGTAAATAACGTCGAAATCAAAACCTGGGCAGTGAAAGGCAAAAAAGAGCAAGCTTTGTACGGAAGAGACACAGCAATAAAATTATTGCCTTTCTTTGAAGATTATTTCGGCACTCCTTATCCGATGAAAAAGCTTGATCTCATTGCCATTCCCGACTTCAGCTCGGGAGCGATGGAGAATCTGGGAGCTATTACATTTAGAGAGTCGCGTCTTTTGCTCGACCCCAAAACTGCCTCTGTTACCACCAAGCAAGGTGTAGCAATGGTGGTGGCGCACGAAATGGCCCATATGTGGTTTGGCGACCTGGTCACCATGAAATGGTGGGATGATTTATGGCTCAACGAAGCATTTGCTTCATGGATGGAGCCAAAGGCACTCGATTTCTTGCAGCCAGACTGGAAACCCTGGGATTCTTTCGTGAGCGACAAAGGCACTGCTATGGAAACAGATGCACTTTATGCTTCAAGACCAATTTATGCCAAAGTTAATAATCCCGAAGACGCCGAGCAAATGTTCGATGAAATAACTTATGAAAAAGGCGCATCGGTACTGCGCATGCTCGAGCGCTACGTAGGCGAAGATGTCTACAAAAAAGGGATTCAAAACTATATCGCCAAATTTAAATTCAAGAACGCCACCACAGATGATTTGTGGAATTCAATTCAAGAAGTATCTGGCAGCCCTGTTTCAAAAATAATGAAAGAGTGGGTCTACAGCGCTGGCTACCCGCTGGTCGAAGTAGAGTTCAAAGGCAGTGAGGATATCAAACTAAGCCAGAGACCTTTTCGCTTGTTAGATGCGGCCAAAGCTCAATCTAAAACAACAAGTGGAGACGCAGCCAAAGCTCATGTCTGGCAGATTCCCGTTTCTTATCGTCAACTGGCCGAAGACCAATCGGCAAGAGCAACTAAGCGTGCAACACACATCATGGACACTGTGCAAGAAGATCTCGCAGTTGCAAGCAACAAGTCTCCATTTGTGGTGAACGTCCACTCTGACGGGTATTATCGCGTAAGCTATCCTAAAGAAGCGCTCAAATCTCTCTCTGCCCTGGCTCAAAAGGAGTTGACTGTGCCTGAGCGTTACTCGCTCTTGTCCGACTCTTTTGCTTTAGTCGAAGCAGGCAAATTGCCTTGTGCAGACTATCTTGATCTAACAGCCGGATACAAAGACGAGACCGATCCTACTGTAATGGGTTTATTAATCAATCACCTTGCTCAAATAAACTTGTTTATTAAAGATGCTGACCGCGCCAATTTTGCCGCACTAGTGCGCGATAGATTGAGTGGTTGTGAAAAGCGACTGGGTTGGCAAAAGAAAGATGGTGAATCGGACTTGACTCAAATATTGCGTGGTGATGTGCTTGACGCGCTAGGCACTATCGGCGAATCACAAGCCGTAATAACCAAAGCCCGTGAGATGTTTGGCGCTTACTGCAATAATCCTGAATCGATAAATCCTGATCTCAATGACACCATCGCCGGGGTCATTGCTTATAACGGCACCAAAGAAGATTACGATACACTCTTCAAGCTGTACAAAGAAGCAAAAACACCTGAAGCTAAATTGCGAAATCTAATGTCATTGTCTGTATTCAGACAGCCTGACTTGATTAAGCGCACTCTCGACCTGGCTTTAACTGATGATGTTAAAACTCAAGATGCTCCACATCTGGTGCAAAAATCATTGCGCTCTGTAGCTGGCAGACAAATTGCCTGGCAGTACATCAAAGATAACTGGACCAAAATGAATGAGCGCTATCCGTCTAAACTGTTTATCCGTATAGTTCGCGGAGCTACATCCATTGTCGAGCCCAAAATGGTAGATGATATGACTCAGTTTCTCTCCACTCATCCAGTACATTCTGGCGACAGAGTAATCGCCAAAGTGATTGAGCGCGGCAGAATAAACGCCGCCTTCAATACTGCAATTGCAGCTGATTTAAGCACCTGGCTGAGCAAATACACTCCAGTTGCACCTATGTAATCTTGCGCTTAGCTCGAATATAAAGTTGGGTGAATGGTTCTTCTATCCACCCTTCAGCTTTTAAAAAAAAGATCGAGCCTGGCAAATTGTTGTCAGGTCGATCTAAATTGATCGAAAGTTGGTCATACGAAATTGGGTCTGTGCCTATCATTTCGTAAATCTCGAATATTTCCGAGCAACTATCCTTATCGATAAGAATTCCGCACCTAAGCATCTCTTCTTTCCAATCGAAGTTGGATTCTGTTTCAGGTGAAGTCGTTAACTCAATTTGAATGTTTTTATGCAAGCTTTTGCACTGTTGCAAGTCAAAACGCATCTGTAGCTCAAGCCAATATTCAGGCGTTGTTTGGAAAAAATCCGCCAGGTGCAATGCCATCTGAGTCGAAACGCCCCGTCTTCCCTTTACGATATCTGTAACTGTATGACAGCTGACATCGAGTTTGGCAGCTAATCTAGGTGCACTTAAACGCCTTGGGAGCATAAAATCGTTGAATAAAATAATTCCTGGATGCTGAGCAAATAGTGCTGTATTGTCCATTTTTCAATCTCCAATTTGGGCGAAAATCTAACGACGAATCAAAGCCTTTCATAAAGTTAGTGCCGAAGGCCGGCCTCCGAAGGCCGGCCTTCGGCACTAATAAGATAAGACACTCGAAAGTGCGGTGAGATTTTTGGTTGTTCTGGTTAGATTGTAGGAGAAAAAGCCTCAAAAAGAGCACGAAAGCCTTGTCTGTTTGATCTAAGGAGCGCTATACACGATGGCTGGAGATTGAGCCCAGGCAAGGGCTTGACTGTTATCTCTATTCTGACAATAGGACATAAATCCGGCTAATTTGGTGCAATAGAATTTTGGGTCTACATCAAAGACTGCATGGTTTGTATTTTTGCAGGTCAAAAAGAATTTAGTGCCAGTTGCTTGTTTATAAAGATACTGCGCATGGTGCAGTGGCGTGCAAATATCTTTGTCTGCGCCAACTATCAGAAGTGGCGCACTGTGAGCACCTGTCACGAATGATTCATTAGTCAAGGTAGGATACAAATTGAGCGAATCAGGATAGATTTGAAGTACTGGAAATTTTTCGCGTGCAATTTTTGCAAGAGATGTAAAAGGACTTTCAAGCACTACTCCGCCTGATTTTACTTTGCTTGCAAGGTCGCTTGTGATTGCTGCTCCAAGCGATTCTCCGTATAAAATCACATCACGATCTTTATATCTGGTATTTGCCAAAATATAATCATAAGCTGCACGTGCGTCTTCGTGGACCTGTGCGATATGCGGCTCACCAAGAGATTTGCCATAACCTCTAAAATCATAAGCTAGAACAGAGGCGCCGCTATCAACTAGAAATTTTATTTTGTAAGCAGTATGGGCGATATTTCCGCCTTGTCCGTGCGTGTATAGGATGATTTGTTTTGCTTGAGGAACATAATACAAGCGAGCTGTGAGCTTTACTTTTTTATCGAGTGAATCGAAGGTTACGTCTTTAGCTTTGATTCCAGAAATGCACAAACCATAGTCTGGATCGGGATATTTTTTCATTGGAAGAAACAAGATTTTTTCGTAGAGCCCTGGATTCAATGCAGGACAAAAACACAAAAGAATGCTCAATATAATTGTGGCAATGCACGTTGCAATCCCCGTGACAAAGCCACGGAAAAACACTTTTTTATTCATAGACCTAACCCCACGCCCTAATTCGACTATACATCGCCTAATAAAAATGTGGTGTTTTGGCTATCAGTTAATTAAGTGTTTTTGCGCCTTTGGAAATGAAGTGAAGTCCGTGTTCAAGAAAATATATAGAAGGAAAGCCATGTCCTCCATCTATCTTTTCTATGGAGACGTTACATCCTTTTGCTTGCAGATTGGCTTCAAGGTCCTTATTGCAGGCGGCAGGAACGATAACGTCGTTTTTCATCAATATCAAATATACATTGGTTGGTCTTTTAAGCGACTTGTATATTTGACTCAGGCTGCGATCTTTTAAATAAGTAGGTTTTTTGGAGACTGTAAGCTCGTGCAATAAAAATTCTCTGACTTCTTTGTCTTTTGAACATTTGGACAAAAGATTCAAATCGTCCGGAGCGCCAGAAACTACAACGCCTTTCACCAAAGACTGCACTTCCGCGCTGGCCTTAGTGTAATAAGAAAGGGCAGTGTAGCCACCAAAAGATGAACCGCAGAGGCTAATGCTTTTTACGTTAGGAAAATCCTTAGTATAAGCCGAGATGGTATCGTCGATGGTGGAGAAATCACCAGCAAGTACTTGAGCTGGATTGTAGTCGATTGATAAAAAACCTGCGCCTGGATTAGCAGACTTCACTGCATCGACTATAGTGGCTCCCTTAATAGGTTCCACAAAAGGTTCTTGAGGGGCTCCGCCCAAGGCATGGAAATAAATGACAAGATGATGGGACGTCTTCTTGGGTGCAAATCCTAGTGGCTTTTCTTGATTGACAGTCTCAGCCTGGGCTGGAAGGGTCAGGATTATGGCGAAGATGATTAACAGTAATGATTTGAGCAATGTGTTCATAATTCACACAGATTAGATCTCTTGTGTAAAGGTTCCATGATTGCCAACCTCTTGAAGATTAACTTTTGATTAGAAAAGCTTTCATTGCAGAGTCAGACTCATTACAATTAGTTGTCAAGTATACGTGATAGGTCTAAAACTCGTGCATCCATTCTGGATCAAAAAAATCGAAGAACAGCGCCGCGACCGCAATACCCTTTTCTGGGTTGTGTTTTTTATTGCCGTGGTCTTTCCGATCTGTCTTGTAGGCAAGCTCGATACTTGTGTGGTCTTTTCTATCTGCTGCTTTGCTGCTGCGATGACTCGTTTGTATTATTACTACAAGGAATGCCAAAAGGAAGAAGAGCAAAAGATGCTAGAGAGGCATCAAGAGCAGGCTTTAGAACAAAATACACAAGAAATGCAGGAAGAAGCTGCCTAGGCGCTCTTTATCAGATTATTCATCAGCTGAGCTACTTTCTCCCGCCTCATCTGATTCTTCAGCGTTTTCGGCTATGCAAATGGCAGCAATGCCATCGGAGAACGATTGAGCTTCGATATATCTAGGCTTGATGATGGTGCGACCTTTTTTGTCAATAAAGCCAATCATGTTGCCGATTTTAACAAGCGCTCTGCCTTCTGAAAATTTTTCTGCTCGCGAATATTTAGGATCGATGACCATTTCTTTTTCTTTGTTCATGAAACCCCATTTGCCGGCAGTTTCTACCAGAGCAAGACCTTCTGAATAAGCTGAAGCTAAGTCAGTTCCTGGTCTTTCTTGAAAGAAATCGTTGCGGTCAATCCAGCCGAATTTGCCATCCCAATGCACTTCTGATGCGCCTTCGGTAAAGATGGTGACTGATTCATATTTATATGGAATGGCTAAGCGACCAATGGTATCGATAAATCCCCACTTGTTACCTTTGTCGTCAGTGAGGCTTAAGACAGGTGCTAAACCTTCGGAAAAGTTTTTTACATCAATAAATTTAGGCTCGGCGATGAAGCCACCGCGACGGTCGATGAAGCCCCATTTGTCTCCTACTTTTACGGCAGCAAAGCCTTCGGAAAAATTGCGTCCATCGTCGAATTTCGGCTCTATGATTGGTTTGGTCTCGCGATCCATATAGCCCCATTTGCCGGCATTGTTTCTAAAAGGTACGATGCCATCTATATATGAGCCTACATTGAAAAACTTGGGTTCAATTACTTCGTTGCCCGTACTATCAATAAATCCCCACATGCCATCGCGTTTTACAGCTGCCAGCCCATCTGAAAAAGATTTTGCGTTCTGATATTTAGGCTCTACGATAACGTGACCTTTCCAATCGATAAAACCCCATTTTTTACCGAATTCAGCCTTGTCTTCATCTTCTGCTCCATTTTCTACCGTGGTATTGGTATTAGTGGCACCACCACCGCATCCGCTTAGAGTGCTGATTAAAGAAAAGACCAGCAATGAGCTAATGAGTGCAAGAACACTTTGTCGATGAATTTTCAAACAAGACCCCTTTTTACAGCTTCTCTATTTCTGATTTTACCTGGTCAAGCTTCTCAGTGTTGCCAGTTTTACCCAGGTATTTGGCGTAAGTAGACAACACTTGCAATTTCACCGCTCTGGATAATTTCGGTCCAACATTATCGGACGTGGCTATGGTGGCTGCTTTCTGGATTAAACTGCCTGCTTGTTCGGTATTTTTAGCTTTCAAATAGGTGCTTGCCAACATACCCATTATTTCGCAGGTTTGAGGACTTTCCGAACCATAGAAATTTTGACTCAAAGTCAAAGCGTCTTCAAAGGAGTTCAAAGCTTCTTTCACTCTTTGCTGCTCATCCAAGTAGAAATTGCCTATCATTTTATTGTCTTCAATCACAGCCATAGTTTTGCCAGTAGCTTTGTCAACGCTTACAAGCATTTTGTAGAGGTCTTCTAACTGCGAAGTACGACCCGTTTGCCTGTAATTTTGGGCGATTTTATCGACCAGATAAAGAACTTGAGCTTGCTCACGTGCATTGGAGCGAAATGCCGCAGCCAGAGCACGTTTGTAGTAAACCTCGGCTACATCAGATTTATATTTGGCTCGCGACATGTATAAATTGCCAAGACCAGTGTAGACATCTGAGAGCAAAAGTGAGTTTAGATGCGGGTCTCTAGCAAGTAACTCGTAGGCCTGATTGTATTTTTGCTCGGCTTCTGAAACCTTTTCCAGTCCCAAAAGTGAGCCCGCCATCAGCGTATAGAAACCCGCTTTGTCGTCATTGGCAATGTTTTTGTTTTGATCCACTACAGCTACAGCAGGGTTCAAAACTGTTCTTGCCTCGAAGTATTTCTTCTCGCTTATATACACTTTGGCAATTTGGCACCGAGCAAGAACGGCTTGAATACTAGAAGACCTATAAGCATTTCGAGCCAAGGTCAAACAACGCTGGGCATTTTTTTCAGCAGCTGCGAATTTCCCTTCGCGGCGCTCGACTTCGGATAATGCATCAAGTACAGGGATTAGACCAGCACTCTCTTTGCCTGCCACTTCTTCGTGCGCATTGGCAGCTTCTGTAAGGGTGGTTTCAAGTTCAGAATATTTCTCGTCCACGTTATTTCTGAATTTAAGAAGGGCGAGGTTATCGTTTAACGTGACTACGACCAGGTTTTGCTCACCTAGAATTTTTATAGCGGCAGTTTTTGTTTCTTTTAAAAGTCGCTCCGCTCTATCCCACATTTCTTTATCCATGTAAGAGACAGCGACATCGTTTAGCTCGTAGCAAACGTCTTCGATTTCATCGGGATTTTCAACTTTTTCGTCTGAGTTGGAAAATACACGCAGTTTGCCTTTTAATTTCTTTTCGGCATTGAGAGTATCTTTTTTGACCGAGCCTGCAAGGCTTAAGATGCGCTTGTTATTGCGCTCTGCATCGGGCAACATATTTGTGATACGTTGCAAGTCGACCAGGTTGGTCAGGGCGGGAACTAGAAATTCGGGTTTTTCTTTTTCTGCAACATCGAGTGCTTTCATCGCCGATTGCTCGGCACCACCGAAGTTCATAGCATCAAGAGCTTTGCGATAGTCGGATGAATATTGCAGATAGCGATGTTCTGCCGGCTCAATTACTCTTCTTATATTGTCTTGAAAAACAACTACACCGCCTACAATAATGACCGCTGTCACACCAGCTACAATATGCGGCGGAATGCCTTTACCCTTTTCGGCTCGGCGTTTAATAAGTTCGTTTGTGACGATGGTCAGACCTTTTTTGACCGAGTTGGTTTCAGGTGGGTCGTTGACTTTGTCTAGGTCTTCAATTACTTGTTCCATCGCCTGATAGCGATTGCCAGGCTTTTTAGCCATGCACTTGAGAATGATCATTTCAAGTAAACTGTCTGGTTCAAGCCCGTCGCGCAGCTCTGCAATTGACTTGGGACGCACTGCTGTTTGCATGTGGAAGGTTTCGTAGACGTTGCCACCAAGTAAGGGTGGCTGACCTGTCATGGCTTCGTACATGAGACAGCCAAATGAATAAATGTCAGAGCGATTGTCGATAGTTTTAGCCATACACTGCTCAGGACTCATGTAGAGCGGACTTCCTACGATTTCTCCCGTTTGAGTCAAAGCCATTCTGGCGATGTCTTCTTCACCTTCAGGCATTAGTTTGGCGATACCAAAGTCGAGCACTTTGACGAAGTCTTGCTCTTCTTCTTTGTGCATAATGCAGATGTTGCTTGGCTTCAAGTCGCGGTGGACAATTTTGGTTTTGTGAGCGTGATCAAGTGCGCTTGCAATTTGCTTGAATATTTTTAAAGCGCGTTGTACCTCTAATTGACCAACCTGATCGAGCACTTCAGATAAGTTTTGACCTTCCAAATATTCCATCACAAGGCAGTGTCTGCCTACGTCGTCAGTGAAAAATTCAAAAATTTTGATAATGTTTTTGTGACGCAGGTTTCGATAGGTTTTGGCTTCTTGCCAGAAACGTTGCACCCGCACCTGATCGCGCAAAATTTCGCTGTGCAAAACTTTGATTGCAACTGCACGCTCTGTTCTCAAGTCTATGGCGCGATAAACGGTAGCCATACCGCCGCGACCCAACAAAGATTCAATTTGAAATCGTTGATTGAGGACTTCGCCAAGAGTGACTTCATCGTTTGCATGTACAGGCATTGGAGGAAGGTTTTGCTGATTTGGAGGTTGCTGCATTTGAGGGTTCCCGGCCATGGAAGTATTTATATACTTCCCTCCTTAAGTGCAAGTTATTACAAAGATGCAAAAAATGACCGATAAAGCTTTAAGGTAGAACTTCAATCACTCAGCGTAAACCGGCTTTGCGTTGATCCGCTTCCCATTTGCGCAATTTTTGAACTCCAAGCTCAAAACCCTGGGCGGTGGCAAAGAAGTCATGTTTGCCATCCGGCCGGTAAGGGTCGCGCACATAATATATGTAATTGGTTTTAGCCGGCTCTACCGCTGCCATTAAAGATTCAAGTCCGGGATTGGCCACAGGGCCTGGCGGCAGTCCTTTGTACAATCTGGTGTTATAGGGCGATTTCAGGGCTAAATCGCTTTTGTACACTTTGCCGTCGCCTTTCCATTTGCCTGCAAGTTTAGAGGCATAAACCACAGTCGAGTCCATGCTCAGGTTCATATTCTTGGCGATGCGGTTATAGATGACCGAAGACACAATTGGTCGCTCTTCTTTCAGTTTAGATTCTGTTTCGACCACAGATGCCATAGTGACAGTTTGATGTGGATTCAGTTTAGCCAATTTGGCTTTGAATGCTATTTCTTTGTTATATACCGATTTGAATTTTGCCACCATCTGCGCCACTAGCTGTTTGGCGCTTGTGTCTTCTTGCAAATAATAAGTACTTGGAAATAAATAGCCTTCAAGGCTCTTGGCGCCAGGGTCGAGGTCTTTTATAAGTGAAACATCTGTCAATAATGCCATTGCTTCTGCCTGATTTTTCAATTTCAACGTTGGGCTTTTGAACATCGCATCGGCTATATCGAAGCGATTCCAGCCTTCAATTATAGTAAGGCTCTTGTGTTCGGTGCCGCCTGTCTCTAGCACATCCAAAACCTCGATGGCAGATATAGGCGATTTAAAACGATAATCACCAGCTTTGATTAGCTCGGTGCGAGAAGTGATCTTGAGAAATATTTTTACAGCCAGTGCGTTGTCAATGATGCCGTCTTCCTGCAACGTTCGCACTATTTTGTCGATGTTTGCACCGCGCGGAATCGAGACGATGTTATTTGTTTTGGTGTGGTCGTGTCTGCCATTCAAAGACATATAAAGCCAAATCAGGGTGCCGCTCACAGCCATGAGCGCAATGAAGAATATAATTAAAAGAGAGCTTAGTATTCGCATTTTGAATGGGGAACTTGCAATTTTCAACGCCGTCTAAGGCTTTAATTGTATTAGAATCGAAGCAAGTTATGAATCCATTTCAAAGAGTCCTCATAAGTCTTTTACCAGTTTTATCGCTTGCTCTTCCGCTTCAAGCGCAATATCGCCAGGAATTCAAAGTAAGAATTGCGCCAGAGCGGGGCAATATAGGCGTAATTGAAGGTAATGTCAGTCAAGCTCAAGTGCGCTCGACCATTACTGACACATCTGCTTTGCGTGAGCGCACTGGCGCTCGAAGCGTAGGTGCAGACGCGTACAGAGCCTGGATACAACAATCTCACCCGCATTTGCAGGCAGCTATCGCCAAAGGCGGTCCGCCTCAAGTTTTAGTAGTAAAAGGTCACTGGGACAACTCGGGTAAAATACTGAAAAAATTTGATATCCCTTTTGAAAAAATTGGCATGGAGCAAGTGGCCAATTACAATCTTTCTTCGGTAAAGGTAGTAATTGTCGACTGTCAGGGCAAAATGGATCTGGCTGGAAAACAGAAGCTGCGCGACTTTGTTATGCGTGGCGGATCTTTGATGTCAACTGATTGGGCGTTGGATAACTGCATTCAAGGCGCTTTTCCAAATTTTATCGCCTGGAACAAAGGGGTCAACAAGCAAGCCACATATGAGGCTTATGTAAGCGATCCAGATTCGGCATTGTTTAATAAAACAGTCAGTCACGCGCCCTGGAAACTCGATTTGGAAAGTCATCTGGTAGGTATCAAAAATCCTCAAGCAGTCAGAGTTTTAGCTGTAAGTGAACAGTTAAAAGCTCACGATCCAGATAGAATCGGGGCTCTTGCAGTCTATTTTAGATTTGGTCGAGGCAGTGTTTTACACATGGTGGGACATTTTGAAAATAATAGTCCCATTCCTCTGCCTGATATGTTGCCAGATCCTGCACCCATAATTGGTATCAGTTTACGCCAAGCACTAGCTGCAAATTATGTGGCGTCTGCTATTGAGGGACGTTAGGCTTTTTCTGGAAGAAGAATAGTGGCACACCGCAAAATATAATGGCCATGCCGCATAAAGACTCCATTTTATAATCCATAAAAGTGCTTAAGGCCAAGAACAATGCTACTATAGCCACTACAGCTGGTATCAATGGAAATAATGGCGTGTAGAATTTATTTGATTCTCGAATATTACTTTTAAAGCGCAATTTGATTATCGAAGCTGCCACCATGGCAAAAAATATCCAGACCGAAAAACCTGTGAAATAGAGCAATCTCTCGAAGCTCAAAGCAAATACAAGTAAGCATGACCACAATCCGTTGAACAAAATACCTCGCACGGGTGTTTGTCGTTTTTGGTCTAATTTGCCCAGGCTTGCAAATAAAGGATTATCGAGCGACATGGCCGAGGCAATTCTGCTTCCAGTTAAAAGCAGGGCATTTACAGTTCCAAGAGCATAGACCATGATAAAAATGCCAAGCAAGCGAGACGAAGCTTCGCCAGCCTGACCGCAAATAACAGACAACAAGTCTGTGCCAACGAGCTTGGCATGATGTATTTGTTCTAGTGGTAAAAACCATAAATACAAAAAATTCATCAATACATAAATAATCGTCACTGCAATACAAGACAAGAACAAAGCAAAAGGCAGAGAAGAAGTTGGCTCTTTAGTTTCGCCTGCTAAAAATAAATTGTCTCTCCATCCGCCGTAAGCCCACATGATGGGCACAAGAGCCACACCAAGATCAAATAAGCTAAAAGTAGAAAGAGTTTCCTTGCTCATAAAATGAGCAAAATCGAGATTATTAGCAGGAGCTTTCATAGCAAAAGTCCCACGATTATGACAAAACTGATTGCCAAAATTTTCAGTGAAGTAAGAGCATTTTGCAGTCTGCTGCCAGTTTTAAGTCCCAGTAGATTGCATGCGCTCAGCGCCATAATAACGCTTACTGCAAGTGTTTTTACTTCCCATTCGCCAGTCTTAGCATGATAGGGCAGAAACTTAACTGCAAATTCGCCAAACATCAAAGCTATTGCAGCTACCGACCCGGTTCTTGTAATGAGCAATTCTGACCAGGCAAACAAAAAAGCGGTAAGTTTTCCGTAGCATTCGCGCAGAAAAACATAATCACCACCAGTATCAGGAAATCTGGTGGCAAGCTCGGCATAACAAAGTGAGCCTATAAATGAATAGAGTCCACCAAGCATCCAGGCAATTAAAATCCAGACTGGCGAGGCAATGTGCGGGACAACTTCGGATGGTACCCGAAATATGCCCGCACCAATTACGATGCCGATGCTTATTGCAACAGAATCCCAGCGACCAAGTACCCTGTTCAAGACAGTTAGTTACCGGCTTTGCCGTTACCTTCTTTGGCAATCTGAACAGACTGAAGAAGTTTTTTTGCTTCTTCTTCTCTGTTTTGTGATTTCAAGAATTTGCTGTATTCAACATAAGCAAAGGGGTCTTTGGCTTTCATGTTAATTGCTTTTTTGAATTCAGTTTCAGCTTCGTTATTCTTGCCTTGAGCGGCAAGAACGGCAGCGTATCTGTAAACAGGTTGTGGAAATGTTGGTGCTAATTTCATTGCAATTTTTTGTTCTTTGATTGCTTGAGTCATTTCGCCTTTACGCTCATAAGCCCATCCAAGACCAGAGTGTGAAAGTGCATTTCCACCGTTCAGTCTGAGTGAAGTTTTGAATGCTTCAATTGCTTTGTCGTCTTCCTTAGCATCGCCATAAACGTTGCCCAGATTTAAGTAAGTGACGAAGTTTTTGCCATCCTCTAATTTGATTGCGGTATTGAGTTCTTCAATCGCTTTTTTGTGCTCGCCTTTATTGCCAAGGAAAACACCCAAATTCAGGTGGGCAGCTGGATCGTTTGGTTTCAATTGAGCGGCTTTGCCATAGACTCTAATGGCTTCGTCCATATTGTTGGTTCTTGCATGAACCACGCCCAAATCCATCCAGGCTCTGTAGCTATCTGGCTTCAATGCAACTGCTTGGTCAAGCTCTTTGACTGCATCTGCCCATTTGCCTTGGTTGGCATAAACTTGACCCATGATTACGTGTGGAAGATATGATTTTGGATCGAGTTTGACTGACTGTTTGCATTCAAGAATGGCGGTATCATATTGATCCATAGTGGCAAGAACCGCACCCAATCTGTGGTGTGCCTTGCTATTGTCGGGCTCGGTGCGAATCACTTCGCGATAAGCATCAGCCACTTTCTTCTGATTTTTGTCGTTTAATTGTTTGTAGAGAACTTCTGCTTTCTTCATTGCTTCAGAATCTTCCGCTGCCATTGCAGAAAGAGGAAACCCAGCAGCACATAGAGCCACTAGAAGTGAAGTTGCGATTTTGTTTTTAGTGAGCTTCAATTTTCAATCCTCGTTTTTGCTTTTCTAAATGAGTTAATATGCCGCAGCGCCGGCTTTAGAACCGGTCAAAATGGCTATTCCAGAAGAGGTTCCGATGCGCTGAGCGCCTGCGTCAATAAGTTCTTTCGCTTTTTTGTAATCTCTTACACCAGCACTAGCTTTGATACCAAGTTTGTTTTTGCCAATAGTTGCTTTCATCAATGCTACGTCTTCAACAGTGGCGCCTTTGCCGTCTTTCACAAAGCCGGTAGAAGTCTTAACCATGAAAGCTCCAGCTTTAACGCAAGCTTCGGTGGCCGCAACTTTTTCTTCTTTGCTAAGCAAATCGCATTCGATAATTACTTTGACAGGCACGTCGCCAGCGGCTTTAACGCATTCGGCGATTTCTTGCTCGACATAGTCATAGTCTTTGTTTTTGAGCGCGCCTATGTTTATAACCAGGTCAATTTCGTCTGCACCATCGTTGATGGCACGATTCAATTCAAGCACTTTTAACTCGGTAAGATTGGCTCCCAGTGGGAATCCAACAACACAAGCAACTTGAACTTTGCTCGACTTCAGTTGATATTTGGCTTCCTGAACATAATATGGATTGACGCACACAGCATAAAAATTGTGCTCTTTGGCTTCATCGCATAGCTTTGTTATTTCACTCTTGCTTGCATGCGGGTTGAGCTGGGTGTGGTCGATGTATTTGGCTAACTCACTGCTCACTGTTCTTCTCCGACTGGCTTTGGACTTGTAAGTCGGATTATTTTAGCACCAAAACTCACACAGACTGACTATATGGAGCGCTTGTGAGCCTTGATTTAGATTCAGATCGGTTAATGCTTTCATGATATTCCTGCAAGCTCTTGACTGGGAGCTCGCCTGCTTGCATAACACCAATGGCTGAACAAACCGCTCGAGCACCCGAAAGGGTAGTTACTACAGGGATTTTATAATTTATAGCGGAGCGGCGAATTATTTGGTCATCTCCGCGGGCACTTCTACCTGAAGGGATATTTATCACTAACTGTACGTTGCCATTCTTAATCTGGTCGACAAGATTTGGACGACCTTCAGAAACTTTATTGGTAAATTGCACCGGAATTCCGGCTGAAGTAATGACTTGAGCTGTACCTCGTGTGGCAATTAGCTTAAATCCAAGAGTGTAAAGGGTCTGGGCAATCGACACTATTTCTTCTTTGTGCTTATCTGTGACTGAAATAAATGCTGTTCCGTCTACAGGCAGAGCTTGTCCACAAGCCAATTGTGCTTTGGCGAAGGCTAAATCAAACCTGGTTGCAATACCCATGACTTCGCCTGTTGAGCGCATTTCAGGTCCAAGCGATATTTCAGCACCTGGAAATCTATCGAAGGGAATAACGACCGATTTCACTGCTACGTATGGAGGAATATGTCTTGGCGAAATTCCCAACTGAGACAAATTCTTGCCAGCCATCACACCTGCAGCCAGTTTTGCCCATGGAACACCAGTTGCTTTACTGACAAACGGAATAGTGCGGCTCGCTCTAGGATTGACTTCAAGCACATAAAGCTCACCGTCTTTCAAAGCGAACTGAATATTAATTAGTCCCTTCACTTCAAGTTCAGCTGCCAGTTTCATGGTCGAGTCGCGAATTTGCTCTATTATTTTGAGCGGAATTGTCTGAGTGGGCAACACGCATGTGCTGTCTCCAGAGTGGATTCCAGCCTGCTCGACGTGTTCCATAATTCCGGCAATTATAGTCGCGCGACCGTCCGAAATTGCATCAACGTCTATCTCTACAGCGTCTTCTAAGAATTCGTCTAAAAGTATGGACTGACCAGTGCCTGTAGCGAAACCTCTGGCTAGCCAGTTATCGAGATCCAATTCGTTATATATGATTTCCATCGCTTGACCGCCAAGCACATAGCTTGGACGCACAAGGACCGGATAACCGACCTTAAGGGCCGCTTCTTTAGCTTCGCTGTGACTTTGAGCGATAGCGCCTGCGGGTTGTTTTAATTTGAGCTTATTGATCATTTCGCCAAATTTAGCGCGGTCTTCGGCTCTATCTATTGATTCGCAAGAAGTGCCAAGTATTTTCAACCCCCGTGCCTCAAGCCCCTTAGCTAATTTCAAAGGTGTCTGTCCACCGAGCTGGACTATTACGCCGACTGGTTTTTCTACATCGGCAATATTCATCACATCTTCTAAGGTGAGTGGCTCAAAATATAATCGGTCTGAAACATCGTAGTCGGTAGACACTGTTTCTGGATTGGAATTGACCATGATTGGCTCGAATCCAAGTTCACGCAAGGACAAACTTGCATGCACACAACAATAATCGAATTCGATTCCCTGCCCAATACGATTTGGTCCACCGCCAAGAATCATTACTTTTGGCTTGCCTGAGCCAGTTATGGGCACTTCTGTTTCAGACTCATAAGTAGAATAAAGATATGGCGTGTAAGAAACAAATTCAGCAGAGCAAGTGTCGACTATTTTGTAGACTGGCTTAATATTATGTTCTTCACGCATTTTTAAAACTTCTTCTTCTTTTGCGCCTATTGCTTTTGCAATTTGTTTGTCTGAAAAACCGCGCGTTTTTAAAAAACGCAGATCTTCTGGAGTTAAGTCTTCAAGCCCTTTTCCATTGTCTTTTAATTCTTGCAAGCTTTCGTGCATTTGATAAAGCTCGTATAGATTTTGTACAAACCAGGGGTCTATTGCACTCAAACTAGCTATTTCGTCGATTGAAATACCAGCTACAAATGCGCCAAAAATATCAGTGATTCTGTGTGGACTAGGCTTAGCTAAACGACTGCGCCATTGCCAAAAATCAGCCTGCGATCGTTTGTGTACGCCACCAAATCCATCAAGTCCAAGTTCAAGTCCACGCAACGCCTTTTGAATAGATTCTTGGAAGGTGCGACCAATGGCCATCACTTCTCCCACTGAGCGCATTTGTGTAGTTAAAACCGGATCAGAGCCTCTGAATTTGTCAAAATTGAAGCGTGGAATTTTAGTTACCACGTAATCGAGCACCGGTTCAAACGATGCCTTGGTATTGCGGGTGATATCGTTACTAATTTCGTCCAGAGTAAAACCAACCGCTAATTTGGCCGCTATTTTTGCAATCGGATAACCTGTAGCTTTACTTGCCAGAGCCGATGAGCGCGAAACGCGCGGGTTCATTTCGATTACTACAACTCTTCCGGTTCCGGGATGGATACCAAATTGAATGTTAGAGCCGCCTGTTTCAACGCCAATGGCACGAATGATTTTCTTTGATGCGTCTCTTAAAAATTGATACTCTTTATCAGTCAAGGTTTGAATGGGCGCAACGGTGATTGAGTCTCCTGTGTGCACACCCATAGGGTCGAAGTTTTCGATACCGCATATGATTACTACGTTGTCGTTACAATCGCGCATCACTTCAAGTTCTAATTCTTTCCAGCCAAGCACGCTTTCTTCTAACAGGACTTCGCCAACGGGACTGGCGTTAATGCCATGCAATGCTGTTTCGTCCAATTCTTCCTGGTTATAGGCTATGCCACCGCCTATGCCACCAAGTGTAAATGCCGGTCGCACGATAATAGGAAATCCAATTTCGCCTGCAAGTCTTCTTGCGTCTTGAATATTCCTTGCAATTCCAGAATTGGGAACGCCAAGACCAATTTCAAGCATGCATTTTTTAAATGAATCGCGGTCTTCGGCTAATTTTATTGCTTCAAGCTGAGCGCCTATGAGCTTGACGTTGAATTTGGCAAGCACACCAGACTCTGCTAATTCGACTGCAACGTTTAGCGCTGTCTGACCACCCATTGTGGGCAATATAGCGCAAGGTCTTTCTTGTTCAATTATCTTGGCTGTGACTGATGCAGTTACCGGCTCTATGTATGTCCTGTGAGCCAACTCAGGGTCGGTCATTATTGTTGCTGGGTTCGAATTTATCAGGATAACTTCGTATCCCTCTTCCTTAAGCGCTCGGCAAGCCTGAGTGCCTGAATAGTCGAATTCGCAAGCCTGGCCGATGGTTATGGGGCCGGCGCCTATCACCAGTATTTTTTTTATATCTGAGCGTCTGGGCATTTTTTATATTTTCGTCGGATATGCGTCGCATTAAATTGCCAGATAAACATGAAAAATCTTGCTTTCAGGTTTTAAAGAGACACTCTTGTTGGGTAAATGAAATGGTAGCAAATGCAACGCGCTTGAACCAGTTTCGCTTAAAAGCTGTAATTTTCTTCGCAATTATCCTGGGTTTACAAGTTGATAGGTATTAATATGCGTCCCTATATAAAGAGGCAGTTACGCCACATCTTTTTGTTTGCTGCATCGCTAGTATTGCCGCTGCTTGCTTGTCAGAGCGCAAAGGCCGAAGTAGTGTTAGAAAGCGACCCTGTGATTGAGGGTGCTCCTAAAGCTCACTATTACCGCTGGCAGGACAATTCTCAAAAGCCCAAAGGGGTGGCAATAGCTTTGCACGGGCTCATTATGCATGGTCGAGTTTACGACCGACTGGCTCATGAATTGACCGATATGGGATTTGTAGTGATTGCCCCTGATTTGCGCGGTTACGGTCAATACAGTCAAGAAGAAACCAGCGTGGCTGACCACAAAGTTCTCTACGATAGAAGTTATGCCGATATTTGCCAGCTTACTAAGGCTGTGCGCAATCAATACCCCGACACCCCGCTTTTTCTGATTGGCGAAAGTCTGGGTGCTGGAATGGCAATCAGAGTCGCAAGTGAGCATGGCAAACTTATAGACGGAATTGTTTTATCCAGTCCAGCAATTAAGGCCAGATTGCATATTAATCGTCGCGTGGTCAAAGACCTGAGCCTTTTTCTGGTTCATCCTAAGCGCGAAGTTGATTTGAGCCCATACATTAAAGAGTTTTCGTCTGAAAGTGCTGAGATTGCCAATGGCGCTTTGCAAGATCCACTTGTGCGCAAATCTTTGCCTCCCTGCGATATATTCAGAACTGCTTTTCTGATTAGTAGAAACAAAAATTTTGCTCGCAACATTCCAGCCAACATGCCTGTACTAATCATTCAAGGTGACCAGGACAGAATGCTTAAATGCAACGGAGTGGTTACTTTGATCTCGCGCTTGAAGTCTACCGATCAGACTGTGCGTTGGTTCTCTGGAATAGGCCATATTCTTATAGAGACTGACCATATTCTGCCTGAAACAATCATGACTCTGCGCTCGTGGCTTATGGAAAAAACGCATCCACAAAAAACAGAACAGACAGCAATGGTCTCCAAAGCTAGATTCAAAGCGGTTGCAAGACGGGTTGGACACTCTTAGAAGAGCTATAAGTCTTAGCGTATTCTATGTAGTTTTGCCAGTTGTGTTTCATTTTCTCTTTGTCTTCATCACGCATTTGGCGTGTTACTTTTGCAGGCGTTCCCATCACAAGGCTGTTTGGCGGAATTACTGTACATGGAGAAACTACTGCACCTGCAGCTATAAGTGAGCCTGACTTGATTATGGCACCATCGAGTATGACTGCACCCATTGCAATCAAACAATCAGATTCGATCGTGCAACCATGGATAATGGCACCATGTCCCACTGTAACTCGATCGTAAATCTTCACTCCATATTCGTTGGTTACATGTAGAACGCACGAGTCTTGAATGTTGGTCTGTGAGCCAATCTCAATAGTGTTTATATCTGCGCGCAAAATAGTGTTGAACCAGATACTCGATTCTTTTTCAATAGTTACTCGACCTATGATCGTCGCTGTTGGAGCGATATATACAGAAGAGTCGATTTGCGGAGAGTGATTGAGGTATTTGTAGAGCATGATTTGAAGGCAAAAGGCTTTGACGTTGATTTATTCTGATTTGTATCTTTTCTATATTGAACCGCAAAAACACTATCAATTCCAGGTCTTTGGAACGCGTAAAAAACACAGGTGCGAGCAAAGATGATGCCAAGATGTTAGAATTAATCTTCAGGACTAAGGAGTATTTTTATGCCAGTTTATGATCAACCAATGCGCAAACTTCTCGGCAGCCTGTCGCAAACAATCACATGGCTCGATGAGAAAGGTTCGGTTGATGTATCTTCAGTTCCAGAAGGTCATGTTGATGCAATCAAACAATTAGAGCGCATCGGCATTGTACATAAACGCAACAACAGACAATATGAGTTGCAAAGAATTCGTTTGAAAAGTTGATGGGCAACCTCGGTATGGAAATGACCGAACTTGCAGCCGCTCCTGAGCAACCATGCGTGGTGCCTGCTGCTCCTATTCCTCCGAGCTTGAACTAGTAATAATTTTTATTCGATGACCGATGGATTCTTCTGAATCGCCCGAACATGAACTAGATCTGCGTTCGGCGCGCTTTTTGGAATGGGATCGTTTGCTCAAATATCTTTCTAAAGAAGCACGATCGGCATTGGCCAAAGAGTTGTGTCTTCAAAGTGAACTTGGACAAACTAATGATTTAGCTCGCGCAAGCGCATTGCTAGATGAAACTCAAGAAGCAGTGAGCGTGATTGAGTCAAACTCAGCTTTGATGCAAGATATAATTCCTGACATGCGCAGTATTTTGCCCGCTCTTTCTTCTGGGGCAATGTTGCAACCACTTGAGTTATATCAGGTTGCAAAGCTGCTTTCTCTTGCTAAAAACACCAGGCAATCAATTCAACTTTTATCAGAAGAATCTTTTCCTCAGCTCAACAACCATGCACCAAATCTGTTTCCCCTTGAAGAATTACAGAGACAAATCTCGCATTGCATAGATGAAGGTGGCAATATCGCCGATGATGCCAGTGCTCGACTGAGTCAAATCAGAAGTTCGATAAGAAAATTGCACTCGCGAATAAAAGAAGAACTGCAAAGACTGATTCACTCAAATAAAGTGGCAAAAGTGCTTCAGGAGCCAATTTACACAATCAGATCTGGTCGATATGTTTTGCCTGTCAATGCAAACGAGCGAAACACAGGCACCGTAAATGGTATTGTGCACGACAGCTCGCAATCTGGGCTTACTGTTTATATCGAACCTGTTTCGGTAATTGAGCCTACCAATCAAATTAGATTGAACGAGTCTGAAGAAGAGCGTGAAATCGCTCGCATCTTGAGTGAGTTGTGTGATTTGTGTCGAGCGCACATGGATCAGATTGATACTAACTATAGTGCACTGACGAAGCTCGATATAGTAATGGCACGTGCAAGACTAGCCATTAAAAGTGGTGGCAAGAAACCAGAACTAATTGCTGTCGAAAATAAATCGACTGACTTGAAATTACTTAACAGTCGCCATCCACTGCTCATTTTGCACGAGCGTGATCAAGTCATCGCCAATGACTTGTATTTAAAAGGCGGCGATCGCACTTTGATAATTACAGGTCCCAACACTGGTGGTAAAACAGTTTTGCTCAAACAAGTAGGTCTCACTTGTTTGATGGTCAAATGCGGGCTGTTGCCTTGTTCAGACTCTGATAGTACAGTGCCACTGTTCAAGCATGTTTGGGCCGACATAGGCGATGAGCAATCGCTGGAGCAAAGTTTGTCTACATTCTCTTCGCACATGAAAAATATTGTGGGAATAGTCAATCATGCCGGTTTGAATACAATAGTGCTGCTCGATGAAATTGGTGTCGGTACAGATCCTCAAGAAGGCGCAGCCCTTGCACAAGCTGTACTTGAGCGCCTAAACGATTCGGGCGCTATGACAATTTCTACTACTCACTATGGCGAATTAAAAGCGCTCGGCTATACCAAAGACGGTTTTGTAAATGGCAGTCTGGCCTTTGACGATGCTGGAATTACTCCCACATACAAATTGCAAATCGGTATACCAGGCTCGTCTAAAGGGACCATCATCGCTAAACGTCTGGGACTTGCAAGTGAAGTCGTTAATCGAGCAGATGAGATTTTGCTTCAAGCTAAAGACGAAGCCAGTGAGTTAATGAGCGAACTTGAGCAAAAACTGAAAGAAACTATTGAGCATGAGCAATGGCTCAAGGGTAACAAACTAAAATTAATTGAGAAGCAGAATCGTCTAAAAGAAGAAAAAGAAGAATTAGAGCTTGAAAGAAGAAATATGCTTCTAAAAGTAACTGGAGAGTTTCTGCATGATGTGAAAAGCGCTCAAGAGCAGGTAAAACAGCTAATTAGTGATTTACAAAAGCAACCAAGTTTAGCCAAAGCTCAAAAAGTTAAAGACGAAATTACTCGACTTAAGAGCGAACACAATTGGGTCGAGCAAAAAAAACAAGTACAAGCTAATCAGCAAGTGACAAAGGCAGGCTTTGTGCCTGGACAATTTGTTGAACTCAAATCAATTGGACAATTTGGCACTATCGAATCTGTCCAAGCGGATCACGCTTTTGTGGTTGTGGGTCGGGCTCGAACCAAAATTAATCTAAGCGATTTGATTCCAGCAGTTGCGCCAAGCAAAAGACAGGTTAAAAAGGCAAATGTCAGGTTTTTCGACCCAAAAAATCCCAGAAAAGAAAGAAAACAACCTGAGGCGAAGCATGACCAAAATGAAGTGGCGGGTTTTGTTCGCACTTCTGTAAACACGCTTGATTTGCGCGGTTTAAGAGCAGACGATGCATTAATTGAGCTTGAAGCATTCATTGACAAAGTGGCGCTGCAAAATATTAGTCCCATCATGGTCATTCATGGGCATGGAACAGGAGCGCTCAAATCTTTGGTTCGCAGTCAGTTATCTTCCGCCCCTGCAATTGGTGCGCAAAGACCCGGAGACTCCCACGAGGGTGGCGATGGCGTCACAATCGCAAGCATAGTCTAATAATTAATTTTTGCTCCCAGGGCAAAGGGCTACGTAGTTTCCGGCTTTTCAGACGAGGGAATGATCCTACAAGATAGACATATCTTTCAAAAGGACGCACCACGTGGCGGGCGAAGAGAAGAACAGCGAAGTAGTCGAAACTAAGGGGGACACAACTCCTCCAGAGCAGACTATTGCGCAAACTTCGCCTGATAGTCAAACTGAAATAACTCTTGCATCAAACACTCTGGCTGATGTTCGCACCTCGCTTGATATTTTGCCCGATGACATGTTCAAAGGTGCAAACCAGCGTACTCAACAAGGTGAGAGATTACCTCAGGCTGATTCGCCAGAGGCAATTATTCGCCAATTGCCATATATAGGCCAGCATCGCGAAAAGCTCGACACTCTGGTCAAAGACATGTTCAAGGCCTTTTCGCCTGAAGGCAATGCTGCGGGTAATATGGACCAGGCCAAAAATTCAATGGCTGAAATTTTGCGTTTGTTGCCACCCGAAAAACGCGCCATGTTTGGCAAGTGGGCCAAGTGTCTGGATCAAGCTTGTCGTAACGAGCAAAATCCAGAGACTGCACGACAGCTCAAAGAATTATCTGAAAATCTAAAGGTGCTCGAAAAAGCTCCAGGTTTCATGCGAGGCAATCTTGCTTTAGCTATGTATCAGTGGGCAGGTCAAGGCACAAGCCCTGAAGAAATCCGCACTCGCCTCACTGAAGCTCAAAAGGCTATGCAGGATACAGTTCAAAATTATCCAGCTCTTGCAGACGATCCCAATTTTAGAAATCGAGCTCAAGCAATTGAGCAGCAGTACGGAGCGAAACTCAAAACCGCAGCTCCTGCAACAGATGGCGCCGAAGCTCATGGCGGCATAATGGAGCGGGTGCAAAAAATTTCTCAAGATATAAGGGAAGGCAAGCTGCCACTTCTTTATAATCCTGATGCACCACAATCTACTCAGCCTGATGTAACTAACCCAGTTAATCCAGTAGTAGATAAACCAGTTGAGCCAAAGCCGGTCGATAATCCACTAGCGGCAATAGAAAAAAGCGAGCAAGCTTACGCTAAATACAGACAAGCGCTTGTAGCTGAGCTTGCTAAAGGCACCCCGCTTGAGGTAGCAGCTAAAGCGGCTTTGACTCCCGAGATAGCGCGTGCTTTTGAAGAAAGCATTGCTTTTGCAGACGCATCAGCAAAGCCAAGTGGTCTGGCTAATGCAAGACTGACACAAATGCTTGCCGCGCAAAGTGCTTTAGAGCAGCAGATGAAAGTCGAAGTCGATGGCAAACCAATGTCATGGGCTGATGCCAATCAAGGTTTAAGAAACAGTTTCGAGCAATATGTAGGCACACTGCAATTAGACCCTACTCAAAAAGGTCAGCTTGCTCAGCATATAAGGGGACTGGACGGTGCAAAGTCTGCACAAGAATATCAAGCTCGTTTGCAAAACATGCAGCAGTTCTTGAATTCGAACCAGGCTTTCAAGGCTATTGCCACAGATAGCAAATTACAACAATTGCTCATGGTGCAGCAAAGCTTAAAAACACCAATGTATCCATATTTGCAACAGGTTCAAGCAGCTGAGCGAATGGTGCAGGGTGAAGATAGTCGCGCTTTTAATAGACTTCTATATGCTGCAGCATTGAGTGATGCTGGTCAACTAGATCCAGCAAAGAAATATTTGACTGATGCTTATGCACGCTCTATCAATACTTCTGTTCGAGCTGAAGTTGGCAGCAAGGCAGTTCAACTTGGAGTGCCTTCTACCACTTTATTTGACGCTGCCCTTACTCGCTATGAAAATCAGCCAGCTAGTGAGAAAGATCGCGAACCGGTCCCTCCGCTGGGCGAGCTTTTGTACGACATGCAGGGAGAATTTCAGTTAAAAGCAAATGATTTAGCGCGCTTGCGCAATGGTGATGTAAAAGGCGCTACAGCAGAAACGCTTAAAACTTATGGTCCTTTATTTGAGCGCATCAGCAAAATTGCCACTGCCAATCGCGCTCGTATAGAAGCGATGGAACAGCCGCTTATGGCTGACATCAAAAATCAATTTGTTCAAATCCTGCAAGGCACTGGTCCCAAAGGTCAGGAAATCTTGAACTTGCAGCAAAAAGTGTTTGGCAATTTAAAAGATCCAGCTCACATAAATCTACTTGCCACAATGTTGTCGGGTGACGATGCCACTAAAGCTCGAGTTAAAGCAGAATTGCAGCGCAATTATGGTGATGCTTACATACGCGACTTTGAACAGTGGCGCAATTTATCTGGTGATAAAGCTAATTTATTATTTGCTCAAGAAACCAGAAAGACTGTTTTCAACATCGCTCGTAACGAAAGTCAAATGGTTCAGTTTGGTGCTGGGAGAATTTATGCTCAGAATCTTTTAACGGCTGGTGATTTGGCTTCGGCCAAAACTCAACTGAATCAGGCTTTGAAAAACGCACCAGATTCGGTGCAGGGAGAAGCCGCGCTTTCACGCGATGTGCAAGAAATGGCACGTAAAATTGGTGTCGATATGACACCTTATGCTGCCAAAATTCCAAGTGCTCCAGGGCGAGATCAGGTCATTTTGGGTCAAGATAAAGAAGTGCAGAGGCTTCAAGGCGTTCCGCAACAAACAGCTTTGGACCCGCGATTTGCCAATCTCAAAGATAATGAGTTATTTAAAAAAATCGGTTCGCTCATTTCTAAAACACCAAATGGTCCCTTAGATGCCGATTTGACAAAACAAAATATTGCCGAGCTAAAACCTCTCTATGAAGAATTCATTCGTCGCAGTGAAAGTGTTCCTCATCCGGATAATCCATCGATCTTAGTGACGCCCACTGTTGAGCAAATTTTTGAAGGAATTAAAAGCAAGACCGACCTGCTTAAGGCAGGTGTAGACCCAACTACTCAAAGACCGCTCACCGAAATGCAGCGAGTGCAGCTCTATAGAGAAGTGCTTGGCTCTATGGAAGGTGTGCGCAATTCTATTTTATTGCGTCAGCAATATGGACTTGCTCTTACTGTCGGCGGCCAAATGCAGGATGCTGAGCGGGTTTTGAAAGAAGCCAAAGCGATGGCGGATAAAATTAATCGTGGACTTGCTCTTGAAGTCATGACTATGGCTCAGCGCGATGTTAACGACCCGACTGTAATTAGCAATGCCCCTCTAGAAACAGGCGAAAACAGAGGCGACGTGCTTCGCTTGTCTATTGCACGTTTGCAGGGAGATAAGCCGACTAGTAATTTTGTTAATTTGCACATTACGACAAGAGTGGCACTGGGTCGCTTTTACATGGGTCCTCTAACAAATGGCAATGATCCTACAGGTGGTGCCATACTTCAGTATGGCAACAAAGCCGGTATCAGACCAGATCTTGCTGTCGAGAATTTAAAAGAAGCCAAAGAACTGACTCTAACCGATCGCAATGTTGATATTTTAGACAAAAATAAATTCTTGGAAGACGTCGATTTGACTTCGGCTCTGCATTTAGCAGGGGAAATATTGCCATCTGAAATGACCAAGAAGCTTGGACTGAATGAATCGAACAGGAGTTTGATGGTCAATGCCTTATCGGCAGCTGTTGGAATAGCCTGGATGCGTTATACCAAAGGCAAGTTCAATGAAATACCAGGACTCAATCCGTATACTAGACTTGCCGGTGCAGTTGTTTTGCCTACGTTAACGCGAAACATGACAATGAGCGCACTGGGTGAGAGTGAGAGCTTATTTACGTCTACTAGAAATGCAATAGGATCGACTGTAGCTGCAAGTCTTGGCTATAAGATGATGATCCGAGGTGAGTCTAGTAATTTTAGATTATTCGAGGGAGTCAAGCTTCCAGCACAAGTTACCAGCCTGCCTGGTCGCATTCAGCCCTACCTTCCTGCATTTCCCAAAATTCCAGAAAGCATCACCAATAGATTTAGCAATATTGGTCGCCCCATGGACAATTTTGGACCACTCCAATCAGCTGGTTTCGTAGACAGAATGAATCACTCGGTTGGTACATTTGCTCAATTTGTGCGCAATGAAGTTGGTGAAAAAGCTTCCAATATTTGGAAGCCTCTTCAGGAACTTGCCGAAGCTGCAGGACCAAACCGTAAATTTAGTGATTTATTGAGTAACAAAGAAACGGTGACTAGGCTGCCGATCAAGTTTGAATCAGCCGCATCTTTCAGCAAGTTAAGAGATATTTTGGCGCCTGCAACTAAAGGTGAGTTTGTAGCGAGTCTGGATGATTTTCTTAAGACAGTTAAAGCGGACCCTAAGTTAGTAGCTGAAATTGGTAAAAATCAAGTAGATGAGCTAGAAAAACTTGCTCGAAGAAGCAATCAGGTAACGATTGAAGTTAATGAAGCCGGATATAGAATGACGGTTCCGGGACCTATTGCTGTTGAAGATGCATTTGTCGCATCTGGTATCACCCATGAGACATTGAGCACCATAGCTTCACGCGCTGGTTTTAATCGTATGAGCGCAGCACCACTTGCAGAGCGCATAGGAACCATCGACTTACCTGTAAGTGGAATGCAACTGCGCACCATGACTGATTTGAAAGCGTTCTCAAAAAAAGTCTATGATGATTTAAGCCAGATACAATCAACCATTAGCTCTATAGAAGCGAAGCGTCGATTTGGCGTTATAGATAATTTGAATATTGAGCAAGCACTCAAACAAACCGTAACGGATGCTGCTGAACTAACCAGGCTTAAAGCAACTGCCGATTGGTTTGGCATGACTACTCGCGGTGAGTTGAACGCTTTTATGAAGAAGTTCGCCAAAAGTTCTGATCCTGCAACTGTATTGTTTCCTAACGCTTTCAAACCTGGGGTAGGCGATGACCTGGTCGCAGCTTCACTCAAAGATCCGCGCTTCTTTGACGGTCCAATGAAAGATTATTTGTTGGCGCGAATTCCTAAAGCTGAATTACAGACACTGCAGAGCGCATTTTATAGGCAACCTATTGCCAGTGACGCTCAGTTATTTGAGCGAGGTGCTTTCCTAAATAGTGGAAAGACCATAACTACTCAGTCTGAGTTGCAAGCGCTTTATCAAAATGCATTCAACGGCATGACTCTAATGAGTAATCAAATTGCCAAAGTAACTACTGCCGCAGCAGATGACACTCTAGAGACAGTATTTAAAACCGTTCCAGAATCTGGTGTCACGACTGAAATGATTAAACAGGCCAATGCAATTGGTATCACAAATTATGGTCAACTAAAATCATTTTTGGAAAAATACAGTTTAAAAGACGCAACCGGAAGCGTAAGCATTCCATTTGAAGGAACCTTCAACAAGCTTTATCCAAATCTAAAATATAGCAACACATCCGATATTGGACTTGGGCATGCACTGTTCAATAATTCCAAAGCATTGAGCGGCGAAGGCTATTCAATGATGACTGCAAGCGTATCTCAAGTTGAGCGTCAGTTACTTGGAACTTCAAGTGTTATTAGCGACACCATGAGCGTTAATAACTCTTTGCTTGCAACTCGTATGGCCGAGTCAAATATTTATACCATTAGCCAATTCAAAGAATCATTAGCTCAAACTCTGAAAAAGACGCTTCAGCCGCTAAAAAATATTGATGATTTCACAACATTGAGCGCTAATCAAAAATCGATTGCTGACGCGCTTGGACTAACGAGCAAAAAACAAGTACAGGATTTTTTGGCAAATAAAGCTGCTTTGCCCGATGTCGCTTTTGAAAAGCTTTTCCCGCGATTATCTAATTTGCGAGGACCGGGTGGAGAAGTACTTTCAAAACAATCTGGTTTGCCATATAGTTTACCCATCAAAAGAGAAGGCGATTTATTTCTTGCAGATTTGGCGCCAAGAAACCCAGACATGTTTAGTGGGCCTGGATTGCGCTTGATGGCTGAAAATGCCGAGTTTGGTTTTCCAGTTTCTCTTATGGGGCAACGCGCTCAATCTGTCTTCAACATGCCAGGTTACAGTCGAGTGCAAAATGCCTGGACGGGAGTTTCCAATTTTGGTCGTGACAAAGTAAACACTTTTGGCGATTGGTTCCGCTACACCAAATTAGACCCACAAACTGCCACGCTAACTCAAGTAGCCCGGTCACAAATCGCTCATTCTTACTACACAGGCCTTGGCGTAATTGGGGCTTATCGAACCTTAGTCACGGCTCCAAACAACATGGAAGCCGGAGACAATCTGGCTATGGCGTTGCTACACGCTCATGTTCCTCAAACTGGTGATATTGGCTCCACGCTGTTGTTGTCTACACCGGGCGCAGCTATATTTATGCCTTTATTGGTGCGCGGTGGCTATATGCCGCAACAAATTTCGGTGTTGCAGCGGTTTAAAGACCGTGGACTTACTGGATCTTTGTTCCCATTTACTAATCCAGCAATGGATATGACAAGGCAAGGTTTGAGCCGTCTTGCAAATAATTCTTCCATTGCAGGCTCACCGCTTGCAGCCACTCTTGCATTCTCTGCTCCAATTGTAGGTCCTGGCTTTGCAGCTACAGTTTCAGCTGTTGCTTCATTTGATAAAGAAGTAATTGGCGCTCTTGCCCAAACAGGATATCGAATATTTTCAAAGGGCAACAATATAGATCCAGGCGAATACAGAAATATGTTTGTTCGCACAAGAGATCAGGGCTACCAAAATCTTCCGATGAATGGCGAATATACTTCGCTTGAGGACTATCGCAGAAAAAATGGTATACCAGCACCAGAACCACAGACGGTGCGACCGCTTGAGCGTCCAGCACCAGCTACAAATGATATTTATAAAATTGATACTACTCAAGTTGTGCCAAGAGCAGCTCTCGATGCAGTTGAGCAACAAAGATTGCAAGCACAACCAGATGTTAATCAAGTAGGTGATCCGCAGTGGGCACCGCATATAGAGGCAATGCGCAAAGTCGAGACTGCTATGATGAGCGTGCAACAAGCATCCTATATTAGCCGACTGAACGAAGCGGCAGTCACTATGGAAGCGCTTTCTAGTGGTCAACCAGTGGCTGGTGGCGCTCAGCAATTGGCGCGTGTGGCTGAAGTATTACAATCTATCGCTTCTGTTCCAGAAATTGCCCAAAATCCGGCTAATCAAGCACTTATAGCTTCAATGGGTCAGGTTTATCAAGCACTTAATGCTGCTGCTACTTCGGGCAATATGAACAGTTTTGCTAGTGTTCAAGATGCTCTGAAAGTAGTGAGCGAAAACTTCAAACAGCATAAATTGAGCGACGCTCAAATTGTAGAGATGCAGACAATAGCTACCAAAGCACTTAACGAGGCAAAAGCCGTTGCTGCTCAATATCAGCAACAAGGCACAGTCCAAGCTAATTTCCTGCTATCTGAGTTAGGCAAAGCAGATCAGAACATTAAAGCTCTCAGCCAATCTATATTTGGACAAGCTGTAACCTATCCTGAAATAACACCACAGATGGTGATGGCAAAAGCCGACAATCCGCAGATAAACTTATTAAGAGCCGAACTTGCTAAGTTTGAATCTTTGCAGAATATGAAAAACGCATCGGCCATGCTCGCCACTCAGGCGTCTGTTTCGTTGACCAATAATGTCACTGTTGCAAGTCTCAACCCCGGTGATTCGCCACTGGGTCCAAACGCAACGCCTCAAGATATTCAAGCGTTTGCTGCATATCAAAATTTTATTGCCGCCATCAGTAATCGTGATTTAAACGCCAGTCCTGAAGCTAAACGGCTTGCTCAAAGTGTTACTCCTGATGTACAAAGAGTTATCGGCAACGATGCCACCTCTAATGAAATTTTACGCTTACTGCAAGATGCCGCAGGTAAAGGTGATACTGATTCTGGATATGAATCTCTTAGAGCAGCAGCAAAATTGGCTGACCAGGTTGATATTGGATCACTTGCAAGTAGGCTTGTAAACAATGCTAATCCAGAGTCGCAAGCAGCACTGCAAATGCAAGCTCAATTAGCTGGAATTGCCAAATTGAAATATGCTCAAATGGCATACAGACGCCAGGATTATCCAGAAGCCCAAGCTTATTTAATCAAAGCTCGTGCTCAGTATGGTGACCAGCTTGAAGCGATGCTTCAAAATAATTTAGACCAGGGTCTTGATCGCAATGGATTTTTGCAAGGCTCTTTCACGCAAATGAAGAAAGATGCCAATTACGATCCTGGCGCTATGGGCAATAATCTGACCAGCTTTTTTGCTGCTCTTGAAAAAGGTAATTTTGGTGCCAAAGCCGATGATGGCACCCCTGGTGCCCAGGCCTTACTCACCCAAGTCAAAGATGCATATAATTCCAAAAAGCAAGCAGTAGAACGCGCGCTTCAACCGTTAAATCAACAAGAAAGTGTTCTGAAAGCTCGTCTTCAAGCTCTTGGTGTGCCATACGAGAACAGAGATACATTTCTTTCTGGAGAAACAAATAAAACCAGCGAGAAATATTTGCAAGTAGAAAGTATTAATCGCGAACTGAAACTAATTGAAGCATCGCGCAACGTACGCAATGAAGAGCTGAAGTTCGACTACAACCGCATGCGCTTGGCCGAGGGCTTGTATGATGCTGCTCAAGGCAATTATGCAAGCGCCAATATGATTTTGAAAGAAGTAAAACAAAACTGTCCGCAATTAGCTGCTGTGAAAGAACTTGATCTGGATGGCAAAATAAGTATCACCGAACCCGGCATGTGGGGCTGGACCAAGCGTAATTGGCAGTCCGTTGCGATGTTTGGTGCGGGTCTTGCTGCCACCATTGGTGGCGCACTTGCTTTTGCAACCGTATTTGGTGCCGTACCTGGTGGTGTGGCAGTGAATGTTGGTGTAGGTCTCATGGCCGCTGCGGTCACGGGTTCCGTGGTCGGTGGACTAGTAAACGGCGGAATAAATTATGCAGTCACTGGAGACTTTTGGAATCCAGCTTTAGCGGGCGCAAAAGAAGGCGCTTTGGCCGGACTGATAGCACCTATTGGTGTGGCAGGCAAAATGTTGCCACTGGTTCCGGCCATAACTAATCCAAGTGTGCCACGTTTTATTGCTGGGACTTATAACGCATTAAGACCTGCCACTTATGCAATTGGTGCGGGCGCGACGCTTAGTGCCTATAATACTTCGCAGAGATGGAGCGAAAAATCTTGGGGGTCTGCGATGACCGAGTTCATCGGTGGTACAGTCATGTACTCAAGTATGTTGCACTTTGCGGGTAGCCACATTAATCCATTGCCTCATTCTTGGTCCAAAGGACTTCGAATTCCGATTAATGATGTTACTGTCACAGAAAAAATACTCAGTTCAACTCCACTTGCTTTCAGGTCTAATATTCCCAACGCTTTGTGGGCTGGAGTCGGATATTCAACTGCTTTTGAAGGCATGCGTGCAGCTGGCGATGTAATCAACAGTACAGCTGATTCAGAGCTTGTTAACGCACCTTACAGATGGCTTACCGGCTCAGATTTGACCAGTAATCGTTATATGATTAGTACTGATGGTGAAGGATTTCTTGCTCCAGCGGTGGCGCGTTTTTGGACTCGTGATGGTCTGGGATTAAATCCTAATAATGCCAAAGACAGAATGTGGATGTGGCGCAATAACACTCAGATAATGCGAACTGGCGATTCTTTCTATCAGCTCAAGCAACAAGGCTTCAACGCCCAGACCTTTGTTCCGTCGGACAGTTACGGACCCTTATTGAGGCGCTAGTAAGAGCGATTGGTGTGGCATACTTTTAAAGATGCCGCAGATTTCCGTGATAATTCCTGCTTACAACGAGGTGAGGCGCTTGCCCCACACTCTGGCATTGGTTTATAACTACTTGAAATCGCGCTTTACTTCTTTTGAATTAATTGTGGTCGATGATGGAAGTTATGACCACACAGCCGACTATGTAGATGATTTTTCTGAGCAAAGTCCAGAAGTTAGACTTATATCTTATGTGCCAAATAAAGGCAAAGGGCATGCAGTTAGAATTGGAATGTTGGCTGCTTCAGGCGACTTGATTTTATTTGATGATGCCGATGGTTCTTCGCCAATTGAAGAATTAGAAAAACTGCTCGATAGTATCAAAGATGGTGCTGATATCGCCATTGGTTCTAGGGCTAAGCCTGATGATCGTAGAACCGTAAATGCTCTTGCTCATCGCAAATATCTTGGCAATACATTTAACGCAATTGTGCAGGGGCTTTTACTGCCTGGATTTTATGACACTCAATGCGGGTTCAAACTATTCAAGAAAGAAATGGCGCATGACATTTTTTCAGTCACAAGGCTGGATAGATTTGCCTTTGACGTTGAGGTGCTATATGTCGCTCGATTGCGCGATTATAAGATAACTGAGATACCAATTAACTGGACCAATGTGGAAGGTTCCAAAGTGAACGTATTCACCGATTCACCACAGATGTTAATTGAAGTTTTAGGCGTTGCCATCGCTGCCTGGACTGGTCGATATTCCAAACTTATCAATAAGAAATAGGCGGGTGTTAAGTCTTTACACCGGTCATTTTTAGGTCTAGTCTATAGTCATGAGCTACCAGAAAATTATTCGTCCGTTGCTCTTTCAGATGGATCCCGAACAAGCGCATGTTCTGGTGCATTCTCTTTTAAAAAATTATGGAAAAATTCTAGCTAAAGTTAGCGGTGGTCTGACTTATAACGATACAGATTTAAGCTGTGATTTATTTGGTCATCCTCTTTCAAATCCAATTGGGCTTGCAGCCGGGTTCGACAAAAACGGCGAGCTTACAGAAGTGCTGCAAGCACTTGGATTTGGATTTGCTGAAATTGGTTCGGTCTGTGCCAGAGCCACAAATGGCAATCCTAAACCGAGATTATTTAGACTACCTGAAGACGAAGCGGCAATAAACAGATTGGGATTGAACGGACATGGTGCAGATGCTGTTGCTGAGCGACTAGGCGAGGCGCATTTCAGTCTGCCTATTGGTTTGAATATCGCAAAAACAAATGACCCTGCCATCGCGGGTGAAGCGGCAGTGGCAGACATGATTTATACTTTTAACAAAATAAGAGGACTGCCAATTACTTATGTGACGGTCAATGCAAGTTGTCCTAACACCAAAGAAGGCATAGTGACAGAGGGCGACCAGATGCGTCTTCTCATGCAGGAATTGCAAAAATTCAACTCCACAAAAATTCCAATTTTAATCAAACTTTCTCCTGATAGTACCACTGAATTTGTCGAGTCAATTGTTGATGCTGCCAGTACATTTAAGATCGCTGGTTTTGTTTGCGGCAACACCACAACATCTAGAGACGATTTGAAAACAAATTCAGATCGGATTAAAGAAATCGGAATGGGCGGTCTGAGCGGGGCTCCACTGAAAGAAAAAGCGATAAAGCTTTGTCAGCGTGTAAACGCCAAGAAAAAAGATTGGCAAATTATCATCGGATGTGGTGGCATCTCGACAGGCAAAGACGCATACGATTTTATGACAGCAGGTGCTTCATTGCTTGAAGTTTATACTGGGCTTATATACAAAGGACCCACATTGCCACAGGATATTTGCCGTGAATTGTCGGCAATCTTAAAACAAAAATCTCAGGATAAATCAACCGATAAGTCAAGGAGCAAGCAAGTTGCGTATACGCAAGATTGACGATATGCATGTTCATCTCAGGCAGGGTGAAATGCTTGAATCTGTCTTGCCCTACACGGCTATGCAGTGCGAACGTGCGCTGGTTATGCCCAATTTGACTCCTCCCATTTTAAATGCAAACGATGTCATAAATTATCGTCAGCAAATTATGGAAGTGCTCTCAAAGTCAAAAGGCAAATTCTTTGCACCACTTATGACTTTCAAAATTGTTCCATCTACATCAGCCGCCGAAATCGACGGTCTGAAACAAGCTGGCACTATTGCGGGCAAGCTTTATCCAGATGGTGTCACCACTAATTCAGAAGGTGGGGTATCTGATTTTAAGGCGCTCTATCCTGTATACAAAGCGATGGAAGAAAGTGGACTGGTGCTTTGTCTACATGGTGAAATGCCCCATGCTTTCTCACTTGATCGTGAGTTTGAATTTCTTTCAGTTCTAAAAGATATTGCATTGAACTTTCCCAAATTAAGAATAGTTCTAGAACATGCCACCACAAAAGATGCAATTGATTGTGTTAAAGCGTTGCCAGTAAATGTGGCTTGCAGTCTAACTGTTCATCATATGTATTTGACTCTCGATGATATTATTGGAGACAGACTTAATCCCCACGCTTTTTGCAAACCAGTGGCAAAGCGTCCCACCGATAGATTAGCAATAATCGATGCTGCACTTAGTGGCAATCCTAAGTTTTTTCTGGGGTCAGATAGCGCTCCTCATGCTATTTCAGCCAAAGAAAACGCTTGTGGTGCTGCTGGTGTTTACACCGCACCAGTTTTGGTGCCAGCATTGTGTCAAATATTTGAAGACTATGGCACCATCTCTAAATTAGAGGCTTTCACATCGCAATTTGCAGCCGAGTTTTATAATTTGCCTTTGAATCAACATTCAATAGAAATAGCAAAAGAGCCATGGACAGTGCCTGATACTTGCGGAGAGGTAAAGCCATTTTTGGCTGGGCAAACTTTGAACTGGCAAGTAAAGCCTTAGTTAGACCGATTCAAAAATATCCACCATTTCTTTGTGGATGAGACTGTTAGTGGCAAGAATATGTCCTGAATTCATATCTAGTGGACCGTTTTCTAAATTGGTTACACGGCCCCCCGCCTCGCGCACGATAAGGCTGCCAGCAGCGACGTCCCAGGGGGCTAATTTCTTCTCCCAAAATCCATCAAGGCGCCCACAAGCCACAAAACATAAATCGAGCGCTGCAGAACCATCTCGCCTAACACCGTGAGAAGCGTCTGTAATAGTAGTAAACTCAGTCATATTGTGATGGCGATTATTTTTTGTGTCTGGCGGAAAGCCGGTGGCAAGCAAGGATGAGCCAAGGGTGGCATTGCAAGAAACGGATATGACTTTATCGTTTAACCTTGCTCCAAGCCCTTTTTCAGCCCAGAACAGTTCTTGCGAAACAGCATTGTGTACTACGCCAAGCGTTATTTCACCATCTTCTTCAAGCGCTATCGACACACAAAAAAATGGGTAAGCATGAGCATAATTAGTGGTGCCGTCGAGTGGGTCTATAAGCCAGCGTCTGCCATTGTCTGACACTTGGCTTGCTCCTGTTTCTTCTGCCAGATAGTTGTCGTTGGGAAATTCGGCTTTTAAAATGTCTAGGATCATCGCTTCTGCCGCTTTATCCACTTCTGTAACCAGGTTGAACGCGCTCTTATAATCGATGCACGTGAGATTGCCAAGCTTCTCTTTGTGCAACGCTCCAGCGGCGTGTGCAGCCTTCAAGGCGGTCAGTCTTTCGGTTCGCAAAATGAACTCCTTGCAAAATGAACTGTAACTAATTCTATCGTTTGAGTAGGCACTTTTCTTGACGACCAGCCAGAGCTTTTATATCCTGAATCAGTGCCCTTTTCGATTCTAAAAACGTGAGCAGATTTACTCATACTTTCGATTCTTTCATGTTACATCGTCAGCATGGCGATGACACTTTGATTATCATTATTGTGCGGTAATGTAGCTGGCTCACTTAGTATCGATACTTAAGCCAGCGCAAATGCGTTGGCGTTTTTGTTTCTAGGAAAAATGCAATGAGCGACTCAAAAGAACCGAAAAAAAATTATAATCTCAACTTGCCTCAGACAGACTTCTCGATGAAGGCTAACAGCGCCGTTCGCGAAGTTGAGTTTCAACAATATTGGCAAGATAACAAGATTTATCAAAAGTCGGTTGAGAAGCGCAAAGACGCACCCAAATTCGTTTTGCACGATGGTCCGCCCTATTTGAGTTCAGACAAAATACACATAGGCACCGCTCTAAACAAAATTCTCAAAGACATAGTCACTCGCTACAAATCGGCTCGTGGCTTCTACAGCCCTTATGTGCCAGGTTATGACAGTCACGGTCTGCCCATCGAAAACGCCGTTTGCAAAAATGTCAAAGGCGGCAGACGCTCCATGACTCAAGTGGAGCTTAGAGCTAAATGTCGCGAATTTGCTTTGCACAATTTGCCTGGTCAGGAAGCCAACTTCAAACGTCTTGGAGTATGGGGTGAGTGGGAAAATCCTTATGTTACGCTTGATCCTAAATTTGAAGCAGCGCAAATCCGTGTCTTCTCCAAAATGGCTCAGGCTGGTTATCTGTATAAAGGACTTAAGTCCGTACAGTGGTGCCCGACTTGTGAAACAGCTCTGGCTGAGGCTGAAGTCGAATATGCCGAACATAAATCACATTCAATATTTGTGAAATTCGAGCTGGATAAAAAAGCTTCGCAAGGCAAAACGGGCAAAATACCTGCTTTTGTACCAGAAGACAAAACAGTCCACTTTGTAATATGGACCACAACTCCCTGGACACTGCCTGGGAACCTGGCTGTCTGTCTACATCCTGAGTTTACCTATGAATTTCTCGATACAGAAGAGCATGGCGTTCTTGTAGTGGTAGACAAATTGCGCGAAAAATTTCAAGAAACAACAGGTATCGAAGGTAAAGTTCTAGGCACATGCAAAGGCTCGGATCTTGAGATGCTCGAATGTAAGCATCCCTTTTTAGACAGACTAAGTCGAGTAATCTTGGGCACGCATGTAACCGATGACACAGGATCCGGATGCGTACACACAGCTCCGGGACACGGTCCTGAGGATTTTGAAATAGGTCAAAAATACAATTTAGGCATAGTCTCTCCCATTGACGGGCGCGGCATATTGACCGAAGAAGCAGGTCCTGTAGCAAATGGATTGCGCTATGACGAAGCCAATACAAAAATTGTCGAACACTTACAAGAAATAGGCGTTCTGCTCAATCACCAGACTTATAGTCACAGTTATCCGCACTGCTGGCGCTGCAAGAAGCCTTTGATATTTAGAGCAACTGAGCAATGGTTTGCTTCAGTCGATGGATTTAGACAGAAAGCACTAGAAGCAATTGATCAAGTAACCTGGGTTCCGACATCTGGTCGAAATAGAATCTATTCAATGGTCGAAAATCGAGCCGATTGGTGTATCTCCAGACAACGCGTCTGGGGCGTTCCAATACCTGTTTTTTATTGCACAAGTTGTCGCGAGCCGTTGATGACGGCAGAATCGATGGAAAAGGTTGCAAGCGCCTATGAGACTATCGAGCACGATGGTCGCTTAGCTGGCTCTGATGCCTGGTGGTTATTGACGCCTGCAGAAATGCTTGGTGATGCAGCCAAGTGCAAGAAGTGTGATAAGACAGACTTCGAAAAAGAAACAGACATCATGGATGTTTGGTTCGATTCGGGTGTCACTCACTCGGCGGTTGTGGACGCTCGTCCATATTTAAAAGGCACGCCAGTTGAATTGTATTTAGAAGGATCTGATCAGCACCGCGGGTGGTTCCAGTCTTCGCTTCTTACAAGTGTTGCCCTTCATGGTCGCGCGCCGTACAAGACAGTTGTGACACACGGTTTTGTAGTAGACGAAACTGGTCGCAAAATGTCCAAGTCGCTCGGCAATATAGTCGAGCCTCAACAAGTAATAAAAGAATATGGTGCTGATGTTTTGCGTCTCTGGGTGGCTTCAGTCAATTACACAGACGATATTCGCTGTGGCAAAAATCTGCTTGCCCAACTTGCAGATGTGTATAAGAAATTGCGCAACACCGCTCGTTATATGCTTGGCAATTTGTATGATTTCGATCCAGCCAAAGATGCAGTGCCATATGAAGAATTACAAGATATAGACAAATATATTTTGCATCGTTCGCAAGAAGTGCTCAAAGAAATTATCCGCGATTTCGATAATTTTCAATATTTCAAATATTATCAACTGCTGCAAAACTTCTGTAATGTCGAGTTGTCTAATTTCTATTTCGATATAGCAAAGGACACGCTCTACACCACTGCCTCAAAGTCTAAAGCGCGCCGCTCTATACAAACAGTGCTTGCAAAATTGTTGAGCGTACTTGTGCGAGTGCTTGCTCCAGTTAACCCGCATATGGCTGAAGACATTTGGCAGCATGTACCTGCTGCGCTGAAAGCTAATTCGTTTAAAGAAGAAAGCGTATTGCTTGCTGACTTTCCAGAAGTCGATCAGAGTTTGCTGAATCCAAATTTGGATGAATTCTGGAGCCAGCTAATAATCACTAGAGATACGGTGAACAAGGCTCTTGAGCAAGCTCGCGGAGCGCGAAAAATAGGCAGTTCGCTTGAAGCTCAGGTTCTTATAAAAGTAGAGGACTCCAGTTTGTGCGATAAAATTGTTTCGCTTGGAGAAAACTTGCCTGGATTTTTCATTACCTCTCAAGCCAATGTTGAAAATGGAAAAGGCGATAGCAAGCCAATATCCGAGCCCCTAAGCGAGCTCAGTGAAAACGGAATGAACATTTTCGTACTCAAAGCAGAAGGTCAAAAGTGCGGCAGATGCTGGAAATACACAACCACAACTGGACACGACAAAAACTTTGTCGAGCTTTGTAAACCCTGTGCCGAAGTTGAAGCAGCTAAATAATCGAGGAATAAGTGTGTCGGGCGCAATTAAAAAACAAGTTATTGCAGCGCTTTCTCTCACGCTTTTTATTTCGTCGATAAGTGGCATCATTACTCCACTTCAAGCCAAACCAACTTTACCTCATCATGCCAAAAATCCTATTGTGAGGCAGGCGCACGAGCACGCTCATCGCAAAGAAGCAATGAAAACGGCAACGCTTTCAGGCGACTTAACCCCTGATACTCAGCTTATGACGCGCGCCTGGAATATCGAAAATAAACTACTTGGCTACAAACAAACAATGCAAACATCGGACAGATCCACAGCCGATGGCAAATTGAATATTATTTTCGGCAAACAAGAAATGAATGAGCAAATACTCTCTTTTCATTTTGATATGCGCAGAGCGATAAATCATGTCGACAGACAAAAAGCTGGTGCCGAGGCTATTAAAGCCACTATTGCTGAGCACCAAGACAGAGCGATTAAATATAACTCGTATGGTGACCTCATCGCCGGTGGTGTCACTGGTATTTTGTCCGGTTCGCTTGCTCTTGGTGAAGTTGACTTCAGAGCGCCAGCAACACTAGATGTAGTTGAAGGTGGCGGTCAAGCCGCACTTGCTCTATTAGCTTTGAAAAATATGCGCAAAGAGCACAGACTGGAAACTGGACTGCCTAATTTATTAGGACATATCATTTATAACGATAATTCTGATGGCTTTTATCCAGATAGTGTCTGGACTTATTTAAATACTATTTCGACCAATAATAAATCTGGCCTGACAAGGCGCCAGGCGCTAGTTGAGCGCTGGGAATCTAATGGGTACTGTCTTGTGCATGGCGGTCATAGAATGAATAAGAAAGAGCGCGAAGAGCATCTTTCTGGTAAGCGCAACGGCAAAATCAAATTCGATATTGGGCTCATAGACGACCGAGTGGCGATGATCGAAGACCTGAAAGCCGAGATTACCAGTATGGACAATACTTTGGCCGAACTTTTCGAATTCGTGCGCAACATTAAATAGCAGTATTTCTTGCCAAATTTACAGACGCTTGCGGGTTTCACCATGGCTTGACAACCGTTTGGCTTATAGGATGGGTTTATTGAATCCCCCCACCCCAATCATTTTCGTTATTAAAGGAAGATTCCCATGGCAGATTTAGACACAAGAGCCCAAGCCGCCGCTCAGACCTTAGATGATATCTCAGATGACCAAAATGGTATCGATAAAACTTTTGCAGCCGGTGGAGTTTTTGGCCAAATAATGGACTACGCCGTGCAAAGAATGCAAGATGCAAAAGCGGCAGGCACTCTTCCGACCACAATTGAAGGGCAAAATGATTTCTTAGCTCAGCAACAGTTAGATATGGCTCTTATGATTAATCAGTATGACAATAAGGCTCTTGGCTATAACATCCAGGTCAATCGCAAACCTGGCGGTCAGTTGCAAAATCTTGAATTCGTGCCAGCTAAAAAATAGGCTGTCTTAAATCAAATGCCGCGCATGTTATAGAAGAACATGCCTACGCACGCCCACAACAAGGCAAAAAGAAATCCGGTATAACGCCCATTTTGTACAGGCGTGGTCATCGAAGATATGATGAATAGCGCAACCATGGCAAATGTCGCATGAGTTGCATACTGTCCTGGTAGGGAGCTGACAATATAACCAAATGGCAGTGAGAACAAAGTCAAATAAGCAAGGGAACCTTCCATTGCGTTTCCAGCGGACTTAGGCTTGCTTTGTGTCGCGGGTTTAGTTTCTTCAACTAATTTTGTTTCGTCGACTGTTTTTTCTTCCAGCGTTGTGGCCTCTTCACTCATGGCTTTAGCTTATCACAATCTTCTTCCGTTTCCCCGGCGACACAAACTGAGTCTGTGGCTGGCAATATTTCGTCTTTATGCACTCGCTTAGTCACTTTTGCAAGTTGAATTCCGACCGTGGCAAGCAAGATTCCCACTATTGTCTGCCAGGTTAAGGGCTCGTGCAAAACGACTGCTGCAGCCACAACCATGGCTGGTCGCTGCAACATATTCAAAAGTGAAATGCGAGTAGAGCCTACCAAATTTAGCGCATATAAAAAGGCTACATTAGCTGCAGCTGCTGCAAGTCCAATCCAGGTGCCGATGCCAAAACTAGCTTGCTTAGGCATGCCTACAAAAGGGGCAATTAGCAAAAGAGTAATGAGTCCGTTAATCAAAAAAGTGTAGGTCGAAACAAGAGCTGGTGAGAATTCGGCTGTGGTTGTTTCCATCTGCACGCGATAACAAGTCGAGCTTATTACTGCGCCAAAAATCATCACAAGTCCCATTGTACTGAATGTGATATCAGCAAAATTCATCCCCATAATTACGCCAAGAAAACACAATACAAATCCAAGCCAAAATGTGGGCGCCAAAACATCTCTGCCTATGCGTTCATTCATAAGCGCCACTAAAGCCGGCGTGGTGGTGATAATTGTAATCATCAAAACGGCGCTAATAGATTGCAGTGCAAACAAAGTCAAAGAATTTGTACAGAGCAAAAGCAAAGCCACAGCCAAAATCTTCCGCAAGTTCATCCAGCCGATCCAGCGCAGTTTGCCAAATGACCAGGTCATAGGCACAATCAAGATTGCGCCAGTTATGTTTTTGACCACAAGCAATTCAGCGGGGGTGATATTGCCCGCATAGCCCAGTTTGACCACAATCGGCTCGATTGAGGCGGCGATTATGGCAAGTGTGATCCACAATAAAGCCTTTTGATTTTTGCTTTGCATTTGCTCATTCTAGTGGGTTTGCAGCCTGTTTGATATCTTGACTTGCTAGAACCTAGAATCTTCGATATAATATATCTTGATATCGAGATATCGGAAATCAAACAAAATGAAAAAAGCAAGGTCAAAATCAAACACAAGCGGCATTCATGCCTGGCTCATTCTCTGGAAAACAGCCCGCGCGGTGGAGACATATGCGCATCGCTGCATCCAGTCCCTTGAGCTTGGTGTGTCCGATTTTGGAGTGCTTGAGGCTTTGTTAAACAAAGGCGATTTGCCCATAAATGCCCTGGGAAGCAAAGTCTTATTGACCAGTAGTTCGATGACAGCGGCGGTAGATAGACTCGAGTCGCAAGGTCTGGTGGAGCGCAGAAACGACCCGGACGATAGACGCACACGAGTAGTTTCTCTAACAACCAAGGGTCAAAAGCTTATAGAGCGAGCATTTAAGCAACACTCTCAAGACATGGAGCAAATCATGTCGCCTCTAAATGAGCAAGAGCGCACTACATTAATAGGACTTTTGCACAAGCTGGGGCATCACGCGGAGACAATAATATGAACACTAAAAAAGTCAGATCTATAAGTAAAGCAGGCTCCTCTCACTGGGTGGGAGACGGCTTTCCAGTGCAAAATTTCTTTCCTTCTACTGGAATAGACAATGACATAAACCCATTTTTGATGTTGGATTATGCAGGTCCTGCTCATTTTGACCCAAGCCAAAAACCGCACGGCGTAGGCGAGCATCCACATCGTGGATTTGAGACTGTGACTATTGCCTACAAAGGTAGCGTTGAGCACAAAGACTCTGCTGGCAATCAAGGCACTATTCATCCAGGCGATGTGCAATGGATGACGGCAGGCTCTGGAGTTGTGCATGAAGAAATGCATGAGCGCGAATTTTCAAAAAAAGGTGGCGAGTTTGAAATGATTCAACTCTGGGTCAATTTGCCCAAGGCGCATAAGATGACGAGTCCTCGTTATCAAACGCTTTTGAATTCGGACATTCCAAAAGTAAATCTAGACCAAAATGGCAGTGTCGCGCGCATTATTGCTGGACGTTTAAATGAAACTATAGGTCCTGCAAATACATTCACTCCTGTTAGTCTAATTGATTTGAATCTGGCGGCAGGCTCAAGAATAGAACTGCCTGTAGAGACTGGCTTTAACACAGCTTTTCTCTTTGTGAATGGTTCTGTGAAAATTGGCGATGCTTCTGTGTATGATCAGGCGCGATTAATTCTGATGGACACCGCAGGTGACACCATTGTGCTTGAAGCGATCAAAGATTCGAGCTTGCTTTTGATGGCGGGAAGACCTATTAATGAGCCGGTGGCAAGTTATGGGCCCTTTGTGATGAATACCAAAGAAGAAATCTTCCAGGCAATTCAAGACTTTCAATCTGGCAAAATGGGCAGAATTTAGCGCAAAAATTAGCGAGAAGATCTAACTGAATTGAGGGGTCCTTATTTGGGACTCTTCAATTTAGGGTGAGATATAATGCGTTAATGAGCACAAATTTTAAGTTTAAAATATTGGCAAGTTTAGGTGTTGCACTCACACTAAGTGCTTGTAGTCTGGATATGCGACCTGGAAGCGAAAAGTACAAGTCGATTTCAAAAGAGCGTCCGCTCTATTCTGTTTGTAGTAAAAAAGATTCAGCCTCTGTGAGGCGAGAGTCTCAGCATCCACTTGGACCTACTGGTGGATGGCTTTATAAAGATTTGACTTCGGTGGACTACAAAAGAGTTAAGCCCACTTCAAGTAATTTTCTCACTATGAAAAATGGCTGTATAAGCGGATTTGTAAAATTCGACCAGCCTGGCTATTTGCAGGCGCGTTCTTATGACGATTTTTATGGTGATGTTTACTGTGGTTGGTCTGATGAAAAGATTGAACTGAAACCAACTAAAGAGCCAGTTTTTGTATCAATCTCCACCTGTTCAGTGGGAGATGGCGGTCTTGATCAAATACATGAAGTGGCCTGGTTTGCCAATGGTGCAAGCGAGGGCGTTCTTGTATTTTCATCGGCTCATCCAGAGAGCCAAAATGTAATTGTGGCAGCAGATTTATATCAGAAAAAGGCGCTCGGCAATCAGAATTTCTTTAGTTCACAATATGCCAAAGAAGTTTTGCATTCAAGCTTAGTCAAAGGTGACCTTGTTCTTGCAAAGAAAGTAGTGTCAGACTCATTTTCTATCTTGTCAGGACTTCAAAATGCGTTTGATTCCAAAACCCAGACACAAATCGCATCGCGCAATTATCATGCCGAAGATTGGGCCATGATTCTTTCGTATAGTCTTGGACTTGAGTTAGATTCAGAAGATTTTGAGCGAGATATGAAAGAAATGCAGGATATAGTCTCAGGCCCAGGCGATCCTAGCTTTAGACATATGAATTGTCAAATACAGAAAAATATGTCTAGCGTATATGCGTGGTTACATGAGCGCATTTTAGGTAAAAAAAACAAATTGCCTCTGTTGACCAAGCCGGACCAGAACATATACGGATATAGTCCAATCGTTATAGTCGATTATTTTGATGGGAAACTTGGAAAAGATAAGTTTTTACAGGAAGGCTATCCCAATCAAGATTTCTGGTTAGGTGTTCAGACTTACCTGGCCGACAAGAAGAGTGAGGCAAAATTGCATTTACTCAAATATCAAAAAGAAAGCAAGCCGACTGAACATGGGTTCGAGCCGGCTGCATGTGCTTTGTTACTTAAAAGACTAGAAAATTAGTCTTCTTCGTACTCGTCTTCATCTGAGAATTCTTCGTCGTCACTTTCCTGAGCTTGGACAGCTTCGATACGCAAAATCATACGATCGTAGATTTCGATTGCGTGATCCGGAGTGGCTTTGTCGCCGAAAAGTGATTTAGCGGCAGACCAGGCTATGTCAAGTGTGTCGACTACAAATCCTGATGCTTCGCGAACTTCGCTGAATTGGGGAAAAGATTCGGCACGAAATGACTTTTCGAGACTTTCTAATTTTTCGTCAAAAACTGTAGGCATCTTTGCATCCTCGTGTGTGGGAGATGAACATAATTATCTCACTCTTACGATTTCTTTTTCTTGCGGATTTCTACAAGTCGGGCCCTGACATCGTCTTCGTCTGGTGAAATCTTTAAAAGCTCTTCGCTTGTAGATTCGATCAAAGCATCGTCGTGCTTGTTTATGCCAATCTGCAACAAGGCGTGATACAGACGTGTTTTTTGTTTACCGTCAACAGACAATTGAAGTGCTCTGCGCAAAACTTCAATTGCTTTGTCGCTATTTCTCGATGCCACAAGCGCATCGGCGTATTTTTCGATAAATAGGCGCTCGTTTTCAGGTGAGGTTTGCACTAGCTTGGCTGCGACATCTTGCGCTTCGCCCCAATATCCGGTTCTTGTGCAAGCATCATAATATTTAGGATAAAAATCAAATTGGTTTGGTGCAATTAAAGAGGCAGCACGATAGTGTCTTCTTGCACCTTCCCAGTTGTGGCGTTTCATCGCTTCTAGAGCTAATTCTAATTGTTCTTGCAAAGTTGAAGTTTCAACCCAGTTCGATACATCTTTTTGACTTTCAACTTGTGCTTTTTTGTGCAGTTCTTCTTTGCTTAATTCGCCTGCGTGCAAGCCGCTTGTACCGTAAGATTTGATGATTGCTTTTAAATTTTCTTTGAATTCATAACTGGTGTCAGTTGGGAAATATAATGTTGCCACCAAATGATTGTTGGCGCTTTTGTTATATGGAGCTAACTTCAAGGTTGACATCACACCCTCGTTTTGCTCGACTGAAAGAAGATGTTTATCTTTGTTTGAATATTCGCCCGACTCGACTGTAATATCGCCCATGATACCGCCTGCATCTGGCACTTTCATTTTATCTTTGCTGTAATAACCAACAAAAACTTTGATTTTGTAATCAAAGTGCAGTTTGTTTGGCTCACGAGTCACTTTGACGTGTGGATAAGATTTTTTGACATACTCTTCAATTTTGGAAAAAACAGCCTGGTCTTCTTGCGCCAATACAATTTGAGCACCAAATACCAGAAATGAAAGGCTGGTCAAGCAATGTATAAGGCTCTTGAAGGGTATGTGCATCGAAAATCATTCCTTTGCTAAATAGTTTTGGGGGCCAGGTTTTGATGAAGGCTATCTCTATCATTTCTTTTGCATTACTGAGAATATCGCAAAAGCAAAAGCTGCCGCTTTTGCTAATATTGGGCTTCTCTTATTGCGCCTGGGCTTTGTCGCCTGCTCTTGCCTACAATATCGATACCAATATTAGTGAATTAGTAAACAAATCAAATTTTATTGCTCTTGCAATATACCAAGGGTACGACAAAGACAAAGGTGATGCCTATCCTCCATGCGCAAACTTCAAACTGGTTCAGATTCTGGCAGGCAAACCATGCTGCAAGACCAAATTACCAATAAGATTCGTCCGTTCTCAAAACATAGACGAAAACCCGCCTGATGGTTGGCATGCAAGCCCTGAGCGAATGCCAGAGCTTGGCTCGCGCTGGATTATTTTTCTAGAGCGATTCCAGCCCCACGACGGTGCTTTTGACACTTACAAAGGCTCGCTTGGAAGAGTGGCTTACACTCACGAAACACTTCTTTTTGTGCGTGAAAAAATAAAATTGCGCTTTGGAGATAAAGCGCTTATTTCTTATGCTCGTAATTTCGCACATAAACATTAGTGCCTTCTGGAGCAATATTGGTGCCTTTTTTGGAGGCGGAATTAAGACCGGAGTTAAATCCCTGCTTCAAGCTGTGAAGCGTATCTACCTTTGATTCTGTGTCTTTTTCCAATTGTTTGGCTTGGCTTTTGGCTCTATCCATCACGTCTTTGATGCGATCCTTTGACTGTTCTTGAATTTGTAGGCGCATTTGACTCCTCCAATAGCCATTTCGGCGTAAGTGGGGCAAGGAGTCAATGTCGTTTTGGGCTTGAGTTTTGAGACGCTCTACCTCTTTTTGCGCTTCGTCCATTATTTTTTTTGATTGAGCTTTGCTTGATTCAAGACTGTTTTCTACATTTTTATCAATTTGAGTAGAGATACGATCTGTTGCTCCCGCTCTTCGATCCTGGCGAATACTCGAAAAAGCTTTCTGAGCATTACTTTGATGTAGCGACTGATATTGTTCTATTCCTTGTTTCGCTTTTAGACCGCAGCTGGATTTTGGATCAAGCTGATGACAAATTTTATACTCTTCTAAAGCGCCTTTACTGTCGTGGGTTTCAGCTAGTGTTTGCGCTAAAAAATAATGTGCCAACTGATTCTTTGAATTTAGTTTAATTGCCTCTTCAAGCTGTGCGCGTGCCAGATTATAATGACCTTTGTAATATTCATTCATACCAGCTTTTAAATAATCAGGTTCAACACAAAAGACAGGCAGTGTAAGCGTGGCTGCCATCAATGTGGAGGTTAAAGCTAGGCAGGCAGCGCGTCTTAATGGGCTGGGCATTTTATTGGCCTGTAATAAATTGAATAAATTGGTCGTCCTCTTTCATTTCCTTTATTTTACTTTGACAATGCGAAATTTGTCGCTTAAGTTCTGCTGCTTCTTGTGTTGATGCGGTATTTTGAAGTTGACTTTTTAAGATAGCTATTTTCTCTTTGAGTTTTAAATAACGCTTCGAGTGTGTTTCTTTGAGTTGATTCATCTCAACAAAATGATCACTAACTTCTGGAATTGTCTGGGTGGAATTAGTATCGGAAGGGCTTTTCTTGATCAAATTGTATTGCTCTTCAAACTTTTTTTCATGCTCATTGGGATCGTCCCACCAATTTTTATCAATCCCCATCACGTCTGTGCCGCTTCTATTGCTTTGAGAATTGAAGTAATAAGCAGCGGATATTATTAAAATAATTGAGCAGACAGCGATGGCGGCCCTTTATTTTTCACGATTAGTTCCTTGGTTTCACACGATAAGAATTTTGATTCTACAAAATTCTAGCTTGCGATTCAATATAGTCTTTTGACTTGATCCAGGCAGATCTTATTTCGTCTACAGCCGCAGTGTAAGCACTCCAATCATGGCTATGGTCATTGACTTTGCGAACCTTTTCTTCCAACAATCGGTTAAGCTCTGCTATTTCAGAGGCATAAAGACTGGCAGCCATTCCCTTAAGTTCGTGCAAATCCATTTTTAAGGCGTCAATATCTTTTAGTTCAAGGTCATTGTCGAGCTTTTGTAAAAGTCGTCTTGAGTCAGCCAGAAACTCATTCATTAATTCTGCAGCCACTTTAGCGCCAAAAGTTTTTTTCAATGTCTCTATTTCAATGGGGCGTTTTTTGTTTAGAAAATCACCTGTTATTTCTTGATTGTCCACAGCGCCCTTCGTCACTCGGGGCATCCAGCGCTCGATTACCTCAGCCAATTTTTTCTGATTAACCGGCTTACTTATATAGTCGTCCATTCCAGCAGTCAGACATTCAATTCGGTCGCTTGCAAGGGCATGAGCAGTCATCGCCACAATTGGCGAGCGCTTACCAGTTAGAGTCTCCATTTTTCGTATTTCTTTGGTGGCTTGAATGCCATCCATTTCAGGCATCTGACAGTCCATTAAAATCAGCGCGTACTGGGTGCGAGTGACAGCCTCAAGCGCTTCGATGCCATTGCCTACGGCGTGTGCAGGTACTCCAAGTTCCCTTAATTGCAACAAAGCTACCTTTTGATTGGCTGCGTTGTCTTCTACTACAAGTACAAGAGAAGTGGCGTCTTGCTTTGAATGTTGTTCGTCGAACAGGTCCTTTTTTTTGGGAGCATCTGTTTTATGTCTAAGCAAATTAACCAGACCATCTACAAATTTAGATTTTTTGATCGGGGCAGAAAAGAAGTGAGCCAGCTCATTTTGCATTATTTGCAAAACAAATTCTTTTTCGTTGGAACTTGCCACCACAGCAAGTTTCGTTATCTGTAACTGAGAATGCTTAGTCAAATTTTTCAATTTGAGCAAATCATTTTCGTTGCTTTGGTTCATCAGAAAAATGACAATATCAAAAGGGTCTTGAGACACCTCTGTTTTCATCATCACAAGCGCCTTGTCTAAGTCGCTTGCCACGCTTGCTCTCACACCCATGATGGAGGCATAAGATTGAAGCACATTTTGGATGCCTTCAAGACCGTCTACTAACAGGATGCGGTTGGCGTTGAATTCGTTGAGCGGGCAAGAAAGAGATTGTCCAGGCTCTTTCAATACTGCTTCCATTTTAATTTTGAAACCAAAAGTTGAGCCTTTTCCATAAACAGACTCAAACTCTATATTGCCTTGCATTAATTTTACAAGCTTATCTGAAATGGCAAGTCCTAAGCCGGTACCGCCATACTTGCGCGTGACCGAACTGTCTGCTTGTGTGAAAGGTTGAAATAATCGCTCACGAGCAATTTCACTAAGCCCAATACCTGTGTCTTTAACAAAAAATGTCACTTCGACCCATTCTGATTCTGGCTCAGGAAGCTGGTTCCCCATTGCCTGTACTACGATTTCGCCTTGCTCGGTAAACTTAATACTATTGCTTAAAAAATTGAGCAATATTTGTCTTATTCTTCCAGGATCACCTTTTACTATGCGAGAAATAGTGGGATCTATGAAACTTGAAATGGTCAGATTTTTACTACGAGCACGCTCGTTTACTATCTCGCAAGTATTTTCTACTAGCTCGATGATGTCGAATTCGATTAATTCTAAATCTAATTTGCCTGCCTCGATTTTGGAATAATCCAGTATGTCATTAACTAAATCAAGCAACAAGTCAGCTGAATTATTAATGATAGTGCTGAACTCACGCTGCTCATCACTGAGTGGAGTTCGCATCAACAAATCACTCAATCCAATCACCGCATTTAATGGCGTTCGAATTTCATGACTCATATTGGCCAAAAAATCAGACTTAAAGCTCGATGCCTGAATAGCGTCATCCCTTGAGTTTGCTAGCTGGTTTGATAATTCTTGTAATTTTTCGTTTGTAAGCGCAAGCTCATGAGTGCGCTCCTGCACTTTGATTTCGATTCGCTCGTTAGTCTTTTCAAGACTTGCCTGACGAGTTGCACTTTCTTCGATTGCTTTTAAGTGGTCTCTAATCGAAAAAGTTAAAATGACGTCTTCAAAGACAATCCAGCCTGTGTGTTCAAGCCATCTAAAGGGCTCTACGAATATTTCGCCATACACAGATTGAGGCCAAATTAAGCCTCGAATGACGTGATCCAGTGCCACTACAAGCGATGCTGTTATAAGCACGCGCCAATCAAGATAAAATGCAAGAAGTGCAAGCGAACAAAATATATGAAAGTGAGTTTCGATACGCCCGCCACTCAAGTGAATGAGTAGTGCAGACATACACATTTGGGCGATACCAACGATGTGTCTTGTCCCTACCCATCCAGGTTTTGATATGGCCAGATAAACAGGAAAAAGGGTAATGATTCCGCCCAGAAAAATAGCTGCAAGCAGGTGAGTGTGCGGAGCGCTTGCACTTCCATCCCAAGCTCTTGGTGCCCAAATTAAGGCTAGCACGATACTGGCAATCCACTGACAGACCATTAAACCGGCAAACAGTCTCCCTGTGCGCTTATAAAAGCGCAAGCGCTGCTCATCGAATAACTGAGCGGTAAGATTAGTTTCGTTCATTTAGTAAGTTGCATCCAAAAACAAGCGATTTTTTTAAATTTAGATCGTGAGCTTTTGAGGTTTTGACTCGAGCTAAGACGCTTGCCAAATTGTCAAAACCGACACTGTCGCCTGTGACACCTCGAGCAGCGGTGATACCTCCGTGAAATAAAAGGGTTCCACTTGGATCAAACAAAAATGTCTGTCCTGACGTTTTAGCATCGAAGCGTTTGGCCTCAACACCATCTGAGTCTTCTATAACTTGAACTGTTCTTTGTTTTGTCCAATCATCAAGCTGCCATTCTTCTTTCCAGCCCTCAGGTTTTGTACTTGGCTTGAAATGGACCAGTTGGATACTTAAGTTTGGATTTAAGGATAAAGGCTCTAACTGCTTTAAACTTGCTTTGGTGCAGGGACATTGCGGATGAACGAACATCACAAGCGTGTCTTTGTCCGAGCTCAATTTTAACTTGGTGTCTTTGGGAAATTTGATTGGTGGCGCTTTTGGTGGAGCGCCTGGTGTAGTCTCATGATTCATGAGTAAATAAAGACCAAGACCAATGGAGATCGCCCAGAGGAGACAAGCTATTGCAATTGATATTTTTGATTTTGGCATAGATCTAATCTCTATTAAGACCATATCTAATACCGTTATATCACCGCATGACCTCACATGGCCGCTTTGTCCGCGAATTCCCCGATATTGGTGTTACACATGGTTCTTTAATTTCGACTTTATCCAAATCAAATATTCACCAATTAGGTATTTCATTTTCTGGTATGCGTCAAGATCAGCTTATGAAGCTACTTTCAGTTAAGGCGCAAAAGCAAATCTGGTGCACAAATTGCACTCATTTGAATGCAAAGCAATTACAAGAATTTCGCAAACGCTTCGAAGCTAAATATCACAAGCCGCTTCAATTGATGAAAAGTGCTATCTAACTCAACATAGAACAGCATATTAAAACGGTTAATGATTATGTTTAAGAAAGAATCAATGGCTTTAGCCGCCGCGTGCGTTATTGCACAATTTTTATATCAGCCTGCATTTGCAGGACCCGATACGCCTGAAAAGAAAAGCTGGGGAAAGCGCATAGGAAGCGCCCTTAGAGTAGATAAAAAGTTAAAAGGCATAGCCTCGTATTATGGTGGCAAATTTCACGGACGCAAAACAGCGTCAGGCGATACTTTTAATCAAAACGAGATGACATGCGCACATCGAACATTGCCTTTTGGTACCAAGCTCGAAGTGACAAATCCAAGTAACGGAAAAGAAGTCGATGTCGTTGTTAATGATAGAGGTCCTTTTAAAAAGAATAGGGTGCTCGACTTGTCTAAAGCGGCTGCCCGAAAACTTGGAATTACGGGAATAGCAAAGGTTTTTTACAAGCCTAAGGCTCAGGTAGCTAAAGGCGAATCTGAGGCTATACATTAATTTATAGAGTCATGCTAAGCAAATAACAGACCTCTGTTCTGGGAGCCTGTCATGAGACGTTCAAACTCAATCTTTTTAAGTGTGTCACTTGCTCTTTTGCTATCAACTGTTTGCTATTCGTCTTCTTTTGCAAAAGATGAAAGCAACGATATGGCTAATGAGATGACCACCTCGCTCAAAGACCCGGCCAAAATTGAGAAATTAAAAGCTCAACAAGAAAATGCTGACAATAAAATGATCGACGGCGTTAATGAAATTCCTGGGGTGGAAGTTGATAAAGAAGCTTTTAAAGAAAAGAAAGGTTTTACAGTTGGTGACTTGAATCCATTCAAATGGATCTTTAAGCCCATCACAAGTATTCAGGAAAAAGTTGTTCACTTAGAAAAGCAAATGATGCGTCTTGAAGCACCTATTGCAGGCTTGCACAAGCCAATGGTAGATGTTCGAAGCGATATGCAACAGGTGCAAGGTCAAATTGGTGGCGTGAGCGGTGACATTTCCTCGGTAGAAAAACGCATGGGACACATTGAAGCACAACTGGACAAAATGTATCCACCCGTGGCTGATTTGAGTCAGCCGATAAAAGAGTTATCCCAGCCAATAACTGGGCTGCAAGAGCAGCTTAACTGGATTCTAGCTGCCACGTATGCATTAGGCGTGATTGTTTGCTTTGGAACCCCAATTGCAGCTCTTTTTGCCTACACTTATAGATATCAAATTATGAAAAAACTTGGTGGAGAAGAAGACGCAAAGCGGTTGGAAGAAGCGACAAGCAAAAATCCCCATCAAGTGCGCAAAAGACGAAATATTCCTGCCAGCCAGAGTTAGGTGTCGCCATCTTTTAAAAATAGATGCTCTTTGCTGAAAAAACCGAATTAAAGCGGGTGTATGCCACGCTGATTCTAAATCAAGACTCCATATTGTCTCTTATTTCTATCTGCCCAATATTGTTCTGGCGCCAGATGCCGCGTCTGTTGTCAGTTAACCTATTGTTTTCGATGATACTATCTGTAATGCCGCCATTGGAAGAATTACCTCCACCAAGAGAGATTCCAGCCAGCCGGTTTCGTGCAAGGTCGTTGTTGCGAACGGTTATACGCTCTGCATTAAAGTCTTTTCTTTCAGAAGCTATTTCGATGCCATAATCTGAGTTCTGAACTATATTGTTTTCTATTTTTATGTCAATGCCACCATCGACATAAATCCCTGCAGCCGACCCTGATCGATATTTCGGATTATCAGCACTGGTTATATTATAGACATTGTTTCGAGCTATCAGTCCGTTGCGCGCGCGATCGCTGCCTTGACCGACCCTTTCGCCTCCGATAACATCTATGCCAATATTGTTTGAATTATAGACCTGATTATCTGTAATTTTAAATCCATCTACGTTGCCGTTAACAACAATTGCTTCACTAGATCCAAGCTTCAGATCGTGAACCTTGTTTCCTGCGATCTCGATATTTTGTATTGGCGTTGATTTGCGACCGTAAACCGATATGGCATGAGCGTTTGAGCTACTGTCTACGTGGTGAATGTCGTTATTTAAAATGCGTATATTATTGCTCACGCCGTCAATTGCAATGGCGGTCGGAGTATATTTGCCAGTTATGTTTTTTATTTCAAATCCCGAAATCGTAATGTTATTTCTGTTCTCGATTCTAATGGCACCATCTGAGCTGTCAACACCTTGAAAGTCCATGATCGCGCCCTTTTCGCCTCTGAGCGTAATGTTGTCTCGATTGAATTTTATCTTTTCGTTGTAGACACCAGCTTCTACGCTGATTATCGCCCCATCGGGTGCACGCTCAATTGCTCGCTGAATGCTTTCGCCTCGGCGAACTGTGACTGTCGGTTTGCTCTGGTCTGTTAATTCAGGACCTGGAGGGGCGTCAACTGTGTCTTCTGGGTCTAAATCTGGTGTGTATTGATTTTCGTATTGAGGACCGTATGGGTTTGTAATGTTGAAATTAAAAGGCTGATTGGCTTTATTTGGCGCAATGTAGGTAAACGGATTAGAGGTGTAATCAGCGCGAGCGAACCTGACGTCCGAAAATGGATCGAAGTCAGAAGAGACATTTGTAGTATTCAAAGCTAATTGCTGAGACTCGAAAGACTCATGAGCATTCTGCAAACTGTATATAACTCCACTACTCGCCATACCAATTTTGGTCAAAAAGAAGTTTTTGGGCAATGGGGAATTCCCCATCAGCTTATATTCTAAGAAAATACGGGTGGAGAGGGATTATTTCAGTGTCTGGGGCTTTACATGACAAATATGAAATAGCAAGTGCCTTGCGCGAAACCGGCTTGCTCTTAAATATTCTTGGAGAAAACCCATATAAAGCCAAAGCCTATCTTCAGGGCGCCAGGGCGGTCGAGGGGGCGGGTGAAGATATTGGAAAATTAGTGCGTGAGAATGCCAGTGGCCAAGTTTAAAAAGGCAGTCAGACCCACTGCCTGAAACTAAAGCCACTTAGATACAAGGGCTTTTAGAGTGTCAAGCATTATAGGCTTGAAAATATAGTCGTCCATTCCAGCACTTATACAACGCTCTTTATCAGAGACTGCAGTCATGGCAATTATTGTAATGTGGTTATTGCTATTTTTTTCTGATTCTCTAATTTGTATGGTGGCATTCACACCATTTAGAACTGGCATCATTACATCCATCAAAATGAGGTCATATTTTTTTTCTTTTAGTTTATTAAGTGCATCCTGCCCGTCTGTGGCTGTTTCTGCATTCAAACCAATTTTTTTAAATTGCTGTTTGGCAAGATAACGCAAGTCTTCATCGTCTTCAACCACTAGTATGAGTTTGTCATTCATTGAATGAATTTGCCTTTACTGGAATTGTAAAACTAAATGTAGATCCTTTTCCTTCGGTACTCTCCAGACTAATTGAGCCGCCCATCAGAGTTACATAGTGGCGACAAATTGAAAGTCCAAGTCCTGTGCCACCAAATTTTCTGGTGAAGGAAGGATCTGCTTGTACAAAAGGCTCAAACATCATACTTTTGTGCTCTTCTCTGATACCAATGCCAGTATCTTTAACAGAAAAACTAATAGAGTCATTACCTTCCATTTCGAGACGGTCGATTTTAATTCTGATTTTGCCTTTGCTTGTAAATTTAACTGCATTGTGAAGCAAATTGTTTAGAACCTGTCTCACTTTTACTTCGTCGGCAAATATCTGCTCAGGGACGTTTTTGGAAATAACAGTTTCGAGTGCCAAACTTTTTGCTTGAACCAAGGGTGATACCAATCCTACTACTTCTTGCAAAACAGCCCTTGGTGAAAAGGAGATGTTTTCTGTCAAAACTCTTCCCGATTCTAATTTAGAAAAATCAAGCAGACTGTTTAAAACATCAAGCAATTTTCTCGATGATTTAAACATGCGTTGTGCCATTTCAGGCAACTCAGCGTGGTCCGGTTCGTGCATCAACAATTCGGCTAAGCCGATTAATCCACTCATGGGAGTGCGAATTTCATGCGAGATGGTGGCAACGAATTCTGATTTTAATCTATTTGCGCGCTCTGCTTCATCACGTGCGCTTTCTGCTTCTATGACTGCTTTTCTAAGTCCCAGTTCTGCTTCTCTACGCTCTGTCAAATCGCGCGTAACTTTTACAAATCCAGTGAGAACTCCTGTACGATCAAAGATAGCAGTGATTGAAACGCTCGCCCAAAACTGAGTTCCATCTTTTTTTACCCGCCAGCCTTCCTCTTCATACTGACCTTTGGCGATAGCTTGCTCTAATTCCCAATCGGGGTGGCCACTCTCAACTGATTCTTTGGTGTAAAAAGTGGAGAAATGACATCCGACAATTTCTTCTGCCGTGTATCCTTTGTTTCGTCTGGCGCCTTCGTTCCAGGTTAGAATATTTCCTTCTGGACTCAAAAGAAAAATGGCATAGTCTTTTACTGCTGCCACAAGCATGTCGAAGGTTTCGTCCGCTTTTGCAAGTGCTGCTCGGTTGGCTTCAATTTCTCTGCGCTCGCTCAAGTCGCGAGTGACTTTAATAAATCCTTTGTGGTTTCTTTCCGAATCAAGAATAGGAGTTATCGTCACGTTTGCCCAAAAAGGCGTGCCGTCTTTGCGAATTCGCCATCCTTCCTCCTCGTAGCGACCGTCCTTAATCGCTTGCTCTAACTCGAATTGCGGGTGATTGCGATCTTTGTCGTGCTGAGTATAAAAAGTGGAAAAGTGACGGCCAATAATTTCATCGGCACTATAGCCTTTAGCCCGCTGGGCGCCTTCATTCCAGGTGAGAATTATACCTTCAGGACTAATTAAAAATATGGCATAGTCTTTCACTGCCGAAACGAGCGAATTGAATGTGTCTTCTAATTTTTTAAGCTCGAATTTGTTCTTTTGCGCATCTTTCTTCTCAGTCAAGTCTTCGATTAAGACAGCAAATCCAGCTTTATTGCCTGAATCGTCCTGCAAAAGATCGTATTTTAAACTGGCATGAAATTGACTTGTGTTTTTGCGGGTTAACTGGTGCTCAACTATTGTGGAGTCTGCACTTGAGGCATCTTCAAGATCTTTTTGAGCGGTGTTTTTGCCTTGTGTGGATTGATCAAAAAAAATGGATAGGTGTTTTCCTAGAATTTCTTCTTCGTCATATCCCAAGAGATTTTGACTACCATTACTCCAGGTGGTTATCATCCCTTTTTCGTCTACGGCAAAAATGGCGCGCTCGTGCAGCGAATTGACGAGATGTCGCAGAAAGAGTTCTTGTCTTTTGGCTTGGGTGTCGGCAAATATTGACATTTGACTGAAGTATGCCACAGGCTCGACAATTAATATATGGCAAGGACCGATTTTTACGACATGATTTTACATCATGATTTTTTCGATTGACTCTACTTCGCTTTGGGTCAGTTCAAGATCTTTCGCCTTTAGATCTTCTAGCATATGCTTCTCGCTTGTGGTGCCTGTGAGTGGCAACATGCCGACAGACATGGCGAATTTAAAAATCACTTGAGCCGCAGTTGCATTCAAGCGCTTGGCGAGATCTAGAACTAGCCTATCGTTTAATATGTGTGGATTTGCAGTGAGTAGCGAAAAACCTTGATAGGTGGCGCCAATTTCTTTGCAAATCTGGCGTACTTCATAATCCCATCCAGTTTGGGCATAACATCTATTTTGCACCATTTTTGGTTTTACTTTTGCTACAGTGGCCAGTTCGCGCAACTGATCTGCAGAAACATTGCTGCAACCAATCATTTTAGTTTTTCCAGCTTGAAATTGTTCTTCAATGCCTTGCCATACTTCCAAATCTTCTTTCACGAGTCGATTTCTAAAGTGGGGACCGTGCAATACAAAAGAGTCTATATAATCGGTGTGCAAATGCTCAAGCGAGCTATCGATAGACTGTCTTACTTGTGTTTTTAAATCTGCTTTCGGGTCATACGGAAGTCTGTGATCTTGTCCGTCTTTAGTTGTAAATTTGGTCTGAATAAAAAATGCTTCGCGCTTTGCGCCTTGACTAAAAGCCTCATGTAAAGCCTGACCAACTAATACCTCGTCATAATGCTTCTTTTGATTAGCGGTATCAATGGCGGTGAATCCTGATTGAATAGCCAATTTAACAAGACGCGCTGTATCGTCTTTCTTCCAGGCTGTTCCATACATAATTGAAAGATCTGTGCTCACAGTTTTCGCTCCATGAAGAGTTATCTATCATACCCGTCTATTGCACTTGAAATCTTTTGATTCGCAAGATGAAAAGCGGTCTTGACGTTAGTATGAAGCCCATCCCTGGCTGAGGGTAAGGTATACTTGCTCACTTCAGAATAAGGGATGTTTATCAATTATGAATTCGAAAAAAGCGCTGAGCCTGCTTCTATCTCTGGCGACTTGTATTGGATTGACCTCACTCTCCACATCTTGTGCTGCGTTTGCTGTGGAGGAGTCGACTTTTCAGTCTGAAAATACTAAACACCCGCTAGATGCACTGACCAAAGATGAGCTTACAAGTGCAGTTTCAATAATGAAATCTGGCGCTAAACTCACTAAAAGCGATTCGCTTGTATTTTTAGGCAATATCGAACCGGATAAGGCATTCATTTTGTCTTACAAATCGGGTAACCCATATCAGAGAATGGCTAGAGCGATAGTTTACAACCTGGATTCCAACCAGACTCACGAAATCGACATTGACCTCACCGATAAAAAAATTATTGCCGACAAATTGCGTAAAGACGTACAACCCATGCAACTTGAAGAGGACATTTTCATTGGAATAGACATTTTGATGGCTAATTCAAATTGGAAAAAAGGACTTGAGCGTCGCGGCTTAAAAGACATGACCGATGTTCATATGGAAATGTTTGTAGTGGGAAATCCAGTGAACATCGACAATCCTAAAAAAGAAAGATTGATTCGTGCCTATCCATACCGCAGAGTACGTGGTGCTAATTCATTTGGCGAGCCGATTGAAGGTTTGTCAGCGCTTATCAACTTAACTACCAAAACAGCACAGGTACAGGACGCAAAAGAAATAATTCCGTTTGCTGGTGACTCTTCTAACTATTTTGATCCACAAAAAGTGGGCAAGCTGCGCGAACCCTGCAAGCCACTTGTAACTACTATGCCTGAGGGTAGTTCATTTCAAATAAAAGGAAGTGAAATCAACTGGCAGAAATGGCGTTTTCGCTATGAACTTGATTCTCGTGAAGGATTGGTTCTTCATACACTGGCGTATGAAGACGACAACAAACTACGCTCTATCATGCACCGTGCAGGGGTCTCTGAAGTCTCTGTGCCTTATGGCGCTCCGGGCTACGACTGGGTATGGCGCTCACCTATTGATGAAGGCGAATATGGCTTGGGCAGGCTAACTACTTCATTGCGCCCGGGTCATGAAGTTCCAGCTCATGCCACCATACTCGATATCCCCTACGCTAACAGTGTGGGTGATGTGAAAATGAAAAAAGGTGCAGTAGCAATCTGGGAACAAGACGGCGGCATTTTGTGGGAGCATGCAGATGACGATGCCGGGCGCACTAGCACAAGACGCAAGCGCCAACTGGTAATTGCTCATATGTTCACCTTGGGAAATTATGACTATTTTACTCAATGGCTATTCAATCAAGATGGCTCAATCGATGTAAAAGTAACACTCAATGGCGACGTGCTGACACAGGGAGTGACGAGCGAAACGTGTCAGGTTTGTGAACAGGAGCCAAACGAAGAAGGCATTACCATCCCAAAAGGTGCTGAGCGATACGGCACCTTGGTGGCACCGCGGGTAGTGGGCATCAATCATCAACACTTCTTTTGTTTTCGTCTTGATTTTGATATCGATGGTACCAAAAACAGTTTGTACGAATTAAACGTGCGTCCAATTTCTGAAGGTCGCGGTTTCTTAGAGCAAAACACATTCGTTTTAGAGCGTACACTTTTAAAACGTGAGCAAGAAGCTCGCCGCGGTTTGAACGAACATTCCAATAGATGTTGGAAAATCGTTAATCCAAACGCGAATCGTTATATAGGTCACTTGCCCGGTTATGTAATCGAACCTGGTGCCAATGCTCATCCGTACAGTCATCCAGAATCGTATAATAGAAAACGCGCATCCTTTCTTGACCACCACTTTTGGGCAACCAAATACGACAAGAACGAAATGTGGGCATCTGGCGATTACCCCGCCTCAAGCCCGGGTGGTGAAGGGCTTTCTGCCTGGTCTGACCACACCCCAATTGAGAATGAAGACCTTGTTCTCTGGTATACAGTGGGCATCACCCACACACCGCGCGTGGAAGACTGGCCAGTGATGCCAGCAGCCACCATGGGATTCACTATTAAGCCTGAAGGTTTCTTCAAGCGCAATCCCGCTCTAGATGTTCCTGAAGCAGTGGTTAAATAATGCATTCACGTGCTTCTGCCGAGTTAATAAAGCAATTCAATGAACTTCGATTCAAAATCGAAGATAGCGTCAATCAGATACTCAAGCGCGCTTGGGAGATGGAAGGCGACCCCAAAGTGGCAAATGACGCTATTTATCTCGACTATGTTCGCCTCGTTAGTTATTTGTCTATACGCAAAACGCTCACCAACAAGCAATGGGCCTTTCTCTTTGATATTTATGACGCAATAGATGTCGAAGCTGGTAAGTGCGGGCTTCAGTTGCAAGAGCACATAGAATATTTCAAAGAAACTACAAAAACGCTTGCAGAATCAGCGGAGTTTAAATCTACTCTGCCGTCTAAAGTTATAGACTCGCTCAAAGCTTACGATCTAAAAAACAGACTGAACCAGTCACTCAAGTGGCGAAACTTTTTGTGCAAAGTAGTAAATGATGTCTTAACTGTAGTTGAAAAGCCAGGACCTGAAGACCTCGATTTGGTCCGGCAATTCGAGCAGGAAATGGAAGAGGTGCTTAACTGGATCAAACCTGGTAAACATTATTTGCATCCTGACGGCAAGCAGTTTGTGTTAGAAACAAAAAATTTGTTTGCCACACTGATGCCACCACTGTTTCAAATCAGCGACAAATTAGGTGAGGTCTCTACATTCAAAGAACCATGCCTTTCTCTGCGCAATAAGCTGGCTGGATTTTGTGTTGGACTGACTTATATCGATAATATAATTCATCCTCAAGAAGTCAGTCTAATTTGCGATATGGCACCGGTTTTTGGTTTGTATGGACACATGTCGACTGAAGTCTGGGTCAAAGAATTACTCAAGTCAAAACAATACGCCACTTGCGAGCCAGACGAATTCGATGATTTGATTTTGGCGTTACAAAATTACGACAAGACTTGTGGCTCTGAACTGGCTTCGACTCTTCGCACTACGTTGTTTAGAATGGCAAACTTGATGTTCAAAGCCGATTCAAGCATCAGCTCTGAAGAAGACGCTTGGCTCAAAGAATTTCAGGCTCACTTGTATCCGGAGGCTGGCGAGTTAAAAGACCCATCTTCTTTGCCTGACACCATTCTTAATACCAAAAAGACTGATATTGCCGCTGCCACCACTTGGGCCACTGAGTCTGACTCGGGCGAAGCAAAGACATTCAAGCGAACCGGCAACACTGGCATCTTTATCATGCCCAAAACGCTCGACAATGCCATGGGTCAATTAGAAGACCTAATTGGTTTAGACGATGTCAAAAAAGACGTAAAACAATTAGTCAATTTCATCAAAGTACAAATCATGCGCGAAGAGCAAGGACTCTCCGCCTCGCCAATCACTCGACATTTGGTTTTCTCGGGAAACCCAGGAACCGGTAAAACAACAGTCGCTCGCATTATTGCCGACATTTATCGTGAGCTTGGTGTACTAAAAAAAGGACACTTAGTAGAAGTAGATAGATCTGTACTTGTAGGTGGGTTTCTTGGACAGACGGCTATTCAAGTAAGCGAACAGATAGAGCGTGCACTAGGTGGAGTTCTATTTATAGACGAAGCTTACGCACTTGCTCCCGAGGGCGCTGTGGACCAGTACGGTCAAGAAGCAGTGGACACGCTCGTTAAGCGCATGGAAGATCATCGCGATGATTTGGTTGTGATAGTCGCCGGCTATCCTGACAAAATGACTAATTTCATTTCGTCCAATCCTGGCTTAAAGTCCAGATTCAATAAATATTTCAATTTCTCAGACTACACGCCAGAGCAACTCTTGTGCATTCTTGATTCATTTTGTGTCAAAGGGACTTTTGTGTTGACCGATGATGCGCGAGATGTAGCCAAGAAAATTATGGAACAGCTTTATTCTAAGCGTGACAAAAGCTTTGGAAACGCGCGTGACGTGCGCAATGTTTTTGAGACCGCGATTAACCTGCAGGCTAATCGTATAGTTGATTTGCCCCAGGTAGACAAGAAAATCTTGACTGAGATTCTGGCATCTGATTTGGAACCGCTCTGTAAGCCTATTTGATTAAAAGGGATGTGTTCCCTCTCTTGACCAAGTAGTGGTTTCTCTTAGTGTTTTTTACGACTATCCTGTCAGTAATACTCGCAGCTGCAAAAATGAGTCTGACAGCCTGTCTAGCTCAATTTGCTTGACATGCGATTTCGGCATTGACTCAATTTCAGCATGCTAGAGACTGATTATCACAACCCGCACTCTTAGTTGGCTGGCGAAAGGGCGCGCGTTTTCCACTTTTTGTACTAGGAGTACGTATAAATGAAAAGAGCAGTAATGTGTATCGCAACATCGGAAACTCAAGCCCGCGAAATTGTAGATGCTTTGAGATTGAGCAATTTCACAGATTCAGATATGTCGATAATGATGGCTGACAAAACAGGTCTTAGAGACACTGCTTACGAAAAACATAGTAAAGCTCCCGAAGGCACCGCAACTGGTGCAGCAGCTGGAGCCATCGCTGGTGGTGCACTTGGCTGGATGGCCGGAATTGGCGCTCTCGCTATTCCTGGCGTTGGTCCCTTCATCGCAGCTGGTCCTATTATGGCAGCACTTGCTGGTTCTGCAATCGGCGGATCTGCCGGTGGAGTAACTGGCGGTCTGATCGGTTTGGGTATGCCCGAATACGAAGCCAAACAATTCGAAGGCAAGCTTAACGAAGGTAACATTCTTATTTCAGTTCACACTGAAGACGCCGAACAAGCCAAACGTGCCGAACAGGTCATGAAAGGCTGTGGAGCCAAAGACATTGCTCGCAGCGGCGAAGAATCCGTCAAAGGCAAGCACTAAAAACTTTGCCTGACACCTGTCCGAGGCGTTAGGCATCTAAATCTCATGCAGATGAGACCCCGGAAAGGAGCATCGAAAGGTGCTTCTTTCTATTTGCATTAGAGAAGCCAAGCGAGCATAGACCGAACAATTCTAGTAAAATCCAGCCAGTACATAGTGCAGTTGAGGTTTTCATGTCACTCAAAAGAATTCAAGATGCAGTCACCGGCAAAAAGATGATCTGCCCTACTTGCAAGAAGCCAGTACAAAAATTCGAGAAATATGCCGAGACTATTGATGCCGTCCGCGATGGCTTCAACATTCAAGAAATAGATTCCCATTCTTCACGCGTCACGCTCATTTGCAATAACGATGGTTGCGATTGGAAAGAGCGCACCGAGTATTGGGAAAACTACATCGACGAATAAAGTTTTTTGAAATGGACTACAAAGAAGTCGTAAGTTTGATTGAAAATAGTCCTTTTAAGTGTAAGCAAGAACTGCTTAAAACTTTACTGCCTTCTATTCGCATCACTACTGAAAAATGCAATATAGAAAGCATGGCTTTAGGAGTTTCTCGAATGGGAGGAATTCTACCTGACGTTCCTCATTCGTTTGAATGGCCATCCTGGAAAAACAAAGATACTGGTGAACAACAATATCTAGATTTTATCGCTCAATTCAATTTGAAAGATTTAGCTGGGTTGGAAGCAAACAGATATTTGCCAGCCGAAGGAATGCTTTATTTCTTTTATGTGATTGAAGATGGACCTTGGGGGTTCGACCCAAAAGACTCGGGTTGCAGCAAAGTTATTTATTGCCCTGAACCTGCACATTTGCTGGAGCGTCGCATTCCTCCTAAATCAATGGAAAAAACCTCAGCATGTAGCATGTCTTTCAGTGAAATCTGGACTATAAAAGATACCCTCCACGAAATTGACACACAAGGCGATGACACTGAAGATATTTTTGACCTGATTTATGAAATTTCAGTGGACGGAATAGAGCATCATTTATTTGGAAATCCAAATACGGTTCAAGGTGACATGCAGGAAGAATGTCAGCTGGTAACAAATGGCATTTATTGTGGTGGTGGATATCGCACTGAGAAAGCTGAGGCTTTAAAATCTGGTATCAAAGATTGGAAATTACTTTTACAAGTAGATTCTGATGAAAATCCTGACTGGATGTGGGGCGACGTTGGCAGAATCTATTTTTGGATAAAAGAAGCAGATTTAAAAGCACATGATTTCGATAAAGTGTGGTTGATTTTCCAGTGCTGCTAATCAGCCTTTTGCCAAATAGGTCCGCGCATTTCAAATTCTAATTCTTTGGAGACTTCTAGTGCTTTTTCTGCGCCGCCAAAGCGTTGAACGAGCCAAAGACCTAGATCGATACTTGCTGTAATGCCTGCAGCTGTAACTATGTCGCCATCATCGACTACGCGCGCGTGAGTACCGATAGCGCCCATGCCATTGAGCACATCAAAAAATTTCTGATTAGTGGTGGCTGGTCTTCCGTCCAATAATCCAGCTTTTGCAAGAATCAATGAACCGGTGCAAACAGAAGCAATTAGTTTGCCTTTCATCTTATTGAAGTTACGAACTAGTTCTAAGATGTCTCCGCGATTGGCTTCTACAGAGGCGCCCGACATAGTGCTCAACCACTGACCGCCTGGGATAATTAAAACATCTGGCGCGTTATTTAAATCTATTACTCCTGCTGGAATGACTCTGACACCAGATGCGGTGGTGACGAAATCTTGAAGTCGTATGCTTTTCAGCTGAGCTGGAAACGAAGCAATACGCAAAGCTTCCAAAACGCCAAAGACATCCATGTCGTCAAAGCCGTCGAACACTACGATTTCAAAGTTCATACTCATTATTTCTTCGATTTGAGTTTTTTGATTTTGAGGATAAGTAGCTTTACTATCATCTAGCAAATAGGTAGCTATTTCAATAGATTTCATCTGCAAATAGGTGCGAATTAGTTCAAAAGAAATTATGAACAGGCTAGGGGTATAAAGTGATTATGTCTGACGTAACCAAAAATTCTGATGGTTCAAGTGAAGGCGAAAGTCGAGAAATTAAACTTGCTCAAAAAGATTCCAGCGTCAAACAGGAAGCCACCATAACAGGCACAGACAAACAACAAACCTGGCAAGATGCTTTTAATGTGGGTCATGAACATGACCAACATCCATCAGAAATCAATGGCATTCCCGCCGTTCAGTCATCTTTTGGTATTGACTTTGGAGACGGACGAATACTGACCGCCAAAGGTCCCACACAAGACGGCAAGAAATTGAACTGGATAGATGGAATTGGAGACGCTGTTAAAGAAGGTGTCAAATCTTTCTTTTGCCAAGACTAAGGTCACGAAGATGCCAAAATGCAGTACATGTATGACTTCAACGCCTTCTACACAACAAACCTGAGACAGTTTGGAATTGATCCGTTTATTATTGCTGGAATCACCAGAAACGAAATCGAACACAGAAAAGTTGGCATCGACGACTCGCAGGAAGAACAGATCAGACAGTTTGGAAAAATTGTCCTGGGTGGCGACGAAAGAACCTCAATCGGAACCGAACAAATGCAATCTATGCATATCCTTCGTCTAGTAAATGCAAAAAGTCCTGACGGTCATTATCTCTACCCTCAACTAGAAGCACTCCGAAGTGACCCGTTGCGCAAAGCTTTAGATCCTAAATATGGGTCAGTCCTGGTTGGCGCATACCTTCAGGATATTGCCGCTCACCTAGAGAAAGGCGAAGACTCCATGCCTTGGTATAAAGGCGCTCACAAAGATCAAATAAATGAAACCATGAAAACACTGTGGCACTCAGGCGACCCATCTAAACGTACCGATGCTCTAATCCGCAGTTATAATCCCGGAGCTGGGCAAATACACGTAGACAACGTAAGACGTCATTTGAAATTTATCGAGGAAGGTCCAGGAAAATTATTTCTTTAACTTTTTCAACAGTCTGAATGCTCCAACAAACAAAAATACTATAGCTAGAGATAACAAACCAAGCTGTGTTCCACTAGTGATGACGCTCCAGACTGAATACATGATTATGTCTAACAACGGATTGTCCGGATGCTGAAGCTGATCGGCTAAAACGCCCACACCAATGAATCCGCCACCCAGGAAAAATGGGATTCCAAAAGATAGCAAGGCCAGTTTTCTGTTAGTCATTTCATCAAGGTTATGTTTATGCGCGAAGAGTGTCAATTGTTAGTCAAAATTTCACCCAAAATTTTTACGCAACGCTATCAAACAGAGCGGGAACCTATACGCTTTGACGGATGAAATACTAGTCTTCCTTAGTTACCAGCTTAAGTTGCGCAGTGTCGAAGCTGGATTTTAAGCAGTTTTTCGGCTTTCCAGGAAAGGAGACGCAAGATAAAAATTTTGAAGGCATCTAGCACCGTATGCGGTGACTGGAAATGTTGACCTAGACAGAGTTTTGAATTTATTTGAATTAATCGCCTCTGATGGCGTGTCAGTATAAGCAAGCGCATCTGGCGAACTTGCAAAAAAGATCGCAGCAGCTGCAATTAGTTTCGAGTAAAAATTGCCCATTTAAAGTCACAGGAGAATCTTAGCTGTACTAAGATTCTCTCCTATCTGTGATTATGAGGATAGCGGGAAAAAACTAGGCTGCAAGAATTTCTTGATGCTTTGTGTCTTGAACTTTGAGCGCGCAAGATGCCATCGCCATCGATAATTTAGCTCTTTGCACAACATAGGGATTTTCATCTTCTGCAAGAAGCGCAAGTATTTCGCAAGGAAGATTGAAATTCTCTGCCATGGCATAGCGAACATCTGGATTAGAGTCGTTAGCAAGGGCTGACTGCAACATGAGTGGCAGATTGTGGTTGTAGGTTAGAGCTACTCTCACTTCGAAGCTTTCATCGGCTGATAGCTCAAAAAGCGTTCCAAGCGGAGTGTTTGGGTTTTCGGCAACACGAGAGCGCAAGTAGACTTCTTGAGAGTGAGAAAGTCTGCGTAGTTCGCCGGGGGCGGTCTTGTAATTTCCAGCCCTCAAATATTTTTGCTGGCGTTCGTTTAACAAGTTCATGGCGTATTCTCCTTTTAATAGACCGGTCGGTTAGTTTTGAGTGTGCAGGTAGGACGAACGGAGCTGTTTTACTCCGGGTTAGAACAATATTTGAAATTTGAAATTTTTAGGCTTTAATCAAATCATCAATCATTATGTTGATGAAATTGTCCAGAGGTTCAATGCGCTTAAGGGTTTTCGCCATCATCACCGCTCCGGACAAGGCGCTCATAAAGAGGTCGGCAAGCTCGGCGGCTGAGTGTTGCGACTTGATTTCGCCTAGCTTTTGTCCTTCTTCGATGCACGCAGCAAAGAGTTCAAGACGTTTGGCTAAAACAATTGAAAGCTCGGTTCTGAGCACTTCGCTCTGGTCGGACATTTCCTGGCTCAAGTTACCGATTAGACAACCTTTGCGACAAGCCTGGTCGTTCAATTTATTGCGTGACTCATTGGCATAAGTCCGCAAACGCTTGAGGGGAGTCATCTCTGGGTTAGAGACAATAGTTTTGAGCATTGTCGTGTAGCAGTCGTCGAAGTGACGGATGATTTCAACGGCATAATTTTCTTTGCTGTCGAAATAGTGATAGAAAGAGCCTTTCGGGACTTGAAGCGCACTGAGGATTTCTTGAATGCCGGTATTGGAATAGCCTTTTTCCAACATGATGTCCATGCCGACTTCAAGTAAAGCGATCCGGGTGTCTTGTTTGGCTGCTGTTTTGCTTGCCATAAGTTCTTTTGTAAGCTCCATACTTTTATCTTCCTAATTATAGACTGGACCAGAGATCGTGTTTTGTCAAATTTTTGAGTTCTGAAGTTGCAACCAGGGTGCCATTTTTGAGTGAGTCTTGTGGATTGGCCAGGACCATTTCGCCTTGTTGTAGTCCTGTCTGAAATTGATTTTGCTGCTTTTCATACTGATGCATTACTGGTGGTATCACGGCACATGGTTGTGCTCCTTTTCTATTACTAGAATAGACCGGTCAGTCTAATGTGTCAACCCCCCAATTTACTATTATTAGTGTCATTGCCTTGGAGGCTCATATGACCTGGATAAAAACAATTCGACCCGAAGACGATCCTAAATTGCTTGAAGCAATGGAGTTCTCGCGCAGACTATATCCTATGGAGTATGCAACGCCTGTGCCCGAACTGGTCGAAAAGGAAGGTGAGGCGGCAGCAATCGTCCGCTCACACAGCTTAATGCCTGATGTGCTGAAGCATGCTTTTTCTACTTTCGGCGCTTTGATGAATCCAGAGCTTCCACTTTCTCGCCGGCAGCACGAAATGATTGCAGCCACTGTTTCATCTATAAACGATTGTTTTTACTGAATAACGTCTCACGCAGAGTTCCTGCGTCGCGTGACTCTGGATGAGGCACTATCTGAAGCGATTAAGAAAGACTTTCGCACCGCCGACATTTCTTCAAGTGAGAAAGCGATGCTTGAGTATGTTGAGAAAATTACTGTAAAGCCGGCTCAAATAACGAGTATGGACATCGATGCATTGCGCAATGCCGGATTTGAAGACCTTGCTATATTGCAAATCAATCTGATTGCTTCCTGGTTTAACTATATAAATAGAGTGGCAGATGGTTTAGGCGTTGGTCGAGACTAATTTTAGTGCACTATTACTGACGACTGCACCACTCCAGTTAGAGGAAATGTGCTTACGCCTTTGACCGTGACCATTTCAGGAATGAGTCCAGGAATGGCGGCAGGGACTTTTACTTGCAAAGTTGTGCGCACTGTTACAGTGCCACTATATGTGCCACCAAAAGGACCTGGTGGCGTGAAATTCATCACTTCGATATTTTCTAAGAAAGGTCCGCTTAAATAGCCTTTCACCATGTTTCGTCCGTTGGCACAAATTTGAGAAGCGCGCAAAAACAAGGGACCATCAGTTTGTTTGCCTTGCTTTGGAGGTAATAGCAAAGACGCTGCTCGGGCGGCATCGCGAGAGAATGTTTGATTGGTTTGATAACCGGCATAGACTATTATCAAATCGAAAATCAAAAAGAAAATTGGAAACAGTGCAATGAAGCACACGATGATTTCTGCCGAAACACTCCCTGCTCTCTTTCTCATACGCCAAGACCCTCGGGATGCTCGACTATACCTGTTGATTCGTATACGCATGGAACTGTAAACCACCAAAAGATCGGCTTGATTTGACATTCTCCGCGTACTTTGTAGCGATAAACTTTGTTTGCCGGATCTATTGATCCGCCTCTTGTGTGCTGAATGAAATTGGTATCACCAGTGGGGGATTCTTCTACAGTGAGTATAAGCCTGCCATTTTGGATTCCACCAAACTTTCCAATTGGACCTGTAAGTGTCGCTAGATTTTCGTTCACTCTTGTTTCGGCAAGTGTATAAGTTCCGGTTGCGGCGGCTTCACGCGCGGCGTGCTGAGATCCTAATGCTAGCGCTCCCACTCCGGCTCCCAGACTCAAGCAAGACAACATAATAGCAATGAGCGGAATAGCAATGAGAAGCGCCGGTCCAAATTCAGCAATATGTTGGCCTTCTTCTTTGCGCCTCATGTCGCTTGTTTCCTGAACGCAAAATATGTAAAAACAAACAGGCTTAAAAATACGCCGATAGAGCCAAGAAAGGACCAGGTAAACATGGGCTGTACGAATATGCGAGCAAATTCGCCAAAATGATACGCCATGATTTTACCGACCGAAATAAACTGATAGTAATGGGCTGGAATATTTTCGCTCCAGATGGCACGGCACACCAGAAAAACGAGTATGGAAATGATCGAGCTAATTAAGAATGGTTTGTGCAAATTTTTGGGTGCTATGCGCATCAGCTTGAAGAAAGCAAAGCTCAATGCGGGAGCGAGAATATAAAAGGTAGTATCAAACATTTCACGCATGTTTTCAAAACGTCCGCGAGACATATAGACTCGCTGGCTGTAGCAAACACATCCAGGATCTGTAGTTTGCCATATAAAAAGGATTGAGCCATAACTCACAAGACAAAGCGAAATGAATGCTCCCAGCCCCATGCACAAGAGAGATTGCGGGATCCATGTCAGCTGTTTCTGTTTGATATTGGCTACAAAACCGCTCATGGCTTTTTGGTTTGCTCGTAGAGTGCTTGAGTTTTCAGACAGTCTTTATATCGTTGGCTCTCTTTGCCGTCGACAAATTCGATCATTTTCAATTTTTCTTTGCTTGCAAGTGTTGCCACTCTAGAATCGCCTTTCATAAAGGAAGTAGCTTCCAGACTTTGAAATTTTGCCACCAGAGAGTCAGCCAGACTAACGGCTTGGGGATTGGTTTTTCCACCTTGTATGGTACGCATTCCAGCTTGAGCGAAATATTGAATTGCTTGTTCGGTTTGTCCGCGTAACTCGCTATCCTTGCCCAGTTTCCAGAACTTGGTTGCCGTTTTGGAGTCGTATTTTTTTAACTCTTGAGTGTTTAGCGGTTTGTCTTGTGCCCACGCGCAAGGCGCTTGAAACAGGGGCAGAGCAAGAGTGAGACAGGATAGAACGAGCGAAAAATTTCTCATTGTCGGATTTTTTTTCCTTTGTATATCTGCTTTATGATTGGATACTTGCTGACAATTAATCTTATTCCAATAAAATTGTTGGATTTAGACCTTCACAATTATACTGGGTATAAATTATTATTAAGCATCATTAAGGTTCGTGTCCAGTAAATCTTGCTGGCACTTCCCGGGACCTTATTACTAAGCATAAATCAGGGGTTAGCACTTATGAAGAATAAGAGCAGAGCGGCTATTTTAACGCTCAGGTCAAAGCAGGGGAGCATGGTGCTTCCAATTGCTATTTTTCTTGGCGTCATTCTACTTGCCGGATTGATATTCGTTGTGTTCATGCAAATGACTTCGCATCAAAAGCAGGCACAAACGGCGGTAGATGCAGCAGCACTTGCTGTAGCCAAAGAGCTTGGTAAAGTAACTATCTCAGATCCCGGGTTAGGGCGCGTCGGGGTAGTCGATGACTATTCCAATCTGGGACTTGCCGGGCGACCGGTTTATGGCATCAATACAGTGATGGCTCGATGCCGTCTCGATCTGATTATTGCTCGTCGCTTGAACAACACCACTATGGAGTTTCTAGTTAAGGACGACACCAAACTGCTTGGTAGTGCCACAAGACGTTTCAACAATCTTTTGTGTTCAGCCAATGGCTCAGGCATTATTAAGTACGAAGACGCCGCTGGCGTGAGCAAGACCGTAAATCTTGCTCAAATTGCCGCTGAAGCTTATAACTCAAGCGGTCTAAGACCTGCAAGTGTAGAGCCTGTGACAGCAAACGATATTACTATCGAAGTTGGCCGTACAAACAGTGCCGGAGTTACAAATATTCCTGTGCCCAGCCCACTTTCGCGTGCTGAAGTAAATCTTTTAACCAACGCTGCAAAAGTAAAACAAAATATGAATGAGCAGACCTTTTATAGGTCGAATATTCCAGTTCCTGTAACTGGAAGCGATGCTAAATTCGTTTTCTCTCAAGTAGGCGAAACTGTTGCATTGATAGATAGAGCAAGCTTCACCCCAGCTAGTTTTGAATCTGTTGTAACTGGTCCAGCTATTGTGTTTCCAACCACTGTTCGCATAACAGTGAAAGAAAAAGTTCGCGCAATTGCAGCTGGAGATGGCAAAAGCTTAGAATCAAAACCGACTGAAATCAAAAAAGAAATTGCTTGCGCCTGCGCTGGCAATAGAAGAATTACACCCACTGCTGGGATATTCAGACTGGAGTTCCCTCAAGGCGTTCCAGCACAGGATAATGGTGTCAAATTCGATACTATTTTGAGTTTGATGAATTCATCCATGTTGCCAGCCGATGCTGGTGCCGGCACCACTCCTCCACCTAGTGGATGGAAAGGCAACGGTCATTATTTCACTGCTAAAAACGGACCATTTCCAGGTGCTGGTTCAATCGCCAGATCTGATGTCGGTGGTAGAAAAGCCGACAATCCAAGCGTGGCTCTTGCCTTTTTTGTATATGACTGGCTGCGCAATGAGAGTCTAAGACCAAACGTAGAAGCTGTATACAACGCAATGCATACTAAATTGCGAGGTAATGAGCTTATTAAAGATCAGGTTATAAGTCAGAAATTTGACCTGATGCCAGCTGCATATGCAGCTGATGTGCCAAATCCGGCTTGTAATGTGTTTGGAGGAATTTTTGCCCTGATTCCAGATAGTGACAAAGCGATGAATGCCGGAAACGATCCGCGTTCACTCGATAACTTCAGCGATTTCACTCGCAATATCTATATGGATCAAGCAATGGTCTTTCGTATGCAAGCAACTGTTCCTCAGCAGCTTGCCTGGGCGCCACCTTACACAATGGCTCACGGTAAAGGAAAAGACGACAGACCAACTACTACAGACGGCAATCCAATTTCTGAATTGCTCGACTTTAGAGAAGATCTAATCAAAATGATGCAGCTTGGTCGCGACACTGCTGTTGCAGGCGGTCAGGTAGCAAAAGAACAAGCGGATGAGATCGCGAAAATCGTCAATGAAATCGACGTTATTGTAGACAAACAAAATGAAATCTCCGACCAGATGCAAGATGCAATCAATAGCGGCAATATGAGTGAGTATTATTCGCTTCAGCAGACCTGGAGCGATTGGGAAACCAAACGTAGAGCCAAAGTCGCTGAAATGCAGGAGCCCACTCGCAAATATAATCGCGGTTTAGCCGCATATGCAACGGGTGTGCGCGCAATCAATCTGGGTTATGCAATTATCAATAACCTACTTGCTGTCACCGCCCTTGGTGTAGATAAGATTGAAGATCTGTATTATCACATTGCCGGAAACAACGACTTCTTCCCACCAGGAAGAGCCGCGACCATGGCAGAAATAATGGGATCAGGTCCTTCACCCACCGCTCAAAATAAAAAAGCTGGTGGAGATGAAGATTGGCTGGGTTCTCCGTTCTTCGTTAAAAACCTGAGCGGAGTATCGATCCCTAATTGTCCTGACAGCGTTATTCCAACCAGTCAATCTAGAAACTTCAAATTGACTACTCAAGGAGATGCTTCTAAGAGTGATGGCGGTGGAGTAATTCTGCTCAGCATTGGCGATGAAGTGCCAGTGCCAATTAAACCGATTGTTCAGCAAAACATCGAATCAGCTGGTGGCTTTAATAACTGGGCCAAGCTACTTGATCCTGTGACCAAGAGTAATTTTTCACAGGTTACTGGCATAAGCTCATTGCTCGAGGACCAGCTTCAGTATCAGTCTCTCAATATTTATGCTGAGCCTGATCCAGTCGATAACCGCTTAGTCATTGTTTGGTCTGTAATGGGACAAAACAATGTCAGAAATCAGGCTGGAGCTGATGTAAGAAATCCTGACCAAGAAGGCAATATGCTTGATTGCACATTAGCCGATACAGATCTGGACAAATCGCAGCAAGCTTGCCGCAACGAAGCGGTGCGCTTCCAGATTACATCGCCACTATTGATAGTGCCGCCAATACCACCAGTTGAGATACCGCCAGCACCGCCTGGATTGCCTCCAGTGCCGTCGCCGCGCGTACCTCCAGTGCCACCACCTCCACCGCAATCGCACTAATGACCTTCAAAACATTTTTCAAGTATCGTTTTGTAGTTTATGTGCTTGCAATTGGGTTTGCTGCTTACGCTGTGGTCTGGTTGCTAAATAATGCCACAAGACCAGCCGATGAAGGCAATTTTGGAGGACCAATACTAGGTCTTACTCCAGAACAGAATCGCAAATTCTTTCTGGCAAAGACATTCTTCGAGAAAAAATTCACTCCTCAAGAAGGTCTTGGTCCTCTGTTCAATGAGCGTAGTTGCGCAGCCTGTCATGGCGACCCAGACGAAGTGGGAGGAGAGGGACGCGACTTATCCAGCACTAGTATTATGAATTTTGCCAGACGTGTGCCAAACTCTGAAGTTGCTAAAAAACCGCTCAAAGAAGTAATTGCAACGCTTGGCAAAAGAGATGTCGATTTCTTTTTGACACAGGGTGGACCATCACTGCAAAGACGCTCAGTCACTACTGAGTTTCCCGATTTGTATCCTTCTGAAGTTCAGATTGATTTTGAACAAATTCCAATCGATGCTGAATTGCAGTCAAACAGACATGCTCAAATAATTTGGGGAGCAGGATTAATCGATAATATTGCCGATGGTGACATTATCAATAACGCGCTCAAAGAAGTGCAAGAACACCCGGATCTTGCTGGACGTCCTATTTCTGCCATAGACAGATTCACCGAATTACCGCGTGCTTCTCGTTTTGGTTGGAAGTAACACGCCTACTTTTCTTGGACAATTGCCTGCAAAATCATTGCGGGTTCTGCCACCAACACCAAATGACAGCGGCAAAACACTGCTTGCACTAACTTATTTTCAGTCTACTCTGGCGCCGCCACCGCGTGGAGAAATCACAGAACAAGTCAAACATGGTGATGAATTATTTCGTCAGCTAAGATGCGATGTTTGCCACACGCCTGATGCTAAAACAGTTTCAAAAGTCAAGTTGCCTGATCCTGAAAGTCCTTTGCCCAAAATCAGATATATAGAGTGTGAAGCCTTATCAAATAAAGTCTTCCATCCTTATTCCGATTTCTTGGTCCATCAGATGGGTCCAGGTCTTGCAGACGGGATGCCTCAAGAAGGCGCTCGTGGTGGCGAATGGCGATCTGCACCGCTTTGGGGTCTTGGCCGCAGACGCTACTTTATGCATGATGGCAGAGCTAAGACAATCGATCAGGCAATTGCAATGCATGGCGGACAAGCTGAGTCAGTCAAAGAAGAATGGAGCAAATTATCTAAAGAAGATAATGATGCTCTGCTTGCTTTTTTAAAATCGCTCTAAAATACCTTGACACTTGAATTCAGCACTTACCAAAGCGCAAGATGCTAGGAACTAAGCAGGGATTAAAAGGTAAATGCCATGAAGAAAAAGCAATTACCCAATCCAGAGGTCATAAGGGAACTGGAATGGATAGCAAACTCATTTTTAATGAATGGGCAAATTGACGCCGCAGAGCACATCTTGGAAGAGGTCAAGTATTTGCGCAGAAAATTCAGAGCAGCTAGAAGTCGCGAACGTGGGACCAGGACTCGCAATTTCGAAGTTGCAAAAGAACTAGATGAAAATTCCTGTGAAACTGTGCAAGAATAAAAATAACAAAGCCCTCCAACTCAACTGTTAGAGGGCTTTGTTTTAAGTTTTTTTGAAAAAACTATTTAGCGCAGGCAGCAGCTTGTTCCATACAGGCTTTTGCACCTTCTTGAATTTCTTTTTCGCTCAAATCTTTGATATGAGTGGCAATGCTCCATGGTTGACCAAATGGATCTTCCACTTTTGCATAGCGGTCGCCCCAGAAAGAGTCCCATGGCTTCATAGTTTCTTTGGCACCAGCGGCAATGGCTTTTTCAAAAGCTTGGTCGCAATCTTTTACATAAAGATGAATCACAGCATTTGAATCTCCCAAAGTTTGTGGGCTTGCTCCACCACAACCTGCTTCTGGAAATTCATCACATATAAAAAGGTGCGAGTCGCCAATTTTTAAATCGGCATGCATAACGCGACCATCTGGAGTTTTCAGCACGCTAAGTGCTTCTGCGTCAAATGCTTTTTTATAAAACTCAATTGCAGCGGTGGCATTTTTTAAAATAATATGCGGTGTGATTGTGCCAAAGCCCTGAGGAATTGCGTCTGTCATTGTGTTCTCCTTTAGTGTGTAGTGTTAGTTGTTTGTGTTGTTTCAAATAAACTTTTGATGTAATTTTTCAGATGTGATACCGATTCAGATGCCACATGTGGCGAGTCTTGTGCTTTTGCCAAAATAAACGAACCTTGTAAAACAGACTGTGTAAAAGCGGCGACACTTTCTGCACTCCAATCAGAATCAGGACAGTGAGCGCTTTTTGCATCACTCACCAATTTTGTAATTTCAGCAATATGCTCTTCTATATGTTTGCGACAGGCAGCTCGTATTGCTGGACTAGTGCTATAAGTCTCTTGCACAAGAGTGCCTAGCAAACAGGTATATTCATACAATTCGCCTTGCAAAATATTTTTACGCAAATCAATATAACCAAGTAATTTATCCAACGGATCTTTTGCCAAATTGTATTCTGCGCTAGAAAATAATTCCTGAGCCATTTTGGCAAAAAAGTCAGTAGCTTGAATGGCAAGTTCTTCTTTGCTTTTAAAGTGATGGAAGAAACCACCTTTGGTTACACCGGCATATGAACACAAATCATCTACTGTAGTTGCAGCGTATCCTTTGGTACGAATTACGTTAGTTGCAGCAGCAAGCAAATTTTGTCTGGTTTTTTCCGCTGATTCAGTTTTGGCTTTCATATAGTTTTTCGCTTCGACTGAGCGTACCGACCGGTTGGTATGTATAGTATCCAACTTCAATCTAAAAAGCAACCCTGCCATTTTATGGGGCTTTCCAGTCACGCCTGTGACTAAAGGGTTCAACTAGCTCAGAGTTTAGACCTCTTTTGGGAATAAATAATCAGGGGATTTGGGACAAGTGGATGGCACAAGCAAAAAAGAAAACAGTCTCGCTTGGACAAGAGGCTTTTAAACTCGATTTAAATACGCTTACAAAACACACTCTCATTAGTGGTGTTACTGGTAGTGGCAAGACCAATACTTGCTTTGCACTGCTCAATCAATTGAATCAAAGCAAAATTCCATTTCTTGTAATTGAGCCCACTAAGTCCGAGTACAGACATTTTGTTTTAAATAGTCCTGGACTAAAAGAGCGTGGGCGTGTGTATACGCTGGGGAATCCTGGTGCGTCGCCGCTCAAAATAAATCCATTCGAGGCGCCCGAAGGCATCAGAGTTCAGGCGCACATAGATGCGCTTGTATCTTTGTTCACGGCATCTTTTGAATTATATTCGCCAATGCCTGAAGTGCTCAGACAAGCTCTTATAGATCTATATAGATTGAAAGGCTGGGACTTAACTTTAAATGAAAATCTGCGCGAGTACGATTCAATTAAAGACGAGCTTGGCGATATCTATCCAAACATGCAAGATTTGTATGAGTCTATTGAACCCACAGCTAAAAAAATGTCCTTTTCAGATATTGTGGCAACAGACCTTCAAGGCTCTCTGCAATCGGTCATCAGTGGTCTCATAACTGGAACCAATTCGCTCATTTATCTCAATGGCCCAAGACTAGCGCCTCATATTTTGTTTAGCGAACCGGTCGTGATTGAACTGCAAGAAATCGCAGACGAGTCAGAGCGTGCTTTTTGTCTTGGTTCTATTCTTTTAAGTTTGAGCCATTATGCCAAAAAGCGCGGCAACTCAGAGCAATTGAAACATGTTGTGCTTATAGACGACGCACATAGATTGTTTGAATCAGAAGCTAAAATAAATTCCTTTTTCAAAAACATACTCTCTGAAATTGGCGCGTATGGCGAAGGCATAGTGTTTTCTTCGCAACTACCCGCGTCGTTAAATAGCAGCATCTTGAGCAATACTGGAGTGAAAGTAATTCACAGATTGACCAGAAGCGAAGACTTAAATGCCTTGTCTGGTGCTGGCTTTTTGAGTGATAGTCAAAAACGCGACATCACCACATTTGCTACCGGATTTGCCATCACTTTTGCCGATGGTATGGCTCAACCAATCAGATGTACTTTCCCAAATAGTTTTATTAGGCGCGAGGCGAACGGCTCAGGTCTTGAAGACGGCGATGAAGAGCTTTTAGAAGCTATGAAAAAATTTAGCGCGGGACGGCGAGATATTGCTTTTATAGATGATGAGTGGACCTTGCTTGTGGCTAATCATCGCAATTTTCGCAATTTATATAACAGATTTATGCTTTCATTTTCCAACGATTATATGCAGCTTGTGCATTTCAGATCGCAAATTATTAGAGAAGTTCAGCGCATTTTAGGCGGTCGCTCCAACCTGGGAGATTTGTCTGAGCTTACATGGAGAGCTTTAGTATTAGCCACTCATCGCTATTTGCAGCGCAAAGGCGAGGATAATTTCTGGCCGCATGAAGAAGTGCGTAAGCTTGAAAAACGTTGGCTCAAGCTGCTTAAAATGGCTTTCAATCCTGGTAAGAAAACACCAAAACTATCTCTTTTTGAGATTCAAGCCTGGCGTAATTCTTTCATGAAAATGAGCGAGCGCGATCAAGGTCCATACCAATCTTGCGGACCCTGTCAGGCAAAATGTGCCTATCGCTATGAAGTGAATGAACTTACAAGTGATCCTGGTGTTAGTTTTGATTTTAATACTGCCATCAATTCAGAGGGCGCGCCACCATCTGAAAATGCTGCATATTTTTGTCGTGTTCTAACCGATCGTTTGATAGGACAAAGCGACCTTGAAATCTCGTATTGTCTTGCTGTGCACTTATTCATGTCTCAAAATCTATCTGTTGATAGTCAAATGATTTTGCTCAATAAGACCAGACAAATTATGGAAGAGCAAGAGGATAGCGGGACGTAATGTCCAACTTGATTGCCGAGCGTTATGAAATCGTCGCCACAATTGGCGTCGGTGGAGTAGGTACTGTTTATAAGGTTTTCGATCCACTATTAAAGAAAAATTTTGCTATAAAAGTGCTGCAACATAATGCCGACGAAGCAAAAGCAGCCAGGCTTCAAAGGGAGGCAATGGCTGCGGGAAAACTCAATCATCCACATATTTGTAGAATAGATAATTTTGGTCAAACCCAAGATGGCTCACCATATATGGTGATGGAATACCTAGAAGGTCAAGACTTAAGTGAGTATTTGAAAAACGATGGTGCGTTTTCGCTTGAAAATGCCCTTGCCATTGCCATTCAAGTTTCCGGGGCGCTTGCATACGCGCATCAGCACAAGATTGTGCACCGTGATTTAAAGCCGGCCAATGTCTTACTTTTAGAACACTCAAGTGAAATATTTGTTAAATTGCTTGATTTCGGCGTAGCCAAAGTTGAGGCTCAGCGTGGAGACATTACCCAAGCTGGTGCAATTATTGGAAGTCCGCTCTATATGAGTCCCGAGCAAATAAAGGGCGAAGATATTGATGGCACAACCGATATTTATAGTTTTGGCTGCATGCTATTTGAAATATTGACAGGCGAGCCACCATTTGTTGGAAATTCAGTGGTTGAAACCTTTTCGATGCACAAATCGAAAGACGCTCCTAGTTTATCTAATTACGGCAATTTTCCAGTAGATTTAACTAATTTGATCATGCAATGTCTAAGCAAAGAGCCCGCAAACAGACCATCTAGCGCGAATGAAGTATTGAAGCGACTAGAAAAAATTCAAGAAGATGTATTGAATCCAGCTCCTGAGGCTAGTTCGCAAAGCGATACCACAAGTGCAGCAGATCAGAATAAAAACAGACGAAAAAGACTTGTACTGGTTATTACTTGTACTGCGGTAATACTACTAGTAGTGCTTGCAGTTTCACTTATAGGCAAAGATATAACAAGTCGCCAAGCTGTACCCGTAAGCGTATTGGCTGAGAAGTCTGGGCTAGATCAAGCAGCAGATGAATTTTTCGATGAAAGTGGTGATCGAAAAAAAATGTTCATTCCCGACTCCAAGCGCGGCGAATATTCAAAGCGAGCAGTACCTTCTGTAGTCGACAAAGATCTAAAATTGCTTGAAGGACAAAAGCTTTTGAAACTCAGTTTCGATGGCTCGCAGATTAATGGAAGCGGACTTAAATACGTTGTGAATTCAGGCATCAGACAACTTCGTATGCAGCAAGTTGACGTCACTGATGAAAACATGAAATATGTTGCTCAAATGAAAGATCTGAATAATCTTAGTATTAACTCCAACATGCTCTCTGACAAAGGACTCGAATACATTTCTGACGCCCGCAAATTCCATACACTTGAGATTCAGTCAGACCTTGTAACCAATAAGGGCATCGCCAGTATTAAACATTTGAATAACTGTATACATCTGAGTTTTAGAGGAAGTGCTATGACAATTGACTGTGTAAAGGCAATTGGACCAAGCAGGAATTTGCAAACGCTCGAGCTTGGAAAGTTCAATGTCAGTGGCGATCTCGGCTCGCTTTTAGTGGTATTTCCTCGTTTGCAACGAATAGATTTTGCTGACTTAAAATCACTTGATGCAGATTCTTTGCGTTCTTTAGCAAAAAAGAAATTGAAAGCCATTAATATCATTCGCTCTACTTTAGGTAAAGAGCAGCTTGAAGCATTGAGTGAGCTTAAGGATATACAAACTCTTTCGTTGTACAAATGCGACCTCGACATAGACGGACTGAAATATTTTGAATGCATGCCCGAGCTAATTATTTTGCATCTGACCGAAAATCAAAATATAAGTGGCAAGGGTGTTGCCTATCTTTCCAAAATTGAAAAACTGCATGTTCTCAACCTGAGCAAGTCAAATATCAATGCAGACGATCTAGCTCAAATACTGACTATGCCAAATTTAAATTTGATCGATGTGAGTGACTGTTTAAATTTGCCAAAAGAGGCTATCGAAAAATTCAAGCTCGATCATAAAGCCCGCTACGGGCGCGAATGTAGAGTGAATTATTGATTACAGCGAAATTGAAAATGGCACCGTAACTATTTTTCTGGGCTATGACTTAGGGCACAAAAGAAAATTTAACAGTTAGTAGGTATTTGTTATGAGAAACCAAGTCACAACAATCATTTTGTTCGTTTCTGCTTTGGTCCTGGTCGGGGCCATTTATATCAGTGGCAGTCATACAGACAACCAATATGCCGGACAAAAAATGAACATGGGACGCACCGGTGACATTGTCGCTCCCGATGCCAAAGGCTCTTCCAACCCAAGAGTTGGAAGCACTGAAACAAAACGAGAAGTTTTTGAATAAAATTTCAAAGGTTTGCCTTTGTGAAATAGCCGTGAAACCTTTATCTTAAGGGCGTAAGTGTTTGCGCGGTCAAATATTCTCGCTTGGTACTGACAGGTCCACTTTCGCTTTGCTTCTAAGATTTGAATATCGCCTATATTTCAACCTGAAAAAGGAGAGTGTATTTGTGCCCGATTCGCTCAATTCGGTTTTGTTTCAAACCACTACACCTAGCGTCGCTATCTTGTTAGCCGACGGTTACTCCACTAAAGACTTAAACGAAATTCTTGATTTACTAATAGAAAACGGCGCAAGGCCGGTAATAGTCTCTTCCAACTATGGCATGGTCAAAAGCGAAGATGGCGACTTACTTCGAGCCGACCGTAATATGTCGCTTGTGCGTCCACGTGACTTTGATGCCATCTTCATTCCAAGCGGAGAAGGAGCTGCTACCAGGCTCATCCAGGACTCGCTTGTAATTGATTTTATTGGTCATGCTTTTATGCATCACCGTGTTATTGGCGCATCAGGCTCGGGTGCTAGAGTGGTTTGCGAATCTCAAATAGGCAGATTGCCAGTGTTTGACGACATGCACGCGAACAAAATGATTTGCTCCAACGGACTAGCAATTGCCGCCAAAGGAACAGCCATCGATGTTGGCATGGATTTTATCTATGCAATTGCTGAGCGAATGGGGATATATCAGGCTGAATACAGCCCTGCAAGCGCATAGCCTGAACTAAAAGCATTCTAGATTAGACTAAACTCGGTTCTTGAGCTAACCAACCTTGTTTGAGCGCGTAACGCACAATCTCAGAGCGGCTGGTGAAGCCAAGCTTGGTCATCGATCTTGCTTTGTAGGTTTCTACAGTGCGAACACTGAGCGAAAGGGTGTTTGCGATTTCTTTATTGCTGAAACCTTGTGCCACCATTTCGAGCACTTTGCGCTCACGTGCGCTCAATTTAACCACTGGCTCATTATTAGAATCTAGATCGCTGCGCATCTGCACCAGAAGCTGACCAGTAATGGCAGGATCGATGTAGACAGAATCTTGAATGGCGAAAAGTGATTTAATCAATTCTTGTGATGCCGAGCGCTTCAGAATGTAACCTGCAGCTCCCGCTTTCACGAATTGATGCACAAATGAAGGGTCTTCATGCGCTGTCAAAAATACCACTTTGATTTCTGGTGCCAATTTTTTGATTTGCTCAAAGGCGCCAAAACCGTTGCAGCCTGGCATTGAGATGTCCATGACGACAACATCTGGTCTCAGCTCATTTACCATTTGAACAGTGGTGTTTCCGTCGGCGGCTTCGCCAACTACTTCCAGGTTCTCAGTGTTTTGAATAAGGGCTTTAAGACCGTCTCTCAAAACTTCGTGGTCATCAGCTAAAAATACTTTGATCATTTTTTCAATCTCTTTTCTCGAAGGGTACGCGAACAAATATCGCAGTGCCGTGGCCGTGACTGGACTCGATTTGGAAGTTTCCTCCCGCCAGATTTGCCCTCTCTTTCATACCGGATAAACCCATACTTTGTCCAGAGCTTTCCCGGTCATTTTCGGTCGGAAATCCTTCTCCATTGTCCTCCACTACCAGGTGAATCTCATTTTTATGCTGTTGCAAAATGACATTAACTTTGCTGGCATTGGCATGTTTGGCGATATTGGTGAATGACTCCTGAACTATTCTAAATAGCGCAGTTTCTACTGTCGATGACGCCCGGACAGATTCCACTCCAGTTGCCAAAAACTCGACGTTGATGCCAGTGCGATTGCTCCAAATCTCCGTATAGTGCTTCAATGCGGGCACAAGTCCATGCTTATCCAAAGAAGGCGGACGTAACTCCCAGGCTACATTATGTATTTCTCTACCAAGCTCGGTGAGCATCGACTGTAAATTTTGCAGCTTCTTTTCGATTGGAACTGTTTGGTCGTAATTATTAATGATGGCGCCAAGTGCAAGACCAACGGCAGCTAAGTGTTGTCCGGTGCCGTCGTGCAACTCTTGAGCGATGCGAGCACGCTCCTTTTCTTGAATGTCTACAAGTCGTTTTAGATAGATGCGCAAATCATTTTCGTTCTGCATCTCTGAAGTGATGTCGCGAAAAACTGCAGAGCAATTGGAAACTTTACCTTTTCTATCTTTGACCAGTGTCACTTTCATTTTGACGTGCTTATTGATGAAGTCTTTTGTGACGATAGGAAAATTGAGTTCGATTTCCTGACGTTTGCTTTTGTTGAAAAAATCAAATAGCTCGCTTTTAGCCGCTTCACTTACAAGAGTTAAAATTGACTGACCAATCATGTTATTTGCACTGTGCCCAAACAAAATTTCAGCTCCATCATTCCAGCTCACAATGGCGCCATTTGCGCTTGTTTCAATGACCGCGTCACTTGAAAGAGCGACAATTGCTCTTAATTGCGAATGTTTTTCTTCTGCGGTTATACGAATACTAATATCTTGAATGCGCCAGTGAAGCTCATTTATGTCTGTATCAGATAGTCCTGGGCAATTGAGCGTGACAAATGCATGGATTCTATCTTCTTTGCCGGTTTGTATTTGTGCTTCAAAGCGCTGTGTTCCTTTGCCGTCAATGCAGGTATCTATGCTTTCTTTAGTAATGAGCCTGTCTTCAAGAGAAATGAAAGAAATTATCGATTCGCCTACTAAGTGCGCACGCGGTGCATCGAGCAGCAAAGCTGCAGCCTCGTTGCATCTGGTGATTTCGCCCACTGCATTAGTCAAAATATAGCCATCTGGAGCGGAATCAAACAATTCCTGATAACGTTTTTGCTCATGCTGAAGCTGTCTGTGGAGCAGATTCATTTCGTTTGGCATAGAGTCTTTTTTGATATCCATAATCCACACGTGAGGCAACTTCTATTTTCGCCCACTTTGAGCGATTTGAAAAATGTCTAGCACTTATTTTAATTGTAGTGCTTTCCCTGACGCGGCGGTAGCCAAGCGAGACTGACAGGCATCTTGGAATAGGTCAACACTTATTCGTGCTATGCAATCCAATATAACGGTTCTGACACGGAGTCGAATGATCATGAGTAATGAAGAAAAAGAAAGCACCGAAGAAGAAAGAGCTGAAGCTGCTAAAAAAATAATTTTGGAATACAGCCCCGCCGGCAATACCGAAGATGTTTCAAGCGAAGACAAGTCCGAGTCTAAATTGGACGAGTATGGCAAACGCAAACGAAATGTAGGCAGCGACAAAAAAGTAAACCCGTCTAGCTAATAAGTAGGCGAAATTAGGAGATTGTTTCATGGAAGAAAAGAACGAAATTGGCATTGTTGAAGCCATTAAAGAAATTTTTACTGGTGAAAAACCAGGTAACGCAATTTGGCTGCTCAAGCAAGATCACAGAAAGGTGGAAGAACTTTTCAAAGATTTTGAATCGAGTAGAACAACCAATCAGCGTTATCAATTGATTCAACAAATAATTAAAGAACTAGACCTGCACACACGGGTTGAAGAAAAACTGCTTTATCCAATTCTTGAAAAAGAAGATGAAGAAAAAAATGGCGAAGCTAACGAAGAGCACCATGTTGTAAAACTGGTTTTGGCTGAATTAGCTGAAGCGAACGGCTCAGAGAGCAATCTCAAATCGAAAGTGAAAGTACTTTCTGAAATAGTTAAGCACCACGTTAAGGAAGAAGAGAACGGAATCTTTCAGACTATCGAGCGCAGTGGTGTCGATATGGACGAACTTGGACAAAAAATCGTCCAAGAAAAAACACGCTTAATGAGCGAAGTACCAGCTTCTAAAGCGAAAAAGCCGTTGCCTAAATCGGCTACTAAAGCCAAAATCGAACCTAAAAAAGCTAATACCAAGAAAGCCGCTGCCAAAAAAGCCCCTACTAAAAAGGCATCAACTAAGAAGGTCGCAGCTAAGAAAGCTCCAGCAAAAAAAGCACCAGATAAAAAGGCAGCAACCAAGAAAGTTGTTCAGGCCAAAAAGCCAGCAGCTAAACCAGCAGCTAAAAAGATTGTACAAGCTAAAAAGCCTGCGGCCAAAAAGGCACAAGCAACGCGTTTGAAGAAAGCGAGCTAGCAAATCTAATAAAACTAGATTTTGACCACGAGAGCAGCAATTTCAATTGCTGCTCTTTTAATTTATAGTAGTTCAATGAGCGAAGACGAATCATCTAAGTCTAAGGCGCCCAAACTTCAACCAGAGACCGACCGAGGTGGCTCTGGCAGACCGCCTCGAAAAACTGCCATCGGTTATTTTGCCGAAGGTGAAGATGACGACAGTCACAGGAATAAGCCCAACTTACGATTTGGGCAAAAAATGGTGGTTCGAACTGTTGCTTCGGTTATCGGTGGTTATCGAGTACAAATTCGAGACACTTCGGTTGATGCATTTTTAAAAACCGATAAAACTCTAGGAAAAAATATTTTGCTATCGGTAGTTTTTAAAGAATTTACGTCTTCAGGTATGCCTACATTTATTTTGGGACAAAGCGAAAATGAAAATTTCGTTGATGGAAAGCCAATAATCAGACGATTCCAAAGCGAAACAGTTGATACATCTCATTTCAAATACAAAAGGTGTTCCGACTATTTGCCCATGTCTATTGGTACCGCCTTCGAGCAATTAAACTTTGAAGAAATCAATATAAAGCGTTTTATAACATCAGTAAGTGCGCCTAACTTTAGTGGATGCATCAGATTTTCATCCCAACAACTTCTTGCAAGAGGTTATATGGTCATGCTCGTAGGCAGATGTATTAGAGCTGAATATAGGTGTGCAAGCGAAACTTTTGGTCGCAACACCGAAGAAAGTATTTTAGCTATTCTGGACAATCTTGTTGAGGAAGATGCAGTAGTTGAAGTCGTCAATCTAGAAAAGAAGCTTGTAATCCCTTTAGGTGCTCCTTTTTTAGGGACTTTCGATTCATGGCATTTGAAAAGAGAGGACGAAAATTTAGTCCAGATCGCACTTGATTGGTTTAAGTATGGGGATACAAGAACTGGAATGATTTATTTTCAGTCAGAACATGGAGCAGCCTGGACAGCGTTTTATAAAGGTAGATTTATAGGTTTTTTTGATGTTGAATCACAAGTTTTTAGTAAGGAAACAGGGTGGTTAGAACGGTACATCGAGAATTCTCATGAATTAGACATGCAAACATATTTGCTTCCCAATTCATCTGTGGGAAACAAATATGATTTAGGTTATGACTTAGTCAACCTTCAAGAATAGGTTAAGTCCCACCCATTCCGGATTCTGGCGATCCTTCGTAGTCTTCTTTATCGTCTAAGAAGTTTTCTTCATAGCCCTGGTCTTCTGAGTCGCCAAGGTTCTGGGTACCGCAGTCGTTTGTCTGTTTGGCACCTTCATGCACAGATTCGCTTTTGAATTTATCTTTTGTTTGATCATCAACATCTGCTTTGCGACCGCCGCTTGAGGATGTCACCTTATCTTTGTTTTTGTCGTCTTTCTTACTCATTTTTAGCCTCCTGATACCAGTCACTACTGGTGGTGCGCACTGCGCAGTCACCTGTTCTTAGATTGTTTCTTTTCTTTTTGTTCGGGCTCGTTTAAGTGCTTGCCTTCTTCAAAATGAGGATCTTCGTGACTTCTTTCTTCTGCTTTAGCAAACTCTGCCTTTTGCTCAGTCTTACTTTTGGCAGAAAAGCCTCGTATTTTGTTTTTATTATTCTGATTTTGTGGCATCATACGCCCCCTTATCGCTTCTGGTAATTTTTTTCGCCAAAGGAGACGCGTTCAAATGCCATAGGTTCCTGGGTAAAATGAAATCACAGTAAAAAGGACCTGATGTGACCTCCGAAAAGTTTATCCGAGAAGCTGAATTCGCTCTAGCCCGCAACCTGTCGGGCATGGCGGGCAAATCTTATGTCGAGGCGCTCAAACTGGCTCGTGCCGAGGGCGATATTTCAATGCAGGGTGAGGCTTTGCGAGGTCTTGCCCTGGTTAATAATTCTAAGCGCGATTATGAAAAAGTAGCTAAATGCGCTTCTGAAGCTGTTGTGTGCGATAGCGAATTCTGGGGTCCACAATCTACCCAGCTTAGTTTATCTACTTATCTAGCTGGTCTTGGATGTAGTTATATCGGCGATTATGAACGAGGATATCCTTTTTTAGAGCAGGCGCTTGAAATCAGGCAGCTTTATTATCCAGATAATCATCCCGAAGTGCTTGAAGTTTTGACGGCAATGCTTGGTATTAGAGTATTCGAGGTGAATCGAGCCGAATCTGTTCGTTTGCATCAAATTATTTTGCCAGCGTACAAAGAAATTGATCCTGATCGAAACTGGCTTAATTTTTCTGGATTGCGCCCAAGACTCGACATCGCCTGGGAAAAGGGTCAGTTAGAAGTAGTAGACAAGGCACTTTCGATGCTGATTGATATCTTTGAGCGTGAATTTATCGCTTATTCACAAGAGCACAACGCTCTAGTTCAGTTGTATAAAGCTCGGTTGAGCCAGACAAATAGGTCGATGGAGTCTTGGAAATTTGCACAAACACATCAATCTGACAATCCACTTTTGAAAAAGCCTCAGATAATGTCAGCGACCACTCAAGAAGTGAGTATTGCTGATCAGATGAAGAATAAAATGCAAGGTGCGAAAGTTCGAGATGAGCTTCCCAAGTTTCTTGATTTACTTGTTATGTATTTGCAGTCTGGAACGCCATGGTTGCATGCCATTAATGAAATTGTGGTGAATAATGCCGGCGCTTGTCCGCATTTGTGCAAAGAGCTTTCTATTGCCCTAATGGCTGTTCGTGAGCATAACACTCCGCTTTATAAATCGCTTGCCGAAATGGGAACGCGCTTGCAGATTAGCGAGTTAAACGAAATGGCAGCTACTCTGCACGCTGCAAGTAGAACTGGCGGTAGTATCAGTCAGGTATTGATGAATCAAGCTCAAGCACTGCGAGATAGTATTAAATCGAGAGATCTTTCCAGAGCAAACGCCCTTAGAGCTTTTCGCTGGTTTTAATTTTATCGCTTATTTTTTCAAACTCCAGAGCTGCTTCTTTTGCAGTCCAGAGCTTAGCTTTGAGTAGGGTTTTCATTTTTTTGAGAGCCGCTTCTGTATCTTCAGGTGTATTTGCGATTACACAATCAGAAATTATGTTTACTTCAAACCCTCGCATGTAAGCATCGTTTGCAGTAAATAATACGCAGATATCAGATGCGATACCAGCGAGATTGCCGTCAAAAGGGCAGATTTGATTTTCATAAGCGTTACTTTGCAGCAGCTTCTTTTTCCGCAGGAACAGCCTGAGCCGGAGCTTCAGTTGTCGGAATTGGAAGCGGTTGTTCTTGTCTTAGTTTCAAAGCTAGCACCACTAATTTTTTAGCGAAACCTTTTGCTTCTTCAGTTTTGCCTTGCTTGTCTTTAATAATAGTCATACACAAATAAGATGCCACCAGATTATTTGCCAAGGCAGGCTGGTAGTGCTTTTCTAATTGACTAACGGCATCGCCTAGATAAGTTTCTGCTTTGTCGTATTTATTATTTAGGTAATAGGCAAGACCAAAATCTCCTTTTACCGCGGCTAGAAAATTGTCGTTCTCCGGCAAAATCTCTTTGGCACCTTCCGAAACTGACTTGAGCAGCTTTTCTGCTTTCTCTTCATCACCTTTAAATAAATATGCTTCAGAAAGACCGCCATAGTTTTTCAAATTCATGGCGTCTTTGTTTTTCAAGACTTCTTCAATTGCAGGTAATTTTTTCTCGAATTCGGCTGGGTCGGGAATCATTGTGCGGACAGCTTCTTTGCCAGCTTCTGCCATTTTGGGAAATGTCTCAGCCATTCCTCGCACTTTTTCAAGACACGCTTCAGAACTTGGAGCAATGACTGGAGCTTGAGATTTAGTATCCGAGGTCCTTTCTTCTGCAAAAGCTTGATTCAACCCGGAAGTGACACTGACACTGCCTATGACAAGCAGACTGGCAGCTAATGCAAGCGAAACTCTTTTCATCCAGATTTATCTCCAAAACTGTGAGCATACAGTTTAGCAGCAAATGAGCGAAGTAAGCTTAGTAGACGTTATCGGCGTTTCTCTGAGCCGTTTGTCTTACGTGTTGGGCGTTGTTTGCAGCTTCTTGACGAATCTGATTCTCTCGCTGCCAGGGAATGACCATTACCTGCTCGCCTTGAGGATTTACCATCCAGAAATTTGAATTGGCTTTTTCAGCTTTAATCTGATTCTCGGCTGCTCTTTCGATAAATTTTGCTTTTGCTTCAGCTTCGGCTAATATGCGACGTTTGTTTTTTTGAAGTACGGCTTCGTGGTCTACAGTGGCGCGTGCAGATTGATTGCTGCCAACAGCTGCGACATTTGCATTCAGTCGCATATTTTCCATTTGAATAATTGCTTGATGGGCTCGTGATTGAATGACCTGACTTGGCGCTAAATTGCGCACCAACTCGTAGTGATATTTGGCTGTGGTGAACCGACCAAGTGCCATTTGAGCGTTTGCTAAATAATAGTGCCCGCGCCAATTGCGTGGTGATTCGCTAACTGATTTTTCTAATAGTTTTGATGCCATCAAATAATTCTTGGCTTTATAAAAATGAATCCCGTTATTCAAGTTGTTTGCAAGCACAGGAGCCGACGTCGCGAACAAAAATCCGCTAAGGCAGGCACTTATAAAAAAAGATTTTTTGATAGACATGGTTCTAAGTCTCCTAAGAGTTTCATAGCTTAACTCGCTTTTTCGGCGTTCTCAGTTTTTTCCGATTTTTCGCCACTTACCTTTTGTATGGCTCGAGCTCGGGCGTTAATCAAATCGTCAGAGTGTTCGCGAGCCCATTGCTCTAATTGCTCAAGCACAGGGGTAAGCGATTCACCAAGGGGTGTAAGTGAATACTCCACCCGTGGTGGCACCTCGGCATAAATTTTGCGCGACACAAGTCCGTCTTCTTCTAATTGACGTAATTGACTGGTTAAGACTTTCTGAGTGACACCTTGCAATGCCCGCATCAATTCATTGAAGCGTAATGTGCCGCCTTTGAGTTTGTATATAATGATGACCTTCCACTTGTCCGAAATCATAGCGATTGTGGACAGAATGGGACACTCTAGTTGATTACGGCATGACATAGGGGATTCCTCTCTGGCTGCATTAGTATCAAAACAGATACTATTGATGTAAATGGATACTGCATAACGCTTGGGATACTACCGCACTTTTGGGTGTCTACTTGCGATTTGATACTACTCAATTTTATACTGTGAGCATGAAACTTGCAACTTACAAGGAGAAAAAAAGATGACGACACAGACCCTATCTAAAGAATCAGCCCTAGCCGTTGAACATTTCGAGCGCAAGCTGGCTTTTGAAATTGGACCAATTGGACTTAAGTATGCTCTTGAAGGCAAGGAAGCCATCACAGTAGTTGATTTGCGCACACCAGAAGTTTATGCACAAGCTCATATTCCTGGATCGCTCAATATCTCAATTGAAGATTTAGAGCGCGATCAAAGCCAATTGAGTAAAGATAAAACCACCGTGGTACTTTGCTACAACATTACCTGCCATTTGGCGACCAAAGCGGCTCTATTGCTTGCTAAGAAAGGATTTCCAGTCAAAGAATTGATTGGTGGATTCAACGACTATCAAGCAGCCAATTTGCCTGTTGAAGGTAAGAAAGAACACGGCTCGTGCGGAACATCCGCTTGCAGCTAGGTATTGAAGTTAATTTGTTCACTTGCCCAGACTGATGAAAAGAGAGAGTAGCAATGCTCTCTCTTTCATTTTAAAATATGCAGATGAGCGAGCGACAGGTTTATCTCACATTACATGATCATCAAGGCGTTGCTTTGTATATTAATTGTCGTCATATTGCCGCAGTTAAAGCCAATGTAGTAACAGGTTATGCAAATGGTGCATGTGTCTTTGTCCAGGGTACAAGACAAGAGCCATTTCTTGTAAAAGAGACAGCCGAAGACATTATGACTGTGCTTACTACTCAATTAGACTGCGTAAAAATGATGGTGACTGGCTCCAGCTAAAGAGATTTCTTTATTATTTCCACCAGGTCTTGATCATTATTGTAGGATCGGTCGAATATGAATTTACTTTTTAAAGTGTAGACTGTGTGCTCTTCTTTGCCAATTATTCGCACAGTGCGCACTTGTAAGATTTCGGACCAAGGTATAGTAATTGGCGTATTACTTTTATTGAAAGTGATACCAGTGGTTGAAACAAGCCAATAAACTGAAGAGTCATTTTTTCGCTCAAACCTTCGCTCTTCAATTTCCATAACTTTGGCGTTTAAAAGCCAATTCTGGCGAGCTTCTTTCAAACCGGGTGGATCTGCTTGCAGTCTTGCTTCACGCAGTACAAAATAACAAAAGTAAATTACGCCAAGACTTATAAAAATTAGATTTGCAGGCGCAATGATACTAAATGGGAAAATTATTGCTAGTCCGCCAAGAAAAATGCAGAGCCAACCAATTATGTCGATGTTCAGATTGTTATTCATATCAAGCGCTCTTATGCCAATATTTTTTTCCATTTACTTGGCTTTGATAAACCCTGAAAAGCAAGTAGAAAATCTGGTTTTACAATCAAAGCTCGACGAAGCTTTAAAAGTGCTCGACAGAGCCAAACAAAATCCTTTTTTAAAAAACGACCCGCGCATTATATTAGTCACAGCCAGTGTGCTGCGTCAAAAGAAAGATTTCAAAGCTGCACTTGAGCAAGTGAAAGCAGCTCTTGCTATTCACAAAAAATTTCCTTTTTTGTGGGCTTATAAATCATTTGGAGTTGAGCGGTTGCTTTTGTCGGATATTTTTTACCAGGAAGCACTTTGTTATATCGAATTGAACGATCAAGAAACGGCATTAAAAGCCTTAGACGATGCCATTAATGTAGAAGTAGATCCCGAGACTCTTTATCAAAGAGCGCTTGTACTTGAATATCTAGGCGAATTTAGAGACGCCGAAGCCGATTTAAAACTGGCTATTGAAAAAGCGATTGACCCAGTTAAAAAAGAGGTGGCACTGCACAATCGAGCCGATTATTTTTTGAGACAAAAGAAAAATGATCTGGCCATAATTGATTTTAAGGCGGCACTTTCGCAAAATGAATGCGCTGATGCTTTTTTTCAGTTAGGGCGATTAGCGCTTCAAGACGAATTGTACGACCAGGCAATTGAATATTTAAATAAGTCCATAGAAAAAGAAGAGTCAGTAAAAGCTCTTCGGTTGCGGGCCTTGACTCACATTAAAAAAGAAGAATGGCAAGAAGCAAAAAGCGATCTGGATAAAGCTATTAAGCTAGAACCTGATAACAAGCTAGTTCAGACTGAGCGCGAGAACGTAATTAAGACTTTGAAATTACTCTAGCTATTTTATATTATTGACGTTATTTTGAGCTTGGTCTTTGATGTGTTGAATCTGAGTCATGGCTTCGCCATTTATTTGATTGATGCGATCGCTCGTTATATCGAGCTGCATGTTGCCGTTTTGATCTCTCCAGCGCATTTGCGAATTGGCGCGCTCGGCATTAATAGTGGCTTCTGCATGAGCTTTAATTGCACTAGCTTGCTTGTCTGCCTGTTTTAAAATTTGATCTTTGCGCTTGGAAGTTTCTAGTTCGCGATTATATTGAGCTTCTTGCGCGACATTGCGCATATTGGACATTGCAACACGCGACTTCAGTCCGGTATTCTCGGCTTTGTACGCCCCCATCTGGCACAGATGTGCATCGTGTGGATTGTGTGTCATTTTTGCTGCAATCTCGTAATGATAAGCAGCCGAGCTGTATCTGCCCAGAGCTAAAAGACAATTGCCTTGATAATAGTGCGCTTTCCAGTCGTTAGGATTTTCAGCTGAGGCTTTTTGGAATAATTTGTTTGCGTGGATATAATCTTTTTTCTTGTAATAATCCATCGCTTCGTACACTGTCGCTGCAATTGCAGCTGGTATCAGTGCAAGGGCTGTTACTCCCACTGAAAAACAAAGATCTCTTAGTTTAATACTCATACCTTTATCTCGCCCCCGCAATCGATCGCGCTTGACTACTAGGATAAGGTAGGCAGGCTCTAAAACATAATGAAAATTCTGATATCTAACTAGATTATTAGTTTGCCATTATCTGGACTTAAGAATTTGCGCAGAGCAGACTTAATGGGAGCAAATGCTGTGTCGCCCATCAAAATTTCGTCCTGCACTACTGCGTCCTTTATCTCGTCAAAACGCACACGCAGAGCACCGCTTGTTGTTTTATCAAAATTAGTGATGCGAATTCCAGCGTTATTTACTGTAAAACTCATCGAAAAGGAGCCCGCTTCTACTTGCTCTGTTTCTGTAATAGCTGTGATTCCAGCCGCCTTAAGCGCTTGCTCGAAAGCAAAATGCACTTGATACGACATTTCGTCGTCACCACCAAACAGCATTAATGACAGGTCTTTGACACTTTTTCGCCGGTCGAGCACAGTCTCCAAAGCCTTCTGTAGCACCATGCGATCGCGCTCTTGATGCGAAAAGGTAGTTGAAAATTTATTCACCAGTTCAAGCAGTCGATTGAGGGCCACGCCCGTCAGTCCAACCTTGGAAAAGCTTACATGCTGTGTCGCCCACGGCATTGCCTGGAAGTCATCAGATCTCCGCTTGATAGAAACTCCGAAATTCCTCTCTGGATGAGAGTCATTCGAATTGGGCTGCATGTTAGCCATGGACACTTCTCCCGTTTGTCTGTAGTTTCATCGTAGCCAAAGGTGCTGGGATTGACGATGGTGGAAACACGTATGAACGGATTAATCCGACGTTAGATTATAATGCTTGCACCAGAGGAGTTAAAGATGAATTCAGTTAAGACACAAGCTCAAGCACGCCTATATTTGCTTTTTAAAAATGCCGAGTCAATTGATGCTTTGAAGCTTGAGCAAGATCTTAGTAATTTGCATAAAAATAAAAGTATCCGCTATGTAAAGGTCACAACAGACCAAGACAGCACTACTACTATAGATATCGGCGGGCAGATTCTAGAGCTTAGTGAGCCTGAAAATTTGTCAGAGGCAGTCATTGCCGATTTGTGCAAACAATCTCTATATAACGATGAGATGATGAAACTGGATTCGACTTTCGACAATGCCAGACAAATTACATTTAAGTCTGGTCAGGCACCGCCCATTCTACAAATGATGCTTTTGACTTTCACTGCTTTTGCGCTAAAAGAACAGGGTGCTACAGCCATGCTCAATCCAGACGGGCGGACTTCAATGCCATTGTCGCTTGTAAGCGTATTAGAAGAGGGTATTTTTACCAAATTCAAGTGGTTTGATATCTATACCGGTATCAACAAAATAAGTATCGATGGAAAAATCTTTTTAGCCAGTACTGGAAATGACTTTTATGGTTTCAGCGATTTTGGTGCTTATGAAAAAGATGACACAATTTCAACCATGGAAAACGTTTTTGATTATTTAGGTCAAAACGAAATTGGGGTAAAGCCTGATGACACCATGCAAATGGACGAAAAAACAATCAAGTTTCGCAAGGCTACACAAGCTGAACTAGATGCCACCAAATCTGAAAACCTGATTGTTATAGAAGATTTGACCGAAGCAAAATCATTGCTCGAACTGGCTGGCAACTTGATAAAAGAGCGTGATTATGAGCATGCAATCGAATTGCTTAATCAATGTCTTTTGCAAGATCCCAAATTCAAAGACGCACTTTATGCTCGCGCTACTCTTGCTTTAAGCACAGAAAATGGCGAGCTTGCATTGCAAGATTTCAAAACGCTGTCGCAATTAGAGTCGCTAGATCACATGCCTCTTGTGGGTATGGCAAATGCTTATTCGATGATGGGACAGTTTGGCGAAGCGCAAGTAGCAGCCAAAGCTGCGATGAAATTAGCGCCAAAATATAGTGGTGCTGCAATTGCATCTGGACTTGCTTATATTGGCAGTCATGAATATGAAAATGCGCTTGAGACGCTCACCCAGGCAATTAAACTAGACGACCAGAACGCACAAGTTTATTACTTGCGCAGTAAAGCATACGCGGGTCTTAACCAAATGGATAAAGCCAAAAAAGATGAAGAACTCGCATCAGTTTTAGGATTTAATGGATAGTAAGTCAACTTTTGAAATTCTGGATAATCCAATCTGGAATGCGCTAAACACAAGACATTTGAATCTAGCTTTGAGTGACCCAGACAATTCGGTCCGAGTTTATCCGCGTGATATGTTGCCAATGGCGGGACTAAAAAAACTTGATAAAGAATGCGCTCAAACATTATCGTCTATGCTTGAAGATGGGCGCAGACTGGGTATTTGTGTGTCCCAGGTACCGGAATTGCCAGATGATCTAAAAATAGTTATGCAATTTGATACTGCACAAATGATCAGAAAAAATCCACCTGAATTTTTTCAATCAAAAATTACAGATCCAATTGTTGAACTTCAAAACCAAGACATAGAGCAAATGCAAGCTTTAGTTGACCTCACTAAACCGGGTCCATTCACCAGTCGTACTATCGAGTTTGGAAATTTCTATGGTATCAAACGCGGTGAACAGCTGGTGGCAATGGCAGGTCAAAGAATGTCGATGCAAAATGAAAGCGTTATTCTGACGGAGGTGTCAGGAGTGTGTACTCATCCAGATTTTCAAGGCAAAGGCTATGCTAGAGAATTGGTGCACAAAGTTTCCTTGGCTATTGAGGCGCGCGGTGAAATTCCATTCTTGCATGTGCTTGCCAAAAATACTGGCGCTATCAGAAGTTACACCGCCTGTGGTTTCACCCAAAGACGCATAATGCAATATCTGATTATTGAAAAAATCGAATTTTCCAAGCGCTAAAAGGGCTTGCCACTATGATAATAATTAAGGTTATATCTAGAGCTTGAGCGTTTCCATTGTCAAAATGCGACGGATATAGATAGCAGATAGAGCCTTGCCACACCATATCTTTGGGCGGCATCGCTAGGCTCGCTGTGTGCTACTAAGCAGCAAATTGACCGTGAAATCACTTACAACTTACTAGTTTAATCAGGACGACCACAAGTGAGGCAAACAATGACAACGGCAGCAAAAACTCGCAAGGGTGCCGACTCTAGCAAATCATCTAAGACCGCAGAACCAGTCGATGCTCAGCAACTTTTAAAAGCGCTCAGGCTGATGCGAAAAGGCGATTTTACGCACAGATTGCCGCTTGATCAAACTGGCGTCAACGGCGAATTGGCTCGTGCATTCAACGATGTAATCGAGCTAAACGAGCGGCTTACCAATGAATTTGCTCGGATTTCGCAATCTGTAGGTAAAGAAGGAAAGATTGCTCAGCGCGCTACGATGGGTGATGCTTCCGGTTCCTGGGCTAAGTCCATCACATCTGTGAACGAACTGGTTAGTGACCTTGTAAGACCAACTGCTGAAGTGGGGCGCGTAATTGGTGCTGTTGCCCGCGGGGACTTGACCCAGCGAATGGCTCTGGAAGTAGAAGGCTCACCTCTTAAGGGTGAGTTTTTGCGTCTTGCCAAAACAATTAACACGATGGTTGACCAGCTTGGCTCCTTCGCTTCCGAAGTTACGCGTGTGGCAAGAGAGGTAGGAACCGAAGGAAAACTAGGCGGTCAGGCTCTTGTAAAAGGGGTGTCTGGTACCTGGAAAGATTTAACCGATTCAGTTAACTACATGGCAGGCAACTTAACTGCCCAAGTGAGAAACATCGCTGAGGTGACAACTGCTGTTGCTAAAGGTGACTTGTCTAAGAAAATTACAGTAGACGTAAAAGGTGAAATTCTAGAACTTAAAAACACAATTAATACGATGGTGGACCAATTAGGATCGTTTGCATCAGAGGTAACACGCGTAGCAAGAGAAGTAGGAACAGAAGGAAAACTAGGTGGTCAGGCGCTTGTGAAAGGGGTTTCGGGTACCTGGAAAGATTTGACCGACAACGTAAACTCAATGGCGTCTAACTTGACCAACCAGGTGCGAAACATCGCAGATGTGACAACGGCTGTGGCAAACGGTGACTTGTCTAAGAAAATCACAGTTGATGTTAAAGGCGAAATCTTAGAGCTGAAGAATACTATTAATACGATGGTGGACCAATTAGGTTCATTCGCCTCAGAGGTAACGCGTGTAGCTCGCGAAGTTGGAACTGAAGGAAAACTAGGCGGACAAGCACGAGTTAAGGGTGTTGCTGGTACCTGGAAAGATTTGACAGACTCTGTAAATTACATGGCAGGCAACTTAACTGCGCAAGTAAGAAACATCGCTAACGTGACGACGGCTGTGGCAAACGGCGACTTATCTCGCAAAATTACAGTGGATGTAAAAGGCGAAATCTTAGAATTGAAAAACACAATCAACACGATGGTGGACCAGCTTTCATCCTTTGCCTCAGAGGTAACGCGTGTTGCTAGAGAGGTAGGAACAGAAGGAAAACTAGGCGGACAGGCGCAAGTAAAAGGTGTGTCTGGTACCTGGAAGGATTTGACCGACTCTGTAAATTACATGGCAGGTAACTTGACTGCTCAAGTGCGAAACATCGCAGATGTGACCACGGCTGTGGCAAACGGTGACCTTGGTAAGAAAATTACAGTTGACGTTAAGGGCGAAATTCTCGAACTGAAAAATACAATCAACACCATGGTTGACCAGCTCTCCTCGTTTGCAGACGAGGTAACTCGTGTGGCACGTGAAGTTGGAACCGAAGGAAAACTGGGTGGACAGGCGCAAGTAAAAGGTGTGTCTGGTACCTGGAAGGATTTAACCGATTCTGTAAACTACATGGCGGGCAACTTAACAGCCCAGGTTCGAAACATCGCCGAAGTTACAACAGCTGTGGCGAAAGGTGACTTGTCTAAGAAGATTACAGTAGACGTAAAAGGTGAAATTCTAGAACTTAAAAACACAGTAAACACGATGGTTGACCAGCTTTCGTCATTCGCCGCAGAAGTTACGCGTGTGGCAAGAGAGGTAGGAACCGAAGGCAGGCTTGGTGGACAAGCCGAGGTGTCTGGTGTTTCTGGTACCTGGAAAGATTTGACCGATAACGTAAACTCGATGGCGTCCAACTTGACGAATCAGGTGCGAAACATCGACGAAGTTACAACCGCTGTAGCAAAAGGTGACTTGTCTAAGAAAATTACAGTAGATGTAAAAGGCGAAATTTCGGAACTTAAAAACACCATCAACACGATGGTTGACCAGCTATCGTCATTTGCAGCAGAGGTAACGCGTGTTGCAAGAGAGGTAGGAACAGAGGGCAGGCTGGGCGGACAAGCCGACGTTCGCGGTGTGGCAGGTACCTGGAAAGATTTGACCGACTCTGTAAACTACATGGCGTCAAACTTGACGTCGCAAGTTAGAAACATCGCAGACGTTACAACGGCTGTGGCAAACGGTGACTTGTCTAAGAAAATCACTGTGGATGTGAAAGGTGAAATCTTAGAACTTAAAAACACCATTAACACGATGGTTGACCAGCTCTCGTCATTTGCCTCGGAGGTAACGCGTGTTGCACGTGAAGTTGGAACGGAAGGAAAACTGGGTGGACAGGCGCAAGTAAAAGGTGTGTCCGGTACCTGGAAAGACTTGACCGACAACGTAAATTCGATGGCGTCAAACTTAACGGCACAAGTTAGAAACATTGCCGAGGTAACGACAGCTGTAGCAAATGGTGACTTGTCTAAGCACATCACAGTTGACGTGCGTGGAGAAATTCTAGAACTGAAAGAAACTATCAACACGATGGTTGACCAGCTCTCGTCATTTGCCGCAGAGGTTACGCGTGTAGCTCGTGAGGTAGGAACGGAAGGGAAGCTTGGTGGACAAGCGATTGTGCGAGGTGTATCTGGTACCTGGAAAGACTTAACCGATAACGTTAATTCGATGGCGTCTAACCTTACAGACCAGGTGCGAAACATCGCAGACGTGACTACAGCTGTTGCAAAAGGTGACCTGTCTAAGAAAATCACAGTAGATGTAAAAGGCGAAATTTCTGAGCTTAAAAACACTATCAACACGATGGTTGATCAGCTCTCATCATTTGCTTCTGAAGTTACGCGCGTAGCGCGTGAGGTAGGAACGGAAGGAAAACTAGGTGGACAAGCCGAAGTGAAAGGTGTGTCTGGTACCTGGGAAGATTTGACCAATAACGTTAACTACATGGCGGGTAACTTGACCGAGCAAGTACGCGGTATAGCCGCGGTTGTAACCGCCGTTGCAAACGGTGACTTGAAGCGAAAACTGGTTCTTGCTGCTAAAGGTGAAATTGCTGCTCTTGCCGATACCATCAACGAGATGATCGACACTCTTGCTACATTTGCTGACCAGGTAACAACGGTTGCTCGCGAAGTAGGGGTAGAAGGAAAACTGGGAGGTCAGGCGAAAGTGCCTGGTGCTGCAGGCACCTGGAAAGATTTGACCGACAACGTAAACCAGCTTGCTGCCAACTTAACCACACAAGTTAGAGCGATTGCCGAAGTAGCAACAGCCGTTACAAAAGGCGACTTGACTAGATCCATTGCAGTGGAAGCGCAAGGAGAAGTCGCGTCACTCAAAGATAATATCAACGAGATGATTCGAAACCTCAAAGACACGACTCTTAAAAACACTGAGCAAGACTGGCTCAAGACCAACTTAGCCAGATTCACGCGTATGCTACAAGGTCAGCGCGATTTGCTCACGGTGGCGCAGTTGGTGCTATCCGAATTGGCACCACTAGTGAACGCCCAGCACGGTGTGTTCTATAACGGCGAAATAAACGAAGATGGTGTCATTCAATTTACACTGCTTGGAAGTTACGCATACGAAGAGCGCAAGCATTTGAGCACCAAGTTTAGGTTGCGCGAAGGTTTGGTCGGACAGTGCGCTTTAGAGAAAAAACGCATCTGGGTAACTAATGTCCCGACTGATTATATTAAAGTGTCGTCAGGTCTTGGTGAAGGAACGCCGCTCAATATAATAGTTCTGCCTGTATTGTTTGAAACTGAAGTAAAAGCGGTTATCGAGCTTGCTTCGTTCCATACGTTCAGCGAAACGCACTTAGCCTTCTTGGATCAATTGATGGAATCGATCGGTATCGTAATAAATACCATTGAAGCTAACATGAGAACTGAGAACCTGCTAAAACAATCCCAAAAACTGGCTATGGAACTGCAAAGCCAGCAGGAAGAATTGACTGCCACAAACAAGCAGCTCGAAATGCAAGCAAAGACTCTGCAAGAATCAGAAAAACTTTTGCAAGAACAGCAAGAACACTTGCAGAAAACAAACGACGCTCTGGAAGAGAAGGCAAGACAACTCGCTTTGCAAAACAAAGAGGTCGAGAAGAAGAACAAAGAAATCGAGCAAGCAAGATTCAACCTGGAAGAAAAAGCCTTGCAGCTTGAACTTACATCTAAGTACAAGTCAGAATTCCTTGCCAACATGTCGCACGAATTGCGCACACCGCTCAATTCGCTCCTCATCTTGTCCAAGTCGCTTGCATCCAACCCGCACAAAAACCTCGACCACAAAGAAGTCGAGTATGCCACCATGGTGCACGCAGCTGGTGTGGACTTATTGAACTTAATCAACGACATCCTCGACTTGTCCAAAATTGAATCTGGAAAGATGACGCTCGAACTTTCGGACGCTACTTTCCTCGACATCCACGACGACATCGAGCGCAGTTTCAGACAAGTTGCCGAATCGAAACAGTTGGATTTCAAGATTATTCAATCAGAAGACCTACCAAACGTCATACACACAGACTTGAAACGTTTAGAGCAAGTGCTCAAAAACTTGTTATCAAACGCATTCAAGTTCACTGAACATGGCTCTATCACTCTCGATATAAATGTAGCCACTGATGGCTGGAGCAGCGATCATAAGATTCTGAATCACTCGGAAAATGTTCTGTCCTTTACAGTAACTGATACCGGAATTGGTATTCCACAAGAAAGTCAGAAAATTATCTTCGAAGCATTCCAGCAAGCAGACGGCACCACGTCGAGGCGCTACGGCGGAACGGGATTGGGTCTAGCTATCAGTAGAGAACTAGCCGAAGCTCTTGGTGGCGAGATTAAGCTTATTAGTGCCCCTGAAAAAGGAAGTACATTCATCTTGTACCTGCCTGAGCGCTATAACAAAGCTCAAGCAGGCACATTCTCAGATCGTTATCGCAGCCACATGGACGACATGGTGCAGCACAGCTTCAAGCCTACAACAGGCGAGCTGAGTTTGACTGCCGGTCATACAGATAGTCTGGTCGGTTCCAATCAGGAATCGTCGATGCTTATCGAGCCTCGAATTAAGGACGATCGCGAAAATGTCAAACCAGGTGATCGAGTAATTTTGATCATCGAAGACGACATACATTTTGCAAGCGTCATGTTAGATGTCGCGCGCGATCGCCAATTAAAGGGACTAATTGCCACTAGAGGCGAAGTAGGACTGGCAATGGCGAAACGCTTCCTGCCAGATTTAATCTCTCTGGATCTTAACCTGCCTGACATTGATGGATGGAGCGTCTTAGACAGACTCAAGCACGACAATAAGACTAAACATATTCCAGTCCAGGTCGTGTCTATCGAATCGCAAAGATGGCGTGGTCTAAGACAGGGTGCTATCGAGTATCTGGAAAAGCCAGTTTCAAAAGAGCAAATCAACACTTCAATTGTTGATATCAAAGAATTTATCGATAAGCCTATGAAGCATTTGCTCATCGTTGAGACCGATTTAGAACAAGGCAAGAACATGGTCGAATTCATCGGAAACGGTGATGTTCAGACCACTCTAGTCGAAAATGGTGAAGCGGCTCTTGAAGCTTTGCGCAATGGCAAATTCGATTGTGCAGTACTTGATATGAATATCAGTGACATGAAAGGCACTGATTTAATTCAGAAAATGAAACTGGATGCGACGATGAGAGACATTCCAATTATCGTCTATTCCAATCAACAACCAGACGCCGACGAAGAGAAGCTGCTCAACGCATACGCGCGTGATTCTGTGATTGTGACTGATGTCTGCTCGCCAGAGCGACTGGTGGCAGAAACCACACTCTTCTTGCACCGCTCAGCGGAGCGCTTGCCACAACCGGCCAAAGAGTTGCTAGAAAAAGCAAGTGAGTTCGATCCACTTCTTGCTGGCAGAAAAGTGCTAGTAATAGATGACGATGTGAGAAACATCTTCGCTCTTGCAAGCATTCTTGAAGCCCAGCATATGGATGTGATTCACGCTGAAAACGGCAAGGTTGGAATTGAGAAGCTCAAGAATACAGAGGGTGTTGAAGTAATCCTGATGGATATCATGATGCCTGAAATGGATGGTTATGAGGCAATGCAGCAAATCAGGCAGATGGAAAAGTTTGCCAATATGCCTATAATTGCACTCACAGCCAAAGCGATGAAGGGTGACCGTGATAAATGTCTTGAAGCTGGCGCTTCAGAATATATCGCCAAACCGATAGACTCAGATCAGCTAGTATCACTGCTTCGAGTCTGGCTCTATAAACAATAAAAGGAAGCATGAGAAGGAAGCGAGATTAGGTTAAATGGACAGCAAGATCAACATTCTTATGGTGGATGACCAGCCGGAGAACCTGGCTGCTGTGGAAGTTGCTCTTGATTCTCTAAAACAAAATCTAATTCGTGCCAATTCAGGCGATGAAGCATTGCGCTGGCTGCTCGATAACGATGCGGCAGTAATTTTGCTCGATGTTCATATGCCTGAGTTGGATGGGTTTGAAACAGCCAAACTTATTCGCTCGCGTCCGCGCACCAAACACACGCCCATTATTTTCTTGACTGCAAGAGCCAAAGACGAAATGGATACATACCAGGGTTATTCGCTTGGTGCGGTCGACTACATCTTTAAGCCCTTTGAGCCTGAGATTCTCAAATCCAAAGTGAGCGTTTTTGCCGACTTATTTAGACAGTCGCAGCAATTAAAAGAACAGTCTGAATTACTTGCTTTTCAATCAAGCGAACTGATTCAATCAAATAGACATAAAAGCGAATTTTTAGCCAACATGTCGCACGAAATTCGTACTCCAATGAGCGCTATTATCGGCATGTCCGAGCTTTTACTGCGCTCTGACCTGGACAAAGAACAAAGCGAATATGCAAGCATTATTTTTGAGTCATCGCAAGCATTGCTCACTATTCTCAATGACATTCTCGATTTATCTAAAATTGAAGCCGGCAAATTAAACTTAGAAATTGTCGAGTTCGAATTATTGAATTTAGTCGAAGGCGCTGCCAGCCTTTTTGCCAAAGACGCGCAGAAGAAGGGCATTTCGCTCATGACTTATGTGTCTTCTGATTTGCCTAGATTTTTCTTTGGCGACACACTTCGATTGCGTCAGATTTTGATTAATTTACTTGGTAATGCGCTCAAATTCACTCCTCATGGCGAAATTGAAATTTGGGTCGAAGCAATCTCAGGCACCAAGGACGATGACTCGCTCAAACTGCGATTCTTAGTTAAAGACACTGGTATTGGTATCAAACCAGATATGATCGGCCGACTCTTCCAGCCGTTCACCCAGGTGGAAGGCGGTCTGGACCGTCAATTCGGCGGTACAGGTCTGGGACTTTCAATTTCTAAACGTCTGGTCGAACTTATGGGCGGAACAATACAAGTCGAAAGTAAATACGGAATGGGTTCGACCTTCTCATTTGATTTGCCCTTATCGGTAAGTACCTCCAAAGAAAAAGAGCTTGCTTGCTTCGATGTAGAAGGTAAAGGTCGAATTCTTGTAGTCGACGATCTCGATTCTTCATGTCGCATTTTGAAGTCTTATCTTACTTATTGCGACGTGCAATGCGACACCGCAAATAATGCCAAAGAAGCGCTCAAAATGCTTAAAGCCAAAGCCCAGAGCGACGAGAAATATGATCTTGTCATTATAGATTTTGTTTTGTCTGACTTAGATGGACTAACTCTTGCTAAGCGCATAAAAGACGATGAAAATTTGAGCACGACCAAACTTATTTTGCTCACTGCACATGATAAAAAGGGACTGGGGGAATTGGCTGTGCAAAGCGGTTTTTCTGCCTATCTTACCAAGCCAGTGAAACGCAATAATTTGCTTGAGTGCATTTCTGGCGTTTTGCGCGGTGATCATAAAATAGATTTGAAGAAAACTGTCGAGCCACAAATCGAAGAAGAATACGAAATTCGACCCACATATAAGCCATTGCCCGACACCATGGATGGTGAAAGCCGTGGTTTGGTGCTCGTTGCCGAAGACAATTTAGTAAATCAGAAAGTGACTGTTTTGCAACTAAAAGAACTTGGTTATGAAGCTTTTATAGTCGGCACTGGAAAAGCTGCAGTAGAAGAAGCGTTGCTTGGAAATTACGTTGTTGTTTTAATGGACTGTCAGATGCCGAAAATGGACGGCTTTGAAGCAGTTTCCAAAATCCGTCAAGCTGAGGCATTAAGCGGCAAACGCATTCCTATCATTGGGCTTACCGCACAAGCTATGGCTGGCGATCGCGAGCGTTGTCTTGAAGTTGGCATGGACGACTATTTAAGCAAGCCTCTTATTATAGAGAAGCTTCGAGAAAAAATGGACTTCTGGTCAGTAAGCGAACTAGACGAGGAGCTTGAGTTTGCACAAAAAGAAGAGTCACGCATGACGCGCCAGGAAATGCGATTCCCCGGTGACAGACAAGACATCACCACACCGCCTGTAGGGGCACCTATAACTGGTCCCGATTTCGATCCAGCTGTATTGCGCGAATCACTTACTGAAGCAGATGCACAAGATGTGTTGCTAACTTATGTCGAATCTTCCGAAGGTTTAGTTGAGGCGCTTCGCATCGCAGTATCTAATCGCGATAAAGAGCGTGTTATAAAAGTGGCACACGAATTAAAAGGCGCAAGCGGCTCTGTTGGTGCGACTCTATTGCATCGTCTGTGTGCGGCAATTGAGAAAACTGCTTTTCAAGATCAATGGGCACCAGTCTATAAATTATTCACCGAAGTCGAGTCTGGCTTCGCGCGCGCCAAAGAAGCAATGACACAATCGAAAGTGTCTAATTAAATCTAGTCAGTCTAGACTGGGGCGCTATAACGCTCTTCGATAGCTTGCTGAATCTTTTTGCGAGATTCTTTTGACTTAAGCGATTTGTCATTCTCTACTTTGCGCGCAATTTCTGCAAGCGTATCGTCTTTAACATAAGTGCCAAACCATTTTGAATACTCGTTTTTGTGCAAGTGGAAACTCCAGGTCTCGTCGTCAACGCCCTCAGACAACTGCGAAAATATAACTAGATTCTGCGCCTTCAAATTGAGCTTGCCATCAGGTCCTTTGAAGTAGAAGCTTCTTTCTTCTCCTAGATCGCCCTCTGCATATTTGCGAATGTGTCTGTGGTGCTCTTCTGTTGGCGCAATAATTTTGCATGCAATTGGATCTTCGCCTTTGTTTCTAAACCAAATGAGCGAGTTGGCTGAATCTTTATGGTAAGTGTTTACTTTTGGCATTTTATCGCCAGTTGCTTTCACTACATGTTGGAAAGTTTTTTGTGGATCATCGCCTATCACAATTACCACATCCATCTCCTTCATGACGGAATTTGCCACCTGATCTGGGTGCACCGTCACCAGTACCAGTCCGTGCAAAATAGCTTTGGCAAGTTCTGAATTACGCTCCCACTCAGTCGGCATTAAATGGTGTACTTCGTCAATTATGGTCCAGTGCGGGCGTCCATAAGTGGAACGCAATTTTCTAATTGCAGGCAACACTTGCGAACAGTATGTGGGACGGTCGGCAAGAGGCACTCCAAGCAAGTTTACAACAACGTTGTTGGCTGGGCTTTCCATGGCGTGCATGAATTCGTCTATTGGTGTTGCTCGCTCAGGATTTCCAAGCACAAGCGCATTACTTTGTTGCTCGTAATCACCTTCTGGGTCGATTAAAGCGTACTGATATTTAGACTCGACAAAGCGCTCCAGAAGAGACTTTACTGTAGTCGATTTGCCAGAGCCTGAAGGACCGCAAACCAAAATAGAATGAGAATATGGCGGAATCTCAATATCTTTGCCGTCTGGCGTTTGTCCAATTATAAGATGATGACGTTTCAGTTTAGGCTCAATCTCTTTGAGATCTGACTCTACAAGCATGTCTATCACTTCACACACGCCAGCTCCGTGATCTTTTTTGGTGACAAAATCGGCACGTTCTTTTAAAGAATCAATTGCATTTTCCATCGCTACAGCACATTCTGAGGCGGCGAGAAAAGAATGGTCATTTTCAGCATCGCCACATGAGACAACGCCGTGCGGTGATAATTTTAAATCTTCGAGTGCTGCAAGCAATCCAGACGCTTTGTTTATGCCAGATGGCAAAACCATGACCGCGCCTTTGTTGAATATAATTTCTAAAGCCAGCCCCATACTTCTAATAGTTTCAAGCACGGTTGCTTCATGCGGTTCCCACGTGGCGACAATACAGCGCCCCGCGGTCAAATTGCTGACGCCTGCGTTCTTTAGACATTCATAAAATTCGGGCGGCGGCACCTCACCAAGGATTTCCTCTTCTTTAGTTTCGGGCGTGTACATTAAACCGCCGTTTTCAGCCACGATTCGGTCGAAAAGCTCGTGTTCTGGAAAAACCGTCTTCAAATCGTCCAGAATTCGCCCTGTCACAAGTAAAAGTTTGCGCCCGGATGCTTTGACCTTTTTGAGCGCTTCGACATATTCTGGAGCCACCTTGCCCCCGTGAGCGAGGGTGCCGTCATAGTCGAGTGCAAGGGCCTGATACCGCATGTTTTTACCTCATAGATTAAATGCGCTGTGTATGGATATAGCGCAATCCTTATGGACCGATTTGCATTAAAATGTAGTGATGGATGTCAGGAATTTTAAAAATGAGAAACAGCAAAGTAGTAAAGCTTCAACCTATTCATCATGGCGAAATTCTCCGGTCTGAGTTTATGGAGCCGCTTTCATTGAGTACGATCAAACTTGCTTTCCGTATGGGAATTCCTCGAACTCGGGTGACGTCTATAATTAATGGCAAGCTTGGCATTACTGCTGATACTGCAATTCGACTTAGTAAAGCATTCAATATTTCAGTTGAATTTTGGAAGAATCTTCAATCGGGATACGATGTTGATTTAGCTGAGTATGCTCGCCCTCAGAAGAACACCTAATGCAAATAAGAAACAGATCAATTGAAATTTCTTGTTTGCTATTTTTAGTAACGCTAGTTCCTGTGGAAGCTTCGGCTCAGGAAGTGCAGCCTGATTCTTCTTCTAGTGTTTATGAAGCCTCGACAGTTGCAGCTGAGAAGCCGGTAGTTAAAAGTTTAACCGCCGAAGAATTTAGTGCTTATGCAAATGAGATTTGCAAAAAATATGAATTTGATGGTCCAAAACAAGTAAATAGTTCAACCGATCAAACTGAGTTGTATCAGAAACTTACCGAAGCTCGCAAACTGCTTTTTACTCGATTGTGCGATCCTGAAGTTCGAAAAGATTCGGTATTGAAAGAGAAACTACAATCGCAAATGAAATCTCTTACAGAAGACTTAAGGTCATTTCCCGAGCTTGCAGGATTTGGAAAAGTTGTAGTGCCACCAAGTCTTAAACTAAAAAAACTTGGTCGGTCTGTAGGAGATTTTCCACCAATAGATGAAGTGCCGGTAACCAAGGATTTGAGTTTGCCGGACGATGATTTTGTCAAACGCAAACCACCAGGTAGAAATAGCAGATATGCTGGAGGAGCAATGGCGGGTAAATGCGATCCTTTGCCAGCGACCCGTGAACAAATCAAATTGAAGCACGGAGAAAACTACATAAAATGAGCAGCTGCAATGAAGACTAAATTTTTATCGTCAACGTTATCGTTCTCTGCTGGCATAACTTTTTCGTTGTTACTGCCTCAATCACTTTTGGCTGAAGAGTCCTCGTGTCATGATTATCCGGGACACAGAGAGGTTTTGAAAAAGGGTATTGATCAACTAATTCCGCGCTCCTACAGTGGCGGATTGAGTAGCGGATTTAGATATAGTCGAGCAGAATTTGGGTGGGGATCGAGATCCCCTGGATCAGTGGAAAGTTGCATAGAACATATAAAACAACTCAAAAAATCCAAAGACGATTCGGTTGAAGAGCAGGTTGAACACTATGCTGAGTATTATTTTCAGAAGAGAAAATACGGGGAGTGTCACGAATTCCTAGAAGCTGTTTTGGATGAATTAGAGCCAAAAGTTCGTGGTGAATATTATGATGTTATCGCCATTTGTTATTTGCTGAAAGAACTGAAAATCCAGCCTAAAGAGGATCCAAGTTATTTAGAGCAGTTAATTGGAATAGTTGATAAAACAATAGTCTTAAATGGTTATTCGCAAAATCATTCGGAAAAAATTTCTGTATATGTTGCTAAAGCCACTGATGCACAGAAGTTAGGTGAGTCCTCAAAGGATCCGGAAATCGCTCTTCGGCTTGGGTTGTTGCACCTAATTCTAGGACACAAAGAAGAAGCAATTAAGTTTAAGAATCAAGTCGTATCAAATTTCCGAAAACATTTGATATTTTATCCGCAGCAATTGCGAAAAGATGCTTCCAAAGAGGGGCTTGAATACTTGATTCAGAAAAATCCTGATCGATATTTTTCCGAAATCCAAGCAGTTGCTTTTAAGAGAGGCAAAGAATTGATGTTGAGTGGAGCTACATCGCTCTGTCGGGACGCTGGAAATGTTGAGGATTTAAGCGTCATTGCAGGTTGTTGGATCGAGGAAATGCCTCAGGTTTCTCTTGAGGCGGATAAGCAGGTTTTATTATTGAAAACACTGCCAGAAAGCTTTAAAAGTAAGTTCAGTGGAGAATATTTTGTACTCAACTGTTCTGACTTTTCAAAGGTATTTGAGATTTTAAAGAAGCGCGGATGGAATGCGGAGGCAGCAAATTTCCAAAATAAATTCTTTTTTGAAGGATTTGGTAACTTGAAAAAACCGGGAGTAGAACAGATCACTCGATACTACTTTAATCATAATGACGCGAAGTCTGCACTTGCTCTTTATTCGATGGCTTTGAAACAAATAGAAGTTTTGAAAGATAAGAAAACGGCAGAACTTATTCTCGCTTACGCTCGTATCACGCCCCTTTACGATGATCTTTTTAAGTTTAGAGTGAATGCATCGAATCCAGTTGCTATGCAAACCAAAGAGTTATACGCTTCAGTGAAACACAGCTACGATGTGCATAAATGTTTGGAGCTAGCGGAAAAGCTGGCACAAACTGGATGGAAATTGATCAATCAAGGAGATGCTAAAGAGGCGGTCAAGTTATTTAAATCAGCTTTAGATATAAGAGAGAAAAATCTCCCTGCCAGTAGCCGAATTCTCGGAAGCACTTATATGGATGCAGGGCGCGCTGCGGCTTTAAGTAGTGATGTGCCGTTTGCAGAGCAATGTTTTAAAAAAGCGTTGAAGATTTTCAATCAAAATCCAATATCTAATGATGACGATTTGAAAATAACAGTAGAAAGCTACGCAAGTTTGTTAAATAGGAGCAATCGATACGATGAAGCTCAGAAAATTTTGGCGATGTTGAAGGGAGTTCGATGAAAGAATGAGCATCGATTTGAACGTTTATCTAGATGGTGTGCCTTCTGACTGGATCCAGCAGGTTACTAGACGACTGGTTGAACTCGGCTTGGAATGCGAGGTTCATCCAGATTATCAATCGGAATATGAAACTCACGATGGCTATCTGCCTGTAAGAATTAAATTGTTGAATTCAGGGCCTACTGAGGCTCGCGGCAAGAGTTACTTGACCGGGTTCGAGTGTGCTTTTTCGGAATTCGAATATGCTGAAGAATTGAAGGAAGTTCGAAACCCACCAAAACCTAATTTCGTTCAAAAGCTGCTCTTCAAACAGGTTCAGGCGCCAGGTCGAGAATATATAAAAGACGAGCCAACTGATGATCTACTTCAGAGCTATTCAAAAGTATTTGCAATCAATTATCATCATGAAAGCCAGATCTTGATCGCGAATGCTTTTGCGGCGGCACTGACAGAGTTAGTATCTGGTTTATTTAATGATCCGCAAGGTGACGTGTATTTGCCGGCAAAAATTGCTATTGAAGCCATTCCTACTTACATGGAAGAACTGCCAGTCAACGAGATGGTGCCGTTTGAAGGATGGGACGAGTGAAAGTACTCATAGTATTTGCGGTATCGCTGGTGGTTTTCGGACTATCGCTTTCGTCGTCTTTCCCAGGTTTCTCTTTGAGTAGCTGGGGCGTTTACATCTCTGGTGCCTATCTCGTATTGAATGCGTTGGTATCAGTTTGTCTTTTCATAAGTCTAATGGTGGTGAACTGGAAAAATAAAGCGGGAGCTAATTCGATTGCCGCGGTTACTGTTACCTGGTTTGATTCGGTTGCATTTGTGGCGCTTATGATGTTTTCATTAATTGTGCCAGTGATGACCATAGCCTTTGAAGCCACCACTCATGCATGCAGTCATATTCTTTTAGATTTTATTCCGACTCCATGGCACATCATGGTGCTTGCGCTAGGTCCGGTATTGAACGGCTTTTGTGCGGGACTTTTGTTTCAGAAAGTCGACATTGAGCCAAAGACAGTTAATTTCCTCAATGGATTGGCGCTTGGAATTGCTCTTCCTTTCGCGATAGCCACTGTTCCATTAATGATTCTAGGAGGGTTGGCGCTCATCATGGGAATGGCTTGGATGGTATTCTCTGCGGTGCTTGCTTTCATTGCTACATTGAAGCTGTTTGACCTACTAACAGTGTACTATCCCATTTTAAAAGGGCATGGCAAGCTGCGCATCGCAGGCCTGCTTTCTGGAATTGCACTCCTATTACTGGCGCAAATGCCTATCTGGCTTACAAATTTCTGCGCCATACAGGTGGCAAAAGACCCAAATAACACGGCTGCTATTCATATAATTAAGCTCTTTGGCGATAAGCACTATCTTTTGCGCAAATGCTATTTGTCAGGCAATATGCCTTCTATTAATGAAACTGGGCTGCCATTTATTGACACTAATAATGTAAGAGTAGTTTTCAAAAAAGTGACAGGAAAGGAATATACCTCCTTCCCCAAGCCTAAAAGCGTTGAACAAGAAGAAGCGCGAGTTCTTGTTGATTAACGGTAGTTTTACACTAATAAGCTTTATTTCATAAGATTGTGAAAATGCCTATATACGCAGGATCGACTTAGACTTTAAAAGTCGCAACGCAAGACAGGCGCGCAAAATTTCTATAAATCCACCAAGATTTTTTAGCTAAGAGTGTCTTCCACTACTCCAATTTGAGCGCTTTCTGCTCAATGAATAATCTTTCGGCCCTTTCATTTTCTAGCGATGCCTCTATAATCAAGTGGCTCCAAGGGAACTCTAATAAAATGCTAGTTTTAACAAGAAGTATCGCAATGGTTACAGGCGCTTGCTTGATACTGATACTGCTTTCCCGAATAGACTTAACTTCTGCATCTCAATTTCCTTCCGAATTAGTGCCTTTTATGCAATTCGGTGTGGATTTCAGCGAATGGGTGATTTTTTCAGTCATTTTGGTGTCATTTATTGAGCACCAGGTACACAGCCAGCTGATGCACCGCCGGAATTGGCTTAGCAAACACAAGAAATCTTTCCAGCGTATTTTCGAGTCTCACGCACTTGATCATCATCAACATTATTCCAAAATATTTGTTGACGAGCCTGTACCTGAGGGCGAAGACAAGGAAATTCGTTTGAATGTGCATAAAGCACCAGTAAAAATGTTGCCGATTGCATTAGTTATTGCAATCTTCTCAATTCCTTGTGCAATCACGTTTCTGGCTGTTGCAACTTTGCACCACTGGATTTGGAACAAAATACATTTAGAAATGCACAAGCCTGAAGATAGAAAATTCAAAAAATGGCCAATTTACAAATTTTTGGCTAGACATCACTATCTTCACCATCAATATCAAAATAAAAATTTCAATGTCGTGTTTCCTTTTGCAGACTACATCATGGGCACCGATGCACGTGCCACCGAAGTTGATATCGCAAAAATGAAAGCGTTGGGATACATTTAAACGGCAAAATCAAAAGGTCCTCTTTCGAAGACCTTCCTGACTGTTTTTGCTTTGTAGCTATCTGACTAAACTGTTGGTGCAGTGGAATATTCCATGCGATGCTTGTCTAGCGTGGCTTGAAGCTTATCTTCATCCATGTTTGGAAGCGAGGTTTTGATAATTTTGCCACCAGTACCTTCCAATTGCGGAAGAACTTTGTCCATAGTCACTTTTCTGACAAGAATGAACAGGGCTGATGAGTTTGGCTTCAAAGTGGCAGCCAATTCTTTCATGAAATCGTCATTGATTCCCAAATCTGTTGTTGCTCCAGAAAGCGCACCAGCGGCGCCGCCTATTGCCATACCAAACAATGGATTGAGTAATAACATTCCGACTAAGCCACCAAGTAAACTTCCTTGCAAAGCACCAAATGCGGTGAGGTTCATTGCCTGATGCAATTTTACTTTACCATCACCATCTTTAGTGGCGCAGACAGCGTCTTCCATATCGATCAGATATTCATTTTGCATCTTCACCAATTTCATTCTCATCTCTTCGGCTTGATGAATACCATCGTAAGCAATAACTATTAAGTCGCTCATTGGGACCTCCAGTATCTAAAGTGGATATATCCTAGCACCTATTAGCATAGCTAAGGCTCTTGGCTACGGAAACAGCCACTCTAGACCATTTGGAAGCTTCGCGTTGCTGTATTCGATGTGCAAGACGCGTCTGTTTGTCGGTTCTAACACTTGCGAGGAAGCGTGCAAAATTAAAGGGTGCATTGCAATGATGTCGCCCGCTTTCGCTGGGCATAGCACCACTTCTTTGCCATCGCGCCATTTATTTATTTGTTCGGGATCAATAAATCCGTGCTTGTGAGAGCCCTTCACGAATTTGATTGCTCCGTTTTGTTCTGGGCAATTATCGATGTGAATTCGAAATGCCACCACTTTTTCTAGTATCTGAAATGGCGGTTGAACATAATTCATTTTGTCTTTAATAGACCAAGGACCAAATCCGGGAGTCTCGATTTTATCTTTGACTACAATCGATCTATCCTGGTGCCACGTTACATACCAGTTAGATTCTTCAGTTTTATCAAATAGCGTAGCATTGATGGGAACTGGTTTCTCGCCTAAAATCTCGGTCGCCAGATCAATTAATTTGACCGATTGAGCAAGCGCTTTTATCTCAGGACAATGCGAGAAAATATTTCTCAAGCCAGGCAACTTGCCAGATTGTGATTGTCGGTAATTTTCGATTGCAGTTTCTATTTTTGCGATCTCATCTGTATCGAAAACATTTGGGAATGTGCTGAAGCCATCCGCTTTTAGTTGAGAAGTTTGACTTGTCGTGGCGGGCATTTACTGCAAAACCTACACTAATGAATTTGCAAATTATACACATTTTTACAAGTCCTTGCTTAATTCTCGAAATTGTCTAATAGGCATGTTCTCTCGTTTTCAGCTAAGGTAGTCGGAATAAGATTCTGAAAAAGTGTCTAGCCTACTCGACGATTTTGAGGTACAGTTATGAAAGCAAGAGATTTGGAGTTAAGGCAATGAAAAGCTATACAGTGAAATATGAAAGAGACGAAGACGGTTGGTGGGTAGCCACTGTCAAAGGTGTTTCAGGTTGCCACACTCAAGGTAAAACAATCGAGCAATCTCGCACGAGAATTCGTGAAGCTTTAGAGCTTTTTGTGGATGATGCCCTAACTGCTGATTTAATCGATGATATTTTTTTGCCGACCAAAGCTAGGAATCTAGTTAAGACTGTGTTGGATACGCGAGATCGAGTTGAAACAGAATCAAAAAAATTGCAGAAAGTCACAACCGATGCTGCTCGTGTTTTAACTGAAGATATCGGCGTAAGTATGCGAGATGCTGGAGTAATACTCGGTCTTTCTCATCAACGTGTTCATCAACTGACTTCGCAAAACGACACCAAATCATAAAGGTCCTCTTTCGAAGACCTTCATGACTCATCTTGGCTCATCCGTTTAAAACTTTATGCAGCAAATGCGCATTTGCTCTTGCTAGAAGCGGCACAGGGACCTGCAGCGATTTCTTCATGCAAAGCGCTTATAGCAATGTGAACGTGACGTTCTAGGTCATTTTTGTGTTCGAGCATTTCGCGACCGACGTCAAAGAGATCAAAATCTGATTCGATCAACATGGGGAAGAGTTTCTTCTCTTCTTCTTCGTGATGGTGCTCCATGATTTCGCCAAGCACTTTGACTTTGGCGCGAACGGTGTCGTGGTCACATTTGCAATTCATTAATTCATCTACCAAAACTTTGATAGCGTGGTGCTCTTCGTATGCTTCAAGAGCATCATCTTTATTCAATTCTTTGAGAAGAGGAAAAACGTGTTCTTCTTCAATCATTGTGTGGACCGCTAGGGTCTTGATGATTTTGTCTACCAGTTCTTCTTGGTCGCGACGAGTGTGGCTGTCGAGACAACGCTCGAACATACCTTCGAGTCTGCGGTGGTCCGCGATTAAAATGTTGACTAGACTAACTTTAACCATGATGATTTCGCTCCGTTTTGCTCATGCCTGTCTTATAGCATCCATTTTTGGAGGTGATTCCATTAAAATGCACTCTAAAGGCGACAAAATGACCAAATTAGATTAAATCCAGTAGCTTTTAAACAGCTTTACCACTTAAGGTGTAGTCTGTGGACTTCAGGGTGCTGCTGGGTGTAGTCAAAAGACTTCGAATCTCTACCTATATAAAAGATGATTTTTAAAAAGGACGATTTTTGCTCAGGATTTTTTCTTCAAAGCAGCAAGGAGCGGCTTTAACGCCCAACTGTTCAGCAGGTATTAAATTTGGGCTACTTTTCTTACGCGACGCCCCGAAACCCGCTCCCAGACTGGCTTAGATCCGGCACTTTTATTAACTCTGTAGGCAACTAAAAGAGTGCTTCTATTCGGATTTAATCTCAGGCTTCAACTCTAACTTCGGCTCAAGCTCAGTCGGCGTCAGCGGCGCCACCGGAGAAACGGGAGTCACGGGAGTCACGGGAGATTCAAGATCAAGCTTCTTGCGCTCAATTTCAACTTCTTTGCGCACGTCTATTTCTTTAGGCTTCGCATCCTTTTTAATGCGACCCGGACGACCAATCATCATATGAATCAAAGGAAAACGTTTATCCAGAATAGTGGTCAATTGCTTGGTGGCAGTATTGATATTTTCAACTGCTTCTTGAGCATTAGTAATTGTCGCCTTCATATTAGAGTTCAAAATAGGCTTATTAAGCAGCGTATCAGCTTTATCTAAAGTCGTTCTAGTTTTAGTCAAAATCTCTTTGACGTCTTCTCGCAACTCTTTATTGTCAGTTATTTTTTCAACTTTGCTTACAGTGACAAACATGGTATCAGTTGATTTCTCAAGCTTATTCAACGTGTTGCGCAGCTCTTCTTTAATATCTTTATCGTGCACCATGCTATCAATTTGAGTAATCAATTGCTTGGCTGATGTTATGGTATTTTGAGCCTGTTTAACAGTATCTTTGAGATCCTGGCTAATTCTTGGATTATCCAAAAGACGCGCGAGTCTGTTCGTCAATTTATTCAAGTCTTTTGTTAGTGGCAACAACTCATGCTCGATAGGCAACGCATGATCGATTACTGGTATGGCTTTGTCGGCCAAAAGTGCCAGTTGATCCGCTGCGCGAATAACACGCTTGCGATCTTCGCGATAATTTTGCACCATTTGCTCAGGATCAAGATGGCTCAAGCCGATACTTAACTTCTGAATAGCTAGCTCTGGTCTTGCAGGCATCTCACCTTTAACAAGAGCACCATCGGCAAGAATCGGAAGATCTTCTGCACTGTTGTCTGGAATAACAATTTCAACATACTTCGATCCCACGATACCATCTGTCAAAATCATAAACTTAGCATCGGTTCTGACTTTCAGCCTGGGAGAAGAGATGCGCAGCTGCACCAGGACACGATTGTTTCCTTCCCACTCAACTTTATCGACACGACCAATACGTGTTCCGTCAATTAAGACCGAAGCATTTTGACTGAGACCAGCAACTTCTGGAAAATCAACGTTTATAATCTGCTGTTTGTTCCAGGGCTCAAGGTTGCGCCACCAACAAAAGCTCCAAACCAAGATAATAATCGCCACTGAAACAAACATTCCTATCACTGCGTTTTCGAGCAGCTTATGTTCGCTCATGTTGTACTTTTCAGGTTTGTTTATTTCATTCGTTTCAGCCAAGGAGATTTCCTCCTTTGTAAAATGCGGCTATCGTCACCATTAAGTTTGCGAGGTAACCGTATAAAAACGTCATTGTAATTGCTTCTGGTGCAGGCTGGCTTCCAGTGCGGTATGCGTTCAGCCCGGCTGTCACTCCCATGAAGAATCCGATGGTAGGATTTACGACACTTAGTTTGATGAAATAAACAACAATGTCTTTAAACTTAATCGCGTCGTGGGCAGAATCTAAAAAGTCGAGCATATTAGTGACACCAAAAAATGGTGATACCAGAACAGCGGTGGCAAAGCCAATGAGCAGTCCATAAGCGCCCATGCATGTTGCCATAAGCATCGTGGTGCCATAGCGTGGAAGAATATAATTCTGGGCAAAAGTTTTATCGCTATCAAAATCGGCGCGAAAATATTTGGCTTCTTCAGATATCAAAGACGATACGCGAACACACCAAGCCAGGCTTACAGTGAGCGGTCCCATTTCGCGCATGAGACCTAGTGAAATCATGGCTCCAGATAATCTTTCGGCCTGAAACGATTTGAGTTCTGTGACACTCTCAAGCGTAAGTGCACAACCAATAGACATGGCCGCAAGTCCGACCAACGCAAAAGAATAAACTCCCATCCAGAGGGCATATTTGCGAAAGACTTTGCCTGCATGAAATGCTGAATGCCAGGAGCCTGGACTAAAAGAAATTATGAACAGTTTTATCGCTATTCCAAAATTGGATAGCGGAGAAAATCCATGCGCAGTAGCTAGTGACACGCGATTCAAGTGTGCGCTCCCGTTGTCCCCTTTGGGAAATAGCATATATAGATGTTCCCCGGCGTCGCGAATCTGGGGGCGAAAGTCCTATAAAACGGCTATTTTGCAGCCGACGGTTGAACTGCAGCCAATCCGCCTGAAAACTTGTCGGCCCATTTGAATTGGGGTTGGATGACCCATTTGCCGGCTTTATCTATGAAGCCCCATTTTCCGTTCTTGCTTACAGCAGCTAGACCTTCTGAAAAGTCCTGGGCATCGCTAAAAGTTTGGGCGATGACTACTTTGCCCGTCTTGTCGATAAACTGCCAGTGGTTTTCCTTGCCGACGCGGGCAAGTCCCTCTGAAAAATCAGTAACGTCTTCGAATTTGGGTGAGAGCACCACTTTGCCTTTCTTGTCGATGAAAACATATTTGTCGCTGCCTTTTTTCATTACACGAGCAAGTCCATCATGGAAAATGCCTGCATCACTCAATTCGGGCTTTATAACCACTTCGCCCTTAGTATTGATATAACCCCAGAGTTCGCCCTGCATAAAGCATGCAAGCCCTTCTGAGAATCCGCCGGCTGAATGATATTGCGGCTTAATCAGCACTGTGCCTTTGGGGTCGATGAATCCAAATTTTTCTTTTTCGCGAATCATTGCCACGCCGTCGTTAAAATCGAAAGCACGCTGATATTTTTTAGGCAGCACTTGTTTGCCATCTTTATCTAAATATAGCCACTCGTTGCCTTGCATGACGGCTGTTTTGCCCTCATGAAAATCTTCGGCAATGCGCGCGTGCGGGTCCAAAACGGTTTTGCCAGACTTGTCTATGAAAAATGCGTGGTCACCCTTTTGAACTACTGCTTTATCTTCTCTGAAAAGGCGCGCCTGATCCCACTCGGCTTTGATTATCATTTTGCCCGACTTGTCTACATAGCCGTATTTAGCCGGCTTTTCAGCCAATACCTCAGGGGCCATACTGATTAAAAGAAGCATGGGAAGTAGTGTTTTATGAAAAAATGCGCGCATAAAAATTCCTTGTCAAAGGATTGAGTAAAAATGTGCTGTAAATGATAACACGCGCTTGCTCTGGCGATTCGGGCGCATGTCAAGCTGATGCCGTCGATAAATTTGCTTGTGCTACACAAAAACTGTGAGCAAAACACAGACAACAACAATGTGAATCTCCATCATCAGGAGAAAGATGGTATCGACAGTATCAATGCGGTTTTAACATAACAATCCACGTAGTTAGAATTGCGATAATGCCACCATCGATTGATAGAAAACCCCTTATTTTTCTATCAAACCTGATGAAACGATCAGGACAGTACTAGTTACTGTCCTGATTTTTTAATTCCATATATAATGCTGTGCATGAGCTTACCCCTGTTAAATAAAGCCTTAGCGGTATTTCTGATTTTCCTGTTTGCAAGCGGACAGAATGTCGCTTTTGCTGCGCCGAAAAAAAGAGTGGCCAAATTCCCAACCAGGCTAATGGCGCTTCAATTGCCCACTGCCGAAGTGCTCATGAGGTCGTTTCGGTTTTCCAATAAAGAATCGCATGCGCTCTTGCTCAAAATTAGAAAACAGGCAGCAGTCAGGCTTGCGGTCGTGGGCTTTAACGCCAATGTGAGCACAGACAAAGCTGTGGACGAAGGACTGCCTATATTATCTATATATCCGTCCACTGTAAAAGGCATAAACATGCTAAGCAAAGGTTATTGTCTTGAAGCGGCAGTCACCCAGTACGGGCGCAAAACCGAGGGTGGTCCACTGGTCGCTACTTACTTTCAGCGCATTGGCAGCTCACCGATGGTCTGTTTCAATCTCGATTTTGAACAATACTCCCTAATGTTGGTTGATGTTTACGTACAAATACACATGTCTGCCAAAGAATTCACCAATAAAAAGAGCGCGGTTAAAGGCGGCAAATAGAAGTGAGACTTATTCTTCTATTAGTAATGTTCTTTTACTGTGTCGAGGCTCGCGCACAAAGCGTCTATTTCGTCACGGACAGAACATTCACGACCAGTAAAAATGGATGTATAAAATTCCACAAGCAAAATACAGAAGACTTGATTCTTCTTCATTACGGCACTCTGAATAATAAGGAAGTGTCTAAAGAAAAGAATTGCACCCATCAAATGATAGATGGTTGGCTCAATTTCAAAGAACAATTTAGAGCCGAAATCAAAAAAACTCAAGACGAACACTTTATTCTGTTCTTGCATGGATGCTGCGTTGATTTTAAAGAAGCGGCTAAACAAGCCACTATGCTTGCAGAAGCAGCAGGCAAGCCTGTAATGTTTTACGACTGGGGGACGCCAAAGGGAAATTATTTTGGCTCGATGCTGGCATGTCCGCGGACTCAAGAGCGTTTCAATAATTTCATTTACGATCTCTTTCAAGAATATCCTAAAGCTCGCATTTCTGTGGTCGGGCTTAGCATGGGCAATGTGCTTGTTTATAATTTTTGTTTGCAAAACAAAGCGACTGACCTGCCCAGGCACTTTAACGAAATCGAGATGGCTCGGGCCGATATTGATACTATTGTTTTTCGTACCAATATGCATCGCGTGGTACCGCATTGCGACAAACTCGACTTGTATGTAGCTAAAAATGACTTTCTAATTAACATCTCAGGATTTATGCGCGGTTTGATTTATCCTTACCCGCCTGTGTTTATGCTTGGTCACCCACATGGCAATATGAATCTTGGCAATGCCGTTGAAGTCTTTGACGTGAGCAGATTGAAGATGGGGCATTTGCTGCCATGTGTAGCTATTTCGACTGTGCTTAACGGTCCTGAGGCATACAAACTTTCTGAGAAATACAATTTTAGTGATACCGGCAATGGTGTGCAGGTAATTACGATTCAGAAAAAGAAGAATTAGCGCGGCTTTTTCTCACTTACAGTTGAACCCTGCTTTTTACTTTTTCGCTGAGCGCTAAGCGCCTAGCGCTCAGCGAAAAAGTAAATTAGGTCCTATTCCATTTTCTGATAGATTTTCAAAATGGGCGAAACCGCTTTGTAAGCGTTTTCAAAAGGCGTAAAGCGAATATTTTCTTTATCGCCGAGCACAAGATATCCGCCTGGAGCAAGGCTTTGAAACAGCAAAGCATGCACTTTATCTTGCAGGTCTTTGTTGAAATAAATCATCACGTTGCGGCACAAAATGAGATTGAACTCGTTGAAAGAGCTGTCTGTCACTAAGTTGTGCTGTGAAAAAACAAGATTTTCTTTGATGTCGTCGTGGAATTTGGCCCAGCCATAGCCTGATGTGTAATAGTCTGAAAAGTCAAATGCGCCACCGGCTAAATGATAGTTGCTTGTGTATTCTTGCATAATTGAAAGCTTGAAAATGCCTTTCTTGGCTGTTTCTATAGACGATTCATTTAAGTCTGTTGCGTAAATGCGAGTATATTTTGCAAGTCCCTCTTCTTTTGTTGTAATTGATAAAGAATAAGGTTCTTCGCCCGATGAGCAGCCAGTACTCCAGATTCTGATAGAAGTGTTAGAAAGTCTTGGAAGCACTTTGTTGCGAATGCAGTTGTATACTTCAGGATCGCGAAAAAGAGTAGTGGTGGGCACAGACAAAGTGAGAATGAACTTTTTCATTGCAGCATCACTTTTGAAAATATGCTGTGACATATCGTCGAGTGATTTAATGCGCTCAATGTCCATTGCATCTTGAATGCGGCGTTTTATTGATAAGGTGGCATAGTCTCGATAGTCGAAACCGGTCCTTTGATAGACGTTTTGAAGAAGTTCAAATATTTTTTCGTCTGTAATTAGGCCGGACATAATTCGCTCTGGATCAGGCTTTATAGAGCCAAACTCTAAGTAGGGATAAGAGTTGTCCACGGTCCACCGGTTTTGTAATATAGTCCGAAGCGCCTGCTTCCAAGCATTTCTGGCGATCGCCTTTCATTGCTTTAGCTGTTACGGCAATAATGGGAAGTTTTTTGTATTTTTCTTTTGCTCTTAAAAGGCGAGTAGCTTCGTAGCCGTCCATTTCAGGCATCATGATATCCATTAGCACAAGATCTATTCCGGGAGTGTTCTCGACCTTGTGAACAGCTTCAAGTCCATTTTCTGCTGTGACTATATTGATGTTGTATTTTTGCAAAACACTTTTTAGTGCTGTGATATTGCGCGGGTCGTCGTCCACGATGAGCATTGTGCTTCCGGCAAATGGATTTTCATCCTGTCTGAATGTTTTGAGAATTTTGCGCTTAGTATCAGGCAAAGTGCGCTCAACTCGATGTAAAAACAGTCCAGCTTCGTTCAACAATCGCTCGGGAGAATGAACGTCTTTTATTACTCCAGACTTGTTCAACTCTTTCATTTCTTTTTTTTGAACTGGTGACAATTCTGTGCTGCTGTATATGATCATTGGCAAGTAAATGTTGCAAGCTACCTTTTGAAGTTCTTTTACAAGTGCCAGTCCATCACCGCCTGCAAGATTTAAATCGATTATTGCGCAGTCGAACTTTGTGTCTTTCACTGCTACCATTGCATCATTGGCGGTGGCGACTTCCACAATATTTATATTGTCACCTTCAAGTATTTCGCACAAGCTTTTTCTAAGCGCAACATCCGGTTCTACAAACAAAACTGACTGAGTGGTTCTATCAATCACGGCCCTTACTTTTGTCATCGCTTCAGACAATGTTTCAAGCGTTACTGGCTTTTCTAAAAAGCCAGCAGCACCAGAAGATAAGCTGCGATGCTCCTGGTTATCTATTGATATGACATGTACAGGAATGTGTCTTGTGTCAGAAGAATTTTTCAATTGATCAAGTACTACCCAACCATCGGTGTCGGGAAGTCTCAGATCAAGTGTGATGCCATCTGGAAGGGTTTTGCGCGCCAGTTCTAAGCCGTCCATTCCACTAAGTGCCACTACGCCCTTGAAGCCTTGTTTTCGAGCCACATTTAAAAGCATATTTGCAAATGATCTGTCGTCCTCAATTATTAAAAGGACTTTGTCTCCTGGCGTTATGTGAAAACGGTCATCGTCCATGTCCGCTTCCATCATCGAATCGAGCTTACTATCGAACTTTGAATGCTCAGCCTTTGTGGTTTTTACTAAAGACGAAACTGGAAGAATCATTGGTGCGCGACCACGATCCAGATAATTAACCGGTAAAATGACCGTAAAGACGCTACCTTTGCCGAGAGCGCTCGACACTTGAATAGTACCGCCCATAGTTTCAGCCAGTTTACGACAGATGGCAAGTCCTAAACCTGTGCCACCATATTTGGTTTTGGTAGTGGCTTCAGCTTGCTGGAAAGCTTCGAAAATTACTTGATGCTTGCTTTGATCAATGCCAATGCCTGTATCGGTTACTTCGAAACTCAATAGAGTTCCACTGGGATCGTGCCTCTTAATAGCGAGCGTGACACTGCCTTTCTCGGTGAATTTAAAAGCGTTGGCAAGCAGATTATTCAACAATTGAAGAATGCGCTTTTGATCGGTATTCATCGTAGGTGGAATATCGTCTTCTACGTTTATTTTGAAATCAAGTTTCTTGCGACTGGCGTCTTTTTCGAAATTGCGCTTAATTGAACTTACAAGCGACTCTAGCGGAATCTCAACTAGCTCCAGAGAAATTGTGCCTGATTCGATTTTAGATAGATCTAAAATGTCGTCAATCAAGGTGAGAAGCGCTTTTCCTGCAAGTCGAATATTTTTGGCGTATTCAAGCTCGTCGTTATCCAGATGCTCATTTTCGTTATCCATCAAGAGTTCTGAGAAAATAAGCAAACTATTGAGCGGTGTGCGCAAATCGTGAGACATGTTAGCCAGAAACTCAGACTTATATTTGGACGCCATCTCAAGTTCGTTAGCCCGCACTTCAAGGGCCGTTTGTAATTGTTCAAGCTCTCTATTTTTTTCGTTTATAGATTGATACTGCTGGTCTAGAACATCTGCTTTTTGCTCCAGCTCTTCGTTTGCCTGACGTAACTCTTCTTGCTGAGTTTCCAGTTCTTCTTGTTGAGATTGAAGCTCTTCGTTTAATGTCTGAGCTTCTTTGAGCAAGTTGTCTGTAAAGACCTGACCTTTAATAAAATGGAAAATGACTCCAAGTTGGGGACTCAGTTGCTCAATTAAATCCAGTTGCACTGGGGTGAATTTTTCCAAACTGGCAAGCTCTATAACAGCTTTGACTTTATCTTCAAAAACTGCCGGAAACACAACTACTTCAACTGGATTTGTATTGATTGACGCTGTTTTGATCGATATTGACGAATGTGGAATATTGGTCAAAACGTGTGTGGTCAAATCGGTTGCGCACTGTCCCAGAATGCCATCGCCAAATTCAATTCGATTAGCGATGCCGTCTGCACTACAGGCATAAGTGCCAATCAGATCAAGCTCGGTGTCGACTTCTCTAAAACTGTGACTATCTGTAGAACCAAGTCCGCATCCGTATGCGATGCCCCATTGAGCGCCAACTGCCTTACACAAGTGTTCCAGCAAAATAATTCCCGCATCTTGAGGATCGCGAATGCCTTGCAGAGCTTGACCCACTTCGTTCTGTTGGGTTTTAGTCCAATTTTTCTCCGCTTCGATTCGTTGAGACTCACGCAACTGGCTAGACATAGTATTAAAAGCTTCAGCCACTTTAGACAATTCGTCCTGACTTGCCACCTCTACTTTGTGAGTCAAGTCGCCTCTTCCAATTCTTTCTGCACCCAGCATCAAACTATTGACGCCATTTGAAATGCTTCGAATGACGATGGTTACGCCACTTGCTGAAAGCAGCAATGCAATTACTATTACGCCGAACATTACTTGCTCGGATTCATGAACTAGTTTGTTTATTTCATCGTTGCGAACCTGCAGTAACTTAAGCTCTTCTTGCTTCATTTCAGCAAGAGTTTCTGAAATTTTTTGCGAAATATCCATTTGTTTGTACGACAAAAATACTTTGGCGTCTTTGCCCATTGTTTTTCTTTCGTCGATTGTTTTTTGCAATCCGCCTATTCGCTCCAGAACCAGTGGCTTTAGCTGATTCATACGCGCCACTTGGTTGGGATTGTCCTTGGTCAGCTCCTGCAATTCATCGAGATCGCGCATGACACTGTTTTGAAAAGTAGTCCATCCTTCAATTATTTTTTCGTCAGACATAATGACGTAGGCGCGGACCATACTTTCGTTTTTGCTGATTTGTCCAAAAATAGCATCAAGTTTGGCAAGCACTATGTAAGTGTGTTCAACCCACCATTTGGTTTTGGAAAGTCGTTCCTGATTTTGATTGCCGATAAATAAAACGATGGCGAACGAAATCACAAGGGTTATAAACGCAGTTAAAATTCTGGTCCCGATCTTCATTCACGGCCTCAATTGCAAAAACACTATTTAAGTATGCCTACTCAGTGCATAAAACAGGTAAAGCGGATCAATTTTTATAATATCCGCCATCTCCTCACTTGGTGCACTAAATGCTAAGCTCAAAGAATTAGTAGCTTATGGAATAAGGGTCATGGCAGAGAAAAGGTTACTTTTTGTCGAAGATAATTCTAATCAACAAGCGCTCTATAAGGCTTTGTCCAAGCGATTTGGCTTCAAAGCGCAATTGGTCAGCAATTGTCGCGAAGCGCTCAAGTCCTGCCAAGAGAACGAAATGTACGACCTTATTTTTATGGACATGAGTTTGGAAGAAATTGACGGATGTCAGTGTACTGGAATGATTAGAGAGCTGAATCAGTTGGGAAAAAATGTCCCTATCGTTGCTGTAACCGGGCACGTGTCAGACGACTACAGAGTGCGTTGTCTTGATTCTGGTATGAACGATTTTCTGCCAAAACCATTTGGCATAGATGATTTTAGCGCGATGATCGATAAGTGGACCAAAAACCAGCCAGAATAGTCTGACTGGTTCGTTGGCGAACTGCGGGTTCTTTGGAAAAACTAGCGAATGTTAGCGTGGGGGGTGCGCATGCCTCCTGGACCACCTTTGTGTCCATGATGTTTTAAGCCGCCTTGGTGACCGCCGCGCTTCATGCTTTTGTAGCGCATGGATTGTTTTTGCTCAGGTGTGAGCTGGTCGAACATATCCATTTTGAATGCAAGGCGCGCATTGGATAACTCGTTGCTCAGTTTATTTATTTTGTCTTGAGTGGCGTGGATTGCACCTCTGTCCAGATTTGGTTGAGTGATCAAGTCTTTGAGATGACGTTTTTGTTTCATCAATTCGACAAAGTTGGGACCGCTCTCATCGGCTAACTTGTTTTTGAGATTGTAGATCTTTTCTAGCTGCTCTTCGCTGAATTTGAATTTGCCGCCACCAGATGCCGAAGCTGACAGGGGAAACGCGGACATTTCCATTGCTTCGTCGGGCAAAAAAGCTAATTCGTCAGATTCTCCATCAACTTGTGGAGGTGGTGGCATCATGAAAGCTTCGTCGCCTGGTGCGGGACCTTCAAAATCTGGAGCCCCTTGTGCGAAGCTTGGAAGACTGAATGCGGTAAAGCAGGCAACTGCTGTTAATAAACTTGAAAGTTTCATCAAATAAATCCTCGTAGAAAATGCTCTCTACTTTCTAAAACGATCAAATTGAGCAAAAAGTTCAATTTTTTTCGCGATTTAATCTTTAAGAATTTCAGACTGGGTGGATATGGTTAAATTCTTGCGGGTGTGAGCCATGATTTCAATGAAATCGAGAGAGCTGTCATCCTGTAAGTTTTTGCATCCACTTATATTTATCAATTGAAGAGTTGGGATTTTGCACAACTCACGTAATCCTTTTAAGGTAATTGGAGAGTTTGCTACGGATAGGACCTCAAGCTTACGCAATTTAGAAGCAAGATAAATAGCAGCCTCATCATCTATATTGAGCATTTCTAAATATAGTTCGTCTAGATTAGGCATCTCGCCTAACAGTAAAATAGTCTTGCCTTGAATGCCTGCGTTTATGCCTATTTTGAGCTTGCGTAAACGTGGAAGCTTGATTAAGTTTCGAAGAACCTCTTCGTCGACTCCTTCGTTTTTTTGAATATTTAGTGTGACTATATTCTTGAGCTGGCTTATCACAAGCATTTCTTTCTTTTTTATCTGATCGGAAAACAAAAACAAACAATCCAGTCTTGGCAATTGAGCTAACTGGCTGAAATCCGAGGCTGCAACTGTTTCATCCCAGGCAATGTCCAGCGTACGCAAATTTTTTAATTGGCAGATTTGAGAAAATTGCTTGGGACTTAGATCGCATTCTCTTAGTTCTAAATATTCAAGTCGCTCGAACTTTTTAAATCTATTAAAGTCGAAGTTTTTTAAATCGACAGCTTCCCAAATTATTTTACGCGTGTTGAGCGGCAGTTTGTCTATGTCTGGCAGCGGTGACCGGATTGCTCCAGTTTGTTTACCAGCAAATAATTTTGCTGATTTGACAAAGTCTTTATGGTCGCCTTCGATTCTTTTTTGTCTATTGATGGCAGCTTCTTGTATGGACTGGTCTTTTTTTAGACCTAGTACTGTGCTGAAATAATAAGTGGCTGAGCCGATTGCAATAAGTGCTGCTGCGATATAAAAGGGGATGAGCGAAGTTTTTTTAGTTCCTTTTATTTGTTCTTCTTCAATTTCGGCTTTGCGTGCGGCAATTTCCTGGACTCGCTCTAAAATTTCGTCTATTGCTTTTTGCATTGCAATCACAAATTGAAATCTGTCATTTTTATTTTTGGCAAGTGCTTTGTTGATGCAATTCTGAAGTCCAGTTTGAATCTCGGTCTCGCTTGTGATTTTGGCAATAGTCGGTATCGGTGCGCTTTTGTGTAAATTCATAGTTTCAAATGCGGTATTACCTGCATATGGAACATTTCCAGTAAGTGATTCAAACAAAGTGCAACCAAGTGAATAAATATCAGAACGCTGATCTGTTTCTTTGCTGTCAATTTGCTCAGGGCTCATGTATGGTGGACTGCCTGCTGCGCTTGGATTGAGTCCTGTGTCGTCTTGTGAGCTTAAGACTGCCAGACCAAAGTCGATAATTTTTGGAATATAACCAGTATCTTGAGAAACTAAAATTATATTGCTTGGTTTTATATCGCGATGCAAAACACCTTTATTGTGCGCGTGATTTAGAGCCTCACACAAATCATGAAAAATGGAAAGTGACATTGCAAGCGGTAATTTTCCAAGATTTTCAATTTGTTTGGAAAGCGGAACACCCGCGATATATTCAAGCACCATGTAAGGAATACCATTTTGGGTGGTACCAAAATCAAGAATCTCCATGATACCTTTGTGCTTAAGTCCACTTAAAGCGCGAGCTTCGGACTGAAACTGCACTAATTGTTTTTCGCTTAAACTCAAAGAAGACAGAGTTTTAATAGCTACCATTCGGTCTAAAGTTTTATCTCGGGCTTTATAGACGATGCTTACACCACCGCGACCAAGCTCAGTGAGTAGCTCGTAGCGTGCTTCTAAAGATTTTAAATCATCAATATTCATTGTGAATTATAGAAATCATTCATCGTCTTTCTTTTTATATTTTAAGAAGCGAGACTTGTCTACTATTTCTACTGTTTTATATTTTCTACTGAGATCGCTCAAAGCCTCTTCTGACTCATCATTCAATACTTGATCACATGCGTTGACGTTAATCCTGCGCAACGTCGGGATTTTAAGTAGTGTTTCAAGCCCGCTCAGAGTAATTAAATTGTGTGTGAAGGATAGTTCTTCCACTCCATTTAGATTTTTACTTATGATTTCGGTTGTATCGTCATCGAGCAACAGTCCGTCGAGTGCAAGCACTTTTACTTTTGGAAATTTGCCAATCGCCTTTTTAGATTCGATATCCATGTTTCCATTGAAGCCAATATCTAATTGGACTAAGTTGGGAAGTTTTTGCAAATTGTTTATTATCTCTTTGTCTAAGCCAGTTTCCGCTCCGATACCAAGCTCTCTAAGTGTTTTAATTTGCGTTATAGGAAGAAGTGCTTTTTTTGTCAGGTTGCAAGCTTCCAGATCAATCTGTTTTAGATTTTTCAATTTGGAAAATGACGAAAAATCGGCATTGGCAATTTTTACGTTATTTTGTAAAAACAATGATTCCAAAGAGACAAGGTGTGAAATTTGCTCTATGTTTTTTGGAGATACTCCAGATGAACTTAAAAGCAATTTTTTTAAGTTTTTCATTCTTGATAGAGTGCTGAAATCAGCATCCGTTATGGCGTCTTCACGAAATGATACTTCCACATCGTTGCTTGGAATTTTGTCGATTAATTTTTGGGTTATCTGGTTTGGATTTTCGTGTTGGTGAACAGCGTAATTCATTTCTGCGTCTGAATATTGTCTGCGTTTGTCCGAATTTTTTATTGCTTCAGTTTGAACTCGGTCATCTTTCTTTGCTCGTTTTGCATACTCATACGAGAATAGGAAATAGCCAAGTCCTAATAGGGCGAAACTTAAAAGTCCTGAATAAATCCAAACTACGGGAATTTTTTTCTTTGTCTTCACTTCGACTTGATCTAGATCTAGGTCTTGTTTCTTTATGCGAGCTGATTCAAGAGCTTCGATTTTTAGTTCTTCCAAGACCTTTTGCAAGGCTATTACATATTGATAGCGGTCGTTCTTGTTTTTAGAAAGTGTTTTTTTTACACAATTTTGCAAAGAAGAATTGATATTTGGATCTTCGCACACTTTGCCTATGGCAGGAATTGGTGCAGTTTTGTGCAAATTCATAGTTTCAAATGCGGTGGCGCCTTCATATGGTAATTTGCCGCAAAGCGCTTCAAATAGTGTGCATCCTAAAGAGTAGATATCTGTCCTTTGATCTAGGTCTTTTCCTTCGATTTGCTCAGGGCTCATATATGGTGGACTGCCTGCAGTCTCAATTTCTGCGTCGGTAGCAGTCTGACTGTCGCCTAGAACAGCCAGTCCAAAATCGATTATTTTGGGGGTGTAATTGCCTTTACTTGCAGATACTAGAATGACATTGCTTGGTTTAATGTCTCGGTGTAAAACGCCCTTATTATGGGCATGATTCAAGGCTTCACATAGTTCAGAAAAAATTGAAAGACATGAGATTAGGGGAAGAGGTCCTACGTTTTCTATGTATTTTGAAAGCGGAATACCTTCGATATATTCAAGCACCATATAAGGTTTGCCAGTTCTTGTGATTCCAAAATCAAGAATCTCCATGATGCCTTTGTGTTTAAGTCCACTCAAGGCGCGAGCTTCTGCTTGAAATTGAACCAGTTGTTTTTCGCTCAAATTTCTGACCGACAAAGTTTTAAGTGCAACCAGTCTGTCGAGTGTTTTGTCACGTGCTTTCCAAACTACGCTCATACCACCTTGACCAAGTTCTGTGATGATGTCGTATCTATCTTTGAGAGAATCTAAGTCAACACTTGTCTGCATGTCAGTCCACCACCTCGTCTGAGAATGGCTGATTAATTATTTTCACTTTGCTTTGCGTTTTATTGTAAGTTTCTATTGCTTCCATGTTAACTTCGTTTCCGAGTTCCTTGCAGCCCGAGCAGAGAAGTATTTTTAGTTTTGGGGCGCGTACGGCTAGTTTGATCGACTTGAGAGTTATATCCGTAAAGTTAGCCGAAATTTTCTTTAAATTAGGTAGCTGCTCAAGTAAGTAGGCAAAATCGTCGTCTTTCAGATTAGTCTTTTCAATATATAGGCTCTCCAGATTTTTTATTTTGCCTAGTCGCCTTATTACTTCTTTGTCTGGCACCGAGTTGCTTAAGAAAAGCTTTTTTAGTTTTGGCATTTTGGCCAAATGATCCACCGCTTCGACTGTAAGCGGATAATTATGCTCAAGATTTAGTTCTTGAAGCCCTTTTAATTCAGATAGTTGAATGACGGCTTTTGGCTGCAACGCGCACGCCTCCACGCTCAGGGATATGAGCTTTTTCAGTGCTTTAAGCTGACTGAAATCGGCTCCAGCAATTTTTGGATTGATGCGTATATTTAATTTTTCAAGATTTTTTATGGCAGTAATTTGTTTGATTTGCTCTGGTCCTAAATTGCAATTGCTCACATTTAAATTGCGAAGCTTGGGATAAGCAGCCAGATCTGTTAGGTTCGATTTTGACAAATCGGTAACAGATAAATCAAAATCAAATTCGTTTTTGGGCAGAGTTTTTAGATTTGGTGCTTTGGCTCGATTTTCTGTATTGTTGCGAACTGCTATTAAATCACTATTGCCTGAGATATCTTGGGCCAGTTTTTGAGTAGTGTTTTTTCCCGGTGACTGTGCAACATAAGTTTCAATTGCTTTTTGGCGCGTTTGTACCTTGTTAATGTTTTGAACAGTCGTTGTTGATTCATCCTCATTGGATATATCGTTTTCTTGAAAACGGGCATGTTGCGTCTCATACACATAGACTACTATCAACAGAATCAGGCTCAAGACTACAGAGCTTATGGCTAGAAATTTAAAATATGATTTTGGTTTTTCTTCGAATTTAATCGTTGGTTGAGCGGCTGTAAAAGCTAGTGCTTCTTCTGCCTCGGATTGTTTTTTTGCTTTGGCAGTGTCTTTAATTCTAGCGTTTAAATCGTCTAACTCGCCTTTGACTGCGGGCACACTTTGAATGCGCAAGTCTCGCTCTTTGGCAAGCAGTCTGCTTACAATGCCCTGCAAGTGAGCTTGCAAAACTTCATTTTCTATAAGTGGTGGCAATGCTGGTATAGGTGATGAGATGTGCATATTCATAGTCTCAAACGCGGATGCACCAGAATATGGAACTACACCAACTAATGCTTCGTATAGTGTGCAACCAAGCGAATATATGTCTGAGCGCTTGTCTAACTCTTGATTGGCAATTTGCTCTGGACTCATATAAGGTGGGCTACCGGCAAAGTTATCCGGTTGGTTGGTATGCCCTTCTCCAATGTCGAGCACGGCCAGTCCAAAATCTATAATTTTTGGATGATAATTATTGCCTTCGTTTATCAAAATAATATTTGATGGCTTTATGTCTCGATGCAGAATATTTTTTGAGTGGGCGTGAGAAAGTCCTTCGCACAAATTAGAAAACACAGGCAGGGCTATTTCAATAGGCAATGGTCCCAGTGACTCTATGTGTTTGGCAAGTGAAACGCCTTCAATATATTCGAGCACCATATATGGTTTGCCTGACTTGGTCATGCCAAAGTCGAGAATTTCCATGATGCTTGGGTGCTTCAAGTTACTCAAAGCACGGGCTTCTTGTTGAAAGGTCACATATTGTTGTTCGCTCAAACTTTTAACAGTTAGAGTTTTAATGGCCACAAAACGATCGAGCGATTTGTCTTTGGCTTTATAAACCAAACTGGTGCCACCCTGACCAAGCAAGGTCAAAATCTCATAGCGGTCAGTCAGTGAAAGAGCGCTATCGTCTTCAGGCATTTAGTTTAAAGAGGTCAAATAGTGACAAATGGTTCTGACTCCAAAAGCGGTGCCACCTTTGTTCACTTCGCCTTTCGGCTTGTCCGACCAACCAGCTCCGGCAATGTCTAAGTGTGCCCAGGCAACTGAATCACTTACAAATTCTTTGAGGAACATAGCTGCACAGGAGCTGCCTGCTTCGCCTCTTGAACCTGCGTTTTTGAGGTCGGCAATGTCGCTCTTTAAGAAGTCTTTGTAGTCATCGTACATAGGCAATTGCCAGAGTTTTTCTCCAGCCGACTCGGATGCTTTTAGCAGTTTGTCCATTAGATTCTGGTTATTGCCCATGACACCACCTGCGACTCTACCCAGAGCTTGCACGATGGCACCAGTTAAGGTGGCAACGTCTATTATTTCATCCACTTTGGAATTCACTGCAAAACAAAGAGCATCGGCTAGAATAAGCCTGCCTTCGGCATCTGTGTTATTCACTTCAATTGTTTTGCCATTCATGGCAGTAATCACATCACCCGGGTGCAATGCTTTTCCCGACGGCATATTTTCGCAAGCAGCCACAATTCCAAGAACATTCACATCCGGCTTCAGTTCACCTATCACTTGCATACAAGCTATAACTGCAGCCGCTCCAGACATGTCATATTTCATATGCTCCATGCTGAGCGATGGCTTGAGTGATAGACCGCCTGAATCGAAAGTTATGCCTTTGCCTACCAGTGCCACAGTTTTCTTGGCATTGGAGCCTGCTGAATATTTCATCACTATGAATTTAGGTGGTTCATCCGCACCGCGAGCGACACCAAGAAATGAGCCCATGCCCATTTTTTCAAGCTCGGGTACATCCATGACGCGGCAGGTTAGACCGTTTTCTTTGGCGATTCGTTTTGCTTCTGTAGACAAGCGCGACGGCGTCATAAAGACCGGCGGTTCGGCAATTAGTTGTCTGGCAAAGTTTGTGGCTTCTCCAATTGCCGAAGCTTTCTGGCATGCATCGCTAAAGGTTTTAGCTGGTGCGTCTTGCCCTAAAATTGAAAGTTTCAGCTCGGTTTTGCTCTTTTGTGCTTGAGCCTTTTTGCCTACTGTTTTGTATTTGTCAAAATCAAAACTGCCTAGAATCAATCCTTCGACCATGGCAGCAACCATAGCACCTGCTTGATCTTCATGGCGAATTTGCTCAGCGTGCGATGCAATTGCTTTGCTAGCTTTGGTTTTTGTTTTGCTAGACGCTTTAGGAGCGTTTGGAGCTGTCGGGTTGCCTGGAAGGCTGATAGCCAGATTGGCCAGATTGTGACCATTGCCCAATTTTAGTCTTCTGCTCACAGAGGCGAAAGCGCGACGTGTGGAGGTTGTATCCTCTTTGTCGCCAAGCCCTATAAAGAGTATGCGCGAAGCTGGAATCTGCCCAAAAGAGGGCGCCATCACTATTTCGCCCAAGCTTCCTTTGAAGCCTTCAAGCTGTAAGTATTTATCAAATTCAAGCGCCAGGGCCTGCGGGAATTTTTTGTCTGTTTCTTTTAATATCTGGCTTGCCTTCTCGTTTTTACGCAGAGGCATTACCAAAATATCAGTTTTAACCGAGCTTAAAGTGGATTTTTCTTGAACGAACTTCATCGGGTCACCTAACGGGAATAATCACGAAGGTCTATTTTATCCTAAAGAAGCTGTCTCTTTCTCCAAATTGTCCGATTTATCCAAGTCTTGTTGCAAGGCTGCCTGTAGTGAGGCATTTTGAGCCCGAAGCTTAAGTCTTGAGGCAAATGCTTCTTCTTTTGATAGTGAATCACCAATCTCAGAAAGACTAGAGCGAATGTCGTCCAGGCTATTCAAGAGGCGTTGATAGACGCGATCCAAATGAGTAAGCTCAGAGCTGGAGCTGAAAGTGCTTGCAAGCAGAGGCTCCAGTTCTTTTGCCATTGAATCGACGTGGCGGTTAGCACCTTTCAAAGTGGTAGAAAAATCAGCAGATGAGTCAACCGCTTCTCTTATGGTCTGCTGCATTTGCGAAATATTGATGGTCAAAGCTCGTCTGGTTGTCATAAGACTGTTTTTTAGACCTTTCAGTCGGTCCGAAATCACCACCACTTCATTTTCGCTCGTAACTTTCATCTCTTTGACCGATGTGAGCAAATCGAGCATGGATAGTTCGTTATCGAGTCCTTCTAATTGATAGACAAGTTCTTTTGTTTCAGGAAATATTTGCCAGGCTGAAGTGACAGACTTAGATACATGCTCGGCTTTGTCTATAAAATTTTGCATGTCACGAGTCAAATCACTTGAATGATGACTGACAGTTTCTGCAGAAACTCTAGCTCCGCGCGAGAAGTCCATGACCTGGCGCATGATTGTCCCGGATTGATCGGCAAGAGAAATTGATTCAGACAAATCGCGCTCACCTTTGTTGAGCGAGTCTGTGCCAAGTCTCAGTTCAAGCATTTCTTCTTCAGCAAAAGCATTTAGTTCGCCCAAAGACTTGGAAATTATTTCGTTTTCTTTTTCGCTCAGATATAATTTTTTGGTAGCAGATTCAAGTGCTTGCTTGGTGGCATCTAGCTCGGATGACTTAGCTTTGAGTAATCCAGCCAAATTTGAAATTGATCTGCCCAATACTCCAAATTCGTTATTGGATGAGACTTCTAATCGAGACTCAAAGCGCTCACGCGCTACGTTGCTTGAGGCACGCAATAATCTGTCGAGAGACTGACGACATTCCTTGAAAATGAAATAACAAGGAATACAAATGACCATCGCAAGTAAAAGTGATCCCAGTGTGATAGTCATCAACGCCAGTTTCATGCTGTCTTCACATTGTGTTTCAAGCGACGTATATTGCTTCTTCTCAAAGTCTATTAGTTGTGATGCAAGAATAGTTACTTGTTCCATATATTGCAAACCAACGCGGTCTTGAATTAACTTAAAAGCTTCTTGCTGACCTTTATTTTCGTAAGCTTCAGTGGTTGCATCAAGCGAGGCGATGCGCTTAAACATTGCTTCTTCAAATTTTTCAAAGATAATCATTTCTTCGTGGTCTGATTTTATTTGATCGTGAAGTGTGCGCAAAATTTCTTTGGCAATATCTACTTGAGCGCGATATCTGTCTAGGTAAGAATCTTTATCTGTAATTAAATATTCACGCTGACTAGACACTGCATAAGTTAAATGGAAACATGCAGACTGCACTTTTTCCATAGTGGACATGCTGTCTACGACTCGAAATCCACGGTCGCTAAAATCCACCACTGACCAATATGCTGTGCCTGCCACAAGTGCAATTGAAACTACAATGATGGCGGCAAAGAGTTGTAACTGCTGGCTAATTCTCATTGACTTTCCTTTGGATCGACTTCTTTTTGAATGTTGGAATTTTCAAACATCTGCAAACCGAGCAATCCCACTGCGCTTCGCTTTTTGCCCCAGATCATGCCGGAGTAATGTAAACCAAAGCCAATTAGAACAATTAGCAAAAATGGCATAGACGGGGTGCGAATTGCAAATGGTAATTGTGGATCTAAAAAAATCAACGCAAAAAACACTATGAAAGCACCGCTAAAAGCTAGAATTCGAGCCAGATTTTCTGAATCATCAAATAACTCGACTCTTTTGATGCCTGAAATTTGTTGACTGATTTCAATTCGATTTTCGTAACGCTCGACTAACATCTGCACCACAAATTCATCTTTTGGATTAAGTAAAATTGGACGCAAACGAATGATGTTTTTATTTCTATCTTGAATAAGACTGAGATTTTGACCAAGATTGTTTTCCTGTAGTCGATGGTCCAAATCTGCAGGCCAGGTTTCGATGATAGAAGCTTCCAAAATATTTGCTTCTGGATTAACTTCAATTCTTATGGGCGCCTGATAATCTTGAGTAGTTATCGGCACATTGCCCTGATTAATAATTGCCAAATGCAAGAGATACGTGCCTTCAGCAAGAGTATCGTTGTACTGGACTGTAAGCTTTTTGCGTGCCGGACCTTGCAGACTAATCAGTGGCTCTGACTTCAACAAGCGCATAGATAGCTTCTTATGCGGTCTGTTCAAATGCCACAAATAAGAAGCCAGCCCACTTGCAAACAAAGTGGCTGTAGGTGCTAAGAGGCGAACGTCTATATCCATACATAGAAGAATTACCTCAATTCGCCAATTTTCAAGCGTCTATTAAGATTAAGACTTAATCTACTGTGTATTTATGCGAGTCAATTACTCGGGTGACAATGGTATCAATTACGGTAGTGTCTACTTCACGTCTGCAATATGCAAGATACGCTTCCATCCAGCGCCTTAGTTCTAGAAGTACGGCTGAAGCGGACGCACCCGATTGTTTGACCAAGCTTAAATTGACGCTTACTCTGCCTTCGTGATCTATGTGGAAGCGTTTGGTTGCAATCGAGTCGCCATGAACATAGTGCAAGCTTGATTCAAGCAAGTCTTTGTTCTTATCTGGTCCAAAAATTGGTGCCAATTCCTGGGTGATTTTCTGAAAAATTGTAAGTGGTCTGAAGAGACTCGATTTCTGGACTATGACGAGAGATTTTGAATAAAGCACTTCTACCGAGCGCAAAATCATGTATGCAGGCCAATGATCGAAGAGACGAATCACTTCATCAAGCGTGGTGAGTCCGTCTATGTGTTTTACCAGATTGAAGATTTGAACTTTGTCCTCTTTGGTAATGGGAGTATCATCGCTAAATTTAAGAGACTCTCCCTCAAGCTTGTGCCACAGCGCATCAAAGTTCCAGACACGCTCAAGCACACAATTTTTAGCGCCAGGCATTTTGTTCAATATTTGCTTTGACTGATCTTGATACAAAGCCGAATCGAGCATAAGCTTATTGAGTGAATGTTTTAACTTGCTTGCATCATCAAAATCAGCAGCTGAGGCTTTATCTTTGAAGACAAAAATGCCTTCTGTCCACTCCACTAAAAATTCAGTGACGGCGTGGTATCCGACTAGTCTGTTCAGTTTTGCGTTAGTGGGATGACCAGCAGCAAAAGCAATAGAAAACACTTTGTGTCTATTTTCGACAGTGAGCACACCGGTTCTATTGGCGGTGGCAAGCGACTGCAAAACACCGGCACCATCTATAGCGCCAAGCGAGCCAATCATAGAATCGCGAACTGATTCAATACTTATTGAGCGAGTGTCTTGTCCGATGTCGGCATTTTTTTCAGAGCCATAACCACCATATAAAAACTGATCGTCGAGCAAAATATCGAGTGCTCTTGTATTTAGATAACCGGCTCGCACAGCCAATAATCCTAAATATGTCCGCTGCGTTCTGCCCCAGCCCTCTTCTTCTTGCAACTCAAGCAATTCTTGCAATTGTGATTCGTTTACATATCCAGATGCCACCAGATATCTGCCTAGACGAAAACGTTTTTTGTTGTGATAACAGTTAGATAAAAATTGAATACGTGGAAAAATTGGAAAAATGAATTTCTGCGCTTCCAATTCTTGAATAGTCCTGAGCACTTCGTCTTGGGGGATCTGGCTTTGTTTTTCTAGAGCGCGCATAATAGACTCGATGCTTGAATAATCGTCAATTAATTGCAGCACCCAGTTTTGTGGAGCCGGAAGTGAGAAATCATCTTTGATACCACGACCTGCTTCGGTAAGTACTGGCGTGGAATTATAGAGAATATGGCTTGCAAGCGTGCTTCCGCCCTCGCGCAAGCGACGTCTGTCGATACCGGCTACAGTGGCACAAACATAATCGGCAAGCAGTGGGTGTCGGGCAAAAATTCCAAATGGACTGTCATAAACGTTTAGAGTCAATCCGCCACTGGTATCATCTTTGGTGAGTGTGATAGCACCATCTGCTTTAACAAAAATGAGCACGCCCTGCGATTTTAAAATGCGCTGTGCATAGAAAGCGAATTTATACAGAGTTTCCATCGGGATGGAAAATCCTACCTGGGTCATGTTAATAATGAGACCGTCGGCAAACTTGGCAGTCTCAACCAATCTGTCTAACTTTTGAAAGAGGTCTTCTTTGAAAACAAAGGTGAGATAAGTCTGATTGGAAGCCGCGTTTCCACCCGGGATGACGCTTTCATAATCAATCTCTTGTTCGGGTGTATTTTGGCTGGACTGAGACAAATCAGTAACCTATCTAACTAGTATATATATTTAGAACTATCTTCAAAAAGTGTATCAAGATTCAGGTGTTGCAGTAGGTGTTATTTCCAGTTGAGGCACAGGTCCTCCAACTGGAACCCCATTCAAATTGCGAGCCACAGGATCGCTTGGAGCGACAAACACGCCTTTCACCTTGGTTTCCTTTTTAACTCTGCCTATATCGATTATTAGATCTTGAGACTCATAAGTGACAAGTCTATATCTTGCCATCACACTGGCGCCCGGTATCACAGTCATGGCTACAAGCTTGTAGGGCTTTGCTGGAGTTTTGCCAAGCAAACCTGCGTATTTGGTGATGTTAACAAGCGCCGGGTCAGAAACCCAGGTTTTGGCAATGTCTGCACGCCCTTCAAGAATGGTCTTAACGAAGAACTGAGCGACAGAGAGCGGTCCGTCATTTTGGGGCTTATCTGCCAGTGAAAAGGCGTTGCCTTCGAATTTTAAAACGACTTGATACGAAGACGAGCTTGGGATGCTGGTTACAGGAGTTTTGACCGTGTCGCCATTTGCAGACGAACTGGCAGGCTCGCTTTGACCCATCCCGATTACAAGATTATTGCCAGAGAAAAATGCACGCGAAGATCCGCCTTGCAAAAGGCTTAGAGGCACATGCGCGAAAGGCTCGGTCGTTTGTGCAAGCACAGAGCCGGCTAATTTGTAGGCCTTTAGCCAGATTTGACCGTCTGTGCGTTTATAGCCTGTGATACAAAGAAATTTAGGACCTTCAACCACGGTTGTGTGTTTTTTGTTGCGCGGACCAACTACAACAGTGGTGGTGGTTGAATGAACAATACGCGCGTCATTAATATTTATATCTACTGGATATTCAAGTGTATCTACCGCCACTGGGCCCCCAGCTGGGGATAGGGCAAAAGCTTTCTGGGCAAAAATGAAATGGTTGTCTTTGTTGCCTGGAAATGTCCAGAGCTTCACTCCGTGTGCGTCAAGCACAGAAGCTCGCAGGTCGGTCAAAATTGGATTGGATTGATAAATCTGTTTGGCAGTAAGGCGCAACGTGCGAGCATCGGACAAAAATGATTTAAAAACAGTGCTAAAACTGGACCAATTAGCCTCATTTGGGTCTGCTTTGTAAGCTCTTCCCTTTTCGGCAAGCAAAGGCATGGCAAAAGGCACTGCTGCTACTTGTGTCGGCGTTGCTGTTGCAGTTATAGGCTTTGCCGCTTTGTTTGCCTGCGGCGCCAATGCAAAGGCTTCTTTAGCGCTCATGAGCGTTAAAAGGCTCATAGCAAGTAATTGGCTTCTCTTAATTGTGATCATAGTAAAAACGGCCCTACGTAATTCATACTCTGAAGTGGGAATTCTCCCATGTTTGCGTTGACTTTGCATGGTCGTGGCGACTAGATTAACCCTATAAATCCGTAATTTTCGAGCCCCCCCACAAAATGCTAAACCGCCCCGTTTCCCAACCAGCAGCTGCACCAGACGCCTCAATCGGCGCAGCTTCAGGCAGCCCGGAATTCGGCGGAGCAATTTCAACTGCAAGCATGGAATCCAATATGGGCGGTGCTGCAAAAGCTGATGTAATGGGCGCTCATCAATATTTTCAAGGCGCAACTGGCGCTGAGTCTGGTCTACTTGGCAAAATGGAAATCACAGGTCTTCAGCCTGTAGGTGGCGACTCTTCTATTACTGCGGCATTAATTGCCAAGGTCAACGAAGCTATTTCTCCTGTAATTGGCATGATCATGAAATTGCCTGGAGCATTAGGCTTCATGCACTCATTGTTTGAAGTGCTTGGTAGTTTTCTTCTAGGCAATTTCAATTTGTTTGAAATGCTCAATCCCATGATGCTTGGACAACAAGCGGCCGCTAGTTTTTCTAAAATCGGTGAAACATTGGGTCAAAGCCTTGGCTCAAGTCTTTCTTTGTTGCCAGGTCATGCACCCATTTTTGATTCACTTGGACATTCAATGGGCTCGATGGGCTCGGGCATGAATTTCCATAGCACTTCCGATTTTCTTTCAATGAAATTAAATACTTCAATTTCTGGTGCGCCTTTAAATCAAATGCGTATTCATGAAACTTTTGGTCAAAAATTAAATGGCATTGGTTCAATGAACAAACCAATGTTTGAGCAATCTGGTTTGGGTCACGGCACACTTTCTGGTCCATCGCTTACCGGTCACAGCATGGCTGAGCAAATGGCCGGACATTCAAGACTTTTCTCAGATAGCTTAGCTCACGCTTCAAAGTCTCTAACTTCCACTACTTCTAATCTTAATTCTATAAGCGCAAGCAACACCCCAAGCTCATTTGCATCGAATGCAAATAACGCACTGACAGCTGAAGTACCAAGACTTGATACCAGCGCAAACTCACAAATTTCTTTCCAAGATGCTGGCTACAAAATGTCTTCTCAATCAGTTGACTCATCTGCTCAGACTGCCTCTATGTCTGATGCTTCTAATATCGGTCCATCTGGCAGAGTGCCCGATGCAATGGGCGGCAACAAAATTGCGTCTAATTTCAATATGAATCAATCGCAATTTGCAAGCAGTGGAAATGGAGCTGCACAAGCCGCTTCGCAAAATACAAACGGCCTTTCTGGACTGAAAGCAAAGCAATTGAGTTTTGAGAATCTTGCTCAAAACCAAATTAAACCACATGGCGATGTGCCAGTTGCTAAAGCTGCCCCTGCAGCATCAGCTGATTCAACCAGTGCACTGAAGCCTCAATTGGCTGAAGCACCAAAACATATTGAAGTGCCTAAACATCATGTTGAAGCGCCTAAACATCAAGTTCATCATGCACCAAAAGTTCATGCTCGCCATGAAGCGCCTAAGCACCATGTTGCAGAAGCTCCTAAAGTAAGCGAAGTCGCTCAAGAAATCCCTCAAGAAGTAACTGGCGAAATGCAGTCTTACACCATTCAAAAAGGTGATAATCTCTGGAATCTAGCTAAAGATCATCTGGGTGATGGCAATCGTTGGAATGAAATTTATGCATTGAACAAAGATTTGATTGGCTCAAATCCTAATTTAATCCACACAGGCTCTCATTTGAATATGCCTGCAGCAGGCGGTTCTGAAGTAGCTCACACCGCTTCAGCCTCTAGCTATACTGTCCAACCTGGAGACAATTTGTGGAACGTATCTAAGAAATTGTTTGGCGAGGGCAAAAACTGGGGCGACATCTACAGCATGAACAAAGATGTTATTGGCTCAAATCCAAGTCTCATTCAACCTGGTCAACAATTGCAAATTAATTCTGGCAGCGAAACTCTAGCTGGCGCGAATCAAAACATGGCGCCTTCCGCTTCGATGGAAAGCCAGACTGCACAAGCTCAAGGTCTAACTCCTGGAGCTGATGGCGGCACCACAGAGGGTGGCGTACCAAATATGCAAGACGCACAAATGCAACCAGCGCCAAAGAGCGAAGCAATGAATCCACAAGTCGAGAGCATGGCTCCATCGACTAATCCTAATACAGTAAGTTCAGTTGACCCAAGTACAATTCCTGGCTCTGTTTCTCAAGCAACCACTGTGGCAAACACTGCAGCATACAATAATGCTGGCGCCGTTCACGCAGCTGCATTGAGCAAAGATTTGAAATCGTTATTTGGTTCTTAAGTCAATTTATCTAAATTAGATAGGCAAGCCTGAGCTACTTCGTTTTGAATGTCTGAAAGTTCAACAAATTGATTTGGATCTTTTTGAATGGCAAACACGCTTGCCTCTGGGATGAAGTCATATCCCTGCATATTTTTAACAGCCGGAAAAATCCATAATTTTTTATTGTGCTTAATACATAAATCAAGTATTTGGCCCACGGCTTTGCCGTGGATAGACTGCTCGTCAAGGGCGCCTTCACCGGTTAAAACGATGTCGGCTTCTTTGATTTTGCTCTCTAAGTCAAAAATATCCATGATCCATTTGAAGCCTGAAACTATTTCTGCTCCAAATACGCACGAAAGGGCATACGGGACACCACCAGCCGCTCCAGCCCCTTTGAAATTCACTAAGTCGGGATTTAGTAATTGACCTAAATGCGCAAGCCCTCTGTCTAGTAATTGCACTTGCTCATAAGATGCACCTTTTTGTGGTGCAAAAATGTAAGCGGCACCGTTTGGTCCAAATAGTGGATTGTCTACATCGCATGCAATAGTAAAACGACAATTATACAAATCGGCGTTAATGAGAGATAGATCTATTTTTTCTATCGTCTCTAAATTGGCTCCGCATGGGCTTAATTGCGCTTCATTCTTGTCGAGTAGCTTGGCGCCAAGTGCGCACAAAATACCTGTGCCACCATCTGTAGAGGCACTGCCGCCTACTGTTAAAATAAAGTTTCTTATTCCTTTGTCGAATGCGTCTTTTATTAAGATTCCAGTGCCAAGCGTGTTTGCAGATAACGCATCCAGTTTTTGCACATGACTTATGCCACTTGCTTGGGCCAGTTCTATCACAGCAATATTTTGATCTGTCAAAAACCAGGATGCTTCAATTATTTGACCAAGTGGCCCCGGCACATTTAATGTATGCAGAGTCCCTTTTAAAACAGACGATATTATAGATAGAGTTCCATCTCCGCCATCAGCCACAGGAAGCAGTACACAGCTGGCGTTTGGAGTTACTTGCCTGATTCCGCGCTCCATGAAAGAAGCGACTTTAGAGGCGCAGAAGGCGCCCTTGTAGGCATTTGGGAGAAGAAGGAACTTTTGTATATACACTTGCTTAAATTTGGAAGTTAAGAGGTTAGCCCTTTTTTGCAAGGGCAAAATAATTATAGATGAGCTTTTGGGTAATACTCCGTTTTCTGGGGGTTTTTTGTCATGCCACAAAAAGATGAAGCGACTAAATCCTCGCAAGTTTTATACAGCCGTTCAAGTAATGGCAACCGCAATCACAAGCTGCGCTTACCGCATCAGCTTTTGAGAGAGGGTATGAACTTGAATCCATATAAATCTAATCAGGCCTGGCCTGGCAGGACTTATATATTAATTGGCAATTCGTTTAATGTAGAGAAAAACATTGTTGCCACTACTAGCGATACCAAGCGCTCTGCTACCATTGCCATGGTTCTGGAAAAAGGTCGCGATAATAGCAAGTGTGTTAGTGTCGAAGATGCATTTTTACACGAAGGATTTGTTGAATGTTTGAGTCGCTTTGAGTTCGATTGGCTAAAGAAACAACCTCCATCCACATTGCTTGGTCCAGCATATGACGATCACGGCAAGCTCATCGCCTTGGCATTTGCTGTCTGGCGCAGAGATGTCGACCATAAGGAAATCACCAAAGCCCTGCACTAGGGCTTTTCTATAACACTGTGCAATTAGACAGTGTATTTTTCACCCCAAAACTTACATTTGAACTAGAGACAAATGGCAAGCGAGGGGTGATTTTTTATGACGTCAATTTCCTGGCAGCGAGTCGGCGAGCTTGAGCGCCAATCATCGAATTTACGCAAAGTCTTGATTGTGCTTATTGCCGGTCCAGGCATTATCAATCTGTTTTTTGGTGTAAATTTTTCTCTTCTGTTCATCAGCGCTTGTCTGGCTTTAGCTGCTCGATTATTCAGACATTTGCAGTCAGTGTCGATGGACGTAGAAAATCTCACTCAAGGCCTTGCCGCGGAAGAACAGGTCTTTCATTGGCTTGAACTACTTCCTTGCGACTGGAGTGTGGAGCGTCGTATAGAAGTAGACGGTGCCGATATCGATTTGCTTGTAACCACTCCCAATGGAGTAAGTGTTGCAATTGAAGTTAAATCACACGAGGGCGAAATCAGACTTTTAAACAATAAACTCATTCGCAAGGGTAATTACAATCTCGATGGTGATTTTATTTCTGTTTTGAAAAAACGCGCATCTAAGCTTGCTATGAGACGCGGTTTGCCATCGATTGCTTGCGTAATTGTTTTTACCAGAGCGAAATTGGAAGTTCCACACGCTTCTGTAGACGGTGTCTTTGTGCGCGATCTAATGGAATTAATTCCCTTTTTGCACAAGATCGATACTCAAACCAGAAAATTCAACGCTATAAGATCTATTAACAAAAATATTGAACTCACCCAAGTGGTGGCGGAAGAAGAAGAGCCATATGAGACTGTTTTGAACTGTAATCCCGAACTTGTGTCATTAGAAAATCTAATCAGAAATATTGGCTTTTATGTAAGCCATGACTATAGTGCCAAGTTGCACCAATGTTACAGATGCAAAGAATGGATCGTCGTGTTCACCTGGCAAGATCATGAAATGTGGTCGGAAGCAATGCCGCCAAAGCCGATACCACGCTCAATTAAATACAGATATTCAAAGAGTCTACATAAAAAATATTGGGTGAACACTTGTCAAAAATGTGGTGCTACTCAAGGCGATAGTTTCGTCCATCAAGGACAGAAAAACGACCAGGAGTCCTGGACTTTCATATATAATTCAGCTCCAATTTATTTTAAAGGCTAGAGGCTAGACTTCGATTTTGTCTACACGCCTCTGGTGACGACCGCCTTCGAAATCCGTTTTGAGCCAGGCTTTGACAATACCTGGTATCGCTTTGGCATCTGTGGTGCGCTCGCCCAGGCACAACACATTTGCGTCGTTGTGCTGCTTGGATAGCTCTGCCATCTCTTCGTTGAATACAAGGGCTGCGCGAATTCCTTTAACCTTATTTGCTGCAATGCAAACACCAATTCCGCTACCGCAAACAAGTATGCCGAGCTGGTCATCGTTTTTAGCTACTGCCGATCCGACTGCATGGGCATAGTCTGGATAATCGCAAGAATCTGTTGTGTGAGTGCCAAAATCTTCGTACGGAATTGACATTTCGTCTAGAACTGATTTGATCAGCTCCTTTGTTTTGTATCCGGCGTGATCGCTACCTAGTGCAATTTTTTGCGGGTTTGCCATGGCTAAATTATTCCTTTGTTTTTTGCCATCAATATAATTTGATTTCGATTGGCCGCAGCTAATTTCGCTATTAGTGCTTTGACCATACTTGCTATGACACTATCTGTAGTGCCATAAAATTGAGCTATCTCTGTGTCGGTTTTGCCCTGTACCAATGCTTTGAGTACAAGCATTTCTTTTTCGGTTAAGCCAAACTGTTTCTCTTCTACGGCCTCAACTAGATCTAAGCTTTCAGGCTCTTTTTCCGGCAAAGTCAAATTGGAAATTTTCACCACAAAACCAGCAACTTTGGGATCAAGCCAGGAACGCCCAGCATGAACACTAGAAATTGCTCTCACCAGATCTTGAACCGGAATGTTTTTAACGCAATAAGCGTCGGCACCAGCAGCCAAAGCCGCTAGCGTCTGCTCGGCATCATCAAAAGAAGTGAGCATTACAATTTTGCAAGGTAATTCGAGATCTTTTAAATGACGAGTGGCTTCAAGCCCGTTCATTTCAGGCAAACCAATATCCATAATAACTACATCGGGACGCAGGGCGATTGTGTTTTCTACTGCCTCTCTGCCTGTCGTAGCTTCACCCACAACATCTAATTGCTGAAATTTCAAAAGCGATGCTTTGAGGCTAAAGCGCATCACCTCCTGGTCTTCGACAACCAGCACTTTTATTTTTGCCTGACTTTGTCCCTGTGGGCTCATTTTTTTCCCGTTTGAAAGATTTGAATGAACAAAACTAGAATAACATGTGCCTTTTGTAGCCTACTTTACAAATTAAGTAACGTCTCGTGCAACAAAAGCCAGCAATGAGCATATTGATTTTGACTTGCATGTTATTCTTGACAAGCGGGCGGCAAATTAATTAGTAGAGAGGGATTTTTGTGTCTTCAGCTGTGCCTAGCCGAAAATCGAGTCTGACGTCAGATCCTATTGAAAATAAGTCCCAATACGCTGAGTATTTGGGATCGGCTGAATCTATCCAGAAACGTATAGATGAATTGACTTTGGAATTGAAAGAATTGCACGGCGAGCGTGATCGTTTGCAGAGTTTGCATGCAGGTGACAATTCAAACAAGACACACGATGTGGATCTTAAGGTCCTGCCCTTTCAAAAAGAAATCTTGATGCTGACTAAAGCGATGCCGCATATGGTCTGGTTAGCCGATTCTGAAGGCAAGTGTTTTCAAGCCAACGAGCGCTATTATGAGTTTACAGGGCTGACCGAGCAAGAAGATGACGGCTGGTCCTGGATGCGTGTTATGCATCCTGAAGATTTACCGAGAATTACCCAGATGGGTGCTGTGGCATCTGAAACGGGCGAGCCTTTAGTTACTGAATTTCGTTATTTGAGTAAAGAAGGCGAGTATCAGTGGCATCATTTGTATTGCATTCCATATTTTGATCCTCATACTTTGACCACCAAATGGTTTGGCACCACAACTAATATTCATGAGCGAAAACAGGCTATAGAAGTGCTTAAGCAAAGTGAAGAGCATTTCAAAATTTTAGCTGACGCTATTCCGCAGATTGTGTTTGCCGCGTGTCCTGATGGCAAAGTGAATTTCTGGAATTCGCGCTGGTTTGAATATAGTGGCTTCACAAACGAGCAAGCCCAAAGCGACGCCTGGCAGCTATTGATCCATCCAAGCGACAGAGAAAAATATCTTGGCGAATGGCATAACGCGCTTTTAAGTGGAGATTCGCTTGAATGTGTGTTTCGAATGAAGCGAGCGGTCGGAGTTAAACAGTCAGACGCAAGTGGATATCGAAAACATCTTGCACGAGTGGTTGCACTCCGCGATTCGTCAGGTGAAATCGCAAAATGGTTTGGTACCTGGACAGAGATAGAGAGTCCGTAATCGTAAACAATTGTTAAGTAAATTGGTAAGTTTTCCAATTAGACGTTTATTTAGGCTGATTCGCCTCAAATAAAAGCCTTGCAGTTCTTTTCATACCTGCTCTTTGAGTGCCTCGGCGAATTTGCGTGTCGAGGGCGATGGATCTATATTTCCTGCCGAATCTACGTCACCTTTAAATGGACTATCTCTGATTATATGGTGATGGGGGGAGGGCTTTTGTTTTGCGCGAAGAAAAAAACGAAACTTTAGTACTTTTGCTTTGCGAAGAAGTTCGCGACAGAAGGCAGAAACTGAATTTATCCCAGAGCGAGGTTTCAAGACGCTCTGGCTTACACCGTTCTTATATAGGCGATCTCGAACGAGGGGCGCGTAACCTTTCGGTCAAAAATTTAGCACGAGTGGCTCTTGCACTGAATATTTCTCCGTCAAGTCTGGTGAAACGTGCAGAGAAGCGCTTGTTGAACGGTAATCAACCAATTCCAGAAGAAGCCACATAAGTCGCTCGAGCGGATTTGCAAGCAAATAGGATTTTTGCACCAGAGAAGGCACTCTGGCTTATTTGCGTGAATGCTGATGTTGTCTTTACAATTTGATGATACAGTTAGAAAGTTGAGGAGAGGATTTGGGTTTGCTCAAAATCGCCAGGCGTTTCAAGATCAGTATGCTCGGCGTAATGCTTGGTGCTTGCACATTTGCTCAAAGTAACCATTTAGTCTTTGCTCAAGAAGTTAGCGTTTTAAATAAAAGCATTGCCTCAGATCTCATATCCAAGCTAGGGCATAATAATCCCACCTGGGAAAAGTATTACCGAAATGGTCTAATCGCCCTAGATGCGCGCAAATATGACCAGGCCGAAGACATGCTTAATAACGCTATGAAAGCGTCTCAAGCTCCAATGGCAATTAAAAAAGAATATGTTTTGAGCCGTATTGCTCTTGGAAAACTTTATGTCAAAAAGCGCTTGTATAACAAGGCGTCGCAAATTTTATCAAATACAAAAGCGTTTGAAACTTTTGGCAAAAACAGTCTTGAAACAGCCGAGCTTGAATACAATTTGGCGTTGTGCGATTTGGCCTTAAATCGAATTCAAAAAGCTAAAGTGCATTCAGAAGCAGCTTTAGATGCGTTTCGCTTCAATGATTCTTTTAAGGACACTACTCTTCATGGTCAAACAATGGACCTGGTAGCAGTGGTGCACGAGCGCTTAGGTTGGCATGATGATGCTAAAGAACACTTTGTTAAAGCGCACCAATTGCTTGAAAAAAATCCTGGTCACAAACAAATGGATTTTGCTGATTCACTGCGCAATCATGCACTTTTTTATCACAGGTTAGGCGATCGAAAACAAGGTGCAGACCTTTACGAAAAATCGATTCATATTAAAGAAGCGGCACTGACACCAAACAAACCAGCTCAAGTGGCAGGTGAAGTCTTGCTCAACTGGGAGCCAGGTTCAACTCGCTCACAAGAAATCATTGATACCGAATTTCCATTTCGCTATCAAGAAGTTGGTGGTATCCGAGTGGCAGCAACTGTCATTGATTTGTGGGAACTACTTGCAGTCTTGATTACCATCACTAATACAGGCAACGACCAGGCGCAATTTGAATTAGGTAAAGTGCAGTTGTTCGACATGAGCAAAGGCATTTTTGCATCGAGCGAAGTTGAGCCAATCGATCCAAATAGAATTGATCGAATAAGACGCGAGCGAGTAATGTGGGACTTGACCCACACTCGTCCATGGCTTGCTAATGTGCAGAAAACCCGCACCGTGCGTGGCTTGGTGCCGCCGTCCGGACATGATTTATTTATGGGTCCAAACGTATTTGGAGTGTGGGGCGAGTGGAAAGCGGTATCGCATACGGTGCCTGTTCGAGTGGGAATATTACCCTCACGCGAAGGTCTTATTGCTCAATCTGATCAGGAAGAACATTATAAATCAGAACTGCCAGGGCTCTTGTCTGGTGGCTATGCCAAATACACTGGACTAGTTCCCATTGTGCTTGAGCCGTTTGAATCGCGCACGGGTGACTTGTTCTATTTAAATCCACGCGATAAAGACATTATGCTCAGAGTGCCTGTAGGCAACGCTGTTTTTGAATTTCCTTTTCACACAAGAAAGCTGAGAATTCCCTAGAGAATTTAAATCTGCCAGCCCAGTTCTTTCAGTGCGTCTTCTAAACTGACGCGACTGCGCTGACAAAAGTGCAGAGCTATTACAGCCTGGTCTGGTTTGAATTTATTGGCATCGACTAACTTGGCCAATTTTACTGAAGCTTCTACTGTGAATTCGTCAAGTTTGCCTGAGGTTTTTAGAATTTTAAGGACACTGCTATTGTGTTTGAGCGCCACTTTTCTGCCTGATTCAATATCAAAATCACTAAGCAGACCAGCTACTTTCAAAAGAATAAGCGCGTCTTCGCTTTCTTTTTCGCTAAATTCGCCTGCTGCTTTTTCAGCTTTCTTTTCTTTGCCTACACCAAAGACTTCTTTATACAAAACATCAAACGCTTCATCTTGGGTGATGGCACCTGCTCGCACTTTTTGCTGCAATTGCAACACAGAGCGAAGAACGGGTCCGCGCAAAATGGCAGCTTCGACTAAAATTTGTCCAAGCGGTGGTGCGTTTCCTTGAACTGAATAAGTCTGCACGTCGCGACTGGCGGTGAGAGCCGGATCTACTTCGCCACCTCTAATGTGTGCACGTCGAACAGCTTCAGCCGCTTTTTGAGTGGGTAATTTGCCAGAGCGCACCAGGTCTTGTAATTGAAGTGCTGCATCTACAGTTGGTTGCGGCACAAGTCCTGCTTCGACCAGAAATTGTCCAAGCTTCAATCCTAGTTCTACTTTTGCAGCAGGTGGTTGAGGCTCGAAAGCAGGCAATTGACCCGCTGTTTCATATTGACCTGGAATTGGATATTGACCCGAGCCCATTCCCACTGTGCCAGCCGGATATGGCTGTGCAGGCGCCATTGGTGGAATTGGTGGCATGGCCTGACCGGGTGCAGGATAAGGATAATAACCTGGCGGATAACCTGGATAGTACGGATAAGGTGGTGGCACATAACCTGGCGGATAGCCTGGATAATACGGATAAGGCACTGGCTGCCCGTATGGCATGCCTGGATGAGGTGGTGGCGCCTGCGGTGCCTGGTCTGACTGCTTTTCGTCTTTTTCTTTGTCTTTGTTTTTTTCCGCTTTCAATTTTTCTTGAGCGGCTATTTCTTTGGCGACAAGTTCTTCGCGTTTGCGCTCTCGTTCTTCTTCAGCCGCGCGCTTAGACTCTGCACGCTTATAAGTTTCTAGCTCTTCTTCTTTTAAAAGACCTTCTTCATAAAAACTAGCTGGTTGTTTTGGTGTGAGCAATTGAGCATTGGCATCTTCTGCAGCATAAGCCTGGCGTGATTCAGCTTCTCTGATTTTTTCAGGATCAGGCTTTGGTGTTTCGCGTGTTCCAAGTGGCAATGCTTCTTCTGGAATAGAAAGGGTCAGGACGTCGTAAAGTAAATCGACATCTTCAAATGGCGAGCTCCAGACTACTCTTGATTTTTGCCCTTCGCCCTCATAAAGTGTCCACATTGGCTGTCCGCCCGAGATTTCAGCTCGCACAGTCAAAGAATAATTGATGCCTGTGCGCTTATTGACCCAGGGAAGCTCGACTGTACAACCTTTGGCTTTTGACCCCTCGGTAAACAGTGTGCGTATATCGGCAAGTTTTGGAGCCTGGAAAAGGCTCGACAAGCGAATATGTTTTTTAGGCTTATACATTGCAATTACTCATGTGAGTCTAACGGCAAAAAATAATTTACCAAGATTACTTTACCCAGGATCTAAATTAAATCCGCCTGACCGCGTTTGTTTTGCAAAAAGTGCCAGGTGCCTAAATATTCGGCTTCTAAAAGCTTTTTCTTCTCGGGTGACGAAAGTGGCCATATGACAATGCGACGAAGCATGTGCACTGCAATATTTATGAAACACCAGATGCGCATCAAACCGCTCGTGTAGGCGTTGAAGAAATATAGCCTGTTTCGTGCGTAGTAATAATTGCGCCAGGAAGCAAAGCCACCCTTGGTCGAAGCGCCATCGGCATGGTCGATACTGGCTCTGGGTACAAGCAAACAGGTCCAGCCAGCTTTCGTCATGCGAGCGCACAACTCGACATCTTCGAAATACAAAAAATAATCGTCATTGAATTTGCCCACTTCTTTTATAGTGGCGGTTCTCAATAGCAAGTTTGAGCCTGACAACCACTGACAGCTTGTATTTGTTTCGAAGTCGTCAGGTGCTTTGAGAGTGGTTTTACCCTTGGCGAAATTTATCCGTCCCTTGCCAGTCTTTCCTTTGTCAGTATTGAGACAAGCGCCTGCTGCACCAGCTTTAGTATCATGGCCAAGAGCCTGAACTAAATGCGACAAAGTGTCTGATGGCACAATGGTGTCGTTGTTTAAAAGCCAGATATATTCGGCGTTTTTATCGATGCAATAATCTATTCCTTTGTTGCATCCGCCTGAAAATCCGTAATTTTTATCAAGTAAAAGTGTCTCGATTTCGGGATAATCGCGACAAAGAGCCGCGCCTTCAGCGTTTTGTGACCCGTTATCAACTAAGAGAATTTTGTAATTGGGATAATCCAGATTTTTGAGTGAATCAAGACAATACATTGTGTTTCCAATGCCGCGCCAGTGCAGAATCAAGATATAAACAAGTGGAGTTGGGAGCATGGACTTAATGGGACTCGTTCAATTATTGGGAATAAGTTTTATTCTGGGCACAAATATATTTACCAGATAAAGAATAAAGGTTCTCAATGCTCAAAGGAAAAAAACTTGCAGTCATCGGTGTGGGAAAACTGGGTGAAGCACTTATAACCGGTTTACTCAAAGAAGGAAATCTTCAAGCCCAAGACATAAGCGGATCGGTTTGTCATGAAGCTTCGCTAGAGCGAGTAAAGAACAAGCTTAGCATCGCAGTCACACTCGACAATAAAAAAATTGCAAGCGATGCTGATGTTATTTTGCTTGCAGTAAAGCCACAAAATATGGACTCGGTGCTTGGGCAAATAAAAGACGTAATTGACAGTAAAAAACTAGTCATTTCGGTTGCAGCCTCAGTGTCGACTGCATATGTAGAGCAAAGACTAAACCAATCTGTGGCAGTCGTTCGTGCCATGCCAAACACCCCTTGTGTTATGAATGCAGGCATGACTGGAATTTGTTCGGGAACCCATTCTAGTGCAGAGCAGATGGCTCTAGCCAAAGAAATTTTCGATTGTGTAGGCAAGACTGTCTTAATAGACGAGTCTTTGATGGATGGACTCACAGCGCTGTCTGCAAGCGGTCCAGCATATTTATACGTCGTTATAGAATCACTTGCAGAAGCCGGCGTAAAGCTTGGTATTTCGCGTGAAACTTCGACATTACTTGCGGCTCAAACAATGTATGGTGCAGCGCGCATGGTGCTTGAGTCTAATGCTCATCCAGCTTTGCTCAAAGATATGGTGACCACGCCTGCTGGGTGTACTATCGATGGTTTGATGGAATTAGAAGAAGGCAAATTGCGAGTAACACTTATTAAAGCGGTAGTCAAAGCCGCTCAGCGAGCGCGTGAGCTAATAAGCTGAGCTTACTCTAGACCAATTAGACTTCGATTTTGCAATTGCTCAAACTGGCTTTGAGCTTGTTTACGCCTGCATCGGTCACATTGCAATCTTTGAGCGAAAGCTTTTGCAATTTGCTCAAATCGGCAAGGGTGGCTATTGCTTCGTCGTCTATATGAGTGTTATCTAGCCAGATTTTGCGCAAGCTCTTCATCGTGCGCAAGTGCTCGAGCGCTTTGGCAGTTACGTCAGTATCCGACAAATCTATTTCTTTTAATCTGGTGAATCGAGTAACATTGGCTAAATCTTCATCTCTTACTTTGGTCTGGCTCAAATCCATCGAATCGAGTATTTGAGGCGGAATGCGCTTGAGCAGTGCAAAGTCGACATCTTTGTCTTTGGCTACTTCTAATTGAACCGATTTTCCTTTTGGTACTTTTATGGTGCCTTTTGCGTCTGCAAGCCATTCCCATGAATCTGGATCTGTTTCAGACTCGACTAAAAATTCGCCGATTGCAAGATGTGCAGGCAGTTCTAGAATATCGAAATCTGTGGCAGCTACATCTTTAAAAGCGGCCGGATGAATGAGAACGTCTTTCATGTCAGGCGCTTTGGACGCATCTGAATTGACTGGTGGCACTATTGTGACTGGATTGAATGGACTTGCTGGATTTGCTGCTTGCTTGAATTGATTTAGCCCGTTGTTTTTGTTCGATTTATCTTGAAAAGCTATTTGCAAGCCGCCTGACAAGACGAATACGACACCAGCCTGTAAAAAGAGTCTGGCAAAGTCAATTTCAAGCCCATTTTCTGGGTTCTTTGGCACAGGGGGTGCATAAATTGGAGCCATGGGTAAGGGCAGTCCTTTGGGACCAGCTTCTTTCCAAGGGGGACACATGCCCATACCTGCAATCAGAAACACGGTCGTCAAAAAAATAATGCGCTGTGTGCTTCCCAATTCCTTTACCTCTGTTGAGTCTCAAACCCATTAAAAAGATAACTAATAATGATATAGAATGAGTCGTTCATGAAGTTTGTTTTTAGGAAGTAAAAATGACCTTAAGTCTAAAAAAGGAAAAAAGTGCTGAACTGACATATCTTTCAGGATTTGGCAATCATCATCATTCAGAAGCTTTGCCTGGTGCACTTCCAGTGGGGCAAAATTCGCCTCAAAAAGCACCTTACGACCTCTATGCCGAGCAGTTGAACGGGTCATCCTTTCTTGCTGCCCGTCATGAGAATTTGCGCTCGTGGCTGTATCGCATCAAACCATCTGTAGTGCACGGTAAGTATGAGCCATATTCGCTCGACAATTTTTTGAGTCGACCATTTGATAAGAGCAATTTGAGTCCAGAACAACTTCGCTGGGATCCGCTTCCAGAAACGAATGAAACACTAACTTTCTTAGAAGGTATTGTCACTGTAGCTGGTAATGGATCCGATTCAAGTGTGCGGGGATCGGCTATTCATCTGTATAGTTTCAGTAGAGCAATGGGCAATCAGTATTTTACTAATTCTGATGGTGAATTGCTTATCGTCCCTCAGGCAGGCGATTTACACATAAAATCTGAATTTGGCTCTCTTGTATTAGGTCCCTGGGAAATTGCTGTCATTCCGCGTGGAATCAAGTTTGCCATCGACCCAATAAATAACAAAAGCGGTGATATTACCCGCGGTTATATACTTGAAAATTACGGACCTCCGCTCAAGTTGCCACATTTAGGACCAATTGGCTCAAATGGACTTGCTAACCCGCGCGATTTTCTTGCTCCAAGTGCCGCATTCACAGATGAAGAAGGTCACTTCGAGCTAATTACAAAATTCGAAGGTAAGTTTTTTAAATCAGCACTAAAGCACAATCCATGCGATGTTGTGGCATGGCACGGAAATTATTATCCTTACAAATATGACACCAGATATTTTTGCGTAATAAATTCGGTTAGTTTCGATCACCCGGATCCTTCAATTTTTACAGTGCTCACTTCGCCATCTGAATTGCCTGGTGTTTCAAACATCGATTTTGTTATTTTCCCGCCCCGCTGGCTTGTGGCAGAAAATTCTTTTCGCCCGCCTTATTACCACCGCAACCTAATGAGCGAATATATGGGTCTCATAGCTGGGGTTTATGACGCAAAGCAAGGTGGCAAAGGCGGCTTTGTTCCAGGTGGCGGCAGTTTGCACAATTGTATGATTGCGCACGGACCAGATGGCGATACTTTTGAGAAAGCGAGCGAAACCAATCTCACTCCAGTAAAATTGGAAAATACTCTTGCATTCATGTTTGAAAGCTCGCTTGTATATGTGCCTACCAAGGCAGCGCTCGACGCCGCTTTTGTACAGGGAAATTATCAGAACTGTTGGGCAAATTTGAAATCTCGTTTCAAAAAATAAAAAAGTAACTAATTTGCAAGTTTAAACGGGCATAAAAAGTTCAGGAATCAGCTAGCCAAATCCACCAAAAGAGCAAATGTATAAGCCACAACCAAAACAAGCAAAACCAGAAGAATCAACAAGACAAAAACTGCCGGCTGAAGAAGGCTGCCCGTCAATGGCAAAAGCCCGATTCATGCTGGAAGAAGCAACTAATCGCCGAGGTTGTTTGATAGAACTGCCATGGAGCGCGGGAAGTTCCGAATTTACAGTCACATGTCAGTTTGACAAATCAGTGCAAGAGCCGGTCTGGACTTTGTATCAGCACGAAGATGATATTTCCAAAGTGGTTTGGACCCAGGGCTTTGCCCCTTCTGACCTTGAATTCATGTACGACATTTTGGTAATGTCCGCTCCAAAAGGGACATCAAACGCCAAAATTCCTGATCTTTTAAAACCTCAAAAATCAGAACTGCCAAACGCACTCGATTTGCCTAAAGGACCTGGAGCGGCAGGATCATCATCCTCGTCCTCGTCCTCATCTCCTTCTCAAAACACCTCTCAAGGCATGAGCAATCAGAATATAAGCGGAAACAAAGCTCCGTTTCCTCAGCCTAACATCGGCACTCCACCAAGTGGTGGCGGAAACTTAGGTATGCCTCCAGGACTTGCTCCCGGTCTTGCTCCAGGAATGGGCTCGGGACTTGGTGCTGGAATGACTCCCGCCATGGGTGGCGGTGGTCCAAACCAAATGCCAAATCCTAGTCAGCCCCAACCTCAACAAGCACCGCAAATGCCTCCGCAGATGCCCGGTCAATATCCTCCGGGTTATCCCATGCAGCCAGGCTACGGACAAGCTCCAATGCCAGGTTATCCGGGTGGCTATCCTGCTCCAGGAATGCAATATCCGCCTCCAGGCTATCCAACTCAGCCAGGTTATGGTGCGCCCATGCCTGGGCAGCCTTACATTCCTCCAGGTTATCCAATGCCTGGACAGATGCAGCCAAATCCTTATGGTGGCAATCCTAATATGCCACCTCAAATGGGTGGACAGGCCCCATCGAACATGCCCATGACCGATCCTTCACAAATGGGCATGGACTCAAAGCCTATTGTTCCGATGGATTATCAATTGCTAGATAAGCGACCCAATTTATTAATTGGCGTTCTGCTCAAAGATGCCGGACTAATTACAGAACCGGCACTGGATGCCGCGCTTAAGATTCAAGAGCTTATTCGCGAAGGCAAAGTTTCTCCTCAAAAAGCTCCTTTGATTTTGCAAAAGCACCACAGCAAAGGCGCTAAGATAGACCAGTTCTTATCTATAGACGATGTTGTGGTGAGCAAAAAAGCACAAGAACCTCAAGTGCAAGCACCAAAACCTGGTCAGGGTGGTCCCGCTGCCAACAATGGTCCAGCACCTCAAGGCAACAAAGCCGGCGCACCTGCTACTTCTGGCGCAGCATCCGGTGCCGCACCAGCAGCCAAAAGTGGAGAGGGACCAGGTGGTGCCAAACGCAATCTCAAACCAGCTTTTGATTTGTTGCAAAAGGCTGGCATCCTCACTGAGTCTGACGTCAAAGACGCTCTAGATGTTCGTCAAACAATTGGCGGCGATTTAGTCTCCATTCTTGAGTCTGCAGGAAAACTAAATAAGAAAACTGTAGATGCAGCTTTTGTTTGTCTGCCTTTAATTCGCGAAGGATTGATGAAAACGGAGCAGTGCATTATCGCGCTCAATTATTGTAGTCGTATGCGAGTCGGTTTTGACGAGGCTCTTGATGAAATGGGTTGGCAAAACCCACGCAAACTGCGCACAGATTTACCGCTTTATTAGTGAATAAATCACTCTAAATGGTCAAGAAAATCATAGTTGTCGATCCGGAAATTGGGTTTCGAAAACTCATCTCTAGCTCGCTTGAAGGTCGTGGACACAACGTTATTCAGCTTAATAACACGCTTGAGTGTGAGCGCGATTTTCTTGAAAATCCAGATGTAAAAACAGATTTGCTTATAGTGGGGCTGCCTTTGCCTGGCGGTCCAAGCGAAGTCTACAATTGGATCGAATCAGTGCGACACAAAGGCAATACCGTTCCCATTATTTATGTCGCTGCAAACAAAGATGAGCTAGAAGAAGCCAAAGCAAGGCTTGATCAGTTAGATATTTCGATGTTCTCTTCCAAGCCTGTAATTCCATTTATTTTTGGTGCCCAAATAGAATGTCAATTTAGCGAAGATAATAACGGAGCCGCTAACAGTGCCGATCTCCAGAAACAAAAACTAAAAGACTTCGAAGCAATGTTTCTTGCTTTAGTAAGTAAATATGCTCGCGTTCTTCCTGAAAAATTGGCAGACATCAAAAAAACACTAGATAAAGCCAAGAACGATCTAAGCGATACAGCTTCTCTTGATGAAATAAAATCGCAGTCGCACAAAATCAAGGGCACAGGCGGCTCGCTTGGTTTTGCCAAAGTGGCTGAACATATGGCTTTTATCGAATTGCGCTCACAAGAAATGGTTTTGCTCGAAATGGAAGCAAGACAGATAGCAATCAAAGAAATTGAAGACCGGCTTTTGGTCGCACTGGAAGAAGGTAAAACCGAAACGGATGAAGTGTTAGCCGCGCTCAATAGTCTCAATCAAGAAGTCGGAATTGATGCAAGACCGCAGGCTATGGCGCGCATCATGATAATTGACGAAGACAAAGAGTTTTTAAAAATTGTCGAAGCACTCGGTCAAGAAAGTCTGGTCGAAATAATTTGTGCATCAAATCAAAGAGAAGCGCTCGATCGCGCAGCCGTCTATCCACTTGATGCCGCCTTGATTTCGCTGTCGTCTTCCATGACCGAAAGCGGATTTGAAATTGCCAAACAACTGAGAAGCTTGCCAGAATACGACAATCTTCCACTTGCTTTTGTCTCTGATGAAGGACTAGTAAAAGACAGAGTAGAAGCGGCACATGCTGGTGCATCGCTCTATTTAGACAAGCCATTTAAATCTGACTCACTAGAAAAAGCGGTCCAGCATCTGGTGGCAATTCGACAAGGTGGTCGAGCTCGCGTTTTAATAACAGACGACGACGAATTTTTGCAAACACAATTGGCGTGGTGCTTCGAAACGAAGGCATCATCGTTAAAACGCTAAACGACCCAAGCAAAATTCTTGAGACCATGCAAGAGTTCCCGCCCGATTTATTACTGCTAGATGTGATGATGCCTGGCATCACAGGCTTTGAAGTCTGTCGCATGCTTAGACAAACACCTCGCTGGGGCGATTTGCCTATAATCTTTTTAACTGGTCAAACGGGTGTGGAAGCGCGTCTTGAAGCCTTCAGATCTGGTGGCGATGATTATCTTCCCAAACCTGTAGTAAACGAAGAATTGCTCACCCGAGTGAAAGTGCGTCTTGATAGATCGCGCATGCTCAAAGAACGATCAGACAAAGACACAATCACCGGTCTTCTTCTGCGTCGTGCATTCTCAGAGCAATTAAATTCAATCTTGGCTGAGTCAGAGCGCATTAACCAGAACTTTTCTCTTTGTTTGCTCGACATAGACCACTTCAAAAAAGTGAACGACACCTATGGTCACTTAGCCGGCGATAAGGTTCTTGCTGGATTTGGACAACTATTACTTAGACGCTTTAGAGTGGACGATTTGCGTGGACGTTGGGGCGGAGAGGAATTCGTGCTTGCTTTTAGACGCGAGCGCAAAGAAGTGATTCACAAAGCAATCGAGCGTGTGCTTGAAGAATTTAGAGATATCGCTTTCACGGGTGATGAAGGCGAGATTTTTCATTGCAGCTTTTCTGGCGGTCTGGTTACATTTCCCGAAGACGGCTCGACTATATTTGAGCTATTGCAAAAAGCAGACCAGCGCCTGTACAAGGCCAAGAAACTGGGTCGCAATCAGATTATCTTTCAATCGCCAGATCTTGAGCAGGACTTGGAAAAACTCTCCGCTCATTAGGTCTTTTTAATAATACAGGCTCTGTGGTCCTTATCTTAAGTAGGAAGACTTGCAGGATCTTGACATTAGATTTTAAATGTCATGGTAATGGCTCGCCGAAAGAAAATAAAACTGCCCAAATTCTTGAATTTGCCCACTTCGACACTGTCGTTGGGTGCTTTCTTGCTGGTCAATTATTGGTGCCAGGCAAATGCCCTCATCCCAAGCGTGCAGCCGACCAAATTACCGGTCAAACATAACTGGCAGTGGTGGCGCAGTAACGAATACACTGCTCAAACTAAAAACCCAGATGTCGTTTTGATGGGTTCGTCTTTGATAATGATCCCAATTACTCTGGTTGAAGCGGATCATTCAAACAAACAAATAGACTCGGTTAAACATTACAGAAGCACCTGTCTTGAAGATGGTCTGGCTAATACATCTAGCCAGCCGCACAAAACATCTGTGACAGTTTTTAACTTCGCACTTCCCGGTTCAATGGTCTCAGACCAGTACATGGTGGCAAGCTCTCTTTTCAAAGACAAGCAAAAGCCCAAACTGCTCGTATTGGGTCTGACTCTACGAGACTTTGTCGATTCAGGCGTAGAATGCGCTGCGTCCACTCCTACTTATCAGTTTTTCAAGCATTACTTTGAAGACCAGGCTCAAGACGACTTGTCTTTGGTCGCCTTGCAGACTTCCAAAATGTGGCAAGGCGTGACAGAAAAAGCACAAGACTGGATGGATCGCAATTTGTATTTATCTGGCAAAAGGCTTGCTGCCCAGTATTTAAATAATGCCTTCTGGCAAGAAAAAATTAGTGGTGTCACTGGCGGCAAAGAAAAATTAGATGACAATTTAGTTGTAGCTCCTTCCAAAGATATGATGGATAGTCTCTTTGGAGATGCAGTGGAGCCTGGACAATTTTTGTTTACGCCTTATGCTACAGCACCGTATCAGGACAACACGCGCGAGTACAAGCGTCGCTTCAAAGATTACGACCCTGCCAAACTAGCTATCCAAGAAGAATTTCTGAGCAAACTCATGGCTCATTGCAAAGCTCAAAACATCGAAGTAATGATAGTGAACATGCCACTGACTCCTCAGAACATGGCTTTGATGCCCGATGGCTCTTACGAGAAATATCTAGCTTCAACGGCTAGTCTTGCTCAATCTAACGGATGCAGGTTTGTCGATTTGAATAATGGAAACTTTGGAATTGAAAACTTCAAAGACACAGCCCACATGAATAGTGCTGGTGGCAAGAAGTTAGTTGAATCTATTGTTGGCTCGATTAAAAACGACCGTGCTTTGGCTCAGATGATTGTGCCAAATAGCAAACTTGCTGGAAGCAACACTTCTGTTAAATAGATTGAGTTGGCTTGTCTTCGCCACGATTAGTCGAATATCTAACAACAGATCGAGGTGTCCTTTGTAGTTAGTGCTGTAGGCCGGCCTCCGGAGTCCGGACTCCGGCCTGCGTCACTAAATTTTTAAGAGACCAAATAGTTAGTGAGATTTTTGACCATTAATTTGTCGAATAATCTCATCAACCACTTCAGCAAGCGGCTTAGTGGCGTTGATGGTCATTGCATTTTTTGGAATGTCTTCTTTGGTTTGAAGCAATCGCAAGGCAAGCTCGCGTTCGGCAGGCTTACTGCCCCACTCATCTTCAGGACGCAGCATAAGCCTTTGATTTAAGGTGTTTGAGTCTACGTCTAGGACAAAAACGCCGTCAAATAAATCTATAAACTTTGAAAAGTTACGTGAGCCGCCGCAAAAAAAAGTTAGCTCGTTATCTTTATTAGCGACCAGAGCTTTTACTTTATCGATATCCCAGATGTGGTGCTCATGTGAGAGACCATCAGTTGGAATTCCCGTTTCGGGATCGCCTTGAAACGCCAGTTCACGGTCGCCATGAACGGCATGATAACCGCGTCTTTGCAATTCATCGCAGATCGAAGTTTTGCCAGTGCCAGAAACACCCTCGATTAGAAAATTTCTTTTGCCCATAAATAATTAAAGCTACCAATCGTCGTCGTTTGAATCAGTGTGCTTTTTCGCTGGTGGGACAACCTGCTTCTTAACTGCATCTTTGCGCTTCATGTGTTGCACATACTCAAACGTTTGATTGCGTATTCCTTTGTATCGCTCACTGCTAAGACCATCAATTTGTCGGCTCGAATCTACTGCGTGATCGTAGGCATCAAGAGCTTTTTGATAATCTTTCGCTTTTAAATAAACACCGCCTAGCATAGCCCAATTTTCGGCATTGTTTGGTTCGAGTTCGCATGCTTTTTTTATGTGTGAAATGGCGGAGGCGAATTGTCCAGATGATGCTTCGAATTTTCCTAAATCAGAATTGAGTCTTGGATCATTTGGCTTCATAGCAACCAAAGTTTTATATTCTGTCATGGCTTCAGGTTTGCGTTTCTGCGCGATATAGATATTGAGCAAATAGGTATGAACCTTCTCTTTGCGCTCAGCCAGAGCCGCTTTATCTAATGCTGCGCTGCCAGAATCTTGTGCCAGTACAGGCGGTATCATGGCAAGAAGCAAACCGAAAAGCGCTAATCTTTTTAATACCTTCAATTTGTCTGACCTTTATGCGTCTCGATTATTTGCAATATCTTATCCAGATTCTCGTCGTTGTATTCGACTCGACCAAAAGATCCTTTGTAAGTTTCGTACATCCCATCGACCGGAACAGCATTATCGATAAACAAAATCCACTTGCTGCCTGGCTCTGGCATTGTGTCTTTTGCAAATTTAAATCCATCTGGTCTTTGCGTATTTGTTTTATTGTGCAACTCATAACGAACATAAATTGTTTTGTTCAGCGCGCCACCTTTCAAAAACTTATCTAGTTTGTATGTGGCTTTGGGAGGTGCAAAGTAGGTGATGTTCTTGCCTTCGTAGCCAACGAATTCTGCCACCACAATTTTTTCAGATCGCAAAAAAGCGTTCTTCAAACTCAAGCTGTGTTCGCTTGAATCGAAGTGAGAGCCTTGAACATCAGTAGTTACGTAAGCTTCGGGAGTATGAATCACCGGAGGAACATAATCTGGGATTGGTCCTTGTGATGGAGTATGAGTAATAGTGCTCTTTTTCATGAGTTTATCGTAGCGCTCTTCGATAAACGAAGGCTCGCCGATTTTAGACAAAGCCAGCCGCAACTGTGGTTCTGCTTCGTTGTATCGATTGAGATGATAATTGCACTCGCCACGCTCAAGCAATAATTTGTCTTTGTAAGTTGGGTTGATACCACACAACTCTTCTAACGCAAGCGCTACTTGATCCCATTGATTCAGTCTCATACTCGATTTGTAGAGACCGACATAGAAATCTTCTTGTTTTGGATTCTCACCAATCAACGCTCGATAATCGGCTTGTGCTTCACCCCATTGAGCTTTCCTCATATGCTCGGCTGCAGACGTCGCTTTGCGCGTAGTCGTTACCGAACCGTAGACTCCAATATCGTCCGATTCTGCCGCCCGCGAGGCATTAGGACTTGAAAGTGAAAGTGCAAAAGTACATGCCAGTACATAAGGCAATGCACAAGCCGAGACTCGAGCTATTTTCATAGCGCTTGCTCCCCTTAAATTTATTGACGCCAGCCAAAAGATTGTCGAATTTAGGTGTGAAAACACAAAAAAATAGACGCCCCTAATTCTATGTTTCTCCGGGGCGTCTATTTTGTCAAGAGGGTGAACCCTGACTTGCGCTAAGTGACTTTCAATTTACCAGTCGTCATCGTCCTCTTTGCCAGGAGCTTTCTTCTGTTGCTTCACTTTGGCATCGTAATCCTTTTTGTTTTTCATATATTGGTCTTGTTTCTTTTGATACTCAATATATTTAAAAGCCTCTTCATAAGGCTTTTGATAATCGGCACCACCTAGTGCCACAGCGCGTTTGTAAGCATCGAGTGCTTCGTTGTAACGCTTGGCTTTGATATAAACTTGACCAAGTTGTCCCCAGTACTGCGCATTGCCGGGATCGAGATCAACGGCCTTTTTCATGTGAATGATTGCTGGTCCCATTTGCCCCGACGAAGCTTCAAATTTTCCAAGATCGTTATTTAGTCTTGGATCATTTGGTTTCATTGCAAGCAAAGTTTTGTACTGAGCCATCGCTTCTGGTTTTCTTTTCTGCGCAATATAAATATTGAGCAAATAAGTATGGATAGACTCTTTGCGGTTCTGTATGAGAGCCTGGTCTTCAGCATCGGCGAACGCAGGAACTTGCAGTGCCACCACCTGCGGTATTGCCAAGGCTGCGCCTAGCAATAAGAAATTCGATAACTTCATCGTGATTGTCCTTTGTGTTTTTCAAGAATAGCAAGCACTTCATCCAACGTTTCATCGGTATAGGGCTGTCTTCCATAAGAGCCGTGGAATGTTTCGAACATCCGGTCTACAGGCACCGCGTTTTCTACAAAAATGATCCATTTCGTGCCAGGCTTAGGCATTAACTCTTCAGAGAATTTCCAGTCTTTAGGGCGTTTTTGGTTTTCCAAACCTTCATTGAACTCAAAGCGAATTGGAATATTTGGGTTCAGAGGAGGTCCTTTGTAGAATTTTTCAATTTTAAAATTAGCCTGCGGTGGCTGGTAATAAGTGATGTCGGGTCTTTTCACGTATCCCTTATATTCAGCTATAAATACTGCTTCTGATTTTAAGTAAGCATTTTCTAGATTAAGACCGGCTCTAGATGTATTTTCATGAAACTCAGCGGCGTTAGTTTCTTTGTACTTCTCAGCTTTTATTTTTTCTTTGTCTTTACCGATGATGATTTTTCCAGCAATTTTCTGGTGTTCGATAATTGCTTTGGTCATCAAGAACTTGTACTTTTCTTCGATCAAAGAGGGCTCACCAACTTTTGCCAAAGCCATTTTTAAGAGTGGCTCAGCTTCAGAATATCTATTGAGATGATAGAAGCATTCGCCGCGCTCCAATATAAGACGTTCTTTGTAAGTTGGATTTAAATTGCAAAGCTCTTCTAGAGCCAATGCACATTGGTCCCACTGTTGTAGTTTATAACTAGATTTGAACAAGCCAACATAGAAGTCTTCTTGTTTTGGCATCATGCCAATTAGCTGTCTGAAGTCGCTTTGAGCTTCGCCATACTCGCCTTTTTTCATGTGCTCAGCTGCCGAACTAGCTTTTCTAGTCGCAAGCACCGAGCCGTAGTAACCTACATCGTCCGATTCAGCAGACCAGACCATCGAAGGTAGAATAAGGGTACTCAAAGCAAGAGCAAGCGAGACAGCCAGAATCCTGGGTGTGTTTACGCGCGCCATTTTCATAACAATTGCTATCTCCTGGGTAATACGCCAAAATGCGCCATTTTGAGAAACGTTTCAATTTCCATCTTCCACATTATCAAAAAAGCTATTCACTTGCTTAATTTATAGGCACCAAAAGCTGTCTTATTTCAACTTGTCAGCTTCCTTCAGGCGAGCTTCAGCCGCTGGAATTTTGAGGGCACGATTTCCAACTTTTAAACATTTGAGATATTCGGTGCAGATTTCTTTGTAGCTCTCTTTGAATTTGGCTGGCGATTTGCGTGCATTTATTTCCATCAAATCGGCAGCTGTTTTGTAGACGAAGACTGCTTCTTCAAATCTTTTTTGTTTGACCATTATGCGCCCAAGATCGGCAAGCGTCAGCGCCACAAGTGGTGATTCGCGTCCATATGCGCGGATGAAAAGCTTTTGCGCGCGATTCATAAGAGGAATGGCTTCGGCGTACATCTCTTTTTCTTCGTAAATGGCTGCGAGATCGTGGGTTATTTGTGCTTTTCGAGCTTCTTGATGGGGATAAGGATCTATTTGCTGCAGAGCGGCGATGTAACACTTCTCGGCTTTGTCTAAGTTGTGCTCTTTGAGCGCTTCAAGCCCTTCTTTGCGATTGGTGTCCACGTCGCGCGACAGGTAATTTATCTCAGGCTCTTTGGGCTTCTCGGGCTCCAAAGTCTTTTCTTGACCAGGTTTTGGAACGGCCGGATTATTTGCGCTTTTCGACTTGCCACAGGAGGTTAATGAGGTGCACAAACTGGCAGCCAAAATGAGCACGCCAAAAAAATTTTGCTTGGCCATGAAAAATCCCCCTCCCAGTTTCATGTCATATTCCTATCTTTTACAGCCATTTAATTTAAAAGGCTCCAGTAATGGTGGGATGTTGAAATAATTCTTATGCAAGTTGGCAATTACATTTGCAATTCAATCTGGTCTTGGCTACGTGCATTTGCAATACTCTATGGACAATGACAAGCAGTAAAAAATCCATTTCCAAAAGACTTTTGACCCTCGTCTGGGCTTGCGCCCTTGCAGGCTCACAAAGCACGCTAGCCTTAGCTCAGTGGTGCGGCGGCGAAGGCGGAAACAATTTCAACGAAGGCGGCGATGGACGCGGCGGTGAGGGGTGTTACCCACGCGAAGGCTGCAGTCCGCCCCCGTGCGAAGGTCCAGGACCTGGTCCAGGGCCAGGTCCTGCGCCAAACGTTCCACCTGTTGTAGTTGTGCCTGTTCCACCACCAACATTCGTTCCACCACCGGTGTTTACACCGCCTACATCGAATATTTTTCCGGCGCATAACCCATTTATCGCCCCGACTGATGTCACAAGTCCGTACATGATGAACCAGCAAAATAATTTGCCGTTCAATCAAGTGCCTAATGATCATGCTCTCAAAGGAATTGAACAACTGGCCTACACCCAGTTTCCCAAAGACAGCAAAAAAGATAAAGATGAGCATCCTATATATGTCTTTCCAAAGCCAGAAGACAAAACGGCACAGTATGAGCGTGTAAGCCCTGCGTTTATCGATTTTAAAAGCGGCGAAATTCTTGTTTCGGTGCGCAAACCAGCTACGATGGGTTTTGTGCAAACACCCCTTGGAACCATCGCCATCTCAGCTAACAGCGAAGTTATCTTGAGCATGCTCAATGGCGTGCTTCGCATCATCAATTTAGATGGCATGGGACGCAACGTCAAAATCAAATTAGCCGAAGGTCCATTTGAAGGCGACACCAAAGTTGTAAGTCTAAAGCCAGGCTTTGAGCTTGTAGTCGGTGGCGAGAAATTAACTCGCAGAGATATTCGCCCCAGAGACGGGCTTGCCAGGCGCCATTTTCAGTTGATGGCCAAAGGTCATCTTGCAATATCCGAGCTTTCTGTGGCTAGCATCCTTGAGTCAAGCAATCTTCTTGCCGATCTCAAACAGTCAATTACTGGCTCACAAGAAAGACGCATCATCGGGGACATGTCAAAAATGGCTTCGGTCTTGAATTATATGAACGGCACTCAAGGCTTCAGCGTCACTGGTAATGAAAGCTATGGCACCAAATTGTCGACAACAGAAACTAGCCCTAATAACGAATAACCAATTAGAATGCCTCCTAATTGTGGCAATATATTGGTAAATCAATCATGATAAACAAAGAACCAGTTACTAACATCAGACGCTATACCAAAATAGCTTTGCTTGGCGCGGCCACGGTGTTTTTGTCGCTGTCGGTGCTCGACCCTCAGTTTCCTGTTCTGGCAGGACCTTACTCGGCTCCAGTAACTGCGCCGCCAGTGGTAGAGGTGCAAACTGTAGCTCCCCCTCCCACAATTAACATCATCAATCCAGCCATTCCGCTGCCAAACAATACGCCTTTCGTCAACCCAACTGATGTGAGCAATCCCAATATCATCACTGGTGGCAGTTTGAACGCACTCTTAAACCAGGCAAACGGCGGTAATCTTGCTCTAGCTGGCATTCAGCAAGTGCCAGATTCTGACTTCCCCGACTTCAATACGCTCAAGGGCGATCCGGCTGGGATTTTTATCTCAGGCGGTCAATTCCAAAAAGAAAACGACTTTGTCTATAACTTCACCAAGGGCGAAATTCTTGTTTCAGTAAGAAAACCCTCCGATACTTGTATCATTCACATGCCTTACGGCAGCATCGCCATTACTTCTAACGGTGATGTTCTAGTCAAATTCACAGACGGTGTGTTGCGCGTATTCAACTTAGACGCAACCGGCTCGACCCTCAAAATTCAGTTGGATAAAGGACCTTTTGCTGGTCCTGCCGACCCCACTGTAATTGTGGCTGCAGGCTTTGAGCTTGTTGCCTGTGATCACAAACTAACCAGGGTAGAAATGCGTCCGCGCGATGGTATCAAACGCCGTCACTTCAAAGTGCTCGACAATGGACACATGGCCATAAGTGAATATTCACTTGCCAGTGTGCTTGATGCAAGTGATGTTATTGCCGACTTGAAGCAAAATGCAACTGGTGTCAAAGAAAGACGTATTCTTGGCGACATGTCTAAGATGGCAGCTGTTTTGAATTACAAAAATGGAACTCAAGGTTTCAGCATGCAAGACTAAAAGTTGGCTAGATTGAACCTGGTGTTTTACATCGTTTGTATAACCCTGGCTCTGCTTGTCGGTTTTGTTTATTATCCAAGTCTTGATGCTTATTTTACTGCCGATGATTTCTGGCATATCCCCCATTTGTATCAAGCTCTAAGTCTTGGTCATCCTGAGCTTTTGTGGCAAAACTTTTGCGGTCCCTGGGTTGGCAAAACAACTTTCTATTTATTCTATAGACCAATCACAGAGCTTTCGCTTGCAGCTGACTATTTCCTCTATGGCAAAAATGCTGCTGGGTATCACTTAACCAGTATTCTTTTTCATTACGCCAATTGTGTGCTCGTCTATTTGATTGGGTTGAAGATACTTTCTTTGAACGACAAAGAAAGTATAGATACACGCCGCAGTCAGTTAGTGTCATTTCTGGTGGCAGCAATATTTGCAGTACACCCCTGCCAGGCGGAAGCAGTGTCGTGGGTGCTTGCGCGAGCAGATTTAGTGGGAGCATTCTTCTGTCTTATCTCTGTATACGCAGCCCTCTTTTATGCAGAGAATAAGAGCAAAGTCTTGTATGCAGTGATGCTTGTGTCAATGCTTTTTGCGTTTGGGTCGAAAGAGTTGTGTGCTGCTTTGCCCTTTATTTTGCTCATTGTTTTTTATTGTCGAAATCGCGATATAAAAGACACTCTCAAAATAATGCAAGCGCCTTTTGCACTGCTCATTACATTTTTGATAATACGCGCATGCGCCCTTGGTACGCCCCTTGGTGGCTATGTCGGCACGCATGGTTTCAAACTGAACGAATCTTTTTTAGAGCGAATTTTCATTCCATATGTCTGGTGGAAATTGGCTCATCCTATAAACGAGCATTTCATTTTGGACTATGTTTTTTACGACACTTGCTTGAGATACGCTTATATAGTGGTTGCTTTGCTGATTGTCTTAAATGTTTGTTTTAGCCAGAGTATTCAGAGGCGCTTTGCACTGACTTTGGTTTCGTTCTTTGTCGTGATGCTTTTGATGCTGGTCAATTTTCAAGTCTGGACAGTGTGCAACAGCATGGCTGGCAGCAGGATTTTCTATTTGCTTTTATTTCCGCTTTTGCTTTGTATTGCAAACATAGTCGTACCATCATCTATAGATATCAAAAATCAAAAAACCAATAAAATTCTCTCTTGGTCTGCATTTTTTGCCGGTCTATTGCTTGCAGGAACATTTTCTATCTTGTGCAATCTGGGTGTACAAGCCTGGAGGAGCGCTGCAATCAAAACTCAAAGCATGCAAAAGCAGATTGTTCAAAAAATCGATAGCATGCCTTTGTCAAAAAAACTTGCCATTATCAATCTTCCACCAATTATCGATGGCACAGTCTCTATCTTCGTGCCTGACTTTCTCTTCGGACTGATGTCGCCTCCGCTTTTAGATAAAGATTACTGGCACAGAATTATTTGTCTCGACTCTGATTTAAAAACAGTCAACATGCAAAACATAAAGGATCTTGCTTGCGATCCAAATGTAGAAATCGTTTTTTGGGATCAAAATATAAATTCGCTCGATCAAACATTGGGTCCTAGATTGAGACAGGCTGAGCTTGATCAGCATAAATATACAGAGCCTCTAAAAATTGACCAGCCAGAGTATTTTAAAAAATTGGACTGGCGCATTTCTAAAAACAAAGACTTTTATCAAAACAAAAAATCGGGAGCCGATATCGCTACTTATCGATTATGTCCGCCTCAAGAAGCGCAAATTGGACGTGACCTCATTTTGACCTTGAGCAAAAAAATAGAATGGCAGAACAAAAAATTGTCAAAGGCAGAAAACTTGCTCTATGTATCTTTCGATGATTCAGACAAGCGGACCAATATAGACCATCCACCTTTGATGTTCGAATTACCAGTCGATGCAAATTCTATAAAAGTAGTTGTGCCGCTATCGCAGGAAAAGTCCTGGCTGGCTGTTCTTCCCAAGAAGGATTTGCGTGTAGACCTACCGGTCTGTTTTAAAATGGAAGAAGCCTGCATAGTTAACTGCGATTCTCTCAAGGCGAAATTGGCTCTGGCTGGCAAGATTGAGCAGGGACCAAATGGCTACTTTACTCCTGATAATTCAGTAAAGAAATTGACCTTCAATTACTCATGCGCGCATATGAAGGATGCATGCGGCGCTCTGGTGGAGATAAGCAAGCCCAATTGTTTTTTCACTGTCTACACCGGAACGCTTCGCGACATAAAGTCAAGTCGGCATGCCCTTAAATCGATAAAGCTAAACGAGCCTCAAGGAATTTTTTCTATACCCGTCAGTGAATTTCCGCAGCCAGCCTATTATCAGATACGACTTGCGCCTGTATCCAAAGAAGGGAGAATCATTTCAGCCTTTGGCGATCCAGTCTCAATGAGCCTCTTTACTCCCAACAAAAATTAAAATTTTGCGCCGAACATAAAAAGATCGTCTAAAGGGCTCTGCGGATCTGCTTATAAGTGGTACTTTAGAACTACGACGTTACCTGCATGGTCGACAAAATACAAGATGAATAAAACCTCGAACAAAGCGAACAATAAAACAAGCGCTGTAAAAGCGAAGTCTAAAGCCAAACCCGAGACCAAAAGCGCCAGAGAGTTTTCACTGGCTACCTGCCCTGTGGGCGGTTCTGGTTGGTGTTCGTTTCCTTTCTCGCCCAAACAGCTTACAAAGCGTAAACCGGCGAAAGAAGAAGCAGACAAAGTTTTGGTCACTTCTAAGGCTTAAATTCCACAAATCAGGGTGTGTTACGAGCTAGTAGCAAAGAGGCGTGTTTTTACGTCTATTTGTGATACGCTAACTCAAGCATAGTAGCCCACCTTTGGAGTTTTGTGACATGGAAGTAGCCCGCCGTCTTAAAGCGATTCCTCCTTATGTTTTTGCCGAAATCGGTAAAAAAGCAGCTGCCTTAACCAAGGCTGGTCACGATGTTATAAATTTGGGTATCGGCGCACCTGATCAACCCACTCCGCGTCATATCGTTGATGCGATGCACGAAGCTATCGAAAAGCCGATTAATCATCAGTATCCACCTTTTGGCGGTACACCCGAATTCAAAAAGGCTGCAGCTGAATGGTGTCAAAATCGATTCAATATCAAAATCGATCCCGAGACGGAAGTGACCACACTAATCGGTGGTAAAGAAGGCATCCACAACTTGATCATGGCTTACATAGATCAAGGCGATGTGAATATCATTCCTGACCCGGCTTATCCTGTTTATCAAACATCTACTATTCTTGCCGGTGGCGAGCCTTTCTACATGCCGCTCACGCCTGAAAATAATTTCTTGCCAAGTCTTGATGCAATACCGGCCACGGTGGCGCAGAAAGCAAACTTGATGTTCTTGAACTATCCAAACAACCCAACTGCAGCCACTGCCACACTTGAGTTTTTTGAAAAAGCGGTTGCTTTCGCTAAAAAATACGACATCTTGTTGTGTCATGACCTTGCCTACTCAGAAATGACATTCGATGGCTACAAAGCCCCGTCAATCATGCAAGTCAAAGGCGCCAAAGACATCTGCATCGAATTACACACACTTTCCAAAACCTATAACATGACAGGTTGGAGAATCGGTTTTGCCATCGGCAACGCTGAAGCTGTAAAAAATCTGGCTAAAATCAAGTCCAATATAGACACCGATATTTTCAGAGCTGTGCAACAAGCAGGTATTGCCGCATTTGAAGGCAACCGCGACCACATAGACTTCTGCAATAACCTTTATATCGAGCGTCGCGACCTTGCTTGCGAAAAGCTCAAAGAACTGGGCTGGACAGTAACACCGCCCAAAGCCACCTTCTACATGTGGCTGCCAGTTCCTCCAGGTTTGTCTTCGGAAGAATTCTGCACCAAAATGCTCAACGAAGCTCATATTGTGGTTCCACCAGGCAACGCTTACGGTCCATCTGGCGAAGGCTATTTTCGTCTATCGCTCTGCTTGCCCAAAGAGCGCATGGCTGAAGCTTTTGAGCGCATGAAGGCGCACAAATTCACATTTGAGATGGGTAAAGCTCAAGTCTGCTAAATGAGATAGATGGGCAATTATAAGACTGTTGATGTTGCCCGGCTGACGGGAATAAAGTGGCATAGTTTCAGGAAATTCTAAATGGTAACTGGCGGAAGTGCTAATGACCCAAATCTAGGCAACATTCTGCCAGCGTCGCCTTCCATGCACATGGTTCACAACATGCTCTCGCATGTGCTGGATAATCCCAAAGAAAAAATCCACATTTCATTTCGTGCTCGAATCAACTCGCCAATATACAAATTGGAAGTCGAATTCGATCCAGTCAGCCACGACCCAATCTGGCAGTTTTTTCAAGCTGGCGACAGCGCTGCAAATTCACTCTGGAAATATCACAGCACAGACACTCTGCTTGTGTATAACAAGCTGCTCACATCTATTGGTGAAGAAGTCCAGCGTGTTCATTTGAGCGCGCAAATGGACAAGGCTCAAGCACAAGCGCAAGTGCAGTCACAATCGCAAGTGCAAAATCAGGCAGCAGGTGCTGCAGACGCTGGGCTAGTTTTTTACTATGCTCCTACAAGCAAAGAAGAGCTTGATAAAACCACACCAATGCCCGCATTTTCAAATCCGACCGCTCTTGCAGAACGCAGTACCGTCCTTAATGGCGACCTTGCATTTATTCAAATAACCACTCTTTTGCAGTCTCTGCAATTGGCCAAAATGACTGGTCGCCTGCAAATAGATAGCAAAGAAGGTGCTGCTGAAGTTTTCTTTTTAGAAGGAAAGCCTGTTCACTGCTCGGTGCCAAACTCAAGCGGCAACGAAGGCGTTTTTGAGCTTATGGCGTGGCAAGAAGGCAAATTCTTTTTCCAACCACAAGTAGTGACTAAAAAGCGAACACTGACAGAGGCGCTCGATAACCTGGTTATTCAGGGTGTTCAGTTGCTCGATAAATTGAATTATCTGAAAAACATCGGCTACAGAGAAGATAGTGTTCTAACGCGTGTAGAACAAGACCAAGAACGAAACCCAAATGATTTAGAAGATCTGTTGAGCATTGGCGATTCCGATTGTGTAGCGGCTCAACGCAAGATTTATTCTTCTGTTGATGGTCACACCGAATCAAACAAACTTTTCAAATCGCTTGGATTTTCGCGTAGTCAGTGGGTTCCTGCTGTAAATTACATGATTCGAGCCAAGCTCATAACCATTGGTGGTGGCGGCAAAACCACTGGCGAATTGAATAAACTGTCGCTCAAACCAAAAGTAGTAGACAACGCAGCCATTCAGTCTGTGATGATGACATTGCGTCGTCCAGACACCGGCATGTTTAATTATGCTGCCTTTTTGTATTTTCTAGAGCAGGAGTATTTTCGTGGTCACCGTTCTGGTACGCCACTGTCTGTAATTATTTTTGATATGCGCATCAAATCTGGAGTTAAAGAAATTATTCGCGAGCCCATGCCAGCCCAAGCCTTGAACGAAGCTGTTTTTCGCATATCCAATACCAAACGTCAAAGCGATTTGCTAGCTCATTATGAAGGTTTTGACTATGCGCTAATTTGTCCTAACACCAAAGGCGAAGGAGCTAAGGTTTTAGCAAGACGCATTTTGAAAGCAATGGCTAAAAGTCCGCTTACATCGACTATTTCTATCAAGAATTTGGATATGCGCTTTGGCATTGCTTGTATTCCAGAAGACTTTTTGGAGTTGGGTCTTTTGCTTTCGGCAGCTGAGGCTGCTCGCAACAAAGCGGCTGAAAGCGAAAATGATCAGGAAACAGTTTTGTATCGCGATATCTGGTAATGCCTAAGCGCTCATGGCTTTCTTTTGTTTCCAAACACAAGAAGCAGGGCGTCAAGCTTGACGATTTGATTTATGCCCTTGCCGTTTTATATTTGGCAAGAAAAGGACATCACTGGACGGTCGAAAATTTGCACCAGTACTGCCTTTCGCTTGTCGGTGATAATTTCGAGTATGGACTTTTAAAACCTAAACCGATATCGGTTAAGGTTTTAAATAACGACATCGATTTCGATTTAAAAAAAATCGGTCACACTTACGAATGCTTTCGCCATCTTGACCGACCAGAGTTTCAAGCCCGAATTCAGACCGCTAACAAATCAATCGACACCGATTTACTAATTGGTTTTACGCAAATCTATACACCCGAATGGGTTGTTCAGCATCTTATAAGCAAGACTGTTCTTAAAAGCGACGCAACGGTTATCGATCCTGCATGCGGCACTGGCAATTTTGTTATAAGTGCGTTCGATAAGTTAATTGAGCTTGGTGCTCCAGTCGAGAGTATTTTAGATTCTCAATTGAGTGCAATTGACATAGATCAGACAGCCTTGTCTATTTGCGCGCTCACTTTGGCTGTTCGATTAATAGAGCTTGGCAAGACTGACACGCAAAGCCAATTATCTGGATTTAGAATTATTAGTCTCGATGATACCAACGAGCTTGGATCGCTCTACCGAGACTTTACCGTAGAGCATCCACTCTCAAAAACTTATCAGGCTGTTTTAACTAATCCGCCTTATATAGGACGCAGGCTAATTAGTAAACAACTGAAAGAGACTTTGAAATCGCATTATCCTAAGTCTTATCGAGATCTAAGCGCAGCATTTTTAAGTCGCTGCCTAGAACTAACCAGCACCACGGGTAGAGCGGGCATGATCACGCAAGCATCGTTGCTTGATTTGCCTGCGTTTGATTTACTGCGGCGCGAAATAATTGATAACTATAATCTAGTGAGCATCACAGATGCAGGAACCAACGTGTTTCCGCTCATTCAAGGCGACAAAGTAAATAGCGCCATAATTGTGATTGAAAAGCCAAAAGAAGTGCTAGACAATCAATCCTTCGAATTTTGCAAAATATCCAAACACTCTAATTTTAGCAATGTATCGGTTCCGATTTTAAAATTAGACCAGAATAGTCTTAAACTGGCTTATAGACTGAGCGAACCGGTTCCAGCTGAAATCATGCAATTGTTCGAACTACCCTCGCTTGATTCTATTGCTTCTATCAAACAAGGACTAGCCACCACAGATAATGCTCAGTTTGTCAAAAATATCTGTGATGTTCCACAAGAAGAAATAGGCATCAAGTGGTTCCCGTATGTCAAAGGAGCGGGCGCTGCGCGTTGGTTCGCTCCAGTTGTGCACGTAGTCGACTGGCAAGACAACGGCAAGCGAATCAAAGACACAGTTCGCCAAAAGTATCCGTATTTAAATGGCAAAGCTAATTGGGTAGTAAAAAATGAGTCGTATTATTTTAAGCCAGGAATCTGCTTTTCGTTTGTGTCTACCAAAGGTGTTTCTTTTCGTAAGCTGTTTGCAGGAGCCATATTTGATGTAGGAGCATCGGCAATATTTTTGAACGATGATTCAATCGATCCTGATTTTTTGCTTGCTTATCTCAATTCGTCTTTGTGTGTTGCGCTACTTCAATATATAAATCCGACTATAAACAATCAAGTTGGAGACGTGCGCCGACTGCCAATTATTGCGATGGAGCAAAGTGTTTTAGCCCAGAATGCAAGGCAGTTAGTTGAATTATCTCAACGCAAAACTGATTGTGATGTTAATGAAAGAGAGAGCATCTTAAATCAGATAGAATTATTTGAAAAAGAGAACGACGCACTCGTTCTTAGGGCGGCTAAAGATTATTTTTGCTGGACGGAAAGTCAAACACTTAAAGTGCAAGAATGGTGTCTTAGAAGTGAGCCTATGCCCAGTCAATTTTCGAGAATTTGAAATCTACTTGAACACCAAGCCGGGCAAGGTATTTGATTAGAAGATCCGTACTGAAAAGTTTGGATTGCGAGTGCAATATCTCCGCAATACGAGGCTGACCAACTTTTAGTCTTTTTGCTGCTTCGGCTTGAGTCCAACCATTTTTTTCGATGAGCTGTTGTAATGCGCGTAGCAAATCACATCTGGCTTGAAAACTAGCTGATTGATCAACACTAAAGCCCAAGTCTCTAAAGACGTTTCCACAACCCACTTCCATCTCGACTTCTTCTTCAACAGGCTTTGTATGGACTTTTTTTCTGGTTTTTGGTTTAGATCCGCTTTTGTTTGATTTTGGCATATTCTTTTCTAGCCCATACCATTTCTATTCTTGGAGTTTTTTCTGTTTTCTTTTGAAAAGTACTCAATATATAAATCGCATCTGAAAACTTTGATACATAGATAACCCTGAACTCGCCCCTGTGATGAATTCTAATTTCAATTACACCTGAACCGACCGAACTCATCGGCTTCCAATCAAACGGAAATTTTTCAGCATTGCGTTTCGAATTTCCAAGCCAAATTATTGGCTTAACGTTTCCACTATTATCCGTGATTACGTATAAATTTGTCAATGTCGGATCTCCAAAGCAGCAAACTTTCGCCATCGATAATACGAATTATTTGCGCGATAATTCCGTGACCCCTTGCGCCTTTGTGTTGGTTTTCAATGAATTATTCAGGGGCTTGCAGATTCCTAACATTCCTGTGTTACTGTGAACTTATGAGGCTAGTTAAAAGAGCTACTACTATTCTTTTGGCGACGACGATGCTCGGCGCAAATGCTCCTCAATTGGCAAATGCGCGCGTTAACCACACAATAGGCGCTTACGATTTCACTTTAAATGTGGGTGAGTCATATGAGGAGTCTTTACCAAAAGTAGCTCCTGAGCATTTGTACGCTGGCGAGTATTTCATGCTGGCTGAACACTACATTTCATATTGGAATTACAAGCAAGCGTCAAAGTGCATCGCAAAAGTGAAGAAGCTTGCTCCAGGCTCGTTGCTTGAGCGAGATGCGCTGCAACTTGAAAAATATCACCTTTTTACAGATGGTCAGTTTAAGCAGTGGGTTGAAGTTGAAAAACTAAAAGGCGACCCTGAAGAAGGCGACAAAACAGAGTATTTAAAAGAGATTAGACGGTTCCTGATTGTGTATCCCAATTGCCAATACGCGATGGAACAGTTATATCGTTATTCAGCAAATAATGATGAGCGTGAAAAAGTGCGTAAACGTTTGTCAGAATACGACCCAGGCGGTTATGCATGTCCAGACTACTTTGACAGTGGCAAAGAATCCTTTACGAATTTTATAGCGCGCACCATAAGCGAAGTGAGGAACTTACTTGCGGGCGGCTATGCCGGTAATCGCATTCGACAAAAGAACAAATCGGGATTTATAGACCGCAACGCAAATTTCGTTTTTCATTTAGAAGATCCAATTAATGCCAATGAAGATTTTAGTGAGGGATTTTCACTCGCGCGAACTCAAGTCTTCACTGATAATAAAGGCGGAAGGCTTACACTGCCTGAATGCAACAGAGCGCTCCATTTTTCTGAGGGACTGGCGCCAATTAAGATAAACGATTATTGGGGATTCATAAATACCAAAGGACAAATTGTAATTAAGCCAGACTTGCAGTTTGCCTTGTGGTTCAAAGAAGGTCTTGCACCAGTGAAAATCGATGGCAAATGGGGCTATATCAATAAAGCAAACAAACTGGTCATAAAGCCACAATTTACTGAGGCGCTTAACTTTCAAGACGGTCTTGCGGCGGTTAGTATAAATAACAAAACTGGCTTCATAAATAAATCTGGCAAAATTGTGATACCAGCACAGTATGATGTCGCAGAATCATTTTCGAACGGCTTGGCCAAGGTCGTCAATTTTGAAACACCTATCAATAGACTGCACGTTTATTACATTGATACCAAAGGTATACGTGTCTTTGATTTGAATGCCTTGCAACACAAATTTGATAAATACGGGCAACATTTCGAGCACGCAAGCCAACTCACTCTTCACTCCGGAATCGATGTTTTAATTGGTGCATTTGGTGACTCAAATCCTGACGTTTGGAACCTAAATTATGATCGACAATTTCAAGCACTAAATCAATTCCACGACGACAGACTTCTTGTTCATTTTGGGGATATGTTTGGATTTGTTGATACCAAAGGACATCTAGTTATACCTGCAAATTATTCTGTTGCAAGGTCATTCAGCGAAGGTCTTGCTGCTGTCGGTTTTAATAACACCTACGGATTCATCGATAAGAACGCAAATGTAGTTATTCCAATGAAGTATAGCGAAGTCGGTGATTTTCACGAAGGTCTTGCATATGTCAAAATTACCGATGGTATCGGCGGCTTTATTGATACCACTGGCAAATTGGTGATTCAATTTGAAGGTAAGTCCACTCGTTTTAAAGAAGGGCTTGCACCAGTCGAATGGCAGGACCCACTTTATTACAATAGATGATTGAGGTCAGTTTCGTGGGAGCCGCCTTGTCCTAAGTAAGTGCCTTTTTTCTTTCAAATTATTAGTTGACTTAATCAACAAAATTACTTGATTAAGTCAACTAAAAACTTCGGACTTTTTTGACCCTTGAGCTGCGGGTTAATGTCCAGCCGGATGCCCCATTTTAGCTAGCTCGGCATAAAGTGCATTTGCTTTCTCGACATTCTTTGATACGCCCTTGCCAGTCAAATATCGCTCTGCTAATTTAGCTTTTGCAGCAGACGAGCCATTTTTGTCGGCTTTCAAATACAATTCAATTGCTTTTGCTGAATCAGCTTTAACGCCTTTGCCATCGGCATACATAGAAGCTAAATCGACCATGGCACGCGTGTTACCGTGCGCTGCTGATTGAGTGAACCAATCGAAAGCTTTTTTCTCATCGCGCGCAACAGTGATACCATTTAAATAAAATCCAGCTATTGCACATTCGCCTCGTGCGCATCCGTGCAAGTTGGCCAGTTTTAAAAATGCATTTGCTTTAGGAAGATTTTTCGCAGTGCCTATGCCATTTTCATACATGTGCGAAAGCAAGAGCAATGCATCGCCATTTTTTTGTTTGGCAGCAGAATCGAAATATCCTAATGCGCAAGCATCATCTTTAGTGGTGCCAAATCCATAGAGCGATGCGATTGCCATGGAAAATTGAGCTTTGGCGTTTCCACGTTTTGCAGCCTTTTGCATCAATGCAATTCCATCTTTGGCAGATGATTTAGGGTCTAAACCTTCGCTTTGAAGGGCAGCCAACGGATACATGGCATCAACGTCTCCTGTAGCGACCGCCTTTTTATAAAGTTCAATTGCTTTGGGATAGTTGCGCTCTAGTCCTTTAGCGTGCTCGAGTTTGTCTGCTTGTTCGAATAACTCTTTGGCAGAATTGGCACCAAAAGCGGGCGAAATACAAAAATGACTCATTGCTAAAAGAGCATACAAAAAAGAAAGGGAAGCACCACGCATTGGAAATTGCCTCCCTTTCTTCAAGTGCATTATTTAAACTACGCTTTGACTGGTGTCTTCAGCGATTCGCCAACAAGCTTTGCCACTTCTTTTGGTGTCATGGCAACTTTGATACCGTTTGCTTCAAACGACTTCATTTTGGATTCGGCTGTACCTTTGCCACCAGAAATGATGGCGCCTGCATGGCCCATACGTTTTCCAGGAGGGGCGGTGACGCCTGCGATGAAACCGATAACTGGCTTCTTCACGTTCTTCTTGATGAATTCTGCCGCTTCTTCTTCTGCGGTTCCACCAATTTCACCGATCATCACAATCACTTCTGTGTTTGGATCGTCGCTGAACATTTGCAGTGGTTCTTGATAGCCAGTACCTTTTACAGGATCGCCACCAATACCTACACAAGTAGATTGTCCAATTCCTGCTTCGGTTAATGCAAGAGCAATCTCGTAAGTCAAAGTTCCAGAGCGGCTTACCATGCCTGTTTTGCCTGGTTTGAAGATTGAGCCTGGAAGAATTCCGACAAGCGATTCACCAGGGGTGATGACGCCTGGGCAGTTTGGTCCGACCATTTTGACGTTATTTGCTTTTACATGAGCAACCAGTTTGGCTGTGTCTTGCGGAGGGATGCCTTCGGTGATTAATACAATTAATTCGATACCAGCATCCACTGCTTCAAAGCCAGCGTCTAGCGAGCCATAAGGTGGAACGAAAATGACCGAGCAAGTAGCGCCGGTTTTCTCGACCGCTTCTTTGACCGAGTCATAGACTGGCAAACCGTGAACTTGAGTGCCACCTTTTCCAGGGGTAACGCCAGCTACGATTTTGGTTCCGTATTCAATCATACGTTTGGTGTGCGCGCCGCCCATTTTGCCGGTTGCGCCTTGTACAACTACTTTGGTGTTTTTGTCTAAAAGAATCACTGTCTTTCTCCTGAATAAAATGTATTAGCGCGCGCCTACAGGCTGTTTGGTTTTTGCCGCTTCAACAGCTGCTTTCACCGCGTCTTCGATGTCTGGATAGAGTTTAAGACCGGACTCTGCAAGCATTTTTTCTGCTTTGTCCTGGTTGTTACCTCTCAGACGTACAATCATTTTTCTGTTTGGATGGCGCTTCATGAATTCGACAAGGGCTGCTGCCACTTCGTCGCATGCGGTGATGCCGCCAAGGATATTCAATAGAATGACGTCGCAGTTCGGGTTGTCATGCACGATTTCGATTGCGGTCAAAGTTTTTTCCTGGTCAGAGCCGCCGCCAGCATCTAAAAAGTTGCCTGGGTTGCCGCCGAATTTTTTGACCATGTCCATTGTGGCCATGGTGAGACCTGCGCCGTTGCAAATAATGCCGATATTGCCATCGAGTTCGACCAGGTTAAGTCCTTCCTTCTTAGAGCGACGTTCGCGCACTGGAAGATCGACTAAATGTTTATCTTGCCAACCGTCGAATTTCTTTTGACGACCCATAGCATCATCGTTGATGGTGATTTTGCCGTCGCCTGCAATTACATCGTCGCCTTCGGTTACGAAGAGCGGGTTGATTTCGGCAAGGTCCAAGTCATATTTTTCGAACAATAAATAGAGCTTAGCTGCGATGTCTGCCACTTTGGCAAATACTGCACCTTTGAGACCCAGTTGGTGGGCAAGGGCGCGACCTTGATAAGGATGGAAGGGGTATGTGATCGCAACCGTCTGAACATTAGGGTTCGACTCGATTTCCATACCGCCGTCTGCTGCTGCGATGAAGATAGGGCAGCCGCGTTCGCGGTCGATAGTTACAGCCAGGTAGATTTCTTTTTTGAAGTTGACGATGGGCTCAACTAAAAGACTTTCTGTTTTTGAATCTTTGATGGTCATTGCCAAAAGTTTCTTGGCAACTTCCTTTCCTTCTTCAAGTGTTTTCACTTTCTGAATGCCGCCGGCTTTGCCTCTACCGCCTGACATCACTTGGCATTTCAGAATGACCGGCCAGCCTAAGTGGACTTTGGCAAGGTCTTCGGGCTTTGTGATTCTGGCTGATGGTGGGACCGGAATTCCACCTTCGGCAAACAATTGCTTGGCTTCGTATTCATATAGATTCAAGACTGTTTCCTCTCGACATGTGAGTGGGGGCGCATTGCTTGGAGTAGCTGCCAATTAATGTAGATCAAAATAAAGAAAGTCCTGTATTTATTCGTTAAACATAAATATTTGGGAGATACGCTGGGAGTATACTTAGGCCTCTGGATGTGAAGGGTTAATGATGCGCATCGGAATATTGACTGGCGGCGGCGACTGTCCCGGCTTAAATGCTGTGATTCGTGCCGTGGTTCGACACAGTGTTAAATCATTCGGCTCTGAAGTGCTCGGCTTCTTGGAAGGCTGGCGTGGTCCAGTCGACAACATGATTATGCCGCTCACTTTGCGTAACACCGAAACTATTATTAATCGCGGTGGGACTATTATTCGCACCTCGCGCAGCAACCCGTTTGCCACAGAAGACGGACCCAAAAAGATTTTAGACAACCTCAAGAAAAACAACATAGACGCGCTTATAGCCGTTGGTGGAGAAGAAACTTGCGGTGTGGCAAAGAGACTGTTTCAAGAGCACAAAGTGCCTGTAGTCTGTATTCCAAAAACAATCGACAACGATCTAAACGCAACCGACTACACTTTTGGATTTGATACTGCAGTAAATGTAGTAGCCGAAGCTATTGACAGATTGCACACAACTGCCGAATCACACAATCGAGTACTGGTCTGTGAAGTAATGGGCAGACACACAGGCTGGATTGCCTGTCATGGCGGAATTGCTGGTGGTGCCGATTTTATTCTGGTGCCAGAAAAACCAATTATTATCGACGAAGTGATTGAGGCAATTAAAAAATCTCATTCACGAGGTCGCGACTATTCTATTGTTGTAGTGGCTGAGGGTGCGCGTTTTGGCGATGCTCCAAAAGAAGAAGTCGAAAACAAAAATGGAGTTTTTGGCATCGGCGAAAAATTAGCCCATGTCATTGCCGAAAAAACAGGCTACGAAACCAGAGCCACAACGCTTGGACATATACAGCGCGGCGGCTCACCAACAGCGTTTGATAGAGTGCTCGCCACCAGGTTTGGTGTGCATGCAACCGAGATGGCGCACGAGAAAAAATTTGGTCGCATGGTTTCACTGCAAGGCAGCAAAATTACTGACGTTCCTCTGGAAGATGCAGTTGACACGCTTAAAACGCTTGATTTGAGTTTGTATAAAGTTGCCGAAGTCTTTTTTGGCTAGTCAAAGGACAATCAAGTGTTAAACGACGAAGCAATAATGCGAAGATGCCTGGAGCTGGCTCGCTTAGCCGAAGGGCGAACATCGCCTAATCCAATTGTAGGATGCGTTGTAGTCGATAAAGACAATAATTTTATTGCCGAAGGCTATCATCAAAAACACGGCAAGCAACATGCCGAGGTGGAAGCACTAGACATTGCCGGTGACAAAGCCAAAGGCGGCACTTTATTTGTTAATTTAGAGCCTTGTAGTCATTTCGGCAAACAGCCACCATGCGCAGATAGAATTATCAAATCTGGTATAGCAAAAGTGGTTGCTGCCATTCAAGATCCAAATCCAAAAGTTGCTGGCAAGGGATTTAAGAAGCTAGAAGACGCAGGCATCAAAGTTGTGCGCGATGTTTTGTCTATTGAAGCAAAACTGTTTAACAAGCCATTCTTAAAAGCTAAAACCCAAGGTCTTCCCTGGGTGGTTCTAAAAATCGCAGCCACACTAGACGGACACATTGCAGATAGAGACGGCAAATCTCAATGGATCACTGGTGATCAAGCACGTTCCTTAGTAATGAATTTGCGCAACAAAGCAGATGCTGTAATTATTGGTGCAGGCACAGCTCGTCTGGATAACCCCAGATTGAGCGTTCGAGGCTTAGAAGATTCGCGCGATTCGCGAGATCCTGTGCGTGTGGTAATTGATCCAAACTTATCTGTGGATAAAGATTCGAATCTATTTAAAAAAGACCAGGGCGGTCGCACAATTGTTTATTGCAGCAAGAATGCCGCAGCAAGTAATAATCTTGGTGATCATGTCAAAATTAAAAAGGCACCTGGTTCCAATCATTCAGGCGATTCAAAAAATTTAGACCTTACATGGATACTAAAAGATCTGGTGGCAGAAGAAGGCATTAATAACGTCATGTGCGAAGGCGGCGGCGTTCTTGCCGGTGGCTTATTGCAACAAAATTTAGTCGATGATATTTACTGGTTCGTGGCACCAAAAATACTTGGCGACTCTAAGGCGAAATTAGCAGTGGAAGGTCAGGATGCAATCTCGCTTGACAAGGCGAAAACTTTCGAACTGAATGCGCCACAGATTATCGGATCAGACTTATTGCTGCTATTGCACAATCCCGAGTCCATGGCGAAATTGCTCGGCAGTCTTTGATTAAATAAAAGATTTCAAGTGGCGATTGCGATATATACTTTTGCCATGAGTATTAATCAAAGATCATTTAGTTACAGTTTTGAAGCCCGCGAAGACGGTTTTCACGATCTCATTTTCGGCTCAGATTACACACAGAGCAATTTCATTCCACCTGACGCTTATGTCGACAAGCTCTCCTGGCTACAGAGTAGTTTGCACGCATATCTTTCAAGCGTTAACGAATTGGAAAGCCTGAAAACGCCAAGCGTAGCTTCTTAGCAAGCGATCTTGTAAACTGTAGACCTTATGTCTACAAACGCGACTCAAACAAATACCAAATCGGTATACGTCGAAACTTTCGGCTGTCAGATGAACAAGTCGGACTCTGAGCATATGCTTGGATTGCTCGACGAGATTGGCTATGAGCAAGTTGATTCAGCCAAGAAGGCTGACTTACTAATTTTAAATACATGCGCTATTCGCGAAAATGCAGAAGACAAGCTTTTTAGTTATCTTGGCGTCTGGCGCCGTTACAAAGAAGCTCGTCCTGGTGCCATGATTGCAGTGGGCGGATGTGTCGCCCAAGACCAGGGTGAAAATTTCGTCAAGCGTGTTCCATATGTAGATCTTGTATTTGGTACGCACAATTTGCATCGGCTTCCAGAGCTAGTTTTGCAAGCAAAGCAAAGTTCTGAGCCTGTTGTTGAAGTCTATCAAGAATTGCCCGAAGATTTACCAGAAATTCCAGTCATTAGGCAAAACCCGCATAGTGCCTTTGTTTCTATTATTTATGGCTGCGACTATAACTGTACTTATTGCATAGTTCCATATGTAAGAGGGCGCGAAAAGAGTCGTGATCCCCAGGTCTTGCTCAATGAAATTCAAGAACTTTCAGACTCTAACTATAAAGAAGTTATTCTGCTTGGACAGAATGTAACTGCTTATGGTCACGATCTTGAGCCTGTTACTCACCTTGGCGAATTAATTGAATTAGTCGATGCCAAAACTGACATCAAACGTATTCGCTTTCTAACAGGACATCCGCGCGATCTCAAAGTGGAAATAATAGACTCTATTAAAAGAACACCAAGCGCTTGTGAATATTTCCACATTCCCATTCAAGCAGGCGATAACCGCACCCTGAGACGCATGGCGCGCGGCTATCAAGTTGATTTTTACAAACGCGTAGTAGAGCAAATTCGCGATCGTATTCCAAATGCATCTATCTCGACAGACTTAATTGTTGGTTTTCCAGGCGAAACCGAAGATGAGTTTTTAAATACTCTTAGATTAGTGGAAGAGCTAGCGTTCGACGCGTGCAACACCGCTGCATACTCTCCTCGTCCTCATACCCCAGCTGCCAACTGGCCTGGACAAGTTTCAGAGCACGAAAAGACCGAGCGTATTCGTATGCTCAATACTGTCGTTTCAGAAGTAAGTCTGCGCTGTAACAAGCGCTACCTGGGCAGAACTTGCGAACTGCTTGTAGAAGGCAGAAGCGAGCGCAATCCTGAGCGTATGACTGGACGCACACGTACTAATAAATTGGTCAATTTTGAAGGCGATGCATCGCTCACAGGACAATTTGTCGATGTCGAAATTACTGCGGCAAACCCATGGGCACTGCGTGGCAAGCTAGTTAACAGCACAAATTCGCATGACCAAAAGGATGTGCATGAATGTGCGCTTCTACACAAGTAAAAATGGAAATTGGCACTGACATTGAAAAAGCCGCAGCGCTTTCACTTAGTGGCATGCTTGTGGCAATTCCAACTGAAACTGTTTATGGTCTAGCTGCAGATATTACAAATGAGACTGCACTAAAAGCTTTATATTCAGCCAAAGGAAGACCAGCTGACCATCCGGTTATCGTACATATTGGCGAAAAGACTCAATTATTTGAGTTAGCCGAAAACATAGACGACGATACTCACAAATTAATCGACTCATTTTGGCCAGGACCACTTACTTTAGTATTTAAGAAAAAAGCTTCGGTATCTAATATGGTGACAGGCGGTCAAGACACAGTTGCTGTAAGAATGCCTCAACATCCTCTTGCACTGGCATTTTTAAAAGCAGTCAATCGTGGTATCGCCGCTCCCTCTGCCAACAAATTTGGCAAAGTGAGTCCGACAACGGCAGAGCACGTCGCAGACGATTTGAAAAATGAAGTGGCTTATATTCTCGATGGTGGCACCTGCGATGTCGGGGTTGAATCGACTATTTTAGATATGGCATCGTCAGTAAAACAAATACTTCGCCCCGGCAAAATAACCGCTTCAATGCTTGAAGAAGTGCTTGGATACAAAGTCGAGTTAAAAGAAAAATCGCAAGTTCGCGTTCCTGGAAGTCTGTCCAGTCACTACGCACCAGTCAAGCCAATTTCGATTTTGTCTTCAAACAATTTAGAAAATGGCATCGCTCAAATAATAAAGAGCGGAAAAGGTGTGTCTGTTCTTTCGTTCGACAAGCCTGAAGCAGGCGAGTGCCACTGGCTTGAAGCCGATAAAAACCCCACTAACTACACCAAAGATTTTTATTCCAATTTGCGTAAATTGGACACTTTCGATTGCGATACCATCGTGATTGAAGCATTGCCCGACGGGCAGGAATGGACGGCAGTCAAAGACCGTCTCAAAAGAGCAGCACAGTCTTGATTTAATTTTCCACTGGAGGAAAAAATGAAATTCAGCGCATTTACTTCTTTATCGATTGTACTTTCTCTTGCATTTGCGGCAAATGCTTTTGCTGCCGATACCAAATCGGACACTAAATCTGATGCTAAATCTGAAGCTAGAGTTGTCTCAAAAGAAAAACTCGACAAAGAAAGAGCTGAGCACCTCAAAGAAATCGCTCACAAAAACAAGTTTCATGAAAAGACCGAGTCAACCGGCGACATGGAAATAAAATTACAGAAGCACTTGAACAAACTAATCAAAGAAAAATACGAAGAAATCAAAGCTCTGGAGCACGACCTGAAGCAAATAGATAATAAAGCTGTTGCTCCCAAAGGCGCTCCCACACCAACACATCTGCGCGATAATGTAGATCATGTCAAAGAACAAATCGAGCGCAAACATGGCGAAAAATATACACGTTAAATCAAAAGCCTTATTTGCATGCCTGGTTATTTTGCTACTGGGAGCGACAGATCAACTTGCGCAGGCGAAAGCTTATTTCGCCTCGCTCAAAGAAATGGTGGAGCGCTCAGAGGCGATAGCGCTTGCAGACTTGGGACCGGTTAAGTCTATTAAGGTCAAAGGGCAGACCTGGACTTACTCTCTTGAATCTCAAGCCACTTTGATTGAAACATACAAAGGCAAGCTGCCAAAGTCATTCACTATACGCGGTGGCGAAGACTTTCGATGCGCGCATGTTAGCTTGGCTTCGGGCAAGAATCTAATATTCTTAAATAAAGAAGGCGACTATTACAGAGGCGCTAACTGGATGAGTTCGTGCATCCAAGTAAAAGACAACAAGCTTGCCTGGTTCAAGACAGAAGATGAGCGTCATCCTCAAGAAGAAAACAAAGTAAGTCTTGAGCAAGCCATAAAAGATGTAAAAGCGCTCGTGAATGGAAAATCGATGGGAATTAAGCTGCCAGATTATTTGAAGACTCTCCTTAATGCAGATGATTTTACCGATCATATAATTGGCGAAGCACCAAGCGAAAGTTCGCAATGGATTGCATACACAAGAGCTAAAGCTGATAGTGCAAAAATAAAAACTGAACTTCAATATGTCGCATCAAACGGATCGCCAGCAGGCAAGCTCTATGCTGCATGTGCGCTTTTGTCTTCTGACAAAAAAGCTGGGATGGATCTTTTAAACAGTTACAAAGATCAAAAAGTGGAGCTTCTTTATAGAAGCGGTTGTCGCGGCACCAGAGAAACTTTAGGTTCTATCTCTAAAAGCCTTGCTGAGACCGGGAAGTTTTTGAACTTTTCAGTGGAAAAATAACTCAGCTAGTTGGGCTGTCTTCTGAAAACTCAGGCAGTGACGATGCTTAAATAAAAACGAGTATCGTTCCAAGTGAAAATCGTAGGATGAGTTTTATCATTTTTCAATTCTGATTTGTCAAAGATTAAATTGCGATCGACATTGAACTTTTTATCAAGTGTTGACGTCTAATAGGTGGGAGGGCAAATTTATGAATAAAATCGCACCTATCGCTCTATCTGCACTTTTAGTCTTCACTGGCGCCAAAATTGTCCAGGCGCAATCAAGCTCAAACTCAATATCGGCATCGTTTGCCACAAAAGACCTTGTAATGACCGACAAAGCCCGCAAAAAACAATTGCCGGTAAAAATTACTTACCCAACTGTCAAATCCGATGCAAAATATCCAGTAATCATCTTTTCGCATGGGGCTTTGGGCAGCAAAGATAATTACCAGCCATTGGTAAAATACTGGACCGCTCACGGTTATGTCTGCATTCAGCCGACCCATTCTGATTCGATGACCCTTAAAAGCCCGACTGAACGGCGTGAAATTTTAATGGGCTTCATGCAAAAGAAATCGGTCGATAGTCTCGATATCTTTAGAGACTGGCAGAGTCGACCTGCAGACGTTTCATTTCTTTTGGACCAACTTCCTGTAATGGGCAAATATGTTCCAGAGCTAAAAGACAAAATTGATACTACAAAAATTGGCATGGCCGGGCATAGCTTTGGTGCGCACACTTCTCAATTGCTTGCCGGCACCAAAATCGGTGGCACAGATAAATTTGCAGACTCTCGACCTAAAGCTTTTCTTTTGATGTCGCCTCAAGGGCGCGAACAAGGTTTTACTGCTAATGGTAGCAATCTGCAAGATAATTCCTGGTCGGGATTTACTCGTCCTATGCTCCTTGTCACAGGTACAAATGACACTGGTCGCAACGGCAAAGATTACACCTGGCGTGTGGAACCATATAAATATGCCCCTACCGGTAGCAAACACTTGCTCGTGCTCGAAGGTGCCGATCACGGACTTGGTGGCGTATCTGGTTCGAGCTTTGCTTCCCGAACTAAAAAACAAAATCAAAAACAAGTAGAACAAGTCCAGCAAGAGACTGAAGCTTTCTTCGACTATTATCTAAAAGGCGATAAAGTTGCAGGTAAATATCTGGTCGAGCATGCAACTAAATGAAAATGTCATTTTGCACCAAATATCTAACAACAATATGAGGCCTCAATTTAGTTTAGTGCCGTAGGCCGGCCTGCGGAGGCCGGCTGCGACACCAACAAAAGAAGATGTCCTTCTAAGTTGTTAGATTATCGACAGGTCTTTTAAGCACAACAAGCTTAGTGACGAATTTTTGACACAGTTCATCGTTTTGATTAAGGGTCAGGCACTCTACTGTCACTATGCCGCGATCTGGTTTGGAGCGTGAAGGAACTATTTCAAGAATCTTACTGATTGCATGCAGAGTTTCGCCAGGTCTTGTGGGGCGAGGCCAGGATATTTCTCCGCCAAGTCCAATAATGCCTGTTTGAAAAGGCAAGCTTTCCACCATTAGTTTCATCGTAATTGCTGCTGTGTGCCAGCCACTAGCCGCGATGCCTTTAAAGAAAGTATCTTTGGCAGCACCTTCATCTGTGTGAAACGGCTGTGGATCGAATTCTTGGGCAAATTTGATTATTTGTTCCTGGTCAAGTTGATGCTCAGAACTTTTGAACTCAGCTCCGACAAAAAGATCGTCCAGATAAACAGGGCTGTTTTTATTCATTGAGAACTAATTTGAATGATGCTTGGACTTGCGTGCTTTCTTGTATTTGGTTTTCTTTTGACCGTGCTTTGATGGGTCATTCATATTTTGGTACATTTCAAAGCCGTAATAGCCAACGCCTGCAATGAGCGAAAGAACTATTACTAGCTGCAAAAATCCCATTGGCGTCATTGCCGCTTTGCGATATTTGAAGATTGGCTTCTCGCCTTTCTCTACGCGATCTTTTTCGGCGCGCTCTTCGCGGATAATATCAATTACATCGCTTGATGTTACAGATTCTGTGTGTTTTAACTGCCAGGCACCAGAGTCTAATTGTGGCAATTCAGAAATGGGAATGAGGTTTTCTTTGTTCTCAATCAGGTCTTTTATAATATTTAAATTGGTGGCAGTGGATAGTGCAAGTCCACGCTCATTAGCCATTTCTTGAAATTCGCCAAGACTATCTGGCAATTGTGGATACAAGAAACATACAAGATTCAAGCTTAGGCGCATTGATTCGTCTTTGGTTGGATAATCTTCCGCAACGCGACTTATGTATTCGAATTCGCCATCGGCAATGGAAAGAAGCGCTTTGAGAGCGTCGTAACCGCGAGTCTTTTCGTGGTCAATTGCAGCACCTAAAACAACATTTGCGTCTCTTATATAAAGTGCGCCTGCCAATTTTGGTTTTTCTGATCTAAAGCGCAAAATAGATTTGCCTTTGACACCAAGTTCAAGTACACGCTCAAGCACATTACTTACACGTAGATCAAAAGAAAGTCTGCCTGTAAATGCCACCACTTTGGCGTCTTTTACTTCACTATTATGACCCAGTTTATCCATTACGCCAGATTCGCGAATCTTGGCAAAATCGGGATCTTCGTCTATCCAGTCTTTTTCTGAGTTTGTTTGAAGCAGTGGTTCTTCGCCTCGACTTAAAAGACGCAAGTCACTGCGCAAATCAAACAAGTTTTGATAGCGCTCGTTTGGATCTTTAGAAAGACATTTCATCACCATTTGTTCTAAGTAAATTGGACAGCGATTTTTGCTCAGTTTACTTACACTGGGGACGGTGGCATTTTTGTGCTGTTCTAAAATAGATTCGGGGTCTTCTCCCACAAATGGCGGGCGTCTTGTAAGCACCTCGAACATAATGGCGCCAAGTGAATAAATGTCTGAGCGAATATCATTGATATTGTGGATGGCGCGCTCTGGGGCGCAATAAAATACGCTATCGGCAAAATCGTTTGCGTCTGCCTGGAAATTTTTGGCAGAACTCAAAATATTGAACATGCCAGAATTAGCTAGCTTGCACCAGACATGATCTGAATCAAGACTATTTACAAGCACATTGGCAGGACGCAAGTCACCATGCACGATACCATGGGCGTGCAGGTACGAAAGTGCGCTGCATAACTGAGTAAAGACTTCGATGAAGCTGCGCTGTGTAGGCGGCTTGTTAATAGTAAAGCGCGTAATGGGCTGACTTTCGAAATACTCCATGATAATAAAGGGACAATCAGGAGTAAGCGAATCGACACTATATAGAGTGACTACGCTGCTGTGTTGCAACTCGAGCAGCTTCTGAATCTCAAGTTTGAATTTGTCTACTTCTTCTGGGCTCTTGAACACATCGGGTTTCATGATGCGAATAGCAAAGACTCGTCCATTCAAGTCTTGTACTTTATATACAGCCGAGTTGTGTCGTTGCTCGAACTCGTCGAGAACTTGATAGCGTAATTTGAGTTGTTCTACCGCTTTTTCAAAAGTCATTTGTTAAAGACCGTTCTGTTTGAAAGTGCTTGAGATTATGTGGTCAATGGCAAAACTTGCAATTGTCAACAGAGTACAACCAACAATTGTGAGAAGCAGCATGAGTTTACCAATTCTCATCAAATATTTTTTGGCTACTGACTTCTTGTCGTCAGGTTTAAAGGGATCTAGATTCGACCCCGGATCTTGTTGTTGCATTGTCTTTGCTCTTTATAAATTGACCTAAGGCACGCATAGCCAAATTGGAAGGGTCGTAAGTTGCCACCACACACGGCCAATCTGGCAGAAGTTCCAGATCAAATGGAGTATCGCACATGACAGCAAGCTTTATTTCGGCAGTTTTGGCTACAGCTTTGGCAAGTTCGACCTGACCTGCATTTATTTGAGCCCGAAATGTAAGTAGAACAACATTTTTGCCCTGACACTGTTTTGCAAGAGCGCTAATTTCAGCGTCTTCTGGATTGAGACTGTATCTTTGCTCACTGTAACCGGTGCAACCGAGTTTATTCAATTCGCTTACGACATCTAATTTATATCTGTCGTGGCTTGGTGCAAGCACGAGCCAATCGATTTTAGATTCACAATTTTGAATTTCCAAAGAAGAAGCGAAATCGGCTTTTAATACATTCAATGCCGCACTTGAAACTTGAAACACACTGTCTTGTTCTTGTTCAATGCTTCGCTCAAGCTCTAAATATTGTTCTCTATTTTTGTATGGATGAGCTGTTTCTGGTCGTCTTGCAAATAGTTTATCGCGTCTTTGAATGGCAGACTCTAAGCGTTCCATGGGTAATCGACCAGAGGAAAATGCTTCAACTAATGCCGAATGTGCTTCTAACTGATCTTGCAAACTTCCATTTACAAGCACGATATCGGCGCCTGCACCCACTGCCATGACGCAAGCTTCACCTAGTCCAAACTCGCTTGTAATGCCTTTCATGGTCATGTCGTCGGTCATTATAAGACCGTTAAATCCTAGATTTTCTCTGAGCAATTTTTGATTTATTACATAAGAAAGTGAAGCTGGAAGCGCCTTTTCTTCGATGCATTTAACCCAGATATGCCCGGTTAATATAACCGGCAAGTCTTTTAGACAGTCTACAAATGGGGCGAGGTCGCGCTCTTGCCACAAAGTTAGTTCGTCATCAATTACGGCTAAAGAGTGGTGCGAATCTTCTTTGGTGGCACCGTGACCTGGAAAATGTTTGCCAACTGGTATCACTGAGCAGCTAGAAATGGCTCTAGCTGCGATACTTGCATATTCGGTCACCAATTTAGAATTATCCGAATAAGCGCGAGTGCAAACAATAGGACATTTCTTTTCTGAAGCGACATCTATTACTGGAGACAATAAGCAGTTAATTCCAAGCAAAGAAGACTGAGTGGCGTTGATAATACAAATACGCTCGATTGCGTCTTTGATTTTGCTTTGTGCTTGAGCTTGCGCCATGGGCGATGGCAGTGGTGTAAGCACATCGTCGAAGCGCTGCACTGCGCCGCCTTCTTGATCGACTGAAATAATTGGAATATGATTTGAATTCTGGGCAACTTCAGATATAAGGATTGCAAGTTGTTCTAGATCAGATACATTCTCTTTAAATAGAGTGATACCACCTATAGTTCCTCTACGTAATAAGCGCTCGAAGTCCTGTGGCAAATCAGTGCCCGGCAAGCGACCAACAATCAGTTTGCCTGCTTCTTGCTCTAAGTCGGATATCTTCATGCGCTCAGTTAATTCTTGACGCTGAGCAGCCTGAACACGTCTATTGTTGCAGTCTTGCCTTTGACATTGTATTGACCCAGTTGAGTAAACTGGCACTTGTCGGCAGTTAAGTTATAGGTGGCACCATCTACGATGATATCGCCAGGGGTGTCATCGCCAATTAATTTTTCAAGACGAAATACTAAATTGGCCGTGTCGCCAAGCACACTTGGATTAGAAGACGCATGTCCAATCGAGCCTGATGCAACAGGTCCTGTAGCCAGGGCGATGTCTAGATAAAGTGGGTGGTCTGGGAATGGCCACATCGCTTGATTGGCTCCCATGGCAGTGATGTGTTCTCTTAGTTTGAGTGCAGTCAAGCACGCCTGGAAGGCTGGCACTTTGGAGCCACCAGCAGATCCATCTGCTGCCCAGTAAGCCATGATTGCATCGCCTGCGATTTTTTCTAAAACACCGTAGTTTTTGTTTATCTCTTTATTCAAAGATTCAAAAACGTTTCCAGCCACTTTCATTACCATTTCTGGTTCGGAGCGATATTTTTCCATCAAAGTAGTAAATCCTTTGATATCTCCTACAAGAATGGTCGCATTCATGAATTTAATGCTTAATTGTGTCCGGTCTTGAGTTTCTTCTTCCTCATCGCCATTAGACAAGTCAATTTCGGTGCAAGGCGGGAAAACTTTCAAAGCGTATTGAGCAATTTTTATTTCGTCGCCATTGCGCAGCTGATACTCTTTGCCGGGCGTGAGCCTGGTCCCGTTAATACTTGTGCCATTTGTGCTGCCTGAATCGACCACACTCCAGCCATCGGTCTTGCAGCGTATTTCTGCATGCTGCCCGGAGACTTCCGGATAGGGCAAAATCAGCTTTTTGACATTGCCAGGTGAGGGCTTGCGACCTATTTGCAAAGTCTCGCCACTCGACAGTTCGACAGAATAGGCTTCTGGCGAATCTGGATTGACCTTTAGTGTCCCTATCATTTAATTAAAAACCAAGATATGCGGGAGCTGGCGATGGAAAGCAGGTTATTCACAGGTATTATATCGCCAGAAACAAGCGCCTTTAAACCTATGAAATTAGGTTTTAAAGGTGAACTTAAGCGCTGGTTGCTTTAGCCAAGCACTTTTTTAGTTCTTCTACCTTATCCAGTTTTTCCCACGGCAATTCAAGGTCGGTGCGACCGAAATGTCCGTAAGCGGCAACGTTTTGATAGAACTTGCCTTTGTTTTTGCCAGGCAATTCGCGAAGCTCGAAAGTTTCAAGAATGGCAGCTGGGCGCAGGTCGAACTTTTCATCGACCAGTTTCATGATTTCAGCGTCAGGCAATTTGCCTGTGCCAAATGTTGTTACATGTACCGATACTGGTTTGGCAACGCCGATTGCATATGCAATCTGCACTTCGCACTTGTCGGCAAGCTTGGCTCCAACAATGTTTTTGGCCACGTAGCGAGCAGCATATGCAGCTGAGCGGTCTACTTTGGTTGGATCTTTGCCCGAGAAAGCTCCGCCGCCGTGTCTGGCATAACCGCCATAAGTGTCTACGATAATTTTGCGTCCGGTCAAACCGGCATCGCCTTGTGGTCCGCCGATTACAAAGCGTCCCGATGGATTGAAATAATATTTAGTTTTATCATCTGGCTTAACTTCAAGATCCTGGAAGACTGGCATGACCACATAAGCTTTGAGGTCATGAGCAATTTTTTCTTGAATCTGATCGTTATCTGAAAGCCCACCAATCACAGGATCGTGTTGGGTCGAAATTAAAATTGAATCAATGCGAACTGGTTTGTTTTTCTCGTCATACTCGACAGATACTTGGGTCTTGCCGTCTGGGCGCAAATATTTCAAAGTGCCGTTCTTTCTAACTTCAGAAAGACGTCTTGCCATTCTGTGTGCAAGCGAGATAGGCATTGGCATTAGCTCTGGTGTTTCATTGCAAGCAAAGCCAAACATCATGCCCTGGTCGCCAGCGCCGATTGAGTCTTTATCTTGTTCTTTAGATTTGAATACGCCACCTGCAATATCTGAAGACTGTTGATTGATAGCAGTCATAACGGCGCAAGAATTAGCGTCGAATCCGCCTGATGTTTCTCCAACGTAACCGATTTCTTCAACCACTTTGCGAGCGATTTGTTGATAATCGACTTTTGCAGTGGTGGTGATTTCGCCAATCATTACAACAAGTCCGGTAGACACTGCGCATTCGCAAGCGACACGTGCAGCTGGGTCTTGACTTAATATGTGGTCCAGGACTGCATCAGAGATTTGATCGCAGACTTTGTCTGGGTGCCCTTCTGTAACTGACTCGGAAGTAAATAGATATCGGCTCGACACGATAGAATCCTCTTATAAACTCGCCATACTCTAGCATTTTTAATCGGGAACTTCTGAAGATCTGTTCAATCTTTAAGTGTGAGAGTGATAACATTACTCAAGGACTGAGGCAGGCGATTTAATGGCGACAATTTATTCTCAAAAGAGCGACAGGGACCTGGTTATAGCCTGTCAGCGCCGCGAACAACCAGCCTTCGAAGAATTAGTAAAACGCCACCAGAAGACAGTTTTTGCCCTGTTGTATCAGCTTGCCCCAGACTGGCACGATACATCAGATCTGGCTCAGGAAGTCTTTATACGCGTATGGCGTTCTATAAATAATCTACGTAACCCAGGCGCTTTCAGGTCCTGGCTCACTCAGATTGTAACCAATCTTTTTTATGACGAGCTACGCAAGCGTCCGCGCAAATTGCCAACTATATCTATGGATGACAATATGGGCGACGATGACACTGACGGGGGCACTAAAGATGTGCCTGACGACAGCTCTTTGCCAGATGAAAAGGTGCTCAATGCAGAGCTATCTACTGTAATTCGTGAAGCAATGTTGAAACTTCCGGAACAGTTTCGTACCTCCATCGTCTTGAGAGAAGTGGAGGGATTAAGCTACGAAGAAATTGCAGTAATAACAAAAACCGAAATGGGAACTGTCAAATCGAGAATTGCCAGAGCCCGTCTGAAATTGCAAGAAATGCTTAAGCCTTATCTCGACCGCGAAAACCAGGACAACACACCGACTTCCTCAGAGGTTTCCGGATAATGGCTGACGTTTGCACTCAATATCAAGAAGATTTGTCCGCGTTAATGGACCAGGAACTGAAAGGCTCCCAGAAGACTCAATTAGAAGAACATCTAATTGATTGCAAAGAGTGTTTGTCAAGGTTTGAATCGCTCAAGTCACTGAGCCAATTTTTAGAAGACGAATCAAACACACCCGATGCTCCAGACGAATTTTTTGCATCTCTTGCTTTGAAGATGCCTTCGGTTTGCGAAGTTATGGTCGAAGACTTGTCTGCTTATATAGATGCAGAATTGCCTCCTCACGCTCAAGAAGGAGTGAAGACGCACTTAGCTGAATGTTCTGATTGTCTTGAGAAATTTAAATTACTCAATTCCACTAATCAGTTGTTGTCTAAAGGGCTTGAATTGCCGCAAGACATCGATGTCAATTTGTGGGACGGGGTCAAAACAAGACTGGCCGTAGACTGCGAAATCATCGAGTCTGAATTGTCTGCTTATATAGATCAAGAAGTAGATGGCTCGCGCCACTTAGCTATCACGAATCATTTAATGGAATGCCGTCCTTGCCAATCACAATTTGAAAGAATGGCTTCTGTAGGCAGTTTCTTGCGTGATAATTACCAGCCAAAATTCGAAGCCGACTTCGATTTGTGGCCTGGAATTAAAAGCAAAATGCAAGTGGTTCCTTTCACACCAAGGACCCAGGCTGCTCCTTCGCGTCTTGTAATTAGCAGCCGCTCCAAAATTATTGCCACTGCTGCAGCCGTTTTCATGGCTTTCATGGGAACCGGTGCATACTGGCTATCCATGCCCGATGACGACACAGTTTCACCACTAACGGCAGAAGCATATTTGATTGAATCCTCTTTTGATACACCCGGCGGCGCCGCTGAAGAGGTCATTTATGAACAATAAAAAGATAGGAGCGCTAACCACAGCATTCTGTCTTGGTATCTTAAACTCACCACTGGCAAGCCTTCCCGCTTACGCAGACGGACCCCAACAACCTTGCGGTCACTGCCGAATCGACTACACAAGACTCGACCTGACACCGGATCAAAGTAATAAAATCCAGGGACTAGATAGAGAATTCCAGGACAAATATCAACAAATAAAACCAGCTATCCTCGATAACCAGCAGAAAGTGAAGAAGCTCATGGCTTCGCCACAATCTGATGCCACCGAAATCATGATGGTGCAACAAAAAATCGATGACTTGCAAGGCGAGTTGCGCAGATTTGCTGCTCAAATTTTGATCAAGAAAAAAGAGTGTCTCAACTCTACGCAGAAAGAGCGTCTTGAGCAAATGATTAAAGAAGAACTGATTAAGCGCGGTCAAGACAAAGGCGGCGTACAAGCAAATCCTGTTCCACAAAGATGGCAGAAACTCATTCGCGGAGTAGAAGGGATCTTCAATCCAGATAGTAAATGAGGCGCTTCAGAGGAAATAAAAAACGCGTTCTTGCCTACATAGGCTTAGAATCAAGCGCCCCGGAAAGAGTGGCATATTTGCAACAAGCAGTGCAGATGCTCAAGTTTATAAATCTAATCGAGCTTTTAGATTGCTCCAGTTTTTATGAAACCGAGCCAGAAGCCAAATCTAATTCGAGCAAAGAAAAAAACATCTGGCCCTTAACTGCAGTAACTGCCATTGAGACTGCTTTGTCTGGCGATGAATTGCTTGAAGTTATTCGCGATATCGAATCGCGTTTAAACAACGTCGATAAAGAAAATGGTCGCAAGTCAAAGTGCGATAATATCTCACTTGAATTATTATTATTTGGAAACGAGACACTGAGCACTTCTTACTTAACTATTCCGCATCCAAGTCTTGCTACACGCGCATCAATAATTGTTCCTATGCTTGAACTTGCACCAGATACAACTCATCCACAATTAGAAAAATCGCTTGCTCAGATTCACGCTGACTTACCTTCTTTAGATCAAGTTCTATTATATGGAACGCGAAAGTCGGAGACATCTGATGACTGACATTCTTAGATCGGGAGTCGACATTTGTTCGGTTTCTAGAATCAGAGATGTTTATCAGAAGTTCGGAGAAAAATTTTTACGTCGAATTCTGACAGACAAAGAAGCGGCTTACGTCCAAAGTAGTAATCACCATCTAATCACAAGACTGGCTGCGCGTTTTGCTGCCAAAGAAGCGATGCTCAAAGTGCTTGGCACAGGAATTGTGGGAGTGGGCTGGCGCGAAATCGAAGTGAGCAGAGCGCCATCTGGTGAGCCTTCTATTCTTTTACACGGCAGAGCTAAAGCGTGCGCAGAACGGCTTGGCTTGAGCAAAATAACCATTAGTATGAGTCACGAAAAAGAATATGCAGTGGCATTTATTGTGGCAATGTAATACTCTGCGCATAAATTTCAAATTGTGGGAATATCTTTTTCAATGAGTGAAAACGAAAATACCGAAAAGAAAGAAGAATTGGCTGAGGCAAAAGCTGAAACCAAAGCTGAGCCAAAACTTGTTGGTGATAAGGCTTATCAACACCAGGGCGGCACAGTCGATATCACTCCTGCAAGCGACTTTTCTATTTTAAAAGCAGAAACGTCTGGCACTGTCGTAATGGGCTTGATGGTTGTGATGGGCACCATCATGTTTTTAAGTTATAGAACTTTTCAGTCTGACTACATGCTTTTATTTTGCGGACTCTTTGTTTTTCTGGGCGTTTATCCCAGTATCAATATAAATGTGAAGAATGCAAACAGCAAAATCATTCTTGAAGTAAGTATCGCTTTTGCTCTTTGTATGGGCGTCTTCTTACTGCTTAAATCGATGCAAATTCCCGAGACTGAGCACCTCAAAACACTGATTATTTTCGTCACCTTGCTTGGGATGCGTTATATCTTCTTCCCGGCATACAACGTCGGTGTGGCTGAAGATCAAAAAGCTTCTAATTAAAGAGGCGGCACTTCTTCATCGAGTGGCCGTCCAATCGACAGTGCCTCCATTAAGCACTGATCTACGCGCTCCATCAGCTCTTGTGGAAACTGTCCGATTTTGCTTACTAGTAAAGTCTTTGGAATAGTGGCAATTACTGTGCAGTCAATCACACTATCGAGTCTCAATCCACCAAGTTTGCCTTCTTCGCTGTCCATTTTAATCACCACTTGAGTGGGCTCACGCGAAGCTCTTGTGGTGTTACTGGTTAGCGGGACGAGTAAGACATCGTCCAGACGCAGATTGTTCGAGTTGTTTGAAATAAGCACCGCAGGACGACGCTTGGTTTGGGTCGTTCCCTCATCGGTTGTGTAAGGAAACGAAACCAAGACAACATCGCCTTTTCTGTAGCTCAGTGCAGGTTTCGAGGTCATCGAAAGTTGAACCGCTTGTCTTGTTTTTAGTAGTAAGTGCGAACAGCCTTAATTGTAGCAGTTTGTCTAAATTAGGTGCCAAAAATTAGGCCAAGCCAAAATGGGCGCCAAAGGCACCCTCGTAAAAATCTATTGGGTTGTCGAGCCAATATTTCGTTCACGGGCTAGATGTCGGCGTAAGCCTCTTCCATAGCCAAATCAGCTTTGATGCTGGAGCAAGACATTTGGACCGCTTCCTCTCTGCTGGCTAATTGCCAACTTCTCCACACCTGGCGGGCGGCGTTCCAAAGACCTTCTCTAAACGAGATAGGTTCAGGTTGCTTATCTTCACTACGATAAGGATCAGGCATATTTGCTTGGACCTCATAATTGACGGCAAGTCACAGATTAACCACTATAGTAATGTCCAAATTTTCAGTTTGAAGACACCCTACACTTCTTACATACCCAGCTGAAATGAAGTTTATCAGGCTCTAATATTAAACGTTTTTAATATTAGGGAACTTATTTCTAATTCTCAAATCGGTCTGGGAAATTCTCTTTCAAGAAATCAATTGTTCGCTGCGTTCCACCACCTGGAACAATAATCTCTTTGACGCCCTTGCTAAGCAGTATTTGGCGATCTTCTTCAGGAATTACGCCGCCGCCAAAAACAAGAATGTCCTCAGCACCAGCTTCTTTGAGCAGTTGGACCACTCTAGGCAAAAGAGTCAAATGAGCACCAGAAAGAATGCTTACGCCGATGACGTCTACGTCTTCTTGAATGGCAGTTTCTACAATTTCTTCAGGTGAGCGGTGCAAGCCGGTGTAAACTACCTCGACGCCAGCATCGCGCAATGCTCGGGCAATAACTTTTGCGCCGCGATCGTGCCCGTCTAGACCCGGTTTGCCGATGAGTACTCTAACTTTTCTGCGTATCGCCATAGTTACCATTTTTGCCACTACTTAAAAAAGAGCCGATAAAGCCAAAGTATAAAGCCTGAGTCACCATTTTTTAAGGCTTTTGGCTTTTAGCAAGAATAATTTGAGCTAATTGACCAAAATCTTTGAGGTCGTACTTGTTCATAAAGTACCGGCAATGCTTCGAAAAAAGAATCGTAAATTTGATGAATGACGGCTGACTGAATTCTCTTACCTCTTGCCATGGGATACGGACCCGCCAGGCAAGCAGATGTAGAGTGATTGCATCTTTGTCTGTTTCTACTTTGTTGGCTTCCAAAATCATTGGACCAGCCATGAAAACATCTATTAGCAAAAGGAACATAAAGAAGAAAATCTCGCGCGCAGGATGCAAAAGTCGGTGGTCTTGATAGCGTTCTATAAAGCTTGCAACCATTGCCACATTGAGCACAACCACCACACTAACCCAAAAAATTCGCAAAATATGCTTCCACGCCGCTCGCTTAAAGCTATGATTTGCATCGATGTCGAAACCCTCGGGTAAAGCGCCAAATTCTTTGCGCACTTTTGCCACCTTGACGGGTATTTCCGTCTCTTGTGTTTCGACTATCGCTTCGATTTTTTTCTTTTTGCGCTGGGCCATAGTGCTTTCAAGCTCGAAGTCAGGTGATTACGGTTTAAGTATAAAAACGGTCCTACAATATAGGATATAGGCAAATGGCAAAGATCAAACTATCAGACTATTTATTCAAGCGAATCCAAGAGTTGGGTGTCGATAAAACATTCGGCATTCCAGGCGATTTTGTTCTGCCCCTTTATGCAGCCCAAGAGCGCATCGGTATGGAAACCGTGGTGCTGACCCATGAGCCGTCAATCGGCTTTGCAGCTGACGCATACGGCAGACTGCGTGGACTGGGTGTGGCGCTTACAACCTATGGTGCTGGCGGCTTGAATATGATCAATCCAGTTGGCTTAGCCTATGCCGAAGAGTCGCCATTGCTTGTTATAAGCGGCGCTCCTGAAACTAAATTTCGCTCGAACAAACCGCAGTTTCACCACTGTGTCAAAGATTTCCAGACTCAACTGCGTGTGTTTGAAGCAGTAACAGAGTCACAAGCAGTGCTCGATAACCCAGTAACGGCACAAGCTGAAATTGACCGAGTGCTTGAGACCACAGTTAAAAAATCGCGTCCTGGATATTTAGAAATCCCACGCGACATGGTCAATGCCGAAATCGAAATTCAAGATCGTGTTCCCGACACAATTGAAAGTCAGGCACCAACCGAAGCTACATATGCTGCCGTCTCAGAAATCTTATCCAAGCTAACCCAGGCTAAACAGCCAGTCTTGATGGCTGGAGCCCAGCTTCGTCGTTTCCATTTAATGGACAAAGTAATTTCATTCTGCGAAGCGCTGAACATTCCGGTAGTTACTTCAATTCTTGGCAAAGCATCTTTTCCTGAGACTCATCGCAATTTTATCGGCAACTATTTTGGTCAGTTCGGCAATCCTAAAGTAAAAGAATTTGTCGAATCGTCTGATTGCATTCTTTGTCTTGGTGCCGTTTTAACCGAGATGGAAACAGCTGGCTATACCGCTAAATTGCCAGTGGAAAACTTAATTCAAGTGACCTATCAAGAAGTGAGTGTGGCGCACCACACTTATCAGGGTCTTGATATCAAATTTGTAGTGGAAGAATTAGTAAAACAAGCAGTTAAATCTAAATCGGTCAAATTCCAGATACCCAAAATAGATCCAGAAGCATTGCCCGATCAAAAACCAGAAGACCCGCTTAAAGTGGCTCATATCATTAAGTCTCTCAATTCAGTTTTGACTTCAGACTTTGGTGTCATATCAGATGTTGGTGACTGTTTGTATTCTGGACTTAGTTTGAAGACCGATATTTTTATAGCTCCAGGCTATTATTCGAGTATGGGCTTTGGTACTCCCGCTGGTATCGGCGCACAATTTGCTAATCCCAAACGTCGATCGATTATTTTGGTTGGCGACGGCGCCTTTCAAATGACCGGTATGGAAATAAGCACTGCCATCAAACATGGTATCAATCCAATTGTGGTGCTATTCAACAACTCAAGTTATGCCATGCTCAAATTCATCGATCAACAACGCGACTATTACGATTTAGCTCGCTGGGACTATGTCAAACTGACCGAAGCAATAGGTGGCGAAGCAGTTCGCGCCAACACCGGTGCTGAATTTACAGACGCTCTAGCGCAAGCGCTCAAGTCTGACAAACTATTTTTGATTGATGCCATTTTAGATAAAGATGATATTTCGCCTACTCTAAAACGATTAACAGATCATTTCGGCAAGAAAGTCAGAGCCGCATTAGCTCAGGCAAACTAATGAAGAGTGCTCGAGCAGCTATTGCTTTGGCATATTTCTTTTCCTTGTCTATTGCTATTTCCGCTTCAAATGCTTGTTTTGCAAAAGATTCAGGCTGGATAGAAAGCGATCAGTCTAAATTCAATGCCGAACAAAAAGCAAAACAAGACGCCATAAAACACGAAGACTTAGAGCGTCAATTGCAGTATCAAGAACATTTAAAACAGCAGCAGCAATTACACCCGCCTGCAATTTACAGACCAAACTATTCACCATATTTTGGTCAATACGCTAAGCCTCAAGTACATCCAAATCAACAGGCTCGACAGCACCAACTGCAACAACATCCGCAGCCGCCTGTGCAACACATGCAATTCAATCAAGAAATTGAGGCGCAATCCCAAGTTAAACACCACTCGAAAAATTTCGCGCACAAAGCACTAGCTGCACCCAAGTCTGTTGCTGGCGCCATAGCTGGTGTCACGATTGGTGTGCCTGTGCACGTAACGAAGAGTATTTCAGAGCATTCCAAATCTATGAAGAGAAGCATGAATGAAGGACTCGATGTCGATGAGAGAGAAATCGATCTGGCTGGACGCGGCATGTCAGCAATGTGTGCTTATCCCTATGGATTCTTTTCTGGCATGATCCATGGCACCATCAAAGGTGTCGGACGCGGTATTTCTTCTGGAAGCAAAAAGCCTTTCAGTAAAGAGTCTTTTAGTATTGGCGAATCTACACCCAGCCAAACTTCGCCTAGATAAGATTGAGCTTGCCACCATTGCCGGCACCACCGCCTTGTGGTGCTTTTCCAGGATCGCCCTGGTATTGATTTTGATTCTGATTATTAGAAATAAGCCAAGGTGTTATTGCAGCTAATATGTAGTAAGTGCCTGCCACCAAGCAAATAATCATCAGCATTCCCGATGGCATAAATTTCTTAGTCTTAGCCATTCTAATGGCAAAGACTGCCACCAGTAAATCTGAAATGAGAAAAGCACTGAGTTCGGCAGTTGTTGGTGCAATAAAAGAACCACCAAAACAAATTAAAAGCAAAATGCCACTAGTTACACCAGCTATGAAAGACGGTCTACTCTTTGCTTTTACAAAACCAATGATGCCACCAAGAGTAAGTAAAACCGCATGTGATACCAATACAACTTGCACAATATACACAGGGCACAAATAATTAGCGATAAAATTTAAATCCACTCTTTCACCCCATTTTTAACCTGTAAAGCATTCCCGGCGTCAATACAAATCCCAGCATGATAATTGGTGTGAGCACCACAAACGAGGCTCCGGAAATCATCATCAAAGTAGGATTGTACGGAAGAAAAACTAGAATCATTCCAAGTAAAGTGAACACTACTGGTATCAAAAATATTTTCAAACTAATGCCCCAGGTGAGTTTTATTTCGCTGCCAGTCTTCACTTCAAACAAAACTGTATTCGACTTAAGAAATGCATATTCGAGCCTGGCACTATGATGCCCCGGCTCTAGGCCGAACTCTTTTTGAAAGCCGCTAACTTCGCCTCTTTTGCGCTCATCTAGAATCAGTGCAAATGTAGTATTTTTCCCGGCAAATCCGCCAGGCTCAACTACAATTTTTGCTTCCATGTCCATGGCATTAGTATACGCCGAGCAATTTGAATCAGTGATCGCACATGTCTTTTTTCTCTTGGACTTAAAAGTAAGGTCCAACGGAAGAATACCTTACCGTTGACAACTCTCGTTCATTAGAGAGGTGTCTTTGTGGTGAAATTGTTGACCATAAGCAAAACATGCCAAAATACTTATTCTTGATAACCGGAGCCATAACGACACCGCAGGTGGTAGTTAGAAATTCGATTAATTCAAGACAAAAAAGCAAAAGTAGTAAAGGGAGCCTTCACTCAATTATGAGCGACAGACTCCCTTAAGGAGGTTTGTACCAGAGGATTCCCTAAGGCTACGACGATTACTGGTTGTTGTTAGAACCGTAAGGGTTGTAGATTGGGGTCTGGGAAATTTGTGTTTCGGGTTGTGTGTAGGGGTTTTGCACTACTTGCATTTGTGGTGCAGGTGTTGGTGCATAGACCGGTTGCACAGGAGCTTGCTCGGCGACTGGCTCGAAGCTTTGAATGGCTTCAGGAGTCGATGCGCCTTGCTGATTCTGCCATGCATTCATGTTGAAGTTTTTGAATGTCTCTTCAATCAATCCGGATTTTTCTCTGAGCAAGTATTCGATATAGTCACCACGGCTCATTCTTGAAGAAGCTACTTGCTCATCAAGAAGTCTGTGTGCCATTGGGGTGACGCAAACGGCAGTGGTGGTACCACGGTTCTTGCCAAAGAAGAACGACTTGGCGCCGCCTTTGGGTCCAGTTTGCTTCAATACTACTGGTAATCTCAACGGGGGCATACCGGCGCGTTCACGGATAAGCATTTCGACATAGTCGCCGTTTGAGACGCCTGCAGCTGATGCTTGTTCTTTGAGCAGTTGTCTGCCCAAAGCGGTCAGGTTGAAAGAAACCGAACCGGATTCCTTGCCTGGGAAGCGCGACCTTCTTGGCGAGGAAGTTTTGACTTGGGTGTTATTTTGGACCGTTGTGTTCATTAGCTAATCGGCGAAAAAAACCAGAATACATATTCACTGATCTCGGTTCGCCATCCCTCCTTTTCTATAAAAACACGAATCCTACTGGTATCGTTCATTGTTAGAACTAGTGACGCGGCATTGCCGACGTACTTTATACAATTCATTGAAGTAGCTTTTGACACTTCGACAATGAGGTAAGAAAAGTTGTCTTGTTTCGATCCTTAACGGCGTCACATTTTATTGTTGAACCGTTTTTTCTGGATGTGGACATGACCCCTTTCCAAGACCTTGATTATAGACTAACCGAGATCGATTTTGATGGAAGTCATGTATTACTATAATCTCATCCAACCGCCATCGACAGCTCTCAGCAACACAACTCTTAAAGTGGTGGCATCTGCGTAAACGAGCCAATGACAAGGGAATTAAAGATATATGCGATGAAGGTCCCGAAGATAGCTCCGACCAAAACTTCAAAAGGAGTGTGGCCTAGAAATTCTTTAACCTTTTCTCCGCTCAAATGTGGGTGCTCTGAAAAGAGCTCAGTCATCATCTCGTTCAGAACTTTGGCTTGTAATCCAACGTGTCTTCTGACCCCTGCAGCGTCGTACATAACAATCATGGCTAGACACAAAGCAATAGCAAACGGAACTGTGTTGAAGCCGACAATAAGCCCCACTGAAACAGCCATGCCCATCGTGCAGCAAGAGTGACTCGATGGCATGCCACCAGTCTTTGCCATCATGCGCAAATCGAATTGTCCGGTGCGAATGAACTTCGAAACTATTTTGACGAACTGAGCAAGCAAGCTACAAAGCAAAGTGACGACTATCACTTGCCAACCTCGACCGTTACCATCAACAGTGCTAACTGCTTGCGTGGTGCCATTGACGTCGGCGAAAGACAAAAGTGAAATTAGTGAATCAAAACTCATTTTAATGGCTTCTAGTAATTGCAAAACTAAGTAATTCGGACAAAACAGGCAAGGGGGCGAATTTTAAATTGTGGTCTTTGAGTAGATTCTCGCCTTGCTCCATCAGTTGAGACAATTTGGCTCTCGCTCCATCTTCGCCGAAAATGCTCACCCAGGTAACTTTATCACTGGCAGCGTCTTTTCCAGGTGTCTTGCCTATAACTTCAACGCTTCCATTTATATCTAATAGATCGTCGGCGATTTGAAATGCCAACCCGAGCACAAATCCAAATTGACGAAGACCGTCTAATTGCTCTTGTGTAGCGCTTGCACGATTGTCATAAGTTGCAAGTCTTGCCCCTGACCACAAACTAAATGCGATAAGCGCACCTGTTTTTTCGTCATGTATTCTCTTGACATCCAGGTCTTTCACTAAATCGAAAACCTGACCGCCAACCATTCCCGGAGCGCCAGCTGCAATGGACAATTCTTTTATAACTTCAAGCACGCCATCTTTAGAAACAGACGCTGGCGTTCCTTCTATTATATTTTCGATAGCTCTCAATATGAGCGCATCGCCTGCAAGCAGTGCCATCGCTTCGCCAAACACTACATGATTTGTCGCTTGTCCCCGACGCATGTCGTCATTATCTAGACAGGGCAAATCATCATGAATCAAAGACATTGCATGAATCATTTCTATAGAGCATGCAAGCGCACTTACTTGCTCGAAGATTTTTTGCTCTAACAAATTAAAGTCTGTCTTTTCGCTTTGCGCGCCATTATTTATATGCAGAACAGTCTCGCAGGCGGCTATACACAAAAGTGCACGCATACGCTTACCAGGTGACATAAGCGAATAACGCATACTTTCTGCCAAAACTTTTGGCACACGTAAATCTTTTTCCCATTTAGTCAAAATGGCTTCCAAAGCAGATTCAACCGCTTCGCGTCTTTGCTTGGTATAAACTTGCATGTCTAAAGAATGAGTGGTGGTCATCATTTTTTGAAGAATCCAGAAAAAGATTTATATAGATTGAGACCTTGCATGCCCCATTTGATCATATTGGCGTCTTTCTTCAAGAGCATCTGTGCCACAGGCAAAAGCGATTTAACAATGGTGGCAAATCCCTGGGCGTCCTCTTGATTGACTGACGTTGCCGTTTTGATTTTGTGCCTGATTTCTTGTAATTCTTGTCTGTAATACGGAAACATGACGCGTGCCATGTCGCGCCCGAGCTCTGCGTTTTCTTCCAATTCTAAAAGCAAATGCTTCAGTCTGAAGTAATACATACCTAGACCAAGAAGCACAAGGGTTGAGGCGATGCATATGTAAAGAGCAATTATTTTAATCGAATCGATCCAAACTAAACCGTTTGCAGCTTGCGGTGCTGACAGTTCTATATAAATGCGATAACCAATTGGAATGGCAAGCAACACAAGAAAAGTGACAAAGCAATTGAGAGCAAACTTTGCTTTTTGAATTAGCTGGTCGCGATTGACGGCTTGAAATGCCAGTGTCAGCGGACCGAACACTTCTGGGTGTTCACTCACTAAAAATAATTCTTGTTTGCGTTCTGGTTCCATTTTATTTGATCAGGTCGCGTCCAATGAGCATGCGCTGAATTTGATTGGTGCCTTCATAAATTTGTCCCGCTTTTGCATCGCGGAAAATACGCTCCAAAAGCAGTTCTGGCGCCAGTCCCTGCATGCCCAAAATAGACATTGCTTCAGTCGATACTTTCATTGCTGCATCAGTGGCGGTGATTTTTGCCATAGCAGCAAGCGTGACATCGGCAGCGCCTCTATCCACTGTGGCTGCGGCTTGATAGGTGAGCACACGGGCTGATTCTACTTGTATTGCAAGCTCACCAATTTGTGTTGCTACCTGGTCAAAGTTAATATCGCTTCGTCCCTTAAGACCCTTTAAAAGTGCATCAAGAGCGCCTTGCGCCCAACCGGTTGCTTGCGCTGCAATTGTGACTCTGCCCTTTGCTAAGCTGGACAAAGCGACTTTGCGTCCCTGTCCTGGCTGTCCCAAAACGTTATACGAAGGCACGCGACAGTCGGTGAAAACAAGCTCGCAAGTTGAATATCCGCGCATGCCGAGCATGTCGAATTTTTGTCCGATTTCAAAACCAGGATAATTACGCTCGACAATAAAAGCAGTGATAGTCGAGTCTTTTTTACCTTCTTTAAGCTCAGCATAAGGCACATGCGGCTCGCCCGAGATTTTTGCCATGACGATAAAAATATCGGCAGAGGCACCACTGGTGATGAAAGTCTTTGTGCCGTTGATTACATATTCGTTTGTCGCAGCATCGAAATATGCTTGAGTTTGAAGTGCAGCAGTGTCGGATCCGGCATTAGGCTCGGTCAGCCCAAAGGCTGCCAAGTACTTTCCACTTGAGCAGTGGGTCAAATATTTTTCTTTTTGCTCCTGGGTCCCAAATCTGTAAATGGGCTCCTGGCACAAAATATGCACTCCCACCGAACTCATCACGGGTACGCAGCGTCTGGCGAACTCTTCGTTAACCAGGCAGAAGCTTGTGTAATCGCCGCCCTTGCCGCCAAAGTCTTTTGCAAATGGCAGAGCGCCAAACCCGACTTGACATGCCTTTTCGAAAAGGTCGCGTCTGAACTCGTTTTTCTTGTCGCTTGCGATTGTTTCTTCGATCGAGATGTTGTCAGCAAATTCTCGAGCCAACTTGAGCCAGGTCAATTGTTCTTGACTGTACAGACCTAAGGAAGTAATGTCAGTGCCAGATTGCACCATTAATTGCGCCTCAACCATTGCTTAAAAACCCTGTAACAACTTTTACCAAATTTAGACACTAAATAATATCAGTGAATACCTCATCTGAGTCTCTTCCTTTAGTAAAACCTTCTCTTTTGAAAAGAGGAGACAAAATAGGAATTGTGGCTCCTTCCTCGCCTAGTTTTGAAGAAGGCAAGCTAGATTTTGCACTTAAGCGTTTTTCTGAGCTTGGCTTAGTGCCCGTTTTAGGTGAGCACGTATTCGATTCATTGGGCGACTTAGCCGGGTGTGACAAAGACCGAGCGCATGATCTAAACAGATTTTTTGAAGACAAAGAAATAAAAGCGATTATGGCAATTCGCGGTGGCAACGGCAGCGCCAGATTATTGGCGATGCTTGATTGGGATTTAATTAGAGCTAATCCCAAAATAATCATGGGCTATTCAGATATTACTGCTCTATTGCTTGCCATTCATCAAAAGACGGGACTTGTCACATTTCACGGACCGACAGCAAGTTCTTTTTTTGAAAGTCCTTACACACACGAATATTTTTTGAAAGCAGTGATGGACAAAAATCCAATTGGCGAAATCGGCGATCCCAAGCCTAAAGAATGGGGTCCCGACTATCCACCGACTCGAATAATTTTCACCCCAGGTCGCACAGAAGCCCCTATCATCGGCGGATGTCTTACTCTTATAAAACAACTGATGGGAACACCCTTTGAAATTGATACCAGAGAAAAAATATTATTCATCGAAGATGTAAGTGAAGAACCGCACAGCATCGACAGAATGATTACACAGTTAGATCTTGCCGGTAAGTTCGATCACATCAGAGGTCTTATTATTGGCGAATGTGTCGGCTGCAAACCTGGTGCCAGTAAGCGCGAGCGGATGACGCTCAACATGAGCATCGAGCGCATTTTTCAAAAAAGATTTTCAAACTTTCATGCCCCAGTCATTTACGGAATGCGACTTGGTCACTCAAACGAAAAAATGACTCTGCCCCTTGGAGTGAAAGCACGTTTGATTGCTGAATTTTCTGCTGGGTCATCAAATGTGGTGCTCAATATCATGGAGGCAGGCGTTTGCTGATATGACCATAAAGCCGCATGCTCTAAAAAAGGGCGACCAGATAGCGTTAGTTAGTCCGGCATCTCGCCCGCATAGTGCAGAAGCACTTGCTCGCGCTGAAGCTGTGGTTGAAAAAATGGGCTTCAAGCCAATTATTGCCAAACACGCACTTTCTATAAACGGTTACTTAGCCGGCACCGACGAAGAACGCGCTCAAGATATTATGGACGCCTTTTCTAGTGATTCTATATCCGGCATATTTTGTTTAGAAGGTGGCTTTGGCAGCATCAAGACACTGTCTCATTTGGACTTTAGTCAAATCAAAAAGCATCCCAAAATTATTATGGGCTCGCACGAAAATACTTGCTTGCTTACTGCCATTTCGAATCAAGCAAGCATGGTTGTTTTTCACGGACCCAATATTTGTTCTGTGGATAGAGTCGAATCAATCGCCGAGATAAAATCAACTCTTGCCTCTTCAACTATTTTGCCTCCAGTCACTCCAAGCCTTGGATCTTTTCCGGCAGGTTTTCATCACACTTCATACCCTGGCAATGCACAAGGCACCTTAATTGGTGGCAACTTGAATGCCATTGCTTCATTAATGGGAACCAAATACAGTGCCCATTTCAATAACAAAATAATTTTCTTTTGTGAGCGCGATGAGCGCAATGACATTATCGAGCGCTGGTTTACCAGTTTTTATCTGGCTGGTCATCTAAAAAGAATTGCCGGAATCGCCTTTGGCGAATTTCCAGACTGCGGACCCAAAGATTCTTTATCTATGAAAAGCTATCAGGACATTTTGACTGAGCGAATGATTGAACACAAAATTCCGTCTACTTTTAATATGCCAATTGGCGATTCTTCTTTGAGCCGCGTCATGCCCATTGGGATTAAGGCAAAATTGGATGCCACTAACGGCAAGCTCGAATTTACAGAATCTGCTCTAGACTGAAGTGAATTTTGGGTCGAAAATCTAACAACAAAATGCGCCTCTGTTTTTAATTAGTGTTGCAGGCCGGCCTCCGGAGGCCGGCCTACGGCCAGATCTAAAAAGACCCTGTCGAATCAGTGTTAGATTTTTGACTAACTGGCGTCAGCATCCAAAATGTCTTCTTCCAATCTACTTCTATTGGCGTTTTTGATGCTGGTCACCGCAATTGGTATCGCCTGCAAAATATCAGACGCAAGTAGTCCGGCATCGCCAAGTTGCTCGCTCAGTAAATCGCCAGCGCGACCATGGATATAAACACCAAGAATTGCCGCTTGCATTGGGTCCACTTTTTGAGCAAGTAACCCACCAATAATTCCGGCAAGCACATCGCCCGCTCCAGCTGTTGCCATGCCTGGATTTCCAGTTGGATTGATAAAAACTTCTTCGTTCCAGTTGGCAATTACAGTCATGGCGCCTTTAAGCACTACTACAGCGTTGAATTTTTTAGCCGCGTCAATTGCAGCTTTAATTCTGTCTTTTTGAATATCTTCAGTAGAGCAATTAAGCAAGCGCGACAATTCTTTGGGATGCGGGGTCAAAACAAATTCGCCCGTGTCGGGCAAAATATTTTTATTAGCTTCACCTTTGGTGGCAAGTGCATTTAGTGCATCGGCATCGACTACGCATGGACAATTAATTTCAGATAGCAATTGGCAGACTGCATCCACTGTTTCGGGATCGGTCGAAAGTCCCGGTCCCACAATTGCCGCTTGTACTACGTCTAATTGTTTTTTCATTTTCTTGACCGCTTCTAAATTCAAGCTGCCAGAAGTTGTCTCAGGCATCGGTTTGCAAATAAGTTCTTGAATAGAAATTTGTTGCGATACCGACTTTGGTGCGGCTAAATAAACAAGCCCAGCACCAGTGCGCATAGCACTTAGTCCTGCAAGCGTTGCCGCCCCAGACATTCCTTCACTTCCTGCTACACACAAAACATGACCAAAAGATCCTTTGTGCGCATCGGCAGGTCTTATGGGGAGCATTTCTCGGACTAGTTCTATAGTCGATAGATTTATATCGGGCAGGTTATCTGGAATCTCAGGCAGACCAATATCAACTATTGAGATATGACCTTTATGATTAGTCCCGGGATAACACAAAAGACCTGGCTTCAAATATCCAAAAGTAACGGTTTCATCGGCGCGAATGGCAGCACCATTTATTTGACCGGTGTCTGAGTTTATTCCAGATGGAATATCAATTGAGATTACGCGCTTGCCGCTTCTATTTACTGCTTCTATCACGCGGCGATGAACGCCTTCAACATCGCGTGTGAGCCCGGTACCAAATATGGCATCAATCACAAGTGTGGTATCAAAAAAGATCTGGTCTATTACAGGATCAGATAACATAGCACCAGACTCGCTGTCGTGCAAACGATGCTCTGATAGCATCGATGCAGGATCTATAACACGCATCGGCACATTCATTTTAGCCAGAATATCTTTGTTGACTTGTCCTTCTTGAGTGGCCATGCGCAAATCAACTATTTGATCAGACTCAGCTAGAGCTTGTCCACCTTTGGATGAAGACTTGATTGAAAGTTGCTCGCCTTCAGTTTTTCGATCTATTAGACAAACAGTGACAGGCACTCCCCAGAGCGTAAGATAACGTGCCACCACCAGACCATCGCCACCGTTGTTGCCTGTGCCAGCCAAAACCAGAACGTCGCCGGGGCTTTCTGTCCACATCTTGAGCACGCGCATGGCTGCGCCGCGTCCGGCAATTTCCATTAGAACCTGACCCCATGGGGAATCAAAGGCTTCTATCCAATCTTTTTCCAAGGAGCGTATCTGCTTGGTTGTTGGAATACGCATAAATGTGACCCTTAGGCCTCCGCCGAAAACGACAAAAGCTAATTTTATTACGATCTATATATATTGAATGAAATGCGCTTTAGGATAAAGCCTATTTAAGTCCTGATGCATCGGGCAAAATGCCCCGGCGCTTTTTCTTCTAAGGGCGGGAAACCCTTGAGACAATCATCGATTACAAGCGGACAGCGCTCGGCAAAACGACAAGCATTGGGCAGGTTAATGAGATGCGGCGGCTGCCCTTCGATGGGTTTTAATTTATCCGGCTTGCCCACAATGTCCGCGTTGCCATGCATCTTTTTGGATTTAGGAATGCAATCTATAAGTCCGCGAGTATACGGATGCTTGGGGTCTTTAAACAAATCGCCCACCAGGGCAGATTCGACGATAGAGCCTGCGTACATAACGGCCACTTTGTGACACATTTCTGCCACCACGCCCAAATCGTGCGTGATAAGCATGATAGCTGTGCCTTCGGCTTTTTGAATCGAGCGCAATAGATCTAATATCTGGGCTTGGACTGTCACGTCTAGTGCCGTTGTGGGCTCATCTGCAATAAGCAATTGCGGCTTGCACGAAAGCGCCATAGCAATCATTACGCGTTGGCGCATACCGCCCGAGAACTGGTGAGGATAATCGTCTATGCGTTTGTAAGACTGTGGAATTTTGACCTGGTCCAATACTTCTATAGCACGCTTGCGCGCTTCGCGCTTATCCACTTTTTGATGCAACACAATAGTTTCGACTATTTGCGATCCAATTGTATAAACCGGATTGAGCGACATCATCGGGTCTTGGGGGATGTAAGATATTTTTCTACCGCGAATCTTTTGCAAGTCGCGCTCAGAAAGCCTGGTCAGGTCTTGTCCGTCGAAAATAATTTCACCACTGGCGATGCGCCCTGGTGGTGGCACCAGTCCAAGTACAGACAAAGAAGTAATTGACTTGCCGCAACCGGACTCGCCCACAACACCTAAAACTTCCGATTTATTTATAGTGAGACTAACGCCGTTTACAGCTTGTACAGTGCCTTCTTCGGTATGAAAGACTGTATTTAAATTTCTGATTTCAAGCAATGGAGTCATGGCGCTTTAGTAAATTTGAAGCACGAATTTCAGTACGACCTGAATCACAGCAATTATGGCAAGCACCAAAATTATGGTATTAAGCGCAAGCTTGTGCAGTATTTGCATGCCTAGCAATTGTAAATAGACACCATATGCAGTGGATGCAAGAAATGTGATTACTCCAAGTGGACCCAGTTGGATACCGGCTATAAGCAAGACTGCCTGGCTGTAAGCGATTACTATAAAATTCTTGCCGAATGGCTTGGGGCTTCCAAACTGCATGAAAAGCCACCACGAAAAGAACGCTGTCAGATAAGTCGAAATTAGATAAGTAAATAAATGCGTGAGCGTGTAGAACAGATTTAAGTTGGTGATACCAGTAAGCAAACTGGCAATTACAATCACACCAAACAAAAAGAATCTGGCATCCACTGGACTGCCGTGTTCGACCACATTTGGGAAGAACTCTTTGGGCTTGAGCATCACTTCTTGCGCCTGGTAGATAATGAACTTGACCGCCCCTTGATTCTCGGGCGTGTTTACCTTATTCACCTGATCCATCATGCGCTCAGTGACGCTTTTCTTAGCTTGGTCTTTTTCGTCAGGCACTAATTCGTTTCAATACCTTTAGCCTTGAGCACTTCTTTTATTTTGGACATTGCTTCTTGTGCCGCTTTCTCGCCGTTTTCGATCCCGCGTTTGGCATCTCCTGCATCTGTTGAGAGCAAGCCAATTCCATCTGTGTCTGGGTGAATGACTACATCGGCTTTTTCAGCCAGTCTCTGGTCCATATTGTGCAATTGCAAAGTCACCATTCGCTTGGACACGCTTCCCATTTTTCTATAATAATCCAGTGTCACTGGCGGGTAGCGCTCGTCGATGTTCACTGCAATTACGATATCGGCACCTAACTTGCGAGCCTGATCAACAGGAAGGTTTTCTGCTGCTGCTCCGTCGCAATAAATATTCTTGCCGATTTGCACTGGTTTTCTAAGTCCAGGCACGGCTGAGCTTGCCTGCATGGCGTAGGCAACGTTGCCCGATGTTAGAGCGTGTACTTTGCCGTAGATTAGATCCACAACAACGGCAGCAAGTTTGATTTTGCAGTCTTCGATGTTTTTATTGTCGTCAGGCAAATGTGTTTCAAGATATTTTCTAAACTTGTTTCCGTAGTACAAACCATCATATGGATGGCGACCAAACACACGAGGCAGCACCATCACTGGTGACGCCACAACGCGAACACCCAGTGGCACAGTCATAAAATGTTTCATCAAAGAAGTATCGAGGAACATTTTCTCGATGTCTTCAACCGGCACTCCGGCACATAGAAAGCCACCGACGATAGAACCGATACTGGTGCCAACCACCATGTCGAAATGGATATTGTTCTTTTTCAATTCTTTTAAAACGCCAACATGCGCAGAACCACGTCCGCCACCACCGCCGAGTACAAGTGCCACCACGGGCTTTTTGCTATCGCGCGGGGTCTTGTAAGTGGGAGCAATGGTGTTGCCTTCTTTGTCTTCTGAAAATCCAGGCATTGTTCTGCCTTCTTCCAGTACGTCAAATCCGGCTTCTTCGTCGTTCTCTTCTTCTTTTCTAAGACTTGGATCAGCATCCTTCTCTGCTTCTGAAGGCATAGTTTTCCCGGCGTTTTTATTGACAGCGTCGGCTTCGTCTAAAAGTTTTTTGCGACGCTCTTTGCGTGGCTTAGATGTTTTGTCTACTACTTCTTTATCGCCGGATCCCGACTTGCCATTACCAATTTTGGCTGGGTCTTGCACTTCAGTGGTGGCATCGCCATTATCTGTGGTGGCGGTGTGACCTGGCAGCACCGTGCTGCTCAAAAGAACTAGTAACAGAAAAAGGAATAAGGGATACCAGAAGTCCCGCGCTTTTGAAATCATCTAAATTTGAGTCCTCACGCTAATTACGCATGATAAGCATATTGATGAATAGCGCCCCTTACATTAGCAATCTTATAGTTGGTATATGTAGTATTAATGGTGGCACTATCTAAAAGATTCATTTGCGCACTTGCCAACGCTAAAGTATTTATGCATAATGAATTTGTCCTTACTAGAGCGGAGTCCATCGTGGTTCTATCTTTTCTCCAAACTGCCACCAGAGGGCAGCGGACGCCGGACACTACTGACAACGAATTCGAACCGAGAACATCTCTTGACTCGCAAGAGATTAGCAGGATATCACCCGGCGCGCTTGCCAAGGGATATCAACAACTTTTAAAAAATGGCTCACTTGCCGGTCGTCGTTCCTCACGCAATTTTCGCCGCGAAGAACCACCCAAGTCACCAAATAGATTACGTCAAGTTTCACGCCTTCGTCGCAAAGAAAAGCTTCTTGTCTGGCGCGATATCTGGAACGATATGCTGCGCGCAGTAACCACCTTGCTTGCACAATACACTTTAGTAAAAATCGACCAGGGCGAAGACCCAGCAGCATGTGCTGTTCGTCGGTTCAAACAACAAGACGAATCAAAAAAAAGATTCAAAAAATCGGCTTAGTCTGATTTGCTGTTCTGGTTTTTGCTAGGCTGGGCTTTGCGGTCTCATTCGCTTTTCTAGTTTCGCAGAGCGCTAAGCGCTAAGCGCTTAGCGCTCCGCGAAAACAAAAAAGTTGGCTTGTGTCACTAAGAGATTTTAGCCTGGCGCCCGGCGCCCGGGCCACGTGACCCGGGATGCGGGTGAAATTTCAAATTAGGCACGCAGATTGCTGTTAGATTTCAACTAGTGATCGTGATCACAGCATTTGATCAAGCTGCGATTGCGCCAGTGCGTTGCCACCAGAATTAAATTGCCCACCACAAGTAGTGGCATCTCATATGCATGTCCAAGTGTATGTTCGGCGAAAAAGGCACCAAACACCACAAGTAGCATGCCAACGATCATGGCAGACAATATGCCTGGTCGTTTATGTTTTAGATATGCAGGAAATATTGCCACCAGCGCAAACGCAATTATAAAAAGAGCCAGCACCCAGTGCGCCTCTTCACTATCTAAAAATGACAGTCCCATAAATGGAAGCAACGCCAAAATAAATGGCATCGCCATGCAATGAATAAGACAAATAACCGATGCGACAATTCCAAGATTATCGAGCGACGGTATCAGTTTTTGCAGCTCTTTATTCACGGCCATTTTTTGCTAATTAACTATGTGACTTGCTGGCATGTCTGACATGTACCAAATATCTCTAAGATATGCCCTTTAACCTGGAAACCATATTTAGAGCGTATACCGTCTTCTAATTCTTCAACCAGGCAACTGTCCAGATGCACACTTGCCCGACAACCGTCGCAAACAAGGTGGTGGTGGTGCTCTCCGGGCTTGACCATTTCATAGCGGCGCTCACCGTCGCCCAAATCGACCGCCTGCACGAGCCCCTGGCTCACAAGCGATTCTAGCGACCGGTACACAGTAGTCAAACCAGGCGCTGCGGCATCATCGCCCCGCATCTGCCCGAAAATATCCTGAGCGCTCGCCAACTGGTGCTGCTCTTTGAGCACCTCTAGCACTTTTTGACAGCCCTTGGTTAATTTAGCCATAATTCTAGAATAACAGCCTATCACAAATGGATCATATAAAATGATGGCTCACTTACCAACAGATATTAAAACATGTCACTAGGCGCATTAAGCACAGGCAAACGCATTTTTTGGATTAGCTTCATCCTCCTGTTCGGGGAAATCATGGCTGTCCGCTGGCTTGGAATCGAGATTTTTGCCATTCGAGCCTTTCCAAATTTAATAATAATGGCAGTGCTTGTCGCAAGCTCTGCTGGACTTGCCAGTGCCGGCCGAAAAGAATTTAGCTCCAAGTCTATTCCTCTTATATGTGCCGCCGTTTGTGCCCTGGTCATTCCAGTTATTTTTGCCGTCAATCTCAATTTCCACCATCTAAGCTTGAAGCTCGACCGCTCTGGCCCAGACTTTGCCATGGCGTTAGGAGTCGTAAGCGTCGCCATTATTTGTTTGTACTATCTGTTTACTCACCTAGGCAGAGCGCTTGGACGCGAGTTCGACAAGTTGCCGCCGCTTGAGGCCTATTCGATAAATTTACTTGGCTCGGTCATTGGCGTTTTGTCTTTTGCGCTAATTTCGTTCTTTTCAGTTCCGCCATTCATGTGGGTTTTCACACTTGGTCTTGCGTGCGCTTATGCCTTTCGCAGTCAACTTGCAATTGGACTTACTGTCGCTCTTGGCGTCTGCACATTCATAGTAACCAATTCTAGCTATTGGTCTCCCTACAGCAAACTAGACGTGGTGCCGATTGCCACAGACCAGCAGAAATTCTTTGGCGAAGGCAATTATGTTTTAAACTCGAATAATCACTACTTTCATTTCGCCACCAGAGTCCTAGATCCCGATAAAGAGAAAGAACTTGCCGAGTTAACTAATCCCAGTGCGCAGCAAAAAATCCTCAAAGAATATTACCGATGGCTCAAGATTCCGTTTGAAACTTGTCCGCATCACGACTCGGTCTTGGTGCTTGGTGCTGGCTCTGGAAACGACGTTGCCTTTGCTTTGAAGTCTGGTGCAAAGTCTGTGCATGCAGTCGAGATTGATCCAATTATTTGTACTTTTGGATCAAAGCTCCATCCCAATAAGCCTTATTTAGATCCGCGCGTGCATTTGCATAACGAAGATGCCCGCTCCTTCTTGCGCTACTCCAAAGAAAAGTTTGATCTAATCGAATTTGCTTATTTAGATCCTGGCAGCACTTTAAATAGCGGGTCTTTTTTACGCGTAGACAATTATGTCTATACCAAAGAAGCGATGGAATCTGCCCTTCGTCACTTAAACGAAAATGGCGTGGTCTGTCTAACTTTTGCAACTGGCGCTCAAAGTGGTGTCACCCATCGCTTGTATAAAACAGTCGAAGCAGCTTGGGGACAAAAACCAATTTGCTATGTCGATAAAGACTGGGACAGCGTCATGTTCTTGTTCGGACCTGGCAGCAAGACTATTAATCTGCCAGATTCTTATATGGGTCTGCGCAAGTTTCCATCATCTCCCGACGAATTAAAAGACACCGCCCCCAGTACCGACAATTGGCCTTTCTTATACTTGCAAATTGAGTCTGCAGGTATCTTTCTCTATATCGGCGTCTTGCTCATGGCAGTCATTTTCCCGGGCATTTTGCTTGCGCTGGCTGGTCGCGCGAAAGGCGGTCCCATTGGCGCGATGGAGTGGGGCAACATGTTTTTCCTTGGTCAAGCTTTTATGCTTGTCGAGACTAAGTCTATAACCGAATTGTCTTTGCTCTTTGGTGCTACCTGGTTTGTATCGAGCATCGTTATCTTGGTTGTCCTCTTGCTTGCTTATATCGCCACCGTGATTGTGACGCGCTTCCCGCAAAAGAACTTGCATCTTTTATATGTATTGCTCGCAGTCGCTGTAGCCGTCCAGTATTTGTTTAATATCCCAGCAGACACAGACATGAATCCCGCGATGGTGGCAACAATTTCTGCCTTGATTAACTGCCTTCCAATATTCTTTGGCAGCATGATCTTTTCTACTTGTTTCTCGCGCGCTAAGAGCCCTGCCAATTACTTGTCGGCTAATTTATTAGGTGTATCTATTGGCGGTTTGGTCGAAAACCTCTGCGTGGTCATGGGCTTGAAGAATCTCACCCTTGTGGCTGGCGCTTTATATGGATTGTCTTATTTGTGTGCTCTGAGCATGTTTGGACGCGGAGACGGCAATGGCGGCGCGGACAGTGAGCCCGACAACAGCGATAAGTCACCAAAATCTAACGGTGAATCGCAAGCCTCTTAATTGCTCCGGGGTCAACCCAAAGCAAAACATGCCAAAATACTTATGGTTGAAGCCGGAAGACAAAGGACATGGTCCAATTCTGGTTAGATTTTAGGCGTTTCAGGACCCAAGCGCATTATTGTATAATTCACCCTTTGACGTTTGCAAAGAGGCTCGCTCATGCGTTTTGGTCCCATATCACTTGTTCGTTCGGCTAGTATCGACAAGATGAAAGAAACTCAGGATTTTCTATCCGAGCAAAACGCAAAATTGTCTGTAGAGCTTGGCTCGGGATCGACGCTCCATTCGTTTATGCATTATCCCTGGACGGCTAAGACCGCCCCGCAAGCAATACTTAATCCAGACACAGATCAAAAGCGCATCAAAGAAGCATGCACAAGAATTGCCGATGCCTATGCGCAGTGCAAAAAAGAATCGGACGAGACAAATAAAGACGTCGGTCATTCGATGTGGAACGAAGTACGCACGCGTCACCAAGAATTTATTCAGGCACTCGAAAACAAAAACGTAGACACTTTGTGCCAGCTCTTGCCAGGATTCTTGCAGAGCGAATTAGTCTGGGGCTTGGGCAAGTACGACTTAAAATTAGTCGACGACATGCGCTCCGTGAGCGAAAAGAGTCACGTGCAATTGCGCATCACAGACGCCCTCATGAGCTTGGCGCAAAGCATTGGTGCCCATCCAGTAGGCTCGGTCGAGCAGCAAGGCAGCAAAGTGACCATGAGTGTCTTAGACACCGACATAGAAAAATTATTCAAAGACGTAGAACAGAAATTAGGCTTCTCGGCAGCGGCACCAGAAGTGGCGGCAAATTATGGATGCCGGATTAACAAAAAATTTGTCACCATTGATAGTATCTTGCATTGTTATTCTATTCAAAGATTGCAACAGCTTGGTGCCACCGCAGCCAGTAACATCATCGAGATTGGTGGCGGTTACGGATGCATGGCGCATCTGGCGCATAGAGCCGGTCTTAAAAAATATTCGATTATAGATTTGCCATGGGTCAATGCCCTTCAAGCATATTATTTACTCATGAGTTTGGATGCATCAGATGTAGTTCTGCATGGCGAGCCTAAAAAAGATTCGGGGATTCATATTCATCCTTATTGGCATTTCGAAAAGATAGAATCTAATTCAGTCGATTATTTCTTCAACATGGACTCGATGCCCGAAATGGCTTATGAAGCCTGTCGTGGCTATCTCGACGGAATAAGATCAAGACTGAAAAAACAAAGCGGAATGTTCTTGTCTATAAACCAAGAAGCGCAGGCACCAAATGCGGCGGCGAAGCAAAATAACGTTCCATTGATTATAGAAGAGCTTGGCGGCTACAAGAGATTGTCGCGTCATTTATATTGGATGCGTCAAGGTTTCGTTGAAGAGACTTATGTCGTGGACAAGAAGTGATGTCAAAAGACAACAGACCAGAAGAAGCCGAAAAACGTCCCGAGCCTGGTCTAAAAGAAGCTGCTAAAACAGAAGCTTCAATTGCAACTCCCAAGGAGCAAAATACCTGGCATCAAAGCCAAGAAAGCCACTACATTCCCGAGGATGAATCAGCCACTCATTTAGCTTTGCGACCAGATCAGCTAAATGATCTGAAAGCTCAAGGATTGGCCGAGAAGTTTGAGATTGTAGGTTTTGAGGATTTAAGTGTCGAGGCGACGAAGGGCATCAAGCTTTTTGGGCCGTTGGAAAATATACTGAAAGAAGGATTGATTTCTAAAAGCTTTTTAGAAAAGTTGGAAATTGGATTACGGGAAATACCCAGTAACGAACGCAAATTGCTCGAAAACGCTGGGGTAAAAATCAAGGCAAAAGAAAAAGTTGATGGGCATCAAGGTTCAGGCTCGCCCTCAGTTTTTGAGCCATCCACGAATGAAGCGATTATTGGTATGAGCGGAACGATTCTAGGAAATGAGGAGCGCGTCGAATCTCATCAGGTACAGGGTCAAATGTTTATCGAAAATCGAGATATTGCAGGCAGTTTGAAACACGAGCTTGGACATGCTCTGTTCTATGCCCTCAAAATAGACAATTGGTCAGATTTTAAAAGAATTTCCCAAACAGAAAAACAAAAACTGGATGAAGAAACTAGAGGTCATTTAGAACATCTATTGGAAAATGACAATGAGCTTTTTGCAGAAACTTATGCACTGATTAGAGGACGCCATACTAGTAGGACAGAATGGTTAAATTTTGGATTCCCTGACACTGTAGCTCTTGTCAAAAAAATGCTTAACCAGCAAGCGGGGCAAAAGGACCAATGATAAAAACCTTCTACAGCCTGCTCGTTTTATTCATTATTTCCACTAATTTTGCATTCGCCGAAGATGTCGATTTTGCTAAAAAAGCAGTCGAACTTGTACAGATAAACGACACGAAAGGGGCGATTAAGCTTTTAAGTGATGGGATAGTAAAACAGCCTAAAGATATTGAGCTTTACTCGATTCGAGGTCCACTATTAGGACGCATTGGTAGAAAAAAGGAAGCGCTCCGCGATTACAACGAGATTATTCGTCTAGCAGGGCCAAAGACTCAGAAGTTTTTTCTAGCCGGTGCGTATTACAACCGAGCAATCGTGGAAAGCAACGATCGAATGGTAAAAAAAGCAGAGTTGGACTTCAAAAAAGCAATCGAAATAGATCCTGAACTAGGGATAGCGTACATAGATTACGGACAGTTTCTAATCGATCAGAAAAGAGCTACAGAAGCGGTTCTTTATCTCGAGAAAGGGAAGAAAATAATCAACGGCGCGGCACCAAAAGAAGCTCTAGACCGAATAGAAAGACTACTCGAAAAAGCGCGAAATGCAAAAGGCAAATTGTCTAATCCAGCGCGGGCAGAAGCTGACTCAGCGCTTAAAAAAGTCAACGATCTTTTAGGGATCAATGAGAACGACAAAGCAATTTCAGTCCTAAATGATGCTATCAAGGCTGAGCCAAAAAACGCAGAACTGTATTCGATGCGTGGACCTTTACTTGCAAATCAAAATCAGCTCAAAGCCGCCATGAATGACCACAATAAAGTCATTTTGCTTGCTTCGAAGGGAAAAATAGATTCCTTGACGGTCGCGAATGCTTATCTAAATAAAGGCTTGGTAGAAAACAGATGGAACCATTCAAAAGCTGCGGAATCTAATTTCAAAAAAGCTATTGATACCAGACCTGATTTTTTTCTTTCGCATTTAGAATATGCAAAGTTCTTGATGAATCAGAAAAAGACAAATCTTGCTGTTTCTGAATTTCAAAAGGCGAAAGATTTTGCGCAAGGACACACTACAACTGAGCATTTGAATGCGATTGATAAGTTGTTAAATGAAGCAAAAACAACACCTGAGAGTGAGCTTTGAGATGAACAATCAGCAAGGGACAAGACTTATTTTTTCGCTATTTGTGGTTTTGTCGGGCATCTTTAGTTTGCCCGCCATCGCAGAAGATTACAAAGCCGTTTGGAACGAAGCCTACAATCTAGTCCGCAAAAACGAAAACGATAAAGCAATAGACGTGCTGAACAAAGGCATCGCCGCAGATCCAGAAAGTGGCGAACTCTATTATTTGCGTGGTGCGCTGCGTGCGGAGAAAGAACAATACAAGGACGCTTTGGATGATCAAATCAAAGTGCTAGATCATTCGAACGATGAAAATTTTGCAGCTGCCGCTTTTTTGAGCAAAGCCAAATTAGAATTTTTACTGAAGCAAAATGACGCTGCCGACCGAGACTATCGAAAAATCGTAGAGTTTGAGCCGGATTTGCCGATAGTACATTTTGAATATGCGACCTTTTTGTTTCGCACTTCAAAATCTGAAAAAGCCTTTTTGCATATCGAACAATGTAAGAAGCTAGAAAAAAATGAGAAACTGAAAAAGCGAAGCTTGGAGGTAGAACGACTTTTGAAAATCGCAAATTACGGACATTATGCAAAGCGCGCCTCAGAGCTGATTCAAATAAATCAAATTGATAAAGCCATTTATGTTTTGACCGATGGTATCAAAATGATACCAAACGACGGCGAACTCTACGTTTTGCGAGGTTCTTTGCTTAAGAAGACGGGTAAATTGAAAGAGGCGGAAGCAGATTTCGAGAAGGCAAAGTCATTAAACAAAACTAGCGGCGACAAAGGCAAGAAATAATGTCTGACAAAAACAAACCTGAAGAGTTGAAAGCACTTGAGCCTATTCTCGATGAGACAGTCGTCACTGATTCGCCGATTGCAAATCCGGCTGATCAGGGTGCCTGGAACAAAACTCAGGAAGCGCATCAATTAAAGGATGGTGATTCAGCAACACATATTGGTTTGCCACCAGGTGAGTTGCAAAAGCTACAGGCTCAAGGCAAGGCTGAGAAGTTCGAAATCTTTGATCCTGCAAAAGAAGCAAAGCTTGGTCCGCTGGAGAACATAACAATTGATGGGACGGTTTCTGATCAGTTTCTGAAACAACTCCGGGCTGGTATCAAAGAAATCCCCGAAAACGAGCGTCGCTTCCTGGAGAAAGCTGGCGTAAAAATCGTAGCCAAAGACATAGTAAACGGGCACGCTGGCTCGCCGGCTATTTATGAACCCGGAAGCAAAAAAGTTGTCGTAGGGATGGCGGGCTTTTTGGAAGGCGGCGACTCGCCCACTGAAACTAATCAAACATCTTTCAAGCTAAGCACTAAAAATTCAGATGTCGCAGGTAGCTTTAAGCACGAAGTTGGGCATGCCATCTTCGATACACTCAAGATTGAACAGTTGCAAGAATTAAAAGCGGTCATCGCAGAAGAAAAAGCAAAGGTCAGAAATGATGACAAAGAAGCGCTGGCACATCTTCTGGAAGAAGACGACGAAATCTTTGCCGAATCTTATGCGTTCATTCGAGGACGAGAGTCACCACGCGTCAATGCGCTCATCATGAACTTTCCCAGGACCATCGCGCTTATCGATGACATTTTGAGAACGAACAAAGATTTGAATCCACAATGAAACAAGGTTGCATAAAGTGAAAAAGTTAGCGATGAGCAAAAAAGAAATTGCCTAATTCACCCGGAACTCCACCGAATCTTCAGGCTGCTTTGAATGTGTATCACAACAAAGGCCAATATGCCCTTTTGTTAGGCTCTGGTGTCTCGCGAGCGGCAAATATACCTACTGGATGGGACATAACCCTAAAACAGATTGAATCATTAGCGTTGCGAAGTAAAACCTTTGGCAATCTAAAAGAACTTTCGGAGAAGGAAAGAGAAAAAAGGTTAGTTAGCTGGTTTAAGAAGCAGTATGAAATCGATCCCGGTTATAGCGCGGTGATGAATATAGTCGGTACTACAGCAATTGCAAGAAGCAACATAATAAAGTCAGCCTTAGAACCCAAAGGCGTTCATCCGGCTCCTACTCATGCGCATAAAGCAATAGCGAAGCTTGCAGAGCTGGGTTATTTCAAAGTTATCATCACAACCAACTTTGATAGGTTGATGGAGAATGCATTAACCGAAGTCGGCATTGCGCCGGAGGTGGTCTATTCGGGCGCCAGCCTGAAAGGCTCTGCTCCGCTAGCGTTTGGCGGTGTGCAAATTTTAAAACTTCATGGTGATTATAAAGATTCAAGAATTAAAAACGTTGATAAGGAGCTTGAAAAATACGAACCAAAACTTTCGGTCCATTTAAACAAAATTCTTGACGATTACGGACTAATTGTTTGCGGTTGGTCTGCAGAGTACGATTTTGCCTTAAGAGATATTCTGGAAGGGAATCGCTCGAAAAGATTACCACTTCATTTTTGTTATTTGAATTCAATTGGATCGAACGCAGAGAAAATTGTTCAGAAGAAATCCGGAATAAAGATTCAAATTAAGTCTGCAGATGCATTTTTCAAACAGTTAGGAAAAGACATCGCTGCACTTGAGAATGTTTACATGGAACCACCAATAGTGGCATCTGTTGCCAGAGCAAAAACAAAAGTATACATCACTGAAAACGCCCGCATAGACCTTACCGATTTAATTATGTCTGCAGCTGAAAAATACAGAAGGGAATATCCTATGTTGATATTTTCCGAAATCACACCCGCGAAAGGGAAAAACATTTTAGGCGAAATTGAGATCGCAGAAGTCGACAAACATAAACTTTATGAAGTATGCGATAGAGTCATAGAAAAGGGAAACATATTTTTTTCAATATTAAGTGCCTTAGCTTTGCATGGGAAGCCTTCGGATTTTGATCTGCTTTTAGAAGAAGCGATATTGAAACTTACAGAATCAGACGTTGAAACGGATACAGACCCTCCAGTTCGAAATTTACAAGGCACGGCTCGACTTCTGCTTCTCCCAGGTCTTTATGCTCTCTATGTTGCAGGAGTGATTCTTTTTCATCGAAATGAATTCACTTTATTGAAACGCCTTCTACTCCAATCCGAGATCAAGCGCAATGACAAATTTATGATGCGTTGTAACTTACCTTGGATATTTTCCTTTGATGAAAACAGTAGTTTGCTTCCTTCTATTCTTATTGAAAAGAAAATCGTTAAAATGCTTGCGGACTTTCATATCGGTAAAGTAAAAGCTCAACAGCTTTTCAGAAGATTTGAGGCATTTCTGGCAATCAATCATCTCGCAAGCTATGAACTCCACAAACAACCGTTTAGAGTCTCAAGTTACCTCGACTGTAGACATTACTGGCATGGTACTTACATGCAAGATAATTATGCCATTGAAGAATTGGCACTGCAAGCCGCCCGTTCGGCAATGGATATTCATCTCTTCAAACATGGTTTTTTAAACCGCGACATTCCTGAAGCTCAAACTGAGAACATAGTATCTACTTTCAATGATCATAAAAAACATTGTGACTCGCTACAGCTTGAATAGATAGCTTTAAGACTTAAGATGACTCTTACTTCGAAAACTTCACTTCAAAAGTTTTATACGCACCATTGGTAGTGCTTTCCAATACGCAGTCTTTACCGCTAGAAACAGCTTCTTTGAATTTGTCCAAGTCTTCATTGGTTAACATCAACATAAAACCGTCTTTGTACGGTCCAAATTGCGACGTCTTCATTGCGGGCATGACCATGACGAATGAGCCCGACATCAAAGACGCATCACTTCCCTTTGCTGCAACGGCTGTGGCCTGTTGCACCTCCCAAACATAATAGGCGTTGGCTCTTGGGTCTAAAGAAAGATTCAATCTGAACGGTGTATCTTTCGGCAGCTCTATCAGTTTTTGATTCAAGTCGTCCCGCACCGCTTGCGGCACCGACATGCTGAGCTTGTCTTTGTCTGCAATGATACCGGCTCCATAAATCATAGCGGTCGGTGCCTGGCTCACAGGCTCAATCTTCATGACCTGCATCTCTCCTTGGGAGAAAACGCTCTCACGACTTCTGTCGCACCATGTTGGAAAAGGATAAAACTGGCTCTGTTGCGATAGTCTGCCAGCCACGCGAGCGGCGCCACCGATATCCCAGGCGTCTAATTCTTCTGTGGTTACAGGAACCACTGCCAGAGCGTCTTTAGGTAGATTGACACCTTCGAGTTTCTCCGCAGGAAGATAAATGGTGCCTCGAAATTGCTTGGATATAAAAACGTCTGCACCTTCACCAAGACGCGTGGAACCACCAGCACGAATGACATTGCCTTGCGTGGCAAGTCCTAACAAACTTTTGAAAAACTCTATTGGATCGCTGGGATACGCAGACTCACTTTCGGTTGCATGTTTTTCTATAGTCATTACTAATTCGGGCTGTTTGAATTTAGAAAAGCCATCGGTGACATAACTCCAGGCAGACTGCCCTCCTGTACAAGGAAGTTTGTGCAAATAAATCGATACGCTCAAAGCATTTGGCAATACTTCCTGCCGCACAGGGAACTTGACCGGCACGGTTGGTGCGGGATGGGTATAGTGAGCCATCGATGGAGCCATGAATGCAAAACACAACGCAAGCAAGTTCAGAGACATCCACCATTTAGAAGTCTTCAGTTTCATCTTCCACCATAAGGATCGTAAGGCGGCTCGTCGATAACGGATGGCTGGCTGAAGTCGCCCATGCGCTCTGTGACATAGAGCATGGCGCTGTAGATGTCGTCGTAATTGCTGCCGGTGAGATGGGGCAGCGCCTCGAAATAAAGGTCGTAGGCTTTCTGGAACTGTCGCTGTGCCTCGTAACACTTCCCCAGAAACGAAATGATGTGCGCCTCCTCAGAGCGGGGAGCGCCTGAATTGCGCCAGGTGTTCAGGGCGTTCTTGCACATAAGCTCCGCCTTGGGCAGGTCGCCTCTTTGCATGAGGGTCTGTGCTTGTGCCAGCATGTCGCTTGTCGAGCGGCGTATAGAGCTGTGTCTGTCGCGTCCTTGCATCCTTTTATTATAGGGGCTTTGCATTGTTAAGCGCGAAACTGGCACTTGGAAACCGGTGCATGATAAACTGTTTACTGTTACGGGCAGCTAGCTCAATGGTGGAGCACTTCGTTTACACCGAAGGGGTTGGGGGTTCGAGTCCCTCGCTGCCCAAGATTTTTAAAATAGTTTTTTTCAAGAAGCTATAGGTATCTCACTTGCCTATGGCTATTTAGCTTGGTAATTTCATTCTGAAAAAAGATCTAAAACAGATAGATTCGATTTCCAGCAAACCACAAATATAAATATGTTTTTCAAAGTTTTCCGTAGCAACGAAAATATTCCATTGGAACCAGAACATGCCTATTTGATTGAGGACAGATGGAACGATTTTGGATTTCGCACCTTACATACTCTTTTTGTTACCGATGAAAATTGCAAAGACCATGTAATTGGACAAGTTAAAATTGGTCAATACGGAATGAAATCTCCCAGTAAATATGCTCCAAATTTCACTTCTGAGTTCGATGCGATCGATTCATCGTGTTTTTCTCTTGGACAAGATTATAGTTATTATGAAAACTTACTGAAACTGTCTGAACGATTCCGACGAAAGATTTTAAAGGGACTAAAAGACATAGCCTACAACAAAAGTATTCGACGTAAGGCGATGCAAGAAGAAGTAACAAAAGTCTCCTTACTTCGAAATGTAAGTCGAGGTATAGTCGAAACTCAATTTTCTCGGTTATCACATGGAAATGAGAATGTATCAGGGTATAGTTTCGAATATTCATCTCACGATAGTACCGCTGATACATCCGAGTCAATAACTTTAAATTTCAAAGTCGGACTAAATTCCATTCCTCCCACTAATTTGCATGTGCTGGTGGGAAGAAACGGGGTTGGAAAATCATATTTGCTGGATAGAATGGCGCGAGCGCTGATGAGCGGAAACTCTTCTGATTTTGGAAAATTTAAATTCGATACTCAAAGAGTGACTTTTTCTAACCTAATTACAGTTGCTTATAGTGCTTTTGATCCTTTTAGACCACTTTCTGAAAACATAGATAAATCTGGCTTACTTCAATACTATTATCTAGGACTCAAACCAAAAAGAGAATCCCTAAATGAAAGAACATCGCCAACAGATACTGAGAAAAAATTTCGATCAAAGCGAATTAGAAGTAGAGCAGAACAGTTTGCTATCAGTCTTGCGAATTGTCGTAAAATTGGTCTAAAAAAGGAAACCTTAGTGGAGCTGCTTAGTTACTTGCAGAAAGCAGACCCAATTTTGTATCAAGAAGATTTTGGATCACTTTTTAGGCTTGAAGATAAGGATTTAATTCAGGAGGCGAAAAGAATATTTCGAGAATCGAGCTCCGGACATAAAGTAGTATTGTTTACCTTGACTCGTTTGGTTGAAATTGTAGAAGATCGCACTCTAATTCTGTTCGACGAACCTGAGTCGCATTTACATCCACCGTTACTATCTGCATTCATTCGCGCCATTTCAAGTCTTCTAGAGGAGCGAAACGGAGTAGCAATTATTGCTACTCACTCACCAGTTGTTTTACAGGAGGTTCCAAGTAACTGCGTCAACTTAATTACTCGAGTTGGAAATCAATTTTCTGAAAAACTTGATTTTGAAACTTTTGGCGAAAATATAGGCAGAATTACGAGAGCAATCTTTGATTTAGACGTTGAAAAATCTGGATATCTTGAACTCATCCGCGAACAAATGGATCCAGATGATACATTCGAAACGCTCTTGAAGAAATTCAAAAATCGAGTAGGAAGTGAAGGTCAAGCTATAATGCGAACCTTATTAGCTTCAAAACAAGGGAGAGATTAATGTGGAAATTAGCCTATCCTGCAAGTAGTGCTGAAGATGCATTTGAACTTTGTACTGACGGAATGCGCCGAACCGACCTTCGAAATCGCCTGATGAATGTGAAAGCCGATTATGTTGCCGCAAAAGAAAAATTTCAGGAACTAAAGAAACAAAATGAACTTCACCTATTTTCAATAACAAATATTCCTGCTGGGCTTGTCGCGAATGATGAATTTATCGGATTATACGACGAGAAAATTCGTAGCAAAAAATCAAAAGCCAGAGTGATCTTTTCTGAACTCATGAGAGACGTTGATAGATGTCCTCTTTGTGGAAAAACACCTAAGCCACCGACTCTGGACCACCATTTACCAAAATCAAAGTTTCCAATTTTGGCGATATATCCGCAAAATTTAGTACCCGTATGTCATGAATGTAATGGACTAAAGGGAGATACATTTCCGACATTGGAAACAGAGCAAATACTTCATCCTTACTATGAAAGTATTGAGAATGAACAATGGCTTTTTGCAAGTCTTACAGAAAATGAAACGCTAACTTTCAATTTTTCGGTTCAGGCAGCATCCAGCTGGGACGTATCACTGACAAAAAGAGTTCAAAATCAATTTGACTTACTTAAGCTAAATGAACGTTATGGCGTTTGGGCAAGTGTGGAATTGTCAGACGTGGCTGAAACTCTAATCGATTTATACAACAGGACTGGGACGTCCGGTTTACGAAATCATTTGCTCTCGCAGGCGTCCAGCAGAGGAAGGAGAAATAGGCTAAATTACTGGATGGCTGTCACTTACCGAACACTAGCCACCAATCAGTGGTTCTGCAATGGTGGAGTTTTAGAGTTATTAGCTTTCTTGTAATGTGAAAACGGAAATTTTTAAGTTAATTAGATCTGACTTTTAATTCGGTTCAACTGACCTTTTACTCAATTCCTAATCAATCGCTGGAAAAATGAAGTCTGGGATTTTTAGTTCTTTTTACAAATTTCTTCAATTATAAAAAAGTCTTTGTGTTTAATGTCCCTGCTGCTGTAAGGCATGTCTACAGTTTTTTGCGTTATCTTTGCAGCTATTCCAAGCTTTGCTCCGTCTACAACTAAATCATCCAACAATCTGGAAGCGGAAAACTTTATAAAGGTGCCGTACTCTATATATTGTTGGTTGGAATCACGTTCAGACAATTTTTCTAACCAATCTCCTGCCGTAGCGAGTAGAGTTCCGTCTTGAAAATAGCTCCAACCAAACTCGCCTTGACTTATACTGTAGTTTTTAAAAAATTTGAGATTGGGTCCAAACTGAATGAATTGCTCTACTGGTGAATATTTACGATACCACTGCCAATTGTTGACTTCAGGTCCATTAAGTCGACTTACTAAAGGAAAGATCGCACCGGAATCGAATCGAAACGGATCTCCACCTTTCACGATGTGACTGTCTACACTTTTAAAAAAATCCAGCTTTCTTTTGGAACTCTGCAAATCTAAGACTGTAAGAGTGCTATGTAAAATCTCTTCAACTACATTACTATTCGCCTTCGAGAAATCAATATCTCCCATATAAGCAAATAAAGCAGTGCATAGATAGATCGAGAAAACTTGTGAATTCTCTGACTCCATTACTACAGAACCACAACATCCTCCTAGAATGTCATCACTATCAATTGAAAGTTGGTTAGACATTCTTTTTACCAAGTTGGAGCAAAATTCTTGAGTAAGATCATTTTTCTCTGCTTTCACACCCACCCACCATTCTGGTTTTCTATCTGTTTTCGTGAACCACAGGGACAAGTCGACTGGAAAAACTTTCAATGAAAACTTGAGTAAGGTTTCTTTTGATATCAACTTGCGAGAGTGAAAATTTTGAAGCACTCTTAATAGAGCGGTTTTATATGCTTCGCTTGCCTTGTATGAAAGTCCAAATATTGCACCGTTTCTCAATCCAAAGTCTCTAAGTAAATCCACCCGAATTTCGATTTTATGCAATCGCATAAGCTCGTCTGCTGTAAAGCTCCAAATTCTTGCAAAATCATCTTCGATTTCTTCGACAGCAGAGATCATGGAAGGCGAAATCAATTGAATCAACCCATTGCTAAAAAATGAACTGGGTACATAGCTTTCTGGCACAGAAAGAGTTTCAGAAACCGAGTGATTTTGAATCGACAATCGAAGATCGAAACGTTCATTAAGCTCTTGCGTTATTTCATTAGTTAACTGATTATGAGACTGCAAAGAGTCAACCAAGCCTTGTAGATCAAGATTTAAGACCACAGCATATTCAACTTTGAAAATCGGGAGCAATCCTAATATTGAAATTGAGTCTAATGACTGATTTGCAGTCCAGTTTTTCAATTTCCTAAAGGTTAGTTCCCTTGTTGACTCTTGATTGATTAGCTCGGCGATAACGACGGCCACTTTTTCACGAACCATTTGACTTGGCCAGTGCAATCTTTCTATTAACAAATCCAAAACTTCTGTGTTATTTTTCCACTCAATATCAGTAAGTGAAACATCGGCAAAAAGTTCTCTGGCTAAACTTAATGCCGAATCGATAATTTCGGTAGCAATATTTCGCAGACCAAACTCAACAAAATATTGGACACCCAATGCAACTGGAGTAAATGGAGGATTCGTACTATAGCTCTTTTTACTCACTTCCAGTATGGAATCCCTATAAAAGTCCAAAGCTCTTTCAGGAAAATACTCTTTAACAAACTTCCAGCGCTTTTCTCGCTTTCTTTTATCTGATTGACGAAAAGACCAGCCATAACTAAACGCGTGAGCTTTTACTACCATTTCAAAGGAATTGGAAGGTTCTTCTTGCCACGAATGTTCAAAAATCGAATCTAATATTTCGCTGCTTAGGTAGGGCGAATCATCTGAAACTAACTCTTTAGCTTCTGAGTATGCGATTTTTGCGAGATCGGAGCTTTTATTTAACCAAAAGCTTATCCACTCAACAATATATTTATTTCTTTCATACGATTTTTTCGAATCAAGAAAATTTTTCAAATTACCGGGTTGAATCATACTGGGGTCAAATTCAAAATCAGAATTGTTTATGCCGGAATATTTTTCATCTTTTAACTCTGAATCATCAAATGAACAGAAAACATCAAGTTCTTCTAAAATACTCGAGATTTTCGCACCACCTCTTGCCCTGCTCGATAAGATCTTTAAGGATCCTTCATCGATCCCCGTTCGAGCTAAGCCAAGCTCGAATACATTAGTGAGCGGCAAGAATTTTAAAATCTCATGAAAAGCTGTTTCAGCTAAATCATAATTCTCTACGCTGCAATTTTGGTCATAATACGAAAACAGTAATTTCTTGTTCGCAGATCCTCCAATTAATTGACAAAGTTTTGAAGGTAAATGACTTGTCTCCTCACAATAATCGGGAATTGAAAGAACAATTGGAGCTATCTGCTTCATGTAGTGCAAAATATCAATACCATTGGTGTGCAATAACGACAGAGCATCTAGAATTTCTTCAACAAGACTATCTCGCATTCCAAATCCAATAAAATTTTCAGTAGCCGATTTCAAAAACTTTTTGTGAGATTCACGATTTCCATAGATAGAGGCGATCAGCGCAAGGTCGCAGTACCATTCTGCTCGTTGGTTAAATCCTTCTTTGAGATCATGAATATACTCTTCTGCAATTTTCTCAAAATACGAATAGTCTTCCATGCTTAAAATCGGAATCTTTGAATCGATCAGAATTTGAAAAAAATCAAAAATGTTAACGTGTTCATTTTTTAAAAATCTATCTATGTTGTCCCTGTTTGATTCGATAGAACCATCAAGAAATTTTTTTAGATATGCTACATATTTGACTATTGATCTAACCGAATTACGAAGAACTTTTCGTAATCCAAAATTTGCTCTGTCATGGACTGTTATTTCTGGAATTGCTTCAATTAGACGAATAGGAAGAAAGACATCAATCGAAGTATTTTTAGCAACTTTATCCCCAACTAGATACCCAATTTCTAGAACTTTCGCAGCAACGAGCTGAGTAGAGCAGTTGCGAGCAGATTCATACCACTCTTTCACAATTGATTTTCGTTGACCCAAACCTAACAAAACACCTTTTAGAAAAAAATCCTTCAATAGATTTTGAAAATTCTCTTCTTCAGTAGAACTATAATCATTGAGCTCTAATGGGATTTCCTCTAAAGCGGGAAGAACAGGAACTTCCAAAGCGGTTCGATTCTTTATAGATAAAAATACAACCGTAAAAAGATTTCCTTCAGACACATCAATATTGTCGCTGGCTGTTTTATTAAACTGCGAATCACTTATTAGTTCATGTTCTACCTGGCAGACTTCAATAACTCGTTTTGCTGCACGAGACAACTTAAGTCTCTTAAATTCACTGACTCTATTAAATTGCTTTCTTTGAAGTAGCCCTTTTGTAAACTGCTCCACGAGATCAGCTTCCCAGCCCTCATTTTTGAAGTTTTCTATGTACCGAAAAATTCGCGAATTCGATATGACTGGGTCTATACTTGCGATAGAAACAAGTTTCATAGGCAGTTCGGGCGGAGTAGAATAAATACTGTTCTTGTTATAAATTTCCAAATTGCGGTGTCGTCTGTCTAGCGCATTAAGGCAATCATCGAGATCCTCAATAAAATTAGGACTTAGTTCACTAACTCGCCAAATGAGGCCTTCAATGGCACTAGAAGAAAGTGAAGGTAAATTCCAGCCAGCTAAAGACTTAATTTCAGCGAACCTAATAGATTCCTTCCAGATTTTGTCAACAGCGTACTCTCCCGAATCTAATGCATTCGAATAAAGCAAGTGATAATGTGACAACTCCAAGCACTTTCCAAAATTGTTCTCCGAGAAAGCTACTTCTGCTCCCAGCTTGAGTTGTTGTAGAATTCGAAAAGGTTCACGAGGATAACAAATAGCATCGACTAACCACATTCGATCAATTGATAAGACCGGTTTTGAATCACCTAATATCCACGATAGTTTTTTTGACTCAGACCAAATTAAATTCTCATATGAGCTGTCAATTAACCACGTCAACATTTTTCGAGAAAGGGATATTTTCTGCTCATCGTATTCCTTCTGCTTTTTAGCAAAGACTCGTAGTGAGTCGTGAAATATTCTGATTCCGCTTCTACAAATTTCAGTTAGATGCTCAACATTTGATAGACCGGGAGAAATATCATTAGGAAGCGCAAATGTTGAGAGAAACTCCAACAATTGTTTTCTGGTTAGTGGAAAATCTGTGTTAACTAAGCTGAGAAGTATAGTTTTCGAAAATTCAGGAATCGTCTGCCAGAGAGTCGTGTAGTAATTTGCAATATCTCCACCGAATGGCTCCAATTTTTCGCAATCTGATAGGGTAACCGTTTGAAGATTTTTCTTTTTAAGCTCACGCAACGAGTAACGGAGATGCAGGGGATTTCCTTCTGTTATTTGAAAAAGCTTTGTTGCAACTTTCTTTTTTTCAAAATCAGAATTTGGAAGTTTCAATTGAACTATATTGGATTTAAAAATAGACTCTACGTCGCTCTCAGAAAGTCCGTTGACGTGAATCCACTTTTCCTTGGGACACTCCTTCTCGACAATCTTCGGCAAATGAATCCGAGCGCTTTCTTGCATTCCTAATACAATCCATAGGTTTTTTCTAGGCCTACATATTTCAGTAAGGAGATTGCGCAATTCAATTTCTGAGGTCCCTCGGATAGCGTTATCTAACCCGTCGATTAGAAGAACAAGGGTCTTTTTCTTTGCTTGAAGAGTGTACGCAAACGAATCTAAGTATTCATGAACAGGTACACCAGCAGAATTTTTAGCAGATAATTCTCCAATTTCATTGTGATAACTCTTCAATTGAGCTTTGAGACTTTCGATAGCCCTCTCGCAAAACAATCGCTCATGTTCTTCCTCATGACCAACTTCTATGTGGTAATAATGCTGAATGCATGGAATTTCTTTCTCTCCGAGAAGTTCCGATAACTTAGATAAATAAGTACTTTTACCACTACCTGGTTTTCCTGTAACAACTATGAATCCACCATTTGGGTCTTCTAGCTGAGAAACTAAGCGAGAGTGCTTTACAGTATCAAACAACTGAAAATCTTCTGGAATTTGAAAATCTTGGTCCAATGAACGCGGCTCATCAAACTCACACCAATCCTTTATTTTCTCTATTGTTATCTTTGAAGTGATCGGTCTCCGGGCTTCTTCTTGAACATTATGCAGAACGTTTTTAAATCCAGCATCAGTTGATCTAAGAATTTCTACAAACTCTTCTCTTAGTTGTTCAAACACTTTTTCCGGATTTTCATTTTTAAAATGAAACTCAAAAATACCAAAAAAGTCGTGTCTTTCCTTTTCGTTTGGTATTTGTTTGCATAATCTTTCGAATACATCGGGACTATTTTGTTCTAAGATTTCCAAGCTTACTTTGTTATCAAACATCGCAGACGTGATTTTCAAATCTGCAGTCCCATCGGTAATCAGAGAAGTGCTCGTAATTTTTTTCCCTTCCCGTATGGCAAAAAAAGATTTAGACCATCGTTCAATTAAAGAGGGTAGATTTGCTCCTTGTTTCGATTTCGAGGTCTTTAAAAAATCTTCCCATGTCCAACTGTCTTGAGGATTTTGAACGTGCTTAACTTGCTGTAACTCCAAGGAGCCGTTTGCATGGGCAATTACAATATCATCCAAAGACGAAGTTTTTTCAGCTAAATCAGAAACTTCAAATTGTATCCAACTATAGATTTCCGGACTTTTTAGCCAAGAAGACATAATACGCAAAGCGCAAAGGTCTTGATAATAAAATCCCCGTCTTAGGGCGCTAGTCTTATTTTTATTCAACAAGAATTACCCCATAATAGCTATATAACTTATCGATTTTATCACTTGTAGTGCTCTTCTTAAAAATACAAATAAAAAACTGCCGAGAATACAAAAAATTGATAGATGACATCCATCTTCCCCGTCTCTCAATCGCCACTCTCGTGGCCAACTCGATTGATCAGACTAACACTAATGACGATTGCTCCAGCCGCAACAATTTAGCGGGCAAAATCATCAAGGGTCTGTTCAACACCATTCATCCAAACACCTCAAGCCTACACTTCGTCATGCTCAGCTAATTCAAAAATGATTTGAATAGTCACTTCTATGTCATCTAAAAAATCTTCAGCGACAAAAAGTTGGTGGCACCATTAGCAATCTCAGAATTCCCTGCGACAAAGGAAAGATTATGGACGCTCATGCCACCATATTTAGTGCGCCAATATTAGAACGTTTGATTTGCTATTGTTGCAGTAAATTACAAAACCTTTTACAAACCACGTCAAGTAGCGGACGAACACTTAACCGTCACATTCGTTCTGTATTATCGATTCTGGTGCTAGATGACAAGATGCGCAATGTAGGACTAAAGGCCTAGGTTTCATTCCTTTATTAAGGATGCTTTCTTACTTGCACTTCATGATCGACGCTTTGGAGACCTATGAAAACTTACTCTGCGATCCTTACCCGTACTCTGTGCGCATCTATTCTGTTATTAAGTCTAAACGCCGGCGCCCCGCTTGCCGTTCTGGCAGACGAAACCCCGACCGAAGGCAACGAAACCCCGGTGTTGCGCAGCACGATTGTCCAGACCGATATCCAGAGCGAGCACAATCTTCCCCATAGCCCGACCGTCAACATGGGCGATGTGCGTGTGGTGGCAGCCGACACAACATTAGAACTAGTTCTTTTAAAAGAAATCGCCGCAGGCGAAACCGCGGAAGGCGATGAGTTCTTCGGCAAAGTCAACAAAGACGTTTTGGTAGATGGACAAGTAGTGATACCAAAAGGCACGCTTTTGCATGGAGCGCTAAGCTCCATAGAAGAGCCGAAACGCGCTGGCCGCAACGGTTACATCAACACTCACTTCGATTATTTAATTACGCCTGATGGACGTGAAGTTCCAATTGAAGGCAACAGCACCACGCGCAATTCTAAAAGTCTAGCAACAGCCAAAGTCGTCGGGCGCGCGGCGGGCTTCACCGCCATTGGTGGCTTGGCGGGCACACTGTTAGTCCTGAAATATGGCGGCTTGGCGGCGGTAGCGGCGAGTCACGGGACTGCCCTGGCTGGTGGAGCTGCTATTGGAGGAGGTGCAGGTCTGACAATCGCCATGCTGACCAAAGGTAAAAGCGTCATGTTAGAGCCCGGCACTGAAATGAAAGTCATACTAAGCGAGCCACTGAAACTCCCAACTATCATAATGCCCGATGAGACGGCGGATGATTACAGTTTCCCGGGTCTTGAGGTAAAAATAATGGGCATGCACATTAACCACCATGAAATTACACTAACGCTGGACATTTTAAATCAAACCGAAAACACTTTCTCCACATTTGATATTGGTCTTGAAGACGAGCTGGGCAACGTATTCTTCCGCTCTCCCATTGGCGATACGGGCAAATGGATCAGCAAAATCGAACCAAACAGTCACTTCAATAGCAATATTACTTTTAGTGTAGACAACGCAAAAATCGAGCACAAGCTGGTGTTTTTCAAACCGTACTCTCGCGATGCGCTTGCAAAATTTGCTCTGACCGAAACCATGCTGGCAAGCGCCAAATCAAGCGTCAAAAAAAGCCTCAAGGGTCAGCTCTTATCTACTCACGCGCACCATCTCAAATAAAATCCGCATCATATGCGGAACCAACACTTAACCGTCACATTCTTGCGATAACCTGATCGTATGTCAAAGTAACAAGCAATGGATGATGAAACTAATTAAAACGGTGGCACTGTGTTGCAGCGCCTCACTACTCGTGCTGTCTTTATCGGGCTGTCAGGCACCACCTGAGAGCAAAGAAGAATCGCATACGACTTATCAGGTCAGTAAACCCCTTGTCAAAGACCTAACGTTGAATGATGAGTATGTCTGCCAGATTAGAGCCATACAACATATTGAAGTTCGTTCGTTAGAGAAGGGATATTTGCAAAATGTTCTTGTAGACGAAGGAGACACTGTTCATCAGGGTCAATTGCTTTTTCAAATAAAGCCCAAAATCTACGAAGCTGATGTTCAAAAAATAGAAGCAGAAGTTGAGCTTTCCAAAATTGAGCTGCAGAACAACCAGGCACTTGTTGAAAAAGACATTATTTCGCCCACTGAAGCCGCTATGTCTGCCGCTAAGTTAGCTAAAGTCCAAGCGGAACTAGAGCTAGCTAAAACGCATTTAGGATTTACTGAAATTCGAGCCCCGTTTGACGGGCTGATAGGCCGCTTTGGTGATATCAGGCTTGGTAGCTTGCTTGAAGAAAACCAGTTGCTTACGACCTTAAGCGATACACATCGACTGTGGGTGTATTTCAATGTGCCCGAATCTGTGTATCTGGAATACATGAAGAACAGAAAAAAGGGTGCTTCTCAGAAAGTGCAAATGGAACTCGCCAACAAAGAAATTTATCCTGAAACAGGAATGATAGAAACAATTCAATCAGACTTTAGTAGTACATCAGGCAATGTGGCTTTTCGAGCTGTCTTTAGTAATCCTAAAGCACTACTTCGTTATGGGCAAACAGGAAAAATACTATGGCCCCAAAAGATCAATAACGCAGTCATTGTGGCCCAAAAATCCACGTATGAAATTTTAGATAAACGCTTTATTTTCGTTGTCGACAAATCCGGTTTGGTTCACGAACGTGAAATTAAAGTGGCTCGTGAGTTACCCAACGTTTATGTTGTCGCCTCTGGCATAACTCCTGATGAGATGTACCTTTTAGAGCGGCAGAACAAAATAAACAAAGGAGACAAAATCAGTTACAAGGTGATTAATCCCAAACTTGCTATGGAGAATTTGAATTTATATGCAGAGTAGTTTAGGCTCGGCCATCTATGTTTCGTAATATTCTTAAACGACCGGTACTCGGGATTGTCATCTCGGTTTTAATCGTTTTCCTCGGCTGCCTCGCCATTGTGCAGCTTCCTATTTCACAATTCCCAAAAATTGCGCCCACCGTCGTCAACCTCTTTATTGCCTATCCTGGTGCCAGCGCCAATGTGCTTACCGAGTCAACGTTGGTGCCACTGGAAGCGGCAATTAACGGAGTGCAGGGCATGCGCTACATGGTCTCTGATGCCACCAGTGCTGGTGAGGCCACTATTCGTGTGGTATTTGAACCGGGTACCGATCCCAACCTGGCGGTAGTTAGCGTCAAAACCAGGGTGGATCAGATGATGAACGCATTACCTACTCTCGTTCAGCGCGAGGGGGTGATCATTTTGCCTCTACAGCCATCTATGTTGATGTACGTGAATCTGTATTCCGATTCCGACTCTTTTGACCAGAAGTATCTATTCAATTACGCCTATACAAAACTGATACCAGAAATTCAACGCATAACAGGGGTAGCAAACGCGACCTTATTGGGTAGTAGAACTTATGCCATGAGGCTGTGGCTCAAACCTGATCGCATGCGAGCCTATAATATTTCTTCTCAAGAAGTGGTAGAAGCCGTTAAAAACCAGAGTCTTATTGCGCGCCCTGGCCGGCTCGGTATCAGCTCGGGGAAAAAAGCTCAGGCTACTGAATATGTGCTTACTTATGTCGGCCGATTTACAGAACCAGAACAATACGAAAATATTATTATCAAAAGCTCTGAGTTTGGTGAAATGGTCAAGCTTAAAGACATTGCCAACGTGGCGCTGGGCAGTGAGTTTTATGATATCTACACGAATCTGGATGGAAAGCCCTCTGCATCTATCGTTTTAAAACAAACCCCCAATAGCAATGGCAGAGAAGTGATCAAAAAAGTGAAGGAAAAAATCAGCGAACTTTCCAAGTCGTTTCCAGACGGTATACACGTTGAGTACAGTTACGATGTCTCCAAGTTTTTAGACGCCTCGATTGAGCAGGTGATCGATACCCTTAGAGATGCGTTTATTCTGGTCACCCTTGTCGTCTTTGTATTTCTTGGGGACTGGCGTTCTACAGTCATTCCTGTTATTGCCGTACCTATTTCACTAGTTGGAGCCTTTATCGTGCTCGCGATGTTTGGTATGTCTATTAACCTGATTACTTTATTTGCTTTAGTGCTGGCCGTCGGCATTGTGGTTGATGATGCCATTGTGGTGATTGAAGCTGTCCACAGCAATATGGAGAAAGACCCGTCGCTTACGCCTTATGCGGCGACGCAAAAAGCTATGAGCGAACTGGGAAGCGCTATTCTGGCCATCACGATGGTGATGATTTCGGTGTTTGTGCCAATAGCCTTCATCAACGGCCCGGTAGGTGTATTTTACCGTCAGTTTTCTATCACGATGTCGAGCGCCATTATGATATCGGCATTGGTGGCATTAACTCTAACGCCTGTCTTGTGCGCCATGTTTCTTAAAAACCATGCTGGTCACAATGACAAGCCGCCTCAAAACCTATTTCAACGGTTTATTGGTCAATTCAATTCCATTTTCGAAAAACTCACCAGTGGCTACATGTGGCTCTTAAATCGTTTCGTCAAAAATAAATTATTGAACCTGGGGATTATCCTGATATTTGTTTGCGGAATTGTTTATATGAGCCAACAGGTTCCTTCCGGCTTTGTCCCTAATGAAGATCAGGGCACCATATACGCTATCGTTCAAACACCACCGGGATCTTCGCTTGAGTACACAAACCAAGTGATGGGCCAGTTGCAAAAAATGACCAAAGAGGTTGACGGGGTCAGCTCTGTGGCTTCGATGGCGGGCTACGAAATCATGACAGAAGGCAGAGGTTCCAATGCGGGGACCTGTCTAATCAACCTCAAAAACTGGCATGATCGCAAACAAAACGTCCATGAAATTATTGAGGAATTAGAGCACAACACTGCCGGGCTGGGAGGCACAGTTGAATTTTTTGAGCCGCCAGCCATTCCTGGCTTTGGCTCTTCTGGTGGATTCTCGTTGAGATTACTGGATAAAACAGGCGACCTCCGCTATCAGGAGCTACAAAAAGCCACTCAGGACTTTATGCAAAAATTGAGAAAACGCAAAGAGATTTCAGGGCTGTTTACTTTCTACAATGCGTCCTACCCGCAATACGAAATCAAGATTGATAACCAGCTGGCCATGCAGAAAGGGGTCTCCATAAATACGGCTATGGAAAATCTTGATGTTCTAAACAGCGGCTCTTATGAGCAAGGCTTTATAAAATTTGGCCGGTTTTTCAAAGTCTTTACCCAGGCAGCGCCTGAGTATCGAAGAAATCTGGATGATTTAAAAACCATGTTTGTCAAAAATGAGAAAGGGGAAATGGTGCCTTACACATCTTTTATGACACTAAAAAAAACAAAAGGGGCCAATGAAATTACGCGCTACAACATGTACAACTCTGCCGCCATTCGCGGATTCCCAGCAAAAGGGTATACCTCTGGCGACGCCATTAATGCTATCCGCGAAGTGGCTAAAGAAACTTTGTCCCGCGAGTACGACATTGCCTGGGAAGACCTGTCTTTTGACGAAGCGAAACGAGGCAATGAATTCGTTGTTATTTCTTTGATTGTTGTGCTTTTTGTTTATTTAGTGCTGGCGGCCCAGTACGAAAACTTTGCACTGCCTTTAGCCGTGCTCTTTTCTTTGCCCGTTGGTATTTTTGGATCTTTTGCAATGCTCAAAGTGATGGGACTTGCAAATGATGTTTATGCACAAATTGCTGTTATTACCCTGCTTGGACTGTTGGGCAAAAATGCTGTGTTAATCGTCGAGTTTGCAGTTCAAAAACGCAATGAAGGCTTATCGTTGCAAGACGCTGCCCTGGAAGGAGCCAGGATGCGGTTTCGACCTATTCTTATGACGTCCTTTGCCTTTGTGGCAGGGCTTATTCCTCTTGTGATGTCGGAAGGTGCAGGAGCAGTAGGAAATAGAACACTTGGATCATCTGCCATGGGCGGGATGATCACGGGCACGATCATTGGCGTATTGATTATTCCGGGACTTTACTTTGTTTTCGCCACCATGGTTGATGGCAAAAATCTGCTGAAAGATGAAGTCCATACCAGTATCACCGACTCAATTTTGCATCTTAAGGAGAATCGTCGCAAAAAATACAGAACGCTAAAAGGAAGATTTAAATTACTGATGAAAAAATTCAAGCCTAAGGATAAGCCAGAGCCAGAGCCAGAGCCAGAGCCAGAGTCAGAGCCAGAGTCAGTCAACAATGACCGGAATGTATAGCAAAAAAATTGTTAGTCTTTTGACACTCATAGCTTTTGTGGGAGTTTCTCAAGCGCCTGTTTTTGCAAAAAAGACGTGGTTTCATCCAGTTGAACTGTTGGAAAAAAAGCCGGTATCCAATATACCTCCCAGGTATGACACCTCGCAGCATCTGGACAGTACAAGCTTAAACGCTAGTGATAGTGCGGCTTCCATTAGCTGGCGGAATTTTTTTGCTGATCCCTGGCTTATCTCCTTGATTGAAAAAGCCCTGGCGAATAACCAGGAATTCAATATCGTTATGCAGGATATTGAAATTGCGGCCAATGAAGTAAGAGAAAAACAATCTGAGTATTTGCCTAAAGTTGGCTTGGGAATTGGCGGCAGTTACATCAAGCCATCGGTCAACACCCAGGAAGGTGTGTTGGACGAAATTATTCACAGAGATTTTAATAGAAACCCAGATCTCAATTTGAATCTAGGTCCTTCCCTGAGTTGGGAAGTGGATATCTGGAAAAGATTGAGAAATGCCAAAGACGCAGCCAGACTGCGTATGGTTGCACAATACGAGGTACGAAATTTTCTTATTTCCAGGCTCGTTACTGAAATAGCCCGCAACTATTATGAATTAATGGCTCTGGATACTTCTTTGAAGATACTCGATGCAAACATAGGAATTCAGGAAGCGGCTTTCCTTAAAATGCAGGCCTTGAAGGCTTATGCAAAAACGAATCAACTAGCGGTAAATCGGTTTGAAGCCCAGTTAAACAAAACTAGAAGTCAAAGATTTGAAACCAAACAAAGCATCGTTGAAAAAGAAAATCGTCTGAGATATCTCACCGGCATCTATGATGGTGCGCCAATTCTCAGACACTCTGAGCAATTTATGGCGACGCCAATCAATGAATTACAGACGGGAGTGCCTGCTCAGCTTTTGGCAAACAGAGCCGATATTCGTCAGGCTGAAGCGGCCATTAAAGCGGCAAAGCTAGATTTAAAAAGTGTCAAGGCTCAGCTCTACCCAAACGTGACGATTCAGGCAGGTACTGGCTATTCGGGGTTCAGCCCTGCACTTTTGTTTCAACCAAATTCGTTGTTCTACAATGCAATCGGTGACATAAAAATGCCACTGATTAACCGAAGAGCAATCATTGCACGCATCCAGATGGCGGATGCTTACCAAACCCAAACGGTTTTGACTTATGAGCAGACTTTACTCAATGCATACACTGACGTGCTCAATCAATATTCAAACATAAAAAAAATGCAGCAGGCTTTTGATACCAAAAAACGAGAAGTGGTATTGCTTGAGGAGGCTATTGGTTATGCAAATAGTCTGTTTAAGTATGCACGAGCAACTTATGTCGAAGTGCTGCTCACTCAGGAAGAAAAACTGAATGCCGAAAAAGAACTGGTTGAAGTGAAAATGAATCTGGTCGGATCCAGAATTAGTCTCTATCGAGCACTAGGGGGCGGCTGGCAATAAAAAAATCAAAGATTCAGCAATTTGCTGATTTCTTTCTCTTGGTTCGAAATCTGAGAATCAAAGTAATCGATGCGTTTTAAAACTTTCGACTCAACGACAGGGTCGTAGCTAACGTTCGAATTAGGTTGGACCACTTTCACCATGACTGGCATAAGAGCGCCGGCTGCATGCGCTTTTACCTTTTGAGCGTTTGTCATATTTAGCTCCAAAGGTAGTATAGAAGGTGCGTAAGGCGGAGGCGGAGGGACAAAGTAATTTCTTGTTTTGTGAGAATTATTTCGCGAAGTTTTCGCGCAAGCAGACTGCGTGCTCAGGGCGAACGAACCACTGAAAACGGCGGCGAGGGATATGAATACTGCAACTTTTGTGATCAAATGAAGTTACCTTGAGTCGACACTTTGGTGAAGCCGTTGCGTGCCACCAAAGTTAATTTTACCACTACTCACCATTGATTACAAACATGCGGGCTCTCACTCATCCCAACACTCTAAGCCCAAATCGGACATCTGTCGCTTAGGTGTTTCATGATATTGCCTTTCAACACTTCGTCGTGTTCTGCCTTATCAAAAATGTCTTGCACAGTCACTTCTATGTCATCTAAAAAATCTTCAGCGACAAAGAGTGCAGCATCATCGACAATCGGTGGACCTTTTTGTTCATAGGGGTCTAAATGATTCAGCCCCAATCTATGCGCTTCTTCGCGGGTCAACATCCAAATGGAACGGTCAGTGGCACCATTAGCAATCTCAGAATGCCCTGCGACAAAAGAAAGATTATGGACGAGTCCACATCTCAAAATACAATACATTTGAGTGGGCAAATATTTGTCTTGTTCTTCTTTGCCAGGTGGTATCACACGCTTGGCATACTTAAAATCCGAATATTTCTTCGGCAACCAATCAGAGACAAATTGTTCATAGTCTATTCTGCCAGATTTGCCTTTGCCTGTGCCTCTTGTGAGTCTCGAAAGCACTTCGATGAGAACGCAAGCTCCCGCAAAACCAAAAGGCGTTCCGGCTATGGCCCTGAGTTCATCAACCCGATCGATGAAGTACTGTTTCCAGTAAACAAAATCTGATGGTTCCAAATAAGACATTCTGCTCCTTACTAGCCCGCCTTAATAATTCAAAAGCAATTAGTTAATCTCTCTAAAAGCTCAGCGCGTTTTTCGGGCTTTAGATTTTCCAGATTTTGAAGCTTCCAGCGAACAGCAGGCAGCTTGTCGACATCTTTCAAGTCAAGCAAATCCCACTGCGGCTCTCCACGCTTAATTGATAGAAGAAGTCTCTTATCATTCTCAGTAAAACTGTTTTTTATTTTTTCGACAAGCTCCTCTCGCGTCTGCTCCAAATCTTCTCGACTAACAAGTTCAAATGCCATGCCAGAAAAGCCTTGTTCAAACTCCTGACGTATGTCTTTAAACTTTGGAGATATTATTTCCGACATTGGACGATCGTGACTAATTAGATAGACAAGAAAGGCTTGAAACAAATCGCGATCAATGCCTTCATTAGCCAAAAGCAGCCTGACATCATACAGATCGCGAGGATGTTGACGATCTAAAGCCGCAACTATTTTGCCACCATATAAATCAGCAAAAGAAACTACGGTTGTTTCCGCAAAGCCAAATTTTTCCTGGACTATCTTCGATACTACACGAGTTTGACTAGGAAATACTGTTCCGCGCAATACAGGCGTAACTTCTATTTTTACCTGAGCATCAGATGTACGGATTACAAGCTTCACGATTTTATCGGCGCCACGTAAAACCAATGAATTGACTTTGCTGCCAGGAATCAACTCGAGTATCTTTTTTCTAATTTCGCCAAGAGATGCACTTATCTCGCTCAATGACTCTTCACGTTCAAGAACAGGTAGATAAGCCAAATCGATATCGACCGACAATCGCGGCATGTCACGAACAAAAAGATTTATGGCTGTACCACCTTTCAACGCAAAGCATTTCTCTAATGCGGCTATTGGCAAGACGCGCATCAACAAGGCAACTTGTTTTGCATATGGTGAGTTACTGTCCATTTTCAAACTCTTTTGGAACGGTTATGAGATATTTGGAGTTAAATGTGCCTCCGGGCACTATCATTCTTTTGCCGCTCCCGAGGTCTATTTTATTCAGTTCTATAGCCTTAAGCCATGCATGATTATGACGCTCAGCAAACCACAAAAAAAGGCGTTTCACTTTTACACTCTGGCAATCCTTCAGCAATAAATTAAGGTACTGAGGTCGCAAATTCGATAGCCCTTCCATGAGCATATCCGCTTGGTGGAATGTTTCCTTGTTCGGCAATTCTTCCAAAAGCTCCAATATCGCTCTTTCCGGTGTTGACAATACTAATGACCAGTTAGATTTAGCCAATTTATGCTCCATAAAATGAGCTTGTCGAAAATCTCTACTTCTATTCTTGGTGCTATTTTTGAAATTGAAGAGGCCGTTAGAATGAAAAGAGAACAATTGTTTCTTTTGCAATTTATTTATCCAGGTTGGCGGGGACTTATCTCCATAAAGATGCACTCCACGGGAACCACTCATGGTCAGATAGTGCACATGCCCTTGCAACTCTAATGCGGTACGCCCGCCTATAGTTACAGGCAGAGCAAGTAATTTCTGCAATGAAGCAACGACAAGTTCCCAATTTTCCTGATCTAAGAGAACACTGTTCCTCCGATAAACTCCTCGGACAGGCGATGTCAGCCACCCACTATGAACGTATTTAGCTATTAGCTGGCGCGAGTATCCCTGTTTTTGAAGCCACCTTGAGTCAGCAAGCAGACCTTCCGGTAAGATTTGCGAAAGATGGTTTAACTTTGATTGTATTTGTATACTCATGGTTTACATTATAGCATTATTGCAAACCAAGCGGTTTGCTGGCTATGATATTTGTATACCTATACTATACAATTTCGACCATCGTCAAACTCGTTGAAGGTTCAGCTTCTAACCGGCTAATCGAGGGCATAATCACTTTATGTCGCACGAAGAGCAAAAACTCAATCGCAAATTCGAATCTTCTGAGCGCACGCTGAGCAAGGAGACAAATTCGGTCGATGCGCCAATTTCCACCCGGGGCGAACAGGCTGAAGCTCACCAAGCCGCACACAAAGACGATGTAACCCTTTCGGATACTTCTCTCAAAGCTGTAACTTCAGGATTACAGGTCGATTACGAACCTTTGATGCTCGTTGACACCGACGCGGACGGTCGGGTTCGAGCACTCGCAACTTCCGAAGCCCCACCATCGTTTATTGAGCTTAAAGCGCTTGAAATGGAGGCAACGAACAATCCTGCATTTGAACCCATAGTCGAGCTAAAACGATTTGCACGCACATTGCCAGCTGGACAGGACAAGGCAGATATGTACCAGTTGGCGCAGGATTTGGCGCGTTCGCTTCGCTCTAAAGAGTTATTGTCTGAAAATCAGGACCAGGCTTCAGACAAACTGCCAGCCATCACACCGACATTTAATCTTTCGGCGACCAAGTTTGAGCTCCAGGACGAGCCGATACCGTCTGCCACCACTTTTCACCCCGAGCGCCTCGCAGACTTTGCTGGAAGCGCAGCAAATAGAGCGGTCGACTTTCTGACCGACAGGCAGGTACTGGATCAATTCGTTCAAGATGAGCGCGAAAAATTCATAGGCATTGGCGAAGGCCTCAACGAAGCCAAAGAAAACGTCAAGGCCCTCGCCCGAGCAGGCTGGACGAGTGTAACCGACGGCACTGCAATAATGATGATGCTCAAAGCATGCGATATTGCAAATGACCTGGAATTACTTTTGATGGCTGGGTGCGCCACCGGATCCTGGCTCTACAACGAAGTCCCGCATCTGGGCGAAAAAATTGCAGCCTCTTCGGATCGATATTCGCACATGTCGAAGCGCGAGCAGGGTCGCGTCATCGGCAATGCGATGTTCGATTTCTTGAGTGTTGATGCGGCAGTCGAGTTTCCTCATCTATTTTCGAAAGGCTTGAAGAACGAGATTGCAAACGAGAAAGCAATCGATAATATCTTGCAGGTGTTAGTATCCTCTGCACGCGACCGTGCCGGGCAACTTGGAGTTGATCGTATTCGATCTGTTTTGAGCGTTGCCAAAGATGTCATTTCATCTGGTGAATTTCACAAACTTCTGGAAGACGCGGTTATTGAATTGGTTCAAACTGGACCTCGTCGTGTTCTGGCTCCTGCTGGCGTTCCTTTTGACGACCAGTTCTTAATGATGATGGGCGGCAAGGGCGGCGAAGGTTTTTGGGAAGGTACAAAAAGAATCTGGAAAGAAATTAGAGACAAGCCTCTTACGCCAAAACAATTGCACGAGCTTGAAGAAAATGTAGCTCGAGAGAAAATGACCGAAAAAATGGTAGACAAGGTCGCCGAAAATACAGAGCACCACATGCGATGCAAGAAGGCTGTCTTCGATTTGCCTTTTGAAGATCTGATCGCTCTATATATTCGCGAACATAAATTTATATTTCCCGAAACTCTGGAGAGCGTTTTGAAAAAGGAGGCGAAAGAATCAGCAGATGTAATATCGGAATTGAATATTCTAAATGAAAACTTGCCAGGGGTCACTTTAACTAAGTCCTCAAAATATGCAAACGATGTTTCGGTGGTGCCTAAGAAATATGTACACCATTTGGAGAACACTTTAATAGAAAATTCCACATTACATTCAATTGAGGGAATTGTTCGGCACGAAGCTGGACAGCAGTTGAGTCAGGTATATAAATGGTCGGAGTATGAACGAATTTATGACTCGGAAAAATTCGTCTTAAAAACTTTATTCAACAGATTAAAAGAAAGCAGTTTAGACCCTTCTGAAAGAATTAAGATCAAAACGATTGACAGACTTCTTAGACGCAATTACATCGACAATAGCGCAGGTTTCTATCAAACAGTCGCTGATTTGTATGCCATTGCTAATGGAGGAAGCCCAATTCCCAAAATTGACCGAGTATTGAAAGATGCATTCAGAGAACTCTATTCCCAAATGGAAAATACTAACTGGTTTAGAAAGTAAAAAGAGGAATATTATGATTTACGGATTCGATGAAGAAGAGCTGGCAGCTGCCCGTTTGAGTCGAAGCGGCGAAATAGCTAAAAATTGGAAGTTGGAAGACATCGAAAAATATATCCAGCAAGAACGAATTTATTCTGTAGATGTACTTCCAGACAAAAGCTTATATGTCTCATTCGCACTGGTTCCACCCGGTACGAACCATATGGGCGTCATGGATGATTTTATAGTCGAGCCTTCTGCGCCTTCTTACCAAAACTTTCTTCAGATGTCTGGGATTTCAGAACCAGGTCAAAGCAAGAGTTTCAAATAGGTTCTGGGATAAAATTGCTTGGAGAAAAGGTATACTTTCCAAAGGCTCAAGAGCGTTTCGACGAGTTTCTGCGTACAGGCGAAGAACCGAGAGGCAAAAGCTTATGACCATTAGAGCACGCACCAGATATGGTGATGGCAAAATACTCTAGAATATTTTCTGATGGCTCTGGTGGCGGTAATCTATGATTTACGATTTCGATGAAGAAGTACTAGCTGCGGCTCGAGCAAGTAAAAGCGGAAAAATAGCTCAAGAATGGAACCAGGAAGAGATTGAGAAGTTCATCAAATCCCGACAGATTTATAGCATTGATATGCTTCCAGATCAAAGTCTTTATGTCACTTTTGCTCTTGTGCCGTCAGGCGGAAAATATAACCATATAACTGTATACGACGATTTCATCGTGCATCCGCATTGCCTCAATGAATTTCGAACCCATCTAAAACCGTTGCCTCAAATAAAATCGAACCCTCAATTGCCGGAGCGGGGGAAAGATGAGGCTACAAATGACAACCAATTCTCGCAAAGAGCTGCTTGAAGCGCTCAAGAAACGATATGTATTTGCAGCAAAGGCTGAACGTATCGAAATTCTGGAGAGCCTCATCAGAGCTACTAATTACTCACGCAAGCACGCGATAACAATACTGAATCGCAAAGCTGAAAACGAGACGAAGAAACGCACTGGACGCAAGAAATCTCTTGGGATAGAAGCGGAGAATGCATTAATTCAAATCTGGCACATTGCTAACCAGATTTGCGGAAAACGCCTTGTACCCTTCATTGAAGAGATCTGTGAAAACCTAGAAACGTATGGACACCTAACTATTTCAGCTGGAGCCAAGGCTGAGTTGCTGTCTGTAAGCGCTGCAACAGTGGACAGGGTCCTAAAGAAGGAGCGACAAAGATGTCAGAGAAGCATTAGTCATACTAAAAGCGGTCCGCTGGTGAAAAATAAAGTTCCAATCAGAACTTTCACTGAATGGAATGATGTGCTTCCGGGGTTCTTTGAAATTGACACTGTGTGCCATTCCAGCATTGACACAACTACAGGATTCTTGAGCACGTTGAATATGACAGACATCGCTACTTGCTGGATCATTCCGATCGCACTGCCGCGAAAAGGCGCATTTGAAGTGCTGTACGCATTAGAGCAAGCTTCTAAAATGTGTCCGTTTCCCATACTGGGACTTGATTTCGATAATGGAAGTGAATTCCTTAACGAGGATATGATTAAGTGGTGTGATCGCAAACACATCACGTATACACGGTCTCGGGCTCACAAGAAAAATGATCAAGCTTGGATTGAACAGAAAAATGGTTCTGTTATTCGGAGAAATGTCGGCAAAGGTAGATTCGAAGGAAGCAAATCTCAGAGACTTCTAGAAGCTCTGTACAAGGCACTTTACCTTTACGTCAATTTCTTCCAGCCTTGTCAGAAACTTATTGAGAAAAAGAGAAGCGGCGCCAAGATGTACAAAGTCCACGATCGCGCAAAAACACCATATCAGAGAGTTCTTGAGAATGAGGCAGTATCTCAGGAGGTAAAAACAAAACTAATTCGAACACGCAATAGCCTTGATATGTACGCTCTTCACAAAGAAATGAAAGAACAACAGGCGGCTCTAGAGAAGTTAAAAGCCCCTGTTCTTAGCCCTGTTGCAGAAATTATCCGAATGCAACGAAATGCAGTGCAGAAACTCATAACCCGGGAAAAGACTGAAGACAAAAAAGTTAGCTGTTCGATAAAGGAAACTCGGTCTATCATCTCACTGCTTGAGGCAGGTTCTGTTTTTACTTGCAAAGACATTCTGCAAGAAGGGCAACAGCGCACTTCAATTGATACCTATCTCTGGAGACTAGAAAAGGAGGGCATGATTCAACGCTGCGGTTGGGGTAAATATTTGGTACTGAACACTAATTTCGCCGGTACGAAAATATATGAGGCAACGGTTTAGTCAGAGTACGGTTTTCTTTTGAGGCAACACGGCATCCTAATTCTAATTCTTACACTGCTTTTCTCAGAGTCTCAGGTGTTTCGGAGCCCGGACAATGCAAAGACTTTGTGTAAAACTAGCACAGCAGCTGAGTCACCTTCACAAGTGGTCTGAATTTGAAAGAATTTACAACTCAGAAAAGTTTTTTCTCAAATGGAAAACACTAAGTAGCATAGGAAATAATGAACAGATTTAACGATGACAAAATAAAAAAGGCTTTGGCAAACTCTGAGCGAATCGCGGTAAAGAACTGGGACAAGAATGCTATACAAAGTCGCATACGCTCTGAGCAAATCTACAAAATGGTTATGCTTGAAGATGAAAGCTTGTATGTTTTTTATCACTCGGTTCTAGCAGGGGGCGAGCATAACAATATGGGCGTTACCAGCCATTTCATAGTCGCTCCTTCGTACCCTTCTTACAAAAGATTCTTAGAGATTTCAGGATTATCAAAGTCGAGTGATGAAATATGTTTTCCAAAATCTCAGGCATCAAAATAGTTAATCAGGAGGAATTCTAAAATGTCTGGTGTTAGCGAAGAGTCTTTGCGCAAAGCCAAATCTAGCCAGTTTACAGTGTTGGCTAGAGATTGGAATCGAGACAAAATAGAAAAGTATATCGAGTTCAAACAAATCTTTAGTGTTGAAATGCTTGCAGATTCTTGTCTATATGTATTTTTTAATCCTGTTCCTGTTGGTGCAAAATTCAACAACATTCCAATTTATGACCACTTTATAGTGGAACCAAATGCGCCTTCCTATGAAGATTTTCTCGACCTATCTGGAATTTCGAAGCCTGGTCAAATTAAGGATTTTATTTAAAATTGAAACCGATGAAGCTTTATCATGCCAAAGAACTTATGGGCACCATTGAAGATGTCGGCATGGACGGACTGTGGATGATTGGAAATTTGACTCTAATTTCATCTGCCGACAAATACAAGGAAATGCTTGATTTTCTTGTTGATGAAAAACGCAATCATGTTGATCCGCCTTATCCAATCGAAAATCTGGAAGGCTGGTCAGTTGAAGACGACGCAGGAATAATGAAGGAAATAATCGGACCACCAGCTATTACCAATAATTACAGTACAATTGCCTGGCGCTGGTAATCGAAGTTCAAATGTCCACACCATCCTCCCAACACCCTCACCTCATCCTCCCCGCCGGCACCCAGGTGGTGACTTTGATTGAGCAGAGAAACAGTCAGGGCGAGGGCATCAGACGCAGTGGTTCGGTGGGCAAACGAATGGAGACTGGCTCTGCACAAACAATTCGACGAAGCGCACGAAAGCACCAAACTCCCCGACCGCCCCGACTATGTGTGGGCGAATGATTATTTGATTCGATGTCGAAAGAGTATGTTGAAAGCTTAGCCACCATATTTAGAGCGCGAATAGTGAGGATTTAGTTCTCTTTCAACGCATCCATCATTTCGTTCCAACCGGATTTACTTCGGTAATAAATCTGAATCAAGGGGCGCCCCATGCTGTCTCCACCTACGTAGCGGCTCTCCTTAAGTTGCCAACCGTCAGGCATGCCACGAAATCCTTGTGACCAGGTAATGTTTCCGGCTCCGTTAATGTTCATGGGCGCAAAGCCGCCGGTCTTGTCCAAACCCCGATAGGTGCCGTTACGAATTTCGAGCGTACCTAAGTGGATCAACTGTCCACTTGAGATTTTCATGCAGTTATATTCGCCGTTTGGTGGAGCCCCTTTAGCAGCTCGAGTACCAGACGTGGATGCAGGAGGCGAACTTGTTTGCACCGAAGTTGTGCGCGGCGCACTGTATGTGGTGGCGCTGGGATTATGCCTGGTTGCGCTTGCAGTCGATCCTGCAGAACCTCCTACGGGAAATTTCCCCGAAATAGGAACTCCGCCTCCGCCATTACCGCTGCCGCTGTGAGTAGTACGACTTGCCCCAGCGGACGCTGAGCCGGAAGCACCTGGTCCGATGACGGAGGAAGCTGATGCGGCAGCTCGAATCCACTTTGGTGGATCTTGGGAGATCAAGTACTCTGTGCCGTCATCCGCGAGCACCTTGAGCCTACCGTCCGGCGTGATAGCTTTTACTGTGGCTCGATACCAATACCCCTTGGACGGATCGTTCATCATCGAAGGTTGAACCTCGATGACATCACCCACGCCGTAAGCCAGCACAGACAATGCATTTAGAGAGAAAGAAATGGAAATGAGCGCACTCAGAAGTACTGTTCGATTGTTCATAGTTACCTCACGTTCAACGGTGTTAGTATACATTGTTTATAAGTGTCAGAAGGCTAACCGACAATAGAATTCTATTGTAGGCAGATTAGGAATTTCGTCTGGCGGATCTTCATTTCGTCAATCGTCCACTTGGCTTGGAATCAAGATTTGTGTTGCACGTCAAATGAGACATTATGCTCCCTGCTAGCCGTCACAACGATTATAATTAAGCAAAACCTCTCTGATAGTTGCCACATGCCCGACAAGCCACAACACCCTCACCTCATCCTCCCCGCCGGCACCCAGGTGGTGACTTTGATTGAGCAGAGAAACAGTCAGGGCGAGGGCATCAGACGCAGTGGCTCGGTGGGCAAAATCATCAAGAGTCCGACCGACAGCACACATGCCTACCTCGTGCACTTTCCCGACGGCACGCAAAGCACTTTCTACAGGCACGAAATCGCAATCCGCAAACAGGTCCAGGGCATCAACTTCGATAGACCCGATGCCGACAAAGACGACCTCGACCTCTATCCTTACATCATCTACAAGTGCACCGTGGGCTCGCGCGCGTACGGACTCGACGTGGAGAGTTCAGACACAGACCGCCGCGGCATCTACCTTCCGCCAGCCGACATGCAGTGGTCGCTCTACGGGCTGCCCGAGCAAATCGAAAACAGCCAGACACAAGAATGTTTCTGGGAGCTGCAAAAATTTCTGGTGCTCGCATTAAAAGCCAATCCCAACATCTTAGAGTGTTTGTACACGCCGCTTGTTGAATTCAAGAATCCCGCTTGTGAAGAGCTTCTTGGCGAACGGCACCGCTTTTTGTCTAAGCTCGTTTATCAAACCTTCAACGGTTATGTGCTCTCTCAATTCAAAAAACTGGAGCAAGATCTGCGCACCACCGGTAGTCTCAAGTGGAAACACGTTATGCATCTGGTGCGTCTTTTGTCTGCTGGTGTCACGACTCTACAAGAAGGATACGTTCCAGTCGAGGCGGTCGAGAACAGAGACAAGCTTCTATCTATTCGAAACGGCGAGATGACCTGGAAACAAGTCAACGATTGGAGACTTGCTCTGCACAAACAATTCGACGAAGCGCACCAAAGCACCAAACTCCCCGACCGCCCTGACTATGTGTGGGCGAATGATTATTTGATTCGATGCCGCAAGAGCATGGTGGGACAATGAAATATCGTGGAACTCTACGACACGGAATTATCAAACTGCTTTTAATTTTTTTCGACGTATAATACTGATGGCTATCCAAACAGAGATTAACAGAACTATGGTGCCTGTGATTACGAGGCTCGGACTATACCAATTTTGAAACTTACACCATAGTAAGTAATCATCCAATGCATCGTCGTATTTTTGAGTCCGAAAGTTTAAAATCGCTCTTCCATAATAAACGTCGATGTTTTCATCAAGGGTAACGTTCAGGTCTCTTCTTTTCTTTTTTAATTCAATCGCTTTTTCAAAATCCGCCTTTGCTTCCTCTAAGCGATCGTTAGTCAAATATATAAATCCACGATCCACATAATTGTCAGGCTTTGTATATCTTTCGTCCTTTTCTAGACTAATTGCGTGCGTCAAATCCGCGATTGCATTATTCATTTTATTGATACGTGCAAAACACTTTCCTCTCGCACTAAATGCACCTGAATATTTAGTATCTTTATCAAGCGCTAAAGAAAGATATTCGATCGCTTTTTTGAAGTTGCCTTCAAGTTCATAAAGTCTTGCGCGTTTGAAATAATCGCCTGCAGAGGGATTCACAGACAGAGCTTTGTCTAAATCAGCTGCAGACTCTATAAGTTTACCAATATCACGAAATCTATCTGATCGCAATGTCAAATAGCTTTCTAGGTGTTGTGAATCTAATTCGATCAATGCCGAATACTGATCAATTGCTGCTTTAAAATGCTTTTGCATTGTAAAAGATCTGCGAGACAATATCTCGCCAGCAGATTCTTGGGATCGAGAAGAATAGCTTTTTCAAAGTCGAGCCTTGCAGGTTTCAATTCTTTTAATTGAGTAAAACTCAGTGCTCGACAAACCAAAGCTGAAATATTATTTTCGTTTTTGCTTAAAACAAGAGTTAGTGCCTCGATCCGTTTTCGAATTTCCGGCTTGTCTTCCTCTGAATCTCTAGACAAAAACAGCCAAAGTAAAACCTGATCTTCGCGCTGCATTATCGTTGTCAAATCAGAAACAGCTCGATCCCATTTATTGCATTCTAATGACAATTCTGCTCTAGCGAAAATATATGATTCGGAAGGTTCAATCTGGATCGCCTTATTGTATTGGTCCAAGGCTTGTTCATACTTTTTCCTCATGTAGTACATCCAGCCGAGATTGTAATGTGCTTCAGCGCATTTTGGATTGATTTTCAACGCAGTCGCTAAATCGCTTGTGGCCAAAGCGTCCTCACCCAAAATGATGTAATCCTTTCCTCGCCGTACATAGGCTAAGGTGTTTTGAGGTTCAAGTTTAATCGCCTCGGTATAGGCTTCTATTGCTTTATCAAACGTGAATTCTTCGTCTAGAGTCTTCGCCTGTGTAATAAACTCACTCTTTGCCTCGCAAAATTCTACGTTTCCAAAAAAGACGGAAAATGAGATGAGTAACCAAAAGAAAACGCGCTTGCTCATTTTGAAGTAATCCTTTGCGAACACGTGGCGATTCTTTCATGACATCTAGAACTGTACATTAAAGTAGACTAAACTCAAATTCAAATTAGTATTGTGATTTCTAACAATCATATTTTTACCTGTAAAAGTCGTTCACCTTTCGACAATTTGAAGCGAATGATTAATTGGATGCATACGAACATGGTGCCAGAATGAACTACCCATCCGAACTCTACGACGCGGTATCATCGCACAAATACCCGCTTATCTTTGCCACCATCAGTGGCGCGCATCTTTATGGCTTTCCTTCACCCGATTCCGATTGGGACCTTCGAGGAGCGCATGTCTTGCCGGTCACCAAAGTGATTGGCTTTTCGGTCGAAGACGAAACAGTCGAGATTGCACGCCAAGACAAGACTATCGAGCTTGATCTCGTCACGCACGATATCAAAAAGTTCTTCAGCCTCATGCTCAAGAACAACGGCTATGTCATGGAGCATTTGTATTCGCCGCTAATTATTCATACAAGCAAAGAGCACGAAGAACTGCTGGACATCGGCACTCACTGTATCACGCGCCACCACGTGCACCACTATTCTGGTTTTGCCGAAAGTCAATGGCGCCTATTCGAAAAGAACGAGAAGCTTCTAGTAAAGCCATTGCTTTATGTTTTTCGCGTGCTCCTCACCGGCATTCATTTGATGCGCACAGGCAAGGTTAAAGCCAATCTCGAAACTCTCAACAAAGACTTCGCTCTGCCTTACATCGACCCACTTATTCATTTAAAACGGACAACGAAAGAGAAGCAGGAAATAGGTCGTGATGACCTGGCAATGTATCGCCTCGAATTCGAACGCCTCCTCGTACTACTCAAAGCTGAGAGCGAGCGCAGCAGCTTGCCTGATGAGCCAAGCGCCAGGAAAGAGTTGGAAGATTTGCTGGTAAGATTGAGACTGAAAGCCCTGTGTACTTCATGAGTTCAAAATAGACTTACTTTTCAACGCGTGATAATATGAGGCACAAATAGCTCACTTTTGAATGAGAAATGTCTATGAATAAGAAGTTCATGATTTGCAGTCTTATAGCATTGTGTTCTTCGTTTCCGTTGACTGTATTTAGTCAAGTCATCGATGAAAAAACAATATTGATGCGTCTTGAGTTTTTGGAACAACGGTTAGGTGTGAAGCCAAAATCCGATAACACTGAAGAAAGAATAGCTGACCTAGAGGAAAAAGTTTATACCAAAACTTTTCCCACCGAAAAATTTTGGATGAGACTAGAAAGACTTATGGAAACCAACGTACCTTCAAATGTTGGCGTAGGAAATGACGGTTGGGTAGATCCAAAACCTTCGAAAATGAAGGACTTGCCTGAGCATAAAAGCTCAATGGAATCTGAGTCGGGGGACTTTGCACTTTGGAGTATTTATCTTGAGAAAGGACAGAACTTAGCAAAAGAAAAAAAATATAGGGATGCTCTGAAAGTTCTTGAATGCGCGCGTAACATCGTTAGAACTGATGACTCGAATAATAATAGCCGACTTAGAATCACACTAGAAACACTTAAACCTATCTACCAAAGTATTGGCGCAACTAAAGATGTAGAAGAAATTCAAAAAAATCAAGTCAAAAACGGCTGGATAACTCTTTCACTGGACGAAAGAATCAAGATTGGAATGAAACTTGGGCAGGATCAATGGAGCAAAGCAGATGAGTCCGCACGAAATGGAAACCGTGAGTTTGCAGAGGAATTTTATCTTAGCAAGCTAGGCGGTCCATCTGTTCACATGCCAAACCAAGGATACAGCGTTGATGCTCTAGACCGTCTTGTCAGAATTTACTGCGAAGATAAAAAGTACGAACAGGCGGAAAAACTAATAAGAAAAGTCTTGGTAGATTTAAAATCCAAAGTAGATGATGCCAGTTGTTATAAAAAAGAGCAACTTGAATATTCAATCGTATTATCAGATCTAGCCTTAGTATTTACCGGACAAGGCGATCTTGTCCAAGCTGAAGTATTGTTTGATCAGGCTCAAGGAACTATAAAAAAGTTACTATCAGCCGATGATCCTAGGCTCATTGTGTGGAAGAGCGATCGGGCTCTCCTTTTCAAAAAATTGAAAAAATACAATTTGGCCGAAAAAGAATACGAAGAAGCTTTTTTGAGTGCTAGACGAAGTAAATCAATAAACGAACTTTCCAGATCGATAATTGCGAAGAACTACACCAAATTCTTGCGAGAAATCGGTCAACTTGAAAAAGCTGAACGAATAGAGAGACTAAATTCATCAAAGAATTGACCAGTAATATTTCAGCATATCAATATTCAAGTAAAAAATATTTATTACTGAATTGTCTCAAATTCATGGAACAGTCTGAGTATACCTATCTAAAGCTTTTTTCCACTTCACTGTTTCTATAATAAGTTCGTCTCTTTGTCTAAGTGCTCGGTACGCAGCTTTCATGATCATTTCTTCGTAGGCTGCATATAGTTTAGAACTTTTGCCAGGCACCATTCCATTGTCACGTATACGCAGAAGATGATTACCATGTTGAAGAAGATAAAGGGTTTCTTTTAACTCATGAGCTTGTTTGTTTCTTCCAAGTCGTTCCAGTCGAGGCGGTCGAGAACAGAGACAAGCTTCTTTCTATTCGAAACGGCGAGATGACCTGGGAACAAGTCAACGAATGGAGACTGGCTCTGCACAAGCAATTCGACGAAGCGCACGAAAGCACAAAACTCCCCGACCGCCCCGACTATGTGTGGGCGAATGATTATTTGATTCGTTGCCGCAAGAGCATGGTGGAAGAACAATGAAGGCTGGTCGTCGCAGCTCACCGTATTTACCGTACAACTTTATCTAAGTGCTCGGCTTCATTGAGAATCTCACGTATTGAAGAGCCCAGGAAGAAAGCTATACTCAATGTAGGAGCTTGAGTAGTATGCAACCTTGCAATAAACGCAAAAAAGAATCACTGGACCTGGAGATATCGTCTCCTTGTAATGTTGACTGGGACGAAATGATAGGAGATGAGCGAGAGCGTTTTTGCAACAAGTGCGAGTTGAATGTTTATAACGTCTCCGCCATGTCAAACAAAGAAGCTATTGAATTTCTGCAAAATCAAAATAAAGAAAATCTCTGCATCAACTATTTCAAAGATAAAAGCGGACGCATCATCACAAACGAAACACCCAGAATAATTCGAGCAGTCGCTGCTTTCTTCGCCCTTTTTGGTCTCAGCATTACTGCAAGTCAGGCACAAGACAGAAGTGGAGGAAGATGGTTTTCTCCAGTCACCGTCTACCCGCTCGTTGATTCGTCTGATTCATGTAAGAAGGATAACGCACAAAATGAATACTATTTGAATGTAGAAAAGAAGCTAATCGCCAAAATTGACGAGTACAAGCAAAGGAATAAATTGCTTTCTGTGGAAGGAGCCCGTAGTTATCTCGACTTGGCTAACTATTACAAAAGCGCCGAGCGATTTACTGCATCGTTATACCAGTATGATAAAGCGATAGCGGTCTTAAAAATCCTACCGAAAGAAAAACTGTTGCTACAAAATGCCGAGCTGAACAAAAAGGCAGTACTGGAGCGGGTGCGCAAAATTATCGAGCAACAAAAGCAGAGTTCCACTAAGACTAATAAGTTTGAGCAAAAATCAAAATGAAGAAGGCACTTGCTTTTGCATTATCGCTCATGCTGGTGACCTCGACCATCGCGACATTGGCGAGCACCGAAAAAGCTCGACCGAATTACACGAATTTCAAGCTGGAGCTGTGTCGATTTGAAGATGGTAGCGGCATTGGAATAAAGAATCAAAATGTTGAATCGCATGGGATGTTCGTACATAATCCGCTGCGCGTAGTAAAAGTCGCAAAACAATCGGTTAAATCGGCGAATCTGGAGAAGTTACAACAACTCATCGACAAGCATAAAGGTCAAAACATCGAACTTACTGTTTTGACACCTAAAAACAACGAGCTAAGCAAATGGGATGTTGAAGTAAAGCAATTAAATCCGGACATGTTACGCGGATTAGAGATGCAAGTGAACGATTACTTCGACCGCTCTTATTTTAATTATTATGCATCTCCTATGGTGGCTAACAGATGCAGGCAGGAGGGCTTAAATTTTTTCGCTGGTGCGATACTAAAAAACTCTTTTGTAAAACGCTCCTTTGTTCATCCTGAGAATCCAGAATTGATCATGCAAGACATGGTGACGGCGATAGCTAGCTTTGACGAAATGGGAATGTTCGATGATTCGGATTCTTGTATTCAATTTGTGATTGAAGTATCTAAAAAGGACCAGTTTCACGATGGTAAAAATTTGCAATCTATCATTAACACTGCCAAATACCTGAGCGAATCTGGTCGCATCAAAGAATCAGATACCATTTTCAATAATCTTAAAGCATGCAGTGATTGTGTCTTTTATGCCGATACTATCTCCTATCTGGAAAACCTGGCTGATACCAAATATAAGACCGGTAGATTTGCCGAAGCAATGAGTGCTTACAAAATGCTAGTGGCTAAAACTGAGACGAACAAAGAAACGACTTCTATTTCATTGGACAGGCACCAGAGTAGAATCAAGGCTTTGGTGGCATTGGCGAAAATCAGTGCGAGCCAACACGATTCGCAGCAGGCAAAGAAATATCTGTTGCAAGCAAGTGAACTGTACAGAAAATCATTCGACTCAGAATCTTTGTGGCGTATCAACCAAGTGTTTAGTCCTTGCCTCAATGAGCTGAATAATATGCTTGCTGACTTATCGAGCATTGGTGTACTTCCTAAGCCAGCAGTGATGCGTCAGCCGTGGCATCAAGTGCATCAAGCCTATATTTCACTTAAGAGGAAGGACTTTGCTTGCGCAGACAAAATTGTGGAAGAAATTATTGCAAAAGAGAGTCGGCGCACACAACACCAGGCAGATCAAATATGCCGCCTCATTAATCTGGCAAAAATAAATATCAAGCTTGGTCGAAAAAAGGAAGCCATTTATATTTTAAATAGGCTAAGTCCGTTTGTTTCAGCAGGTGACATGACATTTACTCGAAGCTTTCTTTTGGTAGAACAGTCGCTACTTTCGGACGAATTGGGAATTAAAGACGAAAAGTTGTGGAGCAGTTTCCGCAACTCGTTGGGTTTTCCAATGAGCGAAAACTTGCGAATTTTTGCTTTAGCGTATGGTTTTAATGGAGAGCCTGCCAGAGGAATACGCGTTTTGCAGCGAATTATGGAGACATGGCCGATTGATGAATTTAGGACTCAAATCAGATTGGCAGACCTGGCGCTTCTTTATACTTTGAATGGTGATAAAAAAAATGCGCTCAAAATAATGGACTCCGTTTTAAAGCCTGGTAAAAGACTTAACTCGGCATTCGGTTACAGGCTGGTTCAGATATCTGAGCCGCTTTGCGAGAATAACACTGTCGATGCCGTTTTGAATTTGTTGAAAAAAGCGGCTGAGATCCAGATAGCCAATCGCGAATCAGATTCAAGAACACTTTATATTAGGATAGCTCAAATACAAAGCGAATATGGGCGTGATGCGGAGGCTCAAAGTACTCTGGCAAAAATAACTTTAGGACGCAGAGAGACTATAATCAGACCTTTGAAGCGTCTTGAAATATTGAAGAAAAGAAATGATGTCAAACGTGACGACGTTGTAGCTCTAGTGGAAGCCGCAGAGATTTCTCCTGTGAGTAACGAATTCGACTACACAAATTATAAACCGGTGGTTGAATTTGCTGATTCGCAAAAATTACAAACATTTGAGCTTTGTCGACTCAAATCCAAAATTGCAAGCTATTTAAATAGAAGAGGAAAATATGCGCGAGCGGCATTGCAGATGGACTCGGTTATCAACACGCCACTGGGTATGAACCCCTACGAAATGAATCAATATCGTATTGATGCCATCACTTACAATGCCAGTGCGCAGAGAATCAATGAAACTGCCGATCTTGTTTTGCGTTTTTCCCAGCAACCAGAATTTATGCATTTTTCGGCATTGTCCTCACTGATGGTGACTCATACTTCTTGCGTGGCAAATTTTGTCAGAGAAGCTTGCGCACAAAAACAGTTCGAAACTGCTGAAAATGTTCTGAAAAGTGTTATCGACTCAATTAAAACTAGTGATGTCGACGAAAGAAATTATGCATCTTTATTGAATCTTATTCTTGCCGATGTTTATCTAAAGTGGAATAAGACCGAGAAAGCAAAATCTCGAATCGATATCGCTCTCAATTTAGAAGATAGCGAGAGTGGCGAATTAAGCAGGAAATGCTGGTCTGAATCTGCAGGAGCATTTGCAATTCAATTATTTAAAATTGTTGATCATTTAGAATCTTCCGAAAAAGTTTTGGAAGCCAAGCAAATTCTCGAACGGTATGAACAGTTACAGAGAAAATGGCAGGGTAAAAAGAACCCGCAACGTATTCAGATACTGATGCGACTAGCTCATCTTGAAGGTCTCTCAAAGAATAAAAATCGGCAGGGGGAGCTTCTTTCAGAAGGCTATCAAATTTCACAATGGAATTATGGCAATCAAGTCAATAAGTCTTTTGACATTCGCTCCAGTTATGCAAGTTTGTTGAGAGATACCATGCGTGACGGAGAAGCGGAAAGAATTGCTGTTATTGTTCCTAAATGGCCGAAAATTGCTTCTTCTTCGTCTGCTTCCGGTCTCGTTGGCGCGCCTGTCGACTCACGTAGGGGATCAGAAGAATTCGACCCGAGCGCAGAGCACTCACTCAATGAATTTTTTCGCCGAAACGCAGCTTACATGGGAGAGGGAAGCCGAGCAACACTTGGTTCTATAAATACCCTGATCAAGTTTTATACTCAGCATTTGAACATTTTCAAATTGGCTGAATTGCGATTGCGCCAGGAGTTAATTTGCAAAGATATTTGCGGTCGATCGTACGATCAGAAGAAGTTGCCATATGACCGGATCAGCTTGGATTGAGCGGTGCCTTCACCTGCGTATTACACAGCTGTGCTTATCCAATTCCTCAAGAAAAAGATACTTGGACTTCTCAATTGTTTTTAAGGCTATGCCAGGTGCAATTTGTCTATATCGAATAGTTTCGGAAGATAACTTATGAAATGGCTCAGGCACCTGTTCGCCTTTTAAATTCAGATAGACAGTTTCGGGTAAATTGGGGTAGTTCCATATCTTGTAAGTCAAGACCACGTTAAACACTGTGGGCAGCCCGTTCTTGTTAGCGCCTTTCGGTATGACAAAAAGTGTTTCACCTTTTGGTGAAATAGCCACGATTGGATCATATTCGCTCTTTTGTGCATGATAAAAAAGCGGCGGACAGTTATTTCGGTTCCATATGTCATCCGCACAATAGTATTCAGACCAAACGGGGGTGAGCAACGTGTATTCCGGGGGCAAGACAAATTGGAACTTCCGATTCACCAGTCCTGATTTTCCCCTGCCAGTAGAAGCTACTGCATAGTCACCATAGAATTCCGAGAGTGACAATTCGCGTGGAGAGACTATTCTTCCTTCTCTATCAACAATTTTTCCATAGGTTGTTTTTCTATCTTCAGACAGAACATTTACTAAAGCCAAACCGCGGTGGAAGGTAAAGCACCAATGGAAGCTTGCAGGTATTGCCACTTTACCCTTCGTGTCGACATAGCCATGGAGTTTATCTTGCTCAAATGGTACAAGTCCGTCATTGAAACACATATTACTAACGCTTATTTTTCCGCCGCAATTAATTTCTTTTAGCTGTCTTGTGGCTACGTCAAATATTTGCTGCCTGCCATCCTTATGCTGGACGATTACTTTTGACTCGCGGACATTGGCAATGAAGTAATACTCAGCGGGTAGCAAGATATTACCTTTGCTATCGCTTATTCCATAATTTCCTTTAGAGCAGAACTTTATCAATGCATCATCGGGAATCTTGTCTGGCACAAAAGTTGAATCTGCTGCTTTCTTTCCTAACCAAAGTACCTCACGAAATACAGATTTTGGTGGTACCAAAACTTCTAATTTCACTTTGTTTCTGTTAATCAAAAGCCTTTCAGGTAAACATGAATATAGATTCTTTGGCGACCTTTGATAGACTACAAAAAGTCCATGTCCACAGTAACTAATAGCTGGAAACAAAGTAGGAATCAGTTTGCGACCTTTCATATCAGTCAAGCCGTGATCATCTCCGAATTCTTTGTGGATACCGAAAATATCACATGAACCTGAAGGCTTTGCCCATGAGAAGACTAACCCTATCGCTAAAAGGCAGTATAAGTGAAGCTTCAGTAATACTTTCATAATTAAAATTATGCCGGTTGACGCCAATAATTTCGTTGGGGTTTTCACTGTGTTTCAATTTTCTATGTTGAGTTCAAGAATAGTGTTTGCGGAGAGCTTCTTTCCGAGCGCCACTACCGGTAGTCTCAAGTGGAAACACGTCATGCATCTGGTGCGTCTTTTGCTTCTATCCATTCGAAACGGCGAGATGACCTGGGAAGAAGTCAACGATTGGAGACTTGCTCTGCACAAACAATTCGACGAAGCGCACGAAAGCACCAAACTCCCCGACCGCCCTGACTATGTGTGGGCGAATGATTATTTGATTCGATGCCGGAAAGGGATGGTGAGATAATCCTTCAAGTTTTACATTTTCGTTTGTCGTATCCCCCGCTAAAAGGGGGTTACAGTAAATGATATCGCCAAATTGAATCACCTGACCAATAGCGTTTATATCGTTTGTAGCGTTTACACCGTTTTCGTGTTATATTAAGAATGGGAACATCCGAGAGCAAAAATCATGACCAACATTCCAACTTTTCTGCCAAGTACCGAAGATTCAAAAGCCGCGATTCCAATTGCTTCCGCATTGCAAACCAAATACTCAGAACGAGAAGCTGTCATTCTCCTTCCGGGAGGCAAGAAACAGAATATTCCCCTGCCACTCGTTCGCCTGCTCGCCTTAGCCTCCCAAGCTATGACGCGAGGGTACGCTGTTTCACTAACAATCCACGCCGGATTTTTAACTACTAAAGAAGCCGCCGACATTCTTGCGTGCTCTCGCCAACACGTAGTCAAATTAATTGAAGAGAAGAAATTGCCAGCAGAAAAAATTCCCGGAGGGACACATCGCAGAATAAAAATTGAAGACCTAATTGCTTTCATGAAAAACGAAAACATCGAACGTGAAAATCTGATGGATGAGTTAGCGGCCGAAGTTCATGAAGTTGGCGGTTATGACGAAATTTATAAATGGAAGAAAAAGAAAGGCTCGCGTAAGTGATGGTTTTCAGTGCCATTTATGACACTAATGTTTTGATACCGCATGAGATACGAGACATTCTCATGATTTCTGCATCAACAAGAATTCATGGAGTGTTCTGGTCTGAAGATATTTTTGAAGAGTGGCGTCGAGTAGCTCCTCGAGAAGGTCTTACCAGCTTAGAAAATGTAGTTCGTTTTCAAACAATTATGAATGCAATGTTTCAGGATGCGCTCATCCATAGAGAGAAATACGAGCGGCTGATTGACCAAATGACAAATGATGAAGGAGACAGACATGTCTTAGCTGCTGCGGTTTCGCAAGGCGAAGTAGGCGTAATTGTTACTCACAATCTTAGACACTTTCCTCCTGATGCAATTGATCCATTCGATCTTGAAGTTCAAACTCCCGATGAATTTGTTAGAAACCAAGCTGAACTCAATCCCCGCAACTTCATACAAGTTTTTCTACGGCGAGCCGAAAGGCGCAATGAGCTAGCATTGAACAGCGGACGAAATCAGATAAGCCCTCACGATATTGCAAATTTCTTGAGAGATGGACCAGCAAATATGGTTGAAACAGGAAATTATATTTTGGAGTTACTAGGTTAGCTTTAGTAAGTTTCACTCCCTGGCAGCAAGTCAACGATTGGAGACTGGCTCTGCACAAACAATTCGACGAAGCGCACGAAAGCACCAAGCTCCCCGACCGTCCCGACTATGTGTGGGATAATGACTTTTTGATTCGATGTAGAGAGTATGGTTTAAGCCTGACCCTACTCATTTGCGATACAATTGGCAAATGAAAATAACCAGGCAAAGGAAAATCTATGCGCTCAAAACTTATCACCGCTTTGCTCTCTTGCTTAATTCTTTTAACCTTGCCAGTGCACGCTGCAGACAAAGAATTTGACTCTTTCTGGCTAGAGTTTAAGCAAGCTCTGCAAAAAATGACCAGCAGAAGCTTGTCTCTCTGACAAGTACACCATTTTTGTATCAGGATAAGTCTCTCGACAAAACGCAGCTATTGCCTCAACTCAGTAAGATTTTCACTCCAAAAGTTCGCAAGTGTCTTATCAAGCAACGTCCTGTTGGTGACAGCAAGGAAGGCTATAGCGGATTCTGTGGAGAGATAATTTACATTTTCAGCAAGGTCAACGGTCATTATCTCTTTACCGATCTCGGTGTCAACGACTGAAACGAGATGACCTGGGAGCAAGTCAACGATTGGAGACTGGCTTATGCAGTCATTCCAGCAAAGAACTAGCGGACGCGTCAAAACCTTCAAATGCCTCTTGAACAGCTTCTTCTAGTTGCTCTATTTCTTCTTCTGTCAATTTATGGAATTCTTCCCTGCGCTTTTTAGGGAGTTTCCCAGTATTTCTCTGGGTATACAAAACGAACCGATCAGCCAAGTTATCCGGCATTTCTACTATTTCCATTACTGACTTTACGGCTTCATCTTTACGCTTTAGAAATTCAATTTCATTTGGTAGATCGACCTTTATCGTTTGTTCAACGCATTTGTACAAAAACTCCGCTGCTTCTGTGCAGTCATAATAGCGGTACAGATCCGCTGTGTCGTTTTGAACATCCACATTGCCCTTTGATGTAGCCTTCCACTCGATGTGCGGCATTAATTTTGAAGAGTGATTTCGCAATGTGTTTCTGTACAAATCTATCCATCGTAACATTGCTGACGACACTGGAAACAACAGACTTGGAGGTGCGAATTTCTTGTCGGCTAGAACATGATGAATGATGCATCTGTGCAGTCTGCCATTTCCGTCCACAAACGGGTGTATATAAATGAATCCAAACGCTATAGCGGCAGCTTGAAGAACAGGATCGAGCGTTGCTGTTCTCAATATGTTGTTTACGTGAATCAGCTCACTCATCAAAGTCGCAAGATCCTCAAAGCGAGCTCCGATAAATTCCGGCATTGGGTAACCGCCCGATGTATGCTCTCCTAAGAAGACTCCATTCTGCCTGAACCCAGCCGGAATGAAGCGGTTATCTTCTATTAAAATGGAATGCAGGCGCTGCAATTCTGACTCATTGAGTGGATTTCTTCCAGATTGCAGGACTGCTTTGCCCCATCGATCAATTCTGCTTGATGCAGGTTTTTCACCTTCAATTTGGAAACTAGCTTGACTGTCAGCGAGCATCAGAAAACTTGCTGCACGAGCCACCAAAGCCGGTGCTGAACCTCTGATAGTTTGCAGCGCTTGGTTTGCCAAATCCTGCTTTATATAAGATTGAAGCGTGGGTGTGCGTCTAATGATAGGACAAAACGACTTTGCTCCAAGCAAGTTGTTTCGGACTGCGTGGCGCGCAGATGGCAGTCCCTTGATAGTGAAATAGTTTTCTTCATCGAGTAAGTCGACATATTTCACTTTAGACACAGGGTCCAAGTCGAGCGTTTGGTCGAGTAAAAACTCATATAAAAACCAGAGTCGTCGAATATGTATTCCTACCGGTGTAGCTCTGACTTGATCCTCGATTTCATGCTTGGGAATCTTTTGAAAAATTCGTTTTAAGACAAGCAAATCCATGCTTTCATGCCGCATTGCAAAAAGCAGATTGCTTGCAAGTGTAGGCTCAATTTTGAATTTACTATCAAATACCTTCCAATCTCTCTCGATTTTCGTCGATTCTCGAAATCTAGCTTTTGAGATACACGCTGGTTGTCTAACAGGTGCATTAACATCCAGCGCATAAACTAATGCAGCCAGTCCTGCCAGCTTGCAATCTACTGGAATTCGGCTGTTTTGAAAGTACTCTGTTTGGTTTATGTCGAGATCCATGGAAAAGGACTCACCTGGGTGGAATATTCCTCACTATACCACGACTCGGTGGAAATTTATTCACTTTTGTATGGAATATCATTCACTTCGGTGGAATATAATTCACTTTAACGACTTAGCATGGAAATAGTGCCGCTGTCTAACTTATCGAAATAGTGGTATATTAAAAGTGTTCATTGTTCATGAACAGTAAACACCATGCAATTAAAGCCCCAAGACATCCTAGTTTTACTTAAAATTGCCAGTCTAAACACTGATTGGTCATTTCGCTCGCTGGCTTCCGGCTTGTCGATGAGCGTGGGCGAAGTTCATAATGCCTTAGACAGGGCTGAACGTGCACAACTTTTCGATGCCAAACGTAAACGCCCCAGGATGCAGTCTCTTTTAGAATTCCTCGTTCATGGCATCAAATACGCGTTTCCGGCAGAGCGTGGAACTATCACTAGAGGAATTCCAACAGGTTTTGCAGCCACTCCACTAAACGAAATAATTGTTTCTGAAGAAGAGTTGCCTCCGGTATGGCCAAGTCCGCATGGCACTGTTCGCGGCTACAGTGTCGAACCGCTATTTTCCTCTGTGCCTGAAGCGATAAAAAATGATCTGCGGCTTTACGAGCTGCTTAGTTTGGTTGATGCTATCCGTGATGGTCGAGCAAGAGAAAGAAAAATGGCAGCCGAAATTCTCACCCAACGCTTGAAGAACTAACTCTATGCGAAGAAGAAATGCTCAAATTGAAAGCATTGGGATTGTAGCGAGAGAATTATCTTCTATTGATTTTCCGATTGTGTTTACTGGCGGTGCAGTAGTAGGTTTGCTCTTAACCGATCCTGTTGCTGCAGATGTTCGCCCTACCGATGATGTAGATGTGATCATTGGAATTACAAAACGCACTGACTATTACGCCACTCAAATAAAACTAACCGCACTCGGTTTCAAACACGACCAGGATGGTCCTATTTGTAGATTCAAATTCAACGGACTTATTCTCGATTTGATGCCTACAAATGCCGATATCCTGGGATTTAGTAACAGATGGTATGAACACGCGATACATACGGCTTTGTCTTATAAGCTTCCCGATGGAACCGAGATTCAATTGATTTCAGCTCCAGTTTTCATTGCTACAAAGCTAGAAGCATTCTTTGGGCGAGGAAAGCAAGATTTTATGGGCAGCCACGATTTAGAAGACATAATTGCAGTGATTGATGGCAGACCTGGATTGTTAGCCGAAATTGAAACAGCCGACCAATCTATCAAAATCTGCTTAGCGGAAAGTTTTGAAAATCTTTTGATGGAAGATGATTTCGTTGATTCGATAAAGGGACACCTACCACCAGATCCAGCAAGCCAGGAGCGAGAAAACATAATAATTGAAAGAATGATGGAAATAATTGCTATAACAGATGACCTCTAAAATGAATTATCCAACCGAACATTACGACGCGGTATCATCGCACACGTCGCCAGGCTATAATGTTTGTCAAAATCGATAGGCAAAGGAAAATCTATGCGCTCAAAACTTATCACCGCTTTGCTCTCTTGCTTAATTCTTTTAACCTTGCCAGTGCACGCTGCAGACAAAGAGTTTGACTCTTTCTGGCTCGAGTTTAAGCAAGCTCTGCAAAAAAATGACCAGCAGAAAATTGTCTCTCTGACAAAGACACCATTTTACTATCAGGATAAGAATCTCGACAAAACGCACTTGTTGCCTCAACTCAGTAAGATTTTCACTCCAAAAGTTCGCAAGTGTCTTATCAAGCAACGTCCTGTTGGTGACAGCAAGGAAGGTTATAGCGGATTCTGTGGAGAGATAATTTACATTTTCAGCAAGGTCAACGGTCATTATCTCTTTACCGATCTCGGTGTCAACGACTGAAACGAGATGACCTGGGAGCAAGTCAACGATGGTAAAATTCTAGGTCCGTTCAGCCCAATTGGAGAAAGCAAGTGATCTCGCCGTCAAAATTAATACGTTCTGCTTTGGCATTTGCACTCGCTTTGTCAGCATCTCCATCGGTAAGTGCGAACGAAGAGTTTGGCAAAATCTATCTTCGTGGCTCCAAGAGCATGAAGAGCGGCGATTTAAATGGTGCCATCAACACACTCTCAGAAGCGATTGGTGTGAACGGACAGAACGGACTCGCCTACTTGCGCAGAGGCGAATGCTACTACAAGCAAAATAACTTTTCCGAAGCGAAGAAAGACTTTACCAGATCAATCGAGATCTCTCCAAATAGTTCTCGCGCCTACATCTGGCGTGGCACTGTAAACGGACGAACAGGCGATGAAGCAGCTTCAATCGAAGAATACAAAAAGGCTATAGAACTCAATCGCCACCTCGCAGTTGCCTATTTCAAGAACCAGGGCGCAAATAATTCGGCAGGAACAAATAACGCACAAGCAAATCATAGCAATGATGCCTGTGTCCGTTCCTACAAAGAAGCGATGAACGCTTTGTATCCAAACGGATTTTCCGATGATCCATCAACTCTTGCATCTTACAATGAGCCGCTTCAAGAGCCCAGTATCATCAGTGAAGTCAAAACCCGCGACGAACAAAAGGTCACGACACCTCGCTATCCTGGTGGTATCTTCCCTGGTGCCGACGAATATCATGGTCCTGATATCAAAGCTTCCCTAGCCAGCCTGAATGAGCAGATTCGAAGCGACTCGACCAATTCTGCATATTATTATCAACGCGCAAAAGTTTTTCAAAAGATGATGCGCCCAACCGATTCATTCCGAGACTACGATACAGCAATCAGCCTCGAACCTAATCGCGCTCAGTTCTACGTCGGCAAAGCGTCGCTCTTCTATCAGCTGGGCAAGCCGATGCAAGTTGAATCGAACATACAAAAAGCGCGCTCTGTCGATCCCACCGTGCCAAAAGAAATTAAGTTTGCAGTTCAACCATACCCAGCGACATTCAAGTGGTCGGGTAGCGAGAACTAGTGAACTTCGTGAACTGGATGAATCAGTCGGAAAGGCTAAAATGGTCGATAAGGTTGCAGATCACGTCGTGCACCATATGCGGTGCCTCCTGAATAAATTCGTAATGAGCATTTGCCAGGAGTTACTTTCTATATTTCTGAAGAAAGAAAAAACGATTACAATGAGGGACGAAAAAAATGAATCTTCATCTTTGTTTAAAGAGTATTTTCAAATTCGCTTTTCTTTTTGGCTTTTGCCTCTTCCTTCAAAACAGCGCTTTAGCACAACCTCACAAGCAATGCCTGAATTGGCCAGGAGTGACTGTTAGTGAAGACAAAAATGCTAGAGCGAAATTTGCAGAGTTCATCCCACCAGAAATCGCAAACCTACCAAAAAACTCAGTACCAATTCTAGTCACAATGCATGGCTCGCATGGACTTGCAGAGGCAGAAATTTTCGATTGGTATAAATATGCTCAGCAAAAGAAATTTGCCATTGTATCCGTGCAATGGTGGCTTGGCAACGAAACATACATGCAACCTGATGCTGCTTACAAAAGTATTTCGCTTCGCTTAAATGAGCTACTTAAAAAGTATCCCGCACTAAAGCGCAATAACAATCTATTGCATGGCTTCAGCCGCGGCGCTACATACATGCCTGCCATTGCTTGCTATGACAAATTCAACAACTACTTCAACTCGTTTCTTTTGAATTCTGGCACGTATCCCAATGATAATCCGCCGCCGTACATGCGCCCTATTCTGGCATCTACCAATGCGACCACATATAGCAACAAACACTTTTTTGCTTACTATGGCGACAGGGATGAATTTCTTCCAACCCCTAGAATTGCGGGCTGGGAAATGAAAAAATCTATCGAACAACGCGGTGGAAAATTCGACTTATTTATTACCGAACCCGAAGGGACACACAGGGGTCTAATGAAGAATCCGGCGTTAGTGGAAAAAGTGCTCGAGGCGTGGTATCAAATCAAATGAAAAAGCTGGTATCTTGCGGGATTAATGGCACCATTCCAGCGCGTTTTTTGGAGACCGACAGATGAAGAAAATGATGAAACTCTTTCACAATTCAGAGTTAGTCGGTAATATCGAGTTCTTAGGTGTAAGTTTTCCAGAAATGCTTGGACACATAACTTTGACACCTGAAGGAGAAAAATTCAAAGAGATGTTTGCTTTTTTGACTGATGAATCTAAATCGCATTTAGAGCCTCCCTTCCCAGATTCATTACTCGAAGAAGGTTGGGCTATTGAAGATCACGAAGGCATCATGCGAGAGATACTAGGCTGTCCTGCTATATTAGATAACTTCACCTCAATATATTGGCGTTGGGCATAACAAAGATGCTTGATATTCACGATGTAGTAAAGCTCAAGAGGGACCTAGTAGACATCGATAACGGTCTTCGTGGCAAAGTCACGCTACGCAAAGGCGAAACCGGCACAATTATGTCGATGCGACCTCAGGATTTTCTAATAGAATTTTGCGATGGCGCTGATACCAAAGCGTTGATAGTAGTTAAGAGAGAAGACGTAGAACCGGCTTAGGAAAATGGCAATGTATGAAGAGCTGCATCTGGTGCGTCTTTTACTTCAATCAATTCGAAACGGCGAGATGACTCGGGAGCAAGTCAACGATTGGAGACTGGCTAAACCTACCAGAATCCATTTAACTGGCACTAAACAGTACTAAATGATACTAATTAATACTTTTCGACGCCTCTTAGGACTAAACAATGCTATTTTTGAGATTTTCGAACAAAATTATACCTACAGACAATATTAACCAGCCCGCAATCGCACGCGAAATCAATCCAAATATCGTTCCGCCACAGCCTCAATGAACTATCCAACAGAACTTTACGACGCGGTATCATCGCACAAATATCCGCTTATATTTGCCACCATCAGTGGCGCGCATCTTTATGGCTTTCCTTCGCCAGATTCCGATTGGGACCTTCGAGGAGCGCATGTCTTGCCTGTCACTAAAGTGATTGGCTTTTCGGTCGAGGACGAAACAGTCGAGATTGCACGCCAAGACAAGACCATCGAGCTTGATCTTGTCACTCACGATATCAAAAAGTTCTTTGGTCTAATGCTCAAGAACAACGGTTATGTCATGGAGCAATTGTATTCGCCGCTAATTATTCATACAAGCAAAGCGCACGAAGAACTGCTGGACATCGGCACTCGTTGCATCACACGCCACCACGTGCACCACTATTCTGGTTTTGCCGAAAATCAATGGCGCCTATTCGAAAAGAGCGAGACGCTTTTAGCGAAACCTTTGCTCTATGTTTTTCGCGTGCTCCTCACCGGCATTTATTTGATGCGCACAGGCACAATTGAAGCCAATCTCGAAACTCTCAACAAAGGCTTCGCCCTGCCTTACATCGACCCACTTATTCATTTGAAGCGGACAACGAAAGAGAAACAGGAAATAGGTCGCGACGAGCTGGCGATGTATCGCCTCGAATTCGAGCGTCTCCTGGAACTGCTCAAGTCAGAGAGCGAACGTAGCAGCTTGCCTGATGAGCCAAGCGCTCGGGAAGAGTTGGAAGATTTACTGATAAGATTGAGGATGGGGATCTCGGATCACTCAAAGCAATCCTAATTTCGTTTGATCAAGACTGAGCGGGGCAAGCAATTCTCTTTGATCACTCCTAGCCCTTCACCATCAGCCGTAAAAGCAATCTTGCCATTTTCCAACTGCAATATGCTAACCAAGTCATAGTCTTTATTCCAAGCAGAAGCTAGTTTTATAGCCTTATGATCTTTGTACTTGAAAATTCCTTGAGGTGGTGTGCCAAGCAAAATGGAATCGTCTTCGCAGATAGTCATCGCCGGAAAATAGGCAGCCTCAAGCGGCCAATTTATTGATTTTTTTGTCCTGGTAATCCCGACTCCCGTGCTTGCACAATAGTTGATACCGCACTGCTCTACAAGAATGTTTTTTTCTAGTGACGAAAGACCTTCAAAGGTACCCATTGACGAGCACCAAAGTTTGCCTAAACTATTGAAATCAATATTAGCTACAGCATCGTCGATTATCCATTCATACTTACTGGTATGGAGATCCAGTTTTGCAAGCGCTCCACCGTGCAAGCCAAAATTGGTGGCCAAATAAAGCTCGTCATCACCAATCAATATTTTGTGCGCACCAAATCTATCTTTATTGACTGGGTAGGACTTATCCAACCACTTTTTCCCGTCCCAATAATAACAATTCTCTATGTGCTTGAAGACCGCCTTATCGCCTTTAGCTGATAGAACTATTGCCGATCCTTCGTCCTGATCGACATTGACTGGCAGCGGAATCTTCTTCCAACCGGCTCCATCTTCTATAAAAAAAATATCTTCTGAGTTTCTGCTCAAAACTCCTATCAAACGCTTATCCTGAGAAATATCAAGACGCACAATAGGCTTGAGTTCTTCCGGCAATGGCAGCAAGTTCACCTTGAGATTTTTAGCATCGACTTGAAAAATCTGATTCCAACGTATTAGACAGTCTTGGTTTCTCCAGCGACAGAGTTTACCCGGAATGATGCTTTTGGGTCCGGGCAAGTCTATGTAATCTACCGAAAAATTATTCCGACGAATTTCAGAATTGAAAGGATTTGGCTCAGTGCACGAGGATAGAATTCCAATGAGCATGAGAAGCAGACTCAATGAAGTGATCGCGCTCGTGATGTCGAAAACACCACGAAGCTTTGTGTCAATTTTGCTTTTAAGCTCAGGTGCCATTTCAAGCAATCTTAGCAAGTTTCAGTTGGCTCTTCCAGGGTCGCGCTCAATGCAGCCACATCGAAACACTTAATTAACTGTTTGTGGTCCCATATCCCTATGTATAAAAGACCCGCTAATATTACAGAGCACCTACTTCCTGGGGCGCAAAAAAAGATGGACACATTTACCACTATTTTTTTGATTGTAGTCTTAACCAAAATCACCATATTAACTATTGCGCTTTGGCCTGTTTGGAAAAGGCCTTGGCTTTCATATCCATTATTGCTTACTTTTTGTGTGTCTTTTGCATTGTGCATGAGCGGGACAGCGAAATGTCCAAAATTTTTGCAGATGGTACTGTATTCAATTGTCGTTGGTTCAGTTTCAATCACACTAATCTTGTTATACTTCACGCCAATTCTTTCTGTCTGGGTGTTCTTCCGTTTGAAAAGCATGAAAAGAAGGTTGATATACTTACCGTTAGCACTCTTCGATGTTTGGTTTATGGCTGCTCATGCAAACTTCGCTCATAAAGCGAGTTAGCTATGATAGAACCAGAAAACGAAGAAGAAATTCGTGATAAATCATACGAGGATTAACTTAGTGCGCAAACTCTATCCCCTTCTAATTTCTTTGATTGTAGGTATTCTTCCAGCATACTCAAACGAAGTTGATGAAAAGAAAGAAGCAGAAATGCTTCAGTTACTTGAATCAAAGATCGATATGAGCAAACCTCCAAACAGGGGAGAGCAAATGTTTGTGTACTTGCTGGATGAGAACGGAAAGCAAGTTGCTGACGTAACCGGACTTCAATTAAAAAATTTCAGCGAAGGCTTAGCAACGTTCAGCGTCGATGTAAAAATCAATGCTGGTGGCGTGTTTATTCCGACCTTCGGTCAGACTGAAAGTGGATTCATTGATGTTACTAGCAAAAAAGTTATTCCTGCGCAATTCAATCAATGTGGCAATTTTTCTGAAGGGCTAGCGTGGTGCCTTGATAAGTCGAATAAGTTTAGCTATATCGATCGTACCGGAAAGAAAGTCTTTACGCTAGAAAACTGGTGTATATGCGGTGAATTCAGCGATGGACTGGCAGCTTTCAATCCTGCCAAAATTGAGAAAAGCAAAGATGAACAGGAAAAAATTATACTTGGCAAGTGGGGATTTATAGATAAGACCGGCAAAACTGTCATTGACGCAAAGTATGAATTAGTAAAGGAATTTTCGCATGGACGAGCCGCAGTAAAGCTCGATGACAAATGGTTTTTCATTGATAAAAATGGCAAGCAATTTGGAGATATTTACGATAAAGCCATCAGTTTTTCTGAGTCACTAGCAGCGGTGCGAACTCAATCGAAGTGGGGATATATAGATCCTTCTGGAAAACTAGTAATTCCGCAAACGTTCGATGATGCACAGAAATTTTCCGAAGGACTTGCGTCTGTGCGAGTCGGCAACTTGGTTGGATTTATAGACAGAGCAGGAAAGACTGTAATCGAGCCACAATTTAAGGACACTTTTCCTTTCACGCAAGGACTTGCTGCAGTTAAAAACGCTTCCGATTCTTGGGGTTTCATTGACAAATCAGGCAAGGTTATTATTGAACCAGCCTTTGATGATGCTAACTCATTTTCGTGTTCTCGTGCTTTAGTAAAAAAAGGATTTGAGTATGGATATGTAGATTTGCAAGGTAATTATGTAGTCAAACCGCAGTTTGTCTTTGCTCGCCCATATTCCGATAATCGTGCAGTTGTGACAGACAAAAACTGGAATCATCCAATCGCGCGCGGAATGTTAATGGGCATGCATTTGAAGGACATCAAAATTCATAAAGATAGCAAATCTTTCTCTGGAGTCTATATCCCGGTTAGTTTCGAGGATGCGCTTAAAGAACTCGACGAAATTTTGCCACCAGCAGCAAAACATGACATACAGGTTATTCAGCAAGCTGAAATGATCAATTACCATCACGGTTTTGGAACTTGGTTGCGCAACAACTGGGGCTTGTGGAAAGGGGGAGCTTTATCTCAAGACATGCAGAAACGCGGATTCACTCATCCAGACGATATGTCGGGAACAATATTCGATTCATACTGGCTTAAGGTTCATGGCAAACCAATAGATTTAAAAGCAGAATCTGATCACTACAAAGAATTTTGGAATCAGGCGAAAAATTTGACAAAAAGGGAATTGGATAAGATACCTTCGAAAAAATTGCCGAGTCCTAAATAACTGAACATGACTATAAGTAAAAGAACATCCATAACTTTAATCGTCCTTGCATGTGGGCTAATCTGCATTTTGATTGAAGTAGGAGGTTTTATGATTTTTGAGAATTACTGTAAAAACTATTACACCAAAGGAAAACCTTTCCGGTCCGTAGTCACACAACTGAATGAACTTAGCAGGGATAGTAATAAAGCGAAAAAGGTTAGTGGAGCTTCCGAAAAGTAACAGCCTTTCATTATTTAGTCTCAACCACTGCCACGCCCTGAGGAAACGCAGAAAAACATACTTGGGTATCGTTCAATAGCATGGCACTTGAAATATCTGATCTCGTACTCCACTCTGGAGTCAGACGTTTTGACTTGCCATTCTTATATTGAAATACGCCTTGAAGGTTTGTTCCAATCAGAACCGAACCGTCTTTGCAAATATTCAAGGAGTCAAATGTAAGTGGATCAGAAGAAAAGTTTACTTGAATAGGCTTCTTCAAAATGCCCAAAGAACTATCTTGCTCCGCTCCCCAATTGGAAACTCCGCAATGTAATTTTGGCGTTCTGCCTTCTAATGAATAAAGATTCCCGCAAAGGAAATCCATGTGCGCCATTGACTCAACGAACCAAAGCTTTCCAGAATTATCAAATGCCATATCATGAATAAAACCATGTTCGCCTTTCATAATCTCTTCAAAAGCACCAGTGGTGGTATCGAACCTTCCCAGTCCACCGCCCCAATCACCACCGCTACCGCAGGTATAAATCGAATTCCCATCACCAATCAAAACCTTACCAGGTTCTTTGAAATGATTTTTCAGAGTAAAAGGTCTTTTCATCCATTTTATGCCGTCCCAGAAATATACAAAGTTTGTATTGAGAAAGCATGCCATATTTTTCTTGGATGCAATTTTAATTCCATAAGTATCGCTATTTCGTTTGACAGGTAACGGAATTTCCTTCCAGTTGGCACCGTCTTCGATAAACATAGTTGGTCCTGATGCCTTGCTTGATATTCCAATTAGTTTGTTATCTTGAGACATCTGCAAAAGAAAAATGGGATTAAGTTTGGCGGGCAAATTAACTCGTTCGCCGCGGAGTTTGCTTATATCCAAGCTGAAAATCTTGTTCTCGCTTATAAAATGCGGATGACCTTTCCAACTGCATACCGTTCCGGTAGGATCTCTTCTAAGTTTGTCGAACTGAATAAACTTAGCGTCACCAGTCGTTTCTCTAAATGCATTGATATCAACTTGTCGGCTATCTGAAAGTGAGTCCGAGGAGTTATTGCATGCTGCTATGAAAATTTGAGCTGCGACAAATAAGAATGAAAACTGGATCAATTTGAAAATCATGATTCGTTTGTTATTCACTCTATGAAAATCCTACCAGACTTATAGTCCCCGCCCTCGTCGTAAGTAAGCCAGTAGTAAATTATCTAAGTTGATTTTAGTCTGCATAACTTATTCGATTCTTTCAGGTCGTGACAAATGCAAGTCTAGGGAAAACCCTGGATTTTTTGTAGGCATCTCAACGGGTACAATATAAAAAGTTGAAGCCGCGGAGTACCTCATGAGACTTCACCATTGATAGTCGATAAATCATACGAGGGTTAACTCAGTGCGCAAACTTTATCCACTGCTTCTTTCATTGGTCATCAGTTTTCTACCAGCCTTTTCAAGCGAAGAAAACACAAAAGAAGAAGCAGAAATGCTTCAGTTACTTGAATCAAAGATCGATTTGAGCAAACCTCCAAATAGGGGTGAGCAAATGTTTGTGTACTTGCTCGATGAGAACGGAAAGCAAGTTGCTGACGTTTCTGGGCTTCAGCTCACCGACTTCAGCGAAGGCTTGACCGTGTTTGAGTCTGATGCCAAAACAAATCCAGCTGAAATGTTTAAGCCGGGTTACAGTCCGTTCGAGTACGGATATATGAATATTTCAGGCAAAAAAGTTATTCCCGCCCAATTTTTAAAATGCCGCAAATTCTCTGAAGGACTGGCATCAGTTCTTAGCAAATCACAAAAGATTGGATACATCGACCACTCAGGAAAAATAGTTTTTACCAAGGATAATTGTGATGAATGCAACGAGTTTAGCGAAGGATTAGCTTCCTTTAGATCCTTGACTTCGTCTAACTCTAAATGGGGTTTTCTGGATAAAAGCGGAAAGACAGTCATCGAGCCAAAGTATGATTTGGCATTGAATTTCTCGCAAGGGCGCGCCGCTGTAAGGCTCGATTTCGAATGGTTTTTCATCGACAAAAGTGGTAACCGGGTATCGCCTAAATTTGACGAGGTTTATAGTTTTACCGATTCTATAGCCGCGGTGAGAACGGGCGCGAGATGGGGATTCATTGATCTTTCAGGCAAACAAGTAATTTCGCAAGACTATTTGGAAGTGCAGCCTTTTTCGGATGGACTTGCATCAGTAAGAAAAAGCACCTTATTTGGTTTTATAGACACTACCGGAAAGGTGGTCATTAAGCCAACATACATCAAGACTTCAAGCTTCTCGCAAGGGCTGTGTGCAATACAAGGTTATGATAATACTTGGGGCTTTATCGATAAAACAGGCACCATAAAAATTCAAGCGATTTACAACGAAGTTGAATCATTCTCCTGCTTACGAGCTCTGGTCAAGAAAGGCTGGAGATATGGATTTATCGATCCCCAGGGAAAAATTGTAGTTGAGCCAAAATATGTTTTTGCACGACCGTATTCGCAAAATCGCACTACGGTAATGGACAAGAATTGGAATCATCCGATTATGCGTGGAGAGTTGATGAGCATGCACTTGAAAGGAATTAAACTTCACAAGGACAGCACATCTCCATCTGGCATTTACATTCCGGTAAGTTTTGACGACGCACTAAAAGAACTCGACGATATTTTGCCACCAGCAGCAAAGCATGACATACATATTATCGACAAAGAAGAGATGATTCACTACCATCACGGATTTGGCACCTGGATGCGTAACAACTGGTGTTTGTGGAAAGGCGGAGCATTAAAGAAAGACATGCAGAGACTTGGCTTCACGCATCCCGACGATATGTCGGCAACGATTTTTGATTCGTACTGGCTTAAGGTTCGTGGCAAAACCATAGATTTAAAAGAAAAATCCGAGTACTACAAGGCTTATTGGGATCAGGCTATTAAGGCGAAAAAAGAATTGGATAAAATACCTTCCGAAAAATTGCCGAGTCAAAAATAATCATGATATTTCACAACACCTGCGCCTCACCAAGGCTCCTAAACTCAACCACTCTATACAACTCGCGCTTCAGAGCTGGTGTCAGAAGCAAAAATATACCGATATCATCTCCGGTATCAACGGCATGAAAACGCTCTTCACGTTTAAGCTTATAAAGCCGGCTGTTAAACATGCGAGCGATATCGTCTACATTTTCTGCTGCCCATTTCATCTGTGTTTTAGGATTTCTATCGACATATATGTTAGGACCTGCGTATTTAATAAATTGTAGAATAGGCTCGCCGCCTACTACCGCACAGAACTCAGCAACAATATCATCCGATTTTGTCCTGTAATCCTGACTGCACGAAATCCATCCATCTTTGACCGCACGCTCGCTCCCAAACTCATCTGATTCATAATAATCGCGCATCAAATCAAGGGTAGACACCTCACCTAAAAACACTTCGGAGCCGAAAAGTCTTTCAACGGTAGATTTGAGTTTGTTTAAATCAAATTCGGACATCATGCCTAGCGAATGCAATTTTTGAAGCGCCAAATCTGGTGGCATCAAAGAAGAACCCGTTGCACTTTGTTCCATGCGGCTAAATTTCTCTCGATTCATCTCATCGCCTGTGCGCATGAAAATTCCCAACATAGAACTTCGTGCAAGGCGCGTCTTCACATCATCCGATCCACAATGATATTCATATATTCTCAAGGCAGATTCAAAACACTTCAATGCATTGTCATAGTCTTTCGACCTTTTGCTGCATCTGCCGTAAACCATAAAAACTTCTGTCAACGCTTCAATGTCGCATTCCGCGTTCTCGCTTATTTGGAGCGCCGCTTTAAACTCTGCGCAAGCCATTTGGTCGTCGTTTAACAACTCATAGTTAAATCCGCGCTGTGCATGAAACTCGAACATAATTTTGCCTGAAGCATCTGCACCTTTCAATAAACTCGAAGCTTTAGCGAAAAGCTCTTCGGCTTCGGCAAAATGCCCAGCAAACGATTCACGCTTTGCAAAGTCTAGTATTTCTATGATTTGGTCGATTGCAGTTTCAGCCATGTCGATTTCTCAAAATGCCTATAAACACATCCAGCACAACAATTGCGTCCCGGTCCACTTAAGCACCACCTCAGGGTGCCCCGCATAGATTATGCCTTCTCTGCCACAGCTGTCACACGTATGCATTTTTTCATACAGATCTGAGCGCATCCATACTGTCACCAGACGAACACCGCCATCGATGTTGAATACACCGCGTCGTTCGCTATGATTATTTCTCCAGAGTTTTGCGGGCATTTGAATGCATATAGCCTACCAGAAGCCTCAAGATGGAATTACCATTGGTAGTATCCATTCACCAGAAAGCACCAACGAATTTGTATTCCTCGATGCATCCGCTTCAAGTTCTTCAGTCGCTGCTTTGGATCTCAATGCAGCGCAAGACAAGCAAAGCCTCGGTAGCGATCTGGGTGAAGACTTATTGCTGTACTAGAAACTCATTGCTTTGACTTGCAAGATACTGGGCGCGCTTACTATCAGATCGCGCTGGACTCAGGCGCTGTCTGCGAAGGGGCAGCTATTATTTTATCTCGAAACTATCCATTGCAGCCAGGCGCTTTCGTTAAACTCCTGGAAGCAACGACTCTATATGCAAATACACTGAAGGATCGAACGGAGCCGCGAACAGACTCCAGATATTTTCAGAAGGCAGGACCGAGAAGTGTTCTTCTAAAGCAATTTTATGGAGCTCTGTCCCCACGATAGGAACCTTTTTGAGACAACCCTGGATTTTTGAATTAAATGCAGGATGCATTACATTTACAACAACTTCCACATCATAGAGACTCCTAAACTCAACAACCCTTACAGCTCTCGCGCTTCACAGCTGAGTGTGAGATACAAAAAAACATACCCATTATCTACTCTTAGTATCAATAACAAAGCATCTTCACGTTTTAGTTTATAAAGCCGGCGTTAAACATGCAGGCGATATCGTCTACATTTTCTGCTGCCCATTTTCATCTGTGTTTTTGGGATTTCTATCAGCATAAATGTTAGGACCTGCGTATTTAAGCAAATTGTAAAATAGGCTCGCCGCCTACTACCGCACAGAACTCAGCAGCAATATCATCCGATTTTGTCTGTAATCCTGTTACGAAATCCATCCATCCGGCCGCGCTCCCTTCCAGACTCGTATCTGATTCATAATAATCGCGCATCAAATCAGGAGTGAACACATCACCTAAAAACACTTGCAGGCCGAAAAGCCTTTCAACGGTAGATTTGAGTTTGTTTAAATCAAATTCGGACATCATGTAACAGATGCAATTTTTAAGCGCCAAAATCTGGTGGCATCAAGAAGAACCCATGCACTTTGTTCCATGAGGCTAAAATTTCTCTCCGATTTATCTCATCGCCTGTGCGCATGAAAATTCCCAACATACAACTTCGTGCTAAGACGTGTCTTCACATCATCCGATCCAAATGATATTCGCAAATTCTCAGGGCAGATTCAAAACAATTCAATGCATCACGTCATGTCTTTCGACCTTTGCTGCATCTGCCGTAAACCATAAAACTTTGTAACGCTTCAATGTCGCAGACCCGCGTTCTTGCCTATTCGAGCGCCGTTTTAAACTCTTCGCGCCATTTTGGTCAGCAAGTTATTTAACAACTCCGCATGTTAAATCCGCTTTGTGCATGAAACTCCAACATAATTTTACTTGAAGTATCTGGCACTTTCAATAAACTCGCAGCTTTGTAAAAAAGCCTCTTCGGCTTCGGCAAAATGTCCTACTAGGGATTCCCTCTTGCAAAGTCTGAATTACTCTGGTTGATCGATTACCGTTTCAGTCATATCGATATCTCAGAATGCCTACAAACACATAACACTGCAATTGCGTCCCAGTTCACTTAACACCACCTCAGGGTGCCCGGCATAAATTATCCTTCTCTGCCAAACTGGTCACACGCAAGGCATTTTTCACACAGATTCGACCGCATCCGCCTACCGTCACCAGACGAACACCGCCATCGATGTTGAAAACACCGCGTCGTTCAGTAAGTGGTTATTTCTCCAGAGTTTGGGTGGCATTTCGCCTAAATTTGCACTCTTCTTAAATGATCGTCGATTGTTTTAATCAGCTCACTGCTTAGCAATCGTTCTTTCTTGGACTTTGCCCACTCTTCCATAAATCTTTCTTTCATTTCACGCATTGTTGCCACCACTAACTTCTCCGGCAAGAGCATCTTTGCGGCCATGCTTCTGAAGTTAGCTTCTTCAATTTTGTGCATGTCCTTTTCCCCACCAAGACTTAATCCCAGCTTGTAATCAGGCAAGTACAAGATTGTTGAGACAAAATCATAAGCAGGAGACAGAGTTGCTTTTTGCGGCTCTCGATAGATGACTGACCAGTTCTTCAAATGCATGTCAGCATTGCCTATAAGAATTGAGAAAGTGAGCCGCCTTATAAATTCGACTAGCTGCTCGTTGCCTCCTTCTCTGAAGAGCACATTGGCTATGCCACCATAACTAACTTTTTTGTACTTGTCTCTTGGATAGATTTTAAATATTTGCGCAAAGTCTTCGATATGAATGCGCTTGTCACCATCTCGATCAAATCTTTTTATAACAAGACTTTGACCGAAATTTTCTGGAATGTCTTCGGGAAGTTTTTTAATGGATGAGGTTTCTCTCAACTCTACATCTGCAGTTTCAATCCCCACACGTCTCGCTAACTCCATCATCACAAATTCATTTTCTGGAACATTTTTGTACCTAAGCGAAGGAAGTTTGACTATATAAGATCCGCCTACTCCGTGTGCTGGTATAGTCAATTTACCTACGGCTTCTTGTATCGCTGAAAATTTAAGTTGCACGCCTGCAAGTGAAAAGTGCATAACTTCATCTGCGTCTGACTTTTTAGAATCGCGCGGGCTTAGACTCGAACTTCTTTTTACTGAAACTTCATCAGCATGCATTAATTGCAACGCTCCTGGAAGATCGTCTTTTAATGCATCCAATAACGCAAATTCTCTTTGCGGTTTTACTCCCGCCCGAGCTGCAAGGTAGCCTCTCAAGTGTCCCTCGGGAAGTAGGTTCGAAAAGAATGGTGGCAGTTGAGTTCGAGTTTTGAATTTCTGAATGATCTATATCACCATCCGGTCCTTTCATTGAAAGAGACAAGATAGGATGACCATGAATCCAATCGTAATTAAAATCCGGTTCGAACGAGTGATGATCTCCCTCTATCCAAGTTAGCCTTCCAGCCAATACATCACTAATGTATACATTGAGAACCTTTGGACGATTTTTCCTGCGCACGATGGAAACTGGCTTATTCATCTTCAAGTTCATCCGGCTCGTACATCGATGTACGCTTCTGTTGTTTTTCAAGCTCTATGTCGTCCTCTGTTAGAACTTGATTGACGAGATATAAATGATCTTTGGGAATCAACATGACTTCAAGTCCCAACACTCGCGCAATCTCAATTAGCTTTGTGGTTCTCAAATCTGTTTTTCCGCTTTCAATTTTCGCCACATAGCTTTGAGGCAGATTCAAGAGTGAGGCTAGTTCAGCCTGGGTCAGAGACTGCTCTTTTCGAAAATTAGCCAATTGGTCGACTAAGACCTTAAGTGATAGACTGTTATTCATATTTGCATTATACCGTATAAGGTATAATTGGCAAGAAAAAATATCTTATTAGGTATATATCGAGGCTGAATATATCGAATAAGGTATATAATTACACTCCTGGTTCGCGGCATACACCGCGCCGTTCGGTTTGGTTGTCTCTCCAGAGTTTGGGTGCCATTTGAATACATACTTTGAACTACAGTTGCGCAGGATCTGATTCTACCCCGGCGTGACTCCAAAGCGAATTCATAGCCTACCTGAAGCCAAGTAATTGCCTTTTTCAGCTCACTCACTGCCAAGCAAAAAATCGACTTGATGAAAATTATACGTCTGCTTCTAGATGCAAACGACTGGAACATTACAACACGCGGCAAAGACCGCCTGGCATAAGGAGATAATAGAGTGAATAATTCTATCATCAGAGAATACACAGACCGTTCTCTTGCAGGAAATATCACGTTCCTCGAAGTGCTGCAAAAACTAAAAGCAGTCGGCACAAAGCGATACATCGTCGATCTGATAGGCAATCGCGTAGCAAGAGAATTCGATGACGGTGCCGTTAAATCAGCTATTGTCGATATTCAACAACGACGAATTAACTATCGAGAGTTTCTCAATCGAATCATGAGCGCTGGCTGAACTCACTACGAGGTGTTCATCAGTGGCATGCAAACAATTTATTTTTGGCGCGACGGCAGCCAGCATATCAAGCGATTCAAGTAAATATACTCTTTAAAGGGGTGGATCTAAGTGCGTCCCAGAACCCTTTTTATCTCTTCCTGCTCCTTAAGCTTGGTATAAACAGTGACTTGATGTTCCAGTCCTGTTGCTTCAAGTTCAAATAGGTGTCGTGAGTATCGTTCCCAGGAATACTTGATTTCGTCATTCAAGTAAGCCAGACGATTTTCAAATCGGTCTACCAAAATAGTTCTGAGTTGCTCGTAAGGAATCTTTGGATCATCCACCACATTGTATATAGTCTCACCTCGCTCCTTAAACCTTTTGGCAGCTGTTAGTATCTCCTGCGTATTGGAGCATCACCAAAAATTCTTTTGGCAAAAGTTGCAGCATCAACATTTTCGGTGCCATCCACCAATTCTTTGAGCAGCACATTAATGTCAAGCTGATAGTGTTTTGAATTAGAAAAATGATTTAAGCGCGAATCGACTTCTCTTGCCGAATTCATCCAAATGTCGAAGTCTTTATGGACTCTGCGATAAGTCTTACTTTCTTTAGCTACAAGAATAGCGTGAGATTCCTGCGCCTGAGAAATGTCTCCTAGTTTCTTATCGTAACGAAAAACATGTTCCAGCCAATCTCTATTCATTGGATATCCCATCAAATCAGCATATTTTTTGTTAGCTTTGGCTAGTAGTTCCTCTAATTTCGCACCACTTAATTCATCGGCATTTTGAATCCCTAACTCTCGTCGCGTCGATTTCAACGCGTATCGAACGACCAAAGCGTCTTGCTCAAAATGTACATGCTCATGGACAGCCAGCTTGGCTAAGTCTGCATAACGACCATATCGACCAGGGTTATTCAAAAAAATTATTTTCATTAAAAGCCATTTTCCCTGTACCGAATCTATACCAGCCTTCGGTAGTCACCTTTACATTCCTTTCTCTCACGCCTTTGAAAACAAGCATATGAAGAGGCGGAATACCTCCACGCTCATTTGCCCATGCTTCAAAAGCAGTCAACAACTGTTTTTCTGTGCTTCTTCTAATACTATTGAACTGCAAAGCTTGTTCAGCCATATGAGCTCTGGACAGGATGTATTCGTCTTTCAGAGCTTGGAGTTCAAAAACTCTTTGCTTGAAACTTTTGGAGGAAAGTTTCCTTCACTCTTAAGTTTCTCTTCGAATGCTCTCAACTGATTTCGAAAATCAACTACCTTTACGTGATGACTTCTCAATGACGCGGACAATTCGCCTACTTGTTCAAATGGAACATCCAAACTGCGAAATAGTGACTCAAGACTAGCCTCTTGCAAGGCTGCATAGCGGTGTCTGTATTGGGCTAATTTCTCTGGTGTGGGAGTTTCAAACTCTGGTTTATAAACACGTGATTGAGAATGTGTATATTTTGTGACTCCGTCAACTCTACCTCTTAACGGTATTGCTGGTGGTTGTGTGGTCGTTTCAATGAAATCTGATGGCTCTAAATTGAGCTTTCTATAGAGTGCATAAAGAGCTGGTCTATCAACTAAACCATATTCACTGAATGCTTTAGACTCATCTACATAAACCCAATTTCCTGAACTGACTTCTCTGATCTCCTTAAAATCTCTTCTATTTAGCTTCAGCAATAGCTGCCTACCGTCTTGCGAGTAGACTAACGAATCGGGAAGGATTCCAACTTCACTCTCGAATTTTCTAAGTATGTCATCAGTCAACGAAACATCTGAGGCAATATTATAGCGACGCTTAATTGCTGTAACTACTTCGTCCTCTAACACTGCGCCTTTATTAATCTTATTTGGTCCAAATTGACCAAGGCGCCATTGTTGTCTTGCAATGCCTATTCTTTTGGAGGCACCAACAACTAGATCCACACTTGCATGTTCTGCTGGAATTGAACTTCTAAGTTCAGCTCCACTTTTCACTAAAATTTGGTCGATTTTATCAACGATTGCTCTAAAATCTTGTCCTTCTTTAAGATAAATAGTAAAGCCTTTGCCACCTTGTTTAATACCATTGGGAAATATGAATCCGTTTCTTATTGATTCCTCTGACAATTGCTCAAATGGCTTCAAATCCTTTTGGGCATCCAATCGTCTTCTTACAATCATATCTGCCCAGTCTTCACCATAGATGGCAAATCTTGGATCTATAGACTTCCATCCTAATAGAAGATTATCCAACTCTGCGTCTTTTGCCAAATGAGGAAAAAGAACCGAATAAACATTTTTGAAATCCTCAACGGAATTTACGATTATATGGAGTTTAATTGGTCCGCCATCACTTTTATTTAACTTGTGAGTTGGAATCTGCCAGTACCCTCATCACCTTTAAATCTTATTTTGTGCTCTACAAAAGAGACTTCCTGCGATTTATCTGTGTCTCCAAGTTTCTTTGAACTAAAATTTGGAACAAGCGGAACTTCTTCGTTTATGATTCTGTCGCCTTCCAGTCTTAGGCGACGCTGAGGACCTGGGATTTCGGCTTTTGGATACAACTTTCTAATTTCAACCATAAGTTGATCTGGCGAAAGAGCTCTTTGAGCGTCGGTGAGTTTTTCCCAATTTCGAAGCACCGAATATAGTTGTTCGGTCTTTAAAACAGATGCATGCTCTAAAATCCAGGAGCCGAGTTTAGGATATTTTATAAGTGCAGCAGTGTAATCACTTGCAGGAAGAACCAGTTCCTTTGAAGCTTTTCAGTAGCCTTTACTATTGTGAGTAAATCGTCTGGGCTGATCTTAGTAATAATGTCTTTTGGCACTTTGCTATAGTTTTGCGCCAAAATATCTATATGTTCTTTGCTTAAGACGTTTGCTTGTTCTGCAGTGAGATTCGCTTTGACTGACTCGACTCTTCGTGCTTGTTTGGCGTCCAAGCTCCTTCTTAGAATTTCGAATCTATCTGGAGTAGATAATTCTCTTTCTGGTATTAATTTCTGAGTTTCAGGTTCTACTTTGTTAAACGGTATCTGCCTTAATGGCATTTTATCGCCAGTTCTTGCTGCTTTATAAATATTGCCAGGTGCCGAAATGACTGTAGTAAATACGCCACCTAATACGGTTGCAGTACTTGTTTGGAGCAATATGTTATGAATATTCTCCTCGGGTGACAAACTCGGATCCCACTGCGTGATTCCGCGAGCGAATCCGTCGAATCCGCCTGTAAGCGCGCCGGTAGAAGTCTGTAAAAGTTGTCTTTGACCAATCAGAGATAATTTGCTTAAATCCTTGAGAGCTTCTTTCAACCCGCTTTCCACAATAGTTTCTAGCTCACGAATAAACCTTGGATCAGACAAGTATTTTGCTGTGAATTTTTCTATCGGGATACCTTTTAGTATGGCTTCTTTACCAAAGTGCGAGATCTTTGCGTTGATCTGGTCTTCGACTAGTTTTCTAAAAGCTGGATTAGATGCCAATTTTTCAGCTAATTCTTTAGCGCTGAGTGTTCCACCATCCACCAGCGATTTAATTAGAAATTGGCGAACCTCTTGCTCGAAAACCTTTTCGCTAGCTTTAATCACTGCAGGAAGAGAACGCTGGCTTAAGTCTGCGATAGCTCGCTCGGAAATCAAACCTGCGCGTCGTATAAATTCTTCGGCAATTTTATCACCGGTTCTGACTGCGGCTTGACCAAATTCTTGTGAGAGTGCATTTGCAGGCTTTGAAAATAATCCAGTTACTTTTGCAAGTTCTTGCGGGCCTACTTTCATTAGCAACAGACTAAGAGCACCAATTACAGCATCAGCGCCCCCCTCTTTACTGAAGAGATCGTAGTCTTCCTGCATGATTAGTTCTTTGATACCAGGTCTTAATGCTGCTGCAATTGCAGCTTCTGTAGCTAATCTGGTGGCACCGTTCTTTAGTAATGTTTTGATTATGGCTCGTCCAACAGATGTGGCTGCAAGTGCTGACAAACTGGCACCACCGCTTGGTAGCGATAATATTATGGCGCCTGCCATTATAACTAAATCTGCCGCTACCTCTGCTCCGGCGTTTCTAGATTGACGCCAGTTCTCCAGAACATTTCGAACTCCATCAAATAATCGCTTTTGTTCTTCTTCAGTTAGATCTGTATTCAATAATTTGGCTTTGCTTAGCGCTTCAACCACTTCATTCATTCTGTTGTAGGCTTGAGAACCGGACCCATCGTACAGATTGACGAACCACTCAGAAAATCCTCCCATGCGAGCAGAGAACTCATCTTGTACATCAATAAATCTTTGCTCTGTAGATTTAGGACGCTCAAACAAACGTGTTGCCATCTGAGCATCGAATTTGCCAACACGAATCAGATCGGTCAATAACTGGGTCCCGAATTCTTTTTCATAGGCACTGCGAGCGAGTATACGCTCCTCGGGTTTCATTGCCTCAGCGGTTTGTCTTACAAGGTCGGCTTTACCTGTCAGTATAGCTGCGCGCAGTTTGTCTTCTGGTTTAATTTCACCATCTTGCTTCGCTACTTTTACTACTAGTTTTCTTTGCTCGTCAGTTAAGAATGGCAAAATTGAATCTGCGTTTTTAAGTATATCGGCTCGGTCTTGTTTGGTTGCGCCTTTTACTGCATCTAAAATTCCTTGCACATCGTCATGCGACCAGAAAAAGTTATCGAATAGAGTAGACTTTGTTTTGAAATCAAGCTTGCCTGTATTTAAGTAAGGCTCGATATATTTGAAATAATCTTCATAAGGAACGCTGTATCGCAAGAGATTCACATACTCCTGGCGAAGAGCATCATTTTTGTTAATACGAGCTAGGAGTTCTGGATCTTGGAACGCCTTTTCGAGTACTTTTACAAATTCACTTGTCTTGGCACCTTTAGCAGCAAGAATGGTTATTTCATCAAGTACATCTGCTTTGAGTTCTTTAGTTTCATCTAGGCGCGAAAGTATTCTCAAAGCGGATTTTCTATCTTCGTCGGTAAGCGACCAGGTGGTATTAATCACATTCAATAACTCAGTTCTAAATTTGCTTGGCGGTTCCTTTTGCAAGAATTGAGCCTGTTCTGATTTAGACATTTTCAATATTGCTTCAAGAATGCCAGCGCGATCTGGCATGAAATAACCGCGCTTTTGATCAATCGCCTCAAGTGTCGAGCGTGAGGTTGAATTTTCAAACGTGACTTTTGGATCTATTGTCCAAGGCTCTATTTTCGAGAGTCCGATTTTAGAATCATACGCTTTCATTATTTGAGCAATTGCATCCGAGCTTTTGCCCACTACGCGAAGCGCTTGTTCAACCTGTTGTCTGAATTCTTTGCCCAACAAAGGATCCTGAGCACGTTTAAAGTCAGTTTCTGACATGTTATCGATACTGGTACTAATTATAGTATCGGCAAAACTGTTATAGATATTGCCCTGGTGCTCTAGTAACTTGGTTACTAAAGAACCTTCTTTTCCATACTTGATTCGATCCTCCCAACGCGCAACCTTCCAGGCTGTATAGGTAAGTGGAGCATCTTTCATCTGCTCTTTGATTGATTTGTAATATAGCCAGTTTTCTTTATCCGCTCCAGTTAACTTGGCTATTTCCTCAGGGCTCTTTTGTTCAAAAGCTTTTCCTGCAAAATAGCTTTTTCTCTGTTCTAATGTCATTTTGTCGATGGCGGAATCGACCCCGCGCTGAGTAGAAGACAAAATCCCGCTTTGTAAGTAGATTTCTGTGGCTACACTTACTTCACCTTTATCCAGTATTTCATTTGCAATTCTAAAGTTATCTCTGGAACCAAATGTTATCGAAGTCAGATCGTTTGGATAAGTAGATTTGAACAGTTTTCTTGCATCAGGCGATGAATTACGAAATGCCTCTTTGAATAATTCGATGTCGCCAGAGTCTATAGCAATTTTGGCTAGTTTGACTATGTCTGTATCTTGGCGCTTATCGACTCCCTTGAAATAGGTATCCAAAAATTCTTTATTGACTGGATCGCCTTTCACTTGCTCTTTCAATACATCGAACATGGATTTGCCACCATTACGTTCTTTGAATTGAGCATCCATTTGAAGAATTTCTTCACTGGTTTTGTGAGCAAAAGTGTCACGCAAGACTTTCATCAATTGGTAGTTAAAAAATGTTTGGTTCAAGTTAGCTAGAGCTGTCATCACAACAGTCACACTGTCATAATTTCCTTTTAGCAGTTGTTGCAGTTCTACTAGTTGCGGACCAGAAAACGTATGCGTTAAAGCCTTTTCCAAATCCAAATTGTGTTTCTGTTTAAAAGCTTGCTTGATCTGCTCGAGCTGTTCTTTCGAATATTCTTGCAACTGTCTCTTTACAGATTCAAAAGAATATTTGTCTTTGCCCAGTCCATCTAAATTGCCTACACCAGCATCGCTGAGCCCCTTTACTGCACGGTCAACGTCAAATGGTACTCCTTGAACTGTCGGTCTAACAACAGTTACTTCTCTGTGTCGAGGAATTTCTGCCGGAGCTATTAGCGGCAAATTAAATTTTAAATGCGACTCTTGTGGATTACCTGGTATCTTAACACTAGCTAAAAGTTTATCTTGTGCACCTGTCAAATATGATTTTTGTCCGACTCTGTTCTTCCAGATATCACCGTAAAAATCTGCCGGTTTTCCGTTTCTTCCTATTTCTTGCCTGATAGAGCCGTCGAGACCACTAATCCCTCTCAGTACGATACGTGAAACTCCATTATCGTCGTTTCCAAAAACATGAACATATGATCCTGATTTTCCAATTCCTTTAACAGAAATAGTCAGATTCCGTTCTTTTCCACCATCATCTATGAACTTAATATTTTTGACATTCAGTGCAGCCAGTTCTCTTGCAGCAACTAGTTGTTCTCTGGGATCTTTTGAAGTTACTAGTTGAAGAGCCAACTCTCTTTTTCTTGGGGAATCTAGTTGTGCCAATGTCCGCTCGGGGAAAGTTTTTTTCAACAATTCATCAGACTTCTGTAACTGAGTGCGCGCACTTACATCTGAAAATTTTGCTTCTGCTAAATTGGCAGTATTTCCCTCTACAGTTGATACCAATTTCAGTCCATCTTTATTTTGATTGAACTGGACCGACAATGCCTGAGTGTCAGGACGTTTGGCAAATTCAGAATTTAGAGCTTTGACAAAGTCTTCCTGAAACTCTTTGGGCATTTTCGCCAAATCTGATACCACTTGATTCCAGTATTCTTGATATTCTTTTGGGGTCATCACGGACATTGGTGTAGCAATTCGAGCTGCTAATTCCGGCATCGTTTCTTGAGCCGGATTTTTAGCCAAATCTGTGATATTTATTTTGCCTACTAACTTTTCTTGATTGCCATCTTTCTTGTGCAGTTGAATTTGTTGGCTTTTAGAATCAAACCTGAGTGATATACCATCTATTTTTTTCGACTTTAAGTGCTTGATTCAGCTGATTCACTATTTCTTCTGGCTTTAAATTTCGACCTGCTTCCGTTGCTCTTATAGTGCGGATTGCGTCTTGCAAGGCAATTATTCGTTGAGCATCAGATTTAGCATCTTTCACAGACTGAGCAAAAAGTTTTTCTGGTGGCATAAACTCGCGCGAGTCTATTTGGGCAATGACTTTTTCCTGTTTATCTTTTACTTGAGTAAGCTCGATTTTGCCATTCTTAAGATCTATTCTTAAATCTTTAATTCCTTGCGCTTCTAGTGATTTGTTAAACGCCGCCACCATTTCTTTTGGATCTGCATTGGGATTTATTTTTATACCTTGCTGCAATGACCTGGTAAGTGCTTCTCTAAGTACATCGCCTAACTGGGGAAATTTGTTGAGATCAATATGTTTAGCTAGCTTTGCAAAAGGTTCTCCAAGCGATATTGGTTTTTTGGGGTCTGCTCCTATAGACTTCAATGACTCTATAAATTGACTGTAATCTCGCGCTGTTTTTTGAGTTTGTCTCGATGCATCGATTACATTTTGAGGTAATCCCGCTATTAATCGCTCACCACTTTTGAGCACAATTGCAGATTGTCCATCTTGAAGACGCACTGTTTGAACTGAATATTTTCCGAATTCTTTAAGCCCTGTATTAAATCGAAGAGCCAAATCTTTTAGGTCTATTTCGGGATTAAGTCTAGCTTCAGCCTGTAGAGCGAGATTAAAGGCTTTGCTCAACTTAGCAAAGTCCTGACCATTGATGTTTTTGGCAAAAGCAATAAATTCAGGCAGAACAGATTGAGGCTGTTTAGCATCGTAAGTCTTTATTCTCTCTATCAACTGGGCACTAAATTTTTCGATATCGGCTGGGCGCTCTCTAGCTATAACAGCTTGCCGCGAAGCAAACAAACGTCTAAGCGCATCTTCCGATTCTTTTGAAGCTGCAACCAAAGGCTTTTCGACCTTATTTTGCTCGCCCAACACTCCAGAGTTGCTCTTATCGACAAGAGCCAAACTTGCATCTTTACCTGTGTTATCTTTTTGAATCTGAATTTCAAGGTGTTTGGTTTGAGGATTAGCTTGCAATCTTTCATTGATGCCTCTAATGAATTGGTTGCGCGCATCGCCTTCAGGAAGTCTCTTTGCAAAGTCGGCGATTCCTTTTATGTATGACTTTAGTAAAACAGGATTTTCGCGTAAGACATCAAAGCGTTCTGCTAAACGAGCGCCAGTCTGCAATAAAGTCTCAGGTTTGTTATCACCAACAGATACATCTCCTGTTCGAATCAATGCAAATTCGCGCATTACACCTTTGGCATCAGCTTTGGCGACTACAAATTGGTCGAGGCCTTTTGCGTCCTTTGCCAATTGCACAGTCCAGGGACCAGGCACATTTTTCAATAGCTTAGCTAAAGACTCAGGGCTTGAGCCAGATCTTAATTCGTTTCGAATAAATCGTTGTATATCTAAGGCCGTGCGCTGGTCTAAAGTGATACCACTTCGAGTATCGTGTTTTTGCTTATTTGTATTAATGATCTCAGTTAGTCTGGCTCCGGCATCGCTTCGATCAATGTCACGATCTGCAATACTGGAATTAGTCAGAATCAGCTCAGGCAAAAATTTACTTGTTCGCTCTGGAATGACTGCAGTAGCAATCGATAACGGAGATTTTGTATCTTGCCAAACATCAACCGAGAATTTATAGGCGCTCTGGTCTGAGATTTTCTCTGGTGGAGTAAAATCTTGCGTTTGCGGCTCTACTGCTTCAGGTTGTCTTGCTTGCGTTTCCATAGAATCAATAATTTCCGATTGGTATCAACACTTTTACGCAGTAAGGCAATGAGCTAGTTCCAAACCTTTCGATTTGATCACAAAATTCATGATCGCTTCGTTGAATCCCATTTTTTCGTTTTTCATTAATGTGTAGTAAACGAAAGCGGATTCTACAAAAGTACGCTCAACCCGATGAGTTTCAAACAAGATGCTTCGAAGCAAACAATCGTTCTTAAATGCATCCTCAATCAGTGTTGCTTGTTCAACACTCTGGCCAGGCATCACATTTAGTGTTCTCAAGACTGAGCAAAGAAGAGTGGGCATTTGAAGAAGTCTTTTTACGACTTCTTTCTTTTTGTTCCAGGTAAGATAATTACTGGTACGTAGGAAATCTTGAAAACTAAAATCGGTAGAGTCATCGTCACCAAATTTAATACTATTTGTCTGGGTAGCGTGACACTGGATTTCTTTGAGAATTTTGATGGCTTCAGCTTCTGTTACTTTGTCATGAGAGATAAGAATTTGCAGACGAAGCGCAAGTCCAAGTAACTCTGAGGATATTACCGAAGCTTCTATTAAATGCTGCCCGATTGGATTTCCGCTTTTTCTATGATTGATTAAAGCTCGAGACAGATCTAGCTGACTAATTATTTCAGCCTGCACTAATAAATCTCCAAGCAATGTCTTAGGTCTCGATTCGCTTGATGGTGTTGCCTGCGGTGCGCAAGGAAGGTGCGCAGAAGTTATATCAGCCTGACGCATGGATTTTATTTTGCTTGTTGCAGTGTGCATTACAATTTCGCCTGTGCGAAGTTGACGCTGCAAAGCAAGAGTGACTCTAAGACAATCGTCCGAGATGACATTGAGCATAACAAGCACCTGACCAAGTGGAAGACCCGAGTGGTCTGCGACCTGTAGTCCAATTTTTAGTTGTTTGCTATTTATCTTATTTGCTTCACTCAAAAGTTCTCCTAGTCTAGAAGAAGCGCCAGTTGGTTTAATTCCAAGGTGAAACAGTGCTTCTCCAAAACGAAGATTGCTTATCTTGACCACATTAATTGCCGATCTCACTTCTTCCACGCTTACAACGTTGTCGCGCAGCATAGATTGAGCTTCTACAAGGTCTCGCAGTAGCTGCTCGTGAATGTATTCCAGAAAAATAAGAGTCTTACCTAAAGGTAAACCAGTTATCGAAGATAGCTTCAATCCGCGCTGAAGCTCTTCAGCACTCAAAATTCCAAAAGCTACCATCACTTCACCGAGTTTGAATTCCACTTTGGTTTGAATGCTATTTTGCATGGATGATGTTCCTTATTTATGGAAGTAGAGTGAGTAAGAGAAGAGTGCGTTCGAGTGCGGCAATGCATTTAAGTATGCTGAAATCTATAGTCCACTCCTATGGCAGAGCGCGCAAAGGTTCAGTTAGAACGCGCAAGACTTTTGCGTAAATCCGCACGTTCGAATTGCATTCAATTTAGTAAAGCCAATAAAAAACTTGCTCCAACTAAACTAAACGGTTTAGTTTCAATTGTCAAGAGGATTTAATCTACCCGTGAGTCAAACCTGGTTAGCTATATTAGATTCAGGGCATAAACTAAGTAGTAAGCTTTACCGATTAGTTTAATGGCGTTTTTTATGAAAAAGAGTCTCGATCTCAAAAACAACAAAACAAGTAAAGTCATTGAACTTGAGAAAGATTCAAATGAACGTCTAAGCAAGCGCGACAAAATTCTGCAAGGCGGGCTGAAAATTTTTCTAGCCCATGGTTTTGACGGCGCCAGTGTGGACAAAATAGCTGCCGAGGCAGGGGTGTCGAAACCTACTATATATACTCACTTCAAAGACAAAAATCATTTATTCAGTTGCCTTGTAGAGTCGGTCTTTTTAAGATGGGTTACTACTTCTTATACCGATTCCTTATATGAGCTCGATCCGCCAGCGTTTCTGACTAAGTTTGCCCAAAACTTCCTAAAAAGAATGGACGACTGGGAATACATTTCCTTTTTTAGATTACTGGTCGGCGAATCAGGAAGATTTCCAGATTTGGCTCATCTTTACTCGCAAAGAGTTATCATGCCGGCGATGGCAAAAATTACATCATACTTTTCCAACGAAGAAAAATGGCACTTTCAGGATCCTGAGGCAATAGCCCGCATTTTCGTAGGCTCATTAAACGCATACATAATGTCTCAGGAAATTCTTTGCGCCAAACATTATCTTGAAATGCCACGCGATAGATACATCAAAAATTTAGTAGACATGATTCTGTATACCAGCAAAGCTAATTAATAGAAATCTTCAATGCGCTGTCTTCGACTAGCTCAGAAAGAGAGCCTAAAAGCGGATCGTTGGAATAGGCACCAGATCTGGTGATTATAAAATGCTTGCAAATAATTTCTGAAGGCTTAGCCATCATTCACTGTAAACATTGAGTTGATCATAACTATCGAAAACCCAGGATCGGAAAAGTGTTCTTCTAAGACAATTTTTTTCAAGCTCCTCCCCTGCGACATGTCCTGCTGGGAATAATCAATATATGTCCCACGACGAGCAAAAACTCAATCGCAAGTTGGAATCTTTCGAGCGCACGCAAAGCCTTGAAAACACAAGCGTTGATGCGCTTATTTCCACTCGGACCGAACAGGATCAAGCCCACGAAGCCGCTCACAAGGACGACATCACTCTTTCTGACACTTCATTGAAAGCTCTAACCTCCGGCTCAAAGGTCGATTACGAGCCTTTGATGCTGGTCGATTTAGAAGCCGACGGCAGGGTCCGTGCGCTTGCCACCTCCGACGCCCCGCCTTCGTTCATCGAGCTTAAGGCACTAGAAATGGAGGCGACCAATAACCCCGCACTCGAGCCTGTGGTCGAGCTCAAACGTTTCGCCCGCACTCTGCCCGCCGGACAGGAAAAGTCCGACATGAATCAGTTGGCGCAGGACCTGGCGCGCTCCCTTCGAGCCAAAGAGTTGTTGCCCCAGACTTCAGATGCGGCTTGCGACAAGCTGCCAGCTATCACGCCCACATTTAGTCTTTCGGCGACCATTATCGATTCCTCACCAGACATCACGCCTGCGGGCACCAATACTTTCTACCCCGAGCGACTTGCTGACTTTGCAGGAAACGCCGCTAGTAGAGCGGTCGATTTCCTGACCGACGAGCAGGCGCTAAGTCAATTTGTCGAGGACGAGCGCGAGAAATTCATCGGCATTGGCGAAGGGTTGAACGAAGCCAAAGAAAATGTCAAAGCGCTTGCCCGGGCAGGCTGGACAGGCGTGACCGACGGCACCGCAGTGATGATGATGCTCAAGGCGTGCGACATCGGACACGACCTGGAATTGGTCTTAACCGCAGGGTGCGCCGTTGGCTCGTGGCTCTACAATGAAGTCCCGCATCTTGGCGAAAAGTTGAGTCAGGCTTCGGACCGATATTCGCACATGTCGAAGCGCGATCAGGGTCGTGTCATCGGCAATGCGATGTTTGACTTCTTGAGTGTCGATGCGGCTATTGAGTTCCCTCATTTATTCTCGAAGGGACTGAAGAACGAAATCGCAAACGAGAAAGCGGTCGACAACATCTTGCAGGTGTTGGTGTCATCTGCGCGCGACCGCGCGGGGCAATTGGGTGTCGAGCGTATTCGCTCTGTGCTCAGCGTCGCCAAAGAGTTTGTGACCTCGCCTGAGTTTCACAAGCTTGTGGAAGAGTCGGTTTTTGAGCTGGTTCAAACCGGACCCAGGCGAGTTCTGGCTCCTGCCGGCGTCCCCTTTGACGAACAGTTCTTGATGATGGCGATGGACGGCAAGGGCGGTGACGGCATAGGCGAAAGCATTAGAAAGATCTGGAGAGAAATTAGGGACAAGCCTCTAACCCCAAAACAATTGCGCGAACGTGAAGAAAATGTCGCCCGAGAAATAATGACCTCAAAGATGGTCGATAAAGTTGCGGAAAACACCGAGCACCATATGCGATGCAGAAAGGCGGTGTTCGAGTTGCCATTTGATGATTTAATCGCTCTTTATATTCGCGAACACAAATTCATTTTTCCAGAGACACTAGAAAGTATCTTTAAGAAAGAAGCAAAAATGTCTGCTGAACTTCCTGACGCAGGGGATATTTTGTGCAAACACTTGCCGGGAGTAACCTTGAAAATTGGAACAGATAAAGTCAAAACCGTCTCTGTGGTTCCTTTAAAATATGTCGATTCTCAATCTAACGCTCTTGTTGAAAGTGCGAAATTTCATTTGGCAGAAGGAATTTTAAGGCACGAAGCGGGTAACAACTTGGTGAGTATTACAAATGGCATCTAGTAAAGCAATTTTTCGATTCTGACAAAGCTTCTTTGGTGGAACTTTTTAAGAAGTTAGCAACCAACCAATTAGAACCCTTTGAAGTTGCTTTCGCAGAAAAAGCCTTTGAATCATTGTCGCGTAATAATCTTAAAAATTCAGTTGGATTTGAGCAAACTTTGGCTGATTTATATGCCATCACTTATGGTGGCAGCAGGTGCGTTGAGCTCGACGATATACTGGAGCGATCTTTTCCAACGTTAACGGAATATATGAAAGAACAAAATTGGCTCAGAAACAGGTTTGAGGATAAGTAATTTGACTATCGTTGATCGGGAAAAACTGGAGAAGGCAAAAGCAAGTTCGACTGGAGAGCTTGCTAAGAGTTGGGATATCGAAAAAATCAAGAAATACACAGAAAGCGAATTAATTTACTGTATTAGAATGCTAGAGGATAGGAGCTTGTTTGTCTTCTTCAATCCTGTTCCTGCTGGACAGAAATACAAAAATCCGCCTGTCGAAGATCACTTCATAGTAGAGACATCGGCTAACTCGTACAAACTATTTCTGGACGTATCAGGCTTGTTGAACGTGGGCGAATCAAAGAGCTTTTTGAAGCCCCAACCAGACGAACTCGGCTGGAAAATAGAACACCTACATGAATATTTTGAAAACAACCGAATTTTTTCTGTTGAATTCCTGCCAACGGGCAGTATCGAATTTATACTGAGAGGATACGGTATGAATTCACTTTCGAACTATACATTCGATGCGAAGAGCGACAAAGGAAAGTTGGTATTAGCTAGGGCTGGAATATCCTCACCCGGTAAAAAAGTCGTCTTTCCAAAAGCCCAAGAACAATTCGATAAGTTTCTTCGCACGGGCGAAGAGCCTGAGTGGAAAAGCATAAAGTCTTGATATGGACACAAAATCCCAGCCAGAAAAACTCGCAGACCGCTACCAAATAATCGATACAATCGGTTCAGGCGGTGTCGGCACGGTTTATAAGGCCATTGACCCGATTTTAAGTAAGACCGTCGCCGTCAAAGTACTCCAGCACAATTCAGATGGAACCACTGCCGCAAGGCTTCAACGCGAAGCCATTGCCGCAGGCAAATTAAATCACCCGCACATTTGTCGTATCGATAATTTCGGTCAGACACAAGACGGGGCACCATACATGGTGATGGAATATCTAGAGGGTCACGACCTCGCTTCGCAAATCAATGATGGTGGCGCACTTGACTTAGAATCGTCACTTGAAATTGCAATTCAAATTTGCGGTGCACTTTCATACGCGCATAAAAACGGTATTATCCATCGCGATTTGAAGCCAGCCAACGTTCTTTTGCTAGACACTAATAACGATACTATTTTCACCAAACTCTTGGATTTTGGCGTGGCAAGCTTAGATACAAGAAAAGGCGACCTCACCGAAGCTGGTGTCATCGTTGGCAGTCCGCTTTACATGAGTCCTGAGCAAATTAAAGGAGAAGACGCGCAGGTAGTTTCTGATATCTATAGCTTTGGCTGCATGCTATTCGAAATGCTCACCGGAAATCCGCCACTCAAGGGCGATTCTGTTATAGAGACACTTGCGTTGCACAAAAACGCTGAGGCACCATCACTTTCAGAATTTGGTGACTATCCACCGCAATTGGTGGCACTGATAAAAGACTGTCTCGCCAAAGATCCTGCAAATCGCCCTCAGAATGCAAGCGATGTGTTGAGCCGACTTGAATCTATTCAGCAAGAAGTGCTCAACCCAAAAGAGCCTTCTGCGCCCACTCACGATCCTGAAGCAGAGCTTAGAGAGCTGAAAAAGAGAAGAGCGATTGCTGTGTCTTCCATTTGTGTTGGATCATTGGTTGTGCTTGGAATTGGCTTCGTCATCAAAGATATTTACTCGCGCAGGCCCATACCCGAAACCAGAGTGTCGAAGAATCCTCTGCACGGTGTAGACGATCAATTTTTTGGTGACAAGAAAGTTGCTGTGAATCTTTTCTATCCAGACGGAGATCAATCTAGAGACATCAGGCTGAGAGCCATTCCAGACGTAACCGATGATGACATGAAAGTTTTGAAGGGAAGACGTTTTGCAAGACTTTGCATGGATGGAACACCGATTGACGGCAGCGGCTTCCAGTATATTGTTGATTCGGGCGTTGAGTTGTTGTCGCTCGAATTGACCAGAGTCAGTGATGCGAATACGCATTATCTAGCTGAAATGAAAAAACTGCGTTCAGTTTCTTTATATTCTGATGCATTGACAGATGCAGGTATAAAGCCAATGTCCGACTTGCGCAATTTCATATCTATAGAGATTGGCTCAGAGAATCTCACTGATGCAGGAATAGCCCAATTTAAAAATCTTGAAAATATTATCTTCATTCATTTGCGCGGAAGCAAAATGACCGTGAATTGCCTTAAGCACTTAGGTAAATTGGACAAATTGCTCACGCTTTCTCTAGACAAAATGACGATTCGAGGCGATTTGTCTTTGGTGCTTAAGAATTTTCCTGAACTTAAGACGCTTTCTATAGAAGAGCCACCAGTGTTAGAAGTCGAATCACTTAAATCACTTGCTGCCACCACAGTAAAATCTCTACATATTTTAAATACAAAGCTAAATATAGATCAGTTCAAAGCGATTACCAGCAACAACAATTTTACGACTTTGACTTTTAGTAATACCGTATTCGAAGGCGAGCATTTCGCCGATCTTGCGCAAAACAAAATGTTGCACAGCCTCAACATGTACAACATGAGAAAGATTAGCAAGAAAACAATCGCCGATATCTGCAAAGCTAAGAACCTGACTCATCTCGAATTTGTCAAAAGCGATTTTACGCAAGAAAACTTGAATGGTCTTTTAAATCATCCAACTCTTCAGTATTTAAATTTTCACGACTGTGTAATCATAGGTGTTGACATGACTGACAGTTTCAATAAAGAGTACAAATCTCGCTGGGGTCGTGAGGTTCAGATTCTTTTTTAGAAATCATCCTTTTGGCGGAGCCTGAATCGCCATTTAGAAGCATGTTTGCCGCATTACAGTCTGCTTTATTAGTTCAATAGGCTAATAATACGCGGCGGTATGAAATGCAACAAAAGAAAACAGGTTCTCGAAACGGTGACAAAAGCAAGCCCGAAGAGCAAGACCAGAATGAGTCTGCCATGCTGGTTGAGATGTCCACTCTTGAGCAGACCGTGGCTCATAATTTGGCAGAAAACCAAACTTATGGGGGAGGAAAGCTTCCGGCATTTAAGAAAGTCTCTATTAAAGACGCTGAAAATCCGCTCAGCCACGACGACTTAGCCAGAGTAAACACCAACCGTGGGCTAACCGAGCTGTTACGCTCCCGCCGCGTGAAGCTGGGTGATGTAATAGGCACACTCAAATACGAAGAAGAGCTTGTGGCATTGCAAATCGAACTAGTAAAACTTCAACGTTGGGTGCAAGAAAAAGGTAAGCGCATCGCCATTATTTTTGAAGGACGAGACGCTGCTGGCAAAGGCGGCACAATTCGCCGATTTACCGAGCACCTCAATCCAAGACACATTCGCGTGGTGGCACTGCCAAAACCTAGCGAAGAAGAAAAGGGTCAGTGGTATTTTCAGCGCTATAGTAAGCAACTGCCAAACGCTGGTGAAATAGTCTTCTTCGATCGTAGTTGGTACAATCGCGCGGTTGTCGAGCCCGTCAACAAGTTTTGCTCAGATAAAGAATACGATCGCTTCTTGCAACAGGTTCCCGAATACGAGCACATGCTTTACGAAGATGGAATCCTTATCGTCAAATTTTGGTTTTCAATTTCTAAAGAAGAGCAGCTTAAACGCTTCGCCTCAAGACGTATCAATCCGCTTAAACAGTGGAAGCTGAGTCCAATTGACGAGAAAGCTCAAGACTTGTGGAACGACTATACTCATTTTAAAGAGCTTATGTTCAGCAAGACACATACTTCTTTTAGCCCGTGGATTATTGTCAAATCGAATAATAAAAAACTGGCTCGATTAGAGAGTATTCGCTACTTGCTCAACCAGATTGAATACGCTGGCAAAGACGAAGCCAAAGTCAGGATTTTTCCAGATCCTGAGGTAGTGACTCGCTTTCATCGCAACGTAAACCGGTTGGATTGACGGGAAGAAACTCACTCTCCAGGTGCCTTGAACGGCAGTCCCAATTCGATTGAAACAACTGCGTCTTCACTCGTGAGGTTAATCAATTTGCGCCTTAGCGAATACATTTCAGCCATGGGGTCTTTAGAGTCAGGTCTGTCATATTTTTTGGCTTTGACGACAAAGAGCATTGCCCAACTCCATTCATTTTTTATTTGTTTTATGGCGGCACATTGCCTGAGTGACTTCACATACTTTTCGTAAGCTTGTTTGATTATTTGATACCAAACTTTGTCGCTACCAGGTTTTTTCCAGTCAGAAGGTCGATTATCCTTTCCTGCTGCAACCAACTTTGCGACATCTTGTTCGGGAGTGTTTGGAATGTAGGGCTTGCTTTCAACTTTAAGTAAAATATCGTCCAAGCCTTGCCACACGTTATCTGCCTCGCGGAAGCGTTGTTCATATGTATAGGTCTGGTGCAGCGCTCCGATCACGTCTCGAATGGACTTCTCAGCCATTCCTTTTACAAGCATCGCCTTTGCTTTGAGAAGCATTGCAACCGCTTCTTCGTCATGATTTTCTTTCAGTTCGTCTTTTGCCAAAGTTATTAGCAAATAGCAAAATTTTTCGCGAATTGCCACGTCGCCTGGAGAATCGGCGAATGCCTTTTCATAGTATGGAATTGCATCGGGCTTTATTCCATACTGGTCTAGGAAAGAAGCGCTGTTCTTAACAGGTTTAGATAAAGTCTCGCAATGTTTTTCTAAATCTTCGGCTGCCTTTATGTTGCCAGTCTTGAGGTAGCAGAACATCATACTTTTGAAAATCAGATCTCGGATATGCTTTGGTTCATCACCAGTCAATAAGGATTTTGCTTTAGTAAGATGTTTGATTGCGGATGAGTATTCATCTTTAGTCATCATGAGCTTTGCCATCTTCGTATGCAAGAGACATACGGTATCGCGCGTCTGCTTATCTTTTGGAATTTTGGTCATGATTTTGTTCAGCGCTTCAGTCGCCGCGTCGTATTTGTCTCTGCCGATGGATTCCAGAGTAGCGGTAATCATCTCATTCACGTCGGTGGTATAAAGAGTATTCAAAGTCGATACATCGCGAGTAGTAGGCGCACCCAAAGGCTCTGCTTGACCGTGATAAGTCATAATGTCATTATCGCTGGTACTGTGATTCAAACCTAGACTATGACCGATCTCATGAAGGCAAGTATCGATCAGAGTCTTATTGCGATACTGATTATCAGCGCCGGAATGCCCAAACATAACGTCGGAAACTGTCAATATTTTTATTTCTGCCCAGCGAATATAATTTTTCTCGTCGGTAGAATGCCAGCAGACACCAAGGGCATTTTCAACTCCTAATTGTTTCTGTTCACTAACCCAAACGCAAGTGATATCGGCCTTGGCAGGCTGTAGTTGATATACAAACTTTGTTCTGCCACCACTCAGTTTCTGCCAGGCATCAAAAGCCGAGCGCAGCAACTGAGCATCGCCAGTCTTGTATCCTTTTATTTTTGCGCAAGCAGCATCGGTCGGGATGAAAACTTTAAGAGGAAACTTGTCGACTCTCCACTTGGTCAAGTCATTTTTCTTGCCACCACTTTGCACCACATCTGGAGGCACTTCCCAGGGGTCAATCGACAACTCTAATTCAATTGCTTTGATTCTGGATTTTAACGCCGCAATCGATGAGTAATTTGGATTGTTTAACGCGACTCGCTTTAACATTTCCAATTCGACTTCTTGAGACTGCATAACCGCATTCAATATTTGAAATTCGCAAGATGTTTTTAATACCTGCGCATGTTTTTGCCTTTTCGCCTCGGCATTGAGCAAAGTAAGCAAATAGTTGGCATCTTCTCTAGACCTGAGGACTTCCGCTGCTGACTTGTATTGCCCCATACTTATCCATTGTTCGGCTTGGGTGTACTTAGCGTGATAAATACTTGCATATGCCCCGTACAAATACTTCGCGGCTGTTTGCTCGACTTCAGGAGTTGAGAAAGTTTCCTCCATAAAAGCGCTTCCGCCAGCTCCGGTGAAAAGTTTATCGCCTGCATATGCAGGAGACATTTTCACAGTGACAGTTAAGGCTAATATCGAAAAGAATGCACTTGATAGTCTCGATACGCTGGACAATTTCTTTCACTCGAAATAAGTTGCTCCGACCTATTATATACTTGTGCCACGGTAAAGACTGCCTGCCAAAGGGGACCGATTAGTGGAAGATGCATCGAATCTAAATTTCTATCTGCTTTTCACTATGCTGTTTCTGGCTTCAGCTGTCGCGATCGTCACTAAATGGATAAAGCTACCTTATTCTATTGCACTCGTCATAGTCGGCTTGTTCATTGGCATTTTTCACTGCTTGCCAGTAGTGACAATGACGCCAGAGTTGATTCTTCTCATCTTCTTGCCTGCACTTCTTTTTGAAGCGTCTTGGAATCTCAATATAGAATGGCTTAAAGCCAGCCTGCGACCTGTAGCTCTTCTAGCTACAGTGGGCGTTTTGATTTCAACAGCCGTAGTCGGAATGATACTTCACTACGCAACAGGAATTGATCTCAAGGTGGGGTTACTTTTTGGTGCCATGATTTCAGCTACCGATCCAATATCGGTTTTGGCAATCTTTAAAAGACTAAAAGTTGATCGCAGACTTCATACAATTCTTGAAGGCGAAAGCTTGCTCAATGACGGAACCGCTGTGGCTCTCTTTCGAGTGCTTTTGGCATCAATCATTGTCGGTGGTGATTTATCTTGGACAAAAATTGGATTGGATTTTGTTTTAATCACATTTGGTGGCTTTTTAGTTGGAACCTTGGTTGGTTTTTTGGCTTCAAAGCTAACTGAATATTTTGATGACCATCTTCTTGAAACAACACTTACCGTCCTGGTTGCCTACGGTTCCTATATTTTAGCCGAACAATTGTCGGTATCATCTGTGATAGCAGTCTTGGTGGCTGGTTTTACTATGGGTAATTTTGGCAGCCGAAAGAGTATGTCTGCAACCACTCGATTGGCGGTGGATGCTTTTTGGGAGTATGCAGCATTCATTGCAGAATCATTGGTATTTCTTTTAATAGGAATGCAAATCAAATATACGCTCCTGGTTAAATACGCTCCTTTCATTTTAGTTGGCATCGTTGCGATTTTAATTGCAAGAGCCATTGTGATTTATTCATTGAGCACGTTCGCCCAAGACAAGCAAAATCCAATTCCAATGAGATGGCGACATTTGCTCCTCTGGGGTGGGCTCAGAGGGTCTTTGTGCATGGCAATGGCGCTTAGTTTGCCAGCTAATTTTCCACAGCGTGAGATGCTTGTAGTTACAACTTTTGGTGTAGCGTTATTTACGCTTCTGGTGCAGGGTTTGACTATAGAACCGCTTGTTCGGTGGATGAAAGTCACAGCGAATAACGTATCAAAAGCTATTCAGCTACAGCAAGAAATTGAAAAATTAGAGAAAGAGAAAAAGAAGCTAAAGGAAGCTGGAAAAACCGGACAGTTGAGCAGGAAGGAAAGCAAGGAAAAAATCATTGTTTTAGACCAGAAGAGAGCCGAATTAGAAGAGTTAGTCTTACTCTTGGACGATAGCCAAAATAGCGAAGACAAAATTGAACGAATCGAAATTGAACTAGCTTTAGTCAGAGCGCAAAAAGAGTGCTTAACTCAACTTGCAAAGAAAAATCATTCAAAACCAGAAATTCTGGAACAATTTCGCCAGCGCATCGACTCAAACTATATCGAAGCGAAAGCTGAGCCCTCAACTCAGGATTCAAAAAAGAGCCCAGACGAAAGGCATGATTGACAACATGAATTATTATGGTGTTTCGGCTAAAATGGGACTTCAATTCGAAATTTTAATAGAGGTTATTCAGGACATTGCAGGGGAAGAAGATTAATGAGAGGGGATTTTCCTCATTTTGAGTACCACCAGACGACCTTCAAAGAGCTGTGTAATGCATAAGATCGCCGTTTCTTGCTTGGTTTCCCTACTCTTTACTATGAGCGCCCCAGTCTTTGCGCAGGGCGAGCAAGCCGCATTGAGCATAAAAGCTGTACCTGTGGGACAAACTTTGCCCGCAGCGCCAAAAGTCACAGCCGCCGTCATTTGCATTCCGGGGCTCACCCAGAACGCAAGCGCCTACAAGGCGTTGACCGACCAGATGGCGCCGCATGGCGTTTTGGTCCGCGCAGTGGAAGTCACGGGCTTCGCTAACTCCGTAGTCGATGGCAAGCAAGAAACATTAGATTTCAACCGCACCATCGAGCAGGTGAGCAACACCGCACAGGAAATTAAGAAAGAAAACGGCGGCATTCCGGTCTTTGTACTGGGCGAGTCGACCGGTGGATTGTTTGCCATGATGCTTGCAGCACGCTTCCCCGGGTCTATCGACGGGATTGTCTGCTCGGCGCCGACCTGGAAAGTCAACGGCATGAAGAAAATCGCGATGTATCAGATTCTCGACATGACGGTGTTGCGATCAAGACATAAGGGAATGGCAGTCAATGCCGTTTTCAAACGAGTGACGAAAGATAAGACGCTCAGAAAACATCTAGCCAATGTCGAGACGCGCCGTCAGAGATTCACTGTGGTCGAGTCGATGAAATTCTTGATGTTCACCAAGAAGTTGCCCGAGACCGCAAATCAAATTACTAACGTGCCAGTGCTTTTTGTGCAAGGCATGAAAGACACTATTAGTCCTCCAATCGAAACTGGTGCGCTCTTCAAACTGCTCGCTACTCAGCGCAAGACTTTGATTGTTGATGCCGACGCCGAGCATCTTATCTACGAAGAAGGTCAGTTCTCTCCGCGCCTTTTGCTTTCGTTTAGAGAGTGGATGGCGAAGGTGGCAGAAGGCGATGCGCAGGTGACACCAAAAGGAATTTTGCTCTCGAAGGATTATTTGCAACAAAAGAAATTCGAAGCTGTAGGCAATGTCTTTGCCGCAGCTGGAGTCAATCCTAACGATACTATCGCGCAGGACAATTCGAAGACCGCGAAGTTTGCGCCTTAGTTAGTTTGCGAAACTGACACTAGGACTTGTTATTGTGTAATTCGCGTTACACATCTATTGACGAGCGCAGATTCGCGTGATTAGCTAGAAATAGCTGTTGATGCCGGTTTTGGCGAAGCAAAAGTTTTCTTCCCGTGTTCATATGGAATCTCAAATGCAAAAGGCAGCCCCTGATATAATGTCAGGGGTTGTTTGTCATTGCCGTTCGCTATGAGGCTTGCCTACGCGCTCATCACCGAAAAGAGAGTGATCTGGCTCTGCGACTCGATAGTTGATGAAGCCAATTTTTCAGACATCATTCAATGGCACCATGAAGAAAGTCTTCCGTGGTATACTCGAAAAGTCACACTATGAAGCAGGAGGACCGAACCATGAAATTTAAATTGATAAAGTCCTACCGGTACTGCTTTTAGCTCGACCCAGACTTTTAACTTAAATCCATATCCGAATATTTCTTGTATTGCATCTGCGTATGCCCGTCGGCGCATAAGTTAATGATGCTGACGGGTTGATTTGTCTATTTAAATCAATTATTCGGAGAATACTAATGAAGAAACTGACTAAGAATCAGTTTGATCAGGCTTTGCGAAAAGGTCATGGTCGAGCTTTAATGCACGTAGAAGAGCATGGAATCGGCAAATATCTTCCATTGCTCGAACAAGCGTGTTTGACAAATTATGTTTATGACCCACAGATAGAAGGCAGTCGATTTGAATGGTTGCATGAACTGATAGTTGCATCTGGAAAGAAATCACACTTTTTAAATCTAATAAAAGAACATCTGCCACAGAGTACGAATTATAACGACGTGGATCAATTGGCAGGAATCGCTGAGTGCTTTGCTGGTCACGGAGATAGAGAATTAGTAGATACTCTCTACGAAAATTTCGAAAAGTTCTACCTCGAGTTTAAAGACAGCGCTTTGATAGGTAGCGAGCTGGTTTACATAGACGGTTTCGAGGCGTTAGGTTTCACGGCAAAAATAATAGCGCAGAATGATATCTCTGAAAAAGACCAAGATATCTGGTTCTATAAATATTGCTGCATGGACCTGGGAAAAAAGCGAGTCGATGCATTTCTGTCTAAAATCCCAGAGTGTCAATTATGGCATAAGAAAATCAAAGCTGATTTTAAAGACTATTTTGATCATGGCTCAAGCATTTCTAAACCTGCACCGAATCTGGATGAGGTCGTAAATTGGCTCGATAACGCGGAGAATGCAAAGCGACCTAATTTATTGAAATTTGCAAAAATTGCATCAAAAGCTGATTTACATTTTTTGTACAAAAGAATGCAAAAATGCACCGGCACACAATCGCTCTGGCGTCATTTGCAAATATTTGGTTCAGTACCACCTCCGAACTTGGACAATTTTTTGTTTATATTAGCTAAATCAAAAATTGAATATCGAATAAGAATGTCCGCATTTACAGCTCTTGCACAGATCAAATCAAGACGCATTCGTCAGTTCGCTTTCGACATCATCAAGCAAGATCCAAAGTCTATCTTTGATAGTGCCTTTGAACTTTTCAGAAAAAACTACATGAAGGGAGATTCTAAATTTATTGAAGAGGCTCTGCGCACTTCCAAAAATCCCGAAGATCTACACAGTGTAGGTCTAGACCTTATTGCACTCTTCGATATTACAGATGACAAATCGTTCTTCAATTGCGCAATGTGGGTGTACGAAAATACTCCTTGCTCTTTTTGCCGATTCTCTGCAGTAGGAACGCTATACGATTGGAAGCTCTTACCAAAAGAGATTCAAGCCGAATGCCGTTTCGACAGTTTTGATGAAACGAGAGATCTTTGCAAAAAACGCTTTCAATCGAGGTCTTGACGGCTCGCCCGTCTTGTGATTAGCTTGAAATAGCTCTCCATGCTTATCTCACAAAAGCATATCTTTAAATCACTCAAACAAAAGTGATTTGCAACCCCTGGAACGTGTGCCAGGGGTTGTTTTTATATTGGCGTGAATTTCGGGTACAATTCAACCATGCCCAAAGGATTTAGCAAAGAAGAGTTAATTGAAGCAGCCAAAACGCCTGCTGTCATTGCTGCGTTTTTTTCTTTTCCCCTAAGCATAGTCTCAAACATGTTCAATAATGAGATTCGAATTGGCGTGTTAACTGCGATTACCGTGGTTTTCCTCATGTTAGCCGTGTTTACAAAATCGCAAACCAACAGGATTTTATCCGCGGTGTTCGCTGTCATCTGGGGCATTGCCGTGGCACTAGTAATAGTGCTGCAATCCAAAACCAATCACTAGAGCTACTACGCTCCAAATATCTGCAACGACTGATACGGCAAAATCTTCGAATCACTAATAAGTTTATATCCAGCATCTGCAAACTCCGATGCCACCTGCTCTTCGGTCATCAGAAAATGTGCGGGTGGTTCGATGGGTGTTCCAGCTCTTGCTTCAATCACTACAATCTTGCCACCATCACGCAGCCATTGTTTGACGCGACTGAATTTCGAAACTCTATCGTTTATATGGTGATAAACATTTACTAGCAATATAACGTCTACCGGCTCGGGAAGCTCTATTTCGTCATGCTCAACTAGAATAATTTCGACGTTAGTTAGCTCTGCTTTACTCGTTCTTTTGGCGAGATAATTTAGCATTTCTGGCTCAGAATCAATGGCATAAACAATGCCTTTCCCAACACGCTCAGACGCTCGCACAGAGAAATATCCAGTTCCTGCGCCAAAGTCGACAATCTTGTCGCCTTGTTTCAGCCCTATCACATCGAAGACTTCATCGGGCTTTTGCCATTCGTCGCGATCTGGTGCGTCGAATCGAGCCACATAGTCTTCGACGTTTTTGAAGGAATGCTCTTCGTGTTTATGGTCATGATGATGATGTTGCGACATAGATTCCACTTTCAATATGTGACCTGCTCGGCACATTATCTCAGACCTGTTCATTGTCTGTTCATGTTTTTAGACCATCATGAATGCATGAGAAAGCTTTTTATCAAGCAAACACAGTTGCCGCGTAGCGCTCAAAGCGTTTATGACTGGCATATGGAACCGGGCGCGCTCAAACGTCTCACTCCTGCCTGGGAAAAAGTCAGTATGCGCCCTGCCAATGCGGAAATTAAGAACGGTTTGCAGGTTGAGCTTTTGATTGGCTCTGGACCTATAAAGATTAAATGGCTGGCAGAGCATTGTGATGTGGAGCCGGGGAAGGGCTTTACCGACTTCCAGGTCCGCGGACCATTCAAGTTTTGGAAGCACCGCCACGAGTTTGAAGACAATGCCAATGGTTGCTTATTGACTGACAGAATCGAGTACGAACTGCCTTTTGATTTTATTGTTCCGTTTGGCGATTTCTTCGTGAGGCAAAAGCTTAAGCGTATGTTTGATTACAGGCATGAAGTCACACGAGCAGACCTGGGATAAACCTTTTCAAGAGGGTAGAATTGCTGAACTATTGTTTCAGACCCGGTGCCCAGCATGCTCAATAAAGAGTACAAAACCCGGAAACCCTTGCCAAGTTTAACGTTTGGCCGAATTCTTGCACTAAGCGTCGCAATTTTAAGTTTTACAAGTCAGTCTGCCCATGCAGAAGTAGATAAACCCATGGCAAAAGTAACCGGTATTGGTGGCGTTTTCTTCAAGGCCAAAGGCGATCCCAAAGCGCTTGCCGACTGGTACGAGAAGAATTTAGGCATGAAGCTTGAGCCGTGGGGTGGTGCCATTCTCAGGTGGAAAGAAGATACCGCCGAAGATGGCGGCGGCACCGCGTGGCATGTGCAGCTTATGGCGAACAGCACCAAAATCGAAAAGGGTCCCGAGTCGCATGAGAACGGCAAATTCCTCTGGGTTATGGATCCCGACGGAAACAAAGTTGAACTGTGGGAACCAAAAATCTGGGACGACAAAAACAAGGAGAAGTAAGCATGAAGCCTTCTGCCGAATTTGACGAAATACTCTCCAACTTCGATCCAGATGTTCAACAACTAGCAAAGTCCGTTAGAAAGCTCATCTTCGATGTGTTGCCTCAGACAGTCGAGGTGCCTTGGGTGCAGCAGAAAGTAATTGGCTATGGCACCGGACCTAAAAAGATGACAGAACATTTTTGTTGGATTCAACCGAATAAAACATATGTGAATCTTGGATTCAATTATGGTGCCGAACTTCCTAACGCAGACAAACTGCTTGAAGGCACCGGAAAATTATTTCGACACGTCAAGATTAAGTCTGCAAGCGACGTAAAGAACCCAGGCGTTCGAAAATTATTAGAAGTAGCATGCAAACATCGCGTTCCCGCACCGAGGTTATAAAAATGTCAGTTAAAAAATGGTATCAACTAAGCGCTCTCTCTTTAGCCGTCGCTTTCTCTTTCAATCTCGCGGCTTTTGCAGAGTCAGAGGCATTCTCGAAGCTGACATATAAACAAGCCAAAGAACAAGCGCAGAAAGAAGGCAAGATTCTTATTGTAGATTTTATGGCAACGTGGTGCCCGCCCTGCAAGAAGATGGACTCGACCACATGGGTCGATCCAAAAGTCACCGAATGGGTTAAGCAAAACGCTATCGCTGTGCAAATTGACGTAGATAAAGATGCAGAGACGACCTCGGCGCTCAACGTTGACTCGATGCCAACTCTTGTTCTGTTCAAACCAGACGGTGGTGGCAAAGAATTTACTCGCGAATCTGGCTATCAGAGCCCCGAAGAGTTATTGCAGTGGCTTAGTAATACCAAGAGTGGAAAGAACGCTGAGCAGGTCAAAGAAGAGACATCCAACTCTGGAGACAGCGCCTGGGATCGCATCGGAAAAGCATTCGAGTTGATGAAGACTAAAAAATACGCCGAAGCGCAAGACGAATATTTTTGGCTCTGGACCAACCTGCGCAATGACGATCCTATAATGGGTGAATTGAGACAAAAGGTGGTCCCATTACAAGTAAACACGCTGTTGAAGCGCTTTCCCGAGGTGAAGGGAAAATGGGTTACTCTGCAAGACGCTGCCGAGAAAGAGAATAAACGCGCCGACTGGCTCTCACTGAATATGATGCTCGATGACAACGAACGCACACTTTTGTGGTTCGACAAAGCAAAAGGCGATGCCGCTCAGCGCCAGACTTTCGATTCGTTAGGTCATTTGCTTGAGTATCCATTATTTGCTGGTAAGCGTTATAACGATGCCGCCATTTATCTTTATCCAAAACCAATCGAAAAGATTCAGTCCTACCACAAGACTGCCCAGGCAATGATGAAACCAAGGCCAGATACCGAGTTCGCTAAAGGCTTCGATCCATTTCCTTCTATGGTCCTTTTGGTTTACGGTGCTTACGTTGGTGCTGGTAAAGACGCTGACGCCAAGAAGATTTACGACGAGTGCATTCGCCTCGACGATACCACTGCCATGAAAGAGATGTTGGAGAACGTAAGTAAATCTATGGAGAAGGCGCGTGCATCGGATACTAGCGTCAAGAAGCAATGAGCGCTGCCAGTGAAATTAGATCCATGTTCATATTTGCCTTTCTCGCGCTCGTGAACATTCTCTACTTTCTGATTCAATCTAGTAACGAGACGCCGAAGACATTGCCAAACAAATATTCTCAGCGATTTGCTAATTAGGTTTTTACTTGCCTACAGCGTTAATAAAAAGTCGTTTTGAAACCCTTGCCCCATCAGTGTTTCAGAGGTGGCTTGTGAGATATTATGTGCATATTTAATACTAGCAGGACGTGATTGGAATAAGTATCGCAAGACCTTGAGCCCGTCAGGCTATAGTAAAAATGGGTGTTTTTTCTTACGAACGCTTTTTCAAATGCTGACTAGATAAGCCTTTTCAGCGCCGGAAATTAGTGGCGTTATAGGCAACAAAAATGTGTCTTCGAAATAACGACATCGCGAACCGGCATTTTCTATCTGCGTATTTGATTGACTAAAATGCCGGTTTCTGTTATTTTAAAGTCAGGATGAGTAAAAGCCGGAACGCTCATGGGAAAGATAGACTGCCTTTCATGGGCGAGTTTTCAGTCTATTGCCAAACTCAAGTCTCTAAAAGGACTGGAGTTCTGGTTCTGGTCGCATGATCATATTCCACCTCACTTCAACGTAAGGAGAATTGGACATTGGGAAATCAAAGTCAATATAGACCTCACTACAGCAGATAAGCTTAGCTGGCAATACACTTATCCGAAGAAACGCGGAAAGCGATTTCATGGATTTACAGGACAACAAGAACGTCAATTGAATGAATTTATAAAAACCAATCGAGATCGAGTTCTTTTGGAGTGGGAGCAGAAAGTATGCGTTTCAGAGAACCTCAATAATGCCTAGCGACTCACCAACAAACGAATTGCATACCATTCCACATAAAGACATTGACGGAATGCTCAGAAGCCTTGAGCGGACAAAAAAAGACCTCCCAGATTTTCAACTAGTTATTCAAGCTCTAGATCATATCGAAAGACCTTTAACCAATAATTCCCTCAAAGATGTTTTCGTAATAAGTTCAGCTGAAGCGCTTCCCAAAGCTAGCCACGTAATCAAAGAAGCAAATCAATTACGAAAATTGCGTGTGCTATTCGTTCATCTAGATGTTGACGCTAAGTTCATTCCTCAATTCTTTGCTCGCGCCAATTTGCATATGTCAAAAAATATTCTCGCGATTTCAAATTCAGACAAACTAACGCCTGCCCGCGTCATGCGTGCATGGGCTTGGGATTCACAGCATGACTTAATTGCGACAGCCCAGGTCAGCAACCACGGAACCATCATAGTAACTAGCTGCGCGCTTGAAACCTATGTAGTTAATCTTTCTGATTTCGCTGCTTTTAATGGTATCAGTGACAAAAAGAAAACGGAATTCAAAATAGATGAAGGCGGTAGTTTTATCTATTGGCCAAAACTTGATATTCACTTGAACCTTGAGAGTTTTCGCTATGTTTGCGATAAGGAATTCAGAGAGAAGTTGGACACCGAAAGGTTAGTGCACAATCAAAAATTCGGCAAAGCAATCGAAAAAATTAGAAAGCAAGCAGGGCTTACTCAAGCAACCGTAGTTGGCGTAAGCGAGCGAACTATGCGCGACATCGAAAATGGTAGCCGTCCAACTGTCACCACACTTAAGAAGCTCGCAGCCGCGCACCAGCTTACTATCGACGAATATCTTAATAGCATCGCTAAAGAAATCGACATCTAAGTTTCCTCCTAAAGACTGATGGAAAAGCATCCGTACATGAGTAAAGTATGGACGCTTGCTGCGGAGGGGTTAAGAAATGAAGATTTTAGGTTCCATTTTAATCGTAACAGTGCTCGTGGTAGGCACATGCGTCTCGATTTTTCAGCCGTCTAAGGCGTTCGACCATAAAATCGAAGCCGAATTGAAATATTCAAGAGATTCCTTAGTCAAGCAAAGAAGTGACTTGGAAACCGACTTGGAGCATAAAGCCAAACAGGTTGCACAACTTGAATTAGAAATACAAAAGACAAGAGCGCATCTAAAAGACACAGAGCACGCGCTTGGGATGATTGACACAACTTTAAAACGCTAATAGATCATTGCTCAACCGAAAGGATGAGTCACCACCAAAAGAGGAAATTCCATGACATTGACACTTACAAAAGATTTTTCGTACCTGATTGAAAAACAAAAGGCACCTGCGTTTTCATTTTTCTTTCGAGTTCATTCTGGCTCAGAAAAACAATTGCACGACCCAGGGCATATGCGCAGCAAGTGTCATGAAGTTATAAAAGAGGCCGGTTTACAGTCGGCTCTAACTGAAAATCTGCTCAATAAAGTGAACCAAGAAATTGAACAGTTAGATTTAAGCACGGGTGCTAAATCTTTCGGCATATTTGTTTCGCCTGAATTTGCTGCTACCAAGCTTTATTACACCTATTTGCCAGAGCGACAATATATGGGTGAGTATTTTTCTGCACTTGAAAGTCTGTATGCCGAACAACAATCGCGCCGATACATCATGTTTCAACTTGAGCCTCGAGCTATTCAAGTATTTAAGGGACAAAACGATCATTTGGAGATACTCGAATCGTCGCCTGAGTTGGAGTTAGTGAATAAAATCTATAAACACAAAGTCACAACTCAAGCCGATAAAGATGGCAAGGCTCACAGAGGCGAACACGATATCAAATGGATCAAAGAGTTTTTGGATGCTATGTCTGCACTTAGCGCTAAACTTGAATCTCCTGCCGTTATCGTTGGCAATTCGTTGACTGCAGCCACCAGTGAAGATTTTAAAAAATCATCATTGAATGTGATTGCTTGTATTGATGAAGTGGTGCATGCAACTGGTGGAAATTCTCAAGCCGAACTAGGCAGCAAAATTGCCGAGCTTATTCAGGAAAACACTTCCAAAGAATGGCTTTTGAAGTGCAATGAAGCGGCAGGCAGTCACAAGCTAGTATCTGCCAACGACGAAATGATTGCTTGCGTAGTTGAAGGTCGTGCAGCTCAGCTTTTGCTTGAAACCCCTGCATGGGACAATAGCGGATTGCTTGAATTTACGCCTTTGCATGAAATAGCAAGAGAGACTTTGGCTAAACACGGAAGTCTGGAATTTCTATCCAAAAATACGCTTAAAAAATGGAACGGGCAAGTGATGTTATTGCGCTATTAAGGACAGGATGGAAGAATCGCTTCAACTAAACGCTTCGTTCGTTTAGTTGAAGCATAAAGGCCGAGACTTTGTCATATGCATGATCATTTTGCACGATTTCCGACTGCAAAATGACATCGCAATGCATTGATTCTAATTCTTTGCGCACCAATGGACTAATCTCTATTACCTGAACAGTTTTGTTCATATCCTTTAACTGCTGTATCAAATCGTTTAAGTAGTAAGCACTGCTTTGATCAACGAACGCAGCTTTTTCGAAATCGAAAACAATTTGCTGCGCCTGATTGAAATTGTCCTGTGCATCATTGAGAGTGTTTACCTCAGCAAAAATCACAGGTCCGTGAAATGAATAAACGTCGACACCTTCCTCGACATGCCCATGTAGCGAAAGTTTGGAATCAGACAACTTCTTAATATGTAAGAAACAAGCAAGTAAGGTGCCAACGACCACCGCAGAAATCAAATCAAAAAAGACGGTCATTGCAAGCACCACGCACATAACAATTACATCGGCGCGAGGCGCGCGTTTCAAATGCCCCATCATGCGCCAATCTACAATACCTATTCCTAATATAATAAGTATAGCTGCAAGCGATGCAAGCGGAATTTGTGCCGCCAAAGATCCTAATGTAGTAATTACCAATAGTACTAGAAACGAATAAACTATGGCACTAAGAGCGGTGCGACCTCCAGCGTCAATATTAGCCAGTGTGCGAGTGGTTGAGCCGGCTCCTGGTAGCCCACCCAGAAGTCCAGCAAGCATATTCCCCATGCCTTGCCCAACTAATTCCTGATTACTATCGTGCCTTGTTCTAAGCATCTTCTCGGCAATTAACGACGTAAGCAATGAATCAATTGAACCTAATACGGCTATTGTCAAAGCGCCACTTATGACTATTGACACGTCCTCAATTGCAATTGGAGGAAGATTTAAAGTTGGCAATTGTGATGGAATTTGACCAATTTTCGGCACGTCCAACTTTAAAATCGAACATGCCAGAGTAGCTGCCACCAAAGCCACAAGCGAGGCTGGAATTTTTTTTGAAATTGCTTTTAGTGCATAAATCATCGCAATGGTACCGCATCCAATTGACAGAGCCGCTAAATTGTAAGCGCCTGGGATTTTTGCATAACTCTGCAAACTGGTTAAAATTTGCTTGCTACCTGCTACTCCAAAAAATGGGTTGACATGAATGATTATAATTATCAATGCGATACCAGTCATGAAGCCTGAAATCACCGGATATGGTACTAGCTTGATCCAGTCACCCCACTTCAGTCGTCCAAAAACAATTTGAAGAGCACCAGCTAAAATGGTTGCCGCAAAGACAACGCTGAGCTTGTCCGTATTTGCCGCCACCAGAGCTGCGACAACAACGGCTATGGGTCCTGTAGGACCGGACTGTTGTCCACGCGTGCCTCCAAACACACCTGCAAGCAACCCGCACGCCATCGCTCCATAGAGACCTGCTGCAGCACCAAGTCCCGAAGCGACTCCAAAAGCCATCGCTACTGGAAGAGCCACGACGGTAGTCATGATGCCTCCCAGGACATCTGCCAAGACGTTAGTTCTTAGCTCACGGAGCCGGCAAACGAAGGTATTTTCTTTCATATGGTAATCTTACCATATGACGATATGACAGATATTAAACGTACAAAACCGTGAACAACACTAATTCAAACGATATTAATTACTTTGTTTCAGTTTTCTTTTGAAACACTTGATCTTCAAGTACCTGGAAAATCACCGGCTTGATTTTCAGTTCACTACTGAAAGGTAGACTGTAAGCGGCTAGAAGCCAAATGTTCAATCCCAAACTTATTGCAATAAGTGCGGTAAGCATAGTGTGCCATCCGCCCATCTTCGAGGTGAAGAAGTAGGTAAACACAATGGTTATGATAGAGCCAAAGAAAATAGCGGTCCACAAAATGGGCGAAATTTCTGCCTGACAAACGACACTGCGAGCGCGTCTCGTTTCTCCTAAAATTTTTGCCGAATCGAGCATCGACGCCTGTAAGTTCGATTCTTGTTCAGTCGCGGGCTTAAGATTGACGCATGCCGACCACATATTGCCATAAACCTTCCAACAATGAGGCGCCATCTCCATCTTGCTACCCATGAGCGGCCACTCTGTGTTGATTACGCAATGATTGTAATCTGCGCACAAGTCGCGGAGCTTGAGGCGTTGATCGCTAGGCAAGCCCTCCGATAGTCTATAAATATTTGCTAGCGAATTAGCTTCAGCTGAGACCTGGACACTGATTTCGTGATAATTCTCGATGGCATTGGCAACAAGCAATCCCAAAAGAAGCGAGAACAGCGTCCCCACAACGCCAACCATTGCTTCAATCATGCCCTGGCTCAATTCCAGTTTGTCTGTGGTAACAACCTTGTGAGTAAGCAGCTGTCCGGCGATGGCGAGCACCACAAGAACAGAAATAATGATGATAGCTACAGTCATTTTGAAACCGCCGGAAGATGAGCAAGTCGCTATTCTAAGGTATTGTCAACCTCCGCTTGAACAACCCTGTGCCTCTTCGTACAATGTGCGCATGAAAAAGACTGCTAAAACAAACCTTTCGCCTGATATGGTCACTAAGCGAAATGGAGCGAACTGGCGGAGAGCCCGATGTCATCGGACAGGACAAGAAATCTGGTGAGTTTCTTTTTGCAGATTGTTCTGCTGAAACGCCTAAAGATCGTCGCAGTCTCTGCTTTGACAAAGAGGCTCTAGATGCACGCAAAGAGCATAAACCAGATGGAAGTGCGGTTGAGATGGCAGAAGCTATGGGCGTCGAGATACTTTCCGAAGATCAGTATCGCGATTTGCAAAAGCTAGGAAAATTTGATTTAAAAACGTCTAGTTGGGTTCAGACACCCGAGGCTATTCGAAAATTAGGTGGTGCGCTTTTTTGTGACAGACGTTATGACAATGTGTTTGTTTATCATAACGGCGCTTCGTCTTATTATGCCGTGCGCGGCTTTCGCGGCATTTTGAAAGTTTAGCCAGCCAAGAATATTTATGCCGATTGAACACATTTTTTGCATTCGCATCTGACATTTTGATCATCGCACAATGCCAGCTTTCTATTGAATGCTTCCATTCGAAGGAACTCTGTAGATCGCTTTGTGCGCATCAAGAAATGCATCTCTTGTACTAAGTTTCCGCTCAAACCTGCCATTTGGTTCATTTCTGCAAGTGTCATGATTTGTTTATCCTCCACTAGAATTGCTCCTGCGCAATTGCTTCGACCCTACTATCTTGAGTGAATTGAGCGCCAATTGAATCCTCCTTTGAGGCGGTTTCAAGGGTGATTTATGTGACCACACTTAAGGGTGATTAGCCCCAGTAGCCAAACTGGCGCCTGAACAAACACTTAATTAACTGTTTGTCTGGAGCTGAAGAATATAGATAGTGGCTGCTAGCATTTGAAAGTATGCTGAAAGCGCAAACACAACCAGATATTGCTATTGCGAAGAAATCATCGCGATTTCGATTGGGCCGGTTCTTTGTGTTACTGGCAAGCTTGACTTTGATTTTTCTCTATCTGTTGCTAGCACCGGCAATTAGCAGCGAATTTTATAACGCCAATTTGCTGTTCATACCAGTTAAATACGATAAATTCAATAAATGGTGGCACGATCGCGAAGCGCAGGAAGTTTTTTTCACAAATAAAAAAGGCAATCGCCTTCAAGGCATTTACTTGCCGAGCGAAAAAAATGATCGCGTAGTGTTAATGCACCACGGGCAGTACGGAAACACTGCCTTTCATTTGACTAATCACAAGTTTTTATTGCAGCCTCAAGATGGACTTTTTATTTACGACTACGCAGGCTTCGGCAAGAGTGAAGGGTCGCCTACTATTGAAGGAATGGCTGACGATGCGCGTGCGGCTTATGATTGTCTAGTAACTAAACTCAAAATTGATCCTAAAACAATTGTCCATTACGGAGTTTCACTAGGCACTGGGCCAGCCACTCTAATTGCCTCTGAAAAACCTTGTGGTGGCTTAATTCTTTTCTCGCCATACACTTCTTTGAAGGAGGCATCTCGAAGTGTACATCCCTTCTTAAATATCTATCCTGACTTTTTATTGACCAGCTATGATTTTGACACAGTTGCAAATGTGAAACGACTCAAAGCGCCACTATTTATAGTGCATGGAGTGGAAGACGCTGCTATACCCGTGAGGCAAGCAGATCAAATTTTTAAAGCTGCGCACGAGCCAAAAACATTTCACCGACTCGAAGGGCAGGGGCATGGCTTGTATCTTTCGGATGATCTGCTGACTGATCTGCATCGATTTGTTCGCAATCTCAGATAGTTAGAACTGCCAACCTATCGCGCCACCAGCAGCAACATTTTGTCCGCTAGTTATGCTAACTGGCACGCCGATTGCCATGACAGCTTGAATTTTGCCCCCACGCGATCTGTGCGCCATCGAAAACGCGGCTGCGGCTTGTCCACCGTAGTAACCACCGCCAATGTTTACAGTCGATTTGCCTGGGTCGGGTATACGAATGGTTGTGAGCATGGCGACTGCTGCGGCGACGCCCTGATTTGCACCTTTTTGCACATTGTTGATGTCGCGTTGAAGATTTCTGCCTACCGCATTTGTGTAATTGAGCGATTGATTGACTCGTTGGTCTGTATAGGCATTGGCTTGTTGAAATAAATTGTCTGAGTAGTTATTTGCGTTAGTTAATATTTGCTGGTTGTTATTAAATATATTAGTAACTGTTCCGGTTAACTGGCTCACGTTGACACCATCTGTAGGGGCGACACCTGCAGCCACGTTTGTAATGCGTCGCTCACCGCCTGCGGTACCTACCGAGACTGTGTTTGCGGCTGCTACTGAGCCAGGACCGATGGCAGCGCTGTTTGCAGCAGCGGTCGAGCCCTCACCCAGTGCTACACCATTTGCAGTAGCATTAGCGTTATTGCCTATTGCAGTACCCAGGGCACCACTTGTAGCTCCATTGCCAAATGCCGATCCGTTTGCCGCAGCACTCGACCCATTACCAAAAGCAGATCCAAATTGTTGAACAGTGGCATTCAATCCAAAAGCAGATCCGTTTAGTCCGGCATTTGTTCCGGCACCTATTGCAGTAGAATTATTTCCAGTCGCTTGTGCGCCATTTCCAAGAGCTGTGGCATTAAGACCAGCCGAGGCATTGCTACCTCCGGCAAATGAATTATCGCCTGTAGCTTGCGAACCCGAACCGATTGCCACACTGCTTAAACCAGACGCTGTGTTGTTAGTACCAATAGCAGTGCTGCCCGTGCCAGTGGACTGGTTGAGCGCACCAATCGCGGTGCTATTAGCTCCAGATGCGTTGTTACCGGAGCCGTATGCGGCTGCGCGATCGTTCGACACTGTATTACCCGAACCAACCGCAGTGACATTTGCCGATACTCCGGCTGCGTTGCCATTGCCCATTGCGGTTGCGTTTAGTCCGCCGGCTGCGTTTCCGTTACCAACTGCGGTGGCACCAATGCCACCAGCCGCGTTGCCATTACCCATTGAGGTCGCACCAATGCCACCAGCGACGTTACCGTTACCAACTGCTGTAGCCCCTAATCCGCCTGCTGCAGTTCCGGTACCAATTGCAGTGGCGCCTATTCCACCTGCTGTGCCAAAGCCTGCTGGTCCTTGAAGACTTGTGCCACCAGATCCATCTCCTAATAATGTCTCTGCAAAAGCGGGCGGAATCGAATTCAACAATGTTATTGTGCAAGTCATTGCTGCCATTACGCCATATTTTTTGCGCATCTATAAGCCCTCGGGTGTACTATCTAATAGCTAGTTATAAGTGTCAGTTTAAACATATCTGCTTAAAACACTTAATTAACTGTTTGCTTATGACTAGATAAAATTGATCCACATCGATAAGATCACTGAATGAAAACTGAGTCTACGAGTACTCCTACCATTCTTTGGCAAGCCAAAACACGGACGTACTATTTGCGTCTTGCCTTCTTTGCGCTGCTTAGCTTTATCACCATTCTTTATCTGACTTTTGCGCCAGCAGTCAATCGTGACTTCTACAACATCAAAGTGCTCTTCAAGCCAGTCAAAACCACCGAGTTTCACTCAGAGTGGTTTGGTCGACACGCAGAGGAAGTATTTTTCAAAAACATGGCTGGCAAGACTTTACATGCCATTTATGTTCCGAGCGCCAAAAATAATCACGTTATTTTGGTGCACCACGGGCAGTATGGGAACAACAATTACCATATTGGATTATGCGGTTTCCTTTTACAAGAAAACGACGGCGGATTTATTTATGACTATGCAGGATTTGGCAAAAGCGAGGGGTCGCCAACTATTGCGGGAATGGCTGACGATGCACGATCTGCATACGATTGCCTGGTGAACAAACTCAAGATTGATCCAAACAAAATAATTCATTACGGCTCTTCACTTGGATCTGGACCGGCGGCATTGGTGGCATCAGAAAAGCCCTGTGCAGGTTTGATTTTGTTTTCGCCTTACACATCGATCAAAGCATCAGCCAAAAAGATTTTCCCTTTTATGAATATATATCCTGACTTCCTGTTAGCCGAATATGATTTCGATAACATTGCCAATGTCAAACGTTTCAAGAAGCCAATCTTGATTGTGCATGGCGTCGATGATACGACCATATCAGTTGGCCATGGCGAACAGATATACAAGGCGGCAAATGAGCCCAAACAATTCGAGCGCATCCCGAAGCAGGGGCACGAGTTCGTGATAACCAATGAGTTGAAAAGTAAAATTCTTAAGTTTATCGATTCGGTTTAATGGGCTAAAATAATGCTGACGTAATCCAACAGGTGGAGCCCCAGCATGAACAACAACCCTGAAGAGCAAAAATTAGAAGAACAAAAAACAGAAGATCATTCAGGCGATACAGCAACAACTTATGTGGTCGTGATATTACTTGCCTTGGGAGGTCTTTTCCTGTTTAACAAAATGAACGAGAAGAAAGAAGTCTCCAGCTCCACAACTACGGTTGTCGAAACAAGGACCATTGAGAACAAGCCAACTGCAGTTGAAACCAAAAAAGTAGAAACACAAACTGTCCAACCGGCTCCCTCTAACACCAATACTGCTGATACAAACAGCACCATTCCTGTTCCAGTCAATAACAATCCGACTGTTTATCAACCGGTGAATAACACTAGTGTTAACACCAACACGACAACAACTACCACCACCACTGAAACAAAGCAGGCACTACCGGCAACTAATGGACAATGATATAAAGTCCCAGATTTTAGAGCTTTATGGTGCGGTGCAGGAATACTCCGACTCTGGATCATTCAATCTAACTTTCTCAATTGCCAATCAGAAAGCTGTAGTTTCAGGGAAATTTGCTTCAAAATATTCCCGCGCAAGCAACAAGCTCAATATGAGCTGGTCTAGGCGGACGGAGTTAGAGTTCGAAAACCAGGGAAAGCAAGAAGTTCTAAAATTGACAAATACAAGTTACAAGTTGGTGACTGCGCCAACTTGCTCCATGTATATGCACCAGTCAAACGACTTGTGGCAGTTGGAAAAAACAATGAGTTGGAACTTAAGGCTGATTTAAATAGTTTTTTCCTGACGCGAATAATTCCACCTTTGCTAAAAGAAGATCTTTTCACTGCGACCAAACATCGATTCGACGCTCAGAAAGCTCATTTCGAAGTGGAAGAAAGTGAACACTTTAACAAACTAAAATTAAAAAATTCAGTTGCAAACATAACTGTATTCGCTGGCAAAGACCACATCATAAAAGAAATAATCATTGAGAGAGTAGATTTGAAAGACCTTTTCAAAGATGACATTCCAAAATTTGGAGAAGACATTTTCGAAAGTTTGAAGGGTTTTATACAAAAAAATCTTCCTACCACTTTTGCTGGAACTTACAAATTCGAAAAAGTTTCTATGAATAACGAACCTTCAACTAAATGAAAGCAGCCGTCCGCCCTACCACCATAATCCAATCTGTCAAACTCAATCGGCATCTTGGTTTTGATGTGGTGCTTGCTAGTGAAACTTTTCAACACACAGGTAGTTTCAAGTTTCGCGCAGCATACAATCTTGCAAAAAATGTAGATCAAAATACTATCCTTACTGAATCGTCCGGAAACTTTGGTCAAGCACTGGCTTATGCCTGTCAGTTACTCGACAAGAAATGCATTGTTGTTATGCCAAGCACATCGGCACAAGTTAAAGTCGATGCAGTCAGGGGATTTGGTGGCATTGCCGAGTTGACTGACGTCAAAGTCAAAAGCCGTCGCGCACGTTTAGAAGAGCTAATCAAAGACTTTCCAGAAGCCTATGTTGCAAGTGCGTACAACGACAAATACGTGATTGAAGGCAATGCGTCGCTTGGACGCGAGATTTGTGAATTGTCTCAGTCAATCGATTATGTGGTGGCACCAGTTGGTGGTGGCGGATTAACTTCGGGCATCATCAAAGGCATAAAACAATGCGGCAAAAACATCAAAGTGATTGGAGCCGAGCCTACTATGGCAAATGACGCGTCCCGCTCAATAAAAAGTTGGAAAGATTATGGCAAACGATCAAGAACCACAAACCATCGCCGATGGTGCTCGTGTTTTAGCTATCGGCAATTTAAATTGGGAAATTCTCAAAGATGGAATTGAGAGAATTATAGAAGTGCCCGAAGAAAACATAAAGTCTGGACTGAAACTGTTATTCGAGCTAGCTAATCTCAAATGCGAGCCTACAGGTGCTTTGGGTATTGGAGCGCTCCTTACAGAGCCAGATTACTTCGAGGGCAAAACCATTTGCTGTGTGATTAGTGGTGGCAATGTGGACCCTTTAATTTATAAAGAACTGATTTGAAACTGAAAAAGCCCACGCCCAATTTTCTTTTGTTTACGACCTTACTGGTGGTGCTTGTTGCATTTATCTTTATTAAAGTAGTAGCAACCAACGTCGACAAAAAGTTAAATGCAATTAGTGGTGGCAGCATCCAAATTTCAGACTATGCAAGAAAATTACATCAGAGTTTACTAATCATCGACCTGCATGCAGACTCGCTCTTGTGGGATCGCGATTTGCTAACTCGAAATACGCGCGGGCACGTGGACGTTCCACGACTTAAAGATGGCAACGTGGCAGTGCAAGCTTTTACGATTGTATCTTCGGTGCCAAAACGATCTGGACAAATGAAAGGTATCGATCAAATTGGAGTTCTTTCCTTAATTGAACGCTGGCCGCCACAGACTTGGTTTAGCTTAAAAGAGCGTGTGTTATTTCAAATTAAAAAGCTAGAGCAAGTAGGCGAGCACTCTCACGGCGACTTCACTCTAATAAAAACTACCGAAGATTTACAGGATTATCTTAAGCGTCGCATTAAAGTTTACTCCCTCACCGCCGGGTTCTTAGGTGTCGAAGGGGCGCACTGTTTAGAGGGCGATATCAATAATATAGATCTGTTTTTCGACCACGGCGTTCGCATGATGTCGCCGTCGCACTTTTTTGACAATAATATTGGCGGCTCGTCGCATGGTATGAATAGAACGGGACTGACTAAACTTGGCAAAGAAATGATTCGCAAGATGCAGGCAAAATCTATGATCGTAGACCTTGCTCACGCCTCTAGTGCCACTATCAAAGATACTCTTGCAATCTCAACCAAACCGGTTGTAGTTTCACACACAGGCGTCAAGGGCACTAACAAATCAGATCGCAATTTGTCTGATGAAGAAATAATTGCCATCGCCAAAACTGGTGGCGTGATTGGTATTGGATACTGGGAAGAAGCAGTTGGCGGCACAAATCCATCAGACATCGCCCGCGCCATGCGTTATACGGCAGATTTAGTCGGGGTCGAGCATGTTGCTCTGGGTTCTGATTTTGATGGCGCCTGCGCTGCTCCTTTTGATGCTGCTCATTTAATTACTATTACACAGGCACTTATTAACGAAAACTTCTCGGATCAAGAGATTCGACTAATAATGGGCGAAAACACCCTTCGAGTTTTGCAGGCGGGGCTACCTTCTGCTATGAATTCGCCAAATGCATCCAACACTTCTAAAAGTGTTGGATCGGTGAATTGACCCGAGCCTCTTTTTGTAAGCTTGAGGTATGAAAAACATACCCAACCTAATTACAAGTATCCGACTTTTTGCAGCCCTAGCCATGATTGCCATAACCTGGTCCGGTATAGCGCCAGTGCCAACGTGGTTCTTGCCATTATTTATAGCAGCGGCATTTTCGGATATGCTCGATGGATACATTGCTCGCAAATTTAGCTGGTGTACCGATTTTGGCGCCACTTTAGACAGCGTGTCAGACATGGCTTTATACGCGGCGGTCTTTACTTGTTTTCTTGTATACAGAACCGAGGCAATGACTTTGTGCGCGCCTTTATTTGTAAGTGGTGTCATTATTCAGGTTTCGCACTGGGCGTATTCTGTCTGGAAACACAAACAATTTCCTGCTTATCACTCTAATCTTTCTAGATTGGTGGCATACGCAATGTTCTTTGCCTGTCTTTATTTCTGGAGCACCAAATCGCCAATTATTCTTGCAGCCATGCTTATCTTTTGGATCGTATGCTCGCTTGAAGGCATGATAATTACTTATGTGTTGAGCGGTCCTAGATCAAATATCTCAGATATCAGGCTTGCAGTGGCGCTTTCAAAACAGTCTCGCCGCGAGATATGACTGCAAAAACTTCTTTGCCGTTTACGATTTGAAGAGCGACAGATGCGTATTTGAATTCAGATTTTTTTAGACGATCGTTCATGAGCACAACGATCTTGCCGAAATCAACCGGCTCCTTGGCGTTTGCAATCATTCGTTGAATGGAGTTAGTTACTTGTTTGGCATCCAACGAATAGTTAACAGCTTGTCGAACCATGCCATTCAACCCCGAAAGAATTCTTTGTTCGTCAGAGTTGAGCACTGCGTTTTTAACGAAATTTTCCAGTGCTTCTTTTGGCGTAAGTAATTCAGACTCAGGTTTAGCATCGATTTTTGATTCAGCACGAGCTGGTCTTACAGTCGGAAGATCGATGATATCGCTAAACTTAGGAAATCCGTTGGACACGCAGACTTCTTCGTTTTTATCTGGAGACATATTGTCCAGAATTCTAAACGGACTAGATAGTTTAAGCGCTCCAGTGGCAGTGGCAGTGGCAAGCCCAGCTAAGTCTGGTTGAAAATCACTTGGTGCTAAATTTGCGGCTGTACTCATTGGTCTGTCTCCTGGTTATGCTACGAGCAAATCATTTGCTGCGGAAAATCCGAAATGAATCATGGTGAGGTCGTCGTTTTTGGGGTCGCGTCTGTGACAATTGAGAGTCAAAGAGAAATCAACTTGGGCTGTAGGCAACCAGGCGGAGTATCCACCAGAATTGTTTTCTGATTCAGAGCCGTTGATTCTGTTTTCGATTTGGTTCATTTTCATGGTCGCGGTCCTTTGGGTTAGGAAGCTTTGCAAGACGGGGGAGGCGGGAATGCATTCAGTATGCCGAAACGTGAAGCTGGCGCCTATGGCGTAGTGCGCAAAGCTTCGGGCGGTGTGCGCAAGACTTTTGCGTAAATCCGCAGCTTATGAGAAAATCGCCCCGTATGGACATAAAGTTCAAAAATATCGAAACAAACGGGGTTACCCTGCACACCGCCTTAGCCGGTCCTGAGCGCGGCGAGCCGGTCATTCTTTTGCACGGTTTTCCAGACCACTGGATGGCGTGGCGTAAGCAGATTGGACCTCTAGCTGAAGCGGGTTACCGGGTGATTGTGCCCGACCAGCGCGGTTACAACTTAAGTTCAAAGCCGTCGGGTCCGCGTAACTATAAATATCCTCTTCTTATAGATGACATTGTTGGCTTAGCAAAAGCGCTTGGTTACGATCGCTTTAATTTAATAGGTCATGATTGGGGTGCTGCAGTTGCGTGGGGAATCGCGCTCAAGAGCCCACTTAACGTCAAAAAGCTTATAATTATCAATGCGCCTATACCCTGTGTTTTTCGCGAATTCATGAAGAAAAACGTCCGTCAGATGCGTCGCAGCTGGTATATGGGCTTTTTCCAGATCCCTATTTTGCCTGAGCTTTCTATCAAGAGACAATTTAAAAAGCTTGTGGATAAAGTGATTCCAGGCTTGAGCCCCGATGAAAAGACGCAATACCTAGAAGCGCTTAATCAGCCGCGCGCACTTACTTGCATGCTTAACTGGTATAGAGCTATGAAGTTTTACGAGCCAAAGCCTCATGAACAGTTAAATGTTGTTGTGCCTACTTTGATTTTATGGGGCAAAAAAGACCGCTATCTAAGACCTGAATTAGCCGAGCTTAGTCGCGACAAATGCGACCTGGGCAAATTAGTCTTATTTGATAAAGCAGGACATTGGGTTATGGTCGAAGAAGCTGAGCGTGTCAATGAGCTTATCTTGAATCAGCTTTCTTCTTGAACTGTTTCTGGAGCTTTTTTCATCACCGGAAATACAGCCATTAAAAGCAGATACATAAATGCAGAGGCGCCAAATCCAACAAACCAGGCGTAATCATAAAGCGGCTTGAGCGACGTTATCACTAAGCCACCAAGGGCGAGAGCACAACCAAATATGGTGGCAAATACTGCGCGCCAGTTCCAGCCTAAAAAGTAAGTGTATTCGCCTTTCTCCATGTATAAATCGACTAATTTTAACTTGGTCCTTCGAATAATCCAATAATCGGCAATAAGCACACCACCTATGGCACCAAGTCCACCTGAATAACCAAGAAGCCAGGAGAAAATATAGCCTGATGGATCGGCTAGCAATTTCCATGGTTGCATCAAAATGCCGGCTACTCCTGTGATTAAGCCGCCTGTGCTAAAGGAGATCCATTTGGGAAAAGCGTTGGCAAAATCATTTGCAGGTGATACCACATTGGCTGCGATATTGACTGATAGAGTGGCAATAACTACAGTAAAAGTGGCAATGGCAACAACCCAGGGTTGATCGAATTGACCTATTAGTTTAATCGGGTCCCAGAGTTCGCTCATTTTCATTTTCGGGAAAACCACTACAGCTGCCGAAGTAATTACTACACTCATTGCCGCAAATGCCACCATAGTAGTTGGCAGTGCCACCACTTGACCAACCATTTGTTCGCGCTGGCTGCGACCATAGCGAGTAAAGTCTGGCATATTCAAAGATAGTGTAGCCCAAAAGCCAATCATGGCACTGAGCGATGGAATAAACACTTTCATGAATTCACCGGCATTTTTGAATTTATCTGGTTGATGAAATAAGTAGCCGATGCCATGTGCTTTCCAGACGACCCAGCCAAGCAAGAGAGCAGTCATGACTAAAACAAATGGTGCTGCCCAGTTTTCAACCTTGGCAAGCAAATTCATTCCTCTATACACAATGAAAATATTCATCGCCCAAAATAATAAAAAGGAAATCCACTCAGTGCTTGTATAGCCTTGATACGTGCCAGGGATGAGTTTGTGCCAGTGAGGAATGATGGCACTAAAAAATGTGTGCATGGCTTGTCCGCCAATCCACGATTGAATACCGAACCATCCACATGCCACCACTGCGCGCATGATTGCTGGCAAGTTTGATCCAAATGTGCCGTATGAGGCGCGAGCAAACACAGGAAATGGAATACCGTATTTAGTGCCGGGTTGTGAGTTCAATAAAATAGGAACAAGCACAATCGTGTTGCCTATTAGAATTGTCAACAGCGCCTGCCACCAGTTCATGCCCGAGGCAATTAAACCAGACGAAAGCATATAGGTTGGAATACAGTGCGCCATCGAAATCCAGAGCGCTGCATAATTGTAAGTAGTCCAGGAACGCTGTGCAATTGGGACAGGAGCAAGATCATAATTACTGATGCGACTGCTTGCAATGATGGTCGGGTCGGTCAATTCGACCCGACCATCGGCTCGCATTATGGCTGCTCTTCCATATGTTGAATCGCTCACTGATTGCTATAACTCTCCACGCCTTTGCGGCTCTATCCTACACAGTTTGTATCATTTGAACATCTCTTGATATCGCCATTTCATAAGAATATCGCCTCTAACCTGGTAAAATTGCCATCTATTTGTATGTAAGGAGGATTTTTGGCATGAATCGACGAGGCAACATCACTAAGCTGATTTTGGCAGTCACATTGTCCTTAAGCGCGCTCGGATGTGGATTATCTGCACAGGCGCAAAGAGTGGACTGGACAAAGGTTCCGGCATACGTGGATGTCAATTCACGCATCACCGAATTAGATACACAAATTGTCAGATACACAGCCGAAGGTCGCCTCAGTCGCGAACATCTCGCTGACATTAAAGACAGACTTGAGCGCATTCGAGAAGAATTCAAAAATGCATCTGTTAATGGTGCTAAGCCCTCAGTTTGGCAGCGCGCTCGTTTGGTGCTCGAATTAGATAAGTTAAACCAGGATATTCAACTTCGCACCACAAGCCGTATTGCAGCATCAACCGACATTCCCGGACGTCGTGTCAAAATTGAAAATGACATTACCGAAGCAATGTATTCAGGACGTATCACGAATAGCGAAGCTGCAGCTTTCAGAAGCCGCCTGGAGAACACCAAAGAAAAAGAACGCACTTTGCGTGCTGATGGTGCCTTCTCGCAACAAGATCAATTGGCTCTATCGTACGAGCTTGATCAAATCAGAACAATGCTCGAAAAGAGCCTGCGCACACGCCAAATTACTGATGCTAAAATCGACAAAATGCAAGCCGATATCGATGCACGTGTAACATCGATGCTTGCCGCAGGCAGAATCACAAATGAAGTTGCCTTGCAAATAAGGGCCGAAGCCAATCGCGTTTCTTTTAAAGAACGCCGTTATCGCGAAAACGATGGCGAGTTAACAACAGAAGAAATTGTTGATCTTGCATTCAGCCTTGAGCAAATCGACAAAAAATTAGACGTGTATTCGCCGATTGCTCAGTCGCCTGAAGAAAAAATGATTGATGATAGAGAAGCCGAAATCAAAAGGCTAATTGCTCAAAACAGATTGGCCAACAAGCTCTCCATTCAGCAAGCACAAGGTTTCACCAGAGAATATAACGCTATTGAATCTCTAGAAGCAGTCTATAAGAGCAATGGTGTTTTGTCTGCAGACGAAGTCAATTCGCTCAATCAGGATTTAGACGATCTTCGCGATCGCATCACAAAATCTTTGACAGTTGCAACTCCACCCGCTGCTTTCAGCGCCAGGAAAACTGCACTGAAAGCCAAAATAATGGACTCAATTACTTCTAGAAGATTGAGACCCGGCGTACACTCGGAAGACTTGCTAGATGAGCTTGCACGCATCGATGCCAAAGAACAATTCTATTTGTCCGATGGCAATATGGACGAAACCGAAGTTCTAATTATAAGTCGCGATCTCGATTCATTGACACGTACTTTGGAAGGCGCACTGCAAGCACTGCAAAGCCTTGGCGATCGCAGAGCTCAACTTGAACTCAAACTGAACGCAGCACTTGCAGCCAAACGTTTATCGCTTGGAGAAGCCGATGAATTCAAACGTCAGATTGCTCGCATCTCGGGCATGGAAGCTGCTTATCGAGCAGACGACATGCTAACAGATGAAGAAATGCTTTCTGTTTCAGACGAGTATGAAAGACTTGAAAATAAACTAGCAAGAACATTGCCTCCGCTTCCAAACATAGACAAAATGCAAGCGGAAGTAACCAAGAAATTAGACGAAGCTAGAGGCGCTGGCAAAATCTCTGAGACCGATGCTGCTCCGATGAAAGTAGAGCTAGAGCGAATTGAATCTGTCGAGCGTGTCTTCCGCAATTCGGATAATACATTGAGCGATTGGGAAGTGGTATCACTCAAGGGTGATATCGAGAAATTAAGCTCAGATATCGACATCGCAATCAAAGCGTCAGAACAACCGACTGTAGTTGTTAATGTGACCAATTTGCCAAGCGATTCGCGCAATCACTGGGCTCAACAATACATCGGTATGCTAATCGACAAAGGCACCATCGGTGGTTTCCCAGATGGAACATTCAAACCTGACGATGGCATCTCTCGTGCTCAGTTTGCAGCGATAATTGTAAAAGCTTTGGGCTTGCCTACAGCTGGTCGCAATGCTGAATTCAAAGACCTCTCAGACAAACACTGGGCTTATAAAGCAATTAGCTCGGCAGTCGAAGGCGGTCTGGTTGGTGGCTTCCCTGATGGTAGCTTCCGCCCTGAAGACAAAATCACCCGCACTCAAGCACTGGTAATTTTGGCCAAAGCGTTGCCTGGTGGCAACGGTGCACCAAGATTGCTTGATCGCTATAAAGACGGAAGCGAAGTTCCAGCATGGGCCATTCCATCTGTAGCTAAAGTGGCTCAAGCAGGCATTCTGGTCAATTATCCTGATGCATTTACAATCAGAGCAAATGATAATGCTACTAGAGCCGAAGTGGCAGCACTCACCTATCAGACAATGGCAAATCTTGGACAAAAGCTGCCATCAATCTCAACTGGTCTTGATGCTGCTATTAAATAAATAGTCGAATCTAGTTAAATAGAATCGATCGGATAAATTAGAAAGTAGAAGTTTCGGCTTCTACTTTTCTATTTTGACCTGGTCTGTCATCCAGAAATATGATTTTACTAGCTCGTAGAAAGCATCGACAGAGCTTTTGAAATTCTTCTCGTCGCGTGAAGTCATGACTATGGTGATTACTTTTTTTGGTTCTTCTATATAGCCTACAGCTTCAAAAGTATTAAATCTGTCGCCGGACAAATACTTGATGTGAGCTTTAGCTCCGCGCGTACAAGTGACTGGATCTTTTTCTTCGATTTTATAATTTGGTGCGTCCTGACTCATATGCTTCAAGTCGAAGTCTATAACTTCCTGAAAAGTCTTATCTGTTTTGTCGTTGATACGCGAATACATTACGGCCTTTGAATCCGACCAACTTCCACCCTCAGGATAAAAAACGGCATGAATTCCTTGATCCACACCAGACTGATTATCTAAAACCCAGCCTTTTGGCGCAGTTAAAACATAAGCGTGGTCTTTGCCAAAGATTATTCCGCCTTTAAAATGAGCGTCGCCTTCTTTATCGCATAGCTCTTTCAGTAATTCTTGAGGTTTTTTAACTTCTTCTGCAAGGACGCTTTGGGCGCACAGTCCAAATACAACGGCAAGAACCAGCGCTATTAATTTTCGCCCGTCGCCCGGGCCGCGGGGGCCGGATGAAATACAAAGTTTCAGTATTGCATTTGTCATATTTAGTCCCACAAAACAAGTTTAGAATTTAGGAGGAAAACACCGTTTTATCCGGCATAATTTAAGGATGCCTGTAATTCGAGTCGAAACCAGTATAAACGCATCAGCCGAAATTTGCTTCGACTTGTCTCGCTCCATCGATTTGCTCCTGGCTCGCTCACCATATTTGGTGGCAAGAGCTTACTAGCAAAATAACAGCATTTGGCAGAAAAGCGAGCTAAGTATCTTATTTAAGTTCAGGATGTTCTTTCAGAAAACTGTCTTCATCTGTGGTGACAGGAATAATGAGGGTTTTAGTCGGATCTTTGGGATTTGGTTTAAGGTCAATTTTTACAACCTCTGTTTTACGAGCGGCAATAAGCCTGGAGCAGCCAGCTGAAATTTCGGGCTTGGCATTCTTCGACCAGACATCATTTACTATCCAGCCTTTATCGGCTAATTCTTTCAAATAAAATGCAAGGATTTTATCGGCATCATCAGCAGTGACAAAAGAAACATATGTCTCGCCGATATCTCCAGCGCCTTTTGAGCCAGGATAGATTACTAGATTGGTATTCTGGATGAAACCCCCTTGTCCCATCTGGGTTTGCATGACTATACCGTCTTTGCCTGTTGGTGTGTCGCCTGCCGATGGTCGCAGACTGGAGCATGAGGTTAAGCAAAACGCCACAAGCATGGTGCTTGATAATAATTTGCCGCGACACTTCATAGCTATCTTCTCCATCTCTCCAAGTGTAAAATTCTAGTGTATTCGAGGGTAAAGTTAAATGGAACAGGAAAATAAAGTCGAATCAAAAGATTCGCAACAAGCTCAAGTAACGCGCGATTTAAGCAACGTCGGGTATCCTGTGGCTCCTTTCAAATTCGTGATCATGTCGATATTGACATTCAATCTATACTCTATGTATTGGGCATACAAAAATTTTGTCGTGCTTGATACCACTCCTGTGAAACGCCCAAAAATTCTAGCTGTATGTTCAGCCATTTTTCTAACTCTCACTTTTTTCTGGCTGATGAAATATATCGAACAAGCGTCAGAAAGACATGGACATCCAATTAAAATGCCAAAAGAGTTTTTGGCAGTTCTTTTTGCAGTTATGCACGTGGTTCGTGTCGCAATTGGAAGATCAAATGTTGGTGGCATGCTTGAAGAAATTTTACTGTGGGGCACCACTGCAATCTTCCTGGTTATTATGATGGTGCCATTGCGTGCTGTTCAGAAACTGGCTGAAACTAGCGATCCACCAACACCAATTGACTCTAATTTTACCGTTACCAACTATGTGTTCATGGTACTCGGCGGAATTATGACTTTGCTTGGTATTGCGGCTGCATTTCTTGGCTAATCAAACTTTGGTTATATCGTACATCACAGCCACCGACGGCAGTGCTTGAATGGAAAAACCAATTACGAATAATAAAGCTCCAATGAATCCAAAAGTCTTTGGCGGAAGATTGTCTGCGTACCATTCGATAATGGGACTGAGCGTAGTTATGATAAGCGTTGTACAAGCAAATGTTAGCCCCATGCGAACTGCAAAGTGAAACATTTCACTTTGTCCAGTGAACGCAGCACCAATAAGTGCGGTCGTCATTGCGATGCCACCAAGCACTGCCGCGATTATCAATTGTTTTTTCTTTAGTTGTGGTTTCTTTTCGCTTTGATAAACAGCAGCAGGCGATATTCCCATGCGCGGCAGAATTAGAGAGATTAGCATGACAAATGCTGCCATAATCCAGGCCATTTTAGGATAACCGTTTACCCAAACTCCAAGCCCGATTCCAACTGCTCTGATTAATCCTAGTTTGAATAAAAATAAAAAGGAATCTTGATTTGAACGAGATGCATTTTCCAGATGAAGTCCAAAAGCACACCCAATGCCAAGTCCTGCAGGTAACGCGAATTTCGGTCCAAGAGAGATGCAAAATATCAACACTGCAAGCAAGCTGTAATTGACCAGTCTGAAAAATGTATTGAGCGGCCCCTTTTCACCACCCAGTAAATCGTAAGCAAGATAAATCCCGCCCACGACGTCGCAGGCCATACCCAAGAGTGTCAGTTCAGCAGCAAAATGAGGTTCCATCGCGACCATTTTAACAGTGGCAAAAATATTTGTGCGCACTATAATATCAATTCTCAGGTTTGGACCAAGAGCATGACAGAGCCTCCCAAAAAACCAAAGAAAAAACGCAAGACCAAAGACGTTACCAAAGACTTCCAGGTCGAGGGCATGATGACGCGCTCGCAGCTTGAGACGACCATTGAGATTGCCGCACTCAATCCCGAAGAAGCCTTAAATCCGGCATTTCCGGTACGCGAATCCTACTTGCAGGGGCTTCAAGCGCTAGGCGAATTGACCGATGACCCCGAGGAAGCTGAAGAATTCCAGGCACAGTTTTCAATAAATTATATAGAGCGTAAGGCGCGCGAGATAAAGATTGCTTCTTTCCAGGACCCCAAAAGCAGGGCAGTTACAGGCGAGCAGATTGCCGAATACGCTAAGAAATTGGGTGAAAAATGGGGTGAGGGCTGGTGGCTAAATCAGCACACAGGCTTCATCGACAGAGTTTTTCGTGACTTAGACGTGGTTCTTCCTTGGCAGCGCGGCGCCGTACCCGACGTTCACGAAATGCGCATAGTTTTAGCCACAGCCAAAGAGTGGGAAGTGGCATATTACGACGTAATGCCGCTTGAACTTTACAAACTCAAAGCTGGAGACCTGGCTTTCTGGGACAAATTAGTCCAGGAAAAGCTGCCTGACACAACCGTCAAATTCAATACTTTCCTGCAAGCTGGCATCGTTTGCGACCATTTCGACTTCGAATCGATGTGTCAGAATGAAGGGGCCGGAACCCCGACCATCATTTTTAGGTTCAAATACGATTAATGTATGTCAAACGGGCTATTGCTAATATCCTCTTTTCAACATCGAGAATATCTTCTTGACGACCAGTGTAGCTGACATCATTCTTGGACTTACCGGCTTTGCCATTATTGTGACCGTCTTCTCCGACGTGTTTCAATCTATTATCGTGCCGCACTATCGCCCAAGCGCCGGGCGTTTCTCGGCGTTTCTAGTATCGCGCCTGATGTGGAAGCCATTCTGCGCCATCATCCAAGCATTGCCTTGCAAGGGCAGTCACTCGACTTATTTAACTTTATTTGCTCCAGCTGCCATGATGACCCTGCTCATATCGTGGCTTGGTCTCATGATCACTGGCTTTTCTGTTTTATTGTGGGCTGAACGCGCGCAGATTCGACCTCCTCTGAAGGACCTACAAGAAGCAATTTATTTTGCAGCTACATCTGTTTTGACTATTGGATATGGCGACGTGGTGGCAGAATCAGTACTTTCGCGCATAACGATCGTCGCAGCAACAAGCTCCGGCATTGTGTTACTTGCAATTACAGTTTCTTTTTTGTTTGCAATGCAGTCACACTTTCATTTACGCGAAATAAATTCGCAAGTGATTTCATCTCGTTTCGACAACACTACAAGCGGTGCCGTCGTTTACAAACATCTGATGAATACCGGTTCTATGCTTAGCAACTTAGAACTTTGCGAGCGTTGGATTGTGGAAGTCTATCAAAGTCATTCAGCCTATCCGTTACTGTTGTATTTCCGCTCGCGTGGATCGTGCCCTCCATGGCTCATTAACCTTGCCACCGTACTTGATGCGGTCAGTATCGGATTGACAATGAATGTGACGCAGAATCGCATGTTGTTTAATTCAATCTACAATAATGGTTGCCGCGCGGTTGAAGTATTCGTCAGCTACTTAGATTTGAAAGTGGAAGAAGATTCTGTAATCGACTATGTTAGTACTACTCAGACATTTGAGCCTATCTTTAGATCCTTCGGTTCTGCAGACCCAGTAAGCGCTGCGATGGATTTTGCCATGCGCCGAAGAGCTTATTATGGCAACATGCAAGCATTAGCTCAGTTTTTCATGCTAGATCTTCCACCACTAACCTTTACTGGCGAAGAGGACATTTCGCAAAGTCCGACCGCCCGTGGTGGTACACAGGAGTTTGTACGTGTCAGACGATAAAAAAAACGAGAAGTCAGAAGTTAAGTCAGAAGATAAAAAAGAGGGGGTTAAGCCTCCCGTCATGAAAATGGCTCGAACCACCAGTGGTGACAATAAAAAAGACGATTCTTCTATTTATGACACCATGCAAATCAAAACTCTTGCATTAGATAATAATCCAGTGGCGCAGGCAGTGGCAGACATGCTTGGCAAAACTGAAGATCCAGATATTCGTAATTCAATAAAGAAAGCCGCGACAGACGTTATGAAGCCGGAACTTGGCTCGCCTGAAGAGTTGAATAAAAAACTCGAAGCGAAAAGAGAAGCTGACGAAAAGTCTAAAGAAAGCTAAGAGCGCCAAAGTTCTTTGTTGTTGAGGCCTTCTTTTGTCTGCCTATAACGTCTCAAAAAACTCAATTTAAAACCCTTACTCTGCCTACGTTTCGGGGTGGGCATGTGAGAAATTATGCGCGTTTTTAATACTTGATGGAAGAGTTTGCACGATTGCGCTCGAAACGCACAGCCCGTCAGCAGGTATTAAAAATGGGTGGTTTTTCTTACGCAGTCATTTTGAAAGGCAGACACAATCAGCCTTTTGGAAGGTCAAAAAAGCTTGCGTTATAGGCAGCACAAAGTTAACCCCAAATGGACACAAAAAAAATTATTGCGGTGCCAATTTCGGCATTATTGGAACAGGCGAAACAAGCTTCGTTTTCATCTCGGCTTCATTTAACCGAGCCAGTATTTTTTCAGTCAAATCAACTTCATTTGCTCTGGCTTGGTCGCCTTCCTGAGAAGATATTCGAGCAGTTGCTGGGTCAAGTCCTTCCGCTTCGCAACAAGATCTCAACATTCCTTTTATACAAGATTCCATCTGCGTTTCTGTTTCTTTAGCCCTAGCTTGAATCGCATTAGTTTTCGCTGTAATTTCGGCTTGCAATTTTTCTTGCAAGGCTTTCAATTCATCCTGTGTTGCATTGGCAGCTTTTTTACTTTCGTATTGTTTGTTGCACGAAGCAACGTAATCTTTAAGTTCATTTTCCAGCTTGACGAATTCAGAAGCTTTCTCTCTAAAAGAATCAGTTTTAGTTACAATTTTGGTGCAACTCACAAAGACTGTCTTATCTGCGGAGAATGCTGGTTGCAAGACAAAAGCCGATACAATTAAAGCCATTGCAAATAGCAGTTTGATGCGCTTGAACATCTCTTCAATCCTCAAAAATGAAAGCCCGGTATATTTTACCAGGCTTTCACCGCTTCAGATAATCCGCCTTTGCCTAGCGTGGGGAACGAGAAATTGACACAAGAGGTGGAGTATTGGTTTTCGGCGCCAGACCACCTATTTCGATATCCATCGCCAAGCCACCACTGTAATAACTTTTTCTTGGTTGTGCGGTGAGCTCACCACCATTCATTTTGGTGAATGAGCCATCTTGAATAGAATCACTTTTATCGAATGCCAGTAATTGAGTAGCCAGCTTGCCTTTACCCAGAAGCATAGCGATTTGCTCATCGCCATTGAATTCGGGCAGTTCGCACCAGGCAACGTTCTTACCAGGCAGTGGTTGTCCAGCGTGATTGCCACCATATTTTGTACCAAGAAATCTGACATTGTTTCTGAAAATAATCACCGGATTGATACCGCCCGAAATATTGGTGTCTGCAATTACTTGCTCTTGCGAATCAGCAGTAGCACCAACTGGAAATGGATCGTTGTTTAAGACTCTTCTTGAGATTTTGCCGTCAGATGCAAATTCATAAGTGTAAATTTCATCTTTTTGTCCTTGACCTAGTCCATTGAAAGATTCATTCACCATACTCAGTATCGAACTTAATTTGGGACGCAAGTTGCCATTGCGCAGCCAATAATAAAAATGCTCGCCAAATTGTTTGGAGGTGCCCGGTGCATTGCCACTTTGCGATGCGTACATGCGTGCAGCAGCATCGAGTGGATAGTCACCATAATATGATTTGTAAGTCGTCACTCTGTTATCCAGAAAAGTATTGTCAGAAAGCAAATCTTTCCATGACGACAAAGCTGATACGTGCTCGCCACTAAAACGAAGCGTGAGAACGCCTTTGGGACCGGCATCTTTTCTAGCATATGGCTGACAGCAAGAAGTGTAAGCAACTTCAGGGTGAATCTTCAAATCTGATTTTATTGAATCAGTGCGATTGACCACAATGGCTAATCTGACAATTGAATTTATGTGATTCTTGTCGCCTTCTTGAAATTTGGTGGCAGTCACCACCTTTGATGCCGGACCAAGACCAGCGAAGTGAAAGTCTTTATTGTTAAACGGAATATTTATAAAAGGCTTGTACTCCTCGCCTCTAGCCAAACTCTCTGGAACCTGCGCCAACTGCTTTGGCTCGGGTATTTTGATGGCAGATGAGCCATCAGCGTCTTTCAAGAATCCGCACGACAATGAAACAGATTGCAATTTAACATTGGACGGAAGATTAGCAGCCAGATAACTATCAACTTCTTTTTTGATATTAATCATGTCGCCTTCAGCATCGTAATAACTGGTATCACCATCAAGCGAATTGGCAATTGCTTTGTTTAATTCAGTAATAGTGGCAAAGGCATATTGTCTGTCAGTCTCGGCTAAGTCTTCCATCGCTTTGTTATTCAACTCTTTGGCAACAATCATGTTTTGTCTGATGGTACCAAGCAGAGTATTGATACCAATCACAGGAAGCGGCTCCCCGTCGACGGCTAGTGTCCCGGCACCAGTTGGAGGATAGTTGCTCAGGGACACGTGGCCGAAGTGGGGGTCGTTTATAACGATTCTCGAAATGCCATTGGCAGCAAGCAGGCAAGCACCGTCTACTGCGTTAGCTGCTTTGTCGCGCTCGACGAAGAACAGCCCAAATTGACTAACTAGCATGAATGCTGGCACAAAGACCAAACAAACTACTACAGTGATCATCACTAGCACGTTGCCTTTGACATTTCGAGATTTTCTTTTCATGTTATCTTCCTGCGATTCTGTTTTCCAGTGCCGTGATTTGTCCTTGCAATGCAGCCATCTCAGCGTATAGTGCGGTGTAGGCTACCGCAAGATCTGCTTTGGCTTGAGCAATTTTCGCTTCTTGAGTGGCGATTGCAGATGCACTTGCTCGATTATTCCTCAAGTCGAGAAGTCTGTTTTGCATATCGAGAATTCGATTGTTCTGGTCTCTCAGCCTGTTCTCCTTGTCTCTCAGCCTATTCATTTGATCTCTCAATCTGTTTAGCTGATTTCCAAGTTGAGGGTTGTAGGGCGGTGGAGTTGGATTTGGAGTCGGAGTTGGAGTTGGAGTCGGAGTCGGAGTGGGAGTCGGAGTTGGAGTCGGGGTTGGAGTTGGAGTCGGAGTTGGAGTTGGAGTCGGAGTCGGAGTTGGAGTCGGAGTTGGAGTCGGAGTTGGTGTCGGAGTTGGTGTCGGAGTCGGTGTCGGAGTCGGTGTCGGAGTCGGAGTCGGCACCGGTGGCGGTGGCTCAGGAGTGGGGTTAGGTGGAGGTGTTTGGCCATGTCTCAGGTTGGCAATAAGTGTTTGCATCTGAGGTGTGTCTTGTCCATTTTTAGGTTGGACGCCAAACATGTAACTTTCCCACCATGGTCCTGCCGACCAGTAGGTGTAACCAAGCCAAACATCACCGTTGTCGTGCATATACTGAAGCATCGCGCTCAAACTGGCTCGTGCTCCTGAATCGGCAGTGACACCAATTTCAGTAAGGAACGCTTTTTTGTGATGCTGTTTGCACCAGTTGGTGAATCCACTAAGAGTTGCCACTGCATTTGCAGGACTCAAATAATCAGTGTGCGAGCCAGATCCGTCATAATCTAAATATTGGTGCACATCATAAGAAAAGTTATTCAACGGGTCAGTGATATTGATCATCACTGTCGAGTTGTCATTATTCAACCAATCTTTTGGATGCATCCAGTAAGTCGACGGCACTAAAATATGACCATTAGCACCAGTAGCCCGAATGGCATTGATAGATGCTTGAGCAGTTGCAAGCCACGTTTGTGCAGTCATGCCACCATTAACTGGTTCGTTCATCAATCCGTACATAACTTTTGGATTGCTCTTATAACGATTAGCCATCAGCGCCCAGAAGTTTGCCAGTTGCGAATTAGGCAATCCGCCATTCACGCCAACTGTTTGACCATAATAGGCACCATAATTATGCGCATCGAGAATTACAAATAATCCTTTAGCAGTGGCACGATTCACCACCGCATCCATACGCGCAACCTCAGCGGCATTCAAGGCACCATTCGCCTGGTTTTGCATTCTTTCCCATCTAAAAGGAACACGAATTATATTCATGCCTTTCGATGCAAAATAATCGATATCTTGATCGCGAGGATAGATGTACTGAACACCTACCTGACCAGGCAGGGTGTGCTCACCCCACTCAGCACCAGAGATGTTGACACCTTCGTATTCCATCGCTGCACAGACTGGTCCTATGCCTAGTAAGAGCGAGAATGCCAGTCCCGAGAGGACATGAGCAACACGAAATTTGGACAATAAGGTATTAGACGCCATAACACAAACCTCCCTGGACTATAAGTCACGAGTATTGTGTTGAACGCACATTGAACTTGCAAACTGACCATCACAGTTAGCTTATTCAAATAGATTTATTCAGATATTAAACGCAGAAGTGTTTTTGCCTACCCTCATCATAGGCGTTGGCACAGTTTAAGCAAATCACCTAAGTGAGGGAAATTCCCGACACATCGCTCACTCCAATTATTATTTGGAGCTTTTATGGTTGTTTCCCCTAGTTAGTTGTGTCTATTTAACGACAATGCGATCACTCTTGTACATCGCTAGGGTTAGTCATATTGTGGTCGATTTAGCCAGGTTAGTTAGGTCGAAGGTACTAGTTGCGTCAAAAAATTGCCATCTACCCACACTTTCGCGCCTGCACATGTTTCGCCTTAGGACGCGCCATCTTTTTTACTTTGTGAGTGCGCTCTTCCATCAGTTCGAGTAATCTGCGACTGTGCAATTCTGCCATCGCCATGTTCTTGCGATAACGTTCGACCACAATCAACCGATTTAATTGCTCGCATAGAATTGATTTGTCTTTCGATTCTGAAATAGTGGCAGAACATTTGGCGACCATTTGATTGAGCAGATCGTTTTTAAGTTTATTCAAAAGAAAAATGCCTGGCACCGCTAGTGCCACCATCACTGGCAAAACAGACTGCACCATTTGTAGTGCTTTCATTTCTTCGGCATCTAAAGAGCCAGCATGACCAGATTTTATGACTGAAATCACTTGTGCCCAAAGTGATACCTGGACAATTGAAAGTAATATGGCCAAAAAAGCTTTCAACTTACTTTCTGTTTTCAAAAGCACTGACCAAAAATCGAGCGCCGCGCCTTTGCGCATTACAGTCAAAATCGCAAAAGCTCCCGCAAAGTACAAAAGCGAGACCGCTAGATTGAGTGAAAGTACATCCAGCCCAATGACCACGAGCAAGGCGGCAAATAAATATCTATGGATAGTAAAAACCAATTATAAAATCTCCAGAGGAAGTGGATACTCTATTAATAGGCTTATCTGGTTCACTGCGCATCCGTAGAAATACCATGCCATATATATAGAACGGCTAAAAGGACAGATTTAATGTCCGCAATTGACAAGCTTCAAGACCAAGAGACGGGCGCGATTGCGCCTTTTTTAGTAGACTTAATTGGTTGACAGTCGGAGTAAGAGGCGTGCGTTCAGCCATTCGAAGCAAAGAAACCCCAGATCTCTCCAAATACGAAATTTTCGATATCGAGATAAACGCCAGCCCAGACGTCGTCTGGAGCCTTTTAACCACTTACGAAGAGGTGCCTAAGGTCTTTGGCTTCATCACAAGAATTAAGCGACTGAGACAAACCGGACCTATTCTGCTGCTCGAACAGGAAGTGCAACCGCTTCCACCAGTTCCAGCCATAAAATACACGGTCGAAGTGACCGAAGACAAAGATGAAAAGCTCTCCTGGGACGGCAGAACCCCTTATATCAAAGTGAACAAAGGCTTTTTCAAATTAGATTCGCTCGAAGGCGGCACGAAGACGCATGTCACATTTGCATGTTGGGCAGAAGCGGCTTTGCTGGTGCCTGTTTTTGTAGTGCGCTTGCAACAGAAAATCATTATGCCTAAAGTGCTTCAAATACTTAAAGATCACGCAGAGAAAAAATGAAGTCGAAAATTCTAGCCCTGCTTCTTGCTTTTGCGTCAGGATTTTTACTGACCGTCATTATTTCAATTCAGGCATTTGCCGCTGACAAAGCGCAATGTTTGATTACATTGAGCACTGCCAAAAGATTTGAAGACAAGCAAATTGGTGAAGGCGGCTCTGCAAGCAAAATTTATAAAGCTTACGAAGAAGCTTTCAACAGCTCGGATTCGATCAAAAAAGAAGATTACGAATGGCTTTTGCAAAATGGCACGCCAGCTGGAAAAGTCTATGGCGCCATGCTTTTGCGTGGCACGGGTAATGCCGATGATAAAAATAGTTTTGGTAAATTGAGTAAGGACGAAAGTAAAATTGACTTTCAATCTGGTTGCGAAGTTTCAAAAGACACAGTCAGTGCAATCGCCAAAAGCTTCATCAGAAGCGGCGATTACTTTGGCACTAAGTATTTGAAAAAAAAAGAAAAATAGACAAAAAGTTCCGGTGAAATGCCGGAACTCACTTTGTTTAGATTAGCCGTGAATCAAAAACTACTTGATTTTGATTTCAGCAGAATAGCTAGATTTCACCGGTTTGACCTTGGTTTTGGTTTTAACGGTGGTTGATTTGGAAACTGATGGATTAGACTGAGTTTCTACTCTGGTCTTTTCAACTCTTTCGGTGGTTACAGGAGCCGATTCAGTTTCGGTGTAGGTGGTCTTTTTGACCGATGTTTCAGGTTGCTCTGATTCAATTGTTGTTGTTGAAACAGAATCAGCCATAGCGTGACCAGCAAATAGCACTGTTGCCACGATAGCAGCTGCAAAAGGTGTTGTCTTGTTCATTTAGAAGTTCCCTCCATTTTTGGTGTGGATGCTCATTAGATTCAGTAGCGCAAAAGATATAGATCGGTTTCCAACAGTTAGGCTAAATACCTTTAAGGAACAAAGGGGTCAGGCATGAATATTCGGAACATTATTATTGGTTGTGGTCTACTCGTCATGGTTGCTATGGCGCTTTATCCGCCTTGGAATTATCAGGACGAGAACGGATCTAATCAAGCGATGGGCTATAACTTTTTGTGGAAACCGCCGGCGCGCTCTAACGACGCTAAGGCTGACATCTTCGGGCTTAAAATTAAAATCGACGGCCCAGACACAAAAGCGAACAGTATAGATATGTCCAAGCTTCTGTTCCAAGAGGTTATTGCTCTGGCTATAGTTGCAGGTCTTGTGTTTTTGGTAAGATTGACTCCGCAAAGAACTTAATGCGGAGGCGCAGTGCATGCGCGAACTGAAAGAAATAAATTATCGCCAGGGCGCTTTGCGCTTTAATCTTCCTGCTGACTGGATTGAAGAGTATGGCAAAGAGTCTGGCGGGACGTTTTTTGAACGAGCGGCCGATTCTGGCACGCTGCGCCTTTCTGTCGTGGTTTTAAACACTAAAGGCAAAACAGATTCTGATGCACTTGAGCGTTTTTTGAAAACAAGACCTGAAGCGCGTGCTAAAGGTGCTCAGATTTGCAAAGAATTAAATGGAAATGTGGTGTTGCAATTTATTCAACGCACCAACGAAAATGGCGATGACATGAGCATCGTCTGGTGGTTTGTAGCAAGTGGAAGTTTTGAAGATCACATTCAAATTGCCATGTTCAGCTTTTCTTTGCTCAATATCAATTTGCAGAAAGAACAAAACAAAGATGACATTCTTTTATTAGATCAAGAACTACGCAAAACTGAGTTTGTCAAAATCCCCCAGATTTCAGGCAGCCATTCGTGATGCTCGGGCTTCATCAGGCATGATCGCAAACATGCGATATTGTCTTGATCCCAGTTAAAATCAGGAATTTTATCTTTGAAAAAACTGGCTGGTAAGTTGGCTACAGCCAAATGCAATCCGGCTTCTGCAGTCTTTGCAAAAATCTCTTTTGCTTTAGCCGAAGATTCAGATGCGGATTTTGTTTTAACTGCAAAAACGACAATGTCTAATTCGGGCTCGAATGGGACTATGAAATGCTCATCGTTATTTAATTTGTCGCAAAATTCAAGTGCTGTACTGCGACATGTTGCCATGTTTTTAGCGAACTCAGAATTCGCTTCCATAGGCAACAATTTTTGCGTCGCCCATAATGCCACTGCCGATGCGCCGGGACGTGAGCACTCAAGACTTATTTCGCCCAGGTGTAATTGGTCAGAACTAAAATAAGTATAGGGCGAGTCATGTTTATAAAATTTGCCAACTGATGGATCTTTGAACAAAACACAACCACATCCATAAGGTTGAAGCCCGTGTTTATGCGGATCTATAACGATAGAATCGGCTTGTCCGATAGCGTCAAAAACTTCACGTGCATGCTCAGATAGGTTGTTAGCTAGCTTGAAATAGCCACCATAGGCAGCGTCTATGTGAATACGGAATTTATAATTTTTCTGCAACTCAAGAATTTGCAAAAGTGGATCGACAGATCCAGTTGCGGTAGTGCCTGTGGTGACAACGACCGTTCCAATATCATTTGATTTGAGCATGGATTCAAGCTCTTTAACATCCATACGCGCTTGCGAATCTACAGCTACGCTTTTATATGGAATCTTCAATACTTCGCTTATGCGACTATGCGTATAGTGCGCCTGACTCGATGCCACAATCATTTTACCTGGATGCAGTCTGTCAGCCACCCACAAAGCCTCCAGATTAGCCATGGTGCCACCACTGGTCAAATGACCAAGATGATCGCTAAAGCCAAGCATCGAAGCAAGATTTGCCACCGCTTCTTTTTCCATAGCCGAGCTTGCTCGCCCGCCATCTAGCGCATGATTATTTGGGTTGAACCACAGTGCAAGCGTGTAGGCAAGACGTGCAACCACATGTGGAGGCTTGATCATTTGCCCTGCATAAAGTGGATGCGGATAAGGAAAATTGTCTTTTAATCTCGTCGCCACTTCATTTAGTACCGCTTGCAAACGCTCTGTTTGCATAGTATCCAAAGAGGAGTCATACGACGGCAGATTCGCTTCGCTAAAAGACTCTTCCATCAAAGCCACCGCTTGATTCAATAAATCAAGACTTTGGTGCTCAAGCACGCGGCTCTTTTCTTTCGTGGTCATGTTCGTTTATTTTCCTGCTATGTGATTATGCTGCATCTCTTGCGATATTCTGCAATCTATCTGCTTCAAGTCCGTCCCAGAATATTTTAACCGCATCGAGTATCGCCTCAGCACCCTTCAAGAAAGATTCCTCGCAAAAGCCATCGCGCTCAAATAACATATTTAATTCGTCGTCTGTGTGTGCTGCGTGCTGGTCTTCGATTTGGTCGTGCCACACCCAGAATCCAAGAGGAAGCTCGGGGTGTTTGGTTGCTTTGATTGTTTTCAAACCGTCAATCAACTCTTTCCAAAAACCGGCAGCTGCCCAGTGCTCGATAGCGTGCGAGGCGCCTGCTGCCACTGACCAGTCTTCTGAGCCGTACCAGGTCATGAGGGCTTTGCAAAACTCTGTCGTAGAGTCTGTTGCGTGCGATGGTTTGCCAATTTGATTGAATGATAATCCAAGATGCTTGGCGAAGTCTGCAAGCCACTCGAAGTGTCCGGCGTCGAATTTGAATTTGCCACCATTTACAGAACCGTCTTTGTTGAAGACCACGCCAAGCTCGTTCATCAGGATTTCTTTGCTTGCTCTGTATGCGTCTAAGTCCATGGCGTTGATACACTTGCGCAACTGGGCTTCTATAAATAGATGGCTGAAGACTGAAAACTGAACGGTGAAGTGTTTCAACTCTTGGTCAGATGCGCTTCCCAGGCTGAACCAGGATGTGAATTGGTTATGTTTTACTATTGGATGATTTTCAATCAAATTGTCGGCCTTGATTGTAAATTCAGTCAGTGCCTGGGTCTTAGACCAGGTCTTTTCCATTGTCATCGTACTCATTTCGTATCTCCTTTATAAATTAGACGCACAAAAAAACCATCTCGGTCAGAAGATGGCTTTCAAAAGATATTTTCTATCTGCTTATCGCAACGCCAGCTATCTGACCCTTGTGGGGCGGTAATAATACTGGTAGCGGTAGGCGTTGTTGTGTTTCATAGTTCGTCCAATTTAACAAAGATATTTGGGGCTCACAAGCTTTTATGAAGTTTGTAATGAAGCATTTAATCTTTGATTCGAGCAATTCGATTCAGTTCGTACACTTTTAGGTTGGAATAAACCACTTCAAGATAAGGTACCAAAACGTCCTTCTCTTCAGCCTTGCGTACCAAATCACCAATAATTTGATCTGCTTCTATTGGATTATTATTTTCCATATCCCGACACATCGATGCTTTCAGGGTCGAACTCTTATCACGCAGACGCTCACCAAAAGCCTCGCTTGGTTTAAACCCGTGTGCATTTGCAATGGCAAGACATTCTTTATATATAGCGTCTGCAATTTTGTCTCCATAGGGCGAATTAGCTATCTCGCCTATCGATGCGCCAAACAAAGTAGTAAGAGCCGCAAGCGAAGATATCATCACCCATTTTTCCCACATATCGGCGATTATTTGATCTGATTTTTTTGAGACACAATTTGCCGGTTCAAACATTTCATCTATGGCATTAATACGTTCTGTTATAGGTCCGTCTAACTCACCATATTTGATACCGTGCTTGTCGTTCAAATGAAGAATGGTCCCGTCACTATCTAGAGTAGATGAAATAATGCACAAGCCGCCTATGACGCGCTCAGCTCCGAACTTGTCTTTCATTCTAGATAGATGACTCATGCCATTGAGCAAAGGCAACACTGCACTTTGTGAACCAACTGCCGGTGCAATCGCATTCATAGCATTGTCTAAATCCCAGGCTTTACAAGTGAGAATAACCAGGTCGTAATGCGAATCGGCAGATTCTATTACTTTGAAATTCTTGCCATCGAAATTGCCGCTTTCACTAACAATTTTCAGTCCATTTTCGCGCAGTAGTTTAGCTCGTGCAGGTCGCACCAAAAATGTGACGTCGGCTCCAGCTTCTGCAAGCCTGCCTCCGTAGTAGCCACCCACTGCACCCGCTCCCAGAACTAAAGTTTTCATGTGTGGTTACCTTTTCTCTTTTCCATTCCATAGTTTTCAACGGGCAGAATTTATTATATAGAATTTTCAAAGGTAGTATCATGCTTCATCTGCCAGTTTAACGGAGGTTGTCAGGCATGGTGATGCAGATTAATATCGGTTTGAGCGAAACACAGCGCAAACAGATTTCAGATGGTCTAAACAAGCTTCTCGCCGATAGCTATACGCTTTATCTGAAAACGCATAATTTTCACTGGAACGTTACAGGTCCGATGTTCTCAACATTGCACCTCCTTTTTGAAACTCAGTATTCCGAACTTGCTTTAGCCGTAGACTTAATTGCCGAGCGCGTACGCGCACTTGGTCATTATGCTGAAGCTAGCTACAGTCAGTTTTCAAAGATAACTGGCATCAAAGAAGAAATCGGTCATCCAAATGCTGAAGACATGATTCGCCAATTAATCGAAGGACAAGAACAAGTGGTGCGCACCGCCCGCGAGTTGTTGACCAAGTGCGAAGATGCGCATGATGCGCCAACCGCCGATTTGCTCACTCAGCGTATGGAAGTGCATGAGAAAAACGCATGGATGCTTCGCTCTTTATTGGAAAAATAAAATGCAACGCCTGAAAATATTCGCTTTAGCATTAGCTCTTTTGATACTAGGAGTACTACCAGGCTTTGCGATGAAACGAGCAGGGAATTTGCCTTTTGTCTTATCGGCACTTGATGGCAGATTCTATGCTCGTTGCATTCCGGCAAAAGATGAAGGTGGCGCTGGCAGTACTAAAATTTATCGAGTCGAGTCTGCCAAAGACGTCTTGATTGATTCGTACGACTTTTATCCTCAACACGGTATCTGGCTTGGCTGGTCGCCTAAAGCAGGCAAGATAGCTGTTCTCAATAGACTGATCGAACATAATGTTGATCCAAAAATACAAATTGAACTCACTTGTTATTTGGGCGGTAAAAAACTTGCAAGCTACACAACTGAGCAGTTGTGGAAAATGGGCGCTCAAAAAAAGCTCGATATGGTTGGTGGCAACTGCGCAGAAATTTCTATCAGCGGTTGCGAACAAATCCCAGGAACCAACGACTATGACTTCGTAATACGCACTGGTTTAAATACTTATTTGCGCATGGATATTCTCACTGGAAAAATTCGAGCGGCAAAATCAAAAGGCGGCAATGAGAATTTCAAATTCTAAATGGGTTTTGATGCCTTTAGCTATGCTTTTGCTTGCTTCGTGTACTGTGGCAAAAGCACCGACTAGTTCATCTACTAATTTATCTTCTAATTCGCCGCCAAGCGCTGTTGCAGCACCTGTAACTTCACTTGTGCTAGCTGATGGTATCACTGTCACCCAAGCTGAATTAGACGCAAGAACCAAATATATAGACTCGCTCGATAAAATACTTCCTGACGCTTCACCCAAAGCATTGTTTGTCGAAAAGCAAATATTGCAACTTGGCTCGCCGGCAGAGAAATTCAAAAATGATGGCACCATGCAAGCCATCATGAATTATATGGGCGAGCTTAAGACAGATAGTGACTTAATTTCGCTAGCAAAAATAAACAAAGTGATTAACGACAAAGAAATGGCTCTAGGTGATGCCAAAAACAAATGGCTCTGCAGGCTCACTCGAAGCACTATCTGGCTTTGTTCTGTGCGCGGGTCTTTAATGCATGGCGAGCAAGGTGCAAACATTTTGACCGAAACTAAAGCTGCACTAGCACCACTCGACGCTACAGAAGAGCGCGACTTTGCCGGTATGGAGAAATGGCAGCACACACTGAAATAGTTATTTCAGCAACTACCAGGTAATTTTCTGCGGTTCTGATCTAAAAAATGGTCCATTGATACAATAAGCGTCGTTGTTCCATTCTATCTGCATCCAGCAGTATGGCTTTTCTTCCATCTCTTTGGGTAATACTGGAATTGATTTTGCGCTGGTCAAAAGCGAGCGAATAAAATCGGCTTGTTCTTTATTGTTGCCCTTGCTTTCAATAATGATTTCGCTCAAAGTGCCATCTGTGATTTTAAAAGTTGTTTGCACCGCACCTTTCGTTTTTGCAGACCAGTCTTTGGTGAATAGATCGCGGATTTGATCTGAATATTCACTATCGACAGAGCGCGAGCTTTCACTTTTAGGCTCGGCATCTTCTTTGTCGGGGTCGCGACCAAAAGAGATTTTCATCTCGCCACTATCGTAAGCTTTGACTTTCCAATGATCCTTATATACTTTCCACTGACCGCCTTCGCTAATAAGCGCGACTGAGCCTTTCATAGAAAAGCGCGAATCTGTGGACTGCTTTTTGAATTCGGTGGGAATTTCATCAGGTGCTAATTCGAAATAAATTTTGCCATTTTTATTTTCTTTACTAACTATTTTTACGGTGCGAGGCTCTTGTTTGCACATGCCTAGAGCTAACTGCTCGATCATCTTTTTCATGTCGGCAGGAGCATCCTTATATTCCGCCTCTTCTTTGGCTGTGCTGACCGGATAGAAGGGTCTTAAGTCTTCCAGAGATTTGGCAGTATGAAGAGTCTGAAAATAGCGTTTAACAAAAGCCTCAGGCGCCTCAGACGGCTCTTGTGCCAGACCAGGTTTCATTAGACTTAGCGCTAGAAAAATAGAAAGACCTAGTGCCTTTTTAGACGTGAGAAACATGGGCTAAATCTCCAAATGGTTGTGGTTTCGGCTGATTATACACGCTTGCGCTGCACAAAATTAAGACAGCATCCAATCTAAATTTAGGAGGATGTTTGTATATAGATTAGAGCAAATAAAAGTGGGCGAAACTGATACCAGATCTGGTGATAGAGAAATTTATCGGATCGCAGAAATTTAAGATGGCAGCGGTTCGTGAAGAAGCGCTATTAATAAGGATGGAAGAGAGAATTAGAATAGAAATTCAGTGACTGTTTTTAATACCAAATGTTCCCAAATTTCGAAAAATTTTTATCTAGTATCGTGATAATAAGCAATTGATTAAAATACTTGCTATTGCCAAGCGGACGAGAAAATTACATGTTATGAATTAGATAATGCCACTTACTTCAGTCGGCATTTAATGAAATAGAAAGAGGTCCACCAATGTCTACCAACCGCACACTTCGCGCAGCAGCGGTCACTTTATCTGCTATTTTCTCGATTATGTTTAATCCAGGACAAGCGCAAGCCAAAGTTGATAAACAAGTACTCAAGCTCGATGGCGTCAAAACGTCTGTTCCTGGCTTGAAATGGCAAGACACCTCTGTCACTGCCAAGGCAATAGTTTTGGGGCTTCATGGCGGCGTTCAACATGCCGGCAACTTTGAAGAACTGGCCGAAAAATTAGCCCCCGAAGGAGTGATTTTCTACGCCATCGATTTTCGCGGACACGGCGTCTGGCTTCAAGAGAGCGAAAAGCGACCTGCTGTTAATTACGATGAAACAGCGCGCGATTTAGTGCCAATTGTGACCGAACTTCGTGCCAAGAACCCGATGTTGCCCATTTATTGCGTAGGAGAGAGTCTTGGCGCAGCGATGGCAATTAAGTCATCTGCCACAAATCCAAAATTATTTGATGGACTTATTTTAGCTAGTGCAGGAGCCGGTCCTGCCACCAAATATCACGTTGGAGCCACTTTCAAATCAATTGGTTCTGGCATTAAGACATTTGGACGCACTGTAGATATTTTGCCGCACATCGGCGACATGTCCGACGATAAGCGCAGCAACGAGCAAACCTTGCATGACCCGCTGATTCGCAGTAAACAAAGTTTGAAAGACCTTCTTGTGTCAGTCAATTTCTTGCGCACCTCGCACAACTTAGCTCCAAAATTGGACAAAGACCTGCCCATACTCGTGCTTCAGGGCGAGGACGACCACATTATCCAACCTGAATCGACCAAGAGTTTATTTAAAAAATTAGGCTCCAAGAAGAAGTCTATTGCTACGTTTCCGAAATTCGGACACCTGCTTGTGACTAACTCATATCTCAAGCCCGAAGTAATTAAAACCATGGCTGATTGGCTCACTGAGCAGGAAAAATCTAGCGCTCCAGTAGCGACTACTGCCAAACGACCCGGCGGCACATAAGAGCGTTACGGACAAAAGTTTTGGCAGTATAATTAGCTGCATGAAATCAAAACTTTTACTTTCTGTCCTGCTCAGTGCTGGAATTTCCAGCGGAACTATCGCCCTGCCGGCGTTTTGCAAAGATATCGATCTCAATAAGGCCAGTCGCTCAGAAAAATGGTTGTGGGCACATTCTGCAATTGCCCAGGGTAGTAAGATCAGCGACGCTGACAGAGCGAAAGCTTTCAAAATAATTGAGCAAGAAGAAGCTAATCTCGATAAAACTCCAACCGCTCAATCTGCGATTTCTTTTATTGCTATTGTCGATTTTTACAATAAAGCCGGCGAGCCCAAGCTAGTGCGGGCGAAAGAAGCCAAAGCGGTAACTAAAATAGAAGCTGCATCCAAATTGCCTGGCATGACCGATGCTCAAATCACGAGATTGGCACAAGGTCTTGAGACGCTCGCTAAAACTCACCTGGTAAATGGATTAGCTGAAAGCAAGCCAGACATGGACAGAGCCGAAGTCTTTTATCACCTGGCTGTAAATTTGCGCGATCGTCTGCAAGCGCAAGATCCGCAGCGTAGTCTTGGCTACAGACAAATAATTAAGTTCTATCTGGACAATAACGAACCCAAGAAAGCAAACGACATGACTATTCGCTTGTCGCAACTTGGTGGCACGACACCGGTGTTGGGAAGTGGGCCCACTAAAAATCAAACTCAAAATGAAGAACCCAGAGATCCGTGTCCAACTTGCGGTAAGGGCTAAATCACAATGCCTGAAATAAAAGTGGGTCTGCATGCGATGCCCACAGATGATTTCAGGCAAGCTGCAACAGAGCTGATTTTAAGCGACCAAGTCGATGTGCTCGAATGCACTTTCGATGCGCATTGGCAATTGGCAGAGAATAAAATTTCAGATTATCAATATCCTGATTGGTATCAGTCTTTAATTCAAGTTTATAGCGACGAGAATAGTTTGCTTGGGCACGCCATCTTGTTATCGATACTATCGGCAAAAACTAGTGCGCGACAACTGTGTTGGCTTGAAAAACTAGAGCGTGAATGTATCGAGCGAAATTATTTGCACGTGTCTGAACACTTTGGATTTTTTGAAGCAGATGGCTTTATTGACGGCGCACCACTGCCGGTGCCTTATACAAAAGATGCAGTTATGATTGGTCGCGCGATGCTAAAAAAAATGGCTCAATCATCTAATAAAGATGTGGGACTGGAAAATTTAGCACTGGCTTTTAGTAAGACCGAAGCACAAGAGCAAGGAGCATTCTTAAACGATCTTCTTGACAAGCCGAATAACTTTCTCTTGCTCGATTTACATAACATTTTTTGCCAAATCGCCAATTTTAATCTAAATGCAAAAGACCACTTATCGCTTTATCCCCTGCACAAAGTGCGCGAGATTCACCTTTCCGGAGGATCTTACTCGAAGTCATGGTCTGGCAAAAGGGATGCTATACGCAGGGATACACACGACGGGCCAGTACCGGCTGAAGTATTTGACCTGTTGGATTTGGCGTTAACTTTATGTCCCAATTTGGAATTTGTAATTCTGGAGCGCCTTGGTAATACCATGGACGGTGAGGACGACTTTGCTCAGTTTAGAGCCGACTACAAACGAATGTACGACCTGGCGAGAGGAAAATAAATCATGATAGGAAGAGACGAACCCGATCTGGTGTTATTTCAACAAGAGTTAGTGAGCGCACTTAGCTCCACTGATTCTCCAGATAAAATTGTTCAGACTTTAGAAAGCAATCCGAAGCTGAATTCGTTTCGCAGCTACATCTCCACTTTCGACGTGGACATGGTACAAGTTGCAAACGAATTGGTGCACAAATGGGGCAGTCGCCACTAATAAGCTTTAGAGCTTAATGACCACTTTGCCGAAGTGCGCTTGCGATTCCATATATTGAAACGCTTTGATAGCATCTTCGAATTTAAACACTTTGTCGACGACTGGCTTCAACTTATGTTGGCTTATGGCACGATTCATGTCTTCGAACATCTCGCGCGAACCAACATAGATTCCTTGTAGACGAATAGTTTTCATCAAGACGTTAATTGGATTGAAATCACTTTCTCCGCTTGCAAGAACACCAATGACACTGATGTGTCCGCCAACTCTTGTGGCGTTGACCGATTTGGACATGGTACCGGCACCACCTAACTCGACTGTATGATCGGCTCCGCGTTTTCCTGTCAGTGAAAGCACTTGCTTGTCCCATTCGGGATTATTTTTGTAATTAATACAATCGTTTTTATTGACACCAAATTCTTTTTGCAGTCTGGCTAGTTTTTCGTCACTACTAGATGTTACTATCACGCGTGCGCCCATCATTTTTGCAAACTGAACAGCAAAGATTGAAACACCACCAGTTCCAAGTGTAAGAACAGTATCGCCAGCTTTTATTTTACCGGTATAAATCATGCCATTCCAGGCGGTGACTGCAGCACAAGGAAGTGTCGAACCTTCTTCATAAGATAAATGCTCAGGCACGTGAACAAGACCTTCTTGCTCAAAAATTACTGACTCACGCAGGACTCCGTCTATTGAGCCACCAAGGGCGGTTCTACCTATCTCAGCATTTATCTCGCCACCAATCCAGCCTTGCATGAATATGCCAGCAACTCTATCTCCAATTTTGAATCGAGATACATCTTCTCCAATTTCGACCACTTCGCCAGCACCATCCGAACACGGGATTAGAGGCGTTCCACCAGGGGTAGTGGCACCCTCATACAATTTGGCATAGTGTCCCTTTACAACAAGTAAATCACGATAGTTGAGCGAGACTGCTTTGATGGCAACGCGCACTTCGTGTCTCTTTAGCGCTCCGGCTTCGCGCTCTGTGCTCTTGAGCTTGTCTATTGCAGGCTCTTTGCCTAGTTCGACAACCTTAACTTTGCTACCTGACTTCACAGATGTGGTCATGCCAATATCATCGCCGGAGTTCGTGTTTTATAGATGGAACAGTATATCGCATGTCATAATCGAATAGGATGACAGCCTTTGAGGCGAAATGGACGACATAATCGACATTCCGATGCTTTTGGCAAAGTCTTTTGTTACTTTGTTATTGCTTTTTGCGATCTATCTTTTTCTGGCAAATACTGATAGTTATCTTTTGATCGTTCGATGCCTAGGTTTAGGTTTCTTACTTATTTCTTCGTCAATAATTCTAATCAGAATATACAAGTCGCTTGATATTAAAACCATAGGAATTGCAGCAGCAGCTGCTGTAGCAAATATCATCTTTTTTTATTCGATGACCGATGGAAATCTCTGCATTATTATTCTTAGAAACTTCAGCAACCAAGCAGGGAGTGTGTTCCTGATCGCAAACACATTGTTTTGGCTAACTTTCTCGATATCAAGCCTTTATGAGCTAACACGTCCACCAGAAAAGAAAAGATCGAAATTTTGGAAAACTGCTGGAATATTTGGAGTTCTGAATATAAGTCTAGTTTTTGCATTTAGCTTAATACGCGAATTATAGTAACGAATCAAACAGCCTTAATAAACGTCAAATTCATCAGGGAAGAACCAGAATAAATATTTGGGCTTTAGCGCTTCTGACTTGAGAAATGCTTTTGGTTCTTCACTTTTAATACCTGTATCTGTCCAATCAAATTTTCTAACGGGTTCATAGCTAAATACAACATTTTGATCGTTCCAGTCCGGCTGCCAGTTTGGACCATGAAATGGTCCTTGTACATAAGCCCAGCGTTTCACTTTATTATTTTCAAATTGAATATCTACCCATCGATGCTGATTGGCGCAGCCTGTCATCTCCACTGTATAAAACAGTTCATTTGAATTTTTAGTATCTTCTCGAGCTACATCTTTTGGGCGATCAAGCAATAAGGATAAAGACTCTCGACTCATCCCAATCAAATCATATTCTCGTAGTAAACCCTTGAAAGCTGACTCTTTCAGTTTAGGATAAGCTTCAACTTCTGATTTCCAATCTGCTGTACTGAAGAGAAAATCAGGCGCTTTTCCTACAATGAAATTACCTTGTTTTGTGATGATGATTTCATTGTAATCCGGTCGTAAAAAATACTCGCCAGATTTATCGATGATACCCACATGTGGGCGACCGTTTGCAAAGCTTGCTGTAACTACAGCTAAATCATTTTTAAATGAGTCGGCCTCCAAAAACTTAGGCTTGATGACAACTTTTCCATCCAGATTTAAATATCCAGTTCGGTACTTCCAATCATCGAATTTCGGCTCGCCATTTTTTTTAATTACAAACGGTATCAAATCTGAATCTGATTCCTTGGTGTAGACTGTGTTTTCTGGAAGTCGAAATTTCACTTTACCTTGAGAATCAAATAATTCTTTTCTGTTGCTAGACGAAACGTTCAGAAACGAATCCTTGGCGATTGGATGAAACTTCCTGTTGAAAATATTGCTGACGAACTCCTTTGAATCGCAATATTTTTTACCAGTTCGGTCCACAACAATCCAACCATTTGAAGATTGGAAGGAATAGTAATTTGGATTATATTTTAGGAAGTCTTCATTTAAATACGAATACTGTCCTAAATCAACAATCACTTTCCCATTCATATCGAACATTACGGTTGTAAATGATGAATTCATGGCAATAATGCAATCGCCATCAGTCCAAATTTGAAAAAATTGCGGTTCGAGAATTATTTTCCCAGACTTATCGCATAAGCCTTTTAATACTGAAACAGCCTGGTCAGAGTCTTTTTTAGTATTCCGCTTTATCACAACATAATCATCTATTACAGCAGAAGCTGAGCAGCCGCGAGGCAAATTGAACGACAGTGGATTGCCAGATTTATCGAATACTTTTATTTGAGATGGAGACATCTCAGGATTTTTAATATCGAACTCCCCGGCAAGCAAAGTCCCATCACGGCATTCGTGGATGCTAAAGTATTTTGCAGGCACTATCATCTTTTTGTCGCGTAACATATAGCCAAAACGCGGCAAAGCTGTATCTTGGTGAACTTTAAAAGTCGAAACCGTCGACGTTTTTTTTGAAGCACAGGAAAAAGAAGCTAGATTCAACATAATCAAAAATGAAATCAAGAAACTTTTCTTATGCATCAGAACAACTTTTCCATTGCTTCCGAGAATCGCTTGAACATTCCTTTAGTTTTGCCCACTATAGATTTAACGGGCTTGGTTACATTTTCATCCACGGCTTGTCCGACGTCTTCTACAGTTTCGTCAATTGCTCTTAGGAATTCATAAGAGTCTGGCATGCCCTGGTTTAACGCAACTTGTGGATCGGTGAATGCAACTTTACGCTTAGGATGTTTCAGATAATATTTGCGCATGTAACTAGCCCAGATTGCCGCAGGCACCACGCCACCAGTAGCGGCTTTAGCATGGACCGCATCATTGGCGTCGTTACCTGTCCAAACAGCTGTCACCACCTCTGGGGTCATGCCGACAAACCACAAATCTTTTTGCTCGTCAGAAGTTCCCGTTTTGCCTGCCACTTCAACGCCAGGTAAATAGGCTCGCTTACCTGTTCCCTCTTTAACCACGTCTACCATGGCATCGATTATTTGCAAGCAGGGCTCCTGAGGCAGCACTTGCTTGCTTACTGTTTTGAACTCGCGCATTACATGATTGTCTTTATCGACTATTTTTCGCACAAAAATTGGTGCCATAAAATAACCACCACGAGCGATGGTGGCATAAGCGGTGGCCATCTCCATTGGTGTCACGGCTGCAGTTCCCAGTGCAAGAGATGGAGTTGGCTCCATTTGAGCGGTGATACCAGCTTTCATTGCGGTTTGAGCGATATTCTGGGGACCTGCATCCACAGCCACTTTGACAGCGCAGATATTGCGAGAGAATTTGAGTGCATCGCGCACATTGAGCGGACCCATATAAGTATTGTCATAATTTTTTGGTGTATATGTGCCACCACCTTTACCATCGGCCAAAGTGAGCGGTTCGTCCACTATCACAGAATCGGCATTGAGCGATCCAGTTATAAGTCCGGTCAAATAAACGAATGGCTTGAACGATGAGCCTGTAGTATGAGGATTAAGTGCTCGATTCCATTGATTTTGTTCGTAGTTAGCAGCGCCGACCATGGCAAAAACCGAGCCGTCTTTTATATTCATAGATACGAGCGCGCCCTGATTCACGCCTTCTGGGGCTTTGCGCACACCAGCCCAAAGCGCCGCTTCCGCTTCTGCTTGTGCTTGCTGATCTAAGTATGTATAAATTTTGATTGGGTGTTTCCAGATTTCATTTTCGCCCAGCTCTTTTTTAACTATGTCTACAGCGTGCAGCGTATAGAAAGGAAATCTCAGTTTACGAGGACCAGCTTTAAAATTGAGTTTTACATTTTGCATCGCAGTCAATTCTTCGGGCTTGATATAACCGCATTCTGACATGTCGCGCAGAACTTCTTTTTGTCGCTTCAGTGCTTTATCTGCATTAGTGCCATACGAAGATGGGGCTTTAATAAGACCAGCCAGGAATGCCGCTTCTGGAATAGATAAATTAAGCGCTGATTTACTGAAATAAATTTGTGCTGCGCGCTCGATGCCGTAGGCACCACGACCAAAATAAACTTCGTTCAAATAAGTTTCTAGAATTTTGTCTTTGGAATATCCGTTTTCGACGTCTATTGCCATAAAAATTTCAAGAATTTTACGCCGCATAGATTTATCTTGAAAGCCAAAATATTTGGTCTTCATCAATTGCTGGGTGAGCGTGCTTCCGCCTTGCTGCAATTCGCCTTCTTTTATATTGGTGAAAACGGCGCGAATGACACCAAAGGGGTCAACACCAAAATGATGGTAATAATTGCGGTCTTCGACAGCTATTAGTGCGTTTCTGACATTTGGCGATATAGCCGAAAGGGGAATGGGCTCGCGCTCGCCTTCTTGTTGGACAATTGTGACTAATTGGTCTTTGTAGTCATAAATAGATATGCCTTCCGCCTGAGTAGCAAGACTTGGCAGTCGCACAAACGAAATGTGACAGAGCCCTTTTAATATGACTAGAAAAAAGAGCCCGACAAATACCGCAAGGCTGACTAATCCGAATTTGCCCGCTCTGGTCTTCCAGGCTTTTTCAAGCCAGGGCTTTAGTTTCTCGTCCCAGAACACTGCAATTTTCAATCATTCACTTCCTTATATAAGGATATCCACATTTCAAAAACTCTATATGAGTGGAGTATAGTAGTCGACACGCTACATAGTATTATTAAGCAATGTAAAGCAATATTTAGTTATTTCTGGACATGACAGGGCTTCAGCATGCTACATAGCAATCAAGCAGTGTAGCCGACTGAATACAACAGAAGCGAGAGTATCCCAGGAGCACCTTATGTCAATTTACTTAGGACTATTTGAATTCGAAGGGCCGTTTGTAGAACCTGACGACATGAAAGACGAATCTGGCGTGTACGCGATTTTGCATTTCGTGGACAACGAATACAAACTATTGAGATGCGGAGAAAGAGATTCTTTGCGCAAATGGGCTAGCAGAGTGAAGTTTGATGAAATCAAACACCGCCTGCCTGGCAAAATGCTTCTTACTGTTTATTACACCAATTTTCCAAAAGAAGCGCGCAAATCAATTGCCAAAGCCATCAGCGAAGAATTTAGACACGAAGCAAGAGTGTCGTATTTAATCAAACCGATACTTCAAGCCGTCAGTTAAAACTGTACAAGTTATAAAATTTAGCGCTTCTCCGCAAGGAGGGCGCTTTTTTATAGCTTGTCGCGTCGTGCCTGTTCTTTTGCTTTTTGTTTGGCGCGCTTTTCGGCTAGATGCGCTTCGTGAGCTTGTTTTTCTTTGAGCGACTTTTGATGCGCTTTTTCTTGCGCTTTCTTTTCCAAGTAATATTCATAATTACTTGGATAAACTTTGAATTCACCGTCTTGAATTTCGATTATTTTATTCGCGATTTTACTAATAAAATATCGGTCGTGTGATACCACAACAACAGCACCTTCAAAACTGCGAAGAGCCTCTTCAAGAGTCTCTTTAGCCGGTATGTCTAAGTGGTTTGTAGGTTCGTCCAATACCAAAAAGTTTGCCGTACCAGTTAACATTTTTGCAAGCGCAAGACGCGCTTTTTCTCCACCGGATAATTCGCGCACGTACTTAAACACGCTGTCTTGACCAAACAAGAAACGTCCAAGCAAGCCTCTGATTTCAGAATCTTTCCAGTTGTGCACTTCATCTGAAATTGTCTCAAGCAGAGTTTTGTTCAGGTCTAAAGCTTCGGCTTGATTCTGCTCGAAGTAAGCTGGGAAGATATTGTGATCTCCCATTTTAACGACGCCTTCGTTGGGCTGTTCTTTGCCCATCAGGAATCTGAGCAAGGTCGATTTTCCAGCACCATTTGGTCCGATTAGTGCAATTTTGTCACCACGCTCAATTTCTACGTTGGCATCCATAAATAGAATGTTGTCACCATAAGCGTGACTGAGATCTTTTACTTCGGCGACAGTCTTGCCAGATCTGGGACAGGGAGGGAATTTGAAGCGCAATACTTTGGCCGCTTCATCAGGTTCTTCGATAAGTTCTATTTTGTCTAATTGTTTTTCTCTAGATTTGGCTTGAGTCGATCTGGTGGCACTGGCTCTAAATCTATCGATGAATACTTGTTGTTTAGCTAATTCTTCTTGTTGACGCTCAAAGGCTGATTGCTGAGCCAGTTTCGTCTCTTCTTTTGTAGTCACATAATAAGTGTAGTTGCCGGCATAAGTAGTTGATACGCCGAATTCAATTTCTACAATTTTGGTGCAAATTTTGTCCAGGAATTGCCTATCGTGCGAGACGATTACCATTGGAACATCTTGCTTGGTCAGATATTCTTCGAGCCATTCAATTGTTTCGATATCAATGTGGTTTGTCGGTTCGTCGAGCAAAAGAAAATCTGGTTGGCGCAACATCACTTTGCCAAAACCGATTCTTACTTGCCAGCCGCCACTAAAAGTGGAGACCAGTCTGTCGGCATCTTGCATAGTGAAACCGATTTCAGGCAGTATTTTGTCTACTTTGCGCTCTAAAGCGTATCCATCTATGTGTTCGAATTCGTGCTGCAACTGGGTAAGACGTCTGATAGCTCTGTCTAAATCGTCTCCCTGAGCTGTTTCTAATTGATGTTGCACTTCGTGTAACTTCATTTGAATTTGGTACGCTTCGTCGAAAGCGCGCAAAAGCTCGTCGCGAACGGTGTTTTCCTGAATAAAATCAAATTCTTGGCTGAGATAAGCGATGCGCGCACCCTTAGGCATAAAAACCTGTCCGGTGGAAGGCTCAATTTCACCAGTAATAATTTTAAATTGGGTAGTTTTGCCACAGCCGTTGGCGCCAACAAGCCCAATACGCTCTTTATTTTTGACTTCCCAGCTGATATCTTTCAGCGCTTCGCCGTTGGGATAAATTTTACTAATGCGATCAAGTCGCAACATCGATTGGGTTTCCTATCTGCAGAATATAAAATCTTACCATGGGAATACTGATCAACTGCCAGTCTATAACTAAGAGTTACGCCAGCCGTCCTCTTTTCCGCGAGCTGTCCTTTGCAATCGAGGATGGTGAGCAGCTTGGCTTGATTGGACCAAACGGAGCGGGCAAGTCAACGCTTCTTAAAATTCTGGCTGGAATAACAGAGCCAGACGCTGGATCGCTTGCAACACGCAAGAATTTGAAGGTTGCATATCTTGCTCAGCATCAGAAATATGAGCCGGGTCCAAGCATTATGGAGCTTGTTACAAAAGAAACGCAAGGCGAATCTTTTTCTGATCACGAGCGCGACGCAGCTATTGATTCGACCCTTGCTTTAATAGGCTTTCCCGATAAAGATGCTGAAGCTGCAAAACTTTCTGGTGGCTGGCAAAAAAGATTGGCGCTTGCTTGCGCTTTAGTAAAAAAGCCCGATTTACTTCTATTAGATGAACCTACTAACCATCTAGATCTAGAGGGTGTTTTGTGGCTCGAAGCATTTCTTAAAAGAATTGCTTCACAAAAACAGCGCACCATGTCTTTTGTCTTAATCAGCCACGACAGAGCCTTTTTAGAGGGTGTCTGTACTTCTGTAATGGAATTGAACCCTAGATTTCCTCAAGGCTTTATCAAGTCGAAAGGCAATTACACAGCCTATCTTCTAGCCAAACAAGAAATGGAAGCGCAACAAGCCCATTTAGAGGCGGCGCTTGCAAGTCAGATGAGACGCGAGATGGAATGGTTGTCTCGTGGCGCGCGCGCACGCCAGACCAAGTCTAAGCATCGCATAGAAGGCGCTGGCAAGCTCATGGACGAATTGGCGGAAGTAAAACAACGCAACGCCATGGCAAGCAAAATGGGGGTCGAATTCGAGTCCACCAATCGCAAGACTAAAGAACTTCTAAGTGCCAAAGATGTAAGCAAATCTTTTGACGATCGAGTCTTGTTTAAAGACATGGAATTAGTCCTAAGACAAGGTATTCGCGTTGGTTTAGTTGGTAGAAACGGCTCAGGCAAGACCACTCTTTTAAAAGTATTACTCGGCAAAGAAGATGCCACCACAGGCACAGTCAAAAGAGCAGACGGACTAAAAATGGTCTGGTTTGATCAAAACAGAAATCAAATAGATCAAAAACTGACGCTCAAACAAGCTCTTTGCCAGGCTGGCGAAGATGCTGTTGTCTACCAGGGGCGCTCAATTCACGTGGCTACATGGGCAAAGCGCTTCTTGTTCGACCCGCAGCAACTGGCGATGCCTGTCAGTTATCTATCTGGTGGTGAGCAAGCTCGCATTTTAATTGCAAACTTGATGCTTCAGCCAGCCGATATTTTGATCTTAGACGAACCTACAAACGATTTAGATATCCCGTCTTTGGAAGTATTGCAAGAAAGCCTGGAAGAATTTCCCGGCGCCATTATTCTTGTCACTCACGATCGCATGATGCTGGATACGGTATCAAATTGCATTATGGCTCTTGATGGCACAGGTGGTGTCGACTATTTTGCCGACTTTGATCAATGCAAATATATTTTTGAAAAGCAAAAAAAATCAAAAACAGAAAAATCAGACAAATCGGACAAAATTCCAGACCAGCCTAAACCAGAGACAGCTAAACCACAACGAACTTCAAATAATCTGAGCGGATCGCAAAAAAAAGATTTAGCCGAACTACCCGAAAAAATCGAACAGGCTGAAGCGCGACTTGAATCTATAGGCAAAGAGATGCACGATCCTAAAGTGCAAAGCAATTTTGTCCGCTTACAGGAACTTTCTAAAGAAGAGGAAAAGCAAAGAAAATTGCTTGAATCGCTATTTGAGCGCTGGCAAGAATTGGAAATGCTGCAAAATAGCTAATTTTTCAGTCTTAGTGCTCAGTCTTCTTTGACTATTTCAGCCACGCCCAAACTATCGTTGATTGTGCGAGCAAGCTCTTCCGATGTGTCAGTGCCCAGATAAATGCGTTTGCCACTTTTCATCGTAATTTCGACGGCATCAAGACCGTATACGTTATAAAGCCAACCTGTGCCGATCCAGTGAATGCCCCAGCCTTGAATTGGTCGCAAGCGATACTGACTGGCGCAAACAATGTCGTCAAGTGAATATTTCTTCTTGAACAGACCATCGCCAAACCAGAATTGAAGGTTGTTTTCATCAATTGCGATAGTCATGCTCTTCATTGAGGCGGTAATTCCGCCAAGAAGTCCCATCATTGCCACTTTAGCCAGGATGCCAGGAGGAGTTAAGCCCAGGAGGAAGCTTGCAGCGCTAGCTGTGTAAAGCCACTTCTCCGGTAATTTTTGAATGTGATAGTACGCCATAAGGCACTCCTTCGCTCTGTTTTCAAATTATAATACCTATCATGTTCAGCGGTTCGCCCCCAGTCCACTTAATGTGGTCCAGTATGTATAACCCGGAGAAGCAAAAGCTCAAGCGGCGGGTTGATTGGCGCCGTTTAAGCGGACTTTTTCGTCCTTACATTTGGCAAGAAGTGCAAATAACTATTTGCATTGCCGCCACTTCAATGCTTGGCTTGATGCCGCCACTGCTCACTTTGTCGATTATAGACAAAGCTATTCCCAAAAACGATTTCAATCTTTTATTGCTTGATGTAGGTCTGATGCTCGCCTCTGCCCTTGTTTCGGGATTGATTGGCGTCTATCAAGGATATTTAGGTTCCTTTGTAGGCGAGAGTATCATTCGCGACCTGCACACAAGACTTGTTACGCACTTGCATCATATGCCACTTTCATTTTTTGCCTCCACTAAAACTGGCGAAATCATGAATCGGGTCTCAAACGATGTCGAAGCAGTTGATTCGGTTGTGACCATGACTATGGTGGCAATCATGACAAATGTCTTGATTATTATCACCACTCTATTTGCAATTTTTGCTTTAGACGTCCGACTAGCGGCACTATCCTTGGTATTGATACCGCTTATGGTGTTGCCACTATGGCCGGTAGGCAGACGCATGTATGACGCACGCAAGCGAACAAGATCTAAACGCGACGAGATGCACGCAGCCACTCAAGAAACCCTGTCTGTCTCAGGCATTGTTCTTGTTAAATCGTTTGTGAAAGAAGATCTCGAGCGCAAAAGATTTTTCAATCTAGCCGATGACTTGATGAAACTGGAAGTCAATGTCGCCATGGTTGGACGCTGGTTTTTGATGGCGATTACAGTAATGATTACAGCAGGACCTGCAGCGATCTGGTTATTAGGCGGATGGCTTGCAATTAATCATGGTGTCACAGTGGGTGTGCTTGTAAGTTTTGTGGCTCTTTTAGGCAGACTCTACACTCCTGTTTCGTCGCTTGCTGGCGTACAAATACAAGTTGTAAGCGCACTAGCTGTATTCGAGCGCATCTTCGATTATTTAGACATGAGCGAAGAGCAAGATTCGCCCGAGGCTATAGTGCTAAAAGAAACAGACGGTGCTGTTCGCTTCGACGACGTCACGTTTGTATATCCTGGCACCAATCGCGGTGTGCGCAATTTGTCTTTTGAAATAAACCCCGGCCAAATGGTGGCAATTGTAGGACCGTCTGGTGCGGGCAAGTCTACAATTGCTCAATTGTTACCGCGCCTCTTCGACCCCGATTCTGGCGCCATCTCGATAGATTCTATTAATATAAATGACATCACTCGCACCTCGGTACGCAGCCACATTGGAATCGTGATGCAGGAAACATATTTGTTTCATGACACCATCCTGGCTAATCTTAAGTATGCTCGCGAAGAAGCAAGCGAAGATGAATTTATTCAAGCATGTAAGGCAGCAAACATTCACGAATTTATTTCAAGTCTTCCAGACGGATATAAAACAATTGTAGGCGAACGCGGACACAAGCTCAGTGGCGGCGAAAGACAGCGTCTTGCCATGGCGCGAGTTTTACTCAAAGACCCAAAAATTCTAATTCTAGATGAAGCAACAAGTTCACTCGACACTGAAAATGAAGCTGCAATTCAGGCGGCTCTTGTGCCTTTGATGCAAGGAAGAAGCACTCTCGTGGTGGCACATAGACTTTCGACTATTATGAACGCCGATTGTATTTATGTAATTGAAGACGGCTCAATTGTGGAGCGAGGCACTCACAGCGAACTCCTGTTGGCAGGTGGCGCTTATGCCAGACTTTATCGAGCAAACATGTCATAATTGGGCAAATTTAGTTTAAATTTGAATTGTATTTGAATAAATCAAGAATTTAGGGGTTATGGATCAAGAATTAGACGTAGGAGAACTTGAGACATGGGCGGTTCAAGATCTCAAATTTCTAAAAATTGAAGGAACCGCTGCAACAGAGCAAAACATGCTTGTAGACCAGCTTTTTGGTCTGCAAAAAAATAACTGTAGCATTGCTTATTTAAGCCTCTCAATCAATAATCAAAAAGACTTTTACATGGGACTTTCTCTTCCCTCCAAACAATGTCCTCCAGCTCTTGTAGAATCGGGCATCGTTCCGCGCTCTTCATTTATAGATGCCGAAACTCTAAGTGATCAAATGGGTGCATTACTGCAACATGTAGGCTTGTGTAGCGGCATCCCCTCACTTACCGCTACTTCCGATCCTTCATCGCTTGCCTCCTTCTCCTCTCCACCAGCCCCCTCGTCCTCGCCCGCTTTATTTGATGCCACCAATTACGGTTCGCTCATTCTTGCCACCCCTATCAGTAAAGAAAATCTGTGGTCGGAAGAATTCAATGTAGCCGAACAAATACGTGTTGCTAAAAACGGTCTGGATCCAGAAAAGCAACCAACCATTCAAGAATTTGTTGAGCGCGAACAAGAATATTTCGACTATGTTCTCAATACTTATTCAAGTGGTGCATGGCTCGTTTGTCCTTATTTTTTCAGCGCAAGCGAAGACGGATTTAACACCGTCCTGAAAAATATCCAATCAGCTTTAGAGCCGTCATTAAAAGCGGCTCCACTCAAGACTTACATGTCTAGCGAATTGCGTCCCTTTGTAGAAAACTTCGCCTGGCTCAAAAACAAGAAATCAGGCGAATTTATCAATCAACTTCTGACCTTTGAATATTTAACACCATTGAGCTCAGCTTCTCTTGCACAAATAATCACTGTTTTAAAATAGCTCTCGAATCTTGCTCTTGCTCTTGCTCTTGCTCTTGCTCTTGCTTTTGCTCACGCCACGAGTATGGCTCTTGCCTGAATATATTTATCATTATTTTCTAGATTTAGAATGTCGCTAAGCCAAGCTGGAATAAGCGCCGAAGATTGATGTATCTCTCGTCTATCTCCAAAATACAATCCCTGATAAGCAAGCTTTTGCGCATCTTGTCTCATTAACACTAATCTATTCCAAAATCCGTTGTACCAAAGCGCTCGCATTACCAACCCTGCTTTTGAATCGCCTAGCTGTATTTTGCGCCTTGTCGCCTTTTTTAAATAAATTCTTTTACCTTCATAAACAAACGAGCTTGATGGTCCGCTAATTTCGTATGTGCTTTCTAACTCGTCACATTCACCAATCCATTTTTGACCCGGCTTAATTAAGCCAAGTCTTATTGCAATTTCCTTTGCCTTCTTAAATGGATGAGTTTGCAATTTTCTACCAAATGCACCAGCCTTTATTTCTGCTACTTCTCTTTGAGTGAAATGTGCATGTCTGCCGTTTGATTTTTTTACAACAAATACGCCTCTTGTGATTCTGTGTATGATGCCTTCTTGTATGAGTCTGTAAATGCAATTGTCTATTGCACTTCTGCTTCCATAGTTAAGTAAATCTCTTGTCGTGAAAGGCTCGTCTATTTCAAGCCCGAGCAAATGGCGCCGAATCTTTTCGTTACGCCAACATGAGTGAGTCCTTTTTTCATAAAGTTACCTCCAAAGAAATTGGAAATGATTTTCTTAGAAAATCACTTTAGACTAAAACGAGCTATTGCGATCAGAAAAAATTGGCTCCCCTTGCCAGTTTCAACGATTTCGCGCATATCTGATATTGAGAATATTTAGAAAATCGTCAAGGGACTAAATCAATAAAAACACAAATCAGTGCTTTTGATTTGGCACGGAGGAAGAAGCAGCAGCCGCATCATTCAAAGTATTAACGATATCGGAATAACCAACCCAAGATTTAGTCAGATTATCCATACCAGATTTATACTGGGCACCACCTTGATGCAAGCCATTTTCCATACCATTCAATGCGCCAGACATTCCACCACTTCGGTCCAATTTTCGCAAAGTATATTGCGCCTGAGCTTCTCCTTGAGATGCAGCTTTTTCAAGCCATGCAATTGCTTCGCCTGAGTCTTTGCCTGCTGTTTCAAGCAATAAATGTCCAAGTCGTGATTGCGCTTCTGGCAGTCCCTGAGCAGCAGCTTGTCTATAATATTCTAGAGCTTGAGACACATCTCGCTCGACCACGATGCCTTTTTCATGAAACATGCCCATAATAGTTTGCGCTTTGGAATGCTTAGATTTTGCTAGCCGGTGCAAATGTTTATGAGCATTAACGAAGTCTTTCTTTGATATTTGCTGACAGGCTAAATCAAACGGATCTTGCCCTGATTTAGTTGAACAAGCTTGCAAATTAAAGACCAAAACAAATACCAAAACAAAAACAAACAAATTGCAAACAGGCTTTAAAATCGGATCAACCCTCGCTTGGCAAACAAATACAATAATCCACCAGACACAGCAAACATAGAGATAAGACAAATATAGTATCCATACGGATTGTGCACTTCAGGGATTTGAAAATTCATTCCATAGATACCAGCAATCAAAGTTGGTGGCAAAAACAAAGTAGCAACTATAGTCAGAACTTCGGTAGTTTCATTGGTGCGCAGACCTAGACCCGAGACATAAACATCCATCAAGTTATATGACATAGAGCGATACGTTTCAAAAGTGCGCACAAGCGCTCCGACCTCATCCATTCGATAAGAATATTCCTGCTTTCCGGCTTCGGTCAAAACTCTATTTTTAGATTTGTGAATCGAATTAATTACAGTTTCGACCGGCCACAAAACATTCAAGAATATCCAGATCATTTGCTGAGATCTGTTAATTAGATGCAGTTCTTTCTTTCCAGGATTGCGAATAATTTTATTTTGAATGGTTTCGAGTTTAGTACCACCCAATTTTAAAACATCTACATAGCCAAGCAAAACATCTTCCATCAATTCGCCTGAAAGAACATCGGCTGTCATGTTCTTATGCATTTCTCCTTGTGATATAAGATTATGGCTGGCTAAAGAAAAAGCGTTATCATGACTGAATTGTCTGGTGAAAAGCACCTTATCGCTCATATAAAAATTTACTGTTTCAAGTGCATCAACATTTTCTGTAACGGAAGGTCTTTGAATTGTCCACATCATGCCGTTTGGAAAATCTTCAAAAAAAGCGCGCTTATGTGGAAAACGCAAGATTTTCACTTGCTCATCTGACAGGTCGAGAAAGTCTTTCAAACATTTCCAAAATTCATCACCAATGCTGCCGGAGACATGCAGCCACAATAAAGTTTTATCTTTTATCTCTTCTTTGAGTTGGTCAAAATCGATAAAGTGCGATTCCATCAATCCATCGGCGTCGGCATAATAAAACTGTATACGACGCTCGACATTATCCGGCAGACAAGGCACCATTTCAAAAGACTCAGTGCAGAAAATTTGTCTGCCGAAAGTAAAATCCTGAACTTTCATCTTGCTACCCCAAAAGATATTATTTTACTGTCGTGGAATATTTAAGTCATGCATAAACTCAATAAAAAGCTATTTTCGCTATTATGTGCCGCTTGCATCGCAAATATAGCCTGCACCATTTGCTCAAACGAACCTGCTAATGCGTCGGCAGAAAGTGAATTCGCTACAGGTGTTCAGTTTTACAAAAGCAAGAACTTTCGCTCAGCTGCCAAAGAATTCGAAAACTCAATTTCTCATGGCAACATAAAGGCACCCGTTTTCCTTTACGCAGCATACGCTTATCAAGCCTATGGCGAGCGCGACGAGGCGCTGCGCAAGTATCATCAGATTGCCGATTTATTTAAAGACACACAAGCAGCGACAATGGCAAAGCAAGCAATCGCTCGTTTGGATCAAAGCAATACGTGGATAGACAGAAAACCACAACTTCTAGAGCAATTAAAATCGCAATTGCAAGCACAGCTCAAAAGCTCTGGCATTAGCTCTGGAGCTGGCGTGGATGACAAATTAAAATCAAAAAGTAAAACCGCCGCCAAAGCTGCAACTACAACAGACAACTCGCTTGATGACACTATGGAAGACACCACTCCCCAGAAAGTTTCGAAGCTTAGCTCAAGCACCCCCTCTGTAGCGCGCGTCTTTTACAAATCTGACCATGACGAAATTATGGTCGATGTGCGCATCAACGGCAGAACCATGCCGATGGTTTTCGACACAGGTGCCCCTGGAATTTGTATCGACAAAGAAATGGCACAAAGCCTTGGGCTTGCAGTGCCGCGCGGCAAAGCAGATGGAGCCACTGGCGGCTCGTCCAATACGACCACCATTGATTTTTGGAATATCAACGCCACTGTCCAAGTGGGTCCTATCTCCAAAGATAATACCCGAGTAAAAATTTATGAAAAAATCCATACCCGTCCATTGCTTGGCCAGGGCTTCTTCAAAGATTTCGATTACACCATAGACCACAGCGCAAAATGTATCGAATTTCGCAAGAAAGGCATGTCTAACTCGGGCGGCAAAGGCTACTCCATTCCATTTACTTTCAAAAAAGAAGGTCGACGTATCATAGTAGAAGTCGATATAAATGGCAAAAAAGGTCCAGTGATGCTCGATACGGGCAATACAGCAAGTGGAATAGCGTTTCACAGCAAAGAACAAATGAAAAAGTTCGGCATCAATGAATTGCCTGAAGACGCACAGTTAGCTACTACCTCAGGGGTATCTGGAAGTGGCAGCTGTTACACGTTCAATTTACCTCGAATCAAACTGGGACCGATAGAGAAAACCAATTTAAATGCCGATTTGGCAAATGAGGTCGATGACGACGAAGATTTGCCCTTGCTTGGGCAGGAAATGCTTTCAGGTTGGCAGTTTACCATCGACATGGAAAAGAAAGTGATTCATTTCTTAAGACGCTAATTCAAAAAAGATAAGGCTGATATTTTTGATTCCAACCTGGGAATCTTGACCTTGGGGGTATCTGGGCTAAATTTGGTCATGTCAAAATCTAAATTCATTAAAACGGGTCCGTCGTTACCGGTTCGCTTGGCAAAGATGGGCAGTCTGCCCTCTAGCGAAGACTTGAAATACATGCTTGCTACAGCCGCTAAAGAAGGCAAGCAAGTAGAATTGCCATTCATGAATCCAGAAACAGATCTGAATTTTATGGTCAAAGTGATTGCTGCAAGCTCTCCGGTCGCCAGTCCACGCTGGACTTTTGGACGATTGGAAAACGGCGTGTTTAAACATGTCTGGAGCAAAGAATCGAATGAAGTAATCATGATTCAAGGCAAAATAAAAGTCGATGGCGCTAGCAAAGGCGAATTTGAGTCAGTCGACAATTACGAACACTCCAGTATCAAGTCTCATCAAGGTGTTCTGGCTCCAGCATTTGGCTGGAAGCGCAAAGAAAAAGATTTTGGCTTCGAATCTCAACCTTTAGATCCAGAATTGGCTCCATACGACCCTGAACCACCTGCATTTCAAAATACAGGAAGCTTTGGCACCACATCTTTCGAGTTTGACAGACCACAAGCGGCAGAGTCCGACCCTGATAATGCTCAGACTCAGTTTTCTGTATCACACCCTGTTTCTCAAACTGGTGAATTCCAACCCTTTCTGCTGCCCCCGGCTTCACTTCCATTTGCCAAATTCGATCAAGCGCCAAAGCAATTACCGCCTCCAGTCGAGTTTGAGCAGGATCTGGATGAAGCTTTCGGTATTCTTGGCGATCCCGAAACTGGCTTGTTATGCTATTCTGCCTTTAGTTTCTTTTTGATGCGCGAATTTGAACACAGCTTGCAAGGCTCGCAGGATCTAGCTTTGATTGTATTTGAAATATTAGACAAACAGACTTTTGCAGCAACCGAACTGTCTATAAATGACGGCGCGGCAGTAACTGAGGCATTTAACTCGATTAGAGCTTCGCTTGATTTTTGCGCACGTAGCGAAGAAAGCGAGTTCGCCATTGTATTACCCTATTACAATTCGCAGGACGCAGTTTCTTTTGCCGCCTCGCTATACACTTGCTTGTCTGAAAATATTGTTTTAACCACTGGTGAAAACGGTGACTTGGAGCGAGTCTTCACTATTGGCGTGGCAGGACGCACGAATAGCATTAAAGATGCAGGGACTCTGTTTGCCTGCGCTAGAAAAGCAAAAGAAGATGCAAGAAATTCAAGCTGTCCTTATTTGCTTTTTCAGTAATTAACACTGATTTTAGGGATAAAAATTTCTGCCGCCGCGCGGATTATTGAAATTTTGCCCTCTACTTGGATCAAGAAAACTATCTAGCGAGATTGGTTGCGACGAGCTATTAGATCCGTTTTTCGATAAATACCTCGATCCAGAACGTCTAGATCTAAGTGAAGAGCCTCTGCCGAGCTTTTTGTCTATATCATTGCGCATCTTGTCTATTGAGGCATCCGAAATCAAACTCAATTTGTCTTTTTTCTGTCTCAAAGGCTCAAGCTGATCGAGCATCTTTGCTGCCTTTTCGTAATGATGACCTTCATAATATTGTTTCGCTCGCGTCCAGATGAGATTCATCGCCTCGCGGCTATCGATGCCGTTATTGACTTGAGTCGATTCTATTTCTAAATCGATTTTTTCGTCAACAACAGTGGGCGCTTCCCAGGTGGTTTGGCGCTTGGTTTGCTGCGCGTTTTGCGAGTCTATCAAACTTGAGACCTTGCCACGTCCTCTGTTTCGGTAAGACGAATAATTAGGATAAGCGTAACTGGGCCGCTGATTGTAATTGGGATGATGGGGAAAATTCATTCCGCCTGGATAATTGGTTCCAATTTGAAAAGGCACGCCGTTTGGCAAATATATAGTCCCTGAAGAACCAGAGCCAGACGAGCCGCCTGGGTAGCCTTGAGCATTTGCTGGCTGCAATAGAGACAAAGACTGGATTAAGGTCGAAAATATTACACTAAACCCAAATAAAATCACAAGACTAGAGCGTCTTTCAGATTTAACAGACCAGTTTTGCGCTTGCATTATTTCGACTTTTCTCAATATGCGATATATTCATCTTAACCCACATCGGCGGACTACTCAATCGAATACTTATCCAAATTGTCAAAAGCGTCAAAACTTCAGTGGTGCTTACTTGCAGTCGCCCTTTTAAGTTCGGGATTTAATTTGGCGCTGGCACAAATCAAAGACGGCTCAAAAACGCCTAAGATGCCCATTAAGCTCGAAGCCCTCACGCCTAAAATAGACACATCTACACCCGCCTCCGATAAGCTTCTTCAAGGTTCAGTGCAAGATACGTTTAATCCCGAAGTATTGCAAATCCCCAAAAGCGGCTTTGGTAAAGCATACGATATTGGATTGAAGCTTTACACAGACGGAGACTATGTAAGGTCTTTGAATGCCTTCAAGCTTTCATACTTGCGAGCAAGCAAACATGGCTTAAACGACCCGCGATCGCAAATGGCTAAGCAAGCAGTTGAAATGGCAAAATCACACATTGGTCTTGCCTCGCGCCTTGGATACAAAGTAGAAGGCAAAGACTCCAACTTGCTCACTGGCAAAGTGGAAAAGGTCTTCCCGCCTTCACTTGCATGGCTTTCTGGGATAAAACAGGACGACCGAATATTAAAAGCGCAAGTAGGCAAAACTGATGTCACTTTGACATTAAGGCGGGGCGCCAAAACTTTTCAGATTACACTGCGTATACCAGCGGCAATAGATGGTGGACTAATTGCAGACACTCGCAATGCCACTACAAGTAGTGGCGGCGATGGATTTGGCGCACCGATTAAACATCCAGAACTTTTAGGACCTGCCATTAAATTGCTTGGAAATTACGATTGTTATTTAGTGGTTGATGTTTCTGGAAGTATGGCAAGCGAAGCTTCAAACGGCACAAGTGGAGCCAGTCCAAGTAGCTCTTCTAATTCAGGCAGAGTGAGTAAATGGAACTGGTGCCAAAATCAAAGCACTAGTTTTTATAACGACGTTGCAAAATTCATGCCACAAGGAATAACTGTGGTGCCTTTTAACGACAAATTTTCGGTTGCACCAAATCTAAAAGGTCGCCAGATAGAATCTTTGTTTGCGCAACTTGGACCAGAAGGTGGAACAGATATCGCTGGACCACTCGATTATATTTTGAGCGATTATCTAAGTAAAAAATCGAGAAAACAAAAAGCAAGACCTATAGCCATTGCCGTAATGACTGATGGTGAGTGCGGATTGCAAGAAATAGCTGACACCATAATTGATGCCACTCACCAAATGACACATCCCAAAGAAATTGTGATTACGTTTCTTTCTATTGGTGATACCACTGCTGGTTCTCCTGTCCTTCGCGCCCTTGACGACGACTTAGTATCTGCTGGTGCTAAATACGATATCGTCGATACGAGATCGTTTGAAGAACTCTCGCGTTACGGACTAACCAAAGCACTTGCGGCAGCGCTTATCGAAGAAAAAGTAGAAAAATAGCTGTAAATCACAGCACCTTATGAGACGCAGTGTTAATATATGGCTTCAAGGCGCTTTGGTTAGGGAATAATAGACCAGGAGCTATGAGGAAAAGTCAGTGTTTAACAACAAGCCGAAATTATCCAAAGAAGATAATTTCCAGAATGTCTGGTTTTCGCAGGGTGCTAAAAAACCTACAACCGCTGACCTGGACAAAATCGACGAATATTCCGATTTGTCCTCTATTGAGCAGGCGTCTAAGGCCCCCGCACCGCCACCATCGCCTCGGGCTTCAACCACTACCCAGGGCATGAAAAGACTCAATCCCCTTCAACAGAATTTCGACCAAATAAGACTTTTTGCTTACGAAGCCTTTGACAAAATTGACGCTAACGACAATGGCTTCATCGAGACAGAAGAGCTATACGCCGCGCTCAACGACCCAAATTTAGATATGCGCGAAAAGTCTTATGTCACATTTTTGTTGACTAATCAAAAAGAAATTGCCGACTCGGTAAACGAAGGTATAGATCCAACTCAAAACGGCATTTCGCGCCTTGATATCGAGCTTTATTTCAAGCTTGCCATTTCAAGACTAGCGCAATAACACTGTAAGCTTCTAAGAACTGCTATCATTTCGTCTTTCACACCCTGCTGGAGGACCGTCATGACGTCCATTTATGATTTTCACGCCAAAACACTCGATGGCAAAGATTTCGACTTGAGTTCTTACAAAGGCGAAGTTCTGGTTATTGTTAATACAGCCAGCAAATGCGGCTTCACCAATCAGTATGAAGGTCTGCAAGAACTGCACAAGAAATTCAACGGGCGCGGGCTAAAAGTACTTGGCTTTCCTTGCAACCAGTTCGGTTCGCAAGAACCAGGCTCTGAAACTGAGATTGGGGCTTTTGTCAGAAAAACTACGGTGTCGAATTTCAAATGTTTGAAAAAATCGACGTAAACGGCTCAGATGCCCACCCACTCTACAAATTCTTGACCAGCGAAGCTCCAGGAATTGCTGGAACTGAAGCAATCAAATGGAATTTCACCAAGTTTCTGGTTGACCGCAATGGCAAAGTACTCAAGCGTTTTGCCCCTGACGTCAAACCGCAAGACATGGAAAAAGAAATCGAAGCCCAGCTTACAGTCGAAGTTAAAGCTTAGTTTTAATCTTCGCTGCTTCTCATTCGTCTTTGAATTTCATCCACTACGTCTTTGGACTCTTTCAGTCCAAGACCAGTTGTGTTGCGCATCACTTTTATCGCTTCAATAGAGCGTTTTTTGCGAATTAAATCAATTACTTCAGGACTAATTTCGTCGATATTAAACGTCTGGGTAACTCTAAGTGGCGCCTTAAAAGACCCGGTATTTTTCTTGGGAGCGCTTTTGGGTTCGTATGTACTATCCGAATCGGGACAGTCAATAAATCTAATTAACTGTTTGGCGTCTTTTTCAAGTCTGGCAGTGACACGATGAAGATTGGGACTCAAGGGCACCACTGTGTGATCCATCACTAAAACAATACGTCCAAAAGAGTCGCCACCAATACTTGAGCGCTCGATTTTGACCCCTTTAATCTCTGAAAATGCAATGGTTTCCATTTTTTTCAGCGAAAGACAGCCACTTGCCACAGTAATTTCTTTTTTTCTTGAGTCAAAAGTTGTTTCGCTTCTGCGAGTGACAACAAATGCAACTAGCGTAGAGATGACCATCCCGGCGGCACAAATTGTTTTTTGTTCAATATCATGAGCACTAAAGAAAGCCACGCCGCAAGCGATTATCACGAATAAACAGATAAACGAAAAGAGTGGAAAATTGGTTTTGGCTACCAGCGTGTAACCGTTTAGCCTGTCGATTTTCATAATGAATCAACACCCATTTTATTTGAACTTTAAGCATTTTAGATAAAAGATCTAGGGTTTTCCTCATGCTCAAACGGGGATTAAAGACCGAAGATATAGACAGGCGACAAACTCGTCTTTGCTGAGGTGTTTCGATGAAAAAATTGCCGACTCTAGTTATGTCGCTTTTAGGCGCTTTGAGCGTCTTAAACATCGCTCTGCCAGCTTGCGCTCAACACGCTAATTCAAATGGCGGCTTTTACAAATACAAACCTGGCGAATTGCAAAAACCAGAATGGCGTCAATACAAAGGCCAGATTCAAATTATCGATGACACGCCCGAGGTTAAAGATTTCAGAAAACCAAAAGACCAGGGCCCAACATATCAAATTGAAATTCCGCCCATTCAAAATCAGCAAGGTGGAGATTTTGGTATCAATGGTGGTAGCAATGGCATGGGAGGTTCTCCCATCATCAAGCTTAGACCTACAAATGATAAGCGACTACTCGCGCCTGGTGGCACTGAATCTAATATGAATTCACTGCGAGCACCTTCTGGCAATCTTCCGTCTGGCACAAGTACCGGTATTCATTCAAGCATGCAAGCGCCGCAAGGCAAACCAAGTGCACTTACACCCAAAAGTGGAAAACGCGAATTACTGAATAGAGCCGGCTCACCAAAGGTACAAAATAATTCGGTCCCATCGAAATATAAAGAATATGAAAAAATCAATGCCAGTGGTGCCGGCTCTAATAGCAGCTCAACAAGCTTAAAAGGCGAAATGAAAAATGGTGGTCGTGGGTCGTTACTAAAGAACACTAAATAATCCAAGCGATGACGAAACCAACTGGTATTGATTCTACTTCGCTAAAAGCGATTACACTTGAGCCCAGTGAATCAATTATTTTTCAAGGCGCGCCTAATCTAGGACATTCAATCTGGCATTGTTATCGAATTTTATTCAATATCACCTGGGTGTTTTTTGTATTGGCCGCGATCTATGCTTATTTCAAATATCAAATACCGATGCTCCTTCTTGAAATATCATTCGGCATTTATATGGTCATATTATTTTTATTGTCTTTAATTGATGCTTACACAGACCGCGACGTCTATTACTGCATAACGAATAGTCGCGTTATAAAGCTAAAAGGCAAAAAGATAGAAAAGCAATTACGATTTGAAGAAATAACACGTATTACTCACAGACAAAAATATGGAGCGGGATTTTTTCTGTTTTCGGGCGGCCCAGACGGCATGACTGTAATTAGCGTGCTTGGAATTGAGCGGGTGCAAGCTATTTATTTTGCCCTGCCACAAGAGCTCAAGAAAATAGCCGACGCCCAAAACAGCGCCCTGATTCAGTAGGCCTGCGCTATGGATTAAACAGAGACTGTACTGTTTAAAAGGATACTGTTATGCAAGAAAGTAATTATGGCCCAAGTGGCGATTTGAATCTTCCAATGCCTATTGAAGACCGCAAAGAATACGAAGGTAATATGGAAAAGAAATTAGCCGATTTAGGTAGCAAAATCGATGAAATGGCTTGCAAAGCCGAAGACCTAAAAGAGAAAGCTTCAGTCAAATTCGAAGAGTTGAAGAAAAAACGCGAAGAGGCTTCGTGCAAATTCGACGAATTGAAAAAACAAGGACAGGAAGCCTGGAAAGACTTCAAATCCCATCTAGATACAGCTATAGAAGACTTAAGTCATGCCGTGGGCGAAATGAAAGATGGCTGTAGTGAAGCAAAAAGCAAATTTGAGAAAAACTAGATTATCTAGATAGCTACTCTCGAACGTCAAGCACTGAAATTTCCGGTTTACACATAAACCGGATTTTCGGTGCGCTTCCGCCTACCATGCCGATTCCACGATTGACATTCATATCCATTTTACTAACTTTATAGTGACCCGCTTCATATTTTTTGCCCGTAAGTGAGCGTGTGATAATCGCTCCATAAAAGGGCAAGCGCACTTGTCCGCCGTGCGTATGTCCGCACATAAATAAGTCGACATCAGCTTTAGCTAGCTGGTCAGCAATACTTGGATAATGAAACAAAAACATATTATACGTTTCTTTTGGCAACACAGAAATCAAGTGAGGGATATTCGCTTCAGAATCAATTGGCACACCAGCGATGGTGGCATCAACTCCATTTATTTTGATACTCTGGGTAGTGCTCTCTAATTCTTGAACATTGTTTCCAGAGCGTGTAAATAAATTGGCGTCTGGGTAACAGCGCGAGTCATGATTGCCTTTGACTACATACACAGGGGCGATTTTGCTCAACTCTGCAAGTACTGATCTAAATCGTTTAAGTGCTTTAGAAGTGTTGATGGCATCACCAGTAAAAACAATTATGTCTGGTTTCAATGGCGGTATCAAAGAGGGAAGTTTAACTTCAGGACCCACTCTATCATCGCAATGTGTATCTGAAATGTGCACTATTCGAAAATGCTTACCGCGAGCAAGTTTCGAGCTGTGAATCACCGTATTTGTCACTTCCAATTGATATGGCTCGACAAAAAAACCATAGTACAAACAGACCAGTCCAATTAATGACGCTAAAACGATCAGCCATCCGACCGGAGAAATTTTTGATTTTTTAAACGCGCCACGAAAGCTGATGACAAGCGCACTTGCGAAGGTGAATGTTATGAATGAAACGAGAAGAACGAGTACTACAAACTCGCTAACCAAGAGGTTGCATATGATCAATGGATCTTTCACCGCTAATTTAATCTTATTAGTTAAGTAAGTACACTATAAATTGCGCTATAAATTGCCGATAGGCCCGGGGCAGGAACAAACTTTTGACCGCCGGTGTCTTAAGAACAGTCGGTAAAACAATTTTAGCGTCAGGGCGTAGGCGTCCAAGTTAATAAAAGAGGAATATAAGATGAAAACCAAAAAATCGTGGAGTTTTTTGATTCCTGGCATAGTCATTGCCATGACAACTCCAAGTCCAGCATTTGCGATTGATTTCGACTCGCTGGTTCGCTCGTTCACAGGCGGAAATACTGGTGCTACCAGTTCATTCAGCCAAAACTTCATTCGCACCAATTTAAATGCCAAGAGAACACAACTCGAAACAGATATTACCTCAGGCATTGCATCTGGTCAGCTAACATCTGATGAAGCAGCAGATTTAAGAAACGACTTAAATAAGATTACGATGGATGATTCGAGTTTTTCTTCTGACGCTAATCTGACTAGATATGAAACACAAAATCTTATCGATCAATATGACGCAGCATCGCGTAAATTAAACGCTTATCTTACAAACGTTGCAGCCAACACTTCTGTGATTGGTGGCGCCACCGGAGATAGTGGTCAATGGTTCAAACGTTATGGTCATGGTAAAAGATCTGCCAATCAGGCTGAGCGTCGTGCGCGAATCGACACTTTACAAGCCGAAATTGGATCACTAATTTCAACCGGCGTATACAGCGGTAAATTGAACCAGGTTGAATCAACCAATTTCCGCAATGAACTAAACGCAGTCAATTTGCAAGAAACAACAGCTCTTCGCGACAATCGTTTGTCTTCAGAAGAAACTGATGTCTTGGCAAACAGATTGGTCTCGCTCAAAACAGCAGTGACCGACGCAACCAATCGTCCTAGCTGGGGCGGTAACTGGGGCGGTAACTGGGGCGGCAGAAGAGGAAGAGGCGGCAGAGGTAATACTCATGCTCAAATCAACACTCAACAGACTTTGCTTGCTCAACGTATCAATGCAGGTATTGCTTCAGGTCAACTAACCAGAGCAGAAGCAGATCGCTTGCTTGCTGATGAAGCTAAAATCAACAGCTTGAATGCACAAATGACAAGCTCTGGCGGACGCCTCACCTGGGAAGAACAAAGACGCATCTTGAATGAACTCGACCAACTCTCAAGAAAAATCAACAAAGAGTTGTACGACAGACAAGTTAGATAAGCACTTAAGCGAAACGAGGACTAACTAATTGATTCAGTTAGTTAGTCCTTACTTCCTGCAAGTGCAGATAAAGTCTCATTAGCCTTGGTGGCCACGAAAATATTCTCGTCGTCGGCAAGGCTTTTTAGTATCTTCAAAGACAACTTGCGATTTTCTGAAAGCCCCATGCGAACGTCATCGCTTGGGTCCTTTGCTAATTTAGCCAAAATATCTTCAGGCAGATTTTCATTTTCAGCAAGTCCCAGTCTCACATCGGGATGTGCATCACCAGCCAATTTGAGCATAATGCTGGGTGGGCAGTTTGGATTTTCAGCCAGACGGCGACGAACACGAGGATTCTCATCTTCAGCCAATCTTGTAAGTACTGAAGAAGTAGTATGAGGATTTCCAGCTAACACCACGCGCACATGCACATCAGCATCAGCTTGTGATGTCTGGGTTTTGCCTTCTTTCAATTCATAAATCGATTTGACGATAGAAGTGAGATTCTGAGCAGACACAGGTTTTGCGATGTAATAATTCATCTTAAGTTTCAAAGCTTCCATAACGTCTTCATCGCGTTTAGATACGGTAAGCAATATGACCGGGATTGTACTTACATCTGAATCAGCCTGGATTTCTTGCAAGACTTCATGGCCATTTTTCTTGGGCATATTCAAGTCGAGCAAAATGATATCTGGTCGCTTATTAGCGCCCGTTTTGGACTTCGCTAGATACTCCATTGCTTCTTCACCGTCATTAGTAACGGCAAGCTCATAGTCGAGCCCAGAGCGCTTGAGCGCCTCTTGCGTCAGACGGATATCTGATGGCGTGTCTTCAACCAGCAAAATATTGATTAAATCGGTCATTACTGATACCTACTTACATCCAAACTAATTCTTCGCAATTATCTCAAACTTGACAACAAATTATTGATTTAGTGCCCAAAAATCTCATTGTCTTTTACAGCCGGTAACGTAAAGAGAAAGATTGACCCTTCGCCTGGAGCCGATTCTACCGATATCGTGCCACCATGGGAGGTTACAATTCGCTTGCAAATAGCAAGTCCCATCCCCGTGCCTGAATACTGAGTTTTTCCATGTAACCGCGCAAACATATCGAAAATTCGATCTGCATACTTAGAATCAAATCCGATACCATTGTCACGCACAGAAAATAGCCACATGTCTCCGCTTCTGTCGCTTGTTATCACGATATGCGGGTTGCGCTCGTCGCTTCTATATTTAAGTGCATTGCTAATTAAATTCTGGAATAACTGCACTGCTTGCGAATATTCTACTGCTACTTCTGGAAGTTCATCAATTTCAAGCGAAGCTCCGCTTTCTTGAATAGACATGCGAACATTGGCAAGGACGTCTTGCACTACTAAGTTGCAATTGGTTGCTTGATTGTTCGATTCTTCACTTGTTATGTTCGAGTGAGTGAGCACTGCTTGAATAAGTGTTTGCATTCGTTGTGTGCCGTCCAAAATAAAATCGATAAATTCTTGTGAGTCTTTATCCAATTTATTTCGCGCATTTTCATTTAGTAAATTAGCAAAACCTTGCACTGCCCGCAGTGGCTCTTGCAAGTCGTGCGATGCAATCTTAGCAAATTGACGCAATTCTTCGTTACTCTGCTCAAGCTGATCTGTGCGATCAGAAACTAATCGCTCAAGCGTTTCGCTAATGCGTTTGCGCTCCGTAATGTCACGCGCGAAAGCACAATACATATAGTTGTCGTCTTCGCGAATTTTGAAAATACCAATCTCGATAGGAAACTGATGTCCGTCCTTATGCACGCCGATAAGTTCGTGTGTGGCTCGCTCTAAATTTTTTATCTGCTCTTCAAATTGACGCTCAATTATCATCGAAAAATGACGTCTAAAATGTTTGCGGACCATGGTCGAAAGTCCCTTTCCAAGCACATCTTTCTTTTTCCACCCAAATGTCAATTCGGCTTGATTGTTCCAGTCGGTGATACGCCATTTGGTATCAAGCGAAATAAAGGCATCGTATGAGTTTTCCAAAATAATGCGCAATCTCTTTTCAGAGCGACGCAATGCTTTTCCAAGTGCATGCTTCTCGCAAGCGCTCTGCAAGCGCTTATAAATAGCCTCGTAACTGGCGACACCTTTTATCAAATAACCCTGAGCGCCATTGTCTAAAGCGGCAAGCGCCTGGTCTTGTTCGCTAATGCTCGTCATGATGATAATTGGTCTATCACCCACATGAGCACGCACTGAAAAATAAGTGGCAAGACCTTGCGAGTCTGACAGATGCATATCAAGCAAGATGGCATCAAACTCTTTTACTTGCAGTATTTCAGTAGCCATTGCCAGATTGGAAATTGGCTCCACTTCAAGCCCACGCTCACTCATGCTCGCGCAAAGCAAATCCAAAAAGGTTGGGCTGTCTTCAATAATTAAAACGCGCATTTATGTGCTCTTAGTAAGCTCGAATCGATCTTATCATAAGCATATTACTAGAGTGACTAGAATTGATTTTTAGCCGCCGTGAAAATCACCTTCGTTATACAGGTTTTCAACCTGTTTATCATTTTTGGTGAAAATTGCAGGCAGTAATGCAGCATCGATGTTGCCACACGAAGGACAGACCTTTTTCTTGTCGTCGCCTTCAGTCAACTGGAATCTGCACTTACATTTGGTGCACTCGAAGATTTTGTAATCTGCCAGACTAACCTTGCGCTTATTTACCGATGCCATAAACCCCTCCTCATTAAGCCAAACTTTAGGCTATAAGAGCCTTTTAGCATTATGGCGATCTTTCCATGCTAAGTAGAACTGGGGTTTCACCGAGGTATCATCTTATGTTTGGGTTTGGCAAAGTTCTTGCAGGGGCACTGTCCCTTTGCATGACTGTTCTTTCTAATTCGGCTGTATATGCGCAGTCAACCACACTAAATGGAAGCGTCAATCGCACCCACACTTCTAAAACAATAAAATCAGAAGTGACAAGTGTCCAGCAAAGACCAAAAGTTATCTATAAAAAAGTCTATGTCGAGAAGAAAGACAATCGTACTTATTTCGAGCGTCATCCAAAAGTGAAAGCTGCCACTGTCGGTGCTGGCGTTGGGGCTGGAGCAGGTGCTGTCACAGGACTTGTAACAAGACAAGGAGTCGTTCGCGGAGCTGCTATTGGAGCTGGAACCGGAGCTGGCGTGGGTCTTGTACGCTCAAGCAAAACCATGAAAAGACATCCAATAGTTAAGAACACAGCTACAGGTGCATTGGTTGGGCTTGGACTTGGTGCTGCAGGTAGCAGACGTGGCTCTACTGTCACCAAAACAACCGCTACCGGTGCGGCAGTTGGACTTGGATATGGATTATTGAAACACTTGAAATAGCATCTAAAAATCAACGTTGTGCTATCCAAAGATTGGAAGAAATTTTAAACGGGGAGAACGTTATGACTATCTTACATTTTTTACTTTACTGTCTGGTGGCAGCTATTTGTGCCAAGATAGCCGACTACTTCGCTCCTGGTAGCATGCCCGGTGGATTGCTGACAGCAATCATCTTCGGGATTATCGGAGCCTGGTTAGGTGGCTTGGTGATGGGCTCTTTAGGACCCGATTTGGCAGGCGTTTCGCTTCTGCCAGCTATCCTAGGATCAGCGCTTTTGATTTTCTGTCTGTCGCTTTTCGGCAGATTCAGTGCCAAAGCCGCTCCTTAGATTTTTTCAAATCAGGCAAAACTAAAAGGACCGATTTTGCAATCGGTCCTTTTCTTATGAGAATTGTGGGATTACCGAGTGGAAATTACAGGTCCGACCGGTGTATTTGAGTGTGAGGAACCTGAATCAATCACATTAGGATCAGGGTCATGACCAGGTGTTAGTTGATCTACTTTGTTCAAAATTTTACCTCTGTATCTCCAGGCGATTACAACACCTATTGGTATTCCAACCGCAACGAATAAACCGACACCAAGAATGGCGCATAAAATCAACATCGACGTGACATTGACTACTTGCTTCAGTTCATTCACATCATTTTTCAATTTATCGAGTTGATCATTGACTCCTGAAACTGGCTTTTCAAGCCTGCTTACAGGTGAGTTTAAAGAGTCTGTCGGATCGTACATTTTATCGAGTTGTTCTTCCATGTGATGCAATCGCACTTCAACTTGATCTATTTTGTTCTCAGCACCCAAAGCTTCGTTTGCAAGTGTTAGCGTAAGCGATAGTAAGACTGTTACTGACAAAATGATATTGGTGCGTCTCATTGATTGAGCCTCCAATTTGGTTTCCATATAAGTCGTAGCACCGTTTTTTGCCTTGGAGCCATAAAAAAACAGGTATGGAAAATGGCTGATTTTTCCCATACCTGCTTGGTTTTGTACGCAACTCTAGTTAGTTTTATTAACTAAGTGTTACTGCACTTCTTTAGTAGTTGTTGTTGTGACTGTGCTTCCACCATCGGTCGAAACAGTCTTTCTTGTGTAGACTGCGATACGACGCGAATCGCCTTCGGTGTAAACCATTGGACGAAAGACGACCAAGTTAGCGTCTACGCCTGAAATGGCAACTTTAGTTTTAGCAGCAAGGCTGTCTAATTTTGCGCCAACTTCGGTAGCTTCATCGAATGAAAGGAAGTTATCTGAAGCAATTTTGGCAGAAAGATCAGATCTCAAATTTGCTACTTCAGATTTGAGCGAATCATAAGAGTCTTTGCTTATATGATTCAAGCCAAGCTCGCTATTGAGCATTTCGTCTATGGCAGCCATTCTGTTGTACAAAGAAGCACTGTACACGGCGTTTGTGTCTTGTTTGACAATAACTACCGAGCTTGGAACTTCTTTGCGAACAACTATTTTTCCGGCTGAGTCAAGACCAGATACGATACCTACAACTTTGCCGCTTGAATCAATCAAGTCGCCAGCAGCGTTGACGGTAACAAAAGTAGTGTCGCCGACCAATCTGACAAGGTCACTGGATAGTGAAAAAGGGACCGAGACGATTTCATCCGCTTGCGATGCGATAGACAGACTTCCTGCAAGGGCACAAGCCATAACCAGAGAGTTTGTCAGGATTTTGTTTACAGATTTCATTTGCTATGTCCTAAATTAGTAGTGCTTTTGAGCGCTTTGGGCACCCGTTTACTAATTCGATAGCAAAGGCGTTATCAAGTAGTGACTCTAAATGATAACGCTATGAAATTTTGTGTCTAGCCTGTGTATTGGAACAACATCAAGATACGTCCACCATGAGGACCACTGTTGATGGGCGTCAGGCTTGAAAATGTGTAATTGAATCTAGCGTGCTCGATAATGGTTAGCGATACATCATCCACTGGCACCACTGCTTGAACGACAAAGGTTGGCTGCTTGAAAAACTTACCTTCCTTAAGGTCGACGACGTCGATTAACTTACCCATTCTTGACTTCCTCCGCACGGATAGAGTGGAGCCAAATCATAATAAAATCTGGACAAAAAGGGAATATTAAAAGCGTGTATTAACTAGGCTGGGCATTTTGACATGAAACGCAGCATCATTTCTAAGCCAGTGCAAATCATCTTGATAGCTTCGCTTGCCTTCACTGCCCAATCTCAATTTTCAATTCCTGCCTTTTGCGCCTCTAAATCCAAAAAATATGCTCCCGCTCCCACTCTTGCTCCCAGCCTAAACAAAAGTCCACTAGAGGGCACACAAACACCCCAGCTTGACCAGAGTGCGAATTTACCAGTTGAGCCTGTGCCAGATTCCAATGTGAATTCAAATGAGAGAACCTTTTTTCCGCCCCCTCAATTGAATGATAATTATGTGGCACCAAATCAAATGCCTGCTCAAATACAAAATCAAAATCAGACTATGCCAAATTTATTGCAGGGAGGAGTTGAGTCTAGTGCAACTCTGCAACTGCAACAGCCACCACCGCCGGTTTATAACAACAACATCAATATAAATCGAAATATGATGCCACCGCCAAACTATATGCAAGGTCAGGTGATGTCATTTCAAAATCAAATGCAGCGCATGCAAGGACAATTAGCACCACTTGTTCAACAGCAGCCATTGCAAGGCTATCAGCAATATCAACAGCCCACTCAATTTAACTTGCGCATAGATCGCCCCAACTGGATTCCGCCAAACGCATACACTAATGACACCATGCTTGCGCCTTATCACAATTCCAATTTATTTTTCTGGGACAAACGCGGCATGCCAAACAGACCACAAATGGTGCAATTAGCAAATTCGGTCACGAAATACTGGCACGGATTTGTGCCTAATCCTTGTTTTGTGCTTGTAGAGCCACTTCCAGCTGCTCCAGGCAATTATGTATTTACCAGTCAGGATCGCCGCGCGCCTCGCGGGTGGTTGCAAAATACTGGACAAAACAGTGTGTCAGGTTTTCCTATGTACAGGTATTGGCTCGATAATCCATTTTAAAAAGGAGTCTTAATTGGCGCTTTATCAGTTGTTAAAAGACATCGAAAATTATCCGTTTGTGGATAAATCAGGAAAGAAAGGCAATATAAAACTTCTTCCTCCCGTTCCAGATAAAGAAATTAACGAGTTTCGCAATTCATTACCATGTTATTTAGACGAAGACATGACTGCAGTCTTGCGCAAAACGCGCGGGCTGTCTTTTGTGCAACAAGGCAAAAATTCGAACCTACCTGCAGGTCCAATTAACACAGATATCGACTTCACCGGCAAATCAATTCATGGACAAGCTATAGATGACATTATGCCTACTGGAATTGCTATTGCCTCTGACAAATCAGGCAATTCCTGGATGGTCGATTTGCACGGCGGCTCAGCATTCTGGGGACCTATCTTTTATGTAAGTCACGATCCACCTGTAATTATTTATCAAAATTCAACACTTGAAAAATTTATCGATCAGGTTTTAGGCTCGCTCAACTCGCCCTGGCAGAGCGACGTAAGCAAAGTAGTGGATCATTTCGCACCTGCCATTTGGAGCCAGAATCCAAATATGATGAATCAACCAGATTGCTTATATTCGACAGATCAAGATATCAAGGCATTTGCTCAAGAATTAGAAGAAGACTATCGAATCATAGATATGCGCAGACCCAAAGTGGGCGATGGATTTTCCTGGGGATTATCGGGTCCTGAAACGCTTCTTCGAAGATATGGATATCAGACTATGTTTGCATATCAGTATATTGAAAGAGATAACCGTCCGTGGTGGCAAAAACTTTTTGGTCGGAAATAAGATAATCCTGAAATAATTTAACAGGCGTGGGCTCTGTGTCTTGATGTGGTCTTAGTGGAAGCGTTAGCCACAACACATCCCGCCAGGCACCATTTTTAAATCCGACTTTTTTATATATTGCCACATGTTCAAAACCCATTGCTTTGTGAATCCCCTCACTAGCAGCGTTTGGCATGGTGATACCGGCATATAAATTGTAGTAACCAAGATCACGCATAACCTGAAATAGACATTTATATAATTTGCGTCCAATCCCACGCCCTTTTGCCGCCTGGTCTAAATAAATAGAAACATTCGCGGACCAGTCGTAGGCTGCTCTTGGATTGTGCGGGCTTGCGTAGGCATATCCCAATATTTTATTTTTATTGTCATTGCCATCTTCATCTTCATCCTTATATATAAGAAATGGAAATTTTGGGCTGGCGCTCTCAATGCGCGACTCCATTTCAGTGGTGCCTGGAGCGCTCGATTCAAAAGATATATAGCAATCTGGTGCGCAATACGGCGCGTAAATACGCGCGATAGCTTGGGCATGAGACTTGTTTGCGCAAAAAATTGTCATAGGAACATATTCTACTGCATCAGGTCTATTGTGCTAGGAAGTTGAACAGGAGGAAGCTTATTACTATGGAAATCTTGTTCTATCCAATTGCAAAAAACGGCGATGACCAAATAATGGTCATAAATATCCTGGCGCTAATAATTGGCGGCACCCTCTGGTGGTGGCTTGCTGCAATAGCATCGCGTTTTATAGTAAAAAAATTCGCTATGAGAATGCACGCATTCAGCAGTTCTTCACGCTCTATTGTTCGCAAGGTTTTACTTGTAATAACTGGATTAATCGGAACATCTTTTATAATGGATGTCTCTAATATAGACGTTCACTACATCTTTAGTTATGTCGACAATTTATTCAACATTACTATTTTCCACCTTGGTAAAACATCTATTACTCTTTGGACACTCTTTTATGTACTTGTGCTTGGCACCGTATTAATGATTGCAGCAAACAGAGCGCACAGACTCTTGCTTGCCATGGCACTGAAAAATTCACATTTAGATGCTGGTGCAAGCAACGCAGTTGCCACCATAACAAAATATGCAATCATGGCGTTTGGCTCAGTAATTATTTTGCAGAGTGCAGGTGTTGACTTAACTGCTCTAACTGTTTTTGCCGGTGCCATCGGTCTTGGATTGTCATTTGGTTTGCAGAATATAACTTCTAACCTAATAAGCGGTCTGATAGTCCTTATTGAGCGTCCAGTCAAAATTGGAGACAAAATTGTAGTGGGAAATTATTCAGGCATTGTGCAAAAAATAGCACTGCGTGCCACCACAATTTTAACCAGTGACAACATAGAAGTAATTGTGCCCAATTCAGATTTTATAAGCAAGAATGTGGTGAATTTGAGTCTATCTACACGACGTATTCCAATTAAAATTCCCTTTGTGTTTAACCCAGACATCGATGCACAGACTGTCAGACGTGTTTTGCTCGAAGCGGCAAACGAACATCAAGGCGTATTAAAAGATCCAGCACCTTTAGTTTTGTTTGAAAGTATTGAGCGTGAGCAAGTAACTATTTATTTGAAAGTTGCGACGGTCACTTATGCTGACAAAACGGCTTCGCTTAAATCGGAGTTGAATTTTTCTGTCTTTCAAAAATTACAAGAAAACGTATTCACTCCAGAACAAATGCACAAAAGCCAGGAAAAAAAGTCTGAGATGGTTGTAAAGCCTGGACAGACAAATATTTCGATTAATACTGAAAAGTAGTAGAATTTGGTCTTCAAATGGGAGGCCAGATAGTGAAACGACAAGTATTAATCGCTTTGATGTGCATTGTTTTGTCGCAAAGCTTGCCGCAAAGCGATACTTTTGCACAAGATTCAGGATCGCCTGCTGGCGCCACCACTTCTCTTAATGGACTAGTACAAAATAGCCTCTCTCCAATTGCAAACGACTCTCAATCTGCCTTAAACATGGGCGACTACGATAGAGCAAAAACACTTGCTCAAAATGCTTTAAATTCTTTAGGAAAAAATCAATCTCAAGACGAACTGGCTTTGCGAGTAGTTCTTGGCGAGACTCACTTAAATCAAGGCAATTTTACAGACGCGGCTAAAGAACTCGACAAAGCGATGAAACTGGCTAACAAAGCAAGTTCGAGTGACCAGGCTTATGCAAGAGTCTTAGACGATATGTCCTGGGTTTACCAAACACAAAATAAACAAGATTTAGCTCTGCAAATGCTCGACCAGGCGCTTGTGGCTCAACGCAAAATTTCAGATTCATCGCCTGATTTAGCAGACATTCTAGAACATGCAGGCTGGGTGGCAGAACAACAAGGTCAATTTGCTAAAGCCACTCCCTATTTTGAAGAAGCGCTTACTATCAGACAAAAGCAAGATCCAAATTCGGTAGCACTGGCAAACGATTTAGAACACGTCTGGTCTAATTCTTTTAGATTAGGTCAATCAAAACCAAATCTTTATGCCCAGGCGCTTTCGATCAAAGAAAACACGCAAGATCTTTTCAAATCTTTTGCACCCCACGACGTATCAAACACAGTTGTTTTTTCATTTAGACAGGGCGCTCCAAACTGCGCACTGGGCTCGCAGGGCGGACTACTGCAACAAAGCATCACAGCCAATCAAGTGACGATTGATGCAGCTATTGCAAAAGATCAGAGTAATTTTTCAAAGAGTGAGCGCGCTTATGTAAGAATAAATAATCAGTCCAATCAGCCAGTGCAAATACTGATGCAGCGCCCCTCTTTCATTGTGCTCAAACCGAAAATTCAATTTGTAGGTCAAATAGACAGTACAGATTTAGCAAGCAAAATAGAAAAGAAAGGCGATAGCAAAGCAAAGTGGATCAGATTTTGGGGCTCGCAAGCAACACAGACCATGACCACAAACGTAATACAGTCTGGCAACATGATGAACAGCTACGGTTATTTCCCGCCAACTTTTGGTTATGGCTATCCTTATATGCCTTATCCAGGTTATATGCCAGGCAACCGAAACCAGAGCAGCATGACCACTATGATGACTTCGGTGCCTGATTATGAAGCGCGTGCACGAGCAATGGAAAAAGCCAATGCAGTAACCGCGCAGTCACAAGCAACTGCATCAGATATTCGAGAAAATGCTCTTGGTCCCATAACAGTGCAGCCAGGGCGAACTATTGAAGGTAGTCTTTATTTTCAGCCAACTGATTTTAAAGAAGCGATATTGCGAATTCCAGCCGGCAACGCTTTATTTGAGTTTCGTTTTATTCGTTAGCTAGCTTCCAAAGCGCTTCAAGCAAGTGCTTAGTTTCTTTATCGTTCAATACAGAAAGAAAATCAGTTTGCTCTTTAGTGGCAATCGCTTTGGCGCGACTTAGAGTTTTACGACCTTTTGGAGTAAGACTCAAATTGTATTTGCGTTTATCTTTTGTATTTCTCAAACGCTGAATAAGTCCGCGCTCTTCAAGACTATTCATAATTTCGACCACGCGAGAAGGATCTAAATCAAGGCGTAGACCTATTTGTTGTTGATATTCGACCAAGTTCAGTTCGAGCAATCGAAGTGTACCGTAATGCATTATGGATAAATCGAGCGGTTTGAGCGCTTGATCAAGTCGCTCACGCCACATGAGACTTGGCCTGTGCAAAAGAAAGCCAATATTCTCTTTCAGGCTCTCTCGTGTTGCTTCGGGGATATCGTGGTCTTTATCAATCATTGCATATATAAAGGATTATTTTAGCGTATCGCCATTTTATGGCAGTTACCGGACTTTTATGAGATATCTCTAATCTTCAAGTCGGTCTTTATCGAGAACATTTTAACACCCCCTGCGTCTTAGAAAACATGGAAACGAAAATTACCTGGAGGTAAGAACAAAATGAATTTCACCCGCCCAATAGCAGTAGCAACAATGGCGTTGTGTGCACTGCCTGCATTTGCAAAAGATGCAGCACCAACTGAATCTATTTCGGCACCATCTACTCATGTTAGGCCTCATATGAGATTCAAAATGACAGATGACCAGAAAAGCAAATTATCAACTTTGAAAAATCAGTACATCCTTGATACTGCAACTAAAAAGGCAGAACTGAAAGTAGCAAAGAATCAGCTTCGCGAAGAACTGGGCAAAACTTCAATCGACAAATCAGCCGCTCAGACTCTGCAAAGCAAAATTAGCTCTCTGAAAGGCGACCTTGCCTCCTCACGCTTAAACATGATGATTGCAGCAGCTGATGTGTTCACACCAGAACAAAGAGAAGCTTTCAAAAAGATGCGTAATTTTAGACACGGTCATGGCGGTCACGGCAAAAGCTTTGGCGGCAAAATGGGTTCCCGCGCTTGCGGATAAGGATTAAGGAGTTTAACTAATGAAACTGAAACTAATATCACTGGCCACGTTAACAATGCTTGTAGTAGGCATGATATCTGTGGCACCAGCTGAAGCTCGATGGCGCGACAATAATCGAAATAACAATTCGTGTGGTAATAACCAGAGTTACAACAATAACAACAACGGATATTCCAATCGTCGCAATAACCGACACTTCAAAAAACACTGGCGCAACAATAACAACAACCGATCATGGTTCAACAACAATAACAACAATGGCAACAATGGCAATCGCTTCGGTCTGAACACCAACGCACGTTTCTGGTAGCACCATAGATGCACAACAAGAGCACATACACTAAGAAAATAACAAACAAAGGGAGAGGCCTTGCGCTTCTCCCGGAGGAAAGGAGATTAAAATGAAATTCAAACTACCGACAATAGCTGCCTCATTGATGTTGATAGCGTCGGCAGTGGCATTCGCTCCCAAAGCAGATGCAAAATGGACGGACTATCTGTACAACTCAGGCATTATGCCGGGATATAACACCAATTACGTCAATGGCAATTATCCTAACGGAAACAGCTATGACGGTTATAACTCAGATGTCCAGAATCGCATCAACGATTTAAACAATCAAGCACAAGTCATTCAGTCACAACTTGCATATGGTGGCATTAGCCCCAGACAGTATGCCAAGTTGCAAACAAAACTGGCTAAAATCCAGGCGCAACAGTTGGCTTTGCAAAACAATTATTATGCAAACCCTGGTTACAACCAGAATTACAGCAACAACTACAATCCTTACGGTTATGGTGTCGGCTCTGGTTTCCTCAACTCAGGCAACTTGAACTCAGGCGTTGTAAACACGCTTAGAGGGCTGTTGGGAATCTAGTTTCCCTCCATAAATAGATTTGGTTCCGACCACCCCGCAGGTACAAGGCGATTGAAGCAATTCAATTGCCTTGTTCTTTTAGAGATTTGATATCCTTGTGCAATGAAAAATAAGCTTAAACTCAAACAAATCAGTCTTGCATTGTTGTCAACAACGATTTTCAGCTGCAACTCCAAGGCGCAGGCACTTCCTCTTGAAAAATTGAAACTGCCGCATGGTTTCAAAGTCGAGGTTTATACAGACAAAGTCTGGGGCGCTCGCTCCATGACCTTAAGCGATAAAGGCACTTTATTTGTCGGCACCATCATTCCAAATGTGGTTTATGCATTGCCGGATAAAAACAAAGATGGCAAAGCTGATTCGGTTATAACTTTGATAAAAGATTTGAACCATCCAAATGGCGTTGCCTTCAAAGATGGCTCGCTTTATGTTTCTGAAATTGGCAGATTACTTCGTTACGACAATATTGAAGCCAATTTAAGCAAGGCACCAAAGCCTGTTGTATTAAACAAAAATTTCCCCAAAGACGAATGGCATGGCTATAGATACATAGCCTTTGGTCCAGATGGCATGCTCTATGTGCCCATTGGTGCACCATGTAATACTTGCCTCAAGCCCGAAGATCAACGTTATGCCACTCTAACTAGACTAAAACCAGATGGCACCAAACAAGAAGTTTTTGCCAAAGGTATCCGAAACACAGTAGGTTTTGACTGGCATCCAAAGACGCATGAAATCTGGTTTACAGATAACGGTCGTGATCATCTAGGCGATAACTTACCGCCTGATGAATTGAATAATGCTCCTAAAGCTGGAATGGATTTTGGCTTTCCATATCGTTATGGTAAAAATGTGCCTGACCCCGAGTATGGTGCTAAAGCCCCTGCCAAATCTGAATTTACACCTTGTGCTATTCCACTTGGACCGCACGTAGCAGCGCTTGGAATGAAGTTCTACACAGGCAATATGTTTCCTGCAGAATACAAGAACAAGATATTTATTTGCGAACACGGATCATGGAACCGAAGCAAAAAAATTGGTTATCGAGTCTCGACAGTCACTCTAGAAAATAATAAGGCTGTTAAATACGAACCTTTTATGACAGGCTTTCTGGAAAAAGAAGACAACTGGGGTCGACCTGTAGATGTAATTCAACTACAAGACGGCTCATTACTCGTTTCTGACGATAACGCTGGCGCTATTTATCGCATTACTTACAAGAAATAAATGGTGCTGCCGTTTGTTGGATGTCCAAATTCGTTTGAAGCAGAACCACCGCGCTGAAATATTTCCCAAAAACGATCGTCACCACCTGAGCTACCAGGTGCAAAAGCAAGATCGCCTTCTGAAATGGCAAAACTTCCCGTTGCTACAGTTGCTGTCCGGATAAATCGACCGATTCTAATTTTCACTCTGTCGCCTGGGCTCATCTTGGCTATTTGAGCATCACTTGAGCGAATAGTAGTTTTTATGTTTCCAAATGAATCGATATAGCCTATTAAATGTGATGGCGGATTTGGTATTACTTCTTTTGGATCTAATTTGTGCACCAGATCACTTTTCTCGCCTTTCAAAATAGTTCCAAATACAGATGGAAAGAAATCTCTAGATCTAAATTGACTTCCACCGTCTTCTGCAGTGGTGCTCCATAATTCTTCTATTTCGTCCTTGACAAATGACATTGAGAATCCACTATTGACCGCAACAAGTTGAACCCCATTTTTAAGACGTCCATAAAGCAGACCTTCACCCTCATTATTCTCACGGGCTTTTAAATTATCTTTTCGAGGAGCGGTGTTTGCAAAAACAAATAAATTGCTTGGTCTAAGTGGCGGTTTCAAGACACAAAGCTGACTGACTATAAATCCAGTGGCGATAGTGTCAAAAGGCGGCACAGTGGTGCAATGCAAGTGCCATCCATCGGGGAGCGACCCCATGAAAGCGGCTGTGACCTCCGCCCAAGCCATGTCGTTAGGTCCATAGTCGCAGATTAATTGAATTAGATTGCCCATGCACCTAGATTAACATAAATATTAACTATGGTATCCTGTTAGTCATGAATATAAGAACCAGAGTCTTATCTGTCGCCTTGGGCATTTCACTTTTCGCCCCGAACTCGTTTTCCTGCGCTTATGGCGAGGAAAATAAAGACGCACCAGTTCAAAATGCTACTGCATTGGAACCCCTGCCAAAAGCGAAAGAGAATGCCAAGTTATATCTCTGGAAAGCCACTAGAGGTAATACCACTATTTACTTATTGGGCACGATGCATTTTGCGATGAGTAGCCTTTATCCATTGCCCAAAGAAATGGAAGACGCTTTTACTCAAAGCAAGCACCTGATTGTAGAAGCTCGAATAGATGAAGTTGACCAGAGCAAGTTGAATCAAGGCTTGAAGTCCTTAATGCTTTTTTCGCCTCCAGACAAATTGTCAAATCATTTAACAGATTCCACAAAATCGGCCTTAAGCGACTATTTAAAATGGGCCGGCGAATCTAGCAGTCTTTATGAAAGCTGGAAACCCTGGTTCCTAGCCAGTTACGTCAATGCCTCAATTATGAAACGCGAAGGACTGAAGTCCGAATTAGGAATTGACCGCCACTTTTTGAAAAAAGCCAAAGAGCAAAATAAAGCAGTTTCTCAACTCGAATCAGTTGAATCGCAGCTTAAATTGCTTGGCGGTTTTCCAATGGACGCGCAGGACAAAATGCTGCGCATTTCACTTTTGCAGTTAAAAAATAATGCTGCAACCTTAAAGCTCATCGAAGAGTGTTGGCGCGATGGCGATGCTGACTCTATCGCCAAATTAACTAATCAAGAAGCGGAAAGCGACAGCGAATTGAAATCAGTGCAGCGCAAAATTTATGAAGAACGCAATCAATCAATGACTTCTAAGTTATTGCTTTTGCTTACTGTTCCTGGTCCTCATTTTGTGGCAATTGGCGCAGCTCATCTTGCTGGTGAAGAATCGGTACTAGAGCACTTAAAGGAACAAGGATTTACAATTGAGCAGATGCGCTCAAGCACCAAATTGGCGAGTTCAGCAAGTTCGCGTGCAATCGATCTCGATTCGGTCATTAATAAATCGGATACAAAAAACACCGATAAATTCAAAATGACCTCAGCATCTAAAATGTCTAAACTTCATTTTACTGAAGGCAGATTTTCGGTATTGATGCCGGGAACGCCTGAGGTTAAATGCAAAAATGAAAACGGCATGCGCTTGGTAGATTACCAATATACAGAAGCGCATGGCACCTTAAATATTTCCTACGCCATAATGCCTAAGCAGCTGCCACTTACCGCTCAAAAGCAGGTGCTCAACTTGATTTCCGCCGGCGTTGCCAAATCTATCAAAGGCACAGAAATAGCACGACACTCATTTAATTACCAGGGTGTATATCCAGGTCTCCAAGTCGAAGTCGCGAAAGTTCAGGGTAATGCAAAATTGATGGCGCGTTTTCGCTATTTTATGGTCGGACGTTATCTTTATATTGTGGGTTCGGCGGGGTCTAAAGAATGGCTGTCATCGCCGATAGTCAGTGAGTTTATAAATTCAGTGGCAGTTCATCGCGAAACACCCCATAACGAGTTAGCCGTTCAGGAAGCGAAAAAACGCCATGAAGAGTTTCAAACCAATTTTGAGGCTCGAAGACGCAAATTCGACCAAGATTTCAGAGACCAACAATCGCGCAATAGACTACAGATGGAAGGGGCAAGAGCCGCCCATGAGCGCATGTTTGGGCGTCGCTGAAGCAAACTTTGCCTTTCCTCCTAAATAAACCTCGCCATACGTCAAATCAAGGTGGGCAATCTAAGTTTAATTTCGGACCAGGAAGCCGGACAATGAAAAAAGCGTGGACAAAATTTAGAAACGTAAAAACTTTTCTTGTAAGCGCTCTGTTTTTGACTTGTCTGTCCACATGCGCACAGGACTCAAGTTCTAACCAGTCAAAATCAATCGCTGACGACAAGCATTTTAAAATCGATTACACTTATTTTTGCGGCTTGCCAAACAGATACACACGCAAGACTTATTTTCTGCGTAGCGAAGATCTGAGCCCCACCGATAATACCAAAGTGCGATCGCTTGTGAATGAATCAAATATTTTAAACGTCAACGAAAAAGATCTGTCTATCACAGATGGTGGACCTTGCAGAACTATTTCGCTTTGCACTGGCTCAATCACCAAGAAAGTGACCTGGTCGTATGAAAATGCACCATCTAAATTGCGTAAACTAGCCGATTATTTAGATTCTAAGGCTACTGTAGAACAAAAACCTTAGTTAGCAAAAGCTGCACCAGGTTTAATAGTCTTGATTTCGATATCGCGCCAAACATCGCCTTTGACGTAAGGCTCTTCTTTTAAATGATTGTCCAGATCTTGTCTTGTTGGAAAATCACAGATCAAAATAGATCCGATCATTTTTTCGCTATCGTCTAAAATTGCTGCTGCATAACTGAGTGTTCCTTGCGCTTTCATTTTGTCGCACATCTCGATATGAGCCTGGCGTGCAGCCATTCTTCTATCAAGAGCTTGAGCATCTGCGCCATCGCGACCAACCAGCATGAACTTCATTTTTACATCCTCATTTTTTAACAAACTCACTAATGTCGTCGAGCACTTGATCATCAACATGACCAGGTTTGAAAAAATATTCTTCAGGCACGGCAGTGCCTTCGCCTACGATAAATAAATGATTCAAATCGGGATAAAGTTTGAGTACATTTTTTTCGTTTGATTCAAGCTTCTCCCTCCAGAGATTGAAGTCACCATCTTGTGTGACTTGATAATCGCGCCCGCCTTGCAAGACCATTATGGGCTGCGGCAATGACGATGCAACTTCCACCGGATTATAATTTTTCAAATCGATCCAGTAAGATGCAGGAATGCCAAAGGGAAGCGAAGTGGTATCAGTTTCTTGAGTGAGCTTGTCACTTTTAACTAGAGCTACTTGCTGTTTCAAGCGCTCCATCTTAGACTCATGGCTTGAATCTTTTTCTTTCTTCAACGAAGACACATACGTTATTTGATCTAAAAGCAAATCTTCAAGTGGGCGAGCATTGCCTGCTAAAACAATGAAACCATGAGCATCAGTAAGTCTTTGAGCTATACGCGGCACTAAATAACCGCCAAGACTGTGACCCAAAACAAAAATCTTGCTTTTATCAGCACCTGGCAAAGTCATAGCTTGTCGTGCAGCATTTATCGCATCGTCAATCGTTTCTTCCTGCACCGTGATATTTTTAAGATTCACTTTTTTAGGATATTGCAGTGTGCGTTTATCGTAACGCAAACAACCAACACCTCTAGCTGCAAGCCCAAATGCAAGGTCGCGAAAAGGTCTGTTTGGTCCAATCGTTTCGTCTTTATCTTGAGGACCAGAGCCATGCACGAGCACCACTACTGGAAATAGATTTGAACCTTTTGGCACCGTATACAGTGCATCGAGAGCGTACTCACCCGACTTCACTTCAAGGGCAGTTTCACCCACCGAATCTTGGCTGTCCTGATTAAAAGCGAATCCAATGATTTCATTTTTGTAGTCGAGAAGAATATTCAAATTTATAAGCGCATGCTCAAATTGCATGGGCACAGTGACGGTTCCAAGTTTGCCTAACACTTGCGCTATGGGCTCGCGACTTTGTTTGAATTGTCCGTATTTATGTTCTAGCTCACTCCACTTTTCTTGCAACGCTTTGGCATTAACTCGCGATGAAAGACTTTTGGAGAATCCCTTGACTGCCTGGTCGAATTTGCCGATACTCAACTGCCGGGCAATCTCTTTACATCTTGAGGTAGTATCGTTATTGGGCTGAGCGATAGCATTACTGACTGACGCCCAGTTCAAAACGAGCACCGCTGCGGCTATCGAGCCTACTGAGCAAAAGATGATAGAGCGAAGTCTTTTGGCAAACACTATTTAATCCTCAGTCTTAATTTTATACACTTTAAGACCCTAATAACTTAGAGGTTCACTTGAAATTTTTCTGTCTTGGTCTTTTGATTTTCGCTTTGATTCAAACCGTGGCAATTTTGGATGCATCACCTGCATTGGCACACTTTGAGCATGACCATCAAAAGAAAGTGTCCCAAAAGAAAAAGGTCAAAGCAAGCAAGAAAACAATAGACCCCTGGAAGTGGCTCGAACTGGCGCTGGAGCCAGCAAACGCCGCGACCACCAATGTCCAGATTTACGAGCAGGGCATTTTTCGTATCATTCGCTCAAACGGCATGCCTGACCATTCTACCGGCGCATTTCCAAACGCTGGCAACCCAAACACAATGTCTGAGCAATCGTATACATTTCGAATGCCTCTTAGACCAAAAGAATCAGGCTCATCTATTGAAGGGGGCATGTACCCTTTTGGTGTGGCGATAAACGGCGTGCCTTTTGATCCGGGCGCAAATGAATTTTGGAATAACAATCGCGCTTCAGGCTTTCAGTATGAAGCAATGCATCTTGGTGCGAAACTTGGCATAGACGCCAACAACGCGCATGTACAGCCAAACGGCGCATACCACTATCATGGACTGCCAACTGGATTGATTAACAAATTGAGCAAATTCACCAAGCCAGTTTTGCTTGGCTGGGCAGCCGACGGTTTTCCAATTTATGGACCTTATGCGCACACCCAGGCGTTTAATGCAAAGTCTAATTTGCAAGAATTGAAATCGAGTTATCGTTTGAAGAAGGGCACAAGAAAAGGCGGTCCGGGTGGTTTTCCCGATGGATCGTTTGTGCAAGATTATCAATTTGTGGCAAATGCAGGCGACTTAGACGAATGCAATGGCAGACGCGGCGTGACGCCAGAGTTTCCTAACGGCACTTACTACTATGTAATAACGCGCGATTATCCCTATATTCCAAGGCGATTTAAGGCTTTTCCAGATGAAAGTTTCAAAAGACGTGGTGGCGACCCCAGTCAAAGACAACGACCAGGACAAGGAGCGGGACAACGAGCAGGACAAAGACCAACAACTGGAGTAAGACCAGATCAAGACCGACGACCGGGGCAAGATCAATTTCGTCCTCCTGGTGGTCCTCAAAATATGGATGGCCCGCCATTTCATCAAGGTCCGCCTCCACACGATGGACTACCGCCGCATGGTGGACCACCGCCTTTTGGAGGTCCACAAAACTTTGGTGGACCTCCTCCGCAAGGCAATCCGCCTCAATAACTATTCGCGCATATTTTCTAGTGTTGACCAGGGGTCTTGTTTGCCTTTAGGAGCAGATTTTGGTGCCACTGCTCTTGGTGGCGATTGCACACGTGTCGATTCTTGTCTTCGTGGTTGGCGAACAGTTTGTCTAACTGGTTTTGGAGTTGGCTTGGGTTTGCTTTGAACAGGTATAGTTACAGTGGGGGCATCATTTGTAGTTTGTGAGTCTGGAGTTTTTATTGAAGTTCCAGTTTCCCTTTGAGTTTGGATCAAGTCATCGGCTGTTTTTTGTCTTGCCGAGAATTGTTGAAAAATCAAAAAACCTATTACAGCAAGAACTACCAAACCAATAATCATATAGTTTGTCTCGCGTCCGGGCGCATCGCCTGTTTGCCTACTCAGATTGGCTTTGACAGGAGGTCCCGCGTCAGAAGTTCTAGGCGCATGCGATACAATCGGTGAAGGTGAAGGTGAAGGCGCAGATATAGACGATGGTACTACTGATGGTGCTGGGGCTTGAATGGCATTAAGTTCTGAAACTGAAACTTCACGTTTTTGTCCTGACTCATTTACTTCAGGATCTTTTAGTGATGGCACAAAATTTTCCGCCTCAGCACGTGACCACTTAGCTGTTTCTTTTGGCAGCTCAGGAGCTGGCGCGGCTTGCGCTTGAGCAAGATAATTCATGTCTGATGCGTTCAAATCGGCAGCATTATGAAAATATTCTGCTTGTTGACCTGAGCTTGGCACTCTTGTACTTGCTTGTTTAGCCATGTGTACAAGATATTCGCGCGACTCGCGACCAATGTCGGGAGCACATGCATCGATGATGCCCTGTTGCAATGCAAGCGCACTTTGATATCTTCGCTCTGGATCTTTTTCCATTGCTTTTAAAACCATGTCTTGCACCTTGCCCGGAATTGCAAGTTTATGATTCACATCTACAAAAGGTCTGGGATTTGATCCAACATGCTTTTGAATTAATTCAAATACCGAAATTGCATCATAAAACGGATCTTTACCTGTCAACATCTCGTACATGACAGCGCCAAAAGAATAAATATCTGAGCGCGCATCGCCAGATTTACCCATACACTGCTCCGGGCTTATATAGGGTGGACTACCCCAAAGTTCGCCTGAGTTAGTGAGTTTGCGTCCATCGTCTCCAAGTTTGGCAAGACCAAAATCAACTACCTTAACGAAGTCCATTTCTTCGTCCATCAAAACAATGTTGCCGGGCTTCACGTCGCGGTGCACAATCCCTTTCTTGTGTGCGTGATCCAATGCGCTGCAAACCTGAACACTGATGCGCGCAAAACGCTCTAAATCGAGTGGTCCGTCGTCCTGGATTAATTTGTCGAGACTCTTGCCGCGCAAGTAATCCATCACTACATATGGTTGATCGTCATCACCAATAACACAATCATATACGGTGACAACATTTGGATGACTAAGCGCACAAAGACTTCTAATTTCGCGCAAAAAACGCTCGCGGTAAACCGGCTTTGAATCAACTTGCAACTTGATTGTTTTAACAGCGACGTGTCTGTCGATAGTTAACTGAACTGCTTTATAAACGACACTCATTCCACCTGTGCCAAGAATTTCTTCAATGTAATAACGATCGTCCAAGGTGGTGCCGACCATCGGATCGCGACTTCTTGCACCACTTAAGCTTGGGCTTGTATTTTTTTCAGGTTCTTGACTGTCTTGCATTTTTAATTTACGAACTAAAATGGAGGTCCGTTTTGTGGTCCACCATTAGGAGGTCCACCATTAGGAGGTCCACCACCAGGCGGTCCACCGCCAAAACCATTGTTGCCACCACCCATAGGACCACCACCTTGAGGTCCTCCTCCTTGACCTTGATGCCCACCATCTGGTGCCATCAAATCTACCCCGACAGTTTGATAAACGATAGTTTGAAACTCACGAATACTTCTAAATGCTTCAGCTTGCTTTCCTTGAGTAAAGAGAGAATTGATAGTGACTCTCAAAGATCGCAATGACTGTCCTTTAGTACGATCTTTCATCTCAACTTGACGCACAAGAGTGTCTGATTTTTGATTGAAAGCAGCTTTTATTTGATTTGCTTCTTTCGGGATATAGTTGCTATCAACGCCAGCTTGTGGCTGATTTGCATTTACAGAGCCAGAATCGCTTTTGATTGCCTGGGCCGTGCCAAACGATTTGCCTCCAGATGCTGAAACAATTCCTTTGCCACGAGCAATTCGCTTCGCTTCCTGTAAAATATTTTCTTGCTGACTCAACGTGCGCTCAAGATTTGATATTTTTTCGCTCAAGTCATCTGTTTTGCCTGAAGCCGCCTGAGTTTCCACGTCCTTAAAAGCATTTTGAAATGGACGTACACCAGTACCCATTTTTCTTAAATGATCAATTCGCTTCCAGACTAACAAACGTCTTTCGAATTGAGGACCTTGCACAACATCTGGAGTTTGCTCGCCAGCAACTGGTACCAGATAAATTGAGGCCAAAAATTTGTCTGGCTCAATTTTGCCAGATCCGAAATCTTTGATCTGCTGCGACGAAATCTGAATATATCGACCTTCTTTGTCTTGCTGAGAAAAAACCACCTTAATATCGGTCACTTGCCCGGGCGCATTATCGAGCAAGGTTTTACCCAGAAAAATAGCGTCGATTTTAAGCTCTTTGTCAGACGCATTGGCATTCTTGTCCGCCACAACCGTGACCAGTGGACCATCGCCCAGGATATTAATGTTACTCACCCGTGCTTTAGCATTGGCTCGAAGCAAAGTGGTCAATTGAGAGCTCGAAAGCTTTGCCCAAACTGGATTCTGGACGCTCAAGCCAAGCAACACGCTCAAAGCCAGAAAAGCCGATTTTGGCAGGAAAGATGGCATAAAGCTCCGGTTTAATCTCCATTAAAAGAAGTCTTAAAGCTTTAATGCCATCGTTATATAGATTTGAAACTAGTTTAGGGCTCTATACCGTTAAACCATGGAGAAGATCGACAGAATTAGATTTTCGACCGAACTCTTTTCAACCGAACTAGCTAATTGAACTTTATGACCAAATAAACCAGTCGAAACTTTTCCTCGACTGACCCCATCTGTGGTGACATCGATTTTTACAGTTTTATATTTGAAAAGGGAAGGTTCGATGATTGCAGCAGCGGTGCTGGTGTCCCAAAAATAATATTGAAACCCTTTTCCACTCACCAGTTGCCATAGACGCGATGCCAGTTTCGATGCTTTCGATTTGACTGATTGTTCTTCTAAGCGTTTGAGAAAATCTTCAGTGACAGGCAAATTGTTGGTCAAATCTAGCGAATGCAATTTGATTGGAATTTTACTGTTCAATATTGCTTTGAAAGAGTACGGATCTGCATAAGTATTCCATTCGGCGCTGCCGTCAGTTTCGTCAAGCTCTACGTTGCCTTCAACTTTGAGGGCACCACCCATGATGTATATTTCTTTTACTTTTTCTTCAAGCTCAGGATTTTGGCGAAACACCTTTGCCAGATTAGTTAGTGGTGCAGTGGCAACGATGGTGACAGGTACTCTAGAGGCTTTTAAACAGTCACTAAATACGATATCGCTGCGTCTTGGTCTTTCGGTTTGATAACGACGCTTAAGCGCGATATCTTCAAACAATGGCAGCTCATTAATGACAACACTATCGTCTCGCCAATTGACGGGAAAAGGATTGGGTACCTCTTCATTGCTTACAGCAATTTCGGGACCCTCTAAATTAAGATAGGTAGCCATTTTAAGCGTTGTTTCATAAGCAAGATCTGCGTAGCATCCTGCATTAGTCACTCCAACAGCTTGCAATTCCACCTCCGGCGACAACCAGAGGAGAAGTGTGCTTAGTAAATCATCTACATGACCGCCCTGGTCAAGCAAGATGGGTCTTCGCATTTAAGTGCAGATTCCAGATTAGGAAATAACAAGCTTACACTACTGACAACCTAAGGAAAATCTACAATCACACCTGCAAGCGGCATTTGTTTCTCGTGTTTACCTTTTAGTTGGTCGACAATAACCTGAGCCTTGCCTTGCTCGTCAGCTTTGAAAAATTCTTCTTCTGATTTGTATTTACCTTCTACATTAAACTGGTCAATTACAAATGGAACGCCATTGGCGAAAAGTGGCGAAGGATGGTCGCATACATGAAAATGTAAATGTGGTCCAGAAGAATTACCCGCGTTTCCAACCAGTCCAATTTCTTGACCGCGCGAAACTGTGTCGCCGATTTTCACTTTGACACTGCCCTTCTTCATGTGAGCGTAGAAAGCGTATTTATTTTCACCAATTTTAACGATTGCATAATTGCCGCCAGCATCAGCTATTTTGATCCGTCCTGGCTTGTCTGGAATTTGATTCTCAAATACGTCAACAACGTCTACAACATCACCATCAGCCACAGAAATAATTCTTTGCTCGTAACATGGATAACTTTTACACTCTTTACGATCGCCATTTGAAGTGCGATTATTTTCGTCGAGCTTAATCCAGTCGTTGGCAAAACGCTGACTCAAACACAACTTATTATTTAAACTCAACAGTGCACGTCTATGTCCGGTATCAGTACCAATACCACCAATTGCAACCCATCCCTTGCCCGAGAGCGGCGGACCAATAACAAGTTCGTTTTGATCTACCTTTACTTTGTCGGTTTCAATTATGGTTTCTGGATTTAAAATTGGTGCGTCAGCTTTGTCTGTGCCTTGAATTTCGTAAGTAAGTCTGTGCGAAATTTCTTTTGCAAGCGCATTATTATCCTGGGCAAAAGTAATCCAACAAAAGCCAGTGTCGCCTGGTTTAAAATCAGTAGTATTCTTGCGTGCGACAGTAACAATTTGAAGCAAATCATTGCCTGAAAATGTTTTGATTGCTTTTTTTTCTGCGTCTAGAACTTCAAGCGATTTTAGTTTAACTTCAAATCCGCCACCATTCGTCAGGCGCAATTCGTATGCTAAATAGCTTTTACCATCAACCGCTTCCACAGCAATTGGTGGTTGCATATTTGATACCATAAGCGGAGTGTAATTTATCTCGATTTTGTTTGCCAATACAGGTGCCGCTTGCGTTGCAAGTAAACAACAAAATAAAACCATCGAAGCTATTCGTATCATCATTACTTTTAATCTCTCAGGGAGTATACTCTAGTCAATATGAACGTACCAAACGGATCTAATGATAGCAGCAAAAAGCCCCGAGTCGTAATAATCGGCGCTGGTTTTGGCGGATTGGCAGCAGCTAGAGATTTACGTTCGACACCTGTTCGAGTGACAGTAGTAGATCGCACTAACCATCACCTTTTTCAACCGTTGCTTTATCAAGTTGCCATGGCGGGACTTGCACCTGGCGAAATAGCTTGTCCAATTCGCTCTATTTTGCGTGACCAGCAGAACACAGAAGTTGTTCTTGCTGAGGTGAAAAGTTTAGATTTAGATGAAAAGACACTGCAAACATCGATTGGTACTATCAATTTCGATTATTTAGTTATTGCAGCAGGTGCTCAAACCAATTTTTATGGACATGCTGACTGGGCAGAATATGCAGTCGGGCTTAAAGATCTCGATGACGCATTAGAGATTCGCCGTCGCACACTTCTTGCATTTGAAGAAGCTGAGCGCGAATCTAATTTAGAGCGACAAAAACAACTACTGACATTCGTGGTTATTGGTGCCGGTCCTACCGGTGTCGAATTAGCAGGATCGCTTGCTGAAATTGCGCGCTTTGCTTTAGCCAAAGACTTCCGTCGCATCAATCCCAAATCTGCACGCGTTATTTTGCTTGAAGGACTGCCCAAAGTACTTCCTCCATTTGTAGACGAATTGTCAACCAAAGCACGTGACGAGCTAATCCGCATGGGTGTTGAAGTGCGTGTAGGCGTCAAAGTCCAGAGTATCGACGGCGAAGGAGTTCATCTTGAAGGCGGCGAATTCATTCCAAGCGAAACTGTATTATGGTGCGCAGGTGTTGCGCCAGTTCCGCTTGTATCAAAAATAAATCCAAAACCAAATCAAGACCGCGCAGGTCGATTAATGGTTCAATCAGACCTGAGTCTCGAAGGACACAAAAATGTTTTTGCAATTGGCGACATTGCCAATTTCACCGGACCAGACGGTAAGCCTTTACCTGGATTAGCGCCGGTCGCCATGCAACAAGGCAAAGCGGTGGCAGACTTTATTAGAAATGACCTGGCTAACAACCCGCGCCGCGAGTTTAAGTACATTGACCGCGGGACTCTAGCTACAATTGGAAGGTCGGCGGCAGTGGCCGATTTTGGCAAAATGAAATTAACTGGATTTATGGCGTGGCTAGCTTGGTTATTTATTCATATAATGTTGCTTATAGGTTTCAGGAACAGACTGGTCGTGATGACTAATTGGATGTGGTCTTTTCTGACTTATGAACGGGGATCCAGGTTGATTACAGGACACAGAATGCTTGCAGGAGCGCCTGAATGTCCGGATGAAACAACAGGTAAAGAGTGATGAAAAAATATTTGGCCGTTTCAAGCGTCTTATCGATACTTGGCGCACTGTCTCTAGCGACGCAGCAGACAATGGCGTACAAACTCGATGTCATTGCAACTGAAAATATTGCCCATCAAGAAGCGCTGCTCGACAAACTAGAAAAATACGAAGCGGCATCACTTGCCAAACTTCAGGCGGTGTTAAAAGACACCAAAATCGATCCCGATAGTATGGTCACACTAGGACTAAGTCTCGACGGATCTATTCACAGTTTAAATTACAAAGATCCCGGTGCTGCAATAGCCGCAGATTCTCCCGAGCGCAAAGCACTGCTCAGCGCCAGAACAATTCAATTTGGAAAAATACCGTCGCTTGAATCGGGTTACATCAAAATTACTTTGCCCTACAAAGAATTGATGGAAGGCAATTTCAAAAGAAAACTATATGTGGTGCAAACACCTGAAGGTCAATCGATAGGTGGAGTTGGTGGCATCAATCTTGGTGGCGTCATTGGAAACGTGAAAGCCACACCGTCGGATATAGAAAATTATCAAAGACGAAATGTGCGCAGACAAGCAGTCGTTTCCCCGGCTCCATACACAGATAAAGATCGAAAATTCGATAGTGATATCACAAGCATATACAGCTCATTTTGTGCACGACCAACCTCGTCTTCGCCTTTTGATCGCAGTGAAAAGTCTAGTCTGAAAGATCTGGAAGAACAAAGCGCCAAGTACATGCAACAAGAATACTGGCTTGCTGCTGCACAAGCTTATTTGAATGAAGCAAAATATTTTCTGCGATTATCTGAACTAGATAAAGGTAAAGCACGATTTGCCAAAGCTAAAGATTTACTTGGCAAATTAGAATTAGCCGAAAAAGATAATCTAATAAAAAGTACCTTAGAAGCCTCATCTAATCTGGCGCGTGGCAATGAGAATTTTTCGTGTCGCGAATACCTGCTAATTGAAGCTTACAACATGGCTAAAGGGCAAAAGATTTCAAATTCAATTTTGAGATTTGATACCATCCAAGCACTTGCAGACTTTTATCTCAGTGCAGGACAAAAAACCGAAGCACTAAATTATTACAACGAACTTCTTGCTGCAACTATTGCATCTAAAGACAACCCAGAACGAGCAGCTCAATCCTTCGCCAAAATTGCTCAAGCTCAAAGGTCGCTCCAGGACACAGTATCTGCCGATAAAACTCTTGCAAAAGCAAACACATATCTTGCAAAAAAGCTGGGCAAAGACAGTGTCATTCTAATACCAATTTTGATTCAAATGATGCAAAATTCGACCGATTCAAAAGTGCAAGAAGCCAAACTTGAGCAAATTGAAAACATTGTCGAAAATTACAAGCAAGCGATTATGACTAACTCGCGAAGCTCAGTAGATCAAAGTGCATTAACTGCTGCAAGAGCATTACTGAATGAATCGCGCTCAAACGACTATAGAAGATACAACGACCCAGCCTCAGCCACTCAGCTCAATTTGTCGGCATCATGTGCACGACTTGGATACAAACTAAAATTAAAAGCTGAGCCCCGCTTCGACTATTCTGCGTTCACTCAACTTACTCGCGCCATGCAAGCTGCAGGACAGTTTGAACAATCAGCTAACTTGTATAAAGAAACAATTGCCATGCTTGAGGCTTCGCAGGACCGAAGTGATAATCATTACGCCGACTCTTTGCGTGGTAACTATATGCGAGCACTTGAGCAAGCGGGCAAAACTGCCGAAGCAGCAAAAATCAAAGACGAATTAAAAACAAAAGAAACCAATCGCATCGCCGATGTCATTCAAAAAATGGAAGATAGTCTCAAAGACTCAAGTAATCAAAGCCCCGCCGAACGCGTGCGCAAGGAAATTGGTTTGTTTGGACTTTATGCCAATCAAAAAAATGCCACCAAAATAAAAGATATTCTTGAAAAAGCACTTATTGATCTAAAAGCAATTGATGGCTCAGCAAAAGTACTTCACTCGCTTGGATTCACATTAGTCGGACCTATTCGCACTCAGCCCGAGTTTTTCCAGGCAGATCCAAAAATGGAAGAATTGCTTGTACGAACTATTCTTTTGTTTGACGAAAAAACTGCAAACGGAATCGACTCAATGGCCATGAACACACTTACTTTGCGCATCGTAGGTGGTGACAAAAACGAACTGGCAAAGAAAGTGGCCAAAGCAATCGAAGAATCAAGACAAGGTCGTGGCACACCACCAGACCAAAGTAAAATTTCAACTCTAGACGAACAAATAGACCGCGCCAGTTCTAAATTAGACTATGCCTTGGTGGCAAAACTTAAACAAGAAAGAGTTGATGCCATGAAGAAAGAAAAGCAACGGGACATTTTTGTAATAACCGCGACCTTTCAACTAAGTCGAGCTTATTTTGAAGCGAAACAAATGACAGAAGCCAAAAAAGCGTTCGATGAAGGCTTGCAATTAGTGGAAGCTAGCAAGCCTGCAGAACTAGCAAGAAATCTAAGATCTATCGATATGGCAATTTCTTATTTTTCAATGCACAAGCAATACGATTTGATCGAAAAAGGTCTTCGCAAATACGCTGCTCTGATAGCCACATTGCCAGAAGTTGAGTTGCATGATTTTTATCGATTCGATCGCAGCACCGATTCTTTGACAAGAGCATATATTCAAAATGGTGACTTGGATAAAGCAGTTGAATTCGAGCGCTACGTACTGAACACGCTATCAAATAGCAAAACAAAAAATCAAAAACTAATTACTCAGGCAAAATTGAGTCTTTCTTTGACTTTACTTCAAGCAGCCAATAAAGACTCTAAACGCAAGGACGCCTTGATGCAAGAATCAGAAAAAGAATTCAATGGCGCACTTGGCGAACTTACAAGCTATTATGGACCCAAATCAGCTCAAGTAAATCGTGCCATTCAAGATCGCATGCGCGAAGTTAAAGGCAATGATTTGAAAGCGCTAGAGAATCTTAAGAAGCTTCAAGATCAGAACTAACACATAGACAATAGACTTTTATTTTTTTACGGGCACAGTCGATTTTACTGGACTAGAACTTGCCTGCATCATTTTAAGCAAGTCAGCATTAAGCATTTTACGTGGTTCTACTGCTGGTACCGTAAGAACAAGTTCTTTTCCTTCCCACTCGCCACCAAGTTGTGGTGTTTGGCTTTCGCCAAAAGCGCTTTTCACTTCCCAGCCAACATTCTTTTTGACAGAATTAAAAGCTTGTTTTACATCACCTTTTTTGTCGGCTCTAAATGCTTCGAGCAAATACTTAGTAAAGACTCCATTTGCACTAACTTTACTTTCCCACGATCGCTCGTTGGGCGAGCTTGAAGTTATGACTAAATGACCAGATCCTTGTGCGATATCTTGAGCATCGAAATTATCGGCAGAATTCAAAGCTTTAGCACCAGGAACACCAGCACCAGAATAACAAGTGTCCATCACAATTAAAGCGCGATCTGTTTTGACACCTTCTTTGATTCGTCGATACAATTCATTCATGTCTACGCCGGTTGAATACAAACTTTGCGCATCGCTGTCGTATGCAACTATGTAATTGCGACCACCTTTGTCTTTGCGAGCGGGTGTGCCGTGCGTGCTTATATAAATAACAACAAGATCGTCTTCTTCACTTACTGCTGGCAAGAAATTATCACCAAATGCATTCATGATATTGGCTCTGGTAGCCTTTTCATTTAAAAGCATGAGTACATGATCTTTTTTGAAATTGCCTTCGTTAATCAAAAAATCATAAAAGTCTTTTGCGTCTTTAGCAGCGTATCCCAAATTATATTTTGGATTAGCAAAATTGCTTATACCTATCACAAGCGCCCATTTATCTTTAAACGGTCTGTTTGGCTTGGTTTTGGGTTTTGGTTTAGACTCTGCAGCAACAACCGGTGCACTAACTGTGGTGTCAGATGCGACTGCTACATATGGCTTCACTTGCGATATGTCTGTGGTGCCACCATAACTTTTGTCGGCATAATTAGCTGCTTCTTGCAATTGTCCGTTCTTATCTTTTATCGCAGCCATGCATAAATAGCTAGCTTTCAAAGCTGAAGCGGTCTTTGGATTTGGAAATCTTTCAAGCTGCGCGATAGCTCCTTTCAAGCACATCTCCGCTTCTTTTAATTTTCCAATACTATAATAGTAAACTCCAAAATCAGAAAAAATCATTGCCATGTATGTGTCATCAGGCGGCATGAATGGCCGGTACGCCATAGTTGCATCGTTGAATATTCTCAGTCCTTTGTCGACTTGTCCCTGATATGCATAAGCTCGACCAATCACTGCCCACGCACGCATAACTTGAGCATTTTGTGCTGCTGCTGCTTCTTGAATTGAAGGAAGAGTTTGAGCAATTGTGCCTGGGTCGGGTAATTGTTTTACCATCTGCGCTTTGGCTGTTTCGAACTGTTGTGGGGCAACGTTATTTGCCCAATTACGAAGCTTGTCTACGTTGTTTTGGTTATTTTGATCCTGAGCGAAAGCGGGATTGCACACTCCAAGATATAAAAGACTTGCAAGAAGCAAACAGTTGGCTTTTTTAAAACTGATCATGGCTGATTCGACACTTTGATTGAAGGAGACGTTTAAAGTGCCGTGAGTATATCACTCTCGGCTCTCAGCCAATATCAAAAATTTGATTGAAGTTTCTTCAGCCTTTGCAAAATTCTTCAGATAAAGATAATTGGATGTAAGCTCGCAACCGGCCCTCATGCGATCTTCAAAATTTAGTTTCCTAGTTTCGAGAAGCTTGTTCAAAAAGCGGACATTTAGCTGGCAACATATTTTTCTACATCCACGGAGAAATAAGATGTACCAAACAATGGCTGGCAACAAAACTGCAATGGTTGACGCCTCTATAATTGTGTCAGTTCGAGCATCTAGGGGTGCTGAGTAAAGGCGTGATTTGACCTCCAAAATATTGGCAGCCAAATCCAACCTATCTTGTATAGATCTAACTTCCTCTGAGTCATAAAGATGGCTAACTGCCACATCTGCTTCTTTAAGAGCATCAAGTGCTTCTTCTCTAGCACCCAATCTGGCAGTGCAATATGCAATATTGCTCAAATCGTACGTTATCGTTAAGCGATCAGAGAGCTTTCGATGATCATCAAGTGCATTTTTAAACCAAAACCAGGAAGATGAATAATGACGGAGTGCTTTGTTTTCATCTCCGTCCAAAAAATTTTTAGCAGCACAACATCTAAATCGCTCACCAAGCAAAGATCTCCTGTGTGCAGCCTGGGGGCTGGATTTACCATAGATTTCATTTATAGTTTTGTTGATTTCAATATCATACACAGCATTTTTTTCATCAGAGCTTATGTCGTCCGTTAAGCCAATTAGAGTCATGTCGCCTCTACCTACAGGCCACGGCGTTAAACTAAACAATCGCTCCGCCATTTCAAATTGTTTAAGGTCGCTCAACGCTATCGATGTAGTGATACTCAAGCAGCAGAATGACAGATATAAAGAACAGCAACTTAGGCAAACCAAGAGAGTTTGAGTTGAAGTTTTTTGAAAAACTATCAGAAATCTCATAAGCAAAGTTTTTCTGCAATTCTCCCAAATCTTTTGCCACTCTTTTTCTCTCTCACTTCGCTTTTTCTTTGTGCCTATAAGCCAACATAGCAAACCTGTTATCGATAAAAATTGAAATAAAACAACACTCAAGGTCTGACCAGTAAAGCTTTCGTGCCAATGGATAAACAGGAAAGACAACATCACAGCTTCCGACGCCAAAGACAAAACGGTTGTCCAAACAAAAAATTCAATGTCAGGAAAGTGGATTTTCATAATTTGACTCTATAAGAAAAAATGACTTTTCGCACTGGTGAACTTACGCTACCAGGCAAACCCAGCTTCAGTCTTTGTTAAAAGGCAAAAAATAGTCGCCTGCAAAGTAGAAGCCTGTGCAGACGACCTCACTGCATTGCTGCAGCTGAATAGACTATAACACTGATTTAAAAATGGAGCCCTTGCATTGTACGGCAACTTGCCGTATGATACTCATTATATACTGACAAGTATTGCTAGGAGTGACGATTATGGCAGTCCATGACAGAAAAGATGAAAGGCTAGAGGCGAGGTGCGCTCCCGAAGTCAAAGAGAGAATAGAACACGCTGCTGCTTTGCAGGGGCGTTCCATGACAGATTTTGTTGTCTCAGCAGCGGACGAACAGGCGTGCAAAGTGATCGAACAGCACAAAGTAATTAAACTTTGTGCCGAAGACAGTATTGCTCTTGCTGAAGCCATTCTCAATCCTCCAAAACCGAATAGTAAAGCCATTGATGCAGCCGTTCGAGCAATAAAAAGAAAAAATAAGTAGTGGCAGAGCCGATTTCTCTAAACTTAGAACTTTGGAATGACTCTCACGATTCGACCAAGTTTAACTCTGGCGTTCACGCAATAGACAAATATATAAAAGAACAGGTAGCAAGAGAAGTACGTAATGCTATGTCTGGCGTCGTCGTTCTGACAGTTAAAGGGCAAAGAGTTGTGCGCGGATACTACTCATTGTCTGCAATATCATTAGACTTTCAGGATTTACCAAACAAACTAACAAAAACGTTGCCTAGATATCCACAGATACCAGCCACTTTACTGGGACGACTAGGAGTTGATGTCAATTTCAAAAAATATTTGGAAGAACAGGAGAAGGAACCACCTTACTTAGGCGAATACTTGCTCAACGACGCTCAAGTAGCGACCGTGAGAGCAGCGACAAGCGTAGGGTCAGCTCTGATGCTGGTAGATGTGCTCGAGCCTACATCTGAAGACAAAGCAAATGGAGCACGCGACCCTATCGGCTTTTATACAAAATATGGTTTTCAGGCTTTGCATGCCAATCCAAGAAGACTTTATAAATCTGTGCGGACAATCGCTCAAGAGCAAGAGATCGCCAAAAAAAAGGCGAAAGTGCCAGAGACAAGCGAATAACCTACTGTTTAGTAAGCATCGCATTCGGTCACATTAAAACCCCACCGTCTAAATCGTCTTGGTACCGCATCCGGTGCTATGGTAAGTAGACAATTGTCAGTTTGGTAGACTGCGTCTGTCGCAGACACTAACTTTTCGATTTTAAAATATAAAATGGAGCCGACGATGGGGTACTAATAAGCCCGCTTCGCAAGCTTAATGAGAATGGTCGTTTTAAGGAACCAGCTTGGAATTACGACCATTAATTAGTGGACTCGCTTACCCCTGAGAACCCTAGGTTTGAACTCAAAGTGGGAAGATAAACGGGAAGATTATAAAATAGGTTGCTTACGGCTAGAAAGCCAGGAGTCCACAACAGTCCGTTTCCGTTTTTAAGGGAATAAAATGAGATTCAAAGTAGCGCTTCCAATATCCCTGGGCTCTATCTATATAGTTGTTTTATTTGGGCTATCGGCATTACCAAGCCTGGCGAATGATTCAGTCGTTCTGAAAGGTAAATCATCATCTGGTACGGTTGATTTATCGACGAAAGAATCAAGAAGAGCTTGGCTAAAGTCTTGGTTGAATAGTACAGAAAAACTCTTCTCTACTTTGTCATCTGAAGAAGCTGCTGAATTATCGAATGCAATCATAAGCTCTGGCATCAAAACAGCAAACGAAGGCTATGCTCGGATGTCTGACTCACAAAGAATAAGCCTAGACGATAATTTTTACAACAACACGATTGGCACTATTTTGCCTCCAGGTGATTATCTGGGCGTTCCCCTAGATGGTTCTCCCCCTTTTGGGTGGAGCAATCAAACCACCATGACAGGGAAAAGAATGACTGAAATACCAGCTTCTGAAGTAATGCAGATAATCAAATCCGTAGCTACCCAGAAAGAGTTAGCACCGAATCCCCAACCTCAGCAGACAGTTCAACCTCAACCGACCTCTCAAACTCAATCGCCTGAAGTGCAGGCACGAATTGCAGCTTATTACAAATGGCGGAATAGTTGGCGGGGAAGGTGCTACGCAGCCTCAATGTCAGCATCTGGCTTCCACTCTGTATACGACCCGATTACAGGGGCGGAAAAGTGGATACCAAAAAACGCCGTAGGGATTTATCATTATTGAGTGAGCCAGAAAGTACATACTTATTGTTTCTCATTGCAGTTCATTAAGCCGATTAAAATCTAGAAGTCGCGGATCCTCGAAAAGCACGGCGTGCCAATCTGTTGGAAATATCCTCATTCTGTGCTCAACGAGCTCAAGGGCTATTTGCCGTCCAAAAACTGGAAGCGGGTTCAGCGATGCTTGCCCCGCCCCTATTTGAACTCTAGTTCTAAGATTTCTCCATCCCTGGATACCCGGAAACTCCCCAACAGTTACCGTTGTTAACCCAAAATCTCGAATCCTCTCCGCAGCACTCATAAAGTGATTTTCTTGCACCCATTCAACAGGATCTTGATCAATATTCTGCGCCAACAAAAAAGCTCTCGCCTCTTCGATAGTGCGCATGGTTCTGTCATTTCTAAGCATTGTATGGAAAAGCCCCAAAAAAGCTATTGTATTCTCGCCAGCGTCTCTTATTTGTTCAAACATTCGCCAATCACGTCCACGGTTGTTTGTGAGCGGATTGTTTGTGGGCTCTAGAGAATTGACGAGCAGGATATTACCGCCTGCAAGTTGCCAGTCGCGTATTGCATTCATGAACTGTGCATCAATAACGTCTAAACCTTCTTCTCTAATGCGAACCGAAGCAAAAGCGCGTTGCAATGCAGCCAAGTCCATATCATTGAAGTATCTATTAATACCCGCTCTGTCAGCCTCTAGCAATTCTATTGCTAAATTACGAAATCCTAGTTCCTGAAGAGTGGGGAGAAGCCCAAAAAAAAAGTTTCTAAACCGACTTTCTACGCGATGTACTTCTCCAAAGAATAAAACTTGCGGTCTTGAAATTAGCGCAAGGAGAAGAAGTTGATCTGCATCCACATCGACAACACCAGAGAGGGAGAGCTGTGTCCAATTGCTTGAGTTTACCCGCAAACCGCCAAGATTCAAACCTTCTTAATTTCTAAATACAAGCGGCTCGTATCTAAAAGGCACTCCCCGAAAATAGTTATTCGCTTCTCGTTCTTTTGCTTCTTGCTCAGCATCGCCTGGTACGTAGAGAATTGTCTGTCTATTTCTTTTCATTAGCTGGTTAACACCTTGCCTGTGCCATGGCATGCCATTCCTGTTTGTATATCCAAGCAAATTGAGTTGATTGGCAATCCTTGTGGTGCTTATTCCAAGCCTGTGTAGAGAGTACATTACTTTTAGTATGTAACACTCTGTAGGATTTGGGACTGTCAATCCATCAGCGTCTTTCATGTATCCATACTTAGGCGCATGTTTTTGCATACTTTATAAATGCCTCTAGTCTTGAGTTCTATACTTTAGAGATTAGACTGATTCTGTAATGCATGCAATTTTCTCTTTCATGTGGTTTGCAGTCCGCACTAGTAAGTGCGAGATTAGCCAAGGGCTATAAATTCTGATACTGTCCCTGATACCAGTCTTTTATTACTCTTCTTTTTTATTTTTTATAAAAGAGTATCGACGGTATCGACGGTATCGACGGAACACAATGCCAGTGAACCTTTACAGACCGTCAGTTCTTTACGAGTATCGACGGTATCGACGGGGTTACACCCTTTGCTGATATACGCAAAAGAAAGGGACCGGTATCACATTGACACCAGTCCCTTTGTTTTTTGCAGTCCGTAATTATGCCGCTTGCTTGATGATTGCCATCACAGTGTTTTTATCAATATCAAGCTTCTCTGCTATCTCCCTATAACTTTTGCCCGTCTCCCGTAACTTTAGAACTTGGTCCTTGAACTTTGATTGCTTGTAATTTTGACCTTGCTGTCTACCGAGTACCTGACCTCTTGCTTTAGCTGCTTGTAGTCCAGACTTAACGCGCTCTCTCAGTAAGTCTCTTTCAAATTCAGCAAGGCTTGCCATCATAGACGCCACTAGCTTTCCTTGAGGTGTACTTAAGTCAAAAGTAAATCCGGTCTGAGCAATCAAGCTTACTCCCCATGATTCCATCTGCTGTAATGTGCCTATGAGGTCAATGGTTGAACGACCCCATCTAGACATCTCTGTCACTAGCACGGCATCTATTCGTCTAGCTTGTGCAAGCTTAAGGACTTCTTTGCGGACGGCTCTATCATTCTTAGCACCAGATGCAGTTTCTTTATAAACTCCATAGACAGTAAAGCCAAGCTTCTCAGCATAAGTTCTAAGGTCTCTCTCTTGTCTATCGCAGTCTTGCTCTTCTGTACTGACTCTAAGATAAAGGGCAACTGTCTTATTCATAGTATTTCTCCTGGGACTGGACTGTCTGAATTTGACCCTTGCAAATTTCCCTCAGTTGACTCCAGTGATTCTGGGTGTTTCGGGATTCATCTTGCTGTCTTGTTTTGGGTCTAGCTATTTTCAGACAGCGATACCACTATTGATACCTCATTTGTTTTGACTTCACAAGTAAGCTGCGATACTAAATGCGGTGATTTAAGATTAACTCTTATACGGACCAGAGCCTGATGGACAGCGAATCTTCGTAAAATCCTTAAGGGTACCCTGGAAAGAGAGTAACGGCTATAGCCGCCATTTCCCTATTATTTACTCTCAGATACGCACACTATATCGTCTGAAAATTTCAAAAAAAAATTCCAAAAAATGACTAAGGTAACCCTTAATACCAATGTATCCTAAAAATGCTACTTCAAGCTTGAAGTGTATGAATCTATCGATTTTCTAGTTGCGCATAAAACTCATTCGCTTGTAATTTTTCGATTTTAATTCTGCTTCGCAATAGGTGCCCATATTCAGAGGTATAGAAGGGCAAATTATAGAGATGCCATTTTCCATTTACAATTCTCATAAGTCTATTTTCATTGCCGTTTAACCATTCTGATAGGATTTGATTTATATGTTTATCTCTAAAAGAGTAGCCAACTACGACTAGTTCCTCAGCTGCATGTAAAGCTTCTTTGAACTTTATTAAAATCGATAAAAAAGGTCCTTCTGTCGTCAATTTATTTGCCTGCCCAAAAATTACGGCAGGTAACGAATTTTCGTCGTTACTGGGGTTGCCGATCTTTATTCTTTGGAAAGGAATAGGATTTTTCGCTGTAGGTGTTTCCTCCACCAGCCGCCAATCAACAGAGCCATGAAGCTTGAACAGATTTATTGATGACTCAGAATAACTTAGCTCTCCATTTTTGGACCACTCCTTGATGCCTGAATCTATCTCGATACTCAACGCCTCTGAAGCGAGTTCCAGCGTGTTATCGTAATTTAGAGTGGCTATAGATGCTTCATTATTCTTGCAGAAGCTAATTAGTGGCTTTATGTAATCAACCCTTGAAAAAGAATCGCTCGCGCGAGGATCTATCCAAACAATTTCTTGAAGTAAACCTATCATCGTGAACTTAAGTTCTTCAAAAAGGACAGAACTTGTTTGTCCAGTAATTGTCTTGACTGCGGAAGCGAAAGCTGTGTAAAAGCTACTGTGAAATCCTGGAATGCTCCCTCCAGAAAACTCCCCAGCGTCAACCGGTAAGCCAAGAAGTAAGTTGCTGAAATCCTTGCTGTAACCTACGCTTTCTGGTTCAAAAATATGTCTAGCTAATTGACGAATTTTTTCGCCAGCTTGATAGTCAGCAGGGCATTCAAGCTCTTTTATCGCTGGATGCCATGCAGAGATAAAAGGCGATACTTCAAGAGATGTTCTACGAGCTAAATGATCTGCCGCATTAAAGAGCGCTTCAACATCTACACCGTAGAAAGGGTCATAGTTTTCCATACCAGCTTTAAAAGCCAGCCCGCCAGCAATAAATCTCAGAGCTCGTCTTTGTCTATCTTGGTAGGCATCTAAGAGATCCTCTGACGATTCAAAATTAACCATCTCTCTGCCCATTTCCGAGCTGAGAGGTATGTTGGAATCCTTGGAAGCTCCAGCGCCAAGAAGAAAGATTGTCTTAGCGTTTTTTGCGCGCAATGATAAGGTCTCTCATGGGAGTAGCTAAACACAGTATTCACTTTTAACAGGATAGTTAATCTCTCTTGACGAGCCATATTTCTAACTTTTCAGCCCTTTACTTCTGTGATATAGTTATGTGAAATAGTGGTATTGCATGCGGTGGCAGAGGATTTAAGCTCGACATCAGCAAGCTTTGATTCTGGATTCTTTTGTATTTCGTCTGTGCTCATCGTTAGGACATTGTGCCCGGGCTGAACTATTAATGAATCTGGAGACCTTGATTAATAGAGTGCGCGTAGGAGGACACAAGGATTTATGCGTTCTTTTCTTTTAGCTCAGCAAGCTCTTGTTCCAATTGTTCCACTTTTTTCTTTTCCTCTGCCAACCGATCTTTGGTTCTACTTAGGGCATTTTGTAAAGACTCTAAATATCCCCATCCGTAACAAAGCAAACCTATTACGCAAGTATCGAGAAAGTTCTTCCACAGAATGTCTACATATCTGAATTGCCATCCATTTATAAAAACGCGAAGGATAGTCTCAAAATTAAAACCTATGTAGGCAATTGGCAGGAGATAAAAAAGCGCAGTCCTTTTTAGACTAGTCTCCTCTTTTAGTTCATCGGGTTCTTCTGGCGGCATGAGTCCTTTTTTTATCTTGCTCTAGGGCTGACAACTTAAATAGGCGGTGAGTGATTCCCATAGCTAGTATCACTAATCAAACTGCAAATCAGCTAAACGCCGGTGATTTTCTACCGCATTTAGTGTAACTAACATCTCTCCTTGTTCAAAAAATCCATCACAAGAAATTTCGAAAGGAATTATCCTATCTCCTACGCCGTATCCACGCAAAGGGAAGTTAAGCAAAGCATTTTGAATGTATTGTTTTGGGTGCAAAACGTTTCCAGGTTTAGCCCAACCAACAGTTTGCTTGTCGCGAAGAGCTAAAATAAAGTCACGATCGACTCCAGCGTAACTATAGTCGTTCAAGCTTAGATATTTAGTGTGTTTCAATGTGAAACTAGAATGGAGGGCAATACCTCTGCCAATATTCTTAGTAACAATTTGCAGTTTGACGCCATCTGGATACTCCTCTTGCACAAACCAATCCATTTCAAGTTTGGGTTGAGGTCTTCGACTGAATCGGTCAGCTACCATCCAGTGAGGCATGTAACTGAATGAATGACTTCCTCGATAATACATTCGTTGCGTATCCTTCCCCATAGCCATAACGGGGAGCGCTTCTACCTTGGGAACATAGGTGGCGATGAACCCGGAATCCGAGCCCTTTATTTGTTCAACTTCTGTATGTTCAATTCCTGAAATTGCAGGCGAAGTCATACTTGGTTCTAATCTTCGCAAAGCGTAAATTATTTTGCTTAGTGGCTTTACTGGTTTTAGTGACTGAACTACGTCGCGACCATCTTTACTTGTAGGCTTGCATTCAACGCCCCAAACTATAACGCCTCCATCTGAATTCCCGAATCCACTAAGCGCAATTGAATATGTCGTCCTATCACTATCTGCCAGGTCGCCATTAGAATCTGTTCTCATTTCTTTAAAATCAAGAAGATGGTTTTCAAATTCTTTTCCGACCATTTCATTAACCTGCAAAATGGCATCGTCTTTTTTGTATTGCTCGAATATTGCACGAGCGGCTATCGACATATCATACGCTCCGTTAGAAGTCTCCATTTTAGCCCGGCAACAATCTCGGGCAAGTTATAAAGTTCTAGAGCAGTGATTTTATTCGAAGGAGATGGGGTTTTAAGGTGTCAACTTTTTGAATCGCTGCAATTTAAGCAAACGAGTACTACCTCTAGTTGGTCGTAAGAATCTAATGCCAACCAAGTTTAAAGCGGTATTTATTCGCTCCAACCTTTCGCCTAGTTTGTTTTGCTTAGGCATACAATACCTATCAGAAATCTTCCCTTCGATAAGTCCATGCAAATTAGACGGGCTTTTTTCAAGCTCTGAGCCTTCGCCCCTAGCAAGCTCATCCATCAGCTCAACTACAGCCACAGCAAAAGGATCGTATTGCAAGTTATCTAGAATTACAGCTTCCTGTGCCCCTTTATATGCATGCATAAAGCTTCCTGCTTGTTCTTTTAAACCCTTTTCTATAGCCACTCCAAGATGAGCAAAATCAGCCATGCGTGGTGCTTCAGCAAGATAAACAGAGTCAAGCTCTCCTAATGCAAGTGATAACAAATCTAGTAGCCCGCTTAAAATAGCGCTGGCGCTCTCTTCAAAACTTTCCCAAAAAACACTTTTACGGATTCGCTTATCGTCTGCTATTTTCTCCAAGCGGAGTATCACACTTCGACTTAAAAAATCTTGTCTCTTTGCTAGGTCGTCAATACCGTTGATAATGACAGGGCGAGCGAATTCATATGCATGGTCATCGGCATCTGTATAGTTTTGCTTGGCACCAAATCCGCCACCAGTTGCAATAGAGCAAAGTTCATCAGACATAGCAGCGGTAATACCACTTAAATTGTCAAATGCAAGGACATGGGCATTTTTTGCAAATACAGCCAAGTCTCTAGGGCTAGTTGGTAAGCGGCGAAGCGGTGGACTATGGTTATCTAGCAAAACTTTAAGAACCTTGCACAATGTTGATTTAGCAGTGCCTTCCCCACCTTGAGCAACCAAAATTGGGTACTCGCCAGACGGCAGCAAGCATTGCACTAAGAAGGCGCGGAGCAATATCCATTGTTGGTCATCAACGTTTAGCAGGGTTCGCAACATTTCGAGATTGCCTGTCCCTGGAATTGGGATAGCTAGCGGTCTTTGATTGCTTGGTCTCCAGAATTTTTGATTGCCACTTCGTTCTAATTGCCATCCTTTTTTCGTCACCCTCACCTGTTGCCAATCTGAAGTGCCAAGGTCAATAATTACGTCATCAACATCTCTAGCTGTTCGCAAATGTATTTCTTTTTCTTCTCCCGATATAAGCGCCTCTGCTTGCAGGGTCCGAATTACCGGTTTCAATTGTTGTTCAGAGAGCATGTCGTTATATGCGTCTCTGTATAACTTTAAAAGTAGTAACTCAAAGTTTCGTGATTCGAGGCGCACAGTTTCAATGAACTTGTCGCGTTTAAAAGATGCATAGCAAGAACCATCGGGCGAATGAAATAGCTCAAATCCAGCACATAAGTCTAGGAGCTGTTTTGCCTTTGGGCTGGCTTTTTCACTATCTGTTTGTCCGCCTGTCTTGGCTTTCTTTTTGATGCCAGTTCCTTTAAGCGACTTTTCAGTAACAGGCTCAGCCATGCCGCGCACCTCGCTTGGTGTCGGGGTCTTAATCTCAGTTGCCATTGTTTATTTCCTTCGTTTGAATCAAGTAATCGTTCCAGTCAAAAGACTTGTCTGTCATTGGTTTGAAAGCTTTTGGAGCGCATTTATAAACAGTGCGTCCTTCGCTCACTAAGCGACGGGCAAGATTTTCAAAAACCAATTCGCCTTTGCCGCTTCGATCTAAATCGACACAAATAAAAACGCGTTCTACTTTTGGAAGTTGTATTTCTCCCAGTGCCCAAGCTGACCCGGCGCACCATACCGGTATATCGGCTAGGATACGGTAACTGAGCGCTGTTTCAAGTCCTTCTGCTACCCCCAAGCAATCAGATGGTTTATAAAGTTGAATCACTCCAGATTGCCCGTACATTTTTTTTACTCTTGGAACATCTGCTTTTCGCCCATCCTCGGTCAGAAAGGTTCGATGAATTCCCATGAACTCGCCAGTTAGATTTTGGACGCATGCCACCATTGCCGGATGCCGCGTGAACGTGCCATCTTGATGTCCGTATGGCAAGTCGGGATGATACCGCACCATATCAGGATAAATATCCAATTCAATTCCTCTTGCTCTTAAATAAAGGTCAACTGGACAACCTCGCAATATAGGTTGAGACTGTTCCCACCTCTTGCGTGCAGCTAATGTCTTTTCTTCGTCGCTTTGCTCTGTATAAGGTTTTGCAGTAATCCGATTAGGCAATTCATACACGCCACCCGTCAACTGCTTGAGGGCTTCTTTGTACTCAGTGCCATGCAGAGTCATATGAAAACTAACAACACCGCGTCCGCTAACACCGCACGCAAAGCACTGATAGCGAGCGTCGTCTACATTGATAGATAGTGACGGTGAACTGTCGGAATGAAAACAGCAATTCACCAAGACGTTGCCGTGATGGCGTTTCAAATCGAATATGCTGGCAAAATATTCTAGCGGTGTTGGTACCGCCGTGGTATCATAAAAAGGTTCCAAAAATCTTTCTCCTTGCAAGCGCCTGCCAGGGCGCTTTGCTGTTTATAGGTTTGTAAGTTGCTCAATAGTTTGTTTGCATTCCTGAAGCCCGCGTGACCAGCGGTTAGCAAAGAGAGTTCGAAAAACTCGCTTTTCTTTTTCGGTCATATTCTCAGCTTCAGCTTCACACAAAGACAATGCGCTCTTTGCTGCAAGTAAATGAAGCTGGTCATACCGTTCTCTATAAATTAGAGTTGGATATATTATTGGTTTAAACATGTCTAAATACTCCATTTAGAAAGTATAGAAAGCGGTTCCAAATGCGATACCACCAAGGACGGGGCATGGCTTTCTTTTCTATTGCTTGGAATAACGGGCAGTTGTTGCAATCGGCATCGCAAGCCAATATTTCACTAGGCACTACCCGAAGACGACAACCTTTAAAATATGGCATCGAATTCATACGCCCTCCAAACTGATTGCGCCTGGCTTATATTCAGCAACAGTAAGTTCCCGCACCTTTCGCAACAGAACCTCCTCATCAATCCTGATTGCGGTTCCTAGGCGTGCATGTTCAAGCTCACGGTTCCACACCATTCGATATATAAGTTTTTCACTTACCCCTAGATATTGAGCTGCTTCCGCCACGCTCAAAAAACGCTTGGCTTTAGAGCCTTCTGCGTCTATATTCTTTTTTGACATTTGATACCTCGCATAAAATCGCGTTGCTTTCGTTGGACTATGCTGGTATTATCACCCTCAGATTGATAAGGTTCAAAGTCGTATTTCGGACAAATTGCGGACATGGTAAAGCGAAAAAAACAACAATCAGTAGGCGTAGGAACAAGATGGGTAGTCCTAAAAAACTACTCTTTCTTCCATCCGAAAAAAGAAAGCAATGTCACCCCGATTTCTCAAGTGAATATGGAATATATAAAAGGTTCTGGGCCTGTTATTCGTGAATACGAACTGAATGATTCTCTTGTGCAGGATGCATTGTTTAATGACTTTATAGATTTCGTTATTGACAGAGATAGTGCGAAAACATTCGTAGAACGTTGGGGATTGCCTATTGCCGGTCTGGTTGACGTAGACACTCTATTACAAGCGGCGAATTCCATGAAACTGTTAAATGAGATCTCCGAACTTATAAATAGTCAGAAGACGCAAATGCTAGAGAGCTGGGTAAAAATTGAAGTTCAGCCCGACGCGGCTCTTGTTACTATTTCCGTCCCCAAAAAAAATAAAGAGTATCCAAACTTTACTTCAATAATCACATCTCAAAAACTCACTACTGTTTTTTTGTTTAGCAATATCACTCTTACGGAAGGGGTGCTTATCCCAAAAGAGTTCTCTTCCAATATCTGTATAGCGGGAACCGAATTTTTAAGACGTGCTCTCAACCACATTCTGTGTTATGTACATTCTGAATTAGTTTGGAGATTCGAAAATCAGTCCTGGGGATTAGCTTATGAAGTACAAATTAGCTCACCATGGGAAGCGATGGGACTAGCCTTACAAAGAAAGTTATTAAGAAGAGCATCAATAGAACGTTGCCGCGGTTGCGACAAAGTAATCGTAGGAAAAGCAGATAAACAATTTTGCGGCGGTACCTGCCAAAAAAAGAGTATACCGACAAGAACAGAAAAACAACAGGAGCCAGTCATAGTGGGCGTATTCAGAGAAAAGACTAGTGGCAAATACGGTATCAGAGTCCGGTACTACGGTAAGGACTGGAAGAAAATAATAGGCGATAAGCGCCTGGCGGAAATCGCATGGAATGAAATACAAAACGAAATCAATCTTTCTAAACTAGCCGGTCAACGCTGGGAAGGTTTTGCAAAACTTGGCAAAGCAGTTAAGCCGAAAACCTTTGCACAAGCAGCAGAAGAATTTTTGCAAGAGAAACAAAGCGCCAAAGCTTCCTCCATTCGTTCTTACAAAGAAATTCTCAATCATGATTTACTACCTGCCTTTGGCAAGATGCCCGTGCGAGATATTTCCGTTCACGCTCTGCGAGTGTTTCAATCAAATTTAGCAACAAAGCCAAGGCAAAAGAAAGGTGGGCAACCTTTGTCACCTTCTAGAATAAATACAATAATGCAAATATTGCGCTCAATTCTCAGGAATGAAGAGCTTGCAGGAACCATCGACAAAGATCCTACAAGAGCAGTCAAACGAGTAACAGAACCCAAAGCAGAGATAGACCCGCTTTCAGAAGATGAGCTTCGAATAGCATTAGCAGCCAGCGACGAACACTATAGACCACTCTTCACCGTGCTTGCATATACTGGCGCTCGACCAAATGAAATGCTTGCTTTGCGCTGGTCTGATATCGACTGGAGGAAAGGAGAAATTCGAATCACCAAGGGTAGGGTCAAAGGCGTAGAAGGCTCTCCTAAAACTAAATCATCAATCCGAGACATTCCTATGCTCCCTCAAGTAAAAGCAGCGCTTGAGGAACTTAAGAAGCGTCCCGTACAAGACAAAGATGGACATGTCTTTATGGATAAGAAAGGCAAACCCATAGATAAACATCTAGACAGAATTTGGGCGCGTGCGTTAAAAACTGCTGGCATCAGACATCGTGAGAGCTACCAGCTAAGACATACATTTGCAACGCACTGCATAATTAAAAGCATTCCATTGCCACACATCGCCAGGCATCTTGGTCATGTAGGAATTGAAACTCTCGTTCGTCATTACGCCAGTTGGATAAATGACGACATCAAGAGAAACAACGATAAGCTTAGAGAAGCTTTTAGTTCTACCGTCGATACCCCGTCGACTGAGCACAGAACCGACGGTCCCAAAACTATGACGGGCGCTTAATTACGTCGATACCGTCGATACCGTCGATACTTTTGCCTGTTCTTCAACAATATGCACAAACAATCAGAGTCAGTTGACCCTGCTTACCCTAGAGTTTCCCACAATGTGGGGAGATAAATGGGAAGATCACCGCATTTTATCTTTATTGAGAATGCATGGAAACCAATAGGCATCACACATTCAAGATTTTGTTTTTTTAGTATGGAGCCGACGATGGGGATCGAACCCACGACCTGCGGTTTACGAAACCGCTGCTCTACCAGCTGAGCCACGTCGGCATTTTGCATGCGTCACTACATTATATATAGTCCCGAGCCACAGGGAAATTCTAAGCCGCCTTGCCGTTTACCAAGCTTAGACAAGACCAGTCGAGCTTGTGTATATAGAATCGATATATTGACCATATATTCAAGGTTTCGAGCTTGTCAAAAAATTTGTTTTTAACCAAAAAAGTGAGGAAGTCATGAATATAAAGAGCGAGCCGCGGGCATATAATGTATAACGATTATCATAGCTTCTTGGACGTTTCAGCCTAGCTGGACGGATATAGACGGGTCAAAAGCGTCAACCAAGACATGAGTCGAACAAAAATCCGTGTTTAAGGTGATCTACTGGAGGCAACTCCTAAGAGCCCAAAGACACGAGAGGAAAATGCCTGACTGCTGGTAAGTCTGACTTACTGTGGTCGAGCATAATCAAAACGCATAGCAGCAAGCGACACCAAAGATGGTATCAAGGAGTCGTTGGCTACGCCACTGGAAAGATTTGCTTAGCAAGGCTTTCCAGGCTTTGCGCTTTTTACTTTGCATTTTTTCTCAATTTCTAATCCTTATATGTGGTGCTTTTATGATACCGCTTGCGCCTGACATGTATCGATTCAAAGCCAGGCTTAATGCGGCTTTCGCTAAAGCGCCACAAATCGCTGCAAAAACCTTGAAGCAAAAGCACCATGTGTGGTTCAAGACTTTCAATGATAACAAGTTAAAGCCATACTGGCTCATTATGCAGTTAGACAAGGACTAAAAAATATTTTGAGAAATTATTTTTGGGATACTTCACAGCGCTATCAGTGATTGCTATAGTTATAAATGTAGACGGTGAGCAATTCGAAACGGAGTTGCTTTGAGCCGAGGGGCAAAACGGAAACGACAGGTTGACGTCAACCGGAAACGACAGTAAGCAGCCCGCCTAGCGTGAAGGACTAGCTGAAGCGCTTCGAAAATACTGAGCCTGTGCAACAGGCAGCTAGACAGTAGTAAAAAGACCGCCGCGAATTTATTCGGGTGGTCTTTTTGTTTGCGCCGATTTAGCCTCAGCCTAACTCTTACCAATCTTGCAAAAGCGTATAAATGATAAAGTTATACCGTTGTAGACCCGCTATTTTATTGGTGAGAGAAGATGAAAGACGCCCCAGTTTCCTTGAAAATTGAAAAACTCGCCCACTGTCAGGGCATGCCCCAATACGCCAGTGGCGGCGCTGCAGGTCTTGATTTGTGCCTGGCAAGCGACAAGCCAGTCGAAATCAAAGCCGGACACAGAGACATGCTTCCAACCGGCATTAAAGTTGAAATTCCTCAAGGCTATGAAGGGCAAGTTCGCCCCCGCTCAGGGCTTGCTGCCAAGCACGGTATTTCGCTCACAAACTGCATCGGCACCGTCGACTCTGATTATCGCGGCGAAGTAATGGTCCTAATTATTAATCACGGTCAAGAAGCTTACACTTTTCAACCTGGCGATAGAATTGCCCAGCTTGTAATTACGCCTGTAATTACAGTGTCAATCGAAGAAGTCGAAAGCGTTTCAACAACAGCTCGCGGCGAAGGCGGCTTTGGTTCGACCGGCAAAAATCTACTAACAGTATAATGCGAGTTATCATTGCCGGAATAAATGGCAGACTAGCAAAGGCTAGTGCTCAAGCCATAATTGCCTCGGGCGATTGCGAACTGGTTGGTGGTTTCGGGCGCAAAAATGCCGATTATATCGGCGACGAGATTCCGGGCACACTAATTCCAATCGCTGCAGATCTTGCATCCATCGATACAGAAGCAGATGTTTTGCTTGAATTGTCCTCGCACTATAGCGCCTTAAATAATGCAAAAGCGGCTCTGGAGCGTGGTATGCGCTTTGTTATCGGCACGTCTGGATTAAGCGCAAAAGATATTGCCGACTTAACTGCGCTGGTCAAAAAGAATAAAACAGGCTCTATGATTGTGCCGAACTTCTCTATTGGCGCCGTTCTCATGATGGAATTTGCAAAAACGGCTGCCAAACATTTCCAGAATGTAGAAATCGTCGAAACACATCAGCCGCATAAGCTCGATGCGCCATCAGGCACAGCCTCGCATACATTGCGCAAAATAGCCGAAAATCAAAAAGAATACAATCCAAAAGTAGTGGACGAAAAAGAGCTGATGCCTGGTGCTCGTGGCGCCCGCCATGAGTCTGGGGTGCGCGTGCACTCACTTAGATTGCCCGGGTTAATTTCGCGCCAGGAGGTCATATTCGGGTCGCGGGGCGAGCTTTTGACTATAAATCATGACAGCTTTAATACCGATTGCTTCATCAAAGGCATACTATTAAGCCTTAGAACAGTACAATCATTGGATGGATTAGTGGTGGGTCTGGAGACCCTGCTATAAAAATCGCGGAGTCGCATATGAAAAAAGAATTGAGAGTGGCTATTTTAGGAGCGACAGGACGTGTCGGTCAGGAATTGCTGTCGGTTTTAGAACAACGCAACTTTCCTGTATCTGAGCTTATTGCACTTGCAAGCGCTCGCTCAGCCAATACTTTTGTCGAATGGAAAGGCAAAAAGATTGAAGTAAAAGAGCCTACAGACGAGATTTTCAAAAATTGCGATTTGGTTTTGGCGTCAGCAGGCGGTTCGGTCAGCAAAGAATGGGGACCACGCGCAGTCAAGCAAGGCTGTGTATTCATCGACAATTCAAGCACTTTTCGCATGGACAAAGACGTGCCGCTTATAGTGCCTGAAGTGAACGCGCACGAATTGGAAAATCACAACGGATTGATAGCCAATCCTAATTGCTCGACAATCCAGTTGGTTGTCGTTCTAAAAGTCTTGCACGAATTAGCTGGTCTTAAACGCGTAGTCGTATCCACGTATCAGAGCGTAAGTGGCGCTGGCAAAGAAGCTATCGATGAGCTTCAAGCTCAAACCAAAGAAGTGCTTGCGGGCAATGAAGCCAAGCCAGAAGTATTTAAACGTCCTATTGCTTTTAACTTAATTCCGCAGATAGACGTATTTTCCGAGGATGGTTACACTTTTGAAGAAATAAAAGTGATAAACGAATCGCGTAAAATTCTAGGTATTCCAGAACTGGCAATTACTTGCACTGCAGTGCGCGTGCCGGTTGTTGTCGGACACAGCGAATCGGTGACAGTAGATTTAGAGAAGAAAGTAAGTCCAGCTCAAGTAAGAGAAAGCCTTGCAAATAACGAAGCAATAGAAGTTTGGGACGACTGGTCCAAAGCTCATTTTCCCACACCAATAGATTGCGCTGGAAAAGACCCAGTGTATGTTGGACGAATCAGAAAAGATACTTCCTCTGAAAACGGTATCAATTTGTGGGTTGTGGCAGACAATTTGAGAATAGGTGCAGCACTAAATGCGGTGCGCATTGCCGAATATCTTTTATCGCATGACTTGATGGAAACAAAAAAAGTTTTAGCCTAGGAGCACAGACACAATGATCGGAGCCGACGCCCCTTTATTTGGAAGATTGATGACCGCGATGGTCACGCCCTTTGATGACTCTAACGAAATTGACTACAAATCGACAGAGAAGCTCATTGAGCATCTTATCGAGACTGGCACAGATACTATTGTGGTATCAGGCACCACAGGCGAAAGTCCGACTTTATCTACTGATGAAAAGCTTGATCTTTTGAAATTCACAAAAGAAAAAGCACACAAGAAAACAAAAATTGTTTTTGGCGCTGGTACAAACGATACTGAAAAGTCGGCGAAACTGGCTAAGAAAGCGGAGAAAGCGGGTGCTGACGGTTTACTTATAGTGGTTCCATACTATAACAAACCCAGTCAGGAAGGTATTGCTGCTCACATAAAAGCAATCAACGATAAAACCGATTTGCCCATTATTGTTTATAACATTCCTGGTCGTACTGGTATCAATATTCAACCTAACACCATGGTCAAAATAATTGAATCTTGCAAGAACGTACACGCCATCAAAGATTCAACAGGCGACATTGATCAAATGGCAACGCTTGCTCGCTTGTGTGCTGATCCTTTTAGATTGTATTCTGGCGACGACAATCTCACTCTTCCATTTATGAGTGTGGGTGCTTGTGGTGTAATAAGTGTTGCCAGTCACGTGATTGGCAAAGAAATTGCGCTGATGATGAAAATGTTTGCCGAAGGTGAAATTCGCGAAGCACGAGCTTTGCATTATAAGTATTTGCCACTGTTCAAGGGGCTTTTCATTGCTCCAAATCCTACTTGTGTCAAATATGTTTTGTCGCTTTTGGGATTATGCAAAGAAAATCTGAGACTACCACTGGTGCCACTAGACGCAGAGCAAAAATTGCAAATGAGAAATTTGCTTGCAGAATGCGAAGTAAGCACAATGAGCGATAAAGGAAATCTTTGTGGCACTAGATAAAATGGTCAAAATAATTCCACTTGGTGGTCTTGGCGAAATCGGCAAGAACACTATGGCTATATGCTGCGGTAACGACATTATTTTGGTCGATGCCGGACTTGCTTTTCCATCCGACGACTTGATCGGAGTCGAATTAGTATTACCAGATATTTCTTTCCTGGTTGAAAATCAAGAAAAGATTCGCGGGCTTGCAATCACCCATGGTCACGAAGATCATATTGGTGGCGTGCCTTTTATATTAAACGAGATTTCTCTACCTGCAATTTACGGACCAGCTCTGGCACTTGGATTACTTGAATCAAAATTGTCTGAAATGGGTCTTCAAGATCGCACTCATTTAAAAAAGGTCAAACCGCGTCAACGAGTACGCATGGGATGTTTTGAAGTTGAGTTTATTCGCTGCACCCATTCTATCGCTGATAGTTTTTCGCTGATTATAAGAACGCCAATTGGTGCTTTAGTTCATACAGGCGATTTCAAATTCGATTTAACACCAGTAGACGGCGAGTTGTTCGATTTTGCCAGTCTTGCCCGTGCTTCTGATGAAGGCATTTTGCTTTTAATGAGCGATAGCACAAACACCGAGAAGCCTGGTTACACCCCCTCCGAACGCACAGTGTGGGGCAAACTGAACGAAGTTTTTGCTCGTGCTCAGCAGCGCATAATAGTTACAACTTTTGCAAGCAATGTGCACCGTGTACGTCAGGTTTTGCTTGCGGCAATGCACTATGGCAGAAAAGTTTCTATATTAGGACGCTCAATGCATAAGTTCGCCGAATTAAGTCGCGAGCTAGGTTATATGAAGTTTCCCGATAATTTGCTTATCCCAATCGAGCAAATAAGAGACTATCCAGATCATCAAGTAGTGATTTTAACTACTGGTAGTCAGGGCGAACCATTATCTGCCTTAACTAGAATCGCCAATAACGAACATAAATTTATTAGTATTGTCCCTGGTGACACAGTAATTATTTCTGCCACACCAATTCCCGGAAACGAGCGCTCCATAGCCAATACCATTAATAAACTATTTTTGCGTGGTGCAGACGTGGTTTATGGCAAAGGTTCAGGCATTCACGTATCAGGACATGCCTGCCAGGAAGAGCAAAAACTTATGCTCAACTTGTGTACTCCCAAGTATTTTATGCCTATCCACGGCGAGTACAGAATGCTTGTAAAACACTGCGAGCTTGCCACCGAAACTGGTGTACCTGCAGAAAATACTTTTGTTTTAAAAAATGGCGAAGTGCTCGAATTGACCAAAAATTCATGCACCAAGAATGGTGTAGTCAAATCAGGCGTTATTCTCATTGACTCAAACCGCGAATGGCGTATCGATTATGAAACGGTGGACGACCGCAAGCACTTATCGCAAGAAGGTCTTGTAATGGTGGTCACCACCATGGGTAGTGACGGCAAAATGCTTGCCGGTCCCGATATATCCATTCGAGGCATTATTTTGCCCCAGGATGTACCGGCCGAAGAGTTTGTATTGCTTATTGGCAAAGAAGTGGAAAATTTGCTTAGTGGCAAAAATCGCAAATGGAAAGACGAAGAACATATTTCACTTCATATTCAAGACGGGCTGGAAGAATTCTTGCAAAAACGCATGAACGCAAGTCCACTTGTTCAGGTCAAAGTAAATCTGGTTTCTGTCTCTAGTACAGATGAGGGCAAAGACGCCCCGATGACAACTGGCGCCAGTGAAAAAAACTCACGCTCCCCGAATAAAAAGCAGCGCTAAAAACGTGCACAAAGAAAAATCCCTCCGGTGAAGGAGGGATATTACCTGTTTTGTGTGGATTAGATGCAGGTAAGGAGGAGACAGAATGAGCGCCGGGCAGACAAACTCGTTCGCCTCTGTTAATGACCATGATAACAATGCTGACAACTATGGTCTGTTAAAAAAATGTCGGGTCGAATCCCTGGATGCCCAACCCCGAATTTTATTAGAAACTGTTAATAGTATTTACATGCAGTTGCATAGATTACAAGTACATTGAACCCAGAAGCCCAGGAATAAAATTCCCGGGCTTCTTCTGTCGTCAGTTGAAAAATCGATCTAATTGAATTGGCAATTAACTAGTTAGGTTTGTTGCTCGATGGATAAAGAAAATCGAGTGCACCCAAATCGTAACTTCCATCAGCTGCTGTTTGAGGTTCCATTTTCAGATCCGAAGTCAGTTTAATATTGCTTGGAGTGAAAATATAAACTTGCTCGCTTAACTTGTGGAAGTCGCCATCCAGAGCAGCTGAGGCACCAGCTACAAAATCAACTAAACGGCTAGCGTCCAGTTTTTTCATATTCTCTAAGGAGATAGTGGTGGCAGCTCTACAACGCAGACACTCTACGATGTCGATTGCTTCTTCAAAAGTAACTGGCGCAAAAATAGATATTTGAGATCCAGATTTCACATTTGGATTTGGTGCGCGCATGGAACCCAGACCCAATGATTTTCTGTCGTTCAACGCGGGGAATAAATCCACTACCGCCTGTTTTGCCGGTCCGCGAGCCAGCTGAGCTGACATCATTGGCATTTCGCCGGTTTGAGTATTGATATTGTCGTTCGTCATATTTTAGATCCTACCCGTGAATACCTTGATGGAACACAGACACTGCATCACGTCTAATTCTATAGTTTTTGTCACAATTCGCAAGTGTCCTAACTGATGTCTATGGTATTACTTTTAGCATCATCTTTTTACTTGGCGTCTGTCGACACGCCATAGCCCGCTGCTTCAAGACGCGCTACTTCTCTTGATTTCCAGTTAAAACTTTAGAATTTCATCTTCGCCAAGCTTTATCGGTCACCACTTATGGTTCTACCTATAAAGATCTATTGGAAAGAATATATCGACAAATATCCATATCTTCGCTATGTGTGACTTTTATATTGAACCTGGAACCTGGTACCACTTTGACACTATGACCGGCTCGCTCAAGACAAGCTGCATCATCGGTCACTTCTTGTCCTTTTAAAACCAGCTTATTATGTGCTTCTAGGAGCCAGTCCAATCTTCCACCTTGAGGGGTTTGAGCTAGATACAATTCGTCTCTATTAAGGGTCTCTTTTATATATAAGGAATCTCTATCAACTTTTTTCACCGTATCTGGCACCACACTAGCCATGGTGGCAGCACCAGATGCGATTACTGCTAAAGCCACTGCGTCGATATCCTTTTTTGTTATGAGTGGTCTTGCCGCATCATGAATAAGCGCGTGAGTGGGCTTGGGAGTATGACTTTCACTTTGTTTGAGCCCTAGATAGACAGACTCTTGTCGCGACTTGCCACCACATATGACATCTATTCTTTTTTCAATATCAAAAGCTGCTACCTGTTCTTGCATCGAAGACAAAATATATTCATTGCCAATTAATATTATCGACGATATATATGCGCTGGATATAAATTCGCGCAGACTCCACATATACAATGGATAATTGAGCAACATGCGACATTGCTTGGGATTTTCTTTGCTTGAATCTGAACTGAACCGACTGCCTTCTCCTGCGGCGGCAATTATTGCCACAACTGGATTTTGGCTATTCAAGAGTTCGCTACAGGCTCGTCTACTATAAATTGAACTGGTGTCTCTAAAGATTCTGAATCTAAAACTGGCTCTGACATCGTATTTGGTTCAGGACCTGGACTGGCATCAAAAGTAGTGACAATTTGGTCTGACATCAGTTGTTCCGGCATCACTTGTGGTGTTATTTCGCCAGGTATTGCTTCGCCAGGTAACGCTTCGGCTCCAGGCTCTGGAGTATTGGCAGCTTTGGCTTCTTTAGCAAGCATAGTGCGAAGTGATTTGCCATCTTTGGTCAATCTAAAATAGTCTTGAAACTCTTTGGTGGTGGTCAATGTTGGCGAGCGACCTTCTTCGTGTTTATTAATAAGTTGGCGTTCGAGCAATTCTTTGATGTGGTCGTAAGCGCCAGCACCTCTTATTTTGATGATTTCTGACTGCATCACAGGTTGCTTGATAGCAATGGCAGATAGAGTGCGCACTAAGGCAGTAGGCAATTCCAGTGGAGCAAATTCGTTAATGATTGTGCTGTATTCGTCTCTCACCTGCAGAATATAACCATTATCGTCGGCAATCTCTAAGCCGCCTTTGCGGTCTTCGTAGTCTCGAATTAAGTCGAGAATGGCTTGTCTGGTCATATCTACGTCTATATTGATGATTTGCGAAATTGCCTGAGCGCGCAAAGGTTTGTCGGTCAAATAGAGGACCGCTTCAATTTTTCCTTTTATAACTTCGATTTCAGACATAAGTTGGATCTCGTTAATTTGCTTGAGTTATGAAAACTGGACCATAGAAACTTTCTTGCTCAAGTATAATTTTACCTGCATTAGACAGAAAAAGTGAAGCAAGAAAAGCGTCTACCCATGTACCTTTTCGATCTAGCATACTGGCTAAAGCGAATAATTCAATTTTCTGATTAGCCTGGAAGATTTTGACCAGGAGCTGTTCTACATTCTCTATAGTATGCTCTATATCTTCATCGTGCGCTAGATTCAATATGTCATCGACATCTTGAATCAAAGTATGTCCGCTTAAATCAATACGAGATTTTCTGCTTTTTTCAGAGCGGATTTTCTCGATTTTTTCCGCTTCTTGTAGAGCTTTAATAAGCTCGTCCAGTGTTATCTTTCGACGTACTACTTTTGTGCGAGTTGGTTTTCTTACAATCGCTTTTTCTAAATCGGTAAGCGAAATTTGGCGCGGTTGCTTGGCACCATCAAATTCCATGGCACCTTCGTCGAAGTCCATGAAATCATCATCCACTTTTTCTTCTTCAACCACTTCAGTCAAAAGCGATTCAGCTTTTAGACGAAGCAAAACTGATGCGTGAAAAATGATTTTGCCCGACTGGCGCAAACTCTCTTTGGGAGTAGCAGCAATTGCTTTTAAGAATTTGTCTGTAACATCGATTATGTCTACAGATTTAGCGTCGATTTCACCATTCTTTGCCATGCGCACAAGAATCTCGATACCGTCAGAGGGACCGACATTACGCTCGTGTTCAAAAGAAATTGGATCCAGTGTGGCAGGGTCTATAAAGAGCTGCTGGACTACTTCGAGCTTTACTTCTGCGTTAGAATTTTCCATAGTCTAGGCTCCACGAGCTTGAGGCTCTTCGTCGTGCTCGGGATTTTCTGCTGGAATTTGAATTTCGCTTATGCCTACAACGCGCGAGTAGCCGTCGTTGCGCAAGGACACGCCGATAGCGTGGTCGGCTTGCTCAATCATCGGACGACGCAGACTGACTACCACAAACTGTGCTTGTTTCGACTGGCGCTTGACCATACGTGCAAGACGGTCTGCGTTTGCACCGTCTAACATCATGTCGACCTCGTCGAAAGCGTAGAACGGAGCTGGTGCGTAACGCTGGAAGGCAAACACAAAAGATAAAGCAGTAAGCGATTTCTCTCCACCAGACAGCGCTTCGATGCGTTGCATCTTCTTGTCGCGTGGTTGCGCTCTGATAATCAAACCGCCATCAAATGGGCTGTCTGGATACTCTAATTCGAGCTTGCCATGTCCATGGCTCAACTCAGCGAAGATTTCTTGGAAGTTGGTATTAACTGCGTGAAAAGCTTCAAGGAAAGTTGATTTTTTCAGTTCATCGTAGCCGGAGATACGTTGAATGATTTCTTCTCTTTCAAGGTCAAGCGTTTCTAAGTTGGTATCGAGTTCGGTTTTTCTGGTTTCAGTCTGGTTATATTCGTCTAGAGCCTTCATGTTAACTGGTTCTAGATGGCGCATCCTGCGCTCCAACTTCTCAACTTCTTTTTTGAGATCGTCTACTGTTTGTTGATTAGGCGGCTCATAGTCTGGATTTTCAGCTTTGATAATGGCAAGTTGAGCCTTAATTTCTTCAAAATCACGCTCCAAGTCGAATAGTGCTAATTTTTCATTCTTGCGCTCTTCGTTTACGCGCTTAGCTTCTTGATCGTATTTGGATTTTTGAACTTCTTGCTCAGTGACATTTGCATGAATCTCGTCTTTTTGAGCGCGAAGTGACTCAAGCTCGACTGAGATTTCATTTACTTTCTTCTCCACTTCCGCAATAGAAAGCTTAATGGTATCAACCGACTCGGTAAGCAGTGGACGCTGTATGGTGAGGTTTTCCATCTCTGCTTTAGAGTTGGTTACCTGTTCTTTGAGATTGTCGCGTGTGTTTGTTTCTACCACTTCTTCAGTTTCTATCTTATCGATTAGACGCTGAATTTCTTTACACTCTTTTTCGGTAGAATCGACGTCTTCTCTTACTTCTTCAGAATCGAGAATGAGTTTTTCTAGCTTAGAATTAGCACCTTTGTCTTTGACGTTTTCCAGTGCACGGGCCAGTTCTTCTATCTTCTTTTCGAAGCTTTCGACTTCGATAGTAATATTATCCATTTCTTGATCTATTACATCTATCTCGTCGCCTTTTTCACGCAGACGCGGTTTGATTTCAGCGATGCCTTGATCTAGTTCGATAGTTTGTTTTTTATTGTCTTCAATGGCCGACTGTCTTTGCATCGCATCAGCTTTGGCTTTGACTAATTTTTCTTTTTCTTCGTTCAGCGATACAGTTAGCTCTTTTACAGCTTCTTTGAGCGACTTAATTTGCTCTTGTACGCTTGCTTGAGTTTGTTTTAAAACAGCGAGGTCGGTCTCGCCACGCTTGGAAAAATGTAGACGCGACTTGCTTTCCTGACCACCCGTGATACTGCCTGATTTTTCAAGCAATTCACCACCCACAGTGACCATGCGTGCCTGATTTAGCATGCGGCGAGCACTGTCAAGATCGTTCATCACCACAGTTTGACCGCAAGCATACTGGAATGCTTTGGCAAAGCGAGGCTCGAAGTCGATCATGTTATAAGCAAAATCGACTACACCCTGACGCTCTGGAAGCAGTCCTGGCGGGTTGGAAGAAATTTTGTTGAGCGGAACAAAAGTAGCTCTGCCCGATTGGGTAGATTTTAGATATTCAATACATTCTTTGGCAACTTGATCGTCTTCTACCACAACGTGGCTCAAACGCGGTCCAATGCAAGTCTCAAGCGCTTGAGTGTAGTCACCTTCGCAAGAGCCTAGCTCACCAATGGTGCCATAAACGCCTCTGATACCAGCTGCCATGATAGCTTCGACAGCGTGTCCATAGCCGTTTGTGCCGGTTACTTCTTTTTGTGTTTCAAGCTCGATAACGCGGCGTTTTACTTGCTCTAAATTATTTTGTTTAGATTCGATTTCTTCTTGAGTCGATTCAAGTTCGCCCTCAAGCTGTTCGATGTCGCGACTTATACCAAGCACAAGTGCATAAGCGTCTTGATACTGTCTATCGATGCGCTCACCCAAAGCTTTGCTGCCGGCTGATTTTGCAATCAGTTCGGTGGCTCTGGTACGAATGCCTTCCAGCTCTTTTTCTAAATTTATTCTGTTCGCTTTTAATTCGGTTTGGCGAACTTGTTTCTGGTGTTTGTCTTCACGCAGTTTTTGCAAATCGTCGTGCAAGTTAGAAACTTTGTCAGATGATTTGTCTTTTTCTTTTCTCAAAGATTCTATTTGATCGATAAAAACTTTCAGTGCTGCTTGTTTTTCATCAAGCACAACTTTTACTGTTTTCTGATCTTCTAAATGCTGAGACTTTTGTTTGGCTAACTTGCGCAAATGCTTTTCGATAGTCTCAATTTGGCTCTCGACAGCTTTTACAGTCTTTTCTTTTTCGCCAAAAACACCATCAAGGTTTGAAAGTTTGTTTTCTTCACGAGTCAATTCGCCTCGTTTATTTTCTAGATCTTGTCTTAAAAGAAGCTGTTCGTTGCCGCCTTTGTCGCGAATTTCTTCGTCGATTCTGCCCATTTCACTGCGCAGAGTTAAAAGACCGACTTCCGTTTCATATAACTTTGAGGCAAGAAAAGTTTCGCGTTCGTCTAACCTGATCAAGACCTGGCGCTTTTCATTTACAGCTAAGTCGAGCTCATTGGTTCTAACAAATATAAGATCGCGCTCGATAGATTCTTTCTTGGTTTTTAAATCTAGATATTTGAGCGCCTGGTCGCGGTCTGTGCGCAACTGTTCAAGGCGAGCAACAATTTCGACAAGCACAATACGCTGGTGATCGATTTTGTCTGAAACAGTTCCTAATTCAGATTTTGCTTGATCAATTCTGCGATCGAATTCAGCTACGCCTGCAAGTTCATCAATGATGCGACGACGGTCAGAGGCGCTCATGGTGACGATACCTGTGACGTCGCCCTGCATGATAACGTTGAATCCGGTAGGACTTACGTTATATCTAACCAACTGATCATGGACCTCGGTAAGAGTAGCTACTCTACCGTTCAATATATATGTACTTGTATAGCCGTTTGGCTTAACTTTGATACGACGAGTAACTTCTATCTCTTCGTTGTCGTTACTTACAAACTTGACTCTGACTTTGGCTTCGTTCTTGCCGCTTAAATTATTAAGCAAGTCGGGCAATCTTTCTGCTCGCATAGAGCGGGTAGACGAAAGTCCCAGAGCAAAAAGTAAACTGTCGATGATATTCGACTTGCCCGAGCCATTTGGTCCGGATATAGTAGTAAACCCGTCTAGGAGCGGAACTACTGTTGGACGACCAAACGACTTGAAGTTATCTAACTCGATTTCTTTTATTCGCACGCTAAATAGTTCTTGTTACCGCAGACCCTGATTTTCCCTTGTCGAATTAGACTATACACTTTATCTGGTGTCAAGCATGTGGTGTCGGATTTGGTGAAAAGTCATCAAAAGTGGTGCTTTTATATATCCAGTGTAAAGTGTTATCGGCGCGGTCATAAGTTTTTCGAGTACTTCTCAATCAGCTCTTTTGCATGGCTTGCATCGCTGTCTTTAGGTGCGATTTTGACGAAAGTGCGTAGTTGAGCAAGTCCGTTTCGCACATCGCCCAACTCGATCATAAGTAGTCCTAGATTGTAATGAACGGCAGTGAGAGCCGAATCAAGTTTCAGTGTTTTTTGATATGCCTCAATTGCTTCTTTCTTTTTTTGAGCATTCATTGAAAGAATCCAGGCAAGATTATATTGACACTTAGCGTCCTTTTCGTTTGCTTTAGCCCACTTATAGGCTAACTCTTCGGCTCTATCTGACTTATTTTCTTTGAGCAAAATTTTGAGCCAGGCATTCATTGCCTCTAGTTTTATGGCAGGGGTGCAGAAGCGTTCTAAGTCCAGAGTTCGCTCAAACTGTAATGCAGCAGACTTGTCGTCGCGGTTAGCTAACAGATAGCGACCTAGAATTAAATGAGGTCTTGGGTCGTCTGGGGCAGCCACCGTGCCTTTGCGTGCTTCTTTTATGGCGTTATCTAAATCGCCCATTTTTTCAAAACACATAGCCAATTTCAAAAGATTGTCTATATTGTTAGCCGAGAGTTGCTGGATGCGCCTACAGACTTCTTTTGCTTCTTTATACTGCTTGGCGGCAAAATAACAGTCTGCCACCAGTAACAGTGACTGCCAATCGCCTGGATTATTTTCTTTCAATTTAGCTGCTTCTAAAAGGGCTGCATCAATTGAGGCCATATCACCCTTTTCCAGAGTAGCTCGCACCTGAGCAATTTTGGCTGGAAAATATTTAGGATCAAGAGTCAAAGCATATTTTGCATCTTTCAATGCCATATCTGGCTGACCTATAGCTAGATGCAACAAAGCTCTATTTGTAATAGCTTGAAGATATTTACTATCTTTCGAAATAGCCAGATCGATACATTTGACTCCCTGTCCATATTCGCCTTTGAGCGCCAAAAGTGCACCACAGTTGTTTTGATATTTGGCATTGGTCGAATCAATTTTGATTGCAGTCTGAAATTCTTTCAACGCATCATTCACTCGACCGTCAGAGAGCATGTCACAGCCTTGCAGATTATGATAATCAGCTTCGTTATAGTCTTTTTGCAGAGGCTTCATGCCGGGCAAAGGCAGCACCAGACCTGCTTCGTCTGTGGCACTCAAGTCGTCTTTTGTTACAAGCAAATCGGCTTGTTTTTTAAAAGCTTGTTCGAATTGTGACTTGTCGTCAGTTTTTGTTTTAACGTCAACTGCGGGCGATTCATTTTTTTTTGCCTTCGCTCTAAACTGAACCCAACCCAAAGTGAGCGAATAAGGCAGTTTTTGATCTGCCATGATCATATATATATGTGTTCGATCACCTTCGGGCGAAAGATTATATCTGTGGTCTTTGCTCATGCGCGCTTTCACTGCCTGACATGCATCAGCCGCTTCTTCTTGAGTGAGAGCCAGTGCACAAAACTGGTTTGTAAGAAGAAAAACCAACGACAAAGCGCTTGCACATATCGTCTTATTAATAGGCATAGACTAATATATTACCAATGAATTCGCCTCTCAAGTTTGAAATCGAAGCCGAGTGTCCCTGGTCGGGGGCTCGAGCTGGAAAAATGACCACCTTGCACGGTGTAGTTGAGACGCCCGTTTTCATGCCGGTTGGAACTTATGCCGCAATGAAGTCGATGACGTTCGATCAAGTAGAAGAATGTGGTGCTCAAATTGTTCTGTCTAATTCGTATCATTTATATTTACGTCCCGGACACAATTTTATAAAAGAAGCAGGCGGTCTGCACAAATTCATGTCCTGGCAAAAGCCCATTTTGACTGATTCTGGTGGCTTTCAGGTTTTCAGTTTAGACCAATTTAGAAAAATCACCGAGGATGGTGTCCATTTTAAAGACCATAAAAATGGCAGCAAGCATTTTATTGGTCCAGCCAAATCAATGGAAATTCAAAATGCAATCGGTGCCGACATCATCATGGCATTTGATGAATGTGTAGCAAATCCAGCTACGTATGACATGGCAAAAGCAGCCATGGATCGCACTCACAGATGGCTTTCTGTATGTGCTGAAACACACGCACGCAAAGATGAGCAATCTTTGTTTGGTATCATCCAGGGAAGCATATATAAAGATCTGCGCGACCAATCAGTTCAAGCAGTTACCTCTTTCGATTTACCTGGCTATGCCATTGGCGGCGTGGCAGTGGGGGAAGAGCGCCCCATAATTGAAGATATAGTGGCACATACAGCACCACAAATGCCGCGCGACAAGCCAAGATATCTAATGGGTATAGGCACACCCTGGGATATTGCTTTTGCCATCAGGTGGGGCATAGATATGTTCGATTGTGTCTCGCCTACACGCCTTGCAAGACACGGAGCTGCTTTCACCGCTCAAGGCAGAATCTCGCTCAAAAATGCACCACACAAAACTGAATTTATTCCAGTAGACGACAAATGCTCATGTCTTACTTGTACTAAATATACACGCGCATATTTGCATCATCTGGTGCGCCTGAACGAAATGTCTGGTTGCATACTGCTTTCCATACACAATGTCCAATATCTAATAGACCAGGCGCAACTATTGCGCCAAGCCATTTTCGATGGCAATTTCAAAGACGTATACGAAAACTTTGTCAGTCGTTTTTATTCTTTGCGCTGAGCTTCGCTTACTTCCACTTCAGCATCGACTGTGTCTGCTTCTTTCAAGTCGAGCAAAATTGGACCGTCTTTTTTGGTTGTGATCAATTTGCTTGGATCACAACCAGATTTAAGTGCGAGCAATTCCATCTCGATATCGCTTGCCCCTTCAAAAGAAGCAAAAGCATTATCCAGATTATCGCGTCCAAGCTCAGCCATCGCTTGTGCTTTGGCTTCGTTCTCTTGCACTTTTAGCTCCATGCGCTCCATGATTGAGCCAGCGCTTTGAGCATTGGTTTTGGATAAGATTTCGTTTGCCTTAGAAGTAGCTTGTGCGGCCTTATCGCGGGCAATAAGAACTTGCTTCTTGGTATAAGTTTTAGAAGCTTCGGCTTCTAACTCTTGCAGACGACGTCTGAGTCCTGCTGTAATCTCATTTTGAGCGCGAAGCTGAGTTTCTAAGTCTTTGACCGCAGCAGCGTACTGCTGTTTTCGCTGCAGCGCTTGACGAGCCAAGTCGTCGTTGCCCTGCTGCACAGCCATACCGGCTCTAGTTTGCCAAACATCTACTTGTTCGACGTTTTTCTTGAGCTGTTGCTCCAGTTGTTTTTCAGTGGCAATTGCTTGAGCTACCGCCTGGCGGACCTGAATGAGATTAGACTGCAAGTCTTGATAGGCTTGCTCCAACATCATCTGAGGGTCTTCGACCTTGCCCAGTAGACTGTTTACCATGGCTTTAAAAACAACGAACATGCGCTGAAACATGTTTCTGGAATCTCCTCTAAGTGCTGCTTAAATACTGCTTAAATAGTAGTGTATCAAAACCAATTTGGCTTTTATTTCGGTCAAATTGTTAATGGCGCATTCTATTTATAAGGAATACCCAGAAGCGGATGTAAATAGAACATTTCCCTCATAATACTAAATAAAGCCTTAATTCATTAAAGACAATATGAGCAGTCAAAACAAACCAGACCCAATTCCATATGACGACCAGCAAGAAGCTGAACTGAATCCGGTAGAGCCTGCAGCAGACAGCATTTCGGACCAGCCAGGCGGTCCGCCTGCATGGATGGTCGCCTCTCAATGGGGGATGAATTTAACGGTCCTGACCTGTCTTTTTGGATACGTAGGTTATTGGCTTGGACAGCAAATGCACAACAATGCGCTGTCATTTTTTCTCACATTGCTTGGCATCATTCTTGGCTTTATAGCAGGGATATATCGCATGATAAAAGGCAGTGAAGCTTTGAAAAGAAAGCAAAAGTAGGATAAACAGGGGAAATAGCCTCTGCTATTATTTATGGCGTTCGCCCAATATCTTTATTTGTAACGGGTACAAAAATTCGCCATGCTAGGAAAACACCTGCTTCTATCACAGTTTACAGACGTCGACCCCTCGCCGTTTGTGGCCAATACACACGTAGACACACTGGCTTTGAGCTGGACGTGTATGGCTGGAATCCTTGCAGCAGCAGCGATTGTACGCCCGACTCTGACAGCCGACGGTCCTGGTGGACCACTTCAAGCGATTGCTGAGGGTCTTTATAAATTTGTACAAGACCTAGCCAAGGGGCAAATTGGTCATGACTACAAGAAATTCTTACCACTTATTGCAGGAATTTTTATTTTTGTATTAACAGCCAATTTAATAGGACTTCTCCCCTGGCAAGCTGCTGAGCATGTTCCAGGATGGTTCCATATGACAAATGGACATCCCTTTGAAGCCGCTTCACCAACTACTGACTTCAACGTAACCTTTGGTCTGGCCTTGCTTTCACTCGTTGTGTACTTGGGTGCTGGCTTGATAAAAAATGGTGGCCATTATGTTAAGGAGTTACTCACTAACCCCGTAGAATGGCTTGACCTGGTCATCCGCCCTTCAACACTCGCTCTTCGTCTGATGCTTGTCATCACCGCCGACGAAATTACGCGTATGGTCTTCTTGCTCATGCTGCCCTGGATTGCACCCATTTTCGTAATGGGATTTGAGATTTTTATTGCCGTAATTCAGGCCTTTGTATTTGCGCTTTTGACAGGTATTTACATTGGCATGGCTGTTGCCGATCACCACTAACTCGCCTGTTATAATTTGAGTCGATAACTTGACTTAGCGCAGTGAAGCTAAGTTCGAGCTCATCTTGCACATCTCAAGATTTTGCCTTAGTACTCAACAGGAGAAACGTTGTGGACCACCAATTAATCGCTCAAGCTGGCGCCGCCGCCACAAGCATCGATCCAGAAACCCTTATCAAGGCCTGTTCAAGAATCGGTGCCGGTATAGCCGCAGTTGGCGTATTCGGACCTGGAATTGGTATCGGCATTGCCGCTTCCAAAGCTCTAGAAGGTATGGCCAGACAGCCTGAAATGGAAACCAGCTTACGCAACAACGGCATCATTTTTGCCGCTTTGATGGAAGCTCTTGGTCTATTCGCTTTCGTCGTAGCCATTCTTCTCTACATGTTCCCACTCGGCTTAGGTGGTTAATTAGCTAATGTTTGAGCTAAACCTTACCTGTGCGTTATTTGTCGTAAGCTTCCTTTTATTCATGCTTGCGCTCAACGAACTTTTCTTAAAGCCAGTTGGTGACGTAATAGAAAAAAGACAATCGAGAATCAGCAATGACCTCGCCTCCGCCCGCGAATTGCGCGACGAAGCAAGTGTTGAACTTGCCAAGTACGAAAAGCAATTAAGCAGCGTGCGCGATGAGGCAAGACAAGTCATTGCTGATCTTGTGGCTCAAAGTCAGAGCGAACGCGCTTTGAAAATGGCCAAGATTGAAAAAGAAGGTCGCACCAAACTCGACACCGCACACAAAGAGCTTGCCGGAGAAAGGACCAATTTAATTACTGCACTGGTTGAAGAAGAAAAAGCACTCGTTTCAAACATCGTCTCAAAACTACTAGGCAAGTCGACTTCAGTCGATCTAGATTCTGAGTCAGTGAAAAAAGCGCTTGTGCAAGGAGGCAAATAAACATGTTTTTCTTTGCTGAAATGCACGAATTTAATCCAATTGAATTGTTCACCAATTTCAAAACTAATTTGGTCAACTGGCTGATTTTGATGGGTTTGATTATCTGGGCCTGGAACAAAGCTGTTCCGGGCATTCTTGACAAAAGAGCCAAAAACATCGATGAAGCCTTGAATCAGGCAAGAACGAGCCGCGAGGAATCTGAAAAATTCTTGAGCGATCAAAGAGCAAAACTGGCTAATGCTGAAGCTGAAGCCAAACAAATTCTTTTGGACGCAAAAGACATCGCCGCTCAAATGAAAGCGGATCTCGAGTTGCAGACAGAAAAAGACATGCAAAACTTAGTGCACAAATTTGATGCAAGCATAAACTCTGAACGACAAGTGCTTATAAATGAAATTCGCGCACAAGCTGTTCATGCCGCAATTGCTCTGTCCAGACAATATCTGGCTCAGAATATGTCCGCAAAAGATAAAGAACAAATGGTCAATCAGTTTTTAGAACAGCTCGACACTTTAGAAGTAAATTCTCAAGGCGAGCAAAATAAAACTAAATCTGTCTCTCAAGTACATTAGAGGAAGCAATGAAAGGCGAACATGCTCAGATAGCAGCCAAATACGCAGAAGCCACACTCAAGTCAATTGAAGATGGCGAAAAGGATCAAGCTGCCACCATTAAAAAAGCCGAAGCCGTTTATTCGGATCTCAAAGCAATTGAAGAGACACTTTCGACCAGTCACGATTTCAGACTTATATTGAATCACCCAGCGCTTGGTCCTTCAGAAAAGAAAAAATTGCTTGCGGGCATTTTTGAAAGCAAAATTGATGCCACCACATTCAATTTATTGCAACTTCTGACAGACAGACGCCGACTCGACATCCTTTCTCACATCAGTATTCAGTTCAAAAAACTGCTCATGAATCGCCTCAATATTCTTGAAGCAACTCTTGTAAGCTCGACTCAATTGGGCGAAAAAGAAGTGCAAAATATCAAAGCAAGAATCTCTGAGCACATGGGCTCAAAACTGGATCTCAAAGTAGAAGTGGATGAGTCACTCTTAGCTGGAATGGTGCTTAGAGTGCAAGACCAGGTGATTGACGGAAGTTTGAAAGGCAAATTACAAAAAATCGAGCAAAGCTTGTTATCTGTTTAAAACCAGAAAAAACTAGAGGAAAGAAAAATGGCTATCCGCCCAGACGAAATCACATCAGTATTAAAGACACAACTCGAGCAATATAAATCAAAGCTCGCAGTCTCTAATGTGGGACGTGTCCTGCAAGTAGGCGACGGTATCGCCCGCGTTTACGGCATGGAAAAAGCAATGTCCATGGAACTGGTCGAATTTGCCGATGAAGAAAAAACAAACGGCATGGTTTTGAACTTAGAAGAAGACAACGTCGGTGTTGTAGTTCTAGGTGAAGGCAGAAAGATTTTCGAAGGCATGGAAGTGAAGACCACCGGTCGTATCGCATCCGTTCCTGTAGGCGAAGCTCTTCTTGGTCGCGTTATTAACCCACTGGGTCAGCCACTCGATGGCAAAGGACCAATTAACTCGACCGAATTCAAACCGATGGAAATCATCGCCCCTGGTATCGTCAAACGCAAATCTGTTCACGAACCTTTGATGACAGGCTTGACTGCTATTGATGCCATGATCCCTATTGGTCGTGGTCAGCGTGAATTTATCATTGGTGACCGTCAAACCGGTAAAACCGCCATCGCCATTGATACCATCATCAACCAGAAGAATCAGCCCAACCGTCCAGTCTGCATCTATGTAGCTATCGGTCAAAAACAATCCAACGTCGGTCGTATCCAAGCTATCTTGGAAGAGCACGGCGCCATGGAATACACAGTAATCATCAGTGCTCCTGCCACATCCGCTCCAGCGCTTCAGTTCTTGGCACCATATGCCGGATGCGCCATCGGCGAATACTTCATGTGGAAAGGCGAGCACGCAGTCGTTATCTTCGACGATTTGTCCAAACACGCTCAAGCCTACCGCGCCATGTCACTCTTGCTACGTCGTCCGCCAGGTCGTGAAGCTTATCCAGGGGACGTATTCTACTTGCACTCACGCTTACTTGAGCGTTCTGCAAAATTGTCAGACAAATTGGGCGCAGGCTCAATGACCGCTCTTCCAATTATCGAAACCCAAGCAGGTGACGTATCTGCATACATCCCAACAAACGTAATTTCAATTACTGACGGACAAATTTTCTTGGAGTCAGACTTGTTCTACGCCGGTATTCGCCCAGCTATCAACGCAGGCGTATCGGTATCACGCGTAGGTGGTGCCGCTCAAACAGGCGCAATGAAATCTGTAGCTGGTAAATTGAGACTAGATTTGGCTCAGTTCCGCGAGCTAGAAGCGTTTGCACAATTTGCATCTGACTTAGACAAAGCCACTCAAGATCAAATTCGCCGTGGTCAAAAACTGATGCAAGTTCTAAAACAAGCGCAGTTCCGTCCACTTTCATTGGGTGAGCAAGTTTCGGTTATATATGCTGCAAACGCAGGTTTGCTCGATGATATCGACAACGAAAAAATCATCAAATTCAAAGAAGAATGGTTCAAATATTTGAACTCGCAAGGAAAAGAAGTTCTTGCCAAATTGATGGCTGGCAACAAGCTCAACGCCGAAATCGAAGGCGAGTTGACTGCCGAAATCAAAAAATTCAAAGAAAACTTCTTCAAAGCCTAAGCAATCTCAACACAGGATTTTAAAAAATCATGGCCAACCTGAAAGCAATTAGGCAGCGCATCAAGAGTGTGCAGAACACTAAGAAGATTACTTCAGCCATGCGTTTGGTGGCAGCAGCCAAAGTACGTCGCGCTCAAATGAGAAATTCAGCCGCGCGTCCTTTCACCTCGAAAGTGGTGCAAATGTTGCAACAAATCGTGCATGAAGTAAGCCCAATAGATCTGCAAGATCTGCCTTTATTGAAAAAACGCCCAATCAAAAAAGTCGCTCTCATCATCATCTCCTCAGATCGTGGTTTGTGCGGAGGCTACAACGGAAACGTAATCAAGAAAGCGATTTTGCGCATTCAAGAACTGATGCAAGAAGGCAAAGAAGTAGCAGTCATCCCAGTTGGGCTGAAAGCAGCATCTGCCTTCAAGCGCGTGAAAATTGAAAAAATCAGAAACTACACGCAATTGCCTGCAGTTCCCACAGTGGAAGAGGCAAAAATGATTGCCGAAAACGTTTGCGAACTTTATGTCAAAAAGCAAATCGACGCAGTTGAAATCATAGGCACTGACTTTGTGAATATGATTCGCCAGGAAGTAAAAATCAAAAATTACTTCCCAATCACACTGCCAGAAGGTGTCGACCATTTTCCAAAGAGTGCCGAAACATTGTATGAGCCCACTTTGATGGAATTGATGGAAGAAGAGCTTTTGCCCAAATACGTCGAAAACGTACTTTATCAGGCGCTGCTTGAAGCATCGGCATCAGAACTTGCAGCACGTATGAATGCAATGTCCAACGCCACAACAAACGCAAAAGAGTTGATTGACGGTCTGACGCTTATTTACAACAAAGCTCGTCAGGGCAATATCACCCAAGAATTGCTTGAAATTGTGGCTGGTGCAGAAGCACTCAAAGGCTAGAAGCATATTTAAGCTTGTCAACTGTAAGACGCCGGTTATAATTTCGTTATGACCGGCGCCTTAGTAGATAAAGCAATAAATGAAGATAGCCCCACTTTGACTAAGTCCGGGGCCCAATCTGAAGCTGGGCACATGCCATCTTTTATAGTGAAATCATCTGATCAGAAGTCTATTAGCGAAAGCGAGATGGCAGCAGCCATTGCCTCTGTTGTCGCTTACATGGACGCAGAAAGAACAACAGCCTTAAAAGATATCCAAGATATAAACAGCGCATATCTTTCGAATTGGGGTCGTACTGGACTTATTTCGACAACGAGAAAACTTGGCGCTTTTGATCCGTTTATTTTTAAGAGCAAAAATTTGTGGCGCAGTTTGATACTACTTTTAGTGCTCAATTTATCCCATGCCCCAAAAGTAAACGCCCAGAATTTTGAATCGACACAACCCATAGAATCAATTCAAAATACGCAGTCAACCCAAATAGCTTCCACTTTTTCCAGATCGAATGGCAAAACAATAAGAATCAGTCTTGCACAAGGTCTTTCCAGTGCTCAACTGGGGTCGCTTGATGGCATGGACGTTTTAGACGCGCGCACAGGCGAACTTTGCGCACAGCTAAAAGCTCAAAGTCAGTGGAATTTGAGTATTGCCAATTCGACCATTAGTTTTGCACCGTCTCGCTTTGCCGATTTAAACAAAATCGCATCAGGTCCAGAGCTCACCACCACACCAGTAATTGCCTTCGCGCCGCCAAGACTTCCGGCTATGAAACAGTCTGTATATTCGACTATTCCATGGGCCAAGTCGAAAAGCGCCACTTTATTCAGTCGCAAATTCGACAGTGCTTTAGCCGATCAAGGATTATTAATTGTCCCAGCCAAAGATAACGACGGCATTTTCACACTGAATAATCGACCATATAGAGGAAGCCTTTTCGTTCGAATTCAAAATGGCAAGTTTCAAGCCATAAACATAATCAATTTAGAAGACTATCTTTTGTCGGTTCTGCCCTCAGAGATGCCAAGCGCTTGGCCACTTGAAGCACTAAAAGCTCAGTCCATTGCCGCTCGCTCTTACGCCCTTGCCAATTTGAACAAACATGCAAAAGACGGATATGACCTTGGCTCAGGTACAGAAGACCAAGTATATCGCGGTGTTTTGCAAGAAAAAGAGCGCACAAATAAAGCTGTGCAGGACACAACTGGACTGGTGATGACTCACAACAACAAAGTAGTGCCGGCTTTCTATCACAGCTCAAGTGCTGGTTATACAGAAGCCCATCCCAATAATTCGAAATTGACTTATCTCAAATCCATTCATGACTATGACCAAGCATCACCGCATTCAGCCTGGAAATTAGCGTTTTCGTCTACTCAGCTTGGATCAAGCCTGGGTCCTGGTGTTGGACGCGTTCTAAATGTAATGGCTGTGGAACGCACTCAATCTCAAAGAGTAAAAACACTTATGGTTATGGGTGATAGCGCGAGTTGTTTTGTCTCGGGTGATGCCGTTCGTAAAGCATTGAAACTACCGAGCACAAATTTTAATGTGATATGCGATAGCCAGTCAGGAAACTATGTTTTCGCCGGTCAAGGCTTTGGTCATGGCATGGGAATGTCCCAGTGGGGCGCAAGATCCCTTGCTGAGCATGGTTGGGGCGCGGGTGAAATTTTGCACCATTTCTATCGGGATGTACGTGTTGTGAACGCATTAGAATCCGACGAAATCAAGAATTCGGTTCTATAATATCTTTTGTATGGAATTTCTCACTCAAGTTCTGTCTGTCCTTTTGATGTTGGCTATTTTAAGTAGCCTCATCATCGTGCACGAATGCGGTCACTTTCTGGTGGCGCGCTTCTTCGGCTTTCAAACTCCTGTGTTTGGATTTGGACTTCCATTTGGACCCTATATAACTGTAGGGAAAGCTTTTGAAACTGAATTTCGCATTCATGCCTGTCTGCTTGGCGGATATGTTGCCATTCCAGAATTAGGCGACGAATCGCGCCAGGACATGGAAGCTTATGGAGTTGCGGTTCTGCCTGCCTCCGGCATGATCGAGGGCGAAGCGCTAAGCAAAGAAGCCACCGCTGCGCCAAGTGAGCCACATATAGTAACAACCGACGCCGAGATTCCAATCGAAGCTCCTCATGCAGCAAGCAAAGACAATCCTTATGGTGTCGAGTTAAAACCGTTTCGCAAATTCCCAATCTGGCAAAGAGCGCTTGTGGCCTTTGCTGGCGTTGGTTTCAATATAATTTTCGCCTATTTAATCATGGTCACCATGATTCTTGTAATCGGCGAGCCCGTGCCCGAAACCTATGCAGCTGGCACATTCAAGTCAAACCCTATTGCACTTAATGCTGGTATCAAAAAAGGCGATCGCATCGTTAGCCTGGATAAACAGCCAGTCAAATCGTCTGACGAAATAATTACTTATTTCACTTCGCACAAAAACACACCTGTCGTTGTTCAAATCGAACGCGATAAAAAGCCGATGGACATCTCGATGACACCCAATGCCGATGGCAAAGTGGGTATGGCACTCGATACCAAAGCTGCTCGCTATGAGCGTGTGAATCGTCCCTTTTTAGAAGTTTTAATCATTGCCTATCAGAAAGTGGCTGACCTCACTCGCATGATGGTTGATGCACTGTGCAAATTGCCTGTCGGCATCATGAATCAGATATTGCACCTAGGCAAGCCACCAGTGGCTGGAGAGCCTGGCATACAAGACGTGCATGGAATTCTTGCCGTTATTTATATCGGCAAAGATATCGCTCAGCAAGACTGGAACCAGCTTTTCACTTTCACAATCTTGATTAGTATGGACCTTGCCATTTTAAACTTGTTGCCCTGGCCAGCACTTGATGGTGGACATTTGGCATTCATGGCTTACGAAGCCATTTTCAGAAAACCAGTTGGCGAAAAAGCGCATGGCGAAATAGTGCGCTGGGGCTTTATGAGTCTGCTTGTTTTGATGGCTGTAATCATGGTAAATGACGTAACGGCGCTCGTCCAGGGCAAGCTTGACATCCGAAAGAAAGACAAGGATACTCATCAAGAACAAAAAGTAACTCCTGCTGCACCGGAGCAAAAATAACATGCCATCTTACGATTATCGCTGCCAGAGTTGCCGCGAGACATTTGAAATCGAACGCTCTATGAAAGACGATACACAGCCAGCATGTGCCCATTGTGGTAGCGGCGAAGTGAGCCGCATTTTCACTGTAAACATTGCCACTGGCTCTAAATCATCTGCCAAAGACAAAGTCAAAGCAGCTCCCAAGCCAAGCGGCGGACATTGCTGCGGCGGCGGCTGTCACTAAGTTTTGAATAAGGATCAAGCTAAAGACCTGTTTCAACTGCGTGCCGAATTGGAGCAGTTGACCCAGGATTACGTCAATACTCTGGTCGAATCAGAAGAAGCACGTGCACATCACGCCGAATTTTTGACTACAATTTTAGACAGCATCGCTGATGGGTTGGTGGTCTATGATTGCAAAGAAAATGTGATTCTAGCCAATCAAGCGGCAGCAAAACTTGTTGGAATGGATTTGTCTGGTTTGGATAAATCCGCCATTCGCGAGAAATTCCTTTCTTTTAAAAATAAAGGCGGCGAGCCATTTAAAGCCACAGATGAACCATACTTCCACGCTTTAACTCAAAAAGAACCTTGCGAAAAAGAAGGTTTTCTCAGTGGAGATACAATAGCAGATGGTGGTTTCTGGCTGAGAGCGCATGCCTCGCCTGTACTGGACAAGCAAAATAATTTGCTTGGAGTAGTTGCTACATATTGCGATATAAGCGAGCGTAAGCGTCTGCAACAACAACGCGACGCGCTTGCATCTGTAATAGCTCACGACATAAAAAATCATCTTGCTGGCGAAGAAATGATTTTCAATTATCTAAGCAAGCTTGGTGAAAACGGCAAAAAATTTGAATCAGCGGCTATGGATGCAATTGCAAAAATGAGAGCCAGCAATAAGCACCACTTAGAGCTAGCGACTTCATTGCTTGAAATTTTCCGGGCCGATTTTGTAATAAACTCCAATAACGCTGTAAATCTAGATATTGAGAAAATCATTGAACTAGTGATATTTTTAAATTCACTAGCTGCCTCAGTTTCAGGCGTGGAAATCAAAACAGAAATTGAGTCCGACTTGCCTCTAACCAAAGGAGTGCCTGCAGCCATAAGGCATTCGTTGCACAATTTATTACAAAACGCTATCAACATGAGCACTAAGGGCGATACCATAGTGGTTTCTGTAAAAAAAGACAATGATGGCATAACTATTTCAGTAATCGATCAAGGCTCGGGAATGAGCGAAGACGAAATATCCAGGCTCTTCAATCAAAATGCGCTCGCAAGCAAAATACCTGACAATTTAAAATCAAGCGGAGTAGGTCTGTTTTTTAGCAAACTTCTACTTGACGCTCACCATGCCACTTTAACCTGTCAAAGTAAAGTAGGCGAAGGCAGCAAGTTCACTATAAAATTACCTACCACAATCTGATTTTACAGCCAACCTAATTTTTTTAGATCATGTACTGGCTCATCAAATGAACAAGAGCCAACTGAATGAACGAACTTTTGTCTTGCTTCAATTATTTGGTTTATAGAAAGACAACGCTCTTTATAGCAAGCTTTATCATCATCGAACTTAAAATTAGAAGCGTCTGTTTCGTTTAAAATCGGCTCAATATCTTTGTCTCCATAATAGGCAAAGGCAGCGGCCATAAGTACATTGATAAAACCATGCATCACCGCCCGTGGTGCATCATGGTCGTATGTTAGCGCCTGCTCTGCTCTAATTGGATGATGTAATCCGGCTGTGGCTTTAAATGGTAACTTAAGCTCGGCACATTTTAAAATAAACTGGGCAACGCTTTTTGTACTTGGTATAGCTTCGGGTTTAATGCCGCCCATGCGGATCTTGGCAAAACTATTTAGTTCTTTTACTTGCTCTAGTTTTTCAAGATCAGTAAGTGCCACTTCGCAATAAGTCGGCTTGTTTGCACTCACCACACCACTTGCTTCTATTGTCGCCGCTCGGTCGTTATTTTCGTTTGCCAAAACTGAAAGACAACCGTCAAAATCTGCCGGAACTGCCTCTAAGTCTTTTGCATTTATGACAAACCAACGAAGCATCCAGGCATATTGACTATTTTTGTAGGTAACATAATTTGCAAGCGCGGTATCAAGATGAACACTTGCCGGAGGATACAGCCCTGCATAGTCTATAAAACCTTCTAATAGCGCTTTCAATGTAGGCGAAACAGTTTTATTCATGTGCTCTCCACAATTCCTAAAATGTTAGCACGGTTGAGCTCAGCGCTATTTTCAGATTAATTGCAGTTGGTTCCGCTCCTAAATGCATCGAAGAAAAGGCTTAATAGGCAAAGCCTAGATCAAATGATAAATAAAGTGCCAACCACACCGCCCCTTGACATGCAATGGGAAAAATACTAAAATCTACAAATTGTTTCTGTTCATCCTTACTAACTTTCTATGCCTAAAAGCGGGTTCAAGTGACGCAGAGTGGTGCTCAACAAGCAGAAACAGATGCACCAGAGGGTGCAGCTAGTGATACACAGGTCGGGAATGTTCCAGATAACCTTCATACAGCTGCTTACGACTCCACACGCACTCCTTTAACCGCAGTAAAGCCCGAACCTGCATTTCTTTCTATGTCTGATGCTTTTGCACCAATGACTGATGCAAGAAGAGCAGGAACAGTAAATCAGCCAGGAGACAGAGTTGCTGATTCAGTTCCAAAAGAAGATGCAACAGGGCGGATGAAAGATGTCATTGAAGGCAAACCTGTAGAGCCCGTCGGTGATGCAAAAGGCGACTACAATAGGTCTCTGGCTTTAGCATTGACTCGCTCGGGCATGTCCCCAGCTGATGCTGAGCGAAGAGCTGCAGAAATAACGAAAACAACCTTTGAGCGGTTGCAAGCTCAGGCCGGTAAGCTTGGACCTGACGGCAAACCACTTTTAGACGGAACGCCCGAGCAGCAAATGGCTAGAATGGCACGAGCCATGGACTCCATACTCAATCCAGATACAGCATCAGCGCTTAATCGAATGAGCCCACAAATGCGTCAAAACATGGTCGTAGACCTGGCGCAGAGAATGTCTGACCCTGAAAAATACGGCAATCAGGGTGCACACATGACCTGTGCCTTACAGTCAATTCAAAAACAAGCTCTAATGAGTAAAGATCCGGCTCGCATGGCAGAAATGCTTGCTGGCGTGGTCAATAATGGTTTCGCTCAACTAAGTGAAATTGACCCTAAAACTGGAAAACCTCGAATCGTTGAAGTTGATTCAAGAAGTTTGACCCCAGACGCAGAGTCGAGAATGAACCCTGCAAACTTCGGTGGTAGAGATGTTCGCGGGATGGCTGGACATACCATGGATGCTTTATTTGGACAGTTGGTGGCGACAAAAAAGGCGAAGCCGAAAACTCTCCCAAAAAATATGTCTATCTCGCATCAGGTGCAAACGACATTCAGGGCGGACAATTCAGAGGCCGAAGCGATACAGGTGAAGGTCTTTTCGAACGTAATGGATCTAATTTGACCAAATTCGTAGATGGCAGTCCTGTTATGACATTAGTCGACAAAGCTCGTTTATCAAATGCTTTAGGTCTTCCCGAGCGCAGTTTATTTATTCACAAAAGCATGGCGGGTGAACTTCAAAATCTTCCACCCGAAATACAGAAACAGTTTTTTGTTTTTGAAAACGCGGACCAATTGAAAGCTGGTCTTCGAGACCTTCAAACAAGAGGTGGAGTTGGTGAGATAAGAGTAAATGCTCCATTCCTTCCAGGAGGAGGTATGTCAGGGCATGGACTACACTCAGTCAATATTCGTATGGGAGACGATGGCCAGTTGATCATGGATAACAACTGGGGAACCGATAAAGACCAGGTAATTTCGTCCGACGCCCTGATGCTAGCTACTAATGCCGAAAGATGGGGCAATACCAAGTTTAGACCAGAAGGACCCAATCCAGCGCGTCCTGGAGATCCCGGTTTTGGCAAACCTACTGTATGGACTCCTGATGGACCTGGAACAGGCAGAAACCCCAACGAAGATCCCCAGGCATATCAAAAGAGAATCAACCAATTGCAACAAGACCGTGACCAGGAGATTAAGAATAAAATCGAAGCTTTGCAAAAAGAGCTTAAAATACAACCTGATTTGCAAAAAGAATTAACTGAATTGGTGCAGGAACGTACAGCCCTTCAACGTGCAAACGCCGACTTTCAGAAAGCTTATAAAACCTGGCTTGTTACTAAGAGTGGAGATGAACCTTCGCTTACTGACTATCTTGAACGTTACAGACTGAGATAACTTATACTATTTTGGTGAAAACTAAGACTGCAATCGGTTCAATTCAATCCATAAACATTCCCGAGAATTTCATTATTTCTAAGGAACGTTATGGCGATATGGCAGCTAGTTGGCTGTTGTGTTATTCGCCAGTCGAAGATGAACAGATCGAAATCGGATTTTTATATAGAGGAAAAGCTCTTTACGTAGATGATGCAAAATCATTTCGCAAATTGATCAATCAGCCATCTCAAGTATTCTTTGCAGACGACACTAGTGGAGCAGTCTTCGAAAAACAAAAAGAACTTTTAGACAACTTGTACTTCGTTTTTGGTGATATCGGAAATAACCAAATCACAAACGATAAGAAAGGACTAGAAGGTCCCAGATTTTTTCTAGAAAGATTAGAGACTTTAAGTATCAATGGACGCAGAGTTTTATCAGTGAAAGGCTGGTTTCACAACATTCAACTCACACCGCAGAATTACTATTATGGTTTGATGTTTGATCGCAACCGATTGTCAGATCAGTGTCATTTAGAAGAGCTTTACTTTCAGGCGCATTCGCAAATTCAATACGACAAATATTTTTTTGAATTCACTAATTGTCTGAAAACAATTATTTGGGCATAGTCACTCCAGGCAGTCCCAAAACAATAGTTCCGCCTTTCGATTCTGCCATCGCATGTAGTGCACGCAATTGCAAAAGTGCTGGATTTTCTTCCATAACTTTTGCAGCGTTTGCCAGATTGCGCAGCGCAGCGCTTTCGCCGCGCGCTTTCTCCAAAAGGGCTTCGCCTTCTTTTCGCGCTTTTAATACTTGAGTGTAAGCGAGCTTCAATTCACCTGGAAGCATGATGTCGCGAATATTTAGTTCTAACAATTCTGCTCCTAATTCTTTGCACTTAGGTGCGCTGCGCTCAAGTACCTGAGGACTTATTTTGTCTCGCTGGGTAAGCAGTTCTTCCAAAGTCATGCTGCCAGTTACTTCGCGCACTTCAATCTGGATTCTGGTATAACAGGTCAAATACCAGTCTGCATCAGAGTGACAGGCAAGGTGCGGGTCGACTAGTTTTATTCTGCCTGTGACACTGATTTTGATACCAACATTGTCTTTGCACAAAATTTCCTGCCCGGGTATTTGAAGCGCTCGCGGACGAATGTCGACTCTAGTCAAAGTTTGTTTAGAAGGGTTTATCCAATGCGCACCAGGTTCTAGTAGTTTGGCGAACTTGCCGTCTTTATAGAGCAGACCTCTATTGTCTTCTAATATTATTTCTTTGCGCAAATAAGCTCTCACAGTGTTACTTATGAGCTTATAGATTAAGAAAATAATTCCAATAAATAAAACTAGGTTGATTGCGTCTTTCATTGAGTCAGCTCTAGATAAGTGGTTTCCCAAGAAGGTGCATGAACAAAACGGAAGTCTTAACTTGCAGAGTTGTGTGCATACTCGCTCTTAACGGACCTTCTTGAGAATTACCATTTTGGGATGTGATTAACAGTCACTGCCTGAGGCTTAAACGCGGAACTTAAATCAGAGATTCTGCAAAGCCGCTGCATCTCGAGCATGGCAATTATCTCATAGTTTTATAAAATGGACACAATTCCATAACCGGACAATCATGACATCGAGGCTTATTGGCGTAACAAAGGCGCCTGCCATGCCAAATGAGAGTAATCGAATATTTAGACCAGTCTTTATTGGGAAAAAGCTTCTGCAAGTCGCGTTCAATTTTTAACGGATCTGTGTTTTGCGAAAAGCCAAGTCTGCCAGACAATCGCTGCACATGCGTATCTACCGACCAGCCAGGCACACCAAATGCGACACCAAGCACCACATTTGCAGTTTTCACTCCTACGCCAGGTAGTTTAACTAATTCTTCTTGGGTAGATGGAACTTCGCCATCATAATTTGCCATCAAAGCCTGAGCACAAGCTTGAATATTTTGTGCTTTTGCATTGTAATAACCGGTTGGTTTTATTATTTGCTTAACGTCTTCTATATCCGCCTCGGCTAAGGCTTTAGCTGTTGGATATTTAGCAAATAATTTGGGCGTGACTTTATTTACTTGCACGTCTGTTGTCTGAGCAGACATTATGACCGAAGTTAAAAGTTGAAAGGGAGTCTTATATACTAGCTCGCACTCAGCATCTGGGTATTCTTTGCACAACTGATCTATAATTTTTGCTGCCACCGCTTTGGTGACAGGTTTCATTTTGGCTTCGCCCTTCACTCTAGAGGCTCCATTAGTGCAACACCACGATTTGCCGAAGCGCAAATCCAGGTATCAAAATTTGGAAATTTTGCACCCAAGCTTGAAAGCGCCACTTCAGCCGATATAAAATCGTGGAAAATCCCATAAACAGTGGGACCGCTTCCGCTAAGATGTGCTGTCAAAGCATCGTTATCTTTCATATCGTTACATACTAATTTTAATTCTGGATGCATTTCGAAAACACAAGATTCAAAATCGTTTCCACATAATTTAGCCAACTCTTTAATATTACCATTAGACAGCGCGTGGATAGCCGCTTCAGTTGTGCGTTTTGGCGCCTGATTATAATTTCGATTACGCTCATCGTACGCTTTGAACACAAGTGGCGTAGATAAGCTTACATCAGAGGGTTTAGCCAAAAGAAAAAAGATTCCGGTTTCATGCTGTACCTGGGTCAATATTTCGCCTTTGTTTTCACCACGCATACTTCCACCGTGCAAACAAAAAGGTACATCAGCTCCAATTTGAATGGCTAGGGCAGTGAGCTCTTCTTTGGATAATTTGTTTTCAAAATAAGTATTCAATACAAAGAGCGCTCCGGCAGCATCTGAACTGCCACCAGCAAGACCGGCTGCCATCGGTATATCTTTTTCGATAGCGATGCTAACACCAATTGTGGTGTCTATTTTTTGCAAGTATTTCTTTATTGAATTAACAATAATATTTTTGCTGTCAAAGGGAAAACCTGATGGAGCCTTACTCTTTGAAAGATCGAAACCAATCGAATTGCCATCTCGATCAAAAGTCAAAAGCAATCGGTCTTCTAAATTGACAGATTGATAAAGAGTGTCGACCTGGTGATAACCATCGGGCAAAATTCCAAGTATAGAAAATGTCAGATTGAGTTTGGCATAACAAGACACAGCAAGTGTGTTGGGTGAGACGATGAAACTCATTATTTCATCGCACCTTTGGCACGAGCGACGGCGTCTGTGAGGGCGGCAAATTTAGTTAGTGACAAATCTTCGGCTCTGGCATTGAGACTGATTCCACAAGAGCGCAAAACGTTATCGAGCGAATCGTCGAGTTGTGCTTCAAGCGAATGAAGTGTGTTTTTGAGCATTTTGCGTCTGCTGCCAAAGCCTAGCAATATAAGATGTCTCAGTAATTTTAAATCTGTGCACTGTATTGGCGGCTCGCTTAATGGATGCATACTCACTATAGCCGAGCGCACACGAGGAGCTGGCAGAAAAGAATCTTGCGGTAATTTCTTTTCTAGTTTTGCCTCAGTAAAATAGTTACTCAATATGGTCAAACGCGAATAATCTTTCTCTCCAGGGTGTGCCACCAGACGTAATGCCACTTCGTATTGGATAGTCATAGCTAAGCGGGTAACTTTATGAATCCAGCTCTGCGGCTCGCCTACTTCGCCAAAGAGGTGTGTAATTATTGGCGTGGTTATGTGATATGGAATATTTCCCACCACTTTGAATTTTTCAGGACCATATTCGTTTAGATCAAAATCGAGAAAATTTTTGTGCACTACATTTAGTTTTTTACCAAATGTATTTTTTAAGCGTGTCACAAGATTGTCGTCTAATTCAACAGCGGTAACTTGAGCACCGGATTCAATCAATAATTCGGTCAAGAAGCCTATGCCTGGACCTATTTCAAGCACCGGCTCACCAGGTTTCAGATCAAGACACTCGACTATTTTAGCCAGAGCTTCTGGATCGATCAGAAAATTCTGTCCTAGACTTTTCTTGGCGATGCTATTTTTCGCCAGTAATGTTAGAGTTTCACGATCCTGCATTTTCTAAGTTTTTAGGATTTGAAACTTCCACTTCGGTAGTGCGCTTGTGTCCTCTACCATTGTTTTCTTTTACTTCTTCAACAGGCTCTGGTTTTGGATGTTTGGTCAATCGAATAGAAATGATTCTATGGCGGTCAGCCTCTTCGATGCGGAAAGTATATTCATCCGTTTTCACTTCATGCCCAACCACTGGCTCATGTCCCAGATAACCAAAGACATAGCCACCAAGAGTGTTGAATTCTTCGTCTTGAATATTCATATCTAATCGATCATTTAAATCTTCAAGAGCGATGCGAGCGTCAATAAGAATAGTGCCGTCTTCTTGAGGCTTGATGAATTCTTGCTCAATGTCGTGCTCATCGGCAATTTCACCGACCAATTCTTCTAGCAAATCTTCTAGTGTCACCATACCCTGAGTGCCACCATGTTCATCAACTACGATTGCCATGTGAGTTTTGGTTTTCTTAAACTCAGCAAGCAAGTCGGCCAGACCTTTGTTTTCAGGCACAATCAGCACTTTGCGAGCGAGTTCTCTAATAGGAGACATGTGCTTCCCGTCGACAAAAGCTCTGATACCATCTCTGATATGCACCATACCAAAAATGTTGTCTACGTTATCGTCGTATAACGGAATACGCGAGTGACCATGTTTTAGTGCAAGCTCGAGCAGGTCTTTTACAGGCTTGTCGGCGCTTAGCATTTTCATATCACGACGTGGTGTCATGATTTCGGTGGCAACTGTGTCTGAGAGTTCAAAGACGCTATGCAGCATTTCTTCCTCACCCTCTTCAATAACGCCTTCTTCTAAGCTTGCTGACACAAGCATTTTAAGCTCGGCTTCAGAGTGCACCATATGATGATGCGCGGGCTCAGGCACTTTTAAAATCTTGAGAATGAAATACATGAAAGCATTCATCACTACAAGAATTGGACGAGTAATGATGCACCAGAAATGCATTGGATAAATGGTATACATCACCACTGTTTCAGCTCTATTGAATGTCAGAGTCTTAGGCAACAATTCGCCAAACACAGTTTGAATAAAAGCTGTGATAGTAAAAACAAGACCATAACAAAAGACTTGAGCAAAAATGACCATGTTGTGCTTCCAACCAGAAGCAACACCCATAGATGTCGCCCATTCAGACAGGTCTTCGGCAAATGTCGTTTCGCCCACAGCACCAATTATGAGCATGGCAAAGGTAATGCCAAGCTGGGTGCCAGAAATAAATGTATCGGGATCGTCTAAATAAGATTGAACTGTTTTAGCTGTGGTCGAGCCTTGCTCGGCTAATTGGTCAATGCGAGTGCGTCTTACTCTAGCCAGTGCCATTTCAGCTGCCACAAAAAAGGCGTTGGCAGCAACCAGAATGCCCAAAAGTATAAAAATGATGGAAAATTTCACGAAGTACGAATCGTTATCCACGACAAGTCCTCACTGGTCTTGCAATAGACAAGTCGCTCGAAAATCTCAGTATTCGCCCCTGAGGGGGTTCATCGCTTAGCTCGCTAAGATTTTCGTCCATATCCTTACTGAGTTAGTAATATCCCGATCCTAACATAAGCTTTGAACTTTGTAATGTGAGTCAAGCTCTGTAAAGGGCAAGCGGCATGGGATAATGACATCGCCTTACATCTGTTTATGCCCATTTGGAGCGCGATAATAAGCAAGTGACTAAAAAACATATTTCTGCACTAATTTTTGCACTAGCGATCCCTCTGACCTTGCATTTGTCCGTACTTTTGCCGACCGCAGGTCACTGCGCCGACAACAATAAGAAGCAATTGGCGGTTTTATCAGAACAAAAAATAGAGTCGCAATCGAGCCATCCAGTAGTCCATGTAAAGAATCAATTAGGCGCAATGTCCGAACATGTTTCTGAAACTACCCATAATTCGATTAATCAGTATTTATCTTCGATGTCACCAGCTATCAAGGCGGCTGGTCAATATTTTGCAAACGCAATCAAGCAATATGGCGGCTGGTTAGTTCAGTACGGCAAACAAAACATGAGCTTTTCACCAAGCGTCAAAGTTACGCCTGTGGTTGAACAGCTTTAGTATCGCCCTCATCCGAATCTGACTCAGTGTCTTCAATCTCACTGCCAAGCTGGGCAAACAGGATTGCAGTAACAACTTGAGCAGCGAAAAACACCGAAGGCACAAAGAATACTCCAAGCAAAGTTAAGGTCGGCAGGATTATGGCAAGTTTTAGCAGGCCTACACTTAAAAGCCAGACATATAAATAGTCACCGGGTCTTGTTCTGAAAATCTTGATTGCCTGTCCCCAGGCGAATCCTGAGCGCATAGTCTCACTTCGGGCAAAATTCACCTTCAGCATTGAACTTAGCAAATGCAGTACACAAGCCATAAGAATTAGAGCGATGGTTGCACCACCCACCCACAAGATCTGTTCGCTATGGGTCGATTGTGCCGCCTCAAGGGCATCTTGAGCTTTGGGTATTTTTTTTGCAAGCTGATAGTAATAGCTAATAATGGCTGAGATGCTTGAAAAATAAAAGAGTACACAAGCCATCACAAAGCCATAAGCAATAGCAAGCCAGCTCATGCCCGAGATAAACAAGTCAAGCCAATCGTTCCAGTCGGGCAATTTGGCTTCTGGATCTTTCATTTTGCTGCGCATAACTCGCAAAATGTAGCCTGTGTTCAAGGCCCAGCAACAAAAGCTTGCAGGCAACATCATTAAACCGCCACACAAAACCACAAGCGAAAGAGCGTTAAAAATGCCGCCCACACCAATTTTAAAAGTCCAATCGGGGTCTTTAGCCAGAGCCTTAAAAGCCAAATTAGGGTCCAAGATGCTTGCCACTAAGACGCTCCCATACCTAAAACTGAATCAAAAATGTGATGATTCTGCCAGAGTTTCACAAAATGATGGTCGGTCATGTTGAATTTCACAGGACTTACAGAAACTTTCTTCTGCGAAACTGCCACCACGTCTGAGTTTGCAATTTCATGATTATCGATAGCATGACCTGTGAGCCAGTAATAGTCTCCACCATAAGGATCGCGCCTATGCTCGAAGCTATCGTTGTAAAAGCGATTTCCAAGCTCAGTCACAGCAATGCCGCGCAGTTCTTTTAGTGGAACATTTGGAAAATTGACATTTATCAATGTATTTAAGTCCAGAGGCACATCTAAGGCGCCCACGCGTTTGACAATTTCTTTCATCACCACACATGCAGCTTCATGATTTGGCGGATTTGCATCTCGGTCCATGCTCACCGCAATAGATGTAACACCAAGAAATACGCCTTCCATGGCAGCGGCAACTGTTCCTGAGTAGAGCACTTCGGTTCCCAGGTTGTATCCTCTGTTTATCCCTGAGATAACAAGATCAGGCTTGTGGTCTAAGAGTACGCTAACTGCGAGCTTCACACCGTCTGAGGGTGTTCCATTTGTGGACCAGGCTTTTTTGACGCCGCCTTCAATCTTGACTTCTTGCACGCGTAAAGGTTTGTACAGAGTGAGCGAATGCCCGGCGGCACTGCGTTCTCTGTCTGGGGCTACCACATATACTTCGTGGTCGGTTGCCAAAGACTGCGCCAGTGCTTGGATTCCGGGGGAGTGAATGCCATCGTCGTTGGCTACTAAAATTCGCAAAAAAATCTGCCTCTCATACCGTCAAAGATAAGTGTAATTGTTTTTGGAATTGTACACATGCTATAAAAATTTGAACAATAGCCACCTAATCCAAAGTCCAAAAGGTATCTGGAGACCTGTGCCTCTAATTTATGATTGATTCTGTTTTTGAAAGAGCCGGTGAGTCGCTTCTAAATCTTATTCAAAGTTCGATGGCGGAGTGCTTAAACCTCGGACACAGCTACGTTTGCACCGAGCACATTTTGCTTGCTTTGACCGACGACAAAGAGAGTCTGGTAGCCAAAATCTTAGCTACACTCAAAATAGAAGAAGGTCCAACCCGTCAGGAAATTGAGCGCAGATTCAAAGGCGAAACTGAATCTGAATTGCTGTACTCAGACCGCATGGACTTAATTGAAAGCGGCTATGACAAACGCGAAGAGGGCTCGCTTGGGTTCTCGGATCTAGCAGTTCAAGCACTTGTGCGTGCTTTTGACTATTCGCTTTTCTTTGGCCAACCAGACATCGAGCCTGTTCATTTGCTGCTTGGCTTAATAGACCTGTCTGATTCTACATCTACAAAAATATTAGAAGACCTTGGCGCCAACTTGTTTTTCTTGCGCAGACAAACTTTGCACCACATGGCTGAAGAATTATCTTTGGTTCATGGATTGCCTGGCTTCAAAGAAACTACTATTGGTGGAATACGCGAGTTAATCGACAGATTTTACGGTGCTGTCTGCACCTTGAACGCACTTTCAGTTAGAAGCGATGTGCAAACGAATATGCCAGTGCGTCAAGCCATTGTGCATAAAGTCTGTGTCGCATACTTTGCCGAGTTTCTCTATACTCAAGTTACTTTTAGACGCTACTTAGTCGAAGAGTCCATCGAGCTTTTGGCAGAGCGTACAGGTCCACTTGATCAAGAAATTGTTGCTTCAATTGTTACCACATCCGCGCAAAATGTTAGAAGCGCAGCGCGTTCAGCCTTTGAATACATGATAAGCAACGAATATAGATTATTCGAGCAAATGATGGACGAAGCCGAGTACGACGAGATTGGCAATATCATTGAAGATTTGTGGTGGACACAAGGTGAAGAAATCGCTTTGTATCAGCTCTTTGCCGAAGCGCTAGACGACAGACGACGCGATCAAATGTTTGAGATGCAAAAGCGTCGCATGGAAATTGCCACCAAGTTAACTAAGCTAAAAAACAAGCTAATGAGCACTGTGCGCTCGTGTTTTGAAAAGCGGTCTATAGCTCGATAGCTCGCTAAAAGTTTTTCTAGTTAACTAAACGTCAGCAATTAGAACAAACGGACATTTCAAACAAAAAGCTTTAGGAAAAAATACTTCCTTATCGTTAAGGTCGAATCCAGTTTGAATACTGCACTGGGCGATGTTTCCACAATCTGGACATTCAAGTTCGTTTGCGCCATTAAAAATTGCAGTGACCATCTCTTCCACAACTTCCTTGCGTCTTCCTGCATTTTGAGGAAGATTAGGCTTATGCTCGACTTCTTGCAATACCTTTGGCTCCACACCAAGTGCTTTGGCAAGCATTTGTCTGTCTGTGGCAGAAAGCCAGGTTTCAAGTCCCGATTCAAGGTCTTCTATACGCTGGACAGTGAATCGAATAGCCTGACTCAAATCTTCTTTTGAAATTTCGCGATACGCGCGTATCTGCTGCAGCCGTCCAGCTAGTGTGTTACCAAGCGACAGGCTCTTGGGAATAGGTCCAAAAATGTTTCTCATGGCAAAACAGTATACCGCATTACTCATAGCGTATACTGAAGTCCTATGCTGGACTTGAATAAAGTGATAAAGCAAATTCAAGCACTCGAAAATCGTGGTGATAACGATGGTTCGGGAGCGGATCTTTTGTCGCTTGCTTTAAGCAAGTTTGAAGAAGCAATTAACGATTTATCTAAATTCGAAGAAAAATTAGATGGAAGCGAAGGCACCACTTGGTGGCCGCTGGCAAAATCAATCGAACCATTTGGCACCATATGCAGTATCAATGCCAAACCACCTGCCGAATCTCTTGTAGTCGGTGTGGACGGCTCGCAAATCATGCCAAGCCACCACGAAATTTATTCTTGCTTTCTTTTAAACATAGGTGTTTCAGCCATCACTTATGGTGTAAAAAAAGCACCGACTCTTTCGAGCAAACCATTTCTTTATCACCGCCCAGAAGACTTATACCCGCTTGTAGACCGCCGTCGCATGCACATCGACGAGTTGTATGTTTCACTAGAGCGCTATCTATTAGAATTCGAAGAGCTTGCTCAAACGGCTGTCAGTCTCAAAGAAAAAGACATGGCCACACTTGCGCTCTTTGATGGTGCCTTGATTCCCTGGTCGCTTGAAAAAATGCCACCAACTTATGTAGACCAATTTATAGAAAGAGCCCAAAACATTTATGCTCTACTTCGCCAAAACAACGTTCCGGTCATGGGATATATAAGTCATAGCCGAAGCTCTGAAGTGGTTAACATGCTTCGAGTTTATAACTGCCCTTATGAGCTCAGTCAGTGTCGAAATTATTGTTCTGAGTTAAACGAAGAAGACTTTCCTTGCTCGACTATCTGGCCTTTGACAGATAGACATTTATTTAAGAATAGTTTGCCGTCTAACTCGCGAGGACCAATTTTTCAATCAAGCGCCAAAATGAGTCAGTTGTTCGACACAGAAAATCGTACTTGTTTTGCATATCTAAATGTAGCAAGCGAAGTTGTGCGTTTAGAATTTCCGCGCTGGCTTGCAAATGATAAAGCTCTACTTGAGCAAGCATTTGTTTTAACCTTAAATCAAACCGCTAAGGGCATGGGCTATCCCATAGTTTTGACCGAGGCGCATCACCTCGCCGTAATTAAGAATCAAGAACGCAAACAGTTTTTCGATTTGGTCGGTAAGCAATTGCTGTCGCTTGGAGTCAAACGCATCGCTCAAAGCCCCAAAGAGCAGAAAAAACAGACTAGTTTCGTCTAGCTACGGCTCGCCTAGAGAGTTTTTGACTTATTCAAGTATTTTTCAAAACCCGAAAAGCATTATTTTCAGGACCGTTTCACGTTTTGTATCTTGTTGATTAAGTCAACGAAAAAAGTACGGCAAAAACGACCCTTTCAAACTGTGATTCGTAGAATCCCCATTACCCTCATGACATCCCCAGGCAATAATAGAAACATCCCCCACGTTTCTAGGAAAAGTCAGCCATGTTGACCAAATTTACCAACTTATTTCAGGCTAAAAACAGCGCAAGCGCACAAAGTCATGCCAACAACACCCAAGAGATGGCTGCCATACTGGAAGACAACCTGGAAGTACTGCAAGAAACCAAATCTAAATTAGTAGAAGCCCGATTTGCAAAAGGCACAATCATTGACCGTCAGCGCCAGAAACGCTCCACTCAGGAATGGCTTAAAGGCAACTCGGTCAAAGACAGCAAACCAGTTATGGACCAAGAAGAAATCAGAGTAAGACTGAGCAACTCAGGCAACTACGAAATCCATGACCCCATGCCCGACATGGACGAAGCCTTTCTTGCTTTCAGCAAAGACGCAGACCCATTTTTCGACAACGACAAAAGCTTAGAAATGCGTGTATCCGGCTCTAACGGCTCATCTGGCGCAAATGACTTCTCCTCCTGGATTTCGGGAAATCAGCTCGAAGGTGATTATGAAATGGATAGAGCCAAAGTGCTCGACCATTACCTGGATTCAAACGGTCTTTCAAGCAAAACAATCAATTTCGAAGTACAAAGTGAAGCGTTGGAAATAGTCGAAGATTCAGCTGTAGATCATTCTGTAGCTTCTTGTAACAAACGCTATTTGAACGATTTAATTGACACTCTCGAGCAACGTGTGAACGACAATCAGAGCCAAGCTGCCTATTGGACCGATTCGCACCCCTAGAGACATGATAAAATGCTGGCTGTGCGTCGCCCCGTATCAAGGGCAAGGGAGCCAACAATTCGATGTCTATAAGCGATATTGTCGAGAAAGTTAAATCCGGTGAAAGATTGTCGAGCGAAGACGCCATTCGTCTTTATAAACATGACGACTTGGCCGAAATCGGTGCGCTGGCAAACGGAGTGCGCGAAAAGCGTGCTGGGGCCGGTCAAGAAAAGTATGTTTATTACATTCACAACATGCACTTGAATCCGACTAATTTTTGTGTCGAGACATGCAGATTCTGTTCTTACGCCAATCCAGAAAACAATAGTTATACATGGACTGTTGATCAAGTTCTGGACAATGCCCGCTATGGTGTCAGCCTTGGTATTAGCGAAATCCACATGGTAGGCGGATTGAATCCTGCTTGCGACCTCAATTTTTACGAAGAAGTTATTCGCGCATTCAAAAAAGAATTTCCCCACGTTCATGTCAAAGCAATGACCGCGGTAGAAATCGAGTATCTTGCCAATCTAGAAGGCATAACTTATGAAGATTGCCTCAAGCGTTTGATTGACGCAGGACTTGGCTCGATGCCTGGTGGCGGTGCTGAAATATTTGATGAGAGCGTGCGCGAAAATATGCACGTCAAAAAAACTCCTGCTGCAACCTGGCTTGGAATTCACGGAATCGCCCACAAACTTGGTTTGAAATCAACTGCCACTATGCTCACTGGCATCGGTGAAAAAATCGAACACAAAGTTGACCACATCAATCAACTGCGCGAACAGCAAGATAAGACCGGTGGTTTCATGTGCTTTATTCCACTTAAATGCTATTACGAAGGCACCACCATTAAACCAGGCGAGATTCACGAACCAGACTACAACGATCTGCTTCGCGACATCGCCATCTCGCGTTTGTTCTTGGATAATTTTCCACATATCAAAGCTTACTGGATTCAGCTAGGTGAAGAACTGGCTCAAACAGCGCTTTCGTTTGGTGCAGACGATATGGACGGAACCATTTTAGAAGAAAAAATCACTCACGCAGCTGGCGCCAAAACGCCTTTGCAATTGGCTAAAGAAAAAATGGAAAGTCACATTCTGCGCTCTGGTTTTGTGCCAGTAGAGCGTGACACCGTATACAATATCAAGCGCGTAATTGAAGAGACACCAGCTGAGTCTAAAAGTTTGAACGAACGTATCAAGGCACTGCAATTAACTACTGCTCGCGTCTAATCTTTTAAACCATGGCGTTTACTCATAGCAAAAAACTTTGCCTTCAGCTATTGCTCCTTGCAATTCTTTGCATGCCCAATGCATTTTGCCAGCCGCAAGCAGCTCCAGTTGTTCAAGCATCTCCCGTCCCAGTTCCCGGGGCACAGGAAGTGGCTGCTTCTGCTACTGAAGTTCCGGCGCCATTGGTCTGGCAAGTGCAGCAAGACGAACTTGGCAATTACAAAGTACTAAAGGGCAGTCAATTCAAAGTGCGTCTTGAACAGCCTCTAAGCAGTGAGTCGGCAAAAATTGGCGAGCCAATTTCCACTAGACTTGTAGATGAGATGCGCGCAGGCTCTGAACTCATAGCACCTGCAGGACAACCAGTTCTTGGCATAATCAGCGCTGTAAGCCAAAGCCGAAAGACCATTAAGTCTTATAAGCCAGGCAAAAACTTTCTCGATGCGCAAGGTCGCATTGGTTTTAATTTCAGCGGCATCGTCGACTCTCTTGGTTCTCTCATCAAAATAGATGCAGTTCCCTCAGAAAAGTCTCGTATCGACCAGATCAAAAAGACCAAAGCTCAACTTGTAGCTAATAAAAACGGTGAGTATGTAGTCAAATACGCAGTAGGAAAGTACGCGGCACTAGACCTTGCAATTGGAACAGCAGGCCTTGTGACTGGTCCAGTTGGTATCGTCACTAGTGCGTTGGTTTCGGGCGCAGTTGGAAGTGTCAACAAAAATTTTGCCGCTGGCAGACCAGTAGAAGAAGACGAACAGTACACGAAAAAACAAGGCTTCATAATGGGAGTCGGTCGTGGACTTCCTGGAGGCTTTTTAATTCAAGGAATGACTACGAGCGGAAAAGAGCTTGAATTAAATCAAGGAGACATACTCACCGTGAGCTTACGCGAAGATCTGGATGTCAGAAAAAAATGATGCTTGCATCTATTGAGGCGAGTCAGTCTTGTTGGTCTCTTCTGGTGGCATTCCTTCGACCACAGACTCTGGTGGCGTATCTGGTGCATACTTGTTGAAATCACCAATAATTGTTTTAGCTGGACAAAATTTGACCAGCGGGCAGCCCACACAGTGGACCGCTAGCGCGATAGGGCATAATGTCAAAGGCTTACTCCGGTGCGGGTATTTTCATCATAGCACGCAGAAAAGATCACAAAGGTCAAAATGGGCGTACAATATGGCAATGCATCCAACACTGACTCGTCTAATTCTGCCTTCATTACTTGCAGTATTAGTGTCTGCATCTTCAAGTCAGAACTGCTTCGCCAGCGATTCAGTCGACTCAACTTCGATCGAACTTTTACCCAAAAACAAAATAAAGTCGGCCCCCAGAAAAGTTGAAATTTATCAGTATGACGAAAGTCCCATTGGCGACAGAAAACCCTTGCTATTTGTGCACGGATTGCTTGGAGAATACCATCCTATGTTTCGCTGGAAGGAACTAGGCGAATACCTTTGCGAGAAGCCAGATTTTCAAAAGCAATACAAAATCTATTTGAGCAGGTTCAACACGAGCTTATCGCTTACAGAAATTACAGATGAGTTTAGAACTTCGCTGCGCAATCACTTTCCATCAGGTGATGTGACGATTGTCGCCATAAGTCTTGCAGGCACTGTTGTTCGAAACTCGATGAAAGATCCTTCTGTCAATAACTTAGTTTCAAGAGTTATCACACTTGGCTCTTTCTTTCGTGGCTCGCCTTTGTTTTGCGCAGACTGGATGCGGCAAACGATGAAGAAGAGATATCCTTCTCCTTTGAGCAAAATCGACCATTTACTTGGTTATAGTATCTACTTTGCTCGTCACAAAAATCTGCAACGCGATTTTGCCTGGGATAACTCCGACGGGCAAATGCCACCACAAAAAAAATCGCGCAAGGAAAAAACACCACTCGTTACTGTAACTGATCAAAAACAAAAAGCCATTGACCACAAGTTCTTTGTTTATGCCGGTTACTTGCATAATCAATATGCTCCGCGCGAACATGGCGTCATACGCAAATTCATTACCACTCCCTATTCGTTCTTCAAGACAACATTGCCGATGCACTTGGACAGAGAACATCCGGCACTGCGCTTTTTAAACGATCTCATCGCCAAGTCTGTTCCTAAAACCTCTCCTGCAAACGATATTATTTATCCACTCAATGATGGTATCAGTCCCATTGCAAGCAGCTTGCTTCTTACAAACGAGTTCGCCGCACGACCGGACATCAACAAGATGAATGATCTCACCCTTATCAAACTCAACACAAACGCCGGTAAAGCTCGCCTTTTAGATAATATCGATCATCTAACTTTTATCGAGCGCAAGAGACCGATTGGATATTCCGAAAAAATAACTGACATGCTTTCGTCAACTGAAGAACCGCGTGCGATGTTTGAATGGATTTTGAAAGATTTGATGGAATGATTCGATTTCACTTTTTAAACACGAACCTAGTTCCGTTAAACACGTAATTCAAATATTTTCCAGTTGCCGGACCAGTATCATCTTCTGATTTTTTAATGACCGGGATTTTCAATGTTTTCTTATCCGATGAAAGCTTGATTTCTGCTTCGTCAGAATATTCCCCAAACCCAAAATTTATTGATTTGAGCAATTTCTTACTAGTTTGAAAAAATGGATACTCAATCAATTTTCCGTTCGCTAATATGTACGCAGTAATTGATCTTCCATGAATCATTCCAGATCCAATGAAGAGATCGCGCACTAGATAAACAGTCTTTCCATCAGTGGTTTTGATGGTATCAACGCCTTCAATGCAGGAACCTGGATCTTCTCCTTCAGGATTTTTGTTCGATGGATTTAAAACATTGCATTTGATTTTGTTATTACCAATATCATAAGCAATCAGAGAATAAAAGAAATGCATTGTGCCACCAGTCAGTGTATCCCAACAATAGCAGCGCAATTTTTTGTCATCAGAAACAAAGGCACTAAGTCCATTTGCAGTTGCTTCTTTCAATGGTGCCTTCATCATCTGAGGCTCGACTGAACTTTTCTTTAGAAGTTTGAGTATCTCGTCGTTAGTTGCTTCGAGCTTTTCATAGTCATCTGCTTGATTTTGACTATAGTTAGATATCTTTTGAAGCATCGAAGTTAATTGCTTGTCGACCTGTTTGGTGTCCAAAGCTATAACCTGTTGGTCAAAAGTCAAAACTAGCAAGAGCAGAACGGTATAAAGATAACTTTTCATTTGCATTTGATATCACCCACCCTGGACCAGTATTCCACCAGCAATCAAGCTCAAAACCAGAAAAGACTGGAATTCACTAAAAGGCTCATTTTGCGCTGGTCATCCCTGAGGGGGATGCTTTTGACTCTCCGGTAAGACAAGATGCACTATAAGAGGGCAATAGCAAACCGGTTACTAAATGAATGCAAATAACAATGAATTGGAAAAACTCACTACACTTCAGGATCTGATCTTCCGTTGCAAGCGTCGGGACGGTCATAATGTTGCTGTGAGTGCATTCAAAGAGACTGAAGTTACTTCTATTAGCTTTGGCGAACTTTATGAGCTGGTAGAGCAAATAGCTTCCGGCTTATTCAAAAGAGGAATTGGCAAGGGCGATTATATTCTATTATACGCAAATAATAGACCTGAATGGATAATTGCTTGCTTAGCCATAATAAGAGTCGGTGCGATTGTTGTACCTATTGATATTCAATGCGACGAAGAAGCACTAAATGCGATACTGAATAACATCCATCCCAAAGTTATATTCACTGTCCAAGAGAATCTTAGCCGGTTGAAAAAACATGACCATGTTTTGCCGAATCAAGTGTTTCTGCTCGATGCTCCAGAGGGTGAATTATCCTGGAAAAATCTGTTGTCCAATGAAACAATTTCTACACCCCCTTTAGAGCCAGCTGATATCGCTGTTATGTTTTATACATCAGGCACTACCGGAATACCTAAAGGCGTACCGTTGAGCCATCGAAATCTTGTCTATCAAATTGATTCCTTAGTACAAGCCGATATACTGAAAAAAACTGACAGATTCCTTCTGCCATTGCCCATGCATCATATTTATCCTTTTGTCACAGGAATACTTCTTCCTCTTTCTCAGGGATGCACTATCGTTTTACCTTATGCACTTACAGGTCCGCGTCTTCTTCAATCTATAAAAGAAGGAAGGATCAATATTATTGTCGGAGTGCCACGACTTTATGAAGCGCTATACAAAGCAATCTACGATCGAGTTCAATCCTTAAAAGGAACAGCCGCGGTTATGAAGCCTCTATTCTTCTTAAGCGAGGCGATTTTCAAATATACAAGATTAAGACTGGGAAAAACAATTCTCTGGCCGATACATCAAGAAGTCGGCAAAGATTTGCGTTTAATAACCTCTGGCGGAGCCTCTATTAAGGGCGAACTGATAAGAAAACTCGAAGGAATAGGATGGCAAATGGCAATCGGCTACGGGTTGTCTGAAACGTCTCCTCTTGTATCTATGCTACTTCCGGGTGATGGAAATTTTTTCTCTGTGGGCAAACCCCTTTCAGGCACAAATATAAGAATTGAAGATGATGAAATTCAAGTTAAAGGACCAGGTGTATTTTCAGGATATTTGAATTTACCCGCAGTGACTGAAAATAGTTTTACTAAAGATGGTTGGTTCAAAACAGGTGACACCGGTTTCTTAAAGAATGGCTATTTAACAGTTGTCGGGCGACTCTCATCACTAATCGTAGTTGAAACAGGCAAAAAAATAGATCCCGAATGGCTGGAAGAATGTTATCAAAGGGACCCGTTTATAAAAGAAATCGGCATACTTTTGCGCAAAGGTAGACTGGTTGCAGTAATACTGCCTGACGTTGCAAAAATTCAAGCGGCAAATTTACATAGTGTGGATGCGGCCATTCATGATGCAGTCGACAGAGGTTCTCTTCAACTTCCCACTTATAAACGTCTTTCCGGTTATGTCATCTCTTCTGCTATTCTTCCTCGCACTGCCATGGGAAAAATCAAAAGACATAAACTGGCCGCTCTTTATGATTCTTTCACAGCAAACGAACGTCTGGAAGTATCCTCAGAACAGTGGTGGCAGAATCTTTCAGCACAAGACAAAGAGTTAATGAGCAATTCTGCTGCAAAAATAGTAATGAAATATTTGAATTCTCGCTTACATGTTAAACAGTTATCGCTTGATGCCAATATACAACTTGATCTTGGAATTGATTCTTTAGAATGGCTTGAAATCAGCCTCGACATTCGAGACCAGGCCGGTGTAGAGCTGGATGAAGAATCGATAGCTAAAATTATGACGCTGCGCGACCTTTTAAAAGCCGTGGTAAGGAGCGATCAAAATAATTCATTTGCAATCGATCCTTTTTTGCACTGGCAGAAATGTCTAAGTGAAGAACAAAAGAAATGGCTTTTACCTTTGAACCCATTTATGACCGCGACTCAGTTCTGTCTGCAAAAATTCAATCGGCTGCTCATGCGCCTTTTATTCCGGCTGAAAGTAGAAGGCTTGGAGAATATTTCACCCAATGCCCAATATGTTTTTATACCAAATCATGCAAGTTATCTAGATCCATTTGTACTTGCAGCCGCGTTGCCTCTTGCCCAGCTTTTAAATAGTCAGTGGGCTGGCTGGGTCGGAATTGCATTTGCCAATCCACTAGCTCGATTGGGAAGCCGCCTGGCAAGAGTAATTCCAATTGACGCAGAACATGCTCTATCTTCTAGTTTGTCTTTAGGCGCGGGCGCACTTGACAACAAGCGCAATCTAGTTTGGTTTCCTGAAGGGCGCAGAACTCTTAGTGGAGAGATTCAAGATTTTAAAGGTGGAATCGGATTATTGTTGAATCACAAACCGGTTCAAGTCATTCCAGTCTATTTAGAAAACACAGGACTAGCTTTGCCTCCCGGTGACTGGCTGTTAAGACCGGTGCAAGTGACAGTACACTTTGGACGCGCGCATTCAGTGGACCAACTTAAAAACATTGGTACCGGTGAAACTTCAGAGAAAAAGATTATGAATGCACTGCACAAACTTGTCTCAGACCTAGCCTGTAAGTCTTTAAATCAGAAAGAAAAAATCGGCGATGTTATAGAAAAAACTCTTTGAAATAAGCATTTAAGCTACAAAACTTAGACTCTCACGCATTGCGTCTAACACTGCGTCTTCAGTTGTTTTGCTGAAATCAACATAGTGTTTGTCTACTGAGACTAAATATTCCGAGACTGAAACTGTTATTACGCCATCATAATGCAAATTCATAAAGTCAATGCTTTCTTCACTCATGATAGGCACAGCTAAATAAACCATTTTGGCACCACGTTGACGAACAGTTCTAAGAGCTGCGGTGGCAGTCATTCCTGTATCAAGACCATCATCAACTACTATCACTATTTTATTTTCTAGCGAGCTGGGCTTGCGATTTGCAAATTTATAAATGCAGCTTTCAGCCTCTCTGGTCTGTTTTGAAAGTTCCTTCTTTTGGTTTTCAACATATCGCTTCCAAACACGATTGGTGGGCAATTCAGTATTTAAAACCATGACACCATCTGAAGACACCGCACCGACAACAAGGTCGGGTTTATCGGGAAAATTCAACTTTTTTGACACTAGAATGTCGAGTGGACAAGCTAATTTTCGAGCAACTTCAAGAGCCACTTGCACGCCGCCTCGCGGTAGTCCTATCACGACAACATTGTTTTTTTCATTTGGCAGTTCCATTTTAAGGAATTGGTCTACTCGATTTGCTAAAAGTTTTCCAGCTTCAATTCTATTGTCAAAAATCATGATTTCTCCTCAATTTAAATAGAAATGAGCAAGGACATCTACGTCAATGAATGCTCGCCTTCTCGATCCGCTTATTAGCTTTGTTAGTTATAGACTACAAAACTAAGACAACCTCTCGCCTCCGTCTATAGGATGATGAGATCAAAAATCATTTGGGAATGGTTAGAAGGAAATCGGTAAGTTGACGAATTTGTTTTTGTGACAGTGTGGATGGTGGCATATTATATGCTGACGGCTGATACTCTTTTCCGCCATAAGAGACTATTGCACCAGAGCTTATTCTATTTTCTATGAACTTGCGGCTGCGTTTTGCTCCTACTCCATCAAGGGCGGGTCCAAAACGGCCGCCTATATGTCCTATTGAATGACAAGCGGCGCAACCTTTATCTCTATACAAAGCCATGCCTTGGCGACTGCTTTGTGTCACTGGAAGAGGTTTAAAACTAAAGCCAGCCGGAACCTCATCTTTATTGATCCCGCCATGTCCTTTTACAGATAATTCAGAAGCGCTTTTGTGATTTATCAAATAATCAGCTAACTTCTGTGCCGTGACTTTATCGACTCGGACATGATTCATCAAATCCCTTGGATCTGGATAATTTTTGGGATAATTTTTAGGGACGGGTGCTTTCTTTGTCAGCCTATTAACAATAAAATTTTTACTTCTGAACTTTGCGATATTGTCAAAAGGAGGTCCAATTAAACCACCTTTTCCATCAAGAGAGTGACAATGCAGGCAGCCGCCCTTTTCCAGAGTGTTAGAGGCTGACGAATCAGAGCTATCTGCCGCTTTTGCAATGCCAGCTAGGAATATTGCGCAAGATAGTGCTACGGTTAAATATCTAGACATTTTGTAGTGGTGCGTTAAAAATTTCATTTCACTATTAGTTTTCTTTCTCGTTGTATTTGTGTAAAGACATCAGTAGCTCTTTGATGCAACTCTTGTGCCTGGTCGAATTTGCCAAGTGCTGACATTGCTGCAGCATAAAGTACTAATGTTTTATAAGTGCACTCATCTACGTGTTCCCAGCTTCGTGTCTTCTCTAAAGCATTTCGCAAATGAACCGCGGCTTCTTTTTGATCCTGTTGCTTGAAAGCTGATTCTGCCAAATACATTTCGGCAAGCCATTTTCGCTTCGACTCAGCTTCATCCAAACCATAGTTTGAATTTACAAACGCAGAACTCAGCATATGCTCTTTTATTGCCTGATTCTCTTCAACAGTCCCGAAACTATGTTCCATTACTGGCTGATTTCGAAGAATAGCTATGGGTGACTCTCCAGAATAATAATATTGCCAGTACTGGGCACCATGGTGCTCAGTTTGCTTAATGTGGTTGCGATGATTATCTTCAAACTGGTTGAGAAAGTCTGCGTGTTCTGAATTTTCGCGTTCTAGAGTTTGTTGTTTCATCCGAAAAAGACGTTCTTGTACAGGATTTCTCCTTTTGAAAAACATTTTTAAAGTCGCCTCGTACAAACCTATTTGCACCATTTTCTACGAATTGCCAAAGGCAAACATCGTTCTTTAGGCTATGATTGAGGAAAAATCAATCATACTTTTGTATAAATCTTCTTAGTAGATAAAAGGTAAGCAACACTGTCTAAGTTTGAATTATCCAACGGATTTAAATTCCCAATTGTCCAATTCTATCTCCGCGTTTCAAAATGATGGTGATTGGCTGACCACCATTCTTTTTAGTCAGGATCTTATTGGCTTCATCAACACTTTGAACTGAAATGCCATCGACTGCCATAATGCTGTCTTGTGGCAAGATACCTGCCTTTTGAGCACGTGAACCGTTCATGATAGCAACCACTTCAAGTCCAGCACCAGGAAAGGGTGCCTTTGCTTCTATACCAATTCCAAAGAGGATGCCAGATCCAGGAGCAGAAGACTTTTTACTCATTGGAGTTTGAGATTGTTGACCAGGTCCTTTGTATGGTTGCCCCATATGTGGTGGCTTAACAAAACCATTCTTGTCTAAGTTTGGTCTGTTTTGATTCTGCATCGGTCCCAAATTTGAGTTAGGCTTATTTTGATTTTGATTCACCATCCCCGGTACTATCTGATTTTGATAATTTTGGGGATTGAGCGAGCTTTGATTCATTGAATTAGGATTAAATTGCTGCTGTTGTTGTGGTGGCATTTGAGCCATTTGCTGCCCCATCGGCTGAAACTGTTGTTGCTGTCCTTGAGGTTGAAATTGTTGTTGCTGTTGTTGCAGTGGCATCTGTTGCCCCATTGGTTGGAACTGTTGTTGTCCTTGCGGCTGAAACTGGTTTTGCTGCATTTGCTGTTGTGGCTGTTGTTGCTGCATTTGTTGATTCTGTTGCACTTGCCCGGGACCACCGTTCCATCCGCTCAATATTGGCTTCTGTGCAGGAGGCGGCGAAGATTGTCTTTGCTGAGGCAAGTTATCGTTTATATTGCCGTTTTGTTTATTCATCGCCAAAACACGCTGATATGCGTTTTGATATTTGACTTCATCAGGTTTCAGCTTTAGCGCTTGCTTGTAGTAGTCGAGTGCCTGAAAAGGATTTTTGACTAAAAGATAGAGCGTTCCTATGTTGTACTTATAAGCTGCTACTTTAGGATTTTTGGATTCCAGTCTTTTGAATAAATCGAGCGCGCTTAGATATTCTTTGTTTTTGAAAGCGTCATTTGCATCATCGAGCAATTCTTGCGACTCTTTATCAAGCTCAGGACCTTCGACAGTCGCTAACTTTTTAACGACAAGTGCAGAGGCTTGCTTGTACTCTTTCTTTTTGGGATCGAGTTCTTGTGCGCGCGCATAGTAAGCGGTCGCTCTTTTCAAATCACCTTTAGATTCGCTAACCACGCCCATACTAAAGTAGGCTTCGGCGTTGTTTGCATCGAGTCTTATTACTTGCTCAAATTTTTCAATTGCTTCTTGCAGATTTTTATTGCGCCAGAGACTGACACCTTCGGCTAAAAGATTTCTGATTTCAGTATCTCTTGCAGTCAGAGCGTTATCCTGATTATCATTATTATCATCAGCGCGAACAGATGGAAGCATGGTATTAGATTCGGTACCAGCACTTTGAGGCTGACTGGTGTTTTCCAATTGCATGTCTTGCTCTTGCGAACCACCGATTGCTTGCAACACTTGAGTGAGACGCTGGTCTATCTCGCCAGTGCCAGGTGAGCCTAAAACTCGCTTTTCAAGACGTTCTACACGGTCTTTGAGTGGTTGGGTTTCATAAGTCTGAAAGAAGAAATCTTTCTCCGCCTTGCTTAATTTGCTCATGGATGCTTGATCTGCAGCAAATGATGGCATGGCGAAAACCAAGCAAGATGCTGCGATTTTCAAATATCTAAGATATTTTTGCAAAATGATTGACCCCATAGGTTTAATGCTATCACTACAAACAGGCAAGTGCTTGTCTGAATGCATTTTCTCATACGTCAAAAACCCGATGAAAGCCGGTATTATTTTAAAGCGTTCAGGGGTAATTTTATGACTGACTATTTTACTCAATTCGAAAATGATGCATATGACGATGAAGAGACCGCTTACTGGGTCGCCTTCGATAAGCTGTCCGGCACAGGACTTGGAATCGCTCGGGTCAAGATACTCTATGAGTTATTTGGCAGTTTAAAAGAAGTATGGAATTTACCTTCGAGCGAATTACCCGAAATACGCGGACTGTCAAAAGAGCAGTTGAGTGCTTTTGAGCAGCAACGAAAAATAGTCAACCCAGAAGTTTATATGGCAGAGTTGTTCCAGAAAGGCGTGACCGCCCTTCCTTACTGTCATCCGCTTTATCCGTATCTTTTGCGTGACATCGCCGATCCACCTTTGGTCCTATATATGAAGGGCAAATTGACTCCGCTCGATTTTGCCCACTGCGTGTCGATTGTTGGCACCAGAAAGCCGTCGGCTTATGGTCAGCAATACGCCAAGGAAATTTCCAAAAATCTTTCTTTGCTGGGAGCAACTATTGTGAGCGGCATGGCACTAGGAGTCGACTCTTTTGCTCATTGGGGAGCAATTGAAAATAACGCAAAAACAATCGCCGTCCTTGGATGCGGAATAGACATCTGTTATCCAAGCTCCAATAAAAATTTATACAAAAAACTATCTGAGGATGGCTCTGGAGCTGTCATTTCTGAATATTATCCAGGCACGACTCCCGAAAAATGGATGTTTCCAGCCAGAAACCGCATTGTGAGCGGGCTTAGCCACGCCACTATCGTAATTGAAGCAGGAGAAGAATCAGGAGCCAACATCACTTGTCGCTTGGCTTTTGAGCAGAATAGAGCAACTTTTGCACTGCCAGGTCGCATAGATAACGAGATGAGCAGAGGCACTCATAGACTGATTGCCGATGCGAAGGCTCAAATTTTGATTGATTGGAAAGACATTCTCAAAGACCTAAATTGGATTTCGAAATCTAATCCGAACACTGCTGAAATTCCGACCATCATCGAGTTGTTTGGTCGCGAGAAAGAAATCTACGATCTTTTGAACAGAGAGCCTATTCATTTCGATTTTTTGGCTCAGCAAACCGGAATGGAAGGGGGCGAATTATCAGCCACATTAACGATGCTGGAGCTTGCCGGACTTTGCAACCGACACCCTGGTGATTGGTATTCGAAACTCGATTAAATCAAAAAATTAATATTTGCTAAGAATGTCAAGACCGCCCATTTAATCTATCTGCGCAGGTCTTCTGGGCATCCTTTCATTACAGCCAACCTGCCGATAAAAGTATTGATTGTTTATTTAGATATTCATGGGTAAGAAGTATGGAGTTACTGGAATTTTGAATTCCAGGGCGCTTGAGGTGGTTTTTTAAAAACTCGCATGAAACTTTGCCTTAGATGCAATCAGTACTTCGAAGATCAGGAAGAGTTGTGCCCCAACGATAAGGCCAAACTTGAACCTGTAGGCAAAGACCCGTTGGTTGGCGCGCTCATTAACAACCGATACGTTGTTGAATCTATCATCGGCAAGGGCTCAAGCGGTATCGTCTACAAAGCGACGCGCCTGATGATGGGCGGCGATATCGCGGTCAAAGTTATTCACAGTTATCTTGGTGTAGATGGCAATTCGTTAGAGCGATTGCTGCGCGAATTAAAAGCGGCAGAAAAACTAAGACATCCACACATCATTACTGTTTGGGAATCAGGCATAACCGATGACGGTCAGCCTTATCTCGTCATGGATTATTTGGAGGGCATCACTTTAGCTGCTCTGCTCAAACAAAAAGGCGCACTTACAATCAAGCGCGTTGTGAGCATAACCAAACAAGTGGTCGACGCTCTTATTCACGCTCACGATCAAGGTCTTATTCACCGTGATATGAAACCTGAAAACGTCGTGCTTGAAGAAAATGAAAGTCAGGGCGATTATGTCAAAGTGCTTGACTTTGGGATTGCCGAAACACCTGCTGAGATTGCAGCTTCAAAAGCTCGTCCAGGTAAGACCAAAACAGTTGCAGGCTCGCCGGCATATATGAGTCCCGAGCAGTGTCAGGGATTCGAATTAGATTTTCGTAGTGACCTCTATTCAGTGGCTGTTCTTTGCTTTGAAATGCTTACTGGTCGCCGACCGTTTGTGGCACCAGATTTGATGAAACTGATGTATAAAACAGTTACCGAACCTGCCCCCTTGATGGGAGAGATTCGCAAAGACATTGTTTATCCAGAAGCGCTTGAAAATGTTATAGCCAAAGCACTTAGCAAATTACCTGAAGAAAGACAGGATTCGCTTCGTCAATTTTGGAGTGAGTTTGAAGCGGCATGCAAAAACTCAAGCTTCGTCACAAGTGAACACACAAAGAGAATTTTTATGGATGAACGATCCATCCAAGAACAAGATTTTTTGCCGCAAGAACGATTGACCAGTGAATCACCACCCATAGCGGTGGGCAATTTCGCAAAAGGTCCAGAGGACGATTTGGCGGTTTACTTGGCACAGTTAGAAGGAGAGCAAGCAGTGGATTCCAACAAAGAATCTCAACCAGAATCCAAACCGGCGACACCCGCTCCGGCTGGACCAGCCGGACCCGCTCCATCTGGTTCAAGTACCAATTCACCACAAGCCGCGCAGGGAGCGAAACCGGCTCCTCCTCAAGGTCAAGCTCCGGCTCAGCGACCTCAGGGCGCACCTCCTGCAGGCGGACCCGCTAAGCCTCCTAGTGCTCCAACAAACTCGGGTGCACCAAGACCCAGTACAGGCAACATGCAAAAACCGGGTGCTCCGGCTCCTGGTCAAAGACCTCCTGGCGCTCCAACAAATTCGGGTGCACCAAGACCCAGTACAGGCAACATGCAAAAACCGGGTGCTCCGGCTCCTGGTCAAAGACCTCCTGGCGCTCCAGGCACCGCTCCTGGTGCAGTTGGGAACAGACCTCCAACTTCAGGCAATATGCAAAGGCCTGCTCAACCGGCTCAACCTGGACAACAAAGTCAGGTTAATCGACCTAATCAAGCTAGTCAGGCTGTATCAGGTCCAAGACCTGCCGTACCTCCACAATCTCAACCACCGACAGCCAGCCAGGGTAAATTAGCCGGCTTGGTTCGAAAGGAAGGCGCTCCAGCACCAGTTCAAAGCAAACCTCCCGGTGGACCAATTGCTGGTCCGGGTGGTGGAACCGCCCCTGGTGCCAAAACTGCTTCTCAAAACATGCCTAGACCTCAAGGTGCCGCAGTCCAAGCCCCTGGACAAAATCAGGGTGCACCAAGACCCCAAGGCGCTTCTGGACCTGGACCTAATCCTAATCCTAATCCTAATCCTAATGCACCACGTCCGGTATCACAGAATATGCAAAGACCTCCTGGTCAATCACCTCAGGGTGCTCCAAGACCTCAAGGTGCTTCTGGACCTGGACCTGGACCTGGACCTAATCCTAATGCACCACGACCACAAGGCGCCCCGGGTCCGAATCTAAATCCAAATCCCAACGCACCACGACCGGTGTCACAAAGTATGCAAAGGCCTCCAGGTCAAGCACCTGGAGCAGCTGGCGCTCCCAAGCCTGGAGCATCTGCGACTCAGGGATCTACTGGTTCGCCTTCATCAACTAACGTACAAAAACCTTCACCTGCTTTTGGTCCTGGAGCAGTTAATACTAGACCACCTCAGAACGCTGGTTCTGGAGCACCGCAACCAAGACCAAATGCACCGGCTGCCGGTCAGGCTAAGCCTCCTGGAACTGGTACTGGTACTGGTACAGCAGCTGGACAAGCAGCCAACCAACAGAAACCAACTGGTGTTGGCATAGATAGAAAAGAGCTTGATGGAATCGTAGCTAAAGAAGAAACACTGCAAGAAGCCAAAGCACGATTTTCAAATTTAAATTGGGATGATGAACTAGATGCTCTAAAAGATGATCATGACAAACCAACGTCCCCAGTTCAGTCTGGTGCATGGCCTCAGGGAGTGAAGGTAGGCGGTCAAGAAGCGGCTCAATCTCCAACGACTTCGTATTCAAATATTGCTGCGCAAGTTCTTAAATCAGATCAGCCAGTTGAGCAAGCACCACCCATTTCACAATCGCAGCAAATGCAGGGAGTGCCCGGCTATCCCCCAGGTATGCAACCTGACATGCAACAACCTGGCATGCAGCCTGGAATGCAACCCGGAATGCAACCCGGTATGCAACAGATGCCACCAGGACAGGTGCCATATTATCCAGGTTATCAATATCCACCTATGCCAGGTTATCCTCCGATGTATCCGCCTGGTTATCCACAAATGCCTTACGACCCTAACATGCAATGGCAAGGACAAGTGCCACCATATGGAGTGCCGTCAGGAACTGGTTATCCACAAGTTCCATATCCTGGCATGCCCGATCCGCAAATAATGGCACAAATGCAAGCCCAGGCTCAGGCTCAGGCGCCAGCGCCGATGCCACAATTCCCAACCCAGGCACCACCGGAAGTATCTCCTGTACAAGCTGTTCAAGTTGAACAGACAGCAAGTGCGGCAAGTAACAGTCCACCTCTAAATCCGCTTGAAGTGGATGATGATCCATTTACCCAACATGTATCTGATTTCGAATCGGAAGCAAAATCTCCTGATAGTTTAAGTTTGCCAAGTTCGCCACTCGACAAAGATGAAGATCCTTTTGCTTCTGTGGCAAAATCAAACGACGAAATGGATCAAAACGCGCAAGTGCAAGCGGAGCAGAACATGGCTGCGATGCTTGAAGCAAAAATGAAAGAAGATGATCCATTTAAGAATGTAACTCCTTTATCTGACGAGTCTACTGAAATACCTACAGCTCCAATATCGACAAAACCTGTTTCGCCACCACAAGAAGAGCGCAGTGCAGAAGATATGCTTGATGCTTTGCTTGATGCACGCTTGAAAGAAGAAAATTCTCCCGCCCCAGACTACTCCTCGATGGTGCAAGCACCATCAACGAGTTCGCGCCCTCTAAAATTAGACGATGACGATAGTGATTTGAGCGAACTTGGTGCACTATTAAAATCCAAATTGTCAGGTTCTTCACAAGAAGAGAAAAAAGCGGAACCGCCCAAAAGTTCATCGGCTCTTGGTCAATTGCTTGGCGCACTGCAAGACGATGAAGAGGAAGAGCCCGCAGCACCTGGTTCGTCTAAGAGCAGTCTTGGTAATGCATTGAATTCGGCAGTTGATGACATGTTTACTGAATCTGCCATGAAAGCCAATCCTGATGTTCAGCAAGTTGGACTTGGTGATTTCAAAGGACTGAAAGCAATAAATGCAGCTGGAGAAGCCAATACCGAAATTGCAGATGCTGTAGACAAATGGCTAGACAATGTAGAGTCTGGTGCCGCTAAAAAAGAAGGCGGCTTTGGTGCTGTAGCTGCAAAACTGTCTGAGATTATGGGCGATGATGAAGAGCCAAGACCAGCAGTACAAGAAGAACCAAAAGCGTTCGATGGTATGGGGCGAGGTGAAAAGAAACCAAGTCATACATCTGATGCTCTCTCTAGATTGCTTGCTGCAGCAAGCATGGCAACTGATACTCCAGCTCCAGGCACCAAATCATTAGATTCGATAAATGCGGTAGGTGGTGCAAATCCTGGAAGCTCGGCCAGTGGAATTCCATCGACGCCTTTTGCCCCAGACCCTTATCAAGCTGACCAAACAGGGCAATCTGCAGATAAGTTTGGACAAGATGCGATAAATGCAAAAATTGCTGAGATGAACAAGCGGCTTGAACAACAGTCGCAAAGCATGAGCAGCGTAAATCTAGATAATATCCAGCACGGTGGATCTGACCAGGGGCAAGACAGTCGCAACGTGGTCAATCGAATCATGGAAGAAGCTTATGCCAAGCAACAAGCCATGCAACAAGCACCAGTTTCGCAAAACGCACCTTATGCAGATCCTAATGCAAATACGTCGGGTGGTGGATTTTCTCGCGAAGAGCTTGAGCAAATTAATAGTAACAAACTTGCCTACCAGGCTCAGGCTGAAGCTGCCCGCAACAAAGGCAATTTGCGCAGTCGTCAAACTTCGTTTGCTATCAATCCATCTTATGTAATAAGTGGTTTGTTAGTAGTCGTAATTGGTGCTGTGGGATATTTTGGCTTCACTCAAAATTGGTTCGGTGGAATGTTTGGTAACTCAGGCAGTCAGACGAAAGAATTGACTGTTTCTGAGCGCGATGCCAAAGTTTCGCAAGAAGTTGACGAGCTGATGAAATCTGGACAAATTAAACAAGCAATAACTACACTTCAAGATTACAACGATAAATACGAAGGACTGACAGCCGATCTTGAATCCAAGTTAGACAAAGCTTACATCGCTTTGGCTAAGCACCACGCTTCAAGTGGCGACAACAGTCAAGCAGCTGAAGTGTTGAAAAATGTACCATCCTCTTCGAAACATTTTGCTGAAGCGCAGAAGCTTTTGAAGAAATATAAGGGTGGAAAATCCGGCAGAAGGAAATCGAGACACTAACGAGAAATTCGATATGAAGCTTTGCCTAGAGTGCAATATCCACTTCCTTGAAGATTTTGATTCCTGTCCCAACGACGGCGGAACACTCGTTCATGTGGAAAACGATCCCCTTTTAGGCAAGCTTGTTGGTGAAAAATATAGAATTTTAAATCAAGTCGGCAAGGGCTCGATGGCGATTGTATATAAAGCAATTCAAGAATCGACTGGAAGAAAAATGGCTGTCAAAATGTTGCACCAACATCTTGGCTCCAAATTAGAATCGGTCAAACGTTTTCACCGCGAAGCAAAAGCGGTAAGTACACTCAATCACAAGAATATCATTCGTCTATTTGACTTTGGCTTGATGCCTGATGGACAGCCTTATATCGTCACTGAATTTTTGGCCGGAACTTCTCTTGCCGAACTTTTGCGTTTGCGTGGTGTTCTCACAATCAAAGAAGCGCTGCCCTTTATGGAGCAGGTTTGTGCAGGCGTTGGAGAAGCGCATCGATGCCGGGTTATCCACCGAGATCTTAAACCAGATAACATTGTTATGCAGTCTATTGATATCAATTCGCCAGTAGACGATCCTGAATTAATAAAACCAAATACGGTGCGCGTAGTAGATTTTGGCGTATCCAAAATGTGGTCTGAAGCTGGCAGTTCGTCAGCATCTTTGACAATGGAAGGAAAAGTGTGCGGAAGTCCGGCGTATATGAGTCCTGAGCAATGCAAAGGGCTTGAGACTGATTATCGCTCAGATATTTATTCGTTAGGTATTGTCTTTTTTGAAGTGCTCACAGGTCAACGTCCATTTTTTGCCAATGACTTGATGGCACTTATGCTTATGCACGTAAACAAAGAGCCTCCATCAATTGGTGAGGTTATGCCTGAAATTACTTTCCCTCCGGCACTGTCTGGAGTGATAGGAAAAGCTCTAAGTAAAAATCCAGACGATCGCCAGCGCAGCGCAGATGAGTTGTGGCGTGAGATTGAAGCGGCGTGCAAAGGCAAGAAAGTAGTCATCGAGCCGCCCAAAGAAGAAACACTAGAATGGAAAACTTTTACTGGTACAGGTAATATAATTACAGCTGCACCAATGAGCCAACAAAGACAGTCTGAAAGCACAGCTGGTATGGTCATGGCAGACTGGACCAAAACAACTATGCAATTTGATGCGCTTAGCAGTAAGAAGAAAAAATTCAATTTTACATTGAACCAGGCGAAGAACATATTTTATATTTGTCTTGTCATTTTCACTGTTCAGTTTTTGTTGAATTTTTACTCCAGTCACAACGACACCAAAGTTGCCAAAAACCTACTGACCAAGCATAACTTCGAAGGTTGCATCCAGGTTTTAGAAACTATTGAGAAAAAGGGCAGTCTCACTAAAGATGCCCAAAACGATTTAGATACTGCTTATTTTAAACAGTCTGGTGTGTTTGCTAAAAAACACGAGTACGATAAGGCGATTGATTTGCTCGGAAAAATCTCGCCCTCGTTTAAGCAAAACAAGCAAGTCCAGCGTGACAAACGACGCTACGAAGCTTTAAACAAATAAAAATTTCTATTTAGTTTGCAAGAATTTCAATAAGCTCTAAAGCAAGAATATTCCAGCTCATAAATTGCGGTGCCCAAAGAGGGTATCCGTGCAAGGCGTCATAATTTTCATAAAGCGTGCCTGTTTTTGTAATTCCATCAAACATAGTGTGTGTGACACGGCGCGAGATATCGCAAGCACCATCCATGTAACCTTCACGCTTTAAGCAACGCACAACCATGGCATTAGGGATGACCCACATTGGTCCCTGCCAGTTGGAGACGATATAGCGACCATACAAACCGCGCTTAGCCTGGTTGCACAAACGCTCCGAAAGTGCGACTGAAGAAATGCCACATGGACTCAAAAAATGATCTTGATTGAGCATATTCTGCTCGATTACTTGCTTGACTCTTTCTTTTGAACATGCACCCATTATGGCCGGCACAAGTGAAGTCCAGCTTCTGAGTGTGACATGTCGCCCCGTTTTGGTGTCAAAATTGCAGTGCATGCCGATTTCTTCGACCCACAAATACTGGTCGATGGCTGAGGCGAGATCGGTTGCCATTTTTTCATATTTTTCAGCCGATATCCTGTCACCATTGGCGGTGTACAACTCTTCCATCGCTTTATATTCAGCATAAATATAGCCACAAATATCGGTGGCAATTAAGTGGGCATCTGGATAATCACCTACATTTTCGTTTGTATCTTTGCTAGCTTCAAGCGGATAAAGAAGAGTGTAATTATTGTCCACTCCACTTTCAAGCACATTGCGCCAGTGAAATAGACCGTTAATAGCGCCTCTGTGAGTTTTGAAATATTCTAGATATTTATCAAGCGATGCAAGCAATTTTTTGTCTACATCTAATGCAGGAAACATACGCTTTTGATAAGCAAGTGATTGAGCCAAGAATGGCTTGCAATGGTCACCGGCATCCCAAATACGCTCAGGAGCTACAGTGCGTGGCGTGTGACCATCCGGCTCCATAATTGACAAGAAATTTCTAACGACAGACATGCCGATGTTTTCTTTGGTATCAAGAGTCAATCTATGAGCTGCTTGACTGAAGAAGCACGCGTCCCAATCGTACATTTGCAAGTAGTGTCCAACAGTAGAGCGCTCGGAGACTTCAGCTGTATCATCAGCACCAGGCTCAACATCAAAACTTGGCGTCACAAACGGATGCGCGAGCATACCACCTGCTGGATGAACACATTGTGGTGCTTTCTTGAGAATAAATTCTTTTAGTTCTGATTCTTTAGACATTTATTTAATTGCCATGTTGAGGAGTCCTATCAAGTCCGAGCAAGACTTCATTTGCAAGCTAGACTCAGTCACTTTTGCGTCACCGATTCTAACACTTATTCCGCCACGATTATTAATCCATTGAAAAGCAGGCTCATCCGAGACCGAATCGCCAAAATAAAGGAGCTTCCAGGGCTCGTCGTCAAAACCTATTTTACTCTCGATGATGTCGAGAGCCGAGCCTTTATTCCAATTATTTGCAGGCATGATTTCAAAACTGGTCGGTAAATTGATAAAAGTAAGATCTGGATACAGTTTAGCAAAGGCACTAACTGCGGTGATGATATCGCGACGCTCCAGACCTTCGCATCGATGATAATGTACACAAAGGGATAAGCCATGATCTTCGATAATGACAGAGCCAAGCTGCGGCAATTTTTTAAATAGTTCTACTTTTAATTTACGCAAAGTTTTCTTCAGACGAATGGCGTCTGGATGCAAAAATTCACTGTGATCAGGAAAACTAATTTCAAGTCCATAATTACCGGCAAGAATCATTCTATCTGCGCTTCCCAACATGTCGCGCCCTAGTTGTGCGATGCTTCGTGCACTGATTATGGAAACGGTGACATTGGGCAATAAAGATAATTTTTCAAGTTGCAATTTTACACATTCGTCTAACAGAGCCTCATCTGGATGATCGGCATAAGGCACAAGTGTTCCATCGCGGTCGAACCCGATGAAGACTTGCGTCTCAGTTAGTAAATTGGTAAATGCGTTTAGTTCCACTTCCTACCACCAGCTTCTGGAAAACATCTAAATAGTGTTTAGCCATTCTTTCTTTGCTGAAATTTTCTTTTGCTCGCTTCATGCAAGCTTTTTCACTAATAAGTTCAATTTCCGGATATCTATCAATTAATTCTTGCTTGGTATTACCTACGATACCGACTTCTTTGTCTTTTATAATTTCGCACACAGAGCCGCGATCGTATGCCATGACAGGTGTGCCCATAGCCAAAGCCTCCGCCATAACCAGTCCAAATGGCTCGTCAAAATCGATAGGATACACGACAGCTTTTGCGCCGGCATACAATTGTGCTTTCTGGTCTTTAGTAGCTTCGCCAATATAATCGACTAATGGATGTTTGAGTCTGTCTTTAATATGTTCTTCGTAATATGAAATGTCTGTTGCATCGACTTTGCCTGCGACTTTGATTGGCAGTCCAAGCTCAATGGCTATATCAATTGCATCAGCTGTACCTTTTGCTTTAGAAATTCGACCGATGAAAAGTAAATAGTCACGCGAAATTCTTAAATTCTTAGGTAAGACATAATCGTCTAAATCAATGCCGTTATAAACGACTTCGGCATAATTCATTTTGTCTGGAAAATTCAAATTCTTATATGCTTGACTGATTGCTACAAAAGGCATATTGGCGTATTCGAAATAAATATCCTGACAATACGGCACAATATTATTATGATTGGTGGTCACAACTGGGGTCTTAAACTCACTCAAGAAGGGCAGTGCCATAAAGCCCATGTGATTATGAATAATATCAAACTGATCTTGCATTTTTTTCAGAGTCAAAATACTACGCACATCATATGTGTTCCAGCGGTGTCTAAAGTTGTCCTGACTGGCACGCAGCCCCTCTGGAATAATGCTCACCAACTTTGCACTGGTGATTGAATCGCCAGTAGCGAATAAAGTGACATCGTGAGCGTTTTTAACAAGCTCTTCGGTAAGTAAATTGACTACTAGCTCAGTGCCACCATAACCTTTGGGTGGAACACTTTCGACCAGTGGTGCTAATTGAGCAATGCGCATATTCTAAACTCTCAACTTTCAACTACAACTTTAACTTGTCCATCTTTTTTGAGCACGCGACAAAAACTCATTTGACCACTTATGCTCAAATCTACTTTGGCTTGCCCTACGCAAAGACCTTTTATTGTCACATTTTCAAGCCACTCCGGTAGGCAAGGCTCAATGATGCTCAGTTTTTTGTTCATGGCATCAGCTTGCAGATTTAAACACAAATGCAACAAGGAAAACATGCTGCCAGCCGCCCATGCTTGAGGCGAACAGGAAACAGGATAACTAATTGGTGCGCTGCCATTTTTACGCTTGAAGCCGCAATAAAGCTCAGGCAAACGAAAGTCAGCTTGACTTTGCGCCACTGCAAACATTTCTTTGGTTAGTGTCACCACCGCATCTACTCTGCCGATTTTACGCAAACCTTCGGCAATTAGTGCATTGTCGTGCGGCCAAATAGAGCCATTGTGGTAGCTAATGGGATTGTAACTCATACTGGACGAGGCAAGTGTTCTGATACCCCAACCAGTATGCATGTCTGGTTGCATTAATCTATCTGCCACAGCTTGAGCCTTATCATCATCTAGAATACCCGATGCAAGACAATGTCCCGGGTTTGAAGAAATAGCGCCAACTTGTTTGCCATGGCGATCTAGAGCAAGTGCCAAGTAATTATCTTTTTCCATCCAGAAGTCTTTTTGAAAAGCCTTCTTCAACTCGCTTGCGCGTTCGCGCTGTTCGCGAGCAATTTGCTTTTGACCAATGTATTCGGCTATTTTAGCCACTTCCATTCGAGCAGCATAAGTATAAGATTGCACTTCACACAGAGCTATAGGTGGCTCACCAAGGCGTCCGTCTGAGTACATAACAGAATCGCCAGAATCTTTCCAGCCTTGATTTTCAAGACCCTGATTATGGGTGCGCATATAACTTATGTAACCTGTATCAGCACTCATTAAATCGAGCCATTTAATTGCTTGTTTAACAGCTGACCACATGTTGCGAGCAAAAAACAAATCGCCCGACCAGTCTATATAACGACAAAATAAGATTAGCCATAACTGCGTAGCATCAGCCGTTCCATAATAGGGAGTGTGCGGAATGGCTTTAGCGCGCGCCAATTCACCCAATCGCAATTCGTGCATAATACGTCCGGGAGATTCTTCTGTAAAACTATCTGTAGCTTGTCCCTGATAAGCAGCCATAACTTCGATGCATTCACGAGCAAGAATAGGGGCAAATGGTAGCATCTGCAGTGCAGTGATAGCCGAGTCTCTGCCAAACAGGGCGCAGTACCAGGGAACACCAGCTGCAAGTCCATAGCCTTTGGGTGTGGCCTGGCGAAGAATATAAATATCGCTCCATCCACGACTCAAAGACAAATCGAACAAATCGTTGTCTGTCTCAATCATGACCGAATCTTGCTTCCATTTAGAAAAACGCTGGTCAGAAATTTCTTTGGCTGTTTGATAATCGACTTCTTCGCTTTGTTTTGGCCAGATATGCGAATCTACAATTGTGCTCACGCATGTTTCAAAATAGACAGTCTGTTTTGGCGCGATTTGAATATCGAAACTGACATTGCCATCTTCAACACTCAATGGACGCAGTCCGTGAAACTCGACATGCGTTTCCATAAATACGCCATCGATGCCTTTATAGGCTAGAAAAACGCTCTGACCATCCGGTGTTGAAACAGGAACCATGCGCTCGCCGCGTTTATCGCGATTCAATCCACGCACTTCAAACATGTCGGCAAAATCTGCTTTGAATTTCAAATTGAATTGAAATCGAACTGCATGATTTTCATAATTTTCAAATGTAATGCGCTCCCAAAGCAAATCTCCCAAGACGATTTCGCGCTGGATACTCAGTTTTTGCTGTTCTAGATTTTGGGTTTGCGGATTTGTATATAAAAAAGAACCGCCATAACCGTCTTCGGTTCGACTGGATAAAAGCGAGAGCGGAACGTCATCTATATTGATTTCCCACTGACTCAAGAATCTAGTATCGTTTCGATAATAGCCATATCCAAGTGTGTTGCAATCCGGAATGGCAGCAGACTCATCCATCACTAAAAAATGACTTCCGTGTTTTAAAACAAGTCGCGCATGCGCAGCATCAGTGAGAACGAACTGCGTTCCTTGACACATAGGACGGGTATCGACCACGTACTTCTTTGATTCGAGATTAAACACAAAAACCTATCCTAAACTAGCCTGTGAGCTCAAAATCGTGCCACCATTTTTCAAGTGAGTTGGTTTTCAGTCGCTGCTTCATCAAATTGATTCTGTTATTACGATTAATAGTCGGCATTTTAAGACTATAATTTAACGCTTCGGCAGCATCTTTGCATGAATTAGGATTGACATCCACAGCCTGGTCTCCAAACTCATCATACACACCTGCTCCAGACGAAAGCATAAGTAGGCCAGATTTATGATTTTGATCATGAGGACTATCTAAACTAGCCACATATTCTTTGGCGGTTAAATTTAAACCGTCACGCACAGGATTTACAAGCATCACTTGAGCGCGCTTATATAATCCAGACAATTCTTGCTGACTTATGGGATTTGTGTGCCAGTAAAGAGGCTTCCAGTTTGAGACTGCATAACGCTCTTCGATTTCATAGGCGTAATCTCTACAATTTTGCCAATAGTCGTCAAAAGCTTTAAGACCAGGTCTTGTTTGCTGACAAATTTGAACGAATGCAAGTTTGCCTAAATAATCGGGTCTTGCACCAAAGAAATAATCGATCATTTCAAGGCGTTGCATAATACCTTTGGTGTAGTCTGCGCGATCTACCGACAAAATTATTGGTGTATCAGGCAGTTCTATAGAAAGATTTTGCTTGGCATCAGCCGCTTTCCAAAATTTAAGATCCAGCCCCAGTGGGCGGACAAGAAGGCGAGTCAACTTTTTGGTTTTACGATTTTTGATCACAAGTTCGTCACAGTTAACCCTATATTCGGGAAAGAAGTCGTGCACAAATTGAATAAAATTTTGAGCATATTCATTTGTATGAAAGCCAATTTTGGCGCATGAAAGCATGCCCAGCACCAACTCAGAAATGGGCTCACTAAAGTGATGTGGCACATTTTTAGGCCATGGAATATGCCAGAAAATGCTCATTTGGCTGTTTTTAAGCAGAGCAGGCAAAATGGCAAATTGATAGTCGTGAATGAAAATATCTTTGCCGCCAATACCTGCATCGAGCTGTATCTGCGATATTTTGCGATTGAATTCACGATAATAATTTCTATCTGCATCTTTAAAAACTGCAAATTGAGGCAAATCATGCATCAAAGGCCAAATGAATTCATTGCAGTAGCGATAGTGACCTTGAACCAGGTCATTTTCCAGATTAAAAACAGGGTGCACTCTTGCATCGCCGTTTAAATAAGACAGGTCGTTATTCTGTAGAAACCACCATCGGCTCTTAGAGTCGCCAAAATTATCGAATGCTGCCTTCAGGGCGCTTGAAACCCCGCCGCCGGCCCCTTCACCACGGTATGAGACTATGTCCATAGCTTGTAATTGCTCCCCGCATCGGAATCGCTAAGCCTGTTCCTCTAATAGCATGGGAAAAATTTATATGTGCTGACCGAAAAATCCCTCTCAAAACGCCTCTTGGCAAACCCTTACATGGAATTCAATACCTTAAAATTAAGACTCTCAACAGGAGTAAAAAATGTTTTTTCACCGCACAATCCTAAAAGCGCTAATAGCCTTACTTGTGTTTGCCAATTTCGTTGCTCCTGCTATTGCGCAACCGCAAGGATTGCCACCGAGTTTAGCAAAACAAGTTGTATCTGAAATTGTCGATTTATCTGGAGTCTGGTCCTCGCCCTACGGCGATGTCACTCTAAAAGTAGAAGGCAAAGATCCAGAAGGAAAACTAATCGTCACTGGAAATTGGAAAAATGGCACAAACCAGGGCATAATCACCTGGGGCAGATTCGCCCCCACCGCTGGTAGTGGCATTTTAAAAGCCGAATATTTTTTGCCTAATCGCCCGATGTATGGATATGTAGAGTTTGCACTTCAGGCAAATGGCACCGATTTGCTTGGTAAATACTGGGAAGGTCCAAGCAACGGAGTATGGAATTTAAAGCGCAAACCTGGTTTTAAACCAAGTTATCTAAGCAACAATATTCCAATAATCACTCAAAATCTGGCGGTGCGTGGTACCAAGGTTTTTGACGCCACCGGCAAATGGCTATCTAATTTTGGCGATGTAGAGCTGCGCGGAGTGTCACTCATATCTACTGGTGTAATGGTTAAAGGCAAATGGATAAATGCACAGGGTCAAGAAGGCACTATTTCGTCGGGGTTGTTTATGCGTGACCCTAATGGCGGTATCTTGCGATTCGACTATTATGCCCCATGGAACAAAGCCCAGGGCAAAGGTGAATTCAGACCAGATAGATATTTAGGCGGCAAAATGCTTTTGGGCATATATAAAGAAGGAAATGACTCCGGTGCCTGGTTTTTATGCCGTCCACCCGACTATAGTAAAAAATAGATATGCAAGCATTCACTCTTTTTTGTTTAGTCACAAGCATTTGTTATTTCATTATGCTTGGCTCTGAGTACAACAAGATTGTGAAAGGACAAAACTGGCCAAAAATAACAGCTACGGTGGAGAATGCCATTAATAGCCTGCCTATAACCAAATTCGAATCGAACAGAATTAACACTATTGCCACCATTATGAACTGGTCTTACATCAAATATTCATACAAATTAGGTGAACACTGTTATTACAACACTGAAGAAATGGGACCTCACCTTACAGTGTTCGATTATATTATTGGTCCAATGGCCATGCGCTTTTCTAAAGGCAAAAAAATCGAAGTCAAATACAATCCTGCCAATCCCAAAGAATCTACAATTGGCTTTGAAATCTTCAGACCAGTCGAAACGCTTGGTGGCTCTGCTATGGCCTTTTTGTTAGTTGGCTCTATTTATTATTATTTTCGCAAAACAGGACTCATTCCCGATGCTGGTCCCAACGAAGTGGACTTGCGCCTTCCGCAAAGACGCAGATAGATCAAAAATTAGTTGATTAAGTCAACTAAAAAACATCGATAAAAAAGACAGTTCGATCAGTCAACTCTTAAAGAGCAGACTTAGTTGCCACGCTTGCCGAATTCACATGACCGACAGACTTTGCCACATGCTCCACTACTGCTTTTACAAATCCTAAAAAGAGTGGGTGAGGACGGTCGGGACGCGACTTCAATTCGGGGTGGAACTGACAGGCAATAAAATAAGGATGATCTCTCAATTCCATCATTTCGACTAATTTGTCGTCAGGCGAAACGCCAGAAAAATCCATTCCCTTTTCGCTCAAAGCTTTGCGATATTCGTTGTTAACTTCATATCGATGGCGATGACGCTCTGAAATCTCTTCGCTCTTATAAACCTCAAAAGCTTTGCTCTTAGGTTGAACTTTGCAAGGATATTTGCCAAGGCGCATAGTGCCGCCCTTGAGCACAACGTTGTGCTGGTCTGGCATCAAATCGATTACTGGAAATGGAGTGGAAGAATTAAACTCAGTTGAGTGTGCATCTTTCATATTTGCTACGTTGCGAGCAAATTCAATTACTGCAATTTGCATTCCAAGACAAAGCCCAAGGAAAGGTATTTTGTTTACCCGAGCATATTTTGCTGCTTCTACTTTACCTTCGATACCGCGGTCGCCAAAGCCGCCTGGAACAAGAATTCCATCAACATCTTTGAGATACTCGGCTGCACCGTTTTTCTCGATATCTTCAGATAGGACCCATTTAATATCTATAGCGGTATCGTGGATGGTACCGGCATGTTTGAGTGCTTCAACCACCGATATATAAGCATCCGAAAGCATCACATATTTGCCCACTATGCCTATTTTGACTGTGCGTGCAGGATTTTTGATTTTGTCCACCATGGCGCGCCATTCGTCGAGATCGGGCACGGCATTTTCCATTCTCAAACGCTCAAGCACTCTGTCGGCAAGTCCCTCTTTTTCCAAAATAAGAGGAATTTCGTACAAGTGTTTGACGTCTTTACACTCAATCACTGCTTTAGAGTCAACGTCAGTGAAGAGAGCGAGCTTATCTTTAATAGATGGCGAAAGCGACTTTTCCGTTCGGCAAGCAAGTACATCGGGTTGAATACCGCGACTTCTGAGCAATTCGACACTATGCTGAGTGGGCTTGGTTTTCAGTTCGTTAGTAGTTTTCAAATTAGGAATAATGGTGGCGTGGATATAACAAACGTTTTCACGACCAGTATCTTTCTTCATTTGTCTAATTGCTTCTAGAAAAATGAGGCTCTCGATGTCGCCCACAGTTCCACCAATTTCGACAATTGCCACTTGAGCATTGGCAGCAATAGCTGCTTTGCGAATAAAGTTTTTAATTTCGTTTGTGACATGAGGAATCATCTGAACAGTTCCGCCCAGATAGTCGCCTCTTCTTTCTTTTTCAAGCACAGTCTTATATATAGAACCGGATGTGACGTTATTCATCCGACTCAAGTCCAAGCTAATAAATCTTTCGTAGTGACCTAAATCAAGATCGGTTTCTGCCCCATCTTCGGTGACAAACACTTCGCCGTGTTGATAGGGACTCATAGTGCCTGGGTCCACATTCAAATATGGATCCAATTTGATAATTGTGGTTCTAATGCCGCGTGCTCGAAGCAATCTTCCAAGCGATGCGGCTACGATTCCTTTGCCCAATGAGGAGACTACCCCACCAGTTACGAAAACATATCTGGTGTCCATTGCGCCTCCTTACTCGAATCTCGAACTCTAAAGCCTAATTCTACGCTAAAGCAGACTCATTCTGAAATCTTCGGAACTTTAAAAAATGGCCCTTCTTTATCAGGGCTGCCTCTTAGCATGGTCTCCTGCCCGGGTGAGGGCACAACATGGTCCGGGCGCAAGACGTTTACCAATTCTTGGGGCAGAGGATTAGCCAGGGGCAAAATCCCCTTAGTATCGACTTCTTGCAATTGCGAGAAGAAATCGATGATATCGCTCAACTGGCGCGCGTATAGCTCTTTCTCGTCTTGAGAGAGAGCTAATCTGGCAAGCTTTGCTACATGTTCTACTTCTTTTATGGAAATCATCATTTTTATAGATTGGTAAGGTCCCAAATCTGGTATTCTCCCATATTAGGTGAACTCGGTGTAAGTGATGTTCCTTGAAATTAGTCTTCTTGTTGTAGCTCTTGTAATCATATTATTTTCGGCCGAGCTCTTTACAAATGGTATTGAATGGCTCGGTCAACGACTTCAACTTAGCGAAGGTGTGGTTGGAAGCGTTTTGGCTGCCGTCGGAACAGCACTGCCTGAAACTTTAGTTCCAATTGTAGCTGTCGTCTTCTTTAATGAAAGACACGGCAACGAAGTTAGTATCGGCGCCATCGCAGGCGCCCCTTTCATGCTCAGCACTCTTACTTTTGGTCTTTGCGGAGCGGCAGTGCTCTATTTTTCGAGTAAGGGAAGACGCAGTCAGGAACTTACCATCAATCACGATGTTCTGACTCGCGATTTACGCTTCTTCATTCTGGCCTTTACTATAGGCATGCTCTGTAACTGGGCGTCCGATTTTTCAAAATATCATTTGCCGTACATCATGGCCTTTGTCCTTTTAGGAATTTATTGTATTTACTTGTATAAAACACTTAGCCATGAAGGAGAGATTGGACAAGAGCCTGAAAAACTGTATTTCGACCGCTTATTGAAGAAGGGATCGAACAGGCTGCGATTCATCCTCCCTCAAATTGTATTTGGTGTGGCTGGCATCGTGGGTGGTGCTTATATTTTTGTCGAAAACTTACAAGACGTGGCTGAAGCAATAGGTTTTCCTCCTCTTGTTTTATCGCTCATTATTTGTCCAATTGCTACTGAACTGCCTGAAAAAATCAATTCGGTCTTATGGATCAAAAGTGGCAAAGACACACTAGCCATGGGCAATATTACTGGTGCTCTGGTATTTCAAAGCTGTATACCAGTGGCATTTGGTGTAGCGTTCACTACCTGGGATCTCGATTTAGGCACTTTGTTTACTTGCTGTACAGCCGTGTTAAGTGCAAGCGTAATTTTATTACTGATGAATAAGCGAGCACTAAAATACTGGCATTTAATGTGCTGCGCGGTGCTTTATATAATTGCTGTTTCTTTTCTGTTAATTTTAGACGTTGCCAAAAATCTAGGTAACGCACTTACTTAATTTTTAGTCTCTGTCTCGCCTGTTTCAAGAGTAGGAGTACCTGGATAAGGTCCTTCGATTATCATTTCTGCAGGTGCTGGGTAATAGAAATCGAGTATCTCTTTTATGGCCGCAGCCATCGGAATAGCAATAAGCATTCCTAGCGCCCCTGCAGTCACTTCGCCTACAAGCACAGCAAAAATAATAGCCAGTGGATGCAATTCGACTACATGTCCAATAAAGCGCGGCACGACTAGATAGTCTTCGACCAATCGTGCTACCCAGTAACACAAAAATATTGGCAGAGCCACCTGAGTTCCATGCTGTGCCACACCGATCACTACAGCGGTAGAAATAGCCATGAGTGGTCCTAGAACCGGAATAATTTCAAGCACACCAGATACGATGGCAATAACCAGTGCGTATTTCAGGTGAAAAATAAAGTGCAAAAATATGTACGCAACCGAAGACATGAGCAGAATTAAAAAGAGCTGGCCTCGTATATATTTTGCCAGCATCAAGTTCATCGAACCAAACAAACGAACTATGGTGCCGCGCTGTTCATGGGCAAAGAAACGCAAGAAGAACTTGCCTACTCGATCTGAGTCAACCATGAAATAAATAGACGACACTATGCACACAAGTAATGACAGCAAGCTCTTCGAAAGTATCTCGCCAATGTGCATAAGCTCTGTAGGGGCACCAAACCATCCTTCTAGATCTTCGACAATGGCTGTGGTGCGTGATTCAACATCAATATCCCACTTATAACTGGTCTTGAGTTGGTCTAAAAGATTGGCTACCAGCTCGTGACGCTGAGTAATAAGGTTGGTTGCCTGATCGATAATTTGATGTCCAAACAAATTAGAAAGTCCCACGCACAAAAGCAGGAACGCTACATAAATGCAGGCGATAGCTATTTTGTGTGGAATTTTAAAAGTGATATTGATCCAGGACACAAAAGGCAAAAGCAAATAAGCAATAATTCCGCCAACGATAAATGGCGGAAAAACTTCTCTAATCTGATTGATGAACCAGAGAAAAATTATTAGTGCAAGTATTCTGAACATCATTTTGCAAAGCTCACTTGGCCGCTACTGGCTCTTTTTTGCTACAGGTGCTCAGAAGAGCATCAAAATCATGCACTTGTGCTCTCACTAGTTTTTTGAGCATCCATGCCGGTCTGAATCTTTCTGCTTGTGCTGTATCGCCACCAAGTTCGCTTTGATATTTTTCCAATTGCAAAAGACATGCTTCTAATCCGCGCTCTTTGGCCAGACTCAAAATACCGCGCTTCAAGCCAAGTCCAAATGCCACGGCAGTGTCTACATCTTTAGCGTCTACAACATCTTCTTGCAATGCATACATAACTTCGTTGAACATTGGCATCATAATGCGCTCAACTTCAAACTTGTCTGCCTTAGATACAGGTGCATCTTTAACGCGTGCATTTGCTTTCTTGAGCAATTCAGAAAGATGTGGATTTACTTCCTTTGCTGCATTTTTGTCACGATCTTTTGAATGAACATAAAATCCAGCGCCAGTTTTTTGACCCAAAACCTTTTCTTCCATCATCACTAAAAGCAGCTCTGCTGGCTTGAAGCGTGGACCGTATTCGGCATAAAGAAAATCAACTACATGGGCGCAAATATCGATACCAGTTAAATCAAAAAGTGTAAGCGGTCCCATGGGAAGACCAAACTCAAGCGCTTTTTGGTCAATTTCTTCAGGGCTGAATTTGCCTTCCTGCAAAACGTACAGAGCTTCGTTCATATAAGGAAAGAGAATTCGATTTACAAGAAAGCCAGGACATTCTTTTACTTTGACTGGTGCTTTGCCAAGATTGTTTTGGCACAAGTCCATTATGCTTTGCACAACTTCTTTGTCGGTTTTTACACCGGGAATTACTTCCACTAATTTCATTGCTTGAGCAGGGTTGAAAAAGTGAATTCCAAGCACTCGCTCTGGACGATTTGTTACTGCTGCAATTTGAGAAATTGAAAGTGCTGATGTGTTGCTTGCAAGAATTGTGTTTGGTCCGCAGTGTTTATCAAGAGTTCTGAAAATATCCAGTTTGATATCAATTACTTCAGAGGCGGCTTCGATTATCAGGTCGACACCCTTGTCAATATCTTCGTACTTGGTCGTGCCGATGATGTTAGCGAAGAGTTCGTCTGCCTTCTCACGCGTTAAGACTTCTTTGGCAACCCGCGAATCAAACATCTTCTTTATGTTTGCAAGCCCGCGACTGACGAAATCTTCGTTAATGTCTTTTAGGAAAACACGAACGCCAGCTTGGCTGAGAACCTGTGCAATCCCGCCTCCCATGGCTCCTGCACCTATCACTGCCGCGCTTTTCACCTGATTAGACATGTCAAATTCCTCATGAAAAAACCCAGGAAAGTATTATGCTAGCACTTTCTTTACGTTCACCGATTTTCAAGAGTATTGACAAGTTTTTCAAGCGGGTATTTTGCATGTCATTAATGACTGATTTGTTTCGACGTGTGCCATCACAAGCTGACGGATTAGATTTATCTGATACCCCGAAACACTTAGGTTGGATCATGCTTGCCGCCTTAGGTATTGGTGCCACCATCGGCGCTGGCATCTTCGCCATGCCAGGAATCATCGCAGGCAAAGCCGGTCCTGCTGGCATACTGTCATTTGTGATCACTGGCGTCATTATTTTATTCGTCGCCATCTGTTATGAAAAGTTTTCGCGACTAATGCCAAACGGGACTTCTGCTTATAGCTACACCTATCACTCAATGGGTGAGCTCATCGCCTGGATCGTTTCTTTTGGACTGTTCATGGAATACAGTTTCGGCGCTTCTGCAGTAGCAATCGCCTGGAGTGTTTACTTGCAAACTGCCTGCAAATTCAAAGTTGATCCATTTTGGGCTGGACCTAGAATGGTCGACGGACACTATGAATTTGGTGTCAATGTCATAGCCATCGGCGTCATCATTGTGATAACCGCCATCCTAATTTACGGCGGAGTTAGCAAATCAGCCAAACTGAATTTGATGCTCGTAATTTTGAAAATCGCGCTACTTGTGATGTTCTTAGCTGTCGGTATCCCTCATGTGAATCCCGCTAACTGGCAGCCTTTCATGCCAATGGGCATCCAAGGCGTCTTGCAAGGTGCTGCAGTAGCTGTTTTCCCCTTTGTTGGCTTTGACGCTCTTTATACATTTGCGCGCGAATCGAAATCGCAAAAAGACACCAAGATGGGAACCTTTATTTGTATTGCCCTTGTCTCACTGCTCTATGTCACGGTAATGGCAGTGGCCACCGGTCTTGCTCCGTGCTTTATCGATGGACACAAGAACGAACTATTTGTTGGTTCAGAAGCTGCAGCTCCTTTGGCTAAACTTCTGGCATCAGTTGGTGAAGATTGGACTGCAACATTTATTGCAGGCGGTGCGGTTCTTGGTATTTTCAATGTATTGCTTGTGCTTTGTATGGGTGGACCTAGAATTTTCCGCAACATGGCTGAAGACGGTCTCCTTCCGCCTCTTTTCACCAAAGTGAAAAACGGCAGTCCAACATATGGAATTCTTCTAAATGGAGTATTAGTTGCTGGATTTGCCGGGTTCATGGAGTTTGGCGAAATTGCCCACATGATGGTGCTAGGAACTCTAGTTGCATTTACCTTTGTTTGTATTGGTGCCATGCGCCTGAAGGCGGTAAGTCCTCTGGTAGCCCTTCCTGGACTAATTGGATGTGTGGTACTTGCATGCAACCTGGAGCCCACTGTGCTCAAGGCATACGCCATAACATGTCCACTCGGACTGCTTATTTATTTTGCATATGGTTATAAGCACAGCCGATTGAACCAAAAGAATATTCCAATTTCGATGGCTCCAGAGCCAGAATCGAAGCTCGAAGTCTAAGTATATAAGTGGGTCCAGTGAGCAGAAAAACTCTTCAGTTACGTGGAGCTTTATTGCGCCCGTGGTCTTACGACGATGTGAAGCCGCTTGTAAAAGCAGCCAACGACAAAGACGTCTCAGCCACATTGCGCGATAGTTTTCCTTATCCATATAAAAAGGAACACGCCATTGACTGGATCACTTTTGCCCTGGAAGTGAGACCTACGTGTCATTTTGCCATTGTGGTAGACAATGTGGCGTGCGGCGGAATTGGGCTGACACTGCAACGAGACGTTTTTCGTTATTCAGCCGAGATTGGCTATTGGCTCGCCAAAGATCACTGGGGCAGAGGCATCATGTCGGAAGCGGTAGTTGCAGTCTCAGATTATGCCTTATACGAATTGGGCATGACACGCGTGTTTGCAGGTACTTTCGATCACAACATAGCGTCTGGACGAATACTTGAAAAAGCGGGATTCGCGCTAGAAGGTCGCCTTCGCAAAGCGATTTTCAAATACGATCGCTTTTATGATCAGCTCATGTATGGCAAAGTTGCCTCGCGGTAAAAATTTGGCTAGCAAAAGCTGTTTGCTTAGACAAGTTTTAACGTCCTTTATATATCTTATACATGGGGACTTGGCAAAAGACCCGAATCGCTAGCTATTAGACCATTTAACAAGCATTAACAGACGTCATGCATTTCTGGTCGGTTTTTAACATCTGTGCGGCTTTTGGGTTGTTATGATGTAATTCGGCAGCAATCGATGGATTTGTATGCAAACACTAGCCAAATCAAAATCTCAGCCTTCTTTTCTTGACGCAATCACTGGACCAAGTGAAGTCAAAAAGCTCAAACCAGCTCAATTAGTAGAGCTTGCGCGCGAGATACGCCAGGAAATTATTTTCAATCTCAACAAAACTGGTGGGCATCTAGCATCCAACTTAGGTGTAGTTGAAATAACTCTTGCCTTGCACCATGTTTTTGAAACACCTAAAGATTGCATTTTGTGGGACGTTGGCCACCAAGCTTACATTCATAAAATGCTCACAGGCAGACGCAATCAGTTTGCTACTCTAAGGCAGTATCAAGGTTTATCTGGATTTATAAGTCCTACAGAAAGTGAGCACGACGCCTTTGTTGCAGGTCATAGCTCCACATCAGTATCGCTTGCCGTGGGCATGGCCATTGCCAAAGACCATTTAAAAGAAGACAGAAAAATCATCGCCTTAATTGGTGACGGTGGACTGACAGGCGGAATGGCGCTTGAAGCGCTCAATCACCTGGGCCATATTCAGAAAAACGTACTTATAATTTTAAACGACAACGACATGTCGATTAGCGAAAATGTAGGCGGTTACTCGCAATACATGAAGCGAATCAAAGAAACTTATTTCTACAAAGACATCAAGAAAAAAATTGACTGGATCGAAGACAAACTAGATATGGTGCCGCTTGATCCCAAGCTCATGAATCTAATTACGTCAGTCAAACAAGTAGCCAAAGACAAGCTCGAAAATCCTGGTATCGTCTTTGAAAAGCTCGGCATCAACTATTCAGGTCCAATCGATGGACATGATGTTGAAGCTGTGATTGACGCACTAAACAAGGTTAAAGACCTCGAAGCCCCGCACATTCTGCACCTCATCACTCGCAAAGGCAAGGGCTTTACACCGGCTGAAGAAGATTCAATCAAGTATCACGGTGTCAAAGCGCACAGCTTAGAGCCCACCTTAAAAGAAAAAATCGAAGCTAAAGACCCTGATTCAAACACGAATAAAGGACTTACTTATTCGCATGTTTTCACCGATGCCTTGCTTGATTGTGCAGAGCTTGAACCAAATATGGTGGCAATCACTCCAGCCACGGCCGAAGGCAGCGGCTTAGTTAAATTCGGCAAAGCTTACCCTGAGCGCTTCTTCGACGTTGCAATTTGCGAACAACACGCAGTAACTATGGCTGCTGGGATGGCCAAAATGGGATTAAAGCCAGTCGTTTCAATTTATTCTACTTTTCTGCAACGAGCGATGGACCAGGTTATTCATGACGTCGCCATAATGAATTTGCCAGTTATCTTTGGCATAGATCGAGGCGGTCTTGTAGAAGACGGCGAAACACACCAGGGTCAATTTGATTTAGCCTTTCTGCGCAGTATTCCAAACTTCACTGTGCTTGCCCCTAAAGACGCAACGGAACTGCGCCAGATGGTCTATTCGGCATTGCGTAATTTAAGTGGACCTGTTGCAATTCGTTTTCCAAGAGAAAAAGCGGAAGACAATTATTTAACTGATGGTGTCGCATGTGATTTCAAAGAATTTGATTACAAGACTTGGGAAATAATAAAATCAGGCAAGAGCAACAAAGTAATTCTGGCTTGTGGAGCGATGCTAGCTCCAGCACTTGAAGCTGCACGCGAACTTGAATCCAAAATTGAAGGTGGCGTGAGTGTAGTGAATGCTCGCTCAATAAAACCCTTAGATATAAAAATGCTTGAGTCATTTGTAAGCGAACATGGACAAGACTTGCACTTAATCACAGTCGAAGAAGGCACAAGCTCAGGCGGTTTTGGAAGTGCAGTGCTTGAGTGGGCAAGCGAATTGAACAATTCGAACCAACGCCCTCGCGTTTCTGTGATGGGTCTTCCAGACCGATTCATTCAACATGGAGACCGCAACTTGCTTTTGCAAGAAGTAGGACTAACCGCAAAATCAATTATTGAAAAAATCAGCCCGGCATAGAATCACAAACCAGTTAAACTTCGCGTCTACCTGCAAGTGAGCGGCTCAAAGTAATATCATCGGCATATTCTAAGTCGGAGCCAACTGGCAGACCAAAAGCAATTCGCGTTATTGATACAGGCAACGATTTTAAAATACTCTGTACATACAAAACCGTGGCATCGCCTTCAATTGTCGGATTTATGGCAAGAATAACTTCTTTGACACCAAGTTTTTGCACACGCCCAAGCAAATCACGAATAGTTAGCTCATCTGGACCTTTACCTTCTAAAGGCGAAATCAAGCCAGTCAGTACATGATAAAGACCTCTGTACTCACGCGTGCGCTCTAAAGCAATCACGTCTCTTGCGTCTGCCACCACACAAATGGTCGATAAGTCGCGTCTATCGTTACTGCATATTTCACACGGGTCTTGTGCGGATAAGTGAAAGCACTCGCTACAGTTGCGTACTTTCTCTTTGCAGTCAACCAGAGCCACGGCAAACTCACCCACATCTTGCATGCTCATTTTGAGCACGTGAAAAGCCATGCGCTGAGCAGATTTGGGACCGATACCCGGCAGTTTTTGAAAATGCTCAATCAGTCGGGCAAGCGGAGGTGTAAATTGCATCTAGTTTTAAAACCCGAGACCAGGAGGCAATCCCAGACCACCAGGACCACCAAGAGTGCGTCCCATTTTGTCTTGCGCCAGGTTATGACATTTTTTAATTGCTTCATTCACAGCCATCAAGACCAGGTCTTCCAGAGTGCCTGCATCTTCTGGATCCAGCGCCTCAGGTTTAATTTTAATATTGGTGAATTCCATGGCGCCATTGCAAACCACGGTCACAGCGCCGCCTCCGGCACTTCCTTCAACTTGTGCAGTTTGCAGTTCTTGTTGAATTTTCAACACTTCTTGCTGCATTTTCTGCATCGACTGAAACAACTGACCCATATCCGGTTGGTTCATATTTTTTATTTCGCTCTCTGTCTAGGTTTTACTGCTACACAGAAATTATCGCACTCTAAAAAGCCTATTGCTTGCTAGTTTCTAAAATCTTTATCAGGCTTGTATAAGGAGTATAGATATGGAATGCAACCTTATAGCTATTGAGTATAATTGGCACGACAAGGAGATAAGCCATGGTCGAAGTGAGTCCAGAGAACAAAAACGATAATTGCAGTGACAGCGAGCAAGACAGCTGCAAGAAAAAATCCTCTGAGATGGCGCGCAATTTGCTCAGACGTTTGGTCACTTGGATTTCCTTTGGTCCGGGAGTGCTTGGATTCTTGTGGTTAATTGGAAAAATAGTAAGACGCTAACTTTCAGCGATCCCCTCAAGGCTTTAGCTAATCGCAGTCCGGCTTATTTTGAAAAATACGCCGACAAAGACGATGAGTTTGGATTTTCTATCGAAACTTTTGCCCGCTGGGAGCCGTTCTTTCGCTTTTTATATGAAGATTATTTCAAAGTAGAAGTGCGTGGAATCGAGAATATTCCACGAGATGGAGCCACTATTCTTGTAGGCAACCACTCAGGTCTTCTGCCACTTGATGGCTGCATGCTCACTATGGCTATGTGCAACTCGCACGAAAGTCCGCGTCGTGTGCGTTATTTAGTGACAGACTGGTTTTATGATATTCCAGGCTTGCGCGAGTGGGTTGCTGAAACAGGTCAGGTGCGCGCTACACTTGAAAATGCCGAAAAATTAATTGCCAACAAAGAAATAGTAGGTGTCTACCCTGAAGGGATTAGAGGGGTAGGAAAACCTTACAGATACAAGTATCGCGTGCTCGATTTCCATCCAGGTTTCGTTAAACTAGCGATCGAAACACAAACACCCTTAGTACCAATTGCCACCGTTGGTGGTGACGAGATATTTCCTAATATGGTTAATGTCAAAGAATTGGCTTTATTGCTGCGTATGCCGTTTTATCCACTCACTCCAGGATTTCCCTGGCTACCATTTCCCCTTATGTTCTTTCCCTTGCCAGTAAAATGGCTCATTAACGTACACAAGCCCATTCACCTTGGCTATCCACCCGAGAGGGCGAAAGATAAAAAATTGGTACTTAGCATCGCAAGAGAAATACAATATGAGGTGCAGAAGGACTTGAATAAATTGGTCTCTGAACGCAAGTCGGTTTTTACCGGCTGGAAGAGCGATTCAAGAGAATAGCGAGGTCTAGAGGAAGAAATTATGACATCGACAAACAAGCCTGATTTTGAAGCCAAAAATCAAGAATTCATAGACAAAGCAGAAAGCTCGGATCAGTATTATGGTTTCGATATCAAAGCTCTGACTCGCTTCAAACCGTTTCTTGAGTTTTTGTACGCCGACTGGTGGAAAGTCAATTTTACAGGCTGGGACAAACTACCAAAAGACGGTCCCGCTCTGATTGTAGGTAATCAAGGCAGCGTATTGCCCTGGCAAACACTTATGCTTACTTATGGTCTATTAGCCCATTCAGATTTACACAAACGCATTCACATAATGTACGACCTGGACTCAATTCAAGACGAAAGACTCCATTCGTTTTTACGTGAGATTGGCTTTGTGCCATGGTCTTCAAGCGCAATGAAAAGACTTTTCTCCAAAGGCGAAATCGTCGCTATTTTTCCTGAAGGCTTAAACGGTCTAGCCAAGCCCTATTCGCAGCGTTATCGTTTGCAAGGCTTTGACTGGACTCGCTTCTTGCCAGCGGTTGAAGAAAATGTGCCGATTTTTCCATTGTCCACAATGGGCTGTGATGAGGCTGCTCCCAATTTGTTTAATCTATCCAAACTTGCATCATTTTTGAAACTTCCTTATTTTCCAGTGACACCGTTCTTTCCCTGGTTACCCATGCCATTGAGTCTGGCTACATTGCCCGGCGCCTGGCAGATGAATGTGCATAATCAAGCGAAATATGACAGTAAGGGTCAAAGTCGCGATGTTATTGAAAACACCTGTAAGCAGTTAAGTCTGGCGTTTGAAGGCGAAATTCAAGCCGAACTTAATAGAATGCTTAGAGGCAGAAACAAAAGCCGGATTTGAGTGCTAGTGCGCTTGGATTTTTGGTAACCTTTTAGATGTTCACTAAGAGTTGTCATGTTCAATAATCAAAGACGTCAAACGGCCCAAGTGGGACGTTTTGAAAGATTACCCAATTTGAACGATATCGCTTTCCTGCAAGACCAGTCGCGCGGGAAGGTTGGACGTACCTGCGAAATTGCCTGGCAGAATCAAAAAAGCCCTCTCATTTACAGACTTTTGTGCACCTGTCGTCAAAATTCTTTCGAGCCTTCTTGGGAACTGCTCTCTGGCGAAGGGAGAAACGAAGTAGAAATCTGGACTTATCAGACTACTGACGTCGCCTTAATTTTAAATCTTGTTTTGTCTGAATCGACCGAAAGTATTTCTGATGCAATCGACCACGCAGCACTTCTTGGTGAGTCGTCTGAGCGAAACACTGGCATGTCCAGTTCGTATAGCACTTCACTTTTAGGACTGCAATCTTTGCAGAGCACCGGACATAAGCTGCCGTCTTTCCAGACTCTTTCTGGGCAAAAAGCGCCAACAATGGAAGGCAAGCTTGAAGACATGCCTATTCCAACATTGCTTCAGTCGATGAATATGGGCGGCATGACCGGAAAAGTCGTTATCACAGACGAGATGAATCAGTCCGAATTATTCTTTGATGGTGGCGATTTGGTTCATGCCACTTGTTTGAATTTCAAAGGTGATCTGGCTATCACTGAGCTTGTTACCTGGGAATCAGGTAAATTCTTTTTCTTCAAAGACGAAAAAACAGATCAACGCACAGTCAAAAAACGTCTCGACGGAATACTGATGGAAGCTGTCACTCTGCTTGATCAAAGCAGATATTTATTTAACAGCGGTCTCAAAATGGATTTGTATATTGCTAAAAAGCATCCCAATTTGAGCGAAGCTGAATTTGAAGCAAAAATACGCGAAGCCGCTCCACATGAGCTTGCGCCACAAAAAGAATTCTACGTCAAACTGGATGGCAATCAAACGCTCTTTGATATTTTGCGCGAAAAGCCAATGCCAAAGCGCGATTGGGTGCCAGTGATGTTCAACTTAATACAAACCAACTTAATTGAACTGCGCGAAACGCCCCTTCGACCAGACAAAACAAAATTGCTGCAAGCCACAGTTTTAGACCGTGTTGCGATAGACAATATTTTTCGCACTCTTAAAAGAGCCGATACAAATGTTTTGTCCTATCCATCATTTCAATTTTTTCTCGAAATGGAATTCAATCGCTATCAATTATTTGGCACGCCATTTTGTGTCGTTATTTTCGACATGTGGATGGTGGGCGTAGGCAAGCAAGAACCGCTACCAGTACAAGCACTTGCCGAAGCCTCTAAACGTATAAACAATTTGAAGCGCTCAATAGATTTAATGGCTCATTTTGAAACTTTCAATTATGGTCTGCTTTTACCCAATACAGAAACCGCATCAGCAGCCATTTTGTGCCATAGAATTCTAGAGGTCTTAAACGGCTCACCACTGATGATGGGAATGGATCAAAGAAAGGCAGCACTCTCATTTGGTATCGCTGGAGTGCCAGAAGACTGTCGTGATATCAGCCTTTTACTATCTGCCGCCAAAGTGGCAAAAAATGTCGCTCAACAAAGCGAATTTCCTATTGTTATGTTTAAAGACTTACAAGCACCAGCGTAACTAGCTAAATCACTATTCGATTTCGAAATGGATTTTTACTTTTCTGTTCGACTCGACTGGTTTACCGTTGAGCATTGCTGGTCTGAAGATCCAGCGCTGAAGCGTGCGCAATGCGATGCAATCTACTTCGTGATTACCTGAAGACGATACGATTTTCACTTTTGTTTTGCCGCTATCCATAATGGTAAAACGGGCAACGCACGAACACTTCATTCCTTCTTCATACATGTTTGAAGGAATTACTGGTTGAGGAGCACTCACCGCTTCGGCTTCGACAAAATCGGTAGACTCTTGAATACCGGTCTTGAGCAATTCGGCATTAACTTGTGTCACACACAAAAGCAAAAGCGCAAAAGCTAGAAAGATACGTACCAGCATTGGTCCTACCTGTTTAAAGAAACACGACTGAACTTCGATGTCTAAATTCTAACAAAAGGAACTTGAAAATGAAAGTCATTTTTAACTAAAATGGAAATGATTTCCATTTTTAATTCAGGCAACCCAGAAAACCGGCAACAATTACTATGAACTTCAATTGCTCTTCAAATAACGCCTTTTATATTCCTTTATATAGGTTGAGTCACCCTCAACTAGCCCTGCTGGCACTTTCGCTCTGCTTGCTCAACACACCACAAGCTTTGGCCAGCGACGATTTGAGCATCTTAAAATTGGAGCCCACACAACCTCGCAAAACTTTATTAGCGCAGCAAGAAAGTGGCTCTAGTCAAATTCCTGACCATATCGCCACTCCTCAATCAGTTAAGTCTGCCAATTTATCAGGTGCAGTCAAGGATTTAACTGGCGAAGTAATTGGTGGAGCATTTGTAGTTATTACTCAAATCGGCGCTGAACATAAGCGTTTCGAGACTGAAACTGATGCAACGGGTCTTTATAAATTCAACAATTTACCGCCAGGAAAATGGCAAATCACAGTTTCGGCCAAAGATATGATGTCTCACACAACCAATGTAGATCTGGTTGCCGGGCAAACTTCTAATACTGATATGAAGCTTGAAGACCTAGAACCCACAGACATAATAAGAATTACGGGTAAACGCACCTTAATTCACCCAGAACAAATCGGCAGTACGACAAATATAGATAAAACGATAATCACTCAATACAAATCAGGAAATAACCTGAGACAACTGATTGAAAGTACTCCTGGAATGATGACTGACACACTGGGAAATATAGTTACGCGCGGAGAGCACAATGCAGTTAACTACGAGTTAGATGGCGTGATACTGCCAGAGGTGGCAGGTGTTTTACAACAATCTCAATTTCTAACGCCGCGTTCTTTAAAATCGATGCAAGTAGATATTGGAGGCTATCAAGCTCAAGACGGTGGCGGTCCTCTTGGTGCTGTAGTGAGAATGAAGTCTCTTCCTGTCTCACCAACACCGTCCATAAATGTCGGCGGACAATTAGGAAGTCCAATAGCTGGAAACGTCTATTACAGCGGCTCCAGCGCATTGAGCCAGGATCCCGAAAGCCCACTCTACAAAATACGCATCGAATCTTCAGGTCAATTTGCTGGCACGACTCTTGGACTTGCACCTCCCACCATGGGAATCGCCCACAACGGCAGGATGAACATAAACACACTCACAAAAGTGGAATGGGTGCCGACTGAAAGTGACACAGTTAAACTATCTGTTGGCATAAACCAGAGCTTCATCAATGTGCCAACATCAAAATCCAGCTATAAAGCTGGTGTTCGCATGAATCAAAGCGATATGCAAAACTTTGCCATACTAAGTTGGAATCATAGATACAAAAAATTCTTTGATGAGTCCAATTTACACTTGATCAATTCTTTCTATTACGAAAATTTTCGAAGTCGAAACGTCTTTGACCCAACACCTGTTTTAAATGGTGAACAGCCGCTTTTAGCACTGGCTCCAAACGCCTACAGATTCAATTATGTGTTTGGTGCCCAAGGAGATATTTCAAAGACTGTTCTAAACACACATCACTTGAAAGCTGGTTTTTTGAGCGAAGTAAGACCAGTTAGAACCAGCTTCCATAGCACCTACTATAATGTCGATCCCACTAACGGCTTTGCTTATGGTGCAGCCATGAGTCCATTCACTGGCACACCCATTGTGAACGTAACTCAAGAAGAAACTACTGAAACTGTAGTAGATGCCAATGGTAATGAAGTCGAAGTTCCAGTAACTAATACGAATACGACCATAAGTCCATTTTTTAGCAGACAAATGGGCATGTACAAAGGTTTTCGCTGGTTACAAAGCGCCTATATCCAGGATTCCTGGAGACCAACAACCGGCTGGCTTAAAAGACTTACAGCAGATGCAGGTGTCAGGTTCGACTTGTATCACGGTGTCTTTGGAAGTACTGGACAATTGGCCCAGACCCTTGCCACCATACCCGATGCCCCAGCATTTTCACTACGCCCTTTTGGCACGCAGCGCATAACCAATGCTCAAGCAAGCGGTAGATTTGGTCTGGCTTATGTTCTGACACCAACCACAGTGATGCGCGGATCTTTCTCGCAAATATTCCAACCACCGCCGGTTGATTTGTTTGTCACACCACCAAGCATAGATGAAATCGAAAATGGTATTTTCGCTGGCACACCAAGACCACTTCAAGCAACAAGAGGTTATCTTGTAGACACAAGTGTAGAGCAACAAATTGGTCCCAGATTTGCTTTGCGTGCAAATTTATTCTACAAGAACTTGAAGAATTCTGGAGACTCTGGAGTAGTCGGAAATACGCCTTTGTATAACAGATTACAATTGAGCGGTCAGGAAGTTTCAGGGGTCGAAACACGCATGGACCTCAAGCCCAAGCGTGACGGCACCGGCTTTTACGGATTCTTTTCGGGTACCGTGGCACTAGCTAATATCAATAGAGGCCGAACGATAACTGGTGGCATATACGATTATGAAGCGTTGCCGAAACACCCTGACCATGACAAACGCTTCCAAATGACCTCAGCCGTCGGGTACAGGCATAGAAGCGGTTGGTGGGTATTGCCTGAAGTGCAAGTTGCAACAGGATTCCAAGACTTACGTGACGTAGCACTTGTAGGTCCGCACCCAAGGCTCACTCCCACTCTAGCTATACTTGGCTTGAATGCAGGCTATACAATTCCGCAGTCAGCCAGAGACAAATTCAAATATTTGCCAAACTCATGCGATATGCGTGTAGAGAATTTGCTCAACAACAGATTGCCAGTAAACTTAGGCAGTCCCTTTTCTGGAACGAGATACTTGAATCCTTTTAGAGTCTTGTTCGGCTGTTACTGGGAAATCGGCAAACCAAAGCTAGGTTCTTAATTTAAGCCACTTGACCGAACGATTCTTGACAGCGTGGAGTGTGTAGTATATACTACACAACATGAGCCAGTTTGGTGAATACATCCGCAATCGCAGAGAAGAACTGCAAAAAAACAGTCCTTCAATGTTTTCTTTGCGCAAAGTGGCACAAGAAGCAGATATAGAGCCGTCTTATTTAAGTAAAATTGAGCGTGGCTTGCAACCACCGCCTGGTCAAACCACTATAGAAGCTTTAGCGCGCGTGCTCGACGAAGACAAAGATGTGATGCTGGCATTGGCCGGTAAAGTGTCTGACGACTTGAGCAAAATAATTCAAAAACGACCAAAATTATTCGCGACTCTAATTCGCGAATTAAAAGACATGCCTGACAAAGCGGTATTACGCCTGGTGCGCGAAGTGCGCGATGGTGAGTGGTGACTAAACGGAGATTTTCTCTTGTTCGAAGTTAATTCCGACAATCTCATATTCAATTTTAGCAACGTACATCCCGACGCGCGTTTAACCATTTCTTTCCACCGAACGCTGCGTTTACCTGACAATTTCAAACTTCCTTGTGTTCCGCCAGCCTGGGGACACTTTCAATTAGCTTCAATCGAGGATAACAAAGATAAGATTCCATCCAGCTGGAAAGCACATGGTGGCATCATGCTTACAATGTATCAATCAGATGCGATGTATCTGACCTTTAGTGGCTACCGCGACAATAAACGAATAAGTCCCTATCCGTTTGCGATTAAGGTCTTGCAGGGTGAGATAAACGGAATTACAGGACAACAAAATCTAAGTGGAGTTCAGTCGAACCCACAAGATTTTTTATATTATCCAATCCTATCGTGGCTAAATGGACTCTACGCAAACAAAGATCATTTCAAACAATTCGTAGCCATGCGATTACACGAAGAAAACCAGGTTTTGCAATTTCTGGTCTATGCGATGAAAGCCTCTTACTATGAGCGACTATATCCAAAGGCAGATCACATTGTTGCTAACTTTTACGCTAATCGTTGGGGTTCAGACCCCGCAGATCCTATGGGAAATGATCCGGGAAGCGAAAGCGAATCAGAAAAGTGGGATACAACAAATGGAATCACTTGTTTTGTTCATATTGCAAATGCTCTTGCCTGGAGAGAAATAACTGGACAGTCACCTTCACATGAACCTTTTACAAAGCAGAGATACCAACAATCAAGCCTTGAATGGCGCGATTATTATAATGACGATCTGAAACTACTAAATTAAGCAGAATAATCTAAAAGGAAAGGAGATTTTCATGATTGAGATAAATGGTAACGACCTCGTTTTTTCATTTCCAAGCGTTCATCAATGCGCCAGGCTAAATATTTCCTTTCAGCGTACTCTGCGTATTCCAGATGATGATAGAACTTATCACTTACCTCCAGGGCTTGGTACTTTTCCTCTGGTACATGTAGACGACTTTGAGAAAAACGTGCCCGAAAAGTGGCTAGAACATGGTGGCGTAATTATGCCCATGTATCAGTCTGAAGCAATGTGGATTTACTTCAGCGGACATCACGATCCAACAAGACGCAGCACTTATCCTTTTGCGATAAAAATTAGCACTGGCAAAATCAATGCTGTTACAGGAGAAGAATACAAAAGCGGACTCAAGAAGAATCCACAAGATTATGTGGTATCACCTAAACAACCCTGGCTGGATGGCTATTGCATCAAAAAAGGGGAAATCAGACAATTCATCGCAATGCCGCTTGGCGAAGGTTATACAGCCGAGGAGCAAATAACTGGTGAAGCCGAACATGGCGGATTGCAAATTACGGTTTATCCTATGAAGGGCAGTCGATATGATGCACTTTTTCCAAAAGAAGATTTAATTGCGATGCAAGAACGCAGTGTAACTACCGGGTCCTGGGGAGCATTGCCGACAGTGGCATGTATGGCAGCACCTGGTGCAGCACCCATGCAAGTAAAAGAAATGGGTCTTGCGCCAGGCGGTAAAATGAAGCAAGAAATATATAGTGACGATTTCAAAATAGACGACTGGGATCTCGAAAATGGCAGTCGTTGTTTTGTACACATAACCAATTCGGTGACATGGGCAGAAATTACAGGAAATTTGCCACCGCACCTTCCACCCTCCGCCAAAGATTATACTTATGCTGGTCTTCCCTGGTTCGATTATTATGATGCAGACTCAAAAGCAATAAAGGGCTCGTCCAAACTAGCCAAGCTAGAAAGCGTACAAAAAATGAGCGCTGAAAAAGGCGATGCAATTTCAAACGAATCTTTTTCTACAATAGAAATTGTGATTCCAATAAAGAAGAATCCAAAACAAGTAAGAGAGGGCGATTTCTAAGTGCAGCAAACCGGTCGCATCCTATTTGTAATTTTGTTTCTAGGCTTTATTGCATATTATTTTCTGGGTCGATCGAACGAGCCAAAACTTGAAGGTGTTACAAGCGCTAGTTTTTCTCCTAACATGCGGTGCAAAGCCATGTATCGCATAAAAAATGAAGTACTCGCTTTTACCACTGAATATTTTCGCATCGACACAAAGACGCTTGCATGCAGACCATTTGATTCCATCACAGATAGTATTCAGGCTCTAAATGTCACACCAGATGGCAAACACATTTTTGCTTTAGCAACAGATATAGATACGCCATACTTTGTAGACATTCAAAACGATTTAAAAGAAAGCAGACAAAAGAAAATCAGCTTACCTGAATTCGCCACGCTACGCACTAACTGGCTTTACTCTGTTCTTGTTTGCGACAACGAGCGCCTGGTCTTGATTAATCCCAAACGAATGTACACCTGGAAAATAAAAGACCTACAAAAAGACTCTGCTTTTGAATTCGAAAATGTTCATGCGGCAGGGTGTGAATATTCCTGTTTTGCCATGCGCGACAATTATTTGTATATTGGCGAAGATCGCGAACATTATGGTGGAAAGCTGATTCGCATCAATCTAGATAATGGCAAATTCGAAAATCTACTCGACAAATCTGTAAGCGATCTGCTCTTCGATCAAAGCGGCACACTTTGGACAATCAACAAACTGCCAAATGGCGATCCCGGTAAAATTTGCGTGCTCGATCCCGCCAATAATCAACTCAAAGTAATATCCTCAATCACAAGAGCCAATCCAGACAAAAATGAAGCTAAAGTGGCTCTCAATTGGGATTTTCCCGTAACTCAGTTTCAAAAATTATTCCTAAATGACAAAAATCAGTTAATGGTCGCAACCGACAGCCAGGGATTCTTCTGCTTCGACAAAGAAAAAACAAAATGGACAAGAAAAGGTCCAAACAAGATTTTTGGACTTGAAGCCTTTGAAAAGGTCCTCTCGCTGGAAGACAACAAAGTGATGGTGGCAGGTCATATTAACAACGAATGCAATTTCATGCTTTATGATTTCGACAAAAATTCATATAGACTGCTTGAAGGCGATCCCAATCAGGTCAAAGAAAGATAATGGCTCTTCCAGCTATTAAAATCGCTCTTGCTTCCACAGCATTACACTGCACAATTATATTTTTGCCGGTATTAATTTATGGTATTTGCAAAAAATCTAAATCGATTTTACTCGCCACTCTTGCTGTAATCGCACTAGACATAATGCAGACTGCAGTCCTTTTCACCCCGATGCCATATCCATCTGCGATGGCAAACTTGCATTATAACTGGATCCAAAAAGCTCTCGTTTTCATTGTCTGCGCCTTCATCATCTGGAGATCTAAAAAATCTGAGCAGTGTGGATTACAAATACCAGATAAGCCCTCCGGATTTGGATTAGCGTTACTAATTGGCATCTTGTTTGCTGGACTGGATTTATTACTAAATCAAAATGACCCCATGCCTGTAGATCGTGAAACTGTATTTTTCCAGCTCACAATGCCAGGCTTGCAGGAAGAAATTTTATATCGTGGATTGATGCTTTATTTTCTAGACAAAAGTCTTGGCACACCTTGGAAATTTTTGAATTTTCAGTTTGGATGGGGAGCTATTTTAACCTCGGCACTATTTGCCTTTGGGCATTTGATCATTTTTGATCCAAGTATGCAAATTCAAATAGACCCAAACCCAATAGCTTGGATCAATCAGTTTTCTTTCGCCATGGTAATGTGCTGGCTGCGATATTACACAAATAGTGCATGGACCGCGGTGCTAGCACATAACCTGGACAACGGGCTAATGGCCCTTAAGCTGTACGCAACTCAGTGAGTTCTTTCATCAAGCGCAACATCGTGTTTTGAGCACGAATTGCAACATAAGGATTTTCATCCTCGGCAAGAACGCGAAGCGTAGCAAGCGGGACTGTATAACTTTCGGCCAGTCGCATGCGAACATCGGGACTTGGATCTCTCACTAGTTTCCAGATAGTTTTAAGCGAAGCGTTTATATTTTCTGCAACTGCAGCTCTAACCTGAGGATTCTCATGATTAGCCAATCTTGAAAGCGTAGTCGAATGCGAGCGCGGATGCTCTGCAATACGCTCTAAAAGAGAGGGAGGTGCTTCGCGACTCAGATGGTCCAACACCGGAGGCGGAGTATTAGGATTAATTGCCAACAACCAACGAATTCTTGCGGCTTCAAGTGCGATATGCGCTTTTGCCATCTCGCGCTTTTCTTGTTTGGCAAGGGCTACTTCTTTTTCAATTTCGGGAATTTCTTCCCCCTCTTTATTGCACAGTAACACTTTGAGTGCCTCCCTTATTTGTTGCTCAGGCCTATCCCATTTAAATGAATAAGCAAATGACAGATCGAATTGCTCGAATTCACTATTTGAAGCATTTTTGCCTTCAGCTTCATCGCTAAAGGCACGTTCTAATGTCATCTGGGTGCCCTATCTATAATTTTTTGGAACTGCCTTTGTGCCCCCACTTTTTAAATGTCCACAAAGGCCTAAACTGAGACGTATAAGCTATTATCCCAACCAGCTTGACAGCCCATGTCTAAGAAATCCTATATATCAGTATAGGGAAACCCTACAAAATGGCTGAATACCTGACACTGTCTAGTTTTTCATGCAACACATCCCTTAGACGGGTGATTGGTACTAAAAGTGATACCACTATCTAGGGATAAAAGGCTTGTATCGGAGATTTTATATGGGTTTGCCTAGATAGAAATATAGGCTGTCTGCAATGTCGGATGGAATCGAGCGCACTAAGATAAGGGTATCAGTTGAATCGCTAAGAAAGAGTTCAGACTATTGGGAGTGAAGGTAGATCGTAAGCATGCCATAGGCAAATAGAGAGAGTCTTGAAAAACCTAATCAAGTCCAACAAGACAATCTCAAATGACGATTACTACCTTCCCCTAATAGATTTCACATAGCTTCAGAGCTGATTTTGCCATGATCAAAAAAGGAATTCGGACCAATCACCGAATTCCTTTTTATTTGTGCGTGTTAAAATGACCTCGATGAAAAACACCACTATTTATCTGGTTCTTGCTCTGGGACTTTTGCTTTGTTGCCAACAACAAACCAATGCTCAAAGAAATGCAAGCACAAACAATCCCACACTCGACGTCAGTCCTTTATCTGGCAAAACGCCACTTACAGTCGTTTTAAGCGGTCCCAATGAATTAATATCAAGAATGAAGCGCGGCAGAGCAGGGGGTTTTGATACCAGTTATTCTTTCACCTGGGGCACTGGTCAAGGCAATCTTGACCCGAATAAACCCCAGATTCTCACGCACACTTACTATAAGCCTGGCACGTATTATGTTAATGCCACAATGCTAAAACCCGGTTCCGATGACCGAATGATGGGTACTTTTAGTGGCACGGCTACTGTAACTGTTGAAGGTTGGGGAGCATCAAGAGGTGGTAAAGTCACACCCAGAAATGCAGACCTTTTTGCCAAATGTCTTCAACTACCACCTAAATATGTTCGACTCGAAAAACGAAGTAGAGCAAAGCCAAACACCATAAAGCTTTGGCTGACGGTAAAAATTCCACCCAATTTCGAATGTTGTATAGACTGGGGCGATGGCACAATCGAACAAAGAGAAGCACCACCGCGAACTAAAGCGTCAATTTCGCATCTACAAGAAACCACAAAAGCTGTTTTGCATACATATAAGAAGAAGGGCAGATACAGAGTTCGATTGAAAACAAATAACGACGAACCTAGTAAGAAGGCGCGTGACGTGCTTTATTACGAATGCTTTGATATATCTATTTGATAGATGGTGGTGATTCCCGCACGCAATCTGGATTGAAGCGTACTTCTCCCATTGATACAGACTGGTTGTATATCTAAACTGCAAATATAAAGTGTTTGCAATGGAATCAACCGATGAAAACAAAAGTACTACTGGCTAGCCTACTCGTTGCAGCATTCGCTGCAGCACCAGAAGCCATGGCACAAGAATTTGCCGGCAATTATTCTAACGACTACTCACACGATGCAGCAGACGAAATGGCGATGCGCAGCGCACAGTACGCAAGTCAATTCTGCTCTGCTAATGTCAATCCACAGATGCAGAGCCAGCCTATCTATGAGCAAAATCCGATGCAGAATATGCAAAACGCTCAAAATATGCAGCAAATGCAACCGGCTCAAGCTTTCGAAATGAGCGCCACAGCCAATATGCAGGCGCCTCAACAAATGCAAAATAACGCCACTCCAGGTGTAAGTGAATGGCAAACACAAGTTCCGCCAGAAGTAATGCAACAGATGCAAAACCAGATGCAGCCTCAAACTGCACAATGTGCTCCTTGTAGCCCGGAGCAACAAGCAATGTTCAACGAAACTCTAGAAGCCGCTAACCGTCAGGCTTACCACAATGGCGGAAATAGCGCAGGCAATGGAAATAAAAAGTTCAGGGGAGCCATGAGCTCTGTAGGTAGCGCCGTTGGATCGGTTATGAAAGGGGGCATGGGGGTTGCAGTACCGACGGGTACTGCGATAGGCACCTATTTCTTAATGAAGGCAGCGTTTGGACCGCTCGCCAATCCGTATATGATGACGCTACCTATGACTCAGGCATTGATGATGCGAGCCATAATGCACTAAAAAAATTCGAATAATTTAAAAGTTCAACCCTCTGAAGTTCGGAGGGTTTCTTTTTAAAGATATAAGAAAAGACTGGCGGAAGAAATTTTGTTGAAAAGTTCATACTTTGAAAAGTAAAAACCAAAACCTGTCTGTGTTTCGATGCTAACTCTAAAAACTTCTCAATAAAATTTCTTGAGGCTAAAAGAATTGGATCAATACGGAGGGTTGACAGATTACAAGTTTAGACTTAGTCTAATTGCAGAGGACGAATTAAATGCACGAAATTAATGCCGAAGAATTATTGCTGAAAAAGGGTGTAAAGCCGACCCCTCAGAGAGTAGTAATTACTCAGTATTTGCTCTCGACTCATTCGCATCCCACCGCGGATGAGATCTTAGACGAGGTAAAAAATGCTCTTCCTGTCTCTCTTTCCAGAGCAACTGTCTACAACACCCTGAAAACGCTGGTCGAAGCCGGAGTCATCCAGGAAGTGGTAACAGAACCAGGCAGAAGTAGATATGACGCCAATGTCTCGGACCACCACCATTTCGTAGACACAGAAACAGGCGCAGTATTCGACATTCCTGCCGAAGTCATTACTCCGGTCAGAGCCACCCTGGACGAGCGATTCAAAGTCGACGGTTATAAAGTGGTGTTTTTTGGCAGGCGCCAGGACTGAGTATTTTTTTGCCCCGCATTTAGACTCATTCTACTATTAGATTAAATATAAGAGGAGAAAAGAATATGACTACCACTGAAAACGAAAATAAGAAATTAGACGACACCAAGACAAAAGAAAATTTGATGGCTGCTTTCGCCGGCGAGTCGATGGCCAATCGTAAATATTTGTACTTTGCCAAAGTGGCTCGCAGACTTGGTAATGAAGAAATTGCCGCTTTGTTTGAAGAGACCGCCCATCAAGAAACGGGTCATGCTTTCTCACATTTGGAGCTTGTTTATCCATCGAACAGTTTAACCATCGAAAAATTGCTTGAACTGGCAATCGAGGGAGAGCTTTATGAAACCAACCAGATGTATCCAGAATTTCAAAAAGTGGCGCTTGAAGAAGGCAACCATGATGCTGTTGCTGAGTTCAAAGAGCAGGGAGCTGAATCAAAACAGCACGCAGACATCTTTATGCAAGCAGCTAAAAGATTCAAGGCACTGGCGATGGTGGAGAAATTTCACGCTAACAGATATCAACATGCCCTGGATAAAGTCCAAAGCAGCGAACAAAAATCCGCCTAAAGAAGTTCAAGAAGCGGTAGAAACTAAGGATACAATTGTATTTTGGTTGCTACCGCTTTTTCTTGGACGTACCTGTGACAACAAAATTCTCCAGACTGGCATTTTCAATATTGATGGCGCTGAGCCTTCAAATAACCATCGATCAAAATTGCGCTTTTGCCCAGGAGTCAGTATCCAAAGCATTATTTGAAGCTGGCGAAAGAGCGCTTAGCCTTGGTCAATTCAAAGAAGCAGAAAAAAAATTGCGTCTGGCGCTAAAAGAAGCAGAGTTAGCCCAAAGTACCGATGTTGAGCCTATCTTACGCAAACTCGTCAATGCACTTGATGCACAAGGACGCACAAGCGATGCGATTTTGCTCCAGGAGAAACTTTGCACTTTAGACAAAGAGAACAAAAACATCACTCAATTGCTAGTCGACCTTTCCAGTTTAGCGTCAAATCTAAAAGAAAAAGACGATTTTGACGCAGCTATGGCAAAGTACAATGAAGCTTTGAGTGCACTTGAAAGTAAAAGTCTGCCCAAGTCTTTCAACAAAGACGAAGCAAAAATCACGCTTAATCTAAATCTTTCTGGTCTTTATCTTGAACAAGCCAATTTTGACAAAGCTGTAGCATCAACCAAATCGGCTCTGACACTGGCTGAAAAGCTTGAACAAAAAGATTTAAAAAACAAATCGCAAATAGAGTGTCTAGATGCATTAGGTCATATTTATATTCGCCAAGCTGGCTTTGATCAAGCCGAAAGCTGCTTACAGAAAGCACTTTCATTGTGCGACGCAAAAACTCAACCGCGCGACAAAGCACATGTAATTTTGGGACTTGCTCGCTCTAAATTCGAACTGGGAGATTTTCCAAATGCAGAAAAACTCTGTATGCAAACTTTAGAGCAAGATGATACCAGTTTTAAAATATACGCCATGTATCTCCTGGTTGACCTAAAACAAGCTGAAGGTAAATTACCTGACGCCATAAAAATCCTTGAGAAATGTCAGTCCATGCAAGAAAAGGTATATGGCAGAGAAAGTCCAGTCCTTGCTATTTGTTTAAGAAAATTGGCCCAAGCGCTCATTGATTCCAACGCCTATGACCGCGCAGAATCGCTCTTGAATCGAGCTATTGCAATAGACAAAAAAGATCAAGCAAACTTAAATACTGCCTTTGATCTAAACTCACTTGGAATGCTTTATCTTCGTCAAGGCAAGTATGCCCAAGCCGAGATTCCATATAAAGCAGCACTAGAACTAGCTCAATCAAAGTCAGGGCAAGGTCATCCAGATGTTGCTGCTTGCCTAAATAATCTTGCCTGGTTAGCCTCCAATCAAAACAAACTAGATGAAGCTCAGTCATTGTTAGAGCGCGGATTGGCTATACGCCTTAAAACACTCGGCGAAAATCACCCAGCCTATGCACGAAATTTAGCTAACATAGCCAAAATATTGATAGAGAAGAAAAATTATACAGGCGCAATCGAAAATTTAGAAAAGGCACTGGAAATTCAAAGAAGCGCTCTTGGAGCTGAGCATCAAGACACAGTTAATTCGCTTTCAGAGCTTGCCGAAGTTTTGTACCTATCTAAAAATTATACGCAAGCAGAAGAAAATTTTCGCTCACTTTTAGAAATTGACCAAAAGCTCGAAGGTGAAAAAAGCGCTAAAGTGGCTTGGGATATGGAGGGTCTAGGAAAATCGCTTGCAGCACAGAACAAAACAGAAGAAGCTAAAACACTGATTGCAAGTGCTAAATCAATTAAAGCATCGCTTCCTGGATTTGTTGCCGACACAAATAGCGGCAATCCAGAGGAAAGTCGCGGTATCTACAAAGAAAATATGCCGTCGCAAAACCTACCTTTGCGTCCAGTGTCAGACAAATGGGCTCTGGTTGTGGGTGTAAGCAATTTTAAAGATAGCTCTATAAACTTGCAATACGCTGCAAAAGATGCCACCGATTTTTATAACTACTTGGTTCACGAAGCTCACTTTGCACCCGACCATGTCAAATTGCTTTTAGACAAAAATGCAACACGCGAAAGTATCGTCAGTAATCTTGGTGAGAAATGGCTAGCTAAAGAAGCTGGCAAAGACGATCTTGTCGTAATTTATTTATCAAGTCATGGAACTTCTTCGCGCAAAGAAATTGGCGACACCAATTTTATTGTGGCTTATGAAACCAATCTTGAAAATGTCATTTTTACAGGCATTTCAATGCAATCTTTCACCACTGGCATTAGCGACTTAATTAAGTCAGACAGAGTAGTTGTAGTGATGGACGTTTGTCACGGTGGCGCAGTCAGACACAATGCAGATTTAGATAACATTGCCACCAAATCTGATGCTCCTCCTCGAATTGCCATGGCGCAAACTTCAAATATGCAAAACGGCATGAAAGGACTAATAAGAAGCCCTGAGATAAGTGGCAAATCTATGGGAAATATGGTGGGCAAAGGACAGATTGTGCTTGCATCAAGCGAGGCAGATCAGGTTTCGTGGGAGTCGACCAGTTATCCAAATGGAGTTTTCACAAGGCGTTTGATTGAAGGTCTTCGTCAAAAGGGCGAAAAGACTACGGTACTTGAAGCATTTTCTTACATGCGTCAAAAAGTGGAACAAGAAGTGCTCAAAGACCGCTCTGAAATCCAAACTCCAATTGCAGTGACAAAATCTTGGCAGGGGGCAGATGTTCCTCTTGCCATCAAATGTACCAATCCCAAAAAACCTTAATGCCAAGGTCCTAATTTGCTAAAATCTAGATTCTAGAATATGAGGTCAGTCTGTTGAAATTCGCTTGCAAAAAAATGTCGGTACTCATCGCTGTTTCACTTGTGCTTTCATCTAGCACTGGCATCGACGCCAAAAATAAAAAAGAAGAGAGTCGCCCTCAAAGTGTTGCACGTCAACTTTCTGGAGAGCCTGTCAAACTCGTAGAGAGCATGCCACCATTTATGGTATGGAAAGCAGAAAAGCCCAAAGGCAATCTCATCTGTTTGCACGAACTGGGCATGTACAACGGCGTCTTTGAAGATCTCGGCAAAAGCCTGAGCAAAGAGGGTTATACAGTTTATTCAATGGACTTGCGTGGATTTGGCGGATGGAACGACGCTAAATATGGCAAAGAAGGCCAGATGGATCTCAAAAACACGCTTGGTGACATAAAAACAGCCGCAGAAGAATTAAAAAAACGCGAGCCACAAACACCTGTATTTTTGCTTGGCGAAGCGATGGGTGGTGCACTTGTACTTGAAGCTGCAGCCAAATTCAAAGATCTTATTGCCGGAATCATCTCATCAGCTCCAGGCGGCGAACATTTTGGCACGCTCAATAATTACACATCAGTTGGCACGCGTTTCATCGCAGGCAACAAACGCTTTAGCAAAGGCGGACAATTAGTCGAGCAAGGTACACCTAAAAAAGAATTGCAAGATGCGCTAAAACAAGATCCCAAAATAAGATTAGACCTTGAACCGCGCGAGCTTATGGCTTGTCAGTTTTATATGTATAAAACTAAAAAATTCGCACGCCAGATAGCAAGTACGCCAGTATTAATAGTGCAGGGACAAAAAGATGGTGAATCAAGACCTGAGGGTGCTAGAAAAATCTATGACAAACTTGCCACCAAAGACAAGCAATATCTGGATTTGCCAAACGGCGACCACTATGTATTTGAAGACACAAAAGTGGCTCCCGATGCGATGCAAGCCACTATTGCGTGGCTAGATAAACGGACCAACTCTAACTAACTCTTGAACTATTTCTTAGGTTCTTCAGGTTTTTCTTCGACAGGCTCATCTGCCAAATTGAGCTTTTCTTCTGCTATTTGCTCTTCGACAGTTGGGACGTAAGGCTCTTGATAGGCGGGTTTGTTCAGTGGCTGCAGTCTAGCTGCAGTCTCAAACTCGGCAAAAGCTTCCTCTGAATTTCCCATGCGATAAAGAATTTCAGAAAGAACTTCGTGAATCTCAGGAACTGACTCCCGCTTTTTAGCCGCTTCTTCTAGATGTTCCTTGGCTTCTTTTAGTCTGTTAACGCAAATGAGCAATTTGCCAAGTCTAATTCTAAGCGGAATATCAGTTGACTTAGCAGCTACTTTCTTGCGCATATCAGTGATAGCTGATTCAATCAAGCCGCCATTCTTGTCGATATCTGCTTTGATATCAGGCGAATAATCCATTTTATCTTGCTCTAAGTTGCAGCCTTTAATGAATTCGTCATAGCCTTTTTTCTGATCACCACTGACAGCCTTTGCAATACCAATGCGCTTTATAATGCGAGGATCATCGTGCTTAATTTTCAAACCATCTTCGTAAAGCTTGATAGCAAGCTTTGTTTGCTCCTCAGCCAGATACACATCAGCCAATTCAAGGCGAGGCTCAACCCAGTTAGGATCTGATTCTTCGGTCAGTTTGAGTAGGTCTTCATACTGCTGAATAGATTCTTTAATAAGACCTCGTTTGAACAACTGACGAGCATAATTCAGTCTCACCCATTTGTTTTCGGGAGCAAGTGCTTGCGAACGCTCAAGTAAGGCAAAGCCTTTCCAGGCATCGCGAATGTTGCCTGTATTGGTCAATACATTTCCTGCCGCCATCAATTTGCGAACATTCTCCCGATCTGATTTGCGATCGGCGATAACCCAGGCGTCAGCGGTTGCAGCAGTGACTTTCCCTGCCTCATAGCTCTTCAAAGGCTCGGTTGCAGCAATTTCTTTTAATAATTTGTCTGTGCTTAGCGTAGGATCTTCTTTGACCACTACTTTGGGCTCTTCTTTGTTAGAAGTTTGAGGCGCCACTCCCCTAGATTTGACCGGTACCGAAATCGGCTTAACCACAGTGTAGGCAAACAATCCGCCAGCAATTAATGCAGCAAGCAGCTGCGGGCAAAGCAATTCTTTGACCACATTTACTTTGTTTCCCTCGTCCATGCTGACTTGAGGCTTGGAATCGGTTTTTTTGAAATCAGGGTTTGGCACTTGACCTTCAGTCACAAAAGAAACTCCTCTTAGTCCAGAAAATATATCAGTTATTAACCTTTCATTTCCCCTTAGGGAAGAATTCCAGACACTTGAGTTCTAAGATTGAGCCACTCTATAAAAAAGTTATCAAGCGACGATTTCTGGCTTACGTGTCGCTGTAGGCGTGTTTTCAGCGATTGAGACAACTGGAGCAAACCGGCAAGATAGCCGCTCAATGCTGGGTCATCAATCGCTTTGGATCCGATAATTGAAAGCTCTAGCATGACCAGACGGTCCAAAGGGTCCGAGTCGTCGTCCAAATCTTCGTCGGCATCAGGTTTGGTCATGGCTGTATAGAGCAAACTTGAAACTTCAAGCGCTTCCTCGCGCGTGACCACATGCATATTTCGTTTTTTAGCCCACTGGAAAAAGGCAAGTTTGGACCATTTGCTCAAAGAGCTATCGCCCTGGGTCTCGATACTGTCGGGCTCGATCAGCACCTGTGACGCTTGTTTTTGCACCAGTGGCACTTCCTGGCTTCGACTTGTAATAGTGGGCAACACAAGTTCTTTGCTGCGAGCGGCAAGCAGAAATATACAGCGATTCTTTGGCTCTTCAATAGTTTTGAGCAGTGAGTTGGCGGCAGGACGATGAAAAACGTCCTGAGCAGCGTTAGAAAGCCAGACGACTCTAAAAAATGGTGAAGTTTTAGTTAACTCAAAAGCAAGTTCTCTTGCCTTTTCAACCGGGATTTTGGAATTAGGATTGTTTGGATCTAATGGCAGTAATTGAAGATATGCCTGACGATGTCTTTCCTGGCTTATCAGGCGGCAGTTCTGGCAATAATTGGCACTGTCGGGACCATGACGCAAAAAACAAAATGCCTCACTGTGTTCGCTTGCACCACTAGTGGTATTAAGACAATTGAGAATACAGGCAAGTTCAAGCGCCAGTTCAACCTTATCGCCATGATTGGAACCCGTAAGTAGATAGGCGTTTGCCAGCCTTCCGCTATCTAGTGCACGCGAAATGAGCGAAACTGCAAGTGGCTGTTTTTGACTAATATTGGGTGAAAAATGTGACTTCACGGGCGATACCACATTAAGATCTGGCTTTAAAAGCTATGCGTCTAGCTTTGCAAGGATACTAAAGGAAGAATAGCCTTTTTCTAAGTAAAGTTAACTTAGATATTCTTCTAAATAAGTGGGATGCAATTGACAGCTCTTGGCTAGAAGCCTACACTAGCTTGGTTTTGAGCAAACATAGGATTTATAACCTTGGCAAACGTAGTTGTTGTGGGCGCACAATTCGGCGATGAAGGAAAGGCGAAAGTAACCGACCTTCTGGCTATGAACGCAGACATGGTTGTCCGTTATCAAGGCGGCGCCAATGCCGGACATACCGTCGTTGTAGGCAATGAGACATACAAGTTTCACTTGATTCCATCAGGAATTGTCTACAAAGGCAAACAGTGCATCCTGGGACCTGGCATGGTTATCGACCCCAAAGCATTTTTGACTGAAATGCAAGCCCTGCTCGACCGTGGACTGGATGACTCGAATCTGAAGATGTCCACAGCCGCGCACGTGACAATGCCATATCATTTAATGATAGACGCAGCTGAAGAAGAAAGCCGCGGCGACAAGAAAATTGGTACCACCAAGCGTGGCATCGGTCCAACATACGCTGACAAATGCGCTAGAACCGGCATTCGTGTTGAAGATTTGCTTAACCCAGCAGTGCTGCAAGAAAAATTGGAATGGATGGTTCCACGCAAGAACGTATTGTTCGAGCGCATGTACAACCTGCCCCAACTGGACGTCAAACAGATATTAGAAGAATATTTAGAGTACGGCAAAAAGATCAAAAAATATGTCTGCGACACATCTGCTCTCATTTTCGAAGCAGTAGGCGATCGCAAAAACATTTTGTTTGAAGGTGCGCAGGGTACACTGCTTGACCTAGACCATGGCACTTATCCTTATGTGACAAGTTCAAGTCCTTCTGCAGGCGGAGCTTGCGTGGGCGCTGGGATTGGTCCGACCATCGTGGATCGTGTAATTGGTGTATCCAAAGCATATATGACTCGTGTTGGAGAAGGTTATTTCCCTACCGAGTTATTCGGAGAAGAAGGCGATCGTATACGCGAAATCGGAGCCGAGGTAGGCGTCACTACAGGACGTCCACGTCGTTGCGGCTGGTTTGATGCCGTTCTTGGACGTTATGCCGTTCGCATCAATGGTCTTGATTGCCTAGCCATCACCAAAATGGATGTGCTCGATAGCTTTGACGAAATCCAGGTTTGTGTCGAATACAGAAATAAAGAAACTGGCAAAGTCTACAAAGACCTGCCAAGCATCGGTGCCATGTTCGCCCAAATGGAACCTGTCTACAAGACACTGAAAGGTTGGAAACAATCTACAGTTGAATGTCGCAAATTCAGCGATTTGCCTGATGCTGCCCAGAAATATCTGGAATTCATCGAGCAAGAATTGGATGCGCCAATCGCTATCGTCAGTGTAGGCCCCAAACGCGACAACACAATCATTATCGAAGATCCAATCCACGGACCTAAGAGAGTGCTCAGTAAAGCTGTTCCTGCTTAGGCGAGGCGGCAGCCACAAAAGTAATTGAGCCCAAAAGCTTTGAAGGCTTCGCTTTAGCTTGGCTGAAAAATCATTCTGCTTTACTTCCAGTCGACTGATTCCAGCTTGAGCCGCGACATTGAGCGGATCAATGTTTAATATCTTGGAATAAATTGTCTGGGCTTGGGCATAATCGTGCAACGAGTGCTCAAGCACGTAAGCAAGTTTTTTTAAGCCTTCAACAGAATCTGGCTCCAGAGCCAGATAGTCTTCTATTACTTTGCAGGCGTCTTTTGGTTTGCTCGTTAATTGATAAGTGTCGGCCAATTCAAGTAGCCACTGACGCTCTGTTGGCTTAAGCCTGATTGCACGCTTCAAATAATCTAAAGCCAAATCGAGCTTGTCATTACTCTTATTAACTAGATAAGCCAGATGCAAGACCCAAGGATCATTTTCTTTGGTTGTGAGCAGCTCTTTCATGCGAGTGTTGGCATCGCCATAAAAAGAGTTTGCCATTAAAGCCAGTATCAGAATTTCTTGACCTTTTATATTCGAGGGATCCAGTGCGACTGCTTGCCTTGCCATACCAAGTGCAGCATCGCTACTGAAATTCTCCAGATGTAAGCGGGCAAGTTCTACCAATATGACAGGATCTTTGTCATTTACTTTGCGAGCTTTTTCATACTCAATCAAAGCAAGCATTTTTTGCCCCATCTTCAGATAAAGACCCGCAGAAAGAATTAAAAGTGAAGGATTCGAGTCATTCTTTGCAAGCAGTAAATCAAGCTCCTGGCGAGCTTTATTAAATTGGACAGTACGCTCGAGTGTCTCAATATTTTCAATTGCGGCACTCAAATCAGCTGATTGAGCCGCACAAGCCATACTAAACGAGCTTAAGTGCAAAGCAAAAACTAAAAATATAGAGATTGGTTTCTTCATTGTTTTAGATCGAGCCTGGTTAGCTTATCATAAGAGAATGTCCGATTCGCCTAACTTGAATGACCAGAAACAAGATAAGTCGACCATTTATGTGGCTTTATCCACGCTTGCGTTAGGGGTGCTGGTTGTTTTTTATATGCAGGTTTTGAGTAAAGTAAGCCAGATTCAAATAAAAGAAGACCCACTCGACCAAACGGCAAAACTGGTATCACAAAGATTATCTGCTGAAAAAATACACAGTCAAACATTTGGCGATTTGACTATGACAGATCTGGACGAACTGAAAGCAGCCATTAAAAATGCTTACATCTTTGCTCAATCGACCAATCAAGCATCGGCACTAGACAAGCTTGTTTTGCTCGACCTAGATGAATTGCACGAACTTGAAATTGCTCTAGCTCAGAAAATGCAGCAAGAAATAAATGAAAATGGTGGCATAGCAAAATTTGCCATCGACCAGTTCAAATTGAGATTGCCTGCTCAAAGTCATCTCTATAGCTTAAAAATATCGTTTGGCTCAGGCAAAGAAAAGGACCCAAATGTATCGAGTATCAAAACGGCCAAAAGCGAGCAGCAAAGCCCCTTTTGTCAGTCTGGATATTACAAGACTAACTTTCCTGTTGAGCTTAAAACTGCAAGTGGCGAGCGCCAACTTTTCTTTCACAAACATTATGACAAAACAGAAATTTTCGAGCCTGACCAATTCGTCTATGTCACACCAGATGTAGTACCATCCTCGATTTTGATCGAAGCAGTAATAGAACAAAGCGACAACACCAAAGCAACCAGACGTATAATCAAGCAAACCTGTGCCACAATAGCTTTGAGCGACAGTAAAAAAGCTCGTCTATGTTTTGCATTTAGATTCCCTCAAGGAGTTTGGCAGACTTTAAAGCCCATTGATTTTCTGGATGCAAACACCTGGGTTAAAAATGGCGAATGGTATCAGGCAACAAATGGACCTGTACCTGGCAGAGGTAATCTAGGGCCAGCCATAAACACTTCGCTCAATAATCAAAATCCAGCTCAAGCTATTGTAGTCGCGCTTTATCACTGGATGAGACAAAATCACTCTAGAGAAAATATTGACCCAGACAAGTTAAAGAATCTGCTTTCTGCTCAAATTAAACCAGCACCAATAAACCAATTACAAAAAGCACAAGTAAACAGTTGCCTTTTGACAGATGCTTTGCTGCCACTGAAAAAAGATTCGACTAAACAAGAATGGCAGAAAGGTTTGTACGACTTATTTGAATATCAAGAAAAACTACAAGAACTTCCTGGCGACGCCTTTCCAATAATCATAGACTCAAATGGGACTGCCAATATTGCCGGAAGAAATACATACGATCAAAAATTGGTCAGCGATTACTTGGATTCTTTATATAAGACAAACCTCGCAGCACTTGAAACGCTTGAGATATCACGCCTGGTGATGGGCAATACCGCCGCGCGCTTGAATAATCTTAAAATGGAACTCTTACAAAAAGAACAAGAGTTTAAAGCGCTTAGCTTGAAGAGCGCCTTGAACAAAGATTTGCAAGTACGGCTGGAAAATATTGAATCAATTATAAAAATCGACAAAGAAAATTATTACCAGTTAGAGCAACAATTCAAAGTCGCAAAACTTGTATCGCGCAACGCACAAATAGCCATTCTTCGCACCTTTGATTTAGCCAGCCACAATTTAAATACTTGCAGGTCAGGCTTGCATAGAATTGACAATCAACCCCTAAAATTTCTTCTGAGCCGCAAAGAAGTTTTTCACAGTTGTGAATATCCTCTGTCAGACCAAAATTTGATTGAAAGCAGCAAAAATAGAAAAATCAGCCAATTGGATGGCGGTCGCTGGCTTGAGCCAGATTTTAACGTGCTTGCCTCATGGCAAACGCTCAACTCAAACGACAAGATAGATCAAAAACCACTTGATATGGTTTTAGCTGAAGAAGAAATTATAAGTTGCCCAAAGGCGGTAACTCTAATTTTAGATAGCGAAGGCTTGTACACAAGCTACCAATCACCCTATGTTTTTGCCGGATTGCCCGTAAGTGAAGACCAACTTTTTTACTATGCCCCTTTGAGTCTGTCAAAAGAAAAGAATGTTTTCTGGTCGGCAAGTGTTCGAGATCTTGTCTGTCGCTCCAAACCTAATCAACCACTTCAATCAAGAAGTCAGGCGCAATTTGTCAAAGCCGACTTTGCCCCTTCACTCAATCTGACTGAAGGCTCCTATCCTTTGATGGCGGGAGAATTCCAGTTACGAAGACCAATTGTCAAAGATCTTCAAAACCTTGCAGGGATAGTTTTAAGGGACTCTTCCTGGAAGAAAGAGTCCCCTATTATTCCGCCCATTCCGCTGGATATGCTCTAGATTGATCTAGAAATTACTCAGCGTTGTTGTTGGATTTTTTCGATTTTGAACGTTTAGCTTTGTCTTCGCCTTCTTCGTGTGTGATATTCAAAGAAGTTTCGACTGCTTCAAGACGCTCGAGTAATTCTTCGTACTCTTCGCGTGTGACAAGACCGACGTCTTTAGCCACTTTCTTAACTGAACCACTCATTGTGCCAGTTACTTTTTGCTCGATGGTTTCGGTCTTTTTGCCGGCTTCATCTTGCAAGTTTTTCAGGAAGCTTTGAGCATTTTCTGTTTTAACTTTGCCTTGCTCTTCCAATTCTTCAACGAGGTCCTGTCCAATCTTGACTACATCTTGCATTGCGTTGTTGAGAGCGCCTTTAATACGGTCAAGACTAGAAGTGGCTCCTACGCTGGTCATTACTGCTTTTTTGATAAGCGCTGTTGCTTCGCCCATGATAGTTACACTCCAATATAATCTCTAATTACGCTGGCGGCGGGCTATTCGCCCAGCCACTCATAAAAACGGTACTCCGCTTTTACACAACGGACCTCGAGGATATCAAGGATATATCGTTATTTCAGCATTTCCAAAGTAATTTGAAGCTGATTTAAGGTAGGAATTAACGTCGTTAAATCAGGTAAAATGCTTGGTTTAACGCATTCCGACTTGATGCCCTGGAGGGACTCTCTTGACAATCGCGAGACTCTTTTTCTTACTACTTTTTTGTCTGACCCAGACATCACAACTGCCGCTTTTAGCGCAGGCGGACCAATCGGCTAAGCCCAAACTGGTCTTATTAATAGTGGCAGATCAATTTTCATACAACTATCTGTCACGCTACGGCGACAAGATGAGTTCATCTGGGCTTCGCTACCTGATGGAGAACGGTGCACAATTCACCAACTGCGTAAATCGCAGTGCTTCAACCAACGCCGCAAGCGGATACTCAATCATCTCGACAGGTGCCTACCCCTGGACTACAGGAATAGTCTCAAACAAATGGTATGACCGCGCAAAAAAAGATTATCGCTCAGCTATTCAAGATTCATCTAATAGAATGGTCGGCGCAAATGGCGTCGCAGGCGGAACCAAAGCTTTAAATGGCACCACCCTTGGAGACCAGATGAAGCTGTCGAGTAACGGCAGATCAAAAGTAATCGGCTTGTGCGGCGACGAATCTGCAGCACTACTTTTAGCAGGACCACTGGCAACAAGTTCGCTATGGTTCGACAAGCGCTCGGGCAATATGGTGACATCGTCACACTATGGCTCGTCAATTCCTACATGGATAAGCGCTTTCAACGACACTCACTTTGCTGAGCGTTATATCGGCAAACCTTGGCAGCGTTTGCTTGCTGAAACCGAATACGGTGCCTCCACACGCGACGACTATCCGCGCGAAGCAACTATGGCAAGTGACGGACGCAAATTCCCCCACATCATTGCCGGTGGCGCTAAAGACGGCGAAGGTTATTATGACAATTTCGCTATGACACCATTTGCCAATCAAATGATTTGCGACCTGGCTAAAGACGCTCTAGATAAAGAACAACTGGGCAACCACTCTGATGCTGATTTGCTCGTTCTGGGCTTGTCTGCAGGCGAGCGTTTGACTCAGTTATTTGGACCTTACTCGCAAGAGTGTCAGGACTTAATTTTGAGAATGGACCAAAGTTTGTCATCACTCTTTCAAGCAATCGACGACAAAGTTGGCTTGCGCAATACACTTGTTATTTTCACAGCCAGCCACGGCTCGCCAGCCATTCCAGAATTCTTAGATGAGAGAGGAATGGAAGCAGGCAGACTCGATCCAAAAGTGGTGGCAAATCAAATAAAAGCCAAACTCGATCAAAGATTGGGCGAAGACAATTGGGTCGAATCTTTTGATCCACCAAATCTTTATTTGAATCTTGATGCCATCGACAAAGCCAAATTGCGCCAACCAGACGTTGAGCAAACAGCCGCACGCGCTGCGCGTTCAATTCCCGGTATCGGCGAAATCTTCACAGCCTGGCAGCTTTATTCAAATCAACTACCAAGCACTCCAGTTTCGGACAAAATCCGTCGTAGCTACTACTTTGGTCGCAGCGGCGAATTATTTGTACTGACCAAACCAGGACACGTATTCTGCGGTGACACCACAGGTACAGGTTATGGCTCACACTACAGCTATGACTCGCAAGTGCCATTGCTCATTTGCGGACCTGGTGTGCGCGGTGGCAAGTATGCTTCGCACTCATCGCTTAGTGATATCGCCCCAACCGTAACTTCAATCCTTGGAATTGAAATGCCATCATCATGCGAAGGCAACCCGCTAGATATAGCTATCAATCAGGTTTACGGTCCTCCTCGTCCACGTTTAACTCAGGCACAATAATATGGCAGAAATGGAAACACTGGTTTTAGTAGACGGCAGCTCTCTTGCCTTTCGCTCATTCTTTGCTCTTTTCACAAGTGGACTTAGAACTAAAACCGGTGTGCCAACCTGGGCAATTCTTGGATTTTTCAATTCATTTTTCGATTTAATAGAACGTCAGCATCCAGACAAAATTGCTGTGTGTTTTGACACCTCTACTCCGACTTTTCGCCACAACGAATACGACGGCTACAAAGCTAATCGATTGGAAATGCCAGCTGATTTAGCTATTCAATGGCCACTAATTAAAAAAGGGGTCGATGTACTGGGAATACCAGTTCTTGAACTGCCCGGATTTGAAGCCGATGACATAATTGGAACTCTCGCCAAGCGTTATTGCGATGAGGGAAAACGTGTTGTGGTGCTCACAGGCGACCAGGATATTTTCCAATTAGTCGACACCACATGTGGTTCAGTCGAAGTGTTGATGCCTGGCAAAACCGGTCTCAAAATGTATCAACGTGCCGAAGTCTTCGAAAAGCTTGGCGTCTGGCCAGAGCAAATAATCGATTATAAAGGTCTCTGCGGCGATACATCTGATTGTATTCCCGGTATTAGAGGCATCGGTCCTAAGACTGCACAAAAACTATTGAGCGATTTTGGCTCAATCGATGGCATCTACGAAAACATAGATAAAGTCACAGCTAAAGCTTTAAACGAAAAGTTGAGAACTGGCAAAGAATTGGCTTACATGAGTCAGCGTCTTGCCACCATTGATTTAAAAGTGCCACTTGAATTAAAAGGTGGCGAGCTCACTATGCACGAACCAGATATTAATGAAGCCGGCAAATATTTTAAAAGTCTGGCATTTAAATCGCTTGTTCAACGCATCCCACGCGCTCTTGTAAAACTTGCTCCAATATCTGTAGAAGAGCATGGCGCGCTCGAACTCAAATATATCGAAGCCTTAAACAAAATCGACGTGCCACCAATCACACCTGCAGAAGTGGGCATGATAGACGACGGCGACGGTCCTCCACATACAACGAAAATCAAAAAAGACAGACAGCTGACGCTCAATACTTCAGACTCAGATTCTAATTCTGATACTGAAGCGAGTTCAGCAAATTACGGAAGTGCCGGAGCTGTTGCAGTTGCTGAAGCGGTCGAAGTCGTAACCAAAGTACTTGTTATAAAAGAACTTCCGCCCGCACCAAAGCTTGAGCCAATTACAGAGCCAAGAATAATTTCCAAACCAGAAGAATTGCAAGAATTAGTCGCTCAGCTGGTTGCATCAAAAGACTTTAGTATAAATCTTGAAACTACAAGTTCTGAAAGTCTCAACACAAGCATTGTCGGCATTTCGCTAGCGTGGGCGCTGGATGGTGGCAAAGGAAAAGTTGAGACCGCATATATTCCACTTGGTCATCAAACCATTTCTGCAATTGGTCAAATGGATCACGATGATGCCATGGCCATTTTAAAACCGGTGCTTGAATCGAGCGAAACGGGAAAGATTGCTTACAATGCCAAGTTTGAGCAAAATGTACTTTCGCTTTATGACATTGATTTTGGTCCCGTTTCTTTCGACCCAATGCTTGCAAGTTATATCATTAACCCAGACAACAAGCACGGATTGAAAGAACAAGCTGACCGCGTTTTCAATCACCAGATGGTGCCTCAAGTCGATATCTTAGGCAAAGGCAAATCGCAAGTAAGCGTAAATCAGGTTCCCATCGACAGAATGGCGTCTTATGCCTGCGACGATGCGCGTGTGAGTTTTGAACTTGCTCGCTATTATTTGCAAATAATGGATGAAGAACAGACTTATCTTTTGCACGAGATGGAAATTCCATTATCGGCTGTATTATCCAGATTAGAACAAAATGGGGTCGCCCTCGATCTCGACTATTTAAGCGCCTTTTCAAAAGAGCTCGCCTCAGAACTTGCACGCTTGGAAGGAGAGATTTTCGCTTTAGCAGATGGTGCTTTCAATATTGGTAGCCCACTGCAATTGCAAAAAATTCTATTTGAAAAATTAGGACTTAAAACTAGCACTAAAACCAAAACCGGCTTTTCAACCGATGCTTCGGTGCTCGAATCTCTAGTAAATGACCATCCTATCGTATCCAAAATTCTTGAATACAGACACATCGCCAAACTAAAATCGACTTATGTCGATTCTTTCCCCAGACAAGTTATAGAGCGCGACAACAGACTGCACGGCGAGTTCAATCAGACTGTGGCATCGACCGGACGCTTGTCCAGTTCTAATCCAAACTTACAAAATATTCCAATTAGAACAGAACTGGGAAGACGCATAAGACGCTCTTTCATTGCTGGTGACAAGAATTCTTCTCTTGTATCAGCCGACTATTCGCAAATTGAATTGCGCATGCTTGCTCACATGAGCTCAGATGAAATTTTGATTGACGCTTTTGAAAAAGACCAGGACATTCACTTAAGAACTGCCATGGAAATTTTCGACGTTCACCACACCGATGTTACCTCTGCCATGCGTGGCACTGGCAAAACGTTGAACTTCGCACTTGTATATCAACAAGGCGCCTTCGCCACCGCTCAAGATTTGGGCATCTCAAACAAAGAAGCTCAATCTTTTATAGATAAGTATTTCAGTCGCTACCCACGCGTCAAAAACTTCTTGACTCAAACTATTGAAGAAGCCCGTCGCAACGGTTATGTCACCACACTTTGGGGACGCAAACGTTATTTCCAACGCTTGAACGATCCTAATAATATGTTGCGTCGCCAAGACGAGCGCGCCGCATGTAATGCCCCTATTCAAGGCAGTGCCGCCGACTTAATTAAGCTTGCCATGATAGAACTTGATAGACGATTGCGTGAATCCAAACTAAAAGCCAAGCTCATTTTACAAGTACACGATGAACTGGTGCTTGAAGTACCAGACGAAGAGCTCGACGAAGTGAAACAACTCGTCGTTGACTGTATGCAAATGAATCAGCCATTGAAAGTGCCATTAAAAGTTGATATCCATTCAGGCAAGAACTGGATGGAAGCCAAGTAAATTAGATACCAACAAAACTTGCGCTATTCGAAATAATTTAAAATCTTACGGACTTTAGTGTAAGCCTTTTTTCTAATTGTTCTGCAGGTATTAAAAAGCCACAGAAATTCTCACGTTTTCGTCAGAAAATATGTGCGCTTTTAATACCTGATGAAACAGAATGAAAAAGAGACCTGCAAGTTACGTAAGATCGTGCGGTCGAAATTGCCTATCCACGCGAATCTTCCGTCAGACCAGCGCCTTCTCCAGATATCTTGAAACAAGTTCCTTTAAAGACAAGAGTAACGCTTTTACCCACGGCTAAGTATTTGCCGATACCAGGAAATTCTTTGATCAATTCGAAATAGCGTTTGCTTGCAAATTCGACTTTTTCTGTTTTGCCTTTGAAAACGGCAAGGGCATCATCGACCCAAGAGCCATTTTTCAGTCGAAAAGTCTTATCGTCGACAATCTTTGTCTCCGATATAGAGGATCCATCCCCTTCCACATATGTGTCGGTCTTTAGTTTAGACTGAACCTTTTTGAAATGTACAGCCTTTTCTCCCTTCTCTTCTTTATCGGCCATCATATCGAGAAGCTGCTTGGCGCCAGCGTCTTTCTGGCGTTCATCGCGAGCCATGTAGAAGTTATCGCCTCCAGTCTTTGCCATTGCCAATCTAGACACATTGCGCCCCATCGAGGTTTCTGGAAGCGGCGCAGCGTTTGGAGCAAAGGAGAAGCGTGCACCTCGATCAGAGCTACCGCCGCCACCGGCAAGTCCTGGAGCGCTGCGTCTCATCAGGTTACCGCGCACCATCGATTCTTGCGCAGCCATCGGCATCGGTCGGCCAAACGGCATCGGTCGCACTGGCATAGCAGTCGAATTAGGCTCGGTCACTAGATATGAAGAATAAGCTGTGACTATGCCGTGTTGGCGAGAGAGCGCCATAATTTCGTCCACAATTTCTTGGGTGTTGCCATTTTCTTTTGCCACTTCAGTTAAGTGACCAACTCTGCGCATAGCCCAAAGCCTGGGCAAATAATTTGCCGCCAGATCTTTTTCTGGAAAAGAAAGCGGAAATTGAAATGTCTTTGGAGCACCACTTACATTTCCTGTGATTTTTATTTTGGCTTCACCCGTTCCTTTGTATTTGCCGACAAGCATCACTTGCGTATTAGCGAACATATCTTTTACAGATCGGGGATAAACATCTTTGACAGTTATGCCTTCATATGAAATTTTCACATCAGACATAATTGGATTGCGAATCTTGTCGTAAAGCCCTGACAGAGCCGTTTCCAGATTCTCGCCCGGTTCTACAAATTGTGCAGTGCCATGATGATTGCTTGCGATTTTATCTAACAACTGAGTATTGATATCGTATCCAATACCTAAATTAAACACGCGCAGATCTGGTTTAGAAGTAAGCAAATTAGCAATTTCTTTGTGACCAGTTTTGCCTACAGTTGGCTCACCATCAGTCATCATGATCATGTACGAAGGTCGTTTATTGCCAGCTTGAAACATAGACGCTCCAAGCGAAACAGCATCGGCTAGGTTTGTGCCACCATGCGCTTCTAGATCGTCGATATAAGAAATTGCTTTAGCTTTATTTTCTTTAGTGGCTTCAAGCAAATGATCCTCAAACGCGTCTGCATCTGTGTTGAACTGAATGATGTTAAATTTGTCGCCTGCATTTAAAGAATTGACCATATATTTGAGCGACTTTTTGCTCTGGTCAAGCCATTCTCCAGCCATCGAGCCAGATGTGTCTGCAACAATTACTATGTCTTTTGCCACTGCCGATTTACTTGCAATGGGCGGTGAGATAGCAAGCAAGAAGTAACCATCTTCGTTGTCTTTCTTGTGAGCTTGCAGATTAGTGGCAAGTTCGCTTGCTGACAAAACGTAGCTGAGCAAGAAGTCTTTTTCGTCTGTGCCATTTTTTTCGTTAAAAGTAACCGTGGCTTGATGCTCGTTTTTGCGAGTCATAGAAATATGATGAGTAGGCGACCAGATTGTGCGAATTCCTTGTTTGCCCTTTATAGAAACATTCAAATTGGTCTCTGAGACTGCATCTTTATTTGTCTGGCGCAGTGGATATTTATAGGAAACGATGCCGCCATTGGCTTTAAGCAGTTGAGTGTATTCAAGCTCGACTGTTTTAGAGCCGTGCGCAGGAATGGGATAAATGCGCGCTCTGACAGTTTTATAGTCTGCATATTCAAGCAAGCCAGGGTCGATCATCTTGCGCACGATGGCTTCGTACTGCGCTGTGGCTTCAGCCTTTTCCAAAATTTTTCCTTCGACTGGTTTTCCATCTATATGTAGAGAAAACGAACTGAACGTCGCATCGTCAGGAAGTGGAAACAAATAGGTCCCGGACAAAACTTTGTCAGTATCATTTTTGAATGTCTGTTTGATATATGTCTTTGCGACCTGGTCGAAAATCTCTACTTTTATATCTTGAGCATCAAGATAAACGCCGGTCTGGACAGAACCATGTAAGAGAGGCCGCGTCGTCGGATTAGTGGGATTTGGGTTGGGGAAACCGATTCGTACATTGGGCAGTGAGTGAAAAGTGGAATCTACATATAGAAATCCGGTTGCCGATGCCATTGGCGCCTGAAGGGTTAAAATTCCAAACGAAAGGGCGAGTCCAAGGATTTTGCGCATACTGCCTCCCAGCTCCATGCATCGAGTTTTGATTTGCTACTTTCTCAGCATACTTGAGCGACTCGCCGATGTAAGCGTGGGCAACCTGGCTTTAGATTCAGTGTTATCCCTAGTATTATTAGTTGTTTCCCCCTGGGGATTTGCCATCCCCGCAAAGCTAGACTAATCTTGGAGCAGGAGGTCTGCTCAAAAAATGGGTATCTTGAGGTCTGTTTCTGCCTGGGTTCGACCATCATCGATTCTGGCGAAAAGCGGTTCCGGACAAAGTCCCGGGACTGGACCTATTACTGGCTCGGGCCAGATGGAAGGTATTCTTTTTCAAAGATTGTTCTGGGGAACCATGGCAGGCTGCTTATCCACCTTACTACTAGCCGAATCGCCCGTACTCGACACCATTGAGCACAGCTTGCTCGAATGGCGATATAAAGTAGCTTACACAATCAATTCGCGAATTTTTGGGCGCCCCAAGTCTCAAGACATAGTTATAGTCTCATATGACGACGACGACCAGTTCGATTTAGAGCAAGAATCGAGCGAAGGCGGACCAAGTCCTATCCAGGAAGTTTTGACCAGATTAATCCCGGCAATTGAGCGGTCGGACCCTTTGCTTATCGTGGTTGATTTAGATCTTGCAGGAAAAGCAGATCCGCGCCTTGTCAAGGTTTTCAGGCAATATAGATCCAATATAGTTTTGGCATTATTAGGCAATCTTGAGGACCCATCGGATTTTCCATCGATGGACCTGCGCCAGGCCTCGAGCGCCTGCGCCTACGACTTTCTAGTGCAGGAATCAAATGGTCTAGTTTGTCAGCTACCTATATATAACCAAGATACAGACGCGGTTTCTGAACTCGATAAATCTTCCGCTTTTGATTTTAAAAGCTTAGAATATGAAAGCGACATCGCTTTGTACGAACCTCTGCCCAAAGTGGTTGCAGGACTTTTGACAAGTAAAGCTGGCGTAGGTCCGACACTTGGTCAAATTCCAAAATATAAAGCAGACAATTTGCCCGTCTACATAAATTTTCGCGGCACCAAATATGATACCTATCAAACGAGAGATATTCTAAACAATAACAGTAAAACAATTCCCACTGGTGCCTTCCAGGACAAAGTGGTAATAATCGGTACCAAATACACCCAAAAGCAAGATAACACGCCCAAAGTACGCACACCACTGGCACGAAATGTAATGCACGCCCAAATACAAGCAGACGCTACTAACACTATCCACAAGAACCAAATCATCTACAGTTTTTCCAAGAATTGGTATCACCACCTGCTCGTTTTCTTAGGTGGATTGCTTGGCGCTCTTGCTGCAGTTCTTCCGCTGGGACGACGTAGTTATGCCTTTCTTGCTATAGGTGCATCGGCTCTTATTTTTTCCCAAGTGTTATTTCAGGTATTACAAATCAATTTTGTAGTGACACCTATTCTTGCTGTTTTGTGTTTTGCATATGTATTTGGTACCGTGATTTTTTTAGACACAGACTTACGTGTGCGCAACAGAGAGCTTGCTCAAGCACGCGAGACCATGCAATTCAGAGCCGAGCAAGAGCGCAGACGTATCGCCGAAGATTTGCACGACGAAACACTCCCCGCCCTGTCCTCTGCCGCACGCATTGCTGATGATTTATCCAAGCAGATGCCAGACAACAGTTTGCCTTTGGAGCTACGCTCTAAACTGGATAACACACTTGTTGAAATGCGCCGCGTCATAAACGACTTGCACCCATCTGTTTTAGAAACAATGGGATTTAGACCTGCTTTAGAAAATTTGTTGCATGTGCTTGAGCGCGATACCAATATCAGTGCCAACTTTTTAGATGCTGGCGACAACAGCGAAAGTGAATTAAGCGAAAATACTAAATTGCAACTTTATAGAATCGTGCAGGAGAGCTTGAACAATGTCGGAAAGCACTCCAGAGCAAGTCTGGTAGAAGTAGAAATCAAACCAGAAGAAGAGTTTCTGGTAATCAAAGTATTAGACAACGGCGTTGGAATGGATCAAAAACGAATCAACGTAGATTCGCACGGTCTGCTCAATATCAAGCAACGCGCCCAATTCATTGGTGCTGAAGTGAACTGGTCCGAGCCAAGCAAGTTTGAATCAGGCACCCAATTGACACTAAAAATTCCTATTCTAAAAGGTTGAGGACAAATAAATGACAATTCTGTTAGTGGACGATGAGCAAAGAGACCGCAAATGGTTGAAAGATTTGCTTTGCGATGAGCTTGCCGCTCACGGTCCGTTTCATGAAGGAACGAATGGTCAGGAAGCAGTGGAGCTTGCAAGTAAACTGCGTCCCCAACTGATTTTTCTAGATATCAAAATGCCCATACTCTCTGGCATCAAAGCGGCCGAACAAATTTTAAAAGAGCATCCAGAAATAGGTGTGATTATCCTGTCTAATTTTTCTGACGAAGTTTATGTCAGACAATTATGGAAAATCGTCCCTCCCGATGGTGCATTTGGCTATGTACTCAAGAACGCATCTAATGAGCAAGTACTCGAAGCTGCTCGCGCTGTACTTTCTGGAGATTGCTGGATTCATCCAGGTATTGCTCGCGTCATTCAACGCACTCAAAACAGAGCGCAAAGTTTAACTGCTGCCGAATATGAAGCACTTATTTGTATCGCGCTTGGGATGACAGATTCAGCCATTGCGCGCCAACTCTATTTGACAGAAAAAGCAGTACAATCAAGATTGAAGTCGTTGTATTCCAAGCTCAGTATTCCAGGAAGAGGCGAGTCTAGAGAAGCTGAATTCAATCAAAGATGCAGAGCGGTATATTTATCTAATCAACGAGGACTAATTAATCAATCTGAGCTTGAAGACTGGGAGAGCAAGCTCATGAGTTCGCAAGCAAGGGCTAACTAACAAATGTTCAAAAGAGCGACCGAGCATTTATTTTTGAAAACCATGATAGTGATACCACTACTTGTGCTTTCGCTCGGCTCGAAAAACTATTGGATCACTAATGCCCAGGCGCAGGACAAATCGACCAAGAAATCGCTTCAAATTAAAAAGACGCCACCAGTTCCTCAAGTTAGCGTCTCGCCCGAGTCAGGAGTAAAATTGCTGGTTGGGATTTTGCAGCGCATAGGAAATGTTCCGGCTCTTGCCATGCAGCAACAATCGATGAATAATTACGCCCCTCCTCCACCTGCAGAGAGCGTCTCAAATCAAATATTTGGTCAAAACTTAACCGACCCCGCCCTTGCCATTCGTCCTCAAATGCGCAAACAAAGCGCATCCAGTCAAGCTTACATAAGTCAGGCTCCAGTGAATAAGGCAAGAGCAAGAGCAGACAATTTAATAGCTAGCTCCACCAAAATGTATCAGTTGAGCAAAACAATTGATGAATTAGATCGTGCCGCCAACTCATACGAACCCACACCTAATCAAGCAGCCAGTCCTTCCGGTCAAAGGGGTATCGTCATTTCGAATGCGCCACGCATTACCGAGTATGGTGCAGCAAGTGGTGGCGCTTCACAAGCCAAAAACGAGGCGAATATGCGCACCTTGGTCGGTGCAATCAAAGATGCCCAAGCCGAACAATTAAGCCGAATGTCCGATGCAGAAGAATCGTTTACTCCTTCCACTCCTTCTAACTCCGCAACTAAAGCTAAGCGCCAGGTTGTGAAGTTAGACCAACCGGCCTATTACAAACACATTCGCGAGTATGACGACAAGAAAAGCGCCAAAGAACAAAAACAGATTGTTGCTTACAACCCACCAAGCATGGTATTTGGTATTTCCGGCTTGCAACTTGGAGCATCTAATAACGACGTAAGCAGTTATCTAAAGTCGCAATACGGAACTCAAAAAAGCAAATTCAAAAGTTTCAAATATAAAGAATGGGTAGTCTTTTCTCTGCAAGAACCATCAAGCAAGGGTGAGCGGACCACTTTGCAGATATTCTCCAGAGCCAATCAGGTCGAAGCCCTGCGCATTTTTGACGACAGGTACATTCCAGATGCGGTAAATGTCAGACTGGCTGACACTATGGCTGTAATGAAAAATCGATTCGGTGAGCCTGCCTTCGTTTTGGAAGAACCTCAGGTAAAAGACAATTCGACCGAAAAGAAAATGATAAAAAATTACGTATATCCAGTGAGCCAGGTGAGCTTCCAGCTTGTCAGAGGAGAGAGCGGCACCTCTCCTGTAGTCACAAGCGTTTTGTTATTTAAGTTTTTATAGATATCTTTTGAGCAAGGCGCTTGAGCCCGGCAAACAGGTAGAATATAGGTCATGTCAGTGACCAAATACCAGCCGCTATATCTCAAGTACAGGCCGCAAACTCTGCAAGAGCTTGTCGGACAGAGTTCGGTCGTTAAAACACTGAGCAATGCTCTTGAAAATTCGCGCATAACGCACGCCTACTTATTCACGGGTCCGCGTGGGACTGGAAAAACATCCAGCGCTCGCATTCTTGCCAAGAGCCTCAATTGCGATAACGGTCCCACCACAACTCCCTGTTTGACTTGCCCATCTTGCGTGGAGATTGCCTCGTCTTCATCGCCGTCTGTATTTGAAATTGACGCGGCATCAAATAACAGCGTGGATGACGCTCGTAGCCTAATAGAGCGAGCACCCCTTGCTGCTCAAGGTGGAAAGTACAAAATTTATATCGTAGACGAATGCCACATGCTCACCAAAGAGGCATTCAATGCTCTGCTTAAAACAATCGAAGAGCCGCCACCGCAAGTGGTGTTTATCCTTGCCACCACTGAAGAATACAAAGTTCCACCAACCATCTTGAGTCGCTGTCAGCGCTTGATGTTCCGCCTTGCCAATCAGCCTGAGTTGGAAAAACATTTGCGCAAAGTAGCCGAATCTGAAAATATCAGTATCACAGATGATGCCATTCAGCTTGTTTGTCGTCGCTCTGGGGGTGGTCTCAGAGACGCTCTGGGTCTGTTTGACCAAGCCAGTCTTCTGGCCCAAGAAGGCAAACCGATTACGTCAGAAGACTTGCTTGTTTTACTTGGTGCGCTGCAAGAGGACTTACTTCTTTCGCTTGGTTCAGGTCTCGTCAAAGGCGATGGTTACAGTGTTACTCAAGCAGTGAATGAACTTTTAGGTCAAGGTAGAGAACCTTCTCTAATTGCCCTTGAGTTAGCAAAACACTTTTTGAATTTAGTCAAAGGCTCATTTTTAAATGTGCAAGATGTCTCTCAGATGGGTAAATACGTCAGCGGCTCGGCTTCTTATCTTGAAGGCATTCTTGCCCAAGTGAAAGAAGGCGTGCAATCCCCCGAGCTTGTGCAAATTGTCGAACAATTAGAAAGACTTGAGCAATCTGTTAAACGCTCATCTTTACCTGTAATGACCTTAGAAATCGGACTTTTGTCAATCTGCCACAGACATGACATAAAGGATGTAAAAGAACTTTCGCTCAAGTTAGAAGCGCTCGAAAATCGAATGCAAGGCGGCTTTGAGCCATCGAACATAAGCGCACCACAAGCGGTGACTCGACCAAGACCTCAATATTCACAACCAGCACCAACACAAGCACAAGCACAGACAAGTGCTCCAGCTCCAGCTCCAGCTCCAGCTCCAGCTCCAGCTCCAGCTCCAGCTCCAGCTCCAGTAACAGCGCAATCAAATAATGCGACCGTTGTCACATTGGAAAGAGTCGAAATGCCTCAAGGCGAAATGACTATTATGCTTTCTGAAAAGATTGAAGAGCCTGATTCTGAGCCAGATTTTAATGATGCACAATCAATTGCTCCGACAAGCGACGATCAAACATCACAGCCCGCTCCAGAATCAAGTCCCCCTGCTCAAAGCGGATCTTATGGCGATTTGGATCTGTTGTGGGATCGAGTGCTTGATGCACTGCAAAAGCGCAATATTCCTGCATATAGCGTAGTGAACATGCATGCCTTTCCGCTTAATCACGAAAACGACGTGCTCTATCTTGGTGTTCCAAAAGAATTTTTCCAAAAAACTATCGAATCAAAATCGCACCACATTTCTCAAGCTTTTAAAGACATCACAGGCGATACCATCACAGTAAAAGTAAAAGTGGTGGATGAAAGTCACCGTTCACAACCCAATAAAAATTCATCTCCAAAACCGGCTCCTCAAGCCCCAGCACCCCGTGCGCAAGAAACTCAAAGCGTCTCTGAGCCAGACTCGGAGGATGATAGGGCTAAGCCCCATACATCCCAGACAGACACAGAAACAAATTCAGCGCCAAATACCGGCACCAAGGCTCCAAGCGAAATCAGCTTGATGGTTCTTGAAACGGACGGCACGGCTTCGCAGAATGCCAAAGAAGCTTATAAACTCTTCGAAGGTCCCGGCTCCAGATTTATTAGCTGATCACAACGAATCGGCCAAGATACTCACTAATTAGCCCCTGGTCTGCATCTTCCACTTCGACTGATTCCACTTGGGCACTGGGTGGTCCTTCATGGCACCAAACAACCAGTTCTTGCACCTTTTCATCTGGTCCAAATACCAGCGCTTCGACTGAGCCGTCCACTTTGTTTTTGACCCAGCCAAAAAGACCAAGCGCTATTGCTTCCTTACAAGTGGACTGGCGGTAGAAAACGCCCTGGACGCGACCTTTGATTTTTAATTTGATGCAAGTCAAGATGCCTTACAACCCCGAGTTTTTAATGCAATAAGTTTTCGCCATTTTGAGCAATATTTTCTTATATAGTGGAAGAAAAAAGATATTAGAAAAGCTATACTGCTCTATCGGCTCTTTCAATACCAGGGATATCGATGTCGGAACAGAAAAAAGCGCCAAAAATTGAAGATGCAATGATCCTCTCAGCTATTGAGAAGGTCAAAGACAAAGGTTTCGATATCAATCCTTACACTGTTTCGGACGAGGCGAAAATCTTTCCTTCGGACATTTTTCGTACGCCATCCTTGATGAAAATCATTCTGGATGCAAGAGACGAGGCGTCTAAATGGCATTTTCAGCCCTCGGCTTCGGAAGCCGACATCAAATTCAACACTCTTGAGATCAACCTGGAAAAGCTGCGTGAGGAAAACGAACGTCTCAATGCTCAGGTAATTGATCTGGAAGAAAAACTCACTGCTCCGACCAGTTCATCTACTGAGGTCGAAGTTGTAGTTGAGGAGAGCTCCGAAAAACCAAAAGTCAATAATAAAACAGACAAAAACAAAGACTCAGGCAGCGATTTAGATGTCGATTTTTCGCTTACGGAAGATTTCAACGAACAATTCAAAGATTTGCTCCAGATGGAAAGCGAAAGCGAAGTCCAGGAGCTTGAAAAGCAATTAGCTGAAGCAAGAGAAGAGCTTGGCACAACCCAAGGCCAGCTTGCTCGTTTTGAAGATGACAACAAAGATTTAAATCACAGTGTGCTTGGTCTTGAGCGAGTTAACGAAGCGCTGAACATTAGACTGCGCGAACTGGATGCAGAAAATCGCGAACTAAAGGCGATTGCTGAAAAAGAGCATTCAAATAATCTAGTAGATACCTCAAACTTGCCTGGTAACGTTGGTGACAATGAAGAACTGCTAAATTTGCGCAATTTGCAGCAAGAATTGACTGATCGTCTCAATCATTTCGAAGATGAAAACGCAAGATTAATTGGACGGATTCAGGAACTCGAGAACGAAGCAGAACAAAAAGAATTACAGCAGCAAAGCCAATCGGCTTCAACTCCAGAACTTGAAGCTTATGCAGCAGAACTCGAACAACGTATTGCGGAAAGCGATGCAAAACAAGTCGAGATGCAAGAAGAAATGGACACTTTAGTCACTCAATTGCAGAACTCGTGGCACACTGGCTACCAAAAAGGTCTAAACGACGGCAGGGCACAAGCTGCAGAAGAAGCGGCTTCTGTAGCTGAGCAAATACAAATTGAACCAGCTTCTATTAATTACGACGCCACCGCACCAATTCAAGCTCAAGCGTTTCAAGCTCCCGACCTTTCAATGATGCAAGCAATAGGCAACTCATCAAGCGAGTACAATGCGCTCAAAGACATGAAATGGAAAGACGTTGAGACTGTTTATCAAATGGGCGGTCAAGGTCAAGCACCACAGCCTTTATACGAAAACGCCCAGATGCAAGAACCTGTTTATGCACAAGAGCAAGCTTACGGACAAGATCCTGCTTACGGACAAGATCCTGCTTACGCCCAAGAGCCTGCTTACGCCCAAGAGCCTGCTTACGCCCAAGAGCCTGCTTACGCTCAAGAGCCTGCTTACGCACAAGAGCAAGCCTACGGACAAGATCCTAATTATACGCAGCCAGAGCAAGAAGTTCCATATGATTTTGGTGCTGGATATCAAAATTATGACGAGCAAGATAATGTTCAAGACCTTCAATATAATCCGTACGCTCAGGGCGAATATGCTCAAGAGGCGCACGGTGAGTATCAAGACGCTCAGCCGCAACAAGAACATTTTGAGCACCAACAAGTAGAAGAAGCAATAGATTTTGACCAAATGGATATTTTCGAAGACATTGAGGAGCTTGAGCGCCTTGGAAAAATCGAATTACCAGACGACATTATTCCAATCGATCACAGCGAAAAAGCGACACCAAACGAAGCTGCGTTGCGCAATTTAGTTCAACACAAAATTCAACACCAACAAGAACATAGCACTGGAGAAGTTCCGCGCATGGTGGGCAAAGCTTCCATAGATCCGGCGCAAGCTCAAACCGATCCGGCTGGTGCTAAAGGCATTAATAAATTTGTTGGACAACGCGGTACGCATGCAAATACTGAAGCAGCTCAAAGCGCCACCAATCTTCCAGTGATACCAGTGATTCGCAACGTTCCACCGGAAGTACGCAAAGCTTGTCAAATCCTGGGTCTTGCACCTGAGAATTTGACCAAAGAATCGATTAGTGATGCCTGGAAAAAAGCCATTTCAGCTCCAGGTGTTCACCCAGATCAAGGTGGTGACCCAGAAATCGCCACAGCAATAAATCTTGCAAAACCAACGCTATTAAAATTCATGGATCAAACAGCACCCAAATTGGGCAAAAAATTTGGTGCGCAAGCGCCAGGTAGCGTAAATCGTTTTGCTGGCAAGAAAAAACCGGAAGATCAAAAACCGGAAGACCAAGAGTAGTGATTGAGGAGTAGCCGTGGTTAAGGGCGTGGTCGCGATAGTAGGCCGTCCAAATGTAGGAAAGTCAACCTTCTTCAATAGATGCGTAGGTTCGCGCAGCGCAATCGTGGATGACCAACCTGGAGTTACTCGCGATAGGATTTATCGCGAAGCAGAGTGGTCAGGAAGTAAATTCTTAATCGTGGACACAGGCGGCATTTTGCCTGGTAACCCTGCAGACATAAATAGTTCGGCTCAAATAAACGAAGAGGTCAATAAGCAGGTTAGACTGGCCATCGACGAGTCTGATGTTATTGTTTTTATTGTCGATGGAAAGCAAGGCCCCATCGGCGTCGATGAAGACATTGCTCAAATCCTTCGTCAGTCGAAAAAACCAGTTCTACTTGCTGTCAATAAAATTGACACACCTAAAGACGAATTGAACGTGCCTGAATTTTATTCACTGGGACTAGGCGAACCGCACAGTTTGTCTGCCAGAGTTGGCTCAGGCGGCGTGGGCGATTTGCTTGATCTGGTTATTGAAAATCTACCTAAAGGTAAAAAAGGAAGAATCTCAGAAGAGGAAGAATTAGCTGAAGGTGAAGAGGAAGACCTCTCTAAAAAGCCATTCTCTCTCGCTCTTGTGGGCAAACCTAATGTGGGCAAGTCTTCACTTTTAAATATTTTGTGCGGCGCAGATCGAACCATTGTTTCAGATGAACCAGGCACCACACGCGATGCCATTCACACCATTATCAAACACAATGGCAGAGAAATCACTCTCATTGACACAGCCGGAATTCGACGTCGCACCAAAGTAGAGTACGGTATTGAAGCCTTCTCTGTAGTGCGCTCTTTTAAGGCGATTTCAAATGCCGACGTAGTGGTGCAAATCATCGATTCATCCGAACCGATATCGGATCAAGACCAAAAAATCGCATCCAAAATTGCCGAAGCCGGACGTGGCGTAGTTATAGTCATGAACAAATGGGATTTATTCGAAAATAAATCATCGACAAAAATGAACGAACTGAAAAAAGATATTGACCAGGATCTTCGCGCAATTTGCTACGCGCCTGTTCTTTTTACAAGCGCCACTGAAAAGGTTCGAGTAGGAAAAATCATTGAGGCTGCAGGTCTTGCCTTTGCTCAAAATCACAGACGAGTCACAACCAGTCTTTTGAATCAATCGATAGTCGAATGCGTAGCGCTTGTGCCACCACCAGCAGGTAAGCGTGGTAAGCGCCTGAAGATCTATTACGCTACACAAGTGTCTGTTGGACCACCCACTTTTGCGCTATTCGTAAATGATACCAAGCTATTGACCGACAATTACCGGACATACTTGGAGCGCAAACTGCGCGAAAATTTCGGTTTTGAAGGCACACCCATCAGGATTTTGACCAGACCCAAAAAGAACCAGTAATGTCGATTGTTATTGCCATTTCGAGCCTTTTAATAGCCTATTTACTCGGCGCCATTCCGACCGGATTTTGGGTAGCAAAAGTAGCCAAAGGAATCGATATTAGAAAGGAAGGCTCTGGCTCTACTGGTGCCACTAACGTGTTGCGCTGCGTCGGCAAAAAAGAAGCAGCTTTTGTGATGTTCTTTGATATTTTCAAAGGCTATCTTGCAGTTGCAATCGCTATTTATCTTGAGTCGGCATATTCTTTCGATTTGTTTGGCGTGCGAGGCTTACTGCCTGTATTTGCAGCTGTCATAAGTTTGATTGGACACAGTAAGTCCATATTTTTGAATTTTCAAGGAGGCAAAAGTGTTGCCACCGGACTTGGTACTTATTTCGCCTTAAACTGGCTTGTTGCAATTATCGCTTTTGCACTTTGGGCATTTTTGATTTTTGTAACCAGATATGTCTCACTAGCCTCTATCATCGGCACTTTCTCATGCATAGTGACCATGATTTGGCTTCACTCGCCCATTCCCTATGTCGTCTACACCTTTATTGCTTTCACCTATATAACAGCTCGACATACCGAAAATGTCAAACGACTGATGAAAGGAACCGAGCCCAAATTCGGCAAGAAAGCACCAGATAGTGACAAAGACAATACGCTTAAAGAGGTCGCAAATGATTAAGCGCATCCTGCATCACAAACTTAGGTTAACACCGCTCTTAATGGCTGGATGTCTATTTTTAGCGCTACCAAATGCGGCACTATCAGCACCGAAAATTCCATTGCTCCCAGAAGAAGAAGCAAATATTCGAGTTTGGGAAAAGGCTCACAAAGCGGTAGTTAACTTATCTATTTACACTCCTAATGCCATTAATATGTACGAAGATCCAGGCATTGGATCTGGCTGCTTAATCAGCAAAGACGGTTATGTGGTGACATGCGACCATGTGGTATCACAGGCAGCAAAAATTCGCGCCACCTTATTTGATGGAACTTCTTTTGAAGCGGCCATCATCGGTCGAGATCCCGCATCAGATCTAGCAGTGCTCAAATTACTGGCACCAAAAGGTAGGGTGTTCGATTTTGTAGAATTAAAAGACAAGTCATCTGAAATTCAGGTAGGCAGAAGAGTTCTTGCCATCGGAAGCCCTTATGGAATAGATCAGACATTGACTCAGGGAATAGTTTCAAGCATAAGTCGTACTATGAGAACGGCTGCAAACAGACTAGTGAAAGGCGTCATTCAAACTGATGCCGCTATCAATCGAGGCAATTCAGGAGGACCTTTGCTTGATATTCAAGGCAACTTAATTGGTATCAACGACTCAATTGTAAGCGCCACACAAGGCTCGTCTGGTATTGGACTTGCAATACCAAGTGCGGTGGCAAGCAGAGTGGTACCACAGTTAATTGAATTTCACATAGTTAAGCGCCCAGAGCTTGGTCTGACAGCCAAGCCGGACAAAGGCGGATTACGCGTGATACAAGTTGACCCCAATGGACCTTCGCACGAAGCTGGTCTTCAAGGACCAAAAATCGTCAATTATCAGGATGGCGAAATGGTATATCGAATATTCGATGCCTCACTTGCAGATCTCATTACTCATGTAGATGATGTGAAAGTACAAACTGAAGATGACTTATATTCATACATTGAGAAGAAACAACCTAATCAAGTAGTTAAACTGACTGTGGTTCGAGGAGGCAAGGTCCTCAAGATTCCAGTAAAATTGGTGGTCACTAAGACCAGCTGAAGGGGAGCAGAAATTGGCACGAATTCTAGTTATCGATGACGACCACGCAATCGCCGAGCTTGTCAAGATAAACCTTGAGCTGTTAGGGCACCATGTCGAGACCGCCAACGACGGCATCAAAGGTCTTGCCCTGGCTCAACAAAATTTGCCCGAAATGATTGTGCTCGATGTCATGATGCCAGATCTGGACGGCTTCACAGTCTGTCAGCGCATTCGTCAGAATCCTCAGACCAATGGCATACCTATATTAATGTTGACAGCTCTTGGCATGACCAAGGACAAAGTCACTGGTTTCGATTCTGGTGCAGACGATTATCTGGTCAAGCCTTTTGAGATTCCAGAATTGCAGGTGCGCGTGCGTGCACTATTGAGACGAGCCGGATCTGTTTTACATTCAGCTTCGTTACCTGAAATTTTGCATGCAGGTGAGATAACTCTAATCCCAGAAAATCTACAAGCCAAAGTTGCAGAACGTATCGTCAAACTGACCCCTACTGAGTTTGAAATTTTGCACTGTTTGATGCAGCACCACGGTCAGACTGTAAGCACAGGAAAGCTTCTGGAAGAGGTCTGGGGCTACGCTCCCGACGATGACGTCGATACTATTCGCGTACACATTCGTCACTTGCGCACTAGATTAGAAACTAGTGAGCGTAAGTATATAAAGACCGTATACGGTGGCGGGTATCAGCTCATTGCCGAAGGCTTCAATCGCACTGGTAAATAGCTTTTTGAGCGCTTATTAGACGAAGCTTATTTTGATTGCTGACATTTTTTAAAGCATTTTAGATTAATACAAACCTCTTATTAGAGGCGTACTTGGAATCTATTATTGTATGATTCTTGCCGTCCCACTTGATATGGCGAAAATTAGCGGAGAAACCCAGTGTTATTCAACAGCCTGCAATATCTTGTCTTCCTGCCAGTAGTTTTCTTACTTTACTGGTTAGCTCCTCACAAGGCACGCGTCGCCCTACTTCTAATAGCCAGCTACGTGTTCTACATGTCGTGGAAGCCAATGTATGGTCTTCTCATAGCAGGTCTGACCATAGGCAACTTCTTCCTGGTCAAACTGCTCAATAAACAACCAGAGCGCAAAAAACTCTGGCTTGGTTTAATTGTCGCCGCTAACTTACTTATGTTAGCAATATTTAAGTACACTACTTTCGCCTTCGATACTGTCAAAGACGGTCTCAATTTGATGCATATCGATTGGAAAGAACCGCACCTCAATATCATTTTACCTCTGGGAATTTCGTTCTTCGTTTTCGAATTCATTCACTACGCAGTCGAAGTTTATAAAGGTAAGCCCGAAGTCAAAAGTCTTCCGCAGTTTGCACTATTTGCTTCTTTCTTCCCTACCCAAATTGCAGGTCCCATTAAGAGATACCAGGACTTCATTCCTCAATTGGATTTGAAAGCAAAATTCAAATGGGAATATGTAGATGAAGGTATGCAGCTCATTTTGATGGGTCTGGCTAAAAAGGTTTTGATTGCAGATAACCTGGCTCTAGTTGTGCAAGCAGGATTTGCCCATCCTGAAAAATTCACATCTATAGATATGTGGATTTTGACTTATGCATTTGCATTTCAAATCTTCCTCGACTTTGCCGGTTACACCGACATTGCTCGCGGTTCAGCCATGCTCTTTGGCTATAAAGTCCCAATAAACTTCAACCTGCCTTATCTTGCCTCAAACGTTGCCGATTTCTGGAACCGTTGGCACATAAGCCTTTCGACTTGGTTGAGAGACTATCTATTTATTCCACTAGGTGGTTCGCGTTGTGATCGCGTCAAAGTCTATCGCAATTTATTTATAACGATGGCTCTTGGTGGTCTCTGGCACGGTGCTGCTATGCACTTCTTCTTGTGGGGTGTCTATCAAGGCGTGGTGCTAATTTTGCACCGCGAGTGGCAGCGCGTAAGCGAGAAGCTTGGCATGACCAAAGAAATTTTGGAAAACAAGTTCTACCACGCAGCCTCAGTGGTATTCACATTCCATGTAGTGTGTATTGGTTGGGTATTTTTCAGAGCTGAAACTTCTAAATCGGCTTTTGAAATTATCGGCAAACTAATGATGGCACCACAAGAGTTGATGAATTTCAGCCTATCGCAATTAGAAGTGCTCAAGATTCGTGACCCAATCATATTCCCAGCATTGGTTGTGCTCTTGCCTATCTTGATGATTTCGCATGTGGCTGTGAATTGGTTGAGCACCAAACAGTTCTATCAAAAACCCGCATGGCCTGTACAAGTTGGCGTGATGGTGGCTCTTATGTGTCTATTGACCATATTCAGCCCCGACTCATCACCTCGCTTCATCTACTTCCAGTTCTAACCCAAAGACAAGGATTAGTTTTGTGAGTCAAATGAGTCCAGATAACGAAAGTCTGAGACAAGAAACTCAAATTAGGCAACCAAGGGTTCACCCCGAAGCCTATGAGATTCTACTCCCAATGCGCCCCAAGTCGCTTTTCTTGGTGGCGCTATCGGCATTTGCAATTTTGAATGCTTCGATGATGTTTATAAATCCAATCAAGTTCAATCGCGAATTTTATCCATATCGCGGTTGGCTCTGGTGGATGGTTAACGACATAAAGCCTACAAATAACACATACGACGTGGCTCTTCTTGGCTCGTCTGTGATGGTGGCAGCTGTCACCACCGCTGATGCCACAAGTTCAGGCAAACCACTCGATATTATTTTGCACCATAAGTCCGAGTATATGGACAAGCAACTTGAAATTAACGGAATTCCCAAACAGCAAACCGTCAATTTGAGCGGACCTGGTCAAATGCCATCGGATGCGCTTTTGATCTTTATGGCTTTAAGCGATCATTTAAAAGAAGGCTCGACTGTAGTTTATGGACTTGCTCCGCGCGACTTCTTCGACAGTTCTTTTCAGAGTGCTTCTGATACTGAATCGTATAAGTATCTGCGCCGCATGATAGAGCTGAAACCTAGAGTAAATGCTCACTATCACCAGTATTTCTGGGACAAAGCAAACGCTTTGCTTGAGCGTTGTGTTTATCTATATGATAGATCGGCTGAAATTCAAACCAAATGGTTTCACAATCTGGAAAACTTTTTGATCAAGATTTTCCCATCATACGAAAACACCACTTTTACTTATTGGGATAGAAAAGCCTTATTGCCTGCATACAAAGGAGCTGAGTTCCATCCAGCAGCCTCAATGTGTGCGCCTGAGGACCTCACCAAACCACACGAATTCATCGACAATACATTTGAATATTTCTTGCGTTACAGAAGACCTAATCCTGCGGTCTTTGATGCTCAGCTTTATTTCTTGCGCCAACTTTCACAACAGTGCAAAGAAAAGAAAGCCAAGCTAATCATAGTCAATATGCCTATTACCGAAGTAAACATGGCGCTTCTGCCCAGGCACCACTACCAAAACTATATGACTGCACTTAGAGATTTTTCTAAAACTTTCGATGTCAAATTCGTAGACTTAAACAATCCTAAAGTATTTCCCAAAACAGACTTCAGAGATGGAGTGCACATGAATGCGCGCGGTGGAATGAAATTCATCGAACTGGTAGCTCCTGAAATTGCAGGTACCAAAAAATGAATCTGGAACCAAATCAATACAAAAAATGGTACGCCACCACATTTCTATCAGCCTTGATTGGTTACACCCTGGTCAATCTGCTTTTTATAAATTTGGTTTTCCAACCTAAGCAAGAAATGACAGCCCAGACTATTACATCCAGTCCCAGTGAGAAAAGACAAGAAGGCAACTGGATCTGGTGGGTCACACGCAATTATCTAGTCAAACACCCAGATGCCCAAATAGCATTGATGGGAAGCTCGCAAATGGCATCAGCTAGTTTTGCCATCGAATCAGATTCGCAAAACGTAAATGTAGATTGTGTCACAGACAAAAATAGTCGCTTTCTTTCTCAACTAATAAAAGAGCGAACTGGCGTTGATACTCACACCTGTTTGTTTGCTCTTGGCGGAGCAATGATCTCTGACCAGTACATTATTGCAAAGACTTTGTTTACCGATAAGCACAAACCAAAACTTGTGGTGCTGGGAGTCAATCCACGCGACTTTATCGATAACCTCATGCCCTCATGCGCATCGACAGAGACTTTTCATTTCATGTCTCCTTATACCGAGCTTGGACAATTTGCCGACTCTAATTTCAACAGCATTTATTCCAGAATGGACTGGACTATAAATGAAATGCTCCCGCTCAAATTGCTCAAAAACACTGTTGCCCTGAGCATTAAGCACGCAGGCGATCGCGTACTCAATAAATTTGATTTGAGTATAAACGAAGACAAAGACCTGGTAGCAAGAGACGATGAATCCAAAGGCGATGGCGCTCAAGATGGCGCCAGTGACAAAGAGACCAAAACTGGCAATGCCACCATACTCGATGCTATCTATGGAAAGCTAACCGAAGTAAAACCTGCTACTCAAATTATTCATCCTGGCATGCGCTTCGACTTCATGGACAACATGCGCGAATACACCAAGCGTTATAAGAGCGCTGATGTGCCGATGTATACTGCCCAGAAAAAATATTTCGAAGAGTTTCTCACTTTTTGCCAGAACCAAAACATAAAAGTAGTAGTGGTCGGCATGCCTAACATGTGGCCAAACAGAGAGTTGCTTCCCCAGACATTCTGGACTTCTTTTAAGACCTATATCGGCGATACTTGCCTCAAACACGACGCTGTTTTTGTAGACCATTTAGACGATGACAAACTATTTGTCACTAACGACTACATAGACTGTGTACACATGAATCAGCATGGCGGCAAAAAACTTCTGACTTCGGTTGCTGATGCCATAGCAAAAAATCAAAAAACAGCTCAAGCACTTGGCGCACCAAATACAGTGGCAGAAAGTAAAAAACAGAATAATCTCTAGTTATCTGGACTTTCTTTTCTTAGGCGTTTTTTTAGAGTGCTCTTCTGCAGGCTCTTTAGTTTCAGCTTTTTCTTCGGTAACAGAAGGAGTAGAAACAGGCGTTGCAGATGGTGCAGAACCAGATGCAGTGGCTGACGCTTCATCTATTTGAAATCTTCCTAAAATAGGAGCATGCGAGCCGCCCAGACTATTTGGCTTGACTGAATATTTCTGCACTTCAACATTTTGACTAACTAAAAAATGATCCACTGGAAATCTGTTGATTACAATATCGGTTGGTCCAAAATGTAAGTTAGGATTAAAGCCATTGCCGACGCGACCATCTATTAAATTGTAAGTCTTAATCCAATTCGCAAATGCAGCACCATACGGTGTGACATTAAACAATCCAGTTACAACAACAGGTCCCTGCAATTGCGATACTTCCTTGCCGACTGCATCCAAATACGCGTTTCTCTTTTTAAATGAGGCTGCATCTGCAGGTGCTGGAGCGCTTAAGGCAACGATATTACAATCGCCAAACTCGAATTTGACTTTAGCCATAACCACTGGCAATTTGTCAGGGCAACTTTCTTCACTTGCATGTCGCTCATTGGATGATTGCAAAAGATACCAATGCCGGTGCCTTTTGCATCAGGAAATTCGCCGCCTCTATGATAGAAAGGCAATTGTTCGTTCAAACGTCTGGATGAGTCTTCGTCTAGATTTTCGACACAAAAAATATCTGGACCAAGGTCTTGCACTTGCTTGACTATTTCTTCATACGCTTTTTTATTCTCTAGATTAGTCTGCAAAACTTGAAAACTCAAAAAGTCTTTGGCATCAGCTTTTGTTTAGCTGGCAATAGAATTGGCGACACCAGAGCAACATTTGCCAAAGCCAAAATAACTAACAACAGTGATACCAGTCGAAGTGAGCGTGTGAACAAAAATGGCAGTGCGCTAATTAACAGTACAACCACAATTTGACAGCGCAAGCTGGCGCACATTTCGGCAAGCCAACCTATGTCGCCTTCAACGCTTGCAAGGGCAAGAAATCCCAGGCAGCTTACGATGATACCAATCAATGCCAGTGGCGCCATCATCAAAGAAAATTCCATAGCAGCTTTGGGCTCTTTCGCCTTGCCACCTTTTTTCTGGTCGCCAGCTGCGTCCATCACATGAGTTTGAATGTCCTCTTGATTGCCTTGGTCATCAATACTATCAGACACAATTCACCTCTGAAATCCCTCAAATTTATACCCAAATTTTATTTGGATCTTAATGCGACCAGTATCCTCTTTGCAGTTCTTGCAAAAGATAATCGAGGTCATCACGCACCCAACCCTCTTTAACCACTCGGCTGCCACCTGGCGGCCAGACTGGCTCTTCACCAAACAGATCCTGGTCTAGATTATCCAGGTAAATTTTTTGCATATGCTGTGCTTGAATCTTCTTTTTATCGGCATAAAGCCAATTGAGTATTAAAAGTCTCGAAATCATACTGTCTGAATTGGCATCAACCGCCTTCATGACATAAGTGCGAGCACCCGACTTATCGCCTTCTTTGCTCAACCAGCGAGCCATTTCTAAGCTCATTTTGTAATTGCTTGGCAAATAATCACAAGCTTTCGCCAGAGCCTCAATTGCCTCTTTGTGCATACCCTGGTGATAGAGTGCCTCTGCTCGCGCCTGCCAGAGCCGGCTTGCGGCAGCACCGGTGTGGAAGAGCGCACTTTTAACTGGAGAGAATATCATTTGTCCAGCTTTTGTCTGCATTGAGTCTGCTAGAGCAAATTCGAGCCTTGCCAGGTCCGCATGTTTTTGTCTTGCTTCTTTTTGACTCAAGAAATAGTGTTTGTGCGTGTCTAAATAAAGACAAGTCGAGATGGTGAAATCCAAAAATATTAAGATAAACGCACACGCACCAATGAGCGGAACGTATTCTTCGAACTTAAACAAAAGTCTGCCAAACCTTTTTTCGCTCAAACTATTCTGGCGAATAATGAGCTTTTCCAGTCTTTGATTAAGCTTAATCTGACGGTCCTTAATCAGATTGAAAAACTTGCGCTGATTTGGCGGAGGGGTGGCACTTATTGGCACTTTGAATAATATTTGACCGCTTCGAGCTTTGCCATTTTTGTAAATGGGCTCGGCAATTGTATTGGAATAAAAAATCAAATTACCCCAGAAAGACAGCTCAATCAAGCTTATTTGAGCAAATGGCACCATTTGATTTCCAAGTAAGAAGCCTTCTTGCTGAACAAACTTGCCACTTTGACTCGACTCACCACCTTTAGTGCAAGTCTCAAGCCAAATTCTATATGGCATTACTGGATGTTCAAAAAAGAGCGGGCAAAAGAAGTGGCAGCCAAAAGCGCTTTCTTGGAAGGATAAAAACAAATGTGCACAAAAAAGAATTAGCGGCGCAAGTGCAAAAGAAAGAGTAAATAAATCGAGGCCAAACCAGAAATCGTTGGCAAAAAATATAATGAAAATAAGCCCATAGAAGACCACAGCCACTTTGACCAGGCTGTAGAGCTTGTGCGAAAGGGATGTACCAATCAGCTCAGGATAGATCTTTTCTTCTTCAGCGCTCATTTAGGCTTTTTGTCTCTGCTTTCATTCATACCTTATAGTAAGCAGTATTAAGCTTTGAAAGTGGGGAATATTTTCACTAGACCACATCTAGCGTTTCTACTGGAATTTTTGGCAACATGGCTCTAATAAAGAAAGAAATTGGCGAATTACTGGTCGATAACGGGCTTATAACCTCAGACGAGCTCAAACTTGTCCAGCAAGAACGTCTCAAAACCGGAGAGCCAATAAGTCTCATTTTGTCGCGCCTTGGCCTTGCTAATGAAAAGCACCTGAAAAACGCGCTAGAACTGCAATTTGGGGTGGGCTACGTTTCACTTTCCAAGCTTAATCCTGACACTGGCATCCTCAATATGCTGCCAGAAAAACTTATGCGTCAGCACCAGGTTGTGCCTGTCGGCCAGACCGATAATAAATTGACTCTAGCAATGGTCAACCCCAGTAATTTGCTTGCGCTAGACGATGTGCGATACAGGCTCAAGGGCATTTCGGTACATCCTGCTGTTTGCACCGAAGACGATTTTCAACATTTTATGGAAACAGTTTATGCCGCCAATCGCAAACAAGAAGACGATTTGCGCCAGTCTGGTGACACATCTATTCTTGATCAAGAAGTAGATTTGGGCTCGCTTGATGTCGCTCAAGAATTAACTGAAGAAATTAACGACCTCGACCTTGCAAGACAGGCTCAAGATGCCCCTGTAGTGAGACTTGCCAGTCAGATATTGGCCAAAGCAATTCAAAAAGCCTGCTCAGATGTGCACATAGAACCGCAAGACAAGGCAATTTCGCTTCGCTATAGACTAGACGGCGTTTTGTACGCAGACAAAAGTTTACCCAAAGTTGTTCATCCAGCCTTGATTTCGCGTTTTAAAATCATGGCAGATTTAGATATTGCTGAGCGCAGACTGCCTCAAGATGGACGTATTCGTGTGCGCTTCAATGGTAAAGATGTCGATTTTCGTGTCTCGACCATTCCTACCAAACACGGCGAAAAGCTTGTTATGCGTCAATTAGACAAGTCTGCCACCAATCTTGGACTGGAGAAATTAATAACCGAATCAGAAACTTTAGAAATGATTCGCGAGATGATCAAAAAGCCCTACGGCATAATTTTTGTAACTGGACCAACCGGTTCTGGAAAAACGACAACCTTGTATTCAGCGCTAGCTGAGCGCAACACGCCAGAAGTAAATATCTGTACCGCCGAAGATCCAATTGAATACGAAATGGCCGGCATAACCCAAGTCCAGGTTCTACGTGAAAAAGGACTTGATTTTGCCAAGATTCTGCGTCACTTTTTGCGCCAGGATCCAGATATCATGCTTGTGGGAGAAACGCGCGATAGAGAAACGGCAAAAATAGCTGTTGAAGCCGCTCTCACTGGTCACTTAGTTTTTACTACCCTTCACACAAACGACGCACCTGGTGCAATAACAAGATTATCCGAAATGGAAGTGGACCCATATTTGGTGGCATCGGCTACCATTGGTGTGATCGCTCAGCGACTATTGCGCTCAATCTGCGAAGATTGCGCTCAAGATTATGTACCTGAATTAGCCACTCTTCGCTACTTAGGACTTTTAGACAAAGAGCAAGAACATATTGCCGCCTCAAGCGTCGCCTATTACAAAATGCGATTGAATGAAAATAACATGCCCGTTTTCAGACAATCAAAAGGATGCGAAAGCTGTAATGGCACCGGATATAAAAACCGAATTGGTGTGTTTGAAGTAATGCGCTTAAACGATGATATTCGCGAGCTAATTTGCAAAGGATCACCCACAGCCATGATTCGTCTGGCTGCCAAACAGTCTGGCATGGTTCCCTTAAAAGATTACAGCATAAGATTAGTGGCACAAGGCAAAACCACGGTCGAAGAAGTGGTGCGCGTAACGCTTGCAGATAACTCGGGCGATGACAAACTTTGCACCAAATGCCGAAATCCAATTACAGACGATTTTGTAAAATGTCCTTTCTGTCAACACGATTTAAAAGTCTCGTGTCTTCGTTGCGGCACATTGCAAAAAGAAGATTGGACTTCTTGTCCCAAATGCGGTTTAACTGCAGCTGAAGCATCAGAAGAATTATCTTGTCACAACTGTCATGCAGAAGTGATGGGAAGCTGGACTAATTGTCCATATTGTTTTGCGCCAAAAAACGGCAATACAAGCCATATTCAGTCAAATTACGATTCTATTAACGGCAAGAAGAAAAAGAAGTGAGTTTTAAATGAGCCCTCAAGATATTGAATTGCCCGAAATTGTACAACTGGTGCTCGATCGCGGGGCTTCAGATTTACATTTAAAACCAGGACAGCCACCAATTATTCGTGTGTCCGGTGCGCTCATTCGCACACCTTTACCCGAATTACAAAAAGGCGATGTTGAAGAATTGGTCTATCCATATTTGAGTGACGATCAGAAAAAACATTTATCCGAAACTTGCGAGTTAGATTTCAGTTTTGGTATCGAAGGACTTGGTCGGTTCAGAGCGAACATATATAAAGATAGGGGAGCTACAGCAGCTGCCTTTCGCGTGATAAACACCCAAATTCCAGCCATACTTGATTTAGGCCTGCCTGAAATCTGTATAGACCTAACCAATAGACCCCGCGGACTAGTGCTTGTCACAGGTCCCACAGGATCTGGAAAATCGACTTCGCTTGCGTCCATGATTGATCATATAAATATGAATCAGTCACAACACATTTTGACTGTCGAAGATCCTATCGAATTTTTGCATCGAGACAAAAAATCGGTTATTTCACAACGCGAACTTGGAACTGATACCAAATCTTTTACAAACGCACTGAGAGCCGCTTTGCGTGAGGATCCAGACGTCATTTTAGTGGGTGAAATGCGTGATCTCGAAACTATTCACCTGGCGCTCACTGCGTCTGAAACAGGACATCTGGTATTTAGTACGGTGCACACAAGCTCAGCCGCTCAAAGCTTAGATCGTATTATCGATGCCTTTCCATCCGATCAGCAGGCTCAAATCAGAGTAATGCTTTCGACAAGTTTGCTTGCCATAGTTTCTCAAACTTTGATACCACGAACCGAGGAAACACAAGGAGGCAGTCCTGTCACCAAGGGTAGAGTCATTGCCTGCGAAGTGTTGATCAATACTCCAGCTGTAGCCAACTTAATTCGTGAAGCTAAAACTGAGCAATTATATTCGGCAATGCAAATGGGTGCAAAACAAGGAATGCAAACGCTCGAACAGTCGCTTGCTCGACTAGTAAAGCAAAATATAATTTCAGAAGCAGAAGCAATGGGCAAGACCAGTCGTCAAAACGAACTGGCTCAACTAATCGGAAGTTTAGGCACCACCGGCGCTAGCACTCAATCGCAAATGAATTCATACTCCAATCAAAATTCACCCCCAAACCCGCCTCTGGAGCGGGACAAAGACAGAGAAAAGAAAAGTCTTTTTGGACGCTTATAAGCTAAGGCTAAAATCTTGCCATGGAATTTGTATATAAGGTACGTGACAATCAAGGTCGAGTGAGCGAAGCTTTCGCCCAAGCTGAGTCTGCTAACGTGCTTAAAATCAGGCTTCAAGCGCGAGGTGTCGATGTAATCGACATCAAAGAACGAACACGTCCTCAAGCTTTGCGACTGGACACCCAAGAGTCGCTTGACAAAGTAGTCGCTTTATTTGAGCAGATAACACTCAAAGACATGGTCGTTTTCTCAAGACAGTTTGCAGCTCTTGTAGGCTCTGGGGTGTCCATGCTGCGGACTCTTTATATCATTGTCGATCAATGTCCCAATAAGAAATTGAAGCGAGCCATAGACGATGTGAGGCGTCTGGTTGAGTCAGGTTTGTCTTTGTCCGATGCCATGACCAGACAAAAAGGTATTTTCGATTCACTCTATATCTCGATGGTGCGAGCAGGTGAGGCGGGCGGTATTTTGTCCGAAGTGCTGAAACGACTTGCCGATTTTCTTGAGTATCGCCAGAAGTTGAATCAAAAAGTTCGTGCAGCCATGGTTTATCCATCTGTAGTATTGCTTGTGGCAGTGGGCGTTTTCTGGGCCATGCTCACATTTGTATTGCCTATTTTTGAAGGGCTTTTCAAAAATATCGGCGGCGAATTGCCAGCCTACACTCAATTTTTAATCAGTCTGTCTGTAGCGGCAAGATCTATTTGGATGGTTCTATTTTTAATTGCATGTATCGTTGGTGCCTTTTTTCTGCGCAATTACTACAAGACTCAGCAAGGCAAATTGCACATTGATGCAATTAAGTTATCCATTCCTCTTATAGGAGAATTAATTCGAAAAGTAAGCATCGCCCGCTTTAGTCGAACTTTTGGGACCCTAATCCAGGCTGGCGTACCAATGCTAAACGCTTTGGAAGTAGTCAAAGATACTGCCGGCAATGCGGTAGTCTCACTTGCGGTGCAAAAGATTCACGAAGAAGTGCGCCAGGGCGGGACTATATCCAAACCGATGACAAGAGACAAGTTGTTTCCTCCCATGGTTACGCAAATGGTGGCGGTCGGAGAAGAAACTGGCAAGCTTGACGATATGCTTGAAAAAATTGCCGAGTTCTACGATATGGAAGTAGAAAATTCGGTTGATTCTTTGACTTCGGTGCTTGAGCCGATAATGGTCGTGCTAATAGGTGGAGTTGTAGGCTCTGTAGTCGTGGGCATGTATTTACCCATCTTCACCGTGATCAACCAGCTCAGATAGTAGTTTTCGGGGCGCGAACAGTTATCAAGATATATCACTTTCAGGCAGTTGCCGGGCGCCTATAATTTTGATATTTTGCCCCTAATCGACAAACTTGGTCCTTTTTTTCAATAAATCTGTTGGATATTCTCAATTAAGGCCATACAATATTCATTATTCCTAATTTATGACCTTTACGGGCCCCATAAAAGGACTCTTGTCGGTAGTCAAGCAAAAAAGCGAGAAAACAAAAGTGAGCAAAAGCTTGCATGTAAAAAAAACCAGTCAGGCAAATTCGTCATATGTGCCGACCAACAAAATACCAGAACCAACTGTAATAGCCAAAGATGTGGCAATGAACAAACCCGAACCAGGAAAAGCTCAAGATCAAATTCACCAGTGGCTGGCGCGCTACGCAACAACGCGTGACCCAGTTCTGCGCGATTCCATAATTCAAGCCGCTCTTCCTCTGGTGAAGAGAATCGCTTACGGTCTGGCAAGACGCTCGACTGACCCAGTCGAGGATTTAATCCAAGTCGGTTCTATCGGCTTGATTAAAGCGGTCGACCAGTTCAAAGTTGATGCTGGCGCTAAGTTTCAAACTTATGCCACACACTTAATTACTGGTGAAATCAGACACTATCTCAGAGACAAAACAGCTATGATTCGCGCCCCGCGTGAATTGCAAGAATTGTCCTTCCGCATTAATCGTTTGGTACAGAATCTCACAGCCCGCCTTGGTCGCGAGCCTTCAGATTCAGAAATCGCATTTGAACTGCAAATACCAGTATCTAGAGTAAACGAAGCTTACGAAGTTGACCGCAGACGCACTCTTGTGTCGCTCGATCAGGCTCTTTCAAACGATGCCGGCTCAGAGCAATCACTTATAGACACACTTGTAGACGGACGTTACAACAACAATCAGATGGCAAAAGAAGACCGCTTTATGCTTGCAGAAGCCATCAAACAGTTGCGTGACGGCTTGCGCGAAGTAGTTCAACTCACTTTCTATGAAGACTTAAGTCAAACAGAAGTGGCTCGACGCCTTGGTATTTCGCAAATGCAAGTGTCTCGCCGATTGCGCGCAGCCACTGCCGAACTACACAAAATCATCACCCATAACAGAAAGATTTCCGGTCAGAAAGGCAGTTAATGTCGGCCAACCTGGTCATTGAAGCACGAGGCATCATCAAAGATCGCATCGGCGGTCTTATGCGCAAAAAAACGCGCATATTAAACGAGCTCGAACTCAAAGTACAGGAAGGGGAAGTCTATGGGCTGCTCGGTCCAAACGGTGCAGGTAAAACCACCACACTAAAAATCTTGCTTGGTCTGTTGAAACCAGACCAGGGCGAGATTTCCATTTTGGGCAAAGAAGTGGGCAATTTGCAGGGACTGGCTCAAATTGGCTTCCTGCCTGAGAATCCATATTTCTATTCGCACCTCACTGGCAGTGAATTTCTAGATTTTATTGCACAGTTATTCAGCATAAAAAAACAAGAGCGCATAAAGCGTAAAGCCGAGTTGTTAAAACTGGTCAAACTCGAAACTTACAAAGACGAGCCCATGCACAAGTATTCAAAGGGTATGCTACAACGCCTTGGAATCGCTCAATCGCTCATAAACGATCCTGCATTAATTTTCTGGGACGAGCCTATGTCTGGACTAGATCCCATCGGTCGCAAAGATGTTCGCGAAATTTTGCGCGACTTAAAAAGCAAAGGCAAGACTGTGCTTTTATGCTCTCACTTGCTTCCCGACATTAACGACCTCTGTGATCGAGTAGGCATCTTATTTGCCGGTAAATTAATTGCCGAAGAAGAAGTGAAAAACATATCTAAAGATGGAAGTTATATTGGCCTTGAAGAATTTTTCCTGACTAAAATAACTGAGGCACAAAGTCATGGAACAACTTGAAGTAGTAGGCGCCATCGCTCTTAACTCTTTTCGCGAAACAGTGCGAGATCGTGTTTTGTACGCTTTCTTTGTTTTTGCTTGCGTGGTCACAGTTGGCGGCATCCTGCTTGGATCACTTTCGGTCGGACAGGATTTGCGCATAATCGAAGATTTAGGCATGGCTGTCATTGCCATCATTGGTGGTGTTATTACAGTTATTGCCGGGACCAATATGGTCTACAAAGAACTAGAACACAGAACCATCTATGTGATTTTTACAAAACCGGTCACAAGCTGGCAGTTTATTCTTGGAAAATATCTTGGACTTGGAATGTGCATTCTTGTAATGACCGCAATGATGGGAGCATTCCTCATTTGTCTGGTCTGGCTAGTAGATCCTATGCACCAAATACAATTGCACTTGCCGCGCATTCTTCCGTCTATCTTATTAGTTTTGCTTGAAATGCTTTTTGTTTTGTCGCTAGCAACATTTTTTTCGACTTTCTGCAGCCCAGTGATGAGCGTCATCTTCACGCTAAGCCTATGGTTTATCGGTCACCTCGGCACCTCTTTAATTGAGCTGGCAAACATGTCTGAAAACCAGTTTGCACGCCTGCTTTTGAAAACAATTTATTGGATTTTACCTGATCTTTCTAACCTCACCAGAATAAGATCTTTGCTCATGTATGGGCATTATCCTTCTAAAGAGATGATTTTATTTCTGTCGTGTTATGTCCTTGCCTTCATTTTATTCTTGCTCTGTCTGGCAGCCATCATAAACGAGCGTAGAGAATTCCCCTAAATGGAAAGCCTTTTAGATTCAATTACAGATTTTCTGACATCCAGTCAGTACGCTAGTTTGCGCATGATTTTAGCTCCAATACTGGGTGTGTGTATCGGCAGCTTTTTAAATGTGGTGGCGCTTCGCTCACTTGCTGAAAAGTCCTGGATTCATCCACCTTCGCACTGCCCACACTGCCAGCACAAGCTTGGTTTTCTAGACTTAATTCCATTGTTTGGATTTTTGTTGCTCAAAGGCAGATGCAGATATTGCCAGAAATCAATTTCAATCCAATATCCACTGACTGAATTTTTCACTGGACTAATATTTTTTCTGATTAGTCAGACTTTCGGCTGGACACTAACTGGTCTTGCTATGATTTTCTTTGCCTGCACCCTTATTGCTGTCACTCTGACAGACTTAAAAGAAAAGCTTATCCCGCATGAAATCACCTATCCGTCGATGTTGCTTGGTATCTTGTACAGTTCATTTTGGGGCACAGGCTTTTTTAATACCATGGCTGGTGTCGGCATAAGTTATGTATTGTTCGATTTTATCGACTTTTATGGGCTTGTTAGTATCAGATGGTTTCAAGGGGCAAACGCAAACGACGACGAAGAATCAGAATTAGAAGAGGACCAGGATACAAACAAAGCTAAGCAAGCAGACGCTAAAGACACGATAGAAGAATTCGACGAGTTCGATCCCAGTATCGATAGAAGTTTCGACATAGTTGAAACGCCCAAGCAAGAAAAGAAATTTTTTGGCGACGATGAAGACGACGTGGTCATGGGCGGTGGCGACGCTGTACTTGCAGCTGTTATTGCGTCATGGCTTGGAATGGAAAAAATGTTGCTATCAGTGGCACTTGCATTTTTAGTAGGCTCGGTCATGGGCGCTTGTTATGTTTTTTCTGACATGAAGCGTCGAGGCACACTTAATCTGGTGATAAAACCGGCTATTTGGGGCTTTGTTATAGGACTGGGTTTAATGTGTCTGCCCCTTGGTGCAGTGGCATTTTTGTCCCATGACACATCGACCTGGTTCACCCCAAATCTCGCGCTCCTGGCGCTTGCAGGCGGTGTTTGCGGTGGGCTTGTGTCTGCTGTTTTTACAGGTTCGCGCTTCTCGGTCAAGTTTCCTTTTGGACCATCTCTTGCCACTGGAGCATTTTTGGTGATGCTTCTTGGCAATAATCTTAGTAAGATGGAATATACAGGCGAATTCTGGAAATTTTAAGCGGGGAAATGATTTAAGTAATGTTTGGCCTGGGGTTTAGCAAAAAAGACGGACCAAGGCTCGGCGTCGATATTAACAGCGACAGCGTCACTTTGATCCAACTTGAAAAAACGCGCTCTCACATAGAAGTGAGTCGTTTTGCTTCGTCTCCAACGCCTGCAAACACAGTGCGCGAAGGTCTTGTGACCGACCCTCAAACTATTGGAGCGGTGATACTTGAGCTAATTCAAGAAGCCGGAATTCCAATTTCGGGCTCTGCGCCAACACTGAACATGACTATTCCAGCACAAGCTGCGGTCATTCGCTTGATACCGGTGCCAACCGGCATGCCCGCGGAAGAATTGGCAGAAGTGGTAACTCAAGAAGCTGCCAATCACATTCCCTATAATATTCAAGACGCCAATTTAGACTGGTCTTTGATGCCCGCCACCGAGCGCACCGACCCAGATGGCGTAAGACGCGTGGATGTCATTTTGGCAGCCATCCAGCGCTCAATAATCGAGTCTTGCTGGCTCACCACAGACAGTGCCGGGGCGAAACTGGGACGCGTTGAAGTTTCATCATTAGCAGCTATTCGTGGTCTTTCTTTATGCGGATATTTTGGCTCCACCGGTCACACATCGATGCTTGTGAATATCAGGCAAGACGCAACCGATATAAATATCATCAGAAGTTCAATGCCCTTGTTTGGTCGTTCTATTCTGGTTGGTGTCGAAACTCTGACCGAGGCAATATCGCGCAGTCTTGATATAGACTTTGAGCAAGCGCTCGATTTATTGCCTCAACTGCCAGTATTTGGCACGGCACCACGAAACGAAGTGCAAGGACATGCAGCGCAGGTTGCACGCACAATTTTTTCAGATATTACAGATGAGCTGGAGCGCTCGCTTGAATATTTTCAATCGCAAGGCAACGAAGCAAGCCTGGACAAGATAATCATCACCGGGCAAGGTTGCATGGTGCCCCAGATTGATAATTACATTTCAAATCGAATCGGGCGCAAAGTAATTTTAGGCAACTCAATGCGCGATATGGTCTTTGACAAATCAGTTATTGTCGAGCGCATGCAGCCCATTTTGTCTGGATTAGTGGGCTCGGCTCTGGAGCCTACCTGGAGTCCCAATTACACTGTAGACCTAGACCTCAATCGCGAAGGTCGCCTGCCGTTATTTTTTGACGATCGCCAAACTCAGGTCATGCCTGACTCCGAGCAAAGCGGCGGTTATTTAAAACCATTATTTACCGCAGGCAGTATCGCCTTTGTACTGTGTCTTGGTTTATTTGTTTATTTATTGAATTTTGAAAAGCCCGCGATTCAAGCCGATCTCGACAAAGCGAATAAAGAAGTGAGCGACGCTCAACTAAATTTAAAACAAATGACCAAAGTTAAGCACGACAATGCCATGCTTGCAGCACGCTATGAAGTATTCAATTTTCTTATAAACAAAACAAGACGACTTTCACGTTACTTAGATTTAGTCTCGCAGAATGTCCCTGTTTCAGTGCAATTGCACGAAGTAAGCTTTAACAAAGCAAATATGAAAATCCAGGGTCTGGCAGACAATTATTCTGATATATCTAAATTTGCAGCCAATCTCGACTCGTCGGCTATTGTTCAAAGTGCCGAAATAAATTATGCCACTCGCAATGAAAAGCAGCCCGAGACAGTTGATTTTTCACTTACAGTCAATGCCGCTCAAGCAAATAAGACCACCATCTCTACCTCTACCACAAAAACAATCGAGGTCCAAAGATGAGCCGATGGACTAAAATTCTAATTGCCGCATCTCCATTAATTGGAGCATTCTTGCTTGCCGCGCAGATTCAGCCACTCTTTGCAGAAATTGAATTGCTCAAAGTAGACGTGCAAAATAAAAAAGCAGACTATTCAAGACTTGAACATTCACTGATTGAAAAAGGTCTGCTCGAAAAGAAATCGCGCACATTGCAAGAAGACCTGGCCAAAATGAAAAAGAATCTTCCTGCCACAGATCAGATAGATGTTGTCTTATTCGATATGGATAAGATGGCGCATGAAACTGGTATCAATTTATTGTCTCTCGAGCTTGCTGACGAAAAGAAAAAAACAGGCGACAAAGATTCAATCGATGCAGTCTTTGAAGAGATGGGCAAAAAACTCCCTGTAGCTCAATTGCCATTGCCCGGAGCTAAGCCTGCAGTTAAAACGGCCGACGCCAAAACAGCCGATGCAATAACCGATATAGGATTGCGTCATACAAGTAAACGAGTCTTTTTAACAGGCGATTATCCAGAACTTGTCTCATTTCTAAAAAAGATGGAAGACTATGAGCGCGTCATAAATATAAGCGATTTAGCTCTGGCTACAAGTGCATCGAACTCGCAAGATAAATCTGTCAGCATTGAAAAAGTGAAAAAATTCGCCGGTGACAAGCCAGTGATGACTTTCATCATGAATGTCTATTACATGCCAAACGGTACACAATCGTGAACGGACGTTTAATATCGCTACTTTTGATTGTAGTAATTGCCATTGGTGGCACTTATTTATTCAGAAAAGATCAGGAGAATAAACGAATCGTTCAAGAACAAGAGATGATGCGCAAAGTACCCAACAATGTCAAATCTAAAACTGTAACTGAAATAGTAAATCAAACTAGATCTGTTTATCCAGCCACCTCTAAAACGTTACTAACAGACATGGCGCGTGCAGTTGCAGGACGAGTAGATCCTTTTGCTCCAACAACCACAACTGTACAAAGAATCAAAACTACCATCGAAAAAGAAACGAAAATATCAAAAGTGCCACCACCCCCAAATGGTGCACTAAATCTCGAAAATGAAATGAGTCTTCCGCCAGAGCCTAAAGTAAGCTGGTCAGACACGGTCAAAACAAGCGAACTGCCTGGACCTCCCGACAAACCAATTCTTGCCAATAGAGTGAGACTCAATGCAATCTTTGATAACAATATCGTGCTTGATTTAATTGATCCAGACTTAAGGCGCGCTTTAGGCATGCGCAAATTTATTACACTCAAAGAAGGCGATAATCTAACAGTCGATGGCGAAACCACTCACGTTGCCAAAGTCGATGACGATTATTGTTTGTTGACCGAAGGCTCTAGTCGTCGCAGATTAGTCTTGACTCCCATCCGATAAATAAAAGCATACCAATAGGTCTTTTTTATAAAATGGCCAACCATAAGTATTACTGCCCGCAATACTTATGCTCAGCACCTTTGCAAAAGTACATGTCGCACACAAATCTATTATTTTGCCAGTAATTTGGAATAATCACTTGGTGTATTAACATTGAAATATGGTGGCAGATCTGGTGCCAGTCTGTCTTCGTATTTGCAATAGAATTTGTGAGCGCTGGGATGCTTCGCAATTAAATCAGTCAAACTCAACTGGTCTGCAAACAAAGATTCTTCTAGATCTTTGACACAGTTTTTAGAATAGATACCAATCAAAGGCTCCAGACGCTCTTCATGAGCCAGACAAGTAATGTCATAACCTGCAGACTCTTTTTCTAGATTGCGAATCAAGTCTTGATTGAATAAAGGCATGTCGCAGGCAGTGACAAAGACTTTGTCGTGCTTTGCCACAAGTAAACCAGACAAAATTCCACACAATGGTCCGCGATTAGGCAGAATATCTCGCACCACATCTGGTCCAAGGTCTAGATAAGTTTCAGGATCGTTTGCAATGAGCAGTACTTCGTCGAAAAGTTTTTCCATGCTATCGACCAGATGCGAAATAAAAGTCGCGCCTGCGTATGGCAGAAAAGCTTTTGCTCTTCCCATGCGCTTCGACTGTCCGCCGCACAAAATAAGTGCGGTCATCTCCAGTTTCTGCAAGTTCGCTTTACTCTCCCTTGTAATTAGGTTTACGCTTTTCAGCAAATGCGGCAAGCCCCTCTAGTCTGTCTGTTGAGTTGAGTAGTTGAAGGTAATTTTTGGTCTCAATGGCTAGACCCGCTTGAAGATCTCGGTCATAACCCATGTCTATGGCTTGCTTTGCGTATTTAAGCGATAGTGGTGCAAGTTTAGCAATTTCACTTGCCCACTCAAGTGCTGCCTGCATCAAGGCTTTGTTATAACCATTTTCTAGAGTTTTGTCTGGGTCTTGAACTAAACGATGCACCAGACCAAGACTTTTGCCTTCTTCTGCTTTGATGGGTTTGGCTGTAAGAATGGCTTCTTTAGCTTTTGATTTGCCAATTAGTCTAGGCAGTCTTTGGGTGCCACCAGCACCAGGAATGATACCAAGTGTGACTTCGGTTAATGCAAGACTAGCTGAATCAAGCATGATTCTCAAATCACAAGATAATGCAAGCTCGGTGCCGCCACCATATGCCGGACCGTTTATAGCGGCGATTACCGGTTGAGGCAAGGCTTCAAGTGTGCACATAGTGCGTTGGATCAACGACAAGTAATCGAGAGTTTGACCAGGTGTCATGCCTTTGCGCTCGGCTAAATCAGCACCGGCACAAAATGTTTTGGCACCAGAACCTATTACAATTACTACTCGAATATCTTTGTTCTGTTCTAATTTGGCACAGGCATCACAAATAGCTTGCAATAGTTTGGTGTTGAGACAATTGTGTACGTCTGGACGATTTAGTTTAAGCCAGGCAATTGGCGAGTCTTTTTCGATTTCTAAAAGCAATACGTCGTTATCCACAAGCACCTCTGCTGTCATTTTGCTAGCTTTTCCTTTTCTTGTACTTTTTGCTCGACACCCAGGCAGGCTTTTAAATATCTGCCGGGCAAATTTTTGTTCAATATTTTTTGAGCAAATTTTCCTGCTTCCACTAATTTTTCTAGATTAATTCCAGTGTCCACATTCATACCATGAAGCATGTAGACAAGGTCTTCAGTAGCCAGATTGCCCGAAGCACCAGGAGCATAAGGACAGCCGCCAAGACCTCCAAGACTAGAATCAAATATTTTTACTCCTGCCTCAAGTCCGGTTAGCACGTTGGCTAGTGCACCACCTCTAGTATCGTGAAAATGAAGGGCTAGTTTTTCCAGTCCCACATTTTCAGCAAGAAGCTCCACCACTTCACTTACATGAAGCGGAGTAGCAGCACCTATCGTATCGCCAAGCGAGATTTCATCAACTTTCATTTCTAAAAGTCGATCGCATATTTTGATTACTGGCTCTGGACTTATTTTGCCTTCGTAAGGACATTCAAAAACAACCGAGACATAAGCGCGCACCCGGTATCCATCAGCCTTAGCGACATCTGCTACTTCTTTGAGCGCCACTAGTGCTTCGTCAATTGATTTATTGATATTCTTTTTGCTGTGCGACTCTGAAGCCGACATGAAAAGATTAACTTGCTTGATATCAGTTTGCTTAAAGCGCTCATAGCCTTTCAAGTTTGGCACCAAAGCTGATGTCACCACATTTGCAGGTAATTTATCACAAACCAATTGGGCAAGTTCCAATGCATCAGCCAATTGTGGAATCCATTTGGGACTAACAAAAGAAGTAATTTCTATTTCGCCCAGACCCGATGCTGCGATCTTTTCAATCAGCTCGGCTTTGTGATTAGTCGCTACTTGCTCAGCTTCATTTTGCAGCCCGTCGCGAGGACCAACCTCAACTATTTTTACTTTTGAAGGAAGACTTTGAAACATTATTCAAGCGTGATGATAACGTCGCCTTCGTTGACGAAATCGCCTGCTGCGATTTTGATTTCTTTGACTGTGCCCGATTCTTCAGATTGAACAGGCAATTGCATTTTCATCGACTCAAGCAATGCGACATCCATCCCTTCGGAAACTGCTTGTCCGGGTTTGACCAGAATTTCAATCACCACTCCAGCCATCATCGATGCTATTTGTTTCATTAATCCTAAGACTCCCCAAGTATTGCGCCTGATTTGCCCAGATGTTAGCAAACCAGATCTACTTTATATATGACCTTCGTTTTAACTTATTTCTCAGCCGCTAGCTGAACAAACCGCGCAGAGCATCATTGATTTTCTTGACATCCTCTTCGCCTTCTGAAGATTGCGCCGCATTTGACTCTTCTTTCTTCTCTTCAGGCGTTTGAGGCACTTCGGGCTCAAGAGGGGCAATTAATTCAGATGGAGGCATGTTTGCGATAACCGGCGCGACATCTGACGTCTTGGCATTTTCCTCTGCCATCTCAGAAGTTTCAAACTCATCATCGTCAAGAAATGGCGTTGGTCCAGACTGGGGCATGGGCTCAAACGCCGAGGCGGGAAGAGTTACTGGTGCTGAGTTGGTCGCAGCTGCTGGTTGCGCATCAAGAGGCGCAGCTTCAGGCATTGGTGTCTCAGGTAAAATTGGCGGTGCTGGCGCAGGCTCTAAAACAGGCTGGGGCTCTGGCATTGGCAAAGGAGCAGGAATAGGCTCGGGCTCAATAGAAGGAGCAGGAGTTGGTGCTGGAGCTGGAATTGGAGCTGGAATTGGAGCTGGTGCTGGTGCAGGCGCTGCCGGAGCCGGTGTTGGAGCAGGCACCGGTTCTGTAGCTGGTGCATCGGGTGGAATTTCGTCTCCCAAATCGGCCCAGGAAACAGATGGCGTCAGCGACCACAAATCAACATCTTTATTTTCTGTTTTGGGATGACTAAACAAAAACAATGATGGATTTTCGTCACTTGAAGACTCTGAAGGGGTTGTGCCCGCAGGCTCAGAACCAATTGCTTGAACAAGTACTGAAGCCAGACTATCTTCATAGGGAGCAGAAGCTTGTGCAGGTGGAGGCGCAGATGCTGCGGCGGGAGCTTGTTGAGCAGGCAAATTAGAATGACTTTTTCTTGCCTTTTCTTCCGTGTCGCGATTGACTATAGCAGCCAACTTAGACTGACTAGACCGCGCTTTGTCTTTGGCGGGAGTAGGAGTAGGATTAGGTGCAGCTGCAACTGGTGCAGCAGTAGATGCAACCGGTGCTTTAGCTGCAACTGGTGCTTGCGCAGGTGGAGCTTGAGTTGCAACTGATCCAGCTTTTGCCTTAGTTGGTTTGTAACCAGTCAAAAAAGATTCGCCACGCTTGCCGCCGCGTGCTGCAAGTTCAGCACCTACTTTCAGTGCTATTGATGCCCACTCAGGACTGCCATATTCGGCTTTCATGCCCATAATGACTTCTTTGTCTTCTGTAATGGTCGACAAGATTTTGCGCGACTCTTCGACTCTCGCCTCAAGCTCTGTTACTTGTCGTTCGACTTCATAAATTTCTGCTTTAGTTACTGCTTCTTTCTCGTCAAATTCGTCTAGAAGCTGCTTTACCTTCTCAGGATCAATAAGCGACATTTGTTGCTCCGATTAGAGGCACGCCTTGGTTTCTTCAACCAGTTTTCCGAAAAGCCACATGGACAACTGCTCCAGAGTTTCGATTGGAGGTTCGGAGTCTTTCATGCGCCACATCATTCCCTGGTCTGAAATTTTTACTTGTACTACACACAGGGGATTATAACTGTTCTCGAACTGGCTGCCGCCAAGAACTACATTTACCGGCAACAAATAGCAATCCACTTTGTCTGAATGCCCTCTGACTACCAGGGCAAAGTGGCGGGTTGTAAATCGGCAACGAAAATATGTTGCAGTCTCTTCCACTTCGCGCATGCGGTTGAAGCGGGTTACTTCGGTAACGTCACCAGATATGGTGCCAGAAATATATAAGTCGGTACCGGCAGCCACTCTATTAAACTCGGCGGTGTACTTCTGCAAAAGTCCGTACATTTTGTCTACTAATACAGCAATACCTGTTCGGTAAGCCGTTTCCTCAGCCATGTCTCCAAACTGGACGCCTTTTTGATCAGCCAAAAATTGCATTGAATCTTTTTTGAGCTGGTCCATCCAGGAAGGTGGAATATCAGTTGGCGGCGCTTGAGGAAGCACAAATTGCTGTTGCATGTGAGTATCTTGCTGCCAGCGACCAGAATCGCCTCTGGCTAGTGCAGCCTGCTGCTGTTCGTAAGCAGATTGCTGACCGTAATTGCCCCTATCCACCTGGCGTTGGGCAGAGGGAGCTGAGTTAGGTTGACGATCCAGAAACTTCCGGTTCTTATTAGGATCTTCTTTGTCGCCTTTTTTCTGCATTTCTAACCAGACTCCTTAACTCGAATAATTTTGCCGGACAGAATTTTGGAACATAATATTTGAATATGCCCTATTTTTTTCGCCATGAATCGAGAGTTAATTTTTAGCTCTCTTGTAGATACTTGACCATCTGAGTGTATTCAGACAAGTCAGCAGAAGTCTTGCTCAAGTCCGAACCATCAGCAAAAACGTGCATTACAGGCTCTACCGCATCAGGCAAAATCAAAATCCAGTGATCTGGACCTGTTTTAATTTTGACCCCGTCAACCAAATCTATCGGCTTTTCTTGATGCTTTTCTACCAGAAGTCGCATCACTTGACCCTTACGCTCCCAAGGGCAGTGCACAGAGCCAACCTGATAATAGAGCGGCGGCAAATCTTTTACCGCTTCGCTTAGAGTCCTGCCTTGATAGGTCAAATGTTCGATTACCTGACCTACAGCAAACATGGCGTCGTATCCGTTTTGAAACTCGGGAAAAATGAAGCATCCGTTTGCGCTTCCACCTAGTGCCACATTTGGAGTCTTGGATGTGCAGTGTCCGATGTCGGCATCTGAGGCTTTGCAGCGCACGACCTGACAATTGTGCTTCTCGGCAATGCGCTCTATTACAGAACTGGAATTGACTGGCACAACAATTGTCTGACCAGGTTTGTCTCGCAAAATAATGTCAGCAACCAGTGCTAGCAATAATTCACCGCGAATGATGTGTCCTGTTTCGTCAACCAATGTCATTTGCTCGCCATTGCGACCAATTTGCACGCCCATATCGGCAGACAAAGCTCGCACCACATCTGCAAGCTGTCGTCGCATGGCCATGCGCTCATCCTGGCGTGGAGCGTTTGCTCGAATAGACGAGTTCAGTACAACAGTTTCTACACCTAACTGTCCTAACAAGTCGGGAAGTATAACGCCCGTTTCAGACATGGCATAGTCTAGAACCACTTTGGGAGCCTGAGTAGCAATGCTACCCGAGCGTGTTTTGCGAGTAAACTTAGAGCCTGGCATTACGCAGAATGGCACAGCGTCTTCTTCGAAAACCTGACCTTTCACTTTTTCAAGAAAGTCTTGCTTGTAATACTCGCGCACTAAACTTGGATAAGCGATTCTTCCGATGTCGCTTGGTTTGCTTCGAGGAAAATCTTCTTTGAAGAATGTAGCTTCGATCTTCTTCTCCATATTTTTAGGAATACTAATTCCTTGATTATCGAAAAATTCAATCATTATCTTTTCGGGCTCGCGCTGTGACAAGCGAATATGAATTAGTCCGGCTGCACGCTGTGTTTTCACATAATATCTAGATATGGGAAGTGCCGATGCTTCTAAGTTTTGCACTTCTATCCCGACAGATTGAAGTCCAGCAGATATCGCTCTACTTATCATCTGACTGACTGGCCAGTAGTCGCGACTGACAAGAACTGGTCCGCTTTTAACTACAGAGCCAAAAGCCGCAGCAAGATTGACTGCAAATTCTGGAGTCAATTCCACGTTTGCAAGACCACGTACACCATTGGTACTAAAAATGGTGCGGGGAGCTTTGGTTCCCCAGACAAGCGATGTCACTACACGCGATCCGGACTCAATTACTTTGTCTGGCCACACTCGCACATCTGGGCTAATTATAGATTCTTGTCCCACCGATGTATTTTCACCGATGATTCCGCCTTCTAAAATTTCGGCGCCATCATGGACAGTGGCGTTGTTGCAAACAATACAAGCACGCAATTGTGCTTTCTTGCCTACATAAACATTAGACCAGACCACTGGCTGTTTGAGCGAGCTTTGTTCTTGAATGACTACGTTGTCACCAATAGTAGAGCCAGGTCCAATTTCGACATTGGGTCCAATGCGACAATCCTTGCCGATTAAAGCAGGTCCTGTAATTTTGGCAGTAGGGTCTATTTGAGTACCCTGACCGATTAAAACATTGCCTGGATCTTTTTGGGCATAACTAGTTTTGCAATTGACTATGCCGTCAAGAATATCTTTGTGCGCCTGGCGATACATTTGCAAGTTACCGACATCACACCAGTATCCGTCCATAACGTAGCCGTACATAGGCTCGTTGCGCAATAAAAGCAATGGAAACAAGTCGTTTGAAAAATCTTGTTCTTGACCCAAAATAATGTAATTAAGTACATCGGGCTCAAGAATATAAGTGCCGGTATTTGCTGTGTCTGAAAAGACTTCGGATGCTGATGGTTTTTCTAAGAAGCGCTTGATACGACCATCTTTCTCTGTAATAACAAGTCCATACTCAAGTGGATTTTCCACTCGTCTTAAAACTAAAGTGGCTTTTGATTTGCGCTCTTTGTGAAACTTAAGTGCTGCAGTCAAGTCCATGTCGGTCAGAGTGTCGCCTGAAATCACGAGAAAAGTAGAATCCAACTTATCTTGGATAGCCTTGACGCAACCAGCGGTTCCAAGCGGTTTTCCTTCTTCGGTGGAGTAACCTATTTTGCAATTAAAATCAGAACCATCGCCAAAATAATTTTTGATTGCATCAGGTAAATAGTGCAAAGTAAAAGTGATATCGTCGAAACCATGCTCTTTCATCAGGTCTACAACGTGCTCTGCCATAGGTCTATTGCCTACTGGCACCATCGGCTTTGGAATATTGCAAGTCAGAGGTCTCAAGCGGGTTCCAGAACCACCGGCCATTATCACCCCTTTCATCGCGATCCTCCTTTCAATAATGAATCTTGTTTTGAATCGGCAAAAACGTTTTCATAAGTTTCTTGCGTTTTCTTCGTAATCATTTTCCAGTTGTATACTTCTTCCACTGCTTTGGTGGCAGTTTGATTGAGATGATGAGCCAATCCAGGGTCACGAAGTACTTGCAAAATTCCCCATGCCAAACTATCCGAATTGCCTGCATAAGTGGTGATGCCATTTTGCATGTGCTCTACAAAATCGCGCAAGCCACCTACATCTGATACCACAACTGGTGTGCCAGCGGCCATACCTTCTAGTGCCACTATTCCAAAAGGCTCATAAAGACTTGGTATAGCTACAACATCAGTAATTTGATAGAGCTTGAGCAAATCCGAATCAGCCACATAACCAAGAAACCGAACATTTTGAGTTACGCCTAAATAATCTGCCTGCGCTTTTAGCGTTTCCATAAAATACCCAGTGCCCACAATTAAAAATTGAGTTTCGGGATACTGCTGAATCACTTTTGGCGCGGCATCAATCAAGACTTGAACGCCCTTTTCATTGACCAGTCGACCAACGTACAAAACTATTTTCTGACTTTCCCCAGCAAAACTCTGACGAAAAGCGCGTTTTTCATTTTCAGGAAAATCTATTCTGAAATTTTCAGGTGTAACTCCGTTTGGAATCACGTCTATTTTATTGCGCGGCAAATCAAATGAATTGCGCAATTCATCCACCATATGGTGACTATTGACTATCACTCTAAAAGACTCATAGGTCAAACGCCATTCCATCTGGTGGACATATCTCTGCAAACCAGTGTGAATACCACCCATTCTGCCTTGTTCGGTGGCATGGATAGTGGTTACAAGCGGCGTGTCATAAGTAGTTTTTAAAACCCAGGCAGCATCAGTCACCATCCAGTCATGGGCGTGAATAATGTCGAATTTTTGTTCGTTAAATAATGGAATGGCATACTGCAAAAAGCCAAAATTCAGTTTGCTCACCCAGGTCAAGAAATCGGGTGAACTATCAGTTTGTGTTTTTACCCGGTGGACCTTAACTTTGCCGTCGAGTTCGAATTCAGGTGTAGCTGGATGATCTGCAGTTATCACGTGCACATCGAGCCCAAGCTCAGCCAATTCATGCGACAAAGCCCAGACAACTCTTGCCAACCCGCCAATAATACGAGGTGGGTATTCCCAGGCAAGCATGAGCACTCTTTTCACTTTTTGGGACGCCAAATTAATCCAAGACCTCCATTTTCTTTTTTTATTCCACGCTCATTCAACACTTAGAGGTCTTGCCATCAAAGACATTATTGTGTCTCTGGCAGTGACGTTCCCCTTCATTGTGGCTTGAACTTGCTCGGCAATGGGTAGCTCAATGCCCATATTTTTTGAAAGTTCACAAACGGCGTAAGTGGTTTCCACTCCTTCTGCCGTTGCTTTCACTATCGAAAGGGCTTCGTCCACTGATTTTCCGGCTGCCAGTTGCAATCCTATATTGTAGTTGCGAGATAGAGGACTTTGACAAGTCGCAAAGAGGTCGCCCATCCCAGACAGTCCCCACAAGGTGGAGGATTTTGCACCCATCGCTTTTGACAAACGAACCATCTCAGCCAAACCCCGAGTCAAAAGTGCTGATTTGGCATTGACGCCAAGATTTAATCCATCTGAAATGCCTGCTGCAATGGCAATGATATTTTTGATTGTGCCGCCAAGTTCTACCCCAATTAAGTCGTCGCTTGAATAGACACGAAAAGTAGGACAGCTAAGCGCTTTTTGCAAACCGCGCGCCACCTCTAAATCGTCGCAAGCAAGCACGGCCGCTGCAGGTTTGCCGGAGGCAATTTCAAAAGCAAGATTGGGACCAGATAATGCACAAACCGGATGATTAGGATCTTTAGATGCCTGGCGCAAAACCTCAGACATTCTAAGCAAACTGCCACGCTCCAATCCCTTTGCAACGCTCACCACAGGCGTTTTTAATTTATTTTTGTCCAAAATGACTTTTATTTTTTCCATCATTTCGCGCATAGATTGCGAGTTGCACGCCATCACAATCAGTTCGGCATCTTCTAAGGCATGCTCCAAGTCGTTATATACATGCACTGAATTTGAAAGCGAAAGCTCGCATGGTGTCTTCAATTTGCGCGACTGAATGATTTCATCGCCTTTTGCTTTGTCGTGCGACCAGAGCGAAATTTTAGATTTGTGCTCGCCTAAAAGCCAGGCAAGAGTTCCACCCCAGGCACCGGCTCCAATAATGCAAATAGCTTTGTCTTTGGTACTCATTTACTAACTTGCATACTCTTACTTTCGCCATAACCCACCACACAATTGCGCCCTTGCGCTTTTGCTTCAGCTAAAGAAGAGTAAGCGGCGCCGACCCATTTTTCTAGAGTCATCGAACTTGGGTCGAATTTTGCCACTCCAGCTGAGCAGGTGGCATAAAATCCCGAATAAGAAAGAGTTGAATGCTGCATTTGAGAAAAATCGTCTATTAAGCGACCGGCAAGCAATACCGCTTCTTTTTCGCTTATGCCTTCAGCCACGATACCAAATTCGTCGCTTTGAATTCGACCAATGATGTCAGACTGTCTTAAACGTTTGCGCAGCATCAAAGACACAGCTTGAATAACTTTGTCACCACCTGGAAAACCATGTCGTTCGTTTATTGCTTTTAAATTATCAAGGTCGATTACGATAATGACAGCTTCGCCATTTTTTCTTTTTTGATTGGAATAAACTTGAGACATCTGCTCCATAAAAGCAGTGTGATTTAACAAGGCCGTAAGCCCATCTCGATAAAGCAAACTGCGCAGATAACGCGAGCGCTCAAGTCGAGAGGCGACACAATTCAAAAGTAATGCGGGTGCAACTGGTTTAATAAGATGGTCATCGCCACCTGCTCTTGCACTTTCAATGCGAGCGTCCAGTTGATTTTGAGTAGTGAGAAACACAATGGGCAGAGTAGCGTAACGCTCATCCTGCCTGATGTAGCGCGCCAACTCAAATCCGGTCATGCCGGATAACATCACATCAAGCAATACTAGATCGGGTTGAAACTGAGACATCGCCTGCTCGAATTGTCTTGGATCTGTGCAGGTTTTAACCTGATAGCCAGCCGATTCTAAAAAGGCGCGAATGAAAGCTGCTTGGTCTGGATCGTCTTCAACAGACAAAATTTTGGCAGGTGACATTTTTTTTCTGTCGAGTAAATATTTGATTCGCCTAGTCACCGACTTGTAGTCGAGTGGTTTTTCGTAATATGAATCGGCACCACAATGCATGGCGCGAACCTTGTCTATAAAACCCGCTTGCTTACTTGCAATAATTATGCAAGGCTCATCGCCTCCAGGCATAGAGCGAACTTGCTCGACAAATTCATAGCCATTACCATCGGGAACGGGCACAGCCAGATTGATTACAGTAGGCATTTGTTTTAAAATTTCTTGCATCGCTTGATTGAGCGTTTTTACATTTTTGACTGTAAGCCCCCAGTCATCAAAGTTTTGTACAAGCGATTTGAAAGTACTTCCATCTTCATCAATAAGCAGAGCTGTTTCCACTTGAGCAACTTCTTCAGGTGCGCCACTTAATGGTACTGATGTGCCACCATCTGTCGTATCAAGATTTTGGGTATCGCGATTGCTTTCGCCTGAAGTAAAAAAAACAGTAGAAAGTTCGCTTACAAGTGTTCTCAATTTTTCTATAGTGGTTACATCTATAGTGCGGTCGGAGGCAAGCATAGTTTCGCAATATCGCTCAGCTTCCACACCCAAAACCGAAACTTGTTCAAAACCATACATGGTGCCAGATCCGGCCATCCAGTGAAAATTGCGACTGAGTTTTCTCATTAATTCTTTGTCTTGAGGATTTTTGTGAATACCATCAAGCAATTCTAAAATCTCAGTCAATCGGTCGGTAGATCGTTTGATGTATTTGGCTTTTAGATTGTCGAAAGTATCTTGCCAGGATTTCATCGAAAAGATTTGCCTCAGTTTGCCTTAGATTGCCTCAGTTTGAGTTTTTCAAAATTTCTTGCACTTGCAAGGCCAGAGTAGTCGGATCAAAAGGCTTGGTTAAAACACCTTTGGCACCCATGCGACGCAACTTTTCAATTTCTGAAGTCATTGCCTTTGCAGTTAGAAAAATTACTGGAATGTCTCTTGTGGCATCGTTCTCGTGCAGAGCCTCAAGCGTTGCCGGACCATCCATAAATGGCATCATCATGTCGAGCAAGATAACGTCAGGCTTGTTAGCCTCAGCCAGCGCTATGCCCTGCTTGCCGCTATCGGCATCAATCACTTCAAAACCACCCAAGATTGTAAGGCTCATCTTGGCGATTTCGCGTGTGTCTTCTTCGTCGTCGATTATTAGGGCGCGCATTTGTTTAGTCCTTTTTGACTTTGGATTGCTGAAGTATTTCTCTTATTTGATCTCCGATCGTAATTGGATCGAAAGGTTTGGTCAGAACGGCAAGGGCGCCTAGTTCTTTTAATTCGGCAAATTCTTCAAACATGCCTTTGGTAGTGAGAAATATCACTGGAATGTCTTGAATGCTTGGATTTTTGCGCATATTTTTGAGCGTATCTATGCCGTTCATTTCAGGCATCATCAAATCAAGCAATATGACATCTGGCTGCTCCTGCTCAGCGCGTCTTATGCCCACAGAGCCACAATTGGCTTCCACCACTTCTGCACCACCCAGCAGTCCAAGACAACTGGCTGTAATTGTTCTGAAATCTTCTTCGTCATCGATAATGAGTATCTTCATTGGCTGGCTCCAGAGCCCGCTTCCGCTTCTTGTACATTGACAACAAGAGTTGAGTCGGTATGCATTGCTGGTATTTTAAACCAGAATGTACTGCCTTTACCCTCTTCTGAGTCTACACCTATATGACCACCGTGTTGCTCGATAATTCCTTTACAGATGGCAAGACCAAGTCCTGTGCCGCCTTTCTTTTTAGAATCGGAAGCTTCGACTTGTTGAAAACGTTGAAAGAGTAATTTTTTAAAGGCTTCAGGCACGCCTCGACCTTTATCTACTACTTTCACTGTGATGAAACCAAAAGTCTCTTCGGTGAATACTTCAACGAATCCACCCGGGGGCGAAAACTTAATTGCGTTGGATAACAAATTGACTAAGACCTGGACAATTCTATCTGCGTCGGCATAGACGATTTTGTCCGATTGCCTGATGTCTATTGAAATATTGTCTGCTTGAGCAAAGGCAGCCACCGCTTGCTCAGATCTATCAAGAATGTCTTGCAGACCGGTATTAACAAATACCATGTCGAGCTTGCCAGCCTCTAATTTTTCAATATCTAGAATGTCGTTAATAAGTCCAATCAATCGAAGGGTGTTACGCTCAGCAATTGAAATAACCTTTTGCGCTTGCTCAGGAAGAGCACCCAGAGCGCCTACAGACAGTAGTGTGAGCGATCCTCGAATTGATGTAAGAGGTGTGCGCAATTCGTGACTAACTGTAGCAACGAATTCTTTTTTCAAGCGCTCAACTTCTTTGCGCTCTGACACATCCACAACGTTTACGATGAAACGGGCACCTTCATGAGTATTAAGCTCACTCAAAAGCACCTCAATCGGAAATTCATCACCACGCTTGGTGAGACCTTCGTATTCTTTGATTTTGTTTTGCGCTTGATCAGAAAGTGTCTGCCAAAATGTATCTGTATCTTGAATTTTGGCTTCAGAATAAAATTTAGAATCAGCAAACAAGCACAATACATGCCTACCTTCAAGCTCGGCTGTAGTAAAGCCAAATATCTTTTCTGCCTGCGGGTTCATCGACTCTATTCGTCCTGATGAATCGACTATCACAAGTCCAACAATCATATGATTCATGATGGAGCGAATACGCGACTCACTTGCTTTAACCGCTTCTTCAGCTGTTTTACGTTGACTGATATCATGAGCAACACAAAACATTGCCTTCTCTTTTTCTGACCAATAAGCAGACCAACTTACTGTAGTTTCGGTTCCATCTTTGCGGCGCACTCTATTTTCGAACTGTAAATCGCCTTCCTGAGCGCGAATAGCACGAACGGCTTTAATAGTTTCACCGATATCTTGTGGTGCAATTAATTCAATAAATCTTTTGCCAACAATTTCCATCTGAGTGTAGCCCCAGTTTTCAAAGCAGGCAGGGTTTACAGCTACAAATTTTCCATCGGTATCAATCGAGCAAATTACATCAACTGCATTATCAATTACTGCACGCTCTTTTCTTGTGGCTTCTGTTAGTGCCTCAGCCATACTATGAAAGACACTGTCCAGGTGCGAGATTTCGTCATTACCACCAACCAGCGGATTGAGTGGTTGTGATTGAGCAAGGCGGTAAGAATTATCTGTAAGAACGTCTAATCTATCTTTGACTGAGCGAGCGAAAAACCACAAAAGCAAAAGAGCTATAACAATATTGGTTATGACACCACCAAAAATAAAGACTAATAAAATAGTGCGTGAACGGCTCTGTTTCTCAGGACTTTCACGCTCAATTTTGCGCTCTGTTTCGGTTAGTTGCTTTAATTCTTCTTGCAAATTGTCTGCGATATTACGCATCTCTTTGTACATATGTCTGGCCCGAAAATGGGCGATGTCCACTCGGTTGCTATCAATTGCAGACTTTGTCTGATTGAGCATCTCGACACCATTCATGGTGATTTTTTTGATATTTTCCACCACGTCTTGTTGACGTGGATTTTCACCAACAATGGAACGTAATTCGTCTAAGTCTTCTGGAATTTGTTTTACTACTTTGTTGAATCTCTCATCAAACAAAGCGCTCTTGGTGACAGAATATCCAACCAGAGCCACACCTGCATCATAAATAGATTTGGACAAAGTATTTGACTGCGAAATAATTGCCTTAGATCGAACTTGTTGTTTAATTTCTTGCTCTGCGCCTTGCACAAGCCCTGTAAGTACGCAAATAAATATAAGCTCGAAAACGAGAGGGACGAGAACCAATATGGCGCCTTTATGAACAATCTTCAGGTTGAGGCGCTGAACTTGGTCAATAATAGAATTCATCGAATTCACTAAAGTCGCCAATCTCCTTTTACTGAGACAAATCTTTCAAGAATTGTCTGGTGTCATTGTCCATAAATACTTCTGTTTCGCTTTTGGCCGGCTTATAGCCTTGAGGACGATTGAAAAATCCACCAGGCACATTAAATGGTCTGCTATTAAATGTATCAAGCGCCAGGTGAGGACGACCATCTCCACCAAGAAAGGCAACACGCACCGGGAAAAATTTGGTGGCAGGCAACCCGTAAGTTTTAGAGAACATATCGCTAAGTGTTGGCGACATAGTTATGTCATTGGCTAACCAGCATGCCGCCTGACGCACTGCAGCAAGAGTACGTTTGCCTTTGACAGTGGCAGCTGGAGCATTATTTGTCATCACATATTTGGTGCAATTAAGACCGGCAATTTTTTCAGTCTTACCTTTCTGCCAGCCACCATTTTGCAATTGAGCTGCGCCGCCTTTGCCCATTTTGCTAAATTTACTCTGCCAATCGGTAAGCGATGTCTCGAAATACATCTTGGTTTCATCGTTAAACAATGACACTTTCCAGTCAGGTGCCTGGGTGGTGAAACCGATTTTTTGTTTGGGAATGTTCCACTTCATCCCTTTATTGTCTATGTAGACATAAAGGTCACCCATTGAGTCGTTGCGTTGAGTCAACGCCCAGCCAGTTTCGGCCATTGAAGGCTGACAAAAACATGCAAAAAAGACTGGTAAAAAAAGAAACTGGAGATAATTTTGCGGACGCATGCTTACCCGAGCTATATATAAGGAAAGACTCCTTTATTTGTTTACCCACCAATTACTTGTTTAACATCAAGAATGCAGGACCGATAAACTAAAAGAATTGCTTCGAACTAGCTTTGGTTCTGGGGTCGAGAGCATCACGCAGACCGTCTCCCAGGAAATTAAAGGCAAGCACAGAAGTGAAGATAAAAATTCCTGGAAAGAATATTAAATGTGGCGTTGTGCGCAAAGATCTCCAGCCATCACTTGCCAGAGTTCCCCAGCTACAAGCAGGCGGCGACAAACCAAGACCTATAAAACTAAGGGTAGATTCAGACAAAATAGCCATAGGCACCGTAAAAGTGACAGCCACAATCACTGGTCCTAGTGAATTTGGCAGCATGTGCTTACAAATAATATCCAGATGACTTTGTCCAAGGGCTCGAGCTGCTTCGATAAACTCTTCTTGATGTAATTGCAAAAACTGGGCTCGAACTAAGCGCGCGGTCCCTCGCCAACTTACAAGCCCCAGAGCAAGCAAAATACCAAGCGTGCCTCGTCCAATCATGACGCCAATTAAAATCATAACCAGTAAATCGGGCAGAGCATAAGCCACATCAACAATACGCATCAGGATGGCATCCACTTTACCCCTGCAATAACCAGCGATTGCACCATATATAGTGCCGATGACAAACGACATTATGGCAGTAAAAATACCAATGCCTATAGATAGCTGCGCTCCGTAAAAAACACGCGACAACAAATCGCGCCCCAACTCGTCAGTTCCCATTGGATGAGTAAAGCTTGGTGACTGCAAAGCGTCCGGTGTAGTCTGGTCAAAGGCATACGGACTCAAATTAAGTCCCATTGAATTGAGAATAGCAATAATAGAGATTATTAAAATAAACACTAAAGACCCGCAGGCCATAGGCATTTTCTTAAATTGTTTCAGAAATTGCTTATTCATAAGAAATTCTCGGGTCTAAAATCATGTATAAAACGTCCACAATTGTATTTGTAATTACAAGCACAACTGAGAAGATGAGCGTGATTCCCATAATAAGGTCATAATCGCGATTCATCACAGCAGTGACAAAAAAGCGTCCCATACCAGGAATGGCATAAATAATTTCCACTACAAAAGAGCCCGCAATCATGACGGCACTCACCGGTCCAAGCAAGGTTACAACTGGAATTAGAGCGTTGCGCAAAACGTGTTTTATGATGGTGGCAGATTCTGACAGCCCCTTAGAGCGGGCGATTCTGACCCAGTCTTTTTGCAAAATCTCAAGCACGCTTGCTCTGGTTAATCGAGCTATATAAGCCATCGGTTTAAAAGCAATAGTTACTGCAGGCAAAATGGCATGAAAAGGCGATTCCCATAAAGCAGCAGGCAAAATACGCCCCCAGATAGCAAAGATCAAAATCAGTAAAGCACCCACCACAAATAGTGGCAAAGAAAGTCCCATAGTGCTTACAAACATAGCCAGATGATCTATATGTGTCCCACGTCGAAGAGCCGCAATAGTGCCAAGCGGCACCCCAACCAATATGGCAATAAGTAAACCCGCACCACCCAATTGAATTGAAACTGGAAAAGCATCTTTTATTATGTCGACTACAGTGCGGTCTACATATTTGTATGAAACACCAAGATCGCCATGACACAAACGACCCAGGTAAAGCCAATACTGTTCTAAGACCGGCTTGTCCAGATGATATTTGGCATTTAAATTAGCCAGAATCTGAGGCGGTAAATTACGTTCTTGATCAAAGGGACCGCCAGGAACTACACGTATGACCATAAAAGTAAGCGTAGCTATGACAAGCAAAAGTGGAATCATGGCAAGCATTCTTTTTAGAATAACTCTAAGAAGCATCAGTTGGATCCCTCTAAATAAGCCGTTCTATAATTTTGAATATCAAGGGCGTTGACATCGATTCCGTGCACCCAGGGCTTATACAAAACACACTGAGTGGCCATATACAAAGGAATAAGCACTGCATTTTCTTTGCATAATAACTTATCTGCCCGACTGTATAAATTCGCTCTCTTTACACTATCCAGCTCGCCGCGGGCGTCTTCAACACATTTGTCGTATTCTTTGTTCTTAAAGCCTGTGTAGTTATTTCCACTTTCAGAAGTAAACACATTCATAAAATTGTCAGTATCGGGAAAGTCTGCACTCCAGGATGCGCGGATAACTTGAGGCGGGTGCATTTTTCTTGTAGTCAAATACACTTTGAATTCTTGATTAACTAGCTCGATGCGCACTCCCAGATTTTTCTTGAGTTCAGCTTGAATAGCCTCAAGTCCAAGTTTTGTGTCTTCGCGACTAACATACAACACTTCTGTTTTGGGGAAGTTTTTACCGTCTGGATAGCCAGCCTCAGCAAGTAGTTTGCGTGCTTGCACAGGATCAAACTTAAGTCCAGAATCAGGCTCGTATCCTATGAGTACTGGCGGAACCCAGCTAGACATGGGTGTTTCCTGACGTCTTAAAATCTTTGGAAAAATGCTTTTGTCTATTGCCATTGAAAATGCTTTGCGTACTCGCACATCGTCTAGCGGCGCTTTCTTAGTATTCAAGCCAAGATACTGAGCACGCAATAGCGCTTGGGTCTTAAAATTAGGATCTTTTTTACACTGTTCAATATCAGATGTGGTGAAACTGCGATTGTCTATAAAATCAAGCTGATCGTTTTGATAGAGCGAAAAAGCAGTCGATTGCTCAGGTATCATGAACATTTTTATTTTGTCTATCTTTGGTCTGCCCAAAAAGAATTTGTCATTTGCCACCAGATCTATTTTGTATTCGTGTTGCCACGAGTCAAGTTTGAAAGCACCATTTGTGACTATGTTAGATGGCTCGGTCCAGCGCCCTGGATGCGCGTCTACAATGTCTTTGCGCAATGGATATGTAGTTGGTCCAGCAGTCAAATATATAAAATAGGCAGCTGGCTTGTTTAACCTCACTTCAAAAGTAAGGTCGTCTAAAGCCTTTGCCCCAAGCTGATTTAAGTCTTTTATTTGTCCTTGATTTATTTCTCTGGCGTTAGTTACGTCATACAAAAAATGAGCATAAGCCGCTCCCGTAACTGGATCTATCAAGCGCTGCCAGGCATACTCAAAATCTTTGGCGGTTAATTTTTTTCCGTCTGACCAAAAGATGTCATCTCGCAAATGAAATACATAACGAGTGCCGCCGTCTAAAACTTCCCAACTCTTAGCACATGCCGCCTGACAAGTAAGCTTGGATCCAACTGTACTTTCTGTACTTTCTGCACTATTTGAATACTGAGTAAGCCCGCTCATGATGTTTCCTATTACTTCAAAGGAAATCATGTCCACTGACAAATGCCAGTCGAGAGTGGGCGGCTCAGTTCCTAAGTTGACCCTCAGAACACCCGGTTGCCATGGGCTTTGCCTGGAACAGCCAGTGTTAAGCATGTTAAGAAGGACAAAGCTAATAATTGAGCACAGTAGTAAAAGTCTAGGTTTGGTTTGAAGCACGAAAGTCTTGCTGACGGGGCGATTTTCTACAATTTTGAGTTAAATCGCTCGCAAATGGTCTTAACAGTAATTCATCTGCGTACTATAAAAGGTCTCAATTTGTGCAAAGGCGCGCCACTTCGGTTGACAGAGCTTTAAAAGGTTAGATATACTGACTTTTGTCGCCTTCGGGAGGCGTTTTTTTTTGGTCTTTTTTTAAAAAAGACGCGAAGCCACTAGGAGTTGGAAAAATGGCAAAGAAAGAGGACAGAATCATCATCACATTGGCTTGCGGCACTTGCAAACGTCGCAACTACACTACGATGAAGAACAAGAGAAACGATGCCGACAGACTCGAAATCAAAAAGTTCTGCAAGTTCTGCCGTCAACACATCGATCATAAAGAAACTAAGAAATAACTTGTACGTTAAAAACAAAGAAGCGCCCTTAGTTTAATGGTAAAACGAACGTCTCCAAAATGTTTGTTGAGGGTTCGACTCCTTCAGGGCGCGAACTATTTCGCCAGGCAGAATCAGTGAGCAAAAAAAAGAAAAAAACAAAAGAAGACGGCCTAAATCTGCCTGATACCATGAGTGGTGCCGCTTCAGACAAAGCCGGTTCAGAGGCAAAGGGAGACAATTCCTTGAGTTCAGCAAGTCCTCCAGCAACAATCGATAAACCCGGTTCAGGATCTGGATCTGGTTCCAGCTCTGGAAAAGGCGGCGGCAATTCCGGCAGTGGTGGCTCTGGTTCCCATAAGAAAGAACCAAACAAAAACGGCAACAAGCCACAAGGCAATTTCATTACCGACTTCATCAAATTCCTCAAAGAAGTTCGCAACGAAATCAAAAAAATCAGCTGGCCTGAGCGCGGACAGGTATTCAAAGAAACCTGGAGCGTAGTAGTACTTGTCACACTTATCACTTTCCTTGTGCTTGGCTATGACTACGTACTTGGACATTTCGTGTTCGGTCCAATCGAGCACTGGGCAAAAATTCACAACGGGTAATTCTAGGTAAATTCTTCAATGAGCACTGCAGCAGGAGTTAATAACCAGAAAATGGCTTTCATCAAATCAGACGGGTCAAGAAAGTGGTATGCCGTTCAGACCGCTTCTGGACACGAAAACAAAGTGAAAGAACACATCGAAAAACGTGTTATCACGATGAGCGCCCAGGACAAAATTTTTGGTGTCATCGTCCCTGAAAAAATCGTCAGTAAAGTTAAAGACGGAAAGCGCGTTGAAAAGAAAGAACGTGAATACCCAGGCTACGTTTTTGTAGAAATGATCCTCGACGATGATTCCTGGAGAGTTGTCAGAGAAGCACCCGGCGTCACAAAATACGTTGGTGCTGGCAAAAAACCAACACCTGTGCAAGATTCTGAGATTCGCAAAATCTTGAGACGTCAAATAATCGCCTCCGGCATCAAGGGCAAGAAGGCAGCGCAAATAGACGTCAAGGTAGGCGATTACGTCAGAATCACTGGCGGTCCTTTCGCCGACTTTACAGGAGAAGTTACAGAAGTAAACCTGGAGAGAGAGCGCATAAAGGCGTCTGTGATTATCTTTGGACGCGCCACGCCAGTTGAACTTGAGTTCAATCAGGTTATAAAAGTCTAAATGTTCTGACAGGAACAGCCTTCAGCACATAAAATTGTACATTCAACGCATATAAGTAGTTCATCCAACAAATACGGAGCAGGCGGCAAGCCATGAAAAAGGTTACTGGGAAAGTCAAATTACAAATCCAAGCGGGTAAAGCAAACCCAGCGCCACCTATCGGTCCGGCTCTTGGTCAGCACGGCGTCAACATCATGCAGTTCTGCAAAGAATACAACGCCAAGACTCAAGACAGAGTTGGAACAATCATTCCTGTCGAAATCACCATCTTTGAAGATCGTAGTTTCGAATTCGTACTGAAAACCCCTCCTTGCTCTGAGCTTTTGAAAAAAGCTGCAAACATCGAGAAAGGATCAGCCGCTCCCAACAAAAACAAAGTAGGAAGCGTCTCCAAAGCTAAAGTGACCGAAATCGCCAAAATCAAAATGCCCGACTTGAATGCCACAAGCCTTGAGTCAGCAGAGAAAATGGTCCTAGGTACTGCCCGCAACATGGGCATCACCATCACCGAATAATAGAAAAAACAAACTGCAACTGATATTGAATAAGGATCAAGAACAATGGCTAAGCCAACTAAAAGAGAACAAAGACTGCAAGAGTTCTACAAAAATAACCAGGGCTCTTTTGAAGCTGCCCAAGCAGTCAAACTTTTAAAGGAAGAAAAATCGGTCAAATTCGATCCTACCGTTGAAGTTGCTTTCCGTCTTGGTATCAACCCCAAAATCAACGACCAGCAAATCCGCTCTACAGTGAGCCTTCCTGGCGGAACCGGTAAAGATGTTCGCGTAGCAGTTGTTGCTAAAGGCGAAAAATTGACCGAAGCCAGAGAAGCAGGCGCCGATGTTTACGGAGCTGAAGACCTGGTAGAAAAAATCGGCAATGGCTTTTTCGAATTCGACAAACTAGTTGCCACCCCAGACACAATGGCATTGCTTTCCAAAATGGGTAAAGTGCTCGGACCAAAAGGTCTTATGCCAAACCCCAAAGATGGCACAGTGACAACCGACCTGGCTAAAACCATCAGCGAATTGAAAGCAGGTAAAGTTGCTTTCCGTTCAGAAAAGACCGGTGGATTGGTTCAAATGGCAATCGGCAAACTCAGCTTCTCAGATGATCGCATCTTGATGAACCTGGCTGCAGTGATTGACCAAATCATCAAAATTAAGCCACCTTCGGTCAAAGGTACTTATATCAAATCTGTATATATAAGTTCGAGTATGGGACCAAGCATCAAGCTAGACTTGAGCACACTTGGCTCAGTAAACAAACCAACCGCTGCTTAGTTTTAATACTTCGTCTTAGCTAGGACGCAGTATTGGGAGCTACAAAAGTAAACGGGTAGGTTTGAGCCGACCTGAAAGTCAAGGGCGCCCCACCGCTGTAGACGTATGGCACAAGAAATGGGCGAATATCGACTGTGGTGCTCACTGTGACAGTACCACTAACGGTACCACCATAAGGATTCAGAGCATTACGATCGGCAATGACTGTAGTGGGATTAAACGTGGTCGCAGTCAAAGTGAAGTTGCTCAACATCGAACTTCCCTGCTGGTTCGCCCGTGCCACAATTGCCTGAGCACGCTGGTTTGCAGACACCGGATCTCCGCTTGATGCGGCTCGTGCAGCCTGTTTGCATGTCTGGTCGTTGACCTGAACACCAATTACGATAACGGCCAGATCAAAAAATATAAGTATGATTGGAACCAGAACCAGAAGTCCGACGGTCAACTCAACTAGAGATTGCGCCTTTGCTCTTCTCCTGTTTGCTATATGCCTGTGCAAATACATTCTCGCCCTCGCCCAATGATATGTTGCGACCTTCCAAAGCCGAATATTCCACGGGTACCTAATGATCTAACTATACACCCTAGCTTTATGATCTGGGCTTTCGTGGGATAATGACCTAGTAGTTTTCGAGATTGCGCAAAGGTCAAAAAGGTACTCCTCAGTTGAAATTTAAAGATTACTATCAGACGCTAGGAGTGACCAGAAGCGCCACCCAACAAGAAATAAAGACTTCTTATCGCAAACTTGCGCGCAAACATCACCCTGATGCCAATAAAGGCGACAAAGCATCGGAAGAAAAATTCAAAGAAATTTCTGAAGCCTACGAAGTTTTAAAAGATCCAGAAAAGCGCAAACGCTATGACATGCTTGGCTCAAACTGGAAAGCTGGTGCCGACTTCAAGCCTGGCTCGCAAGGCGGATCTGGTGGATTCGATTTTGATTTTGGTAACTTTCAAAAAGGTGCCGGTGGCTCAGGTGGTGGTGGCGGATTCTCAGACTTTTTTGAAGCTCTTTTTGGACAAGCTGGCGGACCATTTGGTGGCGCTCAAGGTGCCGGATCACGCTTTGGCACTCGCCAAGCAAGACCTCATTCTGGCGCTGCTGGACGCGCAGGTCTTCGACCACACGAACAGCAAGCAGATATCGAGTTAACTATAGAAGAACTCGCTCGCGGTGCACAGAGAACTTTGAAAGTTACTCCTCAAGGCGAAAAAGGAAAAACAATCGAAGTCAAAATTCCCAAAGGCGTGCGCGCCGGATCTAAAATTCGCATAGCCGGACAAGGAGCCATGACACCCACTGGACGTGGCGATTTAATTTTGCGCATTAAAGTTAGACCGCACAAAGACTTCACCATAGATGGTGACAATCTTATTTGCGAAGTGATACTTAAACCTGGCGTTGCAGTCTCTGGAGGTCAAGCTTCGGTGCCGACTCTGGATGGACCGGTCAAAATAAAAATTCCTGCTCTGACACAATCTGGTCGCACATTGCGCTTAAAAGGTCGCGGATTGCCTATTTTGAAACAGACTACTACAGGCGATCTTCTGGTCAAAGTAAAAATTACAGTACCGGACAATCCATCTGAAAAAGAAAAAGAACTCTATGCAAAATTGGCAGAGATAGAGCAACAGTAGAATCTAATTAGGGTCGAACTTCCAATTCTTTGGATCCATACCTGAAGTATCAATACCCCGCTTCTCGTATTCTTTTCTGAAGAACTCCTCGCGTGCGGCGTCAGATTGTTCTGGATCCTCTCTAGGTGGTGAAGATTCATAGTTTTGATCTACGCTCAATAAACGAAGCATCATTGTCATCTTATTGAGCTTTGGAACGTTCTTTTTCCCTAACTTTCCAATACAAAATTTCCCTGGAACGACAACTTTGCGCACTCCACCAACTTGCATATTTAACAGTCCGCCTTGTAGTCCTGCCATCACCTGGTGGTCACCAAGCGTGAATACAAGCGGCATTCCACGATCGACTGAACTATCAAAAATACTTCCATCTGAGTTATACGCAATATAATGCACAAGCACGGTCGCTCTAAGATGAGGTGCTAGTCCATAACCTACAAGAATGTCTCGGTACATAATGCCGTTTGGCATTCGAAGCATTTTTGATTCTTCTTTGGGATTTTCTTGCCCCTGAGTTTTCCATTTAGGACCAAATTGCAATGCAAGCATAGGAGCTGGTCTTACAAAATATTTGCCTGTATCGGGATCGGTATCGTTTGTAGTGCGCTCTTGAAGAGGTGCAGTAACGCTCGAGCTACCCTCGGGAGTTGTGATTGGGACAACTTCTTCTGTCTTTTCCTGATTCCAACACGCAGTCATAAGTCCAAGCGTAAGTGCAGTAACAATGGCTGTAGAAGCCATTCTTGTGACACGAATAGAGTTCCGATAATTGTTCATGGTTAGGTTGGTCTGGGCAAAGGCATAAAGGATTAAGTCAAAAACATACCTTTGATTATATTGAAATGTCCCCAAAATGCACTATTTTAATCTACACTTGACAGACGGGTACCAAAAGTTCACAAATGGTCCCTACACTTGACATGTCGCCATCAAGCAGGGTCTTGGTTCTCCCTCCAGCCCGCCCTTTTCATTCCAAGACCCTTTTACTAGACAACAATGGCCAATTTCGCGAAATTGCTGAACGACGGTTCGGCGTTGAGGTCATAATGCTTTTCACCGTAAGGTCAAGTCATGTTTTTTGCTATTTATTAGCAACTATCATGATTTGGCTTTCTTGCTGTGAGCCTGGAGAAGCGCACAGATTCAAGAGAATGCTGGCAGACACTAACATGTTTCACGCCTTCAAACGTCAAACAAAATCGCAAGGTAAGCAAGCTGAGAATATTGCTGGCGGTCCCAATCTCTCTGCATATAAAGATGTAGAAAAGGCGAACACTCAGTTCCCCCCTTACATAGTGATGTCGAAGCCGGGTGGAGCGCGAGTTCCGCGCACTCACATTATGATTGTGGCCACGCCCATAAACCAAAATATGCATTACAAGGATGGCAAGACTTCTCCCGACACCAAAGTAGGTGGAAAGAAGAAAGCTCCGTGGTGGCAAGTCAACCCTCCAGATTCCAGCGGCTATGGTCATATACCGCCTCCAGTCGACGTTAAACGCAGATGGAAGCCGGCGGAAGGCACCATTACGCCGGGATCGACGGTTGAGGGCAATCAACTAAAAGAAGCAAAAAAAGATAGCACTACGACTGGTGATGAGACTCCCCAATCTCGCGTACCAACAGAAGCTAAAAGAAAACAGCACGAAAACAACATGAAGCAAAGCGTTCAAGCGAGCAACCAGAGGGGACAAAACCAACAGCAAGGACAAATGCAAAGCGCTTCAGATGCCTGCGCAGACGCCTTCGATCCCTGCTGGGAAGCCATGCTTGAACTTCATATGGATTATTTAATAAACGTTGCAAATGAAAATGCGGGGCAACCATGTGGCGGCCGAGAAGCAGTAAAAGTTCATGAAAACGCCGTTTGGATGATCATGCAAATGTATAAAAGAGTCTACATCAATATAGGCTTACTTTTATTGCTACCAGGGGCGGTGCTTACTCAATTTAAAGGTCTTGTAAGCTCCGGAATTCTGCAATCTAAAAACGATGAAGATGCAGTCTCACCCTTTGTAGGCATTTTAAGAGGTATGATTGCTCTATTTCTTATTCCATGTACACAGCTCATAGTTAGTTACGCCGTAGACATCGGCAATTCGATGAACTACGAAGTCAAACGACATATTTCTGTAGGACTCGTTACCGATTGGGCAAACGAGCAGGTCTTCAGAGCTCCAGAAGATAATAAAGAAGAACAAATAAAAGCTCCCACTAAAAAAGTTCAAGGAAAAATGACTGAAGGGTCTGAAAAAGATTCTGGTTTTGAAGCCCAGTCTCTTGCCACGATAATGCTCCAACTTATGGCTAATTTGGCTGGTATGTCGGCTGCGTTTGGATTAGTTATGATGTGCGCATTTCAAATAACTATGATGAGTTATCTCATGCTTCTAGGTCCTATAGCAGCAGCCTTTTACGCATGGCCAGCTACTGTGGGACAGCTATTTATGCGAGTCTTTGCTATTTGGTTGGATGCGGTAGTTAATGTGGGATTGTGGAGATTTCTGTGGTGCGTAGTTCTGTTAGCCGCACAAACAAGAATCGAGTGGCTATCCGAAATGGGACAATACAATCCATTTTGTGAGTGGGAACTGATTATGTTCATTGCATTCGTGACCATTCTTTCTTACGTACCTTTTAACCCGTTTGATTTCAAACCGGGAGAAATGGTTGCCCAAATTATGCAAAAAGCCGAGCAAGCAGTGAATGAATCTGCTCAAGATGCAAAGAAAAAAGGAGGCAAATAGAATGAATAAATTTGCTCCACTTATTCTGAGCCTATTTTGCTCTTTAATTCTTTGTGGAAAACCAGTAGAAGCTAGAGGATTCATAGTGGATCCTGACGGTAAAATGAACTTACATGGTTTCACTAAATTCCATGGCAAAACTTGCGGAGCAGACCGACAAAAAATTCTTGGCGGTCCAGGTAGCATGAAGACCTTCCAGGATGTAGAAAAGGCATCTACTAGTTTTCCTCCATACATTATTCAATCGAAGAACCAAGGTGAGCGAATTCCTCGCGTGCATATAAGGTTTGTTGCCACACCCCAAAATCAGAACCAACATTATAAAGACGGCAAACCTAAACCCAGACCAAAGCAAGGTGGCAAACGACAAAAGCCTTATTACACTAAGAAGAAAGCTGATGAAAATCTAGATTCGTACATACCCGGAGATGAGTTCCGCGTGCACGTTCCTGTCATGGGAATCATGGTTCAAGGTTCTGAACAAGAGACTGAACAAGAAAACGAACAACAAGATGTGGATGAATTGTATTCCGGCCCAATTCAAGCCATCACAGGCGCACTTGCTGAAAGCACTGCGGTCAAACAAAAAGCCGATCGTGATTCATCACCTCAACCTAATTTTGAAAAAGGTAAAAATGGTATGAGAGGTGGTGCTCAAGGTGCTGGCGAAGCATTTGGTGATGCGTTCAACCCAGCGTGGGAATCGATGCTTGAATTGCATCTGAGTCATCTTTTGAACGTAGCTAACGAATCAGCTGGACAACCATGTAGCGCCAAAGACCCAGTGAAGGTTCATGAAAACGCTATCTGGATGGTCATGCAAATGTATAAGAGAGTCTATCTACAGATAGCTTTGCTTTTAATCTTGCCTGGAGCTGTTCTTTCACAAATGAAAGGTCTTGTAAGTTCGGGTATTTTACAATCGCAAAACGACGAAGATGCAGTATCACCTTTTGTAGGTATTCAAAAGTCTTTAGTAGCAATTTTCCTCATTCCTGCGACCCAGCTCATTGTCAGTTACGCCGTTGACATAGGCAACTCGATGACTTATGAAGTCAAACGACATATCAACGAACAACTTATATACGAATGGGCAGATGAACAGGTTTTCAGAGCACCTGAAGCCAATAAGAAAGAACAAATAATGCACCCAAGTATGTTTAAAGTGTTAGGTAAACTATCAGAAGGATCTGAAAAAGATTCAGGTGTTGAACCTCAGTCTGAAGCTACAGTCATGCTCCAAACTCTTGTGAATCTATCAGCTATGTCTGCAGCATTTGGACTAGTTATGCTTTCGGCTTTTCAAATCACGATGATGTGTTATCTACTTTTATTTGGTCCAATAGCCGCTGCATTTTTTGCATGGCCTACTGCTGTAGGGTCACTATTCAGCCGTATCTTTGCGGTTTGGGTAGACGGAGTTATAAACGTGGGCTTATGGCGATTCTGGTGGAGTACAGTTCTACTTGCCGCTCAAACGCGAATTGAATGGTTGCAAGAAATTGGTCAATACAATCCATATTGTGAATGGGAAATGATCATCTTTGTTGCCTTCATTGTAATCCTCATGTATGTGCCATTTAACCCGTTCGATTTCAAAGCTGGAGAAATGGTTTCACAAATTATGTCCAAGTCAGAAATGGCAGTCAGCGAAGCTACGCAAAAGGGAGCTAAATAAGTGAATCGTCTGAAAACAAATAGCAAGAAACTCAAGATCTGGTTGGTAACCAGCATCTTGTTGTGCTTGCTGGTTGGTTTTTCAAACGTCTGTGTTCTAGCCCAAGATTCTGATAGCCAAGAAAAAGATCGCAAGAAGAAGAATGATCCAGGATTTTCAATCCCCAATTTTGATTTTGGCTTTGGCAAGAAGAAGAAAGACACTTCTAGTGATGCTACCGAAAACGAGTATCAGCCAGCATTTCCAATGACTGAACGCAAACAAAAAAGGAATGAAAAGAATAGAAATCAATTCGCTCCAGAATTATATTCTGGAAATGATGACAATTCTCAAAACAAAAAAAACAATTCATCTGGCAACGTACCAAATATGTTATCGGGTGCAGACGAAAACGACTCAAGAAGAAAAAACAAGGCTGGTCAAAATGGTACAGCCGAACTTTATCCTGGTGTGTATGACGTTAACAGCAAGAAGAAAAATAAATCCAATCAAAATGGCACCGCAGAAGTGTATCCTGGCGTCTATGACGAAAACGGCAAGAAGAAAAATCAGGCTGGTCAAAATGGCACTGCCCAACTTTATCCTGGCGCTTACGACGAAAACGGCAAGAAGAAAAATCAGGCTGGTCAAAATGACACTGCCCAAATGCATCCTGGCGTTTATGATGAAAACAGTAGAAAGAGAAATCAGACTGGCCAAAATGGCACAGCTGAACTTTATCCTGGAGTTTATGACGAAAACGGTAAGAAGAGAAATAAGTCTGGTCAAAATGGCACAGCTGAACTTTATCCTGGAGTTTATGATGAAAACGGCAAGAAGAAAAACAAGTCTGGTCAAAATGGCACTGCCGAACTTTATCCTGGTGCTTATGACGAAAACGGCAAGAAGAAAAATAAGTCAGGTCAAAATGGCACTGCCGAACTTTATCCTGGTGCTTACGACGAAAACGGCAAGAAGAAAAATAACGCACCTATAAATCAAGACATTTATTCAAGTACTTTTGAAGATGACAAAAAGAAGAAGGACAACACAGGCAAAGTAAATCTTAGCCCTTACGTTTACGATGAAGACGGCAAGAAGAAAAAGAATAACAACAACAACTTGCAGATTACGCCTTACACATATGATGGCGATCAAAACAAGAAAAAAGATAAAACCGCATCAACGGGCAAAATGGAAATTTACCCTGGAACCGGTGGTGATGGCACTGGAAACAATGGCAATGGCAATGGAAACGACGGATGGACCGGTAACACACCATTTGGCAGTCAAGGAATTTTAAGCGGCACCGGTCTTAATGGCATCGGTGGCTTCTTCAATCCATCTAGAATTGGTGCAAGCGATCACTGGGGTAATACTGGTCGCGGTACATCAAATCCAATAAATCGTAGTTTGAACCGCATTCCACCTAGAACTTTTCGTCCTGTTATCACCTTGCCTGGCGCTCCAGGAACAGGTGACTTTACTGAGTTAGAAAAACCAATAATAGAAGATCCCTACAAAACAAGCGCTTCTCCGAGCGCTAGTGGAAATCCCGGTCAAGTCAGCAACTTCAGCAAACAAAACGAACAAAGTTCTCGCGACGTTTCACCTGGTCAAGCAATGTGGTGCGGAGCAAACAAAGCTCAAGCACCAGCCTACGGAGAACGTAGCGGAATGCAGTCTTCTGTTTATCACATGCAGACAGATACTAGTATGCAGCCACCCATGCAGCCTGGTATGCGCGAGGGAGGTGCCGAAAATACGGCTGCCGAAAGAGGTGGTGATTTTGGAAGTTTCATGGGCTTTCTGTCAAAAGGCGGCAATATGACCGCACAACAAATGGCGTTAGGAGGTTCCGGGTTAGCTGGTATGGAAGCGGCTCTAGATAACAGACCACACCAAAATATGCAGTCTGGACAAAATCAGGGTGTGGGTCAAACATCTCAAGTTGCTGATGCTGCAGCAGAAATGGGACACGACCAGGCAGCGCAAATGCTTACACACGTTGGCAGTTATATTCCAAATTTCACAAGTGCCGCGGGTAATAAATGGAACCAGGTTAGAGACAATATATTTGTACCAATGGGAATTTTGCTTCTATTGCCTGGCGCATTAGCAACACAAGTTAGAGCGATAATGGCTCAAAGCAATCCCGTATTGGGTCAAGCTAGTCCCTTTGAAGGTATTTTCCGCGGTTTGGTTGCACTATTTTTCATACCGGCTAGCTACTTGACCATGAATTATGGCATCGATATTTGCAACTCTTTTACTTACACGATTGCAGAAGGCTACGAAAGAATTTTCGGGACCGATCTATATAACGATGCAATGTGTCACGAAATTCGATGCATGCCGTTTCGACTTCCCGAAGAAAACAGAAACACGCTAGACAAAGAAACCCACTCCATGGGACGCATACTCGTGGCCAGAGAAAGATCACCATTTGCTCAGCTTGAAGCGAATTTAATAGCAGTCAAAATTTGGGATCCTTGCGATGGCTTGTATATAGTGCCTGAAGATAGAGCTGCAGAAGTGGTACCAGTACCGGTGGCAGGAACTAGAATGGTTTGCAACTTAGCAAATGCGTCGCTTGTTACATCATGGAATATTTTATGCGCCTTTCAGTGCTTCTACCTTTACTTCTTATGGTGCATGGGTCCTGTAGTGGCAGGGCTTTGGACTTGGCCGCAGAAACAATTTAGAGACTCTTTTCCTAACTGGGTTGAAGGCGTACTCGCACTTTGTTTTTGGTCAGTATTTTGGAATGCCACAATAATGGTTATTGCTTTAGTTCGAAGAGATTACGAAACAGGCACCATAATAATGATTGCCTTAAATACACTTGGAAATATTTCAGTTAAGTTTGCTTTTGACTTCGCCGGACTAATTAAATCTTCTGGTGATGAATCAATGCAGTTTGGAGACAAACTAGCAGACAAAGCTGGAAACGCCGGTGCCAAATAATGAGAGACATAAAACAGACTATGACCGAGGCTAAAAAAATGAGTTACATCAAACCGGGATATCAGCGGCACCTAGCGGTGGCGATTGCTTTGGTTTCGCTTTTAACTTGCTCCCTCACAGCCAATGCCCAATATGGCAGCGAAGGTGGTGACCGCGGTCGTCAAAGTCAATCTACCGGTACACAAACTCAACATGCTGCACCACTTACTGCAGGTCCCAGAGGACTTGGAAACAACGGTGGACCCTATCAGAGAGAAGATAATAGAAATACCGGAAATGGCAATAGCAATAATCAACGTAACGGTCAGACCAATAACGCCAGTGGCGGCGGTGGCGGTGGCGGTGGTGGTGGCGCACCTCCCGGATGTAGCGGAACTGGTATTGCATGCGTAGCAGCACAAGCAGCTTTCTCAATGGGCGAAATGTGTATAGACCCAAGTATGGCTGGTCCTTCAGGCGGTCGCAGCAAAGAACAGCGAGGTCCAGAAAAATCAGGAACCCAAGCAAGTTTGTTTGGAGCTTTAAAAGATATGTCATGCGATGATGCGCTAGGACCTGCTGCTAGACCGGGCAAAGCTGGTCCAAAAGCTTGTCAGACAGGTAAAGACATACTTAAACGTCTAAACCAAAAGGTCGGTCGTGGTATGACCCCAGAAGCGGCTAAGAGTCAGGCGGCTATGATGGCTGGTCTAGGCCGCATGTACGGCGAGCGCCCACACCAACAAAGACAACAAGGTCAAGCACAAGGTGCTGGACAATCTGCAGGTGCAGCTAATACAGCTGCTGAAATTGGTCATGAACAAGCAGACAGTGCCATTACCTATGTAGGTAGTTATCTGCGCAACTTCACTAGTGACGCTGGCAACAAATGGAACCAAGTCAGAGACAAAATCTTTGTACCTATCGGAATTTTATTACTACTTCCTGGTGCCTTGATTACACAAATGCGCGCAATCATGGCTACTTCCAACCCAGTGCTCGGAAACGTCAATCCATTAGATGGAATCTTCCGCTCAATGGTTGCCGTATTTCTTTTGCCAACAACCTATCTGGTGATGAATTACGGTATCGATTTAGCCAACTCGCTCACGCTTAGTGTCGCGGACAATTATCAACAGATATTTGGATCCGACATGTATGAAGATGCAGTGTGCGCCGAAATCAAAGCCATGCCTTTCAGGCTTCCAGAAGAAAACCGCAACACAATCGACATGCCAAAATCGTCTATGGGTGAGATTTTGGTAGCTAAAGCACCAACTCCTTTTGCCAAATTAGAAGCAGCTCTTGTAGCAGTAAAAATTTGGGACCCTTGTGTGGGTATTTATATCGTCCCACCAGACAGAGCAGACGAAGTAGTACCAACTGCGGTGCATGCTGCTCGCCTCATGTGTAATACCAGTAATTGCTCACTTGTTACTGCATGGAATATTCTGTGCGCGTTTCAAGTAGCTTTCTTATACTACCTTTGGTGCGTAGGACCAGTTGTTGCAGGTCTCTGGACCTGGCCTATGAAGCAGTTGAGAGACGCATTGCCAAACTGGATTGAAGGCGTTATCACACTTTGTTTCTGGTCATTATTCTGGAATACAGTTGTATTCTTGATGGCTGCGTTTCGCGGTGTTGATGAAACCGGAACACTTATAATGCTTGCGCTAAACTCGCTTGCTTGTTTGTCTGTCAAATACGCATTCGACTTTTCCGGATTGGCACGTGGTGCCGGTCAGCAGATTCAAAAATTGAGCGACAAATTCGCCAACACCATGCACCAGGAAGCCAAAAAAGCTGGCAAAGGTGGCGGCGGTGGTGGCGGCGGCGGTGGCAAAGGCAAGAAAGGAGGTAGCAATCCATCCGGACCAGCGGCTCCAGCTGCTCCTGCGGCTCCGACTGTGAACAGCGGTGGAGTAGATCCAGAAGCTCCGGCGCCAGTTCCAGCAGACAATTCTGCAAGACTCGGTACAGATGCAGAAATTAACAACGATATGGATATAAATAGTAGAGTAGAGGTGGTGCCTGGTCGTACAGGTGTGGCTACAGACAGTGAGGCCAGAGTATCCACTGGTTACAATGGAGTTGATTTCAAGAACGGCTTTTATAGTACTTTGACTAGGTCAGGTGAAACTGGTGAAGAATTCCAAGCCAGAATGAATGCAAACACTCCCGAGGGACAAACACTCAGAGACAGCGTGAAACAACGGTATATAGATCAAGCTAACGCCGGTAGAAAATCAGCCACAGATTTACGCCAAGGTTTGACTTCAGAAGATGATCGCAAGCGATTCGATCAGTTAGTTGCCTCTGGCGCTGGTGGTGTCGAACATAACATGAAAGCAATCATGGCAAGAGTCGCCGCAGGAAAAGAAACTGCAGTGGACAAAGCCTATCTCACGCATCTCAGAAATGGAATGTCTGCTCCAGACCGCCAAAAATTTGATGATGGATTCAAGGCTATAGAAACCAAGAAAGCTACACTTGCACAAGCAGGTACAGCGGATGAAAAAGCTAGAATCCAAACAGAAATAAATGCAGCAGCTTTAGCAGTGGCAAGACAAACAGGTTCTGTTGCCACCTTAACAGGTGGAAACGGTCTCACTGCCCATCTTCGAGGTGGCGCATCGCAAGTACTGGCGAGAGACGCCGCGCTACCACCGCTTGCCGCTGCTACTGTTACGCGCGATTCATATAAAGCAGAGGCTAGAGCTTCAGGTCTGACTGAACAGCAGATTAACGCTCGGATGGCTGCAATGGAAGAAGCAAGAAAGGCTGGATTGAAAGAGTTCCCAAATCCAGACAATCCAACCGGACCGAAGTTAAAAGTCGAAACCTTCCGTGATGCTCTGCCACCAACTAGCGATCCTGTAGCGATAGAACGCGCAGCTCGAATTGAGGCGGCTCGACTGGCAAATGCAAGTACGTATATAGATCCGGTCACGAATCAGCCAGTATCTACGCCACCAAGAGAACGCGTAGCAGGCGAGGACCCAGCTATTGCGCAGCAGCGAATTCAACTAATAGCTGCAGCCAGAGCCGCTAACCAAGCCACTTACGTTGACCCTGTCACTAAACAGCCAGTGCCTGTCCCACCAGTCAGAAATCGCGAAATAGTTGAGCGCACAGTAATGGCTCAAAGCCCAGCGCAGCAAAGTCGTATTACTACGGCTAAGTCGAGAGGCGAAGACTATTATCGTGAATGGATAGCTAAAGAACGTGAAAGACTGCGTGCAGAAGCCAGACAAATTGGTGAATCGGGCTATCTAGATCCTGAAACCAATCAATGGGTAGCTCTGAATCGCAACCGTGGTGGTGGTGAATTTGATACCGCCATGATTACCGCAGCAGACATCGACCCCATGACCGGACAACCAATAGTTCATCGCCCTGGAGAGGTGGTGCAAGGTATCCAGCCGATGCTCCGCGGAGAGATAAGTCGCTCAGCTAGAAAAGCTGGTGACGACCTCGACATCATTGCCACACCAGAAGGTGAGGACATAGAAGAGCGCCTGCGCAAACAAAAAGGCAAACCTGATGACACCATGCTTACGACCAACGACTTTAGTCAACCAAATCAGTTTGGAAGAGCAAGTGTCGAAGGTGATCCTCAGATGATCGTTCCAGCCGAAGGAGTGGCTCAACCAGATCAAGCTCAATTGAGACCAGACCAACTCGATGCAGAAGGCAGAATGGCTGATGGTCAGCCTGGACAGCCTCAACAAATCGATCCTCAGACTGGCTTGCCTATTGATCCTAAGACCGGACTTCCGATAGATCCTAGAAATAATCTACCGTTCAATCCGCAAACAGGTCAGTATTTCGATCCTAGAACCGGATTGCCTATTCATCCAAATCAGGCATATCAAATGGGTCTGCAAGCTGGTGGTGGCATGCTATTGAGCGAGCAAGATAGAGCTCGACAACAACAGCAAAGGTCAACAACCTGGTCAACCACAGCCAGGACAACCTGGACATCCACAACAAGGTCAGCCTGGACAATACGGACAGACTGGACAGTATGGACAACCAGGACTAACTGGACAACCAGCAGATGATAAGACGGTCTTCGTACCCGACCATGGACTAACTCCTGATATAAGCAATATCAAGGGTCCAGATAAGAAGAAACTCCGAAACATTCTTGGAGATGCCTTCGGTAAGATGAACGAAGAAGATGACGAAGAGAAAAAAGATGTAGACGAGAAAGAGAAAGGTAAGGACAAAGACCAAGATCCTGACCCGAATAACCCACCTCCGTGGGCTCGTTAAAGTCACTTCTGAATCAGACTAATCGGCATAGGGGGAGTCCTCACGGACTCCTCCCTGCCACACCACCGTGCGTACGGGTCCGTACACGGCGGTTCGGTGCAATAGTCATTTTGCAAGCTTTAATGAATACAAGCCTAGTGAGCGCAGATACGCGTTTGGAAGGGCGTAATTAAGAGCAGGGCTTTTGCTTATACGCCATGGTCCTTTCGGGCTGCCGGCAGTTTGTGCCGCCAAGTCCTTACCAATACCGCGTTTGCGTAGCTCATTAAATCTCTTCGTTCCGCGCTTCCACTGACGCCATACCAAACCGCGCAGACGGCGCCGCACCCATCGGTCGAGTTGGTCAAGAATTGATGGTGTCTCACAACGCCCAAAGTAGGCGTGCCACCCTCGCAGGTAGTTTGTAAGTTCATCGATTACTTGCTTCATACTTCTTCCTTTGGTCGGTCTAGTCAAATAGCGAATCTTCTCTTTCATCCGTTTCAGTGATTGTGGTGCTATCCGTAATTTCGGGTTCGCACCACTTGTGAAACTGAATCCAAGGAATTTCCGCTTCCACGGCTTTCCCACTGCGCTTTTCTCCTCATTTACTTTTAGTCGTAACCTCTTTTTCAAGAAATTTGTGATGCTTTCCATCACTCGTTGTCCGGCTCGCTCGCTTCTCACGTAGACATTGCAGTCGTCGGCAAAGCGTACAAACTTTAGACCTCGTTTCTCAAGTTCTCGGTCCCATTCATCCAGTAACAGATTTGAAAGTATTGGCGAAAGTGGACCCCCTTGTGGCATCCCTTCTTCGATTGGTTGAAATAACCCGTTTTCCATTACTCCGACGTTCAGAAACGCACGGATTAACTTCAACACTCGCTTATCCTTTACTCTTCGAGCGATTCGACTCATTAATACATCGTGATTGACTCGGTCAAAGAACTTTTCCAAATCTATATCCACGACGATTCCGTTTCCCTCTTTGATGTATTGGCGAGCCTGCTCAACCGCTTGATGCGCTGAGCGGCCCGGGCGAAAGCCATAGCTATGTTCGGAAAATGACGCATCCCACTTTCTCTGAAAAACTTGCTGTATCGCCTGTTGTATGAATCGGTCCAGTACCGTTGGAATGCCGAGTTTTCTTACTCCGCCTCCCGACTTTGGTATCTCTACTCTTCTTACAGCTTGCGGTCCATATTCTCCCTTCAAAAGTTTTGCGCGTGTTTCTTTCCAGTTTGCTCTCAGGTAATCCGGAAGCTGCATAACTGTCATTCCGTCAATACCTGGGGCTCCTTTGTTTCGCAATACCGCCTTTAGTGCTTGTATCAGATTTTCCTTTTCAAGAATTTCCTCCATTAACTGCTCGTTGACTTGGCTATCGGTTTCGTTTTCCACCACATCCGGTTCAGTCCCTCTCCGCATGCCACCAGGGGCTTCACCCCCTCCTGCTCTGCTTGAGGTCAAGTTGAATTGAATTTTCTGCTGCTTTCCGTCCATGAGTACCTCGTCCGATTTCCTCTTGCTCCGTTTGGACCTTCAATGCCAACACCAGTCGCTCACGTAACTCCGCGCTTACTCGGTAGGGTCACCTAATATGTCCTCTGCTGACTTCTGCCATGCGCTCAGACAGCCTCGCGACAATCTCAGTTCTTTCGAACAACATTGCAGATCTCCCACGGTAAGTTTGACGACTTTCTTCGCACCCCTGCCGGATTTACGTTCATATGTTTTGATAGCTATGGACTTCGCCATCGTTTGCTGGCTCGTCCTCATATGGCGCCTCATATCCGATTTCTGTTCGTCAGGTTGCGAATTTGCTCGGCGCTTCCTTCAGACCCTGCCTCACGGCAACGCCCTTGCGCTCTGCTACACTTCACCGCTATCAGGTTGTGCTGGGACTCTCACCTCCTAGTTATCAAACATGCGTGGCACGCAAACAAAAAGAGGCGGGTGTAAAACCTGCCTCTTACATTTAAGAAGAACTAACTTCTATTTTGCAGCACCAGTGAGTTTAGCTAATTTAGCTTGTGCTTTCTTTACTTCTTCTGGTTGATTTGCCATTTGCAAAATACGAACATAGTTAGTCAACACCTGAGTTAGAACGGGTTTGTTATTGCTCTTCTCAAGCAAGTCTATGCTCTTTTTAAAATAATCCATTGACTCTGGAAATTTAAATGCCATCGCATATATGGCACCATAATTTCCATAGATAGAACCAAGATTAGAGTTTACCAGTTGATTATTAGGGTCGAGTACATGAGCCTCTTCAAGCTTAGTCTTAGCTAGTTCTGCATTCTTTTCTTGTAATGCTTTTGCTGCTTCGTTATTCAATTCCAAAGCTCTAACTTGCGGACTAGCATTTTTCGCGTCAATGTCCATCAATTTTGAGTTGGCTGTAAAATTGGCTTAGCAGCTAGTTCTTTGGCACTCATAGAATACAAAGAATTTATGGTGGCAATATCATTTAGAGAAAGACTGACATTTTTATCGTCTGGATAAACGATACTAAACATGATATCAGTCTTGTTTGGACTGTGACCTGTGATACCAATAGCATGACCAATTTCGTGCAGTGCAACACGTATTAAATAATGTGATTCTATCTCACTCTTGCCTGGTGGCGGCGTGGTGAGCAAAAGCATTTGAGCTGTAAAAATACCATCAGCACTCGGCACCACTTGAGTGTTACCACCCTCGTTTGGATTCATCAAAACTTTTTTGTCATTAGTCCATTTGCAAACAATTTGAGCATCGTCTGATTTTTCCAAGAATTCAAAAGAAAGTTTATCCTTGCACGACGTCTGCCATGTCTCAAAAGCTTGTTTGATTATTTGGGCAAATTCTGGCTTGAATCCAGGCACATCAGAAGTCGACTCAATATAAACTTTGACTGGAATTTTATTCCAACGAGTCAATCCGCTCTTAGAAATAGAATCTAAATAGCCCTTGCTTACACCTTGGGCAAAAACAACATTATCACCAGACCCGCTCAAAAGCACAGTCAGAGCCAATAAATGCAAGATTCGTCTTGTGCTTATTCGGGCTGGCAAGAAGGATAAATCCACGGTGCACTGTAATTCGCTTTGGGATGATTAACTGTCCATTGCGGAGCAGTTGCAATCAAAACTCCCAGCATGAAAGTCATGATAATAGTCCGAGGCGTAATTTTTGCCATAACGACACTCTTAGGGGAAGCTCTACCTAAATAACTTTCCACACTAAAGAGTTAGCAAAACCGACGATTATTTATGCTTGGTTGGAGTAAGCAGCTTAGCCCGACCCTCTTTGCTCACTATAGAGCCACTCAAGTTTGAATCGCTCGAAAAATCGTTAGTTGGGTAGGCTTTATAAGCTTTTGGCAAATCGGTCTTCTTATATTTAAGTACAGCCTGAGTTTTTCTTCGGCGTGAGACTCGGATCTGCTCGCCACTTGTCTTGGCGCTTCGGGCGGTGGAGGCATCTTAATATTAGGATTGAAAGTTTTAACTTGGACAGGTTTGTTGTAACGGAATTTTCTGACCTGTGGCGGAATTGTGGTGGTCTGAGTTTTTGTTTTAGAACTGGACCATGCTTGATTAGTTCTGGGCATTGCGCACCAAAAATAATTTTTCAGGTTGGGCGTGCCTTTGACTAAACCCTTTTCCCAGCCGTTGGCTTGAGTAGTTGAAACTGTATATCTGATGCCGTCTTGCATGCGAGCTTTGACTGCAGAAGGAAGATTTGGGTCAGAAAAAGTTCGCGTAGTCGTTGTCTTAGTAATAGTTCTGCCTGGAATGACAAATTCCTGAGCTTTGACCGGCGTGGTCGAAGCAATGGCAATTCCAATCAAAAAAAGAAAATTAGCGAGTTTCATATTTCGGTTTAGTTTAGTAAGAGAATTTATCGGCAGGTTATCAATATCTGCTCAAATTCAGTTAGTGTCCTATTTTTCATACGTTACGAAGAATATGTGGCGGTTTGGTACCCAAAATCAGTGGTATTATTAATTCTGAGTAACTTTAGTATAACAATAAACAAAAGCGTTGTCATGGCCAAAATTCTGCTCATAGAAGATGACGAGAACCAGGGAGAAATGGTCCTTGAGTGGCTCGAGACAGAACATTACTTGATCGAATGGGTTAAGGATGGGCTGGAAGCGGCAGACATGCTCAAGTCTTACCATTACGACATTATTTTAATGGACCTAAACCTGCCTAAGATGGACGGCTCCGAAGTTTGTAAGCTTTATCGCAAACAAGGAGGTCAGTCACCCATCCTTGTTTTGACTGCTCGTGGAACAATCGGCGACAAAGAAAAAGCATTCGAAGCTGGTGCTGATGACTATTTGACCAAGCCATTTCATTTAAAAGAATTGAGTATTCGAGTTCGAGCGCTGCTCAGGCGACCTACTTTTGTAAATAGTGACGTGCTCCAGGCAGGAAATTTAGTCTTAAATCTAGGTCTGCACAAAGTTTATGTAGACAACGTTGAAGTGCATGTACCTCGCATGGAATTCGCCCTGCTTGAATTTTTGCTTCGTTATAAAGGTCAAATATTTAGCTCAGAAGCACTACTAGACCGAGTTTGGACCTCAAGCTCCGATAAATCGTCTGAAACCATCCGAACCAGTATTAAGAAGTTGCGCAGCAAAATCGACACCAAGGGCGCACCCTCACTTATTAAGAATGTTCACGGCATTGGATATCGGCTTGAAGACTGACACAGCGTGCGATACGCCGCTTGAAGCCGTGTAAATTAGCTTTTCCACATGACATTTTGTGCTCATCTTTAGGAAAATAGATGGGTGCAGAAGCGCCTTGTTAGTTAGTTGGTACGGAATCAAAACAATGACGAATGAAATTACAGTAGCCCACAGCCCAGATGCAGATGATGCATTCATGTTTTATGCTCTGGCCAACAATTTATTAGATACGCAAGGATTGACAGTTCATCAAGAACTGAAAGACATCCAAAGCCTCAACAAAGACGCCATGAATGGCAAATACGAAGTATCGGCTATCTCCTTCGCCGCATATCCTTATATTCAAGACAAATACAAATTGATGCCAGTCGGCGCCAGTATGGGCAACAACTACGGACCTGTGGTCATTTCCAAGAATAAAATGACTGCTGAAGATTTGAAAACTTGCAGCCTCGCCATTCCCGGTGAGTTGACCACTGCTTATTTAGCTTTGAGACTTTTCGAAGACGATTTGAATTATGCCAAAATTCAAGCTGTTCCTTTTGATCAAATCGTAGATCTTGTGCGCGAAGGCAAATTTGATGCCGGCGTAATCATTCACGAAAGCCAACTTACATATGAACAAGAAGGCGTACATAAAGTAGTCGATCTTGGCGAATGGTGGACAACACTTACCGGACTTCCCCTTCCACTTGGTGGAAACGTTGTCAGAAAAGACTTGGACGAAAAAACTGTCGCCCTTGCCACCAAACTGATGAAAGAAACTATCGAGTACTCACTTTCGCACCGCGAAGAAGCTCTCAAATACGCTCTTCAATTTGCCAGAAACCTGGAAGGCAAAACTGAATTGGCAGACAAATTCGTTGGCATGTATGTAAACGAACTGACTATCGATTACGGCGATTCTGGCAGAAAGGCTCTCACCAAGCTGTTTGAAATGGCCAACGAAAAAGGACTTTACGCCAAACCAGTACGTCCTGAATTCGTGATACCAGATACAGTGACCGTCTAAACAAACGTCTAAACTAGACAATCTAGCTTATCGAAGTTGGCTTACGACAATTAACGAGGCGGTGACGTTGTTTTCACCGCTTCGCTTAGCTTTGGAAAAGTTTCGCTTGTAATGTTGAACACTTCGCGAGGCTCGATGCCTGCAAAGGTTAATGTATTCTGCCTTGAGTCACCATCGCTGTCTTTGTAAAAGCCAGGCGCCCGCCATACTAAATTTGTGACACCAAGAAAGCTCGCACTCATAAGCGGCGTTACAGTTTTCTTGTCATACTGCTGAACTTTTCGATTTTTATTTCCGCCAGAAATTACTATATATCGCTTGTCTGTCACCACATAGTATGTTCTCTTAAAATAGAGCCAGACTCGAACAGGTGCTGAGAGCAGCATATAACAAAAAATCATTCCAAAGGCGGTAAACACTAGCCCGATGCCTTGAAATGCAAAAGAAAAATTGGCACCACGGCCAAATCCCATAAAGTCTTTGAGAAAGAAAATAATAAATAGCAAGACTGCCACCAAAACTACGGCAGTAATTTTTAATGCCAATTTATTGCTTGGTTGACCAATCCAAGTTATTGACTCGCCTTGCAACAACTCGTCTTTTACGTGTTGTGGTGCTTCTGGTGGTAGCATTTTAACTGCCTTTTTTTGCGGTATCTCTAAGTAAATGTTCCAGTTCACGCGGGTTGGCTATGTTTTTGAAAACCACTTCACCTGTCTGTTTTGCCTTGCGATAACTTGGTCGCGCTGAATTGCCCTGGAGCGTCCAACGCAATGTTCCTTTGCCACCAGATTCGGTTCTAACGAGATTGATCAAATCTTCGCGTGGATATTTTTCCACCGAAATTTGTTTGCCCAATTGAATGACGTAAAGATTGCGGTCAGTAGCCAGATAGTGAGTCTTCGTCGTGTAAAAGTAAGTATAGAAAGGAACAGATAAGAGCAAAAGACCAAGAAGAGTAAAAGGCACGCCTATTATGGAAAGAAACCACAAATTCTGTCCTTGCTTTGTAGTCGTAAATGCACACATTAAAAAGAAGACGCTAATTGCAGTCCACGGAACGGCGAAAATTAAAATTGGCAGAGTGCTAATTAATTCACTCATGGCATTGGGCTGTCCCACCCAGAGAACCTTTTCGTTGGCTTCGAGCTCAGACCTTATTTCAGGCGCTAAAAACTGACTCTCTTGCATTTCCTATTTCCATTTGTGGATATATTGTGCCCAAAACATGAGACCGTCAAAAAAAGATTAGTAAAACCAGGCAAACTCATGATTGCTCTTTAGCTATAACTCTTCGTGGCAAATAAGCAACATATTGACCAGGCTTCCATGCAGGGTTTTCTACAAAAGTGATAATGTCGCCTGGTTTCATTTTGCCTACTTTAGATTCTAGGTATTTTGCATATTCAGAATCAATTGCGAATTCATATTTGGCAAATGTAGATTTGCCGCCATCCGCTGTTAAGAACGCTAGAAATTTTCCGCCTTCAATCATCTCAATTTTACAAAAGCCGCCATCTTCAAAACCACTTTTGAACATAGGCATATCCATATCAACTCCCTTGGGTCGAGGATACTCCCATTCTCCACTTTCTAAAGTCTCTGGCGAAACAATTCTCCAGGCTTCTAACAGGGCATAATATCTCGGTTCGGTTGGAAAAAAATATAGCTTCCACAGTAAGTATTAGGCTTAAATCCTGGATACCTTTTGCGCAAAATTACGGCTCCTCCTGCGTGATCTACTCTGAGAGAATCGTTCCATTTCATTACCCGACTAATCTCTCCACATTGCATTCTTTCAACTAATTCGGCAACTAAAAATGCTCCCACTTGTTTCTATCCATGGTTATTCATCGTCTCCTCTGAACCAGTTGTTATGCTCTAAGAAGTTGAACAAATTCTTGAATGCAATTGCAAGACTTTGGTCGAACGTTTTAGTTGCGGCTGAGCCACCATAACGAATTGCATAAAGATCTGACATTACTTGCTCAATACCTAATCTAGACTGAGAGTAATTTTTGCTAAACTTGGCTCAGCGTTCCATTTTAGAAATCTTGTATGGTAGAAACGGATCACCACCGACAAGGTTGTAATTTTTATCTATAGTACATTTAGGATTCTCTTCGAAAGTAATGATGTCTCCTGGTTTCATCTTGCCTACTTTGGATTCTACGTATTTCGCGTACTCCGAACCAGCAGCAATTTTGAACTGGTCGTAATTTAAATCACCGGTTCGTTTTTTTTCAAATGCAATTAAACTGTGGTCTTCAAACATCTCTATTCTCTCGAAACGCCCAATTATAAAACCGCTAGCAAAACCTTCAAGATCCCAATCATAACCCTTGGGTCGAGGATACTCCCATTCTCCACTTTCTAAAGTCTCTGGTGAAACAATTCTCCAGGCTTCTAACATGGCATAATATCTCGGTTCGGTTGGTAAAAAATAATAGGTTCCACAGTAAGTGTGAGGCTTTATCCCTGGATACCTTTTGCGCAATATAACGGCTCCTCCAGCGTGATATACATCAATCGAATCTTTCCATTTCATTACCAGAGTGATCTCTCCAACTTCCATTCCTTCAACTAATTCGGCAACTAAATGCTCCCACTTGTCTCTATCCATGGTTATTCATCGTCTCCTCTGAACCATTTGTTATGCTCTAAAAAGTTGAACAAATTCTTGAATGCAATAGTAAGACTTTGGTCGAAAGCTTTAGTTGCGGCTGAGCCACCATAACGAATTGCATAAAGATCTGACATTACTTGCTCAATACCGACCCTATTGGGTTGCGAGTAGTTTTGACAAAATCTTAATCGTGCCCAAAGCGTCAAATATTCTTTATTTGAGTTAATTTGCTCATACGAAAGTCCAGATAATTCAAGCTCAGATTTTTTGAGTTTCACAGCTTGCAAAAGACGTACCTCTGCGGTTTTTACTGCCTTGATTTCTTCATCGTAAAGATATTTACAGTGTGTTTTTCCGCCTATTGGTGACGCTCCTTTCCTATATGTCCAATTGCGAATCTCACCCAATGCTTGTGCCAATTCGTGACGTATCGTTCCATCCAGTCTTGGTTGATGAAACTCTGCGTTTAGGTCGACCAGCATATTTTCACTGTTATAAATCCATTTCTTTTGATGTTCATCGAAAATTCTCAGCGGAACATGCAAAGTTCTATCTTCTGAAAATGTAATTCCAAGTAACTCCTCAACTTTGGCTAAACTTCCCGGTATCTCAGCCGAGCGACCAAGTTTATTTTTTGCCGTGATTGCATAGTCAGAAAAATCAATCGAGTAATGGTGCCTGTGTAAGTCTAAAATATCTTCTGGTGCTGCATGCCTAAGCAATACTTCTCTGCCATAACTTACATGTTCGCTCATTCTGCGCAAATATTCTTTTGCGTCAGTCTCTTGTCCAAGTAATTTTTTTATTGCTCTTTCATCTAGTTTTGGTGGCTCTTTCACTAATTCTTGCGCTGCTATTTTGGCTGCATCTTCTATGTCTAGTGTTTTTAATTTCTCAATGCTCTTTTTTCTTTGTGAATCTATTTTCCAATTTTTAATTTGTTTGGCGAGTCCGTCGAAAAAATCATTTGAGCCTACCATGAAGTTGGAAAGATCTTCTTTGCCAAATTCTTCTAATTGCGCTTCTATTAGCAACTCATATTTCGAGTGGCTGACATTACCATGCAATGTTCCATTAACTAGCGCACCGGCTGGTTCCAGACCTGTTTTAACACTCTTGTCAATACTAGTTAGCAAGCCTTGAAGTTCATTCAATACATCGTCGCCAATTTCTCTTACGTTTTTCGTAAAACCTCTTATATCAACTCCACTAACTGCATCTGAAAGCTCGTGCTTTAGTGCTCGTCCTTCACCAATGGCGACACCACCAGTGACTAAATCGAAACCTATTTCATAGATTTTTGGCGCCAGTATCTCTTTAACTTGACGCCCAGTACCTATCATTTCAATATCATCGAAACTATCTATGCTTTTAGCTAGACTGACTAATTTCTCGTTTCGTTTTTTATTCTCTGGCAGGGTTAGCTCATCTAAAACTTGTTTGCCAAAAATTCCTAAACATGCAGTTGATACTACCCCTAATACTACTGGGTTGACAGACTCTAGTATTACTCCAATGGCAGTGCCACTAAATATGTTAGTCGTTCCATCTGTAAATAATTTACTGGGATTGTCTTGTAATTTTTGTTTTGCCGCCTCACCAACTCCTATTATTGGTGCAATACCAAAGACCATGAGCTGCCTGCCCAGTCTTGCAGCATTTTCCTTGCCCATTAATTGATAAGTATCCGGTCCAAATAACAAAAGAGATATTGCTTGTCCGATATTGCCTTTATCTATATCGACACGCTCTATATGTTCTTTGCCAAATCGATCACATGCTGCTTGAAAGATTTTCGATTCGGCTGTGTCTAACTTCTCTTGAAGTTCTTTGCGTTCATACCAGGCATTCAAATTAGGCGATATTTCTTTTGCTTGCTTGCGGCTTAGCTCAATTAAATCCTGCTTTTCCTTGCCATCAGCCAAGCTGTCAGCATGCTCACGCAAAAGTGAAACAGGCTCAAGCACCTGATTATTCTTAGCTTCAAAAGCAAGCATAGTGAAAGATGTGAAACTATCTTCAAGAGCTTCAGTCTTGTGTTTTTTAGAATCTGATTCGGGCTTGATTTCTTTATCGGGAGAGAAAGTATTGAAAAAATGAGCTATAAACTCTCTCGTTGTTGCAGGCTTCTTTGTGTTGTTATTCTTGTGACTTTCGTTTGTCTGAATATCTGGACTATCAGTTAGCCCATCTATTTCGAATCGATTTGCTTCAAAATGCTTGCGCCTAATATCATCGGGCGATAACGCCTTAAGCACCTGCTCAGACGGGCTGTCTTGGTTGAATAGTAATTGAGATTTTGCCCGAATATCTTGATGCTCTCGATCTTTGACAAATCCAATCACAGCATCTTTTACAGTATTATCGCTAGTTTTGACTAGATCAACATCAGTTTGACGATGTCTTACATCATCCGATTCGGCACTCTTATTGCTTCGCGGATTTTCGGTCATACAAAACCAAATTGCAAGATGTTAATTTATGCCCAGAAATACCTAAATCTAAGCGCTCAATGCAATAGTCAATTTTATCATCACCCTTGCGTGAAAAGTACCAATGATTGCGATTAGCTCATTGCATTTTCGGTCATACTCTTACTAGGACTAGTTTTTAAAAATTCTATGGAAACAAGCCAAAGCCAGGACGCAATTAACTTCAAAGCCTATATCGAAGCCGGAAAACGTGCTTTCGACCTTGGGCGTTATGAAGATGCAGAAAGACTTTATCAAAAGGCGCTGATTGAAGCCAGACGCGAGAAAGCAAACGGCTTTATGTCGCCCGATGAGACTTCCGATAATACTTTAGACGCAATAACTCAGGAAGATTCTGGCAAGTCTCGAATCGCACTTGTAGACGACCCCAGTTTTGCCGAAATCTATCGAGGTTTTGGTGAAATTTATTCGATGCAAGGATCGTGGCTTAAGGCAGAAGACGCGCTCAAAGCTGCTCTTGCCGTGCAGGAGAAATGGCAGCAAGATTCAAACGAACTAGCTGAGACATTGAATAAACTGGGTCAAGTCTATCGTGTAGAAGGCAAGTTTCAAGAAGTGGAAAGTTGTTTTCGCAGGGCGCTGTCTATTTTTGAATCGCACGAAGACAGCGACAAAGTGAAACTGGCAGACACGCTTGAATCACTTGCCGATTTATATAGACTGCACGGCAAATATGACCAGGCAGAGCCTTTGTTCAGCAAAGCAATTGCAGTGCGCGAAGCCACTTTGGGTCCCGATCATCCCACCATTGGCGCCATGCTGCAAAATCTGGCGCTCTTGTATCATGCCGAAGGTAGATACGACAAAGCCGAGCCCATTTATGCGCGCGCGCTCAAATTAAACGAAGAAAAATGGGGCACCCTGCATCCAAGTGTCGCAGTGATTTTAAATTATTTGGCTGAGCTCTATCGCTTGCAGGGCAATTTTCCAAAAGCGGAAGAGACTCATTGGAAGGCACTTAAAATTCGCCAGACTGCCCTTGGACTCGACCATCCAAGCACCGCACAGACGTTGAGTAATTTAGCCAATCTCTTTCATATTCAGTGCAAGTACGACCAGGCTGAACCTTTGTACAAGACTTTGCTTGAAATCAGAACGCGCGACTGGGGCGCCGGCACATGCATGTCGCCGAAGTTTTAAATTCGCTCGCCGAAGTCTATCAAGATCAAGGCAGATACGCTGAAGCCGAGCAGCATTTCTGGCGGGCACTTTCAATCATTCAAGAAAACGTCGGTCCAGAGCATGCAAGCGTAGCCAAAGCAATTGAGAATCTGGCGCATTTATATGAAGACCAGGAGAATTTCGAAGAAGCAGACAGATTATATAGATGGAGTCTTGGGCTTTGCGAAAAGACTTTGGGGGTCGAACATCCAGAAGTTGCAGCTCTCATGGCGAAGTACGCTTCGCTTCAAAAGAAAATGGTGTCAGACGATGAAGACACCGACCTGCTTTGGAATAACTAGTAGGCGGTTAAATTTCGGGCTATTTGTCGATAATATACTTGTCGCAAAAGGCAAGGAGTTCGAATTATGGCGGGTGAAAAACCAGATCAACCGAGTTCAATCAATGACGGTGGCAACAACACTACTGAGGCAAAAGGTCTACATGATGCATTGATGGCTGATGCAGGATTATTTCGAACTGCTCAAGCTAGCGATAATACTTCAATTCCTAAAGAAGTAACCGAGAGCTTTAATTTACTTCGGGCAGGCGATTTAAATGGTTTTACTAACTATTTTTTGAATAATGCAGATGCCCAGGATTCAATCAAAGCGGCACTGAAAACTAAAGGAATAGACCTCTACGTTGAAAGATTTCCACTTAATGACCCGAGTAGACCTACTCGAATTGCATTGTCTACAGAAGTAAAAGGAATTGAACCTCTAAGTCGCACCTTACTCACGGACGGAAAGAATCCGCCCAAAGCTGATCTCCTTTACCCCGCAGGTTCAAACTATGAGGCATTACGCAGTCGATTTTTAGAAGCCGGAAACAAAATAGATGTAAATCAGTTTACACAAGAAATCCAAAGACATCTTCAACCGCCTAAAACTCCGGGCAGAACCATGCTCGGCTAGATTTTTCTAGAGAGCGTAGTCTCCCCATTTAAATCGAAGCGAATTCTCCTGACAATAGAAAGTATCCCCACCAACTTTCTACTGGAGTAATCTGTCATGTCCGATTTAGATTTAGGCGCAAGAGATTCCGCAGAATCAAGAAATGGATTATCGGTCCAATCAGCCTTAAGTGCAGCCGACATGGAATATTTTAAGCCGCCTACAACTCGTGTAGATTCAACTGCGATGCAAGTAGCAATGGGTCAAGACCAATTTGCTAACTACGACAAACAAACTTACGTGGTCTTCAGCAAATGGAAAATGCTCATAGGACGATTCGCTTTTACCTATTTGAATGGCAGTGAAAGGGTTCAAAGCGAGCTACAAAAGTGCTCTAAAATCGGCTGGCGTGAAACTTGAAAGCGATGGCACAAACGTAAAACTAAGTTTGATAAGCGATGAAAACGCTCTATGACCCTGGGACCCAGCGGGATTAATGTAACAGACAATGCAATTGGCAGAGAGATTGTGCGACGAGTTCAAAATCGCCCCGAAACACGCGCGGCCTAAAGCTAATTCAATACTTTTCCAGTTTTAAAAATAATACTTCTTGCAGCATCTGACGTGACAATCACATTTTTGCAAAGTGCAATCATACCATCTGGATCTTTGGTGATGATGGTCATGAGCTTGAACGCCTTTCCTGGGGCTTCTTCTAAATATTCAGGCTCGGTGCATTCTGAACCTTCCCAATCTATTTGTTGAGTTACTATTGCCATGGGCACATCGAAATTCAAGTTTTCAAAATGATGTTCAATATCGAGTGGAATATAGATTAAAACGGTACATGCGACTTTGGATTCTTTTGTTACTACTACGTTTGACAAATCAACATTCTTAAAATTATTGGCGCTTCCACTCATACCTGCAGCATCGTAGAATGCGACAAGCTCTGCAAAACACTGATTTAAAATTTTGGCTCGCTAGCAAAAGAAACGATAAGATCGTCTTTTGTTTTTTGAGCGAACTATTTTGTCGGCGTGAAAATAATCGATAAAGTTCATCACCACCTGAGCCAGTTTTCTAGCCAGTCTTTCGTTAGCTCCTATCAGTAGACCAAACTTCAGATGCTTCCATAGTATTGTTGGCTCGGCGTTTGGTGAGCCTATGTCGGCAGGATATCTCTGTTTTAATTTTGAGAGAAAGTTTGCCGCTTCATCAATTTTAATGGCGACGTCGTCGTACAAATAGTCTTCTTGCAAATCGTTATCTGAAGTCGGACCAAAATCGAGTTGGGTATTCTCATCGATTCGAATAGGTTGCACCATATTTAATGCCTTTTTCAATATCGTCTTCAATTAACTGACAAAGCTCAGGATAAACAGATTCATTTCCGCTTTTAACTTGCCAAAATCAGACTCTATCTCGTCTGCATGTTTGATGAATTGTTTATATAATCCAGTTGCTTCAGCATTGATTAGAATTCTCGACTTGAGCAAATCGTGCAACTGATCCATGCTCATTGGCTTTGAAGTGAAGCTGTGTTCGGGATTAACCATTGCATTGCTTGTCAGTCCTCGCATCATCATAAGCATTTGCTCAGCAGATTGCGCCATTCCTGTTGCATTTCTATACTCGTTATAAAGTGAACAAGCTTTGTATAAGCCCAGATTGAGACGCCCAATTTCACTTGCATGCCCAATATAGGTGGAATAAAATTCTTCAAACTGCAAGTGCTGCTCTTTGCTTTGTGATTTTAGTATCTCCAAATAATTTTCGAGCAGATGTTTGGAAAAATGTTTGTGATTTGGATCGCCTTCAACTTTTCTCTCATTGTGATTGTAAGCCGCTTCCTCAATTAAAAGCAGAGCTTGCTTGGAATTTTTCTGAGATTGATATTCTTGAGCTAATTGAAGTAAAAAATTGGGCGATGTTCCAGTCGAGAATTTTTTAGCCAGTTTGATTATTAAGGAGGAAGCCAACAAAGCCTCTTCTTGCATTTGATTATTGGCTAGTTTCAAATAAGCTTGAAACAGAATAATCGAATCAGTGTCATACAAATCGTCAAAATATTTTTCTAATTCAGGCAAGGCTTTGGCACAACTTGTTGCAGCAATTGTGTTGTCGTCGTCCAAAATACCCTGATAGAAATCCTTTATTGCCAAAGGACATTTTGCAAGAGCTTACTCTGCCAATCAGATAGAGCTTTGCAAAAATCAGAAAGAGCGAACTGTTCTTTGCTTTCGCCCCTTTCCAGCTTGACTCTGGTTTTCGACATAAAGATTGAACTCATTGCCATAATCAGCGAAACTGTCGTTCTCGCCGCATAGAACTTCACGGCACAAAATCAAATTTATAGTTGTGATACCGCGATCGTCCTTAAGTTCATCACTTAAGTAACATTGAAGCAAATCGCTCATATTTTAGTTTAGCCTGATTTTGGCGAGGTTTTTGTAATTGCCGTCACTGTATGCGGCTTAGTGATGAGCACCACCGATGGTGTAGGGATTGATGCCACTTTCTTTTAATACCAGCACCTGCAAGCAGACCGCTTGTAGTGGCTTGACCAACTCCGCGTGTCCAGGAGCTAGAATCACCTATGATATAGAGATTCGAGATATTTGTTTCCATTGTTTTAGACACGGTAATAGAGTCTGGATAACTCTTACACTCTGGTGCATAAAGCAGGGTCGAGTCACCCGCGACACCAGGACAAATTTTGTCCAGTGCATCCATATATTCGATGATGCTGGCAAGAATTCTATGTGGATAAGCAAGACCGATGTCGCCGCATTCAGCTTCAAGTGTTGGTGTAATTAAGTTATTTGTGAGCGATTTAGTTCTGCGTCCCTGGCGCAAGTCGCCTAAGCGCTGAACTAGAGGTCCGCCGCCTGCAAGCATGTTTGCGACCTTTGCAATGGTCTGCGAATACATTTGGGGATCTTTAAAGGGACGAGTGAATGTTTTAGAAACAAGCACAGCAAAATTGTTGTTCTCAGATTTTTCCGAACATCTTGGAGTGTCCGTTTACAAGCACATATTCGCGGTGATTCTCTGGTGTCACATAGCCACCAGGGTTAGAGCAGAAATTGCGCACCACATCGTTTGTATGCTTGCTTCATAATAAAGCTTGGGCTCGTAGAAACGCTCGTCCACTTCCTGAGTGAAGTATTTACTTGTCTCGACTCTAACACCGATGTCGACTTGACCAGGATTTGTGTCGAGCGATTTATAAAATTCTTGTTGGGTGAGCCAATGTGCACCACCTCTGCCGACAGAAACTATGCAGTAATCAAACACGTCACTTTGTTCGTCGCCAGGCTTTCTGTAATGATCAAAGAGCACTCTGAATTTGTCGCCCTGTCTATCGAGCTTCAAGACTTTGGTGTCCCAATGAAATTGAATGTTGGGACCTTGTCTACAATTTCATTGAGAATGCTTGTGTTGATTGCAGGTGCATGTCTGAGCCACAGTGCAAAAGTTCTTGATAGTGATAAGTCATGCCAGCAAGCGTTGCACGTTTATTAATCCAGTCACAAGATCTTCTTGATCTGGCTTAACTACAGGTATTTCGACTGGAGCATGGGTCAGAATTGTTTGGCGCACTTCGTCCAAACACTTTGCAATTCTGCCTGACCAATCAATTCAAATAGCCTGCCGCCAATGACGGGCGACGCAGATAATATAACTTTGAAATCATTCCAACTACCGGCAGATTGTCCCGGTGCGCAGTAACCGCAAGCCTTAGGCGGACAGACAAGTCAATTTGCCCTGGTCGATGGGACATGCGTATCGTTCATGATACTGAGGTCCGACGTCGAAAACTTCGACCTCTACATTTGCCCAGCCACTTCTTTAGCGAAAAGTCCGGAGGCCGCCCTAAGCCACTCAGGGCTAATTTTTGCATCTTGATATAATACCAGAACTCATATCAAGACTACATTATCTGGACCTTAAGCTAGACTTTTGCAATATTGGTCGAAGTATCAGATGAGCCTCTTTAGCCTTTCTAATCATCTCTCGAATTGATTTGCGTGCAGTGTTGCCCAGGTCCTCTGAGCGCCTCTGGGGCAATGATTCTATGGCGCCTGCAAATGCTTGAAATCTTTCCATCGTTATGTGAGTGGCTTTGGGATGGGGCAAAAGACTGCGGATAAGAACCTTTCAAATTTTACTTCGGTCCCAGAAAGTGGTTGTATCGATACTAATTAGTTCGCGTAACAATTTGAGCGAAACAAGCGGTACCTCGGAAGACAAGTTGCTCAGGGCGCAGAGCTCGGTGCAACAAAACACAGGGAGAAGAGGGGCTTCCCTGTCGTCACCGTCGCTTGGAAATCGCTTGCAGTGAACCTTTGTCACTTTCATGTACTGATTAAAACCCCAAGCAACGAATCTGCCTTCATATTTTCCTCGCCATTGAGCCGTAAACAAGGAGCGCGCTTCGCAGTGGTCGATGGGAAATATTGAGCATCACGCCGCCAGATAGATGCTGAGCGCCTTTACAATTTATTGATTCTTTTCTTTAATATTTTTTTGCGTCCATGGTTAAAAACCCATTTTTAATGGCAAATTCCCGACATTAAAGCAGGTCCAAGACCGCGTCGCCAAGTAAATCTCCAAACTCGGCACAAGTCAAATTGCCCGCTTCGAAATAAATTAGAACTTCAAAAACGTGTTAGGACCAAAGCGCACATTGAGCGATCCAGTTACTTTCAAGACTAAGAAGTTAAATGGCATTGAAGAGAGTGCCTCTTCGAACTGATGAAATGTGAGAAAACCGATGCCTATGTAAGCGGTGATTATAATCACTGTTTTTCAGGGCAATCTTGATTTCTTCAGCGTTTATTAAAATCGATAGTGGCGTCTTTAAGAATTTGATATGCAACCTTATGCCCTTCCAGCCACTCACAACCATATCTCGTAGCTTGAGTTCGAGCGATTGTTTGGTAGATAGCAGTGCGGCGGCAGGCTTCAATAATAGTCACCTTCTCCTTTTAGACCGATTCATACCAGCTAATATGTCTTCGATAATTTTGTCAGGGTCTTCACCGCGCGGATTGTCTGGAAGTAATAATTAACTGATCAAAGTTAAGCGAAGCAGCGCTTCCAGCTATTTTTGGTCGTTTCATAGATCGCGTATCACCACTACAACCAAATGCATTAACAAAGGTTTTTTTTTCCATCTTCTACCAACATCGGTCTTGCTGCTTTTAGAATTTTTCCAGACCGTCTGGAGTGTGCGCGTAGTTCACCATGACAGATGGGCGAGTTCTTATCGTTTTTAGATTCATTTTCGCCTAAAGTGTCCAATTGAAAGCGCCCAGGCACCTATCTAAATGTGGAAAGAGCTTTCTGAAATTAATATTCACAGACACACCTTCACCAAAACAAACAGCCATCGCGGTCAAAGT